>NZ_MZXW01000016.1:0-1135000 GCF_004123905.1 Bradyrhizobium betae
CAGGCGGAAGATGTTATCCAGGATCTTGGCGTTGTTCGGCTCCTGCTCGAACTTCACCAACTGATTGTCGACGGTGTCCAGGCTCTCGCTGGTCTCCGTCAAGAACTCCCGCAACAGATCATCCATGGGGTACGCCTTACTGAGCTGAGCTTCGACGCCTGTGCCACGTCTGGCATCGGCGGAAGTCTTCGCCTTCGATCGTTAGACAACCCCTTTCACGGTCCCGTTAATTTCATCCTCCGTGCTAATACGGATATTGAAGACAAGTTTGCGGTTCGACTGCATGCGAGAGCGCTTTTCGGCAAAACCCGCGCCGGGCCGTGACCGCAACCAACGTTAGGTAAACGCGCCGATAACGGCAGGTCGATGCGGGCGAAAAAAGTCTGCCCGTGAAGGGCGATACGCGCGGCCCGCGTGAAATCGAAGCAAATCACCCGCAATCGGATCGGCTCCCGCGGCCGCAACTTCGAGCACGCCCAGAAGTCGCACGGTCCGGATTCGCGGTAAACGAACGCTTACCTCGCCGCTGCCGCGGCCGGCGCCGCGCTAACCCAGGCGCGCGGCCAGGGTCACGTCGTCGGGACGGTGCTCCGCGAGGCAATCGTTGATGGCAGCAAGAAGCGCGTGCGGCGTAAACGGCTTGCGCAGACAGCGCGCCGCACCGAGCTCCAGCGTCATCCGGAGGAAATCGGGCGCGGGCGAATTCAGATTTGCAAAAGCGTAGCCGGACATCGCGATCAGCGGAATGGCGGGCGCCCTCTCGTGGAAGATCCTGATCGATTCGAACCCGCGCATGTGCGGCATGAAGATATCGATGATCATCAGATCGAACTGCTCGTGCTCGAGAGCGCGCAGTCCTGCTTCACCTCCTCCGGCAATCGTCACTCGAAAATGGTTTCGCTGCAAATAGACCTCGATGGCCATGCACACCATCGGGTCGTCGTCGACAACGAGAATATGGTGCAGACTTTCTGTTCCCGTTTGAGTTTCCCGTTTCGGCGATTCAATAATTGAATCGTGGGGCACGCCTTTCTCCTCTGGTCTGGATCGAAGAATTGACGGTCGCGAAGGTCGGCGGGGGCGACCAGCGAGGCGGAGACGATGAACGCGAGCTCTGCGGCCATGCGGCGCCATGGTTCGGAGCGACGGCTGATCACCGTGACCACTCGTTCAGCGAACGAGGTCGTGCGACGTCCGATTGCGGCGCGGATGCAATGGTTCCGGCTCACGAGGCCCCCCTGCCACGTTTTCCCGCAAGTCTGTTGCAGGAGCGGCGCGCGGGTTCAGGAACGAATCGGCGCGCCATTCTTAATTCCGCCGTAAATGCAGCAGGCTGTCTGCCCCCCAACAGGTATATGGACGACGCCACAACCTTTAGAATATGATTATTTCGCCGTGCAAC
Organism: Bradyrhizobium betae; assembly: GCF_004123905.1. GTDB lineage: Bacteria > Pseudomonadota > Alphaproteobacteria > Rhizobiales > Xanthobacteraceae > Bradyrhizobium > Bradyrhizobium betae_A. Next base: position 1,403 of record NZ_MZXW01000016.1, read on the forward strand.
TGGATGACGAACCGCGCGCGGCGCCGATCGTCCATCGAATGCGTCGGATTGAGGTCTGCATGACCGCGAGCGGCCGCCCGCCCAACCAGTTGCTGCAAATGCTCGACGCGGCTGATCTCGATCTGCTGCGCCCTCATCTGGCGACGGTCGAAATGGTCAGGGAATCTGTCCTGGGCGAGGCGGGCGCCGCGCTGAGATATATCTACTTCCCCCACGCTGGATCCGTGTCGATCACGGTCGGCCTGGCCGAAGGACAGATAATCGAGGTGGCGATGCTGGGGCGCGATAATGTCGTCGGTGGCGGTGCCGCACTTGCCGACGGCATCGCATCGGCGGACCCTGTCGTGCTGTTCCCCGGGACTGCTTCCATGCTGGAAATAGCAGCTTTCCGCACCGTCGCGGCCGTGAGCATCCCGTTTCGCAGTTTGATGATCCGCCATGAGCAAGTTCTGCTCGCGCATGCGCAGCAATCGTTGCTCTGCAATACGCAGCACCCGGTCGAGGCACAGCTCGCGTGCTGGCTCTTGCGTGCCCGCGATCTCTCCGACAGCGAGATCCTTCCGCTGACGCAGGAGGCGCTGGCGCAGATGATGGGCGTACGGCGCAACGCCATTTCCCTCGTCGCGCATGCACTCCAGCGCGCCGGCATCATCCATTACGCCCGCGGACAGATCACAATCATCGACCTGCCCGCGCTGCAGACGACATCCTGTGATTGCTATGCGGCCGTGAAGGCCCACCACGCCGCCATACTCGGAATCCGGCAATGACACCGACGCCGATGCGATGGACTGCATGCCGCCGTGCACACAATGCGGCCTGCGACGTAGTCGCCCGGATTACAATGTACCAATTGCCAATATATCCCGACGTGAACATGATGGCACTTACTCGTGCTGGGAATGAGTTCGCTCGCCGCGACCGACCGGCGCAGGAGACGGGAGGCAACTTTGGAAACGATGGTGCGTCCATCCAACGGTTTCCTGTCCGCGCTGTCGGCGGACGATTATGAATTGATCCGCCCATATCTGCGCACGATCGACCTGCCACACGAGGCCCTGCTGGTCGAAACCGGCGAGACGCTCAAGCGCGCCTATTTTCCGCACCGCGGCGTCATCTCGCTGGTGGTGAAGCTCGCCAAGGGCGAGCATGTGCAGGTCGCCATGATCGGCCGCGACAGCCTGCTCGGAACGCTCTCGACCATGGGCGATGCCTGCGCGTTGAACACGGCGATCGTGCTGGTTCCCGGCGTCGCCTCCGTGATGGATCTCGACCGGCTGCGCGGCGCGGCTGACCAGAGCAGCACCCTGCGGACGCTGCTCACGCGCCACGGGCTCGCGGTCTATGCGCAAGTTCAGCAGACCGCGGGCTGCAACGCCGCTCACCCGGTGGAGTCGCGGCTGTCACGCTGCTTGCTGCACACCCATGACCTGTCCGGCGACTTCCGGCTGCTGCTGACCCAGGAGGCGATGGCGCAGATGATTGGCGCGCGGCGCAACAGCGTGTCGCTGGTCGCCAACACCTTGCAGCAGGCCAATTTCATCCACTATAGCCGCGGACACATCCAGATCCTGAACCTGGACGGCCTGCGCCAAACGGCGTGCGAGTGCTACGCCACCGTGAAGGCCCAGTACGACCGGCTGCTCGGTCCGCGCTGACCGGCGCGGCCGCGTGGTAAACCTGCGGCTAACGCCGGCCTGCAAACACGGATCGTCCTGCTACCGGAACTGAAATCTCGATGCCGTAGACACGGAGGTGCCGCGCGCCGGACAGGCCGCGCGACAGAGAACCGTGACCAGGACAGGCAGACCCATGTTTGAAGTGACCGTCGCGCCGGCGCAGAAGGCGCTGGATGCCGAACCCGCGCGCGAGCCGGGCGCCTATGCGGCGCTCGTGCGCGAGATCGGTGAAGACGGCGCCGGCGAGGTGCGCGCCGTGTTCTGGAGCGAAACCTGCGGGCGGCTGCAACTGTTCCGCACGCTTTCGCTAGCGCAGCACAACGCCAGGATCGCGCGCGAAGCGCATTCGCTGAAGAGCGCAGCCGCAACGTTCGGCTATGTCAGGCTCGCGGCGCTGGCGCTGCAACTGGAGAAGTCCGCGGAGACACTCGGCGAGGCCAAATTCCACCATCTCCTGGACTTGATGGATGCCGCCTACGATGCCGCGCGCGCGCAGGAGCCGCTGGCCTAACGGGGCGTGCGTGCAAAACCCGCCGTACTTCTACGGTTGGCGATTTTCACAGATGGCTAATCATGGCAGGCGATAGTCGCCGGAAACCAGGAGGGTTTCCATGTTCACCTACGAGACTGCGGACCAGAAGGAAGTCCGTCGCTTCCGCATCGCTCAGTTCAACGGCCGCATGGCGACGGTGACGTCTGGCGAGGCGAAGGTGACTGGCTTCGTGCGCTCGGTGCTGGAGCAGGAATCGAGCACGCCCCCGCGCTGGACCATCACGATCATCCCGAACACGCCGAAGGAAGAGATCACGCCGCTGCGGCCCACATCGCGCGCGCGTCCTTTCGCCGAAGACTATCTCTGAGCGCGATCGGGTCCCCGAACCTTTCTGCATCAAGCCTTTCTCGGGCTTGATCACGCCGCCAGCGGCGCACAAGAACCTCAGTCGATCGAATGCAGCAACGCCGCGCGGACCAGGTCCGCGGTGTTGCGGGCACCGAGCTTGCGCATCGCCTCGGCGCGATGGCTCTCGAACGTGCGCGGGCTGATCTGCATGCGAAGCGCGCCCTGCTTGTTCGAATAACCCTCGCTGATCAGCCGCAGCACCTCGCGCTCGCGCTTGGTCAGCCGCTTCTGGCCCGACAGGCCCAGCAGTTCGGCGCTTGGCACGCGTTGCGGCTGCTGCGCGCGAGCAGCCTTCGATTCCGCGTCCTCGGTCACCGACGAGACCGGCAAGCCACCCTTGTGAGGACCGGCAAGCTGCTTGACCAGCCCGCAAACGCGCTCGGTCTGCGTCAGCGCATTTTCGACGACCCGCTGCAAATAGACCCGATCGCTGGAAACCGGCGCGAGCTGATCGCTGTGGTGCTTGATTTCGCCCATGTAGAGCAGGAGCGCAGTCAGAGGGCCGTTGAGCTCGCGGGCGATGGCGGCGGCCATTTCGTCGGCCGCCTTGGCGCGGGCGGCATTCAGGCGGACGAAATCGAGCTCTTCAGCTGGAGCGGTGCTGTTTTCGTACCATTCCGACGGCCGCGAATCGATGGCCGTATCATTCTGTGACCCCATGTGACCTGTTTAGCGGAACCGGGGCCGATCTGTAGTTAACTTTTTGCTCCGTAAGACTACGGTGATTTTGGCGATTTTGCGCTAAAACACCGGCGTCGGCACAATTTATGCTTGAGTGATATCGCCCCCAACCACGCTGAGGTTGATAAACCTGCTCAGATGATGGGCAGGCGGACAAAATCGTCCTTAACAGCTGCATCCGCGCCGATATCCGCATCTCCCGATTTTTACGGATAAATTAACGGCAACTTGCTTCTCTATGTCACACTTGAGAGCGCGCAAATGCCTCCCCGCGCCGGGCTGATAGTCTACGCGGGAAACGCTGCGGAAGATTGCGTGCCATGAACGAAATCGACCAGCTATCGGAGTTCTTGCAAAAGCTGACGCCGCTGTCGCGGAGCTGTCTGCTCAGCGAGCTTGAGCGGCTCGAGCTCTGCGGCATCGACATGCCGGGCTCGGCTGGCGTTCAGGCCAAGCTGCGCGCCGAGTTTCGCAAGGACGGATCGACCCACGCACGCGCCACCAATCCCTCACGCTACTTCTTTGCCCCGCTTGAGCTGCTGCTGATCGACGGTGCGCCCGAGCACGCCAATATGGGGCGGATTTCGCGCAACACGCTGACCCCGATCTGGGAGTGGATCTGCCGCGACCTGCTTCCGACCATGGCGCGCGACTACATCAAGGCGATCAATGACCAGGTCACCGCCAACAATCCCAAGGAAGTGCTGAAGATCGCGTCGACGTTCCAGACCAAGGTCGTCAAGGTGCTCGAGAATACGCTGGCTTCGGCCGAGAGCGCTGAGTTCGCCCGCGGCAAGCTCGCGCAGTACACCGCTTCGCGCACCGCCTTCGACGATGTGAGAAAGATGCAGCACGTGCTGCGCGCCGGTGACGCGCTGCCGAAGTTCAACGCAAAACTGCCTGAGAAGATCGCGAAATTCGACGACGGCCAGGTTGCCCAGATCACCGCTCAGCTCGACGCCTTCAAGAAATCCCATCCCTATGCGCTGCCCTTCGCGCTGGCGCTGGTGGCGCGGCGCATGAAGACGTCCTGGCAATTGGTGCGCCTCGCCACCAAGCCTGCCGCCAGCAAGAGCGCAGCCGACATCGCCGCCACACCCTATGCCTGCGTCGTTCCCATGGTGCTCGACCGGCTCGACGACAAGCGGCTGGCGTTACGGATCGCACTTCGGCACAACCGAGTGCTGGTCGCCCGCGACCTGCTCGCCGAGATCTACGACACCGAATATGCGCTCAAGGTGCGCATCGACGGGATCGAGAGTTGCGAATGGGGCGTCCGGCTGCAGCAATTGATGGACGCGATCGGCGCGCTGGTGTCCGCCGAGGTCAGCCGTTTCCCCTCCAATGTCGGACACATCCTCGGCTCGCGCCGGCTGCGCAGCCACGACACGCTGGGCGGTAAGCTCTCCTACCTGGCCTGGAAGGGACGCGACGTTGTGCAGGATGGCGCGGCGGCGTTTCGCAAATTGATCGGGGCGACCTGATCTGGCGCTAGCGCGGCAGGCACAGGAAGCGATCCATAAACCGCCCTGACAGCACCAATCTGAACCACCAAGTCATCATTCGCCGCATCGACATAGCTGTAATCCTAAACAGCCCACCACCGGCTATCCGGACCCATAGCGCAGGCGCAGCAATACGCATGTGATGTGCTTCACACTCGCGCTGTTGGGCCGGCGCGCATTGTCGCAGAACCGTCACGAGCGAAGGCGAAACATGCGCGCATCGCGCGAAAATGAGCTCGTCGGCGATGCGCCCCTCCCTTAGTCTCCGATCCATCGCATGAGCATTGGGAAGGAATCCGCGATGAGATCGAACCGAAGGACATGGACGGTGGCAGCCTTGCTGGCGGGCGCGCTGGCACTCACATCGACGACAATGGCACAGACCTCGCCGCCGCAAGGCAATGCGGCGCCGACCGCCGACAATGCAGTCCTGCTCACCGTGTTCTTCAAACACGACCAGTCCCGTCCGCTGAACGAGCTGAATGCGCAGCTCGACAAGCAGGGCTACTACAAATCCTTCCCGCCGCCCGGAATCGAGGTCGTGAGCTGGTACGTGATGATGGGCATCGGCCAAGTGATCACGCTGCGCCTGCCGGCCTCGCGCTTACGCGAAGTCAATCGCATCGTCGAGGACACCGCGTGGGGTCCCTATCGCACCGAGTTCTATCCGACTTACGATTACAAGGCGGTCGGCATGGCTCAACACGACAAGGCCACGAGCAATTGAGGCGTCCGTTATTCAATTGGGCGAAGCGCGCGCGGCTTCGTCCAATTACGGGGCACTGTGTCTGCATACCGTCGCACTACACGTCGCGAAATCTCCGGTGATTGCCGCCCTCGGGCGCGCGACGCGCGCGCAGATGTAAAAACTTCTGCAACGAGATCAGGACAATTTTAGACATGATGCGGGCTTTAACGTTACCCAGATAATTCAACAATCGACTGAAGCCCTCCATATTTGAAACTGCTCACGTCGCTAACACACCGACACGGAACGGGAGTGGCTTGCGATGAACGATGAAATTGTTGAACTCGCCGAACGAAGGCCAAAGACCTTCGGACGGCGAAAGGTGACGCCGCGCGCCTGCGTGGCCGACGGCAAACGCCACTTGCGTGCCTTCATGAGCGAGGTGCTGGAGGATCTCGGCTTCGTCACCAGCGAGTGCGGCAGCGCCGACGAGCTGCAAGCGACGCTGGCCAATGAGCTGCCGGATCTGATCCTGCTCGGCATCGCCGCCGATGGCATCGAGCCGGGGAAATTTTTGGAGATCCTGGTGCGCGAGGCCTTCGAGGGCAAGGTCCTGGCCGTCGGCGCCCGCGAGTCGATCATCGTCAAGGCGGTGCAGCAGGTCGGCGAGGAATATGGCCTTGCGATGCTGCCGCCGCTGACCACGCCTTTCGCCGCGGAGACGCTGCGCGAGCGCGTCGCCATGTTGTTGCCGGAGGAGCCGGCGCCGAGCCCGGCCGTGCATGTCGGCGAGGCCCTGCACGCCGGCTGGCTCGAGCTGTGGTACCAGCCCAAGATCGACGCACGCACGCTGGTCCGCAGCGGTGCCGAAGCCTTGGTGCGGATGCGGCATCCGACCTGGGGCGTGGTGCCGCCGGCTTATTTCATTCCCGAGGCGCACGATCCGCACTTCCGAGACCTCTCGGAATTCGTGATCGAGCGGGCCCTGCGGGACTGGCATTACCTCTTGGAGCGGCAGAGCCAGGTCGATCTCTCGATCAATTTGCCGGCGTCGTATCTGAAGGAGCCGCAAGCCGTACACGATCTCTGCCGCCACATGCCGACGCATCCGGCCTTCGGTGGACTGACGATCGAGATCGCCAGCGAGGAGGCGATCCGCGACCTCGAATTCCTCACCGAGATCGCGCGCGAAATGCGCCTGCACAATATCGGCCTGTCGATCGACAATCTCGGCGCCAACTGGCCGGAGCTGATGGACCTGGCCAGGATTCCCTTCATCAACCTGAAGGCTGACCGCCACTTCGTCACCGGCAGCGGCAGTGACCGCCTCAAGCGCACGGTGTGCCGCCACATCGTCGAGCTCGCGCAGGGCTACGGCGTCCGCACGGTGGCCGAAGGCGTCGAGAGCCGCGCCGACCTCGTCGCCGCGAACGAACTCGGCTTCGACCTCGTGCAGGGTTTTCTGTTCGGCAAGCCGATGCCGCTGAAGAAATTTGCGCGGAGCGCGCTGACGCGAACGGTGATGGACCCGGCCTGAGGCGCACCGCCTCAGGCAAACCGCCGCGCGAAGAAGACACAGAGGACGACCAGCGCGGTCGCGGCGATCATGCTCCAGGCCACCGGCTCGTGCAGCAGGAAGCCTGCGAGCGCGAGGCCGAAGAATGGCTGGAGCTGTTGCAACTGACCGACGCGGGCGATGCCGCCGACCGCGAGGCCGCGATACCAGAAGATGAAGCCGACGAACATGCTGAAGATCGAGACATAAGCGAGCCCGATCCAGGCGGGCACGCTGACGCCGCTCCAGGTCGAAGGCCATGTCCAGATCGCGACCGGCACCATCAGCGGGAGCGCCAGCAGCAGCGCCCAGGAGATCACCTGCCAGCCGCCGAGACGGCGCGACAGCGCAGCGCCCTCGGCATAGCCGAGCCCGCACAGTACGACCGCGGCGACCATCAGCAGATCGCCGGTGATCGATGCCGAGCCGTCGTTGGAGAGGGCAAAGCCTACGACCGTTGCGCTGCCGAGGATCGCGAACAGCCAGAACAGCGGCTGCGGCCGTTCGCCGCCACGCAGCACCGCGAAGATCGCCGTCGACAATGGCAGCAGGCCGATGAAGACGATCGAATGCGCGGAGGTGACGTGCTGGAGCGCGAGCGCTGTCAGCAAGGGGAAGCCGACCACGACACCGATGGAGACGATGGCGAGCGAGAGGAGATCCCTTCGTTCGGGGCGCGCCTGACGAAGCAAGCCGAGCACGGCCACACCGATCAACGCCGCGATGACGGCGCGCGCGGACGTCAGGAACAGCGCGGAGAAACCGCCGACGGCCACGCGCGTCGCCGGCAACGAGCCGCTGAAGATGATGACGCCGAGAAGCCCGTTGCCCCAGCCGCTGCCCGGAGATTGCATTTCCGCCTTACCTTCTTTCGACGCTGATCTTCGGCCTTCTGCGGTGGCGGGACCAGTGACAATCCAGTACAATCTGGCAGATCTGTATGGGTATGGAAGGTGATACACATTGGACATCGAACCGCAATCGAAGGGACGTGGCGGAACGCGAACGATCGATGTGATGAGCGCGATCCGCGCCAAGGTCGCGGGCCGTGCGCTCGGTGCCGGCGATCGCCTGCCATCGATCCGCAGCCTTGCCACGACGATGGGCGTTTCGCCCTCGACCGTGGTCGAAGCCTATGATCGCCTCGCCGCCGAAGGCCTGATCCGCGCGCGCCGCGGCTCGGGCTTCTATGTCTCACCGACCGTCACGCCACCGCTGGCGTTGACCGAAGTCGAACCGCGCCGCGACCGCGAGGTCGATCCGTTCTGGGTCTCCAGACAATCTCTCGACACGGACGATGCCGTGCCAAAACCCGGCTGCGGCTGGCTGCCGCCGGAGTGGATGCCGGAAGCGGCCTTGCGCCGCGCAACCCGCGGACTTGCTCGCACTGATGCGAGCGTATTGACCAATTACGGCTCGACATCCGGCTCTCCCGCGCTGCGCCGGCTGCTGCTGACGCGCCTCGCCGAAGACGAGATCGAAGCCTCGGTCGACCGGCTGATGCTGACGGGCTCGGGCACGCAGGCAACCGACCTGATCTGCCGCTTCTTGCTTCGTCCCGGCGACACCGTGCTGGTCGATGATCCCTGCTACTTCAATTTTCGCGCGTTGCTGCGGGCGCATCAGGCCAGGATCGTCAGCCTGCCCTATACGCCGTCGGGCCCTGACATCACCCGCTTCGAAGAGATTCTCGCGGCCGAGCGACCGCGGCTCTACATCACCAATTCAGCGCTGCACAATCCGACCGGTGCGACGATCTCGCTTCAGACCGCGCACCGGCTTCTGACGGCGGCTGCAACGCATGACCTCACCATCATCGAGGACGACATCTTTGGCGACTTCGAACCGGAACGCTCGCCGCGCCTGACCGCGCTCGACGGCTTGAACCGCGTGATCCGCATCGGCAGCTTCTCCAAGACGCTGTCGGCCTCGGTGCGCTGCGGTTACATCGCGGGTCGCGCCGACTGGATCGACCATCTCGTCGACCTCCAGGTCGCAACCAGTTTTGGCGGCCCGAGCCCGGTCGCGACCGAGATCGTCGCCAAAGTTTTGGCCGGCGGCAGCTATCGCAAGCACATGGACGAACTCCGGCAGAAGCTCACGCGCACACGCCGCGACGTCGCGCGAAAACTTCAGGCGCTCGGCATCGAGCCCTGGCTGATGCCACGCGGCGGCTTCTTCCTCTGGTGCCGCCTCGCCGACGGGCAGGATGCCACGGCGGTCGCACGCGCAGCGCTCGAAGAGGATGTCGTGCTGGCGCCGGGCAACGTGTTCAGCGTGTCGCAGACGGCATCGAGCTTCATGCGGTTCAACGTTGCGCATATGAGCGATCCGCGGATGTGGGATGTCTTGCGGCGAGCGTTGAAGGCGAAACCGCCCGGCCGCTAATACAACGGCTCCTCATACACCGGTTCGCCGTCGAGCAGCAGACGCTTGATGGCGGCGCGGCCGGAGGGGAGCACGGCGGCGACGACGCGCAGCTTCTGCTGGTTGCGGGCTTGCTCGAGCTTCTTGCCCTCGCCTTCGGGCACGAAATAGCTTTCGAGACCGTATTTGATCGTCAGCTTGTCGCAGAAGGTGCGAACGCTCGAGCCGCAGGAATAGCTGACGCGGCCGCGGATCAGGATTTCGGGAGCCGTGACGGTGACGGGCTCGGCCGACACCGAGACCGCCTCGTAAAGGCCGTTGGCATTGGGCGCCAGCTTGACGAACACGACGGGATTGCGCGTCTCGGCCGTCTTGCCGGCGAGTGCGCCGGCCGGCAGCTGCGAGATGTCATAGCGGAGCACGACGTAATCGCCGCGCAGGAGATCGCGGGGATCGACCGGCTGCGTCTGCAAGGTGACCACACGGCCTTCGCGCAGGATCTGCATGCGATCGGCGACCATCAGAACCAGCAGCACGCATTGAAGCAGGACCGCGACGCCGAACAGCACGGCTTTCGGGATGCGTTGCCAGAATTTTGTGATGGACTCGATCATCGCGGAGCCCTCGGCAGCATGCGATTGAGCGCGGTTGCAAAGGCGACGGCGATGATGCCGGCCGCCGCAAGGAAGGCCGAACGGCGCAGCAGCGAGCCTTTCACCGCCCAGGTGATCCCTGCGATGACGCCGGCGATCCCGAGCCAGCCGGCGACGATGCGCGGACGCACGTCGTCGAGCATGCCGGAGACGACGAGACAGAGCATGGCGCAGAGCAGCGCGGCATAGGCGAACCAGGGCTCTCCGGCCGCGGATGCCGGCCAGATCGGCGCCGCGAGCAGCACGAGCCCGATCGCACATGCTGCAAGGATTTCACCCGTGCGTTTGGTAATTCCGGCGGACGCGAGTGCAAGGATCACACCGGCAGCTCCGCACAGGATCGCCCACAGCGGCTGGGCTGGACCAGTGCTGGTCCGGAAGCGAATGAGGTCGTCAACCGTCGTCACCTCCAGGAAGGCAACGACGGCCAGCGCAAACGCGCCGTAGATCGACAGAACGCTCCCGAGACGGAGCGCTCTCGGTGATGGCGCAGCGGCAACCGCGAGTCCGGCGCCGAACAGCAGGGCCGCACCGTTTGCGAGCACGAATGACGGCTGAAGGCCGTCGAAGTCGAAGCGAAGCGACGTCGCAATCCACCACGGCAGCACCGCGATCGCGACGAGGTGGGCAGCCACGCGGGAATTCCATGCAAAGGCGAGAGCGGCGGCGATCAGCCACACCGCCACGAACGGAAGATGCAGGACATCGGGCGCATCATAGCTGCGCATACAGGTCCAGACGCAGGCGGCGACGAGGCCAACCGCGAGCGCGCCGCGCGAGCCGGTCAGCAGCGCCGCCGCGAACGCGCCGATCGACCACAGCAGCATGCCGCCGGCGAAGTCGTCGCCGAGATGATACATCTGGCCGACCAGCGCGATGCCCGCGCCGAAGATGATGGCGCCGATGCTCGCACAGAGATCGGCGAGGACAGCGCGGCCAGACGCAGCGAACCACGCACCGAGGCCGGCGGCGACGATCATGCCGGCGAGCAGGATTGCGAACCGCAGCAGCCGCGCGATCTCGGTCCAGTGCGCCGCGACGAAGGCGAGGAAGGCAGCCGCGATCAACAGGCCGCCGACGATGCCGACGACCACCGCGATGTTGATGCCGGGCGACAACGGCGGCAGCGCACTGCGGATGGAGAGGGCCGCGGCCGGCGCGATCACGCCATCGGCCTCCCATTGTGCAAGGTCAGCTTCGAGGCGCTGCCGGTAGGCTTTGTCGAACATTGTCTTGAACTACCTGATTCCGTGCCCGCCGGCGGGCTGTTGCTAGGTCGGCGCCCGCCGCTAACAGGTTCAACCTAACACCGACCGTGGGCCGACCAAACTTCGTTCACGGATCGCCTGCGCGCCTGCCAAAATGCCGCGCTGAAGCGCGCGTGCGGCCGGGGAGAGATCGCGGCCGATGCGCCAGAGCAGATAGAGCTCGCGCTCGATCACGGGCTCGACCAGCTTGCGCCAGGTGAGCACGGGATGATCAGGCTCCGGCCAGGCAAGGCTCGGCAGCGGTGCAACGCCGACGCCGGCCTCGACCAGCGCCAGCAAGGTCGCTGGATGCTCGGCCTCGTGGATCGGCGTGCCCTGATTGAGGTCAGCGACACCGCGCTCGATCTCAAGCCGGATGCCGGTGCCCGATGCCATCACAACGAGGCCAGCCTTGGATGCCTCCGCCCAGCTCACCGCGTCGCGCGCGCTGAGCGGATGATCGCGGCGCATCACCAGGGCAAAATTGTCGACCAGCAGGCGCGAGGCATCGAGCTCGGGATCATCGCCGGGCACATTGGCGATGCCGAGATCGACATCGCCGCCGCGCAGCGCCGCAAAAATCTGATGGCGGGAAATTTCCTTCAGCGTGACCGCGACCATCGGATGCTCGCGCTGAAACGCCGCGAGCACGCGCGGCATCAGCCGCAGCGCCACCGACGGCACGCAGGCCACCGTGACATGACCGCGACGATGTTCGCGCAGATCGCGCAGATCCTGCAGCTGGCGATCGAGATCGGCGAGCAGGCGCTGGATGCCCGGCATGAAATCCGCGCCGACCTTGCTGAGCTGGAGCTTCCGCGTGGTGCGGTCGAGCAGCCGTACGCGCAAGCCATCCTCGAGCTGCCGCACCGCCTGGCTGACGGCGGATTGCGACATCCCGAGCGCGCGCGCCGCAGCGCTGAAGCTGCCGGTCTCGACGACACGGACGAAGGCGCGGAGCTGTTTCAGGTCGATCTGATCTATCAGCATTGCTTATAAATATATCTCTCTGTTCCGGATTGTTAATGAAAATCTTCAATGCAAGGATTTTGGGCGAGGACCGGGAATGACCACCAATTAGGCAGACGACGAGCTAACTCATTGTTCTCTAAGCAAAGGACTGGGACGTGATCAACAGACGCGACCTCATGAAATATTCGCTGCTCGGTGCGGCGACCGCACCGCTGGCCGGCCTCAGCACCCCGGGCTTCGCCGCCGGCACCAAGCTGGCGATCGCCGAGGCGCTGCGGCTCGGCATGTACAACTCGCTCTATGTCGCCGCGGACAAGGGGCTGTTCGCCAAGCACGGCCTGGATGCCGACCTCTCCACCGCCGGCGGCATCGCGCTGCCAGTCCCGATCCTGCTCTCCGGCCGCGGCCAGATCGGAGTGACCAGCCCGGGCATGTCGGTCAACGCGGTCCGCGAGGGCGGCAAGATCAAGAACCTCGCAAAGATCGTCGGCGGCGTGTCGATGTGGGGCATCGCCAAGCCCGACAGCAAGATCAGGACGATCGAGGATCTCCGCGGCAAGACCATTGCCACGTTGAAGTTCCCGTCCTCGACCATTCAAGTGCCGACCTACGCGATCAAGACCATCGGCAAGTTCGATCCGAAGGAGGCCGGCGTCACCTTCCTCGAATTGCCGCCGGGCGCGCAGGCCGCCGCAGTGAAGGATGGCCGCGCCGATATCGCCACCGCCTTCGAATGGGACGTCAGCATCGCCGCCGAGCAGTTCGGCCTCGTTCCCGTGCTGTCCTTTGCGGACGCGCTGGGGTCGCTCTGCTTCACCACGGCGATGGCGACGGAAGAGACCATCTCGAGCAACCCGGCCGCGGTGCAGGGTTTTTGTAACGCCATCGCGGAAGCGCAGAAGCTGATGCACGAGAACAATTCCGTCTTCACCGAAGTCGCCGAAAAGTATTTCCCGAAGGTCACGCCGTCGGTCGTCGCCAGCGCGACCAAGAACTTCTTCGGGTCCAGGACCGCGATCCCGCGCAACCCCACCATCTCGGCCGACGAATGGGACCGCGCGATGCAGCTCGAACAGGGCGGCGGCGCAGTGCAATCCGCCCTCCCCTATGCGCAGATGGTCGACAATCGCTTTGCCGAGCAGGCCACCAAGCAGTTTGGTCTCGCGTCATGACAGTGAATACCTCTCCCGCGCGCGAGCCGCGTTACGTCACGCTGCCGGCGCGGCCTGAGCCGCTCCGTCTCGCCGTCGACGAGACCGCTGTGGTCGTCGTCGACATGCAGAACGCCTACGCCTCGCCGAGCGGCTATCTCGATCTCGCCGGCTTCGACATCTCCGGCGCCAAGGCCGCGATCACGGCGATTCAGGACGTGCTGAGCGTTGCGCGCGGCGCCGGCGTTCCCGTGATTTTCTTCCAGAACGGCTGGGACGCTGACTATGTCGAGGCCGGCGGGCCAGGCTCGCCGAACTGGCACAAGTCGAACGCGCTGAAGACGATGCGCAAGCGGCCCGAGCTGCAAGGCAAGCTGCTCGCCAAGGGCGGCTGGGACTATGCGCTGGTCGACGATCTCCAGCCGAAGCCCGGTGACATCGTGGTGCCGAAGACGCGCTACAGCGGTTTCTTCAACAGCCAGTTCGACAGCATCTTGCGCGCCCGCGGCATCCGCAACCTCGTGTTCTGCGGCATCGCCACCAATGTCTGCGTGGAGTCGACGCTGCGCGACGGCTTTCACCTCGAATATTTCGGCGTGATGCTGGAGGACGCGACGCATCAGGCCGGCCCCGACTACATCCAGAAGGCCTCGGTCTTCAACATCGAGACATTCTTCGGCTGGGTCTCCAGTGCGAGCGACTTCCGCCGCGCCTTTGCCCAGACCGAAGCCGTTCTAGCAAAAGAGGACACGCCATGACCGACCGCGCCGTCATTCCGCCGGGCACCCACGCCCCCATCGCCCCGTTCTCGCCGGGCATGATGGCCGACAACGTGATTTACGTGTCGGGCACGCTGGCCTTCGATGCCAACAACGACGTCGTCCATGAGGGCGACGCGGCCGGTCAGACTCGCCACATCCTCGAGACCATCAAGCGCGTGCTGGAGACGGCAGGCTCGAGCCTTGCCGACGTCACCTTCAACTCGATCTTCATCACCGACTGGGCCAACTACGCCGCGGTCAACAAGGTCTATGCCGAGTATTTTCCGGGCGAGAAGCCGGCGCGCTACTGCATCCAGTGCGGCCTGGTGAAGCCGGCCTGCCTCGTCGAGATCGCCTCGATCGCGCACAAGAGGCCGTGAAATGGCCGTGCTCGACGCTGGCCAGGCCGCAGTGACGGGCGCGCGATTCAGGCTGCCGTCCGCGTTGCGCATCGCGCTGCTCCAGATCGCGTTGCTGGTGGCGCTGCTCGCCGCGTGGGAGCTCGCGATCCGGTTCGGCCTGATCGCGATCTATCTCTATGGCCAGCCGAGCGGCATCATCGCCAAGGGAGCCAAGCTGATCGGCAGCGGCGAACTGTTGCGCGACGCAGCGCTGACGGCGTGGGAAGCGATCGCCGGCTTCCTGATCGGAACGGTGCTCGGCAGCGCGGCCGGATTGTCGCTGTGGCTGGTCCCGACCGGCGCCGCCGTGCTGCGGCCTTATCTGATTGCGCTCAACGGCCTGCCAAAAATCGCGCTGGCGCCGCTGATCATCGTCTGGTTCGGCATCGGCCTGTCTTCGAAGATCGCGATCGCCGCGATCATCACCTTCATCGTCGCTGTCATCACCGCGCTGCAAGGCGCGAAGGAGGTCGACGCCGATCTCGTCAAGCTGCTGCGCTCGCTCGGCGCCTCCCGCATAAAAACCTGGCGCACAGTGATCGTGCCCGGCGCGATGCCGTGGATCGTCGCGGCCTTCCGCCTCAATGTCGGCTTCGCCCTGATCGGCGCCGTCGTCGGCGAGTACATCGCCTCCAAGGAGGGCCTCGGCTACATGATCTACTACGCCGGCGTGCTCTACGACCTCAACGCGGTCTGGGTGGGTATTGCGACGCTGATGGTGGTGGCGCTGCTGATGTATGGCGCGATCGATCTGATCGAGCGGCGCCTGCTCTCCTGATCCGAAACCACATCACTCCAATCGCTGGGACGTCATGGCTTTTGCACGCGGCAAGGATGCCGAGATCTATTACGAAGTTCACGGGCACGGCACGCCGGTTCTGCTCTCGGCCGGCATGGGCGGCAGCGGTTCGTTCTGGGCGCTGCAGCTCGAGGCGCTTGCCGCGCGCCACCAGGTCATTCTCTACGACCACGTCGGCACGGGCCGCAGCGCCGCCGGCAGCCGCAGCATCGCCGGCATGGCCGACGACATCACGAGCGTGCTCGACCATGCGAACGTCGATGCCGCCCATGTGGTCGGCCACGCCATCGGCGGCATCGTCGGCATCGAGCTCGCGCTGCGTCATCCCAGGCGTCTGCGCAGCCTCACGGTGGTCAACGGCTGGGGCCGCGCCGATCCGTTCCTGCGGCGCTGCTTCGAGATCCGCAAGGCGCTGCTCAACCAGTCCGGTCCGCAGGCCTATGTGCGGGCGCAGCCGCTGTTCCTCTATCCACCGCAATGGATTTCGGAGAACATCGCGCATCTCGACGCCGAGGAAGAGAAGATCCTGAAGTACTTCCCTTCGGTCGCGACGATGAACCAGCGGATCGACATGTTCCTGGCGTTCGAGGGCGGCCGGCGCCTCCGCGAGATCAACGTACCGACGCTGCTGTCCTCGGCAAAGGACGACGCGCTGGTGCCGGCCTATCTCAGCCGCGAGCTCGCTAGCGTCATTCCCGGCGCCCGCGTGCACGAGGTCGACTGGGGCGCGCACGCCTTCAGCGTGGTCACGCCAAAAATCTTCAACGACACGCTGCTCGACTTTTGCAAGGCGGTGGACCGATGAACGCGCTCGCGCATAACATCACCGATGCCGCGCCGATCGTGCTGCGTGCGGAAAATGTCGGCGTCACCTTCGATGGCGCAGGCCACCCGGTCGAGGCGATCCGCAAGGTGGATTTCGAGCTACGCCGCGGCGAGACGCTGGCGATCGTCGGCCCCTCCGGCTGCGGCAAGTCCACGCTGTTCAACGCCATTGCCGGCCTGCCGCGGCCGACCCGCGGCCATGTCGAGGTGGCGGGGCGCCGCGTCGACGATGCCGCCGGCCATGTCGGCTACATGCTGCAAAAGGATCTGCTGCTGCCGTGGCGCAGCGTGCTCGACAACGTCATGCTCGGGCTGGAGATCCGGAAAGTACCGAAGCCGCGTGCCCGCGAGATCGCGCTGGAGCTGGTCCGGACTTACGGCCTCGCCGGCTTCGAGCACGCCAAACCCGCGGCGCTCTCCGGCGGCATGCGCCAGCGCGTCGCCATCATGCGCACGCTCGCCTTCGACCCCGAGGTGATCCTGCTCGACGAGCCGTTCTCTGCGCTCGACTTCCAGACCCGCCTCTTGATGCAGGCCGACGTCTCCCGCATCATCGCCGAACGCGGCAAGAGCGCCATCCTCGTCACCCACGACATCGGCGAAGCCATCGCCATGGCCGACCGCGTGCTGGTGCTGAGCGCGAGGCCTGCGGCGGTGCGGGCGTGGCATGTGATCGAGCTGCCGCGGGCGGGGCGCGACCCGGCGGGCTTGCGGACGGATGCGGCGTTCCAGGATTATTTTGCGAGGATATGGACGGATTTGGAGAAGCCGGTGGGGGTGGTGTGACGAGTGGGCGGGGCCTCGACAACGCAAAATTCGAAAACAACCCCATGCACAGTAGACGGCGACTACAAAATCAATGACTTACGTGGGGCAATACGCACGGAGTGATCGTTGGGCCGCATCGGTGCTGGAGCGCGCGTTTGCCGACGCTGCTGCCCGGCTTCCAGACGCCCTTTGGCGGTCGGCAGCGATAAGCGGCGATCGCAGTCGCGGTGAATTTCGGACGATGTCGCTCGTCGTTTGACACGTCGGGCAAAACAGTGGCATTATGCCAGAATTCCGAAATGCGTTAATTCCCGCCTGATCGGGCCGTCCGCGCGCCGGGGCACGCTTCCAGCTGGTGTATGACACGCTACCTAGTTCAGGCGCGCTTATGGTCTGTCGGGCGTGCAGCACAATTTTGTGCGCTGTCACCGACCTTCAAAGCCGGTGCAGGGCGGGCTGCACATCGGCCGCTGGTGCGGCCGAAACCTGCCGCTAAACCCGGCTGGGCTGAATGATCGAGAAGTTACTTTCGATCAGTGTAAAGGTATTGCTGAAATCCCACGAAGGCATCGCGTATCGCGGCAGCGCTACCCAATTGCGCGAGCGCATCGTCTACGGTGTGATACTTCAACTGGAGCAACGACGCGAGTTTTTCCTGATCGAGTTCATCTACACCCTGTTTTACGTACTGTCCGAGGACGAAATCGAGAAACGCCTGGAGCTTACTTTCATAGTGAGAGAAAATTTCGCCGCGCCTCGCTTCAACTCTCTCGGAACGCGCAATCGGAGCAAGTGAAAATGCGATATAGGCCAGCACGTCGTATACGTCGCTGTTCTCCGCGTTGATGAGGCGGCTAATTTCAGCTAGCTGTGCGCGGCCAAAGCCCTTCTCGGTCATCCCATCAAGTAAAGCCTTGCGCGTATCCGGCTTGCTCCAAATTTGCCGCAGTTCGTCTTCATCCTTGAAGAAGCGTGGAATTTCTCCAAACAGCCTTTCCACCATTTGGGCACCCGAGATCGGTTTGCCGTCGGGGCTCCAATAGCTGGTTGCTATCATGTTTTGGATAGTGCGCTCTTTGCCGTCCGCCAGCTTTATTTTGATCTTCTTTGGTCGTTCTGTTGGATCATCCTCTCCCTCGCCTTTCGGTTCGGGATCGGCATCGTCCCCTGCGGGCTTCTTTGGCTTGGGTTCGACTGGATCAAGCGGTTCGCCATCCCATTCGGGATCGCTGAAATGCTCGTACGCTTTCACAAAATCATAGATTGTGAAGTAATCCTTGCCATCAAATAGCCGCGTGCCGCGCCCGATGATCTGCTTGAACTCGATCATGGTGCCTATCGGACGCATCAGAACGATGTTGCGCACGTTGCGGGCATCGACCCCAGTCGAGAGCTTTTGCGAACTCGTCAGGATGGTCGGGATCGTCTTGTCGTTGTCCTGAAACGTGCGCAGCCATTGCTCGCCACGTTCACCATCGTCGGCCGCGACCCGCACGCAGTAATTCGGATCAGTGTTTGTCTTCAACTGGTTGATGATGTCGCGCACCATCAGGGCGTGGGCCTGAGTTGCGCAGAACACCAACGTCTTCTCGCGTTGGTCGATCTGGTCCATGAACAGCTTGATGCGGTAGCGCTCACGCTCTTCAATCTCGATGGTGCGGTTGAACTCCGGCTCCCGGTATCGTCTCCCTTCTTCGGCCAACCCTTCGATGATCTTGTCGTCCGGCACATAGATGTATTCGTCGAGCGTGGTGGCGATCTGCTTCACTTTGAACGGAGTGAGGAACCCGTCGTTGATACCCTCCTTGAGCGAATACACGTAAACCGGTTCGCCGAAATAGGCGTAAGTGTCTACGTTGTCGCGCCGTTTCGGTGTTGCGGTGAGGCCAAGTTGAACCGCCGGTTCAAAATAGTCGAGAATGTCGCGCCAGTTACTTTCGTCGTTTGCGCCGCCGCGATGGCATTCGTCGATGATAACTAAATCGAAAAAGTCCTTGGGATACGCACCAAAATACGGAGCAGGCTGCCCGTCAACGCCGGTGCCGCTCATGAAGGTCTGGAAAATCGTGAAAAAGATGCTGGCGTTCTTGGGTACACTACCTTTCTTCGCAATCTCGTCCGGTTTAATCCGGAGCATCGCCTTTTCCTCGAACGCTGCGAACGAGGTAAAATCGTTATAGGCCTGATTGGCCAGATTGTTGCGGTCGGCCAGAAACAGTATGCGCGGTCGCCGCGTGGGTTCGCCACCGAGGTTCCAACGCGTTTGAAACAGTAGCCAAGAAATTTGAAAAGCTATCGACGTCTTGCCGGTGCCGGTGGCGAGGGTCAGAAGAATGCGCTTGCGACCTGCCGCAACCGCCTCAAGGGCATTTTCTACCGCGTTCTGCTGATAATAACGGATCGACCAGCTACCGCTCTTGTCGGGAAATGGAACGGAAGAAAAGCGGTCGCGCCATTCGTTTGGTGCGGCAAAGGTCTTCGCCCACAGTTCGTCCGGCGTCGGATATGTATCAACATATCCCTCCGCACCAGTCTGCATGTCGATCTGGTAGATGCGCCGTCCATTTGTCGAATAGGCGAAGCGTGCCTGCAGCTTCTTGGCATACGCCTTGGCTTGCGCCACACCTTCGGTGTCGGGCTTGTCGCGCGCCTTGGCCTCAATCACTGCCAGTTTGTGATTGCGGAAGGTGAGCACGTAGTCGGCAACGTCACTCTTGCCCCGATACCCGGCGCCTTCGATGCGGCCCGGGCAGATCACTTCCAGACGCATTCGACTATCGGCGACGACGCCCCATCCCACCGACCGCAGCGCTGGGTCGATCAGTTCAGCGCGGGTTTCTGCCTCGTTCACTCGGCGGCCTCTTTGGCCGCGTGAGACGGCGACGAGGTCAGTGCACCGGAGAAGGCATTCTGCAGGATGGATTTCTTGAGGTCTTTAACAGCCTCAAGCCTCTTGTAGTAGATCGCTTCAAGAGACTTTCGCCTCTCAACCAACGCATCGAGCGCTTGAACTATAGCCTTCTGAATCTCCAATGGAGGTAATGGAGTCACGTACTTTGCGACGCTTGCGCCAGCCAAGTTTGGTTGGGCCGCTCCATTGTCAAAACGCTTTATCAATTGACGGCCCAGTCGACTGACCAAAAAATAGTATGCATATCTACGGTCAATCGCAGGGCCCGGCCTGACTATCATCAACGAAGAGGCTACGGCACCTTCGGAATAGGGCTCAACGAATGCCGTTTTGCCGATGGTCGCGCCCCTTAAACAATAGACGAGGTCGCCTAGCTGAATCTTTCCTCCGTTTAGGGAGTCAAACTTCTTTCTCGTGATGAAATTCATCGACTGAGTATCAAGGTTCCCGTCTTCCTCGATGTGTCCAGTATTTATCCACGGCATCCCAACCGGAACGTACTCATGTTTATTTGGATAGTTCTTTCCCCGATCACCATTCAGGAATTTAACAACAGAACCGAAACGACACCATCGCCAGTTGGCCGGAATCGCGAAAGGGATTTCCATACGTTTGATCGCACATCGCTCCTCCGTTGGGTTCCCTGAGGGCTCAGGCTGCACGCTGTCATCAGAGGCGACTTCACCCTTCAATGCAGCGTAAAGAACCACTTCGAATAACTCGCGTGCATTCTTGAGATTTTTCTCGGCGTTGGCGGCCGCCGTCGCCAGCCCCGCAAGCGCCTCGTCTAGAATGGCGACGATGCGTTGTTGCTCAGCGAGCGGAGGAAGCGGGACGGCAATCTCCTTGTATGCGTCCGCATTCAGGTTCCTGATTCCGGTCGAATGGCTTTGCATCGACTCCGTGACGCCAGATGCGTACTTCCAAAAGAGAAATTTATGCAGAAATCGAAAATCCAGTTCCTGCGGGTCGTCCACCCGAATCGCAGAAGTAAAATTGCTGAACGAGTAATCACCCTCTTCTTTCTCAAAGAGGGCAACCCTTCCTACCGGTTGCTTGGGGCCGCCGCCGGACTTCTCTAAGATGATGTCGCCAAATTTAAGTTTGCGCTTTTCGAATTTCTTCGCCTCAACATCTAGCCAAGCGATGTCCGAATCGTCGATTGAGCCGTCCTTGGCAAAATTCGTATTTCGAATGACACCTACGGTGACAAACGGAGGCTTTTCACCTTTCCACAAGCCATTCAGGAAGCTCGTCACATCTCCGAGAGGTTTCGATTTCCATTCGTATCTCAAAGCATCCTCCCGATGCTCGCGAGGATTTCCGCACTTTCCGCATCCAGCGCCACCATCTCTGCGATGATGTCCTTCGGATCGCGCAACTCGTCTTCGTCAGCCTTGTTGGGATTTTTCACCGAGAGGTCAAAGGTCGTCGTGTCGATGCTCTTCGCATCGACCGTCCACGAATTCTCGCTGTCCTTGAACTTCGCCTGCAACGCGACGAATTCCTTCAGGTCCTCGTCGTTGAGTGGATTGGTCTTACCAAGGTTGCGGCCGGGATCGAGCTTGTAAAACCAGACCTTGCGAGTGGGCGCACCTTTTTCAAAGAACAGCACAACGGTCTTCACGCCTGCGCCCTGAAACGTGCCGCCCGGCATATCGAGTATGGTGTGCAGATTGCAGCCTTCCAGCAGCTCCTTGCGAAGAGCAACCGAGGCGTTGTCGCTATTCGACAGGAAAGTGTTCTTGATGACGATGGCGGCGCGACCGCCGGCCTTTAGCGACTTGATGAAATGCTGAAGGAACAGGAACGCTGTTTCGCCGGTCTTGATCGGGAAATTTTGTTGGACCTCCGGGCGCTCTTTGCCTCCGAAGGGCGGATTGGCCAGCACGATATCGAAGCGGTCCTTTTCCTGGATGTCGTTGATATTCTCGGCGAGGGTGTTGGTGTGGAGAACATTCGGCGCCTCGATACCGTGCAGGATCATGTTCATGATCGCGATGACGTAGGCGAGGCTCTTCTTCTCTTTGCCGAAGAATGTTTTCTCCTGAAGCGTTTTCAAGTCCTTGGTCGACAGGTCGGGCTTGGCACGCAGGTAGTCATAGGCCTCGCACAGGAAGCCCGCGGAACCGCACGCGCCGTCATAGATACGCTGGCCGATTTCCGGTCGCGCCACCTTTATCATTGCGCGGATGAGCGGGCGCGGCGTGTAATATTCGCCGCCGTTCCTGCCCGCATTGCCCATATTCTTGAGCTTGGCTTCATAGATATGCGACAGCTCGTGCTTCTGGTCTTGGGAGCGGAAGCTCAGACCATCCATCAGTTCGAGCGCATCACGCAGCGAGTAGCCGCTTTGAAAGCGGTTCTTTATCTCGCCAAAAATTTCGCCAACTTTGTATTCGACGGTGTTGGAACCTTCGGCACGGGTCCTGAAGTTCTGCAGGTACGGAAACAGATCGCGATTGACGAAGTCGATGAGGTCATCGCCGGTCAGCGCCTTGTCGTGATCGAAAGTCCCGTCGCGCTTCTTTGGTGCGGCCCACGCCGACCAGCGGTACTTCTTGTCAATGATGTACGTGTATTTCTTGCTCTGAAGCTCGGCCTTTTGCTCATTCGCCCGCTCGAGATCATCCAGGTACTTGAGAAACAAAATCCACGACGTTTGCTCTGTATAGTCGAGTTCGGTGGCGCAGCCGGCCTCCTTCCACAAGACGTCGTCAATGTTCTTAAAGGTCTGTTCAAACACGCTTCCTGCCCCCGGTTGGTGGACCACCATAAAAGATGAGCCGCTCTGGCGCCATGTCCATACACAGGTGGATTAGGGCACGGTGGCGCTCCTTCGCTCGCCGTCCTGCCACTGTCCACGGCCTTGCAGGCATGGGGGTCTAACCGGGGGTCGACCCGCTATCAGGCATTTAAAACACTGATCTGAAATGCGATATGGCGGAGAGGGAGGGATTCGAACCCCCGATAGGCTTGCACCTATGCCGCATTTCGAGTGCGGTGCATTCAACCACTCTGCCACCTCTCCTGAAGGCGCCATATGTAGGAGCAGGGCCCCTGTGGTTGGGGGCGTTAATAGGCGAGGATGGCGGGCCAGACAAGGCGCGAAAGGGGAAAATCCGCTGCCTCTTTCAGCCCCGCACCAGCCAGATTCTTGTTTTAACGCGTTTTCTTGACGCGAACCGGTGTCCCCTTCGCTTGAAAACGCTTTGTCGGGAGGAACTGCCGTGGAGCATCTCACCCTCAAGGCCAATGGCGCCGATTTCCACCTGGTCCGTGCCGGGCGGGGCAAACCGCTGCTTTTGCTGCATGGTTGGCCGGAATTCTGGCTGACCTGGGAGCCGGTGATAGCGCGTCTGGCCGACCGGTTCATGCTGATCGCGCCCGATCTGCGCGGCTTTGGCGACAGCGACAAGCCGGACGGGCCTTTTGGGGCGGACGGCCATGCCGCCGACATGCTGGCGCTGATGGAGGGGCTGGGCATCGACCGATTCGGGGTGGTCGGCCACGATGTCGGCGGCGCCGTGATGCAGCCTTTGGCGCGGCGGGCGCCCAAGCGGCTCGCGGGGCTGTTCTTCTTCGATTTCGTCTATCCCGGCATCGGGCCGCGGATGGCGGCGCCTGATCGGCTCAACCACATCTGGTATCAATCCTTCCACCAGATGGAGATGGCGCCCGCGCTGGTCGGCGCCAGCCGCGAGAGCTGCCGGCTCTATTTCAGTCATTTCCTGAAGGGCTGGGCGCATCGCAAGAACGCCTTCGATGACGTGCTCGACGCCTTCGCCGACAATTTCCTTGAGGAAGGCAACCTCGCCGGCGGCTTTGCGTATTATCGCGCCGCGCATGCCGGACGTATCGCGATGATGAAGGGCGAAGCGCTGCAGCTGGCGCCGATCGATCTGCCGACCTGCGTGCGCTGGGCCGAGCACGATCCGCTGTTTCCCTATGCGTGGACGGATCGGCTGAGCGAGACCTTCAGTAACGTCGATCTCGCGATGTTTCCCGGCGTCGGCCACTTCCCGCATCGGGAAGACCCCGATCGCGCGGCCGCGGAGATCGCGGCGTTCTTTCAGCGGATTGGCTGGAGCTGAAGGCAGGGAAGCTGGAGCGTGATGGGTTGAAGTCGATCGCGTTTGGCCGACAGCAGCGCTCTCTCTATTCCCTCCCCCCTCGTGGGGGAGGGGCAGGGAGGGGGGTGCCACACGGGGATTCTCTCCGTCGCGTACCACGCCATACCATCCAACAACCGTCACCTCTTCCTGGGCTACCCCTCTCCCTAACCCTCCCCCGCAAGGGGGGAGGGAACGCACCTTTGTTGGGGCGCTAGTCCCGTCTCATCATCATGCTCTGGAAGCAGGGGGTGGGACCGCCAGACGCGGTAAACACTGGCGGTCCCGTGCCGCTCATTGAAACTCTGGCCAGGAAGGGCGGCTTCGCTGGTCAGGTGAGGCGACGGTTCGACCCTAGCGTGCGGCCCCGGCGCCGCAACGCAATCCGTCCCTTAACCTAACCAGTCAAGGTTACTCCTTGTCCGCCTTGGCCTTTTTCTTGTTCGTTTCCTTGCCGTTCTCGGTCAAATCACGGTCTTTCCCGTTCTCCTTGCGGCGGTTGCTGAAGCGCGCATTGCCGAGGCCGGTGCCGATGGTGAGCACGCCCCAGCGCTCGACGTCCTGCATGAACGGCACCTCGGAGAGGCCCTGAACCACGCCGTCATTGTGCATCACGATCGCGGTGTCGTGCTCGCCGATCGCGGGGATGCCCTCGATCAGGCTCGCCGGCAGGTTGAACTTGCTGCTCTCCCAATTGCCCGGCAAGTTCTGCGCGCCTTTCTCGATCGAGCCGTCCGCGTTGATTACGCCGGGACAGGCGATGCCGATGAAGGGGGCGAGCTTGAAGCCTTCGGTCTCGGCCTCGGTGATCAGCCCTTTCAGCATTTTTGTGAGCCGCTTCACCGCGCCTTCGCGCGTCGGCTCGTCGTCGGCATGACGCCACAGCTCGGATTTGACGACCTTCGCCTTCGACAGGTCTTTTGCCTTCTTCCAGCCGGTCTCCACCAGGCCGCAGCGGATGTTGGTGCCGCCGATATCGACGGCGAGGATGCTGTCATAGGCCTCGAAAATCCAGGATGGCGCCAGATGCAGCGCGCCGAGCAGGCCGGCTTCATCGGGGTGATGGCGGATCGGCACCATGTCGATCTTGAAGTCCTCTGATTTCAGGATGATCTCGGTGCGCGCGATCGCGAGCTCGCCGAGCCGCGAATTGCGAAAGCCGCCGCCGACCACGATGCGCTCGGTCTTGGCCCAGGCTTTTGTCTTCAGGAAACGACGCGTGACGTAAGCGAGCTCCTGCGCGAACTCCTCGATGGCGCTGTGCACCACCGCCGAGGCTTCGGTGTCGTCGCCGATCAGGATGGCATCCAGGGTCTTCTTGCTGATGCTCTCCGAGGGCTCCTTGCCAAAGGGGTCTTCGCCCGATTTGCGCAGCGGCTTGCGCCAGCGGTCGAGAATGTTGCGGAACGCACCCTTGCTGGCGCGGTCGCCGAGAAAGCCGTCCTCGTCCTTGATCTCGATGTTGAAGCTATCCACGTCCACCGACGGCAGCCGCTCGGCGCCATGATGGGCGATGCCCGTCGTCGTCTTGACCAGTTCGTCCGTTGCCATGGGAAGCCCTTGCCCGCGTGTCAACTCGCGGGGACAACGGCGCGGGAACCCCGAAGTTGCAAACCGACGGCAGATTCGGCCCGTCCGGTGGAAGGGCCTCAAATCCTTCAAATCCGGGCCTTTTCCGCGGTTTTCCTTGACTCTTCGCGCTTGGCGGCTATAAGTCCCACACCCGGCGCGGGGCGTTTCTCGCGCCGCTTGTTTTTGCGTGGGTTTTCAAAGGGATAACTCCCGCCCGCACAAAACTCGCAATAAACCCATAGCGACTGACAAAAAGCCGGCCCGGACGTATCCGTCGCGAGGCCGGGATTTGAACACGGAGAAAAAACGATGTTCGCAGTCATCAAAACCGGCGGCAAGCAATACCGCGTCGTGCCGGATGATGTTCTCGAAGTAGGCAAGATCGAAGGCGAAGTCGGCTCGATCATCCAGCTGAATGAAGTTCTGGTGGTCGGCGGCGACACGCCGGTCTTGGGCATTCCGACGGTGGCCGGCGCCTCCGTTGCGGTCGAGGTGCTCGACCACAAGCGCGGACCCAAGGTCATCGCGTTCAAGAAGCGCCGCCGCAAGAACTCGCGCCGCAAGCGCGGCTATCGCGACGAGATCACGGTCCTCCGCATCTCCGAGATCCTGACCGACGGCGCCAAGCCCACCAAGGGCCCGCGTCCGAAGCGGGAGAAGGTCGCGAAGGAAGCCGACAAGGAAGCCGACGCCGCCTGAAATCGATCACGCGCATTCACGAATTGATGCGTGAGAGATTTTGAAATGATTCCGTCAAGGAATTGACCTAGAAATACGCAGGATTTCGGAGACGAGCCATGGCTCACAAAAAAGCAGGCGGTTCATCGCGCAACGGTCGCGATTCCAAGGGTAAGCGCCTCGGTATCAAGGCGTTCGGCGGGGAAGTCGTCATTCCCGGCAACATCATTGCGCGTCAGCGCGGCACCACCTGGCACCCGGGCCTTAATGTCGGCATGGGTACGGACCACACTCTGTTCGCCAAGGTCGAGGGTCGCGTCACGTTCCAGGCCAAAGCCAACGGTCGCACCTTCGTATCGGTGCTCCCGCTCGCAGAGGCGGCTGAATAGACGGTGGACCAAATTTGGAGTCCGCCGGGTCCTACCGAACCGGCGGAGTCCAGATCATAGAGATCGAAGGCTCCAGGGGAGGCGGGAAACCGGCCTCCCCTTTCGTTTGACGTGCTCACTTTTCACTTAGTGACTTCGACGGAGCCCGACATGTTGCAGGATTTCTCGAGCGTGACCTTGCAGGAGGCGAGACCCAGCGTCGTCGCCACCGAGCGGCTGACCTTGCGGCGGCCGACCCTCGCCGACGTCAGGACCATTGCCCACCTCGCCAACGACCGCCGTGTCGCGGAAAACACCCGCCGCCTCCCCCATCCCTATTCGCAGGACGACGCCGTCGCATTCATCCGCGCCACCTCCGCGCTCGGCAGCGAGACCGTGTTCCTGATCGAGCATGACAGCGGGCCGGTCGGCATGGTCGGCATCGACAACTCCACGCCTGGCAATGCCGAGCTCGGCTACTGGCTCGGCGTCGAGCATTGGGGCCGGGGCTATGCCACCGAGGCCGCGCGCGGTGCGATCGACTTCTTCTTCGAGGAGTTCGAGGACGACCATCTCTATGCGGGCGCGCGCGTCACCAATCCGTCGTCGCGCAACGTGCTGGAGAAGTGCGGCTTCCAGTGGAGCGGCGTGCAGTTGCATCGATTTTTGGCGCTGGGGTCGTCCACGCCGGTCGACTGCTTCCGCCTCTCGCGCGGGGTGTGGTCGTCGCTGAAGAACTGGAGCAGTGCGCGAAGGATGAGGTAGCGGCATCATTCTCCGCCGTCGTCCCTGCGAACGCAGGGACCCATAACCACAGGGAGGAGTGTGGCGCAAAGCTCCCACTCCGAGTCCTCGCAAAACATCTGCCTGTGGGCATGGGTCCCGGATCTGCGCTTCGCTTGTCCGGGACGACAGCGCGAATGGAGCTAAGCCGGCGGATTCACCTCTGCGCTGGCGCGGCCGAGATCGCGCTCGCGCAAGTAAATATAGAACCCGGCGCCGACGATGATGGCGGCGCCGACGATGGTCGCGATTGACGGCACGTCGCCGAACACGACGAAGCCGAAGATCACAGCCCAGACGATCATCGAATATTGATACGGCACGACCACGCTCGCCGGCGCAAGCTTGAGCGAGCGGTTGACGCAGAACAGCGCGGTCACCGAAATGACCCCCGCCAGCGCGAAGATCACGAGGCTGCCCGGGGTCGGCGGCACCCAGTGAAATGCCGACAGCACCGCACCGAGCAGGAACGTGCCGACGAATTGCGAGGACGCCATCACGATGTCGGGCGTCTTGCGCAAGCTGCGGGTGATCAGCATCAGGGTTGCGAACGACAGGCTGCCGCCGAGCGCGATCAGCGCCGGCAGGCTGACGGTCTGCGCCGACGGCCGCAGCGCAATCACGACGCCGCAGAAACCGATCAGGATCGCGGTCCAGCGCCGCCAGCCGACCTTCTCGCGCAAAAAGACCGCCGACATCGCGGTGACGAAGATGGGACCGGCGAGATAATAGGTGATGACGTCGGCAAGCGGCAGATAGACCGTCGCGATGAAGAAGGCCGCGACCTCCAGCGTCGACAGCGTGACGCGGACGAGCTGCAACCACGGCCGCTCCATGTGAACGAAATCCTGCCGATGCCGCCAGATGATCGGCAGCAGCAGAAGCAGCGCCGCGCAGGCGCGCAGGAACAGCAGCTGCCCCACCGAATAGGTCCCGACCAGGAACTTGCCCATGGCGTCGCCGAACGAGAACATGAAGATCGACAGCACCATGAGCCCGATGCCGGCCAGCCGCGCCGATCGGTCGTCATAGGCGGAGAGGTTCTTGAAGAAGGGCATTGATACGCGTGTGAGTTCGTGGACTCGTCATTGCGAGGAGCGCTTGCGACGAAGCAATCCAGTCTGCTTCCGCAGAGACAGACTGGATTGCTTCGCTTCGCTCGCAATGACGAGCGGAGGGAGCGTCGGAAACCAGCGACTAGAGTCGCTTGCGGTCGTTTTAATGGCGCAGGCGGCCGCGACAAGCGCGCGCAAGCCGAATTGAACGGATTGTCGCACTCTTCGCGTCGCGGTAGCGATAGGCCGCCCACGAACAGAGAGCATGGACATGACCGACTTCGATCCGACCCAGCATCGCATGATCCCCGCGCAACGCTGGTTTGAGGATTTCGTGGTCAGCGAGCGCTTCGTGCTGCCAAGCCGGACCCAGACCAATGCGGTGTTCGCGGCGTTCCAGACCGCAAGCGGCGATACCCATCCCGTGCACTACGATGTCGAATATTGCCGCAGCCGCGGCATGCCGCATCTGCTCGCCCACGGTTTCCAGACCCTGATCCACACCGCGCCAGGCGCGGGGCTGTTTCCGTTCATGGTCGAGGACTCCCTGGTCGGCTTCCTTGAGCAGTCCAGCCGGTTCCTCAAGCCCGTGTTCGCCGACGACACGATCTATCCCGCGCTCGAGGTGACCGAGCTGGTGCCGGGCCGCACGACGGGTGCGGTCACGCTGAAGAGCACCGTGTTCAACCAGCGCAAGGAGCTGGTGCTGGAGGGCACGCAGAAATTCCTGATCCGGCGCCGGCCGACTGGTTAATCACGACCCCAAAATCGCGGAATTTCGGCCGATTCAGGGATAAGTCCGGGTTGCCGGGCGTGCCCGGCTGGCCTACCTATGGCCCATGAAATTCCTTGACGAAGCAAAGGTCTATATCCGCTCCGGTGACGGCGGAAACGGCTGCGTGGCGTTCCGCCGCGAAAAATTCATTGAATTCGGCGGTCCCTCCGGCGGCAATGGCGGCCGCGGCGGCAACGTGATCATCGAGGTCGCCGACGGCCTCAACACGCTGATCGACTACCGCTACCAGCAGCACTTCAAGGCCCAGAAGGGCGAGAACGGCTCGGGCTCGGACCGCCACGGCGCCAACGGCAAGAACATCGTGCTGAAGGTCCCCTTGGGCACGCAGATCTTCGACGAAGATCGCGAGACGATGATCCACGATTTCACCAATGTCGGCGAAAAGTTCGTTCTCGCCGAAGGCGGCAATGGCGGCTTCGGCAACGCCCATTTCAAGACCTCGACCAACCGCGCGCCGCGCAACGCCAATCCCGGCCAGACCGGCGAGGAGCGCTGGATCTGGCTGCGGCTGAAGCTGATCGCGGACGCCGGTCTCGTCGGCCTGCCCAATGCGGGTAAATCAACCTTCCTCTCCAAGGTCAGCGCAGCACGGCCCAAGATCGCCGACTATCCCTTCACCACGCTGCATCCACAGCTCGGCGTCGTGAATGCCGACGGCCGCGAATTCGTGCTGGCCGACATTCCGGGTCTCATCGAGGGCGCGCATGAAGGCGTGGGCCTCGGCGACCGTTTCCTCGCTCATGTCGAGCGTTGCCGCGTGCTGCTGCACCTCGTCGACGCAACCTGCGAGCATGCCGGCAAGGCCTACAAGACGGTGCGAGCGGAGCTCGATGCCTATGGCGGGCTGCTCACCGACAAGATCGAGATCGTCGCACTGAACAAGATCGACGCAGTCGAGCCGGACGAGTTGAAGAAGCAGAAGGACCGGCTGAAGCGCGCCGCCAAGAAGACGCCGCTGCTGCTTTCGGGCGTCACCGGTGATGGCGTCAAGGAAGCGTTGCGCGCGCTTGTCGAGGTGATTGGCGAGGCCCCCGTGTCCACCAAGGCGAAGAGTGCGGCCGAAGCTGAGCCTTGGTCGGTTTGATCTCTCTCAGCCGTCGTCCCCGCGAACGCGGGGACCCATACCGCGTGATCTATCGATTGCGGATGCTTGTAGTCCCACACGAGGAGTCCTCGCCAAATCACGCCCTGTGGTTATGGGTCCCCGCGTTCGCGGGGACGACAGCGGAGTATACGGCAACAGGTTGCCATCGCGACCGCAATAGCGCAGCATCGAACAATCAAGAAACGGCAGGGATGACGCATGGCGCGCGCGAAGAACGTTCTCTGGATCATGTGCGACCAGCTTCGCTATGACTATCTCGGCTGCACCGGCCATCCCACACTGAAGACGCCGAACATCGACGCCATGGCCAAGCGTGGCGTGCTGTTCTCGAAAGCTTACGTGCAATCCCCGATCTGCGGCCCATCGCGGATGTCGTTCTACACCGGGCGCTACATGCGCTCGCACGGCTCGCACTGGAACGGCTGGCCGCTGCGTGTCGGCGAGCCCACGCTCGGCGATCATCTCAAGAAGATCGGCGTACGCAATGTGCTGGTCGGCAAGACCCACATGGCCCCTGATATCGAAGGCATGAAGGCGCTCGGCATCCCGCCGGAATCGATGATCGGCGTGCATGTCGCCGAATGCGGTTTTGAACCGTATGAGCGCGACGACGGCCTGCATCCGACCGGACGGCCGCGCCCGAAATACGATGAGTATCTGCGCCAGCAGGGTTTTGAAGCCACCAATCCGTGGGAGCATTGGGCCAACTCAGGCGCGGCGGAAGACGGCTCCTTGCAGAACGGCTGGCTGCTGGTGCACGCCGACAAGGCCGCGCGCGTGCCGGATGAACATTCGGAGACGCCCTACATGACGCGGCGGGCGATGGATTTCATCAGCGAAGCCGAGACAGACGGCCGGCCGTGGTGTCTGCATCTGTCCTACATCAAGCCGCATTGGCCCTACATCGCGCCCGAGCCCTACGCGAGCAGGTATTCGACCGACGACATGATCCCGGTGATCCGCTCCGACCGTGAGCGGCAAAACCCGCATCCGGTGTTCGGCGCCTACATGGACATGCGCTACTCCCGCAACATGGCGCGCGACGATGCCCGCGAGAAGGTGATCCCGACCTATATGGGCCTGATCACCCAGATCGACGACCAGATGGGCGTGCTGATGAAATTCCTGGAGGCGCGCGGCCTGCTCGAGAGCACGATGATCGTGTTCACCTCCGACCACGGCGATTATCTCGGTGACCACTGGATGGGCGAGAAGGACCTATTCCACGAACAATCCGCGAAGATTCCGCTGATCATCATCGATCCATCGAAGGAAGCCGACCCGACGCGCGGCACGCGCAGCGAGGCGCTGGTGGAAGGTATCGATCTCGCGCCGACCTTCGTCGACTATTTCGGCGGCAAGGTGCCGGGCCACATCCTCGAAGGGCGCTCGCTGCTACCGCTGCTGCGCGGGCCGACGCCGCCGGATTGGCGCAAGGTGGCGTTCTCAGAATACGACTACGCCATGCAGGACGTGCGGCTGAAACTGAACCAACCGATCGAGCGCTGCCGCCTGTTCATGGTGTTCGACGGCCGCTGGAAATACATTCACGCCTCCGGCTTCCGCCCGATGCTGTATGACCTCGAAACCGATCCGGAAGAATTTCTGGATCGCGGCGACGATCCCGAGTGCGCCGGCATCATCGCGCGGTTGCAGGCCGAGCTGTTCGACTGGGCACTGCATCCGAACGATCACATCACCACGCCGCACGAGAAGATCGCGAACTACGCCGACAACCAGCTCCAGGTGAAGGGCGGGGTTTTGATCGGCATCTGGGATGAAGCAGAACTCGCGTCGATCAAGGACGGCATCGCACAGCGCGCGAAGATGTAAGCCGCTCTTCGCCTCTCCCCCGCTTGCTGGGAGAGGGAGAAGACCTCAATTCTCGATCTTGTATCCCGTCGCCTTGACGATCGGCTGCCAGAACGCCGTGTTGGCGGCGAGTTCTTTCGTCAGTCCATCCGCATTGCTGCCAACCGGGATCAGCCCGATCGCGGTGAGCTTCCCCTTCACCTCGGGCTTGGCGAGCGCGGCACTCGCGGCGGCACCGAGCTTGCTCGCAAACTCCGGCGGGCTGCCGGCTGGAAGCCACATGCCGTACCAGGCGTCCGCAACGAGATCAATGCCGCTCTCCTTCAACGTCGGAACGTCGGGCGCGAACGGCGAACGCTCCGCACTCGACACCGCGATGATCTTCACGCCCTTGGCACGGTGCTGCGGCAGCGCATCGGCCAGCGTGGTGATCCCGAAAGAAATGTGGCCACCGATGATGTCGTTGAGGATCGGCGCGCTGCCGCGATAGGGCACGCGGGTGAGAGGGATGCCAAGATCCTTCTCGAGCTTGGAGCCCATGAAGTGCGGAATGGTGCCGTTGCTCGGCACGCCGAACGACGTTTTGTCGGGATGCGCCTTCAACCAGGCGACGAATCCCTTGAAATCGGCGGCCTCGATCCCCGGGCCGATCACGACGGCGAACTCGAATCGCGCGAGCAGCGACACCGGCATGAAATCCTTGGCCGTGTCGAAGCTCGGCGCCGTCTCCACCATCGGCAGCAGATACATGGTCGGGCCCGTCGTCACCAGCACCATGCTGCCGTCGGGGCTCGCGCCCTTGACCGCCTTGATGCCGATCAGGCCATCGCCGCCGGTGCGGTTCTCGACCACGATGGTCCGTTGCAGCACCGGCGCCATCTCCTGCGCGATCAGCCTGCACAGCGCGTCGCCGCCCGCTCCTGCCGCGAACGGGAAGATGAACTTGCTCAGCCCGGCCTGCGCTTGCACCTCGCCCGCCTGCGCCAGCAGCGGCAGCCCGAGACATCCGCCCATGAATTTGCGGCGATCCATTCGTTTCCTCTTTTGCTTGATTTTCGTTGGCGGCAATTAGAGCCAGGCAGACGCCCGACACAAGGCCGACATTGGTGCCGTTTACCATCCCGGCCGCCTTGCGCCGGCCGTCGTCCTGCTGCAAAAGCAGGCCTTACCGGCGCAGCCTTTTCGCTCCGCCGTTTTCCAAGCAATTCGTCACACGCGCCAACACAACCACACATGGCCAGCCCCGAACTCAGTCAATTCCGCCGCATCGTCGTCAAGGTCGGCTCCGCGCTGCTGGTCGATTCCGACAAGGGCGAAGTGCGGGCGTCCTGGCTCGCCGCGCTCGCGGACGACATGGCCAAGCTGCACCGCGAGGGCCGCGACGTGCTGGTCGTGTCCTCGGGCTCGATCGCGCTCGGCCGCAGCCGGCTCAAATTGCCGCGCGGGCCGCTGAAGCTCGAGGAGAGCCAGGCTGCTGCCGCCGTCGGCCAGATCGCGCTGGCGCGGATCTGGTCGGAGGTGCTGGGCGCACACGGCATCGGCGCCGGCCAGATTCTGGTCACGCTCCAGGACACCGAGGAGCGCCGCCGCTATCTCAACGCCCGCTCCACCATCGGCAAGCTGCTGGAATGGCGCGCGATCCCCGTGATCAACGAGAACGACACGGTCGCCACCAACGAAATCCGCTACGGCGACAACGACCGCCTCGCCGCGCGCGTCGCCACCATGGCGAGCGCGGATTTGCTGGTGCTGCTCTCCGACATCGACGGGCTCTACGACGCCCCGCCGAAGAACAATCCGAACGCAAAGCTTATTCCCGTCGTCGACAGCATCTCCTCGGAGATCGAGGCCGTGGCGGGAGATGCCGAGTCCGAGCTCTCGCGCGGCGGCATGCGCACCAAGGTCGAGGCCGCCAAGATCGCGACCACCGGCGGCACCCACATGCTGATAGCGTCCGGCAAGATCGAGCATCCCCTTCAGGCGATCGCCGATGGCGGCCGCTGCACCTGGTTCCTGACGCCGGCCAATCCCATCACCTCGCGAAAGCGCTGGATCGCGGGCACGCTGGAGCCGAAGGGCACGTTGACGATCGATGCCGGCGCAGTGACGGCGCTGCGCGCCGGCGCCAGCCTGCTGCCGGCCGGCGTCATCAAGGTCGAGGGCCAGTTCGCCCGCGGCGATGCCGTGATCGTGCGCGGCCCCGACACCAGCGAGATCGGCCGCGGCCTGATCGCCTATGACGCCGAGGTCGCCGAACGGATCAAGGGCCGTTCCTCTCCTGATGTGATGTCCATCCTCGGCATCAGCGGGCGGTCGGAGATGATCCACCGCGACGATCTCGTGATGGGCGGGTAAGGCCGCTGCGGTCCTTTCTAGTGGGCCACTGACCCAGCCGGGCGCCACCGGGGGTACCTGCCATACCCTCCGGACCCTTCGCAAAAGCGGGATTTCCGTGCTAGGACACCGCCTTAGCAAAGGTTGAAAACCCCATGGCCGCCCCCCTCAAAGCCGTTGACGGCACTGCCGATCTCCAGGCGCTGATGTCCGATCTCGCCACCCGTGCCCGCGCGGCTGCGCGCGTGCTGGCGCTGGCGCCGCCGGAGCAGAAGAACCGGGCGCTGGAAGCCATGGAGCGGGCGATCCGAGAGCATGCCGCCACCATCCTCGCCGCTAACGCCGAGGACGTCGCGGATGCCCGCGCCTCCGGCAATGCCACCTCCTCTTTCATCGACCGCCTGACGCTGACGCCGGCACGTGTCGAGTCGATGGCCGAGGGCATCAGCATCGTGCGCGGCATCGCCGATCCCGTCGGCATCGTCACCGAGAGCTGGCAGCGCCCGAACGGCATGACCATCGAGCGCGTGCGCGTGCCGCTCGGCGTCGTCGGCGTGATTTTCGAGAGCCGGCCGAACGTTGCGGCGGACGCCGGCGTGCTGTGCCTGAAGTCCGGCAATGCCGTGATCCTGCGTGGCGGCTCCGACAGTTTTCGGTCCTGCCGCGCGATCCATCAATGCCTGGTGCAGGGCCTGCGCGAAGCGGGCCTGCCCGAAGCTGCGATCACGCTGGTGCCGACGCGCGACCGTGCCGCGGTCGGCATGATGCTATCAGGGTTGAACGGCACCGTTGACGTGATCGTGCCGCGCGGCGGCAAGAGCCTCGTCGCCCGCGTCGAGCAGGAAGCGCGCGTGCCGGTGTTCGCACATCTCGAAGGTGTCAATCACGTCTATGTCGATGCCAGCGCTGACCTCGCCATGGCGAAGTCGATCGTGCTCAATGCAAAAATGCGGCGCACCGGCGTCTGTGGTGCGGCCGAGACGCTGCTGGTCGACCGCGCTGCTGCTGACAAGAACCTGAAGCCGCTGATCGAGATGTTGATCGACTCGGGATGCGAAGTGCGCGGCGACGACGCCGTGCAAAAGGCCGATGCGCGCGTGAAGGCCGCAAGCGAAGACGATTGGGACACCGAATATCTCGACGCGATCATTGCCGCGAAGGTAGTGGACGGCGTCGACGGCGCGATCGCGCACATCCAGAGCCACGGCTCGCATCATACCGATGCGATCGTGAGCGCGGATGAAGCGGCTGCGAACAAATTCCTGAGCGAGGTCGATTCCGCGATCGTGCTGCACAACGCCTCGACGCAGTTCGCCGATGGCGGCGAGTTCGGCTTCGGCGCCGAGATCGGCATCGCCACCGGCCGCTTCCACGCACGCGGCCCTGTCGGCGCCGAGCAATTGACGAGCTTCAAATATCGCGTTCACGGCACCGGGCAAACGCGGCCGTAAAGTCGTGAGGCGCGGGCATTGAGCAACAATTTCGTCGCGCCGCGTTTCTTCGCGCAGGCCATACCACCCTACACAGAAGGCATGCGCGTTGGCCTGCTCGGCGGCTCGTTCAATCCGCCGCACCAGGCCCATCGCGCGATCAGCCAGTTCGCGCTGAAACGCCTCCAACTCGATCGCGTGTGGTGGCTGGTGACCCCCGGCAATCCGCTGAAGGAGAACGGCAATCTGCATGAGCTCGGCGAGCGCATGCAGGCCGCGCGCGACGTCGCCAACGATTCCAGGATCGAGGTGAGCTGTCTCGAATCCGTCATTCGTACCCGCTATACTATCGACACGATCAACACCTTGCGCCGCCGCCTCTCGGGCTTGCGCTTTGTCTGGATTATGGGCGCCGACAACCTCGCTCAATTCCATCGTTGGCAGCACTGGCGGCGTATCGCCGACCAGGTGCCGCTTGCGGTCATCGATCGCCCGCCACAGAGTTTTCGTGCCCTCGCCTCTCCCGCCGCCCAGGCGCTCGCGCGCTACCGCCTGCCCGAGAACAAGGCAGCCCTGCTTGCGGATCAGCCGGCGCCGGCCTGGGTGTTTCTGACCGGATTGAAGCTCAATTTGTCCTCAACCGGCCTGCGGAACCCGGACGGGAGCTGGAAAGGTACGAAGTGAGTCAGACTGTGGGGACGGGGGTAGGCTTTGGACTCTCTGGCATATTGAAACCCTTAACCCCACATGATGTAGTGTAACCAGTGAGCGCCGGATTCGCGTTCGCGATACAGTGAAAGGAATGGTCCCTGACCACATCTGTATTGTCCAAGTCTGTTTTACCCAAGGTTGCCAAGCCTACGCGTAAAACATCGACCCAAGCTGCGGCCTTGAAGGCGCAACCCGACGCCGACAAGACGCTGAGCCTGATCCTCTCCCGCCTCGACGACATGAAGGCGGAAGAGACGGTCACCATCGACCTTCGCGGCAAATCGGCGTACTCCGACTACATGATCGTCACCACCGGCCGGGTGAACCGGCACGTCGGCGCGATCGCGGAAAACGTCGCCAAGGGCCTCAAGGAAAACGGCATCAAGAACATCCACGTCGAGGGCTTGCCCAATTGCGACTGGGTGCTGATCGATTCCGGCGATGTGATCGTGCACGTGTTCAGACCCGAGGTCCGCGAGTTCTACAACCTCGAGCGGTTGTACACGCAGGGCCCAGGGGCGGCGAAGGCGATCCAGGCTCCCTAGGCCGATTTCGAATCGGCTGATGCGCATGCTAGCGTCGTGCGCGCGCAATTTGCGTGCGGCCTTGAAAGCACGACTCCAAGATGCGTATTGCTGTCATTGCGGTGGGCCGGCTGAAGCAGGGCCCCGAACGGGAGCTTGCCGACCGCTATTTCGAGCGGTTCGACGAGGCCGGCCGCAAGCTCGGATTCCGCGAGCTGCTGATCCACGAAATCCCCGAGAGCCGCGCGCGCGACACCGCGACGCGGATGGCCGAGGAAGCCGCGGCGATCTCCGCGCACCTTCCGGAAAAATCGATCCTGGTGGCGCTGGACGAGCGCGGCCAGAATCTCGATTCCACCGTATTCGCACGGCATCTCGGGCGCTGGCGCGACGAGGGGGCCGGACATACTATCTTCGTGATCGGAGGGGCGGACGGACTTTCGCCCGAATTGCGCCGTAAGGCCAAGCTCGCGATCGCGTTCGGCTCTGCGACCTGGCCGCACCAAATGGTCCGCGTCATGCTTCTGGAACAGCTTTATCGGGCCGCCACCATTCTGGCCGGCCACCCCTATCACCGCGCGTGATGCGCGCCACAACGAGCACCTTTGTCTAGAGCGATGCGAGCGCCTGTCATCAACCTGCTGCTGATCGCGAGCGTGTCAGGCGCAAGCCTCGCGCAAGCTCAGTCGCCGGCGCCGCAGACCGCAGCCGTCTCGCCCGACGCGATCAAGCAGCGCGAGCAGGAGCTGGAAGCCGCGCGCGCGAGCAAGAAGAGTGCGGAAGAGGCGCAGGCCAAGCTGAAGTCGGAGATCTCTTCGCTCGGCCAGGACCGCACCCAGCTCAATCAGCAATTGATCGACACCGCCGCCAATGTGCGCGCCGTCGAAACCAAGATCGACGAAGCCGAAACGCGGCTGAAGACGTTGAACGGCCGCGAGCAGCAGATGCGCTCTTCGCTTGATTCGCGCCGCGCCGACATCGTCGAGGTGCTGGCAGCGTTGCAGCGCGCCGGCCGGCGCACGCCGCCGGCGCTGCTGGTCCGCCCCGAAGACGCGCTGCAATCCCTGCGCACCGCGATGCTGCTCGGCGCCGTCGTGCCGGAATTGCGCGGCCGCGCGGAAAAGATCGCAGGCGAGCTCGGCGAGCTCGTGGCCCTGCGCAAGACCATCGCCGCCGAACGCGATCAGCTCGCCTCCGATCGCGACAAGGTTCGCACCGACCAGACCCGACTCACCGCCCTGGTCGACGAGCGGCAACGCCAGCAGGCCTCGCGCGAAAAAGACCTCGATGCCGAGAACGCGCGCGCGATCACACTCTCAAGGCAGGTCGGCGATCTCCAGGGGCTGATCGCCAAGATGGAGCAGGACCTGCAAAGCGCCGCCAAGGCTGCCGAGAAGGCGGCCGAGGCCGCAAGGCAGGCCGAGGCAAAAGCCGCCGCCAACGCCAAACCCGGCCCGGGCACTTTCAAGGACCGGTCCCGGACCACCCCGGCGATCGCCTTCGCGTCGGCCAAGGGCCTCCTGCCGCTTCCGGTTAACGGTAACAAGATCAGGGACTTTGGCGGTTCCGACGGGGTCGGCGGGGTCCAGAAGGGCATTTCGCTGGCAACCAAGCCCGGCTCCCAGGTCACAACGCCGTGTGACGGCTGGGTGGTCTATTCAGGCCCGTTCCGCAGCTATGGACAACTCTTGATCCTCAACGCCGGTGGCGGGTATCATGTCCTGATCGCCGGGATGGAGCGCATTTCGGTCAACATCGGTCAGTTTGTGCTCACGGGGGAGCCGGTGGCGACGATGGGGTCGACCTCTCAAGTCGCTTCCATTCTCGCCACGAACGCGAGTCAACCTGTGCTGTATGTCGAGTTCCGTAAGGACGGCACTCCAATCGATCCAGGCCCATGGTGGGCCGCAAATGAAGGCGAGAAGGTTCGCGGATGATGCGCAAGACTTCAGTTATCCTCCTCAGCGCGGCCACCGGTGCGGCGCTGACGCTGTTCGTGACCCAGCCGCGCGCGGTCTTCATGGGCTCCAGCGCACGGGCCGCGACCGCAGACACCTATCGCCAGCTCAATTTGTTCGG
Organism: Bradyrhizobium betae; assembly: GCF_004123905.1. Lineage (GTDB taxonomy): Bacteria > Pseudomonadota > Alphaproteobacteria > Rhizobiales > Xanthobacteraceae > Bradyrhizobium > Bradyrhizobium betae_A. Next base: position 40,626 of record NZ_MZXW01000016.1, read on the forward strand.
CGACGTCTTCGAGCGCGTGCGCTCCGACTATGTCGAGAAGCCCGACGACACCAAGCTGATCGAATCGGCCATCAGCGGCATGCTCACCGGCCTCGATCCGCATTCGAGCTACATGGACGCCAAGAGCTTCCGCGACATGCAGGTGCAGACCCGCGGTGAGTTCGGCGGCCTCGGCATCGAGGTCACGATGGAAGACGGCCTGATCAAGGTGGTCTCGCCGATCGACGACACGCCCGCCTCGCGCGCCGGCGTCATGGCCAACGACATCATCACCAATCTCGACGACGAAGCGGTGCAGGGCCTGACCCTGAACCAGGCGGTCGAGAAGATGCGCGGCCCCGTCAACACCAAGATCAAGCTGAAGATCATCCGCAAGGGCCAGGATAATCCGATCGACGTCACGCTGGTGCGCGACAACATCCGGGTCCGCTCGGTGCGCGCCCGCATCGAGGCCGACGACATCGCCTATATCCGCATCACCACCTTCAACGAGCAGACCACCGAAGGCCTGAAGCGCGAGGTCGCCAACCTCTCGAATCAGATCGGCGACAAGCTCAAGGGCTACGTCATCGACCTCCGCAACAACCCGGGCGGCCTGCTCGAGGAAGCGGTCACTGTCTCCGACTCGTTCCTGGAGAAGGGCGAGATCGTGTCGACCCGCGGCCGCAATGCCGAGGAAACCCAGCGCCGCGCCGCGCATGCCGGCGACCTCACCAAGGGCAAGCCTGTCATCGTGCTGGTCAATGGCGGCTCGGCCTCGGCGTCGGAAATCGTCGCCGGCGCGCTGCAGGACCACAAGCGCGCGACCATCGTCGGCACGCGCTCGTTCGGCAAGGGCTCGGTGCAGACCATCATTCCGCTCGGCTCGGGCAATGGCGCGCTGCGTCTGACCACGGCGCGCTACTACACGCCGTCGGGCAAGTCGATCCAGGCCAAGGGCATCGTGCCCGACATCGAGGTGCTGCAGGACGTGCCGGACGAGCTGAAGTCGCGCACCGACACCAAGGGCGAGGCTTCGCTGCGCGGCCATCTCAAGAACGACGGCGATGAGAAGACCGGCTCGCAGTCCTACGTCCCGCCGGACGCCAAGGACGACAAGGCGCTCAAGCTCGCCGACGATCTGCTCCACGGCATCAAGAACAGCGCCTCCGCGGCGCCGACGCCGGGCAACGACAACAAGGCCACGGCCGACAGGCCGAAGGCGGCGAACTAGGTCGGCGCGATCCACGCGATCTCACGAAAGGGCGGCTCCCAGAGCCGCCCTTTTTGCTTGGAACGCTGACATCCCCGGCCTCTCCCGGCCTGCCGCCGCTTGACCCCGGCGTGGTATCGTCATGGGTGAGTGATTCGGGATCGCGCATGACTGAAACGGCCGATGATCTGAGCACCCCGCTCGGACAGGACAAGCCGCGCCGAAAACGGCGGCTGCGGCTTCCGTTCACGGCCATGCAGCTGCTCGCCACCCTGCTCGGCCTGTTCCTGGTCGCCTTTGCCGGCTTCGCCATCTTCAACAAGGATCCGCTCGGCGGCGAGCCGATGACGCGGCTCGCGATTCGCGAACCCGGCAAGGCCGCCGACGAGAAACCCGCGGCCTCCGGCCATGGCCAGGAGACCAAGCAGGAGAACAAGCACGAGACCAAGGAAGCGCCGAAGCAGGCGGGCGACCAGAAGACCGTCACCATGATCGACGGCTCTACGGGTGCGCGCCACGACGTGGTGATCGGCGCCGGCGATGCCGCCGACAAGGGCGAGGCGGCGGCCGCTTCCGCTCCGCCGCCGGTCATGGCCGGGATCGACCAAAAACTGCTGGAGAAATCGCGCTACGGCATGATCCCGGTGGTCGCCGGCGACCTGAAGCCGTTCAACGTCTATGCGGCCGAGGCCGACCGCGCCAAGGCCGCCAAGATGCCGGTGGTCGCGATCGTGATCGGCGGCCTCGGCGTCGGCGCCGCCAAGACCACCGACGCGATCATGAAGCTGCCGCCGGCGGTGACGCTGGCGTTCACGCCTTATGGCTCCGATCCGGGAAAGCTCGCCGAGCGGGCCCGCGCCCAGCGCCACGAGATCTTCCTCCAGATCCCGATGGAGCCCTACGACTTCCCGGACAACGATCCGGGGCCGCAGACCCTGCTGACCTCGCTCAGCGCCGACCAGAACATGGACCGCCTGTACTGGCATCTGAGCCGAATGCAGGGCTATGCCGGCCTCGCCAATTTCATGGGCGCCCGCTTCATCGCGACGGATGCGGCGATGCAGCCGATCATCCGCGAGGCGGCCAAGCGCGGCCTCGGCTTCTTCGACGATGGCGCCTCGCCCCGCAGCATCGCGCCCCAGGCCACCGCCAGCGCGGCGATGCCGTTCGGCAAGGGCGACATCGCGATCGACGCAGTTCCGACCCCGACCGAGATCGACCGCGCCCTGAACAAGCTCGAATCGGCGGCTCGCGAGCGGGGCGTCGCCGTCGGTACCGCCTCGGCCCTGCCCGTCTCGATCGAACGCATCGGCGCCTGGACCAAGACATTGGGCGACCGAGGTATCCTTTTGGTGCCATTGACAACCGCGATGCTGAAATCAAAATCCAGCTAAATCAACGGATTGGTATGGCAGGGGTCCGGCGGGCCTGTTCGAGCCCTACCGAGAGCACAAGAGGTCTGGCGGAATGGCGCGTTACGAGGATCTGCCCTACCGGACCTGCGTTGGCGTGATGCTGATCAACACGAAGGGGCTGGTGTTCATCGGCCGCCGTGCCGGTGGCATCGACCCTATCGACGACACCCATGTCTGGCAGATGCCGCAGGGCGGCGTCGATCCCGGCGAGGACAATTGGGCCGCCGCCAAGCGTGAACTCTACGAGGAGACCAGCGTGCGCTCGGTCGAGCGGCTTGGTGAGGTCCAGGACTGGCTGATCTACGATATTCCGCGCACGGTCGCGGGGCGCGCCTGGAAGGGCCGCTATCGCGGCCAGCGCCAGAAATGGTTCGCGGTCCGCTTCACCGGCAAGGACAGCGAGATCAATGTCGAGAACCCCGGCGGCGGTCACAAGGCCGAATTCGTCAGCTGGCGCTGGGAACCGATGAAGAACCTGACCGAGCTGATCATTCCGTTCAAGCGCCCGGTCTATGAGCGCGTGGTGAAGGAATTTTCTGCGCTGGCGGACCAGTAAATCAAATTGTCATCCCGAGTTCGGTGCTAAGGCATCGCCTGGAATGACGACGAGAGATCCGCGCGTGACCAATGAAAAGCCCTACCGTCCCAATGTCGGCATTGCGCTGTTCAATGCCGAAGGCCGCGTGCTGATCGGCCATCGCTTCAAGGGCGACGGACCCGAGATCATCCTGCCGGGCCTCGACTGGCAGATGCCGCAGGGCGGCGTCGACGAGGGCGAGGATCTGCGCGATGCGGCGATGCGCGAGCTCTGGGAAGAGACCAGCGTCAAGAGCGCGAGCTATCTTGGCGAGACGGACTGGCTCACCTACGAGTTCCCGCCTTACGACGGACCCCAGACGCATCGGCTGGCGAAATTCCGCGGCCAGCGGCAAAAATGGTTCGCGCTGCGCTTCACCGGCAAGGACGACGAGATCGACCCGCTGACGCCGCGCAACGACCAGCCGGCGGAGTTCGATGCCTGGCGCTGGGAGCGGCTCGAGCGTGTCCCCGATGTCGTCGTGCCGTTCCGGCGCGAGGTTTATCAGGCCGTGGCGAAGCAGTTCGCGCCCTTCGCAAACTGAAACTGCGAAACAACCCCATGCACAGTGGAATGGGTTTGAAATCATTAGGGGATTTTCGCCGCGATCGGCGGCCCTAATTCGTCGGCCCCACCGTGAACGGGCCGATCGCGATGACGTGGCAGTCGCTGTCGCGCTTGACGCAGTCGGCGAGGGCGGAATTGACCGCGGTCTGCTCATCTGCGGCCTTCAGGCCGAGGCCGGGCCGGCCCGCGGTGCCGACCGCGACGGCGTTCCAGCCCATGGCATCGCCGAGCTTGCGTACGACCTCGTCGCGGGCGTCCGCCACGATCGAGGAATTGCTGGCAGCATGGAAGAAGCCGGTGATCCTGAGCAGGGTCGGGATCGGCACGACAAAATTATCGTCGACCGCGACGATCATGCAGGCGACGCCGGCGATCGCGCCGCAGGATTCCAGCGAACGCCGCGCCGCATCGTCGGTTGATGGTGCGCCCAACGTCATGAAATATTGACCGCCCGGGCCGAGCGCGACCGTCCGCGATTTCGCCGCCGGCACAAACATGTTCTCGAGCCGGACCTTTGCCGGATCCCGCACCATCGGAAAATCCTTCGACACGAAGGCCCGCTCGGTCATGGCATCGTGCCGGAAAAAAGGAGACGGCGGCATCGGCGGCTTGCCGTGCGTGTAGACCACATTGTTGCCGACCGCATAGAGCTCGCAGCGCCGCGGCGATTGCGCGGCATCGGCGCGCTTCTGGCACTGCTCGAGCGCGCCGTTGCGCGCGGCCTCTTCGCTCGGCTGGTTCAACACCGAGCCGGTGAAGCCGCCGATATTGAGTGCGAAGGCCTTGTAGTCACCGGAGGCGGAGTAGTCGCCCGCCAGATAGCTGCGCACGCGCTCGTTGATGAAGGGCACGCTGTCGGCAGCAAGCTTGCCTGTGAGCTGCGATGCGGATGGTGACGGCGCGGGCACCGGCGCCATGGCGGCGCCGGCATTCGACGGAGCCATCTGCGCCTTGGCGAGCTGGGTCGGCGCGGGAGCCGGAGCTGGACTCGGCGCCGCAGCCACTGCCGTCGGCGCCGGGATCGGTGCAGCACTTGGCGCGGCGGCCGGCGTCACGGCCGCGGTGACCGTCTGCTTGAGCTTGGTGTTGTAGAGGAAGCCGGTGACAAGGATGGCGACGACCGAGACGATTGCAACCACCAGCGGCCACATCCACACGGGTGCCGCGGCCATCTTGGAGGCCGCCTTCTTCACCTTCGGCGTGGTGTAGGTCCCATCCTCGCGCCGCATCGCCACCATGTAGGCGTGCACCGGCGTCGGGATGTTCTTCACTTCCTGTGCGCCGATATCGGCAAACTGCACCGACAGCTTGTTGGCGACCTGCTCGTGCACGGCGCGGGAGACGCAGATGCCGCCGACCTCGGCGAGGCCCTCCAGCCGTGCTGCGATGTTGACGCCATCCCCTAGGAGATCGCCGTCGCGCTCGACCACGTCGCCGATGGTGATCCCGATCCGGAACGACATCTGCCGGCTCGGCGGATAGGCCATGTTGCGGGTTCGCAAGGATTCCTGGATGTCGATCGCGCAGCGCACCGCGTCGACGGCGCTCGGAAATTCCGCGAGCACGGCGTCGCCCGCCGTATTGAAGATGCGCCCGTTTGCCTTTGCGATGAAGTCGTCGATGACTTCACGGTAGGACGCCAGACGCCGCAGCGTCTCCTCCTCGTCTTCCGCCACAAGCCTTGAATAGCCGGCAATATCGGCCGCGAAAATCGCTGCGATCTTGCGCTTCATCTGCGACCCGCCTTGGAACCTCATCCGCGGCGGCAGAATGCCGCTATCTCCGGCGCGGCGCAACAAAGTTTCAGCGCCCGCCACTTTCGTGACGAGCGCTGAGCCTGTTCAGGAATTTTAGGCTTGAGCCCCGGAGCAGTGCGCCGGGGCTTAATGCATAGCCGTGGAGTTGAGCTGCTGCTGGATGCTCTTGTAGTGGTCGAGCCGCTCGATGGCCTGATCGAGCTCGCCGCCTTCGTGCTCCTTCAGACCCTCTTCCATCTCCGAGATCGTCGCGGCGAATTGCGCGCGGTCGAGTTCGGCCAGCGACGTTGCGACGTCGGCGAGCACGGTCAGGCCCTTTTCGGAGACTTCGGCGAGGCCGCCGAGCACGATGACCTTCTCGTGGCGGCCAGCGGTGGTGATGGTGAGGATGCCCGGGCGGATTGCAGCCACGACCGGGGCATGTCCTGCCAGCACGCCGAAATCACCCTCGATGCCGGGGATGTCGACCTGGTCGACCTCGCCCGAGAATGCGAGCTTTTCCGGTGAGACGAGATCGAAGTGAAAGGTGGCCATGGAGAACCTGCGAATGGTGAGTAGCGAATGGCGAGTGCAAAAACAGGGAGCGGCTGTTCGCCACTCCCCATTCGCAATTCGCCAGTTTAGGCTGCTTCCGCCGCCAGCTTCTTGCCCTTCTCGACGGCTTCTTCGATGGTGCCGACCATGTAGAAGGCGGCTTCGGGCAGGTGATCGTACTTGCCTTCGCAGAGGCCGCGGAAGCCCTTGATGGTGTCCGCGAGGTCGACGAACTTGCCGGGCGAGCCGGTGAAGATTTCGGCGACGTGGAACGGCTGCGACAGGAAGCGCTCGATCTTGCGGGCGCGGGCCACCGTCAGCTTGTCCTCTTCCGAAAGCTCGTCCATGCCGAGAATGGCAATGATGTCCTGGAGCGACTTGTAGCGCTGCAGCACCTGCTGAACCATGCGCGCGGTGTCGTAATGCTCCTGACCGACGACGAGCGGCGAGAGCATGCGCGAGGTCGAGTCGAGCGGGTCCACGGCCGGGTAGATGCCCTTTTCCGAGATCGCGCGGTTCAACACCGTGGTCGCGTCCAAATGCGCGAACGAGGTCGCGGGCGCCGGATCGGTCAAGTCGTCGGCCGGAACGTAGATGGCCTGCACCGAGGTGATCGAGCCCTTCTGCGTGGTGGTGATGCGCTCCTGGAGCGCGCCCATGTCGGTGGCGAGCGTCGGCTGATAACCCACGGCCGAAGGAATACGACCCAACAGAGCCGACACTTCCGAGCCGGCCTGGGTGAAGCGGAAGATGTTGTCGACGAAGAACAGCACGTCCTGGCCCTGGTCGCGGAAATGTTCGGCGACGGTCAGACCGGTGAGGCCGACGCGGGCGCGGGCGCCCGGGGGCTCGTTCATCTGGCCGAACACCAGCGCGCACTTCGACTGCACGCTCGGATCCGGATTGTGCGGATCGGCATTGACCTTGGACTCGATGAACTCGTGATAGAGGTCGTTGCCCTCGCGGGTACGCTCGCCGACGCCTGCGAACACAGAGTAACCGCCGTGCGCCTTCGCGACGTTGTTGATCAGCTCCTGAATCAGCACCGTCTTGCCGACGCCGGCGCCGCCGAACAGGCCGATCTTGCCGCCCTTCGCATACGGAGCCAAGAGATCGACGACCTTGATGCCGGTGACGAGAATTTCAGCTTCGGTCGACTGGTCGGTGTAGCTCGGCGCTTCCTGGTGGATGGCGCGCTTGCCTTCGGCCTGGATCGGACCGGCCTCGTCGATCGGCTCGCCGATGACGTTCATGATGCGGCCGAGCGTGCCGGCGCCCACCGGAACCGCGATCGGCTGGCCGGTGTCGGTCACTTCCTGGCCGCGGACCAGACCTTCGGTCACGTCCATCGCGATGGTGCGCACGGTGGATTCACCGAGATGCTGCGCAACTTCCAGCACGAGGCGGATGCTGCCGTTCTTGGTTTCCAGCGAATTGAGAATGGCCGGGAGGTGGCCCTCGAACTGAACGTCGACGACGGCGCCCATGACCTGGGTGACGCGACCGACCGGGTTAGCTGCTGTAGCCATGAAGCTCTCCTTCGAAATTCTTTACTTGAACGACCGTCGTTTGGTTCGTGCGTCAGACCGCCTCGGCGCCGGAGATGATCTCGATCAGCTCCTTGGTGATCTGGGCTTGACGGGTTCGGTTGTAGATCTGGGTTTGCTTGCGGATCATTTCGCCGGCGTTGCGGGTGGCGTTGTCCATCGAGCTCATCTGCGCGCCGTAGAACGAAGCGTTGTTTTCCAGCAGCGCGCGGAAGATCTGCACCGCGATGTTGCGCGGCAAAAGGCCCGTGAGGAGTTCGTCCTCCTCCGGCTCATATTCGTAGGACGTCGACGGCGCGTTCGCCGCCTTTTCTTCCACGACCAGCGGAATGATCTGCTGCGCGGTCGGGATCTGGGCGATCACCGACTTGAACTGCGCGTAGAACAGCGTGCAGACGTCGAACTCGCCGGCGTCGAAGCGCGCCAGAACCTTCCTGGCGATGTCCTCGGCGTTGACGAAGCCGAGCTGACGAACGCTGCGCAGGTCGAGATGCTCGACGATCTGCTTGTCGAACAGACGGCGAAGCTGCTCATAGCCCTTGCGGCCGACGCAGAAGAATTTGACGTCCTTGCCCTGCGCCATCAGCGCCTGGGCGCGCTCGCGCGCGAGGCGCACGATCGAGGAGTTGAAGGCGCCGGACAGGCCGCGCTCGCCAGTGCAAACCAGCAGCAAATGAACCTGGTCCTTGCCGGTGCCGGCCAGCAGCGCCGGCGCGCCGGGCGAACCCGCAGCAGCGCTGGCGATGTTGGAGATCACCGCGCTCATCTTGTCGGCATAGGGCCGCGCCGCTTCGGCCGCTTGCTGGGCGCGACGCAATCTGGACGCGGCGACCATCTGCATGGCCTTGGTGATCTTCTGCGTCGCCTTGGTGGAGGCGATGCGGACCCGCATGTCTTTAAGTGACGCCATTCTTCGTTCACCCCGGCGATCAGCCTGTGGCTGGACCGCGACCCTATCTTGTCGTCATGCCCGGGCTTGTCCCGGGCATCCACGTCTTCGTCTCCACGCAGTCAAGGCGTGGATGGCCGGGACTTGAAGTGCGAAGACGCGCTTCGCGCTTCAGCCCGGCCATGACGGCCCACTTATGCGAAAGACTTCGCGAAGCCCTCGACAACCGACTTCAGCTTGCCGGCCGTGTCGTCCGAGAGATCGCGGCTGTCGCGGATCGCATTGAGGATCTCGACGTTCTTGCCGCGCAGCAGCGACAACAGACCATCCTCGAACGCGCGCACCTTGTTGACCGGGAGCGGATCGAGATAGCCGTTGGTACCGGCCCAGATCACGCAGACCTGCTCTTCCATCTTCAGCGGCGCGAATTGCGGCTGCTTCAGAAGTTCGGTCAGGCGCGAGCCGCGATTCAGCAGGCGCTGGGTCGAGGCGTCGAGGTCGGAGCCGAACTGCGCGAACGCCGCCATTTCGCGGTACTGCGCGAGCTCACCCTTGATCTTGCCGGCGACCTTCTTGGTGGCCTTGGTCTGCGCCGACGAACCGACGCGCGACACCGACAGACCGACGTTCACGGCAGGACGGATGCCCTGGAAGAACAGGTCGGTTTCCAGGAAGATCTGGCCGTCGGTGATCGAGATGACGTTGGTCGGGATGTAGGCCGACACGTCGTTGGCCTGGGTTTCGATGACCGGCAGCGCCGTCAGCGAGCCCGAGCCCTGGTCCTTGTTCAGCTTCGCCGCGCGCTCGAGCAGGCGGGAGTGCAGATAGAACACGTCGCCGGGATAGGCTTCGCGGCCCGGCGGGCGGCGCAGCAGTAGCGACATCTGGCGGTAGGCGACGGCCTGCTTGGACAGATCGTCATAGATGATGACCGCGTGCATGCCGTTGTCGCGGAAATACTCGCCCATGGTGCAGCCGGTGAACGGCGCGATGTATTGCATCGGCGCCGGATCGGACGCGGTGGCGGCGACGATGATCGAGTACTCGAGCGCGCCCTGCTCTTCCAGCACCTTCACGAACTGGGCAACCGTCGAACGCTTCTGGCCGATCGCGACGTAGACGCAATACAGCTTGATGTTCTCGTCGGGCTGCGCGTTGAGCGGCTTCTGGTTCAGGATGGTGTCGAGCGCGATCGCGGTCTTGCCGGTCTGACGGTCACCGATGATCAACTCGCGCTGGCCACGGCCGATCGGGATCAGGGCGTCGATCGCCTTGAGGCCGGTCGCCATCGGCTCGCTCACCGACTTGCGCGGAATGATGCCGGGCGCCTTGACGTCGACGCGCATGCGCTTGTCGGCCTGGATCGGGCCCTTGCCGTCGATCGGGTTGCCGAGCGCGTCGACGACGCGGCCGAGCAGGCCCTTGCCGACCGGCGCGTCCACGATGGCGCGGGTGCGCTTGACGGTCTGGCCTTCCTTGATCTCACGGTCGCCGCCGAAAATAACGATACCGACGTTGTCGGTCTCGAGGTTCAGCGCCATGCCGCGCGTGCCGTTCTCGAACTCGACCATTTCACCGGCCTGGACATTGTCCAGACCGTAGACGCGGGCGATGCCGTCGCCGACGGACAGCACCTGTCCGACTTCGGAGACTTCAGCTTCCTGGCCGAAATTCTTGATCTGGTCCTTGAGGATCGCGGAAATTTCCGCGGCGCGGATGTCCATCAGCCTGCCTCTTTCATCGCGTGCTTGATCGAATTGAGTTTGGTGCGAAGCGAACTATCGATCATGCGGCTGCCAAGTTTCACCACGAGGCCACCGATGATCGAGGGGTCGACATTCACGTTGAGCGCGACGTCCTTGCCGGTCACCGACTTCAGGGCAACCTTGAGGGCGTCGAGATTCTTGTCCGAAAGCGCTTCCGCCACGGTGACGTCGGCCGTCACCTCGCCCTTGAACCTTGCGACCAGGGCGCGGTAGGCGCGGATGACGTCAGCCACCGCGAACAGGCGGCGGTTGGCGGTCAGCACTTTGAGGAAATTGGCGGAGATGCCGGCGATACCGGCCTTATCCAGCACGGCCGAAAGGGCCTTGGACTGGGTCTCGGCCGCAAACACCGGGCTGCGGACGAGGCGCTTGAGATCGGCGCTTTCGTTCAGCAGGCCCTCGAACCTCTCAAGATCGGCTTTGACCTCGTCGACCACTTTCTGGTCGCGGGCCAGTTCAAACAAGGCCGTTGCATAACGGCCGGACACACCGGAAACGGAGGTATCTTCTGCAGCCACAGACGCGCTCTTTGTGCTGTCAAATTCGCAAGGGAAAAACCGTCGCCACAAAGCGGCGCCTAGCGATCCAAGCCCTTGGAATTCAAGCGGGACTTCGATTTTCGGCCGACACGGGAAGTGCCGGGTCCGTTAAAATCGCGGCTTTGCTAACATAGCAGGCGCGCACGTGCAACATGACGGCAACTTAAAGGCCCGGCTCTTTCTCGCCAGTTCGTCGCAGTCCACGACGCTTCGACGGTGATCCGGATGACGACCTGCCACGCCACGGAATTGCCGTGAGCCTGACGGCGCCATCCCGCCCATTCGCCTCCCATTCGTTCCCGCCCTCAGCGCATAGCGGCCATGAACACGGATCGCTGAGGCGTGATTCCCGGCGAGTTGCCAACTCCTCCCGAATACTTACGCAATTCTAAACTTGGAATGGAATGACTTTATTTTACAGTATTCAGAAGTAATAATTCGGTTAAGGAGTTATTAAAGCGCAAGCTTACGGAACATCGGCTGCAATATCGATGCCAGTAACAAGATGTTTCATGATGACACGGAACAGATTTACTGCCCAATTCACGCCTCATTGCCCAACGAAACGCCAAATCGCTCACAAACCGATGGGGGCTCCACTGGCCACATATGTGGCAATACTAGCTTAGGGACCACTAAATGCTGTCTTTGAAGACGCTGGGCTCTGTGACCCGGCCGCGTACGGCGATCGCTTTCGTTGCTGCAACTTTCCTCGTTGGTGGAACTGCCACCGAAGCTTCCGCCAAATCCCGGCATCACCACCGGGCCTCTCACCATCATCACCGCCACCACGCCCAGGCTGACATCAACGCGACCTCCGACTGGCGCAACGCCAACGCGGCGATGACGCCGTCGTCGGGCTCGGGCCACAGCTTCTCCGGCATGGCCTCCTATTACGGCAACGAGTCCGGCAGCCGCACGGCCTCGGGCGCGCGCTTCAACCAGAACGCCATGACCGCAGCGCACCGTTCGCTGCCGTTCGGCACCAAGCTGCGCGTCACCCATGGCGGCTCGAGCGTCATCGTCACCATCAATGACCGTGGCCCGTTCATTCGCGGCCGTGTCCTCGACCTCTCCACCGGTGCCGCCCGCGCCATCGGCCTCACCGGCGCCGGCGTCGGCCGCGTCACCGCGGAAGTCGTCTCCTAACGGCGCTCAGCGCCTCACCTCAAAGCGCAGTTCTCGTCATTGTCCGGGGATTCTCGTCATTGTCCGGGGACATGTGAGCGGCGAGATCAGCACGGCCGAAACAAGCCCGCCGTCTTGGGGGACGGCGGGCTTTTTGTTTGCCTTTTCATTAGAGCAGCGGCACTCGTCTCGCTCGTGTCCCGGACGCGCTGCAGCGCGTAGCGTTGCTGCGCAGAGCCGGGACCCAGAAAGCGACACGGACCGCTACGGCATGGGCCCCGGCTCTGCACCGCACCGCCGAAGAGGCGCTGCGCTGCGTCCGGGGCACGAGACTGGGTTTTCGCTCACAGCTGCATCAACACCGTCATCGCGAGCGCAGCGAAGCAATGACGGGGAGAGTGCGGTGGCTTCTACAAAAAGCTCTGCGGATCGATGTCCACTTCGAGCTTCTGATTGCCCTTCGGCTTCGGGCACACCGCGAGCCAGTTGCGCAGATAATCCGAGAGGTCGAAACCGCGCGCCGATTTCACCAGGATGCGGAAACGATAACGGCCCTTGATCACCGCGAGCGGGGCTTCCGCCGGGCCCAGCACCACCACGCGCTCGTCGCGCGGCGCGAGGGCCACGAGCCTGCGGCCAAGGCCCTCGGCGCTCGGGCGGTCGCCGGCCGAGATGATCAGGCTCGCGAGCCGGCCGAACGGCGGATACAGCGTGCGCTCGCGCAGATCGATCTCGCTGTCGTAAAAGGCCTCGCGGTCGCAGGCGATCAGCGCCTTCATCACGGGATGATCGGGCTGGTGCGTTTGCAAATAGCCGACGCCGCGGCCCTGCTCGCGGCCGGCGCGGCCGATCACCTGGTTGAGCAATTGCCAGGTGCGTTCCGCCGCGCGCGGATCGCCATTGCTAAGACCGAGATCGGCATCGACCACGCCAACCAGATTGAGCCGCGGAAAATTGTGGCCCTTGGCGACGAGTTGCGTGCCGATGATGATGTCGACGCGGCCCTCCGCGATCTCGGCAAGCTCGCTGCGCATCGTCTCGATCGAGGTGATGAGATCGCTCGACAGCACCATGGTGCGTGCGTCCGGGAACAGCGCGGCCGCCTCCTCCTGCAAGCGCTCGACGCCCGGCCCGACCGCCACCAGCGATTCTTCCGCCGCGCAATGCGGACAGGTCGGCGGCCGCGGCATCGAGAAGCCGCAATGATGGCAGACCAGCCGCTGGCGAAAACGGTGATCGACCAGCCAGGCATCGCAGATGGTGCAGGCGAAGCGATGGCCGCAGGCACGGCACAGCGTCAGCGGCGCATAGCCGCGGCGATTGAGGAACAGCAGCGCCTGCTCGCGCTTCTCGATCGCTCTTCTGATCTCGGAGGCCAAACGTGGTGAAATATAGCGGCCGCGCGCAGGCGGCTCGCGGCGCATGTCGATGGCCTCGATATGCGGCATATGCTGGCCGCCGAACCGCGACGGCAGCGCGATGCGCTGATAGCGATTCTTGCGTGCATTGACCTCGGATTCGACGGAGGGTGTCGCCGAGGCCAGCACGATCGGAATCTTTGCGATATGCGCGCGCACCACCGCCATGTCGCGGGCGTGGTAATGTACGCCCTCGTCTTGCTTGTAGGCCTGATCGTGCTCTTCATCGACGATGATGAGGCCGAGATTGCCGTAAGGCAGAAACAGCGCCGAGCGCGCCCCGACCACGACCGGCGCGGAACCTTCCGAAATCGCCGCCCAATTGCGCGCGCGGGTGCGCGGCGTCAGCTCCGAATGCCATTCGATCGGCCGCACGCCAAAGCGCTGCGCGAAGCGATCGAGGAACTGGCCGGTGAGCGCGATCTCCGGCATCAGGATCAGCGACTGTTTTCCGCGTCGGATCGCTTCCGCGACCGCCTCGAAATAGACCTCGGTCTTGCCCGAACCGGTGACGCCGTCGAGCAGCGCGACGTGGAACGTGCCGTTGGCCGCGAGCGCGCGCAACGTATCGGCCGCAGCGCGCTGCAGCGGCGAAAAATCCGGCCGGCCGAAATCCGGATCGGGCGCGGGCGGCGGCGCAGGCGGCGGCATCGGCTCGACCGTCAGCGTGCCTTCGTCGACGAGCCCGTCGACCACACCGGCGGAAACGCCGGCTTCCTTGGTGGCTTCCGACTTGCCGTGCAGCAGCCGGTCCGACAGCACCTCGATCAGGCGCTGCCGCGCCGGCGTCAGCCGTTTGGGGGGATCGCCGACCAGGCGCACGCCGGCGCGGACCCGCTCGGGGCCGAGATTCTCGCCCATCCGCAGGCACATGCGCAGCACCATGCCGCGCGGACTGAGCGTGTAATTGGCGACCCAGTCGACGACGGAGCGCAACTCTGGCTTCAAAGACGGAAGGTCGAGCTTCTCGCTGACTTCCTTCAGGCGATTGTGCAGGCGCGGATCGGGATTGGCGTTTTCCGCCCAGACCACGGCCAGCACCTCGCGCGGGCCGAGCGGCACACCGACGAGATCGCCCGCCTTCAACTCCATCCCGCGCGGCACCTTGTAGGAATAGGTCTGGTCGAGCGCGACCGGCACCAGCACGTCGACCATGCGGGTCGCGTTGGCGGGGGTCGTCGTGCTGCGGGACGAGTGATCCATCAATGGTCTTTGGAGGAAGAATCGGAACCTTGGGCCTTGAGGCTAGCGCCCCGGGGCAGCCTTAGCGAACAGTAAACTGGTGTGATGCGATATACTGTGCGGAATCATTACGTCCAGAGCGCATGAGCAAAGCCGCGGCCCCACAAATCGAGCTCGCCAGCGCCGATCCCTCGATCGCGCTGGAGATGACGCGCTGGCTGTCGCATCTCGGCGCCGAGCGGCGGCTGTCGCCGAAGACGCTGGAGGCCTATGGCCGCGACTTGCGGCAGTGCCTGGATTTTCTTTGCGCCTATTGGGGCGAACGCGTGACGCTCGCACGTTTCGCGTCGCTGGAGGCCACCGACGTGCGCGCCTTCATGGCGATGCGCCGCGCTGACGATATTGCGGGACGTTCATTGATGCGCGCGCTCGCGGGCCTGCGCTCGTTCGGCCGCTTTCTCGAACGCGAGGGCAAGGGCAAGGTCGGCGCGCTCTCGGCGATCCGCGCGCCGAAGGTGGCCAAGACCTTGCCGAAGCCGCTGCCGATGGCATCCGCAAAGCGTCTGGCCGATGCCGACGAGCGCGCCGGCGAGGACCGCGAGACCTGGATCCTGGCACGCGACGCTGCGGTGATGGCGCTGTTGTATGGATCGGGCCTGCGCATCTCCGAGGCGCTCGGCCTGAAGCGCCGCGAGGTGCCGCGGCCCGGCGAAGGCGACGTGCTGATCGTCACAGGCAAAGGCAACAAGACCCGCATGGTGCCGGTGCTGCAAAACGTGCTGGCGCTGGTCGACGAATATGTTGGGATGTGCCCGTATCCGCTGCCGGCGGAAGGCCCGATCTTCCTCGGCGCCCGCGGCGGCCCGCTCAGCCCGCGCATCATCCAGCTCGCGATGGAGCGGTTGCGCGGCGCGCTCGGCCTGCCTGACAGCGCCACGCCGCATGCGCTGCGGCATTCCTTCGCCACGCATCTGCTGTCGCGCGGCGGCGACCTGCGCGCGATCCAGGAATTGCTCGGCCATTCCTCGCTCTCGACCACGCAGATCTACACCGGCATCGATTCTGAACGCCTGCTGGAAGTCTATGCGAGCGCGCATCCGCGGCGGTAGACCGCGCTTAATCCTGACATGAAGCTGTCATAGCAGGCTCTCTGGCATGCGTGCCTCTTGCGCGGTGCCTGCGGTTCGGTCAATCGTTGGCAACCGAACAGGAGGGGAATCATGAGCGCACATGAAAGCATGGAGCATGCCGAGCACGCCGAACACGCGTCCGGCTCGAACAAGAAGATCGCCCTCCTGATCGCGGTTCTCGCGCTATTCCTGGCGATCTCGGAGACGCTCGGCAAGGGCGCCCAGACCGAATCGATCAGCAAGAACGTCGAGGGCGCCAATCTCTGGGCCTTCTTCCAGGCCAAGAGTATCCGCCGCACCGTGGTGCAGACTGCGGCCGAGCAGGGCAAGCTCACGCTCGGCTTCGCAACCGACGACGCCACCAAGGCGGCGGTGCAGAAGCAGATCGACGACTGGACCAAGACGGCGGCGCGCTACCGCTCCGAGCCCGAGACCGGCGAAGGCACCGAGCAGCTGGCCGAGAAGGCCAAGCACGCCGAGCACGAGCGCGACGAGGCGACCGCGAAATACCACCATTTCGAGCTGGCGTCGGCCGCCTTCCAGATCGGCATCGTGCTGGCCTCGGCCACCATCATCACCGGCATGATCGCGCTCGCCTATGTCGCCGGCATCCTGACGCTCGCCGGCATCTTCATGACCGCGCTCGGCCTGTGGATGCCGCATATGCTGCATTTGCATTGAGGGTTCTGCGCTATCACGCACGCTCGAAGCCACACAGACAGTGTCATGCCCCGCGAAGGCGGGGCATCCAGTACGCCGCGGCCTTTCGGTATTCGACCGACGTCCCTGGACTACTGGATTGCCCGCCTTGCGGGCAATAACACCGAATATGTGTCAGCGCGCTTCGTGCACGCTCTTGCGGAAACGCTGGATCAAACGCAGCGTCCGTGACGACCAGCCCTCGCCGTTGCCGGCGATCAGCTCGCGGATGCGGCGCTTGATCGGGTCGACCAGCTCGGCTGCCTTTGCGCGCAGCCTCATCACGAGGGCGTAGAGCCGCTCGAACCAGCCCATCTCCATCAGCTTGTCGCGCGTCACGTCGAACACGAAGGCGGTGACGCCGACGCCGAGCAGCTTTGCGAACAGGAACGTGGAGACGCCGGTGAGCCAGTATTCATGCGTGAGCAGATACAGGCCGATCAGCTTGAGCGGAAACAGCGGGATGATCGGCACCGCGAACACGATCAGCGTCATCGCCGGCGGCAGCGCATCGACGCGCTCCGTCAGCCATTGCTTGAAGCGCGCGAGCGGGATGGCTGCGACAACCCGCGCGACAATCGGTTCGAGATGGTCCCACAGCCAGGCTTCGATCAGGAAGATGATCGCCAGCAAGACCCAGACCGGTTGAAGAAGGCGGCGCAGCATGTGTTTCCCGCCCGATTCAGCGCTGGGCGCGTTCCTACATATGGATGGCCCGCTTGCCGACTGCAAGCGCGGCTTCCTTGACGGCTTCCGAGCGGGTCGGATGCGCGTGGCAGGTGCGCGCGAGATCCTCCGCACTGCCACCGAATTCCATGAGAACGCAGGCTTCATGGATCATTTCGCCGGCCTCGATGCCGATAATGTGCACGCCCAGCACGCGATCGGTCTTCGCATCTGCGAGAATCTTAACGAAGCCATCAGTCGTCTGGTTGACCTTGGAGCGGCCGTTGGCGGTAAAGGGAAACTTTCCGACGGTATAAGCTGTGCCTGCCTGCTTCAGCTCCTCCTCGGTCTTGCCGACGGAGGACACTTCCGGCGTGGTATACACGACGCCTGGGATAACGTCGTAGTTCACGTGGCCGGCCTGCCCCGCGATGATCTCGGCAACCGCCACGCCTTCATCCTCGGCCTTGTGCGCGAGCATCGGGCCCGCGACGACGTCGCCGATGGCATAGACGCCCTTCAGGCTGGTAGCGAAATGCGGATCGATCTGCACGCGGCCGCGGGGATCGAGCGCGACGCCCGCTTCCTTCAGGCCGAGCCCGTCGGTGTACGGCACGCGGCCGATGCAGACGAGCACGACGTCGGCTTCGATCGTCTCGGCAGCGCCGCCGGCGGCGGGCTCGATCGTCGCCTTCAGCGTCTTGCCTGATGTGTCGACGGCGGTGACCTTGGCACCGAGCTTGAACGCAAAGCCCTGCTTCTCGAGGATGCGCTGGAATTGCTTGGCGATCTCGCCGTCCATGCCGGGCAGGATGCGATCGAGGAATTCGACCACGACGACTTCAGCGCCGAGGCGTTTCCATACCGAGCCGAGCTCGAGGCCGATCACGCCGGCGCCGACGATCAGGAGCTTGCCGGGGACCTTGTCGAGCGACAGCGCGCCGGTCGACGACACGATGCGCTTCTCGTCGATCTCGATGCCCTTGAGGCGCGCGATGTCCGAGCCCGTCGCAATCACGATGTTCTTGGTCTCGATCACCTGCGACTTGCCGTCGGCGGAGACTTCGACCTTGCCGGTGCCAAGGATCTTGCCGGTGCCCTTGAGCACGTCGACCTTGTTCTTCTTCATCAGGAACTCGACGCCCTTGACGTTGCCGTCGATGCCCTGCTGCTTGAAGTTCATCATCGCCGGCAATTCGAGCTTCGGCGCCGGAACGCTGATGCCCATCTTGGCGAAGGAGTGCCCGGCTTCCTCGAACATTTCGGACGCGTGCAGCAGCGCCTTCGACGGCATGCAGCCGACATTGAGGCAGGTGCCGCCGAGCGTGGCGTTCTTTTCGACCACGGCGACTTTCATGCCGAGCTGGCTTGCGCGCACCGCGCAGACATAACCGCCAGGTCCGGTGCCGATGACGACGAGATCGTAAGTAGCCATGAGAGAAAGTCCCGTAAGTTTAGCGTGATGAGGATGTGTCAGCGTCCGCGCGGCGCGTCAGCGTCCGCCGGACACATCGAGAGTGGCTGCGGTAACGTAAGACGCCTCGTCCGACATCAACCAGACGATGGCGTTGGCGATTTCGTCGGCGGTGCCGACGCGCTTCATCGGCACCATATGGGCCAGACGATGGTGCCGGTCGGGCTCGCCGCCGGAGGCGTGGATTTCCGTATCGATCAGGCCGGGGCGAATGCCCGCGACGCGAATGCCTTCGCTCGCGACCTCATAACCGAGGCCGATGGTGAAGGAATCGATCGCACCTTTGGAGGCGGCATAATCGACATAAGTATTGGGCGCGCCGAGCTTGGCGGCAACCGATGACAGATTGACGATGACGCCGCCCTTGCCGCCGTGCTTGGTCGACATCCGCTTCACGGCCTCGCGCGCGCAGAGGATGGAGCCGGTGACGTTGACCGCCATCACGCGCTGGATACGCTCGGCCGACATCTCGTCGACGCGCACGCCGCTCTGGCCGACGATACCGCCATTGTTGACGAGCGCACCGAGCGTACCGAACTTGTCGGCTTGCCTGAACAGCTCGACGATATCGCCTTCCTCGGCGACGTCGCATTTCACCGCGATGGCCTTGCCATTGCTGGCCGCGATCTGCGCGACAACCTCGTCGGCCGCCTGCTTGTTGCTGGCATAGCCGACGACGACACGGAAGCCCCGCGCGGCAACCGCGAGCGCCGTGGCGCGACCGATGCCGCGGCTGCCGCCGGTGATGACAACGACTTTATCCGTCAATTCCGCCTCCATCTTTCGACAAACGCCGTCGCCCATGCGGGCGACGGCGTTTTCAAAGCATCAGCGATCAGAGATCGAGCACCAGGCGCGCCGGGTCTTCCAGGCTCTCCTTGACGCGCACCAGGAAGGTGACGGCTTCCTTGCCGTCGATCACGCGGTGATCGTAGGACAACGCCAGATACATCATCGGGCGGACCTCGACCTTGCCGGCGACGACCATCGGCCGCTCCTGGATCTTGTGCATGCCGAGAATGCCGGACTGCGGCGCGTTCAGGATCGGGGTCGACATCAGCGAGCCGTAGATGCCGCCGTTGGTGATGGTGAAGGTGCCGCCCTGCATCTCGTCGATCTTGAGCTGGCCGTCTCGGGCGCGGCGGCCGAAATCGGCGATGCCCTTCTCGATGTCGGCGATCGACTTGTTGTCGCAGTCGCGCACCACGGGCACGACGAGGCCCTTGTCGGTGCCGACGGCGACGCCGATATGGTAATAGTTCTTGTAGATCAGATCGGTGCCGTCGATCTCGGCGTTGACCGCCGGGATGTCCTTCAGGGCCTGCACGACGGCCTTGGTGAAGAAGCCCATGAAGCCGAGCTTGCTGCCGTGCTTCTTCTCGAACGCATCCTTGTAGTGGGCCCGCAGCGCCATGACGTTGGTCATGTCGACCTCGTTGAAGGTCGTCAGCATGGCCGCGGTGTTCTGCACGTCCTTGAGGCGGCGCGCGATGGTCTGGCGCAGGCGGGTCATCTTGACGCGCTCTTCGCGGGCGGCGTCATCGGCCGGCGAAGCGCTGCGCACCTGTACGGCGGCGGCGGGCTGGTTGACCGGGGTCGGCGCGGAGGCCGCACGCTCGATCGCAGCGAGCATGTCGCCCTTGGTGACGCGGCCGTCCTTGCCGGAGCCCGGCACGGTCGAGGCGTCGACGCCGGTCTCGGCGGAGAGCTTTCGCACGGAGGGGGCGAGCGGCGCGTCGGCCGGCGGCGCCTTCGCGGCCGGAGCCGGAGCGGCAGCCGCGGCGGCTGGAGCAGCAGCGGCCGGCTTGGCGGGCGTAGCGGCCGGCTTCGCAGCACCAGCACCGTCGGTGATCTGGCCGAGCAGCGCGCCGACCGCGACGGTCGTGCCGTCGGCGGCGATGATCTCGCTCAGCGTGCCGGCTGAGGGCGCCGGGACTTCGATGGTGACCTTGTCGGTCTCGAGCTCCACCAAGGGCTCGTCGACGGCGACGGCATCGCCGGCCTTCTTGAACCAGCGGCCGATGGTGGCCTCGGTGACGGATTCGCCGAGCGTCGGCACACGAATTTCAGTCATGGTCTTTTCCTTAAGGAGATCGCCAGTGCGTTCATGAATTTCATACGTCATTGCCCGCGGAGGCGGGCAATCCAGTACGCCGTAACCTTCGTGATCAGAACGAACGCCGCGGAATACTGGATGCCCCGCCTTCGCGGGGCATGACACAGTCCAAAATTGCTAGCTCAGTGCTTCGTCCAGGAACGCCTTCAACTGCGCCTGATGCTTGGACATCAGACCAGTGGCGGTCGCGGCGGAAGCGGCGCGGCCGACATAACGCGGACGCCGGCTCACACCGTTGGCCTGGTTCAGCACCCATTCCAGATAGGGCTCGATGAAGTGCCACGCACCCATGTTGCGCGGCTCTTCCTGGCACCAGATCACCTCCGCCTTCTTGAAGCGGGACAGCTCGGCCACCAGCGCCTTCAGCGGCACCGGATAGAGCTGCTCGACGCGCATCAGATAGATGTCGTCGATGCCGCGCTTCTCGCGCTCCTCGTAGAGATCGTAATAGACCTTGCCGGAGCAGAGCACGATGCGGCGGATCTTCTCGTCGGGGACGAGCTTGATGGCCTCGTTCGGCAGCATCTGGGCGTCATCATAGAGGATGCGGTGGAAGGTCGTTCCCTTCGCGAGCTCCTCGAGACGCGAGACCGCCCGCTTGTGACGCAGCAGCGACTTCGGCGTCATCACGATCAGCGGCTTGCGGATCTCGCGATGCAGCTGGCGGCGCAGCACGTGGAAGTAGTTCGCCGGCGTGGTCGGATAGACCACCTGCATGTTGTCTTCCGCGCACATCTGGAGGTAACGCTCCAGACGCGCCGAGGAATGCTCCGGTCCCTGGCCCTCATAGCCGTGCGGCAAGAGGCAGACGAGACCGGACATACGCAGCCATTTGCGCTCGCCCGAGGAGATGAACTGGTCGAACACGACCTGCGCACCGTTGGCGAAGTCGCCGAACTGGGCTTCCCACAGCGTCAGCGTGTTCGGCTCGGCGAGCGAATAGCCGTATTCGAAGCCGAGCACGGCTTCTTCCGACAGCAGCGAGTTGATGACCTCGTAATGGCCCTGCTCGTGGCCGAGATGGTTGAACGGCGTGTAGCGGCTCTCGTCCTCCTGGTCGATCAGGACCGAGTGACGCTGCGAGAAGGTGCCGCGCTCAGAATCCTGTCCGGACAGCCGGACATGGTGGTTTTCGTTGAGCAGCGTGCAGAACGCCAGCGCCTCGCCGGTCGCCCAGTCGATGCCCGTACCGCCGTCGATCGCCTTGGAGCGGTTTTCGAGGAAGCGCTGGATGGTGCGGTGGGCGCGGAAGCCGTCCGGCACCTTGGTGATCTTGCGGCCGATATCCTTCAGCTCGGCGATATCGACGCCGGTCACGCCGCGCCGCGCATCCTCTTCCTGATCGGCGATCTTGAAGCCGGCCCATTTGCCGTCGAGCCAGTCCGCCTTGTTGGGCTTGTAGCCGGAGCCGGCTTCGAGCTCGGCGTCGAGCCGCGCGCGCCAGTCCGCCTTGGCCTTGTCGACCTCGCCCTCGGTCACCACGCCTTCGCTGATCAGGCGGCGGGCGTAGAGCTCGAGCGTGGACGGATGAGCCGCAATCCTCTTGTACATCACCGGCTGGGTGAAGGCCGGCTCGTCGCCCTCGTTATGGCCATGCCTGCGATAGCAAAACATGTCGATGACGACGGGCTTGTGGAACTTCTGCCGGAATTCGGTGGCGACCTTGGCCGCGAACACCACGGCTTCGGGATCGTCGCCGTTCACGTGGAAGATCGGCGCGTCGATCATCTTCGCCACATCCGACGGATAGGGCGAGGAGCGCGAGTAACGCGGATAGGTGGTGAAGCCGATCTGGTTGTTGACGATGAAGTGCACGGAGCCGCCGGTGCGGTAGCCCTTCAGGTCCGACAGGCCGAAGCATTCCGCGACCACGCCCTGGCCGGCGAACGCGGCGTCGCCGTGCATCAAGAGCGGCATCACCGAGATGCGCTGGTCCGGCGGATCGCCATGCTGGTCCTGCTTGGCGCGGACCTTGCCGAGCACCACGGGATCGACGATCTCGAGATGCGAGGGGTTCGCGGTCAGCGACAGATGGATGCGGTTGCCGTCGAACTCGCGGTCCGAGGACGCGCCGAGATGGTATTTGACGTCGCCGGAACCTTCGACCGCGTCGGGATTGGCCGAGCCGCCCTTGAACTCATGGAACAGCGCGCGGTGCGGCTTGCCCATCACCTGCGTCAGCACGTTGAGGCGGCCGCGATGCGGCATGCCGACCACGACTTCCTTCACGCCGAGATTGCCGCCGCGCTTGATGATCTGCTCGAGTGCGGGGATCAGCGATTCGCCGCCATCGAGACCGAAGCGCTTGGTGCCGGTGAACTTGGTGTCGCAGAATTTTTCGAAGCCTTCGGCTTCGACCAGCTTCATCAGGATGGCGCGGCGGCCTTCGCGGGTGAACGAGATCTCCTTGTCCGGGCCCTCGATGCGCTCTTGGATCCAGGCCTTCTGCGCGGCATTGCTGATATGCATGAACTCGACGCCGAGCGTCTGGCAGTAGGTGCGCTCGCAGATCGCGGTGATCTCACGCAGGCTCGCATATTCGAGGCCGAGCACGTGATCGAGGAAGATCTTGCGGTCGAAATCCGCTTCGCTGAAACCGTAGGTGCGGGGGTCGAGCTCTTCGCGATTCTTGGGGGCCTCGATGCCGAGTGGATCGAGCTTGGCGTGGAAGTGGCCGCGCATGCGGTAGGAGCGGATCAGCATCAGCGCGCGGACGGAGTCGCGCGTGGCCTGAAGCACGTCGGCGGAAGAAATGCCACCCTTGTCGCCCGCCTTGGCCTGCGCCTTGGCGGCGATCTTGGCGCCGACCGCCTTCTCGACTTCGGCCCAGTTGCCGTCGAGGGCGGAGGTCAGATCATCCTGCGGGGTCAGCGGCCAGTTGGTCCGCTCCCAGGACGGGCCCTCGGCGTTCTTCCGGACGTCGGCGGGCTGGTCGTTGAGGCTCTTGAAGAATTCCTGCCACTCGGCGTCGACCGAGGACGGGTCCTTCTCGTAGCGGGCGTAGATTTCGTCGATGTAGGTGGCGTTGGTGCCCTGCAAAAAGGAAGAGAGGGCAAAGGCTGCGTTCGCGTCTTGGCGAGACATACTTGAGTTCCTGGCGATTTCGGTTCGCGCATAACAAACGGCGCTGGCGCTGGGCTCCCCGGCAGAGGCCCAGCGCGACAGGCACCATTTATCCTATTTGCTGCGAAACTTCGCCCGGAAAAGCACGAAGAACTGAATTAGCCCTTCAATATTTCGGCAAGCGTGTGGCCGAGGCGGGCGGGAGACGGCGAGACTGTAATTCCTGCCGATTTCATCGCGTCGGTCTTGGAACCGGCGTCGCCCTTGCCGCCCGAGATGATCGCGCCGGCATGGCCCATGCGGCGGCCGGGAGGTGCGGTGACACCGGCGATGAAACCGACCATCGGCTTCTTGCGACCGCGCTTGGCCTCATCCTTGAGGAACTGGGCGGCGTCCTCCTCGGCGGAACCGCCGATCTCGCCGATCATGATGATCGATTCGGTCTTGGGGTCGGCCAGCAGCATTTCCAGCACGTCGATGAACTCGGTTCCCTTGACCGGATCGCCGCCGATGCCGACCGCGGTGGTCTGGCCGAGGCCTTCCTGGGAGGTCTGGAACACGGCCTCATAAGTCAGCGTGCCGGAGCGGGAGACGATGCCGACAGAGCCGGTCTTGAAGATGTTGGCGGGCATGATGCCGATCTTGCACTCGCCGGCGGTCATGACGCCCGGGCAGTTCGGCCCGATCAGGCGCGACTTGGAGCCGGCCAGCGAACGCTTCACGCGCACCATGTCGATGACGGGAATGCCCTCGGTGATGCAGACGATCAGCGGGATCTCGGCATCGATGGCTTCGCAGATCGCATCCGCCGCGCCCGGCGGCGGCACATAGATCACCGACGCATCGGCGCCGGTCTTCTCACGCGCCTCGCGCACGGTGTCGAACACCGGCAGGCCCAGATGCGTCGCGCCGCCTTTGCCTGGCGAAGTGCCGCCGACCATCTTGGTGCCATAGGCAATCGCGGCCTCGGAGTGGAAGGTGCCGTTCTTGCCGGTAAAGCCCTGGCAGATGACCTTGGTGTTCTTGTCGATCAGGATGGACATGAGGTCTGCTTTCGCGAAACTAACGAGTGAGAGATCAGTGGATGCGGCGGTAGACGCCGGTGAGCACGTCAGCCCAACCTTCCGCGTCCGGCGAGAACTGGATCTTCAACGAATAGGAATCGTCGTCGATGATCTCGTAGACGTGGCGCGCATTGCCGCGGAGCGAGCCGCGCACCAGCGTCAGGGTCTTGCCGACCCACCCGCCGGAGGCGGGCGAGGGCGGCGTGTAGCCGAGTGAATCGTACCAGAACAATTTGTAGGTCCGGTCGTCACGGTCCCAGGTGAAGAGGCCATGGGTGGCAAAACTCTGCTTGCCGTCGCGCATCTGGACACTGTCCTGGATCAGGTAGAATCCATTGAGATCCATGCGCGCGACAGTGCGCGAAGTTGCCTGCCCGCCCGCCATCCAGCGCGACGGGAAGACCACCTCTTCGCCATTCCATTCGCCGGCGAACGCGGCGAGGCGCGCGTGCTCGGGAAGCGGGGATGATGCGGCGAGATGGTCCTGGGTCATGGCCTTAGCCTCCCTTGACGGCCTTCACGATCTTCTGCGCGGCATCGTCGAGATTGTCCGCCGGCACCACGTTCAGGCCGGACTCACGGATGATCTTCTTGCCGAGCTCGACATTGGTGCCTTCGAGGCGAACCACCAGCGGCACGCTGAGGCCGACCTCGCGGACGGCTGCCGTGACGCCTTCGGCGATCACGTCGCACTTCATGATGCCACCGAAGATGTTGACCAGGATGCCCTTCACGTTGGGATCGGCGGTGATGATCTTGAAGGCGGCCGCGACCTTCTCCTTGCTGGCGCTGCCGCCGACGTCGAGGAAGTTGGCCGGCGCCATGCCGTAGAGCTTGATGATGTCCATCGTGGCCATGGCGAGACCGGCGCCGTTGACCATGCAGCCGATGTTGCCGTCGAGGGTGACGTAGTTGAGGTCGTATTTCGACGCCTCGATTTCCTTGGCGTCTTCCTCGGTCTCGTCGCGCAGTGCGAGCACGTCGGGATGACGGAACAGGGAGTTGTCGTCGAACGAGACCTTGGCGTCGAGCACGCGGAGCTGACCCTGCTTGGTCACGACCAGCGGGTTGATCTCCAGCATCGACATGTCCTTGGCGACGAACGCCGCGTAGAGCTGCGCGGTGAGCTTCTCGGCCTGCTTGGCGAGGTCGCCGGAGAGCTTCAGCGCATTGGCAACGGTGCGGCCGTGATGGCCCATGATGCCGGTGGCGGGATCGACCGAGAAGGTCACGATCTTCTCAGGGTTGTTGTGCGCGACGTCCTCGATGTTGACGCCGCCTTCGGTCGAGACGACGAACGAGACGCGCGAGGTCTCGCGGTCGACCAGGATCGAGAGATAGAACTCCTTGTCGATGTCGGAGCCGTCCTCGATGTAGAGGCGGTTGACCTGCTTGCCGGCGGGGCCAGTCTGGATCGTCACCAGCGTGGCGCCCAGCATCTGCTTGGCGAACTCGGTGACCTCGGCGGCCGACTTGGCGATGCGGACGCCGCCCTTGTCGCCGGCTGAGGCTTCCTTGAACTTGCCCTTGCCGCGGCCGCCGGCGTGGATCTGGCTCTTCACCACATAGACCGGACCGGGGAGCGCCTTGGCGGCGGCCTCTGCATCGGCGGGCTTCAGGACGGGCACGCCCTTGGAGATCGCTACGCCGAACTCGCTGAGCAGCGCTTTGGCCTGATATTCATGGATATTCATATGGTCGCTCCCTGAACCCGCGGGCGGTGACCACATGGGCCCACCTCAGTCTTGTGGCTGGCATACCATATACCACAGGAACTGCAACACGGATTCTTTGACATCGATCTCTGGACTGCCGACCCGGAAACCCGCCGAGCCATCAACAAGTGTTGCAGCCGGGGTCCGGAAGTGAAACCGCCGAAGACCGGGTTTCGATCTTCGGCGGGATTGTTTTGACCTTAGCGGCCGAGAAGATCGGGTGCGATCTTCTTGCAGGCGTCGACCAGGCCCTGTACCGCGCCGACCGACTTGTCGAAGGCTTCGCGGTCCTTGCCGGCGAGTTCGATCTCGACGACGCGCTCGACGCCCTTGGAGCCGATCACGACGGGCACGCCGACATACATGTCCTTCACGCCGTATTCGCCGTTCAGGTAGGCGGCCGAGGCCAGCACGCGCTTCTTGTCACGCAGATAGCTCTCGGCCATCGCGATCGCCGACGCCGCCGGCGCGTAGAAAGCCGAGCCGGTCTTGAGCAGGTTCACGATCTCGGCGCCGCCGTTACGGGTGCGGTCGACGATCTCGTCGAGGCGCGCCTGCGAGGTCCAGCCCATCTTGACGAGGTCGGGCAGCGGGATGCCGGCCACGGTGGAATACTTCACCAGCGGCACCATGGTGTCGCCATGGCCGCCGAGCACGAAGGCGGTGACGTCTTCGACCGAGACGTTGAACTCGTCGGCCAGGAAGTAGCGGAAGCGCGACGAATCCAGCACGCCGGCCATGCCGACGACCTTCTTGTGCGGCAGGCCGGAGGCCTTCTGCAGCGCCCAGACCATCGCATCGAGCGGGTTGGTGATGCAGATGACGAAGGCGTCGGGGGCGTATTTCTTGATGCCGGCGCCGACCTGCTCCATGACCTTGAGGTTGATGGAGAGGAGATCGTCGCGGCTCATGCCGGGCTTGCGCGGCACGCCGGCGGTGACGATGCAGACTTTTGCGTTGTCGAGCGCCTCGTACGAGTTCGCGCCGGTGTAGTGGGCGTCGAAACCGTCGACCGGCGAGGACTGCGCGATGTCGAGCGCCTTGCCCTGCGGCACGCCCTCGGCGATGTCGAACATCACGACGTCGCCCAGTTCTTTCAGGCCGATGAGGTGAGCCAGCGTTCCGCCGATCTGACCGGAGCCAATCAAAGCAATCTTGTCGCGCGCCATGTGAACCTGTCCTTTAGACACGTAAGGAGGGAAAACTGACTGGGTGGTTATCCTTTTCGCTTCCGCCGTTCAAGTCGGTGGATGCCCAATTGTCGGGCTTGCTGATGCCTGAAGCACGCAGCCCTGTCATTCCGGGGCGCGACGAAGTCGCGAGCCCGGAATCCATCAGGCAACAAACCGTGCTGAGGGATGGGTTCGGGGCTCGTCGCTTCGCGCGCCCCGGAATGACAGCGCTGGCAAATAGGACTTAAGTCTCCACCAGGCCCTTGGTGGAGCCGCTGGCGGTGGAATCCTTGCGGCCGTGAGCCAGCGCCAGATAGGATTCCGAGCTCATCTCGATCAGACGCGAGGCGGTTCGCTTGAACTCCATGGCCTCGTTGCCCTCATGGGCGAGGTAGAGCGAGATCGGATTGGCATCGGCCGAGGCCATCAGCTTCACGGCATTGTCATAGAGCGTATCGATCAGCGTGATGAAGCGCTTGGCGGAATTGCGCTGGGAGACGTCCATCACTGGAATATGGTCGACCAGGATGGTGTGGTAGTCGTGCGCCAGCCTGAGGTAGTCGGATGCGCCGAGCGGCTTCTCGCAGAGGTCGGCAAACGAAAACCGCGCGACGCCATGGGCCGAGCACGGCACGTGCAGGATGCGGCCCTTGATCGAAATATCACGCGACTTGCACTTGGCGTTGCCTGTCATCTTCGACCAGGCGCGGTTGAGCGCTTCGTCGGCATCGCCATCCGCCGGCGTCAGCCACATCGGCACGCCCTGAAGCTTTTCCAGCCGGAAGTCGGTGCGCGCATCGAGCCGCGCCACATCCATGTGGTCGGTGATCTGCTTGATGAAGGGCAGGAACAGCGAACGGTTGAGGCCGCCCTTGTAGAGATCGTCGGGCGCGACGTTGGAGGTTGCGACCACGACGGTGCCAAGCTCGAACAGTTTTGCGAACAGGCGTCCGAGGATCATCGCGTCCGCGATGTCGGTGACGTGGAATTCGTCGAAGCAGAGCAGCCAGCTCTCCTCGAAGATCGCATTCGCCGTGAGCACCATGACGTCGCCATCGGCGATCTCGCCGCGCGCGATGGCCTGGCGATAATCGTAGATGCGCTCGTGCACATCGGCCATGAACTCGTGAAAATGCGCGCGGCGCTTGTGCTCGACGGTCGAGTGCTGGAAGAACAAATCCATCAGCATGGTCTTGCCGCGGCCGACCTCGCCGTGAATGTAGAGCCCGCGCGGCACCTCGTCCTTGTCGCTGCTGAACAGGCGGGCGAGCAGGCCCTGCTTGCGCTGCGGCTTGTAGTTGGCGAGCCGCTGGTCGAGCGCCGCATAGGCCTCGGCGACCTCGGCCTGCGCAGCATCGGGCTCGATCGCGCCTGATACGATCTGGGCCTGGTATGCCTCGCGGAATGATGAATTTGGCGTGGAGAGCATGGCTCTTTACCGCCAGAGATGGGCGGAAATTGCAAGCCGTCAATTGGTGCGGGGCGCTATGCGTTCCGTGTCCCGGACGCGCTGCGGAACCGAAAGCCCGATCACGCGCGTCTTCAACGCGCTATGGTGACGCTGCGCAGCGTCCGGGGCGCACGAGAGTTGCGCTCACTCACATAGCTCGTAGGCGTCCTCGACCACATACGGGCCGCCGCCGGTGGACGCACGCGACGAGAACAGCACGAAGCGTTCGGCCGTGAACGCCTTGCTCGGAAAGTATCCGCGCATCGAAAGATAGTCGGCGACGTCGCGGTCGGTGGCGTCGTGCAGGCGGGCCAGCGTGACATGCGGGATGAACTTGCGTCCCTCGGGGTCGAGGCCGATCCGCTGCATCATGCGTTCGAGCTCGGCCTGCAATTCCATCAGCGGCTTGCTCGGCACAATCGTCGCAACGACTGCCCTCGGTTTGCGGCCGCCAAAACTCGTCAGCCCCTGCACCTTCACCTCGAACGGCTTGCGGTCGACGCGAAACAGCATCGAGGCGATCTCGTTGGCGGACAGGCCGTCGATATCGCCGATGAAGCGCAGGGTGACGTGATAATTTTCGGGATCGATCCAGCGGGCGCCTGGAAGGCCACCTCGCAAATTAGAAAGCGTCTGGCAGACCTCGTCCGGGATTTCCAGACCAGTAAACAAACGCGGCATCGTTTCGCACTCCCGATGCTTGGGCATGATCCCTTGAGAAGAGATCATATCCAAATTTTAGAGCCGGCGACGAATCATCTGTACCTTGATTCCTATCGCGTTTGTGTGACTCTGCGAAGAGTCGCGCGCCTCACTCCGGTAAAACACTGGGAATTAGGGTTAGCGTTGCCTGCTTTTCAACGTCGTTGCTCGCTTATCGTGCCAAGGAATGCCTCCACCATGGGCATCATGTTGCCGACGATGATGTCGACGCCGGCGGCGGTCGGATGAATGCCGTCGGCCTGGTTGAGCTTGGCGTCGGCCGCGACGCCGTCGAGGAAGAACGGATAGAGCGGCACGTCGAATTTTTTCGAAAGATCCGGATAAATCGAATTGAAGCGCGCGGCGTAGTCGGCGCCGTAATTCGGCGGCGCCAGCATGCCACACAGCATCACAGGGATCTTGCGCGCCTTGAGACGCTGGACGATCTCGGTCAGCGCGGCGCGCGTCACATCGGGATCGATGCCGCGCAGCGCGTCGTTGGCGCCGAGTTCGACGATCACCCCCTCGGTTCCGTCAGGGACTGACCAATCGAGCCGGTCGCGGCCGCCGGAGGAGGTGTCGCCCGACACCCCGGCATTGGTCATGTCGACCTCTATACCTTTGGCCTGCAAGGCTTTTTGGAGCTTTGCGGGGAATGCCTGCTGGGCCGGGAGGCCGAGGCCGGCGCTCAGGGAATCGCCGAGAACGACAAGCTTGAGCGGTTTTGTCGCTTCCGCCCAAGCCGGGTTTAGGACCGTCATCAAAGCGAGCATCAACACGGCTATGTGCATGAAGAATCCGTAACGCCTCTCGACCGCGCGTGCGGAGTTGCCATATGACCGGACCATGGACACTCGCATAGAATCCTCTTCGCTCACCGCCTCGGCGGACACCATCGCCATCTCCAACGTCAACCTGTCATTGGGATCGGGGGCGGCACGCGTTCACATCCTCAAGGATATCAGCTTGCGGGTCGGCTCGGGCGAGACGATCGGCCTGATCGGCCCGTCAGGCTCGGGCAAATCCACGCTGCTGATGGTGATGGCGGGGCTGGAGCGTCCTGATAGCGGAGAGGTGGTGGTGTCAGGCACACCTTTCAATGCCCTCGACGAGGACGCGCTGGCGCGCTTCCGCGGCCGCCAGGTCGGCATCGTCTTCCAGTCCTTCCATCTGATCCCGACCATGACGGCGCTGGAAAACGTCGCCGTGCCGCTCGAGCTTGCCGGCAATCCGGATGCTGCGAAGCGCGCGGCGCAGGAGCTGCAATCGGTCGGGCTTGGCGACCGCCTGCATCACTATCCGACGCAGCTGTCCGGCGGCGAGCAGCAGCGCGTCGCGCTCGCGCGCGCACTGGCGCCCGATCCCGCCATCCTTGTCGCGGACGAGCCGACCGGCAATCTCGACGAGACGACCGGAAAGCAGATCGTCGATCTGCTTTTCACCAAGCATGCCGAGCGCGGCATGACGCTGGTGCTGGTCACCCACGATTCCTCGCTGGCGCACCGCTGCGACCGCGTCATCCGCCTGCGCTCCGGCCGCATCGACACGCAGTCCGCCCCCGCATGAGCGCAGCTGTCGAACCGTTCGCGAAGCCCAACGGCGTCGCGCTGGCGCTGCGTTATGCGCTGCGCGAATTGCGCGGCGGCCTGCGCGGCTTCTACGTCTTCATCGCCTGCATCGCGCTTGGCGTGATGGCGATCGCCGGCGTCGGCTCGGTCTCGGCGAGCCTCTCCGACGGTCTCGCCCGCGAGGGCCGCACGCTGCTCGGCGGCGACGTTTCGTTCGTGCTGTTCCAGCGCGAGGCCAAACCCGAAGAGGTCGCCTTCCTGCGCTCACGCGGCACCGTCTCGACCGCGGCGACCTTGCGCGGCATGGCGCGCTCGGCTGACGGCCAGCTCGCACTGGTCGAGATGAAGGCGGTCGACGGTACCTATCCAATGCTCGGACAGCTGACGCTCGCGCCGCAGCTGCCGATGTCCGATCTCCTCGCAGAACGTGACGGCGCGTTCGGCGCCGCCGCCGATCCGACGCTGCTGGCCCGGATGTCGCTCAAGACCGGCGACCGCGTCACTGTCGGGTCCGCGACGTTCCAGATCCGCAGCACCGTCGAAGCCGAGCCCGACAAGCTCGCCGGCGGCATCGGTTTTGGACCGCGCTTCCTGATCAGCGAGGCGGGCCTGAAGGCCACCGGCCTGATCCAGCCCGGCAGCCTGGTGCGCTGGGTCTACCGGGTCAAACTGCCCGATGCCGCCAACAGCGAGCGCGCGACCGAGGCCTTCATCGCGGATTCGCGCAACGCCGCGCCGCAGGCCGGCTGGGAAGTCCGCAGCCGCTCCAACGCCTCGCCGCAGCTCGAACGCAACATCAGCCGCTTCACCCAGTTTTTGACGCTGGTCGGCCTCGCCGCGCTGCTGGTCGGCGGCGTCGGCGTCGCCAATGCCGTGAAGAGCCATATCGACCGCAAGCTCGAGGTGATCGCGGCCTTCAAGGCTGTCGGCGCCACCGGCCGCGACGTGTTCGGCATCTATCTCGCGCAGGTCCTGCTGCTGGCCGCGATCGGTTCGGTGATCGGGCTGGCGCTCGGCGCCGCCATGCCGTTCGCCATCGTCGGGCTGTTCGGCAAGCTATTGCCGCTGCCGGTGGTGCCGGCGGTGCATGCCGACGAGCTCGCGCTGTCCTTCGTCTACGGCCTGCTCACCGCGCTCGCCTTCGGCCTGTGGCCGCTCGGGCGCGTGCATGATGTGCCTGTCGCAGCGCTGTTCCGCGACACCATCAGCTCCGAATGGCACCGGCCGCGCCTGGGCTATCTACTGTTCATGGCCGTCGTGGTCGCGCTGCTCATTGCGGTGGTGATCGGGCTCTCATTCGACAAGCGCATCGCCGCCGTGTTCGTGGCCTCATCCGTCGTCGTGTTCGCGCTGCTGCGCGGCATCGCGGCCCTCTTGATGACGATCGCACGGCGGCTGCCGCGGTCGCGGCTGCCGATGCTGCGGCTGGCGGTCGCCAACATCCACCGGCCCGGCGCGCTGACGCCCTCGGTCGTGCTGTCGCTGGGCCTGGGCTTGGCCGTGCTCGTCACCATCACCCAGATCGACGGCAATCTGCGCCGGCAGTTCCTGGCCGCGCTGCCCGAGCACGCGCCGTCGTTCTTCTTCATCGACATCCCGAGCACGCAGGCCGCACCGTTCGACGATTATTTGCGCCAGATCGCGCCTGGTGCGAAGGTCGAGGACGTGCCAATGCTGCGCGGTCGCATCGTCGGAGCGCGCGGGGTGCGCGCCGAGGAGCTCAAGCCCACCACCGATTCGGAATGGGTGCTGCAAAGCGACCGCGGCCTGACTTATACCGCCGAGCTGCCGAAGGGCTCCAAGGTGGTCGAGGGCGAATGGTGGAGCGCGGACTATTCCGGGCCGCCGCTGGTCTCGATGGAGAAGAAGATCGCGGACGGGCTGGGCCTCAAGCTCGGCGACGAAATCGTGGTCAACGTGCTCGGCCGCGACATCCCCGCCAGGATCGGCAATCTGCGCACCATCGACTGGCAGGGCCTCGGCATCAATTTCGTCCTCGTATTCTCGCCGAACGCCTTCAAGGGCGCGCCGCACACCCACATCGCGACGCTGACGGAAAGCGGCGGCACTGCCGAGGCCGACGGCAAGATCATCAAGCAGGTCGCCGACGCCTACCCCATGGTGACCAGCGTGCGCGTGCGCGAGGTGATGGAGACGGTCGGATCGGTAGTCACCAATCTGGCGCTGGCGATCCGTGGCGCCAGCGCGATCACCCTGATCTCGGCGATCCTGGTGCTGGGCGGGGCGCTCGCCGCCGGCCATCGCCACCGGGTCTACGATGCCGTGATCCTCAAGACCCTCGGCGCGACGCGGCTGCGGCTGCTCGGCGCCTATGCCCTCGAATACCTCCTGATCGGGCTTGCCACCGCGATGTTCGGCGTGATCGCCGGCAGCATCGCCGCCTGGATGATCGTGACGCGGCTGATGACGCTGAGCTTCGTCTGGCAGGCCGGCAGCGCGGCCGGCGTCGTCGTGGCCGCCCTCATCGTCACGGTCGGGCTCGGGCTCGCCGGCACGCTGCTGGCGTTGAACAAAAAGCCCGCCACGGTGTTGCGGAATTTGTGACAAATGGTAGCGGGTGGCCGCGCGGTGTCGAAATCGCACGATTCCAGCGATTAACCACGTCCGCTCGTCTGGATTGTAGCCAAGGGCGACATTCGGCCGCGCGTGGACGGTTGCAGCGAATGTGTTAGTTTCCCACATATCGAGTGGGTTCGGAGCCCCGATTGTGAGCCAGAATTTAGTCGGCAGGCATCGGTATCCGAGATAGAATTTGACGAACCGGCGGCATGGCGACCCTCATGCCGGACCGGGCTAACCAACGGGAATTCGACCATGTCGGACCTTGACCGTAACTACGCTTCTCCTTTCGGCAGGGCCGCCGGGCGTGTTGACGCCGCGACGGTCGACGCCGGCCTGCGCGCCTACATGCTGCGCATCTACAATTACATGAGCATCGGCCTGGCCATCACCGGCTTGGCCGCGCTCGGCGTCTACATGGCTGCCGTGACCGACGTTCCGACCCCGGAAGCCGTTCGCGTCGGCAAGCTGTTCCTGACGCCGTTCGGCTACGCGATGTTCGTCAGCCCCCTGAAGTGGCTGTTCATGCTCGCGCCGCTCGCCATGGTGTTCGTGATATCGGCGGGCATCAACCGTCTCGCGCCCTCGACCGCCCAGATCCTGTTCTGGGTGTTCGCAGCGCTGATGGGTGTCTCGCTGTCGTCGATCTTCCTGGTGTTCACCCACACCTCGATCGTGCGGGTGTTCTTCATCACCGCGGCGACCTTCGGTGCGCTCAGCCTCTACGGCTACACCACCAAGCGTGACCTGACCGGGATGGGCTCGTTCCTGTTCATGGGCCTGATCGGCATCATCATCGCCAGCCTGGTGAACCTGTTCCTGGCCAGCACGATGCTCCAGTTCATCGTCTCCGTGGTCGGCGTGCTGGTGTTCGCGGGCCTCACCGCCTGGGATACGCAGCGGTTGAAGAACGACTACATCTACGGCTACGCTTCGGCCGGGGGTGACATCGCAGAGCGTGCGGCCATCACCGGCGCGCTGTCGCTGTACCTGAACTTCATCAATCTGTTCACGCTGCTGCTGCAGCTCCTCGGCCAGCGCGACTAAGCGATCGGCCAGAGAGAACGGACACGAACCCCGGCCGAGAGGCCGGGGTTTTTGTTTGGGGCTCGTGACTTCTCCCCCGTCATTGCGAGGAGCTCTTGCGACGAAGCAATCCAGAGTCCCTCCGCGGATGCATTTCTGGATTGCTTCGCTGCGCTCGCAATGACGAGAGGGGCAACGCCGTTGGCCCTTCCAGCCGCCGTGGGAAGGCATTAATCTCGCCCCCATGTCCGCACCCGAAATCAGGCCCACCACTGAGGCCGACCTTCCCGCCATCACCGCCATCTACCAGCAGGCTGTCCGCGAGGGCACCGCGACGTTCGAGCTGGAGCCGCCTGACCTCACCGAGATGACGCGCCGCTATCGCGCGCTGGTCGACGGCGGCTATCCCTATTTCGTCGCCATCCTCGACGGACGCGTGGCCGGCTACGCCTATGCCGGTGCCTACCGGCCGCGGCCGGCCTATCGCTTCACGGTCGAGAACTCGATCTATCTCGATCCCGGCTTCCATCGCCGCGGCATCGGCTCGTTGCTGCTGGAGCGGCTGATCACCGAATGCGAGGCGCGCGGCTTCCGCCAGATGATCGCGGTGATCGGCGATTCCGCCAATGCTGGCTCGATCGGCGTGCACACCAGGGGCGGCTTCAAGATGATCGGCACGCACCCCAATGTCGGGCTGAAATTCGGCCGCTGGCTGGACACGGTGATGATGCAGCGGGATCTTGGCGAGGGTGCGGGGACAGTGCCAACAAAGTAGGTCTCGTAGGGTGGGCAAAGCGTAGCGTGCCCACGCATTTGTCACGATTGAAAAAAGACGTGGGCACGGCGCTACGCGCCTTTGCCCACCCTACGGCACCGATCGTGTCGTCAGACCACCGCCAGCTTCCGATCGATCACCAGCAGCACGCGCTCGAGCTCGTGGCCACGGCGCAGGATCAGGCCGGTCGCCGAGATCACGCTGTACATGCCCTGCTTGCGCGCGAGGCGCGGATCCTTCTCGATCCGATAGATCGGCACCTCCGAGGCGCGGCGGAAGACCGAGAACACGGCGCGGTCCTTCAGGAAATCGATGGCATAGTCGCGCCATTCGCCGTCGGCGACCATGCGGCCGTAGAGATTGAGAATGCGGTGCAGCTCGAGCCGGTTGAACGTCACCCGGTTCGGCTGCGTCGTCGCAGCGGCGGGATGCGCCGCCGCGCGCTGCCCGCTCGGATCGGCATCCTCCGACAGACTCATGGAACGCCTCCTGACGTATCAGCACGATCGCGTCCGCGAAGACCGTCCCCGAGCCGCGGATCATGACAATTGCATGATCGCGCCAACTGTTCCCCTCCGCAAGAGGCTCCTCATTCAACTCATCGAATCGGTTACGAATCATGACACACGCCACGGTGGAACTCTGTCGCGGCGATCCGTCACGGGATCGTTAGCAGGAATCATAGTGTCGCCGCTTTTCCGCCAAGCGCCTGCCGCCCTGCACTGCGAAAACACCTGTGTGCGTTGACCCGGTCCTTTCGGTTCCGGATTCCTCAGCCCCCAGCCCCCCGGGGTCGAACAGGATCGGGTCTGTACGCACGACAAGGAGGGCCAACGCAAGTTGGTCCTTTTTTGTTTGTACCGGGATGTTTCTGGCTCTCGCCATTCCGGGCCGCGCCTCTTGGCGCGAACCCGGAATGACGAAGACTGTCAGTGCAGCGACGTGTAGGCCGCGCCGAGCATCGGGCCCGGCTTCTCGCGGCTGCCGTCCTGGACATAGACCACCGCGCCGTCGACGCCATCGCGCGTGAGGTTTTCCAGCGGCACCGTCCAGCTTTCCGGACGTCCGTTCCAGTCGCCGACCTTGAGCAGGTTGCGGACGACGTTGTGATAGGTGAGTTGCTGTCCGCGATTTTCGCCCTTGGCGATCGAGATCGGCACCGATTTCGTGATCGAGCAGATCCAGACTTCGCCGTGCGAGATCGCCGGCTCCTTGCTCGCGGCCACCGAGACGTTGATCTGCTTGCCCGAGAGGGACATCGTCACCGGCACGCTCATAACGCCGGCGCTGTTGTCGGTCTTGCCGATTGCGCTCTCGATGCCGGCACGATCACTGCCGATCACATGCGCCGAGCCGTTGACCACGACTTGCGGCGTGTAGACCTCGCGGTCGCCGCGCATCCGCGAATAGGCGCGCTGCCGCGCCGAGAAGCGCGAATCCGCGAGCGTGTCCTTCCAGCCGAGATAATCCCAATAATCGATCGGCATGCTCAGCGCGATGATCGAGGGATCGCTGGAGAGGTCGCCGATGACCTTGTCGGCGGGCGGGCAGGACGAACAGCCCTGCGAGGTGAAGAGCTCGACCACGGCGCGGGGATCAGCCTCGGCGGGACGGATGACGGCGACGATCGCGCAGATACCGAGTGCTCCCGACCAGAAGGCACCGGACCAGCGCGAAACCAGATGAGAAGCCGTCATTGTTGTCATGTCGAACGCCGCACACCATTGCTCGTGAGAAAGGGAAATCTTATCGCCTGATGGTCACCGTAGTCTTACGGGCGCGGCACATCCAACCATCCTGGGCGGGGTTACCGCCCGGAAGGGCCCATCTGAATCGTGCCGCAAACGCGCGAAGGCGGCCTTGTGATAGGCCGCCTTCGTTTAACCTTCTACTCACGTCGCAGTGAGCCACCGTTCACAAATTCGCGCTTAGGCCGCGAGCTTGCGCAGCACGTAGTGCAGAATACCGCCGTTCCGGTAGTAATCGAGCTCGTCCAGCGTATCGATGCGGCAAAGCAGCGAAACGCGCTGCAACGAACCGTCGCCGGAGACGATCTCCGCGGTCAGCTTCTGGCGCGGCTTCAGATCGCCGACGAGACCGCGCAGCGTGACCTTCTCGTCGCCCTTCAGGCCGAGCGACGACCAGGAAGTGCCGTCCTCGAAAGTCAGCGGCAGCACGCCCATACCGACGAGATTCGAGCGATGGATGCGCTCGAAGCTCTGGCAGATCACGGCGCGCACGCCGAGCAGACGGGTGCCCTTCGCAGCCCAGTCGCGCGAGGAGCCGTTGCCATATTCAGCGCCGGCGAACACCACCAGCGGCACCTGCTCCTGCTGGTACTTCATCGCGGCGTCGTAGATCGACATCTGCTCGCCGTCGGGCCAGTGCTTGGTGAGGCCGCCTTCGGGAATGTTGCCATCCGCGCCCTTGAGCATGAAATTCTTGATGCGGATGTTGGCGAAGGTGCCGCGCATCATGACTTCATGGTTACCGCGACGCGTGCCGTACTGGTTGAAGTCGGCGGGACGCACCTGGTGCTCGCTGAGATATTTGCCCGCGGGCGAGGTCAGCTTGATCGAACCGGCCGGCGAGATGTGGTCGGTGGTGATCTTGTCGCCGAACATGGCGAGAATGCGCGCCTCGACGATATCGGTGACCGGCTCCGGCTCCTTCTTCATGCCGTCGAAGTAAGGCGGGTTCTGCACGTAGGTCGAAGACATGTTCCAGCGATAGGTCTCGCTCTCGACCGTCTTGATCTTGCGCCAGTTGGTGTCGCCCTTGAACACGTCGGCATACTTCTTCTTGAAGATCGCCGCGGTCACGAACTTCTTCATGAAGGCGTTGATTTCCTTGGTCGTCGGCCAGATGTCCTTGAGGTACACCGGCTTGCCGTCCTTGCCTTCGCCGAGCGGCTCGACGGCGAGGTTCTTGGTGACGCTGCCGGCGAGCGCGTGGGCGACGACCAGCGGCGGCGAGGCGAGATAGTTCGCCTGCACGTCCGGCGAGACGCGGCCTTCGAAGTTGCGGTTACCGGACAGCACGGCAGCGGCGACGATGCCGTTGTCGTTGATCGACTTCGAGATCTCTTCCGGCAGCGGGCCTGAATTGCCGATACAGGTGGTGCAGCCGAAGCCGACCAGGTTGAAGCCGACCTTGTCGAGATCGGCCTGCAGACCGGAATCGGCGAGATAGCCCGCGACCACCTGGCTGCCCGGGGCGAGCGAGGTCTTCACCCACGGCTTTGCCTTGAGGCCCTTGGCGGCAGCGTTACGCGCCAGGAGACCAGCGCCGATCAGCACGCTCGGGTTCGAGGTGTTGGTGCAGGACGTGATCGCGGCGATGACGACGTCGCCATGGCCGATCTCAAAGTTCTTGCCTTCCACGGCAAAACGCTTCGTCGGCTCCTCGGTCTTCTTGTATTCGGTGCCGAGCGCGAGCGAAAAACCTTCGGCGACCGACGGCAGCGCGATGCGGCCTTCGGGACGCTTCGGGCCGGCCATCGACGGCACCACGTCGGCGAGGTCGAGCGTCAGCGTCTCCGTGAACACCGGATCAGCCGACTTGGCGGTGCGGAACAGCCCTTGCGCCTTGGCATAGGCCTGTACCAGCGCGACGCGCGCCGGAGCGCGGCCGGAGGTCTTGAGGTAATCGAGCGCAGCGGCATCGACCGGGAAGAAGCCGCAGGTCGCGCCGTATTCGGGCGCCATGTTGGCGATGGTCGCCTTGTCGGCGACGGAGAGATTGTCGAGGCCGGGGCCGAAGAACTCGACGAACTTGCCGACCACGCCGAGCTTGCGCAGCATCTGCGTCACGGTCAGCACGAGGTCGGTCGCGGTGACGCCTTCCTTCATCGCGCCCTTCAGCTTGAAGCCGACGACGGTGGGCAGCAGCATCGACAGCGGCTGGCCGAGCATGCAGGCTTCCGCCTCGATGCCGCCGACGCCCCAGCCGAGCACGGCGAGACCGTTGACCATGGTGGTGTGGGAATCGGTGCCGACCAGAGAATCCGGATAGGCAACCTCGAAGGTGCCGGTCTTCTTGCCGACCGTCATCTTCTCCTTCTTGGTCCAGACCGTCTGGGAGAGATATTCGAGATTGACCTGGTGGCAGATGCCGGTGCCGGGCGGCACGACGGAGAAGTTCGAGAATGCCTTCTGGCCCCACTTCAGGAACTCGTAGCGCTCCTGGTTCTGCTTGTATTCCTCGGTGACGTTCTTGCCGAAGGCCTTGTTGTCACCGAAGAAGTTCACGATCACGGAGTGGTCGATAACGAGGTCGACCGGCACCAGCGGATTGATCTTCTCGGCGTCGCCACCGAGCTTCTGCATCGCGTTGCGCATCGCGGCGAGGTCGACCACCGCGGGAACGCCGGTGAAATCCTGCATCAGCACGCGGGCCGGGCGGAACGCGATCTCATGCTCCAGCGACTTCTTGCGCAGCCACTTCGACACCGCGACCAGGTCTTCCTTCTTGACGGTGCGGCCGTCTTCGTTGCGGAGGAGATTTTCGAGCAGCACCTTCATCGAATAGGGAAGCTTGGAAATTCCCTTCAGACCATTCTTCTCGGCCGTGGGCAGGCTGTAATAGACATAGGTCTTGGCGCCGACCTTGAGGGTCTT
The DNA here is from genome assembly GCF_004123905.1 of Bradyrhizobium betae. Classification (GTDB taxonomy): domain Bacteria; phylum Pseudomonadota; class Alphaproteobacteria; order Rhizobiales; family Xanthobacteraceae; genus Bradyrhizobium; species Bradyrhizobium betae_A. The sequence continues at coordinate 80,956 of NZ_MZXW01000016.1, forward strand.
TTTGCATTTGAAGCTGTCGAGCGAGGTCATGTAGGGAAATCCCAATTGTTAGTTATACCCGGCAGGGGGTATTTTAACACCGTCAGCGAAACCGGCTGGATCGCTTGCAGGGGCGGGTTGAGTGTGCTGCATCAAGTAGTTCCCGGCTTATAGAAGCTTTCTAACCGCGCCGCCACAGCCGCAATCGTACCGCAGCAATTCGCGAGCCAAAAATTCTGATGCGCTACCCCAAGTTTTCCTGAGGCCTGGCTTTGAGCGGGTGGAACCAAGGCAAGATGCAGCTGTCCGGACGCGGGGTGATTTGCGTGCGGGGCGGGCGCGAGGTGTTTTCCGGGCTCGATTTCGAGGCGGTCTCGGGGGAGGCCGTGGCGGTCGTCGGCCGCAACGGCTCGGGCAAGACCTCGCTGCTGCGGCTGATCGCGGGCCTGCTCATTCCGGCTGGCGGGACAATCGCACTCAATGGCGGCGATGCCGAGCTGACGCTGCCCGAGCAGTGCCACTATCTGGGCCATCGCGACGCCCTGAAGCCGGCGCTGAGCGTGGCCGAAAATCTGTCATTCTGGGCCGATTTCTTAGGCGGCGAGCATTTTGACGCCGCCGAGAGCCTCGCCACCGTCGGGCTCGACCACGCCACCCACCTGCCCGCGGGCTTCCTGTCGGCCGGCCAGCGCCGCCGGCTCTCGCTGGCCCGCCTGCTGACCGTCCGCCGCCCGGTCTGGCTGCTGGACGAGCCGACCAATGCGCTGGATGTCGCGGGGCAGGACATGTTTGGCGGCCTGATGCGGGATCATCTCGGCCGAGGAGGGGTGATCGTGGCCGCCACCCACGCCCCGCTGGGGATCGATTCGCGGGAGCTGCGGATCGGGGGGATGGCATGAAGCGGAGGGACCCTCAGCTTTTCGAGCGGCTGGATTTGGCTCTCTCACCCGGGACGCAGCGGTCGCCGCGGGCTCCCTCGCCTCTCCCGGTTGCGGGAGAGGTCGGCGCGCAGCGCCGGGTGAGGGTTCTCTCGTCTGGGGGAGTCTTCGTTGTCGAGACACCCTCTCCCCAGCCCTCCCCCGCATGCGGGGGAGGGAGCGCACCGCGCGCGTGGCGCGATGGGAGCCTCCCATGACCGCCCTGTCCGCCCTCATTCGCCGGGACATCCGGATCGCGCTCCGCGTCGGCGGCGGGGCGCTGATTGGCGTGCTGTTCTTCCTGACCGTCGTCGTCCTGATGCCCTTCGCCGTCGGACCGGATCTGGCGCTGCTGTCGCGGCTGGGGCCGGCGATCCTGTGGCTGGGTGCGCTGCTGGCGAGCCTGCTGACGCTGGACCGGCTGTTCATGGCCGACCATGAGGATGGCTCGCTCGACCTGATCACGATGAGCCGGACGCCGCTGGAACTCGCCTGCGCCGCCAAGGCGCTGGCGCATTGGCTGGCGGCGGGCCTGCCGCTGATTGTCGCAACCCCCGTGCTCGGCCTTTTGCTCAACCTCGACATGGTCGCAACCGGCGCGGTGGCGCTGACGCTGCTGGCCGGCACCCCGGCGCTGACATTTACCGGCATGATCGGCGCGGCGCTGGCGGTGACGCTGCACCGGGGCGGGCTGTTGATGGCGGTGCTGGTGCTGCCGCTGTCGATTCCGGTGCTGATTTTCGGCGTCGCGGCCTCGCAGGCCGTGATCGTCGGCCCCATGACTTTCGGCGCGCCGTTCTCGATCCTGTGCGCGCTGTCGCTGGTCAGCCTCGTGGTCGGCCCGTTCGCGGCGGCGGCGAGCCTGAAGCATGGACTGGACTGACCTTGACCCCGATCAATTTTCGCTGCGGACTTTCGTGCTGATTGCGTGAGCGCTGACCTGTGATTATCAGACTACCATGACGCTGATCGACCTAGCCAATCCGACCCGGTTCCTCGCGCTGACGGCGCGAGTATTGCCGTGGCTTGCGGCTGCGACCGTCATCCTGCTCACCATCGGGCTTTACCAATCTGCTCTGGCGCCCGACGACTATCAGCAGGGCGCGACCGTCAAAATCATGTTCATCCACGTGCCCAATGCCTGGCTGTCGATGTTCGTCTGGGGCGTGATGAGCATTGCTTCGCTCGGCACGCTGGTGTGGCGCCATCCGCTCGCCGACGTTGCCGCCAAGGCCGCAGCCCCAATCGGCGCCGCCTTCACCTTCCTCGCGCTGCTGACGGGCTCGCTGTGGGGCCGGCCGATGTGGGGCACCTATTGGGAATGGGACGCGCGGCTGACCTCGGTGCTGATCCTGTTCCTGATGTATCTCGGCCTGATGGCGCTGTGGCGCGCGGTCGACGATCCCTCGCGTGCAGCGCGCGCCGCGGCCGTGCTGACGCTGGTCGGTGCGATCAATTTGCCGATCATCAAGTTTTCCGTCGACTGGTGGAACACGCTGCACCAGCCGGCCTCGGTGATGCGCATGGGCGGCTCCTCGCTCGACAAATCGTTCCTGATTCCGCTGCTGGTGATGGCGGTCGCGTTCACGCTGCTGTTCGTCACGCTGCATCTCGCCGCGATGCGCAACGAGATTTTGCGCCGGCGCGTCCGCTCGCTGCAAATGATGCAGGCGAGCCGCGTAGCGTTTTCGAGCGAAATGGGCACCGGTTCGCGTGAAGAAACCGCGTCAAAAGGGGCCGCATGATCATGTCGCTTGGTCCCTACGCGTCCTTCATCGTGACGTCTTACGCGGCTGTGGCGCTCGTCGTCGTGATCCTGATCGGCTGGATCGTGCTCGACTATCGCAGCCAGACGCAGCGCCTGCGTGAGCTCGACCGCAGCGGCGTGACCCGCCGCTCCGGCCGCAGTGCTGTGGACACGCCATGAGCGATCAATCGACCTCAACGACGCCACAGCGCCGCACCTTCCTGATGGTGCTGCCGCTGCTCGCCTTCATCGCGCTGGCGCTGCTGTTCTGGTTCCGGCTTGGCAGCGGCGATCCCTCGCGAATTCCCTCCGCGCTGATCGGTCGGCCCGTGCCGCAGACGACGCTGCCGCCGCTCGAGGGATTGCAGGCTGGCAACGCGCAGGTGCCGGGGCTCGATCCCGCGGCGTTCAAGGGCAAGGTCAGCCTCGTCAATGTCTGGGCGTCCTGGTGCGTGCCGTGCCACGACGAGGCGCCGCTGTTGACGGAGCTCGCCAGGGATAAACGCTTCGAGATGGTCGGCATCAACTACAAGGATGCGCCCGACAATGCACGGCGCTTCCTGGGGCGCTACGGCAACCCGTTCGGCCGTGTCGGCGTCGACGCCAACGGCCGCGCCTCGATCGAATGGGGCGTCTATGGCGTGCCGGAGACGTTTGTCGTCGGCCCCGAAGGCACCATCGTCTACAAGCTGGTCGGGCCGATCACGCCGGAGATCTATCGGACGGTGTTGCTGCCGCAGATGGCGAAGGCGTTGAAGGCGGGCAGCTGATCACCGCTCTCGTGCCACACACTCAACTGTCATCGCCCGACTTGATCGGGCGATCCAGTATTCCAGAGACGTCAATCGTATACGGAGAGGCCGCGACGTACTGGATGCCCCGGTCAAGCCGGGGCATGACAGCGGTATGTGGGGCGAACGTTTCGCTCAGCCCTTCCGCACATCCCCCGCTTCGGCCTCGCTCGCCTCCAGCGACGCCGGCTCAACCCCATAGCGCTTGGTCAGCGGCATTTGGGCGATGGCGAAGATCATCGTGATCGGGGTGACGCCGAACACCTTGAAGTTCACCCAGAAATCCGTGCTCTGAGTGCGCCAGACGATCTCGTTCAGCACCGCCATGCCGGCAAAAAATAATGCCCAGCGCAGGGTGAGGATGCGCCAGCCCTGCGGCGTCAGATTGAACATCTGGTCGAACATCACGGCGATGAAGGAGCGCCCGAACAGCAGGCCACCGCCGAGGATCGCGGCGAACAGGCCATAGATGATGGTCGGCTTGACCTTGATGAAGGTCTCGTCGTGCAGCACCAGCGTCAGCGTGCCGAACACCAGCACGATGACGCCGGTCACGATCGCCATGATCGGGATGTGGCGCGTCACCACATAGGAGGCGATCATCGCCGCCACGATCGCGACCATAAAGGCGCCGGTTGCGGCAAACAGGTTGAACTTCGCGTTGACGAAGAAGAACACGAGCAGCGGACCGAGCTCGGTCGCGAGCTTGAACAGCGGATGCGGCTGGGTCTTGTCCATTCTCTAGCTTTCGATTCCGGCAATGGCGCGGGCGAAATCGCGCGCGGTGAACGGCGCGAGATCGTCGACGCCTTCGCCGACGCCGATGAAATGCACCGGCAGTTTGAATTTCTCCGCGAGCGCCACCAGAATGCCACCGCGCGCGGTGCCGTCGAGCTTGGTCATCACGAGGCCGGTGACACCTGCCGTGCGATGGAAGGCTTCGACCTGCGACAGCGCGTTCTGGCCCACGGTCGCGTCCAGCACAAGCAGCACCGCATGCGGCGCAGTGTCGTCCACCTTGCGGATCACGCGCACGACCTTTTCGAGCTCGTTCATCAGCTCGGCCTTGTTCTGCAGGCGGCCGGCGGTGTCGATCAGCAGCACGTCGACGGTCTGCTCCTTCGCAGCCGTCAGCGCGTTGAACGCGAGGCTCGCCGAATCCGAGCCCTGCGCCCCGGCGATGACCGGCGTCTTCGTGCGCTCGCCCCAGACCTTCAGCTGCTCGATGGCCGCGGCGCGAAACGTGTCGCCGGCGGCGAGCATCACCTTGCGGCCTTCGGAGGCAAATTTTTGCGAGAGTTTTCCGATGGTGGTGGTCTTGCCGGAGCCGTTGACGCCGACCACGAGGATCACGAACGGTTTCTTCCCGGCGTCGATCTCGAGCGGCTTCGCCACGGGCGACAACACCTTCTCGACCTCGGTCGCGACCACGTCCTTGACCTCATCCGCCGAGATCGCCTTGTCGTAGCGCCCTGTGCCAACGGCATCAGCGATCCGCACCGCGACGGAGGTGCCGAGATCGGCGCGCAGCAGCACGTCCTCGATGTCGTCGAGCATGGCGCGGTCGAGCTTGCGCTTGGTGACGAGGTCGGCGACCGCGGTCCCGAGCGAGGACGAGGTGCGCTTCAGCCCGTTGGACAGGCGGCGCCACCAGCTCAGCTTGGGGGGATCTGACGTGGTATCGTTCATGGTGGCGGTGTGTTAGCCGTTCCGGCCCGTAAACGAAAGTCTTGACCGAAAGTCCTGCAATTGCTCGATGTTCCCGCATTGACCGCCGACGAGATCGTGGCCCGCGTGCTCCATCGCGACGGACTGATGCTGATCATCGACAAGCCGTCGGGCCTGCCGGTGCATCGCGGCCCCAAGGGCGGCGCGAATCTGGAGGATTCCTTCGGCGCGCTGTGTTTCGGCCTGCCGCGGCCGCCGGTGCTGGCCCACCGGCTGGACAAGGACACCTCAGGTTGCCTCGTGCTCGGCCGCCATCGCAAGGCGACCGCCTCGCTCGGCCTGCTGTTCAAGCATGGCAAGATCGGCAAAACCTACTGGACCGTGGTCGAGGGCGGCCCCACCGAAGACGAAGGCATCATCGACATGCCGCTCGGCCGACTCAATGCCGAACGCGGCTGGTGGCAGAAGCCCGATCCGGAGGGTCAAAAGGCGGTCACCAACTGGAAGGTGATGGGCCGGGGCGACGGCGTGACCTGGCTCGCCATGGAACCGGTGACCGGCCGGACCCATCAATTGCGGGTGCATTCGTCGGCGACCGGATGGCCGATCTTCGGCGATAACATTTACGGCAACGGCCCGCGCTTCGGCGAGCCGAAGCTGCATTTGCATTCCCGCGAGATCGTGGTGCCGATCTCCCGGAACAAGGAGCCGGTCCGCGTGGTGGCGCCGGCCCCGCCCCACATGCACGAAAAACTCCGCGCCTGCGGGTGGAATGGGGAATAGCGCCACCGTCGTTCACCTCTCCGCTTGCGCGAGAGGGAGCGCAGTTTCTCCGCGGCGGCATCTCGCCACTTCCCATGGTTTACGAAACGTTCAGGGCTCGTCTCTAATGATAGCGGTTGCTTAGAACAAGCTTCCATTAATCCGCTCAGGACGAGCAACGCGTCATGTCCACGGCCGAGCTATCTATCATCGACGAGGTCGAATCCGCGATTCGGCTCGGCTCGGCGGAAAAAGGCCTCGAAACCGCCCGGCGCGTCACCGACCTGTTCCTGTCCTCCGCCGGAAGTTTTGACGACGCGCAGATCGCGCTGTTCGACGACGTGCTCGAACGCCTGATCGGCACCATCGAGTTGCGCGCCATCGCCGACATCGGCGCGCGCGTCGCGCTGGCCGAGATCAGCGCCCAGCTCGCGCCGATCGCGCAGGCGCCGCCCTCCGTGATCCGCCGCCTCGCCAACAATGACGAGATCCGCATCGCCGGTCCCGTGCTGCAGGAATCCGCGCGCCTCGACGATGGCGAGTTGCTGAAGATCGCATCCTCCAAGGGCGAGCCACATCTGCTCGCGGTCGCCGGCCGCTGGTGGCTGAAGGAGATCGTCACCGACGCGCTGCTGGCGCGCCGCTATCCCAGTGTCAGCCGGCGGCTTGCCGCCAATCCGGGCGCACGTGTCTCGGGCAACGGATTTGCCGTCATCGTCGGACAGGCCGAAAGCGATCCGGAGCTCGCTGTGAGTGTCGGCGTCCGCGTCGACCTGCCCTCGGACCTGCGCCGCCAATTGCTGCGCACGGCGACGGATATTGTTCGCACGCGATTGCTGTCGCGCGCGCCGCCCGATCTATTCGACGAAATCCGGAGCTCCATCGCCGCCGTCACCGTCGGCGTCGAGCGCGAGATGTCCGGGGTTCGTGATTTCGAAGGCGCCAAGCGGGCGATCGCGAATCTCAAGGCGGCCGGCCAGCTCACCGAGGCGACGCTGCTCGGCTTTGCCAGGCAGCGGCGCTACGAAGAGGCCGTCGCGGCCCTGGCGGCACTGTCCGGCTCGACCGTCGAGGTGATTCGTCCGCTGATGCAGAGCCTGCGCGAGGATGGCCTGCTGGTGCCGTGCAAGGCGGCGCAGCTCAGCTGGGAAACCGCCGCCGCCGTGCTCGAAAGCCGTTTTGCGACGGGGGCGATGAAGCCAGCGGATCTCGCGAGGGCGCAGGGGCATTACGCGAGGATGACGCCGGAGAATGCGCGGCGGACGCTGCGGTTCTGGCAGGTGCGGGCGTCGTAGGGCGCTTGCTGCTCATCCCAGACTCCGCTGTCATTGCCCACGAAAGCGGGCAATCCAGTATTCCAGAGACGAGAGTGAAATACGGAGAAGCCGCGGCGTACTGGGTCGCCCGGTCAAGCCGGGCGACGACACTGATTATGTGGTGAGACGTTCGCCATCGCTGGCAGCAATCCTGAGCGGCACGACACTGCCCACACGCTCACCCGCAATCGCCACCGGCAGATAGTGTTCCGTACGGCCCAGGCTCTCGCTCTCGATCAGCACATCGCGCGTTGCGCCGATCTCGGCTTGTAGCCTCCGTCGCAACGCCACTTCGCCGACAGCTCGCAGCCGCTTCGCGCGTTCCTTGATCGCACCGCCGGCAACCTGCGGCATCCGCGCGGCAGGCGTCCCGGGGCGGGGCGAATAGGGGAAGACGTGCAGGAACGTCAGGCCACATTCCTCGATCAAATCGAGCGAGCGCGAGAACATCTCTTCGGTCTCGGTCGGGAAGCCCGCGATGATGTCGGCACCGAACGCGATGTCCGGGCGCAGGCGGCGGACCTGATCGCAGAATGCGATCGCGTCCTGCCGCAAATGCCGCCGCTTCATCCGCTTCAAGATCATGTCGTCGCCCGACTGTAGCGACAGATGCAGATGCGGCATCAGGCGCGCGTCGTCCGCGATGGCATCGAGCAGATCGGCATCAGCCTCGATCGAATCGATCGAGGAGATGCGCAGGCGTTTTAGCTCCGGCACGTGCCGCAAGATCTGTTTTGCCAGCATGCCGAGCTTTGGCGCGCCCGGAAGATCGGTGCCGTAGCTGGTGAGATCGACGCCGGTGAGCACAATCTCGGCATGGCCGCGTTCGGCGAGCGTTCGCACCTGCTCGACCACCGCGCCCATCGGCACCGAGCGCGAATTGCCGCGGCCATAGGGGATGATGCAGAAGGTGCAGCGATGGTCGCAGCCGTTCTGCACCTGCACGAATACGCGCGGCAGGCCGCTGGCAAAGCCGTCGATCAGATGCGGCGCCATCTCCTTCACGGCCATGATGTCGCTGACGGCGATTTTTTCGCTGGCGCCAAGGTCGAACGCGCTGCGCGTCTCGCGCCAGGCTTGGCTGCGCATCTTGTCGTCATTGCCGACGACGCGATCGACCTCGGCCATCCCGGCGAACATGGCGCTTTGCGTCTGCGCCGCGCAGCCGGTGACGACGATGCGCGCTTCCGGCCGCTCGCGCTTCAATTTGCGGATCGACTGGCGCGCCTGCGCCACCGCCTCGTTGGTGACGGCGCAGCTGTTGATGACGATGGTGTCGGAGAGGCCTGCGCCCTCCGCCTCGCGGCGGATCACTTCGGCCTCGAACGCGTTGAGGCGGCAGCCGAAGGTGACGATGTCGACAGGCATTACCCGACCGGCGCGAACAGCGCCGGATCGAAATTGCCTTCGTATTCGAAGGTCGCGGTGCCCGTCATCAGCACGTGGTCGTCGCGCTCGCGCCATTCGATGCCGAGCTTGCCACCCGGCAGGGTCATCTCGACCTTGCGCTCGGTGCGCTTCAGCCGCGCAGCCGCAACCGCGGTCGCACAGGCCGCCGAGCCGCAGGCCCTGGTGAGACCCGCGCCGCGCTCCCAGGTGCGCATCGTGATGTGCTCGCGATCGACGATATGGGCGAGCGTGATGTTGGCGCGATCGGGGAAGATCGGATGGTTTTCGAGCAGCGGGCCAATGCGACCGAGATCGTAGGCGTTGACATCGTCGACCCAGAACACCGCGTGCGGATTGCCCATGCTCACCGCTGACGGCGAATGCAGGATCGGATTATCGATCGGCCCGATCTGCAATTCGATGTAGCGGGTGTCGCGAAACTCCTCCGCCAGCGGAATGTCCTGCCAGCCGAACTTTGGCGCGCCCATGTCGACGGTGTAGAGATCGGGCGCCGGGCCCTGCCAGGCATTGAGCAGACCCGCGGCAGTCTCGAAGGTCGCACTGGTCTGTCCGGTCTTCTCAAAAATGCGGCGCACGACGCAGCGCATGCCGTTGCCGCAGGCGCCGGCCTCGGAGCCGTCATTGTTGTAGATGCGGATGAAGGCTTCGGTCCCGTCGAACCGCGGCTTCTGAAGCACCATCAACTGGTCATAGGGCACGCCGCCGTCGGCGGAGGCCACCGCGCGAGCGTCGTCCGGCGTGACCGGGCCGGCGGAATCACGCATGTCGACAACGACGATCTCGTTGCCGATGCCGTTCATCTTGGCAAATGCGTGGTTGGCCAGCGCGCTCATGAAAATTCCCGAATTTCGCCTGCCTTATATGGCGATCCTTGGCGGCTTGGCCAGTGATTTGCCGCCGATGGCCTAGACGCCGCCATGACGCATCTGTCATGGGACGAATTCGGCGCTCGCGTGTTAGAACGGCGCAGTTCGCGCGAACGGGGATGCGCGGTCGGGTTAGGGCCTTGGTGGGCAAGGTCTGGGGAGAATAAAATGAATAGTTTCCGTCGTCTCGCTCTGGCCGCGCTGATCCCGGCAGCGGCCTTGTCGCTTGGACTGTCCGGCGCGCTGGCGCAGACCCCGAGCCCGGCGCCGGCTGCCTCAGCAAACCCCTCGCCGGCTCCCTCGGCTTCGCCTGCCCCGGCTGCAAGTGCCTCGCCAGCCCCCGTCGCAACACCCTCGCCTGCAGCGAGCGCCTCACCGGCTCCTGCCGCATCGCCTGCGCCCGCAGCCAGCGCCTCGCCCAGCCCGGCGGCCCCCCCGCCCGCCGCGGCCGCCACCCCCGCCCCGGTGCAGACCGCCGATCCTTTCGGCCAGGAGACCACGCTCGAGTCCAAGAAGGTCGTGATGGTCAAGGGCACCGCCAATTGGGATTCAGCCTTCGACACGCTGATCGACGCCTTCAAGGCGCTGAATACGCTGCTGGACAAGCAGGGCATCAAGCACGCCGGCAATTCGATGATCGTCTACACCTCGACCGACGACACCGGCTTCACCTTCCTCGCCGAGATCCCGGTCGACCAGGACCCGCAGAAACTGCCCAAGGACATGAGCATCGGCAAATCGCCGGAGGGCAAGGCGCTGAAATTCGTCCATCGCGGCTCCTACGACAACATGGACAACACTTATGAGGCGATCACCAATCACCTCGACGACAAGCGGCTGGAAGCCAAGGACACTTTTATCGAGGAGTACCTCACCGATCCGCTGAAGACGGCGGAGGACAAGCTCGTGATCAATGTTTTCGTGCCGCTGAAGTGAGACTGATGAAAAAGCCTGCCGTACTTCTTACGTCCCTTGCCGCCGCTTTCGCCGCCACGCTGCTGGCAACGCCCGTGCTCGCCGATGATTTTCCCTCCGCTATCTCGGTGAGCGGCGAAGCCACGATTTCCGCAGCGCCCGATCTCGCGCAGATCGACGCTGGCGTCGCCAACGACGCCAAGACGGCGAAGGAAGCGTCCGACGCCAACAACGCCGCGATGAACAAGGTGCTCGCGGCGCTGAAGGGCGCCGGCCTCGCCGAGAAGGACTATCAGACCTCGCGGCTGTCGCTGCAGCCGCAATACGGCCAGAACAAATCCACCGGCGCCACGCCCGTGGTCGGCTTCCGCGCCTCCAACCGCGTCACCGTCAAAATTCGCGACGTGACCAAGGTGGCCGGCATCATCGACACGCTGGTCAGCGCGGGCGCCAACGACATCGGCAACATCTCGTTCGAGGTGACCCAGGCATCGAAGCTGCTCGACAGCGCCCGCGAGCAGGCGGTGGCCGACGCCCGCCGCAAGGCTGATGTCTATGCCAAAGCCACTGGCGTCACACTGGGTGCGCCGCTCAGCATCTCTGAAGGCAGCGCCCCGGTGCCGCTGTTCAAGGGACGCATGACTGCTGCTCCAATGGCCGCAGGCGGCGCCGCCGTTGCACCGGGTGAGGAAACGCTGTCGGTGACGGTGAACGTGAACTGGGCGATCAAGGCCAAAGAGCAATAAGTCTCGTGTCCCGGACGCGCTGCAACGCGAGAGCGTTGCTGCGCAGAGCCGGGACCCAGAAAACAACACGGCACACTCGGCGACATGGGCCCCGGCTCTGCAGCGCACCGTCGAAGAGACGCTGCGCTGCGTCCGGGGCACGGGCTGTGTATGTGGAGAGTACTAAACCTCCACCACCTGCCCCGGCTTCATCGCCACGAACCGCTCCTGCGGAATCTTCGCGGCATCCAGCGCTTCCACCAGCGCCTTCGCTGGGGCATCGATCGCCTCATCCGTCAGCTGGAACGTGCCGTGATGATGCCCGAGCGCTTCCTGCGCGCCGCAATCGGCCAGCGCCTTCACGGCATCTTCCGGGTTCATGTGCTGGTCGCGCATGAACCAGCGCGGCTCGTAGGCGCCGATGGGAAGGATCGCCAGACGCAACGGCCCATGCTTCTCGGCGACGCGGCGAAAATGCCTGCCGTCGCCATAGCCGGAATCGCAGACGACGTAGATTTTCCCCGCCGGCGTCTCCAGCACAAAACTCGCCCACAGCGCCCTGTTGCGATCGAACATGCCGCGCGCGGTCCAGTGCCGCGTTGGGACCAGATGCACGGCGATGCCGCCGCCAAGCTCGATGCGATCGTGCCAGTCGAACGCTTCCACCTTGATCGCGGCATCGGCGCCGCGCATCGTCACGTCATTGCCGAGCGGGGTGACGACGCGTGGGCCAAAATTCTTGGCGAGCCGAGACAGCGTCGCGACGTCGAGATGATCGTAGTGTCCATGCGAGACCAGCACGACATCGATCTTCGGCAATTTTTCGAAGGCGATGCCGGGATCGTTGTGCCGCTTCGGCCCGACAAAACTGACGGGCGAGACCCGCGAGGACCAGACCGGATCGACCAGGATGTTGAGACCGCCGGCCTGGATCAGCCAACTGGCATGCCCGACGAAGGAGAGACGCACCTTGTCGCCGTCGACGCGCGCCGGCGGGGTGTCGGCATGGGGGTTGGGCACCCAATCCGGCCAGGTCGCGCGCTGCCGCTTGCCGCCGAACTGCCAGCGCAGCACCTCGCGCAGCGATCTCGGCGGCGCACCGTCAGGATCGAAGAAGGTCAGGCCGTCGAAATGGTCGGAGACCGGGCCGTCATAGGTTTTCATGAAGGACATCCAGAGGGAGGGCACGCCGACCAATGCGCCGGCCCCGGCGAGCAGTCCGAACAGGCGGCGGCGGGTGATCGGCACGGGCGGGCTTCAGGGATGGTCGGAGCGGCAGGACATGGCTTTCTATATGGGCTCGGCCCGGGCAAAAGGAACCCGGAGCCAAAACACTCCTGTTTTCAGTGGCTTGCCCTGGAAGCGGCGCTCCGACACCCTAACTTTCCTTGACTTTTGGGCGGGAGCGGCGTTTAACCCCGGCACTTTCTCGGAAAGGCTTTCTTTTCGACCCGCCCACTGGCCCCAGAGGCCAGAGGCCAACGCCCGACAGCGCTATGCGCCCTCGGGCGTAAAGGTGTTTGGAAGATCGTTGACCAAGAAGGTGGTCATCGCCCGACTTGATCGGGCGATCCAGTATCCCAGAGGCGCCTCGGCTAGGACCGAGAGGCCGCGGCGTACTGGATGCCCCGGTCGAGCCGGGGCATGACAGTGGTGAACGCGGCAACCCTGCGCGAGCAGGACAAGGGACAATTGCATTGTTCGACAATCTGTCGGAACGGCTTGGTGGCATTCTCGATCGTCTGACGGGGCGCGGTGCGCTGACCGAAAAGGACGTCGATGCCGCGATGCGCGAGGTGCGTCGCGCGCTGCTGGAAGCCGACGTCGCGCTGGAAGTGGTGAACAGCTTCACCGAGCGCGTCCGCGAGCAGGCGATCGGCGCCACCGTCGTCAAGTCGGTCACGCCCGGCCAGATGGTGGTCAAGATCGTCCATGACGAGCTGATCAACACGCTCGGCGCCGAGAGCCAGACCATCGACGTCAACTCGGTGCCGCCGGTGCCGATCATGATGGTCGGCCTGCAGGGCTCCGGTAAGACCACCACCACCGCGAAGCTCGCCCGCCGCCTGGTCCAGCGCGACAAGCGCAAGGTGCTGATGGCCTCGCTCGACATCTACCGCCCCGCGGCGATGGAGCAGCTGGCCGTGCTCGGCCGCGATCTCGACATTCCGACGCTGCCGATCGTGGCGGGACAGCAGCCGCCGCAGATCGCGAAGCGCGCGCTGGAAGCCGGCAAGCTCGGCGGCTACGACATCGTGCTGCTCGACACCGCCGGCCGCACCACGCTCGACGAAGAGATGATGGCGGAAGCGGCCGCGATCAAAGCTGCTGCGAACCCGCATGAAGTGCTGCTGGTTGCAGACAGCCTGACTGGCCAGGACGCCGTCAATCTCGCGCGCGCGTTCGACCAGCGCGTCGGCCTCACCGGCATCGTGCTGACGAGGGTGGACGGCGACGGCCGCGGCGGCGCCGCGCTGTCGATGCGCGCCGTCACCGGCAAGCCGATCAAGCTGATCGGCACCGGTGAAAAGACCGACGCGCTGGAAGATTTCCATCCCGACCGTATCGCCGGCCGCATCCTCGGCATGGGCGACGTGGTCTCGCTGGTCGAACGCGCCGCCGCCAATATCGACGCCGAAAAGGCCGCGCGCACCGCCGAGCGGATGCGCAAGGGCCAGTTCGACCTCAACGACATGCGCGAGCAGCTGTCGCAGATGGCGAACATGGGCGGCATCAGCGGGCTGATGGGCATGATGCCCGGCATCGCCAAGATGAAGAACCAGATCGCGGCCGCGGGCATCGACGACAAGATCCTGAAGCGCCAGGTCGCGGTGATCGATTCCATGACGCGCGACGAGCGCCGTCATCCCGACCTGCTCAAGGCCAGCCGCAAGAAGCGCATCGCCGCAGGCTCCGGCCAAAGCGTCGAGCAGGTCAACAAGCTGCTCAAGATGCACCGGAACATGGCCGACATGATGAAGGCCATGGGCTCGGGCAAGCGCGGCCCGCTCGCCGGCATCGCGCAGGCGATGGGCTTTGGCGGCGGCATGAAGCCGCCGTCGCCGGAAGAGATGAAGGCGCTGCAGGAAAAAATGCAGGGTGGCGGCGGACAGGGTCTGCCCAGCCTGCCGAAGGATTTGCCGGCCGGTCTTCGCACCGGCCTGCCGAACGCCCCCGGCCTGACCGGGCTGAGCGGCAAGCCGATGCTGCCGGGTCTCGGCGGTTTCCCGGGCAAGAAGAAATGAGGAATTCGTCGCGAGGGTCGTCAGTGTCCCGCGCGACGCGAAAATACCAATCAACCGAACAAACTGTACTTTTAAGGAGAACCAAATGTCCGTCGTTATCCGCCTCGCCCGCGCAGGCACCAAGAAGCGTCCCGTCTATCACGTCGTCGTCGCCGACTCGCGCTTCCCCCGCGATGGCCGCTTCATCGAGCGTCTCGGCTATTTCAATCCGCTGCTGCCGAAGGACAACGAGACCCGCCTGAAGCTCGACATGGACAAGGTGAAGGCCTGGCTCGCCAAGGGCGCGCAGCCCTCGGACCGCGTGTCTCGCTTCCTCGATGCCGCCGGCGTCAAGAAGCGCGAAGCGCGCAACAACCCCGAGAAGGCCGTGCCGCGCAAGGAGCGCAAGGCGCAGGCCGAAGCCGCCGCGAAGGGCTAAGGCTAGATCATGTCGGCGCTGGTCTGCGTCGCGCGGATCGGCGCCGCGCATGGGGTGCGCGGTGCGGTCAAACTATGGACCTTCACCGAAGATCCCTTTGCCATCAAACGCTACGGGCCGCTGCTGTCCAAGGACGGCAAGCGGCAGTTCGAAGTAGCGACGGCGCGCGAGGCCAAAGATCATCTGGTCGCGACGTTCAGGGACGTCACGACCCGCGATGACGCCGAGCGTCTCAATGGGATCGAACTCTACGTCGCGCGCGAAAAACTGCCCGCGACGGATGAGGACGAATATTACCACACCGATCTGATCGGGCTCGCCGCCGTCACCACCGACGGCGACGCGCTCGGCCGCGTGCTCGCGATCCATAATTTCGGCGCCGGCGACATCATCGAGATCGCGCCGCTCAAGGGCCCGACCATGCTGCTGCCGTTCACCAACGCGGTGGTGCCGGAGGTCGATCTCGCAGGTGGCCGGGTCGTGATCGCGCTGCCGCAGGAGATCGAGGGCGACGATCCCACCCGCGAACGCGGGGACCCATAACCACAGGCCGTGGTTTTGGCTAAGCTGACTGACATGACCAATCCCTCCCCCTGGCGCGCGACGGTGCTGACGCTGTTCCCCGAGATGTTTCCGGGGCCACTCGGCGTGAGCCTGGCCGGCCGGGCGCTGGCCTCCGGGCTCTGGGAGATCGAGGCGCGGGACATCCGGGCCTCCGCCACCGATCGCCACCGCAGCGTCGACGACACCCCGGCCGGCGGCGGCCCGGGCATGGTGCTGCGCGCGGATGTTCTGGCCGCCGCCATCGATGCCGCCGCGATCGGCCGAGATCTGTCAAAAGACCGGCCAAAGCTCCTGATGAGCCCGCGCGGTCGGCCATTGACCCAGGCCCGCGTCGTCGAGCTTGCCCAAGGCCCCGGCCCCCTGATCGTCTGCGGCCGCTTCGAGGGGATCGACCAGCGGGTGATCGACGGGCGGGGCCTCGAGGAGGTCTCGATCGGCGACTACGTGCTCTCCGGAGGCGAAATCGCGGCCCTGGCCCTGATCGACGCCTGCGTCCGGCTGCTGCCGGGGGTGATGGGGAAAGAGGCCTCGGGAACCGAAGAAAGCTTCTCCGACGGCCTGCTCGAATACCCCCAATACACCCGCCCGCAGCTGTTCGAGGGGGTTCCGATCCCGGAGATCCTGACCTCGGGCGACCATGCCAAGGTTGCCAGCTGGCGGCGGGCGCAATCCGCGGCCCTCACCGAGGCCCGGCGGCCTGATTTATGGGCCCAAATCCCGGCCAAAGCCCCGAATCGGGCCGGGCGCCGAAAAACGCCAAAAAGCACGACAGACGGGTGACAAACGCTCCAGCTTGCCTTATAGGAGCGGCCACATCCGCAATGGCTGGATAAACGAATTTCGCGCAGCCCCCGTTTCGCAAGGCTGGGCGCGCCGATGGAGATTACCCATGAACCTGATCCAACAGCTCGAAAAAGAGCAATTCGAGAAGCTCTCCGCCACCAAGGAGATTCCGGAGTTCGGCCCCGGCGACACCGTGATCGTCAACGTGAAGGTCGTCGAAGGCGACCGCACCCGCGTGCAGGCCTATGAAGGCGTCTGCATCGGCCGTTCCGGCGGTGGCCTCAACGAGAGCTTCACCGTCCGCAAGATCTCCTACGGCGAGGGCGTCGAGCGCGTGTTCCCGGTGATGTCGCCGATGATCGACTCGATCAAGGTGGTGCGCCGCGGCAAGGTGCGTCGCGCCAAGCTGTATTACCTCCGCAACCTTCGCGGCAAGTCCGCGCGCATCGTCGAGAAGACCGAGCACGCCAAGGCTGCCAACGAGTAAGCTCCGCTTACAGGCAAGTTTCCGAAAGCGCGGGGCTCGGCTCCGCGCTTTTTTGTTGCGTCAGCCGTGCGTGTCAAAGCCCTCGCGATTCCAATTCGGCCTGCTATATATTCCTGGAATGTTTCCAGATCTGACCAGCCTCTCGCCCGTCAAGCGCGTCGTCATCGACGATCGGTCGCGGCTGCCTGGCCGGTTCTTCGGACGCTTCGCGACCTCGGCAACGTCAGAGCTTAGCCCCGCAGCTTAAAGGCTGCGCTGAAGACTGTTCTGTTGCCCCGCGCGTGACCGCGCTCATCGCTGACACACATTCCTGGAGCTTAAGCTCATGTCCAAGCCGACCACCCTGTACGACAAGATCTGGAACGATCATCTGGTGCACGAAGCCGAGGACGGCACCTGCCTGCTCTATATCGATCGCCATTTGGTGCACGAGGTGACTTCACCGCAGGCGTTCGAGGGCCTGCGCGCCACGGGACGCAAGGTCCGTGCGCCCGAGAAGACGCTCGCCGTCGTCGACCACAACGTGCCGACCACCGACCGCACCAAGCCGAACCCCGATCCTGAAAGCATCGAGCAGATCAAGGCGCTGGCCGACAACGCCAGGGAATTCGGCATCGAATATTACGACGAGTTCGACAAGCGCCAGGGCGTCGTCCACGTCATCGGCCCCGAGCAGGGCTTTACCCTGCCCGGCACCACCATCGTCTGCGGTGACAGCCACACCTCGACGCATGGTGCGTTCGGCGCGCTCGCGCACGGCATCGGCACCTCCGAGGTCGAACACGTTCTGGCGACGCAGACGCTGATCCAGAAGAAGGCCAAGAACATGCGCGTCACCGTCGACGGCAAAATGCCTGAAGGCGTGACGGGCAAGGATATCATCCTGGCCATTATCGGCGAGATCGGCACCGCGGGCGGCACCGGCTACGTGCTGGAATACGCGGGCGATGCGATCAGCGCGCTCAGCATGGAAGGCCGCATGACGGTCTGCAACATGTCGATCGAAGGCGGCGCCCGCGCCGGCCTCGTTGCGCCCGACCAGAAGGCCTATGACTTCCTGCGCGGCCGGCCGAAGGCGCCGAAGGGCGCGGACTGGGATGCAGCGATGCGCTACTGGGAAAAGCTGCGCTCCGACGACAGCGCGCATTTTGACCACGAACTGCGCCTCGACGCTGCAAAGCTGCCGCCGATCGTGACCTGGGGCACCAGCCCAGAGGACGTGATCTCGGTAACAGGCATCGTGCCCGATCCCGACCAGATCGCGGATGAAGCCAAGCGCCTCTCCAAGCATCGCGCGCTGAAATATATGGGCCTGACCGCGGGCACGAAGATCACCGACATCAAGCTCGACCGCATCTTCATCGGCTCCTGCACCAACGGCCGCATCGAGGATCTGCGTGCGGCGGCGAAGATCGCCGAGGGCAAGACCGTTTCAGCGCATGTCAACGCCATGGTCGTGCCGGGCTCCGGCCTCGTGAAGGAGCAGGCCGAGGCTGAGGGTCTGGACAAGATCTTCATCAAGGCCGGCTTCGAATGGCGCGAGCCCGGTTGCTCGATGTGCCTCGCGATGAACCCGGACAAGCTGGCTCCGGAAGAGCGCTGCGCCTCGACCTCGAACCGCAATTTCGAGGGCCGCCAAGGCTTCAAGGGCCGCACACATCTGGTGTCGCCGGCGATGGCGGCAGCCGCCGCAATCGCGGGTCACTTCGTCGACGTCAGGGAGTGGCGCTGAGCCACTCGCAGCAATTGTAGTGATCGCGGCAAACCGCCGTTAATCGGCAGCACCGACACTGCGTCCTCGCGACGGTTTCGCGGGGACGCATCTCATGGCCACCAACAAGCCTGAATATGTCGATCTGATCAGCGACGCCACGCGCCAGCACCGGCGCCGCGCGACGCCGCTGCGCATCGTCGCCAAGCCCGAGGTCGAGGAGACATCGAAGCTCAGCCGCTGGCCGCCGGCGATGTTCAAACAGTGGAAGATCGAGAACCTGATGCGATGGAAGTCCGCGTCGGGGAAGCTGAAGGATTGGCTTTAGGCCACATCAACAAAGGGCGCCGTCGGGGCGCCCTTTTCATGTCGATCGTGCTTACCAATAGCGATACGGATGGTGCCAGCGATGCCAGCGGCAGATGCGGCGCGGGCCGTAATAGGTCCAGATGATCCGGCAGCGGCGCGGATAGTGATAGGTGGGATAATAGCCGCCGTAATAATAGCGCCGGTGGAAGTGGCGGTAGCCGTAATGCGGGCGATAAATCCCGTAGCGATGATAACCGCCATAGTGGCGAAATCCGCCGTAGCGATAGCCGCCGCCGTGAAAGGCCGGTGCGGCACGGAAGCCACCGCCGTGAAAACCGCCACCGCGGAAGCCGCCAAAATGTCCACCGCCACCGTGGAAGCCGCCTCCGTTGAAACCACCTCCGCCATGGAAACCTCCGCCATGGCCGCCACCACCATGGCCGCCACGAACCTGGATCATGTCGTCATTGGCGGCGTTCGCCGCCGGCAACGCCGTCGGATTGATCGGTGTCATCGCTTCGGCGCGACGCGCAGCCCCGGTCGACAATATCAGCGTGGCAACGGCCGCAAGCCCGAGCAAGCGTATCGGGCTTGCACCGGGACCCAACATCCTCAGCATTGCGTTCTCCCTGAATCCAGACAGCGGAGTTGCGCCGCGCGTTCCCGCCCCGCGTCCTCGCTGTTCATTTACAGTCGCTCCCAAGATTAAATTAGGGACAGCGACGTGAACGCATCATGAATGAAGGGCGGCGTCACCACCACGGCCCATAGCCAAACACGAACGGTGCAGGCACGGCGTAAGGATAGGGACGGTAGTAGACGGGTCGCACGTAGTAGCGTGGATCATGGCGCGCAGCGGGCCGCGCAAAGTCGTCGTATCGCGGGTGCCGCCGCGCATCGAAAACCGCGGTGCCGGCAGAGGCTTCCGGCTTCGTTGCACGCGGTGCCGCGGAAGCGCGAGGCGAAGCAGCGGCGAGCCCAACAACAACGGCCAATGCAATCCATTTCGCCATGACGACCTCCGCTGCGAACATGCGGGCATCGCACGGCCGTCTGCAAGTTAAAACAGGCCCGGAATCCGGGCCTGTTCTCAACGCGACCGATCACCAGCGGCGGTGATGCCAGCGGTGTCCGCGCCAATGATGACGGCGCCAGTGACGGCGATGCCAGCGCACCTCGGTGGTCGGCGCGACTTCGTCCTGCACCGATTGCGCGGCACCCGGATTGATCAGCGACACCGCCTGCGCGCGCTCGACCGGCGCGGCGAGGACGAACAGCGCACCGGCGGCCGCAAGGCCGAGCATTTTCAAGGACTGCATTTCGTTGGATCTCCTGACATCGTTCTTGCGGTGCACGCACTGACCGGACGCTACGACGCAAGGACTAGAGCTGAGCCCTAGAGCCTCGCGCCTGAATCGGGTATGGATGAACGCGCCCCGGACATGAATGCAGAGGGCACGGGCGAAGTTCCCCAAAGCATCGGCGCAACATTGCGCACCCCGACAAAAACCGGCGATCAACGGCGAACGTATCTTCTGGTCGAGCGACTAAGGGAGATGGTCATGCCAAGTTTCTTGCCAAACGGACTGCGCATATCCAGCCTCGCGATCACGGCAAGCCTGCTCAACGAGAGCTCGGCGCTTGCCTCGCAAGGACCAGGCGTCGAAGGCGGCACCGCAACCCCGCTGACGCAGCTCGTGATGGCGATCCTGGTCTATGGCGCGTCCGCAGCGGTCGTTGGCGCCGGCCTGATCGGCGCGTTATGCGGACAGTAAGGTCAGCCCCGGCGCCAGTAGCAGCTCATATGCGGCACGATCACCGTGCCGCTCGGCCGGTATTCTTGCACATAGGTGGCGTTGCACTCGCGGACCGCATCGGGACCGGGATTGTAGCGGGGATAGACGCCGTCGGGGCTGTAATAGGGCGTGACCCGCAAACGGGCCGGTCGCTTGCGCGGCGGCGGGACGTCGGGCGGGCCTGCCTGGGCCATGCGGACCTCAGTGCTGACCGTCTGGGCTTCCGCGCCACCACAAAACGGCGAAAACAACCCCATGCACAGTAGCGTCAGCGCTGTTTTTGCTAGCATTTTACCGCCCACCTAAACGTCCCCATGGAGGTTGCCGTACGCTCCCCGTTTTGGCGGCGCCCGTCAACCTCGCCGCGCTTATAAAGCCGGATGCATCGCCGGGAAACCCGCGATAAGACAGGCCCATGTGGACGGAATTGAAGGCCCCCTCGCTGGCCGAGATGGAAGCGACGGCTCATGACATCTTCGAACGCCTGCCGGCGGAGTTTCGCGGGCTGTGCGAGGGCGTGATCCTCCGCGTCGACGACTTCCCGACGGAGGAGGTTCTGGACGAGATGGAATGCGAGAGCGAGTTCGACCTGCTCGGCCTGTTCCAGGGCGTCGGCCTGCCCCAGCAGAGTTTTGGCGATGTGGCCCGGTTGCCCAACATGGTCTGGCTCTACCGGCGGCCGATTCTGGACTACTGGGCCGAGCACGACGAAAGCCTCGGCCACATCGTCCGCCACGTCCTGATCCACGAGATCGGCCACCATTTTGGTCTTTCGGACGACGATATGGCCGCGATTGAGGCGCGGGCAGAGTAGTCGCCGCAACGGCAGTGCGCTCCCTCCCCCGCTTGCGGGGGAGGGAGCGCACCTCCTCTGTGGCTTGATCCAGCAAAGCAAACGAGACCTGCCGAATTCGGCCTAGGATTCGGGGCCCGACCGCGATAAATAGAGCCTCCCCCAGAACCACCCGGGAAAGCGCAACCATGGACAAGTTCACCACGCTGGAAGGCGTCGCGGCGCCGCTGAAGATCATCAATGTCGACACCGACATGATCATTCCGAAGCAGTACCTCAAGACCATCAAGCGCACCGGCCTTGGCAAGGGGCTCTTCTCCGAACAGCGCTACAAGGACGACGGCAGCGAGAACCCGGATTTCGTTCTCAACCAGTCCGCCTATCGCAATGCGAAGGTGCTGGTCGCCGGCGACAATTTCGGCTGCGGCTCGAGCCGCGAGCACGCGCCCTGGGCGCTGCTCGATTTCGGCATCCGCTGCGTGATCTCGACCTCGTTCGGCGACATCTTCTACAACAACTGCTTCAAGAACGGCATTCTGCCGATCCGCGTGTCGCAGGAAGACCTCGACAAGCTGTTCGACGACGCCGAGCGCGGCGCCAATGCGACGCTGACGATCGACCTGCCGAACCAGGAGATCCGCGGTCCCGACGGCGGCAAGGTCAAGTTCGAGATTGACCCGTTCCGCAAGCACTGCCTGATCAACGGCCTCGACGACATCGGTCTCACGATGGAGAAGAAGGCCTCGATCGACACTTATGAAGAGAAGCTCCAGCGCGAACGCGCCTGGGCCTGATCTCGAGTCTCGTTTGGAGCCCCGGTGCTGACAGCGCCGGGGCTTTTTCTTTGCCCTGGTTATCCCGTAGAGCTTCGCGCATGCTGCCCGACATCGTCACCTTCTGGCATGGCCCGATGGACGCACTGCGCCAGACCTGTCTGCGCTCGCAGCTGGCTGCCGGCCACAAGGTCACGGTCTACAGTTTTGACACCATTCCCGGCCTGCCCGCGGGCATCAGCAATGCGGATGCCGAGGCGATCCTGCCACACGCCTTCTCCGAACGCTTGCGGCCGCCGCAGCCGGACGGCAGCTGGCGCGACTGGACCACGCTGCAGTTCAGCGACTTCTTCCGCATGAAGCTGATGGCGAAGGGTCTTGGCCTCTGGCTCGACGCCGACGTGCTCTTGCTCAAAGCCGTCGAGATCGATCCGGCGAAACCCTATTTCGCCTGGGAGCGGCCGCGCCAGCTCGGCAATTCCGTGATCTATCTGCCGCCCGAGCACGGCATCGTCACCGCATTCGAAGAGCTGATGGAGCAGGAAGAGCTGACGCCGAACTGGTTGTCACTGCGCCATCGCATCACGTTTGCGATGCGCCGTCTGCGCGGCGGCTCGAATCGTCTTTCCGACATTCGCATCGCAATCTTTGGACCGGCGGCACTCACGGCGCTCGCCCGCCGCACCGGCGAATTGCAGAATGCGCTGCCGAAGCAGTCGTTCTACGCCGTGCATGCGGAGCCAAAATTGTTCTTCGATCCCTCGAGCTATCTCGGTCTCGTCACCAACCCCGAGATCATTGGCCTGCACATCTCGCCGAAGGGCCGCGGCGGCGAGAAGCCGATTGCCGGCAGTCTGTATGCCTGGGCGGCGGAGCGGTTTCCGTAGCTCTCGTGTCCCGGACGCGGTGCGGCGCGCAGTGCCGCTCCGCAGAGCCGGGACCCATCTCGCCGCATTGCTGGGTCCCGGCTCTGCGCAGCAGCGTTGCACGCTGCAGCGCGTCCGGGACACGAGACTGTTTCCTTGGCTCATTCCCAATTTGATCCAGCGCAACGCGCTCCTGCACCATTGTGCCTAGTCTGGCTCCAATTCACGATCACCAACGGAGCCTCGCAATGAGCACCGCAAGCAGGCCATACCCTCGCGTCCAGGATCTCATCGATACCTTCGCGAGCTGGCTGAAGTATCGCCGCGAGCTGAACGAGATGCGGCGGCTCGGCCGCGCCGATTTCGACCGGATCGCGAACGATCTCAGGATCGCGCCTGACGATCTGGAGGAGCTGGTCCGCCACGGCAAGCACGCCGCCAACGAACTGCCGAAGATGCTCGAGCAGCTCGGCATTAGCGCCGAACGGCTCGGACGCGCGCAGCCGCTATTGCTGCGCGACATGGAGCGGGTCTGCTCGCTTTGCCATCACAAGGGCCAGTGCGACCGCGATCTCGCCGACGGCACCGCCGCGGAGAACTACCACGGCTATTGCGGCAATGCCTCGACGCTGGAATCGCTCGATCGCGCGGACGTGGCGCCGCGTTGAGCGATCTGCAAAACGAATCGCCCGCGCGAGGCGGGCGATCGATGTTCTGAACCAGGGAACGAGACCGAGCTTAGCGACCGTAGAACATCCGGTTGCAGCGGGCGGTGTTGTCCGCCACGTACGGGCCGCGCATTTGGGGGCGCATCGCCTGCCCGCGCTGGTTCACGCCCTGCACGCAATTGACATAGCCTGTATTGTTGGCCCAGCGAAAATCGGTGGTGTAGGCGTGCGAGCTGGTGGTGGAGCCGACCAGCGAGCCGAGGCCGAGGATGGCGGTGAGGGCGAACAGGGCGATGCGGGAGGTCGTCATGGTTGTTCTCCAGTTTGTTGGCTGCACCATGCAGCGCGTGAACGAGACAATGCTCGATTTCGCCCCGGATGAATGTGCCCGATGTCACAAAGCGGAAGGTCAACCTGTAGAACGCGCAGTCACATCGGAGCGCGCACCCCGGCCCTTCCCCATTGCGGCAATCGCGACCGTGATCTCGCCGACCCGCACAGCAGCGGCGAACTATCACGGCTATCGCGGCAACGCCTCGACGTGGGAATCGCTCGATCGCGCGGACCTTGCGCCGCGCTGAGACGGCGCGTTACGCGATCCATTTCGGCGCGTATGTCAGCCCCTCGCTTTGCGCCGTATCATGATTGATCCAGATTTCGGCGTTCTCGACGCGCAGCAGCTCGGCCACCCTGGCCATCGACGCGACCGTCGCCTGCGGATCGGCATTGAACGACGGGACCCGCATGTGCTTGAGGTTCTCCCTGTTGTGCGCGACGTCGCCACTCAACAGTACGGCGCCGCGCCGCGGCAGCCTTACCATCAACGAGCAATGCCCGAGCGTATGGCCCGGCGTGAAGATCATGCGCACCGCGCCGTCACCGAAGATGTCGTGGTCACCCTCGACGATCTCGTAAGGCCGCTCCTTCAACATTTTGTAGTGCGGCAACGAATAGCCGAATTCTTCAGGCTCCAGCCCGAACATCGCCTCGAACTCGGCTCGCTGGGCGATCCATCTCGCATTTTCGAACAGATCGACATTTCCGATATGATCGAAATGCGCATGGGAGAGCAGGATCGTGCTGACATCGTGGGGCCGCACCCCGATTTCATCCAGCTGGTCCGCGATGGGACGATGGACGACACCGCGTATGCCATGCGCGATGATGCGTCCTTCCGGATGCTTCGCCAGCTCATCCTCGATGCCCGTATCCCAGATCAGCCACTCGCCGCGATGACTGATGAGATAGGCATTGCAGCTCAACGTCATGGGGACGCCGACATTGATGCCCGGCGAGTAGATCGAGCCGTCGTCGACCTGCGCCATGCCGCCGTCGAGGATGTAGATCCTGTCAATTGTCGCCATTGGAGAACTCTTCAAGCCGCCGACACGACGCGCCGCTTCGCCTCGCGCATGTCGCGCCCGGGCGGCATGCCGAACAGCCGGCAATATTCCCGCGTGAACTGCGTGACGCTTTCATAGCCAACCTGATGCGCCGCGATTGCGATCTGCGCACCATCGGCGAGCATCGCGCGGCGGGCTTCGATCAGGCGAAGCTGCTTCTGAAACTGGAGCGGGGTCAGAGACGTGACGCTGCGAAAGTGCAGATGAAATGCCGACTGGCTCATCCCCGCGGCCCTGGCGAGCCGGTCGACACGCAACGGCTTGGCATAATCGGCGCGAATGATCGCAACCGCACGGCCGATTCGCTGCGCATGGCTGTCGGCAATGCCGAGCGCCCTGATGGCGCCACCATGCCGGCCGGCCAACAGCCAGTAGTGCAGCTCCCGCACCAGCTGGCTCTGCAGGATCAACGCGGATGAGGGCCGGTCGATCAGACGCAGCAGCCGCAGCGCCGCGTCCGCGACCTCCTGCTCCGTCGGCTCGACCCGCAGCGGCCGGGATGGAACATAAGGAGCTGACCCCATCTCGACGACCAGCCCCTCGATGACAATGGGGTCGAGCTCGACGACGAGCGACAGGTAGGGCGCAACGACCGTCGCGCGCGTGATCTGGCTGACCGTCGGGACGTCGCTCGCGATCACCAGCGAATCGCCCGCACCGAAGTCGAAGGACGTGGCGCCGGTCGCAACGCGCTTGGCACCTTGCAGCACCAACGCGACCAGAGGTTTTGAGACCGCAAATTGCAGCGCACTCGGCGCGGTCTCACGGATGATCGAGATGCCGGCGAAAGGCGTGGACGCCAGGCCTTTGTCGTCGGCGTGCGCTACGGAGTAACGGCTGGCGATCTGGTGCAGCGTTTCTGTCACGGGCCCATTCTAGGCCGAGCCAGGCACGCGGGCAATCGCCGCCGGGCGATCGGGCAAGAAGACAGGAATTTTGGGCAAGCCTGCCGCCGGCCGCATTCCGGAGGGTTGGGCAAGACGATCCGAGGATCCGGCAACATCGGACGATCGATCGCGGGCAGAAGCACCTCACCGCAACTCCACGAGGAATTTCCGATGCCCACCATTTCGCTCGTCACCGGCGCCAGCCGGGGCCTTGGCCGCAACACCGCGATCGCCATCGCGCGTCACGGCGGTGACGTCATCGTGACCTATCGCAGCGGCGCCACCGCCGCCCGCGAGGTCGTCACCGAGATCGAGGCGCTCGGCCGAAAGGCCGTCGCGCTCCAGCTCGACGTCACATCGGTGTCGACCTTTCCGGCGTTCGCCGCAAACGTTCGAGAGGCGCTCTCCAGGCATTGGGGCGCTCCAACGTTCGATCATCTCGTCAACAATGCCGGCCAGGGCGAGATGGCTTCGATCGCCGACACGACAGAGCAGCAATTCGACGCGCTGTTCGACACGCATGTCAAAGGGCCATTCTTTCTGACACAGGCCTTGCTGCCGCTACTTGCCGACAAGGGCCGGATCATCAATTTCTCGAGCGGACTGACGCGTGTGTCGTTCCCAGGCTTCTCCGCCTATGCCGCCGCGAAGGGCGCCATCGAGGTTCTGACGATCTACATGGCCAAGGAATTCGGCGGACGCGGCATCACCGCCAACGTCGTCGCGCCGGGCGCGATCGAGACCGACTTCCTCGGCGGCGCCGTTCGGGACATGCCGGATCTCAACCAGCAGTTTGCGCAAATGACTGCGCTCGGCCGCGTCGGCCTGCCCGACGACATCGGGCCAATGGTTGCGAGCCTGCTCGGCCCCAACAATCGCTGGGTGACGGCCCAGCGCATCGAAGTGTCCGGCGGTCAGACGATCTGAGTGCGGCGACCGTTGGAGTGCGCAATGGGGTTAGGAGCCGGGCGCGGCTATGCCGCGCCCACTGCGGCCCCCAAGACACTCCCTTTTAATCCCGGCGCGTCGGATGTCTGCGCGTCGTTGAACCGGCGCCGGTAGTCAGCAGGACTGACCCCGGCGATCCGGCGAAAGCTCGAACGGAACGTGACGCTCGACTGAAAGCCGCAAGCAGCGGCAATCTGGTCCACGTAGGCTGTGCTGCTCTCCAGCAGCTCCTGTGCCCGACGGATCCGCGCGTTCAGCAGCCATTGCATCGGAGTAGTCCCGATCTGCTCCCGGAAATGGCGCGCAAAACTTCTTTCGCTCATGCCGGCCTGAGTCGCCATCCGCGCCACCGTGAGCGGCTTCGCCAGATGAGCCGCAATCCATTCGAGATGCGGCGCGAGAGAACCGCTCGAACGCGGCGGATCGCGCCGGATGAATTGTGCCTGACCACCTTCCCGGTTGACGGGAGCAACAGCCAGCCGCGCGGCATGAGTTGCAACGGCCTGGCCGAGATCACGCCGCACGAGGTGAAGACACATGTCCATCCCTGCCGATGCTCCGGCCGATGTCACGATCTCCCCCTCATCGACATAGAGGACATTCGGATCGACCTTCACTTGCGGATAGCGGCTGGCGAGATGATCGGCACACAGCCAGTGAGTGGTGGCCCGGCGCCCGTCCAGAAGGCCGGCCTCTGCGAGGACGAAGGCGCCGGAACAGATCGAGGCAATTCTCGCTCCGCGGCGGTGAGCCCTCTGCAACGCGCGGAGAATGGTTTTCGATCTTGGAGCGAGAGGATTCTCTATTCCCGGTACGATCACGGTGCGGGCACGAGTGAGGACCTCAAGTCCGAACGGCACCACCAGACCAAATGCGCCGGCATCGACGCGGGCCGCCTCGGCACAAACGCGGACGTCGTAGAACGGCTTGCCGCGATCGTCCCTGAGCCGCCCGAACACTTCATAAGCAAGCGTCAAATCGTAGGGAATCACCTGATCCATCGCGACAATGCAAACCCTGTGAACCATGACGTCTTTTTCCCGGCGGGTTTCCTCGACCTTCAATATCACGCTTTGGCAGGAATCGATCACTAATAGGCAGAAGCGCCACTCCTGGGCTCGTGACCAAATCCGCTAACCACTTCCGGGAACGCGATTACCCGCCGCGAACGGTCAGACCATGAAAAAAGAGATCAAGATCAACATCGCTCTGCTCGGCCAACTCAAGCTCGCCTCCGTCATTGAGGCCTCGACCCTGGCTCTGCTCCTTTGCGTTGCCGTTCCCCTCAAGCATCTTTGGGACTGGCCGGGCGCGGTGCGGGCGATGGGCCCGCTCCACGGCCTTGCTTTCATCTTCTACGGCTGGGTGCTGCTGCAAACCGTCGGCGCTGGAGTTTGGCCGCGGCGCCAGATCGCCCTGCTTGCCGCCTCGGCCTTCGTGCCGTTCGCCGGCTTTTTCGCGTCTCGCTACATCCGGCGACACATCGAAGCTCTGGATCGGGAATATGCTGCGAAATGAGCCTCGCGGACTATTACATTTGGCTGAAAGCCGTCCACGTCGCTGTCGCGCTGCTTTTCGTCAGCGGCGTTGTTGCAACCTCGTTGACGCTTGCCTTGCTATCGACGATGCCCCGGGAGAGCGAGAAATTCGTCGCGGGCATGCGCCGTTACGACCGGTGGGTGACAGTTCCGGCCATGATCGCGGTCTGGCTGTTCGGAACGGGGCTTGCCGTGTCCGGGTCATGGTTCGGCCAGGGCTGGCTGAGCGCCAAGCTTGGATTCGTCGTGCTGATCTCAGGTCTGCACGGCGTCCAGAGCGGCCGTCTTCGGCGACTGGGAGCGGGCGCCTCACCCGTGACGGTAAGGTCCCTGCCGCTCGTTCTTTTCGCCGCGATTGCTATTGCGGTTCTTGCTGTTGCAAAGCCATGAGGTCTCAGCCTTCAGCCCTTTCCCATCGCAGCGATCGCATCCGCGATCTCGATCGTGCGCCGCGCCATGTCGGCGTGCAGCCGCTCCACCATCGCGCCATCCAGCCGGATTGCACCGCGCGAGACGTTCTCCGGCAATTCGAACGCCGCGATGATTTTTCGCGCGCGCGCGACTTCTTCTTCGGGCGGCGTGAAGATCGCGTTGCAGGCGTCGATCTGCGAGGGATGGATCAGCGTCTTGCCGTCGAAGCCGAGGTCGCGGCCCTGCGCGCATTCGGTGGCGAAGCCGTCGGAATTGGCGATGTCGCTGTAAGGGCCGTCGAGGATTTCGAGGCCGTGGGCGCGCGTTGCCAGGATGCAATGGGTGATCATCGGGATCATCGCGGCGCGGCCCGGCAGCATCTTGATGCGGGTCTCGCGCGAGATGTCGTTGGGCCCGAACACGAAGCCGGAGAGCCGGGTTTTCGGATCGCGCCCGGCGGTCGCCAGCTCCTCGGCATGCAGCACCGCGCGCGCGGTCTCGATCATGGCCCAGACTTTCACGGTCGGCGCGGCGCCTAGTTCGGCGAGGTGATGGCCGATGGTCTGGAGATCTTCGATACTTGAAACTTTCGGAACCAGAATTCCGTCCGGCGAGGCCTTCGCGGCCATCGCGACGTCATCGGCCCACCAGGGTGTATCGAGTCCGTTGGTCCGGATCAGGATCTCGCGCTTGCCAAACCCCTTGTCCGCGATCGCGGCGGCGATGCCGTCACGCGCCACCCCTTTGAGGTCGGGGGCGACGGAATCCTCGAGATCGAGGATCAAGCCGTCGGCGGCGAGATTACGCGCCTTTTCCAGCGCGCGGGGGTTGGAGCCGGGCATGAACAGATGGCTGCGGCGCGGGCGGGTCATGCGAGTGGTCCTTCCGATTTCCCCAGATGTTCTGACTGAAGCCGATAGCATTTGGCCTGCCTATTCGAAAGGCTTGTTCGCCCCTCTGGTCTATGGTTAGGCATAGGCCATGATCACATTCCCGAAGCATTTGCTGGAAGGCTACCAGGCCTTCGCCACCCAGCGGCTGCCGACCGAGCAGAGCCGCTATCGCGAGCTGTCGGTGAAGGGGCAGTTCCCGGAAGTGATGGTGATCGGCTGCTGTGACAGCCGCGTCTCGCCCGAGGTGATCTTCGACGTCGGCCCGGGCGAGCTGTTCGTGGTGCGCAACATCGCCAATCTGGTGCCGGTGTATCAGCCCGACGGCAATGCGCACGGCGTCTCCGCCGCGCTGGAATATGCCGTGACGGTGCTGAAGGTGAAGCACATCGTCGTGCTCGGACACGCGCAATGCGGCGGCATCCGCGCCTTCGTCGACAAGATCGAGCCGCTGACGCCTGGCGACTTCATCGGCAAATGGATGCAGATGTTCATCAAGCCGGGCGAGGTGGTCGAGCAGCGCGACCACGAGAGCATGGCGCAGTTCGTCGAGCGCATCGAAAAGGCCGCGGTGTTCCGCAGCCTGGAAAACCTGATGACGTTCCCCTTCGTGCAGAAGGCGGTGGATGCCGGCCAGATGCAGACGCACGGCGCCTATTTCGGCGTCGCGGAGGGATCTCTGTTCGTGCTGGACCAGGTCGCGAAGGAATTCAGGAACGCACGGAGCGTGGTGTAACGCACCGCTCTCGTAGGGTGGGCAAAGCGAAGCGTGCCCACCATTCGTTCGTAATCATGGCGAGGTGGTGGGCACGGCGCTTTGCGCCTTTGCCCACCCTACTGCAGCTTCTTACGCCGCCTTCTTCTTCGCGCTGATCAGCTTGCGGTTGATCAGGACTTCCGCGATCTGGATCGCGTTGAGGGCTGCGCCCTTGCGCAGATTGTCCGACACGCACCAGAGCACCAGACCGTTCTCGACTGTCGCGTCCTCGCGGATACGGCTGATGTAAGTCGCGTCCTCGCCGGCCGCTTCGTAAGGCGTCGCGTAGCCGCCGGGCTCCTGCTTGTCGATGACGAGGCAGCCGGGCGCCTTGCGCAGGATGTCGCGCGCTTCGTCCGCGCTGATCGGGTTCTCGAACTCGATGTTGACGGCCTCGGAATGGCCGACGAACACAGGCACGCGCACGCAGGTCGCGGACAGCTTGATCTTGGGATCAAGAATCTTCTTGGTCTCCGCCATCATCTTCCACTCTTCCTTGGTGTAGCCGTCCTCCATGAAGACGTCGATGTGGGGGATGACGTTGAAGGCGATGCGCTTGGGGAATTTCTTCGCGATCAGCTCGCTGTTGGTGTAGACGGCCTTGGTCTGCGAGAACAACTCGTCCATCGCGTCCTTGCCGGCGCCCGAGACCGATTGATAGGTCGAGACCACGACGCGCTTGATGGTCGCCTTGTCGTGCAAGGGCTTCAGCGCGACCACGAGCTGCGCGGTCGAGCAGTTCGGGTTGGCGATGATGTTCTTCTTCTTGAAGCCGGCGGCCGCGTCCGCGTTCACCTCCGGCACGACCAGCGGTACGTCCGGGTCCATGCGCCAGGCCGACGAATTGTCGATCACGACCGTGCCGGCGGCGCCGATCTTCGGCGACCATTCCTTCGACACCTCGCCGCCCGCCGACATCAGGCAGATGTCGACGTCGGAGAAGTCGTAATGCTCGAGCGCTTTGCACTTCAGGGTACGGTCGCCGTAGGAGACCTCGACGCCGACGCTGCGGCGTGACGCCAGGGCCACGACCTCGTCCGCGGGAAATTTGCGCTCATCGAGGATGTTGAGCATTTCCCGTCCGACATTGCCGGTCGCGCCGACGACTGCGACTTTGTAACCCATCGTTCACTCTCCGATGAAAAAGCCCGTTCCTGAAGCTGACGCTTAAACAGGAAGAGCAGCGCTTCTATGCGAGAACCGGCCTCAAGACAACGTTGGACCATGCCTTAGGGACGTGGATGCAGTCGCCTGAGACCAGCACGGCCGTTAGCCCCACCCAGATCCATCTGGCGCTCGCCAATTTCGCCGACGAGGTGGTCGGCACGCTGGCCCGCCTGTTCGCCTATGTGGGGATTCTTGTGCTGTTTGCCATCCTGGGCCTCGCGGGCCTCGGCCAGCTGCCCAGCCTGCGCGACGATGAGCCCACCGAAAAGCCGGGCTGGACCGAGGCCTCCCGCTCGCAGCCGGCCTTCGCTGTCAGCCGGCTTGATTCATCAGATAAAACAGTCTCTTACACCATCTTGAGGCATCCCGAGGGCGGCCGCAGGGATGTGCTGCGCTGGGCTGGCGACGCGGACAAGCCGCTGGCTGAGCTCGAAATTTACCGGGAAGGCGGCGAGTTCGACGTGACGCGCCCGGCGGCCGAGGGACTGGCCATCCGGATGGGCCTGGCGGCAGCCACCCCGTTCGAGCAGGCGGGCCTGATCGACACGAAATTCGGCCCCGTCACCCTGTTCCGGCCATCAGGCACGACGGGGGCACCGTCCTGCCTCGGCTATCTCAAGCGCAGCGAGGAGCCGGCGCTTCAGATCTCCGGCTTCTCATGCCAGGGCGATAGCTTGCCGGCCCAGCGCGCGGCGGTCGCCTGCACACTGAACCGGCTGACGCAGCTCGCCTCCGGCAACGAGCCGAAGCTCGCCGAATTGTTCGCCCATGCCGAGCTCAAGCGCCGGCCCTGCGCCCCCGCGGACTCGTCGGACTGGCTGCTGGGCGCCGCGAATGCGCAATTGCGCGGAGCACTTTGACGGTATCAAGGATTTGCATCAAGGATCTGCATCAAGCTCAAGTGGCTGGTTTGCATGCAACTTTTGCCGGCGCGCACGATTATTCAGGCGTGGTGTGACCCAATAGACCTAGTTGCGGACACCCCGGCCGGGCTAGTATGGAGCGAAATCGACTGGCGGCTTGCCGCCTGAAGGGGACGTGATGAGCTCGAAATTTTCTGCGGCAACCAAATTGGCGACCTGGCTGGCGGCGGGCGCCGTGATTGCCGCGGCCTTCGCGACGCCGGCTTCGGCCGACAACAAGACCAAGCGCCATGACGAGCGCGGCCGGCCCTATTACGGCCCGAGCGGACCCAACGCGGTCTATCAGCAGGGACGCACCCGCCTCTATGTGAGCAAGCGCTCCTGGCTCGACGGCGGCACCGAGGTCAATCCGGGCGATCGCAAGTTCTCCGACTACGCTTTCCCGCCGGCCGTGGGCTATCCGTCCTTCGCTCGCGAGAACAACAACCGCCCGATCGATCGCCAGCCGCTCCCCACGCCGGCCGATCTCGGCGGCTATCCGCAGAATTTCCCGCTGTACTGAGCGGCGCAGTTACCGAATCAAAAGGCCGGGCTCATGCCCGGCCTTTTTGTTTCGGGAGGTGCCGTAGGGCACATCTGCCTCTCCATCGCCATTGCGAGCGCAGCGAAGCAATCCAGAGTCCCTCGGCGGAAAGATTCTGGATTGCTTCGTCGCCAGCGCAAAATTGCTTCGCAATTTGACGCGGGCTCCTCGCAATGACGGCTGAGGCTATGCATTAGCTGCCGGGTCATAGCGCCGGCAAAACTCCTCGATCGCCTCGGAGCGGAAATCGCCGAGGCGCGCGAAGATGAGCTCATCCGGCCAATCCCACCAGGCGATGCGGCGCAGGCTCTCCGCAACGGAATCATCAAAGCGTTTGCGGATGGGACGTGCGGGAACGCCGCCGACGATGGTGTAGGGCGCGACATCGCGGCTGACGACCGCGCCTGCCGCGATCACCGCGCCATCTCCGACATTCACGCCCGGCAGCAGGATGACGGCATGACCGATCCAGACATCATTGCCGACGATGACGCGGTCGCCGCGGCGATCCGCGAAGAAGTCGCGGTCGCGCGTTGCGCTCGCCTCGTAATATTCCGGGACATAGGTGAAGCGATGCTGCGACGGCCGGCCCATCGGATGATTGGGCGCACCGATCCGCACCGAATTGGCGATGGCGGTGAACTTTCCGATCAGCGCATCGGCAACCTCGCAGTTTTCGCCGAGATAGGAGTAATCGCCGAGCGAGGCATATTCGATGCGGGTATGGCTGAGGATCTCGCAGCGCCGCCCGATCTGCGCCTCGCGCTGGCGCACCGTTTCGTGGATGATGGTTTCCGCGATCTTGGGGCGGGGCGCGTCCATGAGGTAGCTCCGGGAGCAGGTGCCGTAGGGTGGGTTCACCGAAGGCGTAACCCACCTCTTTGATTTCCGCGGCAACAGAAGTGGTGGGTTACGCCAAGCGGTCTGCGCTTCGCGCAGTCCGCAGGGCTAACCCACCCTACGATTGCGGTGCCCGCCTTACGCGTGGAGCTTCTGCAATTCCTTCAGGATCGCTTCGCCCATCTGCGTGGTCGAGGCGGCCGTGGTGCCCTCCGACTTGATGTCGGCGGTGCGCAGGCCGCTGGCGAGCACCGCGGCGATCGCGGCGTCGACCTTGTCGGCGAGATCGCCCATGTCGAAGGAATAGCGCAGCGCCATGCCGAACGACGAGATCATTGCGATGGGATTGGCCAGACCCTTGCCTGCGATGTCGGGCGCCGAACCGTGCACGGGCTCGTACAGCGCCTTGCGCTTCTTGCTCTTGACGTCGACCTCGCCGAGCGAGGCCGAGGGCAGCATGCCGAGCGATCCCGTCAGCATCGCCGCGATGTCGGACAGCATGTCGCCGAACAGATTGTCGGTGACGATGACATCGAACTGCTTCGGCGCCTTCACCAGCATCATGCCGCCGGAATCGGCGAGCTGGTGCTCGAGCATGACATCAGGGTATTCGCGCTTGTGGACCGCCGTCATGACCTCGTTCCAGAGCACGCCCGACTTCATGACGTTGCGCTTCTCCATCGACGTCACCTTGTTCTTGCGCTTCCGGGCCAGCTCGAAGGCGACGCGGCCGATGCGCTCGATCTCATAGGTGTCGTAGACCTGGGTATCGACGGCGCGCTTCTGGCCGTTGCCGAGATCGGTGATGGTCTTGGGCTCGCCGAAATAGACGCCGCCGGTGAGCTCGCGCACGATGACGATGTCGAGACCCTCGACCGCCTCGCGCTTCAGGCTCGAGGCATCCGCCAGCGCCGGATAGCACACGGCGGGACGGAGGTTGGCGAACAGAGCGAGATCCTTGCGCAGGCGCAGCAGGCCGGCTTCGGGGCGTACCTCGTAGGGCACCGCATCCCACTTGGGTCCGCCGACCGCGCCAAAGATGATGGCGTCGGCGGCAAGCGCCTTGGCCATGTCGCCCTCGGAGATCGACACCTTGTGGGCGTCATAGGCAGAGCCGCCGACCAGGCCGGTATCGGTCTCGAATTTGGCGATCCCGGCCGAATTGAGCCAATCGATCAGCCGCTTCACCTCGCCCATCACCTCGGGGCCGATACCGTCGCCGGGGAGCAGCAGCAGTTTGTGGGTCGCCATGGTCGTATCCTCTGAGATCGAATTCGGCCGGAGTGCTAGAGCGGCGTTGCGCGCTTGGCAAGACACCATTGCCGGGGCGCGGCTGTGCAAGGCGGGCAGGGCCTGCCACATTACGCGGGCCGGAGTACCCCTGTTGCACGCGCCTGACCGTCCCCCGCCCGACGCACACCCCGCGCGGCTGATCCTGACCCTGTCGCTGGCGGCGACGGTCGGGCTCGGTATCGGCCGCTTTGCCTATGCGCTGGTGCTGCCCGACATGCGGGAGGACCTCGGCTGGTCCTACTCGGCGGCCGGGTTCATGAACACCATCAACGCCGTCGGCTATCTCGTGGGCGCGCTGGTGGCGTCCCGGCTCATCCAGCGCGTCGGCTGGGCGGCGGCCATCCGCGGCGGAACTTTGGCGTGCCTGGCCGCGCTCGCCACCTGCGCGCTGACGGGGAATTTCATCGCGCTGAGCCTGGCGCGGCTCGTGCTGGGCTTGGGGGCGGCGGCCGGCTTCGTCGCCGGCGGCGCGCTGGCCGCGACCATCGCGCAATCCCGTCCGGAGCGGGCCAACTTCCTGCTGAGCCTGTTCTATGCCGGACCCGGCATCGGCATCCTCGCCTCGGGGCTGATCGCCCCCTTCACGCTGCAATATTTCGGACCGGGCTCATGGTGGCTGGTGTGGTGGGCGCTGACGCTGCTGTCGGCCATCATGACCGTGCCACTGTTCATGAGCCGCATCGAGAGCGGCGCGCGTTTCTCGGAAGGCAGCCACGCCGCCCTCGCGATTCGTCCCGTGCTGATCTATCTCGCGGCCTACTTCCTGTTCGGCGCCGGCTACATCGCCTACATGACCTTCATGATCGCCTACGTCCGCGACGGCGGCGGCGGAGCCGCGGCCCAAGCGGGATTCTGGGGCCTGATCGGTCTGAGCGCGTTCGTCACGCCGTGGTTCTGGCGTCGCGTGCTCGCGCTCGACCGCGGCGGATTGGCCACCGCGATCATCCTCGGCACCAACGCGCTCGGCGCGGCGTTGCCGATGCTCGGACATTCGCCGGCGTGGCTTGCGGTCTCGGCCGTCGTGTTCGGCGTCGCCTTCTTCGCCGTCGTCGGCTCGACCACGGCTTTCGTGCGCTTCAACTATCCGCCGGAGGTGTGGCCGACCGCGATCGCCGCGATGACGATCTCGTTCGGCGTCGGCCAGACGCTGGGGCCGATCGTGGTCGGCGCGATCACGGATGCGCTGGGAAGCTTGAGTTACGCGCTGAATGTGTCGGCGGCGTTGTTGGCGCTGGGGGCGGCGGCGGCGTTGTGTCAGCGGAAGGTGGGGCCGAAGGCGGCGAATGGCGAATAGCGAATTTTGAGCCGCCCAGTGCGTTTATCTACTCGCCATTCCCCATTCGCTACTCGCTGTGTCAGCTCCCGCTGAACGAATTGTACCCCTGGTCTTCCCAATAGCCGCCCTTGTAGTCGTTGGTGACTTCCATCGAGACTACGTATTTCGGGTTTTTGAAGCCGAGCTTTGTGGGCACGCGGATCTTCATCGGGAAGCCATAGGCGCGGGGCAAGATCTCGTTGGCGTATCTGAACGTCATCTGCGTCTGCGGGTGCAGCGCGCTGCGCATGTCGAGCGGCGAGTTGTAGCCGTCCTTGTCGGCGCACTGGAACCAGACGTATTTCGCGCGGGTGTCGGCGCCGATGAGCTTGAGGAAATCGCGGAGCGGCGTGCCGGTCCAGCTTCCGATCGCGCTCCAGCCCTCGACGCAGATGTGGCGGGTGATCTGGGTGACCTGCGGCAGCTTGTAGAGCTCGTCCAGCGTCCAGGACTTCTTGTTGTCGACGAGGCCGCGCACTTCGAGCTTCCAGTCTTTGCCGTCGACCTCGGGGGCGTCGTCGAGATCGTAATAGGCGTTGAACGGGAAAGGTTTTGTGATCGCGCTCTCCGGGAAGGTCGGTGCCAGCGCGTCGGGATTGAAAATGAAGGCTTGCACGGCGTCGTTGAATTTCGAGACCTTCGCGAGCAACGTGTCGGCCGAGGATGAATCCACCACATCGCAGCCGGTGAGCAGCGTGAGCGCACCCAGGCTGGCGCCGCCCGCGATGAAGCGGCGGCGGGTGAAATCCGGCATCGCCTTGATGGAGTCCTTAATCAGCAACCGCTTGTCGACGCCGGGGATCAGGAATGAGCGCTTGGCCATGATGGTTCTCCTACTCAGCGGCCAATGATCATCGCGCGCAGGCTCTTCGGCACCAGCAGCGCAAGCAGGACGTGAATGACGAGGAACGCGCAGATCGCTGCCATGCAGAAGAAATGCACATAGCGCGCGGTCGGATAATCGCCGAACAGCATCACGAGATAATAGAGCTGCACCGGCTTCCACATCGACAGGCCCGACAGCACGATCAG
Source organism: Bradyrhizobium betae (assembly GCF_004123905.1). Lineage (GTDB taxonomy): Bacteria > Pseudomonadota > Alphaproteobacteria > Rhizobiales > Xanthobacteraceae > Bradyrhizobium > Bradyrhizobium betae_A. Next base: position 118,392 of record NZ_MZXW01000016.1, read on the forward strand.
CACGCCGACCACGATGATGCCGGCATAGAGTACGCGCTGCACGTAATTGTAGACGGTGAGATCGTCATGGCCGAGCTTGAAGGTCAGGGCAGCCCTGACATCGTGCAGCACGCCGGACGGCGTGATCGGCAGCAGTTTCTTGCGGAAGCGGCCGGTGGCGAAGCCGGTGATGAGATAGGCGAGGCCGTTGATCATCAAGAGCCACATCGCCGCAAAGTGCCAGAGCAGGCCGCCGCCGAGCCAGCCGCCGAGCGTGTACTCGCGCGGAAAGCTGAAGCCGAACAGCGGCGAGGCGTTGTAGATCTGCCAGCCCGACAGGATCATCAGGATCATGGCCAACGCATTGATCCAGTGCATGATTCGAACCCAGGCCGGCTGGATCACTTTGGCCGGGGTGGCGCTGGCCTGCTCGTCGGTGACAGTGAGGCTCGACATGATGGTTCCGTCCTGAACGTCGTGTGTCGATGAGTATACGCCGATGCTTCCGCTTTCGTTACGCCCCCGCACGACGGCGAATCCAGTCTGCGGGCGACCGTGGTCACAATAAAGCGAGCCGGGTGCCCCGGCTCGCTTTGCCGCACATCCCCGTCGGGGGGGACTAAACAGGGGGGCGCGGTGTTACGTCGCCGGCATCAGCACGGTATCGACCACATGGATGACGCCGTTCGACTGGTTGACGTTGGAGATCGTGACCATCGAGGTGCCGCCCTTGGCGTCGACGATCCAGACCTTGCCGTCCTGTTTCTTCACGGTCAGTTCCTCGCCTTCGGCGGTCTTCATCTTCTTGCCGTCGGTGAGGTCGGAGGCCTCGAGCTTGCCGGGCACGACATGGTAGGTGAGGATCTTGGTCAGCGTCGCCTTGTTCTCAGGCTTGACCAGATTGTCGACGGTGCCGGCCGGCAGCTTGCCGAAGGCCGCGTTGGTTGGCGCGAACACCGTGAACGGGCCTTTGCTTTCCAGCGTCGGCACCAGGCCGGCCGCCTTCACCGCCGCGACCAGCGTGGTGTGATCCTTGGAGTTGACCGCGTTCTGGACGATGTTCTTGGACGGGAACATCGCGGCGCCGCCGACCATGACGGTCTTCTCCTCGGCGCGGACAGGCGCGACGACGGTCGCGGTGATGGCGAGCGCGCTGAAGGCGGCGGCAGCGAGATAGGCAATACGCTTCGACATGGAGAGTCTCCCGATTGGATTGTGACCGGCGATGGCCGGCGTTTGCGTTGGACAACGAGGGCGGCTGCGGCGGTTTGACGTGAAGCAGCAGCGCCGTCGTTGGACCGAACTACGGGAGGGTTCGCGATGCGGTTTCGGGGAAAAATTCTTTGTGATGCGTGAAACTATGGGGCGGCGTGGCCGTGTGGTCGAGCGCGCGCCACACACTCCGCTGTCGTCCCGGACAAGCGAAGCGCCGATCCGGGACCCATAACCACAGGATGACGTTTGGCGAAGACTCGGTGTGCCCCTCTCACGCGACAATTTCTCCCTGTGGTTATGGGTCCCGGGTTCGCGACTTCGTCGCGCCCCGGGACGACGAGGAGAGATTGCAGCGCGCGCTGCGCCTCAATCCCTGTTGTTCGGCGTCTGGATGAATCCGCGATTATGTGTCGGGCTGATCAGGAGCTCGTTGATGCAGACGCGCGGCGGCATGCTCGCGATGAACGCGATGGTGCGGCCGAGGTCTTCGGATTGCAGCATCTTGGCCTGCTCTTCCTCGCTCGGCACCACCGGGCGCAGTTTCAAAATCGGAGTGGCCACCTCGCCCGGCATCAGGCAGCAGGCGCGCAGGCCGTTGACGCATTCGTCCATGTTGAAGGAATGGGTCAGGGCCAGCACCGCATGTTTGGTGGTGGTGTAGGCCGGGCCCGGCATCTTCGAGACGTGGCGGCCGGCCCAGGACGAGACATTGATGATCGAGCCGTCCTGCTGCTTGCGCATCGTCGGCAGCACCGCGCGCATGCAATAGAGCACGCCGTTGAGGTTGACCTGGACCAGTCTGTCCCAGCCGTCCAGTTCCATGTCCTTCCAATTGCGCTTGGGGACATTGATACCGGCGTTGTTGACCAGCAGGTCGATACGGCCGTGCTTCGCGACGATCTGATCGGCCGCCTTCTGGGCATCGGCCGCGACCGCCACGTCCAGCGCGACGGCCTCGGCCGCCCCGCCCGCCTTGGTGATCTTCGCAACCACGGTATCCAGGGCGTCCTTGCGCCGGCCCGAGACCACGACGATCCAGCCGTCGGCCGCGAGCGCCTCGGCGCCGGCCTCCCCGATCCCGCTGCCGCCGCCCGTGACCCAGGCCACGCGTTTCCCGTTTTTGGTCATGCCAACTGTCTCCGTTGCTTCATTGGGGCGGTTTTTGCTAATCCAGCCCTCGGTTTTGACCGGCCTTGTTGCCTTGCGGTCGAGGAAATCTTGCATGAACCAAGCTGCCAACGCCAATCTGTTTTCCCGCCTGTTCGACGGTCTGGACGATCCGAAACGCCTCGCGATCGAGACGCAGGACGGGGCCCATATCAGCTATGGGGGCCTGATCGCGCGGGCCGGGCAGATGGCGAATGTACTGGTCGCCCGCGGCGTGAAGCCCGGCGACCGCGTCGCGGTGCAGGTGGAGAAATCCGTCGCCAATATCGTGCTGTATCTCGGCACCGTGCGGGCCGGCGCGGTCTATCTGCCGCTCAACACCGCCTATACGCTCAACGAGCTCGATTACTTCATCGGCGATGCCGAGCCGTCGCTGGTGGTCTGCGATCCCTCCAAGGCGGAAGGCCTCACGGCGATAGCAGCCAAGGTGAAGGCCAGGGTCGAGACGCTCGGACCTGACGGCAAAGGTTCGCTCACCGAGGCCGCCGACAAGGCCAGCAGCGAATTCACGACGGTGCCGCGCGAAAACGACGATCTCGCCGCGATCCTCTACACCTCGGGCACCACCGGCCGCTCCAAGGGCGCGATGCTGACGCATGACAATCTCGCGTCGAACTCGCTCTCACTGGTCGGCTACTGGCGCTTCACCGGCAAGGACGTGCTGATCCACGCGCTGCCGATCTACCACACCCACGGCCTGTTCGTGGCGACCAACGTGACGCTGTTTGCGCGGGCGTCGATGATCTTCCTGCCGAAGCTCGACCCGGATTTGATCATCAAGCTGATGGCGCGCGCCACCGTGCTGATGGGCGTGCCGACCTTCTACACGCGCTTGCTCCAGAACTCCGCCCTGTCGCGCGAGACGACGAAGCACATGCGCCTGTTCATCTCGGGCTCGGCGCCGCTGCTCGCCGAAACCCATCGCGAATGGTCGGCCCGCACAGGCCACGCCGTGCTCGAACGCTACGGCATGACCGAGACCAACATGAACACGTCGAACCCGTATGAGGGCGAGCGCGTGCCCGGCGCAGTCGGCTTTCCCCTCCCCGGCGTTTCCGTGCGCGTGACCGAGCCGGAGACCGGCAAGGAGCTGCCGCGCGACGAGATCGGCATGATCGAGGTGAAGGGCCCGAACGTGTTCAAGGGCTATTGGCGGATGCCGGAGAAGACCAAGGCCGAATTCCGGCCCGACGGCTTCTTCATCACCGGCGATCTCGGCAAGATCGACGCCAAGGGCTACGTCCACATTCTCGGCCGCGGCAAGGATCTCGTCATCTCCGGCGGCTTCAATGTGTATCCGAAAGAGATCGAGAGCGAGATCGACGCCATGCCCGGCGTGGTCGAATCCGCCGTGATCGGCGTGCCGCATGCCGATTTCGGTGAGGGCGTCACCGCGGTGCTGGTCTGCAACAAGGGCGCCGATGTCACTGAGGCCGCGGTGCTGAAGGCGCTCGACGGGCGGCTGGCCAAATTCAAGATGCCGAAGCGGGTGTTCGTCGTCGATGAGTTGCCGCGCAATACGATGGGCAAGGTGCAGAAGAACGTGCTGCGGGATGCGTACAAGGACATTTACGCGAAGAAATAGGGGCGTGGACTCGTCGAGGAGCCACCATACGACGCGCTGTCATGCCCCGCGAAGGCGGGGCATCCAGTATTCCAGAGACGGCTAGGACAGAACCGAGAGGCTGCGGCGTACTGGATTCCCCGCCTTCGCGGGGAATGACACTGAGGGTGTAGGACGCGCGTGCTCCAAACCTGTTACTGCCCGCCCAACAGGCTCATCACAAACCGGCTGCCGACGATAAACAGGTAGCACCCGAACGCCACCTCCAGCGTCCGCTTCGACATCGCATGCGCGGCTCGCACGCCGAGAGGTGCGGTGACAAGACTCATCGGCATCACCAGCACGGCGCCGATCAGCGAGACGTAGCCGAGCGCAAACGGGATTTGCAGCGCTGCGACGGCCGGATAGCTCGCCGCCGCCGGCCAGCCGGCATAGATGTAGCCGAGCGCGCCGGGGATCGAGATCAGCACGGCGAGCGCCGACGAGGTCGCGACCGCTTGGTGGATCGGACGGCCGTAGAACGTCATCAGCAGGTTCGAGAACAGGCCGCCGCCGATGCCCATTAGCGTCGACAAAATGCCGACGCAGAAGCCGTAGACGCGCATCAGCGGGCCCTTCGGCAGATCGTCGCCGAGCTTCCAGCCCTCGCGCGCGAAGATGAGACGCACGGCCGCCGACCAAGCGACGCAGACGAACACGATCTTGAACAGCCGCTCCGGCGCGTAGCGCGCGACCACGCTGCCGGCGATGACGCCGATGACGATCGGCAGCCACCAGACGCGCAAGATCGCCATGTCGACGGCACCGCGCTTGTAATGCGCCTGGAACGAACGGATCGAGGTCGGGATGATCACGGCGAGCGAGGTGCCGATGCAGAGCGGCATGCGCACCTCCAGCGGCACGCCGGCGATGCGGAAGCATTCGTAAAACACCGGCACGAGGATTGCCCCGCCGCCGATGCCGAACACGCCGGCCAAAAATCCCGAGAGCGCGCCGGTTGCAATCAGCAACAGCGCGAGCTCGACGATCTCCTTGATATCAAGACCTGCAATCACCCCTGACCTGCCCCGGCGACTGGTCGCAACTTCTCCAACACGTCGGCGCGGAAAGCTGCGTACGGAGCCTTAGGCGATCTGATTCGCGCGGTCGACACGCCGCGCCTCTCGGCTGGGGTGGATTGCAGGATGCGCATATCCAGACCGGACCAGACGGAGAGCAGGCCAGCGCCCGGCGGACGGGTTGGCGAGGCGACTGACCGCCCCTCTCGGCGGTTTGGACGGCATGGTCCGTTTAGATGCGTTCCAATAGTGATTTCAATGCTTCGGCGCGATCCTGAAGAAACGAATATATATTCCGTCTTTGGTTGATAGGCCAAGGCTCTGGTATACCAAGACGCGATTGGCCTTGTTTCATCAAGGCCCTAGCGCTGAACGGCGGTTCGATTTATGGCGATTTGGTGATTGCACAGGCGAAATCGACTCCGTAAATAGAGCCGACCTTTCGCGATCCCCGCGCGCCCTGCTGGGCCGCCATAAACATTAAAAGCCCATGACCGCACGGATCGAACGACCGCTTTCACCCCACATGCAAGTCTACCGCTGGACGTTGACGATGGCGCTGTCCATCGTCCATCGCGCCACCGGCATCGCCCTCTACGCCGGAACCCTGCTGCTGGTCTGGTGGTTGGTCGCCGCAGCCTCCGGCCACAACGCCTATGCCACCGTCCAGGCATTCACCGGCAGCATCATCGGCCGGCTGATCGTGTTCGGCTACACTTGGGCGCTGATGCACCATATGTTGAGCGGCATCCGGCACTTCGTGTGGGACCTTGGCTACGGCTTCAAGGCCAATGAGCGCGAGGCCCTGACCTGGGGCGCATTGATCGGCGGCATCGTGCTGACGGTGCTGATCTGGATCATCGCCTACGCGATCGGAGGTGTACGATGAGCGCACCCGACACCCCGAAGCGCAGCATGCGCACGCCGCTCGGCCGCGTCCGCAATCTCGGCGCCGCGCATTCCGGCACGTCCGATTTCTGGCGCCAGCGCATCACCGCCGTCGCGATGACCCTGCTGATGCTGCCGGTGATCGTCATCGTCATGATGACGCTCGGCAGCAACCAGGCCGGCGCCAAGGTGATCCTCGGCTCGCTACCGATCGCGGTGATCATGCTCCTCTTCATCGTCGCCAGCGCCTGGCACATGAAGATCGGCATGCAGGTCGTCATCGAGGACTACGTCCACAACGAGAAGCTGAAGCTCATCTCGGTCATGCTCAACAATTTCTTCTCGATCGCCGTCGCGCTCGCCGCGACCTATGCGATCCTGAAACTTTCATCCGGAGTGTAAGCCATGGCCACAGCGACGAATGGCAAAGGCAACGGCGCTCCCGCCACCAACGGCAAAGCCTATCCGATCGAAGACCACACCTATGACGTCGTCGTGGTTGGCGCCGGCGGCGCGGGCCTGCGCGCCACGGTCGGCTGCAGCGAAGCCGGCCTGAAAACGGCCTGCATCACCAAGGTCTTTCCGACCCGCTCGCACACTGTCGCGGCACAGGGTGGCATCTCCGCCTCGCTCGGCAACATGCACAAGGACGACTGGCGCTGGCACATGTACGACACCGTGAAGGGGTCGGACTGGCTCGGTGACCAGGACGCGATCGAATACATGGTGCGCAACGCGCCCGAGGCGGTCTACGAGCTCGAGCATTGGGGCGTGCCGTTCTCGCGCACCGAGGACGGCAAGATCTACCAGCGTCCGTTCGGCGGCATGACCATGGACTACGGCAAGGGCCAGGCGCAGCGCACCTGCGCCGCCGCCGACCGCACCGGCCACGCCATGCTGCACACGATGTACGGCCAGTCGCTGCGCCACGCGGCCGAATTCTTCATCGAGTTCTTCGCCATCGATCTGATCATGGACGACCAGGGCACCTGCCGCGGCGTCATCGCGCTCAAGCTCGACGACGGCACGCTGCACCGGTTCCGCGCCCAGACCGTCATTTTGGCCACCGGCGGTTACGGCCGCGCCTACGCCTCCTGCACCTCGGCGCACACCTGCACCGGTGACGGCGGCGGCATGGTGCTGCGCGCGGGCCTGCCGATGCAGGACATGGAGTTCGTCCAGTTCCACCCGACCGGCATCTACGGCTCGGGCTGTCTCGTCACCGAGGGCGCACGCGGCGAAGGCGGCTATCTCGTCAACTCCGAGGGCGAGCGCTTCATGGAGCGCTACGCGCCGTCCGCAAAGGATCTGGCCTCGCGCGACGTCGTCTCGCGCGCGATGACCATCGAGATCCGCGAAGGCCGCGGCGTCGGCAAGAAGAAGGACCACATCTTCCTGCATCTCGACCATCTCGATCCCGCGGTGCTGGCCGAGCGGCTGCCGGGCATCTCCGAATCCGCGAAGATCTTCGCCAATGTCGATGTGACGCGCGAGCCGATCCCGATCGTGCCGACCGTGCACTACAACATGGGCGGCATCCCCACGAACTATCATGGCGAAGTGCTGACCAAGAAGGACGGCGACGATAACGCCATCATCCCGGGCCTGATGGCGATCGGCGAAGCGGCTTGCGTCTCCGTGCACGGCGCCAACCGCCTCGGCTCGAACTCGCTGATCGACCTCGTCGTGTTCGGCCGCGCTGCCGCGCTGCGTCTCGCCGAGAAGCTCACGCCGAACGCCAGCCAGCCCGAACTGCCGGCGAACTCGTCCGACCTCGCGCTGGGCCGCCTCGACCACTATCGCTACGCCTCCGGTGGCACACCGACCGCGAAGCTGCGCGAAGGCATGCAGCATGTGATGCAGAACAATTGCGCGGTGTTCCGCACCGGCGATATCCTGAGCGAAGGCCAGAATCTGATCGAGAAGGTCCACAGCGGCATCACCGACATCGCGGTGTCCGACCGCTCGCTGGTATGGAATTCCGACCTGATCGAGACGCTGGAATTCGACAATCTGATCTCGCAGGCGGTGGTGACGATGAACTCGGCCGCCAACCGCACCGAGAGCCGCGGCGCGCATGCCCGCGAGGACTTCTCCGAGCGCGACGACAAGAACTGGATGAAGCACACGCTGGCCTGGCTGGACGATGCCGGCAAGGTCAAGATCGAGTACCGCCCGGTTCACGACTACACCATGACCAACGACGTGCAGTACATCCCGCCCAAAGCGCGCGTGTACTGAGCGAACAGCGAAGGCCTGAATCGAAATGGTTGAATTCGCACTTCCGAAGAACTCGAAAATCACCGGCGGCAAGACCTGGCCGAAGCCCGCGGGCGCGACTGAAACGCGCGAATTCCGGGTCTACCGCTGGAACCCTGATGACGGCAAGAATCCGAGCGTCGACACCTATTACGTCGATACCCATGATTGCGGTCCGATGGTGCTGGACGGCCTGATCTGGATCAAGAACAACATCGACCCGTCGCTGACGTTCCGCCGCTCCTGCCGCGAAGGCGTCTGCGGCTCCTGCGCCATGAACATCGACGGCCAGAACACGCTGGCCTGCACCCGCTCGATGCACGACGTGAAGGACGGCGCCGTCAAGATCAATCCGCTGCCGCACCAGCCGGTGGTGAAGGACCTCGTCCCCGACCTCACCAATTTCTACGCGCAGTACGCCTCAATCGAGCCTTGGCTGAAGACGACCTCGCCGACGCCGCAAAAAGAGTGGAAGCAGAGCCACGAGGATCGCGAGAAGCTCGACGGCCTCTACGAGTGCATTCTCTGCGCCTGCTGCTCGACCTCGTGCCCAAGCTACTGGTGGAACAGCGACCGCTATCTCGGTCCCGCCGCGCTGCTCCAGGCCAACCGCTGGGTCAAGGATTCCCGCGACGAGGCGACCGGCGAGCGGCTCGACAATCTCGAGGACCCGTTCCGCCTCTATCGCTGCCACACCATCATGAACTGCGCCAAGGCCTGCCCGAAGGGGTTGAACCCGGCCGAAGCCATCGCCGAGCTCAAGCTCAAGATGGTCGAGCGCCAGATCTAGGGTCGCCATTCACGCCTCGATCCCCGGCCCGAATGGCCGGGGCATTCTACAGCCGGTACGGATTTTAGGAAATTTTTCTTCTGCTCCGTACCACGCGCGAATCACCGGATTGCAACCTCCGGTTCCCGCCATAAGCCGCTTCCTTCCCGGCGCGAAATTCAAGTAAGCTCTCCGGTCGGGGGACCGGAGCGACCGTGCAGGGCGCGCAACGCAATTCGCTGAGACTGTTGCAGTGGATGATGGCTGCATCCCTGGCGCTTCCGATTGCGCTGTTCGGCATCGCTTCCACGATCTCCTACACATCGACCAAAGACATTGCCGACCGCGAGATCGAGCGCACGCTCGATGTCGCGCATGAACACGCGCTCAAGGTGTTCGAAACCATCGACCGCAGCCTTGCCGAGATCAACGAGGTGGTGCGCGGCCTTCCCGACGACATCATCCGCGCACGCGAGCCGGCGCTGCACCGCCGCCTGAAGCGCCTGACCGATGCGCTGCCTCAGCTCAAATCGGCCTGGATCTTCGATGCCAGCGGAAGATCGCTGGTCAACAGTCTCGCCTCGCCGCCTCCGCAGCAGAGTTTTGCGGACCGCGACTATTTCATTGCTCATGTCGACCAGAACGTCGGAAGTTTTATCGGGGCGTCGCTGACGCCGCGCCCGCCCTATCAGGGCGCGCGCTTCTTCGGCGTGAGCCGGCGCCGCGAGACCGACGACGGCAGCTTCATCGGCGTGATCCAGGCCTCGGTCCTGCCGGAATACTTTGAGAGCTTTTACGCCAGGATCGGCTCGGATCCCGGCAGCTTCTTCGCGATGGGACGCACCGACGGTGTGTTGCTCACCCATTTCCCCCGGCTCGACCGTGATCTTCGGCTCGATCCGACCGGGCCGGTCGGGCAGCAGATCGCCGCACACGCCGACCATGGCCTCATGACCGTCGCCTGGCCGTCGGACGGGATCGAGCGCCGCATCGGCTACAGGCGCGTCGCCGAGTATCCGATCTATATCAGCGCGGGCCTGGAGACCTCGGCCATTCGCGCACGCTGGTACGCGACCATCGGCCAGCATCTGGTGTTCGGCATTCCGGCCACGGCGCTGCTGTTTCTGCTGCTGGCGTTCGCGTTCCGGCGCACCCAGCACCTCCAGCTTGAGGCTGCAAGGCGGCGTGAGGCCGAGGAGGCGCTCAAGCACAGCCAGCGCCTGGAGGCGCTCGGGCAGCTCACCGGCGGCGTCGCGCACGATTTCAACAATCTGCTGACCGTGATCCGCGCCTCGGTCGATTTGTTGAACCGGCCGCAGCTGACGGAGGAGCGGCGGCAACGCTACATCACCGCGATTGCGGACGCGGTCGCGCGCGCCGCCAGGCTGACCTCCCAGCTCCTCGCCTTTGCGCGGCGCCAGACCCTGAAACCCGAGGTGTTCGACGTCGGCGAGCGGGTGCAGTCGCTGCACGACATGCTCGCCACGCTGCTCGGACCGGCGATCGAGATCACGATATGGCTGCCGGCGGAGCCCTGCCTCGTCAATGCCGATGCCAGCCAGTTCGAGACGGCGCTGATCAACATGGCGACCAATGCGCGCGATGCCATGCAAGGCATGGGAAAGATCGCCTTCAGGATCGAACCGGCAACGACCGTTCCGGACTCGCTGGCGCATCTCGTGTGCAGTCATGGCTTCATCAGTGTCGCCGTCAGTGATACCGGCATCGGCATTCCCGCCGCGCGGCTCGGGCGCATCTTCGAGCCGTTCTTCACCACCAAGCAGGTCGGCCACGGCACTGGCCTCGGCCTGTCTCAGGTGTTCGGCTTCGCCCGGCAGTCGGGCGGCGAGGTGACGGTCACGAGCGAAGTCGGACAGGGCAGCACGTTCTCGCTCTATCTGCCGCGCGTGCCGGCGGACCTGCTGCCGCAGCAGCAGGCGCCGAACACGGCACCCGCGGCGGCCGGCAGCGGCATGTCGGTGCTGGTGGTCGAGGACAATATCGAGCTCGCCAATTTCGCCGCCGATGGCCTCACCGAGCTCGGTTACAGCATCACGCTGGTCGACAATGCCAACGATGCGTTGGCGGAATTGGTTGTGGACTCGGATCGGTTCGACGTCGTGTTCTCGGACGTGGTGATGCCTGACATGACCGGGCTCGATCTCGCGCATGCGATCCGCGACCGCGGCATCGGTGTGCCGATCGTGCTGACCACCGGCTACAGCGAGGCGCTGTCGCAGGAGGGAAGCCTTGGCTTCGATCTCGTGCAAAAGCCCTATTCGATCGAGGAATTGTCGCGCGTCCTCCACAAGGCGGCGCGGGTGCGCCGGCTGCGCCACGGCGCCGCCGAGTGATTCGGCATGGGAACCGAATGGAACCGTTTGATTTCCTTCGCGTTGTCCGCGCATGAGCAAGCCGGCCGTAAAGCGCGAACAGGGCAGGAAGCGGCCCATCGTCGAGATCAAGGGTGAGAACGGCGATGAGGTCGCCCCGCCGCCGCCGGAGCTGGTCGAGCCCGATCCCGAACTCTCGCCCGAGGAGGCCGAGCAGGCCCGCAAGGACTACCTGCTGACGCGCTTCTGGATCAGCGCCCGCGGCTTCTGGGGCCGCAACGGCGACCGGCTGGCGTGGCTCTACTCGATCGGCCTCGGCGTACTGATCGTCCTCGCCGTGGCGTTCCAATACGGCATCAATGTCTGGAATCGCGCGATCTTCGACGCGATCGAGACCCGTGATGCAGCCAGCGTGTTTCATCTCACCGCGGTGTTCTTCCCGCTCGCGATCGGCAGCATCGTGCTCGGCGTCGCGCAGGTGTTTGCGCGCATGGGCATCCAGCGGCGCTGGCGCGCCTGGCTGACGGCAAGCGTGCTGACGCGCTGGCTCAAGAACGGGCGCTACTACCAGCTCAACCTCGTCGGCGGCGACCACAAGAATCCGGAATACCGGATCGCCGAGGACTTACGCATTGCAACGGACTCGCCGGTGGACTTCCTCGCCGGCGTCACCTCGGCCCTGCTGTCGGCCGCGACCTTCATCGTCGTGCTCTGGACCATCGGCGGTGCGCTGACCGTCACGCTCGGTGGCTCGACCATCACAATACCCGGCTTCCTCGTCATCGCCGCGGTGCTCTACGCCGCGATCGCATCGGGGTCGATCCTGACGATCGGCCGCCAGTTCGTGCAGGTCTCGGAGGACAAGAACCAGGCCGAGGCCGACTTCCGCTACACGCTGACGCGCGTGCGCGAGAACGGCGAGAGCATCGCGCTGCTCGGCGGCGAGGAGGAAGAGCGCGGCGGCATCGACCGCAATTTCACCGGCGTGCTGCGGCAATGGGCGCGGCTGGCCGGCCAGCACATGCGCACCACGCTGGTGTCGCAGGGTTCGAACCTCGTTGCGCCCGTGGTCCCTCTCTTGCTCTGCGCGCCAAAATTCCTCGACGGCAGCATGACGCTCGGACAGGTGATGCAGGCCGCCTCCGCCTTCACCATCGTGCAGAGCGCGTTCGGCTGGCTGGTCGACAATTATCCGCGGCTCGCCGACTGGAATGCCTGCGCCCGCCGCATCGCCTCGCTGATGATGTCGCTCGACGGGCTCGAGCGCGCCGAGCAGGGCGACGGAATCGGCCGCATCAAGCGCGGCGAGACCAGCAACGAGGCGATACTGGAGCTGAAGGATCTCTCCGTCACGCTCGACGACGGCACCGCCGTGGTCGGGGAGACCGAAGTCGTGGTCGAGCCGGGCGAGCGGCTGCTGGTCGCCGGCGAATCCGGCACCGGCAAGAGCACGCTGGTGCGCGCCATCGCCGGGCTCTGGCCATGGGGCGACGGCAGCGTCAATTTCCATCCGGACCGGCGGCTGTTCATGCTGCCGCAGCGGCCCTACGTGCCGTCCGGCAGCTTGCGCCGCGCGGTCGCCTATCCCGGCGCCGAGGACGACTGGACCGTCGAGGAGATCGGCGAAGCCCTGGACAAGGTCGGCCTCGACCATCTCAAGGAGAAGATCGAAGAAGACGGGCCGTGGGATCAGACGCTGTCCGGCGGCGAGAAACAGCGTCTCGCCTTCGCAAGGCTGCTGCTGCACAGCCCCGACATCGTCGTGCTCGACGAGGCGACCTCGGCGCTCGACGAGAAGAGCCAGGACAAGATGATGCAGATGGTCACCGACGAGCTGCCGAAGGCGACCATCGTCAGCGTCGCGCATCGCGTCGAGCTGGAAGCGTTCCACAGCCGCAAGATCGTGCTGGAGCGCCGCAAGGGCGGCGCAAAGCTCGTCAGTGACATCGACCTGATCCCGCGCAAGGGCAAGCGCAAGCTGCTCGGTCGCTTCCTGCGCCAGCGCAAGGCGGCGCCGAAGAAGGCGGCGTGAAGCCCGTAGCCCGGATCGAGCGCAGCGCAATCCGGGCTACGGGCGTCTCGCGGCGATTGGAGTCCCTGGCAAAACCGGCTATGCATGCGCCGTTTGCAACGAGGACCGCCTGCTTGACGCCCGACAACGCCCTTTCGTCCGCGCCGTTCGGTGCGTTTGCGCCGAACGCGGCACAGGCCGCGATCATTCGCCTCACGCAACAATTGGGGCTGAAGCGCGGCGCATTCCGGCCATGGATGTCGCGGCTGGTCAATTTGCTGCGCGGCGGTCCCCTTGACGTCCAGTATCAGGGCGCCTCGTTTCGGTTCTATCACCAGGGCAGTGCGACCGAGCGCGGCGCGCTGTTCAATCCCGACTACAATCTCGATGAGCTCGACTTCCTGCGCCAGCACACGCCAATGGGCGGCACGTTCGTCGATGTCGGTGCCAATGTCGGCACGTTTGCGCTGGTGATGGCGCGACGGGTCGGCCCCACAGGCAAGGTGGTCGCGATCGAGCCGCATCCGCTGACGTTCGGACGGCTCTCGTTCAACCATGCCGCATCGAACGCGACGCAGGTGCGGCTGATCCAGGCCGCCGCGGGCGACAGCGACGGTGAGCTGATGATCGAAAGCGGCGGCGGCAATCTCGGCGCCACCCACGTCGTCACCGGCACAGCCAGCACCGAGGCGATCAAGGTCCCGTCGCTGCGACTGACGCGCATTCTCGACGAGGCCGGCGTCGGCCAGGTCGATGCGCTCAAGATCGACGTCGAGGGTTTTGAGGACCGCGTGCTGATCGGCTTCTTCCGCGATGCACCGCCATCGCTGTGGCCGCGCGCAGTCGTGATCGAGCATCTGTCACAAAACGAATGGCAGCAGGATTGTATCGCTGACATGGTCGCGCGCGGCTTTGCGATCGCGCGCAAGACGCGGAGCAATACGTTCCTGTCGCGCTGACAACGAACCACGGAGGTTGTGATGATCGATCATCTGGGCTTTCCCGTCTCCGACTATGAGCGCGCCAAAGCGTTCTACGCCAAGGCGCTTGCGCCACTCGGCTACAGCCTGATCATGGAAGTGACGCAGGAGCAGACCGGCCACGACGCGGCCGCGGGTTTCGGCGCCGACGGCAAGCCGGACTTCTGGATCGGCGGCGAGGGCGCGCTGAACAAGCCGGTGCATGTCGCGATCCTCGCGAAAGACCGCGCGACCGTCGATGCGTTTTACAAGGCTGCGATAGCCGCCGGCGGTCGCGATAATGGCGGACCGGGCATCCGGGCGCATTATCACGTGAACTACTATGGCGCGTTCGTGCTCGATCCTGATGGCCACAACATCGAGGCCGTCTGTCACGCGCCGGAATAGAGCGAGCAGACGCGGAACATCGGCGCCGCATCATCGTTGTCGTTCTCCTGACAACCGATCTCGATGATGCCGATGCCGATCGAACCGCCCGAGATTCCGCCGGCAACACCGGGGACTCCGACCGAGCCGCCGCCCGGAATTCCGCCGGGCAATCCGCAGCCTGAAATCACACCGCCGGTGCGCGAGCCCGGCTCGCCACCACGGCCCGACGAATTGCCGGGCCGCATGCCTGAAGAGATTCCATCGCGCGGGCCGAATGGCCCGCTCACGCCAAATCCTGCGACGGACGCAATGCCGCCGCGAAATCATAGATGAGGCGAAGCATCACATGTGAGGCGATTGCAACCAGCGTCTGAATGCGCAATGAACGTTGCTAGAGTGACGTGATTTCCATGCAGAAATAAATCGGGCCGCGACTGCTTCGCCCGCCACAATCCGGCCTAACGCGTAGCTGCTCATCCCAACACTTTGTCAAAGAACCTTCCGGGGAAGTTGACCACCATGACCAACCTTCGTTTCGTGCTGCTTGCGACCACGGCTCTGACCGCGATGCAATTGGCAAACACCGTATCGCATGCTCAAAGCGCGCCGCTCGTCGTCGCTCAGGCCCAGCCAGAGACTGGCCCTGACGGAAAACCGAAGCAGCCGCCGAAGGGACCGCCGGCCGCCGCGCCGCCTGCGGCACCCGCGCGCCCGGCCGCGCCGCCGCCCGCGGCCGCACCGCCTCATCCGCCCGCAGCGCCTCCGCCGGCAGCCGCACCGCCGCGCCCGGCAGCGCCGCCGCCACCTCCGCCCCCGCCTGCAGCCCGTCCGGCTCCTCCGCCGCCCCCGCCGCCGCCTGCCGCTCCCAAGCCGTCCGCGCCGCCCCCGGCTGCGGCCCCGCAGCAGCATGCGCCGACGCCACCCCCGCCGGCCCCGCCTGCGGCGCGCCCGGCTCCGACACCGCCGGCCCCGCCTCCCGCCGCGGCTCCGCAGCAGCACGCGCCGACGCCCCCGCCCGCCGCGGCTCATCCGACGCCGACACCTCCGCCGCCCCCGGCAGCAGGACCCGCAGGACGGCCCGCGCCTGCGCCCACCGCGACACCCCCTGCTCCGACGGCGGCGCCCGCAGCCCGGCCGAATGCGCCCGCTCCGGCAACCACACCTGCACCGACAACGACGCCCGCGCCGACTGCGACCCCGGCTCCCGGCAGCACGCCCGCTGCACCGCCGCCGGGCCGCCCCGGCGCGCCGCCGCCCGGCGGTCGTCCCGGCACGCCTCCGGCGGCAGGATCGCCGTCACCGGCTCCCGGTGCCGCACCCGCTCCGACGGCTACGCCGGCCCCTGGTGCAGTGACGCCGCCGCCCGGACGCCCCGGTGCAGCGCCGGCTCCCGGCGCGACCCCGGCTCCCACCGCAACGCCGACGCCCGGCCAACAGGGTGGAACGCCTCCCGCGGGCGCGCCCGCTGCCGGAACTCCGCCCACATCGCCGCAAGCGGGTGCTCCACCCCGGCCGCCGGCTCCTCCCGCTGGCGCCGCGGCACCGAGCACCGTCCCGGGCTCCGCGGCCGCAACGCCGCCGCCCGACAGGGCCCAATACAGGCCGCCGACGGTTGCCCCTGCCTTCCGCGCCGCACCCACGACGACCACGCCGCTGCCGCCTGCGCCGCGTCCGCCGCAGCGTGACCTGACACCGCTCGCGATCGGCGCGGGCGTGGTGGCCGGCGCCGTGATCGGCGCGACCATCGCCGACCTCCACAACCAGCGACGCGAGAGCGTCGAAGGCGGCCGCACCGTCTACACCGAGCCGGATCGCATCATCATCCGCGATCCCGGCGGGCAGGCCTATGTCCGCGGCAACGATCTCTATCGATTCCGCTACGGCGCCCGCGACATCCGCACCGACATCGTCGGCGGCGATACCCGCACCGTCGTTATCCGTCCCGACGGCAGCGAGATCATCACCGTGGTCGCTCCGGACGGCCGGTTGCTGCGGCGAATCCGCCGAGACCCCGGCGGGCGCGAGATCATCATCATCGACAACAGCTACCGTGATCCGCAGTCGGTCGGCGGCTTCTATGTCGACGCGCCGCCGCCGGTCGTGAACATTCCCTACGATCGCTACATCGTCGATGCCCAGGAAGCGTCGCCGGACGTGATCTACCAGACCATGGAAGCACCCCCGGTGCAGCGGATCAGTCGGCGCTACACGCTCGACGAAATCCGCTACAGCCCGAATATTCGCATGCAGATGCCGAGCATCGACGTCAACACGATCACCTTCGAGACGGGTTCGTGGACGATCCCACCGGACCAGGCGGCGAAGCTGCAAGCGATCGCCGACGGCCTCAACCGTGCGATCCAGGCCAACCCGCGCGTGGTGTTCCTGATCGAGGGACACACTGATGCGGTCGGCAACGAGGTCGACAATCTGTCGCTGTCGGATCGCCGCGCGCAGTCCGCGGCCGAATTGCTGACCCAGCAGTTCGGCGTGCCCTCGGAGAACCTGACGTCGCAGGGCTATGGCGAGCAGTACCTGAAGGAGCAGACGCAGGGGCCGAGCGCGATCAACCGGCGCGTCACCGTCCGCAACATCACGCCACTGCTCAACGGTGGCCAGGCCTCGCTGCCACCGCCCCCGCCCGGCACCGCGCCGCCGCGCTGAGGTGATAGCCACAAATGCAAAATGGCCGGGAGCGATCCCGGCCATTTTTTTCGTCATTGCGAGGAGCGAAGCGACGAAGCAATCCAGACTGTCACCGCGGAAAGATTCTGGATTGCTTCGCTTCGCTCGCAATGACGAATGAAGCGACAGTCGCGGTTACAGCGTCAACCCTTGTCGCTCTCGAGCTTGAAGATCTGCGAGCCTTCGCTGCCCGACAGCAGGCCGGTCTTCGAATAGAGACCGAGCTTCGTCCGCGTGTCGGCGATGTCGAGATTGCGCATGGTGAGCTGACCGATGCGGTCGGCCGGCGTGAACGGCGCGTCCTCCACCTTCTCCATGCTGAGTCTTTCAGGCGCATAGGTGAGGTTCGGACTCTCGGTGTTGAGGATCGAATAGTCGTTGCCGCGGCGCAGCTCCAGCGTTACCTCGCCGGTGACGGCGCGCGCGACCCAGCGCTGTGCGGTCTCGCGCAGCATCAGGGCCTGCGAATCGAACCAGCGACCCTGATAGAGCAGGCGGCCCAGGCGCATGCCGCTGATGCGGTATTGCTCGATCGTATCCTCGTTGTGAATGCCGGTGACGAGGCGCTCATAGGCGATGTGCAGCAGCGCCATGCCGGGCGCTTCGTAGATGCCGCGGCTCTTGGCTTCGATGATGCGGTTCTCGATCTGGTCGCTCATACCGAGGCCGTGGCGGCCGCCGATGGCGTTGGCTTCGAGGAACAGCGCGACCGGATCAGAGAAGGTCTGGCCGTTCAGCGCAACCGGCTGGCCTTCCTCGAAACGCACCACGACCCTCTCGGCCTTCACAGCGCAGTCGTCGCGCCAGAACGGCACGCCCATGATCGGATTGACGATCTTGATGCCGCTGTCGAGGCTCTCGAGATCCTTTGCCTCATGCGTGGCCCCGAGCAGATTGCTGTCGGTCGAGTACGCCTTCTCGGCGCTCATCTTGTAGGCAAATCCCTGCGCCGTCATGAACGCCGACATCTCGGCGCGGCCGCCGAGCTCGTCGATGAACTGCTGGTCGAGCCAAGGCTTGTAGATCTTCAGGCCCGGATTGGTCAGCAGGCCGTAGCGATAGAAGCGCTCGATATCGTTACCCTTGAAGGTCGAACCGTCGCCCCAGATGTTGACGCCGTCCTCCTTCATGGCCGCGACCAGCATCGTGCCGGTGACCGCGCGGCCGAGCGGCGTGGTGTTGAAATAGGTGATGCCGCCGGTCGAGATGTGGAAGGCGCCGGACTGGATCGCGGCGATGCCCTCGTGGACGAGCTGGGTGCGGCAATCGACGAGCAGCGCTTTCTCGGCGCCGAACTCCATCGCCTTGCGGGGGATCTCGTTGTAGTCGGCTTCATCCGGCTGGCCGAGATTGGCGGTATAGGCGTAGCAGCGCGCGCCCTTCTGCTTCATCCAGAGCAGCGCCGCGCTGGTGTCGAGGCCACCCGAAAACGCGATGCCGACTTTCTCACCCTTGGGCAGGCTTTTCAGGATCGTGGTCATGGCGCTTCCAATCGGGTCTCAAGGGGCTGATGCGAGGGCGAACTTGACCGGGCGAATATCAAATTTCGCAGGCCTCGGCACCCATTTAATGGCTCAAACCGAGGACTCGGCCCCCGTCTTGCGGCCGAACAGGCGCTGGCGGAGCCGGTAGGCGGGCATGTTCAGCCGGGTCAGGGCGGCATCGACCGCCGCGTCCGAGAACCGGGTCCGCGGCCAGCGGTAAATCAGCGCGTAGGCGAACCAGATCACGACAAAAGTGACGAGGCCGGCGATCGACACGTCCGTAAAGAAATGTCCGCCGAACGCCATCCGCAGCCCGCTGGTGACGGCGCCGAAGATGACCGCACCGGCATAGGCGAGCGGCCGCCACGCCGGTGGCGCCAGCGCAGCCGGGGCCACCGTCCAGAACGCGGTCGCGCCTTCGCCGGAGAAGAACGAGCAGTTGCGCGCGCAGTCGCCGCGCGGATCCCACCACGGCACGAACTGCTGGTCGCCGGCAAACTGCGTCACCACCACCGGACGAGGCCGGCCCCAATAGGACTTGAAGGTGAGGTTGGTGAGGATGCCGGCCGACATGATGATCGTGACCAGCAGGAACACGATCGCGCGCCCCGACACCATCAGGGGACGGTCCGGCCGGACCATCTTGACCACGAGCGCGACCAGCGGCGGCACCACGAAGGCCCAGGAGACCCACATCGCGGCGTCACGCGCAAAGCCTGCCCAATCGTTCAGCTTGAGCGGAAACGTCTTCGTCTCGGGGTCGAAGAACAGCGCGGCGAGCTTGAGATCGAGCTCGGGGTAGAGGCCGAAAACGACGCCGATTACGAGCCACAGCGCCAGGGCGATGAAGAGTCCAGTCCGGTTCATGCGCGCGGTTTAGCGGAGTGGAGGAGGGATGAAAACCCCGGAATGACAGCACAAACTACCGCGCATCCGGCCTTGAATTCGACGGCAGCGGCGGAGGCGGCATGCGCGGGGGCGGCGGGTTGCGCCAGGCGCCGGCGTTGCGGCCGGCGATCAGCCAGTAGACGACGCCGGCAACGATGCCCGCGCCGGTCATGATCTCCAGATGCCGCCGCACGATGCCCTCGAACTGCAACGTGTCGGAGTGAAAGGGAATGAGGCCGAGATAGCAGGCGAGCCCGACAAGGCCGCCGCCCACAGCGTAAGCGAGCGCACTGCGGATGTAGAGCGCCTCGGTGATCGCGACGATCACCGCAGCCGGAACCAGCGCAAAGCCCGAGACGAAGATGAAGCCGAAGCCCAGCAAAATATCGATCGTGCCCTGATCGACAGGCCCGGCGCCGAGATCGGCGAACTCCGGGAACAGCAGCGCGATGACGATGATCATGCCGCCGACAAAGCAGGCAGCGAGGAAGCCGACGAAGATGACGATGAGGCGGCCAATCAGGGACATGCTACGGAAGTCACCGTTGTCGTCATTGCGAGGAGCCCGCGACAAAATTGCGAAGCAATTTTGCGATGATGCGACGAAGCAATCCAGACTGTTTCAGCGGAAATATTCTGGATTGCTTCGCTTCGCTCGCAATGACGAGGAGGCGAGAGCGCGCACATAGCTGGCGCTAATCCGTCATCGCCATGGCGCGCAGCGCCTGGCGCTCCCTGGCCGAGAGCTTTTCGGTCTCCGACTTAAGCTGACCGCAGGCGGCGAGGATGTCGCGGCCGCGCGGGGTGCGCACCGGTGAGGAATAGCCGGCATTGAAGATGTATTCGGAGAACTTTTCGATCTGGTCCCAGTCCGAGCATTCGTAGGCCGTGCCAGGCCAGGGATTGAACGGGATCAGGTTGATCTTGGCGTGAATGCCCTTGAGCATCTTCACCAGCAGTTTTGCATCGTCGAGCGAATCGTTGACGCCCTTGAGCATCACATATTCGAAGGTGATGCGGCGTGCGTTCGAGGCGCCGGGATAGTCGCGGCAGGCCTGAAGCAATTCCTTGATCGGATATTTGCGGTTGAGGGGCACCAGCTCGTTGCGCAGCTCGTCGCGCACGGCATGCAGCGAGATCGCGAGCATGACGCCGATCTCGTCACCAGCGCGCACGATGTTCGGCACCACGCCCGAGGTCGACAGCGTGATGCGGCGACGGGAGATGCCGATGCCTTCATTGTCGCCGACGATCAGCAGCGCATCGCGCACCGCGTCGAAATTGTAGAGCGGCTCGCCCATGCCCATCATCACGATGTTGGTGACGCGGCGCGTGCCGTCCTCGCGATCGGCCCAGTCATTGAGACGATCGCGTGCGACCATCACCTGTCCGACGATCTCGCCGGCGGTGAGATTGCGCACCAGGCGCTGCGTGCCGGTGTGGCAGAAGGAGCAATTCAAGGTGCAGCCGACCTGCGAGGAGACGCAGAGCGTGCCGCGATCCGTTTCGGGGATGTACACGCACTCGACTTCATGCGCGCGCTCGACATTGTCGCCGCTCGGCAACCGCAGCAGCCATTTGCGCGTGCCATCATTGGAGATCTGCTCGGCGACGACCTCGGGCCGGTCGACGGTGAAATTCTGCGCGAGCTCGGCGCGAATGCCCTTCGAGACCGAGGTCATGTCGTCAAAACTTTGGGCGCCGCGAAAATACAGCCAGTGCCACAGCTGCTGCACACGCATCTTGCGCTGCGCCGGTGCCACGCCGATCTCGCCAAGGCGATCGGCAAGCTCGGTGCGCGACAGTCCGATCAGCGACGGTTTCGCCGGCGGCACATAGGTTTCGAGCGGAGTTTTCTCCACCAGGATTGCGTTGTGCGGCTCGGTCGTCGGTTGCATTGGATGCCTGATATCTCTCGACATGCCCGGGCTTGTCCCGGGCACACGTTCTTTTCGCCCGTTACCAGCGCGTGGATGGCCGGGACATCTGGTGCGAAGACGCGCTTCGCGCTTTAGCCCGGCCATGACGGCTGAAATTGTGGAACCGCCCCTATATAGCAACCGGGGCGGCCGATTGCGACCTTATCGACCGCAGCCTTAACGCCTGCAATCCTGGGCGATCTTGTCCAGCGCCTGGGCGAGGCCCTTCAGCGAGAAGGTATCGGTCGTCTCCGTGCCCTTGGCCGAGACGCCCTTGACCACGAGATCGGCCGATTTGCGCATGGCTTCGACCATCCGCTCCTCTTCGGCCGCGTTCTTGATCCAGAGGCCATCGCCCTGCGTATACATCGCAAAAGCGGCGCCGCCGACCTCGACCGAGGATTCAGAGCCCGGTTTCAGCGCATAGCCGATCATGACCGAAACTTCGTTGTTCACCTTCTCCGCCGGCCGGGTCGAGACGAAGGCGTAGGCGGGATCGCGCGGCCGGTTCGGCGGGTTGGTCTTCGACGAGGAGGGTTTGGCCAGCGCGAAGCAGACTTTTTTGCCGTTGGGCGTCGCCGAATAGGCGCCCCAGGTGCCGAACTGGCCGATCAAGGTCGGCTCCGCGCCGCCCGCAACCGCCGCGGCCGGGCCCGCCGGTTTGCTCTCGGGCTTTGCCGTCGTCTTTGCAGTCGCAGCGGCGGCCGGCGCGGCCGCTTTCGGTGCAGCCTCTTTGGGTGCAGCTTTGGGCACCGGTTGCGCCGTCTGTGCCCGCGCGGAATCCGTGATTCCCCACGCCGTCACGCCAGCCATCAAAGCCAAAAATAGCACCCGCCACATGCTGGAGTGGTTCCCTCAATATTGTGACTGGAAGATGGCCCGGCCGCGCTTTGTCCCCGCAGCAGGGATAGCCGGGAAAGCCCAATTTGGGAAGGCAGTTAGCGGGTTGGCAACAGCTAGCCTTGGGATCGCGCGGCACGCTGCTCGGACCATTGCGCGTCAGTCCAGCCGAGCAAATCCTCGGCGCCGGAACTGCGCAGATGCGCGCCGCCATCGATCACCACCATCTCGCCGTTGATGTAGCCGGCGCGGTCCGAGACGAGGAAGCTGGCGAGGTCGGCAAGCTCGCCATGTTCCCCGGTGCGCCCCATCGGGTTGCGCGCCGTCCACCCCTCGTCGCGACCCTCGGGACGAAGCTGCCCGGATGCCCCGGCGGTCGGGAACGGGCCGGGCGCGATCGCCACGGTGCGGATGCCTTTCGGCCCCCACTCAACCGCGAGGCTCTTGGTCATCGCCAGCACCGCCGATTTCGCCATCGCTGAGGGAACGGTGAAAGCGCGGCCAGTGATGGTCGAGGTCGAGAGGATCGAGAGCACGACGCCGCCATGCTTGCCGTCGATCCAGCGCCTGCCGGCGGCGAGCGTGCAGTACATCGCGCCATGCAGCGTCGGCGCGAGGATCGCATCCGCCGCGCGGAAGGAGAGATGCTCGCTCTGCGCGATGAAGGTCGCGGCAGCATTGTTGACGAGGATATCGAGCGGCGCCTCGCGCCAGATCGCATCCATCATGCTGTCGACGGCGGTGCCGTCGCGAATGTCGCAGGCGATGGTGGAGACCTTGCCACTGGTCTGCGCGCGCATCTCGCTTGCTGTTGCGTCCAGCCGGTCGAGCTTGCGGCCGCAGATCACGAGCTCGGCGCCGAGCGCGAGGAAGCGACGCCCCATCGCGGCGCCGAGGCCCGAGCCGCCACCGGTGACGAGAATGCGCTTGTCCTTGAGCAGACCCGTTTCAAACATCGTTTGAATCCTCAATATGTCCACACACGCCGTCATTGCGAGCGCGGCGAAGCAATCCAGGCTATTTCCGCGGCGCGGATTCTGGATTGCTTCGCTGCGCTCGCAATGACGAGGATAGGCCGATGCATGGTCTCTGACAAAGAATCCAGATTGTCGGGTCGCGCTAAATCCGGCAGAAACGAACCAACCATAATCGAAACGCCCTAAGGTGCCGCCATGAAAGCCATCCTCTGCTCGCAATATTGCCAGCCCGACGATCTCGTGCTCGCCGACGTGCCGGATCCGGTGGCCGGTCCCGGCGAAGCCGTGATCGCGATCAAGGCCGCGGCGCTGAATTTCTTCGACATCCTGATGATCCAGGGCAAGTACCAGATCAAGCCGCCGTTCCCGTTCTCGCCGGCCGCCGAGGTTGCGGGCGTGATCGAGAGCATCGGCCCCGGCGTTACTGATCTCAAAGTCGGCGATCGCGTCGTCGCCTCCTGCGGTCACAACGGCGCGCGCGAGAAGATCGCGCTGCCGGCGGCATCGATCGTGAATATCCCTGATAATCTCGACTATGACCGCGCGGCCGGCATCATCATCATCTACGGCACCGCGCTGCATGCGCTGGAAGATCGCGCCAGCCCGAAGCCGGGCGAGACGCTCGCGGTGCTCGGCGCCGCCGGCGGCACCGGCCTTGCCGCCTGCGAGCTCGGCAAGCTGATGGGTCTGAAGGTGATCGCCTGCGCCTCGTCCGACGAAAAGCTGGAATTCGCCAAAGCGCATGGCGCCGAGCTGACGCTGAACTACGGCAAGGAAGATTTGAAGGAAGGCTTGCGAAAACTCACCGGCGGCAAGGGTGTCGACATCATCTTCGATCCGGTGGGCGGCGCATATGCCGAGCAGGCGCTGCGCTCGATCGCCTGGGAAGGCCGCTTCCTCGTGATCGGCTTTGCCGCCGGCGACATTCCGAAGATGCCGCTGAACCTCGCGCTGCTGAAGGGCTGCGACATCCGTGGCGTGTTCTGGGGCGCATGGACCCGGCTCAATCCGGAGAAGAACCGCGCCAATCTCGAGAAGCTCGTGAAGTGGACCGCGGAAGGAAAGATTTCATCGCATGTCGACCGCACCTTCCCGCTGGCGCAAACGGCGGACGCGCTGAAGGTGCTCGCGGGACGCCAGGCCATGGGCAAGGTGATCCTGCATCCGTGAGGATGCGACGTACGCGGTCACCACACACTCGGTGTCGTCGTCCGGCTTGACCGGACGACCCAGTATTCCAGAGAGACCAGTGATTTAGCCACGACGCCGCGGCGTACTGGATTCCCGCCTTCGCGGGGAATGACACCGAATATGGGACGAGCAGCGCGGCCAACTCCCGCTTCTCGCGCGACGCTGCGCTCCCATCCGCCCAGTAAAATCCCCATCAACCATCGTCGGCAAAATGGCGGTGCATTCCGCCGCCTCGCCGTAATCAAACCCAAATATCTCCCGATTCGCGCAAACCGCCGTCGCTTTTTGGGCTGAATCGGACGGCGATTTACCGGTTCCAGTTTGCGGGGCGCTTCTGGACAACAACAAGAAGACTGAAGCCGGGACTGTCCCTGCGTTGCGTCAATAATGGGGAACATCACCATGGAGACGACGGCCTACCGTCCGTCCAGGGAGTCGAGGGCGTTCGACTCCGATCGATCTGCATCACAATCGTCCACCGCGTCCTACATCCGTGCCCGCGCCAGCCGCGTCGATCCTCCGCAGGACGATCCCATGCCGCTGTTCCTGTCCGACCCGCTCGGGCCGCCGGACCCGCGAGAATATGCGCCGCTGACGTTGCGTCGCAGAACCAAGATCGCCGCGCGCCTTCTGGCGGCGGCGCTCGCGATATCCGCGGCTGCGACCCTGGCGCTGCTGCTTCAGTCCGATTTGCGCAGCCTCGTTGTGGCCAATGCCGGCAGCCCGACGAACGCCGCTCCCGACCAGGCCATCGCTGCGGCCAATCCGCCGGTCATACGGGAAGCCCCGCTCAAGGATCCGGCGCGCGTGACCAACACGAGGCTGGCGAGTGCCGACGAGCAGGACCTCCCGGCACCGCCAAGCCGTGACACCATCGCGGCCGCCCATCAGATCGCGTTGCAGGCGCAGATGCCGGTGCCCGTCGCGGCACAGCCCGCGCCAGCCGAGCCTGTCAGAACGCTCGACGCCGACACGCTGGCGGGGCTGATGACGCGCGCAAGGAGCCTGATCGGTGTCGGCGACATCGCCGCGGCGCGCCTGCTGCTCGAACGTGCGGCCAATGCGAACGATGCAAATGCCGCGCTTCTGCTGGCGCAGACTTATGATCCGGCGGTGCTGGGCACCAGCGACGCGCGGAGCATCATCGCCGACGCATCAGTCGCACGTGACTGGTACCAGCGCGCGGCAAGCCTCGGATCGGCGGAGGCACGACAGCGCCTCGCCCGGCTCTCGAACTAGAACTCTTCAGGGGACATTATGCATCACGCTTTGAGAATGGCGCTTGCCGCCATCATGACGATCTGTGCCTTCGCCGCCCGCGCCGAGCAGACCGAATACGATCCGGCAAAAGTCTCGGACAGTTTGAAGGCCATCTTCCAGTTCGGCTCGAGCTCGACCAAGCAGGCGCTTAACGCCAACACCGTCACGCTGATCACGGGCACGATCGGCGGCACCTATGTGCAATTCGGCGCCGACCTCGCCTCCGTGCTCGACGATGGCAACAATATCCGCGTGCTGCCGATCGTCGGCCGCGGCTCGGTGCAGAGCGTTGCCGACATCCTGTTCCTGCAAGGCGTCGATCTCGGTGTCGTGCGCGCCGACACGCTCGACTATCTCGAACGCAAGGGCTTTGCCAAGGACATCAAGCGGCAGTTCACCTATGTGACAAAACTCTACAACGAGGAGATGCAGGTGATCGCGCCGAAATCGGTTGCGACACTGAAAGACCTCGAAGGCAAGACGGTCAGCGTGGACCTGCCGAACGGCGGCACCTTCGTCACCGCGCTCACCGTGTTCGAGCGGCTGGGGATCAAGGCGAAGTTCGTCTATGTCGAGCAGCGCATCGCGATGGAGAAGCTGAAGGCCGGCGAGATCGACGCGGTCATCGTGGTCGGCGGCAAGCCGTACAAATCGGTCTCGACCTTCGGCAATGACGGCCGCTTCCATCTTGCCAAGGTCGACTACGCAAAGCCGCTCCAGAGCGACTATCTGCCGGCGACGCTGACGGCCAAGGACTATCCGAACCTGATCAAGGAGGGCGAGAGCGTGGACACGATCGCGGTGCCCGCGGTGCTCGCGGCCTATAATTGGGCGCCCAACACCGAGCGCTACCGCAAGCTCGCGCTGTTCGTGGACGCGTTCTTCACGAAATTCCCCGCGCTGCAGAATCCGCCGTTCCATCCCAAGTGGAAGGAGGTCTCGCTTGCCGCACCGCTGTCCGGCTGGAGCAGACTGCCGGTGGCGCAGCAATGGCTCGACAAACACGGGGTCGAGCCGGTGGCCCGGCAGCGCTTCGAGGCGTTCTTGAAGCAAACTCCTGCGGCCGCAAACGTGTCCGACACGGAGAAGGAAACCTTGTTCAAGCAATTCCAGGCGTGGGACGCGGAGAAGGCGCGGGCGCAGAAGTAATGGGCGTGCCTGGGGCAAGCGCCTTCCACACATCCGGTGTCGTCGCCCGGCTTGATGTTCAGACCGGGCGATCCAGTACTCCGTGACGCCGGTGATTGAATCGAGAAGCCCGCGGCGTACTGGATTCCCCGCCTTCGCGGGGAATGACAGGGGAATGCGAGGCGACAGCGGCTACGCCGCTTCCGCGTCCCCCTCACCCACCCCGCGCTTCAGCACAGCACGCGCGGCTTCGCGGTGTTCATTCGTGATATGGCCGGCGACCATGCGGATGGCGGTGGCAAGCACGGCGGCATCATCGGTGAAGCCGAGCACCGGCATCACATCGGGGATGAAGTCGAACGGCAGGATGAAATAGGCGATCGCTCCCAAGAGCGACGCCTGGACATGGCGCGGCGTCTGCCGGTCGAACGCGCAGTAATAGGCCGCGAGCAAATCTTCGGCGAACGGCAGCTTGGCGACGACACGCTTCAGCTTGCGCCAGAAACGTCGGCGCACGCTATCACGATCTTCCGCGACCCGATCGGCCGGCTCGAAGCCGACGCTGTGTTCGGCAGCCATGGTTGGAAACTCCCGTCCAGCCCGGCGCGGCCGATGGCCGCATCCAGTGCTGATCACAACATGGGGATGCGGCGGCGCCCCGCAAGATGTCAGCCCGGTGTCAGCCTGGCGATGGCGTTCATCGCCTTGGCGAGCTCGATGTCGAGCTTGGTGACGCCGCCGGAATCATGGGTGGACAGCACCACCTCCACGGTCTTGTAGACGTTACGCCATTCGGGATGATGATCCATCTTCTCGGCCACAAGCGCCGCACGGGTCATGAAGCCGAAAGCCTCGTTAAAATCCTTGAAGAC
This sequence comes from Bradyrhizobium betae, assembly GCF_004123905.1. Taxonomy (GTDB): domain Bacteria; phylum Pseudomonadota; class Alphaproteobacteria; order Rhizobiales; family Xanthobacteraceae; genus Bradyrhizobium; species Bradyrhizobium betae_A. Next base: position 146,228 of record NZ_MZXW01000016.1, read on the forward strand.
AAAGGTTTTCCCGATGGCGTCGCGGCCTTGAACCTCGGTCCAGCCCGGGATACCGCCCAGCGCCTGCTTGCGTGCTTCCGCCGTCAGCCGCTCTGCCATAATCGTCTCCGTCCTTCAGGGGAACTTTACCCTAACACCGTGCTGCGGTCCGGGTTCACCAGGATTTCGTCCATCCGCTAACCATGACGGAGATGTAACCCCGCCTGACAAGAAATTTGCTATAATTGCGGGCGTAAATCGCCGGCCGAGATGAAACTGAGCCTCAAGCGCCTGTTTGGGAGATCGATGACCGGGGGATTGGACCTGGCCGAAGCGCCCACTCCGCCTTCGCCGCGATCCGCGGCGCGGAAGACCGCGCTCGTGTCTCTCGCGCTGGTGCTGGCCATCATCGGCGCGCTCGCCGGCGGTTATTATTTCGCGATGCGGCCGGTGACATTGAAGATCGCGGTCGGTCCGGCCAACAGCGATGACCTCAAGGTCGTGCAAGCGCTGACGCAGGCTTTTACGCAGAACAAGAGCCAGGTGCGGCTGCGGCCGATCCAGACTGACGGCGCCACCGCCAGCGCCGATCTGCTCGCGGAAGGCAAGGCCGACCTTGCCATCGTGCGCGGCGACGTCGACGTGCCGAAGAACGCGCAAGCGGTCGCGACCTTGCGCAAGAACGTCGTGGTGCTGTGGTCGGTGCCCGGCAAGGGCAAGAAGAAGGGCGCGAAGATCACCAAGATCCCGCAACTGGCCGGCCATCGCGTCGGGGTGATCGGCAAGACGCAGGCCAACGTCAACCTTCTCAAGGTGATCCTCCAGCAATACGGCGTCGATCCCGCCAAGGTCGAGATCATCCAATTCCCTGCCAATGAGGCCGCCGAAGCGATCAAATCCCAAAAGGCCGACGCCTACCTCGCGGCGGGACCGGTCAATAGCAAGATCACGGCGGAGGCAATCGCGAGCTCCGCGAAGGACGGCGGCACGCCGACCTTCCTGGCGATCGATTCGGCGGATGCGATCGCGCAGAACCATCCGGTCTATGAAGCCTCGGAGATTCCCGCCGGCACCTATGGCGGCTCGCCCGACCGTCCCGACGACGAGGTCAAGACCATCAGCTTCTCGCACCACATCGTGGCGCGCAAAGGTATATCCGAAACCACTATCGCGGCGTTCACGCGCCAGCTTTTCGCGGTACGCCAGCAGCTGGTGGCGGAATTCCCGCTCGCGGCGAAGATCGAAACGCCCGACACCGACAAGGATGCGGTGATCCCGGTGCATCCCGGTGCGGCCGCCTTCGTCGATGGCGAGGAAAAGACCTTCCTCGACAAATACAGCGATTACATCTGGTGGAGCCTGATGGCGCTCTCCGCCATGGGCTCGATCGGCGCCTGGTTTGCGGGCTATCTGAAGAAGGACGAGCGTGACAACAACAGCCATCTGCGCGACCGGCTGTTCGACATGATTGCGGCTGCACGCAAGAGCGAGACGACCGAGGAGCTCGACCAGATGCAGACCGAAGCCGACGAGATCTTGCGCGACACGCTGCGCTGCTTCGATCACGGCGCCATCGAAGAGGCCGCACTCACCGCCATCAACATCGTGCTCGACCAGTTCCACGCGGCGGTCGCCGACCGCAAGGCCGTGCTGTTCAGCATGCCGCAGAACCTGCAACGTGCGGGCGCGCAGTTCAGGGCCGCCGGCAACGCTTAAACGCCTGCGCGCGTAATCGCTGCGTCACATTGTCTCAATATAGCGTCTGGCTTGTTCGTGACGACTGCCGTCCCGGCGGTCGCGCCACGCGATATCGAGATCGCCATGAAGATCAAATTCTCCCGCCGCCGCTTCCTCGCCACCAGCGCAGGTGCGCTCGGCGCCATCGCGATGCCTCATCTGTCACGCGCGGCCGATCGGCCGGCGGCGACCCATGGCGTGCAGTCGGGCGACGTCACCGTCAACGGCGGCGTGGTGTGGGCGCGCGCCGACCGCCCGTCGCAGATGCTGGTCGAGGTCGCCACGACGGAGTCCTTCAAGGACGCCCGCGCGCTGCCGCCGATCGCGGCGCTGCCCGAGAGCGACTTCACCGCAAAAATGCTGATCGAGAACCTGCCGGGCGGACAGGACATCTTCTACCGTGTTCGCTTCCGCGATCTCTCGCATACCGCGGTCGAGGGCGAGCCGGTGGTCGGCCGTTTCCGCACCGCGCCGGCCGACCGCCGCGACGTCAGCTTCGTCTGGGGCGGCGACGTCGCCGGCCAGGGCTGGGGCATCAATCCAGATGACGGCGGCATGGTCACCTTCTCCGCGATGCGCAAGCACCGTCCGGATTTCTTCCTTCATTCCGGCGACACCATCTATGCCGACGGCCCGATTGAATCCGAGGTCAAGCTCGCCGACGGCAAGACCTGGAAGAACGTCACCATCCCCGAGAAGGCCAAGGTCGCGGAGACGCTGGACGAGTATCGCGCCGCGCACAAATACAATTTCACCGACGACAATGTCCGCGCCTTCAATGCCGAGGTGCCGATCTTCGTGCAGTGGGACGACCATGAAGTGACCAACAACTGGTCGCTGTCGAAGGAGTTGCCGGCGACCTACAAGGTGCGCGACATCTCGCTGCTCGCGGCACGCGCGAGCCGCGCCTTCCACGAGATGTATCCGATGCGCGAGAGCATCGTGGAGCCGGGCCGAGTCTATCGAAAAATCTCCTACGGCCCGCATCTGGACGTGTTCGTGCTCGATGAGCGCAGCTATCGCGGCCCGAATGGCGCCAATCTCGAAACGGACTACGGCCCGGCCAGCTACTTCCTCGGCCCGGACCAGATCGCCTGGCTCAAGCGCGGCCTCCTCAATTCGCGCGCGACCTGGAAGGTGATCGCCTCCGACATGCCGCTCAGCCTCGTCGTGTCGGACACGCCGAAGGGCGGCTCGGAAGCCATTGCGCAGGGCGACGGCCCGGTACGCGGCCGCGAGTTCGAGATCGCCGACATCCTGCGCTTCATCAAGATGGCACCGATCAAGAACACCGTTTGGCTGACCGCGGACGTGCACTACGCCGCCGCGCATTATTACGATCCGAACAAGGCGCAATTCCAGGACTTCGAGCCGTTCTGGGAATTCGTGTCGGGCCCGCTGCACGCCGGCACATTCGGTCCGAACGCGCTCGACAACACCTTTGGGCCCGAAGTGCGCTTCGTCAAGGCGCCGGGCAAGGACAGCCAGAACCTGCCGCCGTCCGCCGGCATGCAGTTCTTCGGTCACGTCAAGATCGACGGCGCCTCGGGCCAGATGATTGTGACCTTGCGCGACCGCGCCGATGTCGCGCTGTGGTCGACCACGCTCGATCCGAAGCTTGCGTAACGGCCAGCTAACGCGCGCATGATCTTTCCGGAAAACCGCTTCGCACTTTTCCGGATCATGCTTTCGAGCCGGATGGCGGTGAACCATCCGGCCGGCCCGGGCGACAATTGCAGGTCCGTGCATTTTCACGGGACTGATGCCGTCCGAGCTATTTTCGAGTTGAAGCCGTGCTGTTCAGCCACCGAACGATCGTCATCGCGCTCCTGCTGAGCGCAGCGTCCCCCACATGGGCGCAGACTCAGGACAAAGCCATGCTGGTGCGCGAGGCCTTCGCATCACCTTACGGCAAGGCGCTGACCGCCGAGCTCGGCAAGTCACTGCGCGCGAGCGCCGACCCGGCATGCCTGACGGACAAGGCGCTTACTGCCGACCAGCTCGAACCGCGTGGCCGCGATATCGTCATCACATGGGGCACGCGCATGCTGGACGGCGCATTCGCGCTGATCGACCGGCAGACCTCGGACAACCCGTTCGCCAGCGCCGCCGAATTGGAAAGCCTGAAGAGTAGTGCGGATGTGAAGCGCTATCTGGCGATGGAAGCGCCAATGCGCCAAGCCAAGATCCTGGATCTGATCTTCGAGCATTTCGACCGCTATAATTTGATCAGCCGCGTGAGGCTCGGGGCGGTGTCTCCGCTGGCCACTGGCAACGAGGCTCTGCTCCGCCTCAATCCCGCCGATGCCACCGAGGAGAAGTTGGAGGAATTCGCCGGCAAGAGCCGGTCGAAGGCCCTGAAGCGTTTTCTGCAATTGTCGGAGCAGGCGGGCGCCGCGCAAGCCGCGTCGATCAAAAAGATCCCGTCGCCGCCGCCGCTTCCGCACACCTTCTTCAAGGGCGTCGAAACCGACCTCGCCGAGCTCTGCATTCGCTCCGGCAAATAGGTCGTCAGGTGCCCCGCACCTGGAGCGCCGCCTCCAACGCCTCGCTCGAACACGGCTTCTGCAAGCGCGGTCGGCTGGCGAATTCGGGCGGAATGCGCGCGTCGGTGCCGTAGCCGGTGACGAAGACGAACGGGATCTCGAGCGCGACCAGCCGCTCGGCGATCGCAAAACTCTTCTCGCGGATCAGCTCGACATCGAGCAGCGCGAAATCCGGCGCACGCTTCGCGATCGCGTCCAGTGCCTGGGTTACCGAGCCGACGGTCCGCACGCTCGTCACGCCGAATCCGAGGAGACGGTCCTCGAAATCGATCGCAATGATGGGATCGTCCTCGACGATCAGAACGTCGGCAGGCCGGCCTGAGCCGTCGGGAAGTGCGGGTGCCATGATCGGATCTTGGGTGTGAGGTTTTGGGCGTGAGGTTGTTCGGATCAGGACTGCCGCGACACGATGCCTGCGCCCAGCGCATCGGAGGGTTCCCGGAACGAAACCCACCACATCACAGTTCTCCAGTCTGTCCACTTGTGCACACAAGATTTGGACGGAACTCGCTAATGTGGAGAGAAGCATGGCGGGGTTGATGATGGATGCGCGTATCAGCAAGGCAGCCGAGGTCGATAGCCGGCCGGCCAACAATCTGCTGCGGCGCTTGAGCCAGGCGGACTACGCGCTGCTTGCGCCGCACGTCACTGTCGACAACGCTGCGGCGAACGAGCTGCTCTACAATCCCGGCGACGACGTCCAGGTCGTCCACTTTCCCTGTGGACCATCGCTCGCGACATTCCTTGTCCCCAATGAGGACGGCCGTGATGTCGAGACCATTCTGGTCGGCCGAGAAGGCGCGGTGGGCGGCATCGTCAGCGAAGGATATTTGCCAGCCTATACCCGCATCTGCGTGAAATTTGGCGGGCCGTTTGCGCACCTCAATGTCGCCAAGCTGGAAGCTGCCAAGCAGCGCTCGCCGTCGCTGCGCCATGTCTTTGCCCGCTACGCCGATTGCATGCTGGCGCAGATCTTCCAGTCCACCGCCTGCAACGCCATCCACTCGATCGAGCAGCGCACCGCCAAATGGATTTTGGCGGCGATGGAGCGGACCGGCGACGAGAACAGCGTGCCGCTGACCCACGAACAGCTCGCCACGCTGCTCGGGGTGGGACGCAGCTATGCGAGCCGCGTGCTGCAGTCGTTCAGGGCGGAAGGCGTGCTCGAGACCAGGCGCGGGTCGATCCTGGTCCGCAATCGCGACGGCCTGCGGCTGCGCGCCTGCCTCTGCAACGACGCCGTGAAGATGCATTTCGAGGAGGTTTTACGCGGGGTCTACCCGACCGAGGAGGCGAGCCCCAGCTCGGCACAGGGCTGATCGGGCCGCCCGCCAGCCGAACAAGGGCCGATTTTGCGCTCGATTGCCCCTAACCCCCGGAGATTCCCGGACAAAATTCAATCAACCAACGCCCAAAGAACGCATTGTTTTTTGGCGGTTTTTGCCTATATTGCGCTGCAAACGCACAGGGTGCCCGGTTGATCTAGCCGAGCGGCCCTTTTGGGCGTAATAGGCCCCGTTTTCCACGTTTCAGCGTTGTCCGTGAAGAGGTCCCGGCTTGACCGGCGAGATCGCGCTTAACCCATTGTCCGACCGCAAAGAAGCTCACTCATGAACCTCCGCAACATCGCCATTATCGCCCACGTCGACCACGGCAAGACGACGCTTGTCGACAAGCTGCTACAGCAATCCGGCACCTATCGCGACAACCAGCGCCAGGTTGAGCGCGCCATGGATTCCAACGATCTGGAACGCGAGCGCGGCATCACCATTCTGGCCAAATGCACCTCGGTGCAATGGAAAGACACCCAGATCAACATCGTCGACACCCCCGGCCACGCCGATTTCGGCGGCGAGGTCGAGCGCATCCTGTCGATGGTCGACGGCGTGATCGTGCTGGTCGACGCCGCTGAAGGCCCGATGCCGCAGACCAAATTCGTGGTCGGCAAGGCGCTCAAGCTCGGCCTGAAGCCTATCGTCGCCATCAACAAGGTCGACCGCCCGGACGCGCGCATCTCCGAAGTCGTCAACGAGGTGTTCGACCTGTTCGCGGCGCTCGACGCCACCGACGAGCAGCTCGATTTCCCGATCCTCTACGGGTCGGGCAAGAACGGCTGGATGGCCGACTCGCCCGACGCCTCCCACGACGTCGGCATGAAGCCGCTGTTCGACCTCGTCATCAAGCACGTGGCGCCGCCGGTGGTCGAGGAAGGCCCGTTCCGGCTGCTCGGCACCATTCTCGAAGCCAACCCCTATCTCGGCCGCATCATCACCGGACGCATCGCGTCCGGCACCGTGAAGCCGAACCAGGCCGTGAAGGTGCTGTCGCGTGACGGCAAGCTGGTGGAAACCGGCCGGATCTCCAAGATTCTGGCCTTCCGCGGCCTCGAGCGTCAGCCGGTCGAAATCGCGGAAGCCGGCGACATCGTCGCCATCGCCGGCCTGCCCAAGGGCACCGTGGCCGACACCTTCTGCGATCCCACGGTCGAGACCCCGATCCAGGCCCAGCCGATCGATCCGCCGACCGTGTCGATGTCGTTCATCGTCAACAACTCGCCGCTCGCCGGCACCGAAGGCGACAAGGTCACCAGCCGGCTGATCCGTGACCGCCTGCTGCGCGAGGCCGAGGGCAACGTCGCGCTGCGCGTGGTCGAAGCCCAGGACAAGGACGCGATGGAAGTGTCCGGCCGCGGCGAATTGCAGCTCGCGATCCTGATCGAGACCATGCGCCGCGAGGGCTTTGAGCTCTCCGTGTCGCGTCCGCGCGTCGTGTTCCAGAAAGACGAAGCCACCGGCCAGACCCTGGAGCCGATCGAGGAGGTCGTGATCGACGTCGACGAGGAGCATTCCGGCGTCGTCGTGCAGAAGATGAGCGAGCGCAAGTCCGAGCTGATCGAGATGAAGCCGTCCGGCGGCAACCGCCTGCGTCTGGTGTTCTACGCGCCGACCCGCGGCCTGATCGGCTACCAGGGCGAGCTGATGACCGATACCAAGGGCACGGCGATCATGAATCGCCTGTTCCACGACTACCTGCCGTACAAGGGCCCGATCCAGGGCCGTCGCAACGGCGTGCTGATCTCGAACGACCAGGGCGAGTCGGTGGCCTATGCCATGTTCAAGCTGGAAGACCGCGGCCCGATGATGATCGAGCCCGGCTGGAAGGTCTACAAGGGCATGATCGTCGGCGAGCATACCCGCGACAACGATCTCGAGATCAACGTTCTCAAGGGCAAGCAGCTCACCAACATCCGCACCACCTCGAAGGACGAGGCCGTGCGCCTGACCCCGCCGATCCGCATGACGCTGGAAAAGGCGCTGGCCTATATCGAGGACGACGAGCTGGTGGAGATCACCCCGAAGTCGATCCGCTTGCGCAAGAAGCACCTCGACCCGAACGAGCGCAAGCGCGCGGAAAAGGCCAAGGAAGCGGTGGCGTAAGCCGCCGCCTCTCACTCACTGTCATGCCCCGGCTTGACCGGGGCATCCAGTACGCCGCGCTCTCTCGGCCGTAGACTGCCTCTGGAATACTGGATCACCCGCTTTCGCGGGTGATGACACCCAATTTGTGGTGCCTTTAGCGCGTATCAGAGACGTGCTAGAGCCCGCCCATGACCTCCCTGCCCTCCTTCGTGGACGTCGCGATCATCGGCGCCGGTGCCGCCGGCCTCGGTGCCGCACATGCGCTGGCGGGCTCCGGCCTCGCCGTGATCGTGCTGGAGGCCCGCGACCGGCTCGGTGGTCGCGCCTGGACCGTGCAGGCCTCACCTGAAGTCACCTTCGACGTCGGCTGCGGCTGGCTGCATTCGGCCGACAAGAATTCGTTCGTTCCAATCGCGCGAAAACTCGATTTCGAGATCAACAAAGACCTGCCGCCCTGGCGCGAGCGCGCCTTCGGCAACGCCTTTCCGCAAAGCGAGCGCGACGACTTCATGCGCGCGATGGACGCGTTCTACGAGCGGCTCTGGCAGGCCGCGCAAAGAGGCAAGGACGAGCCAGCGAGCCTGAGCCTGGAGCCCGGCAATCGCTGGAATCCGATGATCGACGCGATCTCGACCTACATCAACGGCTGCGAACTGAAGGACATGTCCACGCTGGACTGGAACGCCTATGAGGACAGCGAGCTCAACTGGCGCGTCCGCCGCGGCTATGGCGCGCTGATCGCCGCCTATGGCGCGCCCTGCCCGGTCGCGCTGAACTGCAATGTCACGCTGATCGATCATTCCGGCCAGCGCGTCCGCATCGAGACGTCGCGGGGCACGCTGACCGCCGTCAAGGTGATCGTCACCGTGCCGACCAATCTGATCGCGGACGAAGCCATCCGTTTCTCGCCGCCGCTCCCGGCGAAGGTCGGTGCCGCAGCCGGCCTGCCGCTCGGCGTCGACGACAAGGTGACGCTGGCGCTTGGCGATGCCGAGGCCTTTCCGAGGGAAGGCAATCTGCGCGGCGCCACCATGCGCACCGAGATGGGCACCTATCACATCCGCCCGTTCGGCCAGCCCTGCATCGAAGGTTTTTTCGGCGGCAGTTTTGCCCGCGAGCTGGAAAACGCCGGCGAAGGCGCCATCGCCGCGCACAGCATCGACGAGATCGCGAGTTTTCTCGGCAACGACATCCGCGGCAAGCTGAAGCCGCTCTGCGAATCGCGTTGGGCGCATGATCCGTTTGCGCGGGGATCGTATTCGCATGCACTGCCCGGCCACGCCGGGGATCGCGCGGTGTTGGCTGCCCCGGTCGATCGGCGGCTGTTTTTCGCGGGAGAGGCGACATCGCCGGAATTTTTCACGACGGCGCATGGCGCGCGGGACAGTGGGGAGCGGGCGGCGAAGGAAGTGCTGGCTGCTCTAGGCAAGTCATAACGGCACGCTCCGTCATTGCGAGCGCAGCGAAGCAATCCAGACTGCCACCGCGGAAAGATTCTGGATTGCTTCGCTACGCTCGCAATGACGAGTTACTCTATCACGCGGGCCCGCAGATCGGCATCCGGCGCGAAGCACGCATCATACTTTCCGAAGATGCGATAGCGGTTGCGAGCGATAAGGCTGTAGACGGGGTCCCGCAGCGGTTTTGGCACGGCGAACAGCACCCGCACCCCGCCCCATCCCGGCAAAAGCGACAGCACCGTCAGCGCAGCGTCTGATTTCATGAATACCTCGCCGCCATGGACCACGGCATTGGTGTCGGGATCATCCGGGTCGATACCGAATGTGCGTGCTAGCTTCGCCCCATAATCCGACTGGATCGGCGTGAAGCGAAATCGTTTCGCCGTGTCGCGCTGCGCGACGAAGCGGACCCAGCGCGAGCAGAAGATGCAGACGCCGTCGAACAGGATCACGTCGTCGTCAGGCCATTTTCCCATCAGCGATTGTCCAACATCAGCAGCGCGACGAGCATTAGCACGATCGCCGGCCCGGTCTTCACCAGCGCCCCTAACGGCTCGATCCAGAGATCGGGCGTCAGGATTGCCGCGCCGAACATATAGCCGAGCGAAGCGAAAATACCCGCAATCAGCCCTATCGCCGCGGTGCGGCGGAAGGCGATCAGCACGCCGATGGACATATCCATCAGGCTGGTGCCGATGGTGACGGGGTCGACCAGCGCGGCTGGAAAATTGTGCGCCATCAAAATGCCGGCAGCGGCGCGATAGGAGATGAACAGCGCGATGAAGCCGGAGACGAGCCAGAATGCGACCAGGCTGGCGACAATCAGCGCCTTGATCAGGAAGAGGCGCGCGAACCATTTGTCCTGGATGGTGGCGGGATGTCGACCAATCGTCTCCGCGAGCGCCTTCGGCGCGATGCCCGTGGCGGCGATCCACGCGGTGGGGTCGCCGGTCACGCCACGACGCAGCTCGGCGATGGCGGTGGTACGCATGGGCGGCATCCAGCCGAGCGTGTTGGCGAGATCGCCGATTTTCGCACCGAGATCGAGTATGAAGGACGGCATCGCAAGACGCGGCCAGCCATCGGTGCCGAATGCAAGGCGGAACTGCTTGATGACGCCGGCCATCGTAACCGGCTCGGCCTGCATCAGGTCCCACGTCACGGCTTTCACAGATACATCGTCGGCGTCGCGCGCGGCGAGCCGGGCGATGGTGTCGGCGACGTCCTCGATTGCGACGGGCTGGAACGGCGTCGCCATCTCCTTGTCCGGCAGATCGAGCGGGAAGGCGGCGAGCGCGCGGAGCATGGCGCTGCCGCCATACGCTGATGGCGCAACCACGAAGCCGGGCCGCAGGATGGCGTGGGGGACCCCGGAGGCCGCAATCAAGCGCTCGGCCTCGCGCTTGGTCGTCGAGAAGGCAGTGCGGTCCGCGTCCGCGGCTCCGGGGATCGAGATGTGCACCAGCCGGATCGCGCGGCCGCTATCGCCGATCGCCTGAAGCAGGCGCGCGACGAAATCGCGATGCACGGCATTGGTGTCGCTGCCGGGGCCATCCTGGAGCACGCCGAGGCAATTTACGACGATGTCCACGGCGTGCTTGTTGAGAAGATGCATCAGCGCGACCGCATCGAGCGAGAGGATCGGCAGCTCGATGTCCAGTGCATTCATTGACTGCGCAGGCGACAGGCTGCGCGCCACGCCGACAACTTGAAATCCGCGTGCACGAAGATCGTCGGTGACGAAGCGGCCGATCAGGCCAGAGGCGCCAAGCACCAAAATGGTTCGCTGACCCATCGTATTCCTCAGAACGGTTTTGCGATCATCAGCCAGAGGATCAGCATGGTCGCGCCGAAGCCGGGGAAGCCGAACGCGAACCAGCGGCGGAATAGCACGAAGTAGCGCTCCGGCAGCGCGATGCGTTGCTCGGCCGCCTTGCGCGCGAGATCGCGCATCTCGATCTGCATGAAGACGACGGGGATCCAGAACAAGCCTGCGATGACGTAGAGCGCCAGCGAGGTAAGGATCCAGCGTTCCATGATCGACGTCGCCGAGAGCATCATCAGCAGGCCGCCCGTGACCGGCTGGAAGATCACGGCCGAGAACGTGAAGATCGCATCCGCGGTCACCACCACCGATGCTGTGCGCGCGATGAACGCCGCGTCGTTCGTGCGATGCGCCATCAGCATGAAGAAGGCGATGCCGGTTCCGGTGCCGAGGATGACGATGGCGCCGAGCACATGCAGATATTTGACCAGGAAATACAGCGTCATGGCTTCTTCACCGCCACCGGTTTCAGCACGCGATCGAGCTCGCTGCTGGCGGCTTTGACACCCGTTTCAGTCTCGATCATCCAGTGCCCTTCGCTGCCGACAGCCGGCAACGTGTGGAAGTCGACCTTGCCGCCGCTGCCGCGAAACGCATCCGCCAGCGACTGCGAAAACTTCGGCGCAAAGTAAGTATCATTGGCGGCAACGAGCCATGTGACAGGAATGCGCGCGGCTTTGCCGAATCCGGCCGCCGCGGCAAGAAGCGTCTGCGGCGCGCAGATCCGGTTCGGCTCGTCATTGGCGTGGCCACCGCGCCCCGGTGCGAACACTGTGATCGCCGAGATCATCTTCGGATTTCCACTCGCAAGTGCAAGCGCGCCCCAGCCACCGGCGGAATGGCCGATCACGACCGTGGCATCCTTGCGGATGAAATCCTGCTTTTGCAAAAATTCGAGCGCCAGCGAAATTTCTTCGGCGGTCACACGGCCCGAGCGCGCGTAATCCGCTTCGTCACATCCACCTTGGTCTTCGAGATAGCGGCCGCCGGTCGCGCCATGGCCGAGCCGTTCCGGCACCAGCACGGCGAAACCGCGCGTGACCAGGAAAGCAGCAAGCGCGCGGTATTCCGGCTGCGGCATTTGCGCGCGACGCAATACGTTCTGCGTCGAGGCATGCGCGATGACTGCAAGCCGGAACGGACCTGCGCCTGCGGGGCGAAACAGCAGCGCATGCGCGGCAATATCGGTATCCGGCGACGGCACGCGCCATTGCTGCCGGCGAAACGGCTCGCCTTCCTCGCCCGATGCACCGAACGTGACCTGCGCACACAGAGGCGGCGCGGTCAGCAGGGACAGCAGAGGCAGGAGCGCAAGGGTGCTGAAAAGGGTGTTGAAGAGCCGCATGAATTGCCGAAGGCGAACACGGAGAGTGACGACCAAACTAGTCGGAACGAATCATTATCGGCGGACTTTCTGCGTTGCCATCGCGGTTCATTGGTTGCCGAAAGGCAGTTTTGCACCGACGCGTGGCAGGCCGGTGCCATTCGAAATGGCGTCTTGTCTTTTTTCGGTACAACATGGGTAAAATACTGATGCAGAAAGTCCACAGGTTAACCGATAATTAACGATAGGTCTTGCCGCCGGCGCGGCGACTTGGTTTGATCGCGTCCATGAGCACAACCCTGATCGAGGTCCGGCCGGCCAAAGCCGCAGATGCAACTGCGGTGGCGTCCACCCATGACGAAGCCTGGCGCTCCGCCTATCAGGGTATCATTCCCGGCGGCGAGCTGGAGAAGCTGATCAACCGCCGCGGTCCGCAGTGGTGGGACAGTGCGATCCGCAAGGGCAGCCGCGTCAGCGTGCTGGTGTTCGGCGACAAGATCGCGGGCTACGCCAATTATGGTCGCAACCGCGCCCGCAGCCTGCATTTCGACGGTGAGATCTACGAGCTCTATCTGCGCCCCGAGTTTCAGGGTCTCGGCTTCGGCCGTCGCCTGTTCACAGCCGCCCGCCGCGACCTGATGCAGAGCGGCTTGAAGAGCATGGTGGTGTGGGCCCTTTCGGACAACGATCCCGCCACCGAGTTCTACCGCGCCCTGGGTGGCCGCATGGTGGCGCGCTCCTCCGAGCGTTTCGGGCCGAAGTCGCTCGACAAGGTTGCCTTCGCTTGGACCAATTGAGCTGCTGAAACCTTAACCGGCAGCGCTTCCCTTCCGTCGATACCGTCGCCTCCTCAGCCGGTGATCGCTGGATTCATTATTTCACAAAAACGCGATGGATTGGCGGGCCAAGCCCGCGTATGACAGCGCCAAAATCGCTGCCGGGCGCGATTTAACCTCGGCAACAACGGAGCCTTGAATGCGTATCGATGCGGTCTCGATCGGAAAAAACGTCCCCCACGACGTTAACGTCATCATCGAAGTCCCCGTGGGCGGCGAGCCGATCAAATACGAGATGGACAAGGAAGCCGGCACGCTGGTGGTGGATCGCTTCCTGTACACGCCGATGCGTTACCCCGGTAACTACGGCTTCATCCCGCACACGCTGTCCGATGACGGCGATCCCTGCGACGTGCTGATCATCAACACCCGCGCCATCATCCCCGGCGCCGTCATGAGCGTGCGCCCGGTCGGCGTGCTGTTCATGGAAGACGAAGCCGGCGGCGACGAGAAGATTCTTGCCGTGCCCTCGTCGAAGCTCACCCAGCGCTACGACAAAGTGAAGTCCTATTCCGACCTGCCCGACATCACGCTGCAGCAGATCCAGCACTTCTTCGAGCACTACAAGGATCTCGAGCCGGGCAAGTGGGTGAAGATTTTGCGCTGGGGCGGCCCGGATGACGCGCAGAAGCTGATCCTCGAAGGCATCGAGCGCGAGAAGAAAAAGAAGGGCTGAGCTCTTCGGCCCGGACGCGGTGCATCACGAAGTGGTGCGCCGCAGAGCCGGGACCCACGCCGCCCATTGGGCCCCGGCTCAGCAGCGCACCGTTTCACGCTGCGCTGCGTCCGGGGCACGCGAGCTCACTACACCGCCGGCTTCGGCAGCCCTGCGATCGCGCACGCCGCACGCAGCGTATTCACCAGCAGGCAGGCTACCGTCATTTGGCCGACGCCGCCCGGCACCGGCGTGATGGCGCCCGCCACTTCAAGCGCTTCCTGATAGGCGACGTCGCCGACGAGACGCGTCTTGCCATCCTCTTTGGGGATACGATTGATGCCGATGTCGATCACGGTCGCGCCCGGCTTCAGCCAGTCCCCACGCACCATCTCAGGCTTGCCGACCGCGGCGTAGACGAGGTCGGCGCGCTTCACGAGCCCGGGCAAGTCGCGCGAGCGGGAATGCGCGATGGTCACCGTTGCGTTCTCGTTCAGCAGCAGCTGCACCAGCGGACGGCCCACCAGATTGGAGCGGCCGATGACGATGGCGTTCATGCCTTCGAGCGAGGCATGCACGCTCTTGGTCAGGATGATGGAGCCGAGCGGCGTGCAGGGCGACAGCGCCTCGAAACCGCCAGCGAGCCGGCCGGCATTGTTCGGGTGCAGGCCATCGACATCCTTGGCCGGATCGATGGCATTGATGACGGCCTCCGTGTTCAGCCCCTTCGGCAGCGGCAGCTGCACCAGAATGCCGTGCACGGCGGGATCACGGTTCAGCTTGGCGACGACCGCCAGGAGATCCGCTTGCGAGACGTCGGCCGGTAGCTTGTGCTCGAACGAGGCCATGCCGGCCGCCTGCGTCTGGGTGTGTTTTGAGCGGACATAGACCTCGCTGGCCGGATCGTTGCCGACCAGGACGACCGCAAGGCCCGGCACCAGATTGTGCTCGCGCTTGACCCGGGCGACCTCGTCGGCGACGCGGGCGCGGAGTTCCGCTGCGATGACTTTTCCATCGATGATTTTGGCGGTCATGTCAGTTCCCTCAGTCTATCGATTTGGCGTCTGTCGATTTGGCTGATGCGAGCCGGCGCAGGGTTTCGCCGAGCCGCACCGGATCGCCGTCGACCGCGATCTGCTTCAGCCGCGAGGTGGCACCGGATAGTAGCTTTACACTCGCCTTGGGCACGCCCAGCGATTTCGCCAACAGCACCAGAACGGCCTTGTTGGCCTCGCCGCCATCGGCAATGGCGCGCACCCGCACTTTGAGCACGCTGCGGCCGTCGGCCAATTGCTCGATCCCGTCGATGTCGTCGCGGCCGCCGCGCGGCGTCACCCGCAGCGCGATGCTGATGCCAGAGGCCGCATAGCGCCAGGGTTCTTTGGCGACCAAGGCGCTCCCGCCCGCTTAGATCACGTTGGGGTAGATGTAATACAGGATCACCCGCTCGATGAACATGATGAGCAGGATCAGGATGATCGGCGAGATGTCGAGGCCGCCGAGGCTGGGCAGGAAATTGCGAATCGGCGCCAGCACCGGCTCGGTGATCCGGTACAGGAACTCCGCCACCGCAGACACGAACTGGTTGCGGGTGTTCACCACATTGAAGGCGATCAGCCAGGACAGGATCGCGGAGGCGATCAGCAGCCAGACGTAGAGATCGAGCACGATGATGACGATGTCGAGAACGGCACGCATGATTTTTTAAGACTCTGGCTTTTGAAGACTCTGGCGGCGGCCGGGATTGACGCCTTTGCTAGATATCGGTTCCCCCCGACCCAAACAAGTGAAGTCCGTGCCCGGATGGCTAAAACCGGGTTACAGCCGTCCTTGACTTGACCTTTCCGGGGACTTAAATGGCGCCCGGTTGTCGGCCGCGTTTACCAGAGCGGCCAGCAAAGGGGCCATAGCTCAGCTGGGAGAGCGCGTCGTTCGCAATGACGAGGTCGGCGGTTCGATCCCGCCTGGCTCCACCAGCCTTCGCGTAGCGAAGGCTGTCCTGCCATAGCCCGAAGGGCGACGGCGGACTTCTTTTCTCTCCCTCAGCCCCTACCTCCCCGTAAACCTTGGCGGCCGCTTCTCCATGAAGCTCGCAACCCCCTCCCGGAAATCACTCCCGTTCAACGCCACCATCATCTCCCGGTTGGCCTCGATCGTCGCCTCGGCCAGCGTCTGGAACGGAACCTCGTAAAGCTGCCGCTTGATCACGGCCATCGCGCTCGGAGAAACCATGTCCGCGAGGTCGCGCGCATAGGCATAGGTCTCCTCGCGCAGTTTCTCGGGCGAACAGAGCCGATTGACCAATCCGATCCGCAACGCCTCCTCGCTCGACACGCGCCGGGCCGAGAGCAAGAGATCCATCGCATTGGCATGACCGACGATATGCGGCAGCATCCAGGACATGCCATGTTCGGCGATCAGGCCGCGCCGCGCGAAAGCTGTCGTGAAGACGGTGTTGTCGGCGGCAAAGCGCAGGTCGCAATAGAGTGCGTGGACGAGGCCGATGCCGGCGGTCGCCCCGTTGAGCATCGCGATCACGGGCTTTCCAATCGACGGATAGAAGCCGTAGCGCGTCTGCCAGTCCGGGCGGCGGTTCATGTCGAAGGGCGGCAAATGCGATGCGCGCCTGACGTCGTTGGGATCGAGTCCTTTCAGCGCATCCATATCGGCACCGGCGCAGAAGGCGCGGCCGGCGCCTGTGAGCACGATGACGCGGACATTGTCATCGTTGCTCGATGCTTCCATCGCGTGGCGCACATCGCGCTCCATGATCGGCGTCCACGCATTCATGCGATCCGGGCGATTGAGCGTGATGGTCGCGACCTTGTCGCTGACGTCATAGAGAATGTGTTCATAGGCCACAGCGCTCTCCCTTTGTTTGCCGGCACGCGTTCGCGCGCGCTCGTTGGCAGCGAGCCTAGCATATTCAGGGATGAGGCAAGGACTTGCGCCAAGGATCTGCGCCAAAGGACCTGCGCGAAGGCGCGATTACTCGGCGGCTTGCGCCAGCACCGGCCGGTGCGCCAGCCAGCCGTCGATGAAATGATCAAGCCAAGCGCGTTCCGCCGCATCGTAGACGGCGCGATCCGCAAAATGATGATGCCGCTCGCGCGCGCCGGGCGCGCTGAGGCCGTCATAGCCGCGCGTGGTCCAGCAATGCATCATCGCGTAGGTCACATCAGGGTGAAATTGCAGGCCGAAAGCATTGCCCGTGCGGAACGCCTGGTTCGGAAAGTCATCGCCTTCCGCAAGCAATTCAGCACCTCGCGGCAGCTCAAATCCCTCGCGATGCCAGTGATAGACCTGCGCCGGCCAATCCGGGCAGAGCGCGTGTCCCGCAGCGGTCGGGCGAATCGGGTAGTAGCCGATCTGGGTCAGCGCCTGCGCATGCGGCGCGACACGCGCGCCGAGCTGCATCGCGAGCATCTGCGCCCCCAGGCAGATGCCGAGGAACGGCCGCTGTTCGCGGAGCGGAATTTCGATCCAGTCGATCTCGCGGCGGATGTAGTCGTCGGAATCATTGGCGCTCATCGGGCCGCCGAAGACCACGGCACCGGCGTGCCGGTCGAGCGTCTCGGGCAGGGGATCACCGAAGCGGGGACGGCGGATGTCGAGACGATGGCCGAGCGCGCGCAGTGCATTGCCGACGCGGCCGGGCGTCGAGGATTCCTGATGCAGGACGATCAGAACCGGCAACCGGGTTTCGGAGGCGGGGGCGCTCGGCGTCCTTCTGGGGAAGGGCACCACTTCTGCGCCACCAAACCTGTTCGTCCGAAACGACATGGCCTCTGCGAGTGCTATCGGTTCAAGCCGCCAGCGTAGCTAAGCGCTGGTTAACATCGCGTGAGTTTGCGCACACACGCGCCGATATAGAAGCAAGCTCCGGGCCACTACGGAGGCTTCGATCGTTCTTTACTGCCGCTGCCGCTGGAATCGGCTGGTGGCGGACAGGATGAAGCCGCGCGGGAAGAAACGCAGCGCGAACGGCACAATCTTGATGCCGAGGCCGGGCAGCACTGCCCGTTTGTTGGCCATCAGGCCGCGATAGCCCTCTCGTGCAACGTCGGCGGCAGAGACGTTGAGAATGGCCGTATCGTGCCCGGATCCAACGCGGGCCCGCGCCTGGAATTCGGTGGGCACGGGGCCCGGGCAAAGGACGGTGACGCGAACACCGCGCGGCGCGAGCTCCGCCCGCAACGCTTCGGTGAAGGAGATCACATAGGCCTTGGAGGCGTAGTAGACGGCCATGCCGGGGCCGGGCAGAAAGCCGGCGACCGATCCGACATTGAGAAGGCCGCCCTTGTTCCTGATGAGCTGATCGGCAAAGCGCAGCGACAGATCGGTCAGAGCCCGGACGTTGACATCCACGATGCCGACTTGCTCGCAGCGGTCGCGCTCGATGGCGTCGCCGAACACACCGAAGCCGGCATTGTTGACGAGATTGTCGAGCTCGACGCCTTCGGCCGCGAGTGCGGCGGCGATCTTGTCGCCGGCATCTAGCTCCTGGAGATCGCAAGCGATCACGATCGGCTTCTTGCCGCCCTTGGCGGCGAGCTCGTTCGCGAGCGCCTCAAGACGATCCGCCCGCCGCGCCGTCAGCGCGAGACGATGCCCGTTGGCGGCGAACACACGCGCCAGCTCCGTGCCGATGCCCGCCGACGCACCGGTGATCAACGTTACCCGCTCAGTCACGATAGCAGTCTCTTGAATTGAAGTTTTTTGGCCCCGCAATGGCGGAACGAGAGCATAGGCCGTGCGCGACAGGCAAGCGGCGCTGGCGGCATGGCGGCCTGAGCGCGCGACAGGGAGAGCAGGAAGCCCCTGGATTTACGGGCGAATTCGAAAACCAGCCGGCCGGGACTTACATTAAAGTTTCGTCATGTGGCCGGTACAACCGGCAATTGGCCATCTCAGAGCAGCTCAGCCGCCGATGGCGCTGTCCTTGACCTGACCGCCAGCACGGTCCGCGACCGCATGCTTCAGGTCGATCCGGTCGCGCTGGGCAATCCCGAGCAGGTCGGAGGCGCGCCAGACGACATTGTCCTCGAACTCGGAGACCTGGCCATCGGCATAGACCAGCTCCCACATCATCTGGACGATGCGTTTGCGCCCCGCTTCGTCGAGCGAGCGCATGATGACGCTGGTGAAATGGTAGAGATCGACCGCATCGCCCTCGACCTGGGTCGCATCCGCGATCAAGCGATCGGCGGTGCCGCGATCGAGCCCGAAATGGCTTTCGATCAGGCTGTGCAGCTTGCGTTGCTCGGCCGCGGTCGGCTCACCGTCCAGCGAGATCACGTGGACCAACAACGCGGTCGCCGCCAGCCGGTAATCGCTATCGCCGAATGCACGATCCCCGGCATGGGGAGCAACAATGTCGGCGATGAATTGGCGCAGGCCGTCGAGCATAGGATCCTACCGAGATCGATGACGCCGCGGGGGCGCGGCTGTTACCAGCATTATATGAGCGGGAAACTCAACCGGCGCAACGTGCGTCAGTTCCGCGCGCGTATTACGTTTCGGCAATCTGGAGGCGGTGGTTAGGCGTCATGGCCGGGCTTGTCCCGACCATCCACGCACGGCGCGAAGAACGTGGTGCCCGGGACAAGCCCAGGCACGACAGCGGAGAGTGTAACGCGCATCCGCATCCACGCCGTCATTGCGAGGAGCTCTTGCGACGAAGCAATCCAGACTGTCTCCGCGGAAAGACTCTGGATTGCTTCGCTTCGCTCGCAATGACGGAGAGTGTGGCGGACTTGGGAAGCCGTCACGGAATCTCGTACACCACCATCTTGTCGGCGATGCCGCGCAATGCGGCTTGTTTCTGGATCGGCCTGATTTCGCGCTGCTTCAGCACTTCCGCCACAGCGGGCGCATCGAGCACAGGACCGGTGATGTGGATCTCCTGCGCGGTCGAAAGACTCTGCACGCGGGCCGCGATGTTGACGGTCTGGCCGAAATAATCCTGCCGCTCGTTCAGCATCACCGCAAGACACGGCCCTTCGTGGATGCCGATCTTGACGATGAGATCGGCTGTCTCGCGCTTCTTGTTGAGCTCCTCCATCGCCGAGCGCATCCGCAAGCCCGCGACGATCGCGTGCTCGGGACGGATGAAAGTCGCCATCACGGCATCGCCGATGGTCTTCACCACCGCGCCTTTCTCGGACGAGATGATCTCGAGCAACGCATGGAAATGCGCGCGCACGAGATCGAACGCGGCGAGATCACCGACCCGCTCGTAGAGCGCCGTCGACCCCTTCAGATCGGTGAACAGGAAGGTCAGCGAGGTGATCTGGAGCCGCTGGTCGAGGCTGAGATTGTCTGCCTTGAAGACATCGCGAAAGGTCTGGTTCGACAGCATCCGCTTGGCGGTGAGGAACGGCTTGCGCTGGCCGATCAGGTGGTGAAGCGCCTCGGCCGCGATGAACACCGACGGCAGCACGCGCACGCCGGCCTGGTTCTCCAGCGACAGCCGCAGCGGGCCCGGCCGCATGGTCGTGGTCCCCGTCGGCGCCTGCACCCTGTTGTACATGATGGCGAGCTGCTGGCGGTCTTTGGTCGGCTCGCCCTGGACGTCGATGAAATGGGCCGCGTGCGTCACCGGCTCGAAGATGATGATGAAGTCGTTCGGCAGTTGCAGCGACATGGTCGCCTTCTCGCCGGCCGGCAGCTCCATCGTGTCCAGCGTCACCTCGTTGGCCAGGGTCGCAAACGATTCCTTGTTGAAGTCGACGCCGGAGCTCCAGAACACCTGCTTGAAATACTCCCACACCGGAAGCGTGTCGGGGTCGTGCGCCGCGATGCGTCGCACACGCGGGTTCACGGTGAAGGAGACTTCGACCTGATCGTCGACGGAGGCCTTGTAGCCGCAGGCGCAGAGCGCGCAGTGATAATCGTCCGGCTTGAGCGCCTTCAGCGTCGAGTGGGCGCCAAGCACGCCACCGCAGCCCGGGCACAGCACGTTCCAGCCGAGATCGAACAGCCCGAGTCGCGCCGCATGCAGGAAGGCGGAAATGGCATGCTCCTCGTCCACCCCATGCTGCTTGGCGAAGTCGAGAACATTGACGCGGTTGAGCTCGTGATCTTCACCGTCCTCAATCAGGCGAGTGATCTCGTCGACCACTTTCGCATCGGCGGTCTGCTTCAGAACGGAAAACTGGGCCTGGATGTCGCTCATGGCGTAACTCTATCTGTGTTGGATCACGCCATCGGCCAGACGAACGTCTGTCACCGACGTGTGATGCTGAAGAGGGGTGAGCGGTCCGGCTGGGTCGTGACCACACCGTGCGGGATCACGGGAACCCTGTCGGCAAGCTCGACACGGAATGCGCCGATCAGCCGGGCCAGCGCCAGCACGGATTCGGCTTGCGCGAACGGCGCACCGACGCAGACGCGCGGGCCCGCGCCGAACGGCAAATAAGCGAAACGGTCGGGTGCCTCTTTCGACATGAATCGCTTTGGAATGAACGCGTTCGGCTGATCCCACAGCTTCTCGTGCCGGTGCAGCAGCCATGGCGCGATCATGATGATGTCGCCCTTGCCGATCTCTATTCCGGCCGCATTGTCCTTCTCGCGCGCGGCGCGCGCGACCAGGAAGGCGGGCGGATAGAGCCGCATGGTCTCGTCCATCACCGCGCGGGTGAACTTCTGCCGATCGATGTCCGCCATGCTGTCGAGATGTTCGCCGCGGGTCTCGGACGCCACCTCCTCCTGCGTGTCGGGATCAAGCGCGAGCAGATAGAGCGCCCAGAACAGTGCGGTCGCGGTCGTCTCATGACCGGCAAGGATCATGGTCGCGACTTCGTCGACAAGCTGCTCGTCGGAAAAGCCCTTGCCGGTTTCAGGATCGCGCGCCTCGTCCATGAGGTCGAACAGATCGCGCGGCGGCGCGCCGTCCTTCTTGCCCATCTTGCGCCGCTCGGCGATCAGCGTCGCCACGAATTCGGTCCAGCGCTTGCGGAAACGGGCGCGAGCCCGATCCATCGGGGTCGGCCAGGACACCGGCAGCAGCATGTCGAGGAGATACGGCCGTCCCAGCCGCTCACCATACTCCATGACGAAATTGCGCAAGGTCGCCCCGTGCCTATCCATGCCGAACGAGAACATCGTGCGCCCGGCGATCTCCAGCGTCATGCGCTGCATGATCTCGCGCAGATCGACCGGCGCGCCGGTCTGCGTGTCAAGCTTCGCAATCGTCTCGTCAAGCACCGCCGTCATGTGCGGGACGAGGTTCGCGGTCGCGCGCGGCGTGAAGGCCGGCGCGAGCGTGCGGCGCTGAAACGTCCAGGAATGGCCTTCCGCGATCAGAAGACCTTCGCCAAGCACGGGACGCAACATGCGGATGCCCGCCGGCGTGCGCGAATAATTCTCGTAATTGCTGAGCAGGACATGCCGGATCGCATCCGGGCGGTTCAGGATAAAACTGTTGCGGAGGAAGAAGCGGCCCTTGATGACGTCTTCCTCATAGGCACGCTGCCCCCAGGTTGCGATCATGTTCTGCCTGATCACCGCGATCCGGCCGAAGAACGACATGTCGTCGGGCGCACGCGGCGGCGTCGGAGGGATGATGGGCCGACGCACGCTGGCGATATTCATGGCTCTCTCCCGCAGATGGGACGCAGGCAAATAGCTAATAAGTCAGCTCGGCAACCGCAATCCTGTTCTCGGCGGCAGGCCAGAGGCGTGCCACAATTCGTTCTTCGCCAAATTGGGCCACGATGTTACGCCCGACCTCGCCGATTGGAAGCCGCAAGGTTGCTGCCGAATCCGTGGGCACGCCCGGCTTGACGTCATCAGGCTCCTTGCCGGCGAACAGCACGACGTCCCGCGGCAGGCCGAAATAACCCCGTGGCCGCGACATGATCACGACGGCGCCGGCATCCTTGTCGGCCGGTCCGAGCGGGCGGGCGGCGCGCAAATGCACGACGTCGGACGAGCGCGGGAAGGGCGAGCGGTAAATGTGAGTCGTCGGCGCATCCGGCGACGCGAGGGCAAATTCGAGCGACCAGGCGGGATCGACCTGCGCCGGCCCCCAGCGACCATCGGCGCCGGTCTTCGCGTTATGCACGGCACCGCCCTTGCGCTCGCCGGTATCAGGATCGACGCGGAATATCTCGACGGTTGCACCCGCAACCGGGCGATTGGTCGAGACGCCGCCGGGCGTGCCCGTGACGAGGCCACTCAGCCTGACGCTCTGCTCCGGAACGATCGCGATGCGCGATGGCTCACGTCCGACAATGAATTTGTAGATCTCGCGGAAGGCACGCGGATGGAACGCCACCTCGCGATGGTCGAGCGCGCCGAGCACGAGATTGGTGGCGCCCGTCAGCTCCGGCCCTTCGACCGTGACGCCGGTCGGCGTACCGGGCTTGCCGATGAAACGGCCGTCGGCTTGTGCATATTTGTCCATGCCGTCGCTGCGAAGCGTGAGGAAGGCCGTGCCCGGTGTCACCTCGCTCTCGCCCTCGTTCAGGCCACGCAGGAAACTGCCGCGGCCGTTGAACTCGTTGTTCGGCTGGTCATCCGTCGCGAACACGCCGTGATTGGGTGTGCCGCACAGCACGGCGTGGCTGACATCGCCGGCCCCGCCATTTTTGATGACATTGCGGATCGCATAGCCGCCGCGCGAGCTGCCAACCAACGCCACGCGCGCCGCACCGGTCCGGCGCTTCAGTTCGGCGATGGCAGCAGCGAGCTCGCGGCGCTGGTCCTCGGTCGAGGAGCGGCTGGCTTGCTCGACCTTGTCGTCGCTCCGCGCATTGGGATCGGTGAAATTGATCGCCATCATGCGATCACGGGCGATGCCGTTGGACTCCATCCGCCACATCGTGGTCATCCAGAGCGCATCGTAGTCGCCATTGCCATGGACAAACAGGATCGGCGGCACCTCGCTTGGCGCGGCGGCGGGTGTGGTCTGGGCCAACGCGCCGGTCCGCAAGCTCGCAACTGCGAAAGGCAAGCTGCCCGCCCCCAGCAGGATCGTCCGTCGCGACAGCCTCATCTGTTCCTCCCCGGCAAAACTAGCGTCTTTGCACCGCTTATAGCGGCCTAACCACTGGACAGCGAAGGACTTTCGCGGGCATCACTGATCTTGCCGGAATCACCCAAGACCACTCCAAGATCACTTCTGCCAGCCCATTTGGAAGGGGATATGACCGAGCAGCCGAACCGTCAGAAATTCGCCGGCGACGGCATCACCGCCCCCCTGCGGTACACCGTATTCCGGCGTATCTGGCTCGCCAGCCTGCTCTCCAATCTCGGCCTGTTGATCCAGGGCGTTGGCGCGGCCTGGGCGATGACGCAGATGGCGGCCTCGGCGGACAAGGTGGCGCTGGTGCAGACCGCCTTGATGCTGCCGATCATGCTGATCTCGATGCCGGCCGGCGCCATTGCCGACATGTATGACCGCCGCATCGTCACCCTGGTCTCGCTCGCGATCGCGCTGACCGGCGCGACGGCGCTGACGGTGCTGGCCTGGCTCAAGCTGATCACACCGGAATTGCTGCTCGCCTTCTGCTTCGTGGTGGGCAGCGGCAACGCGCTGTTCGGCCCAGCCTGGCAGTCTTCGGTCAGCGAGCAGGTGCCGCCCGATGCACTGCCGTCGGCCGTCGCGCTGAACGGCATCAGCTACAACATCGCGCGCAGCTTCGGCCCTGCGGTCGGCGGCGTCATCGTCGCATCGCTCGGCGCGGTGGCGGCCTTTGCCTGCAATGCGATCCTCTATCTGCCGCTGCTGATGGTGCTGCTGCTCTGGCGGCGCAATACCGAGCCCTCGCGGCTGCCGCGCGAAAAACTCAACCGCGCCATGGTCTCGGGCTTCCGCTACATCACCAATTCGCCGCCGATCAAGATCGTGCTGCTGCGCACATTGGTGATGGGCCTGTGCGGCGGCGCCATCATGGCGCTGATGCCGCTGGTGGCGCGCGATCTGCTGCATGGCGGCGCGCAGACCTACGGCATCATGCTCGGCGCCTTCGGCATGGGTGCTGTCGTCGGCGCGCTCAACATCCACGAACTGCGCAAGCGCATGAGCGGCGAGGCCGCGATCCGCGCCTGCACCATCTCGATGGCATTCGCGATGGCGGCGCTCGCCGTGAGCAGCGAACCGGTGCTGACTGCGGCTGCGCTGGTGCTCGCCGGCGCGGTCTGGATGGCGGCGGTGGCGCTGTTCAATATCGGCGTGCAGCTCTCGGCGCCGCGCTGGGTCGCGGGCCGCTCGCTCGCGGCGTTCCAGGCCTCGATATCAGGCGGCATCGCGATCGGCGCCTGGGGCTGGGGCCATCTCACCGACTATGCCGGCGTCAAGGTCGCGCTGCTGACGGCGGCCGGCCTGATGCTGGTCTCGCCGCTGGTGGGGTTCTGGCTTACCATGCCGCGCGTCGGCGCGCGCAACGAGGACGCCGACGTGCTCGCCGATCCCGAGGTGAAGCTGTCGATCACCGGGCGCAGTGGTCCCTTGGTGGTCGAGATCGAATACCGGGTCGCCCAGGAGAACGCGCGTGCGTTCCACAACGTGATGCAGGACGTGCAGCTCTCCCGGCAGCGCAACGGCGCTTACGGCTGGTCGATTGCGCGCGACATCGCCGACCCCGAATTGTGGACCGAGCGCTATCACTGCCCAACCTGGTTCGACTATCTGCGTCAGCGCAACCGTTCGACCCAGTCCGAGCGCGCGCTGCATCAGCAGGCGATCGATTTTCACATCGGCCCCGATCCGGTGCGGATCCGCCGCATGCTGGAGCGTCCGTTCGGCTCGGTACGGTGGAAAGAAGAGACGCCGGACCGTGCGAGTGCAGAGGTGTTGCCGGTGGTCGCGACCGCGGCGGGCAGCAGCACGTAGGTCTTGCTTCGCCGCGTCCTACTGCCCGTGTTCAGTCAGCACCTTGTCGCAGCCCTTGCTCAGTTTGCTGCGGTTCTGCTTGAGGCAGGCGAGCACCGCACCATCGCCATTGTTCATCACCGGGCGGCAGAAGCGCGTGACATCGCGTGCGCAAGCATCGTGACCGGGCTGCTGTTGCGCGGATGCGCTGGACGCGCACAGAATCAAAGAAACAATGAAAAGAAATCTGGTCATCGCGTAATGCCTCTTACCCGGAAGAACATGCGGGCGAAGCTAGTGCGACGATCCCTGAGCCGCAACGGCTTTATTGGCAGGCTGGATGGCACCACCGCGTGGCCCCGGCGTGACGCCGGGGCACATCGCGAGGGGAGCTAACCGACGCAACGATCTCGAGCTGCGCGCTTACTGGCGGTCTCTTACTGGTCCTGGGCGTCAGCGACCTTGCGCGACGCGCCCTTGGCGAGGTCCTTGTCCATCACCGCGCGGCAGCCGGCGCTCAGATCGGAGCGATGCTTCATCATGCACGCCGTGATCTTCGGGATGTTGGGGATTTCCGACGAGCAGAGGCGGAAGGCGTCGCCAGTGCACTGCTGCTGCGCTTCGGACGAGAAGGCGAAGCTCGAGGTCGTCGAAACGATCGAGACGATGGTGGCAAAGCCGAGGGCCAGGCTGGTGTCGCGGATCTTGCTCGTCAGGGACTTGGCAGAGAAGGACTTGGCAGTAAACGACTTGGTCATTTGAAGCTCCCAGTGGCGCCGCCGTGGCGGACCCGTTGTTGATGGGAACTACGATGCTCCAGCAAAACAGTTTCCACTGTGATGACGGTCACGGGCCGCACCCCAACTGTGACATCGGTCACGTTGGCGCACCTCGCTGAAAATCCGACGCAAACGCTGTCGTGTTGGTGTCACGTTAACTGTTCCTTCGCATTAATGGCTCGTCGCGCGGGGAATTCCGCTGGTTTGGTTGCATAATTGGAAAGAGTAGCGATGCGTAATGCGTTGGGCCTCATGCTGGCCAGTGTCCTTGCGGCGGTCGTAATCGCCGCCGGCGGTTGGTTTTATTATTCCTCGCGCGCCGATCAGGGCGCTCCCAAGACAGTCGCCGCCCGTGCCGCCGATCCATTGCCGGCACAGGCCAAGCTCGCCGCCAAGGATGACGTCGAGACCACCGCGGCGATCGCCGGCAAGCCGGCAGCACTTGCTCAGGCGGCACCTCCGCCCACTCCGGCCATGCCGGTTCAGCAGAAGCAGGCCTGCGCCAATCCGAATGCGCTCGGCGTCTCCCGCGTGGTCGAGATCGACACGACAGGCGGCCCCGGCTTCGGCTTCGATCATTTCAAGCAGTTCGACTTCCTGACCGACAAGGAAGTCGTGCTGACCTTCGATGACGGTCCCTGGCCGGTGAACACGCCCGCAGTGCTGAAGGCTCTCGCGGATGAATGCACCAAGGGCCTGTTCTTCTCGGTCGGCAAGCATGCGACCTATCATCCGGAAATCCTGCGCCAGGTGCTGGCCCAGGGCCACACGGTCGGCACGCATACCTGGTCGCACGTCAACCTGAACGGCAAGAAGATGACGGAGCAAATGGCCAAGGACGAGGTCGAAAAGGGTATCAGCGCGGTGAAATACGCGCTCGGCACCAACCCGGCACCGTTCTTCCGCTTCCCGCAGCTCCAGCACAATCCGGCGATCGTGAGCTATTTCGGCACCCGCAACGTCGCGATGTTCTCGACCGACATCGACTCCTTCGACTTCAGGAAAGGTGCCACGCCGGAGAAGATCATCGAGACCGTGATGACCAGGCTCGACAAGCTCGGCAAGGGCATCATCCTGATGCACGACTTCCAGAAGCATACCGGCGAAGCCATGCCGGCGTTGCTCGCGCGGCTGAAGGCCGGCGGCTACAAGGTCGTGCAGATGAAGGCCAAGACGACCCTCCAGTCACTGCCGGAGTATGACGAGGCGGTGATGAAGGATCTGAAGGTGCCGACCGCAAGCACGACCACGCGTCCGATCTCAAGCGTGGTGCAGACGGTTTCGCAGTAAGCGACCGCGCTTCAATACGCGCATGGCCGGGCTTTCGCCCGGCCATTTGCTTTTTGGGGGAAGCTGCGACTTACCAATAGATCCCGTGGCGATGCAGCTCGCTGATGATGCGGCGCTCGGTCCAGGCGTGCTTGGACTTCGGCTTGCTGGCCTTTGCGGTTGTCTTTGGCGCAGGCTGAGTTGCGGTCGGTGCTGAAGCCGTCGTGGTCACGGCAGGAGCAGTCGCTGCAGCGGGCGCAGGGGCGGCGGCGGGAGCCGGAGGAGCCGGGATTGCCGGCGGGCGATCGACATATTTCGGAGCCTCGACGGCTGGTGCGACTTCGCTGATTTGCGTCGCCGGGGCCGCGGTCGTGATGATTTGCGAAGCGGAGCTGTGGTCCGTCGCCGCGGACATCGACAGGCTGCGGTCGCCTGCCTGGGCAGATGCGGAAACCAGGACCATGGCGGCAACCAGAATGATCTTGCGCATGTGAAATCTCCCCGTGTTTGCGTGACCGGGACATTACGGGAGGTCCGCGCGACGTTATGTGATCGAAATCACGCAAGTCGCGAATGTTCTGCCAACCTGGCCGTTTCCGTCGATTCATTATCGGCGCAGGCTCAATTCCCTGATCGCGAAGCCGAGCTCACGCGGGTCGCCGGGGAAATGAGTCGCAGCATTGGTCTCGATTTCGAGCCGAAGCGTCTCGTCGCCCGCGAATTCGTCCAATGATCGCGACAGCAACGATTGAGGCGGAGATCCCGCGAATATCTCCTTGCCGTTGATGCGTATGCCGATCCGATCTCCCGACACAGGCATTGGCCAAATCCGGAATTGCAGTGTTCGTGCTGGAGACGGCCTGTTGGGAAATTCGAACGTTGCTTTCGGACCAGCCCACTGAAGATCGCCACCTGGTGTCGTTTCGAGTCCGTACAGCCCCGTCGTTTTGATGCCTGACGGAGTTTTTGTTCCGAATTCGAGGTTGTCTCGACGCCCATTGAGAAAATCTCGCGCGGTATGCTCCATTGCGAGATCGACGAGTTTTCTTCCATCGCCCGACGACAGCCGATCGGCCGCCGCGAGGCAATCGAATTGCTCCCACCCGGACGGGAAATGGTGCTGGCCCGATTTGCTGGACCAACTCATCGTCTTCGGAGCGGCCCAGGGAATCCCGGTTTCAACAGCGATGCGCCGCAGCAGATTGTCCATCATCGGATTGGACGTCTCGATCACGAGGCCCTTGCAGGTCCTGATCTCCGAGCTGATGCGCTGATAGTCCCAGTCGAGCGCCGCCTTCTGCATTTCCACGTGCGCCGAGGCGGTCGGGAGCCCGGGCAATGCATGACCGGCGACGAGGAATGGCCGCGCCAGGCCAAGGCACAGATGACACAGAATGACGAGACTGCTCGTGATGACGCCTGTCGGATTCTTGGGCCCTGTCAGGAGTGGAGAGACCAGGAGCGTAAACAGCATCGGCGCGGCCATGGCCAAGCCTTTGCCGGCAGCCCAGCCGTGGCCGGTAGCCAATATTCCGAGCGGGACGAGGCAGCCCACGATGCTGCCAAGGAGGAAACGTGTCCTGGGCATCTCCGGCTCATTGCGCCAAGCCCACAGGATCGCCGCGGCGATATTCATCAGCAGCATGCCGACGAAACCGTACAGCACAAGCTTCCAGACGACAGCGAGCACGACTGGCCAGCCGGATGTCGGCAGAAGTTCAAAGAGACCGAGCGCCGCGACTGTCGCCTCTACCGGCCATGAAAAACAGGCGTCAAGCAAATGGCCCGGACTGCTCGCGTGACCGCCGATGACATCGAGATAGGACTCTTCGCGGCCGAACAGATAGCGCTGGAAATAATTCCACCAATCGGGCGTTTCGCCGGCAGCCTGGCTTAGAACTCTTACGACATACGCTCCAGTTCCCGACCACAACGGAACGCACAAGAGCAGGCCGGCGGCAATGCCGCCGCTGATCCCCACGGCGGCAACAGGGACAGCCTGCCACGAATCGCGAAAGCGAAGTGCGAAGACGACTGCGATGCCGATCGCCGGCCCGTAGACGGTAAGTGGCTCCGGATACAGAAAGAAGATACCGGCGATCAGGGCCGCGAATATCGCGATCATCCGCCAGACTGCTGCTCCGCCAGTACCGAAGCGATCCTTATCGAGAGCAAGAACAGCGAAGCCGAACAACAGCAGGAAGAGTGGCTGTCCCGCCAGCTGCGACATTGCATTGATATCGAAAATATACTGCTCGAAGAATCCGATCGTGAGCGCGGTTGCGCATATCGCGGCCATCCATCGTCCTAACGCCAAAACGTTGGTGAAGACGAACAGTGCTGCGAAGAGCATATTGAGCTGCAGCGCGACCATATATGGATAAGCGCAATCAACGGCACTCCCGCTCGTCAGAGCCGCAATTGCGCCAAGCATCATCGAAACTGCGCCGCGCCAATCGACGAACCACAGGGCCATCGGGAAGATTGGATCCGGCAGGTCCGCATTGGATCGGACCACCAGATGGGTGTAGTCGACAGCTCGATAAGCGACCGCCGAGCCGACGTAAAGCATGTGGTCGTAGACGTTGCCTTGGAAAACTCTGAAGCGATATCCGCCGACCCAGGCCGGCGCTAGGCAGATGATGAC
Organism: Bradyrhizobium betae; assembly: GCF_004123905.1. GTDB lineage: Bacteria > Pseudomonadota > Alphaproteobacteria > Rhizobiales > Xanthobacteraceae > Bradyrhizobium > Bradyrhizobium betae_A. The sequence continues at coordinate 176,522 of NZ_MZXW01000016.1, forward strand.
GATGAGAGCGATGGCCGACGCAACAATCACGGTCATTCGGCGAGGGATCGCGAGCGGACGGCCCGCCAGCAGTGCTGCCGCGAGCGCAAGGCCACCTATCGGGAGAATCGCCATGGTGGTCCACGGCGCGAGAATGCCGTGAACGTAAAATACGGCCGTCGCTGCGGCCAGCAGGCCGAGGCCTAGGGGAGGCGCGAGCGCCCATCGAACTAAAAACCGATGCGATGGCAGAAGCAGCGAGAACGGCAGGCCGATGCAGCCGAAGGCCAGCATCGCAACGACAGCGACGAGGATGTCATGCATCGTCGTAAACCTGCCGGGAAGACTCCGTCGTCCCGGCGCTATTCTCCGTCCCCACCACTTGCTCCGTCACGCGCATTTGCCGGCGACACATCGTAGAGACGCAAGCGCAGAGCGCAACGCGCACGCCGGCCGGTCTCCGTGAGCAATAAATCGGCCTGTGACGATGGGATGAAGGGAGGCGCTGGTGCCGCAAGAGGGACTCGAACCCCCGACCCCGTCATTACGAATGACGTGCTCTACCAACTGAGCTATTGCGGCGAACCCTGCCGGGGCCCGGCGATACCGGTCCCGATACGCGCGCTCCTGATATCGGGCATGGCCCGAATTGGCAAGGTGGAGCCGGCTTCGAAATGCGCCTCACGCGCCCCAGCGGGACCAGAAACCGCGCCAGCCGCCGGCCTGGGCCTTTGCATGGCCCCTGGGCGTGCCGATTTGTTCCGTAAATTCATCGCTCGGGCCCTCGTCATCGACCCCGGGGTCATCGGGCGCTCGGACGATCGGGATGACGGCGGGGATCGGGGCCGGTGCAGGCTTGCCAAGATCGGCGCGGGTCCGGAACACCGGCGTTGCCGCCGCCGGCGATGATTCGGCGGCCGCAGGGGCCGGATTGACGGGCTCGGCGGGCGCGACCGTAGGTTCTTCCTTGATGGCTTCCTTGGCAGTTTCCTTGGCCGTTTCCTTGGCAGTTTCGTTGGCCTCAGGAGGCGAATTGTCCTGTGCGGCTGGCAGCGGAGCCGGTGCCGTCACGGCCGGTTCCGCCGTGCTTTCACTCTGGGCCGCTGTCACGCGCTTCGGCGGCGGGGCCGCCAGCATCGCTTCCTCGAAGGCCGAGGCTTCGATCGTGGCGCCCTTGTCGGAAGGAAGGCTCGCGACCGGCGTCTGCCACTGGAAGGCATCGAGGCGGCCGGTGACCGGGGAGACCGGGTGCCAGCGGTCGCTGACATAGCCGTCCGCGGTCCAGGCCGGATCGTGGCGGGCACGCACCGCGCGCAGGGTCCAGGCGCGGGCTCGGCCGCCATCGCCGTGCTCGGTCCGCTCGATCTCGGCCATCAGCAGTGCGACGCGCTGGGTCGGATCGTTGACATAGGGCGCCAGCACGGCGCGCGCGCGCGCGAACTCGGAAGCGTCAATTGCGGCGCGGGCAATCGCCAGCTGGCCTTCGACATGGCCGGGCTTGCCGGCTGGCGTCTTCGCCGCGAGCGTCTCGACCCGCTGCAAGCGCTGCCGCGCGGCATCGCCGAGCTTCACGTGGGCATAGGCGTCGGCGAGATCAGGATGCGGATTGGCGAGCCATGCGGCCTCGACCAGCTTCATGGCGCGGCGCACCTGATGCGCCTCGCTCTCGAATTTCGCGGCGAGCACGGCGGCCGGCACCAGCGTCGGCGCGAGCTTGATCGCCTCCATCACGCTCTCGCGCGCGACGTCGCGATCCATCGTCTCCAGTTCAAGCGCGCGCGCCGTGAGCAGTACGCCGCGCTGCCGGCGATAGGCCTGCTTGTCGATCAGGCCGGCGGACAGATTCGAATCGAGGATCGCCAGCGCGCCACTCCAGTCGCCGCGGGCGCAGCGGAAGCCGAGCACCGCATGCGAAGCCCAGGTCGAGGACGGCGACAGCTTGATCGCCTCCTCCGCGATCATGACGGCGCCGACCGCGTCGTCGGCGCGCTGCGCCTCGATGAACAGGCCGCGCAGGCCGAGCAGGCGCGTATCCTCGCGCTCGGCCATGGCGCGGAAGGCACGCTGCGCCTCGTCACGATTACCGTCGAGCTGCGCCGACTGCGCATGCAACAGCAGCGCGAGAGGATCATCGGGCGCATGACGCCGCGCCGCGACCGCGTGCCGACGGGCGAGCGCGGTGTCGCCATGGCCGATCGCGAGCAGGCCGTGGGTGATGGCGTGGCGACCGCGCGCATGACGCTTGTCATGACGGCGGCGGCGCATGCGTCCAGGCATGCGCCAGATCATCGTCACGATGCTCCAGAGCAGCACGATCACGACTGCGAATATGCCAAGGCAAAGGACAAATACGGGAATGCTCGGTGAAGCGCGATAACCACCCCAGGTCATCACGACATTGCCGGGCTGATCAGCCACCCAGGCCGCGCCGGCGCCAGCGAGCGCAATCAGGACGAGGAAAAGGACGATGCGAAGCATGGCTATCCCTATACGCGCGGATTGTTGCGCGAATCTTATTGAGCAGGCTTGGCGAGATTTGCCATGGCGTCGTCGGCGAATTTGCGGGAGGCCGCAAGTGCGGCGTCGCGGGCATCGGTCTTGTCGAGCCAGGCCTGTGCTGGCGCGCGATCGGTCTCTGACAACATCTTCAGCTCGCGCCGCGCCTCGACGAAATCGTTGCGGAGCGCGGCAGCCGTGACCCGCGCGACGATGGCGCCGCGGTCGTTGCCAACTCCGTCGGTACGCTCGATGCGGACGAGCTTTGAGGCTCCCGCCTGAAGGCGCTCGACGATGCCGGCACCGCTGGTCTGCGCCTCAGCCGGCGGCGACAGTTTTGACACGATGTTGAGGAGCTCGCGGCTCAGCGCGACCGGCGTCGGGATGCCGGCGGCAGCGAACGTATCGAGCGGTTTCAGCAGTTCGGGCTTGGCCGCCAGCGACCGCGCCGCTGTCAATTGCGATTGGTAGGGATCGCCGTGGCGCACGGCGACATCGAGCAGGGCCGCCGCGACCACGTGGCGCAGCGGCTTGTCGTCCATCGTCCTGGCATCGGCGATCTTCTCGCCCTGCTGCACGAGCTCGGCGCGGGCGGTCGTGCTGGCGCGCTCGAGCTGCGAAATGCGGTCGTTGAGAGCGACAAGATCAGGTGCCGCCGGACGCGGTGGAGAGGTCGTACCGTTGAGAGCGCTTGCAGTCTTGTCGGACTGCGCACGCAGATTGGCGATGTCGCCGCGCAAGGCGCTCGCTGATTTTTCCAGCGCGTCGATCCGCGCCACCATGGCCGGATCGGCGGCGGGCTTGCTGGCCCTGGCTTCGACGGCGGCAACGCGACCGCTCAGTGCGTCGACGGTCGCGCTCGTCACTTGCGGCGCGGCCGGCGGCGCCTGCACCGTGGGCCAGCTCAACACCCAGCCGACCGCGATCACGAGCGCCGCTGCAACGGCACCAGACAAAGGAGCGATAACCCAGGGTGATACTGGTGCGGACGCGACGGGAGGCTGTTCCTCGGCGGGCTGCGGCTCGGGCCTGGCTTCCGCGGCCTTGACGTCTTCAGGCTTGGTCTCTTCAACCGTGGCCTGACCATGCGCAGCCTGCTCGGCCGCGTGGTGAGCCTTGGGCTCACCCGCCACGTCCTGCGGCTGGGTGGAGACTTCGGTCGCCTCGAGGTCGATGGTGGGCGGGGTGCGCTTGGCGCGGCCGGGCTCGGGGGCCATTCCTGCGTCTTCAGGCTTGCCTGCGTCTTCAGGCTTGTCGTCGGCCATCGTGACGGTTCCTCACACTTACATGCCCAAAATGGGACCCGATTGCGTCGGATTCGGCCCGACCTCTTACGCCAAACGGGTCCGCAAAGCACGCTCCAAGGTGCCAAATAAGGCGTTTTCGTCCGGCGACGCGGCCACCAGAACCTGCGACGCCCCGGCATCGCGCAACACCGCCGCGACGGTCTCCGACAGGCAACATTGCGGGATCGCCAGCGCCGAGATTTCGACACCTTCGTCCCGTGCCGCCTCCAGGAAGGCCCGCGCGCTGCGCCGGGAGTAATGCAGCACCGCCTCGATGCCATGCGCGGCAAAGCCGTCGCAGACGTCGCGCGGGAGAATCTTGACCGGGGCCATGCGATAAGTCGTCTGCGTCACCACGCTGAATCCTTCGGCTCCGAGCTCACCACTGAGATCGCGCGACAGATCAGCGCCGGCGAGGTACAGCAACGTGCCTTTCTTTTTCAGCACCTTCTCGCGCGCACTTTGAACGACCTTGTCGCGCAAGGCCGCGGCATCGCCGCCGGCGACGATCACCTCGACAAAGCCGGCATCGCGGGCAGCTGCTGCGGTGTGTTCTCCGACCGCAAACAGCGGCAGCTTCAACAGATCGAGGTCTTTTGAGCCAGGATCTTGCAACAACGGCGCGACAGCACGGATCGCATTGGCCGACGTGACGATGATGGCGCTATAGTTCGCCTCGCTCTCGTCGTGGAAAGCGACCGGTTCGAACTTGAGCACCGGCGCGAGCAACACCACATGCCCTCGTGCGCGCAAATTGTCCGCCGTCGCCTCATTGTCGGGATGCGGCCGTGTGACAAGGATGGACATCGCTGGTGTTCCCGAACCGCGTGACGGTGACGCATTCGCTGGGATGGCCGCGCGTGACGATTGCACAAGCCGACCCCGGAATGCTACCGGACGTACCAGAACTCTGGTTTCCGGATGAGCGCAAGGGCGCAAATTGGATAACAATTCGCCAATGCTGGTATTGGGCATCGAAACCACCTGCGACGAGACCGCCGCGGCCGTGGTCGAGCGCGCGCCTGACGGCAGCGGCAAGATTTTGTCCAACATCGTGCGGTCCCAGATCGAGGAGCATGCCCGCTTCGGTGGCGTGGTGCCGGAGATCGCCGCCCGCGCGCATGTCGACGTGCTCGATGGCATCATCGACCGTGCCATGCACGAGGCCGGCATCGACTATGCCCAGCTCAACGGTGTCGCAGCGGCTGCGGGGCCGGGGCTGATCGGCGGCGTCATCGTCGGGCTCACCACCGCGAAGGCGATCGCGATGGTGCACGACACGCCGCTGGTCGCGGTGAACCATCTGGAGGCGCACGCGCTGACGCCGCGCCTGACCGACGGAATCGAATTTCCCTATTGCCTGTTCCTCGCCTCGGGCGGCCATACCCAGATCGTCGCGGTCACCGGCGTCGGCCAATATGTGCGGCTCGGCACCACCGTCGACGATGCCATCGGCGAGGCCTTCGACAAGGTTGCGAAGATGCTGGGCCTGCCCTATCCCGGCGGTCCGCAGGTCGAGCGCGCGGCGGCAAACGGCGATGCCACGCGCTTTGCGCTTCCGCGGCCGATGCAGGGCCGCCCCGATGCCAATTTCTCCCTGTCGGGATTGAAGACCGCGGTCCGCACCGAGGCGAGCCGGCTCCCCGAGATCACGCCGCAGGACATCAGTGATCTCTGCGCAAGCTTCCAGGCCGCCGTGCTGGATTCGACGGCTGACCGGCTCAGCGTCGGCCTGCGGCTTTTCCGCGAGCGGTTCGGCGCACCGCATGCACTGGTGGCCGCCGGCGGCGTCGCCGCCAACCAAGCGATCCGCGGCGCACTGGATGACGTTGCCAGGCAGGCGCAGACACAATTGATCATGCCGCCGCCCGCGCTCTGTACCGACAATGGCGCGATGATCGCCTGGGCCGGCGCCGAGCGCCTCGCACTCGGCCTCACCGATACGATGGAAGCCCAGCCGCGTGCGCGCTGGCTGCTCGATGCCAACGCGACTGCGCCGGCCGGCTACGGCAAGACGCGAGCGGGATACTAGCCATGACCGCGTTCCAGTCCGTCGCGGTGATCGGCGCAGGTGCCTGGGGCACGGCGCTGGCGACGGTGGCGGCGCGGGCCGGACGAAACGTGACGCTGTGGGCGCGCAATGCGGAACATGCCGCGCGCATCGCCTCTACCCGCGACAATCCGCGGCTGCCCGGTGTACGACTGGCGCCGGAGATCGTTGTGACCAGCGACCTCGCGCTCGCCGCGCGCGCGGACATGCTGCTGATCGCGACGCCAGCGCAGCATCTGCGCGGCGCCGTCAACATGCTGGCCTCGCACATGGCAAACCCGACGCCGGTCGTCGCCTGCGCCAAGGGCATCGAGCACGGCACGCATAAATTCATGACCGATGTGATCGCCGAGGCCGCATCTCACGCGCAGCCGGCGATCCTGTCGGGCCCGAGCTTCGCCGACGACGTCGCGCGCGGCCTGCCTACGGCGGTGACGCTGGCGGCGAAGGATGAAGAGCTGGCGAGCCGCCTGGTGCAGGCGCTGGGCTCGGCAACCTTCCGGCCCTATCACACGACGGATGTCCGCGGCGTCGAGATCGGCGGCGCGGCCAAGAACGTGCTGGCGATTGCCGCCGGCATCGTGGTCGGCCGCAACCTCGGCGCTTCCGCGCTCGCCGCGCTGACCACACGCGGCTTCAGCGAGCTGGCGCGGCTCGGCCGTGCCTGCGGCGCGCGCACGGAGACGCTCGCGGGCCTCTCCGGCCTTGGCGACCTGCTGCTGAGCTGTTCGACCGCGCAATCGCGCAATTTTGCGCTCGGGATAGCGCTCGGTCGCGGAGAGACTGCGCCGGCGGGCAAGCTTGCCGAAGGCGCATTTACCGCGCCGGTGCTGGTCGAGCTCGCGGCCGCTGCGAATGTCGATATGCCGGTCTCGCAAGCAGTGGCCGCCATCCTGGACGGCAGATTGACGATTGACGCTGCGATCGAGGGGCTGCTGACGCGGCCGTTCAAAGCCGAGGAATAGCCGCGGCCTTCGCGTCGCAGGTAGCACTTCACGGCCTGTGCACGCTGGTCTAGCCTAGCGGCACACCGCAGGATCCCGGTCCAACAACAACGAAACGGATCCAGGGGAAGAACGCATGCGCGAACCGCATCAGGCGATCGTTTCGATCGCCATCATCACACTTGCCGCCATTGCACTACCCACCGCCGCCTACACCCAGGCCGCACTCGCCTATGACGAACTCGCCAGGAACGAGGCGGCGGCCAATGCCGAAAACGGCAAGCGGGTCGCGCCCGTCAAGTCGATCACCAATCCGTCGAATGACGTCAGCTCCGACATGCAGGCCATGATCGGCGCGCCGTTTCCGCCGCATTTCAATGCGGACCCGAAGACGCCGGCGGAATGGAAGGAGCTGATCGATCGCCGCGCCAAGCTGTCGATTGCCAATGTTCCCGCGATGAAGGAGAAGCTCGGCGTCAAGGTCGAGGAGACCAAGATCGCCGGCGTGCATTGCTTCATCGTCACGCCGAGCAAGATCCCGCCGGAGAATCGTCGGCGCCTTCTGGTCCATGTCCATGGCGGCGGCTATGTGTTCGGACCCGGCGAAGCCGCGCTGCCGGAAGCGATCATGATGGCGGGCTTCGGCGGCTTCAAGGTGATCTCGGTCGACTACCGCATGCCGCCCGACTTCCCCTATCCCGCCGCGATGGACGATGCGATGGCGGTCTGGAAGGAGGTCACGAAAACAAATGACGCGCGCCGGATGGCGATCTTCGGCACGTCGACGGGTGGTGCAATGACGCTCGCAATGGTGCTGCGGGAAGGACGAGAAGCTTCCGAAGCCGGCGGCGATCGCGCCGGGCACGCCATGGTCCGATATCGACAAGCTCGGCGACACCTATGCCAGCAATGAGTGGGTCGACAACGTGCTGGTGACCTGGGACGGCTGGCTCGGCCGCGCCGCAAAGCTCTACGCCAACGGGACAGACCTGAAGACGCCCTACATCTCGCCGATCTATGGCGACTTCAAGGGCTTTCCGCCGACCATCCTGACATCGGGTACACGCGACCTGTTCCTCAGCAACACGGTCCGCACCCATCGCAAATTGCGCCGCGCCGGCGTGATCGCCGATCTCAATGTCTATGAAGGCCAGTCTCACGCGCAGTACCAATTCAACATCAATGTGCCGGAGACCAGGGAAGCCTTTACCGACATCGCAAAGTTCTTCGATCGATATCTGAAGGAATGAGTGCTGCGATGGATATCGGATGCCCGCGCTTGTCGCGGGCATCCGCGTGGCTGTATTGTCGCGGAACGTGAGTAAGAGAATGGGGCAAGTTGCGATGAACTACTGGCTGGTGAAATCCGAACCGTCGGTGTGGTCCTGGGACCAGCAGGTGGCGAAGGGCGCCAAGGGCGAGGCCTGGACCGGCGTGCGCAATTACACCGCGCGCCAGAACCTCGTGGCCATGAAGAAGGGCGACAAGGCGTTCTTCTATCATTCCAACGAGGGCAAGGAGATCGTCGGCATCGCGGAAGTTATCAAGGAGGCCTACCCCGATCCGACCGACAAGACCGAAAAATTCGTCTGCGTCGACATCAAGGCCGACAAGCCCCTGAAGACACCGGTGACGATGGCCGCGATCAAGGCGGACAAGAAGCTCGCCGACATGGCCCTGGTGAAATATTCGCGCCTGTCGGTGCAGCCGGTGACCGCCGAAGAGTGGAAGCTCGTCTGCAAGATGGGCGGGATTTAGTTGCTGCCATAGCTCGAATGGAGCGAAGTGAAATCCGGGAAAGCCTTCATGAGGCACGCCCCCGGATTACGCTGCGCTTGATCCGGCTACGAGATCCGAGCTTGCGTCTCCGGCAGCGCAAACACCTCGCACGGCGAAGCAATCCCGCGCAGCGGATGCGATCCGAGCGCGACGAGCGGCATCTCCGTCTCCGCCGCGAGCGCGCCCGACACCAGCACCGTCCTGCCAAGCGGCTTGCACAATCCCTCGAGCCGGCTGGCGAGATTGACGGCGGGACCGATCGCGGTGAAATCCAGCCGGTTGGCGGCGCCGATATTGCCCCAGAGCATTTCGCCGAGATGGAGTGCGGCGCCGAATGCGAGCGGCGGCAATCCTTGGGCGCCACGCTCCGCGTTGAGATACACCATCCCGGCCTCCGCCGCGCCTGCCGCGCGCAGGGCCGCCTCGCAGGCGCGGCGCGGTGACCCCTCGACCACTGGAAAAATCGCGAGCACGCCGTCGCCGATGAATTTCAGCACTTCGCCGCCGAAGGCGTGAACGGCGCCGGCGATGCGATCGAACCAGGCGTCGAGCGCCGCGATGACGGCGGCGGGCGGGGTGGTTTCCGAGAGGATCGTGAAGCCGCGCAAATCCGCATAGAGCAGCGCGGCCTGAATGGTTTCGCCGAGATCGCGCCGCAGCGGCGCCGCCAGCACCCGCTCCGCGCTGCGCTTGCCGAGATAGGCATCGAGTGTCGCCCGCAACGTGGCGCGTGCAGCGAGCACGGCAAGGGGCGTCGCTGCAAAGCGCGCGGCCTGATGTAATTGTTCAGTTTCATCTGCGGTGAACGGACGCGGCCCGATCCAGCCGAGCAACGGCCCATCGGGCCGTCCGACGGCATCTTCGTGCACCTCGCCGCCTGCGATGTCGCGCAACCAGCGGCGGCCGGCATCGTCGGGCAGATCGGGCGCCAATCCGCCCGGTGCGAAACCGAGCGCTTCGATCACTCGGCCGTTGTCCGCACGCCACAGCCAAGTTCGTTTCGCGATCAGCGGATGCGGCACCTCCAGCGTCAGACTGCCTGCCGCAAGCGGCACGCCGTCGGCGACCAGATGTGCGCCGAGTTCCGCAAGCAGGCGGTCGGCTCCGGAACTATCGGCGGCGGCATCGACGAGCCAGGCGAGGGTCGGGGAGAGCTGCATGGCCCGATGATGACGAAGGTGGGCCGTCTTTGTCACGGGCAATCCTTGACGGCCCGCTTTGGCGCCGCCATGTGCCAGTGTCAGCCCAGGGATGATCGCCGATGACCGAGCCGTTCGTAGTGCGTCGCGAGACCCAGATCGCAGCCCCGCGCGCCACCGTCTTCGCCTATTTGACCGACCCCGAGAAGATCCTGAGCTGGATGGGCTCGGACGCGACCACCGAGCCGCATCCCGGCGGACTTTATCTGCTCAAGGGCGTCGGCCCGCGCGGCGGCGTTGCCCGCGGCGCGTTCCGCGAGGTCGTGCCGGTGCATCGTCTCGCTTACACATTCGGATGGGAGGGCGGTCAGGAAGTGCCGCCCGGCTCGAGCCTGATCGAGATCGACCTGATCGAGCGCGATGGCGGCACGCTGCTGCGCATGACCCATAGCGGGCTGCCAAGCGAAGAGCAGGCGGCCGCGCACGCGACGGGATGGGCGCATTATCTGGAACGGCTCACGAGCGCAGCCGCGGGCAGCGATCCCGGTCCCGACAAGGGTGTTTCAGACAAGACGTAGCGACGGGAAAGTCAAACGGCCGCGGTCGCCACCACCTGCTGCAACAGCTGCTCGCGCCGGGCCTGCGAACGCTGGCCTTTCATGGTCGCCGCAAAACGTTCGAGGATGCCGTCCTCGAAGGCGGTGACGATGGTGTCGTGGACGTAGCTCTTGCGGCAGATCGCCGGCGTGTTGGAGAGCTTGTCGGCGGCGGCGCGGATCGCCTCCAGCACCTGCTTCTTGCGGCCGCGCTGGCTGGTTGCCGGCGTGATCCGCGACAGCGATTCCACGACGACGGCAGAGGCCATCAGCGTGCGAAAATCCTTCAGCGAAATCTTGATGCCGGCGATCTCGCGCAGGAAGGCGTTCACCTGGGTGGTGCTGACCGCGCGCACGATGCCGTAGGCGTCGCGATACTGGAACATGCGCTTGCCGGGAACGCCCTGCAAAATGCCGATGGCGCGCACCAGCTTGGCGGCGTCACATTCCTTGCGTACCGCCTTGCCGCCCTTCGCCTTGAAGGTCAGCACGAAGCAATCGTCTTCCAGCGTGACGTTCGACTTCAGCAGCGTGGTGGCGCCGCGGGTGCCGTTGAGGCGGGCATAGGATTCATTGCCGGGACGGATCGCGGTGCGGGCGATCAGCTCGATCACGGCCGAGAGCGCGAATTCGCGTGTCGGCTCGTCGCCCGACAGGAACGCCGAGACCTTGCGCCGGATCTTTGGCAGCGCGCCGACGAGCTTCTCCAGACGATGCGCCTTGCGATGCTCGCGGACCTTCTCCCAGTCGGCGTGATAGCGATATTGCAGCCGGCCCGCGGCGTCGCGACCCACCGCCTGAAGATGGGTGGTCGGATCGGCCGAATAGCGGACCTCGCGATAGGCCGGCGGCACCGCCATGGCGTGCAGCCGGCGGATGGTGCGGGCGTCGCGGATATGGGCGCCGTTGGGACGGACGAAGGAATAGCCCTTGCCGCGCTTGATCCGGCGGATCTTCAGCTCGTTCTGGTCACCGAGCCGCAGGCCCAGCTCCTTGGCCAGCTCCTCGACCGCGACCGGGGAAGCTGAATCAAAGACCTTTTTCGGGCTAGGACGGTTGGAACCGGCCGGTTTCGGCCATTGTCCGAGGGCTTTGGCCAGCGCAATGGCAGCAGGATCGGCCGAAGCGGGCCGCATCGTCCCGAGATTCTGCTGATCCATCATAGTGTTAAGCCTTGACCCTGTCTGTTACCGTTCAATGCCGCTGTTCTGACGTTTGTTCCAAGGGGTCTCTTCCGGACCCGGATTAGCCACTTAGGGTGTTCCGAACCGCATTGCGAGTCCCGAATCAGTGAGAAACGGTCTCTAAATACCTCCTGCGACGCATGGGCGCCCTGCACGGGCCACTTCCGGGGATTTGGGTGAAGAGCGGAAAGCGCCCTTTCGGCCCGTTTCAGATTTGCGACAGCCGGCCCGTGCAGCTTGATTCTCCGCATGGCGAGCGGCTCGCCGAAGGTCCAGCTTGTGCACCTTGTCGGGTCCGGTTAGCCCGACGCATAATCGGTTCAACGATCAAGTCGGCCCGCCAGTCGCTTGGGTTCGGCTTGCCGTATGTGGAGGGAAACATGTCCGAGAAGATCTACGACGTCCCGGCGGAGTGGGCGAAGCGCGCCTGGGTCGACCAAGCCAAGTACAAGGAGATGTACGCCCGCTCGATCTCGGACCCGAACGCATTCTGGGCCGAGCAGGCCAAGCGCATCGACTGGATGCACGCGCCGACCAGAATCGAGAACGTGTCCTTCGCGCCCGGCAACATCTCGATCAAATGGTTCGAGGACGGAATCCTCAACGTCGCCCACAATTGCATTGACCGGCATCTGCACAAGCGCGCCAACCAGACCGCGATCATCTGGGAAGGCGACGATCCCTCGCAGTCGAAGCACATCACCTATAAGGAGCTGCACGACGAGGTCTGCCGGATGGCCAACATCCTGCGCACCCGCAACGTCAAGAAGGGCGACCGCGTCACCATCTACCTGCCGATGATTCCGGAAGCGGCCTATGCGATGCTGGCCTGCGCGCGCATCGGCGCGATCCACTCCGTGGTGTTCGCCGGCTTCTCGCCCGACAGCCTCGCCCAGCGCATCAACGACTGCCAGTCCAAGGTGATCATCACCGCGGATGAAGGCCTGCGCGGCGGCAAGAAGGTGCCGCTGAAAGCGAATGTCGACGCAGCGCTCGCCAAGGCCGACGGCGTCGACTGGGTCGTCGTGGTCAAGCGCACCGGCGGCACGGTCGACATGAACCCGACCCGCGACCTCTGGTATCACGAGGCGGCGGCGATGGTGACGACGGAATGCCCGGTTGAGCACATGCACGCCGAGGATCCGCTGTTCATCCTCTACACGTCGGGCTCGACCGGCCAGCCCAAGGGCGTGCTGCACACCTCGGGCGGCTATCTCGTGTTCGCCGCGATGACGCATCAATACGTCTTCGACTATCACGACGGCGACATCTACTGGTGCACCGCCGACGTCGGCTGGGTCACCGGCCACAGCTACATTCTCTACGGGCCGCTTGCGAACGGCGCGACCACGCTGATGTTCGAAGGCGTGCCGAATTACCCGGATAATTCCAGGTTCTGGAACGTCATCGACAAGCACAAGGTCAACATCTTCTACACCGCACCAACCGCGATCCGCGCGCTGATGCAGTCGGGCGACGAGCCCGTGAAGAAGACCTCGCGCACGAGCTTGCGCCTGCTCGGCTCGGTCGGTGAGCCCATCAATCCCGAAGCCTGGGAGTGGTATCACCGTGTCGTCGGCGACGACCGCTGCCCGATCGTCGACACCTGGTGGCAGACCGAGACCGGCGGCATTCTGATCACGCCGCTGCCGGGCGCGACGAAACTCAAGCCGGGCTCGGCGACGCAGCCATTCTTCGGCGTGGTGCCTGAAATCGTCGATGCAGACGGCAAGGTGCTGGACGGCGAGACGTCAGGCAATCTGTGCCTGACGCGCTCCTGGCCGGGCCAGATGCGCACGGTCTATGGCGACCACGCCCGCTTCGAGCAGACCTATTTCTCGACCTACAAGGGCAAGTATTTCACGGGCGACGGCTGCCGCCGCGATGCGGACGGCTATTACTGGATCACCGGCCGCGTCGACGACGTCATCAATGTCTCCGGCCACCGCATGGGCACCGCGGAAGTCGAGAGCGCGCTGGTCGCGCATGAGAAGGTCTCGGAAGCCGCCGTGGTCGGTTACCCGCACGACATCAAGGGCCAGGGCATCTATGCCTATGTCACCCTGATGGCCGGCGTGCAGCCGACCGACGACCTGCGCAAGGAGCTCGTGACCTGGGTGCGCAAGGAGATCGGCCCGATCGCCGCGCCCGACCAGATCCAATTCTCACCGGGCCTGCCCAAGACCCGCTCGGGCAAGATCATGCGCCGTATCCTGCGCAAGATCGCCGAGGACGAGCCGGGCAGCCTTGGCGACACCTCGACGCTGGCCGATCCCGCCGTGGTCGACGATCTCGTCAAGAACCGGCAGAACAAGAAGCCGGCGTAAGCCAAGGCTTCGTGCCCCGGACGCAGCGCAGCGCCTCTTAGCGGTGCGCCTGCAGAGCCGGGGCCCACACCTCCATGTAAAGAAAATGCTGGGTCCCGGCTCTGCGTCGCGTCATTTCATGCCGCGCCGCGTCCGGGACACGAGACTGTCTTTCGCGTCAGCTTGCCCCCTCCCAAAACAACCCCTGTTCACATCCTCACGCTCTTGTCAGGGCGCGTGCCGGCACGGCCGCATCTTTCCGGCCGAGTGTTGTTTTCAGGTCATTTACTTTGTTTCGAACATTTCCTTTGTTCCCTCTGCTGGCTGGCCCTCGGCGGCCGCGCGTAGAAACCATCCGGTTAACAAGCGCGGTTAAGAATGTCGGGGTGAGCAGGCAATTGCCGGGTACTGCGTCCATTTTGAACGATCCGTTTGGGCAAGGGGAAGTATCGATGTCGATCAAGGTTGCTGTGGCGCTGGCCGCCACCATCGGGGCAGGGGTCTTGATGTCGACGGCGGCGCAGGCGCGGCCGGAAATGGTGGGAACGCACGTGGCCGACTATTCGCCGGGCACCATCGTGGTCAAAACCAGCGAGCGGCGGCTCTATCTCATTCTCGATGACGGCCACGCCGTGCGCTATCCGGTCGGCGTCGGCAAATCCGGCAAGCAGTGGGCCGGCACCACCCGCATCGACGGCAAGTATCGCAATCCGGCCTGGTCGCCGCCCGCCGAAGTGAGGCGCGACAAGCCGCAGCTTCCCGACGTGATCCCGGGCGGGTCGCCGCGCAACCCGATGGGCGTTGCGGCAATGACGCTGGCCGGCGGCGAATATGCCATCCACGGCACCAACGTGCCGGGCTCGGTCGGCGGCTTCGTCTCCTATGGCTGCATCCGCATGCTCAACGACGACATCACCGATCTCTACAGCCGCGTCTCGGTCGGCACGACGGTGGTCGTAGCGCGCTGAGCAAGAGTCAGGACAGGACTGCGAAAGCCGCGTCATTTGATGCGGCTTTTTTGTTACCAGAAGCGCCAGCCGCGTCCGCACCAGCCGTCGCGATGACCGCCATTGTAGCTGCGCGCATAGCCGCCGGCGACTAGCATGGCCGAGACGTTAGCGGTGCGCTTGGTCGCGGCGTCAGCGAGGACGCGCCCGTATTTTTCCGTGCCGAGATTATAGATCGTGACGCCGCCCTGGCCGAGCAGCGCGCGCAACGCATCCGCGGCGGCTTCGGCCTTGTCCAATTCCTGCTGGCAAGACGCCTTCATCTCTGGCGCATCGATGCCGCGCAGGCGAACGCGCGCAACGAGATCGCGTCCGTCGCGCTGATGCACGCGGGCGAGAAACGTGTCACCGTCGATGATGCGGATGACATCTACCGGCTGACGAATATCGGGATTGCCGGCCTGTTGGAGGATGATCTCGGCATCGCGCGACTGACGATCCGTCGCGTGCGGGATCGGCCAGCTCGTCCCGTGCCTGAAGGTGAGCACGATCGCCACCACCACACCGACCACGAACATCCACGGCACCAGTCCGGAGAAGCGGCGGCCAAACGGCGAGCCGTTGTAAGTAGGCCGATAGGGATGGCTGGGATCGAAGCGCGACATCCGCGCACGCTAGGGCTGAGTCGGCCGGGCCGGCAAGAGAGCCTTATGTGACCAGAGCGTCAGAAATCCGAGGCGATGCCTTTGCGTTCCCAATCGCCATAGCGCGTGGGTTCGGGTCCCTTTGGCCCCTGCAATTCCTTCGGCGCTGCCTCGACATGAGCCGCCGCAGCCTGCCGGCGCGCCTCGGCTTCGGCCAGCGCGCGCCGGGCTGCCGGCGGCAAGGGCTTGCGATCGGGAGCGGGGGTCTGGTCGTTCATCGTCCGGGGTCCTAGCGCAGGGTCGCGACATACGCGACGTCCAATAACGCATTGCTGAAATGGCCGCGAGGGGCTGAAAACGCCAGAGGTCATTCTTACATTTGGCATATTCGCATGCCAAAGCTGCCGTTCTTAAGGCATGCGCGCCATATCGGCGGAACTGCCGCTCGCTCAGAACCTTGCTTCCGCATGCCATCTCAACGTTTTGCCCCTCCGTCCGAAGTGCCCGGTCTCGCGGCGCGGCGGATTGCTGCCGACATCGTCGACGGCGTGCTGCACAAGCACCGGACGCTCGATGACCAGCTCGATGGTACCGGCGCCCATCCCGGATTGAAGACGCTGGCCGACCGTGACCGTGCGCTGATGCGCCGTCTGGTCGCGACCATCCTGCGCCGGCTCGGCACGCTCGGCCATGTGCTGTCGCGCCTGCTCGACAAGGGCATCCCCTCCGACGCTCCGCGCGCGCAGAGCGCGCTGCTGATCGGTGCCGCCCAGATTCTCTGGATGGACGTGCCCGACCACGCCGCGGTCGATCTCTCCGTTCGTCTGGTACAATCCGACCGGCGCGCCGCGCGCTATGCCGGCCTCGTCAATGCCGTGTTGCGCCGCTGCGCGCGCGAGGGCCAGGCGCTGGTCGAAGAGGTTTCCACGCAATCGCTGGACCTGCCGCCCTGGTTGCTGGCGCGCTGGAGCGCGCATTACGGCGAGGCGACCGCAAGGGACATGGCGCTCGCACTCGGCCATGAGCCGTCGCTCGACCTGACCGTGAAGTCCGACGCCGCGCAATGGGCGAGCCGGCTGCACGGTGAAGTGCTGCCGACCGGATCGGTACGCACGGTGCTGCACGGTGCGGTGACCATGCTGCCCGGCTTCACTGAAGGACAATGGTGGGTGCAGGACGCGGCCGCCGCGCTGCCGGTGCGCCTTTTCGGCGACATCGAGGGCAAGTCCATTGCCGATCTCTGCGCCGCCCCCGGCGGCAAGACCGCGCAACTGGCGCAATCCGGCGCGCATGTCACGGCGCTCGACCGCTCGCCGGCCCGGGTGGCACGCCTGCGCGAGAATCTGACGCGGCTGTCGCTGCAGGCCGAGACTGTCGTCGCCGACGCCGTCGAATGGACCGGCCCGCCTGAGCGATTTGACGGCATCCTGATCGATGCGCCCTGCACCTCGACCGGAACGATCCGCCGCCATCCCGACGTGTCCTGGCTCCGCCAGCAATCCGACATCGCCGCGATGACCGTTCTCCAGCAGCGGCTGCTGCGCAAATCGGTCTCGCTGCTCAAGCCCGGCGGCACGCTGGTCTATTGCACATGTTCGCTGGAACCCGAAGAGGGCGAGCAGGCCGTCGCCACGCTGCTGGCCGCTGAGCCAGCACTTCGCCGCGTGCCGGTCGATGCAGCTGAGGTTTCCGGACTCGGCGAGATCATCACCGCCGCCGGCGACCTCCGGACCCTGCCGAGCCACCTGCCGCACGATGATCCCAAGCTCGGCGGGCTCGACGGATTTTTCGCAGCCCGGCTCGTTAAATCCTGATTTTGCACTGGTTTTTTGCAACCACGGCGCTGATTCGCGCCGTTCAAGGTGGTGTTAGACGGCCGATTTTAGGATTAATAAGGATTCGTCGGAATCCTCTCCCCCTTCAAGGCAAGGCGTGTCGGTCGCTCAACGCAGACGTATCTCGACGCTGGTGATGAACCGCTTCGCGCGGAACATGCTCGCGCGCGCGAGCGGCGGTTCCGTTGCGCTGTCGCGGGTCTGGCCGGGCCGCACCGACCGGCTGATCATCGCGCCGCATGATCTGCGCACAGCGGATGCGACCCGCGCCGCCGAGATCTATGCTGGGCGCTTCGTCTTCGCCGGCAAGATCGTCAATTGCCACGGCCGCTCGATCTTCGATCTCGAACCGCCGTCGGAGGATTGGGAGGTCGCGCTGCTCGGCTTCGGCTGGCTGCGCCATTTGCGGGCCGCCGACACCGCGCTGACGCGGGCCAATGCGCGCGCGCTGGTCGAGGACTGGATCGCCAATCCCGCCAACAAGCGCCGCGCCGTCGCGCGGCGCGCCGACGTGCTGGCAAGGCGCGTGATCTCGCTGCTGTCGCAAGCACCCCTGGTGCTCAACGACACCGACAACAAATTCTACCGCCGTTATCTGCGCGCGCTGGCACGCGAGATCCGCTTCCTGCGCTACACCATGGTGAACATTCCGGACGGCGTCCCAAAACTTCAGGTGCTGATCGCGCTGTGTTACGCGGCGCTGTGCCTCGCCAACCAGGCGGGTCAGATCCGCAGCGCGTCGAAGAAACTCTCGGACGAATTGCAGCGGCAGATCCTGCCTGATGGCGGCCACATCTCCCGCAATCCAGGCGCGCTGATCGAGCTGCTGATCGATTTGTTGCCGCTGCGGCAGACTTTTGCCGCGCGCAACATCGCGCCGCCGCCGGCGCTGCTCAACGCGATCGACCGCATGATGCCGATGCTGCGTTTCTTCCGGCACGGCGACGGCAATTTCGCACTGTTCAATGGCATGAGCGCGACGCCGTCGGACCTGCTCGCGACGCTGCTCGCCTATGACGACACCCACGGCGCACCGATGGCGAACATGCCGCATACCGGCTTCCAGCGCCTCGATGCCGGCCAGACCACCGTGATCATCGACGCCGGCCCGCCGCCGCCGGCCGGCGTCAGCCATGACGCCCATGCCGGGTGCCTGTCGTTCGAGCTTTCTTCCGGCATCAGCCGCATCGTCACCAATTGCGGCATGCCGACCACGGGACGCGACAATTGGCGGCCATTCGCGCGCGGCACTGCGGCGCATTCGACGCTGACCTATCACGACACGTCCTCATGCCAGTTCGTCGAGATGTCGGCGATGAAGCGGCTGCTGCACGGCTCGCCCGTCACCAGCGGTCCGGTCGAGGTGGAGAGCTATCGCGAGGTGGTGCAGAACGGCACGCTGCTCACGACCTCGCATGACGGCTATCTCGCCAAATTCGGCGCGATCCATCGCCGCGTGCTGATGATCGCCAATGACGGCGCACGCATCGACGGCGAGGACACGCTGTCGCCGCCCCAGGGCGGGCGATTCAAGGGCGCGGATGCCCATTTCGCGCTGCGCTTCCATCTGCATCCGGCGGTGAAGGCGAGCCGACTGTCGGATGCCCGCGGCGTCATGCTGGTATTGCCGAACCGCGATGTCTGGACCTTTGAAGCACTCGACGACAAGGTCGACCTCGAGGACAGCGTGTTCCTGGCCGGCAACGACGGCCCGCGCCGCACCGCGCAGATCGTGATCCGGCAAGATGCGCGGCAGGCGCCCTCGATCCGCTGGAGTTTTGTACGCTCGAGCGCTTCGCCAGCGGTCACCAATGCCCGCCGCAACGCCCGGCGCGAACCGGAACTTCCGCTTTAAACGCGCGTCTGCCAGTCCTGTCTGGCGTTGTGAAACTGGCTGAAAACTGCTATCGAGCCCTCGTTCGCGCGACTGGCGACCTTGGATGGAGCACCATCGGGAAGCGCGACACATATCCGCCGCGCGCCTGGGCATAGACACTCCTTAAGACAGAGGATCTTGCTCATGACTGACCATCCCCGCCGCGTCACCCGTGCACTTCTCTCCGTTTCCGACAAGACCGGCCTGATCGAGTTCGCCAAGGCGCTTGCCGCGCATGATGTCGAGTTGGTCTCGACCGGCGGCACCGCGAAAGCGATCGCCGCGGCCGGCCTCAAGGTGAAGGACGTGTCCGACCTCACCGGCTTCCCCGAGATGATGGATGGCCGCGTCAAGACGCTGCATCCGAAGGTGCATGGCGGCCTGCTTGCGATCCGCGACAATAAGGAGCATGCAGACGCAATGAAGGCGCACGGCATCGCGCCGATCGATCTGCTCGTCGTCAATCTCTATCCGTTCGAGGCGACCGTCGACAAAGGCGCGGGCTTCGAGGATTGCATCGAGAATATCGACATCGGCGGCCCCGCGATGATCCGCGCGGCCGCCAAGAACCATGACGACGTCGCCGTCGTGGTCGAGGCCGATGATTACAAGGCCGTCCTCGATGAACTCGCCGCCAACAACGGCGCGACCACGCTGAAACTGCGCCGCCGGCTTGCGGCAAAGGCCTATGCGCGCACCGGCGCTTACGACGCCGCGATCTCGAACTGGTTCAACCGCCAGCTTGAGATCGACGCGCCCGACTTCCGCGCCTTCGGCGGCAGATTGATCCAGTCGCTGCGCTACGGCGAGAACCCGCACCAGACCGCGGCGTTCTACGCGACGCCCGACAAGCGCCCGGGCGTTTCGACCGCGCGGCAGCTTCAGGGCAAGGAGCTCTCCTACAACAACATCAACGACACCGATGCGGCCTATGAATGCATCGGCGAGTTCGACACCAAGCGCACCGCGGCCTGCGTCATCGTCAAGCACGCCAATCCCTGCGGCGTCGCGGAAGGCTCGAACCTCGTCGACGCCTATCGCAAGGCACTGGCCTGCGATTCCACCTCGGCCTTTGGCGGCATCATCGCGATGAACCGCGCGCTCGATGCCGACACCGCGCGCGAGATCACAAAAATCTTCACCGAGGTGATCATCGCGCCCGACGCGAGCGAAGAGGCGATCGCCATCATCGGCGGGAAGAAGAATCTGCGGCTGCTGCTCGCCGGCAGCCTGCCCGACCCGCGCGCCCCCGGCCTCACCGCCAAGACGGTGGCCGGCGGTCTCCTCGTGCAGAGCCGCGACAACGCCGTGGTCGACGACATGACCTTCAAGGTCGTGACCAAGCGTGCGCCTTCGGATGCGGAGATGCGCGACCTGAAATTCGCGTTCCGGGTCGCAAAACACGTCAAGTCCAACACCATCATCTACGCCAAGGATCTCGCCACCGTCGGTATCGGCGCGGGCCAGATGAGCCGGGTGGATTCAGCGCGGATCGCGGCGCGCAAGGCGCAGGATGCGGCGAACGAGCTGAAGCTCGCCGAGCCGCTCACCAAGGGCTCGGTCGTGGCGTCGGATGCGTTCTTCCCGTTCGCCGATGGCATGCTCGCCTGCATCGAGGCCGGCGCCACCGCGGTGGTGCAGCCCGGCGGCTCGATGCGCGACGACGAGGTGATCAAGGCCGCCGACGAGCACGGCATCGCCATGGTGTTCACGGGAACGCGGCACTTCAGGCACTGATAGGCTAGCGGTAGCCACCGCGTCATTGCGAGCGCAGCGAAGCGATCCAGTCTGCTTCCGCAGAGAAAGTCTGGATTGCTTCGTCGCTGCGCTCCTCGCAATGACGGCGGTGAAATCGCGTGGTGCGGCTACTCCCGCACGCGCGTCAGCAGCGCGAACCCCGCCACGAAGAACACCACCAGCACGGCCATGCCGGCCTTCTGGCTCGCCGTTGCCGCGGTGATCACCCCGATCAGCAGCGGGCCGATGAAGGACGTGACTTTTCCGGTCAACGCAAACAGGCCGAAATACTGCGCGATGCGATCCTTCGGCGCGAGGCGGATCAGCAGCGTGCGTGATGCCGCCTGAAGCGGGCCGCCGGCTGCGCCGATGAGACAGCCCAGCACGAGATAAGCGCGTTCCGCGGCACTCGAGAACATCGGAGCGCCCGGAAGAGGCGGCGCGACCTTGACGAACAGGACACTGTCCTTGTCGACCAGAAGGATCGCCGCCACCGCGAGCAGGAGGAGCAGTAAGCTGCCGGCGATCACGCGTCTCGGTCCGAGATGATCGTCGAGCTTGCCACCAAGCCACGCGCCAAAGGTGCCGGCAATTGCAAGCATGATGCCGAAGGTGCCGATCTGGATCGTGTGCCAGCCGAAGGTGCCGGCGGCATAGATGCCGCCGAACGCGAACAGCGACACCAATCCGTCGGTGTAGATCATGTTGGCGAGCAGGAATGCGGCGAGCGATTTCTGCTGCGGCAAGCTCCTGATCGATTGCTTCAGCTCGGCAAGGCCTTCGCGCAGCGCCTCCCGCACCCGACGCTTCGCCGGGTAATCCGGCGTGAACAGGAACAGCGGTGTCACGAAGATGATGAACCACAGCCCGGTCAACGGCCCGGCGGCGCGGTCGCCCTGATGGGTTGCGGGATCGAGCCCGAACAGCGGCGTGAGGCCGAGCAGCGTGCGTCCGGTCTCTGGATTGGCCGCGAGCAAGCCGAGCACGATGATCAGGCTGACGATGCCGCCGATATAGCCAGTGGCCCAGCCGGTGCCCGAAAGCCGGCCGATCCGCTCCGGCGGCACCAAAGTCGGCATCATCGCGTTGTTGAAGACGGTGGCGAATTCCGCGCCGACACTGGCGAGCGCGACTGCGGTGAGCAGGGGCGGAATGATGCTGGGATCGCCGGGCTTGCCGATCCACAGCGTGCAGGATGCCAGCACCAGCAGCGCGCCAAATCCTGCGATCCACGGCTTCCTGCGGCCCGAGGCATCCGCGATGGCCCCCAACACCGGCGACATCAGCGCGATGGCAAGACCCGCCGCCGCCATCGCAAAGCCCCACAGCGATTGCCCGGTGGCGGCATCTGGCGCAATGCTGGTGGCGAAATAGGGCGCAAACACGAAGGTCGTGATCAGCGTGAAATAGGGCTGCGCAGCCCAGTCGAAGAAGATCCAGCTGACGACGGCTGCGCGCGGCGGATAGGTCCGTGGTGCGCTGGCCAAGCGCGCATCCGGGGCGATCGTCGTCATTCCAAAGTCCTCATCACGAACAGTTTTGCCGCTCTCGGGGCAAACCGTATAGCATTGCGGTGACGCGTGTGAACTGGCCCAGGGAAAGTCTGAAGGCCAACGGCGGAAGTTTGATGATGGCGTCATTTTCGACACGGCGGACATTCTTCGCCTTCATTGCCACTCTGGCGTTTGGTCTTGCACCGGCCACCGCACAGGATGCGCGACGGGCCTATGCCCCGCCCGCGCTCGACACGGTGCATGCCGTTCCCGCCGAGCACGGCATGGTGGTGGCGCAGGAAAAGATATCGGCGCAGGTCGGCGCCGACATCCTGCGGCGCGGCGGCAATGCGGTCGATGCCGCAGTCGCCACCGGCTTTGCGATGGCCGTGACTTATCCACGCGCCGGCAATATCGGCGGCGGCGGTTTCATGGTGATCCATTCGGCTGAGCGTCACGAAGACATTACAATCGATTATCGCGAGACCGCACCGGCGGCGACCACCCCGCAAATCTTTCTCGACGCCGATGGCAAGCCCGATCCAGCGAAGTCGCGCGATTCCGCACTCGGCGTCGGCGTACCCGGCACCGTTGCCGGACTTTCCCTGGCGCTGGAGAAATACGGCTCAGGCCAGTTCACCTTGGCGCAATTGATAGAACCTGCGATCGCGCTCGCTCGCGACGGTTTTGTTCTCAGCGACGACATGGCCGACACGCTGCCGGGCTGGCACCGGCGGCTCGCGCGCTGGCCCTCCTCAGCCAAAATCTTCTCACGCCCTGATGGCACACCGCTCGGTGAAGGCGACCGGCTGACGCAAACCGATCTCGCCGAAACGTTGTCGGCGATCGCGGCGCAAGGCCCGCGCGGCTTCTATGAAGGGCCGGTCGCCGAAAAACTGGCCAAGGCCCTCTCCGACGCCGGCGGCATCATGACGCCAGCCGATCTGAAATCCTATTCTGCGGTGATCCGCGCGCCGGTGCGCGGCAGCTATCGCGGCTACGACATCGTCTCGATGCCGCTGCCGTCCTCTGGCGGCGTGGTGCTGGCGGAGACGCTCAACATCCTCGAAGGCTTTCAGCTCGCCGACCTGAAGCAGGGTTCGCCGGCGTCGCTGCATCTGCTGATCGAAGCCATGAAGCGCGCCTATGCGGATCGCGCGCGCTATCTCGGCGACCCCGCCTTCGTCAATGCGCCGATCGAGACACTCATCGGGAAGGACTATGCCGCCAAGTTGCGCGCCGGCATCTCCGCCGATCGCGCCACGCCGTCGAAGCAGATCGTGTCCGCTCCTCCGGCGCCGCGCGAAGGCACCAACACCACGCATTACTCGGTCGTCGACAGCCGCGGCAACGCCGTCAGCAACACCTACACGCTGAACTTCAGCTATGGCGTCGGCCTGGTCGCCGACGGCACCGGCGTGCTGCTCAACAACGAGCTCGACGATTTCACCGCGGCGGTCGGCGCTTCCAACGCCTACGGCCTCGTCGGTTACGAGGCCAACTTGCCCGGGCCCGGCAAGCGGCCGCTGTCGTCGATGTCGCCGACCATCGTGCTCAAGGACGGCAAACCAGTGCTGGTGACGGGGTCGCCCGGCGGCAGCCGCATCATCTCGACCGTGCTCCAGGTGATCGTCAACGTCCTCGACTATAAAATGGACGTGGCCGCCGCCGTCGCCGCGCCGCGGCTGCACCATCAATGGTTGCCGGACGAGGTGCGCATCGAGCGCGGCTTTCCCGACGATGTCCTGTTTCAGCTGAAGGCGATGGATCACCTCGTCGTCGAGCCGATGGGGCAGACCTCGGCTAACTCGATTCTCGTCACGCCGAACGGGCCGCTCGGCGCGCCGGATCCGCGCACGCGTGGCGCGGAAGCCGCAGGACAGTAACCCTGCCCTTGCATGAAATGGGAGCGCCCGCCCGTTTGCGCTCGCTGCCGCGCGTGCTACGACCGCGCAGTTTCAAGAAACTGCCGGGGAAACGCACATGACCACAGCCGATCCGAACCAGCGCATCGAACGCGCCGAGATCGAGGATACCAGCCTTCTCGCCTTCTATCGCGACATGAACGCGCCGGAGCGGCGGACGTTCTGGGCCTGCGCCGCGGGCTGGGCGCTCGACGGCATGGACTTCATGATCTATCCGCTGGTGATCGGCACCATCATCGCGCTGTGGAAGGTCGACGCGGCCTCGGCCGGCCTCGCCGGCACGGTGACGCTGCTGGCGTCCGCGATCGGCGGCTGGCTCGGCGGCTATCTCTCCGACCATATCGGCCGGGTCCGGACGCTTCAGATCACCATCATCTGGTTCTCGTTCTTCTCGCTGGTCTGCGCGGTCGTGCAGAATTTCGACCAGCTCCTGATCGCGCGCGCCGTGCTCGGCCTCGGCTTCGGCGGCGAATGGGCGGCCGGCGCCGTGCTGATGGGCGAGGCGATCCGGCCGCAATATCGCGGACGCGCGGTCGGCTCGGTGCAATCGGGCTGGGCGGTCGGCTGGGGTCTCGCCGTGCTGTCGCAGGCGATCCTGTTCTCGGCTCTGCCGCCGGAGACCGCATGGCGCTGGATGTTCGTGATCGGCGCGCTGCCGGCGCTGCTGGTGTTCTACATCCGCCGCTCGGTCACCGAGCCGGAGATCGCGGCCGAAGCCCGCGCGAAGCAGGCGGCGAGTGGCGATCGTCCCGCACTATGGGAGATCTTCTCCGGCCCGATCCTGAAGACCACGATTCTGGCCTCGCTGATGGCGACGGGTTGCCAGGGCGGCTATTACGCCGTCACCTTCTGGGTGCCGCAATTTTTGACCAAGGAACGGCATCTCTCGATTGTCGGCTCGACCGGCTATCTCTCGACGCTGATCATCGGCTCCTTCATCGGCTATCTCACCGGCGCCTGGCTCGCCGACCGGATCGGACGGCGCAATCTGTTCCTGATCTTCTCGATCGGCGCCATGGCGGTGGTGCTGCTCTACACGCAGCTGCCGCTGACCAACGAGATCCTGTGGGTGCTCGGCTTCCCGCTCGGCTTCTTCGCCTCGGGCTATTTCTCGGGGATCGGCGCGTTCCTGACCGAACTCTATCCGACGCGGCTGCGCGGCTCCGGCCAGGGCTTTTGCTACAATTTCGGCCGCGGCATCGGCGCGTTGTTTCCGTTCCTCGTCGGCTCGCTCTCAGCGACAACATCGCTTGCGAATGCGATAGCGATGTTCGCAGTCGTGGCCTACGCGCTGTTCTTCATCGCAGCGTTCGCGCTGCCGGAGACGCGTGGGCGCGTGCTGCACGCGGACTGACAGGTCATCCCGGGGCGGTGAGGAAACTTACCGCCCCACCTGATACGGCCCGCCCTTCTCGAGGGCTCGGGCGTAAGCCGGCCGCGCATGGATGCGCTCCAGGAACGCCATCGCCTTGGGATGGCCAAGCTCGAGCCCACCACGCGCTTGCGCGGCTTCCAGCGGAAAGCTCATCTGGATGTCGGCGGCGGTGAATTCGTTGCCGGCAAACCACTCGCTCTTCGCAAGCTCGCCTTCCCAATAATCCATGTGCTGCTTGAGCTGCGGATTGACCAGCGCGGTGAGCGCCTGATTCGAGACTTTTCGCACCAGCGGGCGCAGCAAAGCCGGCGCGCGCTTCGGCATCAGCGTGAACAGCAGCTTCAGCAGCAGCGGCGACATCGCGGATCCCTCGGCATAGTGCAGCCAGTAGGTGTAGCGCAGCCGCTCCGGCGTATCAGGCGGCGGAATCAGGCGGCCGTTGCCGTAGGTCGCAATGAGATATTCGATGATCGCGCCTGACTCGGCGACGGTGTTGCCGTTGTCGGTGATCACAGGCGATTTGCCGAGCGGATGAATGGCGCGCAGCTCCTTCGGCGCGCGCATGTCGGGCTGGCGCTCGTAGCGCACGATCTCGTAGGGCACGCCCAATTCTTCGAGCAGCCACAACACGCGCTGCGAGCGGGAATTGTTGAGGTGATGAACGGTCAGCATCGTGTGGTCCCCGGGGCTAGGCGTGGTCGATCAGCCGCGCGTTCGTGCCAGCCCGGGATCGCAATGTCGAGCCATCCGGATGGATATTTTCACCCGGGTATATTGACCTCTAGGATTTACCCGGGTATTAAAAAGGTCAACATCGATCAATATGGCAATGATTTCAATGCAGAAGACTTTCACCGCCTTTCAGGGGCAGCGTCGCCTGGTGTCCGGGCCGGCAGGAGAGGTTGCGCTGGTCGTCAAGCGGATGGCGCCACGGCCGGACGAGCCCATCGTCATCTTCGAGGACGGCACGGGCCGATCGATCGACTTCGACCTGCGCGGCGGGGATCGCGAGGTGTTGGCGCGGTTGGCAAAGCTTATCCCGCCCCCGGTGGAGGAGAGCGCACCACCGAGCGAGCCGCGCGGGCGCGGCCGGCCAAAACTCGGCGTGGTCGCGCGCGAGGTGACGCTGTTGCCGCGGCACTGGGAGTGGCTCAGCGCGCAACCTGGTGGTGCCTCGGTCGCGCTGCGAAAACTCGTCGACGAGGCGAGGCGCTCCAGCGGCGACAAGGACCGTGAGCGGCAGGCGCGCGATGCGGCCTATCACTTCATGTCGACCATGGCCGGCAACCTCCCGCAATTCGAGGAGGCTTCGCGCGCGCTGTTTGCGGATGACCGGCGCCGCTTCGCCGGACTGATCGCGGACTGGCCGACTGATATCCGCGACCACATCGTCAAGCTCGCCTACAGCGACCGCGCCTAAGGCGCTTTCTCACCCCCCATCGACGGCCGAGCCGCGCATTGCGCGGCAACGGCTTTCTGCGCCATGATGAAAGACACAGCCATGTCCTCCCCAAAACCGCTCTGGACCACGTTCCTTCGCTTCCTCGCGCCACTGATGCTGAGCAATGCGCTGCAATCGCTGTTCGGTACCGTCAGCAATGTCTATCTCGGCCAGATGATTGGCGTCGACGCGCTCGCGGCCGTCTCGACGTTCTTCCCGGTGTTCTTCTTCCTGTTCGCCTTCGTCATGGGTCTGAGTACCGGTGCCACCGTACTGATCGGCCAGGCGTTTGGCGCGGGCGAGCACGGCCGGATCAAGAGCGTCGTCGGTACGACGCTTGCGGTCGGCCTGTTGCTGTCGATATCGATTGCACTGGTCGGCGGGATCTTCAGCCGGCAACTCATGACGATGCTCGCGACGCCCGCAGACATTCTCGACCAGGCCAGCGCCTATGCGCGCATCATGCTGCTGACGATGCCGCTCGGCTTCGTCTTCCTGCTGATGACGGCGATGATCCGTGGCGTTGGCGACGCGCTCACGCCGCTGCTGGCACTGGCGTTGTCGACGACAATCGGCTTGATCCTGACGCCGATGCTGATCCGCGGGGCGTTCGGAATGCCCGCGTGCGGCATCACCAGCCCGGCCTGGGCGGCCGCGATTGCCAACGCGCTGACGCTGATCGCGCTGGCCGTCTATCTGCTGCGGAGGAAACATGCGCTCGCGCCGGACGTTGCATTGCTGCGTCATATGCGGCTCGACGGCGCCGTGCTCGGAAAAATCCTTGGCATCGGATTGCCCAGCGCGATCGGCATGGTGGTGATGGCGATTGCGGAGCTGGTGCTGCTCGGCCTCGTCAACGGTTATGGGTCAGAGGCCACGGCCGCTTATGGCGCGGTGAACCAGGTGATGGGCTACACGCAATTCACGGCGATGTCGATTTCGATCGCGGTCTCGATCCTCGGCGCGCAGGCGATTGGCGGCGGTGACAGGGCACGGTTGGATGGTATCGTGCGCACCGGCCTTGCGTTCAACCTCGTGCTGACCGGCGGGCTGGTCGCGCTGATCTACCTGGCGCCACGCGCGGTGCTCGGCGTCTTCATCACCGACGGCGCCGTGCTCGATCTGGCGAAGGGATTACTCTATATCGCCTTGTGGAGCTCGGTGCCGTTTGGCCTAGCCACCGTGTTCTCCGGCGCGATGCGTGCCGCTGGCGTGGCGCTGACACCGATGCTGCTGTCGATCTTCGCCATTGTCGCGATCGAACTGCCGGCGGCGGTGATCCTGAGCCGCACGGTCGGCCTGAAGGGCGTGTGGGCTGCCTATCCGATCGTGTTCTGCGCCATGTTCGTCTTGCAGATGGGCTATTACCTTCTGGTGTGGCGCAAGCGGGCGATCCGGCGCCTGATCTGACGGAATCATCAAGGTATTATGACCGTCATTAAACGGTAGACCTGTGGCGCGCCCTGCGCCACAATGGATGAAAAGCCAGATCAAAAGCCCGGTCAGGGAGAACGATTTTGACCCGCACAGCCCCGCAATTCCTGTTCGATTTCGGCAGCCCGAACGCCTATCTCAGCCATCTCGCGATCCCCGCGATCGAAAGCCGCATCGGCGTCAAGTTCGAATATGTGCCGATCCTGCTCGGCGGCATCTTCAAATCGACCAACAACAAGTCGCCGGCCGAGACGCTCGCGGGCATCAAGAACAAGCGTGAATTCCAGGCGGTCGAGACCGAACGCTTCATCAAGCGCTTCAAGGTCCAGCCTTACGTCTTCAATCCCAACTTCCCCGTCAACACGCTGAACCTGATGCGCACTGCGATCGCGGCGCAAGCCGAGGGTGTATTCGAAAAATATGTCGATGCCGCCTTCCATCACATGTGGCGCGAGCCGAAGAAGATGGACGACCCCGAGGTTGCAGCCAAGGCGCTGGCGTCCTCCGGCCTCGATGCCCAAAAACTGTTCGCTCGCGCGCAGGAGCCCGAGGTGAAGGGCAAGCTGATCAAGAACACCGAGGAAGCGGTCGCCCGAGGCGCGTTCGGTTCGCCGACCTTCTTCGTCGGCAACGAGATGTTCTTCGGCAAGGAGCAATTGCGCGAGGTCGAGGAGATGGTGTCGGGCGAGTAGGGGACCTTCATTCTCCGGCGACAGAATGTGATCGTGGTAGCATTCTGGATTGCTTCGCTTCGCTCGCAATGACGACTATAGATAGACCGCCAATAGCAACAATAAGGACAATCCCATGCGTATCCTCGTGGTCGGCGCCGGCGCCATTGGCGGCTATTTTGGTGGCAGGCTGTTGCAGGCCGGCCGCGACGTCACCTTCCTGGTCCGGCCACGCCGCGCCGGCGAGCTGGCGAGCGCCGGTCTCGTCATCAAGAGCCCGAATGGCGATGTGACCTTGAAAAATCCGCCCACCGTGCAGGCCGACGCGCTCAAGGACAAGTTCGACGTCGTGCTGCTCAGCTGCAAGGCGTTCGACCTCGACGACGCCATCAAGTCGTTCGCCGCGGCAGTCGGGCCTGATACGGCTATCATCCCCATGCTCAACGGCATGAAGCATCTCGACACGCTCGACCAGAAATTCGGCAAGGAGCGCGTGCTCGGCGGCCTCTGCGCCATCGCCGCGACACTGAACGAGAAGCGCGAGGTGGTGCAGCTCCAACCGATGCAGTCGCTCAATTACGGCGAACGCGACGGGCAATTGTCGGATCGCGTCAGGGCCATCGATGAGGCCTTCAAGAGCGGCATCGTTGGGGCCACCGTCAGCCAGAACATCATGCAGGACATGTGGGAGAAGTGGGTGTTCCTCTCCTCGCTCGCCGCGTCGACGAGCCTGATGCGCACCTCCGTCGGCAACATCCTTGCCGCCCCCGGCGGCCGGGATTTTCTGCTCGGCATGCTGGATGAGACCAGCGCGATCGCCACCGCGTCGGGCTACACGCCGGGCGGACCGTTCTTCGAACGCGTGAAGGGCAACATCACCACCGAGGGCTCACCGATGACCGCGTCGATGTTCCGCGACATCAAGGCGGGCCTTCCGGTCGAGGCCGATCACGTGATCGGCGATCTCATCGCGCGTGCCGATGCCGCAAAAGTGCCGGTGCCGAAGCTGCGCATCGCGTACACGCATTTGAAGGCGTACGAGAAGCAGCGGGCGGGGTAGCCTCGCGCTACTTGAAATACGCGAGATAGTGCGAGACGGCGGTGATTTCCTCGTCGCTCATGTGATAGGCGACATCGGCCATCGCGGCGACACCGCCGCCGACGCGCTGGCCGGTCTTGTAGTCGTGCAATGCCTTGACGAGATATTCCTCGCGCTGGCCCGCGAGCCGCGCGACGGCCTTGGTGCCGGCAAAACTATCCGTGTGGCATGAAGCGCAGCGGCGGCCGACGGCAACTTGCGCGCCCTTTTTCGACAGGTCCGGATCTTTGTCTTCCTCGGCCTTCGCCGGCGTCATTTGCGCGAAATAGGCGCCGAAATTGCGGATGTCCTCGTTGGTGATCTCCTCGACGATCGGCTGCATCTGGTCGTTCTTGCGCGAGCCGGCGCGGAAGAACACCAGCTGCCACTGGATGAACTGATCGGGCTGGCCGGCCAGTGAGGGGATGTTCTCGGTCTGCGAAATGCCGTTCTCGCCGTGACAGCCGGAGCAGACCGCGGCCTTCTCCTTGATCGCGGCATTATCGGCGGCCAGGGCTGGGACGAATGCGAATACTGCGAGCGATAGCGCGCCGACGATATAC
Organism: Bradyrhizobium betae; assembly: GCF_004123905.1. Lineage (GTDB taxonomy): Bacteria > Pseudomonadota > Alphaproteobacteria > Rhizobiales > Xanthobacteraceae > Bradyrhizobium > Bradyrhizobium betae_A. The sequence goes on from NZ_MZXW01000016.1 coordinate 207,300, forward strand.
GAAGAAAACTGGCGGCGCATGATTCCATCCTGAACTAGCAAGCACGTCACTCGCCCCGAGAGGGGCCCGCAGTCCATAACCACCAGTCGGGGTTATGGGTTCCGGACTTGCGCGCGGGTCGCATGCAATCCGGAACGACAGTGTGTGACCTTGAAATGAAAGAGGCTGCGGCACCTCGCGGCCACCGCAGCCTCCGTTTTACCCGCGGCTACTTCTTGCTGTAGCTGATGCGATAGATCGCGCCGGCCCAGTCGTCGGCGACGAGGATCGAGCCGTCCTTGGCGAGGATGATGTCGTTGGGACGGCCGAGATAGCCTTGGTCACCCTCGATCCAGCCGGAGGCGAACACCTCCTTCTTGGCATTCTTGCCGTCGGGACCGACGATCACGCGCGTGATATTGCCACCCTGGTACTTGTGACGATTCCAGGAGCCGTGTTCGGCGATCAGAATGTTGTTCTTGTACTCGGCGGGGAATTGGTCGCCGGTATAGAACTTCATGCCGAGCGGAGCGACGTGGGCGCCGAGGTTCAGCACGGGCGGCGTGAACTCGGAGCATTTGTGGCCCATCGCGAACTTCGTATCCGGAAGATCGCCCTGGTGGCAGTAGGGATAGCCGAAGTGCTCGCCGATCTTCGAGATCATGTTCAGCTTGTCGCTGGGCAGATCGTCGCTGATCCAGTCGCGCGCGTTCTCGGTGAACCAGTATTTGCCGGAGCGCGGATCAACGTCGCCGCCGACCGAGTTGCGAACGCCGAGCGCGTAGATCTCGGCGTTGCCGGTCTTGGGATCGACGCGCCGGATCTGCGACACGCTGGTGGGCGGGATGCCGACATTGAAGGGCGGCCCGAACGGCAGATAGAACCAGCCGTCCTTGTCGACCGCGATGTATTTCCAGCCATGCGCGGCATAGGACGGCATGTCGTCATAGACGACCTTGCCCTCGCCGGGATTGTCGAGCTTGTTCTCGATGTCGTCGTAGCGGATCAGCTTGTCGACCGCGATGACATAGAGCGCACCATCCTTGACGGCCAGACCCGTGGGCATGTTCAGCCCCTTCAGGATGGTCTTGACCTCCTTCTTGCCGTTGTTGTCCTTAATGGCATAGACGTTGCCAAGGCCGAACGAGCCGACGAACAGCGTGCCCTTGTCGCCCCAGGCCATCTGCCGCGCGGCGAGAACGCCGGGCGCATAGACCTCGATCTTGAAGCCGGCCGGCAGCTTGATCTTCTTCATCATCGCCGCGAGCTCGGCCTCCGACGCGCCGGTCGGCGGGCCCGACGGCGGAGCGAGACCCTTCTGCGCCTCGGTCTCGTCGCCGAGGAACCAGTCGTCCGGCGGATGGGTCCAGAACTCCTTGGTGCCGGATTCGTATTTCTTCAGCTGCCGGTTCTTGTCCTGCTGCTGCGCATTGCCAACGCTGGTCCCCGCAAGAAGGGCTACGGCCGCAAGCGCCAACACGGATCGATGGAACATCGATGTCATCGCGTCACTCCCCTAAGGCAGCCGTCAGGGCTGCACGTTATTTTGTTATGCTAGTCGAGAGGCGAAGTTTTCAGTCTGTCGAGAGGCAGACACGAAAAGGTTAGCACATCTGCCGGCGGTGAGAAGCGCGTCGGGTGCAGTGCGGTTGCGCTCAATAAAAGTTGAGACGGATTTTCTCTCGCCGCGCATGCGGCAGCGGCAATGATCTCGCTGCAACGCGGAATCAAAATGGCGCATGGCTTAATTTGGAGGCAGCGCGAGGGTCGGCTCGCACAAAACTGCGAAAACAACCCCATGCACAGTAGAACGGCAAAGGCCAGTTTGCGTCCGGTGACTCCGCGCAGACATCTGATGCGTCGAGCAAAACGACAAACACGGCGCTTACGAGGCGACGGGATAGGGCCCGTCGTCAAACTGCGCGTCATGGTAGCCTTTCGATCCGACCTCGCGCGCCAGCGCGCTGCGGAAATCCTGTCCTGCACGAAGGCTATGCAGCACATGCGCGAAATCGAATCCGGGCCGCCAGCCGAGCTCGCGCCGCGCCCGCGCGTTGACATAGACGCGGTCGATCTCAGGGAATAAGCGCCAGCCACGTGCGGCGTAGAGCTGCTCGCAATCCGGATAGAGGTCGCGCACGACACCCGCCGCGTCGCGCGCCAGCACCCCGAGGTGATGTTGCTCGAACGGGCTCGTGGCCGACACGATATAGCGGGCGAAGCCGATGTCCGGCGCACGCTCGACGGCGAGCAAATGGGCACTCACCACGTCCGCTATATCCAGCCGTCTATAGAGCAGCTCGTTGGCCTGCGCGTTGTCCAGCGGGTAGGCCGAGCGCACCTCCGGGTCGTCATCGTCCTCCGGGAAGAAGCGTGAGGTCCGCAAGACGATCACCGGCAGACCGCGCTCGCGAAAGAACAGCTCGCAGAGAGTCTCCGCCATCAGTTTTGTGGTGCCATAGATGTTCTTCGGCACCGGCGGGAGACCCTCGGTGACCCACACCGCGGCCTGTCCGGCTTCGGGCCGGAGCTGCGATCCGAACACGCTGGTGGTGCTGGTGAAGACGAAGCTGCGGACGCCAGCGGCCACCGCCGCCTCGAGCAGATTGAGCGTGCCGGTGACGTTGGTGTCGACAAAGTCCAGTTTGCTGTGGGTCGCTACATGTGGCTTGTGCAGGGTCGCGGTGTGGATGACGGAGGTGACGCCGTCCATCTGGCGTCGCACGAAGTCGGGATCGACGATCGAGCCGGCGGCGTCGGTGAAGGGAGAGGGCTTCAGATCGATCCCGCGCGCAGATGAGCCCCGCCCGCGAAGGGTGCGGAGGGTCGCCTCTCCGAGATGGCCGGCGCTGCCCGTAACCAGGATTGTCATCGCACCTCCGGATCGTCCTGCGGCGACGTGCGAGGCAGAACCGAACGGATTCAACCTGCCTCGCGCGTCGACCGCCGTCCGGCAATCGTTAGTGCCGGGAAAAGCTTCCCGTCAATTACAGCCCGAGGCGGCGGGCATCGTCGGCGAGAAAAGCCTGGCCGCTGCGATTTTTCACGCTGGGCAGGTCGGCAACCCGCGTGCGCCAGGCGGCGAGGGCGGCCGAATTGTCAGGGATCGTGAGGCCGGCCGCCTCGGCGAACATCAGGCCGGCAAAGACGGTGATGTCCGGCATGGAGAACGCGTCGCCCGCGACGTAGGGCTGCCGCTCCAGCACGCCGTTGAAATAGATCATTCCGGCGCGCGCACGTTCGCCCTGCCGCCGTCCCCAATCGGCGCGGCCGCTCCAGTCGAGGCTCTTGAAGGCCTGAAGCTTCGCGCCGAGCCCGGGTGTCGCATGATGGAAGTACTCGCCGACCGGATCGATCAGTTCGGCCTCCGCGCGCCGCTGCATCATGTGGATCAGCCCTCTCTGTTTCGGCGTCGTACCCGTCAGCGTGGGGTGGCCGTCCAGGTGATCGAGATATTCGGTGATCGCCGTGGATTCGGAGATGAAAGTGCCGTCGTCGAGTTCGAGCACGGGCAGGACCCCGGACGGGTTCTTTTGCAGGAACGCGTGACTCTTGTGCTCGGCTCCAATGAGGTCGATCGGGACAAATTCGATCTGGGAGTCGAGCCCCTTTTCGGCGAGCACGATGCGGATGCGGGCGGGGTTGGGAAAGCCTGGACGATCGTAGATTTTCATGTGACACCTCTTTGTCTGTCTATCGATAGATAGGTAATGGCGGCGCCTCGTTACCCCCTTCCCCTCGCCTAGGTCAACAGCTATCTATCGATCGATAGGTAACGATTTCGATGGCGAAGACCAAAACCGACATGCGAGAGGCCGTTCTGGCCGCCGCGCGCGCCACCGTGCAGGCGCGCGGATACACCGCGCTGAGCTTTCGCGAGCTGGCCAAGGAGGTCGGGATCAAGAGTGCCAGCGTGCACTATCATTTCCCGACCAAGGGCGATCTCGGCGTGGCCCTAGCACAGCGCTACGCCGAGGAGGGCGCCGTCTATCTGGAGGATATCCTCGCTACGGTGCCCGATCCGCATGCGCGCTTCGACCGCTATGTCGAGATCTTCCGCGCCGCGCTCGCCAACGGCAATCGCATGTGCCTGAGCGGCATTATGAGCGCTGAGCTCGACGATCTTCCCGACGAGGTGAGGCACGAGATCGATCGCTTTCCGCGGATGAATATCGCGTGGATCGCGCGCGCGCTGGCGACGGCGAAGCCCTCGGCTAGCGAAGCGGAGAGAAACGAACGCGCGATGGCGATCTACGCCGCGATCGCAGGCGCGCAGCTCATTGCACGCGGCCGCAACGACATCTCGGTCTACGACCGCACGATCGAGGCCTATCGCGTCTCGGGATTGATCCCCTGAGCCGCGGCTCTCGCTCGAGGCAAGCCGAAGCGAATTGCGCTTACGGGATTCGGATGCTCTGGAAAAAATTGGAGCGGGCGAAGCGCCCTATGGTTAGAACACCGCAGACAAATTCCTCCGCAGACTCCAGCATTTAATGCGCCCACGGCTGCACCTCACACCAACGGTCGGTTTCCTTGGCATAGGTCCTCGCTACGTCGTAAAGCTCCCTGAACGCCTTCGGGTTCGCCTTGAGCGTTACCAGCCACGGGCAAATCCTTGGCTCAAAGATCGGCGGAGCCGGGCGAACGACGGCCAGCGTCGGACTTCTCTTCGGCTTCTTTCCCTTCCAGCCCTTCCGTTTCACGAGGCTGCTCCGATTATTGACTAGGTCGCTCAACGCGAGCCAATTCGATATCTCCAGTACCGCTGTATCCTGCGGCTCGGTGCGCGATGCGCATTGAGCCTGTTCGCGCACTCGCGCGGCACAGCCTACTAAGCTGAGTTTGGTCTTATTTGTCTTTCAGCGCAGCACCTTGGCTGCCCTTGCGCTTGACTGCTTGCGCCTCGTATTGCGCCGTGACCGTTGGATTACTGGTCTCGCCCGCGACCGTATCCGCGTTGCCGCCGTCCAACCCCGGCGCGGCCTTGATCGCATCCGCAATGTCTTTCATTTCCGAGCCCTTGCGGATGAATGGCTTCAGGTAGGCATCGAGCTTGCTTTACCTGGCTCTTCGAGTTCTTCCGTCAAAGCGGCAAGGTATTTGTCCTTATCCGTCGCCGACCAGTCGATGCCGATGCCCGCGCGGCGCGCAAGTTCGGCATGGACCAGCATGATGGTGCGGCCATTACCGTCGAGGAACGGGTGGCCATAAGCGAGATAGCCCATAACTTCGCCGGCCTTCTCCGCCATGAACGCCTTGTCTTGTCCCTTCTCCAGCGCGTAGTCGATTGCTTTGCGAATGTCGTCGGGATGAGCGAAGAAGATAGCGCCCTTTTTCACGTGGATGTGGGACGCGTTTGTGTGTCGATCTTCTCCAGCCCATGGGAATACGGCCTCGAAGAGCGTTTGTGCGTTTTTAAAACGTCGTCATAGCTCAAAGAAGGCCGCGCCTTGAGGTGATCCAAGGCTGAATCGATGCCGGTCAGGAAAGAATTATGCACGAGGCGCTGAACGATATCGGGGTCCTTAGCCTTCGCGACGTTGCGCAAATAGCCGCGCGTCGTGAAATCCCCGAATGGATCAAACGTCACGGACGGCTTTCGCGAAGATAACGTGCCTGAAGGCGCACGGCCTGAACACGATCCAAAATCCCGGCACGCTGAAGCGCGACGATGGTTTTCTCGATAGGATCGAAATTCACGTCGTCGCCGGAGAGCCGCGTCACGTGATGGGCAAAGACATCGTTCGGCGTCACGACGACCGCCACGTTGTTGGCGGTCGCCAACCGCTGGATGACGCCAGCAGTATAGTGGGGCTTGGTCGCGGAACGTTGGTCGGGCATGGATTCTCCTTCTCGTCAATATAGTACGAGAAGGCCTGAAATTCCATTAAGTCAGAGCTCTCCCGAGGTCTCCATGGCCCGCAAGCCCTGAAAACCCCTAGAATTTCTTGCCCCCTTCGCTGGGGCGGAGCCTTCTGAAAGACCGAAACGAACAACAATCCGTCCGTCTGAATCCAGAGGGTTGGGACTTGGTGAAAGTGTTTGCCAGAAGCCGCTCGTCGGAAAAGATCCCTCGTCGAACCCGATCGCCTCAAGCAATTGGAGCGTACCGGTTGACCACGATTGTCATATGAAATCCGAGCCAGCCGCCAGCGGCGTGGAAACCACGGCCCGACCCGGTTTGGCTGGATGCTCTGGGAAAAATTGGAGCGGGCGAAGGGGCTCGAACCCTCGACCCCGACCTTGGCAAGGTCGTGCTCTACCACTGAGCTACACCCGCATCCTGTGTCGACCGCGTGACGCGCCCGGCAACGGCTGTCGTATGCCAAAACCGGGCGGGGAATGCAACAGCTACCGGCGGGATAGATTCGCAATCCGGGCTCTATATGGACCCCGAATGCGGCCAAATGGCCCGGAAATGCCCCGGACCCGGGGAATCGGTTCCAATGGATTGAAATTCGGCCGTCCCGGCCCAATTTAGGAGCCGACAACAAGCATATGAATTGGCGACGTGCTAAAGAGCCCGCCATTCCAGACATCAGACGAGGGGATCCCGTGACGATCATCGACCAAGGTAACGGAGCCGCAAACCCGGCTGCGGCCGATCTGATCAAGGACACCACCACCCAGACCTTCGTGAAGGACGTCATCGAGGAATCGAAGCGCCAGCCGGTGCTGATCGACTTCTGGGCGGAGTGGTGCGGCCCCTGCAAGCAGCTCACCCCCATGCTGGAAAAGGCGGTCAAGGCGGCCAAGGGCAAGGTCAAGCTGGTCAAGATGAACATCGACCAGCACCCGGCGATTCCGGGCCAGATGGGCATCCAGTCGATCCCGGCCGTGATCGCCTTCGTCAACGGCCAGCCCGCGGACGGCTTCATGGGCGCAGTGCCGGAGAGCCAGCTCAACGCCTTCATCGAAAAGGTGACCAAGGGCATCACGGCGCCGGGCGAGGCGAACACCGCCGAGATTCTCCAGGAGGCCGAGGCCGTGCTCGCCGAGGGCGATGCCGCCGCGGCCGCCCAGATCTATGCCGAAGTGCTCCAGCACGAATCGACCAACATCGCCGCCCTCGCCGGTCTCGCAAAATGCTACGCCGTCTCCGGCGCGATGGAGCAGGCCAAGCAGACGCTGGCCATGGTGCCGGAATCCAAGCGCAACGATCCCGCGGTGAAGGCCGTGCAGGCCGCGATCGATCTCGCCGAGCAGGCGGAATCACTGGGGCCGGTGGCCGAGCTGGAACAGAAAGTCGCCGCAGACCCGCTCGATCATCAGGCACGATTTGATCTTGCGACCGCGCTGAATGCGCAGGGCAACCGCACGGCTGCCACCGAGCAGCTGCTCGCGATCATCAAGCGCGACCGCAAATGGAACGACGATGGCGCCCGCAAGCAGCTTGTGCAGTTCTTTGAGGCCTGGGGCGGCACTGATGATGCAACCGTCGAGGGACGCAAGCGCCTGTCGACGATCCTGTTTTCGTAAGCGCGGTGAACTAACGCGGTCAGCGGGGACCAGATGCCGATCAACATCGAATATCGCGGCCCCGCCGACCTCCCGGAAATCATTCCGGTGTTTCCGCTGCCGGGCGCGCTGCTGCTGCCGCGCGGCCAGATGCCGCTCAACATCTTCGAGCCGCGCTACCTTTCGATGGTCGACGATTCCTTGCGCGACGGCCACCGCCTGATCGGCATGATCCAGCCGGATATCGCGCACTCGCCGAAGAACTCCGACAAGCCGGCGCTGTTCCGGGTCGGCTGCGTCGGCCGCATCACCCAGCTCGCCGAATCCGGCGACGGCCGTTACATCCTCGAGCTCACCGGCGTCTCGCGCTTCAGGGTGATCGAGGAGCTGGAAGTGCTCACCGCCTACCGCCAGTGCAAGGTGGATTTTTTCGCCTTCGTCGACGATTTCACCGCGCGCATAGGTGAGGAGGAGGTCGATCGCGAGGCGCTGCTGGCGGTTTTGGCGGACTTCTTGAAAGCCAACAATCTCAAGGTCGATTGGGAGGGCGTCGAGAGCGCGCCCAACGAAGCGCTCGTCAACGCGCTGGCGATGATGTCGCCCTATGGCCCCGCGGAGAAGCAGGCCATGCTGGAGGCGATGGATCTGAAGACCCGCGCCGAGATCCTGATCGCGGTGACCGAGATGGACCTCGCCAAGAAGCGCACCAGCGGGGATCCGCCGTTGCAGTGAAGGCCTGAATGCTCAGGCAGCGCGGACGGCTGCTCCGGCACCTCGCCGCAGCATTCTCGCGATATCGGATGCAGGCATCGGCCGGCTGAAATAATAGCCCTGCGTTTCGACGCACCCTTCTTCACGGAGGATGTCCAGCTGCTCCTTGGTTTCGACGCCTTCGGCGGTCGTCGTCTTGCCGAGGCTGACTGCGAAACGAACCACGGCTCGCGCGAGATGGCGCGCCTCTGCGCTTGCGCTGGATAGTTCGTTGACGAAACTGCGGTCGATCTTGATCTTGTCGAACGGGAATCTTTGTAGAAAGCTCAGCGACGAATAGCCGGTGCCGAAATCGTCCAGGGCTACTCGCACACCGAGCTCGCGCAGTTGACCGAGAACTGCGAAGACAGCTTCGCTGTCATGCATGACCGCCGTCTCGGTGACCTCGAGCTCGAGCCTATGCGGAGCAATTCCCGAACTCGCCAGTGCGCCGATCACGACCGGAACAAGCTCCTTGCTCCTGAATTGAGCGGGAGACAGGTTGACCGCAACCCTGACATGCGCAGGCCATTTGGCGGCTTCCGCACAGGCCGTTCTCAAGACCCATTCTCCCAGAGGCACGATCAAGCCGGTCTCCTCCGCAAGCGGGATGAATTCGCCCGGCATGACCAGACCGTGCTGCGGGTGATGCCAGCGGAGCAAAGCCTCGAAGCCGCGGACCTTGCCGGTCGCGGGGGTGACGAACGGCTGGTAGTGGAGCTCGAATTGACGGCCGGCAATCGCAACCCGCATGTCGCGCTCCAGGTTGCGTCGCGCATGCATGAGCTCGTCGAGTTCCGGCTCGAAGAAACGGAATGCACCACGTCCACCACTCTTGGCCGAGTAGAGGGCGAGATCCGCGCTCTTCATGATCACGTCGGAATCATTGCCATCGCGCGGCGCGATGGCAATGCCGATGCTGGTGCCCACCGTGACCCGGTGATCGCCGAGATCGAACGGTTCGCAAAGCGCCTTTCTGATGTTCTCGGCCAGGGCGGCGGCCTCCACGGCCGGATTGGTTACGTAATCGATCACCGCGAACTCGTCGCCTCCCAGTCGCGCGATCAACGCGGTTTCCGTGGTGCATTCGCGCAGACGCGCTGCAACGGCGCGCAGCAGGGAATCGCCTGTCGGATGTCCAAGCGTGTCGTTGACTTCCTTGAAGCGATCGAGGTCGAGCATGAGCACGGCCAGATCGACGCCGCCGTTGCGCGTAACTGCAATGGCATGCTCCATCCGCTCTCTGAGCAGCACGCGATTTGGCAGATCGGTCAGCGCATCGTGTTGCGCCATATGGGTGATCTTGGCTTCGGACCGGCGCTGCTCGGTCACGTCGAGATGGGTGGCCACCCATCCGCCGCCGGCCATAGGCTGGCGCGTCACGCAGATCAACCGACCATCCGCAAACTCGTCGATCCTGCTCGAGACTGCATCGAACGGCAGCGCGGCCAGTTTCGACGTGAATTGCTCGGCAGCGCCTTCGCTGGCGTCGCCCCTGAGGATGCCGCTCACAACACGATGCCTGATGATGTCGGCGTGCGGTGTCCCCGTTCTCAGCAGTTCCGGCGGTAGCCGATAGAGCAGGGCATAACGCTCGTTGCTGACGACGAGCCGCTTCTCCGCATCGAACATGCAGAGAGCCTCGACCATGTTGTTGATGGCCGTATCCAGCCTGAGTTTCTGGTCCTGGAATTCCTTTTGCGAATCTTCCACCTGTTGCCTGGCGAGCGAAAGCTCCCTGATGATTTCCTCGAATCTACTGGTTCTGGTCGCAAGGCGACGATCCGCCAGCACGCCGATGAGACTCATCCCGAGCACCGATAGGGCCACACCCGCAATTGCCACGGCGAGGAAGGTAGGAGAAAGCGACAACGCACCGCTTGTCAGCGTCGGGTCTGGAACGATCTGCACGGCCCCCATGGCCGTGAAATGGTGCGACACGATTGCGAGCGTCAGCAGCACCGCGGCAGCAAGCGCGCCCCATAGGTCCTTGCGGCCGAGGGCAACCGCGAGTGCAGCGTAGCCCAAGGCCGTGCCGAGGACGATCGAGATGAACACCAGCTCCGGCGACCAGCTCACGCGACCCGGCACTTCGAGGGCCCACATCCCGAGATAGTGCATACTCGCAATGCCGGCACCGATGATGCCGCCGCCGGCAGGCGCGCGCCAGCGGCCGGAATTGTTCACGGCAACGCCAAAGCCGACAGAGGTCAGGATCATCGCCGCGGCGAGTGACAGCGCAGTCAGCGCGATGCCGTAACCGGTGGAGACGCCGGGCTCGTAGGCGAGCATTGCAACAAAATGCGTTGCCCAGATTCCGTAGCCGATGGCGGCGCCGGCGATCGCAATCCAGATCACCCGCGCCCAGGCCTGCGACGCGATCGCGCGACGAAAGATGCTGACGGCTACAATACTCGCGGCGAAGCAGACCAGACCAGCGAGCACGACAAGCCGCCAATCATGCTCTGCCGTAAGGCACGTAAAAACGCGGAACATGGTAATCGCTCCCTCGTCAATATGTGTGACGATTGATCCGATCGGACTTTCTCCGCGTTAATTTTTTGCAATGCCCAGTTGCATGCCTATCGTGAGGTAAACGTCATCTCGACAATGTGGCGCTGGTGGTAGTCTGTGCTGCGGGTGAGGTTCCGCTTCCCGTAGAACTACGTGGCACGCCCCAAAATTCGTCTCGCCTCAGGAGTGACTGCGGATGCGTTTGCGCCCAGTGATCATCGCGCGCACGAGGTTCTCGCGCTGGAGAATTCCCATCAGCGCCACGCCCACGACGTGCAGCACGACCAGCACGATGACGGCATCCGACGCATAAGCGTGGGTGTCCTCGATCCACCACACGCCAAAGAACGTAACGGTCACCGACATCGCGCCCGTGATCGCCGAAACGGCGAGCGACAGCAGCAGCGCCACCAGCATCAACGTGCCCGCCGGATTGAGACCAATATAGCGGCCCGTCATGCCGCGACGCAGATTCCAGAGATAGCCCGGCGCAGCACGAAGCCTGACGCCGACCATGCGGAAGCGCGAATAGCGGCTTCCCCAAAAGCCCCAGACCAAACGGAAGGCCAGGAGCCCGAGCACCGTATAGCCGAGGATGCGGTGCAGGCCGTCGTAGACGGTGGGAGTGAACCACGCGGCGAGAACACTGGCCGCGAGAGCCCAGTGCCAGAGGCGTAGCGGGAGGTCCCAGACTGCGACCGTTCGCGGTCCAGTTCGATCCGCGGGGGTCCTGACGGACACCCCGCGCGCTTCTGGTACCGCTTTGTCGATCAAGCCGGGACTATCCTTGAGCCTTACTTGGCAACCGTCTTTTTCAGGCTGAGATCTTCGGGGCTGTAGAACAGCTCGAAAGTCTTGCCTTCCTTGACGCCGTAGACTTCATAGCACGAGCCTTCGATCTTGGAGCGGCGCACTTCGTAACCCAGCGCCTTGGCCTTGGCTTCAGCTTCGCTGGCCGGCTTCCACGACGCCTTGTCGAGCTTGGTGCAGTCCTTGAAACCGTCGGCCATGGCCGCCGAGCTCATCCCAATCCCGATCGTCAGTGCGATGGCAACAACACGAATGACCTTCACGAACGTCTCCTCCTCTGTCGTGTGCGCGCGTGGCGCGAAGCGGGACCGAAGGAAGCAAAAGAGAGGGTGAAGTCAATCCGGTTCGGGGCTGCACGGCTTTAGAGTTGTTCTAACGATCCGAAAAAGATCAGCGCGTTCCGTAAGCAGCACGCATTTGAACGGCCGCTGCGGCCTTACGCCTCACAGGCAAGAGCCGCGTTGCTAGTAGCCGGCCACTGCGAGCGCGACGACGGCACTGAGCGCCATCCAGCCGAAGTGGCGGCCACGCGTCGCCCATGCGTTGGCGAGCGCGGACAGGCCGTACACGCAGGCCATGGTGACGACGATCCAGCGGCGCGCCGGCTCCGAGCCCATCCAGGGCGCCGCGATCAGCAGCACGCCACCCCCGATCCAGGCGACGGTCGAGGCCTGCCAGACCAGGCGGATCAGCGTCCGGAGCCGCTCCGGCTCGATCCGGGCACGGGGAAACACCTTGGTCTCCCCGAGGATGCCATGGATGAGGGCGACGGCGATGGCGGCGGCGCCGGCACATTGGAGCAAGAGGTCACGCATCGACGAAGCTCCCGAGGATGTTTCCATACATCTGTGTATGGTGAGATAGGCGCTGGTCCACGGCCTGTCAATACACTAATGTATGGTCGAATTTCGGGAACCGACATGACCGAGCAGCTCTCCGCCGACGACTGGATCAGGCAAGGCCTGAAGGTGCTTGCCAAAAATGGCTTCACGGCCCTGAAGGCCGATCCGCTCGCAAGGGCCATGGGCGTCTCCCGCGGCAGCTTCTATTGGCATTTTGCCGATCTCGGCGCGTTCCATGCCGCCGTGCTGAAACGCTGGCGAGAGATTGCGGCCGAGCAGATCATCGCCGATGTCGAGGCCGGAAGCGACGAGCCGCTGCAGGCGCTGCTACGGCGGACTTTTGGCGCGCGGCTCGATTTGGAACGCGCCGTGCGCAACTGGGCGGCATTCGATGCAGCCGCGCAAGGCGCGGTCCGCGCGATCGACCGCCGCAGGATCGACTATATCGAGCAGCTCCTGGAGCAGCGCGGACTTGCCCCTGCGACCGCGCAGGCCCGCGCGCAGATCCTGTACTGGACGTTTCTCGGCTTTGCCCTGTCTGGCACACCGGTGCCGGCGGCGCGGCTCCACGGCCTGCTCGACGAAATTATGCGGATGGTTTCCGCCTAGACCGTGGTTTTCTGTGCTAGAGGCAACCGATCGCCGGAGACCACAATGAACGCGCCCACCGAACGCCCCGAAAACAGCGTCGACCCCAAGCTGCTGGAGATCCTGGTCTGCCCGCTGACCAAGGGCCCGCTGGAGTACGATTCCGCGAAGCAGGAGCTGATCTCGCGCAGCGCCAAGCTCGCCTATCCGATCCGCGACGGCATCCCGATCATGCTGCCGGAAGAGGCGCGCAAGATCGATTGAGGATGGCGAATAGGGAATGGCGAGTAGCGAATGGGCCTACTCGCTATTCGCTACTCACCATTCGCCCCCCTCACAACGCTTCGCCCTTCAACAACCGCGGTATCTCACCCGTCAGCCCGGCAGCCTGGCGGATGAAGAGATTCTTCAACGGCGGAGCGCGGTCGACGAGGCCGAGACCGATGTCACGCACGGTGCGCAGCAAGGTCGACTGGTTGGAGAACAGGAAGTTCAGCGAGTTGGTGGCAACGCCCATCGCCATCGTGTCGAAGCGGCGCCAGCGCTGGTAGCGCTCGAGCACGTCGCCGCCGCCGAGATCCATGCCGAGCCGAGCGGCATCGACGACGACTTCGGCCAGAGCGGCGACATCCTTCAGCCCCATGTTGAGACCCTGGCCCGCAATGGGGTGAATGACATGCGCGGAATCGCCGACCAGCGCGAGGCGCTCGGCGATGAAGGAGCGCGCGACGAAATAGGACAGCGGGAATGCGCGCGGCTTGTCGAGCGCCTTCACCTCGCCGAGATGCAAACCAAAACGCTGCTCGAGCTCGCCGTGAAACTCCTCGTCGCTCAGCGCAATGATGCGCGCGGCCTCAGCTCGGCGCTCGGTCCACACCAGCGACGAGCGCTTGCCCGAGAGCGGCAGGATGGCGAACGGACCTGCGGGCAAAAAGTGCTCCTCCGCACGGCCCTCGTGATCGCGCTCATGGCCGACGGTAACGACGATGCCGGACTGGTCATACTCCCAGCCATGGGTGGCGATGCCGGCGCGCTCGCGCAGCTTTGACCGCGCGCCATCGGCCGCGACAAGGAGGCTCGCTGCGATCACGCTGCCGTCGCCGAGCGTCACGTCGATGCCCTCGGCACGCGCATCGTAAGACGCGACCGTGGTGGCGCGGAGATCAATGCCCTCGGCCTCGGCACGCACCACCAGCGCATCGATCAGGCGGCGGTTCTCGACCATGTGCGCGAAGGGCTCGCCCGGCGCGACATCGCCGGCAAAGTTCAGGAACACCGGGCGGGTGGCGTCCTCCAGCTTGGAGTCGGTGACGACCATGTCGAGGATCGGCTGCGCCTCGCCCCTGACATCGTCCCAGGCGCCGATCGCCTCGAACAGGCGGCGGCAGGCGGCCACGATCGCGGTCGCGCGCGGGTCGCGGCTCGGCCGTGTGGCAAGCGCGGGATCGGCGACGATGACGGGGATCTCGGGCCCGAGCCCCTGGCGCAACGCCAGAGCCAGTGCGAGGCCGGCAAACGCGCCCCCGCCGATGACAATGCTACCCTGTACCGACATATCTAGTTTCCCGGCTCATTCCTGGTCTTGCTAGCAGACTTGAGGTGGGCGAAACAGTGCGGTGAAACAAGGGCGGAGAGCCCCATTGTGTCATTCCGGAGCGCTCGTCCGGGATGACGGCAAGAAAGCACCACCATGTCAAAAAGCCTGATCGACCTGATCTCGATCCTCGACCTCGAACAGCTCGAGGTAAATCTGTTCCGCGGCAGCAGCCCGAAGACGAGCTGGCAACGGGTGTTCGGCGGCCAGGTGATCGGGCAGGCGATGGTTGCGGCCTGCAGGACGGTCGACGGCCGGCTGCCGCATTCGCTGCATTGTTATTTCATCCTGCCGGGCGATCCGCAGATCCCGATCATCTACCAGGTCGAGCGCCTGCGCGACGGCAAGAGCTATTCGACACGGCGCGTCACCGCGATCCAGCATGGCAACGCGATCTTCTCGATCATGGTGTCTTTCCACGCCGAGGAGGAGGGCGCCTTCAACCATCAGGACAAGATGCCTGAGGTGCCGCCGCCCGAGAAGCTCACCGCCGAGGAAGTGGCGAAGCAGCCGATGTTCCGCGAGATGCCGGACTTCATTCGCCGCTACTATGAATCCGATCGTCCGATCGAGCTGCGTCCCGTCGAGCTCGGCCGTTATTTCGGCCAGAAGATCGAGGACGGCCGCATTCACGTCTGGATCAGGACCGCGGCGAAATTGCCCGACGATCCGGCGCTGCACATGTGTGCGCTCGCCTACGCCTCGGATTTTTCGCTGCTCGATGCGATCATGGCGCGCTATGGCCGCACGTTGTTCGACAAGCGCATGATGCCGGCGAGCCTCGACCACGCGATGTGGTTCCACCGCCCGTTCCGCGCCGACGAATGGCTGCTCTATGCGCAGGATTCACCGAGCGCACAGGACGGCCGCGGCCTGACCCGCGGCTCGATCTTCAAGCCCGATGGCACGCTGGTGGCCTCCGTCGCGCAGGAAGGCTCCGTGCGCGAGCGGAGGTAGCAGTCAGTAGCCGCGAGCGGCGGCCGCAGCACGATCCACGAGGCCGAATTGCGCCACGTACCAGTTGCCGTACCAGCGCAGCATCCACGGGATCGGGATGATGAAGCTGCAGGCCAGCGAGAACACGACGGTCCGCCACAGGATCTGCCAGCCACTGCCGCTGAATACGATCTCGCGCCGCGTACCCTCGGTGTTGCGGCATATCCAGCGCATCCAGTACGCCAGGACCCAGGCCCAGCCGATGATGGTGATGGTCGAGATGAGCATGAGCAGATACCAGCCGACATAGCCGATCGCGCTGCCCTGGAACGAGAGCGGCAGCCGTTCACCATTCGAGCTGAGATTGGCCACGATCCAGCGGAGGATCACCCAGGCCAGGAAGGCATTGACGATCGTGGCAAGCAGCGGCGCGTATGAAATGCCGGTCGCGCCGGCATAAGTCAGCAGGGCATTCGCCATCAACGCCCACCAGATGTCCATCGGCTGACCGGCAAAGCCGAAGTTCGGGCGGCCCGGCACCTGAATATGCGACGTGACGTATTTGTAGAACCAGACGGCAACCCAGGGTGCGGGGATCACCAGGAGCATGCCGATGACGAACACGATGGCGCGGCCGAGAAGGCCGAACGCGCTGAAATCAGCCGACAGCGACCCGCCACCGTAACCCCTGCCGCCCATCATCGGCGGCCCACCGGCCGGCATCATCGGGGGTGCGCCGCCGCCGCCGATCAGGCCGGGGATTTCGGCGGCTTTCTGCCAGCCGGCCATGCCCTCGGACCACACCAGCGTATCCGGGCGCACAATCCCTTGCGCGACCAGGTCGCGGAATTGCCCTTCCGGATAGGGCCCCTGCTGCTTGCCCTCGGATGCGTAGAACCAACTCGCCATGGAACGTCCCCCTCAAACATACTTATGTACCGGCTGGCACGCTTCGGTTCACCGCATCCATGCCAAAAATGCATTGTGCTGGATGAACCGCTGCCCTGTACAGAGGCGGCCGTTCACATGATCGCCCTTGGCCAAACGTTTTTCCGCTTCAACCTGCAACATTTTTATGCCATTTGCCCGGAAAGATGCCAGATTGACGCTGCGCCGGGGACATACGGCGCTGCGCATCCCGGGGAATAGGCCTGACCATGAAACTCGTCGTCGCGATCATCAAACCCTTCAAGCTCGATGAAGTCCGCCAGGCGCTGACGGCGATCGGCGTCCACGGCATGACCGTGACCGAGGTGAAGGGGTATGGCCGCCAGAAGGGCCACACCGAGATCTATCGCGGCGCGGAATATGTCGTGAACTTCCTGCCAAAACTGCGCATCGAGATCGCGGTCGCCTCCGACGTTGCCGACAAGGCGGTCGCCGTGATCACCGCGACGGCGCGCACCGGGCAGATCGGCGACGGCAAGATCTTCGTCACGCCGATCGACCATGCGCTGCGCATCCGCACCGGCGAAACCGACAGCGACGCGCTTTAAACTTTAACAAGTCTACTTCGATCGCACCGGGCAACGACGCCACAGCGTGCGACGTCATCACTGCTGGGGAAACGACATGGCGGGATTGTTGCGCCGGGCAGCATTTATGGCTGCGCCGGTCGGATTTTTGTCGATCATGGCTTCACCGGCGCATGCCGCAGCCTCCGAGATCAACACCGCCGACACCGCCTGGATGATCGTCGCCACCGCGCTGGTGCTGATGATGACGATCCCGGGTCTCGCGCTGTTCTACTCCGGCATGGTGCGCAAGAAGAACGTGCTTGCGACCATGGCGCAGAGCCTTGCCGCGGTGACGATCATCTCGATTCTCTGGGTCGCGTTCGGCTATTCGCTCTGCTTTGTCGGCGACGGCCCGTGGATCGGCACGCTCGACCGCTGGTTTCTCGCGGGCATGACCATGGACAGCGTCAACCCGGCGGCGAAGACGATCCCGGAAGCGCTGTTCATGCTGTACCAGATGACGTTTGCGATCATCACGGTGGCGCTGGTCGCGGGCTCGGTCGCCGACCGCATGCGGTTCTCCGCCTATCTCGTGTTCTCGGTGGCCTGGTTCATCTTCGTCTACATTCCGCTGGCGCATTGGGTCTGGGGCGGCGGCTTCCTCGCCAGCATGGGCGTGCTGGATTTCGCCGGCGGCCTCGTCGTGCATCTGTCGGCCGGCACCGCCGGCCTCGTCGCGGCGAAGGTGATGGGGCGCCGTCATGGCTACGGCACCGAAAACCTCTCGCCGTTCGATCTGTCGCTCGCGGTGATGGGCACCGGCCTGCTGTGGGTCGGCTGGTTCGGCTTCAACGGCGGCTCGGCGGGCGCAGCCAATTCGCGCGCGGTGCTGGCGATCATCGCGACGCATCTTGCGGCCTGCTCCGGCGCGCTGACCTGGGGCGCGATCGAATGGTCGACCCGGCGCAAGCCATCCGTGCTCGGCATGATCTCCGGCGCGGTGGCAGGTCTCGGCACCATCACGCCGGCCTCGGGCTTCGTCGCGCCCTGGCATGGCATCGTCATCGGCATCGTCGCCGGCGCGGTCTGCTACTGGGCCTGTACCTGGCTCAAGCACCGCTTCAACTATGACGATTCGCTCGACGTGTTCGGCGTCCACGGCATCGGCGGCCTGACCGGCACGCTGCTGGCCGGCGTGTTCGCGACCAGCGCGATCGGCGGCACGGCCGGCCTGATCGAGGGCCATCCGCAGCAGCTCCTGATCCAGCTTTACGGGGTCGCCGTCACCTTCGTCTGGGCGGCGGGCGTGAGTTTTGTCCTGCTCAAGCTGGTCGCGCTGTTCGTTCCCTTGCGCGTATCGCGCGAGCATGAACTCGAAGGGCTCGACATTTCGCAGCATGGCGAGGCTTTGCAGTAAGGCTTAGTACTAAGGGCTTGCGCAACACATAAGCGCGTGCTTATGTGTTGTCATGATCGAAGCCGACATCTTCAAGGCGCTGGCCGACCCGACGCGCCGCAAGGTCTTTGAGAAGCTCGCTGGCGGAAGCCTGAATGCCAGCACTTTGCGCGACGGGTTGGAGATCAGCCAGCCGGCGATGTCGCAGCATCTTTCGGTGCTGCGCGCGGCAGGCCTCGTGCGCGAGCAGCGGCAAGGCCGCTTTGTGAATTACGAAGTCGACCCGGACGGAATCGTTGCCATCGGAGCGTGGCTTGCGCGGTACCGCGCCTATTGGCCGAAGCGCATGGACGCACTCGCCGATCTCTTGAAGGATATGGATCAATGAGCGACGCAGTCGAAGCTGATCGTCCCGACGCAAAGCTGGTGCTCGAATATGAGTTCGACGCACCGCCGGCAAAAGTCTGGCGCGCCGTGACCATTCCTGAATTGCGTGAGCGCTGGCTGCCGGATTGCGACCTTGCGGGCGCCGAGCCGGAAACATCGATCCCTGGCGAAGAGGTGCGCTTCCGGCTTCGTGATTCCGAACCGCCCTATCACGAAAGCCACGTCATCTTCCGGATCGAGCCGAACGTGTCAGGCGGCACCCGCTTTCGCATCATCCAGCAAGCCTGCGACATCGGAACGAAGCTGCCGAAGCCGGCCAACAGCAATTGCTGCCTGATGCGCGCAGCCGCCTGACACCAGCAAGACTTCATCACCTGCAGCCATGGAGGTCGCCGATGCGCGACATGCTTCAGCTCGTCCCTATGGTCGTCGAACAATCAGCGCGCGGCGAACGATCCTTCGACATCTACTCGCGGCTGCTGCGCGAGCGCATCATCTTCCTCAACGGCGAGGTCAATGATGCGATGTCGGGCCTCGTCTGCGCGCAGCTCTTGTTCCTGGAGGCGGAGAATCCGCACAAGCCGATCAACCTCTACATCAATTCCTATGGCGGCGTGGTCACCAGTGGGCTGGCGATGTACGACACCATGCAGTTCATCAAGGCACCGGTTCATACGCTGTGCATGGGCACGGCACGCTCGATGGGCTCGTTCCTGCTGATGGCGGGCGAGCCCGGTCACCGCGCCGCGCTGCCCAATGCCAGCCTCCACGTGCATCAGCCGCTCGGCGGCTTTCAGGGCCAGGCGTCCGACATCCTGATCCATGCCACCGAAATGCAGGAGACCAAGCGGCGCCTCATCCGGCTCTACGCGCAGCATTGCAGGCGCCGCGAGGAGGAGGTGGAGCGGACCCTGGACCGCGACCACTTCATGACCGCGCAGCAGGGGGTCGAATGGGGCCTGATCGACAGGGTGTTCGCGGAGCGTGACGCCGCCTGATCGGCCGACAGCGGCCTCAAGCCGGCGAATTCGTTGCGCGCATTTGCGCGTATCCCGTGAGCACGGCCGCGAAGGGCGCGATAATTTCGCAGCACGGCAAGGCTTCCATCCCATATTTGGATACCTTTCGGCTGCCCGACACATGAGCAGCATTGTGTCGGCAGCCTGTCGTGCCTTCTTTTTGATCAGGCGTGATCACGCAATGAGCGCGACGTAATAGCGCACTGCGCCGCAATACGCGTCAAACGCGAAAACACCCGTTTTCATAGTCCGTTAGGCAAGTCGCCCGATCTGGCACGGCATTTGATTCTATGGGTGCTGGCTGTGCCCGCGTAGTGAACTTTCTCCCTCGTGGCGAACCAGTCGAGAAACGCCCGGCCACGTCCGGACCGGGCCCAAGCGGGGATAGGACCCATGAAAATTGTTATGGCGATTATCAAGCCATTCAAGCTGGAAGAAGTCCGTGACGCCCTGACCGCCATCGGCGTTCACGGTCTTACGGTGACGGAAGTCAAGGGATATGGCCGTCAGAAAGGCCATACGGAAATCTATCGCGGCGCCGAATATGCCGTGAGCTTCCTGCCCAAGATCAAGATCGAGGTCGCTGTCGCCTCCGACCAGGTCGACAAGACCATCGACGCCATCACGTCCGCCGCGAAAACCGGACAGATCGGTGACGGCAAGATCTTCGTCATCAACCTCGACCATGCGGTTCGCATCCGCACCGGCGAGGCCGATGCCGCGGCCCTCTGATTTCGCGCTCAACCTTTACCAATCAGGAGTGAATACAATGACGTTTAAGCGTCCCTATGGCGCGGGATTGGCGGCTCTCGCAGTCGGCCTGTTCGCTGCGACCGCAGCCTATGCCGAGCCAACGGTCAACAAGGGAGACAACGCCTGGATGCTGACATCGACAGTGCTCGTGCTGTTGATGACGATCCCCGGCCTCGCGCTGTTCTACGGCGGCCTCGTCCGTTCCAAGAACATGCTCTCGGTTCTGATGCAGGTGTTCTACACCGTCTGCGTCGTCACCGTGATCTGGGCTGTGTACGGCTACAGCCTCGCTTTCACCGGCGGTTCCGACTTCATCGGCGGCTTCTCCAAGGCCTTCATGATGGGCGTCACCACCGACTCGAAGGCCGCGACCTTCTCGGTCGACGCCAACATCTCGGAACTCGTCTATGTGTGCTTCCAGATGACCTTCGCGGCGATCACGCCCGCCCTCATCGTCGGCGCCTTCGCCGAGCGCATGAAGTTCTCGGCGATCGCCCTCTTCATCCCGCTCTGGGTCACGCTGATCTACTTCCCGATCGCGCACATGGTCTGGTACTGGCCCGGCCCGGACGCGATCCAGGATGCGGCCAAGGCTCTTGCTGCTGCGGCTGATGGCGCAGCGAAGACCGCGGCTCAGGCCAAGCTCGACGAGATCAACGCCGACGCCGGCTGGATCTTCAAGAAGGGCGCGATCGACTTCGCTGGCGGCACCGTGGTGCACATCAACGCCGGCATTGCAGGTCTCGTCGGCGCTCTCCTGATCGGCAAGCGCACCGGCTACGGCAAGGAGCTGATGGCTCCGCACTCGCTGACCATGTCGATGATCGGCGCCTCGCTGCTCTGGGTCGGCTGGTTCGGCTTCAACGCCGGCTCCAACCTCGAAGCCAACGGCGGCGCTGCCCTTGCCATGACCAACTCCTTCGTCGCCACCGCAGCCGCCGCGCTGTCGTGGATGTTCGCGGAGTGGATCGTGAAGGGTCATCCCTCCGTGCTCGGCGTCATTTCCGGCGCTGTCGCGGGCCTCGTGGCCGTCACCCCTGCCGCCGGCTTCTCCGGCGTGATGGGTGCGATCGTCCTCGGTCTCGTGGTCGGCGTGGTCTGCCTGTTCTTCTGCACCGTCGTGAAGAACGCGCTCGGCTACGATGACTCGCTCGACGTGTTCGGCGTGCACTGCATCGGCGGCATCGTCGGCGCTCTCGGCACCGGCATCCTGGTGAACCCGGCCCTCGGCGGCGCGGGCATCATCGACTACACGGCGATCCCGCCGAAGGTTGCCGATTACGACTTCACCGCGCAGATGATCTCCCAGATCGAGGCCGTCTGCACCACGCTGGTGTGGTCGGGCATCGGTTCGGCGATCCTCTACAAGGTCGTCGATGTGATCGTTGGCCTCCGCGCCAATGTCGAGACCGAGCGTGAAGGTCTCGACATCACCGAGCACACCGAGCGCGCCTACAACATGTAACGATCCTCCCGGGCGCGGCTCTCCTCGGGGCCGCGTCCACAACTACGGTTTGGGCACATACCCGGCAATGCCCCGACCGTTGAGGGGCTCCAGCGCAAGTTGGAGCCCCTTTCTTTTTGTCTCGCGCGCAGAAGAAAACGATTGCCATTCCAGATTGCCGGCGCAGAAATAGCGACCACAACGAAAAACAATCGGGAGGTCGTCATGCGTTTGGAAGGCGGATGCTATTGCGGCGAAGTGCGCTATGTCGCCGAGGGCGATGCGATGATGCAGGCCCAGTGTCATTGCCGCGAGTGCCAGTACATCTCGGGCGGTGCGCCCAACACCTTCATCGCGATGCCGGCGGCCGGCTTCAGTTACATCACCGGACAACCCAAGCAGTTCACCCGCAAGGACCTCGAGCGCGCCGTCACGCGCGAATTCTGCGCCGAATGCGGCACGCATCTGGTGACGAAGGTTCCGGGCCTGCCCGCCGCAATCCTGAAGGTCGGCACGCTGGACGAGCCAAACCAGTTCCAGCCGCAGATGGCGATCTACACCTGCGACAAGCAGGAATTCCACGCGATCCCCGCAGGCATGGCGACGTTCGAGAAGCTGCCGGGGCACTAGCCGCGCCTATACCGCGAAACTCGTCATGCCCGGGCTTGTCCCGGGCATCCACGTTTCAGGGACGCGGCCGGGTCACGCAAATGACTCTTGATAGCGCGGAAAGCCGATGGTTAATCGCGTCTTAACCTCGCCCTATCTATGGTGAACTGAACCGCTTCCCGCCGGCGCCTTGGTGCGACCGGCTGTTCCAAGAGTACTGGCGCCCAGAATGGCTATGACCGCTTCATCCCGTGCGCCGCAGGGCGGTGGTAGCTCCGATTCAGCACGCTCGCCCTTTGTCCGGCTGAACGAGCTGTTGGCGCCGCATCAGCCCGGCAAGCCCTTGATTTCGCTCGCGGTCGGCGAGCCGCAGCATCCGGTGCCCGATTTCGTCGGCCCGGTGCTCGCCAAGCACATCGCCGATTTCGGCCGTTATCCGATGAACCAGGGCACCGAGCCGTTCCGGAATGCAGCGAGCGCCTGGTTATCATCACGCTTCAGGCTGCCGCGCGCGCTCGACCCCAAGAGCGAGATGCTCGTCCTTAATGGCAGCCGAGAGGGGCTGTTCCTCGCCGCGATCGCGGCAGCGCGCTATGTCGGCCCGAAGCCCGGCAAGCCCGCTATCCTGATGCCGAACCCGTTTTATCCGGTCTATGGCGCCGGCGCCGGTGCCGCAGCTTGCGAACAGGTCTATCTGCCGACCACCGTCGAAAACGGCTTCCTGCCCGATCTCGACGCGATCGACGAAACGACGCTGGCGCGCACCGTGGCGTTCTATCTGGCCTCGCCAGCCAATCCGCAGGGCTCGGTCGCATCGCGCGATTATTTCACGCGCCTGAAGCAACTCGCCGATCGCTACAACTTCATGATCCTCAGCGACGAGTGCTACTCCGAGATCTACACCCGCGAGGCCCCCGGCAGCGCGCTCGAATGCGCCGGCCCCGATTTCACCCGCGTGGCCGCGTTCCAGTCGCTGTCGAAGCGCTCCAATCTGCCGGGCCTGCGTGTCGGCTTCGCCGCCGGGGACAAAAAATTCATCGGCATGTTCCTGGAGCTGCGCAACATCGCAGCGCCCCAGGTGCCGGTGCCGCTCCAGCATGTCGCAACCGTTGCCTATGGCGACGAAGCGCATGTCGAGGAGAACCGCAGGCTCTACCGGATCAAGTTCGATCTCGCCGACCAGATCATCGGCAATCGTTACGGCTATCGCCGGCCCGACGGCGGCTTCTGCGTCTGGCTCAACACGTCCGAGCTCGGCGACGACGTGTCGGTGTGTCTAAGACTCTTCAAGGAAGCAGGCGTGCGCGTGGTGCCCGGCAGCTTTTTGGCGCGGCTCCAGCCCGACGGCTTCAATCCCGGCGCAGGCTACATTCGCCTCGCGCTGGTGCAGGATGGGGAGACCACGGCGGCGGCGCTGCATCGCCTGGTCGAGACTCTGGGTTAGGCGGGGCCCGTGAGCATGTCGGCAATCGAACGTGTCATTCCACTGGTGGGCCATCTGCCGCCGTCGATCCGCGAGGCGTTGACGCGACGCGTGCGCGAGCTCACCGGCTTCGGCCTGATCACGCTGTCGGGCCTCGCCTCGGCGGCGATGATGACCTGGTCGGTGCAGGATCCGAGCCTCAGCCACGCCACCTCGCGGCCGATCCGCAACATCCTCGGCTATGCCGGCGCAATCGGCGCCGACCTTGCGATGCAGATCCTCGGGCTCGGCGCGATCATGCTGGTTCTGACCGTTGCGGTCTGGGGCTGGCGGATGATGACGCATCGCCCGTTCGACCGCGAAGCGCTACGGCTCGGCTGCTGGATCCTCTGCACGGTGATCGCGGCAGGCTTTGTCAGCTGCTGGCCGCATGGCGGCGCATGGCCGCTGCCGACCGGTTTAGGCGGTGTGGTCGGCGATGCGCTGGTACGCGCGCCTGCGGTGATTTTCGGGCCACCCGGCACGATCTATCGCACGGTGCTCGGTGTGATCCTGTTCGCAGGCATGGCCGCGACTTTCCTGATCGCCTGCGGTCTCGGCGCGCGCCAGCACGACGAGGAGCTCGCGGACATCGAGGATGACGACAAGCCGCTCGACGAAAACGAAGAGAGCGATCGCGGCTCGGTGTCACTGGGCTGGTTGTTCCATGCGCTGATGAGTACCAAGGCACGACTGATCTGGCTGTGTGGTGCCGCTTACCGTTCACTGGTTTCGAGCGGGCCGAAGACCAAGGCCGTTGCGTTCAGCCGCCATGAGCCGAATCTCGGCGGCGGCCGCGCGGCACCACCGATCTCGCCGCAGTCCGAAGATGAGGACTACGAGGAGGAGCACGAAGAAGAGGAAGACGAGGAGGAAGACGAAGAGCCCGCCGCGCGTGCCCCACGCAAGAAAGCTGCGCCAAAAGCGGCTTCCAAAAAATCCTCCGACAAGTTCGAGCTTCCGTCCGTCTCCGTGCTGGCCGCGCCCAAGGCCGGCGATCGCCAGCCGCTCAGCAAGGCCGAGCTGGAAGCCAATTCGCGCGCGCTGGAAGGCGTGCTGCAAGATTTCGGCGTGCGCGGCGAGATCGTGAAGGCCAATCCGGGTCCGGTGGTCACGCTGTACGAGCTGGAGCCGGCGCCCGGCATCAAGTCGTCGCGCGTGATCGGCCTCGCCGACGATATCGCGCGATCGATGAGCGCGCTGTCGGCGCGCGTCGCGGTCGTGCCCGGCCGCAACGCCATCGGCATCGAGCTGCCAAACGCGCATCGCGAAAAGGTCTATCTGCGCGAACTGCTGGTCACCAAAGAGACTGTCGATTCGGTTGCGAAACTTCCGCTCTGCCTCGGCAAGACTATCGGCGGCGACCCCGTCATCATCGACCTCGCGCGCACGCCGCACATGCTGATCGCCGGTACCACCGGCTCCGGCAAATCGGTCGCCATCAACACCATGATCCTCAGCCTGGTCTACCGGCTGCGCCCCGATCAATGCCGGCTGATCATGGTCGATCCGAAGATGCTCGAACTCTCCGTCTATGACGGCATTCCCCATCTGCTCACCCCCGTCGTGACCGACCCGAAGAAGGCGGTGGTCGCGTTGAAATGGGCCGTGCGCGAGATGGAAGAGCGCTACAAGAACATGGCCAAGCTCGGTGTGCGCAACATCGACGGCTACAACACGCGCCTGCTCGAATTGAAGGCCAAGGGCGAAGAGCCGACGCGCACGGTGCACACCGGCTTCGACAAGGAGACCGGCAAGGCGATCTACGAGGAAGAGAAGCTCTCGCTCGATCCGCTGCCCTACATCGTCATCATCGTCGACGAAATGGCCGATTTGATGATGGTCGCCGGCAAGGACATCGAAGGCGCGGTGCAGCGCCTCGCGCAGATGGCGCGCGCCGCTGGCCTGCATGTGATCCTGGCGACGCAGCGTCCGTCCGTGGACGTCATCACCGGCACCATCAAGGCGAACTTCCCGACCCGCATCGCCTTCCAGGTCACCTCCAAGATCGACAGCCGCACCATTTTGGGCGAAATGGGCGCCGAGCAGCTGCTCGGCCAGGGCGACATGCTCTACATGGCCGGCGGCGGCCGCATCAGCCGCGTGCACGGACCGTTTGCGTCGGACGACGAAGTCGAGAAGGTGGTGCGCCACCTCAAGACGCAGGGCCAGCCGGAATATCTTGAAGCTGTTACCGCCGAAGAGCCGACTGAGGACGAGGACGGCGGCGCCGTGTTCGACGCCAGCGGCATGGGCGCGGATGGCGGCGGCGATCTCTTCCAGCAGGCCGTTGCCATCGTCAAACGCGACCGCAAGGCTTCGACCAGCTACATCCAGCGCCGGCTCCAGATCGGCTATAACCGCGCCGCATCGCTGATGGAGCGGATGGAACTGGAAGGCATCGTCGGCCCCGCCAACCACGCCGGCAAGCGCGAGATTCTGGTCGAGGAAGAAGACAGCCATATGTGAGGCGAGGGGCCTCAAAACATGATTTCACGCGAAATCGTTATCTGCTTTTGCCCGAAATCACGCTAAAAAGGCGCCCAGCCATACAGGACGACGCGTTGATCAGACATCCGGACATTCGATTCGCTGCCACCATCGCCGCGCGAAGCGCGCGCGTGGCCGGCGTGCTTCTCGTCACCGCCGCGATGGTGACCGCGGCGTCGTTCGCGCAAAGCGTGCCCGTGCCGAAACCCGCGCCGAAGGGCCGCGATGCCGGAGCATCGGCCGGCGGGCCGGCTGTCACGGGCGCGACCCAGACGCCGCCGAATCCGGTCATCCCCGATCCGCGCCGCAACGTCCCGAGCAGCATCTTCCAGACCTTTGATGCCAACCAGAAGGCACAAGCGGCCAAGGTCAGCGCCTATCTGTCGTCGCTGTCGACGTTGGTCGGGAATTTCGTCCAGGTCGGCCCCGACGGCAGCAAGACGCAAGGCGATTTCTACATCCAGAAGCCCGGTAAGGTGCGTTTCGAATATGACGCGCCAAGCCCGATCGACATCGTCGCCGACGGATCCTCGCTGGTGGTGCGCGACCGCAAGCTCGCGACCCAGGATGTCTATCCGCTGTCGCAGACGCCGCTGCGCTTCCTGCTGTCCGACCGTATCGATCTGATGAAGGACACCAACGTCGTCAGCGTCTCCGCCGACGATATCTTCGTCAGCGTCACCATCGAAGAGAAGCAGGCGCTGGTCGGCACCAGCCGCCTGATGCTGATGTTCGGTGCCAAGGACGGCCAGTTGAAGCAGTGGACCGTCACCGACCCGCAGGGCTACGACACCACGATCGCGGTCTACAATCTCGACGCGACCAAGAAGCTCGATCCCGGCATGTTCAAGATCGACTTCACCAACTACGGACCGTCGCCGGGCTAGGTCTCGTGTCCCGGACGCGCTGCAACGCTCTTGGCGTTGCTGCGCAGAGCCGGGATCCAATGCGCGGCTCAGATGGGCCCCGGCTCAGCAGCGCGTCACTTCGTGCCGCGCAGCGTCCGGGGCACGAGAGATTGTCGTGGATGGCCGAACCGGCCTATAGCGCACAGGTGCTTTCCCCACGCCGATCCATGCTAAGACGCAGCCCTCATGCGTTTTTCCCTGACAACCTGGAACATCAATTCGGTGCGGCTGCGCATCGATTTGGTCGCGAAATTCCTCAAGAGCGCGCGGCCTGACGTGCTGTGCCTCCAGGAGACCAAGTGCATCGACGATGCCTTTCCGCTCAAGCGCTTCAAGCGGCTCGGCTATGAGCACGTCGCGCTGAACGGGCAGAAGGGCTATCACGGCGTCGCCATCGTCTCAAAGATTCCGTTCGAGTCCACCGACATCCGTACCTTCTGCGACAAGGTGGATTCGCGCCACATCTCGGTATCGTTCGGCGGGAAGGCCAGTATCGCAAAGCCGCTGGTGCTGCATAATTTCTACGTGCCCGCCGGCGGCGACATTCCCGATCCCGCGCTGAATGAAAAATTCGACCACAAGCTCCGCTTCCTCGACGAGATGAAGGCGTGCGAGCCGCTGCATCCGCGCGGTGAGGATCGCCACATCCTGGTCGGCGATCTCAACGTCGCCCCTCACGAGAACGACGTGTGGTCGCACAAGCAGCTTTTGAAAGTGGTCTCGCACACGCCGGTTGAGACCGAGAAGCTGCAAGCGGCGCTCGCAGCCGGCGAATGGATCGATGTCGCGCGCGAGCGCATCCCGATGTCGGAAAAGGTCTATACGTGGTGGAGCTACCGCTCCGCCGACTGGACCGTCGGCGACCGCGGCCGCAGGCTCGATCACATCTGGGTCTCGCGCGCGCTGAAGGATGCGGTCAGCGATTTCAAGATTCTTCGCGACGCGCGGAGCTGGGAGCGTCCGTCGGATCATGTCCCGGTGACGGTGACGCTGGAAGTCTGAGGTCCCGTAGCCCGGATGGAGCGAAGCTCTCAGCTGGTCAGCTTCGCACCTGCCATCAATATATCGCTCGCAATCTGGCTGGAGCGCACCGCGAATTCGTCGCGGAGACGAACGGCGGCGGCGGGATCGCTTTCGAGCACGCGCTGGAACAGGCTGCGCGCGACGCGGATGACGGAGGCATGCTCCAGCGCGGTCGCGCTCGACGGCCGCTTCATCGGCACCACCAGCGCGAGCTCGCCGATCAGCGCGCCGGGACCTGCGATCATCTCGGCGCCGGCGCCGTCATCGACCCGGAAGGTGCCGCGCTGGACCACGTAGCCGGCATCCGCATCATCACCGAGATTGAACAGGGTGTCGCCGCGGACGAAGTTACGCTGCTCGGAGCCGATCGCCAGCATGCGCAACGAGGCATCTCCCAACAGGCGCAGTGTCGGGACACGCTCGAGAAGCGCTACGTCGTCGTCGATTGACATTCAGATCCGAGGTTCAAGGGCACGCGATCTAAAACGATTCGCACACCCTTGGAACGTATCACGGCACCAGCTTGTAGCCACCGGCTTCCGTGACCAGGATCTCCGGGTTGGCGGCGTCCTTCTCGATCTTCTGGCGGAGGCGGTAGATGTGGGTTTCCAGCGTGTGGGTGGTGACGCCGGAATTGTAGCCCCAGACCTCCTGCAGCAGGGTCTCGCGCGACACCGGCATCTGGCCAGCCCGGTAGAGGAAGCGGAGGATGGCGGTTTCCTTCTCGGTCAGCCGGACTTTTCGCGCATTGGCCGCGGTCAGCATCTTGGAGCCCGGGCGGAAGGAATAGGGGCCGACCGAAAACACCGCGTCCTCGCTGGCCTCGTGCTGGCGAAGCTGGGCGCGGATGCGAGCCAGCAGCACGGCGAAGCGGAAAGGCTTTGCGACATAGTCGTTGGCGCCGGATTCCAGGCCCAAAATCGTGTCGGAATCGGTGTCATGCCCGGTCAGCATGATGATCGGGGCCTTGAAGCCGCCCTTGCGCAGGGAGCGGACCACTTCGCGGCCGTCGGTATCGGGCAGGCCGACATCCATCAGGACGAGATCGGGGGAATTGGCCTTTGCGGCGCTGGCACCCTTGGCGCCGGTATCGACGGCGGAGGCTTCGAATTCTTCGTGCAGCGATAATTGCTCCACCAACGTATCGCGCAGATCGGTATCGTCATCCACGATCAGGATCTTGCGGGCATTGGCCATAGGGGGTCATCCTTTTGGGGTCCGGCGCGGCGCGCATCCATGCTGCACCCAGCCGAGAGGGAAGTTTAGGGGTCGCCGTTATTATTGTTGTTCGTCTTGAAGTAGTGGGCTGTTACCGATTCACAAGCCAGAACCACTCTAACTCAAAATAGCAGGGCGTTTTGATGAATGTCCTGTAATGAATTCGACATCGCACGTTCACATGAAAAACAAAGCTGTGTCAGTTAGTTATAGCCGAAATCGGAGCTCCGGACCACTCTCCGCGATCCGCGTTAAGCCTGCCGCCGGGAATCCACGCCGGGGCTGGCTGACGGCCGGAGCGCTCACCATTCCGGTGGCCCTGGGGCGCGGCGGCATTTTGGCCAACAAGCGCGAGGGCGATGGCGGCACGCCCAGGGGCAGTTTTCGTCCCAGGCAATTGTGGTGGCGGGGCGACCGGCACAGCCGTCCCAGGACTTTTTTGCCGGCGAGGACCATCGGCGACCTAGATGCCTGGTGCGAGGACCCCAACGACCGCCATTACAATCAGGCTATCCGGCTCGACCGGGAGCAGGGCGGTGACCGGCTCAAACGGGCCGACCATCTCTATGACTTCATCATCGAAATCGACCACAACACCAGGCCGCGCATCGCCGGCCACGGCAGCGCGGTGTTCTTGCACCTCGCCCGCGACAATTTCGGGCCGACCGCGGGCTGCGTCTCCATGACCAGGGCGGCGATGCTACAATTGCTGCGGCGGCTGGGACCAAAAACAAAAATCATCATCGGGTGAAGGCACATGCTCGACAAGGATCAGATCGCCACCGCTTCGCACGTCCTCGTCAAACATTGGCGTGACGGCACCAAGTGTGATGCGCTGGAGGCAAAGTTGCGACCACAGAGCCGCGCTGATGGTTATGCCGTGCAGGCCGTGCTCGAGACCCAATCGCTTGGAAACCTGTTCGGCTGGAAGATCGCGGCGACTAGCGAATCGGGACAGAAGCACATCAATGTCGCGGGACCGCTGGCCGGTCGCATCATGAGCGACACATTGATTGCCGATGGCGGCACCGTTCCGATGAAGGGCAACGAGATGCGCGTCGGCGAGCCCGAGTTCGCCTTCCGCATGGGCCGCGATCTGCCGCCGCGCGCGGCATCCTACACCGTCGATGAGGTGCTGGCCGCCGTCGACAGCTTGCATCCCGCAATCGAGATTCCGGATTCGCGCTTTTCCGATTTCGCCGGCGCCGGTGAGGCGCAGCTCATCGCCGACAATGCCTGCGCGCATCTGTTCGTGCTGGGCGCGGCGACATCGGCGAATTGGCGCGCGATGGATCTCGTCGAGGAACGGCCGCAGATCACGCTGCGCGGCCAGCACTATCTCGGCCATGGCAAGAACGTGCTCGGCGATCCCCGCGTTGCGCTCGCCTGGCTTGCCAACGAGCTGCGCGGGCTCGGCATCACCTTGCGGGCAGGGCAGGTGGTCACGACAGGCACATGCCATCCGCCGCTGCCGATCCGGGCCGGCGATCATTTTGCGGTGGATTTTGGGGTGTTGGGGAAGGCGTCGGTGGGGTTTGTGTAGGCCGCCACGCACTCCGCTGTCATTGCGAGCGCGCCTCTCTCCACGCGTCATTGCGAGCGAAGCGAAGCAATCCAGAGTCCCTCCGCGGAAAGATTCTGGATTGCTTCGCTTCGCTCGCAATGACGAAATCGAGAGTTCGTATGGCGCGCGGCCGTCGATGACGGCTCCTACCTATGCCCGAAGATCGCACTCCCCACCCGGACATGCGTGGCACCTAACATGATGGCTGTGGCGAAATCCGCGCTCATGCCCATTGAGAGCTTCTTCAAACCGTTGCGCGCGGCGATCTTGGCGGTCAGCGCGAAATGGGCGGCCGGCGGTTCGTCAACCGGCGGGATGCACATCAACCCCGAGATCGTCAGCCCGTAGGTGTCGCGACAGCTCGCGAGGAAGGCATCGGCCTCGCCCGGCGCGACGCCGGCTTTCTGCGGCTCCTCGCCGATGTTGATCTGGACGAACAGTTCCGGGTGCTTTTTCTGGGATTCGATTTCTTTGGCTAACGCCTGGCAAATGCTCGGACGGTCAACCGAATGGATGGCATCGAACAGCGCCACCGCCTCTTTCGCCTTGTTGGATTGCAGTGGCCCGATCAGATGCAGCACGATACCGGAGTAAGCAGACGTTAACGCCGGCCATTTGCCTTTGGCCTCCTGCACCCGATTCTCACCAAATACGCGCTGTCCAGCGGCGATGACCGGGGTAATTGAATCCGCGTCGAAAGTTTTCGACACCGCGATCAGCGTGACGGAGGTGCGATCGCGACGCGCTTCCTTGCAGGCGCGTGCAATTTCGGCCTCGACCGCGGCGAGCCCGTTTGGTGAATGGCCGGTTACCGGCGCGGCGTTTTCTTCTGTCATGACGTCGGATCGGACCGGATTGTTGCGGTGCTGTTTCTAATTTTACCGAGTTCAAGAAAGAGTTTTTGAACCCTTCGCTTTACCTTAGCCCGCGGGGTGGGCAGCGGATATGGCAAAACTCAGTTTCAACCGCAAACGAGCGAAACTCAAGCAGGTTCTCGGAATCCGGGCGCGCCTCGCGTTGCTCGCGGTGATTCTGGTGACGCCCTTGATGTTCGAGCGCGTCCGCTCGCTCGAAGACACCCGCGCGAAGCAGATCGCGCAGGCCGCGGCCGAATTCACCACCGTTGCAAGACACAGCGCCGATGCACAGCGCGAGGTGATCTCGTCGGTCGAGACCATCCTGAAATCGGAAGCCTTCATCCGCGCCTCCGCCGGCGGCATCAGCAAGAGCTGCGACGTGCTGCGCGCGAGCCTGCCGTCGAACCTGCCCTGGATCCGCACGCTTCTCATCGCCGGTCAGGACGGACGCATCCAGTGCGCCACCAACAACATGTATGTCGGCCTCGATCTCAGTGACCGGCCCTACTTTCAGCAGGCGCAGGAAACCGGCCGTTTCGTGCTGAGCGATTTCATCCTGTCGCGGCCGGTGCCGTCGCCGACCGTCATGGCGGTTTACCCGGTGTCTGCGTTCAGCGGCGTCGCCGATGCCGTCGTGCTCGCCACCGTGAACCTCGACTGGATGTCGAAGGTCATGAACAATCTCGGCGGCCGTGCCGGCATCACGGCCGTGCTGGTCGACAGCGCCGGCACCGTGCTGGCCGCACCGGCTGACCAGTACAGCGCGATCGGCCGTCCCCTCGACAACATGCCGCTGATGTCGGCGATTGCCGACAAGGCGCTGCGGTCGGACCAGGACGAAGGCTCGCTCTCTTTCCTCGCCGCCGACGGCTCCCGCCGCGCGGTGAGCTATATCCGCATCGCCGGCACCAACGCTCGCCTGATCGCCAGCATCGACGAGGACAAGGTGTCCGCGGCGGTCAGCCGCGACATCCGCACCGCCTATCTCCAGCTCGCTTTCGTCGTCGTGTTCGTCCTGCTTGGCGCGCTCATCGCCGCTGAAAAGCTCGTGATCAAGCCGATCGAGATGCTGGCCGACATGGCCAAGCGCCTCGGCGAGGGCGACCTGTCGGCGCGCGCGGCGCGCAATCGCCTGCCGGCCGAGTTCGTGCCGCTGGCGCGCGCCTTCAATGCGATGGCCGCGCAGCTCAGTCAGCGCGAGCGCGAGCTGATCGCAAGCAATGACCGCCTGACCGTGATGGCCTCGATCGACATGCTGTCGGGCCTCGCCAACCGCCGCGGCTTCCAGAGCCGGCTCGACTTCGAGTGGATGCGCGCGCAGCAATATGGCAGCGACCTCGCGCTGCTGATGATCGACGTCGACCACTTCAAGCTCTTCAACGACACCTACGGCCATCTCGAAGGCGATTCCTGCCTGACCAGGCTCGGCGAATCGCTCTCCGGCATCGCCGCCGACACGATGGGCTTTGCGGCGCGCTATGGCGGCGAGGAATTCTGCCTGCTGCTGCCGAACACCGATGTGAACCGCGCCGTCGAGATCGGCGAACAGGCGCGCGCGGCCGTGCTGAGACTTTGCCTGCCGCACATCACCTCCGCCCATATGATCGTCACCGTTTCGATCGGCGTCGCCGCGACGAAGCCGAATGAGAGCCTGCGCCCCGGCGACCTGATCGAAGCCGCCGACGCCGCGCTCTACGCCGCAAAGCACCGCGGCCGCAACAACGTCGTCGAGCACGGCATCATGGTGATCGACCACGGCGCAACGGATATGATGCTGGCGGCGAGCGCCTAGCCCGCAGCTCCGACGCGATCGACCTCGGCTTCCGTCACCACGCGATTACGGCCGCCGCCCTTGGCGAGATAGAGCGCGCGGTCGCAGCGCTCGATGAGATCGGTGATCGCTTCACCGGACCGATACTGCGCCACACCGATCGACACGCTGATGCTGGGCAGGATTTCGCCGGTCGAGCGGCGCGTGATCGTGCATTCGGCGATCGCGCGCCTGATGCGCTCGGCGACCACGGCGCAAGTGGCGAGATCGGCACCCGGCATCACGGTGATCAGCTCCTCCCCGCCATAGCGGGCCGGCAGATCCGGCTCGCGAACCTTTTCGCGCAACACCTTCGCCATCAGACGCAGCACCTGGTCGCCGACACCGTGGCCGAAATCGTCGTTGAAAGCCTTGAAGTGATCGATGTCGAGCATCAACACGCTGAGCGGCTCGCCCCAGTCCGCAGTCACCTGCGCCTTGCGCAGGAATTCGTCGAGTGCCCGCCGGTTCGCCAGCCCCGTCAGCGTGTCGGTCCGCGCACGCTCCTCGGATTTGGACAGCGAATCCCTGATGACGTCGAGCTCGCGGGCCTTTTCAGCAAAGCCCGCCTCCAGACGCGTCGTCCGCGTGGCGGCACGGGCCAGCTCGTCCATGAGTTGGGCGACCAGCGCCTTCGGGTTGACACCGGCCTTGCCCTGGTCGGCGACCCCGCTGATCGCCTGCATCTGCGAATGGTTGTCGGCGATCGCAGTCGCCAGAAACTCCTTCGCGGCGCCCATCAGGGCATGGAGCCGCTCCGACGTCCCGATGGCGGCGGCCTGGGGCGCGACGTAGGTCTCGAACAGATCCTGATTGGTCCTGATATCGAAGGGACGGTTATGGTCGATCAGGAGATCGATGGCGTTGCGCAAATCGTCATGGCTGCCTGCGAAATATTGGAACCAGACGGCAAAATTGGTCGGCGTCGGCGGAATCCGCTGTTCGGCCATGCTCCGCACCGCCCGTCCGGCGATGGACGCGGCGTAGTCGTAATCGAGATCGTCGAAGCCTGAATCCATCGCCTGGCGGGTGCTGTTGCCAGCCAACCTCGCACCGACCCCTTAATCCGGTCCCAATAGGCCGCTCCGTACTTTTGCGGACCAGCATTGCGGGGTGCCGCGGCCTGCGGCAACCCATTGACCCCCCGAGGACTTCTATGGCCTAGTCCGGCCTCTTTAGACGGCCGAATCCACGAAAACCCAACGATTCCATGACCTCCGAACGCTATAACGCCCGCGACGCCGAACCACGCTGGCAGGCTGCCTGGGACCAGCAGGCGATCTTCGTCTCGAAGAACGACGATTCGCGGCCGAAATACTATGTGCTCGAGATGTTCCCGTACCCGTCCGGGCGCATCCATATCGGCCATGTCCGCAATTACACCCTCGGCGACGTGCTGGCCCGCTTCATGCGCGCCAAGGGGTTCAACGTGCTGCACCCGATGGGCTGGGACGCTTTCGGCCTGCCGGCCGAGAATGCCGCCATCGAGCGCAAGGTCGCGCCGAAAGCCTGGACCTACGACAACATCGCCGCGATGAAGAAGCAGCTCCGCTCGATCGGGCTGTCGCTGGACTGGTCGCGCGAATTCGCGACCTGCGACCCCAGCTACTACAAGCATCAGCAGAAGATGTTTTTGGACATGCTCGGCGCCGGCCTCGCCGAGCGCGAGAAGCGCAAGCTCAACTGGGATCCCGTCGACATGACCGTGCTCGCCAACGAGCAGGTGATCGACGGCCGCGGCTGGCGCTCGGGCGCCGTTGTCGAACAACGGGAAATGAGCCAGTGGGTCTTCAAGATCACGAAGTACTCGCAGGAGCTGCTTGACGCACTCGACGGGCTGGATCGCTGGCCCGACAAGGTGCGGCTGATGCAGCGCAACTGGATCGGCCGCTCCGAAGGCTTGCTGGTCCGCTTCGCGCTGGATCCGGCGACGACGCCGGCCGGCGAGAGCGAGCTGAAGATTTTCACGACGCGACCGGACACGCTGTTCGGCGCGAAGTTCATGGCGATCTCGGCGGATCATCCGTTGGCGCAGGCCGCGGCCGCGAAGAACCCGAAACTCGCGGAGTTCATCGCCGACATCAAGAAGATCGGCACTGCCCAGTCGATCATCGACACCGCGGAGAAGCAGGGTTTCGACACCGGCATCCGCGCGGTCCATCCGTTCGACCCGAGCTGGAAGCTGCCGGTCTATGTCGCCAACTTCGTGCTGATGGAATACGGCACCGGCGCGATCTTCGGCTGCCCCGCGCATGACCAGCGCGACCTCGACTTCGTCAACAAGTATGGCCTCGGCAACGTTCCGGTGGTGTGCCCCGAGGGCCAGGACCCCAAGACCTTCGTCATCACCGACACCGCCTATGACGGTGACGGCCGCATGATCAATTCGCGCTTCCTCGACGGCATGACCATCGATCAGGCCAAGGACGAAGTCGCAAAACGCCTTGAAAACGAGCTGCGCGGCAACGCGCCGGTCGGCGAGCGACAGGTCAATTTCCGCCTGCGCGACTGGGGTATTTCACGCCAGCGCTATTGGGGCTGCCCGATTCCCGTCATCCACTGTCCGAAGTGCGACGTGGTGCCGGTGCCGGACGCCGACCTGCCGGTGGTGCTGCCGGACGATGTCAGCTTCGACAAGCCGGGCAACGCGCTCGACCATCACCCGACCTGGAAGCACGTCACCTGCCCCAAATGCGGTGGCATGGCCCAGCGCGAAACCGACACCATGGACACCTTCGTGGATTCGTCCTGGTATTTTGCCCGCTTCACCGATCCCTGGAACGAGAACGCGCCGACGACCCCGGCCGTCGCCAACCGGATGCTGCCGGTCGACCAGTATATCGGGGGCGTCGAGCACGCGATCCTGCATCTGCTGTACAGCCGCTTCTTCACGCGCGCGATGAAGGCGACCGGGCACATTGCGTTGGACGAGCCGTTCGCCGGCATGTTCACGCAAGGCATGGTGGTGCACGAGACCTACCAGAAGGCCGACGGCAGCTGGGTGCAGCCGGCCGAGGTGAAGATCGAGGTCGGCGGCAACGGCCGCCGCGCAACGCTGCTCGCGACCGGCGAGGACGTCCTGATCGGTGCGATCGAGAAAATGTCGAAGTCGAAGAAGAACACGGTCGACCCCGACGACATCATTGCGACCTACGGCGCCGACGTCGCCCGCTGGTTCATGCTGTCAGACTCCCCGCCCGACCGCGACGTGATCTGGAGCGACGAGCGCGTCCAGGGCGCCTCGCGCTTCGTGCAGCGGCTGTGGCGGCTGGTGAACGATTCGGTGGAACCGGGCAAGGCGGCCCCCGCGGCCCGGCCGGCCTCGTTCGGTCCGGATGCGCTCCTCCTGCGCAAGGCCGCCCATGGCGCGCTCGACAAGGTCACCACCGGCGTCGAGCGGCTGCACTTCAACGTCTGCCTCGCCCATATCCGTGAATTCACCAATACGTTTTCGGAGGTGCTCCAGCGCCCCGAACAGCCTACCCCTGACTTGGCCTGGGCGATCCGGGAGGCCAGCCAGATCCTGGTCCAGCTGTTCTCCCCGATGATGCCGCATCTGGCCGAGGAGTGCTGGCAGGTGCTGGGCCACTCCGGGCTGGTTTCGCAGGCCAATTGGCCCCAAATCGAACGCGATTTGCTGGTTGAAGACGCCGTGACCTTGGTGGTCCAGGTCAACGGCAAGAAGCGGGGTGAGGTCACAGTTGCAACAGCGGCCCAAAATCCGGAAATCGAGGCTGCCGTTTTGGCGCTCGATGCGGTAAAGCTGGCCCTGGACGGCAAGCCCGTCCGCAAGGTGATCATCGTCCCCAAGAGGATCGTGAATGTTGTCGGCTAGGATCCGCATCGCAGCCCGCTTGCTGGCGGTCGCCGCTCTGGCGGCGCTGACGGCTGGCTGCTTCCAGCCGATGTATGCCGAGCGCACCGACGGCATCCCCGGCCTGCGCGAGAAGCTGATGGGCGTCGAGCTGCCGCCGATCGACAAGGCGAACGCCTCCCGCGAGGCCCGCGTCGGCGTCGAGGTCCGCAACGCCCTCGCCTTCAAGCTCTATGGCACAGCCACCGGCATGCCGCCGACCCACCGCCTGGTGATCCGCTTCAACTCCAGCCGATCGTCTCTGATCGTCGATCCCAGCACCGCTCTGCCAACAACTGAAAATTACGGCATCGATTGCCAGTACAATCTGATCGAGGTTGCGAGCGGCAAGTCGGTGATGACCGGCACCACATTCTCGCGCGTGTCCTATGACATGCCCGGCTCCTACCAGCGCTTCTCCCGCAACCGCGCCGTGCGCGATGCGGAGGATCGTGCCGCCAACGAGATTGCCGAGAACATCAATACCCGGCTCGCCTCGTTCTTCACCGCGGGCACTTAGTTCAGTTCATTCCCGTTATCTCGGGGCGCCCCAGGGCCGCCCTGGATGACGCGCTTGAGGCGGCATGGTCGCGCTACGCGGAAAAGAGATCGATGCCTTCCTCGCCCGCCCCGATGCGGGCCGACCGATCATCCTGCTCTATGGTCCCGACGCCGGCCTCGTGCGTGAGCGCGCCGATGCGCTGATCGCCTCGGCCGTCGACGATCCCAACGATCCCTTCTCGCTTGTAAAACTCGACGGCGACGAGCTCTCGGCCGAGCCGTCGCGCCTTGTGGACGAGGCCATGACGGTGCCGCTGTTCGGCGGCCGCCGCGCCGTCCGCATCCGCGCCGGCTCGCGCAGCTTTGCCAGCGGAGTCGACACGCTGGCGGAGATGGGTGTGAAGGATTGCCGCATCGTGATCGAGGCCGGCGAGCTGCGCCCGGAATCGCCGCTGCGCAAAGCCTGTGAGAAGGCCAAGGCAGCCGTGGCGATCGGCTGCTATCCCGACACCGAGCGCGACCTCACCAAGCTGATGGAAGACGAGCTGCGCATCGCAAATCTGCGTATCGCGCAGGATGCCCGCGCCGCGCTGATGTCGTTGCTCGGCGGCGATCGCCAGGCCTCGCGCAACGAGCTGCGCAAGCTCACCCTCTATGCCCACGGCAACGGCGAGATCACGCTGGACGATGTGATGTCCGTGGTCGCAGACGCGTCCGAGCTGAAGCTCGATCCGATCGTCGACGGCGCCTTCGCCGGCCGGCCCGACATCGTCGAGACCGAATTCGCAAAAGCCATGATCGCCGGAACCTATCCCGGCGTGATCATCTCCGCCGCACAGCGCCAGGCCGCGTGGCTGCACAAATCCGCGCTCGCGATCGCCGACGGCCAGCCTGCCTCCGCCGTGCTCGACGGCGGTTATCCGCGGCTGCATTTTTCGCGAAAGCCGGCGGTGGAGACAGCACTGCGCAATTTCAGCGTGGCGCGGCTTGCCGGCATCATCGAGCAGCTCGCAACCGCTGCGCTCGACACC
The DNA here is from genome assembly GCF_004123905.1 of Bradyrhizobium betae. Taxonomy (GTDB): domain Bacteria; phylum Pseudomonadota; class Alphaproteobacteria; order Rhizobiales; family Xanthobacteraceae; genus Bradyrhizobium; species Bradyrhizobium betae_A. Next base: position 246,553 of record NZ_MZXW01000016.1, read on the forward strand.
CGCAAGCAATCGACGCTGGCCGCCGCCATCGCCCAGCGCACGCTGATGGCGATCGCGGCGAACGCGAAGCGGCGGGGCTAAACGCGACTCTATCCACGTCATTGCGAGGAGCCCTTGCGACGAAGCAATCCAGAATCCCTTCGCGGAAAGACTCGGGATTGCTTCGCTACGCTCGCAATGACGTGGAGAGTGCGGGCGCCTACAGCACGCCCTTCGCCAGCCGCTTCATCACTTCGTCGAGCTGATCGAGGTTGCGGTAGTTGATCTGCACGGAGCCGCCGGGGTCGCGGTGGCTCACCGTGACCTTCAGGCCGAGCGCGTCGCTGACACGCTTTTCGAGATCAATCGTGTCCGGGTCCTTTTCCTTGCCCCCGGTGCTGCGCGCCTTTTGCGGCTTGCGCTCCGGCACGCCCTCTCCATGCGCGAGCGCTTCGGCCTGGCGGACGTTGAGGCCTTCCTCGACGATGCGCTTGGCGGACGCGAGCGGATCGGGCACGCCGATCAGCGCACGGGCGTGACCCGCGGTCAGCTCGCCGCTCGTGATCAAGGCTTGCACCTCGGCCGGCAGCTTGGTCAGCCGCATCATGTTGGCGATATGGCTGCGGCTCTTGCCGACGACCTTTGCGATGTCGTCCTGGCTGCGTTTGAACTCGTTGGCGAGCGCGTGATAGCCGAGCGCCTCTTCCATCGGATTGAGGTCTTCGCGCTGCACGTTCTCGACGATCGCGAATTCCAGCGCATCGCTGTCGCTGATGTCGACCGGCACGATCGGCACTTCATGCAGACCCGCCATCTGCGAGGCGCGCCAGCGCCGTTCGCCGGCGATGATCTCGAAGCGATCCTGCGCGCCCTTCACCGGCCGCACCACGATCGGCTGGATCACGCCGTGCTGCTTGATGGAGTCGCTCAGCTCCCTCAGCTCGGTGTCCGAAAAAGTCCGGCGCGGATTGCGCGGGTTGGGCTTGATGAATTCGATCGGCACCTTGCGCTGTGCGCGCGGACGATCGACATGCTGCGCCTCGCCGCCGACATCACCGATCAGACTTGCAAGACCCCGGCCCAGTCGCGAACGCGCTTCGTCGGCCATCGCCAGCTCCCTTGGATTCACGGTGCAGCACTCCAGAACTGAATTATCGAAACTTGTAGGATGGGTAGAGCGAAGCGAAACCCATCGCTGTTCGTGCGTGTGATGATGGGTTTCGCTTCGCTCTACCCATCCTACGAATCAACGTCGCTTCAATGCGTGACCCGCAGCTCACGCTCGCGCTGGATCACTTCGGTCGCGAGCCGCAGATAAGCTTCGCTGCCGACGCATTTGAGATCGTAGACCAAGACCGGCTTGCCGTAGGACGGCGCTTCCGAGATGCGCACATTGCGCGGGATCATGGTCTTGTAGACCTTCTCGCCCATGAACTGCCTGACGTCGGCGACGACCTGGTTCGAGAGGTTGTTGCGCGAGTCGAACATGGTCAGCACGATGCCGTGGATCGACAGGTTCGGGTTGAGTGTCGAGCGCACCTGCTCCACCGTCTGCAGCAATTGCGACAGACCTTCGAGCGCGAAGAACTCGCACTGCAGCGGCACCAGGATCGCATCCGACGCGGCCATCGCATTCACTGTGAGCAGGTTCAGCGAGGGCGGGCAGTCGATCAGCACATAGGTGTAATCCGCATCAGGCGAGACGTTGTTGTTGAGCGCGCCGATCGCGTCGCGCAGCTTGAACGCGCGCCCGGGCGTGGTGCCGAGCTCGAGCTCGAGGCCGGAGAGATCCATGGTCGAGGGCGCGATATGCAAGCGCGGCACCGCTGTCGACACCACCGCTTCGCGCAAATTCGCTTCGCCGATCAGCACGTCGTAGGTCGAGCAGGAGCGGTTGCGGCGGTCGATGCCGAGGCCGGTCGAGGCGTTGCCCTGCGGGTCGAGATCGACGATCAGGACGCGCTCGCCAATCGCCGCGAGTGCTGTACCGAGGTTGATCGCTGTGGTTGTTTTTCCCACACCGCCCTTTTGATTCGCCAGCGCGAGGATGCGCGGGTGACCATGCGGGACTTCAGCGGTCTGTCCTTGCTGCGGTTCGTCAATCACGCTCATCGCAAATTCCCCCACTCAACCCCTGAACGCCTCAGCCGCGTCGGTCGACGGATGTCAGCTCCACGATCCAACCATCGCCGGTACGGCTTCGGTGGAGCTGCGGCTGAATAATCCAATATTTAGCGGCTTCGGTCAATTCAGCCTCTACATCTTGACCCTTTGGAAATAACGCCTTTGCGCCTTGGCGCATCAGCGGCTCCGCAAAGCCGATAAGTTGATGTAGCGGAGCTAGTGCGCGCGCGGTGACGCAATCGACGGGGCCGGTGATTCTATCCACATTATCCCCGATCTCAGCGAGATGTACGACTCCTGGTGATGTGGTGATGCGGATCGCTTCACGCAAAAATGCGGCCTTCTTGGCGATTCGCTCGACCAGATGGACGCGGCCGTCGGGCGTCCCGGCCATGACGCAGGCCAGTACGACGCCGGGAAAGCCGCCGCCGCTGCCGAGGTCGGCCCAGCGTTTTGCAGTTGGCGCAAGATCAACGAGTTGAAGCGAATCAGCGATGTGCCGGGTCCAGAGGTTTGGCAGAGTCGAGGGCGCGACCAGATTGGTCTTGGCCTGCCACTCCCGGAACAGCGCGATGTAGCGATCGAGCCGATCCTCGGTTTCACGTGAAACGGGGGCGAGCTTCAGCGCCGCGCGCTTGTCCGCGGCGATGATGGCGTCGAGCGCCTGGTCGTTGGCGCTGCCCTTGTCGAGCTTCGGTTTGACTGGCGCCGGGTCCGGACGACGAGCAGCGCCCTCGCCCGCTCCCGGTCGTCGCGATAGCGGTTTGTCCCCGCCCGATCCGCGCTGTTTCACGTGAAACGCCTATGCGATTGCTTTGGAAGTCTTCCGGGCCTCGCGGCGGAGATAGGCCGCGAGGATGCCGAGTGCCGCCGGCGTCATGCCGTCGATCCGGCCGGCCTGGCCGACCGTGAACGGCCGCGCCTTCTCCAGCTTAGCCCGCACCTCATTGGAGAGACCGGGGACCTGCTGGTAGTCGACCTCCGACAGCACCATCCCCTCATCGCGCCGGAAGGCTTCGACGTCGGCGCTCTGGCGCTCAAGATAGACGTCGTACTTGGCGTCGATCTCGAGATGCGTGGCGATCACAGGGTCGATGCCCGACAATTCCGGCCAGATCGCACGGACCTGGCTCCAGCCGATATCGGGATAGGCCATCAGCTCGAAGGCCGAGCGGCGCTGGCCATCCCGGTTCAGGGACAGGCCGTGCTTGATCGCCTCGTTCGGCGTGATGGTCAGCGACTTCGACAACGTCCGGGCCGCGTTCAGCGCCTCTATCTTGGCACGATGATGCTGGGTCCGGGCATTGCTGGTACATCCAAGCGCGATCCCCTTCTCGGTCAGGCGCTGATCGGCATTGTCGGCCCGTAGCGTCAGCCGGTACTCCGCCCTTGAGGTGAACATCCGATAGGGCTCGCTGATCCCGCGGGTGACGAGGTCATCAATCATCACGCCGAGATAACCGTCGGCACGGTCGAACACCGTCAGTGCGGCACCACTCGCGGCCAAAGCCGCGTTCAGACCGGCCACGATGCCCTGCCCGGCGGCCTCTTCGTATCCGGTGGTGCCGTTGATCTGCCCGGCTAGGAACAGACCACGCAGACGCTTGGTCTGGAGGGTCGGATCGAGTTCACGGGGATCGATGTGATCATATTCGATGGCGTAGCCCGGACGGACCATCTTCACCCGCTCCAGACCGGGGATGGTAGCGAGGATCGCGAGCTGAACTTCTTCAGGAAGCGAGGTCGAAATGCCGTTGGGATAGACCGTGCTGTCGTCGAGCCCTTCCGGCTCCAGGAAGATCTGATGGCCGTCGCGATCGCCAAAGCGGACGATCTTGTCCTCGATCGAGGGGCAATAGCGCGGTCCGGAGCTCTTGATCTGGCCGGAGTACATTGGGGAGCGATGGACATTGGCCCGGATCACCTCGTGTGTGGCAGCCGTGGTCCGGGTGATGCCGCACTGGATCTGCGGGGTGGTGATCCGCTCCGTCATGACCGAGAACGGCTCCGGCGGCTCGTCTCCGGGCTGCATTTCGACCGCAGACCAGTCGATCGTGGCGCCGTCCAGACGCGGCGGAGTGCCCGTCTTGAGCCGTCCAAGGGTGAAACCGGCCCGCTCGAAGGAGGCCGAAAGACCCATCGCAGGCGCTTCGCCGACGCGGCCGGCGGGCCAGTTCTTCTCACCGAGATGGATCAGACCACGAAGGAAGGTGCCGGTGGTGACGACCACCGCCCCCGCCTGAAGCTCCCGGCCGTCCGCCAGGCGCAGTCCGGTCACCCGCCCCTCGACCACGATCAGCTCGTCAGCCTCGCCCTCGATGACCGAAAGACCCTCGGTCTCCCGGATCGCGGCCTGCATCGCAGCGGCATAGAGCTTTCGATCCGCCTGGGCGCGGGGACCACGGACAGCTGGACCCTTGCGACGGTTGAGGACGCGAAACTGGATGCCGCCGGCATCGCCGACCCGACCCATCAGACCATCGAGCGCGTCGACCTCGCGAACCAGATGGCCCTTGCCGAGACCGCCGATGGCGGGATTGCAGGACATCGCGCCGACGGTGGCGAAACGGTGCGTCACCAGGGCGGTGGTCGCGCCCATCCGGGCAGACGCAGCCGCGGCCTCACAGCCGGCGTGGCCGCCGCCAATCACGATGACGTCGAAACTCTCTCGCACTGTTCGCATGGGGGACTTCTATCCCAGAGCGGAAAAAGCCGGAAGTGGAAACTGGCCGAGGCGGCTGTTTCACGTGAAACGCGGGTGGCCGGGGGGTACCGGACTCATTTTCGCGAAAACAACCCCATGCACAGTAGGAGGGCGTGGGAAGGACTGCTGTTTCACGTGAAACAAGATGGGTCGTGCACGGCGGATGGAACGAGCAGTCGAGCAGGGCTATTGCCGCAAACTCCGTCATTGCGAGCGAAGCAATCCAGAATCCCACCGCGGAGATAGCCTGGATTGCTTCGTCGCAAGGCTCCTCCCAATGACGAGGTTGGGGCGTGCGCTCCGCTCCCAGCACCCCTGCTCTCGCCGCGGGAGTAAATCAGACGTGTTTCACGTGAAACAGCTGGAACCGCCTCGTGTTTGAGGTGAAACGCAAACAATGGAACAAGTGCTAGTTCTACATTGAAGAACTAGCACTACTTTCCGATACAGAATTTCTGGAAAATGGCTCCAAGGACGTCCTCGACGTCCACCCGACCGAGCAGCCGGCCCAGGGCATAGGCGGCGGCGCGCAGCTCTTCGGCGGCGAGCTCTTCGCCCTCCTCTACAAGCTCCAGGCTTCGACGCAAGCTGTCTGATGCCCGATGCAAGAGATCCCGCTGACGTGTCCGGGTCACCAGGGCGCCCTCGCTGGTTCCAAAGCATTCGGCCGCGAATTCAACCAGCGCATTGATCAGCTCCGGCAATCCGTCCCCTCGCCGCGCCGAAATCGCGAAGGACCTGTCGGCGTCCACCCCGACCGCCGAGACGCCGAGATCAATCTTGTTGCGGACCATCCAGACCGGCGCGGTCCCAGTCGCTCGCTCTTCGACCTTCGCCTCGGGGCCCGTAAGCCACAACACGACATCGGCGTCCTCGGCCCGTGCCCGTGCCCGGCGCACGCCTTCCTGCTCGACGGGATCATCGGTCTCGCGAATGCCGGCGGTATCGATCACTGTGACCGGATAGCCATCGAGATCGAGTTGCACCTCGATGACGTCACGCGTGGTGCCGGCGTGCGGCGAGACGATCGCGACCTCGCGTCGTGCGAGCTGATTCATCAGCGTCGACTTGCCCACGTTCGGCGGACCGGCAATTGCAACCACCAGGCCGTCACGGAGGCGCTCAGCTTGTCCCTGTGCCGCAAGGACTTTTGCAATTTCGTCATGCAGCGCTTTGATCGCCTTCACCGCCGGCGCCCTCAACTCGGCGGGCACGTCGCCCTCGTCGGAAAAATCTATGCCGGCCTCGATCAGCGCGGACGCCTCGATGATGCGCTCGCGCCAGTCACGCGCGCGATCGCCGAGCAGGCCTTGCAGCTGGCGGAGCGCCTGGCGGCGCTGGCGGTCCGTGTCGGCATGAATGAGATCGTCGAGGCCCTCGGCTTCGGTGAGGTCGAGCTTGCCGTTCTCGAAGGCGCGCCGCGTGAACTCGCCGGGCTCGGCCGCGCGCGTATTCGGAATATTCGAAATTGCGGCGAGGAGTGCCGAGAGCACCGCGCGTCCGCCATGGACGTGGAATTCGGCGACGTCTTCGCCGGTCGCGCTTGCCGGCCCCGGAAACCAGAGCACCACGGCGTCGTCGATCGGCTGGCCGGCGCCGTCACGGAGCAGCCGGCGGCTGGCCTGCCTCAGCGCGGGCAACTTGCCCGCCAGGGTCGTCAGCGCCAGGCCAGCCTGCGGTCCGGACACGCGCACCAATGCGATCGCACTCGGCGGACGGCCGGACGACAGCGCGAAGATGGTCTGGTCTCGCGGGTGCATGGCCTATTTGTCCGGCTGCCGCCGAAAAGGCAAACACCCGTTTCGATCACCAGGCGGGGCGATTTTGCTGCAGCAAATCCTGCAGCAAGACCGCTATATTGCACCGCAACATAGCTGCAGCATTCTCGCTGCGAAATCCTTTTTCTCCGACGGAACGCTCGTTCGTGTGGTCAAGTATTATATTTATATATCAATATCTTAAGTGAAATTCTGATCCGGGTTGGACCTTTGTCCATGCTGCGCATTTGCTGCAGCAAAGGCGCCCAACAAAAAGGGCGCCCGAAGGCGCCCTCTGATTTCTTGCTGCACTTTTTTTGCTGCACCTGGCTCAGGTGTTCATGGAATCGAAGAACTCCGAATTGCTCTTGGTCGAGCGCAGCTTGTCGAGCAAGAAGTCGATCGCGTCCATCGTGCCCATCGGGTTGAGGATGCGGCGGAGCACGTACATCTTCTTGAGCACCTGCGGATCGGTGATGAGCTCCTCCTTGCGGGTGCCGGAGCGCGAGATGTCGATCGCCGGGAAGGTGCGCTTGTCCGAGACCTTGCGGTCCAGGATCAGCTCCGAGTTACCGGTGCCCTTGAACTCTTCGAAAATGACTTCGTCCATGCGGCTGCCGGTATCGACCAGCGCGGTCGCGATGATGGTCAGCGAGCCGCCCTCCTCGATGTTGCGGGCGGCACCGAAGAATCGCTTCGGGCGCTGCAGCGCGTTGGCGTCGACACCGCCGGTCAGCACCTTGCCGGATGACGGCACCACGGTGTTGTAGGCGCGGCCGAGGCGAGTGATCGAATCGAGCAGGATGACGACGTCGCGGCCATGCTCGACCAGACGTTTTGCTTTTTCGATCACCATCTCGGCGACCTGGACGTGACGCACTGCCGGTTCGTCGAAGGTCGAGGACACGACCTCGCCCTTCACCGAACGCTGCATGTCCGTGACTTCTTCCGGACGCTCGTCGATCAGGAGCACGATCAGATAGCATTCGGGATGATTGTGCGTGATCGAGTGCGCGATGTTCTGCATCAGCACGGTTTTACCCGTGCGCGGCGGAGCGACGATCAAGGCGCGCTGGCCCTTGCCGATCGGCGCGACGATGTCGATCACCCTTGCAGACAGGTCTTTTCGCGTCGGATCGTCGATTTCCATGCGGAAGCGCTGATTCGGAAACAGCGGCGTGAGGTTGTCGAAATTAACCTTGTGCTTGGCCTTTTCCGGATCCTCGAAATTGAGCGTGTTGACCTTCAGCAGCGCGAAATAGCGTTCGCCCTCCTTCGGGCTGCGAATGTGGCCTTCGATGGTGTCGCCGGTGCGCAGCCCGAAACGGCGGATCTGCGAGGGCGAAACGTAGATGTCATCCGGGCCCGGCAGATAATTCGCATCGGGCGAGCGGAGGAAGCCGAAACCGTCGGAGAGCACCTCGACGACACCTTCGCCGACGATGTCAGTCTCAGCCAGCGCAAGCTGCTTGAGGATGGCGAACAGCAGCTCCTGCTTGCGCATCGTGCTGGCGTTCTCGACCCCGTGCTCTTCCGCGAACGAGACAAGCTCGGCCGGGGTTTTCGACTTGAGGTCCTGGAGTTTAATTTCCCGCATTGGGGTGGTCCTGTGGGGTAACCTTGGGAGGGGGTGCGAGGAGGCTCTGAAATGCGGACGTGAGAAAGATAAGGTCCGCAGGTCTGGCAAGGTTAAGTGCCGGTGAGGCTTCAAACCTGATGCGGTGTCCGGCCTCTGGAAAGCTCAGACACAACCACATCCGCCTGCGTTGGGTGGGATAACCTCAATATAGAAAATCGCTTCCCACTCCGCAAGCCGAAGCGCTGAGCGATCATTCACGAACCCTGCCTAGAACGGCTTCACGATCACCATGATGACGATGAGAATCATCAGGACGGTCGGCACCTCATTGATAATCCGATAGAATTTCTGGCTCCGCGGGCGCCGGTCGGCGGCGAAGTCCTTCACCCAGCGGGAAAAAAAGCCGTGGACCGCGGACATCGCCAGGACCAGTGCCAGTTTTACGTGCAGCCAGCCGAATGTGAACCAATGGCCGGACCAGGCGAGATAGAGCCCGGCGAGCCAGGTGACGATCATGGCGGGATTGATGATGGCCTTGAGCAGCCGGCGCTCCATCACCTTGAAGGTTTCCGACTGCCTCGAGCCGATTTCGGCTTCGCAGTGATAAACAAACAACCTGGGCAGATAGAGCATGCCCGCCATCCAGGAGATGACGGCGATCACATGCAGCGCCTTGATCCAGAGGTAGACGTCTTCGAACATGTTTTGCATCCGGCTTCGCTCAGATCAGGGAACGCTGGGGATAGTAAGAACTCGTTAAGGTCTTACCTGCACACATATCCGTCCGCAGCGCTCCTCCTAAATCTAAGAATCTTAGATTCTTAAGGTTTGAGTCTATGTGACGGTGGATTGGACTCATGCAATTCCATCCGCCGGTCCACCCGCGCTTGTTCACATCCATCAACATATCCCGGATAGCTCCGGCGGCTCGCGATAAGCCATCCAGCTTCAAAGACTTGCGGGTTTCTGTCGGCAGCTTATCAAGGGGGTTGTCCGCGCAATCCCGTTTTCCTCTCGGCGGGGTGTCGGACTTGTTCCGATGGGCAGTGGTGTGAACAAAATTGGCAGTTGTCCCGCCCCTGCTGTCGCACATCCCTTTCCGAGGGGTTAAGGTCCACAGAAATCCACAAACCACACCGTCCTCATACAAAGAGTTTTTGTGCCGACCTCGACCAATTATTTCCATCTGCACCTGGTCTCCGACTCCACCGGCGAGACGCTGATCACGGTCGCACGCGCCGTCGCGGCGCAGTACGCCAATGTCACCCCGGTCGAGCATGTCTATCCGCTGGTGCGGAGCCAGAAACAGCTCGACCGTGTGCTCGACGAGATCGAGGAGGCACCAGGGATCGTGCTGTTCACGCTGCTGGAGAAAGATCTGGTCTCCCGGCTCGAGGACAAGTGCAAAGGGATCAACGTTCCGAGCCTGTCCATCATCGGTCCGGTGATGCAGTTGTTCGAAGCCTATCTTGGAGCAGCGACCACCGGCCGCGTCGGCGCCCAGCACGTGCTCAACGCGGAATATTTCAAACGCATCGACGCGCTGAACTACACGATGATCCATGACGATGGTCAGCATGTCGAAGGCCTCGACGATGCCGACGTGGTGCTTGTCGGTGTCTCCCGCACCTCGAAGACGCCGACATCGATCTATCTCGCCAATCGCGGCATCCGCACCGCGAACGTGCCACTGGTTCCCGGCATTCCGGTTCCGGCGCAATTGGAGACGTTGACGCGACCGCTGGTCGTGAGCCTGCACGCGACGCCGGAACGCCTGATCCAGGTGCGTCAGAACCGCCTGCTCTCGATGGGTGCCGATTCCAGCAGCGACTCCTACACCGACAAACAGTTGGTCGCCGAGGAGGTCGCGTTCGCGCGCAAGCTGAGCGCCAAGCATGACTGGCCGCTGCTGGACGTCACGCGTCGCTCGATCGAGGAAACCGCGGCGGCAATCATGAAACTCTACAGCGATCGCCAGCGTAACCGGCCCTCTTAATAGTCTTGGGACTAGTTTTCACGATGGGTCTGTGGCGCGGCAAATCTCCATTGATCCTGGCGTCGCAAAGCAGCGCGCGAAAAATGCTGCTGGCCAATGCCGGGTTCGAATTTGAGGCTGTGACCGCCGACATCGACGAGCGCGGCATCCAGGCTGCGTCAAAACTTTCCAATCCGCGCGAGATCGGCCTGCTGCTGGCGCGCGAGAAGGCCAAGGCGGTCTCGGCCAATCGTCCCGGAAGCTATGTGATCGGCGCCGATCAGACGCTGGCGCTCGGCGAACGTCTCTTCAACAAGCCCGCCGGCCGCGCGCAGGCGTTGGCACAGCTGCGGGATCTCGCCGGGAACAGCCATGAGCTGAATTCCGCGGTGGCCGTCGCGCATGACGGCAAGATTGTCTTCGAGGATGTCTCGGTGGCCCGCATGACCATGCGAGTGCTGACCGAGGCCGAGCTCTCGGCCTATCTCGACGCCGCCGGCGATGCGGTCACGACAAGCGTAGGCGCCTATCAGCTTGAAGGTCTGGGTATCCACCTGTTCGAGCGCATCGAGGGCGATCATTTCACCATTCTCGGCCTGCCGCTGCTGCCGCTGCTTGCGTTCCTGCGGAGCGAACAGCTAATTGCGGTGTAGACGATAAATATGGCTGGGCGCTGATGCGGATCCTGGGACTAACCGGCTCGATCGGGATGGGCAAATCCACCACCGCGAAATTGTTCGCGGAGGCCGGCGTGCCCGTCTACGACGCCGATGCGGCCGTCCACCAGCTCTACGAGGGCGAGGCCGCGCCTGCGATCGAGGCCGCCTTCCCCGGCACCACCGTGAACGGCAAGGTCGACCGGCCAAAATTGTCGGCGCGCGTGGTGCACGATCCCGCCGCGATCAAGCAACTCGAGCAGATCGTCCATCCGATGCTAGGCGCTTCCCGGCAAAAATTCTTTGCCGACGCAGAAGCGGCCGAGGCACCGGTCGTGGTGCTCGACATTCCGCTGCTGTTCGAAACCGGCGGTGAGAAGCGGGTCGACGCCATCGTCGTGGTCTCGACCTCGCCAGAAATTCAACGCGAGCGGGTGCTGGCGCGCGGCACGATGGACGAGGCAAAGCTCGATGCCATCATCGCCAAGCAGACGCCGGATGCCGAGAAGCGCAAGCGGGCCGATTTCGTGGTGGATACGTCACACGGACTTGAACCGGTGCGCGCCCAAATCGCGCACATCCTGGCCGAGGTCGTTAAGATGCCGCAGCGGCGAGCCTGATTCGCCGCTCTTACACGGCTTCTTGCACGGCATCCCAAAATCATGCGCGAAATCGTCCTCGACACCGAAACCACCGGCCTCGATCCGCTCCGCGGTGATCGCCTGGTCGAAATCGGCTGCGTCGAAATACTTAACCGCATGCCGACGGGACAGACGTATCACGTCTACATCAACCCTGAGAGGGACATGCCGGCGGAAGCGTTCGCGGTACACGGGCTGTCGGCCGAGTTTCTCTCGACCAAGCCGCTGTTCCACGAGGTCGTCGACGACTTTCTGGAATTCATCGGCGATGCGCCGCTGGTGATCCACAACGCCTCGTTCGACATCGGCTTCATCAATGCCGAGCTCGACAAGATCAAGCGCCCCGCGGTCCCGCGTGAGCGGCTGGTCGATACGCTGCTGCTGGCGCGGCGCAAGCATCCCGGCGTGTCGAACCGGCTCGACGATCTCTGCTCGCGCTATTCGATCAACAATTCACACCGCACCAAGCACGGCGCGCTGCTCGACGCCGAACTGCTCGCCGAAGTCTATGTCGATCTGGTCGGGGCGCGGCAGTCGCAGCTGCTGCTGGCGTCGGAAGGCGAGGATATTCGCGTTAATGCCGCTGGCGATACGCCGCGGCGGCAGCGATTGGTGCCGCTCGCGCCGCGGGTTTCCGATGCCGAGCGCGAGGCCCACCGGGCCTTCATCGCGACGCTCGGCGACAAGGCGATCTGGAACGAGTTTTTGCCCGCTCCAGCCACGCCTCCGGCCGGTTAGGCCTGCCCGCTGGTCGGCTGAGCGGCCATTTGCCGCTCCATGTTCTGACGATAGAGGCCAACGAAGTCGACCGGATCCAGCATCAGCGGCGGGAACCCGCCGTCGCGCACCGCGGTGGCGATGATCTCACGGGCGAACGGGAACAGCAGGCGCGGGCATTCGATCATGACCAGCGGATGCAGGTTTTCCTTCGGCACGTTGGTGATCCGGAACACGCCGGCATAGGCGAGCTCGAACGAGAACATGATCTTGCCCGCGGTCTCGGCCTTGCCCTCGACCGACAGCGTGACCTCGAACTCGGTGTCGCTGAGATTGTTGGCGCCGACATTGATCTGGATATTGATCTGGGGCGGCTGGCCCTGCTGCTGGAGCGACGTCGGCGCGTTCGGATTTTCGAACGAGAGGTCCTTGGTGTACTGCGCCAGCACGTTGAGCTGGGGAGCCTGGGCCGCCTCGGGAGGGGTGCCGTTACCGTTGGTCATCAAAGTGTCTCCTTACCCGATTGGGGCTGAATTTCGCGGCGGTTGGCTAACATAGGGCCGCCTCGTTCCACAAGGACGAACGGTCCCGGACGGGGGATCCAGACCGGGCCCACAACTGTGACGTTCGAGGTGGTCTTTCGACGAAATTGCGCCTTAAACGCTTGAAGATGCGCGATTTCCGGGCCGGATCGGGTTTCCCCTTAAGCATAAAACGCGCTACACTCGGCGCTGTGCCAAAAGGCGCCATTGGCCGGGCGAGATTTCGTGCCTACATCCCACGGACCTGACGCGCGGACCTAAAATGGTGATGTAGACTTGCCGTTTCCGTATGGAACGGTCTACTGGCCGGATTGATTTTCCCGGCGACGAACCCTTCTAGTCGGCCCCTTCTCGCGAAGACCAGAAAGCGAATACGACGTGGACATCTACACCATCATCTTCCTGGCGCTGGCGGTCTTCATCTTTCTGAGGCTGCGCAGTGTGCTGGGGCAGCGCACGGGCAACGAGCGGCCGCCGTTCGACCATACTGCTGCCCGCAACGCGCTGGGGGGTGCCCAGGACAAGAACGTCGTGACCATGCCGGGCAAGGTGATTGACCAGGCGCCGCTGGCGCCGACGGCCGAGCCGACCCCGCCCGCCGACCGCTGGAAGGGCCTGACTGAACCGGGCACCGCGCTCGCCCAGGGTCTCGACGCCATCGTCGACAAGGATTCCACCTTCGACCCCCGCCATTTCATCTCCGGCGCCCGCGGCGCTTATGAAATGATCGTGCTGGCTTTTGCCAATGGCGATCGCCGCGCGCTGCGTGATCTCTTGTCGTCGGAGGTCTATGAGAGCTTCGACGCCGCCATCAAGGAGCGCGAGAAGAACGAGCAGAAGACCGAGACGCGCTTCGTCTCGATCGACAAGGCTGAGCTCGTCGGCGCCGAGCTGCGCGACCGCACGGCCCAGCTCACGATCCGCTTCGTCTCGCAGATGATCTCGGCCACCCGCGACAAGGCCGGCAACATCGTTGACGGCAGCGCCGACACGGTCGCCGACATCACCGACATCTGGACTTTCGCCCGCGACATCACCTCTCGCGATCCGAACTGGAAGCTGGTTGGCACCGGAAGCGCGAATTAAGGTCTTTTTGAAGAACAGCGCGACGGCGCTTTGCGCGGGTGCCGTCGTGCTGTCGTCGTTTTCACTCGGCGCCGAGGCGGCGCGGCGCCACTATCGCAGCCATCACCATCATCTCCCGGAACTGCCTGCCGCTCCGCCGCGGGCGTTGCCCTATCCGCAGCTTCCCCTGCCTTTCGAGATCCCCGGCGCGCAATATCTGCCGCTGGCCTGGGCCGACGTGAAGGGCTGGAGCGACGACGATCATCTCGCCGCCTACAAGACCTTTCGCGCGAGCTGCCGGACGATCAATGCGCAGACCGGCGCGGCCGAGCCAAAGGCACTTGCCGGCTCGCTGAGCGAGCCATGCCGGGCCGCCAAATCGCTGGAGCTCAGTGACGACGCCAAAGCCAGGACCTTCTTCGAGGAGAATTTTGCGCCGCTACGCATCTCACGCCTCGGCGAGCCCGACGGTTTCGTCACCGGCTATTACGAGCCGGTGCTGGAGGGATCGCGGACGCAGACTGACGTCTACAACGTTCCGGTCTATCGCCGCCCATCGAACCTGTTCGTGCGCGGCTACAAGCAGGATTCGGTCAGCCTGCCCAACAAGGGACCTGTTTACCGCAAGATCGGCCGCCGCAAGCTGGTGCCCTATTACGATCGCGGCGAGATCGAGGACGGCAAGATCGCCGGCCGCGGGCTGGAGATCGCCTGGTTGAAGGACCCGACCGATTTGCTGTTCGCCCAGATCCAGGGCTCGGCCCGGATCAAGTTCGACGACGACACAACCCTCCGGCTCAACTATGACGCCTATAACGGCTATCCCTACACGGCCGTCGGGCGCATCCTGATCGAGCGCGGCATCATCCCGAGGGAAGAGATGTCGATGCAGAAGATCAGGGAGTGGATGACGCAGAACCCCGATGGCGCCAAGGAGCTGCGGCGCCAGAACCGCGCCTATATCTTCTTCCGGGAGGTCAACCTCTCCGACAAGGACGAGGCGGTGGGTGCGCAAGGTATCCCGCTGACGGCCGGCCGCTCGATCGCGGTCGACAAATCGCTGCATGTCTATGGCACGCCGTTCTTCATCGAGGGCGAACTGCCGATCGAGTCCGATCGCGCCAAGACGCCGTTCCATCGGCTGATGATCGCGCAGGACACTGGTTCCGCCATCATTGGACCTGCCCGCGCGGATCTCTATTTCGGTGCCGGCGCGGATGCCGGCCGGGTCTCCGGCCGGCTGCGCCATCCCATGCATTTTGTCATGTTGGTGCCGAAGGGCCTCGATCCAAGCGCGCGTGCCGCAAAGCTGCCGGTTCCGGACCCGCGGCCCTCGGTGAAGATCGCAAAGCTGTTTCCGCAGACCGATCAGGCCAAGCCGGCGGCTGTGGCGCCGGACAAGAGTGAGACGGTCGCTGTCGCTGGTCCAGTCCCGTTGCCGGTGCCGCGCCCCGTGATCGAGCCCACTCCCGAGCCGCGCCGGCCCGCGAAGAATCGTCCCCATCGGCAGCAATGAAGCGATCGTCCCGTCCGCCCGTGCTGGAGCCTCGTCCTTCGCCGCGCCGTCGTGCGCTGAGCGAGGAAGAGCGCGAGCTGTGGGACATTGTCGCAAAGCAGGTCAAGCCGCTGAGGAAGCATCGCGTGGCAAAGACGCACGCCCCGCCACGCACTGAGCCTTCACCCGCAGCACCGGTGGCGAGACCTGCGCCATCGCCACGTCCGACTGCCGCTGCGCCTGCGCCGCGCGTGCCAAAACCGGCGATGCCGCCACTGGCGCCGCTCGGCAAGCGCGAGCGCACAAAACTGTCGCGCGGCCGCAGCGAGATCGAGGCACGGCTCGACCTGCACGGCATGACCCAGATGCGCGCCCATCGCGCGCTGACCGGTTTCCTGCACCGCGCCCATCATGACGGCCTGACCTTCGTGCTCGTCATCACCGGCAAGGGCCGCAGCGGCGGCGAAAGCGGCGTGCTGCGCCGCCAGGTGCCGGAATGGCTGAGCTTGCCGGAATTCCGCGCCTTCGTGGTCGGGTTCGAGGAGGCCGGCATCGGCCATGGCGGCGAGGGCGCGCTTTATGTGCGAATTCGCCGGGCGAGATTCTAGAACGGCCGCACGATCCCGACGCGCGGGATCAAAGTGACGATCAGGCCGAAGATGTTTGTCTTCTGATCTTCCGCCGGAATCAGCGGCGCTTCCTGCTTCGCCGGCAGCATCTTGACCGCATGCAGGATCAGGAACATGCAGACCGCCCAGTTCGAGATCCAGCGCGAATAGTCGAACACCATCGCGAACATCACGAGATAGGCGAGGCTGATACCGATCAGTGCCGCGACGACGAGGCGGCGGTGCATCTCGCTTGCAAGCGCGCGGATCAGGTTCGCGAAGAAACGCCACAGCGGCGTGTGCAGCCAGATCAGCAGCGCGAAGACAGGCACGCCCAGGATGTTGTGCGGCAGGCGGCCCCAGGTGTCCGAAATCTCCTTCGCCAGCGGCTGGTACCAGATGTAGGCGAACTGCAGCAGATCGGTGCGGGACGGATCGGCCATCCGGGTCTTCAGATACGCCACGAAATCCGCTTCGGGGATCGGCATCGTTCCCAGGAATTGCGCGGCGAAGAACAGTGCAGAGACGAGGGCGAAGGCGAGGACACCGAACGCGACATTGCTGCGATTGTAGCCATAGGCGAGATAATGCCTGATCACGACGATGGCGATGATCGTCGGCACATACATCAGCAGATGGATGTGGTGGATCAGCACAAGGATGATCGCGAACAGCGCGGCCGTCGCAACAAACAGCAGCGAGCCCGCCGGCATCAGCAGCAGGATGATCGCCAGCACGCAGCCATAGATGTCGAAATGGCCGAGCGTGTGCATGAAATTCTTCAGGAAGAACGGCGAGCCCGCGATGAAGACGAACAGCGGCAGCGTTTTCGCGGTGAAGCTGAACGTCTTCTGAAACAGTCTTGCGTAGAGCCCCAGCGTCACCAGCCAGGTCGCTCCGCCGAGTGTGAACACCAGCGAGACCGGCACCTTGTCCGTGAATAGCGCGACGATCGCCCCGATCAGCGCGCGCTTGATGAAGCCGAAATGGTAGTCGACCAGGAGGTGGATGTAGGGGACGTAAGGCGGCAGCTGGATCTTGTGGACGAACACGCCGACGATGACCGCTGCGTTGATCGCGAGCAGGAGGCGCCAGGGGTTTTGCAGGATGGGTGCGGTCACGCGGCATCCATAGCGCGACCGCCACAAATTACAAAATAAACCGGCTCAGATCCGCGTTCTTGGCGAGGTCGCCGACGTGCTTCTGCACGAAATCGGCATCGACCCTGACGGTCTCGCCGCTGCGGTCGGGGGCGGTGAAGGAGATCTCGTCCAGCACCCGCTCCATCACGGTCTGGAGCCGCCGCGCGCCGATGTTCTCGACGGTGGAGTTGACGGCCACCGCGACGTCGGCCAGCGCGTCGATCGCATCAGGCGTGATGTCGAGCGTGACGCCCTCGGTCTGCATCAGCGCGACATATTGCTTGATCAGCGAGGCCTCGGGCTCGGTCAGGATGCGACGCATGTCGTCGCGGGTCAGGGCCTGCAATTCGACACGGATCGGCAGACGACCCTGCAATTCCGGCAGCAAATCAGACGGCTTGGCGACGTGGAAAGCGCCGGAGGCAATGAACAGGATGTGGTCGGTCTTCACCGCGCCATGCTTGGTCGAGACCGTGGTGCCCTCGATCAGCGGCAGCAGATCGCGCTGCACGCCCTCGCGCGAAACATCTCCGCCGACGCGGCCGTCGCGGGCGCAGATCTTGTCGATCTCGTCGAGGAACACGATGCCGTTGTTCTCGACCGCGCTGATCGCTTCCAGCGTCAGCTGCTCGCTGTCCAGCAGCTTGTCGGACTCTTCGTTGACGAGGATCTCGTGCGAGCTCTCCACCGTCAGCCGCCGCGTCTTGCTGCGGCCGCCGAGCTTGCCAAAAATGTCACCGATCGAGATCGCGCCCATCTGCGCGCCCGGCATGCCCGGGATCTCGAACATCGGCATGCCGCCGCTAGAGCCCTGCGTCTCGATTTCGATTTCCTTGTCGTTAAGCTCGCCGGCGCGCAGCTTCTTGCGGAACGACTCCCGCGTCGCCGCGCTGGCATTGGCGCCGACGAGAGCGTCGAGCACGCGCTCCTCGGCGGCGAGCTGCGCGCGCGCCTGCACGTCCTTGCGCTTCTTCTCGCGCACCTGGGCGATCGCGACCTCGACGAGATCACGCACGATCTGCTCGACGTCGCGGCCGACATAGCCGACCTCGGTGAATTTCGTCGCTTCCACCTTCAGGAACGGTGCGTTCGCGAGTTTTGCCAATCGCCGCGCGATTTCCGTTTTGCCGACGCCGGTGGGGCCGATCATCAGGATGTTCTTCGGCAGCACCTCCTCACGCAAGGAGCCTTCGAGCTGCTGTCGCCGCCAGCGGTTGCGCAGCGCGATCGAGACGGCGCGCTTGGCGTCGGCCTGGCCGACGATGAAACGGTCGAGTTCGGAAACGATTTCGCGGGGCGAGAAGTCTGTCATAGGGCCTTAGCTAGGGTCAGATGCGGGCGGCGACAAGCTGCTTTTTTGGCTGTCAGATGATGGGCGGACCCGATTGCCATTGTTTCACGGCCTCGATCGGATGGATCAGCATCAAAATATTGAGCGTCAGATTGTCGCGAATATGGAGCGCGAGCATGATTTCGAAGGCGAGCCCGAGCAAGACTGTCACCGGGACTGGCAGCATGCGTGCGGCGAGGAAACCCAGCATCATGAACAGATTGTCAGAGACCGAGTTGACGATGCTGTCGCCGAAGTAATCCAGCGAGATCGTGCCGGCACGGTAGCGCTCGATGATGAACGGCGAATTCTCGACGATCTCCCAGGCGCCCTCGATCAGCATCGCGATGATCAGGCGGGCAGGCCAGGACAGTTGCAGGAAGGGCAGGCGCGCGAACAGCAGCCAGGTCAAGCCATAGAACAGGAAGCCGTGCAGGATATGCGAGAAGGTGTACCAGTCGGCGACGTGCTGCGAATTCTCCGAGCTGTTCACCACGCCATGCCAGAGCTTGACATAGCCGCAGGTGCAGATCGGCACGCGCCCCATCGCGAACAGGATCGCGGCCTGTAGCGCCAGCAGCAACAATGCGATGCCGGCCCAGGCGAGGGGCGGGAACGCGGCCCTGCTTTCATGCGTGGTCGTCAGCGTCATGGCTCGCGCACCATCAAGAGTGCCGGCCCGTCGGGCGTCTCGACCACGCGGTCGCGGACGAAGCCGGCCTTCTCATAGGCGCGCAGGGCGCGTGCATTCCGCGGATCGGGATCGGTGACCATGCGCGGCAGGCCGCTGCGAAACTGCTCATCGACAAACGCGCGGATGAACGTCGAACCGTGGCGGCGCCCGATCATGTCGCCTTCGCCGATGAACTGGTCGATCCCACGCGTGCCCTCCGGTTGCGGCCCAAGGCCCGTGTTCCAGGCGGTAAGCTTGTAGCATTGAAGATAGCCGAACGGCCGGTTGCCGGCCAACACGATGAACTGGTCCATCGCCGGTTCATCGAGATCGCCGCTGACGAGCGAAAACTGGTCGTCCGGATCGCCCCACCATTCCCGCACATGCGCTTCGCCCAGCCATCGCCGGATCAGCGGCAGGTCGGCCGTAGTCATTGGACGGAAGGTGTAGGCTGGCGCCATCGCCTACCCAGCCGTCAGCGTCTCAATCGTCAAATTCCGGTTGGTGTAGACGCAAATATCCGCGGCGATGTCGAGGGAGCGGCGGACGATGGTCTCGGCGTCCTTGTCGGTGTCGAGCAGCGCACGGGCCGCGGCCAGCGCGTAGTTGCCGCCGGAGCCGATCGCCATCACGCCCGACTCGGGCTCCAGCACGTCGCCGGTGCCTGTCAGGACCAGGGAGACGTCCTTGTCGGCCACGATCATCATGGCCTCCAACCGCCGCAGATAGCGGTCGGTGCGCCAGTCCTTAGCCAGCTCGACGGCTGCCCGGGTCAGCTGTCCCGGATACTGCTCGAGCTTGGCTTCCAGCCGCTCAAACAGGGTGAAGGCGTCGGCGGTGGCGCCGGCAAAGCCGCCGATGACGTCGCCCTTGCCGAGTTTCCGGACCTTTTTGGCGTTGGACTTGATCACGGTCTGGCCGATCGAGACCTGGCCGTCGCCGCCGACCACCACCTTGCCGTCCTTGCGGACCGTCAAGATCGTGGTGCCGTGCCAGCCCGGCGAGCTGTTTTGGGAGTCCTGCATGAAATACCTCGTTGTCCGGCCAGATTTAGGCGGTCAGAGGCTGGGGCACAACGGGCCGCTCCGGGCCCAATTTCGCTCACCATAGGCAGAAGTAGAGGCCCGGCCGGCCGTTCCCGCAGTAGCGAAGGCGTCATTTGGCTGTTAAAAGACCGGCGTTTTCGGCCCAAACCATAGCGAAAGCCTTCAATGCGCACCGCGACGATCAAGCGCAAGACCAAGGAAACCGACATCGAGGTCACCGTGAACCTCGACGGCACCGGCGTGGCCAATATTGCGACCGGCATCGGCTTTTTCGACCATATGCTCGATCTCCTCGCCCGCCATTCCCGCATCGACCTCTCGGTCAAGGCGGTTGGCGACCTGCACATTGATCATCACCATACCACCGAAGACACCGGCATCGCGCTCGGCCAGGCGGTCAAGCAGGCGCTCGGCAACATGGCGGGCATCACCCGCTATGCCGGCGTGCACATGCCCATGGACGAGACGCTGTCGCGCGTGGTCATCGACATCTCGGGCCGCCCGTTCCTGGTGTTCAAGGCCGACTTCCCCCGCGACAAGATCGGTGAGTTCGATACCGAGCTGGTCCGCGAGTGGTTCCAGGCCTTTGCCATGAATGCCGGCGTGACTCTCCACGTCGAGACCCTATATGGCGATAACAGCCACCATATCGCCGAGTCCTGCTTCAAGGGTCTGGCACGGGCGCTGCGCACGGCCGTCGCGATCGATCCGAAGGCTGTGGGCGAAATCCCGTCCACCAAGGGCTCGCTCGGCGGCTGACCTCTCGGCCGACGGCACGCGCCGTCTATCACTGAATTCAGAGAACGGGGCATCACCATGCCTGTCTACACAGTCCATGCTCCCTCTCCTGCCGGAGCCGATCTGCGCGCGACCGACAAGTTCGTGTTCGTGCGCGACGGCTTCCATTTCTGGGCGATGGTGTTCGGGCCGTTCTGGCTGCTCTGGAACAGGCTTTGGCTGGCGCTGATCGGCTGGGTGGTTGTCCTGGCTGCGTTCGACGCCGGGCTGTCCAGTCTCGGCGTCGGCCGCAGCGCGATCTTCTTTGCCAACACCATCGTCGCGCTGCTGATGGGCTTCGAAGCATCGAGCCTGCGCCGCTGGACCCTGTCGCGCGGCAAATGGCGCCAGCTCGACGTCGTGATTGCCGACGACGAGGACACCGCCGAGCGCCGTTTCTTCGAGCGCTGGAGCCAGAAACAGCGCGGCATCGTCAACGATCAATGGGCCGTCGATCGCGGCGGCCCGCCGCCGACCCGCGGTGTGCCGGGTCAGCAATTCTCGAACCCGCCGCCAATTCCGGCCGGCGGCATCATTGGATTATTTCCAGAACCGGGAGGGTCAAGATGAGCGTCGCCATCATCGATTACGGTTCCGGGAATCTGCATTCCGCCGCAAAAGCCTTCGAGCGCGCGGCGCGCAGCCTTGAGAATCCGCAAAAGGTCTTCGTCACCAGCGATCCGGACCGGGCGTATGAAGCCGACCGTCTGGTGCTGCCGGGCGTCGGCGCGTTCGCCGATTGCCGGCGCGGGCTCGATGCGGTCAACGGCATGGTCGAGGCGATCACCGAAGCGGTGCGCGTCAAGGCGCGGCCCTTCTTCGGCATCTGCGTCGGCATGCAGCTGATGGCGAGCCGCGGCAAGGAGCACGTCATCACCGAAGGCCTGAACTGGATCGGCGGCGACGTCGAGAAGATCACGCCGCGAGACGAGAGCCTGAAGATCCCGCACATGGGCTGGAACACGCTCGAGGTGCTGCGTGAGCATCCGGTGCTGGAACGGCTGCCGCTCGGCCCCAAGGGCCAGCACGCCTATTTCGTGCACTCCTATCACCTCAACGCCGCCAACGAGGCGGACGTGCTCGCGCGCGCCGATTACGGCGGACCTGTCACGGCGATTGTCGCCAGGGACACCGCCATTGGCACGCAGTTTCACCCCGAGAAGAGCCAGCGCTTTGGCCTGGCCCTGATCTCGAACTTTTTGCGATGGAAACCGTGATTCTCTTTCCCGCGATCGACCTCAAGAACGGCCAGTGCGTGCGCCTCGAGCAAGGCGACATGGCGCGCGCGACCGTGTTCAACCTCAATCCAGCTGCCCAAGCGCAGAGCTTTGTCGAGCAGGGCTTTGAGTATCTCCATGTCGTCGATCTCGACGGTGCCTTTGCCGGCAAGCCGGTGAATGCGCAGGCCGTCGAGGCGATGCTGAAGACGATCAGGATCCCGGTGCAGCTCGGCGGCGGCATTCGCGATCTCGCGACCGTCGAAGCCTGGCTCGAGAAGGGCATCACCCGCGTCATCATCGGCACCGCCGCGGTGCGCGATCCGGAGCTGGTGAAGGCGGCTGCGAAAAAATTCCCCGGCCGCGTCGCGGTCGGGCTGGACGCACGCGACGGCAAGGTCGCGGTCGAAGGCTGGGCCGAGACCTCACAGGTGACGGTGCTGGAGATCGCGCAACGTTTCGAGGATGCCGGCGTTGCCGCCATCATCTTCACCGACATCGCGCGCGACGGCCTGCTCAAGGGCCTGAACCTGGATGCGACCATCGCGCTGGCCGACGCCATCTCCATTCCGGTGATCGCGTCCGGCGGCCTCGCCTCGATCGAGGACGTCAAGGCGATGTTGACGCCGCGCGCCAAAAAGCTCGCCGGCGCGATCGCCGGCCGTGCGCTCTATGACGGCCGGCTCGATCCCGCCGAAGCCCTGACTTTGATCCGCAACGCGCGCGCCGCCTAGGAGACGTCACATGTTCAAGGTGCGCGTGATCCCCTGCCTCGACGTCAAGGACGGCCGCGTCGTCAAGGGCGTCAACTTCGTCGATCTCAGGGATGCCGGTGATCCCGTCGAGGCCGCGATCGCCTATGACGCGGCCGGCGCCGACGAGTTGACATTCCTCGACATCACCGCGACCCATGAGAATCGCGGCATCATGCTGGACGTGGTTCGGCGCACGGCGGAGGCCTGCTTCATGCCGGTGACAGTCGGCGGCGGCGTGCGTGAGGTCAACGACATCAAGACGCTGCTGCGCGCCGGCGCCGACAAGGTCTCGATCAACAGCGCCGCGGTGTCGCGGCGCGAGTTCGTCAAGGAAGCGGCCGAGAAATTCGGCGAGCAGTGCGTGGTGGTCGCGATCGACGCCAAGCGGGTCAAGCGCGCGGGCGGCGGCGAGCGCTGGGAGATTTTTACCCATGGCGGTCGAAACTCCACCGGCATCGACGCCATCGAATACGCCCAAGAGGTCGTCTCGCTCGGTGCCGGCGAAATCCTGCTCACCTCGATGGATCGCGACGGGACAAGGCAGGGCTTTGACATCCCGCTGACCCGGGCGATTGCCGACAGCGTTCCTGTTCCCGTGATCGCCTCGGGCGGCGTCGGCAATCTCGATCATCTCGTTGACGGCATTCGCGACGGGCATGCCACCGCCGTGCTGGCCGCCTCGATCTTCCATTTCGGGGAATTCACCATCCGCGAGGCCAAGGAGCACATGTCCCGGCGGGGCTTGCCCATGCGCCTGGATGCCTGACGACTCCTGCTCATAAAAATGCTACACAGGCCGTACGGGGAATGGCCTCCGTGGCCAAGTTTATTGCCAAGTGTGTTTCCGGGTAGTCCGATGTCGCGTTTCACGATCCACGATCTGGCCGAGACCATCGATGCCCGCGCCGCGGCCGGGGGCGAAGGCTCCTATACCCGCAAGCTCCTGGACAAGGGCGCCGAGCATTGCGCCAAGAAGTTCGGTGAGGAAGCAGTCGAAACCGTCATCGCAGCAGTCGAAAACGATCGCGCGCATCTGATCGCCGAGGGCGCCGATCTGCTCTATCATTTCCTTGTGCTGCTCAAGGCCCGCGGCGTAAAGCTGGAAGAGGTCGAGGCCGCGCTGGACAAGCGGACGAACATGTCAGGGTTGGAAGAGAAGGCGTCGCGCAAAAGCGGCAACTAGCCGAGGTGGAGAAGTCGCGTCATGGATATCCGCGCACCCGAGCAGCAATATAATCCCTACCGCGTCTATACGCGCGAGGACTGGGCGCGACTCCGCGACGATACGCCGATGACGCTGGAGCCGGGTGAGTTCGACCGGCTGCGTTCGCTGCACGACCGCCTCGACTTGCAGGAGGTCGAGGACATCTATTTGCCGCTGTCGCGCCTGCTGTCGATCTATGTCGATGCGATGCAGCGCCTGTACTACGCGGAGCGCCAGTTCCTCAATATCCGCGACCGCAAGATGCCCTACATAATCGGCGTCGCCGGCTCCGTCGCGGTCGGAAAGTCCACCACGGCCCGCGTGCTCCAGGCGCTCTTGGCACGCTGGTCGCCGCGCCCGAAGGTCGAACTGATCACCACCGACGGATTTCTCTATCCCAACGCGGTGCTCGATCGGCAGGGCATCATGCAGAAGAAGGGCTTTCCCGAGAGCTACGATCTGCCGCTGCTGCTGAGTTTCCTGTCCGACATCAAGGCCGGACGCCGCCACGTGCGCGCGCCGGTCTATTCGCATTTGACCTATGACATCGTGCCGAACCAGTGGGCCGAGATCGACCAGCCCGACATCCTGATCGTCGAGGGCGTCAACGTGCTGCAGACCGGCAAGCTGCCGCGCGACGGCAAGGCGGTGCCCGTGGTCTCCGACTTCTTCGACTTCTCGGTCTATATCGATGCCGACGAAGCGGCGCTGCGGCGGTGGTACATCAAGCGCTTCCTGGCACTGCGCGACACCGCGTTCACCAACCCAAAGTCCTACTTCAACCGCTACGCGCTGTTGTCGGACGAGGAGGCCACCGCGACCGCAATCGCGATCTGGGAACGCACCAACCTCGCCAATCTCGAGGACAACATCCTGCCGACCCGCCCCCGCGCGACGCTGATCTTGAAAAAGGGCCCCGACCACGTGGTGGAGAGCGTGGCGCTCAGGCGGCTGTAGACGCGCCGGCACGTGGGCTTCGCAAAATTTCGGGCTGAGTGTCTTTTGTTGCAGACCGACAAGGGGTATTCGATTATGGCTTCGAAAACGCGAGGGACTCCATGGTTGATCGTCTCAGAAGCGCTGCGGAACAACTCGAAGCGCCCACATGCCCGGACTGCCATATCGAGATGAAATGGTACCGATCGGAACTGCTGGCGGACGAGCCCACCCCGATCATCGCGCATCTTTTCGTGTGCCCGCATTGCAAGCGCGCAGCCCAGGCAGACACCGTATTCAAGGGCACCATGGGGTCGCCGGATAGGCTCTCTGCGCCGCGTTTTCTCGCTCACGCCGCGTAGCCGGCAAAGCCGCCGGACGGCACATTCCGGCCGGACGCATGGGTCGTTTACTTGCTGGCCTTGGCGATCCAATCCGCAGGCTTGATGCGCCCAGCAAAGATGGCGGGCCCGGGGTTGTTGGCCCGGTAAACGAAAGCCTCGCCTTCCTGCACGTCGCCGGCGTCCTTGCCAAAGGCATCGGCGATGTTCGTCTTGTGGGTGACCAGAAACGTGTTGGTGCCTGCCTGCGGAGATGCATCGACGAACTGACGCACGGCCTGTCCAGCCTTTGCATTCGCACCCGCCGGGTTTGCCATTCCCGATGCGCTGGCATTGCTGCTGTCCGTCAACGCATCGACCGGCTTGACCTCGCGGCCGGACATCAGCTTGCCGGCCTCGATCGCGCGGTTCAGCCGGCTGGTGTAGACATCGCCGATCGGGATCGCGAGCTCCTTGAGCGCCGCCCCGATCTGGCGGGCGATGTCCCTGCCCTTTTCACTCAGCTGACGCTGCGCGCTCATGTCGTCGAACCTGAAAGGGTAGACATCCTTTTGGCTGTCATCGGTGGCGGTGTGCCGAAAGACCAGCACGTAGCCGCCCTGCTTGAGCGACGAGATGAGTTCCGGCGTATCGGCCGCGGCGGCCCGGGAGAGGCCAGCGAGAAGGACAATGATTGCGAGGCGGAAAAGCAAACGCATGCGCAAAATCCTCTATGCAAATGCCCCAGAGGATGGTGGCGCGCCGTGCAGTCGATTTCAATTGCAGATTGCCGGTCGAGATCAGGTTCCCGTGAAATGCTGGATCAGACGGCCGGATGCCGTGACGCCGCCAGCCCGGCAAGTGCCTCTTCCAGCTTGTCGCGATCGAGCGGCTTGATCAAGAACCCGTTCATGCCGGCTTCGAAGCAGGCGTAGCGATCCTCCACCAGCGTATTGGCGGTGAGCGCGAGGATTGGCGTGTGGTGGCCGCCGATGGCGGCCTCGTGGGCGCGGATGCGTTTTGTCGCTTCGATGCCGTCGAGCTGCGGCATCTGGATGTCCATCAGCACGAGATCATAGGGCGTGCCGGCCGATGAAGCGGCAAGCCACGATTCCAGCGCGGCCTCGCCATGGACGGCGATGACGACGCGGTGGCCGAGCTTTGTCAGCAGCGAGCGCATCAACAGCGCGTTGATCTCGTTGTCTTCAGCGACAAGGATCGAGAGCCCTTTTGCTGGCGCTGCGCGCGTGGATTCGGCCGGCGGCTCCGGCGCGAGCTCGGGCGAGGCGACCTCTGGTGTCAGCGCCAGGCGCGCGGCGAGCGAGGCCGCGCGCAGCGGCTTGATCAGGAAGCCGGTGAAGGCCGCTGAGAGCTTGTCATGGCGCGAGCTCGACGTCAGCAGCACCAGCCGTTGCAGCGCATGCGCGCGAGCCGCTTCGCCCAGCCGGTCGGTAATGGCAGGACCGATCGAGCGATCGACCAAGACCGCGTGCCATGAGCGTTCCGGCAGCAGCGCCTCTGCCACGGCAACATCGGTCACCAGGCAGGTCTGGCCGCCCCAGCGCTCCAGGCGCCGCGCGATCAGCGAGGCCTCGATGCCCTCGGCGATCAGCAGGATCGACTTGCCCGAGAGGTCAGGGCTCGGGAACGCCGTCTGACCTCTGCCTGTTTGCGATGGCGCGAGCGGCACTGCGACCTCGAAGGTCGAGCCCTTGCCCGGCTCACTCGTGAGCGTGATGCGGCCGCCCATGCGCTTGACGATGCGCTCGCTGATGGCAAGCCCAAGCCCGGTGCCGCCATAGGTGCGTGCGACGCGCTCGTCGGCCTGCTCGAATTCACGGAAGATGCGCTGCTGCGCGTCGGCTGCGATGCCGATGCCGGTGTCGCGGACCAGAAAGCTGATTTCGTTCGGCCAGATGCCGGGCTCGACGATCAGCGCGACGCCGCCGCTCGCGGTGAATTTTATCGCGTTGCTTGCGAGGTTGAGCAGCACCTGGCGCAGCCTCGCGGCATCGCCGACGACTTCGAGCGGCAGGCGCTCGTCGACATAGGCGGCAATTTCCAGCTGCTTGGCCTGCGCGCGCGGCGCCAACAGCTCGGTGATCTCCTCGATCAGGGTCGAGAGCGCGAAGGGGCGTTGCTCGAGATCGAGCTTGCCGGCCTCGATCTTGGAATAGTCGAGCAGCTCCTCGATCAGCGCCATCAGCGCCTCGCCGGAGGTTTTCACTGCGCGGGCGTAGGTCGTCTGCTCCGGCGTCAGCGTGGTGTCGAGCAGGAGCCCGCCCATGCCGATGATGCCGTTCAGCGGCGTGCGGATCTCGTGCGAGGCCATCGCGAGGAAACGCGATTTGGCGCGGTTGGCGGCGTCGGCCTGGTCGCGTGCGTCGGACAGCGCACGTTCGGTCTCGGTGCGGTCGGTGACGTCGCGCCCGACGCTCTGCAACTCGGCCGCCTGGCCGGCGTCAAGGCGGACATAGCCCTCGCGCCAGGCGATCCAGCGCGCGCCGAGTGGTGTGGTGATCCTCTGGTCGTGAATGCGTGTGCCGTTGCTCTCGCGGGCGCTGTCGCCCTGCTCCAGCACGTCGAAGTCAAAGCGCGTGCCGACCAGCGCGCCACGTTCCTGTCCGGCAAGCGCGCAATAGGCGTCATTGGCAAAGGTGATGCGGCCCTGATGGTCACGCAGCACGATGAGATCGCCCTGTTGTTCAAAGAGGCTGCGGGCGCGTTCTTCCGCTTCCTTCAGCTCCCAATTGCGGTCGATCAGCGCCTCGTTGTGCGCGGCGAGCGCGCGCATCCGCTTGTTGACGAAGCGCAGCCGCATGCTGAGCGTGGCGAGGCCAAGGCAGGCGAGCGCGAACAGGAAGCTGGCGCCGATCGCGAAGGTGTTGGGGTCGTAGCCGGAGTTCTCGGAGCGACTGCCGGAGACGAAACCATAGGCGCCGCCAAAGGTCGCCGAGAAGATCATGAAGGAGCGGATGGCGAAGGCGATGCGCGGATGCTGTCGCCTGAAGCGGCGCATGCGCACCTTGATCCGGAACGTCCGATCCATCGTCACCGACCCCGACTCTTGTCCGAAATCCCGCCACCGCCGGGTGCGACGATGTCTTGCCGACCTTGCGAACAGCTTGAGGCTTTGGGGCGGCCTCCAAACGGGGTTAGCGAGGTGTTAACGCCTTAAAGCGAGGCGGCCTGGAGCGGGAGCGGGCGTTGGCCGCCATGGGCACCGACGATCAGGGCTGCGGCCTCGCGCTGCGAAAAGGTCTTCGAGCGCACATAGATGCGGTAATCGGCCGGACCGTCGTTGGAAAGATAGATCACCGGACCGCCATCGACGGGTTGCGCCGCGATCGTAATCAGGCGGTTCGCCGGATGGGCCTCGCAGGAGTCCGTCTCGGAGCCGAGACCGTCATCCACGACCGTGAAGTCGGCTTCGTTGGCATCTTCGGTGATCCGGACCCGCACCGTGGCCCGCGACGGATCGTCGGTGAAGGCGACATGGACGCCGGCGGTCCAGAACAGGGACGTCAGCTCGACCGAGATGTCGCCAACGGCGATGCAGGGATGCGAGACCGATCCGACCTCGGCGCGGGCGAATATCGCGGCGGCCAACAGGGGAACGGCCGAAGCCAGGATCTTGAAACGCAACATGACACGCTACTCGCCAGGCCCTGTGTGAAACTCGCACGGGAACTCTTTGGGCCTTATGGTTTGCAGAGCGTAAAGGAAACTCGTTACCGCCGGGTTGATGCGCGGAATGATCATGCCATCTGGCGCACATCCTCCGCGAGTGCGCGGTAGGACAGCGCTTCGGCGAGATGCAGCCGGCCGATCTTGTCGGCGCTATCAAGGTCGGCCAGCGTGCGCGCCACCCGCAGCACGCGGTGATAGCCGCGCGCCGACAGCCGCATCGTCTCGGCGGCATCGCGCAGCAGTTTTTGGCCCTGCGCGTCCGGCTTGGCGATCTCTTCCAGCACCGATGCGGGCGCCTCGGCATTGGTGCGGACATGCGGCATGCCCGCACCGGCGTAACGCGCAAGCTGGATATCGCGCGCCGCCGCCACCCGTGCCGCGACTTCGGCAGAGCCTTCCGCCGGCGGCGGCAGGATCAGATCGGCTGCGGTCACCGCGGGAACCTCGATGCGCAGATCGATGCGGTCCATCAGCGGACCGGAGATGCGCGCCTGATAGTCGCCGGTGCAGCGATCAATGCGGCCGCGCTTGCAGGCATAGCCGGGCTCGAACGCATTGCCGCAGCGGCAGGGATTCATCGCCGCGACCAGCATGAAGCGCGCCGGATAGGTCACGCGATGATTGGCGCGCGACACCGCGACCTCGCCGTTCTCGAGCGGCTGGCGCAGCGAATCCAGCACGCGCGGATCGAACTCCGGGAGCTCGTCGAGGAATAGCACGCCCTGATGCGCGAGCGAGATCTCGCCGGGCTTTGCCCGCATGCCGCCGCCGGTGAGCGCGGCCATGCTGGCGGAATGATGCGGGCTGCGGAACGGCCGCTGTGCCGTCAGCGCGCCGCCTTTGATTTCGCCCGCGACGGACGCGATCATCGAGACTTCGAGCAATTCCGGCATTAGGTAGCAAACTCACCAAATGGGTCAGACTAACTGACCAATGACTGGCCTCAGTAGCCTTGAGGCCAGTCAGGAAATTTTCGTGAACAAACCACCCCACTTGCCCCCAATGGGCTTGCACGTATGGACCCACTCAGATATGTACACTCTCGCCATGACAGTCACAGTTAGAAAGCCTCTCGATTTTCGCGATATCCGCACCGACATCCGGGCGCGGATTAGATCGCTTGAAGATACATCCCAGCGCCAACAGGCCGAATTCGTGAAAGCGCAGGAGAAGGCCGCTGCTGAGCATCGGCAGATAATGGAGGGGTTTAAAAGCGCTATCGATAGCTACAAGCGCATGCTCGACTTGGAGGAGGCGATGGCCTCCCACAATATGCTCGACACTCGGGATAAAGGCGGCCCGGCCCAGACCGAGGTCAAGATCCCGGTCCCTGTTGCACTCCCGCCGCTAGCCGATTTTTTTGTGAGCAAGCTTGCTCAAAACGGCCCGCTCACGAAGGAAGAACTCCGGGAGGCCGCTCAAGCGGTTGGTTATTTCGGTGAAGCAGGCGGCGGCGGCCGTGCGACTCACGCCACACTTGAGAACATCAAACGCAGCAAGCGCGTCGTTCTTGGCGACGACGGCAAATTCCACGCGAGCGAGATGGAGAAGGCGTTGCTATGAATCAAAAGAGCGCCTGAGAGGGCGCTCTTTCAATGAGTTTGGGGGTGCACAGTGCAGGGGCAAGGTTGTCCAGCCACGTCCCCGGCGGGTGCAAGTCCCGCTACCTCCACCGATTGGCCCCTTCCATAAGGGCCGACCGTCCTGCTCCCTTCCACCGGAGTACGGACGACTTCCAGACTACCCACGCGGCCAAGAGGTCCAAGCCTTGGTCGCGTGTTCCTATGTGCCGCATAGAATCACAGCTAGCGCGGCGCGACAATCCCTAGCTGCTTATCGTCGTCAACGAATGCGATACCACCAGTTTCCAGTGCAGCTTTCATTGCCGCTAGATTATTTCGAGTCGGCTCCCGTCTGCCTGCCTCAAAGTCCCGCACCGTCGAAACGCCCACGTTCGCGCTTTTTGCAAGCGCGTCTTGAGGCCAATTTAGCCATGCTCGCGCGGCTCGACACTGTTCCGGGGTCATTCACGCAATATGATGACCGAAACGAATTTCGTCAAGATCATCGATTTTCGTTGACGCCATTACTTTCAACGCTTATCACTGAGGTCAACGGAAACCGTTGGTCTCATGTCGCAACACTTCCTTCTCACGGCAAAGGCGAGGTCGCTAAGTTTAGCGAAAGTCGCCCGTTTGTCGGACGAGGAAGCCTATCAGACCTTCAAGCTGATCCGTTGGGCCTCGACTGAGGGCGAGCCGGTTTGCCCCCGCTGCGGCTGCGTCGCTACCTATACCTACGCGACCCGCAAGCTGTTCAAGTGCAAGGGCTGCAATCACCAATTCAGCGTCACGTCGGGCACGATCTTCGCCAGCCGCAAGCTGCCGATCCGCGACTACCTCTTGGCCATCGCGATCTTCGTCAACGGCGCAAAGGGCCATGCCGCGCTTCAACTGAGCCGCGACCTGGATTGCCAGTACAAGACCGCGTTCGTGATGGCTCACAAAATCCGCGAAGCGATGGCCTCAGAAGCCAACGGCGCGACCGTGAGCGGCACCGTGGAAGTTGACGGCGCATACTTTGGTGGCCACGTCCGCCCGGCCAATAACAAGGCCAATCGCCGCGACCGTCGCTTGGTGCAGAACCAGACCGGCAAGCGCCGCGTGGTGGTCATCATGCGCGAGCGCGGCGGCCGGACGCTGCCCTTTGTGTTCAAGTCGGAAGATGCTTCGGTTGTGACCATTGCTCGCACCGTGCAGCCCGGCAGCACCGTTCACGCTGACGAAGCTGCCCATTGGGACGCTCTACATGCGCGCTTCCTGACGAAGCGGATCAATCACAGCGAGGCTTATTCGGATGGCGAGGCTTGCACCAATCAGGCGGAGTCGTTTTTCTCGCGCCTGCGTCGGGCTGAGATCGGCATTCACCACCATATCGCAGGCCCGTACTTGGCGGCCTATGCCAGTGAAATGGCTTGGCGCGAAAATAACAGCCGGATCAGCAACGGTGAGCAATATTTGATGGCTACTGACGCGGCCCTTCAGCATCCGGTTTCGCGGCAGTGGAAGGGTTATTGGCAGAGATCGTGGCGGTAATTCGCTTCAGTTTCTTTATAGCTTCTCTACGAGCCCTGATGGCCTCTTGCAGCGCTTTATTGCCTTCATCGGTGGTCTTAATCGTCTGCACGCTCGGATCAAAGAGGATATTCGCAATATTACTACTGTCGATCATCAAGTAGTCCCAAACGCGGCGCTGGGCAGTCGCACCGCGAAAAATGTCGAGTTGTTTCCCTGTACTAAGCTCGGCATCCCCGAAATTCATGTAGTAACGGGCGCAATCTTTGAGGATGACGTAAGACAGCTTCCCATCCTCTTGCAGCATGAAATGATGCAATCTGCCTCGGTACATGAGGACCTTGTTGTCCTCGGTGGTCGTGGTCATGACATAGACTGTGGTGATGCCACGGCGTCTATCCCGGTCGATCAGATCGTATGCCCACTTATGCTTCACCAGGAAGCGGAGCGGGCCTGTGACGACTCCGATAGCAACGATTACCCCGAGCCCAATCCCGCAGCCGGTAGCTGCGACCAAGTAAAGCGCAATCGGCAATAGTTTGCTGGTGACGCGCTTCACCATCTCGACGTGAGAGACGCTGTCGTATTCAGCTAAAGGCGCTAGAAACGCGCTCAATCGAAACCCAAATGCGCCAAGGCAAGTCAAAAGCGCGATATGGATTAGGAGCGATACAAGGGTAGCGAGCGCTATTTCGCTGACTGCACCACTGCGGATGATTTCCCGCGAGAAGCGCTCGTAGGTCGCGACGCCGATGAAAAAGAAGATGCCAGGAAACAGGAGCGCGACAAGTACTGCGGTGGTCCAAATCGCAGACATGGACCACCCAACGCCTTAGGCCGCCTGCGGCTCCGCAATGTGACTCAGGATGTACTGGACAACATCCTTCAAGTCAGCTTCGCCATCGGGGCCAGTGGCGCTTGCCCGAATCGCATCTTCAACAAGGCGAGCGTCGCCGTTC
The DNA here is from genome assembly GCF_004123905.1 of Bradyrhizobium betae. Lineage (GTDB taxonomy): Bacteria > Pseudomonadota > Alphaproteobacteria > Rhizobiales > Xanthobacteraceae > Bradyrhizobium > Bradyrhizobium betae_A. Next base: position 279,518 of record NZ_MZXW01000016.1, read on the forward strand.
GCGATTTCCACCAGCCGGTCAAAAAGTTCCGAACTTTTCATGGTGACAGGCATAGTACTCTCCCAAGGGCCCGATCAACCCCGGCCGGACCCGATTTGTTCCAATGAATCATCGCACAGCGTGATTCCGCCCGCAAGCTACTATGACTAGTGCGATCAAGCCGATATCGCAAAATATGGTTAACGTGGCTTATACCGCTAGGGGCCGCTACCGGGCGATTTGCCACAGCATGTACTGCCCCGGCCCCTGTTCGCAGCGGACAAGGCCGTTTTCCCGCTGGGTACGAAGCGCAAGCCCGACCCGCTTAGACATGATCCGCAAGAGCCGCTGATCGCTCTTGTCCAAGGCTCGCTCCACCAGCAACTGCAAGGCGACATCGCGGCTGGTAAGCGGCTCGGCAGCCTGCCGCAAAATGCTCAGCACGATCCGGGACATCTCGCCGCGATTGCTCCAATCCTTGGGCGGCCGGAAGGCCTTGGCCTTGATGGACTCCACCCGGTAGCTCGGATCAAATTGTAGGATCGTGGCGTCTAGGCTCTCCAAGTCCAAGACCATCTTCCGAAGTGACTCATGGGCGGCCTCGATATCGCCCGCCAACTGCGCCCGACGCTTTACGAGTCCGGCTAGGACAAATTCATTCATGCCACCTCCGAAAACGGCACCATTAACCCCGTGGTTAAAGGACCGTTTTTCATCGGAGAATCTAGGATTACCGCCAGCCTTGCCGCCAGCCGTGCTAAGGTGAGTTTGCTACCTAATGCCGAGCAATTCGCCCGGCGACAGCGGCGGCAGGATCGAGGGCAGGCGCGCCGCCAGCATCGACTTGCCGGCGCCGGGAGCACCGATCATCAAGAGATGATGTCCGCCGGCCGCGGCAATCTCGAGCGCGCGCTTGGCGCTTTCCTGGCCTTTGATGTCGCGCAGGTCGAGCAGCGAGGCCGTGGCTTCATGCACTTTCGGCGTCGGCCGCGACAGCACTTGCGTGCCCTTGAAGTGGTTGGCGATCTGGATCAGCGAGTGTGCGGCGATGATCTGGATGTCAGGGCTCGCCCATGCCGCCTCCGAGCCGCAGGACGCCGGACAGATCAATCCTTCCTCGCGCACATTGGCACCGATCGCGGCAGGCAGAACGCCCGCGACCGGCGCGATCGAGCCGTCGAGGCCGAGCTCGCCAAGCACCGTAAAACCGGTCAGCGCATCCGGCGGTATAGCGCCGATCGCCGCCATCAGTCCGAGCGCGATCGGCAGGTCGTAATGGCTGCCCTCCTTGGGCAGATCGGCGGGTGCCAGATTGACGATGATCCGCCGCGCCGGCAGCGCGAGGCCCGAGGCAATCAGCGCCGAGCGGACGCGCTCGCGCGCCTCCGACACCGCCTTGTCCGGGAGACCTACGATGGCAAAGGCCGGCAGGCCAGGCGCGACCTGCACCTGCACGTCGACCGCGCGGGCCTCGATCCCCTCAAAGGCGACGGTAGAAACCCGTTGAACCATGCCCGAACCAGCCTGCCCTGTCGTACAATTAGGGGTAGCAGAACGCGGGCCAAGCCGCAAGAACAATACAGGAACGATCCGAGGGGCCGTGCAAGCCCTAACCAGTCGTAAACAGGGAGCAAACACTACGCCTCGAATGCGAGCGGCTCTCCTCAGCACATCCCAACGAATGTTCGCTACTCCTAGGGTGCGGGATGGGCCGTGGTCTAACGGGTGAACAATTCAAATGCTTGCAAATCGCCGGAAGAGCGAACGTCGGATGTGCACCCGGCTTGCCAAGATTCATTTTGGCGCGGGCTCGCTGCCGCGGGATTGCACGATCACGGATATCTCGGATGGCGGCGTGAAGGTCGTGGCGGAGTTTCTGGAAGTGCCGCCGCAGTTCACCATCATCTTCGCGCCCGACTATTCCCGCCAATGCCGCCTGCGCTGGCGCATCGGCTGCGAATTCGGTGCTGAATTCACCGATTGAACGAGCATAATCCGGAAAAGTGTGAAGCGGTTTTCCGGTAAGATTATGCTCAAACAATAGATCCTGAGCGTCCGCGTCCTTAACGGGACTTTAGCGTTAATCGGTAAGCATCCCTGATCAGTTGCCGGGTGATCAGAGTATGTCCAAGCGTTCGTCCCTCGCCTCTCCCGCGGCGAGATTCCTGTTTCCCGCGCTCCTGGTGCTCGTCCTCGGCGGCTGCCAGACCGTGAGCCTCGACGATGTGACGGGCGCGCTCGGCGGCAAATCGGAAACCGCTGTTAAGGCTGACAGCAGGCCCGACATGGACGGTTTACGCGAGCGCTACCGCGCCAAGCCGAGCGATCCCAACATCGCGCTCGAATACGGCAAGGCGTTGCGCGAGACCGGCCAGCGCGGCCAGGCAGTCGCGGTGATGGAGCAGGCCGTGCTCGCCCATCCCAGCAACAAGACGTTGCTCGCCGGCTACGGCCGCGCGCTCGCCGACAACGGCAATTTCCAGCAGGCTTTCGATGTGCTGAGCCGCGCGCATACGCCTGAGGATCCCGATTGGCGCATCTTGTCGGCGCAGGGCGCGGCGCTCGACCAGCTCGGCCGCAACGAGGATGCGCAGCAATATTACGCCTCGGCGCTGAAGATCGTGCCGGATGAGCCGCAGGTCCTGTCCAATCTCGGCCTGTCCTACGTGCTCCAGAACAATCTGCCGCGGGCCGAGGAAACGATGCGCCGCGCCTATGAGCGCAATCCCAACGATTCCCGCGTGCGCGGCAATCTTGCGCTGGTGGTGGGGCTGCAAGGCAAGCAGGCCGAGGCCGAGACCATCGTGAAGGGCGATCTGCCGCCGGATCAGGCCGCGGCCAAGGTCACAGCGCTGCGCCAGCTGCTGACGAAGAAGCAGCAGCAGCGGGCGGACAAATAGTCCGCCTTCCTCGTTTTGTTGTGGTTACGACGCCTTGCGATGCGGGGCGGATGGACGACCCGCCCGGCCCTTCAGCTTCTTCAGGAGCGGTCCAAGCAACGAGCGCTTCGGCTTCTTCACCTCGCCGCGCCCGGCGAGGCGGTTCGCCATGTTCTGGAACAGCTCGGTGGTGCGGTGGCTCCTGGAGACCTCCGCGATCATCTGGCCGTTATTGGCCGCGGTCGAGAACAGTTTTGAGTCGAACGGGATCACCGCGAGCGCCTGGCTCTCCATGGTCTTGGCGAACGACTTGACGTCGATTTCAGCCCGCTTGTGCATGCCGACTTGGTTGATGCAGTACAGTGGCGGTCGGTCGTTCGGCCGCGCTGTCTTGAGCACGGTCAGCATGTTCTTGGTGTTGCGCAGGTTCGCGAGATCGGGCTCGGCCACGATCACGATGTCGTCGGCATTGACCAGCGCGCGGCGCGTCCAGCCCGACCATTGGTGGGGCACGTCGAGCACGATGCAGGGTGTGGTCATGCGCAGCGTGTCGAAGATCGCATCAAAGGCTTCGGCGCCGAAATCGTAGACGCGGTCAAGGGTGGCAGGTGCAGCAAGCAGGCTGAGGCGCTCGGTGCATTTGGAGAGCAGGCGCTCCATCAGCGCCGTATCCGGGCGGTCCTGCGACAGCACTGCATTGGCGATGCCCTGAGCGGGATCCTGGTTGTAGTCGAGGCCCGCGGTGCCGAAGGCGAGGTCGAGATCGATCACGACGGAATCGAGCGCGAGGTCGCGCGCAATGGTCCAGGCCAAATTGTGCGCGACAGTGGATGCGCCGACGCCGCCCTTGGCGCCGACCACCGCGATGACGCGGCCGGTGATGATGGTCTCAGAAGCCGAGAACAGACTGCAGATCGAGCGGACCACGTCGAGGGTTTCGACCGGTCCGACCACGTAGTCGTTGACGCCGCGGCGGACCAGCTCGCGATAGGGCGCGGTGTCGTTGGGATTGCCGATCACCACCACGCGGGTGCCGGGATCGCAGACGCCGGCGAGATCGTCGAGGCCCTCGAGGATGTCGCGCGTGCCGTCGGATTCGATCACGATCACGTTTGGCGTCGGCATCGTGTCATAGACTTCGATGGCCGCGGCAAGGCCGCCGCTCCTGGCGGTGAGATGTGCCTTGGCGAGACGGCGATCCTGCCCGGCCGCGGTCACCGCGGCGAGCGTCTGCTCGGTCTCGCAAAACGCCTGCACGGAGATGCGAGGAACCGGCGCAATGTGTTCCTCGGGGTGCCGCGGGTCGTCCGCTTCCTCGTCGTTGTCGCCTGTCATTTGCCTGTTTCGCTGAGTTTGGCCTTGTCGGCGTCGGGATTGGGCGTGGAGATCGGCGTGCCCTTGCGATAGCGGTCGAAGGCGATGTCGCGCCGCGCGGTATAGACCGGTGTTTCCGCACGCGGCTGCTCAAGGTCGGCGGGATTGTCGATCATCGCCGCGAGATTGCGCTGGGTGGCGCAGCCGAGATTGAAGTACGGCCGGTTCTCGTTGTAGCCGGGGTCGAGGATCGACGGACCGACGTCTTCCGGCCAAAGCCCGCAGGGGCCCGCGACCGCGGCGATCCGCGAGTAGCTGAGGCGGATGGTCGGCAGCAGGGCGGGATCCTCGGGACGGTAGGGGTGCCGCACGATCGCACGCGACGGCACGCCGCCGGCGGCAAGCACGGAACGGATGTCCTGATAGGTTGCGGACGCGGCGCGCGAATTCGCGGTGTCGACGGGCACGTCGACGACGACGGAGCCGGTGCCTTCGCGCGCCCAGTCCCGGGCGATGCCCTCGACGTCAGCGTGCTGCGCGGACGAGAGGCCGCCGCGCGCCTTGCCGACGAAGATCACGATCGACTTCTTGGCGTCCTGCACCGCAATCGGATGACGCTGGCGATAGTCGGTCGGCACCGTCTGGGTGACGATCTCGCCGGTGGTGTTGCACGCGCCCAGCATGACGGAGAGGCCCGTCAGCGCCAGCGCCACGCTTAAGTTGCGACGTCGATCGCCTGTCGTCTTCGTCATCGCGTGATCCCCTCTTGCCCCATGCCTTGCCCTATGTCCTGCCCCGGTCCCCAAACCGTCGGCCTCAGTCGATGATGAAGCCGAAATCGCCGGGCGAGCCGCTGATCGGATCGGCGCGGCGGGCGATGCCATAGAGACGGTTCATGCGGCCGAGCAGCGCCGTCTGCGCGTCCGAGGCCGGCGCGAAGCCGTCGTCGGGCCGCGACAATTCCTTCTGGGCGACCGCGCGCACCACATAGGGCGTCACGATCACCATCAGCTCGGTCTCGTTGTTGACGAAGTCCTGGCTGCGGAACAGCGCGCCGAGGATCGGCACCTGGTCGACACCGGGCAGGCCGTTGACCGCCTGCTTGGTCTGCTGCTGGATCAGGCCGGCCATCGCCATCGAGCCGCCCGAGGGAATCTCCAGCGTGGTCTCGGCGCGGCGGGTCTGGACCGACGGGATGGTGATGGAGCTCGTCGAGGACGAGGACAGCGCCTGCGTCACCGTGATGGCGTTCTGGTTCGACAGCTCGGAGACTTCCGTCATCACCCGCAGGCTGATCCGGCCTTCGCTGAGCACGACCGGCGTGAAGTTCAGCGAGATGCCGAATTTCTTGTAGGTGATCTGGGTGGTACAGACATGCGTGACCGGATCGCAGGAATAGCCTGCGGGAATCGGGAATTCGCCGCCCGCGATGAAGGTCGCGGATTCGCCCGAGATTGCCGTCAGGCTCGGTTCGGCCAGCGTGCGCATCACGCCGGCGGTTTCCATCGCGCGCATCGTGGCGTTGACGGTGGCCACGCCCTTGGCGAGGCCGGTGACGCCAAGCCCGTTGCCGCTGACCAGCGGTCCGCCGCTGACCGAGAACGGGTTGGAATTGTTGAAATTCACCACTGCGGTGCCGGCGTTCAGGCTGGCGCTGAGATCGACGCCGAGCTGCTTGACGATGTCGCGGCGGACTTCGCCGACGACGACCTTGAGCATCACCTGGTCGCGGCCGCGCACGACGATGTTGTTGACGACCTTGTCGGAGCCGCCGACGAGCTTTGCGGCGACGTCGCCGGCCTGCTGGGCCTCGACCGGGCTCGACACCGAGCCGGTCAGCATCACGCTGTCGCCGACGCCTTCGATCTGCACACCCGGCAGTGACGAGCGCAGCGCGGCCCGCATGCCGTTGAGGTCGCGCTTCACCGCGATGTCGTAGGCGGCGACCTGCTGGCCGTCGGCAGAGAAGAACACGACGTTGGTTTGGCCGACCTGGCCGCCGATGATATAGGCGCGCTGGGCCGAGCGGATCACCGCGTTGGCGATCTTGGGATCGGCCACCAGCACGTCCTTGACCTCGCGCGGCAGGTCGATGACGACGGATTTGCCCACGCCAAGCGAGAGAAAACGCGTCTTCGCCGACGCGATCGATCCGACCGACGAGATGCCGAGATCCGGCGCCTGCATCGGCGCCTGGTCGCCGACCGGCGCATCTGCAGCGCTGACCATGCGAGGCGCTGCAAGCAGCCCCAGCATCAGCATTGTCCCCGTCCAGAACGAGCGCGCGCGCTTCCCCCGAATGCGCATGCCCGTCCGATCATCCCCGTAGTTCATGCTGTCCCCATCACTTCTGTGACGTCAGTTGCCGTGCCTGCACCCCGTAGCGGATCACGTTGACCCCGCCGGCGGGACGCTTGATCGCCTGGTCATCGACCGAACCGTCGAGTGCGTTGGCGTCGACGAGGCTTCGCAGCGCAAGCTGGAGCGTGCCGCCCTGGCGCGAGGCCGCGAGGGTCGCGATCTGGTCCGGCTTGAGCTCGAGCGTGACGGTCTTGCCGACCACGGCGTTCTGGCCGTCTTTTTCCTTCGGCGCCTGATCGATCGCGAGCACGCGGATGTTGGTCAGGATGACCTCGGAAATGATGAGGTCGTTGCCGCCGGTCGGACCATTGTTGTTCGCGCCATCGGGGTTCTTCAGGCGGCGGGTCAGGACGATGTCGACACGGTCGTTCGGCAGGATGAAGCCGCCGGCGGCGGTCTCGGCTGAAATCTCGGTGGAAACGGCGCGCATGCCTGCGGGCAGGATCGCGGCCATGAAGCCGGAGCCCTCGGCCCTGACCAGCTTCTGCTCGCGGATCGGTTCGCCCTGCATCAACGGCACGCGCGCGATCGAACCGGCGATCTGGGTCTGCGCTTCAGGCCTGTTGTCGCGGCGGATGAAGGCGCTGCTGGCGGTCGCAGCCGGCCAGGACTGCCATTGCAGATCGTCGGGCTTCACGGCCTGACCGAGCTGGATGTCGTTCTTCGCGACCAGAACCTCGACCGTCGGCAGCTTCTCGGCGACGGGGAGGACGGCGGGCAAGGGTGCGTTCTGGTAGCCGCTCGCCAGATACGCAGCGACGCCGCCGGCGCCGAGCGCGATGACGAGAACGATAATGCGTGCGGTGTTCATACGCTTCTACTCTTACGCGGGGTACTCGAACCGCACGTGGCGGGTTCCCCATGTCGATGAGTAGGCCAGTAAAAGTATAAGGGGTGTTGCGAGGCCGAGTGTGATGGCCAGTGATGATGCGTGTTCTGGGCAGATGGTGAACGTCGCGTTATCCGGTCGGCCAGTGGCTCCGTAGAATCACGCAAGGTGGCTCGTGCATTCGAATGACGCGCACGGCGTCATAGTGAATGGGTGGTTAGTGGGGGGCGAGGCTCGTAATCACTGCGCTACTGCGGTGCGCCACGCCGATACTCATGACCCGTCATCCTGAGGTGCGAGTGGCGCGATGCAAAGCGTCGCGCCGGAGCCTCGAAGGATGAGCGGCCGGGATGCAGCAACACGCAGCAACAGTTCGGCCGTCGCCCTTCGAGGGCCGCTGAAGAAGCGGCCACTTCAGGGTGACGGTGATGGATTGAGAATCCGGGCTACGAAAAACGAGCCCTACTTCGCCCGCTTCTGCTCGATCGCGTCCCAGACCTTCGCAGCAACATCAGGGCCGCCGAGCTTTGCAATCGCGCGGATGCCCGTCGGCGAGGTCACGTTGATCTCGGTGAGGTTGCCGTTGATGACGTCGATGCCGACGAACAGCAGGCCGCGCTCGCGCAGCGCCGGGCCGACGGTGGCGCAGATCTCGCGCTCGCGCGGGGTGAGCTCGGTCTCCTTGGCCGCGCCGCCGCGCACCATGTTGGAGCGGAGATCGTCCGCGGCCGGCACGCGGTTGACCGCGCCGGCGAACTCGCCATTGACCAGGATGATGCGCTTGTCGCCGAGCTTCACCTCGGGAATGAACTGCTGGATCACCCAGGCTTCCTTGAACGTCACCGAGAACATGTCGAACAGCGAGCCGAAATTCATGTCCTGCGGCATCACGCGGAACACCGCGGCGCCGCCATGGCCGTGCAGCGGTTTCATCACGACGGCGCCGTGCTTGTCGCGAAACGCGTTGATCTCGTCGAGGTCGCGCGAGATCAGCGTCGGCGGCATCAGCTGCGGAAAATTCATCACGAACAGCTTTTCCGGCGCATTGCGCACCGAGGCCGGATCGTTGACCACCAGCGTCTTCGGGTGAATGCGCTCGAGCAGATGCGTCGAGGTGATGTAGGCGAGGTCGAACGGCGGATCCTGGCGCAGCAGCACCACGTCAAAGCCGTTCAGCGCCTCGCGCCTGGGCTCGCCGAGGGTGAAGTGATTGCCGGGCTCGTCGCGCACGGTCAGCAGCTGGACAGGCGCGACGATTTCCTCGCCGACCATCGAGAGCTTGTCGGGCGTGTAATAAGACAGTCCATGGCCGCGCTTCTGCGCCTCCAGGAGCAGCGCAAAGGTGGAATCGCCTTTGATGTTGATGCGGGCGATGGGGTCCATCTGGACGGCGACGTTTAGTTTCATGGTCTGCCTTTCAGGTCGAGGCGTCGAATGCCGCCAACACATGGCGCGGAAGTGAGCGCGGCGCAATCAGCATGGCGTCGAATCGCAACTCGAATTCGGCATGCTCGGGATGCGCTACGAGCCAGCCTTGCGCAGCATTGATGATGCGCTGCTGCTGGCGCGGCGTCACGGCATAGGCGGCATCATCGAGGCTGGCGCGGGCCTTGACCTCGACGAAGGCGATCAAATTGCGCCGGCGCGCGACGAGGTCGATCTCGCCATGCGGGGTGCGGTAGCGTTTGGCGAGGATGCGATAGCCCTTGGCCATCAGATACGCCGCGGCGCGGCTTTCGGCCGAGATGCCGGTGCGGAACGCGGCGACGCGCTCGGGCGAGGCTATCTTCGGTTCCGCGCCCTCAGTCTTCGCCATCGCCGCCCCTTAAGTCCTTGGCGAGTTCGAGCGCGCGGGCATAGACCTCGCGGCGCGGCCGGCCCGACAACGCAACCGCATGCGCGACGGCATCCTTGACGCTGTGCGCGGCAAGCTGCTCACGCAGCAGATCGTCCAGTGCATCCGATGTCAGCACCTCGGCGTCGGCCGCCGGCGGAGCGATCACCAGCACGAACTCGCCGCGCGTTTCCAGTGCATCGGCGTCGCGCGCCAGCTCGTTCAGTGTCGCGCGTGAAATCTCCTCGTGCAGCTTAGTCAGCTCACGGCAGATTGCGGCCTCGCGCGTGCCCATGATCTCGGCGAGCTCGGCGAGCGTATCCTGCACCCGGTTGCCGGAGTCGAACATCACCAGCGTCGCGTCGATGCGCGCGAGCTCGGTGAGGCGCGATTTTCGCGCGGCGGATTTTGACGGCAAAAAGCCTTCGAAGAAGAAGCGGTCGGTCGGGAGCGCCGCGACCGACAAGGCCGCCAGCACCGAGGACGGGCCGGGCAACGCGTAGACCGCGTGGCCGGCGGCGCAGACCTCGCGCACCAGCTTGAAGCCGGGATCGGAGATCAGGGGCGTGCCAGCGTCCGACACCAGCGCGACCGAGCCGCCTGCCGCAAGCGCCTCCAGGATCTTTGGCCGGGCGGCCTCGGCATTGTGCTCGTGATATTGCTTGAGCTGCGCAGAGATGTCGTAGCGTTCGGTCAGGCGCCGCGTGATGCGGGTGTCCTCGCAGGCGATGACATCGACCCCGGCTAGCGTTTGGAGCGCCCGCAGCGTGATGTCGCCGAGATTGCCGATGGGGGTCGCGACCAAATGCAGCCCCGGCGCCGCCTTCGGCGCGGTGAGCCGATGGGCGTCGATGGAGAAACCGCGCGAGGCGGGATCCGTAGCTTCAGGTGTATTTATCGGGGCCGGCTTTGCGCGCATAATGAATCGAACTTAGGCATGATCCCAGGGGCTGGGAACCAGCCCCTGGAAAAAGATCATGCCTGGGTAAGGGGTGAGGAGGACTGGAAAGTGATCCATGCGGCATCACATTCCAGAGGGAATGAAGCGTCAGCGCCATATTCGCGGCGGAAACGCCGCCTTGATGCTTTGTGACGGACGGTGGACAGCTAGCCAGGATTTGAGGGGAGACCGCGTTAAGCGGTTATTATCCTTTTGTTTTAGTTAACTATTTGCCGGCAATATGCCTGAATCCGCGGCTTGTGTCGTGGGCAAAGAGTGTTGTGTGACCGGCTGGCGACCGCCGGTCAGAAGAGAAGCTGCTATGCCGGGCCCGCGTGATCCCAGATCTGCCTCTTCGGAGGAGTCCCCCGTTCAGGGGCCCCTGATATCGGGGGCGACCCGGCGGAGCGCGCTCGGCCTGCTGCTCGGCACGCCCCTGTTGTCGGCCTGCGCCGGCGTGCAGCAGAGCCTCAGCCAGTTCTCCAATCCGTTCAGCAGCTCCTCCCCGTCCCCGGCCCAGCCGGCAGGTCCCCCGCAGCAGGCCACGACCGCCGGCACCGGCGGGGTCAAGGTCGCCGTGATCTTGCCGCTCTCGGCCTCGGGCAACGCCGGCCTCGCTGCGCAGTCGATGCGCAACGCCGCAGAGATGGCGCTGGCCGAGTTCCAGAATCCCAACATCCAGCTCCTGATCAAGGACGACAACGGCAGCCCGCAAGGCGCGCAAGCGGGCGCACAGCAGGCGGTCGACGAAGGCGCCGAGATCATTCTGGGGCCGCTGTTCGCGCAATCGGTGCCTGCGGTGGCGCAGGTCGCGCGTACGCGCAGCATCTCGGTGATTGCGTTCTCGACCGATTCCAGCATCGCCGGCCGCGGCGTCTATCTGCTCTCTTTCCTGCCGGAGTCCGACGTCAATCGCATCGTCGAATATTCCGCCAGTATCGGAAAGCGCTCCGTCGCCGTGCTCGTGCCTGATAACGCCTATGGCAATGTCGTCGAAGCCGCGGTGAAGGCGGCGGTGCCGCGGCGTGGCGGACGCATCGTCGCGTTCGAGAAATACGGCGCCGATCGCGCCACGCCTGCGCGCACCGTGGCGCAGCAGCTCGGCGGCGCGGATGCGTTGTTCATTGCCGATGACGGCGATGCCGTGGTTGCGGTGGCCGATGCGATGACGGCGGCGGGCGCGAACCTGCGCAACATCCAGCTGCTCGGCACCGGCCTGTGGGACAGCCCGCGCGTCTATGCCAGCCAGAATCTGCAAGGCGGTCTCTACGCCGCGCCCGATCCGGCCGGCTTCCGCGCGTTCTCCGGCCGCTATCGCACCAAGTATGGCGCCGATCCGATCCGCACCGCAACGCTCGCCTATGACGCCGTCGCCCTCGTCGCCGCGCTGGCGCGCACGCAGGGCCCGACACGCTTCTCGCCCGACGTGCTCACCAATCCCTCCGGCTTCGCCGGCATCGACGGCCTGTTCCGCTTCCGCGCGGATGGCACCAACGAGCGCGGGCTTGCGGTGATGAAGGTGACGACCGGCGGCGGTGTTGCGGTCGCGGGCTCGCCGAAGAGTTTTGGGGCGTAGCGAGGTGGACTCCCTCGCCCCGCTTGCGGGGAGAGGGGGACTCTCCGCGGGGACGGCGAGAGTTAGACTCGCGGAGAGTCCCCCTCACCCGGAATCCGCGCTTCGCGCGCATTCCGGCCTCTCCCCGCAAGCGGGGCGAGGCGAAGAACTATGCCGCGAGATCCGCGACCACCGCATCCAGCACCGGGAATCCGCTGCTTGTCACGCGCAGGCGGCCCGTCGCATCGACCGTGATCGCGCCCTCTTCACGCAACAGCGCGATGCGCTTGGGATCGAGCGGGCGGCCGGAGAGAGCTCTGTAACGCTCGGGATCGATGCCCTCCGCCAAACGCAACCCCATCAGCAAAAATTCGTCGGCGCGTTCTTCGCTGTTGAGGAGATCGTCGGTGACGTTTCCGTGGCCGTTGGTCTCGACCCGCATCAGCCAGGCCTCGGGGCGCTTCTCGGTGGCGGTAGCATGGCGCACGCCGTCGATGTCGAGCCGGCCATGCGCGCCCGGACCAATGCCGGCATATTCATCGCCGCGCCAATAGACCAGATTGTGCCGGCACTCGGCACCGGGCCGCGCGTGGTTGGAAATCTCGTAGGCGGGCAGGCCGAGCTTGTCGCAGGTTTCCTGCGTGATGTCGTAGAGCGCGCGCGCGACGGCTTCGTCCGGCGTCTTCAATTTGCCGGCCTGGTGCAGGCCGAAGAACGGCGTGCCTTCCTCGATGGTCAATTGATAGAGCGACAGATGCTCGGCGGCTTCGTCGATCGCAAGACGCAGCTCATCGGCCCACATCGCCGGCGTCTGGTCGGGGCGGGCGTAAATCAGATCGAACGAATAGCGATCGAATGAACGGCGCGCGATCGCGACCGCATCGAGCGCCTCGCGCGCGCTGTGCATCCGGCCGAGCGCCTTCAGCGAAGCATCGTCGAGCGCCTGCACGCCAAGCGACACACGGTTGACGCCGGCGGCGCGATAGCCGGCAAAGCGCGTGGCTTCGACGCTGGTGGGGTTGGCTTCCAGCGTGATTTCGACGTCGCCTGCAACCGTCCAGTGCTTGCCGATCGCTTCGAGCACAGCGCCGACGGTTGCGGGCTGCATCAGCGACGGCGTGCCGCCACCGAGGAAGATCGAGGTGACTTCGCGGCCGGGCGAGCGCTGCGCGGTCGTTTCGATTTCGCGCGCGAAGGCTGAAGCAAACCGTGCCTCGTCGATCGCCGCGTGGCGGACGTGGCTGTTGAAGTCGCAATACGGGCACTTCGACAGGCAGAACGGCCAGTGCACGTAGACGCCAAAGGCTTCCTTAGCGTGGCTCAAGGCAGATCTCCGCCAGTTTCACGAAGGCGCGGGCGCGATGCGACAGGCCGAGGCCGAGCGGTGGCAGGCCGTGCTTCTCGATGCTGGTCATCTCGCCGAAGGTACGGTCGTGACCGTCAGGCAAAAACATCGGATCGTAGCCGAAGCCGGCAGTCCCGCGCGGCGGCCAGACCAGCGTGCCGTCGACGCGCGCCTCGACCTCTTCGAGATGATCGTCGGGCCAGGCGACGCAGAGCGCGGAGACGAAATGCGCGGTCCGCTTGTCCGGCGTCGTAGCGCCACGTTCCTGCAACAGACGCTCGATCCGCGTCATTGCTGCGGTGAAATCCTTGCTCGGTCCGGCCCAGCGCGCGCTGTAAATTCCGGGCGCACCATCGAGCGCGTCGACGACGATGCCGGAATCATCGGCGAAGGACGGAAGCCTGGTCGCCTGCGCTGCGGCGATCGCCTTGATCGCAGCGTTGCTGCGGAAGTCGTTGCCGGTCTCATCGGGTTCGGCGAGGCCGAGCTCACCGGCCGACACCGCCTCGATGCCGTAAGGCGCCAAAAGCTCCTTCATCTCGGCGAGCTTGCCGGGATTGTGGGTGGCGATGACGAGCTTTCCGGTGATTCGGCGGTGCATGGGTCTATTGACTACGCGACAGCGAGTTTCTGCAAGTCCACCAGACGCGCGATACCCTTCTGGGCCAGCGCCATCAGCGCGAGGAACTCATCCTGCGTGAAGGGCTCGCGTTCGGCGGTGCCCTGCACCTCGATGATGCGGCCATCGCCCGTCATGACGAAATTGGCGTCGGTCTGGGCTTCCGAATCTTCGGCATAATCGAGGTCGAGCACGGGCGTGCCGTTGTAGATGCCGCAGGAGATCGCGGCGACGTTGTCGCGCAGCACCTTGGCCTTGATCATGTTCCGCGCCTTCATCCAATTGAGGCAATCGGCGAGCGCGACCCAGGCGCCGGTGATCGAGGCGGTGCGGGTGCCGCCGTCGGCCTGAAGCACGTCGCAATCGACCGTGATCTGGCGCTCACCCAGCGCTTCGAGATCGACGATGGTGCGCAAGCTGCGGCCGATCAGGCGCTGGATCTCGACGGTGCGGCCGCTTTGTTTTCCGGCGGAAGCCTCGCGGCGGGTGCGTTCGGAGGTCGCGCGCGGCAGCATGCCGTATTCAGCGGTGACCCAGCCGCGGCCCTGGCCCTTCAGCCACGGCGGCAGGCGGTCTTCCAGCGTGGCGGTAACAAGCACATGGGTGTCGCCGAATTTCACCAGGCAGGAGCCTTCCGCATATTTGACCACGCCACGCTCAAGCGTCACGGGGCGCAATTCGTCGGGCGCACGGCGACTTGGCCGCATGGGAAATCCTCCAAAACTCTCGGAAAAGGGCTATTCGCGGTGCTTGTAGGGGGGGTGAGTGGGGAGAACAAGGGTTTTTCACCCCCGGTTTTCCGCCCGGTTCTCCACCCCGCAAACGCCACGCTTGTCAGAACCCTCCGGGATGGACAAATTACGAGCGTCTGACAGGAGTTAACGTCCCTGGCCCATCATGATCCGATCCATCTGATCGCGCCGCGCGCAGGCCTCGCCCAGCTCAACGAGCGTTCTCGCGACATCTTTCGTCAAATTGTCGAAAGCTATCTCACGACGGGTGAACCCGTGGGCTCGCGCAATATTTCGCGGCTGATCGCCATGCCGCTGTCGCCGGCCTCGGTCCGCAACGTCATGGCCGATCTGGAACAGCTCGGCCTGATCTACGCGCCGCACACCTCGGCCGGCCGCTTGCCGACGGAACTCGGCCTGCGCTTTTTCGTCGACGCCCTGATGCAGGTCGGCGACCTCACCGAAGCCGAACGGCAGTCGATCCAGAGCCAGCTTGCCACCGTCGGCCACGCGCAATCGGTCGAGGCCGCGCTGGACCAGGCGCTGACGCGGCTCTCTGGCCTCACGCGTGCCGCCGCCGTGGTGCTGACGCCAAAGTCCAATGCGCGGCTGAAACACATCGAATTCGTCCGCCTGGAACCTGAAAAGGCGCTGGTGATCTTGGTTGGCGAGGACGGGCAGGTCGAAAACCGCGTGCTGTCGCTGCCCCCTGGAGTTCCCTCCTCGGCGATCACCGAGGCCGGAAATTTCCTCAATGCGCGGATCCGCGGCCGGACGCTGGCCGAGGCGCGGCTCGAGCTCGAAACTGCGCTCGGGGAGGCCCGTGCCGAGCTCGATCAGCTGACGCAGAAGGTGATTTCGGCCGGGATTGCGAGCTGGTCCGGCGGCGAGAGCGAGGACCGCCAGCTCATCGTCCGCGGCCATGCCAATCTGCTCGAAGATCTGCATGCGCTTGAGGATCTGGAGCGCGTTCGCCTGTTGTTCGAGGATCTCGAGACCAAGCGCGGCGTCATCGACCTGTTGGGGCGCGCGGAGACCGCGGAGGGCGTGCGCATCTTCATTGGCTCGGAGAACAAGCTGTTTTCCTTGTCCGGCTCCTCCACCATCATCTCGCCCTATCGGGATGCCGCCGGCCATATCGTCGGTGTTTTGGGCGTGATCGGGCCGACCCGGCTGAATTATGCCCGCGTCATCCCGACCGTGGACTACGCCGCCCGCATCGTCAGCCGCCTTTTGGGGGGCTGACCGGCGTTTGAGCCGATCACGGGCGCTTGATTTTCGCGCGCTTAGGCACGATATCCGGGCCAACAATCCCAGATCACCTTAAGACCAGACGAGTTCGAGAAGAGAGCCGATGACCGATCGAGACCGGCAGCCCGAAGACACGACCCCGCCGACCGGCGAGCCCGTGGTGTCAAAGCCCTACATCATGCCCGACGATCCCGAGCCCGGCTCGGTCGAGCTGCTGCAGAAGGAAGCCGCCGAGGCGCGCGATCGCATGCTGCGGACGCTGGCCGAGATGGAGAACTTACGCAAGCGCACCGCCAAGGAGGTCGCTGACGCCAAGCTCTACGGTGTCACCGGCTTTGCCCGCGACGTGCTCGACATCGCCGACAATCTCCAGCGTGCGCTCGATGCCGTTCCGGCGGACGCACGGGCCGCGGCCGACCCCGGCCTTGCCTCGCTGATCGAAGGCGTCGAGCTGACCGAGCGCTCGCTGCACAGCGCGTTGGAAAAGCACGGCGTGAAGAAACTCGACCCGCAAGGCCAGAAGTTCGATCCGAACTTCCATCAGGCGATGTACGAGGTGCCGGATGCCTCGGTGCCCGCCGGCACCGTCGTGCAGGTCATGCAGGCCGGCTACACCATCGGCGAGCGCGTGCTGCGCCCGGCGCTGGTCGGGGTTGCCAAGGGCGGCGCAAAGGCTGCGGCCCCCGCGAACAGCAACGAGTCGAACTAAGCGGCGGAAGCCGCGCCTACGCACTCACCGCGATATCCGCAGACTGGATCCGCTTCACGCCAGCCTTGGCCATATCGGCCCAGGCTTTGGCGAGTGAGCCCTGATTGTCGATGCCGCGGCAGGCGTCCTCCACCACATAGACCTCAAAACCCGCCTTGCGCGCGTCGAGCGCGGTCCAGGCGACGCAAAAATCTGTCGCAAGGCCTGCGACGAACACGCGCTTGATCTTGCGGCCCTTGAGGTAGCCGGCAAGGCCTGTCGAGGTTTTGCCGTCGGCTTCGAGGAAGGCCGAGTAACTGTCGACGTCCTTATGAAAGCCCTTGCGGATGATGAGCTCGGCGTGCGGGATCGCAAGGTCCTTCGACAGCGCGGCGCCATCGGTGCCCTGCACGCAATGGTCCGGCCATAGCACCTGCTTGCCGTAGGGAAGGTCGATGGTCTCGAACGGCTTCTTGCCGGAGTGGACTGATGCAAACGAAACATGACCGGGCGTGTGCCAGTCCTGCGTCATCACCACGTTCGAAAACGCCTTCGCCATCTTGTTGATGACCGGCACCACCTGCTCGCCTTCCTTCACCGCGAGGCTGCCGCCGGGCAGGAAGCAGTTTTGCACGTCGATCACGAGCAGGGCGGATGCATCGTCCGGCTTGATCGACGGGGCTGCAAGGAGCGCGGTCGGAGCAAGGGTTGCCAGCGCCGTCGTTCCAAGCGCCGCCACTATCTGTCGTCGGTCCAGCATCGTCTGTCTCCCCCTGGAATGAACCCGATCGAGAGAGCGTAGTGCTTGGCGCGATTGAACAGAAGTCAGAAAATGCGGCGTGCTCCGCTGCGATGGCTGGTCAATTCGCGGAGCTTTACCCGGGCAGGATCGAACGGTAGATGCCCCGCTCGAACTGTCGATAGACATTGAGCGCGCGCTGGTCGGCGAACGGCAATATCTGCATCATGATCACACCTGCGATCCCGGAGGCCGGATCGATCCAATAGTAGGTGTTATAGAGCCCGGCCCAGGTCAGGCTGCCGGCTCTGCGGCCCTGTTCCACGGGATCGAGGTTGATCATGTGGCCCAGTCCCCAGCGCAGCCGGTTTCCTGGAAAGAAGTCGACATCGCTGGAGAGGGACGGATTCGTTGTCTTCATGATTCCAGCCTGGAGATCTCCGATCTGGTTTTGCGCCATCATCTGCACCGTCTCGGCACGGAGAAGGGTCGCGCCATTGCTGCGGCCGTCATTGAGCATGGCCTGGAGCAGCTTGAGATAGTCCGGCGCGGTGGAATTGATATTGCCGCCACCCGAGATTTTTTTCTTCGGCTTGCTCTCGAGCGGCTGCGCTATGAGCGATCCGTTGGCGGCGCGAAGATGCAGGTTGGCCCGGCGCGCCGACTGGGCCTCCGTCAATGAGAACGCGGTGTCGGCCATGCCGAGCGGGCCGAGAATATGGTCCTGGAAGTAGTGATCGAGCTTCTTGCCCGAGGCGATCTCAATCAGCCGCCCCACACGATCGAGGCTGCTGCCGTAAGCCCATCCTGAGCCTGGATCGAACGCCAGCGGCATGCGGGGCAACTCGGGTCCGGTGCGAGCGAGCTTGAGATAGCGAGCTATGCTGCTGTCCCAGAGCTGATAGCTGAACCCGGATGTGTGCGAAAGCAGGTTGCGCAGCGTGATGGGTTTCTTCGCGCCCCTCAGGATCGGGACGCCATGCGCATCAAACCCGGTCAGAACCCTTGGCGAGATGAGCGTGGGATCGATTTTCGCGGCCGGTTCGTCCAGCTTGAGCTTGCCCGCCTCCACGAGCTGCAGCGCTGCAATTGAGGTGACGAGCTTGACCATCGAGGCGATCTTGAAGACGGTGTCCGTCGACATGTCGACGGTCGCGCCGATGTCACGACGGCCGAAGGCGCCTTCGTATATGATCGAATCCTTGGTTGCGGCCATGGCGACGATGCCCGGCACTTCCGCGGCATCGATGCTGGCCTGGAGGTCGGCGTTGAGGCCGCGAGCGCGTCCCAGTCCACGTAATGGCGCGGCCGCGCTGATGCTGCAGGCCGGCGAAGTCGCTCCGGCTGCGGCCAGCGCGATGGCCTGTAGCAGGGTTTGGCGCCGGCTCAGTTGCACTCTCATTTGCCGTCGTTCGAATCCTGGGCTGAAGCGAGGCTGGCTTTGGCAGAGCTGATCTTCTGGCGGATACCCGAGAGTACGTTATTCCAGCCGCCGTTCTTCGGATCGCTGTCGACCAGCGCCTGCATGATCTCGCGGGACGACTCGAAATTAGTCCTGGCCTCGTCGATATTTTCGCGGCGCATGGCGATATCCCCCAATTCGATATACGACAGTGCGAGGTCCTTGCGCCACCGCATGTTGCTCGGGTCGGCGACAGTTAGCTGTTTTCTGATCACGAAAGCGGATTTTTGAAAGGACGTTGCGCTATCCAGGTCGGCCTGCGATCCGTTGGAATAGAACCCGCCGAGCAGATGATAGGCCCAGGCAAGATCGTATTGATAAGTCCAGTTCTCGGGATCGCTCTGGGCCAATTCCTCGCGTATCGCCAGGCAAGCCTTGTATTGCTCCAGAGCCTCACTCCTGTTTTGCCGCTCGAGATAGCCTCCCATGGCCTGGTGAGCCCAGGTCAGGTAGCGCGTGTACTCTGCGTCATTTGGAAAGGCGGCATGGAGCGCCTTTAGCAAATTGAGGCTCTTCACGAGGCTGTCCCGCCATTCTTCACGCATCCCCAGTGCTTGGTAGGCATCGGCGAGGCTGCCGTAGATCAGCGAAACATGCTTGTCGAGCTCGGGCTTTTTGCCGCCGAGACTCGCGGCCGTCTGCATCATGGTTCGCGCCGTCTGCTGCATGTCCACGGCGGCCTTCGCGTTGCCAGTCGTGAGCTTGATAAGGTCCGCGCGTTGATAAAGCGAAAGACCCGCATCCTTGAACGAGACCGGGTCCGAGTCGTTGCGCTGGAGAATCTTGCTCCTGAGCACAAAGGCCCGGTCGCTGTATTCCGCAGCCTTGTCGAGATTCCCCCACATCTGGGCCACTCTGGCAAATTCGTGAAGCTGGTCCGCGATTCCACGCAGAGTCGCATCCCGATTGTAACTGTCGGGATCGGATTCGAGAATCTTCAGGGATTTTTCAAAGGAGCCCTGGGCCTTGCCGAGATCGCCGGCTTTCAGATAGAGCAGTCCGAACTGGCTCATCATGTTGGCATAGCTGGCCTTGAATTTCGGCTCCTTCGAAAGCTGCTCCGTGGCATCCTCGAACGACCGCTCCGAGTCTTTAAGCATGTGCTGGAAGGTCGAGATCCGGATACCTTGTGCCTTCTGAAGATTGTCGGCGATACCGGAAACGAGTTGCCCGACGAGCTTGAGAGTGTTCTCGGCCTTGTTCCTCTGCTCCTCGGCCTCGTTCTTCTGCGCTTCGGCAAGTTGTCTTTGCGCCTCGACCTGTACGTTCTTTGCCTCGACCTGCTGCCGTTGTTCATTTGCCTCGGCCGTCGCCATTTCCGCGTCATGTCGCTTCATGAACGCATAGCCGAAATTGTAGAGGGCCAGGGCTCCGAGGAGTGAAGCGATCACGAAGTATCGCTTGAACTTGGTGCGCGCCTGCTCGGCGGCTTCACGGGCAGCCCGCTCGACGTCAGCCATCTCGCGGGCTTCTTCGAGCTCCTCCAGCTGTTCACGGTCGATCCTCGCCTGCTCGAATTCGATGGATCGCGAGATGTAATCCTGAAGGTCATCGATCGTGATGTCGCCGGGATTCTCCAGCAGGGCACGGGCGCGTTCGAGCTGGAAACCGCGCGGCAGCAGCAGATCGTCGCGCCGCCTGTGGTGTTCCCATTCGGCTTGGGCCTGGAGGATCGCAGCGCGGGCCCGCAGCATGTCGCGATTGGCATCGACCCATTCGCGCAGACGCGGCCAGGTTCGGATCAGCGCCTCGTGTGCAACTTCCACGGTCGGCCTGCCGGCGCGATCACGGCCGGTCACTAGCAGTCGCGTCTTGGCCCCGGCAAAGTTCTGCACGATCTTTTGCAGGCCCAGCGCCGTCGGCATCGACGCTCGCGCACGCGTGTCCTCCTGTCCCTCGCCGGGTGTGACGAGCCTCAGGAAGAGTTGGCGCGCGGAGATCTTGTCCTCGCTCGAGAGGCGTTCGAAATTCCGTTCCGCCGTGGTCCTGATGGCGCGCTGGACTCCCCCGGATCGTTCATAGGACACGGCCGTCATGGTGTTGCCGCTGCGATAGGCGAAGGTCTCCTTGAGCGCATATTGCAGCAAGGGCAGCATGCCCTCGTCCTCGCCGGCGTCGTCGAGAATCCTGTCGACGAGGCTTGGCGGATCGAAGGCCAAGCCCGCCATCTTGGCGGGTTCGGTAATCGACAGATGCAATTCCGAGCGGGGGATCGAGGTGAGATTGACCTGTTGCGCCGGCAGCACCGATCGCAACTGGGGATGACGCACCAGTGAGTCGTAGAAATCGGCGCGGACGGTGGCCACAACTGTGACAGGCGCGGTCTGGGTGGCGCCGAGCAGGAGGTCGATGAAACGGTCTACGTCTTTGCGTTGTTGGATCGCATAGTCGTCGGTTCCGGAGCTCGCTTGCGCATAGAGCTCTTCCCACTGATCGACATAGAGCAGCAGCCTGTCCGGCGCCGCATCGGTGCGTGATAGATATTCGCGGATGACATGTCCGAGGAGATCGGGCGTTCCGGATCGGAGTCGAACGACCTCCTCGCTGATCTTGGTGGCATAGCTCGCCATCCCCTCGTTGTCGCCCCGGACGTTGAAGGCCTCCGCCAGAGCGCGAAGGGGGTCGGGGCCAGGGCGCAGTGAAAGGACGTGCCAGAAGGTGTCGCGGTCTTGCCGGAGGGCGGGCACGAGGCCCGCATAGATCAGCGATGATTTTCCACTGCCGGAGCGCCCGACCACCATGACAAAGGAGTTGCTGCGCGCCTTGGCGACGAGTTCGCCAAGCGGGGTCGATGTGTCATCGACCGAGCCCCTTCCGAAATAGAAAAGGGAGTCTTCCTCGCGGAAAGCGTCAAGACCGCGGTAGGGACAGAGATCTTGACGCGGTGAAGGATGTTCTGTCTCGGCGCCGCCGATGGTGGCGAGAAGTCGCGCCAACTCGTCAGGTGCGTCGGCGATGCGCGTTGACGCCGAAAGGTCGATCCAGGTCAGGAGATGAAGGAAGCCGGCCGGTGGATCGCTGGTGCCGAGCAAGAGGACCGGCACGATGCGGAAGCTCGGATCCTGTGTCTGACGATAGAGTGCAAACTCGCGCTCGTATTGCTGAGTATTTCCGAAGCCCCGCGGACCGATCAGGATCAGGGCGGACTTGGATTTTCCCATCGCGTCTTCGAGGGCCCTGACCCAGGGAAGCCCCGGTGTCAGCTCACGCCTATCGAAGAAGGTGCGTAGCGCCGCACCGCGCAAAAGGCGTTCGACATCCGCAGCGTGCTGTGAATCCGCCCGAGAATAGCTAATGAATACGTCAAAATGATCGGCGCGCATCTTGGCCCGCCCAAAAGCAAGAAATACAACTAGAATTATATTCTGAGGCCGCTCCAACTACAAGGCGCAATACGCCCCGTCACCCCATGGACGCGATCGGCAGAAGCGCGGGCCGTCCGTCGATCGGGCCAGCCAAGGGGTATCCGGCTCTCCCGGACGGCAAGGAGCCCTTGTAATCTACCCCTTCGGCTGAATGCCGTCGCGCACGGCTCGGAAGCGGGTGAAGGCGGCAAGCCACTGATCGCGCGGGGCGCTGGCGATGATGCGGAGCGAGGCGCCGCCGCTCGAGAAGCGGATCCACTGCACCACGGTCACCGGGATCTTGTCCTTGCCGCTGACGCCGTCGATCCGGGTCTCAAAACCCTGCTGGCCGTTGATGCGGATCGGCTCCGACATGGTGACGCGGGATTCGCGCACGCCCGGGATCTGGAGCGCAGCTTCCTGGGCGAAGCGAGCGCGGTCGTCAGGCTGTTGCGGGGTGGCGCCGATCAGGCCGAGGATCATGAACGGCTTCGACTCATAGCCTGTGCTCTCGTCGCCGTCGGCCAGGATGATGCTGGAGCCCGGCGCCAGCGTGCGGATGTCCTTGAAGTCGGCGAGATCGGAGATCTTGAACGGCATCAGGGCGATCTGCTCGTCGGCCGAGACCTGCTTGCGGGTGACAGTGCTCGCGAACATCTGCCGGACCGCCTCGTCGGTGTAGATCTTGGTCGCATTCTCCGGGATCTGCACCGCGACATAGCCGGAGAAGCCGGCGCCCGGCACGATCATCGAATAGCGCCGCACCGCCGTCTCGCCGGCCTTGCCGCTCTCGGTGGTGAAATAGGCGAGGCCCGCAGGGGTCTCGACCTTGTCCTGCTTGACGCCATTGGTGCCGGCCGGATTGGCATTGAAGGCGCTCACGACCTCGCCATAGGCCGCCGGCGGCAGCTCGGTGATCAGCACCTTGACGTTGCCGTCCTCGCTCTCGAAGCCGGGAAAGGTTTTTGCCGTGGTGAGGCCCACCAGCGGCACCATGCCGAGGCGCAAGCCGGGCGGGTAAACGGCGTCGGCAGCCGTGGCCGGAAGCGCGGAGGCAACGAGGAGGGCGAGCGCGGCGAGGGGGCGGGTCAGCTTCATGGGCACTCTGATTGGTTCACATTGAGGCCGTTCAATGGTCGGCCACAGGGCGCTTTGTCGCGCGAAGCAGCTGTGGGGCGGCGCCTTGGCCGGTCCGCCTTGTAGCGGGTTTGGCCCGCCGGCAACAGGGCGGGGCGGATCATCGTGGCGGGGCGGGGTGACGCCTGAACCTGTTAATAATTCATCACCTGCAAGGGCGGTTGAGCCCGGATATGATCTTCCAAAACCCAATGTTTTCACGGCCGAAACTTGCGTTCGGTCCTTGCGGGGCCCACCCCCCCTCCTATATGAGCGTCAACCATCGCAATATCGCGAATGTTTGATCTTAGGGGGTTCGGTTCGGGTGCCTTCTGGGCCTGGCCAACCTGCCGCAAAAACAAGGATATCAGGACCATGGGAAAGGTCATTGGGATCGACCTCGGCACCACGAATTCGTGCGTCGCCGTGATGGATGGCAAGAACGCCAAAGTCATCGAGAATTCCGAAGGCATGCGCACGACGCCTTCGATCGTCGCCGTGACGGACGACGGTGAGCGCCTCGTCGGCCAGCCTGCCAAGCGCCAGGCCGTCACCAATCCCGAGCGCACGTTCTTCGCAGTGAAGCGCCTGATCGGCCGCCGCTACGACGACCCGATGGTCGAGAAGGACAAGAAGCTCGTTCCGTACAAGATCGTGAAGGCTTCCAACGGCGACGCCTGGGTCGAGGCCGACGGCCAGACCTACTCGCCCTCGCAGGTCTCGGCTTTCATTCTGCAGAAGATGAAGGAGACCGCGGAAGCCCATCTCGGCCAGAAGGTCGATCAGGCCGTCATCACCGTTCCCGCCTACTTCAACGACGCCCAGCGCCAGGCGACCAAGGACGCCGGCAAGATCGCGGGCCTTGAAGTGCTGCGCATCATCAACGAGCCGACCGCGGCTGCGCTGGCCTATGGTCTGGACAAGACCAAGGCCGGCACGATCGCTGTCTACGACCTCGGCGGCGGCACGTTCGATATTTCCATTCTCGAAATCGGCGACGGCGTGTTCGAGGTGAAGTCGACCAACGGCGACACCTTCCTCGGCGGCGAAGATTTCGACATGCGTCTCGTGGGCTATCTGGCCGACGAGTTCCAGAAGGAGCAGGGCATCAACCTGCGCAACGACAAGCTCGCGTTGCAGCGCCTGAAGGAAGCCGCTGAAAAGGCCAAGATCGAGCTGTCGTCGACGACGCAGACCGAAATCAACCTGCCCTTCATCACCGCGGACCAGACCGGCCCGAAGCATCTGACGATGAAGCTCACCCGCGCCAAGTTCGAAGCGCTGGTCGACGACCTCGTGCAGAAGACCGTCGAGCCCTGCCGCAAGGCGATCAAGGATGCCGGCCTTACCGCCGGTGAGATCGGCGAAGTGGTTCTGGTCGGCGGCATGTCGCGCATGCCGAAGGTCCAGGAAGTCGTGAAGCAGCTGTTCGGCAAGGAGCCGCACAAGGGCGTCAACCCGGACGAAGTCGTGGCGATCGGTGCCGCGATCCAGGCCGGCGTGCTCCAGGGCGACGTCAAGGACGTGCTGCTGCTCGACGTGACCCCGCTGTCGCTGGGCATCGAGACGCTGGGCGGCGTGTTCACCCGCATCATCGACCGCAACACCACGATCCCGACCAAGAAGAGCCAGGTGTTCTCGACCGCCGAGGACAACCAGAACGCGGTCACCATCCGCGTCTTCCAGGGCGAGCGTGAAATGGCGGCCGACAACAAGATGCTCGGCCAGTTCGACCTGATGGGCATTCCGCCGGCCCCGCGCGGCATGCCGCAGATCGAGGTGACCTTCGACATCGACGCCAACGGCATCGTCAACGTCTCGGCCAAGGACAAGGCTACTGCCAAAGAGCAGCAGATCCGTATCCAGGCCTCCGGTGGTCTGTCGGAAGCCGACATCGACAAGATGGTCAAGGACGCCGAGGCCAATGCCGCGGCCGACAAGCAGCGCCGCGAGGCGGTCGATGCCAAGAACCATGCCGACGCACTGGTGCATTCCACCGAGAAGGCGCTGGCCGAGCACGGTTCGAAGGTCGGCGAGCCCGAACGCCGCGCCATCGAGGATGCCGTCAGCGACCTCAAGGAAGCGCTGAAGGGCGACGATGCGGAAAGCATCAAGGCCAAGACCCAGACGCTGGCCCAGGCTTCGATGAAGCTCGGCGAGGCCATGTACACGCAGCAGGCCGAGGCCGACGCCAAGAAGGATGCGGCCAAGGACGACGTCCTCGACGCGGAGTTCACCGAAGTCGACGACGACAAGACCAACAAGAAGTCCGCCTGAACCCGAAGAGGGTCATGATGCGGACAGTTTGGACCCCACACGCACAGTCGGCTTCCCCCATCACGGGGGAAGCCTTCGTGTCGGGCTCGACGGGTAAGGCGCCCGTTACGATCGATCAATTCCCAGACGTTATGCTGAATGCCGCCGTGCTGCCCTCTGCCGATCAGCGGATGGCTGCTTATATCGTCGCGTGGCGACGTTGTTTCGCCCCGACTTGAATCGCGATTGGATAGACCGAGTCAGACATGTCCACCAAGCGCTGCTATTACGAAACCCTTGAGGTCGAACGCTCCGCCGACGATTCCATCCTGAAATCGTCGTTCCGCAAGCTTGCGATGAAGTTCCATCCCGATCGCAATCCCGGGGATGACACCAGCGAAGTCAAGTTCAAGGAAATCAACGAGGCCTATGAAGTCCTGAAGGACAAGGACAAGCGCGCGGCCTATGACCGTTTCGGCCATGCGGCGTTCGAGCAGGGCGGTCCTGGCGGCGGCGCCGGTTTCGGCGCCGGCTTCGCCTCTTCCTTCTCCGACATTTTCGAGGACCTGTTCGGCATGGCCGGACAGCAGCGCGGTCGCGGCGGCCGCGAGCGCGGCGCCGACCTGCGCTACAACATGGAAATCACGCTCGAGGAAGCCTTTGGCGGCAAGACCGCGCAGATCGAGATCCCGGTCTCGGTCACCTGCGAGGCCTGTTCGGGCATCGGCGCCAAGGCCGGCACCAAGCCGAAGACCTGCTCGACCTGCGGCGGCGCCGGCCGCGTCCGGCAGTCGCAGGGCTTCTTCACGCTGGAGCGCACTTGCCCCGGCTGCCAGGGCCGCGGCCAGATGATCGAGGATGCCTGCCCGTCCTGTTCGGGTCAGGGCCGCGTCACCCGCGAGCGGAATCTGTCGGTCAACATTCCCCCGGGCGTCGAGGACGGCACCAGGATCAGGCTCGCCAACGAGGGCGAGGCCGGGGTCCGCGGTGGCCCGCCCGGCGACCTCTACATCTTCCTGTCGCTGGCCCAGCACCAGCTGTTCCAGCGCGACGGCGCCGATCTGCATTGCCGGGTCCCGATCTCGATGGTGACGGCCGCCCTTGGCGGTGAATTCGAGGTGCCGACCATCGACGGCGGGAAAGCCAAGGTGAAAGTGCCGGCCGGCACCCAGTCGAGTCGCCGATTCCGCATTGCATCAAAAGGCATGCCGGTGCTGCGCTCGCGCCAGACCGGCGACATGTACGTCCAGGTCGCGGTCGAGACTCCGCAGAACCTGACCAAGAAGCAGCAGGAATTGCTGGCCGAGTTCGAAAAGCTGTCCTCGGGCAATACTCAGCCCGAATCCGTCGGCTTCTTCGCCAAGGTCAAGGATCTGTTCAGCAATCGGGCGAGCTGACTCGTCTTGACCGTACCGCCTTCGGCCTATACCTGTTTATGACCATTTTCTGACACGCCGCGTTCCTGCGGTCCCGTCCGGTCCTGACATGCCATTGCCATCGTCCGCGCGTGCGTTGAAGAAGCCTCGTCTTGATGACGAGGTGCGTTTCCTCAGATCATGGATCGAAAAGCCCCTGCACATGGGCGCGGTGATGCCGTCGGGCAAGCTGCTCGCCCGGAAAATGGCACATTACGTCGACGTCGACTCGGACGCTCCCGTGGTCGAGCTCGGACCCGGCACCGGCGCCATCACCTCGGCCCTGATCGAGCGCGGCGTCGACCAGAAACGCCTCGTCCTCGTCGAATACAATCCCGGCTTCTGCGCCCTGCTGCGCGACCGCTATCCGCAGGCCAAGGTCGTGCAGGGCGATGCCTATCGCCTGCGCGACACGCTCTGGAATGTGCTGAGCGCACCGGCCAGCGCGGTCGTCTCGGGCCTGCCGCTCGTCACAAAGCCGATGCTGACGCGGCTGCGGCTGATCCGCGACGCCTTCACGGCGCTCGCGCCCGGCGCGCCCTTCGTGCAGTTCACCTATGCGGTGGTGCCGCCGATCCCGAAATCGCTGCCTGGCGTGTCCACAGAGGCCTCGGAGCGGATCTGGATGAACCTTCCGCCGGCCCGCGTCTGGGTGTATCGCAAGGACTAATTCCGCCGGCATTGTTCTTTGCGCGGCGGGCTCGTTTCGCCGAACGCATTGAATTGGATGTCCGCACCCAAAATCCTGGTCATTCCCGGCTCGCTCCGCACCGGCTCGCACAATGCGAAGCTGGCGGCGGTCGCCGCCCATGAATTCGCCCAGGCCGGCGTGGACGTCACCCGCATCTCGCTCGCCGATTTTCCGCTGCCGATCTACGACGGCGACCTCCAGGCCAAGTCCGGCGTGCCCAAGCACGCGATCAATCTCAAGCGCATGATCGGCGCGCATCATGGCGTGCTGATCGTCTCGCCGGAATACAATGCCTCGGTGCCGCCGCTGCTGAAGAACGCGATCGACTGGGTCAGCCGCGTGCATGAGCTGCACGAGGCGCGCGGCGAGGTGTTCCGCAACCGCACCTTCGCGCTCGCCGGCGCCTCGCAGAGCCGCCTCGGTGCCGCCCGCGCGCTCCAGGCATTGCGGCTGATCCTGACCTCCTGCCACGCCAATGTGATTGCCAGCCAGCTCACGCTCGCCTTTGCCGACCAGGCCTATGACGATATGGACAGGTTGAAGAACGAGGGCGATATCGCTTCGTTGAAGGAGTTGGTGCGGCAGTTGATCGACATTTCCCAACGCATGATGTGAGGTGACATGACGCCAGCCGAAATCGCCCCGAAGGACCGCCTGATCGTTGCGCTCGATCTGCCCAGCGTCGATGCCGCGGAGGCGATGATCGCTGGGCTCGGCGACAGCGTCACTTTCTACAAAGTCGGCTATCGGCTCGCTTATGCCGGCGGATTGCCGCTCGTCGCCAAGCTCGCCGACCAAGGCAAGAAGGTTTTTCTCGATCTCAAGCTGCACGACATCGGCAACACGGTGGCGCAAGGCGTCGAGAGCATCACCAGATTGGGCGCGACCTTCCTCACCGTGCACGCCTATCCGCAGACGATGAAGGGCGCCGTCGAAGGCCGCGGCAGTGCGAAGCTGAAGATTCTGGCCGTTACCGTGCTGACCTCCTACAATGAGGACGATCTGCACGCGGCGGGCTATCGGCTCGGCGTCTCCGAACTGGTCGAAGCGCGCGCGCAGCAGGCGCAGGTGCTCGGCGTCGACGGCCTCGTGTCCTCGCCCGAGGAAGTCGGCAGCCTTCGCAAGATCGTCGGCCACCAGATGAGCCTCGTCACCCCCGGCATCCGCCCCGCGGGCTCGGCAACTGGCGACCAGAAACGCATCATGACGCCCGGTCGCGCGATTTCCGCGGGCGCCGATTATCTCGTCGTCGGGCGGCCAGTGGTGGAAGCTGCCGACCCCAAGGCGGTTGCAGAAGCCATCCAGGCGGAGATCGCTCAGGCGCTTGGCTAATCAACAACAGGGAGAAGAACAATGGCAAAGGGCTACTGGATCGGACGCGTCGATGTGAACAGCGACGAGGGCTACAAGCCCTATGTTGTCGCCAACGGTCCGATCTTCAGGAAATGGGGCGGCCGTTTTGTCGTCCGCGGCGGCAAGTTCACCACCGTCGAAGGCGCCAGCCGCACCCGCAACGTCGTGATCGAATTCCCGGACTACGAGACCGCGATCGCCTGCTACAACTCGCCGGAATACCAGGCCAACATCAAGGTGCGCCAGCCGCACTCCATCGCCGACCTCATCGTCATCGAAGGCTATGACGGTCCGCAGCCGTCGGACGGCTGACGTTCTTACCCTCCCCTGGAGGGCCCTCCAGGGGAGGGTAAGCGAGCGCGCGCCTCCCATCCCCCTCGGTTGCCGGAACTGCATCCCCCCGCTACAACGGCCGTGAGAGGATCACACCATGTCCGACATGCGCTTGATTGTTGCTGGAGCCGGCGGCCGGATGGGCCGCGCGCTGACGCGGGCGATTGCCGAGAGCAAAGGCGCGGTCTTGGCAGGCGCGCTGGAGGCGCCGGGCTCCGAGCTGCTCGGCAAGGATGCCGGCGTGCTCGCAGGCCTGCCGGCCAACGGCATCAAGCTCTCGGCCGATCTCTGGGCGATGTCGAAGGAGGCCGACGGCATCCTCGATTTCACCGTGCCGGCGGCGACCATCGCCAATGTCGCGATCGCGGCCGAGCGCGGCATCGTCCATGTCGTCGGCACCACCGGGTTGTCAGCCTCCGACAACGCGGTGATCAAGAGCGTCACCAACCGTGCGGTTGTGGTGCAATCAGGCAATATGAGCCTGGGCGTCAATCTGCTTGCTGCCGTGGTCAAGCGCGTCGCCAAGGCCCTCGACGAGAGTTTTGATATCGAGATTGTCGAAACCCATCATCGCATGAAGGTCGATGCGCCCTCGGGCACGGCGCTGATGCTGGGTCAGGCGGCAGCTTCCGGCCGCGGCGTCCCGCTCGACGAACGTGCGGCGCGCGGCCGCGACGGCATCACCGGGGCGCGCCGGCCCGGCGATATCGGTTTCGCCTCCTTGCGCGGCGGCACCGCGGCCGGCGACCACAGCGTGAGCTTCCTCGGCCCGTTCGAGCGCCTCACGCTGTCGCATCAGGCCGAGGACCGCATGCTGTTTGCTCACGGCGCGCTGAAGGCCGCGTTGTGGGCGCATGGCAAGAAGCCGGGGCACTACTCCATGGCCGACGTGCTCGGCCTTGCAGATCTCTGAAGAACCAAACGGAATGGAATCAATGAGCGAACGTCTTCTCGTGCTCGTGCGCCACGGCCAGAGCGAATGGAATCTGAAGAACCTGTTCACGGGCTGGAAGGACCCCGATCTCACCGAGCTCGGCGTGAAGGAAGCCAGTGAAGCCGGCCGCAAGCTGAAGGCGCAGGGCCTCGTGTTCGACGTCGCCTACACCTCGGTCCTGACGCGCGCGCAGCACACGCTCGATCTCATCCTCGGCGAGCTCGGCCAGCAGGGTCTGCCGACCTCGAAAGATCTCGCGCTGAACGAGCGCGACTATGGCGATCTCTCCGGCCTCAACAAGGACGACGCCCGCAAGAAATGGGGCGAGGACCAGGTGCTGATCTGGCGCCGTTCCTACGACGTGCCGCCGCCCGGCGGCGAAAGCCTGAAGGACACGCTCGCGCGCGCGCTGCCTTACTATGTGCAGGAGATTTTGCCCGGCGTGCTCAACGGCAAGCGCACGCTGGTCGCCGCTCACGGCAATTCGCTGCGCGCGCTGATCATGGTGCTGGAAAAGCTGTCGCCCGAAGGCATTTTGAAGCGCGAGCTCGCGACCGGCGTGCCGATCATCTACCGGCTCAACGCGGATTCGACCGTGGCCTCGAAGCTGGATCTGGCGGGCTGACTTTCTTCGCCTCTCCCCGCCTGCGGGGAGAGGCCGGAATTTGCGCGTAGCGCGGATTCCGGGTGAGGGGGACTTTCCGCGAGTCTGACCGTCACCATTTTTGCGAAAGCAGCCCCTCACCCCGACCCTCTCCCCGTAAGAACGGGGCGAGGGAGAAGAGCTACTGCATCCCCAACTGGCCGGCTTCCCAGCCCAGCATTGCCTGTTTCCGCGTGATGCCCCAGTGATAGCCGGTGAGCGTGCCGCTCTTGCCGAGCGCGCGGTGGCAGGGCACGACGAACGAGACCGGGTTCTTGCCGACGGCGGCACCGACGGCGCGCGAGGCCCTCGGGCTGTCGATGTTGCAGGCGATGTCGGAATAGGACACCGCGCGGCCCATCGGGATCTTCAGCAGCGTCTCCCACACCCGCACCTCGAAATCGGTGCCGATCATGACGACGCGGAGCGGCTGATCCGGACGCCACAGCTTTGTGTCGAAGATGCGCGCCGCGAGCGGTGCGGTGCCTTCGTGATCCTCGACATAGGTCGCGTTGCGCCAGCGCCGCGTCATGTCGGCGAGCGCCGCCTTCTCCTCGCCCGGATCGGCGAAGGCGAGGCCCGACAGGCCGCGATCGGTCGCGATCACGATCGCCGTGCCGAACGGCGAGGGATGGAAGCCATAGCGCAAGGTGAGACCGGCGCCGCCGTTCTTCCATTCGCCCGGCGACATCGCTTCGTGGGTGACGAAGAGATCGTGCAGCCGGCTCGGCCCTGATAGCCCCGAGTCGAGTGCCGCGTCGAGGATGCTCGCGGAGTCTCTGAGCAAGCCCTTGGCGTGATCGAGCGTCAGCGCCTGCATGAAGGCCTTCGGCGTGATCGAGGCCCAGCGGCGGAACAGATGGTGCAGCTCATCCGGCGTGACGCCCGCCGCATCCGCCATCGCTTCGATGGCCGGCTGCGCGCGCCAGTTCTCCGAGATGAAGGCGATCGCCCGGCGCACCGAATCGTAGTCGCGCAGCGCGGCGTTCTGGGGGCCCGGCTTGGCCAGGCGCTGGTCGTTTATGGCGAGTGTCATCATGAGCGGAAATGTAGGAGAGGGGAGGCTGCAAAACCACCCGATTTCCGACCCGGAATCAGGTCACCGGATTATAGCTCGGGCCGCGCCGGGCGGCGTCCAGCGCCTCGACCAGGCCATTGTAAAAGCTGGCTTTTTCCTCCGGTCCCAAAAAACCGGCGATTTGGATACGGCGGCCGCGCGAGATCAGATAGAGGTGCTCGATGCCGAAATCCTCGTCGACCTCCGTGTCGAGCCGGACCCAGAGAGGGTTGAAGGTCCATTCGGCGACCTGGCCGCGATGGCTGACCCGGCGCACGCGCAGTTCCGACGGGGTGATGACGATTTCCTCGCTGGCCCGCGCGGTGCGGAAATTGACCTTGAAGGCCCACCAGATCACGAGCACGTCGAGGCCGAAGAAGCCGAACACCGGCCACGCGCCCATCATCAGGAAGGCGAGGCCCGTGACGAAGCTGACCACGCTCAGGAACAGCATCACGGCGAGGAAGCTGGTGCGGTTCAGCGAGCGATGCGGCGTCAGCAGCGCGGAGAAGATCTGCACGTCGCGCGGATCTTCAGAATTCTTGCGCTCAATTTCGTTGCCTGTGCTCATCGTCCCTCAGTATATCCCGATCATGGCGAAAATCACCCGCAAGCCGGTCCCGCGCAAAGCCGCCGTGCCGAAGAAAAAGGCAAAGGCGGCGGTTGCGAAGCCCAAGCCCGCCAAGAAATCGGCGCCGGCCAAAAAATCACTCAAAGCCATCAAACCCTGGACGCCGGCCGAGGTCCGCGAGGTCTTCGACCGTTTCCGCAAGGCCAATCCGGAGCCGAAAGGCGAGCTCGAGCACGTCAATCCGTTCACGCTGCTGGTCGCCGTGGTGCTGTCGGCGCAGGCGACCGACGCCGGCGTCAACAAGGCAACGCGCGCCTTGTTCGAGGTCGCCGACACGCCGCAGAAGATGCTCGACCTCGGCGAGGAACGCCTGCGCGAGTACATCAAGACTATCGGCCTCTACCGCACCAAGGCGAAGAACGTCATCGCGCTCTCGGCCAAGGTGCTCAGCGAGTTCGGCGGCGAGGTGCCGCGCACGCGCGCGGAGATCGAGTCGCTGCCGGGCGCCGGACGCAAGACCGCCAACGTCGTGCTCAACATGGCCTTTGGCGAGCACACCATGGCGGTCGATACGCATGTCTTTCGCGTCGGCAATCGCACCGGGATCGCGCCGGGCAAGACGCCGCTCGAAGTCGAGCTCGGTCTCGAAAAGGTGATCCCGGCCGAATTTATGCTGCACGCACATCATTGGCTGATCCTGCACGGCCGCTATACTTGCCTCGCACGCAAGCCGCGCTGCGAGGTGTGCCTGATCAACGATCTCTGCCGATGGCCGGAGAAGACGGTGTGAGACGGCGGTGAGAGCGAAGCGTTTTGGGGGCCTATCGTGAGTCAGCAGGAACAAGTCTCATCGCCGTCACCTGCCGCGACACCCGCCCCGTCATCAAAACCGACGCAGCGGCCGGCGAGCTCGCTGTGGAGCCGGCTCGCACTCCCTCTGTTCGCCGTCATCGTCGCGCTCGGTTTCGTCGCGCTGGCGACGCTGCGTTTCGACGAATGGGTCGGCAATGCCGTGGTCCAGACCACCAACGACGCCTATGTGCGCTCCGAGCTGACACGGCTGGCGAGCCGTGTCTCCGGCGAAGTGCTGACCGTGGGGGTCACCGACTTCCAGCGCGTCAAGGCCGGCGACCTCCTGATCCAGATCGATCCCGCCGACTACCAGGCGCAAGTCGCGCAATCCGAGGCCGCCGTCGCCGCCGCGCAAGCCGTGCTCAACAATCTCGGCAACCAGATCGAGCTGCAATATGCGACGATCGCGCAGGCCGAGGCGGCGCGGCTGTCGGCGGAAGCCTTGGAAGTCGAGGCGAAGCAGGAGCAGGAGCGTCAGCAGTCGCTGACGCAAACCGAATCCGGCACGCGGCAGCGGTTCGAGCAGGCGGTCGCGGGTCTGGCCAAGGCGCAGGCCGATGTGCGCGCGAGCCGCGCCGTGATCGCGGCCCAGCAGCATCAGCTCGAAGTCCTGCAGGGCACCAAGAAGCAACGCGCCGCCGATCTCGATGCCACCAAGGCGACGCTGGCGAGCGCGACGCTGAAGCTTGGCTACACGAAGGTGTCGGCGCCGTTCGACGGCGTCGTCGGTGAGCGCCAGGTGCAACCCGGTGACTACGTCAATATCGGCACCAACCTCATCAACGTCGTGCCGCTGCCAAAGGTCTATGTGATCGCGAACTACAAGGAGACCCAGCTGACTCACGTGGCGCCGGGTCAGCCCGTCGAGATCACCGTCGACAGTTTCCCGCGCGAAAAGCTGCGCGGCCGCGTCGAGCGCATCGCGCCTGCAACAGGCGCGCAGGTCGCGCTGTTGCCGCCGGACAATGCCACCGGCAATTTTACCAAGGTCGTGCAGCGCATTCCCGTCCGCATCCAGCTCGACGGCAACCAGCCGTTGCTGGCACGGCTGGTGCCGGGCATGTCGGTCGTGACCAGCATCGACACGAAGGACGCGAATGGCGGCAAATGACGATGCCGGCCACGGGCCGGTCTCGCGCGGCGGCGTCGCGCCACAGCCGCTGTTTGCCGTGGCGGCCGTGCTGCTCGGCTCGTTCCTCGCCAATTTCGACAGCCGCCTGACCACCGTCGGCCTGCCTGACCTGCGCGGCGCGTTCGGGCTCACCTTCGACGAAGGCGCGTGGCTCTCCACCGCCGGCATCGGCTCGCAGATCTTCATCGCGCCGGCAGTGGCGTGGCTTGCGACCGTGTTCGGTCTGCGCCGCGTGCTCGGCATCCCGAGCCTCGTCTACGCCGCGGTGTCGCTGATCATCCCCTTCGTACGCGACTATCCAACGCTGCTTGCGCTCAGCGTCGTGCATGGCCTTTTGCTCGGCACCTTCGTGCCGGCGACGCTGATGATCGTGTTCCGCAACCTGCCGATCCGCTGGTGGCTGCCGGCGATCTCGATCTATTCGATCCGCGTCGGCTTTGCATTGGACTCATCAACCGCGCTGGTCGGCTTCTATGTCGACCATCTCGGCTGGCAATGGCTGTACTGGCAGGGCGTCGTGATCGCGCCCTTGATGGGCCTGATGGTCTATCTGGGCACACCGGGCGAGCCGGTGAACCGCGCGCTGCTGCGCGAGGCCGATTGGGGCGGCATGCTGCTGTTAGGGGCGGGAGTCTCGATGATCTATGCCGGCCTCGACCAGGGCAACCGGCTGGACTGGCTCGGCAACGGCACGGTGATGGCGCTGCTCGCTGCGGGTGCGGCGCTATTCGCGGCCTTCCTCGTCAACGAGTCGCTGGTGCGCCAGCCCTGGGCGCATGTGAACGTGCTATTCTCGCGCAATATCGGCCTGTCGCTGGTGGTGATCCTGCTCTACACGCTGACGTCTCTTTCCAATTCATCGCTGGTGCCGAACTTCCTCGGTAATGTCGGTCTGCTCCGGCCGGAGCAGAGCGGCTTGCTGCTGCTCACCTATGGCGCCCTGCCGATGTTCGTGCTGGTGCCGGTCTCGATCTGGCTGCTTCGCCATTTCGATGCACGCGTGGTGACGGTGCTCGGATTTGCCTGCTTCGCCGCCGCCAATCTCTGGGGCACCCAGCTCACCCATGATTGGGCGCGCGAGGATTTTATCGGCATCGTGTTGCTGCAATCGGTCGGGCAATCGACGACGCTGCTGCCCATCATCATCATGGCGCTGTCGAACTCCGATCCGAGCCGGGCGACGTCCTTTGCCGCCTACATCCAGATCATGCGGCTGGGCGGCGCCGAGATCGGCGTGGCGCTGATGGGAACTTGGCTGCGCGTCCGCGAACAGGTGCATTCCTTCTATATCGGCCAGAATCTTTTGGTCGGCGATGCCGATGTGGTGGGTAGGCTCAAGCAGTTGGCCGATCACTTCGCCGCCCACGCCACCGGTCTCGCCCAAGCGCGCGCGGTCGGGACGCTTGCCGGGCTGGTCCAGCGCGAGGCCAATGTGCTCGCTTACATCGACGGCTTCTGGCTGTGTTTCTGGCTGGCGATGGCCGCGCTCGGCTTCGTCGCGCTGATCACCCGCGCCCCGCCGGGCCCGTTCACGCCGGCGCCGTTCGGCTTCGCCAAGATGCTGCTGCGCAAATGCGGGGTGCAGGTGACGTGAATGCGATGGCGGTTGGGTCGTTCGATCGCGCCGCGGTGTAGGTCACCTCTCCCGCTTGCGGGAGAGGTCGGCGCGGAGCGCCGGGTGAGGGCTCTCTCCTCTGGGGGATTGTCCCTCCGTGGAGACACCCTCTCCCCGACCCTCCCCCGCAAGCGGGGGAGGGAGCGCACCGTCCCCGAGTCCGTCGTGCCGGCTCGATCAGCGCAGGCCGCGGGCCCGGTAGCCGCTTGTGCATGTGGACCATGAAGGCCATGCCGAAGATCGGCGTCGCCAGGTTCACGATCGGGATCGAGACGAAGGCCGCAATGAACAGGCCGGCGGTAAAGATGGTCGCGGCGTTGTCGCGCCGCATCGCCTTGGCTTCCTCCGGCGAGCGGAAGCGCATCGCGGCGAGCTCGAAATATTCGCGCCCCAGCAGCCAGGCGGCGGCGAGGAAGAAGACCAGAAAGCCGGCGCCGGCCAAAAACACCAGCGGCAGCGCGACGAGATAGACCAGGATCGTCAGGAGCGCGGTCTTGATGCCCTCGGTGATCGCCTGGTTGAACGGCAGTGCAACGCCGGGCCGCTCGGCGGGATAATATTCGCGTTCGACGACATCGGCGACGTCGTCGACGAAGAAGCTCGCCACCAGTGAGGTGATTGCGGGCATCAGGAAGACGCTGCCGAACACGACGCCAAGACCGGCAGCAATCGAGATGATCCAGGCAAGCACTTCGAGCGAGGAATGCCAGCCGGGGCCGAGCAGGCCCTCGAGCCAGACCTCGCCATAGGTCGCAAACCAGCTCAACAGCCGCTGTAACCCGAACGCCAGCACGACGATCAGCACCAACGCAAGCCCAACCGATCGCCACAGGATCGAGCGCATCGGCGGCGACATCATTTGCGACAGCGCCTTGACGGCGGCATCCAGCATGGGGAACCCTCTCACGAAATCACCCGCGAGAGGTAGACACGGCAAGCCGCTTCGGCAAGGGACGCTGACCAGTCGCCGCCTGCGGCTTAACGTTCCGCCGCGATGCTGGCCCAGCAGGTGATGGCGCTACAGACCGTGCTCCATCGACCAAAACCCTTGTAGATCTGGGCGGCGACCTGCTCCTGCTGCTTCAAGGTGCCTTCGGCCTTGATCTGCGGGTCGGAGACATTGCGGATGGCGAGCCAGCGCGGCGCCTTGGTGCCCATCTCCTGCGCGACCAGGCCAAGGATGGCGTCGCCCATTTCGGAGACGTCGCCGAGCCCCTGGAGGTGGAAATGATTGTCCGAGGTGTCGAAGCCGAAGAAGTCGGTGGTGACCACGGAGGACGACAGCCCGTTCGGCTTCACCACAAAGATCTTCGGTGCCCTGGTGTTGTCCTTCGGCAATTGTGCGGCATTGGCCTTGAACAGCGTCTTGGCCTGCGTGAACTTCTTCGTCACGGCGGACCTGCTGGAAAAATGCTCCTGCGCAAAAGGCTGCTTCTTGAACTTCGACAGGCAGTCGAAGCGCACGATCGGCGAGACGACGACGTCGCCGACCTCGAATTCCTTGCCGATGCCGCCGGCCGTGCCGGTGGTGATGACCAGCGTCGGCTGCACCTCGGTGATGATCTGGCGCCAGACGTCGACGTTCGGCAACTCCGGGCCGTCCTGCGACATGTGCGAGTCGGATTTGAAGATCACGCATTTCTTCTTGCCGATCGTCGTGGTCCAGTAGGTGCCGAGCCGCTTCAGCTCCTTGGCCGGGCAGCCATTGCGCATCTTCTTGGAGATCGTTGCGTAGTTGTGAGTGTACGGCAGGTAATCGTTCCGCGAGTCCTTGCCCGGCGTCAGCACGCGGCTGAGCGCGTGGCCCTCGTCGACGGTCCAGGTCACGACCAGCACGTCGGCATGCGGCAGCGGCCCCTTGCCGTTGCCCTTTGGCTTCGGCCCGGTCTGCGGCGCCAGCCCCTTGGGCCAGGGAATGTCGGTGAAACGCGATAGCCCGGTGGAGGTCGAGAAGGCCATGAACTCGCGGCCCTCGGCGGATTCGGAATCGAAATCGATGATCTCGCGCCGAAAGTCTTCCGCCGTGACCTTTGCGGACTTCTTCACGGCGGCCTTCGCCACCCGCTTCACCGTAAAGGTATCGCGCGGCGGCGGTGTCGTGATCGGATCGAAACCGAGATTTCTCTCAACCCCATTTACGGTCGGCCAGCATCGCATCCTCCGCAATTGATTTTGACGAACATCTTCCATTGGTCGGCCAAGCGAGCCAACGGTTGCAATCTTAGATCGAAATCATGGGCCCCGAATGGTTCGAGCTATTGACCAATTCTGTGCCGGTTTGAGCCTGGTGGAGTATTCGTCTGCCGAACAAGGACATTTCTGAAAAAACTTGGCTCATTGCCTGAACCAATTCGCGGCTGAGATTACACCTATAGTTGAGGTGCGACAATCTGCCTTCCAATCACAAACGGAGGAAGTCATGGCAAGCACGACCAACCGTGTCGCGCTGGTGAACAGCGCCCGTAAATTGCCGAAGGGGGCCAAGCTCGTCGGCGCGGCCGATCCCAAGCAGGAAATCGAGATCAGCGTTCGGCTGCGCGCCAAGCGCGCGGACGATGAACAGGTGATGGCACTCGGCGCGCAACCACCGCGCGAGCGGCAATATCTCTCGCGTGCCGAGTTCGGCGCCGAGATGGGCGCCGACCCCGCCGATGTCGCCAAGATCGACGATTTCGCGCACAACCACGATCTCAACGTCAAGAGCGTGCATCTGGCGTCCCGCACCGTGAAGCTGACCGGCACGGTGAGGCGATGAGTGCGGCCTTCGGCGTCAAGCTCAACAAGGTCAGGCATGACGGCGCGACTTATCGCATGCGCAAGGGCAATGTGCAGATCCCAGCCGAGCTCGAAGGCATCGTGGTCGGCGTGCATGGTCTCGACAATCGTCCGGTTGCCCAGCCGCACTTCCGCCGCAGGACAGCGAAGAAGGGTGCGACGGCGCGCGCGGGACAGGGCGGCAGCTTCTCGGTC
The DNA here is from genome assembly GCF_004123905.1 of Bradyrhizobium betae. Classification (GTDB taxonomy): domain Bacteria; phylum Pseudomonadota; class Alphaproteobacteria; order Rhizobiales; family Xanthobacteraceae; genus Bradyrhizobium; species Bradyrhizobium betae_A. Next base: position 318,326 of record NZ_MZXW01000016.1, read on the forward strand.
GACCAGATCGCCCAGCTGTACAATTTCCCGGGTGGCGAGACCGGTGCCGGCCAGTGCATCGCCATCATCGAGCTCAACGACATCGACCAGAAGGGCCATCCGACGGGCGCCGGCTACAAGACGTCCGACCTGAAAACCTTCTTCAAGAAGGCCGGCATCCCGATGCCGCGGATCGCGCCTGCGAGCGTCGACGGCGGTGCCAACAAGCCCGGCCATTCCGACGCCGACGGCGAAGTGGTGCTCGACATCGAGGTCGCCGGTGCGATCGCGCCGGGCGCCAGGATCGTGATCTATTTCGCACCCAACACCACCAACGGCTTCATCGACGCGGTGAAAGCCGCGGTCCACGACACCGCGCGAAAGCCTTCGGTGATCTCGATCAGTTGGGGCGGGCCGGAAGATCCGGCGGGCTCGCAGCAATTCGTCGACGGCCTCAACGAGGCGATCCGCGACGCCGCCGCGATGGGCGTCACCGTCTGTGTCGCCTCCGGCGACAATGGCTCGGCCGACATGAGCGAGGACTGGGACGGCCGGCCACATGCCGACTTCCCCGCCTCGAGCCCGTTTGCGCTCGCCTGTGGCGGGACGAACCTGAAGGCCTCGAACGGTGCGATCACCGAAGTCGTCTGGAACGGCGGCCCGCAAGACGGTGCTGGTGGCGGCGGCGTCAGCATCGTATTCCCCCGACCGGCCTACCAGGCCCATGCGCATGTGCCGAAATCACCCTCGCACTCGGTCGGGCGCGGTGTGCCCGACGTCGCCGGCGATGCCGATCCTGCGACCGGCTACCAGATATTCCTCAACGGCGTCGGCATCACGATCGGCGGCACCAGCGCGGTGGCGCCACTGATGGCCGGGCTGATCGCCCGCATCAACGAGGCCACGACCAAGAAGTTCGGCAAGACCGTCGGCTTCATCAACCCGCTGATCTACGCCTCGCATGCGCAAGGCGTGTTCCGCGACATCACGGTCGGCAATAACGACATCACCGGCAGCCTGCACGGCATGTACAAGGCCGGCTCCGGCTGGGACGCCTGCACCGGCCTCGGCGTCCCCAATGGTGCGGCGTTGCAGAATTTGCTGGCGGCGTAAGCCGGGCGAGGCTCTCTCCTCCGTCATTGCGAGGAGCTCTTGCGACGAAGCAATCCAGAGTCTCCCCGCGGAGGCAGACTGGATTGCTTCGCTGCGCTCGCAATGACGCGTGGAGGGACCGCCGTCACACCGCATCCAGCGGCTTGCCCCGCACGTTCGGGCCGAACAGCGCCATTGCGATCACCACGATCAGCATTGCCGCGGTGATCAGGCCGAACACGCCGGTGACGCCGGCCTCCTTCAGCATGTAGGCGACGATGAAGCCCGAGAACGTCGCGGAGAGCCGGCTCATCGAATAGACCAGACCGGAAGCCTGCGCCCGGATCTGGGTCGGAAACACCTCGGTCTGGTAGGCGTGATAGGCGTAGGACATCGTGGTGTTGCAGGCCGTCAGCAGCACGCCGCAGACGATCAGCAGCGCGGGCTCCGTCAATTGCGCGAATGCCATGCCGAAGATGATGATGGCGATGCAGGCGCCGGCGATGATCCAGCGCCGCTCGAATCTATCGGCAAAGCTCGCGGCGAGCAGCGGCGCGATCGGATAGGCGAATGCGACGATGAAGGAATATTGCAGGCTCTTGGTGACGGTGATGCCCTTCTCCACCAGCAGCGTCGGCACCCAATTGGCAAACCCATAGAAACCGAACGCCTGGCAAAAATTGAACACCATGAACAGCACGACCAGCGAAAGGTAGGGCGGACGGAACAGATCGGCGAAGTTGACGCGCGCGACCTGTCGGACTTGAAGCGCAGGCGAGGTCGCGGGCCGTGAGCCGGCACCACCGCTGGCGGCCTCCAGCGTGCCGAGGACGCGAAGCGCCTCCTCGTTGCGGCCGTGCCGCGCCAGCCAGAGCGGGCTCTCCGGCAGGAACAGGCGGAGCACCCAGACGATCATGCTGGCGGCGGCGCCGATCAGAACCACCCAGCGCCAGCCTTCGACGCCATAAGGCGCGAGCGGCACCAGCCACCAGGCGAGAAAGGCGACGACGGGAACGGCGATGAACATGATCGACTGGTTCACCGCGAAAGCGCGCCCGCGCATCCGGCTCGGCACCAACTCGGTGATATAGGCGTCGATGGTGATGACCTCGACGCCGATGCCGATACCGGCGAGGAAGCGCCAGAACAATAAGCCTTCCGAAGAGGTCTGGCAGGCCATGATCACCGACGCCGCCGTGTAGCCGAGCAGGGCATAGGTGAAGATCGCGCGGCGTCCAAAACGGTCGGCGAGGAAGCCGAGGAAGAAGGTGCCGACGAACAAGCCGGCAAAGGTCGCGGCGACGAAGGCGCCGATGCCGGAGAAGCCGAAGAACGCCGTTGTCGTAGTGGAGAGCAATCCGCTGCGGCTCAGCCCCGGCGCGATATAGCCGGTCAGGAACAGATCGTAGATCTCGAAGCAGCCGCCGAGCGAGAGCAGGATGACGAGGCGCCAGACGTAAGCTGTCCCCGGCATCGCCTCGAGCCGCCGCGAGATCTCGTCAGGCACGGACGGCGCAGCGTCGAGCTCAAAGCCTGTGTCGATGCCGACAACGCTCATGATGTCCTCCCCGTGGCGCGCAGATCGCGCGCGTTTCCCGGCGGCTCATCTCTGTTGCTTGTCGCAAGCTCTGCCGGACCGCGCCATGTTGGCGGGTCAGGAGTGGAAATCCAGAAGAACATATCGATGGGAGCGTTCGAGATTTTCGAACTCGGAGTTGTTCTCCCTCTCCCCGTTCTTACGGGGAGAGGGCGGGGTGAGGGGCTCTGTCCGCGAGTCCGACTGTTGCCGTTTATGCGGAGGCAGCCCCTCACCCCAACCCTCTCCCCGTAAGAACGGGGCGAGGGGGCGCACTGCCGTCGCGGTGCGCACCGCAGCTCACCCCACCAGCTCCGCCTGCCAGCCGCCGCTCCGCACCTGCTCGGCGATCAGCGCCAGCATCAGGCGGCGCATCTCCTCCATCGCATACGTCATCGGGCGGTTGCGCAGGCGGCAGAGATAGAGCGTGCGGGTCAGCTTCGGCTCGATCACCTTGCGCGCGACCAGGCGGCCGGCCGCGAGTTCCTCCCGCGCGAACAATTTTGTCGCGATGGTGCAGCCGAGCCCTTCCACCAGCGCACCGGTCATGCCGGTGATCGAGTTGGCGTGCAGGATGGCGCCGCCTTCCAGCCGCTTGAGCAGAACCGGATCGTCCAGCAGCGCGCGCGAGGACAGGCCGAGGCCGTAACGCAGCAGGATCAACGGCAGCCGGCTCAGCTCCTCGAACCGGATCGGCGCCTTGCCCTTGCCGACCAGTTTTGGAATGCCGACGAGGAACATCTCTTCCTCGAGCACGGCTTCCGTGATCAGCTCCTTCTCCGACGGCGGATTGTAGACCAGCGCGAGATCGACGTTGGAGACCATCAAGTGCATCAGCGTCGCGCCGGACAGGCTCTCGGTGAGCGACAGCTTGAGCTTGGGATATTTGGTCAGCACGATGCGCATCAGCTCCACGCCAATCGCCTTGACGCCCGAATTCGCCATGCCGATCGAGATCTCGCCGGCAATGACGCGGGCGCCCTCGCGCACTTCGGTCTCGGCCTCCGCCATCGCGCGCAGGATGATTCGCGCATGCTCGTAGAGTCTTTCGCCGGCGGCCGTCGGTTCCATGCCGCGCGACTTGCGCGCGAACAGGGGCGTTGCGAACTCGGCTTCTAGGTTCGAGATATGATGGCTCAGCGCGGACTGCGCGACATTGACCTGGTCGGCCGCGCGCGACAGGTTGCGCTGCTCGTAGACAGCGATGAAATAGCGGAGCTGGCGCGAATCCATGTGGGTCCAGCGTTCTAGAACTGCGAAGGTAATCTTCGACAGATTATATTTTTCAGAAGGCTTGTGAAGGCCTAGTCTTTTGGGCGAACGAACAGGGAGTGCCGCATGACAGGGACCGGATTTCCGCTCGAAGGCGTGCGGGTCGTCGAGATGACCCACATGGTGATGGGGCCGACCTGCGGCATGATCCTGGCGCAGCTTGGCGCCGAGGTGATCAAGGTCGAGCCGCCCTCCGGCGACAAGACACGGAGTCTGGGCGGCATGGGAACGGCGTTCTTTCCGCTGTTCAACCGCGGTAAGCGCAGCGTGGTGCTCGATCTTGCGATGCCTGAAGATCGCGACACCATGCACCGGCTGCTCGAGACGGCCGACGTGTTTCTCGAGAATTTTCGCGATGGCCAGCTCGACAAGCAGGGGCTTGGGCCTGAAGAATTGCGCCGCCTTCATCCGCATCTGATCGTCGCCGGCCACAAGGGCTTTCTGTCCGGCCCCTATGAGCATCGCCCCGCGCTCGACGAGGTCGTGCAGATGATGTCGGGGCTCGCCGCCATGACCGGCACCAAGGAGAAGCCGCAGCGCGTCGGCTCGTCCGCCAACGATATCATGGGCGGCATGTTCGGCGTGATCGCGATTCTGGCCGCGCTCTACCAGAAGCGCGGCGGCAAGCGCGACGGCGCCGACATCCGCATCGGCCTGTTCGAGAACTGCCTGTTCCTGGTCGCCCAGCACATGGTCGAGTACGAGATGACCGGCAACAAGCCGCGCTCGATGCCCGAGCGCGAGCACGCGTGGCCGATCTACGACATCTTTGATGCCGCCGGCGATGGACGAATCTTCATTGGCGTCGTGACCGAGGGCCACTGGCAGAGCTTTTGCCGCGAGTTCGGCCTCGCGGATCTCCTCGATGATCCCGCCTTGCGCACCACGACCGACCGCATCCTGGCGCGGCCGCGGATCATCCCGCGCGTGGCCGAGATCATCCGCCAGTGGAACGTCGCAGAGCTGTCGCAAAAGCTCGACGCGCTCAACATCTGCTTTTCGCCGATCAACCGGCCCGAGGATCTGCTCACCGACCCGCATGTGCTGCGGCCCGGCGGCCTCGTCACCAATATCACCGCTGATGGCAAACCATTCCATGTGCCGACGCTGCCACTCGAGTGGAATGGTAGCCACTTTGGTGAAGGCCTGAAGGTCGCGCCGCTCGGCGCCGATACATCTGCCGTTCGCGCCGAGATCGACAATAACAATGACATCACGTCAAAAGCCGCTGGGAGGCGCGCATGAGTCGGATCGAACAGATTTATCCCGCGGACCGCGTTGCCTTGCGCGAAGTTGGCCTGCGCGACGGGCTCCAGCTCGTGAAGAAGTTTCCGTCAACCGAGGCCAAGCAGCGCTGGGTGCGCGAGGAATACGCCGCAGGCGTCAGGCATTTCGAGGTCGGCTCGTTCCTGCCGGCCAAAACCTTTCCGCAATTCGTCGACGTTCGCGATGTCGTCGCGACGGTCGCGCGCCTGCCCGGCGCCCATGGCATCGCGCTCGCACTCAACGAGCGCGGCGTCAACGAGGCCCTCGAATCCGGCGTCGGCGAAATCGCCTCGGTGGTTTCGGCCACCGAAGAGCACAGCCAGGCCAACGCCCATCGCTCGCGCGACTCCGCGATCGCCAATGTCAAGCGGCTCTGTGAGATGCGCGACGCCAGCGCCCACAAGCCGCTCGTGAACGCCGCGATCTCGATGGCGCTGGGCTGCTCGATCGCCGGCGCGGTCGACCCGAACGAGGTGCTGCGCCTCGTCGACAAATGCCTCGCGGCCGGCGTTGATTTCGTCGCGATCGCCGATACCGTCGGCTATGCCGGGCCGAAGCAGGTCGCGGAGCTGACGCGCGCCGCGGTCAAGCTTTCAGGGTCGAAGCCGATCTGCATCCATCTCCACGACACCCGGGGCATGGGCATCGCCAATGCGTCCGCCGCGCTGGATGAGGGTGCGCGCATCCTCGACGGTTCACTCGGCGGCCTCGGCGGCTGCCCCTTCGCCCCCGGCGCGACCGGCAACGTCGTGTTCGAGGATCTGGTGTTCCTGTGCGAGAGCAAGGGTTTTGCGACGGGGATCGATATGGAGAAGTTGATCGCGGTGCGATCGATCCTCAAGAGCGAGATGCCGAACGAAGCTCTCTATGGCGGCATGGCGCGGGCAGGCTTGCCGGCTGGGAGTGCGGCGAAGGCGGCGTGATGTTAAAGCCTCAAATGTAGTTCTCGTGTCCCGGACGCGGCGCGGCATGAAATGACGCGACGCAGAGCCGGGACCCAGGAGCTTGCGCCAGCGGCGAGATGGCCCCGGCTCTGCAGCGCACCGCTGAAGAAGCGCTGCGCCGCGTCCGGAGCACGAGAAGCTAGTTGCTACTCATGCCGGTGCCCATGCTTCCGCGCCTTCGCCGGCTTGCCTTCCCCCGTCGGAATCATCACCACGCGCCCATAACGCACACCACGCTCCGCGATGATGTGATCAGCAAAATGCTTGACCTCGTCGGCCGAGCCCTTCAGCGCCGTCATCTCCATGCAATTGTTCTCGTCGAGATGGACATGCAGCGTCGCCAGCGCGAGGTCGTGATGGCCGTGGAATTCCTGCACCAGGCGCTTTGAGAGATCGCGGGCGGCGTGGTCGTAGACATAGACGAGGCCGGCGACGCATTGGCCGGTCTGCGCGGTGTCTTCGGTGGATTGCTGCAGCCCGGCGCGGGCGAGGTCGCGGATGATCTCGGAGCGGTTCTGGTAGCCGCGCGCCTCGGCTGCGGCGTCGATGTCCGCCAAAAGATCGTCCTCGATCGTGATCGTAATCCGCTGCATCAGGTCCTCTCCGCACGTACGCCGAATGGACTTGTTTTACACGGATTTCGTCATCCTCACAGCCGCGTCGCCCGCAGCCGCAGCGCATTCCCGACCACGCTCACCGAGGACAGCGCCATCGCGGCGGCCGCGATGATCGGCGACATCAGCACGCCGAAGGCGGGATAGAGGATGCCGGCGGCGATCGGAATGCCGGCGGCGTTGTAGATGAAGGCGAAGAACAAATTCTGCCGAATGTTGCTCATGGTCGCCTGCGACAGTTTTCGCGCACGGACGATGCCGGTGAGGTCGCCCTTGAGCAGGGTGACCCCGGCGCTCTCCATCGCGACATCCGTGCCGGTGCCCATGGCGATGCCGACCTCGGCCGCCGCCAGCGCCGGGGCGTCGTTGACGCCGTCGCCGGCCATCGCGACACTGCGGCCGGCCTTTTGCAGTTTTGCGACCACCGCGCTCTTCTGGTCCGGCAGCACCTCGGCCTCGACGTCGGCGATGCCGAGCCGGCGCGCCACGGCCTCCGCCGTCGTGCGGTTGTCGCCGGTCAGCATGATCACTTTGATGCCCTCGGCCGCGAGCGCCTTCAGCGCCTCTGGCGTCGAGGCCTTGACCGGGTCGGCGATCGCGAACAGGCCGGCAAGTCGGCCATCGACGGCCATGTTGATGACGGTGGCGCCATCGCCGCGCAGGCGTTCGGCCTCCGCGTCGAGCGCCTTCGTGTCGATCCCGATCGATGCAAAGTATCTGGCATTGCCGAGCACGATGGTCTTGCCCTCGACCTTGCCGGTTGCGCCCTTGCCGGTCGGCGAATCGAACCCTTCGACCTGGCTGAGCGTGAGCTGCTTCTCCTTGGCCGCGCGCACGATGGCGTCAGCGAGCGGATGCTCGCTGGCGCGCTCGACGCTGGCGGCCAGACGAAGGATGTCGTCTTCGCCAAAGCCGGGCGCCGGCACGATCGCGACGACCTTTGGCTTGCCTTCGGTCAGCGTGCCGGTCTTGTCGACGACGAGCGTGTCGATCTTCTCCATCCGCTCCAGCGCCTCGGCGTTCTTGATCAGGACGCCTGCCTGCGCGCCGCGGCCGACGCCGACCATGATCGACATCGGGGTCGCCAGGCCAAGCGCACAGGGGCAGGCGATGATCAGCACGCTGACGGCGGCGACGAGGCCGAAGGCCAGCCGCGGCTCGGGCCCGAACCAGGCCCAGGCGGCAAAGGCGGCGATGGCGATGACGATTACGGTCGGCACGAACCAGCCGGCGACCTGGTCGGCCAGCCGCTGGATCGGCGCCCGCGAGCGCTGCGCGTCCGCGACCATCTGCACGATCTGCGACAGCAGCGTCTCGCGCCCGACCTTGTCGGCGCGCATGATGAAGCTGCCGGACTGGTTGAGCGTGCCGGCGATCACCTTGGCGTCGACCTCTTTGGTCACCGGCATGGATTCGCCTGTCACGAGAGATTCGTCGAGCGAGGAGCGTCCTTCCAGAATGATGCCGTCAACCGGCACCTTCTCGCCGGGACGAACGCGCAAGCGGTCACCGGCGTGGAGCGTGTCGATCTCGACCTCGTGCTCGCTGCCGTCAGCATCGACGCGGCGCGCGGTTTTCGGCGCAAGTTGGAGCAGCGCCTTGATCGCGCCCGAGGTCGCATCGCGGGCGCGCAGCTCCAGCACCTGACCGAGCAGCACCAGCACGGTGATGACGGCGGCCGCCTCGAAATAGATGGCGACCGCACCTTCATGGCCGCGGAAGTTCGCAGGAAAGATCTGCGGTGCGATGGTGCCGATCAGGCTGTAGACATAGGCAACGCCGGTGCCCATCGCGATCAGCGTGAACATGTTGAGGTTGCGCGTCAGCAGTGACTGCCAGCCGCGGACGAAGAACGGCCAGCCGGCCCAAACCACCACGGGCGTGGCGAAGACGAGCTGGATCCAGTTCGACAGCACGGGATCGATCCAGTTGTGCGGGCCGGCAAGATGTCCGCCCATCTCCAGCACCACCGCCGGCAGCGCCAGTGCACCGCCGATCCAGAACCGCCGCGTCATGTCCGCGAGCTCCGGATTGGGCCCGGTCTCCAGGCTCGCGACCTCCGGCTCCAGCGCCATGCCGCAGATCGGGCAGTTGCCGGGTCCGATCTGGCGGATCTCCGGATGCATCGGGCAGGTGTAGATCGTGCCGGCGGGCACCTCCGGCTCGCTCGCCTTCTTGGCGAGATACTTTGCGGGATCGGCGGCGAACTTGGTGCGGCAGCCGGCCGAGCAGAAATGGAAGGTCTCGCTGTGATGGTCGAATCGATGTTTTGACGTCGCGGGATCGACCGTCATGCCGCAGACGGGATCGAGGACCTTTGCCGCCGCATCGCCGTGGTCATGATGATGGGCGTGGCCGCCATGATCGCCATGTCCGCCGCAGCAGGACGAAGCCGCAGGCTTGGCGACCGGCGCCGCGGCCTTGCTCGAACAGCCGCATCTGGATTGCGTGTTCCCATCGTGATGATGTTCGTGCTCTCCGTCGTTCATTCCCGTGCTCCGGCCTTGCAATAGATACCCTAGGGGGGTATATAGACCCCATGCGCAAGGACATCAAGGCATCCGTCGGAAAACGTCTCGGCCGGATCGAGGGCCAGGTTCGCGGCCTCTCGAAAATGGTCGAGGACGACCGCTACTGCATCGACATCGTGACGCAGATTTCGGCGGTGCGCGCGGCGCTGCGCCGGGTCGAGGAGGAGGTTTTGAAGGACCACGTGGCCCATTGCGTCGAGCACGCGATATCGAGCGGCGACAAGGCGGACCAGCGCGAGAAGATCGCAGAGTTGATGGCGGTGATCGGACGAGCGGAGCGGTAGGCTCTCACCGTGACGGTGGAGCGACAGTTACGCCGCCATCTCCCGGGCCCGCCCGCGGTACATCGCGAGTTCGTTCAGCAGCACAAAATGCTCGGAGAACGTGACCGCCATCTCCGCGGCGACCTCACCCATCACTTGCTCAGCCGAAACTTCAGCCGGCGCTTCTTCGTCAACCGCTTCAGGAACGAGCGGCGGCGCACGGAGCGTTTCTGGAAACACACCGAATGAGCCTGCTACCTCCTCGAGCGGCTTTTGCTTGTCGGCCCAGTGCAGGGCCGTGTAGTCGAATCCATTGACGATGGTCGGCTTGACCACCTCGAAATAGGGCGAGATGTCGAAGTCGCGCGGCATGTACAGCGAGGAATCGCGGATGTGCAGGATCTCGCGGCGGGCGGCGCGGCTGCCGGCCTTGGTGATCTTCGGCAGGATCGGATAGCGCACCGCGTCGAACGCCTGCGCGATCAGGGCGGAGCAAATGATTTTGGTCGGATCGCCCGAGCCGATCGCGATCATGCGCCGCCGCCAGCGCTGCGGGATCGGCAGCGGGAACAGGAAGCGCATCAAGTCGAGGATGTTCTTGGTGTCGTAGCCGAAGCCGATGCGGTTGATCGCATAGCGGCAGACCGTGGTGCGGTCCTCATAGGACAGCCCGACCGGGCGGCAGACCCTGGTGTGATACGGGAAATATTTCGACAGCGGCGCCGAAGTGACGCCTTCGCCGATATTGGCCTCGATCAGCACATGCGGCTCGCCGCCGGCCTCCTGCGCGCCCTCGATCCGACCGACATAGAGCGCGGCATGCGACCAGGTCGACTGCGTCAGATATTTGATGATGCCGGAGATGCGGTTGTTGCCCTCGACCAGCAGCACGTCGCCGGGTTCGATGACGCCACGCAAATGCTCGGGGTCGCTCGGCGTGAACGGCTCATAGCCCGGCACCTCCTTCGAGAGGTACGCGGCAATCACCTTGCCGACTGAGTCCAGGACCGTCCCCATTTCAAACTCCCCCACGGCCTTTTCCGGCCGTCTTTTTCCTTCTCTATCATGGTCGAAACGTGTTGCCATTCGGTTCATCAGTCTGTGAGATCAAGCACGATTGATTCACCATGATGGTTGCCGTGCAACATCAGATGCGGCAAAGTTCGCTGGCTGTTCCCGTTTGCCGCAAGTCTCCGGAAACCATGACATGACAATCACGCGCCGCGGTTTCCTCTCGGCGTCGGCGGGCCTTGCTGCGATGCCGGTCCTGCACGCGGCCGCCGCACCCCCGCCGCGCGAGGCTGACATCGTCGTGATCGGCGCAGGGGCCGCCGGGATCGCTGCAGCGCGGCGTATCGTGGCGGCCAATCGCAAGGTCGTGGTGGTCGAGGCCGCCTCGCAGATCGGCGGCCGCTGCATCACGGATACGACGACCTTCGACGTGCCGTTCGACCGCGGCGCGCGCTGGATGCACAATCCCGAGACCAATCCGATGATCCGGCTGGCGCGCAATGCCGGGTTCGAACTGGTGCCGGCACCATCGGGCCAGAAAATGCGCATCGGCCGCCGCAACGCGCGCGCCGGCGAGACCGAGGAATTCCTGGCGGCGCTGGTGCGCGCCAACCGCGCCATCGACGAGGCCGCGCGCGGCAAGCTCGATACATCTTGTGCCCCCGTGCTGCCGAAGGATCTCGGCGACTGGGCTGGTGCCGCCGAGTTCATGCTGGGCGCGAGCTTTGCCGGCAAGGATTTGAAGGAGCTTTCGGCGATCGACAAGGCCCGCGCGCAGGACCGCAATGCAGCGATCGCCTGCCGCCAGGGCCTGGGGACCCTGATCAGCAAGCTCGGCGAGCAGGCGCCGGTGGCGCTGTCGACGCCGGCGAGCCGGATCGTCTGGAGCAATCGCGACGTCAGCGTGGAGACACCAAGCGGCAAGATCGCCGCGCGCGCCGCCATCATCACGGTATCGACCAATGTGCTGACTTCGGGCGCGATCAAGTTCGCACCCGACATCCCCAAGCGCACGCTGGACGCCGTGTCAAAGCTCAGCCTCGGCAGCTACGATCACATCGTGTTGCAACTGCCCGGCAATCCGCTCGGCCTGTCGCGCGACGACATCCTGATCGAGCAGAGCAACTCGACCCGCACGGCGCTGATGTACGCCAATATCGGCGGATCATCGCTGTGCTCGATCGACGTCGGCGGCTCGTTCGGCCGCGACCTCTCCCAGCAGGGCGAAAAGGCGATGGTCGCCTTCGCGAAGGAGTGGATCACAAAACTGTTCGGCAGCGAGGCTGCCGCCGCCGTGCAGAAGACCAGCGTGACACGCTGGAACGCCTCGCCCTTCGTGATGGGCGCAATGTCGGCGTCCTCCCCCGGCGGTCAGCTCTCGCGAAAAATCCTGACCGAGCCGATCGGCAATGTGTTCCTCGCCGGTGAAGCCACCCACGAGACACTGTGGGGTACGGTCGACGGCGCCTGGGAAAGCGGTGAGCGCGCCGCGGATGCGGCCTTGCGCAAGATCGGCGCGCTCAAGGACGAGCCGGCCGATGTGCCGACACAATCGACGAAGCGCCGCCGCGCGCCGCGGCAGTAGGGCAATTAGCGCAAGATCCCGTCCAGCACCGGCAATCCGGCGACCACCGCGATCGCAATCAGCACGTAGCAGATGCCGCGAAACACCTTCTCGCTGGCGCGGCCGAACAGCGATGCGCCGAAGGCGACGCCGATCGCATAGACCGGGCCGACGATGAGCGAGAGCACCAGCGACTCGCGCGAGATCAGGCCGGTCGTCGCATAGCTGACCATCGAGAAGAAATCCGACGCGCCGAAGAACAGCAGGATGTTGGCGCGCGCGACGATCGATGCGATCGGGCGGCCGAGCCAGTAGCCCACGATCGGCGGGCCGCCGGTCTGCGCCAGCCCGCTACAGAAGCCGGAAAGCCCGCCGATGCCGACCGACAGCCAGGCGTGGTCCTTGCCGCGATAGCGCCAGCCCGACAGCAGCAGCAGCAGGAGCGCGGCGACGAAGCCGGAGATGATCCAGCGCGTGGTGACGGGCTCGAGCACGCTGAGGAAATAGGTCCCGATCGGCACGCCGACCAGCGCGCCCAGCACGATCACCGCGGTGGCCTTGCGGTCGGCCTTCCGCCACGCGACTGGCAGCAACGGCGCTGCCGCGACAAAATCGATCACGAGCAGCAAGGCGGCAACGAGCCGCGGCGCGGCGATGCTGCTCGCGAGCGGCATGAAGATCAGCGCCGAGCCGAAGCCGGAAAAACCGCGCGCGGTGCCGGAGACGAAAGCGACGGCGCAGAGCGCCATCGCGATGGTGAGGCTGACATCCTTGGGGAGGAAGTCGGTGAGAGTCATGCTTTATTTCTTGAGCATGATGTTGTCCGGAAACCGCTTCACACTTTTCGGCATCATGCTCGCAACGTGCCGCCGGTCTTCTTCGTGACCTCCGCGACGATCTTCGCGGCGACGGCCTCGATCTCCTGGTCGGTCAGGGTCTTGTCGCGCGGCTGGAGCGTGACCGCGACCGCGATCGACTTCTTGCCGTCGTCGATGCCCTTGCCTTCATAGACGTCGAACACGTTGACGCCGGTGATCAGCTTCTTGTCGACGCCCTGCGCGGCACGCACGATGTCGCCGGCCTTCACCGTGCGATCGACGATGAAGGCGAAGTCGCGCGTAACAGGCTGGAAGGCCGACAGCTCGATCACAGGTTTTGCGCGGGTCGGCTTCTTCTTGGCCTCGGGGATGCGGTCGAGGATCACCTCGAACACAACAAGCGGACCGTCGGCTCCGAGCGCCTCGAGCGCGCGCGGATGCATCTCGCCGAAATGGCCGAGCACGTTCTGCGGCCCGATCTGGATCGTGCCGGAGCGACCCGGATGCAGCCATGCCGGTCCGCCGGCGACGATCTGCAGCGCCTGCATCGGCGCGCCGGCCGCAGCCAGCACCGCCAGCGCATCGGCCTTGGCGTCGAACACGTCGGCCTGGGCCGAGCCTGTCCAGTGCCGGCCGAGGCCCTCCGAGGAGGCAAAGCCGCGACGTACGCCGCTTGCCGTCATGAACTGATCCTCCGGACGGTCGCCCTTGAAGATCTGGCCGACTTCGAACAGCGCGACATCACCAAAGCCGCGATCGGCATTGGCCTGCGCCGCCGCGATCAGGCCCGCCAAAAGCGTCGGCCGCATGTCGGAGAGGTCCGCTGCGATAGGATTGGCCACTTCGAGCTCGCGCTGGCCGCCGCCGAACAGTTTTGCCGCAGACTTGGTGATGAAGGACCAGGTCACCGCTTCGACGATGCCGCGGCTCGCGAGCGCGCGCCTCGCGCGGCGGGTGCGGAGCTGGAGCGGTGTCAGCACGGGCTTGCGCGCGTCCTCGCCGCGCTCGAACGGCGTCATCGGCACCTTGTCGACGCCATAGATTCGCACGACTTCCTCGACGATGTCGGCCTTGCCGTGCACGTCGGAGCGCCACGACGGCACCGCGACCTTCACCACCGGCCCCGGCCCAGCCATCATAAAACCGAGATGGGTCAGGATGCGCTTCATCTCGACCTGCGGCACCTCGATGCCGGAGAGACGCTTGACTTCGGTGAGCGGGAAATCGATCACGCGGTCATCGCCAAAAGTCTTGCCGACCACGACGTTTTCGGACGGCGTGCCGCCGCACATCTCCATCACGAGCCTGGTCGCGAGCTCGAGGCCGGGCACCATGAAGGCCGGATCGACACCGCGCTCGAAGCGATAGCGCGCATCGGAGTTGATGCCGAGCTTGCGGCCGGTCTGGGCGATGTTGATCTCGTTCCACAGCGCCGATTCGATCAGCACATCGGTGGTGGTCTCGTCGCAGCCGGAAGCTTCGCCGCCCATGATTCCGGCGAGCGATTCGACGCCGTGCTCATCGGCGATCACGCAGATCGAGGGATCGAGATTGTAGGCGCGGCCGTCGAGCGCGAGCAGCGCCTCGCCGTTGCGGGCGCGGCGCACCACGAGATTGCCCGCCACCTTCTTGGCGTCGAACACGTGCAGCGGGCGCGCGCGGTCGTAGGTCATGAAGTTAGTGATGTCGACCAGCGCGTTGATCGGACGCAAGCCAATCGCGGTCAGCCGCTTCTGCAGCCATTCCGGCGACGGGCCGTTCTTGACGCCGCGCACGAGGCGCAACGCAAAGCCCGGACACAGCGTGGCGTCCTCGACCGTGACCTTAACGGGACACGGGAATTCGCCCTTGATCGGCTTGATCGTCGGGTCCTTGAACTTGCCCATGTCGGCGGCGGCGAGGTCGCGCGCGATGCCGTGCACGCCGGTGCAGTCCTGCCGGTTCGGCGTCAGATTGATCTCGACCACGGGATCGCCGAGGCCGGCCCATTCAGCGTAACCGGCGCCGATCGGCGCGTCCGCCGGCAATTCCATGATGCCGTCATGGTCGTTGGAGATCTGCAGCTCGGCGGCCGAGCACAGCATGCCGCGGCTCTCGACGCCGCGAATGGTGCCGACACCGAGCGTGATGTCCTTGCCGGGAATGTAGGTGCCGGGCGGTGAGAACACGCTGACCAGACCTGGGCGCGCGTTCGGGGCGCCGCAGACCACCTGCACCGGCGCGCCACCGTCACCGGTGTCGACCATGCAGACGCGCAGCCGATCCGCGTTCGGATGCTGCTCGGCCGAGATCACCTTCGCGATGGTGAACGGCTTGAGTGCCTTCGCCTTGTCCTCGATGTTCTCGACCTCGAGCCCGATCATGGTGAGCTTCTCGGCGAGTTTTTCGAGCGGCTCGTCGGTGTCGAGATGATCCTTCAGCCAGGAGAGGGTGAATTTCATGGCTGCTTGCCTCGGCTCTTTTCGGTTGAATTGCTTTGGTCGGTGTTAGTGTTCCCTCCCCCCTTGTGGGGGAGGGTCAGGGAGGGGGGTGAGCCGCGGGCTCCGGCAGAAGCGGCCTGGCGGATCGCTTCAACAACCCCCTCGAGATTTGACATCACCTGCTCATTGGTGAAACGCAGAACCTGAAAGCCTTCGGCTGCGAAGAAGGCGTCGCGACGTTCATCCTTCTTCAGGCGTTCCTCGAAATCATGCGACTCTCCATCGACCTCGATGATGATCTTCGATGAGAAGCACACGAAATCGGCGACGTAATTTCCGATCGGCGTCTGGCGGCGGATGCCCACACCATCCATTCGATTGGCCTTGAGGTAGCGCCACAGCAGTGTCTCAGCACGCGTCATTGTCCGGCGAAGCTCCTTCGCCCTGCTGCGCTGACGGTCGCTCACAACTGCGTGCGGCATCCGTGGCTACCCCCCTCCCTGACCCTCCCCCACAAGGGGGGAGGGAACGGAGAGAGTCTTCGCGGACTCATGCCTGAAAGCGAGCCTCACGAGCTCAATCCCCCCGCCAGCGTCGGCACCTCCAGCGGCTTGAAGCCGTAATGGGACAGCCAGCGGACGTCGCTGTCGAACAGCTGGCGCAGGTCGGCGATGCCGTATTTCAGCATGGCGATGCGGTCGATGCCCATGCCCCAGGCAAAGCCCTGGTACTCGTCGGGATCGATGCCGCAGGCGCGCAGCACGTTCGGATGCACCATGCCGCAGCCCAAGATCTCGAGCCAGTCCTCGCCTTCGCCGAAGCGGATCTCGTCCTTGCCGCGGCGGCACTGGATGTCGACTTCCAGCGACGGCTCGGTGAACGGGAAGAACGACGGGCGGAAACGCATGTTGATGTGGTCGACCTCGAAGAACGCCTTGCAGAACTCGTGCAGGATCCATTTGAGGTGGCCGAGATGCGAGTGCTTGTCGATGACGAGGCCTTCGACCTGGTGGAATTGCGGCGTGTGGGTCGCGTCCGAATCGATGCGGTAGGTGCGGCCCGGGCAGATCACGCGGATCGGCGGCTTCTGGCTCAGCATGGTGCGCACCTGCACCGGCGAGGTGTGGGTTCGCAGCAGCATGCGCGAGCCGTCCTCCTTCGGATGGAAGAAGAACGTGTCGTGCATCTCGCGCGCCGGATGGCCTTCCGGGAAGTTGAGCTTGGTGAAGTTGTAATCGTCGGTCTCGATGTCTGGACCTTCGGCGACCGAGAAGCCCATGTCGGCGAAGATCGTCGTGAGCTCGTCCCAGACCTGGCTCAGCGGATGGATGCGGCCGGCCTCAGCCGGCGCATCGCGCAGCGGCAGGGTGACGTCAACGGTCTCAGATGCGAGCCGCGCATCGAGCGCGGCCGATTTCAGCAGGTCGCGGCGAGCGCCGAGCGCCTCGGTGACCTTGTCCTTGGCCTGGTTGATCGCCGCACCTTGCGTCTTGCGCTCGTCGGGCGACATCTTGCCGAGCGTGGCAAGCAGTGCCGAGATCGAGCCCTTCTTGCCGAGCGCCGCGACGCGCACGGCTTCAAGGGCGGCTTCGTCGCCGGCGGCGGCGATCTGGTCGAGGATGGATGTTTCGAGCGTTGCGAGGTCGGACACAGTGAAATCCTTGGCTCTAAATTCGGCTGGGTTGTCGCCGCCGGAAGGCCGTAACGTCAAGCGAAAAGCCGGTCATTTCGGGCCTCCGACCAGCTGGGTTGAACCTCACGCGGGGGCCCGGCACCAAGGGGGATACGAGGAGACTCTTGCGATGCTTTCGAGATTTGGTCTTGCCGTTTTTCTTGCCGCTCTCGCCATCATCCTGTCGGTCGCAGGCCACCCGGCGCGCGCCATGGTCTGCATGGACAAATCCATGACGCTGGACGAGGTCGTCGACACCATCAGCGCTCAGAAGAGCTGCGAAAGCGCGATGAAAATGTTCAGGGATTGCGCATTGACCGCGAGCGGCGACGTCCAGCTCGGCGCCGCCGTCGAAAAGAAATGCGAGGCGGACTTCATGCCTGGTCTCAATGCTGCGCGGAAACGGGCCTACCAACGCGAGATGCGCGTGTGCGACGGCAAGTACCGGAACAAGTCCGGCACCATGTATCTCTCGTTCACGGCATTTTGCCGGGCGGAGGTCGCCCAGCGTTACTCGCAACGCGCGCTGAAGGCCGCGGGCCCGAAGGCCCGCTAGCGCAAGCCTCAAGCGGCCAGAGCGGCTTTGGCCTTCTCGGCGATCAGCTGGAACGACGCGGGCTCGTTGATCGCGAGATCCGACAGCACCTTGCGGTCCACGGTGATCCCGGACTTGGCCATGCCGTCGATAAATCGGCTGTAGGTCAGGCCGAACGGACGAACGGCAGCGTTGATACGCTGGATCCAGAGCGCGCGGAACGTCCGCTTCTTGCGCTTGCGATCACGGAAAGCGTACTGCTGCGCCTTCTCGACGGCCGGCTTGGCGGTGCGGATCGTGTTCTTGCGGCGGCCGCGGAAACCCTTGGCGGCCTTGTAGACTTTCTTGTGCTTGGCGTGGGCGGTCACACCGCGTTTGACGCGAGCCATGACAAATTTCCTTCAGAGATGACTTGGTTTTCGGATCGCCGCGCGAGGTGCGGCGAAGATGGCAATGATCGTGGACGCGATCAGGCGTTCGGCAAGAAGTACTTCTTGACGTTGTCGCCGTCGGTCTTGAACAGCACCGCAGTGCCGCGAAGCTGACGGATCTGCTTCTTCGTCCGCTTGATCATGCCGTGACGTTTGCTGCGATGAGCGAACAACACTTTGCCGGTGGCAGTCACCTTGAAGCGCTTTTTAGCGCCCGATTTGGTCTTCAGCTTGGGCATTTTGCTCTCCTATGGCCATAACAGAATGCCGCCCGTGAAGGCGGCTGGCCGTCTAAAATGCTCGTTAGAGCGTTGATTGTGCTCAGGTTTTTACGAACTAGCGCAAAACCCGCACGAAACATCGCCGCGGCAGCCCTTAATCAGCCGGGCGATGAAGGCTGGGCTTATGACAGAGCACGGGCGAATTGGCAACGATGAACCGCCGGAATTTGGCCAGCGACTATCCCGAATTGCCACCCCATATGTCCAAGCCGTGTCGCCTGGAGCAGGACCAAAATGGCCCATTTTTCCCAATCGCTTTCCGTTCTGACTGAATTCGTCCGTCCGCGCCATCTGGCGCGCTTGTTGGTGCCCTTGGCCGTACTCGCCACGGCCGCGCTGCCCTCGCCCGCCGATGCCCGCATCGGTGGTTATGACGGCATCTGGAACGTCACCTTCGCCACCACCCGCGGCAATTGCAGCTCGGGCTACAGCGTTCCCTTCACCGTCACCGGCAACCGCGTCTCATCCGCCGGCGGAGGCCGGGTTTCCGGCAGGGTCAATCGCGGCGGCGCCGTCGCGGTCCAGGTCTCGGTTGGCGCGTCCCATGCCACCGGCGGTGGCCGTCTCGCCGGCGTGGCCGGTGCGGGCTGGTGGAGAGGCATCATCTCTGGCGACCAATGCAGCGGCACCTGGCAGGCGACGCGGTCCTGAGTAGCAAAACATCGCCGCGAGGACGGTGCGCTCCTCCCCCCCCCGCAAGCGGGAGAGGGGGAAACAAAAACGGCCCGCCGGAGATCCGGACGGGCCGTTGAACTCTCAAGTCCTGACGCGCTGCGCTCAGCGCGGCGCCAGCACCATGACGACCTGACGGCCCTCAAACCTGGCGTCCTGCTCGACCTTGGCGAGCTCGGCCACATCGGTCTTGATCTTGTCGAGCAGCTTGGTGCCGATCTCCTGGTGCGCCATTTCGCGGCCGCGATAGCGCAGCGTGATCTTGACCTTGTCGCCCTCTTCGAAGAACCGCTGCATCGCGCGCATCTTCACTTCGTAATCATGGTCGTCGATCATCGGGCGGAGCTTGATCTCCTTGATCTCGACGATCTTCTGCCGCTTGCGGGCTTCGGCGGCTTTTTTCTGGGCGGAATACTTATACTTCCCGTAGTCCATGATCTTGCAGACGGGAGGGCTGACGTTCGGCGAGATCTCGACCAGATCCATGCCGGCTTCCTGTGCCATGCGGATGGCCGCAACAGTCTCGATCGTGCCTTGGTTGTCACCGGCCTGATCGATCAGTTGGATCTGCGCATTGCGAATATCATCATTGATGCGCGGCCCGTCTTTGGCGGCAACGGGCGGGGCTTTATTGGGACGGCGAATGGGTGGTTCTCCAAAGTTGTGAAAGAGGCGGCTATTTTGCAGGAAGATGGGTTTGCCGGCAAGCAATTCGCTCGTGCGAAGAGCGAAAAACCCTCAAATGCGAGGCATTTTGGTCACGCCTGGGGGCACGCTGCACGACATAGACACCTTGCTTCTGTTCCGCAAGCGCCCCAAAGGACAATGCCGACGTCCGGTTGCGCCGCCGAAGGCCCCCGACAGCTCAAACCGCACAGCCAGGGTAAACGTTCCATGACCAATGCAAGTCCCGGTGCAAGTCCCGATGCCGTGCTCGGCTTCATCGAGGTGGGCGAGGGCCCGTCCGCGCGGAAAATCGCGGTGCGCAGCCGCGCTGGCCGGGGACCGGGCTTGGTCTGGCTTGGCGGGTTCAAATCGGACATGCAGGGCGGCAAGGCCGTGGCGCTGGATGGCTGGGCCAAAGACCAGGGCCGTGCGGTGGTCCGGTTCGACTATTCCGGCCATGGCGAATCCGGTGGCGATTTCGCCAATGGAACCATTGGAAGCTGGCTCGAGGATAGCGTGGCCGTGTTCGAACGGTTCTGCGACGGCCCGCAAATTCTGATCGGCTCCTCCATGGGCGGCTGGATGGCGCTGCTGCTCGCGCGCGAGATCAAAAAGCGTTCTGGCAAAGCGTCGCTGGCAGGCCTCGTGCTGATCGCGCCGGCGCCCGACTTCACCGAGGAGCTGATGTGGAAGAATTTCTCAGCAGAGGTGAAGAAGGAGATCGAGACCAAAGGCTTCTGGCTGCGTCCGTCGGACTACGGCGACGGCTCACCCTATCCGATCACGAGGAACCTGATCGAGGAGGGCCGCAACCATCTCGTGCTCGGCAGCGCCATCGATCTCGGTTGCCCCGTCCGCATCCTGCAAGGCGCGCAGGATCCTGATGTGCCCTGGCAGCACGCGTTCGCATTGACGCATCGCCTGCCGGCCGACGACGTCGTGCTGACCATGATCCAGGACGGCGATCACCGCCTGTCGCGCCCGCAAGACATCGCCCGCATCCTTGCCGCGGTGGCCGAGATCGGGTGAAAGTGCTCGCCAAGAAACGGGGAGAAACGCCGATGAGCACCACCACCGCCATGCTGCGTGCCTTCTGCGACGCAGTCGAACAGCGCAACGGCAGAGCCTTCGCGGACCTCTTCACCGAAGACGGCGTCTATCACGACGTCTTCTACGGCGCCTTCGCTGGCCGCGACAAGATCGCCGCGATGATCGACGACTGGTTCTATCGCACGGCAACCGATTTCCGCTGGGACATGCACGATCCCATCACCGACGGCACCACGCTCTATACGCGTTACACCTTCAGCTATCGCTCGACCTTGCCGGAAGCGAACGGCGCGCGGGCGATGTTCGAGGGCGTCGCGATCATGACGCTGCGCGACGGCAGGATCGTGAACTATCACGAGGTCGCCAACACCGCACCGGCGTTCGTTGATTTGAAGTTCGCGCCGGAGCGGATTGCGAAGATTGCCGGTAAACAGGGCGCCGAACTGAAGGCGCGACCGGAGATGAAGCGACATTTGGCCTGACGGCAGAGCGAACTACGGCGGCGCTGGCTTCGCCATCGGCTTGCGCTGCGCAAGCGCCGCGACCGTGGCGGTGCCGATCGGGCCCTGCTCGTCATAGAGCCAGCATTCGCCGATCGCGACGCCATCGGTGGCCTGGTGGTTCACCACGTCGAACCCGATCCAGTTCGTCACCGGCAGACGGTGCAGATAGATCGTGACGTCGCTGTTGATATAGCCAAGTCCCTTGTCGCCGGCATTCGCAAACGGGCTTGCGAAGTCGGCACCAACGGCGACATGGACGAACGGCGTCATCGGCACGCCTGCAACGAGTTCGCGCACCTCGCTCATCCACAATCGGCGCGGGCCGAGCGAGCCCATGTGCCCGACGATCGGCCGCGTCGTCCATTTTCCGTGCATGCCGAGCCTCGGATCGGTCGGCTTGGGAATGTCTGATGGCTTTGGCACGTCCCAGTTCGGCGGCGACCAGACATTGCCGTCCGGATTCTGCGTCCGCCGCAACAGTTGGCAGGAGGCGCGCGCCATGCTGACGCCGCCGGAGACGAACTCCGCCTCGACCACGCGGATGCGTAGTCCGTCGCGCACCAGGCGCGTTGTCACTTGAATCGGCTTGTCGATCGTCGGCAGCCGAAACATGTCGACGGTGAGCCGCGCCGGCACGAATTCAGGGCCGGAATGTCGTTCCTCGATGGCGAAGCCGAGCAGGCCGATGATGACGCGTCCGTGCAGCGATTTCGGATCCCACGGACCATTGGCGACTTCCGTCGGATGGAATGTATCGCCGTCGCGGGTGAAGAAAGGCATGTTTGTCATGGCGCGCGACTTTGCGGGAATGGGTGGGGAAATCAAGAGTGGTGAGGCGCGCGCCGTGGACACAACGGCGGTGTCATCGCCCGACTTGATCGGGCGATCCAGTACGCCGAGGCGGCAATGATCGGGCTGAGAAGCCGCGGCGTACTGGATTCCCCGCCTTCGCGGGGAATGACACCGAGGGTTAGGAGGCGAGCTCCCACTCCTCGCGCACGCTCTCGTCGTGCTCGCTGTCCATCGCAGCAGACTTCGCCGCGTCAAACTCTTCGCGCGACATTAACTGCCCCAGCGCCCACACCGCCGCACCCCGAACCAGCGCGCTCTCATCATCGAGCAATCGCCGCGCCTCCTCCACCAACTCCGCCTCTCCGGAGTTTCCGATAGCAATCAGCACATTCCGCAAAAACCGGTCACGGCCGATGCGCTTCACCGGCGACTTCGTGAACAGCGCACGAAACGCCGTATCGTCGAGTCGTGCCAGCTCGGCCAGCGATGGCGCACGCAATTCGTCACGCGCGGCGAGCTTTGCCTCGCGCCCCTCTTGCGCGAACTTGTTCCACGGACAGGCCGCGAGGCAGTCATCGCAGCCATAGATGCGGTTGCCGATGGCCTTGCGAAACTCGCGCGGGATCGGTCCCTTGTTCTCGATGGTGAGATACGAGATGCAGCGCCGCGCATCGAGCTTGTAAGGCGCGGGAAACGCTGACGTCGGGCAGATATCGAGACACGCCCGGCACGAGCCGCAATGATCGATCTCGGCATCGTCGCGCGGCAGCTCCAGCGTCGTGTAGATCGCGCCGAGGAACAGCCACGAGCCGAATTCGCGCGAGACGAGATTGGTGTGCTTGCCCTGCCAGCCGAGACCCGCGGTCTGCGCCAGCGGCTTCTCCATCACGGCTGCGGTATCGACGAACACTTTCACTTCCGACGGCGCGGTTGCAACCAGCCAGCGCGCCAGCGCCTTCAGGCGCTTCTTGATGAGGTCGTGATAATCGTCGCCCTGCGCATAGACCGAGATTGCCGCGCGCGTGCGCTGCTGCAAGATCGCCAGCGGATCCTGGTCGGGGCCGTAATTGACGCCGAGCATGATCACGCTCCGCACATCCTGCCACAGCCCGCGCGGATCGACCCGGCGCTCCGGCTGTGCGGCAAGCCAGTCCATGTCGCCATGGCCGCCCGATGCGATGAAGTCGAGGAAGTACTTTCCGGCGTTGTCGATCGTGCCGGGCTCGGTCACGCCGATGCAGTCGAAGCCGAGCGCGCGCGCCTCGCGTTCAAGCGCCGCCTTCAGTTCAGTCGGATCGGAGTTCAGAAATCCAGGTCCACGTAGGTCCGCGATGCCGGCACGCCGGCCAGCCATTCGCTCAGCAGCGGGCGGAACGACGGGCGGGATTTCACCCGCGCGTACCACGCCTTTGCCGCGTCGTCCTCGCTCCATGGCACGTCGCCCAGATAGTCGATCGCCGAGAGATGCGCCGCGGCGGCGAGATCCGCGTAGGTGAGCCGGTCGCCGGCGAGGAAGTTACGTGTCTGCGCCAGCCAGCCGATATAGGCCAGATGATAGCGCACGTTTGCCTTGGCCGCGCGCATCACGTCGGCCGATGGCGCGCCGCCGCCATTCTCTTCGCTCATGAAGCGCTTGTAGATGCGCTCGGTGACGAGAGGGTGCGAGACCTCCTCGAAGAATTTTTCGTTGAACCAGGCCATCAGCCGGCGCACTTCGACACGCTCGGTGACCGTCTCCGGCATCAGGCGCTTCGGTCCCATCCCGGCGCCATAGGCCTCGTCGACATATTCGGCGACGATGGCCGCGCCCGGGATCGGCGGCTGCTCGTCGTCGACCAGGACCGGCGTCGTGCCGGCTGCATTGAGCAGCAGAAATGCCTCGCGCCGTTCCCAGCTGCGCTCTTCGACCAGCTTCAGGTCGAGCCCGTATTCGCCCACGATCAGACGGATGAAGCGCGAATGCGGGCAGAACGGATGATGAAACAGCGTAAACATGAAGCCTTTGACTATTTGATGGTGCTTAAGAATCCATCAATGTTTGTGCGGCGCCACACTAGTCTTTCAAAACCGCGAAGCAAGGGCGTGATGCCGCATTTTGCGATTGCAGCATTTGGGGGAATAGGCGAGAAGAGCCCCGCTTTTCCAGCGGAAATGGACCGTAAATATGTCAGACGCAATACGGGCAGTGATCCTCGGCATCATCGAGGGTGTGACCGAGTTCCTTCCCGTGTCCTCGACCGGCCATTTGCTGCTCGCGGAGCGTTTCTTCCATCTTGGTGAAGGCGCGTTCTGGGATTCGTTTACGGTTCTGATCCAGCTCGGCGCGATCCTCGCGATCGTCGTGCTGTACTTCAAGAAATTGTGGGACGTCGCGATCGGCATGTTCACCGGCGATGCCTATGCGCGCCGCTTCGTGATCGGCGTGCTGGTGGCGTTCCTGCCCGCGGTCGTGGTCGGTCTCGTCGCTGGCAAATACATCAAGAGCATGCTGTTCAATCCGTGGGTGGTGTGCTTCTCGCTGATCGTCGGCGGCGCCATCCTGTTGTGGGTCGACCGGCTCGATCTCAAGGCGCGCGAGCACGACGCCACCCGCTTTCCGCTGCTGATGTATCTCTATATCGGCATCGCGCAGTGCATCGCGATGATCCCGGGCGTGTCGCGCTCCGGCGCAAGCATCGTTGCCGCGATGTTCCTGGGTGCCGACAAGCGCGCGGCGGCGGAGTTCTCGTTCTTCCTCGCCATCCCCACCATGATCGGCGCCTTCGCCTACGATTTTTACAAGAACCGCTCCGAGATGACGATGGACCACATGGGCATCGTCGCGATCGGCTTCGTGGTGTCGTTCATCACCGCGATCATCGTGGTGAAGACGTTTTTGACCTATGTCACCCGCCACGGTTTTGTGGTGTTCGCCTGGTGGCGCGTCATCGTCGGCACGCTCGGCCTGATCGCGCTGGCGCTGGGGCGTTAACCTCTCGAAAACTTACGACGCGCCTCAACGCAATATAAGCTTTTGATCGGTAGGCAGTTTCCAACGCCGGGCGGCGTGCGCCCCGCACAGGAGCTGAGCCATGACCCTCGTCAGCGGCTGGGGGCGTTTCCCGGTCGTCGATAGCGACGTGCTGCGTCTGCGGTCATTCGAGGCCGTGGGTGTAGCCGTGGTGACCGGCTCCGTGGCGCGTGGCAACGGCCGCGCCTATGGCGATGCCGCGATCGGCGCTGTCAGAACGATCGGGATGACCGGGTTCGACCGGGTCAGATCGTTCGATCCGGCGACGGGCCGCATCCGTCTCGAAGCCGGCGTCTTGTTGTCGGACCTGATCGACACCTTTGGTCCGCGCGGCTTCCTGCCCTTCGTCGTGCCCGGCACCCGCTTCGTCTCAATTGGCGGCGCTATTGCCGCCGACGTGCATGGCAAGAACCATCATTGCGAAGGCGGATTTGGCCGCTATGTCGACAGCATCTTGCTGCGCACCGGGCAGGGCGAGACCATCGAGGCCTCGCGCGAACAAAATTCCGATGCCTTCTTCGCGACCGTCGGCGGCATGGGCCTCACCGGCATCATCCTCGAAGCGACGATGCGGCTGCGGCCGGCGGAGACGGGGTGGATCCGCGAACGGGTGATCTCCGCGTCCGATCTCGACGCCGCGATGCGCGCGCTCGACGCCGGCGATGCCGCGACCTATTCGGTGGCGTGGATCGATTGTGCCGCGCGCGGGCGCGATCTCGGACGCTCGCTGATCTATCTCGGCGAGCACGCCGGCAAAGACGAGCTTGCCGAAGGCGCCGTTGCGTTCCCCGCTGGAAAAAATCGCGGGCTCGCGGTGCCCATCGACCTGCCGGCGATGACGCTGAACCGCACCAGTATCCGCGCCTTCAACGGGCTCTATTACCGCATGGGCGCGCGGCGCGCCGGCGGCGATCATGTGGTCTCGCTCTATCCCTATTTCTTTCCGCTCGACAGCATCGCGGACTGGAATCGCATCTATGGCCGGCGCGGCTTCCTCCAGCATCAATGCGTGATTCCGGAGCCAGGTGCGCGCGCCGTGCTCGGCGAGATCCTCGACCGCGTCGCACGGCGCGGCGATGCCTCCTTCCTCGCGGTGCTGAAAAAACTCGGTCAGGGCGACGGGATTTTGTCGTTCCCGCTGCCCGGCTACACGCTGGCGCTGGATTTCCCGGTGAAGGGCGACATCCTGAATTTCCTCGACGAGATCGATCGTCTGGTTGTTGCCGCCGGCGGGCGGCTTTATCTCGCCAAGGACGCGCGTCAGTCGCGCGCGATATTCGAGGCCGGCTATCCCGCGCTGTCGCGCTTCAACGCGATTCGCAAATCGCTCGATCCCGCCGGGAACATCCGCTCAAAACTTTCACAACGTCTGCTCGATGAGGTTTAAGCCGTGACGTCACGCAAGACTGTGTTGGTACTCGGTGGCTCCTCCGATATCGGCCGCGCCACTGCGCGCGCCTTTGCCAAGGCCGGATACGATGTCGGCCTCGCAGGCCGCGACGTCGCCGCGCTGGAACCTGACGCTGCCGATTTGCGCGCGCGCTACAATGTCGAAGTCAGTCTCGCCAAGTTCGACGTGCTCGACACCGCCTCGTTCGAAGGGTTTGTCAGCAGTCTTCCGGCATTGCCCGACGTCGTCATCTCGATCGTCGGCTTGCTGGGTGTGCAGGTGAATGCCGAGAGCGATCTCGCGCATGCCACCACGATCATGCGCTCCAACTACGAAGGCCCGTCGCTGATCCTGGGCCTGTTCGCGGAAAAGTTTTTGGCGCGCGGCAATGGCACCATCGTCGGCGTGTCGTCCGTCGCCGGCGATCGGGGCCGTGCCTCGAACTATGTCTACGGCTCGGCGAAAGCCGGCTTCTCCGCCTTCCTGTCGGGCCTGCGCGCCCGCGCCGGCCGCGGCGGTGTGCATGTGGTCACCGTCAAACCCGGCTTCGTTCGTACCAAGATGACGGAAGGCATGAAGCTGATCGGTCCGCTCACCGTCGACGCGCCAGTCGTCGGCGATGCGATCCTCAACGCCGTCGAGAAGAAGACCGACGTCGTCTATGTCAGCGGCAAATGGCGTCTCGTGATGTTGATCATCAAGACGCTGCCGGAAGCGGTGTTCAAGAAGCTGAAGTTTTGAGATGTTGCGGCGCTGACGGTGCGCTCCCTCGCCCCGTTCTTACGGGGAGAGGGTTGGGGTGAGGGGCCTCTCTCCACACGGGAGATGTCCGTAAGACCTGTACCCCCTCACCCGGATCGCAAGAGCGATCCGACCTCTCCCCGCAAGCGGGGCGAGGTTAAGAAAAGCGCTCACGCGCTCTTGCGTTGGAACTGGCCCTGCGGGCGGAAACGCCAGAGATATTGCGGGGCGATCGCTTCCAGCGAATCCGCCGCGATGCCGAGCCCTTCCAGCGTCAGGCCCGCCGCCTTCGCCGCATCCGACACCACATTGTCGCGCGCGAGCAGCGTGACCTGGTCCGGCGTCAGCTTCAACGCGCCCGGGGCGAATTGCAGGAAGTTGGCCTGGAAGCGGGCCAGCCCAAACGGCAGCGGCACCAGCGTCGGCTTGCGATCGGCGATGGCGACGATGGCCTCGATGATCTCGCGCATGGTCAGCACTTCCGGCCCGCCGAGCTCGTAGGTCGCGCCCGCCTTGGCCTTGCCGTCGACGGCATCCGCGATCGCGGTGGCGACGTCGCCGACATAGACCGGCTGCATCTTGGTCTCGGCGCCGATCAGCGGCAGCACCGGCGACATCCGCGCCAGCGCCGCGAAGCGGTTGGTGAACTGGTCTTCGGGACCGAACATCACGGAGGGGCGGAAGATCGTGGCCGACGGCACCGCGGCCAATACCGCCGCTTCGCCGGCCGCCTTGGCCTTGGCATAGCGCGAGGGCGATTCGGCATCGGCGCCGATCGCGGAGACATGGATCAGGCGCGCGCCCGCCGCGGCAGCTGCCTTGGCAACGGTCTCTGCACCCTTGGCTTGGACGGCGTCAAAGCTCTGCGCGCCGCCCTCGGTCAAAATGCCGACCAGATTGATCACGACGTCCGAATCACGCAGCGCCGCCTCGACCGAGGTCGGGTAGCGTAAATTGGCCTGGACGATATGGACCTGCCCGACCTTGCCGGACGGCTGGAGGTACCCGGCTAATTCCGGCCGCCGCACCGCGACCCGGACCCGGTAATCCCGCCGGCATAGCGCGCGGACGACATTCCGGCCCAAAAACCCCGATCCGCCGAAAACCGTGACGAGCGTTTCCAGATTCGATGCCATGGTCCGTTCCTGCGGGAAGAGTGCGTGTTATCAGGCTTGTATCGGGCCGGTGTGCGATGCGCAATCCGCATCCCCACGCACCCTCCAAGCATCATTTGACAACCGCGTCACCGAACCGTAGTAACCGCCTCCGTGCCCCAAACGGCATGCCCAGGTGGTGGAATTGGTAGACGCGCTGGCTTCAGGTGCCAGTGGCTTAACGGCCGTGAAGGTTCGAGTCCTTTCCTGGGCACCACCCCCAACCCAAGTGGTTGAAATCGCTGATTTGCAGGGGAATTGAGTCGCTGACCGGGACACAGCGCTATGAATTATCGAATGTCTTACATCTACCTCGACACGGATTCCTCGCACTGGAATTTCAGGATGCGGACACCGTCCGACGTCCTCCGCATCTTGGACGACGATCGCTCGATGCTGGCTTTTCCGATAGGTGCTTAGGCGAGGCCGGTTTTGACCTTCAGGCCCGCATTGGAGCCGTGGTAAAATTCTCGCTGCGGACCCCTAACCTCGCGGTGGCCGAGATTCGAAAAAGCCAAGCCCTCGCACAGTTGGCGAAGGTGTGGGCCGCCAAGAGGTCTGAGCCGAGGCGGCTCGGCTTCATGCAGATGATGGGGCTCGCCGGCATCGACGCACGTCCAATATTGACGGACGGCGAAGATGGGCTGGAGCGCAGATACGGTCTGCTTTGCATTGGGTGCTTACCCAGCAGTGCCTAAGGGTGGACTACGCGACAAGGACGCGGCTGCAATTTCTAAAAAATTCAGGATATGTTTCCGTATAAAAACAGCAGGCTCCGCTTTCCAGGGACAAAAAGCCCAGCTTCAAGGCATGCCGGATGCCGCTCCCGGCAAAATTGTGATAGGCGTACCCGACAGATATACTTCTTAGACCATTCCCTATTTGCTTTTCTGCAGTCCTCACGAGTGAATTGGTGACCAGACCGGGCGTTTTTCCCATTGGGCTGCTTGTTGGCGCCGCGGTGCTTGGGGGCATCGCTGCACACGCGAACACGCGCGGTGACCTTCCGGATGAACTCGATGCCGCGCGAGGCGGCCCGAGCGTTGCTGTCTCCCTCACGCCGACAAGGCCCGCTTCCCGCGAGAGCTCCCCAGCCCCCGAACGCGCCGACCTTGAGCAACGCGGCAATCCGCTGTGGGGGATTCCGTTCGCCGCCCTCGCAGTGACGCGCGAGCGACCGGTTTTCTCATCGTCGCGCCGGCCGCCCGCGCCAATGATGGCGCCGCCGCCGCCACCGGTGCCGATGATCCAACCGCCGGCTCCGGTCGCCGAGGCTCCCAGTCTCACTTTGGTTGGCACCGTGGTGAACGACGAACAAGGGATTGCGGTCTTTTTCGATTCGGCAAACCGTGCCGTCGTTCGGCTCAAGGTGGGGCAGGCGCATTCCGGTTGGGTCCTGCGTCGCATTCAGGGGCGAGAGACTGCGCTGGAAAAGGATCGACGTACGGTTACGCTCAAACTGCCGCTCCCGGGAGAGCCCACAATCAGCGTGCCGGTCGAAGCGGCTGGATGGGCGCCAGTCCCCGGTGGTCTGCCGGGTCTGGCTCATGTCGATCCAACCGTGCGAGGTCCAGCGCCTCCTCCTCCCGCAATTCAGCTTGCCCCTGACTTCTTGCCGGGAGCTGTGCCAAGCGTGACGGGTCGACTTCCGGGACTCTGAGATCGGTTGGTGGATACCTAGCGCAACAGTGCTTGACGTGATGATCGACACGCAGTTAGCCTGACATTGTTTTCGCGTAAGACCACACGTCACCGCGACGTGCATTTTTCTAGCGATGTGCGTTGCACAAACAAATCATTTCGGGAGAGCTCATAATGCATAGCAGGATCGTTGGGTTCGTTGCGGTCGTTCTAATCTCGGTGTTTGCGGGCCTGACAGGCGCCTCGGCCCAGAACAACTTCAGTTATGTCTCGTCGGCGGGCAATGACGCCAACAGCTGTACGTTCGCGTCGCAATGCAGAACGTTCCAGCGCGCGCACGATCAGACCAACGACAGCGGCATTGTCCAGGCCCTCGATGCGGTCGCCGACTTTGGCCCCGTGACGATCACCAAGGGCATCCGCATTTCCGGCATGGGCGATAACAACCCCGGTCAGCGGGCGTACATCACCGTGACCTCCGGCAGCGCCATCACCATCAACGCACCGGCCAACAAGGGGGTGACTCTGGTGAATCTGGAATTGAGAGGGTCGGGCACCGGCGACAACGGCGTTCTGTTCAACACCGGGGGGTTGCTCCAAATCTACGGCAGTTCCATCTATGGTTTTGGAGCGGCCTCGCCCTACGGGCACGGCGTCAAGTTCGCGCCATCGGCGTTCAGTCGATTGGCCATTTTCGGGTCGAACATTAGCGGTAACGGCACGGCCACGACCGGTTCGGCTGTCCAGGTCAATCCGGGATCGGGCGGCGGCGCCCAGGTCGATCTCACCAACATCACCGCCTACAATAATGCCTTCGGTCTCGCGATCGACACCAGCGGCAGCTCGGCGGGCGTCTCGGCCGTGATTCACGGCGGCGTGATGCAGTTCAACAGGCAGGATGGCGTCGTCATCGTTAGCGGTGCGCCGATCGGCGTGACGCTGGACAACAATGCGCTGATGATGGGCAACACGGGCTATGGCGTTCGTGCCATCGGTGCCGGGGCGAACATCCGCCTCAATCAGGCCACCATCACGGCCAATGCGACAGGCGTCGCCGGCGTGTCAGGCGGCGTGGTCAGTTCCTACGGGAACAACAGTGTCGACGGAAACACCACCAACGGGACAATGACAATCATTCCGTTGAAATAGCCGAGTACCTTTTGCTCTCGATGCAGGTGGTGCAGCCCGCCGGCCGATTCCGGCGGGCTGCACCACGCTGCTTTTATACGGAAACATCCTGGAGAAGAGATCGAGGAGTTCGCCAACCTTTCGCCAAGTTGCCTCGACGTCGCGAGCAGCATCACGAACCTGCCGGCGTTGAGCCCAGAGCGGGAAGCGAAGTGACCGATTCGTTGGTTCAGGGTTCGACGACAGAGCGGACTGGAAGCAGACAGGTTCGCTCAGTGAGCGCGTATCACCCCTGGTCGATGAATCAGTTCAGCCTGCCACCATCCCGCAGGCTAAGCGGGGGATTGCCGCCTCTTTGGGATCTCGCCTGATGCCATCGAAATCACGATCCGCGCTTGAGGCTCCCTCGCGCTCGGGAATTGAAAAACGGTACACAGCACCGGCACCCAACGACAGACCGGCGCGGTTCGAAACCCAGCAAATCGAGTGCTTTTGGGCGGTGGCGATCCGGTCCTTTCCTAGGCACCAATTTTGCGGGGTTTGGACCCGAAATAGAGCTACCTCCGATCGGTAGAGATGGCAGGGCGGCGATCCTCGCATCGCTGCGGCGCTGATCCGTTGCTGGCGGCCTCACACCACCCTCTTCCCCGCCTTCTCCGCCACTGCCTTCTGCACAAAATACATCGCGACGAGCGAGACGAGCGCCGAGGCGACGACGACGTAGCCGATCCGGTCGAAATGGAGCAGCGAGCCATCGGGCGCCTGCGCGATGATCGCGCCGGCGAGCATCGAGCCAAGGCCGCCGGAGAGCTGCTGGAGCGATGCGCTGATCGCGCTGAACGAGCCGCGCTGGCTCTGATCGGGGATTGCCGACATCAGCGCCTGCGACGGGATCATGCGCGAGAAGATGCCGACGAACATCAGCACATTGACGAGGATCGCGGTTGCAAGCGAGACGTGGCCGAGATGGGTGTAGATCAGCACCATGATCACCGAGACCA
Source organism: Bradyrhizobium betae (assembly GCF_004123905.1). GTDB lineage: Bacteria > Pseudomonadota > Alphaproteobacteria > Rhizobiales > Xanthobacteraceae > Bradyrhizobium > Bradyrhizobium betae_A. The sequence goes on from NZ_MZXW01000016.1 coordinate 350,343, forward strand.
CGCTGCCGAACACGAAGGTCGGGTATTTGCCGAACGCGTCGCTCGCCCTTCCGACCAGCGGCCCCGTGACGATGCTGAACAGGCCGGAGACGAGATAGATCGTCGGCAGATGCACCATGTCGATGCCGATATTGTTCACGGTGAAGGCGCTGGAGAACGGCATCAGCATGTAGCCGCCCGTTGCCAGCAACGTCGTGACGGCGAAGGCCAGCGTGTAGCGCGGCTCTCCGATCGTCGCGATCAGATGGTGGAACGGATTTCTGTCCTGCTTCAGTTTCAGATGCGCGTCGACCGGCGCCATGGCGAAGGCGATGATTGCGATCGTGACGATCGATAGGCCGACGATCGCGATGAAGCAGACATGCCAGCTCCAGTGATTGGCGAGAAACAGCCCGGCCGGAACGCCCAGCACCTGGCTGGCGGCAAACGCCGTTTGCACGAAGCCCATCACGCGCCCGCGCAGGTGCAGCGGGAACAAATCGGTGGTGATGGCGAGCACGACAGAGCCGATCACGCCGCCGAACAATCCGGTCACGATCCGGCCGATCAGCAGCACGTGGTAAGTCTGCGCGACGGCGCAGAGCAGCGTTCCGAGCGTGAAGCCGACATAGAAGAACAACAGCAGGCGCTTGCGATCGAAGCGGTCGGCAAAGCCGGCCGCGAGGATGCCCGACAGTCCCGCGCTGAACGCGTAGGCGGACACAGCGACGCCGAACTGGGTGGCCGTGATGTCGAGCGCCGGCATCAGGATGGCGCCGAGCGGCGACATGATGATGAAGTCGAGGATGATCGTGAATTGCGTGAACGCGAGCAGCGCGATGAGGAGCGCCTGGTAGCGCGTAAAGCCACGCTGGGTTTGCTGTTGATCGTCGAGAGGCGCAGCGAGCGTCTGTTCGGTCATGACCACCTGATTTTTGCTGAGCGCGCCGAGCGGGCGCGCGAAACTGGCAGATAGGGTGGGCGGGGACGATGTCCACGGGGCACACGCTAAAAGCCCTGCCGGAACGCGAAGCTCCCGCCGGGTTGTGGGATCCGGGCAACAGCTCGCGGCCCGGCCGCCCGCCCCTCGTCCCGCCGAATTAAGCCGGCCTTAGCGAATGCCCCCTAGGCTCGCGTCCGTCCATTTCCCTGCTCCCCGGTCCTCTCAGCCTCTTGGGGCCGGTCATGTCACGGTCAATAGAGCGTTTTCGGATGGAGCAGCCTGCCCGTCAGTACGATTCTGGCGTCCCCACACCGTCGGCAACCCCGGCGGTTGCGCGGGCGCTTGTGATCGATCTCGAAGGCGCCCTGCTGCGGTCCGAGCTGCTGATGGAGGCGCTGTTCTCCAGGCCCGCCCTCATGCTCGCCCGCTTCGGCGCGGGCGGACGCTCGGGCATGGCGGCGCTCACGGCGATCCTGGCGCGGGCCGAGATCGACTATGCCCATCTGCCCTATGAGTCCGACGTGCTGAACCAGGCGCTGGCGGCACGGGCGCGGGGCGCAAAAATCTATCTCGTCGCGGGGCGCTTTGCCGGTCATGCCGCCGGCATCGCCGCGCATCTTGGCTTTGACGGCGTCGTGACGCCGGCCGATCTTTCCACGAGCGACAAGCTGCCGTTCGATCGCGGCTCGATCGACCGCATCGACAATCGAAGCCGCAGCCGTGTCAGCCTGAAGACCTGGGCGAAGGCGCTGCGGGTCTATCAATACGCCAAGAACACGCTGGTGTTCGTGCCTGTCATCACCGCGCATCAGTTGAATTTTGCCACGCTCGGCTACGCGCTGCTGGCGTTCATGGCGTTCTCGGCCTGTGCGTCGGGCGCCTACCTGATGAACGATCTGCTCGATCTCGCAGCCGATCGGCAGCATCCGACCAAGCGCCATCGCGCGCTTGCGGCAGGTGATTTGCCGATCTCATCCGCGCTATCAGCGATCCCCGCGCTGTGGTTGTTCGCAGTCGCAGCCTCGCTCTGCATCTCGCCGCTGTTCCTCGGCGTGCTCGGCGGCTATCTCGCCACCACGATCGCTTACTCGCTCGTGCTCAAGCGCAAGATGCTGGTCGACGTCGTCACGCTCGCCGGCCTCTACACGCTGCGCATCATTGCCGGCGCCGTCGGTGTCGGCGTGGTGCTGTCGGAATGGCTGCTGATCTTCTCGCTGTTCGTGTTCACCTCGCTGGCGCTGATCAAGCGCTTCAGCGAGCTCAGCATGCGCGAGACCGCGGGCCTCGCCGATCCCTCCAACCGCGACTATCGCGTCACCGATCTGCACATCATCGGCGCCATGGCGGCGGCGAGCGCGATGAACGCGGTGACCGTGTTCTCGCTCTATGTGTCCTCATCGGCTGTGACGCCGCTCTACAGCCGCCCCTGGATGCTGTGGCTGCTCAACCCGCTGCTGCTGTACTGGTTCGGCCGCGCTCTGATGATGGCGCAGCGCCGCGAGATGCCCGACGATCCGATTCTATACGCCTTCCGCGACGGCCCCAGCCGCATCACGGTCGCCGCGATGATCTGCATCATGCTGGCCGCGATCTGACGGCGCTGGCGCTTGCGCCGCCAGCCGGCAGTGGCTACATCGCAGGCCATCCGACTAGCTTATGATGCCGACAGACCGATTCGACCCAAGGTTTTGACACGCCATGACCGTACGCCTGCACCGCGGCGATTTGCCCGATCTGTCCCGCTACACCGGAGCGGTGGCGATCGACACCGAGACCATGGGGCTCAACCCGCACCGTGACCGGCTCTGCGTGGTGCAGCTGTCGCCCGGCGACGGCAGCGCTGACGTGGTGCAGATTCCCCAGGGCCATACCGATGCGCCGAACCTGAAGGCCCTGCTGGCCAATCCCGCGATCACAAAAATCTTCCATTTTGCGCGGTTCGACGTTGCGGTGCTGTACCAGACCTTTGGCGTCATGACCGGCCCGATTTATTGCACCAAGATTGCCTCCCGCCTGGTCCGCACCTACACCGACCGCCATGGCCTCAAGGACCTCGTCCGCGAGGTGCTCAATGTCGACCTCTCCAAGCAGCAGCAATCCAGCGACTGGGGTTCCGACAGCCTGACCGAGCCGCAACTCGCCTACGCGGCCTCCGACGTGCTGCATCTGCACGGCCTGCGTGAGCGGCTCGACGCCATGCTGGTCCGGGAAGGCCGCACCGCGCTGGCAAAGGCCTGTTTCGACTTCCTGCCGACCCGCTGCCTGCTCGATCTCCAGGGCTGGGAAGAAGAGGACATTTTCGCGCATTCCTGAGGCGTTTGGGCGCCGTTAGGTTAGGTCTGCCGCCCCGTTTCGGACACTTTCCTGCGGCCTGTCGCGGGCTGCATATTTGAGCGGCGCCGGGTACAATGGCACGCCCGTTAACCGGACAGGCGAGCGGCACCTCGGGAGATCAGGTGAATTCGGCCCACAATCCCACCTACGACGCCGCGCTTGCGGCGAAGTTTGCCAGCGCGGCGCGCCACAGCCGCCTGGTGCGGATTCTGCGCATCGCGGTGCCGGTGACGGTGGCTGCGTCCATGGCCGCGATCGTCGCCGTCTCGACCTTTCTGAACCCGTTCCAGATCCCGATCAAACTCGACTCCGGAAATCTCGTGGTGACGGGCACCAAGATCACGATGGAATCGCCGCATATGTCCGGCTTCACCCCGGACCAGCGGCCCTACGAGCTCTGGGCCAAGACCGCGACGCAGGACATCACCGATCCCGATCATGTCGATCTCTCCGACCTGCGCGCGAAAGTGCTGATGGAGGATCAATCGACCATGTTCCTCGACGCCCGCACCGGCCGCTTCGACAACAAGCAGCAGCAGCTCGATTTGCACAAGGATATCTTCCTGCGCACCTCGACCGGCTATGAGGCGCGGCTGAACTCCGCCTTCGTCGACATGAACAAGGGCACGGTCTCGTCGGACGAGCATGTCGATGTCAAGCTGACCAACGGCACGCTGACGGCCGATCGGCTGCGGATCACGGAAGGCGGCGACGTCATTCGCTTCGAAGGCAATGTGGTGATGCATCTGGACAAGCTGGATGATCCCGCCGCTCAGCCCGCGCCGGTCGAGCCCGCACCGCCGCCGCCGAAGTCCAAGAACAAATCTGCCAATTCAAAGTGATTTTCATGATGAGTTTTTTTTCGCGCAACGGAGACAAGCGCAGCGCCATCGTTAGCGCGTCCGCGCTAATCATCAGTGTCTTGATCGCATCCGGTGAGGCTCACGCGCAAGCCGTGACGCAGGGCGTGCCCAACGCCATGCAAGGCTTCTCGCAGAACCGCGATCAGCCGATCCAGATCGACGCTGCAACGCTCGAGATGCGCGACAAGAAGAAGGAGGCGACCTTCTCCGGCAATGTGAAGGTCGTGCAGGGCGATACCACCATGACCTCGAAGACGCTGGTGGTGTTCTACGAGTCGGGCGGCGACAAGCCGGCGACACCACAGCCTGCGCCAGCCCAGGCCGCATCTGCAAAAGGCGCGAAGGCGGCACCGATGCAGTCGGCGACACCAGGTCCGGGCGGCAGCTCCTCGATCAAGCGGCTGGAGGCACGCGGCAATGTCGTGGTCACCCAGAAGGATCAGGTCGTAACTGGCGAGACCGCGGTGTTCGATACCAAGACCAATCTCATCACCATGCTCGGCGGTGCTGGGAGCCAGGTGGTGCTGACCCAGTGCCAGAACGTGCTGCGCGGTGACCGCCTTCTGGTCGACATGACCACCGGCGTCTCGCGGGTGGAGTCCGACAGCGGCAGGGTGCAAGGCCTGTTCATCCAGTCCCAAGGCGGACAGAACGGAAAATGCGGGACGCCGGTGGCTCCCGGCGCTGCCCCGCCTCTGCAATTGCCCGGTCCGAGTAAGCAAAAGTAAATTCGGGACGCTATTTCAACGGCTTGGGTCAGATGCTCCCGATCCGAGGTTGAAGCTTGCCCGGCGAGACTGTATCTAACGCGCAGGGCTTTCGAAGCGGGGTCTGCCGCTTTTCGGGCGTGTTTCACTGGGCATGAGACATCCCTTCACTCATGCTGCGTCGGCGAATCGAAAGGCCGGTGCGGCCGATCGCGCGAATATCGCGCAGGATCAGCTTGGAAGGCTAGAAGGCGGGGATGGTCGATCTCTTCAGCATGTTCCGTCGGCGCCCCGCCAAGCGCGGCCGGCCAGGCTTTGCGCGTCAGGACATCACCACGCTCGGGGACAGCGTCGGCGGTCTCGTGCCCAGCCCTGTCAGGGATGCTCCTCCGATCGCCCGTGACCAGCCGATGCACGCGCCCGACCAATTCCAGGGTGACTACGAAAGCGACTATCAGGCCGACTACCAAGTCGAGCCGCCGCGCGCCCAGGCGGTGCACCCGGTCAGGGCTGCCGCCAGGCCGAACGGCGCCGGCGGGCCGCAGCTTCTGAAGCGGCCGGGCTTCCTGGCTGTGCATAGCGTGGAAAAGAGCTTTGGCAGCCGCCAGGTGGTGCGAGGCGTCAGCATCTATGTGCGCCGCGGCGAAGCGGTCGGCCTGCTCGGCCCGAACGGCGCCGGCAAGACCACCGTGTTCTACATGATCACCGGCCTGATCAAGCCCGATCGCGGCGCGATCGAGCTCGACGGTCACGACGTCACGAAGCTGCCGATGTATCAGCGCGCGCGACTCGGCATCGGCTATCTGCCGCAGGAAGCCTCGATCTTCCGCGGCCTCACCGTCGAGCAAAATATCCGCGCCGTGCTCGAAGTGGTCGAGCCCTCGCGCAAGAAGCGCGAGCAGCAGCTCGACTCGCTGCTCGACGAATTCAACATCACGCGCCTGCGTAAATCGCCGTCGATCGCGCTATCCGGCGGTGAGCGCCGCCGCGTCGAAATCGCGCGCGCGCTGGCGACGCGTCCGAACTACATGCTGCTCGACGAGCCCTTTGCGGGCATCGATCCGATCGCGGTCGGCGACATTCAGGACCTCGTCCGCCATCTCACCAACCGCGGCATCGGCGTGCTGATCACCGACCACAATGTCCGCGAGACGCTCGGCCTCACCGATCGCGCCTATATCGTCTATGCCGGTGAAATCTTGACCGAGGGCAGCCCGGATGAGATCGTTGCTGATCCGGACGTCAGGCGCCTTTACCTTGGCGAGGAATTCCGCCTCTAGCCCTTTTTTCCAGTTCGTCAAGCCGTGTACATCGTGCCAAGACTAGGATAAGCAAAAATCGGACCAACTTTTGGGATCGGTTCTTGCTTCATGGCGCTAACGCAGAGATTAGAGTTCCGGCAATCGCAGTCGCTGGTCATGACGCCGCAGCTGATGCAGGCGATCAAGCTGCTGCAATTGTCCAATCTCGATCTCACGACGTTCGTCGAAGAGGAACTCGAGCGGAACCCCCTGCTGGAACGGGCCAACGACGAGGCCCCCGCGGGCGAGTCCCCGGCCGAGGCCGGCCAGTTCAACGATAGCGACGGCGGCCACAACGACGAGCCGGGCGGCGGTCCGGGCGAAGCCTTTGAGCCGGGCCAGGAAGAATGGATGAGCAAGGATCTCGGCACCCGCGCCGAGATCGAGCAGACCCTGGACACGGGTCTGGACAACGTCTTCTCCGAGGAGCCGGCCGAGGCTGCGGCGCGCAACGCCCAGGATGCCGCGCCGACCACCTACACCGAATGGGGCGGCGGCGCCTCCGGTGACGAAGACTACAATCTCGAGGCTTTTGTCGCTGCGGAAACCACGCTCGGCGACCATCTCGCCGAACAGCTCTCGGTCGCTTTCACCGGCCCTGCGCAGCGCATGATCGGCCAGTATTTGATCGACCTCGTCGACGAGGCGGGCTATCTGCCGCCCGATCTCGGCCAGGCCGCCGAGCGTCTCGGCGCATCGCAAGCCGACGTCGAGGGCGTCCTTGCCGTGCTGCAAAAATTCGATCCGCCCGGCGTCTGCGCGCGCAACTTGAGCGAATGCCTGGCGATCCAGCTGCGCGAGCTCGACCGCTACGATCCCGCGATGCAGGCCCTGGTCGAGCATCTCGATCTCCTCGCCAAGCGCGACATCGCGTCCTTGCGAAAACTCTGCGGCGTCGACGACGAGGACATCGCCGACATGATCGGCGAGATCCGCCGCCTCAATCCCAAGCCCGGCATGAAGTTCGGCTCGGCGCGGCTCCAGACCATGGTGCCCGACGTCTACGTCCGTCCGGGTCCCGATGGCGGCTGGCATGTCGAGCTCAACAGCGACACCTTGCCGCGCGTGCTGGTCAACCAGACCTACTATTCGCAACTGTCGAAGAAGGTCGGCAAGGACGGCGACAAGTCCTATTTCACCGACGCGCTCCAGAACGCGACCTGGCTCGTGCGTGCGCTCGATCAGCGCGCCCGCACCATCCTGAAGGTTGCAACCGAGATCGTGCGCCAGCAGGACGGCTTCTTCACCCATGGCGTGGCGCATCTGCGGCCGCTGAATCTGAAGGCGGTCGCCGACGCCATCCAGATGCACGAATCCACGGTGTCGCGCGTCACCGCCAACAAATACATGGCGACAAATCGCGGCACATTCGAGTTGAAATATTTCTTCACGGCCTCGATCGCTTCGGCCGACGGCGGCGAGGCGCATTCGGCCGAAGCAGTGCGCCACCACATCAAGCAGCTGATCGATTCGGAAGCACCGTCCGCGATCCTGTCGGATGATACCATCGTGGAACGCTTGCGCGCTTCGGGCATTGATATTGCCCGCCGCACGGTCGCGAAGTACCGCGAAGCCATGCGCATTCCGTCCTCGGTGCAACGCCGCCGCGACAAGCAGAGCGCTCTTGGTAACGTCCTCTCGACTGCGATGTCCGATCGCTCCCGCAACACCGAGCCGGCCTGATTGCGCTGGCGCGAAATCGCGCTACTCTCATCTCCCATTCGCGACCGATCCAAGCACGCGCATGATCCGGAAAAGTGCACCGCGGTTTTCCGGGAAGATCATGCGCAGGGAAACCTCGGCTGCGATGAGGCGTCATCGCTGCCGGGCGCAAACCAAGCGAGGTATCACATGACTCTTCGGATTTCGGGCAAGAGCGTCAGCGTCGGCGAGGCCCTGCGCGGCCGCGTGACCGACCGGACTGAAGAGGTCCTGCGCAAATATTTCGACGGCAATTATTCCGGCCACATCACGCTGAGCAAGGATGGCTTCGGCTTCCGCACCGATTGCGCGCTGCATCTTGATTCCGGCATTACGCTGGAGGCCGATTCGAACGCACCCGACGCCTATGCCAGCGCCGACCAGGCGCTCCTGATGATCGAGAAACGGCTCAAGCGCTACAAGAGCCGGCTCAAGGACCGCTCGGCGCGCAAGGCCCATGTCGCCTCCGCCGCGCTCGCCGCCCTGGACGCCACGGCTTACGTGCTGGAGGCGCCGGGCGAGGGGGACGACGAGGACGAGGTCACCGGCTACAGCCCCGTGATCATCGCCGAGGCCACGACCTCCCTGAGGCAGCTCTCAGTCAGCGAGGCCGTCATGGAACTCGACCTCAGCGGGGCACCCTGCCTGGTATTCCAGCATGGTTCCTCGGGCCGGGTGAACATCATCTACCGCCGGGCCGACGGCAATGTCGGCTGGATCGACCCGCCGGGCGCCAAATCGGGGGGCTAGGGCCGGAAGCAGGGCCCGTACCAACCGCAGCCCTTAACAATGACCGTGGCAAAGCCGCACGCAGGAGTTGGCACCGGGATTGCGTTGGAGTAGAAGCGCCCCACATCAGGATCGGGGCTAAGTCCGCCTCCTGCTTCACCTTCTTGACGCCGGCCGGGCTCGATCTGATCGAGCCGGCCAATTCGGAACCTGACGGTTTAATTCACCTCGGAAACCTTCCATGCCGATTACCGATCTGGTCGCGCCCGAGGCGATTCTCCCGGCATTGAAGGTCAACAGCAAGAAGCAGGCGCTTCAGGAGCTCGCGGCCAAGGCTGCCGAGCTGACCGGGCAGAACGAGCGCGCGGTGTTCGAGGTGCTGCTCCAGCGTGAGAAGCTCGGCACCACCGCCGTCGGCTACGGCGTCGCCATTCCCCACGGCAAGCTGCCCAAGCTCGAAAAGATTTTTGGCCTGTTCGCGCGGCTCGAGCGTCCGATCGATTTCGAGTCGATGGACGGCCAGCCGGTCGATCTCGTCTTCCTGCTGCTCGCCCCCGAAGGCGCCGGCGCCGATCACCTCAAGGCCCTCGCCCGCATCGCCCGCCTGCTCCGCGACCAGGACATCGCCAAGAAGCTCCGCGCCTCGCGCGATGCCCAGGCGATCTTTTCGGTGCTGGCGCTACCGCCGGCGACCGCGGCCTGACATCGCTTTTCCGCGTCGCCCGGTAAAAGCCAGATCGGGATTGGCGCGGCGCCAAGCTGACGTCGCTCACAGCGGCAGCCCGGCCCTCCGCAGGCCTTCCCCGTACCGCCAGGCATCGTCCGCACGGCGATAGGGTCCATAGATCGCTTCGAGATTGGACACGCGCTCGTTTGGATTGATCTGGAGCAGCCGGGCCACGGCCTTTTGCGCGGACTCCATCTGCCCGGCAAATGCGTCTGCCGATGCGCCGATGCGCAAGGCCGGCAGCAGCTTTGGTGTGCCGCGCAGGGCCGCATTCGCCCAGGATGAGGCCTCGCCGTAGCGGCCGGCGAAGAAGTGCGCATGTGCGGTCGCCGCCTGCATCAGAGGCATCAGCGGATCGACCGGGCTGATACGCATAGCATACATCAGATGCACCACGGCCGCTTCCGGCTCGCCCACCCAGCTCTTGATGAAGCCGGCGAAATAAGACGCCCACATCAGATTGGGATTGACGGCAAGCGCCTGATCGATGCACGCGGCGCCGGTGTCGAGATCGCGAACGACATAGGCCAGCGCACCGGCGCTCGTCGCCAGCGCGAGCGCGTCGTCGCTGCCCAGACGAATCGCGTGACGGGCCAGGCGATCGGTTTCGGCAATGTCGCGCGCGAGATCGTCGGTCGGCCACCGGTTGGTTCTGTCCTTGACGTAGCAGTAAGCGGCCATGCCGTAGGCGGACGCAAACTCTGGATCGAGTTCGATCGCACGCTTGAACAGCTGCAAGGCCTCGACATTGGCTTCGCGGATCGTGAAGCGGTAGATCGCCGCCGTGCCGCGCAGGTAATATTCGTAGGCACCGAGGCTTTCGGTCGGCTTGCGCTTGGCGCGTTCGATCGCGGAATGCTCGAGCTTCGGCACCAGCAGCCCCACCACCTGCCGCGCGATCTGGTCCTGCAGGTCGAAGATATCATCGAGCGCTCCGTCGAACCTGTCAGCCCACAGATGCGCGCGGGTCGAGGCATCGATCAGCTGGGCGGTGATGCGCACGCGATCGGCCGATTTGCGTACGCTGCCTTCGAGGACGAAACTCACCCCCAATTCGCGGCCAATCTGCTTCACGTCGACGGAACGGCCTTTGTAGGTGAAGCTGGAATTGCGGGCGATCACGAACAGCGAACGAAAGCGCGAAAGCGTCGTGATGATTTCCTCGACGACGCCGTCCGCAAAATACTCCTGTTGCGGATCGCCGCTCATGTTCTGAAACGGCATGACTGCGACGGCTGGCTGGGCTGGCAGCGGAAGCATTTCGGTCGCCGCTTGAGACGCCGCAGCCGCAGGCGGCGCAGCAGCGCGATCATGCGGGTCAAGCTTCAGCGGGCCGGCAAACCGGTAGCCGTATTTGGGCAACGTCTCGATCCAGCGTTCGCCGCCCGGCTCTTGGCCGAACACCCGGCGCAGCGCCCCGATCTGGACCGGCAGATTGCTCTCCTCGACGATGAGTCCGTCCCACGCAGACTTGATCAGCGCGTCCTTGGAGACCGGATTTCCCGCCTGCTCGAGGAGCGCGCGCAGCACTGCGATGGCGCGCTGCCCAAGCTGCACGGGAACGCCACCGCGAAACAGGAGCGCAGTGCTCCCGTCGAGGCGAAACGGACCGATGATGAAACTCGTTGCCATGGCGCGATGCTTAAGAACTTTTTCAGAACGACACCATGACTTTCGGTAGAGCCGGGCGCAGATATCAACGTCCCGATGGTGGGGCTATCCACATTGGCCGGTTTCCGGCCTCAAAGATCAAGCAGGGCGCGACGCGCGGTCACAGCCTCGACTGGAGGCCGGCCAGCTCGCCTTTGCGGCCCTGAGGCGCGCTATGGCGACGCGCCGAATGACGACGGAAGGAAATGCACGATGGCACTTGCACTCAATGACACGGCGCCGGATTTCGAAGCGCAAACGACCGAAGGCGATATCCGCTTCCACGATTGGATCGGCGATTCCTGGGCGGTGCTGTTCTCTCATCCGAAGGATTTCACGCCGGTCTGCACCACCGAGCTCGGTACCATGGCCGGCCTCAAGAGTGAGTTCCACAAGCGCAACGTCAAGGTCATCGGAATCTCCGTCGATCCGGTGGAGAATCACAACAAGTGGAAGGGCGACATCCACAAGGCGACAGGCCACGAGGTCGATTATCCCATGATCGGCGACCGGGAGCTCGTGGTCGCCAAGCTGTTTGGCATGCTGCCCGCAGATGCCGGGACGACATCGGAAGGGCGCACGCCAGCCGACAACCAGACCGTGCGGTCAGTGTTCGTCATCGGGCCCGACAAGAAGATCAAGCTGACCCTCACCTATCCGATGACGACCGGCCGCAATTTCCAGGAAATCCTGCGCGTCATCGATTCGCTCCAGCTCACGGCCAAGTTCCCGGTCGCGACGCCCGCCGATTGGATGCCCGGTGAAGACGTCGTGATTGCCGGATCGGTCTCGAACGAGGATGCCGTCAAGCGCTTCGGCAGCTTCGACACCGTCCTGCCCTATCTGCGCAAGGCCAAGCAGCCGTCGGCCTGACGCGTCGCCCGGCAATCCGGGTTCGACACCTTTCAATTCTAGAGCGTGCCCCGCGAAGAGGGCCACAAGCCAGGCGGCATAGATGCAGCAGTTTCGACAGTCGTGGGCAGCGCTCAGGCGCGTCCTTCTCGCCGGCCTTCCGTTTGCCGGCGTCCTGATGGCCGGCATCGCCGGCCACTCCGGCCAAGCTTTTGCCGCGTGTACCGTATCTGGGTCGCTCTCGGGCGGTCCGAATGCCGTCTCCTGTAACACGACGGTGACGCTTCCCACGATGAACGATGACGCGACATCGACGAGTTCGACCGACTATCACCAGCGCTTCAACTCCGGCGGGACCGTGACCGGCGCGATCAACGCCGGCCAGACCGTCAGCGGACAGGGGCTCTGGGTCGAATCGACAGAGTCCGGTGCTGCGATCAATTTCACCAACAACGGTGCGGCGACCGGAGCGACGAACGGCCTCCAGATCAGGTCAACCGGCGGAGACATCACCTATTCGGGCAATGGCAGCGCCACCGGCGGCGCCGGAAGTGCCGGCCTCTTGCTTGGCGTTTTTTCAGGCTCTGGAGCCATCACGGTCGGCACGAGCGGCACAGCCATCGTGCCGAACTTCTCCGGCGGGTTCGGCTTGGCGGCCCAGGCTTCCGGTCCGATCAACATCTTTTTGAACGGCGGCAGCCTTTCGGAATCGGACCCCAACGGCGTCGGCATGTACATGGTGGCTTCCGGCAGCGTTTCTGCGAGCCTGACCGGCAGCACCACCATCACGAATGCCAGCGGCGGGGGCGGCATCACGGCCGGCATCTACGCGCTGTCCACCGGCGGCGCCGTCACCATCACCTCGAATGCCAATATCGGCAGCGCCGGGGCCCCGTTCGTGGCCGGAATCCAGGTGCAGGCAGGTGGCCCCGGAGGTACCAGTGTCTCCCAGACCGGCGGCGCGATCTTCGCGGTCAACTACGGAGTGTTTTCATCGAGCAATGGAAGCGGCGCCACCTCGATCAACACCAGCGCGGGCAGCTCGATCACGATGTCCGGCGCCACCAGCACTGCTGTCTGGGCCCTCAGCACCGGCACCGGTGCAGCCAACATCACGACTGCGGGTACGATCAGCGGCGCCGTGTACGGCGTCGATGCGTACATCGCCAACGCTGCCAATGCCAGCGATGTCAACATCGCGGTGAACGGCAACGTCTCCGCCAGCTCGATCGGTGTCGTTGGCCGGACGGCGGGGACCGGCAATGTGCATGTCTCGGTCGGCTCCGGCGTCACCGTGACGGGGACCGGCGGCGCGGGCCTGACCCTCGACGGATTCGGCGTGAACACGGTTGCGAACGACGGCACGATCGCTGGCGCTTACGGCGTTGCAACGTTTGGTGGCACCACCACCATCACCAATTCCGGCAATATCACCGGCTCCAGCGTGGCGGTGAACCTGACCGGCGCCGACAACGTCTTTGTCATGAACGGACCGAACGCGACGATGACCGGCGCGGCAGTCGGCAGCGGCACGGACACATTCCGCTTCGCCGGCACCGGCAGCAACAGTTTCGATGTCAGCCAGATCGCCGCGGGCTGGACGCTGCTCGACAAGACCGGATCGTCGATCTGGTCGCTCACGGGCACGTCGACCTACGCAGGGCCGGTCACGGTCAATGGCGGCACGCTTGCCGTGAACGGCGATCTCTCTTCGGCGTCGAGCCTCACGGTGAATGCCGGCGGCACGCTCGGTGGCAACGGCATTCTCGGAAGCGTCGCCATCAACGGCGGCACGCTGGCGCCCGGCAATTCGATCGGGACGCTGACGATGGCGAGCCTGACCATGACCGCAGCGTCGACTTATTTGGTCGAGGTCTCGCCGGCGAGCGCCGACCGCGTCGACGTCACGGGAAGCGCGACGCTCGGCGGCGCCACGGTCCGTGCCGTGTTTGCGCCGGGCAGCTATGTTGCGAAGCAGTACACCATTCTTCATGCGGGCAGCCTCATCGGCACTTTCGCTGGCCCCGTCAACACCAGTCGTCCGGCTTCAAGTCCAGCCTCCGCCAGGACACCAACAACGTCTATCTCGATCTCGCGCTCGGCTTCAGCCCGCCTGGCGGGCTCAACACCAACCAGCAGAACGTCGCGAACGCGCTGACCAACTTCTTCAACTCGACCGGCGGCATCGCGGCAGTCTATGGGTCGCTGACGCCGGCCGGCCTGACGCAGGCCTCGGGCGAGACGGCGACCGGCACGCAGCAGACGACCTTCAATGCGATGAGCTTGTTCATGGGGCTCTTGACCGATCCGTTCGTGACCGGGCGCGGCGAACCTGGTTCGTTCGGTGGGCTGACGGGCTATGCGGCCGACAACAGCGATGCGCTCGGGTACGCCGGTGACCGCAAGCGCACCGGCGCCGAGCGCGAGGCCTATGCTGCCGTGTCTCGCAAGGCGCCGCCGCATGCCTTCGAGCAGCGCTGGAGCGTATGGGCCGCAGGCTTCGGCGGTTCGCAGACCACTGACGGCAATGCGACGCTCGGCTCCAACACCGCCACCAGCCGGACCGCCGGTGCTGCGGCCGGCGCCGATTACTGGTTCTCGCCCTCCACCGTGGCCGGCTTCGCGCTCGGCGGCGGTGGCACCAACTTCAGCGTGGCGAATGGCGGCACCGGCCGCTCCGACCTGTTCCAGGCCGGCGCCTTCGTGCGGCACAATGCTGGGCCGGCCTATGTCACCGCCGCGCTGGCCTATGGCTGGCAGGACATCACCACCGATCGCACCGTCACCATTGCCGGCGCCGATCATCTTCAGGCGCGCTTCAATGCCAACGCGTATTCCGGGCGGCTCGAAGGCGGTTATCGTTTCGTCGCGCCGTGGATCAGCGGCGTCGGCTTCACGCCTTACGCCGCGGCCCAGTTCACGACGTTCGATCTGCCGGCCTATGCGGAAAGCGCCATCTCCGGCAGCGGCGCGTTTGCGCTGAGCTACGCATCGAAGAGCACCACCGCCACCCGCAGCGAGCTCGGCCTGCGCACCGACAAATCGTTTGCCCTCAGCGACGCGATCGTGACGCTGCGGGGACGCGCCGCATGGGCCCACGACTTCAACCCGGATCGCAACATCGCCGCGACGTTCCAGGCGCTGCCAGGCGCAAGCTTCGTCGTCAACGGCGCAGCGCAAGCGCATGACGCAGCAATGACCACCGCGTCGGCGGAGGTGACGTTCGCAAGCGGCATCTCACTCGCCGCAACGTTCGAGGGCGAATTCTCAGAGGTCACCCGCAGCTACGCCGGCAAGGGCGTCGTGCGCTACGGGTGGTGAGACCGGCAACAGAGCAAAACGGGCACGCCTTCCTTCGAAGGCATGCCCGTTTGAAACTCTATTCGTGCGACGCGCGTGCTCAGTGCACGCTCACCGCCTGCAGCTCGTTGCTCCAGGCGTTGGCGACCGCGGCTTCGCGGCTGTCGGTCAGCATGATCGGCGTGCCGTCGGCGGCGTGGAGTGCGAAGAGCTTGAGGCCCGGCGCGATCTTCGGCGCTTCGGGAAACAGGCCCGGTACGTCCTCGGAGCGGATCTGCTTCACATAGGCGATGTGACCTTCGCCGAGGTTTGCCAGCGTCTCGGGCGAGGCGTTCCTGGCTTCGTATTCGAACACAACGTGACCTTCACTCATGGTCTCGACTCCTTCACAGAAACTAAGCGGTCGAGTCCGCTACTCGTTCCATTATTCGTGCTCATTGATAGCGATTGTCTTAACGATCCTCTCCGGTTCAGGCCGGGCAAGATCGACCGACAACAGCCCGTTCTTCAGATCCGCACCCAGCACCAGCATCCCCTCCGCCAGCACGAAGGTGCGCTGGAAGTGGCGCGCGGCGATGCCGCGATGGATGTATTGCCGGGTCTTGTCGTCCTGCTGCCGCCCGCGGATGACGAGCTGGTTTTCCTCAATGGTTACATCGAGTTGGTCGCGGGTGAATCCGGCGACCGCCAGCGTGATCCGCAAGCGCTCGGGCTGGCCGTCCGACCGGTCGCACCGCTCGATATTGTAGGGAGGGTAACCGTCGGCGCCTTTGACGACGCGGTCGAGCACGCGCTCGATCTCGTCGAAGCCCAGAAGGAACGGGCTGGAAAGCGTGGGAACACGAGACATAGTTTACAAAGTCCTCTCGAAGCGACTTTGGTGCATCAGGGCCCGTAGAGGCACCCCTTGGTCATCAATATGGGCACATCCCCGTGTGGGTTCAAGGACGTAGCGGGAGCTCTGCACAGCCGTCATTCCCGCATTTTTTTTTGACGGGGTTTGCTTTCCCGCAGGCGTTTCCACATCGTCATGGCCGGGCTTGTCCCGGCCATCCACGACCTTACTCGCAGTACCAAGAACGTGGATGCCCGGGACAAGCCCGGGCATGACGGTTGTGCGTGACGAATTTCCCTAACGAAAACAGGCCCCCCGCTACTGTGCATGGGGTTGTTTTCGCGTTTTGAATCGGCGGCCCCGCCGAACCGATCAGGCCTCGATGCGCGTCCGCCCGTCGCCGCTGAACAGATGCAGCTTGTTGCGCACCGCTGCGACGCGGATTTTTTGGCCGATCGGGGGCGCCTCGGAGCCGGGGATGCGGACGATGACCTCACCGGGCGGCAGCTCACCGGGCGTGGCCGCGACGCGCTGCTCGTCCTGGGCGCGCGAGCCATAGACAAACGTCTCGGCGCCGACACGCTCGATCGCTTCCACGGTCAGCGGCAGTGCGACGCCCCCGGCGGGAGTCTGTTCCGTGATGACGAAATCTTCCGGGCGGATGCCGAGGATGCCGGCCTCACCCGCGCCGAGTTGCGATTTGATTTCATCGATGCGCGTCGACATCAGATTCATCGGCGGTGCGCCGATGAAGGAGGCGACGAAGGTCGTCGCCGGCTTCTCGTAGATCGCCAGCGGATTGCCGACCTGCTCGACCTGCCCGCCGTTCATCACGACGAGAATGTCGGCCAGCGTCATCGCCTCGAGCTGGTCGTGGGTGACGTAGATCGACGTCGTGTTGAGCCGGCGCTGCAATTTGCGGATCTCGACGCGCATCGCGATGCGCAGTTTTGCATCGAGGTTCGACAGTGGCTCGTCGAACAGGAACACCTTTGGCTGGCGCACGATGGCGCGGCCCATGGCGACGCGCTGGCGCTGGCCGCCGGAGAGCTGGCGCGGCTTGCGCTCCAGCATCGGCGTGAGCTCGAGCACGCGCGCGGCTTCATCGACGCGGGTCTTGACCTCGGCCTCCTTCATGCCGCGGTTACGCAGGCCGTAGGCCATGTTGTTGAAGACGCTCATATGCGGATAGAGCGCGTAATTCTGGAACACCATCGCGATGTCGCGATCGGCGGGCTCGACCTGATTGACGACACGGCCGCCGATGTCGATCTCACCACCGGTGACGGTTTCCAGTCCCGCGACCATGCGCAGCAGTGTGGACTTGCCGCAGCCGGAGGGACCGACCAGCACGCAGAACTGGCCGTCGGCGACATCGACGTTGACGCCTTTGATCGCTTCGAAGCCGCCGGTGTAGGTCTTGCGGACGTTGCGCAGGGTGACGTTAGCCATAACTCTCTACTTCTCTGTCTCGACCAGGCCGCGCACGAACAATTTCTGCATGGCGACGACGACGAACACGGGCGGCAGCATCGCCAGCACGGCCGTGGCCATCACGATCGGCCATTCGGTCAGCGCGTCGGTGGTGGTGATCATCTTGCGGATGCCGACCTGGATGGTCTGCATGTCGTCGCGCGTGGTGATGAGCAGCGGCCAGAGATATTGATTCCAGCCGAGGATGAACAGGATCACGAACAGCGCGGCCATGTTGGTGCGCGACAGCGGCAGCAGCGTGTCCCAGAAGAAGCGCAAGGGACCGGCGCCATCAATGCGCGAGGCCTCCAGCAGCTCGTCCGGCACGGTCATGAAGAACTGCCGGAACAGCAGCGTCGCGGTGGCCGACGCGATCAGCGGCAGCGCCAGGCCCGCATAGCTGTCGAGCATGTGCAGATCGGCGACGATCTTGTAGGTCGGATAGATTCGCACCTCGACCGGCAGCATCAGCGTGATGAAGATGATCCAGAAGATCGGCATCCGGAACGGAAAGCGGAAATACACGATCGCATAGGCCGAGATGATCGAGATCGCGATCTTGCCGATCGCAATCGCCAGCGCCATCACCAGCGAGTTCAGCATCATGTTGCCGACCGGCTCACGGGTCGAGCCGCTCGTGCCGACAAAGATGGTCTGGTAGTAGACCTCGAAGAAGTGCCCGCCCGGCAGCAGCGACATCTGCCCGTTGGCGATCAGCGCGTTGTCCTGGGTGGAGGCGACGATGGCGATGTAGACTGGGAACGCAACGATCGCGATCCCGATCCACAGGATGGCGTGGGCGACGTAGCGCCGAAAGCCCTCTTCCTCGACCATCAGTAGGTCACCTTGCGTTCGACGAAGCGGAACTGGATTCCGGTCAGCACGATGACCATGACCATCAGGATCACCGACTGCGCTGCGGAGCTGCCGAGATTGCCGCCGAGCAGGCCGTCGGAATAGACCTTGTAGACCAGCGTGACCGTCGATGTTCCGGGCCCGCCGCGGGTCATGGTGTCGATGATGCCGAAGGTGTCGAAGAAGGCGTAGACGATGTTGACGACCAGCAGGAAGAAGATGGTCGGCGACAGCAGCGGGAAGGTCACGGTCCAGAACCGCCGCATCGGACGGGCACCGTCGATCGCTGCGGCCTCGAACACGCTTTTCGGGATGGCTTGCAGGCCGGCGAGGAAGAACAGGAAATTATAGGAGATCTGCTTCCACGCGGCGGCAAGGATGATCAGCGCTGCGGCCTGGTCGCCATTCAGCAGCGGATTCCAGTCGATGCCCATGTTGCGAAGATAACGCGAGAGCACGCCGAGCGAGGGATGCAGCATGAAGATCCAGAGCACGCCGACGACCGGCGGCGCCACTGCATAGGGCCAGATCAGCAGCGTGCGATAGAGCATCGAGCCGCGCAGCGGCTTGTCGGCCATCACGGCGAGCAGCAACGCGAAAGACAGCGACGACACGGCGATGGCGAACGAGAAGAAGAAGGTGCGGACGATCGCTTCGAAATATGCGGCGTCCTTGAACAGCTCGATGTAGTTCTCGAACCAGACGAAAGTCGACGACAGACCAAAGGCGTCCTGGAGCAGAAAGGACTGGATCACCGCCTGCAGCGCAGGCCAGTAGAAGAAAATCAGGACGATCGCCAGCTGCGGCGCTACCAACGCGTACGGCAATAGCTTTGACTGGAAAATGGCTTGCTTTTGCATGATGGGCGACGCCGGCAGGCCGTGCGGCCTGCCGGCGCCTTCGCCTTATTTTACGGCGGTCTTTTCGAACTGACGCAGCATCGTGTTGCCGCGCTCGACGGCGGCATCGAGCGCCTGCTTGGCGGTCTTCTTGCCGGCCAGCGCCTGCTCGATCTCCTCCGACCAGACGTCACGCAACTGAACCATGTTGCCGAGGCGCAAGCCGCGCGAATTCTCGGTCGGCTCCTTGTTGGTGAGCTCGAGCAGCGGGGTCTCCAGATAAGGCTGGTCCTTGTAGAAGCCTTCTTCCTTCGCCTTGGCGTAAGCAGCCTTGGTGATCGGCAGATAGCCCGAAGCCTTGTGGATATAGACCTGACGATCGGTGTCCGAGAGGAAGGTCAGGAATTTTGCAACGCCCTTGTATTCCTCGGCCGACTTGCCGCCCATGACCCAGAGCGAAGCGCCGCCGATGATCGAGTTCTGCGGCGCGCCCTTGGCGTCCGGATAGTAGGGCATCGGCACGGCGGTGAAGTTGAACTTGGCCTGCGCCTTGACGTTGCCGAAGAACGCCGACGAGGTCAGGTAGATCGGGCATTCGCCGGACGTGAAGCGGCCTTCGCCGGTGTTGGTCCGGCCGGCATAGTCGTAGGTCTTGGTCTTCTGCAGCTCGACCAGGGTTTCAAGATGCTTGACCTGGAGCGGGCCGTTGAATTCCAGCACTGTGTCGAAGCCGTCGAGGCCGTTGGCCTTGCTGGCGAGCGGCACGTTGTGCCAGGCGGAGAGCTGCTCGAGATTGACCCAGGTGACCCAGGAGCCGGAGAAGCCGCAGGTGTCATGACCCGCAGCCTTCAGCTTCTTGGCGGCTTCGAATGTTTCGGGCCAGGTCTTCGGAATCTCGACGTTCGCCTTCTTCAGCTCATCGAGGTTGACCCACATCACGGTCGACGACGAGTTGAAGGGGAACGACAGCATCTCGCCCTTCGAGGTCGAGTAGTAGCCGGTGATGGCGGGCAGGTAGATCTTGGGGTCGAACTTCTCGCCCGCGTCGGCCATCAGCTTGTAGACGGGCTTCACGGCGCCGGTCGCGGCCATCATGGTCGCGGTGCCGACCTCGAACACCTGCATGATGTGCGGGGCGTTGCCGGCGCGGAACGCGGCGATGCCGGCATTCATCGTGTCGGGGTAGTTGCCCTTGTAGGTCGGGATCACCTTGTAGTCGGTCTGCGACGCGTTGAAGTCGGTGGCGAGCTTGACGATGACGTCGTTGTTGGCGCCGGTCATCGCGTGCCACCACTGGATTTCGGTCACGGCCATGGCCGGTGAAGTCGTCATGCCAACTGCGATTGCAACAGCGGCAGCCGCCCCAAAATGTCGAAGAGCCATCAAGTAAACCTCCCTTGGCCGTCAAAAAGATCGCTTGCGCTAGCAGCGCCATATGACGTTCACATGACTGTGTAAGCGGCCGAAACGAAAGCGGCAAGCGCGGCAAAAGGGAAGTCGTCAAATAGGCGAAGACGGAGCGGACAGCCTCCTCCGTTCGCAGTGCACATGCATGCCCACGCCGCAGTGCGGCATTGCTTGTGTGAGGAGGTGAAGGCCCCTAGCGCTTGCGCTCGGGACCGCAGACCGTGCCCTGCTCGACCATCGCGTCGATCTCGGCTTTGGAATACCCGAACTCGCCCAGCACCTCGGCCGAGTGCTGGCTGAATTTCGGCGGCAGGCGGCGCAGGCTCGGCTTGCTGCGATCGAGCCGGATCGGAGAGGCCACGCCCTTGTACCAATCCTTCTCGATAATATCGCCGCGCGCGATCGTGTGCGGGTTCGTCAACGCCTGGTCGATCTTCTGCACGGGGCCCGCGGGCAGGCCTGCGGCAAGCAGGCGATTGCACAGCGGCTCGGCCTCGTGCTGGCTGAACACGGCGGCAAGCTCGGCGCGCAGCGCCTCCCGATTGGCGATGCGGTCCTTGTTGCGGGCAAAGCGCGGATCGGTGCCGAGCTCGGGCTTGCCGATCTCCTTGGCAAGCTTGCGGAAGGTGCCGTCATTGCCGACGCCGATGAAGATGTTGTCGGTCTTGGTCGGGAAGATCGCGTAGGGCACGAGGTTGGGATGCTCGTTGCCGGTGAGCGACGGCGGCTTGCCGTGCATGAAATAATTCGCGGTGTGCGGATGCATGATGGCGAGGCCGGTCTCGTACAGCGTCGTCTCCAGGAACTGGCCAAGCCCTGAGCGCTGCCGCTCCGACAGCGCCATCAGGATTCCGATCGCCGCATAAAGACCGGTGCCGATATCGACCAAGGGCACGCCGATCCGCATCGGCCCGCTCTCGGGCGAGCCGGTCGCCGCGATCATGCCGGTCATGGCCTGGATGATGGCGTCATAGCCGGGATTGCCGCCGCGCGGTCCGTCGGCGCCGAAGCCGCAGATCCGGCAATGCACGAGGCGCGGGAATTTCTCGCGCAGCACGTCGTTGCCGATGCCCCATTTCTCCAGCGTGCCCGGCTTGAAATTCTCGATCAGGACGTCGGCGGTCTCCAGCATCTTGAGCAGCACGACGCGGCCGCCCTCGGAGGCGAGGTCGAGGCCGATCGAACGCTTGTTGCGGTTGATGCCGATGAAATAGGCGGCGTCTTCGTCGTGGAAGGGAGGGCCCCAGTCGCGCACCTCGTCGCCCGCGGGCGGCTCGACCTTGATCACGTCGGCGCCATGGTCGGCGAGGATCTGGGTGCAGTAGGGACCGCCGAGCACGCGCGTGAGATCGATGACGCGCAGTCCGCTCATTGCGCCTAATGCTGCTCCAGAACTCGCGGCTTCAGTCATGCCTTCGCTTCCCCTGTGTCGATCATTTGATCACAGGCCTAGCGAGGTTTTTTTGCGCCAGCAATGGTCTACCGGGCAGGGCCGCATGCACTGCGGAAGCGGCCGGCCCGAGGGGGATCCCGGGCCAGCCAATCCGCACGTCAGGTCAGACGACCGTCAGGCGAACGTCGACATTGCCGCGCGTGGCATTGGAATAGGGGCACACCTGGTGGGCCTTCTCGACCAGCGCCTCGGCCTCGGCGCGGGCAAGGCCCGGCAGCGAGACGGCGAGGTCGATATCGAGGCCGAAGCCGCCCTCGGAGCGCGGGCCGATACCGACGGTCGAGGTGACGGAGGCGTCAGCGGGGACCTTCGGGCCGCCCTGCGAGGCCACGAACTTCATCGCGCCGATGAAGCAGGCGGCATAGCCGGCCGCAAACAGCTGCTCGGGATTGTTGCCGGCGCCGCCGCCGCCACCGAGCTCCTTCGGCGTGGTGAGCTTGACGTCGAGCGCGCCGTCGAGGGTCGCAGCATGGCCGTCACGGCCGCCGGTGGCCTTTGCGCTGGTCTTGTAGAGGACGTTCACGGACATTTTCGTCTCCTCGGGGTCTTCGGTTGGGGTGAGCTCCATATCGCAAACAATTAGATTGTGCGCAATTGAATTTTGCATGCCTCACATTTAATTGTTCGCAATTGAATGTGGCGCCAGCCGGCCCCAGAATGAGGAAAGCCTCGTGAGATTCTCTATGCCCCGGAAATTATCGACCCTGGATCCGCAACGCCTCGACAGCCAGATCTGCTTCGCGGTCTATTCGGCCGCGCACGCCTTCAACCGCGTCTACAAGCCGCTGTTGGACCGGCTCGGCCTCACCTATCCGCAATATCTGGTGATGCTGGTGCTGTGGGAGCGCGACGACGTCCCGGTGAAGGACATCGGCGAAAAGCTGTTTTTGGACTCGGGCACGCTGACCCCGCTGCTGAAGCGGCTCGAGGCGGCTCACCTCGTGAAGCGTACGCGTTCGAGCGAAGACGAACGCCAGGTCCTGATCGCGCTGACGCCGCAGGGCCACGCGCTGAAGGAGAAAGCGCGCGGCGTGCCGCCGTCGATCCTGGCCGCGACGGACTGTTCGGTCTCGGAGCTGGTGGCGATGAAGGACGAGATCGTCGCGCTAAGGGATCGGCTCAATGCAGTGATCGGGGAGTAAGGAGGGTCTCTAGAGCCCGCCTTCGCCCTATCGGGCTTCGGCGCGGCAGCCTTCGCTTCGCGAAGGCTGGTGGAGCCAGGCGGGATCGAACCGCCGACCTCTTGCATGCCATGCAAGCGCTCTCCCAGCTGAGCTATGGCCCCTTAACCGACCGACGCACCGTGGGCAGCGCGTCGGGAAAGACCCAGAACCACAGTTCTGAGATTATCTCAAGTCTCTTCATCGCCTCCGACATCACCAATGATGTCGGTCACGTCCTCATCGCCCTCTTCTTCGTCGGCAATGAAGGTCGAATCATCATCGTCGTCGTCATCGAGGGTCTCGTCGACCTCGATATCGTCTTCCGATTCGGGCACGACGGCCTTGACCTTGCCGCTGTTCTCCTCGGCATCGGCCTCCTCGAGGGAGACCTCCTCGACCTCGGCCGGCTCCGGCGTGGTGTCGGCGGCGGCCGCCGCATGGCGGGCTTCGGCGCCACGAGGCACGCGGGCCGGCGCCACGGGCGCGATCGGCACGACTTCGCCAGTATAGGGCGAGATCACCGGCGACTTGTTGAGGTCATAGAACTTCTTGCCCGTGGTCGGGCAAATACGTTTGGTTCCGAGTTCGGACTTGGCCACGGCAGAGGAATCCTGGGAATGTCTGAAAAGCGGTGTTTCACTTGGCTAGTTGGCGGCCCGCTGTCAATAGCGCATTACGGGAGAACGACATGCCCGTGACGGCGGGGAGCCCATGTGGTACCTGCCCCAAGCCTTTTGGGCCTATCCAAGGACACAATCTTGACCCATTCCGACAAGCCGACGCCGCTTCGGTCGCGCGCAAGCGGTCCCCTGACCGGGAAAGTACGGGTGCCCGGGGACAAGTCGATTTCCCACCGCGCCCTCATCCTGGGCGCGCTTGCGGTCGGCGAGACCCGGATTACGGGCCTGCTTGAGGGCGAGGACGTCCTCAACACCGCCAAATCCATGCAGGCGCTGGGCGCGACGGTCGAGCGCACCGGCGATTTCGCCTGGAAGGTGAACGGCGTGGGCGTCGGCGGCTTTGCCGAGCCCAAGGCGGCGCTGGATTTCGGCAATTCCGGCACCGGCTGCCGGCTGGTGATGGGTGCCGTCGCCGGTTGCCCGATCTCGGCGGTTTTCGACGGCGATGCCTCGCTGCGCAGCCGCCCGATGCGCAGGATCCTCGATCCGTTGGAAAAGATGGGCGCGAAGGTCGTCTCCGGCGGCGAGGGCGGCCGTCTGCCGCTGACTGTCCAGGGCGCACGCGACCCGCTGCCGATCACCTACAAGACGCCGGTTGCCTCGGCTCAGATCAAGTCGGCCGTGCTGCTGGCGGGCCTTGCCGCGCCGGGCACCACGACCGTGATCGAGAGCGAGGCCAGTCGCGACCACACCGAGCTGATGCTGAAGCATTTTGGCGCGGACATCACGTCCGTGCAGGAGGGCCGGCACGGCCGTCGCATCACGCTCGTCGGCCAGCCCGAGCTGCACGGCGCCAATGTCGTCGTGCCCGCCGATCCCTCTTCGGCGGCGTTCCCGATCGTTGCCGCGCTGATCGTCGAGGGCTCGGATGTCGTCCTGTCCGATGTCATGACCAATCCGCTGCGCACAGGCCTGTTCACGACACTGCGCGAAATGGGCGCTTCCATCGAGGAGAGCGAAGTCCGCGGCGATGCCGGCGAGCCGATGGCGCAGCTGCGCGTGCGCGCGTCAAAACTGCGCGGCGTCGAGGTGCCGCCGGAGCGCGCGCCCTCGATGATCGACGAATATCTGGTGCTGGCGGTGGCGGCTTCTTTCGCCGAAGGCACGACCATCATGCGCGGCCTCCAGGAGCTGCGCGTCAAGGAATCCGACCGTCTCGAAGCCACCGCCGACATGCTCCGCGTCAATGGCGTCAAGGTCACGGTCTCCGGCGATGATCTGATCGTCGAAGGCCGCGGCCACGTCCCCGGCGGTGGTACTGTCGCCACCCACATGGACCATCGCATCGCGATGTCCGCACTGGTGATGGGCTGCGCCTCCGACCAGCCCGTGACCGTCGACGACACCGCCTTCATCGCCACCAGCTTTCCGGACTTCATCCCGATGATGCGTTCGCTGGGGGCCGAGTTTTCATGATCATCGCCATCGACGGGCCTGCGGCCTCGGGCAAGGGCACGCTCGGCAAGCGGCTCGCCCATCATTACGGCTATCGTCATCTCGATACCGGCGTGATCTATCGCGCGGTGGCCTACGCCCTGATGCAGTCCGGTCATGATCTCCGGGACGAGGCGGCGGCGGTCGCGGCGGCGCAGGAACTCGATCCCGAGAAGTTCGGCAACCCCGCCCTAAAGACCCAGGAGGCCGGCGAGGGCGCCTCCATCGTTTCGGCGATCCCCAAAGTCCGTGAAGCGCTGCTCAATTTCCAGCGGCAATTCGCCGCCGATCCGCCGGGGGCCGTTCTGGACGGGCGAGACATTGGAACCGTGATCTGCCCCCATGCTGATGTGAAGATTTTCGTCGTCGCCGACCCCAGGGTCCGCGCCCACCGCCGCACCATGGAGGCGCGCGCGAGGGGCGAGGAGGCGGACGAGGCAGCCGTGCTTGCCGACATCATCCGGCGCGACGAACGCGACAAGAACCGGCCGATTGCGCCTTTGAAACCCGCCCCGGATGCTTACTTGCTAGATAACTCCCAACTCGATATAGAAGGCGGCGTCCGGGCCGCCATCGACATTATCGAGGCCGTCCGAGCGGGCCGGTCGCGGGGTTAAGCCGCTGCCGTCATTGGAGGAAGCGCCCGCTCCCGCTCTTTGAGGTCGATACCCCGATCCCCCGCTTGGGACCGGCGCGATCCAGGCTCCGGACACAGATTCCACGTATCGAACGTGCGGGCCTCAGCCGGCCCGCTTCCGCTGTTTCGCCTCCAGGCCGGAGCAGCGAGCGGTCGCTCGAAGGTCATGCGGACCTTCCGACACTGCGCGTGCGATGCGCCCAAGAACCCAACGGCCGGCATACTTCCGCAACTGGAGAACAAATGGCTTCGATTTCTGCTGATACCTACAGCCCGTCGCGCGACGATTTCGCCGCGATGCTCGACGAGTCCTTCGCAGGTGGCAACCTGCAGGAGAGCTCCGTCGTCAAGGGCAAGGTTGTTGCAATTGAAAAGGACATGGCCGTCATCGACGTCGGCCTGAAGACCGAGGGCCGCGTTGCCCTGCGCGAATTTTCCGGCCCCGGCCGTGACAGCGAGATCAAGGTCGGCGACGAGGTGGAAGTGTTCCTCGATCGGATCGAGAACGCCCTCGGCGAAGCCGTGCTGTCGCGCGACAAGGCGCGCCGCGAAGAGAGCTGGGGCAAGCTCGAGAAGGCCTTCCAGAACAACGAGAAGGTCAACGGCGTCATCTTCAACCAGGTCAAGGGCGGCTTCACCGTCGACCTCGACGGTGCCGTGGCCTTCCTGCCGCGCTCGCAGGTCGACATCCGTCCGATCCGCGACGTTGCGCCGCTGATGAACAACTCGCAGCCGTTCCAGATCCTCAAGATGGACCGTCGCCGCGGCAACATCGTGGTGTCGCGCCGCACGGTTCTCGAAGAGACCCGCGCCGAGCAGCGCCAGGAGCTGGTGCAAAACCTCGAAGAGGGTCAGGTCATCGACGGTGTGGTCAAGAACATCACCGATTACGGTGCGTTCGTTGATCTCGGCGGCATCGACGGCCTGCTGCACGTCACCGACATCGCGTGGCGCCGCGTCAACCACCCGACCGAGGTGCTCTCGATCGGTCAGACCGTGAAGGTCAAGATCATCAAGATCAACCACGAGACGCACCGCATCTCGCTGGGCATGAAGCAGCTGCTGGACGATCCGTGGCAGGGCATCGAAGCCAAGTACCCGCTGGGTTCGCGCTTCACGGGCCGCGTCACCAACATCACCGACTACGGTGCGTTCGTCGAGCTCGAGCCGGGCATCGAAGGCCTGATCCACGTCTCCGAGATGTCGTGGACCAAGAAGAACATGCACCCCGGCAAGATCGTGTCGACTTCGCAGGAAGTCGACGTGCAGGTGCTGGAAGTCGATTCCGTCAAGCGCCGCATCTCGCTCGGCCTCAAGCAGACCATGCGCAACCCCTGGGAGGTCTTCGTCGAAGGTCACCCGACCGGTTCGACCGTCGAGGGCGAAGTCAAGAACAAGACCGAGTTCGGTCTGTTCCTGGGTCTCGAAGGCGACGTCGACGGCATGGTCCATCTCTCCGACCTCGACTGGAAGCAGCCGGGCGAGCAGGTGATCGACAACTACAAGAAGGGCGACGTGGTGAAAGCCGTGGTGCTCGATGTGGACGTCGAGAAGGAGCGTATCTCGCTCGGCATCAAGCAGCTCGAAGGCGACCCCTTCGCCGAGCCGGGCGATGTCAAGAAGGGCGCCGTCGTGACCTGCGAAGTGCTCGAAGTGAAGGAAAGCGGCATCGAGGTGAAGATCATCGGGACCGACTTCTCGACCTTCATCAAGCGCTCGGAGCTCGCGCGTGACCGCAACGACCAGCGCGCCGAACGCTTCGCCGTCGGCGAGAAGGTCGATGCCCGCGTGATCCAGTTCGACAAGAAGGCCCGCAAGGTCCAGGTGTCGATCAAGGCGCTCGAAGTCGCCGAAGAGAAGGAAGCCATCGCGCAGTACGGCTCCTCCGATTCGGGAGCGACGCTGGGCGACATTCTCGGCACCGCGCTCAAGAACCGCGACAGCAAGTAAGCGAAACGTTCGTTTCGCTGTCATCAAAGCCCCGGCGCAAGCCGGGGCTTTTTTGTTGCGGCGGCATACTCCGCTGTCGTCCCGGACAAGCGTAGCGAAGCGGAGCGCCGATCCGGGACCCATAAACACAGGGAGTGGTTTGGCGAAGACTCGGAGTTACGAGCCTTGCGCAACAACTTCTCCCTGGGGTTATGGGTCCCCGCGTTCGCGGGGACGACAGCGGGGGATGTGGCAGCATCTCTGCCTACGCAGCCGCAGGCCTTGTTTTCTTCTAATTGCGCCGCAATTGATGTATCCAGATAAGCCATTGGTCACGCTGTGACGGCACAACGCGCCCAGCCTTTCATTTGGAGACATTCCGATGTCGCTCGATTCGGACATCATCGTCGATCGCCGCAGGATCCGCCGCAAGCTGACGTTCTGGCGCGTGTTGGCCGCGCTGATCGCGATCGCGGCGATTGCGGGCTTTGCGCTGGTCGCGACACCCGGTGCGCGCGGCACCTTCGCATCCGCCGGCTCGATCGCGCGGGTCCAGATCGAGGGCCTGATCCGCAGCGATTCCGAGCGCACGCAGGCGCTGGAGCGGCTGGAGAATTCGCAGGCCGCCGCCGTCATCGTCCACATCAACTCGCCGGGCGGCACCACCGCCGGCTCCGAGCAGCTCTACGATTCGCTCACGCGCCTGAAAGCGAAGAAGCCGCTCGTCGTCGTGGTCGAGGGCCTCGCCGCCTCCGGCGGCTACATCACGGCGATCGCGAGCGACCACATTATCGCGCAGCAGAGCTCGCTGGTCGGATCGATCGGCGTGCTGTTCCAGTTTCCCAACGTCTCCGAGCTCCTGAAGACCGTCGGCGTCAAGGTCGAGGAGGTGAAGTCCTCGCCGCTGAAGGCCGCGCCCAACGGATTTGAGCCGACCAGCCCCGAGGCACGCGCGGCGCTCGATGCGCTGGTGAAGGATTCCTATGCCTGGTTCAAGGATCTGGTGAAGCAGCGCCGTGGCATGGATGACACGCAGCTGGAAAAAGTTGCCGATGGCCGCGTCTTCACCGGACGCCAGGCGATTGATCTCAAGCTGATCGATCAGATCGGCGACGAGAAGGCGGCGGTCACCTGGCTCGAGGAGCAGAAGAGCGTCAAGAAGGGGCTCCCCGTCCGCGATTACAAGCTCCAGCCTCGTTTCAGCGACCTGCCGTTCCTCAAGACGGCGGCTGCCGTGACGCTGGAAGCGCTTGGTTTAGGCTCGATTGCGCATCAAATCGGGCAAACCGGTGTCGTTCAGGCTGTCGATCGGTTCGGAATGGATGGAATGCTGGCCCTGTGGCAGCCCGCTGCGTCGAATTGACGGGAGCGGGCGAGCCCAAGACCTTTTTCCCGTCTGGCGGGTGGAGGGTCAGCCCGCTTTTTTGGCATTTGTCACGTGTTTTCACGACGCTCAACCTTCATTTAGCGTCTTGACAGATCACGGTATTTTCACGGAAATGGTCATCCGCACGCTTCCGGGTCCTATCTCTCGATGATCAAATCCGAACTTGTTCAGCGTATCGCCGAGCACAACCCGCATCTGTACCAGCGGGATGTCGAGAACATTGTGAATGCGATTCTCGAAGAGATCGTAGCGGCTCTCGCACGCGGTGACCGCGTCGAGTTGCGCGGCTTCGGTGCCTTCTCGGTCAAGCATCGCCCTGCACGCGCAGGGCGCAATCCGCGCACGGGCGCCCATGTGCCCGTCGACCAGAAGAGCGTTCCGTTCTTCAAGACCGGCAAGGAAATGCGTGAGCGCCTGAATCGCGACCATCCGGATCCCGGCGCCCCCGATTAAACGCTGTCGTCCGAATTTAACCGAACGGCCGCATGATGCGGCAGCAAGCTTGATTCAAGACGAGCGATCGCGATGCGAAAGTTCCTGACCGCGCTGATCGTGATTCCGCTGGGCCTGATCCTGGTGACCTTCGCTGTCGCCAACCGGCATGACGTCACGGTCTCCTTCGATCCCTTCTTGGCGAACGATCCGGCGCTGTCGCGCACAATGCCGTTGTTTCTGTTGCTGATCCTGGTGGCCGCGCTGGGCGTCATCGCCGGCGGCTGTGCTGCCTGGTTCGGCCAGCGGCGCTGGCGCCGCGCCGCGCGCCGGCATGAGGCTGATGCCCGGGCCGCGCGGGTCGAACTGGCCGGCCTCCAGGCCCGGGCGGCTGCAGCCAAGCCCGAGTCCCAGCGCCTCCCCGTCCCCTCCGGGATGGGTCTTTACGGGCCCGCCGGGCGAGACAAGCAGCGCGCGACGTTGTAGAAGCGGCCCCAACCGAAAACCCGTTTCCCGGCCGCAGCTTGCGGCCTTCACCTGCTTTGAGACCATGTCCCTGCTCGTCAAAATCTGCGGCCTGTCCACGCGCGAGACGCTCGACGTCGCGCTCGACGCTGGCGCAGACATGGTGGGGTTCGTGTTCTTCCCGCCCTCGCCGCGGCACATCTCGCTGGAGGCTGGGCGCGACCTCGGCCGGCAGGTGAAGCGGCGCGCGCTGAAAGTGGCGCTTACCGTCGATGCCGACGATGCGACGCTCGACAACATCATGGACGCGCTGTCGCCGGACATCTTCCAGCTCCACGGCAGTGAGAGCGTGGCGCGGCTGCGCGACATCAAGCAGAAGTTCGGCCGCCCGGTGATGAAGGCGGTGCCGGTCGCAACATCGGCCGATCTCGCCGTGCTATCAGGCTACGCCGCGGTCGCCGACCGCATCCTGTTCGATGCGCGCGCACCGAAGGACGCGACCCGGCCCGGCGGCTTGGGTGCGCCGTTCGACTGGCACCTGCTCGAAAATCTCGATCTGAAATTACCCTACATGGTCTCGGGCGGGCTTCACGCCGATAACGTTGCCGAGGCCCTCCGCGTCACCCGCGCCGGTGGCGTCGACGTGTCCTCCGGTGTCGAAAGCGCCCCCGGCGTGAAAGATCCGGAGATGATCAAGGCCTTCATTCGCGCCGCGCGCGCCACCCAAGATGCAAGTCAAGAGTTGAGCGTCCGATGAATATTGTGAAACCCAATTCCTACCGCAGCGGCCCGGACGAGCGCGGCCATTTCGGCATCTTTGGCGGACGCTTCGTCGCCGAAACCCTGATGCCGCTGATCCTCGATCTGGAGAAGGCCTACACCGCGGCCAAGGCCGATCCGGCCTTTCAGGCCGAGATGAACGGCTATCTCAAGAACTACGTCGGCCGGCCCTCGCCGCTCTATTTCGCCGAGCGCCTCACCGAGCATCTCGGCGGCGCCAAGATTTACCTGAAGCGCGAAGAGCTCAACCACACCGGTT
The DNA here is from genome assembly GCF_004123905.1 of Bradyrhizobium betae. Classification (GTDB taxonomy): domain Bacteria; phylum Pseudomonadota; class Alphaproteobacteria; order Rhizobiales; family Xanthobacteraceae; genus Bradyrhizobium; species Bradyrhizobium betae_A. Next base: position 381,457 of record NZ_MZXW01000016.1, read on the forward strand.
CGCACAAGGTGAACAACGTGCTCGGCCAGATCATGCTGGCGCGGCGGATGGGCAAGAAGCGCATCATCGCCGAGACCGGCGCCGGCCAGCACGGCGTCGCCACCGCGACGCTGTGCGCGCGCTTCGGCCTGGAATGCGTGGTCTATATGGGCGCGGTCGATGTCGATCGGCAGCAGCCCAACGTCATCCGCATGGAGATGCTGGGCGCAACGGTGGTCCCGGTGCAGTCCGGCACGCGCACGCTGAAGGACGCGATGAACGAGGCGCTGCGCGATTGGGTCACCAACGTGCACAACACCTTCTACTGCATCGGCACGGTGGCGGGCCCGCATCCCTATCCGACGCTGGTGCGCGACTTCCAGTCGATCATCGGCAACGAGACCAAGACGCAGATGCAGGAGATCGAAGGCCGCCTGCCGGACTCGCTCGTCGCCTGCATCGGTGGCGGCTCGAACGCGATGGGTCTGTTCCATCCCTTCCTCGACGATTCCACCATCGAGATTTTTGGCGTCGAAGCCGCGGGCCACGGGCTCACGCAGCTGCATGCGGCCTCGATCGCAGGCGGCCGCCCCGGCGTGCTCCACGGCAACCGCACCTATCTCCTGATGGATGCCGACGGCCAGATCCAGGACGCGCATTCGATCTCGGCCGGCCTCGACTATCCCGGCATCGGCCCCGAGCATTCCTGGCTGCACGAGATCGGCCGCGTCAATTATCTCTCCGCGACCGACGACGAGGCGCTCGCCGCGTTCCAGCTGCTGTCGAAGCTCGAAGGCATCATCCCCGCGCTCGAGCCCGCGCATGCCATCGCCAAGGTGATGGAGCTCGCACCGAAGCGACCCAAAGACCACCTGATGGTCGTCAATCTTTCCGGCCGCGGCGACAAGGACGTTCCGCAGGTCGGCGATATTCTGAAGGGCAAGAGCAAGTGACCACGCGTATCGACACCCGTTTCGCTGAATTGAAGAAAGAGGGCCGCGCGGCCTTCGTCACCTATGTGATGGCCGGCGATCCCGATCTCTCGACGTCGCTCGAGATCGTCAAGGCGCTGCCCAAGGCAGGCTCCGACGTCATCGAACTCGGCATTCCCTTCACCGATCCGATGGCTGATGGTCCCTCGATTCAGGCGGCAGGTCTGCGCGCGCTCAAGAACGGCATGACCTTGAAGAAGACGCTGGACCTCGTGCGCGGCTTCCGCAAGGACGACAATTTCACGCCGCTGGTGCTGATGGGCTATTACAATCCGATCTACATTTACGGCGTCGACAAGTTTTTGGCTGATGCGAAGACGGCCGGCGTCGACGGCCTGATCATCGTCGATTTGCCGCCGGAGGAAGACGACGAGCTCTGCATTCCTGCGCTGAAGGCGGGCCTGAACTTCATTCGCCTCGCGACCCCGACCACCGACGACAAGCGCCTGCCGGCGGTGCTCGCGAACACATCGGGCTTTGTCTATTACGTCTCTATCGCCGGCATCACCGGTGCAGCCGCGGCGGACGCGAATGCCGTCGGTGAAGCCGTCGCGCGCATCAAGCGGCATACCAAGCTGCCGATCTGCGTTGGTTTTGGCATCCGCACGCCGGAGGCGGCGCGCGCCATTGCCGAGAAGGCCGATGGTTCGGTGGTCGGCACCGCGCTGGTCGATGCGCTCAAGAACAGCCTCGATGCCGAGGGCCGCGTGACCGCCAAAACCGTTAACGCCGTCGCCGAGCTGACGGCGGCCCTGGCCCAGGGCGTCAAGGGCGCGCAACAGGCGGCCGGATAGGCCACAATTCCGCTGCTCGGGCGGGCGACACGGCGGCTTGCCGGGCAGGGGCCCGGCCGCCATATATTCCTTCAGGCGGTCCCTTGGGGGTTCGCACATCGGAGCAAACCATGAACTGGCTTACCAATGTGGTCCGGCCGAAGATCCGCAACATGCTGCGGCGGGAGACGCCGGAGAATCTGTGGATCAAGTGCCCGGATTCCGGACAGCTCGTGTTCTACAAGGACGTCGAGGCCAACCAGTTCGTTATCCCCGGCTCGAACTACCACATGCGCATGGGTGCGGTGGCGCGTCTGAAGTCGATCTTCGACAACGAGACCTGGTTCGATGTGGCACTGCCTGATGTCACGCCCGATCCGCTCAAGTTTCGCGACGAGAAAAAATACGTCGACCGCATCAAGGACGCGCGTGCGCGCACCAACCTCAATGACGCGATCAAGGTCGGCTACGGCAAGCTCGAAGGCGCCGCCGTCGTCGTCGCCGTGCAGGATTTCGATTTCATGGGCGGCTCGCTCGGCATGGCCGCGGGCGAAGCCATTGTGCGCGGGCTGGAGCTCGCGGTCGAGAAGAAGTCGCCGTTCATCGTGTTCGCGGCATCGGGCGGCGCGCGCATGCAGGAAGGCATCTTGTCGCTGATGCAGATGCCGCGCACCACCGTTGCTGTGCAGATGCTGCGCGAGGCAAAACAGCCCTACATCGTCGTGCTGACCAACCCGACGACCGGCGGCGTCACCGCGTCCTACGCGATGCTCGGCGACGTGCAGATCGCCGAGCCCGGTGCGCTCATTGGCTTTGCCGGTGCGCGCGTGATCGAGCAGACCATCCGCGAGAAATTGCCGGAAGGTTTCCAGCGCGCCGAATATCTGAAGGACCACGGCATGGTCGACATGGTCGTGCATCGCCACGAACTGCGTCCGACCCTGGCGCGGCTCTGCCGCCTGCTGACCAAGGCGCCGGCGCAGGAGGGGGCGTCGAAATCGGTGCAGCCGGTCGTCAGCCCGACGCAGATCGTATCGGCCGCTGAGACGGCGCCGGCTGCGCCCCACGCGTGAACGCCCCCTCTGACAGCGCGAAGCCGTCGCTCGGTGAATTGATCGGGCGGCTGTCGGCCCTGCATCAGAAGCGCATCGATCTCGGGCTGGAGCGGATGCAGCGCCTGCTCGAGCGGCTCGGCCACCCCGAACGCAAGCTGCCGCCGGTGATCCACGTCGCCGGCACCAACGGCAAGGGTTCGACCGTTGCCTATCTGCGCGCAACGCTGGAGGCCGCCGGCCTGCGCGTGCATGCCTACACCTCGCCGTATCTCGTCCGCATCAACGAATGTTTCCGGCTCGGCCGCGTCGGCGGTGGCGTGCTCGTTGGCGACGACGAGTTGTACGCTGCGCTGGAAGAGGTCGAGCGCGTCAATGCGGGCGAGGCCGCGACCGTCTTCGAGCTGAAGACTGCCGCTGCCTTTCATCTCTTCGCGCAGAACCCGGCCGATGCGGTGCTGCTCGAAGTCGGCCTCGGCGGCAGGCTCGATTCGACCAATGTGGTCGACACGCCGGCGGCCTGCGTGATCACGCCTGTCAGCATGGACCACATGGACTTCCTCGGCGATACGTTGACGTCGATCGCCGGCGAGAAGGCCGCGATCATCAAGCGCGGCGTGCCCGTGATTTGCGCCGAGCAGACAGGCGAAGCGATGGCCGTGATCGAGACGCAGGCCAAGCGCATGCGCGCGCCGCTGTTTGCCGCGAACGAGAGCTGGCACATCAATGTCGAGCACGGGCGTCTGGTCTATTCGGACGATCGCGGGTTGATGGATCTCACCGCCCCGCGCCTGTTCGGCCGCCATCAGTTCGACAATGCCGGCTTGGCGATCGCGACGCTGCGGGCGATTCCGGCGTTCAAGGTCAACCAGGCGGCCTTCGAGGCCGGCATCGTCGGCGCCGAATGGCCGGCGCGGATGCAGCGCCTCACCTCGGGAGAGTTGCTCGGCTGGGGGCCGCAGGGCAGCGAGATCTGGCTCGACGGCGGTCACAATGCCGAAGGCGGCCGCGTTGTGGCGGCTGCGCTCGGCGATCTCGAAGAGCGGGTGTCGCGGCCGCTGGTGGTGATCGCTGGCATGATGGCCAACAAGGACCCGCAGGCGTTTCTCGCCAATTTCGCCGGCCTCACCCGTCACATCATCGCGGTGCCGATCCCCGGCACCGAGGCCGCGATGCCGGTCGATCGCCTTGCGGACGCCGCGCGCAGCCTCGGCATGCGCGTCGAAACCGTGCCCGGGATCGAGGTTGCGCTGCGGGCTCTGTCGAAGCTTGCCTATGAGGTGCCGCCGCGCATTTTGATCACCGGCTCGCTCTATCTGGCCGGCCACGTGCTGGGGCTGAACGGCACGCCTCCTGCATGAGTTCTCGTGTCCCGGACGCGGTGCAGCGTGCAACGCTGCTCCGCAGAGCCGGGACCCAGAAGCCAGATGGACCCCCGGCTATGCAGCGGCACCGCTCCTGGACGATGCTTCGCATCGCCCAGGGAAGCGCTGCGCTGCGTCCGGGGCACGATAGAGAGTGAGTGCCAATGCGTTTTGCCACGATTGCCGATGTTCACGGAAACTATCTCGCGCTGGAGGCGGTGCTCGCCGACATCCGCACCCTTGGGATCACCGACATCGTCAATCTCGGCGACATGCTGAGCGGTCCGCTCGATGCGCGCCGGACCATCGAGATCCTGATGAAGCTCGATGCCGTGCATGTGCTCGGCAATCACGACCGCTATCTGCTCGACCGTCCGCCGGAGAAGATGGGCTCGTGGGACCGTCCCGCCCATGCGCAGCTCAACGCCGAGCACCTCGACTGGCTGGGCGCGCAGCCGATGACGCGCGTGTTTCGCGACCAGGTTTTCCTCTGCCACGCGACGCCTGGCAACGACGAAGTCTATTGGCTCGACACCGTACATCCCGACGGCACGGTGGCGCTATCGCCGCTCGACCGCATCGAGCAGTTCGCGGAAGGCATCACGCAATCTCTGATCCTCTGCGCCCACACCCATCTCGCCCGTGCCGTGCGCTTGCGCGACGGCAGGCTGGTGGTCAATCCCGGCAGTGTCGGCAGCCCCGGCTATCGCGATGTGGATCCGTTCCCGCATCTCGTCGAAGCCGGCACGCCGCACGCGCGCTACGCGATCCTCGAGCTGACGGACGGTGCCTGGCAGGTCACGTTCCGCCACGTCGGGTACGACCACGAGACGATGGCCGCGCTCGCACGCCGCAACGATCAGCCGGAGCTGGCGAACGCGCTGGCGACGGGGTGGGTGAAGTAGCCGTATAACCATATAAAAAGGGGGAGCACACCATGGACGACGAACACGTCTGGCAGCACGAATACGCCATCGAGACGTCGGCAACCGCCGAGACGATCTGGCGCATCTTTCGCGACGTACCCGGCTGGAAAAACTGGAATGCCGGCATCGAGCAGATCGACATCGACGGGCCGTTTTGCGGCCGGCACCTGGTTCACCATGAAGCCGCCCGGTGAGGAGGCGCTACGCTCGCAACTGGTCGAGGTTCGCGAGAATGCGTGCTTCGTCGACGAAACCCGGGTCGGCGATCTCGCCATCCTGGTCGCCCATCGCATCGAGTCGCTTGGACCGGCGCGCACGCGCATCGTTTACGCCGTCGATGCCCGAGGGCCGCAAGCGTCCGAGATCGGACCGGCCGTTGCGTCGGATTTTCCCGAGGTTCTCGCGAGCCTGGCCAAGCTCGCCGAGAAATAAAGCGCTCGTCGGGCTACGCAAAACAAAACGGCCGGCGTGACGCCGGCCGTTGCACAAACTCAAAAGACGCGGATCAGACCGCCGACGTGATCCACTGCTGGAGCTTCGCCTTCGGCGCCGCGCCGACTTGGCGGGAGGCCATCTCGCCGCCCTTGAAGATCATCAGGGTCGGGATCGACATCACGCCATACTTCGACGCGGTCTTCGGGCTCTCGTCGACGTTGAGCTTCACGATCTTGACCTTGTCGCCCATCGCGCCGGCGATCTCGTCGAGGGCGGGTGCGATCATGCGGCAGGGGCCGCACCACTCCGCCCAGAAATCGACGACGACGGGACCGTTCGCCTTGAGCACTTCGGCTTCGAAATCGGTATCAGAAACCTTGCCAACGGCCATGGGAGTACCTCACTCGGTTGAAAGAATCGGCGCGACGTGGAATCGCGCCCGGGATCATGCCGTCAACCTATGAACGGCCCCTTGCCGGGTCAAGGACGCTCACACTGAGATGAAGGGATGCCAGCGCCGCGTCCAGCGCGGGGGCTGAAATCTCCATATATTCAAGGGCCTCGGTCCAGAGCAGGACGGCCCGGATGGGCTTTTGGGGATAAAGCCGCACCAGCACCGCCCGGTACAGCGCGAGTTGCCGGACATAGACGGCAGGCGCGGCGGCCGCGCTCTTGGGCGCCGCCTGGTTGGTCTTGAAATCGACGATCAAAACCTCATCCGGACGAACGACCAGCCGGTCGATCTGCCCCGACACCAGCGCCGGCGGCCGCCCCGCCCGGTCGAGCTTGCCGACGATGGCGACTTCCGCCCGGCTGCCGGCGGCAAACACCGGCGCAAAGCGCGGCTCGGCGATCAAAGCGAGCACCTTGTCGGCCAGCGCAGCGCGGTCAGCCTCGGTCCAGCCCGCGGCATTGCGCGCCATGAACCCGAGCGCGGCCTCGCGCCGGCGCTCGGCGGCGATGTCAGGCAGCGATTGCAGCAGCCGGTGCACCAGCGTGCCGCGTTGCAGCGCCAGTGCGCGGGACTGGACCGATTCGCCTGATCGTACGCTGCGGCCTTCCTCGGCGGACTGGCCGGAGGGGCGCACCATATCGTCGTCGATGGTCTCGCGCGGCGCCGGCGTCCGCAGCCAGTCAGGCAGTGCGACCGACTGGTCCACGGACGTCGCAGGTGTGCCCAGTGCTGGGACATCCTCGGGACGAGCGAATCGGGTCACTTTGCCGAGCGGCGTCTCGATCGTCTCTTTGGCCAGGCCCGAGCCGGTGAGGCCGGTGTCGACCAGATCGTACCAGCTCAGCTTGCGGACCGTCTTCATGTTGCCGGGCATGCAGCCGCCGACGATCAGCCGGTCGGCCGCGCGCGTCATCGCGACATAGAGCAGGCGGCGATATTCGTCCTCGGTCTCGTCGATCATCGCCTTGCGCGCCTCGGCGACGGGCTTGGGATCGTCGGCCTTGCGCCCGGCCCAGACCACCACCTCGCCGCCATTGCCGCGCGGCACGTGGATCAGCCGGACTCGCTGCGAATCCGCGGGCGACGACGTGGTGTCGACCATGAATACGACCGAGGCTTCGAGGCCCTTGGCGCCGTGCACGGTCATCACCCGCACCTCGTCGCGCGAGATCTCCATGTCGCGCTTCACCTCGGTGTCGGCCGAGCGCAGCCAGGCCATGAAGCCCTGCAGAGAGGCTGGTGCCTTGCGCTCGTAGTTCAGCGCCAGCTCCAGAAATTCGTCGAGCGCGTCATTGGCCTCATGGCCGAGCCGGCGCAGGATGCGCGCGCGCCCACCGTCGCCGCCGAGCAGCCAGGCGTAGAACGCGAACGGTGTTTCCTCGCGCGCCCGCACCTCGCAGGCATCAAGCCGCCGCAGCACGGCGGCGAACTTCTCGCTTTCGGCAGCATGCTCACCGAGCGCGCGGCGCAGCGATCCCTTGCGACCATGGGCGAGCTGAAACAGATCGTCGTCATCGAGCCCGAACAGCGGGCTTTTCAGCGCCACCGCGAGCGCGAGATCGTCCTGCGGTAGCAGCAGCGCGTCCGCAAGGTTCATCAAATCGATGATGCCGATGTGCTCGGTCAGCTTGAGCCGGTCGGCGCCCGCGACCGGAACGTTGGCGTGCTTCAGCGCCTGGATCACGGCGTCGAACGCATTGCCGCGCCGGCGCACCAGGATCAGCATATCGCCATAGCGCAGCGGACGGCGCTCGCCTTCGTGCCCCGTCAGCGTGCCGCTCTCGACCAGCCGCTTGATCTCGGTCTGGATGCGGCGGGCAAGTTTGACTTCGGGGCTGGTGGCGGCAACGCCGTCGAACGGCGCGCGCCAGCCCTCGATCTCCTGCCGGTCGTCGGCGACTGCCAGGTCCCAGAGCTCGATCACGCTCGGGCCGGCATCGGCGAGCGCGTTGTGCAGGGGATGGCCGATCTCGACCGAATGGATGCTCTTGTAGATCTCCTGCTCGCGGAAGACGTGGTCCACCGAATGCAGGATCGCGGCGCCCGAGCGGAACGAATAGGTGAAGGCGACCGGATCGAACTTCAGACCGGCGGCGGTGAACTTGCGATGCAGCTCGCGCTTGCGGGCGTCGAATTCATGGGGGTCGGCGCCCTGGAACGAGAAGATCGACTGTTTCTCGTCGCCGACCGCGAAGACGGTGCGGTTCAACCCCTCGCGTGCGCCTTCGCCCGCGGTGAATTCGGAGATGATATGCGCGACGATGTCCCATTGCCGGGGGCTCGTGTCCTGCGCTTCGTCGATCAGCACGTGGTCGACGCCGCGGTCGAGCTTGTAATGCACCCAGCCCGAGGAGACGCGGTTGAGCATCGCCAGCGTCTTGTCGATGAGATCGTCGTAGTCGAGCAGCCCGCGCTCCTGCTTTTCTCGGCGGTAGTTCGCGGCAGCGGCGGTCGCGATGTGCAAGAGAGCCGCGGTGCGGTCGCGCATGGTGACCGCCCGGCGCTTCTCGATCAAACCGCCGAGGCGGGACGCCTCATTCTCGAACAGGCGCGCGACGGACGGATTGTTCTCACCGAACTTCCTGGTCAGCACCGCCTTGCGCGGCAGCTTATCGTCGGTGAGAAAAACGCCGAGATAGGCATCGACCTGCGCAGCGCCGGAAAACGCCTTTGCCTCGCGGAGCCGGCCGGCCTGGTCGTTGTCGGACTTGCTGCCATCCTCCAGCGCGAATGCGATGTCATCCCAGCGCGCTCGCGGCAGGTACGGGCCGTCGAGAATCTCCGTCTCGACGTCCTCGATGCGGTCGCTCGCGTTTACGCCGAGCACGGCCGCCATCTGTTCAGCCGCGGCGCCGGCGTTCCCGGCCTCGTCAGTCCAGGCCATGAAATGGTCGCGGCTGAGACAAGCCTCGCGCACGACCTCCTTGAAGGTGACGTCGGCAGCGCTTTCCATCGCGGTCAGCAGCGCGCGGCCGGTGACGCTCTGCGGATCGCGCGCAGCCTCGAGCAGCACCTTCAGATTGGCCCGCTCCATCATGTCGGTCTGGTCGCGCTCGTCGATCACAGAAAAGCGCGCCGGCACATTGGCCTCGAACGGAAACTGCTGGAGCAGGCGCGTGCACAGTGCGTGGATGGTCTGCACCTTCAATCCGCCCGGCGTCTCCAGCGCGCAGGCGAACAGCTTTCGCGCGTCGCGCCGCAATTTTCGATCAGGATGCGGGATGCCGACGGCGCGGATCGCGGCATCGAGCCCGGTATCATCCAGCGTCACCCAATGGCCAAGCGTGGTGAACACGCGCTCGGCCATGTTGGCCGCAGCCGCCTTGGTGAAGGTGATGCAGAGGATCTTTTCCGGCGGCACGCCCGACATCAGCAGGCGGATCACCCGCTGCACCAGCACATGCGTCTTGCCCGAGCCGGCATTCGCCGACACGAAGGCCGACGCGGTCGGATCGGACGCACGCGCCTGCCGCGCGCGGACCTCGTCGGGGATCGGACGCGGCAGCTTCACCATTCCTCGATCCCCAGGCCGCCGGCCGCGGACCATTCCTTGATCCGGGCGAGATCGTCATAGGTGCCGTAGCGGTTGGTCCACATCGGCAGGTTCAGCGAGGTGTAGGGCTGGTTCTCGTCGTCGAAGGCGCGGATCAGCGCCTCCAGCTTGGCGCGCGCTTCCGCCGCGGCCGTGTCGGGCGGTTGCGGCTCGTCGCCCTGCTTGAACTTGAGCTCGAGGATGCGTTCCTCGCCGGGTGGATTGTTGCCGCTCAGCCGGACATAGACCAGCTGACTCACGGAGGCGCCGGCGTCGATGTCGGGAAAGCCGCCCTCGCGCAGGATGGCGGCTTCCAGCGTGAGCTGCGGCGACAGACCCATGCGGACCTGCTTGCCGGTCGGCGGCTGGCCGGTCTTGTAGTCGAGGATGGCGTAGCCGCCGCCCTGGCGCCGCTCGATGCGGTCGGCGCGGGCGGACAGCTTGAAGCTGCGGGTACTGTCGAGCGGGATCGAAATCTCGCCGCGGGTCTCCGCCGTAATCGCTTCGATCACGTCGCGACGCGCCGTCTCCCATTCGCCGAACCAGCGCGCGATGCGCTGGAAGCGCGGCCACCACAGCGCGCGTGCCTCGGGCCGCTCCATCAGCGGCGCAAAGTATTTTTCGCCGATCGCACGCAGCACGCGGGAGGGATCGTCGGGCAGACGCGCGGCGTAAGTCTCGGTGAATTCGCCGAGCGCATCGTGGATCGCGGAGCCACGGTCTGCGGCTGACAGCGGCATGTCGACAGGATCGAGCGCATCGAGCCGCAAAATGAGCTTGGCGTAGATCGTGTAGGGATCGCGCAACCAGTCCTCGATTGCGGTCACCGACATGCTGAGCGGTCGCGTCGCGCGCGGCGGCCGCGGCTCGGGCTGCTTGACCGGCTTGACCTCGTCGGGCTGGTCCAGCGCGTCCGCGAACTGCACATATTTTTCGCCGGCGCGAATGGCCGCCTTCCAGAGATCGTCACCAGCAACGGCCTCCAGCCGGTGCAGGAAGCGCGAGGCCACCGCCGGCGCGCCGCCGGCCTTGGCGGAATGGGTGAGGATCACCTCGCCGCCGCCGAGCAGCTGCGCAAAATCGTGCGCGGAGAGGCCGATGCGTCGTTCCGGCAGATCGAGGCCAAGCTCGTGCCGCATCGGCCGGCTCAGCCAGGGATCGATCCGCGGCGCCGGCGGCCAGACGCCCTCGATCAGGCCACCGACGATGATGCGGTCGGCCTGCATCAGGCGCGATTCCAGTGGGCCGTAGATCTGGAGCTGCGCGCCCGGCTTGTCGCGCCGCCGCACCGCGCGGTCGCTGAATGCGGTCTGGAACACGTCGGCGTAGTCGGGCAGCGTCACCATCAAGCCGCTGGTGGTGCCGCCGCGCAGGAGGTCGTCGAAGGCACCGGCGAGCGCGAGGCCCTCGCGCTCCTCGAAGGCGAGCGGAATGCCCTGCTCGTCGCGCGACAGCTCGATCATGATCTCGCGATGCCGGTGCGCGAGCTCGGCGAAGTCGAATGGCTTTGACGATGCGAGGCTCTCGATCGGCGCCAGTGCCTTTTGCAAGCCATCGATCAGCGTCTGGATGCGATCGAGGTCTTCTGCCTTCAGCCGCGCGCGGGGCTCGGCGTGGTGGAGCGCGGAAACTTCCTTGCGCTCTAGCTTGGCTAGCTCGTCGCGAAAGCGCTTGAATTCGCGCAGCAGGCCGGCCGTGCCCGCGGGCGGGCGCGTACCGCGCAGGAGCGCGAGCTCCAGACCTTCGATCGCCGCCTTCCATGCACCCGGCGCGCGGCCGAGCCGGCACAGCGGATGCTTCAGCATCGCCAGCAGCGTCGGCGGCTCCAATCCCTTGGTCGCCGCTTCCGCGGTGAGCCGCGCAAAGACGCCGGCGGAGGTTTCCATCAGGACGTCGCCGCCGGAATCGTCAAACGCGAGATCCCATCGGGTCAGCGCGGCCATCACCCGGCGCGCCAGCGCGCGGTCCGGCGTCACCAGCGCTGCCGATTTGTCGAGATGCCGCGCCTCGCGCATGGCAATGGCGATCGCAAGCGCTTCCATTTCAGGGTTGGGCGCTTCGACGACGGCAAGGTTCGTCATGCCGCCGGAGATCTTCGCGGCGACATCCGGCTGCTTCAGCCGGTCGTGCCAGACTTCGGTCTTGGCGGACGGCCGCATCGATTCGGAGGCGAGCAGATCGCGGCCGCCGTCGGCCGGCGGCTGGAGGATCTCGACGTCGCTGCGCTTGATTCCGAAGCGATCGAGCAGCGCATGCATCGCGTATTGCGGATGGTTCGACGCCGGATGCTCCGCGAACTTGCCGAGTGAATCGCGCAACCCCCCGATGCTGCGCCAGGCGTCGTCGTCGAGATCGGTGTCGAGACCCGGCAGCACCACGGCGCCATGCGGCAGCGAGGCGACCGCATGGAGGAATTTTGCGGTGGCCGGCATCGAGCCGGTCGAGCCGGCCGCGATCACGGGGCCATGGGGATGTGCGGTCAGACGTTTTGCTTCCGCCGCAATCAGGAGGTCGCGCCGTGCCGCCGGCTCGATCCGGTTGATCTCGGCGAGATGACCGGGCCAGGCGATGCGGGCGATGCGCAAGAATTCGAGCGAGTGCTGCCAGTAACGGTCGAGCATATCCGGCACGAGGCCATCGAGCGCGCTCCAGTCGACGCCGCGCGTGACCATGTCGTCGATCAGGCGGGCGAGATCGCCGGCAAGCGCCAGCGTCGAGGCGGGGCCGCCGACCACCAGCGGCGACAGCACCGGGCCCTTGGCCCAGGCGGCGACGAGCTGCGCCAGCGTCAGCCGCCGTTCGAGCTCGCCGAGCCTCGGTGGAATCTCGAGCGGCGTTGCGCCGGAAAATTGTTCGCCTTCCTCAGCGAAGGCGAGCTCGTCTTCGTCGATATCGCCGAGCGCGACGATGCGCGGCAGCACCACGGCGTCCGCCTTCATTTCATCGAGGAAGATCTCGCGGACCACGCGCATGGCGCGCCGGGTCGGCAGGTACAGCGTGACGTCCGCCAGCCGCGCCGGCTCCTTGCGCGCCTCGAATCCGTCGACCAGCCGGCCGTCCAGCAGGCCTGATACGATGGTGCGCAGGAACGGAACTGAGAGGGGAACGCTGAAGACGCGCATGGGCTGCCTGATTCGGGAATCAGGCGCCAATATAGGGAGGCGACGTCAAATGGTCATGGGGCGAGGCGGGGTCATCCCCGCTGTTCGCGGGGCCGATAGTCTCGTGCCCCGGACGCAGTGCAGCACGTAGTGATGCGCTGCTGAGCCGGGGCCCAGTCACTTCGGTCCGCACGCGAGGATGAAGTGGGTCCCGGCTCTGCGGCGGCACTTCGCGCCGCACCGCGTCCGGGACAAGAGAGTGGCCCCTACGCCACGCTCTCCAGAAACGCCTCTTCCGCCGCATGCACCGCATCAGGCGTGCCGACATGCATCCAGACGCCGTCGAGGCGCAGGCCGAACAGCCGCTCCTGCTCGTTGGCACGGTCGAACATCTTGGTCAGCGAGAACTCGCCCTGCGGCGCATCGGCGAAGATCGCAGGCGACAGGATCGCCGCGCCTGCATAGACGAACGGAACGATCTCTTTTTCCTTGCGCTTGCGCAGCGCACCGTCGGGCAGCATGCCGTAATCGCCGCGGCCGCTATAGCCGATGCTGGTCGCGGTCGGCGCCATCAGCAGCAGGATGTCCATGCGCTCGGGGTCGAAATTTTCCGCAAGCCGCGCCAGATTGGAGCGCACGCCGTCGATCCAGAGCGTGTCGGAATTGACGTGGAAGAACGGCTCATTGCCGAGCAGCGGCAGCGCCTTGACCACGCCGCCGCCGGTGCCGAGCACCTGGTCGCGCTCGTCGGAGATGGTCACGCGCGGAAGCTGGCGCGAGGCGGTGTGATCGATGATCTGGTCCGGCAAATAGTGCACATTGACCACGGCCTCAGTCACGCCGGCATGGCCGAGCTTGTCGAGCACATGGTCGAGCAGCGGCTGTCCCGCCACCGGTACCATCGGCTTCGGCATCTTGTCCGTCAGCGGACGCATGCGCAGGCCGAACCCTGCGGCGAGCACCATGGCTTTGGTCGGCTTGACGGACATCCTTTGCTTTCTCAGATTCTTCTGTCTCGAACCAATTGATTTCGCGTTTGCAGCAATCCTAGCACGGGACTCAATCAGCCGCACCGCGTCTTAACCGCCTTAATCACCTGCGGTGACGGTTGTGCGACGGGTGTTGCTGTCACGCCCCAACGGCTGTGGAACGCGCCTTTTTCTTCTTGTCGCCGATCTTCAGGAAATTGACTCCGATCTGGTCGCCATTGACCCAGGCCAGCTCGCAGCGCCGGTACGCTAATCCCGTGGACGACAGCAGGAGAAAGAATTCCTTCAGATGCAGGCCTTCGACCGAACCGTCGATGGTCAGCTTGGCGCCGCTCTCGGAGACGTCCTCCATGGTGCATTCGCGCCGCCAGGTGCCGTCGATACCCATCATCTGGGCCGGTATCCCGCGCTCGAAAACAACCCGGCTGTTGCCACGCTGGTCCGTCTTGGCCGCCATCTGCCCTTGCTCCAGCCCCGTATTCATCCGGCGGCCTGCGGGCGATGATACCGATGCGATGGCTAACAGCCGGTAAATCAGGTTCCGGATTGGGGCGGCGGGACGTTGGCCAGGTACCAGTCGCGCAAATGCTCAAGCGTGGGATGCGCCAGCGAGCGCTGGAGATAGGTCCAGATCCGCGGCTGGTGGCGCAGATAATGCGGCTTACCGTCGCGGCGGTTGAGCCGGGCGAAGGTGCCGAGCAGGCGGGTGTTCCGCTGCGCCGACATGATGGCGTAGAGCTCGGCGAAGCCGGCCGGATCGAAGCCCGCGTCATCGGCGCGCCGCGCCTTGATGTAGCGCGACAGCAATGTCAGCTCGATGTTTTCGGGCACGTCGATGCGGGCGTCCTGGAGCAGCGACACCACGTCGTAGGATTTCGGTCCGAGCACGGTGTCCTGGAAATCGATCACGCCGACGCGCGCGATGCCTGCACGGTCAGCAAGCCAGATCAGATTGGGCGAGTGGTAGTCGCGGATGATCCACGTCTTCGGTGCGGCCAGCGGTTTCTTCAGAAGCTCGCGCCACATCGCGAAAAATTCGGCGCGCTTCTCGTCGCTCAGCGGTGCGTTGCGATCGGGTAGATACCATTCCGGCATCAGTCCGATTTCGATCAGCATCGCCTCTGTGTCGAAGATGGGAATGGCGTAGCTCTGCCCGTCCAGCGGCAGCGTCTCCGGCAGCGTCTTGCCGTGCAGTACAGCGAGCACGTCGGTCGCAGCTTCGTAGCGCTCGGAAATCGGACGCGGCGGATCGCCCTCGATCACGCCTTCACTGCCGAAATCTTCGCTGATCAGAAAACCGTGGTCGAGATCGATATGGTGGATTACGGGCGCGGAGATGCCTTGCGCGCGCAGACCTTCATCGATGGCGACGAACGGCTTGACGTTCTCGGCGAGATGCACCGCGGCGCTGTAGGATTTTCCGTTGTACATCGCAGCGCCGTCGGGGCGCTGCGGAGAGTTCATGAGGATGACGATCTCGCCGTCGCGCAGCAGCCGCGCATAGGAGCGGGTCGAGGCATCGCCGGCCATGCGCTTGCGCGTGGCGTCGATATAACCGGATGCGTCGAGGAATTCGCGCAGCGCCTTCAGCCGCGCAACAGTGGCGGCGGCCTTGCCGTAACCGGTGATGTCGGCGGCGCGCGCATTCGAGCCCAGCGCCGGCCGGTGCGTCAGAATGATGTCGATGCGATCCTGCGGCATCGCCGACGGCGCCCGCTCCGGCCATTCGATCAGGACGAGCGTTGCATCGGGCAGCGGCGACAGCCCGATCTCCTCGAGCTCACCCTCGTCCTCGACGCGGTAGAGATCGGCATGCATGACCGGAAACGGCGGCAGGTCGTAGCCTTGCACCAAGGTGAAGGTCGGGCTCGGCACTTCGAGTTCGTCGTCGCCGGCGAGGTAGCGGATCAGCGCGCGCGCGGCCGCGGTCTTGCCGGCACCGAGATCGCCGGTCAGGGTGATGACGTCGCCGGGCCCGACCAGCAGCGCGAGGTCGGCCATCAATTGCGCAGTCGCCGTCTCGTTGTGAAGCGCGACGGGGAATGTGGTGGGCGCGCTCATTCGGCGGCGTCGCGATGCGCCGCCTGGTCGGTCGGGAAGTCACAGATCACGACCGTGCCCCTGCCCACGATCGAATCCACCCGCACCTTGCCGCCATGCAGCTCGACGAAGGAGCGCACCAGCGACAGGCCGAGCCCGGCGCCGCGGTGACGCGAGCCCTGCGAGCGGCTTTCGAACCAGTTGAATACCTTGTCCTTCATGTCGGCAGGTATTCCAGGTCCGGAATCTGTCACGGTGAAGACCACACTGCGTTCGGTGCGCCGCGCGCTGATGCCGACGGTGGAATCCTGTGGAGAAAACCCGACGGCGTTGGCGAGTAGATTATACAGCACCTGTACCACGCGCTTCTCGTCGCCGACGAAGCTGCCGATATCGGGCGCAATCTCGACCTTGAGGCGGATGCGGTCGGTGGCGAGGCGATCCTGGATGCCTTCGGCGGCGAGCTCGATGGTCTTGCTGACGTCGACCGGGCCGAGTTCCAGCTTCATCGCGCCGGCGTCGATGGTGGCGAGATCGAGGATGTTGTTGGTGAGCGCGAGCAGCGCGTTGGTCGATTTGGTGACGTAGTCGAGATATTCGGCCTGTTTCGGCGTCAGCGGCCCGGTCGAGGGATCGCTGAGGAAATGCGCGAAGCCGATGATGGTGGTCAGCGGCGAGCGCAGCTCGTAGGAGACGTGGTGGACGAAATCCACCTTCATCTGGTCGGCGGTCTCCAGCGCCTCGTTGCGCTCGCGCAGCGCACGCTCGACGTTCTCGGTGTCGGTGATGTCCTGGAACGTCAGCATGGTGGCGCCGTCGGGCAGCGGCCGGATCATGCCGTCGAGCACGCTGCCGTCCTTGCGCTCCAGCTTCAGCGGCACGTCGGCGCGGTTCTCGATCGAGGTGATGGCTTCGCGGATCTGCCGCCAGACCGCGGGTTCGTCGAACAGCTGATGGCACCAGCCTTCGACGGTCTGGATATGCGGCTCGTCGCGCATGGCGTCGCTCGACAGCTTCCACATCCGGACGAAGGCCGGGTTGAACAGCTGCGCCTTGCCGTTGCTGCCGAACACCGCGACGCCCTCGGCGAGGCTGTCCAGCGTCTCGCGCTGGACGCGGATCATGCGGTCGAAGCGGCGGGCCAGCTCGAGGCTCTCGGTGACGTCGTCGAACAGATAGGTGACGCCGCCTTCCGGGTTCGGCGTGGTGACGACGGAGAGCGCGCGGCCGTCGGGCAGATACCAGGTGTCCTTGGCGGCCTCGACCGCGCGATAGGCCTCATGCAGTTTTACTTTCCAGGCGCGGAAATCCGGCTGCTCCGGCAGCTTGCGCGCCGCGCGGAGCTGGTCGAGCACGCTGGAATCGTCGGGATTGGCGTCGAGGAAGGTGCGGTCGAGGTCCCACAGCCGCCGGTAGGAATCGTTGTAGAAGGCGAGCCGGCGATGGCCGTCGAACACGGCAACGCCCGAGGAGAGCTGGTCGAGCGTGCGGCGATGGGCTTCCGCCATCCGCACCAGCGCCGAGCTCAGCCCGTCGGCTTCGCCCGCGTCGATGGCGACGCCGACACTGCCGCTGCCGACATTGACGGCGCGCACGTCATAGATGCGCCGCTCGCCGCCGATCACGATCGGCAGCCGTGAGGTGAAATTGGCGGCATCCTTCAGCCCCCGCTCCATCGCGGTGCGGTCGGCGCTGTCGAGCAGCTCGAGCTTGCGTTCCTGGGCGTCAGTGACGCTGGCCGCTTCGGTCGCGCGCACATAGGCCGGATTGGCGAAAGTGAGTGCGCCGTTCTCGGCCTTGGCCCAGATCGGCCAGGGTGCGGCAGCAGCAAAGCCGCGCAGCATCTCGGTTTCGTCGGAGAGCGCCTTATAGCGAAGATTGGTTTCGGCGAGGTCGCGTCGAAGTCCCGAGAGTTCTCGAATCCTGACAATGGCTTGACCGCCGATGGCGCGGCCGAGCGCTTCCAGCGTGCGACCGTTGGCGGTGGTCAGCGTCAGCTGGAACCCGTCGCCGCGGTCGCGCAACGCGTCGACGGCGTGGTCCATCTGCAGCGCGGGTTCCGGCGGCAGCCAGGTTCCGAATGCGAGTACACGCTGCGGCGTGGGGTCGCGCGGCAGCACCATTGCGATGTCGCCGGAAATCTGCGCGCGGTCGTCGCCGGCCGGCCAGGAGATCAGGATCTGCGGCTCGGCGAACAGCAGCGCGCCGTAGCGGTCGGCCTGGAGCTGCAGCTCTCCGATTCGCGCGCGCAACCGCGCCTCGCTCTTCGCCTTGCCGACGCGCGTGCGCATCAGCAGGATGGCGGCCACGACCGAGAAGCCGAGCAGCGCGAGCGCGGTGGCGAGCACCGCGAGTTCCTGCCGGTTGAAGTCCAGCAATGTTGAAAGTGTATCGATGAGCTCGGCGGCCTCAGCCGGCGCAGCCGGCAGCAGCGCTGCGAGAGCGCCTCCCAGCAGGCCGTTGCGCGCCAACGAAGTGCACGACAACAGCGTCCGACGCATCGACACGATCACGCCTGACATAGTTGCCCCAAGACCGCACAGATTTACGCGCGACGACCCCCGTCGCGCGCGAATCAAAGGACAATACCCTCACCGCGACTCCACCGGTAAGAGTCCAGATCGTGAACGCAAAGGCAGCCCCCCAAAAATGCCCGGTGCCGGGTTCCAACCCACGTAGTTCTTCGGGATGATTCGGCTGAAGCTGTCGTGTGTTAGCGGCCGGTCGAGCCGAAGCCGCCGGCGCCGCGATCGGTCGCTGACAATGTCGCGACGGGAACCAGCGCGGCCTGCACCACGGGCGCGATCACCATTTGCGCGATGCGCTCGCCGCGCTTGATCACGAACGACACCGCGCCGTGGTTGATCAGGATCACCTTGATCTCGCCGCGATAGTCCGCGTCGATCGTGCCGGGTGAGTTCAGCACGGTGACACCATGCTTGGCGGCGAGCCCCGAACGCGGCCGGATCTGCGCCTCGTGGCCGGGCGGCAGCGCGATCGCGAGGCCCGTCGGTATCAGCGCGTATTGGCCAGGCGCGAGCGTCATCGGCTCGCTCTCCGGCACCGCGGCCATCAAATCGAGGCCGGCGGCCTCCGCGGTCTGATAGGCGGGCTGCGGCAGGCCCTGGGCGTGGGCGAGCTCTTGCAGTTCGACCGTGACTTTCGTGCTCAAGATGCCGGCTCCAGGGCTTTGTCGTCCAAGAATTTGCCGGTCACGCTTTTTGCGACATGCGCGACCAGTTCGATGGCGACCTGTTCCTTGGTCATCACCGGCCAGGAATCAACTGCAATCTCACCGTCCCTGCGGGTTATCAAATGCACGGTGTTGCGGTCGCCGCCCATCACGCCGGTCGCTGGCGAGACGTCGTTGGCGACGATCCAGTCGCAGCCCTTGCGCGCCAGCTTTGATTTGGCGTTGTCGATGAGGTGCTCGGTCTCGGCGGCAAAGCCGATCACCAGCGGCGGGCGCTTGTCCGTCAGCTTCGAGATCGTGGCGAGGATGTCGGGGTTTTCCACCAACTGAAGCGGCGGCATGCCGGCCGAACTCTTCTTCAGCTTCTGCTCGCCCTCATTGGCGACGCGCCAGTCGGCAACGGCGGCGGCGAAGATCGCGATGTCGGCCGGAAGTGAAGCCTGCACCTGCTCCAGCATCTGCCGCGCGGATTCGACGTGCTTCACCGTCACACCGGCGGGATCGCCGAGATCGACCGGGCCACTCACAAGAATCACCTCGGCGCCGGCGGCCTGCGCTGCGGCGGCAATCGCAAAACCCTGCTTGCCGGACGAGCGGTTGGCGATGTAGCGCACCGGGTCGATCGGCTCGTGCGTCGGGCCTGCAGTGATCAGCACGCGCTTGCCGGCGAGCGGGCGCGGCACCGGCGGCCGCAGCAAGCGTTCGGCGGCGGTGGCGATCTCGATCGCTTCTGACATGCGGCCGACGCCGGCTTCGCCCGCCTCGGCCATTTCGCCGGAATTCGGTCCGATCAGCACCACGCCGTCGCGCTGGAGCTGTGCGACATTGCGGCGCGTTGCCGCGTTGTTCCACATCAGCGGGTTCATCGCCGGCGCCACCAGGATTTTTCGGTTGGTGGCGAGCAGGATGGCGCTGGCGAGATCGTCGGCATGGCCATTGGCCATCTTGGCCATCAGGTCGGCGGTCGCCGGCGCCACCACGATCATGTCGCAGTCGCGCGCGAGCCTGATATGGCCGGCATCGAACTCGCTCTGGGGATCGAACAGATCGGTGTAGACGCGCTCATGCGACAGCGCGCTCACCGCCAGCGGCGTAACGAACTGCTGCGCGGCCTTGGTCAGCACGCAGCGAACCTCGATGCGGCGCTCTTTCAGCCTTCGGATCAGGTCGAGCGATTTGTACGCCGCGATCCCGCCGCCGATGATCAGGGTGACGCTGGCCTCGGGAAGGGCGCCGGTGCGCTGGGGTGTGGGGGCGGTGGATGCCGCAGGGGGCGCCGAAAACGGCGTCAGCGGCTCCTCGCGGCCCTCGATCAGCTCGCCCAGGATGACCCGGACTTCTTCCTCGACCGATCTGCGGTTCCTGGCCGAGCGCAGGCGCAAATAGGTCTTGATGCCCTCGTCGAGCTTGCGGATGGTCAGGCTTGCCACGACGCCCTCCAGCACGGAATGATGGCGATGCTATCAATCCTGTGATTGCAATGCAATCAAGGATTTTGGCAATCACAGATTCCGGACGGCGATCAGGATTCCGATGAAGGTCGCCGCGATGATCCAGAGCGCCACGGTTCGCCAGCGGTTCTTGCGGCCCTCGCTGCGGCCCATTGCGGCGATGCTCTCCGGCGACAGCCTGATGCCCTCCCGCGTCATGGTTTCGAGTTGCTCGAGCACCGCGACCGAGCGCTGCGCGATATCAGGCAGGCGCATCAGCACGCGGGCGAGGTCGCCGCCGCCGGCCAGTGCGCCCTCCACCCGGCCGATCGGTCCGAGATTGCGCTCGATCCATTCACGCACCACGGGGTCGGCGACCTTCCAGATGTCGAGCCTGGGATCGAAAGCGCGCGCCACGCCCTCGACCACCACCATGGTCTTCTGCAGCAGAATTAGTTCGGGCCGCGTCGTCATGTCGAACAGGCCGGTGACCTCGAGCAGCAATGTCAGCAGCCGCGCCATCGAGATCTCCTCGGCGGTGCGGTTGTGGATCGGTTCGCCGATGGCGCGGATGGCTTGCGCAAAGTTCTCGACCGAGTGATGCGCGGGCACATAGCCCGCCTCGAAATGCACCTCGGCGACGCGGCGATAATCGCGGGTGATGAAGCCGAGCAGGATTTCGGCGAGGAAGCGCCGCTCCTTCATCCCGAGCCGGCCCATGATGCCGAAATCGACCGCGACGAGGCGGCCGGCGTCATCGAGGAACAGATTGCCCGGGTGCATGTCGGCGTGGAAGAAGCCGTCGCGCAGCGCGTGGCGCAGAAAGCTCTGGATCACCTTGCGGCCGAGATCGGGCAAATCGACCTGCGACTCTGCGAGGCGCTTGTGGTCGTTCAGCGCGATGCCGTCGATCCACTCCATCGTCAGCACGTTGTGCGTGGTGCGATCCCAATCGACGGTCGGCACGCGGAAATCAGGATCGTCGCGCGTGTTCTCGGCCATCTCCGACAGCGCCGCCGCCTCGAGCCGCAGATCCATCTCCATCGCGACCGAGCGCGACATGGTGTTGATGACTTCGACGAGGCGCAGGCGGCGCGCCTCCGACGAATAGGCCTCGGCCTTGTGCGCGACGAAAAAGAAATCGGACAGGTCGCGGCGGAAGCGCGAGGCGACGTTCGGCCTGAGCACCTTGACCGCGACCGCCTTGCGGACGCCGTCGTGCTCGACCTCGCCGCGATGCACCTGCGCGATCGAGGCGGCTGCGACCGGCGGGCCGAAGCTGACGAAGACATCCTTCAGCGGTCGTTCCAGCGAGGTCGCGATCGTCGCCTCGGCTTCGGCTTGCGGAAACGGCGGCAGCCGGTCCTGCAGGCTTTCGAGGTCGCGCGCCATGATGAAGCCGACCACGTCCGGACGCGTCGCCAGGAACTGACCGAGCTTGAGATAGGCCGGGCCCATTCGCGTCAGTGCGCGCGAGATCCGTGGTCCTTGCTTGACGCCGCGGCGTTCGACAATGCGTGCAAGTTTCAGGGCAAGCTGTCCGGGCGGCGGCACCAGGCTCGGATCAACGGAGCCGAACACGCCTTCGCGCGCAAAGACGAACGCGGCGCGGATCAGGCGCGAAATGTGGGTGAAGGCAGAAATCACAAACGCCAGCCCGAATGCAATGCGACGATGCCGCCGGACAATGTCTGCCAGCTCACGCGGGAAAAGCCGGCGTCGCGGATCATGTCGGCGAAGGCGGCAGGTTTTGGAAACTTGCGGATCGACTCGACGAGATACTGGTAGGATTCGGCGTCTCCAGTGACCATGCGGCCGAGCGGCGGGATCACCTTGAACGAGAACAAATCATAGATCCGGTCGAGGCCGGGCATCTCGACGGTGGAGAATTCCAGGCACAGGAAGCGGCTGCCGGGCTTCAGCACGCGATAGGCCTCAGCCAGCGCCAGATTGATCTGCGGCACGTTGCGAATGCCGAAAGCGATCGTATATGCGTCAAAGCTGCGGTCGGCGAAGGCGAGCGCTTCGGCGTTGCCTTCGACGAAATCGACCTGGGTCTCGAGATGGCGCTTGGCGGCGCGCTCGCGGCCGACGTCGAGCATCCCGGAATTGATGTCGCAGACCGTGGCATGGAAGCCGGGGCCTGCGGCCTTGGCGGCGCGGAACGAGATGTCGCCGGTGCCGCCGGCAACGTCGAGCAACGCGAAGGGACGGTCGCCCCTGGGCGGGTTGAGCGCGTTGATCATGATGTCCTTCCAGACCCGGTGCAGGCCGCCGGACATCAAATCGTTCATCAAATCATAGCGCGAAGCCACGCTGTGAAACACATCGTTCACCAGCGTCTGCTTGTCCCCCAGGGGAACGTCTTTGAAGCCAAAATGCGTGGTTTCGCCCGGCCGATCCATTACTCTACTCCACTGGGCGAACCATAGCGCGCCCGCCGCAATGGCGCTATCACACCGCCCTCATAAGGTGAATGCCTGACCATGCCTGAATTGCCCGAAGTCGAGACCGTCCGCCGCGGCCTTCAGCCGGTCATGGAGGGTGCGAAAATCCTTGTGGCCGAGGCCCGGAGGCCGGATCTGCGCTTTCCGTTCCAGCCGGACTTCGTGGCCCGGCTCCAGGGGCAGGTCGTCACCGGCCTGGGACGCCGTGCAAAATATCTGATGGCCGATCTCGCCTCCGGCGACGTGCTGCTGATGCATCTGGGCATGTCGGGTTCGTTCCGCGTCATCAAGCCGGACAACGACGCCCAGCCTGGTGAGTTTCACTATCCGAAGGGCAAGGACTCCACGCACGACCACGTGCTGTTTCGGATGTCCTCCGGCGCCGACATCGTCTTCAACGATCCGCGCCGCTTCGGTTACATGAAAGTGATCGCACGCAACGCGCTCGAGGATGAGCCGCTGCTGCGCGATCTCGGTCCCGAGCCGCTCGGCAATGAATTCGATGCCGCGATGCTGGCAAGCTCCTGTGCCGGCAAGACCACCAGCCTGAAGGCGGCGCTGCTCGACCAGCGCGTGGTGGCAGGCCTTGGCAACATCTATGTTTGCGAAGTGCTGCACCGCTCACATCTGTCGCCGCGCCGGATCGCCGCGACTTTGTCCACCAAGAAGGGCGAGCCGACGGATCATGCGAAAAGGCTCGTCGGCGCGATTCACACCGTGCTCAACGACGCCATCAAGGCCGGCGGCTCGTCACTGCGCGACCATCGCCAGACCTCCGGCGAGCTCGGCTATTTCCAGCATTCCTTCAAGGTCTATGACCGCGAGGGCGAGAAATGTACGACGCCGGGCTGCGGCGGCACGATCAAGCGTTTCACTCAGAACGGCCGCTCGACCTTCTGGTGTCCGAAATGTCAGAAGTAGCAGGCCATGCAGACGCCGCAGCTTGAAACCGAACGGCTGATCCTGCGTCCGCTCGCGCCGTCCGACGTGCCGGCGATCTAGCGCCATTTCGACAATTGGAACATCATCCGGCATCTCGCTGCCGTCGTGCCCTGGCCGTATCCCGCGGATGGCGCGGCAACCTTCGTCCGCTCGCAGCTCGACAAGATCTCAGCCGGCGAGGAGATCCATCATTGGGTGCTGGTGCTGAAGGGCGGCGATGGCGAGGCCATCGGCAACATTCATTTCCGCCCCTATGCCGACGGCGCCAAAGGCAATCGTGGCTTCTGGCTGGCCGAGCCTTACTGGCGGCGTGGCTTGATGACGGAGGCGATCGCCGCCGTGAACGACTTTGCCTTCTTCACGCTCGGCCTCGATCATTTCTTCGTCTGCAACGCCGCCACGAACGAAGCTTCACGCCGCGTCAAGCAGAAGACGGGTGCCGAGTTCGTGGGGTTCATCGAGCTGCTGCACCATGGCGGGCAGTCAAAATCCGAGAAATGGATCGTGCGCCGGGACGCCTGGCTGCGTGGTAGGTCCGGGACGCCAGGGGGCAAACCTCGCGAGATTTGACCCAGCCGCGTCCGTTCTCCGCTGCACAGACGTTTTGACTGATGAGTCAAATATCTACGCGCCGCCGCCGAGGCGACTTAACCGGGAGGCGTTCTACTGTGCATGGGGTTGTTTCGACATTTTCGTGCGAGTGCGCCCGCCGTCGCACAAAGACGCGAAGCGAAGCAATCCGGCCGGGCTGGTGGCCGGATTGCTTCGTCGCTGGGGCTCCTACCGGATAAGTGAAGAGCCCGGCTGCCGTCTGAGCGATTGCCCCGCTCAGGACGCCAGGGTTTCGTCCGCCGCCAGCTCGGTGGCGACGTGCAGCATGCCGTCTGCGGCCGAGATGACCTGGTCGATCAGGACATTGGTCGTGGCTTCGAGCTCGAGCCGGGTCTCGATCCAGCGCCAGAGGCCGCGGATCTCATCCGCCGACTTGCCGTTCGGCGCGAATTCGCTGACGGCGAGGCCACTGGCGAGAGAATCCTGGTGGTCGTTGCGCATCACGATCAGCGGGCGTGCGAGCACTTCGGCGAGATCGAGCGTGGCTTCCTCGGCGAGCGTGTTGGCGGCGTTGTCGATGCGCTGGCCGCGGATCGGCGTCTGGTTCAGCACGAAGCTGTAGGGCCGCTTCCAGGCGCGCGCGACGCTGAGGGTGGAGACGGTGGCCTCGATGTCGGCGACGCTCGGGCGGGCCGGGATCAGGCAGAGGTCGGAATGGCGGATCGCGGCGGTGGTGGCGGCGGACAGGCCGGCCGCGGTGTCGACGATCGCGAGCTGGAGGCCGCTGTCGGCCAGCATCTTCAGGCGCGGCGCGATGTCAGCGGCGTGATAGATCGGCTCGACGACGAGGTCGTCATTGTTGCGGCGGCGCTGCCAGTTGGACAGGGTGCCCTGCGGGTCGGTCTCGATCAGGCGGACGGTGAAGCCGGCCTGCTTGGCAGCCAGCGCGAGGCCGATGGCGAGCGTGCTCTTGCCACTGCCGCCCTTTTGGGTGGCCAGTACGATCGTATGCATTGGAAGATGAATCCTTTGGAGTGCTTGGGTCTCGGGATAACGCCATGCGAACGTGCATCGCTTCTCGATGCTGAGCTCTTCTCGCTCAGGACCTGCCCTGCCCGATCCAAAGGGGACCGCGGATGTCCGAATCAACAGGTACGATGATGGCAGAAACGGGAATGCCAGCCAATCCGTACCAACACTGGACCGGTTGTCGCGCGCGTGATGTGCTCGCTGCCGCACATAGGAAGGGCAGGCGGCATGAGCGGAAACTGGCGCGACCGGACGGCGACGAGTTTTGAATGCCAGAAGATGCCGGCGGTCTCGAGCCGCGGCATGGTCGTCAGCAACCACCCGCTGGCGTCCAGCGCCGGCGCCGAGATGCTGGCGGCCGGCGGCAACGCCATCGATGCCGCAATCGCGACCCTGTTCACGTTGACCGTGGTCGAACCGATGATGGTCGGCATCATCGGCGGGGGCATGGCGCACATAAGACTCGCCGACGGCAGCCACCGCTTCATCGACGGCCAGAGCACCGCGCCCGCTTCGGTGCGCGACACCACCTACACCTCCAAGCCGGGCTCGGCCCATGACGTGTTCGACACCGTCGGCAACGAGAACCTCAACGGGGCGAAAGCGGTCGCCACGCCGGGCTCGCTGAAAGCCTGGTGCGAGACCTTGCGCCGGTTCGGCACCATGTCGCTTGCCGATGTCATGCAGCCCGCGATCAAGCATGCCGCGCGCGGCTATGCGGTGACGCCGTACTTGCACGAATGCATCAGCGAGTGCGCCGCCGAGATGCGCAAGGACAAGCCGATCGCGGCGATCTATCTGCCTGGCGGCGAGCCGCTGAAGGTCGGCGAGCGCGTGGTGCAATCAGAATATGCCGAGACGCTCCGCTACATTGCCGATCACGGCGAGGCCGCGCTCTACGAGGGACCGCTCGGCGACATCCTCGCCGACTACATGGAGAAGACCGGCGGCTTCATCCGCCGCAATGATCTCGCCAATTACAAGACCGTCGAACGGCAGCCGATCCGCGCCGACTATCGCGGCTGGACCATTTTGGGCCCGCCGCCGCCCGCGGCCTCCGGCGTGCACATCGCGCAGATGCTGAACATCCTTGAGGGCTACGACATCGGCGCTCTCGGCTTCGGCACGCCGGAGACCATCCACTATCTCGCCGAAGTCCTGAAGATCGCGTTCGCCGATCGCGCCGCCGCCAGTGGCGATCCTGACTATGTCGGCGTGCCCGTGGAGAAGCTGACCTCAAAAGCCTATGCCGAGGAGCGCCGCCGCGCCATCGACCCGTTGCGGGCGCAGGCTTTTGGCGCCGGCGTGACGCAGCTCGAAGGCGCGCACACCACGCACATGACGGCGGCGGACGCCTTCGGCAACGTGGTCGCGACCACGCAGACCATCAACAATCTCTTTGGCGCCAAGATCATGATCCCGGGCCTGGGCGCGATCGCCAACAATTACATGAACCTGTTCGATCCGCGTCCCGGCCATGCGCTGTCGCTGGCGCCGGGCAAGCGCGTGACCACCTCGATGTCGCCGATGATGGCGCTCAACGGCGGCAAGCTGCGCTATGCGCTCGGCCTGCCCGGGGGAAAACGCATCTTCCCCAGCGCGATGCAGGCGCTGGTCAATCTGATCGACCACGGCATGAGCTTGCAGGAAGCGGTCGAGGCGCCGCGGGTCTGGACCGAAGGCAATGCGCTCGAGGTCGAGCAGAAAGTGCCGGAGAGCGTGCGTGTGAAGCTCGCGGCGCTCGGCCACAAGGTCCAGCCCGTTGCGACCGTCGCCGGCGGCATGAACGGCATCGCCTTCCACGACGACGGCACCATGACCGGCGCCGCCTGCTGGCGCGCAGACGGCACGCCGGTTGGCATTTCGGGTGGCCTCGCCCGTAGCGGTGTGCGGTTCCGGTTGAACTAGTCGTGTAGTCCCGGAACGGGGGCCGGTTTCGGACACCGCAGACGTCATTCCCCCGCCCGCAATTTCTGGACAGAGAAATTCGCGCGGCTGTCTGCCAGATGCCGCATGGCCGGCCGAGGCGGGTGACGACAAAAATCGTGCATTGTATGCTAGCGCGACTTCGACGCCGAGGTTGGCAGTCGGTGTCCGGGTAAGGTTTTGCGTATGGGTGGAGACGGCAGCGACTTCCTGGCCGAGGGCGGCGAGATGGGCGCTTTGACGCGCGCGTTCGACTGGTCGAACACGCCGGTGGGTCCTCCGGAAACCTGGCCTCAAAGTCTTCGTGTCACGGTGCGGCTCGTTCTGACCTCGCGCCACCCGATGTTCATCTGGTGGGGGCCAGACCTCATCCAGTTCTACAATGACGCATACCGTGAGACGATGGGGCCCGAACGGCATCCAAGCGCCCTCGGAGCGCGCGGCCGCGAGTGCTGGGCTGAAATCTGGGACATCATTGGGCCTCAGATCGACCACGTCATGGCCGGCAAGGGCGCGACATGGAATGAGGACCAGCTGGTACCGGTGACGCGTCACGGTCGTCGCGAGGACGTTTGGTGGACGTATAGCTTTGGCCCGATCGATTTCGAAGGCAAGGTGGGCGGCGTGCTTGTGGTCTGCAAGGATGTCACGCCCGAGCATACGGCAAGAGAAGCGCTGGGCCTCATCAACGAAGAGCTCAAGCACCGCGTCAAGAACACGCTTGCCGTCCTGAGCGCGGTGGCCGCCCAGACATTTCGCGAGCCGTCGAGCAGAGCCGATCTCGAAAAGTATCAAGCACGCCTCGGCGCGTTCGGACGCGCGCATGACCTGTTGACCGCAGCAAACTGGGCTGCCGCTCCCCTTCGGGATGTGATCGAAACTGCTCTCTCCCCTTATCGGACGGGCGAAGGCCGCTTCACGGTTTCAGGGCCGCCGCTCGTCGTCAAGTCTCGACAGGCGCTCGGGCTGTCCCTGGCGATTCATGAACTCGCGACCAACGCCTTGAAGTATGGTGCCCTGACCGTGGCAAGCGGCCGCGTGTCTCTGACCTGGACGGCGGCCGATCAGAACGGAGAGCCGAAGTTCGGTTTTGTCTGGCAGGAATTTGGTGGTCCACCGGCATCGAAGCCCACCCGCGTGGGCTTTGGTTCACGCCTCATCTCGCGGGTGCTCGAAGACGATTTCGGAGGTTCCGTCGAGGTTTCCTATCACGCGACCGGTCTCGTCTGCCGCCTGACCGCCCCTCTCGAAAATCTGGCAACGTCCCTGAATGCCTCGTGAAACACCGCGCGGAAGCAGCATGGTCCGCGTCGCGACATGTCTTGGCGGACGCATCGAGACAGGAGAGGAAGCGCGGGTGCGCTTGAATTACTTCCGTACGCAGATCACGCGCACGACCGCTGCTTTCGCGTCCGGAGATGTGCCGTTAACCGCGACACCGTTCGCCTTCAGGAAATCGCGCACCGTCTCCGCTGAGACCATCACCGCCTGCGACGCCGGCACCGCTGTCGCAGGCCCTGCGACGATTGCGGGCTTCAGCAGCGCAATGCCGGCGAACTTGCCTTCGCCGTCGATCACGGGACCGCCGGAAAACCCGACCGACGGCGGCGGTGACAGCGCGGAATCGCCGCCACCGACAGATGCCAGTGCGCCCTTGAGACTCGACACACTGGCCGCGCCACCCTGGCTCTGCGGATCCGCAATGCCGACGACATCGACGCTTGTCTTCGCCGTGCCGCCTGTGAGGCTCATCGGCTTCAGGCCGCGCGCACCGTAGATGTGCAGCAGCGCGAGATCGTGCTCCTTGTCTTCGGCGAGGCGGTCGGCGCTGCCGTAGCCGCCGATTGTGATCGCGATGCAGCCATCGGTGACGAGCCGGTCGGTGATGATCGCGCCATCATCGCTGACCACGATGCCGGTGCCGTATTCCACGGTTTTCCGCGGCGCCGGCCCGGCCTGCGGCCCCGCCGGAAACGCATTGAAGGCGCTCGACATCGCGATCACGACCGGCTCGACCGTGTTCTCGGTGGCCTGGTCGTAGAGGATCGTCATGATGCGGACTTCGTCGCCCTTGAAGGTGCCGCGCACGTAGAATTTTTTGAGGCCCTGCAATCCCGACAGCACGAAGAAGTCGGGCTTCACCACGGTGTAGTCGACCTTGCGACCGGGCTCCTTCTTCTCGGCGTCCGCGAGCTTCGCCGTGGTGGGGCCGGCCTCCTTGCGGCGGCTGAGCAGCACCTGCACGGTGCCGGTCGGCGAGGTCCATTTCGAGCCGTTGGCGTCGGTCGCCTGCTGCGGCACCAGTTTACCGGGGATGCCGAGCCGCGCGCCGCTGGTGATCTCCGTCACGATCTTCCAGCCGACGCTGTCCTGCTTGCGCCGCGCGGTCTCGGCGAGTGCGGCGCGCTCCTGCGGATTGAGCACGCCGGTCGGCTTGCCGCCCTTGAGCTTCTGGTATTCCTTGATGGCCTCGACCATGCGCGTGCTGACGTCGCCGGTGATGGCGCCGTTGTATTGGCCGACCCAGGCGAGGTCGGACTGCAGCGACAGCCGCTCTCCTTGCGTCATGCCGTCCGCCGTCTCCGAGGGCGTTTGCAGGGCGGGCGGCTTGATCGGAACGGTCTGGACCACCTTCGGCTTGGCGCCGGGGACCTGCGGCGTCGTCATCTGCGCGTTCGCGCCTGTGGCGGTCGCCAACATCAGTGTTGCCGCAAGCATCGATCTCATGACAAATCCAGCCAGCCCATTGAACGCAATGCCATTGAAGCACATCTCGTTGGTCGCGAACAATGTTGGGGTGGTTCAGGAGTAAGAGAAGGTGCTGAGCCCGAACGAACTCGAACGCTATGCCCGCCATATCGTGCTGCGCGATGTCGGTGGTCCCGGCCAGGCTGCGCTGAAACGGGCCTCCGTGCTGGTGATCGGCGCCGGTGGGCTCGGCGCGCCCGCTCTGATGTATCTGGCCGCAGCCGGCATCGGCACGCTCGGCGTGGTCGATGACGACGTGGTCTCGCTCTCTAACCTCCAGCGCCAGGTGATCCACACCACGCCGGACATCGGCCGGCACAAGGTCGAGAGCGCGGCCGAGCGGATCTCCGCGCTCAATCCGCATGTCCGCTTCGTCGGCCACGCCACCTGGCTCAACGCCGACAATGCGCTGAGCCTGATCGGCGACTACGACCTCGTGCTCGATGGTTCCGACAATTTCTCGACGCGTTATCTGGCCTCGGATGCCTGCTTCTTCGCAAAGCGCCCGCTGATCACGGCGGCGCTCGGCACGTTTGACGGCTCGCTCACCACCATCCGCGCGCATGAAAAGAATGAGCAGGGCGTGTTCAACCCGACCTATCGCTGCCTGTTTCCGGAGGCGCCGCCGCCCGGCACAGTGCCCGCCTGCGCCGAGGCCGGCGTCATGGGCGCGCTTGCGGGCGTGATGGGCTCGATGATGGCGCTGGAGGCAATCCGCGAGATCGTCGGTTTCGGCGACGGCCTGGTCGGCCGTCTCCTGATGATCGATGCGCGCGCGATGCGCTTCGAGACGCTGCGCTATGCGCGCGATCCCGCCAATCCGCTCAATGGCGATGGTCCCGTGATCACCGATCTCAGCGCCCATCGCACCTGATTGTGACGGTTACCTCGTCGCCGGCTTCTCGCTGTCGAGATGCGCCATCTGCTCGGCCGCGTAGCGCGTGCCGGCGGCGACATCAGGCGGGAAAGCTTTTGCCAGTGCCGCAAGATGAGCTTGCGTCAGCGTAACCTTCGTCGCGCCGTGCGCTTCGATGAGACGGGTGCGGGTGCGCGCGCCGACCAGCGGCACGATCTCCTTGCCTTGCGCTGCCACCCAGGCAATCGCGACTTGCGCCGGCGTCGCGCCGACCTCGGTAGCGATCGCGCGCAACTGCTCCACCAGCGCGAGATTGGTGTCGAGATTTGAGCCCTGAAAGCGCGGCGTCATCAGCCGATAGTCCTTGCCGGCCTTGCCGCTATCCTTGGACCAGTGGCCGCTGATCAGGCCGCGCGCCAGCACGCCATAAGCGGTGATGCCGATGCCGAGCTCGCGGCAGGTCTTCAGAATGTCGCGTTCGATGCCGCGCTCGATCAGCGAGTACTCGATCTGGAGATCGGCGATCGGATGCACCGCATGCGCGCGGCGGATGGTGTCGGAGCCGACCTCGGACAGGCCGATATGCCTGATGTAACCGGCCTTCACGAGATCGGCGATGCCGCCGACGGTCTCCTCGATGGGAACGTTGGGATCGAGCCGCGCCGGGCGGTAGACGTCGATGTAATCGGTGCCGAGACGTTGAAGTGAGTAGGCGAGAAAATTCTTGGTCGCAGCTGGCCTCGTGTCCATGCCGCCGAATTCGCCGGCGGGACCGCGCAGCGCACCGTACTTGACGCTGATCTGCACTTTTTCGCGCGGCACTTCCTTCAGCGCTTCGCGGACCAGCATTTCATTGTGGCCCATGGCGTAGAAGTCGCCGGTGTCGAGCAGCGTGATGCCGGCATCGAGCGCGGCACGCACCGTGGCGATGGCCTCGCCGCGATCGGCCGGGCCATAGACCTCGGACATGCCCATGCAGCCGAGGCCGAGAGCGGAGACGGTAGGGCCGGTTGAACCGAGTTTGCGCTGTTCCATGATGGCTCTCCTCAAAAAGGCGGCTGATTGCGCCGCGTGACGAGGCCAGATATGCGCCCGATCGATTACATCGATAAGCTGGACAATCCAGAATGGCTTGTTCACACTGGCGAACAATGGCCGAGCCCGATCTGCGCGATCTTGATGTCTTCGTGGCGGTTGCCCGCACCCGCAATTTCCGGCGTGCGGCGGTGGAAATTCGCGTGTCGGTGTCGAGCCTTAGCCAGCGGCTGCGGGATCTGGAGGAGCGCCTCGGCGTCCGCCTGATGAACCGCACCACCCGTAGCGTCGCACTGACCGAGGCCGGCGAGCTGCTGCTGTCGCGGATAGCCCCTGCGCTGCGCGATGTCGGCGATGCCCTGGATCAGGTCCGGGGCCTGCGCGAGGTGGCTTCAGGCCGGTTGCGCATCAATGCGCCGCCGCCGGCGGTCGATCTCGTGCTGGCGCCGATGGTCGGGCCGTTCCTCGCGGCATATCCGCAGGTCGACCTCGACATCGTCTCCGAAAGCGGGTTCGTCGACATCGTCAGCGCGGGCTACGATGCCGGCGTGCGCTATGGCGAGCATCTCGCGCAGGACATGGTCGCAATCCCACTCAGCGGCCCGCAGCACTACGTCGTCGTCGCATCGCCCGATTACATCGCGCGCCGTGGCAGGCCGAAGCACCCGAAGGATCTGCTCGACCATGATTGCATCCGTGCCCGCTACTCGAGCGGTGTCATGCACGATTGGGAATTCGAGAAGGCCGGCCAGATCATGAAGGTCGACCCGCCCGCAAAACTGATCTCGACCAATATGAACCTTGCCATGCACGCCGCGCTCGCCGGCGCGGGCATCTGGGCAAGTCTCGATGGCTATGTCGGCGAAGCCGTGAAATCCGGCGCGCTGGTCAGCCTGATGGAAGATTGGTGCGAGCCGTTTCCCGGGCCGTTCCTGTACTATCCGAGCCGGCGCCAGACG
This sequence comes from Bradyrhizobium betae, assembly GCF_004123905.1. GTDB lineage: Bacteria > Pseudomonadota > Alphaproteobacteria > Rhizobiales > Xanthobacteraceae > Bradyrhizobium > Bradyrhizobium betae_A. The sequence continues at coordinate 414,211 of NZ_MZXW01000016.1, forward strand.
CCGCCCGCGCTGCGGGCGTTCATCGATTTTGTCGCGGATTGGCGCAAGCGCGAGGCACGCAGCAAATAAGCCTCAGAGCATGCTCGGCAGCACGCGATCCGGCGGCTTGTGCGCGTCGAGGAAGGTGCGGATGTTGATGATCACCTTCTCGCCCATCTCGACGCGGCCTTCGATCGTCGCCGAGCCCATATGCGGCAGCAGCGTCACCTTGCCGGCTTTGGCGAGCCGCACCAGCTTCGGGTTGACCGCGGGCTCGTGCTCGTAGACGTCGAGGCCGGCGCCGCCGATCTCGCCGCCCTCGATCAGCTTGATCAGCGTATCCTCGTCGGTGACCTCGCCGCGCGCGGTGTTGACGATGTAGGCGTCTTTCCGGATCAGCTTCAGCCGCCGCGCCGAGAGCAGATGATAGGTCGCCGGCGTGTGCGGACAATTGACCGAGAGGATGTCCATCCGCGCCAGCATCTGGTCGAGGCTTTCCCAATAGGTGGCGCCAAGCTCTTCGGCGATCTTCGGCGCCACGGGGCGGCGGTTGTGATAGTGGATCTGCAGGCCGAAGGCGCGGGCGCGCCGCGCCACCGCCTGGCCGATGCGGCCCATGCCGATGATGCCGAGGCGTTTTCCGCCGATGCGGTGGCCGAGCATCCAGGTCGGCGACCAGCCCGGCCAGGGCTTTCCTTCCGTGAGAATGGAGGCGCCTTCGATCATGCGGCGCGGCACGGCCAGGATCAGCGCCATGGTCATGTCGGCGGTGTCTTCGGTCAGGACTTTCGGCGTGTTGGTGACGGTGATGCCGCGGGCATGCGCGGCCTCGACGTCGATATTGTCGACGCCGTTGCCGAAATTCGCGATCAGCTTCAGCTTGCAGTCGGGCTGGTTGACGATGTCGGCGGTGATGTGGTCGGTCACGGTTGGAACCAGCACGTCCGCGGTGCGCGCGGCTTCCGCGATCTGCTCGGCGGACAGCGGCGTGTCATCGAGATTGATCCGCGCGTCGAACAGCTCGCGCATCCGTGTCTCGATCGAGTCCGGCAGCTTGCGCGTCACCACGACGAGGGGCTTTTTCTTCACCGACATGTCCTGCCTCATGAGGCGTTGCAGGCTGCCTCTGTCGCCAAAGGCCGGCCGTTGAGGCCTCATTAACCCGGTTGTTCGACACTGCCTTTTGCCGTGTCGTCCCCGGCGTTTCCTTCAAGCTCTCCCGACATTTCCACCCGGAAAATCGGGGCAAACTGGTTGTTCAGATGTCCGTCCTCTCTAGCAGAAGGCCGGGCCAAGACAAGAACCACGGGTTTGGCGGAACACCCGCGTGGGGCGGGTCAGGGGTTTGCGCGGCAGATTTTGGAATTCGGAGTGAGGACCTGGCAGGGCTGGGTCCTCGACAGGAGACGGGTTGATGGCGTTGGGGCGGTTTTGTTCGGTGATGGCGCTCGTTTGCACTTGGTTGAGCGCCTCGGTCGGCCCCTCGCATTCGGCGAAGGATAATACCCCCCAGACCGCCAGCGGCCTGCCGGTGCCGCGCTATGTCAGCCTCAAATCGGATCACGTGAACGTCCGCGCCGGCCCGACCAAGGACAACGACGTGGCCTGGGTCTACACCCGCTCGGGCCTGCCGGTCGAAATCACCGCCGAATTCGAGAACTGGCGCCGGGTGCGCGATTCCGAAGGCGCCGAGGGTTGGGTCTATCACTCGCTGCTGTCGGGCCGCCGCACCGCGGTCGTCACCATGAAGCACAAGGACGAGCTCGCGCCGATCTACGACCGTGCCGATCCCGACAGCGCGGTCGCGGCAAAACTCCAGGCCGGCGTCGTTACGCAGGTCAAGAAGTGCAGTGCAAACTGGTGCCGGGTCACCGGCAACGGTTTTGACGGCTGGATCCAGCAGGAACGCCTCTGGGGCGTCTACTCGGACGAGCAGGTCAACTGACGCGAGGTGTCGAATGTCCGCCTGAAACGACAATGGCCGGGAAATCCCGGCCATGACGATCAAATCAGCGATATAAGACGATCTCAGCGCTTCTTGCGCAGGCGCACGACCATGTCGATGCGGGCGATCTCGTAACCCTCCGGCACCTCCGGCATCTTGGACAGCGCCAGATGCGGATCCTCGATGTCGACCAGCTCATGGCTGTTCTCGAGGTAGTAGTGGTGGTGGGTGGTGACGTTGGTGTCGAAATAGGTCTTGGTGCCGTCGACACTGACCTGGCGCAGCAGGCCGGCGTCGGTGAGCTGGTTCAGCGTGTTGTAGACGGTCGCCAGCGACACCGGCACCTTGGCGAGCGTCGCTTCCTCATACAGCATTTCAGCCGTGAGGTGGCGCGCACCCTTGCCGAACAGCAGCCAGCCGAGAGCCATACGCTGGCGCGTCGGGCGGAGGCCTGCGGACTGCAGCATTTCGTTGACGTCGTGCCAGGGGCAGCCTGTCAGAGCCGGCTGGCGGCCGGACAGAAGGGCCGCCGCATGGGCGTCTTCGTCATGATGGGTAGCGTTATTTTCGCTCATTTCCAGAATTCGGGCACGCGTGAACACTATCTATCTGCAATATATGGACAGATAGATGCAGATGCAAGTTTCTCGCAACTAGAGAGGTTCTAATCGGCTTTGGAACCGCGCGAGCGCCCTGTCATTTTACCTTCATGAGATCGCTTTGCCACCCGAAAAGGCCTGTGTTAGAGAGCGCGCGGTTCCGCTTAGCCGATTTTGGCGCGGCCGGGCATTGAGGCCCGGTTCGCAAGTCCATCCGGGCTCCCGGCATTCGCGCCTGACGATGGCAATTGGCATTGCTTTCCGACCGGAATGGGGCCCATTTTTGCCAAAAACGCCGCTCAATCGGGGTTAGAACAGAGGCTTCCGCATGCTGAACAGGCGCAACGGTTACGAATACGAAGATCTGCTGGCATGTGCCCGCGGCGAGATGTTCGGCCCGGGCAATGCCCAATTGCCGCTGCCGCCGATGCTCATGTTCGACCGCATCGCGGAAATTACCGAGAATGGCGGTGAGTATGGCAAGGGCGTGGTGCGCGCCGAACTCGACGTGAAGCCCGACCTCTGGTTCTTCGGCTGCCACTTCAAGAACGATCCCGTCATGCCCGGCTGCCTCGGCCTCGATGCGCTCTGGCAAATGGTCGGCTTTTTTCTGGGCTGGACCGGCGGCGAAGGTCGTGGCCGGGCGCTTGGCCTGAACGAATTGAAGTTCAGCGGCCAGGTCCTGCCCGAGGCCCGCAAGGTTGTGTACAACGTCGATATCAAGCGCGTGATGCGTTCAAAGCTGGTGCTCGGCATCGCCGACGGATGGCTTTCGGTCGATGACCAGATTATCTATCGCGCAAAGGATCTGAAGGTCGGCCTGTTCAAACAGGGCACGAGCCTGAGCTAACGCGCATCACCAAGAAAGACAACGATTTAGGCGAGGCTGTCATGAGGCGGGTTGTGGTCACCGGGATGGGAATCGTCTCGTCCATCGGAAACAACACCCAGGAAGTGCTTGCGAGCCTTCACGAGGCGAAGTCGGGCATTTCGCGGGCTGAGAAATATGCCGAGCTCGGCTTCCGGTCGCAGGTGCAGGGTGCGCCGACGATCGATCCTGCGACGGTTGTCGACCGCCGCGCGATGCGCTTCCTCGGCCAGGGTGCCGGCTGGAATCACATCGCGATGGAGCAGGCAATCCAGGACTCCGGTCTGTCGCCCGAAGACGTCTCGAACATCCGCACCGGTATCATCATGGGCTCCGGCGGACCGTCGGCGCGCACCATCGTCGAATCCGCCGACATCACCCGCACCAAGGGACCGAAACGCGTCGGACCGTTTGCGGTGCCGAAGGCGATGTCGTCCACGGCCTCGGCGACGCTCGCGACCTGGTTCAAGATCAAGGGTGTGAACTACTCGATCTCCTCGGCCTGCGCGACGTCGAACCACTGTGTCGGCAATGCCTATGAGACGATCCAGATCGGCAAGCAGGACGTCATCTTCGCCGGCGGCTGCGAGGAACTGGACTGGTCGCTCTCGGTGCTGTTCGACGCCATGGGCGCGATGTCCTCGAAGTACAACGACACGCCCGCCACCGCCTCGCGCCCCTACGACGTCAACCGCGACGGTTTTGTCATCGCCGGCGGCGCGGGAGTCCTGGTGCTGGAAGAGCTCGAGCACGCCAAGGCGCGCGGCGCGCGTATTTACGGCGAGATCGTCGGCTACGGCGCGACCTCGGACGGTTACGACATGGTCGCACCGTCAGGCGAAGGCGCCGAGCGCTGCATGCGCATGGCGATGTCGACGGTGAAGACCAAGGTCGACTACATCAACCCGCACGCGACCTCGACGCCGGCCGGTGATCCGCCGGAGATCGACGCGCTCCGCCGCGTGTTCGGCGCCGGTGAAAAGTGCCCGCCGATCTCGGCGACCAAGGCGCTGACCGGCCACTCGCTCGGCGCCACCGGCGTGCAGGAGGCGATTTATTCGCTGCTGATGATGAACAACGGCTTCATCTGCGAGAGCGCACACATCCAGGAGCTCGATCCCGCGTTCGCCGACATGCCGATCGTGCGCAAGCGCATCGACAACGTCAAGATCGGCACCGTGCTGTCGAACTCCTTCGGCTTCGGCGGCACCAACGCCACGCTGGTGTTCAGCCGGTTGGATGTGTGATTTTTGGCATACCGTCATGCCCCGCGGAGGCGGGGCATCCAGTACGCCGCGGCTTCTCGACTTACAACAATCGCCTCGGAATACTGGATCGCCCGCCTGCGCGGGCGATGACGCCGGAATAATGGGAGCCATCAGGCAATGGAAGGTTTGATGAAAGGCAAGCGCGGTCTGATCATGGGCATCGCCAATGATCATTCGATCGCCTGGGGCATGGCCAAGGCGCTGCATGCCCACGGTGCCGAGCTCGCCTTCACCTTCCAGGGCGAGGCCCTCGGCAAGCGCGTCAAGCCGCTGGCGGAGCAGCTTGGCGTGGAGTTGGTGCTGCCTTGCGATGTCGAGGACATCGCCAGCGTCGATGCAACGTTCGACGTGCTCCGCGAAAAATGGGGCAAGCTCGACTTCGTCATCCATGCGATCGGCTTTGCCGACAAGAACGAGCTGAAGGGCCGCTACGCCGACACCAGCCGCGAAAACTTTTCGCGCACCATGGTGATCTCCTGCTTCTCCTTCACCGAGGTCGCAAAGCGTGCTGCCGAGCTGATGACGGAAGGCGGCAGCATGATCACGCTGACCTTCGGCGCCTCGGAGCGCGCGATGCCGAACTACAACGTGATGGGCGTGGCCAAGGCGGCGCTGGAAGCCTCGGTGCGCTATCTCGCTTCCGACTTCGGACCGCGCGGTATCCGCGTCAACGCGATCTCCGCAGGTCCCATCCGCACGCTGGCCGGCTCCGGCATCGGCGAGGCGCGCGCGATGTTTGCCTACATGCAGAAGCATTCGCCGCTCCGCCGCGGCGTCACGCTCGACGAGCTCGGCGGCTCCGCGCTGTATCTGCTGTCGGATCTCTCCGGCGGCGTGACCGGCGAAATCCACTATGTCGATTCCGGCTACAACATCGTCCTGATGCCGCGGCCGGACGATCTGAAGACTTCGGACTAACCCGCCGCGATTGTCTCCGCGCGCTGGAATGCCGGCCGCGCCATGCAGCGCGCGAGATAGGCGTCGAAGGCCGGGCGCGACGGCACCATCTTGAACCGGCGTACCGCGAAATTCAGGCCCGACCCGATCGTGACGTCGGCGGCGGAAAACTCTTCGCCGAGAATCCAGGGCCCTTTATCGAGCTCAGCTTCCAGCACGTCGAACACCTGTGTCGCGCTGCCCCAGGCGGCAGTCGAGGTCGGAATCTCGATCTTGGTGAAGATCTGGATGATGGCGGGCTCGATGCAACTCGGCGAAAAGAACAGCCATTGCAGATAGCGCGCGCGGCGCGGGTCGGTCACGGCAGGTGCAAGCTTCGTCTCGGGATAGCGGTCGGCGATATAGGCGCAGATCGCCGCGGCTTCGCCGAGCGCGGCATCGCCGTCGCTGAGCGCCGGCACCTTGCCCATCGGATTGACCTTCAAATAATCCGGCGCCTTCTGCGCGCCGGTCGAGATGTCGGTCAGCACGCGCTCATAGGGCAAGCCGCTCTCTTCCATCAGCCAGAGCGTCGTGAACGAGCGCGAGCGGGGCGACCAATAGAGCTTGATCATGGCGCGGACCTTTCATTGGCACGGAGCGAGCAAGGGCAGATTCATGACGCGCCTGCATCGAATCCGCAATGCTCTCCGGTATGGATTGTCCGTGCCTCGGCTCAGTCCTCTTTGAGATAACCGGGCAGACCCCGGTCGAGCCTGTCTGCGACCAGTGCCCGCGTTCTTTCACGCAGCGCCGCATTGGCCGAAGCTGCCGCGGGTGGGTCAGGGAATAGCGAATTGTCGAGCTTGGTTAGCGGGTCTTCGGTCAGTCGCATGCTTGCGGCGAAGTTCGCGCCGAAATTCACGAAAGGACGCTTGATCTCCTCATAGCTCTGGCCATCAATCAACGTGATCGCAACATTGGCGAAAAGGTGTGAGTGACGGAGGAGGCCGCCGAGACCCTGATTGTAGGTACCGATGCCGTTCAGGGTCATATGCGTGTTCGGCAACTCCGCCTTGAACGTGGTCGCGACAAGATAGCGTTCGCAATTCGCATTCGCGGTGAAGCTCCGCACGATCACCGGCAGGCGCTCTCCGGGATCGCGGATGAGGATCGTTTTCGGATTATAGAAGGGTTCGAAGACGCCCTTGGGATAGGCGATCCTGCGCACCGCGGGATCGTTGCTCGTTGCCGCGCGCACACGCGCAAAGACGAGATCATCGAGTCCCCAGTCGACCGGGACCTCGCTTGCCTCATTCTCGAAGATCGTGAGGCCAAATTTCTGGACGGAGTAGCGGTCTCCGATCACCGAGATTACGCCGAGGCGGCACGGGCCGCTCTCGACCGCGACCGGCTGCTTGGCAACCGGTTTGGCCTTTGGGGCCGCCTTCTTGGCCGCCGGCTTGGCCGGTGCCGCAGTTTGACCGGGAGGCGCGGTAGTTGCGGGAGGGGGTTGCGCGGCTGCCGGAGTCGCAAGGGACAGGAGCGCGATCAGCGAGACAGCAATTCGAACCATGGATTCCGGGAGATCAGAAGCAGGAGGTGTCGGACGCCTCACACTAGGTTGGCAGCGCGACAACCGCAAGATGCACCTGTAGGCCGCCGTCTATCCGACGAGCCGCGGCCGCTTCCACCGATAATGCTTCATCACGAACCCGTTCGACGGTTCGATCTCTTCCTTCTCGAACACGAAACCTTCACGCTCGTACCAGCGCCAGGCTTTTTCGTTCTCGCGGACGCAACGCAGATACATCTCGTCGGGCATCTGCGTGCGCGTGAAGGTGAGCAATTGCCGGCCGAGTGACTGGCCTTGATAGGCGGGCGCCACGAACAGCATGTCGAGATAGAGCTTTGGCAGATGCAGCGCCAGCATGGCGGCAATGCTGCCGTTGTCGTCGGCGACGAACAGGGTCCAGCCGTCCTCGATCTCGCGCCTGACACGTGCACGCAGGTTCGCCAGCAGGAAGTTGCTCGCCTCGGCAAGCCCGGTCGAGACCCAGCTTTCCATCCAGACGCGGGCGACCTCGTCATATTCGTCTGCACGGGCGGGGCGGATAACGGGATGCGACATCGCAGCCCTATGCCCGCTGGCCGCGGACGGACTGCCGCGCGCGCACCTTGCCGGCCGACAGGCACACCACCTCGGAGATCTGGAGCAACTGCCGCGCGAGCGGGCTGGTCTTGCGCCAGACCATGCCGATGGTGCGCGACGGCTCGGGGTCGCGGAAGCGCGTGAGCGAGACCGAGGCCGATCGCGTCTCCACCGGCACCGCCATTTCCGGGATCAGCGTGACGCCGATGCCGGCGCTGACCATCTGGACCAGTGTCGACAGAGAATTTGCGTCCAGCATCTCGCGCGGCGGCGCCGATTGCATGTTGCAGAAGGAGAGCGCCTGATCGCGAAAGCAATGCCCCTCCTCAAGCAGCAGCAGGCGCATCTCGCGCATCATCTCGCGCGACGGTGCCGGTGTGCCCTCATCGGAGCCCGGCCGCACCAGCAAAAATTTCTCGTCGAACAGCGCGACCTCGGTGAGCGAGGGCTCTGACACCGGCAGGGCAACGATGGCGGTGTCGAGCCGGCCTTCGACCAGCTCCTGGATCAGTCGCGGCGTCATCGTCTCGCGTACGCGGATGTCGAGCTCCGGATGCATGCGCGTGAGGTTTTTGGTGATGGTGGGCAGCAGATAGGGTGCGATCGTCGGGATCATGCCGATCCGCAGGCGACCTGAGAAACGATCCTGCGAGGCGCGCGCGAAATCGCCGAGCTCATCGACCGAGCGCAGGATGTCGCGGACGCGAGGCGCGAGTTCTTCGCCGAACCGGGTCAGTGCGACCTGGCGGGCGCTGCGCTCCAGCAGCAGGCCGCCGAGCGCCTCCTCCAGTTCCTTGATCTGCATCGACAGGGCCGGCTGCGAAATGGAGCTTGCTTCCGCCGCACGGCCGAAATGGCCGTGACGCGCCAGCGCGTCAAAATACCTGAGCTGGCGCATTGTCACATTGGCCATCAGAAAATCCTATCGCAGCGATCATTAAAGTCAACTTCCCCTGATGGGATGAGAAGCTTAGAGTGCTTCTACCTGGTCAAAGGCGCGAGTTCGACGCCACCAGAGGAGGTATTCATGGACGACTCTTCAAAGTGCCCGTTTTCGGGTGGAAAACGCGTGCCGGCGAACCGCGATTGGTGGCCGACCCAGCTCAGCATCGAGATGCTGCACAAGAATTCCGCCCTGTCCGACCCGATGGGCAAGGACTTCGACTACGCCAAGGAATTCAAGACGCTCGACCTCAACGCGGTCGTCAAGGACCTGACCGCGCTGATGACGGAGTCGCAGGAATGGTGGCCCGCCGATTTCGGTCACTATGGCGGCCTCATGATCCGCATGGCCTGGCACAGCGCGGGCACCTATCGCACCACGGACGGCCGCGGTGGCGCCGGCGCCGGGCAGCAGCGTTTCGCGCCACTCAACAGCTGGCCTGACAACGCCAACCTCGACAAGGCGCGCCGTCTGCTCTGGCCGATCAAGCAGAAATACGGCCGCAAGATTTCCTGGGCCGATCTGATGGTGCTCGCCGGCAACGTCGCGCTGGAATCGATGGGCTTCAAGACCTTCGGCTTCGCCGGTGGCCGTGCCGACGTGTGGGAGCCGGAAGAACTCTATTGGGGTCCCGAAGGCACGTGGCTGGGCGATGAGCGCTACAGCGGCGAACGCCAGCTCGCCGAGCCGCTCGGCGCGGTGCAGATGGGCCTCATCTACGTCAATCCGGAAGGCCCGAACGGCAAGCCGGATCCCGTTGCCGCGGCAAAGGACATCCGCGAGACCTTCGCCCGCATGGCGATGAACGACGAAGAGACCGTCGCGCTGATCGCCGGCGGCCACACCTTCGGCAAGACCCATGGCGCGGGTGATCCCTCGCTGGTCGGACCGGAGCCGGAAGCGGGTGCACTGGAAGATCAGGGCCTCGGCTGGAAGAGCAAGCACGCGTCGGGCCTCGCGGGCGATTCCATCACCAGCGGCCTCGAAGTGACGTGGACGACGACGCCGACCAAGTGGAGCAACAACTTCTTCGAGAATCTGTTCAAGTACGAATGGGAGCTGACGAAGAGCCCGGGCGGTGCGAACCAGTGGACGGCCAAGGGCGCCGACGCCATCATTCCCGATGCCTTCGACAAATCGAAGAAGCATCGGCCGACCATGCTGACGACCGACCTCTCGCTGCGCCTCGATCCGGCCTACGAGAAGATCTCGCGTCGCTTCCTGGAGAACCCGGCTCAGTTCGCGGACGCCTTCGCCCGCGCCTGGTTCAAGCTCACCCATCGCGACATGGGCCCGATCCAGCGCTATCTCGGCCCGCTGGTGCCGAAGGAGACGCTGATCTGGCAGGATCCGATTCCGGCCGTGAATCACGAGCTGGCTAGCGATCAGGATATTGCTGCGTTGAAGACCAAGATCCTGGCGTCGGGCCTCTCGGTCTCCGAGCTGGTCTCGACCGCCTGGGCGTCGGCCTCGACGTTCCGTGGCTCGGACAAGCGCGGCGGCGCCAATGGCGCACGTATTCGTCTCGCTCCGCAGAAGGATTGGGAGGTGAACCAGCCGGCTCAGCTCGCCAAGGTGCTCGGCAAGCTCGAAGCTATCCAGAAGGACTTCAACGCGTCATCAGGCGCGAAGAAGGTCTCGCTGGCTGACCTCATCGTCCTCGGCGGCACCGCCGCGGTCGAGAAGGCCGCGAAGGATGCCGGCGTCGACGTCAAGGTCGGCTTCACCCCGGGCCGCATGGATGCCTCGCAGGAGCAGACCGACGCTGCTTCCTTTGCTCCGCTGGAGCCGCGCGCCGACGGTTTCCGCAACTTCATCGGCAAGCGGCATCAGTTCATGCAGCAGGAGGAAGCCCTCGTCGATCGCGCGCAACTGCTCCGGCTCACCGGCCCCGAGATGACGGTTTTGCTCGGTGGCCTGCGTGTCCTCGGCGCCAATGCGAACGGATCGAAGCACGGCGTCCTCACCTCGAAGGTCGGCACGCTGAGCAACGACTTCTTCGTCAACCTGCTCGACATGAGCGCGCAGTGGACCCCGGTGGCTGACGGCAGCTACGAGGCCCGCGACCGCAAGACCAATGCGGTGAAGTGGACCGGCACGCGCGCCGATCTCATCTTCGGCGCACACTCGCAGCTCCGCGCCTTCGCCGAGGTGTATGCGACCTCGGACGCCAAGGAGAAGTTCGTGCAGGACTTCGCCAAGGCCTGGACCAAGGTGATGAACCTCGACCGGTACGACATCGCGGCGTGAGGTGTTGCACCTCTCCCGCTTGCGGGAGAGGTGCACATATTGCCTGGCGCGAACGCAAACAAAGAACACAAACAAAAAGGGCGGCCTCTCGGCCGCCCTTCGTGTTTCTGAGGTCGCGAGACTTACTCGCCGGCCGCTTCGCGCGGAGCCTTCTCGCCGTCGCCGCCCTTGCCCTCGAGGTCTTCGCCGGTGGTCTGGTCGACCACCTTCATCGAGAGACGGGTCTTGCCGCGGTCGTCGAAGCCGAGCAGCTTGACCTTGACCTTGTCGCCTTCCTTGACGACGTCGGAGGTCTTCTGCACGCGCGCCGAAGCGAGCTGGCTGATGTGGACGAGGCCGTCCTTGGAGCCGAAGAAGTTCACGAAGGCGCCGAACTCCATCACCTTGACGACGGTGCCCTCATAGATCTGGCCGACTTCCGGATCGGAGGCGATCGACTTGATCCACTTGATCGCAGCCTTCATCGCTTCGCCGTCCGAGGAGGCGACCTTCACGGTGCCGTCGTCCTCGATGTTGACCTTGGCGCCGGTCTTCTCGACGATCTCGCGGATCACCTTGCCGCCGGTGCCGATCACTTCGCGGATCTTGTCGGTGGCGATCTTGAAGGTCTCGATGCGCGGCGCGTATTCGCCGAGCTCGGCGCGGGCGTTGGTGAGCGCCTTGGCCATCTCGCCGAGGATATGGATACGACCATCCTTGGCCTGACCGAGCGCGACCTTCATGATCTCCTCGGTGATGCCCTCGATCTTGATGTCCATCTGGAGCGAGGTGATGCCCTGGTCGGTGCCGGCGACCTTGAAGTCCATGTCGCCGAGATGATCCTCGTCGCCGAGGATGTCCGAGAGAACCGCGAAGCGCTTGTCTTCGAGGATCAGGCCCATCGCGATGCCCGCGGTCGGCCGCTTCAACGGCACACCGGCGTCCATCAGCGCGAGCGAGGCGCCGCAGACCGAAGCCATCGACGAGGAGCCGTTGGATTCGGTGATCTCCGACACCACGCGCGTGGTGTAGGGGAACTCGTGATGCGGCGGCAGCACCGGGTGGATCGCGCGCCAGGCGAGCTTGCCGTGGCCGATCTCGCGGCGCTTGGTGCCGCCGAGGCGACCGGTCTCACCGACCGAATAGGGAGGGAAGTTGTAGTGCAGCAGGAACGTCTCTTTGTACGTTCCCGACAGCGCGTCGATGTACTGCTCGTCCTCGCCGGTGCCGAGCGTGGTCACGACCAGCGCCTGGGTCTCACCGCGGGTGAACAGCGCCGAGCCGTGGGCGCGGGGCAGCACGCCGACTTCGGCGATGATGTTGCGCACGGTCTTGCTGTCGCGGCCGTCGATGCGCTTGCCGGTGTCGAGGATGTTCCAGCGAACGATCTTGGCTTCGAGCTCCTTGAACACGCCGGAGACGCGCAGCTTGTCGAATTTCGGCTCCTGCCCTTCCGGGAAGTAGTGGGCAATCACCTTTTCCTTGACCTTGCCGACCGCGGCGTAGCGATCCTGCTTGACCGGAATGGCGTAGGCGGCGCGCAGTTCCTGCTCGACGAGGCCGAGCATTTCCTTTTCGAGCGCGGCATTGTCGATGACGGTGACTTCGCGCGGCTCCTTGGCGGCTTTCTCGGCGAGCTCGATGATCGCCTTGATCACCGGCTGGAAGTGACGGTGACCGAACATCACCGCGCCGAGCATGATCTCTTCGTTCAGCTCCTTGGCTTCCGATTCCACCATCAGCACGGCGTCGGCGGTACCGGCGACGACCAGGTCGAGCTGGGTGTCGACCATTTCGTCGAGGGTCGGATTGAGGATGAACTCGTCATTGGCGAAGCCGACGCGGGCAGCTCCAATCGGGCCCTTGAAGGGCGCGCCGGACAGGGTCAGCGCAGCCGACGAGGCCACCAGCGCCACGATATCGGGATCGTTCTCCATGTCGTGCGACAGCACGGTGACGATCACCTGGGTCTCGTTGCGCCAGCCGTCGACGAACAGCGGACGGATCGGACGGTCGATCAGGCGGGAGACCAGCGTCTCCTTCTCGGTCGGGCGACCCTCGCGCTTGAAATAGCCGCCGGGAATGCGGCCGGCTGCGTAGGTCTTCTCCTGGTAGTCGACGGTCAGCGGCAGGAAGTCGACGCCTTCACGCGGCGACTTCGCCGCGACGACGGTGGCGAGCACCACGGTCTCGCCATAGGTCGCGACGACGGCGCCGTCGGCCTGGCGGGCGATCTTGCCGGTTTCGAGCTTGAGGGGGCGTCCACCCCAGTCGATCTCGACGGAATGCTTATTGAACATAGAGGTCTTCTTTCATGGGTTCTCGAAAGAAGGGACGGCTCGAAAAACAAAAACCATGCGCAAGATTGCGGGACGTTGATCGAAGCGGGCGATCAGCGTCCTGCGATCCTGCCATGGTTTTCGGATTTCGGATGGCGTCCATCCTTTCGGGTCATACGGGCGCCTTGCCCGTTGTGCCCAGCCGCCGGATTGCTGCTGGACTGTCAGTCGGCACGAACGCGAACACCGAATCTTCGGCCTTCGCCCATCATGCCCCGGATGCGAATCATCATTGGCCCGCACCCGACGCGCACGCAGCCTCGATCAAAAACCTTTAAACAAACGCTTTCGTTCGAAACCACGCGCGAAAACGCGCGCCGTTGGGCGCGCGCAAGAACTCTTAACGACGAATGTTGTGCTTCTCGAGCAGCGCCTTGTAGCGCGCCTCGTCCTTCTTCTTCACATAGTCGAGGAGCGAGCGGCGGGTCGACACCAGCTTCAAGAGGCCGCGACGCGAATGGTTGTCCTTCACGTGGGTCTTGAAATGGCTCGTGAGGTTGGCGATGCGTTCCGACAGGATCGCGACCTGAACCTCGGGCGAGCCGGTGTCGCCGGCTTTGTTGGCATTCGTCTTGATGACTTCCGCTTTGCGTTCTGCGGCAATCGACATCGTCAATTTCTCTCGTTGCGAACGGCGCTGGCAGTCAGGCCGGTCAGGTTGAACACACGCTTGGGGATGATTTCGCCGTTGCCGACTTCAGCAAGCGCCAAAAGACGGCCTGCCACCGTGACATAGACTGTGCCGCTACTAGTGGGCGCATCCCGTCCGCGCAATAAAACGGCTTGGCCCCGATGGAGCCTTGCCGCGTCAGCCCGAGTGACGGCCAGTGCCGGGATGTCGTCCAGCGCGGTCTCAACGGGCATAAGCGCGTCGGCGAGGCTGCCCTCGCCGGACGCGGCTCTATCGCATAAAGCCTCCAGCTGATCCAGCGGAATCATGTCGTTCTCGCCAAATGGGCCGACCAGGGTCCGCCGCAGCGCGCAGATATGGCCGTAAGTGCCGAGAATCCGGCCCATATCGCGGGCCAGCGCCCGGACATAGGTACCCTTGCCGCACTCGGCTTCGAATACAGCCCGGTCGTTATCCGGTTGATCCACAAGGGTTAATTGGTGAATTTCGACCGGGCGGGGGGCCAGTTCCACGACCTCGCCGTCGCGGGCGAGGTCATAGGCGCGTTCGCCCTGGACCTTGATCGCGGAATAGCGCGGCGGGGTTTGCTGGATCACCCCGGTAAAGCGGGGCAACAGGGCCTCGATGGCCTCCCGGGTCGGGCGCTGCTCGGAGGTCGCGGTTGCTCGGCCCTCGATGTCGTCGGTGTCGCGCTCCTCACCCCAGCATACGGTGAACTGGTAGCGCTTGCGGCCGTCCATAACGAAGGGAACCGTCTTGGTGGCCTCGCCAAGTGCAATGGGCAGGCCGCCGGAGGCCAGCGGATCGAGTGTGCCGGCGTGGCCGGCGCGCTTGGCGTTGAACAAGCGCTTGAGCACGGCAACCGCCTGCGTCGACGTCATGCCGATCGGCTTGTCGAGCACCACCCAGCCGTGGACGTCGCGGCGGTCGCGGCGCTGCTGCTGACCCTTCTGCTTGTTGGCGCGCGGATCGTTGTTGACGCGGCGCAGCTCCTGATGCGGCTGAGAATCGCCGCCGAGATCCGCAAAATTATTTTTCTGCACGTCGCGCTGATCGGCTTCTTCGCCGCCGATCGTGCCGTGAGCCGGGTCCATCGTCATTGTTCTTCTTCCCGATCCGAATCCGGATCCTGTTCCAAGCCCTGTTCGAGGTCCTTCTGCACCGCAGGTGTTCGCAAAAGCTTCTCGATCCGTTCCGCTTCGTCGAATCGTTCATCGACGCGGAAGCGAAGGTCAGGTGCAAATTTGAGGTTAACGCGCCGCGCGACTTCGCCGCGCAGGAATTTCTTGTTGCGCTCGAGCGCAGCGATGATGATCTCGGTGTCGCGGCCACCGAGCGGCATCACGTAAACTGTCGCGAGCTTCAAATCGGGCGACATCCGCACCTCCGGCACGGTGATGATATGACCTTCGAGGTCATCATCATGCACATTGCCTTGCGCCAGAATCTCGGCCATCGCGTGGCGAACCTGCTCACCGACACGCAACTGGCGTTGCGAGCCGCCCGGTGCGGAACTTTTCTTCTGATGGTGGCGGGGCATAGTCTGGAAATCACCTCGTCATGCGCGTGTATGGGACACGAGCATTGTCATTTGTCCTGTTGAAACGAATGCGGTGCGATGGCCGGAAATAAATCCGGCCATCGCACTCCCGCAATTTCAGCTCAAAAAGATCCGGGCGCTTCGGTAAGATTTGGACTTACAGGGAGCGCTGGATCGTCTCCACGCGATAACACTCGATGACATCGCCTGCGCGCATGTCGTGGTAGTTCTCGAAGGCCATGCCGCATTCCTGACCGGACTGGACTTCCTTCACTTCGTCCTTGAAGCGCTTCAGCGTCGACAGCTTGCCTTCGTGCACGACGACGTTGTCGCGGATCAGGCGCACATTGGCGCCGCGTTCCACGGTGCCGTCGGTGACGCGGCAGCCGGCAACCTTGCCGACCTTGGAGATGTTGAAGATCTCCAGGATCGAGGCATTGCCCAGCATGGTTTCGCGCAAGGTCGGCGCGAGCAGGCCGCTCATGGCCTTCTTCACGTCGTCCACGAGGTCGTAGATGATGTTGTAGTAGCGGATCTCGATGCCGTTGCGCTTGGCGGCGGCAGCGGCCTCCTTGTTGGCGCGAACCGAGAAGCCGATGATCGCGGCGTTAAAACCTTCCGCAAGCGTCACGTCGGATTCCGAGATGCCGCCGACACCTGCATGCAGGATGCGGGCTGCGACTTCGTCGGTGCCGAGCTTCTCCAGCGAGCCGAGGATCGCTTCCAGCGAGCCCTGCACGTCGGCCTTGATGATCAGCGGGAATTCCTTGCGGCCCGCCGTCTTCAATTGCGACATCATCTGCTCGAGCGAGCCGCGCATGCCGGAGATCGAGGCAGCCGCGTTCTCGCGCTTCTGGTGCGCGCGGTAGCTCGTGACCTGGCGGGCGCGGGCTTCGTTCTCGACCACGGCGAGACGATCGCCGGCTTCCGGCGGACCGTTGAAGCCGAGCACCTCGACCGGAACCGACGGACCGGCTTCCTGCACCGTCTCGCCCTGATCCGAGATCAGCGCGCGGACGCGGCCCATCTCGGCGCCGGCGACGATGATGTCGCCGACACGCAGCGTACCGCGCTGAACCAGCACGGTCGCGACCGGACCGCGGCCGCGATCGAGCTTGGCTTCGATCACGGTGCCTTCGGCCGGACGCTCCGAATTGGTCTTGAGGTCGAGAATGTCGGCCTGGAGCGCGATCATCTCGAGCAGCTTGTCGAGATTGGTCTTGTTCTTGGCGGACACTTCGACGTCGACGACTTCGCCGCCGAACGACTCGACCTGCACCTCGTGCTGCAGCAGCTCGGTGCGCACGCGCTCGGGCTTGGCGTCGGGCTTGTCGATCTTGTTGATGGCAACGATGATCGGCACCCGCGCCGCCTTGGCGTGGTTGATGGCTTCGATCGTCTGCGGCATGACGCCGTCATCGGCCGCAACCACCAGCACGACGATGTCGGTGACCTTGGCGCCACGGGCGCGCATCGCGGTGAACGCGGCGTGGCCCGGCGTGTCGATGAAGGTGATCTTCTTGCCGCTCTCGGGCGACAGCACCTGATAGGCGCCGATATGCTGGGTGATGCCGCCGGCTTCGCCGGAGACAACGTTGGCATGACGGAGCGCATCGAGCAGCGAGGTTTTGCCATGGTCGACGTGGCCCATCACGGTCACCACCGGCGAGCGCGTCTCGGTGTCGGTGGAATCGTCGATGGCATCGAACAGGCCTTCTTCAACGTCGGACGCGGCAACGCGCTTGACGGTGTGACCCAGTTCTTCGGCGATCAGCTGCGCGGTGTCGGCATCGATCACGTCGGTGATCTTGTGCATCGCGCCCTGCTTCATCAGCATGCGGATGACGTCGACTGCGCGCTCGGCCATGCGGTTGGCGAGTTCCTGGATCGTGATCGCTTCCGGAATGACCACCTCGCGGATGAGCTTTTCCTTCGGCTCGTTCGCGGCATGGCCCTTCAGGCGCTGGGTGCGGCGGCGGAACGAGGCGATCGAACGCTCGCGGACCTCGTCGGCATTGAGAGCGGTCACGACCGTCAGGCGGCCGCGCTCCTTCTGCGGGCCGGGCTTGTGGGTCGGCTTGGGGGGGATCACGGGGCGCGCTGCGCCGCCGGGACCGCGACGGATCTGGCGCGGACCATCGTCCTCGTCCGGTCCGGCTGCGACCGCGGGAGCACGACCCAACGGGCCGCCCGCCGGCCTTGCCGTGGTCGTTCCGGGCCGTGCGGTCGTGGTTCCCGGGCGTGCCGTGGTGGTGGTGCCGGGGCGTGCTGCGGGCGCGCCGGGGCGCGGCGCAGGAGCGGCCGGGGCGGCAGCTGCGGGGCGCGGAGCGGATGCCGGCTGCTCGCCTTCGCCAAAACGCTTCTTGGCTTCGGTCTCGGCCTTGCGCTTGGCTTCGTCCTCGTGACGGTGGCGCTCTTCCTCGGCCTTGCGGCGGGATTCGGCGGCCTCGCGGTCGGCGCGTTCGGCGGCTTCGCGAACAGCGCGGCGCTGGGCCTCTTCCTCGGCCACGCGGCGCTCTTCGACTTCGCGCACCTTGGCATCGGCCAGCGCGCTGGCGCGGGCGGAACGTTCGTCCTCGGTCAGCGTGCGCAGCACCACGCCGGAGCCGGCGTTGCGCGGCGGAGCCGGGCGCGCGGGAGCGGGTGCAGGTGCGGCCGGCGCCGGCTTTGCAACAACCACGGGCGCCTGCGGCTCGGGGCTGCCGTCGATACGGCGCTTGCCGCGCTTCTCGACCACGACCTGCTTGCTGCGGCCATGGCTGAAGCTCTGGCGCACAGTGCCCGTTTCGACGCGCGGCTTGAGCGATAGCGTCTTGCTCGGAACGCTCAGCTTCTTGTCGTCAGGGGTCTTGGTATCAACCATTCAGCAGTCCTAATCCTGATTTATCAGTGTTGTGCGTTGCCGCACCGTCCTATTGGGTGGTCGTTGTCTCTCAGAAATCCTGGCCGGGCTTTTCGGCAGTCTTGTCAGCGTCCGCCATCCGGTATCGGACCAGCATCTGGCTACGTGACAGGAATGACTTGCTCGCCGGGCCCGCGAGCAGGGCAGCATGTATCACATTTGACCGGGTAAGTGCCAAATCCAATTCTAACGATTTCAGTGCGGTGACGACGGGAATCGGCGGCTTGGCACCGCGATTTCCGTCATTTTGCCGCGCCAGCATGTCCAATTTGCGGATTCCGTCCGCGGCCCCGTCGCTGGCATGGATCAGGACCTCGACCGTACCTTCCTGCAGGGCGCTTTCGACCTTGCCGAAACCGGCGACGATCTGGCGCGCCTTGGCCGCGATCCCAAGGACCTCGGTCACGCTCCGAACCAGGAGCGCCTCGATGTCGGCGGGAAACGTCTGGGGAATGCGCAGCTCGCGCTTGAAGGCCTTGCCAAAATGGTGACGCCGCACGGCTTCTGCAACCACCTCGCGTGAGGCGGTGACCCACATGCCGCGTCCGGGCAGCTTGCGCTTGAGATCGGGAACTACGTCGCCTTGCGGCGAAATGACGAAGCGGATCAGCTCGTCGATCGGCCGGACCTCGCGACTGACCGCGCACATCCGCATGGTCGCGGACCTTTCGGTCCGCGGGCCATTGTCGAGATCGTGGTCAGTATCTGCGAGCATCCGGGCGACATTCTCCTTTGCCCTTAAGCCGGCTGATCTTCAGCCGCCTCAGCCTCTTCGGCCGGCTTGGCCAAGTCAGCCTCGGTGATCCAGCCGGCCTTGACGCGGGCCTGCATGATCATGGCTTCGGCATCGTCGCGGGAGATGTCGAGACCATCGAGCGCGCCGGCGAACTTGGTCTGCTCGCCGCCTTCCTTGCGCTCGGTCCAGCCGACCAGATCGTCAGTGGCGCAGCCGGCGAGGTCGTCGACCGTCTTGATGTCGTTTTCGCCGAACTTCACCAGCATCTTGGAGGTGACGCCGGGCACGTCCTTGACGGCGTCCTCGACACCGAGCTCCTTGCGCTTGGCCTCGATCTCGGCCTCCTGCTGCTCGAGATACTCGCGGGCACGGTTCTGGAGCTCTTCCGCGGTCTCCTCGTCAAAACCCTCGATGCCGGCGAGTTCCTTGAGGTCCACCATCGCGAGTTCCTCGACCGAGGTGAAGCCTTCCGACGCCAGCAGCTGGCCGACCACTTCGTCGACGTTGAGCGATTCCATGAAGACGCGGGTGGAGTTCTCGAAGTCGGCCTGGCGGCGCTCCGATTCCTCCTGCTCGGTCAGGATGTCGATGTCCCAGCCGGTAAGCTGCGAGGCCAGACGCACGTTCTGGCCGCGGCGGCCGATCGCCAGCGAGAGCTGGTTGTTGGTATCGGGCACCACGACCTCGATGCGCTCGCGGTCTTCGTCGATGACGACCTTGGAGACCTCGGCCGGCGCCAGCGCGTTGACCACGAAGGTCGCGATGTCGGGCGACCAGGGAATGATGTCGATTTTCTCGCCCTGCAGCTCGTTCACCACGGCCTGCACGCGCGAGCCCCGCATACCGACGCAGGCGCCGACCGGATCGACCGAGGAATCGCGGGAAATCACGCCGATTTTCGCACGCGAGCCGGGATCGCGGGCCACCGCCTTGATCTCGACGATGCCGTCATAGATCTCGGGCACTTCCTGCGCGAACAGCTTTGCCATGAACTGCGGATGGGTGCGGGAGAGGAAGATCTGGGGCCCGCGGGTCTCGCGGCGGACGTCGAAGATGTAGGCGCGGACGCGGTCGCCGTTGCGGAATACTTCGCGCGGCAGCATTTCGTCGCGGCGGATGATGGCTTCACCACGGCCGAGATCGACGATCACGCTGCCATATTCGACGCGCTTGACGACGCCGTTGACGATGTCGCCGATGCGGTCCTTGAATTCCTGATATTGCCGGTCGCGCTCGGCCTCGCGCACCTTCTGCACGATCACCTGCTTGGCCGACTGCGCGGCGATGCGGCCGTATTCCAGCGGCGGCAGGGTGTCGGCGATGGTGTCGCCGACCTGGGCACCGGGATTGGCACGCTGCGCATCCACCAGCGAGATCTGGTTGGAGTGATTTTCGACCGTCTCGACCACTAGCATGTGGCGCGACAGCCGCAGCTCGCCCTTCTTGGGGTCGATCTCGGCATGAACGTCAGTCTCGCTGCCGTACCGGGCCCGCGCCGCCTTGGCGATGGCGTCCTCCATCGCCGCGATGACGATGCCGCGGTCGATCGATTTCTCGCGTGCAACGGCGTCGGCGATCTGAAGCAATTCGAGTCGATTGGCGCTGACTGCCATGGCTAGTCTCCTTCGTCAGGATCGATCTCGCCCCGCTGCGCGCGTTCGGCGGCAAGGCGATGTTTCTTGGTATTGGTCGGGGCCGGTTTCTTTTTCGGCTTGGTGTTCTTGGTGGTTTTTTCGCTGATCTCGGCGTGTGGCGCCTTCGGCGGCTCGAGGCCGAGATCCCTGCGCATTTCGCGCGCCTCGGCCTTGCCGCGGCGCATGGATTGCGCGATCAGCTCGTCGGTCAGCACCAGCCGCGCCTCGCCGATATCCTCCATCGTCAGGAGAACGTCGGCATCGTCGCCGGCCTTGAAGTCATCACGGCGCAGATGCACGCGATCGCCTTCGACCACACCCAGCATGCCACGGAACCGCTTGCGCCCTTCATGGGCGACCGCCATGTCGATCTTCACCAGATGGCCGCAATAGCGCTCGAAATCGGAGCGGCGCACCAGCGGACGGTCGATTCCCGGCGAGGAGATTTCCAGCCGGTAGGCGCGATCGATGGGGTCGGCGACGTCGAGCACGGGTGACAGCGCCCGCGAGATCGCCTCGCAATCCTCGAGCTGCATCGATCCGTCCGGCCGCTCGGCCATGATCTGCACGGTGCAGCCGGCTTCGCCAGAGATGCGGATCCGCACCAGGCGGTAGCCCATGCCTTCGAGTACCGGACCCGCAACCGCGGACACCCGTGCAGCCGCGCCCGGCTCGACCACGAGTCTCGGCTCGGCCAGCAACTCGGCGTCGGTGGAACCAGCATTCGGTTCGGTCATATCAGGGGTCAAGGCGCTTGTTTGGTTAAGGCTTGGTTAAGACGTCAAAGCCAGCTTCGGAACTTTCCCGACAGCGCGTCGGGCCACATCTTCCGCCAAGCCGCGTTCAGGTAATAAAAAAGAGCGGGTCCTTTCGGGCCCACTCTCACTACGCGGATCGTATGAGAAGATGAATTGACGCTGATATAGCCCTTTCCGGGCTTCCGGACAAGGCCCATCGGGAGCCAGACGAGGCTTTTTGCGCCCGTCCGGCAGGCCCCCCGCGCAACGCTTCCTTCATCTAGGAGGCCTAAATTCCCTGATTGTGGGGCGACTTGGACCAAGGGCGCACCCGCGGCGTGCCCTATACGAGTTTGCGTTTTCATGACCGTTGCCACGTCGCTCATTCCCGGACTGGACGATATCGTCAAACGCGGCGACCCCCGGCGTCGCGGCGAGATCGCGCGCGCCATCTCCCAATTATTCTTCCAGGACGCCGAGAAGCTCCGTCCCGACCTCGTCGATCTCTTCGACAATCTGCTGATCGATCTCGTCCCGCATGCCGAGCTTGCCTCGCGCGTCGACCTCGCCGAACGCTTCTCGTACCTGAACAACGCGCCGCCGCATCTGGTCACTCAACTCGCGCGCGAAAACGAGATCGCGGTGGCAGGTCCCGTGCTGCGCCGCTCGCCGGTGCTCGATGAAGCAGCGCTGGTGGAGATCGCGCGGCTGAAGGGCCAGGGTCATCTGCTGGCGATGACGGAGCGTCCCGTTTTGTCGTCCGTCATCACCGACGTGCTGGTCGAGCGCGGCGATCGCGATGTGGTGCGCCGCGCTGCGGGCAATGCGGGCGCGGTGTTCTCGCCGGGCAGTTATTCCGAGCTGATCAAGCGTGCGTCGCAGGACGGCGTGCTGACGGTCAAGATCGGCCAGCGCAACGATCTCTCCGGCGATCACCTGAAAGAGCTTCTCAACGGCACGCTCGACGTCATTCGCCGCCGTCTCTCCAGCGTGGTCAATCCCGTGCGCCAGGTCGAGATCGCGCGCGCGATGGCCTCGATCGAGGAGGCCTCGCTGCCGCCGGGACCACGGCGCGATTTCTCAGCGGCACAGCGCACGGTGCTGACGCTGCATCGTGAGGGCCATCTCGGCGAAAGCGCGCTGCTCGGCTTTGCCAAAGCGCACAAATACGAGGAATCGATCGCCTCGCTCGCGGCGATGGCCGGCGTTCGTCTCTCGATCCTCGATCGCTTGGTCGCGGGCGACCGCTACGATCCGATTTTGATTCTGGGGCGGATGCTGAATCTCGGCTGGCCCACGGTGCGCGCGCTGATCCTGATGTGGTACGGTTCGCATCGCACGCCGGCCGATGCCGATCTCGAGCAAGCGCGCGTAAACTTCACGCGCCTGATGCCGTCGACCGCCGAGCGCGTCGTGAAATTCTGGCGCAACCGGCAGACGATCTAAAGCCGTCGAAACCGCAGATACGCCGCCTTGCGGCCTTCGCGCGTGGCTTTTCGGCCGTAGCGCGTCATGGTGTAGCCGTCCCAAGGGAGCCGAAAATCATCGGCGCGCTCTGCAAGCCAGACAAAATCTACCGAGCGCGCCAGATGCATCAGCGTCCAGGCGCAGTAATCGTCGATGTCGCAGACGAAACGGAATTCGCCGCCGGGCTTGAGCACGCGCGCCATCGCCGCGATCGTCCGGTCTTGGACGAAACGCCGCTTCCAGTGCCGCCGCTTCGGCCAGGGATCCGGATGGATCAAGTCGATCCGCGACAGCGAGGCCTTCGGCAGCCAGGCCAGCAATTCGGCGGCATCGCCGGCGAACAGGCGGATGTTGGCGATGTTGGCGGCCTCGATCTGCGCGAGGATTTTTGCCATGCCGTTGACATAGGGCTCGCAGCCGATGAAGCCGGTCGTCGTGAAGTTCTGCGCTTCGGCCGCGAGATGCTCGCCGCCGCCAAAACCGATCTCGAGCCGCACGTCGTCTGCCGCGGGATCGAAGATCTCGTTGGCGCTCGCGGGTGCTTCACCCTCGATGTCGAGCGAAAGATGCGGCAGCAGATGATCGACCAGCTCGGCCTGGTGCTGCCTGAGCTTGTGGCCCTTGCGGCGCCCGAAGAAGGCGCGCTCGCTGTCATCGCGATCGGGGTTAGACTTGCGCTCGCTCATCGCAGCGTCTGATACAGGCGATAGAGCAGCCGCGCGCGCGGTTCGAGCGACGAGACATAGAGCTGCTCATAATGGGTGTGCGCGCCCTTGCCGTCGACGCCGAGCCCGTCGAGAGTGCCGGTGTAGGGAGCGGTGAAATTACCGTCCGAGCCGCCGCCGGTATAGGTGTCGATCAGCTCGAAGCCGATCTCGCCAGCGAGAGTCTTGGCGTGCTCGTACAGCGAGGCGCCTGCATTGCCCTTCTCGTAAGGCGGGCGATTGAGCCCGCCCGTGACCCTGACGGTGACGCCCTCGGTCTTTGATCTCAGGGCGAGGATCTTGCCGACGAATTCGTCCGCATCCGCGAAGCTCGGGACGCGCAGGTCGATTTCGCCATAGGCTTCTTCCGGCGTCACGTTGGGGCGTGTGCCGCCGCGCACCACACCGACATTGACGGTGACGCCGCGCGCCAGATCGTTCATCGCTTCCAGTGCCATGATGACGTTGGCGAGCTCGCGAACGGCGCTGCGGCCATCTTCGGGCCGCGAGCCGGCATGCGCCGGCACGCCCTTGATGAACACCTCGAAGCGTCCGACACCCTTGCGTCCGGTGACGATCTTGCCGCCGTCGCGCGCGGGCTCCGTCACCAGCACGTATTTGGCCTTGCGCCCTTCCTTCTCGATCAGCGCACGCGAGGTCGGACTGCCGATCTCCTCGTCGGAGGTGAACATGTGGGTGATGCCGAGCGGCGAACGATTGCCGTCGGCGCAGAGCGCGCGAAACGCGTGATGGGCGATATAGGCGCCGCCCTTCATGTCGTAGATGCCGGGACCGAACGCGCTGTCGCCTTCGACCTTGAACGGCAGGCGCTCGATGAAGCCCAGGGGGTGAACGGTATCGAGGTGGCTCAGCACCAGGATGCCCGGCTGCTCCTGGCCCCAGGTCGAGCGTGCCAGGAGATGATCGCCGCAGCCGTCGACGCCGGCGATGCGCTCGAGCGTAACAGGCAGATCGCGATGCTGATCCGCGACCAGCGACACCAGCCTGTTGACCTGTTCAGGCGCCTCTGTCGGCGTCTCGATCTCCACCCAGCGCCGGATGCCATCGAGAATAGTTTTGGTATCGAACCAATTGGCTTTGGTCATGAGCGCATCTGTGCCTTTGAATCGCATCATCTGAGTGGACGCGCATCAAGGCGCGGCCGCAAATGACGACATAGGCCAGATTTCACGCACTCTCAAATCGGATTGAGGTGGCGCGTCAGCGCTTGTCGGGACCTTCGCGGGCCGCAATCTGCTCGACGAGATCGACGATCGAGCGGCGCATCTTCGAATCAGTGATACGCGTGAACGCCTTGGTCAAAGCGAGACCTTCGGAGGTCGCGAGGAAGTCCGAGACGTAGGAGGGCGAAGCGCCTTCTGCAAAGCCGTCCGGTCCGGCCACGCCGCTGGGGCCGCCCTCGAACAGGAACGACACCGGCACCTGCAGGATCTCGGCGATCTGCTGGATGCGGCTCGCACCGACGCGGTTGGTGCCCTTCTCGTACTTCTGAACCTGCTGGAAAGTCAGGCCCAAAGCTTCACCGAGCTTCTCCTGACTCATGCCCAACATGATGCGGCGCATGCGCACGCGGCTGCCGACATATTTGTCAACAGGGTTGGGCGCTTTCGACATTTCCTCAGCCTCCAAACACCACCTCCAGCGCAATCGACCGGAATGCCTCAGGTGCCAGCAACATAAAAAATCAAACCATGTTATTGGGAAACATTGCGGAGAAATTTAGCAACGCCCACTGTCTTTCGCAGCGGGTGCAGAATGAGGAACCCGCGTGCAGTCTGTCAACCGTGGGACTACGGTTGTCAAAGGATTCCGGCCGCGTCCGTGGCGACGGCGTGATCAGGGGTGCCGTTTGGCAACACGTCGGCGGACCGCGAGAATCACGGCCAGCGCGACCAGCATGGCTGCCGGCACGTCGCCGACCCTCGCATAGATGGTCGGCGGGATCGCGGCAGGCAGATTTGCATCCAAAATGCCTTCGGTCCCGAGACCGAGGCTGGCGATTGTTCGTCCCACCGGATCGATCACAGCGGAGATGCCGGTATTGGCGGAGCGGACCAGCGGCAATCCCAGCTCGATCGCGCGCATCCGCGACTGCTCCAGATGCTGATAGGGGCCGGTCGAGATGCCGAACCAGCCGTCATTGGTGAGGTTCACGATCCAGCCGGGACGCTCGTTGCGTCCGGCAACCTCGCCGGGAAAGATTGCTTCGTAGCAGATCAGTGGGAGTGCGCTTGGTGCGCCGGGCACCGCAAGTGCGTGCCGCACAGTTCCGGGAATGAAGCCGCCGCGCATGCGCGTCAGCTGTTCGAAGCCGAGCTTCTCCATCAGGTCCTGGTAGGGCAGGAATTCGCCGAACGGCACCAAGTGCAGCTTGTCGTACACAGCGAGCACGCTGGCGTCGTGATCGATCACATAGATCGAATTATAGGCACGCGTGACCGGCGTACCCCGCGGCAGATCGGGCGCGCGGACCGAACCCGTGATCAGCACCGTGCCTTTCGGCAGCAGCTCGGCGATTTGTGCCATCGCATCGGCTTCGCGGGTCAGGAAGAACGGAAAGGCGGATTCCGGCCAGATCAAGATGGTGGCATCGCGCACGCCGGTCGATTGCGGCCCGGAGGCGCGATCCGACAGCGCCAGATATTTCTTCATCACCTCCGCCTTGGCGGCGTAGTTGAATTTCGCGTCCTGCTGGAGATCCGGTTGCATCAGGCGCAGCTTGGTGCCCGCGACCATCGTGGTCGGATGCAGCGACAGGCGGATCGCGCCGAAGATGCTCATGACAATCAGAAGCGCGACTGCCGCGGCCGGCGCGCGCCACGCCGGGCGGCGATCAGGCGTGCGGTCGATCAGCGACGCCGGGCTCGCAAAGATCGCGATGCTGAGGAACGTCATGCCCCACAGGCCGATCAGCGACGCGGTCTGCGCCAGTGGCAGCGGCTCGGACAGCGCATAGCCGAACGCGTTCCAGGGAAAGCCGGTCAGCACGTGACCGCGCAGCCATTCGGCGATAGTGAGGCTTGCGGCAAGCGCGAGGATGCGCGTGGCATCCTTGGTCCAGAGCAGGCGGGCCAGCGCAAAGCCGATCGCGGTGAAGATCGAGAGATAGGCCGGCAGGCCCAGCACGGCGAACGGCGTCAGCCAGGCGAAGATGTCGGCGTCGACGAAGAAGGCCTTGCCGATCCAGTAGAGGCCCGGCACGAAATAGCCGAGCCCGAACCAGTAGCCCGTCAGCGCCGCGGCGGGGACGCCGCCATAGCGTCCAGCGCCAGCGCCGTCGATCAGCCAGACCATCACGGGCAGGGTGAGGAACAGCACCGGGAAGACATTGAACGGCGCCAGCGCCAGCACCGACAGCGCGCCGCACCCCATCGCAAGGAGCGCGCGCTTCCATCCCCAGGTCAGGATGATGGCAAGCGCAATCAGCCGAAATCGCTGGAATGCGCTCACCGCGGGCCGGTCCCGTCGCTTGGCGGCGGCGTTGGCGTGTCGCTGGACGGCGGCTGACCGCTTTCCGGCGTGGTCTCGCGGCGGCGGCTCTCGCGCTGGGTGCGTGGTGCGGGGCGTTCCTTCCGCGTCGAGATCCGCAGCCGCTTGACGCGGCGCGGATCGGCATCGAGCACCTCGACCTCGTAATGGCCGGGGCCCGAGATCACCTCGCCGCGCACCGGCAGGCGTCCGACGAAGCTGACGAGATAACCGCCCAGCGTCTCCACTTCCTCGCCGGCTTCACCGGTGACGAAATCCGTACCGATCACTGTGCGGACGTCATCGAGGCTGGCGCGAGCATCGGCGATGAAGGCGTTGTCGGGCAGGCGGACGATCGAGGGCGGCTCGTCGCTGTCATGCTCGTCGTCGATCTCGCCGACGATCTGCTCGACGATGTCCTCCAGCGAAACCAGCCCGTCGCTGCCGCCATATTCGTCGACAACGAGCGCGAGATGAATGCGTGTGGCCTGCATCTGCGCCAAAAGGTCGATCGCCCGCATCGACGGCGGCACGTAGAGCAGCTTGCGGATGATGCGCGCATCCCCGAGCGGCAGCGCGAGATCGACGGTGCGCAGATCAAGCCCGGCCGGGAGCGGCTTCTTGCGCTTGGTCTTGGTTGCGTCCGACACGCGCGCACGCGCGGTCATGAAGGCGAGCAGATCGCGGATGTGGACGATGCCGACGGGGTCGTCGAGCGTCTCGTTGTAGACCACCAGCCGCGAATGGCCGGCGCTCTCGAAACGGTCCATCAATTCGCCGAGCGGGATGTCGCGCCTCACCGCGATGATGTCGGCGCGATGCACCATGACGTCGGCGATGCGGCGCTCGTGCAGGCCGAGGATGTTGCGCAGCATGGTGCGCTCGACGGTCGAGAAGCCGGTGTCATCCGGCGTCGTGGCGTCGAGCACGACCTGGAGGTCGTCGCGCACCGAGCCTGCCTTCCAGCCGAACAGCGTGCGGATGGCGCGCAGCAGCCAGCCATCCGCAGTCGGTCGCACGACTTCGCTCGGCGTCACCACGGCTGGCAGATTCGGGGTGTTGCGTGGATTGTCGTGGATCGGTTCGGAATCCGGCATCTCAGTGCGTCCCTGCGCGATCAGCATAGGGGTCGGGGATGCCGAGATGAGCCAGAATCTGCGTTTCCAGTGCTTCCATCTCCTCGGCGTCGCCGTCGTTCTCGTGGTCGTAGCCGACCAGATGCAGGAAACCGTGCACGGCGAGATGGCTCAAATGATGTTCGAACGGCTTGTGTTCCTCGTCCGCCTCGCGCCGCATGGTCTCGTAGGCGATCGCGATATCGCCGAGCATGCGCGGCGCATCGCCCGGCTTCCACTCGCCCTCCGGCTGGAGCGCGGGAAACGACAGCACGTTGGTCGGCTTGTCGATGCCGCGCCAGTTGCTGTTGAGCGTGCGGATACCCGCATCATCAGTCAGCATCACCGCCACTTCGGCGTCCGCGACGTCCTCGTCGACACTCTCGGCGGCGGCCGCGACCGCGCGCTGGATTACGGCTTCGGAATCAGGTTCGCGCTGCCAGCAATCGGCAACGATGAGGACCTCGGTCATGGGAAGGTTGGGATGTGACATTGTCTTTGTTCGGAACGAGGGGGCGACATGTCCGCGCCCCCCATGGTCCGGCTGTTGTCTCGTCAGGATTTACCGGCGGCCGGCCGTTGCGGCTGCCCTTCATAGGCAGAGACGATTCGTGCCACCAGTTCGTGGCGGATCACGTCCTCGGCTTTGAAATGAACTTGCGCAATGCCTTCGACGCCGCTGAGCAGGCGCGTCGCTTCAGCCAGGCCCGAAGTCTGGCCGTTCGGCAGGTCGATCTGCGAGGGATCGCCGGTCACGATCATGCGGCTGTTCTCGCCCAAACGTGTCAGGAACATCTTCATCTGCATCGACGTGGTGTTCTGCGCCTCGTCCAGGATGATGGCGGCGTTGGTCAGCGTGCGGCCGCGCATGAAAGCGAGCGGCGCGATCTCGATCTCGCCGGTCTGCAGCGCGCGCTCAACGATGCGCGCATCCATGAGATCATAGAGCGCGTCGTAGATCGGGCGCAGATACGGATCGACCTTCTCGCGGAGATCGCCGGGCAGGAAGCCGAGCCGCTCGCCGGCTTCCACCGCCGGACGCGACAGGATGATCTTGTCGACCTCCTTGCGCTCGAACAGTTGCGCGGCATGCGCGACCGCGAGCCAGGTCTTGCCGGTGCCGGCCGGGCCGACGCCGAACACCAGCTCGTGGCGCTTCAGTGCACGGATGTAGGAGTCCTGCGCGGCGGTCCGCGCACGCACTGGGCGCTTGCGCAAATTGATGCTGTCGAAGTTTGACTTGCCCGACTTCGCGTCGAATTCGAACAGCGAGCCCTGCGCGATCACGGCGCGGATCGCACCTTCGACCTCGCCCTGGTCGAGATCCTGCCCCTTCACGGCTTGCGCGTAGAGCGTCTCCAGCACGCGGCGGGCGGCGTCGCAGCCGTCGCGCGAGCCGCCGATGGTGATGTGGTTGCCCTTGGAATCGACCACGACGCCGAGCCGCCGCTCGATCTGCGCCAGATGCTGGCCGTAGGGGCCGACCAATGCGGATGCGGCGCGGTTGTCGTCGAAGTCGATGACGACCTGGGTCTCGGGCGGAACTTGCATGTCGCGGTCAAATTTGCGGCTGGGAGCGATAGAAGACGAATCCGATGCGCTTTTGGGCAAGGGTTCAGGCTCCACTGGCTTGCGATAAAGCGGGTTCGTGCGCGTTGCGCGGCGTCACGAGCTCGCCGAGGAAGCTGTAGCGCTCGAGGCTGTCGATGCGCACGGGCAGGATTTGTCCGATGATGTCGGGCGAGGCCATCACATGGGCGGGCTGGAGGAACGCGGTGCGGCCGACGATCTGGCCGTCCTTGCGCGCCGGACGTTCGAACAGCACGTCGACCGTTGAGCCAATCGCAGCCTTGTTGAAGGCCGATTGCTGGCTGTCGATCAATTCCTGGAGCCGCTCCAATCGCTGGTCCATCTCGGCGGGGGACACCGTCTCCTGCATGTCCGCGGCCGGCGTTCCCGGCCGGGCGGAGTATTTGAACGAATACGCAGCAGCGTAGCCGATTTGCGTGACAAGCGCGAGAGTGGCGAGAAAATCTTGCTCGCTTTCGCCCGGGAAGCCCACGATAAAATCTGATGAAAAAGCAATGTCTTGGCGTGCGGACCGGAAACGGTCGATGACTCCTCGATAATCATCGGCGGTATGTTTCCGGTTCATGGCGGCCAGAATCCGGTCCGAACCCGACTGCACCGGCAGATGCACGAAGGGCATCAGCTCGTCGAGATCGCGATGGGCTGCAATCAAACTGTCATCGACGTCGCGGGGATGGCTGGTCGAATAGCGCAGCCGTGCGATGCCGGGAATTTTCGCCAGATGCTCGAGCAGCCTGCCGAGCGGCCAGGCTTTTCCGTCCGGTCCCTCGCCATGATAGGCGTTGACGTTCTGCCCGATCAGCGTGAGCTCGCGCACGCCGTTGTCGGCCAGCCGCTTCACGTCGTCGACGATCTTGGCCACGGGACGCGAGACTTCCGAGCCCCGCGTGTAGGGCACGACGCAGAAGGTGCAGAATTTGTCGCAGCCTTCCTGCACCGTGACGAAAGCGGAAATGCCGCGCGCGCGGATCGCGTCGGGTTTTGGCTGGGCCAGGAAGCCGAACTTGTCCGCGGCGGGAAACTCGGTCTCGATCGCGCGGCCTTCGTCGCGCGCTCGCTTCAAAAGCTCTGGAAGGTGATGATAGCTCTGCGGGCCGACCACGACGTCGACGGCAGGCGCGCGGCGTGTGATCTCCCCACCTTCGGCCTGCGCCACGCAGCCGGCGACCGCGATCTGCATCGCGCGGCCGTTGCGCGCGGCCTCGTCCTTGGCGACGCGCAGGCGGCCGAGCTCGGAATAGACCTTTTCCGAGGCCTTCTCGCGGATATGGCAGGTGTTGAGGATGACAAGGTCGGCGTCCTCGGCGCTGGCCGTCTCCACGAATCCTTCCGGAGCCAGCGTGTCCACCATGCGCTGGGCATCGTAGACGTTCATCTGGCAGCCATATGATTTGATGTGCAGCTTGCGCGGCGGCGTCATGGAACCCGGAATTGAGGTGGAGGACGGCACTCAAATATAGGCTGGAGAGCCGAAAATCCAGCGAAGGGACGCTTTTAAGCGGTCATTCCCAGACACGCGCCAGCGTGAAGTGCGGAATCCGGAGGTTTTGGCCCCAAATCAGCCCGTCAGGGCGTCCGTCGCGACCCGCCGGACCAGCTCCGGCAGTTGCCGCATATCGTCGAACGTCAATCCGGCACCTGCGGCGCGCAGCCTTTCGGCGTGGCCGGGTGGGCAGTGGCTGCCACCGTGAAAGCCCAGCACGGTCATCCCGGCGGCATGCGCGCCGGTCACGCCGGGGACGCTGTCTTCGATCACGACGCACCGTTCCGGCGCGGCTTTCATCTGTTCGGCGGCAAACAGAAACAGATCGGGCGCGGGCTTGCCGCGTGCGACCTGGCTTGCGGAAAAGATGTTCGGGGCGAGCAGGTCGTACAGGCCGGCACAAGTCAGGCCGTGAAGGATCTTCTCCGGCGTACCGCTCGACGCAACGCATTTGGGTAGATCGATCGCGCCGATCGCTGCGGCCACATAGGTGATCGGCTGCAGATCGCTGGCATAAAATTGCAGCGTGGCCGCATTCACCTGGCTCTCCAGATCGGCGGGGAGACCGCGGCCGATTTCCTGCTCGACCATCCGCCGCGCGTCCTTCTCCGATACGCCGAGGAAGCGAACCAGCACTTGCTCGGAGGTGATCGGATAGCCGTGCCGCGTCAGCACATCGGCATGTGCGCGACAGGAAATGACCTCGCTGTCCACGAGCACGCCGTCGCAATCGAAGATGATGAGGTCAACTGCCACTAATCAAGACGTCGGCTTGTCGTCGTCGAGCGGGACGCAATAGAGCTCGAGCCGGTGGTCGACCAGCTTGTAGCCGAGCTTGCGGGCGATCTCCGCTTGCAACTTCTCGATCTCTTCGGAGGTGAATTCGATCACCTTGCCGTCGCGCAGATTGATGAGGTGGTCGTGATGGCTGTCGCGCATCGTCTCATAGCGCGCGCGGCCCTCGCGGAAATCATGGCGCTCGATGATGCCGGCATCCTCGAACAGTTTGACGGTGCGATACACGGTCGAGATCGAGATCTTGTCGTCGACGGCGACGCAGCGCCGGTACAATTCCTCGACATCGGGATGGTCGACCGCCTCCGCGAGCACACGGGCGATGACACGGCGCTGCTCGGTCATGCGCATGCCGGTGGCAGCACAGCGGCTTTCGATGCCGGACGCCTTGGATGCGGGGGAGGGTTTAAGTCCAGTCATGTGGTGTCTGCCTGAGGGGGCGCTTTCTGCCATCAATGTTACGACAAGTCACGTCGCATCAGAAGGGCGTTCAATTGTTCCCCGTTCGGCTGCTTATAGTAGCGTTCGCGGCGCCCGACCACCATGAATCCGGCCCGGTCGTAGAGCCGCCGCGCCGGCTGGTTATTTTCCTCGACTTCGAGAAATATTGTGCGCACACCGCGCCCTGCGAGATGGCCGAGATGGGTCATCAGCAGCGTGCGGGACAGGCCGCGGCCGCGATGGGCCCGGTCGACCGCGATCGAGAGGATTTCGGCTTCGTCCGCGCCGATCCGCGACACCGCAAAACCGATCGTTTTGCGGCCGAGGCGCAACCGCTGTACCAGCGTGTTGCGTTCGCTCGTCATGCTCTCGAACTCGCCTTCGCCCCAGCCATGCGCGAAGGAGGCGCCGTGAAGCTGTGCGAGCCGCGCGGCGTCGCGCGCGGAGGCGGGCTCGACGGTGGCGGTGCCGCCGCGCCACCATTCCGAAAACCATCTCATCATGAGCTTGCGGCTTGCGCGAGCGGCGGAAGTCGCGCCGGCTTTGCGTCGGGCGCCTTCAGATAGAATGGCCGTGCCGGCGTGGTCTCGGGATTGGCCGCGGCGCCGAGCCAGGCGACCCAGCTGATGTCGGGCGCGGGTTGGTCCTCGACCGCAACCGGCTGCGGCCCATCCTTCGGCCAGCGATCGGCAAGGATTTTTGCGGCGTTGCCGACCAGATGCGGCGCGCCGAATTGCGATGCCGCGATCACCTCGTCGATGAGGGCGACGCCGGGCCGCACCAGCTGGCTGCCGTCGCCGGCGACGATCTGGAAATAGACGTGATCGTGCCGCGCATCGATCGCGGAGATCACCGGCACTGTGCCACTCTGACCGACCACGGTGGCGGCATAGGCCGATAGCGTCGTCAGGCCGACCGCGGGCCGCTTCGCCGCTAGCGCAAGGCCGCGTGCTGCCGAGATGCCGACTCGCAGGCCTGTGAAACTTCCGGGGCCGACGGTGACGGCGATGCGGTCCAGCGAGGTGAAGGCGAGATCGGCGGATTGCATCACGCGCGCAATCATCGGCATCAGCGATTCGGCGTGGCCGCGCTTCATCAGGACCTGCTCCTGCGCAAGGAGCTCGGCCGTTTCGGTGTCGAGCACGGCCGCGGAGCAGGCGTCGAGCGCAGTATCGATGGCAAGGATCAGCATGGAAAAGCGAATGGCGAGTGGCGAATAGCGAACACTCTAGCCGATCGGAATGCCGTTCGCCATTCGCTACTCGCCATTCGCTGACCGATCACATCGGCCGGACTTCGACCACGTCCGGCACGAAATGCTTCAGCAAATTCTGAATGCCGTGCTGGAGCGTCGCGGTCGATGACGGGCAGCCGGAGCAGGCGCCCTTCATGTTGAGATAGACGATCCCGTCCTTGAAGCCGCGGAAGGTGATGTCGCCGCCGTCATTGGCGACAGCGGGCCGCACGCGGGTCTCGATCAGATCCTTGATCATGTCGACGGTCTCGGCATCGGACTCGTCGAAGAACTCGTCCTCGTCGTCGAGATCGGCATCGCTGGTGGCCACGCCATCGGCGAGCAGCGGCGCGCCGGACATGTAGTGCTCCATGATGGCGCCGAGGATCGCGGGCTTGAGCTGCTGCCATTCACCGTCCGCCTTGGTCACGGTGATGAAATCCGATCCGTAGAACACGCCGGTGATGCCGGGCACGTCGAACAGCTTTTCGGCGAGCGGCGAACGGCCTGCGGATTCGCGGCTGGCAAATTCCACCGGGCTATCGACCACGACGCGGCCGGGAATGAACTTCAGCGTGGCGGGATTGGGGGTGGCTTCGGTTTGAATGAACATGGTTTTCTCCAGACGTCGCCGGTTCAAGGCCGGCGCGTGCTCTATTCCCTAGCAGATGGCGACGGCGAACGCACGGTCAAGGGGCGGGAGGAGCGTTTCGTTGTTATATCAGCGGGTTAGAGCGGGCGCTACGACAGCGAATCCACGCTTTCGTCGCTCAGAGCCCCCGAGATGATCGTCACCGGCACCGGGAACGTGCCCAGCGCTTGCGCGAGCAGGTTGACCAGCGGCCCCGGCCCCTCGGCGCCGGGATTGGCGGCGAGCACCAGCATGGCGATATCAGCGTCCTCGTCGATGACCGCGAGCAGCTGTTCCATCGCAGCACCCTCACGGATCACCCGTTCCGGCGTGATCGCGGCGATGCCGTTGGCGCGGCCGGCGGCACGGTCGAGGGCTGCTTCCGCCGCCTCCTGCGCTTCGGCGCGCATGATGTCGGCCACCCCCAGCCATTCCTGGCTCTGTTGCTCGGGCTCGATGATGCGCAGCATCACCACGCCGCCGCCGGCGCGGATCGCCCAGCGGCTGGCGTAATAGACCGCGCGATCCCATTCGGCGGTGTCGTCGACGATGACGAGGCATTTGGGCTTGTGACCCGGCTCGAAGCAAAGTCGCTTGCTGGTCATGCATGTCCCGGAATGTGCACGGACGGCATGCTGCCACACTCCCTCTCGCTTGGGGAGAGGAGAAGCGGCCGGCGCCGTGGCGCAGGCCGGTTTCGCTAACGCAAGAATCAGCGCCGGCGGATGAAGCCGACGATGTCCTTCGAGAGGTTCATGGTCTCTTCGGCGATGGCGCGGGCGCGGTCGGCGCCGTCGTTCAGGATCGCGTCGATATGGCCGGGGTCGGCGACGAGGCGCTTCATCTCGCCGGCGATCGGCGCGAGTTTTGTGACGCACAGATCCACCAGCGCATTCTTGAAGCTGGAGAACTGGCCGCCACCGAATTCGCGCAGCACGTCGGCCTTGGTGCGGCCGGAGAGGGCTGCGAAGATGCCGACGAGATTGTCGGCCTCGGGGCGCGCTTCCAGGCCCTTCTCCTCCGACGGCAGCGGCTCCGGATCGGTCTTCGCCTTGCGGACCTTCTGCGCGATGGTGTCGGCGTCGTCGGTCAGATTGATGCGCGAATTGTCGGACGCGTCCGACTTCGACATCTTCTTGGTGCCGTCGCGCAAGCTCATCACGCGCGTCGCCGGGCCCGTGATCAGGGGTTCCGGCAGCGGGAAGAACAGGCCGTCATTGGCGCCTTGCGCGCGGATCGAGTCGCCAAAATCGTTGTTGAACTTCTGCGCGATGTCGCGCGAGAGCTCGAGATGCTGCTTCTGGTCCTCACCGACCGGAACGTGGGTGGCGCGGTACAGCAGGATGTCGGCAGCCATCAGCACGGGATAGTCGAACAGACCGACCGAGGCGTTCTCGCGGTCCTTGCCGGCCTTCTCCTTGAACTGGGTCATGCGGCCGAGCCAGCCCATGCGCGCGACGCAATTGAAGATCCAGGCGAGCTCGGCGTGGCCGGAGACCTGGCTCTGGTTGAACACGATGTGCTTCTTCGGATCGATGCCGCTGGCGATGAACGCCGCGGTCACCTCGCGGGTGTTGCGCGCGAGCTCGGCGGGGCCGCCCCAGACGTCCACGCCTTGCGTGATCGCATGCATGTCGACGACGCAATAGATGCAATTGTGGGTGTCCTGCATCTTCACGAAGTTGACGATCGCGCCGAGGTAATTGCCGAGGTGCAGATTGCCCGTCGGCTGGACGCCCGAAAAAACCCGTTCAACGAATGGCATGGCAGCTTTCCCGCAAGATACGGGGCGTCGTTTCCAACAGCGGCGCTGCCCCGTCAAGGGTAATTCGATAACCCCATGCGGCGAGGCGGGTCAGGCGGGCCGCTTCAAGGCGTTAGCCGCCTCGCGCCAGGACGCCGCGCCGAGGATTTGCAGCAGCAGGCCATAGACGGCGATCCCGGCCCCGATCTGCAGGCCCAGCACGATGAAGCGGATGAGTCCGTGCGCCTCGACAGGCAAAAGACCCGTGGTCAGCCAGAGCAGGGCACCCATGGCGGCGGCGGCCAGCACGATCCGCGGTAGTCGCTTGCGGGCGCCGACGTCGACCGAGAAGCCGAACTCGCTGGTGCCTTTCCGGAGCAGCGAGAGCGCACTGCTCCAGGCGCCGGCGGCGATGCTGGCGGCGATCCCGCTCGCGCCAAAGAAATGGCCGAGTACGACGGCAAGCGCGATCGCGACCACAAAGCCTTTGGCCGTGGCGAGCAGCGGCGTCATCGTGTCGCTGCGGGCGAAGTAGGCTGGCGACAACGCCTTGATCAGCACATGCGCCGGCAGGCCCAGCGCCAGCCACATCAGCGCATGCGCGGTGGCCGCGCTGTCATCGGCGCCGAACGCACCATGCTCGAACAGCAGCCGCACGATCGGCTCGGCCAGCACGACCAGGCCGAGCGTGGCGGGCAGCGCGAGCCCGGTCGCAAGTTCCAGCGCGCGCGATTCCGCACGCGCCACGGCGTCGCGGTCGCCGCTACTCACTGCGCGTGTCAGCTCCGGCACCAGCACGGTGCCCATGGCGACGCCGACAATGCCGAGCGGCAATTCGATCAGGCGGTTGGCGAAATAGAGCCAGGACACGGCGGAGGGCGTAGCGGAGGCAATGATCGCGCCGGCCACCATCAGCCATTGCGAGCCCGAGCTTGCGATCATGCCGGGGATGGCCTTGGCGAAGAAGCCGCGTATCTCCTTGTCGAAGCTCACACGCAGCGGTGTCGCGAGGCGCGCACTTCGCTGCGACAGCAGCATCAGCAATTGCAGCAGCCCGGCCACACCGACGGTCGCGGCCAGCATCCACGCAGCGAAAGTTGCGTCAGCGTGCCACAACAGCAGCGACGTAATCGCTGCGATCAGGGCAATGTTGAACAGCAGCGGCGAGAATGCCGTGAGTGCAAATCGCCCCTGCGCATTGAGCAGTCCCATCAGCACGGTGACGGGCCCGGCGAAGGCGAGATAGGGCAGCATCAACCGCGCGTTCGCGACTGTGAGATCGAGCGTCGCGCTGCCGAGGAATCCGGGTGCGATCACCGTGATGATCAGTGGCATCGCGAGCGCAATGACGATCGAGATCGCGATCAGAGCCACGCTGACCGTACCGAGCACGCGTCCCGCGAATGCCGCAGCCACCGCGTCGCCGTCGCGGTCCCGGACACGCAGCCAGGCCGGGATCAGCGCCGCATTCAGGGCCCCCTCGCTGAGCAGCCGCCGCACCACATTGACGAGCTGGAATGCCGCCAGGAACGCGTCCGCCACGGCGCCGGTGCCGAGCAGCGCCGCGATCAGGGAATCGCGGGCAAAGCCCAAAAGGCGCGAGGCCAGTGTTCCCGTCGAGACGGTCAGGAAGGAGCGGATCATTGCCTGTAATAATACCGTTGCTTGCCCGCAAAGGCCCGGTCGTGATAGGCCGCGAGCCAGATTTCAGGCCGACAGGAAGCGGATTTCTCCGGTAATCGCAATCCGGCAAACAGGATCAAGGTGAATGGCTGACGTGAAATATGACGTTCTCGGCATCGGCAACGCGCTGTTCGACGTGCTGGTCCGGACCGACGAGGCTTTTCTGGCCAAGCACGGCATGACCAAGGGCAGCATGTCCCTGATCGACGAGGCGCGGGCCGCCGCCATCTACAAGGACATGGGTCCGGCGACGGAAGTCTCGGGGGGATCTGCCGCCAACACAATCGTCGGCATCGGCAGCCTGGGCGCTCGCGCGGCCTATGTCGGCAAGGTCAAGGACGACCAGATCGGCAAACTCTATGTCCACGACATCCGCTCAGCCGGCGTCGCCTTCAACACACCGCCTGCGAAGGATGGTGCGGCCACCGGCTGCTCTTACATCCTGGTCACCGGTGACGGCGAGCGCACCATGAACACCTATCTCGGCGCCGCGCAGGATCTGTCGCCCGCCGACATCGACCCGGCCGAGATCGCCAGCGCCGGCATCGTCTATCTCGAGGGTTATCTCTGGGATCCCAAGAACGCCAAGGACGCCTTCATCAAGGCGGCCGAGATCGCGCATGATGCCAAGCGCAAGGTGGCGCTGACGCTGTCGGATTCCTTCTGCGTCGACCGCTATCGCGACGAATTTCTGGGGCTGATGCGCAACGGCACCGTCGACATCGTGTTCGCCAACGAGTCCGAGCTGCACTCGCTCTACATGACCTCGGACTTCGATACCGCGCTGAAGCAGCTGCGCAACGACGTCAATCTCGGCGTCGTCACCCGTAGCGAGAAGGGCTGCGTCGTGGTGACGCCGACCGACGCCGTCGCCGCGCCAGCCTCGCCAATCGCGAAGCTGGTGGACACCACCGGCGCCGGCGATCTCTTCGCGGCAGGCTTCTTGTACGGCCTTTCGCGTAACCTCGCGCATAAGCAATGCGGCGAGCTCGGCGCACTCGCGGCGGCCGAAGTGATCCAGCACATCGGCGCGCGCCCGCAAGTATCGCTGAAAGAGCTGGCCCAGCAGCGCGGGCTGACCGTTTAGGCCCCGCTCTCTCCCCCTCATTGCGAGGAGCCCTTGCGACGAAGCAATCCGCAAAGGGATTCTGGATTGCTTCGCTACGCTCGCAATGACGATGGGGAGGCAGCTGCGCGCCAAACACTCAGTCGTCATGCCCGGGCTTGTCCCGGGCATCCACGTTCTTCGTGCCGCGAGGTGAGGCGTGGATGGCCGGGACAAGCCCGGCCATGACGTGTGGTGAGAGCAGCGCGCCCCTCACGCCGCCTTCTGCCCGCTCCCCGCATCGAGCCCGGCATAGACCCCGCGCTCGAACCCGGCAAAAGCCTCCAGGCACTTGCCGTCCGCGAACGGCAGCAGCTGCATCAGGATCACGCCGGTGACGTCGCGCGCCGGGTCGATCCAGTAATAGGTGTTGGCGAGGCCGGCCCAGGCGAGGCTGCCCGCGCTGCGGCCTTCCGCCGTCTTGGCGGTGTTGATCATGAAGCTCAGGCCCCACTTCTTCACCTGGTCCGGATAGAGATCGACGTCGTTGGTGTACATCGGCGCCGCCGTCGCCAGCTTGGTCATGTTGAGATCGCCCATCTGGTTTTGTCCCATCATGGCGACCGTCTCGGCCTTCAGCACCTGGTTGCCGTTGCCGCGGCCCTTGTTCAAAATCATCCGGGTGAACTTGATGTAGTCGGCCGCGGTCGAATACAGGCCGCCGCCACCCATGCAGAATTCCGGGTTCTGCTCGAGCTCGAACGGGATCGCGGCAAGCTGGCCATCCTCGCCGCGCGCATGCATGCCGACCAGCCGCTTGCGCATGTCGTCGGTGATCTTGAAGCCGGTGTCAGTCATTCCGAGTGGAGTGAAAAGATTGTCGCGCAGATAAGCGTCGAGCCGCTTGCCGCTGGCGGCTTCCACGGCCTTGCCGACGAAATCGATATTGGTGCCGTATTCCCAGCGCGTGCCGGGATCGGTCATAACAGGCGCCTTCAGCGCGGCGTTCTGGCAGGTGATGATTCCGGGCGTGCCGGTCTTCTCCATGTAGCGCGCGAATTCGCCGTTCCACATGTCGTAGCAGAAGCCGGCGGTGTGGGTCATGAGCTGGCGCAGCGTGATCGGTCCCTTCGCCGGCCGCAGCATTGGCTCGCCCTTGGCATCGAAGCCTTCGAGCACTTGCGGCTTGGCGAGATCGGGGAGCAGCGATCCGATCGGCGCGTCCAGCGAGAGCTTGCCCTGTTCGACCAGCTGCATCGCGCCCGCTGACGTCACCGCCTTCGTCATCGAGGCGATCCAGAACACGCTGTCGGCAGTCATCGCGTCGGGCTTCGACAGATCGCGCTTGCCGAACGCGCCCTGATACAGCACGTCGTTACCGCTCGCAGCGATCGCGACCACGCCGGGAATCTCCTTGGCCTCGCTTGTCTTGCGCAGGATCTCGTCGATCTGGGCCTGGCTTTGCATGCGCGTTTCCTCCGGTTTGATTATTGTTGGAAGCGATCGATTGTCCTCCCGCATCCGCCGCGCGGCAAGCGTGGTCATATGCACGCTTCGGTCGCGATGTCGTGACTTGACGGTCTCCGCCCCGCGCGGGACGACTGATCTGCAACACTCCATCACAATCTGCGGTGGATGGCCGCAGTTCGCCGTGACCTCGGATGGGCCGAAGCGATATGTTTCGAGCGTTTGAAAGCACTTGAAACATTTTGTGCGTTGCGGCGTTTGGCCTTCGGCCTAATGGGCGGCTGACGTTAAGACTTGAAGCAAATTTGGCGGCCTCCCATCGGCCGCGAGGGGGACCTCAGATGATTTCGACCTGGAGCGAATGGAAGCGCTATCCCCGTCCCGGACGGGGCGAAAATCTCGAAGCGCCGATCTCGCCCGGCATTTACGAGGTCCGCATCGCCGGCACCGGCGCGCTCTATTCCTTCGGTGCGGTCGACAATCTGGCGCAGGCGCTGGCGCTGCTGCCGGTCGGCTCAAAATCCTGGTTCGGCCGTCGCGACGCCTCCGACGCTCCTGATCTCGAATACCGGACCTGCGCGACCTCCTCGAAGGCCGACGCCAAGGCGGCTGCCGAGCGGATGATCGGCCGGCGCGAGACTTATCTGAGCGGCGCGGCGTAAGCCTTCCGCTCCGAGTTTAGCCCCCAGCAGATGTGCGTTGCGGGACGGTGCATTGCGCACCGTCTGTCCCTATATTCCGGGCCGATCCGCTTCGTCCCCCAGGGAGTAACGCCATGACCCCGACCGCCGCCGCACGCGCCCAGCGCACCTCCGCCACCTTGCGCGACCGGTTGAAGGACCCTTCGCTGCTCAAGGAGGCCTGCTACATCGACGGCGCCTGGGTCGGCACGCCGGTGTTCGCCGTCAACAATCCCGCGACCGGCGTCGAGATCGCAAAAGTCCCGCAGCTCGGTGCGGACGAGACGACCAAGGCGGTCGAAGCCGCTGAGCGCGCGTTCCCGGCCTGGGCCAAGCACACTGCCAAGCAGCGCTCCAACATCCTCCGCAAATGGTTCGAGCTGATCATCGCCAACCGCGAGGACCTCGCGCTGATCCTCACCTCCGAGCAGGGCAAGCCGCTCTCCGAGGCGCTCGGCGAGGTCGACATCGGCGCCGCCTATATCGAGTTTTTCGCGGAAGAAGCCCGGCGCGTCTATGGCGAGACCATTCCGACCCAGCGCCCCGATGCGCGCCTGCTCGCGATCAAGCAGCCGATCGGCGTCTGCGGTGCCATCACGCCGTGGAATTTCCCGAACTCCATGATCACCCGAAAGGTCTCGCCGGCGCTGGCCGCGGGCTGCACCGTGGTGCTGAAGCCCGCCAACGAGACGCCGCTGTCGGCGCTCGCGCTGGCCGTGCTCGCCGAGAAGGCCGGCATCCCCAAGGGCGTGCTCAACATCATCACCGGTGACGCGCCGCCGATCGGCAAGGTGCTGTGCGAGCATCCGGCGGTGCGCTTCGTCGGCTTCACCGGCTCGACCGCGGTCGGCAAGATCCTCTATCAGCAGGCCTCGGTGGGCGTGAAACGGCTTGGCCTCGAGCTCGGCGGCAATGCGCCGTTCGTGGTGTTCGACGATGCCGACATCGACGCAGCGGTCGAAGGCGCGATCGTCTCGAAGTATCGCAACATGGGCCAGACCTGCGTCTGCGCCAACCGCCTCTACGCCCAGGACAAGATCTACGACGAGTTCGTGAAGAAGCTGTCGGCGAAGGTTTCGGCGATGAAGGTCGGCGACGGCACCGAGAGCGGCATCACGCAGGGGCCGCTGATCAATTTGAAGGCCGTCGACAAGGTCGAGCGCCACATCGCGGATGCCGTGAAGCGCGGCGCCAAGGTCGTCACCGGCGGCAAGCGCAGCGAGCTCGGCCGCTCGTTCTTCGAGCCGACCGTGCTTGCCGACGTCAAGCCGGATTCGCTGGTGGCGCAGGAAGAAACCTTCGGCCCGCTCGCGCCAGTGATCCGCTTCAAGGACGAGGCCGATGTGATCGCGATGTGCAACGCCTCGCCGTTTGGCCTGGCGTCGTACTTCTACTCCCGCGATCTCGGCCGCGTCTGGCGCGTCGCCGAGGCGCTGGAATCAGGCATGGTCGGCGTCAACACCGGCCTGATCACGACGGAAGTCGCGCCCTTCGGCGGCGTCAAGGAAAGCGGCTTGGGCCGCGAAGGCTCGCGCCACGGCATGGAAGAATATGTCGAGATCAAATACGTGATGATGGCGGGGGTGTAGGCTAGTCTAGTTTGGGGCTCTCGCCCCAAACTGGCGCCCTCCGAACTTTGGTCTACTTCCGAAACTTCGGAATATTTTCACTCAGCCAGTCCACGACAGATCGCGGGGCGTGGCCTGTCAATTCCTTGACCGTTGACGTCGTTTCAGCGAGCGCCGAGTGGTAAAAGAGCTGATCCAATCCGAGCAGTAGGTCGGCAACAAATTCATTCAGTCCCGAGCCGAGCAGCTTCTCGCGCTGCTCCTTGGGGCTGCGCTGCTGATATGTGACGGTCCGACCAAGTAATCTCGAGATTTCTTCGGCGACCTCGGGCATGCTGACCGCCCGTGGCCCGGTCAAATGATAGGCGCGCTGAGCCGTCGGGTGCGCGTCGTCCAGAAGAGCGACGCGCGCGGCATCGGCGACATCGCGGGTGTCGATCAGGTTGACCATGCCATTGCCGGCTGCGCCTCCCCATGAGTCACCGGCAACCTGAGCGCCGGCCCGCGCCAGGATATCGACGAAGGCCGATGGTCGCAAAACCGTGTAGCCGATGTCGAGGGTCGCGAGATGCGCCTCGATTTGCATGTGCCAGTCCATCGGATGCAACCGTGAGGGCGGACCCATCGCGGACAACTTCACGATTTGACCGACGCCTGCGGCGACGGCTGCGTCGATCAGTGCAATCTCGTTGGCGACCTGCCGAGATGACGTGCCATGGGAGAGGAAAAGCCGATCGGCGCCGCGCAGGGCGTCCTCCAGACTAGACGGCACATCGAAGTCTAGGACCGCGAGAGAAACACCGGCGGGCACGGGTTGGGCGTCCGGATTCCGGGTGAGCGCCACCAAATCGAGAGTCTCGGAGACCAAACTTGCGATGAGGGCTGATCCCACGCGACCCGTGGCGCCGGCGACGGCGATCCGGGGGCGGCTGTCGTTGGGCCGGGAGGGCTTGAACATCGAGGAACCCTGTGTATGTTGGAACGATCAGTCCAAGATGTTTGGAACGATCGTTCCATGATGTCAAGCGAGAATGCGATGAGCGGAAAGCCCCAATTTGATGACAGTGCCGTGATCAGCTCCGCGATGGAGGTCTTCTGGCGCCATGGCTACGCAGCATCGTCGATCGATCAACTGACGACGGCGATGGGTCTGTCACGCTCCAGCGTGTACAAGCGGTTTCGGGACAAGGACGGCTTGTTCCAGGAGGTTCTTTCGACTTATGCGCAGCGCGTCTTGAAGCGGATGAGCGCGGTTCAAGCCGGCACGAAGCGCGAGCAACTCGAAGCTCTGCTTCACGAATTTCTGCCCAGAGACGTCAAGACGGCGCGTCCCGCCGGCTGCATGCTTGCTCGATCCTGCACTGAGATGGCCGATCTGCCGGTGGGGAGCCAAACGGTTGCGCGGGAGGGACTCGCGGGCCAGCGCGCCATCCTTAGCGGAATCCTGCGCGAGGCGATTGCAAGCGGAGAATTGGCACCGGCGTCCGACATCGACGGTTTGTCATGGCACTTCCTCGGCGTATTGCAGGCCACGATGAACTTGCCGCAGGCTGACGCTACGTCCGGAGAGCTTCGCCGACTTGTCGAACTTGCGATGTTGGCATGGCCAGTGGCACCAGCGGCTACGGAGCCTCAACGGTCTCGCGCACGACGATCGCCCGGCGCAACGCCATAAGGGCCCTCTCGCATTCATCGTCTCGAAATCCACAATTCACAGAGACGGCTCGTGGACGGGTGAGCAGATATCGGACATTTCGTGGTCTATCGCCGCAGCACCGCAATCGTCCGGTTCGCAAACGTCAGTCGCTCGGCCATGACCGACACGA
The DNA here is from genome assembly GCF_004123905.1 of Bradyrhizobium betae. Classification (GTDB taxonomy): domain Bacteria; phylum Pseudomonadota; class Alphaproteobacteria; order Rhizobiales; family Xanthobacteraceae; genus Bradyrhizobium; species Bradyrhizobium betae_A. The sequence continues at coordinate 458,551 of NZ_MZXW01000016.1, forward strand.
AATACGTCAGCAGCTTGTGGCTGAGCGCGGGATCCTCTTGCTTGATCGCGTCGAACTGGTGCGTGTTCAGCACGTAGAGCACGCTGTCGACTTCGGCCTGGATCGTCGCGCTGCGCGGCGTGTTCGACACCAGGCCCATCTCGCCGATCGTGGTGTAGCGCCCCAGGCTGCGCACGCGTGTGGTGTGGTCGTCGTCGGCGGGGATCATGATGCCGACGCGGCCGTCGAGAATGAAAAGCATGGAATCGGCGGGATCGCCGGCGCGAACGATGACCTCGTCGGCCCCCACCTCGATGCGCTGGCAGCGCTGGATCAGCGCGTCGGCGTCGTCCTCGCTGCCGAGGATCCCTGTGAACCAGTCGCGCAGGCTGGCTTCTTCCTGGGCCAGCTCCTGATGCTGCGAGATGAGCTCATTCTCGCACCATTCCAGCGCGCGATCGAGCTCGGGGATGATGGTGACGCCCTCGCCGACGAAGTCGCTGGAGCGCAGCACCTTCTCGGCTGCGGCCGACAGATGCACCAGGATCAGCTCGACGCCGAGGTCATGCGCGCTACGCTTGATCTGGGCGAAACTATACGCGGCCGAGGAATCGACGCCGGTGACGAGCTTGAAGTCGAACAGCAGATAGCGGCACTCCGGGCGCTCCTGGAGCAGCTGCTTGACGTGCTGATAGAGCCGGTTGGCGGAGCCGAAGAACAGATAGCTTTGCAGGTTGAGGCCCTGGATCTTGCCGCCATGGGCCAGCAGCACGTCCTGGTCGTCGCGCGAACGGTCGAGCGAGGAGCGATATTCCGAGCCGTCGAAACTGTACTTGATCGACTCGACCCGTGCGGCGCTGAACGCAAACGTCGCGCAACCGATGATCACGCCGATCAGGATGCCCGGAACGAAGCCCCAGACCACGATGATCGCGATGATTGCGATCAGGGAGAGATATTCGAGTTTCGACAACCGCTTGCGCGACTCGATGATCCATTTGTGCAGCTGGTCGGCGCCGAGATACAGCAGAAGGCCGCCGAGCACGAATTTCGGGATGAGGCCGAGCAGCTCGGGCGCAATTGCGAGCATCAAGAGCGACAGTGCTGCCACCGTGAGGCCCGACAGGCGTCCACGCCCGCCGCTGCTGAAATTGAGGACGGAGCGGCTGGTCGAGATGCAGCCGGCGTAGCCACCGAGCGCGCCTGTCACGATGTTGGCGGTGCCGGTGACGTTCAGCTCGCGCTCCAGATTTGCTTCGCGATGCACGGCCACCTCGATGCCCGTGGTGTTGAACAGCGTGCTCGACGCGGTGACGAAGACCACGGCAACGAGGTTGCCAAGCAGGTCCGGCACGGCAAGCCAGGGATAGTGGATGAGACCGTCGGCATGCCAGGGCAGCATGAAAGTCGCGGGCGGGGGCGGCTGGAAGGTCCAGCCCAGCGCGCGCGCCTCGTCGAGCGAGACGCCCGTGGCCCAGAACGCAAAATGCGCCGTCAGCATCCCGCCGATCAGGATGATCGGCAGTCCGAACGGGCTGCGCGAACGATGCCAGGTCAAATACAGCACCAGCGCCATGGCGCAGGCGGCGCCCAGTTCCGACAGCGCGGTGCCGTTGGCGAGGTGCGTCAGCGTCGCCAACTGCACTGGATGATCGGTGATCACCCGGATCGCGCCCATGACGATCAAAAGCCCGGTGGCGCCGAGGAAGCCGCCGACTACGGGGTAGGGTACGTAGCGGATGGCACGGCCCATCCGCGTCAACCCCAGGCCGCACAGCGCGACACCGGTCAACACCGTCGAGAGGCCCAGCGTGATCAGGATGGGCGAGAGCAGCGAGGCCGACGGATCGGCCGCCACGACACGCTCGACCAGCGAGGCCGCCAGGATTCCGGTCACCGCGGCGGTCGAACTGTCGGGCGCGGCAATCGCGAAGGGCAGCGAGCTGCCGAGCGCGATGACGGCCGCCAGCACGGCGGAGCTGACGAAAGTCGCCGTGATCCCGTAGGACAGATAGGGCGACAGCGGACCGGCGAATATCAGCAGCGAATAGGACAGCCCGAAGGTGACAGTCAGGACGCTGGCGGCGGTTCCACCCAATATATCATTCAGCGCACGCTTGACGGACGGATTGATCCCCGTGACCGGATCGAAGCCAATTGCTGGATCTGTCACGCCGTGACACTCGCTCATGAAAATTCCTTTCAGAGACGTAGCCGACCGCAGGCTTAGCGCAACAGGATTCTTGCAAGTATGAAGTATCCGACAGTTCGGGGCGATGCGGTGTGTGAACGGTCAACCATACGGTTGAGATGAAAAGCCGAAATCCTCGACGCGAACGCAGCTGGCCCTGGCAGCCGGCCTCTATCCGCGTGTCATTGCGAGCGCAGCGAAGCAATCCAGAGTCCCTCCGCGGAGACAGTCTGGATTGCTTCGCTACGCTCGCAATGACTGAGTTTGCGCAGCCAGCCGCGCCTAAATCCTCAGTTCTTTCCCCGTCACCCGCCGATAGGCTTCCAGATACCGCTTGCTGGTCGCATCCACCACGCTCGCCGGCAGCGGCGGCGGCGGGGCGTCGCCGTTCCAGCGGCCGGCGCGCCGCTCGACGTCGAGATAGTCGCGGAGCGGCTGCTTATCAAAGCTCGCCTGCGGCTGGCCGGGCTTGTAGGCATCGACGGCCCAGAAGCGTGACGAATCCGGCGTCATCACTTCGTCGATCAGGATGATGCGGCCGTCTCTGTCGCGGCCGAACTCGAATTTTGTATCGGCGATAATGATGCCCTGCTCGCGCGCGAGTTCCTCGCCGAGCGTATAGATCGCGCGCGTCATGCTCTCGAGCGTGTAGGCTGTCTCGTCGCCGACGACCTCGCGCATCCGCGCAATCGTGATGTTCTCGTCATGGCCGGTCTCGGCCTTGGTCGCCGGGCTGAAGATCGAGGGCTCCAGCTTCTCGCTCTCGACCAGGCCGGCCTTCAGCTTCTCGCCCGCAAGCGTCCCGCTGGCGGCATATTCCTTCCAGGCCGAGCCCGAGAGATAGCCGCGGATCACGCATTCGATCGGAAACACGGTGGTGCGGCGGCACAGCATGGCGCGGCCGAGAATCTCGGCGCGATGCGGCTTCAGGGCCGGCACGGCCGCGATGATCTCGTCGGTGTCGGCGCTGATCATGTGATGCGGCACCACGCCTTCGAGCTCGTTGAACCAGAACGCGCTGATCTGCGTCAGCACCGCGCCCTTCATCGGGATGGTCTCGCCCATCACGACGTCGAAGGCGCTGATGCGGTCGGTGGTGAGCAGCAGCAGGCGGTCGTCATCGACCGCGTAGATATCGCGCACCTTGCCGCGGCCGATCTTGGGAAGGGGCAGGTCGCTGGAGAGCATGGTGGTCATCGCATAACTTTCGCGCAAAGAATCCGGCCGTGCCCGATGGCACGGCCGGACACCGGATTAGCCTATTCCGGCAGCGGAATGAACTCATGTTCCTGCGGAACCGCGGCGAAGCGGCCGGTTTTCCAGTCCTGCTTGGCCTGCTCGATCCGCTCCTTGCTGGAGGAGACGAAATTCCACCAGATGTGGCGCGGGCCTTCCAATGCATCGCCGCCGAGAAACATCATCCGCGTGGCCTTGAGCGCCTTGACGGTGATGCGGTCGCCGGGCCGGAAGATCAGCAGCCGCGGCCCCTCATAGCGCTCGTTGGCGATCTCGACCTCGCCGTCGACGACATAGATCGCGCGCTCCTCGTGGTCGGGGTCGAGGGGTACGCTCGCACCCGCTACGGCCGTGACCTCGGTATAGAACCAGGGCGACACCATCGACACAGGCGAGGTGATGCCGAACGCCGAGCCCGCAATCACCTTCGCGGTGAAGTCGCGCTCGGAAATCGCCGGCAGATCACCGGCCCCGTAATGCTGGAACGACGGCGCGATCTCTTCCGATCCGGCCGGCAACGCGATCCAGCTTTGTAGCCCCAGCATTTTCTGGCCCGAGGCACGCTGCACATCCGGCGTACGCTCGGAATGCGCGATGCCGCGCCCGGCCGTCATCAGATTCATTGCGCCGGGCTGGATCTCCTGAACGTTGCCCTCGCTGTCGCGATGCATGATCGCGCCGTCGAACAGATAGGTGACGGTGGCAAGCCCGATATGCGGATGCGGCCGCACGTCCATGCCCTTGCCCGAGACGAACTGCACCGGTCCGAAATGATCGAAGAAGATGAAGGGCCCGACCATCTGCCGCTTGCCATGCGGCAGCGCGCGCCGCACCGCAAATCCGTCACCAAGGTCGCGCGTGCGCGGCACGATGACGAGATCGAGCGCATCGCAGGACATGGGATCGCCGAGCACGGGATCGTTCGAGGGTTGCCAGCTCATGGTGAACTCCTTTTCGCTTTCTCGAGCTTGATCGTAGCAGGATTTCGCGTCGTCGTCGCAACAAAGCCCGCTGTCGCAGGTCGCAACAGCGCTGCACCCTCCGCTGTCATTCCCCGCGAAGGCGGGGAATCCCAGTACGCCGCGGCCCATCGATTCATTTACAACCGTCTCGGAGTACTGGATCGCCCGGTCAAGCCGGGCGATGACAGCTGTGATGAAGGATGGTCCTTGAAAAAAACGGCGTGACGGACGATGGTCGGCCGACTTCAACCGCGCCCGATCGCATCACCCGATGACACTTGCCGCAACCGAGCTTGCCTTTCGCGCCGCCAGCGTCGCGCTGCTGCTGGTGCTGGCAGCGTCATTGGTCGCCGATTTTCGCAACGTGCTGGCGGGGCGGCTGGGTGCTGCTCTCGCACTGGGCCTGGCCGCGCATGCGGCGAGCTATTCGATTGGTGTCACGTCGCGGATCCCGGCATCGCATGCGCCTCTGGTTGCGCTGTCGACCGGCAACATCGTGGTGTTCTGGCTGTTCACGCGCGCGCTGTTCGACGATGAGTTTCGCTTAAGCTGGTGGCACGGATGGATATGGGCGCTGGTGACGGCGTTCAGCTTCGCAGGCTGCGTCTGGATTGCGCCTAGCGGTCACGTGCGGTTTTCCGTGACGGTGGTCAATTTGATCGTGCTCGGTTTCATCGCGCTTGCGATTGGGCCAACGATTGCCTCATGGCCGGCCGACCTGGTCGAGCGCCGCCGCCGCATTCGGGTCTTCATTGTCTGTGCCGGCGCGCTCTATGGCGGGGTGAATGCGTTGCTTCAGATTGCAGTTGCAGGCCAGCATGTCGGCGATGTCGCCGACACGATCAATGCCGGCGTGCTCGCCTGCATCGTCGCGGCCATCGCGTGGGCGATGATGCGCGTCGATGGCGCCGATCTGTTTCCTGCCGCTGAAGCCGCGCCGGCGATCGTTTTCAGTCAACCTGCGGCCGAGGACGCAGCCGACCAGAAGCTGATCGATGCCCTGATGCGCTTGATGGCGGACGAGCGGGTCTATCGCCAGGAGAATATCACCATCGGTGTGCTGGCGGGCCGGTTGAAAATCCCCGAATACCGGCTGCGCCGGCTGATCAACCAGCGGCTCGGCTACCGCAACTTCAATGTGTTCCTGAACAACCACCGGATCGAGGAAGCCAAGGTTGCGCTTGCCGATCCCGCCCAGGCCGAGGTCCCCGTCATCACCATCGCGATGGATGCCGGCTTCCAGTCGCTCGGCCCGTTCAACCGCGCTTTCAAGGCGGTCACGGGCGTGACCCCGACGGAATACCGGCGGCTCAAGGCCGCGACGGCCTAGGTTTTTAGCCCGTTGAAATCACAGGGGAATTCCAAAATCGATTAGCCCCGGCCAGTTTCGACGAGGCCGATTTTCAAATCCGGCGAGCGCGTCCCGCCCGCATCCGGCTTGCTCTCCGGCATTGGCCCCGAAGCCGGAGAAAGCCCGTGACCCGCCGCCGCAAGATCATCCTCGCTACCACCGCCATTGCCTGTGCCGGCCTCGCGCTCGGCGCGGCGCGGGCCCGTGACGTGCCCAAGGTCGCCACCGGCTTCATCGCCGACATCCTGTGCTCGGAGACGTTCGTCTCCGGCCTCGATCCCAGGCGCGACCTCGACGAGACCACCGATGCGATGCCGGGCGTGGGCTTGTTGACCTGGGCCATGGACTATCAGGTCGATCGCGCGCGCAAGGACGTCACGGTGACGCTGTTCGGCATCGGCCGCAGCCATGCCGTCTATCGCGAGGGGCTCGGCTGCACGCTCGAGCACGGCGCGCCGCTCGTCGATGTCGCGCTGCCACCGGACGACAGGCAGCCGGCGCTCCTGCCCGAGATTGCCGGCCCGGCGGTCGTACCGCCGCAGAGCGCAGAGCTGTCGGCCGCCCTCGACCGCGCCTTCACCGAGCCCGCGCAGCCGCCCTACCGCCGCACGCGCGCGATCGTCGTCATGAAGGCCGGCCGCATCATTGCCGAGCGCTACGCCGACGGCATCGGCCCGGAGACGCCGCTGCTCGGCTTCTCCATGACGAAGTCGGTGATCTCGGCGCTGTCGGGCATCCTCGTGCGTCAGGCCAAGCTCAAGCTCGACGGGCCCGCGCCGGTCGCCGCCTGGCAAAACCCTGAGGATCCGCGCAATGCCATCACCGTCGATCAGTTGCTGCGTCATACCGCGGGCATCGCGCTCGGCAGTTCATTGCAGGCCTCGCTCGGCTCCGCACTCGAGCCGATCAACGCCATGAAATTTGCAGAGGGCGATATGGCGAGCTTTGCCGAGCGCGCGCCGCTTGCGACCGCGCCGGGCATGGCGTGGAATTATCACGACGGCAACTTCCTCATTCTCGCGCATCTGATCCGCAACGCCGCCGGCGGCAAGCCCGCGGATGCGCTTGCCTTCGCGCGCCGCGAATTGTTCGCGCCGCTCGGCATGCACCATGTCACGCTCCAGCTCGACGGCGCCGGCACCATCGAGGGTTCCAGCGAAATGCTGGCGTCCGCGCGCGACTGGGCGCGCTTCGGCCAGCTCTATCTCAATGACGGCGTCGCCGGCGGCAGGCGCATTTTGCCGGAGGGCTGGGTGAACTACTCCGCCACGGCCACGCCAAATGCCTGGGTCGGCATCGGCGCCGGCTTCTGGACCAACCAGGGAAACAGCTTTGGTGCAAAATTTCGCGCGGAGCATGGCTGGCCGCGCGATGCCTTCTTCGCCAAGGGCACGATCGGGCAGTACACGATCGTGATCCCCTCGGAGCAACTGGTGATCGTGCGCCTCGGCCGCTCGCCGAACTTCCCGCCGGAAGCGGATGGCGTGTTCGATCTCGTCCGCGATGTGGTTGCGACAACGCGCGAGAAGGGGAAGCTGGCAGGGGTGAATTAGGCTCCTAATGCCGCCCCAATTCCGTGGCCTTCGCCACGCGGTCAAATCGCTCCAGCGTCATGATCGCATCCGCAAATTTCTCCGCGCGCGCATTCAGCACCGGGCGCGCCAGCGTCAAAAACTTCTGCTGCATCGCCTGCGCGTCCGGGAAGGACGTCGGCTCGCCCGACGGATCGGCATAGAGCCGCTCGTGCACGCCATCGTCCGTGGTGATGCTGACACGGGCGCCGAACGGATGGGTGCGGCCGACTTCGAGGCGGTCGTCCTGCACCACGTCGAACTTGTCGGCTAGCGCGTCGATGGCGGCATCGCCCAGGCGGCCGTAGTCGTCCCAGCCGAAAGAGCCCTGGTCGAGCGCCAGCGCGCCGGTGAAGAACATCGAGAACTGGCCGCCGACGATCGAGGTCGGATGCCGCTTGGTCGCGGCATCGCCGGTCAGGGTGATGCCGTTGCGATGCAGGCCGATCTCGACGCGCTTGACCTGGCCGGGCGTCAGATTGTGCTCGCGCCGCATCGCGATCAGCGCGTCGATCGCGGCATGGGTGTAGCGGCAGCTCGGATAGGGTTTGACGCCGATCTTCATGGTCTCGTAGGTCTTGCCGAGCCCGACCACCGCCTTGTCCGGATGCGCGTCATCAGTGTAGCCGGCGAGCAGGCCGTGCTTGCCCTCGATCGATTCCGACGATCCCACGAAATCGTTACGTGCCAATGTTGCAGCAATCACGCCGTTCATCGCGGCGGCGCCGACCTGGTAGCGCTTGTTCCAGGCGCCGTTGATCAGGAATTGGAGCGAGCCCGCGGCCTGGCTGCCGGAGACGCCGAAAGCTGAGATGATCTGCTGCTCCGTGAGACCGAACAGTTTGCCGGCTGTAGCCGCCGCGCCATAGGTGCCTGCGGTTGCGGTCGGATGAAAACCGCGCGCGTAATGCGAGGTCGGGTCGAGCGCATTGCCGAGCCGGCAGCAGACCTCATAGCCCGCCACGATCGCGGTCAGCACGTCGCGGCCGGACGCGCCGACCATCTCGCCGACGGCAAACGCGGCCGGAACCACCGGCGCGCTCGGATGCAGCGAGGAATCCGCATGAGTATCGTCGAAATCGAGGGAATGGCCGAGCGCGCCGTTGAGCAGGGCCGCAACCGCCGGCGTCCAGGTCTTGCTGTCGCCGAACACGGTGGATTCGCCCCTGGTGTCGAGCGCCAGTGCCTCCAGCATCTTCAGGATCGACGGCGTGGATTCCGCCTCACGCCTCGCCCGGATGGCGCTGCCGAGGAAATCCAGCGTCAGCACCTTGGCGCGATCCAGCACCTCGGCCGGAATATCTTCGAACTTCAGATTAAAGACATAGGCGGCGAGCGTTGCGGTTTCGTGGGCCATCGTGTTTCCTCGTTTTGGCGGGCAAGTTAGGCGGGCTGATTTGGCCTTTCAAGCGGCCTTGGGGCCGCGGGCATCAGCCATGCTTTTGGCTGGTTGACGAGGATGGGACCGGGGCTTTTGACGATGATACGCGCAAGCGAGCTATTCGACCGGGTCTGGTCGCGCAGGACGCAATTGGGGCTGGCGGTCCGGGTCACGGTGGCGGCCACCGGTGCCTATGCGCTTGCTACCGCGCTCCACCTGCTGTTGCCGCTCTGGGCCGTGCTGACCTCCATCATCGTGACCCAGATGAGCGTTGGGCGCTCGCTGAAGGCGACGCGCGACTACATGCTCGGCACGATCGGCGGCGCGATCTATGGCGGCGCGATCGCAATCCTGATCCCCTATTCCGGCGAGCTGGGCCTGCTGGCTCTGCTGGTGCTGGCCGTGGCCCCGCTTGCCTTTGTTGCGGCGATCTATCCGAACTTAAGTTCTGCAACGGTGACGGCGGTGATCGTGCTGGTGCTTCCGACCATGCATCATGCCGATCCCATGGCCTCGGCGATCGATCGGGTCAGCGAGGTCTCGGTCGGCGCGGTGACGGGACTGCTGGTCTCGTTCCTGGTGCTGCCGTCGCGCGCGGTGCGGCAGATCCGCGCCAGCGCGGCCAGGCTGCTCGAGCTGATCGCGGAGGCCTTCACCGAGCTGCTCGCGGGCCTCACGCGCGGCCGCGACAACGATGCGTTGCATCGGATTCAGGACGGCATCGGCACCGCGATGGTCGGCATGAATACGATCGGCGCCGAAGCCGAGCGCGAGCGCTCTGCGCGATTGTCGAGCGGGCCGGATACGGGCCCGTTGCTGCGAACGATTTTGCGGCTGCGCCACGACGTCGTGATGATCGGCCGCGCCACCGTGGTGCCGTTGCCGGTCGAGGTGCAGGTCAGGCTTGCGGCACCCCTCGCAGAGGTCAGCGCCGCGATCGTGCGCTTCTTGAAGTCCGCGGCCGAAGCCATGCGCGAAGGCGCCGGCGCGCCGCCGATCCATCCCGTCCACGTCGCGCTCCAGCATTATGCCGAGGCGGTCGCCGCCGTCCGCCATGACGGCCTGCTCCGCGGCCATCCCGGCGATACTGCGGAACGTTTCTTCGCGCTCGGCTTTTCGCTGGAGCAGATGCACCAGAATCTCTGCGATCTCGATCGGGTCGTCGGCGAATGGTCGGAAGCGGCGGCGGATGGGTCGGTGAAGGTCGCCGAGTGAGCTAGCGCCGCGCGAGCCCCTTCGCCTGCATGCGCCAGACCAGCAAATCGATGCGGTCCTGGCCGAAGAACGGCTCGTTCTCGAACACGAAGGTCGGCACGCCCCAATGGCCTGATGCGGCGTGGTCCTTTTCGTTCTCCGCGATCACCTGCTCGTAGCGATCCGGATCGGCGCTGATCGCGGCATCCATCGCGGCAAGATCGAAGCCGGCTTTCTCGGCGGCGCGCGCGAGATGATCACCCTCGTTCCATCCCGCCACCGATCCGTCCCACAGCACGCGCGCGATCGCGTCGGTGAATGCGAGTGCGCGTCCCTCGAGCTGTGCCATCGCCCCCAGCCGGGTCAGGCGGTGGATGTAGGGCTGCTCGGCCGCGACATCGAACGTCGTCTTGTCCTGGACGATCGGATCGGGCCGTGGAAAGCGGAACGGAATGCCCGCGTGCTGCGCCACGCGCGTGCTGTCGAGCACCACATAGCGAATGAAGTTCGGGCTGGCCTTCTTGAAGAAGCCGGGCACGCGGACCGCGAGCGGATAGACCGGCCGCAAATTCACCGCGAGATCATATTCTTCGACGAGCTTGAGCGTCTTCGGCAGCGCCAGATAGCTGAACGGGCTGCGGAAGGAAAAGAACAGGTCGACGGACAGCGTCACCGCGCCGGCTCCACGATGTCTCCCATCATGCTGCGGGCCACGAGCTTGTGGAACGGCACGATCAGCGTGAGATAGGCGCGCCCGAGCAGGTTATTGGTCCGCACCAACGTGGTCAATGTGACCCGCCGGTCGGCCGCATCGCCGGCGACGTCAACCACGACGCGGAAATCGAGATGGTAATCGTCAAAGCCTGCGATCAGCCGCTCCGGTGTTTCGCTCAGCACTGGAAACAGGCCGATCATCCCGTGCGGAGCCGGAGCACCTTCGCCCGATGTCTTCAGTCCGAAGGGTTTCACCAGAATGTTGCGCAAGCGCGTCAGCGCATCGATCCAGCGCGGCCCGTGCAGCACCATTCGGGTGCAGGCCTCTCGGGCGCTCAATTGCGTCGTGCCGACCTCCACACGAAACGCGTCGATGAACTGCGCGCCCGATAGCACCGTACCGGTATCGACATCGGGGGTGACTTCGCGAACGGGTCCTGTCATTCCGCCAGTCTGCGCGTCAGCATCCGGAAGCGCAAGATCAACAACCCGGCATAGACGAACGTCCCGACCGAGAATCCGATCCAGACGCCGACCGCGCCAAGGTGCGCGTTGAACGCCAGCACCCAGCCGACGGGAAATGCGACGCACCAATAGCCGATTGCCGCGAACACCAGTGTCATCCTGGTGTCATTGATGCCGCGCAGCGCGCCGCCCATGATGGTCTGGAGGCCGTCGGCGATGAAGAAGGTCGCGCCCACCACCAGCAATGTCGCCGTCAGCTCGATGGTTGCCGAGCTGGCCTCGCCAGAGCCGAAGAACAACCGTCCCAGCTGGTAGCGACTGAGGATGATGGCGACCGTCAGCGCCGAGACCAGGACGACCCCAAGCACCGCCGCGGCCAGCCCTGCGCGCTTCACCGCGGCGGGGTCGTTGCGGCCGAAGGCGTGGCCGACCCGCACGGTGGCGGCCATGCCGATGCCGAGCGGCACCATGAACAGCACGGCGGTGATCTGGAGCGCGATCTGATGCGCGGCGATCGCAGCGGTCGAGATCAGCCCCATCAGCAGCGCGGCGGACGAGAACAGACCATATTCCAGCAGCAGGGAAAACGAGATCGGTGCACCGATCGCGAGAAGCTCGCGCATCAAGGGCCAGTCGATCCGCCACAGATGAGCCAGCGGGTGATAGTCCGCGAACGGCTTTCGCCATGCGGCGATGGCGAGCGCGGCGAGGAAGGTGCCGAGATTGACCAGCGTGGTTGCAAGCCCCGCGCCGAACAGGCCGAGCTCCGGCAAGCCGAACAGGCCGTGGATGAGGGCGTAGACCAACACCGCATTGACCGGGATCGCGGCAAGCGTGATCCACAGCGGCGCCTGCGGCCGGTTCACCGCGCTCATCATGCTGCGCAGCGCGATGAAGCCGAGTGCCGGCGCGATGCCCCAGGCCAACCCGTAGAGATAGCGCTGGGCGAGTGCGGCCGATTGCGGTGCCTGGCCGAGTGCGATCAGGATGTGCTCGCCATAGAGCGGCGAAGCCATCATCGGCAGCGAGATCAGCAGCGCGACCCACAGGCCGACGCGCAGGGAATGGCGGATGCGCCTGACATCGCCGGCGCCGAAGGCCTGCGCGGCCAGCGGCGACACCGCAGCCATCAATCCCAGCCCGAAAGTGAAGCTGACGAAATAGACCGTATGCGCCAGCGCTGCCGCTGCGACCGCATCCTCGCCGAGCCGCCCGATCAGTGCGAGGTCGGTCGTGATCATTGCGATCTGCCCGAGCTGCGTCAGCATCATCGGCACGGCCAGCCGCAAGGTCTCGACGAACTCCTCGGCGAGATGGTTTTGCGGCATGCCGGCTTGCGGCTGCGAATGATGTTGCACGGTGTCGAGCATGGCCGGCTGATTAGCACAACCGGGCTTGCGTGTCCCGGACGCGCGAAGCGCGAGCCGGGACCCAGAAATCGCGAGCTCGGTTCCGCACGTATGGGCCCCGGCTCAGCAGCGCATCACTTGCGTGCTGCGCTGCGTCCGGGGCACGAGACCGTTTCTGAAAGGGAAGAGAAGATCAGCCCTTCCGTTCCGGCACGCGCTTGATCTTCGCGCCGAGCGCGTTCAGCCGTTCGTCGATGCGTTCGTAGCCGCGCTCGATCTGGTCGGCGTTGTTGATGGTGGAGGTGCCCTCGGCGCAGACCGCCGCAAGCAGCATCGCCATGCCGGCGCGGATGTCGGGCGAGATCATCGATGCGCCGCGCAGCCGGCTGGGACCTGCGATGATGGCGCGATGCGGGTCGCACAAAACGATGCGCGCGCCCATCGCGATCAGCTTGTCGACGAAGAACATCCTGGATTCGAACATCTTCTCGAACATCAGGATCACGCCCTCGCATTGCGTGGCGGTGACGATCGCGATCGACATCAGATCGGCCGGGAAGGCTGGCCAAGGCTGGTCTTCCAGCTTCGGCACGTGGCCGCCGAAATCGTCCTGGATCTTCAATGTTTGATTGGAGGGCACGATGAGGTCGTCGCCCTCGACGCGGCAGACGATGCCGAGCCGCTCAAACCCCATGCGGATCGAGCGCAGATGCTCGACGCCGGCGCGCGTGATGCGAAGCTGCGAGCGCGTCACTGCGGCCAGACCGATCAGCGAGCCGACCTCGATATGGTCGGGCTGGATCCGGTAGGTCGTGCCACCGAGCGTCGCCGGCCCATGAATGATCATGGTGTTGGTGCCGATGCCCTCGATCTTCGCGCCGAGCGCCACGAGAAAGTTGGCGAGGTCCTGCACATGCGGCTCGGAGGCCGCGTTGCGCAAGTAAGTGACGCCGTCGGCGGCGACCGCCGCGACCAGCGCGTTCTCGGTTGCGGTGACGCTCGGCTCGTCCAAAAACACGTCGGCACCGGCGAGCCTGGCCGCGCGAAATTCCAGCCGGTCGGTCGCGATAACTTTGGCGCCAAGCTGTTCCAGCGCCAGCACATGGGTGTCGAGCCGGCGGCGGCCGATGACGTCGCCGCCCGGCGGCGGCAGCATCACTTCGCCGCAGCGCGCGAGCAGGGGCCCCGCGAGCAGGATCGAGGCGCGGATGCGCACGCACAGCTCGGGGTCGAGGTCGGCGGCGCGGATGCTCTTGGCGTGGATATGAAGCGTGTTGCGGGCGGTCCATTCCGCAGACGCGCCGACCGAGCGGATCAGCTCGACCAGCGTCTCGGTGTCGCGGATCCGAGGCACGTTTTCCAGCGTCACCGGATGCTCGGTGAGCAGGGCGGCCGCGATGATCGGCAGCGCCGAATTCTTGTTGCCGGACGGCTCGATCGAGCCCGAGAGCCGGTGACCGCCCTCGACGATGTACTGGATGGGCGCCAAGTGGATTCTCGCTGTGCTGTTGGGTGGACCGGGCCTGTTTCGGAGGCGGAAACTACAGAGAATTGAGCGCGGTAGCAATTGTGTTGGGCGCAGTTCGGCCGCGTCGACCGCCTTCGGCGGGGCATCAGAACAGCCCGATGATATTCCCCACGACATAAAGGATCGCGATCAGGATCAGGGCGCCGATCATGACGAAGGAGATTTCGATCGCGATGGCGCCGGTGCCGAGGATAGCGGCGACGCCGGCAAGAAGCCGTTCCTCGCGGAAGATCAGCGAGAGGACCGAAAGCAGGATGGCGAGCAGGCCGAGCGAGATCGCAGTGACGGAGGCGGTTTCGCTCCAGCTTCGTCCGGCCGATTTCTCAATCCTCGGAGCCTGATACTCCACGCCCTTCACGCGTGCGATCACGCGGTCCTTGATGCGATGTCCGGTGTCGACGATGACCTGATCAGCCGGCGGCGGCGGGAACACCATCGGCACCACCCAATGCGGCAGCACAGCCGCCATCAGCGCCAGCACACCGACAATGCTGCCGATGATGCCGAGCCGGCGGGACGGCACGGCGGAACGGGTCGTTGCAGAGGCGGTCATGGCGTGACGTTTCCCGGCCGGAATTGGCCTTGCGGGTTCATGCCACTTCGTCGCGATGGCGGGTGGTGAGGTTCAGCCGTGGTGTTTCCGCAGCGTATTGCCGGGCTTGCCCCGGCCATCCACGTCTTGCCGCGTCGCACGAAGAACGTGGATGCCCGGGACAAGCCCGGGCATGACGACCGTTCAAGACCAATCGATCTCAGATATCGATCGTCGCGCTGAGCGAATGTTCCTGGATGAAATCGCGGCGCGGCTCGACCACGTCGCCCATCAGCTTGGTGAAGATGTCGTCGGCCTCGTCGACCTCCTTGACCTTCACCTGCAAGAGCGAGCGCGCATTGATATCCAGCGTCGTTTCCCAGAGCTGCTCCGGGTTCATCTCGCCCAGCCCTTTGTAGCGCTGTAGCGTGACGCCCTTGCGGCCGGCGTCGGTGACCGCTTCGAACAGGTCGACCGGACCGTAAACCATGTGCTCGACGTCCTTGCGCCGCAACTTGCCCGGGCGGGCATAAACGTCCTGGAGCTTCACGGTGTATTCGTCGAGCTTGCGGGCCTCGACCGAGCCCAGGAAGGCGTCGTCGATGATTGCGGCTTCCTTGACGCCGCGCACCGTGCGCTCGAATTGGAAGCCCTGGCCCTCCACGTATTGACCGATCCAGCCGCGTTCGACCTCGTCGGCGAGCGTGTCGAGTCGTGCGGCGATGTATTGCGCGGCCGCGGCGGCCTTCTCCGGATCGCCGTAGATCGCCTTGTTGAGCACGCCGGTGATGGCGGCCTGCTCGATCACCTTGCGATTGTAGCGGGTGTGCAGGCTGCGCAGGATGCCGCGGACGGCGCGGGCGTCGTCGACCAGCGAACGCAGGTCGCGGCCGCTACGATCGCCGCCGGTGCCGGGAATGTAAACGCAGTCGTCGAGGCCGGTGTCGATCAGATAATCTTCCAGCGCCCGCTCGTCCTTGAGATACTGCTCGGCCTTGCCGCGGTTGACCTTATACAGCGGCGGCTGGGCGATGTAGAGATAGCCGCCGTCGATGATGGCAGGCATTTGCCGGTAGAAGAAGGTGAGCAGCAGCGTGCGGATATGGGCGCCGTCGACGTCGGCGTCCGTCATCACGATGATCTTGTGGTAACGCAGCTTCTCGATCGAGAATTCGTCGCCGATGCTGGTGCCGAGCGCGGTGATCAGCGTGCCGATCTGCTCGCTACCCAGCATCTTGTCGGGACGCACGCGTTCGACGTTCAAGATCTTGCCGCGCAGCGGCAAGACGGCCTGGAATTCGCGGTTGCGGCCCTGCTTGGCGCTGCCGCCTGCCGAGTCGCCCTCGACGATGAACAGTTCGGATTTTTCCGGATCCTTTTCCTGGCAATCGGCGAGCTTGCCGGGCAGCGAGGAGACCGAGAGCGGGCTCTTGCGGGTCAGCTCGCGCGCCTTTCGCGCGGCTTCGCGGGCAGCTGCCGCCTGGATCACCTTGCCGACGATCATCTTGGCTTCGCCGGGATGCTCCTCGAACCAGGCCTGGAGTGCCTCGTTGAGGACGTTCTCGACCACGGGACGCACCTCCGAGGACACCAGCTTGTCCTTGGTCTGCGACGAGAACTTCGGATCGGGCACTTTCACCGACAACACGGCGGTGAGGCCTTCGCGGCAGTCGTCGCCGGTCAGCGCGATCTTTTCCTTCTTCGCGTTGGCTTCGGCATAGCCGTTGACCTGGCGCGTCAGCGCGCCGCGGAAACCGGCCAAATGCGTGCCGCCGTCACGTTGCGGGATGTTGTTGGTGAAGCACAGCACGTTCTCGTGGTAGCTGTCGTTCCACCACAATGCTGCCTCGACGCCGATGCCGTTGGCTTCCGCGCGCACCATGATCGGTGCCGGCACGATCGCCTTCTTGTTGCGGTCGAGATATTTGACGAATTCCTCGACGCCGCCGGAATAGTGCATCTCCTCGCGCTTCTCGACCGCGTGACGCATGTCGGACAGCGCGATGTTGACGCCGGAATTGAGGAAGGCGAGCTCGCGCAGCCGGTGCTCGAGCGTCGCGAAATCATATTCGATGTTCTTGAAGGTCTCGGTCGAGGCCTGGAACGTCACCTCGGTGCCGCGCTTGCCCGGCGCGTCGCCGACCACCGCCAGCGGTGCGACCGCATCGCCATGGGCGAACTCGATGTAATGCTCCTTGTTGTCGCGCCAGATGCGCAAGCCGAGCTTGCTCGACAGCGCGTTGACGACGGAGACGCCGACGCCGTGCAGACCGCCGGAGACCTTGTAGGAATTCTGGTCGAATTTTCCGCCGGCGTGGAGCTGGGTCATGATGACCTCCGCCGCCGAGATGCCTTCGCCCTTGTGGATGTCGACGGGAATGCCGCGACCGTCGTCGCGCACCGTGACGGAATTGTCGGCATTGAGGATCACGTCGACGCGCGAGGCATGGCCCGCCAGCGCCTCGTCGATCGCGTTGTCGACGACTTCGTACACCATGTGATGCAGGCCCGAGCCGTCATCGGTGTCGCCGATATACATGCCCGGACGCTTGCGAACGGCATCGAGACCCTTGAGCACGCGGATCGATTCCGCGCCGTATTCGCTCGGGTTGGAGGGCTCGTTTTCGGCAGCGGGCTGCCGAGCAGGTTCTGTCATGAGAGGCCTTCGAGATGTCGCCCGAATCAGCCGCGCAAAAGGCGCTGATTGCGAGCCTATTTGTGCCACGAAAGAGGGCTTGCGCCTAGCGCAAAGTATCTTCCGGCAACCCTTTGATCAGATAGGATTTTTTAGCGAGTTTTCAAGGCTTTTGGAGGCTGATTCGGAGGCTCGCGAAAAGCCCGATTCGAGGGCTGTTTGGGGTCTTGAAAGGCGGGGGATTTTGCGGGGGCAACGGGGCTCAGTACAGCAGGAGCGGCGACCATGCCTCGCCGTCGCGCCCGACCGTGAGCTCCCAGGTATCGCCGGCCGCGAGGTTAAGGATATTCGTGGTGGCCGGACGGCCCGGCACGCTCAGCTCGTAGGAATATTGGCCGGGCTTAAGATCCAGTGACACCGCGCGGGTGCCGCCGGCGCGCTTGATGGTTCGGTCGTTGATCGCAAGCGTGGCGTCGGTCTCGCTGATATTGGAGAACACCAGCTTCGCCTGGCCGGGCTCGGGCATGACGTTCGCGTTGGTCGCGACAGATGCGTTCTTCTGCACAAGGTTGACTGCGGTGCCGGTCGCCTTGCGGTCGAGCGCGAGCATGCCGGGTCCGAGCGGGGAGACGAAGGCAAGCTGGACGTAATCGGCGGAGACCGTTGCGCCGTCGTGCTGTTCCTGCCAGCCGAGCTTTCCAAGCTCGGTACGGTAGAATGCGAGGACGTCGCTGATTTCGGCGGGCACGTTGGCCTCTAACCTGGTGCGGAGCGGCGTTTCAACGCCGAGCACGACGGTGGTGTGGATTCCCCGGTAGCTGTAACGGGTCGGCGCGGGCAGCTTGGAATCGGGGTCGGGCGTGAGCTCGGCCGAAAACAGCACTGAGAGATGCGGCACCCAGGCACTGGCGCTCGCCGCCAGCATGCAGCTTGCGAGAAAGACGAGGCCGCACGCAAACGCCCACCATCGTGCCGAGGCTTGCGCCCCGGGCCTAGCCGTCCGCATCTCACTCTCCAGGAATGTCGCGCATCGTTGTCATCGCGCGATCGGTAACGGCTACGACACCGTCGGCGCGGCCTCTGGCAACTAGTCGCGGCGGAAAACGGCCGGGTTCAATGCGAAGTCTAGCGCCGGGCCGACACTTGCCCGCTCTCGACGTCAAAGACCTCGCCGCCGGCGCCAATCTCGGCGAAGGCCGCCGGGTCCGCGCCGGTCAGCCACACTTGCGCGCCGAGCTTGCGCAGCTCCTCGAACAGCGCCGCACGGCGGTTCGGATCGAGATGGGCGACGACCTCGTCGAGCAGCAGCAGCGGCACGATGCCGGTCATCTCGGCGACCAGGCTCGCATGTGCCAGCACGAGGCCGATCAGGAGCGCTTTCTGCTCGCCCGTGGACGCGTCGCGCGCGGGCATGCTTTTCGGCGCATAGATGACCTGGAGATCGGTGAGATGCGGGCCGTCGGTGGTGCGGCCGGCAATGGCATCGCGCGGACGGTTGTCGCGCAGGATCTGGCGGTAGCGGTCCTCGACCGACGTTGCGGTCTCGTTGAGCAGCGCGTTCTCCATCCAGCCGTCGAGCGCGATCTGCGCCGACGGAAAGGCGGATTGTTGCGCGCGTGCGTTCAACATGCCGGTCAGCCGCGCCGCGGTCTGGCCGCGCGTCGCCGCGACCGCGACCGCAAGCTCGGCGGTCTCGCGTTCGATCGCGTCACACCAATGGTCGTCGTAATTGCGCGTCTCGAGCAGGCGGTTGCGGGAGCGCAGCGAACGGTCGAGCGCGGAGATGCGGCTGGAATGCTCGCTGTCGATGGCGAGCACCAGGCGGTCGAAGAAGCGCCGCCGCTCCGACGCCCCGCCCATGAACAGCCCGTCCATCGCCGGCGTCAGCCACACCATGCGGATGTGATCGCCGAAGGCTGTCGCCGAAGTCACCGGCTCGCGGTCGATGCGGCAGCGCCGGCTCACGGCGGCGTCTGCGCGTGGCGGATCGATCCCGGTGCCGAGCGTGGCCAAACCCAATGCGCCCTCGACCTGCGCCGAGACCGCCCAGGAGCCGTCGCCCTGGTTGTCGGCGACGTCTTCCAGCGTGGCGCGCCGCAAGCCGCGCCCCGGCGACAGGAACGAGATCGCCTCGATGCAATTGGTCTTGCCCGCCCCGTTCGGCCCGACCAGCGCCACCATGTCAGCCGCCGTCTCGAGCCCCGCCGCCCGATAATTCCGGAAATGCGTCAGCGTCAGGCGATGAATGCGGGAGGGGGTCATAGAAATCCGTTTTCGTCATGCCCGGCCTTGTGCCGGGCATCCACGTTCTTGGCTCCGAAGACGTGGATGGCCGGGACATAGGCGAGCGAAGCGACGCCGTCCTACAGACGGCTACGCCCGGCCATGACGCATGTAGTCAATACGTGGAGAGGCCGGTAGCCCTCACACCCGCATCGGCATCAGCACGTACAGCGCGCTCTTGTCGTCCTTGTCCTGCACCAGGGTCGGCGAGCCCGGATCGGCGAGCCTCAGGGTTGCGACGTCGCCTTCGATCTGGGCGGCGATGTCGAGCAGATAGCGGGAGTTGAAGCCGATATCGAGGGCGTCGGAGGCGTATTCGACCTCAAGCTCTTCGGTCGCGCTACCTGAATCCGGATTGGTCACCGACAGCACCAGCTTGCCCGGTGACAGCGAGAGCTTCACCGCGCGGCCGCGCTCGCTCGAAATCGTCGAGACGCGGTCGACCGCGTTCTCAAAATCCTTCTTGTCGACGACGAGCTCCTTGTCGTTGCCTTGCGGGATGACGCGGCCGTAGTCGGGGAAGGTGCCGTCGATCAGTTTGGAGGTCAGCACCACATTGCCGATGGTGAAGCGGATCTTGGCCTGCGACAGCTCGATCGTCATCTCGGCCTCAGTGTCCTCGATCAGGCGCTGCACCTCGCCGACCGTTTTCCGCGGCACGATCACACCGGGCATGCCGTTGGCGCCCTTGGGCTGGACCAGGTCGAGCTGGGCGAGGCGATGGCCGTCGGTGGCGACGCCGCGTAAGGTAGCGGCCTGGGCGGTGCCGGCAGCGTGCAGATAGATGCCGTTGAGGTAATAGCGCGTCTCCTCGGTCGAGATCGCGAACTGGGTGCGGTCGATCAGCCGCTTGACGTCCTTGGCGGCGAGATTGAACGAGTGCGACATGTCGCCGGCGGCCAGATCCGGAAAGTCGTTCTCCGGCAGGGTCTGCAGCGTGAAGCGCGAGCGGCCGGCGCGGATCGCCAGCACGGCGCGGTCGCCGTCGGCTTCCAGCACGATCTGCGAGCCGTCAGGCAGCTTGCGCACGATGTCGTAGAACATGTGCGCGGGAACGGTGGTGGAACCCGCGGTTGCGGTTTCGGCCGGGAGCGTTTCCGTCACCTCGAGGTCGAGGTCGGTCGCCTTCAGCGACAATTTCGCATTCTCGGCGCGGACCAGCACGTTGCCGAGGATTGGAATCGTGTTGCGGCGTTCGACCACGCGGTGGACATGGCCCAGCGACTTCAGGAGTTGCGCGCGTTCGACCGTAACCTTCATTGCACTACTCGCCCGATCCCAAGGAAACATAACGTTGGAAAAGCCGGACGGCCGAAAAGCGCGCCACGGCACCGAAGACCCCGAAAAGCCGGATCATCCAGCCGATATGACCAAAGCCGTCAGGGTCGTGCAAGGTGGCTCGGATGGCCCCCGGATTCAAGGGATTGGCGGCAGTTCCCCACGATTTACAGCCCAAAACGCAGGCCGTCGCCCGGACAAACGAAAGCCGCCGCCCGGGTGTGGCCGGGGCGGCGGGAGAATGGCGGGAGCAGCTTAGGCGTTTATTCCTGAAGCTGGCGCTTCAGCGACTCCACTTCCTCGGACAAGGCCGTGTCCTTGGACACCAGTGCCTCGATCTTGCGCACGGCATGCAGCACCGTGGTGTGGTCGCGGCCACCGAAGCGGCGGCCGATTTCCGGCAGCGAGCGCAGGGTCAGCGTCTTGGCGAGGTACATCGCCACCTGGCGCGGACGGACCACGTTGGCGGTGCGGCGCGAGGACAGCAGGTCGGAGCGGCTGACATTATACTGCCGTGCCACCACGCGCTGGATGTCCTCGATCTTGATCCGCTTCGGCTCCTGCGGCCGGATCAGGTCGCGCACCTCGTGCTCGGCCATTTCCAGCGTCACCGGCCGGTTGTTGAGTTTCGAGTGCGCGAGCAGACGATTGATCGCGCCTTCGAGATCCCGGCCGTTATGGGTAATGGCGCGGGCCAGATAGGTCAGCACCTCCTCGGGCACCTCGAACGTCGCATGATGGGCGCGGGCGGCCGCAACGCGCGACTTGAGAATGCCGTGGCGCAGCTCTTCGCCGAGCGAGCCCATCTCGACCACGAGGCCGCCGGCCAGACGCGAGCGGACGCGATCATCGAGGCTTTCGAGATCGGACGGCGGACGGTCGGCCGCGATCACGACCTGGCGGCCGGCATCGATCAGCGCGTTCAGCGTGTGACAGAACTCGGCCTGCGTCGACTTGCCCTGCAGGAACTGGAGATCGTCGATGACGAGCACGTCGATGCCGCGCAGCGCTTCCTTGAAGGCGAGGGCCGTCTGCGTTTTCAGCGCGGCGACGAAGCCGTACATGAATTTTTCGGCCGTGAGATACAGCACCTTGCGTTCGTTGCCGGAATTGCCGGCCCAGGTCACCGCCTGCAAGAGATGCGTCTTGCCGAGGCCAACGCCGGCATGAATGTAGAGCGGGTTGAACATCACGGGGTCGCCGCGGCGCCCTTCGGCGACCTGACGCGCGGCGGCATGCGCCAGCGTGTTGGAGCGGCCGACAACGAAGCTTGCAAAGGTCAGGCGCGGATCGAGCGGCGAGCCGCCGAGCGCATCGTGATTGGCCGAGACCGGCGCGGTCGCCGTCGAGCGCAACTCGGGTGCGGGCGCACGACGCGCCTCGACCGGTGCCGGTGCTTCCTTCGGCTGCACCACGGGGCGCACCGCGGAGCGAACAGTGAGATCGATACGATGCACTTCGGGCATCTCGGCCTGCCAGCACGACAGCACGCGCTCGGCATAATGGGCCTGGATCCAGCTCTTCAGGAAGCGCGTCGGTACCGAGAGCCGCACGCTCTCCTCCTGCACGCCTTCCAGATCCATGCGCGCAAACCAGCTCGTATAGACGTCTTCGCCAACGTTCGAGCGCAGCCGGCTCTTCACGCGTGACCAGCGATCCTGTTCCGATGTCGTCATCATTTGAAAACTTTTCTTGAGAGGTAAGGTTGCGTTGTTAACGCCATGCAGGGTTCCTGCCGGAATCCCCGGATGGCGCGACCTCAAGCGAGTCCATCTTCAGACATGGCTCGACCGTTCGGCGGATGCGCCGCTGGTCAGATCAGCGATGTCTGGGATGGAGAGTTCGCGAGGTCAGCGCGTACTCGACGCGCCCTCACAGATGGGAGGCTGAACGCAGGACGGATCGGAAACGGCATCGTTGAGCGATGGAACTTGAATCAATACCGCGTTGAATCCGTAGGACATGATACCCTCCCCGTCCTGCCGTGATCGCTCACGACAAGGTCCTGCGTGAAAAACAACCGCCTCTGAAACGCTTCAGCCGCGGATGTCTGCCCGTCTGTACTAGTCGTCCGCTCGGCTTCGCCATCCTGCGTGTCGGAGTAGCTCAAGATGTCTCTCGTATGCGCTTGGTTGGCGCGAGCGAGACCTGGAAATCCCGCTTGGAGACATTCAGACAAAGAGCTACCGTCCCCATATTGCTATGGGTTTCGAACCGCCAATCGCTTGGTAAGGCGTCGCCTACGTGCACACCGCCGCCGATTTGCACGCTCACCCCGTTTCCGATACCGCGCTGGTCTCAAGATCGTGGGCGCCGCTGACGACTTAAGGAATACACTATGCCGAAAGACTCGCAACGAAATTGATTCACACTTGAGGCGACTAAAAACTTGACCAGCGTTAACGCCGCGCGGGAGTTGTGCACAGGCTTGCGAGCAAGAGTTTGGATTCGTGCGCAGATTCGAAAACGCGGCGTGTCATGTGACAATTCTCCGCCGCCGCCAAAAATTTTTTACAAAAGCGTCACGCACACGACGCGCGAGCGATTTTTCCAAATGCTTGTCGACGCTATGTCGATAAGTTGTTAGCGAGACATCGTTTTTTGAGTCCCGTTTCACAGGGTAGCTCCACCGCGAGACGTGTTCCGGGGAACTACGGTGTGTAAAACTCGCAGGCGCACAAATTCAACTTGAGCCCGTGCCGCAGGGGTTTTTCGCAGCGCGGTGAATGTGTCCGCTGTTGCAAGATCATCCGCAAGGAGAACTACGGAACGCATCATGGTGCGGGCGACGCAAATCTTCCAATCGAAGATTGGCCGACGCGTGATGCTTGCGTGATTATGACGGGCAGCAAAAAGCCCGGCGCGGGCCGGGCTGATTGACGAGCGCGACGTCGATCGGATCAACCGATCGGATGACTCGGCGCACTTGCTTCGCGAGCTTACTCGGAGAGCTTACTTGGCGAGCTTGGCGATCTGCGCGGTGAGGCGCGAGACTTTGCGGCTGGCGTTGTTCTTGTGAACGATGTTGCGCTGCGCGGCCTGCATCAAAGCGGGCTCGGCAGATGCCATCGCCTTCAGCGCGGCGGCGCGGTCGCCGGTCGCGATGGCTTCCTCGACGGTGCGGACGGCACCGCGCATCTGGGTGCGGCGCGACTTGTTGACGGCAGTGCGGCGGGCGATCTTGCGCGTCGCTTTCTTGGCGGAGGTGGTATTGGCCATGGTCTCAATATCCTTTGCGGTACCGGTCGCGTCTTGGTCGGGTAGCGCCGGCTGCTGGACCGCTGAATCGACGCTCGGATTTAGGGTGTTCGGTTGCTAGGCTGTTCCCGGAACGCGAGGCATCGACGAGCCAATAAGCCCAAGGAGCCTGCAACCGCTCAAAGAACAGCGGCGGCAGGATTGCGCCCACCGCCAGTTGGCGCCCTTATAGAGAGGGTCTGCGGCACCGTCAACGCTTTCCGGGGCTGGAAAACAGGCCCTCGGACGCTTCAAGAGGTGCCGTAACGCCCTGAAGAGGTTGAATTTCTGCCGCCTCCCGGCTATTGGCTGGCGGTGTTCCGATGGTCGTCCGATCGGATGATCCATATAAGGTGAGGCATGATCCGCGGCTTTTTCCGACTGATTGGGCTGTTGCTGCTGGCCGGCGGGTTCATCTTCATGGTCTATGACGGCGCCCGCTGGGTGGCCGACCAGACCCTGAAGTTCACCCGGTTCGGCCAGTTCTGGAACGACATCAATCAGACCAGCCAGACGGCGTTCCGGACCTGGGTCGAGGCCAAGGCGCCCTGGCTCTGGACCTCGGTGATCCGCCTCGTGCTGGACCAGCCGGTTTTCGCCGTCCTCGGCATTTTGGGCATCCTGCTGATGATCCTGTTCCGGCCGCGCAAGCCGCTGATCGGCTATTCCCGGGATTGATCTTCAATTCCCGCCGGGATTGATCTTCAATTCCCACCGGGACTAGGCACAGCAGCAGCGGCCGTGTAACGGGGCTGCTGCTTCCTGCGTATATGCCTATATTCCCCACTGATCGCGAGCACGCCGCCCGAGCGCTTTGGCTCGAGCGACGGACAGCTCGTCCCGGAGATCCGTCATGCTGTTCATGCGCAAGACCACCGCATTGCCGAGCGCAGCTGAAGCGCTGCCCGGCCGTGCGCAAGCCATCCCGACCGCGAGCACTCATTTCGTCAACGGCGCAAAATTGCAGCCGCCTTATCCGGCAGGCCTCGAGCAGGCCGTGTTCGGCTTGGGCTGTTTCTGGGGCGCCGAGCGAAAATTCTGGGAGCTCGGCGACGGCATCTATGCCACAGCCGTCGGCTATGCCGGCGGCCACACGCCGAACCCGACCTATGAAGAGACCTGCTCGGGTCGCACCGGCCACACCGAAGTGGTGCTGGTCGTGTTCGACCCGAAGAAGATCTCTTACGAGAAGCTCCTGAAGACGTTCTGGGAGAGCCACAACCCGACGCAGGGCATGCGTCAGGGCAACGACGTCGGCACGCAGTACCGAAGCGCGATCTACACCTATTCAGATGCGCAGAAGAAAGCCGCCGACGCGTCCAGGGCGCTCTATCAGAAGGCGCTTGCTGCAAAAGGCCTCGGTGCCATCACCACCGAGATCGCGCCCGCCGGCGAATTCTATTTCGCCGAGGACTACCATCAGCAATATCTGGCGAAGAACCCCGCCGGCTATTGCGGCCTCGGCGGCACCGGCGTGTCCTGCCCGATCGGCGTCGGTGTGAGCGCTTGATCTAACGACGAACTCGTCGTCATGGCCGGGCGTAGCCGTCTGTAGGACGGCGTCGCTTCGCTCGCCTACGTCCCGGCCATCCACGATCTTCGTGCGGCATCAAGAATGTGGATGCCCGGGATAAGCCCGGGCATGACGGTGTGGCGATGCCCGCGCGGGCACGCTTGCTATTGCGCTCGCCGCGTCCCCCTCAACGCTTTATTAACCATAACCGGTGCATCACTGGAGCTGTCTCGTTTCGAGGGATAGGTCCGGTGCCGGTTGCACGCGCGTTTCGATGGTCGATCTCGGCAGTGGCCCTGGCAGCGTCCGCCGCGCTGAGCCTTGGCGGCTGCATGCAGACCGCCGGCCCCGTCGCGTATGTGCAGCCGCGTCCCGATCTCGACTCCATGGCCTATGGCCAGCCCTATGGCGCGCCGCAACCGGTCGTCGTTGCCAACAGCGGCGGTGGCGCCATCGCCGCGCTCAGCAATTCCTTTGCCTCCTCGCCCGCGCCCATGCCGGTCGGCTATGCCGCGCCGATGGCGGGGCCGGTGCGCTATGACGCCTCCTACCATCTCGACGCCGGCGACAAGCTGCGCGTCGTGGTCTACGGCCAGGAGGGTCTCACCAACAGCTACGCCATCGACGCCGGCGGCTCCATCACCATGCCGCTGATCGGCGCGGTGCCCGCGCGCGGCCGCACCACGGCGGGCCTTGCCGGCGAAATCGCCGCGCGCCTGCGCAACGGCTATATCCGCGAGCCCTCGGTTGCGGTCGAGATCGATTCCTATCGCCCGTTCTTCATTCTCGGCGAAGTCTCCGCGCCCGGCCAATATCCTTATGTGCCGAACATGACGGTCGAGAGCGCCGTTGCGATTGCCGGCGGCTTCTCGCCCCGTGCCAAGCGCGACGTCGTCACCGTCACGCACACCGAAGCCGGCGGCGCCATGCGCGCCATCGTCCCGCTCGGCACGCCGCTAGCGCCGGGCGACACCGTGTTCGTCGGCGAACGCTGGTTCTAGCTCACCGCCTGAAGTCGAGCCGCCCGTTCGGAAAACATCCGTCGATCCTGCTGGCATCGACCACGAGCCCGACCCATGGCCGCATGATCGCCGGGTTGGTCAGGTTGATATACTTCCCGACCAGGCGTGCGCCCTCGCGCGCTGCATCGATCAGCCCGTGGCGGCGGCCATGGTCCCAGTCGAAACGCAGATAGATGCGCGCGCCTGCGACCCGCACCTCCGCGCACCCCACTTTCCATGCCTCCGCCGTATCGCCGGCGATCGTCGGATCGGCACCGCCATTCCAGCGGCTCGCCCAGACGCCTTCGAGTGGATCCGAGGAGGCAGGAATGGAGGCCCACGCCGCCGCATTGACGTCAGCCGCATCGCCGGCGAGCGCGGCGGCTGCGGCATAGTCCATGACCTCAGCGTCATCAGGCCCGGGAACGTCCATGGTGCCGAACGGATTGCGGATGACGATGTTCGTATTGGCCTGCTGCATGACGATCTCCCGGCGTGAGTTGGCAAGTTCAGCCAGCTCTATCGCCGGGTGGCAGGATGCGGCCACCCGATTTCTGCTCTCGCGCCTACTTCAAATGCGTCGCGAAAAACGCCAGGCTGCGCGGCCAGGCGATGTCGGAGCTCGCCTTGTCGTAGCTCGGCCGCTCGTCGCAATGAAAACCGTGCTGCGCGCCCGGATAGATGAAGACCTGGACGTCCGGCCGCTTCGCCTTGACGGTCTCGACGTCGGTGAGGGGAATGCCGGTATCCTTCTCGCCGAAATGCAGTTGCGTCGGCACCTTCGGTGTCTCGTCCGCAAAGCGCACGACGGCGCCGCCGTAATAGCCGATCGCGGCCTTGAGACCCGACAGCCGCGTCGCCGCGACATACGCGATGCTGCCGCCGAGACAGAAGCCGATGATGCCGACCGGGCCGATGCTCTTGACCGCATCGATCGCCGCTTGCGTGTCGCGCAGCATCGCCTCCCAGTCCGGGCTCGCGACGAATTTTCGCGCTTCGGCGATGTCGTCGGGTGTGTAGCCCGACTGAAAGTTCGGCGACGTCCGGTCGAAGATCGACGGCGCGATCGCGACATAGCCTTCCCCCGCGAGGCGGTCGCAGACCGAACGGATGTGATGATTGACCCCAAAGATCTCTTGGATCACCACCACTGCGCCCTTCGGGCTGCCCGCGGGATCAGCGCGATAGGCGCCGAGCTGGAAATTGTCGGAAGCCGTCAGTTTGATGTCTTGTCCCACGCGGGTTGTCCTTCTTTTTGACTACGAATTTTAATCTTTCTCCTCGGGATGAGGGTCGACCGTCACTCCCACATCCAGTTCTCGCCGTAGTCTTCCTTCCATCCCGCCAGCCGGCCGTGACGGAATTGCAGGAACAGGCGGTGGCGGTAGGGGATCAACCCGCTGCCGCCGAGGTTACGCAAGGCGAGATAGATCTCGTTGCCGGGGCGCCCCCGCACATATTGCAGCTTCTGCCCCAGCGCGCGCGCGGTCTGTTCGGCATCCATGCCGAAGGCGAGCGGCGTGTTGTTCGATAAGGTCGTGACGAAAGGCTGCCGCGTGCCGCCGAACGGTTCTGCTTGCGCAGACATCGAGAGCAACACTGCGCCCGCAGCCAACATCGCCCGCTTCATTGCCTGTGTTCCTGCTTGGCCGTCTTATCCCGGCAAGTTCTTCAGGAAAGGCTCGACCGCGTCAACAAAAGCCTTGGGCTGATCGATGTTGACGGCGTGTCCGGCGGCGGGGATCACGACCTTTTGTGCGCCGGGGATCTTTGCCGCCATGTAGTCGGACGCCGCCAGGAACGGCGTGTCGTCGGCGCCGACCACGATGAGGCAGGGCACCTTGATGTCGGGCAGCAGCTCGATCACGCGCGCATCGCGCTGGGTCAGCATGCCGCGCGCCGCAAGCGCCAGCCCCTTGGCGTTGCGATGGCTGGCCGTGGCGCGCTCGCGCGTCGCCGACGTCAGCATCGCCAGCCCTTCTTGATTCAGCTTATCGGCAGTGCCGAGCGCCCGGGCGTTCCAGGCCTCGCGCGCGTCGTCCTTCTTGAAACCGGGGCCGGTGTCGATGATCAGCAACGCGCGGGCGCGGTGCGGATAGGTGCGATAGAACGCGAGCGACATGTAGCCGCCGAGCGAGAGCCCCCCGATGATCGCGCTCTCAGTGCCGATCGCATCGAGGATCGCCGCGATGTCGCCGACCGTCAGCGCTTCGCTATAGGCCTTGGGATCATCGGGGTAATCGGACTGACCATGGCCGCGCATGTCCCACAGGATCAGCGTGTGGTCCTTCGCGAGCGCATCGACCTGGCCGTGCCACATCGCCGACGTCGAGGAGTAGCCGTGGGTGAGCAGCAGCGCCGGACCGTTGCCGTGAACTTCGTAGTAGATCCCGACGCCGTCCCGATCGATCTTCGGCATGTCTCCCACCCCTGTTGTTCTTGTTCCCACAGCCATCCTAGCCCGCAGGGTTACTCGAAGGAAACCGCCGCGAACGCGATGGCATGCATGCTTGGCGCACTGTCTGTTGCGTTCAGTCGCTGCATCAACGCTGTTGTCGCAACGCACAACACTGAGCCGCCGCGATAGTTTCGATCGATTCCAAATTGCATTTGCCATGGCTTGCGAACACGATCATTCTCGCGAGCAAGGTGGGCGCCGGCCCGGTGGGCGTCCGCCATTCAAGTGTTGCCGCCGTAAGCGGTTTCATGCACCGGCAGGGGAAGACGCCTATGCCAACGCTCACCATCAACGGGCGGAGCATGCCCGTGGATGCGGCAAACGACACGCCGCTCCTTTGGGCTATCCGCGAACAATTGCAGATGACCGGCACAAAATTCGGCTGCGGCGCCGGCCTGTGCGGTGCCTGCACCGTGCACGTCAACGGCGAAGCCGTGCGCTCGTGCCAGACCATGGTCGGCGACGTCGCCGGCAAGAAGATCACCACCATCGAAGGCCTCGCCCCCAAGGGTGATCATCCCTTGCAGAAGGCGTGGATCGCCGAGCAGGTTCCGCAATGCGGCTACTGCCAGTCCGGGCAGATCATGCAGGCGGCCTCGCTGCTCGTGAAGAATCCCAACCCGACCAAGGACGAGGTCGTGGCGCATATGGACGGCAATCTCTGCCGCTGCATGACCTATTCGCGGATCCAGAAGGCGATCATGCGTGCCGCCACCGAGATGCGCACCGCGTCCGCCACCTCCAGCGAACGGAGGCCCACATGAACCGGCACGTGAAGGCCATTACCCCCGAGACATCAGATCTCAGCCGCCGCTCCTTCCTCGTCGGCACTGCCGCGACCGGCCTCGTGCTCGGCTATGCCGGCGTCCCCGGCATCGGTGAGGCGCTCGCCGCGCCCTCGAATTTCGAGCCGAGCGTCTGGTACGCGATCGCGCCCGATGGTCTGGTCACCGTGACTTGCGGCAAGGCCGACATGGGCCAGCACATCGCCTCCACCATGGCGCAGATCGTGGCCGAGGAGCTGGGCGCAAAGTGGAGCGACATGCGTGTTGCGCTCGCCTCCAATGATCCAAAATTCAACGACCCCGTGCTGGGTGCGCAGATCACCGGCGGAAGCTGGTCGACCATGATGAATTTTGATGCCATGAGCCGCGCGGGTGCTGCGGGTCGCATGGCGTTGACGGAAGGCGCGGCCGCCGCGATGGGCGTTCCAGCCGGCGAACTCGTGGTGCGCGATTCCATGATCTCGCATCCGAAGTCGAAGAAGCAGATGTCGTTCGCCGACGTGGTCAAGAGCGGCAAGGCAACCAAAACCTTCACGCCTGATGAGCTCAAGGCAATCAAGCTGAAGACGCCGGATCAATACACCCTGATCGGTGTGTCAGTGCCGCAGCTCGACATTCCGTCCAAGACCAACGGCACAGCCAAATACGGCATCGACGTGATGCTGCCCGGCATGGCCTATGGCGCGGTGGTGACGCCGCCGGTGCGCTTCGGCGCCACGGTGAAATCGGTCGACGACTCCGCTGCGAAGAAGGTGCCGGGCTTCATCAAGGCCGTCACCCTCGACGACAAGACCCAGACGACGTCCGGCTGGGTCGTCGCGGTCGCCAGCACCTACGCGAACGCCAAGAAGGCGGCAGCGGCATTGAAGATCGCCTATGACGGCGGTCCGAACGCGAAGGTCTCGAGCGAGTCGCTGCTCGACGAAGCCAGGCGGCTTCAGAAGCTCGAGGATTCCGGCCAGTTCTTCGTCAAGGACGGCGATCCCGCGGCAGCCCTCGGCACGGCGGCGAAGGTGCTGGAGGCGGAGTACACCACCAGCATCAACATCCACGCGCCGATGGAGCCGATGAACGCCACTGCGGAGTTCAAGGGCGACATCCTGCACATCTATTCCGGCAACCAGTTTGCGACGCGCTCCGGCGCGATTGCGGCCGGTGCTGCCGGGATCGATCCGAAATTCGTGGTGATGCACCAGATGTGGCTCGGCGGCGGCTTTGGCCGCAGGCTCGATGCCGACATGATGATCCCCGCCGTGCAGGCGGCGAAGGCGATCGGCAAGCCGGTGAAGGTGATCTATACGCGCGAGAACGACATGACGATGGATTTCTCGCGTCCGCTCACCTACCAGAAAGTGAAAGCCGGCGTGGATGGCGACGGCAAGCTCACAGCGCTCAGTCACGACGTGGTCTCGGCCTGGCCGACCCAGCGCTGGGGAATTCCTGACTTCCTCACGCCCTCGGTCGACAAGAAGGGTCCGCTGGATTCGTTCACGGTGAACGGGGCGGACTTCTTCTACACCGTGCCCAACCATTATGTGCGGGCGATCAAGAACGAGATGGCGCACAACGCCACCCCGTCGGGTCAGCTTCGTTCAGTGGCGCCGGGTTGGACGTTCTGGGCGGTCGAGAGCATGATCGACGAGATCGCGGCTGCGACCGGCAAGGATCCGGCGCAATACCGCATCTCGCTGCTCGATGGCGCCGGCAAGAACGACGGCGGCGCGCAGCGGCTGCGCAACACGCTGCTCGCCGCGATGGGCCTTGCCGGCTACGGCACCAAGAAGCTGCCGAAAGGCGAGGGCATGGGCGTCGCCTGCGTCTCGTCGCAGGAACGTGCGACCGCAAGCTGGACCGCGTGCGTCGCGCACGTTGCCGTCGCGCCCTCGGGCGAGGTGACCGTAAAGAAGCTCACGGTCGCAACTGATGTCGGCACGCAGGTGCATCCCGACAACATCCGCGCCCAGGTCGAGGGCGCGGCGCTGTGGGGCTTGTCGCTGGCGATGTACGAAAAGGCGACGTTGAAGGACGGTGGCATCGAGCAGACCAATTTCGACAGCTACACGCCCTTGCGCATGAGCCAGGTGCCCGAGGTCGCAATCGCCGTGATCGCCAATGGCGAAAAGGCCACCGGCGTCGGCGAGCCCGCGGTGACGGTGATCGCCCCCGCCATCGGCAACGCCATCTTCAACGCCAGTGGCGCGCGTGTGAGGGCGCTGCCGATCACGGCAGAGGCCGTGAAGGCGAGCATGAAGGCGTAGGGCTTTTGAAGCCTGTTTGAGACAATCCGCCGGAGGGAAACTTCCGGCGGATTTGTTTTGGGAGCGATCCGTATCTCCATATTCGGTGTCATGCCCCGCGAAAGCGGGGCATCCAGTACGCCGCGCCCGCTCGGCGCCAGCCGCGCCGTCTCTGAGTACTGGGTCGCCCGGTCAAGCCGGGCGACGACAGGGGTGGGTGGGGCTCTAAAATTCCCTTTGTTATCAATGCCCTCTCTACTGTGCATGGGGTTGTTTTCAACGTTTGGCGGTTCCCCCCCCACGGAACCCGAATTCCGTAAAATTGCATGCATTTCCCAAAGCTTCCATTGAGCACGCCTCTTAAGGGCCGGAGAACCTGATCCGGCTTAGGCTGACGCCAAATCCCGTCCCGTGCTTTTGGGGAAGCCATGAACGCGCCAGCCAAATCCGCCGCAAAACGCCGGCTTCTGCTCGCCTCCGACCGGAGCGACGAGAGCACCGAGCTCGCCAGCATCTTGAAGGCGGTCGGCGACGTCGCGACGGTGACGACGCAGGAGATTCCCGAGCAGCCCTCGCGCGATCTCTCCGGTCTCGTCGTCGACATCAATCTGCGCTCGCCCGAGAGCGTGCAGCGGGTGCGCAACAAGCTGCGCGGCGATGCCTATCGCACGATGCCGCGGCTGTTCGTGCTGGCCGATGCGCTTCACCACGGCACCATGCAGGCTTGGGCGCTGGGCGCCACCGACACGATCTCGCGGCCGCTCCAGCCCGAGGACATCCTGCAGCGCATCCGCGCTGCCTTCCCGGATACCGCGACCTATGACGCGACCGATCGCGGCAAGACGCTCAACCGCGGCGTCGAGGCGGCGCATGCGGTGCTGAAGAAGATGTTCGAGAAGCTGCCGCTCGGCGTGCCCTTGACCTTCGACGACGTCATCGCCGCCGAGAGCAAGATCTTGAAGGCGATCAAGCACTCCTCGCTGCGCGAATGGCTGACGACGGTCGGCTGCCACCATGTCGGCAGCTATCGTCACTGCCTGTTCGTCACCGGCTTTGCCGTCTCCTTCGCGCAGCACCTGGGCATGCGCGAGGACGACCAGCGCCGCCTGACTCGCGCTGCGCTGCTGCACGACGTCGGCAAGGCCTTCGTTCCCTCCGTGCTGCTCGACAAGCCCGGCAAGCTCACCGACGAGGAGATGGCCGAAGTCCGCCAGCATCCGCGCCGCGGTTATGATGCGCTCGCAGCCCAGGGCGGCTTCCCGCCGGAGATGCTCGACGTCGTCCTGCATCATCACGAATTCCTCGACGGCAGCGGCTATCCCAACGGCCTGTCGTCGAACCAGATCAGCGACATCGTGCGGGTTACGACCATCGTCGACATCTACGCCGCTCTGGTTGAGAAGCGCGCCTACCGGATGCCCTTCACCCACGCGCGCGCCTTCACGATGATGGAAGGGATGGGCAGCAAACTCGATCAGCAGCTGTTGCAGGCGTTCCGCCCGGTGGCGCTGGGATCATTCTGATCCGGCGCCGCTACCCCACCAACTTCCGCAGTTCAGCCTTCGCCACCTTCTCCAGCGTCGAGCGCGGCATGTCGTCGACGAGCCGGATCTCGCGCGGCACCTTGAAGTCGGCGAGGCCCTTGCGGCAGGCGGCCATCACGCTGTCCTGCAGATCCGGCGCGGCGCCCGCGACGCCGCCATGCGGGATGATGAAGACGACCGGCACCTCGTCCAGCATCGGATGCTTCTTGGCGACCACCGCCGCTTCGCGCACACCGGGGACGAGCGCGATCACCTGCTCGATCTCGGACGCCGCGACGTTCTCGCCGCCGACCTTCAGCATGTCCTTGGCGCGATCGCCGAACTTGATGAAGCCGTTTGTCAGGCGCTCGACGCGGTCGCCGGTGAGAAAGAAGCCGTGCGCGTCAAAGCTTTCGCGCGTCGCCGTCTCGTTGTGCAGATATTCGGCGAACAGCGACAGGCCGGGGATGCCCTTGATCGCGAGATTGCCGGTGTCGCCGATTTCGGTCGGCCGCCCATCATCGTCGGTGATGCGGATCTGATATTCCGGCGCGGCGCGGCCGATCGACATCGGGATATTGGGCTGATCGACCTCGCCGATGATGCCGTGGGTGATGGTCTCGGTCATGCCCCACCAGCCGATCATCTTGACGCCGAGGGCGGCGAAGGCCGGCGGCTCGTTGATGGCGGTACCCCACAGGCGGAATTTGTGATCCCCGGGGATCTCCTGCTCGAGCAGCGCCTTCATGCAGAACGGAATGGTCGAGGTCCAGGTCGAGCCGTGCTCGCGCGCGACGCCCCAGAACCTGCTTGCCGAGAAACGCGGCTGGATCACGCACGTCGCGCCGACCCACAGCGTCGCCAGCATGGAATAGGCCAGCGCATTGGTGTGGAACAGCGGCAGATAGGCTTGGTGCACGTCGCTGGCATGCAGGTTCTCATGCGCGGCGTTGATCTTGGCGCCCCACAATGCGTTGGCGTGGGTCCACAACACAGCCTTCGGCCGCGACGTCGTGCCCGACGTATACTGCACGCTGCATGGCGCCAGCGGATCGGCCGCGCGCTTGGGACGATCAGCACTGTTGGCGAACAGCGCCTCAAAGCTGTCGCCGCGTGAGACTGCCTGCGCGGGCGCCGCACCGGCATCATGCGACGTCGCCGCCATCCAGCGAATGTTGCGGCAGTTCTGCGCGACGATCTCCGCATAGGCCGGCTGTGTGATCGCAGCGACGGCGCCGCAATGATCGGCAAAATACGCGATCTCCGCCGGCGCCGAACGGGTGTTGGTGGTGACCGCGATGGCCCCCAGCTCGACGCAGGCAAACCAGGCCAGAAGCGCCTCGATGCAATTGTCGAGATGGATGAGCACATATTCGCCGGGCTTGACGCCGCGCTTAACCAGCCCCGCCGCGAGCGCGCCGACCCGCTCGTGAAATTCGCCATAGCTCCAGCGCCGCGCCGGCGCGTCGAACGGCGCCCAGATCAGGAACGGATGTGAGCTGCGCACCTCGGCCCGCATCCTCAGGAGCCAGGGCACGTCGAGCCCGTCGAACGGACCCACGATTCCGGCTGTAGTCTGTTGAAGTGGCATGGCTCCTCCCGTGCAGCCTGCATCTTGATGGCGGCTGCTTTTTAATGATTGCGTCTTCCTGCCATCGGACGGCGCGGGGCGCAAATCGGGGGCGCGGTCTCTCCGCCGTCATTGCGACGAAGCAATCCAGACTGTCACCGCGGCGGCCGTCTGGATTGCTTCGCTACGGTCGCAATGACGGTGTTTGGGGTGGGCCGCGTGGCCCTACCGCCCGCCGTCCGCGTACGACGAAATCTCGATCAGGCTCCCGTCCGGATCCCGGCAATAGACCGAGCGCAGCGTGCCACGGGCGCCCTGCTTGGGAACCGGGCCTTCCTCGATCGCGACACCATGTGCCTTCAAATGCGCCACCACCTCGTCGGGCGCGGCGGAGGTCAGGAAGCACAGATCCTCGCTGCCGGCGGTCTGGTGATCGGCGGTGAACCACTCGACCTTGTCGGCATCGCGCGGCCGGACGTTGATCTTCTGGTTACCGAATTGAAGAGAAGTCCGCGGCGCTTTGCCGCCGCCGGGGTCGAACACCTTGACTTCCATGCCGAGAATCTTGCGGTACCACTCGGTGGTCACAGCGACGTCGGCGACGTTGATCACGAGATGATCGAGAGCTTCGACCTTGACCGGCATGCCTTATCCTTTCGTCGTGATGTGCGCCGCACACTATCCGCCTGCGGCAAGCTTTGTTACAACCGCAATGACGCCACTTTGAAGATATCCGGCCCTTCAAGAACAACGCTCTTTGAAGAACAACAATTGGGAGAAGCCTTGAGATGATCACTCGCCGTACCGCGCTGGGCCTGCTTGCCGCCACGCCTCTTGCAGCCAGCCCGCTGTCGAAGGCCCTTGCCGCCGACTATCCGTCCCGGCCCGTGAAATGGGTGGTCGGCTATCCGCCGGGCGGGGCCACCGACATCCTGGCGCGGCTGATCGGCCAGCGGCTGTCGGAAAAATTCGGACAGCAATTCATCATCGAGAACAAGCCCGGCGCCGGCAACAATATCGGCACCGAATCGGTCATCAACGCCGAGCCCGACGGCTACACGCTGCAGTTGGTCAATCCGGCCAACTTCATCAACGCCTCGCTCTACACCAACCTGAAGTTCAACTTCGTGCGCGACATCGCGCCGGTCGCCTCGTTCCAGCGCGTGCCGAACGTGTTGACCGTCAACAAGGACGTGCCGGCCAAGACCGTCGCCGAGTTCATCGAATACGTGAAGGCCAATCCCGGCAAGGTCAACATGGCCTCGTCGGGCAACGGCACCTCGGTGCATCTGTCCGGCGAGATGTTCATGGCGATGACCGGCTGCAAGATGCAGCACGTGCCCTATCGCGGCGCGGCGCTCGCGATCACCGACATGATCGGCGGCCAGGTGCAGGTGATCTTCGACAACATGCCCTCGATCATCCAGCACATCCGTTCGGGCTCGCTGCGCGCGATCGGTGTCACCACGGCGGAGCGTTCGGTGCAACTGCCCGACGTGCCCGCGATCGGGGAGACCGTGAAGGACTACGAAGCGAGCGCGCTGTTCGGCATGGGTGCGCCGAAGAACACGCCGAAGGAGATCATCGCCAAGCTCAACAGTGAGATCAACGCGCTCATGAAGGAGCCCGACATGACCAAGCGCCTGGTCGAGCTCGGCGGCGACCCGCGGGTGCAGACGCCGGAGGCGTTCGGCGCGGAGATCGAAGCCGAGACCGCGAAGTGGAAGAAGGTCGTCGAGTTCGCCGGCCTGAAGGTCGAGTAGCGATCTTGTGATGGCGAGAAATGGAGCCCTGCCATCAGGCAGGGCTTTTTTCTTGCGTGGTCTGTCCCGTCGGTCTGGAATAAAACGGCGGGGCGAAACCTGATGATAGATGGCGCCGTATCTCGCGCCACCAAGAGAGGAGTTGGGATCATGCGCAAGACGCAATTGGCGCTGCTGACGCTCGGCGCGACGGTCCTTGCCGGTATCGCCACCGTCACGCCCGCCGCGGCCCGCGACTATCCCTGGTGCGCGCAGGGCGGCGAATATGACTATCCCGGCGAATGCGCCTACAGCACCTATGAGCAATGCCAGGCGAGCGTCTCCGGCCGGCTGCTCTACTGCGGACCCAATCCGCGCGTCGCCTACGGGCAGGCGCCGCAGCCTCAGCCGCAACCACGCCGGCGCACGCGGCCCGTCGCGCCGTACTAGCCGCGCCATTGCCGCTCTGACGGTCGGGCCTAGTCCCGATCAAAATCGTCGTGCAGGCCCGGGAACGCGGGTTCCTGCTTGACGCTTCGTCGTTCGTGTCTATACTAAACCATATGGTTAAGTATCAGGACGCGGCCCTCGACCGAACCTTTGCGGCGCTCTCCGATCCGACGCGGCGTGCACTTCTCGCCCGTCTCGGCGAGCAGGACAGCCTGTCGGTGAGCGAGCTGGCGTCGCCGTTTCCGGTCTCGCTGCCGGCGATCATGAAGCATCTCGATGTGCTCACGGATGCAGGCCTGATCGTGCGGGAGAAGACCGGGCGCACGGTCTCCTGCCGGCTCACGGCACAGCCGATGGAGCAGGCGATGAGCTGGCTCAATCGCTATGCGCAGTTCTGGTCCGAGAAATTCGACCGCCTTGCCACCTTCGTGGAGGAAGAGACATGGCCAACGCAGCCGTCAACACCGATCCCCGCACAGCCGAACCACCAAGCCTCACGCTCACGCGCCGGCTCCGCGCGCGGCCGGAAAATGTCTACGCCGCCTGGACGCAAGCCGCGCAACTGATGCAATGGTTCGGGCCGCCGAACATGACGCCGGCGACGCTGAATGCCGAGCTCGACGTCCGCGCCGGCGGCCGCTATCGCATCAGCTTCACCCGCGATGACGGTGAATATTTCGAGGCCGCCGGCACCTATCGCGAGGTCGTGCCGAACGAGCGCCTGGTGTTCACCTGGGCCTGGCACTCGACGCCGGAGCGCGAATCGCTGGTGACAATCTCGCTGAAGCCGGACAGCGACGGCACGCTGATGGTGTTCCATCACGCCCAGTTCTTCGACGAGACCGCGCGCGACAACCACCAGCGCGGCTGGGGTTCGTTCTTCGACAAGCTCGATGCCTTCGTTGCCTGACCTCATGGAGGACACCATGCAGCAACATCAAATCGTTTCGCGCGAGCAATGGATCGCGGCCCGCAAAGTCCATCTGGCGCATGAGAAGGAGTTTTCGCAGGCCCGCGAGCGCCTTGCCGAGGAGCGTCGCGCGTTGCCCTGGGTCAAGGTTAAGAAGGCCTATATGTTCGAGGGATCAAACGGGAAGGTGACGCTTGGTGATCTCTTCAAGGGCCGACCGCAGCTCGTGGTTCAGCACGTGATGTTCGCACCCGACTGGGAGGCCGCCTGCAAGAGCTGCTCGTTCTGGGCCGACGGTCTTGATCGCATGGCGCCGCACCTCGCCGCGCGCGATACTGCGATGGTTGCGATCTCGCTGGCGCCAGTCGCAAAGCTCGAGGCCTTCAAGACGCGGATGGGCTGGAGCTTCGACTGGGTCTCCTCGGGCGGCAACGACTTCAACCACGACTACGAAGTCTCGTTCACCCGCGAAGAGATCGACAAGGGTGTGCCAAAGTACAATTTCGGCACGACGCCGTTCTACGGCCCGGAGCTGCCCGGCATCAGCGTGTTCTTCCGCAACGAGGCGGGCGAGATTTTTCACACCTATTCCTGCTTCGCCCGCGGTCTCGACATGATGAACGCGGCCTATCAGTATCTCGACCTCACGCCGCTCGGCCGTCACGAGCAGGGCCTGCCCTATCCGATGGACTGGGTCCGCCTGCGCGACCAGTACGAGCCGGAGGCGGCGAAGGGGGCGTGCTGCCACGGGTGAAATCACTGCGACAGCGGCGGTTCGGTCCGTCTCGGCAGCGGTAACACGGAAAAATAGCTTATCGCGGGCGATGTTTTCCGCTAAGTTGCTGAAGTTGCGACCGTCAATTTAGACGTTTGTTGGACCTGCCTTGGCGGTTGATGAGACCGGGGCGTGTCATGATCCAATCGATTTTACTGAAGACCCTCGACTCGATACCGCTGCCGTTGATCGTGGGTCTAATCATTGTCTTGAGCTGGGGTTGGCTGGTCAGCCAGCTGAAATCACTGCCTAGCTCGGGTCATTCGATTAGAGAGCGATCCTTCTGGATCGTTCTTGGTGTCGTGTTGATTGCCGAAGTATCGTGGTTTGCCTACAAGATCGTCGATGAGCGCTCGCTTGGTGTTCGGTTCACCGACAAGGAGTTCGGCGTCTACGTCGTCCAATTCGATAACGATAAGGACGGCACGGCCACGCGCCTGTTTGCTGCGATCCTAGAATCTTCGCTGAGATCCGAGGCGCCGAACACGCGCACCGTCTCAGTACGTAGTTCGACGAAGAAATTTCCCGACGAGGATGCCGCCTCGATTTTCGAGGCGACCAAGGCGGCCGTCATTATTGAGGGCGTGCTGGACCAATCGGACAAGTTACTTCCCAAGTTCATCAAGCAGGGAGAGTCAGACTGGCAAGCCATTCGGAATTTCATCGACCTACGTCGTCCAGCGGAGTTCGTCGACGTCATAAAATCGAGCCTCCCTAGCTATCGAAACACGCAGGACCTCTGGCTACAGAACGAACTGGCAGGGCTGCGAAAGCAGATGGAGGCTCAGAGCCAAGCCATTCTTGACGTTCAATCGCAGCTCTCGGCTTTGAAGAACAAAAACGTCACGGCCAATCTGGCACCCCAGACTCTGGTGCGATCTGGCGTGCGAGGCAAAGGCCTCATCGTAGGCATCAATGCCTATCAGAATAATGCTCGCTTGGCGTTTGCCCGCAGTGACGCTGAGGCGATGGAGTTTGCACTGAAATCAAGCGGCCTTGAGACGATCTCGCTTCTGGACGAAGCCGCGACGAAAGCGAAGATATCGGATGTCTTCGCCGAGACACTTCGGAATCGGCTGAGAGAGGAAGATGTTTTTGTGTTCTACTTTGCTGGTCACGGTGTCTCGGTGCCGACTCACTCAGGGCAAAAGGCGGGATACATCTGTCCGGTGGAATCGAATTCCGAGAAGGTGGTAGCAACGTGCATCAGCATGGGAGAAATTGGTGAGTGGCTCTCGTTGCTGAAATCGAGAACCGTCGTCCTAATTCTCGACACTTGCGTATCCGGTCTCATTGCGCAAAAGCTCGTTGGTCCTCTTGGTGGTTCTCGCGGCCTCATCACAAAGAAGAGCATTCCGCCTCCCGCCATTTTCCCCGCGCTGGATGGAAAGACTGTTGTGGTGCTCACGGCGGGAGAGCCGGATCAGCTATCGACTGAGCTGCCAGCCCTGCAGCATGGTGTGTTCACTTTCTATTTTCTGCAGGGAATGCAGGGCGGCGCCGACATCAAGGCAAATGGCAAAATATCGCTTAAAGACCTCTACGAATATACCTGGACCAGGGTCGAGAATGCGACCGCGGGGAAACAGACGCCGACGTTGAATATCTGGGGAGATCCTGATGTCTATCTCGTCGGGCAGCAGGTCGATGCGGATCTGCAACTTCCCCCTCGTTGAGCCGGGTCACCGGATGACATAGACGACGACGTTCGAAATGATCGAGGAGGATGGCGGCGGACAAGGCGCAATTCTGCCCGTCCCGCCGGATTCGCGGTCGCAACAGCTACCTCTTCGCGTCGGCCTGCTCCGTCGCGTTGCACGAGATCAGCATCGTGTAGGGCCGCGCGTTGCCGGCGATGTCGGTGGTCTTGAGCTCGGCCTTCGGCTCCGCGGTCTGGTAAGGCACCACGGAATTGTCGAGGAAGTCGCGCAGCGCGCCGGTCTTGATCGCGAAGTTGATGTTTTCAGGGATGTCGCCGGTCGCAGCGGCGATGCGCAGTGCGGGGATCTTCGCGGTTACCACGCCCACGATCTGCCCGGTGGTGTCGAACAGCGGGCCGCCGCTATTGCCGGGCTGCACCGGCGCGCTGATTTGCAGGAAACGCGTGTCGTTGCGCATGCCGCTGAGCGAACTCGCGATACCGGTCGTCACGGTGAAATCCGACGTGAGCAAGCCATGGAAAGGAAAACCGATGGCGATGACGGAATCGCCAGAGCGGATCGCGCGGTCGCGGATCCGTGCAAAGTCCTTGAATGTCGTGGTCGACGGTGCCTGCAACAGAGCGAGATCGTTGTTGGCATCGCTCGATACGACACGCAGCACCATCGCGGCCTCGCCGGTGAGATTGCCCTTGATGTCGCCGACGCAGCCATCGATCACATGGTTGTTGGTGACGATGTGTCCGTTGCCGCTGACCACAAAGCCTGTGCCGCTCTTGGTCAGGGTCGCTTTGCCGCGGGCCGGTGGCGCCTGTTTGTCCGGCGCCGCTTGCGGCTTGGCAGCGATCTTGGTGAAGTCGCCGGCCTTGCTCAGGCCGTCGGCCTTCACTTTGGTCACGCAATTGGCCAATGCCGCGATCACGGGCCCGGTCGAGGTCAGGTCGAAGTTCAGGACGGTGCGGCCGCTCGTCGCGACCATGAGGCTTGCCTTCTGAAACGTGCGCACGACATTTGCCGGCATGACGGATGTGAGCATGTTCGGCTGGTTGGCCGTGGCGAACAATCTCGCCTGCTCCCGCCCGTCGAAGATGACGTCGATCGCGGCGTTCTCGCCCTGCTTGAACTGGTAGCTGGGGCTCGCAAAGCTCAGGATCCATGAGCCGGCCGTGTTCTGGCCAATGACCAGAATGACGCCATTGGCGTAGGGTGCGGTTGCCGCGCAATGCGAGAAGGCGCCCGTCTCGTCATTGCTGAAGGCACCGCCGATCCAGTTGCCGACGTTGATGGAGCCGAACGGCCCCTTCGCATGCGCGATTCCGGCGATACCGACCTGCAACAGAGACGCAACGACAAATGACTTAAACCACATACTTCCCCCCGAACGTATCTGCGTCCATCTTATCCGCGGGAGAAGGCGCGGCGCAACCGGCAGTTGTTCCTGCGGAGCGACCTTGCAGCAGCGACAATCGGCCTTGCCTTTACTTTGCGATGCTATATACTTTGCAATACAAAGTAGCGGATGGACAATCCCGGACAACTGGGCGGAGCGGGGTTTTGGCGTTGCCGATGCGCGATCTCGACAAGGCACTGGCCGACATCGTGGCGATCCGCAGCCAGATTGCGGCCGGCACGGCGTTCCGCGGCTACGGCC
The DNA here is from genome assembly GCF_004123905.1 of Bradyrhizobium betae. Lineage (GTDB taxonomy): Bacteria > Pseudomonadota > Alphaproteobacteria > Rhizobiales > Xanthobacteraceae > Bradyrhizobium > Bradyrhizobium betae_A. The sequence goes on from NZ_MZXW01000016.1 coordinate 500,710, forward strand.
CGGCGGCGATGGCTGCGACCGGCGCCGTCGCGCTTCTCACTGCGGTCCTGCAATTCTGGCTGCTCGGCGATCCCACAAGCGCGCCGCTCGGCTTCTTCTTCGGCTGGCTCATCGCTGCCGCGCTTTCCGGCCTGATCATCGGCATCGAGATGCGCGCGCGCTCGCGCCGTCATCATTCGGGTCTGGCCGATGCCATGATCCACCAGGCGGTCGAGCAGTTCCTGCCCGCCGGCGTTGCTGGTGTGCTGCTTGCCGTGGTGCTGTGGAAGTTCGCGAGCGAGGCGCTGTGGCTGCTGCCGGGCCTGTGGCAGATCCTGGTGTCGCTCGGCATCTTCGCCTCCGTCCGTTCGCTGCCGCGCACGGTCGCGCTCGCGGGCGCCTGGTATTTCGTTTCCGGCTTCGCGGTCGTGGTGCTCGCGAGCCAAACCCACACGCTATCGCCATGGACCATGGGACTGCCTTTCGTGATCGGGCAGTCGGTGATGGCGGGCATCCTGTATTTCGCGTCCGGAGACAATGATGTCGAAGACTGACAGCGCGCCGTTCTCATATGAAGGGCTCGACCGCGTCATCCACGAGAAGGCGAGGCTCGGGCTTCTGACTTCGCTGATGGCGCATCCCAAGGGTCTTGCGTTCGCCGATCTCAAGCAGCTCTGCGGCCTCACCGACGGCAATCTCAGCCGACATCTCGCCGTGCTCCAGGAAGCCGGGCTCGTCGAGGTGACCAAGGGCTATGAGGGCAATCGCCCGCACACCACCTGCCGTTTGACCAAGGCCGGCCGCCGCCGCTTCCTCGACTATCTCGCCGTGCTCGAGCGTCTGGTGCGCGACGCTGCCAAAGCCGCCGGCCGCGAGGCGCCATCGCTCGGACGCCTCGGCATCATCTCGACCTGATCTTCCCCTTTTTTGACCGGAGACTTTGCAATGCAAAGTAACGTCACGTCCCAGAACGAGAAGCTTCATGTCGGCATCATCATGGACGGCAACGGCAGATGGGCGACACGGCGCGGTCTGTCGCGCCTGCGCGGCCACGAGGCCGGCGTCGAGACGATCCGCCGCATCGTCGAGGCTGCGCCCAAGCAGGGCATCGGCACGCTGACGCTCTATGCGTTCTCCACCGACAATTGGCGCCGCCCCAAGGCCGAGGTCGCTGCGCTGATGACGCTCTTGCGCTTCTATCTCGCCAACGAAGTGCAGAGCCTGGTCAAGAACGGCGTGCGCCTCACCGTGATCGGCCGCCGCGATCGGCTGCCCGATGGCATCGCGAGCGCGATCACGCGTGCCGAACAGGCGACCGCACCGGGCAGCACGCTTCACCTACGTATCGCCGTCGACTATTCCGCGCGCGATGCCATCCTCAACGCCGCGGCGAAGGCGGCGGCGCTGACGAGCCTCACCCGCGAAGCCTTCTCGCAGCTCGTCACCGGCGAGGCGGGCTTGCGCGACGTCGATCTCATCATCCGCACCTCCGGCGAGAAGCGGCTGTCGGACTTCCTGCTCTGGGAAGGCGCCTATGCCGAGTTGCACTTCACCGAGCGGATGTGGCCGGAATTCGAGGCGAGCGATCTCGCTGCGGCTCTCGCCTCCTTCCATGGCCGCGAGCGCCGCTTCGGCGGTCTTCAGGCCATCATGCCCGAGGAAGTACCCTCACTCTCCCGTGTGTGACGCAACGCGCAGGAAAACGCGCTGTTCGTTTCCAGCCGCATGATTGGCAGCGATGTCCAAGCCGCCGGCGTGCGGCCCCGGTTAGGTGTGCGGTCCACGCCACCTGCCGCGAGCCCTGCGCATGTCACCGCTATCTCTGGATGCCCTTGTCGAGCCGAACGGGACGAAAGGCATTGTCTGCATCAGGGTGGCCGATGCATCCGATGTGGAATGCCTCTCGATCTATTTCACCGGCCTTTCCGCGACGACGCGCAACAAGCGTTTCATGGGCGCGCGCGCCGACCTCGCGGCGGTCGCGGCCGAATGCGTAGCAAAGGCCGGTCATCCCGATCATTTCACCCTGCTCGCCGAGCTCAGGCAGGAGGGGCAGCGCACGATCATCGGTGAGACGCGCTACGCCTATGATCCGGCCGCGCGGCATGGTGATTTCGCCATCTCCGTTGCCGATGTCTTCCAGCGCAAAGGCGTGGGCCTCCGGATGATGACGTCGATGGAGAGGCACGCGAGCAATCTCGGCCACGAGATGATTGCGGCCGAGACCACGCGGGTGAACGCTGAAATGCGCGGCCTTGCGAAGAAGGCCGGTTTCGAGGATACCGGCCTGGGAGACTGGCAGTCCGTTAATTTCGCAAAGCGCCTGTCTCGGTAGCCCTCCGCGCGTTGCCGCATGGCACGGATCGTGCTCTAGTATCGCCTGGATGTCCCCAGCGATGGGAGCTTTTGGCGATGCGCGCAGTTCTGGATCATTGCACCGGCGGCACGGAGCGGCAGGTTGCGGCCGGCACGGTCGTCGTCAGCGAGGGCGGCACCAGCAGCGGCCACCTCTACGTGCTCGTGGAAGGCAAGCTCGAAGTGCTCAAGAGCGACATGGTGGTCGCGACGATCGCCGAGCCCGGCGCCGTGTTCGGCGAGATGTCCGTGCTGCTCGGTCTGCCGCATACCGCAACGGTACGGGCCAGCGAGAATTCGGTCATCTATGAGTTCGAGGACGCGGCGTCGTTCCTCATCCAGCGGCCGGAGGTCGCGCTGCTGCTGGCGCGCACGCTGGCGCAGCGGCTCAACGTCGCCAACACCTATCTGGCCGATCTCAAGCGGCAATATGCCGGCCACGGCACGCATCTGGCCATGGTCGGCGAGGTGCTCCAGAGCATGATCAACCTGCCGCCGCTCGAGGTCTCGCCAGGCTCGGATCGGCAATCCGACCCAAGGATGTGAGCCAGTCCGGCGGCTCTTCGATATACGACGCCGGCCGCCTCAGTGGCGCGTCGAGGTCGATCCACTGTGCCTCGCCAGCCGCGAGCCAGAACGCCTTGTTGGCATCGAGATCGAGCACGATGTGCGTCGGCGGCCGTCCCGGTTGCAGGCCGGCGTTGAAGACCCAGCTCTCGCCCAGCCGGTCGAACCACGAACCGTCGGTGATGAAGGGTGACTGGTGCACATGGCCCGAGATCACCATCGCCGGCTGATACTGCATGATCCACTGCACCAGCTCGACATCGCCGAAGAAGCGCTTGCCGCCCCAGCTCGTCGGCGAATTCGCCGGCGGCGCGTGATGCGCCCAGATCCAGCGCTGTGGACGATTGACCGCGGCGTCGCGCAGCTGCTCGACGATGCGCTGCTTGGCCAGCGGACCATCCCACCACGGGCACACCGTGAACAGCGTGTCGCCGAGCGTGAGATTGTCCCCGTCGCAGGCGATGCCAAGCTCCCGCGCCTCCGCGATCCAGCGCGAGATTTTTTCGCCCTCCGCATTGCGCTCGTCGAGGTCGTGATTGCCGGAGCAGAGGATCACGCGGGTCTGCGCCGTGAGCAGCGCAAGATATTTCTTCACCACCACGATCTGCGCGCGAAAATCCACCATCGAGCCGATGTCGAGCGCATCGCCGGCGAAGATCACGAGGTCGAACTGCGGCGCCGCGCTGACAAGCCAGTCGAGCTGCGGCAGCGAGTAATGCAGGTCGGCCACGACCAGGCAGCGCATTGAAAATCCGTTTGCGTTCGAAAATGTCGGGGAAATTCCAAAAGCTTATGAAGCAAGAAGCAGACCAGCATGGCCGCTTTCACTCGTCAATGCAATGAGATGCGGGGGCGGATATCGCAGGGCTGGACCGGATCGTCGAATTCTGATGTCGTGGCCGTCTCAACGCGGTGACCGCATGACCTCCTTCAAGACGATTCGTGCCCGCGCCGAGAAGCGCAAGGGCGGCCCCAAGGCGCTCGACAAGCTGATGCCTGACAAGCCCGACCTGAAGGGTCTCGCAAAACTCGGCGACGACCGCATCCTCGCCGAGATGACGAAGCGGGTGTTTTGCGCGGGCTTTGCCTGGAGCGTGATCGATTCGAAATGGGACGGCTTTGAAGAGGCCTTCCTGCGTTTCAAGCCGGCCGAACTCACCTTCCAGCCAGAAGAGTATTGGGAGAGCCTGTTGCGCGATGCGCGCATCGTGCGCAACGGCGCCAAGATCATGTCGGTGCGCGACAATGCCATCTTCGTGCAGGAGATCGCCAAAGAACACGGCAGCTTCGGCAAGTTTCTGGCGAAGTGGCCGCCGTCTAACGAGATCGGTCTGCTCGACCTCCTCACCAAGCGCGGCAGCCGGCTCGGGGGCAACAGCGGCCAGATGCTGCTGCGCTTCGTCGGCTGGGATGGTTTTGTGACCTCCAGGGACGTGGCGATTTGCCTGCGCGACGCCGGCCTCGATATCGCCGACGAGGTCAAGTCCAAGGGCGATCTCGCAAAAGTGCAGGCGCAGTTCAACGCCTGGGCCGAGGAGACCGGCCTGTCCTACACATATCTGTCACGCATCTGCGCGCTCTCGGTCGGCGAGAACCGCAGCGAGCACTAGGTCAAGAAAAACCAGGAGATACAAAATGGCCAAAGCCTATTGGGTTGCGACCTACCGCGCGATCAAGAATCCCGACGCCATGGCGGCTTACGCAAAACTGTCACGTCCGGCGATCGAAGCCGCCGGCGGCCGCGTGCTTGCGCGCGGGATGCCGGCTGCTGCCTTCGAACATGGCCAGATGGAACGCGTCGTCCTCATCGAGTTCGACAGCGTCGTGAGCGCTTTGGCGGCGTATGAAAGCCCCGCCTACAAGGCCGCTCACGACTTGCTCGGCGATGGCGCGGATCGTGACATCCGGATCGTCGAAGCCGCCGACTAGCAGCGGCGGATCGTGTGCATCGTGTGGCGATCTCGTGCCGCGAACGCGGCGGATGAAACTCGCGATCACGAAATACATTTTTCCGGAACATTTGTGCGCAGCACCCGTTCGGGAGTCTGAGCCAGGCGATACACAGCGGCGCAGGGAACGCCCGCTCTGGTTCAACTCAATGAAATCCAACACGACAGAAACGGAGCAGCCCATGAAGCTCACTTCGGAACAAGTGAAGCAGACCGTCAACCAGCTCGGCGCCCAGGTGCTGCCCGACGAACATCCCGCCATGCCGCAGCTCAACAGCATGTTCGGCGAGCACACCTTCTTCGTCGACGAGACGGGCCTGAAGGTGCTCGAACCCACGCCGTCTCTCGCCGCCGAACGCCAGACCGGCGAAGTCGTCAGCCTTGCCGACTGGAGCGATGCGGATCTGACGCGCCTGATGGCGCACGAGCCGGAGCCGACCGGCGTGATCGTGGTGTTCGAGCATGTGAGGCATTGACCATTGCTGGTCGTGAAGGAAGATCAGATCGGCGGGGGGAAACCCCGCCGTGAAGGCAGTGAGGTGTGTGAACGCGCCGTCAATTGATACGATTGACTTCAGGTAGCCCCGAGCTTGAGATTTTCGCTAAAGCCTGAGCACTTTCGTTCCAGGTCGCATCAATAAACGCCCTAGCGTCTTTCAAGGGCTTTTACTGGCGGTACCGCCTCGCGTCGCCGGTATAATTCGCCTCCATCCATCCGTGGAGGTCGATATGCATCGTGCCGTTCCGATGCTGGCGTTGCTTGCCACATTTTTATCCGTCGTATTCTCTGGGCAGGCCCAGTCGGCCCAGACGGATCGATACTGCCTGCAAGGTCGCAGCTGGGGCTTTCCGGGCAATTGCCAGTTCGCCACCCGTCAACAATGCCTGGCCGCTGCTTCGGGCACGTCCGCCGCTTGCGGCCTCAATCCGCGCTATGCCGCTTCGCGGCGGCGCTAATCACCGCTCGAAGATAAGCCATTCGGCGCTACCGCACGGCGGAAGCGACCAACCGAGAAAGGCATCCGCGGATGCGAAAGCTTGCGCTGTTCGTCATTCTGCTCTCGTTCGCGGGAATGTTTCCTTCGAGCGAATCGTACGCTCAGAGTGCGCTTCGGGGTGCGGTCATCGGTGGTGCCATCGGCGGTCGTCGCGGCGCCGCCATAGGAGCTACGGCCGGAGCGATCGCCGGCGCCCACCGGCGACACCAGCATTGGCACAGATATTATTGGCGGAACGGCGGCTGCTGGTACCGCTCGAGCAGCGGAAGGTCGCACCGCGTGTCGCATCGGTACTGCCGTTAAGTGCAACCACGGGATCGAGAGCAGTCATTCAACGAGGGGATCGCAATGTTCTTCGCCCAAGAAGGATTCACCTATCGAAATTTCCTGATGGACATGATTGCGATATTCGCATTCGTTGTCTGGTTCTGGCTGCTGATCGTCATCTATGGCGACCTGTTCAGGCGCCACGACATCTCCGGATGGGGCAAGGCGCTATGGGTGCTCGCACTGGTCCTGACCTCCTACCTGGGCATCTTCGCCTACCTGATCACCCAGGGGAGAGGCATGGCCGAACGTAACGCCGAGCAGGCGCAACGGGCGCGCGACGAATTGCGACACATAGTCGGCTTTAGTGTCGCAGACGAAATCACCAAGCTCGATCAGCTGAAAAAATCGGGATCCATAACCGATGCCGAGTACGGGCGGCTTCGCACCAAGCTGGTCTCTTAGGGCCTGGGAGATGAAGGATGCGCTGGACCGGCCGCGATGGCTGCTGTCGGGTTTTGGAATTGGATACGCTGTGTCCGCGCAGAACCGGGCATCCGCATCGAACCGGCTTCGATCGTCGATAGCCATAGGTTCCGGGGCGGTAGTTGCCCTCTAACTTCCCTTCGGTCCGATCGGGCCCGCCGGTCCGGGCGGTCCTGGAGGACCCGCCGGTCCAGGAGGACCGGGGAGGCCGCAATTTTGTATGACCACATCTCTCGTATCAGGTCCGGACGTGATCTTCACGATGCAGGTGGAGGGAAATTCCGGTCCGATCCACCGAAACCCTCCAGTCGAAGTGCTCTCGACCTTGACGGTCTTACTCGGGCTGATCTTGATCTCCACGCCGGGCTCGCGGGGCCGCCTGACGCGTCCGACGATGACCAACTCGCCCTGCGATATGGTGGCCGTCGTGATCAGTATTTCCGCATGTGCGCTTCCAGTGCACATCATCGCATAGGTGATCATAAGAGCTGCGACGGTGCCGATGGGCTTCGCGAGCATCATCATTCTCTCCTGCTTGCAGGTCGCCTAACAAATCGCGTCTCGTGCCAAGTGTCGAGTCGTGGTTTGAAGCGAACGACCAAACGCCGTCGAGCCGATAGCTCTCAAATTCTAGATAGATTGTCAGAACCGAAGCAACGTAGCCAAGTCAGGGGAGGCCCCAAATGTACGCCAATATTCTCTTGAGCACGGATGGATCGGATGTCGCGAGAAAGGGCGTTGAGCACGGGATTGCTTTGGCAAAGGCCCTGAACGCCAAGGTGACAGTCATCACCGTAACGGAAGCGCTGCCGATCGACTATGGCGGCGGACACGACTCAGGATGGATTCCCTCGCAGCAGGAGATTGATAGATTCGACGCAGCCTGCAAGGAACGCGCGGGCAAAGTGCTCAATGAAGCTCGCGCAACGGCGGAGCAGATCGGTGTATCTGCGGAACTCTTGCATGTTCCGAATGCGCACCCGGCCACGGCGATTATCGAAACGGCAAAGTCCAGAGGCTGCGGCTTGATCGTCATGGCCTCTCATGGGCGTCGCGGCTTCAGGAAGTTTTTTTTGGGGAGCCAAACATCGGAGGTCCTGGCGGACGGAAGCGTGCCGGTGTTGGTCGTCAGTGGTGGACAAAAGTGATCGTGCAGGGATCGACTTGCATCGGTGGCGGGTTCGAAAAATCCTGCCACTGTCATTGCCAGTCCGGTTCAGATGCCGAAAGTCAGCTGCGGCTCCGTATCATCCCCGTCCTGAAGGGAAGACAGCGAGACCCCCAGCAGCCTGACGGGCTTGGGCGGCGGCGTCTCGACTTCGAGCAGGCCGCAGGCCAGCCGCTCCAACTCGTCCCGGCCTGCAACCGCCGCCGGGACGGACCTGCTGCGCGTGATGATCTCGAAGTCGGCGAATTTGATCTTCAGGGTGACGGTGCGGCCGCGGTTGCCGGTCGTCTCGCAATGACGCCAGACCTTGTCGACGAGCGGCTTGAGCTCGGCGACCAGCGTGTCGAATTCGTCGAGGTCGGTCGAGAACGTGGTCTCCGCGCCGATCGACTTGCGGATCCGGTTGGCCCGGACCGGCCGCTCGTCGACACCGCGTGAGATCCAATAATAGTACGCGCCGGACTTGCCGAAATTCGCGTTCATGAACTCCAGCGTCTGGTTGCGGATGTCGAGGCCGGTGAACAGGCCGAGCGCGTTCATCTTCGCACTCGTCGCCGGGCCTATCCCATGGAATTTTCCGACGGGCAGGGTTTCGACGAACGCAGGTCCCATCTCCGGCGAGATCACGAACTGGCCGTTCGGCTTGCGATGATCGGAGGCGAGTTTTGCCAGAAACTTGTTGTAGGAGATGCCTGCGGAAGCGTTGAGGCCGGTCTCGGCTTTGATTGTCTCGCGGATCCGCAGCGCGACGTCGCGTGCCAGCGGGATGCCTTGTAGATTCTCCGTCACATCGAGATAGGCCTCGTCGAGCGACAGCGGCTCGATAACAGGCGTATGCTGGGCAAAGATGTCGCGGATCTGTCTGGAGATCGCCTTGTAGACCTCGAAGCGCGGCTTGACGAAGATCAGGTCGGGACATTGCCGCTTCGCCGTCACCGACGGCATCGCCGAGCGAACACCGAACTTGCGGGCCTCGTAGCTGGCGGCGGCGACGACGCCGCGTTCCGCTGAGCCTCCGACGGCGACCGGTTGTCCGCGCAGCTCCGGATTGTCGCGCTGTTCCACCGACGCATAGAAGGCATCCATGTCGATATGGATGATCTTGCGGACGGGCGGGGCGTCGCCAGTCGCCGTGTCGGATTCGCGCATGGAAAGATGATACTATTGCGCCAAGAGAAGCGCGAGGTGGAAGCGCGAGGTCATGGATGTTTCGATTGTCGGTCTTCGTCGTCGGCGTGGTCGGCATCGGCTGGCTGATCGGCGCGACCGTGACCTAAATCGCTCTCGAGACATCACGAGACAAGGCTCGCCGCGGCACTGTTCGCACCTTACGCAGCCTGGGTCGCGTTTGCCGGCGTGCCCAATGCGGCAATCTGGCGTTTGAATTGAGAAATTCAGTCTCGACCGGTTCAAAAAGCAATCTCAGGCTTGTGAGTGGCAAGCCTAGGCATGCGATCCTACATCAGCGTGCAGAGGACAGACCATGCAATACAGCTCCGAGCTCATTCAGACCATGCGCCAGGCACTCGAGACCGTGATGGCGAGCGTACCGGCCCATCAATCGGTGTTCGGTCTGAAAGCAGCCGTGGCCGAATGCATCCTCAACGCGGCCGCACACGGCCAGACGTCATACGACGGACTGGTGCAGTCCGCCTCCGACCAGATCCAGTCGATTATTTCGATGTTGACGTGAGCGCGCGCTTGGATGGCGCACGCTGCTCTCAAGTCACAATCGGGGTGGTTGGGAAGGCGGTGCCATGGAGTGGCGCACCCGACACGATTCGAACGTGTGACCTTTGCCTTCGGAGGGCAAAGGTGGGCAGATTGCCCCTGCTTACCTGAAATCCCTTGGAATTGATCGCCCTCAGATATAGGCTGAAATCGGCCTGATTTGGGGGCTACGGTCGTTGCTTCGAATTTCCCCCGTTTTCTGGCGCCTGCTTACCTGGTGCTTACCCGAGGGAAAGTTGCCCAAGCTGACTAAACGCATCGTTGATGCTGCGGAAACCACCGGGAAGGATGTCTTCCTCTGGGATGACGAACTTCGTGGGTTCGGCCTGCGCGTCAAGAAAAGCGGCGCAAAGTCCTTTGTTGTCCAGTACCGGAATGCCAATGGGCGTAGCCGGCGGCTCACCTTGGGCCGTTATGGTGTCCTGACCCCAGAAGAAGCCCGCAGAGACGCCAAGCTGGCCCTTGTAGACGTCGTCAGGGGCTCAGATCCCGTTGAGAGCAAGAAGCTCGCCCGCGGCGCCATGACGATGGAGGAGCTTTGCAGAGAATACCTGGATAAGGCCAAACGCGGCCTGATCCTCACCCGCCGCGGCGAGACGAAGAGCGAGACCACCCTGTATAGCGACAAGGGACGCATCGAACGCCACATAATCAAGCTCGTCGGAAAGAAGACCGTAAAGGGCTTCACCCCCACCGATGCCAAGGGCCTTCAGCGGGACATCATCGCCGGAAAGTCCGCGGTCGACGTCAAGACCAAAACCCGAGGGCGAGCGATTGTAACAGGTGGCAAGGGAACCGCCGCCCGGACGATGGGCCTGCTAGGCGGCATATTCAGCTACGCAGTCGATGAGGGCTATCGGCCCGACAACCCTATAAAGGGGATCAGGCGGCCGAAGGATCAGACCCGGGAATGGCGCTTGGATGACGCCGGCTATCGTCGTCTCGGAAGGTGCCTCGGGACGGCCGAGGCAAACGGCGAACATTGGCAGCGTGTTCTCGCAAGCCGCACGTCGGCAATGACGGGCTGCCGCCTGGATGAGCTGGAAAGCCTCTTAAAGACCGAGGTGGATCCGGTCGGGATGGCCCTCCGTCTCGGTGACAGCAAGACAGGCAAGAGTATCCGCCCTGTTGGGCCGACTGTCATTGCCGTCCTGAAGGCCGCAATGGCCAAATCAAAGTCAAAATACGTATTCCCCGCTATCACGACCGAAGCCAAGCATCACACCGGCCTGACTCGATGGCTTCAGAAAGTGTCAGCGAAGGAAGTGCCTGGCATTACCAACCACGGCCTCCGGCATTCCTTCAGCTCCACAGCTGAGGATCTCGGCTACACCATACCAACGATCAAGGCCCTCATTGGCCATTCCAAGAAGGGGAATGTGACCATGGGCTACATTCACAAGATTGATTCGGCGCTGCTGGCAGCTGCCGACCGCATCGCCCGGCACATCGATGATGCCATGCATGGAAGGAAACAGAGCAAGGTCGTCCAGTTTCGGAAGGCCTGATTAATCGGCGCGGCTAGGGTAGCTCCCGAAAAGCTGGTCCGCACCAGCCTGCCGCGTCGTCAAAATGCGGAGCACAAGCGGAAGTGCAATGAGCGTCGAGATAATACATAAACAACTTAGCCTGCGCGCTGAGTTCTGGAAGAAGTCACTTGGTTGGCCAGACGATAACGCCTCGTACGTATTCCTTGGCCGAGCGGTCCACGCGATGGGCAAGTCGATGTTTGGAGTCGACTGGACGGGTGATGAGCCCTGTCGCGACCCCGTGCCGAACCTCTCGGTTTTCCCGGAGAGGTCTGGCTGGCGGGCTCGCCTCGTCCATGATCTGCTAGTCAAGCACCATCCGGAACATAACCGACAGCCGCGCAAACCGTATCAGCACTCTTTCGAGTTTTCCGGCAAAGAGTGGATGGATGCCGTGATGATCGTTAAAAAGCTCAAGGACGAGAGAACGCCTGAACTTCGTCGCCTCCTTGAAGTGCAAGATCGGATAAAGCATCTTGCAGAAGCCGGCTTTCTTATTACCGCCATCCGTGAGAAAGCCGGCGGCGATCCGACACCCGTTCCGCGAGGCTGGTGGAACTCGGAGCGCATTCGCGATCGATTCGATCTCTGCCAGTTGAGGCCTGATGATCCATACAACTTGGGAATCGGTAGCGACCCCTTCCAATGGATTTTCGTCACCCGCGAAAGCCTGATGAGCTGCGCTCCTGGTGGCCTTGCCGAGGGCGAGCAAGCTGTCAAACCTGCCGCAACGACATTGGCCGCCGCTCTGCCTGTGGAGGAGTCAGCAAAGGCTCCCCGCCGTCTCGCCGAGGCAAAGATCGAGCCCGCGTTCCGGCGCTGGAGGGAGCAGCAGCCCGAAGGCTATATCCCGACCGAGGACGAAGATATTGCTCACATGAAGCAGCTGGGGGTCGGCCGAGACAAGGTGCGCCAACTCCGCAAGGGATTCCCCACCCGCGGGCGAGGTGAGAAAAAGTCCGGCTAACGCGCAGCCATATACGCGGGCTAATCCGCGGTCCAAATCCGCAGCGATTACAGCCGCGCATCTTTACCGCGGATTTCTCGGCGCTCCATTTACCTCGCACCCACGGAGATTGATCCGTGATTATGCGAGACGACAATGGATACTGACGACGCAAACATGAATGAGCGGCACCTTCGTAGGAAGGAGGCCGCGAAGTACGTGACAGACACGTACAACGTCCCCTGCTCCCCCAAAACGTTGGCGAAGCTCGCCTGCATCAGTTCGGAAGGCCCGCCCTTTCGGCTCGCGGGGCGTTTTCCACTTTACCCCATCTCCGGCCTCGACGCCTGGGCACAGAGGAAGATCGGACCCTTGGTCAGATCGACCTCCGAAGTTCGTCGCGTCGCCTGACCCAACCCCTCTCAAATGAAAACCCGGCTGCACGATCCACATCTTGGCGGATCAGATCATGCGTACCGGGCTTCCAAGGATTTATAACGTGAAGACGAATACCAAACGAATCCGAACATCACAATCCGTTTCTGACCTGCCACTCTTCTCGTGGCGCGTCACCCTCCTGCAGCCGAACAGCCGCGCCGGCCTGTTCGTCGCCCGCCGCTATCGCGTTCATCCGGCCTTCGCTGATCTGATCGCCAACCTGGCAGGCCTCGGAAGCGAGGTGCGTCAATGAGCTATCCCGATAGCCCCGGCTTCAAAGCCATCGGTCCCGGCAGCGAAGCCGCACTCAAGGTGGCGCAACGGGCCTCCACCGTTCGCGAGCGAGTGCTTCAGTTTCTCCGATCGCACCATCCGGCGAGTTTCACGCCGGACCAAATCGCCGACCGCCTCAACATCAACTTCCTGACTGTCAGGCCGCGGATCTCCGAACTGCACTTGCAGGGAGAGATCGAGCCAGACGGCACGCGAGGCAAGAATACGTCCGGCATGTCGGCCCAGTGCTGGCGAGCGGCGAAGATTTCAGCGGGAGGAGCCCGTTGATGGGAAAGATCATGGAAAGCTTCAATGGCGCCCAGCGCATCGACTTCAAGGCCGTCAGCTCGGCGGCGCTCAATGCATTGGACGTCGTCATCCCGCAGTTGCTACCAGGTGGACGCCGCGAGTCCGGCGAGTGGGTTGCGCGGAACCCCACGCGCAACGATGCGAAGCCGGGCAGCTTCAAAGTGAACCTGAGGAACGGTGTCTGGTGTGATTTCGCCACCGGCGACAAGGGCGGCGACGTCATCGATCTCAAGGCGTACCTCGACGGCAAATCGAAGCTGGATGCGGCGCGAGACCTCGCATCGATGTTGAACGTCCAATCTGCTGGCACCAACCTGACCGGAAACGTACGCGATCACCAGCCGAGGGTGACAGCAAATGTTGCGGCCACACCAGCGGAAGCTAGGAACGTGCCTGTCTTCCCGCCACGGACGAAGCCTGACGAGGATGGCAAGCCCCGATTCATGGCGGCCGGGGACGAGGGCCCGCGCCAGCGCGACAACGAGAAGCGGCGCCACGTCTATAAGTGCGGCGGCGTGCCTGTTCGTATCAAGATCATGACGAACGGCGAGCAGCGGGCCTTCAACGCATATCGCGTTGCGGACGTAGATGGCCGCACGGGTTGGCAGTATCGCAAGCCCGATGGCTATAAGTCCGTCCCCTATGTGGCGGGTGATCTCGACGGCTCGAGCACGGTCTTCTGGCCCGAGGGCGAGAAGGACGTCGATTCGGTCGGCAAGCGCGGCGGCTGCGCCCTCACGTTCGGCGGCGTCGGCGACGGATTGCCAGCGGGCTGCGAGCAGCACTTCGCGAGAAAGCATCTCGTCATCCTGGCAGACAACGATGAGGAGGGATCGGACCACGCCGATGCAAAGGCGGCGCTCGCATTCGGCGTCGCTGAGAGCGTACGGGTAGTACGGTTCGCAGAACTTGAGAAGAAGCAGGACGTGTCCGACTGGTTCGAAGCCGGGCACTCACTCCAGGATCTCGAGGAAAAGGCGCGGACGATCGAGGAGTGCAAACCCTCCACGGAAGAGCCGAGCCAGGACGAGGAGCGTATCAACGCGCGGGCCGAGAGGAAGTCGGCTCTGCCTGTAGGCTACAGCTTCTCTGATCGCGGCCTGATGTGGAGCAATCCGGACGATCTCGACAAGCCCGCGATCTTGGTCGCCGGCCACTTTGATATCGTGGCGGAGACCCGCGACGCCGAAGGGGCAAGCTGGGGCGTTTTGCTGCACTGGAAGGACCATGATGGCCGCGACCACCAGTTCGCCCTGCCGCGGGCGACCTTGGCCGGGGACGGCTCAGAGGCTCGCCGGATCCTGATGGACGGCGGGTTCTTCATCTCGCCCAGCAACACCGCTCGGAACCTCTTCAACTCGTTCCTGCTTCAGGTGAGGTCGCCGAAGCGCGCCAGTGCGACCCAGCGCGTCGGTTGGCACGGCAACTCATTCGTTATGCCGGACGAGTGCTTCGCCGTTGACGATCGAGATCTCTTGCTGCTGCAGAGTGCGTCCGCTCACGAGCATCCCTTTCGTCAGTCAGGTAGCCTTGGAAGCTGGCAACAGAATGTAGCTCGGTACGCCGTCGGCAATAGCCGGCTGGTGCTGGCGCTGTCCGCGGCCTTCGCGGGTCCGCTGGTTGGCCCCTGTGCTGCCGAGGGCGGAGGAGTTCACTTCAAGGGAGCTTCGTCCACCGGCAAGAGCACGGCCCTGCATGTCGCCGGCAGCGTCTGGGGTGGCGGCGATACCAATGGCTACGTGCGTTCGTGGCGGTCCACGGCAAACGGTCTCGAAGGCGTCTCACTGGCGCATTGCGACACGTTGCTGTGTCTGGACGAACTCTCCCAGCTCGCCGCCAAGGACGCGGGAGAGGCCGCATACATGCTCGCCAACGGCTCGGGCAAGTCGCGGAGCATGCGCGACGGCACGGCTCGCCGGGCAGCGAAGTGGCGCGTCCTCTTCCTGTCTTCGGGTGAAATCGGGCTGTCCGACAAGGTCGCCGAAGACGGCCGCGGCAAGCGCCTGGCAGCCGGTCAGCAGATCAGGATCGTGGACGTGTCGGCTGATGCCGGCGCCGGGATGGGGATGTTCGAAAAGCTGCATGGGTTCGCCTCAGCTGAGGCTCTCGCAGTCCATTTCAAGACTGCAACCCAGCAGCATTATGGTGTCGCCGCCAGAGAATACCTATCCGCGATCGTCCCCGAGATCGATGAGATCCGGAAGATCGTCAAGGACGTCGTGAAGAGCTTCTGTGAAACCTACGTGCCGGCAGGAGCGGACGGGCAGGTTGGTCGCGTGGCCCAGCGGTTCGGCCTCATCGCCGCCGGCGGAGAGATCGCGACCCTGTACGGCATCCTGCCCTGGTCGCGGGGGGACGCCGTGAAGGCTGCAGCCCTGTGCTTCGAGCAGTGGCTCGCAGCGCGCGGTGGGCATGAAGCAGCCGAGACGGCCGCCGGAATGGAGCAGGTGAGAACCTTCCTCCTGAAGGACGGCATGTCACGCTTCATCCCCGCGTGGGAGGAGAACTCGCCCAAAGGGATGCAGGCTCGCGACGTCGCCGGCTTCAGGGAGCAGATGGGCGATGGCTGGGACTTCTATGTCACCACCACGGCCTGGAAGGAAATCTGCGCCGGGCTCGACCCGCGCCGTGTCGCAGCGACGCTGAGGCAGAAGGGCTACGTCGAGGGCGAAGGCTCTCACATGGCGAAGTCAGTTCGCGTGCCCGAGTACGGAAAGATGCGCCTCTACCACATCCGATCGACCTTCCTGGAGGATGCAAATGAAGCATGACTTGCAAGCCTTCTCCCGGGACATCGTGGCCTTCATGAAAACAAGTGGGGACAGTGGTGGCAGTGGGGACACTTCCGAGAAGTCCCTGCGACACAAGGGCTTTTCTGTCCCCACTCAAGATAGGACCGTGTCCCCACTCGTTTTTGAGTGGGGACAGCCCCCGGCGGCGAGTGGGGACAGAAAACCGCAGCAAATTGAATCGGTTACGCGAGTTGTCCCCAGTGTCCCCACTGCCACCACTAATTTCGAAGAGGGGCGAACGACCCAATTCTTCGAGGACGACCCGGCCGGATGGCATGCAATTCTGCGGCAGCTGAAGCGGATGCAGGTCCCCGATTGGGCGGGCGCAGAGCGATGGTCTCAGATGATTGAGGACGCCAATGCCTTCCTGTCGAACTGGGATCGTGCCGCTTGCGATCTCGGCTGGACCGCTCTCGATTTGTTCGGCGTTCACGCCGTCGCACCAGGATGCCGATACGATGTCATGGGCCTGGCGATGTTGCTGGGAGGCGGGACCGTGTTCGCCCTGACCGATCAGACGGCGGCATTCCGTCGGAGGTCGGGATCGACGCTCACTTTTAGGCGGAAGCCTACCGCGGGTGCGGTTCTCGTTTGCGGAGGTCAGCATGCAATCCGCTGAGGAGACTACATGGAGGGTGCTCACGCCGTACGATCCCCGAGAAGGCATCAGCCTGGCCACTGCGGCCAAGAGGGCCGGCAAGTCAGAAACCACGATCCGGAATTGGTGCCCGCAGCATGGTCTAGGGCGGCGTGTCGGTGGAGGCGTCTGGGTCGTCAGCCAAGTCGCTCTGGCTATGTTTCTGGATGGTGATATGGCGGCTCTCGCCGCATACCATTCCGGCAACCATTCCGCCTCGGAAGTTGCTCAGTACTTTGAACGTTTCGGTCTGCCTAGACCGAAGACTTCTGCACTCCGAAGCGGAGTAGGCATAAGCGGGCTGGCATCAACGGGGTCAGATTAAGAGCCGCCAGCAGGAAAAAGCGAACCATTGTCCGCTCGTTGCGCAATCATCTTCGAATGGCGAGCCATCGAAGCCTCGATCCGCTTGCAAACATCGAACGGAATGGTTGATCCGACCGCGGCCTCGGGGAAGAACAGGAAGTCGCGATGCCCGCCGAAACCGAATTTCCGGTGGGGGATCTGCCAGCCCGCCTGGCAAGGCAGATACCGGTCGTCCAGATACATCGTGCCTCGATAGCCGAGCTCCTCAAGGAATTTGAAGATGCAAGGCGCGTTGGCTGCAAGGCTTTCGAACTGTATCACCGGCCAATAGGTCTCGATCAGACGTCGTGCACCCGACAGAGCACTAAGCTCATGCCCTTCGACGTCGCATTTGAGAAATTTGAGATTTTGAATCTTGAAGTCGTCGAGCGTTGCCAACGGCACCGAGATCAGCTCGTCGCCCGCAGCGCCGCGATCAAGACACAACGAGGCGCTTCCGTCGCCAATACGTTGTCGAGTGAGCTGAGCGGCGCCCTTGTGATCCGAAAGCGCGGTCTGGAATGTCTCCACGTTGTCTAAGCCGAAGCTCTTCCTTCGCTGCTGGATGTAGCGCGTCATCTCCGGCTGAGGCTCGAACGCCAGAACCCGGCCGGACGAACCGACGGCGCGCGCCAGCCAAAATGAATAGATGCCCTTGTTCGCGCCGATGTCGACCACGGTCGCCCCCTCCAGATTAAGGAGCATCAGCGTCTTCAAGGGCAGCTTTTCGGTGTGAAGGCGATAGCGCAGACACCGAAGCAGGAAATGTGCGTCCTCAACATTCATTGGTTCGAACCCCCGACGTCAAGCTACGCGCTAGGGTTGTCGAGCTCAACCGCTTTCTATTTTGCGATGCAGTAACGTTGGACGCGAGGGCCGCGCGGCCGCACAGCCAGGAAAGAAGAGCATCCGTCGGGGCTCTCGCGACGGCCAAGTTCTCGCTCTGATCCGTCCCGCTGGCGCCAACGCCCCTCGCCGCCTCCCGAGTCTCAACACCGTTTCGCCGGCACCGCAGGGTATCGATTTCCCAA
The DNA here is from genome assembly GCF_004123905.1 of Bradyrhizobium betae. Classification (GTDB taxonomy): domain Bacteria; phylum Pseudomonadota; class Alphaproteobacteria; order Rhizobiales; family Xanthobacteraceae; genus Bradyrhizobium; species Bradyrhizobium betae_A. Next base: position 518,510 of record NZ_MZXW01000016.1, read on the forward strand.
AGTCCAAGCTGTCGATCGGTGGCGGGAAGTTGTAAGGAGGCGCGGCCAAGTTGATCGGAAAGAAGTCTCCGGTTTTGATCGCCCGGTTTTGCCGTCCGGGAACGTAGTAGTCAGGAGATACCTGATGTCTGATCGGAGGATGTTGTCGAAGGCCTGGAAGATCTGGTCCTCGGAAATGATGAAGCAGTCGCGGCATAGCAGCAAATCGACTTACGGAAGCGGATGGTGCAGCCATTCTGAAATCCTGGCACTTTCTCTTGATCTCGCGCGCCAGTTGCGTTTGGATATAGCGCTCTGGGGGTGAGAAATGCGTTGGCTGGGAATTGCAGTGCTCTGTTTGGCGCTGGGAGGATGTTACGCGACTGGCGCAGATGTTCGCGCCAAGTTAGGGCAAGACTACGTCGGGAAAAATGTTGACGCCCTAGTCATGCGGTGGGGGCCGCCTGCAAGTAGTTTCAAGATGAACAGCGGCGAAACGGCTTATAGCTGGCAACTAGCCAGTGGGAGTTCAATTTCCGTCTCGCGTGACGGCCCATCGAGCGCATCGGGAAGCTCGAAGGGGTACGCTTGCAAGGTCAACGTCGTTGCATCGTCGAACGGAATGATCAAAAGTCTCGATACTGAAGACAAGGACAGTAGCCTCTACTACGGGCCCATTCCTACCGGCGTTCAGCTTGGTAGCGTTTGCGCCGAGCAACTCGGAATGAAGCAGCAGTAGAGGCCGGCCGTGCCGTGGGATCGAGCGAAGGCGCTGCAGCCGCCCTACTCGGTGACAGGCTGAGGATCGCTGCTATGCGTCGGACATCGCGACTCGTTCTCATTGCTCTGTTTGTGGTCCTCACGCCGGCCACTGCAACAATTGACCCTATGGCCGACTCGATGGACCTGGGCCCCGCCTCGGCGGGCCTTGATCAGTGGCAGAGGATCAATTTCCGCTCTCCGGACCTTCCCCGGCGAAACACGGCGCAGATCAAAGTTGCCATCCGCACTAGGGGCCCTAGCATGCTGGGCCTGATCCGGATTCCCGGCGCACCTGCTTCAAACTTTGACACTGGCAATGGTTTGACCGTCGTCGACCTGATTAACGTGGGCAGTGATAGCCTGGGCTATGCGGAGATTACCGCGCTGGAAATTCTATTCACACAGACAACGGCCGGCCAATTCTTTCAGGTCTTCGCGGTCAATCACAGCAACAAAGCCAAATAGATCGTTGGCCATAAGCCGCACGGCTTCTTAGCTTGCTAGGCCATAGCCGCGCGTAGCCTCCGCTTCAAGGCTCGGATCAACCCCGCAGTATCCTTGAACCTACTTGGATAGCGCTTGTTCACGACAGCCTCGGTCATAATCACCGGTCGTTCCGGAACGGCGCTGATCGGAGCCAGGATGAAGTCTATCGGCGCTCGGTTCTGCTCATCCAGTCTAGCCACGACAGCGAGGCCCGGACGAGCCTTCGAGCCACGCCGCAGCGACCAGACCAGACAGTGCTTTTGCGAGTGCTGCCAGCTGCGGACCACGCGCAACGATATGAAGGACCCGTCCTTTATAGCCAAGCATCCGCCGGCCCGCTCGACAATGAGATTGGGGTCTGCACTCGGCAAGCCGGTCCCGATCTCGACAGCGATACGTTTGACGAGGTCCATCCGTTCGCCACGCGTCTCAAGGTAGCGATAGTCAGCGTCAGGAACGTAGCCGATCAGCGCATAAGCCTTGCGAAGGCTGCCGAACCGCCGACTATAATTGTCCGCGCTAGGCAATCCCTTTGCCCGATTGATCGCATTGGCAGACAGAGTACCCAGACGGAGTTGCAGAACGCGGAGCTTCTTGAGCATTTCGTCAGATGACAGCCGCTGTCGTAGTCGCCGCTCGATAATTTGCTGGGCGGCATCGAAGACCTTCGCAGGCACAATTTGCTCGAGCGCGCCTTCTCTCCGGACCCACTTGTGCTTGCCGTTGATGACACGGCGTCCCCGTAGGTAATTCGATGTCCGACAGTAAACCACGTTGCCGATGTAGTTTTCGTTCCGAAGGATGCGCCCGATCATCTGGAGATTCCATGGAACACCACGATGATTGGCAACGCCTATCGCGTTCAGCTCCCGTGCTATGGCGGTCTCCTCTTCGCCTCCGACGAATGTTGCGAAGATCCATTGCACGATCGCGATTTCGTCTGGCGGACCGGGGCGCAATGCCACCCTTTCATTCTGCAACGCCTTCCATTGGCCCGGCTGAAGCAAGCCCCTTGAGTTGCCCATCGCGTCAAACAGCTCACGGCGCAGCGCGTAGCCAGGCTGACCTCCCACCCAATAGCCCAGTCCGGCAATTCGGCTCTGCCCTGCGAAGACCTTCGCCGACTGATTCCGACTGTCCTCTGCCGCCATCACCCGCTTCATGTTCTTCCAGAGCCCGGACATCGGACTTCCGTCGTTCTCGAAGACCTCAGAGCAATAGAGCACCTTCACACCCGCGAGCTTACAGATGAACTCGTAGTATGCGGCTTCGTCGCTATCCTGAAATCGGCCCCAGCGGCTGACATCCCGCACCAGGACGTTCGCGAAGTCAGCAGATCCGGATTGAATGTCGTTAAGCAGGCCGATCAGCCCCGCCCGGTTCTTGATCCTCAACCCGCTGATACCCTCGTCGAGGTAAGTGCGCACGATGGTGAGGTGGTGCTCGGCCGCGTAGACGGCGATGGCAGCCATCTGGTTCGGAACCGAATACTGCTGGCGATCCGTCGACATCCGGATGTACTGCGCGGCCCGGAGTTCGATCTCCCGACGTCGTGGCAATCTTACATTCTGGACAGTGAGTGCAGTTCCCATGGAGCGCCCCTACAGTTGTCCCCGGCGGCCTACTCCAGCCACCCTGAAAACCAAGATGAAGCGTGCTTTCCGATCCAACTCAATGCGAGCGAACCAACGATTGAGGCCAAGGCAGACCACAGCCAAACCCGGCCGCGCACAGCGCTGATCGAACGCAGATACAGAAAGGCTCCAAGGAGTAAGCCGTAGTTCCTGCGAAAATCACCATTGAGCTTGGCGATTTTCGACAGTTCAGACGCGGCTTCGATTTGATCAGGCATGGGGCTGGTCCTTGCAACTTGAGTAGAGCCAGCATCCTATGAACCACTGTTTTGCCCGACGGGGCAAGCGAAATTTCGGTAAATCGAAATATTCTTAGTCGGCGTTGACCTACCTGTTGCGTGTTTGGGTCGTAGGCCCCCAACTGCCTGCGGCTGGTCCTCGGGTCACCACGCTCGTATCTTGCCAACCATGTCCGCCGCCCGCATCATTAAGCCGCCGCCGATGTCGGGCGGTGATCGCAAACACTTCGCCCGCGAGATTCACAAGGCGGAGGTGACCTTCGCAAACCTCGTCGAACAATCGGCCCAGGCCCATGCCGTGGCGGATGCTGCCCGCGCCAAGGCTTACGCGCTCGATTGTGCGGCCTGGAACACCGCGCTGTTTATCGGTGAGCTCGACCATGCTTCATCTACGATCGCGGCCGCGATTGCCGGCGGCTTTCCGCTCCTTGAGGTCCGCTGCGAGCATTGCAAGCACACCGAAATCATCGATCTTGCGCTGGTCGTACAGCCGCGCGACCGGCAGGTTTCGCTAATGCGCGACTACCTCTACTGCGGCCCGTGCCAGCGAACCCTCCGCAAAAAGCGTCGACCCGACCTGATCGGCTTGCATCCGACCGGCGCCCCACAGCCAGAAGCGCCGTCCCGGCGTCCCAAGAAAGCCTCCTGAGATGTGCAATCTCTATAGCATCACCACCAACCAGGCGGCGATCAGTGAGCTGTTCCGCGTCGTCAATCGCTACGTCGGCAATCTGGCGCCGATGCCAAGCGTGTTTCCGGACTACAAGGCGCCGATCGTGCGAACCGGTGCCGGCGGCCGAGAGCTCGCGACCGCACGCTGGGGTATGCCCTCGTCGTCGAAGGCGCACATGGATGCGACGAAGAAGCGCGCGGAGAAGCTGCAAGCGAAGGGCAAGCTCGTCGACTTCAAAGAACTGCTCCGCTTGGAACCAGATTCCGGGACAACCAACATCCGAAACTTGAAGTCCAAGCACTGGATCAGGTGGCTAGGCGCGGAGCACCGCTGCGTGGTCCCGTTCAATAGCTTCAGCGAGTTCAACAAGGCAGAGGGTGGTGACATCTGGTTCGCGATCGATGAGACCCGCCCGCTCCTCTGCTTCGCCGGCATCTGGACCAACTGGACGTCGGTGAGGAAGGTCAAGGAGGGCGAAACCACGAACGACCTATACGCCTTCCTAACGACGGAACCCAACGCCGAGGTCGGCGCCATCCATCCGAAGGCGATGCCGGTGATTCTGACGACACCTAACGAAGTCGAGACCTGGCTGACCGCGCCGGCCGGGGAGGCCCTGAAGCTGCAGCGCCCGCTGCCGGACGGGAGGCTGCGCATCGTCGCCCGCGGCGTGAAGGAAGACCCTCCGCCGGCGACCTAACATTCTCCACGGGCCGCGGAACACGGGGACAAACCCCAGCTCTGCCGTTTGAGAATCCCTGACCCATGCTAACCGCGCGGAACGAGCAGGAGGGCGGAGGGATTCGTCCCGGCAGGAGCAGCCTCAATGCTGATAACGAAGGAACGACGACCAACTATCCGCACGTTGCGTGGCTGGGCAATCGATGTGCTGCAGGAGGCTGGTGCCATTCAGGAATGTGAGGAGCACGGCTGGGCCAAGGAGCGGGCCGACCCTCACGCCCGTGAGCGCGCGATCGACCTGGCCCGTGAGGATCCGCCCGCCGGCGTCTCTGCTGACGAAGCGGCTGTGGAGGTGCGCGACGTCCTAGATTCGATCGGAGACACGTGTCCGGAGTGCCGAGACGGAGATTGATGAACCTACGTGGAGCACGTCCGTTTGCGCGCGGCTAAGTAGCGTCCGTCGGGCGTCACCGAATAGTTCATGCAGACTTCCGCCGCGCTCCAGCGGTCGGCTTCTTCGCAGCGGCCTCCTTCGCCGGTTTCTTACCGGCGATTGGCATCAGCATCTCCTTCTGGCCGGCCCCCGCCTTGCGCGGCTTCTTGGCCCCCTTCTTAGGAGCCTTTGTCTCGGCCGCTGCGCCGCCGACACTCTTGCGCAACGCGTCCATCAGGTCGACGACGTTCTCGCCGCGCGGGCGCTCCTTCGGCGTAATCGGCTTGCCGGCGCGCTTCTGATTGATGAGATCGACCAGGGCGGTTTCGTACTGGTCCTCAAACTTGTCGGGCTCGAACGAGCCGGATTTCTGGTCGACGATGTGCCGCGCCAGATCCAGCATGTCCTTTGTGACTTTGACGTTCTCGATCTCGTCGAAATACTCCTGAGCATCGCGCACTTCATAGGGATAACGCAGCAGGGTGCCCATCAGACCCTTGTCCAGCGGCTCCAGCGCGATGATGTGCTCGCGGTTGGTCAGCACCACGCGGCCGATCGCCACCTTGTCCAGCTCGCGGATGGTCTCGCGGATCACCGCGAAGGCGTCGTGGCCGACCTTCCCGTCCGGACGCAAGTAATAGGGGCGGATCAGGTAGCGTGGATCGATGTCGGACCTGTCGACGAACTCGTCGATCTCGATGGTCCGCGTGGATTCCAGCGCGATTTCCTCGAGCTCCTCCTTCGAGACCTCGATGTACTGGCCCTTCTCAAGCTCGTAGCCTTTGACGATGTCCTCGTTCGGCACCTCGTCGCCGGTATCTGCATCGACCTTCAAGTACTTGATGCGATGACCGGTCTGACGGTTCAGCTGGTTGAACGAAATCTTCTCGCTCTCGGACGTTGCCGGATAGAGCGCCACGGGACAGGTGACTAGGGAAAGACGCAGAAAACCTTTCCAATTGGCGCGGGGGGCCATGAACGCGGAACTCCAGAGGATTGTGCACGGATTCAAGACGAACGGCGCACCCAAGTTCCGACAGAACCAGTGGATGAATTTCGCCGACATCAGCCGGGAGGGGCTCAGAATGGCTGGTCGGCGGGCCGAAAGCCAATCCCACATCGAACTCCGGCCCACAGCGGGCGTTTAGCTAGCATGTCAGACGCATTTGATTACTTTCGGGCCTACGCCGTCCGAGCTCTCTGCAAAGCGAGATCTATGCCGCAGGGCAGGATGAAGCATCTGCAGCTGGTGGCCGGTCGGATCTACAATCTCCTTAAGAAGGAGGCTGCCTACCGCCCCAACATTCAGCACCTGGAGGACTTTCGCACAGCCCAGAGGCTCGAGAGCTCTCTCGATCACCGGCCAACTGATAGTCCGGGCGGTCGCCTTGCTCCGGCGGGGCCGCAAAGTGCGGAGCGGGAGGCCCGCTGAATGCCGTCAGTCGACGTTCGCCGTTTAGCAAGTCTCCGTGTGAGGATCGGAGATGGCCGAAGCAGGCGCTGAGTCTGCGCCTGGCGGTCCAGTTTGAAACGGTCGTGGATGCTGGCGACGACGAAGTCGAAGCGCTCTAGCACGTCGTCTGCGTAGTCTATCGACGTCTGGGGTTTAGCGGCCAGTACGCACAGGGATAGCGCAGAAGCCGCAAAGACCGCAACAGTAGCAGCGTTGACATAGCCGAAACCGGGCTGTCCTCGTACATACGGTCTCATGCAATCTGCATGAGGACGAGCGATGGACGAGCCCGCCGCATTCGAGCAACTGGTACAATTTCGTGCCCCTACGAACCTTTCAGAAGCGATCGAGAGGGCGGCTAGGCGACGTTGCCAGTCAAAATCGGACTACATCAGACAGACGCTGATCGACCGCCTTCAGACAGACGGCGCCTCTCCCGCGGCCGAGCAGCAGTACGCCCTGGTGGCGAATGGCTCCGTCATGCTTCCCCGCGGCGACGACCCGGTGACGACTTTTCGCCCGACGCCTGACGACCGGGGCGAGTGGTTTCCGATCGAGAACGAGGACAGCCAGCCCTTTGACCCTGTGCTGCATTGGCGCCTGAAGCCGCTCCCGCTTCGTCTCGATGGTGAGCGCGTGGTGCGCGTCTATCCGGTGGTGCCGAAGACCATGGAGTATGCCTGATGCCGACGGGGTTTGCCTCATGGTCTCAAATAGCGGCCCTAAATGCCAGCGCCGATAGCTCGATCAATTGGGCAGAGGGGCAGGCGCCCTCCAGTGTCAACGATTCCGCCCGCGCCATGATGGCGAGCCTCGCGAAATGGCGGGATGACACCGGCGGGAATCTATCCACTGCTGGCACCTCGACGGCGTACACGATAACTTCAAATAGTGCGTTCGCCAGCAAGGCGCTCATGAATGCGCAGGAAATATCGTTCCTCGCCCATGCCACGAACGGGGGGAACCCAACGCTCAATGTTGATGGGTTAGGTGCATCTGCCATCGTCATTGACGCGACAGCCGCTGCGCCCCCGGCGGGCACACTGATTGCTGGCGGCGTTTACACAGCGACCTATTACATTGTCCCAGATCAATGGCGCCTCAAGAACTTCTACCAGCTTCCATTCGTTGTTCCTGTGGGTGGCTTGGTTCCGTACACGGCGCCGACGCCCCCTAGCTCCAACTTCATCCTGCCATATGGGCAGGCAATCTCGCGCACCACGTATTCAACCTATTTCAGCCTTGTGGGTACGACTTACGGCAGCGGCGATGGCTCGACAACGTTCAATGTTCCCGACCTTCGCGGGCGGTTCATTGCCGGCAAGGATGATATGGGCGGCAGTGCTGCGTCTCGTCTGACCTCAACCTATTTCGGGACTTCGGCGGCTGCACTTGGCGCAATTGGCGGCGCTCAAAACCATACGCTGACTCTTGGAGAACTCCCGACAGGCATCGCTTCAAGCGGGACCAACTCGATTTCGGTTACATCAATCAATTCGAATAACGTCCAAGGCACGTTGACCTCATCCCCGAACACAGGGGGTGTTTTGCTTCAATTGTTAACCGGTGGCACGGGAACGGTCGTCTCCACAGGCAGCAACTCTATCGGCGTTACATCGAACAATACGAGCGGATCAGCACACGCCACGGTGCCCCCGGCTCTGGTTCTGAACTATCTTCTGAGGATAATCTGATGACGGAGCGCTGCCTCGCGTGGAGGTACTCGCCGGGCGCCTAGACAGCTTACGAGGTTGATATGGCAACACACAAGGTCAAAAAGAACGCCGCTCCTGCTGCGCAGCCCGCAGCGATGTCGCCACTGCAGAGTAAGGGTAACGTCGCGTATTGCCCTCCGCCGGATGAACTCGACAACAGCGTGCCCGAGCTGAAGCACCTTGGCGGGTCAAAGTCCGATCAATGGAATCTGATGCTCTGCAATCAGGTAATCAGCACCGCCTGGTATGGTCGCAACACGCAGCCGGGCGAGGATCTGGACGACAAGAGGGCGGCCATTCTTGCTTTCATGGCTGGAGTGAACCCGAAGGACACCATCGAGGGCATGATGGCTGCCCATCTGTTCGCCTCTCACGCCGCTGCCATGGAGTGTTACCGCCGCGCAATGCTCCCCGAGCAAAGCGTGGAGGGCAAGCAGATGAACCTAACGCTGGCGGCGAAGCTGACGCGAGCCAATGCCGAGCAAGCCGCAGCTCTTTCAAAGTACCGAGGTAAGGGTCAGCAAAAGGTCGTTGTCGAGCACGTACACGTATATCCCGGCGGCCAGGCAATCGTCGGGCAGGTGACCACCCCAGGGGGGTCTACGAAGAATTTGGAGGCTCAACCTCATGCTATTGGATATGCAGAACGCTTCCCGGTGCGGTGCGAAGACGAAGAGCAGAAACGGGAAGCCCTGCCAGTCGCCGGCAATGCCTAACGGGCGTTGTTGGATGCACGGAGGGCCGTCGCCGGGTGCTCCGAAGGGCAACCAGAATGCCTTCAGACACGGGCGCTACTCGGCTCGATACATTGCCGAAAGGCGACGGGTTACGGCTCTTGTGCGCCAGATGAGGGACGCGGTTTCGAGGGATGCGCAATAGCATTCGTTATTCAGTCAATTTTGGTTCATTGAGAGTAACGGTGTCTATCGCCCGCGCTACCAATGCGGCGGACCGCTCGTCCAGGTGCACCCCATCGGTCCATCGCAATTGAGAACGATCCAGCTCTAGCTTAAGCCACGCGCTTGGCTTAGGGAAAGCTTCTCTGGCCAATGCATTCGAAGCGGTTGCGAACGGAGCGTTCTCAATATCATCTGAGCATGGAACGTGAAGCAATAGAACCCTGACCCCGCGCGCTTCCAGGTCCGCTTTTGAGCGATTGATTTCATCGAGGGTGCCCTTCATGAACTCCTCCGCAGGCACGTCAGCTGCCTGTTTAACCGCTTCACGGACAGCCTCGCCGTCCTCGACGTCGGTAGCCGGCCTCGCCAGCATCGCCTCCACCTCCTTTCCTCCCTCTTGCTTCGATTTAGGGGGATGAAGGTAGCGTTCATACGAACCAGCAAGCCACTTCACAGGCTCGAAAATTGACCGCGGGTGCAGCGACCTCTCGACGAGGCCCGGATCGGTTCTTCGCGATAGAATGTTGGACTCGATAACGACAAGCTTTGGCAGCGGATCAGTCCGACGAATGATCTCAAGGCCGGTTCCAGAAGCGCCACCAGCAATCGATAGATTTTCCACTTGCGGTGAATTGAAATAGCCTTCCGAGAGCCTGGCCGACAATGAGCTTCCCACTATAACGACGCCATGCGAATTGCTGCGCACGTAGTTGGTCGCAGTCAGGAGGTTCATTGTATCTGTCGATGTCACGATCGACTGAGCGGTCGTCCCCCCAATTGCTTTGAACGCAAAGATGCCGAGGCCTGCAGCGATTGCGAACTTGATCAGCCAGGACATCTGAACCTCAGAACTGAAAATAGATGAAAGCTGAATCCGGACCGGCTTCCGCGAACATGAGCGCAACAAGCGCGCCATAGGCGAATGGTTCGACCGCTCTTCTCCAGCGAGAGCCATACGGCCGTGGCACCATAAGATGCTGCAAAATGACAGGAAGTGAGTACGCCAAGGCGAGCGACCGATAGATTTTGTGAGGATTCTGGATCGAAGCCTCTGAGAAGAGGCCCGCGAAGTATGATGCTGCGTGAGCAAAATCCGGAAGCTTGAAGAATATCCAAAGTAGGCTCACTACGACAAAAACGACCACAGTTCTGAAGCCGGCGAGCATCCCATAAGTGTCCAGCTTGCCCAGGAAGGGGCGCTCGAAGGCCAGCAGAATGCCGTGCATCAGGCCCCACGTTAAATAGCTTAGGCCCGCTCCGTGCCATAGCCCACCAAGTCCCATGACAATGATGAGATTGATGTAGGTTCGAATGGATCCGCCCCGGCTGCCGCCGAGAGGAATGTACAGATAGGTTCTCAGCCAGCTCGATAGTGAGATGTGCCATCGGCGCCAAAACTCCGCGATAGAGCGAGAAAGATATGGGCGATCGAAGTTCTCCGGGAGCCTGTATCCGAATAGCAGAGCGAGTCCGACGGCTATCGAAGAGTAGCCGAAAAAATCGGCGTAGATTTGGAAGCTATACAGGAAAACCAGCAGCCATTTGTCGGACGTCCGCAACGTCTCGAAGTAGGGATAAGCCATGTAGGCCGTCATTTCGTTGAGGTTGTTCGCAACGAACAGCTTGAAAAAATATCCGAGTACGAGCCATTGCGTGGCCTCGACGAACGGGACGGCAGTCATTTCCTTAGGCTTAATCTGCGGGAAAAAGTTTCGAGCCTGAGTAATCGGTCCTGAAACTAGCTGTGGAAAGAAGATCACGTAGAGCAACACCTCCCAAACAGACGCCTCTCGACCTTGCTTTGGGAGGTCGACGAGCAGGCTGATGTTGTGGAAGGCGAAGAACGATATGCCGACCGGCAGCGGAAGATTCAGGAGGAAATCGCAAAGGACACCTCCGGATGTGGCCGGAGGGATGAAGAACAGGAATTTATATTTGAAAAATCCGAGCAAAAGGAGGTTGAAGATGATCCCCGCCCATCGCCAAATCCGGCATCGAAATGAGAGGACCAGGAAGATCCATGTTCCGATGACCGCGATTACCAGCAGTCCCAGGAGTTCGGGCTGTCCATAGCCATAGAAAAACAGGCTCGCTGTAATCAGCACGTAGACCTGGAATCTCCTGACGAAAGGCACATAGTACACGGTAAAGACCGCGCCAACGAACGCCCCAAATTGCCAAGAAGTGAAGGTCATTACCTACTGGTCATCAGGAGGGAGATCACGACTTTTAGTTGTTGGTTGGCGAGTTGCCAATCGTCTCATGGACGGACCTTGCTATCGTCGGAACACTTGGCCGGGCTGCCGCCGGCCTTCACGCAAGCCCGGTACTGCCAAGGCTCGACAAAACTGCCCGCCCATATTCCGCGCTCGGCCTTCTCTGCTCCGCGCTGGGCGTCCTCGTACTTGCCCCTGGAGTACTTCGGCCAGTCGAGCGCATGGCCGTTCGCGACAAGCCAGTGTCCGATATCGGGGCCTGGCGTTCCAAGTGAGCACGTTGCTACCGTGCGCCCGTACCGGTCTCGGTCAACCGGAGAGCAACTCACGGGCCGCTTGATGGCCCATAGCAGACCGGCGAGCGCCGTCGCAGAAGTGCGTCCGCACTGATAGAGGTTGCTGTCGTCGTTTCGGCAGAGCTGAGTGCTCTCCGGTGCGTCGATCCCCCAGAGCCTGATGCGCTGACCGTGGATCTCGATCGTATCGCCGTCGATAACGCTGGCCTGCCCGACTATGTCGTCCGCTTGGGCTGTGAGAGCGGGCAGAACGGAAATTGCCAAGGCGAGCCCGAAAATTCGATTTATTTCGATTTTCAAGATGATTTTCTACCCTTCAAAGATAGGGGAATCGTGAATTTTGGGGCAAAATAATTGCCTCTTTTATGGGGTGTGTAAGTTCGTCGGATTTACCAGCCCCGGTAAATGACCTTTTGTCGCTTGGAAGTAGGAAGGCTGGGGCCCCAAAAGGGGTGGGGTATTTCTGAATAAGAAATCAGCGCTTCCGCTTCTTCATCCTCACACCGGCGCCGCCGCCATTCTCTGGGATGAACTCGACGCCTGCTCGTTCAAGCGCTTTGGCGATTGCATCGATAGTCTCTTCTGCGACCTTGATTGGGCCTCCCGCCTCAGCACGTTTCAACGTCGGTACAGATACGCCAGCAGCTTCAGCGACCTCGGGCTGTGAAAGGCCGGTCAGCGCACGCGCTGCTCTCAATTGCGAAAAATCTACCAAAGGCTCTTGATCCTTTTAGATCATTGTGTATGATCCTTTTGTATCAAGACTGACTCCTGAAGGCAACACAGATGAGCAAGAGCACCCTCCCGGTGAACGGCGGAGCTATGTCCGCACCCTTCCTCACCAATCAGCAGGTCGGGCAGTTCAACCCAGCCTTGGTCCGCTGTGAGGCTGCCGTCAACGTCAAGCTGCGCTTGGCGGCCAACTCGCTCCGTTCCAAGCTCATGACAGAGGCCCACGCCAGGGCGAAGGCCGATTACTCTGACGAGCTGACCTGCCGTGGCCGCGCCCATCACGTCGACAGACCCTACAGCTATTACCTCGGCCTCCAGATGCGCAGCGGCTTCGCTGAGGCCCGCGTTGCCCGCACCGGCATGGCGCCGGCTTTCGAACTTCCCCCGCAACGTTGGGCATAGGAGCGCGCGTATGCTGGCACCATCCAACCAAAGCACGTTCGTCAAGGTCCCCGCCCGCCACCTTCTACGCGGAGACGTGACCGGCTCGGGCGAAATCGTCCTCAGTGTCAGCGTTGGCGCCAAGACGCCGCGCGGCATGGTTGACGTTCTCTTAGAGAAGGGCGACCGCAAGCGATCGGCGATCTGGAACGCGCGCACAATCATCGGCGTCCGTCGCGGGGCCGCGCCTCCGGTTGAAGTCGCGGGGCCAGCGGAAATTCCCCTCTCGGATCGCCTGCCGACATTTCACGAGCTTGCGGCGTTTGATGCCGCCAAAGCTTGGGACCGGCTCTCACATGAGGAGCAGCGCGCTATTGGCGTGCTCGCACTCAGGTTCGGTACGGTCGGCCAGTGCGAGGGCTACTTTCACGAGACCATTGAAGGCGTCCGCGAGGGCTTCTCCTCCAGCCATTGGACGCCCCAGGTTCAAGCCACAGCGGTGTGGCCGCGGCTGCAAATCGATCTGGTCGAGAGCGCGGCACGCGCGGCCTTTGAGGCACTGTGCGAGCACTTCGACCCCCTTTGGCCCCAGCTATTTGGCTGGCAAGCTCGAAAGGAGGTGAAGTAATCGGCTTGCCTTCATAACGCGACCGGTCGAGCGAGGGCGGAACCATACCGCTGGGCCACAAGCGAAAATCCTAGATCCACACTCACATTGAGAAAACGACATGAGCAACGCGGTATCCATCGCGAGGCAACGGGGACGCGCGTCCTGCGTGCCCGCCAAGAATGGGGGGCTTTAAGCTATGGCGCCCCAACAACACACATCCGGGCTTGCCGCACAGCAATCCGCCCGCGCGAACTCCATTGAGAGTTTGCGGCAAATGCGGAGCGAAGCCCGTCGAGAAATTGACCGCCTTATCCAGTTCCTGGATCGAAGCGACCAGTACGTCATGACCGAGCTGGAGGATGAAGACGAGCGCGAGGACATAGGAGAGGCGGAGCCAAGCCTCGGCAGCTTCGATCGCATGGTCAACCAGCTCAATAGCTATCGTCAGGGCGGTATGTGGACGGTGCCCGACATTGACGCTGAACAAGACGATGCCGACGCCGAGCCGTCGCTGGGCTTCCTCGAGAACCACCCTCACGCAACGCACGGTTCGCTGCACTTCGCGAGCCGCGACCAGTCCGGTAGCCAGTTGAGACCGTGCCAAGGTGCGGGTTTCGAACTTGAGGAGCAGTGCGAGGACGAGGGCGACACCAGCGACAGCGGTATTGCCGATGAGGAAGGTCGCATGGAGCAGTGCCCGCGCCTATTCCAGCACAGCATGAAGCGAGTGGAGTAGTCGGCATGGCAAATCAATCTCGCCGTGGCTTCCTCGCCTATCTCGGCATCGCCGGGGCGTCCACAGCGGCAGCGACTGCAACAGCAATCGTCACCCCACCGAACGAGCCGCAGGAATCTCCCGGCTACTTCAAGAGCCCGGCCGAATATCTCGTCGCCATGCAGGCTATCGGATGGCAACCGCTCGCCATGTTCCATTGGCTTCCGGACGGCGGCGTGCACCGAATGGGCGTCAACGAAAGCCCAAAGCCAGGAATTTGCGCCGTGGAGACATGGCGGAAGTTTCACGCAATCCAGATGAGAGCGCCTGTTCAGTTACCGACAGACGTTCACCCGCTCAAGGATTGGTGGCTTGCGGTCTGGGAGCACTTGTACGACCTCGGCCATCGTGAAGACGTGACGCCGGCCGCTCGAAATCGCTTCCCCGATGACGATGAGGGCATGCCGACTCAAATGCTGTCCGCGCTGAATGAGAAATCCTGATGGCTAAGCGCGTCTACGCGCCGCCGCGATTCAGGATTCGGCTCCGCGCCGCGCATTCCGCGCACGATCAGCAATGGAGACGGTCATGATGAAGCAATGTCGTCGATGTGAACAGAACCTACCGCTGTCGAGCTTCGGTTATGGGGGACGCTCTCGCCTTCGCAGATTCTGTCACGCCTGCTTTTCGGCGGTTGTGAACGGTGAAGTGTTCACCATGAACCCGACCGAAGCGGACACGTTTATGGCGAAGCTAGAAGCCGGCAATTCGCTTCGGATGCTCACGGGCGGCACCGGCGAATCGTCGATTTGCTCGGTGGATGCGTTCCGCAAGCACTGCGAGTTAAATCCGGAATGGGGCGCGAACGCACTCGCGCTTGCGAAAGCGAACAGCAAGTCCCGAATCCAGGATGGGATCGTCAGACGCACCACAGATCGCGCGGCTTGCAATCAAGGGCATCCGCTGTCGCCCGAGGTTATTGCTCGTATGCAGGCGGAGCGTAGGTACGACCACCGATGGTGCGAAGCTTGTGCTCGGAGGTGGCAGGGGGTTGGCCGCTATTTTGCTGAGGAAGCAGACGTCATTGCGCCGCCTGCGAATGTTGAGCGGTTGACCCTGTCAGGCGGGTCGCGAGTCCTCTCCGCCGACGACATTGCGCTAGTCGAATCTTGGCTCATTAAGGGAGCTTCGCTGAGAAGGCTCCTCGGTGCATGGGATGCGATCCGCTTCAGGCTTGCCTTGAAGAACAATCCGGATTTGGAGTCGAGGCTCAGGCCCATCATCGAACGCAATGCCAAGATTGCCGTCGTCGTCGGGTCTCGAAAGCGACGGATCAGCCACTGTAAATACGGTCATGAGCTTACCATCGAGAATACTGGTATCAAGCCATCGAATGGTTCTCGATTCTGTCTCGCGTGCAATCGCACATTCGCAGGCGCACCTGTCACGCCTCAGATGCTGGACAACGTGGAGCGTGGGTTGCTGACAGGGATGAGCGTCGGCGATCTGACGACACCAAGAGACGGCAAAAGACCGACGATTACGTACGCGCAATGGAGGACGGTGCGTCGGACTCGACCTGACATCAACGAGCGCTTCATGCGTGCCTTGCGGAATCCAGCGACGATCCGAAGCTTCACGAGCGGAAACACCATTGCTCGCTTGCCAGGCCTCATGCTCGCCACCCCAGTCGACTTTGTTCGGAGCGACGTCCCGCTTTACGTCCCGCAAGAGGGTGATTACGAATGGCTCTACAGCCTAACACCGCGGTATCTTCAACGGAGCGCTCGCGACGAAATTGTCGGGGATCTCTTCCTCGAACTGGCAGAGCGCCGTGTCGATCGAGACGGGGTTCCTGCGTGCGCGAAACGCTTGGTTGCCGCCTTCAACAAGGAAAATCCAATGAAGGCATACGGCGACATTCGCGCGCCGCTGCCTCTCGACGCCCCTGCCTATCTGGACGGCACATTGTCGCGTGTCGAGATCGTTTCGGAGGGCCTTTGGACTTAAACTAGAATCGTCGCGGTGAGGGCCCGCCGGCTAGAGCTGGCGGGACTTTCATCTGTGCGCCATCGAGTCCCGGGCGAAGGGTCTTCGAGCAAATGGCAGCTTTTTGGATAGAGGTTCTGCTTCCGCGGATCGGTGCGTCTGCGTGTGTCCACCCTTGCGGTTCAGACCTTAGCGAGCCTTCGGTTGAAGCACTCTGCCTCGATCGTTGAGCAGAGAATCGGCGTCTATCTGCGGAGCGCACGCGATCTACGTGTCTGTTTATCCCCTAAGTCATTGAACATAGTAGCTATTTTGCCTTTAGCGCGGAATTTATCCCTTTCCCTAGGGAGATACATCATGTCCAATCATCAACTGCGCTTCAAAGGTCCCGGCTTCGATTTCGACGCCAAAGGATGGATGGCAATTCTCGCGGCGACCGTGATTGTCGCCCTGGTCCTTGGGTTTCTTTTGCTCCAATATTGAGTCGCCGATCGTTGCACACCGTCAGGAGGCCTTCTTGTTTCGCCGGGGGAGGGCGACACTGGCTTGCGGGCTGCCAATCGGACGCAACCCCATCAGATACGGGCTCCGCTTCTTCGAGGGAGCGCTGGCACAGGCCGCAATGGAGGAAGTTGCGCAGGGCGACCTGCCGATCGCGCGGCTGCACCACCAGCGCAAGGTCGATCATCTCGGTATGTTTGCAGTGCTCGCACCGCACCTCGAGCAGCGGAAACCCGCCGGCGCTGGCTTGAAACTTAAGCCTCGATATCCGCTTGTACAAAGATGCAGCGGGTTCATTTGGTGCGGGTGATAACAGAAAGCGGCGAGCGGCAGATCTGGCTCGCAGCCACCGGGCGTGATGAAGCGGTTGACCGCGTGCTCGATGTCATACCGGAAGGGTGGACCGCCAGCTTGATACAGCGCGAACTCGACGCCGCAGATGCTGTAGCTCTGAATTTGCGTCCCGGCGAAGTGCGGCGGCATCGACTGTCTTGATCGGTTCGATGCCGGCGATGAGGTAAGAGCGGCGCGAGAGATTTGTATATCGGCCTCGGCCGGGGCATCGCAGGTAGCGACTGATTTCATCTTTGCATTGGCAAGCCAATCCCCCTCTCATTCCCCTGACCAGGCCGGCAGGGCGCTGCTCCGCTCGTTAACCATTTAGTAAGATTCTGGGTCTTCCGAACTGCCGCTCTGCTTGCTTCGGCTCGCTATCGGGAACTGATTCGCTAGGATGCAACCCCAGAGCGCAAGAAGCGCCAGGGGGTTGCGTCGTGTCCAAGGGAGTGCCGGCGAACAGCCGCCGTCTTGTCGCGTATCGATCGGGGTTCGAACCATGAGCATACGCGCTGATGGTCTCCCACAGATGACGCCGACGAGCTTTATCAAGAAATGGAAGCGCGTATCGCTAACCGAGCGTCAGAGCGCCCAAGAACACTTCATTGATTTGTGCGGCCTGTTTAGCCACCCAACCCCTAGCGAAGACGATCCAACCGGCGAACGCTTCGCCTTCGAAAAGGGGGCGACGAAAGTTGGTGGAGGTCGTGGTTTCGCCGACGTCTGGAAGCGGGATCATTTTGCCTGGGAGTATAAGCGCAAAAATGGCAACCTAGAATCTGCTCTGCTGCAGCTCATGCGGTACGCTCCGGCTCTGGAAAGCCCTCCTTTGCAGGTTGTGTGCGACGTCGATCGTTTCCGGATTCATACTGCATGGACCAACACGGTCCCTGTTACGTATGAGGTCACTCTCGATGATTTGGTCGAGCCGGCAAAGCGCGAGATTTTGAGAAATGTCTTCTTCAACCCAGAAAAACTGAGACCAACAAAAACACGTGCAGCGGTTACGGCGGAAGCTGCAGATAAATTTTCTACTATTGCGCATCGGCTGCGAAGTCGAGGTACTCCCGAAGAAGTGGGGCATTTCGTCAATCAGTTAGTTTTCTGCTTTTTCGCTCAGAGCGTGAAGCTTCTTCCCGAGGCACTGTTTGACAGGATTCTCAAACGTTCCGCCCAGAATCCCGACAAAGCCATCAGCTATTTAAACAAGCTCTTCGAGGCGATGGAGAAAGGTGGGGAATTTGATCTAAGCGATATCGCTTGGTTCAATGGCGGGCTATTTGATGGAAGGAAGGCTCTACCGCTTCAGTCTAATGACATAGGTCTTCTGGTGGCTGCCGGTAGCTTGGACTGGAGCCTGATTGACCCGACCATTTTCGGCACCCTGTTCGAGCGTTTTCTCGATCCAGATAAGAGGGCTCAGATCGGGGCCCACTACACCGATCCGGATAAAATAAGCAAAATCATCGAGCCGGTCATCCTGCGTCCCCTTCGTGCCGAATGGGATCAGGCCAAGCTTGAAATAGCTGCTTTTCTCAGCGGCCAACGGAAGCCGCCGATGCGCAACAGGCCTAGAAGGCGGATGACCAAGTATGAGGCTGCCGAAGAGGCTCGCTCTCGATACCTGGAGCGTCTTCGCAACCTGCGTATATTGGACCCGGCCTGTGGGTCTGGAAATTTTCTTTACCTGGCACTCCAAGGCGTGAAGGATCTCGAAAACAAGGCCAATCTCGAGTGTGAGATGCTTGGGCTGGAGCCCCGATTGCCGGCTGTTGGGCCAGAAATCTTGCGTGGCATCGAGGTTAATCCGTTAGCGGCAGAGCTGGCGCGAACCACTATTTGGATTGGCGATATTCAATGGCGCCTCCGCAATGGAATCCATGCGAAGCCCAAACCAATCCTACGAAAGCTCGATGCTATAGAATGCCGAGACGCCCTCATCGCTGCCGGGCCAACTCTGTTCAGCCGAGCAGGCAAAGAAGGCACCAAAGATCGACCGACCGAGCACTGTATTGAGGCGGATTGGCCCGAAGCAGAGTTCATCGTGGGAAACCCTCCATTTCTCGGCGTCCGCCTTATGCGCCAAGCGCTCGGGGACGCGGCGGTTGAGCGTCTGTTCCGTGTCTACGATGGTCGTGTTTCTCGCGAGGCTGATCTCGTCTGTTATTGGTTCGAAAAAGCTCGCAAAGCAGTGCACGCCAATCAGGCGTCCCGCGTCGGCTTGGTTGCAACAAATTCAATTCGTGGCGGGGCCAACCGAAGAATTTTGGAACATATCGCGGTCGATAGCCGCATTTTTGAGGCTTGGAGTGACGAGTCTTGGGTCGTCGACGGTGCCGCGGTTCGCGTATCCCTGGTCTGCTTTGGAAAGGGCCAAGACGCCCTGAAACTCGACAATCGTCCTGTCGCGACGATCAATGCTGATCTTAGTAGCGCGGTCGATCTCACTAAGGCGCGCCGTCTGGTCGAAAATTTAAGCGTCGCTTTCATGGGTGACACCAAAGGAGGCGCGTTCGACGTCCCCGGAGAGCTTGCGCGCAAATGGCTTTGTCTTCCTCAAAACCCCAATGGCAAGCCGAACTCTGACGTGCTGCGGCCGTGGCGTAACGGAATGGACATGACCCGACGCTCGCGTGACATGTGGATCGTTGATTTCGGTTGGGGGATGTCGGAAGAGGAGGCCTCGTTATACGAGGCTCCGTTCCAGTATATCAGGGAGCAAGTCCTTCCCGAACGAGCAAAGAACCGGCGTGCCACTTATCGGGAACGTTGGTGGCGCCACGTTGAGCCCCGGCCGGCCATGTGGACCGCTCTTGCAAAGTCAAAGCGATATATCGTTACGCCAACGGTGGCGAAGCACAGGCTATTCATTTGGGCGGACAGCCGCGTGTGTCCCGATCACCAACTGATCGCAATAGCTCGAGATGACTATACGACGTTCGGGGTGCTTCACTCGCGTTTCCACGAGGCGTGGTCTCTACAGCTTGGGACATGGCTCGGAGTTGGCAACGACCCGCGATACACGCCGACAACGACATTTGAAACATTTCCTTTCCCGCCAGACCTTGCACCAAACATCCAGGCCGCGCGCTATTCCGGCAATCAGCATGCCAAGGCCATTGCCGAGGCCGCGAGGCGACTTGACGATCTACGTGAGGCCTGGCTGAACCCTGCTGATCAGGTCGCGATCAAGCCAGAGGTTGTCGCAGGTTACCCGGATCAGATTCTTCCTAAGAACGCGGCCGCGACTGCCGTACTTCGTACCAGGACGCTGACATCTCTATACAACAGCAGACCCCAATGGCTCGTAGACGCTCATGAAAAGCTCGACGCCGTGGTCGCAGCTGCGTATGGCTGGCAAGCAGCGATTACACAGGATGAAGCCCTATCGAATCTGCTTCGTCTTAATCTGGCACGAGAAACTTATGGAGGATCCAAAGCAAAGAGCCGAGATGTCGGCGGGGACGAACTGCGGCGTTCTCCGCAATTCAAGTATCCCATTAGTGGGCGCAAGAAGTCCAAACAGGAAGAGCCGTCTTTGGATGAATCTCTGCTCGATCAACCTCAGGCGACGAGGCGCCGGCATCCCAAGAAGTCTGCTTAGGAGGATACCCCCGAGCGGGCGCCGCCTGGAGGCTCGGGCAGATTACTGCATCTCTCATGCTCGTAGGAGACCGCAGTCTCGTGAAAACTCGCGCGCGTACTGTTTCGCACGTCTGACACCCCGGTCGGCCTCGCGGAGCTTCTCCTCGGCGGCACAACGGATTAGCACGGACTGGGCGTAGTAGCTCGCGTGCAACCCGTGCGCTTGACGGAATGCCCTTGGCCTGCGCCTTACGGTCGCCCGCCCGATAGCGGAATCTGGATGATGCGTGGGGACACAGCGCATGATCAGGCCGAATCGGCTAATAGTGAAGCCGCTAGGGGTTGATGCTGCCATCGGGCGTCCCTCTAAACCTTCGGTCGGCACCCGCCTAAGTGTCACTCCTTGAGAAGGTATTTTTGATTGGGGTGGTTGGGCTGATCGGGATAAAGGTATTCCAGGCTTCCGGTGTTGATCAAACCGGAAAGATACTTGGTTGCAAGATAGCTTGGATTTCGATCGAGCAATCCCGCCATTTGGGAGGCAGACAACGGTTTCCACCTGCACAACTCCACAATTGTCGCGGCCATGTGCTCGGGTGCATCCCTTCTGCCCAATGCAATGAGCTTCACCCGCACTTTGAGGCTCTCGGGCAGATCCTCAATCTTGATTTGATCGCGGGAACCTAGGGAGTTCGCTTCGATACCTAGGGAGTCCTCGTCCTTAGCTAGGGAGTTCGGGGCCAAACGGCTGATCAATTCGGATCCGGCAACGTAGTATCTTCCAGATCCACTGCCGCGGTCCGCCAACAGGTTCGCCGTGCGAAGTTTCCTCAGGCTCTTGCTTGCTGCCAAAGTGTCAGTGCGGTTGATTTCTCGGTAAGTTTGGTTCGCGATTGCGCCAACCTCCCGGACATAAATCAGCGCGCGCCTCTGATCGTCCGTTAGGTCAAATTCTCGAAATGTTGAAAGCCACTCCCAGTCTGTTGGGCTGAGGAAATGGTGAAATAGGAATACTGCCGAGAAGCTATCTGCATCCCGGTCAGACTCGAAGGTCGGGGAGGAGAGACCAGACTCCTCCATCAGTTGCCGCATGCGACGGATGCCACTACCCTTGGTTTCAGCAAACCGCGTTTCGTGCATTACCTCGGCGATGTGGGGGTTTCGCATAATGGATGCGGGGTCATCAAAGCGCTCGACTGACTTCAGTGAGTGACCCGGATTTTTGAACTCGATACGATTTCCATAGCGTACGATCTGAACCGGTTGAGCTGATTGGTAATTCCGGTGGATGAGGCAATTTACAACGGCTTCCCGTATGGCGCGTACTGGAAGCAGTGGCAGCTCGCTGCGCTGACCATTTGCTTGGTCGTCAAATCTGAATGCGCGGGGCAGGTCGTCGAGAATTGTAGCGATGACACGGCTGGCGAGCGTAACCAGCGGGCCACGCATCTCTACAGCATCAAACTGAGCACTAACGTTCTTGACCCAGGTATTGCCAGGTACTCGGATATAATCCACGCGGTGAGATGGATAGAGACGCCGAAGCGCCGCGGGCTTTCCAAATGTAACAAGGCCCGCAACGGTGACTCTGAGTTCTCCATCCAGCCGGTGTAGGCCGCCCAGCGCGTGGACCAGATCCTCATCACTCCAGCCTAATTCGTCGGCCGTCTCATTGGCCTCACGTCTTGATTTCCGGTAAGCCTCGATCGCTTGCGGGTCGATATCGTCGAACGTTGCGTGGGCGATGACAGTTCGGTCATAGGATGCATTTTCCTTGCCCCTAAAGAACGAGAGCATGTCTTCTTCGGAGCATCTCTGGTCGGTCGGTCCGATACGGCGATAGGCGCCCTTGGGTAGGCCTCTCGAAACGAGATACAGCGGTTTTTGATGGGCGGGCAGCTCCGGAACGTCGATCCGAATGACGTTAGTCTTGCCGATCCGCTCTACGTGAAGGTCTGTTCGAACAGTGGTGTTGAATATGGTCGCGCACGTCGACGCAATATCAGAGCAGACCTTGTCGGTGTCCCTCACCCCTACGGCCGAGAACATCGGGAAGAGGGAGAGCTCCTCCTTTTCGACGCCGAGCAAAATGGTCCCGCCTTCAAGGCCGGGCTCATTGGACATAGAGCAAATTGTTTCGAAGAGAGATTTGCCGACGGAAGCTTCGGCAATACTTTTTGCCTCGAGGCTTTCTGTCTCGTCGGTCTCGTTCAGCTCCGCAATCAGTTCGGCCGCTGCTTTCTTGCTGATCACGCGCTCTTCCCACCATTTACGCGCTTGGCGGGATATGAAGTCGCTCCCAAGCCGCTGCGCCTTCGGTTCTCGAATGCTCGGAGGCGCGAACGGAATGCGCTGCTTACCCTGTGCTTACCCGGCCGACAGCGCCTAACCTTGAAATTCAGATAACTAATTGATTTTACTGGCGCACCCGACACGATTCGAACGTGTGACCTTTGCCTTCGGAGGGCAACGCTCTATCCAGCTGAGCTACGGGTGCAGTCGAGGTTCATTTAGCCGATTGGTGAGGGGCGGGCAACCGCTTCCGCCGTCTCCGGTCAGGCTGATTTGCGGGCAATACGGCCAGGAACCGCCTCCCGGCCGAGACCGGCGAATTCGGCGAGCAGGCGCTCGGCGCAGATGACGCGGTTGCGGCCGAGCCGTTTGGCCGCATAGAGCGCCTCGTCGGCGGCGCCCAGCAGGCGGTCGGGACTGCCATCGGCCTCTGTTGGGATGTGGCTGGCGACGCCGACGCTGAGGGTGACGTGGTCGCCGGCCCCGCTGGCGCCATGGGCGATCCGCAACGCCATGACGGCGCTGCGGATTTCGTCGGCGATGGCGCAGGCACTGTCACTATCCATGTCCGGCAGGATCAGCGCGAACTCCTCGCCGCCATAGCGGCTGGCGAGGTCGAGCGGACGCACCGCATGGCGGCTGACCACAGCGGCGACGGCGCGCAGGCACTCGTCGCCGCTCTGGTGGCCGTGGCGGTCGTTGAACAGCTTGAAATGATCGACGTCGACGAACAGCAGCGCCATCGGTTTCCGCGTCCGCTGGGCACGGGCCCATTCCGTCATCAGCATCTGGTCGAAGGCGCGGCGGTTCGACAGGCCGGTCAGTCCGTCCTTGGTGGCGAGCTCCTTCAGCGCGGTCTCGGCGCGCTTCTGGTCGGTGAGGTCGCGCAGCGTCTCCACCACGGCGATCAAATTGCCGGCCTCGTCATGGATCGGGCCGGCGTCGATGGCGAGATAAAGCTGGCTGCCGAGTTTCGGCATCACGCACCAGTTCTCCGCGGAGAAGCCGAGCCCGTTATGGCCGCGCGCGGCGTACTCCGAATAATATTCCGGCAGCTGCTCGGGCCGGTCGAGTGCGACGAGGTCGGCAAGACAGGGGCGCCTGGTCTCGTAGAAGGCCTGCCAGTGTTTCGTGGTGCCGATCACCTCGGAGGCGGCGACGCCGGTCAGCCGCTCGCAGGCCCTGTTCCAGATCACGACGCGGCGTTTCGGGTCGATCACGAAGGTCGGCACCACCAGATGCTGCATCAGCCGCACCGCATAGGAATCCGCGACGTCCACGGATTTGGCTGAAGGCCTCGTTGGCTTGGCCATCTCAGGCTACCGCCGCGACGGGCGCGGCGTCTCCCGGGCTGAACAGCTTGCGGACTTCGGCCGCCGGCTTCGGCTTGCTGAACAGATAGCCCTGCATCTCGGTGCAGCCGAGCGCGCGCAGCATCTCGCGCTGGGCCTCGGTCTCGACGCCCTCGGCGACCGTGGTCATGTGGCTCGCGGCAGCGATATTCACCACGGCCTGCACGATGACGGGCGCGCCGCTGGTCTCCGCGATGTCGGCGACGAAGCAGCGGTCGATCTTGATCTTGTCGAACGGGAAGCGTTTCAGATAGCTCAGCGACGAATAGCCGGTGCCGAAATCGTCGAGCGCGATGCGCACGCCGATCGAGCGGAGCTGGTGCAGGATCGAGAGCGCCGCCTCGTCGTCGCGGATCAGCACGGCCTCGGTGATCTCGAGCTCGAGCCGGGAGGGGGCGAGCCCGGAGGCGGCGAGCGCGCCGGCGATCCGCAGCGCCAGCGTGTCGCATTTGAGCTGCACCGGGGAGACGTTGACCGCAACGCGCACATGCACTGGCCAGGTCGCGGCCTCGTTGCAGGCCGTGCGCAGCACCCAGTCGCCAAGCTCGGTGATCAGGCCGGTATCCTCGGCGATCGGGATGAATTCCGCCGGCGAGATCATGCCGCGCTCAGGGTGGCGCCAGCGCAGCAGCGCCTCGCAGCCCGAGACCTCGTTGGTGCGCAAATCGACGAGCGGCTGGTAGTGGATCTCGAAGCCGCCATTCACCAGGGCCTGGCGCAGATCCTGCTCCAGGGTCAGGCGCGCCCTGGCGCTTGCGTCCATCGCCGGCTCGAAGAAGCGATGGGTGCGGCGTCCCGAAGCCTTGGCGCCGTACATCGCGAGGTCGGCGTTCTTGATGAGCTGGTCGAGATCGGTGCCGTCCTGTGGTGCCAGCGCGATGCCGATGCTGGCGTCGGTGGAGAGCTGATGGCCGAGGCAATGATAGGGCTGGCGGATCGCCTCGTAGATCCGTGTCACGAATGACAGCACGTCGGCGGAGGACTTGATTGCGGTCTGGATCACAGCGAATTCGTCGCCGCCGAGCCGTGCGATCAGGTCGCCTCGCTTGAGGCAGCCGCGCAGGCGGGTCGCGATCGCCTTCAGCAGCTCGTCGCCGACATGATGGCCGAGCGAATCGTTGATGCCTTTGAATTCGTCGACGTCGATATAGAGCAGTGCGAACTGCTGGCCGCCTGCGACCTTTTCCAGCTCGCGTTCGATCTGCTCGCGGAACAGCGTGCGGTTCGGCAGGTCGGTCAACGCATCGTAATGCGCCATATGCGCGATCTTCTCGTGGGCGCGCCGCCGCTCGGTGACGTCCTCGATGACGCTGATGAGGTAGCGCGGCTCGCCGGACTTGTCGCGAATGCCGATCCGGGTCGAAGTGATGTAGCGCTCGCCCTTGGTCTGGCTCTGCCAGGCGTGCTCGTCCTTGAACAATCCCCCGGGCGCCTCCAGCGCCTTGCCGTCGTCGTCGGTGACGATCCGGGCGATGGCATCCGGATACATATCGAAGGGCGTTTTGCCGATGATGACTTCGCTCGACTGGCCGAATTGCTCCTCGGCGGTCCGGTTGATCAGCAGATACTGCCGCGTCTGCGCGTCCTTCACCGTGATCTGGGAGGGAATGTGATCGATGATCTCGCGCAGGAACATGTAGTTGCGGTCGCGCTCCTGCTCGAGATTGCGCCGCTCGGTGATCTCCTCGATCGTGGCGACCCAGCCGCCCTGCGCGAGCGGAGTGTTGATGACCTGGAAGGCGCGGCCGTTGGGCAGCTCGTGGATCCTGGTGGAGACCGTGCCTTCGGCGACCACCCGCATCACATCGGCGCAAAACGCCTCGACGTCGCCGCTGAACGCGTCGCGCTCCTTGCGATGGCTCATGGCCTCGAGAATGTGGCAGCCGGGCTTGATGACGTCGTGGGAGAGGCCGAACATGTCGGCGTAGCGGCGGTTGCAAGTGACGATGGTGCCGCTCGCGTCGTACAGGATCAGCCCCTGCGACATGTTGTTCAAGGCGGTGTCGAGCCGCTGCCGTTCCGACTCGATCCGCTGCTGGGCCTCGCGATTCTGCCGGTCGATCTGGCGAATGATCAGATAGAGGATCAGCGCGATCACGGCGGCTGAAAGCATGGCAGTCGTGACCATGAAGCCGGTCTGCTGCCGCCAATCCGCAAGCGCAGCGCTCATGGTGTTGGTGGCGACGATGACCAGCGGAAAATGGTTCAGCGACGCCGCCGAGCCCAGCCGCTCTTCGCCGTCGAAGGGGCTTGTGACGCGAAGCGTTTGCTGGCCGCCGTGGGTCAGCACCTTCTGCATCAGCGGTGCGTTCTTGTAGCTCGTCCCGATCATGGCTTCGACATGCGGGTAGCGCGCCAGCATCTTGCCGTCGCGGTCGAACAGCGAGATCGCCGTGCCCTCGGCGAGCGCCACGGACGCGAAATAATTCTGGTAGCTGTCCGGATCGATCCGGCGGACCATCGCCCCGAAGAAGGTGCCGTCGGTGCCGTTCAGCCGGCGCGCGACGACCGTGGTCCATTTGCCGATGAGGAAGCTGCGGACGGATTCCAGTGCGACCGACTCGGCCATCGGATTCGATTTGAACGCCTGAAAGTAGGCGCGCGTGGAGATGTTGATCTTGGGCAGCGGTTGGGATCGCGACCAGTTGATGATCTCGCCGTCGGCATCGTAGATCACGATGTCGCCGAGATAGGATACGGCGCTGATCTTGCCCCGCAGCATCTCATTGGCCGCCGGTCCTGACATGCGCTCGCGGAACATCGCGGCTGAGGTGATCTCCGGCAGCTTCATCTGCCCGATCAGGTCGGCGGCGACGACGTCGGAATCCTGGAATTGCTGATCAAAGTGCCGCGCGATCAGCTGCACGGTGTTTTCGAGCTCGCGCTCGCGATTGGCGAGGGTCCGCTCGCGAAACTCGCCGATGGCCATGGCGGTGACGGTGAAGATCCCCGCGACCAGCAGCATGCCGCTCAGGGTCAGCCACAGCACGGGGCCGCGCCGCATCGCTGCCTCCCAGCCGCGTCTCGCGGCTAGGGACATTCCGGCTGCGATCCCTGTAAAGGCCTGGCGCATTCCCCCTCCCTGGAGGGACAGGAATACACCGCACAAATGGCGTAAAGCTTAGGAAAGCCAGTTACCTAAGCATTAATCCGGTTGCGTGGTCAGGCCGGCATGCAGCAGGGCGGGAAACACCTCGCGGTTGCGGGGTTCCCGCGACAATCGCTGCGCTGCATCATTAATCGCGGCTTAATGCGAGGCGCCCGTGCTCTTGTCGCCGCCGCTATTGCGGAGACGTCCGACCACGCCGGTGGGGAAGAAATAGACGCTGGCGATGAACAGCAGCCCGAGCCACAGCAGCCAGCGGTCGGGGTGCAGCAGTCCCGGCAGCAGCGGCAGGCCGGCTTCCGACGCCGCCTTCGAGGCGACGCCCATCAGCGACTGCAGATAGTTCTGGGCGAGGATGAAGATGGTGGCGCCGATGATCGCACCATAGATCGTGCCCATGCCGCCGATCACCACCATCAGCAGGATGTCCAGCATGATCGAGAAGCTGAGCGAGGTGTCGGGTCCGGCATAGCGCAGCCACAGCGCGTTCAAGATGCCGGCGCTGGCGGCGACGAGGGCCGCGAGGCAATTGGCGTAAGTCAGGTGGAACACGGTGCGGAAGCCGAGCGCCTCGGCGCGAAAGCGGTTCTCGCGGATCGCCTGGAGCACGCGCCCGAACGGCGAGTTCACGACGCGCAGCAGCGCGAGGATCATCAGGGCCGAGACGGCGAACACCAGATAGAAGGTGAGGATGCGGCCGTTGATCTCGAAGCCGAACAGGTTTTTGGAGATCAGCACGGTGCCGGGGCGAAGCAGCTCGGGCAGCTGGAAGCTGCGCCCGTCTTCGCCGCCAGTCAGCCACGACAGCTGCGAGGCCAGCACCTGGAAGGCAGAGGCGACCGCGAGCGTGATCATGGCAAAGAAGATCGCGGCGACCCGCAGCGAGAACAGGCCGATCGCAAGCGCGAGCAGCGCCGCGAGCGGCAGGCCGACGACGATGCCGGTTGCCACCGCGCCCCAGTTCGGGCCCATCCCGTACAGCGCGATCGCGATGGCGTAGCTGCCGATGCCGTAGAACATGGTGTGGGCGAACGACACCGAGCCGGTATAGCCGAGCAGCAGGTCGTAGGAGGCGACCAACGCGGCGAAGACGCAGATCTTGGCCGCGACGTTCAGCGCCTTGGCGCCCGGGAACAGGAACGGCGTCGCCGCCAGCGCGAGGATGATGACGACAAGGAGGAGAGTAAGGACGCGGCTGCGCGGCGGATCGCCTGACAAAATCATCATCGGCTGGTCACCGCATAAAGGCCGCGCGGCCGCCACATCAGAATGGCGACCATCAGCAGGATGTTGGAGACGAGGGCGAGCTTCGGCACCAGGAAGCCGCCGTAATTGGCGACCATCGCCACCAAAATCGCGCCGATGAAGCAGCCGCCGATCGAGCCGAGCCCGCCGATGATGACGACGACGAAGATCAACACGGTGAGCTCGTCGCTCATGGAGGCATGGACCTGCTCGCGATAGAGCGCCCACATCACGCCGCCGAGGCCGGCGAGCGCCGATCCCGTCATGAACACGCCGAGGAACAGGCGGCGGATGCGATAGCCGAGCGCCTCGACCATCTCCCGGTTCTCGACGCCGGCGCGGATCAAGAGGCCGAGCTTGGTGCGGTTGAGCACGAGCTGGATCGCGATGAAGACGGCCAGCCCGATCAGCATCGCCAGCACGCGGTACTTTGCAATTGCGACGTCGCCGAAGATAAACGAGCCGCGCAGCGATGTCGGCAGCGGCATCGGGATGATCTGCGGCCCCCACAGCGCGTACATCGTCTGCTCGGCGACGATCAGGCCGCCGGTCGTCATCAGGATCTGCTTCAGATGTTGGCCGTAGACTGGAAGGATCAGCACGCGCTCGACGACCAGGCCGAGCGCGCCCGACACGGCCATCGACAGCAGCGCGGCCGGCGCCAGCACCGCAAGGTTCACCCAGAGCGAGTCGGCCTGAACGGACGCCGCGAACGGCGCGAGTACCAGCGTCGCGACATAGGCGCCGACCGCGATGAAGGCGCCGTGGCCGAAATTGAGCACGTCCATCAGGCCGAACACCAGCGTCAGGCCGGAGGCCATGATGAAAATCATCATGCCCATGGCGAGGCTCGCGGCGGTCAGCGTCAGCCAGGTGCTGGGCGAGCCGATCAAGGGGATCGTGACGAGCGCGAGCGCGATCGGCAGCAGGATCGGCGCGAGATCGCGCTTCGGCTTCGGCAGCGGATCGGTTGCGGCAATGTCAGTCACTGATGCGCCTCCAGGCTCAGGCCGAGCAGCCGCTCCTGCAGCGGCACGTCGGCAGCGAGCGCCGCCATCTCGCCGCGGTGGACGATGGTGCCGTTGTCCATGACCAGCACGTTGTCGCCGAGCTCGCGGGCGGCAAAGAAATTCTGTTCGACCAGCAGGATCGTGGCGCCCTTGCGCTTGATCTCCTTCAGGCACTCGATCAGCGCCACGATGATCGCAGGCGCCAATCCCTTGGTCGGCTCGTCGATCAGCAGCAGCTTGCGCGGCTCGATGATGGCGCGTGCGATCGACAACATTTGCTTCTGCCCGCCCGAGAGGCTTCCCGCGCGCGACAGCCAGAACCGGCGCAGCGCCGGGAAGAAGCCAAAAATCCATTCCAGTTGCTTGTCGTCCATCGGCGCGTCGCGGGCAGCGAGGACGAGATTCTCTTTCACCGTGAGATCGGAAAACACGGCCATGCTCTCGGGCACATAGCCGACGCCGAGCCGCGCGATGTCGGGCGTGGCGCGGCTCTCGATGCGCTCGCCGGCGAGGCTGATTTCACCGGAAGAAGCCTGCCACAGGCCCATGATGGTGCGCAGCGTCGTGGTCTTGCCGGCGCCGTTGCGGCCGAGCAGCATCGTGACCTGTCCTAGTGGGACCGCGAGGTCGATGCCCTGCAAGATGTGGTAGCGGCCGATATGGGTGTGCACGCCGGAGAGCTTGAGGAGATCGGTCATGCGGCGCCCTCTGCAGCTTTCTTGGGTGCGACGCCGAGATAGGCTTCCTGCACGATCGGCGAGGCGATCACTTCGGCCGGCGGACCGTCCGCAACCAGCTGTCCGTTATGCAGCACGATGATGCGGTCGGCGAGCGAGCGGACCACGTCCATCTTATGCTCGACCAGCAGGATGATCTTGCTCTTGTCCTGCTTGAGTTGCGCGATCAGGTTCAGGACAACAGGCACCTCGTCGATGCTCATGCCCGCGGTCGGCTCGTCGAACATGAAGACTTTTGGCTCCAGTGCGATCATCAGGGCGACCTCGAGCTTGCGCTGGTCGCCATGCGACAGCGCGGTCGCGGCGACGCCGCGGCGATTGCCGAGCGCGACCTGGTCGAGGATGGCATCTGCACGCGCGATCAAATTGCGGCGGACCATCCAGGGCCGCAGCATGTCGTAATGCGTGCCGCTCGCCGCCTGCACCGCGAGGCGGACATTCTCTTCGACGGTGAGGTTCGGGAAAAGGTTTGTGAGCTGGAACGCGCGCCCGAGACCCGCACGGGTCCGCAGCGGCGCGGAATGCTGGGTGATATCGGTGCCGTCGAACAGGATGTGGCCAGCGGAGGCGCGCAGCTGGCCCGAGATCAAGTTGAAATAGGTGGTCTTGCCGGCACCGTTCGGCCCGACGATGGCGGTGAGCTCGCCCGGGCGAAAGCTGCAGGTGACGTTGTTGACCGCGACATGCCCGCCGAAACGGATGGTGAGGTCGCGGGTTTCTAACGTCAGGGCCATCAGGACAACTCTGGAAGATGGGGGATCCTCTCCCCGCCAATGCGGGGAGAGGAGATTTGATATCAGCGCTTGTTCTTGACCGGAACGTCCATGTCCTCGATCTTCAGCTCGCGCACCGGCTCGAGCACGGCCCAGGCGACGTTCGGATCGACCTTGACCTTGAAGTGATACATGCTCTGCAGCGCCTGATGGTCCTCTTTCCGGAACACCATCTTTCCCTTCGGCGTGTCGAACTCCAGGCCTTCCATCGCCGTGATCAGCTTCTCGGTGTCGGTCGACTTCGCCTTGGTGACGGCGGCGACGACGGACATCGCAGCCGCAAAGCCGCCCGCGGTGAAGAAGTCCGGCGGCGCCTTGAAGCGCTTCTGGTGCTCGGCGACGAACCAGTCATTCACCGGGTTCTTCGGGATGTCGTAGTAGTAATAGGTCGCGCCTTCCATGCCCGGCAGGCCCTTATAGGCGGCGAGCGCCGGCAAGATGTTGCCGCCGGTGGAGAGCTCGATGCCGTAGCGCTTCGGGTCCATGTCCTGGAGTTTCGCCAGCGGATTGCCGGCGCCGGCCCAGATCACCCAGATGATCTTGCGGCCCGGCTTGTCCTTCAGCGCATCGAACAGGCGCTGGCCGACCGCGGTGAAGTCGGTGGTCGAGGTCGGGGCGTATTCTTCCGCGGCAAGCGTCGCGCCGGTCTTGGCCAGCGCTTCCTTGAAGGCGGCGACGCCGTCACGGCCGAAAGCGTAGTCCTGCGCCAGCGTCGCAACGGTGACGCCCTGCTTGCCGATCGCGACCGCGTTCGAGATCGCGTCCTGCGACGAATTGCGCCCGGTGCGGAAGATGTAGCGATTCCACTTCTCGCCGGTAATCTGGTCCGCGACCGCGGGCTCGACGATCAAAATCTTCTTGTTCTCCTCGGCGACGGGGAGAATGGCGAGCGCTGCGGCCGACGACGTCGTGCCGATCGCGATGTCCGCCTTGTCGTCCTGATAGGCTTCCGCGAGTGCGGCCTTGGACAGGTCGGGCTTGCCCTGGTCGTCCTTGGTAATGACGACGATCTTGCGGCCGTCGAGCGTCATGGTGCCCTTGGTGGCGTATTCGAAGCCCATTTGCAGGCCGGTCTCGGTCTGCTTGGCGTAAGCCTCGAGCGGGCCGGTCTTGCCGTAGATCAGCGCGACCTTGAGATCGTCGGCGCGCGCGGAAGTGACCGCGGCGAGGGCGAGAATGGTTGTTGTTATGATGAATGGTCGACGCACGATGGTCCCTCCTGATTCAACGTTTCTCTTCAATAGCGATTTGCATAATGGTGCGAACATTGCAATTACACCTTACGGCGGCCTTGCGCGGGAGCGCGTGTGACGCTGTGTTGACGCGTGCGTGGCGGCTTGCCCCTGCCGAAGAAATCGGCAGCGCCGGACCTGCCGGCGCGCTGACGTGGAAGGCGGAGCGGCTACCGCCGATACCCGCTCGCCCGCGAATAACCCTGGCGGTTCTGCTGCATCGGGCGGCTCGCGACGCTGCCGCGGGACTCGCTGGAGGCGGGGGTTGCGAGCTTCAGCTCCTCCAGGAAGATCGGCCGGGCGAAATAATAGCCCTGTGCGTAGCGGATCTTGGTCGCGGCCTGGAGATAGGCGAGCTCTTCGTAGGATTCGATGCCTTCCGCGATCACGGTCATGCCGAGCGCTTCGCTCAAGGATTCGATCGCGCGCAAAATGCCCTGGCTGCGCGGGCGCTTATGGATGTCGGTGATGAAGGAGCGGTCGATCTTGATCTCGTCGGCGGTGATGTCGGCGAGCGCCGACAGCGAGGAATAGCCGGTGCCGAAATCGTCGATCGAGATGCCGACGCCGAGCTTGCGGAACATCGGCAGGATTTCCGACTGAAAATGGCTCTTGGCGACGACGGCGTCTTCCGTCACCTCGATCATGAAGCGCTGCGGAAAGCCGGTGTCATCCAGCGCCTGCGCGAAGCTGCGCATGAACTCGGGCTTGCCGGCCTGCTTGGCGGCGACATTGATGCTGATGGTCGCTTCCGCGCCAAAGGTCTCGTTGATCAGGTCGATCGACTTGACGATCTCGGCGAGCACGAGATGGGTCAATTCGTCGATCAGTCCGAGCTCGCCGGCGAGCTTGATGAACGAGCCCGGCGCCTGGATCACGCCTTCGTCGTCGCGCAAGCGGACCAGGGCCTCGATGCCCTTCACGGCCTGGGTGCGGATGTCGACCTTGGACTGGAAGGCGCAGCAGAAGCGCTTCTCGAGAATGGCGAGCCGCAGCGACTGCTCGATCTTGGTCCGCGCCAGCGCCTCGCGCTCCATGCTGGAATCGAAGAACGCCGCCATGCCTTTGCCGTCGTTCTTGATGCGATACATCGCGATGTCGGCGTTCTGACGCAACGTCTCGAAGCTGCGTCCGTGATCGGGATAGAGGCTGATGCCCACGGAGGTGGAGGCGAACAGCTCCGAATTGTCGATGAAGAACGGCGCGGTCAGCCGCTCCAGCGTCGATTGGATGAATTCGGCGACTTCCTCCTGGCTCTGGATCGGAGACAGCAACAGCAGGAATTCGTCGCCGGAGATGCGCGACAGCATGTCGGAGTCGCGCAAATCGCGCCCGAGTCGCTTCGACAGTTCGACCAGCAGCGCGTCGCCGACGGCGTGGCCGTAATAGTCGTTGATGTGCTTGAAATTGTCGACGTCGAGAAAGGCGAGCGCGAAACGATCGCCGGCGCGATCACGCCCGAGCAGGGTGTTGGCACGGTGCTCGATCACGCGCCGCGAGGGCAACCCGGTCAACTCGTCGAAATATGCCGAGCGAAACAGCTGGTCCTCGAAATTCTTCTGCTCGGTGATGTCGGAGGAGGCCGAGATCAGCAGCTCGCGTCCGGCGAGGCTGATAGGGCGATGGGTCGTCAGCAGCACCTGCCGCGCCGTGCCGTCGTGGAGGGCTTCCTCGGAGGTGACCGGCTGACCGGACCGCAATGCCTGCTGGCAGGCTTCGCGGCGCGGCGCGAGATCGGGCGAGGGACGGCTGCCGTCCATGCCGAGCTGGGACGCCGCGACATCGTTAACCAGCAGAAGCTCGCCTTGGGCGTCCTGCACGGTCAGGCCGGCAGGCAGCATTCTAACGATTTCCTTGAGAAATCCGAGTTCGGCTTCGCTCGCGCCGGAATATCTGTTGTCGTTCATAGAAGTCATGAATCTTGTTGTTTCAGCGCGCCTTTGCAATGGACGCAATCTCGCGCGGTTCCCTCTTAGGTTTGGTTAAGGGGTACGGAGAAATACGGGGGTGTCTTGCGGCGATGCGACGCGCGCAGACGATCGTCATTAACAGAGCGTCAACGACACCTGCGAAAGCGCGAGCGGGGCGCGGGGATCGCTTTCGCTTGTTTCGAGTCTAGCGCCTTGGGTTGAATCGATTGGCCGCGATGCCGGTGCGCTCCCTCTCCCGCTTGCGGGAGAGGGCTGGGGCGAGGGCTCTCTCCCCTTGGGCCTTCTCGATTGCGGAGGTACCCTCTCCCCAACCCTCCCCCGCAAGCGGGGGAGGGAGCACACCTCCCGTGGTCTAACCACTTTTCGGGATACGGCATTGCATGATGCAATGCAGGCCGGTCGCCAGATACGAGACCTCGGTCTTGCCGTCGAAGGCGGAGAGCGCTGACTTCAGCAGCTTGGTGCCGAAGCCGGGCGCCGACACCTTGCCGATGCTCGGGCCCTCGGTCTCGTCCCAGGTGACGGTCAGGCGGTCGCCGCTGACGGTCCATGACACCTGCAACAATCCGCGCGGCGCGGAGAACGCACCATATTTGCCGGCGTTGGTGGCGAGTTCGTGAAACATCAGTGACAGCGTCACCGCGAGCTTCGGCGGCAGGAACAGCCGGTCACCGTTGAGGGTGAAGCGGACATGGCCGTAAGGCCCGAGCTCCGAGATCAGGAGGTCGCGAATGTCGCAGCCGGCCTTGTCGATCCGCGAGATCAGATCGTCGGTCGTGGCAAGCGAGCGCAGCCGCGGATCGATCCGGGCCCAGATCTGCGGCTGGTCGTGCAGCACCTGATGAATCACGGCGTGCACCGTCGACAACTTGTTCTTCAGCCGGTGCTGGAGCTCGTCGACCAGCAGCTTGCGATAGTCTTCTTCCTCGATCAGGCGTTTGGAGATCCGACGCTGCTCGACCAGCAGTGTGCGATAATGCTCGACGCCCCAGATGGTGAGCGCGCAGACCGCCCAGTACAGCGCCAGCAGGGCAAAGCGTGCGTTGTCGGCAAGAGCATCGCTGAAATTCAGGACGACGCCGAGCACGCCGCCGGCGATCGCGGTGACGATGCCGATCCGGAAGCCTCCGAAAGCGGCGGCAAAGAACACGGCCGGAAAATAGGGGGTGAAGTAGACGTCCGGCCGCACATGCGCGAGCCCCCAGCGCGCCAGCGTCGCAACCAGCACGCAGGCGACCGCAAAGGCAATGCTCAGGCCGAGCGACGGTGGTGCCACGCCCTGCCAGCCCTTGCGGAAGTCGTCGATCAGCTTCTCCATGCGCGGCCCGGTCGCGATGTGCCTTCGCGGTGAATGTTACGCATGTCAGCAGCGCAAGCAAAGCTTGCCTTGGCGGGGGCTGGCAGGAATAGTGGCTGCTGCGGCGTCGATCGCCGCGGCACCGTTATCGATCGGTGTCCGCCATTTGGCATCAAATCATTCAAAAACAGGGACATTCCATGGGCAGGCTGGACGGCAAGGTGGCGGTGATCACGGGTGCGACGAGCGGCATCGGATTGCGGACAGCGGAAGTCTTCGTTGCCGAAGGTGCCAAAATTGTGATCGCAGGGCGGCGCATACCGGAAGGCGAGGCGCTGGCATCGCGGCTCGGGGCGACTTGCGTCTTCCGCCAGACCGATGTGACGGTCGAAGTGCAGATGCAGGCGCTGATCGCGCTCGCGGTGGAAAAATTCGGCCGCATCGACTGCCTGTTCAACAATGCCGGCGGCCCGGCGCAGACCGGCGGCATCGAAGCCCTCGAGGTCGAGCGCTTCGACGCGGCGATGGCGACCCTGGTGCGCAGCGTCATGCTCGGCATGAAGCATGCCGCACCCCATATGAAGAAGCAGGGGGCCGGCAGCATCATCAATAACGGCAGCATCGCCGGCCGTCTCGCCGGCTTCTCGTCGTCCGTGGTCTACGGCGCGGCCAAGGCGGCGGTGATCCATCTCACCAAATGCGTGGCGATGGAGCTTGGCGAATCCAACGTGCGCGTCAACTCGATCTCACCCGGCGCAATTGCGACCGGCATTTTCGGCAAGGCATTGGGGCTGTCGACGGAAGCCGCCGAGAAGACGCCGGCGGTGATGCGGGATGTCTACAAGACCGCGCAACCGATCCCGCGCGCCGGCATCCCCGACGACATTGCGCATGCCGCGGTGTTCCTGGCGAGCGACGAGTCGAGCTTCATCAACGGCCACGACCTCGTCATCGACGGCGCCATCACCGGCGGCCGCAACTGGAGTCAGCAGCAGCAGGGGTTGGCGGCCTTGCGCAATGCGTTCGAGCAGGGGGCGTAGCGGCGAGGCGAGGTGCCGTAGGGTGGGCAAAGGCGCGCCCTTCGCGCGCCGTGCCCACCCTACGAGACCTGCGATCGCGGGAAGGCTCGTGCCCCGGACGCGGTGCGGCGCGAAGTGCCGCTCCGCAGAGCCGGGGCCCATCTCTCCGAGCTGAACGTGCTTCAAGATTCTGGGTCCCGGCTCTGCGCAGCAACGCTACGCGTTGCAGCGCGTCCGGGACACGGGAGCGGTGGCTAAACCGCCTTCACCCGCACCTTCAACCCGTCCCGCGGCTTCGGGATCGGCCACATCTGCCACTCCGGCTTGTAGCCCGGCTCCAGCGATACCTCGAGGTTCTGCAAGAAGTGCCGCGCAAAACACTTTGCCTGCATGTAGGCGAAGTGCAGGCCAAGGCACATATGCGCGCCGCCGCCGAACGGCACCCAAGCGAAGCGATGCCGGTTGCGCTGGGCTTCCTCGGTGAAGCGCAAGGGATCGAACCGATCAGGCTCGGGCCAGATGTCCTTCATGTGGTGGGTGTAGAGCGGATTGATGCCGACCGCGGTGCCGGCGGGAATCGTAAAGCCCTTGAAGGTGAAATCGCGCATCGCGCGGCGCGGCATCGAGGGTACCGGCGGCTTGATCCGCAACGCCTCCTTGAACGCCATCTCCGACAGCGGCATCTTTTCGAGATCGTCAAAACTGCTTGGCGCCCCCGGCGCAAGCCCGAGCGCAAGTACCTCCGCGCGCAGCCTGTCCTGCCAGTCCGGATTGGCGGCGAGCTCGCCGATGAAGGAGGTCAGCGACGAGGTCAGCGTGTCGTGCGCCGCCATCATCAGGAAGCTCATGTGGTCGATGATGTCCTGCTCGGACAGCAGCGCACCATCCTCATGGGTGGCGCGGCAGAGATGCGAGAACAGATCGTCGCCGCCGTGATTGCCGCGCCGGAGCGGAATCTGCTCGCGGAAATAGGCGACGATGCGCTTGCGGCCGTTGACCCCACGCGCCATCTGGGTGCCGGGCAGGGGGCGGCGGATCGGGGCGACCGCAGCCGCAACCATGTCGACGAAGGCGCGGTTGATGTCGTCGACCTCCGGCCCGATGTCGGCGCCGAGGAACGAGGCCGCAGCAAGATCGAGCGTGAGCTGCTTCATCGCCGGATAAAGCTGCATCTCGCCGGGCTTTGCCTTCCACTGCGCGACCCGCGCGGCGATGCCGCGGTCGAGATCGCTCAGATAAGACTTCATCGGTCCGGACTTGAACGCAACCGACAACGCCTTGCGGTGCAGTCGGTGCTCGTCGAAATCGAGCAGCATCAGCCCGCGTGGAAACAGCAGGCCGAGCACCTTGTTCCAGCCATGTGTCGATGAGAACAGTTTTTGCTGATCGAACAGCACGAGCTCGTTGGCCTCGGGCCCGAGCAGCACGACATTGGTCTCGCCGAAAATATGGGTGCGGTAGACCGGACCGTATTTGGCGCCGTTCGCCTCGATATGCCCCTTGGGGTCGGCCAGCACCTGAAAGGTCTTGCCGATGACCGGCCAGCCCTCGTCGCCGGGGATGTGCGTCAGCTCATTGCGTTTGGGAGCAGTGAACGGAAGCGCAGGGGCGGCCACATTCTGCATCGACATGACGATTGCTCCGGTTGGCTGACCGAACAGACATCGCTTGACCGCGGCATTATTGCGGCCTGCGCCATGCTGACGGGATCAACATAGCACAGGCCGCTATCACTTGCTCATGATCGTGGCTACAGGCGTAGCCGCGTCTATCGCTTCGCCGCTTCCTTCTGCAGATCCGGCGCATTGACGGCGGGAATCGCGACGCGGCCGGGGCCGGTCACCTTCAGCGCCTCGGCGGCCTTCTCGTTCTGCATGATCTTGGCCATCACGGCCTGCCCCGCACGCTCAAAAATCTCGCGGTTCTCGATCACGAATTTTTGCGACCTGCGCAAACCATCGATGTAGCCGTTGATCTCCGGCACCACGTAGCGGGCGACCATGTCCCAGCTCCGGCGCGTCGCTTCCGGATTGGCCCAGTCGTGCACGAAGCCGATGACGGCGCCGATGCCGCCGGACACCTGCATCACGTTCTTGATGGTTTTGACGAGATCGTCGGGCGTGCCGATGGTGGAGGCCGCGCCCTCGACGAAGGCGGTCTTGTCCACGGCTTCATCGGCTGAGGAGAATGCGGTGAGTCCCGGCCGTTGCAGCGTGCCGACATTATACTCGTTGTGCCAGCGCATCAGCCCGGCGCCGGCCTCGCGGCGCGCCTGCTCGCGGCTCTCGGCGATGTGGAAGGTGAGCAGCACGCGCCAGTCGGCGCGGTTGACTGTGGTGCCGTGCTTCTTGGCGGCGTCCTCGGCGAACTGCCATTGCTGCTGCAGCGACATCAGGCCCTGCGTCGTCATCGAGCCCAGCGAGATGATGCCGATGCCGTATTTGCCGGCGAGCGTCATGCCCGAAGGCGAGATCTGCGAGGCCACCACGAACGGCATCTCCTCTTGCAACGGCAGGATCTGCAGCGCGGCGTCGTTCATGGTGAACCAGTCGGTCTTCGCGGTGACGCGCTCGCCGTTGAACAGGCGGCGGATCACGGCGATTGCCTCGTCCTGGCGGTCGCGCTGCGTCATCGGATCGATGCCGAGCGTATGCGCGTCGGACGCCAGCGCGCCGGGGCCGGAGCCGAAGATGGCGCGGCCGCCGGTCATGTGGTCGAGCTGCACCATGCGTTGGGCGACGTTGAAGGGATGGTGATAGGGCAGCGACACCACGCCGGTGCCGAGCCTGATCCGCTTGGTGCGCTCACCGGCCGCAGCCAGAAACATCTCGGGCGAAGCAATCATCTCCCAGCCGGAGGAATGATGCTCGCCGCACCAGAACTCGTCATAGCCGAGCGCGTCGAGCTGCTCGACCAGATCGAGATCGCGCCGGAACTGGAGCATCGGATGCTCCCCGATCGGGTGATGCGGGGCAAGAAAGGCCCCGAACTTCAGGCGCGCCATGGCGTTCTCTCCGGCTGTTATTTTCTGTTTGTTGGTAGCGCAAGGCTACGTGCCGGATGCCACGAACGCAATCGCGCGATGTCCCGCGCGACGGAATGCAGGCATGCGTCTTTCTTCTCCCTCTGCCGGACTTGCGTGCAGACGCTTCCACACCCGTCATGCCCGGGCTTGTCCCGGCCATCCACGTACTTTTGTCGCGGTACGAAGAGCGTGGATGCCCGGGACAAGCCCGGTCATGACGAGAGGTGCGGGCGGGGCGAGGTAAGAACTACCGCGTCATCCTGTTCCATGCATCCAGCCCGGCGATCTTGTACGCCTCGGCCAGCGTCGGATAGTTGAACGTGTTCTGGATGAAATAGTCGATGGTGCCTTTGAGGTTGAGCACGGCCTGGCCGATATGGATCAGTTCGGTCGCGCCTTCGCCCAAAATATGCACGCCAAGCAGGCGGCGGGTCTTGGTCGAGAAGATCATCTTCATCATGCCGCTGTTCAGCCCCATGATGTGGCCGCGCGAGGTCTCGCGGAAGCGCGCGATGCCGACCTCGTAGGGGATGCCGCGCGTGCGCACCTCTTCTTCGGTGAGGCCGGCGGTCGAGATTTCCGGCACCGAATAGATGCCGTAGGGAAAGAATTCCGGCGGCGCCAAGGGCTCCATGCCGAGCGCGTGACAGGCGGCGACGCGGCCCTGCTCCATCGAGGTGGAGGCGAGGCTCGGAAAGCCGATCACGTCGCCGGCGGCATAGATGTGCGGCACGCTGGTCTGCAACGTCACGGGATCGACCGAGATGCGGCCGCGATGATCGACCACGATGCCGGCGGCCTCCAAGTTGAGTCGATCGGTGGCGCCGACGCGGCCCGCCGCGAACAGCAGCATTTCCGTGGTGACGTGCCGCCCGTCGGACAAGTGCGTGACGATGCTGCCTTGCGCAGTCTTCTCGATCGAGTTGACCTTGGCACCGAGCCGCAGCGCGACGTTGCGATCACGCAATTCGTGCATGAACTCGTCGATCAATTCCTTGTCGATGAAGTCGAGAAAGGTCGGCCGCGGCTCGATCAGGGTCACGGGCACGTCGAGCGCACTGAAGATGGTGGCATATTCAACGCCGATCACACCGGCGCCGATGACAGCCAGGCTCCGCGGCAGTTTTGGCAGATCGATGATTTCGTCGCTGTCGAGCACGGTGGTGCCGTCGAACGGCACGTAGTCGGGCCGGAATGGCCGCGTGCCGCAGGCGATCAGGATGAAGGCGGCCGACACCACCTTCACCTCGCCGATCGGGCTCGTGATCTCAACCTCGTGCGGCGAGACCAGGCGCGCCTCGCCATTGGCGGTCCGCACCTGATTGCGGCTGAACTGATGCTCCAAAACCTCGACCTCGTGATCGAGCGTCTTCTGGAGCCGGATCATCAGATCGCTGGCCGCGATGTCCTGCTTGACCCGGTAGGAGCGGCCGTAGAAGCCGCGCTCGCGCCAACCGGAGAGGTTGAGCACGGTCTCGCGTAGCGTCTTCGAGGGGATCGTGCCGGTATGGACGGAGACGCCGCCGACCCGCCGGCCTTTCTCGACCACCAGCACGGCCTTGCCGAGCTTGGCACATTGCACCGCGGCCCGCCGACCCGACGGGCCCGAGCCGATCACCACCATGTCGTAGTCGTACATCGGATGTGCTTCCAAACCCCTGCAAAACCAGCGGGAACCGACATGCAGCAATCGGGCCAATGCAGCAAGTCCTACCTCGGAGGTAATCGCGCGGATAACGCCGATCTGCCAGCATCGCGCGTAAATAAATGCCCTGGGGTTCGTGCGCCGATGCATCAAACCGTCACAAAGCCTATCGATTCGACGCGGCGCTGGTGGGTGCTCGCCATCGTCGTCGCCGCACAGTTCATGTTCGGCGTCGATGCCTTCATCGTCAACGTCGCCATTCCCACCATTGCGGTGGACCTGCACGCGACGCCGGCCCAGATCGAATCCGTCATCGCGATCTATCTGATCGCCTATGCCACGCTGGTCGTCACCGGTGGCCGGCTCGGCGATATCCACGGCACGAAGAACGTGTTCCTGGCCGGCGTGCTCGGCTTCACCGTGACGTCGCTGTGGTGCGGCCTCGCACAGTCGGGTGCGGAGCTGATCATCGCACGGCTGGCGCAGGGCGCGACCGCCGCGCTGATGGTGCCGCAGGTGCTGGCGACGCTGCATCTGCTCTTCGCGGATGAGTCGCGTAGTCGTGCCTTCGCCATCTACGGCATCGTGCTTGGGCTGGCGGGCGCGGCAGGCTTCCTGCTCGGCGGTCTCCTGGTCACACTTGATCTCGCCGGCGCCGGCTGGCGCTCGGTGTTCTTCGTCAACGTGCCCTGCGGAATCGTCATCGCGGCTGCCGC
Source organism: Bradyrhizobium betae (assembly GCF_004123905.1). Classification (GTDB taxonomy): domain Bacteria; phylum Pseudomonadota; class Alphaproteobacteria; order Rhizobiales; family Xanthobacteraceae; genus Bradyrhizobium; species Bradyrhizobium betae_A. Next base: position 560,205 of record NZ_MZXW01000016.1, read on the forward strand.
CTGGCGCATCATGCCGTCGGTGCCGCGCCGGGGCGGCACGAAGCTCGACATCAAGGGCAGCATGGTGCTGTTCGCAGGCCTGCTGTGCCTGATCGGCCCGCTGCTGTTCGGGCACGATGTCGGCTGGGCGCCGTGGCTCTGGGCCGTGATGGCGACCGGCGGCGTGATCCTCGCTTCATTCCTGAAGCTTGAACATGCGGTCGCGCGCGCCGGCGGCATGCCGCTGATCGACCTGACTCTGCTGGCGGATGCGGCGTTCCTGCGCGGCTTGGGCGCGGCGTTCTTTTTCTTCGTCGCCAATCTCTCATTCTATCTGGTGATGACGCTGTTCATGCAGCGCGGTCTGAAGATTCCGCCGCTCGCCGCGGGCATGACCTTCATTCCGCTCGCGCTGGCCTTCGTGGTGGCGTCGCGCCACAGCGGCGCGCGGGCGCGCCATCGCGGCACAAAAGTGTTGATCGAGGGCTGCGCGTTGCAGATCGCGGGACTTGGAGCGCTCGCGCTTGTTGCGGCCTATGTCGAAGCGCCGACACCGATCACGCTCGCATTCACCATGATCATCTTCGGTTACGGCCAGGGTCTCGTGATGGCGCCGCTGTCAGGTGCGGTGCTCTCGACCGTCAAACCCGTCGCGGCAGGCTCGGCCTCGGGCATGTACGGCACGACGGCGCAGATCGGAAATGCGGCCGGAGTGGCCGCAATCGGTGCGGTGTTCTTCGCAATCGAATCATTGCAATCAGCGCGCGCAGGATTCCTCGTCTCGCTCGCATCGTTTGTGACATTAATCATGATCTGCGCCGCATTTCTGGCGTGGATGCGCCGCGCACCTGCACGAAGTTGAGGCAGTGCGGTTAATACGTGCGGATTCCCGCGGGTTTTTGCATGATTCAGGCCTGATCGACAGCACACGGTCTTTTCATTTTGCACTGCAGCAACTATCTGGTCAGGGTAAACGTTGAAAGCTGCCCACCAGGAATTTGCCGTGTCGCTCGCCCGCAATCTCGATCTCCTAAGACATCTGCCAAAAGTGGATGGTCTGCGCCTGCCTGACTTCGGCCGGGGCGCGGATGCGTTGAGCCCGTTGCAGGAAGTCACTGATTTCGGCGACAATCCCGGCGCTCTGCGCATGTTCTCGTTCGTGCCCGAGCAACTCCAGAAGCCGCGCGCGCTCGTCGTCGTGCTGCACGGCTGCGGGCAAACGGCAGCTGGCTACGATCTCGGCGCAGGCTGGTCGACGCTCGCGCGGCATTACGGTTTCGCGCTGGTGATGCCCGAGCAGCAGCGCATCAACAACGGCAACACCTGCTTCAACTGGTTCAATCCCGAAGACACCGCGCGTGACAGCGGTGAGGCGCGCTCGATCCGCGAGATGATCGCGCACATGGCGGAGACGCATCGCATCGATCCCAGGCGCATCTTCATCACCGGCCTGTCCGCCGGCGGCGGCATGACCTCGGTGATGCTCGCGACCTATCCGGAAGTCTTCGCGGCCGGCGCCATCATCGCCGGGCTTCCTTACGGCATCGCGTCGAATTTGCGCGAGGCGCTCGACGGTATGTTCCATTCGCCAGCGCGGCCCGAACGCGAGCTCGGCGATTTCGTGCGGCGCGCCTCGAACCATCGTGGGCCCTGGCCGAAGGTTTCGGTGTGGCACGGCAGCGCCGATCGCACCGTCAATCCCGGCAATGCCAACGAGATCGTCAAGCAGTGGCTCGATCTGCATGATCTGCCCGCCGTGCCGATGGCGGAGACCAATGTCGACGGCTATCCGCGCCAGGCCTGGTGGAACAAGGACGGAGAGACGCTGGTCGAGTCCTACGCCATCACCGACATGGCCCACGGCACGCCGCTTGGGCTAGCCGACAACGACCAGCGCTATGGCGTCGAAGGCGCGTTCCTGATTGAGGCCGGCATCTCGTCGTCGTATCACATCGCAAAATTCTTCGGCCTGACCGGATGGATTGCGGACGCGAAGAAGGCGGAGGCAAAGCCGGCACGTTCGCCCGCGCCGCATCTGGCACGCTCGATCCGCGCGGCGGTCGCGGAGCCTGCCGAGCCGAAGCCCGAGGAGGCCCGCGGCTTCGATCTCGGCCAGATCATCACGCGCGCGCTGACCGCCGCCGGGTTGATGAAGTAATCGGGCAAGCGCTCGCCGCGAGAGTCCCTAGCCGACAGTCGCGTCAATCACCTCGATCGGCGTCACCGTCACCTCGCCGCCGGCGACCTTCCGCGTCATTTCCTGGTAGGCCTTGAAGAACTCGCGCGATTGCAGCGTCTTTTGCGCGGCCTCGTCAGTGACGCTGGCGAGGTGGAAATAGTGGCCGTCCTCGCGGTTCTTGAGGACACGGTAGCCGATCCGCCCCTTCAGCTCCGGGTCGCCGTCGATCGCCTTGATGAAGCGGCCGATCTCCTGGTGCCAGGCCTCCGTCGTGCCGTTCCTGAATTCGTATCGGATCATGAAGTGCTTCATGTGACGCTCCCTGTTCGTCATGTGCACCATCATCTGCGCCCTGCGGGCGATCCTGCAAGTATGGACAAAATTGATAGTATGGACTTTTTCGCCGTCGCTCCTATCCTTGCGCATGCTCGCTGCACATGGAGGAGACGACATGGCAAAAGTGATTCCAGTGCGCACCTGTCCGGTCGCGGCTTTTCAAAAAATGATCAGCGGCAAGTACAAGCTGCGCATCGTCTGGGACCTCAAGGACGGCCCGCGCCGCTATGGCGAGATCCGCAGCGGCCTGCTGCGCGGCACGGAAGGCAGCGCCGAGATCACCCCGCGCGTACTCAGCCGTGAATTGAAGGCGCTGACGGAGAGCGGTCTCATTGATCGCAAGGATTTTGGCGAGGTGCCGCCGAAGGTCGAGTATCGCCTCACCCGCAAGGGCAAAAGCTTTGTGCCCGTGGTGGCGGCAATCCGCGAATGGGGCGATCGCAACCTGAGTGTATCAGCGGCGCTCGCCGTCGCCGCGGAATAACCCTCACATCTCGCCGGTGATGAACGGATTGGTCATCCGCTCCTGGCCGATGCTCGAGCCCGCGCCGTGGCCGCAGATGAAGCCGACATCGTCGCCGAGCGGCAGCAGTTTTGTCTTGATCGAGTTGATCAGCGTAGCGTGATTGCCGCCGGGCAGGTCGGTGCGCCCGACCGAGCCCGCGAACAGGACGTCGCCGACATGGGCAAAGCGCAAATCCTTGTTGAAGAACACCACGCTGCCGGGCGAATGGCCGGGGCAGTGGAAGATCTCGAAGTTGAGGTCGCCGATCGACACGGTGTCGCCCTCGTCGAGCCAGCGGTCCGGCGCGAAATTGCGGCCCCCCGTCATGCCGAAGCGCGCGCCGCTCTCGACGACGTTGTCGAGCAAGAACTTGTCGGCCGCATGCGGACCCTCGATCGGCACCTTCAGCGCATCGCGCAATTCCGCGGCACCGCCGACATGGTCGATATGGCCGTGGGTCAGCCAGATCTTCTCGACGGTGACGCCGGTCTGCTTGATCGCCTCAAGAATCTTCGGAACGTCGCCGCCGGGATCGATCACCACGGCCTTCTTGGAAGGCTCGTCCCAGATGATGGTGCAGTTCTGCTCGAACAGCGTCACGGGGACGATGATCGCGCCGGCCTTGGCTTTGTTGTCATCTTGCTCGGTCATGGCGCCACAATGCCGATTTTTGCCATGCCGCCAAGCAAAAGATTCGTGCCGAGCCCGGGGAACGGCCGCCCCGGCCGTCACACCACCGTCCCAATTGGCTTGCTGGTTTGAACCCGGGCGTTGCTTTCGCGTTCTCCCGCGCGAGAGACTGATTTTCAGGTGGATTTTCCGGCATGGCTCAGAGCGGCGAAAACTGGTGGCGCGACGGCATCTTCTATCAGATCTATCCGCGCTCCTATCAGGACTCCGACGGCAATGGCGTCGGCGATCTCGCCGGCATCCTCCGGCGTCTTCCTTACGTGAAATCGCTCGGCGTCGACGCGATCTGGCTGTCGCCGATCTTTCCCTCGCCGATGGCCGATTTCGGCTACGACATTTCCGAGTATACCGGCATCGATCCGCTGTTCGGCACGATGGCGGATTTCGATGCGCTGCTCGCCGCGGTGCACGAGGCCGGCCTCAAGCTGATCCTCGACCTCGTGCCGAACCACACCTCCGACCAGCATCCCTGGTTCGTCGAGAGCCGCTCTTCGCGCGACAATCCCAAACGCGATTGGTACATCTGGCGCGACCCGAAGCCCGACGGAAGCGCACCGAACAACTGGCTGTCCGAGTTCGGCGGCAGCGCGTGGGCTTTCGACGAGGCGACGGGGCAATATTACTACCACGCCTTCCTTGCGACGCAGCCGGACCTCAACTGGCGCAACCCCGACGTCCGCGCCGCGATCTACGACGTGATGCGGTTCTGGCTGGAGAAGGGGGTCGACGGCTTTCGCGTCGACGTGATCTGGCACCTGATCAAGGACGCCGAATTCCGCGACAACCCGCCAAACCCGCATTTTGTCGAGGGCCGGCCACCGCACGAAAAAATCCTGACGCAATACTCGACCGATCAGCCGGAAGTGTTTGACGTCATCGCCGAGATGCGGCGCGTCACCGATGGCTATCGCGCCCGCGTGCTGATCGGCGAGATCTATCTGCCGCTGCACCGCCTGATGGCCTATTACGGCAACGATCTCACCGGCGCGCAGATGCCGTTCAACTTCGCGCTGCTCTCGACGTTCTGGAGTGCGCGCTCGATCGAGCACATCATCGAGGATTACGAGAAGGCGTTGCCGAACGGCGCCTGGCCGAACTGGGTGCTCGGCAATCACGACCGGCCGCGCGTGGCCAGCCGCGTCGGGCCCGAGCAGGCCCGCGTCGCCGCCATGCTGCTGCTGACGCTGCGTGGCACGCCGACGCTCTATTACGGCGACGAGATTGGCATGCATCAGCTCGCGATCGCCCCCGAGGATGTCCGCGACCCCTTCGAGAAGAACGTCCCCGGGCTCGGCGTCGGGCGCGACGGCTGCCGCACGCCGATGCAATGGGACTCTTCCGGCTTCGGCGGCTTCTCGGAGGTCAGGCCGTGGCTGCCGCTGCCCGAGGACCACATCCATGAGAACGTCGTCAATCTCGAAGCCGATACGCGCTCGATCCTCAGCCTGTACAAGCGCCTGATCGCGTTGCGGAAGACCTGCCCGCCGCTGGTGTCAGGAGACTATCACCCGATCGCCGCGCAAGGCGATTTGCTCGTCTATCGCCGCGAGGCCGAGGGCCGGGGCGTGATCGTGGTGCTCAATCTCGGCCCCGAGCCGATCGCCGTGACCACCAGCGCGATCCGTTTCGGCAGCGAGATCTTGCTCTCGACGTTTCTGGATCGTGAAGGCGAGAAGCTGGAGGGTGTGCTGGATCTGCGCGGCAATGAGGGTGTGATCGTCGCGCCGCCCCAGCTGTTGGAGAGTACGGCGCTGGCGTCATTCTCCCATGTCGTCCCGGACAAGCGCAGCAAAGCGGAGCGCAGCTCCGGGACCCATAACCACAGGGAGGTGTTTTGCGAAGACTCGGAGTTGTCAGCGCGCGCCAAACTTCTCCCTGTGGTTATGGGTCCCCGCTTTCGCGGCGACGACAGCGGAGGGTGCGGGGACAGCGACGGCCACGTCACCCCGGATGCTTGTTGCCCTTCGTCGTCTCGTCGATGTCACTCCGCTTCAACAGATAATCCAGCCCGCCCACCCGGTACCAGCGATACCCATACGGCTCCAGCACGACGCGATGCTGGCCGCGCTTGTCGGCATGGCTGTGGTCTTCCGCGAGCAGATTGATCAGATGCGCGCCGGCCTCTCCAGGCAGTCCCACCGAGAACGCGGTCTCGCGCGGCTTCTCGTCGAGATTGTGCACGAACAGCACCGAATTGTTGCGCCAGTCGTAACGCATGATGAACACGGCGGGATCGCGCGTCGGAATCACAGCGAAATCGCCCCAGCCGATCTCCGGCACCTCCTTGCGCATGCGGACGATGCGCTCGGTCCAGTTCAGCATTGAGTTGGGATCGCGCCGCTGTTTTGCGACGTTGACGTGGGGGTAGCCGTACGGTCCCTTGTCGATCACGGGGCAGGCCGGCTTGTCGCTCTTGGTGAAGCCGCCCTGCGGCTCGGTCGACCATTGCATCGGCGTGCGCGCGCAATTGCGCTCCGGCAGCGAGAGATCATCGCCCATCGCGATCTCGTCGCCGTAACGGATGACGGGCGTCCCCGGCAGCGTGCACATCAGGCTGTAGGCGAGCTCGAGCCGCCGGCGGTCGCCGCCCAGCATCGGCGCGAAGCGGCGGCGGATGCCGCGGTCGTAGAGCTGCATGTCCTTGTCGGGGCCAAATTTCTTGAAGACGGTGTCGCGCTGCGCCTTGGTCAGCCGCCCCAGATCGAGCTCGTCGTGATTGCGCAGGAACAGGCCCCATTGCGCCGTGGCCGGCCGTGGCTTGGTTGCTTTTAGCGCCTTCGCCAGTGGACGGGAGTCGCCGGACGCCAGCGCATAGAACAGATGCTGGTTGACGTGGAAGTTGAACATCATGTGCATGCGGTCGGCATCCCTGCCGAAATACTCCATGTCGGTTTCGGGCAGCACGTTGGCCTCCGCAAGGATGATGGCGTCGCCCTGGCGCCATTGCAGGAATTCGCGGAACGCGCGCAGCATGTCGTATTGCTCGACCGGCTTCTTCACCTTCGCGCCCTTGGTCGCGATCACGAACGGCACGGCGTCCATGCGGAAGCCGGAGACGCCGAGCTGGATCCAGAAGCCCATGATCTTCAGAATTTCCGCCTGCACATGCGGGTTCGAGGTGTTGAGGTCGGGCTGGAAATCGTAGAAGCGGTGGAAGTAATACGCGCCGGCGTCCTTGTCGCGCGTCCAGGTCGATTTCTGCACGCCGGGAAACACCATGCCCTTGTTGGCGCCGGCCGGCTTCTTGTCAGACCAGACATACCAGTCGCGATACGGGGAATTCTTGTCGCGCCGCGCCTCCTTGAACCAGGGGTGCTGGTCGGAGGTGTGGTTGACGACGAGGTCGATGATGATGCGGATGCCGCGCTGCTTGCAGCCGTGGGCGAATTCGACGAAATCGCCGAGCGTGCCGTAGCGGGAATCGACGCTGTAATAATCGGCGATGTCGTAGCCGTCGTCACGGCCCGGCGAGGTCTGGAACGGCATCAGCCAGATCGTGGTGATGCCGAGCCCGTGCAGATAATCGAGCCGGCGCAGCAGCCCTTTGAAATCGCCGATACCGTCGCCATTGGCATCCATATAGGTGCCGACGGACAGGCAATAGATCACGCCGTTCTTGTACCAGAGATCGTCGATCATGCGCCGCAGCCTCGATGGTTCCGCCCAGGCGGCGGCTGCGTGATAAGCGCGAGGGGGAGGGGAGGTTCCCACTTTCGACCCGCGTTTGCTGTCGTCCCCGCGAACGCGGGGACCCATACCGCGTGATCCTTCGATCGTATTCGCTAGAAGTACCGAACGAAGAATCTTCGCCAAAATCTTCCCTGTGGTTATGGGTCCCCGCGTTCGCGGGGACGACGGCGGAGAATGAGGCCGCAGCGTGCCTCATCGGCCAGTGTCCGCGCCCAACGGAATCGGCTATCCTGCCCCCCATGGACAGCTCCGCCCGCAACATCGCCCTCGTACCGCCGCCGGATCGTCGCCAATCCGAGACGGCGCTGGCGATCGCGCGTGGCACGGCGCGGCTGCTGCGTTCGCTCGGCTTTACCTGCATCAGCGAACTGCCGCTGCCGTCGGGCCGGCGCGCTGATCTCGTCGCGCTTAACGAGCGCGGGGAGATCTGGATCGTCGAGATCAAATCGTCAGTCGAGGATTTGCGCGCCGATCAGAAATGGCACGAATACCGCGCCCATTGCGACCGGCTGTTCTTCGCCTTCACGCAGGATTTGCCGTGCGATATCTTCCCGCAAGACACCGGCCTGATCATCGCCGATGCCTATGGCGCGCACATGCAATGCGAGGCGCCCGAGCACAAGGTCGCGGCGGCTACGCGCAAGCAGATGACGGTGCGGTTTGGGATGGCGGCGGCTTTGCGGATCAACCGCCTGGTCGATCCGCAAGGCCACGCGGATTTTTGGGAGTAGCGGAAAAGAAAGCTGTATCCCCGTCATCCTGAGGTGCGAGCGAAGCGAGCCTCGAAGGATGTACGGCCCGGATGCAGCCGGGCCGTCGCCCTTCGAGGGCCGCTGAAGAAGCGGCCACCTCAGGGGGACGGTGAACGAGATAGAGTGCGGAAACTTACCTCGGCGCGCGCTTCGCCAGAATACGCTGCAAGGTCCGGCGGTGCATGTTGAGCCTGCGCGCGGTCTCCGAGACGTTGCGGTTGCACATCTCGTAGATGCGCTGGATGTGTTCCCAGCGGACGCGGTCGGCGGACATCGGGTTGGTCGGCAGCTCGGATTTCTCCGCGCTGGTCGAGAGCAATGCGGCGACGACGTCGTCGGCATCGGCCGGCTTCGAGAGATAATCGATCGCGCCCATCTTCACCGCGGTGACGGCGGTGGCGATGTTGCCGTAGCCGGTGAGCACGATCGCGCGGGCATCGGGGCGCTTCTTCTTCAGCGCGGAGACGACGTCGAGGCCGTTGCCGTCGCCGAGGCGAAGGTCGACCACGGCGAATGCCGGCGCAGCCTTGCCGATCTGCGCAAGACCATCCGAGACCGTGTCACATGACGTCACCGCAAAGCCGCGTGTCTCCATGGCGCGCGACAGGCGCTCCAGGAACGGCTTGTCGTCCTCCACGATGAGAAGCGAGCGGTCGGTCTGTTCGTTCAGTTCGGCGATGGCGTTCAAGGTTTTTCCTCTCTCCTGCTCATCTACATATGGCCTCGCAATCGGGCGGTGCCAAGGCCGCCGATAGTCGATCGGGCGGTCCGTGCGACGCAAGGTCGCGGTCTATCCTATTGTTTCTTCGAGCGTCTCGATAGTCTCAAAACGCTCTCGCGGCCATGTGACCTGGACCACTGCACCGTGCTCCGGGAACACCCGATTGGTAAACGAGACCTTGGCGCCGGTGCGTTCGAGCAAAGTGCGTGCGATGAACACGCCGAGCCCGAGCCCGCCGCCTGCATCCTGGGTGCGCCGCCGCGACAGATAGGGCTCGCCGATCCGGTTAAGGATGTCGGGCGGAATGCCGGGGCCGTCGTCGGAGATCAGCAGCTCGATCGTGTCCTTGTTCCACCACGCGTTCACCTCGACGGTGGTGCGGGCGAAATCGACCGCGTTCTCGACGATGTTACCGACGCCATAGAGAATCGCCGGATTGCGCGAGCCGACCGGCTCGGCCACGACGGCGACCGCGATCCGCACCTTGATGTCGACGCCGAAATCGCGGTGCGGCGCCACCACCTCCTCGATCAGCTCGGACAGCCTCATGCGGTCGAACGGCGCGCCTTCGGAGGACAACTGGGTGATCTTGCTGAGGATGTCGCGGCAGCGCTGGGTCTGCTCGCGCAGGGTTTTCAGATCGGCGGCAAAGCTCGCATCCTTCACCGTCTTTTCCAGCTCGCGCGAGATCAGGAAGATGGTCGCGAGCGGCGTGCCGAGCTCGTGCGCGGCAGCGGCCGCGAGGCCGTCGAGCTGGGTCAGATGCTGCTCGCGCGTCAGCACCAGCTCGGTCGCGGCCAAAGCGTCTGCAAGCTTGCGCGCCTCCTCGGTGACCTGGAACGAATAGAGGCTGGTGACGCCGATCGCGAGCACGATCGAGAGCCAGACGCCGACGAGATAGATCGGCGGCAGCACCAGCGGATCGTCGGAATCCCAGGGCAGCGGCAGATGGAAGAAGAACAGCACCGATGCGCAGGCCACGGCCAGCACGCCGAGCCCGAAGGTAAAGCGCGCCGGCAGCGCGGTGGCCGAGATCAGCACCGGCGCGAGGAACAGGAACGAGAACGGATTTTGCAGCCCGCCAGTGAAGAACAGCAGGCCGGCGAGCTCGACGATGTTCAGCGCGAGCAGGCCGGCCGCCTGCATCGGCTCCAGCCGATGCATCGGATTGGCCACGGTCTGGAGCGCCAGGTTGAGCGCGGCCGACAGCGCGATGATGCTGACGCAGGGGACGATCTCGACGTTGAACTCCAGCCCCTGCGCCACGATGAAGATCGCGGCGAGCTGGCCCAGCACCGCGAGCCAGCGCAGCCGCAGGATGGTGTCCAGGCGGATATGCCGCTGCGCGGGGCGGAAGTCCGTATCGGCAGTCTCAGTCATCTCGGCCAATGTGGCGGTACCTTCTGGTCACAAACGCTGGGCTTGCGGAACCACCCGGATTACAAGCCTTGCGCTCTCCGCTGCAATAGCAGAAGAACGGCTCAGCATGACCGGGAACGACAAAGCTTCAAGTCCGCCGACTGTCGCGGATCGCTCCGCGGCGATCGAGGTCGATCACCTCGTCAAGGTCTACAAGCAGACCCGCGCCGTCGACGATATCTCCTTTTCGCTGCCGCGCGGCAGCATCACCGGGCTCCTGGGCGGCAACGGCGCCGGCAAGACCACGACCATCGCGATGATCATGGGTCTCGTGCTGCCGACCTCCGGCCGCGTCCAGGTGCTCGGTCACCGCATGCCCGAGGAAAGCGCGGCGGTGCTGGGGCGGATGAATTTCGAGAGCCCCTATGTCGACATGCCGATGCGGCTCACGGTGCGGCAAAATCTCACCATCTTCGGCAAGCTCTATGCGGTGAAGAACCTGTCGGACCGCATCGCTGAACTGGCCGAGGATCTCGATCTCACCGAATTCGTCGACCGTGCCAACGGCAAGCTCTCGGCCGGGCAGAAGACCCGTGTCGCGCTGGCGAAGGCACTGATCAACCAGCCCGAGCTCTTGTTGCTCGACGAACCCACAGCCTCGCTCGACCCTGACACCGCCGACTGGGTGCGGGGCCATATGGAGCGTTATCGCAAGGCCAACAACGCCACCATCCTTTTGGCCTCGCACAATATGCTCGAGGTCGAGCGACTCTGCGACCGCGTCATCATCATGAAGCGCGGCCGCGTCGAGGACGACGATACGCCCGAGGCCATCATGGCGCGCTACAACCGCACCACGCTGGAAGAGGTGTTTCTGGACGTCGCCCGCGGCCGGGTGAATGGTGTGAAGGAGGGGGTGAGATGAGTGACCTCACCCTCCACCGCGGCATCTCCGTCCATCGCATCGGCGCGATGATCCTGCGCTACTGGTACCTGCTGATGTCGTCCTGGCCGCGGCTGCTCGAGCTCTTGTACTGGCCGGCGATGCAAATCATCACCTGGGGCTTCATCCAGCACTACATCGCCCTGAACGCCAATTTCTTCGCGCGGGCCGGCGGCACGCTGATCGGCGCGGTCATCCTCTGGGATATCCTGTTCCGCGGCCAGCTCGGCTTCTCCATCTCCTTCCTGGAGGAGATGTGGGCGCGTAACCTCGGCAATCTCATGATGAGCCCGCTCAAGCCCATCGAGTTTCTGCTGTCGCTGATGGTGATGAGCCTGATCCGGCTTGCGATCGGCGTAATCCCGATGACGCTGCTGGCGCTGGTGCTGTTTCACTTCAATTTTTATGCGCTCGGCCTGCCGTTGATCGCCTTCTTCTGCAATCTGATCTTCACCAGTTGGTCGGTCGGCATCTTCGTCTCGGGGCTCGTCTTGCGAAACGGCCTCGGCGCGGAGAGCATCGTCTGGACCTTGATGTTCGCGATCATGCCGCTCGCCTGCATCTACTATCCCGTCAGCGTGCTGCCGGTCTGGCTGCAATATGTCGCCTGGGCGCTGCCGCCGACTTACGTGTTCGAAGGGATGCGCGCGCTGTTGATCGAAAACACCTTCCGGATCGATCTGATGCTGGATGCGCTGGCCATCAATGCAGTGCTGCTGGTTGCATCCTTTTGGGCATTCCTTGCCCTTTTGCGCAGCGCCAAGAACAACGGCTCGCTGCTGTCGGGCGGTGAATAACGTCACTTTCTCGTGGATTCAGGCTGGTTTAACCGTTTTCGCTACGTAGATGTACGGGACCATGCATTGACGCAATATTACGCATTCGGCAGTATGCTGCGATGCGAAGAGGAATATAGCGATGCCTATTGGTGAGTTTGGCGGCGCGCCGCCCCTGTCGGCCGAAGGCAGTCCGGTCCTGACGACGCCGATGTACTGGATGTACGAGATGGGGCAAGCCTCTCTCAATCCGGCGCGTGCGATCACCGACGCAACCAAGTTCCTGTTTCAGAATCCCCTCAATCCCTGGGCGCGTACCGAGGTCGGCAAGTCGGTCGCCGCGGCCTGCGAATTGTTCGAGCGCACCACGCGCCGCTACGGCAAGCCGGAATGGGGTCTCAACGACACCGAGGTGAACGGCATCCGCGTCCCCGTCGAGGTCCGCTCGGTCTGGGAAAAGCCGTTCTGCCGGCTGCTCTACTTCGATCGCAAGTTCACCCGTCCGCTGCGCAGCCCGCAGCCGCGCGTGCTGATCGTCGCGCCGATGTCCGGCCACTATGCGACGCTGCTGCGCGGCACGGTCGAAGCTTTCCTGCCGGCGCATGAGGTCTACATCACCGACTGGGCCGACGCCCGCATGGTGCCCTTGAGCGACGGCCGCTTCGATCTCGACGACTATATCGACTATGTCATCGAGATGCTGCACGTCCTCGGCGGCAACACCCATGTGCTGGCAGTGTGCCAGCCCTCCGTGCCCGTGGTCGCCGCCGTCTCGATCATGGAAGCACGCCGCGATCCCTTCGTGCCGACCTCGATGACGCTGATGGGCGGTCCGATCGACACCCGTCGCAATCCGACCGCGGTGAACAACCTCGCCCAGGAGCGCGGCATCGACTGGTTCCGCAACCACGTCATCACCAAGGTGCCGTTTCCGCATCCGGGCATGATGCGCGACGTCTATCCGGGATTCCTGCAGCTCAACGGCTTCATCAGCATGAATCTCGACCGTCACATGGACGCCCACAAGCAGCTCTTCGCCAATCTGGTGAAGGGCGACGGTGACCTCGTCGACAAGCATCGCGACTTCTATGACGAATATCTCGCGGTGATGGACCTCTCCGCCGAGTATTATCTCCAGACCGTCGACACCGTGTTCGTGAAGCACGCGCTGCCGAAGGGCGAGATGACCCATCGTGGAACTCGCGTCGATCCCTCCAAGGTCACGCGCGTTGCGTTGATGACGGTGGAAGGCGAGAACGACGACATCTCCGGTATCGGTCAGACCGAAGCAACGCACACATTGTGCAGCGCGATTCCCGATCATCGCCGTGTTCACTACGTCCAGAAGGGCGTCGGACATTACGGCGTGTTCAACGGATCGCGTTTCAAGTCGGAAATCGTGCCGCGGATTCATGATTTCATGGTCTCGGCTGCGAATCCGAGCTCGTTGCAGGCGCTCGCAGCCGAATAATCTTCAGTTTCGGCTTTCCCGTCGAAATTTCAGGCCCTGCCGGAGGTTCCGGGAGTGCCTGGTTCCCTCCAGATTCGAGGTATTTAGGTAGCGATCTAGGAGTGAGTCAGCCCTCACCCCTTGGGGGTGTCGCATGCATCCAGCGGGGGCGAAAAAAGCCGGTTCCAACCCCAGTCTGTAGGGTCTCCCGGACGTCAGACCCCTGTATATTGGGCAAATGATTTGTTTTTGCGCCGAGCGCTTTCCCTGGCGGCGGTTATGGCAGAATCCGGGCGACCTCTTGCTCCCCGGACTGACAGACATGGCCACTCGCGCGCTCCTCTACCGTCGGCCCCACGAACCAAAGACCCTTGTCATCACCCACGGATCGCAGTTTTTTGCGATCCGGCTGCGCCGGCATCGGCGCGCGCGCCGCTACACGCTCCGAATTCATCCGAGCGATCGCGAAGCCATCCTGACCATGCCGCCGCGCGGCACGCTGGCCGAAGCGAAGGACTTTGCGTCGCGTCACGGTGCGTGGATCGCGGCACGTCTCGGCCGCTTGCCGAAGGCCGCACCGTTCCAGCCTGGCACAGTGATACCGCTTCGCGGCACGCCCCATCGCATCGTTCACCGCGCGGGCACGCGCGGCACGGTGTGGACCGAGGTGCGCGACAGCGGCGAACGCATTCTCTGCGTCGCCGGCGGCGCCGAGCATGCCGACCGTCGCGTCCACGACTTCCTCAAGCGCGAGGCGCGCAAAGATCTGCAGCGTTCGGCGGAGGCCTATGCCGTCGAGCTCGGCGTCAAGGTGAAGCGGCTCTCGATCCGCGATCAGTCCAGCCGCTGGGGCTCCTGCACCTCGGCGGGCTCGCTGTCGTTCTCCTGGCGCCTGATCCTCGCGCCGCCCTTCGTGCTCGACTACCTCGCCGCGCATGAAGTGGCCCATCTCGTCGAGATGAACCACTCGGCCCGCTTCTGGCGCGTCTGCGGAAAAGTCTGCCCGTCGATGGAGCGCGCCAAGAAGTGGCTCGACACCTACGGCAATGATCTGCACCGGTATGGGGTCGAGGATTAGCCCTCGCTGTTAGCCCAGCGGTCACTGTCATCGCCCGCCTTGTGGCTCTTGCGCACTGGAGCGGGCGATCCAGTATTCCACCAGCAGTTATTGTTCAGCCGAGAGGCCGCCGCGCACTGGATTCCCCGCTTTCGCGGGGAATGACGGCGGAGAAGGGGTGGCATCGAACTCCGACAGCGCGCTCTCACGCACTGAGATCCGCACTTGTCCCCGGCTGCGGGCGTGACGTCAGATAGGACGATTGCTGCTGCGCCGCGGCCTTCTGTCCCTCGGCCAGCATCGCCTGGAAGGCCGCATCGAGTTGCTCGCGGCTATAGCTCGTGGACCTGCTTTCACGTGGGATCCATTGCGATTGCGTGATGGCGGTGGGAGCTTTTTCGACGGTGCCGCCAAGTCGCTCGGCGTAGCTGTCGGCCCGCCACTGCGCCAAGTCAGGTCCACTCAGGCCGGGAGGATCTTCCAGCTTGCCGACCTTTGCAGCCGCCGCGTTGGTCATCGCGGAGGACCCGCCATTGTACAGCGTAACCACCACCTTGCCGTCCACCTTCACCTGCGCGTAGGTGCTCTGCGATGCATTGTCCGCGACGACCGATTGAGGCGTGCTGGTATCGTGGGTCATCAGCCAGTTCGTTGCCATCAGATCGTGCAACACAGGATCATCCGCAGCCGATATCATTTTGACGCCTGACAGCGGCTTGACCTGCGAGACGTCGATCCGGAAGCCGCTGGTCGCTGCGTCGGTCGTATCCGACACCTCCGGCTGAAGACCCGATGCCGCATGTGACGCGGACGTCGAGGCGGGACGCAGATAAGGCAACGTCGCGCCGGATACACCTGACATCATGGAACGCTCCTTCCCACTTGCTCAACCTGTGAGAGCAATTTCCGGGCCGATGACGGGAGCTTGAAGAGACTGGTGTTTTTGCGTGCAGGGAATCGCTGCTCGCGGAGAATCCTGCCGCCATAGGCAGAACTTGCCGAAGCGGTGGGTGCGGGTTAAGCCCGAAGGCGAGACCGGAATGACAGAGGAGGGTGGCGCGCGTTTGCTCGATTCTCGCCACACTTCGCGACGATTGCGCGGCGCGCCTGATGACCCCCGCCACATCAAGCGCTTCGCACCATCCACCGCGCATCGCGCCGGATGTCGCGTTCTACTGTGCATGGGGTTGTTTTCGCGGTTTTTGTTTTGAGGCCCCGATGACCTCAGCCCGAGCCTACCGGTTCCCGCCAAACAGCCGGTCCATCAACCAGCCATCCAGCCCCGCCGCTGCCTCCGGCCGTGCATTGGCGCGCGTGGGGGGCGGGCGATAGCCGCTGTTGTTGGCCGGGGCCGGTCCGGGCGCTGCCGCTGTCGGCGGTGACACCTGCGAGGCCGCTTGTGCGAGGTTCGACAGGCCCCAGCCGCCCGGCGAGCTCGGCAAGTTCGCCACCGCCACGCCCTCGTGCGCCGTGCGCATGAAGCGCGACCAGACCTCCACCGGCAGCCCGCCGCCGGTCGCCTTCTTGGTTGGCGCGTTGTCGTCATTGCCGAGCCAGACGCCGGTGACGAGGTTGGCGGTGTAGCCGATGAACCAGGCGTCGCGGTAATCCTGGCTGGTGCCGGTCTTGCCGGCCGCCGTCCAGCCGGGAATCTCCGCCTTCTTGGCGGTGCCTGATATCAGCGTCTCCCGCATCATCGTGTTCATCATGCCGACATAGCGGGGGTCGATGACCTGGTTATGCTCGTCCGGCTGGCGCATGTAGAGCAGCTTGCCACTGAGCGTCCTGATCCGCGTCACGACATGCGGCGCCACCGTAAAACCACCATTGGCGAACGGCGCATAGGCGCCGACCAGCTCGACCACGGAGACTTCCGACGTCCCAAGCGCGATCGAGGCATTGGGCTCGAGCTTCGAAGTGATGCCGAGTCGGTGCGCGGTGCGGACCACGTTCTTCGGCCCGACCTCGAGGCCAAGACGAATGGCGACCGTGTTGAGCGACATCGCCAGCGCCTGCGTCAGCGTCACCGCGCCGAAATATTCGTGGGTGTAGTTCTCGGGCTTCCAGCCCTTGACCTCGATCGGTGCGTCCTGGCGCATGGTATCCGGCGTCAGCCCCTGCTCGAGCGCGGTCAGGTAGACGAACGGCTTGAACGAGGAGCCCGGCTGGCGTTTTGCCGTGACCGCGCGGTTGTACTGGCTGTCGGAATAGTTCCGCCCGCCGACCATGGCCCGCACCGCGCCGTCGGGCGTCATCGCCACCAGCGCGCCCTGGCTGACATTGAACTTCACACTCTTGGCCGCGAGCTCGTCGATGATGGCGGCTTCCGCCACGCTCTGCAGCTTCGGATCGATCGTGGTCTCGACCTTGATGCTCTCGTCGATCTGGCCGACCAGATCGTCCAGCACCTCGCCGATCCAGTCGGCGACGTAATTGACCGTGCCGGCGCCGGCCGGCTTCACATTGTAGGAGGGATGGCCGATCGAGGCCTGCGCCTGCGCATCGGTGATGAATTGTGCATCCGCCATCGCCGCGAGCACGATTTTCGCGCGCGCTTCCGCGCCTTCAGGGTTGCGGTTCGGCGCCAGGCGCGACGGCGACTTGACAAGGCCGGCCAGCATCGCGGCCTCGGCGACGGTGACGTTCTTCGCCGGCTTGCCAAAATATTTTTGCGCGGCAGCTTCGACGCCGTAGGCGCCGGAGCCGAAATAGACGCGATTGAGATAGAGCTCCAGGATCTCGTTCTTGGAATGCTTGCGCTCGAGCCAGATCGCGAGCTCCGCCTCCTGCAGCTTGCGCGCCATGGTGCGTTCCTGGGTCAGGAACAGGTTTTTCGCGAGCTGCTGCGTCAGCGTCGAGCCGCCCTGCGAAACACCGCGATGGAGCACGTTGGTGACGAGGGCGCGCAAAATGCCGATCGGGTCGATGCCGAAATGCGAATAGAAGCGGCGGTCCTCGATGGCGATGAACGCTTTCGGCAGATAGGGCGGCAGATCCTTCAGCGACACGTTGGCGCCGGCCATCTCGCCGCGCTGCGCCAGCATGCTGCCGTCGATGCCGACGATCTGGATGGTCGGCGGGCGCTTGGGGATCTCCAGCGACTGGATCGGCGGCAGATGGGCGCCGACATAGATCACGACGCCAATCACGGCGATCACGCCCCACAGGCTCAGCACCGCGCCCCAATAGACCAGGCGGCCGAGGCCGGCACCGAAGCGTGATTTCGACCGGCGCTTGGCGCCGCTGCGACCGGCTTGCGGCTTCCGCTCGCGCGGCGGCTCGTCGCTGGCATCCTCGGTCTTGCGCTTGGCGGATGATTTCGCGGATTTCTTGGGCTTGTCCTCGGCATTGGGAATGCGGTCCGCGGCCGTCAGGCGCAGATCGGCGAGCGCAGCAGGCAAGCCGAACAACGGCTCCTTCCGCCCACCCTTTTTCTTTCCCAACCCCATACGCAAACGCCCGGTCAGCCCGCCCCGCCGCACGCTAGCGGTCGCGGTTTAAGGCCCGGTTACCCCGGCGTTAACGCGCGATTAGGAGATGCGGCATTCGCCCGCCGCAGTTCCGCTTCTCGGGCCGCAGGGCTAGGATCGCGGCCATAAAACAAGAGGGAACACCACGCATGGGCCACGTCGATCCGACCAAGGAAATTTTCGCGCAGTTTCGGGACAGCGACCGCCCCGGTCCGATCCACATGCTCAACCTCGTACGCCTGCGCAAGGACGCGGCCTATCCCGACGGCCGCAAGGCCAGCGGCGCCGAAGCCTATGCGGCCTATGGCCGCGACAGCGGCCCGGTGTTCGAACGCCTCGGCGGCCGCATCGTCTGGCAGGGCAGGTTCGAGCTGATGCTGATCGGCCCCGCGGCCGAGCGCTGGGACCATTGCTTCATCGCCGAATATCCGAGCGTCGCAGCCTTCGTCGAGATGATCCGCGACCCCGCCTATCGCGAGGCGGTCAAGCACCGCCAGGCGGCGGTGGAAGACTCGCGATTGATTCGCCACGCCGTGCTGCCGGTCGGGAAGAACTTTGGCGAGATACCGACTTGAGCCAAGCGGCGATCTCTCTCCGTCATCCTGAGGTGCGAGCTTTCGCGAGCCTCGAAGGATGCGCGGCCACCAGCGGCGCCGTCGCCCTTCGAGGGGCCGCTGAAGAAGCGGCCACCTCAGGGTGACGGTGATGGAAGGGTAAAAATCGGCGGCCCGCGGGCCGCCGAATACGTTTCAGACATCAACCACTAACCCGCTGGACCGGCGTCCTCCAGGATCGGGCCGAACAGCTCCCAGCGCTCGCCGTTGAACTTCATCATCTGAAGCTGCTTGTTGACGCGGTAGTCGGTCGGCGAGGTGTTGGCCTTGATGCCGGGCAGCGCGATGTCGCCCATCACGTCCTTGAGGGACGCAGCCTGCTTCATGACGTTTTCGCGCGTCAGGTTGTCGCCGCACTGCTGCAGCACATGGGCGAGCAGCTGCGCGGTGCCGTAGCCGTAGGTGTTGAAGTTCGAATCCTTGTCACCGTCAGGATAATACTTCGCCATGAAGTCGAAATAGCGCTTCATGCCGGCATCATCCTTCCAGGTCGGATCGAGCGGGTCCTTTCCGTAGTTGACGCTGATGACGCCCTTGGCGGCATCGAGACCGGCGGGCTTCATCACCGCGCCGACCGAGGTGGCGTTGATGTCAACGATCTGCACCGGATGCCAGCCCATCTCGCCGATCTTCTTGATCGCCTGTGCGGCCTGCTTCGGCGTTGTTGCGCTGAAGAACAAATCGGCACCGGCGTCCTTGATCTTGAGGATCTGCGAATCGACCGTGGGATCGGACACTTCGTAGGACGCTTCCGTCACGATCATCTTGGCGGCCTTGTCGCCGAGGCCGGCCTTGATGCCGTTCAGATAGTCCTTGCCGAGGTCGTCGTTCTGGTAGAGCACGCCAATCTTGGCGTTCGGGTATTCCTTCAGAATGTACTGGCCGTAGATGCGGCCTTCGACGAAGTAGTTGGGATTGTAGCCCATCGTCCACGGGAAGTTCTTGGGGTCCGTGAACTTCGAGGCGCCGGTAGCCGCGAACAGCTGCGGCACCTTCTTGGAGTTGAGATATTTCTGCACGGCCGCGTTCGAGGGCGTACCGATGATCTGGAAGGTCAGCAGCACCTCGTCGCTCTCGACGAGCTTGCGCACCTGCTCCACCGCTTTCGGTGGCGAATAGGCGTCGTCATACTGGATCAGATTGATCTTGCGGCCATTGATGCCGCCCTGGTCGTTGATCATCTTGAAATAGGCGAGCTGGGTCTTGCCGATCGACGCATAGGCCGACGCCGGTCCGGAGAACGGCACGGTCTGGCCGACCTTGATCTCGGTGTCGCTGGCGCCCGGATCATATTTCTTTTGGGCATTGGCCGCAGAGACCGACAGCGCCAGGGTCAGCGCCGTTGCCGTGGCCAGATGCAGAATTCCATTCCTCATTCGCCGTTTCCTCAGCTTGTTATTGCAGGTGATCGATCCGGCTGGACGTCACCGCTGAGGCCGAGTGTGGAGGAGGCGTTGCTGCAACGCAAGGTGGGCGTTCGTAGGGTGGGTCACGCTGACGCTAACCCACCCTACGAGATTCGTCCTTGAACTAACCCGCCGGGCCATTGTCCTCGATGATCGGTCCGAACAGCTCCCAGCGTTCGCCGTTGAACTTCATCATCTGCATCTGCTTGTTGACGCGGTAGTCGTTCGGCCCGGTGTTGATCTTGATGCCGGGCAGCGCGAAGCTCGGGGTGAAATCCTTGATATTGGCGACCTGCTTCATCACGTTCTCACGCGACAGGTCGTCGCCGCACTGTTTCAGCACCTGCGTCAGCAGTTCGGCCACCGAATAGGCGTAGGTGTTGACCGTGTTGAGCTTGTCGCCTTCCGGGAAATACTTGTCCATGAAGGCGAAGAACGCTTTCACGCCCGGATCGTCCTTCCACTGCGGATCACTCGGCTCCTTGCCGTATTGGGTCGAGATGATGCCCTTGGAGATGTCGAGGCCGGCCGGCTTCAGCGTCGCCGAGATCGGGCTCGCATTGATGTCGAGGATGTGCACCGGGTTCCAGCCGAGCTCGGCCACCTTCTTGATCGCCTGCGCCGCGAACTTCGGTGTCGAGGCATCGTAGAAAAGATCGGCGCCCATCGACTTCAGCTTGACCACCTGCGAATCCACCGTCGGATCGGTGACTTCGTAGGAGACTTCGCCGACGATCATGCCGGCGGCCTTGTCGCCGAGGCCGCTCTTGAGGCCCGCGAGATAGTCGCGGCCCATGTCGTCGTTCTGGTAGAGCACGCCGATCTTGGCGTTCGGATGCTCCTTGAGAATGTACTTTGCGTAGATCCGTCCTTCGGACACGTAGTTGGGATTGTAGGCGATGGTCCAGGGATAGTTTTGCGGATCGTTGAATCGCGCGGCCCCGGTCGAGGCCAGCAGCTGCGGGATCTTCTTGCCGTTGAGATATTTTTGCACGGCGGCGTTGGCGGCCGTGCCGATGATCTGGAAGGTGAAGAGCACCTCGTCGCCTTCGACAAGCTTGCGCACCTGCTCGACCGTCTTCGGCGGCGAATAGGCATCGTCATACTGGATCAGGTTGATCTTGCGGCCGTTGATGCCGCCCTGGTCGTTGATCATCTTGAAGTAGGCGGCCTGGGTCTTGCCGATATTGGCATAGACGGAGTAGGCGCCGGAGAACGGCACGGTCTGGCCGATCTTGATCTCGGTGTCGCTCGCACCGGTGTCGTATTTCTTTTGTGCGAGGGCTTGGGTGGCGGAGAACGCGAAGGCGAGCGCCGCCGTGGCAGCTAAAAAGGCTCTGCGATTGCTCATGATGGGATGTTCCTCCTGACGGAATTTTCCGGCCGACGGTCTTGTCCCGTTGCTTGCAACGGTCGCCATCGCTGCCGAAGATTGTGGAGGAACGTCAGCCGCCGCGCAAGGATCGCGGCGCTGCGCCGAAGCGTCTCAGGCGAGAAACAGCGCAACCAGCGCGATCGCCGCCGGCAGCGCCTGCACGATCAGGATTCGCGTGCTGACGGTCATAGCGCCATAGGCACCGGCCACGATCACGCAGAGCAGGAAGAACGCCTTGATCTGGAACGCGAAGGCCGGGTTGCCGTGGACCAGACCCCAGATCAGGCCGGCGGCAAGGAAGCCGTTATAGAGCCCTTGGTTGGCAGCGAGCACTTTGGTGATCTCGGCTTTCTCGGGCGTATTGCGGAATGTCTTCAAGCCAAGCGGCTTGTCCCAGAGGAACATCTCCAGGATCAGGAAGTAGGCGTGCAGCGCGGCGACCAGCGCCACCAGGACATTGGCGATCCAGATCAAGTTGAGCTCCCCCCAAAAGCGTCAGCTTTCGGGTGGACGTTAGCACGGCCGCCATGGCAAACGCGATGGGTGTGTTTCGATGCCATGGTGCCGCAATGCCCGCGCGATCAACCAAACCGTCCGTAAGCTTCGGCCTCGATCGGCTGGTGACGCCGATCGGGATCGCCTTGCTCGTCACCGATGCTGACGGTGCGCTGCGCGCGCTCGACTGGGAAGATTATGAACACCGCATGCGCGAGCTGTTGCGTCTGCATTACGGCGCGGTCGATCTGAGTGGCCGGCCTGCACCGACGGAGATGCGGACGGCGTTGTCGCACTATTTCGAAGGTGATCTCGGCCAGCTTTCAGCCATCGTCTGGCGCATCGCCGGCACGCCGTTTCAGCAAAAGGTCTGGACTGCTCTCGCGCAAATCCCTGCCGGCACCACGATGAGCTATGGCGCGATGGCCGCCAGGATCGAGATGCCCAAGGCCATTCGCGCGGTCGGCCATGCCAACGGCTCCAACCCGATCAGCGTGGTGCTGCCATGCCACCGCCTGATCGGCGCGGACGGCTCGCTGGTGAAATATGGCGGCGGCCTCGCGCGCAAGCGCTGGCTGCTCAGGCATGAGGGGGTCCAGGTCTGAACCGAAGCATCAAGTACTATGAGGGTTGATCCTCGGAGTTCCCTGTTTCCAGGCAACCCATTCCTCCGCGTCTCGAAGCGAGACGAAATCAGCGATCGGAATGTCGGTAAGGTCGGCACGACGCTCGATCACGCACCATCCGCCCTGTTCGAGTCGTTGGATGATGAAAGACTCGACCGGAAGAAAATCAGCCATGGGTCAACAATCATTTTGGGACCGAGAGATTGGCCTCACGCCGCCGGTGCCGCAACCGCCTTGTCGCCGGCCATCACATGGGTCAGCGCGCTCTTGATCGCGGACTGGCGCGTCGGGGCGTTGATCTGTGCGCCCAGGAGGTCGGTTACGTAGAACACGTCGCGGGCGCGCTCGCCGAAGGTCGCGACGTGGGCGGACGCGATGTTGAGGTTGAGCTTCGAGATCGCGGTGGTCAGCTCGTAGAGCAGGCCGGGGCGGTCGAGGCCGGACATCTCGATCACGGTGTAGCGGTCGGACCATTGATTGTTGATGGTCACCTCCGGCTCGATCGTGAAGGGCCGCGCCTTGCTGCGCACGGTGCGCCGCGCCACCACTTCCGGCAGGCGCAGCTTGCCTTCCAGCACGTCCTCGATCATCTCCCCGATCCGCGTGGCACGCCGTCCCTCGTCCTCGTCGCGGTCGTATTCCCTGGAGATCGAGATCGTGTCGAGCGCGCGGCCGTCGGTGGTGGTGTAAATCTGGGCGTCGACGATGTTGGCGCCGGCCGAGGCGCAGGCGCCCGCGATGATCGAGAGCAGCCAGGGATGGTCGGCCGCGAAGATCGTGAGCTCGGTGACGCCGCGCACCTCGTCGAAGCCGACATTGATCGCGAGCTTGTGGCCGGCCTGCTCGCTGGAGCGGACGAAGCGGGCGTGGCGGATCTTTCGCGGCAGCTCGACCTTGAGCCAATAGGCCGGATAATGCCGGCCGATATAGGCATCGAGCTCGTCCTTCGGCCATTCGGCGAAGGCGTTGCGGAATTCGGCATGAGCGGCCGTCAGCCGCTTGCCGCGATCGACCTCCGAGAAGCCGCCGGTCAGTACCGGCTCGGTCTCGTAATATAGCGAACGCAGCAGCTGCGCCTTCCAGCCGTTCCACACGCCCGGACCGACCCCGCGGATATCGGCGGTGGTGAGGATCGTCAGCAGCTTCATCTGCTCGGTCGACTGCACCACGGCGGCGAAATTCTCGATGGTCTTGCGGTCGGACAGGTCGCGCGACTGCGCGACCGTGGACATCGTCAGATGCTCCTCGATCAGCCAGGCCACGAGCTCGGTGTCGGCAGGGCTGAAGCCGAGCCGCGGGCAGAGCCGCCGCGCCACCTTGGCCCCGGCGATCGAGTGGTCTTCCGGCCGGCCCTTGGCGACGTCGTGCAGGAGCGTGGCGATGTAGATCACGGAGCGGTGCTCGGGCCGGATCTTGCGCATCAGGTCGCTGGCGACCGTGAATTCCTCGATGCCGCCGCGCTCGATGTCCTGGAGGAAACCGACGCAGCGGATCAAATGCTCGTCGACGGTGTAGTGATGATACATGTTGAACTGCATCATCGAGACGATCTTGCCGAAGGCGCGAATGAAATGGCCGAGCACGCCGGTCTCGTTCATCCGCCGCAACACGATCTCGGCGTTGTCGGAGGTCAGGATCTCCATGAACAGACGGTTGGCTTCCGGATTCTCGCGCATCTGCGCGTTGATCAGGCCGAGCGAGCGCGTCACGTCGCGCATCGCATCCGGATGGAAGGCCAGGTTGTTCTTCTGCGCCAGGCGGAAGATTCGGATCAGATTGACCGGATCGTGCTTGAAGACGTCGGGCGCCGCGACGTTGATGCGGTTGTTGTCGACGATGAAGTCGTCGCTGTCAGGCACGCGCCGCTTCACGGCAGTCGGGCGCAGCCGCGCCATCATCCGGCTCAGCACCGGCGCCGGCTTGGCCTGCTGGTCCTCGAGCTTGGCGCAGAGGATGGCGGTGAGGTTGCCGACTTCCTTGGCGACCAGGAAGTAGTGCTTCATGAAGCGCTCGACGTCCTGCATGCCGGGATGCGAGGTGTAACCGAGCCGGACCGCGATCTCGCGCTGGAGGTCGAACGACAGCCGTTCCTCCGGCCGTCCGGAATAGAAATGCAGATTGCAGCGCACCGACCAGAGGAAATCGGCGCAGCGGCGGAAGGTGCGGTACTCCTGCGCGTCGAACACGCCGCGTTCGACCAGCTCGTCGGTGTCGCGTACGCGATAGACGTATTTGGCGATCCAGAACAGCGTGTGCAGGTCGCGTAGCGCGCCCTTGCCGTCCTTGACGTTGGGTTCGACCAGATAGCGCGACTGGCCGCCGCGGCGGTGGCGCTCCTCGCGCTCGGCGAGCTTCGCCGTGACGAATTCGGATGCGGTGCCCTGCACCACTTCCTTGTCGAAGCGCTCGACCAGCTCGTCATAGAGCGGCTGGTCGCCGGTGAGGAAGCGCGTCTCCAGGATCGCAGTGCGGATCGTCATGTCGCCGCGCGCCTGCCGGATCGATTCATCGACCGAGCGTGTGGCGTGGCCGACCTTCAGCCCCATGTCCCAGAGGCAGTAGAGGATGGCCTCAGCCACCTGCTCGCCCCAGGCGGTCTGCTTGTAGGGCAGGATGAACAGCAGATCGATGTCGGATTCGGGAGCCATCAGGCCGCGGCCATAGCCACCGGTCGCGACCACCGCCATCCGCTCCGCGCCGCTCGGGATATGCGAGCGGTAGAGATGGCGCGTCGCCGCCGAATACAGGATGCGGATGATTTCGTCCTGGACATGACACAGCCGCTCGGCGCAGCGGCGGCCGTGACGGTCCTTCAGCAGGATCGCTTGTGCTGCGGCGCGTGCTGCGATCAGCTCGGCCTTGAGCATTTGCGCCATGGCGGTGCGGAACGCGTCCTCGCGGCCCTCATGCTTTTCGGCAAGCGCATCGACCGCGGCGGTGATCCGCGCGGTGTCGAAGCGATCGTCCACCTCTGGCTTATGTTCAGTCGCGACGCTGTCCATGCTTCACCGGATATAAGAGGTGACAGGCGCTGTCACCCGCCATTCGCTGGCAATAGTCGTTCCATGCTGGAAAAGGGCGGCCTCGGGCAAAGTTGTTCTCAGGCAACCCGCTTTCAAAGGTGGGATTTTCTCGTTGATTTCTAGGTATAACTCATTGAAAAACAATGAATTTTTTGAGGAGGCTGGGCATGACGAACATTACACGACGCATTCTGTTGGCGGGAGCGGTTGCGCTCGCCATGACCCCCGCGGCAAAGGCAGCGGACCCGCTCAAGGAAATCCGCATCGACTGGGCGACCTACAATCCGGTGTCGATGGTCCTGAAGCAGAAGGGGCTGCTGGAGAAGGAGTTCGCCAAGGACGGCATCACCGTCACCTGGGTGCAGTCGGCCGGCTCCAACAAGGCGCTCGAATTCCTCAACGCCGGCTCGATCGATTTCGGCTCGACCGCGGGCTCCGCCGCGCTGGTCGCCCGCATCAACGGCAACCCGATCAAGTCGATCTACGTCTATTCGCGTCCCGAATGGACCGCGCTGGTGACAGGTAAGGATTCCAAGATCGCAAGCGTTGCTGACCTCAAAGGCAAGCGCGTTGCGGTGACGCGCGGCACCGATCCGCACATCTTCCTGGTGCGCGCGCTGCTCGGTGCCGGCCTCACCGAAAAGGACATCACGCCAGTGCTGCTCCAGCACGCCGACGGCAAGACCGCGCTGATCCGCGGCGACGTCGATGCCTGGGCCGGTCTCGATCCCATGATGGCGCAGGCCGAGGTCGAGGAGGGCGCAAAACTGTTCTATCGCAAGGCCGACGCCAACACCTGGGGCATCCTCAATGTGCGCGAGCAGTTCTTGAAGGATTATCCGGACGCCGCCCGCCGCGTACTCGCGGTGTACGAAGAAGCGCGAAAGTATTCGCTGGCGAATTACGATGATCTCAAGAAGACGTTCATCGCGGTGACCAAGCTGCCTGAGGCCGTCGTCGACAAGCAGCTCAAGGAGCGCACCGAGCTCACCCACAGCCGCATCGGCGCACCCCAGCGCGAGTCGATCCTCGCGGCGGGCCTTGCGCTCCAGCAAGCCGGCGTCGTCGACGCCAAGGTCGACGTGAAGGCGACGCTGGATGCCCTGATCGACGACCAGGTTCCGCTGCCGACGAATTAGTAAGAGGCACGCCGGCGCCGCAAACTCCGCCGTCGTCCCGGGGCGCGAAGCGAACCCGGGATCCCCGGCGCGAGCGCTTGCGCTCGTCGCCATAGCCACAGGGAGCGGTTTGGGGCAAAGGTGGTCACCCCGAGTCCCCGTAGTCATATCTGCCTGTGGTTATGGGTCCCGGATCTGCGCTTCGCTCGTCCGGGACGACAGCGGTGTTTGCTGCGCTCGCTTGCATTCCCTGACCAGACGCGCTTCCTACCGGCCATGATCTCCGACGCGCCAGTCCTGCAACAAACCTCGGAACCGGCCGACAGATCTGCTGCGCCCTCGCGGCTGTCGCGCTATGCGCGGCCTCTGCTGGGCGTGCTGTTGCCATTGATCCTCGCCGCCGGCTGGGAGCTCGTGGTCTGGTTCGGCTGGTCCAACGGCCGGCTGGTGCCGCCGCCCTCGCGCGTCCTTGCCGCCATCGCCGACCTCGCCCGCTCCGGCGAACTGGTCCGCCACATCGCCGCAACGCTGTGGCGGGTCGGGCTCGGCTTCGCCTTCGGCGTGGTCGCGGGCACGCTGCTCGGGGCCATCTCCGGTTATTGGTCGCTGGCGCGGCGGCTGCTCGATCCGACCGTGCAGGCGCTGCGCGCGATCCCGTCGCTCGCCTGGGTGCCGCTGTTCATCCTCTGGCTCGGCATCTTCGAGACGTCCAAGATCGCGCTGATCGCGGTCGGCGTGTTCTTCCCGGTCTATCTCGGCGTGATGGGCGCGATCCTCTCCGTCGATCGCAAGATCGTCGAGGTCGGCCGCACCTTCCGCCTCTCCGGCTTCGCGATGATCCGCCGCATCCTGCTGCCTGCGGTCCTGCCGGCCTATGTCGTGTCCCTGCGCGTCGGCCTCGGCCTCGGCTGGATGTTCGTGGTCGCGGCCGAATTGATCGGCGCCTCCGAAGGCCTCGGCTATCTCCTGCTCGACGGCCAGCAGCTCGGCAAGCCCGCGCAGATCCTCGCCGCCATCGTCATCTTCGCCATTCTCGGCAAACTCACCGACTGGCTGATCGAAGTCGGCGCCGCGCCGTTCCTGCGCTGGCAGGACGCCTTCGGGCGCGCCAAAGAAACTTGACAAGGGAGCGTAACGCGATGCTGGCGCTCGACCGGGTCAGCAAGACCTATCCCAACGGCGTGCAGGCGCTGGCGCGCTTCTCGGCCGAGATCAGGCAGGGCGAGATCCTCGCCATCATCGGCGGCTCCGGCTGCGGCAAATCAACACTGCTCCGCGCCATCGCCGGTCTCGACCGCGCCAGCTCCGGCACGGTGACGCTCGACAGCGAGGCGATCGCTTCGCCGCACTCAAAAATCGGCATCATCTTTCAGGAGCCGCGGCTGCTGCCCTGGCTCAGTGTCGCCGACAATATCGGTTTTGGTCTCGCCGATCTGCCCGCGGCAGAGCGGCGCGAGAAGGTGGCGCGCGCGCTCGAGCGCGTCGGCCTTGCCGACAAGGCGCAGGCCTGGCCGCGCGAGCTTTCCGGCGGGCAGGCGCAGCGCGTCGCGATCGCACGCGCGCTGGTGCCGCAGCCCGAGGTGCTCCTGCTCGACGAGCCGTTCTCCGCGCTCGATGCTTTCACCCGCAGGGATCTCCAGGACCATCTGCTCGATCTCTGGGCCGACACGCGCCCGACCTTGATCCTCGTCACACATGACGTCGACGAGGCCGTGGTGCTGGCCGACCGCGTGCTGGTGATGCGGCCGCGGCCGGGCCGGCTGTTCGACCAGATCGAGATCAATCTGGGCCGGCCGCGCGACCGCAATTCGCCGCTGTTCGAGAATTTCAAGCGAAGTGTGCTGACGTCACTCGACCGTTCGCTCGACCGCAGCGTGCCCGACCGTGACGCAACCCAGGGTCCCGGTCAGGCCATGTGGTGGTGACAATTCGCCCTTGAGCCGGTACATCGAGAGGCGATTTTTCCGGGAGAGAACAAGATGGACGCCGCAGAATTGCGCCAGATGCAGGCCCCGATCAAGGAACGCTACAAGACCGATCCCAAGACCGCGATGATCACGCTGAAGGCCAAGGGCTCGACCGACAGCGAAGGCATCGCCTGCAAGGTCGAGACCGGCCGCGCCATCGCGATGGCAGGCCTGCATCCTGCGACCGGCGGCTCCGGCCTGGAGCTTTGCTCCGGCGACATGCTGCTGGAGGCATTGGTCGCCTGTGCCGGCGTCACGCTGAAATCGGTCGCGACCGCGGTCGAGATTCCGTTGAAGACCGGCAACGTCTATGCCGAGGGCGATCTCGATTTCCGGGGCACGCTCGGCATCGACAAGGAGACCCCGGTCGGCTTCGCCGAAATTCGTCTCCGCTTCGAGGTCGACACTGATGCGCCGCAGGACAAGCTCGATCTGCTGCTCAAGCTCACCGAGCGCTATTGTGTGGTCTATCAGACCATCAAGAATGGCCCGAAGGTCTCGGTGTCGATGCAGCGGATGTGAGTCTCTTACCCTCCAGAGGAGGGTGAGAAGAAAAAATGTCCCTCGACCTCCACTTCATCCTCTTCCTCCTCCTGCGCATGGCGATCGCGGCGGCGTTCGTCGTGACGGCGTCTGTTATCACCGAGCGCTCGGGCCCCGTGATCGGCGCGCTGATCGCGACCCTGCCGGTGTCGGCCGGTCCGTCCTATGTCTTCCTCGCGATCGACCACGACGCCGCCTTCATCGCGCAGGGCGCGCTGGCGAGCCTGCCGATCAACGCGGCGACGATTTTCATGTGTCTGACCTATGTCATGCTGGCGCAGCGGCGCGGCATGCTGGTGAGTTGCGCTAGCGCGTTCGCGGTCTGGATCGTTCTGGCCTCGATCATCCGCCAGTTCGACTGGTCGCTCACCGCCGGACTTGCCGCCAATCTGATCGCGTTCGGCATCTGCATTCCGCTGCTTGCGGGCTACCGTCACGTCAAGATGCCGCTGGTGGCGCGCCGCTGGTACGACGTCCCGATGCGGGCCGTGCTGGTCGCAACGCTCGTCGCCATCGTGGTCTCGACCTCCAGCTGGGTCGGCCCCCGCATCAGCGGCATCATCGCGATCTTTCCGGTCGTGTTTTCCAGCATGATGGTGATCCTGCATCCACGCATCGGCGGTCCGCCGACCGCCGCCGTGCTCGCCAACTCCGCCTGGGGCCTGCTCGGATTCGGCACGGCGATCGCCGTCATGCACGTCGCGGTGGTGCAGTTCGGTTCCGCCATTGGTCTCTGCCTTGCGCTCGGCACCTGCGTCACCTGGAACCTGACGCTGTGGGGGATCGGCCGGCGTGCGATGCACAAGGCGCGGCAGGCGTCGTGAAATTGCGGACGCCTCCGCTGCCGAATTTCGATACGTCCGTTAGAACTTTATTCGATCTTTTCTTTTACGAATTATTGCGTGCCCGTCTCGGCTCCATCCGTGCGTCATGATGACGAATTTGGCGATTTGATCGCTCCGGACCCGCGGGATTGTGGATTGGAATACGGCGACTCCGCCGCGCGGTTGCAATTCCTGGTTAGATGGGCGTGTCCCATCGGCGTTATTTCGAGATGGAGATTCTTTGATGTTTGGTCGTAAGTCCCGCGGTGATGCGGACGCACAGCTCGCTGCCATCGGCCGCTCGCAGGCGATGATCGAATTCAAGCTTGATGGGACGATCATCACGGCCAACAAGAATTTTCTCGATGCCCTCGGCTATCGGCTCGACGAAATCCAGGGCAAGCATCACTCCATGTTCGTGCCGGCCGACCAGCGCGACAACGCGGAGTACAAGGCGTTCTGGGCCGCGCTGAACCGTGGCGAGTATCAGGCGCGCGAGTTCAAGCGGATCGCGAAGGGCGGCCGCGAGGTCTGGATCGAAGCATCCTACAATCCGGTGCTCGACGGCGATGGCAAGGCGGTGATGGTCGCCAAGATTGCGACCGACATCACTGAGAAGAAGATCCGGAGCATGACGGACGCCTCGAAGATCGCCGCCAACAGCCGCGCCCAGGCCGTGATCGAATTCAAGCTCGACGGCACCATCGTCACCGCCAACGAGAATTTCTGCAAGGCGCTCGGCTATTCGCTCGCCGAGATCCAAGGCAAGCATCACAGCCTGTTCGTAGCCGAGGCTGACCGCAACGGCACGGCCTATCGCGAATTCTGGGCTGCGCTCAACCGGGGCGACTACCAGGCCGGCGAGTTCAAGCGGATCGGCAAGGGCGGCCGCGAGGTCTGGATCCTCGCCTCCTACAATCCGCTGCTCGACGAGAACGGCAAACCGTTCGGCGTCGTCAAATATGCAACCGACGTCACCGCGGAGAAGCTGAAGAACGCCGATCTCGCCGGTCAGATGTCGGCGATCGACAAGGCGCAGGCCGTGATCGAGTTCAACATGGACGGCACGATCATCACCGCCAACCCCAACTTCCTCGCCACGCTCGGCTATTCGCTGGCCGAGATCCAGGGCAAGCACCACAGCATGTTCGTCGAGCCCGGTGAGCGCGACGGTGCCGGCTATCGCGAGTTCTGGGCGGCGCTCGGCCGCGGCCAGTACCAGGCGGCCGAGTACAAGCGCATCGGCAAGGGCGGCCGGGAGGTCTACATCCAGGCCTCCTACAACCCGATCCTCGATCTCAACGGCAAGCCGTTCAAGGTCGTGAAATACGCCACCGACACCACGCGGCAGGTGCTGGTCCGCATGGGCAACGAGCGCGTCCGCGGCATGATGGAATCGGTCGCTGCAGGCTCCGAGGAGCTGAACGCCTCGGTGCGCGAGATCTCTGCGGCGATGACCAAATCGCGCGAGACCGCGATGAGCGCGGTGGATCAGGTCGCTTCTGCCGACGCCCAGGCCCAGCGCCTCACCGAGGCCGCGCAGTCGATGAGCGGCATCGTCGAGATGATCAACAGCATCACCGGCCAGATCAATCTGCTGGCGCTGAACGCCACGATCGAATCCGCCCGCGCCGGCGAAGCCGGCCGCGGCTTTGCCGTGGTTGCGTCCGAAGTGAAGAGCCTCGCCAACCAGGCCAAGCAGGCAACCGACAAGATCGGCCAGGAGATCGGCAGCCTTAACGGCATCTCCGGCGACGTCGTCAGCGCGCTCGGCTCGATCAAGCAGGCGATCAACAATGTCAGCGAATACGTGACGTCCACGGCCGCCGCCGTCGAGGAGCAGAGCACGGTCACCAACGAGATGTCGACCAGCATGCAGCGCGCCGCCGCGGAAGCGGCCGCGATCGCGGCGAGGGCGTAGCGAAGCGCACAGGAATCGTAGGGTGGGTTAGCCCCGCAGATGCGCGAAGCGCATCTGCGGGGCTAACCCACCATGCTTCCACGATTGCAGGACGAAGTTGGTGGGTTACGCCTTCGGCTAACCCACCCTACGGCATCCTACTGCTTCGGCAGCTTGGCCTTCAACGCATACAGCGCATCGAGCGCTTCGCGCGGCGACATCTCGTCGGGGTGCAGCGCCTTCACGGCCTCCATCAAGAGCTCGGCTTCGCTCGGTGGCGCGGCTTCCGCGGCGGCGCGCGAGGGGACGGCGAACAGCGGCAGATCGTCGGCCAGCGCGCGTGCGGTCTGGCCTCGGTCCTGGGCCTCCAGTTTCGCCAGCACGGATTTGGCGCGCGTGATCACGGCCGGCGGCAGGCCGGCGAGTTTTGCCACCTGGATGCCGTAGGAACGATCCGCCGAGCCCGGCAGCACCTCGTGCAGGAACACGACGTTGCCCTGCCATTCCTTGACGCGCACCGTCGCGTTGAACATCCGCGGCAGTTTGGCCGAGAGCGCGGTCAGCTCGTGATAATGCGTTGCGAACAGCGTGCGACAGCGATTGCTTTCGTGCAGATGCTCGATCGCGGCCCAGGCGATCGAGAGGCCGTCGAAGGTCGCGGTGCCGCGGCCGATTTCATCCAGGATCACCAGCGCGCGCTCGCCGGCCTGGTTGAGGATCGCGGCGGTCTCGACCATCTCCACCATGAAGGTGGAGCGGCCGCGGGCGAGATCGTCGGCGGCGCCGACACGCGAGAACAGGCGGTCGATAATGCCGATCCGCGCGCGCGTGGCGGGCACGAAGCTGCCGATCTGTGCCAGCAAGGCAATGAGCGCGTTCTGGCGCAGGAAGGTCGACTTACCCGCCATGTTGGGGCCGGTCAGCAGCCAGAGCTGGCCGGACTTTTGCGCAGGTCCCGGCGACAGGTCGCAGGCATTGGCGATGAAGGGCTCGCCATTGCGCTTGAGCGCCTGCTCCACAACGGGATGGCGGCCGGCCTCGATCGCGAAGCCGAGCGATTCATCCACGTCCGGCCGCACATAATTGTCGTCGACCGCAAGTTTTGCGAGTGAGGTCGCGACGTCGAGCAGCGCAAAGGCATGGGCGGCAGCGCGCAAATCGTCGCTGATATCAAGCGCCTTGGCTGAAAGCCGCTCGAAGATTTCAAGCTCGAGCCCGAGTGCGCGGTCGCCGGCATTGGCGATCTTGGCCTCGATCTCGCCGAGCTCGGAGGTGGTGAAGCGCACCTGGCCCGCCAGCGTCTGGCGGTGGATGAAGGTCGCGTTCAGCGGCGCGGACATCAGCTTGTCGCCGTGCTGCGCGGTGACCTCGACGAAATAGCCGAGCACGTTGTTGTGGCGGATCTTGAGGCCCTTCACGCCGGTTTGGTCGGCGTAGCGGGCCTGCATCGAAGCCACGACGAGACGTGAGGCGTCGCGCAGGCTTCGCGTTTCGTCGAGCGCGGGCTCGTAGCCCTGGCGAACGAAGCCGCCATCGCGCTTGATCAGCGGCAGTTGGTCGTCGAGTGCGCTGGCAAATTCTGCCGCGAGTTCGCGCGACGGTCTTTGCAGCGCCGCCATCACCGTTGCGATCTCGTACGGCGGCTGGTCGAGCTCGGAAAGTCGGGCCAGCACCTGGTCGGCAGCGATGATGCCGTCGCGCAGGCCTGCGAGGTCGCGCGGTCCGCCGCGGCCGACCGAGAGACGGGCCAGCGCCCGCGACATATCGGGCGCGCCACGCAAAATGCTGCGGATGTCTTCGCGCGCAGCCGAGTCCGAAACGAAGGCGCTGACGGCATCGAGCCGCCGCGCGATCGCCGGCGCATCCGTCAGCGGCGCCGCGAGCCGCTGCGCGAGCAAACGCGAGCCGGCCGAGGTCACCGTGCAGTCGATCGCATCGAGCAGCGAGCCGCGGCGTTCGCCCGCAAGCGTCCGCGTCAGTTCGAGATTGGCGCGTGTGGCCGGATCGATCGCCATGGTCGCGCCGGAGGCTTCGCGTGCCGGCGGCGACAGCGGCGGGTGCTTGCCGACCTGGGTGCGATCGACATAGGTGACGGCGGCGGCAGCAGCCGTGGCTTCCAGCCGCGTCAGCTGCGCCAGCCCGTCCATGGTCGCGACCGCAAAATAGTCGCACAGCCGCTTTTCGGCGGTGGCGCCGTCGAAGACGTCTCGGGTCACCGGCGTCACGGCCGGCAGCTCGCGCAAGGTCTGGGCGAGCTCGTTATCGCTGTAGAGCGCGTCGGTGACGATCGCTTCGTTCGGGTTGATGCGTGCCAGCGTGGCGGCGAGCTCACCGCTCGAGCATTCCAGCACGGTGAATTCGGCGGTCGAGATGTCGATCCAGGCAAGACCAAAGCGGTCGCCGCCGCCGGAGGCGCGGGCGCGCGCGACCGCCAGCAGGTAATTGTTGGCGCGCGCGTCGAGCAGCGTGTCCTCGGTCAGCGTGCCCGGGGTGACCAGCCGTACCACGCCGCGGCGGACCACGCTCTTGTTGCCGCGCGCTTTCGCGGCTGCGGGATCTTCGGTCTGCTCGCACACGGCGACCCGGTGGCCGGCGGTGATGAGCCGATGCAGGTAATCCTCGGAGCGTTCGACCGGCACGCCGCACATCGGGATGTCGGCGCCCTGATGCTTGCCGCGCTTGGTCAAGACGATGCCGAGCGTTTTCGAGGCGATCTCGGCGTCCTCGAAGAACAGCTCGTAGAAATCGCCCATCCGGTAGAACAGCAGCAGGCCTTGATGCGCCGCCTTGATCTCCAGATATTGTTCCATCATCGGCGTCACACGCGCGGCAGCTTCCGCAGGCGGGGTGGGCGCTTCGTCAGGGGGCGGTACGGGTATCGGCTGTTGCATGGTCATGGGCGGCGCAACCTACAAAATTTCGGCACCTGCTCCTATCGCTTTGGCCGGGGAGGGGAGGTTTTCCACGTTGTCCGCACCGCGGCATGCGTTGCCGGCGTGCGCACCCCTCGGAACGCGCAAGAAACCGTCAATTGACCTGCCGCGGGCGCCCTCCTAAAACTCCGCCGACATTGAAGAATTTTGGCCGAACCGCGGCATTCAGGGAGAACAACGATGCGTGACGTCTTTATCTGCGATGCCGTGCGGACCCCGATCGGCCGTTTCGGCGGCTCGCTCGCAAAAGTGCGCGCCGACGATCTGGCCGCCGCGCCGATCAAGGCGCTGATGGCAAAACACCCCAATCTCGACTGGGCGCAGGTGGACGAAGTCTTCTTCGGCTGCGCCAACCAGGCCGGCGAGGACAACCGCAACGTCGCGCGCATGGCGCTGCTGCTGGCGGGCCTCCCGGACTCGGTTCCGGGACAGACCCTGAACCGGCTCTGCGCCTCCGGCCTCGACGCGGTCGGTGCGGCCGGTCGCGCCATCCGCTCCGGCGAGATCGAGCTGGCGATTGCCGGTGGTGTCGAATCCATGACCCGTGCGCCCTTCGTGATGGGCAAGGCGCAGGAAGCGTTCTCGCGCTCCGCCGAGATTTTTGACACCACCATCGGCTGGCGCTTCATCAATCCGCTGCTGAAGGCGCAGTACGGCGTCGATGCGATGCCGGAAACCGGCGAGAACGTCGCCGAGGAATTCCAGGTCTCGCGTGCCGATCAGGATGCCTTCGCCATCCGCTCGCAGCAGCGCGCCGGTGCCGCGATTGCGGCCGGCTATTTCGCGGAAGAAATCACGCCGATCGTCATTCCCGGCGGCAAGGCCGGTCCCATCACGATCGACAAGGACGAGCATCCGCGTCCCGAGACCACGCTGGAAGCGCTGGCAAAACTGAAGCCGATCGTGCGGAATCCCGGCACGGTCACCGCCGGCAATGCGTCGGGCGTCAATGACGGCGCGGCCGCAATGATTCTCGCCTCGGAAGCCGCGGTGAAGAAGCACGGTCTGACGCCGCGCGCGCGCATCCTCGGCCTTGCCTCGGCCGGCGTGCCGCCGCGCATCATGGGCATCGGCCCGGTGCCGGCGACCCGCAAGCTGATGGAGCGTCTGGGTAAAAAGATCAGCGATTTCGACCTGATCGAGCTCAACGAGGCCTTCGCCTCGCAAGGCATCGCCTGCATGCGCCAGCTCGGCGTTGCCGATGACGCCGATTTCGTCAATCCGCATGGCGGCGCCATCGCGCTCGGCCACCCCCTCGGCATGAGCGGCGCGCGCCTCGCGCTCACCGCCGTGCACGGCATGGAAAAGCGCGGCGGCAAGCTCGCGCTCGCCACCATGTGCGTCGGCGTCGGCCAGGGCGTGGCCGTTGCGATCGAGAGGCTGAATTAACGGTCTATCCTCTCCCTCTCCCCGTTCTTACGGGGATAGGGGTGGGGTGAGGGGCCTCTCTCCGCAGATGAGATGACCGTGGGACCTGTACCCCCTCACCCGGAATTTGCTGTCGCAAATTCCGACCTCTCCCTGCAAGCGGGGCGAGGTGAAGAGCCCGCCGACAGCTGGGAGGCAAGCATGATCATCGCGCGCGAGCAGGACGTCACGGCGGCCGCACTGGCGGTGATGGAGCGGACGTCCGATCCGCGGATGCGGCAGATCATGGTCTCGCTGGTCAAGCATCTGCACGGCTTCGTCCGCGATGTGCGCCTGACCGAGAAGGAATTCCGCGACGCGACCGCGATCATTGCCGAGCTCGGCAAGCTCTCGACCGACACGCATAACGAGGTCGTGCTGATGGCGGGCTCGCTCGGCGTCTCGCCGCTGGTGTGCCTCCTGAACAATGGCGATCAGGGCAATACGGAAACCGATCAATCGCTGCTCGGTCCGTTCTGGCGATTGAACTCGCCGCGCGTGGAGAATGGCGGATCGATCGTCCGCTCGGAAACACCGGGTGCGCCGCTGTTCGTCAACGGCCTCGTCGTCGACAAGGACGGCCGTCCCGTCGCTGGCGCGGAGGTCGATGTCTGGCACGCCTCGCCGGTTGGCCTCTACGAAAACCAGGACCCCGATCAGGCCGACATGAACCTGCGCGGCAAGTTCACGACCGATTCCGATGGGCGCTTCGCCTTCCGCTCGGTGATGATGATCGGCTATCCCATTCCGACCAACGGCGTGGTCGGCCGCCTGCTCGAGGCGCAGAGCCGGCATCCCTACCGTCCCGCGCATCTGCACGCCCTGATCTTCAAGCCCGGCTTCAAGGTGCTGATCTCGCAGGTCTACGATCCCAACGATCCCCATATCGACAGCGACGTCCAGTTCGGCGTGACACGAGCGCTGATCGGCGAGTTCGTGCGCCACGAGACGCCGCATCCGACCGCGCGTGACGTTTCGACGCCCTGGTATTCGCTCGGCCACACTTACCGGCTGGAGGCCGGCGAGGCCGTGTTGCCGCGTGCGCCGATCAAGTAGGAGCCGGCCAAACGCCTGCTGCCGGGAGGGCTTCCCTAGATTAGTTATGTTCTATAATGATTGGCGCAAATGTTGACCGCTGGCCCAAAATGGCCGGGGAGGAGTTCGCCGATGACGTTCATCTATCCCACGGACAGCAACAAGGCGCATCCGCTGCCGCTGTCGCCCGAATACAAGAGCTCGATCAAGCGCGCGCCGAACAAGCCCTTGATCCCGATGCGCCACACGCTGTCGGAATTGACCGGCCCGGTCTACGGCCACGAGACCGTACGCGAGGGCGACGCCGATCTCACTACCCAGCATACCGGCGAGCCGCTCGGCGAGCGCATCATCGTGCACGGGCATGTGCGCGACGAGGACGGACGCGGCGTGCCGAACTCGCTGGTCGAGATCTGGCAGGCCAATTCCTGCGGCCGCTACGTCCATGTCCGCGACCAGCATCCGGCGCCGCTCGATCCGAATTTCACCGGCGCAGGCCGCACCGTGAGCGATGCCGCCGGCTACTATCGGTTCGTCACCATCAAGCCCGGCGCCTATCCCTGGGGCAATCATCACAACGCCTGGCGGCCGGCCCACATCCATCTCTCCGTGTTCGGCCATTCCTTCGTCACGCGGCTGGTGACGCAGATGTATTTCCCGGCCGACCCGCTGTTCCCGTTCGACCCGATCTTCAACTCGGTGCCGGACGAAACCGCGCGGGCGCGCATGGTTTCGTCGTTCGACCTGGAGAACACCCAGCCCGAATGGGCGTTGTGCTATCGCTTTGACATCGTGCTGCGCGGCAAGAACGCCACCCCCATGGAGACCAAGTAACGTGCAGGACTCTGTGAAGCCCGATGGGATCACGCCGTCGCAGACCGTCGGTCCGTTCTTCAAATACGGCATGACGCCGACCGGCGAATATGCCTGGAACGACGCGTTCACCAACTCGACGTTGACGCCCGACGTTTCCGGCGATCGCGTCCGCATCGAGGGCCGGGTGCTCGACGGCGACGGTGCCGCCATGCCCGACGCCATGCTGGAGATCTGGCAGGCGGACGCGCAGGGGCGCTACGCCGACCCGCAGGACAAGCGCGCGCTGCCGAACGCCAGCTTCCGTGGCTTCGCCCGCTGCGGCACCGACAAGGACGGCAATTACTCCTTCGACACCATCAGGCCCGGCGTCGTGCCCGACCCCGACGGCAAGCCGCAGGCGCCGCACATCGTTCTGGCGGTGTTCGCGCGCGGCATGCTGCGGCATCTCTATACCCGGATCTATTTCAGCGACGAGGCCGGCAACGCCGCCGATCCCGTGCTGGCGCTGGTCCCTGCCGATCGCCGCGCCACGCTGATCGCTGCGCGCGAGGCCGGCAAGGCGGTCTATCGCCTCGACCTGCGGCTCCAAGGCGACGATGAGACGGTGTTCTTCGACGTGTAGCTCCAGCGTCGTCCCGGACAAGCGCGCCCAGGCGCACGCCGATTCGGGACGACGGCGGGGGGCACATTGTCCTCCAGTTACCCCCGACGTCTTTTCCCGTAGTTTCCCGGAGTTCGAGGGATACAATTTCCGCGCGAAGCAATCCCGTGTTTACCGTAATCGTTTAGCGTCCGTTTGGATTCGCCGCGGCCCATCGGATTGTTCCATGAAAATTCGTCTTTCGCTTTCCTCTGCAATCATTGCTTTCGGGATCGTCCTGGCCATCGGTTTCACGGCCGTGGTCTCCACCAGCCTCTACGCCCTGCGCGAGCTCAAGGTCGGCGGTCCGCTCTATTCCGACATCAAGCTCGGC
The DNA here is from genome assembly GCF_004123905.1 of Bradyrhizobium betae. Lineage (GTDB taxonomy): Bacteria > Pseudomonadota > Alphaproteobacteria > Rhizobiales > Xanthobacteraceae > Bradyrhizobium > Bradyrhizobium betae_A. The sequence continues at coordinate 599,168 of NZ_MZXW01000016.1, forward strand.
AACGACCTCATCGCCGACATCCTGCCGCCGCCGGAATACGTCATCGAGGCCTATCTCGAGGCGACGCTGGCCATGCGCGAGCCGGACCAGTTGGCGGCCCATGGCGACCGACTGGTGCAGCTCCGCAAGGATTATGACGAGCGCAAGGCGTTCTGGGTCGGCTCCAGCCTCTCGGCCGACCTGAAGACCGCGCTGGTGTCGAAATCCGATGCCGAGGTGCAGAAGTTCTGGAAACTCCTGTCCGACCAGGTCCTGCCAGCCCTCAAGGCGAAGGACATGGCCGCCGCCGAGCGCGCCTATGCGCAGCTCAAGGACGCCTACGCCGCGCATCGTGCCGTCATCGACAGCATCGTCGAGAGCGCCAACAAGCAGAACGCGGACATGGAGAAGCTGGCCGCGGATCGCGACAGTGCGATGCTCTATATCCTCCTTGGCGTCTCCGCCGCGGTCCTGGCCTTCATCGCCGCCGGCCTGCTCGGCGTCGCCCTCGGTGTGGTGCGCCCGATCGTGCGCATGACGGATACGATGCAGAAGCTCGCAACCGGGGATCTCGCCGCCGACATTCCCTTCGCGCGCCGGCAGGACGAGGTCGGCTCGATGGCGGGTGCCCTCTTGGTGTTCAAGCAGGCGGCGGTCGAGAATTCCCGCCTCCGCGAGGAACAGTTGCTGAAGGAGCAGGAAGCGGCGCTCGCCAAGCGCGGCGCGCTGCACCAGATGGCCGAGACCGTCGAGCGCGAGACCGGCCGCTCGGTCGACACGGCGAGTGCGGCGACGCAAGGCGTGGAGCGGGCCGCCGCCAGCCTGTCCGAGATCGCCCGATCGCTATCCCTGGAGTCGCAGGCGGTTGCCTCCGCATCCACCCAGGCATTGGGCAGCTCGCAGACCGTTTCGGCCGCGGCCCAGGAGCTGAGCGTTTCGATCCGGGAGATTGCGAGCCAGGTCGCGCGCACCAGCACGGTCACCAAATCGGCGGTCGCCGGCCGCGAGCAGGCGCGTTCGACCATCCAGACGCTGGCCGGATCGGTGAAGAAGATCGCCGAGGTCTCCGACCTGATCGGCGGCATCGCCGGCCAGACCAATCTGCTGGCGCTCAACGCCACGATCGAGGCGGCGCGCGCCGGCGAGGCCGGCCGCGGCTTCGCGGTGGTCGCCGCCGAAGTGAAATCCCTGTCCGACCAGACCGCCAAATCCACCGAGGAGATCGGGCGGCTGATCGCGGAGATTCAGGCTTCGACGCAGGCCGCGGTCGATGCCGTCGAAACGATGGGCGGCCACATCGTCGAGATCGACGGCGTCGCGACCTCGGTCGCCGCGGCAATGGAAGAGCAGGACACTGCGACGCGGGAGATCACGCGCTCGATCTCCGAATCAGCGTCCGCCGCGAAGGAGGTCTCGGCCAAGATCGGCAATGTCAGCCGCGACGCCGCCTCGGTGAACGAGCGCGCCGCGGAGGTCAGGCAGGCGATCGCAGGCATGGCGGCCAATCTCGAACAGCTGCGGTCGGTCGTGGTCCGGACCGTGCGCGATTCCACCGCGGCGGCTTGAGCCCGGCATCCAGCCGTCCGCTGGTGCCCGGACTTGTGATCGTGCAGTATGGCGCGGGGCAGGGGCATCATGGCTATGACACCTCCACAACTACCTGATGTCGTCGAGCCGGCCCGCCTGACGGCCGCGCTGCGCAGGAGCGCGTGCTGGACGCCGGCGCGGTGCGCGAGGTGAAGGTGCTGCACCAGCACCCAGCCATCGTATCGCACGTCATCCGCCTTGGGCTGCGCTATGTCGGGGAATCCACCGGGGCCCCGCAGTCCATCATCCTCAAGATGCCGCATTCGGCCTATGCCAGGACACTGGCCAATTCCGGTAGGCAGGAGGTGGCCTTCTACACCCGAATTGCGCCGAATACGCCGTCGCAGATCGTGCCGCGATGCTACGACGGCCATTTCGACGAAGAGAGCCAGGCTTGGCACCTCCTGCTCGAGGACTTAACCGAGAGCCATGAGGTCGCAGCCGACTGGCCGTTGCCGCCCTCGCGCGATCAGGCGTTGGCGATTGTGACGGCGCTCGCGCAGTGGCATGCGGCCTGGTGGGACCATCCGAGTCTCGGCGACACTGTCGGCATTTGGGCGAGCGCCGATGACAGCGCGAGGCATATGGAGATGTTCGCCGGCCATTACGACCGCTTCGCCGATCTGCTCGGCTCTCGTCTCAGCGAAGAGCGGCGTATTCTCTACCGGCGCTTCATCGAGAATGCAGAGCGGCTGCTGCAGCGATATCACTCGCATTGCCACGTAACCGTCGCGCATGGCGATGCGCATACCTGGAATTTCCTGCTGCCGCGCGCGGGTGTCACGGATGCCGTGCGCATCTTCGATTTCGACCAGTGGCGCATCAATGTGCCGACGAACGACCTCGCTTATATGATGGCCGTGCAATGGTATCCGGAGCGCCGGCAGGCGCTCGAGCGGACGCTGCTCAATCGTTACCATGAGACGCTGATCGCGAATGGTGTCACCGGCTATACCCGGGGCGCGCTCGACCGCGACTATCGCTGGTCGGTACTCTGGCACATCACCAAGCCGGTCTGGCACTGGAGCATCAATCTCCCGCCGCTGATCTGGTGGAACAATCTGGAGCGGGTGATGATGGCGGTCGATGATCTCGGGTGCGAGGAGTTGTTGTAAGCGACTTCTCTTGTCCCGGGCGCGGTGCAGCGTGTAACGCTGCGCCGCAGAACCGGGACCCAGTGTGCTGCGGCATGGGCCCCGGCTCAGCAGCGCACCGCTGAAGAAGCGCTGCGCTGCGTCCGGGGCACGAGACCGACCCTTTACTCCATCACCGCATGTTCCGGCCCCGCCGCCTGCTTCTTCAGCGTCGCCTTGGTCGAGCCGATCATCAGGGCGAGCGGGATGGTGCAGAGGATGAAGACCATCACCAGCATGTAGTCGTGCGCAAACGCAATGATCTGCGCCTGCACGCTGACCATCCGGTCCGCCATGGCGCGGCCGGCGTCGGTGGAGAGGTTGATCATGCCGCGCACGTCGGGCATCTGGAGCGCGTGGTTGAACGGGTTGATGTGCTCGGACAGGATCGCGTAGGTCTTGCGCGTTCCTTGCGTCAGCTCGGCGACGACGATGGAGATGCCGACCGAGCTCGCGACGTTGCGCATCAAGGTCAGCATCGAGGTGCCGTCGGTGCGCAGATGGTTCGGCAGCGTCAGGAACGCCACCGTCGACAGCGGCACGAAGACGAGGCCGAAGCCAAAGCCCTGGATGACGCTGACGACCACAATTTCCGGCACCTGGGTTTGGTCGGTCCACCCGGTCATCTGGAACAGCGAGGCCGCCGTCAGCGTCAGGCCGCAGATGATCAGCGTGCGCGCCTCGATCCAGCGCATGATGCGGCCGACCATCATCATCGCGAAAAAAGTGCCAAAGCCGCGGCTCGCCAGCAGGCCGCCGGCGGTCATGATGGGATAGCCGATCACGTTCTGCAGGTAAGGCGAGGCCAGCGCCATGGTCGAGTACAGCACGAGGCCCATCACCGTCATGAAGATGCAGCCGGTGAGGAAATTGCGGTCCTTGAACAACGCAAACTGGATGAAGGGCCGCGAGGTCGTGAACGAGTGGGCGAAGAAGTAATAGAACGCGACGCCCGAGATCGCGAACTCGGTTACGATCTCGGCGGATTCGAACCAGTCGAGCTGCTCGCCGCGATCAAGGGCGAGCTGGAGTGCGCCGATCCCGATCGCCAGCGCGGCAAAGCCGAACCAGTCGAATTTCAGGCTGAGATTCTTGTCGGTCTCATCCAGGAAGACGGCGAGCCCGAGCACGGTGATGGCGCCGAACGGCAAATTGACGAAGAACACCCAGTGCCAGGAATAGGTCTCGGTCAGCCAGGCGCCGAGCGACGGCCCCATGATCGGACCCATCATCACGCCCATGCCCCAGATCGACATCGCCGTGGCGCGTTCCTGCAGCGTGTAATAGTCGAGCATGACCGACTGCGACAGCGGCACCAGCGCCGCGCCGAACACGCCCTGCAGCAGCCGGAACAGCACCATCTGGTTGATGTCCTGCGCCAGCCCGCACAGGACCGAGGCGAAGGTGAAGCCGGCCGCGCAGATGATGAAGATGCGCTTGCGGCCGTAGCGGTTGGAGATCCAGCCCACCGGCGCCGTCATGATCGCGGCGGCGACGATGTAGGAGGTCAGCACCCAGTTGATCTGGTCCTGCGAGGCCGACAGCGTGCCCTGCATGTAGGGCAGGGCAACGTTGGCGATGGTGGTGTCCAGTGCCTGCATGATGGTCGCGGTCATGGCGCAGATCGTCACCATGTTCCGGCGCAGGCCGGGGACCATCAGGCTGGCATTGGGGCCTGACATCGGATCAGTCCTTGTCCTGACTTGCCGTCGCCGACAGGCCGAGCAGGCCGGCGAGCGAGCGCTGGTGGCCGGTGTCGATGGTGGCATAGACGCTCATGCCGGCCTTCAGCCTCCTCACGTATTTGTCGGTCTCATCGAAATAGATCCTGACAGGCACGCGCTGCACCACCTTGACGAAATTGCCGGTGGCGTTCTGCGGCGGCAGGATCGCGAATTGCGCGCCGGTGCCGGGCGAGAGCGAGCCGATCTTGCCCTTGAAGACATGGTTCGGGAACGCGTCGACCTCGAGCGTAACAGCCTGGCCCTCGGTGACGTAGGTGAGGTCGCTCTCCTTCGGATTGGCGTCGACCCAGGGATGGGCGATGTCGACAATGGAGAACACCGCCGTGCCCGCCGACACATAGCGGCCGAGCTGGATCTGCTCGACCTGGGTCGCGACGCCGCCCATCGGCGCGCGCACCACGGAATGGTCGAGATTGCGCTCGGCGTTGTCGAGCTTGGACTTGGCCTGGGCGTAGGGCGGGAATTTCTCCAGCGGCAGGTCGGTGTCGCCGAGCAGCTGGGTCTTGGCCGTCGACATCTGCTGCTTGACGTATTGCGCGATCGAGCCGGACGTAACCAGCGCGTTCGAGGCGTTGTCGAGGTCGAGCTGCGAGCCGTAGCTGTTTTTCACCAGCGCCTGCTTGCGCTCTACATCGCGCTGCTTCAGGTCGACACCCTTCTGAGCGAGATCGAGCATGTCGCCGTAGATCTTGATGTTGGCACGGAGGTTGTCATAGGTCGTCTGAGCCTGCATCAGCTGCGCTTTGGCCTCGTCCACCGCGAGGCGGAACGGCACGGGGTCGATCTCGAACAGCACGTCGCCCTGCTTGACGAGCTGGCCTTCCTTCACCACGACCTTCTCGATCTTTCCGGAGATGTCGGGCGTCACCAGCACCTTCTGCGCGCCGACATAGGCGTCGTCAGTGCCGACATAGCGGCCACCATGCAGATAGAAGGTGACGCCGCCGATAACGGCGATAACGGGCAGCACGACCATCAGCAGGAATCGGCGATAGCGCCGCAGGCCGGCCAGCAGGCGGCGGCGCGGATTGGTGCCGGCCTTTTTGCTGGGCTTGCCGCTGTCGCTCTTCTGCTCGGGCTGGAACTTGAGAACCTGATCAGCCATAGCGCTGCTCCTTACGTGCTTGTTCCGCGCCGGACGCCTGGATCGCGTTACGCACGTTTTCCTTGATGGATTCGAGTTGGGTGAGAAGGCGGTGAGCATCCGCCGGGCTGATCCCGTCGAGCGCGTTCGCCGTGAGTTCCGACTTCAGGCCGCTCATCTTGCCGAGCAAGCTGCGGCCGGCTTTCTTCAGGTAGAGCCGCTTGACGCGGCGGTCCGAGGCGTCGTTGCGGCGCTCGATCCAGTCGCTGTCGCAGAGCTTGTCGATCAACCGCGTCAGCGTGATCGGCTGCATCTCCAGCAGCTCGGCGAGTTCCGACTGTTTCATGCCCTCGCTGCGCTCGACCTTGGCCAGCACCGCCCATTGCGCGCGGGTGATGCCGAAGCGCGAGGCCTCCTTGTCGGCGTAGACGCGCAGCAGGCGGTAGAGCTCGCCGAGCGTGAACAGGAAGTTGTGGTCGACCGACCCGCGGGTCATAAGCTTTGTCTCCAATAAGCTCGCATATAATAAGCAAGCTTATGATTATCTCATGGCGGGTTAACGCGGTGCTGTCCCGCAGCAAGAGCATGGCTGGCAGCCGTTCGCCCGTGGCGCTTTGGGTTCCATCGCCGAAATGCTAGAAGGCGGCCGAATGACCCTTGCAAAGCCGGCATTTCCGACGCCCGACCATGATCACGGCCGCTGCACAGCGGACGCGCTGGCGCATGCCGAGGCGGTTTGCGAGCAGCGGGCGCAGAAATTCACGCCGATCCGCCGCCAGGTGCTGGGGGCGTTGCTCTCCAGCCATCGCCCGCTCGGGGCCTATGAGATGATCGACGAACTGGCGAAATCGATGCCGCGGCCGGCGCCGATCACGGTCTATCGTGCTCTCGATTTCTTGATGGCCAACGGCCTCGTGCACCGCATCGAGAGCCGCAACGCCTATCTCGCCTGCGCCGCCCATGACCATGACGCGACCTCGGCGGTGGCGTTCCTGATCTGCGAGCGCTGCGGTCTCGTCGGCGAGATCCCGTCGGCGTCCTTCGCCGGCGACCTCAACGCCGCGGCGCGAGCGTCAGGATTCGCGCCAAAGCTGTCCGTGGTGGAGATCACGGGCGTCTGCACCCATTGTCAGAAAGCTGCATAAAGCAACAACGGCGCAAAGCCGGTATCCGGGAAGACATGTCCTCACCTCAAATCAACCCATCCGCCGCGCGCCCTCTCAGTGCCGGCGCCATCGCCCTGATGCTGATGCTGTGCCTGACCTGGGCCTTCAATCAGATCGCGGTGAAGCTGGTGCTGCCGGAGATTCCGCCGATGCTGCAGGCCACGATCCGTTCGATCGGCGCACTGCCTGTGCTGTTCATCATCGGCACCTTCCGCGGCGTCAAATTCTTCGAACGTGACGGTACCTGGAAGGCCGGGCTGATCGCCGGACTGATGTTCGGCATCGAGTTTGTGCTGATCTACCAGGGCCTGCGCTTCACCCCGGCGTCCCGTGCTGTGGTGTTCCTCTACACCGCGCCGTTCTTCGTCGCGCTCGGCGCCTACCAGGTGCTCGGCGAGCGGCTTGGCGGCACGCAATGGCTGGGTCTGGCCGTGAGCTTTGCCGGCGTTGCGCTCGCGATCGGCGTGCCGCAGCCGGATGTCGACGCCAAGGTGCTGCTCGGCGACCTCATGATCGTCGGCGGCGCCGGGCTGTGGGCGGCAACCACGCTGGTTGCGAAGAGCACCCGGCTGCGCTTCGTCGCGCCCGAGAAGGCGCTGGGCTATCAGGTCGCGACCTCGATCCCGATCCTGGGCCTCGCCGCCTGGCTGTTCGGCGAGACCATCCCCCATACGCCGTCACCGCAGGCCATGGCGCTGGTGGCCTTCCAAGCGATCTGGGTGGTGGGAACCACGTTCACGCTTTGGTTCGCGCTGGTGAAGACCTATTCGGCCAGCAAATTGTCGGCTTTTACCTTCATCACCCCTTTGTTTGGCGTGGTGGGTAGCTATTTCATCATGCACGACACCTTGAGCCTGACATTCGGGGCCGCTGCGGTCCTTGTAATTGCTGGGCTTTTTCTGGTTAACCGTCCCAGCCAATCGGCTGCGGCGCCGCGCGATGCATTGCTGAACGTCACCAAAACCTGATATTTGGACGCCATGAACAAGCTCGAAAACCCCATCGCTTCAGACATCGCGGGCCCCGCGCCCCGGCACCGGACCACCCAGGTGAAGGTCGGCGACGTCGCCGTCGGCGGCGGTGCGCCGATCGTCGTGCAGTCGATGACCAACACCGACACCGCCGATATCGACGGCACCATCGCCCAGGTCGCAGCGCTCGCGCGCGCCGGCTCCGAAATGGTCCGCATCACCGTGGACCGCGAGGAGGCCGCTGCCGCCGTCCCGCACATCCGCGATGGTCTCGCCAAGCGCGGCATCACCACGCCCTTGATCGGCGACTTCCATTATATCGGCCACAAGCTGCTCGCGGCTTATCCGGCCTGCGCCGAAGCGCTCGCTAAATATCGCATCAATCCGGGCAATGTCGGCTTCAAGGACAAGCGCGACACCCAGTTCGGCGACATCATCGAGATCGCCAACAAGAACAGCAAGCCGGTCCGTATCGGCGCCAATTGGGGCTCGCTCGACCAGGAGCTCTTGACCAAGCTGATGGACGAGAACGCCGCGTCGCCCAATCCGCGCGACGTGCGCGCGGTGACGCGTGAGGCGATGGTGCAGTCGGCGCTGCTCTCGGCCGCGCGCGCCGAAGAGCTCGGCATGCCCAAGGATCGCATCATCCTTTCCGCAAAAGTCTCGGCGGTGCAGGATCTGATCGCGGTCTACCAGGATCTCGCGGCCCGTTCGGACTACGCCATCCATCTCGGCCTCACCGAAGCCGGCATGGGCACCAAGGGCATCGTGGCGTCGTCGGCCGCGCTCGGCATCCTGCTTCAGCAGGGCATCGGCGACACCATCCGCATCTCGCTGACGCCGGAGCCCGGCGGCGACCGCACCCGCGAAGTGCAGGTCGGCCAGGAGCTGCTCCAGACCATGGGCTTCCGCACCTTCGTGCCGCTGGTTGCGGCGTGCCCCGGCTGCGGTCGCACCACCTCGACCACGTTCCAGGAACTGGCGAGCTCGATCCAGGGTTTCATTCGCGACGAGATGCCGACCTGGAAGACGAAATATCCCGGCGTTGAAGAGCTCAACGTCGCGGTGATGGGCTGCATCGTCAACGGCCCCGGCGAATCCAAGCATGCCAATATCGGCATCTCGCTGCCCGGCACCGGCGAAGCGCCGGCTGCCCCGGTGTTCGTCGACGGCAAGAAGTTCCGCACGCTGCGCGGGCCCACGATCTCCGCCGACTTCAAGGCGCTGGTGATCGACTATATCGAGCAGCGCTACGGCCAGGGCGCCAAGGTGCCGGTGACCGCGGCGGAGTAGTTTCAGTCACGGAGTTCGAGGCTGACTTCTAGCGGAGGACTGCGCCGATCGAGGGGCCGGCCCGATTGAGCTCCGTCTGGCCAATGCCGATACGTTCGAGGGCCGGCCCTCCCCATCCTTCCTCCAGCTTTGTTTTGGAGGCCATGATGGCGGCGGAAATTGAAAGTCCACCCGCAGTTCCGGATCCTTTTGCTACCTCGGCGAGGGTGATCAAGATGTCGACGAGATAGAGCCTGTCGACGCTCTTGAGAGGACTGTATCTAGAGGCGTCGCTCCATTGGCCGGGATCGACCTGAGCGATGAAATCCCGGAACACCTGGTCGCTAAGCTCTTGGCTGGCCTCGTGGAAAATTGGCGCCTCCCGCAGCAGAATGGCAGCCTTCTCGGTTTGCGCTATCGCCACCAGATAATCCAGGTACGAGGTCTCGAACGTCGCCGGATCGGGCGGTTCGCCGGATACATTGTCCCACGCGCTGATCAGGAAGCGTGAAATCACCTCTTTTCGGAAGAGTTCTGCTCGCGCCCCCTGATTTGTCAAAGTGACATTCAAGAAGTGTGAGACGGCCATCATTTGGGCCGGCCCGCTGTGAATCGAGAGCGAGACTATGAATTTGGCGAGGTCCCTGGGCTCGAGTTCCGGACGATTGATGCTCCATCGTACGAAATCCAGAACAGCGTCGCCCGATGCGAGCTGCCAAAACTGCATCGCAAGCGCGAACCACTTTTCGCGCGCGTCGAGTTGCACATTTTCCTTTGACTTGTTTTGTCGGCGCAGCCGAAAGGTAAGATCGTCGATCATGCCATAGGCGCGGTCGAAATCGCGCTGATCGATCGCTTCCCGCAAATTGATCATTATGGGAAGTGGGTCGTCCGGAGCGAGCTCGTCGGCGTATTGGCGTGCGGCCTGGATGTCGCCCAGTCGGACTGCGGTGCCGACCGCCAGCTTGCTCTCCGCATCGGTTCTGCGCAGCAATGCCCCTCCTCCGAGGACGATCTGGCCTACACGTTTGACAATCGTAAGATAGAACAATGCACAGATGCACATGGCGACAATAAAGCTGCGGTCGATCTTGGCGAGCGACAGCCACGCAGCGTTGAAATCACCTCCTAGCAGTGACTTCGAGATCCTCTCTTTGAGCCCCTTGAATTCCTCGTTATAGGCTCCAGCGAAAAGGACGTCGCTCACGGTCCCGCTCAGCGAGGCGTTGGTCGTTATTGTCAGGCGATACGTGTAGATGAGGACAACGGCCCCAAATAGCGAGACGATGCAGACGAATGCGTACCGCATCACCGCCTTGGGGAAGCTTCCGACGCTGCGAATCTGCTTCTCGATCGGGTTGATGAAAAAATCGAGAAACCAGACAATGGTAACGTACATCGAAATCGTGATGTAGAGCTGAAAGCTGGATCCGGGTTTGAATTGGAATACGGTCCAGAGTCCAAGCCAGATGAGATTGATCGCCAGCATCCAGCTGGCCGAGATGACTGGAAGCCTCGGGGTGGCCTGCAGGGCAATTGCCCCCCGTGTGGCCCGATCCTGAGCCTGCTTGACCCTCTCCTGGACCGGGAGAAGGCAGAGTTCTAGCGGCCAATACGTCAGACGGAGCGATGCTTCCTTCACGAGGCGGAGCGCTATTCCGACAATGCCACGGGTGGACGAAAACATCTGCCTCGTCATGAAGTCATTCGCGAACCGGTCCCGCACCGTCGTCCCGCGCTGTGTCCAGGAGCGGTACACGTCGGCAACCATTACCAAGGCCGAAAGAATTCCAATGGAAAGATAAAGATAGTCCAGGACGAAATTGAGCCCGAACGCCGCCCATTCAATCAGGGCGACCACTGACACGATAATAATCAGGCCCACCAACATGTTTACTATGTTTTTCACGCCGACCTCCGCGTGTATAATTGAAAGATGCATCTTAGCTGGAATTCTCGAGATCGACTAGCCAGCGAAGGTTGTGCCGCGTTCCCATTGTCGTCATGAGGAACTGACTTGCATTGTGATTGAGCAGCCGTGATAAAATGTGAGGAAACAGAGACGTAAGAGTAAGATGGGGAGGGTTCCATGAGCTCACTCGCCGGCAAGCAGGGCCCGCGCTATCGCCACACGGCTGAGGACGGCGCGGCTTACGAGACCATCGCGGTCGAAAAGCTCACCCCCATCATCGGTGCGGAAATCTCCGGCGTCGATATCGGCAAGCTCGTCGAGGGCGATGCCCGCTCCAACCAGCAGATGGACGAGATCCACCGCGCGCTGGCCGAAAATCTTGTCATTTTCTTCCGCGACCAGGAGATCACGCCAAAACAGCATCTCGCCTTCGGCCGCAAGTTCGGTGAGCTGCATTTCCATCCCGCCGCGCCGCATGAGGATGAAGATCCGGCACTGATGAAGATCTACGCCGACAAGAACTCGCCACGCGCGAACGGCGAAGGCTGGCATTCCGACGTGTCCTGCGATCTCGAGCCGCCGATGGGCTCGATCCTCTACATCAAGCAGTGTCCGCCGCGCGGCGGCGACACGCTGTTCGCCAACATGTATGCCGCTTATGAGGCGCTGTCGGATCGGATGAAAGGCTATCTCGACGGCCTGGCCGCGCTGCATGACGGCGAGCCGATTTATCGCGGCCTCTACGCCAATTATGGCGTCGCGGATCGTCCGTCCTATCCTAACGCTGAGCACCCCGTGGTGCGCACCCATCCGGTCACCGGCAAGAAGGCGCTCTACGTCAACCGCGGCTTCACCCGCCACATCAACGGCATCCCGCGCGACGAGAGCGATGCGATGCTTGCCTATCTCTACCAGCACGCCGAGAACCCGCTGTTCCAGTGCCGCTTCCGCTGGACCGAGAACGCCATCGCGTTCTGGGACAACCGCTGCACCCAGCACCGCGCGATGTGGGATTACTGGCCGCACACGCGTTCGGGCACGCGGGTGACGGTGAAGGGGGAGCGGCCGGTTTAGGCGGCGGTGCCGTAGGGTGGCCAAAGCGTAGCGTGACCACCACTTCTGTTGTGATCACGGAAGGGTGGTGGGCACGGCGCAAGAGCGCCTTTGCCCATCCACGAAACTGTTCTTGCGTTGACGTCCTCGCGCTCCCGCGCCAATCTTCCTGAAAATAATATCGGGAGGATCAGCCTTGCTCCGCGCCGAAGACAACAAATTTCTGACCGAGGCCGGCCCGGGAACGGGCATGGGCGAGTTGCTGCGCAGGTTCTGGATTCCGGTGCTGCTGTCCGAAGAACTCCCCGAGCCCGACGGCGAGCCCAAGAAGATCATCGTGCTCGGTGAGGAGCTGCTCGCCTTCCGTGACTCGCGCGGCGTCGTCGGAATCATCGATCAGTACTGCCCGCATCGCGGCGCAAATCTCTGGCTTGGGCGCAATGAAGAATGCGGCATCCGCTGCGTCTATCACGGCTGGAAGTTCGACACCGATGGTGCCTGCGTCGATATGCCGACCTCCTATCCCGATCTCAACGCCAAAGACCTTATCCGCATCAAATCCTACCCGGTACGCGAATGGGGCGAGATGATCTGGGCCTATATGGGCCCGCTTGAGGCCATGCCCGAGCTGCCCGATCTCGAAATGGCGTTGCTGCCGGCCTCGCACCGCTACGTCAGCAAGAAATGGCAGGACTGCAACTGGGTGCAGGCGCTGGAAGGCTCGATCGACACGGCGCATTTCACCTTCGCCCACCTCTCCTTCGACAAGGAGGAGAACGAGATTTTGGACATCAAGAAGCATTTCGTGAATCCGCTGGTGCGGATGTCGAGCGACCACATGCGCTGTATCGCTGAGGATCCGCGCCCGGTGATCAAGGTTGCCCCGCATGAGGCGGGATTGACGATTGCCGGCGGCCGGCTCACGGGCAGTGACAATATCTATTGGCGCATCGCGCAATTCCTGATGCCGTTCCACGCTTATGCGCCGAGCGCGATGCCGGGCGAGAACATCTTTAGCCAGACCTTCGTGCCCGTCACTGACACCAATTGCTGGATCTACACCTACGTCTGGAATCCGGAGCGCCCGCTGACGCAAGGAGAGCGCGACGCCTTCGACCGCGGCAACGGCGTGATCGCGGAGGTTGACGACAATTACGTGCCGCTGCGCCACAAGGGCAACGACTATCTGATCGACCGCAAGCTCCAGAAGACCCGGAGCTACACCGGCATCAAGGGCGTGTCCGAGCAGGACGCCGCCGTGCAGGACAGCCAGGGTTCGATCGCCGACCGCACCCGCGAGCATCTCGGACCGACGGATCTCGGCATCATGCATTTCCGCAAAGTCGTGATGGAGCTGGCGCGCGCGCTCCAGCAGGGCGAGCCACCGCCGCAGGCCGCGCATCAGGATCGCTACGCGGTACGCTCCGGCGCCTGCGTCACCACCAAGGCCAAGGACCTGCCCGCGGTGATGCTGGAACGCTTTGGCGATGTCGCGGGCTTCGTCGGCCGTCCCCAGGTCGCTGCAGCGGAGTAGGGCTTGTCACGGGCGCGGGGCATCATCATCGGGCTCGTCGCGTCGATCCTGCTGTCGTCATCGGCATTGGTTGACGCCGGCCAAGCCGCAGCCGTGCGAAGGTTTGCGAAACCCAAGGCGAAATCGCCGCCGTCAACGGCCAAATGTGAGAAGCCAAAATTCCGCATCGTCGTGGATGTCGGGCACACCCCGGACTCCTACGGCGCGTTGAGCGCGCGCAACGATCCGGAATTCGGCTTCAACTTCCACCTTGCACGGCTCATTACGGCGAAACTGAAGTCCGCAGGCTTTGTCGCAACCCGCCTGCTCGTCACGGACGGCAAGGCGCGGCCGAGCCTCGTCAAGCGCGTCAGTGCCGCCAATGACGGCCGGGCCGACCTGTTCCTGTCGGTCCATCACGATGCAGTGCCGGACAAGCTGCTCGAGACCTGGGAATTCGAGGGCGCGAAGAGCTATTTCAGCGACCGGTTTTCCGGCCATTCGCTGTTCGTGTCCGAGCGCAATCCGCACTTCGCCACCAGCCTGATGCTGGCCCGGATGATCGGCCGGCAGTTGAGGGATCAGGGCCTGCATTATGCCAGCCAATACACAATGCCGGTGATGGGTCGCTACCGGCGCCAGCTGCTGGACAAGGATGTCGGCGTCTACCGCTATGACGGGCTCGTCGTGCTGTCGCAGACCCGAAGCGCCGCGGTGCTGCTCGAGGCCGGCTCGATCATCAATCGCGAAGAAGAGATGGCGATGAACTCGCCGGAGCGGCAGGAGGTGATTGCGGGGGCCGTGGCAGCGGGGGTCGGAGAGTTTTGCGAGAGGCGGTAGTGTGCTCCGCCGTCATTGCGAGCGCAGCGAAGCAATCCAGAATCTTTCCGCAGAGGCAGTCTGGATTGCTTCGTCGCAAGGGCACCTCGCAATGACGAGAGGCTACAGCGGCACCCCCCGATACTCCCTGTTCGCCAAGCTCGCCTCCTCCAGATCCAGATCCCGCTCGATTCGACGCCTGGTCTCGTCGGTGATCTGGCCGTCGCGCAGGAGGTCGTGGATGAATTTGCGCTCGGCGGCGATCAGGTCGCGGGTCAGCGCGGTGCCGGCGGCGGAGACGTCGTGGTGGCCGGGATCGAGTGAATCCGGCAGCTGGTTGACGCGGATATCGTGGCGGGCGCGCAGGAGCCGCATCACCTCATCGGAAACGTCCTTTTCCGCGGTCAGCGCATCCAGCGATTTCAGCGCGGCGTCGAGGGCCTGGCGGCGTGCAGCGATCTCGGCCTCGTGCTCGGCGACATGCTCGTTGCGGCCGGCTTCCGCGACGCCGAGCCAGCGCACCACCGGCGGCAGCGTCAGGCCGACGCCGATCAGCGTGACGAAGATGACGCCGAATGCGACGAACAGGATCAGATCGCGATAGGGAAAGGCATCGCCGTCAGGCAGCGTGAACGGCAGCGCCAGCGCGGCCGCCAGCGACACGGCGCCGCGCACGCCGGTGAAGGCGAGCACGAACGGCCATTGCCAGGGCGGCGACGGATCGCGCTCGCGCAGCGATTTGCTGAAGATCCGCGGCAAATAGGTCGCGGGATAAAGCCAGACGAAACGCGCGATCACGATGATCGCCAGCACCACGGCGGTCGCGACCAGGATGTCGTCGAGCGGAAACGCCTTCGACTTCTCGTAGAGCGCCCGCATCTGAAAGCCCGTGAGCAGGAACAGCAGGCCCTCGATCAGGTAGATGATGAGGTCCCAGAAGAAGATGCCCTGCAGGCGCGTCGAGGCAGAGATCAGCAATGGCCCGTTCCAGCTGACATAGAGGCCGCAGGCGACGGTGGCGATCACGCCGGAGCCGCCGACATGCTCCGGCAGCCAGTACGAGACGTAGGGCGTGATCAGCGACAGCGTCAGCTCGACCTGCGGATCCCTCGACCATTTGCGGGCGCGCAGCGAGAGCCAGCCGACACCGATGCCGAAGGCGATCTCGCCGGCGACGATCAGGGAGAACTCGCCCGCCGCCAATGGCAGCGAGAAATGGCCGACTGTGATCGCGGCAAGCGCAAAGCGGTAGAGGATCAGCGCGGTGGCATCGTTGGCCAGCCCTTCGCCTTCGAGGATGACCACGAGCCGGCGCGGCAGGTTCAGCCGGCGCGCGATCGCGAGCGGCGCCACCACGTCGGGCGGCGCGACGATGGCCCCTAACAGGAAGCCGATGGTCCAGGGCAGGCCGATCAGATAGTGCGTGGCGGTCGCCACCAGCGCCGCGGTGAAGATCACGGCGCCGACCGCGAGCAGCACGATCGGCCGCAGATTATTCCTGAACTCGCGCCAGCTCATGGCGACGCTCGCCGAGTAGATCAGCGGCGGCAGCACCATCAGCAGCACCAGCTCCGGCGGCAGTTCCACCGGCGGCATGCCCGGCACGAAGGCAAGGCCCACGCCTGTCAGCATCAGCAGAATGGCGGGTGCGATGTTGAAGCGGCGGGCGACGAGCGCGGTACCCGCCAGCACCGCGAGCAGGATGAGAAAGGTCTGGAATTTCGCTGCGATCATGGCCTGTCTTGGCCCGGAAGCGGCCAAAAGGTCAACATGAGGTCAATGCGGCGGCCTTACGCCAGCCGCTCGGTCACCATACGCCCGATGCGTGCGAACACGGCTTCGATCTGTGCCGCGGTCGGCGTGCCGCCCTGGGTATAGGCCGCGATCAGAATCGGCCTGTCGGGTTTGGGCCAGGCGACTGCGATATCGCCCGATGCGTCCTTGCCGTTGTTGCCGGTCTTGTCGCCGATGGTCCAGGCTGCCGGCAGGCCGCCGCGCAGCCGGTTGGCGCCGGTCTTGCAGCCGACCATCCATTCGGTGAGCTGGGCGCGCGAGGCCGCCGACAACGCCTCGCTCACCACCAGCCGTTTCAGATTGCCGGCCATTGCCACAGGTGTCGTGGTGTCATGGGGATCGCCGGGCTGGGAGCGGTTGAGCTCGGGCTCGTTGTGGTCGAGCCGTGAAGTGGCATCGCCGAGCGACCGCCAGAACGCGGTGAGCGCGGCGGGCCCGCCGATCCGCGCCAGCAGCAAATTGGCGCAGGTGTTGTCGCTGAGCTCGACGATCGCCTTGCACATGTCGGTGACCGACATCGCGCCGGCCGCAAGATTCTGCTTCGCCACCGGTGCGTACTCCAGCAGGTCGGCCTTGCCGTAGGGGATCATCGCCGCAAGCTGCTCCTCGCCGCGATCGACCCGCGCCAGCACGCAGGCCGCGAGCGAGGCCTTGAAGGTCGAGCACATCACAAAGCGCTCGTCGGCACGCCAGGCGAGCTTTGCGCCGGTTGCGAGGTTTTCAGCATAGAGGCCGATGCGTCCGCCGCTTTCGCGCTCGTAGGATTCGAGTTCAGGCGGCGCCTCCGCGGCGAGTGCGGGCGAAGCGGCTATCCAGCAGAGCGAGGCGAGCAGGGAGCGGCGGTCGAGCGGCATGGGGGGCTTTCAGGCGAGCGGAGGCGGAGATGTAGCGTGCGCTTTATCCACGCCGTCATTGCGAGCGAAGCGAAGCAATCCAGAGTTTCTCCGCGGAGGCACTCTGGATTGCTTCGTCGCAAGGGCTCCTCGCAATGACGAGTGGCGAGAGTTGGGCTCGCAATGACGGAGAATCAGGGACGAGCGCGGCAGATATTGGGCAGCGGGAGACTGAGGCTCCCCGTCACTCCCTCAAATCGTACCGGTACGATTTCGACACGATCTGCCAGCCATCAGCCAGCTTCATCGCCACCAGATAATCCGTGAAAAACCGCGGCGGCAGCTGGCAGCGTACCTTGATGAAGGCGGTCTTGTCGTCGGAGCGGTCGATGGTGACGATGAAATCCTCGCGCGGCTTGCCTTCGGCCTTGCCGGAGGGTCGCTTGCGCACGCGGTCGAGCCAGTCGGGCACGGTCAGCACCTGCAATTCGCCCTTCTCGACCCAACGCAAATCGGCCGAGGGATGGAAGATGGCGCCGAGCTTTTCGGCATCGCCCTCGTAGAGTCCGTCGAAATAGGATTGTACGACGGCTTCGACGCTCGAACGGTTCTGGCTCATGGGTCATCCCTTTGCATGATGGCGCGGGCGGAACTTAGTCGTACACATCGAAATGCGCTATGGGTGTGTCAGCCATTTGCGTGAAGGCGTTGCCATGACCGGATCAGAAAATTCGAACGCTCGTATCCTCACCGGCGAATGCTGTTGCCGCGCCGTGCGCTATGAGGTCGCCGACGCGTTCTCCTATGCGATGAACTGCCACTGCTCGAACTGCCGCCGCACCACCGGCTCGGCCTTCAAGCCGTTTGCCGGGATCCCGCAGGACAAGCTCCGCATCGTCCATGGCGAGGATCAGCGCCTCATCTACGGCGACGACATCACTCATGACGTGCACTGCGCCCGCTGCGGCTCGCTGCTTTATTCCCGGGTGCGCGAGGGAAAATGGGTCCATGTCGCCATGGGAACCCTGGTCGATGCCCCCTCGATCCGGCCGAGCGCCCATATTTTCGTGGGCTCGAAGGCGCCCTGGCACGAGATCACGGACAATCTGCCGCAGCACCGGGGGCATGTCGGGGATCCCTAGGGGAGATCTCCAGGAGAATCTGGCCCGCGCCCCGTCTCTGCCGGCGAACCGCGGCCGTTCTGGTGCGACAAACCAAAGGGGGCTTTCGCCCCGTCGCCGGCGCCGCCTTCGTGACCTCCATCACAAGCGCCGCTGGCCGGCCCTGCTAAAGCGGCCCCAAAGAATTTTCGGAAGTCGTGTCATGCGCATCTTGTTCAGACTTTACCCGCTTCTCCTCGCCGCCGCGCTGGTGTTCGGCGCCGGGCCCGCATTCGCGGGAAAGCGTGTCGCGCTGGTGATCGCCAACTCGGCCTATCAGCACGCGCCGTCGCTGACGAACCCCATCAATGACGGTTCGGTGATGGCGAAGACGCTGAAGGACGCCGGCTTCGACATCGTCGATTCCCGGCACGATCTGTCGGCCCTCGATACGCGGCGCGTGCTGCGCGAATTCGCCGATGCAACCCGCGATGCCGACATCGCGGTGGTCTACTATGCCGGCCACGGCATCGAGGTCGAAGGCTCGAACTATCTGATCCCTGTCGATGCCAAGCTCGAGCGCGATACCGACGTCTATGACGAGGCGCTCTCGCTCGATCGCGTCCTCGTCGCCGTCGAGCCGGCAAAACAGCTTCGCCTGGTGATCCTCGATGCCTGCCGTGACAATCCGTTCGGCCGGACCATGAAGCGCACGCTTGCCTCGCGCGGTATCGGCCGTGGCCTGGCCCAGGTCGAGCCGACCAGCTCCAACACGCTGATTGCCTATTCCGCCAAGGCCGGCTTCACGGCGCAGGATGGCGACGGCGCCAACAGCCCGTTCACGATCGCGCTGTCGAAGCATCTGACGACACCGGGTCTCGACGTCCGCCGCGCCTTCGGTTTCGTCCGCGACGACGTGCTGAAATCGACCGGCAACAAGCAAGAGCCGTTCGTGTACGGCTCGCTCGGCGGCGAAGACGTCCCGCTGGTGCCGGTCAAAATGGTGACTGCAGCACCTGTGCCGCCAGTGACGAACCCGCAGGCCGATATCCGCCGGGACTACGAGCTCGCGCTTCAGGTCGGCAACAGGGCGGCGTGGGATGCATTCCTCGCCCAGCATCCCGACGGTTTCTATGCGAGCCTTGCCAAGCTTCAGGTCGAGAAAATCGGCGCCGAGCAGGCTCATGCGGCGGCCACCGAGAAGGCCAGGCAGGCTGAGGCCGAGCGCGATCGCCTTGCCGCTCTCGGCGCGCAGAAGGATGCGCAGGCCAAGGCAGCGGCCGATGCCAAGGCGGCCGAGCAGGCGCAGCTCGCTGCGCAAAAGGCCAAGGAGCAGGCCCAGCAGCAGGCGGCTGCCGCCGAGCAGCAGCGCGTCAATCTCGCCGCCGCCGCGCCGAATGCCGCGCCGGCCAGCACGGCGAGCCCCGCCGGCACCAACGTGGCGTCGCTGACGCCCGCGATCGCGCCGGCCGATCTCAGCCGCTCGGTGCAGACCGAGCTCGGTCGCGTCGGTTGCTTCTCGGGTCAGGCCGACGGCAATTGGACCACGTCCTCGCAGCGCTCGCTGTCGCAGTTCAACCGCTATGCCGGCACCAGGCTCGACGTGAAGGTGGCGAGCACCGACGCGCTCGATGCGGTCAAGTCAAAACCGTCGCGCGTCTGCCCGCTGGTTTGCGAGCACGGCTTCAAGGCCGACGGCGACAAATGCACCAAAATCCTCTGCGGCGACGGCTATGCGCTGAACGGCGACAATGAATGCGAGAAGAAGCGCGCCGCCAAGCCTGTGCCGTCAAAGCTTGCGCCGTCAAAGCCCGCGACCTCGCGGCGCGACGGCAGCGAGGACCGTCCGGCGCGGCAGCGTCCGCAGATGGGCGCGGCGGGTGGTTATGGCGGCATGGGCGGCGCTGCGGCCGGTATCGCAGCCGGCGCGGGTCGCGCCTCGGGTGGCGGGCAGGTGTTCTGCAATGGTGGCGGCTGCCGTCCGGTCAATCGCGGCTGCCATCTCGAATATCGCGGTGGCGGAGGCCCGGGCAATGACGCCAATGCCGAAGTGTGTAACTAGGTCTGAAAGCTTCCTCAGTGTCGTCCCCGCGAACGCGGGGACCCATAATCCCAGGGAGGAGTTTGGCGAAGACTGGAAGCTATTAAGTATTCCCCGGTACTCGCACCATCTGAATGCGATAGATCACGCGGTATGGGTCCCTGCGTTCGCAGGGACGACGACCTAATTCGAGATCGCGCTCGCCGCGATGTTCACCGTCAGCGCCAGCAGGGCCGTGTTGTAGATGAAGGATATGATCCCGTGCGCCGTCGCGGTGCGGCGGATGATCCTGTCGGAGATGCCGACGTCGGAGACCTGCGCGGTCATGCCGATCACGAACGAGAAATAGACGAAGTCCCAATAGTCGCAGTGGTCTTCCTTGTCGCCGCTCGGGAACTGCAATCCGCCGATCGGGTCGCGGTAATAATCATGGGCGTAATTCAGCGCGAAAGTCGTGTGCACGGCGGCCCATGACAGCGCGATGGTCGTGATCGCGATCGTCAGCTCAACCGGGCCGCGGTGGGCGCCGAGCTCGGCGACAATGGCCGCAATGCTTGCGAAGGCGCCGATCGCCGTCACCAGCAGGATCACGAAGCGGCCGTCGTCCTGCATCGCGGCGCTCCGGCGGATGTGCTGGTGGTCGTTGCATAGCATCATCGCGTAGACGAGCACGAGATAGACCGCGATCAGCGCATCCCAGCCGAACAGAAGCCGCGTCACAACCCGGTGCGAGCCCGGAAGCAGCAGGGCGATCAGGATGCCGGCGGCAAGTGCAATGAAGGTCCGCGGCCGCGCGTAGATCAGCCTCACCGGCCGCGACATCTGGCGGAAGCGGACGAGGGCGGGATCTTCCTTTTTGTCAGTGGCCATGATGACTAAGGCTCCCTCGCCAGATTTTCATTGTTGCCGCAGCGGTGATCTGCTCCCTCGCCCCGCTTGCGGGGAGAGGGTCGGGTGAGGGGGAGGCTCCGCGAGGACGGTGAGAGTTGGATTCGTGGAGAGTCCCCCTCACCCGACCTTCAAGCTGCGCTTGAATGTCGACCTCTCCCCGCAAGCGGGGCGAGGTGAAGATCGTCCGCGACGTCAGTTCTTCCGCTCGGCGACAAACCGCGCGGCGGCTTGCAGCCCGGTGGCGCGGTCGCCGAAGATCGAGACCGCGCTGTCGGCGCGTGCGAGCAGGTCGCGGACGCGCTGCTTGGCGCCCTCGATGCCGAGCTGGGTGACGAAGGTGGTCTTGCCGAGCGCGGCATCGGCGCCGGCCGGTTTGCCGAGCGCGGCTGCATCGCCTTCGACGTCGAGCAGATCGTCGGCGATCTGGAAGGCCTCGCCGAGCGCGCGGCCGTAATCGTCGAGCGCCTGATATTCCTTTTGCGAGGCCTGGCCGAGGATTGCGCCGGCGATGCAGCCATAGCGCAGCAGCGCGCCGGTCTTCATCTGCTGAATACGGGCGACGTCGATCGGCTCGTTGCCGCCAAAACGGCCTTCGCCGGCGAGGTCGAGGATCTGGCCGCCGACCATGCCGCCGATGCCGGCGCAGCGCGCCAGCGCGCGCGTCAGCAGGAGGCGCACATTGGCGTCGCGATGGATCTCGTCGCGGGTGACGATGTCGAAGGCGATCGTCAACAGGCCGTCGCCGGCGAGGATCGCGGTCGCGTCGTCGGTCTTCTTGTGGAGGGTGGGGCGGCCGCGGCGCAGGTCCGAATTGTCCATCGCCGGCAGGTCGTCATGGATCAGCGAATAGCAATGGATGCATTCGAGCGCCGCGCCCACGAGCAGCGCGGCTTCGCGGGGAACGCCGAACACGGCCGCGCTCTCGACCACCAGGAACGGCCGCAGGCGCTTGCCGCCGTTCAGGCTCGAATAGCGCATTGCGTCCATCAGCCGCTTGGGCCGGGCGATCTCATCGTGCAGGATATCATCCGACAGCAGGCGGCCGAGCAGGGCCTCGGTATCATCAGCGGTCTTGTCCAGACGTTTGGCAAAATCGGACGGGGACGTGCCGGTCATCAAGAAGGGCTCCAGAACTAAATTCGGCGGGACAATCCTTTATGCGCCCGCCCCAGTCAATCGTTTGGAAGGCCTAAAAAGTGCTGGAAAAGGCCCGAATTATCACAGACTTAATGGTCCAGCCCGTGGCCGCATTTCATTTTGCGCCGGAAAGGTTGATTTGCGGATCGTCAAAACCCTTCTCCTGGTGCTCGCGGTTGCGCTGCTCGCGCCCTACGTGATCGCGCCGTTCTACCGCACCGGTCATCCGGTTTCGACGCTGATGGCCTGGCGCAGCTTGCGGGGCGCGCCGATGCAGCGGGAATGGATCGATCTGGCGGCGATGTCGCCGTATCTGCCGCGCTCGGTGGTGGCGGCCGAGGACGCCCATTTCTGCAAGCACCGTGGCATCGACTGGGGCGCACTGCGCGAGGCGATCGACGATGCGAAGGAGGACGGCACCCCGTTTCGGGGTGCCTCCACCATCACCCAGCAGGTCGCGAAAAACCTGTTCCTTTGGCAGGGCCGGGATTTCGTCCGAAAGGGTCTGGAATTCCCGCTGGCGCTGTGGATCGACTTCGTCCTGCCCAAGCCGCGGATCCTGGAAATTTACCTCAACATCGCCGAGCTCGGCCCGCAGGGCCAGTTTGGCGTCGAGGCGGCCAGCGCCTATGCCTTTGGCAAATCGGCCGAGGACCTCTCGCCCCGGGAAGCAGCCCTTCTGGCCTCGATCCTGCCGAATCCGGTCAAACGCAGCGCCCGGACCCCCGGCCCGGGTGTCAGGCGGCTGGCCGGGACCTATGTGGCGAGGGCGCAGGCCAGCTCGCTTTCGACCTGCTGGCGGGAAAATCGCTGATTTCGGGTCCTTTTCGGGCGTATTTTCCGGCCCAGAACCCTAGATTTAAGGTCGGCCTTCCTCTATAAGCCCGGCCTTGACTGGCATTCAGCTCGCCTCGGTTTGCGGGTGCTGAGCCGTCCCTTTGCGGACGATGCCCCGAAACACCAATCCCTAGAGGATATTGAAATGGCCGTTCCGAGAAGAAAAACCTCGCCGTCGCGTCGTGGCATGCGCCGCTCGGCAGACGCCATCAAGAAGCCGACCTATGTGGAAGATAAGGACTCCGGCGAGCTCCGTCGTCCGCACCATCTCGACCTCAAGACCGGCATGTACAAGGGCCGTCAGGTCCTGAAGAAGAAAGAGTCCTGAGTTTCGGGACCTTTCTTCGGGCAGGATGATTTCGCCTGCCTGATTTCGGCCACCCTATGAGATATGACAGTGACGGCGGCGGAGCAAATGCTTCGCCGCCGCATTGTCCTGTCCGGATATCTTGATCGAGAAGGCATTTCGCCGATGGTCGGTTTCCCGCTGCTTTTGATTCCGCTCGCGGTCTACAACATCATCGCCTTCCTGATGCCGAGCGTGTCCTTTACGGACGTGCTGTTCAAGGTGCCGATGATCACGGGCGAGACCTGGCCGGTCACGCTCGCTGATTTGATGCTCGCTCTCGGGATCGTGCTGCTGCTGCTTGAAGTGGTCAAGGGCGCGCGGCCCGGCTCGAAATTCCTGATGGATCATCTGCTGTCGCTGATCCTGTTCGGCGCAGCCGCGGCCGAATTCGTGATGTGGCCCAAATTCGGCAACTCCACTTTTTTCCTGCTGGTGCTGCTCGCGATGGCCGATTTCCTCGGCGGTATCGCCCAGCGCACGCGCCGCCGCGTCACCTATGTCGCCGAGACGACAGTGCCGGCGCCGCGCAAGGCCAAGCGCCAGGCCGAGGCACCGGTGGAGGATGCCGCGGCCGAGCCCAGGTTCGAGCCGGTGCCTGCGCCGCACCCAGCACCGCCCGCGCCCTCGGCGCAGTCGGTCGCTGAGTCCGTGCTGATGGATCATCCTGCGCCGAAGCCGGTGATGCCGCCCTCGCCGGAAATTCCCTCGCCGGATCTGCAGCCGGGCAACGGCACGCCGTCCTCACCCGATACGCCGCGCTAGCTGAGATCAGTACACCTGTCACCGCTTGGACGGTCTGCTCCCTCTCCCGCTTGCGGGGGAGGGCCCCCACCCGGCGCTACGCGCCGACCTCCCCCGCAAGCGGGAGAGGTGCACCGAGCGTGCGGCGATGGCTGTTCCGCGAACGGGTATTTCTCTCAAGCCACCTGCCGCGTGCGGGCGGTGACGCTCGGAAGCGGGCGCTTGTTGCCATAGGCCATCTGCGCATCTTCAGAGGAGGCACGGCGGAGCCGGCTGGTCTGGGGCAGGTGCTCGGCATTGGCGATGAGCTGGGTGACGAAGCTCGGATCGGGGTGCGGCAGCGGGGCCTTGTGGATCCATTGGACAGTCGCGACCAGCGGCACCAGGGCCGTGCCCATGCTGCCTTCCACCACGTCCGATCGATCAGTACCCAACATCGCTATCACCGTTGATCCGGCGAGCCTGTCGCGTTTCGGGACGCGGGCGCCGGGTGCGTGTCAGTACTCGCAAGGCCTATGCCGGACGGGCCGGTTTGGTTCCGTCGCCTCTTCATAACGTGGTTTCCAAATTGTTTATGAACTTTGCCTAGGGTCAGAGGCGAATCTGGCCGTATTCTGTGCCGGCTCAGGACTCCCCCCTGTCCCGAAACGAGGCGATTTTGACCCCTGCATTGCCGCAAGCCTCCGACATCCTGGCTGCCCTCGGCCAGGCCGTGTTTGTCTGGGACATCGCCAACGACGCCATCGTGTGGGGCGACCAGGTCACTAGCGTCTTTCCCGGCATCCCCGCCGAGCGGCTCGCGACCGGCGCCGAATTCGCCAAGCTGATCGAGCCCGTGCAAACGCTCCGAACCGCCGCGCTGGCGCAGACCTCCCCCGTGCACGGTGCCGACGGTACGCCTTACAGGGTCGAGTACGGCGTGCGCATGAGCGCTGCCGATCCCGTGGTCTGGATCGAGGAGACCGGCCGCTGGTTTGCCGGTCCCGACGGCCGCCCGACGCGTGCGATCGGTTCCGTTCGCATCAACAATGAGCGTCGCGCCCGCGACGAAGAGCTGACGAAGCTGGCGCGGCTCGATCCCCTCACCGGCGAGCTCAACCGCTCGCATCTGATTGCGGCGCTGGCCGAGGCGATCGAGGAGACGACCCGCTTCCGCTCGACCGCGGCCTTCATGCTGGTCGGAATCGACCACCTCGCCCGCGTCAACGACGCCTTCGGCTTCGACGTCGCCGATGCCGTGATCCTCGACATCGGCAAACGCATCCGTGCCCGCCTGCGCGGCGGCGACGTGCTCGGGCGCTTTTCCGGCAACAAGTTCGGCCTGATCCTGAAGAACTGCACCATCGACGACATGAACGTCGCCGCCGAGCGTTTCCTGGCCGGCATCCGCGACGAGGTGGTGCCGACGAAATCAGGCCCGGTCTCGGTCACCGCGTCGATCGGCGCGGTCAGCCTGCCGCGCTATGCCCGCAACACCGACGAGGCGGTCAATCGCGCCCATGAGACGCTGGATGCCGCCAAGCGCCGCCGCGCCGGCTCGTTTGCGACCTGGCGCCCGGATGCCACGCGCGATGCGCAGCGCCGCGTCAACATCCGCGTCACCGACGAGATCGTCACCGCGCTGAACGAGCGCCGCATCAAGCTCGCCTATGAGCCGGTGGTTGCGGCCGCCTCGCGCGAGCGCGCATTCCATGAATGCCTGGTGCGGATGGACCAGGGCGACGGGCAGGTGCTGCTCGCGCCCGACATCGTGCCGGTCGCCGAACGGCTCGGCCTGATCCGCCTCGTCGACCACCGCGTGCTCGAGCTCGTGGTTGCCGAGCTCGCGGCGGCGCCCGATGTCAGTCTCAGCCTCAATATCTCGCCTGATACGACCATGGATCCGGACTGGTGGGCGAGCATCGAATCGCTGATGCAGGCCCATCCCGGCGTCGCCGAGCGGCTGATCGTCGAAATCACCGAGACGGTTGCGATCCAGGACATCGATGATGTCCGCGGCTTCGTCACGCGGCTGAAGAATTTCGGCAGCCGCATCGCCATCGACGATTTCGGCGCCGGCTACACCTCGTTCCGCAACCTGCGCAAGCTCGGCGTGGATATCGTGAAGATCGACGGCGCCTTCGTGCAGAACATCACCCGTTCCGCCGACGACCGCGCCTTCGTGCAGACCCTGATCGACCTCGCCCGCCGCCTCGACATCAAGACGGTCGCCGAATGGGTGCAGGACGAAGAGGCCGCCAGCATGCTGCGCGACTGGGGTTGCGACTACATCCAGGGCCGCCTGATCGGCCTCGCCTCAGCCGACCGCCCCTGGGGCGCGCCGCCGGATAGTGCACTGCCCGCGGCAAGTTGAGATGCCGTAGGGTGGGCAAAGCGAAGCGTGCCCACCACTAGCATATGGTGGAGTCGACTCTCTCCTCCGTCATCGCGTGCGCCGCTATGCTACGCAAATGCCCGCGACCGCGACTTTCTGAAACAGATGCGGGCTTGCAACGGCGGATGCGGGGTAGACCGCGATCTTTGCGCGGAATTCCGGATGCGTGAACGCCGCCCGGAAATGCGCATTCGTTTCCCAGACAGCATAGTTGAGATAGGTCGGACTATCGCCGACGGCGCGGTGAAGCTGGGTCGAGATGAAGCCCGGTTGCCGCTTCATGAAAGCGGCATCGTCCTGCCAGCTCGTCAGGAAGCTCTGTTCGGCCGCCGCATCGAGCATGAACAAATTGACCAGCACCACGGGGCCAGCCTCGCGTGCAATCTGGCGGTCGATCGGGAAGCTCGGGTCGAGCGGGCGCATTTGGGCCATGGCATTACTCCATTCGAGTTGGTATCATCATGTCAATTCGACGAGATGTGACATAGATATTTGACATGAAGATGTCAATACGGAGTAATAATTACAAATGACCAGGACCAAATGGACCCCGCCGGGCGAGGCCCTGACCGGCTTCATCCTCGATTTGTTCCGCGCCAACGGGCTGCTTTTGACCGCCGGCGACCGGCTGGTGGCATCGCTCGGCCTCACCAGCGCGCGCTGGCAGATTCTGGGGGCGATCGTCGATGCCGAGCGCCCGGAGCCGGTGGCCTGGCTGGCGCGCAATCTCGGTGCCAACCGCCAGAACGTTCAGCGTATCGTCAACGACCTCGAGCGGGATGGTCTCGTCGCGTTCGAGACCAATCCGCATCACCGCCGGGCGCAGCTGGTGGTGCTCACCGGCAAGGGCAGGCAGGTTTACGATGCTGCCGGCCGTTTGCAGGTCCCGTGGGTCAACGCTCTCGCGGATGGCCTGTCGGTGAAGGACATCGAGACCACTCATCGCGTGATCCGTGCTCTTCGCGATCGGCTCGAGGCCCCCGGCGAGGACTGATTGCGCCGCGCCTCACGCCACTCTTCGAACCGCGTTCAACGTCTCGATGGTGCGGCCGACCTCGGCCGCCGGGCAGGGCCTGCCGAAATAATATCCCTGCACCGTGGTGCAGCCGCATTCGCGCACGAAGTCGAGCTGCTCGATCGTCTCGACGCCCTCCGCCGTGGTCTCGACGCCGAGCACGGAGCCGAGGCTCGCGATGGTGCGGACGATGGCCACGCTCTCCGGGCTTTCGCCGAGTGTGCCGACAAAGGAGCGATCGATCTTGATGCGGTCGAACGGAAATTTACGCAGATAGCTGAGTGAGGAATAGCCGACGCCGAAATCGTCGAGGCTGACGCGCACGCCGAGCCCGCGGAGCTGGTGCAAGATCTCGATCGTCGCCTCGCTGTCGTCGAGCAGCGCCGTCTCGGTGACCTCGAGTTCGAGCCGCTGCGGCGGCAGGCCGGCCTCGGCAAGCGCGCTCGTGACCATCGCCACCAGCCCGCGCGAGCGGAATTGTACCGGCGACAGGTTCACCGCGATTGTCATATCAGGCCAGGAGGCGGCCGAGGAGCAGGCGGTGCGCAACACCCACTCGCCGATCGGAACGATCAATCCGTTCTCTTCGGCGATCGGAATGAACTCGGCAGGCGAAACCAGGCCGCGTGTCGGATGTTTCCAGCGCAGCAGCGCCTCGAAGCCGGTCAGCTCGGTGGTATCGAGCCGCACCTGCGGCTGGAACACCAAGTGGAATTCGTTGGCTTCCAGCGCGCCGCGTAGATCGTGATCGAGCGCGTGCCGGCTGCGCGCCTGCTCCTCCATCTCGGGCTCGAACAGTTGATAGGCGCCGCGTCCCTTGGCCTTGGCCTGGTACAGCGCAAGGTCGGCGCATTTCATCAGCTCGTCGGCGTCTAACCCGTGATCGGGCGCGATCGCGATGCCGACGGAGACGCCGACATGGATCGACTGGCTTTCCAGCGGCGGCGGGTGACCGATGATCTCGACAAGGCGGCGGGCGAGCCGTTCGGCCGATTGCGGCTGCGGTCCACGCTGGAGCACGGCGAACTCGTCGCCGCCGAGGCGCGCGACGGTGTCGTGCTCGCCGACATTCTCCTTCAGGCGCGCGGCGACCCAGCGCAGCAGCCGGTCGCCGGCGGCGTGGCCGAGGCGGTCGTTGACGGTCTTGAAATTGTCGAGGTCGAAGCACAGCACGGCCATCGCGCCGCCGGCAATCGCGACCTGGTTCAGCCCTTCGCCCATCTTCTCGCGGAACAGCGTGCGGTTGGGCAAGTCGGTCAGGGAGTCGTGCCGCGCCATGTGTGCGACGCGGGCCTGCGCCTTGTGACGCTCGGTGACGTCCTCATAGGTGACGACCCAACCGCCGAGCTCCATCCGCTTGTGGTTGAGCTTGATGATGCGGCCATCGCTCAAATGGCGGTGCAGCGTGTGCTCGCCCTCGCGCAGCCGCTCGACGTAGTCGGCATAGAGCTTGGCGCCCGTCATGTTCGGATGGATGCCGATCGAGCAGCTGTGCTCCATGATCTCCCGCATCGAGACGCCCGGCTTCACGATCTCGGGCGAGAGCCCGTACATCTCGATATAGCGGCGGTTGCAGACGATCACGCGCAGGCTCGAATCGAGCATGCACAGGCCCTGGCTCATGTTGTTCAGCGCCGCGTCGAAGCGGCGATATTGCTCGCTCAGCTCCTCGACCGCGTGCTCGCGCTCGGTGATGTCCTCGTAGGTGGCGACGAAGCCGCCCTCGGGCAGCGCGCAATAGCGCACCGAGATCACGGTGTCGTTCGACATGCTCCGGCGCATCGGGGAGGAATCGCGGTTCGCGATCCGCGCGCGGGCGGCTTCCAGGATCTGCTGCGGGGTGTATTCCGAAGCGAACGCGCCGTTCTCCATCGATCGCCGGATCAGCTCGCCGAGATGCGTGCCGGGCCTGGTCTCTTCCGGCGACAGCCGGTAGATCTTGCGGTAGGTGGTGTTGCAGACGCGCAGCCGCATGTCGCTGTCGTAGAAGGCGAGACCGTGCGCCATGTTCTCCAGCGCCGCGTCGAGCATGAAGTTCTGCTGCCTCAGCGTCTCTTCGTATTGCAGCCGTTCGGTGACGTCCTCGTGCACGGTCACCCAGCCGCCGTCGGGCAGGAAGCGGGAGACCGCCTGCACCATCCGCCCGTCGTAGCGCATGACCAGCAGGGTCTTTGCCTTCCTGCCGCGCACGTCCTCCAGGCGCGTGTCGTGGAATTCGTCGGCCGACATGCCCGGCATGTTGCCGCGCGAGAGCCAATGGTCGATGCACGTGCCGTGCGCGACGCCCGGCTTCACGATGTCGGGGTCGAGGTCGTAGAGGTTCAGGAAGCGCTCGTTGCAGACGACGATGCGGCCGTCGGCATCATACATGATGAGGCCGTGCGACATGTTGGCGAGCGCGTGCTGGCTGCGCTCGGTCTGAAGCTGCAGCTCAGCCTCGAGTCGGGCGAGCCGGCTGACATCATCGCAAATCGTCATCCAGCCGCCGTCGGGGAGCGGCTTCAGTTCGAGCGTTATGACAAGACCGCTTGGCAGTGTCTGGCGGGTACGGAAGGGTTTGCCAGCCGCGATCAATGCGATTCGTGAAGCGTAGAGCGCGTCGACTTCCTCTGCCGAGATGTTGCCGAGCACAACGCTGTGGCCGAGCACATCACGATAGCGCGTGCCGACGCGGACGATTTCGGCCGACATGTTGAACAGCGTGAGGTAACGCTGGTTGACCAGCACGATCCGGTTGTCGGCGTCGTAGACGCAGACACCCTGCTCCATGTGGTCGAGCGCAAGCTGGCTCAGCCCGACCAGGGCCTCCGGGCCCTGCTCACGGCGTGCACCAAGCTCGTTGTCGCGGGTCGACGTCATGGGCGGCGGGGGTCTCGGAGGGCAATAGACTTAACGCAACGTAGTCCGAGTGCCGAGGGTAACGAAGAGGCGGGAAAATTCCCTTAAGCGCAGTAGTTTACGGAGGGTGACTGGCGATGGAGAGAAACGTGTGCCGGCACGAGAATGCCGAGGCGTCTGCAAGCCAGGGTTGGTTGAGTAAGCGCCACAAATTTGATGTCGACCCTGCGAACGCATGCGTTCGCAGGGTCGACAGTCCCTACGGGCCGTACAGCACGAGCTCGGTGTCGGTGAGGTCGGCGAGCCGCGGCCGGTGTGGACCCTTGAAATATTTGCGGCCGCGCCGCTCGGTATAGATGCCGACGAGGCCGGGAATCGGGCCGTTGGCGTCGACCGCCACCGAGATCTTGCCGAGCCGCAGCAGCAGACGGCCGATGCGGCCGGCGCAGGCGGCGTATTCGGCGGCGCTGCGGCAGTAGATCAGCTTCATTGCGGGCGGTGCAATGAAACCGCGGCGGATGCGCACCGGCTGCAGGACGAACGGAAACGTTCCCTTCGGCGTGCGGCAGACCAGGCTGAGGCAATTGTAGCGCGCATGCCGCGTCAAGAGTTCGGTCTCGGCTTCGGTGAGCCCCTCGATCGTCTTGGCGTGTTGCGAGATGACCTCGATCTTGCTCCAGCGCGGGGCACGCGCCAGCGCAGGCACCGAAAAGAAAATGCCGCGGCAATAGGCGCGAAAGCCCTGCGTCTCGATGATCGGCCAGGTCCACGGCGCCGGGCTGATGTTGAGATAGGTGACGTCCTTGTGCCGCTGCGCGATCTTAGTCAGCAGCGGCGCGTAGTTGCGGTAGGCCGGATCGACGTACCAGCTCGACAGATTGCACTGGATGGAGGTCTCTTCGCCGTCCTTCCGCGCCGTGTAGATCAGCAGCAGCACGCCGACCGGCGTGCCGTCATTGTCGAGCATGTAGCCGAAGCGCGGATAGCCCTCCGGCACGGGCCGGAAAGCCTGCCGGCGCAGGCCCTGGATCCAATAGTTGCGCGAGCGGCCCACGAAGCCACGCGTCAACAGGTCCGCGACCGCATCGACGTCGGCTTCGGTGATCTCGCGGCATCGGACCTTGGTGTGGATCACGCTCGTCTTGCACGTGGAAATGGTCGGCCTCTTACAGTCTATCGTTTCAGCATGATCTTTCCGAAAAACCGCTTCGCACTTTTCCGGATCATGCTCTAGCGCCAGCCTTCGCCATGAGCATTGGCCGCGATTGGCGGCTGCAGGCCCATGATCTCCCGCACCTTGGCGGGCCAGGCGGAAACATCAGTGCCGTGGGTGTGGAACATGGCGACCGCAAGCCGGTCCATGCCGAAGGCGACGCAGCCGGTGTGGGCGGGCTCGCCATTGGCGTCCTGGATGCCCCAGGTGATGCCGAAATGCTCGCGGTGATAGTTGAAGCTCATGCACGCCGTCGGCTGCTCTTCCGAACGCAGCGGGATCAGCAGTTCGAACTTGAGCTGCTGCTGCTTCTGGCTCACCGCCTTCATCTGACCGACACGGCCGAAGAACGGATCGCTGGCATAATCGACGCGGTAGGTCAGTCCGAGATCGGTCGCGATCGCCTGCGCGCGCACCATCCAGCGATCGCGGAAATCGGAGACGTCGTCGGCGGTGCCGATGCAGACATATTCGCGCATGCGGAACGACTGCAGGCGGTCGAGATGCTTTGACGGCTCGCGGCGGAAGCAGTCGGCGGCGACGTCGAAGCGCAGGCCGCCCTTCGGCAGCTGGCCGCGGCTCGCCGCGATCGGATAGACGGGGTAACAGGCGGCGGGCGACAGCACGAGGTCGGCGGGGGAGAGCGAGGTGGTCCAGTCACCGCCGGCATCGAAGCGGCTCACCGCGGCGTTGATCTCGCGTTCGGTGCCGTGCAGGCCGCAGACGCAGCCGAGCAGGTTCGGGAAGCTCTTCAAATAGCCGGACTTTTCCAGCTGGGTGCGGCTCATCACCGGCGGGAAGCGCATCACCTCGGTGCCGGCTTCGCGATTGCCAGTGATCAGCGCGGCAAGCTTCTCGACGACGCCTTCATACAGCGCGGTGCGGGCATAGACGCCGTCGGCGCCCATGCGGTGAAACAGCTTGTCGGCGAGATGATCGAGCGGATCGGCGATCTCAGGCGCGGTCTCGGGCGAAACGGGAAGAACAGCAATGTTCATGTTCGATGTCCTGCTATCTGAAATTATTCTTGTTGGCCTCGAAGGCACGTCAGTCACGAAGGCTTTTAGTCACGAAGGCTTGCTGGCACGCCGCTCATCAGCGTCGAGGTTGCGGCGTTGGCCAGAATACGGTCGTTGTTGATCATGATCGGTGACGACAGCACGTCGCGCAGATGGCGGCCCATGGTGAATTCGCCGTCGTTGCGGTAGCCCGAAAGGCCTGCAGTGCGCATCGCGTGCATCACGGTCTCGACCGCGAGTTCCGAAGCCTGCACCTTGAGAAGGGTGATCGAGGACTGGAAATCGAGCGCGCTCAGTGCGCGCTCGTCGTGCTCGGCGCCAGCGAAGGCGTCGATATTGGCTGATATCAGCGCGCGGAGTTTTGCGAGCGACATTTTTGCGGCGGTGAAATGCGCGGCCGCCGGCGGCATCTGGCCACCAGAGGTACGCGCCGCCTTGCGGACGAAAGCCTGCGCACGCGTGACGGCGGCGGCGGCGATGCCGGCCCAGGCCGACGACCAGCACAGATGCGCGAACGGCGTCATGGTCTGGGCATGGATCTTGTCATAGGATTCGGGGAAGACCCGGTCGGCCGGGCAGTCGACCTTCAGCTCGAAACCGGTCGAGCAGGTGCCGCGCATGCCGAGCGTTTCCCAGCCCAGCGTCCGCTTCAGCGAATAATCGTCCTTGGCGAGCGCCAGCAGCACCTGGTCGGAGGCGGCGGCCTCGGTGGCGCGGCGGGCGATGGTGACGAGACCGTCGGCCTCGGCGCCGTAGGAGATCACGGTGGCGTCGCGCATCAGCGAGACGGTGTCGCCGGCGTGGTCGACGGCCGCGGCGCTGGCGCGGATGTTGCCGCCGTTCTGGCCTTCGGTGGTGGAGGAGGCGAGCAGCCATTGGTCGCGGGCGACCCGGCGCATCATGGTCTCCATCCAGGGAATGCCGTGGCCGTGCCTGATCACGCAGGCGACCTTGGTCGTGTGCATCGCGTAGATCATCGCGGTCGAGGCGCAGGCGCGCCCGAGCGTGTAGCAGATGTCGGTGACGTCGTGGATCGAGGCACCGAAGCCGCCGAACTCGACGGGGATCATGACGCCGAGCAATTTCTGCTCACGCGCGACGTCGAAAGCCCTGTGAGGGAAGCGGGCGTCGCGATCGACCCCGTCTGCGTCGGCTGCCGCCGCAGTGGCGGTTCGGGCGGTGCGCTCAATCAGCGAGGGACCTTGCTCGAGGAAGCTCGTTTGCGTCTCGTCGACAGTGAGGACCGCTTCATGCACGTTCATGCTCGTCCGCCTCCGTTTTGCCGTTCGAGATCGAGAGCATCATTCGCGATGCCATCCACGATCATCCGACAATCCTAGCTTGTGGTCGGAGGCTACGGATTTAATTCAAATTCGTCGATGAAATAGAGGGTAAACGAAGTCCAATTCCGAACGAACAGTTAAGGCCCGGTTGTTTGCATCCCCCGGATTTCCGCGATCGCGTTAGGGATCTGGAAGAAGCCAGGATTCCAGACAATCTGAGTCATCGTTTACTAAGAAACGCGAAGTAATGGTGTCGCCCATTGCGGGATCGGCCGTCCCTGCCCATCGTAGCCGGCAGACCGGTCCGAACTTTATATCCAGATGGAATTTAACCATGCAGGCCTTCGACACCGACGTGCGCAATCGCATCATCAAGCTGGTGAAGGGCATCCTCGCGCAGAACTCGCTCACGGCTGACGTCACGCCATCGACGAAACTCGTCGATGCCGGCCTGACCTCGATGGACATGGTCAACCTGATGCTCGGCGTCGAAGCCGAGTTCGACTTCACCATTCCGCAAGTCGAGATCACGCCGGAGAATTTCCAGTCCGTCGAGACGCTGGAGCGCATGGTCGCGACCCAGTTGCAGCCGGCGACCGCGGCTTGAGTCCGGCGCGCCTACCTCCCGGCAGGATCTCACCACCCCGTTCCAAAACCGCCGCAAAACTGGCATAGCTTAACCATGTCGCACGTAGCTGACAGGGTGGAGCAGGCATGACGCAGGCGGTATTGGGCATCATCGGTGGCTCCGGCATCTACGATTTGCCGGGTCTCGAAGGCGCGCACGAAGAGGTGATCGCCAGCCCCTGGGGCGAGCCATCGGCGCCGCTGCGGCGCGGCTCCATCGCGGGTCTTCCGATCGTGTTCCTGCCGCGGCACGACAAGGGGCATCGGCTGTCGCCCTCCGACATCAATTATCGCGCCAACATCGACGTGCTGAAGCGGGCCGGCGTCACCGACCTGATCTCGCTGTCGGCCTGTGGTTCTTTCAAGGAAGAGATGCCGCCGGGGACCTTCGTTCTCGTCGACCAGTTCGTCGACCGCACCCACAAGCGTGAGAGCTCGTTCTTCGGCCGGGGCTGCGTCGCGCATGTGTCGATGGCGCATCCGGTCTCGCCGCGGCTGCGCATCCATCTTGCCGCGGCTGCCGAAGCCGAGGGCATCGCGTTTGCGCGCGGCGGCACCTATGTCTGCATGGAGGGGCCGCAATTCTCCACCTATGCGGAGAGCATGACCTACAAGACGCTGGGCTATTCCGTGATCGGCATGACCAACATGCCCGAAGCAAAACTCGCGCGCGAAGCAGAGATTTGCTACGCCACCGTCGCCATGGTGACGGATTTCGATTGCTGGCATCCCGATCACGATGCCGTCACGGTCCAGGACATCATCCGCGTGCTGACCTCGAACGCCGACAAGGCCAAGGCCCTGGTGGCGCGGCTGGCAAAGGATTTCCCGCGCGAGCACGAGCCGTGCCCGATCGGCTCGGACCGCGCACTCGACACCGCGCTGATCACGGCGCCCGAGGCGCGTGATCCCGAGCTTCTGAAGAAGCTCGATGCGGTGGCCGGGCGCATCCTGCGGGCGTGATACGAAAGGCAGAATGCCATGAAGGTCGACGGCAAGCATTTCCGCAGCATCTGGCGCGAACGTGACGGCTGGTCGGTCGGCGCGATCGATCAGCGCAGGCTGCCGCATGAATTCGTCGTGGCAAGGCTGACGTCGTGCGAAGACGCGGCCGTGGCGATTCGCGACATGCTGGTGCGCGGCGCGCCGTTGATCGGTGCCACCGCGGCCTACGGCATGGCGCTCGCGATGCGCGAGGATGCCTCCGACGCCGGCCTGAAACGAGCTTACGAGACGCTCGTTGTGGCGCGGCCGACCGCGATCAATCTGAAATGGGCGCTCGACGAGATGCGCGCGACGCTCGCGCCGATCGATCCGGTGGAACGGGCGGAAGCCGCCTATGCCCGCGCCGACGAGATCGTCGAGCAGGATGTCGAGATCAACCGCGGCATTGCCAGTAACGGCCTGAAGCTGATCGAGGCGATCGCATCGAAAAAGCCGGGCGAGACGGTCAATGTGCTGACCCATTGCAACGCCGGCTGGCTCGCCACCGTCGACTGGGGCACGGCGACGGCGCCGATCTATCTGGCGCATGAGCGCGGCATCAAGATCCATGTCTGGGTCGACGAGACCCGTCCGCGCAACCAGGGCGCCTCGCTCACGGCGTGGGAGCTCGGCCATCACGGCGTGCCGCACACCGTGATCCCCGACAACACCGGCGGGCACCTGATGCAGCACGGCATGGTCGATCTCGCCATCGTCGGCACCGATCGCGTTGCAGCCAATGGCGACGTCTGCAACAAGATCGGGACCTATCTGAAGGCGCTCGCCGCCCACGACAACAACGTGCCGTTCTACGTCGCACTGCCGTCGCCGACGATCGACTTCACCGTCAATGACGGCATCCGCGACATCCCGATCGAGCAGCGCAGCGGCACGGAAGTCACCGACATGACCGGCCGCACCGCGGATGGACGGCTGGAGACGGTGCGGATCGTGCCGGAGGGCTCGCCGGTCGCGAACTACGCGTTCGACGTGACCCCGGCGCGGCTGGTGACGGGCCTCATCACCGAGCGCGGCGTGCTGAAGCCGGACCGTGCCGCACTCGCGGCTGCATTTCCGGATCGCATTGGGGCTGCGGCGGAGTAGGTAGTCTGCCAGGCGCGATCGTTCCACGCCGTCATTGCGAGGAGCCCTTGCGACGAAGCAATCCAGGCTATCGCCGCGGAGGGATTCTGGATTGCTTCGCTTCGCTCGCAATGACGAAGGATAGACTATCCGAGCTTCATCCCCGTCGCCTTCTCGAGCTCCGCGATCGCCTGTGCCCCACTGGCGACCTTGATCGTGGTCATGCCCATCTCGCGCGCGGGCTTCAAGTTCACGCCGAGATCGTCCAGATAAACGCACTTCCTCGGATCTACCTTCAACGTCTCCACCATCAGCTGATAGATGCGCGGGTCGGGCTTGCGCAGGCCGATCTTGGCGGATTCGATGACGTGGTCGAACAGCACCATCACCTCCGCGACATAGAGTGACCGCCCGGTCATGCTGCCGATCGCATTGGCCGGCAGATTGTTGGTGATGCAGCCGGTCTTGAACTTTGCCTTGATGCGCTTCAAGGCCTCAACCATCTCGGGGCGCAGATCGCCTTGAAGCAGCGGCAACACGTCGCGGCCGCGCACCTCGGCGCCGAGTGCACGCGATTCTTCGGCGAACAAATGATCAAACGTCTCGATATCGACCTCGGCGCGCTCGAACTTGGCCCAGGCATTTTCCAGATGATTGGCGGCGTTGGTCCGCCGGATGATGTCGACAGGCAGGCCGCGCTCGGTCTCGAACCGCGCAAACGCCTCGAACGGCGAGGTCGTCAGCACGCCGCCAAAATCAAAGATCACAGCCTCGATCGCCACCATCCTGCCCTCGTCAATTCCTTTCCAAGACGGCTAGCATGCGCTATCGGCAAGGGCCAGTCCGAAGCAATTCACCGCCGCCACCGATGTTGAAGCGTGTTCCCATGAAGAAGCTTGCAACTCTTATCGCAGCCGCGCTGCTGCTCGCGACGCCCGCTCACGCCATTGTCGGTGGCGGCACGCCGCAGACGGATGGCGTTGCGCGCGCGGTCGTCACCATCGTCGGCTCGCGCGGCAACTTCTGCACCGGCACCCTGATCGCACCGAAGCTGGTGTTGACGGTCGCGCACTGCGTGCAGCCGGGCGCCGACTACAAGATCGTCGATCGCGGTGCCGACGGCGCGCCGCAATTGCTGAACGTCCGCACCGTCGCGATCCATCCGAACTTCAACATGCAGGCGATGCAGGGACACCGCGCCACCGCGGACGTGGCATTGCTGCAACTGGAAATTCCACTCAAGGGAAAATCGACCGTGCCGGTCGGCGCACCAAGCATTCCAATCCAGGTCGGCGGCCGCTTCGTCATCGCCGGGATCGGCGTCACCGTGCGCGGTGATGGCAAGAGCGGCGGCACCATTCGCGTTGCCGGCCTCGTCGCCACCGGCCAGCCCGGAACGCTTCAGATCCGGCTGGTTGATCCCGTAACCAACGGTGTTCGCGACGGAATTGGCGCCTGCACCGGCGATTCCGGCGGTCCCGTGTTCGAGGACAAGCCTGATGGCGCCGTGCTCGTCGGCGTCATCAGCTGGTCGACGGGGCCGAACGGCGCGGCCGGTTGCGGCGGATTGACCGGCGTCACGCCACTCACGCTCTATCGCGACTGGATCTTGCAGACCGCGCGGGGCTGGGGCGCGGCGTTGTAGTTTGATCGCGACTTGATCTATGCCATTTTGCAGCGGAAGCGCGATGGGCGACAATGCCCGTCGCGGAGGAAACGCGTCGCCAATCAATGGCGGCCTGAAAAAGACAAGGCATAGAAGCAACAATGAATGTCGCTGTTCGCAGTCACGCCGCCACCAAGCAGGCCTCTGAACATTTCGACGTGCTGATCGTCGGCGCCGGCATCTCCGGCATCGGCAGCGCCTATCACATGACAAAGCAGCTTCCGGGCGCGAGCTTCGTCGTCCTGGAAACGCAGGCGACGTTCGGCGGCACCTGGACCACGCATCGCTATCCCGGCATTCGTTCGGACAGCGACCTCCACACCTTCGGCTATAGCTTCAAGCCCTGGGTCGGGCCGCCGATCGCGACCGCCGAGGAAATCCTTACCTACATGAACGAGGTGATCGACGACAACGACATCGCGAAGCACATTCGCTACAAGCACAAGATCAATTCCGCGAGCTGGTCGAGCGAGCAAAATCTCTGGACCATCGAGGCGGTGACGACCGACACCGGCGAGGCAAAAACCTTCACCGCGAACTTCCTCTGGATGTGCCAGGGTTATTACCGCCATTCGGAAGGCTACACGCCGGAATGGAAGGGCACTGAGCGCTTCAAGGGCCGCATCGTCCATCCGCAGACATGGCCTGACGACATCGATCTCACGAACAAGAAGGTCGTCGTGATCGGTTCGGGCGCAACCGCGGCGACGCTGGTGCCGAACATCGCGGACAAGTGCGCGCATGTTACCATGCTGCAGCGCTCGCCGACCTATTTTCGCCTTGGCCGCAACGCCATCGAGATCGCGGAGGAGCTGCGAAGGCTTCAGGTCGACGAGGAGTGGATCCATGAAATTGTCCGGCGCAAGATTTTGTTCGAGCAGGATGCGTTCACAAAACTCTGCCTGTCCAAGCCGGAGCAGGTGAAGAAGGAGCTGATCGGCCAGATCATCGCAGTGCTCGGTCCGGACTACGATGTCGAGACGCATTTCACGCCTAGTTACCGGCCGTGGCGGCAGCGCATCGCGTTCGTGCCGGATGCCGATCTGTTCAAGGGCATCGCCAGCGGCAAGGCCTCCGTCGTCACCGACGAGATCGAATGCTTCGTCGAGAACGGGATCCAGCTTAAATCGGGCAAGCTGTTAGAGGCCGACGTCATCGTCACCGCGACCGGCTTCCATCTCGCGGCGCTCGGTGACATCGCCTTCGAGGTCGACGGCAAGCCGCTCGCTTTCGGCGACACCGTCACCTATCGCGGCATGATGTTCACGGGCGTGCCGAACATGGTGTGGGTGTTCGGCTATTTCCGCGCCAGCTGGACGCTGCGCGTCGACCTCGTCGCCGACTTCGTCTGCCGGCTGCTCGGCCACATGAAGGCGAAGGGTACGAAAAAGGTCGAGGTCAAGCTGCGTCCCGAAGACCACAACATGCCGATCCTGCCCTGGATCGATCCGGAAAACTTCAACCCCGGCTACATCATGCGCGACATGAACCTGTTGCCCAAGCGCGGCGACAAGCCGGAATGGCAGCACAGCCAGGATTACTGGACCGAGAAGGACGAGATCCCGAAGACGGATCTGGATGACGGGGCGTTCGTGTATGGGTGAGGGAGCCATTCGGGACGGCGGCAGACCCGCCGTCCCGAAGCCCCGCATTCGCTATGCCTCCGGCATCGCCCCGACATAGGACGAACTCGGCCTTATCAACCGTCCCGTCCGCTGCTGCTCGCGCGCATGCGCGGTCCACCCCGCGCTGCGTGCCACCGCGAAGATCGGCGTGAACGCCTGCCGCGGGATCGCCAGCGCGTCGAGCAGGATCGCGGTGAAGAACTCGACATTGGTCTCCAGCGGCCGCTCCGGGTTCTTCTTGCGCAGCGCGCTGCGGATATAGGACTCGACCTCGCCGGCAAACGGCAAATCGGCGCCGTTGGACGCCAGCGCCTCGATCGCGGTCTTGAGCACGTCGGCGCGCGGATCGCGCACGCGATAGACGCGGTGGCCAAAACCCATCATCCGCTCGCCGCGGGCCAGCGCCGCATCCACCCACGGCTGGATGCGCTCGCGCGAGCCGATAGCATCGAGCATTTCCAGCACCGGCTCCGGCGCGCCGCCATGCAGCGGACCGGTCAGCGCGCAATAGCCGGCGGTGACGGCGGCAAACAGATCGGCCTGCGTCGAGGCCACCACGCGCGCGGTGAAGGTCGAGGCGTTCATGCCGTGGTCGCTGGCGGTGACGAGATAGGCATCGAGCGCCGTGATCT
Source organism: Bradyrhizobium betae (assembly GCF_004123905.1). Classification (GTDB taxonomy): domain Bacteria; phylum Pseudomonadota; class Alphaproteobacteria; order Rhizobiales; family Xanthobacteraceae; genus Bradyrhizobium; species Bradyrhizobium betae_A. Next base: position 639,484 of record NZ_MZXW01000016.1, read on the forward strand.
CGCGCGAGGCGGGCGCGCGCCCATGCAGCATGCGCAGCGTATCGGCGGCATGGCTCAAATTCGGATCTGGTACGACCGGATCGAGACCTTTGGCACGCCGGACCAGCGCGCCCGTGATCACCGGAAACGCGCCGACGATGGCCGCCTCATGCGCGAGGCCGTGCTCGGCGCGTAGGCCTGCGACCGCCGCGCGAAATCCGTCGACGATGCCCATGCCGCGCGTCGCCGGCAGCAACTCGTCCAGCCTGGCGAAGGCACGCTCGCGCGCGGCGCCGAGCGCAGCCCGCACATTGGCTTCGCTTAAGCTGGTCTGGCTCGCGCCGTTCCAGAGCCGGGCAGTGATGCCCTCAAAGCTCGAGATAGCGGCGAGGCGCCCGACATGCTCGCCGGCGATGATCAGTTCGCCGCGCTCGCCATCGACATGGCTCAGCACGGTTTCGGCCGCGGGAACGCCGTCCAGCCCGATCTGGCTTTTGGTGAAGTGGATGGTCATGGCCCAATCTCCTTTGCACTGCACCCGGGAAAATCAGACCTCTCGACAGATTGATCAATCTTGATTACATTAATCAATATGAATAATTCCGAGGAACTCTACCTCTCCGCCCGGGAAGCCGCCGCCGAACTCGCGATCTCCCCGGCGACGCTCTACGCCTATGTCAGCCGCGGCCTGATCCGCTCCGAGCCGACGCTGGACTCCCGCAAAAACCGCTACCGCGCCGAGGACGTCCGTGCGCTGAAGGAGCGCCGGGTGCCGTCGCCCGAGCCGCGCGGCCTGCGCAGCTTCGATGCCGACCTGCCGGTGATGGACACGGAGATATCGACCATCACGGAGGAGGGCGCGATCTACCGCGGCGTCAATTGCGTCGATCTCGCCGAGAACGACACGCTGGAGCACACGGCGACGCTCTTGTGGGACGTCTCCGGCGTCGATCCCTTCGCGCCGGACAATTGTCCCGCGATCTCCGACGAGATGCGCGCGATCGCGCAGGCCGCGCGCCGTGCCGCGCCGATCGATCGCGCCATCGCTGTCCTGGCGCTCGCATCGAGCGCCGATCCCCGCGCCTTTACCCGCGCACATGATGGACGTGCGATGGTCGGTGCGCGCATTGTCCGGCTCCTGGTCGCAACCATGCTCAATACGGAGCCGTCATCCGCGGCGTTGCACCAGCAGATCGCCGGCGCCTGGGCGCCCGACAACAAGCACGCGGCCGACCTCATCCGCCGCGCGCTCGTGCTGCTCGCCGAGCATGAATTGAACGCCTCGACCTTCACCGCGCGCTGCGCGGCGTCGACCGGTCTCAATCTCTATGATTCCGTCATCGCCGGCCTCGCAGCGCTCAAGGGTCCCAAGCATGGCGGCGCCGGCGTGCTGGCCTCGCAGCTCGTGAAGACGCTGGTGGATCGTGACGTCGAGCCGCTGGTGCGCGAACGCGTCGCGCTCGGCGAGCGTTTTGCCGGCTTCGGCCACGGCGTCTACAAGCGCGGCGATCGGCGCGCGCAGTCACTCCTCAATGCTCTGGCCCGCGCCGGCGCGCCGCGCAAATTCACCAAGGAGGTGCCGGACCGGATCGCGGAGGCAACCGGCGAACTGGTCAATATCGACTATGCGCTCGCGGTGCTCGTGCACGCGCTGCGCCTGCCTGCGGGCAGCGAGCTCGCCCTGTTCGCAATGGCCCGCAGCGTCGGCTGGATCGCGCATGCCAGCGAGCAATTGGAGTTCGGCAAGCTGATCCGGCCGCGGGCACGTTATGTGGGACCTGCGCCGGGAAGAAGGGCAGCGTTGGTGACGGAGGCCTAGGGCGCACACGCGCATGGGCGTTGTTCGCATCCCGCGGCGGCGCAGGCGTCCGAAAGCAACACCGGTAGTTGCGGAAACTGTCCAGAGCCGGCCCCTTCACGTTCGTGGTAGTTGCAGAGCGCGCTCGCGTTCGGCGCCCTCTCCGGGAGCGATCAGCTTCCGATATTGGCCTTCGTACTCTTTGGCCATTCGCTTCGCCGAAAACCGCTCTTCGAAACGGGCGCGCACTTTTCGTCTGTCCAGCCGCCCCAGCTCGTTCACCGCCTTGATGGCCTGCGCCTCGTCCTCGACGATGAAGCCCGTCAAGCCGTGCTCGACGATCTCCGGCACGGAGCCGGAGCGATAGGCAATCACCGGCGTCCCGCACGCCATCGCCTCTATCATGACAAGACCGAATGGCTCCGGCCAGCTGATCGGAAACAACAAGGCGTCAGCGCCGGCGAGGAAGGGCTGCTTCCTGGTGTCGTCGACCTCGCCTACGAGCTGGACGCTCTCGCCGTCGATGTGAGGTTCAAGCCGCTTCTTGAAGTACACAGTCTCGGCACGGGGTATCTTGGCGGCGATGCGTAGGGGTTTTCCGGCAGTACGCGCGATGCGGATCGCGTCCTCTGGGCCTTTGTCCGCCGTCAGGCGGCCGAGAAACGCCAGATATGATCCCCGTTCGTAGGACGGCTGAAGCGAGCCCGTCGGCAGCCCGTGGAGGATCGTGCCGATCCAGTTCGCATCCGGAAGCGGTCGCCGCTGATGGTCGGAAATCGAAACGAAGCCCGCTTCCGCATATTCTCGGACGACCTCGGGTAGTCCCGGCAGGTCGAGCCGGCCGTGCATGGTCGTGAGAAACGGCACGCCAGTACGGCGCAGGAGCGGAAGAGGCAGCCAGTCGATGTGGGAGTGGATCACGTCAAAGTGGCCCGCGCACTGCGCGATGGCTTCGATCAGCAGAGCGTAGGCGGCGTTCGGATCGGCGCCCCTTCGCCCGAGGCGCAGCGCGTGCGGCCATACGGGATGAAGTTTGCCACTTGTCCGGGAGTCGCCGCTCGCAAACAGCGTGACGTCGTGTCCGAGCTTCACCAGTTCGTCCACCAGCCATGCGATCACCCGCTCCGTGCCGCCATAAAGCCTCGGAGGAACGCTTTCGGCCAAGGGGGCGATCTGGGCGATGCGCATCGGCCTAGGCCCCCAACGCGCATCGCAAGGCCAGCACAACGGTCGCCGAAATGAGAGATGAGATCGCCAGCAGGGTCCAACCCGGCCTTGTGCTTCCGCGAGCCACGCGGGCCACGAACATCTTCATGCGGGTCAACATTCGTCCGCGGGAAGCCGGTGCAGATAGGCCAGTCCGAAGCTTGCGAGTTCTTCGGAATCGCTTTCTCGCTCTTCCCCTCTCCTTTGCAGGTGACGCTCGAGCAAGCAGCGACGGCAGTCGGACTCATCAACGCCCGGACGCGTCGCCCGGAAGACCGACCATGCTGTGTCTGCGGCCCTTCTCACCGTAACCTCGTCCACCATTCTCTTGCTCCGGCGACTCGAACCTGATCACGAGTAACTCTACGTGCTCAGAATGTTTCCTATTTTTCCCGAGAGGCTCAAGTGCGGCCGCGTCGCGTCGCGTCGCGCGCTCGCGGCCGGCGCGGCCGCGCCGCTTGCGTTGGCGTCGCCCGGCTGGTTCGAGACGAGCGTCAGCTGCCGGCGCGCTGCAAACGACGGCGCGTCAACGCGCCGCGACATTGCGATTCCTGCCAAACGAGGTACCTCTGGAGTATCCTTCCATTGCCAAATTATCCCGCCAAAATGCGAAGAGCAGCGGATCGGGCTCCATGATGAATGGGCGCCCTCCCTAAGTCTTTGGGCACGGCCACCATGCAAGTCAGAGGGCTTTCGTGATGTCTCTCGCGGAGGCGGTGCCCGGTCCCGATCATCGGTCTCTCGCGCATTCGCAATTGACCGCCTTCACGCATTGGTGTGAGACCCGCATCGGACAAAAGCTGTCGGACCATGCTGCGATGGACCGCTTCTCGGTGCAGGAGTTCCGTAGCTTCTGGCGCCTCTTTATCGAGTGGTGCGACCCGCCCAGAGAGGGGGACGCCGATCCCGTCTGCGTCGGCGATACCTGCGAGACCGCACGCTTTTTCCCAGGCCTCCGTCTGAACTACGCCGAGTGTCTGCTCGCCGGCCGCCCAGAAGAGCAGGTCCTGACGGCCTGCCACGCGGGCCGCGCACAGGATACTTACACGCGCGGCGCTCTGCGCCTCGCGGTCGCCCGACTGGCAACGTGGTTAGAGCGACGGAATGTGCGGCCCGGTGAACATGTCGTGGCGATCGCGCGCAACAATGCCGAGGCGGTCATTGCTGCACTGGCTACCGCTGCCATAGGTGCAACCTTCGCCAGTTGCGCGCCGGACATGGGCGTGCCCGCCATCCTCGCCCGCTTCGCTCCTCTCAATCCCGTGGTGCTCTTTGGCTGCCTCAGGGCGGAGCCATGGGATCGTGGCGTCCCTGTCGCAGAGCGCGTGATCACGGCGGCGGCAGGGCTGCCAGGTCTTGCCGCGATCATCGCGCTGGACGACGGCCCGCTTGCCGCCGGCGAGGACACGGTGTCTCTGCACAGACTTGCTGATCTGCTGCGCGATGCCGTTGACGACAAGGACCGAGCCGGTTGGCCACGATATTCGTTCAATCAGCCCCTGTTCACGATGTTCTCCTCCGGGACGACAGGCCCGCCGAAATGCATCGAGCACGGCGCCGGCGGTACCCTGCTGGAGCATCTGAAGGAGCATCGGCTGCACTGTGATCTCGCGCCCGGCGACAAGCTGTTCTTTCAGACCACCTGCGGTTGGATGATGTGGAACTGGCAGCTCTCGGCGCTCGCGTCGGGCGTGGAACTCGTGCTCTACGATGGGCCGCTCGAAGGGCCAGATACCCTCTGGCGCATCGTTGCCGAGGTGGGCGTGACCGTCTTCGGCACCAATCCTTCCTATTTGCAGTTTTGCGAGCAGGCAGGCTTCTCGCCTCGCCGGACGCTCGATCTCTCCGCCTTACGTGCCGTTCTCTCCACCGGGTCCATCCTGTATCCCCGCCAATACGACTGGGTCGGCGATGAGGTGAAGGCCGCCATGCCGCTACAGTCGATCTCGGGTGGCACCGACATCATCGGCTGCTTTGTGCTGGGCAATCCGAATCTGCCCGTCCATCGCGGCGAGGTACAGTGCCGCAGTCTCGGGCTCGACGTGCGCTCGCTAGCGCCGCCTGACGAACCGCATGCACCGGTCGGCGAGTTGGTCTGCGCCAATCCGTTTCCCTCGCGTCCCCTCCGCTTTCACGGTGACACCGACGGCAGGCGCTTCCATGCCACCTACTTCGCCCAGAACCCCGGCGTCTGGACGCATGGCGATCTGATCGAGGCCACCCCCCGGGGCGGCTGGAAACTTCACGGCCGTTCCGACAACGTCCTCAATGTGCGCGGCATTCGGATCGGCACTGCGGAGATCTACCGCATCCTCGACGCGGTCGAGGAGATTCTCGAGGCGATGGCGGTGGAGCAGCAAGCCGAGGACGAGCCTGGCGGCACGCGTATGGTTCTGCTGGTCGTGCTCCGCAAAGGCCTTTTGCTGGACAACACGCTGGCGAAGCACGTTCGCTCGGAGCTTGCGCGCTGCGGCTCTCCTGCCTTCGTGCCGGCGCGCATCGCACAGGTCGATGCCCTTCCAGTCACCTTTAGCGGCAAGCGGTCCGAAGCTGCAGCGCGGGATGCCGTGAATGCCCGCACGGTACGCAACCGTGATGCCATCCAGAACCCGGAATGTCTTGATGCAATCGCCGCGCATCCGATTGTTCGGGCGCCTTCGGCCGTGACGGTGTCGCGGGCTCCGTCGCGGAGGCCCAAGGCTTTTGCTGATGGTGCCAAGTTGCTGCAGGAGTTGCAGGCCATTTGTGAGCGCACTCTGGGTGTCTCGCCCATCGCCTTGTCCGATAATCTTCTCGATGTCGGCGCGGATTCGCTTGCGGTAGTGAACTTGCTGCTCGAAATCGAAAGTTGTGTGGGACACTGCCTACCCCTCTCGGCCTTTCTGGCGGCGCCGTCGATCGAAGGCGTGGCGACAACACTGTCCGGCAGTGTGAGATTGGCAACGAAACAGGTCGATCGGCCGAGACCGCATTTGCGCGCCGTGAACCCGGGGGACCGCGAGCCGGTGTGTCGCTTCCTCGAGCAAACCTTCCGGGAGTCGGGCATCCAGGCCGCCTCCTGGCGCCGGATATTTGAGCATGGTTGGTCCGATCACGGGGCCGGCTTCGTGCTCCTCGACGGCGAGGCGGTCGTGGGCTTCCTTGGCGCCATCGTCGTCCGGCGCCAAGTGAATGAGAAGGTCGACCACGTCTGCAACGTTTCCTCCTGGGCCGTTCACCCGAGCTATCGCGGCTGGGGGATGGCTTTGCTCGCGGAGCTGCTACGAGATGAGAGTCTAACCTTTACTGCTTTCACGCCGGCGCCGGTTTCCCGGTCTGCCTTCCTGGCACAGCGTTTCGCGCCACTGGAAACGCACCTGGTCTGGATGCCACCCCTGCTAGAGGCCGAGACGCTCTTCAGATCGAACCGGCCGCTCATCAGCTTTGATCCTACGGTTGTCCGCACGAAATTAAGCAGCCAGCAACGTCAAATCTTCGACGACCACGCACCGTATGATTGCTTGCAGCTGACCGTGAGCGATGGATGCGATCATGCCTATATGGTGGTGAAGCGCCGGACACAGCGCTTCAATGCCGGGCGGCTGTTGGGAGTAGGGAAGGTTATGCCCTTGCGGCTCCCCTATTCGGACATCCTGCATTGCAGTGCGCCGGCGCTGCTGTCGCGGCATCTTGAGCGTGTCAAGCTGGCGATCCTGCGCCGACAGCGCACGATGGCGCTTGTCGCGGAGGCAAGGCTCTTTGATGTGCAACCTCGGGGCATGAGGCTCCCGATGTCCACCTGTTACCGTTCCCCGTTGCTCGCGGCCAGCGACCTCGACCGGCTGTATTCAGAAATCGTGCTTTTGCCTATCTGACACACGATCTCGATGCTGCTGCAACGGGTTCATGAACTGCGAGACGCCTCATGTCGACGGCCGTGCGCGTCTATGGGCCTTGGCCAATACATCGTCCCACGGCGGATCCGGCGGGAAAACCTCCGCGAGGAACGCGACGAAGGCCTTCACGTTTGGATTGCCTCGACGGCTTTCCGGCCATAACGCGGTGATGTTGGTTCTCGGGACGACGAAATCTCGCAGGACGGGGACGAGTTCGTTGCGTCTGACATAAGGAGCCGCGACGAAAGTGGGGGTAACACCGATGCCACCGCCCGACGCAATGACAGTGGCCACAGCCTCGCTCACATCGGTGATGATCGCCGCGTCGGGCATGATCTCGACCAGGCGGTCGCCGATGAGGAAAGGCCAGCGAAATGTCTGGCCCGAACTCTGGAAGCGAAAGTTCACACAGTCATGGTTGACCAGTTCGTCGGGATGGATCGGCGTGCCGCGCCGGGCCAGGTAGTCGGGGGACGCGAAAGCGCAGATACGGTGCGGCGCGAGCTGACGTGAGATCAGCCGGGAGTCCGCGAGATCGCCGACGCGGATCGCGACATCGATGCCCTCTTCGATCAGATCAACGTAGCGGTCGCCGATCCGCAAATCGATCGTGAGCTTTGGATAGCGTTCCCGAAAGCGTGGCAGGGCCGACGAGAGAATATTCACGCCGATAGGTAGCGGCGCCGCGATCCTCAGCGTGCCCGCAGGTTCGGAACGGGCCGCCACTGCCGCTTGCTCGATCGCGTCCGCATCGCGCAAAAGCCGCAGCGTCCGCTCATGCAGGTCCCGCCCCTCCGGGGTCAGAGTGAGCGATCGCGTCGTACGGCTGAACAGGCGCAGGCCGAGATGCTGCTCCAGGCGTTGCACGCTCTTGCTGATCGCAGACGGCGAGACACCCAGTGCGCGAGCGGCGGCTGAATAGCTGCCAAGGGAGCCGGAGCGGGCAAAAGCGATGAGACCGGTCAGTCGATCGAGGCCAATTTGTGCCATGATGGAATAACAAAAGCGAATATCGGCCTAATTTTCAAGTAAAACTCATTGGCCTAGGTTTCCATTCATTGGCAGCGCGTTGCGCGGCTGCTCTTGAAAGGACCGACCCCCGTGACCGATTTTGCTTCCAGGACCCTCAAAGACCGCAACGTCGTCATCTTCGGCGGCACGTCCGGCATTGGGCTGGCTGCCGCGCAGCAGGCCAAAGCCGCCGGCGCCAAGGTTATCGTTATTGGCTTCGACCCCGCGGGAGCCGAACGAGTTGCCGCCGAAAATGGATTCGCCGGCTGGCGCGCTGCGGATGTGACCAAACCCGAGACCATTGCCGCCGCCCTTGCCGACATCCCGCAAGTTGACCATCTCGTTCTGCTTGCGGGCAGCTTCGTCGCGGGCAAAGTGATGGAGGCAGATGTCGCCTATTTGCGCCGCGCCTTCGATGAGCGAATCTGGGCGGCCGTGCATGTGTTGCGAAGCCTTGGGGACCGGCTCGCGGCCGACGGGTCCGTCACGTTCATTTCCGGAGCCTTGGCCGATCGGCCCAACGCATATGGCACGTCCGTGCTCGCGGCCGCCTCCGCTGCGATGGAGGCCTTCGCCCGCGGCCTTGCCCTGGAGTTGGCGCCACGCCGCGTGAATACCTTGTCGCCTGGGACGATCGACACGCCGCTCCTCGCACGTACGCTTGGCGAAGGCCGCGATGCCTACGTGGCGGCGCTGAAAGAAAAGCCTCCGCTGCACCGTGTTGGCACCGCACGGGAAGCGGGAAATGCCGTGGTCTTCCTGATGAGCAACGAATTCATGAACGGCGAGACGCTGCATGTCGATGGTGGTGCGCGTCTCGTCTGATTGCCCCTGTGTCCGCAGCTTTGTTTCCGCGACGCCGCCCCCAACACGATGAGATTACGAAAGGCCATGAGATGACGACCGACAATATCGATTTCGACCATCTGCTGCGCTCAAATCTGGAGCGCGTCTTCAACGAGCGGGACGACGACAAACGTCGAGCCGCCATAGCCGAACTGTTCGTTGAGGAGCCCGTCATGTACGAGCCGACGGATATCGTTCAGGGACGGGCAGAAATTTCGCGCGTTGCCGCAAACCTTTTGAAGCAGTTCGGGCCGACGTTCCGTTTTATCCCCGACGGCGTCGCTGTCGGGCATCATGGCCTGGCGCATCTGGCTTGGCACGCAGGGCCCGAGGACGGCCCGGTCGCGGTGACGGGGGCGGACGTGGCCGAAATTGAAGGCGGTAAGATCGCGCGGCTATGGGTGCTACTCAATGCGCAGAAGAGCAAATAGCATCGCCGCCTCTAAGCTCGCGGCTTCGCTTCCGCGACACCATCGCCGTTCCGCCGGCGATAAATCCACACCGCCACGCCGACCACGATCGCGACTCCCGCCACCGTCAAGATCCACATGTGCTTGAAGGGGTGCCCGTGATGCGGCACCCCGAAATATTGGTGGAAGGCCGACACCGCCAGCACGCCCGGCAGCACATGCGCCGGGGCCCAGACCAGAATCGCCGGGATATTGATGCCGTAGAAGCGCGCGGGCGCCATCCCGAGCGCGCCGGCGGTGACCGGGACGAAGGCGCGGATCGGCGGCACGAAGCGGGCGAAGAACACGGCCCAGGTGCCGAAGCGGTTGAAGAAGCTTTCGCTCTCCGCGACCACACGCGGATAGTTGGTCAGCGGCCAGGTGTTGAGGATCTCCCGTTGCCGCCGGTGTCCGACCCAATAGGCCGATCCGTCGCCGAGCACGGCGCCGAGCGCCGCTGCCAGCAACACCCATTGCAGCTTGAGCTCGCCGCCGGGAACCAGGGCGCTCAGCGCCAGGATGACGGTCGAGCCGGGGATCACCGAGCCGACCACCGGAACGGCCTCCAGCAGGGCCGCCAGGAACAGGGTCAGATAGGCGAGCCACGCATGGGCCGAGACGAATGAAATGAGGGGATCGAGAAAGGACGTCACATCGTCTCTGTGGTGGGATTGGGCTTTGGGGTTCGGACCCTACATAAGTAAGGGGCGGCGGTAAAAGTGCCACTCGCGTAGGCAGGCCGCGCATCCCGCATCAAATTCAAGCGTGATTCGCAGGGCAGCCTTCCAAAAATCGCGTTCCTTGGCTATCTAAATGAAAAGACAACGGAACTTTGATTGGGGTGCGGGCTTCTGCCCGCTCGTTGTCTCTGATAGGTTCGCAGACGCACCCAGCCGCAGCCAACGTGCAAATAACTGGTCTCGGGATCGCCCGGGGCCTCGGAGGATTGATGACGACCGCCGCGATGTCCAAAGTTGAGGAAGTTTCCGGAATGCCCGACATGAAGGTGTCGGTGCGCCAGGTGTTCGGGATCGACAGCGATCTCGAAGTGCCGGCCTATTCCGAAGTCGATCCTCATGTGCCCGAAGTCGATTCCGACTACCGCTTCGACCGTGCCACCACGCTCGCCATTCTCGCCGGCTTCGCCAAGAACCGCCGCGTGATGGTGACTGGCTATCACGGCACCGGAAAATCCACCCATATCGAGCAGGTCGCGGCCCGCCTGAACTGGCCCTGCGTGCGCGTCAACCTCGACAGCCATATCAGCCGTATCGACCTCGTCGGCAAGGACTCGATCGTGGTCCGCGACGGCAAGCAGGTCACCGAATTCCGCGACGGGATCCTGCCGTGGGCGCTTCAGCACAACATCGCGCTGGTGTTCGACGAATATGACGCCGGCCGCCCGGACGTGATGTTCGTGATCCAGCGCGTGCTCGAAGTCTCCGGTCGTCTGACGCTGCTCGACCAGAACAAGGTGATCAAGCCGCATCCGGCGTTCCGCATGTTCTCGACCGCCAACACGGTCGGTCTCGGCGACACCTCGGGCCTCTATCACGGCACCCAGCAGATCAACCAGGGCCAGATGGACCGCTGGTCGATCGTCACGACGCTCAACTACCTCAGCCATGACGAGGAAGTGGAGATCGTGCTGGCCAAGGCCAAGCACTATCGCACCCCGGAAGGCCGCGACATCGTCAACAAGATGGTTCGCCTCGCCGATCTCACCCGTAACGCCTTCGCCAATGGCGATCTGTCGACGGTGATGAGCCCGCGCACGGTGATCACCTGGGCTGAGAATGCCGACATCTTCGGCGATATCGGCTTCGCCTTCCGCGTCACCTTCCTCAACAAGTGCGACGAGCTCGAGCGTTCCCTGGTCGCCGAGTTCTACCAGCGCTGCTTCAACGCGGAGCTGCCGGAATCGGCAGTCAATGTGGCGCTCAGCTGATCCAAGTAAGCCGGACAATGGCCACCATCACCGTCGAGCGCACCATTGGGACCACCAAGAAGGCTGTGCTCGCCGGGCTCGGCGCCTATAACGACGAGCACTTCGGCAAGCAGCCGATCAAGAGCATCGCGGTCTCGTTGAAGGACCGCGGCAAGATCGTCGGCGGCATCGTCGGGCATATCTGGGCCACGGTTCTGTTCATCCAGTATTTCTGGATCGACCAGAAGCAGCGCGGCAAGGGTGCTGGCACGAAGCTGATCGCGGCGATCGAGGACGAGGCAAGACGGCAGGGTGCGGTCCAGGCCCATGTCGACACGATGAGTTTCCAGGCGCCGGGCTTCTATCGTTCCCAAGGGTACGAGGAATTCGGCACCCTCAAGGGCTATCCCGGCGGCGTGACGCGCCATTCGTTGACGAAGTCGCTATGAGCACATCATCATCCAATTCCAAATTCCGTAACACCAAGGAAGCGCCGACCGAGCCGTTCAAGCGCTCGGTCGCGTCCTGCCTGAAGGCGATCGCGAAATCGCCCGAGCTCGACGTCAGCTTTGCGGCCGAGCGTCCGGGCCTTGCGCCGGGCAAGGCGCGGCTGCCCGAGCCTGCGCGAAAAATGACCAAGCGTGACGCCGCGATCGTGCGCGGCCACGCCGATTCCATCGCGCTGAAAATCGCCTGTCACGATGCAAAGCTGCATCGCAAGCTGATGCCTGGCAATCCGCAGGCGCGTGGCGTGTTCGAGGCGGTGGAGCAGGCCCGCGTCGAGGCGATCGGCGCGCGCCGCATGGCGGGTGTCGCCAAGAATCTCACCGCGATGCTCGACGATCATTTCCACCGCGGCAAGTTCGACGAGATCACCGACCGCGCCGATGCGCCGCTCGCCGACGCGCTGGCGATGCTGGTGCGCGAGCGCCTGACCGGGATGGCGCCGCCGACGGCCGCGAAGAAGATGGTCGACCTCTGGCGTCCCATCCTCGAAGACAAGATCGGCAGGCGGCTCGACCGGCTCGATACGTTGGTCGAGGACCAGACCAGGTTCGGCGATGCCGTGCATGATCTGTTGACGGCGCTCGAGATCGGCGACGAGCGTAGCGCCGACAGCGAAGACAATGAGGACAACGACGAGAACCAGGACGGCGACAACGATCAGTCCGGTGCCGAGGGCTCGCCCGATTCCGATGCCGCGCAGGAAATGAGCGCCGACCAGGCCCAGGCCTCGAGCGAAGAGATGAGCGAGAGCGCGATGGAAAGCGCGCAGGCCTCGACGTCTGACACGTTCGATGACGGCGAGCTTGGCGACGACGAGACGCCGGGTGAAGCGACGCGTCCGAACGCGCACGGCAAGAACGAGCCGCGCGGGCCGGAATATCACGCCTTCGCGCCGAAATTCGACGAGGTGATCGCCGCCGAAGACCTCTGCGACCACGACGAGCTGGAGCGCCTGCGCGCCTATCTCGACAAGCAGCTCGCGCATCTGCAAGGCATCGTCGCCCGTCTCGCCAACCGGCTGCAGCGCCGCCTGATGGCGCAGCAGAACCGCGCCTGGGAGTTCGATCTCGAAGAGGGCATTTTGGATCCCGCGCGCCTGTCGCGCGTGGTGACCGATCCCTATCATCCGCTGTCCTTCATGCACGAGAAGGAGGCGACGTTCCGCGACACCGTGGTGACGCTGCTGCTCGATAATTCCGGCTCGATGCGCGGGAGGCCCATCACGGTGGCCGCGACCTGCGCCGACATTCTCGCCCGCACGCTGGAGCGTTGCGGCGTCAAGGTCGAGATTTTGGGATTTACCACGCGCGCCTGGAAGGGTGGCCAGTCCCGCGAGGCGTGGCTTGCCGCCGGCAAGCCGGCCAATCCCGGCCGTCTCAACGATCTCCGGCACATCATCTACAAGTCGGCCGACGCCCCCTGGCGCCGCGCGCGAAAGAACCTTGGCCTGATGATGCGCGAGGGGCTGCTGAAGGAGAACATCGACGGCGAGGCGCTCGACTGGGCGCACAAGCGCCTGCTCGGCCGGCCCGAGCAGCGCAAGATCCTGATGATGATCTCCGACGGTGCGCCGGTCGACGATTCCACGCTGTCGGTCAATCCCGGCAACTATCTCGAGCGGCACCTGCGTCACATCATCGAGGAGATCGAGACCCGCTCGCCGGTCGAGCTGATCGCGATCGGCATTGGTCATGACGTGACGCGCTACTACCGCCGCGCGGTGACGATCGTGGACGCCGAAGAGCTCGGTGGCGCCATCACCGAAAAGCTCGCCGAACTCTTCAGCGAGACCAACACCGCCCCCACGCAGCCGGCCGGTCGCCCGCGACGCAAACTGCATTCGTGAGCACGCAATCGTCCCGCCGCAGCTTTCTTGGCCACGCGGCGGCGGGATTTTCCACTCTCGCACTCTCGCGGATCGCGCAGGCGCAGCCCAGGATCGAGCCGCCGCCGCGTGCCGCGCAGATCGAGCACGCCGTCACCGAGCCCGTCAGCGTCGAGGTCAATGCGCGGCCGATCCCCAATTTCGAGCCGCGCGACCGTTCGCGCGTCCGCTTCGGGTCGCTGGAGTATCGCAGCGGCCTCGTGCTCACCTCGCCCTATCGCGGCTTCGGTGGCCTGTCCGGCATCCGGCTCGACGCGAAGGGGGAGAACTTCCTCGCAGTCTCCGATCAGGGCGGCTGGTTCACGGGACGCATCCGCTACTCCGGCCGCAACATGGTCGGGCTCGATGGCGTCGAAGCGGCGCCGATGCTCAATGCCGAGGGACGTCCGATCACGGAGAAGCGGATCTGGTGGGATTCGGAGTCGCTCGCGCGGGACGGCAATTTCGTCTACGTGGGGCTCGAGCGCGTCAACCTGATCCTGCGCTACGATTTTTCCAAGGGCGGCACGCGCTCCCGCGCCGAGGTTCTGCCCGCACCGGCCGAGATACGAAAACTGCCCTCCAACAAAGGGCTGGAAGGGCTGGTCGTCGTGCCGAAGGGCCAGCCGCTCGCGGGCACGCTGATCGCGCTCTCCGAGCGCGGCCTGGATGGCGACGGCAATCTCGTCTGTTTCCTGATCGGCGGCCCGTCGCCCGGCCAGTTCAGCGTGCGCCGCACCGACAAGTTCGACATCAGCGATGCGACACTGCTGCCTTCGGGCGAGCTTCTCATCCTCGAACGCAAATTCTCCTGGTTCACCGGCATCAACATCCGCATCCGTTCGATCCCGCTGAAGGGAATCACGCCGAACGCGCTGGTCGACGGCCCCGTGCTGTTCAACGCCGATCTCGGCCACGAGGTCGACAACATGGAAGGCATCGACAGCCATGTGACGGCCGAGGGCGAGACCGTGCTGACGCTGGTGTCCGACGATAATTTTTCGCTGCTGCAACGGACCTTGCTGTTGCAGTTCACGCTGGTGGAATAGAGCATCGCACCGGAACGGTTTTTGCACTAATCGCGTGACTCGACCGGAGATTTCGATGACCAGGTTCCTTCGCGTATTGTGTCTGTGTGCCGGCTTCTGGGTCGCTGCCGCAGACTGCGTCCAGGCCCAGGACTGGCCGGCGCGGCTGATCAAGGCGACCATTCCGTTCGGTCCGGGCAGCGCGGCGGACGTGGTGCCGCGGCTGGTGTTCGAGCGTCTCTCCGCCGAGCTCGGCCAGCCGATCGTGGTCGAAAACCGCGCCGGCGGCGGCGGTGTGGTCGGATCAGTGGCGGTCGCGAAGTCCGACCCCGATGGTTACAGCCTGCTCGCGCAGTCCTCGGCGCTGACGGTGGCGCCCTTGATTTTCCCGAATGCGAGCTTCGACCCCACCCGCGATCTCGCCTCGGTGTTCATGATCGGATCCGGTGCCAACGTGATGATCGTGCCGAAGGAGCGGCCCTGGAAGACCATCCAGGACTTCATCGCTGACGCCAAGGCCAAGCCTGGCTCGATCTCGTTCGGCTCGGTCGGCATCGGCAGCGCCGTGCACATCTCGAGCGAGAAGTTCCGCTACGCCGCACGCATCGAGGCGACGCATGTGCCGTATCGCGCCGGCCCGGAGGTGATCGCCGATATTCTCGGCGGGCGCATCGATCTGTATTTCTGTCCGCTGGCGACCGCGCTGCCGCTGATCCGCGAGGGCCAGGTCCGCGCGCTGGTGGTCTCGACACCAAAGCGCGTGGCCGAGCTGCCCGACGTGCCGGCTGCAGGCGAGATCGGCCTGAAGGACGCCGACAGCGAGATCTGGTTCGGTGTGTTCGTGCCGGCGAAGACGCCGCGCGAGATCGTCGACAAGCTGCACGCGGCGGCCGGGAAAGTCCTGGCCACGCCGGCGATGCAAGCGAGCCTGGCCAAGCTAGGGCTCGAGCCGAGGCCGATGACGCCCGCCGGGATGGACGACCTCGTCAAGCGCGAGCTGGCGGCCAATCAGGAACTGATCAAGGCCGCAGGCATCAAGCCGTAGGCGCGCATCTCCAGCGCAATGCATACCGTCCCGGGCGGCCATGCCCGCCGCGCGGCTGGCAATCCGCCGTCCACCCACTAAACTTCATGCAATCGCTTCCATCCCTCCATTCCCCGGAACTCCCCGCATGAGCGCCCTGTTTTCCCCGATCAAGCTGCGCGGCCTGACGTTGCAGAACCGCCTGGTGGTGTCGCCGATGTGCCAGTATTCGGCCGACGACGGCGTTCCCACCGACTGGCACTTCACCCACATCAACAATCTCGCGCTGTCGGGCGCGTCGATGTTCTGCATCGAGGCGACTCACGTGGAGGCGATCGGCCGCATCACGCCGGGTTGCCTCGGGCTCTACAGCGACGCCGCGGAAGCCGCGCTGAAACAGATCCTCGCCTCGGTGCGCAAGCATTCCTCGACGGCGATCGCGATGCAGCTCGCCCATGCCGGCCGCAAGGCCTCCAGCGCGCGTCCCTGGGACGGCGGCCAGCTGATTCCGGTCGAGCAAGGCGGCTGGCAGACGGTGGCGCCGTCAGCGCTGCCGCACAAGGAGGGCGAGGCCGCGCCGCTGGCGCTCGATGCAGCGGGCCTGAAGCGCATCCGCGACGCCTTCGTCGACTCGGCAAAACGCGCGGAGCGCATCGGCATCGACGCCATCGAGCTGCACGGCGCGCACGGCTACCTCATGCATCAGTTCCTGTCGCCGATCTCGAACAAGCGCACCGACGAATATGGCGGCTCGCTCGAGAACCGCATGCGCTTCCCGCTCGAAATCTACGACGCCGTCCGGGCGGTATTCCCGCGCGACAAGCCGATCGGCATGCGGGTGTCGTCGACCGATTGGGTCGAGGGCGGCTGGGATCTCGCGCAGACCATCGCATTCGCCAACGCGCTGAAGGCGCGCGGCGTCGACTGGATCGATGCCTCCTCCGGCGGCGTCTCGCCGCTGCAGAAGATTGCGCTCGGCCCCGGCTATCAGGTGCAGTTCGCCGAGGCCATCAAGCGCGAGACGGGATTGCCGACCATCGCCGTCGGCCTGATCACCGAAGGCAAGCACGCCGAGGAGATCGTCGCGAGCGGCAAGGCCGACATGATCGCGCTCGCCCGCGGCATGCTCTACGACCCGCGCTGGGGCTGGCACGCGGCGGCGGAAGTCGGCGGCGAAGTCGAGGCGCCTCCGCAATATTGGCGCTCGCAGCCCTCGACGCAAAAGGCGCTGTTCGGCAAGACCACGTTCGGGGCGCGGTAGGGCGCGAGGCGCGACGGCGGTGCGACAATCACCGCTGTCGTCCCTGCGAACGCAGGGACCCATACCGCGTGATCTATCGATCGTGCATGGTATACGTTGACAACTTGACTTCGAATCTTCGCCAAACCCCTCCTTGTGGTTATGGGTCCCTGCGTTCGCAGGGACGACAGCGGAGAGTGAGGCAACGCCATCGCACCCCTCACCATCCCCCTCCTCACGCATCCGTAAAACTCTTCAGCTTCCACGCCCGCCAAAACTGGCCTAACCTCCGCCCACTCAAGGCATCACGGAGGCTGGACATGCGGTTTCGTGTTCGCAAGACGGCCCATGTGTTCGAGCGCGTGGGCCTCGCGATGGCGGGTGCGGCGTGCGGGCTGTTCGTCGGCGCCTATGTCGGCTCGGCGATCGCGCCTTTGACCACGCAGGGCTTCCTGCTGCTGATGATGCTGCTCGGCTTCGTCGGCTTCTATCTCGGCATCGACACGCCGCAGTTGCCCTTCGACGACGCCCACAGCGCCATCGACGCCGCGGAACTTTTGAGCGCCGCCGGCACGCTCTGCGCCACGCTCACCGCGCTCGCGTCGGTGGCCATCATCGTGCTCAGGCTCGAGCCGCACATCCTGTGGAGCTGGTTCGCTCTGTTCGGCTGGATTGCCGGCGTCGCGATGCAGATCGTCGGCGGCACGAAGGCGCGGACGCGGAAGCAGGGCTAAGCGCACGCGGAAGCAGGGCTAGAACACCACGCCCACCCGCGTGCCGCGCTTCCAGGCGATGCGGCAGCGTTTCTTGGTGTTGACGTGCAGCAACTCGAACCGGTCGGGGATCTTCACCTGCCCGCCGAGATCGACGCAGGCCCCGCCGGGCGAATAGTCGATCAGCGTGCAGACGATGACGGGCGCGCGCGGGTCGGTGATGATCTTGGCCTGGCGGGACACCAGGCCTGCGGGTTTGACGCGGGCATGTCGGCGCGGATGCATTGGCACTCTCCTCCAATTCCGCGGATAGCGCGGTGGTAGGCTCCGATGATGCGGAGGGAGTTCATGCGATCCGGCTAAGGCGGGGCTGAGAATTTTAATGAAAAGTTGCCGGCAGTTTGAAAAGGAGCGGTGGTGGGGTGCGGTGGCGGTGCGGCAAACTCACTGTCGTCCCTGCGTTCGCAGGGACGACACCGTTGGTTAGGTGCGAACCTACCGCCACACCGTCATTGCGCCCCACCTCACCCCGTCACGATCTCATCCGCCTCAACGCCAGCCCCCGGCTCCACCGGCATCGGCACCGCCACATAATCCCTGGGCAAATTCACCGGCCGGTACCCCGGCTCCACCGCCATCCGCTTCAGCACGCTCTCGTGCACATGCGCGCCTTCGGGGATGACGCGCGGCTCGCAATCGGGGATGTAGAGGCCGAGGAAAACCTTCCGCTCCGGCCATTCCTTATATTTCGCGCTCTTCGGCAGATATTCCAGCACGCGCCAGGCCGCGCTCATCGAATTGTGCAACTCGCCGGTCTTGCCGGTGTAGGCGGGCGCGACATATTGGAACGGCGAGTTCTTGCGCTGAATGCCCCAGGCGAGCTGGTTCACCGTGCGCTTGTTGAAGTTCAGCCCCGCCTTCGCCGCCTCCCCGATCATCCAGATCAGCGGATATTTGGACTCGCCGCTCTCGGCTTCCGGATAGCCGCCGCCGACGTCGCAATGCACGCCGGCGAACCACACCTGCAAAATGTCCTGCGGCTCCTTCTTGTCGTCGGGCACGAAGCGGTTGCGCCAATAGTCCTGCGGCTCCACATACTCTTTCAGGCGGAACATGCAGCGCCGCTCGTCGATCGCGATCGCCTGCCGGAAGATGTTGACGCTCGGATTGCGCAGCGTGAAGGCGAGCTCCTCCAGGCTGAACACGAAGAAAAAGTTGTCGCGCCGCGGCACGATCACGCTCGCCACCGTGTCCCAGACGCCGATGAAGTGGATGGTCGGCCAGCGCGTCGAGGTGATGCGCGCGAATTGGGCGGCGAGGTCGAACTGGTCCTTCGGTAGCGGCCCGTTCTCGTCGGAGCCGACGTCCTTGAGGTCCTCGATGTCGTTGCCGCGCCCGGTGCCGGAATATTGCTTGTAGGCGACGAGGCCCGAGCCTGCGAGGTTCGCCTGCTCCGGCGAGATCAAGCCGATTTTGTGGATCAGCCCCGCCAGCACGCGAACCGTGTAGGCCCCGCGCGAGAAACCGAACAGATAGATGCGGTCGCCGGGCGCATAATGCTCGATCAGGAAGCAATAGGCCGACAGCACGTTGTCATCGAGGCCGTAGCCGGTGGCGAGCCCCAGCACCAGATTGATATTGGCCTTCCAGCGATGCCACGTCGACGGCTCCGTCACCGTGCCGACGCCGGGATCGTAAAACACCATCTGTCGCGGCTGCGTCTTGTCGGTCTTGCGCAGGCAGCGATACAGCTTCAGGACGTTGGAGATGTTTTCCGAAATCTCGTTGCCGGTGCCGTCACAGCAGAGGACGAGGTTTTTCGGTGTGGTTGTGTGATCGTGCTCCACGGTATGCCCCTCCCGGTGATGCTACCGGGGCGAGTATAGCCGAAAATCGCGACGGGGAGGAGACGATGACGAGGGTTGGACGCGTGATCGCGCCACAAACTCGTCATGCCCGGGCTTGTCCCGGGCATCCACGTTCCTGCTTCCGCACGAATAACGTGGAGGGCCCGACAAGCCCGGCCATGACGGAATTCGGCGATGATAGCGCTCCCTCTATCCCCCTACTTCTTCTTCCCCGCCCCGATCTCCGGCTGCCAGGCGGCGTCCTTGCGGCTCGGTGCCGCGGCGGTCGTCTTGATCTTGTCCTTCTTCGGCTTCTTGGTTTCGCGATTGCTGCGTTGCTGTCCCTTGGCCATGATGTTCGTCTCCTCTGGGGTTCGAATTCGCGAGATCGGCGCTGCCGTACGCGTCAGGCGCGCAGCGACGAGATGGGGCACGCGGTGCCACGCACACGAGACACGAACAATGCAGCGCAACAGACCTGCGGCAATTGCGTGAGTTGCGCTGACGCGATCGAGCGTACGCCTGCACCACGCCGATAGCGAGGACTAAAACGCCGCGCGCAAGCCGCGCGCAGCTTGCGGCCGTCCGTGCGCGCGGGCGGCGGTGGCGATAGTGCTGGCTATTGCCGTGCAACAAGCGCATGGTCACAGCAAGTCGGCGTCGGTTGGGGCCCCTCTTTGCGAAAGGCAGGCGCGCATGACCATCCGCTCGCGGCACGAAACCGTGACATTCAAGCATCCGTTCCACCTCCGCGGCATCGCGCGCCAATTGCCGGCGGGCGCCTACGAGGTCGTCACCGACGAGGAGATGATCGAGGAGCTGTCCTTCCCGGTCTGGCGCCGCGTCGCCACGTTGATCACGGTGCCGTCGGAAAGCCTGCGCGGCGCCACCGAGCGGCTCGCGATCGGCTCGGTCGACCTCGCCGATGCGCAAGCCGCCGACCGCGAGCGCCGCCCATGACTGAGATCCCGGTCGATCTCGACAAGCATCGCGGCATGGCCGCCCAGAAGGCGACCGATCTGCGCCGCGCGCTGGCCGACGTCGAGTCCCAGGTCAGGGAGCTGCGCGAGCGCGAGGCCGAGCTCGAAAACCGCATGATGACGGTGCCCGCGATGTCGTGGCCGGAGGCCGCGGTGAAGGCGCGCCATCTGCTCAACCTCTATGCCGCAAGCCTGCCCACTGAGGACACCCGCCACCGCGCGCTGGTGGCCGCATTGTTCGACGATTTCGTCCGGCTCACCGGCGATAATTGAAGCAAGCTGCAAGCCGCGGGCTCGCTCTGCGCCTCTCCCGCTTGCGGGAGAGGTCGACGCTTTCAGGGCGATGCGAAGCATCGTCCCGAGCGCGGCGGGTGAGGCTCTCTCCACACGGGGAGTGCCTCGCTCGCGGCGACACCCCCACCCCAACCCTCTCAGCGGGAGCGAAGCTCGTCGCGGCCCGCAAGCGGGAGAGGGAGCGCACCTCCTCCATGGCGGCAATCGAGCCTCTTCTCATCGGCTCTCAGGAAGTAGGAGTAACCCCATGACACTCACCAGCGGCCGCTTCATCGGCCACGAACAGGACCGCGGCATCGTCCAGTTCTCGATGCAGGACGGCACGAAGGAGGTCGCCTGTGCGATCTCGACCTCCGCGATGGACGACCTCGAGCGCGGCCCGCGCGCCCGGCCGAGCGAGCGCGAGGAGCAGTTCACCCGCCTGCGCGACCGCATCGAAGCCTGTGTGGAACGCAAATATCAGGCGACGGAGTTCGAGGGCACGCCGCCGGGAATCGTGCTGCGGAGTATTGATTTTCGGGGGTAGGGGACGGCAAGGATGTCCCTCCCGGTGACTCGATCGGAGCGGGTATAAACAGTTTTGATGAGTGCGGGACAGAGACGCAGGGATTTCGTGGATCGAGGTTGACGGGGCACGATCCTAATCGCGCAAAACTACTCTAACGCTAGCCCCAAACGTTTGCGGAGCCGGAATCGACAAAAGTGAACTCGATCTCCGACTCGGCGATTACTTTGTAGCGTTCCAACTCGGCATTCAACAGAGCGACCTTCGCTTGGGTGGGTTCGTGCACGAAGAAGTACAGATGGTCTGCTGCCGATTTGAAAATCTGATCATAAACATGCTCGTCGCTTCGATTCGCTGAATGACCGAACACGAAGAATGCGCCGTCGCACTTCTTGATCTTATCGAAGCAATGTCGAAGATACGGCGATCCGAATATTCGCGAAAGCTTCTGAGACGAGGAGCCTTCAGCAACGTACAGGGGGAGCCGGCCATCCTCGCTGATAGTCTTGCCGATCGCTTCAATGATTGCTGGCTCTCCAATGCGTTTGCGCACCGAGCCATCTGCCTCGGCGAACAAATGCAATCCTCCGTGAACGTTGTAAACATTGCACCAAGCTTCGGGTGTGAACGGCCCGCGAAAGCCGCCGTTGTTCCCACCCAGGCCGAACCCATCCCAAAAACGCTCTGGATCCTGCAAGCGTACCCAGTGGAGGAGAAAGTCGTAGTTGAGTGTAAATAGTGATGAGAAGTTAGAAATAAACTGAAGCGCGAGATTTAGACCTTCGATTTCAAAGTGAAAGTCCGGATGGACTGCACGGACCGCGTGGACTAGCGCCCGCCGAAGCTTGCCCGCCTCTTTGCCCAGTTTTAGAACTCTTGACGGCTTGTTGTATTTTCCCTCGACTAGAGCCGCGTCCTCTAAGGTCTTTATGATCGCCTCAAAGTCGACCGTGTCGAAGGTATCGAAAAGAGATCGTAAGGGCTCATTAGTCTCTAGGCCGGCATTATCCAAAAGATTCGTATAGCTGAAATATTTGTAAGAGAATCCATTCCCGACGAGGAGAGAGCGGTTCACTCCTTCCGTAGCGGAAAGTGCCTCCTCAAATAGAATCGGATTTGGCATGAAGAAATCCCAATAGAGTCGCTCTAGCTCTGGGCTGTAATGAAGCCTTTTCGTTCCCCCGGCGGACCGTTCTTGCCGGCAAACCACTCGTAGTGAACCGCCTCCGCTACCTCGGGCGGCGGTTCCTTATTCTCGATGATGATTATCTGAACGCCTGTCGGAGTTCTACGAAGGGCCTGCCAAAAGGCAGACTCAATTCCTTCGCTGACTGGGCCATCGCTTTTTCCGCCAGTCTTGCCCTTTTTGTAACTCGTGAGCGGCGAGTCGATCACGAGAGTGCCGGGGTGCGGTCGGCCATTGGTGTGACAGTATCTCAGCACAGCGATAACAAAAGCAGAGTAAAGTACCGCGCGAACGCCCTTGCCGTGGGATTGTCGTCGCTGCCCATCTACTTTGATGTCGTATTCAGTTTCATCGAACTCTACTCGACCCTCGCCTTCCCATTTCCATTCCTTGAGAACCCCTTCCACTTCAGCGCAAAGCTTGCGTAGTGCGCCTGCGGGTAATGGTTCCCATTTTTGAGAGGATGGGCTGCGTCCTGAAACCTCGCTTTCGATCTTCTCTTTAAGCCCCCGGAGATCGGAAGCTTGTACTTCGTCACTGCGCGCAGCCTCTAGCTCTACCCGACGGGAGAAGAGGCGGTCTAATCTCGTGTTATCGTCTTGCATTGCAGGGGCAAGGATGCTTCGAATGCGCGAGTCTGTCCGCTTTATAGTGTCTTGGCCAGCATTGCGTTCAGTTTCGCGCGCTGAGCGTAGCAGTTCGAGCGTCTTTATTGCTTCTCTGAGGTCGTTGCTATGAGCTCTTATTTTTGATGCCTCTGCTCGCGCGGCTTCATAGACTTCAATGCGCCTTTCCGAGGCTTTGTGAGAGTGTTCAGGCGACATAAGCTGATCACAAAGAGGGCATCGAACTTCTTGAAGCCCGTCGAAGAAGTGAGCACCTTCAGTGATGAAATCGAGCCGATCGAGGTCGCTCCGATACCTCTCGGCCAGAAGATTATATTGTCGTTGAAGCTCCGTGATCGCAAGCAGTTGCGACTCCGCGTGTTGAACGAGTGCGATCGCGTCGCGACGCTCATTCTCAAGCGTCTCTCGTTCTTCCGAGTGATCAGCTAAGGACTGCGAAAGTGCTTGTATGGTCTTGTCGATTCTTTCGATGGAGTCGTCGGCATGTTGAGTGCGGCTCTGGAGCCGTTGTTCGATCGGTGTAAGAATGTCGGAGATGACGCTAAGCTGGGCGTTCAAGCGCGCTGCTGCAATGTCTTTCCGTTCGCTTGCAATAATACCCGCGTCATCTTTGCCAGACAGCATATACGCAAATGCACGTTTCCTTGCGGTGGCGTCAAATCCAAGCCGCCCTGTAATCGGAGAACGTTCGTCAATGATGGAAATCTCGTCTACAAGAAAGAGAGGCAGCATGGTGCGAATAGTCAGTCGATTGACGTCCCCTCTGTCGTTCTTTCTCAGTGTAGCTTCTTTGATGTCGGCAAAAGCGAAAAGGATTTCGGTAACGTCCTTTGCTTGACTCTTCCCTGATCGCTTTGGGACGATACGCTCTCCGCTGCCCGGCTTAATGTCATTAATCCTGCTGGCGTAGGCGGCGATATCTCCGCCGCTTAAACTCCGCTCGAGCGTGAGGAATTGCGCCTCAGAATTCTCGAATTCGACGAGCAGTTGCGAATACGGCTCGGCTTCTTCGATGCGCTTTTTCATTTCATCTGCACCGAGAATGTAGTCTAGGCAATGGACCAAGTAGCTCTTTCCGGTATCCGATTCCCCTGCGAGAATATTCGCGCGATCTTCGAAGGTGACGAGGGCGTCGTCTAGGCCGGGCCCCCTCAATAATATTGATCGTATCTGCATCATTCTTAGAGCTCTAAATCCTTGATCGCCGACAGACGCTCAAATTCCGCGCCCCAGCGGCCAATATTTGTGGTCATAAATGCTGCAAGCTCGGAATCGTGCATCGCGCCAAATCGGTCGATAAGCCACTTCGATCGAAGGCGTAGCGCGGCAGCGTACTCAGAGCGCAATAAATTGATAAACGGCTTTGTTAGGTTTGTAGAGCGATACAAGATGCCGGAAGGTTCGAATGTTTTTTCGATAAGCTCTCGGGAAAACATTTGATTTAGGCCGGCGTCCAACAAGTCTCGCTTGACGAGTAGCTCCGAGCTACGAAACGGTACGGATGGGTGGAGGCTATTGGGGCCAGCAGGAACGTCGCCCGAGTGGACTAAGAGGTAGTCGTAGGAAATCAACCGCTGTAGGTCTGACGGTCTTTCCTTGGCTGCGCTTAGCACGAAGAGCATTCGCAATCCGCACTCAAGCGGTGAATTGAACGGCCGGGGTTCGCGTTCGGCATGTTTAGGGGTCATGGCTTGCACCAGCTCACGAGCTTCTCATTAGCCATTTGGTGGCACATGCCCTCTCGATCGTTCGCAAGGACGTGAGGTGCGAGCACGTGGCCACCAAGCTGCAACGTCTGAGCGGCTTTGACTGTTTCGATTAAGCGCTGCAGCCCCGTCAGAGTGGGAGCGGTATAGTCGTGGAAAAGGCCATTCGAAAACTCGTCCAGCAGAGTGTCGAAATAGCTGCTATCTGCCATCTGATCGCGCGCCAACTCCTTCAATCCCTCGGCGCAGTAGAAGGTTAAACGCGAGCGATCAAATAGGCGTGTGTAGTTTTGATGATGGGCGAAGTCGGCAACCTTCGAAACGGTCGCTCCGAGCGCCTCGCTAATAATATCAAAAAGCTGATTGACGTACTCTGTTTCGCCCGCCGCCACTGTCGATGGAGGCTTCGGCGGAGGTGGCCGGTCGACTAATGGTGCTCCAAATACAGTCAGATGATATTTTGTCTTGGCGTGCTCAGCTATTAGCTCCAGAGGTTGCTTTACGCGAAAGATGGAGAAATCAAAGTTGGCGATGTGAGTTTTCAGCGCTGGTGTAAGAGAAATTGTGTTCCGCACGATCTTCGTTGCGCACCGATCGTCCCAGTTAGCAAGGATGTACGTGCGTAACTTCTCGGGGTCGTCCACCATATCTTGGAAGTCAGACGTAACGCCGAGATGTGTTATAAACCAATATTCACGCGGCGCGGCATAGTCACCAATCTGAGTATAATGGAGAACCTTGCCTATCTCGGCAGCGGCTGTGCCGGCGCCGAGTCGGCTGTCGTAGTGCTTGCATTGGTAAAGAGACCATCGCCGCGGCTTCGATGAAGGCGGATCAAACCAAACCACCACGTCGCGGCCCTTGTCGCCAGAACCTCCGCGCTGCTGCACTTCATAAACACCCTGGGTCTTAGCTAGATAGTCCGAAGCCCATTCAAGTGTGAAGCGCTCGAAGTCTAGCGGGCTAAATTGGGCAAGACGGTCCAACGGTTTCACGGGGAGGCCCATGCCGTGCCCCAACAGACGAGCGTTCGCCCCCGGCCAAGGTGTTGGTCCGGGTAATTGCTGAAGCAAATTCGGATGCGGTTTTGTTTTTTGCACGTTTCCCCCGTAGTTAATTACTACAATCTGTGGCTGCAGTGAAAAGGGGGCGGTCTGAGCAATTGGTCTATGACGTTCATGGCTGGTTGGGTTTTGAGGTCCCCAAAAACAAAAACGGCCGGATCTTCCGATCCGGCCGTAACGCAAACTCTACTTGGCTAAGCCTACGCCACGCGACGCAACCTAGCCCCGCCCAATTCCAAAAATCGCTTAGCTGGCCTTCTTCGCCGGCGCGGTCGTCGGGCCGACCTTCTTCTGGATGGCGCGCTTCAGATCGAGGGCGCGCGGCGACAGCACGTCCGCCTTGGCCTTGAGCAGGAAGGCGTCGAGGCCGCCATTGTGGTCGACGCTCTTCACCGCGTTGGTGGAGACGCGCAGGCGCACGTTGCGCTCGAGGGCTTCGCTGATGAAGGTCACGTTGACGAGGTTCGGCAGGAAGCGGCGCTTGGTCTTGATGTTGGAGTGGCTGACCTTGTGGCCAACCTGGGGACCCTTGGCGGTCAGTTCGCAGCGGCGAGACATGGTAGAAATCCTCTTCTGTCCCCCAAACGATTTGCGGCCGCCATTCTGGGCGCCACGGGGGCTAATTCTGTGTCCTTGCAGGGAGCGGGCGGACGTATAGGGGGGAAGGGGCGGGTAGTCAAGGATTTGGGGTGTGTGGCACGCGGGTTTCGCGCCCCACCCTCGGCGTCATCGCCCGCGCAGGCGGGCGATCCAGTACTCCGAGGCGCCTGCGGTGGCCAGAGGCGCCGCGGCGTACTGGATACCCCGCTTTCGCGGGGTATGACAGCGGAATGGGCGGAGGGAGGTGCGCGCGCCTGACGCCGTTCCCCGATCACCAAAACGGCAATGTTTGTCGCGCCTTACCATCACATAAAGGGCGCATTCACCCTCGAAATATCAGGTGGAGTTCCGCGAAGCTCATGCGCGGACACATTGTCTGCCGCGGTTTTTGGCTTAAGTAACAACCGTTCGCGCCCCGATTGGACCGTTTCGTGCTCACATCTCCCCGACATTGGTCCCGGCTGCGTTCGGCCGGCCGGCTGGCCTTCGCGGCCCTTTGCGGGCTCGTCGTGGCGTGGGGGGCGGAGCCGGTGGCGGCGCAGGGCAAGCTCGAGGCGCAATATGAGGCCTCGCTGGCGGGCATTCCGGTCGGCAAGGGCGCCTGGAACATCGATATCGGCGACGACGTGTTCGCGGCTGCGGCCTCCGGCGGCACCTCGGGGCTGCTGAAATCCTTCGCGGGCGGGTCCGGCACCGGCGCCTCGCAGGGGCGGGTGGTCAACGGCGCGCTGGTCGCGACCGGCTACCAGGCTTCCACCACCACCTCGAAGAAGACCGAAGAGATCCACATCACCCTCGACAAGGGCAATGTGAAGGAATTTGGCATCGTGCCGGAGCCGCCGGTCGATGCCGACCGCATCGTCGTCACCGACGCGCATCGCCGCGGCGTCTGGGATCCGATGACGGCCTCGCTGCTGCGCGTGCCCGGCACCGGCGAGGTGCTGTCGGCGGAGGCCTGCCACAGCAGCGCGGCCGTGTTCGACGGCCGCATGCGTTACGAGCTGAAACTCGATTTCAAGCGCATGGAGACGGTGAAGGCCGAGAAGGGCTACAGGGGCCCGGTCGTGGTCTGTTCGCTCTATTTCGTGCCTGTCGCCGGCTACATCCCCGACCGCCCCGTGATCAAATACCTCGCCGCCCAGCGCAACATCGAGATCGCGTTCGCGCCGGTAGCGGGCACGCGGATTTTGGTCCCGTTCTGGCTGAAGGTACCGACGCCGCTCGGCCCGGCGATGCTGGAAGCCACCAGCTTCATCACCTCAGCCCAGCCCCCGCGCGTGGCGAAGACGCAGTAAAGCCGGGCTGCGCCCCGTCGTCGGGGCTAATCCAACGAATTCAATCACTTGCCTACTGTGCATGGGGTTGTTTTCGCACAAATGAGTTTGGGCGCCTCCGATCCGGGAATCCATTTGACTCCGCCCCGATTCTGATTCGACTCCGCGTCGTCCCCAACTTAAGGCTTTCCGTCATCAAATCGTCGCTTGTGCGGCAGGGCGAAACTCCATCTAGTCGTAACGAATGAGAGTCCCGCGACATGTTGCGTGAACGGAACGAGACTCAGCGATTCGGCCGCGATTCGTTCTAGAGTCGTTCCGAAGCTTAAAGCCAACGGGAAAAGCGTCGCAAAGTGAGACAGTTGCGCGGGATGTTTCGAAGCTGCTCCCACCCACTCGGTGTCATCGCCCGGCTTATCGCTATCCAATCCCGTCACCCTGAGGTGGCCGCTTCTTCAGCGGCCCTCGAAGGGCGGCGGGCCCGGCTGATGCTGCGACATGCTCTTGGCTGGCACCCGGGCCGTCCATCCTTCGAGGCTCCCCATGGGACGCGTTGCGTCCCATGCCTCGCGCCTCCGGCGACGAGCGCGTTGCGCTCGCGCGGGGATGACGGAGATGGGGCGGGCCGCAGTGGAGCCCCCACCCCGCCTCATCCGGCACTGACATTCGCCCAAATCGGCACTACCTAATCACCCAGATGCCCTTCTCTCCCTCCCCCTTCGCTTCCGAGCGGCTCCCTGGCGCTGGCGTCACTGCGGTGCTCGGGCCGACCAACACCGGCAAGACCCATCTCGCCATCGAGCGGATGCTCGCGCATCCCTCGGGCGTGATCGGCCTGCCGCTGCGCCTGCTCGCGCGCGAGGTCTACAACAAGATCGCAGCCAGGGTCGGCAGCGACGCCGTCGCGCTTGTGACCGGCGAGGAGAAGATCAAGCCGAAGAACCCGCGCTATTGGGTGTCGACCGTCGAGGCGATGCCGCGCGACTTGGATGTCTCCTTCCTCGCCGTCGACGAGGTCCAGATCGCCTCCGATCTCGAACGCGGCCACGTCTTCACCGACCGCATCCTCAACCGCCGCGGCCGCGACGAGACGCTGCTGCTGGGCGCCGCCACGATGCGCCCGATCATCGAGCGGCTGCTGCCGGGCGTGTCCATGATCACGCGGCCGCGCCTGTCGCAGCTGGAATTCGCCGGCGATCGCAAGATCACGCGCCAGCCGCGCCGTACTGCGATTGTCGCCTTCTCGGCGGATGAGGTCTACGCCATCGCAGAGCTGATCAAGCGCCAGCACGGCGGCGCCGCCGTGGTGCTGGGCTCGCTTTCGCCGCGCACGCGCAATGCGCAGGTCGAGATGTTCCAGAACGGCGACGTCGATTATCTCGTCGCCACCGACGCGGTCGGGATGGGCCTCAATCTCGACGTCGACCACGTCGCCTTCGCCTCCGACCGCAAGTTCGACGGCTACCAGTTCCGCCGCCTGACGCCGTCCGAATTCGCGCAGATTGCCGGCCGTGCCGGCCGCGCCACGCGCAATGGAACATTCGGCACCACCGGCCGCTGCGCGCCGTTCGAGACCGAGCTCGTCAACGCGCTCCAGAACCACACCTTCGAAAACGTGAAGATGCTGCAATGGCGCAATTCGAAGCTGGATTTCTCCTCGCTCGGCGCGCTCCAGGTGTCCCTGAACCAGTCGCCCGGCCATGAGGCGCTGACGCGGGCCCCGATCGCCGAAGACATGCGCGTGCTCGACCACGCCGCCCGCGACGTCGAGGTGCGCGATATCGCGCATGGCAAGGACGCCGTGGAGCGGCTCTGGGAGGCCTGCCAGGTCCCGGACTACCGAAAACTGTCGCCGGCCGCCCATGCCGAGCTCGTCACGACGCTGTACGGCTTCCTGATGCAGAAGGGCTGCATCCCCGATTCCTGGTTTGCGGCCCAGATCGACCAGGCCGACCGCATCGACGGCGACATCGACACGCTGTCGGCCCGGATCGCGCAGATTCGGACCTGGACCTTCGTCGCCAACCGCCCGGATTGGCTGAAAGACCCCGAACGCTGGCAGGGAATCGCCCGCGAGGTCGAAAATAAATTATCGGATGCGCTCCATGAACGCTTGACTGAGCGTTTCGTTGATCGCCGGACCAGTGTATTGATGCGCCGCCTGCGGGAGAACACGAGCTTGAATACGGAAATCGGCAAGACCGGCGAAGTCATCGTCGAAGGCCATGTCATCGGCCGCCTCGATGGCTTCACCTTTGCACCGGATGCGGCGGAAGCCGGCTCCGATGCGAAAGCCTTGCAGGCTGCCGCGCAAGCGGTGCTCGCCGGCGAGATCAACTCGCGCGCCGAAAAACTGGGCAACGCGCCGGACGATCAGTTCGTGCTGACGTCCGAAGGCACCATCCGCTGGACCGGCGATGCCGTGGCGCGGCTGTCTGCCGCAGAGGAGGCGCTGCATCCGCGCATCCGTATCATCTCGGACGAGCGCCTGACGGGTGCGCCGCGTGAGAAGGTGCAGGCCCGGCTCGAGCTCTGGCTCAAGACCCATATCGAAAAGCTGCTCGGACCGATGTTCGAGCTGTCGAAGGCCGAGGACGTCACCGGCATTGCCCGCGGCATCGCCTATCAGCTGGTCGAGGCGCTCGGCGTGCTGGAGCGGCCGAAGATCGCCAACGAGCTGAAGGACCTCGACCAGCCCTCGCGCGCCGTGTTGCGCAAATACGGCGTCCGTTTCGGCGCCTATCACATCTATTTCCCCGGCCTGCTCAAGCCTGCCGGGCGTGCGCTGGCCGCGTTGCTGTGGGCGCTGAAGCAGGACAATGTCGATCTGTCCTCGCTGTCGGGCGCGCAGCATCTGGCATCTTCCGGCCGCACCTCGTTCCCGGTCGACAAGCAGCTGCCGCGCGATGCCTATCGCGTGCTCGGCTACAAGCAGGCCGGCGAGCGTGCCGTCCGCGTCGATATTCTGGAGCGCCTTGCCGATCTGATCCGCCCGGCGCTGGCTTGGCGCGAGAATGCGTCCGGCGAAAAGCCCGCCGGCGCATTCGACGGCCGCAGCTTTGTGGTGACGCAGGCGATGACCTCGCTCACCGGTTCCGCCGGCGAAGACTTTGCGTCCGTGCTGCGTGCGCTCGGCTATCGCATGGACAAGCGTCCGCCGCTGCCGGTGAAGCCCGCTGCGGTTGTTGCGGAGACGCCGGCTGCAGAAGCCTCTTCTGAGACGCCCGCGACCGAGGAAGCCGCAGTTTCCGAGGACAACGCGATCGAAGCTGCCGCAGAGCCTGCCACCGTCGAAGACGCGCCCGGCATGGAGCAGCATGACGAGCCCGCGCAGGAAGAGCCGGCGCTCGAAGCATCGCCTGAAACTCCCGTCACGCCTGAAGATGCCCCCGGCATCGCGCCGCCGGCCGAAGAAGCTGCTGCGCCTGCGGAGGCGGCTGCTGAAGCCGCTTCCGCCGAGACTGCTGCAACCGAAGCCGCCGCATCGGCCGATGCCGCCGCACCGGTTGAGGCTGCCGCTACGCCCGCTGAACCCGAACTCATCGAGGTCTGGCGTCCCGGTGGCCGTCACGACGATCGCAAGCCGCGCCACGAACGCCATCGCCACCAGCGTCACAACAATCAGCCGCGTCCGCAGGCTGGTGCTGAAGCTGGCGCCGCGCCCGTTGAAGGTGAAGCAGCGCAAGCCGCCGATGGCGAGAAGCGCGGTGAGCGTCATCGTCACGGCGGTCATCGCAGGGATAGCGGCCGAGACTTCCGCAAGCCGCGCGAAGCTGGCGCCGAAGGCGCGCCGCGTCCCGAAGGGCGCGGCGACGGAAACCGCCGTTTCGAAGGGAAGGATCGCGACAACAAGGACCGCGATCGCAACCGCGACAACAAGAAGTTCGGCGGAGATCGCGATAAGGGCCGCGACAACCGTGGCCGTGACCGCGACAAGGGCCGCGATCGCCAGGGCGGTCCGTCGCTGCGTCCCTACGCATCGAGCGCGAACCCGCGCGAGCGCGATCGCCCGGTCGATCCCAACTCGCCCTTCGCAAAGCTCGCCGCGCTGAAGGAGCAGCTATCCGGTCGCAAGGAGTGATCCCACGACCGAGCGGCAGCGCATCGATAAATGGCTGTGGCACGCGCGCGTCGTGAAGGCGCGCACCTCCGCGGCCGAGCTCGTCGAGTCCGGCCACGTCCGCGTCAACGGTGAGCGCGAAAAGTCGCCAGGCCGTGCGATCAAGATCGGTGACGTCATCACCGTCGCACTCGATCGCACCGTGCGCGTGCTGAAAGTGACCGCCTTCAACGAGCGCCGCGGCGATGCTGCTTCGGCGCGCGTGCTCTACGAGGAGCTGAATGAAGCAAAGCGCAATTAATTGCGCTTTCAATTCATTCCTTGGTCGATCAAACACATAAAGCCGTCATGATCGGGGTTTCCCGACCTTGCAGCGCCCGGCCATCCGCGCTACGCAAGCCACGACTTTTAAAAGAGCTTTTCGGAGCGTTGGATGACTTACGTCGTCACTGAAAACTGCATCAAGTGCAAGTACACCGACTGCGTCGAGGTCTGCCCGGTCGACTGTTTCTACGAGGGCGACAACATGCTCGTCATCCATCCTGACGAATGCATCGACTGCGGCGTGTGCGAGCCGGAATGCCCCGCCGACGCCATCAAGCCGGACACGGAACCGGGCCTCGAAAAGTGGCTCCAGGTCAACGCCGACTACGCCAAGAGCTGGCCGAACATCACCCAGAAGAAAGAATCACCTGCCGACGCCAAGGAATTTGACGGTCAGGACGGCAAGTTCGAGAAATATTTTTCTCCGAACCCGGGCTCGGGGGACTAATTCCCGCCCAAACTTAACCCTAATACCTTCGTCAGCGCCGAAAACCAGCCCTGAAGACCCCTAAACCATTGATTTTTGCGGGAAATGTGCTATATTGGGCACATTAAGCTGAACCCCCGTCAGCCCAGTTGGCCCCGTTGGGTTCCCGTGAAACCAAATGTCGAACAGGGGCGTGGCAGTTTCCGCGCGCAGGCTGTGTCACAGAAAACGCGTAAAAAGAGTACTTCAGCGAGGGCTTCCCATAAGGAGGCCAAAAAAGTCGCCACGGCCAGCCGTAGCGCATCCAAGGGTCGGGCCGCTGCCAAGGCGCCGCCGGCTGCAAAGTCCTCGAAGAACAAAAGAAGCGCAATGCCTCACAAGACTGCCAAACCGGCCGCGAAAGCGACCGTTGCCAAGCCTGCTGCTGCCAAGCCCGTTCTTGCAAAGGCTCCCGCTGCCAAGCCCGTTGCTCCGAAGGCTCCTGTTGCTGCCGCCCCTGCCAAGGCCCCTGTTGCTGCTGCCAAGCCGGTCGTGAAGGCTGCTGCACCCGCGCCGAAGGTCGAGGAAAAGAAGGTCGTGACCCAGCGTCAGGGCTTCAAGGCCAACGAATTCGTCGTCTATCCCGCTCACGGCGTCGGCCAGATCCTGGCCATCGAGGAGCAGGAGATCGCCGGTGCCAAGCTCGAGCTGTTCGTCATCAACTTCATCAAGGACAAGATGACGCTGCGCGTGCCGACCGCCAAGGTCGCCAATGTCGGCATGCGCAAGCTGTCGGAGCCCGCGCTGGTGAAGAAGGCGCTGGAGACCCTCAAGGGCCGCGCCCGCGTCAAGCGCACCATGTGGTCGCGTCGCGCCCAGGAATACGAAGCGAAGATCAATTCGGGCGACATCGTCGCGATCGCGGAAGTCGTGCGCGACCTCTATCGCTCGGAGTCGCAGCCGGAGCAGTCCTACAGCGAACGCCAGCTCTATGAAGCGGCGCTCGATCGTCTGTCCCGTGAGATCGCAGTGGTGCAGCACTCGACCGAGACCGAAGCGGTCAAGGAGATCGAGGGCCAGCTCGCCAAGAGCCCGCGCCGCAACGCCAAGGCGGAAGCCGCCGACGGCGAAGGCGAGGCGGATGCCGAGGGCGATTCCGACGAGACCGATGGCGACGGCACCACCGTCGCCGACGAGGCCGCGTAAGCAGCTCTCGCGTCGATCGCAACAGATCAAAAGCCCGGCCGGTGGCCGGGCTTTTTGTTTGGACGGGAGGCTGTCCTCGTTCGGCGACGTGTCAGATCGCGCTTCGTGACGAGCCGATCCCGCGGCCTTGTTCGTCGGCCGCGACCGCAACTGTCGACCACCAGTCGCCCAACGCGTCGATCAACGGCACGAGCGTGTGCCCCGCGGAGGTCAGGTCATACTCGACCCGGAGCGGATATCCGTCGAATTCGGTGCGGGCCACGATACCGGCGTCCTCCAGCTTGCGAAGCTCGAGCGCGAGCATTCTGTGCGAGATGGTCGGATTGTCCCGGCGCAAGTCGCTGAAGCGCTTGGTGCCCTGCTTCAAATAGTAGATCAGAAGCGTAGGCCAGCGACCGCTCAGAATCTGCATCACCTCCTCGATGGGGCATCTTGAGACAAGATCTTTCATCGGCGACTCCTGGTTACAAAAAAGTTCGTAATTTACTTGGTGCAGCGAGTAACTAGGGTGCGCCAACGCTGCGCAGCGTGATCATCAGAAATCACGGAGAATGGATCATGGATCCGATTTTAGTCTATGGCTTCCCGACGGGAAGCTCCATGGGACTCGTTGCGGCGCTCGAATGGCTGGGCAAGCCATATCGGTTGTGTCGCGTCGATATGTTGGGCGAGATGCGGAGGCCGTCATACGCCCGAATCAATCCGCGACACGAGACGCCCGCGTTCATCACTGAGCAAGGCGCAGTGCTAACGGAAACGTTGGCGATCGCGGCCTGGCTCGAATCCAGGGATGTCGAACGGCGCATCAGCTTCGATCCGCTATCGCCGCAAGCCGATCGCATGCATCAGCTCATGGCGTTCGTGAATACTGGCTTTACGGCTGCCTTTGCGCCGCTCTGGGCCGCAATGGAAGCGAAAGCGATGGAGCCCGCCATGACGTCGGCTCTGCGGGAGTTTGGCAGGGCGAAAGTGATCGAGCGCCACGACAAGCTCGAAGGGATGATCGAAGCGAGGGAATTCCTGCTCGGCGACCGGCCGACCCTTGCCGACGCCGTGCTGGCAGGTGTAGCGCGCTGGCTCGACTTCCACGCCGTCGCGGAAAGGCGCCGCTGGCCAAAGCTGGCGGCTTTGCGAGAGCGCCTCGAAGCTGATCCTGCCGTCGTCTACGCCACTGCTTTGGAGAACGGAGATAGCAATCCGGGAGTCGGATTCTGCACAGGACATGCGGCGCTGGCCGACGTCACGGCGCGCTTCGGCAGATAAGTGTCACCGCATAAGGAGGAGGGAGCTCGATCCGCTCCTCCTACTTCACCGGCCGCTTCTCGAGCTTGCGCGCGAGGGTCCTGCGATGCATCCCCAACCTTCGCGCCGCTTCCGAGATATTGAAATCGGTCTCGATCAGGGTCTGGTGGATGCGTTCCCATTCCAGCGTCTTGATCGAGGTCGGCCGCGCATCGAGGGCGACCTCGGCGTTGCCTTCGGCCTTGTTGAAGGCGGCTTCGATGTCGTCGGTGTTCGACGGCTTTGCCAGATAGTGGCAGGCGCCGAGCTTGATCGCTTCCACGGCGGTGGAGATGCTGGCAAAGCCTGTCAGCACCACGATCAGCATGTCAGGATCGTGCGTGTGCAGCAGCTCGACGCAGGCAAGACCAGAGGCGCCGCCGAGCTTGAGGTCGACCACGGCATGGCCGAAGGATCGCTCCTCCAGCACCTTGCGCACGTCCTCGATTGAAGCGGCCAGCACGACATCGTAGCCGCGGCGCTCGAATGAGCGTTTCAGCGTGCGCGCAAAGCCTTCATCGTCCTCGACGACGATGAGCGAACGGTCAGGCGTCAAAGCTGCCTCCGATCGCGAGCGTTGCGAGCGGCAGGGTCAGGCGGACGGTGGCGCCGCGCTTCCTGTGGTTCTCTGCGGTCACGCTGCCACCGAGCTTGCGCACGACGTTCACCACCAGGAACAGGCCAAGCCCGCCGCCGGCGCGGCCCTTGCTCGACTGGTAGGGCTTTCCGAGCTGCGTCAGCATTTCCGGCGCAAAGCCGGGGCCGCGGTCGCTGATCGCCAGCACCAGATTGTCGCCCTCGCGCTCGGCCACAAGCTCGACCCACTCGCGCGAGACCTCATAGGCGTTGTCGAGCACGTTGAAGATCACCTGCTTCAGCGCGATATCGGAGACGATCGCGACGTCCTCGCCAAAGGTGTTGACGAAATAGAGCGTGCGGGCCGAGCGTGCGTCGCGCCACTCGTCGACCAGCGCCGTCACGAAAGCCGTCACCGTGGTCGGCGACGAGCCTTCGCCGCGCGCCTCTCCCGCCGACACCAGGATGCCTGTGACGATCGTCTTGCAGCGCTGCAGCGAGGTTTCCATTTCCGAAAGATCCTCGGCGAGCTCCTGATCGGCGGCAAGATCGGGCATGCGGCGCCAGTCGCTGAGGATGACCGAGAGCGAGGCCAGCGGGGTGCCGAGCTCATGGGCTGCGCCGGAGGCGAGCAGACCCATGCGCACGATGTGGTCCTGCTCGGCGGCATGCTGCCGCAGCGCCGCCAGATGCGCGTCGCGCTCGCGCAAATTCCTGTTGATGCGGGTCACGAACACGACAAGCAGAATCGCGTTGAGTGCGAAGCCCAGGAGCATGCCGGCAACGGTGAGCGTATAGGTCTCGCTGAGCGGATTCGGCGGCAGATCGAGCGGCCGGTAGGCCAGCGTCAGCCAGACAAAACACGCGCAGGTCAGCGCCACCAGCGACCAGGTCGAGCGGGCGTCGAGCAGCACGGCCGCCAGTGTCACCTGGAGCAGGAACAGCGAGGTGAAGGGATTGGTGGCGCCGCCGCTGAGGTACAGCTGTGCGGTCAGCGCGGCGACGTCGAGCATCAGCGCGACCAGTAGCTCGTTGCTGGAGACGGCGGCGCGATGGCGCACCCAAACCAGGCTGGAGACGTTGAGCAGCACCAGCGCGCCGATCACCGCGCCCATCCGCTCCAGGGGCAGGGGGATGCCGAGCC
Source organism: Bradyrhizobium betae (assembly GCF_004123905.1). Lineage (GTDB taxonomy): Bacteria > Pseudomonadota > Alphaproteobacteria > Rhizobiales > Xanthobacteraceae > Bradyrhizobium > Bradyrhizobium betae_A. Next base: position 676,030 of record NZ_MZXW01000016.1, read on the forward strand.
AGAAATGCACGCCGCCGATGGTCACGATCTGGCCGACCACAGCGGTCCAGCGCAGCTGGATCAGCAGCGCCATGTTCTTGCGGTTGGTCTCGTCGTCCGTGGGAGCAGCGCCGATCAGCTCGCTGCGCGTGTCCGCCGGCGATTGCAGCGTGACGGCCAGCTCGCCAAGCGGTCGGGGAGGCGTTCTTCCGTCGTCAGGCCTGTTCGACGATCGTTCCAGCATCTGATCCCGTCCTGCGGGCGGCATCGCCGGCCGGTTCGTGGACGAAGCCGTTCCAGGGTTTCTTGCCGCGGAACAGCCCGCCGCCGAATGTGACGAGAAGTTTACCGGCCAGCATGAACGCCAGGGCAAACCACGTCAGCGCGTAGATCAGGTGGTTATTGGGAAAGCGGATCACGGTCAATCCGCCGATTGGACCGCCGGTGGTTTGTGATCCGGCGTCGGCATCGACAAAAAAGGGCGCGACTTTGTCGAGCCCGCGCGCCGCGGCGATCGCGGCGACATCCCGCGAATACCAGCGGTTGTGCTGTGGCACGTTGTTGCGGAGGAATCCGCCCTTCGGCTCCGTGATGCGCAGCAGGCCGGTGATCTCGACCCGGCCATCCGGATTATCGCCCTGGCGCGTCGATGCGTCGCGCCGCTCGGACGGCACGAAGCCGCGGTTGACCAGGACCAGCGTGCCGTCGTCGCGTTTGAGCGGCGTCAGCACCCAATAGCCGGGACCTTCCTCGGTGACAGCCTGAACCAGCGTCTCGTGGTCATGCAGGAAACGGCCGGCGACGGTGACGTGCCTGTACTCGTCATTCGCAGTGGAGATCGCGGGCCACGCCGCGGGCGAGGGCGCCGGCTGGGCGGGGGCATGGACGCGTTGCTCGACGCGGTCGATCAGCGCCAGCTTCCAGGCGCGGCGCTCGATCTGCCAGATCCCGAGCGCAATCAGAACAGCAAAAGCCGTGAGCGAGAGGACCGTGAGCCACAGGCGCGGACGCGCAGCCCTTGCAGGCTCGCGCGCTTCGCTTTCCTCGGGTCTCACGGGATCGCTCACTTCATTCCCGTCATCTCGTGCATCGGCATCATGTTGCTATTGAGGTGGTTCATCACCCACAGCGAACCCGACAGCGCGATGACCACCATGACGATGGTGAAGATCAGCGCCATCATGCTCCAGCCGTTCTCGGACTTCGGGCTCATGTGCAGGAAGTAGATCATGTGCACGACGATCTGCACGACCGCGAAGGCCATGATGACCAGCGCGGTGATCTGCTTGCTCGGCAGCGCGCCGCTCATCACCAGCCAGAACGGGATCGCAGTCAGCACCACCGAGAGCACGAAGCCGAGCATGTAGCCCGAGAACGTACTGTGGGTGTGGCTGTCGCCGTGGTGATGATCGTCGGCGTGGGCGGCGCGGGTATCGGTGTTCATCGCAGAACTCCCAGGAGATAGACGAAGGTGAAGACGCCGATCCAGACCACGTCGAGGAAGTGCCAGAACATCGACAGGCACATCAGGCGGCGGCGGTTGGCTTCGATCAGGCCGAACTTGCCGACCTGCACCATCAGCGTCACCAGCCAGATCAGGCCGCAGGAGACGTGCAGGCCGTGGGTGCCGACCAGGGTGAAGAAGGCCGACAGGAAGGCACTGCGCTGCGGCGTCGCGCCCTCATGGATCATGTGGGCGAACTCGGAGAGCTCGATGCCGATGAAGGCGAGGCCGAACAGACCGGTGATCGCCAGCCACATCTGCGTCTGGGCAATCTTGTTCTGCTGCATCGTCAGCATCGCAAAACCGTACGTGATCGACGACAGCAGCAGCATCGAGGTGTTGACCGCGACCAACGGCAGCTCGAACAGGTCCTTCGGCGCGGGCCCGGCGGCGTAGTTGGCGCCGAGCACGCCGAAGGCGGCGAACAGCATCGCAAAGATGAGGCAGTCGCTCATCAGATAGATCCAGAAGCCGAGCGAGGTGCTGTAGCCTTCCGGATGCGGGTGTTCGTCGGCGAGGTAGAAGACCGGCTCGCCGGTCGTCGAGGGATTGACAGCAACAGTCATTTACTTGGCTCCGGCGAGCAGTTTGGTGCGCGCGTCCTCGGCCCGGATGACGTCTTCAGCCGGAATGTCGAAGTCGCGGTGATAGTTGAAGGTGTGACCGATCCCGACGGCGAGCATCGCGATGAAGCTCACGGCTGCCAGCCACCAGATGTACCAGATCAGGCCGAAACCCATCGCGGTGGCGAGGCCGGCGAGGATGATTCCGGTGCCTGTGCTGCTGGGCATGTGGATCGGCTTGAACCCGGTGAGCGGACGCTGGTAGCCGCGCTTCTTCATGTCCCACCACGCGTCATTGTCGTGAACGACGGGGGTGAAGGCGAAGTTGTAGTCCGGCGGCGGCGAGGAGGTCGCCCATTCCAGCGTGCGCGCATCCCAGGGATCGCCGGTGACGTCCTTGAGCTGCTCGCGCTTGAGGAAAGAGACCGCGAACTGCATCAGCATGCTGAGGATGCCAATGAAGACGAAGACGGCACCGATCGCGGCGATGACGAACCAGATCTGCAGGCTCGGATCGTCGAACACGCGCAGGCGGCGGGTCACGCCCATCAGGCCGAGCACATAGAGCGGCATGAAGGCCATGTAGAAGCCGGTGACCCAGAACCAGAACGACATCTTGCCCCAGAACGGATCGAGCTTGAAGCCGAACGCCTTCGGGAACCAGTAGTTGATGCCGGCGAACGCGCCGAACACCACGCCGCCGATGATCACGTTGTGGAAGTGCGCGATCAGGAACAGGCTGTTGTGCAGGACGAAGTCGGCCGGCGGCACTGCGAGCAGAACGCCGGTCATGCCGCCGAGAACGAAGGTCAGCATGAAGGCGATCGTCCACAGCATCGGCAGCTCGAAGCGGATACGGCCGCGATACATCGTGAACAGCCAGTTGAACATCTTCGCGCCCGTCGGGATCGAGATGATCATCGTGGTGATGCCGAAGAACGAGTTGACGCTGGCGCCCGAACCCATCGTGAAGAAGTGGTGCAGCCAGACCAAGTACGACAGGATGGTGATGACCACCGTGGCGTAGACCATCGAGGTGTAGCCGAACAGCCGCTTGCCGGAGAAGGTCGAGGTCACTTCCGAGAAGACGCCGAAGGCGGGGAGAACCAGGATGTAGACCTCGGGATGGCCCCAGATCCAGATCAGGTTCACGTACATCATCGGGCTGCCGCCGAAGTCGTTCGTGAAGAAGTTGGTGCCGACGTAGCGGTCGAGCGAGAGCAGCGCGAGCACCACGGTCAGGACGGGGAAGGAGGCGACGATCAGGATGTTGGTGCAGAGCGAGGTCCAGGTGAACACCGGCATCCGCATCATGGTCATGCCGGGGCACCGCAGCTTGACGATGGTACAGATCAGGTTGATGCCGGATAAGGTCGTTCCGACGCCTGCGACCTGCAACGCCCAGATGTAATAGTCGACGCCGACATCAGGACTGTAACCGATATTCGACAGCGGCGGATAAGCCAACCAGCCGGTGCGGGCGAATTCGCCGATGAACAGGGAAGCCATCACCAGCACCGCGCCGCCGACCGTCATCCAGAAGCTGAAATTGTTCAGGAACGGGAACGAGACGTCGCGCGCGCCGATCTGGAGCGGCACGACATAGTTCATCAGGCCGGTGACAAACGGCATCGCCACGAAGAAGATCATGATCACGCCGTGGGCGGTGAAGACCTGGTCGTAGTGATGGGAGGGGAGAAAGCCGTCGGAGCCGCCGAACGCGAGCGCCTGTTGCGCGCGCATCATGAGCGCGTCGGCGAAGCCGCGCAGCAGCATCACGATGCCGAGGATCATGTACATGATGCCGATGCGCTTGTGGTCGACGGTGGTGAACCACTCGCGCCACAGATAGCCCCAGAGCCGGAAATAGGTGACGCCGGCGAACAGCGTGATGCCGCCGAGCGCGACCATGACGAAGGTGCCGACGAGGATCGGCTCGTGCAGCGGCAGCGAGTCGATACCGAGACGGCCGAAGATGAGCTTGAGAAGATCAGGAGACATGCGAGCTCTCTTTAGGAGTCTGACTTCGGACGCAGTCCGAGGAAGAAGGACGAGGACTTCAGCGGCGCGAAGGTCGGCCGCTTCAGGCCAGCGCCAGTGAGCGGCGCGGTGTCGAGGGGAGCCGTGATGGAGGCGGTGGTCTTGCCCTGCGGCGCATCCGGCGTGCAGGTGCCGGCGACGAAGGTCGGCTCCGGCCCAAACGCCGTACCGCGGCGGGCGTATTTGTCGTAGGCCAGCGGCAGGGTGTTGTTCAGGCCCTCATGGCCGGCGCCGCCCTTGGAGTCGATCGCCATCATCTCGCTCTGGCACATCTTGCCGGTCTCGACACACATGTTGAGGATCAGGCGGTAGAGATCGGAATCGACCGTGCCGTAACGGCGCACCGGCTCGTTTTCGCTCGGCTTCTCGAGCTGGAGATAGTCGGCGCGGCCGAGCGAGCCGCCGGCGGATTTGGCGCTGGCGACCCAGGCGTCAAAGCCCTTGTCGTCGAGGCCCTGGAAGTTGAAGTGCATGCCGGAGAAGCCGGCGCCGCTGTAGTTCGCCGAGAAGCCCCGGTAGGTGCCGGTGTGGTTCACCACCGCGTGGAGCTTGGTCTCCATGCCCGGCATCGCGTAGATCTGACCGGCGAGCGCGGGGATGTAGAACGAGTTCATCACCGAAGAGGCGGTGATGCGGAAGTTGATCGGACGATCGACCGGAGCGGCCAGATCGTTGACGGTGGCAATGCCGTAGTCCGGATAGATGAAGAGCCACTTCCAGTCGAGCGCGACGACGTCGACCTCTAGCGGAGCCTTGGACTGATCCACGGCGTGCTCCGCCTTGATGCGGCCGAGCGTGCGATAGGGGTCGAGCAGATGCGTGCCCATCCAGGTCAGCGCGCCCAGGCAAATGATGATCAGCAGCGGCGCCGACCAGATCACCAGCTCGAGCTTGGTCGAGTGATCCCATTCCGGCTCGTAGCGGGCCGATGTGTTGGACTGGCGGTAGCGCCAGGCGAACAGCACCGTCAGCGCCATCACGGGGACGACGATCAGGAGCATCAGGACGGTAGAGATGATGACGAGGTCGCGCTGTTGCGCCGCGATATCGCCGGCTGGCGCCAGCACGACGTAGTTGCAGCCGCTGAGCGCAACTGCCAGGGGTAGCAGCGCCAGGATCTTGAGACGGGACACGGGCCGAGCCTTTGAAATGGGTTTCCGTTGCGGGGCCAACGGGTAGCTGCGGCGCAGCAATCCGGACATTGGACAATTTGTCCAATGTTGCACTGCGGAATGTTACGCCAGACAGGTCCGGATCGCCTGGCGCCCCGCCGGGCGGTCGGCTTTGGTTTTCAGGACGTTAAGGGCGCACGCATGGCGACGGCACAGACCCCCGCAATGGCAGACATCCACTCGGGCGAGCACGGCCACGACCAGGCCAGTCCCGGCGAGATCGCCATCGGCGTCATCATCGGCCGCACCTCGGAATTCTTCGACTTTTTCGTCTACGCGATCGCCTCGGTGATCGTGTTTCCGCGCCTGGTGTTCCCGTTCACGAGCGAACTGACCGGCACTCTCTATTCCTTCATGATCTTCGCGCTGGCTTTCATGGCCCGGCCGCTCGGCACCGTCATTTTCATGACGGTCGACCGGGAGTACGGCAAGACGGCCAAGCTGGTCTCGGCGCTGTTCCTGCTCGGCACCGCCACCGTGGCGCTGGCGTTCCTGCCCGGCTATCACGACATCGGCAGCGCCGCGATCTGGCTCCTGGCGCTGGCGCGTATCGCGCAGGGTCTGGCCTGGGGTGGCGCCTGGGACGGCATGGCCTCGCTGCTGGCACTGAATGCACCGCCCTCGAAGCGCGGCTGGTACGCGATGGTGCCGCAGCTCGGCGCACCGCTCGGACTGATCGTGGCGAGCGCGCTGTTCGCCTATTTCGCCGGCAACCTCTCGGCCGACGACTTCTTCGACTGGGGCTGGCGCTATCCGTTCTTCGTCGCCTTTGCGATCAACGTCGTGGCGCTGTTCGCCCGCCTGCGCATGGTGACGACGGAGGAATATGCCACGCTGTTCGAAACCCGCGAATTGCAGCCCGCGCGCATCTCAGAGACGGTTGCGCGCGAAGGCCAGAACATCATGCTCGGCGCGTTCGCGCCGCTGGCGAGTTTTGCGCTGTTCCACATGGTCACGGTGTTTCCGCTGTCCTGGGTGTTCCTGTTCACCCGCGAAAGCCCGGTGCGTTTTTTGATCATCGAGATCGTCGCCGCCGTGTTCGGCGTCGGCGCCATCGTGCTCTCCGGCATCATCGCCGACCGTGTCGGCCGCAAGTCGCTGCTGATGGGATCGGCGATCGCGATCGCGATCTATAGCGGTTTTGCCCCGCAGCTGCTCGATGCCGGCGCGTTCGGTGAGACCATCTACATGGTGATCGGCTTCATCCTGCTGGGTCTGTCCTTCGGCCAGTCCTCGGGCGCGATCGCCTCGAACTTCAAGCAGGCCTACCGCTACACGGCCTCGGCGTTGACCTCTGACATGGCCTGGCTGTTCGGCGCCGGTTTCGCGCCGCTGGTGGCGCTGCTGCTCGCCACCAATCTCGGCGTTATCGCTTCGGGCGCGTATTTGCTCTCCGGCGCGTTCTGGACGCTGCTCGCGCTGTGGCTCAGCGGCCAGCGCGAGGCCGGCGATATGGATGCGGGCGCTTAAAGAGCGCTCCGCGGACGGGAATAAAATTTTGGCCGGACGATCCTGTTTGCGGCGACGCAAGCAGGAGATCCCATGAAAATCCGGTCCAATTCCGTCCACCAGCGCAGCTTTGCAAGTCTGACCTTTGCCGCCATCGCGATTGTTTGCTCGACCGGGCTTGCCCACGCCACCGGCAACGTCGCGCGCGGCCAGACGCTCTACAAGGGCTGCGCGGATTGTCATTCAATCAACGAGAATGCGGTCGGCCCGATGCACAAGGGCGTCGTCGGGCGCAAGGCGGGCAGCGTTCCCGGCTATGACTACTCGCCTGATCTGAAGAGCTCAGGGATTGTCTGGACCGAGGACAATCTCGACAAATGGCTGGCCGGACCGCAGGCCATGGTTGCAGAAACCAAGATGTTTTTCGATGTGCCGGACCCGCAGGATCGCGCGGACATCATCGCGTATTTGAAGGAAAAGGCGCGGTAGTTACGGCACGACCGTTTCGTCAATCCGCCACCACCTTCACGCGATCACGCACCTTCACCTGCGCGGTGCGGTCGAGCCCGTTCAGCACACGAAAACGCTCGGCGGGATGATCGACGCCGGCCATGCGATGCGAGAGCGATTCCACGGTGTCGCCGGGCTGCACTGTGATGACCTTGATGCGCAGCGGGCGCGCAGCCTGGATCTCGTCCAGCGTCAGGCGGCGGAATGAATTGACGGTCTCGCGCGCATTGCGCTCGCTCTCGGTCGACTTCTGCCGTGCCGCGAAGATGAAGCGGTAGACGTCGCTGCCGAAGCGCAGCGCATAGACCTTGAACGACCATTGATCGCCCTTGGCGGTGGCGGACGCGGCCGGGAAACCGTTGATGGTGATGTCCTCGGTGGACGCCTTCTCGACGCCCTCCATCCAGCCGGAGTTGAGATAATCGCCGAGCGACTGTTCGGCCGGCACGCGCACGACATCGAAGCGCATCGCCTGCGAGCCGCCGTCGCGCACGCCGATGACCGCCTGCGCGGTGTTGTCGAGCGTGAAATTGTCCGGCGCCTGGAAGGTGAAGCCGAGCTTTGGATGCAGGAATCTGCGGCCGCGGACAAAACCTTCGCTGGGGTCTTCGCCGTAGACGAGGTTGTCGATCGCGGCGAGATAGGTCTCGCGGTCGCGCTCGGCGCCCTCGGGCGCCGCATATTGCCGCGCGATGGTCTGGGCATTCTGCACGCGCTCGGGCGTTGCCGGATGCGACGAGGTGAAATCCTGCGCGCGCGGATCGAGCGAGGTCTTGCCGGCCTTCAGCTCGGCATTGCGCTCCATAGCCGAGAGGAAACGCGCGGCACCATAAGGGTCGAAATGGGCCTTGGCGGAGATGCCGACGCCGATGCCGTCAGCCTCGAACTCCTGATTGCGCGAAAAGCTCGCCATGGTGAGCTTGGTCTTGGCGAGCGCGAGCGCGGTGAGATCGGGATCGTTGCTCATGTCGGTGACGACGCGGGTGACGATCGCGGCCTGGCGCGCCTGGTCCTCGCGCATCGCGGCGTGCTTGGACAGCACATGCGCCATCTCGTGGCTGAGCACGGAGGACAATTCCGACGTGTCGCTCGCAAGCGCAAGAAGTCCGCGCGTGACATAGAGCTGGCCGTTCGGCAGCGCGAAGGCGTTCACCGCGCCGGAATTGAGGATGGTGACCCTATAGCCCTGGTCGGGGCGGTCGGACGCCGCGACCAGCCGGTCGACGGTCTTGGTCACCAATGATTCGAGCCGGGGGTCGTCGTAGGTGCCGCCATAGCTCGCCAGGATGCGCTCGTGCTCCTTTTCGGTGGCGGGCGTCTGCGCGACGGCGGGTTTCGGTTTGGGGAGGGCGACGGTTGGCGGAACGGCCGCGGTCTGGAACCGGTTCATGTCGCCGCAACCGGCGAGAGCCGTACCCAGCACAAGGCATAGCGCGGCCGGCGCTGCCCGCAGGCGGCGTTCGCCTCGTCCGTGCCGTTCTAGCACCCCATTCACGTCGCTTAACCCGTGCCCTGGCCTTAAGGCCGTACCCCGATAGGCTCGTTTGTGCCCAGCAACTCAACCTGTCCCAAGAGACGCACGTCGATCCGCGGCCCCACAGTCCCCTCAACCCAGCCCCGGACTCGAATACGCCTATTTTCCAGGGACTTAAGGGTTACACCGGCGTTTTCGAACGCCGGCAACGCGCGCCTTGAAATAGTCACGGCAAAGCCGCGTGTCCAGTTCCGTCCGAAGTTGAGGTAGGTCATTGCCCCAGCTTGCCGGACCGACAGGACTTTGCCCTCGACCACCATAAACCGCCCGATCCCGGCCAAAATATCGTCCGGACTTTCCGCGTTTTTTATGGCCAACGGGTCAGCCCAGTTGCCCTTTTTTTGGCGCCGCGCCTCGGCCTCCGCCGCCATCAGGGCCGCCGCGCAGTCCTTGTCGGTGATTTCGGCGGAAGCGATGGCGTCGCCCTGGGCGAGAAGCGTGGCCTGTATCGAGGTCTCGCTTTCGCCGATGAACAGGATCGCACCTTGCCGGCCATAGCGGTCGGGCGTGTCGTCAGTGCCGCGCAGGATCACGTCGCGGCCGACCAGCAGCGATGTCAGTGCTTGCTTCGTTGTCGCCGTGGACTCGATGCCGGTCAGGCGGATTTCGCGGCCGTCGTCGAGACGCAGGCTGCGCGCGTCGATGATCGTGGCGACGCGGCCATCCCCTTGCGTTTCGAATTGGCACGGTGTGGCGAACGCGCTGTGACCCGCGACGAGAAGAGATGCGACGATGAGGTGAAGCAGTCGCGTCACGTGCCCCGGAGAGGTTGCATTGAGCATTCATTTTAACTCAAGCGTAGCGGGTCGCGAAGAGGCTTCGTCATACTCCGTGATTGCGAGCGCAGCGAAGCAATCCAGAATCTTTCCGCGGAGGGACTCTGGATTGCTTCGCTGCGCTCGCAATGACGTGGAGATAGCTACCCGGATCGCACTATTCCGTTTTGCGGAAAACATGCCGCAATCGCAAAACGCATATGGCGCTTCTGCTTGCTGCCCTGTCGCGCATGCGGCATGATTGCGGCAACAGCAATAACCAGGCCGCCGTTAGAGACAGGCGATCAAGGGAGGTCATTTTCGATGAAGCATATTTTGTCGGGCATTTTTGCCGCAGCGTTTGCCCTCAGTGCGAGCGCCGCCGCGCAGGCCCAGGACAAGCCGCCGCTGAAGATCGGCGGCATTCTCGACATGTCGAGCCTCTATGCTGATATCACCGGCCCCGGTAGCGAGGCCGCGGCGAAGATGGCTGTTGACGATTTCGGCGGCGAGGTGCTCGGACGCAAGATCCAGGTGCTGGCCGCCGACCATCTCAACAAGGCCGACCTCTCCGCCAACATCGCACGCGACATGCTCGATAATCAGGGCGTCGAGATGATCTACGACGTCGCGGCGTCCGCGACGGCGCTGGCCGCCGGCGAGATCGCGAAAGCGCGGGGCAAGATCATCATGTTCAACGGGCCGGGCTCGATCCGTCTCACCAACGAGGCTTGCGGTCCCTACACCATCCACTACGTGTTCGACACCTACGGCCAGGCCAACGTGACCGGTCTTGCGGCCGTGAAGTCGGGCCTCGACAGCTGGTTCTTCCTCACCGCCGACTACGCCTTCGGCCAGGACCTGGAGAAGGACACCAGCGCCGTCGTCACCAAGACCGGCGGCAAGGTGCTCGGCGCCGTGCGTCATCCGCTCAACACGTCGGATTTTTCGTCGTTCCTGCTTCAGGCCCAGGCCTCGAAAGCGAAAGTGATTGGGCTGGCCAATGCCGGCGGTGACACCGTTAACGCCATCAAGCAGGCGGCCGAGTTCGGCATCACCAAGGGCGACCAGAAGGTCTCGCCGCTGCTCGCTTTCGTTACTGATATCGACTCGATCGGCCTCGAGACGGCGCAAGGGCTGCTGCTGGCAGAGGCCTTCTACTGGGATCTCAACGACGACACGCGCGCCTTCTCGAAGCGCTTCACGGAGCGCATGAAGCGGCCGCCGACCTCGGCGCAGGCCGGTGTCTATTCTTCGGTCACGCACTATCTGAAGGCCGTGAAGGCGGCCGGCACGACGGATTCGGCTGCTGTCATCAAGGTGATGAAGGACACGCCGATCAACGACTTCTTCGCCAAGAACGGCAAGATCCGCGAGGACGGCCGCATGATCCACGACATGTATCTGTTCGAGGTGAAGAAGCCGTCGGAGTCGAAGGGCCGCTGGGACGATTACAAGCTGCTGGCGACCGTGCCCGGGAGCGAGGCGTTCCAGTCGCTGGAGCAGTCGCGTTGCCCGTTGGTGAAGAAATGACGGCGTGACGAAGTCGCGCCGTCATTGCGAGGAGCTCTTGCGACGAAGCAATCCAGACTGCATCCGCGGAAACCTTTCTGGATTGCTTCGCTTCGCTCGCAATGACGGTGTGGTGAAAGTGCAGCAAAACAACAACAAGGGAGACGTCCCATGAACGACATGGTCCTGCAAAAGCTCGAATCCGGGCTGCTCACCATCACGATGAATCGTCCTGAGCGGAAGAACGCACTCAACCCCGAGATGGTCGCAGGACTGGTCGAGGCGGCGCGGCGCGCGGCTGACGATCCCGAGGTGCGCGCGGTGCTGTTCAAGGGTGCCGGCGGCTCGTTCTGCGTCGGTGGCGACGTCAAATCGATGGCGGCGGGCCGCGCACCGCTGCCGTTCGAGGTGAAGATGGCGAACCTCCGCCGCGGCATGGAGGTCTCGCGCATCCTGCACCAGATGCCCAAACCCGTGGTAGCGCAGCTCGACGGCGCGGCGGCCGGCGCCGGTCTCTCGATGGCGCTGTCGTGTGATCTCCGTGTTGCCTCCGAATCCTGCAAGATCACGACCGCTTTCGCCAAGGTCGGCTTCTCCGGTGATTACGGCGGCACTTATTTCCTGACGCAACTGCTCGGCAGCGCGCGGGCGCGCGAGCTCTATCTGATGTCGCCTGTGCTGACCGCGAAGGAAGCGCATGCGATCGGCATGGTGACGAAGGTCGTCCCCGACGCCGAGATCGATGCCGCCGCGCACGAGCTCGCGCTGTCGCTGGCGCAGGGCCCCTCGATCGCGCTCGGCTTCATCAAGCGCAACATCAACAATGCCGAGCATCTGGCGCTGGAAGATTGCTTCGACGGCGAAGCGATCCATCACACCCGCTGCAGCGACACCGAGGACCACAAGGAGGCCGCAAAGGCCTTCGTCGAGAAGCGTAAGCCGAGCTTCAGGGGCGCATGATCATGGCGCCCTATGTGCGGCTTCGGCAGATCTGTCTCGTCGCGCCGCAGCTGGCGCCCGTCATCTCAGACATCGCCGGGATCATGGGCCTCGCCGTCTGCTATCAGGACGGCAATGTCGCAAAATACGGCCTGAAAAACGCGCTGCTCCCGGTCGACACGATCATGCTGGAGGTGGTCGCGCCGGTTAGGGACGGCACCACGGCCGGCCGCTTCATCGAGAAGACCGGCGGCCGCGGCGGCTATATGGCGATCTTCTGCTGCAACGATCCCGACGAGCGTGGCCGCAACGCGAACGCGATGGGCGTGCGCACCGCGAACGTGATCGACCACGCGCCCTATCACGGTGTCCAGCTCCACCCTCGCGACTGCCGCGCCGCCTTCATCGAGTTCAACCACACCGAAGGCAGTGACGACATTTTTGGTGCGTATCCGCCGGCAGGACCGGACTGGCAAAACTTCATCCGCAAGGATGTGACACAAGCGCTGACGGCTGTGGAAATGCAGAGCCCGGACCCGCAGGAGCTGGCGGAGCATTGGGGGAAGATCATCGGGGTTGCGGCTGATGGACCCGAGTTGAAGTTGCCCAACGCAACCTTTCGCTTCGTGAAGGGCGCCAGCGAGATCATGAGCGCGCTCGAATTTCGGGTGACCGATGTGGCGGGCGTGCTGCATGCGGCTAGAGCGAAGGGGCTTGCGGTGGCCGGCAATGAGTTTCTGCTGGGCGGCGTGACGTTCCGCGTCAGTTGATCCCTCAATCGTTATCCGTCACCCTGAGGTGCTCGCCTCTTCGGCGAGCCTCGGGCGACGGCCACCGGCGGGGCCGTTCATCCTTCGAGGCCTCCGCTGCGCTCCGGCACCTTCAGCGACTGCGGCTTCGCCGCTGCGCCGAGATGACGGGTCGATAGAAGAGCAGGAATTCAACATGCCGCATCCGCTCGACAGCTTCTTCGCACCCGCAAGCATCGCGCTGATCGGCGCCTCGCGCGATCACGAGAAGATTCCCGGGCGGCTCTTATCGATGCTGCGCAAGAACGAGTATCCCGGAAAGATCTATCCGGTGAACCCGAACTACGCCGATATTGACGGTCTCGCCTGCTACAAATCGATCGCTGACATCGGCGCGCCTATCGATCTCGCGGTCATCATCATTCCCGCGCGCGCAGTGCTGCCCGCGCTTGAGCAGTGCGCCGCCGCGGACGTCAAGAACGCCGTCATCATCTCCTCCGGCTTTGCCGAGGAGGGCGGCGACAGCGCGGCGATGCAGGATGCGATCGCGGCGCTGGCCAGGCGCACCGGCATGCGGATCTCAGGTCCGAATGCCGAGGGCTTTTTCAGCCAAATGCAGCGCGTGGCGGCAACGTTCAGTCCCGCCGTGGACGTCAAGCCTGATGTCGTGCCGCTGGTCGCCACCACAAGACGGATTGGCATCGTCGCGCAGAGCGGCGGCATCGGCTTCGCCTACTATCACCGCGCCAAGGCGTTGGGCATCTCCGTGAGCTACGTCGTCAGTGCCGGCAATGAATCCGATCTCGGCGCCGGCGAATTCCTGGATTACCTGGTGCAGGACCCTGCGACCGATGTGATCCTGCTGTTCATCGAAGGCATTCGCGACGTCAGTAAGTTCCTCGCCGCCGCGCAACGCGCCGCGGAGACGAAGAAGCCGGTCATTGTGACAAAGGTCGGCCGTTCCGGCGCCGGCGAGCGGGCGGCGGCTTCGCACACTGCGAGCATGGCCGGCTGGTCGGCGGCCTATGACGCTGTGTTCGCGAAATACGGTTTTATCGTTTCCAACGACCTCGACGAGGCGCTGACGATTGCGGCGGTGCTCGCGAGCAATCCGTTGCCGAGGGGCGACCGGGTTGCCGTCGTGACGGTGTCGGGTGGCGCCGGCATCTGGGGTGCCGACGCGGTGGCACTGCATGGCTTGCGAGTCCCGGAGCTGTCCGAGCCGGTCCAAGCGAAGATCAAGATTCTGATGCCGCCCTACGGCACCGCGCGCAACCCGATCGATGTCACCGCGCAAGGCGTCACCTCGGGCGGTCTGCAAAAGAGCGTCGATCTGCTGACCGCTTCGGACGAGGTCGATGCTGTCCTGGTCCTGCTGTCACTGTCGAGCGAGGTGCGCAAGCCGTTTAAGGAGGCCGAGCTGAAGCCGGTGCTGGCCGCGCAGAAGAAGCCGGTGCTGTTCTATTCCTACACGGTGCCGTCGGATTTCGCCCGGCACGATCTCGCGAAATCCGGTGTCGTGGTGCTCTCGGGCCTCACGCATGCCGGCGTTGCCCTGCGGCAGATCGTCGACTACGCGAAATTCAGTCTGCCGAAGCCCGCGGACGAAGCGCGGCTGCCGGCGCGCGATCTCTGCGCGCATCTGACCTCGCCGGTGCTGTCGGAAGCCGACAGCAAGACCTTGCTCCGCGCCGCCGGCATCGCGCTGCCGGACGAGGTGCTGGTAAAGGACAAGAGCGAGCTGGATGCAGCGGTCGCCCGCGTCGGCTTTCCGCTTGCGATGAAAATCCAGTCGCCGGATATCCCGCATAAGAGCGAGGTCGGCGGCGTGCGCGTCAACATCACCACCAAGGGCGAGGTGTTTCTGGCGTTCGAGGCGATGCTCAACAATGCGCGTAAGCATCGGCCGGAGGCGACGATCCAGGGCGTGCTGGTCGGGCCGATGGCGAAGAAGGGCGTCGAGATCATCGTGGGTACGATGACAGACAAGACGTTTGGGCCAATGGTGATGGTGGGCCTCGGCGGCATCATCACGGAGCTGTTTCGAGATGTCGTCTATCGCCCCGCGCCGGTGAGTGCGGAGGAGGCCGGTGCGATGTTGGCGGGCTTGAAGGCTGCGCCGTTGCTGAACGGCTTTCGGGGAGCGGCGAAGGCGGATGTTACAGCTCTGGCGCGGTTGATCGCGGATGTGTCAGTGCTCGCCGCGCGGCATGCGAAAGAGATCGCGGAAATCGAGATCAATCCAGTGCTGGTGCATCCGGAGGGGCAGGGCGTGACGATCGTCGATGCGCTGGTGGTGAGGCGGAAGTAGCGCACCTCAACTCCGCTGTCGTCCCGGACAAGCGGAGCGCCGATCCGGGACCCATAACCCCAGGGAGAGGTCTGGCGAAGACTCGTGGTGACCAGCCGCGCGCCGCAACTTCTCCCTGTGGTTATGGGTCCCCGCATTCGCGGGGACGGCAGCGGAGATTGACGCGGCTATGCGGCACGCAAGGCAGTAGTTACCTTCCCTTGAAATTCGCCGCGCGCCGCTCTTCCGTGGCCTTTACGCCTTCCTTGAAATCTTCCGTCGCCCTCAGCCGCGTTTGCTCCGCGAGCTCGTGGTTGGTCTGGGCCATGACGCGGTCAGCGAGGCCGGCGCGCATCGTGGCGCGGGTGGAGAGGAGGCCGAGCGGCGAGCATTCGGCGATCTCGCCGGCGAGCTTCATCGCGGCTGATTTGACCTGGTCCTGCGGCACCAGCTCGTTGGCGAGGCCCCATTTGACCGCCTCTTCGCCGGTGACGCGGCGGCTGGTGTAGAACATCAGCTCGGCGTTGTTCTTGCCGATCAGCTCGGGCAGCGTCACGGTCAGGCCGAAGCCGGGATGAAAGCCCAGCTTGGTGAAGTTTGCCGAGAAGCG
The DNA here is from genome assembly GCF_004123905.1 of Bradyrhizobium betae. Taxonomy (GTDB): domain Bacteria; phylum Pseudomonadota; class Alphaproteobacteria; order Rhizobiales; family Xanthobacteraceae; genus Bradyrhizobium; species Bradyrhizobium betae_A. The sequence continues at coordinate 691,636 of NZ_MZXW01000016.1, forward strand.
CGCTTCCGGGCAGGTGACGCGGAAATCCGCCGACACCGCGAGGCCCAGGCCGCCGCCGATGGCGGCGCCCTGCACGGCGGCGACGATCGGCTTCTTGGCGCGGAAGATGCGGACGGCCTGAATGTAGAGATGATTGATCGCGCCAAGGCTGTCGGCCGGATCGCCCTTCTTCTCGGCTTCGCGCGCCTCCTGCGCTTGTCGCGCTGGATCACCAAAATTGGCGCCGGCGCAGAATGCCTTGCCCTGTGCGGAGAGAACGGAAGCGCGGATCTCGATGTCGCGGTCGAACTCGTCGAGCGCATCCGCGATCTGGTTGATCAGCGAGATGTCGAAGAAGTTCAGCGGGGGCCTGCGGATCTCGATGGTGCCGACGTGCCCGACCTTCTCGACGCCGATGTCTTTATAGGTGCTCATGATGTCCTCGAATGATTAGCGCAAGCCCAGTCCGCGCGACTAGCGCAAACCAAGTCCGCGCGCGATGATGCCGCGCAGCACCTCGGTGGTGCCGCCCTGGATCGTGAGTTTCGGTGCGGTCTTGATGGCGAAGTCGAGTTGCCGCTCCAGCGTCTGGCGGTTGGTCGCGGTCTCCTCGACGAAGGCGGCGAGATCGCGCACACGGTGCGGAAGCTGCTGCTCCCAGACCGTGCCGATGTCCTTGACAATGGAGGCCTCCACCACCGGCTCCTTGCCGGCTTGCAGCATGCCGGCGACTGAGACCGACATCCGGCGCATCGTATGGAGCTGCGCCACGAGACGGCCGATGCCTTCGGCGCTGCGGGTGTCCGGGTTGGGGCCGACCGCGCGGACCAGCTCGGTCAACACGTAGTAGGTCTCGAGAAAGCGCTCGGGGCCCGAACGCTCATAGGCGAGCTCGCTCGTCGCCTGCTTCCAGGCGCCGTCGACCTCGCCGAGCACGTGATCGTCGGGCACGAAGAAGTCGGTGAAAACGACCTCGTTGAATTCGCGCTGGCCTGTGATCTGGCCGATCGGGTTCACCTGAATGCCCGGCTGCTTCATCTTCACTAAAAATTGCGTCAGGCCGTGACGGCGGTTTTCCTTGGTCGGCTGCGACGTGCGGAAGATCGCGATCATGTAGTCGGCGATATGCGCCGACGACGTCCAGATTTTTGTGCCGTTGATGAGATAGCCGCCATCGGTCTTGGTCGCGCGGGTCTTCGCGGCGAACAGGTCGGAGCCGGAGTTCGGCTCGCTCATGCCGATGGCAAAGCAGATCTCGCCGCGGCAGATCCGCGGCAGGATCTCCATCTTGATATGCTCGGGCGCGTATTTGATCAGCACCGGCCCGCTCTGGCGGTCGGCGACGAAGAAGCGCCGCGTCGGCGCATTGGCCACGCGCATTTCCTCGGTCACCACGTAGCGTTCGAGGAAGGAGCGTTCCTGACCGCCATATTTCTTTGGCCAGGTCATGCCGAGCCAGCCCTTGGCACCGACCCGGCGGGAAAATTCCGGCGCGTCGGTGTCTTCGCGGTTGGGCTTGTGCGGATCGAAGGTGCCGGCGGCGATTTCTTCGGCGAGGAACGCGCGCACTTCCTTGCGCAATTGCTCGCACTTCTCGGGCAGGCGGATCGGATCGAAACGGAGGGCAGCGGTCATGTGTTTCGTTCCCTGATCAGCGCGACGCCACGAGCGGCCACAATTCATCGGCGCCGCGATTTGCAACGAGCTTGCCGAGCTCGACGGCCCAGTGGCTTTCCGAACCGAAATCGTCACGCCAAGCCAGCGCCCGCAGCGAATAGCGGTGCAGGATGTGCTCGCTGGTGAAGCCGATCGCGCCGTGAACCTGATGCGCGATGGCGCCGCCTTTCTCCGCGGCCTCCGCGCAGCGGATTTTTGCGGAGGCGGCTTCGAGGTAGACTTCGTCGTCGAACGACTTTGCATTCGCGATGGCGTCGGCTGCGGACGTCGCAGCCGCAAGCGCTGCAGCCGACTCGCCGGCGAGGCGGGCGAGGTTGTGCTGCACCGCCTGGAATTTCGAGATCTTCTTCTCGAAGGCGACGCGCTCGTTGGAATAGCGCACGGAGATGTCGAGCAGGGATTCCAGCGCGCCCGCGATCTGAAGGCTGCGTGCGACGCCGCCCATCAGCATCAGCGTGGTCTGGTCAAAGCCTTTTGGCGCGGCCTTGATGGTGACGGGCTGCACCTTGTCGAGCGTCACGGTGTCGCTGTGGTCGTAGCCGACATTAAGACCGGATTCGATCCGACCCTTGCTCGCATCGACCAGCGCGACGGTAACGCCATCCTTGCCATGGGCCAGCACCGCAAGATGCTTCGCCCCTTTCGCAAAGGGCACGCCGCGGCAGCGGCCGGAGAGCGCGCCGTCGGCATCAAGGGTGATGCGGTCCTTCGGGGAGGCCGGCAACACGGTCATCTCGCCTTCGGGCGAGGCGATCTTCGCCTGTGCCAGCAGCCAGCCTGCCAGCATGGTCTCGGCGAGGGGAACCGCGACTGCGAAGCGGCCGGCGGCGTTGAGCAGCGCAAAACCGTCGGCGAGACTGGCGCCGGAGCCGCCGAGATCGTCGGGCACCCAGGACAGCGGCAAGCCGGCCTCGGTCAGCGCCAGCCACAGCGGCGCCTGCCACGAGTTCTTCTTGTCGTTGTTGATGGTCTGCGGATCGGCGAGATCGGCGAAGATTTTTTCCGCGGTCTCGACGACGATATTGTCACTCTCCGCCACAGCGTTCCCCGTGTTTTGCCGTTGGCGCGTTCCGCCCGATGGGCCGGCGCGCGGTCTCTTCTTGCGCCCGATGATCCGAAAAAGCCATGGCCCTGACAAGCGTTGATCGCAGGTCAACCTGCGGCGCGGGCATGGGCGCAAGGTCAGCAGGAGGCTAATTCCGCTTAGCGGAGTTTGCTCGATTTGCAGGGCGCGGCAAACTCGCTAAACAGGGCGCCGACAACTTACAAAGGGAAGGAATGCCGGATGGCAAAGGATGGCTTGTGCGCAATCGTGACGGGGTCGGCATCCGGACTTGGCGCTGCGACCGCTGAAATTCTCGCGCGGAGCGGGGCGCGGCTCGTGATCAACTATTCGTCGAGTCAGAAGGAGGCCGAGGCCACGGCAGAGCTCTGTCGCAAGGCCGGCGCGGCCGAGGTGCTGGTCGCTCAGGGCGACGTCTCCAAGGATGAGGATTGCCGCAAGATCGTCGCGGCCGCCAGCGGCTGGGGCCGGCTCGACATCCTCGTCAATAATGCCGGCACTACCAAGCATGTCGCCCATGCCGACCTCGACGGATTGTCGGCTGAAGATTTCCAGCGGCTCTATGGGGTCAACACCATCGGCCCGTTCCAGATGGTGCGCGCCGCGCGCAGCCTGCTCGAGGCCGGATCAAAGACGTCGGGGCGGCCCTCCGCCGTGGTCAACATCTCTTCAGTGGCCGGCATCAGCGGCGTCGGCTCGTCGATCGCTTATGCCGCGAGCAAGGGCGCGCTCAACACCATGACGCTGTCGCTGTCGCGCGCGCTGGCACCGCTGATCCGGGTCAATACCGTGTGTCCCGGCTATATCGACACGCCCTGGTTCACCAAGGGCCGTGGCGAAGCCGGCGCCAAGCAGGTGCGGGACAGTGTGGTGACGAAGGTGCCGCTCAAGGTCGCATCAACGGCCGAGGACATCGCGCAGCTCGTCTGCTTCCTGGCAATGCCGGCGTCGAGCAACATGACCGGCGAGGTCGTGCGCATGGATGCTGGGATGCATTTGATTACGTGAGCTCGTATTGCGAGCGAAGCGAAGCAATCCAGAATCCCTCCGCGAAAACAGCCTGGATTGCTTCGTCGCTTCGCTCCTCGCAATGACGGAGTGCGGGGCGGTCGGCGTGGGCTACGTCCTGAGGCGCTACCCCTTGATCACGCCGCTCGCGACCAGGCGGTGCCAGATGAACAGCACCACCACGGCGCCGATCGTGGCCATGATGAAGCCGGCGCCCTGGTCAGGGCTGTAGTGCCCGATCGCCTGCCCGATGAACGTGGCCAGGAACGCGCCGGCGATGCCGAGGATGGTAGTGAGGATGAAGCCGCTCGGGTTGTTCGGTCCCGGCGCGAGCCAGCGTGCGATGAGGCCGGCGATGAAGCCGACAAAGATGATCCACAACAGGCCGCCGAAACTCATGACAGTGCTCCCCTTGCCGAATGCGTAGATCCAATTTGGATTAAATTCTGCCCGAGAGTTCGTTCTCGGTCGGCAGCCGCCCGTCCGGCGTCAGATGGTCGATCACCTGCGGCAGGTATTGGCTGAGGCCGGAGAGCAGCTCCTCGCGCGACAGGCCGCTCTGGGCGGACAGGCTCTCGATCTGGTCGGCGCCGAGCGCATTGGCGAGATCGCCGGGTGCGATTGGCTTGTTCTCGCCCTTGCCGACCCAGGTGTTCGCGGTCTCGCCGTGGCCGCCCTGCTGAAGCTGATTGAGGAGATCGCCGAGCCCGCCGCTGAGCACGCTGCCGGCCGCACCACCCGCGAGCAGGCCGCCGAGGCCGCCCTTCAAGAGATCGCCTAGGCCGCCGCCTCCGCCAAGCGCGCCTCCGAGACCACCGCCAGCACCCGCATTCACCGGTGGGGGCAGGTGTGTCGGCGTCGGGGACGGCTGCGGCGCCGCGCCCGGCTGGCCTGCCGTCACATGCTTGAATGCCTTCCAGGCGAGCAGGCCGAGCAGCGCTATCGTCATCGGCGACATGCCGCCGGAGGATTTTTCAGAGCTGGGCGTGCTCGGGCCGCGCGGGCCGTTCTGCATGCCGTTGAGGACGTCGAGTAGACCCATGGTGCTCTCCTGCCGGTGACAAGCCCCTTTCGAAAACATATGAGGCTCTCATGACGGTTACAAGGCGATTGCACCGCAACCGTTCCATGGGCACCAGGTGTCGCCTCTGCTATTGAAGGCCGGTCATTCAGGGAGCAAGGCTGTGGTTACGGATCGACCGATCGTGGTGGCGGGCGCGGGCGCCATCGGCTGTTTCGTCGGAGGCCAGTTGGCGGCGGCCGGCCGGCGCGTCGCGCTGTTGGTGCGGCCGCGGGTGAAGACCGAGATCGAGCGGTTCGGCCTGCGGCTGACCGATTTCGACGGCTCCGAGAAGAAGCTCGGTCCCGGCCAGCTCGCGCTGTCGGAGGACCCTGCGATCTTCCATAGCGCCGGCGTCGTCCTGGTCACGGTGAAGAGCGCCGACACCGCCGATGTCGCGGACCAGATCGCGCAGCATGCGCCGGAGGATGCTGTCATTATCTCCTTGCAAAACGGCGTCGGCAATGTCGCGGTTCTGCGCGAGCGTCTCGGCGGCCGCCGCGTGCTCGCCGGCATGGTGCCGTTCAATGTGATCGGAATGGGCGAGGGGCGTTTCCATCGCTCGACCTCCGGCGACATCCATGTTGGCGAGGACGAAGCGAACACGACTGCGGCGCTATCGGTGCCGGGCCTCGTCATGCGCGCGAGCGGTGACATCACCGGCGTGCAATGGGGCAAGCTGATCATCAATCTGAACAACGCGCTCAGCGCATTGTCCGACATGCCGCTCGCCGCGCAGTTGGCCAATCGCGACTGGCGAAGGCTGTTCGCCGACCAGATGGCGGAGGGCGTGGCGGTGCTGAAAGCCGCCGGCATCGCGCCGGTCTCCGCGACGCCGATCCCGATGAAGTGGACGCCGACCTTGTTGCGGCTGCCCGACATGATCTTCAACGCGATCCTGGGGCGGACGATGAAAATTGATCCGGAGGCGCGTTCCTCGATGTGGCAGGATCTGAAACTGGGCCGCAAGACCGAGATCGATTATCTGCAAGGAGCGGTCATTGCGCTTGCTGAGCAGAACAATGTCGCCGTGCCGCTGATGCGTCGCATTGTTGCGCTGATTAGGGAGGCCGAGAGCGCGGGCAACGGCCCGCCCGAGCTGACGCCGCAGCAGATTCGCGGTGAGGCTTGAGGGTGAGGAGGAGTGCGATGAGACGTTCTGTGTTGATCGGTCTCGCGCTGGCCGCGCTCTGCGGCGCATCCACGCTCGCCTATGCGAGGCCGCCGACGGTGATGAACTCGCCCGGCTATGACAGGCGACTGCAGGAGAGCCGGTCGCAGTTGGGCAGTTCACCGACGGTGATGGAGCCCGCGAGTGAGCCGGTGGCCAAGCCCAAGCGCAGCAAAAAGAAGCACACGAACTGAGGATGGGGCGAGAATCTCCATCCACTCGTCATTGCAAGCGCAGCGAAGCAATCCAGAATCCCTCAGCGGAAAGACTCTGGATTGCTTCGAGATGCCTTTCGTCGGGCCGCGCTTCGCGCGGACCCGTTGGCTCGCAATGACGGCTGTAGCTGGCTAGCCCTTCTTCGCCGGCTTGCTCGGCGTCGGGTTGAACAGCTTCTTCAGATCGTTCAGGCTTTCCGACAGCCGCGGCCATTCGCAGGAGAACGAGCCCTTGGCGCAGGGTGCACCCTTTGGCCGCGGACCCACAGCCTGCTGCACCTTCGGCCGCTCCACCGGCACCGGCACGCGCGCGACCTCGGTTCGCAGCGCGACCTGCTGGAGCTGCTGCGCTTGTTGTTCCTGCTGCTCGCGCTGCTGACGCATGGCGGCCTGGGCTGCTTCATTGCTGCGGCGCTGATTGGCGAGATAGGCGGTATAGAATTCGTCGATCTTCTTCTGCTCGTCCGGCGTCGGGTTGGGACCTGCGATGTCGAAGGTGCGGTCCTGGAGGAAGTCGTAATAGGAATAGCCGCCGCCCGCCTTGCGGCGGCCGGCGAACTTGGCGTTGCAATCGGCGAGCGCGGATGTCTTCTCGGCCTTGGTTGCGGCCTTCTCGGCGGCGTCGGCGCATTCCTCGAAATCAACCGGCGCGCGCTTCCACCATTGCGCCTGGGCATGCGAATGCGTCAGCAGAAAAATTCCTGCTGCGGCAAAGAGAAGCGCCGCACGACGCGATGCAACCACAATCGACATTCTACGAGAGCATTCCTTGCAAAACTCAACCCGAACTGAGTCGAGCCAGATTTTTGCCCCTTTATCGCCGGCTTGTCACCCATGGAACTCGGGAATTTCATGGCTGCAATGCTGACATTTTTTGCTTGACGTGGCGCGGCAGTCACAGCCGCGCGGCACCTGATGCGATTAGAGTTTTATCGATCTGAATACGAGGGGGGACTATCCGTCATGAGAGCGCTGGCCTGTCTCGCCGCACTAGCTTTGATGCTGATCTGCGGCCGCGCCTTCGCGGCGGACGAAGACGCGCCCAACCGCAAGCCCGTCAAGGCCATCGGCGACGCGCGGCTTTCGGTCGGCGGCCGCGGAATGCTGCCGCTCTACCTCTCCCGCGACTGGTCGCTGCCACAGCCCGCGATCTTGCGCGCGATCATCGTGCTGCATGGGCGGCTGCGCAATGCCGACGAATATTACATCTCGGCCAACAACGCCCAGGCCGCGGCGGGCGACGACGGCAAGGCCGCGCTGATGATCGTGCCGCAGTTCCTGGCCGAGATCGACATCGAAGCGCACAAGCTGCCGCAGGACATGCTGCGCTGGTCGCTGGTGGGATGGGAGGGCGGCGACGCCGCGCTTGCGCCCAATCCGGTCTCCTCGTTCGAGGCGCTCGATGCGATCCTGGCAAAACTCTCGGAACGGCGCATCTTCCCGAACCTGAAGCAGGTCGTGGTCGCCGGGCATTCCGGTGGCGGCCAGGTCGTGCAGCGCTATGCGATTGCCGGCAAGGGCGAGGCGGCGCTGCTGCGTCAGCACATCGAGATCCGCTACGTCGTCGCCAACCCCTCGTCCTATGCCTATTTCAGCGCCGAGCGGCCCCTGCCGAAGATTGCCGCATCCTGTCCCGGCTACGACAATTGGAAATACGGCATGGGCGATCGTCCGCCCTATCTCGCGGATGCGACACCGGCGGCGCTCGAGCAGCGTTATGTCGAGCGCGAGGTGATCTATCTGCTCGGCACGCTCGACACCAATCCAAAACATTCCGCGCTGGACAAGAGCTGCATGGCGGAGGCGCAAGGGCCTTATCGTTACGCCAGGGGGCACGCCTATGTGGACGCGATGGCCAAGCGCGACAACGGCACGCCCAATCACCGGGTGTGGGACGTCGCCGGCGTCGGCCATGACGGCGACCAGATGCTGACCTCGAAATGCGGGCTCGCGGCCCTGTTCGATATTCCGGGCTGCGGCGCGGAGCGGTGATGTCTTGAAGCCAGATGTCTTGAAGGCTCGGCTCCGGCTGTTACACTTCGCCCCGCGCCGCGCCTCATTCTGAGGCGGCGCCAAGAAGACGAAGTGGAAACGCCTGATGCTGCTGCCCCTGTCCGACGTGCCGCGCTGGTATGCGGAGCGCAAACCGCAAGGCACGATCGCAGTCCAGCATGGACAGGACACGCTGACATGGGACCAACTCGAACGCGGCGCCAATCGGCGCGCGCGGGCGTTTGCCGCGAAAGGTGTGAAGCCGGGCGATTTTGTCGCGATCGGTCTGCCCAACGGCAACGCCTTCTTCGAGACATCCTTTGCGGTGTGGAAGTGCGGGGCGACGCCGACCTCGCTGTCATGGCGGCTGCCGCGCGGCGAGGCCGCCGCGGTGCTCGACATCCTCAAGCCTGCGCTTGTGGTCGGCGGCGAGGTCGACTGGAATGCGCCGAACCGTCTGCCCGCCGATTTCGTGCCCGAAGGTTTTTCGGACGAGCCGCTCAATCCGCCGGTGGCGCGCTACTGGAAAGCCATGACCTCAGGCGGCTCGACCGGCCGCCCAAAAGTGATCCTCGATCATCAGCCGGCGGTGACCGACACGGTCGCGGCGCCGCCGCTCAACATCCCCTTCGGGGTCTCGCTGCTCAATCCCGGTCCGCTCTATCACAATGCGCCGTTCATCGTGTCGCATTATGCGCTGTTCACCGGCGGCAAGCTCACCGGCCTCGTCAAGTTCGACGCCGAGGAGACGCTGCGGCAGATCGCGCGCGAGCGCGTGCAATGGGTCAATTTCGTGCCGACCATGATGCACCGGATCTGGGCGCTGCCGGAGAACGTGCGCAACGGCTACGACGTCTCGAGCCTTCAAACCGTATTCCACATGGCCGCTCCGATGCCGCCCTGGCTGAAGGAGAACTGGATCGCCTGGCTCGGACCTGAGCGGGTGTGGGAGCTCTATGGCGGCACCGAGCGCCAGGGCTCCTGCATCATCTCAGGCACGGAATGGCTGGCGCACAAGGGCTCGGTCGGCAAGATCGGCGAGATGGCGCGCTTGCGCATCATCGGCGAGGACGGCAACGACGTCGCACGGGGCGAGACCGGCGAGATCTATTTCCTCAACAATGACGGCAAGGATGCCACCTATCACTATCTCGGTGCCGAGCCGAAGCGCCGCACGGACGGCTGGGAATCACTCGGCGACATCGGACGGCTGGATGCGGAAGGCTATCTCTATCTCGGCGACCGCCTCGCCGACATGGTGTTGCGCGGCGGCGCCAACATCTATCCGGCCGAGGTCGAGGCGGCGGTCTCGGAGGCTCCCGGCGTGCGGTCCTGCGTGGTGGTGGGATTGCCCGACCCGGAATTGGGCCAGCGTGTGCACGCCATCATCGAGCCGGAGCCGGACGCGGATGGCCAGGCCATCGCCGACGGCATGGCGGAGTTTTTGAAGGACCGGCTCAGCCGCTACAAGCACCCTGAAAGCTTCGAGATCGTCAGCGCCCCGCCGCGCGATGATTCAGGCAAGGTTCGCAGAACACTGTTGCGCGACGAGCGCGCGGCGTGGATGAAAGAAGGGCGCGCCTTCCGGATCATGCCGGCGAAGGCGCGGGCGCACGCCGAGTAAGACAATCACGGAAGGACTGAACGTATGACCGTCACCATCGCAACGAACAGCGTACCAAAACCGCCGGCCGGGATCATCGAGGGCTTTCGCGGTGCGCCGACGTCGGTCATTTCAGACAATCTCGCCCGGCTGCCCGGCGCGGTGGGGTTGAAGCCGTATCATCGCGGCGGCAAGCTGGTGGGCACCGCCTTCACCGTGCGCACCCGCCCCGGCGACAATCTCGCCATCCACCGTGCGCTCGAGCTGGTCGGTCCCGGCGACGTCATCGTGGTCGACGGCGGTGGCGACGAGACCCGCGCGCTGGTCGGCGAGATCATGAAGAACATCGCGCAGTGGCGCAAAGCGGAAGGCTATGTGATCGACGGCGCGATCCGCGATGTCGCGTCGTTCGCGGCCGACGACTTCCCCTGCTACGCCCGCGCGGTGATCCATCGCGGCCCCTACAAGAACGGCCCCGGCGAGATCAACATTCCGGTCTCGATCGGCGGCAGCGTGATCTCGCCCGGCGACATCGTCGTCGGTGACGAGGACGGCGTGGTGTCCTTCCCCGCCGCGGGCGCCGCGGCGCTGCTGGAGGCCGTGCGCGCCCAGGTCGCGCGCGAGGAGGAGACCATGAAGGCGATCCGCGAGGGCCGCTATCAGGGCTCCTACGGCAAGTCCTGAGCAGATCAAAACGAAGGGGAGAATAGCGTGAGCCAGAAGGACGAATTCCACAACATCGATAATCCCGACGACGGGCTGTTTCGCGAGCTCGCGGCCGGCGTGACCACGCGCATCTTCTCCGGCGAGCAGGCGATGCTGTCGGTGGTGACGCTGGCGCCGCATGCGCAAGGCACGCTGCACCATCATCCCGAGGAGCAATGGGGCGTGCTGCTCGACGGCTCCGCCATCCGTGTCCAGGGCGATGAGGAAATCGCTGTGAAGAAGGGCGATTTCTGGCGCACACCCGGCCACGTGCCGCACACCATGCGTGCGGGCCCTGACGGCGCCCGGGTGCTGGATATCTTCAGTCCGCCACGGCCAGAATACAAAAAAGCGGGGTCGGGTTTCGGAACGACTTAAGCGCCAAAGAGCAAAAGCCAGGCGCAAAAAACAAGAGGGAGAAAACGATGACGATCACACGACGGGCGCTGCTGGCCGCGCCCGCCATCCTGGCGATGGCACCGGCAAGTGCGCAGGCCTCGAAAATCACGCTGGTCGTGCCGTTCCCACCGGGCGGCTCGACCGACGCGATGGCGCGGCTGCTGCAGGCCAATCTGCAGACAAAACTCAATCGCATCGTCATTGTCGAGAACAAGTCGGGCGCGGCCGGTGCGCTCGGCGCAGCGCAGGTCGCCAAGAGCCCGGCGGACGGGTCCACATTCCTGGTCACCTTCGATTCCCACGCGGTGATCCCGTCCATCCTCGACAATCCGCCGGTCGACGTCGAGCGCGAGCTGATGCCCGTGCTGCTGGTCGGCACCGCGCCTTACGTGATCGCGGCCGGCGCCGGGCGTCCCTACAAGAGCTTTGCCGACGTGGTCGCCGCCTGCAAGGCGACCCCCGGCGCGGTGAAATACGCCTCCGTCGGCATCGGCACGCTCGGCCATCTCGCCATGACCGTGCTCGGCAACAAGGCCGGCGTCGAGATCATGCATGTTCCCTATCGCGGCGGCGGCCCGGCGATGAACGACGTGCTCGGCGGCCATGTCGATCTCATCGCGGGATCGGCGGCGCTGGTCGCAGCCCAGCTCGGCACCAACATGCTGCGTCCGATCCTGCAACTCGGCCGCGAGCGGCTGCCGGGCCTGCCGGATACGCCGACCGCGATCGAGGCCGGCTTTCCGGACTTCGAGACGCTGGCCTGGTGGGGCATTTTTGCACCCACGGGCACGCCGCCGGACATCGTCGCGAGCCTCGCGACGGCGTCCAAGGAGATCCTGAGCGAGCCCGCGACCGCCGCCCAGCTCAAGGAGACCCAGCAGATGACGCTGCTGCTCGAGGACGGCCCCGCCTTCAAGATCTTCTTCGACAAGCAGGTCGCCACTTGGGGCAAGGTGGTGAAGGACAATAATATCAAGGCATGAGAGGCCTATTCCCGGGATTGCCATCCCGGGTCCAGTGCGTTCGCGCGGGCTTGAGCGTCAGAGCATCTTGCCGACGATCTTTGTCATGTCTGCCGCCGAAAACGCGCGCAGCGTTTCGGTGCGGACATTGCCGAGTGCGCTGAGACTAAGGCTGAGCGACATCGCGGCAGCCTCATCCGGAGCCTCGAGAACGGTTACAACGTCATATCGTCCCTGCGTCCAGACGATTTCTTTCACGGTCACGCCGAACGTTTTGGCCATCTCCTTGAAGGCATCGGCCCGCTTCGGCGAGTCCTTGACGTTGCGGACTCCCTGATCAGTGAAGTTTCCCAGCACGACATAGGTTACCATGGTCGTCCTCCCTGGTTAGAACCCAGATACAAGTCTCGCTTGAGGCAACCGCGCCGAGCTTGCCACGGCGGCTGAGACCGCGCTACTTGCGCGTTGGGAACGTCAGCGGGTGTGTCTTATTCGGTCAGGGCAGCGGCCGCGCGAAACTGAGCTCATGGCCGTCGGGGTCGTTGAGATGGAAGTAGCGCTCACCCCATTCTGCATCGCGCGGCGCGGTCGACGGCTGCCATCCGGCGGCGCGTGCGCGCTCGTAGGTCCCGTCGACATCGGCGACGTAGAAGATGATGCGGCCCCACCAGGACCAGCGCTTGTCGTCCGGCTGCGCCGTCAGGTTGAGATAGCCAGTGCCGGCACGAAAGCTGGTGAATGCAGCGGCTTCGCCGCCATACAGGAGCTCGAACCCCAGCGAACGGTAGAAGTGCACGGAGCGCCCCATGTCATGCGTGCCGAGCGTGATGGCGCTGATGCTTTCGATCATGTGAGCTGCTCCGCCAAGAGGGACCTGGACGCGATTGTATAGCCGCCTTGTTCAGGTTGACGATGATCCGGCCCGCCTTGCGGCTGGCGAACCCTATCTTGCTCTGCTATGAGGGGCCGAGCCCGCCATCGGCGGGTTCCGCGGTCCCGTAGCTCAGCCGGATAGAGCGACGGTTTCCTAAACCGTAGGTCGGAAGTTCGAGTCTTCCCGGGATCGCCATTCTCATCTTCCCCTGTGATCGTCTAAGCCACAATCCGCGCAAAGCGCTTGCGATATTCGGCGGGTGTCACGCCAACATGGCGCGCGAAGGCGCGGCGCAAGGTGTCTGCGTCGGCAAAGCCACAATGCGTCGCCACTTGCTTGGGGGCTTCGTTTCCGAGCTCCAGCAGGCGCCTCGCAGCGTTGACGCGGGCTTCCTCGACCCAGGTGGCGGGGGTGATTCCCACTTCGGCACGGAACAGCCGTGCAAAGTGGCGCGGGCTGATGTCCATGCGCGCCGCGAGGCCTGCGATGCTGTGATCCAGTCCGGGATTGGCGGCGACCCAGCGCTGGAGCTCCTGCAGCGCGGCGCGGCCGGCGGGGACGGCCTCGCCCTTGCGGGTGAACTGCATCTGCCCGCCCGGCCGCTTGAAAAACATCACGAGCTGGCTCGCAACCTTCATCGCCGTCTCGCGTCCGAGATCTTCCTCCACGAGAGCCAGCGCGAGATCTAAGCCTGCGGTCACGCCGGCAGCGGTGCGGAGCTTGCCGTCGGTGACGTAGATCGCGTCCTTGTCCACGCTGACCGACGGGAATTTTTCGGCAAGCCGGTCGGCGACCGCCCAATGCGTCGTGACCCGTCTGCCGTCGAGCAGACCTGCCGCCGCAAGAAAGAAGGCGCCTGAGCACACCGACCCGAAACGCCGGGTCCTGGAGGCCCGGCGGCGAAGCCAGTCGATCACCATGCCGTCGGCTGGCACATCGGCAGCGTTCGGGCATCCCGCGATCAACAGGGTGTCGATATTCTCCTGGAAGCCGCGATCGATGATGCGGTCGGGCATCAGCCGCACGCCTGAGGAACTGCGGATCGAGCCCGGCTCCGCTCCCGCAACGAGCAGCGTATAGGCCTGATGGCCGGCCTGCACATTGGCCTCGGCGAAAACGTCGAGAGGTCCGGCGACGTCGAGAAGCTGCACGCCGGGGAGCGCAACGATCACAACAGTCCTTGGTTTCGGCTTGGGTTTCGGCTTGGCGCCCATGTCCGCCTCGGTCGGCATTTGTCCGTTTTAGACGTATTGCGTCAATTGAGGACAAGATATCTCGGATCTATCTTGTTGGTCACCAAGAATTTCAGGAGACCATCATGCAAAAGATCACCGAAGCCGCCGCCATTCCCGACAGCAAGCTGGCGCGCGCCATCACCGACTACATCCGCGATACCGAAACCGACCTGCTCTTCAACCATTCCAGCCGCGTCTATCATTTTGGGGCGCTGGCCGGCGTCCAGCGCGGGCTGACGTTCGACCGCGAGTTGCTCTATGCCGGCGCGATGTTTCACGACATCGGCCTGATGCCCGGTCATGGCAGCACGCACGAGCGGTTCGAAGTTGACGGCGCGCACGCCGCGCGCGATTTCCTGCGCAGCCACGGCATCTCCGAAGCTGATGCCTATACCGTCTGGACCGCGATCGCGCTGCACACCACGCCCGGCGTGCCGCAGCACATGCATCCCGTCGTCGCCCTGGTAACCGCCGGCGTCGAGATGGACGTCCTCGGGCTCACCTACAAGGATTATTCCGACGCGGAGCGCGAGGCCGTCGTGAAGGCGTTTCCACGCACGCCGCAGTTCAAGGAAGACATCATCCAGGCGTTCTACGACGGCATCAAGCACCGGCCGGATACGACCTTCGGCAACGTCAAGGCCGACGTCATCGCCGACAAGGAGCCACATTTCCATCGCGGCAATTTTTGTAGCGTCATCCGCGGCTCGCATTGGCACGGCTGACCGGCGTTTGCGCAAGGACAGTGCAATCTCGAAATCGACTGCTGCGGACACGTGCGAGCCTGAGATTTCGTGCGCGGGCAGCAACAGCAAATAGCCCCATATCCAGGACCATCCCATGACCGATGAACCGAAACGTCTGACCCATGCGACGGGCGCGCCCGTCAGCGACAATCTCAACATCATGACCGCGGGCCGGCGCGGCCCCGTGCTGCTGCAAGATGTCTGGCTGATCGAGAAGCTGGCGCATTTCGATCGCGAGGTGATCCCTGAGCGGCGGATGCACGCCAAGGGCTCCGGCGCCTTCGGCACCTTCACCGTGACCCATGACATCACGCGCTACACCAAGGCGAAAATCTTCTCGGACGTCGGCAAGCAGACACCGATGTTCGCGCGGTTCTCGACGGTCGCCGGCGAGCGTGGCGCGGCCGATGCCGAGCGCGACATCCGCGGCTTTGCGCTGAAATTCTACACCGAGGAGGGCAACTGGGACATGGTGGGCAACAACACCCCCGTGTTTTTCTTCCGCGATCCCCTGCGTTTCCCCGATCTCAATCATGCGATCAAGCGCGACCCGCGCACCGGCATGCGCAGCGCCGACAACAATTGGGATTTCTGGACGCTGCTGCCGGAGGCGCTGCATCAGGTCACCATCGTCATGAGTGAGCGCGGTATTCCCAGAAGCTATCGCCACATGCACGGCTTCAGCAGCCACACCTACAGCTTCATCAATGCCGCCAACGAACGGACCTGGGTGAAGCTTCACTTCCGCACCAAGCAGGGTATAGAAAACCTGACGGACGCCGACGCCGAGACGCTGGTGGGCAAGGATCGCGAGACTCATCAACGCGATCTGTTCGGCAGCATCGAGCGCGGCGAATTCCCGCGCTGGACCCTGTTCGTGCAGGTCATGACCGATGACGAGGCCAAGGCGTTTCCGTTCAACCCGTTCGATCTGACCAAGGTCTGGCCCAAGGCGAACTTTCCGCTGATCGAGGTCGGCTATTTCGAGCTGAACCGTAATCCGGAGAACGTCTTCGCCGAGGTCGAGCAGGCGTCCTTCTCGCCGGCTCATATCGTGCCCGGCATCAGCTTTTCGCCCGACAAGATGCTGCAGGCGCGCCTGTTCTCCTACGGCGACGCGGCGCGCTATCGCCTTGGCGTCAACCATCATTTGATTCCGGTCAACGCGCCGAAATGTCCGTATCACAGCTATCATCGCGATGGCGCGATGCGGACGGACGGCAATTTGGGGCGGACGCCGACCTATTTCCCGAACAGCCACGGCGAGTGGACCGACCAGCCCGATCTCAACGAGCCGCCGTTGGAGATCGACGGCGCGGCCGCACATTGGGATCACCGTGTCGACGACGATCATTATCAGCAGCCCGGTGATCTGTTCCGCAATATGAACGCGGCGCAGCGGCAGATACTGTTCGAGAACACGGCACGCGCCGTCGGCGGTGCGGCGGTCCATATCCAGGAGCGGCACATCGCGAACTGCATGAAAGCCGATCCGGCCTATGGCGCCGGCGTCCGCAAAGCGCTGGAACGCCTCGCCACGGTTCGCCCCGCATAGGTGGCGTCGCAACGATCCCGGGAAGAGACGGCGTCCGACGTGGCAAGTCGGACGCGAAACGCTTCCCGGGATCGTCATTTTGTCATGGGTCATCATCCCTGTTTGCCAAGGACTCCGGCGCAAAAATTGCTAGAAGTGGGGGAATCCTTCCTTTCGGCTGGCTGAAGGCCAGCCGCCCCACTGCAATATCCGGAGACGACAATGCCTTTCGACTTGATCCTGCGCGGCGGCCGTGTGGTCGACCCGTCCCAGAAGCTCGACGCCGTGACCGATGTTGCCTTTGCGGGCGGCAAGGTTGCTGCTGTTGGCAGCGGGCTCAAGGCGGATCCGGGCACCGATGTGCGCGACGTTTCCAGGTACATTGTCACCCCAGGGCTGATCGATCTCCACACCCATGTCTATTGGGGCGGCACCTCGCTCGGCATCGATGCCGAGGAATTCTGCCGCGCCTCTGGTGTCACCACCTCGGTCGACACCGGCAGCGCAGGGCCCGGCAATTTCGCCGGCTTCCGCAAGCATGTGATCGAGCCAAGCCAGGTCCGCATCCTCGCTTACCTCCACGTCTCCCATGCCGGCATCTTCGGCTTCTCGCACCGGATCATGGTCGGCGAGAGCGAGGAGCTGCGGCTGATGAATCCGATCGAGGCGGCCAAGGTGGCCGATGAAAACCGCGATCTCATCGTCGGCATCAAGGTGCGTGTCGGCCTGCACTCCTCGGGCACGTCAGGGGTGGTGCCGCTCGATATCGCGCTCGAGGTCGCCAACGAGGTCGGCATGCCCTTGATGGCGCATATCGACCATCCGCCGCCGAGCTACGAGGAAGTGCTGGCCCGCCTGCGTCCCGGCGATATTCTCACCCATGCGTTCCGTCCCTTCCCCAACACGCCGGCGACCGCGCAGGGCACGGTGAAGAAGGCGGTGCTGGACGCGCGCGAGCGCGGGGTGCTGTTCGATATCGGCCACGGCAAGGGCTCGTTCGCCTTCAAGACCGCGCGCGCGATGCTCGCCAACGGCTTCTATCCTGATACGATCTCTTCCGACATCCATCAGCTCTGCATCGACGGCCCGGCCTTCGACCAGGTCACGACCATGTCGAAGTTCCTGTGCATGGGCATGGAGCTGTCCGATGTGGTCGCGGCCTCCACGGTGAATGCCGCGATGGCGCTGCGGCGTCCCGAGCTCGGCAGCCTCAAGCCCGGCAGCGCCGGCGATGCCACGCTGATCTCGGTCAAAGAAGGCCAGTTCGACTATGAGGACGTGGTCGGCGAGCACCTCATCGGCGACCGCAAGATCGTCTCCGAAGGTGTCGTGATCGGCGGACGCTGGTGGCATCCGAATTAGGGCTTCGCCTCTCCCCGCAAGAACGGGGAGAGGGAGAGCGGTTCAGTCGTTCTTGTCCACATTCCAGAACATCGGGGTCGCCGGGCCATCGATTACGCCGGTCAGTGATTTGCGCCAGGCGCTCGGCGCCTGGAACTGACCGAGCGGGACGTAGATCACTTGATCGTAGGCCTCCTTCTGCACGTCGAAGGCGATCTTCTTTTGCTCTTCCGGTGAGGTGGCGCGGGCAAAGGCGTCGCGCAGCTCCTCGATCTTGGGGTCCTCGGACCAGCCGTACCAGCCGCCATTCGTGCCCTTGCCGCCCATCGGGACGTTGACCAGCGGGTTCAAGGAGTCGGCGGCGCCCTGGTAGGTGAAGAACATGTTCCAGCCGCCTTCCTTCGGCGACTTCTGATTGGCGCGGCGGGTGACCACGGTCTGCCAGTCCATCGCCTGAAGGTCGACCTTGAATCCGGCCTCGCGCAGCAGCTGTGCGACCACGATCGGCTGCGCTTTCAGCAGGATCTGGTCGCCTGGCGCCAGGATCACCACGGGTGTGCCGTCATAGCCGGACTCGGCCAACGCCTTCTTCGCGTCCGCCATGCCGTTGCCCTTGATCAGGGTCTCGCCGCCGACGTCGCTGGCCAGCGGCGTATCGCAGATGAAGAATGCACCGCAGAACTTGTAGTATTTGGGATTGCCGATCTGTGCGTCGAGCACGTCCTTCTGGTTGATCGCGAGCAGCGCGGCGCGGCGGATCTTCACATTGTCGAACGGCGGATGCAGGAAGTTCATCCGGCCGAACGACTGGAAGCCGAACTTGTTCAGGATGGAAACAGTGATGTCCGGATTGGATTCGAGCGCGGGCAGCATGTCGAACGGCGGCGTTTCAACGAAATCGACATCACCGGATTGCAGCGCGTTGAGCGCGGTCTGCGCGTCCGGCATCGTGATCCACTCGACGCGGTCCACCTTGACCACCTTGCCGCCCGATGTCCATTCGGCCGGCTCCTTGCGCGGCACATAGTCGGTGTTCTTTTCGTAGATGGCCTTCACGCCGGGCTGGAATTCGCCCGCCACGAATTTGAACGGGCCGGAGCCGATCTGCTCCGGAATCTGCTTGGTGATCGGGGTCTCGGCCAACCGCTTCGGCATCATGAAGGCGACAACAGCCGACGGCTTGGCGATCGTCTCCAGCACCAGGCCATAGGGCTCCTTCAGCTTGAAGACGATGGTTTTGGCGTCCGCGGCTTCGATGCCCGAAGTGAAGTCCATCAGCTTGCGCGCCATGCCGTCGACGCTCGATCCCCAGCGCTTCAGCGAGGCGACGCAGTCCTCCGCCGTCACCGGCGCTCCGTCATGCCATTTCAGGCCGTCGCGCAAGGTGAAGGTGTAGGTCAGCTTGTCCGCAGACTCCGTCCAGTCGGCCATCTGCGGCCGCACCTTGAAGCTGGAATCGATGCCGAGCAGTGTGTCATAGACCATGTAGCCATGGTCGCGGGTGATGATGGCCGTCGTGAAGCCAGGGTCGGTGACGCGAAGGTCCGATTGCATCACCGCAGTCAGGATCTTCTTTCCGCTTGCCGCGGATGCAACCGACGTCCAGGCCATGGGAAGTGCCGATGGCGCAACAGCCGCAAGCTGAAGCAATTTCCGTCGCGAGACGTGAACCATTCGCAATTCTCCCGATGCAAGCGAGACCAGACGGCGGCTGCCGATGGTGGGCAGCGTATGGTTTGCCGCCGCACCTTGCAATGACGGTTGTCTCGCAAATCTGACTTGGTTTGCGGTTGAGCAAGGGCCGTCGGAATCGGCGGCGCGGCGGCCGGCTGTCTCGTTCTAGCCTTGTTCGCGATAGAATTTCAGCAGCCGCGCGCCCTCGGGTGAGAGCCAGTCGGGGGCGCCTGCGATGTAGCCCTCGACGCGGTTGCTTGTTCCGACCAGATAGGTGATGGGCATGCCAATGAGCGTGAAGACCGAGCTGGATGCTTCGGCTGCTGCGCCATACGCGTCGACATAGCAGGCGAGGTTCTGCACGGCGAGGCCGCCGAGGAACGCGCGGATTTTTCGCAGGTCCCTGGTGTCGGTGCAGATCGCCACGACTTCCAACTGGTCGCGCTGCGATGCCGCGAGGCTTGCGAGCACGGGCAGATCGAGCCGGCAGGCCGCGCACCACGTCGCCCAGAAATTGATGAGCGTGATGCGTCCCGGCTTCGCCGTCACCAGGGCGTCCTTTCCATGCAGGTCCTGAAGCCGCAGCGGCGGCATCGCGGCGCGGGGCCGCACCAGCGTGAACTGGCTGCGGCCGGTCTCGAACACCGGTGGCCAGGCGGGATTGCCGCCCTGCGCGCGGCTCGCACGCGGAGAAACAAGGATCGCCGGCGCGGCCATCAGGAGCGATCGCCGGGTCAGTGCTGCGCCGACCTCGCGAGGTGCCTCACGCATGGATATAGGCAAAACCCTTGAGTTGCAGATCGACGACGCGTCCGATACCGAACGGCACGAGGCTCGCACCTGCGATCAGCGGGATCGAAACCTGCTCCTTGGTCTCGGCAATCGCCTTGGACGAAGCGCACATGCTGTAGGTGAGGTTCGGCAGCGACTGCCGCAGCGTCGCCAGCGGCTCCACCAGCGGAGTCTTGTCGGCACGGAAGACGTCGATGCCCTTGCCGTTGGCGACGACCTCGATCAGCAATCGCGCGCCCTTGTCGGCAAAATGCCTTGCGAGATTGGCCGAATAGCTGATCGCGTGCCCCATGACATAAGGCTCGTTGCTGTCGATCAGGATGACGACGCCGTCTGCGAGACGATCCTCCTTGGCGGCGGCGGGGCCGCCGGCCGTGAGGATCGCGGTGCCCGCGAGCAGGCCCCTGCGGGACCATCCCTTGTCTGGAAACTTGACCGGGATCATGGCGGACCGGCCGATCAGAACTGGCGCGGCGCGATCGGCGCCTTGCGGCCGCGTCCCCACAGCACGAACAGGCTGAGCGCGAGCAGCACGACGTTGAGCGGCGTGACCGGCGCCTCGCCGCGCGAGAGGTGGAAGACGAGTGCAAACACCTGCAGCACCGCGCAGCCCAGCGCGGCCAGCACGGTCAGCCGCGGCAGGATTCGCGTCAGCGCCGGCAGCAGGATGCCGATCCCGCCGGCGAGATCGACCAGCGCGATGGCGCGAACGAAGGTTTCGGAATACTGCCCGGCCCAGGGCATCATCGCGGCCAGTTGGGGGATCGGCGCGGTCAGCTTGACGAAGCCCGCCGAGACGAAGACGAAGGCGATCAGGGCCTGCGCGGCCCAGAGGCCGATGCGAAGGGCGCGGCCGGGGGTGGCGGTCTCGAAGGTGGTGGTGGACATGGTGGCTTTCTCCAAAATGTGAGGGTTGCCACCATTTGATAGTTTCTCCTTATTTGATCATTATATGATTCAGGATGGGTTCATTTCCTGATTGTTGATGATTTCATGGATTCTCTGGTCAGTATGAGGGTGTTTTGCCTGGTCGCCGAGCTGAAGAGCTTTGCGACCGCGGCGCAGCGCCTGCGCATTTCGCCGGCCATGGCGAGCAAGCACGTGATGCAGCTCGAGAAGCGGCTGGGCACCCGGCTGCTCAACCGGACCAGCCGGCGCGTCAGCCTGAGCGAGAGCGGTGCGCTCTATTTCGAGCAGGCGCGGCAGATGCTGGATTCGCTCGACGAGGTCGAGGCCGCCGTCAGCCATGCGACGGTCGTTCCGCGCGGCACGCTGCGGTTGACCGCGCCGGTGTGGATGGCGAACACGATCTTTGCGGGTGTGCTGGCCGACTACCAGGCGCGCTATCCGGAGGTACGCCTCGACATCGATCTCAGCGGCCGGCTGGTCAATCTCGTCGAGGAGGGATTCGATCTCGCTTTGCGCGCGACGAAGGCTCCCGACGAGGGGCTGATCGCGCGTCCCATCACCAACGTGCCGTTTTACCTGGTCGCAGCACCCGCCTATCTCAAACGCGCCGGGCGCCCGACCAGACTGGCCGATATCGCCGGCCAGGCGCTGTTGCATTATGCGCTTTATCCCGGCGAGAGCTTCTCCTTCGCGGGCGAGCACGGAACCGAGACCATCAAGCTCAATCCGGTGCTGCGCAGCGGCAACGAAACGCTGCTGCACATGGCCGCGCTCGAAGGCATGGGCCTCGCCTTCCTGCCGAAATGGCTGGTCGCCGACGACATCGCGAGCGGACGTCTCGAGCACGTCATGCCGGAGCACATCATCTTCGTCGGAAAACTGTTCGCGGCCTATCCGAGCCGCAAATATCTCTCCGCGAAGGTGCGGACCTTCATCGACTTCGTCGCCGCTGACAAGCGGATGAAGTAGCCGGGCTACAGCGACCTGCTTACAGCGATCTGCTTACAGCGACCTGGCGATCAGCAGCTTCATGATCTCGTTGGTGCCGCCATAGATCTTCTGGATGCGGGAATCGATGAAGATGCGTGAGATCGGGTATTCCTGCATGTAGCCGTAGCCGCCGAACAGCTGGAGGCATTCGTCGGCGGTCTGGACCTGCTTGTCCGAGCACCAGTATTTCGCCATCGACGCAGTGACGGTGTCGAGATCCCCGGCGACGAGGCGTTCGATGCACCAGTCGACGAAAACGCGGGCGATCATCGCTTCGGTCTTGCGCTCGGCGAGCGTGAAGGCGGTGTTCTGGAAATCCATCAGCGGCTTGCCGAACGCCTTCCGCTCCTTGGTGTAGTCGACGGTGAGTTTGACGGCGCGCTCCATCGCGGCGACGGCGCCGACCGCGAGCGCGAGGCGCTCCTGCGGCAGCTGCTGCATCAGCTGGACAAAGCCCTGGCCCTCTTCCTTGCCGAGCAGGTTTTCCGGCGGCACCGTCACATTGTCGAAGAACAGTTCTGACGTGTCGGAGGCGTGCAGGCCGATCTTGTCGAGGTTGCGCCCGCGCTTGTAACCGTCCGCGCCCGCAGTCTCGACCACGATCAGCGAGATGCCTTTTGCGCCGGCTTCACCGGTGCGCGCGACGACAACGACGAGGTCAGCGGCCTGCCCATTGGTGATAAAAGTCTTCTGGCCGTTGATGACGTATGAATTGCCCTGCTTCTTCGCCGTGGTCTTGACGGCTTGCAAGTCCGAGCCGGTGCCTGGCTCGGTCATGGCGATGGCGCCGACCATTTCGCCTGACGCCATCTTCGGTAGCCAGCGCTTCTTCTGCTCCTCCGAGCCGTAATTGAGGATGTAGTGCGCGACGATGGCGCTGTGCACGGAGATGCCGGTCGTCAGCTCCGGCACCGTGCTTTCGAGGTCGTCCAGTACGGCAGCGTCATAGGCAAAGGTCGCGCCCAGCCCGCCATATTCCTCCGGCACGCTCGCCAGCAGCGCGCCCATTTCGCCGAGCCCGCGCCAGGCGAAGCGGTCGACCATCTTCTGCTCGCGCCATTTTTCGGCATGCGGCGCCAGGTCCTTGGCAAGATACTTCCGGAACTGGTCGCGGAAGACATCGAGCTCTTCGGTCATCCAGGAGGAGCGGTAGGCCATGGTCACCTCGGTTGATTCAGCTTGCCGGCTTGGTAGGCCAGCCGACTGCTGTAATTATTGTGTTTTCAGGCTGCGCCAGTGCCGCTACCAAGGCGGCCGTCGCAGCGTCTGTCGGGATGGTTGATTGTGGCTGTCAAAATCAAAGAGCTCAAGCTCGACATCGAGCGCATCGGCACGATCTCGGCAATCCTGATGCAGCCGGCCAATGCGCGCGCCTGCTACGTGCTGGCGCACGGCGCCGGTACCGACATGCGGCATGCGTCGATGGACAAGATTGCGATGGGCCTCGCAGATCGCGGCATTGCGACGTTCCGCTTCAATTTCCCCTACATGGAAAAGAAGCTGGGGCGTCCCGACCAACCGGTGGTCGCGCACGCCACCATCCGCGCGGCGGTCGAGGAGGCGGCGCGGCTGTGCCCCGGGCTGAAGCTCGTGGCGGGTGGCAAGTCGTTTGGCGGCCGCATGACATCGCAGGCGCAATCCAAGGCGCCGCTGCCTCACGTAAAGGGGCTCGCATTCCTCGGCTTTCCCCTGCATGCCGACAAGAAGCCGTCGACCGAGCGCGCCGAGCATCTCGCGCAGGTCACTATCCCGATGCTGTTCCTGCAAGGCACGCGCGACGGGCTTGCCGATCTCGGCCTCCTCCGGCCGGTGGTCGATGGGCTGGGCGCGAAGGCCACGCTGCACGAGATCGCAGGCGGCGATCATTCCTTCGCGGTGCTGAAAAAGTCCGGCCGCACGAATGACGAGGCGCTGACAGAGGTGCTCGACACGCTCGCGGCCTGGATCGACGCGCTTGCCTGAGGCTCAGGCCGAATACAGCCCCTTGTCCCGCGCCTTCTGGATCGCGAGCGCGGCGATGAGATCGAGCGTCGGCGTCGACAGGCCGGCGGCGCGCGCGAAGGCGGCGGGCGCCTTCACCAGCACGTCGATCTCCATGGCGCGGCCGAGCTCGTAATCCTGCAGTAGCGACGGCTTGTGGTTCGGTGCGGGGCCGCTGCGGGTCACGCGCTTGACCTCGGGGATGAAATGCTGGGCGATGTCGTTGGCCTCGTTCAGCATCCGCGGAATCACTTCGGTGAAGGCGGGGTCGTCGCGGACGCCGCGCGCGGTCTGGCCGGTGAGCAGGCACAGTACCGACAGCGACATGTTGGTCAGTAGCTTTGACCAGATCGCCTCGCGGATTTCGGCCACCGGCGGGGATTCCAGCCGCGAATCGTTGAAGACGCCCCGGAGTTTCGTGATGCGCTCGCAATTGCGGTCGTCGCACTCGCCGATCAAGAGCCGGTTGCGGTCGGGCGTCAGGTTCTGCACGACGCCGGGCGCGGTCACCTCGTTGGAGGAGAAGATGACCCCGCCGATGATCCGCTCCTTCGGGATGCAGGCGCGCAGCCGTCCGCCCGGATCGAGGAACGAAATGTCGGGCGGGGTCGGGTGCCGCGGCGGCAGGCCGATCCCGTACCACCAGGGAATGCCGTTCTGCGCGAACACGATGGCGGTGTCGTCCTGGAGCAGCGGTTTGAGGCTGGCGACCAGCCCCGTCAGTGCGGTGGCCTTCAGCGTCGAGATCACGACGTCCTGCGGGCCGAGTTGGGCCGGATCGCCTGATGCGTTCACCTTGGCGGTGACCTCGGAATCGCCGACGCGGAGCTTCAGGCCGTTGGCGCGCACGGCCTCCAGATGCGCGCCGCGCATCACGCAACTGACCTCATGGCCGGCGCGCGCCAGCCGAACCGCAATATGGCTGCCGACGGCGCCCGCGCCGAAAATGCAGATGCGCATGTTGATCCCGTCCCTGATCCCTTGGTGCCGCCTGACGTCACCATGACACAACCCGCCATGCGGTGGACGCGGCCGCCCCACGCTGGAAAGATATGGATCGGGGTGCGTGGCCTCGGCCATAGTGCGCGCCAAACAAACGACCGGAGGATCGCCGATGACTGCCAACCCCGTCCTGTGGACTTTAGACGAGCGTGGGGTTGCGACCGTCACGTTGAACCGGCCGGAGGTCAACAACGCCTATGACGGTGCGCTGATCGCGGGTGTCCTCGCGGCGATGGACGAGCTGGCTAAGAAGCCGAACCTTCGCGTCGTCGTGCTCAAGGGCAATGGCAAGCATTTCCAGGCCGGTGCCGACCTGAAATGGATCAACGGCGTGCGGCCGCAATCGCCCGAGGCCAATGAGGCGGCGTCGCGGGCGACATTCGAGGCCGTGCAGCGGCTCAACACCCTCCCGATCCCAACGGTCGCGCTGGTGCAGGGCGGCTGCTTTGGCGGCGGCACCGGCGTGATCGCGGCCTGCGATGTCGTGATCGCCGCGGACAACGCGCTGTTCTCGATCACGGAGGTCCGCTGGGGCCTGACGGCCGCCATCATCATCCCGCAGCTCTGCGATGCCATTGGTGTACGGCAAGTCCGCCGGTACGCGTTGACCGGCGAACGGTTTGGCGCCGAGGACGCCCGGCGCATCGGCCTTGTGCATGACGTGGTGCCGCTCGCCGATCTCGAAGCCGCAGGCGCCAAGGTCGTCGAGCAGCTGCTGGCCAACGGCCCGGAGGCGATGGCCGAGACCAAGCGGCTGGCGCTGGAGAGCTCGTTCGGCGGAATGGCGGTGGACGATGCGGCTTACACGCGGCTCGTTCAGCTGCATTCGCTCAAGCGCCAGAGCGCTGAGGCGGCGGAAGGGCTGGCGTCATTCGCCGAGAAGCGGGCGGCGAATTGGGGAAGTGCTTAAGCCCAAACACTCAGCGTGTAGCCAGGATGGAGCGCAGCGCAATCCGGGGCCGGCGTCCCCGTATTCCGCTGCGCTCCATACGGGCTACGGCACCGCAATTCACAGCGACGGCGCGAGTGATGCTTTCAGCAAAGTCAGCAGCGCCTGCACCGCGGCGGCGTTGCGTCGCCGTTCGGGGATCGCCGCCTTCACCCACAATTCCGGAATCGGAAAGTCGCGCAGCACCGGCTTGAGCGTGCCATTACGCAACGCGTCTGCGACGAGATAATGCGACATCAGCGCGATGCCGTTGCCGGCGATCGCGCTGCGCGCCAGCACATGGCCTTCGTTGGAGGAGAGCAGCGGGCTGACCTGGATGCTGATGCGGCCGCGTGGCCCCTCAAAGATCCATTCGGGGCCGGTCGGCATAAAGCTGAGGCAGCGGTGCTCGACGAGATCGCGCGGATGTTTTGGCGTGCCGTGCTTCTTCAAATAGGCCGGCGAGGCGCAGAGCAGCCGCTTCAGTGCACACAGCGGTTCGTCGACCACGCCGCCGAAGGAATGCGGGAAGGCGCCGATGGCGATGTCAAAGCCTTCGGTGACGGGATCGACGGGACGATCGATCAGCACGATCTCGAGTTTTAGCCGCGGGTTCTGCGTCTGGAACGTGCTGAAGACATCGGCGAGCCGCGCCACGGTGAGCGAGGTCGGTGCCTTGATGCGGAGGTGATCGACGAGGTCGTGCCCCTTCTCGCCCATCCGCGAGAGCAGATCGGTGGCGTCGGTGACGACGCCACGCGAGCGATGGACGTAGCGCTGGCCGGCGTCGGTGAGCCGCAATTGCCGGGTCGAACGGTGAAACAACGGCGTGCCGATCCGCGCTTCCAGCTGCGTGACGCGTTTTGCGACAACCGAGGTGGAGACGCCAAGCTTTCGCCCGGCGGCCGAGAATCCGCCGGCGTCCGCGGTGGCGAGGAAGGCCCGAAGGTTCACCAGGATGTCCATCTCGACCTTTCTCGATTCGCGAAAGCTGATCGCTTATTTTGGTGGATTGTAGCCCGGCTCGCGTTAATTCATAGTCGGCGCCAAGCAAGATTTTCAGGGACAGGACGCGCCATGCGGGCCACGACGATCGAAGAACCAGCACGCCAAGTGCCGCTCTACGGCGAATATGAAGTCGTCGTGCTGGGCGGCGGACCAGCGGGCATCGTCGCGGCGGCGTCAGCGGCGCGCGCCGGGCGGAAGACGCTGCTGATCGAGCGCTATGGTTTTCTCGGCGGCATGGGCACCGCTGCCGGCGTCACCAATTTCTGTGGCCTGCATGGCAATGTCTACGGCCAAGCCCATCGGCTGGTGCAGGGCATGGCGTCCGAGCTGTTGGCGCGGATCGATCGCTTGAACGGCCTGAACGCGCCGCATCTGATCCTCGGCAAGGTCTTCGCCCAGGCTTACGACACCGCGGCTTACAAGATCGCGGCCGACGAGCTGCTGGCGAGCCACAAGGTCCACATCCTCTTCCACGCGCTTGGCGCCGGCGTGATGATGGGCGATAACAGCCGCATCGACGCGCTGATGGTCGAGACCAAGGCCGGCCGGCAGGCGGTGCGCTCGGAGATTTTCATCGACTGCTCCGGCGACGGCGATCTTGCGGTGTGGGCCGGCGCGCCGTTCGAGATCGGCGACGAGCACGGCCATCCGATGTACCCCTCGATGATGCTCCGTCTCAACGGCATCGATCCAGAGAAGGCGGGCGATGCCTGGCGCACCATTCCGCAATTGATGGAAAAGGCGCTCGCCGCCGGCACCCACACATTCCCGCGGAAAAGCGCGATCGTGCGGCCGCAAAAGTCCGGCATCGAATGGCGGGTGAATTTTACGCAGGTGGCGCGCGAGGACGGCCACGCCATCAATGGCGTCGAGCCCGACGATCTCACCCGCGGCGAGATCGAGGGCCGCAAGCAGGCGCTCGCGGCGTTCGAATTCCTGCGCACGGTGCCGGGGTTTGAAAAATCCTACATCGTCGACCTGCCGCCGCAGCTTGGCATCCGCGAGACCCGTCGCATCAAGGGCGGCTACCAGCTCAGCGGCGAGGATGTGCTCGGCTGCGCCTCGTTCGAGGACTCGATCGGCGTCAACGGCTGGCCGATCGAGGCCCATGTTCCCGGCGATGTCGTTTTCACTTTTCCGCCAATCCCGGAATCGCGCGGCTATAACGAGCTGCCTTATCGTATGCTGGTGCCCGAAGGCGTCGACAATCTTCTGATCGCCGGGCGCTGTGCCTCGATGACCCATGAGGGCCAGTCGGCGGCGCGGGTTTCCGGTGCCTGTTTCGTGATGGGGGAGGCAGCCGGTTCCGCCGCCGCGCTGGCGCTCTCCGGAAACCGGATTCCACGCGAAATCCCCATTGAAAAATTGCAGGAAACGTTGAAACAACAGGGCGCCTTCATCGGGCGGGACCAGCCCGTGCCCGAAGGTTTGTGACAGCTGTAACAGAACGACCAAGAGAACCACTGGAGGAAACGGGATGATCGGGATTGCGCGGCTCGCGGCTGCCGGCCTGGTGGCGATCATGGCGATGGGCGCAGCCCGGGCCGAAGACGCGCTGAAGGCCAAAATCGGCGTCCTCCGCCTGTCGTCCTCCGCGCCGGTCTTCATCGCCCAGGACAAGGGCTACTTTCGTGAGGCGGGCCTCGACGTCGAGCTGAAGTTCTTCGACGCGGCGCAGCCGATCGCGGTCGCCACCACTTCGGGTGACATCGATTTCGGCGTCACCGCCTTCACTGCGGGACTCTACAATCTCGCCGGCAAGGGCGTGCTCAAAGTGATCGGCGGCATGAGCCGCGAGAAATCAGGCTATCCCCTGATCGGCTATTTCGCCAGCAACAATGCCTATGCGAGCGGTCTGAAGACGCCGAAGGACCTCGCGGGCAAGCGCGTGGCCATGACGCAGGTCGGATCGAGCTTTCACTATTCGCTCGGCCTGCTTGCCGACAAATACGGTTTCAAGCTCGCCGAGGTGAAGATCGTCCCGCTGCAATCGCTGTCGAACGCGGCTGCCGCCTTGAAAGGCGAGACCGTCGATGCGGCGCTGCTGCCGATCTCCACCGCGCGCAAGCTGATGGACGAGGGCGGGGCAAAGTTTCTGGGCTGGGTCGGCGACGAGACGCCCTGGCAGCTCGGCGCGGTGTTCGCTTCGCCGAAGACGCTGACCAACAAGCCGCTGGTGACAAAGTTGCTCGGCGTGCTGGCGAAAGCCGACCGCGAATATCACGACGTCGTCCTCGCCGCGATGAAGGACGGTGTTGCCCCGATCAACGAGCAGACAAAACCGCTGCTGGAGATCATCGCCAAATACACCAATCTGCCGGTCGAGCAGGTGGTCGGCAATTGCGCCTATATCGATCCCGACGGCAAGCTCGACGTGAAGAATGTCGACAACCAGATCAAATGGCTCCAGGAGCAGGGCTTTGCCGACAAGGGTTTTGATGCGAATGCGATCATCGCCAAGGAATTCGTGAAGGCGGATTGATTGATGCGCGCACCCTTCTCGCTCCGTCATCCTGAGGTGCGAGCTCGGCCGTGCGAGAACACGGCGGGGCGAGCCTCGAAGGATGTACGGCCGAGCTGCATCCGGGCCGTTCATCCTTCGAGGCTCGACTTGCGGCGTGCCGCAAGTCGAGCACCTCAGGATGACGGCTTGAGAGTGGAGGGCACCGCATGGACCTGATCGCCAACCACATCTCCCACCGCTTCGGCGATCTCGCCGTGCTCGACGACGTCTCCTTCGCCGTCAGTGCCGGCGAAGTGGTGGCGATCGTCGGTCCGTCCGGCTGCGGCAAGAGCACGCTGCTGTCGATCCTCGGCGGGCTGTTGCAGCCGACCTCCGGCGCGCCCGAGCTGCGCGGTGCGCCGCCAGCGGACAGTCTCAATCCGCTGACCTTCGTGTTCCAGGATTTTGCGCTGCTGCCCTGGGCGACGGTCGAGGAGAACGTCGAATTCCCGCTGCTGCACACGCAGCTCTCGGCAACGCAGCGCCGCGCGCTGGTCGAGGATGCTCTGCGCCGCACCGGGCTGACCGATTTTCGCAAAACCTATCCAAAGCAGCTGTCCGGCGGCATGCGCCAGCGCGTCGGCATTTCGCGCGCACTTGCGGTGAAGCCTGCCATCCTGCTGATGGACGAGCCGCTCTCGGCGCTGGACTCGCAGACGCGCGAGCTGCTGATGGAGGATTTCGTCCGCCTGCTCGCCGATGGCGGCATGGGCGCGGTCTATGTCACCCATAATCTCGAGGAGGCGGCACGGCTCGCCGACCGCATCGTGGTGCTGTCGCGCCGCCCGGGCCGCATTCGCGAGGTCGTGACGGTGCCGATGACGCGCGCCGCGCGCGGTGAAGCAGCTGCGCGTGAAAAGCTGCTCGCGCTTCAGAACCAGATCTGGTCGCTGATCCGCAACGAGGCGATCGATGCCGAGCGCGAGGTCCAGCATGCTTGATCGCGCGGGCAAGCCTGTGAAGGACGACACGACACGGCGCGTCCGGTTTCGCGGCGCGGGCTTCGTGCCCGCGTCGAGCCGTTTTGGTGGCTGGATCGCGCTCGCCCTCGTCATCGCGATCTGGCAGGCCGCCGGCAGCGCCGGCCTCGTCAATCCGCTGTTCCTGCCGGCGCCATCCGCAATCGTGCGGGCGATCTACGAGCTCGCCAAGTCGGGTGCGCTCTGGCAGCACCTCTCGGCCTCACTGCTCCGCATCGGTGTCGGCTGGGTGCTGGGGACCGCGGCCGGCGTCGCCGTCGGCTTCGCCATCGGCCTGTCGCGGCTGGCGCGCAGCGTCGGCATCACCTTCATCTCGGCGCTGTTCCCGATCCCGAAGATCGCGCTGCTGCCGCTGTTGATCCTCTGGCTCGGCATTGGCGAAGAGCCGAAGATCGCGACCATTGCGTTAGGGGTGTTCTTCTCGACCGCGATCTCGGTCTATAGCGGTGTCGATGCGGTGCCGCGCAACCTCATCCGCATGGCGCAGAGTTTCAACGTCCCCTTCGCCACCATCGTGCGCAAGGTGGTTTGGCCGGGCGCGCTGCCCGCGATCCTCGCCGGCTTCCGTATCACGGCGTCAGTGGCACTCTTGCTCGTCGTCAGCGCCGAAATGATCGGCGCGCAATACGGCATCGGCGCTTTCGTGCTCCAGGCCGGCAATCTGATGCAGACCGATCAGCTGCTCGCGGGCGTGGTGATCCTGTCGGTGTTCGGGCTGGTGGTGGGGAAGGTGATCGGCTGGCTGGAGACAAGGTTGTTGCACTGGCGGTAGCCACGCCCGTCATTGCGAGCGCAGCGAAGCAATCCAGAATCTTTCCGCCGCGGGATTCTGGATTGCTTCGTCGCAAGAGCTCCTCGCAATGACGAATGTGGTTAGCAGGCGACGCCGTCACGCGTTTCCACGATCCTCGCGAAACAGATCCAGTTTCTGCTGCACCGGCCGGTCCGAGAAGCTGAACAGCACGGCATCGTCATCCGCCTCGTGCGTCACCCATTGCCAGCTCGGCACCACGAACAGATCGCGCGGGCCCCATTCGAAAACGGCGTCGCCGATCCGGCTGCGTCCCCGGCCCTCGATCGGGCAGAACACCGTCGCATCCGTCGCGCGATAGCGCGCGGTCTCAAATCCCTTCGGCAGCAGTTGGATGAACGTCCCGATGGTGGGCATCGCGAAATCGCCGGTCTCGGGATTGCTGAACTTCAGCTTCAACCCGTGGCAGGCGTCCCACTCCTGGCTCGCCCTCGCCTTCTCCAGCGCTTCGCGGGTGTAGGCATAGGGATAGCTGAAGATCGGCGAGGTCTTCGAGCTTCTCTTGACGTCGACGGGCAGCAGATTATGGCCGTAACGGGCAAAGCTGTCGCCGGCGGGCCTTGTGATCTTCTGCTGGTCTTCCTTGGATCCTTCCGCGAAGGAGCAGTCGAAGAACTGCACCAGGGGAATGTCGAGACCGTCGAGCCAGAACATCGGCTCGTCGGTCTCGTTGGAATGATCGTGCCAGGTCATCGACGGCGTGATGATGAAGTCGCCCGGCTCCATCGCGGTGCGCTCGCCGTCGACAGCGGTGTGGGCGCCCTTACCTTCGAGCACGAAGCGCAGCGCCGACTGGCTGTGGCGGTGCGCGGGCGCGACGTCGCCGGGGACCACCATCTGCACGCCCGCATAGAGCGAGGTCGTGATTTTTGATTGGCCGCGCAGGCCGGGGTTTTCGAGCACCAGAACGCGCCGCTCGGCTTCCTTGGCGGTGATCAGCTTGCCGGCCTCCGTCATGTAGTCGCGGATGACATCGAACTTCCAGAGGTGCGGCCGGCAGGCGCTCTTGGGCTCCGGGGTGATCAAATCGCTCATCACCGTCCACAGCGCGGTGAGATTTTCGCCGTCGATCTTCTTGTAGAACGCCTCGCGTTCCGGCGTCTTTGTCACGGCTTCCATGGCGCGCCTCCAATCGTTTTTTCTGTAGATTGACAGCATACTGACAATCTTTGTAGCGTCAATGGCAGCCAAGATTGCTAAGTAATGAGAAAATTCACGGGAGGGCTTTGATGAAGCTGCACGGCTATTTCCGCTCCAGCGCCGCCTATCGCGTGCGGATCGCGCTGAACCTCAAGGGCCTCGGCGCCCAGCACCTGCCGCATCATCTCCGCAAGGGCGAACAATGTGCGCCGGCCTATCTCGCCATCAATCCGCAAGGCCTGGTGCCCGCGCTGGAGAGCGATGCGGGCGTAGTGCTGACCCAATCGGTCGCGATCATCGAATGGCTCGACGAGACCCGCCCCCATCCGCCGCTGCTGCCGAAGGACGCGTTGCAGCGCGCCAAGGTGAGGGCGTTCGCACTGGCGATCGCCTGCGATACCCACCCGGTGCAGAATTTGAAGGTGCTGGCGCGGTTACGTGAGCTTGGCCTTGCCGAAGAGAAGGTCCAGGACTGGGCAGCCTGGGTCAACCGCGAGGGGCTGTCGGCCTGCGAAACGCTGATCAGGAACGAGCCGGGGCCGTTCTGCTTCGGCGATGCGCCGACGCTCGCCGATCTCTTCCTCGTGCCGCAGCTTGCCAATGCGCGCCGCTTCGGCGTCGACGTGTCGGCCTATCCGCGCCTGCTGAAGGCGGAAGCCGCGGCAAAAGCGCTGCCGGCCTTTGCCAACGCCGCCCCGGAGAAGCAGCCCGATGCCGAGTAAGCCCTCTCCTCCGATCACGATCGACGCCGTCTATGCCGCGCCGGGCTATCTGTTCCGGCGCATGCAGCAGATCGCGGTCTCGATCTTCATGGAGGAGTGCAAGGCGTTCGACCTGACGCCGGTGCAATACGCAGCGCTGATCGCGATCCACACCCATCCCGGAATCGACGCGACGCGGCTGTCGGCGGTGATCGCCTTCGACCGCTCCACGCTCGGCAGCGTGATCGAGCGGCTGCAAGCCAAGGATTTCGTCGAGCGCAAGCCGGCGCCCGAGGACAAGCGCATCAAGCTGCTCCATCTGACGAAGTCCGGCGCGGCGATCCTGCGCGAGATCATCCCCGCCGTCGAGCGCGCCCAGGCGCGCATGCTGGAGCCGCTGAAACCCGCTGAGCGCAAGGCATTGATGGGGCTGATGGCCCAGCTCGTCGACCTCAACAACGAGGCTTCGCGGGTGCCGCTGCGGGCCGAGGATGCGCTGGAGCATCTGGGAAAGGCAGGCTGAGTTTGTCCGCTGTCAATCCCCGCGAAGGCGGGGAATCCAGTACGCCGCGGCCTCTCGACTCAATCACAAACCGCCTCTGGAATACTGGATCGTCCGGTCAAGCCGGACGATGACAGCGATACTCACATCCGCAACAACGCCTGCCGATCGATCTTCCCCGTGCCGGTCTTCGGCAGCTCGTCGATGAAGATCACCTCGCGCGGATATTTGTAGGGCAGCAGCTTGCCTTTCACATAGTCTTGGAGCCGCCGTGTAACTTCGCCTTGGTCGCCGGCACGGTTGTTCATCACCACCACCGCCTTCAGCGTCATGCGACGATCAGGCAGCTCGGCGGCGAACACCGCGCATTCGCGGATGTCGGGGTGGTCGGCGAGGCACAGCTCGACCTCGAGCGGATAGACCCACTGGCCCGAGATTTTGATGAGGTCATCGGCGCGGCCGCGGAAGAAGTGAAAACCGTCGGCATCGCGGACGAAGCGGTCGCCGGTGTAGATCCAGCCGCCGTCGCGAATGGTCTCGGCGGATTTGTCCGGCCGGTTCCAGTACAGCGGCGTGTTGGAATCGCCGCGTACCCACAAGATGCCTTCCTCGTTGTCGCCGACGTCGCGGCCCTCCTTGTCGCGCAGCGCGACCTCGTAGCCGGGCACGCGCAGGCCGGCGGCGCCGAGCTTCTTCTGCCCGGGGCGGTTCGAGAGATAGATGTGCAGCACCTCGGTCGAGCCGAGGCCTTCGACGATCTCGAGCCCCGTGAGCGTCTTCCAGCCGTTGAAGACTTCGGCCGAAAGCACTTCGGCTGCGGACAGCGCCATGCGCAGCGAGGAAAAATTCGTCTTTGCCGCGCCCTCGGCCTTGGTCAGCGAGGTGTAGAGCGTCGGCAATCCGAAGAAGACCGTCGGCTTGTACTGCTCGATCGCTGCAAAGATCGCCGCCGGCTTCGGCTGTCCCGGCAGCAGCAGCGTCGCTGCACCCGTGGAGAACGGGAAGGTGACGGAATTGCCAAAACCGTAGGCGAAGAAGATTTTCGGCACCGAGAAGCAGATGTCATCCGGCGTGAGCTTCAGCACGTTCTGCGCGAACGCGACTTCGCTATAGGGCATGTCGTGCTGGAGATGCACGATGCCCTTGGGCCGGCCGGTCGAGCCCGAGGAGTACATCCAGAACGCCATCTCGTTGCGATGGGTGCCGGCTTCGTCCAGCTCGGTCGGGAATTGGGCGAGCCAGCTCGCCACTCCGACCGCCGCTGGCGCGGCGTGATCGCCGACCTCGCCGTTGACGACGATCAACGTGCGCAGGCGCGTGTCCTTGCACGCCTCGGCGTTGAAGCGCGCACAGAATTCGGACTCGGCGACCGCGACGCTCGCGCCGGAATCGGCGAGATAGAATTGCAAGAGATCCGGCGGCGTCAGCGTGTTGATGAGCAGCGGCACGAAGCCGGCGCGCACTGCGCCGAAGAAGGCGGCCGGGTAGGACGGCGTGTCGTCGAGGAACAGCAGCACGCGGTCGCCGCGCTTCAGGCCGAGCGAGGTGAAGCCATTGCCCCAGCGGCAAGCCTCTGCGCAGAGCTCGGCATAGGTCCGCGTGCCCGCGGGACCAATCAGCGCCAGCTTGTCGCCGTGACCCTTGGCAAGATTGTCGAACAGCACACGGCTGGCGTTGTAGACATCAGGAACGGCAAAGCCGATCTCGCGGGCGCCCGCGCTGTCGACGGGCACCTGGTCGCTGATCTCGTTGCTCATGCGGTCGCCTCGCCGTCCGCGTCTCTGCCCTTGTCCGCGCCGTTCTTGGCGGCCTCGTAACGCGCCATGAAGGCCGGCGACATGTGGCGCAGGCGGGCATCGTCGATGCGCCCGGAGCGGGTGATGTAGCTGTAGGCGAAGTCCACCAGATCGAGCTGCATGTGCTGGGCGAAATGCTCGTACCAGAAAGCGCTGGTGCGGGCGGCATTGACCAGCTTCTGCACCACCGGCTTTCGCGCGGCCTGGTAGCGGTGCAGCGCGGTGGTCAGATGCGCATCGGATTCCAGCGCCTTGACCAGCGCGATCGCATCCTCGATCGCAAGCCGCGTGCCCGAGCCGATCGAAAAATGCGCCGAATGCAGGGCGTCGCCGATCAGCACCATGTTCTTGAACGACCAGTGCTCGTTCCAGACCCAGGGGAAATTGCGCCAGACCGATTTGTTGGAGACGAGGCAATGGCCGCCCAGCGTGTCGGCAAACACCTCTTCGCAGACGCCCTTGGACTGCTCGACGTCCTTGTAGGCGAAGCCGTAGGCCTGCCACGTCGCGTGGTCGCATTCGACCAGGAAGGTGCTCATGGTCGGCGAGTAGCGGTAGTGGTGGGCGTTGAAGGCGCCACGGTCGGTCTTCACAAACGTCTGCGACAGCGTGTCGAAGCGTTTTGAGGTGCCGTACCAGACGAATTTGTTGGACGAGTAGGACAGCGACGTGCCGAAATCGCCCTCATAGGCGCGGCGCACCAGCGAGTTCAGCCCGTCGGCGGCGACGATCAGATCGTGGCCGTTGAGCTGGTCGATCGCATGGATCTGGGTGTCGAACCGTGGCGTGACGCCGGCATCGAGCGCGCGCTGCTGCAGGAACTGCAACAGCTCCAGCCGGCCGATCGAGGAGAAGCCGACACCGTCGATGGCGACATTGTCGCCGGCGAGGTTCAGCGTGATGTTCTCCCAGCTCTCCATATGCGGCGCGATCGCGTCGACCGTCTCGGGGTCATCCGCGCGCAAAAATTCCAGCGCCTGGTCGGAGAACACGACGCCAAAACCCCAGGTCGCGTCGGCCGGGTTCTGTTCGAACAGGTCGACTTGATCCTCGGGATGACGCTTCTTCCAGAGATAGGCGAAGTAGAGCCCACCTGGCCCCCCGCCAATCACGGCGATCCGCAACGTCTGCCTCCCTAATTGACAGTATACTTACTATCTAGGGGTAGCCTAATGGGCTCCGGCCTCTCACGCCAGCGGAATTATCGAAGGCGCGCCAAATCACACGCCCGGACACGCGCATCGCGTGTGTCCGAAGCAGTGACATTGCAAATCATAGCCAAACCGCGACGGCTTGGCTATTCGCGCGTCAGACGCAGCGCTTCACGTAGACCCCGTTCACCAGCACCCGGCTGCAGCGGACCACCGGAACCGGCTTGCGGACCACGACGGCCGCGTTCGGCCCGGCGCAACCGGCGCGATAGACGCCGCGGGCGCACACCACCGCATTGGCGTCGGTGGCCTCGAACGTCATAGTCGCGGCGAAAGCAAAAATTGCAGAAGCGATGAGCAGCAGAGCCCGCATATTATCCTCCCGGTCTTGTCGTGATTGAAATCGGACATTTGCAAAAAGGTTTGTCGTTGCAGGCGCGCGAAAATTCATTCGCGCCCGCCGTTCGTCATTGCCGCGAACTTTGGCGCGCCATCGTATGCGGCCTCATTGCGCCGCGAACGGGGCCAGCACATCCTTGCAGGCGGGTGACAGCGACGCCGCATTACTCGCGATGCATTGCACGATGCGGCCGCCGCCCGGCGCGACGCCGGCGCAGAGCGTGCGGATGTCGGCGCCGCAGGCCGAGCGTACGATGAACAGCTCTTCGCGCGGTCGCAGCGGGCGAAGCACGATCACGGCGGGCGTGGCTGCCGGTGCTGCTGCACCAGCCGGTGCAGCACCGCTCGCTGGCGCTGCGGCTGTTGCGCCGCCACCGCCGGTCGCGGCGGTCACGGCCTTCGCGCAGGCCGGCGACACCTTGGCCTTGTTCTTCTCCAGGCATTCGAGCGCGGGCGCACCGCCCGGCGGCACGCTGGCGCAGACTTTGGGATAATCGGCGCGGCACGCGCTCTTGACCGCGGATACCTGCGCGCTGCTTGGCTGCTTTGCGGCGGCAGCTTTCGGAGCAGCAGTAGCCGGCTTCGCCTCGGCGGCCGGCGCAGCTTCCGTCTTTGCCGGCTCAGATTTGGCCGGTTCGGATTTGGCCGGCGCAGCTTCGGTCTTCGGCGCCGCAGCCGGCTCGACCGCGCGAACCGCGGTCTGGCATCCCGACGACAGGCTCGACATGTGGCTCTGGAGACATTGATAAGCTTCGACGCCGCCGGGCGTCACGCTCGAGCAATGCGCCATGAAGTCCGAGCGGCATGCGGAGCGGATGGCGCTCTTCTGGGCCTCGGTCGGCGCTTGCGCGAATGCGCCTGTTGCAGTTGCGAAGAGCGTTGCTGCGAGCAACGCGGTGCGCGTTGATGCATGTTTCAACGTGTTGAACATCTGAGTGAATTCCTGCCCTGGCGGTAACGCCGACAATTTTTCAAATGTGATGCAACAATCGTCGCGGTGATGCCGCGCGCGGCATCATTGGCCGCTTCGACCTCAACCGCAAGTAGATAATGCCTTTGTAATTGCGACGTAACTACGTCGTCAAAGTCTGATCATCCGCTTGCCGCGGTTCTCGCCGGCGAGCAATCCGATCAGCGCCTGCGGCGTGTTCTGCAATCCATCGATGATGTCCTCCTGCACTTTCAACTTTCCAGACTTCACCCAGCCTTGCAGGTCGGCGAGTGCGCGCGCACTGTCCTTCATGTAGTCCATCACGATGAAGCCCTGCATCACGAGCCGCTTCACTACGATCAGGCCGGGCACGCCGCGTGGACCATGTGCGGAGGGGGCGCCGTCATATTGCGAGATCGCACCGCAGCAGGCGATACGGCCGTAATTGTTCATCTGCGGCAGGCAGGCTTCCAGAATGTCGCCGCCGACATTGTCGAAATAGACGTCGATGCCTTTGGGTGCTGCAGCGCGCAACGCCTTGAACACCGCGCCGTCCTTGTAATCGACGGCGGCATCGAAGCCGAGCTCGGAGGTCAGCCAGTTGCACTTGTCGGCGCCGCCGGCGATGCCGATGACGCGGCATCCCTTGATCTTGGCGATCTGCCCGACGATCGAGCCAACCGAGCCCGCAGCCGCCGAGACCACGACCGTCTCGCCCTCCTTGGGCTTGCCGATCTCCAGCAGCCCGAAATAGGCGGTGAGGCCGGCGATGCCGAACACGCTGAGCAGATGCGTCATTGGCTCGAGCTTCGGCATCTTCGTGAGATGCTTCGCCGGCACCGCGGCATAGTCCTGCCAGCCGGTGTCGCCGAACACGATGTCGCCGGGCGCCAGCCCCGGCGCGCTTGAACTCACGACCTCGGCGATGGCGCCGCCGGCCATCACGCTGTTGGCTTCGACGGCCGAACGATAGGTCGCGCCGTGCATCCAGGCCCGGTTGGCGGCGTCGAGCGAGATGTAACGCACGCGCAGCAAGGCCTCGCCGTCCTTCGGCTCCGGCATCGCCGCCTCGATCATCCTGAAATGTTCAGGGCCGAGCTTGCCGCTGGGTTTTTCCACCAGAAGAATCTGACGATTGCTGCTGCTGCTCATGATGTTTCCCTCCGTTTATTTGACGATTATTGATGCAGCTGCCGCAAACAAAACGTGCAAGCCGCATTCGTTGTGCGCTGCATGAAGGCTAGATCGCGGGCGCTGGTTTCGCAACGGGAACATCCGCCCCAGGCGGCCACCCGCCAAGCGTGTTGCGTCGTCGTCATATCTGCGACATCATGAAGCGGCCGGTGGTGTGGGGGTGTTTCGATGTCGAACAGGTTTACGCAATACATTCTGGCCGCGATGGTGCTCGGCATCGTCATGGGCTCCGCGATCTACAACTTCCTGCCCGATACGCGCGGAGACTGGGCTTCCTCCATCAACCTGGTCGCCGTGATCTTCCTGCGCCTGATCAAGATGATCATCGCGCCTCTGGTGTTCGCGACCCTGGTCGGCGGCATCGCGCATATGGGCTCGGGCTCCAAGCTCGGCCGCATCTTCGCCAAGACCATGGGCTGGTTCATCAGCGCCTCCTTCGTCTCGCTGCTGCTCGGCCTCGTGATGGTGAACCTGCTCCAGCCCGGCGCGAACTTCCCGGGCACGCTGCCCGCGGCGGGGCAGTCGACCGGCCTGCCGGTCTCGGCCTTCTCGATCGAGAAATTCCTGACCCATCTGATCCCGACCTCGATCGCGGACGCGATGGCGCAGAATGAGATTTTGCAGATCGTGATCTTCGCCGTGTTCTTCTCGGTGGCGATGGGCTCGATGCCCGAGCGCTCCAAGCCGATTCTGGCGCTGATCGACGACATCGGCCACATCATGCTGAAGGTGACGAGCTATGTGATGCTGTTCGCGCCGATCGCGGTGTGGGCGGCCATCACGGCGACGGTTGCCAAGAACGGCCTGCTGGTGCTCTGGAAGCTGATCGTCTTCATGGGCGGCTTCTATCTCTCCCTCATGATCCTGTGGGGCATCCTGGTGGTCGTGGGCTTCATCGTGATCGGGCCGCGCTACAGCCATCTGCTGAAGCTGGTCCGCGAGCCGCTGATGATCGCGTTCTCGACCGCGAGCTCGGAAGCGGCCTATCCGAAGACGCTGGAGGCGCTCAACCGCTTCGGCGCGTCGTCGCGGATCTCGAGCTTCGTGCTGCCGCTCGGCTATTCCTTCAATCTCGACGGCACGATGATGTACTGCACCTTCGCGGCCGTCTTCATCGCGCAGAGTTATCACATTGACATGCCGCTCGGCACGCAGCTCGCGATGCTGGCGACGTTGATGATCACCTCGAAGGGCGTCGCCGGCGTGCCGCGCGCCTCCCTCGTCGTGATCGCCTCGACGCTGTCGCAGTTCGGCATCCCCGAGGCGGGGCTGCTGATGATCATGGGCATCGACACCTTCCTCGACATGGGCCGCAGCGCCACCAACGTGATCGGCAACACGCTGGCGACCTCGGTCGTGGCGAAGTGGGAAGGCGAACTCGGGCCCGAGCACGAGCTCGGAACGGGCGACGCCGTGCCCGGCGACATGATCCCCGGCGAAGTGCCCGCAATGGCCGGCCATTGATCGGAGTGCAACATGCGCCTTTCAACGGCGATTTCGGGCGGTCTGTTGCTGGCAGTATGTCTGCTGGTAACCGGTGCCTCCGCCCAGACCGGCGGCAGCGAAGGGCTTAGCCCGTCGCTGTCGGCCATCAAGACGGCGCACACCGTGCGGCTCGGCTATCGCGAGAGTTCGCCGCCGTTCTCCTTCCTCGACCAGTCGGGGCGCCCGATCGGGTATAGCCTCGAATTGTGCGAGGCCATCGTCGAGGAGATCGGCGTCGAGGTCGACGATCCCAATCTGAAGATCGATTACGTCAAGGTCACCTCGGACGATCGCATCGACGCGGTACTCCAGAACAAGATCGACCTGGAGTGCGGCTCGACCACGGCCAATGCGGAGCGCGGCAAGCGCGTCGCGTTCTCGCCGCTGATGTTCGTCGCCGGCACCAAGCTGATGGTTCCGAAGGCGTCGAACGTGCAGTCGCTGACCGACCTGAAGGGCAAGACCATCGTGGTGACGAAGGGCACTACCAACGAGCAGGCGATCCAGGCGGCCGACAAGAAGCTCTCGCTGGGGCTGAAGATCGCCGTGGGCGCCGATCACGAGCAGTCGTTCCAGATGCTCGCCGACGGCAAGGCCGATGCGTTCGCGACCGACGACATCCTGCTCTTCGGCCTGATCGCGCGCCACAAAGCGCAGGACAAGTTCCGCGTCACCGGCGATTATTTGTCCTACGATCCCTACGGCATCATGTTCAAGAAGGGCGAGCCGCAACTCGCCGCCGTGGTCGAGCGCACCTTCCGCAAGCTCGGCTCCAACCGCGATCTCGTCCCGCTCTACAACAAATGGTTCACCGCGCGGCTTCCAACCGGCGAGCGGCTCAACGTGCCGATCTCGCTGCAATTGGAAGAAGCGTTCAAGGCGATGGACGATTCGGCCAGCGCGAATAATTAGGAGAGTTTCGTCGAGAGGTTGAGGAGCGGGCTACCAATTCCGTCATCCTGAGGTGCGAGTGGCGCGATGCAAATGCATCGCGCCGGAAGCCTCGAAGGATGAACGGCCCCGACGGTGGCCGTCGCGCTTCGAGCTCGCCGAAGAGGCGAGCACCTCAGGGTGACGGGGATAGGGCAGCGCTCCCGCTCAGCGGGCCTCCCCAAACACCCGATCCAGCGCCGCGTCATACGTGGCCTGCACCAGTTCCGGATGCAGCTTCGCCAGCGCCTCCATCATCACGCCGGAGTTGATCTCGAGTACGCGCCACTGACCATCGACGCGAACGACGTCGATCGACGCAAAGGTGATGCCGATCGCCTTTGCAGCATCCATTGCGAGCTTCACGCAAGCCGTTCGAACCTCGCCGTCCTCCAGCAACACCGGCTTTGCGCCGGCATCGAGATTGTGCCGCCAATCCGTGCCACGCTGCTTGCTGTAGACGACGAGGGCCCCATCATCGAGCAGCACCACACGGACCTCGTCCGCGATTGCGACATAGGGCGAGATCACGAGCCCGGCGCTCATCGAAAAAACCTCGCCAACCGCGTGGTCGAGTTCCGCCTCCGTCGTCACCTTGAACACCGAGCGCCCCGATGTCCCCTCGTTCGGCTTCACCACCACGCCTTGCGGATGGTCGTGAAGCACTTCAAGCATCGCATCCCGCCAGGCGGGGCCGACAACGTTCTTGCCCAGCTTTGGATTGAGGAAGAGGTGATGAGGAATTGAGGGCACGCCCTCCAGCGCCAGCGCCTCTGATGTCGCCGATTTGTCATTGGCGAGGCGATGCGCGATGGCGCTGTTGAGGCCGATGTCATAGCCGAAGGCGAAGTGCCGCTGATCGCCCCGGCGCATCGCGATCAGCCAGCCACTGGCGCGGGCATCGACCGCAATGCCACGCGCCGCGCAATAGCGCCTGATCGCCTGAACGAAGATCCGCTCGCCGCCTGCCATGTGTTGTCTTCATTCCTGTCGCCAGAAGCCGCGAAAATGCGGGAAACGGCGCCAAACCGGGGTGAAATCAGAGCTATTCTTAATGAAATTCTCGCGAGCACGACGGAAATTAAGTGCTGCGATGGCGTCTCCCAGGGAAAAGAAATTGCCCTCAGGGCAGGCCGGACAGCAGATCCGTTAATGATGCGGCCGTTTCCTGCGCAAATGCCGGTTTGATCGGCATCAATTGCATCCGAAACGAGGTTGATTATTGGTCTCAATGGCGTAGATCACACACGCGAAATCCTCCGCCATGGCAATGGTGTCCGCCCGGTTTTCAGGGCCGGGCAACGCTTTTGCCCTAAAACCGCAACTATTCGGAATATCGAAAATCATGAGCGCGTTTTACCGAGAGAAGGTTCTGTCCGTCCAGCACTGGACCGACACGCTGTTCAGCTTCCGCGCCACGCGCGATACCGGCTTCCGCTTCCAGAACGGCCAGTTCGCGATGATCGGCCTCGAGATCGACGGCCGTCCGCTGCTGCGCGCCTACAGCATGGCGAGCGCCAACCACGAGGAAGAGCTCGAGTTCTTCTCGATCAAGGTTCAGGACGGCCCGCTGACCTCGCGCCTCCAGAAGATCAAGGAAGGCGACACCATCCTGGTCGGCCGCAAGGCGACCGGCACGCTGATCACCGACAACCTCATCCCTGGCAAGCGGCTGATGCTGCTCTCGACCGGCACCGGCCTTGCGCCGTTCGCCAGCCTGATCAAGGACCCCGAGGTCTATGATCAGTACGAGAGCATCGTGCTGGTTCACGGCTGCCGCCAGGTCTCCGAGCTGGCCTATGGCGAGAAGCTCGTCGCGGCCTTGCGCGAGGACGAACTGTTCGGTGAGCTGCTCGCGGACAAGCTGGTGTACTATCCGACCGTGACCCGCGAGCCGTTCCGCAACCGCGGCCGCATCACCGACCTCATCAGCTCCGAGCAGATGTTCAACGACATCGGGCAGGGCCCGCTCAACATCGAGACCGACCGCATCATGATGTGCGGCAGCCCGGCGATGCTGGAAGAGCTGAAGGTGATGTTCGAAAGCCGCGACTTTATCGAGGGAAGCGGCAACAAGCCCGGTCACTTCGTGATCGAGAAGGCGTTCGTCGAGCGCTAAGCGGCGATCGGCATTGAGCGCGGCGCGCTAACCACAAAACAGCTATCGTCCCGGACAAGCGAAGCGCAGATCCGGGACCTCACCATCCTCCCCCGACTTTGTTATTGGCTCTGCTCGCGCGCGCGTTGCTATATGCTCGTGCCAAAATCTCGCCGCGATGTTGCAATGCGAGAGCTGGGGAGCCGCGCAAATCTTGTCCGCGATCGACCATGGCCGTCCACCGAAACCGACTGCCTTCGTGCTGGCGGGTGGCGGCAGCTTCGGCGCGATCCAGGTCGGGATGATGCATTCGCTGGCGCGGCACGGGGTCGTCGCCGACCTCGTGGTCGGCTCCAGCGTCGGCGCGATCAACGGCGCCTATTTCGCCGGCGATCCCTCGCTCAAGGGCGTGCTCGGGCTCGAAGCAGTCTGGCGCGGCCTGAAACGTCATGATGTCTTCCCGGTGACTTGGAAGGGCCTCGCCGGATTCATGTGGCGGCGGGATTTCCTGATTTCCCATGGCGGCATCCGCAAGCTGGTCGAGGACCATATACCCTATCGCTACCTTGAGGATGCCGCGCTGCCGGTGCACATCGTCACCACCGATTTCGTCTCCGGCGAGAGCGTCGTGTTGTCGGAGGGGTCGACTGTGGACGCGATCCTGGCATCCACCGCGATCCCGGGTGCCTTCTCGCCGGTCCATCACCGCAATCGTTACCTCGCCGACGGTGCGCTCTCCTCGAACACACCGGTCCGGGTCGCGATCCAGAAAGGCGCAAGACGGCTGGTCGTGCTGCCGACCGGGCACGCCTGTGCGCTGAAAGATCCGCCGATTGGCGCCGTCGCCAATGCCCTGCATGCGCTGACGCTGCTGATCGCGCGGCAATTGGTGGCGGAGCTCGAAGGCCTTGGGTCCGACATCGAATATGTCGTGGTGCCGCCGCTCTGTCCGCTGGTGGGATCACCTTACGATTTCTCGCGCACGGATGACCATATCGAGCGTGCAGTCGCGAGTACCGATGCCTGGCTGGCGCAAGGGGGCCTTGAGCAGCACGGCGTGATCCCGCACGAGGCGCAGCCGCATGGTCACTGATTTGTCATTTCATTTGAATCTATTGCACTGCAAAAGCGTTCCCCGAGGCGATTGATTTGCAGCATCCGGATTCGGTAGCCTCAAGCCAGCCCCGCGTCATATCCATGGACGTGGTGCGGGCGTATTATACCCCGTCAATCTGACGAGAGGGACGCGGTCGTGGCCAACGTGAACAAGATGCACAATCGACCCAGGGGCCCCCTCGAAGAGGGGATCATGGAAACCCTGCTGCTTCCATTCTCGCCGCGCTTCATCGTGCTGACGATCTGCGCGGTG
The DNA here is from genome assembly GCF_004123905.1 of Bradyrhizobium betae. Taxonomy (GTDB): domain Bacteria; phylum Pseudomonadota; class Alphaproteobacteria; order Rhizobiales; family Xanthobacteraceae; genus Bradyrhizobium; species Bradyrhizobium betae_A. Next base: position 736,473 of record NZ_MZXW01000016.1, read on the forward strand.
GTCACTGCGCTGCTGATCGGCATCGGCATCGCCGACCGCAAGATCTTCGACATCCTGCTGATCCCGATCGTGATCTTCGGGGCCCTGACGTTGCTCGGCGTCCGCGATCTCATGCAGAAGGGTCACGCGGTCCTGCGCAACTACCCGATCTCGGCGCATATGCGCTTCCTGCTCGAAGAGATACGCCCGGAGATGCGGCAGTATTTCTTCGAGAGCGAGAAGGACGGCATGCCGTTCTCGCGCGACACCCGTTCGCTGGTCTATCAGCGCGCCAAGATGCAGCTCGACAAGCGGCCGTTCGGCACCCAGGAGGACGTCTACCGCGAGGGCTACGAGTGGATGCATCACTCGGTCTCGCCGAAGACGCATGCCGAGGAGAAATTCCGCATCACCATCGGGGGTCCCGACTGCAAGCAGCCGTATTCGGCCTCGGTGTTCAACATCTCCGCGATGAGCTTCGGTGCGCTCAGCCCGAATGCGGTGCGCGCGCTCAATGCCGGCGCCAAGAAGGGTAGCTTCGCGCATGACACCGGCGAGGGCGGCTTCAGCCCCTATCACGCCGAGATGGGCGGCGACATCATCTGGGAGATCGGCTCCGGCTATTTCGGCTGCCGCCACCTCGACGGCACCTTCGATCCTGAAGCCTTCGCGCGCGTCGCGAGCCAGGACCAGATCAAGATGGTCGAGCTCAAGATCAGCCAGGGCGCCAAGCCCGGCCATGGCGGCGTGCTGCCGGCCGCAAAAGTCTCGGAGGAGATTTCAAAGATCCGCGGCGTTGCCATGGGCGAGGATTGCATCTCGCCGGCCTCGCACCGCGCCTTTTCGACGCCTGTTGGCATGATGCAGTTCATCGCCGAAATGCGAAGGCTCTCCGGGGGCAAACCGGCCGGCTTCAAGCTGTGCATCGGCCATCCCTGGGAATTTCTGGCGATCTGCAAGGCGATGCTGGAGACCGGCATCTATCCGGATTTCATCGTCGTCGACGGCAACGAAGGCGGCACCGGCGCCGCGCCGCTGGAGTTCATGGATCATCTGGGCATGCCGATGCGCGAGGGCGTCAATTTCGTCCACAACGCGCTGGTCGGCATCAACGCGCGCGACCGCATCAAGATCGGCGCCTCCGGCAAGATCGCCACCGCCTTCGACATGGCGCGGGCGATGGCGATCGGCGCCGACTATTGCAACTCGGCGCGCGGCTTCATGTTCTCGCTCGGCTGCATCCAGTCGCTGAGCTGTCACACCGACCGCTGTCCGACCGGCGTCGCGACGCAGGATCCGACCCGGGCGCGCGCGCTCTACGTGCCGCTCAAGATCGACCGCGTGCACAATTATCACCATGCCACGCTGCACTCGCTGACCGAGCTGATCGCCGCGGCCGGCCTCGAACATCCCCAGCAGCTGCGCCCGATCCACTTCACCCAGCGGACCTCGACGACCGACGTGAGGTCCTTCGCCCAGCTCTATCCAGCGCTGCGCCCCGGCGAGCTCCTCGAAGGCACGGAGGACCCGCGGTTCCGCGACGCCTGGCGGATGGCGCAGACCGGGACGTTCCAGCCGGCGATGTAGACGATCCACCGCATAATACCGACCGGTGTCACGGCAGTCTGAATTCGCGGGGGAGTGTGTGGAGGCTTTAAGGTCTGGGTCAGCTTTGGGTGTACATTGGCCCCATGGACGAGCGACGCGATAAAGCCAGGCACCGCGTGCTGAAGGCCGGAACCATCGAGTTCGGCGGCGGCGCGATCTCCTGCACCGTCCGCAATTTCTCCGACACAGGTGCTGCCCTCGACGTCACCAGCCCGGTCGGCATCCCCGAACACTTCACCCTGTTCATCCAGGCCGACGGGAAGCATCTCGCTTGCACGGTGGTCTGGCGCAAGGAAAAGCGGATCGGGGTGAGGTTCGGGTGAGGATGTAGGTGCACCTTCTCCCAAAAGGGAGCAGGGAAGCATCTCACCCCGTCTCGACCTCACTCAGCCGGCTCGCCAGAATCTTGTCGATCCTGCGTCCGTCGAGATCGACCACCTCGACGTGCCAGCCGGCGAAGTCGAAGGCATCGCCGACATTGGGCAGCACGCTGAACTGTTGCAGCACCAGGCCCGCCACCGTGTTGTAGCGGTGCGGCGGCAGCTGGATGCCGAGCAGCTCGCCGAACTCGTCGACCGGCATCCAGCCGGAGACCAGAAGTGAATCGTCGGGGCGCCTGACATAGGCCGGCTCCGGTGGTCCCTCCTCGGAATGGAAGGCGCCGACGATCGATTCCAGAATGTCAGCCGTCGTCACCATGCCTTCGAAGGCACCGTATTCGTCGTAGACCAGACCGACGTGAACCGGCGCGGCTTTCAGGATGGCCAGCACATCGCGCGCATCCGCCGATGCCGGGATGCCGGGCGCCTCGCGCACCAGCGGGCGCAAATCCGGCGCGCGTTCGCTCATATAGGCGATCAGCAAATCCTTGGCCTGGAGCACGCCGATCGGCTTGTCGCGATCACCGTCCGAGACCGGAAAGCGCGAATGCGGGCTCTTGACGATGATCTCGTGAATGGCCTCCGGCGTATCGCTCAGGTCGATCTCGTTGACCTCGGTGCGCGGCGTCATGATCGCGCCGACCGGCCGATCGCCGAGTCGCATCACGCCGGCGATCATCTCCTTTTCGCCCGACTCGAGCACGCCCGCGTTCTCGGCTTCGCTGACGAGGTGGTGGATCTCGTCCTCAGAGACCTTCTCCTCGGACTTTCCGCCATGGCCGAGCAGCGTGAGGATCAGCCTGCCGGAGAGATCGAGCAGGAAGACCAGCGGCAGCGAAACCTTCGCCAGCATGTGCATCGCCGGCGCAACCCTCACCGCGATGCTCTCGGGGTCGCGCAGTGCGACCTGTTTCGGCACCAGCTCGCCGACGATCAGCGTCGCATAGGTGATCAGCGTGACCACGAGGCCGACGCCGACGATGTCGGCGATTCCCGCGGACAGGCCGAGCTCGACCAGCCATTGCGTCAGCCGCTGTCCGAGTGTCGCGCCGGAGAACGCGCCCGAGAGCACCCCGACCAGCGTGATGCCGATCTGCACTGTCGAGAGGAATTTGCCGGGATCGGCGGCCAGCGTCAGCGCCCGCTCCGCACCGCGCACGCCCTTGGCGGCGAGCAGCGAGAGCCGGGCCGGGCGCGAGGAGACCACGGCCAGCTCGGACATGGACAACAGGCCGTTGATGACGATCAGGACGACGACGATGATGATTTCGACGGACAACATTTTGCGCAATGGAGAAGGATATCGAGCCCGGCGGACGCCGGGCCGAACCCTTTATATATGAACTCCGTAGGCAATATGCGCGGTTCCGACCCAAATTGTCGCACCGCATCCGTAGTTGGGCCGCTCAGAACTCGCCGTGCAGCCGTCCCGAGAATACTGAGACCGGCCCTCTGTCAGCGTTGTAGGCGGGATTTACGATGAGCTGGTAATCGGCGGTGAGGGTGAGGTTCTTGTTCAGCGCGTAGGCGTAGTAAGTCTCGAGGATCCGCTCCTTGCGGTAGTTGAGCGCGCCGTCGCCGATGAGAACGCCGAGGCCGCCGGCGGCCAGGAAGTCGCGGTAATCCTGCGAGATGGCATTGACCGCGCCGCCGATGCCGACGACGTCGTCGGGCCGGCCCCATTTCGTGCCCTTGATCGACAATCCGCCCGACAGGCTGCGGTTGATGTCGGTGAAGGCGAGCGTTTCGCTCTTGCCGTCGTTCCAGCTCCAGCGGCCGAACAGCCCGACATCATCGGTGATCGCCTGCTCGAGATTGACGACATAGCCGACCTTGATGCGGCCGCGCCGGGTCTGCGCGATGTCGAGATTGAGTGCAGGATTGTCCAGCGTCTCGCGGAAGCTGCCCATGTTGGCACTGTCGAGCCAGCCCATGGTCCTGAGCTTGCCGGGTTGGCCGAACAGCGAGAAGCGCGTCTCGAGCTCGACCACGTACTGGCCGCGCTCCCCGACCTTGGTGTCGAAATGATTCGCGTTGGGCTCCGTGACCATCAGGAAATAGCCGCCGCGCAGCGCCCATTGCTTCTGATTGAGCTCGGCGGTGACGCCGTAGGTGAGGCCGACCTTGTCGGCGGAATAGTCGAAGGCACCCGGCGCCCACAGCGACCAGTTCATGAAGTCCTTGCGAGTGTCCTTGGCGTAGGCATTGCCGTCGAACACGTCGATCACTGCGAACTTGCCGGCCTGCATCGTGAGGCGGGACACGTCGACCTTCTGCCCGAGCTGCAACTGGCCGCTGGCGAGCTCTTCCTGCTCGCCGCCGAAGCCGAAGGTCTGGCGCACGAACAGGCGCGACGTGTTGTAGTGCGGGTAGGGGAAGTTCGACTTCTGCGCTTCTCCGTTGGGGAAGCCGGCTGCGCCGACCGTGTCGTTCAGTCCAAACCCCTGGAGCAGCTCTGGATTGTAATAGACCTCGCCGCCGTCCCACAGCTTCGCGTTCAGGAACAGGCTGTTGCTCCAGGTCGCCTTGGCCTGCCTCGATGGCGAGAGCGAGTTCGGCCCGCTGTAGAGCGCGGGGAACGACGGATAGCCTTGCGGCAGATACGTGCTCTGGCCGTGGATCTCCCAGCGATCCGATTCAGTGTCGATCAGCGAGCTCTTCGGGTTGTAGCTCGGCATGCCCGGCCAATCGACCTTGCGGTTGAGGCCGAGCCTCACCTGCTGGAAGTCGAGCGACGAGGAGCTGTATTGGGCACCCGTCGAGAAGGCGACGTTGGCCCCGTCGAAGCGGCTGTAGAGATATTCGAGCCGCGCGCTCCAATGCGGCGCGAAGCCGTATTCGACGCCGGCGCCCGCGATCCAGCCGGGCCGCGTGTTCAGGATTTTCGGGACGGCTTCGCCGGAGGCCGGCGCGTCGAAATAGCGCTCGCCCATCCATGCAAAGCCGCCGGTGGCATAGACCAGCCACGAACCGCTGGCGTAGCCGACGCGGCCGCGCAGGCTCGCGGCGTAGTCCCATTGCTGCGTGACCGTGTTGGCCGGCGTCGCGTGGAACGAGACGATCGAATTCGATGTGATGTAGTTCGGAAACGTGAAATCGCCTTCGACGCCGACGAGCCAGCCGGAGTTGAGTCGGTAATTGTAGCCGGCCTGCACGCCGCCGATCATGCCGCTGAAGACGCCATTGCCGCTGATCGCGAGGCCGTCGTTCAGTGCAGAGTGCGACGAGCCGAGCCCATAGCCGGCGTGGGCACCGATATAGAGACCGGTCCAGTCGTACACCGCTTTCAGGGCCGGCGCCTTCAGCGGCAGATCGGCCGCGAGGCCGGTAGCGGGAAAAGCCAGCGCGCCCGAGGCAATCGCCGCGGCCGTCCGCAAATACCTGTAACGGTGACCTCTCAACGTCAAAACGCACGCCCCCAAACGCGAATGGACCCATCCGCTGCGCTATCCCTGCCGATTCGCAGCGGCCCTGTCATCAGGTCTCAGGTGCCTCCGCGATCGGACCAGACGATCCGGATTCGACGCGATTTCTTCCCAAGCCCCTCAGCTTGCTGCGAAGCTTATTGCGATTAATTCGCAATAGCAACTAGTGCGGATTGCCGCAGGCAATAGTTCGCACCGCCGTGTGACGGGACTGCAACAAATTCCCGGGCCCAAAAATGGTTGACCCCGCCCGGGGGGACAGCCGGGCGGGGTCGGGGGCACGACACGGGGTGGATGAGGCGCCCGTGTCGGACGCAGGATCCACGTGAGATCGGCCTCAGGTACTCAGATCAGTAGCAGCTGCGAACGCGGCCGACGTACTGGCCGAAGGCGTTGTACTGGGCGACCCAGCCGCAGCGGCGATAGCCGTAATAATAGGGGTCGTTGCTGGCGGCGATCGCGGAGCCGACGACGGCGGCGGTGGCGATGCCGGCACCGACTCCCCAGACCCAGCCGGGCTGCTTGGCTTCGGCCGAAGAGGTGGTGGACACGATGCTGCCGGTGACGGCGAGGGCAGCGAGAGCGACGGCGGCAATCTTGGTCTTGATCGACATGTGAAACTCCATCCGGTTGAGGCGGTCCGTTGTGGTCCGCGTGCCCAGTTGGACGGAGGCTGCTCGCATCCGGTTCGAAAGCGCGAAAAGCGTCCCCGGAATGCGGCTCTTTCCTGAATGATTCCAGGAGGATGAGAGTTAGCCGAGAGGCCCGTTGGCGAGCCTGTTCACGTCGAAGTTATCGACTTCAGCCAGCAACTCGCAAAAGGCCGTCGCGCCCTGATCGAGCAGCCGCTCGCCCTTCTCGGGGACGGCCAATGTCGCGTTGCCGATGGCGCCGCTGGTGTTGAGATCCTGCGCCTGCCAGGCGAACGGCGCGGGCCGCTGCGTCGAGAGCCAGCGATATTGTTTTTCCATGGCGATGCTGCTCGCGGGAAAATCCGCGATCGCATCCACGCGCACCTGATCGGGATAGCGCGCCAGCATGATCGAGGTCTCGATTGCGCCGCCGTGAATGCCGTGGCGCACTTCATCGGCCGGGAACAAAGTGTCCGCGCCCGAGAGCCGTGACCACGACGTCGTCACCACGAATTGTTTTTGATGCGCGCGCAGATCCTGCGCGATCAGCATCATGGCCGCGCTGTTGCCGCCATGGCTGGTGATGATGACGAGCTTCTTCACCCCGCGCCGCGCGACCTCTTCGCCGATCGCGGTCCATCGCTTCAGCGCGACCTCAGTTGGCAGCGTCTGCGTGCCGGGATAGTCGATATGCTCAGTGGAAATTCCGATCGGTTCAACGGGCAGGAACGTCGCCGGAACGCTGTCGGGCAGAAGCTCGCGCACGCGCGCCAGATAGGCGTCCGCGATCAGCACGTCGGTCGTAACAGGCAGATGCGGGCCATGCTGCTCGGTCGCCGCCAGCGGCAGCACCGCGATCCAGCGCGACACATCCGCGGGGGCGGCGTCGGCCCAGCGGATCGAGGTCCAGTCGCGGGACGGCGTCATCAAGGTTTCTTTGCCCAATTTTGTCACGTAGTTTGGGTATGGAGGGGACACGGGCCTGGCCGGCTCGCGTCCCCCGATATCTTGCGGTTTTATCGCGTTGGACTGGTATCGGCTAGAAGCGATCGACGGAGTGCACCCATGAGCCCCTCTCATCTGCGGCGAGCGTTAACGGCGGGCTTGATGGCCGCTTGCGTCTCTCTTGCGCCGGCGCGGGCCGAGACGCTGGACAAGGTCACCTTCGGCACCAATTGGGTCGCCGAGGCCGAGCATGGCGGCTTCTTCCAGGCGGTTGCCGACGGCACCTACAAGAAATACGGCCTCGACGTCACCATCGTCCCGGGCGGTCCGAACGAGAACAACCGGATGCTGCTGATCGCCGGCAAGATCGATTTCTTCATGGCCGCGAACACGCTGATGTCGTTCGACGCCGTCGCCAACAACGTTCCCGTCGTGACCATTGCCGCGGTGTTCCAGAAGGACCCGCAGGTGATGCTGACGCAGCCCGATGCCAAGGTCGCCAAGATCGAGGATCTCAAGCCGCTGACCTTGTTCGTCTCCAAGGAAGGCATGACCAGCTACTTCCAATGGCTGAAGTCCGAATACGGTTTCAGCGAGAAGAATGTCCGGCCCTACAATTTCAATCCGCAGCCCTTCATCGCCAACCCCAAGAGCGCGATGCAGGGCTACGTCACCTCCGAGCCCTTCGCGGTCGAGAAGGCTGCCGGCTTCAAGCCGAACGTGCTGCTGCTCGCGGATTACGGCTTCAACACCTATTCGACCCTGATCGAGACCCGCCGCGACATCGCCGAGAAGAAGCCAGACCTCGTGCAGCGCTTCGTCGATGCCTCCATGATCGGCTGGTACAATTACATCTACCGCGACAATTCGGCCGGCAATGCCATGATCAAGAAGCTCAACCCGGAAATGACCGACGATCTGCTCGCCTACTCCGTCGCCAAGATGAAGGAATACGGCATCGTCGATTCCGGCGACAGCGTGAAGGGCGGCATCGGCGCGATGAGCGACGAGCGCTACACCTCCTTCTTCAACAAGATGGTGAAGGCAGGCGTCGTGAAGGGCGATCTCGACTTCCGCAAGTCTTACACGCTGCGCTTCGTCAACAAGGGCGTCGGCGTCGAGCTGCGTCCGAGCAAGCCGTAACGCTGGGACGATGGCTGCTGTCAAAACTTCGTCCGGGGCCGAGGCCGGCCTGACGGCTCTCGCCGCCAGCCTGCGCGGCGTGACGAAGGCGTATGACAATGGCGTCATGGCGCTCGGCCCGCTCGATCTCGCCGTGCGCAAGGGCGAGTTCATCTCGCTGCTGGGCCCGTCCGGCTGCGGCAAGTCGACCGCGCTGCGACTGATCGCGGAGCTCAGCGCGCCGTCATCAGGCACCGTGCGGGTGGCGCGCCACGAAGGCGAGGTGCTGCCGGGTCACGGCATCGGCTTCGTGTTCCAAGAGCCGACCCTGATGCCCTGGACCAGCGTGCGCGAGAACGTGCGGCTGCCCTTGAGGCTTGCAGGCGTGGCGAAAGCCGAGGCCCGCGCGCGTGCCGATGAAGCACTGGCCAGTGTCGGGCTTGCCGATTTCGCCGACGCCTTCCCACGCGAACTCTCCGGTGGGATGAAGATGCGGGTGTCGCTGGCGCGCGCGCTCGTCACCGATCCTGACATCCTCCTGATGGACGAGCCGTTCGCGGCGCTCGACGAGATCACGCGCTTTCGCCTCAACAACGATTTGCTGGCGCTGTGGCGAGCTCTGGGCAAGACCGTCATCTTCGTCACTCATTCGGTGTTCGAATCCGTCTATCTGTCCCAGCGCGTCGTGGTCATGACGGCGCGGCCCGGCCGCATCCAGGCCGACATCCGGATCGAGACGGTCGAGCCGCGGGGCGAGGAGTTTCGTACTTCGGCGGCCTATTCCGATTATTGCCGCAAAGTATCGGCCGCGTTGGCGCCGTCCTATTCGGGGCAGTCGACGCTATGAGCGCGCAAGCTGCCATCACCGCAAAGCCATCCGGCGCGCAACGCGCGATGCGTTTCGTGCTTCCGGTCATCGTGTTCGCGGCCGGACTCTTGGCCTGGGAACTCGTGGTCCGCGTCAAGGACATCCCGCCTTATGTGCTGCCCGCGCCTTCCGTCATTGTCCTGACCCTGATCAAGGACTGGGCGGTGCTGTCACAATCGCTTGCGGCCACGCTGCTGACCACGCTCGAAGGTTTTGTCGCCGCCAGCATCGGCGGCATCGCGCTGGCGCTGTTGTTCAATCAGTCGAAATGGGTGGAATATTCGCTGTTCCCCTATGCCATCGTGCTCCAGGTGACGCCTGTCATCGCGATCGCGCCGCTCCTGCTGATCTATCTGGAGCAGCAGACCGCGGTCGTCGTCTGCGCCTTCATCGTCGCTTTTTTTCCGGTGCTGTCGAACACCACGCTCGGGCTGAATTCGGTCGATCGCAACCTCTCAGGCCTGTTCCAGCTCTATGGCGCCTCGCCACAGCAGACGCTGCGCTTCCTGAAGCTGCCGGCGGCGCTGCCCTATATCCTCGGCGGCCTGCGCATTGCAGGCGGCCTGTCGCTGATCGGCGCGGTCGTGGCCGAAATCGCGGCCGGCACCGCCGGCGCGGGCTCCGGGCTTGCCTACCGGATCGCCGAATCCGGCTACCGATTAAACATACCCCGCATGTTCGCAGCGCTGCTTTTGTTGTCGCTGGCCGGGATTGTCATCTATGGGGTGCTGGCGCTAGTTTCCCACCTCGTTTTACGGCGCTGGCACGAGAGCGCGCTTGGAAAGGACAACTGATGACCACCGGTTCGATTTCGTCCGAAAAGATCGACCTTCTGATTTATGGGCCGGTCCGGCCGATCCTCGAGAACGGTTTTTCCGATCATTTCGTCGTGCACAAGGCCGAGACGCGGGGCGACCTCGAGCGGCTGACGCCGGCGGTCCGCGAAAAGATTCGCGGCGTCGCGGTGACCTATCACACCGTGCGCGCCGACAGGGAATCGCTGTCGCAGTTGCCCAAGATCGAGATGGTGGCGAGTTTTGGCGTCGGCTACGACCACGTCGATGCCAAATACGCGGCTGAGCACAACATCATCGTCACCAACACGCCTGACGTGCTGACCGAGGAGGTCGCCGACGTCGCGATGGGCCTTCTGATCTCGACGGTCCGCGAATTCATCAAGGCCGACCGTTACGTCCGCTCCGGCCTCTGGCAGACCCAGAACTATCCGCTCAGCGTCGGCTCGCTGCGCGACCGCAAGGTCGGCATCGTCGGCATGGGCCGGATCGGCCAGGCCATCGCGCGCCGGCTCGATGCCTCGCTGGTGCCGGTGGTCTACCACTCGCGCAATCCGTCCAAGGATGTCTCCTACAAGCACTATCCCGATCTGATCGAGATGGCGAAGGCGGTGGACACGCTGATGGTGATCGTGCCCGGCGGCGCCTCGACCAACAAGATGGTCAATGCCGAGGTGCTCAAGGCACTCGGCCCGCGCGGCGTGCTGGTCAACGTCGCGCGCGGTTCGGTGGTTGACGAGCAGGCGCTGGTCCAGGCGCTGAAATCAGGCACCATTCTCGCTGCCGGCCTCGACGTGTTCGCCGCCGAGCCGAGCGTGCCGGACGAGCTCAAGACCATGCAGAACGTCGTGCTGCTGCCGCATATCGGCTCGGCGTCGGTGGTGACGCGCAACGCGATGGACCAGCTCGTGGTCGATAACCTCAAGTCATGGTTCTCAGGCAAGGCGCCGTTAACACCGGTTGCGGAAACGCCGTTCAAGGGGCGCTGATGAAAGTTCTTCGGGTCGTTGCATTCGCCGTCGCGGCCTGCCTGGCCGCCATCGGCATCGCGCGTGCGCAGGATGCGACGACCCTGAAGAAGGACATGGTCGGGCAGTGGGAGCTTTCGACCACCGAGCGCAGCAAGACCTGCGTGGTCACGATGAAGGGCGATCCTGCGGGCCCGGGGTTCAAGCTGGAGCTGGAGCCGGCTTGCAAGACCGCGCTGCCCTTCACCAAGGACATCGTCGCCTGGAGTGTCAGGGGTCTCGACATCGTCCGTTTGCAGGACGCAACCGGTGAATCCGTGATCGACTTCACCGAGGTCGAGGCCGGCATCTTCGAGGGGCTGCGGCAGGGCGAGGGCGTCTATATCCTTCAGGATCTCGCCGCCGCCCGCTCGATGGCCAAGTCGATGGACCAGATGATCGGCGACTGGTCGATGGTGCGCGGCAACGGCCAGCCGGTGTGCGGGCTGACGCTGACCAACACCGAGGCAGGCCCCGACAATTTCCAGGTCTTCCTCAAGCCGAAATGCGACGCGACCATCGCGCAGTTCAACCCGACGCAATGGCGGCTCGAACGCGGCCAGATCATCCTGATGTCGAAATCAGGCGACGTCTGGCAGTTCGAAGCCGACGACAACGCGCAGTGGCGGCGCGTCCCCGACACCGCCGATCCCCTGATCATGCTGCGGCAGTAGGCCCGCGGACGCCGCGGTCGGTGCACCTCTCCCGCGTGCGGGAGAGGCATAGGCCGCCTTCGGCGGCCGTTTACGGAACGCCGAGGCGAAGCCTCGGCTATGGCGAAGCGCCGGGTGAGGGCTCTCTCCTCTTGGGGGCTGTCCCGCTGTGGAGACACCCTCTCCCTAACCCCCCCCGCAAGCAGGGGAGGGAGCGCAGCTGTTCTGTGACGAACACCGCGCCCTGATCTTATCGCATCACGTCGTCACCTTGGGCGGCGGCGCGGTGCCTTGCGCCCATTTCTCCAGCTTGCCGAGCACGCCCCAGGCGGTGAGCGCCAGCGAGATCGGCATTGCGAACTGGCCGAGGCCCGGCACCGCCGAGACGATCGTCCCGAGCAATCCGGCAATGCCGCCCGCATTGGGGCTCGCCGTCACCGACGAGAGCAGGGCGGTGAGCACCGAGCCGCCGAGGCCGAGCGCGGTCTTCTTGCCGTCGAGCAGCTTCCCGACGGTTTCGCCGAGCGCGCCGTTGACCTGGCCAAGCACAGGCTTGCCGTCCTTGTTGAGCAGCGCGCCGACCAGGTCGATCACCTGCTTCAACTGATCGACGCGCGCCTTGCTGGGCGCGCCCGGCGTGGTCGTCCCCGGCGCGGTGCCGGTCTTGTTGACGAGCGTCAGCAACCGCTCCAGCAAGTTGATCGGGTCGCCGGCCGCGGGCGCCGGGTTGTTCGGCGGTGCCAGCACCTTCGGTCCGGATTGAAACAACGTCACCAGATCCTCCAGGCGCGTCAGAACGGGAGACAAGTCCGCTGGCTGTGCAACCGTCACCGATTGGTGCGCCGCCCGCGTGATGGCGGCGACCGTCACGCTGTCCAGGGCCCCGGATTCGGTGATGCCGTGCTGCTGCTGAAACTGCGCCACCGCCGCCTTGGTCTTCGGTCCGACGATGCCGTCTTCCTCAAGCGGGGGATTGGCGCCGATCTTGTTGAGCGATTGTTGCATCAGCAACGCCATCGGCGCGATCCGCTCCTCGGGTTCGAGTTGGCCCCCCAGCGTCGGGGCGCCGTCGAGATTGATCGAGGAGTCCAGTTCCATCATCGCCCGGAGGATCGTCGCTGCGCCCAGTTGCTTGTCGACCTCGCCGGACGAGAAGTCGCCATCACCGACGAACTTTCCACCCCTCTGCTCCGGCGGCCCATAGATATTGGATCCGGACCACAGATACGGCGAATTGATGCCGCGGCCGCGATAGCCGAAGCCGTTATACTGCTCCAGCCGGAACATCGTTCTTGCAACGCCCCAGTCGCGTGCGCCGATAAATCCCTCGTGCCTGAGCGCGTCCACGGCGCCTTCGGCGAACGAGGTAAACGGGCCATGTCCCTTCGGGACGATGGTCGTCATCCGATTAAGCGGCTGGCCGTTTCCGAGATACTTGTTGAAGTTGAAACTGGCTTCGCGCGAATGAAGGATGGCGACGAACCACCAGGGCACGTCGGTCTTGTCTTCGATCTGCTTATAGATGTCCTTGCTCTTGATGGCCGTGTTCGCCGCGTGGTTCGCCTCGTCGGCGTGCGAGGGCCTGATCTTCATGTTGGACCAGTTTCGTTCGTACTCGTCCTTGATCCTGTCGAATGACACAGCCATTGTTCCGCTCCCGCAAATTGATGGATGATCGAAATTTCGTGCAATCTAGATATGGACCAGGCGCCGTGAGCAGGGCGTGACTCCAGCGTGATCTGCGCGAATGTCGCAGGTTGCCGGTTGGGGCCATATGAAATGGCTTACAGATTTTGGCCCGCCAATCGGCGCGCCCCACGTCAATGCGATTGTCCCTCCGGGAACCGGCGACGCCGTCCATCCGTTAGAAACGGAGACGTTTCGGCAAGGAGTCCTGCAAGGAGCCCTGCATGACCAAGCGCGTCCTCGCGATCGGTATCGAACCCGGCAGTGCCGACTACAGCGCATTCCCGCAACTGACGCCGGAGCTGGTACGCGGCTATATCGAGGCGCAGCTGTTGCGCCTGCGTGATCTCGGCTTCGAGGTCACGAGCTGCCTGATCGATCTCGAAGCAACTGCGGAAGCCGGCGTCGCCGCCGCGCTGCGCGAGGAGAGCTTCGACTGCATCGTGATCGGCGCGGGCCTGCGCGAGCCGAAGGAGCGCCTGCTGCTGTTCGAGAAGGTGCTCAACCTCGTCCACCGCCTCGCGCCGGATGCAGCAATTTGCTTCAACACCACGCCTGCCGACACCGCCGAGGCCGTGCAGCGCTGGATCGAACCCTGAGATGATGGAATCGGCAAGCCGATGGATCGCAAGCGGCATGGTTAAAGCGCCGTCGCGCTGCGCCTCCGACGCCATCGCGTGACGTGATGAGCCGCGGCACCGGCAATTTGTCTGGCCCGAAGCCGCCTCCAGGGCTAGGATTTGCCTCATCACAGGGAGGGGCGCGCGATGCTTCGACGTCTTGGAATGGGAACTTTTGGAATCGCAGCGTGTCTGACCGTTGCGATGGCGGTGCCGGGACATGAAGCGGCAGCCCAGGATGCCGTCGGCGGCGCGATCATCGGCGGTGTCGGCGGGGCGATCCTCGGTGGCGCGATCGGCGGAGGCCGCGGCGCGGCAATCGGCGCCGTCGTCGGTGCCGGCACGGGCGCTGCGATCGCCTCCGAAGGCGAGCGTCGCCGCTCCGGCTACTACGCCTATCAGCGCGGCTGCTACATGCAGCGCCCCGACGGCCGCTACGTCCCGGTCGATCCCCGTTATTGCTATTGATCGATCGGCCGTCGGCGCGATTGGCTGCTGGTGCCGGGCAGGATCCCGGCTCAACCCTTGCCGGGTCCTTCCGGCATGATCTGGAGCAGCGGCTCAGGCTGGATCGAGATCTGGCCGGCGAACGGCCGGTCATGCGCGGCGATGAGCAGGACGGAGGTGGCCACGCCCGTCGCGAACAGGCCCATCGCGATCGCCGATCCCAGGCGGTTGTCGCAGTGAACGAGGCCGATCACCAGCAGCGCGCAGGCCGCCTGGAGATACAGGCACCACCATTTGACCGGGTTTACCGCGGCGAGGCTGACGATGATCCGCTGCCGCCGCGCATCCAGCGCCTGCTCCAGCGCGGCGATCAGCTCGCGCTGCACGTTGGCCTGACCCGTTCCTTGCGGCGTCATCGTGACGACGAGCTGCAAGGCTTCCGCGAGCGGAGGCGGTGTCACCTTCAGTGACGCCTGCTGATGCGCCATCATCGGCCATTCCACTGCGACAGCCTGTCCGACATAGTCGCGCACCAAGCCGCGAAGCTTGGTCTCCTGCTCCGTCGGCAGGCCGCCGGCCAGCAGGACGGCGCTTCTGAGTGCGCTGGCCTCGCGGCTGACCGCCGCGCTGGCGCGGTCGCTGTCGCCCCAGACCTGCGCCGCGGTGAAGGCGACGAACAGGCCGAAGATGATGCCGAGCACCGGCAGCATGCCTGGCGAGATCGCCTTCAGCGACTTCGCGCGCTCCTCCGTCGCGGCAAGCGCTATGCCTGCGAAGATGCCCGCAGCCAGAAGATAGGTGAAGGCGAAGATCACCACCGCCATCAAGGGCAGCGGCAGATTGTGCAGCCAGTCGCTCATGCTGTTGTTGTCATGTGATTCGAGAGTTTAGATCAACCGCATCCCGCGCAGGCTCGCATGACCGTTCTTGCCGACGATGATGTGGTCGTGCACGGAGATGCCGAGCGGCTTTGCGATCTCGACGATCGCCTTGGTCATCTGGATATCGGCCTGCGAGGGCGAGGGATCGCCGCTTGGATGATTGTGCACCAAAATGAGCGCCGTCGCCGACAGCTCCAGCGCGCGCTTGATCACTTCGCGCGGATACACCGGGGTGTGGTCGACGGTGCCGGTCTGCTGCACCTCGTCGGCGATCAGCTGGTTGCGCTTGTCGAGGAAGAGCAGGCGGAATTGCTCCTTGTCCGAGAACGCCATGCTGGAGCGGCAATAGTCGATCACCTCGTTCCAGGACGACAGCGCGTTGCGGCTGTTGACCTCGCCCTTGGCGACGCGGTGCGTCGCCGCCGCGATCAGTTTGAGCTGGTGGACCGCGGACTCACCGATGCCATCGACCTCGCGCAAGCGCGCCACCGGCGCGTGGATGACTTCTGCGAACGAGCCGAAAATCTTGATCAGCGTTTTCGCCAGCGGCTTGGTGTCGCGCCGCGGCAGCGCCGGAAACAGCGCCATCTCCAAAAGCTCGTAGTCGCTGAGCGCGTCCGCGCCGGCGCTGTAGAAGCGTTCGCGCAGCCGCTCGCGATGGCCGTGATAGTGCGGCGCGTCCTCCGGGCTGGTCTTGTCGTGGTCGGGCTTGGCGGGCATCGGCCGCCAGCATTGCCGCGGACTTGCGCTTTTGCAACCGTCAATTGCGGGACTCCGCGCTGGTCTCAATCATCAGGCTTTGAAGATGGCGGCAATCATCCCGGCCGCATCTGGTCCTGCCGCGCCGGCAGACGCACCGTGACCGCCACCACACCGGCGAGAATGAGCACCATTCCGGCAAGATTGGACCAGCTAAAGCTCTCACCGAGCAGGGTGGTGCCGAGCACCACCGCGAATCCTGCCCGTAAGTAACTCCCGCTGGTGGTTCCGAGCGGGCCGAGCGTGCGGATCAGCCGGAAATAGATCACCATCGCAAGCGCCGTGCAGACGATTGCGAGAGCCATGACCGCCGCGATCGCCTGCGCTGGCGGCGGCGCCAGCGTCCATGGCTGCTCGAGGATTGCGGCCGCGGGCAGCATCAGGATGGCGGCGCAGCTCATGGCACCGGCCGCCGTGACGATCGCGGGTAACTTCGAAAACCGTTGTCCCCAGATCGGTGCGAGCGCATAGCAGAGGCTGGCGCCGAGCACGGCGGCTTGCGCCAGCGGCGCGGCGGTGCCTATCCCGGCCAGCGTATCGATACCGATGGTCACGGCGACACCGGCGAGGCCAAGCGCGACGCCAACGATCTTGCGGCCGTCGATGGCCTGCCGGCCGCGCCCGCTCATCATCGCGATCGCGAGCACGAACATCGGCGGCGTTGCATTGAGCACGCCGGCGAGACCGCTGGTGATATGCGCCTCGCCCCAGCTGATCAGGGTAAACGGCAGCGCACTTTGCAGCAGCCCCTGCACCAGGAAGGCCGCCCAGACCGATCCCTGGCGAGGCAGTGCGTGTCCTTGCGCAGTTGCGATGAGCAGGAGCAGAACCGCTGCGATCGTCACGCGCACGGCCACCATCGTGAACGGCGGAATCGTCGGGATCGCGACCTTGATCAGCGTGAACGAACTGCCCCAGATCAGCGCGAGCAGCAGCAGCAGACCGATCTCGCGCGTGAGGCGGATCGGCTTCGACATGGCCTGTGCGTGCATGTTCATGCGTCGTGCTCCTGAAGCTATCAGGCACGATGATCCGAAAGCTGTGGTGCGGGCTGGCTGAATTCGGACCTCATCGCCCGATCGAGTCCGATTTCAGCTACTCGGCCGGCCGCGTTGAAACTAATGTCCTGGTATGGCGAGCGTTTCAGCGCAGCGGCAGACCCTGCCGCCACATCTCGACCGGGAGACCTGCGATCGGGCGCGGCTGGCGCGCGCCCGCGCGTTCGACGGCCTGTTCTTCTCTGGCGTGCGTTCGACGCGCATCTATTGCCGGCCGGTCTGCCCGGTGCGTCCCGCGCGCTCCGAGAACGTCACCTTCTACGCAACCGCTGCTGCCGCCGAGCGGGCCGGCTTCCGTCCGTGCCTGCGCTGCCGTCCGGAAACGGCGCCGGGCTCGCCGGCCTGGATGGGTACGGCGACCACCGTGGCGCGCGGCATGCGCCTGATCAATGAGGGCTTTCTGGATCGGACATCGATGGCGGATCTTGCGGAAGCGCTCGGCGTCGGGCCACGCCATCTGCTGCGTCTGTTCATGCGCCACGCCGGCGCCAGCCCGAGCGAGATCGCCGCGACGCGGCGCGTGCAGGAGGCCAAGCGCCTGATCGACCAGACCGACATGACGTTCGCGGAGATCGCGTTTGCGGCCGGCTTCGGCAGCGTGCGCAGATTCAACGATGCCTTTGCTGCGACCTACAAGCGGGCGCCGTCGTCATTCCGGCGCCGCCACAGGGCTTAGCGCCAGGCAGATCACCCGATCTGCTTCTCGCCGTGCCGCTCCGACAGCGTGAAAATCTCGACGCCATCAGCGGTCACGCCGACCGAGTGCTCGAACTGCGCCGACAGCGAGCGGTCGCGGGTCACCGCGGTCCAACCGTCGGAGAGAATCTTCACATGCGGCTTGCCGAGATTGATCATCGGCTCGATGGTGAAGAACATGCCGGGCTTGAGCTGGACGCCTTCGCCGGGCCGGCCGATGTGGATGATGTTCGGCTCGTCGTGGAACATGCGCCCGAGGCCATGGCCGCAGAAATCGCGCACCACGCTCATGGCTTGCGGTTCGACAAAACTCTGGATGGCGTGGCCGATGTCGCCGGTGGTGGCGCCTGGCTTCACGGCGGCGATGCCGCGCATCATGGCCTCATAGGTCACCTCGATCAGCCGCTCCGCCTTGCGCGCGATCGGGCCGATCGCATACATCCTGCTGGAATCGCCGTACCAGCCGTCGACGATGAAGGTGACGTCGATATTGACGATGTCGCCTTCCTTCAGCGGACGATCGCCGGGCATGCCGTGGCAGACCACGTGGTTGAGCGAGGTGCAGGTCGAGTAGCGATAGCCGCGATACATCAGCGTCGCCGGATAGGCATTGTTGCTGAAGGCGAAGTCGCGGACGAACTGGTCGATGCGCTCGGTCGGCACGCCGGGGCCGACGATATCGGTGAGCTCGTCGAGGCACTTTGCCACCAGCGCTCCCGCCTTGCGCATGCCGGCAAAGGCGCTCGGCCCATGCAGCTTGATCTGTCCGGTCTTGCGCAAGGAGGTATCGGAGGCTTCGACGTAGCTCATGCGGGTGGTGTCTTCTGAAATATCGGCGGAAAGGATTGATTTCAGGCCCTAATCTAATGATCGCGGGCCTTCATGCAAGTTAAGCGTTCCTATTGCGCCCGAAACCGGGCCTAATTCGGGACTTCTACGGTGGTTTCCACCGGTAGTGCGCCGCCGCGGACGCGGATTTCGCGCACCGGATAGGGAACCCGGATGCCCTCGCGCTTGAAGGCGTCCCACAGCGCCAGCATCACGTCGCTCTTGACGTTGTCCATGCCGTCGGGGTCCGCGATCCAGAAGGTCAGCGAGAACTTCATGCCGGCTTCGGCGAACTCGGTCAAAATGCTGTTCGGCGGCTTGCCCTTCTGTGCGCGGGGATGGGCGGCGGCGGTCTCGGCGGCGAGCTTGCAGACCAGGCGGGGGTCGGCGTCGTAATTGGTGCCGAAGGCGATCTTCACCAGCGTATTCTTGTCGGTATAGGTCCAGTTGACGACCTTCTGCGTCACCAGATCCTCGTTCGGCACCAGGAATTCGCGGCCGTCGCCGGCGGCGACGGAAATATAGCGCGTCTTCATTGCGCTGATGCGGCCGGTGTTGTCGCCGATGGTCACGAGATCGCCGGGCTTCACCGATTTATCGGCGAGCAGGATGATCCCCGAGATGAAATTGGCGACGATCTTCTGCAGGCCGATACCGATGCCGACACCGACCGCGCCGGAGAAGACCGCAAGCGCCGAGAGGTCGATGCCGACGGAACCGAGCGCGATCACGATCGCGATCGCAAGCAGCCCGATGCGGATGATCTTGACCAGCAGCACCTGCACCGACGGCGTCAAATCGGTCGCCGAATTGATCCGGTTCTCGGCGAAATTGCTGGCGATGTTGGTGGCCCAGAGCGCGATGAGCAGAAGCGCGCCGGCCTTGATCACCAGAAGCGGCGTCAGCCGCAGGCCGCCGAGCACGATGGCGTAGGAATCGAGCAGATCCACCGTCGCATCGAGCTGGCCGAGGATGGAGAGCGCGGCAACGAACCAGGCCGTGATCGACACCAGCTTGACGATGAAGGCGTTGCGCAGCACCGGGGTCACGAGCCGGATCGCGAGCCAGGCCAGGCCCAGCTTGGCCGCGACCATCAGCAGATAGGAGCGGCTCGGCCAGGTCGCATGGTACATCACCACGCGCTCGATGATCACGAGCAGGGTGAACACCGCCGTCGAGGCGCTGGACACCATCACGCGGGCGAAGTGCCGGAGCGGCAGCGGCCAGCGCAGCGCCAGCGACGTCATGTCGACGCGGTTGCGAACCCCGGCTTCCGCCGCATAGGCGATTCCGGCCGCGGCGAGAATGAGGCCGAATTGCAGGTAGAACCAGGGTGAGGAGATTTCCGCCCCGACGCTTCGCGCGGTCGTCTGCACGAACTCCATGAAGTCTTTGAGGTCCATGTCCATCGGGAGGTCTCGTCGGGAAGCGGGCGGAAGGATTTGATTCGAGGGCGCCGCAGAATCCCACAAAGGGCGCGGCCGGGCCATCGATACACCGTGAAGTGAAGCGCGTTAAGGCCGCAAAATACGGGCAGATTGCCGCGAGGTGCGAAAATGGGTTGGCGCGCCGGTGTGGCGACGATAAGGATGCAATTCCAGCGATTTTACCCGGAAGGTGGATGGCCTCTCTCGACTCTGTCAGCCTCGCCATATTGCTCGGCGCCGTCCTCGTCATGGCCGGCATCCTGTCGAGCCTGCTTGCACTGCGCTTCGGCGCGCCCCTGCTGCTAGTCTTCCTTGCGATCGGCATGCTCGCGGGCGATTCCGGCCCCGGGCAGCTCCAGTTCGATGACGTCCGCACCACCTATCTGGTCGGCTCGGTGGCGCTGGCCCTGATCCTGTTCGACGGCGGCCTGAAGACGCGCTTTGCCAGCATCCGCACCGTGCTCGCGCCCTCCGTGGTGCTCGCGACCGTCGGCGTGCTCTTGACCGCGCTGGTTACGGCGCCGTTCGCCAAATACGCGCTCGACCTCAACTGGACGGAGTCGCTGCTGGTCGGCGCCGTCGTGGCCTCGACCGACGCGGCTGCCGTGTTCCTGCTGGTGCACACCCAGGGCCTGCGCCTGCGCCCGCGCGTCGGTGCGACGCTGGAGGCCGAATCCGGCACCAACGATCCCTTCGCGATCTTCCTCACCCTGATGCTGGTCGAATACATCTCGCTGGGCTCGACCTCGGCAGGGCACGTCGCGATGGAGTTCATTCAGGAGGCCGTGCTGGGCGCCGTCGTCGGATTCCTCGGCGGACGTTTCGTCGTCATCGCGCTCAACCAGGTGGCGCTGCCGCAGGGCCTGCATGCGCCGTTCGTGACCACGGGCGCGCTCGTGATCTTCGGCGGCTCGCAGATGATGCACGCCTCGGGTTTCCTTGCGGTCTATCTCGCCGGCATCATCATCGGCAATCGTCCGACGCGCGCGCATAATTCGGTGGTGGCGTTCCTCGATGCTGCGACCTGGCTGGCGCAGATCGTGATGTTCGTGCTGCTCGGCCTGCTGGTTTCGCCGAGCCGGCTCGGCATCAGCGTGCTGCCGGCGGTCGGGGTCGCATTCGTGCTGATGCTGGTCGCGCGGCCGCTCGCGGTGTTCGTGTGCCTGGCGCCATTCCGCTTCAACTGGCGCGAGAAGATCTTCATCGCCTGGACCGGCCTGCGTGGCGCCGTCGCGATCTTCCTGGCCTCGATCCCGATGCTGGTGGGCCTGTCGAAAGCCTATCTCTATTTCGACGTCGCCTTCGTCGTCGTCATCATCTCGCTGTTGTTGCAGGGCTGGACCTTGGCGCCCGCCGCGCGCAAGCTGCACGTCGCGCTGCCGCGCGCCGAACGCGGCCCGCGTCGCGTGGAGCTCGACCTGCCCGGCCAGCTCGAGCAGCAACTGGTGGGCTATCCGGTGCGGCCGAAAAGCCTGTATTTCCGCCGTGGCCTGATCCCGTCCTGGTCGAAGCCGACGCTGGTGATCCGCAAAGAGAGCATTTTGACGCCCGTGGAAGCCGATCCGATCGCGCCCGGCGACTACATCTATTTGCTGGCCCCGCCGGAAAAGGCCGAGTCACTCGACCGCTTCTTCGTCGACATGCAGCCGAGCACCGCGCCCGATCCGCATCTTCTCGGCGACTTCATGGTCTCTGGCGAGCACACGCTGGCCGAGCTTGCGGAGATCTACGGCGTCAAGGTGAGTGAGGAAGAGGGCAAGCTGACACTTGCCGATTATTTCGACGTCCATCTCGACCGCGCGCCGAAAGAGGGTGCCGAGCTCGCGCTGGACGAGATCGTGCTGGTCGCGCGCAGCATCTCCGGCGGCCGGGTCAACGTCGTCGGCCTGCGTCTGCCGGAAGAGGACGAAACGCCACCGCCGCTGACGCGCCGTCAGGCGCTGCGGAAGAAGCTCGCGGAACTGTGGACCTCGGTGGCGGGGGTCTAGAATACCCTCGTGTCCCGGACGCGGCGCAGCGTGAAACGCTGCACCGCAGAGCCGGGACCCATGTCGGGTGGGCCCCGGCTCTGCGACGCATCACTTCGTGCTGCATCGCGTCCGGGGCACGGAGCGTGTTACTTCTCCGCCGGCACCACTTCCTTCCAATGCCGCGCAATCGCCGCCCTCGGCGCGATCCACGCAGCGCTGTTCCCCGCAATATGCGCCAAGATCCGATCCAGCGCACCGATGCGCCCCGGCCGGCCGATCATGCGCAAATGCAATCCGATCGACATCATCTTCGGCGACGTGTCGCTCTCACGCGTCAGCCACTCGAAGGCGTCGATGACGTAGTCGGCAAAATCCTGCCCGCTGAAGCGACCGGCATTGTAGTACTGCATGTCGTTGGTATCGAACGCGTAGGGCAGCACCAGGTGCTGCTTGCCCGAGACTTCGTGATAATAGGGCAAATCGTCATTATAGGCGTCGCTGTCGTAGAGAAAGCCGCCGTCCTCGACCAGCAGCCGCCGCGTGTTCGGCGAGGTCGCCGAGCGGGTGTGCCAGCCGACCGGGCGCTGTCCCGTGACGCGTTCGATCGCCGCCACTGTCTTGGCGATGACCTCCCGCTCGCTCGCTTCGTCCATGTCGGCATGGCTCTGCCAGCGCCAGCCATGCGCCGACACTTCGTGGCCGCGCGCGATCGCATCGCGCGCCAGCTCCGGTGAACGCTCGACCGCGCGGCCACAGGAACTCACCGTCACTTTGACGCCATGGGCGTCGAACAAATCCATGATGCGCCACCACGCGGCACGCGTGCCGTATTCGAAATGGCCGTCGATGCAGGAATCCGGGCCCTTCAGCTGGTGCACGACCTCGTAAATCGCCTCGTTGTTCGCATCGCCGTCGTTGATGGAAAACTCCGAGCCCTCCTCGAAATTCACCACCAGCGACACCGCGACGCGCGCGCCGTTGGGCCAGCGCGGGTTCGGCGGATTGCCGCGATAGCCGGCGAAGTCACGTTGTGAGAGGGGATGCTTTGCTTCGCTCATGGCATCAATCCGAAGTTCCGGCCATGCGATGCAGGCCGACGACGCGGTCGCTGACGAACAGCAGGATCACTGTGCCGGCGAGGATGAGGGTGGAGAGCGCCGCGAGCGTCGGGTCGGGCGCCTCCTCGATATATTGCAGCATCCGGATCGGCAGCGTCTTGGTGCGGACGTCGGCGAGGAAGATCGACACCGGATAATTGTCGAACGAGGCCAGGAACGAAAAAATCCCCGCGATCAGGAACGACGGCGCCAGCGCCGGCACCATCACGCGCAGCACGCTGCCGGGATAGCTGCAGCCGAGCGTGCGCGCCGCCTCGATCAGCGTGAAGTCGAACCGCGCAAGCCCTGAGATCATCGTGCGGGCGACGTAAGGAAGGGTGATCACGAGATGCGCAACCAGCAGCGTCGCCCATGGTGCGGTGAAACCAACCGCGCGAAAGCCCTGCAACAGCGCGATGCCGAGCACGAGGCCCGGCATCATCAGCGGCGACACAAGCGCGGTCGCAAAGATGCCAGCGCCCGGCAGCTTTCCGCGTGCGATCGCGATCGCCGCGAGCGTGCCGCACACCAGCGAGATGACCGTCGACAGCAGCGCAATCTGGAGCGATAGCAACAGCGACGGCCAGAAGCCGTCGAGCCGGCCGATCCGGCCATACCAGCGCGTCGAAGCGCCGGTCAGCGGCAGGTCGAACACCGGCGTCGGCGAGAAGCTGGCGGCGGCGATCACCAGCAACGGGATGATCAGGAACAGCGCGAGGCCGATCGCCATCACCCAGCAGACGATGATTGCAGCCCGCGTCATCACTTCGGCTCCCGCGACAGGCGCGCACTCAGCGCGACGACGGCGATCGCGATGGCGAGCAGCACGACACCGGCGGCGGCGCCGAAGCCGGGCTCACGCGCCAGCAGATAAGCTTTAGCGATCGTGGTCGCGAGCGTCGGATATTTCTCGCCGATCAATAGCGTCGGCACCACATAAGCCGAAACGGAAAGCGAGAACACCAGCGCGACGCCGGCGATGATGCCGGGCAAGGTCAGCGGCAGGATGACGCGGAAGAACGTCACGACCGGCGAGGCGCCGAGCGTGGCAGCGGCCTCCGCGTAACGGGAATCGAGCTGCGCGACGATCGCGTAGATCGGCAGGATCATGAAGGGCAGGAAGATGTTGACGGCGCCGACGATCAGCGCGGTCTCGGTGAAGATCATCCGGATCGGGTCTTCGATGATGCCGAGCGCCATCAGCGTCTCGTTGACGATGCCGTCGCTGCGCAGCAGGATCGTCCAGGCGAACGCCTTCACGATGACGCTCGCCGCGAGCGGCAGGAATAGCGTCGCCAGCAGCACGGAGCGCAAGGGCCCGCGGGCCCGCGCCAGCGCGAAGGCAGCGGGATAGCTGATCAGGAAGGCGATGATGGTGGTCAGCAACCCGAGCCGCAGCGAATTCCAGATCACCCAGAGATAATAGGGCGTGCCGAGCAGGCGCTTGTAGTTGGCAATGGTCAGCCCGTTGGCATCGACAAAACTGACGCCGAGCAAGAGCATCAGCGGCAGAGCGAACACGCCAGCGATGATAACGAAGGAGGGCAGCACGAATCCAACAGCCGTCAACCGTTCGCGATCGACCGCAGGCGCCGCGACCGGCGCGGAAAGGGCTGCCTCGGTCATGCCTGCGCCTCCATCGGAAACGCAAAGGTCTCGGCCACAGGCCAGCTCAGGCGGATCTCGTCATGCACGCCGGGGATCGCGCCGTCGCGTCCGGAGAGTTCGGCGAGCAGGCTTTCGCCTGCGCCCGCATCGACCTCGACCAGCGTGCGCGAGCCCTGGAACACCACGGAGCGCACGCGCCCCGATGCAGAGTTCGTCTCATCCTCTCCGCCGATCCGAAGCTGCTCGGGCCGCGCGGCCACGATGACGGGAGAGCCGGCCTGGAAATTGCCCAGCGCGGAGAGGCGGCCGACCTTGGTCTCGACATCGACCTTGCCGTTGTCAGCGGACAGCACGGTGCCGGAAATCCGCGTCGACAGCCCGACGAAGTTGAGAGCGAACAGGCTTGCGGGCCGCAAATACAATTCGCGCGGCTCGGCGAGCTGCTCGATACGTCCCTTGTTCATGACCGCGACGCGGTCGGACATGGTCAGCGCCTCGTCCTGGTCGTGCGTCACGAAGATCGCGGTCGCCTTCACCTCTTGGAGCAGGCGGCGCAACTCGACCTGCATTTCCTCGCGCAGCTTGCGGTCGAGCGCGGAGAGCGCCTCGTCGAACAGCAGCACATCTGGCTCGACCGCGATGGCGCGCGCCAGCGCCACGCGCTGCTGCTGTCCCCCTGATAGCGCCGAGATGCGTCTGCTAGCGAGATGGCCGAGCTTGACCAGCGACAGCGCGCGATCGACAGCAACGTCGATCTCGCGCCTGGCCATGCCGCGCACTTTCAATCCAAACGCGACATTGCCGGCGACGGTGAGATGCGGAAACAGCGCGTAGCTCTGGAACACGACGCCGACATTGCGCTTGTGCGGCGGCACGTGGGTGATGTCGCGGCCGGCGAGCTCGACCTTGCCGGTGTCGGGTTGCGCCAGCCCCGCGATGGCGCGGAGCAGGGTGGTCTTGCCGCAACCGGAGGGGCCGAGCAGCGTCACCAGCTCGCCACGGCGGATGGTGAGGTCGATATGATCGAGAACCGTGGTCGGGCCGTATCGCTTGGAGACGCCGCGGACGACGAGATGCGGGCTGCTCTCGCTCATGTCATCTCCTTGCTCCAGCGGTCCACCCAGCCCGCGCGGTTCTTGGCGACGAACGCCCAGTCCGGCGCGAACAGCGAGGCGGGATCGGGAAAACCCGCCGGCGTCGGCGTGCCCTTGTTGGTCGGCGCGACAAACGCCTTGTCGGCAAGAATGGTCTGCGCTTCCGGGCTCAGGAAGAAGTCGATCGCGGCATCAGCGAGGTCGCCGGCCGGCGCGCCCGCCACTTTCGCAATGCCCGAGGGCATCGCAAATCCGCCGTCCCCAGGCACGGCGAGATCGACTGGCGACCCTTCCGCCTTTCGGATCAGCGTGTAGGCCGAGAATTGCCCGCCGATCATCCAGGCCTCGCCCTGCTCCATCAGATTGATGGCCTGCGGCGCGTTGGTGTAGACGTTCAGCAAATTCGCCTTCAGCTCCTTCACCTTCTTGAAGGCCCCATCGATCTCGTACTGCGCCTCCTTGTAGGGTTTTCCAGTCTCGAGATGCGCGGCCGCAAGCAGCGTCCAGAAACCTTCGGTGTTGGAGAGCGACGGCACGATCACCTTAGAGGCATATTTCGCGTCCCACAGGTCCGACCATTTTGCCGGCGCCGTCTTCATGCGCTTGGTCGAATAGGCGATGCCGGCCCAGGGCCGCTGATAGTTCGCCCACATCCCGTCCTGGTGCACCGCGCCGTCCACGAGCTTGCCGAGATTGGCGATCGACGAGGCCGACATTTTTGTGATCAGTCCCTCGCTCGCCGCCGGCAGCATCACCGGATCGTCCATGATGACGACGGAGATCTTTGGCGCGGCCTTGTCGGCCTGCATCTTCTGCAAATTCGTCAGCGAGTTGGTGCCCTCGTACAGCACCTTGCAGTCGAGCTTCTTCTCCAGCACCGGAAACAGATCGGCGTTGAAATATTTCGCGGCGCCCGCGGGACCGCCGATGACGATCTCCTTGGGCGCGGCGCGCAGCCGCGCGGGAGCTGCGAGAACCACGGTGAGGGCCGCGCCTGATGTCAGAACGCTGCGTCGGGAGGGGGTGTGCATGGGCATATCCCGCTTGTTGTGCGTAAAGCTTGCTATGAGGCAGCAGCAAGCGTCATGCCAAATGTGCACATTTATGAATTAGATAATGATATCAATTATATGAATTCAGGTCGTCTCTGCCGCCTGCCTCGTCGCGCGAAAAATGTGCACATTTTTTGGAGGTGACGCTGCGCAGCCTTTGGGCCTAGCTAGCGCCATGGCGACGCAGCGCAGGCGCAACGGCAAGACGAACGGCAAGAGGGCTGGTAAGGCCAATCCCGCGGAGGACGAGGCGGTCTATCAGGCCATCCTGCACGCGCTGCTGGAGGGCAAGCTGAAGGCCGGGGTGAAGCTCGCCGAGCCGCCGCTCGCCGACATTTTTGGCGTCTCGCGCGAGCGCATCCGCAAGGTGCTGCATCGGCTTGGCGCGGAGCGGCGCCTGGAGATGATCCCCAATCGTGGCGCCCGCGTGCCGCGCCCGACGCTCGACGATATCAGGAGCGTCTACGAAGCGCATCGCGTGCTCGAGGCTGGCGTGCTGACGCAGCTCGTCCGCCTTGTCGACGATGCCTTGATCGAAAAGCTGACCGCGCATCTCACTGAGGAGCGCGCCGCCGCAACGCGCGGCGACCGGGCCGCATCGGTGCGGCTGTCAGGCGCGTTCCACGTCCATCTGGTGGAGGCGCTCGGCAATGCCGAGCTCACGCGTTTCCTCGCCGATCTGCTCAGCCGCTCCTCGGTGATGGTCTCGGTCTACGAGCCCGCGACGGATTCGATCTGCGCGGTGGACGAGCACGGCGCCATCGTCGAAGCGCTACGTGCTCGCGATGTGGCGCGCGCGATTGCCGT
Organism: Bradyrhizobium betae; assembly: GCF_004123905.1. Lineage (GTDB taxonomy): Bacteria > Pseudomonadota > Alphaproteobacteria > Rhizobiales > Xanthobacteraceae > Bradyrhizobium > Bradyrhizobium betae_A. Next base: position 763,916 of record NZ_MZXW01000016.1, read on the forward strand.
GTCCCGCGAGCATTTTCTGCATGTGGAGAGCCGCCTGCATCTGGATGATGATCCGGTGCCGGCGAGCGAGGATTTGACGGATGTGTTCGGCGCAATAAAGCCGAAGCGGCGGAAGCGCTAGCTTTCCGCGCCGCTGTCTCCACCCGTCATTGCGAGCGTAGCGAAGCAATCCAGTCTGCCTCCGCGGAAAGATTCTGGATTGCTTCGCTGCGCTCGCAATGACGGTGGAGGGCCACGGGCTTAACGTCCTTCGCGCTCCTCGTTGCCGGCTTTGTGCCCAATTCATTGCGGCAACGTTGCGGCTCCATCTTGCGACAACGTCGCGGATATTTCCGAAGCATGCGCAATCGCGACAGACTCTCGCAATGTTGGCGTGAGACTGAATCGACTGTCGGGCCGGGCTTGATCATCCTGCCGCGCCCGACATGGCTGATCTGGCGCGTGTCTTTCGCGTTCGATGGCGGACACGCGCAAGCGGAAAGACATTTGAATGGCTTTGGTACCGAACCTCACCTGCGAAATTGGCTGCCTTGCGAAGGAGAGACGGCATGTCGGCCGCTGACATCCTGCCGTTCTTTCGTGCCTGGATTCGCGATCCCCTGCGTGTGGCAGCGGTTGCGCCGACGGGACCCGCCGCATCGTCGCTGATGGCGCAGGAGATCACAGCCGAGACCGGCCCCGTCATCGAACTCGGCCCCGGCACCGGCGCCTTCACCCGCGCATTGCTCGATCGCGGCGTCCGGCAGCAGGATCTGACGCTGGTCGAATACGGCTCCGATTTCATCCCGCTGCTGCAGCGGCGCTTCCCCGGCGCGCGGGTGCTGTGGATGGATGCAGCCTGGCTGGTGAGAGAAAAACTGTTCGAGGGGGCGCTGGTCGGCGCCGTCGTCAGCGGGCTCGGGCTGCTGACGATGCCGCAGGGAAAAGTGCTAGCGATTCTCGGCGGCGCGTTTGCCTATCTCCGTCCCGGCGGCGCGTTCTACCAGATCACCTACGGCCCGCGCTGTCCCGTCCCTGATGCGATTCTCGATCATCTCGACCTGCAGGCAAGCCGCATCGGGCAGACCTATCGCAACCTGCCTCCGGCCTCGGTGTACCGGATCAGCCGCCGTCCCCCCTTCGCGTAACCGAGGCATCATGGACACGTCGAGCACGATCGCAATGTTTCTGCACTTCGGCCTGCTGGGCATGGCTTGCCTGGCGATCGCCGAGAAATTCATTCCGGTGTTTCCGTCCTACGTTCTGTTGATGCTGCTCGGTCTCACCGTGCCCGATGGCGCGACGTTGGCCATGGCCATCCTGGTGACAAGTGTCGGGTCGGTGGTCGGCGCGATCGGCTGGTACGGGCTTGGCCGCGTGCTCGGCTCGCAGCGGATCGAGCGACTGGTGAGGACCTACGGCAAATATGTGCTGCTGCGGCCCTCGTTCTACGAGCAGCTCACCGATGCCTATCGCGGTAACCATTTCTGGGTCACGCTGATCGGCCAGACGCTGCCGACCGTGCGAATCTATCTGGCGTTGCCGGCCGGCGTGTTGCGGCTGGAGCCGCGCGCCTTCGTCGCCGCCACCGCGATCGGCACCGTGATCTGGAACATGCCGTTCTTGAGCCTCGGCTATGCGCTGCGCGACAGCGGACAGGATCCCGTCAGCATCGGCTTCTGGGTGGTCGCCATCCTTGTCGCGGTGGAAGTCGCGATCATTCTCGGACTTCGCTTTTACAAGCGCGCGACCGCGCGGCCAGGCCTCGCGTCACCGCGCGCCATCGCCGCCCCCAAAGCTTTGGGGGAAATCAAGGCTGTGGAGGAGATCGCATGAGAGCCCTGTTGTCCCGCTTCCGGCCCGGCTCGCACACGCTCGAGCACCTCAGCGCCGGGGTGCTGATCCTGCTCGCCGGCCTTCAGTTCGGTGTCGCGGCGTCGGACGGGCGGCATCGCGGCGCCCAGTTCGCGCTCCTGGTTTTTGCCGTCGCGGTTTATTGGCATCGCTCGATCTTCCGGCGGCGCGCCAACCGGGATGTGACGAAGGCGGTCGCGGGATTGGCGGAAGCCGCCGCGATGGCATTCCTCCGCGATGGCCCTAGCGGCGACCGGTCGGCGCAACGCCAGGAGCAATGTCAGGAGCGATGCCAAGACAGGGATGCGGCTTTGCCGCCCGATGTCGTCAAGGTCAGGAGCCTGTTCATCTCCGATGTCCATCTCGGGACGAGAGGTTGCCAGGCCGAACGGCTGATCGACTTTCTCCATCATCATGATGCCGACACTGTGTACCTGGTCGGCGACATCGTCGATGGCTGGTATCTGCGGTCGAGCTGGTATTGGCCAGGCACGCACAATGCGGTGGTGCAGGAGCTCGTCGATCTTGCGCGGGGTGGCAAGCGGCTGGTCTATGTGGCCGGCAATCACGACGAGTTCGTGCGCGACTATGTCGGCTCGACCTTCGGCAACGTCGAGGTGGTTGAGCACGCGATCCACCGGAGCGTCGACGGCCGCGATTACCTTGTCGTCCATGGCGATCACTTCGATCTCGTCGTGCGCCACGCCCGCTGGCTGGCGCTCCTCGGCGATGTCGGCTATCGCACGGCGCTTGCCTCCAACGTCTGGCTCAACTGGATCCGGAACCGGTTCGGGCTTGCCTATTGGTCGTTCTCGTCCTGGGCGAAGCTGCGGGTCAAGAATGCGGTCAATCACATCGGCCGCTTCGAGGAGGTGCTGGCGTCGGAAGCAAGGCGCCACGATGCGCAGGGCGTGATCTGCGGCCACATCCACCACGCGGCGATGCACGACGAGTTCGGTATTCGCTACATCAACACCGGCGACTGGGTGGAATCCTGCACCGGTGTCGTGGAGCACCATGACGGCCGCTTCGAGATCATCCGCTGGGCCGAGGCGCGGCCACGGCAGATGTCGGGCGCGTCGAGCGTGGTGCCGTTCGCACGGGCGGTCGCCTGATGCGCGTGCTGGTGGCAACCGACGCCTGGCGCCCGCAGGTCAACGGCGTGGTGCGCTCGCTCGAATATCTCGCTAGCGAAGCGCCTGCGTTCGGCGCCCATATCGGCTTCCTCACGCCGGACGATTTCCGCACGGTGCCGCTGCCCGGCTACCGGGAGATCCGCCTTGCGCTGGCCCCGGTGGGGCGGATCGAGCGTGCGATCAAAAGCATGGGTCCGGATTCCGTGCACATCGCGACCGAGGGGCCGATCGGGTGGATCACGCGCTATGTCTGCCAGACCCGCGGCTATCCGTTCACGACGAGCTACCACACCCGCTTTCCCGAATATTTGGCGGCGCGGCTGCCGGTGCCGCTGAGGTGGAGCTATGCAGCGTTGCGCCGTTTCCACAACGGCGGCGATGGCATCATGGTCGGCTCGCCGACACTGGAGCAGGCGTTGAAGGCGCATGGCTTCCGCAATTTGATGCCGTGGTCGCGCGGCGTCGATGCCGAGTTGTTTCGTCCCCGCCGCGTGCGGCCGCTCGCGTTTCCCGGGCCGGTGTTCCTGTATGTCGGCCGCGTCGCGGTGGAGAAGAACCTCGAGGCCTTCCTGGCTCTGGACCTGCCGGGATCGAAGGTCGTGGTTGGCGACGGGCCGTTGCGCGCCAGCCTGCAGGCGCGGTTTCCGCAGGTCCATTTCATGAGCATACGGACCGGGCAAGCGCTCGCCGATGTCTATGCCTCGGCCGATGTCTTCGTCTTTCCGAGCCTGACCGACACGTTCGGGATGGTGATCCTGGAAGCGCTGGCATGCGGCCTGCCGGTCGCGGCCTTCCCGGTGATGGGGCCGCTCGACGTGATCGGCAAGTCCGGCTGCGGCTGTCTCGATGCCGATTTGCGCCGCGCGGCGCTCGCCGCCTTGCAGGTGCCGCGCGAAAAATGCCGGGCCTATGCCTTGACCTTCACGTGGCGGGAAAGCGTGCGGCAGTTTCTCGACAACGTCAAACGGGCGCATGGCATGCTGGCAGACGCCGCGCGGCCGGTGTTCAAATCTCCACACTCGGCAAGTGTCGATCTCGGTCAGACATTGCCTAGCCATGACGGGGAAGAAAGCCCATGCCGCTCCCTCACGTCAGCACCTTCACCCCGCCCAACGACGTCACCCGCCCCTGCTTCAGCATCACGATCTGCGTGGCCAGCTGGCGCAGTTCGGCGACGTCGTGGCTGACATAGACCATGGGAACGTTGGCCTCATCCCGCAGCCGCACAAGGTACGGCAAAATCTCGAGCTTGCGGCCCTCGTCGAGCGCGCCGAGCGGCTCGTCGAGCAGCAACAGGCGCGGCTTCGACAGCAGCGCGCGGCCAAGCGCGACGCGCTGGCGTTCGCCGCCGGAGAGTTTTCCGGGACGGCGGTCGAGAAGAGCGCCGATGTCGAGCAGCTCGACGACGCGCTTGTGCTGGGCCGGGTCGGACGCAAGGCCGTTCATCCGCCTGCCGTAGTCGAGATTCTGCGCGACATTGAGATGCGGAAACAGCCGCGCATCCTGGAACACATAGCCGATGCGGCGGCGCCAGGTCGGCACATGAATGCCGGCCGCGGTGTCGTCGACCGTCTCGCCGTCGATTGCGATGGTGCCGCGGTCGGGCCGCAGCAGCCCTGCGATCATGTTGACCAGCGAGCTCTTGCCGGCGCCGGACGCGCCGAACAGGCCGATGACGCGGCCTTCGCTGCTGAAGGATGCGGAGAGCGAGAATTCGCCGAGCTGTTTTTCGATGTCGACGCGCAGCATGGTCAGTTCCCGTGCAGGCGTTGCGTGGCTCGTCGAGCGAACCATTCGGCGGCGATCAGCGCGCCGAGCGCGAGGACGACCGAGACGATGACAAGTCGTCCCGCCGCGGCGTCGCCGTCGGGCGTCTGGATCAGCGAATAGATCGCGGACGAAATCGTCTGGGTCTCGCCGGGGATGTTGGAGACGAAGGTGATGGTAGCGCCGAACTCGCCGATCGCCTTGGCAAAGCCCAGCACCATGCCGGCGAGCACGCCGGGCAGCGCCAAGGGCAGTGTCACCGTGAAGAACACTTTCCAGGGTGCCGCGCCCAGCGTCTCCGCCGCCTGCTCGAGCCGGCGATCGATCGCCTCGATCGACAGCCGCATCGGCCGCACCAGCAGCGGAAACGACATGATGCCGCAAGCGAGCGCAGCGCCGGTCCAGCGGAATGCGAAGACGATGCCGAGATGGTCGGCGAGAAAAGCGCCGACGAGGCCGCGGCGTCCAAATGTGAGAAGCAGCAGATAGCCGGTGACGACAGGCGGCAGCACCAGCGGCAGATGCACGATTGCGTCGAGCACCGACTTGCCCCAAAAATCCTTGCGGGCGAGCAGCCACGCCAGCGCAATGCCGAACGGCGTTGCGACCAGCGTGGCGATGACGGCGACCCTAAGCGAGAGCAGGATCGCCGTCCATTCGGCGGGAGAAATGTCGAGCACGAAAGATCAGGTGGTCGGGCTGATCAGGAATTTGAAGCCGTATTTTTCCAAAATGGTCTTGGCGGCCGAGGTACGCAGGAAGGCGAGATAGTCATTGGTCTCCGACTTCGCGGTCGTGGTGGCCGCGACCGGATAGATGATCGCGGGATGCGAATCCGCCGGGAACGTGCCGACGATCTTCACGCCGGGCTCGACCTTGGCGTCGGTCGAATAGACGATGCCGAGATTGGCTTCACCACGGGCGACCAGCGTCAGCGCGGCGCGCACGCTCTCGGCCATGGCGAATTTCGGCTCCGCGGCGGTCCAGGCGCCGAGCTTCTCCAGCGCAGCCTTGGCATACTTGCCGGCTGGCACCGACTTGACGTCGCCGGTCGCGACCTTACCGTCGCCGGCGAGCTTTGCGAGGTCAAAACCCTGCGCGATGGTGACGTTGTTGATCGCGGAATCCTTCGGCGCGATCAGCACAATGCTGTTGCCGAGCAGGTTGACTCTGGAAGGCTCGTTGATGGTCTTCTTGGAGATGGCGTAGTCCATCCAGTCGATGTCGGCCGAGACGAACACGTCGGCCGGCGCGCCCTGCTCGATCTGTTTTGCCAATACCGAGCTTGCGGCATAGGAGACGCTGAACTTGATTCCGGTCTTGGCGGTGTAGGCGGCGTCGACCTCGTCGAGCGCGTTCTTCATCGACGCCGCGGCGAACACGGTGATGGTCTTGTCCTCGGCCACGGCAGGCGAGAGGCTTGCGCCCGCGAGGATCACGAAGGCGGTGAAAAGTCCGGCGATACGAATCATGGGTGCGCTCCGTGCGAGTCCGCGCGCACAAAGGCACGCGCAAATCTGGCGTTGGGTTAAGTCAGGTCGCGACGGGCGGAAGCGCTGTTCCACGTGTCCCCGCAGCGGCTTACGGCCGGCAGGGATATCGCTGGCCTCGAAGATAGCAGGCCGGCGCCTCAGGTCAAAGGCGACCGTTTGTCTAGCCAGGCCCGCTCATTGTGCCGGCAGGATCGCGATCGGTAGCGAATTGTCCTTGGCCCCACTGACCTGGAGTACGAAGGGCTGGGCCGACAGCTCGTATTTCATGGTCTTGCGGATGCCGTCGCAATCGGTGGCGCCGCTGAAGGCCACGGGCTTGAGGACATGCCCGTCCTGGACCACGTCCACCCAGGCTCCGGAGGACAGGCTGATCGTGTAGAGGCCCGCCTTGGGCGCCGCCTTGATGCCCGTGAAGCCGGCAAACGTGCCGTCCTTCGGCGCCCGCTCCGGCGGCGAGGGCAGCTTTGCCTCCGCGGGTGCGACCAGTCCCAGCGTGATGGCCGACGAGGGCAGGGCCGCCTGTTCGCTTCCGGTCGAGAGCTTGGCACGATCCGGCGCAGTCAGCGCGGCGCGCTCGCGCTCGATCGGCCATTTGAACTTGTCGCAGCCGCTGGGCTCCTCGGCGGCGAAAGCGGAGGTCGCGCCAAGCGAAAGTGCGGCAAGGAGGGTGAGGATGCGCATGTTAAATCTCATCGTTGGCCACGCGAGGATGCGGGGCTTGCGGTCAGGCTTAGTGAAAGGGATGCGCATCCCCGAATGCCGCGGGCTTACGGCCGCGCGGCAGGGCGATCCTAGCGCATTTCAGAGCGCAGCGACCAGCCGGCTGACGAACTTGTTACGGCTTCGCATCCCCCGCGTGCAGCACCACTTTGCAGGCGGCCGGCATCTGCGCCAGCGTCATTGGCGGCTTTGGCTTCGGCGGCTCGGGCGGCGGCTTCGGGTGCAGCACGGCGTCGCTGAACCAATAGGCGAGATCGGCAGGCTTGCAGCCCTCGTCCTCGGATTGCGACGGCTGTCCTTCGCATTCGCCGGCGCCCGCCGGGCAGCGCATGCGGATGTGGAAGTGATAGTCGTGGCCCCACCATGGCCGGATTTTTGACAGCCAGGAGCGGTCGCCCTTGGCTTCGCGGCACAGCGCCTTCTTGATCGCGGCATTGACGAAGATGCGCTGCACCGCCGGCTCCTGCGCCACATCGCGCAGCACCAGCACATGACCAGGTGTGAACACCTTTGGGTCGATGTCGAGCCGGTCCTGCCGCACCATCATCACCGCCGACATGTCCTCGCGCTCCTCGCGGGAGAGGCGATGATCCGGCATCGGCGTCAGCCAGATGTCGGCATCGAGCCCGATCTGGTGGCTGGCGTGGCCTGACAGCGCCGGCCCGCCACGCGGCTGGCCGATGTCGCCGACAAGGATGCCGGGCCAGCCGGCGTCCTTGTTCGCCTTGGCCGCGAGCCGCTTGATCAGCGCGATCATGTCGGGGTGGCCGAAATTGCGGTTACGCGACAGCCGCATCACCTGCCAATGGTCGCCGTTGAGCGGCATCTGCATGGCGCCGCCGATGCAGCCCTTGGTGTAGGAGCCGATGACATGCGCCGGCCCCGTCGAGGGCAGCAGCTTTCGTGCGAACAGCTCCCTGGCGCCGATCGTGGGATCATTGGGATTGGCGAGCGGCGGCAGCGGTTTTGCGTTCACGCTGCCCTTGTCCTGGGCCAGCGCGTCGCCGGCGGCCAGGAGCGTCATGACGAGCAGGAGAGGGGCGATGCGGCGGGGACTCATGCTGACATCCTTATAGCCCAACACCGCGTCAGGGTTAAGAATTAGGGTCCGGCGCGAGGGCGCGCGCAACACGACGATCCATACTTCGAACTAACTGGTCCAAAAGTCGTAGATTTTACTGGGACCGGCCGCATTTTTAACGGCGCGATAACCGTATCCTGCGTTGACCAAAATTCGTGCGCGGAGTGAGGGATATCCGCAGGCCGCATGCAATCGCGCGCGATCGAGGAAATGATTCAAGCGAGCGCGCAATTTTGCGCCATTGCACTCTCCCATTGCGACGACGAAGCAGGTTTGCTGCGCCCATCGGGGTTCTTGCGCCTCGCAAACAGGCACAGATGCCTGACACACGAGAGCCGCGGTGCTGGCCGTCCCGCGGTCCGACCGGCGAAGATTACTTTTTTTTCAGACACTTGCTCCAAGACTTGCGGCTGCAGGGCGCGACTGGGACATGTGAAGTTGAGTTTGGGGTCTCGAAAACCAAGAAAGCGAAAGCAAGACGTGCTTGCCGGCCACCGGCCGCGCAAGCCGCGATTCGCGCGCGCGCCGCATCCGCCGGTCGACCATGACGAACTCGTGCAGAGCCGCGCCGAAGCCGAAGCGGCCATCACTGAGGCGCGCAAATCGCATGAGCGGCTGCGCCAGGCCGTCGATCTGCTGCCGCAGGGCATCGTGATTCTCGACCCCGAAGGCCGCTACGTCCTCTGGAACAAGCAATATTCGGAAATCTACAGCAAGACCGCCGATCTGTTCGCGGAAGGCGCGCGCCTGGAAGATACGCTGCGCGTCGGCGTCGCCCGCGGCGACTATCCGGAAGCCGCAGGCCATGAGGAAGAATGGATCGCCCAGCGGCTGAAGAAGCTTTACGAGCCCGGCAAGCGCCATGAGCAGACGCTGTCGGACGGCCGCGTCATCCTGATCGAGGAACGCCGCACCGATGACGGCGGCGTGGTCGGCCTGCGCGTCGACATCACCGAGTTGAAGCAGCGCGAGGCCTCGTTCCGCCTGCTGTTCGACGGCAATCCCGTGCCGATGATCGTCTGCGCGCTGGACGACGAACGCATCCTCGGTGTCAACGACGCCGCGATCGCGCATTACGGCTATAGCCGTGCCGAGTTCGAGAAGCTGAAGATCCGCAGCTTGCAGGCCTTCGAGAGCGAGCCGCCCTGGACCACTGACCGCTCCAGCGACGAGCAGGCCGGCCGCACCTGGAAGCACGTCAAGGCCGACGGTGCGCTGATCGATCTCGCGATCTATTCCCGCGAACTGACCTATGCCGAGCGGCCCGCGGTGCTGCTCGCGCTGATGGACATCACCGAGCGCAAGCGCGCCGAGGCGCGGCTCGCCTTCATGGCCCAGCATGACGGATTGACCGGCCTGCCGAATCGCAATCTGCTGCGCCAGCAGGTCGACGAGATGCTGCAGCACGGCCGGCGCAGCTCGGACAAGGTCGCGCTGCTGATGCTGGGGCTCGACAATTTCAAGTCGGTCAACGACACGCTGGGACACGCGGTCGGCGACAAGCTGCTGCGCGGCGTTGCCAAGCGCCTGCGCTCGACCTTGCGCGAGGACGACGCGCTGGCGCGGCTGAATTCTGACGAGTTCGCGATCGTGCAGTGTGGCCTGACGCGTCCCGAGGATGCGGTGCTGCTGGCAAAACGCCTGCTGGAGGCCATCGCCGATCCCTATCTGCTTGACGGTCATTCCGTGGTGATCGGCGCCTCCATCGGCATTGCGATGGCGCCGGCCGACGGCGACGAGTCCGAAAAGCTGCTCAAGAACGCCGACATGGCGCTGTCGCGCGCCAAGCTGGATGCGCGCGGCACTTTTGCATTTTTCGAGGCCGCGCTCGATGCGAAGGCGCAGAGCCGCCGCAAGATCGAGGTCGAGCTGCGCGACGCGATCCAGAACGACGTGCTGCGGCCCTATTACCAGCCGCTGGTCGACCTCCAGAGCGGCCGCATCACCGGTTTCGAGGCGCTGGTGCGCTGGCCGCACGCTGAGCGCGGCATGGTCTCGCCGGCCGAGTTCATTCCGGTCGCCGAGGAAACGGGGCTGATCAACCCGGTCGGCGGGCTGATGCTGCGCCGGGCCTGCCTCGATGCGGTGACCTGGCCCGACGACGTCCGCGTGGCCGTCAATCTGTCGCCGCTCCAGTTCCGCAGCGGCAATCTGCTCTCGGTGGTGACGGACGCGCTGAAGCATTCCGGCCTGCCGGCGCGCCGGCTCGAGCTCGAGATCACCGAGACGCTGCTGCTGGAGAAAAGCGCGCAGGTGCTGGCGACGCTGCATGCGCTACGCGCGCTCGGCGTCCGGATCTCGATGGACGATTTCGGCACCGGCTATTCCAGCCTCAGTTACTTACGCAGCTTCCCGTTCGACAAGATCAAGATCGACCAGTCCTTCGTGCGCGATCTCGGCGCCAATCGCGAGGCCCAGGCGATCATCCGCTCCATCGTCAGCCTCGGCAAGGGCTTAGGGGTCATCATCACCGCCGAGGGCGTTGAGACCGAAGCCGAGCTGAGCTGCCTCCGCGCTGAAGGCTGCGACGAAGGCCAGGGCTTTCTGTTCAGCAAGGCGAGGCCGAACGCGGAGATCATCAGCCTGCTGGCCGCGCAACGCGGGATCGACGGGGACGAAGAAGACGCCGCGCTGGTGGCGTGATTTCGTACCTCACCCCCTCACCCCAACCCTCCCAGCGCGAGCGAACTCGTCGCGGCCCCGTAAGAACGGGCGAGGGAGCGCAGCACCGTTGGCGCTCAGCGTGCCTTCGCGAGAATCATCTTCCCGACGTCCTCGTAATGCGTGTCGCGCGCCTGGATCTGCTGCGCGATGGCGTGCATGTCGCGGAACCGGCGCTCGAACGGATTGCTGCGGAACACCGCGGTCGCGCCGGCCATGTGATAAGCCGCGTCGACCACTTTTGCCGATTGATGGATGGTCCAGGTCGCGGCCAGTCGCACCGCGCCCCGATGCGCCGCGCTGAACTCGCCAGTCGCGACGAGGTCGCGCCACATCGCATTCGCGGTCGCATAGAGATAGGCGCGGGCGGCGCGCAGATCGCCCTCGGTGCGGCCGATCAGGCCGTGAATCGCCTGGTTGTCGCGCATGGCGCTCGCCGCCAGCGATTGATGTTTTCCGCGCGACAACGCAATCGCGGCATCCAGCGTGGCGCGCGCGACGCCCAGCGAGACCGCGGCAAAGCCGAGGCTGAAGGTCGAGCCGGTGCCTATCCTGTAGAGCGGGCCTTTCTCGACCAGCGCATGCGGCACGTCGCGGAACGCGGTGAAGCGCTCGGGGATGAAGAGGTCGGCGACGTCATACGAATCCGTGCCGGTGCCTGCGAGCCCGATCGCTTGCCACACATCATGCAACGTCGCGCTTGCAACCGGAAACAGGATGGTGCGAACCTCCGCCGATCCGTCGGCATTCTTGCGCGGCGTCCCGTCGCTACCGACGATGCGGACATGCGCCCCGAGCCAGCTCGCCTGCCGCGAGCCCGAGGCAAAATCCCACCGCGCCGTGACGCGATAGCCGCCCTCGACTGCGCGCGCCTCATGTGCGATCGCGCCCCAGGCGAGGATGCCGGGGCCTGCGTTGAAGATCTCCTGCGCGGTGTCGTGATCGAGCGAGGCTGCGATCATCGCGCAGACGCTGCATTGGCCAAGACACCAGGCCGTAGAGGCATCCGCCTTGGCGATCTCCTCCAGCATCTGCATAAAATGTTCCGGCGCGGCCTCGGCGCCGCCAAGGCTCTGCGGCAGCAGCGCGCGATAAAGCCCGTTCTCGACCAACGCAGTCACGACCACAGGCGTCAGCCGCCGCATCCGCTCGATCTCGTCCGCCTCGCGCGCAATCAGCGGCGCGATGGCGCGGGCCCGCTCGACCAGGCCAAGTTCGGGAGTTGCGTTCATGCGCGTTTCCTCGCCCATTCTTGGTGTGAGCGGTGACGGGCGCGATGGTCGTCTATTTAGCGGAGAGGATCAAGGTGGCATCCGGGCCACGGACTATTCACCGAGCAACCGCTCCATGATGATCGTGCGTTCGTCACCATGATAGCTGTCGCGCACGGCATTGAATCCGAGCTTTGCATAGAAAGTCTCCGCGGTGACCGACGAAGGCACCGTCAACGCGGCAATGCTCCGCTCGCGCGCCGTCCGCCCGATCTCGGCCATCAGCAGCCGGCCGATCCCGCGGCCCTGAACATCCGGAGCCACGAACACCGTGCGGATGACGCTTCCGTCGAGGCTTGCCGTTCCAACGACGCCGCGGCCAAGGGTGGCGACGAAGACGGTGCGTTTTGCGATCAGCGCCCGCACGGCGTCCGGGCTGAAGCTGCGCTCGACCCTTTCGATGATCTCGCCCGTATAGTCCTTCGCATTCGTTTCGCGCAACGCACGCAGGATCACCGTGCTGATGTCGGCGGCGTCATCGGCAAGCGCAGGCCGGATGGTGCAGTCCATTGGTCGCTCCCGAGCGGCTTGTCCTACGATCGGCGGAAATGCTACGTTTCGTAGCACATATCCATCCACGAGGCACGCGATGAAGACGCCAACCGGCCGCGCCGCGGCGCCGCCCGAGCTGAAGCTCGAGGACGCGCCCATGACCGACATCATCGATGCCCTGGCCGCCGGGCGTGTCACCGCGACGGCGCTGACCAAAGCCTATCTCGCGCGGATCGAAGCCTGTGACCGCAACGGCCACAAGCTCAATTCCGTACGCGCGCTCAACCCCGACGCGCTTGCGATCGCGGGCAAGCTCGACGGCACCAGGCCCTCGGCCAAACGGCCGCTGGCCGGCGTTCCCATTCTGCTGAAGGACAACATTGCCACCGGCGATAGGCAGCCGACCACGGCAGGCTCGCTGGCGCTGGAGGGGGCGCGCGCGAGGCGCGACGCCACGGTCGTCAAGCTGCTGCGCAAGGCTGGTGCGGTCATCCTCGGCAAGGCCAATTTGACCGAGTTCGCCAACATCCTCGCGATCGAGATGCCCTCGGGCTATTCCTCGCTGGGAGGCCAGGTGAAGAATCCCTTTGTGCCGGCGCTGCTGAACGAACACGGCATCCCGCTCGTGGATCCCGGTGGATCGAGCTCGGGTTCGGCGGTGGCCGTGGCGGCAGGCCTGTGCGCGGCCTCGATCGGCACCGAAACCTCGGGCTCGCTGCTGCATCCTGCCAGCCGCAATGGCATCGTCACCGTGAAGCCGACAGTCGGACTGATCAGCCGCGCCGGCATCATGCCGATCGCGCACAGCCAGGACACGGCGGGACCGATGACGCGCACCGTGCGGGATGCGGCGATGCTGCTGAACGTGCTGGCCGCCGGCGACCCACGCGATCCCATGACGGAGCGGCAGCGCAGGCCGGCCGATTACACGGCCGACCTCGCACGCGATGCGATGAAGGGGACGCGCATCGGCGTACCGAGCGATCCCGCCGATCCGCTGAACGATTGCTATTACGGCAAGCTGCCACCAGATGGGGCCAGGCTGATGGCCGACGTCATCAAGGTGCTGGAGGATCTCGGCGCCGTCATCGTGCGCGCCAACATGCCGACGCGTGGCTGGATTGCCGGGCCCGGCACCGGCATGGCGGTGCTCAACCGCAATCCGCTCAGCCGCAACAAGGGCAATCCGACCGGCTCGCCGGTCGTCTTCCTCTACGAGCTGAAATACGGTCTCAATCTCTATTTGAAGGATTGGGCGACCAATACCGACATCAAGACCATGGCCGACATCGTGGCCTTCAATGCTGCGAATGCGGAGAGGGCGCTCCGGTTTGGCCAGGACCTGTTCCTCGCCGCCGCCCTCACCAGAGGCGACCTGAGCGAGCGCGAATACAAATCGGCACGCGCCATGGATCTGCTCTCCGCCAGGACGCACGGCATGGATGCCTATATGAATCAGCACAGGCTGGACGCCGTTCTGTTTCCCGGCGCGACCGGCGCGGCAATTGCAGCCAAGGCCGGCTATCCCAGCGTCATGGTGCCGGCCGGCTTCGTCTCGGGGATCGACGGCAAGGACACGCCCGACTATCCGCTCGGCCTCACCTTCGCCGGCCGTGCCTGGAGCGAGCACAAGCTGCTGCGTCTGGCCTATGCCTACGAGCAGGCGTCGAACATGCGCAAGGCCCCGCCCGGTTTGCCGGCGCTCTAGATTTCAAAATTCTTACCGAGGCCATCGGCGGATCCTCAGCCACCACCCGAAGATCGCAACGGCGAAACTCCATCCCCGTCACCCTGAGGTGCTCGCCTCTTCGGCGAGCCTCGAAGGGCGACGGCCCGGCTGCATCTCGGCCGTTCATCCTTCGAGGCTCAGCTTGCGATGCCTTGCATCGCAAGCTTCTCGCCTCAGGATGACGGAGTGACAGGTGTGATCGATGCGACATGGCCAGCCTCGACCTCTTCGTCTACGATCCGGTCGAACCATTTGTGGAGCCGCCGGAATGCGAACCATTGGCCTGATTGGAGGCATGAGCTGGGAGAGCACTGCGCTCTATTACAAGCTCATCAACGAGCGCGTCCGCGACCGGATGGGGCAACTGCATTCAGCCCCGCTGCTGCTGTATTCCTACGATTTTCAGGCGATCAAGGAGATGCAATATGCCGGCCGCTGGGACGAGGCGGCGAACAGCCTCGCGGAGGTCGCGCGGCGCCTCGAAAGCGCCGGCGCGCGTGCGATCGTGCTCTGCACCAACACCATGCACAAGCTGGCGCCCGACATCGTGTCGAACGTGACCATCCCCTTCATCCACATCGGCGACGCAACGGCAGAGCGCATCCGGTCCAAAGGCTACCGGCGGGTCGGGCTGCTCGGCACCAAGTTCACGATGGAGGAAGATTTCTACATCGACCGGCTGCGCGCGCATGATCTCGACGTCCTGGTTCCTCCCGCCGACGCCCGCGCCGAAGTGAACCGCATCATCTATGATGAGCTGTGTCTTGGAGTCGTCTCGGCCCCCTCGCGCCGCCGCTATCAGGAGGTGATGGCCGCGCTCGTCGCTGCCGGCGCGGAGTGCATCATCCTCGGCTGCACCGAGATCACGATGCTGGTCGGCGCGGAAGACACGTCAGTCGAGACCTTCGACACGACGGCCATTCACGCCGAGACAGCGGCGGATTTTGCGATTGGGTGATCGCGGTCTCGGTGGAGGCGACCACCTCATCCCGCGGGCCGGCCTTGGCCGGGCGTCTCGAAGGACGGTCCGCGAACCTTGACGGCGTTGGCTGCGACCAACAACCGCCATCGTCACGAACGGGGCCGCATAACGCGCCGGTTGAGGTTGCCCATGCCGATCATCAGAATCCTCCTCGTCCTTCTCGCACTCGCGTCACCGGCGCTTGCGCAGGACGGCGCGCATGATGCGGCCGCTGCGCGCGAGGCCGCGCAGGCTTTCCGGGTCTATGTGGATGGCGTAGCCAAAAAGGGCGGGCGGCCCGACCTGACCCGGCCCGAGGTCGCAGTACTGCTCGGCCACGTGTTCAATCTCGACGCCCTCGCGGCGCTGCCCCCCGCGCAGGCCAGCGACATGAACTGGCTGATGGACTGGACCGACGCCGCCAACGCGACCCACAAGCTGTTCATCCTTTACGGATCGAGGCCGCCGCAGCCCGATCTTGTCGCGCTCCAGCGCAACATGACCGAGTACGGTGACCAGTACGCGGTGGCGATCAGCTTCATGATCCGCGGCATGGCGCGCGAGGCGGTTGCGGGCCAGTTGTTCTGGGCGGGCCTTCCGCCGGAGCAGCGCACCCGTATCCGCGAGGAGGGGATGACGGGCTTCCGCAAGAACAGCGCCACATACATCCTGACCACGGTCTGCGCGGCGATCCAGGGCGCAAGCAAGCCCGAGAACGCCCGCCTGGTGGCCGCCGCCATCCGCGACACAAGCGATGTCTGGGCGAGCTTCCTGCTGCCGCAGGACCGGGCCCGCGTGATCGCAGAGCTCGCCGACCTCCCGCATTGGGCCCCGGACGAGACGGCACGCGCGGATCTCGCCGCCTTCACGGCGGCGCTGCGGGCGGTGAATTGAGCTACGCCTTTCGATCTGCGATGGCGACGCTTCGTCGAAGCCCCAAGGCGGCCATGAAACAAAGGGTATCAGCCGCGTGCCGGCGAACTGTGTCCGGACATGACGATCGCCCGAACAACCAGCGCGATGCGCTTGTCCCGCGCCGCGGGCCTGATTCGCCCTGAACGTTCCAGTTCAGCGAGCCCATGAAGCGCCGCCCAGAATGTCTCGGTGACGACAGCGACATCGTCGCAAAAACGGCGTGACGACAGCCGCCAGCGCTTCGAAAGCAGCCTGTAGCTCCGGTCTGCTTCCAGCTTCCGCGAACCGCAGATCCGTCGGGAGTTTCTCGTTGGTCGCGGAGGGCCGCTGGTCAACCTTGACGAGTGCCTCAAAAAGGACAAACATGGCCTCATAGAGGGCAGGGTGACTTGGCCCGAAGGCGAGATAGGCCATCGCCACATTCTTGAGAGCGATGCGACCATGCGGCAGCACATCGGATACGTGTCTGTTCTTGTTCGCGATTACGATGAAGCCATTGCCTACTTCATCGAACGGCTGGGCTTTGGTCTGGTTGAGGACACGAACCTGGGCAACGGCAAGAGGTGGGTCTTGATCGCGCCACCGGGCTCCGTGGAGACCCGCATCCTCCTGGCGAAAGCGGCTACGCCAAATCAAACGCAGCACATCGGGAATCAAACCGGCGGGCGCGTGTTCCTCTTCCTGCACACCGACGATTTCTGGCGCGACTATGAAGCCTACCGCTCGAAAGGCGTGCTGTTCCGGGAGGAGCCGCGCGTCGAGCCGTACGGGACCGTTGCTGTCTTCGTTGATCTCTACGGAAATCGCTGGGACCTCCTGCAGCTGACGCGATAGCTCGCAGCATGGGCAGCCCGTAGGATGGGTAGAGCGAGAGCGAAACCCATCAAGGCCTTGCTCGGTGACGAAACCTGATGGTTTTCGCAAGGGCTCACCCCATCCTGCGCGCTGGGCGCACGCTGACACCGTCTACCCGTCATGATAGCATGCCTCTCGTCACCGGCCTGCGAGGTTGTTCTCATGAGCGCGCACACAGGAACGTGCGAGGAGGCAAGTTCAATGAGATGGGGAGCACTTTGCAGGCCGCGCGGTTGCCGCAGGCTTTTCATGGCTGTCACTTTCGCCGCTGCGGTCTCGGCACCTCTCGCATGCGCACAGGATGGTGGAAGCTCTCCTCGCGAGCCGGGGCCGGTCTTTTCGGATAGCGGCCCCGATGCCGAACTCTACGGCGCGGCCTCCGGTTATCCGGTCGGCACGCGCGGGACCACCACCCAGCTTGACAAGCTCGTCGGGGTCTACAGCCATTTTGGCGAGATCTACCCCTCGCGCGCGGTCAGCCGCGCGACGGCGCCCTGGCAATTCAAACGCGCGCCAGAGCCATCAATCACGTACAGTTTTGGCGCCGAACGGCTGAGCATCGCGGACTACCTCAAGCGTAACCCGGTAACGGGGCTCCTGATCGCCAGGGGCGACACCATCCTGTACGAGCACTATCAATATTCGCGGACCGACCACGATCGCTTTCTCTCGCAGTCCATGGCGAAGACGCTGGTGGCCATGCTGGTCGGGGTCGCGGTCTCGGAGGGACGGATCAAGTCGATCGACGACCTCGTCTCAACCTATGTCCCCGGCCTTGCAGGAGCGGAATATGGAAACACATCCATCCGGGCCTTGCTGAACATGTCTTCGGGCGTCGAATTCTCGGAAGTCTATGATGGGCACGACGACATCGCCCGGCTCGGGCGGGCCCTGTTCGTCGATGAGCCAAAAGATCCCGCCGCCATCGTCGCGCAATTCAATACCCGAACCGCACCGCAGGGGACCCGATGGCACTATGCAAGCGTTGAAACCGAGATACTCGGCCTGGTCCTGCGCTCCGCCACGGCCATTCCGGTTGCCGACTATCTACACGACCGGATCTGGGACGCCATCGGCACCGAAGCGGATGCGTCGTGGGCGATAGACGGTAGCGGGCAAGAGATTGCCTTTTGCTGCTTCAACGCCACCTTGCGCGACTATGCGCGCCTGGCCCGGTTGCTCGCAAACGACGGCGCCTGGGAAGGTCGGCAATTGATCCCCCGGCAGTGGCTGCTCGATGCCACGACCGTCCGACCAGGCGATGGCCATCTCGCTCCGGGCGTGGCCACACCCTATTTCGGCTACGGCTATCAGGTGTGGCTCCTCCCCGGCGAGCAGCGCAGATTTGCGCTGCTTGGCATCCGCGGTCAGGTCATCCTGGTCGATCCGGCCTCCAAGCTCGTCATGGTGCACACCGCCGTTCACCAGAAGCCGTCCGAGCCGGGCGGCCTCAGGGAGCCGCTCGCGTTGTGGTTCGCCGTGCTTCAACAGCTCGGACAATGATGGTCTGACGGCGCCTTGAATCCCCAAAAATTTGCGACGACCATGTCGGCGCCGCCGGGGTTCGATCGTCCTTGGTTACAATCCCCGGAAGTTCCGCGGATGTGGTGTCGTCACCCCGACTGCAAGAATTGAACTGGAGCAATGCCCATGAGGATCACCGTCGAAACCAACGTAGCAGCCCCCATCGATCAGGTCTGGCGTGCCTATACGACGCCTGCCGACATCGTGAAATGGAACGCCGCGTCGGACGACTGGCACACGACCAAGGTGACGGTCGACCTGCGGGAAGGTGGCGTCTTCTCGTCTCGCATGGAGGCCAAGGACGGCAGCATGGGCTTTGACTTCGCCGGTACTTATACGACGATCGTCGAACACAAGCTGATCGAATATTCATTCGGCGATCGCAAGGCCGAGGTCGAGTTCGTGCCCAGCCCGAAGGGCGTTGTCGTCCGCGTCGTCTTCGACAGCGAGCCGACGCACTCGGTCGAGCAGCAGCAGGGCGGCTGGCAGGCGATCCTCGACAATTTCAAAAGATATGTGGAAGCGAAGCGCGCATCGTGACGGCTTGTAGCGCGATTTGTCACTCTGCCGTGACAGCGATCTATTCCGTCGCGATCAAGCGCTTCGCTCTACCCATCCTACGCGCGCTATAGCGACGCCTCTAAGCATGGCTGTGGACCGGGGTTGAACGATGCTGTGAAAGTTCAAAACGGCCCCAGCCGCAGGATGGGGTAACAGCCGGGGCCGGCATTCCCATTCCAAGGTGCCGCAATCGGCGGTGGGCGGCACTCACCAAGTTAGGCACACAGAAGCTAACAAACTATTTTGTTTGCAGTCACTCCGCAGGCGCTGCGGCCGGTTGTGGGATACTACGCGCTCGATGAAGCGGTGAGCGAACCAAGCAACGGTCGAAATGATCGAGCGCCGTATCATTGGCCAGATGCTCCCAATATTCAGCTTCGGCGAGCAGTTTCCAGCTTCGATCAGGATGACGCGCGGCTGTCTGACGGCACAACACTGCCATCGCGCGCAGGCGACCCGCAGTATCCATGTACTCCTCCCTTTATTCTTGTTGATTGCAGCCTATTTTCTTTTTTTGCGTTGGAGTCATTACGATTATGACGCTGAACTAATTTTCAGCCCTGAAGAGCGATTCGATTTCGTTACACCTTCAAATCGCGTTTCGGGCACAACTGGCGCAATCTGTAGAGGCCGTACCGCCCGACGCGTTTGCCCGTACGCTTCGGTTCTGATTCAATCAGAACCGATAATGCTCGAGACGTCCGCCATCCGGAGCAATTCCATCTTCGCAGATGATTTTTCCAGCAGCCCGGCTTGGCTCATACGCCGTGGGTCGTTCCGGTAATTTTGAAAGTCCGTTTCGGATGCGAAGCTGACGATGTGCATCTCGATGGTGCCATCCGGATTGCGGAGACGACGCTCCAGGCATCCGTTGAACTCAGGTAACAACGGCAGGGCGGCATCCTCGTAAGCTCGAAACGCTTCGACGCTTTCTGGAGGTATCCGGGCCATGAGCACAAACGTGACGGGGGTCATTTGATGAGACATCACCGTCTGCCGACTGCACCCGTTGCCATGATGACATCATGCCCCTGTTTTGCCCGACGGGTCAATCAGGATTCGTAAAATCGGAAAATCCAGCGCCGCCAGGCTGTTGGCTACTGTGCATGGGGTTGTTTTCGCGTTCGTGTCGTCCGGTCACAAACATCCCGGATCGGACCCATCGCTTCATGCCCGAAGCGACCCGAGTCTTCGCCTCAGCTATCCACCTTCAGCGCGGCAATGAAAGCTTCCTGCGGGATGTCGACCTTGCCGAACTGCCGCATCTTCTTCTTGCCTTCCTTCTGCTTCTCCAGAAGCTTGCGCTTACGCGTGATGTCGCCGCCGTAGCACTTTGCGGTGACGTCCTTGCGCAGCGCGCGGACGGTTTCGCGCGCGATCACCTTGCCGCCGATCGCCGCCTGGATCGGGATCTGGAACATGTGCGGCGGGATCAGCTCCTTCATCTTCTCGACCATGGCGCGGCCACGCCCTTCGGCGCGGGTGCGATGGACCAGCATGGAGAGCGCATCGACCGGCTCGTTGTTGACCAGGATCTGCATCTTGACGAGATCCGCGGGCTTGTAGTCGGTGAGATGATAGTCGAACGAGGCGTAGCCTTTGGAGACCGACTTGAGCCGATCGTAGAAATCGAACACGACCTCGTTGAGCGGCAGGTCGTATTTCACCATCGCGCGCGAGCCGACATAAGTCAGCTCCTTCTGCGAGCCGCGGCGCTCCTGGCACAGTTTTAAAACGCTGCCGAGATAATCGTCGGGCGTGAGGATCGTGGCCTCGATCCAGGGCTCCTCGATCTCGGCGATCTTGACCACGTCGGGCATGTCGATCGGATTGTGGATCTCGATCTCGGTGCCATCGTTGAGCTTCATCCTGTAGATGACGCTCGGCGCGGTCGCGATCAGGTTGAGATCGAACTCGCGCGAGAGACGCTCCTGGATGATCTCCAGGTGCAGCAGGCCGAGGAAGCCGCAGCGGAAGCCGAAGCCGAGCGCGGCGGATGTTTCCATCTCGAACGAGAAGCTGGCGTCGTTGAGACGCAGCTTGCCCATCGCGGCGCGCAGCGTCTCGAAATCGTCGGCATCGACCGGGAACAGGCCGCAGAACACGACGGGGATCGCCGGCTTGAAGCCCGGCAGCATGTCGGTGACCGGCTTGCGGTCGTCGGTGATGGTGTCGCCGACGCGGGTGTCGGCGACTTCCTTGATCGCGGCGGTGATGAAGCCGATCTCGCCGGGGCCAAGCTCGTCGACCTGTGTCATCTTCGGCGTGAAGAAGCCGACGCGCTCGACGTCGTAGGCCGCACCCGTGCCCATCATGCGAACGCGGCTGCCCTTCTTCATGACGCCGTCGACGACGCGGATCAGCACGACGACGCCGAGATAGACGTCGTACCAGCTGTCGACCAGCAGCGCCTTCAGGGTCGCATCGCGATCGCCCTTCGGCGGCGGCAGGCGGGTGACGATGGCTTCCAGCACGTCAGGCACGCCGAGGCCGGTCTTGGCCGAGATCATCACCGCGTCAGAGGCATCGATGCCGATGACGTCCTCGATCTGCTGCTTGATCTTCTCGGGCTCGGCCGCGGGAAGATCGACCTTGTTCAGGACCGGGACGATCTCGTGATTGTTGTCGAGCGCCTGGTAGACGTTGGCGAGCGTCTGCGCTTCGACGCCCTGGCTGGCGTCGACCACCAGCAGGGAACCCTCGCACGCCGCCAGCGACCGCGAGACTTCGTAGGCGAAGTCGACATGGCCGGGCGTGTCCATCAGGTTGAAGATGTAATCCTTGCCGTCCTTGGCGCGGTAGGCGAGGCGCACCGTCTGCGCCTTGATGGTGATGCCGCGCTCGCGCTCGATGTCCATGGAATCGAGCACCTGCTCCTTGCCCGCCATTTCGCGGTCGGAGAGGCCGCCGGTCATCTGGATCAGACGGTCGGCCAGCGTCGATTTGCCATGGTCGATATGGGCGACGATGGAGAAATTGCGGATGTTCGAAATGGGGACGGTCGTCATGGGCGCGGGATACCACTCACATCCCCGTGCGGCAACCATATTGCTGTATTTTCAGGGCCTTTCTTCACGCCAAGCTGATTCCACGACGGCCCAAAACGCGCTACGCAGCGGCCATGTCCAGGCCGATGTCCACCACCTCGATCCCCTCCGCCCGAGCACGCGTAAGAACCCGGGTGCGCTTTGACCGTTTCCGGGCCTGGCTAATTGCCAGTGCAACCCGGCCCGAGGCGCGCCTCTGGCTGGTGATCCAGCTCGCCATCCTGCATGCGGTGCTCTGGACCTTCATCCTGATCAATCTGAAGGCGGCGCAGGACGTTCACATGGACGTCGCAGAAGCCTGGGGCTGGGGCCAGAAATTCCTGTGGGGCTACGGCAAGCACCCGCCGCTGTCGGGCTGGGTCGCCGGCCTCTGGTTCACAGTGTTCCCGGCGACGGATTGGGCGACCTATGCGCTCGCAATGGCGACGGTCGGCGTCGGCATGGTGATCTGCTGGCTGCTTGCACTGCGCGTGGTGGACGCGCGCCGCGCCTTCCTGGTCGTGGTGATGATCGCGCTCTACCCAATCTTCAATTTCAAGGGTTTCAAGTACAATCCGGACCTGCTCCAGCTGGTCACGCTGCCGCTGCTCGTGCTCGCTTATCTCAACGCCTTCGAGAAGCGGAGCTGGCAATCTGGAGTCTTGCTCGGGCTCGCCGGCGCGCTGGCGCTGATGACCAAATATTGGGTGCTGACCATGATCGGCGCGATCGGCCTTGCCGCGCTGATCCATCCGGATCGGATGAGATTCCTGTCGTCGCCGGCGCCGTGGGTGGCGGTCGCGACGATGGTGGTGGCGATGATCCCGCACATCGTCTGGCTGGCGGACGTGCATTTCGTGCCGCTGACCTATGCCGGCGACACCTACAGCCTCGAGGACGCCGGCTTCGTGCATCAGCTCGTGGCCGGCTACGTCCTGCACAATATCGCGCTGCTGGCGCTGCCGGTGGCGCTCGCCGCGCTCGCCATGGCGCTGGTGCCGCCGTGGTTGTCGCTGCTGCTGCGCGCGCCCTTGCGCATCGTCACGCGCGCCTGGGCGCGCGGTCCCAATATGGGCGTCAATGTCTCGCAGGCGCTGAATGTCTGGATCATCCAGATCATCGTCGCATTCGGCCCGCCGCTCGGCGCGCTGGTGTTCAGCATCTACATGAAGACCGATTGGGGCATCTCGCTGTTCTTCCTGGCGCCCTTGGCGCTGGTCGCGATCCCCGCGCTGCGGGTGCAGAGCGCGGTGCTGTTCAACATCGTCGCGATCTGGCTCGTGCTCAGCGTGGCCACGCTCATAGCCTCGCCCTGGATCGCCGCGCGCGAGATGGCGGCGAATGCCGGCAACACCGCGACCTATGGCGCGCGGTCGGAGCTTGCACGAGAGCTGACGCAGGCCTGGCACGCGCGCTTTGCCTCGCGCTGGGCCGTCGTCGCCGGCACGATGGAGTCGATCCAGCCGATGGTGTTCTACAGCCCGGATCATCCGGCGGCACTCGTTCCGATCGAAGCCTGGGATTCCGGCCTGACCTCGCGCGATGACGCCAGGAAGTATGGCTTCATCGGCGTGTTCGATCCGACCGATGGCCGCCTGCCGGCGTTCGAGAAATGGGTGTCGGAAGTGGCGCCGAATGCCGAGCGCATCGTGATGACGACGCGCCGCTTCACCCACGGCAAGGCCGGCCCGTCGATGAGCTGGAACATCTACATCGCAGGCCCGGCGAAATAGCCGAGCTGCCGTAGGGTGGGCAAAGCGAAGCGTGCCCACGACGTTTAACGATTGTAGAAAGGTCGTGGGCACGGCGCGTTGCGCCTTTGCCCGCCCCACGGCACTGAACGTGTGGCTCAGACCCCTTCCTCGTTGAACTTGCTTTCAACGAGTTCCGTGATCGCCGCGAGTGCGGCATCAGCTTCAGCACCAGCTGCAGCGACCGTGATCGTCGTGCCCGGTCCTGCCGCCAGCATCATCAGGCCCATGATCGAGGTGCCGCCGACGGTCTCGCCGCCGCGCGTCACCCACACTTGCGCGTTGAAGCGCTCGACCGCCTGGACGAATTTCGCCGAAGCCCGCGCGTGCAGGCCGCGCTTGTTGATGATCAGGAGTTCTTTGGAGATCGCGCCCGCGGGCACGCCGGTTCCGGCTTGCGGCGCGTCGTCGCTCATTTGCCGGCGAGTACA
Organism: Bradyrhizobium betae; assembly: GCF_004123905.1. Taxonomy (GTDB): domain Bacteria; phylum Pseudomonadota; class Alphaproteobacteria; order Rhizobiales; family Xanthobacteraceae; genus Bradyrhizobium; species Bradyrhizobium betae_A. Next base: position 788,123 of record NZ_MZXW01000016.1, read on the forward strand.
CGGCTGGCGATGGTGACGTATTTGCGGCCCGCTTCCTGTGCCATCGCGATCGCATCGGGCAGTGGACGCTCTTCACGAACCTTCGCGAGCTTCACCAGCATGGGCAGGTTGATGCCCGCGAGCACCTCGACCTTCGGTCGGCTCATGCAGGATATTGCAAGGTTCGACGGCGTGCCGCCGAACATGTCGGTGAGGATCGCTACCCCATCGCCGGAATCGACGCGGTTAACCGCCTCGATGATGTCGCTTCGGCAGAGATCGGAATCGTCTTCGGCACCGATCGTGATCGCTTCGATTTGCTTTTGTGGGCCCATGACATGTTCAAGCGCTGCCTTGAATTCGTCGGCAAGGCGCCCGTGGGTCACAAGTACTAGACCAATCATCGGAAAAACTCCTCGCGGGCGCTTTTGGTGCACCGCACGAACGCGCCACTTTGACCATCCAGAGCCCCCGCGCAAGAGGGGATGTTGCGTATCTCCCTGAATCTAGACGGATGGATGAGGGGAGCTGCGCCGGTCTATTCGGTCGCGATAGTGGGGGTCATATGGTTACAATTTCCCTTCAAACAATCGCCTGAGGGCTTAGCAGAAGGTTAACTCTTGGTAGTGGTCAAGGCCGCGACAACCAAGGGGAGGGGCGAATAGTCGCGTCCGACCGGGATTCGCGGTATTTCGACACCGAAAATGCTTGTTTTCAGAGATTCGGCCGGCGGCAGCCGTTCGGCGTCCGCGGCGTCCAGATCGACCACGAGACCGACGGTCGCATGCTCCGCAAAGTCGCAGCGGCGGATTCCCAAGCCCCGAATCTCGATCAGGCCGGCCAGCGCGGGCGCTGGGCGGACCTCAATTTCATTGCCGACTGTCGCCAGATGGACACGGTCATCACCGACCAGAACGGCCCTTTCGACCATTCCTGACCGCCCCGCCATGATCAAATCGAAGGCAAGGCGCGACTTGCCGGAGCCCGAGGGCCCTCGGATCAGCACGGCCATTTGTCCGACCTTGACCGCGGAGGCGTGCACGCTGGGCCCGGCTTCGTTCAAGCGGCCGTCGTTCAAGCGGCCTTGGCTCATAGCGCCGGCAGCCTCACCACGAAGCGCGCGCCCGAGACCGTCGCGAGGCCCTCGTCGTCCGGGGGCCCAGCGCGGTTCTCGGCCCAGATGCGTCCGCCATGGGCATCGACGATCTGCTTCGAGATCGAAAGCCCGAGGCCGGAGTTCTGGCCAAAGCCTTGATGCGGACGGTCGGTGTAGAAGCGCTCGAAGATGCGATCCAGCGCGTCATCGCGAATGCCGGGACCGTCGTCGTCGACCACGATCTCGATCTCTCCGCGCACGCGGCGGCAAATGAGGCGGACCTTGCTGCCGGCTTCCGAGAAGGACTGCGCGTTGGAGAGCAGGTTCGAGACCACCTGTCCCAGCCGTGAATCGTGGCCGGTCACGGCGAAATTGTCGTTCGCCCCGCGTCCCTCGAAGCGCGCCTCGACCGCGACGTCGTGGCCGAGCTTGGTCTCGTTCGCGACCGAGACCAGCGTGCCCAGCAGGCGACGTAGATCGACCGGGACCGCGTCCTGCCGTTGCAGCTCGGCATCGAGCCGGCTGGCATCCGAAATGTCCGAGATCAGGCGGTCGAGCCGCTTGACGTCATGCTCGATCACCTCGAGCAGGCGCGCGCGGCTGTTCTCGTTGCGCGCCAGCGGCAAGGTTTCGACCGCGGAGCGCAGCGAGGTCAGCGGGTTCTTCAGCTCGTGGGCGACGTCGGCGGCGAACATCTCGATCGCCTCGATGCGGCTGTAGAGCGCGTTGGTCATGTCGCGCAGCGCGCCGGACAGATGCCCGATCTCGTCGCGACGGCGGGTGAAGTCGGGAATCTCGACGCGGGTCTTGATGCGGCGGCGGACGCGCTCGGCGCTGTCGGCAAGCCGGCGCACCGGACCCGCGATCGTGCTCGCAAGCAGCAGCGACAGCATGATCATGACCGCGGCGGCGACGCCGCCGACCTTGAGGATGGCGAGGCGCTCGGCCGTCACCATCTGGTCGATCTCGTCGCCCTGGGTCGACAGCATCAGCGCACCGTGGATGGCGCGCGAGCGCAGCACAGGGACCGCGACGGAGACGATCACCTCGCCGCGTGAATTGACCCGCACCATCGAGCGCTTCTGGCCCTGGAGCGCATCGCCCACTTCCGCATAGCCATTGCCGTTCTCGCGCCCGAGTTCGCGATAGAGCGGCAGGTCGCCGCGGTTCAGCCAGGTGCGGACCGCGACCATGCCGCGCTCGACCAGGCCCGGTTGCAGCGACGGCGGCGGCAGCGGGAAGGTCAGCACGTTGTCGAGGTCGCGGCTGTCGAGCAGCAGCGTCCCGTTGGGATCGAAGATCCGCGCGCGGGTCTTGGTCGGCGAGATCAGCGTGCGCAGCACCGGCGCCACGCGCTCCGGATTGATCGGGAAATCGAGCGAATCGTCCGTCCCGCCATAGCTGTCGCCTGTCTTGAGGTCGAGCAGGCGGTCGGGGTCGATGGTAATGGCGTTGGTCTGCACGGTTGCGGAGGCCGCGATCGCGCCCGCGATGATCTCGGCCTGCACCAGCAGGCTCTGCGCGCGCGCGTCGATCAGGCCGGCGCGGAACTGCGACAGATACAGGATGCTCGCGACCAGCGCGACGAGGCCCGCTAGGTTGAGCGAGACGATGCGGCGGGTCAGGCTCGAGAAGGACAGCGCGAAGAAGAACTGCCCGGCGCGCTTGAGCCAGTTCAGCGGCCGCCAGCCTTGCGCAGCCGGCTTGTCACCGGCGACGTGCTCCAGAGCGCCGTCGGATACGATGTCCCCGGCGTTCTGGTTCTCGTCAGGCTGCGTTCGGTCAAGCAATGCTCACGCCCGCGTTAGGACATCTCGTGCGAAGGGTCCCCGCATCCTAGAGCTATCCGGGTCGTGACGGAATCAGAACCGGATGCTCTCAGTCGTTCTTTCGTGAAAGCGCCTTGCGCCTCAGGCTTCCTTGAAGCGGTAGCCGACGCCGTAGAGCGTCTCGATCATCTCGAACTCGTTGTCGACCACCTTGAACTTCTTGCGCAGCCGCTTGATGTGGCTGTCGATGGTGCGGTCATCGACATAGACCTGGTCGTCATAGGCGGCGTCCATCAGCGCGTTGCGGCTCTTCACCACGCCGGGCCGGGTCGCGAGTGCCTGGAGGATCAGGAATTCGGTGACGGTCAGCGTCACCGGCTCGTTCTTCCAGGTGCAGGTATGGCGTTCCGGATCCATGCGCAGCAGGCCGCGGTCGAGCGCCTTGGCATCGTTCTCCTTCGGCGCGACGGTCGGGTCCTTCGGCGCCGAGCGGCGCAGCACGGCCTTGACGCGCTCGACCAAAAGGCGCTGCGAGAACGGTTTGCGGATGAAGTCGTCCGCGCCCATCTTGAGGCCGAACAATTCGTCGATCTCTTCGTCCTTGGAGGTCAGGAAGATCACCGGCAGGTCGGACTTCTGCCTGAGACGGCGCAGCGTCTCCATGCCGTCCATGCGCGGCATCTTGATGTCGAGGATGGCGAGATCGGGCTGGGTGGTGCGGAAACCGTCGAGCGCGGAGGCGCCGTCGGTGTAGGTCATGATGCGATAGCCTTCGGCCTCCAGCGCGATCGAGACGGATGTTAGAATGTTGCGGTCGTCGTCGACCAAAGCGATTGTGGGCATGAGCCTCTGCTTTCTGCTGTCCGTTTGGGTCGTGGCTTAAACGGCGAGCAATCCACTGATGCGCCGCATAGATGGGTGCCGAATTGGCGTTCGAACCTTGTCACCGAGCAATGCAAGCTGGGCTGAAGTGTGACCAAGTTCCACGAAAGGCGGCAGATTCGCCGCATCTCGACCCATAACCGGGCCCTCGTTTACCCGAAAAAAGGCCCTCCATGCAACCACCTGAGCCGAGAAAGCCAATGCAACCGACCCCTGATTTCGACCCCGGCAAGCTCGCCAAATCGCTGCTGCGGCGGTCGCGGCAGGGGGCTCTCGCAACATTGATGGTGGGCTCCGGCGATCCCTATTGTTCCCCGGTCAATCTGGCGAGCCATCCGGATGGCTCGCCGATCCTGCTGATTTCAGGCCTGGCCGTGCACACCAAAAATATCCTGGCGGATGGCCGGGTGTCCCTGATGCTGGACGAGCGCGCCGCCGGCGATCCGCTGGAGGGCGCCCGGATCATGCTGTCCGGCCGGGCGGAACAGGCCGACCCCGAGAAGGAGCTGCTCCACCGGAGGTATCTCAATGCCCATCCGTCGGCGGAAGCCTTTGTTTCATTTAAGGACTTTTCGTTCTTCAGGATCCGGCCAACGGGAACCCATCTGGTGGCGGGCTTCGGCCGCATCGTCGATCTCAAGCCCGAGCAGTTCCTGACCGACCTTGCCGGCGCTGAGGATTTGCTGGCGGCCGAGGCGGGGGCCGTGGAGCACATGAACGCCGACCACCGCGATGCCATGGGCCTCTACGCAACCAGGCTGCTGGGCGCGGCCGCGGGCGACTGGCGCTGCACCGGCTGCGACCCCGAAGGCCTCGACATGCAGGACGGCCAGACCGCGCTTCGGCTGGACTTCCCGGAGCGGGTGACCAACGGCATGGCGCTGCGCAAGATGCTGGTCCGCCTCGCTGGCGAGGCCCGCGCGAAGGTGGACGAGCCGCGTCGGGATTGAACGCCGCAGCCCATCGCTGCGACCCAACACCGTAACGGTTCGGGGTTGGCAGCGAGAGGATTCATGACACGCCGTCGCTTGATGCTGGTCGCGGGCTTGGCGCTCGTGATCGCTGGATCGCTCGCCACGCCAGCCCTTGCCCAGAAAGGTCTCGCCGCGGAAAGCGCGCGGATCAATGCACTCATGAGTGCCGGCAAATATTCGGAAGCGCTGCCGCTCGCGCAAGGCATGGTCACGAGTCTGGAGAAGGACAACGGCCGCGAGCTCGCCGCCGCTCTCAACAATCTCGGCCAGGTCTATGCCGGTCAGGGCCGCGACGATCTGGCTGAGCCGCTCTACAAGCGCGCTATCGCGCTGATGGAGAAATCGCTCGGTCTCGAAACGCCGCTGGTTTCGGCTGAGCTGACCAATCTCGCCGCGCTCTATCAGCGGCAGGGCCGCTTCACTGAAGCCGAGCCGCTGTTCAAGCGTGCGCTGACTGTGAGCGAAAAGGGCCTGTCGCGCGAGCATCCTGATGTGGGCCGGGCCCTCAACAATCTCGCCACGCTCTACGTCAAGCAGGAACGGCAGGCCGAGGCCGAACCGCTGTTCCAGCGTGCGCTCGCGATCTATCAGAAGGCTGGTGGGCCCGAGCATCCCGCGGTTGCCACGGTCCTCAACAACATCGGCCAGGTCGATCGCGACCTCAATCGCGATGCGGATGCGGAGGCGCCGATCAAGCGTTCCCTCGCGATTCGCGAAAAGGTGCTGGGGGCGGATCATCCCGATGTCGCGCGCTCGCTGAACAACCTCGCCGGGCTCTACGAGCACCAGCAGCGCTATGCCGATGCCGAGCCGCTCTACCACCGAGCTCTCGCGATCCGTGAGCGTGCGCTCGGGCCGGATCACCCTGACGTCGTGACCTCGACCAGCAATCTCGCTTATTTCCTTTATGTCTCCGGACGCACCGCCGACGCGCTGCCGCTGGCGGAACGGACGCTTCGCGGCGATCGCGCGCAGCTGCGTGTGGTGCTGCCGATTTTGTTCTCCGCGCGGCAACAGCATCTGCTGCCCGATGACGAGGCGCTCGACGAAGCGCTGGCCGCGATCCAGCGCGGCACGCAGTCTTCCGCCGCCTCCGCCGTGAACAAGCTCGCGGTGCGGCTTGCCGCCGGCAGCGACCGGCTCGCCGAGCTCGTGCGCAAGGACCAGGATCTCGCGGCCGAGGCCGAGGCGCTCGACAAGGCGATCATCACGGCGGTGTCCAAGCAGGCCGCGCAGCGCGACGTCGCGGCCGAGCAGCGCAGCCGCGCGCGGATCGCGGCGATCGCGAGCGAGCGCGCCGGCCTGCAGAAGACGCTCGCGGTCGAATTTCCCGACTATGCCTCGCTCTCCAACCCGCTGCCGCTCGCGGTGAAGGACATCCAGCCGCTGTTGTCGGCCGACGAAGCCATGACGATCTATTCCGTCGTCGACAAGCGAAGCTATGTCATCGCGATCACGCGCGACGGCGTCGACTGGAAGGAGATTTCCCTCGGCGCGGACGCGCTGACGCAGAAGGTGACGGCGTTCCGCAAAGGGCTCGACGTCGGCAAGGCGCGCGATGCCTCGGGCAAATCGGGATTGTTCGATCTTGCGCTCGCCAACGAGCTCTATGTCGCGCTGCTCGGACCGGTCGAGGCGCTGACGAAAGACAAGCGCAGCCTTTTGGTGGTGCCGTCGGCCGCCCTGACGGCGTTGCCGTTTCATCTGCTCGTCACCGAGATGCCGCAAGCTGCGATCCCGGCCAAGCTCGAAGGCTATCGCAACGCGGCCTGGTTGCTGCGGCGTCAAGCCGTCTCGGTGCTGCCGTCGGTGATCAGCCTGAAATCGCTGCGCGCCTTTGCGCGCAGGGATCAAGGCGTCAAGCCGATGACCGGCTTTGGCGATCCTGTGTTCAACCCTGCGGCCGAAGGGCCTACCGATCGTCGCGCGGCGAGGGACAAGGTTGCCGCGCGCAGCATCGCGACGATTGCCTATACCGATTTCTGGCGCGGTGCCGGTGTCGATCGCGCGCGGCTTGCGCAGGCGCTGCCGCAACTGCCGGATACCGCGGACGAGCTGAACGCGGTGGCCAAGGATGTTGGCGCCGGCGAGGCCGACATCCATCTCGGCCGCGATGCCAGCGAAACGACGCTCAAGCGTGCAGCGCTTGCTCAATACAGCATCATTTACTTTGCGACCCACGGCCTCGTTGCGGGCGACGTCAAGGGACTGGGCGAGCCCTCGCTTGCGCTCTCCATTCCCGATCAGCCCACGGAGCTTGACGATGGCCTGCTCACCGCGAGCGAAGTCGCCCAGCTCAAGCTCAATGCGGATTGGGTTGTGCTGTCGGCCTGCAACACCATCGCCGGTGACAAGCCCGGGGCCGAGGCATTGTCGGGGCTGGCGCGCGCGTTCTTCTATGCCGGCGCCCGCGCGCTGCTGGTCTCGCATTGGGCGGTGGATTCGGAAGCTGCCACCCGCTTGACCATTTCGACTTTCGCTCTGCTCAAAAACGAACCAGGAATCGGCCGTGCCGAAGCTTTGCGCCGCGCGATGTTAACCTACGTTGATGACACCTCGTCGCCGCGCAACGCGTATCCCGCGATGTGGGGGCCGTTCGCGCTGATTGGCGAAGGCGAGGTACGATAAGCCCGCTTGACGGATTGTGCGTCGCAATAACCGTGGGAAACGCTGAATCACGCATTTGGTTGCGCGACCATCCGCGATTTTTTGATGCACCTGCTCAGGGCTGACATGCGCGGCGTTTGGCGCGGTCCTTGAATAAACCAAATCCTGCGGGATCAGCTTGGCAACGCCAGCGTTCATCAGTATTAGGTCGCCCAGCCGAGGCTGGATGGCCTATTGTTCACGGTGACCGCGATGGTGCCAAAGCTTGGTCGTGCTGAGTGTCGCGGGTTCTAGGAGGATTTTTTCGTGCAAGAGATGGGCGTGCGCAACGGTGCCTTCGGCGCCGACAAATTCGGCTTAAAGAATCTCAAGCAGGTTCACTGGAACCTGGGTGCGCCGCAACTCTATCAATACTCGCTCGCAGCGGGCGAGGCGGTGCTGTCCGCCGATGGCGCGCTTTGCGCCGACACCGGTGAGTTCACCGGCCGCAGCCCTAAGGACAAGTTCACGGTGCGTGACGCCACCACCGACAAGAAGATGTGGTGGGCCGGCAACCAGTCGATCACCGCCGAGCAGTTCGAGACGCTCTACCAGGACTTCCTCAAGCACGCCGAAGGCAAGAGCCTGTTCGCGCAGGACCTCTATGGCGGCGCCGATCCGGCCTACCGGATCAAGACCCGCGTCTTCACCGAGCTTGCCTGGCACTCGCTGTTCATCCGCACGCTGCTGATCCGCCCCGAGGCGGTCGAGCTGTCGAGCTTCACGCCGGAGCTCACCATCATCGACATGCCGAGCTTCCGCGCCGATCCGAAGCGCCATGGCTGCAAGTCCGAGAACGTCGTCGCGATCGACTTCGCTCGCAAGATCGTGCTGATCGCCGGCTCCTACTATGCCGGAGAGATGAAGAAGTCGGTCTTCACCACGCTCAACTATTACCTGCCCGAGCGCGGCGTGATGCCGATGCACTGCTCGGCCAATGTCGGCGCCAAGGGCGACGCCGCGATCTTCTTCGGTCTGTCAGGCACCGGCAAGACCACGCTGTCGGCCGATCCGAACCGCACGCTGATCGGTGACGACGAGCACGGCTGGGGCCCGAACGGTATCTTCAATTTCGAAGGCGGCTGCTACGCCAAGTGCATCAAGCTGTCGCAGGAAGCCGAGCCCGAGATTTTCGCGGCCTCGACCCGCTTCGGCGCAGTGCTCGAGAACTGCGTGCTCGACGAAGACACCCGCGTGGTCGATTTCGACGACGGCTCCAAGACCGAGAACACGCGCTCGGCCTATCCGCTCGACTTCATCCCCAACGCCTCGCGCACCGGCCGTGCGCCGCAGCCGAAGAACGTGGTGATGCTCGCCGCCGACGCCTTCGGCGTGTTGCCGCCGATTGCAAAACTCTCGCCGGCGCAGGCGATGTATCACTTCCTGTCCGGCTACACCGCCAAGGTCGCCGGCACCGAGCGCGGCCTCGGCAACGAGCCGCAGCCGGAATTCTCGACCTGCTTCGGCTCGCCTTTCCTGCCGCTCGATCCGAGCGTCTACGGCAACATGCTGCGCGACCTCATTGCCCAGCACAATGTCGATTGCTGGCTGGTCAACACCGGCTGGACCGGCGGCAAGTACGGCACGGGCTCGCGCATGCCGATCAAGGTGACGCGTGCGCTGCTCACCGCGGCGCTCGATGGCTCGCTGCGCAACGTCGAATTCCGTACCGACAAATATTTCGGCTTCGCGGTGCCGACCGCGCTGCCGGGCGTGCCGAGCGAAATCCTCAACCCGGTCAACACCTGGAAGGACAAGGACGAGTTCGACAAGACCGCGCGCGCGCTGGTCGGCATGTTCCAGAAGAACTTCGCCAAGTTCGAAGCCCAGGTCGACGCCGAAGTCCGCGCCGCCGCGCCGGACGTGAAGCTCGCGGCGGAGTAAGACTCCATCGCTTGGAACGCAAAAGGGCGGCCGCGCGGCCGCCCTTTTTGTTTCTCACGAGCTCTCTCCACCGTCATTGCGAGCGGAGCGAAGCAATCCAGAATCCCTCCGCGGAGACAGTCTGGATTGCTTCGCTACGCTCGCAATGACGAGCGTGTGCCGGCAGCTACGCCTTGAAATACGCGATCTGCGTGCTCGTCGCGAGCAGCCGTCCGTTCGGCGACCATAGCTCGGCGTTCTGGTCGGCGTAGCTCTTGTGCATGATCTTCGAATCGGCCGTCGCCAGCACGCGCGTGATGTCTTCGGCTGCGAGCTCGTCGCTGTCGGTGTGGAAATACGTCGTGAGCGACACCGTGCCGAACGGCACCAGCTCGCGCCTTGCGTGGAAGATGCGGCCGAAGAACGCGTCCGACATCGACATCAGCGACAGCATGTCGAGCTTGCGCGGCTCACGATCGCTGATCCAGATTTTCGAATAGGTGCTGGCGAGCTCGGCCTGCGGCGGGCCGATGCGCATCTCGCCCTCGACGAAGCGGAATTCATACTGGTTGGCCCAGGTGGCCTGGATCTTCGGGAACGGCAGCGTCGCTTCGAACGGCTTGGTATCCGGATATTGCGCCACCCTGTGCTCCCAGGACGGCCGGCGCTCGGCGAACACGGCGGTGGCGAGTGTCGCGACCTCGCCGCCGCCCTGCGACAGTTCGACGCTCCAATGCTGGCTGGAGCGGTTGGCCTTCACCAGCCGCATGTCGAGATCGAACGGCCCCTTCGCGATCGGTGCGCAGTAATTGACGGTGAGTGCCAGCGGTTCGCCGGCGGCTTGCGGATGCTCAATCAGCGCGCGCAAGATGGTTGCGGCCGTGGCGCCGCCGAACGGGCCGACAAAGGCCCAGTAGTCGTCGCTGGTGTGTCCCTGCCAGCTAGAGTCACCCGCGGTGATGCGGGTGGCGTCGTCGAACGGGTGCGGGAGCCTGGCGTGCATTTTCTGATCCGGCTTTCAATGACGGCCGTCATATCACGTCCGCCGCCGGCTTGTGCAATTACCTGTCGCGTAACGCCGATTTCACGCCGCGGAAAAATCAGCCTGCCGCGTCGCGCAGGTTTGGCAGCAGCGGCGTGGTCGGGTTGACCGGCACGTTCCAGATCTCCTCGGCGTATTCGCGGATGGTGCGATCCGACGAGAACCACGCCATGCGCGCGACGTTGAGGATGGAGGCGCGCGTCCAGGCCGGCGCCACCTGCCAGCGCGCATCGACACTGCGCTGCGCCTCGTAATAGGAATCGAAATCGGCGCTGACCATGTAATGGTCGAGATAACGCAGCGCGTGTGCGATGGATTCGAAACGTCCGGGGTCGCCGGGCGAGAACTCGCCGCCGCCGATCGCATTGATGGCGCGCTGGAGTTTTGGCGAGTTGCGGATCACGTCGGAGGCGTCCAGGCCCTGCTTGCGCCGGATCATCACGTCGCCGGCTTCCATGCCGAAGATCGCGATGTTCTCGTTGCCGACATGGTCGCGGATTTCGATATTGGCGCCGTCGAGCGTGCCGATGGTGAGGGCACCGTTCAGCGACAGCTTCATGTTGCCGGTGCCCGAGGCCTCCATGCCGGCGGTCGAGATCTGCTCGGACAAATCGGCGGCGGGAATGATGATCTCGGCGAGGCTGACATTGTAGTCCGGCAGGAACACGACCTTGAGCTTGCCGCCGATCGCGGGATCGTTGTTGACGACTTCCGCGACGTCGTTGATCAGCTTGATGATCAGTTTTGCGTATTTGTAGCTCGCCGCCGCCTTGCCGGCGAAGATCTTGACCCGCGGCACCCAATTGCCGTTGGGATCGTCCTTGATCGCCTGGTACAGCGCGACCGTCTCGATGACGTTGAGCAACTGGCGCTTGTATTCGTGGATGCGCTTGATCTGCACGTCGAACAGCGCATTCGGGTCGACCTTGATGCCGAGCCGCTCACCGATCAGGCGCGCCAGCGCGGTCTTGTTGTGAAGCTTGACGCTGCGAAATTTCTTCTGGAATTCGACGTCGCTGGCGCGCGCCTCGATCAGCGAGAGCTGGGTGGGATCGTCGAGCACGGCGTCGCCGCAGGTCTCGCGCAACAAATCCGTTAGCTTCGGGTTCGCCAGCATCAGCCAGCGGCGGAAGGTGATGCCGTTGGTCTTGTTGGTGATGCGGCCGGGATAGAGATGGTTGAGATCGTGAAACACGGTCTCGCGCATCAAGTCCGAATGCATCGCCGAGACGCCGTTGATGCGGTGCGAGCCGACGAAGGCGAGCTGACCCATGCGCACGCGGCGGCCGCTCTTCTCGTCGATCAGCGAGACCGAGGCGCGGAAATCGATGTCGCCGGGCGCGCGCGCTTCGGCGAGCGCCAGATGCTGGACGTTGATGCGGTAGATGATCTCAAGATGGCGCGGCAGCAGCCGCTCGAACAGCTCGACCGGCCAGGTCTCCAGCGCTTCCGGCAGCAGCGTGTGGTTGGTGTAGGAGAGGGTTGCGACCGTGATCTTCCAGGCCTCGTCCCAGCGGAAATTGTGCAGGTCGATCAGGATCCGCATCAGCTCGGTGACGGCAAGGCTCGGATGCGTATCGTTGAGCTGCACCGCGACCTTGGACGACAGGCTGCGGAGCTGTCCGTCGGACGAGAGGTGGCGCTTCACCAGATCCTGCAGCGAAGCCGAGACGAAGAAATATTCCTGGCGCAGGCGCAATTCGCGCCCCGCGGGGCTCTCATCGTTCGGATAGAGGAATTTGCAGATGGCTTCGGCGCGCGACTGCTCGGCGCTGGCGCTGACATAGTCGCCCTTGTTGAAGGCGTCGAGCTTCAACGGATCGGGCGAGCGCGCCGACCACAGCCGCAGCGCATTGACGTGCTGGCCGCGCCAGCCGACGATCGGCGTGTCATAGGCGAGCGCCTGCACGGTCTCGGACGGATGCCAGATCGCGCGGTCGCGGCCCTTGTCGTCGACATGCTCGACGCCGCCGCCGAAATTGATGTCGTAGATCACTTCGGGCCGCTGCAATTCCCAGGGGTTGCCGAAGCCGAGCCATTCGTCCGGATATTCCTGCTGCCAGCCTTGATTGATGATCTGGCGGAACAGGCCGAAATCGTAGCGGATGCCGTAACCGATCGCGGGGATCGACAGCGTCGCCATGCTCTCCATGAAGCAGGCGGCGAGGCGGCCGAGGCCGCCATTGCCGAGCGCCGCATCCGGTTCGCATTTGCGCAGCTCAGGCAGCGACACGCCGAGGTCGCCGAGCGCGACCTCGAAGATTTTCAGCAGCCCCATGTTGTTCAGCGCGTCGGTGAAGAGGCGGCCGATCAGAAATTCGAGCGAGAGATAATAGACGCGCTTGCGGCCCGCGTCGTAGCTGTGCTTCTCGGCCGTGAGCCAGCGATGCACGATGCGATCGCGCAGCGCCAGCGCCGCGGCCTGATACCAGTCGTGCTTGGTCGCCATGCCGGCGTCCTTGCCGATGGCAAGGCGCAGCTTCGCCAGGATCGCGCCCTTGATCTCGGCCAGCGCGAGCTCGTCGATGGGCTGCGTGGGGGCGGAAAAATTTGGCTGGAACGATTGATCTTGCAAGGCCGTCACTTCCTGGTCGACAGAAACACCACTAACCCTACGCATCGTGCCTTTGCACCGGTACCATCGCTGGTGCGGACATGAACTGCGCTGGCGTAAAATTATGCAAGGAACGGGCCGGTTTGGGAACCCGGGCGAGCACGGAGAAACGCAGATTTGCTGCTAGAATGGCGGCCAATTCAGCCATCAGTGTGGAGGAAACGCGCCATGAAACTGCTGACGCGACTGCTGATCGAAATCGCCGCTGCGGGCCTGCTCGTCGTCTGCATCACCGCGTCCAGCGCTGCGTTTGCCGCTGGCAAATCCGGCCGCAGCGCCGACGGCCTCAGCTGCGGCTTTTCTGTCCCGCAAAATGCGTCGCCCGCCGCCCGTTGCGCCGCCATCAAGCGTCAATGCGGCGGCAAGTTCTATGCAAATGCGTGCGGGGACAGGCTGGTCGCGAATTGAGGCGCCGCCGCGCGGTTCGCGAGCTCAGGCCGCCTTCGCCTGCACGTCCTCGCAAAACTCCGCCAGCCGCTCCGCGAGCCGCAGCGTCGCGGAGCTCGCGTTCGGCGCGGCCATCAGTGCCACCTCGGTGCGATTGATCGGCGCAAAGCCGTCCTTGGCCGTCAGCACGCGATGGTCTGACTGGATCGACATCTCCGACAGAATGCTCAGGCCCATGCCGGCGGCAACTGCGGCCTGAATACCGGCGAGGCTCGACGACATATAGGACATGTGCCACGCACGGCCGGAGCTCTCGAGCGCATGAATCGCGCCGGCGCGGTAGAGGCAGCCGAGCGGAAAGCCGATCAGCGGCACAGACGGCACGTTGACGTCGACAGGATGACTCTTGCTGGTGACCCAATGCACTTCCTCGGGCCATACGGCGATCGCGTCCCTCCCTCCGGCCTCGCGCTTGAACAGCGCGAGATCGAGCTCGCCGCGTTCGAGATCGCGGGCGAGGTTCTTGCTCTGGTCGGCGCGCACGTCGAGCCGAAGGTTCGGATGCGAGCGTGCAAAGGCGCCCAGCAACTTTGCCAGACGGTATGCCGCAAAATCCTCAGGGATGCCGAGCCGGACCGCGCCCCCGTCGGGCTCGCGCAGCACGTCGCGTGCTTCTTCCGCAAGCGACAGCAGCCGCCGCGCATAGGACAGCAGCCGTTCGCCGGCTTCGGTGGGGCGCACGTCCTTGCCGTCGCGATGCAGCAGCACCTGGCCGACGTCTTCCTCCAGCCGCTTGATCTGCTGGCTCACGGTCGATTGGGTGCGGTGGACCCGCTCGCCGGCGCGGGTGAAGCCGCCGGCCTCGACCACCGAGACGAAGCTGCGCAGCAGCTCGAGATCGAGCATATCCGCCTCCATTCGAAAATCCACTGATTGGCAGTTAATCATTTAATTTCCAAATGGCAAGCCGGCTCCCTAGATCGGAAGCTCAGGAGAATGCCCCATGTCGCTCGCCACCTCGCTTCCCGCCCCCCGCAGCCGCTTCAGCACGCTGCCGTTCGCCATCGGGCTGTTTTGCCTGCTCTGGAGCTATGCCTTCGTCGCCGGCAAGATCGGCGTCACCCATTGCCCGCCGCTGATCCTGCTCGCCGCGCGTTTCTCGCTCGCCGGCATCTTGATCCTGGGGGCCACGATGGTCCGTGGCGACTGGTCGCTGTCGTGGCGCGATGCCGCGATCTTCGCGGTGCTCGGGATCGCCAACAACGCGCTCTATCTCGGGCTTGGCTATACCGGCCTGCAATCGGTCTCCGCCGGCCTCGGCGGTCTGATCGTCTCGGCCAATCCGGTCTTCACCGCCGCGTTAGCGGCGCTGTTGCTCGGCGAAGGCATGACCTGGCGCAAGGCGAGCGGCCTCCTACTCGGCATCATCGGCGTGACGGCAATCGTCTGGCACCGGCTGTCGGTCGGCACCGACTCGTTTCACGGCATTGTCTTCACGCTGGCCTCACTCGCCTCCATCGTCGCCGGCACGATCCTGTTCAAGCTGCTCGCGCCCAAGGGAAGCCTGTGGATCGGCAACGGCGTGCAGAATCTCGCGGCCGGCATCGTGCTGACGCCGGTCGCGCTCACCTTTGCCGACGTCCACGCCATTGACTTTACGCCGGGTCTGATCGGCGCCTTCGCCTTCCTGGTGCTCGGCGGCTCGATCCTCGCCTACTGGCTCTGGTTTCATCTCCTGAAAGTGTGTGGCGCCACCGCTGCCAGCGCCTATCATTTCCTGATGCCGCCGCTCGGCATGCTGTTCGCCTTCCTCGTGCTCGGCGAGCATGTCGAGGCCCGTGATCTGCTCGGAATCATTCCGGTCGCACTCGGCATCTATCTCGTGACGCGGCCCGCCAAATCGGTCTCTTAGGAGGAGTTCAACATGCCCATCTCCATCACCCTGATCGGCGGCCCCACCGCGCTGATCGAGATCGACGGCTTTCGCCTGCTCACCGATCCGACCTTCGACGACGCGCACACCGCCTATCAGCTGCCACATGTGAAGCTGGAGAAGACCATCGGTCCCGCGATGAAGGCCGACGCGATCGGCCCGGTCGATGCCGTGCTGCTCAGCCACGACCAGCATTCGGACAATCTCGACAATGCGGGCCGTGAATTCCTGAAGCACGCCAAGCGCGTGCTGACGACAGAGGCCGGTGCCAAGCGGCTCGGCGGGCATGCCGAGGGTCTTGCGCCCTGGGCGACCGCGCATCTGAAAGACCGCGACGGCAATGCGCTGACGATCACCGCGACACCTGCGCGCCATGGCCCGGCCGGCATCGAGCCGCTGTCGGGCGATGTCATCGGCTTCGTGGTGTCCTCGAGCCGGAAGGACACCACCTCGGTCTATATCAGCGGCGACACCACCTGGTTCGACGGCGTCGCCGAGGTCGCGCGCCGCTTCAAATGTGGCGTGGTGCTGCCCTTCGCCGGCGCCGCGCAAACGCGCGGGCCGTTCCATCTCACCATGGACACCAACGACACCATCGAGACCGCGCGCGCCTTTCCCGATGCGATGATCGTGCCCGTGCACACCGAAGGCTGGGCACATTTCCGCCAGAACAGCGAGGATCTGCGCAAGACGTTTGACGTGCTGGGTTTCGGCACGCGGCTGCGCCTGCTGGAGCCGGGCGTGCCGACGGTGGTCGAAGCGCCGTAGCTGCCGCAGCTGTCATGCCCCGGCTTGACCGGGGCATCCAGCACGCCGCGGCGGTCGTTGTGAGAGCGAGCTCCTTAACGCCGGCCTCTGGAATACTGGGTCGCCCGGTCAAGCCGGGCGACGACGAGAGGAGAGAGCGTCGCCCCTCAATCCTTCCTGAAAACAATCGACGCCATCCATCCCGTCATCAGCGCCATCGCCGCCGTGACGAGGCCATAGATCAGCCCGTTCTGCCGCGCGGTCGTTGCGACGAACTGCTCGAAGCCGACCTTGACGATCTCGAAGGCGGTCTCGGTCTTGCCGATGAACGCGCCGTTGGCAAACAGCTTGATCTCGACCTCATAGGTGCCGATCGGCACCTCGGCCGGCAGCGGAATGCCGGTGCGGAACAGTGTCGGCGTCAAAAACGTCACCGCGCTCGCATCCTCGCGATAGAGCCCGCGCTGGGTGCGCAAGCGAATGAACGCAGATCGAAAAGCATCGTTCGGCACCACATCGGCATAATCGCCGCTGACACGCTGGGTCAGCAGCACGTTGTTCAGCCCGATCTGCTGCCGCCGCGCGATCTCGGGCGAGGTGATGACGTCGAAGGAGCGGTTCGCGAACAGCGCCAGATAGCTCGGCACTTGCAGGAACTGCCGGTAATCCGTGTTGATCCAGATGCCGAAGGTGCGCTCCTTGCGCCGCGTCACCATGTCGGCGCGCGGGCCCATCACGGTGACGACGAGATCGTAAGCGGTGCGGTCGGCAGGCGTCGTGGCGTCCTTCTCGACCGAGCCGAACAGCACCAGCTCCTCGCCCGAATAATTCGGCGTCACGGTGACCCGGTGGTTGGAGACCGACACGATCAGCCGCTCGGCGTGCGCGATTGAGCCGAGCAGCAGGACGAGCAGGGCTGCCAAAAGTGTGCGCATCATCCGCTCACCCCGAGCTCACGGATGGTGAAGAGGTCCTCGGGCCGGATCACCAGCTCGATCGCAAAGCGGACGCCGACCGAGAGGATCAGCAAGCCCAGCAGCAGCCGCAGCTGCTCGCCGCGGATCTTCTGGCCGGCACGGGCGCCGAACTGCGCGCCGGTGACGCCGCCGACCATCAGGATCAGCGCCAGCACGGCATCGACGAGATGATTGGTCACCGCGTGCAGCAAGGTCGCGAACAGCATGGTGACCAGCGTCAGGACCATCGAGGTCCCGATCACCGTCGATGTCGGCACTCGCAAGACATAGATCATGATCGGCACGAGAATAAAACCGCCGCCGATGCCCATGATGGCGCCGATGAAGCCGATCACGATGCCGACGATCACGATCGGAATGACCGAGAGATAGATCTTCGAGCGCTTGAACCGCATTTTCAGCGGCAGGCCATGGATCCAGTTATGCGTGCGCCGTGGCGGCACCGCGCCGCGCCGGGTCCGCATCAGCGCGCGCAGGCCCTCGGAGAACATCAGGCTGCCGACGGTGGTGAGCAGCACGACGTAGGACAGCGCGATCATCAGGTCGAGCTGCCCGAGCGCGCGCAGCTGCGTGAAAGTCCACACGCCGAGCGCCGTCCCGGTCACGCCGCCGCACAGCAATACGCTCGCCAGCGCCGGATCGATCGCGCGCCGCCGCCAGTAGGACAGCGCGCCAGAAAATGAGGAGGCCGCGATGTGGCTCGCCACGGAGGCGACCGCGACCGCCGGCGTGATGCCGATGAAGATCAAAAGCGGCGTCATCAGAAAACCACCGCCGATCCCGAACATGCCGGAGACGAAGCCGACCGCCGCGCCCATCGCCAGCACCAGGAAGACGTTGACCGGAAGATCGGCGATCGGGAGATAAAGCTGCATTGAACCACGCACCGGCGGGACGGATCGATTGCCGCGTCCCTCAATAGCGGAATTCATCGCGGGGAGGGATCAGGAATTTGGGGCGTGGTGAATGATGGCGGCGGGGATCAGATGGGAGGTTACTACCTGCCGAGAAGCTCGCCACATTCTCCGCTGTCATGCCCCGGCTTGACCGGGGCATCCAGTACGCCGCGCGCGTTGTTGTGAGAGCGAGCTCCTTAACGCCGGCCTCTGGAATACTGGATCGCCCGGTCAAGCCGGGCGACGACAAGAGCAAGAGGAAAGAGCGTACTAAGTCGATCAGCGCGCGGCCGACGCCGACTTCTTGCTCGCGACCGGCTTCGGCGCGGGCTTTGCGTTTGCCTGCGGCGCGCTGTCCCAGCCGCCGTTCGGGGCCGGAACGTTGACGGCGTCGTCGGGCTGCGGCTCGGCGCTGAACGTCTGGATCGCGAGCTTGGCGGCGGCGAGCGATTGCGGGTCGAGACGCGTGGCGACATCGTCGCGCTTGCCGGACGCATCCGCGTCACCCTGGGCGGCCGCGAGGCTGAACCATTTGTAGGATTCTGCGAGGTTCTGTTCGACGCCGATGCCGCGGGCATAGAGGATGCCGAGGTTGAACTGGCTGTCGGCGACGCCGCGATCGGCGGCCTTGCGGAACCACTGTGCCGCGCTCTTGTAATTGGCGCCGCGTCCGCCGCCGTCGGCATCGAGCACCGCGAGATTGTGCATGGCCTTGGCATTGCCGCGCTCGGCGGCCTGGGTGTAGTAGCGGCGGGCGATGTCGGCGTCTTTCTTCACGCCGAGGCCCTTTTCGTAGAGCGTGCCGAGGCGGAAGGTTGCGGGCACCACGCCAGCCTGCGCCGCGCGGTCATACCATTTCGCGGCTTCGTCATAGTTTGCAGCCACGCCCTTGCCCTCGGCAAAGCGCACGCCGACCTCATAGGCCGCGGTCGCGTCGCCCTTCATCGCGGCAGTACGCAAGCCGGGGCCGCCGATGCCGTCGGGCAGCTTCTCGCTGGGCGGCACCTGCACCATGCTGAGCCGCGCGCGGCTGGCGGCCGACAGCGCGCCGGTGACGTCGCTGGAGGCAGGCGGCGGCGCGACTGGGGCCGGCGGAATTTCAACCGAGGCCGAGCTGCCGGCGTTCGCGGGCAGGGCCGGCGCGGCATTGTTCTGCGATTGCTTGCCGATCGGCGTCGGCGAAGTCATCGACGGCGTGATCTGCTCGGGGGTCGCCGGCTTGGTCTCGACCGGCGGCGGTGCCTGCGGCGCGGGCGCGGGCGAGGAATTCTCCATCGCCTGCGGTGACGGCGGCGGGCTGCCGCCATCGAGCAGGTTCATCGCCATCTTGAAGGTGCCGAGCACGATCACGACCACGCTCGCGCCGACCAGCAGCGAGCGGATTTTTGAGGTGATGGTCGAGGCGCCTTCCTGGCCCTTGTCCTTGGCACGAGCGATTGCGGCCTTGGCGCCGCGGGCGGGCTTTTCCGGCGGTTGCGCGGCGGCAGCTTGCGCGGCGCGGCGCGCGGCGGCGATGAAGCTCGACGACGACACCGGCTCCTTCGGCGCGGCGGGAATTTCGCTGATCGCGCTCTCGGAGGCGGCAATGCGCTCCGACGGCGTGGCAACGCGCCCGCCCGGCCGGGTGCCCGGCTCGAGCGGATGATCCGGCGGCAATTCGGGCGCGATCGCGGCGCGCGCGGGCGCCGTGTGCGGCTCGAGGATCTCGCTGATCGCGCGCGGCGGCAAGGGTGGTGCGACTTGCGGCGCCATCGGCACTGGCGGCGGCGGTGCGGCCGGTGCGGCGGCAGCGTGGAATTCGCGCGGCGCAGCGACGAATGCCGACTGCGCGTGTTGTGCAGCGGCCGGGTTGGGAAGCTCCGGCTTCGGATCGTATTTCGGCTGCTGGTGCTGCTGCTGTGGCCGCGGCTCACGCGCCATCGGCGCGGGCTCCATCGGGGCGGCCATCGGCATCGTCATGGGCATCGGCGCGGGGGCCGGCGGCGCGGTGCGCACCGCGCGCAGATCACCCTCGATCATCGAGAGACGGTCGACGACATGGCCGAGCGCACTGTGGACGGCGTCGAGCGAGTCCTGGGTGCTGCGGTTGGTCTCGGACTGGCTGAAGCGGATGTCGGAGAGCTCGCGCTTGACGAGATCGACCATTCCGGAATCGGCGGGGGGAGCGGAATTGCGGCTCTCGGCGAGTGCCGAATAGGTCGCCTGCTGCCGTTCCAGATGCCTGAGGATGTCGTGCAGCCCGTCCTCGACGCGGCTGAGATTGCCGCCGCGCGGATCGGAGGCGGCCTCGATGCGCTCCAGCAGATACGAGACCCGCTGTTCGAGATGGGCAAAGGTCGAGGCGGAATCGTTGCCGACCTGCATACGGTCGAACCGGTCCGACAGTGCGCGGATCGCGGCTTCCAGATGTTCGCTGCTCTCGGTCGGTTGCGGTCGCTCGCGCGTTTCCAGCGCGGCTGTGAGCGCAGCGATACGCTGCTCCAGCACCGCAAAGCTGTCGCCGTTGCCGGACGAGCGGTTGACCTGGTCGACCTTGGACGACAGCAGCTGCACGTCGTCCGAAAGCCGTGCCAGCGCTTCGTTGGAGGCGACGTTGGAGACGATGCCGCGCAGCGCGGCGATCGCGCCTTCGAGCTGACGCACCGTCGAGGGATCGTCATTGGCGCGCAGGATCAGGTCGAGCTTGGCGCCGAGATTGCGGATCGCCTCGTCATAGCCGGTGAGCTGCTCGGCCGGCGTCAGCGTGCGCAGCACCTGCTTGATGTCGGACAGCGCGCGCTCGATGCCTGACAACACCTGTCCGTCGGTGCCGTTGGACCGGGTCTCGTCGATGCGACGGTGCAGCGAGCGGATCTCGTTCTCGATCGACTCGATCGCGCGCCGCGGCATCGCTTCGGTGATGGCGTTGCGGATCTCGGCGAGCTCGGAACGGAAGCCGTTGATCGCCTGCTCGGTATTGTCAGGACGCTGCAGCGATTCGATCTGGCTCGTGATCTTCAGCAAATGGCGTTCGAGCGACGAGAAATCCGGCCCTGCTTGCGGTGGCGGCGGAGCATAGGCAGGCGCGGGCGGCGCCATCGAAGGCGCGTAAGGAGCAGTCCAGGGAGCAGCACTGGGCGCAATCGAGGGCGCAGCGCGCGGCGGCACCTGGCGCGGCGCAAAACCGTCGAGCTCGCTCTGGCGCGCCGTGATCTCGGCGACGGCCACGTCGAACGACGCGGGGCTCAGGGGAGGTGAGCTGCGATAGACTTGCGCTGCCGCGCGTTCGACCGCATCGGCCTGGCGCTGGCGTGTTTCGACGGGTGCCGGTGCCTGCCGCGGAGCCTGAGGCTGTTGCTGCGGCTTTGAGATTTGCGACAGGCGCGCATCGAGCCGCGAGATTGCGTCGTTGAGCTGACGCGCAACGCCCTGCTCGCGCGAGACGTCTCTTTCGCGAGACGGGTCCTGGCGCGGTGAGGGCTTCGAAATCCGTTCGATCTGCTGGGTGATCGCGTCGAGCCGCTGATGGATGTCGGCGACTTCGCGACTCTCCTGGCTCGGTGCCTGGCTCGGCATTTGCTGCGCGCGCGGATCGTGACGTTGATCCTGACGTTGATCGTGACGTTGATCTTGGCGCTGATCGTAAGGGCCGCGAAAGTTTGGCGGGGCAGTCTCGCCGAGCGTGGAGTTCAGCCAATCGTTGAGTGACATGCCGGCACGACGCGCAGCAGCTTCGGCCCGCTCCCTGACGGATGGATCGATGCCGTCAACACTCCACGATACGCGCGAATTCATGACTCTGTCCGGTTCCGACTTCGGCGCCCCACCCGGCACCTCCAGCCTTCCCTCGCGTGCCGGTTGCAAAGACAATCGGATTTGGCGCGGGTCGTCTGCCTCGAAAACCGACTTTTGTCTGTTACGGTAAATAACGGGTTAAGGAACCCGTTGACGGTGTCTTAAAGTTGGGCGGCCGGAACCCTGGGGGTGGCTGGCTGGACCGGTGTCGCTGCATCCGCTGCCGCCGCCACATACTCAGCGTCGTCGCCCGCGAAGGCGGGCGATCCAGTACGCCGCGGCGGCTCGATTCCAGCCGCGCCGCCCTCGCAGTACTGGATGCCCCGCCTTTGCGGGGCATGACACGGTGGGTGTGATGACAGTCTCTCGCAGCATCGGGCGGTCGACTAGCCCTTCCCCTCCCGCTTGCCGTCCTCCAGCGGCACCACCGTGCCCGTATCCTTACCCTTGCCGCTCATCGCCGACAGCGCCTCGAGGGCCTCCTCGCAAAAGTCGGCCACCAGCTGCTCGTGGCGGGCGCCGAGCTGGAGCAGCAGCAGATTACCGAGGTCGAGCACGCCGGACGCCGTCCCTTCCGGAAAACGCTTTTTCAGGATGCGCTCGTAATTGGTGTGGCGGTCGCGGTGGTGCTCCAGGCGGGCCATCAGATCGGTCCGCATCGGCTCGATGTCGATGCTGTCGAGCGCATGCAGGCGGACCAGCAGGTCGTCCTTGATCGAGGGGGGCGTGCTTGGCCGCGCGGCCCAGTGCCGCAGCGCTGTTCGCCCTTCCGGAGTGAGCGTATAGATGAGCTTATTGGGTTTGCCTGATTGCACGACCTCGCGGCCCTGGATGTAGCCGCGGTCGCGTAGCTTGGAGAGCTCGCGGTAGATCTGCTGGTGATCGGCCTTCCAGAAGAAGCCGATCGAGGAGTCGAACGTCTTGGCGAGCTCGTAGCCCGTCATCGGACGTTCCGTCAGGCATGCGAGGATTGCGTCGCCCAGCGCCATGGCACCAGCTCCCTTTAGAAGTCTCGACCAATTGACTTGACTTTATGCGCATTGGTGCATATGCGTCAATGTGCATATGAAGCGGCCCACGGTCGGGCCTCGAGACCCGACCCAAAAACCCAGCGGAATCAACCCCTTCGCTACTGTGTATGGGGTTGTTTTCGAGTTTTTTGTTAAGGCCTTTGATCCAAGGGAGGCACCTGACAATGACCGGCCTCGATTCCTGGTACGCCTTCATGAAGGCCCATGACGGCAAAGCGCTCTGGGACCTGCTCCATCCCGACGCCGTGTTCGAAAGCCCCGTCGTGCACTCGCCGCAGCGCGGGCGCGACATCACCTTCAAATACCTGGCCAGCGCCGAAAAGGTGCTCGGCGGTCCCGGCTTCAGCTATGTCGGCGAGTGGCGCAGCGCCAATGGTGCCGTGCTCGAATTCAAGAATGTCATCGACGGCATCGAGATCAACGGTGTCGACATCATCACTTTCGATGCCGAGGGACGCATCACCCATTTCAAGGTGATGGTGCGTCCGCTCAAGGCGATCAACATGCTGCATCGCCTGATGGCCGAGCAGTTGGCCGCCCAATCGTAGAGAATTCCACCACTTCAGAGCCCATGCCGGGAGACCACTATGCCGATCTATAAAGCCCCCGTCGAAGACGTGAACTTCCTGCTCAACGACGTCTTCCAGATCGACCGCTACGACAACCTCGCCGGCTTCTCCGATGCGTCGAGCGACGTGCGCGAAGCGATTTTGGGCGAAGCCGCCAAGCTCGCCGAAGAGGTGCTCCAGCCGCTCAATCGCGTCGGCGATCTCGAAGGCTGCAAGCGCGCCGACGACGGCAGCGTCACCACGCCGAAGGGCTTTAAGGACGCGTTCAAGCAGGTCGCCGAGGGCGGCTGGCTTGGTCTGTCGGCGCCGACCGAGTTTGGCGGCCAGGGCCTGCCGGTGACACTCTCCCAGGCGGTCAACGAATTCCAGATCTCCGCCAACATGGCGTTCTCGATGTATGGCGGCCTCACCATGGGCGCGACCGCGGCGTTGATCGTGCATGGCTCGCCCGAGCAAAAGAAGACCTACGTGCCGAAAATGGTGGCCGGCGAATGGACCGGCACCATGAACCTGACCGAGCCGCAATGCGGCACCGATCTCGGCATGCTCCGCACCAAGGCGGTGCGTCAGGCCGACGGCAGCTTCAAGATCACCGGCACCAAGATCTTCATCTCGGCCGGCGAGCATGACCTCGCCCCCAACATCATCCACCTCGTGCTCGCCCGCATCGAGGGTGCGCCCGCCGGCATCAAGGGCGTGTCGTTGTTCGTGGTGCCGAAATTCCTGGTGAATGCCGATGGTTCGGTCGGCGCACGCAACGGCGTGGTCTGCGGCTCGATCGAGCACAAGATGGGCATCCACGGCAATTCCACCTGCGTGATGAACTACGACAGCGCCACCGGCTGGCTGATCGGCGAAGAGAACAAGGGCATGCAGGGCATGTTCGTGATGATGAACGAAGCCCGTCTCGGCGTCGCCGTGCAGGGCCTCGCGCAGTCCGAGGTCGCCTATCAGAACGCGGTCGCCTATGCCCGCGAGCGCATCCAGGGCCGCTCCCTCACCGGCGCCAAGGCACCGGACAAGCAGGCCGATCCGATCATCGTGCATCCCGACGTGCGCCGCACGCTGCTGTCGATCCGCGCCTTCAACGAGGCCGCGCGCGCCTTCGTGATGTGGACCGCGCTGAAGAGCGACGTCGCGCATCGCTCCGAAGATCCGAAGGACCGCCAGGCCGCCGACGATCACATGGGCCTGATGACGCCGGTGCTGAAGGGTTTTCTCACCGAGTACGGCTTCGCCAATGCGGTGCAGGCGCAGCAGATGTATGGCGGCCACGGCTACATCGCCGAGCAGGGCATGGAGCAGTTCGTGCGCGACGCGCGTATTGCGATGATCTATGAAGGCGCCAACGGCATCCAGGCGCTCGACCTCGTCGGCCGCAAGCTGCCGCGCGATGGCGGGCGTGCCATCATGGCGTTCTTCGGTGAGGTCGGCGCGTTTGCCAAGGAGAATGGCGGCGACGAGGCCATGAAGCCGTTCGTCACCCCGCTGTCGGCTTCGCTCGGGCATCTCCAGCAGGCCACCACGTGGCTGATGCAGAACGCGATGATGAAGCCGGATAACGCGGGCGCCGCCGCAACCGACTACCTGCATCTCTTCGGCTTCGTCGCGCTCGGTTACATGTGGGCGAAGATGGCGAAGGTGACGCTAGGGAAGATTGCCGAGAGCGGGGCGACGCCCTATCTCTCCACAAAACTCGTCACCGGCCGCTTCTTCATGGAGCGCATGTTGCCGGAGACCGCCGCCAATCTCGCGCGCATCCAGTCCGGCTGCGCCACCATCATGGAACTGCCGGCGGAAGCGTTCTGAGGCTTTCGCCCACGAATGATCGCGACCGCGCGACGGTCATAACAAAATAACTGCAATCAGGAGGCTCCCATGGCAGATGCCTATATCTACGATCACGTCCGGACCCCGCGCGGCCGCGGCAAGGCCGACGGCGCGCTCCACGAGGTGACCGCGCTCGCGCTTGCGACGGTGCCGCTGAAGGCGCTGAAGGACCGCAACAACCTTCCTGAAGACTCCGTCGACGACGTCATTCTCGGCGTGGTCGATCCGGTCGGCGAAGCCGGCTCCGACATCGCGCGCTTCGCCGCGCTCAAGGCGGGCCTCGGCGAGGCCGTGCCCGGCGTGCAGATCAGCCGCTTCTGTGCTTCCGGCCTCGACGCCGTGAACTTTGCTGCCGCGCAGGTGATGAGCGGCCAGCATGAGCTGGTGATCGGTGGCGG
The DNA here is from genome assembly GCF_004123905.1 of Bradyrhizobium betae. Taxonomy (GTDB): domain Bacteria; phylum Pseudomonadota; class Alphaproteobacteria; order Rhizobiales; family Xanthobacteraceae; genus Bradyrhizobium; species Bradyrhizobium betae_A. The sequence goes on from NZ_MZXW01000016.1 coordinate 813,530, forward strand.
CGCCGAATCGATGAGCCGCGTCGGCATCGGCGCCTCCGGCGGTGCCTGGCCGATGGATCCGTCGATGGCGGTGCCGTCCTACTTCATGCCGCAGGGCGTCTCGGCCGATCTGATCGCCACCAAATATGGCTTCTCGCGCGACGACGTCGACGCCTATGCTGTGCAGAGCCAGCAGCGTGCGGCCAAGTCCTGGGAGGAGGGCCGCTTCAACAAGTCCGTGGTGCCGGTGAAGGACATCAACGGCCTCACCATCCTCGCCAAGGACGAGCATATGCGTCCCTCGACGACGATGCAGTCGCTGGCGCAGCTGCAGCCGTCGTTCACGATGATGGCGCAGATGGGCGGTTTTGACGGCGTCGCGGTGCAGTCGCATCCCGAGATCGAGCGCGTCAACTACGTGCACCACGCCGGCAATTCTTCGGGCATCGTCGACGGCGCCGGCGCCGTACTGCTCGGCAGCAAGGAAGCGGCCAGCAAGTATGGCCTGAAGCCGCGTGCAAAAATCCGCGCGTTCGCGAACATTGGCTCCGAGCCGGCGATGATGCTCACCGGACCGGTCGACGTCACCGAAAAGCTGTTCGCACGCTCCGGCATGACGAAGTCGGACATCGACCTGTTCGAGCTCAACGAGGCCTTTGCCTCGGTCGTGCTGCGCTACATCCAGGCCTTCGACATCGACAACGCCAAGATCAACGTCAATGGCGGCGCGATTGCGCTCGGCCATCCGCTTGGTGCGACCGGTGCGATGATTTTGGGCACAGTGCTCGACGAACTCGAGCGCACTAACAAGTCCACGGCCCTGGTGACGCTGTGCATCGGCGGCGGCATGGGCACCGCGACCATCATCGAGCGGGTTTAAGGGTAGGGAGCAACCAACATGGCTTACAAGAACTTCAAGGTTGAGACCGATTCTGATGGCATCGCGCTCGTCACCTGGGACATCCCGGGCCGTTCGATGAACGTGCTCGACGAGACCTCGACCAGCGAGCTCGACGCGATCGTCAAGGACACCACGGCTGATGCCGCGGTGAAGGGCGTGGTCATCACCTCGGCGAAAGAGGCTTTCTGCGCCGGGGCTGATCTCTCCATGCTCGAAGGCATGAACCAGGCCTACGCCAAGGTGCTGAAGGAGCAGGACGAGACCGCGGCAAACCAGATGCTGTTCGACCAGGCCCGCCGCTTCTCGCAGGTGCTGCGCTCGATCGAAACATCAGGCAAGCCGTGGGCGGCCGCGATCAACGGCCTCGCGCTCGGCGGCGGTTTCGAGATCACGCTGTGCTGCCACTATCGTGTGGCCGCGGAAAACCCCAAGACCCGTCTCGGCCTGCCCGAGGTCAAGGTCGGCCTGTTCCCCGGCGCCGGCGGCACGCAGCGCGTGCCGCGGCTGGTGCCGCCGCAGGACGCGATGACGATCCTGCTCAAGGGCGATCCGGTTGCGGTGGAGAAGGCCAAGGCGCTGAATTTGATTCACGCCATCGTCCCCGCGGCCGATCTCATCAAGGCCGCGAAGGACTGGATCAAGGGCGGCGGCAAGGCCGTCGCGCCCTGGGACGAGAAGGGTTTCAAGCTCCCGGGCGGTCCGGTGTTCTCCAAGGCCGGCATGATGATGTTTCCGGCCGGCAACGCGATCTATCGCCGCGAGACCTACGACAACTATCCGGCCGCGCGCGCGATCATGAGCTGCGTCTATGAAGGCCTGCAATTGCCGATCGACGCCGCGCTGCGCGTGGAGTCCCGTTACTTCACTTCGGTGCTGCGCTCGAAGGAAGCGGCCGCGATGATCCGCAGCCTGTTCCTGTCGATGCAGGAATTGAACAAGGGCGCGCGCCGTCCGAAGGATGTGCCCGCAACCAAGGTGAAGAAGATCGCCGTGATCGGCGCCGGCTTCATGGGCGCGAGCGTCGGCTACGTCTCGGCCCGCGCTGGCCTCGACGTCGTCCTGATCGACCGCGACCAGGAGAGCGCCGACAAGGGCAAGGCGCATGCGCAGAAGGTGATCGAGGAGCAGATCAAGAAGGGCCGCGCCAAACCTGGTGATGCCGAAGCGCTGCTCGCGCGTATCACGCCGACCGCCGACTATGCCGCGCTGAAGGATGTCGACCTCGTCATCGAGGCCGTGTTCGAGGACCGCAAGGTCAAGGCCGACACCTTTGCCAAGGCGCAGGAGCATATGAAGCCGGACGTGATCTTCGCGTCGAACACCTCGACGCTGCCGATCACCTCGCTGGCAGAAGGCTTCAAGGACCAGGGCAAGTTCGTCGGCATCCACTTCTTCTCGCCGGTCGAGAAGATGATGCTGGTCGAGATCATCAAGGGCAAGAACACCGGCGATGTCGCGCTCGCGACTGCGCTCGATTACGTCCGGCAGATCGGCAAGACGCCGATCGTCGTCAATGACTCTCGCGGCTTCTTCGCCAACCGCTGCGTCGGCCGCTACGTCGCCGAGGGCAACGAGATGTTCCTCGAAGGCGTGCCGCCGGCGATGATCGAGAACTGCGCCAAGATGGCCGGCATGCCGGTTGGCCCGCTCTCGCTGTCCGATGAAGTCGCACTCGACCTCGGTCTCAAGATCATGAAAGCGACGGAGGCCGATCTCGGCCCCAACGCCATCAATCCCGATCAGAAGAAGCTGATGGTGGAGATGGTCGAGAAGCAGGGCCGCCTCGGCCGCAAGAACAGCAAAGGCTTCTACGACTATCCCGAGAAGGGCAAGGGCTCGAAGAGCCTGTGGCCCGGCCTCTCGGCACTCCAGCCGAAGCAGCTCGACCCTGATACGCTCGATATCGAGGAGCTGAAGCAACGCTTCCTGGTGGTGCAGGCGGTGGAAGCCGCGCGCACGGTGGAGGATCACGTCATCACCGATCCGCGCGAGGCCGATGTCGGCTCGATCCTCGGCTTCGGCTTCGCACCGTTCACGGGCGGCACGCTCTCCTACATCGACTTCATGGGCACGAAGCAGTTCGTCGCGCTCTGCCACAAGCTCGAGGCGAAATACGGCTCGCGCTTCACCCCGCCGAAGCTGCTCGAGGAGATGGCGGCGAAGGGCGAAACCTTCTACGGCCGCTTCGCGCCGAAGAAGGCGGCGGCCTGATCTATTGACCTTGTGTCCCGGATTGAGCGTAGCGTCATTCGGGACAGCTCCAACACGTGAAGACCCGGATTGCGCTTGACGCAATCCGAATGATGCAGGAACAGAGCGGCCGGGTCAGCGATCCGGCCGTTCAGGTTTTGGCGCCTTCTATCACGGTTGTGTCATGACGTTCCCAGGTTGTGGAACCCGTCACAAAATCCGCGTAGGTACCGTGCCATAGTTCCCGCTGCAATATCGCGCAAATTCCATGGGCGCGTCAAAGCGGTGCCGTTCTTTTGCTCGGCTCTGGCATTAGTTTTGCTACGAAATTCGGGCAGGCGGGGTTCGACGGCCGCCTTAAGCCGACACTTCTACGGCCGCCTTAAGCCGACACGTTGAAGATTACGAGGAAAGTTCTGCAATGAATGCGCTTGCACTCCAGAAGACCACGCTCGCCCCCGAACTGGCCACGAAATATGTAGCTGCACCCGCATTTGCCCGTCTCTCGCCGCAACCAAATGGCGCGCGTCTGCGGCGAAAGGGACCGATCTTTTGGGCGGCTTTGGCCCTACTTGTGCTGTCGGCGGACGCGTTGCTGGCTCTGCTCGCCTGGGTCGCCGTCGATCTCGTCCTGAACTGAAATCTCCCGCCTGTGCATCAGATATGTCGCACCTAGGTAGGCGAGCTCCGAAACCACGAGACAGGCGGTAATGATCGTAACGCCTCCGACGAGGCCAAATTCGTAGATGTGAAGGATGATCGCGGCAAACAGCGCGATGAGCGGTGAGATCAGGACCAAGGCCCAGACCCGATACGTGAATCCGGTAGCCAGTCCTGCCAACGCACTGACGAGAATCAGGATAAAGGCAACGGTCAACTTCAACCCCGATACGAGCGTGTCTGGTCTGCAACTCAAGCTTCGCGCCCTTCGCGGGCGGGAACAAGACAGAAGTGCTTACATAGTACGAACAGAGGTTCATAAGTTCTAATTAATAGTTACGATGAGCGCGCGGGATGGGTTCAAGCCCACTCCGTTAAGGTAAATGGGCTCGCCCCCTTCCGTCCCGCCGAACGGCGAGAACGCCCGGCCCGAGACCGCATCATCGGCAAGATTGGCTTTCCAGCTGCCCTCGTCGCCGCACCCAATGCGTACCTCGAAGCGCCAGCCATTCTGGTTGGTAAAGGCGATGTCCGTTCCGCCCGTCTTCCTGGCATAGCCGCACGGATATTCGGTCGGCCGATCCGGAAAGACGATCTTTCCTTCCTTGCTCGTGAACACGGCCGAGGTGATCTGCGGGTGGATCATGAAGATGCAATTGCGCTGCGGCAGATCCGGCGTCGACAGGCCAAGCATCGCAAGCGGTGCTGGCCGCCATCATCAGGACGATGATGTTCATGGGGCGGCTGTCTCGAGGAGGTGTCCTGGGACTTCGACGCCGGCACCGATCGAATGGATCACCATGAAAAAGGACCGGATCGTCGATTAGACCCTTCGCTCTTGGGGTCCTGCGCGGTTATTTCGCCTGCGCGAGACCTTCCTTCTTCAGCGCCTCCTGCACCTGCGGCCGCGCCGCGACGCGGGCCTTGTAGGCGGTCAGGTTCGGCATCGCCGACAGGTCGAACTTCATCCGGTCGCCCCAGGTCAGCATCGTGAAGAGGTAGCCGTCGGCCACCGTGAACTGCTGGCCCATCAGGTAGTCGCGGCCGGCGAGCTGGCTGTCGATGTATTTCAGCTTGCCCATGACACGATCCTTGAAGAACGCCTTGGCCTCGTCGTTCAGCGCCGGCGCAAACATCGGACCGAAGCTCTTGTGGACCTCCGAGGTCAGGAAGTTCAGCCATTCGAGCAGCTTGTAGCGCTCGGAGCTGCCGTGCGCGGGCGCCAGCGCCTTGGCTGAAGCCCGGTCGGCGATCATCTGGACAATGACCGGGCCTTCGGTCACGATCTCACCGCTGTCGAGGCCCAGCGCAGGCACCTGGCCCTTGGGGTTCAGCTTCAGATAATCCTCACCATTTTCGAGCTTCTTGGCCCGGAGATCGACCTTGACCAGCTCATAGGGCAGGCCGGCTTCCAGGAGCGCGATGTGGGGGGACAGGGAGCAGGCGCCGGGCGTGTAATAGAGTTTCATGGAATTTCCTCCTCTTGTTGCTTGGCTGGGGCGAAAGAACGCCTACATGCACCTGCATGAAAGAGTCAAGATTGATGCAGGTGCATCGAGTGGAGTAAGAGACGGGCGACGAGCTTGAGTGGGACCATGAAACGCAAACCATCGACCGAGGCTACTTCGGCCTGGATCCGCCTGATGCGGGTGCAGAGCCGTGTGCTCGACTGTGTCGAGCAGGATCTGAAGAAGGCCGGCTTCCCGCCACTGGCATGGTACGACGCCCTGCTCGAATTGTCGCGCGCGCCCTCGGGCGAGCTGCGGCCGGTGGAACTCGAGCGGCAGATGCTGATCCCGCAATATTCCACGTCGCGCCTGATCGACCGTCTGGTCGACGAAGGCCTCGCCTCGCGCCGCGAATGCAAGATCGACAAGCGCGGCCAGTTCGTGGAGATCACGGAGGCCGGCCGTGAATTGCAGAAGCGAATGTGGGGCGCCTATTCGGCCGCGATCGAGAAATATGTCGGCTCGAAACTGTCCGATGCGGATGCCGTCAAGCTCAGCGGTCTGCTCGACCGCCTCGGCTGTTCGTGCGGCGAGATGAAGCTGCCGCCCGTCGTCCACTCCAACGAAACCACGCCGTCGCGATGATCGCGCGGCACACCAGCTCGTCCGTGCGCCCGGTGGGTTCGCGGACCATCCCCGTCACCCGCGCGCGTTCCGTCGAAGCGCCCTTTTGATTAGAGTTTGATATGGCGCGAGACCAGATCGATATGACGCCGCTGCAATCGCGCGACGAGCTCGTCGCGTGGTTCGAGGCCGGCTGCAAGGACCCGTCCGAATTCCGTATGGGCACCGAGCACGAGAAGACGCCGTTCACGCTCGAAGGCCACCGCCCGGTGCCCTACGAAGGTGCGCGCGGCATCGGTGCGCTGCTCGAAGGCATGAAGCTCCTGCTCGGCTGGGAGCCGATCATGGAGAAGGGCAACATCATCGGCCTCTACGACGTCACCGGCGGCGGCGCGATCTCGCTCGAGCCCGGCGGACAGTTCGAACTCTCCGGCGCGCCGGTCGAGAACGTGCACCAGACCCAGAGCGAGCTGATGGCGCATCTGGCGCAGGTCCGCGAGATCGCGACCCCGCTCGGCATCGGCTTCCTTGGCCTCGGCATGACGCCGTCCTGGTCACGGGCCGACATCCCGGTGATGCCCAAGGGCCGCTACAAGATCATGACCAATTACATGCCGAAGGTCGGTCAGTACGGCCTCGACATGATGTACCGGACCTGCACGGTGCAGACCAATCTCGACTTCTCCTCCGAAGCCGACATGGTCAAGAAGCTGCGCGTCTCGCTCGCGCTGCAGCCGGTCGCAACCGCGCTGTTTGCCAATTCGCCTTTCACCGAAGGCAAGCCGAACGGCTTCCTGTCGTTCCGCTCCGAGATCTGGCGCGACACCGACAACGCACGCGCCGGCATGATGCCGTGGGCGTTCGAGGACGGCATGGGCTTTGAACGCTATGTCGATTACGCGCTCGACGTGCCGATGTATTTCGTCAAGCGCGACGAGGACTACATCGACGTGTCGGGCTCCTCGTTCCGCGCCTTCTTCGACGGTCGCAACAACAATCTTCCCGGTGAGCGTCCGACGCTGTCGGATTGGGCCAATCATCTCTCGACGATCTTCCCCGAGGTGCGGCTGAAGCGCTATCTCGAGATGCGCGGCTCCGACGGTGGCCCGTGGGGCCGTCTGCCCGCGCTGTCGGCGTTCTGGGCCGGGCTGCTCTACGACGACGTGTCGCTCGACGCGGCCTGGGACCTGGTGAAGCACTGGAGCGCACATGAGCGTCAGGCCCTGCGCGACGACGTGCCGCGCTTCGGCTTCAAGTCGCGGATCAAGGACCGCTATCTGTTCGAGATCGCCAAGGAAAGCCTCGTTCTGGCACATGCCGGCCTGCGCCGGCGCGGCCGGATCGACCAGCTCGGCCGCGATGAGACGCGATATCTGGAGCCGCTCGACCGCATCATCGATTCCGGCCGGACGCCGGCCGAGGACATGCTTGAGAAGTTCAACGGCCCCTGGAATGGCTCCGTGGAACCGGCCTACGCGGAATACGCGTTCTAGAGCCATGTCCGTTCCGATAAATCGGAACAGGGCTCTAGATTCTCATTTTGACGCGTTTTCTTGACGCGAACCGGTGCCCACCTCCGCTCGAAAACGCTCTAGGCCGATAGGCCAACGACCAGGACTTAAGCCGTTCATCGCCCATACAGGTTTGCGGCGATCAAATGACCGGCTGAAAAAACCTGAGCGTCGTCAATAACTCGAAAGCTGTTCCGATGGGGAAGGGCCGCCTGTCCGGGGCCGTCATGGCAAAGGGCTTGGCAAGCGTCGTGGCCTGCGCCGCGTTGTTTTCGCTCGTGCTTGCGAGCTGGCCTGCGCGCGCCCAGACGGCGTTCGACCGGCCCGGCGGCGACTATTTCAGCCAGCCGATCACGTCAGGTGATCCCGAGGATTGCGCGCTGCTCTGCGAGCGCGACCGCAAATGCCGCTCCTGGAGCTTCAGCTATCCCGACATCGAAGGCGGCTCGGCGGTGTGCTGGCTCAAGAACACGGTGCCCCAGCGCGTGCCGGGCAATTGCTGCATCTCAGGTGTCCGCGGTGCCGGCGTGATCGAGCCCCGGGTCGAGGGCGTCGAGACGTCGATCGACCGCCCCGGCGGGGACCTGCGCAATTTCGAGCTCAAGGACGGCGAGGGCGAGGAGGCCTGCAAGGCCGCCTGCACCGCCGACAACAAGTGCCGCGCCTTCACCTATGCCCGGCCCGGTTACACCGGCCGCGAAGCGCGCTGCTTCCTGAAAAAGGACATCAAGCCGCCGCGGCGGAAGGCGGGATTCACGTCTGGCGTGGTGAGATAGAAAAGGTGCCGTAGGGTGGGCAGAGGCGCGGAGCGCCGTGCCCACCATCGATCCTCAACTGCGTTTCGTTGTGGTGGGCACGCTACGCTTTGCCCACCCTACGGCATCTCACTCCGCTGCAATCACCGTGATCTCCGGCCACAGCGTCTTCCATCGTGCCGCTTTCGCTGCGTAATTCGCTGCGGAGAAATTCGCCCCCGGATTGGGCCGCGCGATCAGCCCTGCAATATCGTCGAACCCATGCGGTGCGTAGACTTCGTAACCCTCGCCGCTGCGCCTCACGCCAACTTGCGTATTCTGTGTCAGGAAGCGGTCGATGCCGTCCGTCGCGCGGCTGAGCGGCGGATAGGGCAGGCCGTGCTTGGCGGGGTACCACAGATGCACGCGCGCCTGGTTACGCGCCTCGATCTTCACCGCGAGATGCGCAAGTTGCACCGAGAGCCGGCGGATCACGGCGTCCTCCGCGTCCCAGGACGTATCAGGATCGAAGTAGAAGACGTCGTAATCGGCGATGCCATGATCGACGGCGCGGCCGGTCATCACGTTCCACACCGTTTGCACGAGGCATCCCGAGACGAGCCAGGCATCCGGCACGGCCAGGCGATGGAGCTCATCGAGGATCGCGACGTTGACCGGATTCTTCAGCGCCAGCGTGAGGAAGCGAGCCTCATCCATGGCGTCTGTCACGCGCGCATGCCTGCATCATAATCTGCGCGCGCCGCCTTCGATGCGAGCGTGCGCCAGCGCCGCCGCAGAAACGGCTCCACGACCGCGCGCTTCGCCTTGGACAGGCGGATCAGCACGATCGGATAATCGGCGTAGTGGTCAGTGAAGTAGAAGATTTTTGGTTGGCTCTCGACCAGCATCGCGCGCTCGTCGATCGGGACATCAGGCATCACCAGGCTGTCGCCATCCTCTTTCAGGCGCGCCAGCATCTTCTCGCGCACCTTCAGAGCGGGCGTCCCGTAGGAGGTGCCGTCCTCGACCTCCGGCCACGTCAACGCAAATTTTCTGACGTCGTCGAAGGTCATTGGGATCAGCTCAGTGCACGGCGGTGAAGAACCGCGCGAGCCTGAAACCGGACAGCCAGGTCCACACCGGCTGGCCGCGCATACCGAGATCCCAGGAGCCGAGCACGGCATCCGCACGGCCGACCAGATTGTCGATCGGCAACAGGCCGACGCCGCCGGAGCGCAGCGGCACGCGGCTGTCGGCGGAATTGTCGCGGTTATCGCCGAGCACGAAGAGATGGCCGGGTGGCACTTTCACTTCGGGCGTGTTGTCGAGCGGGCCGTTGTCGCGCATCTTGAAGATCAGATGCGACACGCCGTTCGGCAGGGTCTCGATATAGCGGTAGGCGGGCTCGCTGCCGCCATTGTCGTCCTCGGCAGCGCCAACGCCATCCGGCTTCAACTCGGCGGGACGGTCGTTGATGAAGAGCTGGCCCTGACGCATCTGGATGCGGTCACCGGGAAGTCCCACCACGCGCTTGACCCAGGCCTGCGAGCGATCGCCCGGCCAGCGGAACACCACGACGTCACCCTGCTTCGGCGTCTCGGCGAAGACGCGACCGGTCTCGGGCAGGTTGATCTGGATCGGCAGCGACGAGGTGCCGTAGCCATAGGGGAATTTCGAGGCGAGCAGCGCGTCACCGATCAGCAGCGTCGGCTCCATCGAGCCTGACGGCACGTAGAACGGCTCGGCGAGTGCGCCCTTGGCGATGAACACGGCGGCGACGATGCCGGCGAGCTGCATCAGCTGGCCGGCCCAGCCGCTGCTCTTCCGCTTGGGAGCGACAGTTACCTTCTCAACGCTCATGCGCCCGTTCCACCCACCGTAATACGCTCCATCAGAAGAGAGGGCTGGCCGACACCGACAGGCACGCCCTGGCCGTTCTTGCCGCAGGTGCCGATGCCGGTATCGAGCGCGAGGTCGTTGCCGATCATGCGGATGCGATGCAAATCGGTCGGCCCGTTGCCGATCAGCATGGCGCCCTTCAGCGGCGCGCCGATCTTGCCGTTCTCGATCTTGTAGGCCTCGGTGCACTGGAACACGTACTTGCCCGAGGTGATGTCGACCTGACCACCGCCGAAATTCGCGGCGAACACGCCGTTCTTCACCGAGGCGAGGATCTCGGCCGGATCGCGGTCGCCCGCGAGCATGTAGGTGTTGGTCATGCGCGGCATCGGCACATGGGCGTAGCCCTGGCGGCGGCCATTGCCGGTCGGCTTCATGTTCATCAGCCGCGCGTTCTGGCGGTCCTGCATGTAGCCGACCAGGATGCCGTCCTCGATCAGCACGGTGCGGTTGGTCGGCGTGCCCTCGTCGTCGATCGACAGCGAGCCGCGGCGCGAGGCGATGGTGCCGTCGTCAACGACGGTGACGCCCTTGGCCGCGACCTGCTGGCCCATCAGGCCGGCAAACGCAGACGTCTTCTTGCGATTGAAGTCGCCCTCGAGGCCGTGGCCGACGGCTTCATGCAGCATCACGCCGGGCCAGCCGGCACCAAGCACGACGTCCATCTCGCCGGCGGGGGCCGGAATTGATTCGAGATTGACCAGCGCCTCGCGCAGCGCACCGTCGGCGGCGTCGCGCCAGTTCTTGCTCTCGATGAATTCGGCATAGCCGGCGCGACCGCCATAACCCTTGCTGCCGCTCTCCTGACGGTCGCCCTGGCCGGCGACGACGGAGACGTTGACGCGCACCAGCGGGCGGATGTCGCGATAGCTCTCGCCGTCGGGACGCAGGATCTCGACGACCTGCCAGGTCGCGCCCAGGCTGACGCTGACCTGCCGCACCCGCGGATCCTTGTCGCGCAGATAGGCGTCGATCTCGGCGAGCAGTTTGACTTTCGTCTCGAAGCCCGGCGCATCGAGCGGATTGTCGTCGGCATAGAGCCGTACATTGGTGTGAGGGGGCGGCGCGGCAAAACTGCCGGAATAGCCGCCGCGCACCGCCGCGACCGCGTCAGCGGCGCGAATCAGCGCCGGCAGCGACACGTCGGAGGAGTGGGCGTAGCCCACGGCATCATCCTTGACCGCGCGTAAGCCAAAACCCTGCGAGGTGTCGTAGGTCGCCTGCTTCAGCCGCCCATTGTCGAACATCAGCGCTTCGGTCTGGCTGTATTCCAGGAACAATTCGCCGTCGTCGGCGCCGGCAAGCCCGCGCGCGAGCTCGTTGCGAACCTGGTCGCGGTCGAGATTGGCGCGGTCGAGCAGGGAGGTTGTGGCAGGGTTGGTCATCGATCACCCATTGTCGGAGAGATGTCTGGCAAGATAATGGCTTCCCGGCCGTTCGGCGAGAGGGCGGGCCGTCACATTACGGAAACGACATGATTGAAATCATTGCGATATCCGAAGCGCATATCGAAAGCTTCCACCGTGCGCTCGATACGGTTGCGCGGGAACGGCGCTATTTGGCCTTCCTCGAGGCGCCTCCGATCGTATCCACGCGGGCCTTTGTTCTGGACAACATCGCGAACGGCTATCCGCAGTTTGTAGCGCTTTCGGCGGGGGAGGTGGTTGGCTGGTGTGACGTGGTTCGTAAGGCGCGGCCGGTGCATGCACATGGCGGCGTGCTCGGGATCGCCTTGCTGCCGGCGTTCCGGCGGCAGGGGCTTGGCGAGAGGCTGATGCTGAGGGCTCTCGATGCGGCGAAGGCGTTTGGATTCCGTCGCGTCGAGCTGACGGTCCGGCGCGACAACGTCAACGCGATCGTACTGTACAAGAAGGTTGGGTTTGAAGTCGAGGGATGTCAGCGCGCTGCCGTCCAGGTTGACGGCGGTCTCCACGATGTCGTGATGATGTCCGTGCTGTTCTGAGGCCCAACCCGCCGCTCTACGGCAACTTGTCATACCCCTCACCCAGCCCGTTCAGGCTGAGCGGGAAGCCGATGCCTTCCTCGGGCGTCTCGAAGATGATGAAAGTCGCGGTCTTGGCGCTGCGGAGCTGGCCCAGCAGCTTGTCGTCCATGACGACCTCGGCGACGCAGCCATTGGGCAGGCAGCGGACGAAGCCGGCGCGGCCGACATCCTGGTTGTCGAGCTTGAGGCCGAGGCCGGAAGGCAAGAGGACGCCGAGCGGGGCGACCACGCGCATCAGGCGGCTCTTCTGGTCGGCTGTCTTGAGCACGATCACGGTGAGGCCGGCATTGGAGCGGTCTTCGGCCACCACGCTCTGGATCAGGGCGCATTGCTCGGTCTGGGCGCCCGGCGGGGTGTCGCAGCGGATCTGCCAGTCGCCGTGGACGGAGCGCACCGCGCCCTGCGCATGGGCGAGGCCCGGCAAGAACACGAACAGGACGAGGAGGAGGGCGGCGGCCAGGAGGCCGATCAGCGCGTTGAGGCTGCTATCCGGCCTTGCCATGCATCTCGAAAGCCCCATCGGGGTCGGTCCCTCTGCTCGCCTAGGTCGCTTGCGCGGGTGGACTCATACGGGAATGACGGCGTCTTGAAGGCGATTCGCAAGCAAATTCCGCGCCGCCCACACTGCCATCGCCCGCACGAATCAGGTTCCTGCGCGGCTGTCTGCCAGTGCCTACAACGGGCATTTCCGCTGTCAAGCGGCGGCATCCCGGGAAACGGTATTTTTGTCTGATCTTACTAGGAAATATCTTGCGGGTGATGGCTGACAGACCCGGCTCAAGACTGCATTGCGATAGATCAAGAATTATGGTTTGAGAGGCTTGATTTCGGCGTTCTCACGATCTGGCCCCAATTCCTCTTAGAGGTATTCTTGCGCGGCGGTTTGTCAGACGGGCGGATCGAATAAGCGTTTCCCGGAAATAGGGGGATGCACTCGGGGTGATTTCGTTAGGGGAGCGCGAACGGCATGAGGATGTCGATGGGCCAGGTCGGCCGACACTTGCTGGGATTGGCCGTGGCGGGTCTGACGCTGGCGACGGGCGGTGCGGCATTCGCCGCCGAGCTCGGGCAACCGGCACCGTGGGAGTGGACGCTTCAGCAATCCGCCTCTCCGGTGATGGATAACATCGTCTGGTTCCACAACTTCCTGTTCGTGCTGATCACGCTGATCACGCTGTTCGTTCTGGCGCTGCTGGTGATCGTGGTCATGAAGTTCAACGCGAAGGCCAATCCGGTGCCGTCGCGGACCACCCACAACACGCTGATCGAGGTGGCCTGGACGCTGGTTCCGGTCCTGATCCTGGTCGGTATCTCGGTGCCGTCGTTTCGCCTGCTGTTCCTTGAGCTTGACGTGCCGAAGGCGGATATCACCATCAAGGCGACCGGCAAGCAGTGGTACTGGTCCTATGCCTACCCTGACAACGGCAAGTTCGAGTTCGACTCGCTGATGGCCCAGGACAAGCAGCCCCGCCTGCTCGGCGTCGACAACGAGATGGTCGTGCCGGTGAACAAGGTGGTTCGTGTCCAGGTGACCGGCGCAGACGTCATCCACGCCTTCGCGCTGCCGGCTTTCGGCGTCAAGATCGACGCCATTCCGGGGCGGCTGAACGAGACCTGGTTCAAGGCCACCAAGGTCGGCATGTTCTACGGCCAGTGCTCGGAGCTCTGCGGCAAGGATCACGCCTTCATGCCGATCGCGATTCGCGTCGTGGAGGACAAGGAGTTCGCCTCCTGGGTCGAGACGGCGAAGAAGAAATATGCGAGCGGCGGCACCAGCAGCTACGCCTCCGCGGCAGGGCCGACGCAGTAAGCGCCGGGCGACGGCTCGAGGGGACTGAAAGCGATATAAAGGGCGGGACCGCATAAGGTCCGCATGGGACGCAAGGCAGGATTTGAAAATGGCAACGAGCGCAGCGGCACACGGCGATCACGCGCAAGACCACGGACATGACGAGCACGCCCATCCGACCGGATGGCGCCGCTACGTCTATTCGACCAACCACAAGGACATCGGCACGATGTACCTGATCTTCGCGGTCATCGCCGGCGTCATCGGTGCCGCGATGTCGATCGCGATCCGTGCCGAGCTGATGTATCCGGGCGTGCAGATCTTCCACGAGACGCACACCTACAATGTGTTCGTGACCTCTCACGGCCTGATCATGATCTTCTTCATGGTCATGCCCGCGATGATCGGCGGCTTCGGCAACTGGTTCGTGCCGCTGATGATCGGCGCGCCCGACATGGCGTTCCCGCGCATGAACAACATCTCGTTCTGGCTGCTGCCGGCCTCCTTCGCGCTGCTGCTGATGTCGACCTTCGTCGAGGGTGAGCCGGGTGCCAACGGTGTCGGCGCCGGCTGGACCATGTATGTGCCGCTGTCGAGCTCGGGGCATCCGGGCCCGGCCGTCGACTTCGCGATCCTGTCGCTGCATCTGGCGGGTGCCTCGTCGATCCTCGGCGCCATCAACTTCATCACCACCATCTTCAACATGCGCGCGCCGGGCATGACCCTGCACAAGATGCCGCTGTTCGTGTGGTCGATCCTGGTGACGGTGTTCCTGCTGCTGCTGTCGCTGCCAGTACTCGCCGGTGCGATCACCATGCTGCTCACCGACCGCAATTTCGGCACGACGTTCTTCGCGCCCGACGGTGGCGGCGACCCCGTGCTGTTCCAGCATCTGTTCTGGTTCTTCGGCCACCCCGAAGTGTACATCCTGATCCTGCCGGCTTTCGGCATGGTCAGCCAGATCGTCTCGACCTTCTCGCGCAAGCCCGTGTTCGGCTATCTCGGCATGGCCTACGCCATGGTCGCGATCGGCGGCATCGGCTTCGTGGTGTGGGCGCACCACATGTACACGGTCGGCATGTCCTCGGCGACGCAGGCCTACTTCGTCGCCGCGACGATGGTGATTGCGGTACCGACCGGCGTGAAGATCTTCTCGTGGATCGCCACGATGTGGGGCGGCTCGATCGAGTTCCGCGCGCCGATGATCTGGGCGGTGGGCTTCATCTTCCTGTTCACCGTCGGCGGCGTCACGGGCGTCGTGCTGGCGAATGCCGGCGTCGACCGCGTGCTGCAGGAGACCTACTACGTCGTCGCGCACTTCCACTACGTGCTGTCGCTCGGCGCGGTGTTCGGGATCTTTGCCGGCTGGTACTACTGGTTCCCGAAGATGTCGGGCTACATGTACAACGAGACGCTGGCCAAGGCGCACTTCTGGGTCACCTTCATCGGCGTCAATCTGGTGTTCTTCCCGCAGCACTTCCTCGGCCTGTCCGGCATGCCGCGCCGCTATGTCGACTATCCCGACGCGTTCGCGGGCTGGAACCTGGTCTCGTCGGTCGGCTCCTACATCTCCGGCTTCGGCGTGCTGATCTTCCTCTATTGCGTGATCGACGCCTTCGCGAAAAAGGTGCCGGCTGCCGACAATCCGTGGGGTGCAGGTGCGACCACGCTGGAGTGGACGCTGTCCTCGCCGCCGCCCTTCCATCAGTTCGAAGTGCTGCCCCGCGTGCAGTAATCGATCTCTCGCGGCGCCCGTCACGGGCGCCGCGGCTCCATAACGAAGCGAGTTAAAGTCAGTGTCCGTCCTCGACCACAACGCCATCGACATCAATCCCCGCATCTCCGAAGCGGAGGTTGGCGATTATCTCGCGCTGCTGAAGCCGCGGGTGATGTCGCTGGTGATCTTCACTGCGCTGGTCGGCATGGCGATGGCGCCCGGACATTTCCACTGGGTGCTGGCGATCACCTCGCTGCTCTGCATCGCGGTCGGTGCCGGCGCCTCCGGCGCGCTCAACATGGCGCTGGAAGGCGACATCGACGCCAAGATGTCGCGCACGGCGAACCGGCCGATCCCGCGCGGCCGCATCACGAAGCCCGAGGCGATGACGTTCGGCATGACGCTCGCCTTCTTCTCGGTGATGACGCTCGGCATCCTCGTCAACTGGATCGCGGGCGCGCTGCTTGCCTTCACCATCTTCTTCTACGTCGTGATCTACACGATGGGCCTGAAGCGCTGGACCGCGCAGAACATCGTGATCGGCGGCGCGGCCGGCGCGCTGCCACCTGTGGTGGCCTGGGCCGCGGTCACAGGCACCGTCGACGTCGAGCCGCTGCTGCTGTTCGCCATCATCTTCTTCTGGACCCCGCCGCACTTCTGGGCGCTGGCGCTGTTCCGCTCCGACGACTATGCGCGCGCCGGCATTCCGATGCTGCCCAATGTCGCGGGTCCTGATGCGACGCGTCTCCAGATCCTGCTCTACACCATCGTGCTGATCGCGGTCGCCGCCGCGCCCTGGGCGCTCGGCTATTTCGACGCCGTCTACGGCATCGTCTCGCTGATCCTCGGTGCTGGCATGCTGGTGCTCGCGATCAACGTCTACATCCGCCGCGAGCGCAGCCAGTCGCTGCGCGCGACGCGAAAACTGTTTGCCTTCTCGATCCTGTATCTGTTCGCGCTGTTCGCGACCCTGCTGGCCGAGGTCGTGTTCCGGGCGCTTGCTCCGATGGTTGGGGGCGCATGATCGCTGAAATGGCCGACAAACCCGAGATAGATGGAATCGTCCTCACCGAGGCGCAGAAGAAGAGCCGTCGCCAGCGCTCCATTGCCATTGCTTTGGCGCTCGGCGTCCTCGTGGTGCTGTTCTTCGCCGTTACCATGGTCAAGGGACCGGCAGTGCTCGTCCGGCCGATGTAGGAAACATGGATCACGAGCCGACCATATCGCGGGATCAGAGCCGGATCGCCACCAAGGGGCGTTCCAGAGGCTTCGGTCGTGACGTGCTGGTCGCCTCGATTTGCGGCGGCGTGGTCGCGCTGATGGTCGGCGCTTCCTACGCGGCGGTGCCCTTCTACAACTGGTTCTGCCGCGCCACCGGCTTCAACGGCACGACCCAGGTCGCGACCTCCGCGCCCGCAAGCGGCCCGATCGCGCGAAAAATCGCGGTGCGCTTCGATTCCAATGTCGCGCCCGGCCTGCCCTGGAAGTTCGAGCCGGAGCAGAACGAGATCGAGGTCAATATCGGCCAGGTCGTGACCGTCTTTTACACCGTGACCAACCAGGCCGCGCGGACCACCGCTGGCCAGGCCGCCTACAATGTCGCGCCGCTGACGGTCGGCTCCTACTTCCAGAAGATCAACTGCTTCTGCTTCACCGAGCAGGCCATGGCGCCCGGCGAGAAGCGGGAGATGCCGGTCGTGTTCTATGTCGATCCGTCGATCGCCGACGACCACGAGAACGACGGGCTGAACACGATCACGCTGTCCTACACGTTCTATCCGGTGAAGGATCCGGTGGTGAAGCCGCTGGCATCGGGCGACGACGACAAGCGCAAGGGAAATCTCTGATCGCCGGGCTTCAAGCCGCGGGGGGTTGGACACAAGGGGATAAGTGCCTGATAGGCACGGGATTGAGGAGAGAGACGGAAATGGCTACGGCGCAAGGCAAGCATCACGACTACCATTTGGTCGATCCCTCTCCGTGGCCCGTCGTCGGCTCCATCTCGGCCTTCATCATGGCGGTCGGTGCGATCACCTGGATGCACCACATGTTCTCGGCCGCGCCGATCATCTTCGGTGTCGGCACCGTCGGCGTGCTCTACACGATGGCGAGCTGGTGGGGCGACGTGATCAAGGAAGCCCAGTACAAGGGCGACCACACCCGTGTCGTGCAGATCCATCACCGCTACGGCATGATCCTGTTCATCGCCTCCGAGGTGATGTTCTTCGTGGCCTGGTTCTGGGCCTATTTCAACGCGGCGCTGTTCCCCGCCGACGCCGTCCACGCCACCCGCGACGCGGTGTTCGGTTGCGGACTCGGCACTGCGGCCGGCGCCTGCGCAGTCCCTGGCACCTGGCCGCCGCACGGCATCGAGACCTTCGACCCCTGGCATCTGCCGCTGCTCAACACGCTGATCCTGCTGACGTCAGGCACCACGGTGACCTGGGCACACCACGCGCTGCTCGAGAACGATCGCCAGGGCCTGAAATACGGCCTCATCCTCACCGTCGTGCTCGGTGCGCTCTTCACCTGCGTGCAGGCCTATGAGTACAGCCACGCGGCGTTCTCCTTCGCCGGCAACGTCTATGGCGCGACCTTCTTCATGGCGACCGGCTTCCACGGCTTCCATGTGCTGGTCGGCACCATCTTCCTGCTGGTCTGCCTGTTCCGCGCTTACGCCGGCCACTTCACGCCGACGCAGCATCTCGGTTTCGAGTTTGCTGCCTGGTACTGGCACTTCGTTGACGTGGTGTGGCTGTTCCTGTTCCTCTGCATCTATGTGTGGGGACACGGCGCCGAGTCCATGGCGCACGGCGCGCACTGAGCCGCGACTGATTGATCAGAAAGGGCGGCCGCAGGGCCGCCCTTTCGCTTTTCGGCCGCCGGAAGTTCTGGCGGAAACTGTGATAGGGTCCGCGACATGAACGACACCGCCGGCAAGTCCGAGCCCGAAACCACCGTCCTGCAGAGCGCGATGCGCGGGCTTGCCTGCAAATGCCCGGGCTGCGGCCAGGGCAAGCTCTATGCGGGCTTCCTGACGCTCGCGCCGTCCTGCGACCGCTGCGGCCTCGACTATGCCTTTATCGACACTGGCGATGGCCCTGCGATCTTCATCATCATGCTGGCCGGCGCGATCGTGGTCGGCTGCGCGCTCGTCGTCGAGGTCAAATACCAGCCGCCGTACTGGCTGCACGCGGTGCTGTGGCTGCCGTTGATCCTCGCCACCACGCTGTTGCCGCTGCGCGCGATGAAGTCGCTGCTGATCGCGCTGCAATTCCACCACAAGGCGGCACCGGGCCGGCTGGTCGACCGCGCGAAATGAACGAGACCGCACGCAAGCCTCGCGTGGCCGGCTTCGCGCTGTTCACGCTTTTCCTCGCCGCCGTGTGCGTCGCGCTCGGCCTCTGGCAATTGCAGCGGCGCGTCGCGAAACATCAGTTGATCGCAGCATTGACCGAGCGCCTCGCGGCGGCACCTGTTGCGTTGCCGCCGCCGTCGCAATGGAGCTCGCTGACGCCGGAGCGGGACGAGTTCCGCCGGGTCACTTTTGCGGCGACCTACGAGTCCCGTCTGGATGCCATGGTCTACAGTTCCGGCTCCGCCATCCGCTCCGACATTTCCGGTCCCGGCACCTGGGCTTTCCTTCCCGCACGGCTGCCCGGCGGCGATATGGTCGCGGTCAACGCGGGCTTCGTGCCGAACACCCAACAGGACCGCGCCCTGCAGGATCGGGCGGTCGCGCGGCTCGTTACCAACAAGCCGGCGATGTTGACCGGCTACGTCCGCTTCCCCGAGGCAGCCAGCGTGCTGATGCCTGACGCTGAGCATGACAAACGGCTGTGGTTCACTCGCGATCATCTCGCCATGTCCCGGGCGCTCGGCTGGGGCACGGTCGCGCCGTTCTACATCGATCTGGAGCGGCCAGTGCCCGAGAATGGCATTCCGCGTCCTGGACCGCTCGACGTGCATCTGAAGGACGATCATCTGCAATACGCCATCACCTGGTTCGCGCTCGCGGGCGCGGTGCTGATTGCATTCGGCGTCTGGGTGAGGGGACGAAGACCGGGTTGAATTGTCCGTAGGTTCCCGGAGGGAACCCGGTATCGCCCGGGGTTTATTATTCAGCGCATGTTCACGAGGGTGATCCTAAGCCGCACGTGAATTTTCGCGGCAGACAGGATGTTGGCGTTGAGCGATTTCGATCAGATGGGAATTGTCGTCGATTGGCTGGATGCCTGTCGCAAGGGCGACCTCGCAACGCTGCTCGACCTCTATGCCGACGACGCCGAAGTCAAATGCACCTGCAACGGCACGCACTTTTCCTATTGCGGACGTCGCGAGCTCGAAACCTATTGGAGACCGCGGCTCAGCGCGTTCTCCTCGGCCGGCTTCGGTCTGGAGGAGATCAATCCGGCGGCTGACGGTATCGATCTCGAATATTCCGTCGCGGGCTCGCTGCGCATTCACGCCTCGTTTCGCTTCAGCGCGGAAGGCAAGATCCACAGCACGGTTTGCGAGCCGGCGAGACAGAACGCGCACGACGGCTGCGTGTGTTAGCTACGCGGCGGTTCGTCTCTCGCCGCCTGCACCGGCAAACGGCAGCGCACATAGGTCCGTTCGTCCGCGCGCAGCAATGACAGCGATCCGCTGAGCGCACGCACGCGCTCGTGCATGCCGGTCAGGCCGCGGCCGAAGACGTTGCCCTCGGGAAAGCCCCCACCGTCGTCGGATATCTCGATGGCGAGCATTTCGCCGGAAATGGCCACCTGCACATCGGCAGTGCTCGCCCCGGCATGGCGCAGCACGTTGGTCAGCGCCTCCTGGATCACGCGATAGACGGTCTGGGCCAGCGGCCGGTCGATCCGGTTTAGATCAGGATCGACGGTGGCCGTCAGGCCGATATGCGGCGCCTGCCTGCGAAAGTTCTGGAGCAGCGTCTGGATGCTGGTTTCGAGTCCCAATTCCTCGATATAGAGCGGCCGCAGCCGGTCGAGGATGCGGCGGTTGGTCTGCTGGAGCGCTTCGACCGACCGCATCACCTCCAGCACAGAGTTGCCGAGATTTCCCGCCGGCGAGGCCTCGCTCAGCGCGATCGTGCCGGCGCGGATGCTGAACAGCAGTGGGCCGAGCTCGTCATGCAATTCGCGGGCGAGATCACGCCGCTCGTCGTCCTGAAGCGACACCAGGCGGTGCAGCAGGTCGCGATTGTCCTGACTCAACCGCGCCAGCGTCGTCGCCAGCGCATTGGCTTCCTCGCAGCTCTGCCGGATTTCCGGCGGCCCCTTCACCGGGATCGGCGTCGCGTAATCGCCACGACGGATTCGGGTAAGGCCTGCACCAAGATTTTGTAAGGGGCGCAGAACCGATCCGGAAAATGCAAAAGCAGTAACGCCGGTGAGTGTCGTGAGCGCAGCGATGAAGCCGGCCAGCGCAACCAGACCAATCCATTTCTCGAATAGATCGGCCGACAGGTCGGGCATGAACACGATGTCGCCGACATGCCTGCCATCGATGATGACGGGAAATGCTGCGTCCAGGTCCGGGATGGCGATCAAGTCGATGAACCATTGCGGCACGCCATGTACATTCCGCAGACCGTCCCTGACGGAAGGCGAAGGACCCGCACCCACAGGATGGAATTGGATATCCGAGGAGGTGCCCAGAGAACGGACAAACGCGTCGAGCGTTTTCCGCGGATTGTCCGATGCGCCGAGGGCGTCGTTGAGCGCTACGGCGATAGTTCGGGTCGAGCGCCGGCCCGGCTCGTTCTCGTCCGCCAGCTGGCTTGTGGCGAATGTCTGGAGCAGCACGCCGCCCATCGCCAGCGCGGCGAGAAAGCTCAGGCCGAGCGGGAGAAACAATTGGGTTCTGAAGGGGAGCCGTCGCCACATTAGGTCAATTCTAACGCGCATTGGCGGGATTTTCTCTTTCCATTTGTTCCCGCCGGTTTATGAGTCGAAAAACAAGAGAGTGCGCCATGCAAGATACCGCCAAGCTGGCGACCAGGGTCCTGATCGTCGACGACCACCCCGTAGTGCTGTCAGGTTGCCGCACCCTTTTCGCATCCGACCATTCGATCCGCATTGACGAGGCGACGGACGCCAAATCCGGGCATCGTGCCTATATCAGCAAGCGGCCCGACGTCACCGTGATCGACATCAGCCTGCCCGATGTTTCCGGCTTCGAGCTGATGCGGCGGATCCGCAAGGACGATCCCGACGCCAAGATCATCATGTTCAGCATGAACGACGATCCGGCCTTCGTGGTGCGGGCGGTCGAGCTGGGGGCGCAGGGCTATGTCTCCAAGGGCGACGATCCCCGGATCCTGCTCAAGGCGGTCCGCAAGGTGGTCGCGGGCGACAATTACATCTCGCCGCAGCTCGCGGAGGCCGTGACCTTCTCCGGCGCCGCGATCAAGGCCAATCCGGCCTCGCAGATGACGCCGCGGGAGCTCGAAATTCTCCGCCTGCTCGGCCGCGGCGACAAGATCGTCGAGGTCGCCGAGGCGCTCGGTATCTCCTACAAGACCGTCGCCAACACCACGTCCCTGCTCAAGCAGAAGCTGGGGGCGAAGAACCATTCCGACCTGATCCGGATCGCGGTGGAAATCGGCATGAATTGACGCCCCGGGCACTGGCGGCCTGAGCACCGAACCGGCTGCTCCAGGATGCAGCCGGTTCGGTGGGGGCGGAGCGGTTTCGGCGTGCAGCCGGGCAATGCATGGACACCGCCGATACCATCCGCCGACACAATCGGCCGAGGCGACAAAACGTTCCTGAGGTGGCCCAAGATGTCGGGAAAAAGGGGAATTGCAGGTCAGGATGGTCGCCCGATGCGTTCGCGGAAGCTGAACCGCATCGGGAAAAACAGGAACATCTTCCCGCTCTCGTCGTTTTCGCCCTTGACGATTTCGTGACAGGCGACGAAAGCTTCGGTCGACAGTTTTAGCGGGCCGGCGCGCCGGACGAGCCAAACTGGTCTGCACACAACGACAGACCTTCCAAGAGAAGGGCTGCGGCATCGCCGCAGCCCTTTTTCGTTGGACAGGGGGCACGCGGGAAGCGGTTTCCCGATGCCGCAAAACACTTTATGGTGGCCCAAAGCCTCTGGCTGTTGATAAGTAGTTTCATAAAATCAAAGGCTTACGGGTCGAGCTTCGGCGCGGCCGGCCTTTGGAGGGCAGTTTGACTCGTTATATCTCGACCCGGGGCGAGGCCCCCGAACTCGGCTTCTGCGATGTGATGCTGACCGGGCTCGCCCGTGACGGCGGCCTGTATGTGCCGGCGACCTGGCCGCAACTTTCGACGGAGGCCATCGCCGGCTTCTTCGGCCGTCCCTATTGGGAGGTCGCGGTCGACGTGATCCGTCCCTTCGTCGGCGGCGAGATTTCGGATGCCGAGCTCGGCCGCATGGCTAACGAGGCCTATGCCACCTTCCGCCATCCGGCCGTGGTGCCGCTGCGCCAGATGTCGCCGCATCAGTTCGTGCTGGAGCTGTTCCACGGCCCGACGCTCGCCTTCAAGGACGTGGCGATGCAGCTGATCTCGCGGCTGATGGACCACGTGCTCGCCAAGCGCGGCCAGCGCACCACCATCGTGGTCGCGACGTCAGGCGACACCGGCGGTGCCGCAGTCGATGCCTTTGCCGGCCTCGAGAACGTCGATCTCATCGTGCTATTTCCGCACGGCCGCATCTCCGAGGTGCAGCGGCGGATGATGACGACGACGGGCGCGGCGAACGTTCATGCGCTCGCCGTCGAAGGCAATTTCGACGACTGCCAGGCGCTCGTGAAGGCGATGTTCAACAACCATCGCTTCCGCGATGCGACCTCGCTCTCCGGCGTCAATTCCATCAATTGGGCGCGTATCGTCGCCCAGGTGGTCTACTATTTCACCTCCGCCGTTGCCGTCGGTGCACCGGCGCGCGCGGTGGACTTCGTCGTGCCGACCGGCAATTTCGGTGACATCTTTGCCGGCTATGTCGCCAAGCGCATGGGGCTTCCGGTGCGGACGCTGCGCATCGCCGCCAACGTCAACGACATCCTCGCCCGCACGCTCAAGACCGGCATTTACGAGGTGCGCGAGGTGCATGCCACCGCGTCGCCGTCCATGGACATCCAGATCTCCTCGAATTTCGAGCGATTGATGTTCGAAGCAGGCAAACGCGATGCCGCCGCCGTGCGCCGTCTCATGGACTCGTTGAAGCAGTCGGGGCGCTTCGTGCTGCCCGACGCAACGCTCGCCGCGATCCGCGAGGAGTTCGACGCCGGCCGCGCCGACGAGACCGAGACCGCGGCTGCGATCCGCGCCGCCTGGCGCGAGGCGGGTGAGCTGGTCGATCCCCATACCGCAGTCGCACTCGCGGTCGCCGACCGCGACACCACGGATACGACGGTTCCCAGCATCGTGCTATCCACCGCCCATCCCGCCAAATTCCCCGATGCCGTCGACGCGGCCTGCGGCCAGCGACCGCAACTGCCGGCTTGGCTCGACGGTCTCATGACCAAATCCGAACACATGAAGGTGATGAAGAACGACCAGGCCGAGGTCGAGCGGTTCGTGCTGTCGGTCAGCCGCGCCGCAAAACAAGGAGTTGCCGGATGAGCGTCGAGATTTCCAAGCTTGCCTCCGGCCTGACCGTCGTCACCGACAAGATGCCCCATCTCGAAACCGCGTCGCTCGGCGTCTGGGCCGGCGTTGGCGGGCGCGACGAGAAGCCGAACGAGCACGGCATTTCGCATCTGCTCGAGCACATGGCGTTCAAAGGCACGACCAAGCGCTCCTCGCGCGAGATCGTCGAGGAGATCGAGGCGGTCGGCGGCGACCTCAATGCCGGCACCTCGACCGAGACCACGTCCTATTATGCGCGGGTGCTGAAGGCCGACGTGCCGCTGGCGCTCGACGTGCTCGCCGACATCCTCGCCAATCCCGCCTTCGAGCCCGACGAGCTCGAGCGCGAGAAGAACGTCATCGTGCAGGAGATTGGTGCTGCGCAGGACACGCCCGACGACGTCGTGTTCGAGCATCTCAACGAGCTCTGCTATCCCGACCAGCCGATGGGCCGCTCGCTGCTCGGTACCGCCAAGACCTTGCGCGCCTTCAACCGCGATTCGCTGCGCGACTATCTCTCGACGCATTATCGCGGCCCCGACATGGTGGTGGCGGCGGCCGGTGCGGTCGATCACAAGCAGGTGGTCGCCGAGGTCGAGAAGCGCTTTGCGAGCTTTGAGGGGACGCCGGGTCCGAAGCCGCAGGCAGCTCAGTTCGGCAAGGGCGGCACCAAGGTAGTGCATCGCGAGCTCGAGCAAGCGCATCTGACGCTGGCGCTGGAAGGCGTGCCGCAGGGCGACTTGTCTCTTTTTTCGCTTCAAGTCTTCACCAACATCCTCGGCGGCGGAATGTCGTCGCGGCTGTTCCAGGAGGTGCGCGAGAAACGCGGCCTCTGTTACTCGATCTACAGCTTCCACGCGCCTTATACCGACACCGGCTTCTTCGGGCTCTACACCGGGACCGATCCGGCCGACGCGCCGGAGATGATGGAGGTCGTGGTCGACATCATGAACGATTCGGTGGAGACCCTGACCGAGGGCGAGATCGCACGGGCCAAGGCGCAGATGAAGGCGGGCCTCCTGATGGCGCTGGAGAGCTGCTCGTCCCGTGCCGAGCAACTCGCCCGGCACGTGCTGGCCTATGGCCGGCCGCAGACGGTTGAGGAGCTGGTGGCCCGGATCGACGCCGTCAGCGTCGAATCGACCCGGGATGCGGCGCGTGCACTGCTTTCGCGGAGCCGCCCTGCAGTTGTCGCATTAGGCAGTGGCAGGGGTCTGGACACGGCGGTGTCTTTTGCGGAAGGATTGACGCGGGCACGTGCCAAAGCGCGGCTGCATTAGGAGCCGCGCACGGGCTGATCTGCCCCGGGAAGCATCACCATGGCCCTCTTTCGCCTGCCATCCAGTGGACCCGCCGCCCTCGCTCCGCGCGGCAACGGGCTCCTGCTGCGCGCGCCGCAGATGTCGGACTTTCTGCAATGGGCGCATTTGCGCGAGTCCAGCCGCGATTATTTGACGCCTTGGGAGCCGATCTGGCCGTCGGACGATCTCACCAGGTCCGGCTTCCGCCGCCGGCTGCGCCGCTATTCCGAGGACATCTCCGCGGACCGCTCCTATCCCTTCCTGATCTTCCGCGAGCTCGACGGCGCCATGGTCGGCGGCATCACGCTCGCCAATGTCCGCCGCGGCATCGTCCAGGCCGGCACCATCGGCTATTGGGTTGGCAAGCCCCATGCCCATCGCGGCTACATGACGGCGGCGCTGCGGGTGCTGCTGCCGACGCTGTTCGGCGAGCTCAATTTGCACCGGGTCGAGGCCGCCTGCATCCCGACCAATGCGCCGTCGATCCGGGTTCTTGAGAAGTGCGGCTTCTCCCGCGAGGGGCTGGCGCGCCGCTATCTCTGCATCAACGGGGTCTGGCAGGACCATTTGCTGTTCGGCCTGCTGCACGAGGATTTCCGCGGCTGAGCCCGTTCATTCATGTGGCCAAAGTCTCGTCGTGCTGCCTTGATTGCTGCTGCCTTGGGTTCGCCGATTTTGGCGATATAACGCGCATGCCCCGGCCGGCGATCGGCCGGACAATTGTCATGGAGTACGGGCGTTGAGAGTGCAGGAGCTTCGGTCATCGCGAAATGCGTTGTGGCGTGGGACGGGGATCGCGCTGGCGGTGTCACTTGCGCTCGCCTCCGTCTCGCCGGTGGCGGCCCAGTCGCTCACCGACCGCTTCAAGGGCCTGTTCGGCGGCAAGTCCGACGAGCCGGCCCCGCCCAAGCCGCCGCCTGCGCCCGGCCAGCCGGCCGAGGACGATCTCGATTGCCCGCAGGTCACGGTTCGCGCGGGGGCCTCGACCTACGCGGTTGGCGCCACCGGCAAGCCGGCCGTCGGCAACGAGATCCGCTTCCAGGCCTCGATCACCAAGATGGCGCGTGAATGCGCCCGCAGCGCCGAGGGCATCACGGCCCGGATCGGCATCCAGGGCCGTGTCATCGCCGGTCCCGCCGGTGCGCCTGCGACTGTCGAGGTCCCCTTGCGTATCGCCGTGGTGCACGGCGGAGTCGGCGAGAAGGTGATCGCCTCGAAGGCCTACCGGACCACGGTCGAGATGACCGAGGGCGGCAGCGTGCCCTTCACCTTTGTCGCCGAGGATCTGTCCTATCCGGTGCCCTCGGCCAAGGATGCCGATTCCTACGTCTTCTATGTCGGCTTCGACCCGCAGGCGCTCGCGCCCGAGCCGAAGGCAAGGCCGAAGAAGAAGTAAGGAGGGCTCGTGCCCCGGACGCAGCGCAGCGCTTCTTCAGCGGTGCGCTGCTGAGCCGGGGCCCATGCCGCGGCAAACTGGGTCCCGGCTCAGCGTCGCGTCATTTCATGCCGGCCGCGGACACGAGCGTCTTTCACACAGCCAACAAAAAAGCCGGCGCTCATGCGCCGGCTTTTTGATTGGTGAAGGCGAAATCCCTCAGTTCAGCTTCTGCCGGACCTCGGTGATGCCCTTGGCGAGCAGATCGTCGGCGACCTGGCCCTTGACTGACTGCGACAGGATCGTGGAGGCGGCCTGGACGGCGGCTTCCGCCGCTGCGGCGCGGACATCGGCCAGCGCCTGGGCTTCGGCGAGCGCGATCTTGCTCTCCGCGGTCTTGGTGCGGCGGGCGACGAAGTCTTCCATCTTCGCCTTGGCCTCGGTCGCGATGCGCTCGGCTTCGGACTTGGCGTTGGCGATGATGTCGGCTGCCTCGCGCTCGGCCGTGGCGCTGCGTACCTTGTAGTCGGCAAGCACCTTGGCCGCTTCCTGCTTGAGGCGCGTCGCGTCGTCGAGCTCGGCCTTGATGCGGTCGGCGCGATGGTCGAGCGCAACCATCGCCTTCTTGAAGACCCCGAGATAGCCGAACAAGACCATCAGGATCACGAAGGCAATGGCGACCCAGGTTTCAGGATCGAAGAACATCTCGACTAACCTTTCAGGGACGCATCGACCGCGGCATTGACCGACCCAGCGTCGGGAACGACGCCGGTCAGCTGCTGCACGATCTGGCCTGCCGCATCGGCCGCGATGCCGCGGACGTTGCTCATGGCGGTGGCGCGGGTCGCGGCGATGGTCTTCTCCGCCCCGGCGAGCTTGGCCGCCAGCTGCTCTTCCAGCGTCTTGCGCTCGGCGTCCGCCTGCGCGTTCGCCTTGTCGCGGGATTCGTTGCCGATCGCCTGCGCCCGCGAGCGCGCCGAAGCGAGCTCGCCTTCATAGGCCTTCAGCGCCGCGTCGGACTGGTCCCTCAGCGTCTGCGCCTCGGTGAGGTCGCCCTCGATCTTGTTCTGACGCGCCTCGATCGCACCGCCGACCTTCGGCAGAGCGAGCTTGGACACGATCACGTAAAGCGCGACGAAGAAAATCGCGAGCCAGACCAGCTGTGAAGCGTAGGTGCTGCTCTCAAACGGCGGAAAACCGCCACCGTGACCGCCTTCGGCCTCGGTGTGGGCGCCCGCCGCCGGACTTTTCGCCCCGCCATGACTTTCAGCCATGGATTACTCCTGTTGCCGTCATGCGCGCCGCTTCGGTTGAAGCGGCGCGAAAAGTCGTCCTCAGAGCGGAACGAACAGCAGCAGCAGCGCGATCAGCAGCGAGAAAATGCCGAGCGCTTCGGTCACGGCGAAGCCGAAGATCAGGTTGCCGAACTGGCCCTGAGCAGCCGACGGGTTGCGAACGGCTGCGGCGAGGTAGTTGCCGAAGATCACGCCCACACCGACGCCCGCGCCGCCCATGCCGATGCATGCGATGCCCGCGCCGATAAGTTTTGCTGCTGCCGGATCCATTTTAGACTCCTTGGAAGAAAGATTGGGTTGTGGGTGGAAATTCCCCGGACCGCTTAGTGTCCCGGATGAATGGCGTCGTTGAGGTAGATGCAGGTCAGGATCGCGAACACATAGGCCTGCAGGAACGCGACCAGAATCTCGAGTGCGTACAGCGCGACCGTGAGCGCCAGCGGCAGCACGCCGCCGATCCAGCCCAGCGCCCCGAGCGAGAAGCCGAGCATGGCGACGAAGCCCGCGAACACCTTCAGCGCGATGTGGCCGGCCAGCATGTTGGCGAACAGACGGACGCTGTGGGAGACCGGCCGTAGGAAGAACGACAGGATCTCGATGAACATCACCAGCGGCAGGATGTAGCCGGGGACGCCGTGGGGCACGAAGATCGAGAAGAATTTCAGGCCGTTCTTGGCAACGCCGTAGATCAGGACGGTGAAGAACACCAGCAGCGCCAGCGCGGCGGTCACGATCAGATGGCTCGAGATCGTGAAGGTGTAGGGAATGATGCCGACCAGGTTCGAGACGCAGATGAACATGAACAGCGAGAAGATCAGCGGAAAGAACTTCATGCCTTCCGAGCCGGCCGTCGAGCGGATGGTCGAGGCGACGAATTCGTAGGAGATCTCGGCGACCGACTGCAGGCGCCCGGGAACCAGCTGCGTGCCGCTGGCGAGCATCAGGATCGAGATGATCGCGACCGCCACCAGCATGTAGAGCGACGAATTGGTGAAGGCGATCGTGTGATTGCCGATATGGCCCAGGGTGAAGAGAGGCTCGATGTTGAACTGGTGGATCGGGTCGATTTTCATCAGCGCGGCATCTCTTGGTCTGCCGGGCAATGCCGGCGGGTCTCGGTGTGCCGGCCGGGCCGGCCCGTACCGGCGAGGCCGGTACGATCATTCCTCTCCTGGGCGGATCGCTTAAGAACCACCGCGCCTGTTTTGACCCGCACCTGCCGTTCTCACCACATTCACCACGCCGGCCACGAAGCCCAGCAGCAGGAATACGATAAATCCGAAAGGCGACGTCGACAGCAAGCGGTCGAACCCCCAGCCAATCCCCGCTCCGACAACGACACCGGCGACCAACTCGGAGGATAACCGGAAACCAAGCGCCATCGCCGAAGCTCTGGCCGCTCTGTCTTCACCGTCACCTGCGGGTTGCTCGGTCTTGACGTGGCGGTCGCGAAATTCGGACAACCGCTGGTCAAGATTTCCGAGCCGTTCGGAAAGCGCAGCTTCCTCGGGCGATCTATCGCGATCTCCATTCTCGCCGTGTCCCGTGCCATTTGTCATGCAACGAAGACCCGAAACGCTGCGGCTGAATGGAAATTACGCCCGCCACCCTCAAAAGCCGCGCGGACCATACTGATGGCCTATAATCAAGTCAAGCCAAGTCACGATTGCGTCTCTTTCTATTATGTATCTGATTTATTTGACGATATTGGCATGTGCGGCAGCGCTGCACACAGCGTGACGCCGCACCGCAGCAGCTGTGCTCATGATCGGCGGATGCAGCCGCCATTTCGCCCTGCTGACGGGATCAAAGGGATCGCTGCGATCGTTGATATCGGGTGCGCGTTTTGGGCGGCAGATTGCCTCGCCGGGGTGTAGAATTGAAGAGAAGCCGCAGAAGCGTCGTGGCGGAGAGTGCGATGAGACCAGCGAATTCATCCACAGCATCATGGCTTGCGGCAGCGGCATTCGCTGCGGTCACCGTCGGCGGCGGCCTCGTCGCCGCGCAATCCGCGCCCGACAGTGAAAACGGCCGCTACAGCATGACGCCCATCCCCGAGGGCGTGCTGCGGCTCGATACCCGCGCCGGCACTGTGTCGATCTGCAGCAGGAACGGCGCCGGCTGGGCCTGCTACGCGGTGCCGGACGAACGGACCGCGCTCGACGCCGAGATCGGCCGGCTCCAGGCTGAAGTCGAGAAGCTGAAGGGCCAGCTGGCGGCAGGGCCGACCGTGTCGGGCAAGATCGACGACGCGCTGCCGAAATCCGACCTGCTGAAGAAGGCGGAGCCGCAGGCACAAGAACCAAAGGTCGCCGAGGGCGACCGCAAGATCGAGATCCCGCTGCCGAGCGACCGGGACATGGACCGCGTGATGTCGTTCCTCGAAAAAGCCTGGCGCCGGCTGATCGACATGGCCAATCGCGTGCAGAAGGACGTGTCGGGGAAAATTTGAGGACCCCGCCGCGCTATCCACGCGTTGAGCTGCCGTAGGGTGGGCAAAGGCGTTCTTACGCCGTGCCCACCATGGCTCTCCAACGATGAAGGAAGACTTGGGCACGCTCCGCTTTGCCTACCCTACGGCAGCGTTCGATCAATCGAGACCTTTCATGACCTCAGCCAAATCCATCACGCGCTCACCACCGTCGTCCGTGCAAGCCACCACCGTCACATCGTCGCTGCTGACCGTGCAGACGCCGGGCCGCGGCTTCACCGACCTCACCAGCGAAGCCGCAAAATTCATCACTGAAGTTCACGGCCGCGACGGCGCGCTGACGCTGTTCATCCGCCACACCTCGGCGTCGCTCACCATCCAGGAGAACGCCGATCCTTCCGTGCTGGTCGATCTCACCACGTCGCTCGCCAGGCTTGCGCCGGAGAACGCCGGGTGGACGCATGACACCGAAGGGCCGGACGACATGCCCGCACATATCAAGACGATGCTGACGCAGACCGCGCTTCAGATCCCCGTCCTGAACGGCAGGCTCGCGCTCGGCACGTGGCAGGCGATCTATCTGGTCGAGCACCGTGCTCGTCCGCATCGCCGCGAGATCGTGCTGCAATTCATCGGTAGCAATCAGTAGAGCCCGAAAGAAAACCGGCCGCGGAGTGATCCGCGGCCGGTTGCAGAGATGCGTTGCGACGCGATCAGGTCTTGGTGATGTCGACGTCCTTGGTCTCGGGGACAAAGATCAGGCCGACGATGAAGGTCATCGACGCGATCGCAATCGGGTACCAGAGACCTGCGTAGATGTTGCCCGTCGCGGCGACCAGCGCGACCGCAATCGGCGGCAGCAGACCACCGAACCAGCCGTTGCCGATATGGTAGGGCAGCGACATCGAGGTGTAGCGGATCCGCGTCGGGAACAGCTCGACGAGGGCCGCCGCGATCGGGCCGTACACCATGGTCACGAGGATCGCGAGGTAGGTCAGGACGAGGATCAGCAGCGGCATGTTGATCGCTGCCGGATCGGCGCCCTTGATCGGATAGCCTGCTTCGCCGACCGCAGCCGTCACGGCGCTCGTGAATGCGGTGCGGGCGGCCGCGAAGGCCTTGGGATCGGCGCCGGCGCCGTTCACGGAGTCGAACGACTTGTTGCCAACGACAACCTTGGCCAGGCTGCCGGGCGCGCCGGCCTCCAGCTTGAAGTTCACCGACGATGCGATCAGCGCGTTGCGGGCGACGTCGCAGGAACTGGTGAACACCCGGCCACCGACCGGGTCGAACAGCACGTTGCAGTCCTTCGGGTCGGCGACGACCGACACGGGCGCATTGGCCAGTGCCTTTTCAAGCGCCGGGTTGGCGGCCGTCGTCAGCAGGCTGAAGGCGAAATGATAGGTCAGGGCGCCGAGCAAGCAGCCGGCCAGGATGATCGGCTTGCGGCCGATCTTGTCCGAGAGCCAGCCAAAGAACAGGAAGCCGACGGTCGCAATCGCGAGTGCGATGATGAGTGCAATGTCAGCCGAGTTCGCCGGAACCTTGAGCGTGTTGACGAGGAAGACGCGTGCATAGAACTGCCCGCCGTACCAGATCACGGCCTGACCCGCGGTGAGGCCGAGCAGGGCGATCAGCGCGTATTTTCCGTTCTGCCAGTTGCCGAAAGATTCCGACAGAGGTGCCTTGGAGCCCTTGCCTTCGTCCTTCATTTTCTGGAACAGCGGCGATTCCGACAGCTGCATGCGGATCCAGATCGAGATGCCGAGCAGCACGATCGACAGCAGATAGGGATAGCGCCAGCCGCCCGAGAGGCCCGGATCGGCGAATGCCTCAGGGCTCATGCTGTTGCGGACGATGTAGACCACGAGCAGCGACATGAACAAGCCGATCGTCGCGGTGGTCTGAATCCACGACGTGTAGAAGCCACGACGGCCTTGCGGTGCATGCTCGGCGACGTAAGTTGCCGCGCCACCGTACTCGCCGCCGAGGGCGAGACCTTGCAGAAGACGCAGGCCAATGAGGATGGTCGGGGCCAGCCAGCCGATCGTCTGATAGCCCGGCGTCAGGCCGACCAGGAAGGTCGACATGCCCATGATGGTGATGGTGACGAGGAAGGTGTATTTGCGGCCGACGAGATCGCCGACCCGGCCGAACACCAGCGCGCCGAGGGGGCGAACCAGGAAGCCCGCCGAGAAGGTCAGCAGCGCGAAGATGAACTGCGTGTTGGCGTCGAATGCCGAGTAGAACGCCTTGCCGATCTGGGCTGCGGTCCATCCGTAGAGATAGAAATCATACCATTCGAACACAGTACCGAGTGAAGATGCGAAGATGACCTTCTTCTCCTCGCCGGTCATTCCCCGCGTCCCGACGCCGCCGGCGGCCGCTGCCATTGTCATAGTTGTCTCCCCGAATGTCGTTTCCTCGCGCCCCGGATATCCGGCCATGCCGGATCAACCCAGGCCTTGACTGCAAGGTAACATCGGCGTGAAACCGGCCCCAATACGACTTTCGGCTTTGCGCACTGACGCGCAGCTGACGGCCCGGTATCAGGCGCTGGCAGCCGGCCGCGAAGGTTGCGGATTAACCCCTTTCCCGCAAAGGGATAATGTGTACTTGCATGCCACGGCCGCTCGGGGAAGAATTGACCCGCCGCGGCATCGACTCGCCGGCCGGTCGCGAACGACAGCAAGAGAACGATGAACGCTCCTTCGACCCATCTCGTCATTGCCGATGATCATCCCCTGTTCCGCGATGCGCTGCGGCAAGCGGTGGCGGGCGTCCTGACCTCGGCCAGGATCGACGAGGCCGGATCGTTCGAGGATCTGACCAAGCTGCTGGAACAGACCTCCGACGTCGATCTGGTCCTGCTCGACCTCTCGATGCCCGGGATCTCAGGCTTTTCCGGCCTGATCTATCTGCGCGCGCAATATCCGGCGATCCCGGTGGTGATCGTCTCGGCCTCCGACGACAGCGCCACGATCCGCCGCTCGCTCGATTTCGGCGCCTCCGGTTTCATCCCGAAGCGGTTCGGTGTCGAGACCTTGCGCGACGCCATCCTCAAGGTGATGGAGGGCGACGTCTGGGTTCCCGCCGACACCGACCTCTCGGCCGCCGCCGACCCCGACATGACAAAGCTGCGTGATCGCCTGGTGACGCTGACGCCGCAGCAGGTGCGGGTGCTGATGATGCTGTCGGAAGGGCTGCTCAACAAGCAGATCGCCTATGAGCTCGGCGTCTCCGAGGCCACCATCAAGGCGCATGTCTCGGCGATCCTGCAAAAGCTCGGCGTCGAGAGCCGGACGCAAGCCGTGATCGCCGCGGCGAAGATCGCCGGCGGCCAGTGGAAGCAGGGCAGCCCGACGGGGTAGCACTTTCGCCACCAGCGAAATGCGGCGCGAGGCTGCGAAGGCATGTCTGCGATTTGAAACACACGTTGGAGAATTGCGCTGCCGCCCCTTGCTCCGTCATTGCGAGGAGCTCGCGACAAAATTGCGAAGCAATTTTGCGCTGATGCGACGAAGCAATCCAGAATCCCTCCGCGGAAAGACTCTGGATTGCTTCGCTGCGCTCGCAATGACAATGGGGAAAGAGCGGTGTGCCACATTCACTCTCGTGCCCCGGCGCGCAGCGTAGGGCCGTAGGATGGGTAGAGCACTTGCGAAACCCATCATGTTTCCGCGCGGATGGATCCGTGATGGGTTTCGTTGCGCTCTACCCATCCTACGAGCCTCGAAGGAGGACGGAGCGCGCCCTACAATGTCTGCAACAATTCGTCGGCGCTTTCGATATCCGCTGTCTCAGCCCCCTCGGCAAAGCCTTCGCGTGTCAATCGAAGCAACTGCGCGGCTTCCGCGCGCCGGCCTCGGCCGGCAAGCAACCGCGCGAGATCGCGCGCGGCCCGCAGCTCCCAGGCCTTTGCGCCCGTGCGGCGGCTCAAATCCAATGATTGCACGAAGTGGGCTTCCGCTTGCGCGGATTCGGGCGCCGGAAGCGACAGCAGGACGCTGCCTTTCATCCGCAGCAGCTCCGGCATGTAGAGATGATCGCCGCTTTGCGCGACGAGGCGGATCGTGTCGTCGATCAGGCGTGCGCCTTGCTCGACCTGTCCGAGCGCCAGCAAGCCGTGAACCAGCGCGATATTGAACGTCGTGGTGAGCAGCTCGTAGCCTGCGTCGTGAAGCTCGCGCAGACAGCTGCGTATCGTCTCGACGCCGCCTGCGGCGTCGCCGCGCCGGATCGCCAGCTCGCCTTTGACGCCCCGGCCGACCGCGAGGTAAGGGCCCATCGAGCGCGATTCGGCATGTGCGATGAAACGATCGATGTTCGCTTCCGCAGCCTCGAGGTCTCCGCTCCAGAGATCGATCGAGACCGCCCAGATCAGCGCAATGCAGAGCGTGATCGGGTGATCCATCTGCGCGGCTTCCGTGACCGTCTGGCGCGCCAGCTGCCGCGCATCCGCGGGCCGGCCCTGCAGCCACAGCTCGCGTGCGAGCGAAATGCCGGCCCGGTTGCGATGATCGAAGCCGTGGACCGTGCTGATCCGCTCCGTGCCCGGCCCGTGCCAGGCGGCCTCCAGCATCCTCAGCGCGCCAGGATGCTCGCCGGCGAGATGCAAGGACACACCCAGCAGCGATTGGGCGAGGGCGATGGAGGCGGCATCGCCAAGTGTCTCGGCAACTGCGAGGCTCTGCTGCGCGTAACCGAGCGCGGCGTCGAACTGTCCCATCCGCTCGTGGAAGATGTGCATGCGGCCGAGCAGCTGGAGCTGGTTCGGCGCGTCGCCCCGCGCCTCGGCGATCGCAAGGCTTCTGCGCAGCGCCGCAAGCGCCGCTTCGCTGCCGCCGCGCGTGAACATCAAGGTCAGTCCGAGGGCTGCCTGGATGTGCATTTCCTCGACGCTGCCGCGCGAGGATGGATCGATCGCAAGCAGCGCACGTTCCGACCAGCGCCGGCATTCGATCAGTAGCGACATCGCGAGGAAGATCGGCGCCGCCGCAGCGGCAAGCGCAATGCCGATACACGGATCGCCGTTCGCGCCGAAGCACCAGTCGAGGGCGGCGCGCACATTGTGGAGCGCGGAGAAATGGATCGCGCGTTCGTCGGCACTCGGCACCGTCGCCCATGTGGTGCCGGCCTGCTCCAGCCATCGCCGGTAATAGGTCGCGTGACGGGCGGCAAGCGCGGCATCATCAGGCTCGATCTCGCGCAGATAGGCCCGAGTCGTGTCGAGCAGACGGTAGCGCATCATGGCGCCGACGGGACGCGGTGCGACCATCGACTTGGCGACGAGACTGTCGATGGCGTCGAACAGGCGGGCGCGGTCGACGCGGTCGTCCGGCACGATGTCGAGCGCGGCATCGATGGTGAAATGGCCGGCGAAGACCGCAAGTCGGCGCAGCACGAGGCGCTCGGTGTCGGACAGAAGCCCGTAGCTCCAGTCCAGCGTCGCCTGTAATGTCTTCTGTCGTGGCGGCGCGGTGCGCCGGCCCTGCCAGAGCAGATTGAGGCGCTCGTCAAGCAACGCCGCGGTCTGCTCAAGGCCGTAAGCTTCGACCCGGCCGGCGGCAAGCTCGATCGCCAGCGCCACGCCGTCGAGCTGACGGCAGATTCCCGCGACGATCGCAGCATTGCGATCGTCGAGCGCGATCTCCGCGCCGCTGGCCGAGGCGCGTTCGAGGAAGAGCTGAAGCGCGGGATAGGTCTGTGCGGTCGCCGCCGTCAGTCCGGGATTGTCGGGCGGAACCGCAAGCGGCGCCAGCCGATAGACCTGCTCGCCCTCGACGCGCAGGGCCTCGCGGCTCGTGGCGAGGATATGGACGTGAGGTGCGGCGTGAAAGATTTCTGCCGCCAGCGGTGCTGCGGCTGCGATGACGTGCTCGCAATTGTCGAGGATCAGCAGCATCCGCTTGTCGCGAAGATGCGCGAGCAGCGCCGGCAGCGGATCGTCGGTCTGCGCCGGCAGGCCCAGCATCAGCAGGATCGACGTGATCACGAGCTCGGGATCGCTCAGAGCAGCAAGATCAACAAAGTGTGCCGCGTCAGAAAATGTTTCGAGCAGGTCGTGAGCGATCGCCACCGCAATTGCGGTCTTGCCGACGCCGCCGGGGCCGACGATCGTGACGAAGCGCGAGGTGACGAGCCTATCCGACGCGGCGGCGATCGCGTCGTCGCGTCCGACCATCCGTTGCAGCCGGTTCGGCAGTTTCACCAACTGTGGGTCCACCCGCGGCGCGGGGCGCCGCTCCATGGGGATCTCCACGTGCGAGATCGGCGCCACGAAGCAATAGCCGCGCCCCGACAGCGTGGTGATGTAGCGGGCGCCGTCCTTGCCGTCGCCGAGGGCTTTACGAAGCGCTGCGACGTGAAAGCGCAGATTGGTTTCCTCGACGGTGAGGCCGGGCCACACCAGCGCCATCAGGTCCCATTTGCCGACGACCTCGTTCGGCCGCGACATCAGCGCGATCAGCGTGTCGAAGGCTTTCGCGCCGAGCGGCAGCGCGACGCCATCGCGCGTCACGAGTCTCTCGTGTGGCGTCACGGTAAATGGTCCGAACGACAGGGTTCCCGTTGCAGTGCCGGCCGATTCAGTCATGCAGAATCCTGGTCCTTTCGAAGGGACCGGATAGCCAGATGCTCGCAATACGGCAAGGCCGCTGCTGCATCGGGATCAGACCGCGGACGCAGGCCTCGCGAGGAGATGCAAGCCGGGTGCTCACAATATCTCACAAGTCCAAACGGGTGTCTTCCGGCTGCCGCTGATAGTCAGTTGCGTGACGGCAAGGAGACTTTCATGACGCAATCGGCACAACTGCTCTATACGGCCAGAACCCACACCAGCGGCGGACGACAGGACGGCACAGCGCGTAGCTCCGACGGCCGCCTGGATGTCAAATTGTCACCGCCGGGCGGTGCAGGCATCGGCACCAATCCCGAGCAATTGTTCGCGGCCGGCTGGTCGGCCTGCTTCGAAGGCGCGATGGAGAAAGCGGCCCGCAAGCGGAAAATCGTGCTTCCGAGAAAAAGCGCGATCGATGCGGAAATCGATCTCGTGCTCGACGAGGGGGCTTATTCGCTTCGCGCGCGCCTCAAGGTCAGCCTGCCGGGCCTCGACCCCGAGATCGCGCGCGGCATCATCGATGACGCGCACCAGACCTGCCCATATTCGAAGGCCGTCCGCGGCAACATCGACGTCACGGTCGCGCTGATCTGACGCACCCGCACCAACCCACAATCAACAAGGTAGCAACATCATGAAGCAGATCATCGACCAGCATCGCCGCAAGTTCTTTGGCGTCGCCGCAGGAACCGTTGCCGTCGGTCTCGGCGTCGTCGGCCTCGCTCGCGCCGAAAACGAAGCACCGAAGTCGTCCGCATCGAATGCGTCCTTCGGCCCGATCAAGCAGATCGACGCCGGCGTTCTCAACGTCGGCTATGCCGAGGCAGGTCCGTCGAACGGCCCCGTGGCGATCCTGCTGCACGGCTGGCCCTATGACATCCACGCCTTCGTCGACGTCGCGCCGATCCTGGCCAAGGCGGGCTATCGCGTGATCATCCCTTATCTGCGCGGCTACGGCTCGACGCAGTTTCTCTCCAGCGAGACGCCGCGAAACGGCGAGCCCGCCGCGCTGGCTGTCGACATCATCGCGCTGATGGACAAGCTCGACATCAAGAAGGCTGTTGTCGCCGGCTTCGACTGGGGCGCGCGCACCGCCGACATCATCGCCGCGCTGTGGCCGGATCGCTGCCGCGCGCTGGTGTCGGTCAGCGGCTATCTGATCTCCAGCCAAGCCTCCGGCAGCGCGCCGCTGCCGCCGGCGGCCGAGCTGCAATGGTGGTACCAGTTCTATTTCGCGACCGAGCGCGGCCGCGCCGGATACGAGAAGTACACGCATGATTTCGCAAAACTGATCTGGAAGTTGGCATCGCCGCAATGGAAGTTCGACGACGCGACCTTCAACCGGAGCGCGGCGGCGCTGGACAACAAGGATCATGTCGCGATCTCGATCCACAATTACCGCTGGCGGCTCGGGCTCGCGCAGGGCGAGGCGAAGTACGAGGAGATCGAAAAGAAGCTCGCGGCGACGCCTGTCATCAGCGTCCCCACGATCACAATGGAAGGCGACGCCAACGGCGCGCCCCATCCCGAACCGAGCGCCTATGCCAAGAAGTTCTCGGGCCGGTACGACTTCCGCCTGATCACCGGCGGCATCGGTCACAATCTGCCGCAGGAGGCGCCGCAGGCCTTTGCCAAGGCCGTCATCGACGCCGACGGCGGCGCCTGAGGTGCTCACATGCAATCGCAATTCGGTGAAGCGCCATGACGACAATGAAATCCGACAAGACCAAATTTCCAACCACCACGACGATGATCGTACTGGCGGCGCTCCTGCTCGTCGTCGTCCTGACCTGCGTGCCGTATCTGGGCACGATCGCTTTCGCGCAGGCGCCCGCCGCGGCGGACGCCTCGCCGATCTTCGGTGTCACGATCCCGCAGGGCTACAAGCAGTGGGAGCTGATCGCACCGGCCGAAGAGGCAGCCCCGCTCGATGAGCTTCGCGCCGTCCTCGGCAACCAGACCGCAATCGACGCCTATCAGGCGGGAAAACTTCCGTTCCCGGATGGCACGATTCTGGTCAAGCGTGCCTGGAAGCGGAAGCAGTCACCGGAATTCGCATCCGCGACGGTTCCCGGCGCTGCCACCACGGTCCAGGTGATGGTCAAGGATTCCAAAAAATACGCCGCCACCGGCGGCTGGGGCTTTGGCCGCTTCATCAACGGCAAGCCGGTCGACGAGGCCCAGCACCGCACCTGCTGGGGCTGTCACGAAGCCCGCGCCAAAAGCCGCGATTACGTCTTCACCCGGCTCGCGCCTTGAGACATTGCAGAGGCTAGCATGAAAACCTGGTTCATCAGCGGCAGCTCTCGCGGGCTTGGCCGTGCCATCACGGAAGCCGCGCTCGCAGCGGGAGATCAGGTGGTTGCCACTGCCCGGGACCTCTGGTCGCTCGAGCCGCTGTGTGAACGTTTTGGTGAAAGACTACGGCTCGCAAAGCTCGACGTCACCGATGAGGCCGCTGCGCAAGCGGCTGTTGACCTCGCCGTGACGGCGTTCGGCCGCCTCGATGTCGTCGTGAACAACGCCGGTTACGGCGATCTCGGATCGGTCGAGGAGACGAGCCTGGAGTCGTTCCGGCGGCAGATCGAGGCCAATCTGATCGGCACTATCATCGTCACCAAGGCGGCGATCCCCGTGCTGCGTCGACAGCGCCGCGGGCACATCATTCAAGTCTCGTCGGTCGGCGGCCGGATCGGCGCACCGGCACGCGCCGCCTATTCGGCTGCAAAATGGGGGATCGAAGGCTTTTCGGAATCGCTGGCGCGCGAGATGGTCCTGATCGGCGTCCACGTGACGCTTGTCGAGCCCGGCGGCTTCCGGACGGGCTTTGCACAGCCCGCGCATGAAACGGACCAGGGTCGGGCGGAGTACGACGCCGTCGTCGGCGCCGCCGTCAGGATGCAGCGCGATTACGACGGCCGTCAGCCCGGCGACCCGGCCAAGGCTGCCGCCGTTATGCTGAAGCTTGCGAACATGGATCGCCCACCTCTGCGGATCGCGCTCGGCAGCGACGCCGTGAACGCGATCGCAGCCACCGATCGCCAGCGTCTCGAAGAATTGGA
The DNA here is from genome assembly GCF_004123905.1 of Bradyrhizobium betae. Classification (GTDB taxonomy): domain Bacteria; phylum Pseudomonadota; class Alphaproteobacteria; order Rhizobiales; family Xanthobacteraceae; genus Bradyrhizobium; species Bradyrhizobium betae_A. Next base: position 853,679 of record NZ_MZXW01000016.1, read on the forward strand.
GAGGTGGCGCTCGCTCAGCGTCTCGACCGATTACTGACAGCGTCTCATTCTGCCGCCACCATCTGCTGCGTGCGCCACTGTCCGAGCAGGGCGCGCAGCGAGGCCGGCTTCACCGGCTTGTTGAGCACGGCGATCTTCTCGTCGCGTGCAGCGACCTGCACGGCAGGGCTGCGATCGGCGGTGATCAGGATCGCCGGGATGGTGTCGCCGAAGCGGCGGCGGATGTCGCGAATGGCGGCGATGCCGTTGCCGCGGTCGAGGTGATAGTCGACGAGTAGGCCGGTGATGCGCTTGCCGGCGGCTTCGATCGCGGCGATCGCGCCTTCGGGATCGGCGACCGCGATGACCTCGGCTCCCCAGGCCTTCAGCAGCGTGCGCATGCCGTCGAGGATCGCCGCATCGTTCTCGATGCAGACGATCAGCGCGCCCGCGATCGGCGTGCGCGCCAGCGGCGTCGCGCTGGTGACGGCGGCGGTGAGGGTGATCGCCTTCGCCGTCGGCACCGTCACGGAGAAGACCGAGCCGCCGCTTTTGTTGCCGTCGATGGCGATGCCGTGCTTGAGCACGCGCGCCAGCCGTTCGACGATCGACAGTCCAAGACCGAGGCCGCGCGCAATGCGCGCGCCTTGCTCGAGACGGTGGAACTCCTTGAAGATCTCGCCGCGCTTGACCGGCGGGATGCCGACACCGGTGTCGTAGACGCAGATCTTGAGCGAAGGGCCCTGGCGGCGGCAGCCGACCAGCACGCGGCCGCGCGGGGTGTATTTGATCGCGTTGGAGATCAGGTTCTGGAGCAGGCGCCGCAGCAGCAGGCGATCGGACTCGACCGGCAGCGAGCAGGGCACGAAGGCGAGCTCGAGGCCCTTGGCGCGCGCGATCGGCGCGAACTCGATCTCCAGCGACCGCATCAGATCGGCCATCTTGAAGCTCGAGATCGAGGTCGCCATTGCGCCCGCATCGAGTCGTGAAATGTCGAGCAACGCGCCGAGGATCTCCTCGATCGCCTGGAGCGATTCGTCGATGTTCTCGACCAGCCGCGTCTCCTCGCCATTGTGCTGGCGCTCGACCAGGCTCGTGACATAGAGCCGCGCCGCGTTCAGCGGCTGGAGGATGTCGTGGCTGGCGGCGGCAAGGAAGCGCGTCTTGGAGATGCTGGCGTCCTCCGCCGTGCTCTTGGCCAGCGCCAGTTCGGAATTCAGCCGGGTCAGCTCCTCGGTGCGGTCGCGCACGCGTTTTTCCAGCGTCGCGTTGGCGCGCTCCAGCGCTTCCGCGGCCTCGAAGCTGGGCGTGACGTCGGTGAAGGTGATGACGAAACCGCCGCCGGGCATGCGGTTGGTCAGAATCTCGATCACCATGTGGCGGTCGGGTAGGCGCTCGAGATAAGGCTCGCTGTCGGTGGTGTAAGCCGCGAGCCGACGCTCCAGCATGACTTCGCGTTCGACCGGATCGTCCGGCTCGCTCACACCCATGAATTCCAGGATTTCACGCAATGGCGTGCCGAACTGGATGAAATGCGGCGGCACGTTCAGGAGATCGCCGAACTGCCGGTTGGAGCAGATCAATTGCAGATCGGCGTCGAACACCGCGATGCCCTGGCGCACATGGTTGAGCGCGGTCTGGAGGATCTCGCGGTTGAAATGCAGCGCGGCATGGGAATCGTCGAGCAGCTTTAGCGCGGCTTTCGCCGACACGGTCCGCTTGCGCAGCAGCAGCGACATCACGAGGCGCGAGGATGCAGCGCCGATCGAGGAGGCGATCAGGTGCTCGGCATGCTGCAACAGCTCGAAATCAGCGGGCGCGGCGGACTCGAGCCGTACATTGCGCCGCGCCGAGAAGGCCTCGAACGAATGACGGGCGCGATCGGGCCCGAGATATTGTGCGACGGTGGTCTGGATGTCCTGCACCGTGACGGTGGTGCGCCAGCGGCGGAAGCTCGGGGAGATCGGCGCCAGTGTGTTGGGCACGAACAGATCGGCCTGCACGAGCTCGATGGACGATGGCTGCCGGGCCAGCGACAGCAGCACATAGGTGAGGATGTTGAGCGACAGCGACCAGACCACGCCATGCATCAGCGGCGGCAAATCGGCGCCGAACAGCGCTTGCGGCCGCAGCGCTTCGATCCCGAACGGACCGTGCTGGAGCAGCAGGATGCCCGCCGTCGAGGAATCCATGAAGCTCGGAATGAACAGCGTGTAGAGCCACACCGCGAAGCCGACCAGCATGCCGCCGATCGCACCGCGCGCGGTCGCTCGCCGCCACAACAGCCCGCCGAAGAAGCTCGGCGCGAGCTGTGCGATCGCCGCAAAGGAGAGCAGGCCGATTGCCGCAAGCTGGGTGTTGCCGAGTGCGCGGTAGTAGAAATAGGCCATCACCATGATGGCGAAGATCGCAAGCCGGCGCGAACGCAGCAGGAAGTCGCTGAAATCGGCGCCGCCGGTGCGTCCCTCCGGCCGCCGTTGCAGCACCAGTGGCACCACGAGATCGTTCGAGACCATGATCGAGAGCGCGACGCATTCGACGATCACCATGGCAGTCGCCGCCGACAGGCCGCCGACGAAGACGGCGACGCTGAGCAGATCCGCGCCGCCCTCCATGGGCAGTGCCAGCACGTACATGTCTGGATCGGCGGCGCCGAACGGGAAGCTGACGAGACCGGCGAGCGCGATCGGGATCACGAACACATTGATGGCGACGAGATAGAGCGGAAACAGCCAGCGCGCGCGGCCGACCTCGGCATCGCTGGAGTTTTCGACCACGCTGACGTGGAACTGGCGCGGCAGCAGCATGATCGCGCACAGCGACAGCAACGTCATGGTGAGGAAATTGCCGATCGACGGCGAATAGTTGATGGCGCGGACCGCCTCCGGCGTCTTCATCGCGCGCTCGATCAATTCATGCGGCGAGAACATCCAGAAGGTGACGAAGATGCCGGCGGCGAGGAAGGCGATCAGCTTGATGATGGATTCGGTCGCAACTGCCAGCATCAATCCGTGCTGATGCTCGGTGGCGTCGGTCTGCCTTGTGCCGAACAGCACGGCGAAGGCCGCCATCGCCACCGTGACCATCAGCGCCATGTCGCCGAGGATCGGGATATGGGAGAACGCCTGGTCCTCGCTCAGGATGGTTGCGAGCGAGGAGGCAACGGCTTTCAGTTGGAGCGCGATGTAGGGCACCGAGCCGATGATTGCGATCAGCGCCACGGTGGCCGCCACCGCCTGGCTCTTGCCGTAGCGCGCGCCGATGAAGTCGGCGATCGAGGTGATGTTGTGGGCCTTGGCGAGCTGGATCACGCGGCGGAGCACACCGGCGCCGAGCCCGATCATCAGGATCGGGCCGACATAGATCGCGAGGAAGTCGGTCGAGGTGCGGGTCGCAAAGCCGACCGAGCCGAAGAAGGTCCAGGAGGTGCAGTAGATCGCCAGCGAGAGCGGATAGATCAGCCCGGACGCGCGTCCGGCCTTGGCCTGCGAGCGGCGGTCGCCATGGCTCGCCACCAGGAACAGGAAGCCGATATAGCCGAAGGCGGCGGCGATCACGCCCCAGTCGTGTAGCATTGCGAGCGCGCTTCTCCCTGGGCGCCGGCGGCGCCCGGTCTCATTTTCCTGGCAAATCTAGCGCGTTGGGCGGGTGGACGCGACAGCGAAATGCCGAGCTAAGGGCGGGAACTGGGGATGTCGTTAAGGTGCCGGGCAAGCTGCCCGCTCTCCCTCGCCCCGCTTGCGCGAAGAGACGAAAGCCCTATTCCGCCGCCAGCGACTTCTCGCGCAGCGGCAGGCCGAGACGGTCCCACACCTGCAACAGCGCTTCGGCGAGTTGATCGATCAGGCCGTCGTCGTGATAGGGCGAGGGCGTGATGCGCAGGCGCTCGGTGCCTTTGGCGACCGTCGGGTAGTTGATCGGCTGGATGTAGATGCCGTGCTGTTCCAGCAGGAGGTCGGAGGCCTGCTTGCACTTCTCGGCATCGCCGATGAACAGCGGCACGATATGGGTGTCGCTCGACATCACCGGGAGCCCGGCGGCGTTGAGGATCGCCTTGACCCGGGCGGCGCGGTCCTGGTGGCGCTCGCGCTCCCAGCTCGAGGTCTTCAGGTGCTTGATCGCGGCGGTCGCGGCCGAGCAGATCGCCGGCGGCAGCGCGGTGGTGAAGATGAAGCCCGGCGCGTAGGAGCGCACGGCGTCGATGATCTGGCCGTTGGCGGCGATGTAGCCGCCGAGGCAGCCGAACGCTTTCGCCAGCGTGCCTTCGAGAATGTCGATGCGATGCATGACGCCGTCACGCTCTGCAATGCCGCCGCCGCGCGGGCCGTACATGCCGACGGCGTGGACCTCGTCGACATAGGTCATCGCGCCGTACTTCTCGGCGAGATCGCAGATCTTGGCGAGCGGCGCGACGTCGCCGTCCATGGAATAGAGGCTCTCGCAGGCGATCAGCTTGGGCCGGTTTGGACCGGCCGCCTTCAACAGCGCTTCGAGGTCGGCGAGATCGTTATGGCGGAACACTTGCCGCTCGCAACCGGACTGGCGGATGCCCTCGATCATCGAATTGTGGTTGAGCTCGTCCGACAGGATCAGGCAGTTCGGAATGAGCTTTGCGATGGTCGCGATGCCGGTCTGGTTCGAGACATAGCCCGAGGTGAACAGCAGCGAGGCTTCCTTGCCGTGGAGATCAGCGAGCTCGGCCTCGAGCTGCACCAGCGGATGATGCGTGCCGGCGATGTTGCGGGTGCCGCCTGCGCCGGTGCCGACGCGGGTTGCGGTCTCGACCATGGCGCCGACCACTTTCGGGTGCTGGCCCATGCCGAGATAATCGTTGGAGCACCAGATCACGACGTCGCGCTTGCCCTTGGGCGAGTGCCAGAGCGCATGCGGGAACCGGCCGGCGATGCGTTCGAGATCCGCGAACACGCGATAGCGCCGCTCGGTATGGAGACGATCGAGGGCGGAATTGAAAAACTGGCTGTAATCCATCGTCAAACCTGCAACGGAACTGACCAAAGGGCCGCATCTTCTTAGAGCTTTTCCAGCTCTAATGTCTATGCGCTATCCCACATTTGGACCTGCGGGGCATTTGGGCAAAATGCCCTATCGTGCGAATTGAAACTTGATCCTGGTCAAGTTCGCGCGAGGTACGATGTTGCTCTGCAGCATCTGCTGAGGGGCCGTGTCGGCCTGCGCCCGCAAGCGGGGCGAGGCGAAGACAAGGCTCACGTCGTCCTGAATTGCAGCACGCCGTCCTTGGTTTCGGCCCTCAGGCGGCCCTCGACGATCATGTAGTTGACGTGGGCGACGAGTTCGCCGGCGGCGAAACCCATCTGGTGCTCGTCGAGCACGTGCTTGTTGAACACGACAGGCACCAGCGCGCGCGAGGTCTGCGGCTCCTCGCGGCAGGCTTCCGCGATCAGGCGGCAGCGTTCCTCGTGGTGATCGGCGAGCTGCTTGATGCGGGTCTTGAGCCCGTAGAACGGCACGCCGTGGCCGGGCAGCACCAGCAAATCATAGGGCAGGGTGGTGGTGAGGCTCGCGAGCGAGGCCAGATATTCGCCGAGCGAGTTCTGGTCGGGCTCGACCGCCCACACGCTGACATTCGGCGAGATCTTGCTCAGCACCTGGTCGGCGGAGAGGAACAGCTTGTCGTCGGCGCAATACAGCATCACCTGGTCGAGCGCGTGGCCGCCGCCGGTGATCACCTTGAAGCGGCGCGGGCCGATCACGACCTCGTCGCCATGCGAGATGCGGTGGTAGGACGGCGGCAGCACCGACACCTGCTTGAGATAATCCTGGCCGCGGCCGAGCAGTTTTTCGGTGAGCGACTCGTCCATGCCGTGGCGGCGGAAGAACAGCCGCTGCGCGTTGCGACGCTCCTCAGTGCCGCGGTTCTGATGATAGACCGATTGCAGATATTCGACCTGCGACATCACCAGCGGGCAGTTGAACCGCTCGACGATCCACCCTGCGAGACCGACATGGTCGGGGTGCGAATGCGTGACGATCAGGCGCGTGATGTGGACGCCTTTCAGCGGCCCCTCGAACAGTTTTGTCCAGGCCTCGATCGTCTCCTCATTGCCGAAGCCGGCATCGACCATCGCATAGCCGTCGCCATCGGCGAGCAGGTAGATGTTCACATGGTTGAGGCGGAACGGCAGTTTCAGCCGCGCCCACAACACGCCGGGGCGCACCTCGACGACCTCTTCGGGGCCGGGATGCTGGTCCCAGGGATAGCGCAGCGCCTCGGCGGAAGACTGCACGGTGTCGGTTTTTGCGTTCATGCTACCGGCTTAAACCCACAGGCCGCGACGCGCCAGCCGAAAAAGGATGGGCCGTGGTCTCCGCATGGCCGTCATACCGGGGTGTTTTTTCCGTAGCCCGGCACGGCGTCCTTACGCCGCCCGCATGTTGTTGAGGAATGCGTCGATCTCCCCGCGCAGCATGTCGGCCTCGCGGCGCAGCGCGTCGGAGGCGCCGAGCACCTCGTTCGCCGCAGCGCCGGCTTCGGCTGAGGCCGTGGAGACGCCGACGATGTTGCTGGAGACCTCGCTGGTGCCGCCTGCGGCGTGCTGGATGTTGCGGGCGATCTCGCGGGTGGCGGCACCCTGTTCCTCGACCGCGGCGGCGATCGTGGTGGTGACGTCGTTGATCTCGCCGATGATGCGGCCGATGCCCTGGATGGCACCGACTGCAGACGTCGTGACCGACTGCATGCTGGCGATCTGGGTGCGGATCTCCTCCGTTGCTTTCGCGGTCTGGCTCGCGAGGCTCTTCACCTCGGAGGCGACCACCGCAAAACCTCGGCCGGCCTCGCCCGCACGCGCTGCCTCGATGGTGGCGTTGAGCGCGAGCAGGTTGGTTTGCGACGCAATCGTCTGGATCAAATCGACCACGACGCTGATACGGCTCGCGCTGTCGGCAAGGCTCTGCACCGTGGTGTCGGTGGCGCCGGCCTCATCGACCGCCTTCCTGGCGATCGCGGCCGAAGTGACGACCTGCTTGCTGATCTCCTCGATCGATGACGACAGCTGCTCGGTGCCTGATGACACGGTTTGCACGTTGACCGAGGTCTCCTCGGCTGCGGAGGCGACCGCGTTCACCAGCGCGTTGGACTGGTCGGCGGTGGTCGACATGCTCTGCGCGGTCGACTGCATCGAATTGGCCGACTGCGCGAGATTGTCGAGCGCATTGCGCACCGTGCCCTCGAACTCGGCAATCTTCGACGCCATGCGCGCGGCACGCTCGGCCTTGGCGGCGCGGTCCTTGTCCTGCTCGCTCGACATGGCACGGGTCTCGATCATGCTCTCGCGGAATACCTGCAGCGTGTTCGCCATCACCGAGATCTCGTCATTATGGTTCTTGGAGCGGTAGATCTCGGTATCGAGGTCGCCGTTCGCCAGCAGCTGCATCGACTGCTGAAGTGCGCCGATCCGGCGCAGGATGTTGCGGCCGACATAGAGCCACACGAACAGCGCCGACCCGACCAGCATCAGCGCGCCGAGCGCCAGCGTCGCGGTCGTCGCAAGCGAAATCTCCTGGCGCGCCTGGAAGGTCGACGCGTTGGTCTCCTTCTGCACGCCGTCGACGAGCTGCTGCACGCTGATGCCGAGGCCGACATTGAGCTTGCGGGTCTCGTCCAGGATGGTCTGGCCGTAATCGATGGCGTCGAGCTCCTTCTGGCGGATCTTGAACACGCCGGTCTTGCCCTCGCCGAAGGCGAACAGCTTTTGCACGGCGTCGCGCATCGCCTGCATCGAGGAAGCCTTCGGCAGGTCCTCGAGATTCGACTTGACGCGGTCGCGCGTTGCCTTGAATTCCTTCTCGATCACCTCCAGCGTATCGCTGTTGTTGGCCGAGAGCGCCGCCATCATGTCGGCGGCCATCAGATTGCCGTTGGCGGAGACCATCGAGATCTGGGCGACGGTACGGGCAGCTTCGTTGGCATCATCGGCGGAAACGTCCGCGGTGCCGAGGATTGCATTCAGGCGCGTCTGCGCATCCAGCATCGCGGGGCTCGCGGCGCCGACAAAGACGAGCTGGGCCTTGCGCAGCGCTTCATATTGCTTGTCGTGCAGCGCGCCGGTTTCGAGCCGCTCGCGTGCCGCCGAGACCAGGCTCTGGGTCGCTTCGTCGATGCTCTTGGCGGTGTCGCGCAGCGCGGTCGCGATCTGCTTGTCGGCGCCGAGCTCGATGATCTCGCCGAGCTTGGCCATAGCGAGCTGCTGGATGTCCTTCACGCTCTTGGTGCGTTCGTTCAGCGCCTCTTCGGAGGGCGAAGCGAGCAGGCCCGGGCCCTGCGCTGCGAGTGTTGCGCTCTGAGAGGCGAGCTGAAGGCTGGCGGAGAGGCGCGGAATGTCGCGCCCGCTCAGATCCATCATGGTCGCGCCGAGGTGGTTGAACACGAAGCCGGCGCCGGCAGCGATCACGAGGCCCATGCCCGCGATCAATGCGAAGGCGGCGAACAGGCTGCCGCGCACGCCCCATTTCGGCATCTTGAAGCGAGGCTTGAAACGGCCAAGGACACGGCCAAGAAGGCCACCGAGACGGATCGCCATTGAAATTCCCCCACCCATGATCTTTATGTTTTCGCGGCGGAGTATCCTTGCGGCGGGTTAAAAAATCGCAAGTTGCACAATTGCTTGGCCAGTTCCGCAGAGCGAAAAAAGCAAGGGCCGGCAGAGGTGCCGGCCCTTGATGGCGAAAGAGAATGTGGAGGCGCGATCAGTAGCGCGCGACCGTCGAGTTGGCCCAGTTGAAGCGGTAGTTGACGCCCGCCTTGATGGTATGGTCATCGGTGGTGAAGTTGCCCGTGCCCGCCAGCGGACCGCCGGTGAAGTGCGCGTCGCCGAAATTGTAGTACTGGTACTCGGCCTTGGCCGACCAGTTCGGGGCGAACATGTATTCGAGGCCGGCGCCGACGGTGTAGCCGTTACGGTGATCGCCAGTGATGACGAAGGCGGTCGGCACGCCGCCGACAGTCACCTTCTCGTTGTTGTCAGAATAGGCGTAGCCGCCCTTTACGTAGAGCAGGCCCGGACCCCAGGTGTAGCCGACGCGGCCGGTGATCGAGCCGAGGCCACGCTGGTCGTTGGTGTAGGCGATGCCGCCCGGAAACACTGCGCCGACGTTGCCGGAGAGCCAGGAATACTGGCCTTCGACGCCGACCAGGAAGTTCGGGTTGAACTGCCAGTCCGCACCGGCCTGCACGCCGCCGAGGAAACGGCCGTTGCCGTTGTTGCCGGTGGAGAGGCCGCTGAAATTGTTGTCGCTGGAGAACGCGCCGCCGAGATGCGCACCGATGTAGAAACCGGTCCAGTTGTAGATCGGCGCGGCGTAGGCCGGCGCGGGCGCCTTGTAGTAATTGCGGTTGCCGAGATCGGCACCGATCGCCGGCGCGGCTGCGCCCATCGCGAGCAGGGCAACGGTTGCAAACAGAATCTTCTTCATGGTCTTGAACTCCAACACTTAAGGTCCCCGGCAGGCGCTCTCCGCGCCGCGTTGGTTTTGCAGATAGCTCGCTTTTGACGAAAATGCTGTCACATCCGTGGCACAGCAGCAGCCAACCTAACTTATTGGGCTGCAAATGATTTTCGTGCTTAATGGCGGCTTAAGAAGTGGTGAAGGAAGACTTAATCGCATCCGCCTCAGGTAACTTGCGCGCGCATCTCGTTAACCAAGACGGCGTCGCGCTTCGTCGCGCATCTGCTCGCGGAAGGCCGCGCGCTTTGCAGGTCGGTCTTCCTCGCGCACGTCGTGACGATCGAAGATGTCGAACTTCTCCATGATCGGATAGCGTTCGCTCGCCATCGCGAGTACGCGCAGCACCTCGGTTGCCGACGGCGTCGGACCGCTCACCTCCCAGCGCCGGATGGTGTCGGCGCCGCCCTTCTCCGGCAAGCCGCAGAGCCTCGCCATGTCGGCCGCGGTGAGCTTCCGCGCGAGAGCATCGGAGAGGTCGTTGCGGAGCTGCTTCAGTTCGGGGCCGGTCATGCTGCTTGCGTCCAGGGAGGTCACCGATGGCAATGCACTAGCGCTGATTCGGGTCCATCCGAAGGCGGCCAGCGCACGCCCGAGGTGCGGCGCTTCAAGTGCGGCACTTTCGAATGTGCACGGAGTTATGAACAGGAGGCCTATGGAAATCTGCCGATCAAGCAACAAATGGCACAATGGGAGCCGCTAGCTAAGGGATCAGCAATGACAACCTTCAAACTCGCCATTGGCGCACTCATCACTGCCGGATTGCTTGCTGCGCCGTTCGCGGCTGAAGCGAAGAAGCACCGCTCGAGCAGGCATTATTACAACACAAGTGTGGTCGCCCCGACCTATGGCGCTGCCGGATCGCTGGCCGCGCAGCCTAGGGCCTCTTACGGCTCGTCCGGGCAGACGGTCGGGACGGTCACGGCGCCCTCGATCGGAACGTACAATTGGCCGTCGGTCGGCGTGACCAATTCGGTCCCGACCTGGAGCAATACCAACCCGCGGTGAGGCGCGGTCGCGCCAGCCGTCAGTGTTTCGTGCTGCCCTTCTCGATTCCGAACACCAGGCAGATCGTCGTCGCAGGCGCAACCAGCCAGCCTTTCGCATCGGTGATGCGCGCGAGAGATGGCTGCGCTCGCCGGCACGCCAATCGATGACGATGATCGCGAATACGGGAAGAACGAGGCTGGCGACCTCCATCCGGCGTCACCTTCATGCCGAGCATGCGCCGCCATCCTGGGTTGGCGATGCGTGCTCGTCACGCATCAACCGACCGTGCCGCTCGGATCAGCGGGCCTCTGGCCTCAGGCGCCCCGGCCGGTCTGTTGGCCGAGCACGCAGCGCCATCCTGCCAGCCGTTCGGCCGGATGCTGGTTCATCCATTCGGCGAGCTGCGGCGCGCCCATCATGCAGGACTGCATCGAGACGTCAGCAAAGTCCGACGTGGTGACGATCTGCTCGTGGCAATTCGCCGGTGAGGCGAGGCTGCAGAGCACTGCGATGATTTTGATCACGCCAGATTTCCTGCATCGCCGCCGGCCGCGCGACCGATCGCCGCCTTGTCCTGCTGCTCGCCGGCCGGATCAGACGGGAAAATGCTGTCATAGATCGCGCGCGCTTCCTGAATGAGGCGAAGACGCTCGCGCTCCGATTTCGAGACAAACTGAATAACCTGGCCCATATCGGCCTCCAATGGATCGTTGAACCCATCATCAGATGATGGAAATCATTCAAAGCGGAGGTGGGGTGTCGGCCTCTGTTTTTCAGCTGCGAAGACGGTCACGAGGGATAAAAAGCCCGTGACTGCGCCGTTGCCGAGACGGAACGGAATACCGGAGCAGATGCGCCGTCCCTGATGCGGTCAACGTGCACTCCTTGCATGCCGGGACGCCCGCGAGCAGCTCGTCCGGGCAGCGTAACGGAGTGTTGAGACAGGCAAGGTGGCCTTGCTGCGGCACATTTTCGCACGCGTGGCGTTGTCAAATTGCTCAGTGTGCACGGTTCGAAAAGCGAACGGCCGAAGCAACTGAGGATCGCGCCCGAAAGGATGAGCCATGACAACAACAAGACGCTCCATTGCTGCACTTGTCGCTCTCGGATTGGCGGCGGCGCCATTCGCTGCGAGCGCGCAGACGTCGAGAACGGGCGCGCAAACCAGCACGCACAGCACGCCAGGAGCCCCGGTACAGCAAGGCACGGTCGGAAGTTCCGGGCAGACCGTCGGGACGGTGACGGCGCCGTCGATCGGAACCTCCACTCAGCCCTCCGTCGGCGTGACCAACTCAGTCCCCAACTGGAACAACACCAACCCGCCGGCCAAGTAGTAACCGCGATCGCTGCCTCACGCCGCCGGCGCGCGTTCCTTGCGCCCCGGGACCGCCGCAAGCAGCTCGCGCGTATAGGCGTGCTCCGGTGCGGCGAACAGCTGCGCGGTCGGCTTCAGCTCGACGATGGCGCCGCGCTGCATCACCGCGATGCGGTCGCAGATTTGGGCTGCGACGCGCAGATCGTGGGTGATGAACAGCATCGACAACCCCAGCCGCGCCTTGAGATCTTCGAGCAGTCGCAGCACCTGCGCCTGCACGGAGACGTCGAGCGCAGAGACGGCTTCGTCGGCGACGATGATCTCCGGCTCGAGCGCGAGCGCGCGCGCGATACCGATGCGCTGGCGCTGCCCGCCGGAGAATTCGTGCGGATAGCGTTCGAGTGCGCCGGCATCGAGACCGACCATCTTGAGGAGATCGCGGGCTCGATCGAATGCGATCTTGGAGTCGGTGCCAGCCGCGATCGGGCCGTCAGCAATGATGTGGCCGACCTTGCGGCGCGGATTGAGCGAGGCGAACGGATCCTGAAAGATCATCTGGATGCGGTGGCGCTCGGCGCGCAGGGCCTTGCCCGACAGCGAGGTGAGATCGGTCTCGCCGATCCGCACCGTGCCGCGGTCGGCTTCGATCAGCCGCATCACCAGGCGTGCCACCGACGACTTGCCGGAGCCGGATTCGCCGACGAGGCCGAGCGTCTCGCCCTTGAGGATGTTGAAATTGACCTCGCGCGCGGCATCGACGCGGCGGTCCTCGCGAAACCAGCCGCCTGAGGTGACGTAGGTCTTGTCCAGCCCGATCACCTCGACGGCCCTCGCCTGGTCGTCGAGTGGGTCGCGCACTGGCGGGTTCATCGACGGCACGGCGGCGAGCAGCGCCTTGGTGTAGTCGTGCTGCGGCGTATTGAAGACGGCAGCAGAGGGGCCTTCCTCGACGACCTTGCCATGGCGGAGCACCACGACCTGGTCGGCGATATCGGCGACCACGCCGAAATCATGGGTGATGAACATCACCGCCATGTTGCGATTGCGCTGGAGGTTGCGGATCAGTTTCAGTATCTGCGCCTGCGTGGTGACGTCGAGCGCGGTGGTCGGCTCGTCCGCGACCAGCACCGCCGGCTCGAGCGCGAGCGCCATCGCGATCATGATGCGCTGGCGCTGGCCGCCGGAGAGCTGGTGCGGATAGGCGCGCACGATGCGCTCGGGGTCGGGCAGGCCGACCTCGCGCGCCAGCGACAGCGCCTTCGCGCGGCGCTCCCGTGGCGTGAGCAGGCCGTGCGCCTCGAACATCTCCGCCATCTGGTCGCCGATCCGCATCAACGGATTGAGCGCGGTCATCGGCTCCTGAAAGATCATCGCGAGCCTGCGTCCGCGCAGATCGCGCCAACCATCGTCGTCGAGCTTGAGCAGGTCGCGGCCTTCAAACATGATCTCGCCAGACGCGACGTCGACCGTGTCGGGCAAAAGTCCCATCAGCGCATGCGCGCACATCGACTTGCCGGAACCGGACTCGCCGACGACGCAGACGATCTTGCCAGGCCGAAGATCGAGCGAGACGCCGTCGACGGCGAAAGGACGCTCGGCTCCCTTAGGCAGCGCGATCCGCAGATTCTTGATGGAGACGGCGGGCGGGGCGGTCATCATCAGCGCCCCTCCCGGGACAGGCGCGGATTGAGCGCGTCGTTGAGGCCTTCGCCGATCAGGTTCAGCCCGAGCACCGAGATCAGGATCGCGACGCCGGGAAACACGGTGATCCACCAGGCCTGGCGGATCACCGTGCGGCCGGCGCCGACCATGTAGCCCCAGGAGATCAGATTGGGATCGCCGAGGCCGAGGAACGCCAGCGAGGATTCCAGCAGAATCGCGGTCGCCACCATCAGCGAAGCCAGCACGATCACCGGCGACAGTGCATTGGGCAGGATCTCGCGCAGGATGATCCAGGTGTTGCTCTGGCCCGTGACCACGGCGGCCTGGACATATTCGCGCGTGCGCAGGGACAGCACTTCGCCGCGGACGAGGCGGGCGACCGGCGGCCAGCTCACCACCGCGATCGAGGCCACGATCGAATAGATCGAGGGCTGCAGGATCGCGACCAGCACGATCGCGAGCGCGAAGCTCGGGATGGTCTGGAAAAATTCCGTGAAGCGCATCAGGGCATCGTCAGTCTTGCCGCCGAAATAGCCGGCCATGGCGCCGATGGGAACGCCGACGACCAGCGCGACCAGCGTCGAGACGAGGCCGACCAGCAGCGAGACGCGGGCACCAAAGATCATGCCGGCGAACACGTCGCGGCCGAGCGCGTCGGTGCCGAGCGGCACGGTCGAGAGCGTGAACGGCGGCAGGAACGGCCGCTGCACCATGCGCCAGGGTGAGTTCGGGAACAGCATCGGGCCGAACACCGCAACCGAGATCGCGAGGACCAGGATGATGAGCCCGATGACGCCGCTCGGGCTGCGCAACATCGATTTCCAGAACTGTTTCATGACGCGAATTCGATGCGCGGATCGACCAGGCGGTAAACGAGGTCGGTGATGAGGTTGAAGATCAGGACCATGATCGAGCAGGTCACGAAGACGCCGAGCAGCAGATTGTAGTCGCGCTGCAGAAGCGCGTCGTACATCAGGCGCCCGATGCCGGGCCAGGCGAACACGGTCTCGGTGATGACGGCGCCGCCGATCAGCGTGCCGGCATGCACGCCGGCGAGCGTCACCACGGGAAGCAGCGCGTTGCGCAACACGTGGCGGCGCTGGATCACGGCGTCGGAGAGACCCTTGGCGCGCGCGGTCTTGACGAAGTCGAGCCGCTTCACCTCCAGCATCGAGGCGCGCGTCATGCGGGTGTAGGTCGCCATGAAGAACAGGCCGAGCGTCATTGCCGGCATGATCAGGTGCTTTGCGACGTCGACCGCGTGGGCAAATCCGGTGAGATTGGCGCCGACCGTCTCGTAGCCGAAGCTCGGCAGCCAATCCATGGTGACCGAGAACAGCAGGATGCCCATCAGTGCCACCCAGAAGATCGGCATGGCGTAGAAGATCAGCGCGAACACGGTGATGGCGGTGTCGAGGAAGGTTCCGGCAAAGCGCGCGGCGAAGGTGCCGAAGAGAACGCCGAGCATCAGCGAGATCGCGAACGCCGTCAGCGTCAGCAGCAATGTCGCCGGTAGTCGCTCGCCGATCAGCTTTGCGACCGGCGCCTGCTGGCGGAAGGAGAAGCCGAGGTCGAGGGCGACGACGCCCTTGACGTAGATGAAGAGCTGCTCGGGCAGCGGCTTGTCGAGGCCGAACTTTTCCCGGAGCTGCTTGACGAAGACCTGGTCACTGGCCCCGGCTTCGCCCGCCATCACGACCGCGGGATCGCCGGGCGCAAGCCGGATCAGGAAGAAATTGAGGACGACGATCGCGAGCAGGACGATCACGCCCTTCACGACACGCTGGGCAACGAAGGAGAGCATCTTATTAGAGGTTCATATAGGTTGACGCGACCTTTGGCCATTGGGGCGGTGCACTCCCTCGCCCCGCTCTTGCGGGGAGAGGGTTGGGGTGAGGGGCCTCTCTCCACGCACGAGAATGCCGATGGACCGGTACCCCCTCACCCGAATATGCGCTGCGCGCACATTCGACCTCTCCCCGCAAGCGGGGAGAGGTAAGAAACTCACTTGTCGAGCCATGCGTCCTTGAAGCCGTCATTGACCCCGATCCCCGTGGTGATCAGGTTCTTGACCTTGCAGCGCATGATGGTCGGGAATTGCAGCTCGAGCATCCAGGCCACCGGCACGTCCTCGACCAGGATTTTTTGCGCCTTCTCGTAGATTTCCTTGCGCTTCGAATCCGGCGTGGCGACCGCGCCGTCGGCAAAGAGCTTGTCGATCTCCGGGTTCGAGTAGCCCTCGACGTTGTTGAACACCTGACCCTTGGCGATCGCGCTGGAGACGTAGTTGCGCCCCACACCCAGGGCCGGGTCGCCGTACTGATAGAGATAGGTGAA
This sequence comes from Bradyrhizobium betae, assembly GCF_004123905.1. GTDB lineage: Bacteria > Pseudomonadota > Alphaproteobacteria > Rhizobiales > Xanthobacteraceae > Bradyrhizobium > Bradyrhizobium betae_A. The sequence goes on from NZ_MZXW01000016.1 coordinate 869,445, forward strand.
GGCGATGTCGTAGTCCCAGTCGCCGATCTTCTGGTTGCCGCCGGCAACGTCGGTGGCGATGGTCTCGATGTTCATGCCGACGTCCTGGAGGTTCTGCTTCACGGCCTCACCCCAGCGCTGCCAGGTCTCGCCATAGGCTAGAGGCAGCAGGCGGATCTTCTCGCCCTTGTAGCCGGCTTCCTTCAGCAGCGCCTTGGCCTTGGCCGGATCGTACGGATATTTCGGCACGTCTGACGTGTAGTACTTGATGGTCGAGGCGGACGGGCCGGTCGCGACCTTGCCGAGCCCGTTCCAGATCACGTCCTTGGCGAAGTCGCGGTCGATCGCATACATGATGGCCTGCCGAACCCGCTTGTCGGCGAGCGGGCCCTGGCGGTTGTTCAGCCACAGCCAGGCCAGCGGCGAGAAGAACTCCCAGCCGGCGCCGGTGACACAGGTGTCCTTCAGCTTGGACAGGCGCGGCACGTCAAAATTCTCGACCGAGCCGCCGGGCAGCACGTCGACCTTGCCGGTCTCATACGCCACCGAGCGGGCGGCGGCGTCGGGGATGATCTGCCAGTAGATCTCGTCGATATAGGGCTTGCCCTTCTCGTAGTAGTTCGGGTTCTTGACCAGCCGGATGAATGAGCCCTTCTGCCACTCCTTGAACATGAAGGGGCCGGTGCCGATAGGCGCGTTGTTGTAAGCGTTGGTCTTCCAGTCGGTGCCTTCATAGAGATGCTTCGGCACCATCGGCATCGAGCCGACCTCGAAGATGCCGAGGAACGGACCGAACGGCTGCTTCAGCGTGAACACCACGGTGTAGTCGTCGGGCGCCTCGACCTTGTCGACCTGCGCGAGGTTGTTACGTGCACGCGCGTGGGTCTGCTTCAGCATCTCGATCGAGAACAGCACGTCCGCGGAGGTGAAGGGCTTGCCGTCATGCCAGGTGACGCCCTTCCGGAGCTTGAAAGTGTAGGTCTTGGCGTCCTCGCTGGCGCTCCAGCTCTCGGCGAGCTCCGGAAGCGGCTCGAGCTTGGGGCTGTAGCGCAGCAGGCCCTCGAAGATGTTGCCCGACACCATCTGGGTCGGACCATTCTGGATCTGCGCGAGCATCAGGCCGGGCGGCTCGGGCTGGATCACGGCGTTGATCACGCCCCCCATTTTCGGCTCTTGCGCCAGTGCCGAGGCCGTGAGGCCGCAAGCCAGGAGGAGACCAAGCAACACTCGTTTTGGCATGTCGTATCTTTCTCAAGCGAGACCAGCCGAAAACGCTTCGCACGTCATGGCGCGCAAAGCTACGGCCGGCCCATCCCAGTCCCCATCCGATATCGAGGCTCACACAGTCCCATTCGGCGCCGCAAGATGAAAGTCTCGACAGTGTTCGCACAAAAAATGTACAGCGCGTCCTGTTTTCACTTGATTCATTGACCTGTCACGGAGACAAGTCCGCCATGGACAATGCCAGCCGCTCCGAACGGTCCCGCAACGCTGCGCTGGAAGCAGCCATTGCGATCATCGCGCGCGACGGGCCCGGCCGTCTGACACTCGATGCGATCGCGCGCGAGAGCGGGCTGAGCAAGGGTGGCGTGATGCACCAGTTCCGCACCAAAGAAGCGGTGCTGAAGGCGCTGCTGGAGCGGCAGATGGATCATTTCGAGGAATTCTCGACCCGCTATATGGCGAAGGTCAGTGAGACCTCGGCCCATCCCAACCTGGCGACGCAGCTTGCCACCGTCCAGGAAGCGGCGACGTCGCCGAATTCCGCCGCGCTGGCGCTTGTTGCGGCCATGGTCGAGAATCCCGGCCTGATGGTGCTGCCGCGCGAGCGCGAGATGAAGCGGGTGGAGGCGATCAAGGCGGAAGCCGACGATCCCGAACTCGCGCTATTGCGCTGGGCAGCGGCGCGGGGACTGTTGTTGAGCTCGCTGTTCGGCATGTCGCCGCTGAGCAAGGACGAGCACCAGCGGCTGTTCGCGCGCCTGCTCGATGACGATCAGTGGCGGCCGCTCGAAAAGCCGGCCAAGTCACTCACGACCAAGGCCCGCACCGCCAAATCCGGCGCCGCACCGGCGGCAAAGGCCGCCACCCCGCGCAAGCGCGCCTGATTCATCGTTAACGAATTCCTGCCTGTCACTGCCCAAAGCCGCGCCTGCGGCCAAATGTGTCAGGGCCTCAATCTGGCTATTTACAAACCAACTAGTCGGTTTTATAAATGGAGGCACTGAGACGGCCCGAGGCTTCTGATATGGCCCCGGACGACGCCCCGGGCCGGCGATGGTGCGCGCCGCAGCCGCGTCTGGTCCCTGCACGCGGCTGCGGTCCCACCGCATCTTTAAAGGCTGGCCTCTCCCGAAAGCCACAAGAGGAGTCTGGAATGGATCGCTCGATCGCGCTGCGCGGTCTGGGAACGCTGGTGCTATGTGCGGCCATCGCCGGCTGTGCCTCGGTCGCGCCCGTGCTCTATTCGGAGATGGCCTCCTCGGCCTACATGGCCCCGGACAAGTCGGACGCCTCCGGCCGCGTGCCCTACCGTTACTCCACGCAAGTCGACTGGCGCGCGTATAACAAAGTGATCCTCGATCCCGTCGTGGTCTATCGCGGGAGGGATCACCAGTTCGCCGACTTGTCCGACAAGGACAAGGCGACGCTCGCCGCCTACATGCAGAACTGCTTCGCCGACCGGCTGCGTGGCCGCTTCGCGCTGGTGCGCGAGCGCGGGCCGAACACGCTGCGGATCCGACTGACGCTCACCGGCGCCGTCACCAATACGCCGGTGCTCGGTACGCTCTCGCGCTTCGACATGGCCGGCGCGGTTTACAACGGCGTGCAGGCCGCGCGCGACGGCGAGGGGACGTTGACCGGCTCGGTCGTCTACGGCGTCGAGATCTTCGACGCCACGACTGCACGCCTCCTCGCGGCCTACGTCACCAAGCAATACCCTGGCGCCTACGACATCAAGGCGACCGCCGGCGCGCTCGCGGCCTCCACGGCCGGCCTCGACAAGGGCGCCGACGCGCTGATGGCGCAATTGAACTGACGCCGCAACCCATCCAACCAAAGGTGCCGCTGATGAACACTCTGCTTCGCTTCGTGCTGCGCGTCGCGATCACCGTCGTGATGATGGTTTTGGGCGGCCGCGCCGGTGCTATCGCGCCGACCGATCCGAGCGGCACATGGCTGGTCGAGGACGGCCGCGCGCGCATCCGGCTCGAGCGTTGCGGTCCGTCGCGCGGCCGCATCTGCGGTTTCATCGTCTGGATGAAGGAGCCGACCGACAAGCGCGGCCAGCCCTATCGCGACAAGGAAAACCCTGACGCCGACAAGCGTGCTCGCACGTTGCTCGGCCACCAGCTGATCATGGGCTTGCAGGCAACGCCCGAGGGACGGTTTGCCGGCGACATCTACAATGCCGAGGATGGCAAGTTCTACTCGGTCTCGATCTGGCGCGACTCCGCCGACCGCCTCAAGCTCAAGGGCTGCCTGATCAAATTCCTGTGCCAGACCCAGACCTGGCAGCAGACCCTTGACGTGCAGCCCGGCCAGCTCGTCGGCCTCACCGGCGATCTCAACGGCCCCCGCGCCGACAAGGAATGGGCGGCCGTGCCGGCGCCGAAGCCGATCCAGGCCAAAGCGAAGTAGCGGGTATTCTCACGACGTGGAAGCCGTTGCGCGCTGGTGGCAGAAGGAACGCCTCACTCCAACCCGGCCCGGCGGAATCCCTCCAGATAGTGCTCGCGATCGGCGTCACTGGCCCATGGCAGTTGCGTCGCGATCCAATGCAGCGAGATGTTGGGCTGGGTGCGGCGGAGCTCGCCCAGCGCCATCTCGGAAAGCGGGCCGTCGCCGGTCATGCCGGCGGACACCGCGAGCACGCGATAGGCGCCGGTGAGGTCGCCGCGGTGGCGGATCGCCTCGCGCGCCAGCGTGATCGCCTCGTCATAGTGCCGCTCGGTGAAGCGCGCATAGCCGGCGATGCCATAATAGATCGCCAGCGACGGATCGCGCGGCGAGAGCCGGATCGCCCTCTGTGCCGCATCGAACGATTCCCGTGAGCGTCCGGCGTAGGACAGCGCGAGCGCGTAATAGCCCTGCGCCAGCGAGAAGTTCGGATTGAGCGCGAGCGCCTGCTCGAACTCGGACAGCGCGTCGGACAGCCTGCGCGTCGAGAAGAAGACGCTGCCGAGGGCTGCGTGCGCCCAGGCATCCTCGTGGTCGTGGCGCACCGCGGCGAGCGCTGCGGCCTCCGCGATCGGCGCCGTCGTGGCAAGCTCCGCCCAGCCGAGATGCACGCCGAACATGTGGCTCGCCGCGAGCACCGACAGTGCCTGGCCGTAATTCGAATCGATGGCGATGGCGCGTTCGAGCAAGGCCTGCGCGGCCTCGTGATCCTGCCGCGTCACCCGCCAGTAATGCGACAGCGCGCGCATCAAGAGGTCCCAGGCATCCAGGCTCGCCGGCGGCTTGCGGTCGGCGCGAAAATTCTCCGCGGCATGGATCTGCGGCTCGATCGCAGCGACGATCGCGTTGGTGATGTCGTCCTGCACGGCGAAGACGTCGATCAGTTCGCGGTCGTAGCGCTCGGCCCAGAGATGGCTGCCGGTGGTCGCGTCGTTGAGCTGCGCGGTGATGCGCACGCGATTGTCCGCCTTGCGCACGCTGCCTTCGACGATGTAGCGGACGCCGAGTTCCTCGGCGATCTGCCTGATGTGGACCGCGCGTCCCTTGTAGGTGAAGGACGAGTTGCGGGCGATCACCATGAACCAGCGCTGCTTCGACAGCGCTGTGAGGATGTCCTCGCTGATCCCGTCGCCGAAATATTCCTGCGCAGGATCGCCGCTCATGTTCTCGAAGGCGAGCACGGCGATCGCCGGGCGGTCCGTCACCGCGCGCGCCAAGGCAGGGCCGGGTTCCGCCGGCGGAAGTGGCGTTGCCACATCTTCCCGGACGTCGCCGACGAAACGAAAGCCCTTGCGCGGGATGGTCTTGATCAGCCGCTGCGTCGCGCCGTCATCGCCGAGTGCTTTTCGTGCGGCGTTGATCCGGCTGTTCAGCGCGGAATCCGAGACGATGCGGTCGCTCCAGATCTGGCTGATCAGGTCATCCTTGCTGACCACACGGGCGCGCTGCGCGACGAGGTAGATCAACAGGTCGAACACCTGCGGCTGGAGCGGCACGGCTGCGCCGCCGCAGGTCAGCTCCCGCAGGTCGCCGTCGAGCACGTTGTTTTCAAAGAGAAATCGCACGTTTCTGTCGTCTCAAGCAAAAATCAAAGTCGTCTCAGGCGAAAATCAACCGTCCGCGAAAGTCAGGGGACGTCCGATGCGGCATGGTGCAGCGACGAATGAAGTGCCGGCGTTTTGGCACAACGGAGCTGTTTATGACCCAAATTGATCATCAGGTTGATTCCATGGGCCCCGACGTTTCGGGCTCCAAGGTTTTCAAGTTCATCGCCTTTCTGTACGGAATTGCGGCATATCTCGTGTTTTTCGTCACCATTCTCTACGCCATCGGCTTCGTCATGGGGCTGGTGGTGCCGAAGACCATCGACACTGGAACCGACACGCCGACGGCCGAAGCCGTCATCATCAATCTGCTCCTGATGGCGCTGTTCGCCGTCCAGCACAGCGTGATGGCGCGGCAGCGCTTCAAGGCGTGGTGGACGCAATTCGTCCCCAAGCCGGTCGAGCGTTCGACCTACGTGTTGTTCGCGAGTCTGTCATTGTTGCTCCTGTTCTGGCAGTGGCGTCCGCTGCCGTCAGTCGTATGGGATGTCGGAAATCCGGATCTCGCCGTGACACTGGTCACGCTGTCGCTCGCAGGCTGGGTGCTGGTGTTCACCTCGACCTACATGATCAATCACTTCGAATTGTTCGGCCTGCATCAGGTGACCAACAATCTGGTCGGCAAGGAAGCTGCGCCGGTGCGCTTCAAGACGCCGCTGCTTTACAAGTTCGTTCGTCATCCCATCTATCTCGGCTTCATCATCGCGTTCTGGGCGGCGCCGGTCATGACGGCAGGACATCTGTTGTTCGCGGCCGTAACCACGCTCTACATCTTCGTCGGCATCGCGCTGGAGGAGCGCGACCTCGTCGATCTCTTCGGCGACGAATACCGGCAGTACAAACAACGGGTTTCGATGCTTATTCCCTGGCGCCGGTCAGTTTAGTTCGTGCGTCTAGCCGCCGCGTCCGCCGAAAGGAGGACGCGCGGCGGAACCGGGACGCGTAGTTGATCTTGCCGGACTCCAGCCATCGACGCTATCGGCGCGAGCGAAGCTCGTCGCGACCCCGCATCCGCGTTTGCCGAGTTATCGGCGAACACAGGAGCGGGGAGAGCAATTTAACCTTCATCAACGGAGACGACTAAATGAAACACGTCGGAAATTGCTTCTGTGGCGCGGTCACGATCGAGGTCACCGGCGAGCCGGCGGCGATGGGCTATTGCCACTGCCGCTCGTGCCGCTCGTGGTCTGGCGGACCGGTGAACGCCTTCAGCTTATGGAAGCCCGAAGCGGTGCGCATCATCGAAGGCGCCCAGAACGTCGAGACTTTTGTGAAGACGCCGCTCAGCCAGCGCAAATATTGCAAGAAGTGCGGCGGCCATCTCATGACCAGCCACCCGCCGCTCGATCTGATCGACGTCTTCACTGCCACGATTCCCACGCTCGCCTTCACGCCCGGCGTCCACGTCAACTATTCCGAGACGGTGCTGCCGATGCGCGACGGCCTTCCCAAGCTGAAGGACTTTCCCGCCGAGTTCGGCGGCAGCGGCGAGATGATGCAGGAGTGATTCTTCTTCGCCTCTCCCCGCTTGCGGGGAGAGGCCGGATTGCATCGAAGATGCAATCCGGGTGAGGGGGACTCACCACGAGTCTCACTGTCGCCGTCCTCGCGGAGACTCCCCCTCACCCCGACCCTCTCCCCGCAAGCGGGGCGAGGGAGAAGTCCCTACCTCATCCCCGCGCGCCGAAATCCCTCCAGATAATGCTCGCGATCCTCGGCCCGCAGCATCGGCAGCTCGCGCGTGAGCCAGGCGAGCGAGAGGCCGGGCTGGGTGCGGTGCAGGCCATGCAGGGCGGATGCCGCGAGCTGAGCATCTCCCGACATGCCGGCGGCAGCGGTCAGCACGCGGTGGGCGCCGACGAAATCGGCGCGTTGCCGCATCGATTCCCGCGCCAGCTGGATCGAGGCCTCGTAATTGCGGCCGATGAATTGCGCGTACGCCGCCACCCCGCAATAGATCGCCGCGAGCGGATCGCGCGGGCTCAGCCGCAACGCATGGCGGGCGGCGGCATCGCCGTCCTGCCATCTGCCTGCGTAGCACAGCGTCACGCCGTGGAAGGCGTGCGCCATCGCAAAATTCGGATTGAGCCTCAAGGTCAGCTCGAACTCCGCCAGCGAATCGTCGAAGCGGCGGCGGAATAAATAAGTATAGGCGAGGCCGTGATGGGCCCAGGCGTCCTCGCGATCAGCCTCCACCGCCGCAAGTGCCGCGCGTTCGGCGACCGGCACGGTCGCAGCCATGTCGGCCCAGCCCATATGGGCGCCGAAAATATGGCTGGTCGCGAGCAGGCCGAGCGCCTTGCCATAGGCGGGGTCGATCGTCGTCGCCTGTTCCAATAGCCTTTGAGCGGCTGCATTGTCCTCACGCGTGATGCGCCAGTAATGCGACAGCGCGCGCATCACGAGGTCCCAGGCGTCAAGGCTGCCGGGCGGCTTCTGCTGGGCGCGAAAGCTCTCGGCGGCGTAGAGCTGCGGCTCGATCGCGGCGACGATCGCCTCGGTGATCTCGTCCTGCACGGCAAAGATGTCGGCCAGCTCGCGGTCGTACCGCTCGGCCCAGAGATGGCTGCCGGTCGAGACGTCGTTGAGCTGGGCCGAAATGCGCACGCGGTCGCCGCTGCGCCGCACGCTGCCTTCGAGGACATAGCGCACGCCGAGCTCGCGCGCGACCTCGTGGATGTGCACCGCGCGGCCCTTGTAGATGAAGGAGGAGTTGCGGGCGACGACGAAGAACCAGCGCAGCTTCGACAGCGCGGTGATGATGTCCTCGCTGATGCCGTCGGAGAAATAATCCTGCTCGCGGTCGCCGCTCATATTGGTGAAGGGCAGCACGGCGATCGCGGGCCTGTCGGGCAGCGCGAGCATCGTCTGCGTCCCGCGGTTCGGCTCCGGCGCGATCGCGGCGAGCTTGGTCTCGACATCGCCGACGAAGCGAAAGCCTTTTCGCGCGATGGTGCGGATCAAGGCCTGGTTCGCGCCGTTGTCGCCGATCGCCTTGCGCGCCGCGTTGATCCGGCTGGTCAGGGTGGATTCGGAGACGCTGCGACCGTGCCAGATCTTGTCGATCAGCTCGTCCTTGCTGACCACCCGGTCGCGGTTTTCCATGAGATGGACGACCAGATCGAACACCTGCGGCTCCACGGCCACGGGAACCTGCTCGCGGCTCAGCTCGCGCCGGTCGGTATCGAGAAGGTGGTCCCGGAACATGAACTGCACGTCGAAAACTCAGACCTCACGGAGACATCAGGCAATCAAGAAATCAAAATGGATTTCGACTCGAAGTCTGTGTGTCCGTCGAGCGGCCAGCCCGGTTCACCACGATCGCGTGATGGCAGCCATGCTGTTTGCGAGGGGAGATACAACCTGAATTAGAATGTGGCGCGTCTGGTCAGATTGCCGCAGGGCTCTTCCGAGCCTGATGTCGCAAATCGCGTCATCCATGACCGTCACCCTGAGGTGCCGGAGCGCAGCGGAGGCCTCGAAGGGCGACGGCCCGGCTGCATCCCGGCCGTTCATCCTTCGAGGCTCCGCGTGCGCTGCTTCGCATCGCGCGCTTCGCACCTCAGGATGACGGAGTTGGCAGTCTGACCCGCGGCGGCGCGATCATGTACGGCTTTTCAACATGCGACGAACCGTGAATGTCCATTGCCGAACACTCGCACCTGCGTAAGCTGCCCTCCACACAAAACACAAACCACGAAGAAACGCCCATGCCCGCTTTCCACGCCTCGACCACCGTGCTCGATTCCATGCTGTTCCGCGACGCCTTCGGCACACCCGGGATGCGCGAGGTGTTTTCCGACGTCGCGCTGGTCGGCCGCTATGCCGAGGTCGAGGTGGCACTGGCGAAGGCGGAGGCGAGATGCGGCGTGATCCCCAAGGAGGCCGCCGACCAGATCGCGGCGCGGACCGACGTCGCCGCGCTCGATTTCGATCTGCTGCGGCAGGAGACCGACATCGTCGGCTATCCGATCCTCCCTTTGGTGCATCAGATGGTGAAGCAGTGCGGCGAGGCCGGCCGCTACGTGCATTGGGGTGCGACCACGCAGGATATCATGGACACTGCCGTGGTGCTGCAATTGCGCGCTGCGCTCGGGATCGTCGAGCGCGACATCGCCGACTTACGAAAAATCCTCGCAGACCTTTCCAAACGCCATCGCGACACGCCGATGGCGGGGCGCACCCATCTCCAGCAGGCGCTGCCGGTGACCTTCGGCTACAAGACCGCGATCTGGCTCGCGATGTTCGACCGCCACGCGGAGCGCCTCGCGCAATTGAAGCCGCGCGTGCTGGTCGGGCAGTTCGCGGGTGCGGCGGGCACGCTGGCCTCGCTCGGCGACAAGGGTTTTGAGGTGCAGGAGGCGCTTTGTGCCGAGCTGAAGCTCGGCGTTCCCGCCTCGACCTGGCATGTCGCGCGCGACGGCTTCGCCGAAGCGGTCAACTTCCTCGCACTCGTCACCGGCTCGCTCGGCAAGATCGCGCTCGACATCATGATCATGGCCTCGACCGAGTTCGCTGAGGTCTACGAGCCCTTCGTCAAGGGCCGCGGCGCCTCCTCGACCATGCCGCAGAAGCGCAACCCGATCTCCTCGGAACTGATGCTCGCGGCGTCCAAGGCGGTGCGTCAGCACGCCGGGCTGATGCTGGATGCCATGGTGCAGGATTTCGAGCGCGCCACCGGGCCCTGGCACGCCGAATGGATGGCGATCCCGGAAAGCTTCGTGCTGGCTGCCGGCGCGCTGCACCAGGCCAAGTTCGCGCTTGCCGGGCTCATCGTGGACGAGGCGAAGATGAACGACAATCTCGCCCTCAGCCGCGGCCTGATCGTGGCCGAAGCGGTCATGATGGGGCTGGCGCCGCAAATCGGGCGGCAGGAGGCACATGACGTGGTCTATGACGCCTGCCGCCAGGCCAACGACAAGGGAATCAGCCTTGCCGATGCGCTGTCCGCCGATCCCAGGATATCCAGCCGCATTGACCGCGCCACAATCGAGGCGCTGACCTCACCGAAAAATTACCTCGGCCTTGCTCCCGCCATGGTCGACCGGGTGCTGAAATCGGCAACGCGTTGAAAACCAAGCTGCGTGAAACCGCGTATCTTTCGCAAGCTCCAGTCTTTCGTAGGGGCCAAGACGCTCGCATACTTGTGTCTTGCGATGCTAGACTTAGATTGAACGAGAGACTTTCGGCAGAGGACCCGGCATGACCGATCAACGCATCACCGCCACTCCCATCGATCCCACCAAACTCGACCGGTTGGCCGAGGTGGCGGTGAAGGTGGGACTGGGCTTGCGGCCGGGACAGGACCTTCTTCTGACGGCGCCCGCGATCGCACTGCCGCTGGTGCGGCGAATCGCAGCGCATGCCTACAAGGCCGGCGCCGGCATCGTGACGCCGATCCTCTCCGACGAAGAGATGACGCTGGCGCGCTACCGCCACGGCCACGACAGCAGTTTCGATCGCGCCGCCAACTGGCTCTACGAGGGCATGGCGAAGGCGTTCTCGGACAACACCGCGCGGCTTGCCATCGTCGGTGACAATCCCATGCTGCTGTCGGGCGAAGATCCGTCCAAGGTGGCGCGCGCCAGCAAGGCCAATTCCATGGCCTATCAGCCGGCGCTGGAAAAGATCGTCAATTTCGACATCAACTGGAACATCATCGCGTATCCCAGCCCGTCCTGGGCGAAGCAGGTCTTCCCGAACGATCCGGAAGACGTTGCCATCGGCAAGCTCGCGGACGCGATCTTCGCGGCGTCCCGCGTCGACCGCGACGACGCGATGGCCAATTGGGCGAGCCACAATGCCGTGCTGCGCGAGCGCACCAACTGGCTCAACGGCCAGCAATTCCGCGCGCTCCAGTACTCGGGACCGGGCACCGACCTCACCATCGGGCTTGCTGACGGCCACGAATGGGAAGGCGGCGCCTCGGTCTCCAAGAATGGCATCAGCTGCAACGCCAACATCCCGACCGAAGAAGTCTTCACCACGCCGCATTGCCGGCGGGTCTACGGCCATGTCGTGAGCTCGAAGCCGCTGTCCTACCAGGGCACGCTGATCGACAACATCGCGGTGCGCTTCGAGGACGGCAAGATCGTCGACGCAAAAGCCTCGCGCGGTGCGGAGGTGCTGAACAAGGTACTCGACACCGACGAGGGCGCGCGGCGTCTCGGCGAAGTGGCGCTGGTGCCGCATTCCTCGCCGATCTCGCAGAGCGGGCTGCTGTTCTACAACACGCTGTTCGACGAGAATGCGGCCTCGCACATTGCGCTCGGCCAGTGCTACTCGAAATGCTTCGTCAACGGCGCGCAACTCACCCCGCAGCAGATCGCGGCACAAGGCGGCAACCAGAGCCTGATCCATATCGACTGGATGATCGGCTCGGCCGAGACCGACATCGATGGCATCATGGCCGACGGCAGCAAGGTGCCGGTGTTCCGCAAGGGCGAGTGGGCGAAGTAGCGCCCATGATCCCGAAAAGTGGGAACCGGTTTTCGGGTTAGATCATGCGCAAACTTGAACCTGCTTCCCGCGCCGCCGCGTTGCGCAGCACCGGGTTGTTGTCGATGCTGAAGCGGTTGAACAACGTCGTGAACGGGCTGCCGTCGGTAGCCCGGACGATAGCGTCGGAAGCAGCCACAGCGTCGTAGAGCGCACCGACCGGGTCGTCTGGCTCGGGAAGGTCGAGTCTGCCACGGATTTCCTCGCGAGCCTCGTTGATGTCGTCCTCGTCGTCGAGTGTCGACTCCAGCGCATCCGCCGCGCGCCGCATCTCCTGGAGATCGCCGCCGGCGGAGAATTTGAGGATGTCGAGCCAGTAGGGGTGGGCGACGACGAGCTGGACGAACGCCTCGAAACTCTCCGCGATAATCCCGGCGCGTCCCTCCGATGAGGCGTAGAGCACATTCCGCGACGGCAGCAGCACGAAGGCGCCGCCGGAGCCGTCACTGCCGATCTGCCGGGGGCTGTCGACGCCATCGATGGTGAACCAGGGCTCCTCGTCCGGCGCGAAGGTGACATCGAGGCTGCCGAGCCAGGCGACGACCTCGCCTTGGGCTGTCAGAACCTCTGGGGTGAGGGGCATCGGTCGGGCTCCTTCGACGGTCACTTTCGCGCACTTTGTCGCACCCCGGAAAAAACAGGTTCACGTGCACGAATTTGCAGGGAAATCTCGGCGTTAACCGCTTCGCATCTGCAACTTGCGGCTGATTTTCGGGGTCTGCGTAAGAAAGAATTAAAAACCGGCTACTAGCGTTCCAACATGTTTCGAGACAATCCGGGCCGAGACCCGGCCAATCATATTATATCCCCTGGGGAAGCAGATGTCGCGCGCATTAATTGAAATCGGTAGTTGCAACGTGGACCTCGAGCTGCGGCCGATCGAGCCGTCCTGGATCATCGAGGGCAACCCGGTGTCGCGTTCGCACATCCTGTCCACCAGCTCCGACGGCACCGCGTCGACCATCATCTGGCAGTGCACCGAAGGCCGCTTCAACTGGTACTACGACATCGACGAGACGATCATGATCATGGAAGGATCGATCGTGCTCGAAAGCGACGGCATGCCGCCGAAGCGCTACGGCCCCGGCGACGTCATCTTCTTCCGCGACGGCGCGCATGCCAAATGGCATGTCGAGGGCCACGTCAAGAAGATCGCCTTCTGCCGCAAGACCAATCCCGTGATGATCGGTTTCCTGATCCGCGTCGTCAACAAGCTCAAGAAGATGTTCGTCCCCGCCGGCGAGCGCCGTCCGGCTTCGCTGTTGGGCACCGGCTAGTCATTTCCAGGTTTCAAGGACGCTTCCCAGCGGCCACGACGAAGAGGGGTCGGGATCAACATCCCGGCCCCTCTTCTTGTCAGGACGGCAGATCGAGCCGGTAGAATTCGGTCGCGGTCTGCGAGAACAGCGCCGTCTTCTCGGTCTCGCTCAGGGGCGCCGCAATGCGCTTGAAGGCGTTGAAGATCACCTGGTAGCTGCACTGGCCCTTGTCCGGTGGGAAATTGCTCTCGAACATCGCGCGCTCCGGGCCGAACGCCTCGATGCAGGTCTCGACATAGGGCCGCCACGCCGCGGCAAGCTCCGCGGAAGACGGAGGCCTCTCGCGCAGGTGGAAGTCATAGCCGAGCAGGCACATCGCGAGCCCGCCGAGCTTCACCACCACGTTCTCGCACGTCGCGATCTCCTGGATCGAGGCGCGCCATTGTGGAAACACCTCTTCGCGTCGTCCGGCAAAGCGTCCAACGCCGGCTGGGCCGCCGCAATGGTCGAGCACGATTTTGGTGTCGGGGAAGGTGCGCGCGAGCTCGGTCAGCTCGCCGATCTGCGGATGGAAAAGCCAGGCATCGAAGCTGAGGTTCAGCGGTGCGAGGCAGGCAAAGCCCTTGCGGAAGGTCGAGTCTTGCAACAATCCCTTCGGCCGGTTCGCATACATGCCGGCGACGGCGGGGTCCTGGTCCCAGGCCGAGGAATGCCGGATGCCGCGGAAGCGGCCGTTGCCAGCCACGATCTCGGCTTCAAGCACTGGCTTCGCCGCATCGCCCAGCAGCAGATTGGCGTGGCTGACGATGCCGGCGCAGATCGCGGCCTTGCCGTAACCGCCGCTCGCGCTCATCGCCGCGACGCCGTTGGCGAACTCGACCTCGCCGACCGGCCGGAATGCCTCAGGCCCATGCGCGCGATACATCGAGCGGCAGTCGACATAGACGGTGGCGATGATGTTGTGGCCGGAGCCGATATCCGCCGCCATCTCCTCGATCAGGTAGCGGTGCCCGCGATTCCAGAGATGGTGATGGGGATCGACGATCGGTCGCAAGGGATCGATGATCTCCTCCTGATGCAGCGCGAGCCAGTCCTCGCGCGGCTCGACGAATAGCCCGCTCGTGTTCGCAGGCAGACCGCTTGCAGCCATCGGCGTTCGCTCCCCTTTGTATTTTTATGGAGGGAGCCTAGCACCTCATTCTCGCACGCAGCAGCGCGCGTTGCGCAACCGCACCCGGCGCCGTCGTTAGCCCTTCCGCTGCTTTGCCCTCACATCGACCATAAGCCGCCAATCGGCTGCGGTGGCAGGCTTGACCTCGCCGAGCCAGTGGAAGGAATCCGCTGTCATTTCCGTAAAACTCCAGCGCGTCAGGTCGCCCGCCTCGGTCGTGCCCTCCTGCACGATGTCTTCGCCGCGCGGGCGGCCGATCTGTTGGCGGAACACGCTGCGACCGGGATCGAACCAGGAAATCCGCCACGCGGATATGGAGGGGTCGTAGACCCGCAGCGTCGTGCCGTACCAATTGCCGGCGATCGGAAAGGCTGGGCCACCTGCGGGGCGGGGGATGATCCAGACGTCCTGAACGGCGCGGCCCTCCAGCACCCAGTCGAAATGGATCTCGCCGGGTGCGGTGTGTTTTGCTCCATCGGGGCCGTGGGCGGTGATCTCGGCATCCCAATCACCAACGAAACGGCCGTAGAGCTGAAGCGCCGCGGCGTGCTCGGGGTTCGGTCCATCGGCATGCAACAATCTCGCAAAGTCGGTCATGGCGGTCTCCTGTTGCGAGGAGATCAGCACGGCCGAGCGATGGCCGACTTGGAGAAAATTGCGCGTCAGACGCCGTCGAGGATGATCACCGTCGGTTTCGTCGGCAACGCGTCCCGCGACATCCGGAACGAGCGCTCGCCGCGCCGGTCGATCTCGAACTGCTGGCCAATGAGCCGCATGAACTCGTCGAGCGGAGTGGCGAAGCGATGCATCGGCAGCACCACCGAAGCGCGCAGCCGCTTGGTGATCTCGGAGACGCCGTCGAGCGACATGGTGTAGGTGCCGTCGATCGGCACCATGACGATGTCGAGCCGCCCGATCTGGGCGAAATGGCTGTCGTCGAGCTTGTGGTGGAGGTGGCCGAGATGGCCGATGCAGAGGCCCGCGACCTCGAAGATGAAGATCGAATTGCCGTCGCGGATCATGTCGGTGCCGGAATCGTCGCCGAAATAGCGGCGGATGTCGGTCGTGACGTTGCGGATGAAGGTATCGCCGATGCGCTCCGACACGATGGCCGGCTTGCCGTCCTCGCCCCAGCCATGCAGCACGTGGGGAATGCGCTTGTCGGGAAACAAGGAGTAGTGCGTGCCGTGGGCCCGGTTCATGGTGACGACGTCTGGCAGCCGGCCCACCTGGTAGGCGCCGCTATAGTCGGTCGCGATGCGCAGGCCCCCGGGGGTGTCGATGAAATAGGTGGAATGGCCGGCATAGGTGATCTCGACCTCGGCGGCCGCCGCGGCCTGCCGGAAGGCGACCGGCATGGCGCGCGGCGCGGCATTGGCCATCGCCAGGCATTCGCTGCGCTGGGGCTGCTGCGCGAGGGCGGGCGAGAGGAATGCGCCGAGCAGCGCCATAGCCGCCGAAACCAGTCGTTGCATGGATTCGCCCCCGATGACTTCAGAGGGAAGTCTAGCGTGCAACGTGCCGCGTGGCCAACCGCCAGCGATCAACAGCGCGTCAGTGTCGCACCTTCATTCCCGCCGCGGGGCCAACGTCCAGTGCCGGAAATCCCGCGCGAGAGGCCAGCTCAAACGAGTTGGGCGGTGATGTAGTGGATCGCGGCGCTGGTGTTCTGGATGCTCAACGCATAGGTCGAGACATCGGAAGCGATGCTGGTCCAGCCGAGCTGCAGCGTACCGGAGCCGAAGCCGATGTAGCCGCTGGTGCCAATGATCCCAAACGCCGCTGATGGCGTGATGGTTGGAGCGCCTCCTTCCCGCTGGATCAAGTAGTTGAATTCCGCCGAATACATTGCCCCCGTGCTCTGATTTCGCGCAGTCACACGCAACTTATGCGACGTCCCGCTAAAGGCCGGCACCGCGTCGTGCACGAACTGGATGTTCCCGGTCGTGCTTGCGGCCAGGTTGATGCTCTGCAGGTCCTGATATGGAAAGCCGCTCTGAACCACCGGGCGCCCGATCGACCGCTCGTCCATCAGCAGGCCGGCATTGTTCGAAAACGCGTAACTTGTCGGAAGATTACCGGACCACGTGTTGGCAAGCATCATCGGCATGGGAGCGGTCGTGCCGGAGAGGTCGTTGCCAACGAAGCTGATGCTGCCGCTGGTGCCGCTTTCGCGCGCCCACACAGCCGGCGAGTCGTTGCCGGTATTGTCGTCGTCCTTGCCGTGGCGCGAGATGCATCCCGCGATGGTGATGGAGCCGGCCGAGTTGAAGCGGATATGACACGAATTGCTGTCGAGGTTCCTGCCGTTGCGCTTGAAATGGCATCCGGCGATGGACGCCATGTAGGTGCCATTCAGATACAGTCCCGAAACATAGTTGCGATCGAACGTTGTGCTGGACAGGACGATATCGGAAGCATTGCCGATCTCGATGCCGTTGGTGGTGTTCCATTCGACGCGGCAGCCGACCATGGTGATTGAGCCGGACAGCCCTGTGAAGACGGCGCCCTTGGTGCAGTAGCTCATGTAGCAGTTCGTCAGCCACGAATCGACGAGATCGCCGATGCCGGTGACGCAGCCGAAGAACTCGCAGTTGTTCAGGTAGCACGCGCCTCCAATGGCCCTGTTCGTGCCCGTCGCCACCGCGCCGCCCAGTCCGTACCGCCCCATTCGCACGGTGACGTCACGCATGTTCAACACATTGGAGCCGGCCGAGACGCCGTCGCAACTCGTGTTCTGCACGTTGTTCAGGGCGTAGTCGCAGTCAATTTGAAAGCCCGCGAGCATGACGTTCGAGGCGCCGTCGACGTTCAACACTCGGACGGTCGAACTGTTCAATGCGACGAGGATCGTCTTGGTGCTGACGCCGTAAGAGTTGCCATAGCCAAAGGCGGAATAGCCGATCATACAGGCGCCGCTCGGAACGACCAGATTGTTGATCTTGTAGGTGCCGGGCGGAATGACCGCCACGGCGGGACCGGCGAGGGCGGCGGCAAAGGCCGCGGTGCTGTCGGCTGTGTTGGTGGGATCGGCTCCGAACTCGGGATCGGTGACCAGGTTGATCTTCAGATTTCCTGTTCTGGCCTGCAGGGTGGCGATCAAATTCGCCATATAGGTTTGGAGGGTCGCGATCGTCTGTGGGGAACCTGTCAAGTTCGAGTCCTGATGCTGGGGGAGGGATGTCTGAAAAAGGGACGATAATGTCCGAAACCCGTTGGCTGTGTCCGCGTATGGACTTCAACCTTAGATTTTCAAGTCCTCGTTGGTCAATCATGTGGAGGAGCACGGGCGTGGTGCCGCGAACGCCTGCCACACACCGCATGCGACATTAAGCATAGATTCAACCGATGCTTGTGACAGCGGTGCTTTCTGCCTACGCGTTTTCGATGGACTCGGCTGAAAAAATCACCCGATATCATGCGCTCGACAGTTGGCGCGGCATCTGCGCCTGCATGGTTGCGCTGTTTCACTTCGACGTGATCAGCCATCTGTCCTTCCTGCCGCTCACCAGAAATGCCTATTTGTTCGTCGATTTCTTCTTCGTGTTGAGCGGCTTTGTCATCGCGTCGAATTATCGTTCGCGTCTCGCTGAGGGCTTCGGCTCGGGCCGCTTCCTCCTCCTGCGGCTTGGGCGGATCTATCCGCTGCATCTTGTGACGTTGCTGCTGTTCATTCCTATCGACGCAGCGAAGGACGGCGTCGGCCCGAACCTCCTGCAGGCCATCGTCACCAACGTTCTTCTCCTCCAGGGACTCGGCGTTAACCCGCAGAACTGGCTGAATTTCGCGAGTTGGAGCATCAGCGCCGAATTCGCCGCCTATGTGATCTTCGCCTCGGTCGCCAGCAGGATCGGGCCGGCGGTCTGGCCGTGGCTGATCCC
This sequence comes from Bradyrhizobium betae, assembly GCF_004123905.1. GTDB lineage: Bacteria > Pseudomonadota > Alphaproteobacteria > Rhizobiales > Xanthobacteraceae > Bradyrhizobium > Bradyrhizobium betae_A. Next base: position 887,518 of record NZ_MZXW01000016.1, read on the forward strand.
GATCATCGCCGGGCCTGTCGTGCTCGCCACCGTCAGCCCGGACGGGATGAACGCGACTTACGACTATGGCCTCGTCCGCTGCCTTTATGGTTTCGCGCTCGGCATCGTCTGCTTCGATTTGCGGGAGCGCTTCCCGGTGCTGCGCGCACCGCTGGTGCCGTCCGTCGAGACATGGCTCGAGGCCGCGAGCTTCATGTTCGTCGTGGGTTATGTTTCGGTCGCCGGAAACAGCGTTACTCTGCAAGTGGCCTCGCCACTGGTGTTCACGCTTGTGGTTTTGGTGTTCGCGCGTGAGGCTGGCGCGGTCAGCCGTCGGCTGACGATGCCATTCATGCTCGCCATCGGAACGCTGACCTATTCGATCTACATGCTGCATCCGCTCGTCAGGGCCGTGGTGCGGGCGATCCTGATGGTCGTCGAGCGCCTCTGGCACACGGAGTTGTTTGTTTCCTACGCGCTGAGCTCCGGCCATGAACCGACGAAAGTGATCTCCGTGAATGGATCGCTCTGGCTTGGTGATCTCCTGCAAATTGCGATGCTGCTGCTGACCCTCCTGCTGTCGGTCGCCACCTATCGTTTGGTCGAAGAGCCCGGCCGCAACTGGGTCAGGCGCCTGATGGATCGGCGGAAGGTCGGCACGGTGCGCAGCGTGCAACCGGCTTTCGACGCCTGACCTCCAAGGCTCCAGAGCACGAGCCTCTCACGCCCGCCTTCATTATTCGTGCCTTGGGCTGAACTTCCAGGTGATGGCAACGAGGCTCGCGGTGATCAGGCCGCTGATGAGACCGGCGATGGGCAGGGCGAGCAGCAGCGCGGCACTGGCTGCCCAGCCGATCGAAGAGAAAGCTTCGGCGAAGGTCGCAAGCCGCGACGAGGTCTGGCGGCGGCGAAATTGGCTGCGCCGGGCCTGGACCCGGAACCAGAGCTGGATCGCGGTCGCGGAGGCCGCGCTGATGACAACGGCACCGGCGCTCACCGCGGCTTGATACGGCGAGGCGAAAGCGAGCGCCGCGATCAGCGGGCAGAAGATGGCGGCGATCGCGATCAGCACCACTTCGATCTTGGCGCGGATGACCCCGGAGGGCGTCAGCGGCGCGGTCGCGACCAGATCTGGCGCGTCCTCGCCCGAGATCGTCAGCCAGGCGAGCCCGCCCGCGAGCTGTCCCGCGGCCATCACGATGACGGGCGTGATCAGCGTCAGCGCCGCCGAACTGTCGGCAAAGCTGCGCCAGAGCAGCAGCGCCGGTGGCACCAGATAGAGCAGCTGCATCAGGGTCTGCGAGATCAGCCATGGATCGCGCCACAGCAACATGAATTCTTTGCGCCGCAGCGCCTGCTGGCGCGATCCGCCGCGGAACGGGCGCTCCTTCGCCCGCTTGCTGCCGGACTTGCCGTAGGCGGCGGCATCGATCGCGGTGTCGGCAAAGCGGCCGGAGAAGATCGCCATGACGCTGCCGAGCAGCACCAGCCCCAGCGCCAGAAGCAGCAGCAACGCCTCGCTGTCGCCCATCGTCGCCCGCGCCGGCCACCACCAGATGCTGTCGATGTCGGGGGCATACTCGGCAAAGACGCCCGAGGTCAGGATGGTGAAGCGCGACAGCGTCCCGTAGGACATGATCGCAGCGACCTGGAGCGCGATCACGAAGCCGGCGCCGATGATCGCGGCGAGGATCTGGGCGACGAAGCGCGTCCGCGCCGGGCCAATCAGGCGGAACAGCAGGATGGTGACTGCGATCGCGATCGCTGCGGCCGAGAGCCCCATGGCGACGACGACGCCGAACGCGGCGAGCCAGCGCGGCCCGCCGCCAAGCACCAGCACGTCGATGAAGGGCGTCGAGAACAGCAGCGCCATCACCGTGACGGTGAGCGCGATCGCAGCGATGCGGACCGAGAACAGATTGGCCAGCGTCGCGGGCGAGGACATGATGAGGTCGAGATCGGCGCGGGCGTAAAATACCCGCGTCACCGATTCGATCGCCTGCGACAGCATCAGCGTCCAGGCGAGAAAGATCGTCGCCGAGATCACGATCAGCGAGGATTTGTCGAGCGGCAGTTGCAGATCGGCGAAGCGGCCGATCACCGCCCAGGCGGGAACATGCAACAGCGCTGCGAAGAACAGCAGGCCGATCATGGCGGCACGTGCCCGCTTGCGCCGCTCGCCGGTCATCATGGCGAACCATTCGCGCCAGGCGAGTCGAAGCTCGTGGCGCGCAAACCATGAGAGCGCGGTCGCCGAGCTCATGCGGCTTCCTGGAGCGTCACCAGCGCGATGAAGAGATCCTCGAGACTGGTGTCGGCATGGCCATTCTGCTGGCGCAGCTCGGTGAGCGTGCCTTCGGCCACGAGGCGGCCCGAGGCGATCACGCCGATGCGGTCGGCCATGCGTTCGGCGACCTCGAGAATATGCGTGGTCATGATGATGGTGCAGCCGGCCTGAACGCGTTCGCTCAGCAGCCCCTTCACATGGCGGGCGGAAACGGCGTCGAGCCCGGTCAGCGGTTCGTCGAGGATGATGAGGCGAGGATCGTGCACCAGTGCGCCGGCCAGCGCGACCTTCTGGCGCATGCCCTTGGAAAATCCCTCGCAGCGTTCGTGCCGGTGCGGCTCGAGCCCGAGCGAGCTCAACAATTCCTGTGCGACCGGCTCCGAGACCGACGGCGCGATGCCCCAGAGCCCGGCGACGAATTCGAGGTACTCAAGCGGTGTCAGCTTGTCATAGATCATGGGCTCGTCGGAGACCCACGCCATCACCTGCTTGGCGGCAACGGGATTCTGTAGTGCATCGATACCGAAGATCGAGACCGCGCCGGCATCGGGGCGGAGCAGCCCTGCAACCATGCGCAAAGTGGTGGTCTTGCCGGCACCGTTGGGGCCGACCAGCGCATAGAATTCGCCGGCGTGAATGGTGAGATCGAGGCTATCGACCGCCAGCCGGTCAAAACGCTTCGTTAACCCCAGGACTTCCAGCGCCGAGTTGTTCGGCTTCATGACGGCCACACCATCCGGTTTTGCATCGCTCGCGACCATGACCCTAAGATGTTTCGGCACCGTGAATCTACGGCCTACAAATTCGCCATCCGGTTTCGACTAAAGGCAAGTCACCGTTTGTTGACAGCGCTTGGCGGTTCAGGCTGAATTGGCGCCGGGACGAATGGCGCTAACGCAGCGGAATGACTGCGTAGCGGCTGGACACAAGATGCGACATTGCGGGCGAAGAACCGCTGATTGCATCGGGAGGAAGCGCGGCGATGCTGGATTTCGTTCAGCAGCTGGTCAGCGGTGTTGCGCTCGGCTGCGTCTACGGCCTGATCGCGCTCGGCTTCGTGCTCGTCTACAAGGCCACCGAGGTCGTCAATTTCGCCCAGGGCGATCTGATGATGCTGGGCGGCTTCTTCGCCTTCACCTTCATCGGCATGATGGGCCTGAACTACTGGATCGGCTTTGCCGGTGCGGTAGCCGCGATGGCGCTGTTCGGCATGCTGGCGGAGCGCGTGGTGGTACGGCCGATCCTCGGCTATCCCCAATTCTCCATCATCATGGCGACGATCGGCCTCGGCTATTTCCTGCGCTCGGTCGCCGGCATGGTCTGGGGCACCGACGATTTCAAGATCGACACGCCGTTCAGCCAAGGCGTGCTGCGGATCGGGTCGCTGGTGCTCGCCCATGACAAGCTCTCGGTGATCGCGGCGACGGTCATCCTTTGCGCGCTGCTCTGGCTGTTCTTCAACAAGACCACGCTCGGCACCGCAATGCGCGCCAGTTCCGAGAACATGCTGGCGGCCTATTACATGGGCATCCCGGTCAAGCGCGTGGTGTCGATCGTCTGGGCGATCAGCGCGGCGGTCGCGACCTGCGCCGGCGTGCTGCTGGCACCGATCACCTTCATCCACTCCAATGTCGGCCTCGTGCTCGGCCTCAAGGCGTTTCCTGCTGCCGTGCTCGGCGGCTTCGGCTCGATCCCCGGCGCGGTGGTCGGCGGCGTCCTGATCGGAGTCATCGAGAGCATGGCCGGATTCTATCTTGCCGAGGGCTGGAAGGACGTCGCGCCCTACATCGTGCTGCTCGCCGTGCTCTTGCTCAAGCCCGAAGGCCTGTTCGGCCTTCACGTCCGCAAGAAGGTCTGAACGCCATGCGCTTCCTGTTCAAGACCGACTACGAGGACGACATCAGGCTGTTTCCGCATTCCGGTTACGTGGTCTCCTATGGCCTCCTGCTGGCTGTGTTGCTGATCGCGCCTTACGTGCTGTCCAGCTATCTGATGAGCCAGCTCGTCTTCGTCTGCATCTACGCGACCGTCGGCGTCGCGCTGCTGATCCTGACGGGCTTCACCGGTCAGGCCTCGCTCGGGCACGCGGCGTTTCTCGCGATCGGTGCATACACGGCGGCGTATTTGCAGAAATACAACGTCCCGTTCCCGGTCTATTTCCTCGCCGCTGGGGCCCTGACCGGGCTGATCGGCGCGTTGGTCGGCTTTCCGGCGCTGCGGCTGCAGGGGATCTATCTCGTCATCGCCACCATCTCCTTCGCCTTCATCGTCGAGGAGATCCTGGCGCGCTGGGAGAGCGTCACCAACGGCAACGAGGGCATGCGGGTCAAGGCGATGTCGCTGCTCGGCGTCACGGTCTCGCGCGACAGCCCGACCTTCTATTTCCTCTGTCTGGCCGTGCTGGTGCTGACCATCGTCGGCACGCTCAATCTGCTGCGCTCGCCGACGGGGCGCGCCTTCGTCGCGATCCGCGACAGCGAGACCGCGGCACGCAGCATGGGCATCAACGTCGCGCTCTACAAGGTCAAATCCTTTGCGATCTCGGCGGCGATCACCGGCTTTGCCGGCGTCTTGTTCGCCCACAAGCTCTCCTTCATCTCGCCGGAGATGTTCACGCTTCAGCTCTCGATCGAGTTCATCATCGTGATCCTGATCGGCGGCACCTTCAGCCTGCACGGCGCCGTGCTGGGCGCGATCTTCATCGTGATGATCGACCCATTCCTGACGTATTTGAAGGACGACATGCCCGGCATCATCGCAGGCCTTGCCGCAACCTTCGGCGCGGGCGCGCAGAGTGCCGGGAACGTGCAGTCCAAGGTCGCGGCCTTCGCCTCGCTCAACGGCCTGAAGGGCGCGATCTACGGCATCATCATCGTCTTGTTCGTGCTGTTCGAACCGCTCGGGCTCTACGGCCGCTGGCTGAAGATCAAGCTCTTCTTCCAGCTGTTCCCGCTCTACAAGCGCGCCACCTTCAAGCGGCAGAAGATCTACGTGAAGTCGGAGCGCAACCGATGAGTTATTTCCGCGCCGAGAATATCTCGCTGCATTTCGGAGGCCTCAAGGCCGTCGATGCGGTGTCGTTTGCGGTGGAGCGGGGCGAGATTCTCTCGATCATCGGGCCGAACGGCGCCGGCAAGAGCTCGATCTTCAATTTGATCTCGCGGATCTACCGGCCGACCGCAGGCCGGATCTTCTTCGAGGACCAGGACATCACGGAAGAGCCACCCTACGACATCGCGCGGTTGGGCATCGCCCGCACCTTCCAGAACATCGAGCTGTTCGAGAATGCCACCGTGCTCTCGAATCTCCTGGTCGGCCGCCACCGGCATTCGACCACGCAGCTTTGGCAGGAGCTTCTGTTCCTGCCAAGCGTGCGTGCCAACGAGAAAGTGCATCGCCGCCGGGTCGAGCAGGTCATCGAGTTCCTCGATCTCGAGCCCTACCGCGACAAGCTGATCTCGGGCCTGCCTTATGGCGTGCGCAAGGTGATCGAGCTGGCGCGGGCGCTCTGCTCGGAACCAAAACTGATCCTGCTCGACGAGCCGTCTTCCGGGCTGAACGTCGAGGAGACCGACGACATGTCGTTCTGGATCCGCGACATGAAGAGCGAGCTCGGCGTCACCGTGCTGATGGTCGAGCACGACATGTCGCTGGTCAACCGCGTCTCCGACCGTGTCATCGCGCTGAATTACGGCCGCGTCCTTGCGATGGGCTCGCCGGCCGAGGTGCAGCAGCACCCCGACGTCGTCGCCGCGTATCTGGGAGCGTAAGCGATGGATGCGACCGTGACGCCCGATGTCATCTTAAAACTCTCCAACATCGAGAGCTATTACGGGCCGATCATGGCGATCCGCGGTATCTCGCTGGAGGTGCCGCGTGGCCGCATCGTCACGCTGCTGGGCGCCAACGGCGCCGGCAAGACCACGGTGCTGAAGACCATCTCGGGCATTCTCGATCCGCAGAAGGGCGCTATAGAGTTCATGGGCAAGCCGATCCAGCGCATGGAGGCCGACCGCATCGTGCGGCTCGGCCTCAGCCATGTGCCGGAGGGGCGCGAAGTATTTCCGTTCCTCTCGGTACGCGAGAACCTGATGATGGGCGCCTATCCACGCAAGGACCGTGATGGCGTCGCGGAGGATCTGGAGCGCGTCTATGGCTACTTCCCGCGACTGAAGGAGCGCATCAACCAGCCGGCCGGCCAGCTGTCGGGCGGCGAGCAGCAGATGCTCGCGATCGGACGTGCGCTGATGAACCGGCCCACGCTGCTGCTGCTCGACGAGCCCTCGCTCGGCCTGTCGCCGATCCTCGTGAAGGAGATCTTCACGATCATCCGCCGCGTCAACGAGGAGCAGGGCATGTCGATCCTGCTGGTTGAGCAGAATGCCAAGGTGGCGCTGGAGACCGCGCATTACGGCTATGTGCTCGAGATCGGCCGGATCGTCATGAACGACACCTGCGACCGCTTGATGCATTCCCAGGACATCCAGGAGTTCTACCTTGGCGCCAAGGAACAGGGTGCGCGAGGCGAGCGGCGCTGGAAAAAGAAGAAGACGTGGCGTTGAAGACGAACTGGCGTAAAATGGAAGGGTCCGTCCGCAAGACATAGACCGCCGGCAAGGCAGGCAGCGGAGGCGAAAGCGACAGGGAGGGAATGCGCATGGCCAGACCGGCGGTGCTGACAGTCGCTGACACGATCGCGAGGAGCTTTCTGCGCGCCGTGGAGACGCGGGGCGACAGGCCGGCGATCCGCGAGAAGAAGTTTGGCATCTGGCAGCCGACCAGCTGGCGCGAATGGCTGGAGATTTCGAAAGAGATCGCCTACGCACTTCGCGCCATCGGCTTCATGTCCGGCGATGTCGCCTCCATCATCGCCAACGCCGTGCCCGAATGGGTTTTTGCCGATATGGGCATCTTGTGCGCCGGCGGCGTCTCCTCCGGAATCTATCCGACCGATTCCTCGTCCCAGGTCGAATATCTCGTCAACGATTCCCGGACGAAAGTGATCTTCGCGGAGGACGAGGAGCAGCTCGACAAGATCCTCGCCTGCCGCAGCCGCTGTCCTTCGCTGCAAAAGATCATCGTGTTCGACATGGAAGGCCTCAGCGGCCTCGTTGATGACATGGTGATGTCGCTCGACGAATTTCGCACGCTCGGCCGCAACCACATCGTCGGCCACGAGGCCCTGTGGCAGGAGATGATCAATAGCCGCAGCGCAAGCGATCTGGCGGTGCTCGTCTACACTTCGGGCACGACGGGCCCGCCCAAGGGCGCGATGCACGCCAATCGCAGCGTCACGCACCAGATGCGGCACGCCAATGATTTCATCCCGGCGCAGGAGGACGAAGACCGGCTGATCTTCCTGCCGCTCTGCCACGTTGCCGAGCGCATCGGCGGCTATTACATCTCGGTTGCGCTCGGCTCGGTGATGAATTTTGCCGAAAGCCCGGAGACGGTGCCGGACAATTTGCGCGAGGTGCAGCCGACCATTTTCCTCGCGGTGCCCCGCATCTGGGAAAAGTTCTATTCCGCCATCACCATCGCACTGAAGGACGCGACGCCGTTCCAGCAATGGGTCTACCGCGGCGCCATCGGCATCGGCTACCGCATGGTCGATTGCCGGATCGAGGGCAAGACGCCGCCGTTGTCGTTGCGCCTCGCCAACGGCATCGCCTACCGACTCGCATTCCGCAACATCCGCCGCATGATCGGGCTCGACCGTTGCCGCATCGCCTTCACCGGCGCGGCGCCGATCGCACCGGAACTGATCCGCTGGTATCTCGCGCTCGGCATCGACATGCACGAGCTCTACGGCCAGACCGAGAATTGCGGGGTCGCCACCATGATGCCGGCGGAGCGGATCAAGCTCGGCTCGGTCGGCACCGCCGTGTCCTGGGGCGAGGTCGCGCTGTCGCCTGACGGCGAGATTTTGATCAAGGGCGACTTCCTGTTCATGGGCTATCTGAACCAGCCGGAGAAGACCGCGGAGGCCGTCGATCCGCGCGGCTGGCTGCACACCGGCGATGTCGGCACCATCGATAATGAAGGCTTCGTCCGCATCACCGACCGGATGAAGGACATCATCATCACCTCCGGCGGCAAGAACATCACGCCGTCCGAGATCGAGAACCAGCTCAAATTCTCGCCCTACATTTCCGATGCCGTCGTGATCGGCGACAAGCGCCCGTATCTCACCTGCCTCGTCATGATCGACCAGGAGAATGTCGAGAAATTCGCCCAGGACCACGACATCCCCTTCACCAATTATGCCAGCCTGTGCCGCGCGACGGAGATCCAGGACCTGATCTGGCGCGAGATCGAAGGGGTCAACGCCAGTTTCGCCCGCGTCGAGACCATCAAGAAATTCTATCTGATCGAACGGCAGCTCACCCCGGAGGACGAGGAGCTGACGCCGACCATGAAGCTGAAGCGTGGCTTCGTGAACAAGCGTTATGCCGCCGAAATAGACGCGATGTATCGCGCGCGGGCGGTGGCTTGAACAAATCTCGTTTGAAGACAGCGAAGGATTAATGGCCCCGGCCTTCGCACCATACGGGCCCCAAGGAGAGGAGACGTCAATGTCGAGATCGTTGAAAGCGTTCGGCCTTGCTGTGAGTGCCTGTGTGAGCACCCTTGCGCTCACCTGTCTGCCGGCCGTGGCGCAAACCAAGGTCACCAATGAAGGCATCTCGGCCTCCGAGATCGTCATCGGTACGCATCAGGATCTGTCCGGCCCGATCAAGGTTTGGGGCGTGCCGGTCTCCAACGGCATGAAGATGGCGGTCGAGGAGATCAACGCCGCCGGCGGCATCCAGGGCCGCAAGATCAAGATGGTCCTGGAAGACAACGGCTACGATCCGAAGAAGGCCGTGCTGGCCTCGCAGAAGATGGTCGAGCGCGACAAGATCTTCGCGATGATCGGCCCGATGGGCTCGCCGACGGTGCTTGCCGCACAGGACATTCTGTTCGATGCGGGCGTGCTCCAGTTGTTTCCGCTGACGGCCGCCGAGTTCACCTTCAAGTTCGACCCGGCCAAGCCGCAGGAGCGGCTGAAGTTCAACAATTTGCTGCCCTATGTCGAGAGCACGCGCGCGGCGCTGAAATACATGGTGGAGGGGAAGAATTTTGGGAAGCCCTGCATCATGCATCAGGACGACGAGTACGGAAAGAACGTGCTCGACGGCTTCAACCAGCAACTGACAGCGATGAAGCTGCAGCCGGCCTCGGTGACGAGCTACAAGCGCGGCGCCTCGGATTTCAGCGCGCAGATCGCCAAGATGAAGTCCGACGGCTGCGATCTCGTCGTGCTCGGCACCGTGATCCGCGAGACCATCGGCGCGATGACGGAGGCGAGGAAGCTCGGCTGGGACGTCACCTTCCTCGGCGCCACCCCGACCAACGTGCTGGAAGTGCCGGCGCTCGGCAAGGAGGCGGTCGAAGGTCTCTATGCCGCGTCGGGCTTCGAGATTCCCTATGAGGACACCGCCAAGGGCAAGGTTCACGACTGGCTCATCAACTACAAGAAGATGTTTGGCACTGACGCCAACACGCAGGCGATCATCGGCTACAACGCAGTGATGACGTTTGCGTTCTACGCAGACAAGGCGGGCAAGAATCTGACCGGCGAGAAGATGCTGGACTCGCTCGAATCGGGCGAGAAATTCCTCGACATCTTCAACTCGCCCGCGACGAAGTTCTCCAAGTCCGACCACCTCGCCAACACCATCACCCAGGTGCAGCAGGTCAAGGGCGGCCGCTGGGTTCTGGTGAAGGACAATCTGATGTTCTGATCTCGCTCACCCTCCCCTGGAGGCCCCTCCAGGGGAGGGTAAGAAAGCTACGACCCGCCCCCCGCCGTGCCCGAATTCACTGGCGCCAGTTCGTCCTCCCGGCAGCGCCAGCCGTCGGCAGCTTTGACGAACGCAAACGTCCGCTGGATCCTCAACCGGCGCGTGACGTTGAAGGCTTCTCCGGATCGCTCCTTGCCGGCCGTGCCTGGCTGCGGAAGCCCGGTCCTCGGGTCCCAGCAGGTGCCGGTGCAGTTCGACGCGACCTTGCTGCAGGTGGTGAACGGCGCCAGCACGACCATCTCGATCTCGCCTGTGACCTGCGCCTCCTGGTCGGTCATCTGGCTGTCGAGCGCGTAGACGCGGTTGATGCGCAGGAAATTGCCGCAGGAGTTGGCGGCGTGAATCCGCGCGGCGCAGAAGTCGACGGCGTCGGTGTCGGGGATGCGGGCCGCGACTTGCCGGCCGAACACTTTCTTCGGATCGCCTTTGGCGGCGGCGATCTCGCCGGTCTTGTGTTTCAGATAGTCGCCGAGACAATCTTCCGCGGATTCGAGCTCCTGAAGCGGCACGTTCTCCTTGCCGACGAGATTGCATTTGCGATCGCGCTCTCGCGTCCACCTTCCGTATTCGGCGAAGGCAAAGCGTCCCGCGGTGGGGTCGAGCTTGCCGATCAGGCCGAGCACCTGGCCGTTGAGCTCGGTTTCCGCCAGCGCCAGCGATGGGTCCGCGCAGATCACCGCGCCCGCCGCGGTGTTGGCCGCCAGACAGTCGAAATCCGGATCGCGCAGGATCGCGGTGCGCTCCTCGGTGACTTTGAGAAGGCAAGCTCTGACCCGGTCGAAGTCGTCAGTGCGGATCGCGGTCTGGCCCACGATGCCGCAGCCGAGATTGCGCTGGCGGGTCCAGATTGCGTTCTCCTCGATTCCAGGCAGGCGGTCGGGCAGACGGGCGAGCCGCGCCTCGATTGCCGCGCTCAGCTTCTCGGCGGCGGCAGCAAGCTCGGCATCGCCGCAAAACAATTGATTGCCGGGATCGCGGATCTGCTGGCAGTTGTTCTTGGCGAACAGCGGCAGCCTGTCGGCGATGGAGCGGTCGGACGGGCCGGATTGCGCGGACGCAGGCGTCGCCGGGAGCGCCAGCAGCGCAAGCACAGTCAGCACGATGAACCGCATTCCAGTCGCCCCCGCATCGAAGGCGCCATGCTAGCGTCCCGGATCGCGCGGCGAAATGGGTTTGTGATAAATGAACGTAGCCCGGATTTCGCTGCGCTCCATCCGGGCTACAGGATCAATCGGCGGTGACCATCGAGAACCGCACGGGGTCGTCGACATATTTCATCACGGCCGACCGATAGAGCACGAACAACGGCTGGTAGGTCCGCGCATCGTCGTCCTCGACCATCGCCATGCGGCGGTTGTCGAGCATCAGCCAGTGGCCGTCGAGCTTTGCGGCGGCGACCGCATGATCTTCCCCGGCCCTGACGTCGCGCACCACGACGACGCGGAGGTCGTCAGCGGCGATGCCGGCGAGCCGCAGCGCGGCCAGCTTGGCGATGGCATAGTCTTCGCAGTCGCCGGCGCCGCGCGCGAAGGTCGCAAGCGGCGAGCTCCAGACGTCGTTGATGCCGTCATTGGCGGCGCGGATGGCGAGGTTGATGGCGCGGTTGGTTTCGCCGAGCTTCGCGCGGCCATCACGGCTGCGGGCCTGGTCGACGATGGCGAGCAGCTTCAGCGCAGCCGGCGAAGCGCAATTGTCACGGTCGCCGTCGCACAGCGCGAGCTGCACCATGTCGTCGTCGAGCCTGGACTTCAACGCCGACCATTTCTGCTGCAGGCTGCCGGACGAGATGGCGAAGGCGAACACGCCGAACGGCTCGGCGGATTTGCGCACGAGGACGCCGGCGCCGGGCGACAGCAGCGTGCCGGCACGAAGGTCGGCGGCCGACCCAAGCAGGATCAATCCGCACAGGACAATGATTGCGCGCCAGGCGCGCGAGCGAGCAGCCGTCTCCATCTGACATCCCCTTCCGGCTTCGCGAGGTCCCCTCGACCTCGACGTGCCGGGCTTTGTTGCTTTCGCTGAGATAGTGCGAGACGGGCCGTTTTGTTCTGCTTAACGCGCCCGGCAGGGGTCCCAAAACCGTGGGACAGGCTGAAACGGGACCACCCAAATTGCGTAAAATTTTACGATTCGCCGGCTAGGAGGGGTCCCAGTCGCCGCGAAATGGAACCAATTGCAGGCACAAGTTGTGAGAGAGCCGATTCTAGGCCTATGGCTAACAGCCCGCTATTTCACGGGTTCTGTTAGTTGGGTCACAGATTTAACTCCGTATTTGCCGCAGGATGTTGCGGGGCAGCACGAAGGAAAGATGACACAAGTATCGGCTGTTCGATCTCGGCAGCTGATTACTTTGGGTGACTGGAAATGAGTGAAAATAAGCTGGATTTTGCTCCAAAATACTTGAAAAATTACTTCCGATTTTCTGTGAATGCGCCGCCCGGCGGGGGCTCCCACAGCCAAGTGATGCGAAATCACACAAGCAATAGACGGTTTCGCTAAGGACTTGGTAATGCTAAGCAAGCTTAGGCGGTCGATACTTACTTAAATTTTAACCCTTTTACCGGTGCCCGTTTTGAATTACGCTGGCAAATTTGACGCCGCGATCTCCTTGGACGGCCAGGGTTCCCACTCGCCCGCCGATGTCCATGTCGATTCCTTTACAGCCAAGCCTATTATCGCAAAGGCGCATGGTCACGTGCCTGACGGCGCGTTCGTTGTTCCCGACCCGAAGCTGATCTTCAACGCCGACTTCAAGCGCGCAGGTCTCGACCTCGTGCTGTCCCACGACGGGCACGAGTTCGTCGTTCACGATTATTTCAGGGGCGACAAGCGCGCCGCGATCGCCTCGCCTGATGGCGCCCACCTCACCGGCGACGTCGTCAGCGCGCTCACGGGCCATGTGCAATATGCGCAGGCTGCTGGCGGCATTGCCGCGGCCCAGGTCATCGGCCACGTCACCAAACTCTCCGGCAGTGCGACCGCGGTCCGCAACGGCGTCTCGGTCATCCTGAACAACGGCGACAATGTCGAGAAGGGCGACGTGGTCTCGACCGGCGGCGACTCGACGCTCGGCATCACCTTCATCGACGGCACCGTGTTCGGCCTGTCCTCCAACGCGCGGATGGTGCTGAACGAGATGGTCTACGACCCCAACGGGTCGAACAATTCCTCGCTGCTCAGCCTGGTCGCGGGCACCATCACCTTCGTTGCCGGCGAGACCGCCAAGCATGGCGACATGAAGGTCGACACGCCGGTTGCCACCATGGGCATCCGCGGCACCGCGGTGCTGAGCCAGATCAACTTCGTCGTTCCCGCCGGCGGCGGCGATCCGCAGCCGCAGGCGAGCTTCCAGGTGCTGGTCGAGCCGAACGGCACGACGGGCTCCTACATCCTGTTCGACAAGGTCACGCTGCTGCCGATCGCGACGGTCAACCAGGCCGGCCAGATGATCCAGATCAGCGGCGGCAACGTCTCGATCTCGAATGCGCTGATGTCGCCGGACATTCAGAAGCTGATCACCGACGTGTTCACGCTGAAGTTCACCGACAATAACACCAACACCAAGCTGACCACGAACTTCACCGACACGATCACGCAGAACGGCAACATTGTCTTCATCAAGACGGACACCGGTGCCACCGCGACCGCGACCTTCACGAACCTCAACCAACCGGGATCGTCGGGGACCGGCACGTCCCCGCAGACCAGCACCCGTATTCCCGGCCCGCCCGACTCCCGCAGCCTCGATCTCAACGGCAATGTGACCTCGGTGTTCAAGCTGACCGAGCGCGCGGACACGACTGGCGACACCGTGGACTCCGACACGGTCTCCGGACGGATCACCTTCGTCGACCAAAATTTGGGCGATCGGCCGACCGTGAGCGTGAATCTCGCCGGTGCGCCGAACTACGTCTACCAGAGCGCCGGCCACCAGGATGTCACCGGCTCGCTCACCGATCTGCAGAAGCAGGACATTGCGGCGACGCAGATCCAGATCAACGTCTCCCCCGACGCGGCCAACAACAACAACGGCTCGGCGGTCTGGACCTACACGATTCCGGACCACGTCTTCGATTTCCTCGCCGCCGGCGAGACGCTGACGCTGACCTACACGGTCCTCGTCAACAACAATTTCGCAGTCAACCCTGAATCCTTTCCGATCACGATCACCATCACGATCACCGGCACCAACGACAAACCGGTGATCACCACCAGCGTTCCGACCATCACCTTCGAGGGCGGCACGAACGTGCCGGGCGGTCCACTCACGAGCGATGTGCCGACGACGGGCACGCTGAATTTCACCGATGTCGACCTCACCGACAAGCATACGGTGAAGGTGGCGTTGACCAGCGCGACCCTGCCTGACGGCACCGTGCCGCCGGGCCCGCTCGCGGCATTCCAGAGCGCGATGTCGGTCGCGATCGCGGCGGGCGCCGACAGCACCGGCGACGGCACCGGCACCATCAACTGGTCGCTGGCCGATCTGCCGGTCTATCTCGCCGACTTCATTCCGAAGGGTGAGGTGCTGACGCTGGTCTACACCGTGACGCTCACGGACTCGCAAGGCGCGACCTCGCAGCAGACCATCACCGTCACGATCACCGGCACCGACGCGCCTGCAGTGGTGTGGATCGCGACCGACGAGGCCGGCGCGCCCTCCGGCGGCTTCTGGAAGGACGCGGCCAACTGGGAAACCGGCACGGTCCCCACCATCAACGACGATGTCATCGTCATCACCGATCAGCTGCATGGCCTGACGCCATCCTATCCGGTGACGATCGACACGGCGGCCTACGCCAAGTCGATCACCATGAACGACTTTGGCGGCCCGCCGCCAAAGGTGATCAATCAGAGTTCTCTGACGATATCAGGCGCGCTCAACATGGGCGCGGACTCGATCTTCACCAATGCGGCGACCGGCACGATGTCGGTCGGCGGCAAGGCCGAGATCCTGGATACGAGCGTGCTCACCAATGCGGGCCATCTGACGCTCGCCGGTGGCGGTGATTTCGCCAAGGGCACCACGATCACCAATTCCGGCACGATCGAGCTGTCCGGTGGCACGCTGAAGACGCTTGCCACGGTCCACAATGCCGGCGGCACTTTGAAGGCCGATGCAGGCACGACCCTGATCGTCGATACCGCGACGGTCGACGGCGGGACCGTTGTGATTCTGGGCACGCTGGAGCTCGATGGCACCAGCCTGATCGAGAATGGCACGCTCAACAATTCCGGCGCGGTCAACGTCAAGGGCACCGTCGGGTTCGCCCACGAGACCGTCACCAACACCACCAGCGGCACGATCAAGGTGCTGGCGAATGGCTGGCTGACCATCGATCAGGGCTCCAGCGTTACGAACAACGGCGCGGTCACCGTCGATGCCAGCGGCAAGCTGACCGTCAACGGCGCAACGATCGACGGTGCCGGCACGGTCACGAATAACGGTGAGCTCGATCTCACCGGCAATGCGGTTCTGGGCAACGGCATCCTCAAGAACAACACCACCCTCAATGTGAGCAGCACCGGCAATGCGCTGGACGGTGAGACCGTCACCAATGCCGGCGCCATCGAAGTGCTGGCGGGCGGCGCGCTGACTATCGATCAGGGCTCGACGGTCGATAATTCCAGCGGCAACGTCATCGTCGATGGCGCTGCGCTGTTGAAGCTCGACGATGCCACGATCAGCGGCGGCGCCATCAAGGGTGCCGGCACCATTGACGTCACCGGCGCTAGCAAAGTCGACGGCGGTGCTACGCTCAGCGTCAGCGCGGTGACTGCCGACGCCCAGTTGACGCTTGACGGCATCACGGTCTCCGGAACCGTCATCACAGACAATTCGAGCATCGTGCTCGCCAACACCGTCAAGCTCAAGGACGGCGCCAAGATCCAGGGCGGCCCGATCACCAACACCGGCACGCTCGAGATCGCCGGCGCGGCGACGCTGCTCAACGACATCGTGACCAATGGCGGCACGGTGACGGTGGACGGCGGCCAGACGCTGACGCTGTCGGGCACGGAGATTTCGGGCGGCGCCGTCAATGGCAGCGGCGCGATCCATGTGACCGGCGCCAGCAAGATCGACGGCGGCGCGACGCTGAGCACGAGCGCGGTGACGGCCGACGCCCTGCTGACGCTCGACGGCATCACGGTGTCGGGCTCGACGATCACGGACAATTCGAGCATCGCGCTCGCCAATACCGTCAAGCTCAAGGACGGCGCCAAGATCCAGGGCGGCCCGATCACCAACAGCGGCACGCTGGAGATCTCCGGCGCCGCGACGCTGCTCAACGACATCGTGACCAATGGCGGCACGGTGACGGTCGACGGCAGCCAGACGCTGACGCTGTCGGCCACGGAGATTTCGGGCGGCGCCGTCAATGGCAGCGGCACCATCCACGTCACCGGCGCCAGCAAGATCGACGGCGGCGCAACGCTCAGCACGAGCGCGGTCACGGCCGACGCCCAGCTGACGCTTGACGGCATCACGGTGTCGGGCTCGACGATCACGGATAATTCCAGCATCGCGCTCGCCAACACCGTCAAGCTCAAGGGCGGCGCCACGATCCAGGGCGGCCCGATCACCAACAGCGGCACGCTAGAGATCGCCGGCGCCGCGACGCTGCTCAACGACATCCTGACCAATGGCGGCACGGTGACGGTCGACGGCAGCCAGACGCTAACGCTGTCGGGCACGGAGATTTCGGGCGGCGCCGTCAATGGCAGCGGCGCGATCCATGTGACCGGCGCCAGCAAGATCGACGGCGGCGCAACGCTGAGCACGGGTGCGGTGACGGCCGACGCCCTGCTGACGCTCGACGGCATCACGGTGTCGGGCTCGACGATCACGGACAATTCGAGCATCGCGCTCGCCAACACCGTCAAGCTCAAGGACGGCGCCACGATCCAGGGTGGCCCGATCATCAACAGCGGTACGCTGGAGATCGCCGGCGCCGCGACGCTGCTCAACGACATCCTGACCAACACCAGCCACGTCATCAAGATCGACGATGGCCAGACGCTGATGCTGTCCGGCACCGAGATATCAGGCGGCATCATCAACAATTACAGCAGCGGGCTCGGCGGCACGATCGACGTCACCGGCGACAGCAAGATCGACGGCAACGCCACGCTGAACCAGGGCGCGGTCACGGTCGGGAGCGGCTATACGCTGACCTTCGGCGATGCGACCGTCGCGGGCGCCGCGATCGTCAACCACGGCTCCGTCAAGGTCGATGCCAGCAAGAAGCTGACATTGAATGGAGCAGGCCTGACCGGCGGCACGCTGACCGTCTTCGGTGCCCTCGCCTCTTCCGGCACGACGACGGTCACCGACGTCAATATCTCGAATAGCTATCTGATCGAGGCGACCCTCGGCGGCCTGCTGGCGCTGGTGGCGACTGGTCCCGCTGCCGCCATCACCAACAGCGGCACCATCCGGGCCAATGGCGCCGAGCTCGATATCAACGGCGAGGCGGTCACCAACACTGACACCGGTACGCTGGCCGCGATCAACGCCGGCACCCTGAAGCTGATCGGGATGACGGTGACCAACACCAATGGCACGGTGTCGGTCGAGTCGGGCTCCACGCTCGATCTCCAGGGTGCGACCATCAACGGCGGCACGATGACCGTCGCAGGTACGCTGGAATCGACCGGCACGAGCGCCATCGACAACGCAGACATTACCGTCGCCGGATCGATCACCGTCACCAACGGAACGCTGACGATCGATCCCGCCACTCTCCACACCATCACCAATCACGGCCTGATCCAGGTGAGCGGCGCCGAGCTCGACGTCTTCGGCGAAGACATTTCCAACACGGCGGATCTCAAGGCGATCAACTACGGCACACTGAAGCTGGCAAATCTCACCGTCAGCAACAGCAGCACCGGAGTGGTCACGGTCGACGGCCACTCAAAACTCTATCTGACTGACGTCTTGATCAACGGCGGCAGCCTGACCAATGCCGGCAATCTCTACAGCGTCTCCGGCAGCAACACGGTTACGGGCGGCGTCACCAACACCGGTACCATCGAGGTCCAGGCCGGCACGCTGAACCTCGCCGCTGGCCTCTCCGGCACCGGCACGCTGATCATCGACGACGGCGCGACGCTCGAGCTCGCGGGGGCGACGGCGCAGGCCATTACCTTCGCCGGGGGCGCCGATACGCTCCAGCTCGACAAGGTCGCGGGCCAGAGCTTTACCGGCACCATCGCCGGCCAGTCGTCGAATGGTGGCACGTTCACCGTTACGGGCGGGGCCGACATCACGACATCGAGCGGCGACGCGCTCGACTTCACCGCATCGGGCGGCTTGCTTGCCACGCCCGCCAACATCGTTCTCTCGCCGACGGGAGCGCTGACCGGCGCGGCCAACGGCCTCGTCGTCACCCAGAACGGCATCGGCGGCATCTCGCTGACGGCGACGAAGGACATCAAGGGCCTTGCCGGCAATGGCATCACGCTGCGCGACAGCGCGACCGGCTCGGGCGGCATCACGGTCAACAATCTCACCGGCAAGGCGACCGGTACCGGTGCCAATTCGGTCGGCGTGCTCGTCGAGAATTTGAACGGCGCCAATGCCGGCAACATCTCGATTACCCAGCTCGGCGGTGTCGTTGGCGGCGCATACGGCATCGACGTCGACACGCAGGGCAACGGCAACATCACCATCGACGCCGGCGGCACGATCACGGGTAGCTCCGTCTACGGCATCCGGTCACGCAGCTATGGCGCCGGAGACCAGACAATCACGACCGAAGCCGGCAGCGTCATCACCTCGGGCAGCTCCGGCATCGTCGCCGTCAACCGGGCGATCTCGCTCGACGCGGCATCCGGCAGCACCATCACCGTCAACGCTTACGGCACGATCAATTCCGGCAGCAGCCCGAACCTGGCCGGCAACCCGCCGGCCGGCATCGAGGCCGGCTACACCGGTGCGGTGACCGGAAGCGGCGCCAATACCGGCGTCAACGGTTCGGTGATCATCAACAATCACGCCAGCATCACCGCTGCGGCCGGCTACGGCATTCACGCCTACAATTACGGAAACGGCGACGTCACGGTGAACGATACCGGCGGCACTGTTGTCGGTGTGGCCGACGGCATCAGGGCGCAGGCGCTCGGCGGCGGCACTGGCGACGTCAGCGTGACGCTCGGCGCCAATGCATCGGTGACGGGCACGTCCGGCTACGGCATTCTTGCCTACAGCACCGACGCCGGTGACGTCAGCGTCACTTTGGCGAGCGGCGACAGCGTCGCGTCCGGTGGCTCGGGCATCGTCGCCGTCAATTATGCGACAAACATCGCAGACGGCTTCGGCAGCACGATCTCCGTCGAAGCGCATGGCGCCATCCATTCGGGCTCGACCCTGAATTATGATGGCACCACGCCGGGTGCGATCATCGCCGGCTACAAGCCGGGCGGCGTTGCCACCTTCTCGGGCGCGGTCAATGGCGACGTCATCGTCACCAGCGATGCGGCGATCACCGCGGACGCTGGCTACGGCATCGAGGCATTCACCTGGGGCGTCGGAAACGTCACGGTCACGACCGGCGCGACATCTTCGATCACCGCGACCGCGGGCACCGCGATCGGCGCCTTCGATCACGGCGGCGGCGACGTCAGCGTCACCAACGACGGCTCCGCTACCGGCACGGTCGGTCTGGCAGCGCTCGCCACCGGCGGCGGCGACATCACCATCGTCAATCACGGCCACATCACCAGCACGAGCCTTGCCGGCATCAGCGTCACCCAGAACGAGACCGGCGCGATCGGCTCGACCCATATCACCAATACCGGCTCGGTCGTGGCTCCGACCGGCCATGCCGCGATCTTCATCCAGGAAAATACGACCGGATCGGCCACGATCGACAATTCCGCCGCCGGAACGATCGGGCTCGGTACCGTGACGTCGACGACCTATGCGATCACCGAAACCGGCGGCGCCGTCACGATCAACAACTTCGGTCATATCAACGGCAACATCAACGTTGCCAGCGCGATGTTCTGCAACGAGGCGACCGGCATCTGGACCGTTGCCGGCACCAGCGTCTTCGGCAACGTGTCCTCGATCGTCAACAAGGGCAGCATCGATCTGCACGGCGGCTCGATTTCGGGAGCGGGGCTGGGCATCAATAATTCGCACGTGATCGATAGCTGGGGCACGGCGTCGATTTCGGGCACCATTACCAATACCGGCACCATCGAGGTTCATGACGGGCACCTGACGCTGTTCGGCTCGCTGTCGGGCACGGGCTCGGTCACCGTCGATGCCGGCGCGCTCTTGAAGCTCGATGGCGCGGTCACGCAGACGATCAATCTCGCCGGCGACGGGGCCGCGCTCGAGATCGACACGTCGAGCTTTGGCGGTTCGATCGGGCAGCTGTCCGCGACCGACACGATCGACCTGTCGACCATCAAATTCGGGCTCGGCACCAGCGCGGTCTATGCCGCGAACGCCGATCCCTCGACCGGCGGCGTGCTGACGGTCACTGGGGACGATGGCCAAACCATCAGCCTGAAGCTGACCGGTGCCGATTATAGCCACGCCCATTTTGCCGGCAGCAATGACGGCACCGGCCACACGCTGATCACGATCAACGCGGATGATGATGCGTCGGCGTTCGCTACGGCGACACCGGCACCGACGCTGACCGGGTCCGTCTCCGAACAGGCGGCCGCTACCGGCGACTTCGCCACGCTCGATACTGCAACGCCCGCGACCGGCGCGATCGCCTTCACCGATATCGACCTGACCGACCTGCCGGGCGCGCAGATCACCGGCCAGGCCGTGACCTCGCTCGGCGCCGACCACGTCACAGATCTCAGCGCATCGCTCACGGGCGACGAGATCGCGGCGCTCAAGAACGGGCTGACGCTTCTGCCGCAGACCGGGCTGAACAACGGCACGGTCACCTGGAGCTATTCGATCGCCGACGGCGCGCTGGATTTCCTCGGCCAGGACCAGACCGCGAAAATCGTCTCCACCATTACGTTGACGGACGATTACGGCAAGACCGTCACGGCCGACGTCACCGTCACCGTCACCGGCGCGAACGACGCGCCGACGCTGGCCGCGGTGAGCACGGATCCGCTGGTGGATACGGCCGTGAACGACAGCTTCTCGGACATCACGGGAACGCTGGTCGGGACCGATGCCGATCATGGCGAGACGGCGACTCTGAAATACGCGGTGCTGGATGCGACGAACCACGCGGTGACGACGGTTGCGGGTCACTATGGCGCGCTGACGGTCAACGAGGATGGCACCTACGGCTATGTTCCCGACGCGGCCGCGATCAACGCGCTGTCGGCAGGCGACTACACGGACATTTTCACCGTCCAGACCACGGACGCGCATGGCGCGACCGGTACGGCGACGTTCACGGTGAACGTGACCGGCGCCAACGACGCGCCGGTCTTGTCCGACGGCAGCATCGGGAATCTCGCCGACACGGCCGCAGCGGATAGTTTCTCCGATCTCACGGGCCAGATCACCGGGACCGATGCCGACACCGGCGACACGCTTGCCTACGCCTTGCTGAACGCAGATCACCACGCGGTGACAACGGTCACGGGTCATTATGGTGCGCTGACGGTCAACACCGACGGCAGCTATACTTACGTGCCAGACGCAGCGTCGATCAACGCGCTGCCGGAAGGCTCCTATTCCGATAGTTTCACGGTCCAGGTCACGGATGCGCATGGTGCCGCCATCACGGCGACATATACCGTGGACCTGTCCGGCACCAACGACGCGCCGACGCTCTCCGATCTCAACATCGGCAAGCTCACGGACACGGCCGCGGCCGACACCTTCTCCAATCTCACCGGCCAGCTGGTCGGCGGCGATGCCGATACTGGCGATGCGCTGACCTATGCGGTGCTGAATGCGGATCACCACGCAACGGCGACCGTTGGTGGACTCTACGGCTCGCTGACGGTCAACGCCGACGGCAGCTACAGCTACGTTCCCAATGCGGCCGCGATTAACGCGCTACAGGACGGCGATTACACCGATACGTTTACGGTGCAGGCCACGGATGCGCATGGCGCGAGTGATACGGCGACGCTCACAGTGGACGTGACCGGCGCGAACGATACGCCGGTGATCAACGTCGGCGCGATGGACGTCACGCAGGTCCAGTGCCAGGTGACGGTCAGCGGCCTGTCCGTCACCGACGCCGATGCCAACGAGACATTCACCGTCGGAGCTGTCGCCGAATCGAACAGCAACGCGAGCGCGTCACTGCAATCCGGCGCTTTGACCGTGACCTACACCGAGCCGAGCGATGGCCCAGCAACGGACAAGGTCGCGGTCACCGTGACCGACAGCCATAATGCCAGCGATACGGTCAATCTGATCTTCAACCTGACCGAAACGGGCACGGTCTCTCTCGCCGGCACGTCCGGCAAGGACGTGTTCTTCGGCACGGGCTACCAGGATCAATTCGTCTTCGCGGCCAACTCGAACCACGACACGATCGTGAACTTCACGTCCGGCATGGACAAGATCGACCTGTCGGCCGTTGTCACGGCCTCCGATACGCAAGACTGGTTGGATCACCACGCGACCACGTCGGGGGCCGACACCCTGATCACGATCAATGGTTCGGACACCATCCTTCTGAAGGGTGTCGCCCACGTCCAGGCGAGTGATTTCATCGTCCATGCCTGACCGCCGCTCGGCCGCGTTCGTATGCGAGCCAGATCCGCGCTGCCGTTCACGGCAAAAGCGTGATATCCAAACCCCATGAAACGTCTCAAGATCCTGCGGCGGTGGTTTGCGCGGAAGTTCGGCTTTGCGCGGCTGATGTGCCTTGCGCTGCTGGTCGTGTTTGCCGGCATCCGCGTCTGGGATCCGCCGCCGGTGCAGGAATTGCGGCTGCGCACCTTCGACATGTTCCAGTTGATCGATCCGCGCCACAAGGCGGCGCGTCCGGTCACCATCGTCGATATCGACGACAAGAGCCTCGCCAAGCTCGGCCAGTGGCCGTGGCCGCGCACGCGGATCGCCGATTTGATCCAGAACCTCACCAGCAACGGTGCAGTCGCGATCGGCTTCGACATGGTGTTTTCGGAAGCCGACCGGCTCAATCCGGATCTGGTCGCGGGCCAGATGCGCTATCTGGATGATGCCACCCGCGCCAAGCTGCGCGAGCTGCCGACCAACGACCAGATCCTCGCCGAGGCGATCAAGCGTTCGCACGTGGTGCTGGGCGAGACCGGGCAAAGCGCGATTTCGTCGGAGATCGACAAGTCGCTGCCCTTCACCGGCGTCGCGATGGTCGGGGAGGAGGGCGCCGAGCGCTTCCTGTTCGAATTTCCCGGCCTGCTGCGCAACGTGCCCGTCATCGAGAAGGTCGCCGCCGGCCGTGGCCTGTTCTCGATCAAGACCGAGCGCGACGGTCTGATCCGCCGCGTGCCGCTGATCATGCGTGCCCAGGGCAACATCATGCCCTCGCTCAGCCTCGAGATATTGCGTGTCGTCACGGGCACGCCGACGCTGCTGGTGCGGACCGCCAAGGCGGGCGTGCGGGCCGTACGCCTCAAAGGCGTCGAGATTCCGACCGACAGGAACGGCCAGCTCTGGGTGCATTATGCCCGTCAGGATCCCTCGATCTACGTCTCGGCGGCTGACGTGCTCGACAACACGGTGCCGCCGAACAAGATCGCCGGCAAGCTGGTGCTGGTCGGCACTTCGGCGGTCGGGCTGAACGACATCAAGACGACGCCGGTGTCCTCGACCATGCCGGGTGTCGAGATCCATGCCCAGGTGCTGGAGAGCGTCTTGAGCCGCGCGGTGATCTCACAGCCGAATTATGCGTTTGGCGTCGAGCTGATCGCGGCGCTGGTCATCGGCCTGCTCGTGATCATCTTCACGCCGAACCTCGGCCCCGTGCGGCTGGTGCTCGCGGGCGCGATGTTTGCGGCCATCCTGGTCGGCGTGTCCTGGTTCTCCTATGCGCAGTACCGCTATCTGATCGATTTCACCTATCCGCTGCTGTCGACCACCGCGATCTATCTGACGCTGATCTTTGCCAGCTTCGTGCGCGAGCAGCGCCAGCGTGTGCAGATCCGCGGGCAATTCGCTCAATACATGTCGCCGGTGCTGGTCGAGCAACTGGCGCAATCGCCGGAAAAGCTCGTGCTCGGCGGCGAGGAGCGCGAGATGACGATCATGTTCTCCGACGTGCGCGGCTTCACCACGATCTCGGAGAGCTACAAGCACGATCCGCAGGGCCTCATCGCGCTGATGAATCGGTTCCTGACGCCGTTGACTGACGTGATCATCGAGCAGAAGGGCTACATCGACAAATACATGGGCGACGCCATCATGGCGTTCTGGAACGCGCCGCTCGACGACAAGGAGCATGAGGTCAACGCCTGCGAGGCTGCGATCCAGATGCTCGAGCGGATCGACGCGGTCAACAAGGAGCGCGAGCAGGAGGCCGCCGACGGCGGCCACGTCTACATCCCGCTCAATGTCGGCATCGGGCTCAACACCGGTATCGGCGTGGTCGGCAACATGGGCTCCGACCTGAAGAAGAACTATTCGGTGCTGGGCGACAGTGTGAATTTGGCCTCACGCCTGGAAGGCCAGTCCAAGGAATACGGCTTTCCGATCATCGTGGGATCCCGGACCGCGCTCGCCGCCAAGGACAAGTTCGCGATCCTCGAGCTCGACTTCATCATGGTCAAGGGCAAGACCGAGCCGGAGGTGATCTACGCCATCGCCGGCCGCGACGACGTGATGCATTCGGGCGCCTTCCAGCGGCTGCGCAATATCACCATCGAGATGCTCGGCTGCTACCGCAGCCGCAACTGGCAGGGCGCACTCGACGCCATCGAACGCGGCCGTCGCAGCGAAGACGCCGACACGCTTGCAAAGTTGTTCAGGCTTTACGAAGCGCGGATCAAGGATTTCCAGATCAATCCGCCGCCGGACGACTGGACCGGGGCATATGCGCTGCTGACGAAGTGAGCCGGCGCGCAACTACGCCTGCGGATATGGCCGGCTATCTCGCCAACGGCCACTCGCCGATGATGCGGAATCTCGCCTTGGTATCATCCTGCCTGAACAGCGTGATGCGATCGATCGCCAGGGCATCGCGCTTCAGCCCGGCAAACCTGTCCCGAAGCATGGCTAGGATCGGCCCGCGCCGCTCCGCATCCAGCCGTCCCGTCAGCGTCATGTGGAAACGGAATTCTTCCATCACATACGGGTATCCCCAGCGGTCGAGATAGTCGCGCTGCCGCTCGCTCAGTTTCTCAGGTCTACGCCGAGCCCGATCCTCCGTCGTCAGGCCCGCACGGAATGCATCGAAATCCCGCACGCAATCGGCGGCGAGCTCTCGAAGCGCATCGACGGGCTCGGCCGGAATGACGGCAATGAAGCCGCTGATGGCATCGACGATCGGGCGGATCACCGGGACGGGACGCGCTTTGGCCGAAAACTCCGCGCAGGCCGCGATCAGCTCCGCTTCTGTCTTGCCGGGCGTGAGCGTCATCGGCGCCTTCAGTGTGCCGTGAAAGCCGTATTTGCGGGGATCGGCCGTGATGTCGCGCCAGTCCGCAGCGACGTGCAGCGCGTCCTGCGGAAAGGGCAGCTCGTCGCCGGTATAGGCATCGTAGCCGAGCAGCTCGGCGCCGAAGCGGGAGAGGGCGCTGTGGCTGCCTGCGGCAAAATAGATCGCGTAGCGGGAAAAACCTGTCATCGTCCGAGCATAGCCGGTTTAGGTCGCAACGACAGCCTCGCGCGGCACTGTCGCAGCGGGGAGCAGCCGCGTCGCATCGGTGAGATGCACGAGCTTTCCGCCTGATATCACGGCAACCACGCGCGGCCGCAGCGGTGCGGTATCGTCGACCAGCAGAATGTCCGCGCGGCGTCCTGCCGCGAGCACACCGCGATCGGTAAGGCCGGTCGCGAGCGCCGGCCCGGCGGAAACCAGATCCCAGGCCTTCGCCAGCGGCAGCACGCCATCGGCGGCGAGGCGGAACGCGGCGAGCAGTTGCGCGGGATAATAATAGTCCGACGCCAGCACCGAGCAGAGGCCCTTGGCGATCATGTCGGATGCCTTGGTCCAGCCGGTGTGGCTGCCGCCGCGCACGACGTTCGGCGCGCCGTAGACGATGGCATCGCCATGGCTTGCTGCCGCCCGCGCCGTCTCTTCGTTGATCGGAAACTCCGCGATCAGCGCGCCCATGGCCCGATAGTCCGCGCGCATCGCCGGCGTCGCATCGTCATGCGAGAGCATCCGCACTTCGGCGGAACGGGCGACCGCGGCGAGCCGCGACACGGAGGCCGGCACATCTGCCGCGCGAGACACGATGTGTCCGACCAGCCGGTCAAAATCCTCGCTCGACAGTCCGGTGCGCTCCACCATGCGGTTGCGCTTGCGCGGATTGGAGATGTCGGCAACGACGCCGTCCATGTGGTCGTTGAAGGCAAACAGGTCGACGCGGCCCTCAGCCAGCCACTGGCTCATCTCGGCCTCGGCCTCGAGATTGTAGGTCTCGTGCCGTAGGTGGAAACGGGTGTCGGCGGCGAATTGCGGACGCTGCCGCTCGATCGCCTCCATCAGGCCGCGGGCATTGTCGGCGCTGCGCAGCCCCGGCTCCCATGAGCAGGTCGTGGCGTGAAACACCGTGGTGATGCCGTTGCTGATCGCCTGGCGGTCGCTGTCGGCGAGCGCGACGTCGATCGGAAAGTCGACGCCGGCGCGCGGCATCATCTGCCGCTCGAAGGCGTCGCCATGCAGATCGACGATTCCGGGCAACACCAGAAGATTGCGCGCATCGATGGCGAGCCGCGCCCTGCCGCGAGAGGCGTCAACCTGCGCAATATCCGTTCCGGCCACGGAAAGCGAAGTTTCGACGAATTCGGTGCCGATCAGGGCCCGGCCGCCCTCGATGAATATGTCTGTCACGCGACCGCGCTTCGTTTGCTGGTTGAGGAGCTTGCTCGTGCTTCATATGTCGCGAGAAAATCTTCAATCCCGAGCTTGCGGAAATCGGGCAGGGCTGCACGCAATTTGTCGTGATCCCAGTCCCACCAGGCGAGCCGTGCAAGCCGTCCGGCCACCTCTTCCGAGAACCGCCGCCGCACGATCCGCGCCGGATTGCCGGCAACGATGCAGTAGGCGGGCACGTCCTTGGTGACGATGGCGCCGGCTGCGATCACGGCGCCGGTGCCGATATTGCGGCCAGGCAGCACGATCGCGCCATGGCCGATCCAGACGTCATGGCCGATATGGACATGATGCTGGCGCCGCCAGTCGAAGAACTCGGTGTCGTCGCTCTCGCCCGGGAAGTAGGCGCTCGAACGATAGGTGAAATGCGCCTGCGTCGCGCGATGCATCGGATGGTTGCCGGGATTGATGCGCGTCATCGCAGCGATCGAGCAGAATTTCCCGATGGTGGTGTAGGTGATCTGCGAATCGTTCACGACATAGGAGTAATCGCCCATCGTGACTTCAGTCAGGATTGTACGCGCGCCGACCTCGGTGTAGGCGCCGAGCCTGGTCTCGTGGAGCTTCGCGGAAGCATCGATGGTCGGTTGAACCGAGAGCGCTTTACCGGCCATGTCACATCCGTTTTTCGAGGGCAGGCGTTCCTCTTCGAGTGGCTTGATGACAATGTCATGACGCAGCGATGACAGGGGATGAGCTGTGTTGCATCGCCGCACCGCAGCGCGAGTGTCACACAAGTGTCAAGTGCCGGCGATAGCGGTGGGTCCCAGCTACTCTGGAGCCCTGCATGCTGGTGGTTGAAGGTCTGACGTGCCGCTTCGGCGCTAAAGCCGCGGTGGACGACGCTTCGTTTCAAATCTCCCCCGGCGGCTTCGTCGGTGTGATCGGGCGCTCCGGCGCCGGCAAGTCGACCATGCTGCGCATGATCAATCGCCTGGCGACGCCGACGCAGGGCCGCATCCTGTTCGACGGCCTCGACGTCACCGCGCTGCGCGGCAAGGAATTGCGGCAATGGCGCGCGCGCTCGGCGATGATCTTTCAGCAGTTCAACCTGGTCGGCCGGCTCGATGTTCTCACCAACGTCCTGATGGGGCGTCTTGCGACGATGCCGGCCTGGCGCTCGCTCACGCAGACCTGGCCGGAGCACGACAAGGCGCTGGCGATGTCCGCGCTCGAGCAGTTCGATATCGCCTCGCTCGCCGCCCAGCGCGCCGACCAGCTCTCCGGCGGCCAGCAGCAGCGCGTCGCGATCGCCCGCGCACTGGTGCAGCAGCCCGACATCATCCTCGCCGACGAGCCGATCGCCTCGCTCGATCCGCGCAACACCAAGATCGTGATGGACGCGCTGCTGCGCATCAACAAGCACTTTGGCATCACCGTGCTGTGCAATCTGCATTCGCTCGATCTGGCGCGTTCCTATTGCGACCGGCTGATCGGCATGGCGCAGGGTCGCGTAGTGTTCGACGGCGTGCCGTCGGAGCTCACCGACCATGTCGCGCGCGAACTTTACGATCTCGAAGCCGCCGATGTCATGGGCGGTGCATCTGCACCGGCGCCCGAGGGCGTTCCGGCTCTTGGCACTGCCGCAGTGGCCTGAGCGGCACAAGGCCGTCACGTCCTGCTGATAAGTTTCGCGTCAACCGATCCCAACCGATGATAGAGGGTATCATGATCACTCGCAGATTAGTTCTTGCCGGCGCCGCCGCGCTCGCTTTCGCCTCGTCGGCTTCCGCCGAAGACTGGAAAGCCAAATATCCCGAACTGACCTTCGCGGTCGTTCCGGCCGAGAACGCCTCCGGCGTCACCGAGCGCTGGGCGCCGTTCATGAGCTATCTCTCCAAGGAATTGGGCGTGAAGGTCACCCTGCGCATCGCCAACGACTACGCCGCTGTGATCGAAGGCCAGCGCGCCGGCAACATCCATATCGCCAGCTACGGCTCGGCCTCGTTCGCGCGCGCCCGCCTGACCGGCGTCAAGACCGACGCCTTCGCCAACGACATCAATGCCGACGGCTCGACCGGCTACTACTCGGTGTTCTTCGTCAAGGCGAGTAGCGCCTACAAGAAGATCGATGACCTCAAGGGCAAGAACCTCGGCCTCGTCGACCCGAATTCGACCTCCGGCAACAACGTGCCGCGCTTCGAGCTCGACAAGATGGGCATCGCCGACGCCGACAGCTATTTCGGCAAGGTCGTCTTCGCCGGCAGCCATGAGAACGCGATGCTGGCGCTGGCGCAGGGCACGGTCGACGTTGCCGCCAACCAGTGGACCAGCGACGACGATTCGACGCTGGCGCAGATGCTGACCAAGGGCATGCTGAAGAATGCCGACGGCTCGCCGATGAAGAAGGACGATTTCCGCATCATCCACAAGTCGGCGTCGATCATCAACGGCCCCTATGCCTATAACTCCGACCTGCCGGACGACGCCAAGGCGGCGATCACGAAGGCGTTCTTCGATGCTCCCACCAAGGACAAGGTGGCCTTCGATCGCCTCCAGGACGGCCAGAAGAAGGGCTTTCATCCCGCCACCACCAAGGACTGGGATGGCACGATCGATCTGATCAAGTTCGTCGACGCATTGCGTAAGAAGAAGGCGTCCTGATCTCAGGGCGATGCAACTGGAGCCGGGTCGATGGACCCGGCTCTTTCTCTTTTGACCGGCCACTCTCCCTGACCAGATGACCCTCGCGGTTTCGATCCTTCCCGAGCAGCAACTCGCCGTGCTCAACGCCGCCTATCGCCAAGCGGTCTCGCGCCGGCGGTTGCGCCTCCTGCTCGGAGTCGTGGTGTTCGCCGCCGCGCTGGCTCTCGCCGGCTTCGGCGCGGAAGTAAACCTGCGCACGCTCTTCACCTATTTCGGCAACTTCGTCAGCTATTTCGACCGCATCCTCACGCTCGACAGCGGCCAGCGCGTCTGGACCGATATCGGCGAATGGTTCTGGGGCTTGCGCAAATGGTTGAGGATGCTGGGCGAGACACTGCTGATCTCCTATGTCGGTACGCTGATCGGCGCGACCTTCGCGTTGTGCCTGAACTTCTTCGCGGCTGAAAACACCTCGCCCTCGCCCTGGCTGCGCTTCGTCGTGCGGCGTTTGCTCGAATTCGCCCGCACTGTCCCCGGCATCGTCTTCGCCTTGATCTTCGTGATCGCCTTCGGTCTCGGGCCGATGGCGGGCGTGCTCGCGATTGCGATCCACTCCACCGGCGCGCTCGGAAAGCTGTTCTCGGAGATCGTCGAGAATGCCGACATGAAACCGGTCGAAGGCATCCGCTCGACCGGCGCGAGCTGGCTCTCCTGCATGCGCTTCGCCATCGTGCCGCAGGTGACCGCGGGCTAT
Source organism: Bradyrhizobium betae (assembly GCF_004123905.1). Lineage (GTDB taxonomy): Bacteria > Pseudomonadota > Alphaproteobacteria > Rhizobiales > Xanthobacteraceae > Bradyrhizobium > Bradyrhizobium betae_A. The sequence continues at coordinate 917,947 of NZ_MZXW01000016.1, forward strand.
GCCAGCTATGCGCTGCTGCGCTTCGAGATCAACGTCCGCGAAGCCTCCGTGATGGGCTTCGTCGGCGCCGGCGGCATCGGCCAGGAGCTCGTCGTCGCCATTCGCAAGTTCTATTACTCGGACGTCAGCGCCATCCTGCTCACCATCATCGTCACGGTCTTCATCATCGACATCAGCACCGGCTGGCTGCGCGGCCGTCTGTTCGGCAAGGAGGCACGGACGTGACGAGCCCGCAGGAGGTCGACACGCGAGAGCTTCGTGCGCGTTACCCTGATGTGTTCGATCGGCCGGCCTTGGCGCGGCTCGCCATGCCGGCGATGATCGTCGCAGCGCTCGCGGTTCTGGTCTACGGCCTCGTCGATCTCGATTTCTCGCCGTCGCGGTTCTTCAACGGTCTCAGCCAGCTCGGCTGGATCAGCCTGATGATGATCCCGCCGGATCCCGGCTCCTCGCTGCCGATCTATCTGAAGGCGCTGGGCGAGACGCTCTCGATCGCGCTGCTCGGCACCACGCTGGCGGCGCTGTTCGCACTCCCGGTGAGCCTGCTGGCCGCGCGCAACATCGTGCCGTCGAATATCCTGCGTTTCCCGGTCCGCCGCTTTCTCGATTCGATCCGCGGCGTCGACACGCTGATCTGGGCGCTGGTGTGGATCAACGTGGTCGGGCTCGGCCCGTTCGCCGGCGTGCTCGCGATCGCCGTGTCGGATTTCGGTGCGTTCGGAAAATTGTTCTCCGAGGCGATCGAAGGCGCCGACCAGAAGCAGGTCGAAGGCATCCGCGCCTCCGGTGGCAGCCCACTGCACGAGATCCGGTTCGGCCTGTTGCCGCAGGTTCTCCCCGTGATCGCAGGCCAGGTGCTCTATTTCATCGAATCCAACACCCGCTCGGCCACCATCATCGGCATCGTCGGCGCCGGCGGCATCGGCCTCCAGCTCGCCGAGCAGATCCGCGTGCTGGAATGGCAGAAAGTGTCGTTCCTGATCCTGATGATTTTGGTCGCGGTCGCCGCGATCGATTTCATCTCGGGCAAGCTGCGCTTTGCGATCATTGGGCGACGGGCGGTGGCCTGAGTTCTTCGCCTCTCCCCGCTTGCGGGGAGAGGCCGGAATTTGCGCTGCAAATTCCGGGTGAGGACTCTCCGCGAGTCCGTCTCTCACCGTGATCGCGGATACAGCCCCTCGCCCCAACCCTCTCAGCGCGAGCGAAGCTCGTCGCGCCCCCCGTAAGAACGGGGCGAGGGAGAAGAGGCAGCCCACCCTACGACTCCACCAGAAACTCCACCCGCTCCGCCGCAAACCGCGAATGCTTCGTCACCAGCGGCTTGCCGTCGAGATCGTGGTCGGTCGCATCGACCACCAGGATCGGTCGGCCCAGCGGCAGATCGAGCCGCGCGGCATCGGTCGCATCCACGATGCCGGCGGTGATCCGGGTTGCGCCGCGGCGATAGTCGCGCACGCCGTAATGTTCGAGCAATTTCGTCATCGAGCGTGTCGCGGCGAACACTTCGCCGGCACCCGGAAACAGCTCCGCCGACAGCCACGTGGTGGAGACACAGATCGGCGTGCGGTCGGCGAGCCGTATCGCCTCGATCCGCACCAGCGGCGCGCCGGCCTTTAATCCCAGTTCCCGCGCGAGCTCGCGCGTTGCGACGTCTTCGGACGTCTCGATCAAGCGTCCATGCGGTTCGCGGCCGTCGGCGCCGACGATCTCGGAGAAGCGCGTGCGTGAGCGCAGCGGATAGGCGAGGCGTTGCGCCTCGACATAGGTTCCGCTGCCGCGCTCCGCGCGCACGATGCCGCGCTCGGCAAGCGCCGCCAGCGCGCGCCGCACGGTGTGGCGGTTCACCCGATAGGTTTCGGCGATCTCCACCTCGCCCGGCAATTTGTCGCCTGCCGCAAAGCGGCCGTCGGCAATGCCGCGCTCGATGCCGTCGGCAACGAGGCGCCATAACGCGACGCCGGAAGAGGCGGTGTCCTGCATGCTCATGTCGCCGGCCAGCCTAGCCCAGAAATCACAGCCTTGTCACGAAACAGTCATGGCGCTTCCGTATGAAGTTGTCTAGTATCATAGACAACTTGGATTCGGCAAGTTCGGCAAACAAGTTCGGTGGATCAGGTGACGCAGCAAAACATTCAGCAAGCCCAGCGCAAGGCCGCGATGGCCGTGCTGGCGCATGCGGAGGCGGGCGAGATCGCCGCTCGCCTCCGCAACTTGGCCGTTCCGGCCCATCAGGATCTGCGCGAACCGGAAAGCGGCCTCGTCATGCTGCGCGGCCGGGTCGGCGGCGACGGCGCGCCGTTCAATCTCGGCGAAGCAACGGTATCGCGAGCCGCGATCCGGCTTGCGAGCGGCGAGGTCGGCTTCGGCTACACGCTCGGACGTGACGGCGAAAAGGCGCGGCTGATCGCGCTGTGCGACGCATTGGTGCAGTCCAAGGATTTCGGCGCGACCGTCGAGCGGGACATCATCGCGCCGTTGCGCGAGCAGCTTATGGTCAGGCGTAAGCAGGTGGCGGAAGAGACCGCTGCCACGAAGGTTGATTTCTACACCATGGTGCGCGGTGAGGGGTGAGATCATGACCACGATTGCGGAACTGCCGCCGGGGTTCGTCGATAAGGTGCTGTCGGCGCAATCGACCTTTCGCTCGGTGATGGACGCCATGGCGCGACCAGGCTCGGTCCAGCGCATCGTGCCGATGGCGGGAACGGCAGGTCGCATGATGCGCGGCACCGCCGCGATCGCGCTGACGCTGTTCGACCACGACACGCCGCTCTGGCTAGATGCGCGGATGTCGGAAAGTTCCGACGTGACAAAATGGCTGAAATTCCACACCGGCGCGCCGGTGGTGCAGGATGCCTCGATCGCGAGCTTCGCGCTGATCAGCGACGGCGCGGCGCTTCCCTCGCTCGAGCGTTTCGCGCTCGGTACCAACGAATATCCGGATCGCTCAACCACGGTGATCATTCAGGTCGACAGCCTGGACACGGGACGCAGCTTCGAGCTGCGCGGCCCCGGCATCGACGGTGTCACGATGCTTCAGGCATCGATCAAGCCTTTCGACTTGTTCGAGCGCCTGCGCATCAACGAGACGCTGTTTCCACGCGGCATCGATCTGGTGCTGGTCGCCGATGATGCCGTGGTCGCGATCCCCCGCACCACGCGCGTCGAGAGCAAGGGAAGCTGAAGCATGTATGTCGCAGTCAAAGGCGGCGAACGCGCCATCGAGAACGCCCATCGCCTGCTCGCCAATGCGCGGCGCGGCGATCAAAGCGTTGCGGAAGTCTCCCTCGACCAGATATCGGAACAGCTCGGCCTCGCCGTCGATCGCGTCATGAGCGAAGGCTCGCTCTATGACCGCGAGCTCGCGGCACTCGCCATCAAGCAGGCGCGCGGCGACCTGATCGAGGCGATCTTCCTGGTCCGCGCCTTCCGCGCCACCCTGCCGCGCTTTGGCACGAGCGAGCCCGTGAACACCGGTGCCATGCGGGTGCAGCGGCGGGTGTCCGCGACCTTCAAGGACATTCCGGGCGGTCAGATCCTTGGGCCGACCTTCGATTACACGCATCGCCTGCTCGATCCCTCGCTTGGCCAGGGTTTTGTGCCGGAGGCGCCGGCAACAGCGGAAGCCTCGACGGCGCCAACGCCGCGCGTCACCGACATTTTGGGGCGCGACGGGCTGATCGAATCCTCGCCGCAAGCCGAAGATGGCGCCAGCGTCGGCGATCTCACCCGCGAGCCGCTGAACTTCCCGGCCGACCGCGACCTGCGCCTGCAAAACCTCGCGCGCGGTGACGAGGGCTTTCTCCTCGCGATGGGCTACTCCACCCAGCGCGGCTATGGCCGCAATCACCCCTTCGTCGGCGAGATTCGCTTTGGTGAGGTCGAGGTGGAATTCTTCGCCGAGGACGTCGGCTTCGCCGTGCCGCTCGGCTCGATCGAGCTGACCGAGTGCCAGATGGTCAACCAGTTCAAGGGCTCCGCGACCGAAGCGCCGTGCTTCACCCGCGGCTACGGCCTCGCCTTCGGCCAGAGCGAGCGCAAGACCATGTCGATGGCGCTGGTCGATCGCGCGCTGCGCGCCCGCGAACTCGGCGAAGAGGCACTCGCCCCGGCGCAAGATGAAGAATTCGTGATGTCGCATTCGGACAACGTCCAGGCCACGGGCTTCGTCGAGCATCTGAAGCTGCCGCACTATGTCGACTTCCAGTCCGAGCTCGGCCTGCTCCGCAAGCTGCGCAAGGAATTCGCCGACGCCAATGCACCCGATGCCATGAAGGAGGCCGCGGAATGAACGCGCCCGCCTACAATTTCGCCTATCTCGACGAACAGACCAAGCGGATGATCCGCCGCGCGATCCTGAAGGCGATCGCGATCCCGGGCTATCAGGTGCCGTTTGCCAGCCGTGAAATGCCGATGCCCTATGGCTGGGGTACCGGCGGCGTGCAGGTCACGGCCGCGATCCTCGGGCCGCAGGACGTGCTCAAGGTGATCGACCAGGGTTCTGACGACACCACCAACGCGATCTCGATCCGCAAATTCTTCGCCAAGACCGCCGGTGTTGCCACGACGACCGCGACGGAAGACGCGACGGTGATCCAGACCCGTCACCGCATTCCCGAGACGTCGCTGCACGCGAATCAGGTGCTGGTCTATCAGGTGCCGATTCCGGAACCGCTGCGCTTTCTCGAGCCGCGCGAGACCGAAACGCGGCGCATGCATGCGCTCGCCGAATACGGCCTGATGCATGTCAAGCTCTACGAGGACATCGCCCGTTTCGGCCACATCGCGACCGCCTATGCCTATCCGGTCAAGGTGAATGCGCGCTACGTGATGGACCCGTCGCCGACGCCGAAATTCGACAATCCCAAGATGGACAACAGTCCTGCGCTCCAACTGTTCGGCGCTGGCCGCGAGAAGCGCATCTATGCGATCCCGCCCTACACGAAGGTAGTATCGCTCGATTTCGAGGATCATCCCTTCGAGCCGTATCGTTTCAACGCGCCTTGCGCGCTGTGCGCCGCCGAAGACTCCTATCTCGACGAGATCGTCACCGACGACAAGGGCGGACGGATGTTCGTCTGCTCCGACACCGATTATTGCGAGGGCCGCCAGGCCGCCGGCCATCACGGCAGCCTCAGCGCCGCGCCGTACAAGGAGAAGGCGGGCTCTCATGGCTGATGCGCTTGAAAACGACCAGCCGCTGCTGGTCGCAACTTCCCTCAGCAAATCCTACGGCCGCATCGCCGCGTGCCGCGATGTGTCGTTCTCGCTCCATCCCGGCGAAGTGCTGGCGATCGTCGGCGAATCCGGCTCGGGCAAGTCGACGCTGCTCCAGCTCCTGTCCGGCCAGCTCGCGGCGAGTGGCGGACATGTGTCGTATCGCATGCGTGATGGCGTCACCCGCGATCTTGCCACGCTGGGCGAGGCCGAGCGGCGCTTCCTGTTCCGCACCGACTGGGGCTTTGTGCATCAGGATCCCGCTCAGGGCCTGCGCATGGCGGTGTCGGCCGGCGCCAATGTCGGCGAGCGGCTGATGGCGGTGGGCTGGAATCACTACGGTCGCATTCGCGAGACCGCGTCCGACTGGCTTGGCCGCGTCGAGATCGACACAGCCCGCATCGACGACGCGCCACGCAGCTATTCCGGCGGCATGCGCCAGCGCCTCCAGATCGCGCGCAACCTCGTCACCGAGCCGCGGCTGGTGTTCATGGACGAGCCGACCGGCGGTCTCGATGTCTCCGTGCAGGCGCGCCTGCTCGACCTCCTGCGCAGCCTCGTTGCCGAGCTGAACCTGGCCGTCGTCATCGTCACCCACGACCTCGCGGTCGCGCGGCTGTTGTCGCACCGCGTGATGGTGATGAAGGGCGGCCGCGTCATCGAGACTGGTCTCACCGACCAGGTGCTCGACGATCCGCGCGAACCTTATACCCAGCTCCTCGTTTCCTCGATTCTGCCGGCATGAGTTCTCCAATGACTGCCATGATCGACATCACCGACGCCAAGAAGACCTTTACGATGCATCTGCAAGGCGGCATCGAATTGCCTGTCGTCAGCGGCGTCACCTTCCACGTCAACCCGGGCGAATGCGTCGTGCTGTCGGGGCCATCAGGCGCCGGAAAATCGTCGATCCTGAAGATGATTTTTGGCAATTACCGCTGCGATTCCGGCCGCATCGGCATTCGCCATCGCGACACGCTGATCGATCTCGCCACCGCCGAGCCGCGGCAGGTCCTCAATGTGCGCCGCGCGACCATTGGCTATGTCAGCCAGTTCCTGCGCGCGGTGCCGCGCGTTGCGACCATCGACGTCGTTGCCGAGCCGCTGATCGTCAACGGCATGGCCCGCGCCGATGCACAGGCGCGTGCCGGCGAGCTGCTGCATCGCCTCAACATCCCCGAGCGGCTCTGGCAGCTTCCGCCCGCGACCTTCTCCGGCGGCGAGCAGCAGCGCGTCAACATCGCGCGCGGCTTCATCTCGGATCTGCCGATCCTGCTGCTGGACGAGCCGACCGCCTCGCTCGATGCCGCCAACCGTGCCGTCGTGGTCGCGCTGGTCGCCGAGAAGAAACGCCGGGGCGTCGCCATGGTCGCCATTGTCCATGACGACGAAATCCGCCATTTGATTGCCGATCGCATCGTCGACGTCACCAGCTTTGCCGCCGCCGCCTGAAGGAAGAGGGACATGAACGCCAAGCCGAAGGAATCCGTGATCGCCAACGCCAGGATCGTGCTGGCGGACCGGGTGATCGAGCAGGGCTGGCTCGCTCTTGCCGATGGACGCATCGCCGAGATCGGCGAGGGCAGGGCACCCGCCGGCGCGGAGGATACCGGCGGCGACCTCATCATGCCCGGCCTGATCGAGCTGCACACCGACCATCTCGAAGCGCATTACGTGCCACGTCCAAAAGTGTTCTGGAATCCGGTCGCGGCCGTCATCTCCTATGACGGTCAGCTCGCGACCTCAGGCATTACCACTGTGTTCGATTCGCTTCGGGTCTGGCGCGATGACGGCGCCGAGGAAGTCGATGGTCGTGCCGGCACGCTCGCCGCCGCGATCACCACCGCACGCGATGCCAGCCTGCTGCGCGCCGATCACTTCCTGCATTTGCGCTGCGAAATCCCGATGCCGAGCGTTGTCGAGGAGGCCAAGGAACTGATCGACCGTCCCGACGTCAAGCTGATGTCGCTGATGGACCATACGCCCGGCCAGCGGCAGTTCCGCGACGAGGTCAAGCTGCGCGATTATTACCGCGGCAAGGGCGGCGGCAAGACCGATGCCGAGCTCGACGAGCTGTTCGCGAAGCGCTTCGAGTATCAGAGGCTTTATGCTGCGGCCAACATGCGCGAGATCGTGTCACTGGCGCATCAGTACAGGATTCCGCTCGCCAGCCACGACGACACCACCGAGGAGAACGTGGCGGACGCCCTGCGCGACGGCGTTTCGGTGGCGGAGTTTCCGACCACGCTGGAAGCCGCGCGCGGCCTGCACCAGGCCGGCATCGGCATCCTGATGGGCGCGCCGAACGTCGTGCGCGGCGGCTCGCACTCGGGCAACATCGCCGCCGTCGATCTCGCCCGTGAGGGCCTGCTCGACATCCTGTCGTCGGACTACATTCCGTCGAGCCTCCTGATGGCCGCGCTGCAATTGCCCGAGCATGTGCCCGCGATCAGCCTTCCGGCCGCGGTTCGCACCGTGACCAAGGCGCCGGCCGAGGCGGTTGGCCTCACCGACCGCGGCGAGGTCGCGACCGGCAAGCGTGCCGATCTGATCCGCGTGCACGTGGCGGGCAGTGTTCCCGTGGTTCGCAGCGTCTGGCGTGAAGGAAACCGCGTCGCATGAGCGAGACCGCGACCATGGCCGAGGGCGAGGCAGGCGGGATCGGACCCGGGCGGCTCGTGCTCGTGGTCGGTCCGAGCGGTGCCGGCAAGGACACGCTGTTGCGGCTCGCGCAGGCGGCTTGCATTGACGACAACGACATCGTCTTCCCGCGCCGCGTCGTGACGCGCGAGTCCTCTGCGGACGAGGATAATATTGCGATGCGTCCCGATGACTTCCGCCACGCGTGCGAGCACGGCGATTTCGCCGTGCATTGGGAGGCGCACGGACATTCCTACGCGCTACCGCTCGAGATCAACGACGATATCCGCGCCGGGCGCGCGGTCGTCGCCAATGTCTCGCGCACGGTGATCGGCGCGCTGCGCCAGGCCTATGCCAACGTCGTGGTGGTCGCGATCACGGCGCCGCCCGACGTGCTGGCGCAGCGGCTGGCCGCTCGCGCCCGGCACAGCGACGGCAATATCGCCGATCGCCTCACACGCAGCGTCAACGACGCGTCGGCGAGCGCCGATGTCACCATCCTCAACGCGGGCAGCGCGGACTATCACGGTCGCCACCTCCTGCGTGTGATCAGGAACGAAGGCTGGCACGAATAGAGCGTTTTCAAGCGAAGTGGATACCGGTTCGCGTCAAGAAAACGCGTCAAGACAAGAGTCTAGCCGGCGCAACAAGGAGAACGGAATGTCGGTGATTGAAACGGTCGAGCAGCTCGAAGCCATCTACGGCGTCACCAACGACGCCTCGACCGTGAAAGTCGCCGACCACGTCACGCCGCTCTATCGCATCTTCATCGAGAAGGCGCCGTTCGCCGCGTTAGCCACCATCGGGCCCGAGGGCATCGATTGCTCGCCGCGCGGCGATCTCCCCGGCTTCGTCCGCATCCACGATCCCAACACGCTGATGCTGCCGGACCGTCGCGGCAACAACCGGGTCGATTCCTTGCGCAACATCGTGCGCGATCCCAGGGTGTCGCTGATGTTTTTGATCCCCGGTTCCGGCAATGCGGTGCGGGCCAACGGCCGCGCGCATCTCTCGGTCGATCCAGAGCTGCTGGCTTCGTTCCAGGTCGAAGGCAAGGCGCCGCGCAGTGTCATGGTGATGAACGTCGAAGAGATCTACTTCCAGTGCGCCCGCGCCATCGTCCGCTCCGACCTCTGGAATCCCGACAAGCGGATCGATCCCAAGACCTTGCCGACGCCCGGCCAGATCCTCGCCGAGATGAGCGAGAACAAGGTCGGTGGCGCGGAGTATGATCGCGCCTGGCCGGAGCGGGCAGCAGCGACGATGTGGTGAGCGTCCGCTCTCTCGTCTCCCTCGCCCCGCACTTGCGCGGAGAGGGCGGGGAGAGGGGCCTCTCTCGACATTTGAGATCGCCGTGGGACCTGTACCCCCTCACCCGTCGCGCTCTACGAGCGCGTCGACCTCTCCCCGCAAGCGGGGCGAGGTAAGAGGGCCTCACGCCCTCTAATTAAACGCCATCCCGCCGCTCAGCGCGACCGTCTGCCCGGTCATGTAGGCATTGTCGACCAGCAGCATCACCGCTTTCGCCACCTCGTCCGCCGTGCCGAAGCGGCCGAGCGGGATGCGGCTGATGAGTTGCGGCTGGCCGCTCATCATGTCGGTCTCGATCAGCGACGGCGCCACGGCATTGACGGTGATGCCCTCCTTCACCAGCCGCGCCGCATAGCCGCGCGTCAGGCCCTCCATGCCGGCCTTCGACGCATTGTAGTGCGGCCCGATCGATCCGGCCCCGCGCGCGGCACCCGAGGAGATGTTGACGATCCGGCCCCATTTCCTTGACCGCATCGACGGTAGCGCCGCCTGCGTGCACAGGAACACGGATTTCAGATTGACCAGCATGGTGCGGTCGAAATCGTCTTCGGTGAGGTCGTCGATGCCGCGCGTGATCGCGATGCCGGCATTGTTGACGAGGATATCGATGGGGCCGAGCCCGGCCGTGACGCGCTCCACCATATCAGCCACGGCCTCCCGCTGCGAGACGTCGGCGGCGACGACGATGGCACGACCGCCCTGCTTGACGATCTCGCCCGCGAGCTGCTCGGCCTGTCCGATCTGCTCGCGGCAGTTGATCGCTACGGCTGCGCCTGCTCCGGCCAACGCGCGACAGACGGCAGCACCAATCCCGCGCGAGCCGCCGGTGACGAGCGCCGTGCGCCCTTTCAGATCATCCGCCATGTCTCGACCTCCCGGTTTGCCTGCTTTGTGGCTGCTGGAAGCCTATCATGCCGCCCGCACGCCCGTGTTGAACTCATCGCGAGATGAATCCGACTGTCAGTGCTTGCGGCGGGAGAAACGCCCCAGTGCGTCGCTCCCAAATATGGATAGCCATTTCATTGACCGAACGCGCCTTTCGCCCGATATTCGCAGGCCACGAAACTGCTCCTTGAGCTTGAAGCCGCAATATGAGAACCGATCACCAGCGTAACCCGAGCGACATGCATGCGTGCATGACGCGGCGCTGTTTCTCGGCGGCCACCGGCGCCTGTTGTTGTTGCTGATCGCGTCCTAGCAACCTCCCGCACCACAAATCCCACGACAGGAACGCCGACACTTCGGCGAACGAGCAGTCATGTCCCAAGCCCAGTCCAACGCCTACATCATCGAAATCCAGGACCGCGCCGCCGGCATCGTCACAAGGGATGAGCGCGGCTTTCGCTTTTTCTCCTCGGAGCGTCTGTTCGACAGCCTCGAAGGCCGCCAGTTCCGCACGGCGCGCGAGGCCGAGCGCGCCGCACGCGCCCTGCTCTCCGGGAAGGGCCGGCGCGCAAATTCCCAAGTCTTCGCCAACTGAAACCGGAGGACCACGATATGATCACTAGACGTCACGTGCTCGCAACGACGCTTCTGCTGGCGACGGCCCTTGCCGTGCCCGCTTATGCCGAGGACAAGCCGGCGGAGATCCGCATCGGCACGCAGAAGGGCGGCTTCTTCCCGGCGGTGCGCCAACGCCAGACGCTCGAAAATGCCTTCAAGCCGCTCGGCATCGAGATCAAGTGGATCGACTTCCAGTTCGGCCCGCCGTTGCTGGAGGCCATCAATGTCGGCAGTGTCGATTTCGGATATGTCGGCGATTCCCCGCCGATCTTCGCGCAGGCCGGCGGCGCAAAGATCAAATACGTCGCGGCGGTGAAATCGGAGGGCAACACCCAGGCGATCGTCGTGCCGAAGGACTCGCCGATTCACGCGCTCGCAGACCTCAAGGGCAAGCGCGTTGCCTTCGGCAAGGGATCGAGTGCGCACAATCTCCTCGTCGCGGCGCTCGAGAAGGCCGGCCTGTCCTGGTCCGACATCACGCCGGCGCCGCTGGCACCGGCCGACGCGACTGCGGCCTTCGTGAAAGGGTCGGTCGATGCCTGGTCGATTTGGGACCCGTATCTGGCGTTGGCCGAACTGAAGGAGAACGCACGCGTTCTCGTCTTCGACAAGGACGTACACAAGCCGAACGCCTATTACATCGCCAACACGGATTTCGTCGAAAAGTATCCTTCGTTGGTCGCAAAGCTCAACACGACCTTCGCCTCCGAAGGCGTGTGGGCGAACTCGCACCACGAGGAGGTCGCGAAGGCGCAGTCCGAGGCGACCGGTGTGGACATCGAAGCTGTCCGCCGCTTCGTGAATCGGTCGAGCTACAGCGTGGTGCCGCTCGACGCCGAGGTGATCAAGACCCAGCAGGCCGTTGCCGACCGCTTCGCCAAGCTCGGTCTCATCCCCAAACCGGTCAGCGTCTCCGACATCATCTGGAAGTGGACGCCGGGGTCCTGAAGCGGCTCACCCCTTCAGCGCCGCAAGCAACTCGTCCGGGCGTTCGGCCATGATCATGTGGCCCGCGCCCGGCACGACGACGGTCTTTGCGTGCGGGATCGCCGCCGCAAGCGCCTTGCCCGCCTTTGCCGGTGTCATCATGTCGCGCTCGCCGAGGATGAGGGTGACAGGCACCTTGACGGTCGCAGCAGCACTCAGCGCATTCGCGTAAGCGTTGCAGGCGGACAGATCCCGGAACAGCACGCCCGGCTCGCAAGCTTGAAGCACGGCTTGCGCGCCGCCATGCATCCACAGCCCCGGCGCGAGGCTGCCGCCGAGCTCGGCGTTGAAGCCGAGGCCCCAGATCGACACCATGTCGTTTGCGTCCTGCTCGTTGGCTTCGGCTGCCTTCAGCAGATCCGGGCCGACGGTCATGGTTGCGGCGGTGCCGATCAGGCTCAGCGCGGAGACCTTGTCGGGGTGTCGTGCGGCCGTCTCCAGCGAGATCAGCGATCCCATGGAATGGCCGATCAGATGTGCCTTCGCCACGCCGGCCGCTTCCAGCAGCGTCGCGGTCCAGTCAGCCATCTCTGCGATGCTGCCGAGTGAAGGCCCGGCCGAGCGGCCGTGGCCGGGCAAATCAGGCGCCAGCACGCCAAAGCCGTGATGCGCAAACCAGCGCGTGTGCAGCGCCCAGGTCGAACGATCGAAGCCGGCGCCATGGAGGAAGACGGCCGTGGGCAGGGACTTGTCGAACTCACGGCCGCCGGTCGCGACAAACACATCAGTGCCGTTGACGGAAAGCTTCATGGCGTCAGACCTTCTGCGAGATGCGCAGCGCTTGGGAGAGATCGTCGATGATGTCCGACGCCGTCTCGATGCCGACCGAGAGCCGCACCAGTTCCTCGCCGATGCCGGCGGCCTTGAGCTGAGCGGCATCCATCTGCTGATGCGTGGTGGAAGCGGGGTGGATTACCAGCGTCTTGGCGTCGCCGACATTGGCGAGATGGCTGATCATGCGCAGGGACTCGATGAACTTGCGGCCTGCGGGTCGCCCGCCCTTGATGCCGAAGGAGACGATCGAGCCGGCGCCACGCGGCAGCAACTGTTTTGCCAGCTGATAGTCCGTGTGGTCCTCAAGCGAGGGATGCAGCACCCAATCCACCGCCTTGTTGGACTTCAGCGCCTCCAGCACGAGGTGCGTGTTCTGCATGTGGCGGTCCATGCGGACGCCCAGCGTCTCCACGCCCTGCAACAGCTGGAACGCGTTGGTCGGCGACAGACAGGCGCCGAAATCGCGCAGGCCTTCGGTGCGCGCGCGCATGATGAAGGCGGCGGTGCCGAACTGCTCGTCGAAGACGATGCCGTGATAGCCGCCATAGGGCTCGGTCAGCACCCCGAACTTGTCGGAGTCGCGCCAGTCGAAGCGGCCGCCGTCGACGATGGCGCCGCCGATCGCGATGCCGTGGCCGCCGATCCATTTGGTCGCTGAATGCATGACGATGTCGGCGCCAAGCTCGATCGGACGGCTGAGATAGGGCGTCGCAAAGGTGTTGTCGATCAGCAGCGGAATCTTGGCGTCATGTGCGATCGCCGCGACCTTCGGGATGTCGAGCACTTCGAGGCCGGGATTGCCGATGGTCTCGCCGATCACGAGCTTCGTGTTCGGCTTGATGGCTGCGCGGAACGCGTCGAGATCGCGCGGCTTGACGAAGGTCGTGGTGATGCCGAAGCGCGGCAGTGTGTGCGCCAGCAGATTGATGGTGCCGCCGTAAAGCGAGCTCGACGCCACGATGTGGTCGCCGGCGTTGAGCAGCGTCGCGATCGCCAGATGCAGCGCGGCCATGCCGCTCGCGGTGCAGATCGCGCCGACGCCGCCTTCCAGCGCCGCGAGCCGTTCCTCCAGCACGCCGGTGGTCGGGTTGGAGATGCGCGTATAGATGTGGCCGGCGCGTTCCAGATTGAACAGCGCGGCGGCGTGATCGGAATCCTGGAACACGTAGGACGTGGTCTGGTAGATCGGCACCGCGCGGGCGCCGGTCGCGGGATCCGGATGCTGGCCCGCATGCAGGCTTAGGGTCTCGAAGGCAGGCGGTTTTGGCGCGGGCATGCTTGGCCTCGTTGGTCGGTCGGCGAGGCGGCCGTTGTGCCATAAAACAGAGGGCGAAGTCAGCCCATTGACAGCGCCGCGTGATGCCGCGCAGCTAGCCGCCGATCGCCTGCTCGATGGTGCGGGCCTCGCGCAGCAAAATCTCCGCAACCTCCTGCTCGCGGCGGGGGCCTAGCCTCGTCCGAACGGCGGAGACGGTCATGGCCGCGGCCGGCTGCCCATCCGGCGTCTTGATCCAGGTCGAGATCGATTTCGTGCCCTGCACGAGGCCGATCTCTCTCATATTATATCCCCGCTTCCGCGCCGCGGTGACCTGGCCGAGCACCGTCGCGGCGTCGGTCTGGTAGGCGGCGAACCGCTTCTCATTGGCTGCGACGATTTTTCGCGCGTCCGGCGCGGGCATCGCGGCGAGGATGGCGACGCCGGCGCTGGAGACACCGAGCGGCCGGCGTGCGCCGACCTCGATCGACAGCACCTGGATCGGATAGATGCCGATCCTGCGATCGACGCACAGCGTGTCGTTGCCGGTCCGCGCCGTCAGGAACAGGGTGTCTCCGATCTCGGCTGACGCACGCCGCAGCGACGGATTGGCGGCGACCAGCAACCGCGAAGGTCGGGGACGCGCAAGCGCGAGCTCCGGCACCTGGTTGCCGATCGCATAACGGCCGGTTTTGTTGTGCCGCTCGACGATGCCTTCCTCGATCAGCACATGGACGATGCGATGCACGGTCGGGCGGGTGAGGCCGGTCGCGCGCACGACCTCGGCCAATGGCACACCGTCCTCGCGGCCTGCGGCAAGAATGCGCAGCACCGCGAGCGCGCGCCGGATCGCCTGCGCGCCCTGTCGCGGTTCCATTGCGTCGCGAGCGGATTTCGGTGAAAGTCGCCTGTCCATAATATGGACAAGAACGCCACAATTCACTCGACAGGTAAAGCGCGCATCTGGAGATTGCGCGGCGATTCGAGCGCCATGCGCAACGTCAGGGCGTTCGAAGTGAATTGGAAGCGCCGCCGGGAGGTTAACATGAGATTAATCGCGATTGCCATAGCCGCTGTCACTGCGATGCTGGCGGGGCCCGCATCAGCCCAGCAATGGCCGGCGCGCAGCGTCAAGCTGATCGTGCCGTATCCGGCCGGCGGCAATGTCGACAGCGCCGCGCGCATCGTCGCCGACAAGCTCCAGGAAAAGCTCGGCCAGCCCTTCATCATCGAGAACAAAGCCGGCGCCGGCGGCATGATCGCGGGCGAAGCCTTCGCGAAATCGGCGCCCGACGGCTACACGCTGTTCGTCGGTGCCAACGGCCCGGTGCTGTTCGCGACCGAGATCAACAAGCGCGACGCCTATAATTGGAAGAAGGATTTCCTTCCCATTACGACCATCTCGATGACGCCGCTGGTGCTCGAGGTGCATCCCTCCGTGCAGGCGAACACGTTCAAGGAATTCGTGGAGCTCGCCAAGCGCGATCCCGGCAAGCTGACGATGGCCTCGCCCGGCCCCGGCACCACCAACCATTTGCTCAGCGAGCTGATGCAGGAGAATCTCGGCCTGCAATGGGTCACCGCGCACTACCGCGGCAACGCGCCCGCGATCAACGACCTGCTCGGCGGCCAGGTGCAGTTCGCATTCGACCAGCTCACGGTCAGCCTGCAGCACATCAAGGCCGGCCTGTTCCGCGCGCTCGCCGTCACCAGCCCGCATCGCCTGAAGTCGTTGCCTGACGTGCCGACCTTTGCCGAGCTCGGCTACAAGGATTTTGACGGCCAGACCTTTACCGGCCTGTTCGCGCCCGCGGGCACGCCGGCGCCTGTTATCGACAAGCTGCACGAGACGCTGGTCGCGATCCTGAAGGACCCCGCCGTGGTCGACAAGTTCGAGAAGCTCGGCGGCGAAGCCACGCCGATGACGCCGGACGAGTTCAAGGCCTATCTCGAGCGCGAGGACGCCAAGTGGATTCCGGTCGTGCGCAAGGCCAACATCAAGGCTGAATGATCGATGCAGATCGACCCCACCGAGCTCGGCGCGGAGCGCATCTACCGCCTGATGACCGGCATCGTGGTGCCGCGCCCGATCGCCTGGGTGACGAGCCTGTCGCGTAGCGGCGTGCTCAACCTCGCCCCCTTCAGCGCCTTCACCTTCGTCTCGCAGAAGCCGCCGATGCTCGCCATCAGCGTCGGCCGCAAGGGCGCGGACTACAAGGACACCGCGCACAACATCCTCGATACCGAGGAATATGTGATCCACATCGCCGATACCCCGCTGATGAAGGCGGTGCACGACAGCTCGGTCGAGCATCCGCCTGAAATCAGCGAGGTCGAGCATCTCGGGCTGGAGACGTTGCCCTGCGAGCGCATCAAGGTACGGCGCTTGGCGGCGGCACCCGTTGCGATGGAATGCCGCTTCCGCCAGTGCCTCGAATTCGGTGACGCCCGCAGCCGGCTGATCGTCGGCGAAGTCGTGATGTTTCATTTGCGCGACGGCCTAGTGAACGACGGCAAGGTGGAGACCAAGGCGCTCGACCCGATCGCGCGCATCGGCGGTCCGCGTTACGCCACGCTTGGCGAGATCGTGACGCTGAACACCGTGTTCCAGACTCCCAAATCGAAAGACTGAGCGCGCAGCCTCGCCTCGCGCCGCCAGACACTTGGAGAACGATCATGCGACTCGTAAGCTATCTCCTGGACGGAGAGCCGCTCTATGGTGCCGCCGTTGACGGCGGTGTCGTCGATCTGACCAAACGGATCGGTCGTGACTATTCTGACGTCAAGGCGCTGATCGCGGCCAACGCGCTCGCCGAGGCGCAGGAAGCGGTCGCCGGACAAAAGCCTGACTACGCGCTGGACGAGCTGGTCCTGCTGCCGCCGGTGCTGGCGCCGGAAAAGCTCTGGTGCATCGGCGTCAACTACGCCGAGCGCAACGCCGAATATAAAGACAATTCCGATCTGCCCAAATATCCCAGCTTGTTCGTGCGCAGCATGTCGTCGATGACGGGCTCCGGCCAAACGCTCGAGAAGCCTCACGTATCTGAGCAGCTCGACTATGAAGGCGAGCTCGTCATCGTGATCGGGCAGGGCGGCCGCCACATTCCGCGCGAAAAGGCGTGGTCGCACATTTTCGGCATGACGCTGTGCAACGAGGGCACGGTCCGAGACTGGCTGCGCCACGGCAAGTTCAACGTGACGCAGGGCAAGAATTTTGATCGCTCCGGTAGCATCGGGCCCTGGATCGTCACGGCTGACGAGCTCGACCCGCGCGGTCCTCACGACATCACCACGCGCGTCAACGGCGAGGTGCGGCAGCAGGACACCACCGAGCGGCTGATGTTCCCGTTCGATTATCTGATCTCCTATCTCTCGACCTTCGCCACGCTGAAGCCCGGCGACATGATCGTCACGGGCACGCCAACGGGGGCGGGCGTGCGCTTCGATCCGCCGCGCTGGCTGAAAGTCGGCGACGTCGTCGAGGTCGAGTCCAGCCGCATCGGCGTGCTGCGCAACACCGTCGCCGCGGAGCAATAGACCATGCTGGATGCCGCCACGATCGAACGCCTTGCCGCGCGGCTGGATGAGGCGGAGCGCACCAAGTCGCTGATCACGATGTTCACGAAGGACTATCCCGATTTTAGCATCGAGGATGCCTACGCGGTCCAACGCGCCTGGACCAAGCTCCAGCTCGGCCGCGGCCGCATCATCAAGGGCCACAAGATCGGCCTGACCTCGAAGGCGATGCAGAACGCGGTCGGCATCTCCGAGCCCGATTACGGCGTGCTGTTCGCCGACATGTTCTATGCCGACGCCACGCCGATTCCGTTCGACCGTTTCTATGCGCCGCGGATCGAGGTCGAGCTCGCCTTCGTGCTGAAGGCGCCGCTGCGTGGGCCGGATTGCACCATCTTCGACGTGCTCAACGCCACCGACTACGTTACCCCGGCGCTGGAGATCCTGGAGACGCGGATGCATCGGGTCGATCCCGAGACCGGCAAAGCGCGAAAGGTCATGGACACGATCTCGGACAACGCGGCAAATGCTGCGCTGGTGCTTGGCGGCCGGCCGTTCCGCCCGATGGATGCCGATATGCGCTGGATCGGCGCACTGCTGTTCCGCAACGGCGAGGTCGAGGAGACCGGCCTTGCTGCGGGCGTGCTCAATCATCCTGCCAACGGCATCGCCTGGCTCGCCAACCGCCTCGCGCCGCATGACGAACATCTTAAGGCTGGCGAGGTGGTGCTGGCTGGATCGTTCACGCGGCCCGTCGACATCCGCCGCGGCGATACGTTCCATGCCGACTATGGCGCGTTCGGCTCGGTGTCCTGCCAGTTCGTCTGAAACCAACACAAAAGAGGGAGCGCACCATGACGGGCCAAACGCGGCGCAAGAGCATCCATATCGGCGGCTTCAAGCACGCCAACCCGATTCCGAACGCCTGCCGTATCGGCAATCTCGTGATGTCAGGCGTCATCCTCGGCCGCGATGGTGCCGGCGTGATGCCCGAGAGCCTCGATGCCCAATGCGCCAACATGTTCGCCCATATGAAGGCGACCGTTGAGGCCGCCGGCGGCACCACGGACGACATCATCAAGATGACGGTGTGGTTGAAGGACCGCACGCAACGCGGGCCGGTGAATGTCGAGTGGCTCAAAATGTTTCCGGACGAGCATTCGCGCCCAGCGCGCCACGCGCTGCCGATGGACAACATGGACGGTGGCGCGCTGGTGCAGTGCGACTTCACCGCAATGATCGACTGAAGGAGCACTTTGCATGCCGACCTATCTGCCGTTCGATCCCAATCCGCGCCGCCCGATCAAGGCGCCGCCGCCCAAAACCGTCGACAGCCAATTTCATGTGCTGGGTCCGATCGACAAATATCCCGAGCGTCCGGGGGCGGCCTATCGGATGCCGACCGCGACCTGGGAAGCGGCGCTGCGCGTCCACAAGACGCTCGGCATCGAGCGCGGCATCATCGTGCAGACCACGACCTACGGCGCCGATCATTCCGTCGTGCTCGACGGCCTCGCCGCGATGGGTCCGAACTATCGCGGTTGCGCCAACGCGCTGGTGTTCGCGGAGGCGAACGATTCTTATCTCGCGAAATTGCATGATGCCGGTGTGCGCGGCGCGCGCTTCAGTTTCCGTCAGGAGCTCGGCGCGGTGCTGTCGGACCAGGACTTTGCGCGTGCGATCGCAAGGATTCGCGAGCTCGGCTGGTACGTCAAAATCCAGCCGGAGAAGGACGGCATCGTCTCCAGCGTCGCCAAGTACGAAAACCTCGACGTGCCCGTGCTGATCGACCACATGGCGCGCCCCGATCCGGAAGCCGGCAAGAACGATCCGAACCTGCGCAAGATGCTGGAGCTGCTGGCCAAGGGCAATTTCTGGGTGATGCTGTCGCTCGGCGAGAAGACCTCGAAGGCCGGTGCTCCCTACGACGACGTGATCCCGATCGCGCGCGCCTATATCGAGGCCGCAATCGACCGCTGCGTCTGGGCCAGCGACTGGCCGCACCCGGTTTCGGTCAAGCAGCCGCCGAACGACGCCGATTTGCTCGAGCTGATGTACCGCTACGCGCCGGACCAGGCCGAGCTGGAGAAGATCCTGGTGCACAATCCGGCGAAGCTGTTCGGGTTTGCGGATTGATTCTTGCCGCGCTCATTGCTGTTGGAATTTCCGGGGGCGCGCTGACGCGCCCCGGAATGACGGGATAGCTTATGGCGAGATGATCCGGTCGCGCACGGCGATCATCACGGCCTGCGTGCGGGTCACTGCGCCAAGCTTGTCGCAGCTGCTCCTGATGTGAGCCTTCACCGTGCGCGCCGTGATGTGCAGGCGATCAGCGATCTGCTCCGTGGAGCGTCCGATGGCGGCCAGCGTCAGCACCTCGCGTTCGCGTATCGATAGTGCAAGCTGGGGCACCTGGGGCGCGCCGCCCAGCCTCACCGAGCGATCGAAGCCATAAAGCGCCATGAGATGGAGCGCGGGTAACTGCCCATCCGGAAGTTTGATCGCGGCGCCTCCGAAAAAGACCTGACCCAGGCGGCGCGCAGGCGAGGCGACCGGGATCATGAAGCCATCCACCATGCCGAAGTCGCGGACGCGCCGCACGAGCTCGGCCGTGCGCGGCTCCCGCTTCGGATCGTACGGCGCCTCCTTGAACCATCGGAACGGCTGGACCGTCACGTTGCAGTAGCGCAGCGCCGGATCGGCGTACAGAAACTGCTCCTCGGAGTACATATCCAGAAAGCCGGCCGGCAGCCGTTCGGCGAGGACGGCCGCGCGCGGCCGTTCGGTCGCCGTAGGCGCAAGATAGGAGCAACAGAAATAATCAAAGCCGTGCTGCCCGAGCACGCCGCCCATCGCGTCAAGAACGCTGGCGGCGTCGGGAAGCTTCTGCACTTTCTCCACGAACTCGAACGCGCGACGGCGAAACTCGTCCATCCACGGCCCCGCATCAGGTTGAGAGCTCGGCGAAGTGCCACCCTTCCTTATATGGAACTGTAGGACAGCCGTGTGTTGCTGGCAATCCGCGCGGAGTCGAGGGGCCATCAGGTCGTCGTCGCCGCTCTGCTCCCTCTCCCGCTTGCGGGAGAGGGTCGGGGTGAGGGCTCCTTCCTCTAGGAGATTGTCCCATTGCGGATACACCCTCTCCCCAACCCTCCCCCGCAAGCGGGGGAGGGAGCGCACCTTTGTCGTCGCGCTATTCAGCCTGACCTTATCCCGCCCGAGGCCGCACTGCGCTCACGCCACCGGCTGCTTCGCCAGCCTGTCGCGCACTTCGGCCGCGATCTCGAACGAGCGCAGCCGTGCGGCGTGGTCGTAGATCTGGCCCGTGGTCATCAGCTCGTCCGCGCCGGTCTCGGCGATCACAGTCTTCAGCTTCGCCTCGACCACAGCGGGCGAGCCGACCGCGGAGACGGACAGCGACTGGCCAACCATCGCCTTCTCCGCCGGCGACCACAGCGCGTCCATGTCGTCGACCGGTGGCGGCAGCGGGCCGGGCGTGCCGCGGCGCAGGTTGATGAATTGCTGCTGGAGTGAGGAGAACAGGCGCTGCGCCTCCGCGTCGCTATCGGCCGCGAACACATTGACGCCGATCATTGCATAGGGCTTGTCGAGCTGCGCCGAGGGCTCGAAGCGCGCGCGATATTCGCGCAGCGCCGGCATCATCATCTGCGGCGCGAAATGCGAGGCGAAGGCGAAAGGCAGGCCCAGCATGGCCGCAAGCTGTGCGCCGAACGTGCTGGAGCCGAGGATCCAGAGCGGTACCTTCGTTCCCATGCCGGGCACGGCGCGGATCGCCTGGTTCGGCTGCACATCGCCGAGCAGCGCCTGCAATTCCAGCACGTCATGCGGAAAGTTCTCGGCAGCCGTCGCAAGGTCGCGCCGCATCGCCCGCGCGGTGAGCTGGTCGGTGCCCGGTGCACGGCCGAGCCCGAGATCGATCCGGCCGGGATAGAGCGATTCCAGCGTGCCGAACTGCTCGGCGATCACCAGCGGCGAGTGGTTCGGCAGCATGACCCCGCCGGAGCCGACGCGGATCGTCCTGGTCCCGCCCGCGATATGCCCGATCACCACCGATGTCGCCGCGCTCGCGATGCCCGTCATGTTGTGATGCTCGGCGAGCCAGAACCGCTTGAAGCCCCACTTCTCCACATGCTGGGCGAGATCGAGCGAATTGCGGAACGCCTGCGCCGCATCACCACCCCTGCGGATGGGAGCGAGGTCGAGCACGGAGAAGGGGATCATGCGGGGTACCGGGTGGAGGGATAAGAATGATATGTAGGATGGGTAGAGCACTTGCGAAACCCATCACGGTTCCTCACCGAACAAGGCCTCGACGGGTTTCGCTTGGCTTGACCCATCCTACAAATCTGTTCGCTTGGCTCGCACCTCTGTTCACAACACCGTTATTGCGACCCGTCGCGCCCTTCGTCGCAACTGGGCGTCCTTTGCCCGTTGTTGTATCATCAACGAAGCATCTGCCGCTCGCACGGAGGAACCGACATGACCATGGTCGTACTCAACCGCCGCAGCCTCCTCGCCGCCGGCGGCTCCATCCTCGCAACCGGCGTTTTGACAGCCGGCGTCTCCGGCCTGCTGTTGCCGGCCCGCGCGGACGGCCTCGCGCCGACCGAGACGATGTCGGGCGGGGCAAACAATTACCGCAAGGGCGCGGCGATCGTGGAGCGGATCGGCAAGGGCGGTTTCTGGATGAGCGGCACCGTGCGCCGCGCCGGCGACGGGGCTCCGCTCGCCGGCCAACGCATCCAGATCTGGGCGCATACGGTCGAAGGCCAGGAGCACGAGCCGCAGAGCCACGGCGCCACGCTCACCGACAAGGACGGAAAATTCCGGCTCGAGATGCCGCAGATCATTCCGATCTTCGGCCAGCCGCATGGCCACCTCGCCTATGACAGCGGCGAGTTCAAAACCGTCTTCCTGCGGCCGATCATGCGGAGCGCCAAGGAAACCAGCCTCGAGGCGCACTTCGTGCTTCAGCCGGCCTGACCGGATTGCGAATGACGGAGTGGAGATCAGCCAGGGCGCCCCTGATCTGGGTCGCCCTTGCGATTGCGATTGGCGCGCCGATTGCGTTCGCTGCGGGAAGCGAGCAGCTCGCATGGCGCGGTCCGGTCTACATCCTCGCCGGCTTCGCAGGCATCATCGCGCTCGGTCTCGTGCTGGTTCAGCCGCTGCTGATAGGCGGATATCTGCCGGGCCTGTCGGCCTATCGCGGACGGCGCGCCCATCACTGGATCGGCGGCGCGCTGGCTCTTGCGATCGTGATCCATGTCGCCGGCCTCTGGATCACCAGCCCGCCCGACATGATCGACGCCCTGACCTACGCGTCACCGACGCCGTTCTCGCCCTTCGGCGTGACCGCCATGTGGGCGATCTTCGCTGTGGCGCTGCTGGCTCTGCTCCGCCGGCGATTGGGACTGCGCTTACGAACCTGGCGCGTGATCCATATTCCCCTCGCGATCGTCATCGTCGCAGGCAGCGTGGCCCATTGCCTGCTGATCGAGGGGACGATGGAGACCATCTCGAAGGCGGCGCTTTGCGCGCTTGTGCTCGCGGCGACCATCAAGCTCATGGCCGACCTCTGGCGCAAGCGGGCGTTTCGCGGCGAGAGCCCGTAGCCCGCGAGCTATTCCCGTTCGTCGTATTTGTCGCAGCGTGAATCGCCTCGCTTGACGTCGCTGTCGATCTCGTCAAGCGGCGGGGTGCATCGAAGCAACGAATATTTGTCGTTGTAAGGCGCGGGCTGTCGCCGGCAGACGCTTCCGCCGATCGGCACCTGGATCGACTGAGTTCCGACGGTGTAGAAGCAATTGTCCGCCTTTGGATCCGACTTTTTCGCCGCGTCCTGCGCCAATGCCGGCGCTGAGGCGAGCGTCACGACTGCAACCACGACAGCTTTCCACACGGCTACTCTCCGTTAAAGTATGATCCGGAAGAATGCGAAGCGGCCTTCCGGGGACATCATGCGCAAACAACGATCTGAAATGCGATGACGATTTATCTCAATTTCATCACGCTTCAGTGCAGCAGAGACCGGGACAATCTACGATCGATCGACGAAACGTTCAATTCATACGCACGTATGACGGTTGCGAGGCCCCTTCGTGCATCTGCGATTCAGGCTCCATCCGGGCTGCGACGCCTTGAACCATGTCGAGCCTCGTCAGCGCCGATGTGCGCGCTGCTTGCCGCAGATGGCGGCGGGGCATATCCTCGCCCGATGATCGTCAGTGCCCCCGATCTGAAAGCGTTCCTCCTCGCGACGCCGTTCTTCGGCGGTCTTACGGACCGGGGTCTCGACCTGCTGATGTCGATGCTGGCCGAGTGCCGCTTCGACACCGGCGCCACCGTGGTGACGGAAGGCGAGCCGGGACGCTCGATGTTCATCGTCAAGTCGGGCCGGCTGGCGGTGAGCAAACGGGCGAACGCAGGCAGCACCATCCCGATTTCCGTCCTGGAGTCCGGTGATTTTTTCGGCGAGATGACACTGATCGAAATGCAGAACCGCTCCGCCACGGTGGTCGCGGAAACTCCGACCGTGCTGTACGAGCTGACGGCCCAAAATCTCTATGCCTGCTACAAGGCCGACATCCACGCCTACGTGATCGTCCTGCAGAACATCAATCGCGAGCTCTGCCGCCGCCTGCGCCGCGCCGACGATCGCTTTACCGGACTGCAGCCGGGTAACGACAATTGATAGTGCGTAGTGCGTAGGATGGGTAGAGCACTTGCGAAACCCATCGTGTTCGTCACCGAGCAATGAGGATGGGTTTCGCTCCGCTCGACCCATCCTACGAGCAGGCATCACTGATGCGGCTACAGCAACGCCATCGAGTGCAGCGAGTTTCTATGAAAGCCGAAGGCAACTATGCCGGACAGAAACAACGCAATCCCAGTTACGATCAGGCAACACGCAAACACTATCGGAGCCTCCGATTCATCGTCCACGGCACAGACGATAATAGATAAAATTTTACCGACAATCGAAAGGAAGAATTAACCTTACCTGCGCGGTCCACTCGTCCCGTCGGGCAAAACACCCGGCCTCCCGCAAAACCTCGTCAACCCCTTCCCGCAAAAATATTCCACTTTACCGAATTTCGGAATTACGGCATTCTCTCCGCATCCCGACCCAGGGAGAGGGGCGCTCGTACGTCGCAACGAACGTGGGCCGGGGTGCGGTGGACGCGGCAGCGCCGGGCATGGGTAGGCGGGACCAGGGCGAGATGAACCTCGTGAGATCTCGGCTCCCAGCGGAACGGACGGCGCCAACACTCTGAAGAGTCCCTTGGGGGCAAAGCAGAGGAGCTGCGTACGGCGAAAGCGCGTGGTCCTGACCGTCGTTGCTACGGTCAAGCCTTGCGGAGATGCTTTGGGGCTCAACCGGGTCGCGGGGCATCGCCAATTCGCGAGGTGACGGAGGCCAGAAGGAACTCGGCTCCGGGGAGAGCGCGTATAAGCTGTCACACCACTGCGCAGGGAAGGCCGAGTGTTCGGCGTCACCTGTATGCTGCTGTGCGGTCTCCTTGCGCTACACTTTCGCGCAGCGGACCGCGGGTGCCCGTCGGCACCCGGTCTTCCCTGCGCCCTCTTCACAGAGGAGGGCGAAAGAGGAGAGCAAAACTCGGGCGTTTTGGGCCGCGAGAACGCCGATCTGTGCGCGATTGAACCGAAAAATGGTGCTGCCAGACAGGATTGAACTGTCGACCTCTCCATTACCAATGGAGTGCTCTACCACTGAGCTACGGCAGCATGTGCTGGGACAAGAATCGGCCGCCACGAGGGGCCTACCAAGCGGGCCGATATCTGCCACATGCCCCCCTTCTGTGCAAGCTTGCAAGGCCGGTCAAAACGAGAAAATCGGGGCGATATCAGGCCCGAAATGCCCGATTTGGCGCAAAACGACCGACTTTCCATGGATTTTGGTCCTGATATCCCCGGCCAACTGGCCAGTTGGCTTACATCCCGGATTCGGTCCATTTCGAGTTTCGCACGATCGGATTCGTGCGGGCCTCTTGAGCTGCCTTATTCCTCGGGCATGTTATCGCGGATCGCTGTATGGACCCGAGATGGCTGACGAGAACGACAAGAGCACGAGACAGGCGAGGTCATCGCGCGACGATCGGCTGAAATCGGCGCTGCGCGAAAACCTGAAGCGGCGGAAGGTGCAGGCGCGCGAACGCGCCGCAATCGATGACCCCTCGCAGAATGAAGATGGTTCCCTAAATGAGGGGACCGCCGGCAAGACCAGCGGCTGAAATCCGGCGGCTGGAAATTTTTTGGAGTGCATGGAAGTGGCAACGGCGCAGGACGAATCGCAACGAAACGATGGTGATGCGCAGATGTCGCGGTTCACGCGCCCTGAGCAGACCTTTCCGACCCTGACATCCGCCGAGATCGCGCGGATGCGGCATTTCGGCGAGGTTCGCGCCTATGCCGACGGCGAGTTGCTGTTCGAGACCGGCAAGCCGGGGCCGGGCATGTTCGTCGTGCTGAAGGGCCATGTCGCCATCACCCAGCGCGATGGCCTCGGTCATGTCACACCGCTGATCGACCAGGGGCCGGGGCAATTTTTGGCCGAGCTCAGCCAGCTCTCGGGACGGCCGGCGCTGGTCGATGGCCGCGCCGAAGGCGAGGTCGAGACGCTGCTGTTGCCGCCGGAGCGCCTGCGCGCACTGCTGGTCGCCGAGGCCGAGCTCGGCGAGCGCATCATGCGCGCGCTGATCCTGCGCCGGGTCAATCTGCTTCAGGCCGGCGTCGGCGGAATCGTGCTGATCGGGCCCTCGCATTCGGCCGGTGTCGTCCGCTTGCAGGGGTTCCTGACCCGCAACGGCCAGCCGCATCATCTGCTCGATCCCGAGCGCGATCGCGACGCCGCCGAGGTGATCGCGCGCTATTCGCCCAAGCCGGAAGACTGGCCGCTGGTCGTCGCCGCCAGCGGCGAGGTGCTGCGCAACCCCAGCGAGACCGAGGTTGCGCGCGCGATCGGCATGATCGGTGGCCCGCGCAACGACCGCATCTACGATGTCGCGATCGTCGGCTCCGGACCGGCCGGGCTTGCCACCGCGGTGTATGCGGCCTCGGAAGGCCTTTCGGTCGCGGTGCTCGATACCCGCGCCTTCGGCGGCCAGGCCGGCGCCAGCGCCCGCATCGAAAATTATCTGGGATTTCCGACCGGCATTTCCGGCCTGGCACTGACTGCTCGCGCTTTCAATCAAGCCCAGAAGTTCGGCGCCGATATCATGATCCCCGTCACGGCGAAGTCGCTCGACTGCACGCGCAAGGACGGTGCGTTTTCCGTGACGCTCGACGGCAGCGATCCCTTGCGCTCGCGTGCGGTCGTGGTCGCGAGCGGCGCGCGCTATCGCCGGCCTGACATCGCGAACCTCGACAAGTTCGAAGGGCGCGGCGTCTGGTATTGGGCCTCGCCGGTCGAGGCGAAGCTGTGTGCCGGCGAAGAAGTTGCGCTGGTTGGCGCCGGCAATTCGGCGGGCCAGGCGGCCGTGTTCCTGTCGGGTCACGCCAAAAAAGTGCTGATGATCATCCGTGGCGGCGGCCTGGGCGCGAGCATGTCGCGCTATCTCATCGAGCGCATCGAAGCGACGCCGAACATCGAATTGATGTTCAACACCGAGATCTCCGCGCTCGAAGGCGACGAGGCTTCGCTGCTGCGGCGGATCCGCTGGAAGAGCCGGCTGTCTGCGGACGAGGATTCCGCCGATATCAAGAATCTCTTTCTGTTCGTCGGCGCCGATCCCGCCACCAACTGGCTGGACGGCTGCGGCGTGACGCTCGATCGCGGTGGCTTCGTCGTGACAGGCGCGCAGTCCGAGCAGAACCAGGGCCGTCTGGTGGCGCCGCTCGAGACCTCCGTGCCCGGCGTCTACGCCGTCGGCGACGTCCGCTCCGGCTCGGTCAAGCGCGTCGGCGGCGCCATCGGCGAAGGCGCGCAAGTCGTGGCCTCCCTGCACGGCTATCTCGGCGACGCCGCAAAACCGGCGCTTTAGTCAAGCAGAAGACAAGCAGTCGGCAAGTCGAATCTGGCTTGCCATTGTGCCGTGTGATGCGTGACTATCCCTCGACGCGAGGCCAATCGCGCGTGGAATAATAAAGATTCACATGGGAGGACTAAATGGCTGAACTCGTCGTGCTCTACAAGACGCCAAAAGACGTTGCCGCCTTCGACAAGCATTATGCCGAGACCCACATCCCGCTCGCCAAGAAACTTCCCGGCCTGAAGAAATATTCCGTCAGCAAGGGACCGGTCGGCTCTCCCGCCGGACCGTCAGGAGTCCATCTCGTCGCCATTCTCTCCTTCGACAGCGTGGGCGACATCCAGAAGGCCTTCGGCAGCGAAGCGGGCAAGGCGGCCGCCGGCGACGTGCCGAAATTCGCCAGCGGTGGTGCTGATCTCCTGATCTTCGACACCAAGGAAGTGTGAGTCACGATTCAACTTTCGTCGAAAGCCTGCCGTCGATTGTGACACCGCTGCAAAAAATTCAGCCATGCGTTTGTCGATTCGCACGATGACGCATGGCTTCGCACGAGCCTGTGACATTGCGCATGTAGCCATTCCATGAGGGCCGTAATACCATCTCATGCTTCCAAACGGAGAGAGTGAGATGTTGCTTGGATTGAGCCTGCCCGCCTTTACGTTAGTCCATGTCATCATCAGCCTGATCGGCATCGCCGCCGGCCTCGTCGTCATGTTCGGCCTGCTCGCTTCGAAGCCGATGCCGGGCCTCACCGCGATCTTCCTGCTTTTCACGATCCTAACCAGCGCCACGGGCTTCCTGTTTCCGTTCAAGGAGCTGCTGCCGTCGCACATCATCGGCATCATCTCACTGGTGCTGCTCGCGATCGCCTGCCTCGCGCTGTACGGGATGAAGCTCGCTGGCATCTGGCGTCCGGTTTACATCGTGACCGCGATGATCTCGCTCTACTTCAACGTCTTCGTGCTGGTGATCCAGTCGTTCCTGAAGGTGCCGGCGCTCGCCGCGCTCGCACCCGCTGTGCCGCCGGCGCCGCCGGGCGGTCCGGTGTTCGCGGTTGTGCAGGGCATCGTGCTGGTGTTTTTCGTCGTACTGACGATCGGCGCATGGCGCCGATTCAAGCCGATGGCGTTTGCCTGATCGTTTTCGACTAAAGGAGTCCCCAATGCCCACCATCACCACCAAAGACGGCGTCGAGATTTTCTTCAAGGACTGGGGCGCGGGTCAGCCGATCGTGTTCAGCCATGGCTGGCCGCTCTCGGCCGACGATTGGGACGCGCAGATGCTGTTCTTCGCCGCGAAGGGCTACCGCGTCATCGCCCATGACCGCCGCGGCCACGGCCGTTCCTCGCAGGTCTCCGACGGTCACGACATGGATCATTATGCCGACGACCTCGCGGCCGTGACGGCGCATCTCGATCTCAAGAGCGCGATCCATGTCGGCCATTCCACCGGCGGCGGCGAAGTCGTGCACTACATCGCGCGCCACGGCGAGAGCCGGGTCGCGAAGGCCGCGATCCTCTCCGCGGTGCCGCCGCTGATGGTGAAGACTGAAGCCAATCCCGGCGGCCTGCCGAAGGGCGTGTTCGACGATCTCCAGAAGCAGCTCGCCGCCAGCCGTACGCAATTTTATCGCGATCTCCCCACCGGTCCGTTCTACGGCTACAACCGCCCCGGCGCGAAGCCGTCGGAAGCGGTGATCCAGAATTGGTGGCGTCAGGGCATGATGGGCGGCGCAAAGGCGCACTACGACGGCATCGTCGCGTTCTCGCAGACCGATTTCACCGAGGACCTCAAGAAGATCACCGTGCCCGTGCTGGTCATGCATGGCGACGACGATCAAATCGTGCCTTACGCCGATTCCGCCCCGCTGTCGGCCAAGCTGCTCAAGAACGGCACGTTGAAGACCTACAAGGGTTTTCCCCACGGCATGCCGACCACGCACGCCGAGACCATCAACGCCGACCTGCTGGCGTTCTTCAAGGGGTAAGGGGCCTCACTTCAAGATCGCCCTGATCGCATCGAAGGTGCGCTTCACGAACGCCTCCGGCTTTTCGCGCGCACCTTCGATCCAGCTCTCGCCGCCGACGCGCATCGCGCCGGTCGAGATCATCGCGACGAGCCGCGCCTTCAGCGGGTCCGACTTGCGGCCTGAGCGCTGGGCGAGTCCTTCCGCCAGGGCCTGCTCGAGCTTTTCATATTTGAGCTGGTCGCGCGCGCGCAGCGCCGGATTGTCGCGCTTGAGCCGCGACATCGCGGCCGCTTCAGTCGGATCGATCCGTTTGACCGCCGCCGCGATCGCATTCTCCGCCGCCGTCAGCATGGATTCGTCCGCGGGCCGCGCGAGGATCTCGGCGACCAGCGCGGCCGCGGCGTCCTCCTGCCAGGCGGCGACCACGTCCTCCTTCGAGGCGAAATAATGGAAGAAGCTGCGGCGCGACATATCCGCCTTGGTCGCGATGTCGTCGATGGTCGTGGCCTCGAAGCCGCGTTCCAGGAACAGCGCCATCGCCGCCCGCTTCAGCCGCTCGCGCGTCTGCTGCTGCTTGCGCTCGCGCAGGCCGGGCGCCGCCGGGGATTTTCCTCCCGGCGACAATGGCTTGGCGGGTTTCCTGGCGGGCTTTGAAACCTTCAAATTATTTCACCTCTTGCAAATTTGCACTCAGTGCACATTTAGACCCGTCGCGGGCGTTTTCCAGCCCCGAACGGAGATATGGCATGACCGACTGGACGACGGCAGACATCCCCTCCCTCAGCGGCAAGACCGCCGTCGTCACCGGGGCGACGGGCGGCCTCGGCTACGAGACGGCGATGGCGCTGGCGGGCGCCGGTGCCATTGTCATACTCACCGGGCGCAACGACGCAAAGGGCCTGCGGGCGATCGAGGGCATTTGCGAACGGTTTCCCGGCGCGCTGATCGCCTATGAGCATCTCGACCTCGCCAGCCTGTCGTCTGTCGCCGATTTTGCCAGGCGCTTCGCCGCCAGCAACGAGCAACTCGACCTCCTCGTCAACAATGCCGGCGTCATGGCGCTGCCGAAGCGGCAGCAGACCGAAGATGGTTTCGAGATGCAGCTCGGCACCAATTATTTCGGCCATTACGCGCTGACGGCGCGCCTGTTGCCGCAGCTTCGCCGCGCAAAGGCGGCCCGCGTGGTCAATCTCTCCAGCCTCGCGCATCGCTCCGGCGCGATCAATTTCGACGATCTCCAGAGCCGGCATTCCTATCGCCCCTGGCGGGCATACTGCCAGTCCAAGCTGGCGATGCTGATGTTTTCGCTCGAATTGCAGCGCCGCAGCCTCGCCGCCGGCTGGGGTCTGATGAGCCTTGCCGCCCATCCCGGCTATGCGCGGACCGATCTCATTCCGAACGGGCCGGGCACCAGCTCGTTCCAGTCGCGGGTGAGCCGGTGGCTCCAGCCCTTCATCAGCCAGTCCGCGGCCGAGGGTGCATTGCCGACGCTGTTCGCCGCGACCTCGCCGGCCGCCGAGCCCGGCGGTTATTACGGTCCGAACTGGTTTTACGAATTGAAGGGACCGCCGGTCGTGGCGAGGATCATGTCCCAAGCGAAGGATTTTGCCGCGGCGGCCATGCTGTGGGATGTCTCTGCAACGTTGACGGGTGTATCCTTCGACGAGATCGCTGCCGCCGCATGAGCCGCGACATCGTTGGGGACGTTCCGATGCGAGTGATCATTTTCGGCGCGACCGGCATGGTCGGGCAGGGTGTTTTGCGCGAGTGCCTGATTGATCCCGGCATTGACCGCGTGCTCGTGATCGGCCGCAGCCCGACCGGCGTGCGCAGCGCCAAGCTGACCGAGATCATCCACGGCGATTTCACGAACTATTCGGCGATCGAAGCGCAGTTCACCGGATTCGACGCCTGCTTTTTCTGCCTCGGCGTCTCCTCGATCGGCATGAACGAAGAGCACTATCGCCATCTCACCTACGACATCACGCTCGCCGCCGCGACGACGCTCGCCCGCCTCAATCCGCAGATGACATTCGTCTACGTCACCGGGGCCGGCACCGATTCCACCGAGCAGGCCTCACGGATGTGGGCGCGCATCAAGGGCAAGACCGAGAACGATCTGCTCAAGCTGCCGTTCAAGGGCGCCTACATGTTCCGGCCCGGCGCGATCCAGCCCCTGCACGGTGCCCGCTCCAAGACCGCCTGGGTGCAGGCCGTCTACGACGTGAGCTGGCCGCTCTGGTCGGTGCTGCGCCGGATCTCGCCGCGGCTCGTCACCTCGACCGAGCAGATCGGCCGGGCCATGATCCATGTCGCCCGCGAGGGGTACCCGCGGAAGGTGCTGGAGATGGAGGATATCAATAGCCTCTAGGCCACAGGCCCGTTAGGTCTGGGGAAATTTCGGCGTCCGTGCGCGTTGGGCCGTATCCGTTCCCGAGGAGAAGTGTCGGTGATGTCTCCCCCGCTCAAAATGATTGCCCTCGACGCTGACGATCTCGCTGTCATCTCGACCCATGTGCAGGACGCCCGCGTCCAGTCCGCCGACATCATCTGGCGGCAAAGCGAGAAGCGGCTGGTGGTCGGCATGAGCCGGCTGGACTGGGAGCAGACACTGGACGCCGAGGCTGAGCCGCGCCGGCTGGTCGCTGCGCTCCGCTTCGACCGCGTGCTCGCCTGCAAGTCGCGCAACATCGATCTGGCCGCGCCGGACAAGGTGTTGGATCTTGTCGGCATCGAGTTTCACCCCCAGGACGGCCGCGACGAGGAGCCCGGCGGCAGCGCGTTGCTGCTGTTCGCCCATGGCGGCGCCATCCGCCTCGACGTCGAATGTCTGGAATGCGAGCTGACCGATCTCGGGTCGGATGAGCTGGGAACGGGACTGGAGATCAAGGGGGAGGGGTGAGGTCGCCTGTATACCAGCCCAACCGGCTCAAGCCTCCGCCGGAACGGCGGCTTCCGAGGGTTGACGCAGCTTCCCCGCCGCGCCATTGAGCAGGGGTCGCATGAGCCAATCCGCCCCAAAGACCAGCCGGAAGCCAAGCCAAAATGCCCGTTCGTCTCGACCGCAGCAGCGCCGATTTTGACCAGCGATTTGCGGCCTTCCTCGCCGCCAAGCGCGAGGTCTCGGCCGACGTCGAGGCCGCCGCGCGCACCATTGTCGATGACGTCGCCAGGCGCGGCGACGCGGCCCTGCTCGAGGCCACAGCAAAGTTCGACCGGCTCAAGCTGGATGCATCCAGCCTGCGCATCACGGCCTCCGAGATCGAAACGGCCGTGAAGGCCTGCGATGCGGCAACACTGGATGCGCTGAAGCTCGCGCGCGACCGCATCGAGATCTATCACCGCCGGCAGTTGCCGAAGGACGAACGCTTCACCGATCCGCTCGGTGTCGAGCTCGGCTGGCGCTACACCGCGATCGAATCCGCCGGACTCTACGTGCCCGGCGGCACCGCGGCCTATCCGTCCTCGGTGCTGATGAATGCGGTGCCCGCAAAGGTTGCCGGCGTCTCCCGCCTGGTGATGGTGGTGCCATCGCCCGACGGCAAGCTCAACCCGCTGGTGCTGGCGGCAGCCCAGCTCGGCGGCGTCAGCGAGATCTACCGCGTCGGCGGCGCGCAGGCCGTGGCCGCGCTCGCGCACGGCACCGCGACGATCGCGCCGGTGGCCAAGATCGTCGGCCCCGGCAATGCCTATGTCGCCGCGGCAAAGCGGCTGGTGTTCGGCAAGGTCGGCATCGATATGATCGCCGGCCCCTCCGAGGTGCTCGTCATCGCCGACGACACCGGCAATGCCGACTGGATCGCTGCGGACCTGCTGGCACAGGCCGAGCATGATGCCAGCGCGCAGTCGATATTGATAACGGATTCGGCGCGGCTCGCCGCCGATGTCGAGAAGGCCGTCGAGGCGCAGCTGAAGACGCTGCCGCGTGCGGCAATCGCCGGCGCCTCCTGGGCCGATTTCGGCGCCATCATCATGGTGAAGAATCTCACGGATGCCATCCCGCTCGCCGATGCGATCGCCGCCGAACATCTCGAGATCATGACTGATGACCCCGACGCGCTCGCTGCAAAGATCCGCAATGCCGGCGCTGTCTTCCTCGGCGCGCATACGCCAGAAGCGATCGGCGATTATGTCGGCGGCTCCAACCACGTGCTGCCGACGGCGCGCTCGGCGCGATTCTCCTCAGGCCTCGGGGTCGCCGATTTCATGAAGCGCACCTCGATCCTGAAATGCGGGCCGGACCAGCTGCGTGCACTGGGACCGGCCGCGATGACGCTCGGACAAGCGGAGGGGCTGGACGCTCATTCGCGCTCGATTGGATTGCGCCTCAATCTGTCATGACAGAGCTGCCCGAACAGGACGACTCGCAGAACCGCATCGTCGGCGTCACGCTCGACGAGGACTCGATCGGCCGTTCCGGGCCCGACATCGAGCATGAGCGCGCGATCGCGATCTACGACCTGATCGAGCAGAATCTGTTCGCTCCGGAGGGCGCCGATGGCAAGGGGCCGTTCACGCTGCATCTCGGCATCACAGGCAGCCGGCTGATGTTCGACATCCGGCGCGAGGATGGCACGCCCGTGGTGGCACATCTGTTGTCGCTGACGCCGTTCCGGCGGATCGTGAAGGACTATTTCATGATCTGCGACAGCTACTACCAGGCGATCCGGACCGCGACGCCTGACAAGATCGAGGCCATCGACATGGGCCGCCGCGGTATCCATGACGAGGGATCGCGCACGCTGCAGGAGCGGCTGAAGGGCAAGGTGCGGGTCGATTTCGAGACCTCGCGCCGGCTGTTCACGCTCATTACCGTATTGCACTGGAAAGGTTAAACGCGGATGGCTGCGCCCCCACGCGCACGCGATCCGCAATCGGTGCTGTTCGCCTGTGCGATGAACAGCGTACGCTCGCCGATGGCCGAGAGCCTGCTGCGGCACATGTTTCCGCAGGGCCTCTACGTCAAGTCGGCCGGTGCGAGGAAGGGCGAGCTCGATCCCTTCGCTGTCGCGGTGATGGACGAATTGGGGCAAGACATCTCCACCCACAGGCCGCAGACTTTTGAGGAGCTGGAGGACTGGGAGGGGCTCAATTTCGACCTCATCATCACGCTCTCGCCGGAAGCGCACCACAAGGCGCTGGAGCTGACCCGCACGCTGGCCGCCGACGTCGAATACTGGCCGACGCAGGATCCCACCACCATCGAAGGCAGCCGCGACCAGAAGCTTTCCGCCTACCGCGAGGTCTGCGACCAGCTCGTGATGCGCATCCGCCGGCGGTTCGCAAAGGTCGGGGCGGCAAGCGGGTAGCCGTAACACCGGCGTCACAGACTGAAGGCACACGCATGTCGGAGCCCTCGAATCAGCAAAGTCCGGGTTCCCGGGTTGTGAAATCAGCCCCCTTCCGATAGGTTCCGCGCGCAATTCACCCCCTGTTTCATCTCCCAAATCACCTGATGCTCGGCCGCCCCAAATTCGTACTTGCCTCCGGTTCGCCGCGGCGCCTGTCGCTGCTCAACCAGGCCGGCATCGAGCCGGACGCGCTCCGGCCGGCCGACGTCGATGAGACGCCGAAGCGGGGCGAGCTGCCGCGCGCCTGCGCCAACCGGCTCGCAAGGGCCAAGGCCGACGCGGCACTCAAATCGGTGCAGCTGGACGACGAGTTGCGCGGGGCCTTCATCCTCTCCGCCGATACGGTTGTGGCGGTGGGCCGCCGCATCCTGCCCAAGGCCAATCTCGTCGACGAGGCCGCGCAGTGCCTGCGGCTGCTGTCGGGCCGCAATCACCGCGTCTACACCGCGATCACCCTCATCACGCCGCGCGAGGCCTTCCGCCAGCGCCTAGTCGAGACCCGCGTCCGCTTCAAGCGCCTCTCGGAGGACGACATCCAGGCCTATATCGGCTCCGGCGAATGGCGCGGCAAAGCCGGCGGCTATGCCGTGCAGGGCATCGCCGGCTCGTTCGTGGTGAAGATGGTGGGGTCCTACACCAACGTGGTCGGCCTGCCGCTCTACGAGACCACGACGCTGCTCGGAGGCGAGGGCTTTCCGATCCGCTTCGGCTGGCTCAACGCCACCGCGGTGTGAGCGCCAACTAAATTCTCGAAAACAACCCCATGCACAGTAGAATGGGCCTTTCCCAGCCCGGCGGGAGGCATGCGCCGGCGCCCGAGGAACCCGTTCGCCGACAGGCTCTTGAACCCCATCACCCCCCGTGTAAGCCGCCGACATCATGGACGACCACGCCAAAAAGCCCGCCGGGCCGCTCAAGACCTGCCCGATCTGCGGCAAGCCGCAGGCGCAGGCCACCCGCCCGTTCTGCTCCTCCCGCTGCCGCGACGTCGATCTGAACCGCTGGCTGAAGGGCTCCTACGTCATCCCCGGTCGCGATGACGAGGCGGATGGCGAAGAATAAATAAGTAATATCAGTCGTTTAATGAGAAATTCGGCGCCCCGCGCGCGAGCCGCGGCAAGTCCGCCCCACCTTGTGCACAGCCGGGCCGCGCCCGGCGAAGCCTCTTGGCGAAGCCGGGTGGACAGGCCGCCCCGAGCCCACTATAAACCGCCCGCTCGATGGGCTTTGGCCCCTCTTTGGAGCACGCCCAGGTAGCTCAGTTGGTAGAGCATGCGACTGAAAATCGCAGTGTCGGTGGTTCGATTCCGCCCCTGGGCACCATTGCTGTCGCAGCTAGGCTTGGCGCGGCCATTCTCCTCCCACATAGCGAAGCTTGTCCGCCGAAGGTTGCGGTCGCCGATTCTTCCCGCACGGCCGGTTTGCTGCCAGACGCTCATCGGATTATCCTCTAGGTTGTAGCGTCTGCACTTGGGTTGCCGAACGGCTCTTCGACGGCAATGGTCCGCCAGCACGTGCAACGTTTTGGTGTTCCGCTGGTGGGTGGTTCGAATCGCGGATAGCATGGAAGCCACCGCACTTGACCTTGGCCTGCGCGGCGCAGTTGCGGGCCTTTTCCTGATGATCATGGTCGTTACCTTGGGGCGTGTTCGCCCGCTGGATACGATCAAATGGCTCGGCGTCGCCATGGCCGCCTCGGGCGCGCTCTACGCGATCGTGACAGCGCCGTTCGTGCCGAAGGCAACGGTGTGGTGGATCATGCCGGTCCTGGGCGCCAATCCGGTGCTCGTATGGTTGTGGGCGCGTGCGAGTTTCGACGACGATTTCGTGGTTCGGCGCTGGCATGGCGTCCTGTGGCTGGCCGTCGTCAGCGTCTGGTTCTCGGTGATCTACACATGGACGACATGGCCGATGTTCGCCAAGGCAGGCGTTCGATCGATGTCGATCCTGGCGATTATCCTGTCACTCTCCGCGGCCGTGCAGACGGTCAGGACGTGGAAGACCGACCTCGTCGCCGGCCGGCGCCGGCTGCGGCTGGCGGTCCTGATTCTGTCGCTGCTCATTGTGGTCTTGCTGTCCGTCCCGGAACTGAATTCGATCTCGGCCAAGAGCTTCGGCATGTCCGGCAGCTTGGCCACCGCCGTTGGCTTGCTGGCCATCGCGGCGCTGGCCGGATGGGGCCTGTTCCATCCGCCGCCAGCTATCCCCGCAGTCGCCGCGATGGCAGCGACGACTGCGTCCGAAAATGCGGATCGCGCGGCTCCGATCAAAGCGGCCGATGGCGGTCGCGATGCCACAGCGTCCCTGCTGTTGCGTCGGCTCGACAATTTGATGACGGTCGAACGGGTCTATCGGCAGGAAGGCCTCACCATTGGCGGACTCGCGGCCAAGCTCGACTTGCCGGAATACCGGCTCCGCCAGGCCATCAACGAGGGCCTCGGCTATCGCAACTTCAATGCCTTTCTCAATCGTTATCGCATCGACGAGGCCAAGGCGGCGCTATCCGATCCGGGTCAACGGGACGTCGCCGTCCTGACGATCGCAATGGACGCTGGTTTCCAGTCGATCGGACCGTTCAATCGTGCGTTCAAGGCCGAAAGCGGCCTGACGCCGACCGAATTCCGTCGCGACGCACTTGCCCGGTCGGCAGCCATTGCATTGGAAAACGACGAAAAATTCAGAAATCGGCCAATCCCGTTGAAAATCGGCTAGCCGAATTCTGTATCGGGCGAGAAAGACTCCGCCGGAGCGGGCAAGCTGTGGAGATGGATGACAGGACGCGATCGCTACGCTCGCTCATGATCGAACGGTCCCCGCCGGCCGGGCCTTCGTCACGGCCGCAACGACGGCTGCTTCCGGTCATCGGAATACTAATCGTCCTGCTCGTGCTGGGAAGCGGCGCGGCGCTTTGGCTCGGGAGTCAGTTGCAGTCGGCGCAGGCGCCATCCGTCGAGGGGCCAGCGACTGAGGTCGCGCGGCCGGATAACGCGCTTCAAAAGAGCGTGGCGCTTGCGCCGAGCAGCACGGGCAGCCTGATCGCGTCCGGCTACGTCGTGGCGCGCCGCAAGGCCACCATCGCGGCCGAGGTCACCGGCAAGGTGGTCGACCTCCTGGTCGACGAGGGCATGGTGGTGCAGGCAGGCCAGGTTCTCGCCAGACTCGACGATGTCTTGGCCGACAAGGATTACGCGCTGGCGCAGGCGCGCGCCGAGGCTTCCGAAGCGGCCATGGCCGCAATTGCCGCCGACTTGGCCGACGCCGAGCGAATCCTCAATCGAACCCAGACGCTGTCGGGGAAGAATTACGCCACCGAGGCCGATCTGACCAAGTCGCAGGCGAGAGCCGGCGTGCTGCGGGCCCAGCTCCGCCAGGCGGAGGCCCAACTGGCGGCGGCTCGACTCGAGGCGCAGCGCTACGGCGAGGTGCTCGGCAAGCACCGGATCCGCGCGCCGTTCGCCGGCGTCGTGGTCGACCGCAGCGCGCAACCCGGTGAGATGATCTCGCCGCTGTCGGCCGGCGGCGGCTTCACCCGCACCGGCATCTGTACCATTGTCGACATGGACTCGATCGAGATCGAGGTTGACGTCAGCGAAGCCTCGATCGGCCGCTTGCATGCCGGCACCCGCGTTGAAGCCGTGCTCGATGCTTATCCGGACTGGCGCATCCCGGGCGCCGTCATCGCCATCGTGCCAACCGCCAATCGCGAGAAGGCGACCGTCAAGGTCCGTGTCGGCATGGATGTGAAAGACGCGCGCATTCTGCCGGACATGGCGATCAAGGTGAAATTCCTGGAAGACGGCGCGCCTGCCGCGGCGCGGTCCGGTCCCCCCTAAACACGCGGGAGCAAGACCCATGTTATCGCCAACCGACCCGATGATCGACATCGTCGATCTGTGCAAACGGTTCACTAAGGGGAAGGAGACGATCACCATCTTCGATGGTCTCAACCTTGCTATTCCGCGCGGGGATTTCGTCGCCGTGATGGGACCGTCGGGGTCTGGCAAGACCACCTTGCTCAACCTGCTTGGTGGCATCGATCGGTCCGACGCAGGCGGGATCGAGGTCGCCGGTGAACGCCTTGACCGCCTGTCCGAGAGCGAACTTTCGCGCTGGCGGGCATCCCATATCGGATTCATCTTCCAGTTCTACAATCTGATGCCAATGCTGACCGCGGCGCAGAATGTCGAATTGCCGCTGTTGCTGACGCGGCTCGGCCGCAAGGAGCGGCGCCAGCGGGTCGAGACGGCGCTCGGCGTGGTCGGGCTCGCCGATCGGGTCAAGCACTATCCCAAGGAAATGTCGGGCGGGCAGCAGCAGCGCGTCGCCATCGCGCGTGCCATCGTCTCCGATCCGGCGCTGCTGTTGTGCGACGAACCGACCGGAGATCTCGACCGCGCCACCGCCGACGAGGTGCTGTCGATCCTGCAAGTGCTCAACCGCGATCTCGGCAAGACCATCGTGATGGTGACCCACGACCCGGCGGCGGCGCAATACGCCAAGCGATCGCTGCATCTCGACAAGGGGCACTTCATTGAAAAGGAGCTCGCGGCGTGAATGACCTGATCTTGATCCGCAAGAACCTGTTCCGCCGGAAATTGCGCGCGATCCTGATGATGGTGTCGATCCTGATCGCGTTTGCGATCTTCGGCGTGTTGGCGAGCTTCGAACGCGCCTTCAACGCCGGCCAGGACCGCGCCACGCCGGACCGTCTGGTAGTCACCAACAAGATCAGCTTCACCCAGCCGCTCCCGATCTCCTACTACAATCGCGTCGCCGCCGTCGACGGCGTCGCTCAGATCACCCATTTCAGCTGGTTCGGAGGCTATTATCAGGAGCCGAGGAACTTTCTCGTAGCCTTTGCGGTGGATCCGGAGAACTGGATGAAGCTTCGCGACAGCGACTTCGTGTTTTCACCCGAGGCACGCGCGGCCTTCATCCGCGAGCGCACCGGCGTTCTGGTCGGGGCGCGCATGATGGAGAAATGGGGCTGGAAGGTCGGTGATCATATTCCGATTTCGAGCAACATCTGGTCCCAGAAGAATCGCTCGCACGCCTGGGACTTCATCATCGTTGGCAGCTTCAGCGCCCGCATTCCGCAGGCCGACACCAACGTCATGCTGATGGGCTACGATTATTTCAACGAGACGCGCTCGTTCGGCAAGGACCTGATCAGCTGGCTGTCGCTGCGCACCACCTCGGTAGCCGCGAACGAGCGTGTGACTAACGCCATCGACGGGATGTTTGCCAATTCTCCCTACGAGACGACGACTGACAGCGAGAAGGCCTTCAACAAGGCGTTCGCCGCCCAACTCGGCAACATCGCGCTGATCGTCGAACTGGTGGTGGGAGCGGCCTTCGTGACGATCCTGATGATTGTCGGCAACACCATGGTGATGACGGTGCGCGAGCGCACGCGCGAGATCGGCGTGCTGAAGACGCTGGGCTTTTCCGGTGGTCGCATCCTGCGCATGGTGCTCGGCGAATCGATCCTGCTGGCGCTGCTCGGCGGCCTGCCCGGCCTCGGCGTCGCGCTTCTTCTGATCACGAGAGTGCGAGACAGCCTGATGAGCTTCGTTCCGACGCTGTCGCTATACCCTGACATCGCGGCGGCGGCGGTCGGACTGATGGTCGTGTTCGGCATCATCACTGGCCTGGTGCCGGCGCTCAATGCGATGCGCCTCAATATCGTCACCGCGCTGGGTCGGAGCTAATTCGATGCGCTCGATTTTCCTGCAGGTGCTGGCCGTCACGACCATCAACCTCAAGAGCTTGCCGCAGCGCCTGTGGCTGTCGCTGGCGACGGTCATCGCGGTCGGTCTCGTCGTTACGGTGCTGCTGGCATTCCTTGCCATGGCCAATGGATTCCAGCGCACCATCGCAGACTCCGGCGCAGAGGACATCGCTGTTGTGTTGCGCAGCGGCTCGCTGTCGGAGATCAACAGCGTGGTCTTGCGCGACCAGGTTCGGCTGATCGAGGATGGTCCGGGGATCGCCAAGGGCGCGGACGGCAAGCCGCAGATATCGGGCGAACTCTACCTAACAGTCGATGGGATCAAACGCAGCACCCGGACCAAGGCGAGCCTGCCGCTGCGCGGTCTCGGCCCCCAGGGCCCCGCGCTACGCCGCGGCATCGTCATCACCGCCGGCCGCATGTTCAATCCGGGTAGCAACGAGATCATCGTCGGCAAGGCGATGGGCAAGGAATTCGAGGGCTTCGATCTCGGTGGGACGGTGACCTTCAACAGCACGCGGTGGACGGTGGTCGGAATCTTCGCTGCCGACGGGAGCGTGTTCGAGTCGGAGATCTGGGCCGATCTTCCGGTGGTGCAGAGCCTGTTCAAGCGCGCCGGCGCCGTCCAGACCGTGCGCGCGCGGCTGACCAATCCGGCAGCGATCGAGGCGTTGCGCGCGTACAGCGACAGCGATCCTCGTCTCAAGCTCGACGTGACGTCCGAAGCCGCCTATTTCGCCCAGCAGGCGTCGAATACGTCGGACCTGATCCAGAAGCTCGGCTGGCCCCTGGCGATCGCGATGGCATTTGGCTCGCTGGCGGGCGCGCTCAACACGATGTACTCCTCGGTCGCGGCGCGGGCGACCGAGATCGCGACCTTGCGCGCCATCGGGTTCGGCGGCTTTTCGACTTTCGTCGGCACGCTGGTCGAGTCGCTGATCCTGGCCGCGGCCGGTGGCGTGATCGGGGCCGCAGCCACCTATCTGGTCTTTGACGGCTTCACCGCCTCGACCATGGGCGCAAGTTTCAGTCAGGTGGTGTTCAATTTCCAGCTCAGCCCGCGCCTGATCGGCCAGGGCCTGTTGCTCGCACTCGTGGTCGGCCTGTTCGGCGGACTGTTTCCGGCACTCCGCGCCGCCCGGATGCCGATTGTCGCTGGGCTCTACGGCTGATCGTTTCCGCGACTTGACCCAGTGCGAGGAGTTCTCAATAGGCATGCGCTCGCCTGTGGAAAAAATTACAAAGCTATTTCAACGACATACGAGTTCGCAATTTTGTTCTGAATGGCGCACCAAAGCTACGTTTTTCCACGCTGAAGCACGATCTTGCAGGATTGCGTTCGCTGGATGATCGGCGCGAAGGGCGCTCGCGGATATCTCTCCCTAGGGCTCGCTAAGTTTACCTACGTTCAAATCCAGCCCTCGCAACCACACTTCCACACGCCTTTCCACGCCGGCCTCAGCCTCATCAGCGCCGGTTACCCAGTGCCACGGCTATCCGACCGTTCAACAGTCGGCACGAGGTGTTAACGGTCGACCGGGTCGAAACGGCATCGTACCAGCGTCTAAAGTAGCGCACTCGGCTTGCAGAGGCGTTTGGAAAGCCCGGCTCGCGGTCGCGTCTGGAATCAAGGCATCTAAGTCGTTCGGCAGGCTTGGCCGAGCATCTAGGCTCCCGCCACAAAGGCCGCGCGATCCCGCGTGGCTCCCGCAGGAGCGCAACAATGAAGCAACTCAAGGATCTTGCCATCGAAGCTCATGGAGGCCTCGATCGGTGGCGGCAGTTCGAGCAGGTGTCGGCCGATCTCGTGCAGGGGGGCGCCCTGTGGTCCTTGAAGGGGCAGGCGCGCACCCTCGCGCAAACCAACGTCACGGTGGGTCTCAAGAAAGAGTGGGCTTCGCACGCTCCGTTCGGCGCCGGCAATCGACGCTCCCGCTTCGAGCCAGGCCGCGTCGCTCTGGAAGCTGAGAACGGAACAGTTCTCGAAGAACTGCTCGAGCCGCGCGCCAGCTTCGCCGGCCACACGCTGCAAACGCCATGGACGGAGCTGCAGCTCGCCTACTTCGCCGGCTGCGCCATGTGGACCTATCTGAACATGCCGTTCCTGCTCGCCTGGCCAAGAGTCGAGACGGAGGAACTGGAGCCTTGGCCGACCGATAGCGGCGACTGGCGCCGCCTCGCCGTACGGTTTCCCGACGGGATCGCGACGCACAGCACCGTACAGACGCTCTATTTCGACGGCGAGGGGTTGCTGAAGCGCCACGACTACGACGTCGAGATCGCGGGCAACACGCCCGGCGCGCACATTATCGAAGACTACGCGGAAGTCTCGGGCATCAAATTCCCGACGAAGCGCCGGATCTATGCCCGTCAGCCGGACGGCAGCTTCAGCACCGAGCCGCTCGTCGTTTCGATCGATCTCTCCAACATCCGCCTTGGCTAGACTAGCACCCACTGCGGGTCACCCTGTTCGGACCGAAAGCGAAGAGGTGGTCTTCGAGTACGATCGCCCCTCGTCGCTTTTGCAGTTCGGCGACGACCGCGTCCGGAAGTCGGCCTTTACCTCGGACCGAGAACTGGAAGGGTGCTTCTTCGCACAACCGGCTAGAGTATGGCGAGCGGTCCGGCGTCATTGCGGATGGCTCTCGGTACCTCCCCGTGCACACGGACGAACGCCAGGCGCATCCGCTCCCGGTTCGCGAACCCTACCTCACGGGCGATGACCTCGATTGGTAACCGGCTCTGTTCCAGCATCAATTTCGCGGCTTCAAGCCGCAGTGCTTCAACGGCCTTGGCCGGCGTCGTGCCGGTTTCCGACCGGAAGAGTCGCGCGAACTGCCGGGGGCTGAGGCTCGCGGCCTCAGCAAGGTCATCAATCGTCAGGCTCTCGGCAAGGTTCTGACGCGCGTAATTCAAGGCGCGCTGAACCCTGTCTTCATTCGCGCCGAGATCCAGCAAGGTGGAGTGTTGGGATTGTCCGCCGGAGCGGCGATGATACATGACCATGCCCTTTGCGACTGAACGGGCAATGTCGGACCCGTGGTCGCGCTCGATCATGCCCACGACGAGGTCCGTTCCCGCCGTCATGCCGGCTGACGTCCAAATCGGCCCATCCGCGATGAAGATCTTGTCCATATCGACCTGGCAGCTAGGGAAACGGTCCTGCAGCGCCTGCGCGTAACGCCAATGGGTCGTGGCGCGCCGGCCGTTCAGCAACCCGGAATCTCCCAGGACGAACGAGCCCAGGCAGATGGCGGCAACCCGCCGCGCGTCCCGGGCGGCGGCGCGAAGCAGCCGGACCAATCCCGGCGACGACGTCGGTATCTCAAGGCCCGCGGCGACGATCAGCGTGTCATAAGGCGCGTCGTCGAATGGGTCCGTCATGACCTGCATGCCGGCCCACGAGGCGACCAGCCCTCCTTCCTCCGAGAGGACGCGCACGTCGTAGAGCGTCTCGCCGGCTTGCTTGTTGGCCACGTCGAACGCCGCAACGGCCCCGAAGCAGATGGGTTGGAAATTCGGGCAAAGGACAAGGCCAATCTTCATGCTTTCTCCGCGACGGTTGCTACCCGCCTAGATGGTTGTTCCGGCGACGTTTCGCCATGTTCATGGCCGGAATGACGGCATCTACGTCCTGTCGGCTTCGGGAGGCCGCTGGTAGCGCTCTGATAGCTTTTCAGACGCTGGAGCTTTCATGTCGCACCATCCGACAACATACACCGCCGTCCAGGCCGTCGGGCCGGGACAACTCGAACTGACGCAAAAGCCGCTTGTCGATCCCGCCCCCGGGCAGGTCCGCCTTCGCGTCGAGGCCTGCGGCGTCTGCCACTCCGACGCGGCGACGGTCGAAGGG
This sequence comes from Bradyrhizobium betae, assembly GCF_004123905.1. Classification (GTDB taxonomy): domain Bacteria; phylum Pseudomonadota; class Alphaproteobacteria; order Rhizobiales; family Xanthobacteraceae; genus Bradyrhizobium; species Bradyrhizobium betae_A. The sequence continues at coordinate 962,067 of NZ_MZXW01000016.1, forward strand.
GCCTTCCCGATCCAATGGCCGCGCGTGCCGGGCCACGAGGCGGTAGGTGTGATTGATGCCGTCGGCAGCAACGTCGAAGGCTGGACGCTCGGGCAGCGTGTCGGCGTTGGCTTCCTCGGAGGCAGTTGCGGACATTGTGCAGAGTGCCGCGGCGGCGATCTCGTCAACTGCCGGAACCAGGAGTTCACCGGCATTCATCATGATGGGGGCTACGCGCAATACATGCTCACGCCCGCCAGCGGCCTCGTGTCGATCCCCGATGGCCTCGCCTCGGAAGACGCTGCTCCGCTGCTCTGCGCGGGGCTGACGACCTTCAGCGCGCTCCGCAATTCTCCCGCACGCGCCGGCGATCTCGTGGCAGTGATCGGCATTGGCGGCTTGGGACATCTGGCCGTGCAGTTCGCGCGGCGCATGGGCTTCGAGGTCGTGGCAATCGGACGCGGGCCGGACAAGGATGGCCTCGCAGGAAAGCTCGGCGCCCATCATTATATCGACAGCTCGACCGCCCCGGTTGCTTCGGCGTTGCAGGATCTGGGCGGCGCCCATCTTGTCGTCGTCACCGCGTCGGGCGGCAAGGCCGTGGCCGACGCGGTGAAGGGGCTTAGGCCGCGCGGTCGGATCATCGCACTCGGTGCCTCGCCCGAACCCGTAGAGATCGCAACCTCGGACCTTCTGTTCGGTGGGCGCTCTGTCGAGGGCGCCTTGACCGGTGACCCGGCCACCGCCGACGCCACCTTGCGTTTCAGCTCGCTCGCCGGCGTCACTGCCATGATCGAGACGATGCCGCTGGAACGCGCGCCGGAAGCCTATCGCAAGATGATGGCGGGGAAAGCCCGCTTCCGCATCGTCCTCACCATGTAGATGCGCCGCCAATCATCCGGATCGACCTTGCCTCGGGCGAGGCAGCTCACAGAGGAACAATCATGTCACTCGAAACCGCAAGAACAGAATACTTGAACGTCGGCGACATCCGCTTTGCCTTCAGGCGGCTTGGCCCGACGGTCGGGACACCGCTCATCCTGCTGCAGCACTTCACCGGGACGATGGATTCCTGGGATCCGGAAGTGGTGAACAGCCTTGCCGAAACGCGGCCGGTCATTGCGTTCAACAACCTCGGCATCGGCACTTCGACTGGCCGGACGCCCGACACGGTGGAACAGATGGCGGCCGACGCCGAGTCATTCGTGCGGGGCCTTGGTCTGTCGAAGATTGATCTTCTCGGCTTCTCCCTCGGCGGTATGCTCGCCCAAGTCCTCGCCGTGCAGCACCCCGACCTGATCGGCAAGGTCATCATCGCCGGCGCGGCACCACGGGGTGGCGAAGAACACCTTCTCGAAGTGGTCGACGACGCCTTCTCCCGAGGTGCGCCGGATGTGCGTCTGCCCTTGTTCTTCACGGCTTCCGAAGCAAGCCAGCGCGCCGGCCGTGCCTTCGTTGCCCGCGCAACGGCCCGCTCTGAAGGTCGTGATCCGGACAGCGGCGACGCTGTCAGCGAGTCTCAGGCGAAGGCAATCATCGGCTGGTGCGCGCGCAAGGATGAAGACGACGCAACGCTACGCGCCATCGGGCAGCCGGCGCTCATCGTGCACGGCAGCGACGATACCATGTTTCCGAGCATTAACGCCTACAACATGTTCAAAGCGACGAAGGACGCGCAGCTCATCATCTATCCCGACTCGGGCCACGGCGCGCTGTTCCAATATCCGGCGAGGTTCGTCGCCCATTGCCGAACCTTCCTGGACGAGTGAGGTGAAGAAACAGATGCGCAATCTCAGCAGCACGTGATCGAGGCCCATGGCGGCCTCGCTCAGTTCCGGCAGTTCTCGCACCTTACGGCGCGGCTTCACCAATTCGGCATCCTCTGGGATCTGAAGGGAGGTTGGGCAGAAACACTGCTTCCAGCGATCGAGATCCTTGGGTTGTTGCGGATTGTATCCGGCGAGCCGGATGGGGGCCGGCAACGAGCCTGATTCATGCTGCCGATCTCGGCCGACCATGCCTCAATCTGGACCAAGGCCAGCTTTCTTCGGCAAACGGGCTCGGTCCTACCTTTCTCGGCGAGCAAAACTCCACCACCGTGCCAAGCGCTCACGCCACCATGCTAAGGACAAACACCAGTTCGTCCTGTCGGTGGTCGCGTATGATTCCCTCCCTAGGCACCATTCCCACCGTTCGGCACAAAACCGCGATCCCCATCGGCATCCAAGGTTGATGTCGTCGCCGACGGGTCAGCGGATCACAGCCTGCCGCTCTGCGCCGCGTCGCCTGGGCACGACTTCGACCGCCGCAGCCAAAAGGCTGGGCTGAAGCAGGACGGCGAACTCTTCGAGCGATATAGGGCGAGAAAAAAGATAACCTTGCGCCATGGTCGCGCCATTTTCGGCCGCGAACCGAAGGTCTTCGGCCGTTTCGACGCCTTCCACGACCGTTTCGAACCCCAATTCGTCCGCAAGTCCGAGCGCAAGGCGTAGGATCGTTTGCTTTTCGCGGTCTTCCGCAACACCCGCCACCAGCGTGCGATCGAGCTTTACGGCGTCGAAGGGGAGCCTCGCCATCGTCGAAAGATTCGAATAGCCGGCTCCGAAATCGTCCATTGCGAAACGTATGCCCAATTGCCTGAGCAGGCTTATTCGCTCGCGCACGACATCAGGATTGCGCATCGCGACCGACTCTGTGATCTCGATCTCGAGGCGTGACGGCGGGAAGTCGGCCTCGCGAACGGCCGTGACGATATCCTTGATGAACAGCGGGTCCTCGATTTCCGTCGCCGCAACATTCACGGCGAGCACGAGGTCCGAGCCGGCCCGGATCAAGCCCCCGATTTCGGCGAGTGCGCGCCTGAGTACGAAGCGGTCGATCTCCATGATGAGGCCGATCTCCTCCGCGATCTTGATGAAGCGCTGAGGAGGAATGTTACCTTCCTTCGGGTGATGCCAGCGCGCCAGCGCCTCCACCCCTACGATGCGGCCATTCACGCAGGACACCTTGGGCTGGTAATGGACGACGAGTTCTTCATTGCGGATCGCCAGGGCGAGATCGATTTCGAGCGCATGGCGGGCACGGGCGCCCTCTGCGAGATCCGGAGTGAAGAATGCGTAGGTATTGCGTCCCGAACTCTTCGCGACGTACATCGCAAGGTCTGCGTGGATCAGGAGATCGTCATAGGTTGTGCCGTGGGTGGGACAGATCGCGATGCCGATGCTGACGCCGATGGTTGCATGGTTGCTCTGAAGCTTGACGGGAACTTGCAGCGTCTCGATCATCTCGCGGGCCCAGAGGCTCGCGGCGTCGGTGGTCTTTACCCCAGCGATGATGGCGACGAACTCGTCGCCCCCGACCCGGGCGAGCAGAGATTTGCAAGCAGTACCCCTGGACGTCAGCAAAATACTCAAGCGCTCGGCTACCATCCTGAGCAGCTCGTCGCCAGCCTTGTGCCCGAAAGTGTCGTTGATGGATTTGAAGCCATCGAGGTCGAGGAAGAACAGCGCTGCGCCCTCTTCTGCGCCGATGAACGTCGGCGCATCGACGCGCATCTTCTCCCGATTGGGAATGTGGCTCACCGTGTCGTAGAAAGCGAGCTGACGAATTCTCCGAGTGCTGGCCCGCAAATGCGTCAGCATTCGCTCGAATGCGAGGCCGAGGCCGCGGACCTCGCCGATGCCCGTTGCGCGGAACGGAACGTCCATATTGCCACCCGCGATTTCCTGGGCGGCCTTGGCGAGCGCCGAAAGTCCTTTCGTGAGGTGCCTCACGACGGCCAACAGCGCGACGACCAAGGCACCGAGCGCCAGCGCCGCCGTTGCCAGGAACTGCCACATCAGCGAACGCGTATGGGCTGCGCCGATCTGGAACATCTGATCGCGTGTCGTCGTCACGAGCGATGCGCTCGCGAACGTACACACCTTGAGCGTCGCCTCGTAATCGACACAGCGCGCGACGTAGTTACCGTCATCCGAGCGCTGCAGCCCGGCCAAACGCGTCTTGGCGCTGCTGAATCTCACCCCTTCAGGCCCCGCGGAAGACACGATCTCGTTGTCACCCGTGATGATGACCACGCCGGCATTGGCCAGCGAAGTGAAGTTCTCGAGAGTCCGCTCCGTGCGCCCGAGCGGCCGGATGGCGGCAAGCGCGCCGATGAGGTCGCCGAAGTCGTCGAACACGGGCTCGATTGCGGTATGCGCTATGGTGTGGCGCGGCGGCAGGCCGAGCGCTGACAATTCACGCAATTTAAGCTCATAAGTGCCTTCCTCACCCTGCGGGTGCGAGCGGCTATTGTCCCCGAGGATCGCGCTGAGATTGACAGAGAGGGCGGTCCCCTCGAGCGCCCGGTTCAGCGCGAGGAGATCGAGAGGCGTGTTGGCGCCGATCACGCGACCGGTTTCGTCGAAGGCGATCAGCCTTTCGAAGCCGGAGGTCGAAGCAACGATGCTGAGCAGCTCGCGGATAGTTACATCGTTGTTCGAGGCGACCGCCTTGCCGACATCGGCGCGCTGAGCGATTTGACGCAGGCGAGATGCGGTTTCTGCGCCCAGGACCTCGATTCGCGCTCGCGCCAACTGCGCCTCGCCGTCGAGGCGATGAGCGAGCTGGTCTTCTGAGAGTTCACCCAGTGCCGCAGCCTGATGCCTCAGTTGCTGCTGCAGGCGTAGCGCCGTCAAGCCGCCAATGACGCCAAGCCCGAGGACGCCGGTCGCGAGCACGACGGCAACAAGGCGCATGGCGATAGACGAGGGGAAACTCGGAACCCCGGACGCAACGGCCCAACGACGCCAGCGGGGCGGCGCCCTCGATGCCTGTGCCAAATCCGCGTCAGTCGCCACCACCGCCAGCACCTTGAACTTACGGGGGCCGGTCAATGTCGCTCAGGCCCCTTCCAGGCGCCAACCTTAGGGGAGTGAAATATCCAAAATCGTCTATTTGATCGGCTATTTGTGGCTGGATAATTAACAAACGGTTTTTCGAAACCATCAGATTTTGTGCTTTTACCTGCTGTCCGGCACGCTGATGAGTCCAAAAGACACGGTATTGCGACAACAGAAGGTTTAGGTTTCTTTGCCAGATTGCGCACCTCGTGGTTCGAAGGGGTTTGCCATGGCATTTTCGAGGATAGCGGCGGCAATTTTGGGCCTCTGCCTTGCGGGGGTGAATGCCGCTGGCGCCGAAACACGCAGGCTCGACATCGTCGGGACCGGAGACGGCATCGATGTCCTGCGCGTCATCGCCGCGAGCTTCATGCAGCAGGAAGGATCGCCACAGATCGAGATCCCGCCGAGCATCGGTTCTGGCGGAGGCATCGCGGCCGTGGGGTCCGGCAAAGCGATCTTAGGGCGCGTCGCGCGCCGCCTGACCGACGCCGAGGCGGCTTCGGGCATCGTCTATAAGGCGATCGCCCGGCTGCCCTCGGCTTTCATCGTCCATCCCGGCTGTGGAGTGAGTGCCGTCACGAGCGATCAGCTCGTTGGCATCTATTCGGGCCGCCTTGCGAATTGGAAGGAGCTGGGCGGCTCCGATATGCGCATCCGTGTCGTGCGGCGCGAGGACCAGGACAGCACTCTCACTGTGCTACGGGCCAGCATGCCCGGCTGGCGTGATCTCGAGATCACCGAGAAATCGAAGACGGCAACGACCACACAGGAAGCGATCGAGACGGTTCGCGATGTTCAAGGCGCGATCGGCTTCGGTCCCTTCTCGCGGCCGTTGGAACAGGGGTTCACAGTGCTTCGCGTGGACGGTCACTACCCGACCGACGCGGATTATCCCTCGAGCGTGGTGCTGGCGCTAATCTATCTAAAGACGTTGCAAGATCCGGACGCCTTGGCCTTTTTACGCTTTGCCGATACGCAGAAGGCAGCCGACGTCATTACCAGCCTCGGTAGTCTGCCCGTCAAGCCGTGAGCCGCCAAGGCTCGCTGGCCGCCGGCGCGCTGAGCTCGGCATCGGCTCACAGACCGGGGCGATCAGGCTGCTCCCGACTCCGCCATAGACGGGTGATCTTGTCCATCAGCGATGGGGTCTGAGAGCTCGGCAGGAAAGGATCGGCGTAGCATTGCGCATTGGCCGAGCGTGCCTTGTTCGTCACGATATCGACGAGACCAACGGGGCCGGCGACGTAGACCGTATCCTCCAGTCCGAGCAGGGGCAGGTAGTGCGATGGGCGCCCGGGCCTGATCGGCAGGGTAGATCCGACCTCTGTCGTCGCAATGACGTCGCGGACACCGTCGTCGATCAGCCACTGCAACGAGGGAAGCATATAGAGGTTATCGGCATCCCGGCTGCCGGCGACAACCACCATTTCGCGGTTGCGCTGGCTTGAGCGCGCCGAACGTGCCAGCGCCCAGATCGGGGCCCAGCCTGCTCCGCCGGCGACCAGCACCAGCGGCCCCTGGCCCTGTCGTAGATAGGCTTGTCCGAAGGGGCCTTGCACATGCGCCGCATGGCCGGGCCTGATGGCCTTGCCGATCTGCCCCGACACGGTGCCGTCAGGCAGGCGCCGGATATGGAAGACGAGTTCGACTTGCCTGAAGGAACCATCGAGCCTGAAGGTCGGGCTGAACTCGCGCGCAGGATAGCCGGAAAACTTCACGCGCACATATTGGCCCGGCCGAAAGTCGAGCGGCGCTGAGGTCGTCAGCACGACTTCGGCGATCTCTGGCGAGAGCTCGTTGATCTCGGTAACGGCGCACGCGCGCTTCGTCGGCAGCGGCAATTCTTCGAACTCGATCTCCGCATCGCCTGCGACCGCGGCCTGGCAGGCGAGCACAGTGCGGCCATGGCCCGAGCCGCCGTCATCAACCGAGCCCGAAACGACCGTCACCCGGCAGCTCTGACATTGTCCCGATCTGCAGTCGTGCGGAATGAGGATCGAGCCGCCGAGCGCCGCGTCGATCAGGCTTTCGCCGGCGCGGGCTTCGACGAGCTTGCCGTTGAGGACGAGCCGACACTGACTCTTCATCGCGAGGCCTCTGGGCGCTGCGAATTTCTGCGAGCTGAGTGCTGCTTGCCGCGCCAGAACGCGATGCGCGGATGAGGGCGAAGCCCTGCTTCAGCGCAGCCGCGCCGCAGTGGTCTCCGGTCGAGCAGGTCGCCCCCCATGGGATGCCTATTTCTGCGTGACGACAAGCACCGGGCGGTTATGGCTCGCATGCCGCGTCTGTGTATGGTCGAAGACAGCGACCCACATGTAGAGATCGCGGCCCGGCACGAAGGCTTTGTCATATCTGCCATCGCTTTTCATGTTGCGCGTCAGCTCGAGCGTCCAATGTCCGTTGCTCCATTTTGAAACGCCGGTGACATTGGCCCGCTCTCCGTCGTTGTCGCCGGCAATAATCACGCCGGGCAGGATCGTGCCGACGGGAATCCTCGCGTCGGCCTCTGGCGTGTAGGGTTCGCTCTCCCGGTCGAACATGTACCAGCGGCCGTTCTCGTCGTCGCTGCTGTTGGGATCGAGATCGAATTTGCCGAGGGCTGCGACCTGCGCCTTCCAGTCCTTGGGAAGCCGCTGAACCGCGACGGGCCCTTTGTCGTTCTTGTGGATGAACTTGAAGTTATACGAATAAAGCGTGCGACCGGGCTTGTTCCAATAGCCACCCTGGTAGCGGGCATCGTAATTTTGCTCGTCCAGGGTCGGGGCGTAGGGCGGGCCGATATATTGGCTGTCGACACGCCCGAGCATGCCCCCGCGCGATGCCTTCCACTGCCACATGTCTATGTAGCTGCCATCGGTCGTGAAGTGGAAGCCCCGGCCGTTGAGCGGCATCGGTTTGCCGGGCAGAGGGTTGACGCCGAGACTCGTCGCGCCCGCGCCGCCGAGCGATGGATTATCCGAGAAAATGACCGACAGCTTATCCTCGTAGAAGTCGACGGCGTCTTGCAGGCCCGTACGCTCGTCGAGGACGTGCCAGCCATCCTCTTTCTTGATGATCGGAATGCGGCGCAGGGAGCGCGTGGGATCGTCCCAGCGGAAGGCGAAATAGATCTTCTGCCCGTCGTGCAGGGCGCGCACTTCCACGCGCGATTCGCCCGATCCGTCGAGATTGGCACCCTGCTGCGTGCGGATGACGACGGGCCGCGCGCGCGACCAGGCGGGATCGCCCATGGCGCCGTCCAGCTTGGGCGCGTCGCTCACCCGCGCGATGACGAGCGTATCGCGCGTCGCCCAGTCGAGCCCGGCGACGCCGCACGCGACTGCCACCCCGATTGCGGCGGCGACGAGAAGAGGCCTCGGCCGCACGGCCTTCGTGATCGCGAGCGGCTCCGGCCGAAACAAGCGGAAGATCTGCAGCCAGCCGCCATAGAGAAAATGCGCGGCGATATGCGCGAAGATATAGACGAGCCCGACGAAGGCGGCGGTCGAGTGGAGATAAGCCCACCAGCCGCCATAGCCGAGATACATCATGACGCCCGTCACCGTGAGGAAGATCACGAGTGCATAGACGAACCAGTGCAGGATGACGTTGACGGCTCCCCATTTGAGGCGAGCCGGAGCGCGCATCGCGAGGATCCGCGTCTTCTTGGGGCTGTTGCGCTCGACCAGGCCGCTGCGCGCGAGGTAGGCGACGTAGGCCGCCACGCAGAAGAAGACGGCGAGCCCCGCGAGCAAATGCCAGGAAAAGATCTCGCCTTGCGGCAGGACGGGAGCGAGCCATTTCGAGAAGGGGGCGTGCAGCGCGTCCGCTGCGATGCGTAGGCCCGTAACGAGGCTTACGACGAACGCGAGCGCAGTCGCCCAATGGAGCGTTATCGTCCCGACATCGGTACGTGGCGGGCCGTCGTGAGGCTTTGTTTGAGCGAGGCTTCTCTCGGTCAAGGCGTCGGCGTTCGTTCGAGCGGTGTCATTTTTCATTGCACAAAGCCTACCCAACATAAACCAGCAGAGCTACGTCGTCCGCTTTCGCTTCTCCCAGAAAAGCGGACAGCTGCGAACAAACTATCTCGGGGTATCATAAGCAAGTTATCAAATCTGGTGAGATTGCCCGACAACTCGTCCCCACGAACGGCCGCTTTGCGTAGACAACCCACTTGCCTTGCGCAGTGGTGCCAGAAAGCTGCGAAGCATTGGGAATTGGGCGAGATGGGCGTGGTCGCCAAAGAAGCTAAGGCGGCCGGCAACGATCATTATCCCAGTCACAGCGGTCGGCCAACGAGCCGCCCGTGGGGCGTACGCCAGTCTCGAACTCGGTCTCTGACCCAGGTTGGCTCTGGTGCCGGGCAGACGAGAGCGCGGCCGTTGCGCGGGTCGCTAAACCACGTCCATCATAAGCGCGACGGAAACCGTTGGGAGACATGGCAACCTTCAGTGACTCGATCCAACCTCGCAACTTGAATTTGTATAGCAATTTCAATTATATAAGAGTTCGCAACTTTGTCCTGAGTGGCGCGCCATCCCACCAAAACGAACTTGAAACCTTCGATCCGGACATGGGCCTCGCCCATGATCATGGCGGACCTGCGCGTCGCTGGAGCGATCCATCCAGATCCCGCTTGAAAGCCCGCCTTAACTTTAAGTTGCGTTAAAATATTCGTCTAGCTATGGTTCGTCACTCTCTCGGGGAGTGTGCCCATGGCACCGGCGCGCGCCGCGCACTCGTATTGAGACATTGGCCGGCGCTTCGACCAGGTCACGGGATCTCCGCAGCCGGGCGCATAAGCTTTTCGTCGACGGATATTGCGTCATCGACGATGTCTTGACGCAGGAAGATCTGGCGGGGCTTCGGGCGGTCTGCGATGCCCAGACGGTGGACGAGGAGCGCAAATTTCCCGGCGACCGGTTCTTGTTGGGCCATGTGACCGACGTCGGCGCGCTTCCGGAGCTCGGCTGGTTCGTCGGGCTCGAGCAGCATTATGCGCTGCCTCTCTGCCCGTCCATGTGACTTGGCTCGGCAAACTGTCCGATCGGCTCGATGGCGGCCTCTGCTTCGGCCGCGCTCTGATTAAAGTCACGGCAGCCGTGCTGCCTTCTCGATCCCACGTATGTCCCAACTCCATGTGTCAACGGTAACCGAGTCGCGTATTCCTGAAACGAGAACGTCGTATTACTTGAATTATGATCATCATATGAAAGCGCTGCGTTCGGCGACATCCCTGCCGCCGATTTATGCACTGAAAGAACGATATGAGTGATGACTCAGCAGAATTCTTCGGGAGCGTACGCGCAACCAGCAACGCCTCCGCGCAAACCTCAAGTCGCGGTACGATTTCATCGTGGGCGGATCACAACGGGATGAGAACGCGCGTTCGAAACGTGTCTGGCCGCCAGGTTCACCGGCCTCCAATCAAGGGGACTGCGCCGACGCGCCGAGAATGTCGGCCGAAGCACAACACGCCAACCTCTCCAAGCGAGTCGGTCTATGAACGGTCTCATGCAAAATCAACCGCTGTTGCTGTCGTCTTTGTTGCGGCATGCCGAGCGGTTCCATGGTGACACCGAGATCGTCTCGGTCACGACCGAGGGACCCATCCATCGCGCGACCTACGGCGCCGCCGCGCGCCGCGCGCGAAAACTCGCGGACGCGCTTCGACAATTCGGCGTCGGCCAGGGCGACCGGGTCGGCAGCCTCGCCTGGAACAATCATCGTCATTTTGAAATCGAATATGCCGTCACCGGAATGGGCGCAGTGTGGCACGCCATAAATCCGCGGCTGGTACCAGCCCAGATCGCCTACATCGCCAGACACGCCGAGGATAAAGTTCTCTTCATCGAAAGCTCGTTCGTTCCCCTGATAGAAAAGCTGGCGGGCGAACTGACGGTGGTGAGCCTGTTTGTCCTGCTGGTCGACCGGGCGTCGATGCCGTCGACGACCCTTCCGAACGTCCGCAACTACGAGGATCTCCTCGATGAGGGCGAGGAAGATTTCGTGTGGCCGTCGTTCGACGAATTGTCCGCGTCGTCGCTCTTCTACACGTCGGGCACCACCGGCCATCCAAAGGGCGTGCTCTATACGCATCGATCGGATGTTCTCCATTGCCTTTCGATATGCGGCGCTTCATCCGGCGCATTTACCGCGCTGGATACCATCCTTCCAATGACCCCCATGTTCCACGCCAATGGCGCATGGGGCTCTACGCACGCGGCACCGATGGTCGGCGCCAAGCTGGTGCTGCCAGGCCCGAAGATGGATGCTGCGAGCATCGCCGGGCTGATCGAAGCGGAAGAAGTCACCGTGACGGCCGGCGTGCCGCTTCTGTATACAAGGCTGCTTCAACATCTCGAGACGGAAGGACGCGGCGCCGGCTCGCTGCAGCGAATCATTGTCGCCGGTTCCGCACCGACCCCGGTCATGATCGAGGGCTTCGAACGCATGGGCGTTTCAGTCAAGCATGTGTGGGGCATGACCGAGACCAGTCCGACAGGGACAATTCCGGGGCCCTCGCGCAAAACCGCGCGATCTGCTGCTAATGTTCAATTGCGGCGCAAGACGGGACAGGGACATCCGATCTACGGGGTGGACGTCAAGATCGCGGATGCGAACGGACATGAATTGCCGCGTGACGGCGTGTCGAGCGGACGGCTCATGCTCCGAGGCCCCTGGGTCGCGCGCAGCTATTTCCGCGATGAGAAGCCGCTGTTGGAGGACGGATGGTTCGATAGCGGGGATTTCGCCGTCATGGACGAGGACAATCACATTCGCCTCACTGACCGGGCCAAGGACGTCATCAAGTCGGGTGGCGAATGGATCAGCTCCATCGATCTGGAGAACCTCGCATCGGGTTGCCCAGGGGTCGCGGACGCCGCCGTCATCGGGATTCGTCATCCGCGATGGGAAGAGCGGCCGTTGCTCGTGATCGTCCCTGACGCGACCAATCCAGCGACAGCGCAGTCGATCTACAGGTTTCTCGAAGGCAAGATTGCGAAATGGTGGATGCCCGACGACATCGTCTTCGTCGAAGCGCTCGCGTATGGGCCCACGGGCAAGGTGCAGAAGATGGAGCTGCGCAGTCATTACGCGCAGCATTACCGGGACGCACAAGATTGAGAGCCAGCCGCAAGATCGATGGCCGGTGGAGCGCCCGCGCAATTGCCAACGAGATCGGTCTCCGCCTCACACCGGAAACGTCAACGACTTCGCCAGCCTGACCAGATCGACCTGGCGACGGCATCCTGTCTTCTGGAAGACGTGAACGAGGTGACTTTTCACGGTGGCGACGGAAACGCCGAGCGACGCCGAGATGTCGGCGCGTGTCTGTCCTTCGCAGATGAGCTCGAAGATACGAATCTCTGCCGGCGTCAGGTCGTAGAGCTGGATGAGAGCATCGTGAGGCAATCGCGGCGGCCCGGAGGCCGACGTCACGAACAAGGCGGCGGCGGCCCTCTGGATCAGACCGGATCGCATATGGCCACGTCGCAGCGGCAGAACGTGGATGACGAGAGGGTCACCGTCGGGGCGAGGGATCGGGATGCCGATGCCTTTCTGGCCGAGCGTCGCCTCGTCCTTCGCGGCCTGTGCGATGGCCGATTGCAATGTGCTGGTGGTCGTCGCGGATTGAACGGCGATCCGGCCATGTTGAACCACGATCGGATCACCCGACGCGAGCATGGCGTTCGCTGTGGCGTTGGTGTGAACGATCTTCGAATCCTCGTCCGCCAGCACGACGCCGACCGTCAGAGCCTCGACGGTCGCGGCGAATGTCGCGGCTTCGACCGCCTTCATGTCGAACAGATTGCTGATCGTCACGGCGCGGCGGATGTGAGGCGCCAGAAGGCGCAATCCGCCGATCTGCGCATCGTCGATGGGGCCGGCCGACTCATGCTGGCTGAAAATCGCGTTTCCAACCATGGTCTTGTCGCGAACGAGGCCGACGGCAACGGCGTCGAATAGGCCCTTGGGCAGGGCCCATTCGCGATAATAGCGATTGGCGGAAATGACGTCCTGCCGGACCGCCTGGGATTGAACGATCGGCTCCCCGAGCGGATATTGCTGAATGCGCTCGGCGCCGCCCCAGAGCTCGATGATGTCAGCCCCGTATCCGATCGCGTTCTGAGACATCTGGGCGAGATCGCTGGTCCCGGAGACCGCATTGACGACGGCCTTCATGTTCGAGAGGCTGGCGACCGAGAGCGCGCCGGTGGCGAAGCCGAACTCGGCGCATATCCCGTCCAGAACCTCGGTCCAGCGTTCCGGTGCGATCACACAATCATAGATATCGCCGATGAGATCCGAGAATTTCTCGACCGAAGCCTGCTGCATTCCAAACTACTCACTTGAAAAATCGCGCCGTCACTTGAAATCAAATCGGGAGTGGCTTCATCGCTTATGGCGGATTTCACAACTCTCACCCCAAGGTCTTATCACCGCGATTCCGCGGTGCAAACGGGAACGCCGGACACAAACGCTTGTGGTGCCTGTTGCACGGCTGTCATGATTTTCGCGAATGGCGCGGGCGTCTGAGGCCTGATTAAAACTGTGGCAGACGCTCCGGCGAAACCAGTAGCGTGGCGGGCGCGTTTGGTTTTCACATCGTCTTCAGAAATTCGACCAGCGCCCGCCGTTCCTGCGGCGTCAAGAGGCGTCCGATCACGCCGTCCTTTCCATTATTAAACTCGTGCCCGGTGTTGTGGTTGCCCCGGAGCCTCGTATCGAGCTCGAATCCGTTTTCCAATTTGTCAGTGCGATATCCGACATTGACCGCGTCATATTCGCGGTTGCCCAGGTAAAACTTCGACGGCCGCTCGCCGACCGGCGACAACAGGGCATAAAGGTTGGGCACCGAGCCGTTGTGCAAATACGGCGGCGTGGCCCAAATCCCGTTGAGCGGACGCGCCTTGTAGCCCAGTGGCGCCTGGATGCCGTTGTCCCGGTATCCGTTCATCTCGTCGCGCTTCGCCGGCGTAACCGGTGGTGTCTGGCCGTCATACCAATGCTTGAGGGTCTTTGCGGTGACCTCACCGAGCGCGAAGCCGAAACTGTCGGAGGAAATATCGAGCTCCCTGGGAATCGTGACCTTGCGGTCGGCCATGTCCTGGGCCTGCGCGGGATCGGTGCCGATCTCCGTGAAGGGGACGACCTTGAGGCGGAGATAGCGCTCGCCTGGATAACGCTCTACCGTGCGCTTGTCCGGCAGCGACCAGCGATCGGACATCCAGAATTCGGCACTGCTCACGGGCGGCATATGGCACCCCTGGCAATGCTCCTTGTAGAGGGCCGCACCTTGGTCGGCGAGCGTCTTGTTGACAGGAGGAAGCTCGGAAGGCCACTGCGGTGACTTCAATCCGCTGAAGCCCGTGCTTTCATTCGGCTGCTTCCCGGCCAGCGATTTCTCGATCCTGTCCAGGTTCATGATTTCGATGCCTGAGTTGTAAAGCCCACCCTTCGCGCTTGTCAGGTTGATCATCGCGGATACGCCCATGGCTTCACCGGCATTCCGCACCATGGGCTGTTCGATCGATGCGTTGTACTGGACCCAATCGAACCACGAGGAATCCCAGATGCGCGGGAAATGCACGGGCGCCGATGTGGCGGCATAGTTGGCGGGAATCTTGAGATCGACCGCAAAGACCTCGTTGCCGATGCGGTTCAACGCGTCGAGCCTGCCGAACCCTTCGACCACGCTCTGCGGAGCAACCATGGTGTCGAGATCGGCGAGTCCCTTGCCTTGCGCCAGGATCTTGTCGAGCTGCGCAAGCAACTGGCTCTTTTCCACCTCGCTCGGGTCTGCTCCGATCACCTTTTCGGCGAACCGGTCGAAGCGGTAGGGCACGAAGCGCGTGAACGCCAGCGAGAGGCCAAGCGCGGTCCGGAACTTGCCGAGATCCGTGAGTGCCGGGCCGCCGTCGACCAGGAACTCCGTGCCCTGGTAGGTGAAGCGTCCGGTGTGGCAGGCCGCGCAGGTCAGCCCGATCCGCGTCATGTCATTGTACGGCGCCCGTGGATTTTTCCAGGGCTGCGCGGTGGCATCCACCATGGCCTTGCCGCGCGCCATGCCAACAGGCAATCCGAGCTTGGGATCGGTCGGATCTGGAATGAATCCGAAACGATCGAGATAAGCCGGGTCGCTCAATAGTCCCACCGATGTCAGCGACAACACCGGCTGTTCGAGGGCCATGAACCATTCGTAGGGGATGTGGAAGGTCGCCGTCCCCTGATCGGCGTGGTGAAACCAGTCGCGCTTGTCGGTCCAGTTCTGGTCGAGCCAGCGGGTCTTCTGGGCGGTTGGATATTCCGGCAACTTCACCCTGATCCCGTCATAGACCTTGGCGACATAGGGGTAGCCAATCACGCCCGCGATCACGACGAGTGCGGCAACAATGACTGAGAAGAGCAGGGCCAATGAGGCGACGCCTGAATTCGGTTTCCACGCCATTTTGCTCTCCTTGGCTGGCTGTCGAAGAACTCAGCCTGAATCCATCATGAGGCCGTGTCCGCCGGGGAGCCGGCAAAGGATCGCAACGCAGTGATGCCCGGCAGGAAGAAGTACTCTCCGCCACGTGTGCTCACGAACGCCGGCAGACTTTTCAATCGACGCCGCGGCGGGTCGACACGCGGGATCGTAAAGGTCCCGCTCCCGTCGTTGCTGCCGATCATCGGATCCTTCTCATTCTCCAGTCCGGCGAAGCCGCCATCATTGATCCAGACCTTCTGAACGAATTCGAATTGACGCGCGATGTCGGCGTTCACCAGCAACATGACGGCGCCGCGCTCGGCACCGTCATCGGCGGTCGCATCCGCAGGCAGCCGCGACCCATAGGGCAAACCCTGCCGCAGCAGCCGATGCCGATGAACCGATGCACCATTCGGGCCTGTCAGCCCCGAGCGCGGATTGAGGCGCCGCACGTGTGCCCCCACCGGGCAGCTCGTTCCCTGCAAATCGTCGAGATATGTAAAATCATTATTTCGCTTCGGATCAGCGGCGAGCGCCGGATCGTCCTGCTTTGCTGTCAAAGCCAGCGGTGCGCCGCTCTGCCAGCGTCCCATCATCTTCGCCGCCAGCAGCGCGACGTCGGCGTCATCGGTGGCGTGGCTCCGCAGATAATTGCGGAAGGCCCAGACATGCTGGTGCAGCTTGCGCAACACCACGAAGCTGCCGTTGCCACTGAAACTTGCCGGGATGGGCAAGTCAGGGACGGCACCCGTCTCATCGGGCTGCCCGAGGACGAACTCACCAGCCCTGAGGGCCCGCCAACCAGCTGCGTCCGGAACGCCCGCGCCGGGCAAGGCGGGCTCCCCACTGCCTTCGATGGTGGGTTCGGTAATTCCGTCACGGTAGCCAAAGTGCTCGATTGGAGCGAGCTTGCCATCTGGACCGGCCAACAATTTCGCATCGATGGCGCCTGTTGCGGTCAAGCCATTATCGCGCAAATCAGACAGCAATGCAGTCGAAGCGGTATCGCGATCCGCTGCCGTCATCGCACTCACCGCGACGAGCACGTGCACGCGCTCGTTGAACGGTGGGTCCCACCGCGCCGGAGCGCTGTCGCCGACGTCGCCAAGCCGATCGGCGCGCGCAGCCATTCCCTGCTGGAATTCCTGCGAAAAGCTCGACAGGGTGGCTTCCGGCACACCGATCGCCGATAGTCCTTGCCACGAGAGGGCGACGTTGAAGGCCTGCGAAGGCGATGCGTCCAGGCCCGCTACAGTGGTGCATCGCCCGGCGACACCGCTGAACCATCGCCGAGCTTTCGCTGAATCGCTCACGTTCAGCACATGATAGTGTGCAAACGGGAAGCGATACGGCCGCATCGCCATCCCCTGGATATCGTTCCGATCCAGGTCGCCGGCTGCGGATGGGGCAGCCATTCCCGTCAACCGAGCTGGTCGAGGAATGTGTCGAGCTTGCCCTTCCAGTCCAGCGCCTTGTTGATGTCAGCGACGGTCGAATTCGGGTAGGCGCAATAATAACCATCGGTTTCGATGGCGCTTCCGAGAATGTAATCACGCAGCTTTGGATAATCTCGCGCGCCCGGATACCCTTCGCAATGACCCCAGATCGCGTCGATTCCATCCGGGGCCCGCTCGGCAAAATCGCGCATATAGTCTTCGACGTCGCCGTCGAAATTCGTTGCAAAGAATAAACGCGTGTCGTTGTCGAAAATGACCCAGCGCACGATATGAATCGTGCCGAGAGAAGAGATCTTGCCGCCGTTTGCAGCGGTCAGCCCCTGAAGCGTCTTCCGTAGCACTTCGGCGTGACCGGGAACGATCTTGGTAATGGCGGTCAGGGCGCTGATCTTCCCAGCTTTCAAGACAACTGACATGGCAACACCTCCCTGTTATCCGCTGGAGCCGTTGCGAATGTCTCATTTGCAGCGGGCAGCAATGGTGACCTTGCGCCCGCGCTTTTAGCATGGAATGCAGCTACAGATTGTGAAATGTTTCACACCGAAGGTGCCGGTGCTCCTCCGATCGCACGAGACGCGGGCGCCGGCGCATCGATCCTCATCGCGTGATCGTCGGCACATATCATTCCGGCTGCTCGATCTAGCTTGCCATCAGGTGGCTCGCAGTGATCCACCAGGCAAAGGAAAGACTGATGCGCAATTACATCCTCGTGGCTCTCGCAGCGATCGCTCTGGCAAACGTGGCGACGCCCTCGAATGCGACGACCATCGTCCGCGATCATCGCGATCCGCCCATCGTGCGCGATCATCGCAATCAGACCATAGTCCGCGACCACCGCACTCAACCCGAGGTTCGTGATCACCGCCACTAGGCGTGCCGGCGACGGAGCCGATCTGGATAGGTTCGGCTCCGCTTCGCTTCGCGCCCTTGAGCCCGACGTTCGTCTGCGCGTGGCGCCTATGTCCATTCGCGATTGTGAGACTTGGGCACGCGCCAGCTTCCCTCCGCCATGCTATGGCTGCTCCCCGCAACGACGCGAGGCCAGCCATGCTCCCCATTCCCGCCGATATCTTCACCGAACAAGAGGACGTCTCGCCCGACAGTCTCGCCAATCTCGGCCCGCTCCGCCGGCTCGCCGGCACCTGGCAGGCCGACAAGGGCATCGATCTCAATCCGAAGGCGGAAGGGCCGGAGCGGCGGACTTTTATCGAGCATATCCGGATGGACCCGATCGATCCGCAGGCCAACGGGCCGCAGCTCCTCTATGGGCTGCGCTATCACATCCACATCAATACGCCCGAGGAAGACATCACCTTCCACGACCAGGTCGGCTACTGGCTGTGGGAGCCGGCGACCGGGCTGATCATGCAGACGCTGGCGATCCCGCGCGGGCAGGTGCTGCTCGCCTCGGGCAAGGCCGGACCGGATGACAGGACAATCGCGGTGACGGCGAAGCGCGGTGACACGGCGTATGGAATCTGCTCGACGGACCTCCTGGAACAAGCCTTCCGCACCGATAGTTACCGTTGCGAGATCACCTTCAACGATGACGGTAGCTGGAGCTATCTCATTCAGACCGAGTTGTTCGTGCGCGGCGCGCCGTTCAATCATCACGACAGCAACACGCTCGAGCTGGTCGCGCCGCCAAAACTCAACCCGCTCGCTGTCATCGTGAAGGATCGCGCCAAGAATCATGGGCCAGCCTGAGGCCAAGCCCGGAGAATATCGATGAAGCCCTATGTCATCTGCCTGATGCATTCGAGCCTTGACGGCCGCACCCATCCCAGCCGCTGGCGTCCGAAGGGCGCGGGCACGGAGTGGTTCGAGACAATCCATGACGAGCTCGGCGGCGATGCCTGGGTGATCGGCCGCGTCACCGGCTCGGAGTTCGCCAAGGGCAAGCCTTATCCCGATACGAGTGCGAAATTGCCCCGCGAAAACTGGTTCGTGCGGCGCGATGCGAAAACTTCTGACGACAAGACCTGGGGCGTGGTGCTCGACGCGCAGGGCAAGATCGGCTGGGGCCGCTCCGACATCGGCGGTGACCCTGTTATCGTCGTGTTGACCGAGAGCGTGCCGGATTCGCATCTCGCAGGGCTTCGCAGCGAGGGCGTGTCCTACATCTTTGCCGGCAAGTCGGAGATCGACCTGGCGCTGACGCTGGACATCCTCAACCGCGAGCTTGGGGTGAAGCGGTTGCTGGTGGAGGGCGGCGGCGTCGCCAACGGCGCGTTCCTGCGCGCTGGTCTCATCGACGAGTTCAATCTGATCCTCAGCCCCGCGATCGATGGCGCCAACGGCGCACCCTTCGTATTCGATTCGACGGATGCGGACAGCGACAGGCGCGCGCCGCTGACCGCGATGACGCTGGAGAATGTGCGGGAGCTCGGCGGCGGCGTCCTGCTGCTGCGCTACCTGATCAAGAACGATCCGCAAGGCCTGGCCGGGTAACGCGCGGGCATGTCTGATACGTCTGAGCACATCATCGTCGTCGGTGCCGGCGCGGCGGGCCTGATGGCGGCGCGCGAACTTGCGCGTGCCGGGAAGAGGGTGACGATCCTGGAGGCACGCCAGCGCTGCGGCGGGCGCATTCGCCCGCTGCTGGCCTCGGAGTTCGGCTACCCCGCCGACGGCGGCGCCGAATTCGTCCATGGCGAGGCGCCGGTCACGCGCGTTCTGTTGCGCGAGGCGGGGCTCTCGCTTCGGGAGATCGAAGGCACGCAATGGAGCTTTGACGGCACAAAACTCTCGCGCGAAAGCCGTCACGATCCGCACGAGGCGGAGCTGCATGCCGTGCTGAGCGACTTGAAGGATGACCTCACCGTCGCTGATTTCCTGCGCGGGCATTTTGCCGGACCTGAATACGGCCGGCTGCGTACTTCCATCGCGCGCATGGTCGAAGGCTACGACGCCGCCGATCCCGAGCTCGCCTCCATTCTGGCGCTGCGCGAGGAATGGATGGACGGCGGGCATCACACCCAGGCCCGCGTCGTCGGCGGCTACGGCGCGCTGATCGATTTTCTGGCGGCCGAGTGCCGCAGGCATGGCGCGGCGATCAGCTTTGGCTGCGTGATGTCGGCCGTCGATGAGAAGGACGGCGCGGTAGCGGTTCGCTGCACCAATGGCGAGGTGCATGGCTGTAATCGCGTGATCGTCACTGTCCCGCTGCCGTTGCTGCGCGACATCGCTCTGCCTGCGACCGCGCGCGCGAAGGCCGCTGTGGTCTGCGACATCGGCTTCGGCAGCGTGATCAAAATCCTGCTGCGTTTCACGCTACCATGGTGGCGCGAGGCGAAGCCGGATCTCGCGGATATGACGTTTCTGCTGTCGGAGCAGACCATCCCGGTGTGGTGGACGCGCTATCCCGAGCAGCATCCTGTGCTCACCGGCTGGTTCGGCGGCCCGCGGACGGCGGAGCTGGCGCATCTCGATCCGCAAGGGCTGATCGATGCCGGGCTCGAGTCGCTCGCCGCCATCTTCGCGCTGCCGCGCGAGGACATCGCGCGCGACCTCGTCGCAGCGGAGGCGACGAACTGGATGCACGATCCCTTCGCCCGCGGCGCCTATTCCTGGGCGACGCCGGCGACGCGCGAGGCGCAAACGATCCTCGGGCGCGCCGATGGCCCCGTGTTGTTTTCCGGTGAGGCGCTCTATCGCGGCCGCGACATGGGTACGGTCGAGGCCGCGCTGGCGAGCGGGCTGGAGACGGCGGGGATGATCCTGCGCAGATGAAAAAAGGCCCGCGCATTCGCGGGCCTTTCGTTCATCCGTGTCAGTCCGCTCACCAGCGGCTGCCACCGAAGCCGAAGGTCACGTTCGGACCGCCGCCGCCGTAATAGCCGTACGGTCCGCCGCCATAATAGCCGTGGTGCCGCGGGTAATAGCCGTAGCTGCGATAGTGGTGCGGACGATAGTGGCCGTGGTGGTGAGGACGCCAGTGATGATGGCGCTGGCCATGATGATGGTGCCGGTGCTGTGCGCTGATGTCCGTCGGCGCGTTCTGCTTCGCGCCTGTGTTGGCCGCGTTCGCCGCCGAGCTGCCGGCCAGCGCCGCAGCACCGACGGCCATCGCGACAAAGAGATATTTCATGTCATCACTCCAGTTGAATGTCGTGTGACAACAGATGGGGCCTGGCTGCGTTCCGGCCAGTGCGGGCGTCGAAACGACGCAGTGCGCGATGTTCGATTCCGCGCGAATGATCTGATGTCGTGAGATGTATTGTCGCATCACCGGCGCGCGACGCGCCGCTGCCATTATCTCGCCGCGAATGATGCGTTCACGTCATCGCTCGTGACGATGCGCGCGAATTCGCCGTTGAGATTCGAGAGCGTCATCGCATGGATCTCCTCGGCAGAATGCGTATCGCCATCGGGCCCGACCCGGTCGAACGTCCAGGTCGCATCGCGCACCAGGCGCGCATCGAAGCCGAGATTGCCGGCCATCCGCGTCGTGGTCTCGACGCAATGATTGGTGGTCGCGCCGCAGATGACGAGCGTGGTGATACCGGCTGCACGCAGGCGCGTCTCGAGGTCGGTGCCGATGAAGGCGCTGTTGACGCGCTTGACGATGACAGGCTCGCCTGCCTCCTCGCGCGCCTCGTCCTTGACGGCGTAGCCGGAGCGCGACGGCAGAAATGTCGAGTTCGGCTTGGTGCCTTCGTGGCGGATGTGAAAGATCGGCGCGCGATTGGTCCTGAACGCCTTGAGCAGATTGGCGATGCGCGCCACCGCATCCGGATTGTTGCGGCGCTTGCCCACCGCCTCCCATTCGTCGAATGCGCGCTGGACGTCGACAACGATGAGGGCGGGGAAGGGGTGGGGCATGATCGAACCTTTCAGACGGCGTGTTGGGCCGACTATGCGAGGCGATCGGGCAAGCGCAATGCCAATCTTCCCTCGTTTCGCGACGTCTCTCGTGCCCCGGACGCAGCGCAGCGTCTCTTCGACGGTGCGCTGCAGAGCCGGGGCCCATGTTTCCATGCGTGTCTGCGTTGCATGGGTCCCGGCTCTGCGGAGCAGCGCTACGCGCTGCACCGCGTCCGGGACACGAGGGGTGGGTTACGCAGGTTGCGAGAATCCCTACGGATGCGGGCCGGGAAACCCGTGGCGTTCGGAGAGCGCGGCGAGGATCGCGTCCTTGTCGGCGATGAAGGCGCGGCCGTGGTGGCTGCCGGTCTGGTGCGGCGAGGTCGCGCCATCCGCCAATACGAGCAGCGGCAGCCACTGGTTCTCCTCGCCGACCAGCGCGATCACGTCCTGCCGCGGGCGCGGCCAGGCGATGCGCTCGACATCGAACTTTTCGGCGAGCGCCGGAAACGAGGCGAGCAGGCCCTCGATCAGCGCGCAATGCCAGCAATAGAAGCGCTGCCCTGGATAGGCCGGGTCCTGGAAACCGGGGCGCAGCAGAAACAGGCGGTCGCGAATCATGGGTCGCTCCGAAGCACGGCCGCGATCATACACGCTGACGACATTCGAGGACGAGCTACTTGAAAGGGTCCTGGATCGACGGCGACGATTGCCTGATGCGGCGCACGCTGACCGGCGTGCCGTCGGAGACGAACAGCAACTCGTAGCGGCGGCCTTCGCTGTCGGTCGCCGAGCAGGTGACGTCGTTCACCTTTTTGGCGGCGAAATTGCCGGTCTGGCGGCAGACTCCGGTTGAGGCCTGCTCCGCGGGCACCGGCAGGCCGTCGACCTTGGGCCGGCTCTTGGAATTGAGCAGCATACGGTCGATCGGCAGCTCGTAGGAATTGTCGTCGGCTCGCTTGCCGTTCTCGCCGGAGAACGACACGACGTGGTTCTCGTCGGCGGGATCGTCGACGGCGACCGCGAAATTGACCCGGCCCTTATCGCCATGGGCGTAGGCGACCGTCTTGCAGGCGAAGGTACGGCCCGCGACCTTCAGCGTCTTGCAGTGGCCGGACATCAGCGCCAGCAGGTCGATGAGGGCGTTCGGCTGCGCCGGCGCACTGTTGACGGGAATCGGCGCGGAAGACTCGGCGAAACAAGGACTTGCCCAAGGACCTGCCCAAGAACTCGCCAAGCTGACAAGGGTTGCGGCCAGAACCGGTTTGCAAAGGCGCATCGTCAGGCTCGCGTGCCAGAGGCCACGGTCAAATCCCGTCCAACAACCATCGAACCCGAAATTGGTTGCGATCCCGTTTGTGCTGCAAAACCTGACTGGAATACCACCGCGCCACCCACCGGCGATTCGTTCAAATCGCCCCGTCCGTCCCGGCAGGCACTTGCCGTCAGGCCGATGTTTTTTTCGTGGCGGAGACGAAGGGTCAAGCCGCCTGCTTCATGGCCCGCGCAAAGGCCGGATAGGTTTCGGCGAGTTCGTCGAGAATTGTCCCGCGTAGCAGCGCCAGGGTCGCGGGATCGGGCCGCGGCGTTTGCCGCACGACCGCCGGCTCTTCATAGATAAAGCCGGTATTCTCCCTGATATCCGCCGGCGTGAAGGGCGGGTGCACCGAGCGCAGCGCGAACCCGCCCGCGTCGCGGTCGAAGTCGAACAGCGCCATGTTGGTCAGGAGCGCGTATGGCCCGCCGCGGCGACGGACCTCCGGCGTGATCGCCCGCGCGCTGACGAAATCGACCTTCGGCACCAACACGCGCGGGGTGTGCTCCTCGCGAAACAGGATCACGCGCGGAATGAGGTGATAGAGATAGGCCGAGCCGAACGAGCCGGGCCAGCGCACGTCGGTCTTCGGATAGTCGCCGGTGCCGACCAGATTGATGTTGCCCTGGCTGTCGATCTGGCCGCCGCCGAGGAAGAAGGCGTCGACGCGGCCTTGCGCCGCGCAGTCGAACAGCTCGATGCCGCCATTGGTGAAGAAATTATGCGCCTGCGATCCCAGGATCGAGATGCGCACCGGCGGCTTGCCGTCGCGTTGGTTGCGCGCGCGCAGCAGCATCGCGCCGGCCGCGGGGATCGGCGATGACGCACCGACCGCGACGTGACTGATCCCGTCGAGCAGATCGGCGATGGCAGCGATCAGGATCTCGCGCCGTTCGCGCTCAGCCGACATCAGGCCACCTGCTTGCGATGCGACAGGAAGGTCGAGAGATAGGCGCGAAAGCCGTCCTCGCTGCGCGCCATCGCCGCGTAGCGTGCGATCTCGGCCTCGTCGGCCGGATATTCGTCCCACAGCGCCAGCGGCCAGGCGCCGCGCGCGGCGACCGCGATGGCCTCGACATAGAGCGAGGGCAGCACGCCGGCGGCTGAATCTTCCGTCTCCAGCAGATTGCGGTCGACGATGCGCTCGACGGTGACCAGCGTGCGCCTGGCGGCATAAGCGAGGTTGGCGAGCTCGCGGTGGCGGCCGATGCGGACATTGCCGGCGCGGTCGGCTTCGGGCGCATGAAACAGCGCGACATCGGGACAGATCGCGGGCACCACGACCACCTTGCGGGCCTCGCCGACGGGACTGTCGATCACCTGCCAGTCGGGCCGCACCTCGAGCAGGTCGCTGCCGATGATGCCGGCGATTGGCATGAACGGCACACCCTTCTGCGCGGCGAGCAGGCCGGCGAAGATCGCGGGGCAGGTGGAATCGCGCAATGCAAACGCGCCGCTCTTGACGCCGGCGGTGAAGCGCGGTGCGGCGCCGGCCTCGCCGAGCGAGACCGCGCTGGTCTCTAGCGCGGCGATGGCACCGGCGCCGATCAGGAGATCGGCCTGCAGGCCGGAGATCGGAACGCAGATCAACTTGAGATCGTGGATGCCGGCCTCTAACAGCGCCGCAGTCGCCGCCATCGCCACGCCGGAGCCGTCGACGGGAATGGCCAGCGATTGTCCCGACGTGACGCGCGCAGCCAGCGCCTCCAGCGCAACGATCTCGGTCATGGGCGTCCTCCGATCTTGTTTTCCTTATCTTGCCTCAAGCCATCGCCGCCTGCCAGCGCGTATCGCGCAAGGACGGGCGGCGGTGCAGGCGGGCATCGAGCAGGCTGCGGGCGCGGGGGAGGTCGCCGCTCCGCATCAGCGCCACGATGAAGGTGTCCTCGATCAGCTCGCGCTGGGCGTGGCTGCCGCCGATGCGGACGACCTCGCCCAGCACGGGCGCGAGCGCTTGCGCGCAAGCCGCATAGTCCTCGTCGGCAAAGGCCCCGAGCGCACGGCAGATCGCGGGCACCACGGGACCGGCCGGCAGCTTGCCTTCATCGAGCCGCTGCTCGATCACGGCAAGGCGCGCGGCGAGCGCCTCGCGATTTTGCGTGGCCGCAGCGAACAGTGCCATATGGACGTCGGCGAACGGCAGGCCCGACTTCGGAAACAGTTTTTGTGCGGTGGCGTCGGCATCAAGCCAGAGTGTTTTCGGCACGGCGTGGCCGTAGGCCGACAGGCGCCAGAGCAGCGAGGCGCCGTCGGTGACGACGTTGAGCGGCGGCGCCTGCGTGGCCGAGGGCTGAAGTACGTCGGCATAGATTCTGAGCGCACGTGCCGCATCGCCATGCTCGAGCGCGCCGAGCGCCTGATGCCAGCGGATATGGCCGTGCAGAATTCCGGCGCGGTCGTAGGAGGGGAGCCATTCGTCGACGAGGCGGTCGGCCGCCTCGATCGAGCCGTCCTCGAACATCGCGTGCAGCATCGCATGTGCGGCGTGGGCATTCGCTCGGCGTAGGTCAAAACCGCGCTCGGTGACGCCGCGGCCGCGGGTGACGTCGCCGTTCTCCGTCATCGCCCAGCCGGACATGGTGAGGAACCACCAGTCCTCGCCATAGTGCTGCGCGACGCGCTCGCACAACTCATGCCGCGCGCGGTCGTGATCGGCCATGCCGGAGAAGGCGAACAGGCCGAAGGCGCCGAGCGGCAGCGATAGCACCAATGCATCGCGCGGCCATGCCTCGACATGCTTCAGCGTCGCTGCGATCGCTTCGGGCAACCGGCCCTCGATCGCGAGCGCGAGTGTCTCGACATGCGAGCGCTCACGCATCGTGCCGCGTTTGGCAGCGCACTCACGCGCGAGTGCCGCCTTCTGCCGTGCGAGATCGCCCTGCTGGTAGAAGGCGTGCACGCGGGCGCGCGCGATGTGGGCCAGTGCGAAATCCGGATCGGCCGCAATCGCGCGCTCCAGCGCCTCCGCCGTGCCGGTCCACCCCGCCAGCATGAGGTCGACGCCCTCGCGATAGGCGGATGCCGCCTCGTGCGAGGAGGTGGAGAGTGGAAGGCCGTAACGGTCTTCGTGCGCCATCGTCGTCCCCCGTTGTTAAGCCGTCCGCGCGCGACGGCCCTCGATCGGGTAGGCCGGGTCGTTGTAGCCCGGCGTCGAGGGATGGCCCGGCACGACCAGCCGGTCGATCAGCGCTTCGTCATCTCCGGTGAAACGATAGTCGAGCGCGCTGATGTAGCCGTCCCATTGCTCCTCGGTGCGGGGACCTGCGACGATCGACGAGACGAAAGCCGAGTTCAACACCCAGCTGACCGCGAACTGGCCGGCGGTGATGCCCTTCTTCTCGGCGTGGCTCTTGATCTCCTGCGCGAGCTGAAGCGATTCCGGCCGCCATTCCGTCTGCATCATGCGGGTGTCGTTGCGTCCCGCGCGTGTCTCCTTGTCAGGCGCGGCGTCAGGCTTGTACTTGCCGGTGAGCACGCCGCGCGCCAGCGGGCTGTAGGGCACGATGCCGAGGCCGTAATAGGAGCAGGCCGGAAAATGCTCGACCTCGGGCATGCGGTTCATCGCGTTGTAATAAGGCTGGCTCACCGCTGGGCGGTCGATGCCGAGCCGGTCGCAGATGTTGCAGATCTCCGCGACGCGCCAGGCGCGATAGTTCGAGACGCCGAAATAGCGCACCTTGCCGGCGCGGATCAGATCGCCCATCGCGCGCACGGTCTCTTCCAGCGGCGTCGCGTGGTCTTCCTTGTGCAGATAATAGATGTCGATGTGGTCGGTGCCGAGCCGTGCCAGGCTCTCGTCCGCCGCCTGCAACACCCAGCGGCGCGACAGGCCGACACGATTGGGATCATCGCCCATGGGGTTGGCGAGTTTTGTGGCGAGCACCCAGGCGTTGCGGTTGTTGCCGATCGCGCGTCCCACGACCTCTTCGGATGCGCCTTTCGAGTAGGCATCCGCCGTGTCGATGAAGTTGATTCCTGCCCCGTGCGCCTTGTCGATGATCCGCTTCGATGCGGCCTCATCGGTCGGCCCGCCGAACATCATGGTGCCCAGACAGATCGGCGAAACTTTCAGGCCGGTGCGGCCGAGCTGGCGATATTGCATGGGCGATGTCCTTGCTGCTTTTTGCGGAGGCAGCATAGCCGCCCAGTTCCGTCATTGCGAGCGCAGCGAAGCAATCCAGAGATGCGTCCTCCGCTGTCATCGTACGCGAAGGCGGACGATCCAGTATTCCAGAGGCAGCAGTGATAGAGCCGAGAAGCCGCGGCGTACTGGATTCCCCGCCTTCGCGGGGAATGACAGCGGTGGGTGTCGTTGGCCGCAGTGGCAGCCTGACTTCGCGCCTACTCCGGCCCCTTCAAAATCTTGAACACGCCATTCGCCATCACCACGCAGCGGTCTTCCACCAGCACCTCCGTGCTCATGAAGATCAGGCTGCGGGTCGAGCGCACCACGCGGGGGCGGGAGATCAGGATGTCGCCGATTTGGCCTGCTTCGACGAAATGGGTGTCGAGCTGCACCGTCGCCATGAATTGCTTGCCGGTCTCGTAGCGGGCGGTCATGCCGCAGGTGCGGTCGGCGAAGGTCATCATCACGCCGCCCTGGACCATACCGCGGCGATTGTGGTGCTTGTCCTCGGTGGCCAGTGCAAATTCGAAGTGGCCATCGACTTTGCGTTCCCAGAGCGGGCCGATCAGATGGATGAAGCCGCTGGTGTCGACGATCGTCCAGCCGTCGGATTTGAGCTTTGCGGCGGTCTTGTCGATCATCTCTCCGTCCATCCTTGCAACACTGTCTCTCCTCGTTTCATCAGATGCGGTCCTGGTGTAGTCAAGCATCATGAGAACTTTCGACGATGCCACCAGACGGAATATCGCAGAGGCCTGCGCGTCGTTCGCGCGGCTGCCTGACGACGCCGAGCCGCCGGCGCTGAAGCGCGCCGCGGTGGTGCTGGCGCTGACCGCATCCAGTGACGGTGACGACACTGCGTTTCTGCTCACCAAGCGTGCTTCACACCTGCGTGCCCATCGCGGGCAGTGGGCGTTGCCGGGTGGACGCTGTGATGCCGGCGAGACGCCTGTCGCTGCGGCGCTGCGCGAGCTCGACGAGGAGCTCGCGCTCAAGCTTTCGGTCGACGCGGTGCTTGGCCTGCTCGATGACTATCCGACCCGCTCCGGCTATCTGATCACGCCGGTCGTGGTCTGGGCCGCCGATAGCGCAGCGATCGTGCCGAACCCGGATGAGGTCGCCTCCGTCCATCGCATCGCGCTCGCGACGATCGAGCAGGACGACGCCTTCGACTTCACCGCGATCGCCGAAAGCACCCGCCGCGTGATCCGCTTCCATCACCAGATGAGCCTGATCCACGCGCCGACGGCGGCCCTGATCTATCAGTTCCGCGAGGTGCTGGCGGGGCGGCACACCCGCGTCACCGACCTGGAACAGCCGGTGTTCGCCTGGAAGTGACGATGGTAAACGGCACGTTAACGTGACGGTTACCGGATGCCTGCTAAGAGGGCAGCATGCATCATTCGATTCGAAAACCACTTGCGCTGGTTCCACTTGCGCTCATCCTGCTTGCGCCTGTCGCGCATGGCGGCGAGGCCGATGCGCTGCCTCCCGCCGTCCGCGATGCCAAAGCCCAGCTGCTATCGCAGTTTTTTGCGCAAGGCGGGGCCTCGCCGGCCGTGCTCGAATATCGCCGCAAGCTCGCAGAGTATCAGCGGATCCGCGGCGCCTTCGATGAGGAAGCCGGCGCCTATTGGAGCCAGATCTCCGAGAAGCGGAAAGGTCGCAATGCCAAGCGGCGTAGCGGGCAGCAGGTCACGCTCGACGACTACGTGCTGGAGCATCCGCCGCTCTATAACGGACCGAAGCGGCCGGTGAATCCGGAACCGGAGCAGACCCCGGATCGCCCCGAGCGAAAGCCCATCCCGGTGGTCGCCGATCTCCTGCGCGCGGCGCAGGATCTCTATCAGTTCACGCCGCAGCGCCCGTCCAGCGAGGTCGAGTTCAAGCGGGCCTATGCGCGCTACGCGCTCGCATCCGGCCTGACGCGCGAGCAAGCGGTGCGGGTCTATTCGTTCGAGACCGGCGGCACCGGCAGTTACGACGTGCAGGCGGGCATCGAGCATGGCGGCAAGCGCGCGATCTCGACCGCGATGGGCTACAACCAGTTGCTGACCACCAACAGCGTCGAGCTGCTGGCCGAGCAGGGCCATGAATTCATCCGCGCGCTCTCCGAGAAGGTGGCGAAGACCTCAGGGCCGGCGCGGCAGGCGCTCGAGCACAAGCTCACTGTTTTGAAAAAGATGGTGGCACAGGCGAAGTCGGTGCCCGACACCTGGTCGGAGCACGAGAAGATCGGCAATACCGCGCAGGGCTGGGCCATGCATGCGATGGTGCTTGACGTCGATATCGGCCCGATGTTGCAGACCCACAAGCTGCTGACGTCCGTGCTGTTCGCCCGCACCAAGGGTTACACCCGCCCGCTTACCGCGGCCGAGCTCGAGATGATGAACCTCACAGGAGACGGCACTGGCCTCGACATGGTGACGATGCCGCAGGCGATGCGCGAGCAGGTGCCGACCTCGAACTTCTTCCAGCGCGGCGGTTACGAACGCAACCCGGTCGCGATCCGCCACAACACGGTGGCGAAGCTGCTCGCGGTGACGGATACGCGGATGGACAGCAACAGCAACAATGCCGGTGCGAGGGAATTGGCGGCGGCGTTTTAACCCTTTGTCCCGCCACATCCTCCGCTGTCATGGCCCGGCTTGACCGGGGCATCCAGTACGCCGCGGCCTCTCGATTCAATCACAACGGCCCCTGGAATACTGGATCGTCCGCCTTCGCGGACGATGACAGCGAGTGTGAGGCGGCGCTGTTGCCCGCCGGCTCCGGCGTTACTGATCCGACCCGAACTTGAACTTGCCGTCGCCTTCGAGATACGGGCCGCTGCGCATGTAGAGCTGGCCATTATGGCCGATGAAGAACAGCGTGCCTTTCGGCACCTTCTTGGCGCCCTTCAAGAGCTCGCCGGCATTGCTGGTGCCCATCTTGTAGGAAAAGGTCTTGCCTTCCTTGTCATAGGCATAGCCCGTGTCTGGCTTGAGCTCCCACGGCGTCGCCGCGGTTTGCGCCAATGCAGGTGCCGCGAACGCGCCCAGCATCGTTACGAGTGCAAATGTCTTCGTTGAAAATGCCATCATCCATCCTCCCCGCCATTCGGGCACCCTGTTTGAACAAATCACGAACGATATTTCCGGGTCAATTCGCAAAACGCCGCAGCGCATCACGTCTTGCCCAGTAGTTTGTGATTTTCCCTTCACCCACCCGCGACTATGTTCCGCTTTCAGTCTAGAACGCAATTCGACAAAAATATTCGTGGGGATGATTCGAATGAACCATGTCATTAAAGCCTGCTCGGCTGCCGCGCTGTTGGTCGCGGCGCTGGCGCCGGCTGCTTGGGCCGATGATTACCAGCTCAGCCACAACCAGCGGATTTCGTGTAGTCGCGGCCTTGCCCCGGGCAAGCTGAACACGGCGACCTGCAAATCCTACACCTACCTGTTCAACACCAGGACCTCGGAATATTTCCGCTGCCAGGTCTCGTTGGCGCTGACCCGCGACAACAAGGAAGTCATCAACGTCCAGACTGACGGTGGCTGCACCAAGAAGCCGCGCATCTTCGAGACCGACGGGCATTATGATTTCGACGCCACCGAGACCGAGCCGCCGAACACCAATTCGTTCTTCGGCCCCGGCGGCTACTCGATCTGGGCTGCCGACATGGCCGCGCAGAAGATCCGCGGCTGCATCACCATCTCGTCCGGCCTCGGCTCCGACATCTCCAAGTGCCTGGACATGACGTTCCAGTAAGGCGACAAGCCAGCGCTTGCCTGCGCCACCTCGCCGCACCCCCGGTTCCCAAAAGTCGAGCCGGGACAGCCGTTCACCGCAGTCCTGTTTTGACTATTGGACGGGTTGACCCGCTCTCCTCATCCGGCCAATTTCCCGGCCGGTTTGGGGAGTAAAAACAACCATGAAACGGACGATTTTCGGCGCGGCCGCGGCTCTTGCCTTGGCGGCGTCGGCACCTTGCGCGCATGCGCAATCCTTCATCAACGTGCTGACCGGGGGCACCTCCGGCGTCTACTATCCGCTCGGGGTCGCGATCGGGAAGATCTACGGCGACAAGATTCCGAACGTGAAGACGCAGGTGCAGGCCACCAAGGCGTCGGTCGAGAATTTGATCCTGCTCCAGCAGGGCCGGGGCGAAATCGCCTTCACGCTGGGCGACTCGCTCAAAGCCGCTTGGGATGGCGATGAGGAAGCCGGTTTCAAGACCAAGCTCGACAAGCTCAGGACCATCGGCGCGATCTATCCGAACTACATCCAGATCGTTGCGACTGCTGAGTCCGGCATCAAGACGCTCGCCGACCTCAAGGGCAAGAGCCTGTCGGTCGGCGCGCCGAAGTCGGGCACCGAGCTGAATTCCCGCGCGATCCTGGCCGCCGCCGGCATGACCTACAAGGATCTCGGCAAGGTGGAATATCTGCCGTTCGCCGAATCCGTCGACCTCATGAAGAACCGCCAGTTGGGTGCGACGCTTCAGTCGGCCGGCCTTGGCGTGGCCTCGCTGAAGGATCTCTCGACCTCGAGCCCGATCACGGTGGTGTCGGTGCCGAAGGAGACCGTCGACAAGATCGGCCCGCCCTTCATCTCGGCGACCATTCCGGCCAACACCTATACCGGACAGGACAAGGACGTGCCGACCGCGGCCGTGGTCAACTATCTCGTGACGAGTTCGGCGGTGTCGGATGATCTCGCCTACCAGATGACCAAGCTGGTGTTCGAGTCGCTGCCGGAATTGCAGAATGCGCATGCGGCCGGCAAGGAGATCAAGCTTGAGACCGCCGCCACCGGCAGCCCGGTTCCGCTGCACCCCGGTGCGATCCGCTATTACAAGGAAAAAGGGCTGATCAAGTAGGGTCGGCTCTCGGTATCGGACGGCATGGCCGGGGCAAATGCGCGAAGCGCGTCTTCGCGCAGACGTTCCGGCCATCCACGTTCGAGGGCGGGCGAGAAAGATCGTGGATGCCCGGGACAAGCCCGGGCATGACGGCGCGGATGGACCGTGCCAATGCTATAAGCGATGGACGGCTGGGGACGGATTAAGATGCTGGAAAAGGCAGAGGGCGCCGCGGCGCCCATCAAGGTTGAATTCGACAATTTCGAGCACGGTTTCCCGGAAGGCTTTGGTCCGGGCTGGTGGGGCACGCTGGCCTACTGGATCGGCATCGCGTTCGCCACTTTCCAGCTCTATGTCGCGGCCTTCAACTATCTGCCGAGCCAAGTGGTGCGCGGCGTGCATGTCGGCTTCCTGGTGCTGCTCACCTTCGGCCTGATCGCCAACTTCACCGCGAAGAGCAATGCCGGCCGGGCGCTCGGCTGGGTGATCGGCGCCGCCGGTTTCTTCTGCGGGCTCTATCAGTGGATATTCTATGCCGATCTGATCGCGCGCGACGGCGATCCGACCAACGTCGATCTTGCGGTCGGCACGCTGCTTGCGGTGCTGATTTTCGAAGGCACGCGGCGCCTGATGGGTGCGGCGCTGCCGCTGATGTGCGGGGCGTGCCTGCTCTACTGGTTCTTCGGACAGTATCTGCCGTCGCCGCTGAATCATCGCGGCTATGGCTTCGACCAGATCGTCACGCATCTGTCGTTCGGCACCGAAGGCTTTTACGGCGTGCCGATCTACGTCTCGGCGACCTATATCTTCCTGTTCATCCTGTTCGGCTCGTTCCTGGAGCGCGCCGGCATGATCCAGCTCTTCACCGACGTTTCGCTGGGCCTGTTCGGCCGCACCCGCGGCGGACCTGCCAAGGTCGCGGTGTTTGCCTCGGGCATGATGGGCACGATCTCCGGCTCGGGCGTCGCCAACGTCGTCACCGTCGGCCAGTTCACGATTCCGCTGATGATCAGGTTCGGCTATCGCCGCGCGTTTGCCGCGGGCGTCGAGGCCACGGCCTCGATGGGCGGCCAGATCATGCCGCCGGTGATGGGCGCGGTCGCCTTCATCATGGCGGAGACGCTCGGCGTCCAGTACTCGGAAATTGTCAAGGCGGCGGCCATTCCCGCGATCCTCTATTTCGCTTCCGCGTTCTGGATGGTGCACCTTGAAGCCGGCAAGCACGGCCTCGTCGGCATGAAGCGCTCGGAAATCCCGAGCGCCTGGCGGGCGCTGGTGACGCGCTGGTATCTCGTGCTGCCGCTGGCTGCCCTCGTCTACATGCTGTTCGAAGGTTTTACGCCGCTCTATGCCGGCAGCATGGGCCTGGCGTTGACGGTGACGTTGATCCTAGGCGCCGCCATCACGGCCGGGGCGCCCTCGATGCTGATCCGCTCCATCTTCTGGATCGGCCTTGCGCTCGTCGTTGGCGCGCTGTCGCGCGACGGTCTGCAGATCGTTCCGGTCGCGAGTGTCGTCGTCGGGCTGATCGTGATCACTGCGTTCATCCGTGGCGGCTTCAAGGCCTTGCGTGAGTGCCGCGATGCGCTGGCCGAGAGCGCCAAATCCGCGATCACCGTCGGCATGGCCTGCGCCATCGTCGGCGTCATCATCGGCATGATGTCGCAGACCGGCGTCGGCACCATTTTTGGTGGCTGGGTGATCGGGCTCGGCGAGAAGAGCCTGTTCCTGGCGCTGATCATGACCATGCTGCTGTCGATCCTGCTCGGCACGGGCATCCCGACCATCCCGACCTACATCATCACCGCCGCGCTGGCAGCACCCGCGCTGGCAAAACTCGGCGTGCCGCTGATCGCGAGCCACATGTTCGCGTTCTATTACGGCATCATGGCCGACCTCTCGCCGCCGGTCGCGCTTGCGGCCCTTGCGGCGGCGCCGATCGCGAAGGAGAATCCGGACAAGATCGGCTGGGAGGCGATGCGCATCGCGCTCGCCGGCTATGTCATCCCCTTCATCTTCGTCTATTCGCCGGCGTTGATGCTGCAGGCCGGCGATCCCATGGCGGCCAAGCTCGGCTTCTACGGCGCCGTGGCGCTCGCGACGTTCAAGGCACTGGTGGCGATCGCCCTGTTCGGCATGGTCGCGATCGGCTTCCTGTTCACGCGGCTGACGCTGCTCGAACGTGTCGTCGCGCTCGGTGCGGCGCTCTGCCTGCTCGGCGACTTCCCGTTCAGCGACACCGCCGGCTTCGTGCTCTCCGCCGCGCTTCTGCTGTGGCAATGGCGGCAGCGTCCGTCTGTAACGGTCGAGGCGGTGTGAGCCTCTGTCTCGCAACGGCGGTCGGCGTGAAGGCGCTGGCGCTGTCCGCGTTCACGCTGGTGTGGACGCATTCGATCGCCAAGGTCGACTGGCAGGAAGACTGGCGCGTCACCCCCGCGGGTCTCGAACTGGTGCAGGCCCGCGTCAAGGGCACCGGCCCCGGCATGGAGCCGCCGCCCGAGGCGCGGCTGGTCGACGGCTGGTTTCAGTGGCAGCCGCAGCGTGCGCCGATG
Source organism: Bradyrhizobium betae (assembly GCF_004123905.1). GTDB lineage: Bacteria > Pseudomonadota > Alphaproteobacteria > Rhizobiales > Xanthobacteraceae > Bradyrhizobium > Bradyrhizobium betae_A. Next base: position 996,484 of record NZ_MZXW01000016.1, read on the forward strand.
CCGGAGGTGGTGCTGGGTAATTCGGGCGCGGCTGGCGAATGGCGGCTGTGTCATGACGGGCAGTGCGGGACATTGTCGGAGATTGTCGGGCATCCCATTGGTGCTAACGTTACAAAAATGAGCGCCTGCAAAGATCCGTAGCCCGGATGGAGCGAAGCGTAATCCGGAACAGTCGCCCGGATTGCGCTGCGCTCCATCCGGGCTACAAGAAGAACAACAACACGGGAGACACGCGATGGATCGGCTCAAGGGCAAGGTTGCAATGGTGGTGGGCGCAGGCTCGATCGGACCCGGCTGGGGCAACGGCAAGGCCACCGCGGTGACCTTCGCGCGCGAGGGCGCGCAGGTGTTTTGCGTCGATCGCAACGGAGCTGCCGCCGAGGAGACCGCGAAGATCATCACCGGCGAAGGCGGCAAGGCGACGGCGTTCACCGCTGATGTGTCGCGAGCAGCCGAGATCGAGGCGATGGTCGCGGCGTGCCTCAATGCCTATGGCCGCATCGACGTGCTCGACAACAATGTCGGCATCGCGGAGATGGGAAGCGTGGTCGAGGTGGCCGAGGAGAGCTGGGACCGCGTCTTCACCGTCAACCTCAAGAGTGCCTATCTCGCCATGAAGCACGTCATTCCGGTGATGGTGAAGCAGGGCGGCGGCTCGATCATCAACATCTCCTCGATCGCCTCGATCCGCCATGTCGGGATTTCCTATGTCAGCTACAACGCCAGCAAAGCGGCGATGAACCAGTTGACGCGCTCCACCGCGGTCGAGTTCGCGAAGAGCCATGTGCGGGTGAACGCGATCCTGCCGGGCCTGATGAAGACGCCGATGGTGGAGCATTCCGCAGGCCTTGCGAACAGCTACGCCAAGGGTGACGTCGAAGCGATGTGGCGCGCGCGTGATGCGCAGGTGCCGATGGGGCACATGGGCGAGGCCTGGGACGTCGCCAATGCCGCGCTGTTTTTGGCGTCGGACGAGTCGAGATATGTGACGGGGATCGAGCTGGTGGTGGATGGCGGGATCACGTGCAAGGCAGGGGCTTGACGCCAATCTCCGCTGTCGTCCCGGGGCGCGCGCAGCGCGAACCCGGGACCCATAACCACAGGGAGAGGTTGTTTTGCTGATAAGGTAACTCCGAGTCCCCGTAACCACATCTCCCTGTGGTTATGGGCCCGGGATCGGCGCTCCGCTTCGCTGCGCTTGTCCGGGACGACGGTGAACTACTGCGCCAGCGCCAGAATCCCTCCGGCGAACGAATGCCACGTCGCGGTCTCGCTGATCGGCCAGTTCAAGACCTTCACCGCCAGCAGCGCGAGCGTGCCGGTGATGTAGACCGGGTGCACGCGGCCTTCGGTGCGCCAGTCGCGCACCATGGCGACGACGAGCAGGAGCGAGGCGACCACGGCTGGTGCGATCGTTACCGGCACCGGCGGCGGGCCGGGCGGCCCTGGTGGTGCGAGGAAGGTCAGAAACCAGCGCGCGATCGCGGCGTCGAGGATCGAAACCGCGGCGAGCAGCATCAGGCGTTTGTGAATCTCGGGCTTCCGCGTGTTCATGATCGCGAGCACGAATACGACTGCAAAGAACGCAATGCCGCTCATCGGCACGATCGAGAAGGCGATGCCGGCATCGGTTTGCCCGAGCGCGGCGGAATGCTGCATCACATGCACCGAGGCAAGGAAGCCGAAGATCGTCATCGCGGTCGCGAGCGAGACGCCGGCGATGCCGAGCGCGCGGTGGTTGACCACGCGGCCCGAGGCCGCGAGCCAGGTCTGGAGCACGAAATAAAGTGTCCAGGTGAAGAACAAGAGTCCGTGAAAATGAACCACCGGGCTTGCGGAAAATGTCCGGTTGGCGAGCGGCACAAAATAGGTCGGTACGAAGCCGAGAAATGCGGTGGCCGCGCACGCCAGGGCCATGTGGAGATAAAAATATCGTGCAGGCGACGCATCACGCGCGCGTACACGACGGTCGTCGATCAAGGTTGTCATCACGAGTGAGTCTGTGAGGAGGCGATCCGGTTCACCCTCTGGACAGCATTGTGTGACCTAGCGCACGTAACTCATCCCCCCGCGCTCAATTCCGCGAGATCCAACTCGCCCTCGATGCGGTGGAAGGCGTCGTCGCCGATGACTTCGGTGGCGCGGAGATGGAAGATCGATTTGCGCGCGGCTTCGATCGCGCGGCGGCGCAGGGGATCGGCGGGAAGCTCGCCACTGGGGATGCCGCCGTGGGGATCGTCGTCGGCCTGCATCAGGAGGGCGCGATATTCGAGCCGCAGGATCTCCGCCTCCTCCGACGGATCGTCCTCGATCGCATCGAGCGCCGCGCGATAGGCGACCGCGCGGGCGCGCGCGACCTCGATGCCGACGGGGTCGTCGTCCTTGAGACCGAAGGCCAGGATCAGCGGTCGCAGGGTCAGGCCCTGGATGACCAGCGAGCCCAGCACCACCGCAAAGGCGATGAAGACGATGAAGTCGCGATAGGGAAAGTTCTCCGGCAGCGCGAAGGCGGTTGCGAGCGTGACGAGGCCGCGCATGCCGCACCAGGAGATGATCAGGCCGCCCTTCGGCGAGGCGACGGCCTTCGGATCTTTCGGGTGATAGATGCCGCGCGCGATCAGCACGCGTAGCGTGGTGCGATAGAATGTGATCCACAGCAGCCGCACCAGGACGACCGTGAGCAGGATCCAGGCCGCGGCCACGCAATACTCCCAGCGCACCTCGGCATCGAGCCGCGTCCAGATCGGCCGCATCTGCATGCCGATCAGCATGAAGGCGAGCACGTTGAGCACGAACACCATCGTCTCCCAGACCGCATAGGACGGCACGCGCAGCCGCGCCGGCATGCGTTCGCCCGCGGTACGCGCGATGGCGATGGCGTAGACCACGATGGTGAGGATACCGGAGAGGCCGAGATGCTCGGCGGCGATCCAGATCATGAAGGTGGTGGCGAACTGAACGATGATCGCGCTCGGCGCTTCCGTCACGCGCTCCATGATCGGCGGGATGAGGCGGGCTGCAACCAGGCCGGCGATGACGCTGCCGGCCAGCGCCAGCGCCATGGTCGGTGCGACCTGGCTCCAGCTCAGGTGCTCTGTGACGACCGCGCCGACGGCGATACGATAGATCAGGAGCGCACTGGCATCGTTGAGCAGGCTCTCGCCCTCCAGCACCTTCACCATGCGATAGGGCAGCTTGACCTGGCTGAGGATCGCGACCGCGGCCGCCGCATCCGGCGGTGCCACGATGGCGCCGAGCGCGATCGCGGCGGCCCAGGGCATATCGGGCATCAGCCGGTGCGCGACATAGGCCACGCCCACGGTGGTCAGGCCGACCGCGGCCACCACCAGGGTTGCGACCGGAACCCAGTTGTTGCGCAGATCACGCAGCGAGGTGTCGAATGCGGCATCCAGCAGCACCGGTGCGACAAAAAGCGCCAATGCCAGGTCCGGCTCCAGCGCCCAGGTCGGGCTCGACGGCACGAAAGCGATCAGCGCGCCGCCAATGGCGAGAAAGGTCGGGTAGGGGACCTTGATCCGCCGCGCCAGCGCCGATAATGCAACGGCGCCGAGCAGAAGCGCGATGATCCATTCGAATGTTGACACGCGTGTCCCCGAAACCGATTTGAGCTGTGCCACAAGCTAGCACCAATCCGGCCGTATGATGGATAGTACGGCCTCAAGGCAAGACTGAAGAAGAGTTTCCGACTGCAACCAGCATGCGTTTTCAAAAACTCGTTCAATTATCGGGAGCCGTGGTGCTCTCAGCGCTTTCGCTTGGTGCGGCCCATGCCGCGACCGGCGGCGAGCCCGCTGTCGTCACGCAGGTCGATATCGCATCGTGCCTCGCCGCCAGCACGGCCGATGACATGGACAAGGCGGCCACTGCCTGCGCCGCCGTCATCGACAATGAGAAAACGGCGAAGGCGGACCTGGTCAAGGCGCTGATCGCGCGCGGCGCGCTTTATGCGCGGCACGACCAGGTTGATCGTGCGATCGCCGACGACAGCCGTGCTCTTTTGCTCGATCCCACGCTCGCGGATGTTTTCAACGCCCGTGGCGAGCTCTGGCTGAAAAAGGGCGACAAGCCCAAGGCGGTGCAGGATTTCGGCGCGGCGCTGAAGATCGATCCGAACCACGAGAAGGCCAAGGCCAATCACAAAGTGATGGCGCGCGAGCTCGAACGGATCGGCGCGCAGATGGCCGTCGCCGGCAAGCCCAGCTTCAATTGCAGGAGCGCAGGCCGTGCCGTGGAGAAGGCGATCTGCGGAAATCGCGAACTCGCCGATCTCGACCGCGAGATTTTTGCGTCGAATGCTCGCGTGACCCGGGAAGCGCGCAATGCGGCCGAAGCGAAGGCGCTCCGGCGCGAGCAGGATGAGTTCATTGCTCGCCGCAATGCCGGGTTTGGTCGGCCGGGGTATGACCTGAAGAAGGCGATGCAGGAGCGCTTGCTGCGGATCAACGGGGTGGACGGGTATTGAGGGCTTTCTTCGCCTCGCGAGAAGTCGTCATGCCCGGCCTTGTCCCGGGCATCCACGTTCTCGGTGCCGCTTAGCAAGACGTGGATGGCCGGGACAAGCCCGCGAATTGAACCCATCCCTTCCCCGCCGCGACAATCATGAGAACCCGATGTCACGGAGCCCTAAGCAATGTGCGGCATGCACCCCGCGCGACCATCCCTTTTCGCGAAAATCTCGCTGCGCGTTCTTCTGCTCAGCGCGGCGATGAGCCTTGTCCTCGCCGCGCCGGCCTCGGCTGCCGTTGATTGTGTGCCCACCAGCAAGGCCGGTCCCGCTGAGCTGATCACGGCATGCAGCGCCATCATCGATCAGGCCGCAAATTCCTCCTCCGACCGCGCCGCCGCACTGCTGGTGCGCGCCGACGCCAATGCGCGGACCTCGGGCGGTCTCACGCAGGCGCTGCGCGATATCGACCGCGCCATCGCGCTCGACGGCAAGAACGCAAAAGCATGGCGCCTGCGCGGCGACCTCTTGCGCGAGGCCGGCGGCGATCTCAGCCGCGCGGCGGCCGATCTCAGCAAGGCGATCGAGCTCGATCCGCAGGATGCGGAAGCCTACGAGCTACGCGGCGTCGTCTACACCAACCAGCGTCGGCTCGACCGGGCGCTGGCCGATTACGACCAGGCGATCAAGCTCAAGAGCGATTATGCGCAGGCCTGGTCCGACCGCGGCGTGACCTATTATCTCAGCGGCGACAACGAGAAGGCGATCCGCGATCTCAGCGAGGCGCTGCGGCTCGATCCGAACCGGCCGCGCAGCTACACCAATCGCGGCGCCGCCTACAAGAAGCTCGGCCAGCTCGACAAGTCCGTCGCCGATGATGGCGAGGCGATCAGGCTCGATCCGAAGGTCCCGGAATATTACGACAATCGCGGCCTGTCGCTGGCCGCGATGGGCAAATACGACGAGGCGATCGCCGACTACGACCAGGCGCTGCGGCTGGCGCCGAAGCCGAACTTCTTCACCAACCGCGGCGATTCCTACCAGCTCAAGGGCGAGCTCGGGGCGGCCCTGAGCGACTACGAAGCCGCGCTGAAGCTCGACCCGAATTTCGCGCAGACCTACAACAACCGCGCCGTGCTCTACAAGAAGATGGGCCAGCGCAAGAAGGCGCTGGCCGACTACGAGACGGCGCTGAAGCTCGACCCCGGCAACGATAACGCGGCGGCGGGCCGCCGCACCATGATCGCCGAGATCGCGAAATTCGGCGATGAGCCGCGGCGTCCGCTGGCGGCGAATTCCGGCAACGGTCCGTCCTTTGATTGCGCCACGGCGAAGCGCGAGGTCGAGAAGGCGATCTGCGCCGATCCGCAGTTGGGCGTGCTCGATCGCCAGATCGCCGAGACTTACGCGCGGGTGCTGAAAGTGGTGAACAAGCGGTCGGCCGGGGATTTGCGCAAGACCCAGCGCGATTTTCTCACCACGCGGAACGCGAGTTTCGGCCGTCCCGGCTATGATCTGAGGAAGGTCATGCAGGATCGTTTGCAGCGGCTGAATGCGATGGAGAGCTGAGCACCGTTCTTTTCAGCTTGAACCGCGGCCCGTTCCCGGGAAAATAGCCGTCAAACAAGGCCGGTCCTTGATCCCTGTCATGGCGGGACGCTCGTCCCGTCGGTCAGTTCAGGGCCAGGCCAATACAGGGAACGGGAGCGCGGGAATGAACGTCCGGGATAAGAGTCTCTATCGCGAGGTCCATGCGCGCTCGCTGGCGGACCCCGAGGGCTTCTGGGCCGAGGCGGCCAGGGAGATCGACTGGATCGAGCCGCCGAAAAAGATCTTCGATGGCTCGCAAGGCGTCTACGGCCGCTGGTTCACCGGCGGCGTCGTCAACACCTGCTACAACGCGCTGGATCGTCATGTCGAACGCGGCCGCGCCAATCAGGTCGCGCTGATTCATGATTCGCCGCTGACGAACAGCGTCACCAAGTTCACCTATGCCGAGCTCCTGAACGAGGTGCAGGCGCTTGCCGCCATCATGCAGGACTTTGGCGTCGCCAAGGGCGACCGCGTCATTCTCTATATGCCGATGGTGCCGGAGGCGGTGGTCGCGATGCTCGCCTGCGCGCGCATCGGCGCGGTGCACTCGGTGGTGTTCGGCGGCTTTGCCGCCAAGGAGCTCGCGACCCGCATCGACGATGCGCAGCCAAAGCTGATTCTGTCTGCGAGCTGCGGCATCGAGCCCGGCCGGATCGTGCACTACAAGCCGTTGCTCGATGAAGCGATCAAGCTTGCGAGCGTGAAGCCGAAGGCCTGCATCGTGCTGCAACGTCCGCAGCTCATCTGCGACCTCATGCCCGGCCGCGACTATGATTGGGCGGGCCTGCGCCGCAAGGCGATGAACGACGGCAAGAAGGCTGCTTGCGTGCCGATCGCCGCCACCGATCCGCTTTATATCCTCTATACCTCAGGCACGACCGGCATTCCCAAGGGCGTGGTGCGCGACAATGGCGGGCATCTGGTTGCGGTGAAATGGTCGATGTTCAACCTCTATGGCCTCAAGCCGGGCGAGGTCTGGTGGTGCGGCTCCGACATCGGCTGGGTGGTGGGCCACAGCTACATCATCTACGGCCCGCTGCTGCACGGTGCGACCTCGATCATGTATGAGGGCAAGCCGATCGGCACGCCCGATGCAGGCGCGTTCTGGCGTGTGATCAGCGAGCACAAGGCGGTCGCGTTCTTCACAGCGCCGACCGCGTTCCGTGCCATCCGGAAAGAGGATCCGGAAGGAAAGTTCATCCGGCAATACGACTTGTCGAAATTCCGCACGCTGTTCCTGGCGGGCGAACGCGCCGATCCGCCGACGGTGGAATGGGCTGAGCAGCAGCTGAAGGTGCCTGTCATCGATCATTGGTGGCAGACCGAGACCGGCTGGTGCATCGCGGGAAATCCGGTGGGGCTCGGCATGCTCCCGGTAAAGCACGGCTCGCCGACGGTGCCGATGCCGGGCTACCAGGTCGACGTGGTGGATGAGGCAGCGAAGTCGGTGCCTGCGAACACCATGGGCTCGATCGTGATAAAATTGCCGATGCCGCCGGGTTGCCTGCCGACGCTGTGGAATCAGGATGCGCGTTTCAAGGAAGCCTATCTCACCGAATTCCCCGGCTACTACAAAACCTCGGACGCCGGCTACAAGGACGAGGACGGCTATGTCTTCGTCATGGGCCGCACCGACGACATCATCAACGTCGCCGGCCATCGATTGTCCACCGGCGGCATGGAGGAGATACTCGCCTCGCATCCCGACGTCGCCGAATGCGCCGTGCTCGGCGTCAAGGACGCGATCAAGGGCGAGGTGCCCTGCGGCTTCCTGGTGCTCAAGGCCGGCGTGAAGCGGCCGCCCGCCGAGATCGAGAGGGAGATCGTTGCGCTGGTGCGCGACAAGCTCGGCCCCGTCGCCGCCTTCAAGCTCGCCATCACCGTCGGCCGCCTGCCCAAGACGCGCTCCGGCAAGATCTTGCGCGGCACCATCAAGAAGATCGCCGACGGCGAGGCCTGGACCATGCCGGCGACGATCGAGGACCCCAAGGTGCTGGACGAGATCGGGGAGGCCCTGAAGGGGCGGGTGTGAGACGAGAGATGTGATCTCAGCGAGGCGCGACGCCCTCTCATAGCATTCCGCTGTCATCACCCGCGAAAGCGGGTGATCCAGTACTCCGCGGCGGCAGTTGCGTGACCAACGACGGTCACAGCGTACTGGATTCCCCGCCTTCGCGGGGAATGACAGCTAACGGGGACGACGTCCAGGGACTTACAATCTCCTCATTCCGCGCTAAACAAGGCCGGCCAACAGGGGACCTCGTATGCCACTTGTCACCGCGCCGCGCCTGCTTGCAGCCGTAGCTCTCGCCATCGCTCTCTCCGCCTGCTCCGCGCGCTACCAGACGCCGGTGGCGATGGGCGGCGACGATGACGACGCGGTGTGTCAGAGCCGCGGTTATGCGCAGGGCTCGCCCGAATACGTGGCCTGCCGCAAGGATCGCGACGTCCAGCGCAATGCCGCGGTCGCCCGTTCCGACCGCCGCCAACGCGATCTCGGCGAGTACATGCTGAACCATCCCGATCGGCCCTGATGTGAGATGCGGCATTATCTTGCCGCGCCGCTGTGTCGCGCTTCTCGTGACACAGCTGCAACGCCGCGGCCAAATCGTGTCGCGCTCGTCCTGATTTGATCGGCATCAAATCCTTCGCTATCCCCTTTCTGCTGGAGGGAATGCAGTGCGTGGTAACCGCGTGGCCAATCGCGGTCCGCGCAAAAACAAAAACGCGGCGGGTTGGCCCGCCGCGTTTTGACTGCGTTCGATGGCAAGCGTCGAGAGGATTACTCCTCCTCTTCGTCCTGCTTCTTGCCGCCGAGCGTCTTGAGCTTGGCGAACACGGCGTCGACGTTGAGGTCGTCGCTCGAGCGTTCGGCCGGCTCGAATTCGTCCTTCTTGGTGGTCTCGGAGGCCGGCAGCAGGGTGGCGCCGCCATAGGCTGTGTCGATCGGCTTTTCCTTGGCCGCGCGCGCCACTTCGAAATCGAGCTCGATCTGCGAGCAGAGGCCCAGGGTCACAGGGTCGATCGGGGTCAGCTGGGAGGTGTTCCAGTGGGTGCGGTCGCGAACGCTGGCGATGGTGCTCTTGGTGGTGCCGACCAGACGCATGACCTGGGCGTCCTTGAGCTCCGGATGGCTGCGCAGCAGCCAGAGGATGGCGCTCGGGCGTTCGTGGCGGCGTGAGACGGGGGTGTAGCGCGGGCCCTTGCGCTTGGGCTGGGGCGGCAGCACCACCTTGCTCTCCTGAAGACGGAGCCGGTAGTCCGGGTTCTTCTCACCCTTCTCGATCTCTTCGCGGGTCAGCTGGCCGTTGGAGAGGGGGTCCATGCCCTTGATACCCTGGGCGGCGTCGCCGTCGGCGATCGCGCGCACCTCGAGGGGATGCATCTTGGTGAAATCGGCGACCTGGTCGAAGGTCAGCGCGGTGTTGTCGAGCAGCCAAACGGCGGTCGCCTTGGGCATCAGCGGTGCGTTGCTCATGGCAAATCTCCTTTGTGCTTCGCCCACCCTTTGGGGGCGAAGCCGGTGGTCATCAGCGATGACAGGGAATTCGCGCTATATAAGCCGGGAGGGGGTAGCCACGCAATGGTTCTGCTATAGATAGTGCCTTGACAGCGCCCGAAAGGGGGCCCAATTCCCTCTAAAGTCCCTGTAAGCTCGTACCTTAGCCCTTTCCATTCATCGACCGCCCCCGCCAGAAGGCGAAACGGGTGATTCGGTCCCGAGATCGCTCAATGTCAGCCAAACCAGACCTCAAGATCGTGCTTTGTTCTCCCCGTGGCTTCTGCGCCGGGGTGGTCCGCGCGATCGACACCGTCGAGCGGGCGCTCGATAAATACGGTGCCCCCGTCTATGTTCGCCATGAGATTGTGCACAACAAGTATGTCGTCGACGGGTTGAAAAAGAAGGGCGCGATCTTCGTCGAGGAGCTCGCCGAAATCCCGGAAAACACCACCGCGCCGGTGGTGTTCTCGGCCCATGGCGTGCCGAAATCGGTTCCGGCCGACGCCACGTCCCGCAATCTGTTTTCGCTGGACGCGACCTGTCCGCTGGTGACCAAGGTGCATCGCGAGGCCGCGATCCATTTCAAGCGCGGCCGCGAGATTTTCCTGATCGGCCATTCGCATCATCCCGAAGTGGTCGGCACGCTCGGCCAGTTGCCGGTCGGCGCCGTCACCCTGATCGAGACCGCCGACGACGCCAAGACCATCGCGCCGAAGGATCCGAACAACCTCGCCTTCGTGACCCAGACCACGCTGTCGATCGACGACACCGCGGAGATCGTGGCGCTTCTGAAGGAGCGCTTCCCGAACATCAACGGGCCGCACAAGGAAGACATCTGCTACGCCACCACCAACCGCCAGCTCGCGGTGAAGAAAGTGGCGCCGGTGGTCGACGCCCTGATCGTGGTCGGCGCGCCGAACTCCTCGAACTCGCAGCGTCTGCGCGAGGTCGCCGAGCGCGAGGGCTGCCCGATCGCGGTGCTGGCGCAGCGTGCCGCCGAAATCGACTGGAAGCGGTTCGAAAAAATCACCAGCCTGGGCATCACTGCGGGCGCCTCGGCGCCGGAGGTGATCGTCGAAGAGATCATGGACGCCTTCGCCGAGCGCTTCACGCTGCATGTCGAGACGGTCTCGGCCGCGGAAGAGAACGAGTTCTTCCCGCTGCCGCGCCAGGTGCGCCCCGAAGCCGCCGCCGAGTAGACTTTTATGGCGGTCTACACCGACGTTGCCGCCGACGAGCTTGCGGATTTCCTGAAGCAATACGATATCGGCGAACTGCTCTCCTACAAGGGGATCGCCGAGGGCGTCGAGAACACCAACTTCCTGCTGCACACCAGCAAAGGGTCGTTCATCCTCACGCTCTACGAGAAGCGCGTGGCGAAGAACGATTTGCCGTTCTTCCTGGCGCTGATGACGCATCTTGCCGAGCACGGCATCAATTGCCCGTTGCCGGTGAGGGGACGTGACGGCGAGGCGCTGCGCGAGCTGTCGGAACGCCCCGCCGCGATCATCACCTTTCTCGAAGGCGTCTGGCCGCGCAAGCCGAATGCGGCTCATTGTGCCGGCGTCGGCGAGGGACTGGCCAGGATGCATCTGGCCGGCGCCAATTTTGCGATCAAGCGTGCGAACGCGCTTTCGGTTGCGGGCTGGCGGCCGCTGTTCGATGCTGCGTCGGCACGGGCCGACGAGGTGCAGCCGGGCTTGCGCGCATTCCTCGCAGCCGAGCTCGACTATCTCTCGGGCGGCGTTTGGCCGAGCAATCTGCCCGAAGGCGTGATCCACGCCGATCTCTTCAACGACAACGTCTTCTTCCTCGGCGACAAGCTGTCGGGGATCATCGACTTCACCTTCGCCTGCGACGACATGCTGGCCTATGACGTCGCGATCTGCCTGAACGCCTGGTGTTTTGAGCCGGACCACTCCTTCAACGTCACCAAGGCGCGTGCCTTCCTCAATGCCTATGGCCGGGTGCGCAAGCTGAGCGAGGCGGAAGAGGCCGCGCTGCCACTGCTGGCGCGTGGTGCTGCGATCCGCTTCCTGCTGACGCGGCTGGTCGACTGGCTCAACGTGCCCGAGGGCGCGCTGGTGAAGCCGAAAGACCCCCTGGAATATGTCCGCAAGCTGCGCTTCCACCAGAGCGTTTCCAGCGTGCGCGATTACGGGCTGATGCCGTCAGGGCTGGTCGCGTGAGCGAGCTTCCCGTCGTCACGATCTATACCGACGGCGCGTGCTCGGGAAATCCCGGGCCGGGCGGCTGGGGCGCGATCCTGAAGTTCGGCGACAAGGAAAAAGAGCTGAACGGCGGCGAGCGTCACACCACCAACAACCAGATGGAGTTGACGGCGGCGATCTCCGCGCTCGAAGCGCTGAAGAAACCGTGCACCGTCGATCTCTACACCGACAGCCAGTATGTCCGGCAAGGCATCACCGGCTGGATCCACGGCTGGAAGCGCAACGGCTGGCGCACCGCCGACAAGAAGCCGGTCAAGAATGTCGAGCTATGGCAGCGCCTGGATGCCGCGCTGAAGGCGCACGAGGTCCGCTGGCACTGGGTGAAAGGCCACGCCGGCCATCCCGAGAACGAACGCGCCGATCAGCTCGCGCGCGACGGGATCGTCAAGGCGAGGTTGCAGCAGCGGGTGGCGGAGTAGGCGACGCGCTATCGGCGCAGCCCGGTTTCGTAGGGTGGGCAAAGCGAAGCGTGCCCACCGTTTCTTTTCAATCGAGGAAAGATGGTGGGCACGGCGCTAACGCGCCTTTGCCCACCCTACGGAACTGCCGCCGCGGCTATCGTCAGGGCCGGTCTCGACCCGGCCATCGACGCCTTTCCGCTCAAGAACGTGGATGCCCGGGACAAGCCCGGGCATGACGTCGTGCTTGGAAGATACCGCGCCTAAAGCTCAGAGCTGTCCGAGCAGCGTATCGCCGCCGGAAACTTCGACCTTGCCGGGCATCGCTTCGAGGTTCAGTTTCTTGACCACGCCGTCCTCGACCAGCATCGAATAGCGCTTGGAGCGGATACCGAGACCGTTGCCGGAGGCGTCCAACTCCATGCCGATCGCCTTGGCGAAGTCGGCATTGCCGTCGGCGAGGAAGATCGCCTCGTCGCGCTGGTCGGTGTCGCGCTTCCAGGCGTTCATGACGAAGGCGTCGTTGACGGAGACGATCGCGATGGTGTCGACGCCCTTGTCCTTCATGGCATAGGCGTTGAGGAAGATGCTCGGCAGATGCATCTTGTGGCAGGTGCCGGTGTAGGCGCCGGGCACGGCGAACAGCGCCACCTTCTTGCCCTTGAAGATATCGTCGGTGGTCTTCACCTGCGGGCCTTCCGCCGTCATCACGCGGAATTTCGCCTCGGGCAGCTTGTCGCCAGTCTGGATCGCCATCGTCAGTCTCCCTGAAAATCGGTCCCGCTTTTTAGACCGTGTGGCGGCGCTGCACAATATTGCCTGAAGGGGTTGCGGTGGGGGCGGGGACCCTTCACCGTGATGTCATCAGCCCGCAAAACCGCCACTGTCGAGGAAGGCCTGCTCATCTGCGGTGCTGTCCCGGCCGAGCAGGCGGTTGCGGTGGGGGAAGCGGCCGAACCGCTGGATGATGTCGGCATGCTCCCGGGCGTATTTCAGGTTTTCCGTATTGTCGGTGCTTTGAAACAAGGCAACGCAATGCAGCTGGTCGGGCAGGTGCTCGGAATGCATGAAGGGCATGTAGAGGAATTCGAGCAGGATCGGGTCGATCCTCTTGTCGACACCCCGCGCGATGGCGCGGCGGGCGACGTCGCGCGCCAGTGCATCGCTGGCAAAGGCTTCGCGTGTGCCGCGAAACATGTTGCGGGGAAACTGGTCGAGCACGATGACGAGCGCCAATGCGCCGTCGTCGCTGGCCTCCCAGGACGCCAGCTCGCCGGCGACAGCCTTTTGCCACAGCGCGAGAAAGCGGTGTCGGACCTCTGCGTCGAACGCGTCGTTGCGCTTGTACCAGTGGTCGCGGCCGGCCTCGCGCCAGAAGGCGAGAATGCCGGCCGGTGTGATGTCGCCGATTTCAGTCATGGATCAAGGCGAGCTTACGCCGCCTGAGCCTTCTTCTCGTCGCGCAGCTCGCGGCGCAGGATCTTGCCGACATTGGTCTTGGGCAGGTCGGTGCGGAATTCGATCTGCTTGGGCACCTTGTAGCCGGTGAGCTGCTCGCGGCAGAACTTGACCACGTCATCCGCTGCGAGGTTCGGGTCCTTCTTCACCACGAACGCCTTCACCGCCTCGCCGGACCCGCTGTCGGGAACGCCGATCACGGCGCATTCGAGCACGCCCGGATGGCTCGCGATCACTTCCTCGATCTCGTTCGGATAGACGTTGAAGCCGGAGACCAGGATCATGTCCTTCTTGCGGTCGACGATCTTGGTATAGCCGGTCTCGTCCATGATGCCGATGTCGCCGGTTCGGAAATAGCCGTCCGCGGTCATCACCTTCGCGGTCTCTTCCGGCCTGTTCCAATAGCCCGACATCACCTGCGGGCCCTTGGCGCAGATCTCGCCCGGCTGGCCGAGCGGCAACTCGTTGCCGTCGTCGTCACGGATCGAGATCCAGGTCGAGGGCACTGGGATACCGATCGTACCCGTGAACTCGGTTGCCGTTGCCGGATTGCAGGTCAGCGTCGGCGAAGTCTCCGACAGGCCGTACCCCTCGGCGATGAAGCAGCCGGTAATTGCCTTCCATTGATCGGCCACAGGGCGCTGCACGGCCATGCCGCCGCCGTTCGAGATCTTCAGCTTGGAGAAGTCGAGCTTCTTGAAGTCAGGATGGTGCATCAACCCGTTGTAGAGCGTGTTGACGGCCGGGAAGCTGTTGACCTGGTATTTTGCAAGCTCCTTGACGAAGCCCGCGATGTCGCGCGGATTGGGGATCAACAGATTGCAGCCGCCGGCGCGTACCGCGAGCAGGTAGCAGGCCGTCAGCGCGAAGATGTGATAGAGCGGCAGCGCGCAGACGATCATGAGCTGGTCGATATGCGGAGGTGCTGCCATCGCAGGCTGAAGCCAGGCGTCGTTCTGCAACACATTGGCGACGATGTTGCGGTGAAGCAGCGTGGCGCCCTTGGAGACGCCGGTGGTGCCGCCGGTATATTGCAGGAAGGCGACGTCGCCGGGTGAGAGCTTCGGCTTGTTGAACGTCAGGCTGCGGCCCGCCGATATCGCGTCGTTGAAGGACACTGCGCCTGGCAGCGACCAGGCCGGCACCATCTTCTTGACGCGGCGGACGACGAGGTTGACGATCACGCCCTTGAAGCCGAGCAGGTCGCCCATGCTGCCGACGATGACATGCTTCACTTGCGTCTTCGCGATCACCTGCTCGACGGTGTGGGCAAAGTTCTCCAGCACGATGATGGCTTCAGCGCCGGAATCCTTAAGCTGATGCTCGAGCTCCCGTGGGGTGTAGAGCGGGTTGACGTTGACCACCGCAAAGCCGGCGCGCAGCACGGCGGCGGTTGCAACCGGATATTGCAGCACGTTCGGCATCATGATCGCGACGCGGGCGCCGCGTTGCAGGCCGCGGCCTTGCAGGTAGGAGGCAAGCGCCAACGACATCTGGTCGAGGTCGCGATAGCTGATCGACTTGTCCATGCAGATGAACGCCTTGCGGTCAGCGAACTTGGAGAAGCTCTCCTCCAAGAGGTCGACCAGCGATGCGTATTGGGTCGGCTCGATATCGGCAGGCACGCCGGGCGGATATTGCTTGAGCCAGATGCGCTCCATGGAAAACTCCCCTCATTTACCAGAGCCCGTTGTGTCTCGGGCTTGCCTCATTGCGGCCAGTATCGAGCCTGCCGGAACGGGTGGCAAGTCGTTGAGGCTTAGGGCAAAGGTCGGAGAGTGGCTACTGGAATCGTCGCAAACCGCATTGCCGCAAGTGCGAAGCGCGGGTGCGAAGTCTTGCCGCGAGGGAGCCGTTAACTGTTGTTGGCCGGCTTGGTTGCGGCGGGCTTGGTCGCAGGCGTGGTAGCGGCCTTGGGCTTGGCCGGCTTGGCAGGCTGATCGGCCGTTGCAGCAGGTTTCGCCGCCGCGTCAGGCTTGGCCGCTGCATGCTTGGTCCCGGCTGGCTTCGCTGCCGTCTTGGCGTCGGGTTTCGCATCCGGCTTCGCCGCCGCCGTCTTGGCGTCCTTGCCTGCGTCTTTCGGCTTGTCGGCCGCGTCAGGCTTCTTGGCAACGCGCGACTTCTTGCCACGCGGCTTTGGCGTCGCCTGCTGGTCGGCGTCGGCCGCGACCGCCGCGATCAGGGCGGTGCCGGTGCGGGTCGGGCCGGTATAGACCAGCACGGGTTCGGCCGCCGCAGGCGCCGTGGCCATCAGCTCGGAGGCCTTCATCAGCGGCGGCTGCAGGCCGGCGGTGAAGAAGGTGACCTGGGCTTCGCCACCGGTGGCGGAGGCCGATCCGGACGTGCCGCCATTGGTGGCGATCAGCGCATCGTCATCGTCGCTGGCCGGCCGCTTGCGATGGCCGCCGCACATGTCCTCGCGCAAATTCGGCGGCGAGGCATCGACCGGCACCAGCTTGTCGACGGTGCCGAGCGAAGGGCGGAGCCAGGTGAGATTGTCTTGGGCGAAGCCGCGCTCGAGCAGCTGCGCAGCCTTCACCGCGCGCGCGGTGCCGGAGTTGGCGCCGAGCACGACGGCGATCAGCCTGCGGCCATTGCGCGTCGCCGATGCGACGAGATTGTAGCCGGAGGCGCAGATGAAGCCGGTCTTGAAACCGTCGGCGCCGGGATAGCGGCCGATCAGCTTGTTGAAATTGCCGGTGACGCGCTTGCCGAAGCGGATTGCCGGAATGTGCACGAAATATTCGTATTCCGGCAGGTCGCGCAGGAACGACCGCGCGAGAATGCCGAGATCGCGCGCCGACGTGATCTGGCCGTCAGCGGGCAGGCCGTTCGGATTGACGTAGCTCGTCTGCGTCATGCCGAGCCGCTGCGCGGTGTCGTTCATCATCGCGGAGAAGCCGTCGATCGAGCCACCGACGCCCTCGGCAAGCACCACGGCCATGTCGTTCGCCGACTTGACCATCATCATCTTCAGCGCGTTGTCGACGGTGAGCTGAGTTCCGGGACGGAACCCCATCTTCGACGGCGATTGCGAGGCGGCGGTCGGCGACACCGTGATCAGCGTGTCGAGCGTGAGCTTGCCATCCTTCACCGCCTTCAGCGTCACATAGGCGGTCATGATCTTGGTGACGGACGCCGGGTACCACGGGATGGTCGCGTTCTCCGCCTGCAACACCTTGCCGCTGTCGGCTTCGATCAGGAGCAACGCTTCGGCACTCGCCGCGCGCGGCGCGAGCAGCGCGGCGCATGCGATTGTCGCAGCGAACAGGTTGAACAGCGATTTGCGAAGCAGCGGGCGAAGGGCGTGCACTATCCGATTCCGGTCCTTGGAGATCCGCCAGTTCCGGTCGGTTCTCGTGATCTGATGTTCGGTTCTGAAATCCGGCGCCGCCGCTTGCGGCGTCGCAAACCTATACCGGCTCTTGCGTCGAGAATAGGGGCATCGGCTCGGTATTCCGCAATGAAATAGGCCGAATTTCGACGGTGCTACGGGGACTTGACCGCAGTCGCCGCAGTCTCGGCAGCCGTCACCCTGGCCCGTGTCGTCTCCTGAACCATGAACTGGGCCTTGGCGAGCTCGGCAAAATGGCCGCCTTTGGCCACGAGTTCATCGAAAGTTCCGCTTTCGATCACGCGGCCATTCTCGAACACCAGGATCCGCGTGGCATTGCGGATGGTCGAGAGGCGGTGGGCGATCACGAAGGTGGTGCGGCCCTTCATCACTTCATCGAGAGCGGCATTCACCTTGGCC
Organism: Bradyrhizobium betae; assembly: GCF_004123905.1. Classification (GTDB taxonomy): domain Bacteria; phylum Pseudomonadota; class Alphaproteobacteria; order Rhizobiales; family Xanthobacteraceae; genus Bradyrhizobium; species Bradyrhizobium betae_A. The sequence continues at coordinate 1,013,885 of NZ_MZXW01000016.1, forward strand.
TCGGTGACCGCGTCGAGTGCGCTGGTCGCTTCGTCCAGGATCAGGAGCGGCGGATCCTTGAGCAGCGCGCGGGCAATCGACAGCCGTTGGCGCTCGCCGCCGGACAGCATGCGGCCACGCTCGCCGGCATTGGTACTGAAGCCGCCGCTGCGCTCGATGAAGTCGAGCGCCTGCGCCCGCTCGGCGGCCTTGCGCATCTCGGCCTCGGTCGCATCGGGCTTGCCGACGCGTAGATTCTCCTCGATCGAGCGGTTGAACAGCAGTGCTTCCTGGAACACGACGCCGATGTTTCGTCGCAGCGATGTCAGCGTCACGCCGCGCACGTCCATGCCGTCGATCCTGATGAAGCCGGATTGCGGGTCGAAGGCGCGATGCAGGAGCGCGATCGCGGTGGATTTGCCGGCGCCGGTAGGGCCGACCAGCGCGATGGTCTGGCCGGGCAGTGCGGTGAAGGAGAGGTCCTCGATCGCCGGTCGCTTGCCGTCATAGGAGAAGGTGACGTCGTTGAACTCGACGAGGCCGGAGAGCCGCCCCGCATCGATCGCGTCGGGCCGGTCGTGCACTGCGGGCACGGCATCGAGCACGTTGAAGAATTCGCGCAGGCGCGGCGCTTCCATGAACACGTTGTTGATGAAGCTCACGACCTGCTCGAGCTTCTGGATCAGCATCGTCGCGAAGCTCACGAACATCACGATCTCGCCGACGGAGGTGAGCCCCTGGTCGTGCAGCGCGATGCCGAGCGAGAAGATCGCGAGCACCGTGATGGTGGTGGAGGCGCGCGTGATGACGGTGACGAGCGCCCACCATGACAGCACCGGCATCTGCGCCGCCAGCAGATCGTCGGCGACGGAGCGCAGGCCCTTCACCTCGGATTCGACGCGGACGAAACTCTGCACCAGCGCGACGTTGCCGAGTGCGTCGGAGGCGCGTGCGGAGAGCTCGCTGTAATGCTCCTCGACCTCCATCTGCATGCCAAAAGTCTTGCGCACGACGAAGGTGGTCAGCGCCGTGAAGACGACGCAGAGCACGAACAGCAGGATCGCGAGCCGCCAGTTCAGATAGAGCGACAGCGGCAGCAGCACGATGACCGAGAGGATCGCCGCAAAATGCTCACGGAAGAACCCCAGCCACAACCGCCACAACGCGTCGGTGCCGTTGAGCATCACTTTCATCAGCCGGCCCGAATGGGTGCCGGAGTGGAAGGTCAGCGGCAGTTGCAAAATGTGTTCGAAATAGTCGGTCAGCACCGCCTGGCGCTGGCGGTGGGAGAGCCGGTCGGCCTGCAAAGCCACGATGGCGCTACAGCCGATCGTGAATAGTCCGAACGCCACCCAGGCTATCAGGAACGGCCAGGCCGAACTCGATCCGGCCACCGTCTTGCCGGAGAGCACGTCGACGATCCGGCCGAACAGCACGGGTTCCGCGAACTGCGAGGCCGCCAGCAGCAAATTGGCGACAGCGAGCAGCCAGCCGAGCCGCGCCTCCTTGCCGAGCAGCTCGAGAACGCGGGTGTAGAGGCGGAGGATGGGCATGCGGGCGACGAACTCAGGCTCATAGGTCAACAAGTGAGCCCATATTCTAAGCAGGGATTGCCCGCGAGATACAGCGGAAGCTTTCGGTTTTGCTCAGTTGATCAGCCGGCTTTCGACCGGCGGCAGGAACCCGCTGTCGAAGATATCACCCACAGCCGGCTTCTTGCGGAATTTGAAGTCCTGAGCGATCTGGTCGATCGAGCGCGCCAGGCGCGCAGGCTCAATGCCGCCGAGGCCGTTGCGTTTGACCTCGTCGGTCAGGATGTTGTCGACGAGCACGGTGCGCAGGCGCTCCAGCTCGAGGTCGCGGTCGCCATCGTCGATGCGGCTTGCGGCTTCGTCTGCCGCCCGCGCCGGCTCTTTGACTGTCGCATTGATGCCGGCGATCAGCGCGCGGACGAAGCCCTTCACGGCGTCCGGCTTGGCCGCGGCGAAAGCGGGGTTGGCGACCACGGCAAAGCCATAGGCTTCGCAGCCGTAATCGGCATAGCGCAGCACGACGAGATCGCCGCCGGGCACGCCGCGGTCGCGCAGGTTCACCGCGGAGAGGTGGCTGAAGCCGGCGACGGCATCGACTTGCCCTGCGGACAGGATCGGCTCGCGCACCGCAGCGCTGATCTTGTGGAATTTCACGCGCGAGGCGTTGATGCCGTTCTGCTGTGCCAGCGCCGGCCACAGCCGCATCGACAGATCGCTGTCGGCGATGCCGACGGTCTTGCCGTCGAGATCAGGTAGCAAGTGAATGCCGCGGCTCCTGCGCGCGACAATCGCGTAGGGCGCGCGGTTGAACAGCACGAACACCGCCTTCACCGGCGCCGCATCGTCCTTGTCGCGAAACCGGATCAGCTCGTTGATGTCGACGAGCGCAAGCTCGCTGTCGCCCCTGGCGACGCGCGCAAGCGCCTCCGGCGATCCGGCGGCACTGTTGAAAGAGACGTTGAGACGTTCGGCGCCGAACGCGCCGTCCTTTGCGGCAAGGAAGAACGAGGCCATGCTCGCATCGATCGGACGATCGAAGGTGAAGTGGATCGCAGCGGAGGGCGCGGTGGTCTCGGCCGCTGCGACATCGCGCGACGTCAACGCGGCAAGCGCGATTGCAAGGGCCAGCAGGCCACGAAAGGCGATCGTCTTGAGTCCTGACATCAGTCGCGCCGGTCCCGCATTGTTGTGGTTTCGTGACGCTCGCAGCGCCGGCCGGCAGCGAGCCTGCGCGCGCCAACATGAACGGCGGATGAGCGGCGGTTGCGGCATGATCACGCAACCCCGTTCAGCTTCTGTTGGGGTTCGGGAACCCAACATGGGATGCGGGTGTTTGAAAGACATGAGCCTGTCGTCAGGCACCAATCGAGGTCCCAAGGAGGGTCCAGGACATGTTTGACAGATTTTCGAAGTTTGCCGGCCGCAAGACCGTTCTCGCCACCGCAGCGGTGCTGGCGCTGACCGCGGTCGCCCCGACGGCCTCCTACGCCGGCGGCCGCCACTGGCATGGCGGCGGTGGCGGCGCAGCGGCTGCCGCGGCCTTTGCGGGTATTGTCGGCACCGGTCTTGCGATCGCCGCGACCCGCAACGCCTACGCCTATGATGACGGTCCGGGGCCGGGCTATGGTTATTACGGCGGTCCTGCCTATTACAGCGGCCCCGCCTACGGTCCCTATTACGGCCCGGGCCCGAACTACCAGTATCAGCGCTACGGTGGCACGGCCCCGTCTGAGCTCTGCGGTCAGGGCTACCACACGAACTGCTACTAGCTTTGGCGAGCAAGTCTTGACCATAACCGGCCGTCGCGCTTGCTGCGGCGGCCGGTTTCTTGCCTTTACTGTCGCGCGTTAACGCGCTCGCCATTGGTTTAGAGTAGTTTCAGTACCATGAGTGATTCGCTTGAGCGGCTATATCTGGCTGTGCTCGCGGCCAGAGACCTTGATCCGGCAACATCGCGCACCGCCCGGCTGTTTCAGCGTGGGCCATCCAAAATGGCGAAGAAGCTGGCCGAAGAAGCCATTGAGGTCGTCATCGACGCGGTCAATGGCGACAGCGAAGCCGTGATCCGGGAAAGCGCCGACCTGCTCTACAATCTCACCGTGCTCTGGGCCTCGGCCGGCGTGCGCCCCGAGGATGTCTGGCGCGAGATGGCGCGGCGGGAAGACATGCTCGGCATCGCCGAGAAGTTGCCGAAATCGCCGATGAAGCTGCCTAAAGTCGCGTCACCCCGCGTTGCCGCCAGGCGGCCAATTGCCGCGCTCGAGGGCCGCGTCGCGCGCAAGCGCCACTAATTCAAGTGCCACCGGAACGTCACAAAACTCACGATGGACAAATCCGTCCCATGGTGCTTCATCGCGGCGCCATGCTGAAACGTATCTACGACTGGTGCATCGACGCCGCCCACAAGCCCTACGCGCTCTGGATCATGGGAGCCGTGGCTTTCGCAGAAAGCTCCTTTTTTCCGGTCCCGCCGGATGTGATGCTGATCCCGATGTCGCTGGCGCGCCCGCAGCGCGCCTGGCTCTATGCGGCGGTCTGCACCGCGACCTCAGTGATTGGCGGCCTGCTCGGCTACGCCATCGGCGCGCTGCTGTTCGACTCGGTTGGTCACTGGCTGATCCAGGCCTATGGCCTCGGCGACAAGGTTGATGCCTTCCGCGCCTCTTACGCCGAGTGGGGCGCGGTGATCATCCTGCTCAAGGGCCTGACGCCGATCCCCTACAAGCTCGTCACCATCACCTCGGGCTTCGCCGGCTACAACCTCGTCCTGTTCATCCTGTGCTCGATCGTTGCGCGCGGCGGACGTTTCTTCATCGTGGCCATCCTGCTCAACCGCTACGGCGACTGGATCCGCGTCCGGATCGAGAAGCATCTCGGCCTCGTGGTGGCGGTCGGTGCTGCCGTACTGGTGCTTGGCTTCGTAGTCGCCATCAAACTCATTTAAGCCACGGCGCTTTGCCGCCGCGCCGGCTTCGGCTACGGTTGCCGTCATGATGGTTCGATCCGGCAATCCGGCGATGCGGCTGGGGACGCTGATTTTCGCGACGATTTCGCTCCTGCTCGGTGCTGGCGGGACCGGATGGCCGCAATCCGCGCCGCCAACGCTCGGCTTGCAGGAGCAGGGGCCGCAGGCTACGCCGCCGCCCTCGACGCCCGCGCCCGCGCGTGAGGACAATCCCGGGCTGATCAACGAAATGGGCAAGCTGTTCGATAAGCTGCCCTCGATCCTGCCGCCGATCAAAAGTCCCAGCGAGACCATGAACGACCTGTCGCGGCTGGCCAAGCCCGCCACCATGGCCTCGGGCCGGGTGGCCTGTCCGGTCTCGTCCAACGGTGCGCCCGACTGCAAGCAGGCCGCCGACCAGCTCTGCCAGAGCAAGGGCTACAAGGAAGGCAAGAGCCTGAACGCTGACTCTGCCGAGAAATGCTCGGCCAAGGTTTTGATTCCGGGCAGGCAACGCAAACCGGACGACTGCCGCACCGATACTTTCGTGACCAGCGCGCTGTGCCAGAACTGACGTGATGGCCTGTGCGCGAGCAACAAAGGAGCGCCCATGAGCCGCACGGAGCAGGACTTCCTCGGACAGCGTGAGATCGCCGACGACATCTATTACGGCGTCCAGACCATCCGGGGGAAGGAGAACTTCCACATCACCGGCATTCCCATGAACCAGGAGCCTTACTTCGTGAAGGCGCTTGGTTACGTGAAGAAGGCCGCAGCGATGGCCAACCGTGATCTCGGCGCGGTCGACACCAAGGTCGCGGAGGCCATCATCCTCGGCTGCGACCGCGTCATCGCCGGCGACATGATGGATCAGTTCGTCACCGACTTCATCCAGGGCGGCGCTGGCACTTCGACCAACATGAACGCCAACGAGGTGATCGCCAATCTCGCGCTGGAATCGCTCGGCTTCGCCAAGGGCGACTACCAGCACGTCAGCCCCAACGATCACGTCAACTATGGGCAGTCGACCAATGACACCTATCCGACGGCCTTTCGTCTCGCGCTGATCCTGCGGCTCGAAAGCTACATGACGGCGCTGCGCCAGCTCCAGGAGGCCTTCTTCACCAAGGGCCGCGAATTCGAGCGCGTGCTGAAGATGGGCCGCACCCATTTGCAGGATGCCGTGCCGATGTCGCTCGGCGCCGAATTCCGGGGATGGGGCACCACCATCGGTGAGGAGGTCGATCGCATCTCCGAGGCCCGCGCGCTGCTGCGCGAGATCAATCTCGGCGCCACTGCGATCGGCACGTCGGTCACCGCGGCGGTCGGCTATCCAAAGCTCGCGGTCCGGCACTTGAGCGCGTTGACCGGCGTCGATTTCATCCTCGCCGGCGATCTCGTTGAAGCAACCTCGGATACCGGCGCCTATGTGCAACTCTCGGGCGTGCTGAAGCGCACCGCGAGCAAGCTCACCAAGATCTGCAACGACATCCGCTTGCTCGCCTCGGGCCCGCGGGCCGGCTTCAACGAGATCAATTTGCCGCAATTGCAGCCGGGCTCCTCGATCATGCCCGGCAAGGTCAATCCGGTCATCCCTGAAGTCGTCAACCAGACCAGCTTCCTCGTCATCGGCCTCGACACCACGGTGACGCTGGCAGCAAGCGCCGGCCAGCTCCAGCTCAATGTGATGGAGCCGGTGATCTCGTTCGCGCTGTTCTTCTCGATCCGCACCATGGAGCGCGCCGTCAACAGTCTGCGCGAGAACTGCGTGCTCGGCATCACCGCCAACGATGAGCACACCCGCAACATGGTGCTGAACTCGCTCGGCATCGTCACCGTGCTGAAGCCGCTGCTCGGCTACAAGCAATGCGCCGAAATCGCGCGCGAGGGCTACAAGAGCGGCAAGTCGCTGCACCAGATCGTAGTGGTCGAGCGCAAGCTGCTGACGCAGGAGAAATGGGACGAGATGTTCTCGTTCGAGCGGCTGATCAATCCGGATCTGATTGGGTGACTGCTCCTCGTCATTGCGAGGAGCCCTTGCGACGAAGCAATCCAGGACCCTTCCGCGGAGACAGCCTGGATTGCTTCGCTTCGCTCGCAATGACGGAGCGCCTCGGAATTCCGCTGCTTGGAATTGCAGTAACGCCATCCGCTGCGGCGGCAAAACGCAATACTTGACAGTGGAAAGATTGCCTTGTTGGTATGGCTCCCAACTTCAGTTTGACCGCCATTAGAGGATCGTTCCGCAATGTCCATGCCTGCCTTGTTCAAAGGGCGCCTGTCGATCCCCGTGATCGGTTCGCCGCTCTTCATCATCTCGGTGCCCGATCTTGTGATCGCGCAGTGCAAGGCGGGTGTGGTCGGCTCGTTTCCGTCGCTGAACGCGCGGCCGCCGGAGCTGCTCGACGAATGGCTGGCGCGGATCACCGAAGAGCTCGCGGCCTATGATCGCGCCCATCCCGACAAGCCGTCGGCGCCGTTTGCCGTCAACCAGATCGTGCACAAGTCGAACAACCGGCTCGACCACGACATGCAGCTTTGCGCCAAGTACAAGGTGCCGATGGTGATCTCCTCGCTCGGTGCGCGCGAGGAGCTGAACCAGGCGGTGCACGGCTGGGGCGGCATCGTCTTCCACGACGTGATCAACCAGAAATTCGCCCACAAGGCGATCGAGAAGGGCGCCGACGGCCTGATCCTGGTCGCGGCCGGCGCCGGCGGTCATGCCGGCACGATCTCGCCGTTGGCGTTCGTCGCCGAGACGCGAAAATGGTTCGACGGTCCGATCGCGCTGTCGGGAGCCATCGGCAACGGCAAGGCGATCCGGGCTGCGCGCATCCTCGGTGCCGACTTCGCCTATATCGGCTCGGCCTTCATCGCGACCAAGGAAGCCAACGCGGTTGAGACGTACAAGGAGATGATCGCAGGCTCGACGGCCGACGACATCGTCTACTCCAACCTCTTCACCGGCGTGCACGGCAATTATCTGAAGCCCTCGATCCTCGCCGCCGGCATGGATCCGGAAAACCTGCCGACCTCCGATCCCTCCAAGATGAATTTCGGCACTGACGCCTCCGGCGAGCGCGCCAAGCCGAAGGCCTGGAAGGAGATCTGGGGCTCCGGCCAGGGCATCGGCAGCGTCGAGGGAATCGTGCCCGCCGCCGAGATGATCGCGCGCTTCAAGAAGGAATACGACGAGGCGATCGATCCGCCGTTGTGATGGCTCTCGCAATGACCGCCATCTACCGCGTCGACGGCAACAGCGTCGTCACCACCCCTGATGCGGCCGGTCCCTGGGACCGGCGCATGCAGCACGGCTCGGCGCCGGCCTCGCTGGTGACGTGGGCGGCCGAGCGCATTCCGACGCCGGTGCCGATGAACATTGCGCGCGTCACCATCGACCTGATGCGCCCCGTGCCGGTCGCGCCGCTCACGATTGAGAGCGAGGTCCTGCGGGAGGGCCGCAAGATCCAGCTCTGCGAAATCAAGCTGCTGGCCGACGGCGTGCAGGTCGTCGGCGCCACCGTGCTCAAGATCAAACAGCAGGTGCTGCCGCTGCCGGATGACGTCAAGGAGCTGCCGGTCACGCTGCCTTTGCCTGAGGACTCGCTGGCCGAGGACGGTCACGCCGCCACCAGCCCGTTCGTGCGAACCGTCTCGATGCGCGCCGCGCGCGGCCGCTTCGGCCAGGCCGGTGCCGGTGCGATCTGGTTTCGCGTCGACCATCCCCTGATCGAGGGCGAGCCGATCTCGCAGGCGATGCGTGCGCTCGTCGCCGCCGATTTCTCCAACGGCACCGCCTCGACGCTGGACTTCCGTGCCTGGACCTACATCAACGCCGACCTCACCGTGAGCTTTGCGCGCCAGCCGGTCGGCGAGTGGATCCTGCTCGACGGCGAATCCTGGATCGGCCCCGACGGTGCGGGCCTCGCGATGTCACGGTTGGCCGATCGGCGAGGATACTTCGGCCGCGCGGTTCAGAGCCTGGTGATCGAGAAGCGGTGAGTGTGGTGGCAAGCACCGTGATTGCGCCTTGGATCGATTGAACGGCAGGCTTCCGCCGCCGCGGAAGGGATGCAAGGTCGTGTTCGACCAGGGCATCCTGCCAGTTCATATTCCGTAGAAGATCTTGATCTCCCACAGCACCACGATAATGGCCGTGATCAACGTGACCGCAGCAACTGCACTTTCCAGGGAAGCGACTCTCATTTCTTACTCCGCTTCCCAGCCCCATCAGCGGTCTAGTTGATTCCCTGATTCGCCCGCAATCGGTCGGCCGGCGCGGGAGCGCACTCTGTTGCGCGCTGTGGTGCCCGGGCCACAACGACACCGTAAAATCCCGGGGTAGTCACCCCACCATCCGGTCCCGCCCGCTCCAGAAGCCTGCGCGCAGCACCTTCTTGTCGACCTTGCCGACGCCGGTCATCGGCAGCTGCTTGACGAACTGGATCTGCTTCGGCGCATGTGCCGAGCCCTTTCGCGTCCTCACCAAGTTGATCAGCTCGTCCGGATTGGGCTTGGCGCCCTCGCGCGGCGCGACGATGGCGGTGACGGCTTCGCCCCATTTCTCGTCGGGGATGCCGACGACGGCGACCATCGCAACATCCGCATGCTGCGACAGCACATCCTCCACCTCGCGCGGAAAGATGTTGAAGCCGCCGGTGACGATCATGTCCTTCTTGCGGTCGAGGATGAACATGTAGCCGCGCTCGTCCTTGCGCGCGATGTCGCCGGTGTGGACCCAGCCGTTCTTCAACGTCTCGGCGGTGATATCAGGCCGCTTCCAGTATTCTGCCATCACATGCGGCGCGCGCACGCAGATCTCGCCGGCGTCGCCCGTCTTCACCTCCTGGTCGTTGTCGTCGAGGATTTTGACCTCGCAGGCCGCGATCGGGAAGCCGCAGGACAGGAACAGCTCCGGCGTTTTGGGATCGTGGTCCGCCTTGCGCAGCACCGAGACCGGATAGCATTCGGTCTGGCCGTAGAGCTGTGAAAAGACCGGACCGATGCGTTCGATGCCCTCGACCAGCCGGCTCGGCGACATCGCCGACGCCCCGTAGAGCACGAGTTCGAGCGAGGAGAGATCGGTCCTGCTGAGCGCGGGATGATCGAGCAGCACGTAGATCATGGTCGGCACGAACAGCGTGAAATTGATGCGCTCGCGCGCGATCGTCGCCAGCACGGCTTCCGGATCAAAGCCCTTCAGCATGTGCACGGTGCCGCCGCGCATCAGGGTCGGCAGCACCTTCGTGCCCGCGACATGGCTGATCGGGGCGACGGCGAGAAAGCGCGCGGCGTCGGGAATCTCGAAGTCGGCGAGGATCGCGGCAGGGGCTCCGGCATTTTCGCGATGATAGCGCAGCGCGCCTTTGGATTTGCCGGTCGTGCCGCCGGTGTAATTCAGCGTGGAGAGATCGTCAGGGCCGGCGAGGCACAGCGGGCTGGCGTGGCCTTCGATCTCGATGGCCTGCAACAGATCGACGCCATAGTCGGCCGGTCCCATGGTGAAAACTGCTTTGAGCCACGGTGCCTTTGCGGCGAGTTCGCCGCCGCGATCGCGGAAGGCGGCGGCATCGACCACCAGCATTTCGGCTTCGGAATCCTCGAGCTGGAAGAGCTGGTCTGCCTGCGATCCCAGTGGATGCAGCCAGGTGACGCAGAGCCGCGACAGTTGCGCGGCGACACCGGCGCACCAGGTGTCAGCGCGGTTCGCGGTGAGGAAGGCGACGCGCGCGCCGGGCTGCAATCCCAGCCGCATGAAGACGCCCTGGATACGTCCGATCAGGTCGATGGTGCCCTGATAGCTCAGCGATCCCCCCGGGCCAGGCGAAAGCCGTGCGGCCGGGATAGCGCGACAGTGCCCGTAGCGTCTGCGCGCAAGTCGGGGACGATGCGTGGAGCGGATCGGACATATGTTTCCTCGTTGCTTTGTCACCGGCTTCTGGCGTGCCAATGTTTGCCCTGACGCTAGCACAGGGACTGCGGGATGGAACGACAAAGCCCGATCGAGGGAGGCATGTGTGACGACAGATCGACTGCAACGTTTCCGTGATCGTCTCGCGCTGCCGCTGATCGCTGCGCCAATGTTTCTGGTGTCGGGCGTCGAACTCATGGTCGCGGCATGCGGAAGCGGCGTGATCGGCAGTTTCCCCACCGCGAATTGCCGGAGCACGGGACAGCTCGACGAATGGTTCGCGGAGATCGAAACGCGGCTGCGGCGGCACGAAGATCAGGCTGGCCGCAAGGCAGCGCCGCTCTGTCCGAACCTGATCGTGCACCGCTCCAATGCGCGGCTCGAGCAGGATCTCGCCGTGCTGCTGCGGCACAAGCCTGAAATCGTCATCACCTCGGTCGGCTCGCCCGCGGCAGTGTTGAAGCCGCTGCATGATGCCGGTGCGCTGGTGCTGGCGGACGTCGCCTCGATCCGCCACGCCGAGCGTGCCGCGGAAGCAGGAGCCGATGGGCTCGTGCTGCTCACGGCGGGTGCGGGCGGGCAGACCGGCTGGCTCAACCCATTCGCCTTCGTCCGCGCGGTGCGCGCGTTCTACGACGGCATCATCGTGCTCGCGGGCGGCATCAGCGATGGCCGCGCGCTGCATGCGGCCGAAGTGCTCGGCTGCGATCTCGGCTACATGGGCACGAAGTTCATTGCGACGCACGAGAGCATGGCGGATGACCGCTACAAGCGGATGCTGGTCGACAGCAGCGCCGACGACATCCTGCTGACCACCGCGTTCACGGGGCTTCAGACCAGCATGCTGAAGCCGTCGATCATCGCGGCGGGGCTCGATCCCGACGATCTGCCGGCGCGCGGGGCGATCGACATCGCTGGGGATATCGACGTCGCCGCGCGCGAGAAGCGGCCAAAACGCTGGCGCGATATCTGGAGCGGCGGGCATTCGACATCGGGTGTGACCGATGTGCTCGGGGTGGAGGATCTCGTTGCCCGAACGGCCGCCGAGTACCGCAAGGGGAGCGCTCTGCGCCCTCAGCACGGTTAATCCCGCATAGCTCCACGACCCCTCACTTAACGGCAGATTAACCAACCCCAGCCAAGAATCCCCCTCACGGCCGCCGACACGGACCGAGAGGGACAGGCGATGGACTTCGATTTTCTCAATGCCAAGACGGCAGCGTCGCTGGACGAAATCCGCGTGCGCGTGGCCCACGCGCTCGCCCGCCATCCGCTGTGCCGCAACGTGCGCTTCGACATCGTCAGCGTCCCGCGCACCCGCCGGGGCGGCAACTGGACGGTGACGCTGCAGTCGGTCGAGACGCGCGCGGTCTGGGAGGCCTCGGAGATCGTCGCCGATATCCAGGACGCCTACGATCTGGCGGTAGCCGCCTGATTTTGCTGGAGTTTTCGGCGCTGTCGCTGCAGTCCGCGCGATTGCCGCCGCGATGGCACGGTTAAGCCTTATTTACCGCCCAGTTTCCGGGCAGTGATCACGTGGACTTGAAGTTGGGCGCGGAGAGACGTTTGTCCAAAGCCATCACCATCGTCGTGTTGACCTGTTTCCTCGTCCTCGGCGCCGCCACCACCGCTATTCTCGGCCGTGACAGCGTGCCCAGCGTCAGTGCCGATATGATCTCCGAAGCCACCCCAGCGAAGCCGCTCGCGACCAACCGCGCCGCCAAGGCCGACCGCCTGGTTCCGACGCTGGCACTGGCTTCGGCCGCGATCGATCCGGTGCAGGTGCCCGCCGACAGCCTTTCGCAGGCGCCGGTGCTGACCGAGCCGCTGCGTCAGGCCTTTGCCGCCGCGACGTCTGCCGATTTCCCGATGCCCAAGACTAGCGTGAATGAGGCGCCCGTCGCGGCGCAAGCTCCCGCCGTCGAAGTCCCGGCCAAGCCGAAGATCGTCGCCAAGCCGCAGCCCCAGAAATCCTATTCCCTGCTGTCCGACGTTCAGATCTCAGGCATCAAGGATCGCCTGAAGCTGTCGTCGTCGCAGGAATATTACTGGCCCTCGGTGGAGAGCGCGCTGCGCAACGTTGCCCGCAAGCTCCAGGCGAACAAGCTGTCAAATCCGAACGCACCGCCCGGCTCGCAGATCGATCCGAATTGCGACGAGGTGCAGCAGCTGAAGTCGGCCGCGATGCCGCTGTTGTTCCAGCTGCGTGACGATCAGAAGGAAGAAGTGCGCAAGCTCGCCCGCCTCATCGGGCTGGAAAAGGTCGCGCAGCAGATCTGACCCACAAGTTCCTCCGGGAACTGCGCTCGCATCAGGAACATCCGGCAATCGACAAGCGTTGCCCGCTCCGAAAAGGGAGTGGACCAATGCGCGCCTCGACAGCCTATTTCGTCGGCGCCGGAACGATCGTCGCAGCCATCGCGATCGGTCTCGGCGGCGGCATCGTTGCCGGCAACATCATGAATCCGGTTGCGCCCAAGCAGGGCCCGGACACCGGCAAGATGGCACAGCGCGCTGAAGCCGCCACCGCGCCGGCCCAGACCAATGCGCCCTCGGAGCGCGTGCAATATCTCACCGGCTCGCAAGCCTTCGGCATGGTCGTCGCGGCCCCCGCGCAGGCGCAGGGCGAAGCCAGGCCTGAGGCAAAGGCCGATGCACAGGCCACCCAAGCGAACGCTGAACCGCCAACGCCACCGCCCTCGCAGGCCGCCGCTGTCGAGCCGCCGAAGCCCGCCCCCCCATCGCCACCACAACAAGCAAAACCCATCGAGCAGCAGGCTTCGACAGAGCCGTCGCCGTCACCCGACAATGCTTATGCCAAGGCGAGGGATTCCGACGTGAAGCGTGCAGCGCCCGAACGGCGCCGGATGGATCGTCGTGAGCGGTGGGCCGAGCGTCATCGCTACGATTCCCGTGATCCGCGTGACATGCGTGATCGGACCGATTGGGACGACGTTGCGCGGAACGTGCGCGAAGATTCCGAGACGCGCAATTATGCAGGCCGTCCGCGTGGCGGCTTTCCGCAAATCAGGCTGTTCGGCCCGGACGACGACTAGCGCCTAGCCCAGGATCGCGGTCGCCGCGGATTCGGCGATGAGGATCGTCGGCGTCTGGATGTTGCCGGAAATCATGATCGGGATCACTGAAGCGTCGGCGACATGCAAGCCGTCGATGCCGCGTACCTGCAAGCGTTGCGGATCGACGACGGCCAGATCGCCCGTGCCCATCCGGCAGGTCGAGGCCGCGTGGTAGAGCGTGGTGCAATGGCCGCGTATGTAGTCGGCGATCTCGGCATCACTCACCGCCTCCGCGCTCGGCGTGATCTCGCCCTCGATCAACTCCTTCAGAGGCGATTGCGCGGCGATGCGGCGGTTGATGCGCACGCCCTCGATCATGGTCGCGATGTCGCTGCCGCTCGCATCCGACGCGAAATAGCCGGGGTCGATGGCGGGATGCTCGATCGGATCGGCCGAGCGCAGCGCGATCCGGCCGCGACTGTTCGGCCGCTGCAAGGTCGCATGCAGCGTGATGCCGGATTTCGACGACAGGAAGCGGGCATAGTCGCGGTGCGGGCTGATTGCGCCATAGAGCTGGAGGTCCGGCTCAACGCCGGGGCGGCTCCTCACATGCGCGCCGGCCGTGACCCAGGGCGAGGTGCGCGGACCGCTGCGGCTGGTCTCCCACTCGGCAAGGCTTGCGGCGAGACTCTCCTCGGTCCAGGCGCCGACGCCGATCTTTTCCTTCGTATAGAAGGTGATGGGGATGTTGATGTGGTCCTGCAGATTTTTGCCGACGCCGGGCAGATCGTGCGCGACATTGACGCCGATCGCGTTCAATTCGTCGGCCGGCCCGACGCCGGAAAGCAAGAGCTGCTGCGCCGAGCCGATGGCGCCGGAGGCAAGCACCACCTCGCTCGTGGCGAAGGCGCTCTTCGGCTGCCCGTTCTCGAGATATTCGACGCCGATCGCGCGGCCGCGCTCGATGATGATGCGGGTGACGCGCACGCCAGTCTTCAGCGTGAGATTGGCGCGCGTCAGCGCCGGGCGCAAATAAGCCTTGCCGGTGCCGAAACGCTCGCCGTCCTTGATGACGAACTGGAAGAAGCCCGCGCCCTCCTGGGTGGCGCCGTTGAAATCGGGATTGTGCGGCAGCCCGGCAGCCTGCGCCGCCTCCAGCCATTTAAGCTCATTCGGGTCGATATGGGGTACGTCGGCGACGTGCAGCGGGCCGCTGGTGCCGTGCAAGGGATCGTCGGTGAAGCGCGCATTGTTTTCGAATGCGATGAATTTCGGCAGCACGTCGCACCAAGCCCAGCCGGCGCATCCCGCCTTCTCCCAGCCGTCGTAATCGGAGGGCAGTCCGCGGATATAGATCATCGCATTGATCGCGCCGGAGCCGCCGATCATCTTGCCGCGCGGCCAGAAGATCCGCCGGCCGCGGCAGCCGGCTTGCGGCTCGGTGTAGTAGCCCCAGTCGACCGCCGTGTTGAACATCGTCGGCCAATCCGACGGAATGTCGGAAGCAAGCGGTGCGGCCCGGCCCGCCTCCAGCACCAGCACCTTGCGGTGCAGATCGGCCGACAGCCGGTTGGCCAGCACACAGCCGGCCGAGCCGGCGCCCACGATGATCGTGTCGTACATTGAAGAGCACTCCGCGCAGAAACTTGTGCTGCGGAGCGCTTGCAAGATTTGTGCTTTGGAGCGGATCCCGTCATTCCGGGCTCGCGCCGTTGGCGCGCCCCGGAATGACAGCTGGATCAGCCCCCGTGCGACTCCACGACCTTGCGGCAGGCGTCCGAGAGTTTTGACTTGTTGTCGCGCAGGCAGGCGTTCATCTGCGGCGGCTTGCCGATGTGTTCGGCGCAGAATTTGCCGGCGTCGCTGCGACAGGCCATCTGTTCCTGCGGCGTCGGACCGGATTGCGCTGCGGCGGGCAGGGCGGTGGCGGCGAGCAGCAGCGCGGCAAGAACCGAAATCTTCATAAAGCACCTCTCTGGGATTGTCGGTGATCCCGGTTGGGATCAGGCGGGCCGGACCATCTCGCGAGGCCTGGTGCCGGTCCATGCCATGTTCATGGCATCGGTTCGCGCTTCTCGCCGCTGCACCCCCATCTTCATGGCATGTATCCGCGCGCCGTCTTTTGCCATTCAGGCTGCACGTCGGCTGCGAAACCCGGTGATTGCACCGGGACGCCGAACGGGAAGCAGGAGAGCAAGATGTCGAAAAAAGCGGGAGCGCTGAGCGCCGGGCTGACGATCATGGTGCTGGCGGGTGCGGCGATGGTGTCGCTGGGCACGAGCCCGGCACAGGCGGTGGTCTATTGCAAGACGGTCGGCGTGCCCAGGGGCTGCGTGGTGCGGCCGACCGGGGCAGTGGTGGTTGCGCCGGCCGCCGCTGTGGCGGTGGCGACGCCCGGCGTCGGGGCGCCCGGTGTTGGCGTGCGGGCCGGTACGCCGATGAATCGCGGCGGTCCGGTCAACCGTGTCGGCGTGCGCTGACGATTTCGTTTGATTGAGTCGATTGCATCGCTTCGGGCGAAGGAATCCTGCGGACGAACCCCCCGTCCTCCGCATGAGAATAATCCGGCCCGTTCCCTCTCTCCGCGCGTCCCACACGTTCGGGGAGGGGGCTTTTCAGCCCGCGGCCGCGTCGCTGTCGGGAAAGACCTGCGGCAATTGCAGCCGCACGCGCGTGCCCGAGGAATCCGAGTTCAGCTCGAACGTAACCCCGCAGCGCGCGGCGCGGCTTCTCATGTTGCGCAGGCCACGCGCGGTCTGGCTCGTGCCCTCGCCGGCGAGCGCAAATCCCTTGCCGTCGTCCGCAATGCTGATCACGCCATACGGCCCCTCGCCTCCATCGAGCGTCTCGATGGTGACCGCGACGTTGCGGGCCTGCGCGTGCTTGACGGCATTGGTCACGGCCTCGTCGAGGATGCGCACGATCTGGATCACATGCCAGGGCCGCAGCTCCGGATGCAGCGGTAGCCCCTGCGGCGTCGCCACGCGCCAGTCGAGCGCGATGTCGTGCGGCCGCAATTGCATCGCCGCGCGCTCGCGCCAGGACCCGAGTGCGAGCATGAGGTCACCGCCGATATCGTCCATGGAATCGATGACGAGACGGAGATCCTTCAGCGCCGCGCGGGCGGCGTCCGTGATGGTCGCGCCTTCGTGGCCACGCTCGGAGAGCGCGACGATGCTGACGAGCTGGCCGCCGAGGCCGTCATGCAGGTCACGCATCAGCCGCGTACGCTCGTTGGCGAGCGCGGCGGCCCGCGCGCGCTCCTCCTCGCGGGCAAAGCTCGCCTTTAGCCGCTCCTCGGCCTCGCGTACGCGCGTCACGAGCTGGCTTGCAAAGCCGTCGACCTGGTTCAGTGCGCGGGCGAAGCGCCAGGTCAGCCCGGCGCCGATCGCGACCAGCATCGCCGAATAGGACAGCCGCGACACGAAGATGCGTTCGTTGGACATGATCTCGAAAACCGAGAGCATGTCGTGGATCCAGCAGATCAGCACGATGGTCACGGCGCAGCCGAGCGTGAAGCTTGCTGCATCCAGCCGCCGCACCACCTGCGCCGCCGTGATCCCGGCCATCACCAGCAGGCAGATGCCGACCATGGGAATTCCAAGGACCAGAAAAAGAATGCGTGGCAGCGGCGGGCCGCCCAGCAGTCCCGCCACGAACACCACGACACCCGGCAGGAACAGCAGCGTGCCGTAGCGCGGCCAGCTCCGACCGAAGAACAGCAGGGCAAATACGACGATCAGGGCGCTCTCGATCGGAGCCGACGCCAGCAGCACCGCGGCGAGCCGCGACGTGGTGACCGGCGGCACCGGCGGCGGCACGAAAGCTTGCACCACGCCGAGCACCATCGCCACCGCCAGCACGCCATAGACCGGCTCGTGGCGCCGCATCAGCCACATGATCGCGAGGATGACGGCGAGGATCGACTGCCACGCCGAGAACACCACGG
Organism: Bradyrhizobium betae; assembly: GCF_004123905.1. GTDB lineage: Bacteria > Pseudomonadota > Alphaproteobacteria > Rhizobiales > Xanthobacteraceae > Bradyrhizobium > Bradyrhizobium betae_A. Next base: position 1,031,217 of record NZ_MZXW01000016.1, read on the forward strand.
GCAGCGTGACGAACAGCAGCGTGCGCGTCTCGAAGGCCGGGCGGAGGGCCGCATCCGGCCCGACATAGACGGTATCGAGAAAGCCCTTCAGCGGACCCCAGACGAACAGCCGGACCGAGATCTCGTTGCTGCCGTCATGCAGAAGCGAGGCGGGGACAGCTGCGATCTGCGGCGTGTTGCGATCGGGCCGGTTGGCGTTGGAATCGCGCCGGGAGTCGAGCACGACGATGCCGTTGACGGCGACCTCCACCGCATTGCTGAAGCGCGGCAGGTATACGGACCATCCAGCACCGCTGTTTCTGAAAGTGAAGGCGCCGGTGTAGAGCGGAGGATTGGCGAGCGAATAGCGCGACGAGGTGAAATGCGGTAGCGTGACGGGATGGGCTGCGCCGTCCTCCCGCAGAGAAATTCCGCCTAACGCAAAGTCTTCGGGGTCGCTCGGCTGAAGCAGCCGCAGCCCGAGGATGGTGGCGAGCGCGATCAAGACCTGGAGCAGCAGATACGGCGCGAGGCGTGAAGCAATCAGCCGGCGTCGCGGGCGTATGGTCGCCTTCGCCGCGATCTCGTTCACAGCTTGATCAGGCCTTGTTGCACCGCCTCGAACACCGCTTCGCCGCGGGTATGGACCTCGAGCTTGCGATAGATGTTCTTGATGTGGCCGGGCACGGTCTGCCTGGACAGGCCGAGATGGCTCGCGATCTCGGCATAGCTGAAACCTTTTGCGATGCCCCAGAGGATGTCGATCTCGCGCGGGGTGAGTTTTGCGGTGTTGAGCACGGGGCCAGGGGGCGGCTCGGCCGAAGTCTGCGCGGCACCTTGCGTTCTGCGCACGATGAAGCGGGCGATCGAGGCCGAGATCGGCGAATGGCCGGCGACCAGATCGCGCACAGTGGTGGCGATATCGGTGGGGAACGCGTCCTTGAGGAGATAGCCGGTGGCGCCGACCGTGATCGCCGAGATCACGCTCTCCTCGTCGCCGAGCGCCGAGATCACCATGATCTCGGTGTCGGGACAACGCTGCCTCATCTCGCGGATCAGCTCGATGCCGTGGCCGTCAGGAAGCCTGAGATCCGTGAGCAGCACGCGCGGCGCGCCACTGTTCAGGGCCTGACGCGCCTCGCCAAGCGTACCGGCGCTGCGCACCTCGTAGCCGGCCTTGACCAGCGCATCCTGGAGACGCCAGCAGGTCGGTGCGTCGTCCTCGACGAGGAGGATGGTGATGGCTTCACCCGTCTCGCCCTGTTCACTCATGATCATCGTCCCGCACCGCGTGTCCCCCGCGGCGCGAGGCCAAGTTTAACCGCAGGGCGAACGTCGTGACACCCATAATCATGGGGGCATCGACCGTCCGGCAGATGCTATGGCCTGCGGTGCCGGGCTAGGCTCTGGATCGTCCTCGACATGCCCTACAGAACGTCAACCCGCGGCGGCGGATAACGCCGCGCCAGCGCTGACAGCGGCAGATGCCGCTCGCCATCCGGCAATTCGAGAAAGGCCAGCACGAGCGGCCGCTTCCAGTCGCCGATGCCGAAATCCATCGCCGTCCATTTCTGCGGCTCGGGACCTTCGAGGCCCCGGACCCAGACGAAATAGCGGGGGAGGTCGGCACCCGCGTCCGTCGTGCGTCTCCTGGCCATCAAAGCTGCTCACTGCATCCATACGCTTTGGTGGAGGATATAGGTATGAGCTCGCCGAAGTCGAACTCTCAGCTGCCGGTCCGTAAGGCTGGACCGGGCGGTTAATGCGCAGGCCTGAAGATATGAACGAAGCCACGATCGATAGCTGGGGTGACGCCTCGGAAGTCATGAAAAAGCTGATCGGCTCATGGTCCCTCGACCGGGTCATCGAGGGCCAGGCTACGATGCAGGGTATCGCGATCTTCGCGCCACTGGACAGGGGGCAGTTGGCCTATCGCGAGCAGGGGTATCTGAAGCTTGCGAACGGCACCATTATGCAGGCCGAACGCGAATATGTCTTCACCAACAGCGACGAAGGCTTCAACGTCTTCTTCAAGGAAGATCCGCCGCGGCTCTTTCACGAGGTCTCACTGTCCGTATCTTCCGGAGGAGAGCTGAGCGGACGTGCGCGCCATCTTTGCAGGCGCGACGAATATCAGTCGGCCTACATGTTCCTGCCGGATGGCACGTTCGTCGTTCGTCATGTGGCGTCGGGTCCAGGCAAGGACTACACGATGAACACGACCTACACGCGTTTCTCGTGATCAAGCCGGGGCGACGGTCGTGCTGCCTTTCACCACCAAAGTTCGCTTTCCGCCACGCGGTTGATATCTTGGAGACGCCGGCTGGAATCGCCATGAAGGTCGATGCTCTCAACCAGCGTCAGCAGGCGGTGATAGGCGCCGTCGGCGATTTCGACCGGCAGCGGGGCCTCGTCAAAGGCCTCGACATAGCTGCCGACGAGACCGCTGAGCAGACGGCACAGGCCACGCTGGGCGGGATCGTCCCGGCCGAGCGTCTCGAGCTTTTGCTGGAATGTCCGGAAGGTGCGCAGGCCGTGGTGCTGTTGCGAAAGCCACGCGTGCAGGTCGTTCATGTGAGCTCCTTCGAGTTACGGAAGAAGCTACCGGTTTATACAGTGGAGATGTGATGATTGGAAGGGGAGGGGGACCGAGCTTTGCTGCGATAGTCCGCCTTCGCCAAGGCTCCGGCGGGACAGCCTTCGCAGCTTCGCATGGACGGAGTTGCGCCTGGCTCGCCCAGCCATAGCTGCGAAGCAGCGAAGGCTGGTGCCCCTGGCCGGCAATCGTCTAATATTACAACCATTTGAATTTATAAAAGTTTTTGCTACCGATTGCGGCCAATACCAACACAAATACCAACAAGATGACGCGGGGTATTTGCTCGCAAAAAATAATACAGCAAGCCGTTCTGGTCTCTCCACATCGCCCCGACCGAAATCGAACCCGGCTCTGACCCGAATCCTGGCGGGGTCGACCTGACACGATATCGCCAGGTCAAGGCAGGGCCTTAGCATGCGAATCCATGTGCTCCGCGGCACCGAGCAGACACTTACCTTGTGTGGACGACTTCGGGGGGCGACGCGGTTGCATCTGGCGCGAGACCGATCCTGAAAGCACTGATCGCGCGCCGATCCGCGATCTGCTGGACGGCCAATGACGATGGCGTGTCAATTTCCGTGAACGCGCTGCAAGGCGACGCGGACCATGGGCTACGATACTGGCCCGGTATGACCACTGCGCGCACGGCTCGACCATCTGGAATTTTCAAAGGGAATCAGGACACGAGACTCGCGGCGCCGCTCGCATATCCTGGATCAGGATTCTGATACGACCCATGGCACTGGCCTGTGCCTGTATTCAGTCGCCCCGTTTGAATTCGGCAGTTGCCTGGAACTCGGTTGGGCTGTGCAGGCTTGTCCCCCATGCCGAGATACTTCTTTCACGTCCACAACGTTGAACCCAGTATCGACACCCAGGGCGAAGAATTGCCGGACGACGAGGCAGCGTGGCGCGAGGCAACGAGCTACGCGGGCGCGCTTTTCAAAGACATCGATGGAAGGTTTCGCCCTGGCCAGGAGTGGTCTCTGGAGGTCGTGAACGAAACGAGGAAGCCGATCTTCTTTATCCATGTTGGATCCAGGAGAATGAAGTAGTGGCCGCCTCAACACGCCGGGCGCGGCCTGTTCCCCGCTCCAGCCGCTTAGTTCCGAGATAATTATTGCCTGAACTGATTTCGTTGTCTCCGTATCGCCTCCCAGTCAAAATGGATGTGGCTGTTCGGCGAGGGCGGATGGTCAAATTTGCTCAGCCTCGATCTGCCACACGTGTTAACAAAACTCGTCACCGCGAGGTCCTAGGTATTTATCGGTGATGAGAACGCCACCAGGCGCTCCACCTCCTTCCTTTGGACTGGAGCCAGCGCCATGCAGCAACGATACCGCATCAAGCAAACGACGTCCCCCGAAGAACGCCTTGCGTATGAAGCTTTTCGCCTGCGCGATGAGGCCAGATCGCTGCCACCAGGAATTGAGCGCGAACGATTGATCCGCAAAGCCCGGCAAGCGGAGACTGGCTCGCACATTAGCGAATGGCTGCGGTCGCCGGGTCTGCGAGCTCCAACATGATGGGACGACGTCCAGCTCGCGTGCGTATCAGTGTGAAGAGAATAGTCGATTTTCGCACGAAATGGGCAAACAAGAGTGACAGGGCGATCACCGCCACTCTGAATCACTACTGGAGCAAGCTCAACCCGAGCCCTAGCGCTGTAAAGAAGAACAGCGATAAGCCCCACAGCTAGTCGTGACGCCAGGACATGCAAGGCGCCTCCGTTGGCGGCCTCTTCATGTCCATTCGGACGGGACTCGCAAGCATCGCCGAACAAGCGGCTCAACCTCACCGACACCGCACGAAACCGGGAGACGTCTTGTCCTCGCAACATGCAGCCGGGAGAGGTCCGGCGACCACAGGTGTCCTAGCCCGTCATTGGGTGCGAGCGACCCCACCGCACCACCAGAATTCACCACATGCTTCCGAATGGGCTCGTCAGGTCTTTGTCGCCGTCTTGCCAATCTCCGTCTCGATGCCGGTGGCGCAAGCCTTGGCGAATGAGTAGTCCATGTTTGTGGACGCCACACTCTTCACAAATTCGCCAACGACGTTTTCCCGGGAATAAGGGCCGGTCGCCTTGAACTTCGCGAGAGCGCCGTCCGCGGCTGTAAACTGAGCGACGCACAGCGGTACCAGAACGGACATCCGGCCGCTGGTCTCCGCCGAGGCGCGCATGACTCTAGCTGAATCCCCGGTGACCCAACCGCCCCAGGCAAATCCAATCGCCATGGTCGCCACCGCGCCGAAAACGATTCCTTGAAGGAAGCGGGTCCGCGCTTCGCCTTGTGATATTGCCTTTCGTGAGCGCATGAGTGCACCGGCGCCGCTGACGCACGTTGGTAAAATCCAGTTTTATGATTGCGCCTTCCGATGGCACGTGAGCTGCTATTACGGCGATGCGCAACGACTTCGGAAGTCGCTGCTTCCTGGGCAGCTTCAAGGTCAGCATCTGCCAACCTCTAGCCAAACCTTATGTCTTCAGATTGACCGTGGAAATGACGTTCCGCGCGACTGCACATTCAGGCCGCGCGACGAGCCTTCTTGGCTTCGTGCTAGTCAGACGAACTGCTTTGCCAGAGCGTCACGGCTACGACCAGTTGAGAGTAATTGGCGCGTCTGAACTCTTCATCCCAACGGATAAGATCGTACGCGATCTTGTCCGGCGTATAGGCACGGAAGTTGAAGCCAGCAGAGAGATGCCGCGCGGCGGCACCATCCAGGGCTTCCTTGGTGATATCCGTCATACGGCGCCCTTCTGCAAAACCGGTTTCGCTGCCGAACGCGCATCCGTTCAAGGCCAGCCTCCTTGTTCGGACAACGCTGCACTTCGTAGCAGGCAATAGCCAGTGAAATCGGGCTCGCGAGATTAAATCGAAGGTCTGTCCGCTCCCTGCGAGGTCGAGAAAGTTGTAGCTATTGCAGCTCCGGAGGTGCACGCTGTCTTTCGGGCAGAGTTGATATCAAGCGGTCGATCTGTCAGACGCGCTGCCGTCGCAATGGTCCGGAAGGCAACTGCTCTCCGTCGCTCCCTCGCCGTGTTTGAGACCAGCGCAAGGAGCTGTGCAATGAGCAGGCGGTCGTGGCAGGAGTTCACTGGAACCCTAAGCGGCCGCGCTAATTAGCTCGAGACGGGAGCAAAAATGGCCAGATTCCCGCCTCTCATGCCCGCGGCATCGCCGTTACCGCCCTCCAATCAAATGATGTCAGAGATGTCCAGGTCAAAAGCAGTTCCGCAGAAGTCGTCAGCGGCGACAGGTGAGCAAGGCCGGGCGGTTAGGCTGACGCGTGAGCTTCTCGATCAGGTTGACGCTTGGGCACTCAGGCAGAAGCGAAGGCCCAACCGATCAGAAGCGATACAGCTGCTGGTGAAGACGGCGCTGGACGGCCTGCGTGATCGGTCTATCCGCCAAGCTCCGAAGTCGAAGCATGAGAGCTCTCGGATCCGAGCAAAGGAGCTGGCCTCTGACGCAATCGACGGGATGGGCGATGCGGATGCGACATCTGAAGACAGGGCAAGCCGGAAGGGGAAGCTAATGAAGGGCCCCGAAGAATTCCGCAACGTGCGGCGGGACAGATCGAACGGTTGAGGCCTTGTCAATGTGGGCCTCGCCGGGGTTTCTACCCGTTGGTCCTCTGCAAAGACGTGCACGAGGTGGTCCTCAGATGGGGGGTCAAAACGATACTGAGGACAGGACGACGGGCCGCATCAGCGTCGGAGTCCTCCGGGCAAACGACGACGCCGGTAGGTTCGGGCTAATATGTGATCAATTTTGTGGAGCGCTCCATGAATCGGTATTTCTTTGACATCCAAAGTGGGCGCGATTTCTTTGCAGACGAAGAAGGTCTCCCCTTCCCAATCTGAAAGCCGCCGAAGTCGAAGCAATGCAGACCTTGACTGGAATCGCCAAGGAATCCGTCTTCCTAAGCCAACGGCCGGATTTGGCCGTAGAAGTGCGCTCGGGCACTGAACGGCTGTTCTGCGTTTCGATAGTCTATCGGAACTCGAGCACCAAGCATTGAAGCGAGCAGAGGTGTTCGCTGGATCTGGTCTCGCGTCATCTAGTTGGGGGTGGCTTTGAGCAATTCCACTGAGCGGCCAAAATATGAACGCCTGGCTGACTTCATTCGAAAGAACCAGGCTCCGATCGTGAAGGAATGGACGGAGTTCGCTCGAACTCTATCACCGGCCAGCGACCGGATGACGAAGTTGGCTCTGGAAGATCATATCGTCGATCTTCTCGGGTTCGTGGCGGACGACCTCGAAGCCGCACAAACCCCGCGGGAGCAATTTGATAAATCGCGAGGCGACGGCGCGAATGATAGCACCTTTTCTCAAAGCGCGGCTGAACTCCATGCCGCTCTGCGTCTGGCCGACGGCTTTGACATCGATCAGATGGTGTCGGAATACAGGGCGCTTCGCGCAAGCGTCGTCAAGCAGTGGGTTGCTCGCCATCGGAGCCTTGCGGACACCGATATCGAGGACTTGACGCGGTTCAACGAAGCGATCGATCAGGCCGTGACGGAGTCGGTGGCCCACTATACCAAGACGATAAATGAGTCGCGTAACCTGTTTCTGGGCGTCCTCGGCCACGACCTGCGCAATCCTCTCGGCGCCGTTTCAATGGGCGCTCAGTGGATGGAGCGATCTGGGACAACCGACGCAAAGCAGGCCAGGGTAGTTTCCGAGATCAGGCTGGCGGCCGGGCGGGCGACACAAATTCTGAACGATCTGCTCGATCTCACCCGCTCGTCCTTCGGCACTCAAATCCCCGTCACAAAGACCAACAACGACGTTGCGGCTTTGTGCCAGGAAATCGCGGATGAGTTTCGCGCCGTCAACCCAGATCGGAAACTTGAGGTCACGAAGGAGGGCGATCCGTTGGTTTCCTGCGACCCCGCCCGCCTTGGACAGGTGCTGTCCAACCTGATGGGCAACGCAGTCCATTATGGCGACGCAGCGTCGCCCATCACGGTGACTGTCGCAGGTAACGATCCCGATGCTATGGCCATCGACGTGCACAATCTCGGAACCTCGATCCCGCTTGATGCGCAAAAATCAATCTTCCAATCCTGGACGCGAGGCCAGGAAGTCGGTGACCCGTCGGAGCACAGTACCCACCTTGGCCTTGGCCTCCACATCGCGAAATTGATCGTCGAAGCCCATGGCGGCGAGATCTCTGTGGTATCCAACGAACAAACGGGCACGCGCTTTTCAATCCGACTGCCGCGCAAATGACCAGTCATGCTTCCTTATGGAAAGGGCTTGCGGCGTCGACGCGCTAACCTCGCGGCGATGATCGGGCAAGGCCGCTGGACGCACATTGCCGAGCGAGGCGAGTTCTGCGGTCATTCGGCGGAAGTCGTGGCGGCGCACGGCGAAACCTCTCGCTAACCGTTAGCCGCATTGGGTCCGCCAGAAAGACTGATCAGAAAAGAAGCGGCCATTCGGAACGCCGGCTGCTGCGATGGCTTAAAGGCGTGACTGCGGGATATCCCGGCCGGTGACGTCTCCTGCATTAGAAAGGACTAATATGCCAGAGCAAAGCTCTCCTCGTGGCAGTTGCGTCTTGGTCGTCGAGGATGAACCAATGCTCCTCTTGATGGCGAACGACCTCGTCGAGGATGCGGGACTGCATCCGCTGCTTGCCGGCAATGCCGATGAGGCCATCAGAATACTCGAAGCCCGACAGGATGTCTGCGTTGTCTTCACAGATGTCAGGATGCCTGGTTCGATGGACGGCGTTGGGCTCGCGGAAGCCGTTCGCGAAAGATGGCCACCGATCAGGCTCCTGATCGTCTCGGGCCATCTCGTCAAAGGTTCTGAGCTGCCCGATGGGGCAAGGTTCTTCCACAAGCCGTACCCGTCGGAGGCGATCATCTCGGCGCTCCGAGAGCTTGCTGCCTGACCGTGAAGAGCGTTGCTTGTCCGGCGCAACAGGTTGCTGAAGGGGCCTTTGTAGCGATCCGACGGCCATCCGCTCGCGCGGTTTGTACTCGCTTCGGGCATTTTTGCGGGCGTTGAGCGCTGGTCCCAGCAACTGTCACGAACTGATCAGTATTGACCAGCGCGTCGGACAGTAAATTGCTACTGTCGATGCATCACCGCGCGGCCCTCGGCATCTGTCGGTGACGAGAACGCTGTCGCGCTCCCGCCTTCCCTGGGAAAAGGAGCACGCTATGCAGCGACGCCGTCTCAAGCAGACCACCGCCTTTGAAGAACGCCTTGCCGAACACGGGCTAGCCCTTCGTCAAAAGGCAAAATCGCTCCCGCCAGGTATCGAGCGGGAACACACAATCCGCAAAGCTCGGCAGGCGGAGACCGGGGCCCAAATCAGCGAATGGCTGTCCACACCCGGATTACCGGCCCCGGAATGAAGGAACGGGAGGGCATCCGGGACGTTCCGCCATTATGACCGCAGAAAGCAGCCTGATATTTGGCGGGATCCTGCTGGCGAGCGCTCGCGCTTGCGCACGATATTTGCCGTTCAGTCCCGGTCGTTCGCCTCTTCCTTAGTCACAGGGGGCGTGTGGCCAAGTTCAATTTTTTCAGCCAGTTGGGCACGCTCCTTGTCCGCCGGCTGGTCTTCTCCGCGTACGCGCATGATGCCGTGGTCTGATGTTTTGGTCATGGTGACCTCCTGCTGGACCAAGCCTAGCTTAGCCACAACGTTCCAAATAGGGGGATTGCCCCGACGCCGCGGGTGGGACGGTCGCATTTGGTTGCTTCCGCAATTGGCCGTCGCCGTTATGACGCTCTGAACCGTCGCCTCAGCCACTTCCACTTCAGCTCAATCCATCGCAACATGGCGAGGAGAGGCTTTTGCAGGATCGGCATGTCCTGCGCGATGAGAAGAAGCCCAAGGGGGAGCATCCAGAGGCCGAAGAGGGGCAAGAAGCTGAAGACGCCCCCGAGAATTAATATCCCCGCGACAATGACACGGATCCAGAATTTGGATGGCCCTCGCAGCCAGCGAATGAAAGTCCCCACTTTCGTGGGCACTCGACGCTCGATCAATGCGAAGTATCTGTTCAGCCCCACTATGCCGGAAACCATGCCAATTCCGATTCGCGCGAGTGTTAAAGCACCGCATCACAAAAATGCTGCTTGGGGAGCCAAACCGACTGGGGGCGGAGTGTTCCTTCGTCCTAGTTGCGCACAGAGGAAAAGTGCGGCGAGGTCGCTTGGACATGCAGAACCCAGTGAGGTGCTTTCTCAACTCGGTGCCCTCGCTTGAGGCGGGGGGACGACACGTCACAGGCATCGAGAGATGCCCATCAAACAAAAGCCGCCGGGCGTTACACCGAACGGCTTTTCTTCGCGGCTCCCAGTCTCCTGGTTCTGCCGCCAGATTCAAACCGCCTTCTCACCCTTTGTTCCCTTCGAGAGTGCGGCTGTCAGCAGCATCGGCGGACGGCGCGTGTGCTTGACCCGCAAGGGGCCACTGCCAGCTCCCCTTGTGTTTGCAATGACGCGGGCTCTCCCTCACCACGGCCACTTGCGGAGTGAACAAGCAATAGCCATATGACAATTATCGAGTTTCGGCCGAACGACTTGGCCTTGCCGCTTGAAGCGCGCCTGACTGACGACCTCCCTCCAGATCTCGCTTAGCTTGCTGCGCGCTCGAGCGCGGCTCCGAACATCTATCCCAAAGGAAGATCACCCATGAATACGGGAACTGTGAAGTGGTTTAACGGCCAAAAAGGCTTCGGCTTCATTCAACCAGACCAAGGAAGCCAAGACGTCTTCGTTCATATCAGCGCGGTTGAACGCGCCGGCATGAGCGGTCTCGATGAAGGACAAAAGGTGTCCTTCGACGTCGTTGCTGACCGCCGGACCGGCAAGTCCGCAGCAGAGAATCTGCGCGTCGCGTAAGCGCGCATAGGATGCCATGCTGCTTTGACCACGGATGTACTGGCAGGGCCCCTGGCTTCGCAACCCGCGACCGGTTTAACGGCCGCGGGTTTGTTTTTAGAACGCAAGGAAGATGGCGCTTCGCGCTATGCCGGTTTCCTTCCGCTCTCGTCGCCGTCGAAATCCAGCTTGAACGAAAAGTGGCAATTTCCGCCGGCGTCCCCATATAAAATGAATGACAAACTGGCAAAAATCGACAACGCGGCAACCGCACAAGACGAAGGCTGAACTCCGTCAGATGCTGACAGATGCGGTTCGTAATACCGGAGCGGACTTGCGACCAAAGCCCGTCGTAAGACGTGAGGGCAATGGGCAGCGGCTTGCGCCGATTAGGCTTGGATAGTCATCGTAGACCGATGGCTCTAATTTCGGCTGGCGCAGCCAACTGTTTTTCCTGAATTGTGATTCCGAGCAACGGCTCGCGGTGAGCGGCAGCGTGGCGCCTGCGTTAGATAGTTCGCTGTGTCCAGCGGCCGTCTTCGATTGCGCCCCCACTGCATGTCTCCGAGTGCGCCGGCTTTCGCTCCGTAGCGAAGGCAACTCGTCACCGTTTGCTCGACGATGCGGCTCTTTGCCGAGCGAGGCCCTTTCCGCTCCTGATGAGCATCCTCGGAGAGTTGATTTCTCAGCCCAATAAGGTTCGGGCCCTTGTCACGGCGTCATAAATTTCGATCCGGAGCATCGGGTAGGTCGATTTAAGTGCGCGACCCGACGACTCGGCGGCTTCCGCGGTATCAAACCTTGACTTGAAGTGCCCGTCGACAACGATCGCAAATCCTTCCATCGGCAGTCTATCAGCGCGTGGTGCTCTCGGCTCGGGCTCTTCAGATGAGTGAACAGGCATTTTCATATGAACTCCCATTGTGCAGCGAAAGCGTGGCAGGCGGCTCCTCAAAGACCGACCGCATGCCAGCAAAAGAACCTATCGCGGCATTAGGCGCTGGCAGCCAAGTTGTGTCTCGGAGCGCAGGCAGAGGCGGGACGAGCTTGCCCTCGCCACGTTCTGACAGGAACAACTCTCCCATCGTGGGATTGTCATATTGGTCTATGGCGCGATAGCTGACCCCTCAGCTTGCGCCATCCACCCGGGATGGCTCATCGTCGGACGCGCGTCTTGCGATGAGCCGGTTCTCGGAAGGGTGCCTGAGTTGGTCTTTCAGGTTCATTCCGCGAGCGCTACGAAGAGGGCAAAGTCGCGGGCCTATTCGGCGGGCTTCTCTTTGTGCCGAGACGGAGCGCCCCGATTTTCGTCAGTCTGCTCCGCGTCACCGGGCGTTTTTCCCGCCATATTTCCCGGATTGTAGTGGTACTTACCTTTCGGATTTTCACCGGGCTGCTTCTCATCCGGGTTTTTGTTGTTTGCCATCGATCCAGTCGCTTTCTCGGTAAGAGTAACAATGTTGAACAAGACCAACGTCGACATGTTCCATGCCATCATTTCTTGCCTTCAGCGCTGGGCTGGTCAGTCGGAGTATTCTTGAACCGGCGAGAGCGACAACGAGGCGCTCTAAGTTGCGTTTGGAACGAAGACTCGGCGACGACCGTTGAGGATGAGCCTGCAACATTTCTCAATTTGCCTGAGTCATCGTGCATGCCACCTGAGGTACTGCACATGGCATCCCCGCGAACACGCTCCCTCTCGCTCCGGTCCGACTACACCACGGCCTTGCGGCGACATCCCGCGCTTATGGCATTTGCTGGGGCGGCTTCGCTTCTCGGCGCCATAGCGATCGTAAATGGGCTAGTCGCCAAGAAAGCGGAACGCGATAACCCGCCTCGTGGGCAGTTCCTGGAGATCGATGGCGTCCGACTGCACTACGTGGAACGTGGCAATGGGCGTCCGCTTGTGCTCCTGCACGGCAACGGCAGCATGATCCAGGATTTTGAATCAAGCGGCCTGATCGATCTCGCGGCCAACAGGTTTCGGGTGATCGTATTCGACCGCCCCGGATTTGGACACAGCTCGCGGCCACGAAACGTGATCTGGACCCCGGAAGCACAGGCAGACCTGTTCAGAAAGGCGCTTGATCGTCTGAGCGTTCAGCGGGCGATCGTGCTTGGACATTCATGGGGTGCGGCGGTCGCTCTTGCGTTGGCGACAAGACATTCGTCATTTGTCGAAGCCTTGGTGCTGGCGTCGGGATACTATTTTCCAACCGTTCGTGCTGACGCGGCGGCATCTTCGATGTCAGCGATACCCGGCATCGGCGATGCCATCAGTCACACCATCTCGCCGATCGTCAGCCGCCTCTTGTGGCCTTCCATGTTGCGCAAGATGTTCGGTCCGCGGCCAGTCCCTGACAAGTTCGTCGGCTTCCCCAAGGAGTTGGCGTTGCGACCGTCACAGATGCGTGCCAGCGCGGCGGAGGCAACGTTGATGATCCCCGCCGCATTCGCCTCGTCCAAGACCTATGACCAACTTAGGATGCCCATCATCATCATCGCCGGCGATGAGGATCGCCTCATCGACATCAACAAACAATCGGTCAGACTTCACGGCGAAGTCACTCACAGCAAGCTGCACCGCGTCGCTGGGGCAGGGCACATGATACAACAGTCTGCCACGGCTCGGTTGCTGGCGGCCGTCGATGAAGCCGCTGCCGAGACCGAGATTGGCGGGAATGCGCCGCATCGGTTCGCGAGCGCCTAGGAACGCTCCGGCGGGGCCACGTGTTCTCCTTATTCTTCAGTTGGCGAAGAGGCCCGCCGCGGCCGAACCGTCCAGCCGGACCGACTGCTTATCCGGCTAGAGGCTCCTGCAGCCGCATCGCGCCCTTCCGACCGGTGCGAAGCTGACTCAGCGGGTTGGGGCAGGCCCCTGGATCGGGATGGAGAAAAGCGTCGTGGTCTCGCTGTCAAAGTTGCCGCATGAGCCCCCCTGGTCCCCAGGGCAGAATGTCGGCGTACCGGAACCGGCTGCCTCGCCACCGCAGGCGGCCGACGATATCGAAATGCCGCTGCCGTCCAGCCCGCAGACATTCTTTCTCGGTAGCCTGCTAACACTGGCCGTGCTCGCAGCCATCCATGTGGCAAGCTCGATCATATTGCCCGTGGTGCTCGCCTTCGTGCTGCAACTCATTCTGCACCCCGTCGTGCATCTGCTCGAGCGTATAGGTCTTCCGCGTGCCATAGGAGCACTCTTGGCGATCCTGGTGGTCGTCGGAGCGCTCGTGGGCTTCGTGGCAGCCTTGTCGCTACCGGCAGCGTCTTGGGCGGAGAAATTGCCGGAGGGCCTGCCTCGCCTCGAAACTCATCTGGTCGTTCTAAAGCGCCCGATCGAAGCGCTGCAGAAAGTCATCCAGCAGGCCGAGCACGTCGCTGACGCTCCCGAGAAAAAGGGAGCCACGGTTTCGGTCCGCAGCGATCTCGGCCTGACCGGCGCGCTCTTCGCTGGAACGCGGGCTGTCATCGACGGCCTGTTTACCACGGTTCTGGTGCTCTACTTTCTCCTGGTCGCAGGCGACGTTTTTCTGCGACGTATCGTCGAGGTCCTCCCAAGTTTTCGCGACAAGAGGCAGGCGGTGGACATCTCCCAGCAGATCGAAGCGGACATATCTGCCTATCTGCTCACAATCACTACCATGAACGCTGCGGTGGGAGCTGCAACGGCGGTTGCGATGTATTTCTGCGGGCTTGGAGACCCCTTGTTGTGGGGAGCCGCGGCCTTCCTGCTCAACTACGTTCCAATTCTGGGCCCACTGTTAGGCACCGTCATCTTCCTCCTGGCCGGAATGTTGAGCTTCGACAGCTTGTGGTGGGCCTTGCTGCCGCCGGCCCTCTACTTCTGCATCCACCTCGCCGAAGGCGAAACCCTGACACCCATGTTGCTTGCCCGACGCTTCACGCTGAACCCGGTGCTGGTCATCCTGTCGCTGGTGTTCTGGTTCTGGATGTGGGGCGTGCCTGGCGCGATCCTGGCTGTTCCAATGCTGGCCATCCTCAAGATCGTCAGCGATCGCGTGCGTCCGCTAAGAGCTTTGGGGCACGTCCTCGAAGGCTAGTCCGGTGTCGCTTTTGGGAGAAGATTGAGGACCGCGCCATCGGAAGGCGGCCATTGCAGCATGCAGGTTACGCCAGCGGCATTGAGAAACTAAAGCGGGTCTCCGCGGGTGTCGATGCGACGGTCAATGCGCCCCCATGCGCCTTTGCGATCTGAGAGGCGATGTACAGCCCAAGTCCAAGCCCTTGCTTGCTCGCTCGGGCCTTGCCGCGGAAGAACGGTTCGAACAGCTTGTCCATCACCGTTTGCGGAATAGCCTCACCGGCATTGGCGACCCAGAGCTCGAACAATCCATTTCGCGTCTCGGCGTGAACGGCGATGGGCTTGTGGGCCGTGCCATGCGTCACGGCGTTGCCGAGCAGGTTGGAAAGGAGCTGGCCGATGCGGATGCGATCGCAGTTTACCGGCCCGTCGACAGCAAACTCGAATTCGATGACGCGACCGGGCGAAGCCAGCCTCAGTTCGTCGATCACCTGGGCAAGGACGGGCTCCAGCGGTCCGTTCGCATCGTATTCCAGGGTAATGCCGCCGCCCAGACGACCGCGTGCAAAGTCGAGGACGTTGTCGATCATCGAGGCCATGCGCATGACCGTCGTCTGCATCATGGCGACGATCTGCTGCTCCTTCTCATTCTGCACGGCACGGCCGAGAAGTCTCGCGCCGGCGCTGATGGAGGCGAGAGGATTGCGAAGATCGTGACCAAGTACGGCGATGAACTGTTCCCGCAGTTCGGAGGTTTCGTGCTCGAGCAGCAGCACTTCTTGCGTCGCCCTTTCGGCAGCAATGGCCAATTCTCGGCCGGCGAGGAGCTCCTGTTCGTAGCGCCGTCGGTCGGTCGCCTTGATCAACGCCAGACGGATCAGCAGCAGCTTTCCATCCGCATCGCGGCGCTCGTTCGCGTTGGCGATCATGTGGAGCGGCTCACCGGCAGCGGTCACCATGTCGATAGCGAATTCGTTGAAGAAGCCCTGCATCCGCAGCAGCGGCGCGATATGAGTTTCGTAGTAGATGCGGCCTGGCATGGTCAGGAAATCGGTGAAACGCTTGCCGACCATCTGGTCTGCCGGGTGCCCGCTCCACGCCAGCAAGGTCGCGTTGACATGCTCAATGCGGCCGTTCGGGTGCAGGGTGACGTACCCGCACGGGGCGTTGTTGACCATGTCCTCGAAGTCTGGACCGGAGACGCTCACGAGACGAAGGCTCGAATCGCCGCGATGACCTCGTCGGGCGCACTGAGGTTCGGGCAATGCCCGGTCGCGTTCAGGACGATCATTCGACCGCCGGGGATACTACGGGCAACGAACTCGCCGACCTCCTGGGAGGCGATGATGTCTTCGCTGCATTGGAGGACGAGGGTCGGAACGGAGACCTCCGCGAGATCCTTACGGTTGTCGGAGGTGAAAGTCACTCGGGCGAACGCTTTGGCAATATCGGGATCCGTGCGGCAGAAGCTATTCGTGAGCTCCTGACCGAGATCCGGCCGGTCGGAATTGCCCATGATCATAGGTGCCATCTGCGCCGACCAACCCATGTGGTTGGATTCGAGAAATTCGAGCAATTCATCGATCTGCTTGGCACTGAACCCGCCGACATATCCTTCGTCGTCGATGTAGCGGGCTGAAGGGCCGATGAGCACGAGCTTGCCGAACGTGCCTGGCGCTTGTCGCGCGGCCAGCACGCCGATCATGCTGCTGACGGAATGTCCGACGAAGACGGAATCCTTCAAACCAAGTTCGGTGCCGATTTCGACCACGTCGTCGGCGTAACCCGACAAGGTCGAATACTTGGCCCTCTCGTAGGCCGACAGATCGGATCCGCCGGCGCCGACGTGGTCGAACACAACGGTCATGAAGTCCTTTTCGAACGCCGGAGCCACGAACCGCCACATGTTCTGATCGCACCCGAAGCCGTGGGCGAAGACCATCGCCCTGTCGCCCGCGCCACGAACCTGGACGTTATTCCGTTCGATTACATTTGCCATCCGACCCCTTTGAATCATGCATCATTCTTGCAAGCTTTCCGCAGTTGCCGGGGCGCAATCCGGTTTGCGAGCCCTAGAGG
The DNA here is from genome assembly GCF_004123905.1 of Bradyrhizobium betae. GTDB lineage: Bacteria > Pseudomonadota > Alphaproteobacteria > Rhizobiales > Xanthobacteraceae > Bradyrhizobium > Bradyrhizobium betae_A. The sequence continues at coordinate 1,047,777 of NZ_MZXW01000016.1, forward strand.
GGAAACGGACCTGTTTGGACGTTCGAGTTCTCAGCGGGATACCCCGGTGCGCTCCCGGGATCAGAAAGGCCATGAGGAACGTGTCTTGCCTTGCAATGTTTGACTTTGCTGGCTGGAGACAGCCGGTTCACCGCTTGCGTCTGGCAAGGCTTCGCAAGGAAGATGCGATTTGCCGCCGCTGATTCCGGTCAGGTCCCGGCGGGAGCGTCCGAGCAAACCGGAGCATCTGATGGCGCAATTGAACAAGTTGCGAGATGCTGTAGCCGATTTGTTTGTCTGTTCGCTTGCGCAGAAGTGACCGCATGACATCAACCATGGATAGGCGGCGTGCTGGCTCTCCTTCACTGAAGAGCTACGGAAGCCATAATGGAACCTGGCTTGATGCCCCCGCTGGTCAATATTGCTCAACTTGCAAGTAATTGTCCTGAACCCATCTAGGACAGCCGGGAGCGTACGCTTCGGTCACAGCGTTCAGGATCCTAGGTCAGCCTGTGAAATGCCGGCGGCAGTGTCTCTCGAACCAGTTCACTTAGATTCAAAGTCTCGCCACTTTCGGCGATGTCAGAGAACAGAACCTCGACGAAGGGATGTTGCCGGTTGAACGCGATACCTCGCTCGTATTTCGCGCGCACAATCCGTTGCAGTGCGGGCAGGTTCAGTCTTCCGAGCGCGTTGTATTGACCTCGGAAAAGACTTTGGCGTCCTCCGCGATGCTCGACAGATTCCGCCCAGATGTCCATCACTTTCCGACTCATGAACGCCTCGACCTGTTTGTTGCCGTCCCGCGCAATGAGCCGGAGCCCGTCCATGGTGTGCGGTCCGTCATCGATCCGAAGTTGCGCAAGTGACATGGCATCCTCCTATTGTCGACCACTGTTCATATCTGCAGCTGGCGCCACTCTCCTGCCGGCTGGCACGATCAGAGACACAGTATAGGATATGGGTATGGGAGGGTCGAATAACGAGGGATGCAAAGCAGACTCAGTAAAGAGTCGTGTCGCTGCTGCCTTCTACAATAATCCCGTCAACCTCTCCATGGTGAGCTATATTGACCAGCGCGTCGCGCCGCCGGGCTTCTATGCTCCACCTTAAGATCGTGCCGCGCACAGGGCCAGCGCCTCCTCGTCTGAGATGACCGAAAACGCCCGCTGATGGGCGCACAGTGAGCCGCGCCGCTTGGAAAGTGGCTCTTCCCTAGAATTGCGAACAATCAAGGAGTAAAGTCTGCCCAACGGGTCCGCTCCCGCAAGTTCCAGCCGGCAAGAAGCGGCTGTTCGTCGCTTGGTCGAGAAAGTCGTTCGCTTGGGAATCGATCGAAGCGGGCAAGTCTCGTCGATCCAAGGGAGTCCACGCGTGGCGAAGTCGACCAAGGACATGTTCGACCCCCAGAAATTTCTCGCCAAGGTGGGCACCGGTAAAGCCATTCTGACGTTTCGCAAGAACCAGCTTGTGTTTCAGCAAGGCGACCCTGCTGACTCAGTGTTCTACATTCAAAGCGGCAAGGTCAAGCTGACGGTCGTTTCGGAGCAGGGCAAAGAAGCAGTCGTCGCCATTCTCGAGCCCGGTCAGTTCTTCGGCGAGGGGTGCATGAATGGTCACCCTCTGCGGATATCGACGACAACGGCGATGGAAGATTGCGTCATCACATCGATAACCAGAGAATCGATGATGTCGGCTATTCGTGACGAGCCGAAATTCTCCCAGCTGTTCATTTCGTATCTCTTGACCCGAACTAGCCGGATCGAGGAGGACCTGATCGACCAGCTATTCAATTCCAGCGAACGGCGGCTTGCTCGTCTGCTGTTGCTCCTCGCCAATTTCGGCAAGGAAGGCAGTCCGCAGCCGATCAGCGCGAGCATCAATCAGGAGACATTGGCTGAAATGATCGGAACGACACGATCGCGGGTCAGCTATTTCATGAACAAGTTTCGAAGATTGGGGCTCATCAGTTATAACGGCCACATCGAAGTCCACAACTCGTTGTTGAGTGCGGTGTTGCACGAGAAGCCTGTGCTGAGAGAGCGCGACTAGAGGGACCGTCCCAAGCGACGGCCCCAGAGCGTGGGGGCGCAATGAGGCCGTCATTTCCTCGGATGCTTTGGGGGGCGTTTGCATCCGGTCGTGCTTACCAAGTTGCGCCACCGACATTCGTTCCGGCAGAGGCCCAACTCGGTTTCGTACTGACAAATCCCGTCGCAAGTCCGCGATCATTTCTCCAGGCGATTCAGGGTTCAGACTCGCTGTATCCTGTGCTCAGGAAGAAGGGATCTCGTCGGTCCACACTTTGAAGCTGACCAAGGTGTTGGGGCCAAACGTCTGGGTAATCGGCACGTCGGCAGCGTCACGTCCTTGAGAAATCAGCACACGTCCAATCCGGGGGACGTTGTTGCGTGGATCGAATGTGTACCAACGCCCGCCGATATAGGCTTCGAACCATCCCGCGAAGTCCCCTGGGGCATAAGGGGGAGGCATACCAATGTCGCCGAGATAGCCGGTGCAGTATCTGGCGGGAATGTTCATGCAGCGACAGAACGTGACGGCCAGATGCGCGAAGTCCCGGCACACGCCCTTGCGCTCGTTGAAGACGTCCCGGGCCGTCTTGGTTGCGTGCGCGTGCTCATAGCCGAATTCAATGTGATTGTGAACGAAATCACAGATCGCCTGAACACGAGCCCATCCGGGCGAGACCTTCTCGAAGAGTTTCCACGCGACATCGGACAGCTGGTCGGTTTCGCAATAGCGGCTGCCGAGCAGATACACGATCGTCTCTGCCGGCAAGTCCTCGATCGCGTGTTGGGAAGCCGAGGGCACAACGACGTCCGGCAAGCCGGTGTCGCGAACGATCCCGTCAGCCGCCAGGCGCATTCGACCCGCTGGCGCAACGATGCGGCTGCACCAGTTACCGAAGCCGTCACGATAGGGGACGATCGCAACTGAGGGCGTGGTGGCCAGATAATCGGGGACGATAACGTCCGATGCCCGGGAAAAATGAACGCCCAGGACCATGATCATGGGTGTCGGCTGCGGAAAGTCGTAGATCATCTCATAGCCAACCCGGATCTTCACTCGGCGTCCTCCATAGTCGACCAACCTGCGGCGGCTACTTCGATCGCAAGTGTCGATACAGCGCGGCGCTGGAAAAGTTCCAACGCGTTGGCAGACGGCGTGTTCCTGTCAGTTCATTGAGCAGCATTAAGACAGAGCTGACGTCGTTTTGACGTTCACGTCCACGTCCATCCCAAGCTCATCCTCGCGAGTTCCCCAATAACTACCAAACAGGGGAATAGCTTGGCTCGGGACCCTGGCCACCGCCACGCGGATCAGATCTCGGTTTCCGACGATCCCATTGGTCGGATCGAACTCGACCCAGCCGGAGCCGGGGACGTAAATCTGACACCAGGCATGAGTGGCTCCCCCGCCCAGCCAGGCAGGACCATCGCGATCCGGTACGTAGATATAGCCGGTGATAAAGCGTGCGGCGAAACCCAGGCTTCGCGCGGCTTCAATCATCAAGACGGCAAAGTCCCGACAGCTGCCCTTCCTGCGTTCAAGTGTCGTGGAGGGACTTTGCGTTCCTGGCGCCGTGCGGCGGTCATATGCAAAGCCATCCGAGATTGCTTCATTGAGGGTCATCAGGACCTGGCCCGTACGGCGTCTGGTCCCGCGCACGAGAAACGTGTCCAGCCATCGACCGAGATGATCTTCCGGGTCCGAGAACCATCTTTGAACATAGGGTGCCAAGTCCGGCGCCTCATCATCCTGATACGCAAATGGATGGTCTTTCGCGTGGTCCTCAATTCTGAAGTCGGGCGCATTCTCCGGCGTGTGGTCGACCTTGATGATACACTCGAATCGCAAGTAGTCGCGGTCACAGCCAAACTCGACCTGCGCAACACAATTCCCGAAGACGTCGTGCAGCCACCTCACCTCCGAGGGCGCGGGCGTCACATCGAGCGAGAAATCAATCAGTCGCTGGTCGAAACTGTCGCGCGGGCGCGCCATCAATTGATGTCGGCCCAGCCTGACCGCACGCCGGTACCGATATGTTGTGACATGCCGGACGAGGAAGATCGCCATGATATCGCCGATCGACGAGTAGGTGGGGGCTCGCTCGCTGGCCGCTTGACGGGGAGAGCCGGACGATGGTGGGTCCTCTCACGCCTCGGGCGTGGCCCATCATCCTACGAATACCAGCTTTGATCTGCCAAGCCTGGAGCGGCTTACCATAGAACTCGCTGCAAGGGGGAAGATCGATGCTCGGCGGGTTCAATTTCTCGGACATCAGGATGACGTCGATTGCCGGCCACCGTCTACGCACGGTATGCGCAAGGCCTATGCCGTCCATGCTGCCCGGCAGCTGGATGTCGGCGCAAACGAGCGCGATGTCGGATCTGGAGCTCAGGATTGCGAGGGCTTCGTCGGTATCCAGCGCTTCCAACGGCGTGTAGCCGGCGTCTTCCACCATGCCAATTGCGCGCATGCGGAGCACCATCTCGTCTTCTACGACGAGAACGATGGCTGGACTGCGTGACGGACCGAACGTCATCGGTAACTCTCCGCAATGCGGGTGCGAGTTGATACTAGGTATCTCGTCCCCCGATGGCTGCCTCGCTGGGGTATCCCTCGTGCTGCTGAAATGGTCCATCATGCAGAGACTTTTGGCGCTGGCGGCGCGGGCCCGCGCAGGCGAGCAACTACCACTGAATGAGCACCGCACCAGCGATCACAAGCGCGAAGAAGATCGGCAGCAGGACCGGCGGTACCAGCCACTCGCGGAGTCCGAATTTGGAGATGTTCGACATATTGACCGCCTCTTGGTCGCGGCGGGAGCACGATGCTCTCAGTCACCGATAACAGCCGTGAACTCGCGGTGATATTCGAGATATAATGCCCATCCGCGGAATAACGAGGTCAAGCAGAACTATTTGCTGTGACAGGGGCGAGCAGGGTTGTAGTTCGCTTTCAACGTAGCCACTTAGGGGTTGGCGCAATCGCCTTAACGCTCTTTCCCCCGCGCCATGCTTGGCCGTTGCGAGCGTCGATGCAGATCGGCCATCGGCCATCGACCGGCGCAAAATCGAATAAGTCGGCAAGGAAGTCTCCTTCACCGACAACTGATCGGCCCCGACCATATGATCGAGTTTCCAAACCATAGCCGTTCATACGACCGCACGCGGCGTGCCGTACGATTCTGGGGACACGACAGCGCTATCGAGGCATCGTTTTTCATCGACGAAGATGCGCTGAAGCGAATTCAACCAGATGCCGGTTACGATGAAACGGGCTTTCTCCGCGTGTTCGATTGCAATCGCGACTTGATATGCGCCGCCGCTGCCAAGGTGTACGTCCGCGGCAGTAGGGGCTCTTACGATTTGGTCGCCGGTAATTTTTGAACCGCTTTCGGTTTCTGAGGGCTTCGCTTTATCTGCGAGACTGCTCAACGCATGCCGAAACGTCGGTCCTTCAGTCTGAAAAGATCATCGCTGAATCGCCTCTATGGGCGACCAAGCGGCGCGGCAGGCGACGTTGGTCCTGATCAGGTTGGGTTGGGCACGCGTCATCGCTGTGGCGGGCCATCTGCACAATTCCGTTTTTCGGAATAGCGAACTCCCGATCCCAACAAGAATGCCAACAAACTGAGCGGCTGCAGTGAATTTTTGCGTGTGTTTTCAGCGCGGTGCGAAAGTTTCCCTGAAAATTCGGCGCCACGCCGGCTGCGTAAGTTATTGTTTATCTTTTCGTTCTGGTGCCCCTGGCCGGAATCGAACCAGCACTCCTTGCGGAACTCGATTTTGAGTCGAGCGCGTCTACCAGTTCCGCCACAGGGGCCCTCGGTCGGTCCCAGAACAGGGGCCTCGCGAAGCCGGCGGACTATAGCCATGGACAAAGCGAGGTCAACCCGCGCCAAAGTGATCCCGGCCGTTCTCGACAGCCGCATGGGCGGGGGTTAGAGCCTTACAGCGCGACCCATCCAGACGAGGCTGCCGTGACCACCCAGAGTGCCGCAATACCTGCGTTCAAGCAGGCCAGCCCGAGCCCCGCTCTGACCGCCGCGCTTCTCGTCACACTGATTGCGGTGGCCACGATCGCGGGCGCCTGGTTCTTCCAACTCGTGCTGGGGATCGTGCCGTGTCCGCTCTGCCTCGAGCAGCGCTACGCCTATTATCTCGCGATCCCGCTCGGCTTGCTTATCGCGCTTGCCGCCAAGAGCGGCGCGCCGCGGCCGCTGCTGCTCGCCGGCCTTGCGATCCTCGCGCTGGCGACGCTCGCCAATGCCGGCCTCGGCACTTATCACTCCGGCGTCGAATGGGGGTTCTGGAAGGGACCGACCGACTGCTCCGGCCCCGTCATCAATCTCGGCAGCGCCGCTGATCTGCTATCGAAGCTCGATACCGTGAAGGTGGTGCGCTGCGACGAGGTGCAATGGCGCTTCCTCGGCCTTTCGCTCGCCGGCTACAACGTGCTGATCTCGCTGTTGATGGCCGCGATCGCCGCGTGGGGATTTGTGGCGACGGCGAAGCGCTAACGGTCAATCGTCCACATCGTCCTGCGTGCGCCCGAACAGGTGCACGATGCCCGGCGTCGCGATCGTCACGAACACGAAGCGCGACAGGTGATGAGCGCCGACGAAGATCGGGTCGATGTGCAGCGTGAGCGCGAGGGCCAGCATCGCGTCCATCGCGCCCGGCGCGAAGGCGACGACGACGTCTGAAAACTTCACCTGCGTGGTGAGCGCGACGATGCCGACGAAGATGGCCGAGACGGCAATCGCCACGGCAAACGAGCCCAGTGCCGCATTGATGTGGCCCGCGAGCGTCTTGATCCGCATCCGCGCAAAGCGGCTGCCGATCAGGGCGCCGATGCCGATCAGTGCCACGCCGCGCACCCAGTTCGGCAGGCCGCCATCGACCCAGCCCGCCCCATGCAGCACGCTGGAGCCGATCATCGCGCCGAACATCCAGCTTGCCGGAAATTTTATGAGCCGCAGCACGAGCGCCGCAGCGAGCGAGGCGGCAACCAGCTCGACGAGGTCGAGCGGCGAGGCGATCGCTGTTGTCAACGACGGTGCCACGGAAGGCGCCACGCCCGCGATGGCCAGCACCATCGGCAGTGCCGCAGTGAGGATGATGACGCGCATGGTCTGCACCACGGCGATGCCCGGCAGGTCGGCGCCGCGCTCGACCGCCAAAATCGTGATCTGCGACAGCGCGCCGGGGCTGCCGGCAAGGAAAGCCGAGGTGCGGTCCCAGCCATGGATGCGCTGGAGGTAGTAGCTCGAGCCGAAGGTCGAGCAGAAGGTCGCGAGCGCGAGCAGCCCGATGGTGAGGGGATAGGCGCTGACCTGTTGAAGCAGATGGCGCGAGACGACCGAGCCCAGCGAGATGCCGAGCAGCACCAGTACGGTCTGGGTCAGGATCGGCGGCAACATCAATTTGCGCCCGGCGATCGCGGCGATCCCGACCGCGATCATCGAGCCCGAGATCAGCCCGCCGGGAAGGCCCGCAAGCAGAAATGCCAGGCCGCCCGCGGTGCCGATGACGAGTGTCTCCACCGTGCTCAAGATATTGGCACGGCTTGGCAATTCGAACGGCAGGGAGGCGGTGATTTGCTTCACACCACCTTATTGCAAATCAGCAAGAGGCGCACAATTGCAGGCTCGTCATGCCGCAATGCGCGCGCCCCTCACTATCGCGAACCGTAGTGTGACGGATTTACTTCTTGTCGGCGGCGGCCGGCGCGGCGGTGCCGGCCTTCGCGCTCTTGATGCACTCCGAGCGGAATTTCTTGCGCTCCTTGCCGTGCAGGCCCTTGGCGTCGGCTTGCTTGGAGCATTCGAGCGACTCGGCCGAGTGCTCCTTCGGCGCCTTCTTGTCGGTGGGGGCGGCTGTCGTGGTCTTGGCGTCGGTCTTGGCCGCCGGCGCAGCGGTCTGCGCGAAGGCGGTGCCGGTTGCGAGCAGGGAGGCGAGAGCGACGGCGGCGAGGCGAGAGGTGAAGGTCATGGTGTTGCACTCTTCTTGAGAGAATGGCGGAGGGTTGGGAACGTCGGCTCGTGTTGCTGAACGCGACATGAATAATCTGAACAGGGGGGATCACTATATTTTGGAGGCGGGTGCCATCGCTTCCTTGTCGCAACTCGCCGGCACGCTAGGATAGCAGTCCTCGGTTCACCTTCCCCCGGGGGAAGACCAAGGAGGAGACAAGGATGACCATTCAATCAAAATTGTTGTGTGCAGTTGCGGTGTCGGGATTTGCCGCACTGGTGGCGGCCGCGCCGGCGCAGGCTTTGACCTCGCAGGAGTGCAGCGCGAAATATCAGGCCGCCAAGAAGGACGGCTCGCTCGGTACCACGAAGTGGAATGACTTCCGTAAGGCCCAGTGCGGTGCGGATGCCACGCCCGCTGCTGCGCCGACCGCGGCCGCTCCGGCGGCGCCCGCCGCTCCCGCCGAGCCGAAGGCGGCTGCGAAGAAGGAGGCTGCCCCTGCGGCTGCGCCCGCGCCGACCATGCCCATGGGCAACGCGGTCTTCCCGAACGCGGTCGATCCGAAATACGCCAAGGAGACCGCCGGCAAGGCCCGCCTCCACACCTGCGTCGACCAGTACAACGCCAACAAGACCACCAACGGCAATGGCGGCATGAAGTGGATCGAGAAGGGCGGCGGCTACTACAGCGAATGCAACAAGAAGCTGAAGGGCGCCGCCTGAGCTTCGACATGATGCGATGGCCGGAGCAAGGCTCCGGCCTCTTGCTTTAGCCCAGCAGCTTCTCGGCCGATTTCGCCACGAGCTGTGATCGCTTGCGTGGACCGCGCTCGACGAACAGCAGGCTCTGGCCGAAGATGAAGCAATAGAACAGGAAGGCCTGCGCGTCGGCCTCCTCGGCCTCGAGGCCGGTCGCGCGATAGAGCTCGGCGACGTGCCTGAGCCGCGCCGCATCCACGCTTGCCACCGCCGCCGCCGCGTTCTCGTCCGAGCGGGCCCATTGCCGGATGGCGAGCTCGATCGCCATGCCCTCTGGATTGAGCCGCTCGGAATAGAGCTGGATCATAGCCTTCAGCCGCTCGCGGGGCGCCTCGCCGTCGAGGCTCGTCTGCTGCGCGATCGACGCTGCGCGCCCCTCGCGCCAGCGTTCCAGCATGGCCTCGAGCAGCGCGGCGCGGTCGGCGAAGCGGCGGTAGAAGCCGCCCTTGGTGACGCCGAGATTCTTGGCCAGCACCTCGACCCGCACCCCTTCGACCCCCGAGCGGGCAAGCTCGGTAAACCCCGCCTCGACCCAGGCATCGCCCTTGCCGTCGCTCATGAAGGAAGCCTCACCGGTTCTTGATACGGTGCCGTATTGCTAGCGCGGCGAGGCCCTGATACGCTACCGTATCAATACGCAAAAAGGGCAGGGAGAAACGGCGATGGACCAGGAGGCGACCTATCGCGGCACGGTGTATCCGTGGCAGTGCGATCACGTCGGCCACATGAACATCATGTGGTATGTCGGCAAGTTCGATGAGGCCAACTGGAATCTGTTCGCCCGCCTCGGGCTGACGCCGAGCTATCTGCGCTCCTCCGGCCGAGGCATGGCCGCCGTGCAGCAGAACATCAGCTACAAGCGCGAGCTGCTCGCAGGCGACATCGTCGAGATCCGTAGCCATCTGCTCGAGATCCGCGACAAATCGATCCGCTTCCGCCACGACATGACGAATGCCGAGACCGGCGAGATGGCCGCGATTTGCGAGATCATCGGCGTGCACATGGACCGCGAGTTGCGGAAATCAGCGCCGTTCGCGGACGCAATCCGCCAAACCGCTTTGAGGTATCTCACCGAGCCGGCCGAGGCCTGAGCCATGACCGCGTTCGAGCCGAAGAATCCGGGCTATCGTGCGTCGGCCATCGCCATGTTCGAGGGACAGCCGGCGATGCACACGCTCGGCGTCGTGATCGTCCGCCTGGCGCCGGGCGAGGCCGAGCTGGCGATGCTGCATTCGCCAGCTTTCACGCAGCAAAACGGTTTTGTTCATGCCGGCATCATCACTGCGGGGCTGGACAATGCCTGCGGCGTTGCCGCCTTCACCCTGATGCCGCGCGAGGCTGACATCCTCACCGTCGAGTTCAAGACCACGCTGCTCGCACCCGCCCAAGGCGAGCGCTTCGTCTTCAAGGCCGAGGTGGTCAAGCCCGGCCGTACGCTGACCTTCTGCGAGGCCAAGGCCTTTGCCGAGCACGAGGGCAAGACCAGGCTGATCGCCACCATGACCGGAACGTTGATGGCGATGCTGCCACGCGGGGCACCGCAGACGCCGCGCACGTCCCCTGCGATGCGCGGCGATTGACAAGCCTGCCGTCGCATTCCTTGATGCGGCGGTCATGCTTGCAAGTCTCGGTCTCATTCTGCTCTGCCAGTTGATCGGCGAAGTGGTCGTGCACGGTCTCGGCCTGCCGCTGCCGGGTCCCGTGCTCGGCCTGCTGTTGCTCCTGATCCTGCTGCTTGCCCGCGACCGTTTTTCGCTGCTCGCGCGCGGCCCCTTGTGCAACGACGGCGTCGAGACGGCGAGCAGGGGCCTGCTCGCGCATCTGTCGCTGCTGTTCGTGCCGGCCGGCGTCGGCGTCGTGCAGAAGCTCGACCTGCTCGCATCCCACGGCATTGCCATCATCCTGGTGCTCGCGCTCTCGGTGGTCGTCACCCTGCTCGCGACCGTGCTCACCTTCCGCCTCGTCAGCCGCCTGTTGAAGCAACAGGACGCGTAATGAAGGACAACCCGTTCTCGCTCTGGGTCTATCTCTCGCAGTCGCCGCTGCTCTGGCTGACCGTCACGCTGCTGGTCTATGCCGGCACGGATGCGGTGTCGCTGGCGACGCGGCGGCATCCATTCGCCAATCCCGTGCTGCATGCGATGTGGATCATCGGCGCGTTCCTGCTTCTGACCGGCACCTCCTACACGACCTATTTCGCCGGCGCGCAGTTCGTGCATTTCCTGTTGGGGCCCGCCACTGTCGCGCTGGCCGTGCCGCTCTACGAGAATCGCAAGCGCGTGGTTGCCTCCGTCGTGCCCATGCTGGTGGCGCTGGTCGCCGGATCGGTCACTGCTGTGGTGTCGGTGGTGCTGCTGGCCGAGCTCGCCGGGCTTCCGCGCGACGTGGTGCTGTCGCTGGCGCCGAAATCGGTCACGGCAGGTGTTGCCATGGGCATCGCCGAATCCCTGCACGCCGATCCTTCGCTGGCGGCGGTCGCGGTCATCCTCACCGGCATCATGGGCGCCATCATCGTGACGCCGCTGATGAACCGGACCGGCGTCACGGATTACCGCGCGCGCGGCTTTGCGGCCGGCCTTGCCGCGCACGGCATCGGCACTGCCCGGGCGTTCCAGGTCGACGAGATCGCCGGGGTCTTTTCCGGTATCGCCATGAGCCTGAATGCTTTGGTGACGTCGTTCCTGGTCCCCCTGGCGGTCACGCTGCTGGTGCGATGACATTGCCGCTGCGACGCTCTATACGATCCGTAACAATTCGCGGTCCCGACCCGTATTGGCGGGAGATGGGACCGAAACGGGACGAGATATGGCTACATTTCTGAAGAAGGGCCTTGTGCCGACGCGCCGCGCCGCACTGACGCTGATCGGGGCGGGTGCCCTCGCCGCGGGCGGGATCACCCTGGCGCGGGCCGCCACCGACGATGACGAAGTGCTGACCGAAGCCAAGGTGCTGCGAGACCCCGACGTTCCCGTCGCCGGCAATCCCGACGGCAACATCAGCATCATCGAATGGTCCGACTACAATTGTCCCTATTGCCGCAAGCTCGAGCCTGAGCTGCGCCAGGTCATCCAGGATGACGGCAAGGTGCGGCTGGTGATGAAGGACTGGCCGGTCCTCGGGCCGGTTTCGGTTACCGCCGCCCGGATCGCCCTCGCGGCGAAATATCAGGACAAGTACCACAAGGCCCATGACGCCATGATGGGCGTAAGCTCGCGCCTGACCGAGCCGCGTATCGACGAGTTGCTCGCGGCTGCCGGCGTCGACATGGACCGGTTGAAGCGCGATCTCACCGACCATGCCAAGGACATCGACGCGGTCCTCAAGCGCAACAACGAGCAGGCCGAAGCCTTCGGCTTCCGCGGCACGCCGTCCTTCATCGTCGGCAAGTACCGCGTGCCCGGCGTTCTCAGCATGGCCGAATTCGAGCAGGTCATCGCGGACGCCCGCAAGGCCAAGATGAACTGAGACGCGCAGCTGCGCTATCACAGCCAGCGCAAAGGCGCCGCCGCGGACCCGCGACGGCGCCTTGTTCATGTCTGGCCGGTCGAAAATTACTTCGACGAAATCCGGACCCAGTCCTTGTGCGCGCGATCTTGCAGCGCATTCCAGTCGGCCTTCGCGACATCCCAGTTCACGATGGTGCGATTGGCGGCCGCGACCTCGCCATTGGCGACCGACGACGTCTGCATGGAGTCATAGACATAGACGCCGCAGCCGAGCAGCAGCGCACCCAAAATCATTCCGAAAAAAGTCTGCATGGCGAACCTCCGGTGACGGGCGATAACGTCGGCCCGAAGCGATGGTTCCGCGGCCATGCGGCGCATCTAAGGAGAGCTTGTTCATTCTCCATTCAGCCATTGCAACAGCTCCGCATTGATCTCGCGCGGATAGGTGTGGCTGAGATCGTCGATCTCGCGATAGGTGACGTTTGCGCCGGCGGCGGAGAGCGCAGCTTGCGTCTGCCGCGCGGTCTGCACCGGAAACATCCAGTCGAGCTTGCCGTGAGTGATGAAGATGGGCAGGTCCTGCAGGCGCGCGGCGTCCGCCATCTCGGCCATCAGTGGATGGAAGGTCGCTGACACCGGTGCGAGATGCGTGAAGGGCGAGGCGCCATCGAGGCCGGAGACGTAGCTGAAGGTGCCGCCATCGCTCATGCCCGTCAGCAGCATGCGCGAGGCGTCGATGGTCCAGCGGCTGCGCACGGTCTCGAGGATGCGCATCAGGTTCGGCGTGTCCGCGTCATCGCCCATCAGTGCCCAGGTGGGTCCGGTCGCCGTCGGCGCCACCAGGATCGCGCCGAGGCTGCGGGCATCGCGCAGCCAGCTCCACAGGAAGCCGCGTCCGTTGCCGCTGCCGCCATGCAGCGCCATCACCAGCGGCCAAGTCCGATCGGGCGAATAATATTCGGGGACGTAGACCGAGAAGCCGCCGCGGCTGCCGGGCTCGTTGTGGTCGTGGAAGATGCCGGTATTTTCGCTCGCGCCGACCTCCAGCCGCGACAGCAGATCGTCATTCCCGCGATTGGCGGCGTTGAGAAAGAAATTGCTCACCGGCGGAAACTGCAGCGCCAGCGGATAAAGTGCCTCCTGCGCGCGCGGTACGTGGCGCAGCGCGCGGAAGACGGCGACGAGATCGCCGTTGCCGCGCTCGACCTCGCGCATGCCGGCAAAGGCGGCGAGGGTTTCAGTGCAGGCGCGGTCGAGCCGCTCGCGTAGGCCCGCGAACTGCTCCGGCCACTGTCCAATCGCTGTGTATGCCGCTTGCAGCGCCTCGTCCGGCGCATCGATCGTATTCATCACCGACGCGAAGGCCGGCGGATGCAGATGGCGGACGAAGAAGCCGAGCGCTTCAAGCGCGTTCAGCAACGGCGGCAGCACGGTCACGATGTCGTCAACGACGGCCTCGGTCATCGCCGCTTCCTTAGCGTCAGTTCGGTGGCGTCAGTGCAGCTTCGGCGCCTTGAGCAGCTTGAAGCGATCGGTCGAGGTCACCGTGACGTCGAAGGTGACGCCTTCATGATGCACGGTGAGCGGCACGTCGACGCCGGCAGCGCCGAGCCCCCACATCTTCTTGTAGAAGCCGGTCTGGCTCGTGACTTTCTCGCCGTCGACCGCGAGGATGACGTCACCGGTCTTGAGCTCGGCGCGGGCGGCCGGGCCGTTGGCGGAGATCCCGATCACCACCACGCGGTTGTCGATCTCCGTCGAATAGAGCCCGAGCCAAGGTCGGGAGGGCTTGTTGACGCGGCCGAACTTGCGCAGATCGTCGAGGATCGGCTTCAACAGGTCGATCGGCACGATCATGTTGACGTGCTCGGCCTTGTCGTCGCGTTCGCGCTCCAGCTGGAGCGAGCCGATGCCGATCAGCTCGCCGCGCGCGTTGAGTAGCGCCGTTCCGCCCCAGTTCGGATGCGCGGGATAGGTGAAGACGGCCTCGTCCAGCAGGTACTCCCAATAGCCGGCGAATTCCTGCTTGGCCACGATCTGGCTCGCGACCGAGCGCGTGCGACCGCCGGCACCGCCGACCACGACGCGGTCGCCGATCCCGGTGTTCGCCGAATTGCCGAGCGGCAAGGGCTCGACGTCGAGATGACCGAGCGCCTGCACCAGGCCAAAACCGGTGACGGAATCGAAGCCGAGGGCATGCCCCTCGACGACGCGCCCGTCGGCGAGGTGCAGCCATACGGATTCCGCTTCGGTGATGAGATAGCCGATGGTGAGCACCAGCCCGTCGTCGATCACGACGCCGTTGCCGGCGCGTTCGGTGCCCAGCGTCTCGGCGCTGAAGGCGTCCGGCGGGATGATGGCGTGCAGGCCGACCACGGATGCGAGCGCGCGGTCGAGATCGAAACCGTAATCGCTCGCACGCGGCTGATTGGCCGGCGGCACTCTCCATTCGGTCAAGGCGGGCATGGAGTTCTCCTGGCTGAGTGCAACGCCCTGCCGTGGCTAGCGGAACGACGCGCGAAGCACGCATAATTTAGGCCGTAGGAGGCCGTCTTGAAAGCCTCGTTCCCAACTATTCCAGAGAGCGGCGTGTGAAATCCTGGAAAGGCATGGGAACGCCTGCATAGGCGGCAAGCTGCCGCTGAATTCGGCGGGCCCCACCGCATGGCTGCTGTCCGGCGAGGTGCTAGGCGGGCTGCAATGAAGCTGCTAACCATTGCCGCTTCGTTTGACCAAGGGATCACGGACCGAAGCATGGACAACCGCAGCGACATCTGGCGTGGCGTCGACACGATCAAGGCACGTTTCATCGACCTCAGCGACAAGGTCTGGGGCATGCCCGAAGTGTGCTACACTGAGGCGCGCTCCGCCGCCGAGCATCTCGCCGAATTGCGCCACCAGGGTTTCCGCATCACCGAGAAGGTGGCGGGCATTCCGACTGCTGTGATGGGCGAATGGGGCGAGGGCGGACCGGTCATCGCCTTCATGGGTGAATATGACGCGCTGCCGGGCCTCAGCCAGGAGGCGGGCGTCGCCGAGCACCGGCCGGTCGAGACCGGCGGCCATGGTCATGGCTGCGGTCACAACCTGCTTGGCTCTGCCGCGCTGCTTGCCGCAACCGCGATGAAGGACTGGCTCGCCGAGAACAAGGTGCCGGGCCGTGTGCGTTATTACGGCTGCCCCGCGGAAGAAGGCGGCGCGGCAAAGGCCTTCATGGTGCGCTCGGGTGCATTCGAAGATACCGACATCGCCATCACCTGGCATCCGCACAGTTTTTGGGAAGTGGCGGTGACGCCATCGCTCGCCAATACGCGCGCCGACTTCATCTTCACCGGCCGAACTTCGCATGCCGCGGCCTCGCCGCATCTCGGCCGCTCCGCGCTGGATGCGGTGGAGTTGATGAATGTCGGCGTGAACTACATGCGCGAGCACATGCCGAGCGATGCCCGCGTGCACTACGCGCTGCTCGATACCGGCGGCATCGCCCCCAACGTGGTGCAGGCCCATGCGCGCGTGCGCTATTCGATCCGCGCCCGTGACCTTCCCGGCATGAACGAGCTGGTCGGGCGTGTCAGCAAGATCGCAGAGGGCGCGGCCTTGATGACCGAGACCAAGGTCGAGATGAAGATCATCTCGGCGGTCTCCAACATCCTGCCGAATACGCCGCTGGAGCAGGCGCTGCATCGGGTCATGGAAGAGCTCGGACCGCCGCATTTCGACGATGCTGACAAGAGCTTCGCGAGCCAGATCCGCGCGACCCTGACCGATAAGGACATCGCGTCGATCTACTATGCCATCGGCATGGAGCCGACCGATCGGCCGCTGGCCGACTTCCTGGTGCCTCTCGATGCCAAGCGCAACCCGCTGGTCGGCTCGACCGACGTCGGTGACGTGAGCTGGGTGGTGCCGACCGTGCAGGTTCACGCACCGACGGTTGCAATCGGCACGCCCTTCCACACCTGGCAGGTGGTGGCGCAGGGCAAGAGCCCACACGCCCACAAGGCGATGGTGCAGGCAGCCAAGGCGATGGCCGGTATCGGCATCAAGGCGTTGACGGATCCGGAGCTGATCAAGGCCGCGAAGGCGGACCTCGCGCGACGGACGGCCAAGACACCGTATGTCTGTCCGCTGCCGGACCACGTCGCGCCGCCATTGAATATGTCCGTGGCGTAGAATTCCGTCTCGATACTTCGTCTGATCCGGCGAACAAATTTTCCGCAGTGCAACGTGGGTTTCGGCGCATTTTGACGCCGGATTGCCGAACGCTTGGGCTGCGGAACGCGGTTTTGCCCAACGGACAGCCAGAACACCGTTTGCATACACACGGTCGCAGTTGACGGGCGGCCTATTCAGTGTGCCATCTACTGCCGAACAAAACCCGGTGGCCGCCTCGCGGCCGCCTGCATCCATACGGGAACCAGACGGGGACAACCATGCTGGATAAAGAACTGCGTTCGATGATCGGTGACGTGAAGGGCGGGCGGATGGATCGCCGTGCCTTCATCCAGCGTCTGGCTGCCGTCGGTCTCACCGCACCCCTCGCCAACCAGATCCTCGCGCTTGGCGGCGTCGCCATGGCGGAAGGTGTCCAGACCTACAAGCCGACCAAGCGCGGCGGCGGCGGTGCGCTGAAGCTGCTGTGGTGGCAGGGCCCGACCCTGCTCAATCCGCATTTCGCCACCGGCACCAAGGACCAGGACGGCTCGCGCCTGTTCTATGAACCGCTCGCCTGCTGGGATCCGGACGGCAATATGAAGCTGGTTCTGGCGGCCGAGATCCCCTCGGTCCAGAACGGACTCCTCGCGGCTGACGGAACGTCGGTGACCTGGAAGCTGAAGCCCGGCGTGAAATGGCACGACGGCAATCCGTTCTCGGCCGACGACGTCGTCTTTACCTGGGAATACGTTAAGGATCCGGCCACTGCGACCGTGACGATCGCGACCTATCGCGACCTCAAGGTTGAGAAAATCGACGATCTCACCGTCAAGATCACCTTCGCGCAGCCGACGCCGTTCTGGGCCGATGCCTTCGTCGGCGCCGGTGCTGGCCAGATCCTGCCGAAGCATCTGTTCGCCGAGTATATCGGCTCGAAATCCCGAGAAGCCCCGGCCAACCTCGCGCCGGTGGGCACCGGTCCCTACAAGTTCGTCGAGTTCAAGCCCGGCGATCTCATCCGCGGCGTGATCAATCCCGACTATCACATGGCGAACCGTCCCTATTTCGATACGATCGAGATGAAGGGTGGCGGCGACGCCGTCTCGGCGGCGCGCGCGGTGATCCAGACCGGCGAATATGACTTCGGATGGAACATCCAGGTCGAGGACGATGTGCTGCTGCGCCTGGAGAAGGGCGGCAAGGGCAAGACCATTTACGCCGTGGGCGGCGACACCGAGTTCATCGCGCTCAACTTCACCGATCCGAATGTCGAGGTCGACGGCGAGCGCTCCTCGATGAAGACCAAGCATCCGCTGTTCTCCGATCCGGCGGTGCGCAAAGCACTGTCGATGCTGGTCGACCGCGAGTCCATCAAGAAGGCGATTTACGGCCGCGCCGGCCGCACCACCGCCAACTTCCTCAATGGTCCGGAAAAGTTCGTCTCCAAGAACACCACCTGGGAGTTCAGCATCGAGAAGGCCTCGAAGCTGCTCGATGACGCCGGCTGGAAGGCCGGCGCCGACGGTATCCGCGAGAAGGACGGCAAGAGGCTGAAGCTCTTGTACCAGACCTCGATCAACGGTCCGCGTCAGAAGACCCAGGCGATCGTCAAGCAGGCGTGCCAGAAGGCCGGCATCGACGTCGAGCTGAAGTCGGTCGTGGCCTCGGTGTTCTTCTCCTCCGACGTCGCCAATCCCGACACTTATCCCAAGTTCTACGCCGACCTCGAGATGTTCCAGATCCCGCTGAGCCAGCCGGATCCGTCGCAGCACATGCGTCGCTACCTCTCGACCAGCGTCGCAACCAAAGAGAACAAGTGGCAGGGCACCAACTTCCCGCGCTGGGTCAACAAGGACTATGACGCCGCGATCAATGCGGCGGACAAGGAAATGGATCCGATCAAGCGCGCCGCCCTGTACATCAAATGCAACGACCTGCTGTGGGAAGAGACCGTCTTCATCCCGGCGATGCATCGCCTGAAGGTGGAGGCCGCCGCGAACACGCTACGTCCGGTGATCTCGGGCTGGGCCAACGAAACCGACAACATCTTCGACTGGTACCGCGAGGAATGATCCCCCAATTCTAGCCGGGGTCTTTCCCTATGAGTCAGTATATCCTGCGTCGTCTGATGATCGCGATTCCGAGTTTGCTCGGAATCTCGGTCGTGCTGTTCGTCGTGCTGGCGCTTGCGCCAGGCGATCCGTTCTCGGAACTGGCGACGAACCCGAACGTCCCGCCCGAAGTGCAGGCCGCCCTCCGGGCCAAGTTCGGCCTCGACGATCCGATCTACCTCCGTTACCTGCACTGGCTCAACGCCATGTTGCACGGTGACTGGGGTTTCTCCTTCGTCAGCCGGATGAACGTCGACACGCTGATCCTTCAGCGTCTGCCGGCGACACTCTACGTGATCGGCTCGGCGCAGATCCTGGCGCTGCTGATCGCGATTCCCGTCGGCGTCTATGCGGCCACCAAGCCCTATTCGCTGTTCGACCAGGTCGCGAACACGCTCGCCTTCATCGGTTTCTCGCTGCCGACCTTCTTCACCGGCCTGCTGTTCATCCTCATCTTCTCGGTGACGCTGGACTGGCTGCCCTTCGTCTATACCACCGATATCAAGGGCACCGGCATCCGCTGGGTGCTCGAGATGATCCGGCAGGCGATCATGCCGGTGGCGGTGCTCGGCCTGTTCCAGGCGGCGTCGATGACGCGCTTCGTGCGCTCGGCGATGCTGGACGTGATCCGGCTCGACTACGTCACCACGGCGCGCGCCAAGGGCCTCGGGCAGGCCACGGTCATCGTCAAGCACGTGATGCGCAACGCGATGATCCCGGTCGTCACGCTGATCGCGTTGCAGATGCCGGCGGTGTTCGGCGGCGCCATCGTCACCGAGCAGATCTTCCGTATCCCCGGGATCGGCTCGCTGCTGATCTCCTCGATCCTGTCCAATGACACGCCGGTCGTGATGGCCGTGACCTTCGTGTTTGCGTGCCTGGTCGTGCTGTTCAATCTCATCGCGGACGTCCTGTATGGCTGGCTTGACCCTCGCATCTCCCTCCGCTGAGCGGCGCACCTACTCGCCCTGGCGCGAGACATGGCGGCGTTACAGCCGCCACAAGCTCGCCGTGGTCAGCGCCTTCCTGCTGCTGATCCTGGTGCTGGCCGTGGTGGTCGGCCCCTTCGTGTGGCGCGTGAAGATCAACGAGATCGACATCGTCGCGGGCCTGCAGGGGCCCTCGCTCGCCCATCCCTTCGGCACCGACGATCTCGGCCAGGACATCCTGGCGCGCATGATCTATGGCGGGCGCATCTCGCTCGCGGTCGGGCTTGCCGCGATGCTGGTCTCGGTGTTCGTCGGTACGTTGATCGGCTCGCTTGCCGGGATGTCGCGGGGCGCGCTCGGCCACGGCCTGATGTGGCTCACTGATTTGTTCCTGTCGCTACCGCAACTGCCGCTGCTGCTGTTGCTGATCTATCTGTTCCGCGACGGGCTGAAGCAGGCGTTTGGTCCAGAAGGCGGCATCTTCGTTCTGATCGTGCTCGTCATCGGCGGCTTGCGCTGGATGCCGGTGGCACGCCTGGTGCGCGCGCAATTCCTGTCGATCCGCGAGAAGGAGTTCGTGGAGGCCGCCCGCGCGCTCGGCGCAAGCCCGGTGCGGCAGGTGGTGCGGCACATCCTGCCCAATGCACTGGGGCCAGTGATCATCGCCGGCACCATCGACGTTGCGGCCGCGATCATCGCCGAGTCCACGCTGTCCTTTCTCGGCCTCGGCTTCCCGCCGGATACGCCGACCTGGGGCCGGCTCCTGTTCGACGCCAAGGATTTTCTCGACATCGGCCCGCACTGGGCGCTGTTTCCGGGCGGCGCGATCTTCATCGCGGTGGTCGCCATCAACTTCATCGGCGACGGCTTGCGTGACGCGCTCGATGCGCGACGGGTGATTTGATGGCGCCGCTGCTCGAAATCAAAGGGCTGAAAACCCATTTCTCCACCGACGACGGCATTTTGCAGGCCGTCGACGGCGTCGACATCTCCATCAACAAGGGCGAGACGCTCTGCGTCGTCGGCGAATCCGGCTGCGGCAAGACCGTGACGGCGATGTCGATCCTGAAGCTGATCGCGATGCCGCCCGGCCGCATCGCAGCCGGCCAGATCATCTTCGAAGGCCGCGATCTGGTGCCGCTGACCAGCAATCAGCTGGACGAGATCCGCGCCAAGGAGATCGGCTTCATCTTCCAGGAGCCGATGACCTCGCTCAATCCCGTGCTCACCGTCGGCGAGCAGATCGCCGAGAGCCTGCGCCGCCACGAGGCGGTGACCAGGAAGCAGGCGATGGAACGCACCATCGAGATGCTGAAGCTGGTGCAGATCCCCAACGCCGAAGGCCGCGTGCACAATTATCCGCACCAGTTCTCCGGCGGCATGCGCCAGCGCGTGATGATCGCGATGGCGCTCGCCTGCAAGCCGAAGCTGATCATCGCCGACGAGCCCACCACGGCGCTCGACGTCACCATCCAGGCCCAGATCCTCGACCTCTTGCAGGACATGAAGGAACGCTTCGGTATGGCGGTGATGCTGATCACCCATGCCATGGGCGTCGTCGCCGAGACCGCGCAGCGGGTCGTCGTGATGTATGCCGGCAAGGTGGTGGAGGAGGCGCATGTCGACGATCTGTTCGGCAATCCAGGCCATCCCTATACCCAAGGCCTGATCCGCTCGATCCCGCGCATCGATCTCGACAGCGAGCACAAGACGCGGCTGGAGGCGATCGGCGGCTCGGTGCCGATCCTGATTAATCCGCCGGTCGGCTGCCGTTTTGCTCCACGTTGCCGTCATGCCATGAGCGTCTGCACCGAGAAGGAGCCGCTGCTCCGCGAGATCTCGCCCGGCCACCGCATGGCCTGTCACCTGGGAGATACGAATCTGGGAGCCGCGTCATGAGCGAACCTTTGCTCCGCGTCAGCGGCCTGAAGAAACATTTCCCCGTGCTCGGTGGCCTGCTGTCGCGCCAGGTCGGCAGCGTCTATGCGGTCGACGGCGTCTCGTTCTCGGTCAATCGTGGCGAGACGCTCGGTCTCGTCGGCGAATCCGGCTGCGGCAAGTCGACGACGGGGCGCTGCGTGCTGCGCCTGATCGAGCCGACCGACGGCGAGGTCACTTTCGACGGCCAGGACGTGCGCAAGCTCGGCGGCACTGATTTGCGCGCGATGCGGCGGAACATGCAGCTCGTGTTCCAGGACCCGTTCGCCTCGCTCAACCCGCGTATGACGGTCGGCGCCATCCTCGGAGAGGCCCTGATCATCCATAATCTCGGATCGTCGGCGAAGGAGCGCGAGGAGCGCGTCGCCAGCCTGCTCGTGAAGGTCGGCCTCAAGGCCGAGCACATGCGCCGCTACCCGCACGAATTCTCCGGCGGCCAGCGCCAGCGCATCGTAATCGCGCGTGCGCTCGCGGTCGAACCGAAGCTGATCGTCTGCGACGAGCCGGTCTCCGCGCTCGACGTCTCGATCCAGGCGCAGGTGATCAATCTGCTGGAAGATCTCCAGGCCGAGCTGAACCTCACCTATCTCTTCGTCGCGCATGACCTGTCGGTGGTCGAGCATATCTCCGACCGCGTCGCGGTGATGTATCTCGGTCGCATCGTCGAGCTGGCGAAGGCGAGCGACCTCTACCGCAACCCGCAGCATCCCTACACCCGGGCGCTGTTGTCGGCGGTGCCGGTGCCCAATCCAAAGCTCAAGCGCGAACGCATCCGCCTCAAGGGCGACGTGCCGAGCCCGATGAAGCCGCCGTCCGGCTGCCATTTCCACACCCGCTGTCCGATCGCCCAGCCGCGCTGCGCCGAAAGCGCGCCGGAGCTGAAGGAAGGGGCGGGCGGCCACTTCGTGGCGTGTCATCTGGCCTGATGCGATGAACCCGTAGGGTGGGCAAAGCGAAGCGTGCCCACCAGAGGCGTCAGGCGCGTTTCGCCGGCCAGGGAACGACCTGTCCCGACATCACCAGCCGGTCGCGGCCGCCATCCTTGGCGGCGTAGAGTGCGCGGTCGGCGGCCGCAACCAGCGCGCTGCAATCCGTGGTGGTCTGCGACGGAAGGCTCGTCGCCGCACCCACGCTCACCGTGACGAGCCGTGAGGGCAGGTTTTGCGCATGCAGCATGGCGAGCTCGCGCAGCGCCTCGCGAATCTCTTCGCCGAGTTCGGCGCAGCCGTCCGCGACGGTATTTGGCAACAGCATGGCGAATTCCTCGCCGCCGTAGCGCGCCGCAAGGTCGGCTGGGCGCCTGGCGTGGGCGGACAGGATCCGGCCCAGCGCGCGCAGGCAGCCGTCGCCCGCCAAATGTCCGTAATGGTCGTTGAACGTCTTGAAATGATCGACGTCGATCAGGAGTAGCGAGAGCTGCGTGCCATCGCGTCGGGCCCGCGCCCATTCGTCCGCGAGGCGTTCGTCGAATGCGCGCCGGTTGGCGAGCCCGGTGAGCCCGTCGGCCGCCGCGAGTGAGGTGAGCTTGTCCTGCAAGTCCTTCTGCTCGGTCATGTCGCGCACGACCGCGACGACGCCGTCAATCTCGCCGCTGTCGGACGCCCGCGTCACGTGCAGGGCCGCCTCGACCCAGATATCGCCCTTCTCGCGATGGCGCTGGCGGTAGACGAACCTCGCCTCCTCGGCCTCGCCGTTCTTCAGCGCGGCAACGGCCTGTTCGACCCGTTCGATGTCCTCCGTGTGGATGCCGGCCACGGCCGACTTGCCCACGAGTTCGTCAGGAGACCAGCCGATCATGCGCAGACACGATGGAGAGACGTAGAGTAGCCGGTCATCCAGCCCGATCCGGGTCACCATATCACTGGACTGCTCGGCGAGCAGGCGGAAATGGGCTTCGTTGGCGACCAGGGCCTGTGCCATGCGCTGCCGCTGCGAGAGCTGGCGGACCAGGTAGAAGCCGATCATCGCGATCAGCAGGACGAGGCCGAGAACGACGGCCACGCGCACGGCCGCTGCACGTTGCCAGGGGGCCAGCACCTCATCCTGCGACTTGCTTGCGAGCACCATCAGGGGGTAGCGGCTGCTGCGCTGGTAGTAGCTCAACCGCTGCACGTTATCGAGCGGTGACTTGAAATAGTAGACCGCCGCGGCCGGCCGGCTTTCCCATTGCCTGAACAACGGTGCATTGGACAGGTCGCGTCCGATGAAGGCGCCGCTCTCGTCGCGGCTGCGCGCCAGCATGATGCCGTCATTGTTCAGCAGCGACGCCGAGCCGTTCGACCCGACGTCGAACCGCTCGAAGAACTTGACGAAATAGTCGACGTCGATCGTAAGCAGGGCGACGCCGGCGAAGCTGCCGTCGGGGTGGTTCACGCGGCGCGACGCAGTGATGATCCACTGGCCGCCGGCGCGGCTCCTGACGGGCCGTCCGATCAGCGTGCTGCGATCCGGCGAGTTGCGATGGCGTTGGAAATATTCGCGGTCGCTGTTGTTGAGCTTGGAGAAGTCGATCTGCTCGGTGGTGGCAAGCCAACGGCCGGTCTCGTCATAGACGAAGATGCCGCGGATGCGGTCCGATGACTTGCGGGTCGGCAGATAGGCCTGGAGCTTCGCGATCGTGTCCGGGCCCATTCCGTCGAGATCGAGCCGGTGGGCCAGCCCGACCAGGATCGTATCGGCGAGCTCGAACGTGTCGTCCGCGTGCTGGATCAGCGAATGCGCGACATTGGCCACGTCGACTTCGGCGTTCCTGAGCTCGGCATTGCGCGCTTCCCACTCGCGCCAGACGCTCAAGCCGAGAATGGCGACGCAGATCAGCACGACGAATCCCGCCGCCCAGAGCGGAAGGCGCGTTTTGCCGAGTTCGCGGCCCGTGACCATCAGGCTTGCTCCAATTCGGTGCAAACCTCTCACTTTCGCCTTAACGGCCTATTTCATGATCCGCGCTGATTGTGCCGAACCTGTCTTCGGAAGGAGGAATCCGCACTATTTCAACGGGTTATCGTCGTGGGACGCTAACCACGCTGGCCCAGCGGCCGGTTTACCTGGCGTCGCCTGCCTCATCCCTCCAGCGTGAAGCCCACCCGCAGCGTCACCTGGTAGTGGCGTACGGCGCCGTTTTCGATGTGGCCGCGTGTCTGCACGACCTCGAACCACTTCATGTCGCGAATGGTCTTGGAGGCGCGGCTGACGGCGTTCTTGATCGCATCCTCGATCGACGTGTCGGACGAGCCGACGAGTTCGAGGATCTTGTAGACGTGATCCTTCTCGGCTGTGGGCATGGCGCGTCTCCCCTTGTTTGCGCTGCGGCACCGCTGCCGCCAGCGCCCTCATCTGAACGAGCGCCAACGTTTCCGGTTCCATCATCCGCGATAGGTCGCGTGCGCCAGCCGAGGTGGAGCAGGCTGCATCTGGCGGCTAGGCGCTGGGCATGGATTCAGCGCGGCGCGACAGGACGATCGGCTTCCCTTGCCTCGGCGTGACGGTGCTCGGCTGCGCGAATGGGCAGCGATGGCGCTCACGCTCGGCGGCGTGACGCAGGCGTTGCAGCGGGTCTAGAGACGCTGTGGTGCAGCTCGCGGCAAGGCAGGTGCAGCCTGCGTCCGGCGCCACAGCAGTGTCAGCAAGAGAACCAGCAATGCCATCAGTGCGAAGCCGCCGAGGGCGGGTGCGAAATGCTGATCGAGATCGGCCTTCTGCCCGAACTGCACTGCAAGCCGCGCCGATTGCAGCAGACCATAGGCTCCCGCGAGCAGGATCAGCCCGCAAATGATGTTGCGCTCGCGCGGGCTCGCCACTTTGGGAAGATCGGGCAGGATCAAAGCGAGACCGATCCCGAGCATCGGCAGGTCATAATCATAAGCGTAGGGACTGATCATCACCGATACCATCACGGTGACGCCGAGGGCGAATTTGGACGAAGCGCCGCGCACCGTTCCGAGAAGGACGGCGAACAAGGCCAGCCCCGCAACGGCCGTTTGTCCCCAGAAGGCGGCGCTTGCGGGAAAGCCGGCCTTGTACAGCGCCGCATAGGTCGAGATCATGCGGAAGAGCGGATAAAAACCCTGCTCGAGATAGCTCGCCGATACCCTGATCGCCCCCAACCATGCGAACCAGATCTGCCAGCCGAACAGGAATGTGCAAAGCAGGGAGCTCGCCAATACGACGGCCGCAGCCGTTCCGAGCGCAATCCAGCGCCGTGTCACGAGCAGATAGACGCCGGCGGCAATCGCAAGATGCGGCTTGATCACCATGGCGCCAAGTGCGAGGCCGGCCAATAGCTGCCGCCGTTCGACGTTGAGGCAGACGAGTGCGATCAGTGCGCCGGTGAGAAAGCCATTCTGCCCGCATCCGATGTTGATCGCGAGCGCCGGAAGCAGGATCACCAGCACTTGCGCGAAATTCACGCCCGAGATCGCGCGCAGGGTTACGAGATAGAGCGCGAGTGTTGCGGTGGTGAACAGGAGATAGCCGACGCCGACCGGCAGGAACGCGAACGGCGCGAGCAGGAGACCGTATTGTGGCGGATAGGTCCAGGGCATGAATCTGGTCATGCCGCCGGCTGCCTCCGTCTGCATCTTGAGCAGCGCCTCGAAGTGATAGACTTGGTCGAGGTCGCCGCGCCAGACGCGCTGCGCGACGATGTGGAAGGCGTCGAAATCGGCGAGATCGCGATCCGCCCAGCCGCCCCAGCGGGCGAACCAGAAGGTCTTGAAAGCCACCATCACCGCCAGCGCTGCCAGCACGAAACTCACATAGGTCGTCCGCTTCGACGGCGAGAGCTGAACCTGTTCCAGTGTTTCGGCGAGCATGGGGCGGCGACCTCGAACCTGACGGATGGGGGCCGGGCGGGCAGGTCCGCAGGTCCCTGCCAAACTGCCATTGGGGGGCTTAAGGGACGGTAACGAATCCGGAAGGATTTTGGCGGCGGCGCCTCCCTTGCGGAATGGAGGCGCGGGAATCAGGCCCGGTTCGTCGCCGGTCTTGCGCCGGGATGACTCGACTTTCGGCCGCTCGACATAGGAGTATCTTTTCGAAATCGCCCGCGGCCGCCGGGCGGGCTCGCTTGCCCGTTCGGGGACAGGCGAGCTAACCTCGGCGAGGTTCCTCAGATGTTCGATGTGCGGTGATGATCGACCGTTGGGCGAAGGCCGCTCTGGTTGCGATCGGCCTGTCTGCCGTGTCGCCGCCTGTTGCTGCGCAGGACGAGCTTCATGACGCGCCTCGCAGCCTGTCGCTGCAAGTCACCACCGATCCTTCCATGATCGCGTGCCGCAGGCTGGAGAGCGTCAATCCCGCCTCGCTCGTGTTCCTGCCGTTGCGGCGGACTTTCAACGATGATTTCGACGAGCATCCGCTGTCGCACGGACGCTGGGTGCCGCACTATGCCGGTGGCGCGGCGTGGCCGGAGGCGCGCTACTGGGGCGGCGACGGCTCCGACTTCAAGCGCAAGACCAGCGCCAATGGCGAGCAGCAGATCTATGTCGATCCGCGCTACGCGGGACGTGCCGGGGCGGCGCTTGGGCTCGATCCCTTCACGGTCAAGGACGGCGTGCTCTCGATCATCGCCAGCCGCACGCCGCCGGAATTGAAGCCGGTGCTGTTCAACAATGAGTACATCTCGGGAATCCTGACGACGCAGGGCACGTTCGCGCAGAAGCACGGCTATTTCGAAATCCGTGCCAAGGTGCCGGTCGGTCATGCGGTCTGGCCGGCGTTCTGGATGCTGGCGGATGATGGCGGCTGGCCGCCGGAGGTCGACGTGCTCGAAGGCCGCGGCGAGCGGCCTGGCGATCTCGTGATGACGACGCATTGGCGGATTCCGTCGACCCAGAAGATCCAGTCCTGCGGCTTCGACTTCGCGGTCGGCGATGCTTCGAACGCCTTCCACAATTACGGTGTGCTGTGGGAGGAGGATCGTCTGATCTATTTCATCGACCGCAAACCGGTCTCCGACATCAAGGTCCCCATCGGCTTCGACGATCCCATGTACATGATCGTCAATCTCGCGATCGGATCGAAATTCTTTCCGGGTGTCAGTCCTGTCGATGCGGAATCGCCACCGAGCGTCGCTTTCGAGATCGACCGGATTTCCGCCTATCAGATCGATATAGAGCGGGCGCGGAGATAGCGATGCCAGCGGACGTCTCGCGGCGCGATTTTACAAAGCTCGCCGGCCTCGCCGCGCTGGGCACGGCGGCGGGCGCCAGGGCTGCGGGGAATGAAACGCCGGCGGCCGATCGCCACGCGCCCTTCCCGAAGGATTTTTTGTGGGGCACGGCGACCTCGTCCTACCAGATCGAAGGTGCCGTCAACGAGGACGGCCGCGGCAAGTCGATCTGGGACATTTTCAGCCACACGCCCGGCAAGATCGAGGATGGATCCACCGGCGATCGCGCCAACGAGCACTATCACCGCTACAAGGAGGACGTCGCGCTGATCAAGGCGATCGGCGTCAAGGCCTACCGCTTCTCGATCGCATGGCCGCGGGTGTTCCCCGAAGGAGCGGGCCAGCCCAATCCGAAAGGGCTCGACTTCTACAACCGCCTCGTCGACGAGTTGCTCGCGAACGGCATCGACCCCTACGCCACGCTCTATCACTGGGACCTGCCGCAAGCGCTTCAGGATCGTGTTGGCGGATGGTCATCGAGTGATACGTCGAAAGCCTTTGCGGATTACGCGTCATACGTCGCCGCGCGCCTGACCGATCGTGTCAAAAACATCTTTACCGTGAACGAGGTCGGGCGCTTCGTGAACTTCGGCTATGGCTGGGGTATCGACGCACCCGGCCTCAAGCTGCCGGCGGCCCAACTCAACCAGGCCCGCCATCATGTCGCGCTCGCGCACGGACTTGCCGTGCAGGCGATCCGCGCCTCCGGGCGGGCCGGTACCCGCGTCGGTGCGGCCGAGAATATCGCGGCTTGCGTGCCGGCGATCGCAACGCCGGACAACATCCGCGCTGCCGAGATCGCGACGCGCGAGCTCAATGCCGGCTTCCTCGGCGTGGTGCTGGAGGGCAAATACACCGACGGCTTCCTCGCCTATGCCGGCGCGGACGCGCCAAAATTCACGGCCGAGGAATTGAAGATCATCGGCACGCCGAACGATTTCGTCGGCCTCAACATCTACGCGCCGCAATATTACGTCATCGCCTCCGACCGTGCGCCCGGCTTCCATGTGTTGCCGTTCCCGACCTCGTTCCCGCACATGAATTCGGAATGGCTCCGCGTCGGTCCTGAAGTGATCTACTGGGCGCCGCGCCTCGCCGCAAAGATCTGGAACATCGACAATATCTACATCAGCGAGAACGGCACCTCGTCCGAGGACAGGATTTCCGCCGACGGCCAGGTCTACGATCTCGACCGCATCATGTTCCTTCGCAACTATCTCACCCAGATGCAGCGCGCGGTGGCCGACGGCGTGCCGATCCGCGGCTATTTCCTCTGGAGCCTGATGGACAATTTCGAGTGGATTTTTGGCTACGGCAAACGCTTCGGGCTGTACCGGGTCGACTTCGAGACGCAGGCAAGGGTGCCGAAACTGAGCGCGGCGTTCTATCGCGACGTGGTGGCACGGAACGCGATCGGGGTGTGAGGCTAAGTCCTAACCGGACTACGCTCTATCCATGCATCATTGGCGGCAGACGCCGCGCGAGGGCGCCGCTCGTCATTTCTTGAGGGACACTCGCACATTCCCGGCCGCTCCGTTGCAATCGAAACAAAGATCCCACGATCAGAAACATTCCCGTAGCGCGGCCCACGCACAGAAAGGCGGTGAAGCTAACCACCAAAGGAATGAACATGAGCCGTCAATTCGGGCAGCGCGCAGTCGTCATCGGGGCGGGGATGGGTGGATTATCCGCGGCCGGGGCGCTTGCCTCTGCGTTCAGGGAGGTCATCATTCTAGAGCGCGAGGCGCTACCGGCTTCAGTCATGTCCCGTGCCGGCGTTCCCCAGGACCGACACCCACATCTTCTGCTGGCCGGAGGATTGCAGGCACTCGACTCCCTGTTCCCGGGATACGAGCGCGACCTTGCCGACGCCGGTGCAGTTCCCGTGAATGCCTTCAAGGACATTCAATACGAGCGGCCGGATGTCGGCGCCCTGCCGCGACGCGATTGCGGCACGACGCTGCTGTGTGCCTCGCGGCCGTTGATCGAGCACACCTTGCGCCGGAAGGTGATGGCGATCGCCAATATCAAATTGCAGACGCAAAGCCGTGTGACGGAGATCGTGCCCGCGGCGAGCCGGCCGCTGGTCAAGTTCGAGAACGACGCCGGTGTTGGTGCCGCGATCGAAGCGGATCTCGTGGTCGATGCGTCCGGCCGCGGTGCGCCGACGCTCGGCTTGCTCGATGTGCTCGGCTGGGAGAAGCCGCAGGAGACCGCCGTCGGTGTCGACATCAGCTACACGACCGCAGTTCTTCGACCCGGGAATGTCTCGTCCGATTGGAAAATTCTGGTCACGTTGCCCGATCCGGCGACGTCGGCGACATCCGGGTTGATCATCCCTCTCGAAGGTGGGCGCTGGATTACATCGATCTCCCATCACGGCGCGCCGGACCGCCCGAAGACCTGGGAAGAGTTTCTTGCCGTTGCGCGCCAACTGAAGACACCCGCGATCTACAACGCGATCTACAAGCTGTTGCCACCCGGTGGCCTCCGGCATTTCGTCCTGGACGAGAGCCGCTGGCGGCATTTCGAACGGCTCGAACGGCTGCCGCGCGGGATTCTTCCAGTTGCGGACTCGCTGTGCCGGTTCAATCCGGTCTACGGACAGGGCATGACGGTTGCGGCACGCGAAGCAAAGCTGCTGCGCGGCATCCTGGATCGCGTTGCCGGGGAAGCGGACCCGATTGAGGCCCTCCAGGCCGCGTTCATGTCCGAAGTGGGCGCGTTCCTTCAAGCACCATGGAACATGGGCGTGAACGCCGATTTCGCCTATCCGACCACGAGGGGCGAACGGCCGGAGCACTACGAGGAAAGCCGCCAGTTCGAGGCTGCCCTATTCCGCGCGGTCGTGGCCGATCCGGTGGTTCAGAGGGCGTTCTCGGACGTCCTGCAGCTCATGGAGCCGTTCGAGTTGCTCAACGAGCCCGATATGCGGCGACGGATCGAGGCCCACTCCCTCGCGCAGAATGCCTGATGTTCGATAAAACGAAGACCCGTCGGCAAGCCGGCGGGCCTTTTGTTTGCGGTGAGCAAATCGCATGAATGGCCGGGCGTGCAGCGGTGGACGCTGCATCGACCCTACGGATCCAGCTCCGTGTCCCAGTAGAGATAATCCAGCCAGCTGTCGTGCAGGTAGTTCGGCGGAAACAGGCGGCCGTTGCGGTGGAGCTGGTGCACGGTCGGCGCGAAGGCGTGCTGGCGCGGAAACATCTTGGCCTGCACCGGGGTGAGATTGCCCTTGCGCAGGTTACACGGCGAGCACGCCGCGACCACGTTCTCCCAGGTGGTCTGGCCGCCTTTGCTGCGCGGGATGATGTGATCGAAAGTGAGGTCTTCGGGCGAGCCGCAATATTGGCAGGCGAAGCGATCGCGCAGGAAGACGTTGAACCGGGTGAAGGCCGGATGGGTGGTCGGCTTGACGAAGGACTTGAGCGAGACGACGCTCGGCAGCTGCATTTGCAGCGTGGGGCTGTGAACCGCCTGGTCGTAATGCGCGACGATGTTGACGCGATCGAGAAACACCGCCTTGATCGCGTCCTGCCACGACCACAGAGACAGTGGGTAGTAACTCAGCGGCCGGAAGTCCGCGTTCAGGACCAGCACCGGCCAACTGCCTTGCGAGACATGTGCGTTCAAGTAACGCTCCCGGCCTCCAATATACGCTGCGAAGCAGCATGTATTGACATACTACATGCAGCGTGACGGGATTGTGAAGCCCGTTGAGCGACTTATTCAGGCGCATGCAATGCGGCGGCGGGGTGGCAAACGCTCAAAAACGCCGCGATTTGGGAGGGGTCCATGCGAAGCTGGCTGGCCCGGAACTGCCCGACGCCGTTGCCGGTGCCTCATTCCCGCACCCGCTCCAGCTTCTGCAGGCACCGCGTCGCGCGCACGACGGCCGGCATCTCCTCGTTCGGAAAGCTTGTTGTCCAGTTGGTGACGCCGACCTCGCCGACATAGATGTTGCCCCTCGAATCCAGTGCGATGCCGTGCGGCGCCAGGAATTTGCCGCTGGCAACGCCCGGACCCTCTTCGCCGCCGAGCCGGGCAACGCGTTTGCCTTGCGCATCGACGATCGACAGCCGCGGGCCGAGATTGGGCACATTGCGGTTGATATCGAGGCCCGGACCGAGCTCACCGATTACGAAGGTCGGGTTCTTGGCCCCGCCACAGCAGCACAGCGCGCAGGGGCGGTGCAGATTGTTCCACTGCGTCTCGTATTTGCCCTCGCCGTTGAACACCTGCACGCGATGGTTCTCGCGGTCGGCGACATAGACCCAGCCGTCGGCATCGGTGGCGATATTGTGCACGATGTTGAACTGGCCGGGATCGGTGCCGGGCTCGCCCCAGCTTTTGATCAGCTTGCCGTCCGGCGTGTACTTGTGCACGCGCGCATTGCCATAACCGTCGGAGACGTAGATCTCGCCCTTCGGCGACAGCGCGGTGTGCGTGCAGCGGTGGAACGGCTCGCCGCTCATGAACGGCGAGGGCTTCTCAGGGATGCCGATCGTCAGCAGCACCTTGCCGTCGGTGGTGCATTTACGCACGGTGTGGTCGCCGTCGTCGGTGCAATAGAGATTGTCGTCGGCATCAATGTGCAGGCCATGGGCGCGGGAGAACAGGCCTTCGCCAAAGCTCCGGAGGAAATTGCCCTCGCGGTCCAGCACCACCATCGGATGGGCGCCGCGGTTGAAGACGTAGACGCGGTCCTTGCTGTCGACCGCGACGGACGCAACGTCGGTCAGCGTCCAGCCGTCCGGCAATTTCGCAAAATTTTCGACGACGCGGTAGCGGTGCTCGCCGGTGCCGAGAATGGCTGGCATGTGTCCCTTCCTTTAGCTGTCTCTATCGTACTCGTTTGTATCCGCGTCGTCATTGCGAGCGAAGCGAAGCAATCCAGAATCTTTCCACGGGGGCAGTCTGGATTGCTTCGCTTCGCTCGCAATGACGGTGTGGCTCAAGTTGCGCCCACCTCACGCTCCAAAATCCCCTCCTCGATCGCCTTGATCTGGAGCGCGAGGTATTTCGAATTGATGCGGCACTGCGCGAGGCTGCCGGCGATGAACCACAGGCCGGGCTGCCCAGTGCGCGCATACATGTTGCGCAGCTCAAAGCCGTCGCCAAAGCCCCAGACCGGGCCGACGCGGTCGGCGACGCCGTCGCCGAACAGCTTTCGCACCAGATATTCCTGAGGCTTGTAGCCGGTCGAGAGCACGATCAGGTCGGCCGAAATGGTCGAGCCGTCCTTCATCCGCGCGCCGTCGGCCGTGAAGCTCTCGATATCGGCAAACTGCTTGAGTTTGATCGCGCCCTCGACGATGAGGTTGGAGCAGCCGACGTTGAAATAATAGCCGCCGCCGCGGGTGAGGTATTTGAACTGCCAGCCGGTGCCGGCCTCGCCGAAATCGAGCTTGAAGCCGACGCGGGCGAGGCCGTCGAGCAGCTCCTTGTCGAGCTCCTTCGATTGCTCGGTCAGCATCACATGGTTTTTTTTCGCCAGCGGCGTTGGCATCGAGGTCGCGATCAGATCGTTGTCCTCGAGCGTGCCCTCGTTGTAGGTCGCATAAGCGAGCTGCGCCGAGGGCTCGATATTGGTGACCAGCGTCGGCGAGCGCTGCACCAGCGTCACCTCGGCGCCGCTGGAGCAGAGATCCTGCGCGATGTCGTGACCGCTGTTGCCGGTGCCGATGACGATCGCGCGCTTGCCGGTCCAGTTTTCGCCGTCCTCATAGCGGCTGGAATGCAGCAGCGTCCCCTTGAAATTGTCCAGCGTCGGAATATCGGGCACGTTGGCGATGCCGCTGACGCCAGTTGCCATGATCACATGGCGCGGATGCATGGTGCGCCCGCTGCCGTCGGCGCGCCGCAGTGTCACCGTCCAGCTGCCTTTCGCCTCGTCGTAAGAGCCGCCCTCGAACTCGGTGCCGGTCCAGAAGTTCAGCTCCATGGCATCGACGTAAGCTTCGAACCAGTTGGCGAGCTTGTCCTTGGGGATATAGGTCGGCCAGCTCGGCGGAAACGGCATGTAGGGCATGTGATTGACCTGCACCTGGTTGTGCAGGGTCAGCGCATGATAGCGCTTGCGCCAATTGTCGCCGATCCGCGTCTCGCGATCGACGATCAGCGTGTCGACCTTCAACTGCTTCAACCGCGCCGCGGTCGCGAGCCCGGCCTGGCCGCCGCCGACCACCAGCACGGTCGGGTCACGATCGGCATAGTCACCCGAGGCGTTGCGTAAATCGAGCCAGTTCGGTCCGCGGAAATCGCGCGAATAGGCCTGGCCGCGTGGCCGCGATAGGCCGAGTTGTTCTTCGAACCCTTTGAGCTCGTCAAGCGCGGTGAGCAAAGTCCATGCCTTCAGGCGGTCGCCGTCGGCGGGATCGGAAACAAGCCGCACGATACCGCTGCCGCGGCCGAGCGCGGTCTCGAAATTGAAGATGGTCTCAATATTGTTGGTGCCGGCGCGCGTCACCCAGCGCGGGGGGGCGCGGTTCGGCGCAATCTTGAAATTGCTCGGCGCTGCTTCGGGCACGCGCGTTGTGAGCTCCTCCGCAATCGCATCACGCCCGGCAAGCGTTTGCAGGTTCCAGCTCAGCGCCAGCACATCGCGCCAAAAGCTGTCGGCGAGGAAGAGATGGCCGAGTTCGGCCGGATCAGGCTTACCCAGCGAGCGCTCGAACCCGTCGAGCCAGGCTTGCGCGGCGACGGAAATATCCTTCGTCTTGTCCAGCATGCGCGACCTCGTGGCCGTCTTCGCGGCGTTTCCTCGAGCATGATCCGGAAAAGTGTGCGGCGGTTTTCCGAAGAGATCATGCTCCAATCATAGGAGGTCGACGCTATACCGGATCAGCTGGCGTCAAAAGCGCTTTACCCGAGCAGCGAGAGCATGTGGCCCTGCTCCGGCGGAATGCGGCCCTTCAGCGTGTCGAGATAGACCTGCCGCACCGCCTCGGGGCCGTGGCTCTCGACCACGGTCAGGCATGTCTCCAGCATCGGCGAAAAGCCAGACCACGCTGCGCCAAAGCGCTGCTCGATGCCGCCGGGGCCCCACTCCTTGGCGCGCTTGCGGATCTGGTCGGGCGCGAAGAACCAGCGCGGCTTTGCACCGGGCAGCGCGCCTTCGTCGGGCTCGGTGGCGCGATGCGTCAATCCGACGCGCACCGAGCATTTCATCTGGTCGCCGAAATGTCGGTGCAGCGCGGTTCGCAGCGCGCTGTTGCCGGCCATGTCGACGAAGGCGACCGTCACGTCCGTTGGCAGCGACGTCACGCGATCATAGGTGACGACCTCGTCGTAACATCCGAGCGAGGTGACGAAGCCGGCATTGCCTGATGAGGTCAGGCCGACGACGTTGCGGCCGCGCGCATGCAGCAGATGCGCAAGGCCGAACGCAGTCTTGCTCGAGGCGCTGGAGAGCAAAACCGTGCTTGTGCCAAAGTCGTCGTTCTCGGCAAGGAAGTCGTCGACCAGGAATGACAGCATGAACAGCGGCCGTAGCAGCGCCTGGTAGTCACCTTGCTTGCCGGCATAGGCGGGATCGCCGCCGACGCGCGCATAGGCGTTGTAGACCGGCGCGGCGACTTGCCGATGCGCAGCACCGTCACGCAAACCGCGCTTGCTGACGTCGGAGGCCTCGATCACGAGATGCGTCGCCATCGGGAAATAGCCGAACAGGCGTTCACCCGTCGGGACGTTCGGATGTTTCGAGGCGATCACCTCGCCAAAGCCCCATACCGGAATGTTGCCGAAGCCGTGTGGTGCAGGAAAGAGCTGCCAGTATTTCAGCTCGTCGCCGAGCACGGCATAGGTGATGTTGTTGGCGGTCAGGGCGAAGCGGTCAACCTTCACCAATAGAGCATCCTGTGGCAGCGCGTTCGCCGCCGGCAGCTCGGTGGCGATCGTCTTGCAATTCTCGAAATCGTCTCGCGCAACGATGAAGTCGATGGCTGTCATGGTGTCGATCCCGGCTCTGGTCCGCGCCGGGATCTCATCGGTCATGCGCAAGGCGTTTGCAACGGCAACATAGTTTTAAACGCTGTTTGTCGCGTCCCGCTAGGGTTGGTTTGCCCAATAGGGGTCGCGCAGCCTGCGTTTGAAGATCTTTCCGGTCGCTTCGCGGGGCAGCGCGTCCATGAACTGGACGACTTTCGGCACCTTGAAGTTGGCCAATCGCTCGCGCAGCCAGGCCTGCACCGCGGCGGGGGAGAGCTGCGCGTCTGTCTCCGGTTCGATGCAGGCGCACAGCCGCTCGCCATATTCCGCGTCGGGGATGCCGAACACCGCGCAATCGCGCACGCCGGGCATCGCGATCAGCACGTTCTCGATCTCGGCGGGATAGATGTTGACGCCGCCCGATATCACCATGTCGCGCTTGCGGTCGCACAGGAACAGATAGCCGTCTTCGTCGAGATAGCCGACGTCGCCGACGCTGACGAGACCATCGCGCCCGGCCTCGGCACGCGCCTGCGCCTTGCCGTGATAATCGAAATCGGGCACGGCCGTCTGGCGCATGTAGATTTCGCCGATCTCGTTGGCACCGCAGAGGCTGCCGTCCTCGCGGAAGATTTTGACGATGCCGCCCTCGATGGCGCGGCCGACCGTGCCCGGCTTGTTCAATGCCTCCTCGGCCGAATGCCACACCGGGATGCCGGTCTCGGTCGAGCCGAAATATTCGTTGATGACCAGTCCCCACCAATCGATCATGGCGCGCTTGATCTCGGGCGGGCAGGGCGCGGCGCCATGCACGACGAAACGCAGTGAGGAGAGGTCATAGCGCTGTCTCACGACATCGGGCAGCCGCAGCAGCCGGACGAACATGGTCGGCACCATGTGGACATGGGTGACGCGGTGGCGCTCGATCAGCGCCAGCAGCTCCTCGGCGTCGAACCGCGCCTGGAGGACGATAGTGCAGCCGCTGCGGAACGCCAGCATGCCGTAGGAATGCGGTGCGGAGTGATACATCGGCCCGTTGATCAGCACGACCTGATTGTCGTTCGGCTTGATGCCATAGGCGATCGCACCCATCCGTTCGGAGGCGGCCGCCTGCTCGGGTTGCATCGGCCTGCGCCGCACGCCCTTCGGCATGCCCGTGGTTCCCGAGGTGTAGATCATCGCTGCTGCCCGGCGGGGTGGCTCCTGCATTTCCGGATGGCCGTCGCGCCAGCTGTCCCAGTCGCTTAGTCCGGCCGGAACCTCGATCATATCAGGGGTAATCTCGAAGGTCGTCGCGAGTTCGGGCGGCGTTGCGACGACGAGGAGGCGGACATCGGCCGGCAGGCCGGCGCGGATTTGCGGCAGCAGATCGGCGTGGCAAACCAGGATCTTCGCGCCGCTGTCGGTCAGGATGTAGCGGACCTCCTCGGCCTTGAGATGCCAGTTGATCGGCACCACCGGACTGCCCAACGCGGCGGAAGCCGCGACCACCTCGAACAGCGCAAAATCGTTACGCAGCATCATGGCCACCGGAGCGCCCTCGGCAAGGCCGAGCCCGCGAAGTCCGCTGGCGGCCCGCCTGATGCGGGCATGGATCTCGTCATAGCCGATCCGGCGTTCGCCGCTGATGATCATGGCGTGTCCTTATTTCGCTTGAGCCTAGCGATCATCCAGTACGTCGCCAAACCCGACCCAGCTCTTGCCGTTGAAACGGCGGAGCTGAAGCTGCTGGAACGGCAGATAGTCGTCGGGGCCGGTCGTAACAGACATGCCCGGCAGCAGTAGCGGTAACTTGATCTCCTTCAGCGAGGCGGCCTGGCGCATAATGTTGTCGCGGCTGACATCGTCCTTGCAGGCCTTGAGCACCGTCATCAGCAGCGTCGCGTAATGGTAGCCGGCCGCGTAGTTGGAGTTGGAGAGGTCCGCGGTCGGCATGTATTGCTTCATGAACGCAAAATACGCCTTCACGCCGGGGTCTTCGGCCCATTGCGGGTCCATCGTGTCCTTCTGATTGCTCGACGAGATCA
This sequence comes from Bradyrhizobium betae, assembly GCF_004123905.1. Lineage (GTDB taxonomy): Bacteria > Pseudomonadota > Alphaproteobacteria > Rhizobiales > Xanthobacteraceae > Bradyrhizobium > Bradyrhizobium betae_A. Next base: position 1,085,224 of record NZ_MZXW01000016.1, read on the forward strand.
GGCCGACCGCGTTGTCGAGCCCGGCCGGCTCGAGGAACGAGATCGACGACGCCGAGGTCGGCACAAAGACCAAGTCCGGCTTCCAGCCGATTTCCGCCACGCCCTTGACCAGCTGCGAGGTGAATTTTCCGAGCACGACGCCGTACAGCACGTTGGCACCGGAGGCCTTCAGGGTCGAGAGCTGCGAGCTGATCGTCGGCGCGCTGGTCTCGTAGCTCGCCTCCGCGATGATCATGCTGGCGGCCTTGGCTCCGAGCGCGCGCTTGAAGCCGGCGACATAGTCGCGGCCGAAATCATCGTTCTGGGACAGGATTGCGATCCTGGCGTCGGGCTTGGACTGCAAGATGTACTTGGCATAGACGACACCCTCGGATTCGTAGGCTGCCATGCCCGGCATCGTCCACGGGTTCTTCTGCGGATCGGCCCATTTGGTCGCGCCCGAGAGCACGAACAGCTGCGGCACCTTTTTGGCGTTGAGGTAGCGCTGCACGGCGCTGTTGGTGGCGGTGCCGAGCGAGCCGAACATCATCAGCACCTCGTCCTGCTCCACCAGCTTGCGGGTCTGCTCGACCGTTTTCGGCGGCGAGTAGGCGTCGTCCAATGTGATGAACTTGACCTTGCGCCCGTTGATGCCGCCTTCGGCATTGACCTTCTCGAAGAACGCTTCCTGCGTCCGCCCGATCGCGCCGAAGCCGGAGGCCGGACCGCTATAGGGCAGGGTCTGCCCGATGCGGATCTCGTTGCTGTCGTCGGCATGGGCGCCCCCGGAGGCAAGCGTCAGCAACGACATGCCGATCAGTGCGGCTGCCAGCTTCATGATGTCCTCCCGTTGTTCTTGTTTGTCCGAAACGTCAGGCGCTGGCCCGCATCAGGAAATCCTGCCGGGCCTGATCGAATTCCGCTTTCATCCGGTCGACCAGCTCAGCGACCGGCGGCGCGTCGGTAATCTGCCCAATGCCCTGGCCCGATCCCCAGATGTCGCGCCACGCCTTGGATTTCATGTTGCCGCCAGAACCGAAATTCATCTTCGATTTGTCGGCGACCGGGAGATTGTCCGGATCAAGTCCGGCCGCGGCGATCGAGGGTCCGAGATAGTTGCCGTGCACGCCGGTGAACAGGTTAGTGTACACGATGTCGTGCGCGGCGTGCTGCGTCAGCGCGGACTTGTAGGCTTCATCGGCGTTGGCTTCCTGCGTCGCGATGAAGCGCGTGCCCATATAGGCGAGGTCGGCGCCCAGCGTCAGCGCGGAGGCGATGCCAAAACCGTCGCTGATCGCGCCCGACAGCAGGATCGCGCCGTCGAACCATTGCTTGACCTCGCGCACCAGCGCGAAGGGCGACAGCGTCCCGGCATGCCCGCCAGCGCCGGCGCAGACCAGAATCAGGCCGTCGACGCCCTGCTCGGCGGCCTTGCGCGCATGCTTGACGTTGATGACGTCGTGGAACACCAGCCCGCCATAGGAATGCGCGGCCTCGACAAGCTCCGCCGGCGGTCGCAGCGAGGTGATGATGATGGGCGCCTTGTGCTTTACACAGGTCTCCATGTCTTTCATCAGCCGGTCGTTGGAGGCATGGCAGATCTGGTTGACGGCGTAGGGCGCGACCTTCTTGCCGGGATTGCGCGACTTGTATTCCCCGAGCTCGTCCTCGATGCGGCTCAGCCACTCGTCGAGCTTCTCGACCGGACGGGCATTGAGCGCGGGAAACGAGCCGACGATTCCGGCCTTGCACTGCGCAATCACCAGCTCCGGTCCGGAGACGATGAAGAGGGGCGAGCCGACGACGGGCAGCTCCAGTGTGTTCTTGAGCAGGGCGGGCAGTGCCATCCGATCCTCCTGACGACGCGCGTCGACGGCCTGCCGGCCGATTGTGAGCGCTTCCATGTCGATTGTCGCGCCGGCGGGGGTATCCGCCGCCCAGCGCTTTGACCCCACTATAGGGTTGGACGCCGGGCAGGGGATCGTTCAATATTGAACATGCGCGTACTCAAGTTTGAACGGAGCTGGCGGTGGACTGGGACCTCTGCAAGACCTTTGTCGCGGTCGCCGACACCGGCAGCTTCACGGCCGCGGCGCGACGGCTGCACGCCAGCCATCCGACCGTCAGCCGCAAGATCGCGGCGCTGGAGGCGCAGCTCGGCACAAAACTGCTGGTGCGCGCCGCGGATGGATTCGTGCTCACCGCCGATGGGCGTACGCTCCGCGAGCATGCGGAGGCGATGGCGGTCGCAGCACTCAGGGCCGAGGCCGCCGTTGCCGCTGGCGGGCGCAAGGCGCGCGGCACGGTCAAGCTATCGATCGGCGCGACGCTGGCCTCGCACTGGCTGATGCCGCGGCTGCGATCCTTCCTGGGCGCGCATGATCACATCCGGCTCGAGATCATCACGCATCCGTTCCCGGCCAGCGTGCGTCGCCGCGAGGCCGATGTTGTGCTGCGCCCGGTCGACAGCGGTGAGGAAAACCTGGTCGGCCGCAAGGTCGGCCGTCTCGGCACCGGCTTCTATGCCTCGCGCGACTATGCCGCCGGCCGGTCCTTGCCGGAACGGAGCGGCGAGTGGAAGGGGCACAGCGTCATCGGCTTTGCCGACCAGGATTCCAACGCGCAGCTGGCGCGCTGGAGCGATACGATCACCCGTCAGGGCACCATGGTGATGCGCTGCTCGTCGCAGGGCGACATGCTGGCGGCGGTGCGCGCCGGGATCGGAATCTCAGCGCTGTCCTGTTTCGTCGCGGAAAGCTATCCGGACCTGGTACGCGTCGCGCCGCAGAAACTCGCCAGCGTCGCCGACCTCTGGCTGCTCGCCCATCCTGATCTGGTCGAGCTGTCCGCGGTGCGCGCCGTGGTCGACTTCGTGGCGGAATGCGCCCGCGCCGATCGCGAACGGCTGCGGGGTTAGGGCTGGTTGCCGATGACGCCTTCGCGCTTCTTGATCACGCGATAATAGCTCCACCACAGATGCGCGGCTGCGCCGCGCAGCGGTCGCCATGGCTCGGCCAGAGGCGCCATCTGCTTTTCCGTCGGCCGCGCCTGGAGCCCCAGGCCAACCTTGATCCCCTCCTGCACGGCGATATCGCCGGCCGGCCAGGCATCGCCATGCCCGAGGCAGAACAGCAGATAGACATCGGCCGTCCACGGGCCGATGCCGGGCAGCGTAATCAGCGTATGGTGCGCGGCCTCGGCGTCTTCCTCAGCGAGCACGTCGAGGTTCAGCCGCTGCGCATTGATCTCACGGGCGAGATGCTTCAGCGTCTTGATCTTGGCAGCGGACAGGCCGAGCCGCCCCAGTCGGTCGGTGCGGGCGCGGCGCACCGCGTCATGGTCGAACGGATCGAACGCGGCCGACAGCCGCCCCCAGATCGCCGCGGCGCTCGCGGTCGAAAGCTGCTGCCCGCAAACGATGTGCGCCAGCCCCGTAAAGCCGGGCTCGCGCCGCCGCAAGGCGGGCATGCCCGCGATTTCGAGCACAGGCTTGAGCCGCGGATCGCGCTTGACCAGCGCATGGACGGCTTCTTCGAGATCGGACTGGGTTTCGAGGTGGATGGTCATGATGGCCTGGCAGACTCTCTCCGGCGTCATGGCCGGGCTTGTCCCGGCCATCCACGTCCTTCTAACCGCGCATCATTGTTAGCATGAGTGGCGGCCGTCGCATCTGCTCGTCCTGCGATCTTGACATCGTTGGTATGTGGCAACGAAGAACGTGGATGGCCGGGACAAGCCCGGCCATGACGAGATCCTTCGCATGGCGCCACCCGTTTTCCGATTTGCCCCCAGCCCGAATGGCCTCTTGCATCTCGGCCACGCTTATTCGGCGCTGCTGAACTTCGACCGCGCCCGCGAGACGGGCGGGCGGCTGTTGCTGCGGATCGAGGACATCGACGCGACCCGCTGCCGGCCGGAGTTCGAGACGGCGATTGACGAAGACCTCGCCTGGCTCGGGATCGCCTGGGAGACGCCGGTGCGGCGGCAGTCGGAACATCTTTCCGATTATCGTGCCGCGCTGGAAAGGCTCTCCGCGCTCGGCCTCGTCTATCCCGCCTTCGAAAGCCGCGCTGAGATCGCAAGGCTGGTGGACGCGCGCGAGGCCGATGGGCTGTGGCCGCGCGATCCCGATGGCGCGCCGCTCTATCCCGGTGACGCCAAATCGTTGCCCGCGGACGAGCGGGCGCGCCTGATTGACACCGGCGTGCCTTACGCGCTGCGGCTCGACATGGCGGCCGCCTGCCAGCGCGTCGCCGGCCTGACCTGGAACGAGTTGGGCGAAGGGCCCGATGGCGAGCACGGCCTCGTCCCGGCGCGGCCCGAGGCCTGGGGCGACGTCATCGTGGCGCGCAAGGAGACGCCGACCAGCTACCATTTGTCCGTCGTCGTCGACGACGCGCTTCAGGGCGTCAGCGAGGTGGTGCGGGGGCAGGACCTGTTTCACGCGACCTCGGTCCACTGCCTGCTGCAGGTCCTGCTCGGCCTGCCGCACCCCGTCTATCGCCACCACGCCCTGATTCGTGATGGCGAGGGGCGGAAGCTGTCGAAATCGAGCCGCTCGACCGGTCTGCGGGAGTTGCGCAACGCCGGTATTTCGCCCGCCGGTATCCGCCGGTTGGTGGGATTAGGCTAAGTTTCTCTGGGGGTTAGCAAAACACCGCCGTGACTCCGGGTGTTCCGCCGTGCCATGCTTGCCCCGAGAGCCCGGGGTTCGAAGGGGATACTTCGAAGGGAGTTATGGCGGCGAAAACGCGCGCAGCGCGCACTACGCGGACGTCCAAACGAGTGGCTCGGAAGCGGTCCGGGCCAGCCGCGAAGGCGCGCAAGCGGAGCACCAAGGCGGTCGCGCCGGACGTGGTCCAGGCCGCGCTCGCCGCCTTTGCCCATGAGGTCCGCACCCCCCTGACCGGCATTTTGGCCATCAGCGACCTGCTCGCGACCTCCGATCTCGGCGAGCGGGAGCGGCGCTGGGCCGACACCATCAAGGCCGGCGCCGAGCATCTGGCGAGCCTTGCCACCCTGTTCGTGGACGCGGCCCGAACCGGCAAGGGGACGGGCGGCAGCACGCTGCGGCAGGACTTGTTCGACCTGCGCACGCTCGCCCGCAGCGCCGGCGATTCGCTGGCCGGGCGCGCCGCGGCCAAGGGCCTCCAGGCCCAGGTCGAGATATCCGACAAGCTGCCGGGGCTCGTGGTCGGCGATCCCGTCCGCTTGCGTGCGGCGCTCGAGAACCTGATCGACAATGCCGTCAAATTCACCGAGCACGGCGGCGTGGCACTCGCGGTCGCGCCCTGGCGCCCGGCCAAAGGCAAGGACAAGGCGAAGGGCAAGGCAAGGGAGAAGAGCAGGGTGGGCGTCGCCTTCTCGATCTCCGACAGCGGCATCGGCCTGAGCATGGCCGAGATCAAGCGGCTGTTCCGCCCGTTCACCCAGGCCAATGTCACCATCGCCTCGCGCTTCGGCGGCGCCGGGCTCGGGCTGTCCTCGGTGAAGCAATTGGCGCGCGCGATGGGTGGCGATATCTCGGTCGCACTGCGCCGCGGCGGCGGCGCCACCTTCACACTGACGGTGTCGCTGGACGCGACCGGACCGGCCAGGTCCCGCAAATCGAAGGGCCAAGCCGAGGCGGATGCGGTGGCCGCGCTGCGCGTGCTCAGCGTCGAGGACAATCCGTTCGGCCGCGTCGTGCTCAACACGATTCTGACCGAGCTCGGCCATCATGCCGAGTTCGTCGGGCGCGGCGAGGATGCGGTGAACCGGCTGGAGCGGGGCGCGTTCGACGCGGTGCTGATGGACATGGTGCTGCCCGGCATCGACGGCGTCGAGGCGATCAGGCGGATCCGCACCATGCCGGCGCCGCTGGCTCAGATCCCCATCATCGGCGTGTCCGGCCGCGGCGAGGACGAAGCGGCCTCGCGCGAGGCCGGCGCCGACGCGTTCCTGGTCAAGCCTGTGTCTCCGCGGGCTTTAGCGACTGCGCTGCTTGAAGCGAAACGCCGTGAGGTAGCCGCGACTTGATGATCGCGGCGTTGAGCTCGCCGCCGTAAACGAAGATCGCGGCGATGAAATACAGAAACACCAGCGCGATGATGACCGAGGCGAGCCCCGCATACATCGTCACGTAATTGTTGGCGAAGCGCGCCAGATATTGGCCAAACACGATGCCCGAGATCAGCGACGCTACGATGGTGAAGACGATGCCGGGCAGGATCTGGAGGAAGCCGCGCCGTCCCGCCGGCAGCCAGGCGTGCAGGATCAGCAGTGCCACGACTAGCGCGGCGACCGTGATGCCGTAGCGCAGCCAGGTGAGGATGCTCTCGTTGGACTCGACGAACAGCGGGATGTGGCGCCGCGCCGCCTCGATGAAGAGTGGGCCGAGCACGATCAGGAACGCCATCGCGAGTGCGGTGATGGCCGCGACCAGCGTGTAGGCGATCGATTCCAGCCGCAGCCAGTACCAGCGCCGCATCTCGACGACTGCGTAGGCGCGGTTGAGCGCGACGCGGAGCGCCTCGACGCCGTTAGAGGCGAAATAGACCGACAGCACCGCGCCGATCGTCAGCACGCCGGTGCGGGTGGTGGTCAGCACGTCGTGGATCTCGCCGGAGAGCGCGTCCGCCACTTGCGTAGGCCAAACCTGAAGCAACAGACTTGCCGCCTGGTCGGCGAGTTCCTTGGAGCCGAAGAAGCCGGCCAGCGAGGTCAGCACGATCAGGAACGGGAACAGCGCCATCAGCGTCGACAGCGCGATGTGGCTGGCGATCGCCCAGCCGTCATCGGCGAGGAACGTGTAGAACGCGTCCTCTACGACGTTATAGATGGCGCGGATTGCCTTCACTGCTCGCCCTGTATTGCTCTCTCGCCCCGCAAGCAGGGAGAGACGAAGAAGGACGGTGATGGACGCAAATCGGAAATCATCCAACTAGCTTCTGATATTATTGGCTTAAAAGCCAGATCGGGAAGGTGATAGCGGACCGGCGCTCACGGTGTTATCACCCCCCGATGGCATCTCTCCTGAGCACTTTCATCCTGCCGGTGGCAGCCGGCGCCGTGGCGCTGGTGCTGCTGCTCGGCCTCATCAACATGATGCGCGGCGGCTCGCCCAACACCTCGCAGAAGCTGATGCGCTGGCGCGTGCTGCTGCAATTCGTGGCGATCGTCATTGCCATGATCGCGGTCTGGGCGATGGGGCGCTAACATGGTCGTACTCAATCGCATTTATACCAAGACCGGTGACGACGGCACGACAGCGCTGGGCTCCGGCGAGCGCCGTCCGAAATACGATCTGCGCATCGAGGCCTATGGCACCGTCGACGAGACCAACGCCGCGATCGGCGTGGTTAGGCTTCACACCCACGATATGCCCGAGTTCGATGCGATGCTCGGCCGAATCCAGAACGATCTGTTCGATCTCGGCGCCGATCTCGCCGTGCCCGAGCGCGAGGGAAAAGCGGAACGGCTGCGCGTGGTGACAAGCCAGGTCGAGCGACTCGAGCGCGACATCGACGCGCTCAACGACAAGCTCGCCCCGCTGACCTCCTTCGTGCTGCCCGGCGGCACGCCGGCTGCCGCCTACCTCCACGTTGCCCGTACGATTTGCCGCAGGGCGGAACGCGTGATGGTGGAACTGGCGGCCCGGCCCAACGAGACCGTTGGTAGCGCTGGCATCCAGTATATGAACCGCCTGTCGGACTTCCTGTTCGTGGCCAGCCGCGCGGCTAACCACAACGGCGCCGGCGACGTGCTCTGGGTTCCGGGCCAGAATCGCTGACCCATTGAGGTCGGTATTTCTAAGGTCTAAAATTTGGCCCTGTCGCGCGTTGACCGGGCCGGATCAGGCCTTTAGGTTCCGCGCCAGTTGAATAACCCCTTCCCAAATTGAGTGAAAGAGGATCGATGAAGGTCTTGGTGCCGGTAAAGCGGGTGGTCGATTACAACGTCAAGGTCCGCGTCAAGGGCGATGGATCGGGCGTTGAACTCGCCAACGTCAAAATGTCCATGAACCCTTTCGATGAGATCGCGGTCGAGGAAGCGCTGCGCCTGAAGGAAGCCGGCAAGGCCACCGAGGTCGTGGTCGTGTCCATCGGACCGGCCCAGGCGTCGGAGACGATCCGCACTGGTCTGGCCATGGGCGCCGATCGCGGCATCCTGGTGAAGGTGGATGGCATCGTCGAGCCGCTCGCTGTCGCCAAGATCCTGAAGAAGATCGCCGATGAAGAGCAGCCCGGCCTGATCATTCTGGGCAAGCAGGCAATCGACGACGACTCGAACCAGACCGGCCAGATGCTGGCCGCGCTGCTCGGCTGGTCGCAGGCGACCTTCGCCTCGAAGCTCGAAGTCGAAGGCTCCGACTTCAAGGTCATCCGCGAAGTCGACGGCGGCTTGCAGACCGTGAAGCTGAAGGGACCGGCGATCGTCACTACGGACCTGCGTCTCAACGAGCCGCGCTACGCGTCGCTGCCCAACATCATGAAGGCGAAGAAGAAGCCGATCGCGGACAAGACCGTCGCCGATTACGGCGTCGATGTTACCGCGCGCCTCGAAGTTCTCAAGACGACTGAGCCGGCGGGCCGCAAGGCCGGCGTCAAGGTCAAGGACGTCGCCGAGCTGGTGTCGAAACTCAAGAACGAAGCCGGGGTGCTCTGATGCCGACGCTGCTGATTGCTGAACACGACAATGCGTCGTTGAAGGATGCGACCAACAAGGCCCTGACTGCGGCCGCCGCACTTGGCGCTGATGTCGAGGTGCTGGTGGCTGGCCAGAACGCAAGCTCCGCGGCGGACGCCGCCGCCAAGCTCGCCGGCGTGAAGAAGGTGCTGCTCGCCAATGGCGATGCCTATGCGCACGATCTCGCCGAGCCGCTGGCCGCCCTGATCGTCTCGCTGGCGCCGTCCTATAACGCGATCGTCGCCCCCGCGACCTCGCGTTTCAAGAACGTGATGCCGCGTGTCGCGGCGCTGCTCGATGTCATGCAGGTCTCGGAGATCACCAAGGTTGTCGCGCCCGACACCTATGAGCGTCCGATCTATGCCGGCAACGCCATCCAGACGGTGAAGTCGAAGGACGCCAAGAAGGTCATCACCGTCCGTACCTCCACCTTCGCCGCAGCCGGCGAGGGCGGCAGTGCGCCGGTCGAGGGCATCGCTGCGGCCGCCGATCCGGGCCTGTCGACCTTCGTCGGCGAGGAAGTCGCCAAGAGCGATCGTCCCGAGCTGACCTCGGCCAAGATCATCGTCTCCGGTGGCCGCGCCATGCAGAGCCGCGAGAATTTTGCCAAATATATCGAGCCGCTCGCCGACAAGCTCGGCGCCGGCGTCGGTGCCTCGCGCGCGGCGGTGGACGCCGGCTATGCGCCGAACGACTGGCAGGTCGGCCAGACCGGCAAGGTCGTGGCCCCCGAGCTCTATGTCGCGGTGGGCATTTCCGGCGCGATCCAGCATTTGGCCGGCATGAAAGACTCCAAGGTGATCGTCGCGATCAACAAGGACGAGGACGCGCCGATCTTCCAGGTCGCCGATTACGGGCTGGTCGCCGACCTCTATCAGGCGGTTCCGGAGCTCACCGACGCGCTCGCCAAGCTCGGCAAGTAAAAACGCGGTAAAAACACCGGCCGGAGTGCTACACTCCGGCCGGTGTTTCTTTTTTGAGGCGTTTTCTTTGGCGTGGGGCACGCCTTCGAAGCGATCCAATCTAGGTTTCGAGCCAAGGTTCTGGTTAAATCAGATCTCCCGGCTCGGGGGATTAGGCAGGCGCGACATGCGCGCCGTTCCGGTGGATGACATTATGGCGGCAGTGATCAAGAAGGTCGGCGTGATCGGCGCGGGGCAGATGGGCAACGGCATCGCGCATGTCGCGGCGCTGGCCGGCTTCGACGTGGTGCTCAACGACGTCTCGGCCGACCGCCTCAAGTCGGGCATGGCCACCATCAACGGCAATCTGGCGCGCCAGGTCTCCAAGAAGGGCGTGACCGAGGACGACAAGGCCAAGGCGATGGCGCGCATCACGCTCGCCGAAAAGCTCGAGGGCCTCGCCGATTGCGATCTCGTGATCGAGACCGCGGTCGAGAAGGAAGAGGTCAAGCGCAAGATTTTCCACGAGCTCTGTGCAGTCCTGAAGCCTGAGGCGATCGTCGCCTCCGATACCTCCTCGATCTCGATCACGCGGCTTGCCGCCGCCACCGACCGGCCCGAGCGCTTTATCGGCATTCACTTCATGAATCCGGTGCCGCTGATGGAGTTGGTCGAGCTGATCCGCGGCATCGCCACCGACGATTCCACCTTCGAGGCCTCCAAGGAATTCGTCGCCAAGCTCGGCAAGCAGGTCGCGGTCTCCGAGGATTTCCCGGCCTTCATCGTCAACCGCATTCTGCTGCCGATGATCAACGAGGCGATCTACACTCTGTACGAAGGCGTCGGCAACGTCGAGGCGATTGACGCTGCGATGAAGCTGGGTGCGCACCATCCGATGGGCCCGCTCGAGCTCGCCGATTTCATCGGTCTCGATACCTGCCTGTCGATCATGCAGGTGCTGCACGAAGGGCTCGCCGACTCCAAATACCGCCCGTGCCCGCTGCTGGTGAAATACGTCGAAGCCGGCTGGCTCGGCCGCAAGACCCAGCGCGGCTTCTACGACTACCGCGGCGCCAAGCCGGTTCCGACGCGGTAGGGTAGTCTCGTGCCCCGGACGCTGCGCAGCGCGTCAGCGATGCGCTGCAGAGCCGGGGCCCAGAAGCAGCGTGCACGCTGAAGCATGGGTCCCGGCTCTGCGGTGCGTCACTTCGTGCCGCGCCGCGTCCGGGACACGGACAAGGCCCCCCGGCACTGTGACAATTCATGTCGCGTTAACCCATCCGCCCTAGGTTGCGACCGGTAAGAGGGTTTGCGTAATGGACATGATGGCGATGGTCAGCACCATGCTGGCCGCTCAGCAAGGCGCGCTGCAGTCGAATATCTCGGCGACGCTGATGAAGCAGAACGCGGACGCGGAGAAATCCACCGTCCTGACCCTGCTCGGCGCCGGTCAGCCCTCGCTCGCCAATGTCGGCGCGGGCGTCGGCGGCAACCTCAATATCTCAGCCTAAAACGACGCGGCGGCCTTGCCTGTCGCGGCCCGGATCAGCTTGAGCGCATCCTCGCTCGCCCATTCAGCCGGCCCCGCGATCGTCGCGATCTCGCACCCTTGCGGGTCGACCAGCACCGAGGTCGGCATGCCAAGGGCCCGGCCTATGGCCTTAAGATCCTGGAAAACCTTGGCTTTCTGATCGTTGAAATAGCCGAGCCGGGTCAGATTGGCCTCTTTCAGGAAGGTCTTGGGCTTCTCGGGGTCCCGGGTGTCGATATTGATCGCCACCACCTCGAAATTCGGGCCCGACAGCTTGCCCTGGAGCTCGTCCAGCGCCGGCATCTCCTTCCGGCACGGCACGCACCAGGTGGCCCAGAGGTTCACCAGCAGCGTCTTGCCGCGGAAGTCCGACAGCTTTTTCGGCTTGCCGTCGGAATCCTCGAAAGTGAGGTCCGGCAGCTTCAGCGGGGCGCTCGCCATGGTCAGCGCCGCCATCTCGCCATGGGCGAGCGGGCCGATCCTCGAGGCCGTCGCCACCGCCGGCTTGCAGGTCGGATCGCCTGAGGGAGCCCGGCTCAGGCCCAGCCCGTACAGCGCGGCGAAGCCCGCCAGCCCGCCGACCACCACTGTGGCGATGACAAGGGGGATCCGGCGCGTGGCGGAGGGCTTCTGGTCGAGCATATCGTTTGTCATCCGGTCGCAGATATGGCTATCAGAGGCCTCTTAATACGGCTGGCTGCGGCCAGCAAATGTGCGGCAAGGCAAGGCGTGAGCAGGGGATCATGAGCAACAAGATGTGGGGCGGCCGGTTCTCGGAACGTCCCGATGAGATCATGGAAGAGATCAACGTCTCCATCGACGTCGATCGTCACCTGTTTGCCCAGGACATTGCCGCGTCCAAGGCTCACGCCGCGATGCTGGCCAGCCAAGGCATCATCACGGCCTCTGATGCGAAAAATATCGGCAAGGGTCTAGACACGATTTTGTCAGAGATCGGCAAGGGCGGCTTCACGTTCAAGCGCGCGCTCGAAGATATCCATATGAATGTCGAGAGCCGCCTGTCGGAGCTGATCGGCCCCGCCGCCGGCCGCCTGCACACCGCGCGTTCCCGCAACGACCAGGTCGCGACCGATTTCCGTCTCTATGTCCGCGACGTTCTCGATGAGACCGATGCCGCGCTCGCCGCTTTCCAGGCCGCGTTGGTCAATCGCGCGCTCGAACATGCGGCAACCGTGATGCCGGGCTTCACGCATCTCCAGACCGCGCAGCCCGTCACCTTCGGCCACCATCTGCTCGCCTATGTCGAGATGGCCGCGCGCGACCGCGGCCGTTTCCAGGATGCGCGCAAGCGGCTCAACGAGTCGCCGCTCGGCGCCGCCGCGCTAGCCGGTACCTCGTTCCCGATCGATCGCCACGCCACCGCAAAGGAGCTCGGCTTCGATCGTCCGATGGCGAACTCGCTCGATGCGGTCTCCGATCGCGACTTCGTGCTGGAGACCTTGTCGGCCGCCTCGATCTGCGCCGTGCACATGTCGCGCCTTGCCGAGGAGATCGTGATCTGGACCTCGCCGCTGGTCGGCATGATCCGCCTCAGCGACAAGTTCACCACGGGATCCTCGATCATGCCGCAGAAGCGCAACCCGGATGCCGCCGAGCTCGTGCGCGCCAAGACCGGCCGTGTCATCGGCGCGCTCAACGGCCTCTTGATCGTGATGAAGGGCCTGCCGCTCGCCTATCAAAAGGACATGCAGGAGGACAAGCAGGGCGCCATGGAAGGCTTTGCCGCGCTGTCGCTGGCGATCCGCGCCATGACCGGCATGGTCCGCGACCTCGAGCCTGACGAAGCCAAGATGAAGGCTGCCGCGGGCGAGGGCTATTCCACCGCGACCGATCTCGCCGACTGGCTGGTGCGGACGCTGAAGATGCCGTTCCGCGACGCCCACCATGTCACCGGCCGCATCGTCGCCAAGGCCGCTGAAGGCGGCCTGGCGCTGCACGAGCTGCCGCTGAAGGAGATGCAGGCGATCGAGCCCAAGATCACCAAGGACGTGCTCGGCGTGCTCTCGGTCGAATCGTCGGTGAAGAGCCGGACCAGCTTTGGCGGTACCGCGCCGAAGAACGTGGCGGCTCAGGCCAAGGCTTGGGTGAAGCGGCTGGAAAAAGAGCGAAAATTGGGCTGAGGGGCAAAATTTCGCTGATGTTTCATGGTCATCCGGCTCTCGCCAGAGCGTGCCAATCTCTGTATGGTGCGGCCCGCGTAGTGGGGATTTCGTCGTGACGTCAAAGTTTCGCCCGGCCGGCTCGGGGTGGGCCATCATTGTCTTGAGCCTGACGGCGCTCGCGCTGGCCGGTTGTGGCCGCAAGGGCCCGCTGGATCTGCCGCCGACCGCCTCCAGCGCGTCCACGGCCAACATCGCCGCACCGACCGATACCGAAACCGAAGCCCAGAAAACGCCGAGCGTGTTCAATCCCACCTATGGTGCGGACGCCGCTCCCGCGGCGGCCAAGGGCAGGAAGAAATCGTTTATTCTCGACCCGCTCCTGGACGAAAGACCCAGCAAGTAAGCTGGGGCAACTGAGCCAACGCCATGAACCATTTCGACTATCGCAACGGCGTGCTGCACGCCGAGGCTGTGAACCTGTCCGAGTTGGCCGCAGCCGTCGGCACGCCGTTCTATTGCTATTCGACGGCGACGCTCGAACGGCACTACCGCGTCTTCGCCGACGCCTTTGCCGGCGAGAAGGTCCTGGTCTGCTACGCCATGAAGGCGAACTCCAACCAGTCGGTGCTGCGCACGCTGGCCAAGCTGGGCGCAGGTGCTGACGTCGTGTCCGGTGGCGAATTGAAGCGCGCGCTGGCCGCCGGCATTCCCGCGAGCAAGATCCTGTTCTCCGGCGTCGGCAAGACGGAAGACGAGCTGCGCGCCGCGCTCGCTGCCGACATCCTCTGTCTCAACGTCGAATCCGAGCCCGAGCTTGAGCTGCTGTCGCGCCTTGCGACCGAGATGGGCAAGACCGCGCGCATCTCGATCCGCGTCAATCCGGATGTCGATGCCGGCACGCACGCAAAAATCTCGACCGGCAAGTCCGAGAACAAGTTCGGCATCCCGATCGCCTATGCCCGCGAGGTCTATGCCCGCGCCGCGAAGCTTCCGGGCATCGAGGTGACAGGCACCGACGTGCATATCGGCAGCCAGATCACCGATCTTTCCAAGATGGAGATTGCGTTCCGCATCCTCTCCGAGTTCGTGCAGACGCTCCGCTCCGACGGTCACAACATCTCGCATGTCGATTTCGGCGGCGGCCTCGGCATTCCCTATTACATGGACCGCGAGGCGCCGCCGGCGCCCGACGTCTATGCCGCCATGGTCAAGCGCGTCAGCCACAATCTCGGCTGCACGCTGATGTTCGAGCCGGGCCGCATGATCGTCGGCAATGCCGGTATTCTCGTCGCCAAGGTCATCTATGTGAAGCACGGCGACGGCAAGAATTTCGTCATCATCGACGCCGCGATGAACGACCTCATTCGCCCGACGCTGTACGAGGCCCATCACGACATCCTGCCAGTGACGCAGCCGGCCAAGGGCGCTGCGATGATCTCGGCCGACGTCGTCGGCCCGGTCTGTGAGACCGGCGACTATCTCGCATTGGACCGCACGCTGCCGACGCCGAAGCCGGGCGATCTCATCGCGATTATGACCGCAGGCGCTTATGGCGCGGTGCAGGCTGGCACTTACAACACAAGGCCGCTGGTGCCCGAGGTGCTGGTGAAGGGCGATCAGTATGCTGTGGTGCGCCCGCGCATCGAGGTCGAGCAACTCATCGCGATGGATACGCCCGCGCCTTGGCTGTGATTGATTGACCGTAGCCCGGATTGCGCTTCGCTCCATCCGGGCCTACGGGACCTGACAAGACGCCGGCGAGCCTATGCTCGCCGGCGTTTCTTGTTCGTCACGGCCCGTATTTGGGGGCCGGCTTCTGATTGAAATCGTTCTCGTCGGTGACGCAGCTGAAGTTCGCCGCATTGTTGGTGTCGCCGTTGCCGTTGTACTTCGCGACCTTGGGGAAGACGCAAAGCGGCCGGGTCATCTGAACCGCGGGCGGCGTATCGGCCACGAACTTCGTGGCGAGGATCGTGTCCGGCGCGACGCCGGCCTCGACCCATTTGACCAGCGGTGTGAGCGCATCGAACGTGTTGGGACCGGGCCCGCCGGCGCAATGGTACATCCCGGGCACCATGAACAGGCGAGTGTAGCTCTGGGTCCGTCGCAGCGCCGGATTGCCGTTGCCATGATCGAAGAAGCCGACCGGTTGGAACCCTTGCGGGAATCCTGGGCCTTCATTCCCAACCAGCGCGAGGAAATAGTTGATGCTGCTCTGTGACGGGATCAGCGGGTCGGCCCAGCCGTGGTACATCAGCAGCTTGCCACCATGCCCCCTGAATTCGCCGAGATCAGTGCTCGTTGCGTTGAGCACCGCCGCAAGCTGGTCATCCACCTTGGCGATGTCGTGGTGAAAATCGAAATTGGCAAAGTTGGTTGCGCTTGCGGGGTAGCCGAAGCTCGGGCCGAACACCCAGTAGAACAGGCCGTCGAAGGCTGGCTCGGGCAGTCGCTCCTGGAACGCGAGGCCAAGAGCGAGGATGTCGTCGGTCTCGTTGCCGCGCTGGGAGCCCGGATTGATGATCTGCCCGTTCACCGGGTCGATCGTGCCGCCGTAATAGCGCTGCATGGTCGTGACCTGATCGGAGGTCAGGCATGCGGGTGGCACGCTGCCACCTTTGCAGAGCAGGACCTTCGGATCGAAACGACAATCGCGCGGATCGGTGAGGAACTGATCGGTCTTGGCGCCGCCATCCTGGCCGACGCATTGCTTGAGCACGGCCTGGTTGATCAGCGTCATCTGGCCCGCCTGGATGAAGCGGCCCGGGCTCGCATGCGCGTTCTGCCAGCCATAGAGCCCTGCCATGTGGAGGTGAGTACGGTTAAACGCGGGAGCGCCGGCAAGGATGCCGTCATAGTCGTTGGGGAAGCGCTGCGCTTCCATCAGTGCGTTCTGGCCGCCGGTTGAGCAGCCGGCGAAATAGGCCCTCTGCGGCCGCTGCCCGTAAAACGCGTTGGCGATTTCCTTGCCTCGCACGGTCATCAGATGGATCGCGCGATAGCCGAAATCCTTGATGCGCTCAGGATGCCCGAACAGTCCGGTCGAGGGGCTCGCGGGATCGCCGAATTGAATCGCGAGCGGATTGCCCATGTTGCCGGCCGAGCCGCAGAACAGTGGGTTGCATCCCGAAGATCCGGTGCCGAGGTCGCTGTTGGTCGCGGCAAAGCCGGCCTGGATGCCGATGGCGAGCTCATTGTAGGTGATCACGCCCTGGAAGCCGCCACCGCCGGTGCCGAGGAATCTGCCGTTCCACGTGCTTTCAGGCAACCAGACCTCGATCCTGATGCTGGAGTCAGAACTGGGGACCAGGGTTGCGGTGACACGGCAGAAAGCGGGTAGGCCGGTGATCGGGCTCGAGCCAGGCGGGACGAAGGTGCCGGTCGTGTTGTCGTCCGCCGAATTGATCACCGTGTGCTGCAGTTGCAAGGATCGAAGATTGGTGCACGCCGTCGCCATGGCGGGCGAGGTGATTGCGACACAGGCAAACAGGGCCATGGTCGCACCGACAAGTAAGTGTCGATGACGCTTCATTCCGTCCTCCCTGATTTTTGCAGGCTTGTAGAGAGGACAGGATAGCCCACAACGAATGCAACTCAAGGATGAATCGTCGCGTCGCGAAATGATCCGCGATCTCGCGCGCCGGTTGCGAGGACGTAGCCCGGAGTGCGGCTACTTCCCCGCCAATCCGCCGGTCTTCCCGCCGACTACGACTCCCGCCTTCTTCTCGATCGGCTTGATCGCCGCGGTGAAATCGGACTCTGGGCCTTCCGCGCTGATGACGGTCTCCCATAGCCGCCCGACCGCGTCGGCGACCTCCATCGACAGGCCGAGCTGCTTCATCTCGTCGAGCGCCAGCCGCACATCCTTCACCATCAGCCCCGTCGCGAAGCCGAAGTCAAAACTGCGCGGCAGCACCGCGCGCGGAAACTTGTCGCGGCTGGCGGTGTTCATGCCCGAGCCTGAATTGATCACATCAATCATCACGGCGGGATCGAGGCCCGCTTTCACGCCCATCACCACGGCTTCCGACGTCGCCACCATTGCGGTGGCCGACAGGAAATTGTTGGCGAGCTTCATGGTCTGCGCCGCGCCCGGCTTCTCGCCGATGAAGAACACTTTTCCGATCACATCGAGCGCCGGCTTCAGCAGCTCGAACTCAGTCTTCGGCCCGGACACCATCACCGCCAGCGTGCCCTTCTCGGCGCCGCCGACGCCCCCCGAAACGGGGCAGTCGATCTGCACGATGTCACGCTTGGCCAGAAGGCCATGAATCTTCGCGGCCATCGCCGAGCCGACGGTGGAGAGATCGATGAAGCGTTTGGCGCGGCTCCCCTCGATCACGCCGTTTGCGCCGGTTGCGACCGCAAGCGATGCCTGGAGCGAAGGCAGGCTCGCCATCACAGTCTCGACCTGGTCGGCGACGTCCTTCGGTGATGACGCAGCAGTCGCGCCGCGCGCCACCAGTCTATCGACGACCTCGTTGCGCGTGTCGAACACGACGAGCTTGTGTCCCGCCTCGATCAGCCGCCGCGCCATCGGGAAACCCATGTTTCCGAGGCCGATGAATCCGATGTCCATAATCCTGTTTCCTTCCCACCTTCATTGCGAGGAGCGAAGCGACGAAGCAATCCAGGCTGTCTCCGCGGAGCGATACTGGATTGCTTCGGTGCGCTCGCAATGACGAAGCAATGCGTTGAACGTTGTTGTTTTGTTTGGGCTCACGCCTTGCCGTCGATCTCCGCGAACACCTCGCGCGCGATGCGAAAACTGTCGACGGCGGCCGGCATGCCGCCATAGATCGCAACCTGCATCAGGATCTCGCGGATCTCGTCGCGGCTGACGCCATTGGTCAATGCACCCTTGAGATGCGCGCGAAACTCGTGCTGGCGGTTGAGAATCGCGATCATGGCGATGTTGAGCATGCTGCGGGTCTTGCGCGGCAGCTCCTCGCGGCCCCACACCGTGCCCCAGCAATATTCGTTGAGCATCTCCTGGAACGGGCGGTTGAAATCGTCGACGTTCTTCAGGGCGTTGTTGACATAGGCCTCGCCCAGCACCGCTTTGCGGACTTCCAGGCCCTTGTCGTGCATCTTCTTGTCCATGGCGTTTCCTCTATTTCCCCTACGTTTCCTTGGGGATGGCGCGCGGAAATTACGGGGTTGCGGCCGGGCAGTCACGTCCTCGTGTTATGCGGGAAAAGGGGTGTCTCCCGTACAGGAACGGATGCCTCAGTGCTGCCGTTGTGGTACGCTTGGCTCTACCCGGCAACCTGGAGAGCTGATTGAACGGCGTCACCCCCGGCCCGTCAGACCCGATCCGCGATGGCGACGCTCTGTCGCGGCTGAAGCTGGCGCAGGCCCTCGATCGGGCCATCTATGCCATCGCGTGGGAGCGTGCCTGGCCAAATCTCGCGCGTCTTCTGACCGTCGTCGGCCTGTTCCTGGTGGTGTCCTGGGCCGGGCTCTGGCTTGCCTTGCCGTTCCTGGCCCGCGCCATCGGCCTCGTCGTTTTCGCCGGCGTTGCGATTGCCGCGCTGTTCCCGTTGATTCGCTTCCGCTGGCCGAGCCGCGAGGAAGCTCTCGGCCGGCTCGACCGCGGGTCCGGCATCCGTCACCGCCCGGCCACCACGCTCACGGACACGCTGACCTCGCAGGACCCGATCGCAAAGGCGCTGTGGCAGGCGCAGCGCGAGCGCACGCAGGCCTCGCTCAAGCGCATCCGTGCCGGTCTGCCGCAGCCGCGGCTGGCTCTGCACGATCCCTGGGCGCTGCGCGCGCTGGTGATGGTGATGCTGGTTGCGACCTTCTTCGCTGCCGGCGACGAGCGCGCGATGCGGCTCGGTGCCGCCTTCGACTGGAACGGCGTTCTGGCGCCGACCAATATCCGCGTCGATGCCTGGGTCACCCCGCCGCTCTACACCGGCAAACCGCCGGTGATCCTGTCGGCGGCGAACAAGGAGGCTGCGGCACTGCCGGCCTCTGGCCCGCTCGCCGTGCCCGCCGGCTCGACCCTGATCGTGCGCTCCTCCGGCGGCAGCCTTGATGTCGTCGTTTCCGGCGGCCTTAAGGAGGTCGCCCCCACAGAAGCCACGCCCAAGGGCACCAACGAGAAGCATTTTACCATCACCGGTAACGGCACCGCGCATGTCCGCGCGCCCTCCGGCCAGCCGCAATGGGCGTTCGCGGCGACGCCGGACCGACCGCCGACGATCGCGCTCGCCAAGGATCCGGAGCGCCAGGCCCGCGGCGGGCTGCAGCTCTCCTATAAGATCGAGGACGATTACGGCGTCACTGGCGCCGAGGCGCAAATCGGCCTGCGCGCCGCCGATGCTGGCAAGGACGCGAAGGACGGCGATACCAAGGCTGCCGCACGGCCGCTGTTCCCGCCGCCGCAATTCCCGCTGGTGCTGCCGAATGCGCGCACCCGCAACGGCGTCGGCCAGACGGTGAAGGACCTCAGCGAAGACCCCTATGCCGGCGCCGACGTCACGCTGACGCTCACCGCCAAGGACGAGGCCGGCAACGAGGCCAAAAGCGAACCCTTCAACATGCGCCTGCCCGAGCGGCTGTTCACGAACTCGCTCGCGCGCGCGTTGATCGAGCAGCGCCGCATCCTCGCGCTCGACGCCAACAAGAATTCCGACGTCTACGCCGCGCTCGACGCGCTGATGATCGCGCCCGAATTGTTCACGCCGGATGCCGGCTGTTATCTCGGCCTGCGCAACCTGGCGTCCCAGCTCGAGGCGGCGCGCACCGATGACGCGCTACGCGACGTGGTGGCGAGCATGTGGGCGTTCTCGGTCACCATCGAGGACGACGGTGTCGCTGGCAGCGTCAACGCGGCGCTCCGCGGGGCGCAGGACGCGCTGAAGCGGGCGCTCGAGCGCGGTGCTAGCGAGGACGAGATCAGGGTTTTGACGCAGAAGCTGCGCGAGGCCATGGCCGGCAAGGTGCGTGATCTCGCCCGGCGCGCCGAGCAAAATCCGCTTGGACCCCGGCAGCCATTCCCCGCCGAGGTCCAGCTCATCCTCGACAAGTCCGTCGAGCTGAAACAAAAGACCCAGAACGCCACGCCCGAGCAGCTCGAAGAGCTCGCGAAGCAGCAGGACGCATTGCGCGAGCAGCTTCAGGCCTATCGCAAGTCGGCGAACAATCGGGCGAAGGCGGGCAACGACGGGGCCAACCAGTCGACGCGAGACCGTAAATGCGGAAGCTAGCACGCGTGCCAGTCTTGAAGGCGATATCGATCGCCTGCCTCGCCTTCCTGCTGGGAGGCGTCTCGCCAGTTGCTGCCCAGCAGGATCAGGATGTCGATGCCCTGCTCGATAGCGCCGAAAAGGCGATGCAGGATTCCGGCGACAGCCTCAGGCAGAAGGAATCCGGCAAGAGCCTGAACAATCAATCCGATGCCATTCAGAAGCTGGAGGAGTACAAGCGGGCGACGGAACGCAGCCAGTCCTCCAGCCGCGATCGCTCCGTCATCACGCAGCGCGATCTCGACGAGCTCCTCAAGCAGATCGAGAAGGCGGCGCGCGAAGGCAACAAAGAGGCCGCCCAACGCATGCTTGAGCAGCTCGCGCAGATCATGGAAAACCTCCAGATGGCGCAGCCGGGTCAATCCGGCGACAGCGAGATGGAGCAGGCGCTGAACGAGCTCAGCGACATGATCCGCAAGCAGCAGCAATTGCGCGACAAGACTTTCAAGCAGGGGCAGGATTCCCGGCGTGACCGCTCGCGCGGCAAGCAGCAGGGCGACCAGTCGATGTCGGACCTGCAGCAGGACCAGCAGGCGCTGCGCGACCGCCTGAAGAAGCTGCAGGACGAACTCGCCAAGCGCGGCCTGACGCAGAAGGGGCAAAAGGGCCAGAAGCAGCAGGGGCAGAAGGGCCAGCAAGGCGAGCAGGGACAGCCCGGCCAGAATGGCGATCAGGACGGCGACGACGGTGATGACGACGGCAGTCTGGACTCCGCCGACGGCGCCATGGGCGATGCCGGCTCGAAGCTCGGCGAGGGCAACGCGGACGGCGCCGTGGACTCGCAGGGCAAGGCGCTCGACGCCTTGCGCAAGGGTGCGCAGAAGATGGCCGAGGCGATGCAGCAGGGCGATGGCGACGGGCAGGGCGATGGTCCCGGCAACCGGGCCGGTCGCCAGCAGAGCGGCGGCAACCAGACCGATCCGCTCGGTCGTCCGCTTCACGGCCGCGAGTTCAGTGACGATTACACGGTCAAGATCCCCGGCGAGATCGACGCCCAGCGCGTCCGCCGCATCCTCGAAGAGCTCCGCCGCCGCCTCGGCGATCCCTCGCGCCCGCAGATCGAGCTCGATTATATCGAGCGGCTGCTGAAGGACTTTTGAGGCCGCTCTCGGTGTCATCGCCCGCGCAGCGGGCGATCCAGTATTCCAGAGACAGTAGCGATTGAACCGAGAGGCCGCGGCGTACTGGATGCCCCGGTCAAGCCGGGGCATGACAGCGGAGTGTCTGGTTCGCCCTGCCGTCAGCTCTTCTTCGCCGCCAGCGCGTCCGCCACCGCGGTGCGGATGTCGGCAACCGAGAACGGTTTTGTCACGACGTCGTGCACCAGCGCGTTGAGGTTCGAGGCGCGCTCGCGCTGGTCGGCAAATCCGGTCATCAGCAAAATGGTGAGGTCAGGGAAATCGCGCGCGGCGGAGAGTGCCAGCGCGATGCCGTCCATCACGGGCATCTGGATGTCGGTGAGCAGGAGATCGAACGCGCCGTCCGCGCGGGTCAGGATCTCCAGCGCCTCGGCGCCGT
The DNA here is from genome assembly GCF_004123905.1 of Bradyrhizobium betae. Lineage (GTDB taxonomy): Bacteria > Pseudomonadota > Alphaproteobacteria > Rhizobiales > Xanthobacteraceae > Bradyrhizobium > Bradyrhizobium betae_A. The sequence goes on from NZ_MZXW01000016.1 coordinate 1,107,200, forward strand.
CCTGCGCGGTGACGGTCTCGTGGCCATCCATGGCGATGGCGCGCGCCACGAGTTGGCGCATCGAATCCTCGTCGTCGGCGATCAGAACTTTGGGCATGAGAGCAACCTTGGGACGAACCTTCCCGTGCGGGACCCTACAAGCTGATTATACGCTGCCGCCGGCGATGTCGCGCCGGTTGAAGAAGCGAACGTCGATATTGCGGCCCTCAGGCGGCGGTGAGGCCAGGCGCGAGCGGAAGAAGGCGCGCTCGCCGGGTTGCAGCACGGTTTGTTCCAGCACGGAATTCCAAGCGTAGATCTCGGCTCCTTGCGCGTCGCGCACGGCAAAGCGCAAGCGCGGGATATCGAGCGGCTTCTTGCCCTGTCCGACGATCACGCCCTCGATGACCAGCACCTGCTTACCGTCCACGGTCTCGCTGGAGAGCTTGACGTCCTTGAAGGCCAGCCCGCGCAAATTCACGTCAAAGCCGACCATTTTGTAGAACGCCGCCGTCTGCGGCAGCAGCCGCACCATGTCGCCGCGCCAGACGACAAGGGCCAGCACCAGCGCGCCCATGGCAGCGCAGGCGGTCGGCAGGCCGAAATAGGATTTTCGCGGCGCCAGGGTGGGGACCTGACGTCTCACTCGTGCCCCGCGGCGGCTGCCGAACAGGCCACGGAACCAGGACTGGTGCTGCGCGCCGACGACCTCCTCTTCGGCCTCCCGGGCGGCGGCTGACCACTCGTCCTCGATCTCCTTGGCGTCCTCAGCCGGCCAGTCGCTGGCAATCGAGGGGCTGTCCACCACCGGTGTGTCGGCGTCGCCGTCGTCCTTGGCGTAGGAGTTCCACTCCGCGGCGAGATCGGATTGGTCGTCGCCCCGGCTGGCCGCGGCCATGGCCGGGACGGATGCCTCTTCGATGGCATCCTCGGCATGGGCGACCCAGGTCTCCTTGCAGCGCGAGCAGCGGACCGTCCGGCCGTTCGCCCCCAGGCTTGCAAGCTTGATGGCGTAGGATGTCGTACAATGGGGGCAGACGATATGCATGGGCGAGCCTTGATGCATGAACGAAGGTCTTGAACGATTTTTGGGCGAGTCGTGACGATGCCCTGCAGAACCGGGCGTCCAGAATGCTACAAGGCGACCGTTAACGAACCGGAAACCATAACGGTCGCAAAAACCGATGATCGCGTGTGGCGGGGTGCCGCGGCGCGGCCCCCTCTCGAACGGAGCTGAACTTGGTTCGGTTCGAAAATGTCGGATTGCGTTACGGTCTGGGGCCGGAGATCTTGCGCGATCTCAATTTCCAGATCCCGGCGCATTCGTTCCAGTTCCTCACCGGCCCGTCCGGCGCCGGCAAGACCTCCTTGCTGCGCCTGTTGTTCTTGTCGCACCGGCCGACGCGCGGTCTGGTCAATCTGTTCGGCCACGACATCTCGCAACTCGGCAAGGACGAGATCGCCGATTTGCGCAAGCGCATCGGCATCGTGCTCCAGGATTTCCGCCTGCTCGACCACATGACAACCTACGAGAACGTCGCGCTGCCGTTCCGCGTCATGGGTCGCAGCGAGTCGAGCTACCGCAAGGAGGTCATCGATCTCCTGCGCTGGGTGGGGCTCGGCGAGCGTATGGACGCGCTGCCGCCGATCCTGTCGGGCGGGGAGAAGCAGCGCGCCGCGATCGCGCGCGCGGTGATCTCGCGGCCGCAGCTTCTGCTCGCGGACGAGCCGACCGGCAGCGTCGATCCGACGCTCGGCCGCCGCCTGCTGCGGCTCTTCATCGAGCTCAACAAATCCGGCACCGCCGTCATCATCGCCACCCACGACATCGGCCTGATGGACCAGTACGAGGCGCGGCGGCTGGTGCTGCATCAGGGACGGTTGCACGTCTATGAATAGGACCGACGAGCGCGGGGTGCTGGTCGACCTCGGACAGGAGCGTCCGCAGCTCCCCGCGCGGGCGCGCAACATGTCGCCGATCGTGCCGCGCGCCTCGATTCACGGCCGCGCGCTGGTCGCCGTCGTCGCCATCATGACCTTCCTGGCGTCGATGACGACGGGCACGGTGCTGCTGGTCAGCGCGTCCGCCGCGGAATGGCAGTCGGACGTCGCCAGCGAAATCACGATCCAGGTCCGCCCGCAAACCGGCCGCGATCTCGACCGCGACACCGTGGCGGTGACCGAAGCGATGCGCGCGCAGGCCGGCATTGTCGAGGTCAAGCCGTTCAGCAAGGATGAGAGCGGCAAGCTGCTCGAGCCCTGGCTCGGCACTGGATTGTCGATGGACGATCTGCCGGTGCCGCGCATGATCATCGCGCGCGTCCAGCCGGGTACGGCGCTCGACCTCGGCGCCCTGCGCGCCCGCGTGACGCAAGCGGCGCCGAGTGCCAGCGTCGACGATCACCGCGCATGGATCGAGCGCATGCGCTCGATGACGAACGCCACGGTGCTTGCCGGTCTCGGCATCCTCGCGCTCGTCATCATCGCGACTATCATCTCGGTCTCGTTCGCGACGCGCGGCGCCATGGCGGCGAACCGTCCGATCGTCGAGGTCCTGCACTTCGTCGGCGCCGGTGACCGCTATATCGCCAACCGCTTTCTGCGGCATTTCCTGCGATTGGGTCTCGAAGGCGGCGTGATCGGCGGCGGCGCTGCCATGCTGGTGTTCGGCTTCTCCGAGTCGATCGCCGACTGGTTTTCCGGCACGCCCGTCGGTGACCAGTTCGCAGCCTTGCTCGGCACCTTCTCGCTGCGGCCGTCCGGCTACATCGTGCTCGCGGTGCAGGCGGTGCTGATCGGCGCCATCACCGCGGTGGCCTCGCGCCAGACACTGTTCGCGACGCTGAATGATGTCGACTAGGTCCGATAAACCAGACTCCACTTCGCCTCAAAACGTCCTAAAATCATCCGGGGAAGGGATCACCGACATCACATGACCTCGCCGACCGCCGATCGATCGCCGAAACTGCCGCGCGGCTGGCTGCGTGCGGCATTGGTGTCGACGATCGCGCTCGCCTTCGTCGGTGCGGCGGCCGGCTTCATCGCGTTCCTCACGCAATTGCGCGGCGCCGAGATCGCACCTAGCCGCAAGGCTGATGGCATCGTGGTCCTGACCGGAGGTTCCTCGCGGGTGTCGGACGCGATGGAGCTTTTGGCGGCCGGCTACGGCAGGCGGCTCCTGATCTCAGGCGTGCATCCGACCTCGACGGCGAGCGACATCTCCCGGACCCTGCCGGAAAACCAGACCTTCATGACGTGCTGCGTCGACCTCGATCGCACCGCGCTCTCGACCCGTGGCAATGCGGCGGAGGCGCGGCGCTGGGCCGGGGGCCGCGGCTTCAAGTCGCTGATCGTGGTCACCTCGAACTATCACATGCCGCGCGCGCTGGTGGAATTCTCGCACGCAATGCCGGAGACGACGCTGATCCCGTTTGCCGTGGTCGGGGACAAATGGCGTGAGGAGCCGTGGTGGACCTCGGCCTCCACCTTGCGCTTGCTGTTGTCTGAATATGTCAAGTACATCGCGGCCGAGCTCAGGGTGCGGCTGGAGGATTTCGGGATTGACCTTTCGCCCGAGATGTCGGAGCAGCCTGCAGGCCTGACGCCGAAGCGGCCCGCCACCGCACAGGCCAATTGATCGGATCGTCGATGTTCTTGATTTTCCTGCGCTCGCTTGTGTTCAACGTGCTGTTCTACACCGTGCTGGTGTGCCTTGCGATCGTGGCGTTGCCGACCTTCGCATTGCCGCCGCGCGCGATGCTGACGGTCGCGCAATGGTGGGCGAAGGCGACGCTGGTCCTGATGCGCGTGGTCTGCAACATCAAGGTGGAATTCCGCGGTGTCGAGAAGATTCCGCAGGGGCCGCTGGTGATCGTGGCAAAGCACCAGTCGTTCTGGGAGACCTTCGTGCTGCCGGGTTTCTTCAATCGCCCGATCTTCATCCTGAAGCGTCAGCTGATGCAGATCCCTGTGTTCGGCCAGTTCCTGGTCAAGACCGGGATGATCGCAATCGACCGCAATGCCGGCGTGAAGGCGCTCTTGGACATGACGCGACGGGCGCGCGAGGCGGTGCGCAGCGGAAAGCAGCTTGTGATCTTTCCGGAAGGCACGCGCCGGGCGCCGGGCGCCGAGCCCGACTACAAGACCGGCTTTGCGCAGATTTATTCGACCTGCGGCGCGCAGTGCTTGCCGATCGCGCTCAATTCCGGGCTGTTCTGGCCACGCCGCACCTTCATGCGCTATCCCGGTACGCTGGTGGTGGAATTCCTCGATCCGCTGCCATCGGGGCTGCCGAAGGACGAGTTTCTCTCTCGTGTGCAAACCGCCATCGAAGACGCGACCGGCCGCCTCGTCGAAGCGGGCCGGAAACAGCAGGAGCAGCTGATCGGCTCGTCGCCGAGCTACGCGCCGTCGGAGAGCTAGCGGTTCTCTTGATCTTCTTCGGGAGCCGGCGCGTGCGCATCACCATGAAGCATGGTCGCGAGTTGATGCAGTTGCGTATCGCGAAAGCCTTCGGCTTCGATCGCCTTCACCGTAGCCGTCACGTAGTCGCGGTTGGCGCCCGACTGGCCGTGCCCCTGGAGCACATGGCGGTGCTGGTCGGCGAGCGACAGCCGGCCGGCATATTGCACGTGGCCGCGGTCGACGACATAGGCGAGCGCGGAGACGCGCTGTCGCGCATCGTTCTCCAGCCACACGGAACGCATCACCTCGCGATAGACCGAGGTGACCTGCTCGCGCGCGCGCAAATAGGCGACGACGTCGGCGCGGTCCTTCTCGGCGACGCGGAAGGCGATGCCGCGGCAGGCACCGCCTCGATCGAGCCCGAGCACCAGGCCCGGCTTCTCCGGCGTGCCGCGATGGACGAAGGAATAGACGCAGAGCGCGCGATGCTCGCCGACCAGCCGCGCCGGGACGCGTTCGCTGAATTCGAAGCCCGGCCGCCACATCAGCGAGCCGTAGCCGAACACCCAGAGGTCGCCCTTGGCTGTGGTGACGGAAGGAAGGGTGATTTCGGACATTTCGGGCACGGCTACCAGAACCGGGCCCCCAAGCGAAGCGAATTCTCCGCCTTTCGGCGCGGCCGAACCTCGCTTACATTTGACAAAATCTGGGGTCAAAGGGTCGCCGCATGTCCGATATGACCGTTGCCGCAGGCCGGCGCTCCCGTTGGGGCCTTTTCATCGCACCCGTTCTCCTCCTGATCCTCGCGGTCGCGTGGAGCTGTTTCTGGTTCTATGCCGCCTCGCAGGCCGAAGTGGCCGCCGATGCCTGGCGCGCGCAGGAGGCCAAATCCGGCCGCATCTATGACTGTGCCAAGCGCTCGATTGCCGGCTTCCCGTTCCGCTTCGAGGTCCAGTGCTCCGGCGCCAGTGTTGCCCTGGTGTCGCAGAATGCCAGCAAGACGCCGTTCACGGCCAAGCTCGACAACATCCTGGTCGTCGCGCAGGTCTATGATCCCAAGCTCGTCATCGCCGAATTCTCCGCGCCCGCGACGCTGACCGATGGCGTCACCCAAAACACTTTTGTGGTGAAGTGGAGCAAGGGTCGCAGCAGCGTGGTCGGGCTGCCGGCCGTGCCGGATCGGGCTTCCATCGTGTTCGACGATCCCGTCATCAACCGTCTCGATGGCAGCGTGCAGGTGCCGCTCGCGCGCGCCAAGCAGGTCGAGCTGCATGGCCGCCTCGCCGATGGATCGCCGGCCGATCATCCCGTGATCGAGACTGTGGCCCACATCGCGCAGGGCAGCATCCAGGGCGTTCATCCCTTGCTCGCCGAGCCGTTCGAAGCCGATACGCGCGCCAAGATCACCGGCCTCTCCGACCTCACGCCAAAACCCTGGCCGCAGCGCTTCCGCGAGATCCAGGCCGCCGGCGGTCACATCGAGATCGTGCAGTCGCGCATTCAGCAGGGCGAGATGATCGCGGTCGCGGCCGGTACGCTCGGCCTCTCGGCCAATGGCCGATTGGACGGCGAATTGCAGATGACGGTGACGGGGCTCGAGCGCGTGATCCCGGCGCTCGGCATCGAGAAGATGCTGGAGGAGGGCGTGCCGCAGGCAACGCTCGATCGTGTCGCACCCGGCGTGAAGTCGCAGGACCTCAACAATCTGTTCGGCGCGCTCGATCGCGCCGTCCCCGGCCTCGGCAAGGTCATCAAGCAGAACGCCAATGCCGGCGTTGCCGCCGGCATCAATTCGATCGGCACCGAGAGCACGCTGGAAGGCAAGAAGGCCCGCAGCTTCCCGCTGAAGTTTGTTGATGGCGCCGTGCTGCTCGGCCCGGTCAAGGTCGGGCAGATTCCGCCGTTGTACTAGGTCGTGTATTCGTAAACCAATGGGCGGACGGTTTGGTTCGCCTGACGCGTTCGAAGCCGTGAACAGATCGCTTCTGGAAGCGCATCTTGTTGGCGCCAGTTTCGCAACCTGCGAGGTTCCTCTCCGGCGTCGGGCGAGGAGTACGTCGGCGGGCGTCTGGACAGGTCGCGCTCTGCCGCCCTATTGAAGACCGACTGACGGGTCTAAGGTGCCACCCAAATTATTGGGGGTTCGGGGGAAACAATGCACGCGTTGAATTGTCTCGTTGCAGCGTCGCTGCTCGTCGCATCGCTTCAGACCGCAACTGCAAAGGATGGCGAACATTGGGTGGTGTCCTGGACGGGCGCGGTCCAGGGCCCGTACCCCGTCGGCAATCCGTCTGCCCAGCCCGAACAGAAATTCGCGTTTCCCGAGCCTGCGACCGGTGCGCGGGACCAGACCTTTCGCCTGATCGTGCGGCCGGATATCTGGGGCCGTCGGGCCCGCATCCGGCTCAGCAACGCCTTCGGCACCAAACCCGTCACGTTTGACGGCGTTTACGTCGGCCTGCAATCAGGCAGTGCCGCGTTGATCCACGGCTCCAACACCCCGGTTACGTTCGCCGGTACGGCTTCCGTTACGGTGTCGCCGGGGAATTCGGTCTGGAGCGATGCGATCGCGCTGCCGTTTGCAAAGCGGCCTGACGACCTCGCCGGCCGCCGGCTTGCGGTCAGTTTTCATGTCGCCGGCCAGAGCGGTCCGATGACCTGGCACGCCAAAGCGCTGACCACCTCCTATGTCGGTGCGCCCGACGCAGGCGCCAAGGGCGCCCTCGAAGACGAGGCTTCCTTCCCCTATGCGACCGCGTCGTGGTTCTTCCTCGATGCGATCGAGATGACTGCGCCTGCCGACGCCTTCGCCATCATGGCGTTTGGGGACTCGATTACCGACGGGACCGCCTCGACCATGAATGGCGACGATCGCTGGCCCAACGTGTTGTCGCGTCGCCTGAAGGCGGTCTACGGCAACAAGGTCGCTGTCGTGAATGGCGGCATCGGTGGCAACCAAATCGCAGGCCCCGCCGAATACGGTCCCGACAAACCGTACGCGGGCGGCCCCGCTTCAGGCCAGCGGCTCGATCGCGACGTGCTGTCGCTATCCGGCATATCGAGCCTGATCTGGCTGGAAGGCATCAACGATTTCAGCAAGAACGGCAATTTCACGGCCGACCAGGTCATCGCCGCGATGAAGGACGGCGTTGCGAGGCTACGTGCGAAATGGCCGCAAGCCCGAATCATTGGCGCCACCGTCGTTTCGGCATTGGGCAGCACCAGCGCGGCACACGGTTTCCCCGAACAGGATGACAAGCGCAAGGCGCTCAACGCATTCATCCGTACCTCGGGGACATTCGACGGTGTGATCGATTTCGATCGCGCGACGCTCGATCCGACCTCAGGTGGCCTTAAGCCGGAGTTCATCCCCGAAAGCACCACCGGCGGCGCCGGCGACAAGCTTCACCCCAACCGCACCGGATATCTGGCGATGGGACAGGCAATCGACCTCGATCTGTTCAAGCCGGACAAAATTGGTCGCAGCGCGAAACAGTAGGGCGAATTCAAAGCCACCTCTCTCCGTTTGTCACCCTCGGCTGTCCTAGCTCGCTCCATGCCGGGTACGAGCTGAACTCACGCGCCCTTCGCCGGATCGTGATTGCCCGCCGGGAATGCGGAGCTACGATCTCCGCTCTCTCTCCATGTCGGCCGCACGATGATGCGGTCCGCCCAGGCAGGAGAGTTAACATGACCAGGTTGAAACTGTTCGTTGCCGCCGTCGCCGTCTCGGCGGCGTTCGCGACGCCGGCGCTCGCGCAGTGGCAGTGGCAAATGCAGGAGCCAGCCGCTTACGCCTCGATGTATCCGAATGGCGATCGCAGCTTCGCAAGCGCCGCAACGCGGGACACGATGGCGTTGGTCCCCTCGCCGAAATCACCGCGTTCCACGGTGCTGCGCGCGACCAAGAGCAAATAACCGCCGTCCACCGCTTGCGCGCCCGCGGAGTTGGGCCCGGTCATGCCCCGGCCGGGCCCAATGCGCGTTGCCTTGGCGTGACCTTGGACAAGGGCGCCAATCGCGCCCGCGGATCGGCAAAGCCGCAAAGATATTCCGAACAGGATCGTCAGGAAAACGTGATGCAGAAGATGCACCTCGCCGCGAATAACCGCAGCCGCATTCAAATCACTCCACACCAGGGAAGCATGCAAGCGCCGGGGTCGGCGCGACGAATCGAACCTGCTTCCCGAGTGGAGGGAGATTCAAGTGCGGATCATCAATTACGGACTGATGCTGGGCATGCTCGCTGCCTGTTCAGGGCAGGCGCGTGCCGACGACAATGTCACAACCGAAATCCAGTCGCTGAAGGCGAAGCTGAAGGAGCTGCAGCAGCGCGTGGACCAGGAGGCGCGCAAGACACGGCAGGTTGAAGCGCAGGCGAAGGCGGCTCCGATGCCCGCAACCTACAAGGCTCTTCCTGTCGATCCCTGCGCGGTCGGCAAGGTCTGCTACAAAGGCATCACGCTGACATTCGGCGGCTGGGTCGATCTCACCGGCATCTACCGCTCGCGCAATCTCGCTTCCGATACCGGATCAATCTACAACTTCATCCCCTACCCGCAGAGCCGGAATTACTATTTTCCGGAGACGCGGTTCTCCGCGCGCCAGAGCCGGTTCTCGGTACTGGCCGAGGGCAATGTCGATGCCGACACGCATCTCGCCGGCTATGGCGAGATCGATTTCGAAGGCGCGGCGCAGACCGCGAATTCGGTCACGACCAATTCGTTCAATCCACGCATGCGGCAGCTCAGCCTGGAGGTGGACCGGACCGATCTCGGCCTTCACTTCCTCGCGGGTCAGTCGTGGTCGCTCAACACGCCGATGAAGGCCGGAATCGATCCGCGCGGCATCGATGCGCCGGGCGTGATCGATTTCGAGCTCGTTCCCGGATTCCTCGCCGCGCGGCAGCCGGGCCTTCGTGTCTGGCAGGACATCGGATCCGAGTTCAAGCTCGCTGCATCGGTCGAGAACGCGCAGACCTCGTTTTTCGGCGGCAACGTGCCGACGGTCGGCACGCCCGCTGTCGGGCCGCAGGGCGTGTTGAACCCGAACCTCCAGGTCAATCTGACCGGGCCGGGCGGCAGCTTCTTCAACAACCTCAACAATGTCAGCCTGAACCAGGTGCCCGACGTCACGGTGAAGGCGGCGTGGGACCCGCGGCTCGGGCCATACAAGCTGCACGTCGAAGCGTGGGGCCTCTATCGCCAGCTGTTCGATCGCTTCAACAACGCCAACCACAGCTACGACACCGGAAGCTTTGGCGGGCACATTTTTGCCGAGCTGATTCCGAAGACGCTCGATCTTCAGCTCTATGGCGCGCGCGGCGTGCTCGGCCGTTTCACGGCCTCGCCTTTCCCCGACGCCACGGTGGCGCAGGATGGCACGATCCTGCCGTTGACGATGACGGCGGCGGCGGTCGGCCTGATCTGGCACGCGACGCCGAGCCTCGATGTCTACTCCTATGCAGGCCTGGAAAGGGCCAAGGCGGCGTTTGCCAATGTCGGGACGGTGCCCTTCGGCTACGGCAATCCGCTCTACAACAACACCGGCTGCTTCACCGAGAACTCACCGGCGGCGACCTGCAACGGCAATACCAAGGAGGTCCGGCAAGTCACGGCCGGAATCTACGACACGATCTACCAGGGCAAATACGGCACGCTCAAAGCCGGCGTGCAGTATTCCTACACGCAGCGGCTCGCCTTCGACGGCGTCGGCGGTGCGCCGAAGACGGACGACAACATCGTCATGACCCAGGTCCGTTACTATCCATTCTAACTCGCGAGAGGATCGTAGCCCGGATGGAGCGAAACCCAGTCCGGGCTACGTCGTCGGCTTACGGCTTGTTGCCGAGCTGCCCATGCTGACGGCCGAAATCGGCGGCCGCCGAATCCTGCCCGATCTCGACGATGCCGCGACGGATGGCGCGGGTGCGGGTGAAATGGTCGAACAGCGCCTCGCCATCGCCGCGGCGGATCGCGCGGGTGAGCTTTGCCAGATCCTCGGTGAAGGTGCCGAGCATCTCCAGCACGGCCTCCTTGTTGGCGAGGAAGACGTCGCGCCACATCGTCGGGTCGGACGCCGCGATGCGGGTGAAATCGCGAAAGCCGCCGGCGGAGAATTTGATCACCTCGGACTCCGTCACCTGTTGCAGCTCGTCGGCGGTGCCGACGATGGTGTAGGCGATCAGATGCGGCAGATGGCTGGTGATCGCGAGCACGAGATCATGATGATCCGGCGTCATCACCTCGACCTTGGCGCCCATCGCTGCCCAGAAGGCGCGCAAGCGATCGGTGGCGGCCGCATCGACGCCTTCCGGCGGCGTCAGGATGGACCAGCGATTGATGAAGAGCTCGGCGAAGCCGGAATCAGGTCCCGAATGCTCGGTGCCTGCGACCGGATGCGCCGGCACGAAATGAACATTCTTCGGCAGATGCGGCGCCATGTCCCTGACGATCGCGCCCTTGACCGAGCCGACGTCGGAGACGATTGCACCGGGCTTCAAGTGCGGCGCGATCTCTTGTGCCACCGGTCCGCAAGCGCCGACGGGAATGCAGAGGATGACGAGGTCGGCATCCTTCACCGCTTCCGCATTGGTCGCCACGACCTGGTCGACGATGCCGAGCTCCATCACCCGCGCGCGGGTCTTCTCCGAGCGCGCAGTCGTGACGATCTCGGAGGCCAGGCCCTGGAGCTTCGCGGCGCGCGCGATCGAGCCGCCGATCAGGCCGAAGCCGATCAGCGCGACGCGCTGGAAGTGCGGGTTCACGCTCATTTGCCGGCCACGAAGTCGCGCAAGCCCTCGACGACGAGGCGATTGGCCTCCTCGGTGCCGATGGTCATGCGCAGCGAATGCGGCAGGCCGTAGTTCTTCAAGCCGCGCAGCACTAGGCCGCGCCTGGTGAGGAACGCGTCGGCATCGTCCGAGGTCTTGCCCTTGTCGGTCGGGAAATGGATCAGCACGAAATTGCCGACGCTCGGCGTGACCTTGAGGCCGAGCTTGGTGATCTCCTCGATCAGCCAGTTGCGCCAGGTTTCGGTGAACTGCTTCGACATCGCCTGATGCGCGGTGTCCTCGATCGCGGCGACCGCGGCATACATCGCCGGTGTCGACACGTTGAACGGACCGCGGATGCGGTTGACGGCGTCGATGATGTGCTCGGGGCCGAACATCCAGCCGATGCGCAGCGCGGCGAGGCCGTGGATCTTGGAGAAGGTGTGCGTCACCACGGTATTCTCGGTGGTGGCGACCAGCTCTATTCCCATTTCATAGTCGTTACGCGAAACGTAGTCGGCATAGGCGGCGTCGAGCACCAGCAGCACGTGCGAGGGCAGGCCGGCGCGCAGGCGCTTGACCTCGTCGAACGGCACATAGGTGCCGGTCGGGTTGTTGGGGTTGGCGAGCCAGACCAGCTTTGTGCGCGGCGTCACCGCCTTCAGGATGGCGTCGACATCCGCGGTCAGGTCCTTCTCGGCGGCAACCACGTTCTTCGCGCCCACCGCCATGGTCGCGATCGGGTAGACCAGGAAGCCGTGGGTGGTGGAGATCGCTTCGTCACCATGGCTGAGATAGGTGTGGGCGAGCAGATTGAGGATCTCGTCCGAGCCGGCGCCGCAGATGATGCGGTTGGGATCGAGCCCGAAAGAGCGGCCGATCGCTTCGCGCAGCACGCGCGAGGTTCCTTCCGGATAATCTTCCAGATGCGTCGCCACGTTCTTGAAGGCCTCGATCGCCTTGGGCGAGGGCCCGAACGGCGTCTCGTTGGCCGAGAGCTTGAACACCTTGCGGCCGGGCTCGGCGACCGGGCTCTTGCCGGGCGTGTAGGGCGCAATATCGAGAATGCCGGGGTTCGGCACGGGGCGGGACATCTTCAACTCCGGATAGGCTAAGGTGGTTCGCGATCTACGATTTCGGCCCGGTCGGGGGCACCGTATAGCGCGTTGCGTGGCTGCCGACGAGGGCCGTGGAGCGCACCGAGGCCCCCGCTTCGATCAGGGCAGCCTTGATTTTGTCGATGCTGCTCGCGCTCGTGACCGAGACCAGCAGCGCCGCGCCGTCGAAGGCGGTATCGGGCACCGCCACGATCTCGGCGAGTGGCGATAGCGCCCGCGCGATCTCGGCATTCCACCCGGACACGCGCACGCTGAAGGTCTCGACCTCCGTCACCAGCGCGCTGTCGGCGACGCGCGAGACCGCGAACACGGGCAGCGCGGCCGGATGGTCGGCACGCTCGACGAAGGGCAGCCGCGCGATGATTTTCGGCGCGCCGGCGGCTTCCAGCTCCAGCCACCACGGCGTGCGGCTCGAGGTCGCCGAGACCAGCGCCAGATCGCCCTTGGATTTCGCCACCGCCTCGACCGCCGCCTGCGCGCTGAAATGCGCGACGTAAGGCACGGTGAAACCAAAATGGAAGCGCGCGGAATCGCGCATCGCCGGCTCGCTCACCGAGATGTCGGCATGCACGGAGAACGGCGCCTGGACATAGGTGAAGGTCGAGATGATGACGCGCCAGATGCTCTCGACCGTGTCGAGCGGCAGGATGCCGCGATGGCGCTGCACGATGTCGCGCATCATCGAGGCCTCGCGCGCCGGGCGGAACGCCGAGCCGACCTCCTGGGTCTGCTTCACCTGGATCAGGCGGTCGATGATGTCGCCGCGCTGCATCAACAGGCGATGCATGCCCTCGTCGATCGCGTCGATCTCCTTGCGCAATTCCTGGAGCGATGGTGGCGCGGGCGGTCGTTGGGACATATCTGACTTGGTCGGTTGAGAGGCTGCGGGGAATGTCCTGATTAGGCAGTCAGGGCGGTGAAAGCAAAGAGAAATGACGGCCTTTTAGGCCGAGGTTACAGGGACGAATTTGGCTCATCCGGGCCGCGACTTGACGAAAACCGCCCAAGATAGTAAAGTTTTGCCTGTTCCGTGGTCATTTGAGCCGGCCGGCTTGCAGCCACGTTAAAAAACTCGCTAAACAGGCCGGGGACGTTTTCGATCCCGGCCGAACCTATCGTTCAGGCCGGGTTTTTTATGGCCTGATGTCACTGCGATCTGAAGTCCGATCGCAAATGAGGTCGATGGTCAGATGGTTGGCGTCAAGTCTGTGCCGAGTCCCGCGATCAGTGCCGACGACCGGTCGCATGAGGTGGATCATCCGAGTTCGCAGGTCGCGCAGTTCGGCGCGGACCAGCCGCTACGGCTCGATTGCGGCGTCGATCTCTCCCCGTTCCAGATCGCCTATCAGACCTATGGCGAGCTCAACGCCGATCGCTCCAACGCCATCCTGATCTGCCATGCGCTGACCGGCGACCAGCACGTCGCCAATGAGCATCCCGTCACCGGCAAGTCCGGCTGGTGGGACACCCTCGTCGGCCCCGGCCGGCCGCTTGATCCCCGGCACTACTTCGTCATCTGCTCCAACGTGATCGGCGGCTGCATGGGCTCGACCGGGCCCGCGTCGATCAATCCCGCCACCGGCAAGGTGTGGGGCCTGGATTTCCCCGTCATCACCATCCCCGACATGGTCCGCGCGCAGGCGATGCTGATCGACCGGCTCGGCATCGACACGCTGTTCGCGGTCGTCGGCGGCTCGATGGGCGGCATGCAGGTGCTGCAATGGACCGCGGCCTATCCCAAGCGCGTGTACTCCGCCCTCGCAATCGCCTGCTCGACGCGGCACTCGGCGCAGAACATCGCCTTCCACGAGCTCGGCCGCCAGGCCGTGATGGCCGATCCCGACTGGCACAATGGCGCCTATGCCGATCAGGGCATCCATCCGCATCGCGGCCTCGCAGTCGCGCGCATGGCCGCGCACATCACCTATCTGTCGGACGCGGCGCTGCATCGCAAGTTCGGCCGGCGCATGCAGGACCGCGAGTTGCCGACCTTCTCGTTCGACGCCGATTTCCAGGTCGAGTCCTATCTGCGTTATCAGGGCTCCTCCTTCGTCGAGCGGTTCGACGCCAATTCCTATCTCTATCTGACCCGCGCGATGGACTATTTCGACATCGCCGGCGACCATGGCGGCGTACTCGCGAAAGCGTTCGCGGACATTGAGACCCGCTTCTGCGTGGTCTCCTTCACCAGCGACTGGCTGTTCCCGACCTCGGAATCGCGCGCGCTGGTGCATGCGCTGAATGCGTCGAGCGCACGGGTGTCGTTTGCCGAGATCGAGACCGATCGCGGCCACGACGCCTTCCTGCTCGACGTGCCCGAATTCCTCGACATCTCCCGCGCCTTCCTGCAATCGGCCGGCAAGGCGCGCGGGCTCACCGGCAAGGAGGGCTAGCGATGTCCGTACAGGAAGTGCTGCCGCTGGGTGGCCTCACTGCGGAGCAGCCCGGCCCGTTTCGCGCCGACCATCTGCTGGTCGCCGAGATGGTCAAGCCGGGCTCAAAAGTGCTCGACGTCGGCTGCGGCGACGGCGATCTGCTCCAGCTACTGGAGACGCGCGGCGTCGACGGCCGCGGCATCGAGCTGTCGCGCGAGGGCGTCAACCGCTGCGTCGCCAAGGGCCTTGCTGTGGTGCAGGGTGATGCCGACACCGACCTCGTCAACTATCCCGATGACGCCTTCGACTACGTGATCCTGTCGCAGACGCTGCAGGCGACGCGGCAGCCGAAGGTGGTGCTGGAGAATCTTTTACGCATTGGCCGCCGTGCCATCGTCTCGTTCCCGAATTTCGGCTTCTGGCGGATGCGGCTCCAGCTCCTGATCGGCGGCCACATGCCGCGCACCGACAATCTGCCGGCGACCTGGTACGACACCGCCAACATCCATTTCTGCACCATCAAGGATTTCGTCGAGCTCTGCGACGCCATCGGCGTCAAGATGGAGCGCGCCGAAGCGCTCGACCTCTATGGCCGTCCGCTGCGGCTCCGCTTGCCATGGTGGGTGTGGAATATGTTCGGCGAGCAGGGCGTGTTTTTGCTCACGCGCGGCGGCAAGAAATAGCCCCTCGTCATTGCGAGGAGCTCTTGCGACGAAGCAATCCAGACTGTTTCCGCGGCGGCAGCCTGGATTGCTTCGCTGCGCTCGCAATGACGGAGTGTGTGGCGGCGCCTTTGTTCTAATGTCCCGACAGCGAGCGCGGATCCCGCGCCGGCCATCGCCCCGCCTCCACCAGCGTCACGAACCGCTCTACGCTCTCGTTGAACAGCGCGGGCTCCTCGAGGTTGAGCACGTGGCCTGACTTCGGAAACATCGCGAGCCCTGCAGCCGGCAGGTGCTTCTTCAAAAACAGGCTCGCCCCGATACATGGATCATCCTCATCGCCGCAGATGATCAGCGCCGGTGTTGCCACCTTCGCGATCGCATCCGTCAGCGTGTAGATCGAGGGCCGCCCGCCCTGAAAACCGCGCATCGTGTTGGCCGAGCCCTTGGCATCATGCCGCGCCAGTGCGGCGTAGAAATCGGCGTGGCCGCGCGGGTCTTTCACCAGGAACGGAATCCGGCTCGGCGCCTCGCGCGTGACTTTTGCGACTTCAGCCGCGCCGAGGGTCTCGAACTGCTCGGCATTGGCGCGGCACTGCTTGCGCCAGTCGTCGAGGTTCTCGATCTCCGAGCCCGATCCGACGCCGGCCAGCGTCATCGACAGCGCACGCTGCGGTGCATTCAATCCGATCTGGAGCGACGAGTAAGCGCCCATCGAGAGACCCACGAGATGCGCGCGTTCGATCCTGAGATGATCGAGCACCGCGAGCGAATCGGCGTAGAAATGCTTGTAGGTGTAGACCTCGCCATCAGGCACATCCGACGGCGTGTAGCCGCGCGCGGAATAAGTGATGCAGCGGTGCCCGCGCGAGAAGTAGCGCATCTGCGGCTCCCAATTGGTGAAGTCGGCCGCGAACTCGTGCAGGAAAATTATCGGCGTTCCCTGGCCCGCTTCCTCGAAATAGATGCGGACGTCGTCCCTGGTCGTGGCGTGGGGCATTAACTGTTTCCCTCTCTTCAAGCCGCCTTTGCAGAATTGCAGTTAATGTTGTTGTCCGCAATGCGGCGGCATCAGGCGAGCATCGGCGCAAAATCATCGCAGCTATTCGCGGACGCGGCGTCTTTTTCTCGCCACATCCGGCGGCTTAACGGCCTGATCGATGTCGGCCGCGCACGGGCCGATCGGGAAGTGGGGTGTCAACGAAGGATGAAGAATGTTTGAGTTGTTTGCGTCTCGCCTGTCGCGTTGTGTTGTCGCGCTGGCGGTTTTCTTCGCGGCGGTTGCCGTGTTCGTTTCTCCGGCCTCAGCGCGGCCGCATCATCGTCATAGCGCAGAGCGGCACGCTTACGTGCACCATGCCAGACATCATCATTATCGCCACCATGCACGCAGCTCGCGCTTCGAGCGCAGCGCGGCGCAGTTGCAGGCGAACGGTTTTTCCGACACCCAGGCCAGCTACGATCCGAACGCCAACGCCAACGCCAACGCCGGCGGCGCGAGCATGAGCGGTGGCTTCGGTGGCGGATCGGGCCTCGTGTCCGAAGCGCGTCGTTACGTCGGCGGCAATCCGACCGGTCGCGGCAGCCTGTGGTGCGCGCGCTTTATGAACATGGTGCTGGAGCATACCGGCCATAAGGGCTCCGGATCGGACATGGCGAGCTCGTTCGCGCGCTACGGCACGCGCGTCTCCGGTCCGCAGGTCGGCGCCATCGCGGTGATGTCGCGAGGCCGCGGCGGCGGCCATGTCGGCATCATCACCGGCGTCGACGCGCAGGGCAATCCGATCATGATCTCCGGCAACAACGGCAACCGCGTCCGCGAGGCGCCGGTCTCGCGCGGCCGGATCTATGCGTATGTGATGCCGAATTAACATCCGTCATGGCAAGGAGCCCGCGACAAAATTGCGTAGCAATTTTGCGCTGGTGCGACGAAGCAATCCAGACTGTTTCCGAGGATGCATTCCTGGATTGCTTCGCTGCGCTCGCAATGACGGAGTGTGTTGAGCCGGCGTCGGCTCACACCAATCTCGGCTCTTCCACCACAACCGCATCCCCCACGCCGATCTCGCCGTCGGCGATGACCTCGGCATAGATACCGCAATCCATGTGGCCGAGATTGCGCGAGAGCGTCGGCGGTATATCGAGATCGCGCACGGCCGTCACCGGATCGACATTTGTGGCCGGGCAGCGGACGATGCGCTTGACCACTTTCAGCCGGGCCTGCCCGATCGCGAGGATCTTGCCGACGAGGTCGAGCTCCGACCAGGCCGGCCATCCCTTCACGTAGAGATTGCCGCGGAAGCGCAGGGGATGCACGGCGGTGCCACCGAGCATGGTCTCGATGGCGCGGACGCTGTCGAGATTGATGATGGACACGACCTTGCGGGCGACATCGGAAAAGCTGTGGTCCCGGCCGGACAGCACTTTTGGCGGGCCCTTCAGCTCGGGCTGAAAGTTTTCGCTGAAATAGCCTTCGATGGCGGCGCGCCCGGCGGCGGTCTCGAGGTCGCCGCTGGCGACGATCTGGCCGTCCTTGCGGATGGTCAGGTGATTGGTCGCGTCCTCGAACCGGCTGTCGAGGGACGCCAGCCGCTCATTGCGCGCCAGCATCAGGAACTGGATTTTCGGTTTCCACTCGGGCGCATCAGGATCGAACCCGCTCGGGCCGTTCTCGATGGCGTAGCGGCGGTCAGCGGGGAGGGTCTGGCCGGTTCGCAAGGGGACGCGGGCGAGGTGCTCCGGCGTCAGGCCCTTGATCGGGTAGCGGTAAAGGCCGGTGATCTCGGCGGTCTGGCTGGCTGTCATGGCCGCTACTTAGGGGATTCGACCGGCCCGCGCCAAGCCGGCCATTCCGCGCACGAAATTGTGAACGCGCCTCTTCCGATCCAGGGGCTCGCTTCCCACATCTGGATCAGGCCGGCGCCAGCGCCGGCTGATAACGACCGCTGCTGCTTGAGGAACGTCAACGCAGCCAGCGGAAACCCAATGAAGATGCCGTTTGGAGTGCCTTAGAGGGCTCGAGGGGCAGGCCGAGGGAAAGAAAAGACATGAACATCGACAAATATACCGAACGCTCCAGGGGCTTCGTCCAGTCCGCGCAGTCGCTTGCGGTGCGCGAGGGGCACCAGCAGTTTTCGACCCTGCACGTCCTGAAGGTGCTGCTGGACGACAATGAGGGGCTGGCTGCCGGCCTGATCGACCGCGCTGGCGGCAATTCTCGCGCAATTCTGAAGGCGACCGAAGAGGCCCTCAACAAGGTGCCGAAGGTCAGTGGCGGCGGCGCAGGCCAGATCTATCTCGCACCCGAACTCGCCCGCACCTTCGACGCCGCCGAAAAGGCCGGCGAGAAGGCTGGCGACAGCTTTGTCACCGTCGAGCGGCTGCTGCTTGGCCTCACGCTGGAGAAGACCAGCGAGGCTGGCGCGATCCTCGCCAAGGGCGGCGTCACCCCGCAAAATCTGAACGCCGCGATCGAGGCGCTGCGCAAGGGCCGCACCGCGGACTCCGCGACCGCCGAGAACGCCTATGACGCGCTGAAGAAATATGCCCGCGACCTGACCCAGGCTGCGCGCGACGGCAAGCTCGACCCGGTGATCGGCCGCGACGAGGAGATCCGCCGCACCATCCAGGTGCTGTCGCGCCGGACCAAGAACAATCCCGTCCTGATCGGTGAGCCCGGCGTCGGCAAGACCGCCATCGCCGAAGGCCTCGCGCTGCGCATCGTCAACGGTGACGTGCCCGAGAGCCTCAAGGACAAGAAGCTGCTGTCGCTCGACCTCGGCTCGTTAATTGCGGGTGCGAAATACCGCGGCGAGTTCGAGGAGCGGTTGAAGGCCGTGCTCCAGGAAGTGACCGGGAGCGACGGTAATTTCATCCTGTTCATCGACGAGATGCACACGCTGATCGGCGCCGGCAAGGGCGACGGCGCGATGGACGCGTCCAATTTGCTCAAGCCCGCGCTGGCACGCGGCGAGCTGCACTGCATCGGCGCGACCACGCTCGATGAATACCGCAAGCACGTCGAGAAGGATGCGGCGCTGGCGCGGCGCTTCCAGCCGATCTTCGTCAGCGAGCCCACGGTCGAGGACACCATCTCGATCCTGCGCGGCCTGAAGGACAAGTACGAGCAGCACCACGGCGTGCGGATCACCGATTCCGCGCTGGTCGCCGCCACGACGCTGTCCAACCGCTACATCACCGACCGCTTCCTGCCCGACAAGGCGATCGACCTCATGGACGAAGCGGCTGCGCGGCTGAAGATGCAGGTCGATTCCAAGCCGGAGGAGCTGGATTCGCTCGACCGCGAGATCATCAGGCTCAAGATCGAGCAGGAAGCGCTCAAGAAGGAAAGCGATCTCGGCTCCAAGTCTCGTCTCGAGACGCTCCAGAAGGAGCTGGCCGAGCTTGAGGAGAAATCTGCGGCGCTGACGGCACGCTGGAGCGCGGAGAAGAACAAGCTCTCCGACGCCCAGAAGCTGAAGTCCGAGCTCGACGCGCTGCGCGTCGACCTCGCCGATGCGCAGCGGCGCGGCGAATTCCAGAAGGCCGGTGAGCTCGCCTATGGCCGGATCCCGCAGCTCGAGAAGCAGCTCGCCGACATCGAAGCACGAGAGAACTCCGGCGAGATGATGGAGGAGGCCGTGACCGCCAACCACATCGCGCAGGTGGTCTCGCGCTGGACCGGCGTGCCCGTGGACAAGATGCTGGAGGGCGAGAAGGAAAAGCTCCTCAAGATGGAGGAGCAGCTCGGACAGCGCGTCGTCGGCCAGGCCGAGGCCGTGCGTGCGGTCGCGACCGCCGTGCGCCGATCACGCGCGGGTCTGCAGGACCCGCACCGGCCGACCGGCTCGTTCATGTTCCTGGGGCCGACCGGCGTCGGCAAGACCGAGCTGACCAAGGCCCTCGCGGAATATCTGTTCAACGACGAGACCGCAATGGTCCGCCTCGACATGTCCGAATACATGGAGAAGCATTCGGTCTCGCGGCTGATCGGCGCGCCTCCGGGCTATGTCGGCTATGACGAGGGTGGCGCGCTCACCGAAGCGGTGCGGCGCCGGCCCTATCAGGTGGTGCTGTTCGACGAGATCGAAAAAGCGCATCCGGACGTCTTCAACGTCCTGTTGCAGGTGCTCGACGACGGTCGCCTGACCGATGGTCAGGGCCGCACCGTCGATTTCCGCAATACGCTGATCATCATGACCTCGAACCTCGGTTCGGAGTATTTGGTGAATCAACCCGAAGGCGAAGACACCTCAGCCGTGCGTGAGCAGGTGATGGGAATGGTGCGGGGACATTTCCGCCCCGAATTCCTCAACCGTGTCGACGAGATCATCCTGTTCCACCGCTTGCAGCGGAGCGAGATGGGCCGGATCGTCGAGATCCAGTTCGCGCGGCTCCAGAAGCTGCTGGCCGATCGCAAGATCACGCTGACGCTCGACGCTGCCGGCCGCGACTGGCTCGCCGCCAAGGGCTGGGATCCCGCCTACGGCGCACGGCCGCTGAAGCGGGTGGTCCAGCGCTACGTCCAGGATCCGCTCGCCGAGATGATCCTGGCCGGCGACATCAGGGACGGGGATACGGTCGTGATCTCGTCCGAAGGCAACGTGCTGACCTTCAACGGCAAGGCGCCGCAGACCGCGGAAATCGCCCAGTTCGAGGCGCCGGTGTCGAAGCGCAAGCTGAACTGAGCGTAGGCGCTGCCTGAAACAACAAGCCGCCCCGGAGAGATTCATCTCTCCGGGGCAATTGTTTTGCGAGGACAGCGCTGGATCTGTTGGCGGCCGCTACTTCTTGACCACCTTGTAGATCGCGTTCTCGATGTCGGAGGAGAGGTAGATGACGCCCGTTGCGCCGATCGCCACGCCTGTCGGGATGTGGGTCGGCAGGCCGCCAGGTGCGCCGACAAGTCCGATCGGAAGATTGGCCGCGATCTCGGTGATCTTGCCGTCCTCCTGCGCGATCTCGATCAGCCGCTTCGCGCCCACTTCCGCCACGACCAGCTTGCCGTCGCTGGCGCGTGCGAGGCCCTCGGGCATTTTCAGGTCCCTGGCGATCACGGTCTTTTCGCCGTTTTTGTCGACCCTTGAGACGGTGCCGGCGAAGGCTTCGGTGACGTAGACCTCGTCGCTGGAGCCACCGACGAGCCCGACCGGGCCCTCAAGACCTCCGACCACCGTGGTGCGATCCTTGCCGTGCTCGCCGCTGACGCGGACCAGCGATTTGGTGCCGAGCTCGGCCACCAAAATGCTGCCGTCCGCGAGCACGATGGCGTCATGCGGCGCCTTGAAGCCGTGCAGCATCTCGCGCGTGGTGCCGGTCTTGCCGTCGATCACCTGTACCGTGCCGGTGAACCAGCTCGACAGGATCACGTCGTTGCCCTTCGCCGTCGCGCTCATCGGGTATTCGAGCGTGACGCCGTCAGCGTGCATGCGTGCTTTCTCGGTGACCTCGCCGCTCGCGCCGTCCACCGTGCGATAGGCGAACACGTCGGCGACGTGGATCGTATCCTTGCCATTCTCCGAGGTGACGCCGATGCCGCCGGGCAGGGCAAGCTTGCCGATGATGATCTGTTTGGCCTGGCCGGTCGCGGGATCGACCTCCTGGATGCCGTTGTCGGCCATGTTGGAGACGTAGATCCGGTCCTTGTCGTCGATGGCGAGATTGTCCAGCGACGGTTTTAGCTGCGCGACGACGGCCTTACCGCCGGACCTGGGATCGACCCGGACGAGCTGGCCGAGCGCCGTGTCGACCACGAACAGATTACCCTTGGAATCGAAGTTCACCGCGGCCGGGACCTTGAAGCCGTCGGCGACCACGGTCAGCTCGGCCTTGTCGACGTCGACTTTTGCGACCTGTCCCTTGAACCAGAGCGGACCGTAGAGCTTGTCGTCGGGACCGAACTCGAAGCCGTTGAGGCCGCCCATCTTCTCCATGATCTGGCGAGGTGGTTTGTCGCCCTCGACATCGATCTCATAGAGCGTGTCGCCGAGGAAAACGGTCGTGGCATAGAGCCTGCCGTCCTTGCGGAAGGCGAGGGAATTGATGCCGGGAAGGCCGGTGGCGAGCTTCTTGATCGGGCCGTCGCCCTTGCGCGCATAGAGATCGCCAGCCAGGAACCCGGTCCAGGCCATGGTACCGTCGGGCGCGAATGCGATGTCGTCGGCCATTCCGATCGGAGCGGGGATTGCAACCTTGGCGGTACCGCCTGAAATGTCGACCTCGTAGAGCATTGCGCCCGCGACGCTGCCGGCAAACAGATGGCCTGCCTTGTCGATGGCGAGCCCGTGCACGCCATGGAACGCCGAGCCGGGGACGAGTCTCGTGACCTCCCAAGTCCTCGGTAATGTCTCAGCCGATGCGCTTGTGATGGAGAAAACAGCAGCAATCAGGGCCGCGCAGGCGAGCCTGTTCTTCATGGCGAGACCTCCCGTTTTTTGGAAAGTATTCGCCCGTCATGCGATTTTGGCAAACGAAACTTGAAATTGTGGCGCAGTGAAATGACGTCGCGTTACGACGCCGGTTTCAAACCAAATTTTCTGGAAATGTCCGGTTGATTTCGGCCGGTCACAAAATCAGCGGTTGGTGACCTGCAACGGCCCGCCGGTCGCATCCGACATCCTCGCGATGGCACCGCCCCGGCCGGTCATCATGCCGTCGAGCCGGTCGCGCTCCTTCTCGAAGCCGGCGAGCATCGGGCCTTCCAGCGAACGGCCGCGCGGCAATTTCACGCGCAGCGGATCCACGAAGCGGCCGTTGACCAGGATCTCGTAGTGGACGTGAGGGCCGGTCGATGCGCCGGTCGAGCCGACGAAGCCGATCACCTGGCCCTGGCGGACCTTCTTGCCGGCTTCCATGCCCTTGGCGAAGGCAGACATGTGGCCGTAGGCGGTCTCGTAGCCGTTGTTGTGCTTGATGCGGATATACTTGCCGTAGCCGCCCTCGGTGCCGATCTTTTCGATCGCGCCGTTGCCGGAGGCGAAGATCGGCGTGCCGTAGGCGGTGGCCCAGTCGACGCCGGTGTGCATCTTCACATAGCCCAGGATCGGGTGGCGGCGGCCGCCGAAGCCGGAGCGCATGATCGCGTTGTTGACGGGCTTGCGCACCAGGAATTTCTTCGCGCTCTTGCCGGTCTCGTCGTAGTAGTCGACGACGCCGTCGTCGGGGCTCTGGTAGCGATAATATTTCTTGGTTTCGCCGCCGACGGTGAGCGAAGCGAACAATACGTCGTTCTTTTCGCTCGACGTCACGCCCTCGTCTTCGCCGGCGTAGAACACGTCGAAGGAATCGCCCGGCGCCACCTTGCGCTGGAAATCGACGTCATAGGAGTAGATCTTGATCATGTCGTCGATGACAGGCATCGGCACTTTGTTGCGTATCGCGGTCTCGTAGATGCTCTGGTAGAGCCGCACGCCAGTGCCGTCATCGTCGTCATCGTCGTCGCTGTTGGCGTTGGCCGTGGCGTCGGCGACGGTGTTCATGCTGGAGACGTCGACCGCGACGTATTTGCCGAGATCGGACAGCGCTGCGATCGCCTCGACCATGGTGTCGTTTGCAATCACGACGCGATAGGGCTGGAGTCTGGCGCCCGGGCTTGCCGGCGCCATCAGGATGCGAAGTTTTTCGCCTTCCTTCAGGCCGCCGTCGCGGCCGCGGGGCCCGAGCGTTGCGGTGATCGCCTTGATCTCCTCGGCCGTCGCGCCGAGATCGCGCAGGACGGAGCCGACCGAGTCGCCCTTCTTGACCGGATGGACGCGTTCGCCGTTGGGATTGCCGCCGGTGATCTGCTCCTTGGTCTTCGGCAGCAGCGTCACGTTTTCAGGCACCACGCGCGTCTCGAATCCGGCATAGGGATCGGACGGCGACACTTCGGGGGCGTAGGCGCTTCTGATGTCGGACGGGCCGGTCGCGCCGGAGACGTCAGCGGCGGCGTTGGCGAGCGAGGCATAGCGCACCCCGCCATTGCCGCGCCAGTTGGCGGCATCGCGCACCCGCATCAGGATGTCGTCGAGCGCCACCACGGCGGAAATCTTGGCCTTCGGCAGCACCGGCGACAGGTCCTTGGTGACGAAGGAGACTTCGGCGTCGGGCTCGACGGCTTCCGGATTGTTCGGGTCCTCCGATGCGGCCTTCGGATCGGAGCCGACGTCGGTGAGAAGGCGCTGGGCGTTGAACGGCGGGATCTTCGCCGATAGATCGCTGGTCGTCATCGACAGGTTGCCGGCGATCCGGACGAACGGGCGCACCCGCATCACGTCGCGGTTGCCGACGCGGGCGACCGTCGAGACGCGTACGATGTTGCGCGAAGCGGAGGATTCGTTCGGCGGCGGCAGGCGGTCGCTCTTGTGCAGCGTGGCGGCGCGATCGGCCGCGCCGAATGCGCCGCGCAGCGCGCCTTCGACCCGCTCCGGCACCTTGGCGAAGGTCATCTCACCGTCGAGAGAGGCGAAAACGGCGCCGCCGATCAGGGCTGCGCCGCAGAGTCCGGTCAGAATCGTCCCGCTGAACCATTGCACCGAGACGCGACGGCGATCGATGACGGCAGCTTCCGAACCATCGACGGACAGCGGCGGCTCGTGGCCGAGATCGATGATCCCGGTCTCACGCCCGTAAGCGCCGCGTGATGTCCTGTGGTTCAACCCAAGTCCCCCAATCAACGACCCAAGAGGCCCATAACAGCCAGGCCCATGACAGCCCGGTTTCGAGCCCCTTCCTGGTCGCCCTCTTCGAGGGGCATCGCAGGAAACGGCAAGCCGCACAGGCGTCCGCGGTCAGAAGGCCCGGATGTCGGGCCGGCCGAAATTACGAACAGCTAAGCGGAAAAAGATCTCTCGATGTCTCTCGAACGTCTGAAGAAGGCCGCTTCATCGCTATGATCGCCTTCCACTGACCCCACGCAAATCGCCGGCAGCCCCCACTGGCATCCCCGCGATTCAAGCTTGTCTCTTATCAGAACGCCGCGGGATTGTGGCTCAAGTACGGCGCCTAATATGGAAAAGTTTCCTGAATGGCCGGGCGCTCGGGGCCGTCTGGCCGGGGGAGGAGCTCGGCCTTGCTTGGGCGAGGCCGGTCTGGCCTGGGGTGGGTCCCGGTCTGGCTTAGGACGGAGCTCCGCCTGCCTGGGTGCAGGGGGCGCGTCTGGAAGGGCAAGGGGGACGGCGTCTGGAGGGGCCCCAAAAGCCGCCTCCCGAGCCCCCTGGAGCGCGAACTTTTTTTGAGATTTTTTGCGGGTCGGGTCCGATCCGCTCGCTGGCCGCCCCTCTAATCGACTGGAATCACTGGAATTTTTACGATGATCCACTGTGCGACGATTTGTTGACGATGGGCGTTGACAATCCCGAGTGCGGGGGCCTATAACCCGACCACTGAGCGCGGCGCCGCCGGGTCACTGACCAAGGCGAGCGAACGCGCCACTGATGCTCCTCACTTCGTTGAGTGCACAACAGCCGACACAAATCGGTTGGAGTTCATTCGTCGTCGGTAAGGGTGTCGGAACCCTTCCTCTCAGGAAGGGTGGGGCCTCCTAGGTCCCGGGCTGTTTGACAAGTGAAGATGAAGAAAGAGAAACGTGGACGGCGGAGTCCTTGCGGGTCTCGCATTTGAAGAGCTTCGGCTTTTTGGATCGGGACCGGACGAAAGACTTCGGCGGTACACGTTTCAAAGGTACACCATCGTTGCCAGCGATGTGAATCGCGGGCAGCACATCGGCTTCGGTCGATGAAAAAATGGTGGGACCTCGTCAAACGTTGTGATCAGCCGGTTCAAAGTTCAAGTCCAACTTGAGAGTTTGATCCTGGCTCAGAGCGAACGCTGGCGGCAGGCTTAACACATGCAAGTCGAGCGGGCGTAGCAATACGTCAGCGGCAGACGGGTGAGTAACGCGTGGGAACATACCTCTTGGTTCGGAACAACACAGGGAAACTTGTGCTAATACCGGATAAGCCCTTACGGGGAAAGATTTATCGCCGAGAGATTGGCCCGCGTCTGATTAGCTAGTTGGTAGGGTAACGGCCTACCAAGGCGACGATCAGTAGCTGGTCTGAGAGGATGATCAGCCACATTGGGACTGAGACACGGCCCAAACTCCTACGGGAGGCAGCAGTGGGGAATATTGGACAATGGGGGCAACCCTGATCCAGCCATGCCGCGTGAGTGATGAAGGCCCTAGGGTTGTAAAGCTCTTTTGTGCGGGAAGATAATGACGGTACCGCAAGAATAAGCCCCGGCTAACTTCGTGCCAGCAGCCGCGGTAATACGAAGGGGGCTAGCGTTGCTCGGAATCACTGGGCGTAAAGGGTGCGTAGGCGGGTCTTTAAGTCAGGGGTGAAATCCTGGAGCTCAACTCCAGAACTGCCTTTGATACTGAAGATCTTGAGTTCGGGAGAGGTGAGTGGAACTGCGAGTGTAGAGGTGAAATTCGTAGATATTCGCAAGAACACCAGTGGCGAAGGCGGCTCACTGGCCCGATACTGACGCTGAGGCACGAAAGCGTGGGGAGCAAACAGGATTAGATACCCTGGTAGTCCACGCCGTAAACGATGAATGCCAGCCGTTAGTGGGTTTACTCACTAGTGGCGCAGCTAACGCTTTAAGCATTCCGCCTGGGGAGTACGGTCGCAAGATTAAAACTCAAAGGAATTGACGGGGGCCCGCACAAGCGGTGGAGCATGTGGTTTAATTCGACGCAACGCGCAGAACCTTACCAGCCCTTGACATGTCCAGGACCGGTCGCAGAGATGTGACCTTCTCTTCGGAGCCTGGAACACAGGTGCTGCATGGCTGTCGTCAGCTCGTGTCGTGAGATGTTGGGTTAAGTCCCGCAACGAGCGCAACCCCCGTCCTTAGTTGCTACCATTTAGTTGAGCACTCTAAGGAGACTGCCGGTGATAAGCCGCGAGGAAGGTGGGGATGACGTCAAGTCCTCATGGCCCTTACGGGCTGGGCTACACACGTGCTACAATGGCGGTGACAATGGGACGCTAAGGGGCAACCCTTCGCAAATCTCAAAAAGCCGTCTCAGTTCGGATTGGGCTCTGCAACTCGAGCCCATGAAGTTGGAATCGCTAGTAATCGTGGATCAGCACGCCACGGTGAATACGTTCCCGGGCCTTGTACACACCGCCCGTCACACCATGGGAGTTGGTTTTACCTGAAGACGGTGCGCTAACCAGCAATGGAGGCAGCCGGCCACGGTAGGGTCAGCGACTGGGGTGAAGTCGTAACAAGGTAGCCGTAGGGGAACCTGCGGCTGGATCACCTCCTTTCTAAGGATGATCCTTCAGCGAGCTTCGGCTCACTATCGGATCGTTTTAGAAACATCAGTGGCCAACGGTCGTCAGGATCGTTGAGCTGCATTGGCGGGATTTCGCCGTCTACGTTTCTCTTTCTTCGCGGACGAACACGCGCTGGGCCTGCATGGTTGCAGGATCCCGGTCCTTAACTGGATATGCGTTAGGGGCTTGTAGCTCAGTTGGTTAGAGCGCGCGCTTGATAAG
>NZ_MZXW01000054.1 GCF_004123905.1 Bradyrhizobium betae
GAACTCGTAGAACAACGCAGCCTGTTCGACTTGCCGATGTCCCATCATGATCTTCAGTCCTGCCAATTAGACTGACTGAATCACTGATCCCTCTGCGTCGCAACAGTCGCCTTTTTCAACACAATCGACCCAAAGCAGAACTTTGATCTTCGGAACTGGTCGAGCGAGCATTTAGGTGATGCGGGGGACGCCGGGTTGGCGATCCAAGCGAGTCTCACCCGCTATCAGTCGGTCAAGCATCAACTCGAATTCGTGAGCCCAATGAATCTGTTCGCGCACCGATGTGAGGTATTCTGCTCGGCTTCGTATGGCGCCGCTTGCAGACCTGAGGCTAAGCAAAATCTGCTTGGAGATGCAGTACTCCTGCTGAAGACCCTCCGCCTTCCGCCAAAGGTGCTCCTTCAGGGCCTCAAATGCAGAGACGTCAAACACATCCGCGCTTAGCAGCCGATCAATGGACCGCTTCTTCAGTTCTTCTAGCACAGGATCGAAGTGATTTTCTGACACGGTTAGCTCTCAAGTTAAGAGGGGAGCAAACCGCCTTTTCACGGCCTTCTCCAAAGGCTTCATCGCACCGCCCGGTTGCGGCTTTGGTTGCTGTGCGTGACCATAACATGCTGCTGGTGCGTCTGACGAGGTCGCCTTCTGGCCCATCGCGACATTCGATGTGGTTGCGCAAAGGCGGTCGGTATTGGGGCAAAGCGGACTTCGCGACGCGCTGAAATGCTGGGGCATGCCGAGCCGTGTGGCGTCCGACACGCTTCGACGCAGCCACACCGCTTGGCTGGCTTTGCTTGGAAGGGGAGGCCGTAGGCACAACGATCACGACATGCGGCGACTGTTGCCCGATTAAACTCGCCACGAGACCGGAAGGGGATCGGGTTGGATGAGCAGCTATCTCGAAGCGTGGCGCTTGATCGAGGCGGAAACGGCCAGCGCTTAGCTCTTGCTCTGCCTCAACCTACCACTGCACTCCGGCCCAGCGCCTTCCAAAAACAAGCGGTTTCGTCTTCACCGCTTGCCAGCCGAAGAAGTGGTGCTTGCCGGACCAGCTGTGTACCTCGCCACTGCAAATGCTGCACTTGAAGCTGCCCGAATGCGCTTCGCTGTGCTCCTCCCGTGTCGCGGTGTAGTTCATGCCGCAACCGGGGCAGGTGAATTCTTCGGTCGTCCAGATGCTGTTGGCCATTGTACCGAAAGTGTTTTTGGGACTTCTTTCGTCGAGCGTAGATACGAGCCTTTGCATCGGCGTAAACCGGCCGACAAAAATCCGGTTAATGGGTGTTAGGCAAACCCGGCTCGGGTCGCGGGCAGTTGCAGGAATTTCCCGGTCTATGCAGCGCCAGTCAGTCCTAATCGCGCCGCCGACCGGTCCAAGCGCATCCCTGATCCCGCAGCTAGATTTCACCCGTCGTCCCCGGTCGGACGGCGTGGTGACGCCCGCCAATGTGAAGCTGAACATCCAGACCGGACGGTGGGCGCGAACTACAATTTCTAAAGCGCGGTGAGTTTGGGATGAACCGTGATCGCGCTTCAGGATGTTGTTTGCGCATGGTCTTTTCGGAAAGCCGCTTCGCACTTTTCCGGATCATGCTCTAGGGGGCAGCCTGCCCGGAGGCGCTTGATGCCATGCCGGGCGGCCCCGTCGTCTTGACGGCAGGTGCGGGGCTGGCAATAACCCGGGGCTGTGCCAGTGTCGGAACCCGCGTCGATGCCGCAAGGAAAGCCCTGCCCGTGAAAAGCCTGCGTCAGCTCCTGACGGGACAGGACATCATCCAGCTCGTGATCCGGCTCGGCCTGCTCGGCCTGCTGATCATCTGGACCTTCCTGATCATTCGTCCGTTCGTGCCGATCCTGGCCTGGAGCGGCGTGCTCGCGGTCGCGTTCTATCCGGCCTTCAGCTGGGTCGCCAAAATGCTCGGTGGCCGGCCCAAGACCGCGGCGGCAATCCTCACTTTGATCACGCTCGGCATCGTCATTGGCCCCGCGACCTGGCTCGGCATCAGCGCGGTGGACGGCGTGCGCGAGCTGGCGCACCAGCTCAGCACCGGCGACCTCGCGCTGCAATCGGCGCCGGAGCAGCTGAAATCGTGGCCGCTGGTCGGCCCGTGGCTCTATGAGCTCTGGGATCAGGCCTACAGCAACATCCGCGCGGTGCTGCGCGAGGTGGCGCCGTATTTACAGCCGCTGGCCGGACCGCTGCTGTCGTTCGCCGGCGAGGCTGGCGTCGGCACGGTCCAGTTCCTGCTGTCGGTGTTCGTCGCCGGCTTCCTGTTTCCGCACGGGCCCCGGCTGGTGGCGGCCGGCCGCAGCTTCCTGTTCCGGATCGTGCCCGAGCAGAGCGAGCACTTCCTGGAGCTCGCGGGGGCGACCATCCGCGCCGTGGCGCAGGGCGTGATCGGCGTCGCCGTGGTGCAGGCGCTGCTCGCGGGCTTCGGATTCAAGCTCGCCGCCGTGCCGAGTGCGGGCCTGCTCGCCTTCATCGTGCTGCTGCTCTCGATCGTGCAGATCGGCGCCTTCCTCGTGCTGCTGCCTGTCATCATCTGGATCTGGACCGCCAAGGACGTCACCACGGCGCTGCTGCTCACCGTGTTTCTCGTCCTCGTCGGCTTCATCGACACCATGCTGAAGCCGCTGGTGATGGGCCGTGGCCTGACCACGCCGACCATCGTGATCTTCGTCGGCGTGATCGGCGGCACGCTCGCGCACGGCATCGTCGGCCTGTTCATCGGGCCGATCATCCTGTCGGTCGCCTGGGAGATGATGATGGCCTGGATCAGGACCGAGGACCGGGCAGGGGCGAGCGAGGGCTGAGCGCCCCGCACGGGCTGTGATCAAGTTCCGGCCGAACTTGTCTATTCAGCTAGACAAGTTACGATAGGCGAGATTCTATTTTCGAACCTACGATCGTAATGGCGAAGTCTTCCAAGCTGGTTGCAGCGAAGCGCGGCAAGGTATTGTTGGTCAGACGCCGGTCGGACGGCCTGTGGATGTTCCCCGGCGGCCGCAAACGTGCGCGCGAGTCCGACAAGGACTGCCTTCGGCGGGAGATCAAGGAGGAATTACCCAAGCTGAAGCTCGGCCGGATCAGCCTCTGGAAGGAAGTAACGGCCAGGAACAAGCGCTCCGGCCGCAAGATGAGCGACGCGATCTTCATCGCCAAAGGCGCCAAAGGCAGGCTCGCGATCGGCGACAAGAACGAGATCGACCGCGCCGCCTGGCAGAAGCCGCGCGGAATCCGGCTGACGCCGACCTCGCGCTACATCCGTGATCGCCTGTTTCCGAGGAAACGGGCGCGTTGAGGGGACCGGCGGCGTCTTCGCGGCGTGGGTGCGACAAATCGCGCGGCGATGTCCGGGATGACCGCGCTCGTCCGGCCTCTAATCCGATCTCTGTGGCGTGCGCGCGCGGCCGGCAAATCGCCGCGACGGGGCTGCTTGCGGCTGCGGCGCGCCGAGCCTGGCCGCTTCGGCCTCGCGCTGCTCCTTGCGGACCTTCCGCGCGTTGCGCATCGCGCGCTTGATGAAGGGATGCGGTGCGTCCTCTGCAAAGAACAGCACGACCTCACAGCTCGGACATTGCCGGGAATAGCCGTCCTGCAACCGCCCGGCGCGATCGCGAAACACGCCCTTGCACCGCGTGCACTGAACCTGGACGAAACTCATGCGCGATCGACAATAATTGCTGAAAGGCCAGCTGATCCCAAATGTCTGAAGAAAGCTTGAACGCTCCAGCGATTTGAACGGCAGGCCTGCTGCACCAGATGGGATGGGCTTGTTCGAAAGAACGGCCGACAAGCATCAGCCGCCTGCCGCGATGGGCGGCAGCGGCAACGCCGGCGTTGATCTCGCCGCCGCTATTGCTTGGCCGCGATCGTGTCCAGGCAATGGGTGAGATAGACGGTGCGATCCCTCGGCAGCACCTTCTCCAGATCGGCCTTCAGCGCGCATTCGCGCTGACGTATCTGTTCGGCCCGGCGCTTCTCGGCCGCCTCGCGGTATTCGGGCGCAACCTTGTTGGGATCGACCAGCGCTTGCGAGCGGGCGGGGGCCGTCACGGCGAGCGCAATGGCGGCGATGATAATGAGCTGTTTCAAATGAGCCTCCGTAAAAAGGCTCATCCTAAAGCATGATCCGGAAAAGTGCGAAGCGATTTCCGACAAGATCATGCGCAAACAAAGAGCTAAAGCGCGATGACGATTCACCCCAATCTCATCGCGCTTTAGCGCGGCGTGCCCGAAGCATGGCTGATCGCTTGCCGGTATCTGCTTCCGCCTCAGGCACCGAGGTGCCGTCAGTGACAAGCAGCGGAGTTGGTTTCGATCACCCTGATATCTGGCCGCGTGAAGCCCGTCACTTCGGGGCGTGGTCGATCTTGTGCCCGAGATGCCCGGTGTCGTGATCGCGACGCAACTGGCTCAGCGACGTCTCGTTCAACTGATGCAAGACTTCGCTGAGTTGGGTTGTGTCCGGATAACCGGCCGCAAAACCCTTGCCGTAGATCTTGCGCAACGTACCGACCAGCGTGTTGCCGTGCTTCTTGGTGATCGCGCCATCCTTGTCCCGGTGGCGACCATCCAGGCCGTGTTCCTTCATGGGCCTCTCCCTGAGCGGCGTCTGCGCGCCTGGAGAGAGCGTGCTCCCAAACGGGTTGATTGGCAACGGCATGGCGCGCGGAGGTGGAGCGTCGGTTCGCGCCATCGCTTTCCTCCCGGAGGTGTGAAGCCGCGTCAGATTGTGGTGGAACGGTTGGCGCATCACATAGGTCCGAGCAGTTGCTCGATTGGAGCCGATAGGATGCGCTTTGTCTTGGCCATGGGCCTCTTGATCGTCCTGTGCGCGCCTGCAAACGCCGCAACGGTGCATCGCGTTCGTGCGCAGGAACTTGCGACACGCCATCCTCCGGTCACCCGTCCCGCCACGGACGTGAATTCTCGCGCGCGCTTCGCCGTCCCCGGCTGGAGCGACGAAGCAACGCAGCGCTGGCTCAACAGCGCCTCGTCCAACGTCGGTCGGGGCGGATAGCCACCGGGACGTGGAAAGATCGGCGGAGCTGTGTGAACCAGCTCACAAGCGATTGTCGAGACCGCTGCTATGACGGCTTCATTGCTTGACCGATTGATATTTTGAAAACGCCCCAGCGCTCCCACCAAGCGCTGGGGTTTTCATGTCGGTCACCGCAACGACCAGCGCGCGCGAGGCGCGATCGGATGGGGTAATTTCTGAAAAGCTGCGAAGGCAGGGCGGCTAAGCAGCCTGCTCCTCAAACGCGGTGTAGACCCGGCCCGTGGGATCAACGATCTGAACGTCCCAGCACCCGTCCTGGACAAGCTCTCTGGCCTTCTTCAGGGCGGCGGCGAGTGACAGCCGCTTGAGGCTGACGACGCCTGCCGTGTCGAAACCGTTGATTTCAAACATGCCGCTCCTCCTGATTTTCTCGAATCCTACACCTTTTGAGGGCGTTGTCTTGCGGCTTTTGGCGCACTTCGAGCAGGCTGCCCTCATTTCCAGTTCCATCGCGCAGACCCCGTATTCGGCCGGAGTGGCTGGGCCTGCCAGGCGGCCATTTCGCTAACGTGGAATTAAGCCAAAAAGCTCACAATTTTAGACAGTTGTGTAGGTGGGTGCTGCGTAAAGGAGTCGTCGCGAGGACGTTCCGGCGTCGGCTTCCTTTTGCTCGCTCATTTGAGGTCAATCCACGTGACCACGACATCCGAAGCGCAAGGCCTTGTCGAACAATTCGACCCCGCAGCACTGGCGCTCGCAGCCGCGGCGCCGGAACCGGCAGCCCCGGAAGCTCCGGCCCCGCTCAAGCGGTCCAGCCGGGTCCTGGCCTTGTCGGTATGTGCCCTCGCCATCAATGGCGCGGCGGCCATCTACACATTGCCGTCTGATTTCTCGTCCACAGCTGTCGGCAGCCTGGCTGAACTGCTTCCGCGCCGGGAAGCGCCCGTGCCAAAAACGGATCCGGTCCTCGCCGCCCTGAAGGACATTCAGTCGGCCCAGCAGCAACACACGGCCTCGCTCCAGGAGAGCAGCCGCGCCTTGCAGCAGAATGCGGCTCGAGAGCAGCAGGATTCAATGGTGCTGCTTTCGCTGCGACAGAGCATCACGGACGAACGGGTCGATGTGCGGAAGATATCTTCGCAGCTGTCCACGCTGATTGCGAAGATCGATACGCTGCAAAGCGCAATGATGTCGGACGTCACGTCCTCCATTCGACGAGCGCATGCCCGCTATGGACTGTCCGCCGCGATGCGCAAGCGGATGGTGCGGCAGTCGAAGTCCGTCGGGCCCGTTTCGGTCGGAGGGGCGCCGCTGAGCGTGCCGGCGACGGTGTCGGCGCCGGAGAGCTGAGGGCAAGGCAATCCGATCAGTTGGGGCTGCGTCCGCGCTAGCCCGGTTGTGGCTGCGCGCCAAGACGTGACTGCGTGCGCTTGGCCAGCCGCGCTCCCAGCCTGTTCATTGGCGTTTCGAAAAATCTCCAGCTCAGCACGGCCAGGCCGCAGACGAGAGCAATGCTGGCGTAACGGATCGGCTCCTGCGTCCAGATCGGCGGAAGATATGCGCCGAGCTTGGCATAGACATAGGAAAACACCAGGGGGTGAAAAAGGTAGATCGAATAGGAGGCGTCGCCGAGCGCAATTCCGAGCCGCTCGACAAGGGAATCCGGGTTGAACCTGATGTTGACGAAGCCGATCAGCAGCAAGAACCAGCCGAGCGGGAAGCCGAGACGGCCGATCCAGTGGTTCGCCACGTAGAGCGCCGCAAGTCCGAGCAGGAACGGCAGCAGGAAGCCGAGCTGCCTCACGTGCCGAAACACCAGGAAGGCGGCGATGCCGGCAATGAAGTTGGGATAGAAAAATGCGTATCGGTGAAGATACCACGGCAGATCGAACGCATGATCGCAGGCCGCGCCGATGACCAGGAATGCGAGAAGCCCGGGCAGGCCCAAGCGCGGCGCGATCAGCGTGGCAATCACATAGAACGCCATCTCGTGCTGGAGGCTCCAGCCGACGTCGAAAAACGGATAGGCCTCGGTGGGTAGCAGCGTCAGCGAGTAGACGAAGAAGGCTTTGGTGCTGTCGGGCGGCCAGCCAATGTATTTGGTGTAGATGTAGGCCAGCACGAAAGACGTCGCGATCCACAGGGGATAGAGCCGGAAAGCGCGCCGGATCAGGAAAGAGACCGGTTCAAATCGCGGCTTGGTGACGACCATGCAGATGACAAAGCCGCTGATCGCGAAAAAGAAATCGACGGCGAAGCCGCCGTAGTTTTGAAGGAGCGGAATGGGGTAATCTGTTCCCTTGGGGAACTGCATCGTAACGCGCCAGGAGTGGAAATAGGCGATGCCGATCGCAGCACAGGCCCGTGCGACCTGGAGGCCCGCCAGTTTATCCGTTTCCATTCTAACGCCATTCCCGGTGCTATATTTCTAAATATTTCTCGATTCCTATCTGTTGCAACGTCGACGTGCAACGCCTAGCCGGCGTGTTCCGCGCGATCGGAGGTTCTGGGGCTCCGCCGGCCACATCAACGTCGCGTGTGAAACTTGTCTTGGCCGCAGGGATGCGATTGTGCCGACTTGACAGCGTCCCGACGTTGTCCGCGCTCTGGCCACTGAGTTGCTTGGTGTGGTGGAGTGGTGAGCGCGCTGGGGCTCGAACCCAGGACCCCGTGATTAAAAGTCACGTGCTCTACCGGCTGAGCTACGCGCTCCCATGGCCGCTGGATGGCTTTGAAGAGATCGCCATCGTTGTCGGACATTCGAGAAGCATGTCTTGCCGCTGCGCATAACTTGCGTCGCGGGGAAAAACCGGCTGTTTCCGGATCATGCTTTCGGCCCGCGCTGTGTAGGGGGAGTGGGTGCGGAGGTCAATAGCCGGAGTAGCTGCCGAAACTCGCGGCAGCAGCGGGGATTTGCTCGCGGTATCCGTAGCTTAAACCGGGTTGCTCAACCCGATTGGCGGGCAACTATCCACGTCGAACAGCGCCGTTGGCGTGCCGGCGCGAGCGTCTTGCTCCCGC
Organism: Bradyrhizobium betae; assembly: GCF_004123905.1. GTDB lineage: Bacteria > Pseudomonadota > Alphaproteobacteria > Rhizobiales > Xanthobacteraceae > Bradyrhizobium > Bradyrhizobium betae_A. The sequence goes on from NZ_MZXW01000054.1 coordinate 8,028, forward strand.
CGGAGGCCCGTCCGGCCGTCAATTCACCTCGCGCCGCACCTCGCTCGGCACCGGTTGCGGCGTGCCGGCGGGGGTCGGCAGGGCGACCGGGCGCAGGCCGATCAGCTCGGCGGTGCGGATCGCGCTGTCGCGCCAGAACTGGAACGAGTTGATGCGGCTGAGCTCGAGGATCGCGATCGCCACCGCAGCCAGGAACGGCAGGCTCTGCAGCACCAGCACGCCCGCGAAGATGTAGATCTCGGTGATCTGCCGAAAACTGTTGGAGGCGACCAGCACGCCGGCGCCGACCAGGAGCAGGGTGCCGATCACGGCCTCCCAGAACGCCTGGAACTCGATCGACATCCTGGACAGGCCGCCCTTGGAGGTGCGCGCGAATGCAATGTGCTCGGTGATGAGACCCTGCGCCACCGCGCGCGACACCGTCCACTGCACGCTCATCGCGGCGATCATGGCGCCCAGCATCTGGCCGGGCTTGATCGCGACGCGTGCGCGGTACATCGACAGGAAGTGCGCCAGCGACACGACGAAGGCGCCGATGATCGGCAGCGTCAAAATCTTGTCGGGGATGGCGATGTCGGCGAAGGCGACGATCGGCACCCAGATGAGGTTGAGCAGGGCCACGACCACGCCGAGGCTTTCGGCGCCCAGCCAGTTCAGCCAGCCCAGGCCATATTCGCGCTTCTGATCGGGCGTCAGCCTGCTCTTGCCGGGCAGGAAGTTGCGCCAGTGCTTCTTCACGATCTGGAGGCCGCCATAGGCCCAGCGGTGACGCTGCTTCTTGAAGGCCTCGTAGGTGTCGGGCAGCAAGCCCTGGCCGTAGCGGTGGTTGGTGTAGTGCGTTGTCCAGCCGAGTTGCTGGATCGAAAGGCCGAGGTCGCTGTCCTCGCAGATCGTGTCGCTCGACCAGCCGCCGGCCATGTCCATCGCGGCGCGGCGGATCAGGCACATCGTGCCGTGCACGATGATGGCGTTCGTCTCGTTGCGCTGGACCATGCCGATGTCGAAGAACCCGGCATATTCGCCGTTCATGATGTAGTGCATGATCGACAGATCGCCGTCGCGATGCTCCTGCGGCGCCTGCACGAGGCCGACGCGCGGGTCGGCGAAAGCCGGCACGAGGTCTTTCAGCCAGTCGGGGTCGACGACATAGTCGGCATCGAGGATGCCGATGATCTCGGCATCGACCGCGGTGCGGTCCATCGCGATGCGCAGCGCGCCTGCCTTGAAACCCTGCACCTTCTCGGCGTTGATGAACTTGAAGCGTTCACCGAGTGCGCGGCAATGGTCCTGGATCGGCTGCCAGAAGGCGGGATCCGGCGTGTTGTTGATGATGACCACGCATTCGTAGTTCGGATAGTTCAGCCGCGACAGCGCATCGAGCGTCTGCTTGAGCATCTCGACCGGCTCGAAATAAGCGGGGATGTGGATCGAGACCTTTGGATAGTAATTTTCGGGTACATTCTCGACCGGCTTGCTCTTGCTGAGCAGCCGCTGGGGCGGCCGGCCCAAGGCGACAGCCGCGATCTCGTCGATGCGCGCCATCGCGATGAGAACAAGGGGAACGAGCAGGATCATGCCGAGCGTCAGCGCGAAGGCCGATCCGAAGATGAAATAGTGCCCGTTCCAGAACGCGAACACGGTGGCGGCCCAGGCGCCGACGCCGTTGGCGGTGGCCGACAGCAAAAACGCTTGCCGCGCGGTCGGCTGTTCCAGCCGCAGGATCGGTAGCGACAAGAGGATTCCGACCAGCAGCGCGATCGTCATCAGCTTCCAATAGTCGGGATTCTCGACCGGGCCGGTCCAGGCGAATTTCGGCTCGCGGCTGGCGTACAGGATGCCCCAGTACGGACCGACGCCGCCTTCGAAGAATTTCCAGGGCTGATCGATGGCCTCGACGATGTTGTATTCCATGCCGATGGCTTCGGCGCGGCTGACGAAATTGCGCAAGGTCAGCGCCTGCTGGAACGGACCCGGGTCGGCGTTGCGCAGATTGTAGCCCTGGCTCGGCCAGCCGAACTCGGCGATCACGATGCGCTTGCCGGGGAACAAATTGCGCAGAAGGTTGTAGCGGTCGACGGCCTGGTCGACCGCCTGGTCCGAGCGGAAGTTTTCCCAATAGGGCAGCACGTGGGCGGCGATGAAATCGACGTTGGAGGCAAGGTCGGGGTTGTCGCGCCAGATGTTCCAGATCTCGCCGGTCGTGACGGGTACGCGGACCGAGCCCTTCACCTTCTTGATCATGCCGATGAGGTCTTCGACCTTCTGCTCGCCGCGGTAGATCACCTCATTGCCGACGACGACGCCGTTGACGTTGCTGTTCTTGCGGGCGAGCTCGATGGCGGCCTTGATCTCGCGCTCGTTGCGATCCGGGTCCTTGTCGATCCAGGCGCCGACCGTGACCTTGATGCCGAATTCGGCGGCGATCGGCGGCACCAGCTCGTTACCTTCCGTCGCCGAGTAGGAGCGGATGGCACGCGTGATGGTGGAGAGCTTTTTCATGTCGGCGCGAATTTTGTCGGGATCGACGTTGTTGTCGACGACATGGCCGGGTTCGAACGGAGTGTAGGAGAGGCTCGGCAACAGGCCCTTGAAGTCGGGCGCGGGTTCCTTGTCGCGCAGGACTCCCCAGAGGCCGGCGTGGAGGACGGACACGAGCAACAGAACGGCGGCGACAACGCGCATCGCGGCTAAACCAAAAGGGGCTGAGGTGGCAGGGAAGCGGATCCGACCCCGAGATCCGACCGAGTCCGCGGCAAATGGAGCATACCTCTGCCGCACGGTTTCACAACTGTCATGGCCTCATGACCGTATGAGGGCATGACAGTTTCGGAGTGTGCGGCAGTGCCAACCGTCTCTATCGCCGATCGTTCCTGAACGGCAGCTGAAACGATCCGCGATTATTTCGGGGGCGCGGGCGACGGGCTTGCCGCAGGCGAGGGGCTCGCGGCCGGCTGAGGGGCCTGCGAGTTGCCGGTCGTCGGCGCTGCCGGCTGGGAGGCCGCGGCTGCCGCCTGCTGTGGCTGGGAGGCCGGATTAATCCAGCAAGCGTGCACCCGGCTGTCCAGGGTCTCGGCGACCTTGGGATCGATCTGGCCACCGAAGCGGGTCAGGCAGCGGAAGGCGGCCTGGATGTGGCCGCCAGGGCAGCCGAAGCGGTCATAGAGGTCGAGATGGCGGAACGCGGTATCGAGGTCATCCCGCCACATCAGGCGCACCACGCGCCGGCCGAGCCAGACGCATTCGGGATTGCCGGCCGGGCCGTTGATGACCTGGGCAGCTTCGGCAAACTCGTCGGTGCGGCGCTGGTTCTGGGCTGCGTCCTTGGCGGCGGCGTCGGCGGGCTGGGCGGCTGCCTTGCTCTGGTCGGGCGCGGGGGTCCCGCTCTGGGCGGAGGCGCCACCAAGGCCGGCCAGCGCAAGAAGGGAGGAGACGGCCAAGGTGGCGGCGAACTGCCGCAGGACCGCATTTCGTGACTGACGCACCCGTTGCCGCATGAATTCCCCAATTTCTCCGCTCACCGCCCGCGCCAGGATCCCGCGGACGCGCTAGCTGATGGCGTCCAAATGGGTCTCCAATGCGGCGGAAAAGTCCCGCAAAATCCCATGACCTGTATTTCGAATTTTGTCCAGCAAAGTCACGATCCTAGGCCTCTGTCGAACGGCCGCAGGTAAATTGCTCAGGTAAATTCCTTGGGGGACGGGGGACCCACCCCGGGGTGACCCCTTGGCAGATGGCGTGCGAGCAGGTAATCGACGGCACCTCGCGGAGGACGGAACCGATTTCTCTTCGTACGCCACTGGCGCTTCTGTTCGTTTCACTGGGTGCGATTGCTGCCGTGTGGTGGTGGCTGGCCACGCCAATCACGCTCGCGCGCGCTCCGATCGATCCCGCCGACAAGGTTCAATGCGTCTCCTATGCGCCGTTCCGCGGCGAGCAGTCGCCGCTGAACACGTGGACCCATATCGAGGCCGACCAGATCGAGCAGGATTTGCGCCAGCTCAAGGAGATCACCGACTGCGTCCGTACCTATTCGATGGAGAACGGGCTCGACCAGGTGCCGGCGATTGCCGCCCGGATCGGTGGGCTGAAGGTGTTGCAAGGTATCTGGCTCTCCAGCAACCGCACCAAGAATCTTGAGCAGGCCGCACTCGCGGTCCGCCTCTCCAAGGATTTCCCCGGCGTCATTACTGCTGTCATCGTCGGCAACGAGGTGCTGCTGCGCGGCGAGATGACGACCGCCGACCTCGTCTCCATCATCCGCTCGGTGAAGGCCCAGGTCAGCGTGCCCGTCACCTATGCCGATGTCTGGGAGTTCTGGCTCAGGAATCGCGAGGTCTACGACGCCGTCGACTTCGTCACCATCCACATCCTGCCCTATTGGGAAGACTTTCCGGTGAAGGCGAAATTCGCCGCCGCCCATGTCGAACAGATCCGCGAGCGGATGGCGGTCGCGTTTCCCGGCAAGGAAATCCTGATCGGTGAAACCGGTTGGCCGAGCGAAGGGCGCATGCGCGAGGGTGCGCTGCCGTCGCGCACCAACCAGGCGCGCGTGGTCTCGGAAATCCTTAGCCTTGCGAAGGCGCAGAAGTTCCGCGTCAACCTGATCGAATCTTACGACCAGCCGTGGAAGCGCAAGCTGGAAGGCACCGTCGGCGGCTATTGGGGTCTCTATGACTCCGTGCGGCGGAACCTGAAATATCCGCCAGGCGAGCCGATCAGCAATTTCCCGTTCTGGAAATGGTACATGGGCGCGGGCATGGGCCTGTGCGTGCTGGTGTTCGCGGTGGCGCTGATCACGCTACGCCGGCGGCCGTGGACGCCGCGCTTCTCGGCATGGCTCGGCGTCGCCATCTCGGCAACGACGGCGGGGAGCCTGCTCGGGGTCGGTGCTGACAAGATGTACTATGAGAGCTACGGCATTGGCGGCTGGCTGCATTGGGGTGCGCTGCTGCTTGCCGGCATCCTGTCGCCGATCTTCTGTGCGCAGGCGATGGTGATCGGCCGCAGCCTGCCGACCTTCCTTGATCTGCTCGGCCCGCGCGAGGGCCGGAAATGGTCGAAGCTCACGGCGGTGCTCGGCCTGACGCTGGCCGTGTCCGCAGTGATCGCGGCGCAGACCGCGCTCGCCTTCGTGTTCGACCCGCGCTACCACGACTTCCCCTACGCCTCGCTGACGATGGCGGTGGTGCCGTTCGCGCTTTTGATGCTGAACCGGCCGCAGATCGGCCAGCGTCCGATCGCGGAAGCGGTGTTCGCGGGCGTGCTGGCGCTGTCGGCGGTCTTTGTGTTCTTCAACGAGGGCCGCGACAATTGGCAGTCGCTGTGGACTTGCGCGATCTTTCTCTTGTTCGCGCTCACGCTGTGGCGGGCGCGGGCCGAGCAAATCCAAGGATGAGCAGGCCGATCGCCAGGCCCGAGAGCACGACATTGTAGAGCACGATGCCGAGTCCGGCGGCGATGATGCCGACGGTCAAGAGCACGATCGACGGCCGCATCAGGTTCAGCGTCGCAACCACCAGCGCGACGATCCCGAACACCGAATTCTTGAACAGCACGGTCGACACCGAACGCGCCTTGCAGATCAGCGTCTGAAGCCCGGCGTCACAGGCGAGCCCGACCTGCGAGTTTTCGATTCCGAGATAGCGCAGATAGATCGCATAGCCGACGGTCGCGAAGCCGACGACGAGCAGGAACTGCACCTGGTAGGGCGTGAGGCGGAAGGGCTTTTTTGTCATGGCGGCAATATGGTCGGGATGGAGGGAGGGGGCAACAGGGGAGGTGGATTTTTCTCCTTACCGGTGTGGCCCAAACCGGAGCAAAGCTATCGCCGTCTAATTGGCGAAGGCGTTGCCCTCCTGAACCGAGCAGGATGCCGGTCCTGCCGAAACGGATTCGAATTCAATCGTTCCGCAAATTGCGAATTCCCTACCGCCTGAAGAACGACGACAGCGTCGATCCTGCAGCGGCCGTCTCCGGCTTCGCCTGTGCGGCCGGCGGCTGGGCCGCGGGTGCAGGCACGGGCTCCTCGCGCTTCGAGGAGCGTTTTGACGAATAGCCGCGTCGGTGCTTGTCCGGCTTGGCGGCAGGCGCGGGCGCAGGCGCTGTCTCGGCTTGCGGCACCGTGTCCTGAGCTTTCTCGGAGTTCTTCTCTAAAATCCTGTCCTGGGACTTCTCTTGCCCCTTCTCCGAGCCGCCGCGCAGCGACAGGCGCTGGCCGTCGAACACGGTGGTCTCGCAATGGCGATCGCTCTCGGCGAGGCCCGCGCAGAGCTTTGCGGCTGCTGCGGCATTGATCAGGGGGCCGGCGCCCAGGCGTAGCTGCATGCCGAGGCCGGTAGTGCCTTCCTTGATCATGATGATCGGACGCAGCGCCGCGACCTCCGGATTGGATTTGCTCACGCCGCGCCAGAGCGCGCGCAGGCCGTCGAGCGAGTTGGCGCCGCCGAGGTCGATCGCAAAGCGCGTCTGTTGAACCGCAATTGAAGGCGCTTCGCTCTCGGCTGCCTCCGGCGGCTTGGCTGGCACGGCTGCCACTTCGGTCGGGGCAGGCGCCGGCTCGGGCTTCCTCTCGCTCGTCTTCTCAATTGTCTCGGGCTGAACCAGCTTTGAGGCGGCTGGATCAGGCGGCGCCATGATCGACTTGGAGGGCACCAGCGGAAGCATCGGCAGTGCTGACGTGGTCATCGGCGCCTGCGACACGAGCGAGGCGGCAGCCGCAGTCTGCGGCGGCGGGCCTGCCGGCTCCTTGGCGGCGTCCTTCGAAGTTTCCTTCGTCGTGTCCTTCGATGTTTCCTTTGACGTTTCCTTGGCGGCCTCTGCGCGCGGCTTGTCGTTCGCTGGTGCCGGCGTCGAGGCGACCGGCGCGACACTGGGTGCCGGCGGTCCAACCAAACCGGGGGCGTCCTGCGGCTTGGCTGCGGAGGCCTGCGGCGCCATCGTGTTCTGTTTCGCGATGGCGCCGGTGGCGGAATCGAGCCCTTGCTCCAGCACGGTGACGCGCGAATAGAGCCGGTCGCGATCACTGTTCAGCGTCTCGATGGCGGCGGCGAGGCGGCGAGCCTCGTTCTGGCTCTCCTTGGTCAGCAACTGTAACCGGTCCGCCTGGCGCGCGAGATCGGCGGAGGCGACCTGGTCGCGGCGCCAGCCGAGCTGGGCCTGGTTGGCCATCACGGCGAGCACGACGGCACCGACGGCCGCCACGCCCCACGAGCCCAGCCGCCACATCATGCCGCGGTCGAACGTACTTTCTTCGGCCAAAAGTCCGGAGAACAGCCCGCCGGTCTCCTTGTCGCCGAAGGCGTCCGCCAGTGGGTCGGAATCCTTTGCCATGAACGTTAAGTGCCCAGCCCCTGTCCGGCTTTCCCCGAATCAATCAAGGAACATTAACAGGAAATCCCCGTCGCACTTGAATTCCGGGCGTTTGCGGGGGTAGCAAGGCGGCAGCTCATGAGGGCGTTCCGCCCGTCGCGCCAATTGATTCGGCTGTATCTGACAGGATTTCGATGACCGCCCGTTCCAGCCTCACGATCGTGCTCGCCGCCGGCGAAGGCACGCGCATGCGATCGAGCTTGCCGAAGGTGCTGCACCCGGTCGCTCACCAGACGCTGCTTGCCCATGTGCTCGCCGCCGCACCTAAGGGAACCGAAACATCGCTGGCCGTCGTGATCGGTCCCGACCATCAGGCGGTCGCCGATGAGGCGAAGCGCATCCGCCCCGACGCACTCACTTACGTGCAGGCTGAGCGGCTCGGCACCGCGCATGCGGTGCTGGCGGCGCGCGAGGCGATCGCGCACGGTGTGGACGATCTCCTGATCGCGTTCGGCGACACGCCGCTGATCTCGGCCCAGACTTTTGCGCGGCTGCGCGCGCCGCTCGCCAGGGGCGCTGCGATTGCCGCGCTCGGTTTTCGCGCCGCCGATCCCACCGGCTATGGCCGCTTCATCGTCGAGGGCGACCGCCTGGTTGCGATCCGCGAGCAGGCCGATGCCAGCGACGCCGAGCGCAAGATCAATCTGTGCAATGCCGGCGTGATGGCGATCGACGGACGCCGCGCGCTCCAAATCCTCGACAAGATCGGCAATGCCAATTCCAAGGGCGAATATTATCTGACGGATGCGGTCGAAATCGTCCGCAAGCAGGGATGGGAGTCCGTGGTGATCGAGACCAGCGAGGACGAGGTGCGCGGCATCAACACCAAGGCGCAGCTTGCGGAAGCGGAAGCCGTGATGCAGGCGCGGCTGCGCAAGACGGCGATGGAGGCCGGCGTCACGCTGGTCGCGCCGGAGACTGTTTACCTGTCCGCCGACACATCGTTCGGCAAGGATGTCACCATCGAGCCGTTCGTGGTGATCGGCCCCGGCGTGTCGATTGCCGACGGCACCGTGATTCATTCATTTTCACACATCGTGCAGACCACGCTCGGCAAGAACGTCTCGATCGGCCCCTATGCGCGGCTGCGGCCCGGCACCTCGCTTGGCGACGGCGCGCGCATCGGCAATTTCGTGGAGACCAAGGCGGCGACGCTGGAGGCCGGCGTCAAGGTCAACCATCTCTCCTACATTGGGGACGCCACCGTCGGCGCCAATTCCAACATCGGCGCCGGCACCATCACCTGCAACTACGATGGCTTCAAGAAGCACAAGACGATCATCGGGCAGGGCGCCTTCGTCGGCACCAACTCGTCTCTGGTCGCACCGGTGAAGATCGGCAACGGCGCCTATATCGGCTCGGGCTCGGTGATCACGCGTGACGTGCCCGACGATGCCATGGCGCTGGAGCGCAGCCCGCAGACCATCAGGGAAGGCGGCGCGGCGCGCTATCGCGAGATGAAGACCCGCGGCAAGAAGCCAGAGAAGTGAGGGGCTGAGTATCTCCGCCTGGTCGGGGTTGTTGCGGTTGTGCGCTCATGGACGATGACGACGACTGGTATCTGATCAAGTTTGTCGTCGAGCGCGTCATCCGCCGGGACAATGGGTGTTGGAACAGTTCGGCGACCCCCGCCCAAGCGAGATCGCATCGCTGTTCACCGGGCTGGCATTCTGGGCGTTCGTCGTCTCCCTCGTGTTCGCCCTGGTGCTGGGGTGGTGAGACGAGCCGCTAGTCGTCGTCGGCGACTTCCGAGAACATCGCGCGGTTCAGGCGCCAGCCGCGCGGCCTGGCGCGCTTTGCCGGTTCGTCGGCGGCCTGCGTGAGGAGGACAGGCTTGCTTTCCTTGCCTCGCTCCATGGCGCGCTGGGGCGGCGGCCAATGCGCAAGGTGCGTGCCTGTGGTCTCGCTGGCGCGCACGAACGTCGATGACAGACCTTTGCGGTCGGACGAACCTTTCATGGCCATATCTCCTTGAGGGGGAATCGTTGGTCAAATTTATTGACAAGAAGTTAATCGGCGCGGTTTAACGCCGGCGAATTCGACGCAGTCGAAGCAGGACGCGAGCCTGTGCTGTCTCAATCAGCAATAATTATTGAGTATCTGGTTCCTTAGGAACTTCGCTAAAAACCGAGCGCGTCGTTTAGGCGATTTTTCGACGATTTGGGGGATATTGATCCGCATGTGCGGGATTGTCGGCATTCTCGGGCGCGAGCCGGTTGCAGAGCAATTGGTGGATTCGCTCAAACGTCTTGAATATCGCGGTTACGATTCCGCGGGCGTCGCCACGCTCGAAGGCAAGCATCTCGAGCGCCGCCGCGCCGAGGGCAAGCTGAAGAACCTGGAGAAGCGGCTCGAAGCCGAGCCGCTCAAGGGCACGACCGGCATCGGACACACCCGCTGGGCCACCCACGGCAAGCCGACCGTCAACAACGCCCATCCGCACGCGACCGAGCGCGTCGCCGTCGTCCACAACGGCATCATCGAGAATTTCCGCGAGCTGCGCGAGGAGCTCGAGAAGAAGGGCACGGTCTTCCACACCCAGACCGATACCGAGATCGTGCTGCATCTCGTCGATGATCTCCTGACGCGCGGCAACAAGCCGGTCGAGGCGGTGAAGCTGACGCTGGCGCGGCTGCGCGGCGCCTTCGCGCTCGGCTTCATCTTCGCCGGCGAGGACGACCTCATGATCGGCGCCCGCAACGGCCCGCCGCTTGCGATCGGCTATGGCGACGGCGAGATGTATCTCGGCTCCGACGCCATTGCGCTCGGCCCGTTCACCGACACGATCAGCTATCTCGAGGACGGCGACTGGGTCGTGCTGACCCGCAAGAGCGCGACGATTTTCGACAAGGACGGCCACGCCGTCCAGCGCGACAAGATCAAGCACGCCGCCTCGACCTCGCTGGTGGACAAGGCCAATTACCGCCACTTCATGGCCAAGGAAATCCACGAGCAGCCGGAAGTGGTCGGCCACACCCTGGCGCGCTATGTCGATATGGCGACCGAGCGCGTCTCGCTGCCGGTCAAGCTGCCGTTCGACTTCAAGGACATCCAGCGCATCAACATCACCGCCTGCGGCACCGCGAGCTATGCCGGCTTCGTCGCAAAGTACTGGTTCGAGCGTTTTGCGCGCGTGCCGGTCGAGGTCGATGTCGCCTCCGAATTCCGCTACCGCGAGGCACCCTTGCGCAAGGGCGATCTTGCGATCTTCATCTCCCAGTCCGGCGAGACTGCCGACACCTTGGCGGCGTTGCGCTATGCGAAGGCCGAGGGCGTCCACACGGTCGCCGTCGTCAACGTGCCGACTTCGACGATCGCGCGCGAGAGCGAGACCGTGCTGCAGACGCTGGCCGGTCCCGAGATCGGTGTCGCCTCGACAAAAGCCTTCACCTGCCAGCTGATGGTGCTGGCAAACCTTGCGATCGCGGCCGGCAAGGCCCGCGGCGAATTGTCCGATGAGGACGAGACCAAGCTGGTCCATGGCCTCGTCGAGATCCCGCGTCTGATGTCGGACGCGCTCACCAATGAGCACCAGATCGAGAAGCTCGCACGTGAGATCGCCAAGTCCCGCGACGTGCTCTATCTCGGCCGCGGCACCAGCTTCCCGCTCGCGCTCGAGGGCGCGCTGAAGCTGAAGGAAATCTCCTACATCCACGCCGAGGGCTACGCTGCCGGCGAGCTCAAGCACGGCCCGATCGCGCTGATCGACGAGACCATGCCGGTCGTCGTCATCGCGCCCTATGACCGCGTGTTTGAAAAGACTGTCTCCAACATGCAGGAGGTCGCCGCCCGCGGCGGCAGGATCATCCTGATGACCGACGCCAAGGGCGCGGAGGAGGCGACCGTCGATTCGCTCGTCACCATCGTCATGCCTGACATGGCGGCGGCGTTCACGCCGATGGTCTATGCCGTCCCCGTGCAACTGCTCGCCTATCATACCGCGGTCATCATGGGCACCGACGTCGATCAGCCGCGCAACCTCGCCAAATCGGTGACCGTGGAATAGGCAGAAGGGATCGGGCCGGGACGCTAGGTGGTCTTCCAAAACCTGCTAGAAGACCCTAGCTTGAGTGCAGCGACCGACCTGGAACCCGAATGACCACCCGCGACGACGCGCCTGCGCCGCTTGATCCTGCGCCGGAACCGCATACCGGCCTGATCGGCCGCTTCCGCAATTATTTCCTGACCGGCCTCGTCGTGACGGGGCCGATCGCGATCACCTTCTACCTGGTGTGGTGGTTCGTCACCTGGGTTGACGGCGTGGTGCGGCCATTCGTGCCGCTGGCCTATCGGCCCGAAACCTACATGCCGTACGTCATCCCCGGCTGGGGACTGATTGTCGCATTCTTCACCCTGACCCTGGTCGGCTTCCTCGCGGCCAACCTGATCGGCCGGACGCTGGTCGATGTCGGCGAGACCTTCCTCGGCCGCATCCCGGCGGTGCGCGCGATCTACCGCGGCCTGAAGCAGGTGTTCGAGACGCTGTTCTCGGGCAAGGGCTCGAGCTTCCGCAAAGTCGGGCTGGTCGAGTTTCCCTCGCCGGGCATGTGGTCGATCGTGCTGATCTCGCAATCGCCGAACGAGGAGGTCGCGCGCAGCTTGCCGGGACAGGAGGAGCATGTCTCGGTGTTTCTGCCGTGCTCCCCGAACCCGACCACCGGCTTTTTCTTCTACGTGCCCAGGAGCAAGATCATCGAGGTCGACCTCACCGCCGAGGACGCCGCAACGCTGATCATGTCGGCCGGCGTGGTGCAGCCGGGCGCGGCGCCCGATCCGAAGAAGGCCGCCGCGCTCGCGGGCATGGCCAACGCCGCACGCATCGCCAATGCGCCGGCGCTCCAGGTGCAGCCTGCGAAGGTGGAGTAGGGCCATTCCCGTTTCGGATGGCCGCATTCACGCAAAGCAGTTTTGTCCTCTGCTAGTATTCCGGTTGAACTGAGCGCCTCGCTCGGAATTCGACCTGGAGTGCACGATGTCCAAAACCATTGCGATCCTCGCCCCCGGAGCCATGGGCAGCGCTGTGGCCCGCCGCCTCAGCGAAAATGGCGCGCGCGTGCTGACGTCGTTGAAGGGGCGCAGCGAAGCGACGCTGAAACGCGCCGCGGATGCCGGCATGGTCGGCGCCGAGGACGACGCGATCGCGGATGTCGACATCATCCTCTCGATCGTGCCGCCCGGCGAAGCCGTGGCGCTCGCCGAGCGGCTCGCGGGGCTGATCGTCCGGCGCGCGAAGAAGCCGGTCGTGGTCGACTGCAACGCGGTCAATGTCGATACGGTGCAACGGATCGAGGAGATCATCGGCTCGGCGCAGGCGCCGTTCGTCGATGGCGGCATCATCGGCTTCCCGCCGCAGCCCGGCGGCAAGAGCCCGGCCTTCTACCTGTCCGGTGAGCATGCCAAAGACGTCGCTGTGCTGAAGGACCTCGGACTCGACGTGCGGATCGTCGAGGGCCCGGTCGGCGCGGCGTCGGCACTCAAGATGTCCTATGCCGGCATCGTCAAGGGCCTCGCCGGCATCGGCTCGGCGATGGTGGTCGCGGCCACGAAAGCGGGCGCGGCGGATGCGCTACGCGACGAGCTCGCGCTGAGCCAGCCCGCGATTTTGGCGCGACTCGAAGTCGCGCTGCCGGACATGCTTCCCAAAGCCTATCGTTGGGTCGCGGAGATGCGGGAGATTTCCGGCTTCCTCGGGCCGGATCATCCGGCCAGCCAGATCTACGAGGGCTTTGCGAAATGGTTCGAGCATCTCGCCGCGGATGCGACAGGCGAGGCGGTGGATGCTGACCTGATGAAGGCGTTTGCCGCGCGCATTGCACAGAAAAAAACCTAGGGCACCTGCTCATCAATCAGGTGTCGCGCGGCTAGTTTGAGCACCTTCCAAGTCCACTGCGCCGCAAAATGGACACACGCGCGACGCCACTCTCGAACGGCCGTCGTGGGGAATGGTCGCGGAGAATCTGACATGCGGGCAGGGATCAGCCTTGTTGCGGCGGTGTGTGCGTTCGCTCTGAGTCCCATCGAAGCTCAAATCGCCTCCGCAGCCAGCTGCGGCATTCCCGCGGACATCCATGACGGATGGACGATGACCTCGCCGGACGTGCAGGGGGTGAACCCGACACTGCTTTGCGCGATGGACGACGGCATCAGCGGCGGCAAGCTCGCCAACGTGGACGACATCGTCATCGTTCGTCACGGCGTGCTCGTCTACGAGCGCTACTATTCGCGTTTCGACGCGACCACGCGGCACAACGGTTATTCCATGACCAAAAGCGTGGTCTCGCTGCTGGTCGGAATCGCCATGGATCGCGGCCTGATCAATGATCTGGACGTCCCGGCCTTTTTTTATCTTCCAACGAATGCCGATCTCCGTATGTTTGACAAGGATCCCGTGACCCTGCGCCATCTCCTGACGATGTCGGCAGGATTGGGCTCCGACGGGGCTCCCGGTGTCACCTTCCGGTACAGCGACAGCGAAACGGAGCTTATTGGAGCCATCCTGAAGAAGGTCACAGGCAAGACCGTCGATGTTCTTGCTCAGGAGAACCTTTTCGCACCGCTTGGCATCAAGGATGTGAATTGGCGTCAGGATCCGTTTAGCGGTCTTCCGGCGTCGGCCAACGGGCTCAGTCTACGCCCTCGCGACTGGGCGAAAATCGGCCAGCTTGTTCTCAACCGCGGAGTTTGGGAAGGACGGCAGATCGTTTCGGCGTCTTGGGTCGATCAATCGACGGCTGAGCAAATCAAGACGGATGAGCTGCTCTCTGATGGCTATGGGTATCAGTGGTGGCGTGGTCGATCACTGGACAAGGACCGCGACGTTCAATGGGTTGCCGCAAAGGGCTTCAATTCCCAGAAGACCATCATCATTCCCGCGCTCGACATGGTTGTCGTCATCAACGCGTCCCGACGATCCAAAGACATGGTCGCTCCCGAGCTCGACCTCCTGGACCGATACATCTTGCCCGCGACTTCAAAGGATGGATCACACACAGTCTCTGATCTGAACTGAAACAGAATCTAGAAAATTCGCGATGTCCCGGTCCCGTCTCAGGCGCACCACCGGGACATCCGGGCCGTACTGCACGCGTTCGGCCTCAATGACAGGCGCGCGCTCCACCTCGTAGCGCCACGCCTCTCGCATCAATTTCCAGTCGAACTGTTCCGGACATCCTTCGGGCAGATCGGGCCGCGTCGTATCGCGATCGAAGGCGGAGCGCCAGAGAATGCGCCACTGGCAAAGCCAGCGCGGCCGGTCGATGACAACAAGAAGATCGGCGCGCGCGAGCGTGAGATCGAAGGCGAGCCCCGAGAAGCTGCCGTCGACGACCCAGGCCTTGCCCGCGATCGCCTCCGCAACGCGAGTCCGAAAGCTCGCTTTGTCGGATGGCTTCCAGCCCGGCCGCCAGTACAGCACGTCGAGATGCACCACGGGCAATCCGAGCTTTTGCCCGAGATTCCGTGAGAGACCCGTCTTTCCGCTTCCCTGGGAGCCAACGACGATGATCCGGCGCATGGTGGGAGGGTTTCACGAAATCGGCATCCGGGAAAGACCGCGCGTTCCAGTCTCGCTTTATTACCTCGCATGTAATTGAGACAATTCGCGACCCGACTAGTCTCCCGACCATCCGCTCACCGGGAAGTTTGAAGGCTCCTGTCGAGCGCGTGTCACGGAATCAGGAGAGCGAATATGCAAGTCGTGTTTACGAAGCAGGAACCGCCGAAATGGCTCCTCGACATGTGGAAGGAGATCGACGACAAGACCTTCGGACAGGGCTTTGACTGCTTTGCAGAGGACGCCGTCTGCAATCTCGGCGTCGCCGACTGGAAGGGGCGGGAAGCGATCCGCACCAATCTGAAGGCCTTCATCGACACCGGCTTCACGGCGCTGCATCACGTCACCGAATATTGGGATGCCGGCTCCCTGAAGGTGTTTCGCGGTGTCGTGGACATGACACCCGACGATCGCTCGATGAAGACAGTGCATCCGACGATGACGCACTTCTTCTACATGGACGAGCGGGACGAGACCAAGGTGCGGCACTGGGTCGGCGCCGTGGGGCCCGTCGCCTTCGGTTGATTGTCCGCCATCGGCAACCCAAATGGTGCCTCGGGTGATCCGGGGCACCAACGCATGTGCGTTGAAGGCGTTATCATCGATGGGAAGGATATTTCGATCATGAAAGTGACCGCCGGCGCTCTCAGGGCACGCGCGACGTCCGCGGGTGCGCTGCTGCGTCATTGGCGAGACATTCGCGGCAAGACGCAGCTCGATTTGTCGTTCGATGCCGGCGTCTCGCAGAAACACATCAGTTTTGTCGAGAGCGGGCGCAGCATCCCGAGCCGCCAGATGCTCCTCGATCTCGCGCAGGCCCTCGACGTGCCTCTGCGCGAGAGAAACGAGCTGTTGCTGGCCGCCGGCTACGCGCCGTCCTACTCCGATCCCGCGCTCGAGGCGCCCGCCATGACGAGCATCAATCGCGCCCTGCAACGTATGCTGCGCCAGCACGAGCCGTTTCCGGCCATCGTCATGGACCGCTACTGGAACGTGCTGATGACCAACGAGGCCGCACCGCTTCTATTCAACTGCTTCGTCGACATGTCGGCACGTCCCGTTCCGCGAAACCTGCTGCACCTCATGTTCGATCCCGACGGCATGCGCCCCTTCATCGCTAACTGGCCGCAGACCGCCCGCGGATTGCTTGCACGGGTGCATCGCGAGGCGGTTGGGCACGTCGTCGATTTGAAGACGAAGGCGCTGCTGGAGGAGTTGTCGCGATACCCCGGCGTCAAGCCGGAATGGCGCGCGCCGTCGGCCTCCGACGCGATGCCGACGATCCTGCTCAGTTTCATCAAGGACGGCGTAACACTCGACTACTTTTCCCTGATCGCGACGGTTGGAACGCCGCAGACCGTGACGGCGGAGGAGCTGCGGCTCGAGTGCATGTTTCCCGCCAATGATGCGACTGAAGCGGAGCACGGCAGGTTCATTCGCGCGCATACGGGGTGAGGGGGCGTCGCGAGTCAGCTCGCCTTACGTGTGCCGAGCCCCACTCACATCGTCATTGCGAGCGTAGCGAAGCAATCCAGACTGTCTCCGCGGAAAAAAGTCTGGATTACTTTGCTACGCTCGCAATGACGAGGAGGAGACGTCGCGGGGGCCATCTGCTATTGTTTCTGCGGAAGCAATTCTTCTGCAATGGGAGTTCGAATGAGAGTGTTGGTGATCGGCGCGGGAGCGCTCGGGGGCTACTACGGAGCTTGCCTGGTCCGAGCGGGCGCTGACGTGACCTTTCTGGTGCGGTCGAAGCGCGCGGCGCAATTGCGGCAGGATGGATTGAGGGTCGTAAGCCCGCATGGCGACTTTGCGCTTCAGCCGAAGATCCTGCTGGCTGATGATCTCAAGGAAGCTTTCGACGTCGTGCTGGTCGGCGTGAAAGCCTACTCGCTTGACGACGCCATGAGCCAGTTTGCCCCGGCGGTTGGCGCGAGCACGATGATTTTGCCTGTACTCAACGGGTTGAAACATATCGACGCCCTGACGGCGCGGTTCGGCGCTGCGAAAATCCTCGGCGGGCTCGCGAACGTCAGTGCCGGGCTCGATGCGGACGGTCGTGTCGTTCAGTTCATGGCCAATCAGACGATCGTCTTCGGCGAGACCAGGGGAGCGATGAGTGAGCGTGTGCTCGCGCTGGAGGCACTGCTGAAGGTCCCGGGCATCGACGTGCGCGCCAGCGAAGCGATCATGCAGGACATGTGGGAAAAATTCGTCCAGCTCTCGACGCTCGCCGGCATCACCTGCCTGATGCGCGCGAGCATCGGAGACATTCTCGCCGTGCCGAACGGCGAACAATCGATCTTCCGCCTGTTCGCGGAATGCTGCGCTGTTGCGACGGCTTCGGGTTTTGAACCGCGAGCTCCGTTTATCGAGTTTGACCGAAAGCTGTTCACGACCCTGGACTCCCCGCTCAAGGCGTCGATGCTGCGCGATATCGAACGTGGTTCGGTCACCGAGGCGGAGCATATCCTCGGCGACATGGCCAACCGGGCCGGTGCGCTGGGTGTCGACACGCCGCTACTGGATCTGGCCCGCGCCCATGTGGCGGCCTACGAAATCGGGCGTCGGAGAGCAGCAGGCTAGCCCGCCCCGATCAGCGGGATCGCCTCGTCCCGCTCGTAGAGATACAGCAGGCAGCGCAGCGCCTCGCCGCGCTCGCCCTTGAGCTTCGGGTCGTCCTTGAGAATGCGCAGCGCCTCGTCGCGGGCCTGGGTGATGAGCTGGTCATGGACTTCCGGGCGCGCGATGCGGTAACCGGGCAGGCCGCTCTGGCGTACGCCCAGCACGTCGCCTTCGCCGCGCAGCTTGAGATCCTCCTCGGCGATGCGAAAACCGTCGGTGGTCTCGCGGATGACCTTCAGCCGCGCTTTCGACATCTCGCCGAGCGGCTCCGAGTAGAGCAGGAGGCAGGTCGAGGCTTCCGAGCCGCGCCCGATGCGGCCGCGCAGCTGGTGCAGCTGGGCGAGGCCAAACCGTTCGGCGTTCTCGATCACCATGATGGTCGCGGCGGGCACGTCGACACCGACCTCGACCACGGTGGTCGCGACCAGCAGTCCGATCTCGTGGGCGGCGAACTGGCCCATCACGCGGTCCTTCTCGGTGCCCTTCATCTGGCCGTGAACGAGGCCGACGCGGTCGCCGAAGCGCTTTTGCAGGCTCTCGAAACGTTTGGTCGCGTTGGTGAGATGCTCGGTGCCCTCTGCCTCGGATTCCTCGACCAGCGGGCAGATCCAGTAAACCAGCTTGCCTGCCTCCAGGGCGCGGCCGATGCTGTCAGTGACCTCTCCGAGCCGGCTCATCGAGATGGTGCGGGTTTCGATCGGCTGGCGTCCGGCGGGCTTCTCGCGAAGTTCGCTGATGTCCATGTCGCCGAAATAGGTCAGCACCAGCGTGCGCGGGATCGGGGTTGCGCTCAGCACCAGCACGTCAACGGCTTCGCCCTTGGACGTCAGCGCCAGGCGTTCGCGCACGCCAAAGCGGTGTTGCTCGTCGACGATGGCGAGGGCTAGATCGCTAAAGATCACATCGTCCTGGATCAGCGCGTGGGTGCCGACGAGGAGATTGATCTCGCCGGCTTCGAGTTGCGCCAGCAACTCGCGCCGCTCCTTGCCCTTTTCCCGACCGGTGAGGATCGCCACCCGTAGTCCCGCGCGCTCCGCGAGCGGTGCGATGGTCTTGATGTGCTGGCGCGCCAGGATTTCCGTGGGCGCCATCAACGCGGCCTGCTTGCCGACTTCGGCGACCGCGGCGGCAGCGAGCAACGCCACCACCGTCTTGCCGGAACCGACATCGCCCTGAAGCAGGCGCAGCATGCGTACAGGTTGCTGCAGATCGTTGGCGATCGCCGCGGTGGCGTCGCGCTGGGATGACGTCAGCGCGTAGGGCAGGGCGTCGATGATCTTGTTGCGGAGATGGCCGTCGCCGGCGTTTCGCACGCCGGCCGGACGGCGTAGCTGCGCGCGGATCAGGGCAAGTGCGAGCTGGCCGGCCAGAAGCTCATCAAAGGCAAGGCGCGACCAGAACGGCTTTTCGGGCAGAATGTCAGTCAGCTCTACCGGCAGGTGCACGCGATTGAGCGCTTCCGAGATCGGCGGGAAGCTGCAACGGCGCATCACCTCCGGGCTGATCCATTCCGGCAACGCCGGCAGCTTCAGGAGTGCCTGCGAAACCGCGCGGCGGAGCGAGCCGAGCGCCAGGCCCTCGGTCAGGGGATAGACGGGGTCTATCCCTGAGAGTTTCGAGATCGCCTCCTCGTCGAGCACGCGGTCGGGGTGCACGATCTGCGGGATGCCGTCATACATCTGCAGCGTGCCGGAGACGTAGCGCTTCTCGCCGACAGGCAGCAGCTTTTCGACATAGCCGGGTTTTGCGCGGAAGAAGGTCAGCACGACATCGCCGGTATCGTCGCTGGCATAGACCAGATACGGGGCGCGTGAGTTGCGCGGCGGCGGCGGGCGGTGACGATCGACGGTGACCTCCAGCGTCACCATGGTTCCCTGCGCGGCGTCGCGAATCTTCGGCCGTGCCCGGCGGTCGATCACTTGGCTCGGCAGGTGCAGCAACAGATCGACCAGCCGCGGCGTCTCGTTGCGACTGAGCAAATACTGTAGCAGCTTGTCCTGCTTCGGACCGACGCCGGGCAGGCTGGTCACGGGAGCAAACAGCGGATTGAGGAGGCTCGGGCGCATCGGGCGAATCTAGGATCGTTTCGGCCCGTCATGCCCGGCTTTCTGCCGGGCATCCACGTCTTTTTTCGTGTCGGTGGTGGCCGGCCATGAGAAATCGAGGGCTGACACAAGCGGTCCGAGTGGCTATATCACCCCCGCCCGGCACGTCCGGGCTTTCGGCGTTTGACTGGATCTGAGACATGACGGGAACGACACGATCGAGCAACGGGCTGGACGACCGCCGCAAGCGGCTTCTGTTCCGCTGCTGGCACCGCGGCACGCGCGAGATGGATTTGATCCTCGGCCGCTTCGCGGATGCAGAGATCGCCAATCTGTCGGATGACGAGCTGACCGAGCTCGAGACCCTGCTCGAAGAGTCCGATCCCGACCTCTATGCCGCCATCACCGGTGACAAGGTGCTGCCACCTGATGTCACTGGCGCACTGTTTGACCGCATCAAGGCGTTCCCGATTACGGACGGCAATTTATGAAACCGGGTTTGAAGTCGCCGGCCGAGCTGCTCACGCCCGGCCGCGCGGTGACGCTTGCCAACGTCGCCGAGGGCGCCGAAGGCCTCGTCGTCTCTGATCTGGCGCGCGCCCTTGCGGCGCGGCCGAAGAAGCCGGCCGTCAGCCTTGCGGTGGTCTGCCGCGACGGCGCGCGGATGCAGCAGCTCGAACGCGCGCTGCAGTTCTTCGCGCCCGATCTGCCGGTGCTGACGTTTCCGGCCTGGGACTGTCAGCCCTATGACCGCGTCTCGCCGCATGGCGGCATTTTGGCGCAACGCCTGACCACGCTGGCACGGCTGGCCTCGCTCACCGGCAGCGACAAGCCGCTGATCGTGCTCACCACGGTGAACGCTGTCGTGCAGCGCGTGCCCGCGCGCGAGCTCGTCGCCGCGCAGGCGCTGTCGGTCGCGCCCGGCAATGTCGTGCCGATGGACACCATCGTCGCCTGGCTCGAGCACAACGGCTACAACCGCTCCTCGACCGTGCGCGAGCCCGGCGAATATGCAGTGCGCGGCGGCATTCTCGACCTGTTTCCAGCCGGCCTCGAGCAACCCGTCCGCTTCGACTTCTTCGGCGACAGCCTGGAATCGATCCGCACCTTCGATGCCGAGACCCAGCGCACGCTGCTCGACATGCGCGCGCTCAATCTCGTTCCGGTCTCGGAATTCCAGCTCGTCACCGACACCATTCGCCGCTTCCGCATGGGCTATGTCGCCGAGTTCGGCGCGCCCGAGCGTGACGATGCGCTGTACGAGGCCGTCAGCGAGGGCCGCCGCCATCCCGGCATGGAGCATTGGCTGCCGCTGTTCCAGGACCGCATGGACACGCTGTTCGATTATCTGCAAGGGGCAGCCGTGGCGATCGAGCCGCAGGCCGAGGACGCCGTCCGCGAGCGCTTCAAGCAGATCCAGGACTACTACGAGGCTCGCCGCGATGCGATGGAGCATCCCGGCGGCGGCGCGATCTACAAGCCGTTGCCGCCTGACAGGCTCTATCTGACCGAGGACGAGTGGGGCAAGCGCGTCAGTGATATCCCGCTGGCGCGGCTGACGCCGTTCTCCGTGCCAACGGATGGCACCACGGTCGTCGATGCCGGCGCCCGCAAGGGCCGCGACTTCGCGCCGGAGCGCAACGATACCACCGTCAACGTGTTCGAGGCCGTGGTCAGCCACGTCATGGCGCTGCATGCCCAGCGCAAGAAGGTCGTGATCGCGCTGTGGACCGAAGGCTCGCGCGACCGCATGATTTCGATGCTGCGCGACCACAAGCTGACCCACACCACCAGCGTCAACGCCTGGCGGACGGTGCAGGCGACCCCGCGCAACGAGACCATGCTCGCCGTGCTCGGCCTCGAAAGTGGTTTCGAGACCGACGAGATCGCGCTGATCAGCGAGCAGGATATTTTGGGCGACCGCCTGGTGCGGCCGCGCAAGGCGAGCCGCAAGCTCGACAATTTTATCTCGGAGGTGACGAGCCTCACCGCGGGCGACATCGTCGTCCATGCCGACCACGGCATCGGCCGCTTTATCGGCTTGCAAACGCTCGACGTTGCCGGCGCGCCGCATGACTGCCTCGAACTGCATTATGCCGCCGACGCAAAACTGTTCCTGCCGGTCGAGAACATCGAGCTACTGTCGCGTTACGGCTCCGACCAGACCACGGTCGAGCTCGATCGTCTCGGCGGTTCTGGCTGGCAGACGCGCAAGGCAAAACTCAAGAACCGCATCCGCGAGATCGCGGGCGAGCTGATCAAGATCGCCGCCGCGCGCCATCTGCACGAGGCGCCAAAACTGCCGGTGCAGCAGGGCCTCTACGACGAGTTCTGCGCGCGCTTCCCCTATGACGAGACCGAGGACCAGCTCGGCGCCATCGAATCCACGCTGAAGGACCTCGAACTCGGCCGTCCGATGGACCGGCTGATCTGCGGCGACGTCGGCTTTGGCAAAACTGAAGTGGCGTTGCGCGCGGCTTTTGCCGTCGCGCTCGAAGGCAAGCAGGTCGCGGTCGTGGTGCCGACCACGCTGCTGGCCAGGCAGCATTACAGGACCTTCACCGAGCGCTTCAAAGGCTTTCCGGTGAACGTGGCGCAGGCCTCGCGCCTGGTCCCGACCAAGCAACTCAACGAGGTCAAGAAAGGCATCTCCGACGGCTCGGTCGACATCGTCGTCGGCACCCACGCGCTGCTCGGCAAGGCGATCAAATTCCGCGATCTCGGCCTCGTCATCGTCGACGAGGAGCAGCATTTTGGCGTCACCCACAAGGAGCGGCTGAAGGCGCTGCGTTCGGAAGTGCACGTGCTGACGCTATCGGCAACGCCGATCCCGCGCACGCTTCAGTTGGCGCTGACAGGTGTCCGCGAGCTCTCGATCATCGCCTCGCCCCCGGTCGATCGCCTCGCGGTCCGCACCTTCGTCGCCCCGCATGATCCGCTGATGATCCGCGAGGCGCTCCTGCGCGAGCGCTATCGCGGCGGCCAGGCGTTCTACGTGGTGCCGCGCATCGACGATCTTGCCGAGGTCAAGGATTTCCTCGACAAGAACGTGCCGGAGATGAAGGTCGCGGTCGCGCACGGGCAGATGCCGCCCGCGGTGATCGAGGACATCATGACCGCGTTCTACGACGGCAAGTTCGACATCCTGCTGTCGACCACAATTGTGGAATCCGGCCTCGACATTCCCAACGCCAACACCCTGATCGTGCACCGCGCCGACATGTTCGGCCTGGCCCAGCTCTATCAGCTCCGCGGCCGCGTCGGCCGTTCCAAGCTGCGCGCCTATGCGCTGTTCACGCTGCCGGCGCAGCAGAAGATCACGGCGCAGGCCGAGCGCCGCCTCACTGTGCTGCAATCGCTGGAGACGCTGGGCGCCGGCTTCCAGCTCGCCTCGCACGATCTTGATATCCGCGGCGCCGGCAATCTGCTCGGCGAGGAGCAGTCCGGTCACATCAAGGAAGTCGGCTTCGAGCTCTACCAGTCGATGCTGGAGGAGGCGATCGTCAATCTCAAGGCCGGCGTCTCCGAGCCCGCCGCGGATCGCTGGTCGCCGTCGATCACGATCGGCATGCCCGTGCTCATTCCGGAAGATTATGTCGGCGATCTCTCGGTACGGCTGTCGCTGTACCGGCGTCTTGCCGATCTCGACACCGAGGAGGAGATCGAGAATTTTGGCGCGGAGATGCGCGACCGTTTCGGCGTGCTGCCGGACGAGGTGCGCTATCTCTTCAAGGTTGCCGCCATCAAGGCGTTCTGCCGCCGGGCCAATGTCGGGAAGATCGACGCCGGCCCGAAGGGCGCCGTCATTGCCTTCCGCGACAATTCGTTCGCTCATCCCGAGCGGCTGGTGTCGTTCATCAAGAGCCATGGCCAGGCTGCCAAGGTGCGGCCCGACATGAAGGTGGTATTTTTACAGGACTGGGAGACGCCGGAAGAGCGTCTCGCCGGGACCACCGAGATCATGCGGCAACTGGCACAGCTTGCCGAAAGCAAAAAGGCGGCTTAACCGGGCCATCCGATCCAGACGTGGCGCAAGCGCGAAATCCTGCGCCGCAGAGTCGGAATTCGGGCCTCGCAAGGCATCGAAACGGTATTCGGGTCTGAAAACAGCGACATATGGCCACTTGCGGAATGACCGAACAGCAGGCATATAGGACAGATCGAGTTTCGGCCGAACGACTTGGCCTCGCCGCTTATAGCGTGCCTGACTGACGACCCTCCCTCCAGATCTCGAATTCTCCGACTGCGCTCTCTTGGGTGCAGTTCTAAAGCCATATCTTTCTAAAGGGACGACCCTATGACTACGGGAACTGTGAAGTGGTTTAACAGCCAAAAGGGTTTCGGCTTCATTCAGCCGGACCAGGGAAGCCAGGATGTTTTCGTTCATATCAGCGCCGTCGAACGCGCCGGCTTGAGCACCCTCAACGAGGGGCAGAAGGTTTCCTTCGAAATCGTCGCGGACCGCCGGACCGGCAAGTCTGCGGCCGATAATCTGCGCGCCGAATAGGCTGCCGCAGTCAGCACTATGTAGCTTTGACCACGGATGTACTGGCAGAGCTTCTGGTTGTTTCGACCCGCGTCTGGTTTACCGGTCGCGGGTTTTTTTACACCAATTGCGGGGTGGCCCGCCGACAGCTGAGGTCGCAAGCGTGTCTATCAATATCGATTCAGGCCAGGGCCACGACGACGAACACGACGACGTCATGTATCCGCAGGTCCTGCCGTTCATATTGGTCCACGCCGGATGCGTCGCGGCGATCTGGTCGGGCATCTCATGGCAGGCCGTTACCATCTGCGTGGTTCTGTACTGGTTGCGCATGTTTGCGATCACGGCCGGATATCATCGCTACTTCTCGCATCGGGCTTACGCGACCAGCCGGGTGTTTCAGTTCATCCTGGCCTTCCTGGCCCAGAGCAGCGCCCAGAAAAGCGTGCTCTGGTGGGCTGCCAAGCATCGTCATCATCATCTTCATTCCGATACGGCGCATGATGTGCATTCGCCCCGGCACAAGGGCTTCGTCTACAGTCATCTCGGCTGGATCTTCTACCGGCAGCACGATGCAACTGATCTCGTCAAAGTATCGGATCTGGCGGCCTATCCGGAGTTGATGTGGCTGCACAGGCTGGAGCTGCTGCCGGCATTCGTGCTCGCGGGCGTCTGCTTCCTCGTCGCCGGGTGGTCGGGACTGGTGGTCGGCTTCCTCTGGAGCACGGTGCTGGTGTATCACGCCACGTTCTGCATCAACTCGCTCGCGCATGTGCACGGACGCAGGCGGTATGTGACCGGTGACGATTCCCGCAACAACTGGCTGCTGGCTTTCTTCACGATGGGCGAGGGGTGGCACAACAATCACCACGCCTATCAGGCCAGCGCGCGGCAGGGCTTCTACTGGTACGAGATCGATCTGACCTACTATGTCCTGGTGGTCTTGTCCTGGCTCGGAATTGTCCGGGATCTCAAGATGCCGCCGAAGCAGGTTTTGCGCAACGAGCACCGGTTGGGATCGCGCGTTGTCAAGCAGGCGGCCGAGCAGCTCGCGGCCCGCTTCAATCCGGAGCACATCGCGTCGGCGATCAGGACGTCGATCCACGAGACCGAATTGTCAGTGCGGGACGCCATCCACCTGTTGCAGCACCGTGCAGATCTGGGTCTGGCCAGCATGCCGACCCGTGACCAGTTGCTGGCCGAGGCGCAGCGCATGTTCGCCAAGACCATGTCCCTGGACGACATTGTCGACCGCGCCTATGAGCTGCTGAACGACTCCGTCGGCTTTCTCCTGGCCGCGCCCGTTCCCGCTCTGGCGACCAGTGTGCAATCAGGGACGAAGGCTAGCGGCTGACGCGCGCTATCGCAGGGTGGGCAGAGCGGAGTGTGCCCAGGCGTCTCGTCGTTTTGAAAGTGGTGGGCACGGCGCCGCGCGCCTTTGCCTGCCCTTGTCTTAGCGAGATTTTGACTACGCCGCCGGCGTGACGCATCCACGAACTGCGGACTTGCAGCGTCCAACCGTATCAGCCCGTCTGATCAGTCGAGGTGGAATCTTAGATCGAGGATCCCAGCCGGCTCATTCTGGAAAAGCAGGAGTCCCCGCGCCGCGGCGCCGGTAAAAAAGCGAAGGCTTGGTGGTGGGTTATCGTCGAGCACAATCCGCTGTGATTGTGCACCAAGCTCGAAGAAACAGCAGCCGGGCTTTCCTTCGATTTCGACGCGCGCGTGGCGGGGGTCATCACGGTACCGGAAGATGATGAGCGTGATGTTCAGTTTCTTGATCCCGACACGGCACACGCCATACGGGCAGGAGGTCGAACCAACATCGCCGTCGGTCGATGTTTCAACGCCATAATCCAGCGTGTAGTCCTTGGCGTACGCGGGAGACGCCATCGACAGGAACGCAGCCATGACAGTCGCTGCGAGCTGAACCAGCCTTATCGTCGACCGAAACATAAGTGCCGCCCCGACCGTCCCGCGCTAGCCTCTCGTCAAGATTATAACCGATCGACCTGAACATATCAAGAACATCCCGAGATTTGGTGCCATGTACGCTCGGCGCGGCGGCCTGCCGGTCAACAAATCTCAGTCCCTGACGATGCGACGGAGAATTCGGATGTCGCGGTCATCGGCATTGGGCGCTGCAGGGATCTCCAGTGAGACGGGAGGCCGGCTCAACTGAATTGTACCAGTGTGCGCGCGCAGGCCTTGGTTGGTCGGCGCTGCAAGTATCTCCGCTCTGCCATTTGTTGGTGGAGCGAGGATTGGCGGAATGCCGCGGTTGATCGAATTCCCTCGGATCGCCGGGACGGATTTCACCAGGGCCGTTATTCTCCAGATTTGGGATTGCCTGACCGGCCTGTTCGATCGCGGCGTCAATCATCTCCTTCACAGAAGTCAGGACTGAGCCGGGATCGTCGATATATTGCTCGGATGTGAGAACGCTATCCTTGAATCTCTTCAGGTCATCGACGGTCTGCTGGGCGGATTTGCGCGGTCCTTCGTTCCACCACGAGCCTTTGCCAGACATGTAATGATCTATGACGTCGCGCGCGCGGCTTGTAATGTCCTCCTTGTCTGATGGATTGATCGTGACAGACCCGGAGCCGATCGGCGGTAGAGGCTTTTTCTCAATCGTCGGCATGAAAACTTTCTCCTGTGCAAAATGAAAAAGCCCGCGGCGGATTCCTCCGCGCGGGCCGACTGACCTGTTTCAATGATGCCACTATACTGGTGTTTTGCCCGACGCGTCAATTGGATTCGTAAAATCCGCAAATTCTCCCTCGGGTGATTGACGGCTACTTTGCATGGGGTTGTTTTTCAGATTTTGTCGGACAGGGGGAACCGATGTCCCACCAGGGGCGATCCGCAAAATCAGGTGCGACGAAAACTACGACGCCGCCCTTGACGCGTCAGCCGACAGCCGCGCCAGCAGCGACCGTGCCGTGTCCGACGGCGACAGCGAGTCCACGCTGACCACGGGATCGCTGCGCATCTCGTGTTTGCCGTTCGAGGTGTGCCGCATCACCGCGGAGAGGCGGCGGGCGATCATGTGCGCCGTGCGGAAATCGGTCTCGGCGAACACGACGATCACCGAGCCGTCCTTTTGCGCGGCGCCAAAATCCATCTGCCGCATCAGGCGGCTCAAAATACGCGCAGCATCGAGCTGGGCGCGGGGATTGTTGGGATCGAAGGCGAAGCGCGCCACCGACAGGCCGCCGCCGCGGGCCAGCGCCTGCTCGACCGCTTTGGCAAAATCGCGGGCAAAGGCTTCCGTGGTGAGCAGGCCGCTGCGCGGATCGAGCCAGCCGCCGGCATCGATCGAGCGCAGCGTGCGGCTCAGCTGGGATTCCATCGCGTGCTGGCGGATCAGCGGCAGCGCGTTGGCGGCGACCCTCGCCGGCTCGCCCGGGAGCAGCTCGAGATTGGGCAAATCGTAACTCTGCGTGAGCTGGTGCGCGGTGACAATCACGGGGAGCGTGCGAAAACGGGTGTCCTCGGCGAGCACCGTGAGGAAGGCATCGGTGACGCGCGGGGTAAAACCTTCGGCGAGCACGACGCCGTCGAGGTCGCGGGTGTTGAGATGCTTTGCGGCGGCTTCGATCGAGAGCGCGCCGACGACGCCGACGCGTTCGCCGAGCGCGACGGAGAGCGCGGGATAGGCTGCGCCGCGGCCGATCAGGAGCACGGTGGCATCGCGTGCGGGATCGCTCTCGGGCAGCGCGACTTTCGCCTCCGGCAGCCGTCGCAGCACGGTCGCATGAAGGGTGCGGACGCGCAGCGCGGCGCGGAGCCGCGCGATCAGGCGATCGGAATTGCCGCCGCGCGAGGCGAAGGGCAGGGCGTTGTGGGGCAGCATCCCCGCCGCGTCCAGCGCCACGAAGGGCAGGTAAGGTGATTGTTCGGCGATCTTCCTGGCGAGCAGCGCCAGATGCGGCTCATGTCCACTGTTCATCGCGGCGAGAACCGCGGCCGGCTGCACTTGCTCGACCGCGCGCGCCGCGTTGGCCCAATCGGTGTCGACCACGGGAAACAGACGGGCCTCATCCAGCGCCGCAATGAAGGCGGGGCGCTCGGCATTGGACACAAACAGGATCGGGCCCGCCTGGGACATTCGGAAACTCTGATCACGCAACAGATGCCGCGCAATCTAGTCCGGTCGCCTTAATGCAGCGTCAATGGATGGGTCGAAAGTGCACTCAAGCCGGCCCGGAGCGGTCGCGAAAAGCCTCGACCATCAGGGGGTTAAGCCCGAGCTCATTGAGCGCCTCGCGGGCGCGGGCATTGTCCTGGGCCCGGCCCGCGAGCCGGTGACCGGAGAGCCGGTCGGGCAGTGCGGTGAGCAGGGCCCCCTGGCCGAGCCGGCGCGCCCATTCCTGGAGGTCGTTGGAGAGGAAGCGGTAGCCGCCGACGGCCATGATGCCAGAGGGTGGCGCAGTGATGCAGAGCGCGCCGCTCGGGCGGTCGAGCCGCGCCGCATAGCCGGTGTCGACATAGTCGCGCGGCGGCTGCGCGATCAGCGTGTCGCCGACCGGCTGCGGCGGCGCGTAGGCCGCGATCGGTACCATCGGTCCACGCAGGCCGAGCGTGCCCTTCGGCGTCAGCAGGATATCGCCGGCGATCGAGGAGCCGGACTGTTCGCGCGGGGCGCCGTGCGGCCCGGGCATGACGGGCACCGGCATGCCGTCCTCGCCGCGGCGGGCGCCGAACAGGCCGGCCTCGCCGAACAGGTAGACGTCGGTCAGCGGCGCATGCGGCGCGATCCAGGCCTCGCTCGCCGCCACCTGCTCGGGCGCACGCCACAGGCCGACGACGTTGCGCAAGCTCGGCATCCGTGCCGCGAGGTCGGAATCGCCGAGCCGCAGCGCGAGCTGCGCGGGCGCGATCAGCACCTCGCATTCATGCTCGTTGATCTGCTGCTCCAGCACGTCGTTCTCATAGGGATGATGCAGCGCCAGCGTGCCGCCCGAGAGCAGCCACACCGCGAGCGAGGAGGCGAGCCCCGCGAACGACATCGGCGTGAACGCCGTCATCACCGTTGCGCCCTGCCTGATGTCGGCTTCGAGCGACATCGCGAGCCCGCCGGCGATCAGGCTGAAATGCGGCCGCGGCACCGGACGAAAACCCTCCGCCGTGACGTCGAAGGAGATCATCGCCGCCTTGCGGCCGTCCTGGATCACGGCGCGCGTGGTGCCGGGCGGGCGGGCCAGCACGTCGTCGAGCGCGGCCATGCCTTCGGGCAGGTCGGTGCCGAAGCCGCAGACATGGCGGATCGAAAAAGCTTCGGCGGCGGCATGCATCGCGAGGTCGGCATAGTTGACGCCGTCGACCCTGCTCATGGTGACGATGGCGCGCGCCGCGGTGCGGTTGAGCGCGGCGGTCAGTTCCGCATGGCGCCACAGCAGCGGCAGCACGGCGACGACGAGGCCGGCGCGATGGGCCGCAAGCACGGTCAGCACGAACTCAACCGTGTTGGGCAGCTGGATCGCGATGACCGAATTGGCCGGCAGGCCCGATTCGACGAAATAGGCCGACAGCGCCTCGATGGCGGTATCGGCCTCGGCATAGCTCAGCCGCCGCGGCTGGTGCCCGGTCACGCGCGCCTTGTTGAGGGGGTCGAGCAGGGCGGGCGCATGCGGCTGCCGCATCAGCGTGCGCTGGAACAGCGTGTCGAGCGTCGGCGATATGGCTGGCTGGTTCACGGCGTCACTTCGCTTGACTGGCCCTCAGGGCTCACCCCTCGACCACCAGGTCTCCGGCAGATAGCCGGACAGCGCGGTAGCCTCAGGCCGTTCTATCCGATTCCAGCGCGCGATCCATTGCTCGGATACGTTAAACAGGGGGATTGTGTAGCAGCCGGCGATCAAAGCGCGGTCGAGCGCCCGCACCGCCGAGACGAAGGCCGTATGATCACGGGCCTCCAGCAGGGCGCCGATCATGGCGTCCACCGCCGGATCCCTGGCGCCCATGTAGTTGCGGGTGCCCGGATTGTCGGCGGCGGCGCTGCCCCAATAGAAATACTGCTCGTTGCCGGGCGACAGCGACTGGTCCCAGCGATTCTGAATCATGTCGAACTCATAGGCGAGGCGGCGCTGGTCGAACTGGACGGGATCGACCGCGCGCACGCTCGGTTCGATGCCGGCGCGCTTGAGGTCGCGCTGGAAGGCGAGCGCGATGCGCTCCTGGTCGCGGGTCGTCACCAGCATCTCGAAGGTGAAGGGGGCTTTTGTCACGCGGTTGCGCAGTACGGTGCCGTCCAGATCATAGCCGGCCTCCGACAGCAGCTTCAGCGCCGCGCGCAGCGTGGTCCGGTCGCGCCCCGAACCGTCCGTCACAGGCAGGCGATAGCTGCCGTCCATGATGTCGGGCGGAATTTGCGCGGCGAACGGCTTGAGCAGCTCGCGCTCGCGCGCATCCGCCGGGCGGCCATAGGCCGACAGGTCCGAGCCGGCGAAATAGCCGGCGACGCGCGAATAGAGCGAGAAGAAATAGTTGCGGTTGACCAGCTCGAAGTCGAACAGCAGCGTCAGGGCCTGGCGCACGCGGATGTCGGCGAAGATCGGCCGTCTTGTGTTGAAGACCAGGAATTCGGACGGCTGCGGCACGCCGGGCTTGACGGTGTCGCGGATCACCTCGCCACTCCTCGCCGCGGGAAAATCGTAACCGTCGTGCCAGCGCAGCGGCTCGTGCTCGACGCGGAAATCGTAGAGGCCGCGCTTGAACGCTTCGAACTTGCCGTTGGCCTCGCGAAAATAGTCGAGCCTGATTTCGTCGAAATTGTAGAGCCCGCGATTGATCGGCAAATCGCGGCCCCAATAATCGGGATTGCGCGTCAGCGTAACGCTTGCGCCGGGCTTCACCGCTGTGACGCGATAGGGACCCGAGGCGATCGGGCCCGTCAACGACGTCTCCTCGAAAGTCGCGACGTCGACGGCATGCTTCGGCAGGATCGGCATCAGGCCGAGGATCAGCGGCAGCTCTCGGTCGTTGGCCCCGGTGAGGTCGAAGCGGACGGTGAGGGGATCGGGCGCCTCGGCTTTGGCGACCTTGGCGTAATATTGCCGGTGGTTGGGGCGGCCGTGATCGCGCAGCAGCTGCCAGGAGAACAGCACGTCCTCGGCCGTGACCTGCTTGCCGTCGGAGAAGCGGGTGCGAGGATCGAGGCGAAACGTGACATAGCTCCGCTCGTCGTCGGTCTCGACCGTCCTGGCGAGCAAGCCGTAGAGCGTGAACGGCTCGTCCTGGCCACGCGCAAGCAGGCTCTCGACGACGTAGTTGCGGACCGGCTGCACCGCCAATCCCTTCACGATGAAAGGATTGAGGCTGTCGAAGGTGCCGAGAATGCCCCAGGTCAGCCGGCCGCCCTTGCGGGCATCGGCGTTGGTGTAGGGCATGTGGGTGAAATCGGCCGGCATCGCCGGCTTGCCGTGCATGGCGATGGCATGGGCCTGCTCGGCCCGCGCGCGGCCAGCGGGCAGCCCCATCGCAAGCGTAAAGGCGAGGACGCAAAGGCGGATACCGGGGCCCTCGAGGAGGCACTGGAACATGAACATCGGCTCACGGTGATTCGAGGACCGGCGAGCCTTGAATCCTATCACAGGAAATTTCACTGGGCGCCGCCCAAGGAGTGGTTCAAGGCGTGGCCAAAGACGCCTGTCGGCATTGATCTTTTCGTCGGCCACGTTAAGAAGGCACGCAATCGCGCAAGAGCGCCGAGCCCGTCACTTATCTGCCTCAATTGACGGGGAGAGAGCCGCGCCCAAGCGGCTTGGTTCGGCGTTTCGGAGCGGTTCGGGCGCTTCCCGTTCAGAAAGGGTTTTCTGCAATGAATTTCCGTTATTTGGCCGCGTCCGTCCGGCCGCGCGGGCGACTTCTCGCCCTGTTGACGGCGACGGCGTTGGCCGTTCCGTTTGCCGCCGAAGCCCAGACCCCCGCGCCGGCTCCGGGTGCGCCCGCCGCGCCGAAGGCGGCCCCGAAAGCTGCTCCCAAGGCTGCGCCCAAGGCGCCGGCTGCGGCGCCCGCACCGGCTCCCCAGGCCCAGCAGGCCCCGGCTCAGGGCGCCCCGGCCCAGCCGGCCGGCCAGCCGCCTGCCGATCAGCAGATCCAGCTGATCTACGCCCCCTGGACCAAGTTCTGCCTCAAGGGCCAGGACGCCAATGCCAAGCAGGTCTGCTTCACCGGCAAGGACGGCCGCATCGAGACCGGCGTGCCTGTCATCGCGGCCGTGATCATCGAGCCCGAAGGCGAGCCGAAGAAAATCCTGCGCGTGACGCTGCCGCTCGGCATGCAGCTCGTGCACGGCACCCGCATCATCGTCGACAACAACGCGCCGCTGCAGAGCCCATACGTGATCTGCTTCCAGAACGGCTGCATGTCCGACTATGAAGCAACGCCCGAGTTCATCGCCAGCATGAAGAAGGGCCAGAACCTCGTAGTGCAGGCGATCAACGCCAACGGCGCGCCGCTGACCCTGCCGCTTCCGCTCGCCGGCGAATTCCAGAAGGCCTATGACGGTCCGCCGACCGATCCGAAGGTGTTCGAGGAAAACCAGAAGAAGCTTCAGGAAGAGCTTCAGAAGAAGGCTGACGAGCAGCGCAAGAAGCTCGAGCAGCAGGGTACACCTCCCGCCGCATCTCCGGCTGGTCAGAAGTAATCGGGACCAAGAGTCCAAACATGAAAAAGGCGCTCAGTTCGAGCGCCTTTTTTGTTGGCGGCCTGCGGGCGGAAAAACCTTAGAGCGTCTTCGAGCGACGCGGATGCCGGTTCGCGTGAAGAAAACGCGCCTAGTTCAACGACGGGTTGCGCGGGCGGTAGCCGCCGGTCTTGTCCTTGATGAAGATCTCGGCGACCTGGGAATGCCGGATCGGCTCGCCGGATTCGTCGGGCAAGAGGTTCTGCTCGGACACGTAGGCGACGTACTCGGACTCAGCGTTCTCCGCGAGCAGGTGGTAGAACGGCTGATCCTTGTGGGGCCGCACCTCTTCGGGGATCGACAGCCACCACTCCTCGGTGTTGTTGAATTCCGGATCGATGTCGAAGATCACGCCCCGGAACGAGAAGATCCGGTGGCGTACGACCTGTCCGATCTGGAATTTGGCGGTCCGCGCTTTAATCATCTCCCGTCGATAGACCAGGATTGTGGCCGATGCTAGTGCCCTCATCTGGAATTAACCTTCCCGTAAGGGGCGGATAGCCCCCAAGTCTTCAGAAAACGCTTCATCAATGGTCGATATCCTCAATCTGGCGCTACCTTATTTCGGCTTGATCTTCGTGGGATTTGCGTGCGGCAAGGTCAAATCCCTGCCGGAATCAGGCCTCGCCTGGATGAACTTCTTCCTGCTCTACGTGTCGCTGCCGGCACTGCTGTTTGCGATCATGTCGAAGACGCCGTTTGCGGAATTGAACAACCCGCCGTTCCTGGTCGCGACCACGCTGTCGACGGTTGCAGCGTTCACCCTGGCGCTGGTCGTCGGCAAGGTTTTGGGACGGCTGACGCTGCGCGAGGCGACGCTCGCCGGGCTCTCCGGCGGCTACGGCAATATCGGCTACATGGGGCCGGGGCTGGCGCTTGCCGTGCTCGGGACCAAGGCGTCGGCGCCGACCGCGCTGATCTTCTGCTGCGACAGCATCTTCCTGTTCACGATCGTGCCGCTGCTGATCGAGCTGTCCGACCGCGACCATCCCTCGATCGTGCATGCTTTCGGCGTCGTGCTGAAGCAGATCGTGCTCAACCCGCTGATCATGTCGGCCTGCTTTGGCGCGGCGGTGGCGGCGCTCCATATCGAGTTGCCGGTCGCGCTCGACCGCACCATCACCTTTCTCCAGAACGCAGCCGCGCCGACCGCGCTGTTCGTGCTCGGCGTCACCGTGGCGCTTCGCCCGTTCGATCGCGTGCCCTGGGAAGTGCCGGGCGTGATCGCAGTCAAACTCCTGATCCATCCGCTCGCGGCGTTCGGCCTGATGCTGGCGTTCGGTCCGTTCGCGCAGCCCTGGGCCGCGACCGCGGTGCTGATGGCCTCGCTGCCGCCGGCGCTGAACGTGTTCGTGATTGCCCGGCAGAACGAGGCCTGGATCGAATCCGCCTCCGTCGCCGTGCTGCTCGGGACGTTCGCATCCGTGGTCACGCTGACCAGCGTGATGTGGTTGCTCCAGACCGGCCGGCTGGCGTTCCCGTAGAGGCGTTTGGCGCCGAATAGGGATTGGGCTTCGCGACCTTTCCGCGACAGGTGCGCTCCCTCTCCCGCTTGCGGGGGAGGGTTGGGGAGGGGGTATCTCCGCGTCGGGATTGTCCGAAGTTTGCGGAGATGGTCCCCACGAGGAGAAAGCCCCACCCGGCGCTACGCGCCGACCTCCCCCGCAAGCGGGAGAGGTTGCACCGAGCTCGTAGCGGCGCTGTTCAATTTCATACGGCTCTGGGCTACTTCCGCCAGGTCGGCGTCAGTCCCTCGCGCATCGCAAAGCGCCGGAGCGGGCCGATGGCGCCGAGCAGGTGCATGCCGACGGCGCGGACCGGCTGGAGCGGCAGGAAATCATTGAGCAAAGAGCGGTTGGCGATGTCGATCGCAAAGGTCCGGCTCAGGATGTCGGGACGCCGCGCCCGGTCGTAGCGCTTGAGCACGTCGTCCGCGCCGGGATCCTCGCCGGCAGCGATAGCTTCTCCCGCGAGGCGCGCGATATCGGCGGCATCGCGCAGGCCAAGGTTGAGGCCCTGGGCTCCAATGGGCGGCACCACATGGGCGGCTTCGCCGACCAGCGCGATGCGGTCGCGCCCGAAGGACTTTGGACGTTCGATCGCGAGCGGGAACAGGTTGCGTCCGGGCTCGACGCTCATGCGTCCCAAAATCGAATGCGACTGCTTCTCGACCGCGGCTGACAGCTCCGCGTCGCCTAGGCCACGCAGCCGCTCGGCTTCCGCCGGCGCCGAGACCCAGACGATGCTGGAGCGGTCGCCGGGCAGGGGCACGAACACGCAAGGCCCATGCGGCGTGTGGAACTCGGTCGAGACATTGCGATGGGGCCGCGCGTGGCCGACGTTGAAGGTCAGGGCGGTCTGCGTCAGCTCGCGCCGCGTCACCGCGATGCCGGCAGCCTCGCGGCACAGCGAATGGCGGCCGTCGGCGCCGACCACGAGCCGGGCCGAGAGGAATTGCCCGGACGCCGTGCGGATGGCGACGTCGTCGGCCTCGATGACGACGTTCTCGGCCTCGTCGTCGAAACGGACGATGTTGGGCAGCTCGGCGACGCGTTCTTCCAGCGCCAGCATCAGCGAGCGGTTGTCGATGTTGTAGCCGAAGGCGTCGAGCGCGATCTCGTGACAGGAGAACCGCACCTCCGGCGCGCGGAACAGCCGGCCGGTGTCGTCGACGAGCCGCATGACCTCAAGGGCTGCCGCCTTGTCCTTGCAGCGCGGCCAGACGTCGAGGCTCTCCAGCAGATCGACGGAGGCGCCCAGCAGCGCGGTGGTGCGGTTGTCGGCATAGGGCAGGCGCCGCGCCACCAGCGCGGTCCGCGCGCCCGCCTGGGCCAGCGCAATGGCCGCGCCAAGTCCCGCCGGTCCGCCGCCGATCACGGCTGCGTCAAAGAGTGTCGATGCGTCTGTCATGGAACGACATTGGACACGCCCCGCGGCAAATTCAAGCCCACCTATATTTCACTGATTTTATGGCGAATTGTGCGACCGGGCGCCGCAATGGCTTATGTGCAAACCGGTCCCGTTCTGATAGCAGAAGCCCATGGATACCCACGAAGATTCCCTGAAGCCGAGACCGGCGATCCGCGCCGCGGCCTTCTCGGTGCACATCTTCACCGCCTTCGGCGCGGCCATCGCGCTGCTGGCGATGCTGGAGGCCGTGCGCGAGCACTGGGCGGCGATGTTTGGATGGCTGGGTATCGCGCTGATCATCGATGCGATCGACGGTCCGATCGCACGCCGGCTCAACGTCAAGGATGTGCAGCCGAACTGGTCGGGCGATGTGCTCGACCTCGTGGTCGATTTCGTCACCTACGTGTTCGTGCCGGCCTATGCGATCGTGGCGAGCGGCCTGCTGCTGCCGGTTGCCGCGCCGCTGCTCGGTGTCGCCATCATCGTCACCAGTGCACTCTATTTCGCCGATCTGCGCATGAAGGCCGACGACAATCATTTTCGCGGCTTCCCCGCGTTGTGGAATGCGGCGGCGTTCTACCTGTTCCTGCTGCATTGGCCGCCGCTGTGGTCCACGCTGCTGGTCGCGACTCTGGTCGTGCTGACCTTCGTGCCGTTCCATGTGCTGCATCCGGTCCGCGTCGTACGGCTGCGCTGGCTGACCATGTCGCTGGTCGTGATCTGGGGGCTGCTCGCGTTCTATGCGCTGAGGATGGATTTCCACGCCGGCACCGGCGTGACGGTCGCGCTCTGTGCCATCGCGTTCTGGATCAGCTTCAGCGACGCATTGATCCGCCTGGCAAGATCCTTGGCATGATGCATCTCCTCACCAGCCCCGAGGCCTGGGCCGCGCTGCTGACCCTGACCTCGCTCGAGATCGTGCTCGGCATCGACAACGTCATCTTCCTGTCGGTGATCGTCTCGCGCATCCCCGAGCCGCAGGCGCACCGTGCCCGCCAGATCGGGCTTGCGCTGGCGCTGGTCTTCCGCATCATCCTGCTCAGCGTGCTGGTCTGGCTGATCGGCCTGACCGCACCGGTCTTCTCATTTTCCGGCTACGATTTTTCCTGGCGCGATCTCATCCTGGTCGGCGGCGGCCTGTTCCTGATCGCGAAGGCGACGCACGAGATCCACGCCGAGGTCGAGGCCGATGACGGCGCGGGCGATCAGAAATCCGCCGGCAGCGCCTTTTTCTGGGTGATCGTCCAGATCATCGTCATCGACATCGTGTTCTCGCTGGACTCGATCATCACCGCGATCGGCATGGCGCAGGACATCGAGATCATGATCGCGGCCGTCGTGATCGCCTGCCTGATCATGTACATTTCGTCCGGGCCGGTGTCGCGATTCGTCGCGGAGCACCCAACCACGAAAATGCTGGCGCTGGCGTTCCTGGTGCTGATCGGCGTCGCGCTGGTCGCGGACGGATTCCAATTCCACATTCCGCGCGGCTACATCTATTTCGCAATTGCGTTCTCGGCGGCGGTGGAGTTCTTCAACGTGCTGGCCAAGCGCAATCGCAGGAAGACCGGCAAGCCGTCCGCGTAGTCGTTCCAATCTGGGCCGAGTTGACAAGGCGGCCGCGATGGCTTTCGCTCAGCCGCGAGAAGAGGAGGTCAGGTGATGACCAAAGCCGTCCGTGTGCACAAGGTCGGAGGCCCCGAAGCCCTCGTCTATGAGAGCATCGACGTGCCGGAGCCCGGACCCGGCGAGGTGCGCATCCGCCAGCATGCGGTCGGGCTGAACTTCATCGACGTCTACTATCGCACCGGCCTCTACAAGGCGCCGGGGCTGCCCTTCATCGCCGGCAACGAGGCCTCGGGCGAGGTGGTCGCGGTCGGGCTGGGTGTGACGAATTTCCATCCCGGCGACCGCGTCGCCTATTACCACAATCTCGGCGCCTATGCCGGCGAGCGCAACATTCCCTGGGAGAAGCTGGTCAAGCTGCCCGATCACATCACGCACGAGCAGGGCGCCGTGCTGATGCTGAAGGGGCTCACCGTCTGGTATCTCCTGCACAAGACCTTCAAGGTCGAGCCGCATCACCGCGTGCTGATCCATGCTGCGGCCGGCGGCATCGGTTTGCTCGCCTGCCAATGGGCGAGGGCGCTCGGGGCCCACGTCATCGGCACGGTCGGCTCGCGCGAGAAGGCCGAGCTTGCCGAGGCTAATGGCTGCGACCACGTCATCCTCTACAACGAGGAGGATTTCGTCGCGCGCGTCAAACAGATCAGCCGCAACGAGGGCTGCGACGTTGTCTATGACGGCGTCGGCAAGGCGACCTTCCCGGGCTCGCTGTCTTGCCTCAAGCCGCGCGGAATGTTTGTTTCTTTCGGTAACGCGTCAGGCCCCGTGCCGCCGTTCTCGATCGCCGAGCTCAACACCCACGGCTCGCTGTTTGCGACGCGGCCGAAGCTCAACGACTACGTCGGCACCCGCAAGGAG
This sequence comes from Bradyrhizobium betae, assembly GCF_004123905.1. Taxonomy (GTDB): domain Bacteria; phylum Pseudomonadota; class Alphaproteobacteria; order Rhizobiales; family Xanthobacteraceae; genus Bradyrhizobium; species Bradyrhizobium betae_A. Next base: position 46,190 of record NZ_MZXW01000054.1, read on the forward strand.
CTGCTGGAAGGCGCCGACACGCTGTTTTCCGCCGTCATCAACGGCAAGCTGCACGTGCCGATCAACCACGCCTACGCGCTCAAGGACGCCGCGAAAGCGCATATCGATCTCGAAAGCCGCAAGACGACCGGCGCGTCGATCTTGAAGCCGTAGAGTCTTCCGTCGTCATCCACTCTCGTGTCCCGGACGCGCTGCAGCGTTCTTACGCTGCTGCGCAGAGCCGGGACCCAGAAGGCAGGGGCGAGCGCTGTTGAGAGATGGGCCCCGGCTCTGCAGCGCACCGCCGAAGGGGCGCTGCGCTGCGTCCGGGGCACGAGACTCCTCTTACGCGACGCGTCTTGCCGCGCCGGCCTTGGTCAGAATCCGGTCGAGACAATCGATCATCTCGGCGATCTCTCCCTTCGTGACGTTCAGCGCCGGCATGAAGCGCAGCGTGTCGAGCTGCGGCGCGTTGAGGAGCACGCCGGCCTCGAACGCCTGCGCGACGATGCCCGGCGCAATCGGCAGCTTGAGGTCGAGCGCGAGCAGGAGCCCGCGTCCCCGCACGCCGCCGAGGCCGTGCCGGGCCGAGACCTTTTGCAGCTCGCTTTCGAGCAGCAGGCCGGTCTCGGCGACCGCTTTCAGGAACTCCGGCTTGCTGACCTCCTCGAGCACGGCGAGGCCCACCGCGCACATGACCGGGTTGCCGTTGAACGTGCCGCCCTGGTCGCCGTGTTCGAAGCAGGAGGCGCGTTCGGTCGCAAGCAGGGCGGCGAGCGGCACGCCGCCGCCGATGCCCTTGCCGAGCGTCATGATGTCGGGCGCAATGCCTGTGTGCTCGTAGTGGAAGAGCTTTCCGGTCCGGCCCATGCCGGTCTGGATCTCGTCAAACATGAGCAGCAGGCCGTGCGCCTCGGTCAGCGCGCGCAACTGCTTCAGGAACTGGTCGGTCGCAGGCCACACGCCGGATTCACCCTGGATCGGCTCGAGCATCACAGCGACGGTGTTGTCGTTGATCAGCCTTTCGACCGAGGCGATGTCGTTCAGCTTCGCCTTCTTGAAGCCGGCGACTTTTGGCTCGAACAGCGGCTCGAACGCCTTCTTGCCCGAGGCCGACATGGTCGCCAGCGTCCGGCCGTGGAAGCCGCCCTCGAAGCTGATGATCTCGAACGCGCCGCCTTTGTACAGGCTGCCATATTTGCGCGCGAGCTTGATCGCGCCCTCATTGGCCTCTGCGCCGGAGTTCGCAAAAAACACCTGGTCGAACGCGCTGTTTGCGACCAGCGCCTCGGCAAGCTTCAGGCTTGGCTCGTTGTAGAACGCCGGGCTCGGCGTCAGCAGCCGTTTGGCCTGCGCGGCGAGCGCGTCGGCGACCGCGGGCGGCGAATGGCCGAGGCAGTTCACGGCCCAGCCCTGCACGAAATCGAGATAGCGCTTGCGGCTGTCGTCCCAGAGGTAGGAGCCGGCACCGCGGACGAACACGGCCTTGGGCCGTGCGGTGATGTCCATCAGCGCGTCATACGGATGGGTGGCGGTGGTCATGTCGAACTCCTCTGGGGGCGGGTGGAAAAGGGGCGCAAAAAGCAGAAAGGCCGCACCTTGCGGGTGCGGCCTTCTCGAAAACTAAGCTGATGTCAGGAGATCAGCGGCGTCGTCGGACATGGCGCAACCCGTCATCGTCGCGGGAGCGACGACGCATGGCTTGGCGCAGATGGGTCCGAGAATTGATCATGGGGCGGGTCCGTACAGCCGAATGGCAGGGCTTGTCAAGCAGTCGTTTTGCGAAGCACCCGTCCGGCGTGCATCGGCAATCCCTGAGTTTTTCACTGCACGCCATAACGCGCGAAGCTATCGGCGATGCCGGCATTGATCGCCTTCGCTGCCGCGATGTCGCGCTCTGCACCTTCGGCATCGCCCTTGCTACGCTTCGCCAGGCCGCGACCGTAGAGCGCACTGTCGAGCTCAGGCTTTGCACGCAGTGCCGTGTCGTAGTCCGCAATCGCCGCGTCGAGATTGCCGAGCTTGAGCTGGGTGAGGGCGCGGCTGTCGAGCGTGTAGGGATCGCCGGGGCGCATCCGCAGCGACTGCTCGCAATCGGCCAGCGCCTCCTGCAGGCGGCCGAGGATCGCGCGGGTCATGCAGCGGGCGTTGAACACGCCGGCATAGCTCGCATTAGCCTTGATGGCGCGGTCGTAGTCCTCCAGCGCCCGCGCATAATCGTGGCCGTCGAAATACATGTTCGCGCGCGCAAAGGCGTCGCGGTCGTTGTTCGGCATCAGCTCAAGCGATTTTGCAAAATCGGCCATCGCCCGTGTCCGATCGCCCTTGTCGCGAAAGATGCGCGCGCGGTTGCCATAGGCAGGACCGTAAGCGGGATCGAGCTTGATTGACATGTCGAAATCGGCGAGCGCGCGATCGGCCTCGCCGTGCTCGCGATAGGCCGTGCCGCGGTTGAAAAAAGCGAGCGCGAATTTCGGATCGAGCCTGATGGCGCGATCATAGTCGGCCATCGCATGTTCGTAGTCGTTCTTGCCGATGTAGGAATTGCCGCGATTGTTGAAGTACTGCGCATCATCGGGCCTGAGCCGGATCGCGCTCGTATAGTCGGCGATGGCATGGTCGCGATCGCCGAGATCGTCATGGACGATGCCGCGATTGTACCAGGCGATGGCGTCCTTCGAATCGAGATCGATGGCGCGGTTGAGGTCGGCCAGGGCCCGCTCTGTTTCGCCCTTGCGTCGGAATATTTCGCCGCGGTTGGCCAGCGCCAGCGCGTTAGACGGATTGGCCTGCAGCACCGCCGAGCAGCCGGTAAGGCGCTGGTCGTCACTGGTCCTGCTGGTGGCGAAGCACCATTGCCGCGCCTGCGCCGGTGAGGGGGATTGTGCTGCGGCCGGAAGCGCAAGCAGGATCAACGCCGTGCCGATTGTGCACAGCCCAGCCCGGATACCAACCTTGTGATTGTATTTCATCGAATGCCGCGCAGAAACCATTGAGCCTCTAGCGCGTTTGTGATCAAGGGACGCAGATTGGTTCGAACCGGACGCCGGACGGTGGAGACCAAGAATGGCGCGACCAACCAGATAGTTTTCAGCCTTGTCCGACACCCCTTACCCGATCGATCTCGACAGCATTCGCGGCGCATTTCCGCCGGGCATCGAGGCGCCGCCGCTGCTGGTGGACTTTGCCGATTGGCTGAACGGGCGCCCCTGGGGCAGCGTCGGCTGCTTCTCGCTGCAAGGCCAGTTTTCCGATCAGGCGCCGATCTTCGACGGCAGTCCCTTGCGCGACAGGTTTTCGCTGTTCATGCGGCTGCCGGACGGCTCGGCCGTCGGCGGCTGGTATGGCGCAGGCCTTGACCGCGACAATCCGCCGATCGTCGGTCTGGGGTCTGAAGGCGACTACGAGCTACTCGCGCCAAGCCTCGACGCCCTGCTTGCAAAATTGACGTCGCAGCAATTCGACAAGGCCTGGAGCGATCTGAAGCCGCATGACGAGGTCGAGTGCCAGACGGTCGAGCTCGCGCAGTGGCTCGCTGGGCGGCCGGTCGGTGAGCCCATGGCGTGCGACGACGGCGCGCCTGACATGCCCGACTTCCGCGGCTTCATGGAAAAATGGAGCCGGGACCGCGAGGATTATTGGGCCAATCACCGGCTGATGGCCGAGCTCGGCTGGCGGCTCGCCGCCCACCTGCCTAAGGGCAAGAAGCCCTGGGACAAGACCCATTTCGAGGTCGCGATCGTCGGCAAGCAATACGAGGCGCGCGTCCTGTCGCGCGGACCGCAGCCGTTCGACGAAGCCGCCTCGATCGAATCCCTGCTGCGCGATCTGCGCGAGGAGATGCGGCGGGCGCAGCCCGAGCTCGGGCTGTGGTACGCGATGAAATTCGGCCTCTACGCCGACGGCCGCGTCATGCCGAATTTCGAATACGATGTGCGCCCGACCGTCGACGGTGAGCCGGCGAAGTTGACCGAAGCCCAGGCCGATCTCGCCCGCGCCCCGCGCCCGGAGCGCTGGGTGCCGAAATGGCTGGCATGATTGCCTCCACATCGTCATTGCGAGCGCCGGGAACGCGAAAGTAACCCCGTCATCCTGAGGTGCGAGGCTTGCGATGCGACGCATCGCAAGCGGAGCCTCGAAGGATGAGCGGCCGAGATGTAGCCGGGCCGTCGTCCTTCGAGGCTCGCTCTACGGCGCGATCGCGCCGCAGAACGAGCGCCTCAGGATGACGGTGATGGAGCGGAAATCGCTGTGTGGTTTGTTTGCCGTGAGCGGCGCAATCCAAAATCTCTCCGCGGGGACAGTCTGGATTGCTTCGCGGAGCCTGTCATCGGGCCGCGCTTCGCGCAGACCCGGTGGTTCGCAATGACGGAGTGCGTCAGAATCCCGCGACGCTGCCGTGCAGGTCGTACTGGTCGGCGCGCTCGATCTTCGCGGTGACGATCTCGCCGACGCGCAAGGGACGGCGGCTCGATAGATACACCGCGCCGTCGATCTCCGGCGCATCGGCCTTGGAGCGGCCCTTGGCGACAGTAGGGCCAACCTCGTCGATGATGATCTGCTGGCGGGTGCCGACCTTGCGCTTCAGCCTGCGCGCCGAGATCTTCTGCTGGCGGGCCATCAGCGCGTTGTAACGCTCCTGCTTGACCTCTTCCGGCACCGGGTTCTCGATCGCGTTCGACGTCGCTCCCGCAACCGGCTCATATTTGAAGCAGCCGAGCCGATCGATCTCGGCCTCATCGAGCCAGTCGAGCAGATAGGCGAAATCCGCATCGGTCTCGCCGGGGAAGCCGACGATGAAGGTCGAGCGCAGCGCGAGATCGGGACATTCCTCGCGCCAGCGCTTAATCCGCGCCAGCGTCTTGTCCTGTGCCGCCGGGCGCTTCATCGCTTTCAGCACGTCCGGGCTCGCATGCTGGAACGGGATGTCGAGATAGGGCAGCACCTTGCCCTCGTTCATCAGCGCGATGACTTCGTCGACATGCGGGTAGGGGTAGACATATTGCAGCCGGACCCAGGCGCCCAACTCGCCGAGCTCGCGCGCGAGGTCGAGGAATTTGGCACGGACCTGGCGGTCCTTCCACGGGCTCTCGGCGTATTTGAGATCGACGCCATAGGCCGAGGTGTCCTGTGAGATCACCAGCAGTTCCTTGACGCCGGCGTCGACCAGCCGCTCGGCCTCGCGCAGCACGTCGTTGGCCGGACGCGAGACGAGATCGCCACGCAGTTTGGGAATGATGCAGAAGGTGCAGCGGTTGTTGCAGCCCTCGGAGATCTTCAAATAAGCGTAGTGCCGCGGCGTCAGCTTGATGCCCTGCGGCGGCACCAGGTCGACATGCGGATTATGAGCGGGCGGCAGCGCGCGGTGCACGGCGTCCAGCACGCTCTCATATTGCTGCGGCCCGGTGATGGAGAGCACGCCGGGGTAGGCCTGCTCGATCTGCTCGGGTTCCGCGCCCATGCAACCTGTCACGATCACCTTGCCGTTCTCGGCCATGGCCTCACCGATCGCCGAGAGCGATTCCTGCTTGGCGCTGTCGAGGAAGCCACAGGTGTTGACGATGACGATGTCGGCCCCGTCATGCTTGCGGGCGAGCTCGTAGCCCTCGGCGCGCAGGCGCGTGATGATGCGCTCGGAATCCACCAATGCCTTGGGACACCCGAGCGACACGAAGCTGACCTTCGGCGCAGCCGTCTGATCCATATCCAAATCTGCCTGATTGACAGGCCTGAGCTAGTCCCAATTGCCCATAATTACAACCCTTTGCATCCCCTTCCGGCATGCTATGGATGAATCACGGGTGGTGAGTGAGCTATGAGCGCCGAACAGTCGCCTAAAATCGTGATTGTCGACGAAAGCCCGATCCGGGCTGCGATCCTCGAGGAAGGGTTGCGGGAGGCCGGATTCACGCAGATCGTCCATATCCGCGAGATGCAGAGCCTCCTAGCCCGTATTTATGCGGTCGACCCCGACATCATCCTGATCGATCTGGAAAACCCCAGCCGCGACGTGCTGGAGGCGATGTTCCAGGTCAGCCGCGCCGTGAAGCGGCCGATCGCGATGTTCGTGGACCAGAGCGATTCATCCTCGATCCAGGCCTCCGTCGAAGCGGGGGTGTCCGCCTATATCGTCGACGGGTTGAAGAAGGAGCGCATCAAGCCGATCCTCGACCTCTGCGTGTCCCGCTTCAATGCCTTCGCAAAACTCCAGGAGGAGCTGGAGCGCACCAAGTCGCAGCTCGAGGATCGCAAGATCATCGAGAAGGCCAAGGGCATCCTGATGAAGGTGAAGGGCCTCAACGAGGACGAGGCCTATGTGTTGCTGCGCTCCACCGCGATGCGCGAGAAGAAGAAAATCGGCGAGATCGCCCAGTCGATCATCACCGCGTCGGAGATGCTGAAATGACCGCGACCCTCCGCATCGGGTTCATCCCGCTGGTCGATGCCGCCGCGCTGATCGTCGCCGTCGACAAGGGCTTTGCCGCCGCCGAGGGGCTCGAGGTCGAGCTGGTGCGCGAGGTCTCATGGTCCAACGTCCGCGACAAGCTCAATATCGGCCTGTTCGACGCTGCCCATCTGCTCGCGCCGGTGGCGATCGCGTCCTCGCTCGGGCTCGGCCACGTCAAGGTGCCGATCGCGGCACCCTTCAATCTCGGCATCAACGGCAATGCGATCACGGTGTCGCCGACGCTCCACGCCGCATTGATGGAGGAGATCGACGGCGACCGTTTCGATCCGCTCGCGACCGCAAAGGCGCTGGCGAAGGTCGTGGCCAGGCGGCGCAAGGCGGGCGCCGATCCGCTCACCTTCGGCATGACCTTTCCGTTCTCGACCCACAATTACCAGTTGCGGTTCTGGATGGCGGCGGCCGGCGTCGATCCGGACGAGGACGTCCGCCTCGTGGTGCTGCCGCCGCCTTACATGGTGGACAGCCTCAAGAATGGCCATGTCGATGCGTTCTGCGTCGGCGCGCCCTGGAATTCGATCGCGGTCGATCTCGGCATCGGCCACATCCTGCATTTCGTCTCGGACATTCTCGAGCGCGCGGCGGAGAAGGTTTTGGCGGTCCGCCAGACCTGGGCCGACAAGAATCCCGACGTGGTCGCTAGCCTGGTGCGTGCGGCTGTGAAGGCCGCTGAATTCATCGAGGAGCCCGCAAACCTCGCCGAGGCAGCGCAGATCCTGGCGCAACCGGAGCGGATCGGTGTCGACGCCGAAGTCATTCAGCGAACCCTCACGGGCCGCCTGAAGATCTCGCCCGACGGTACCTTCCGCGAGAGCGGCCGCTATCTCCTGGTTGGGCGCGAAGGGGCGGGGCGCCCGGAACCCGTCCAGGCCGCCTGGCTCTACGCGCAGATGGTGCGCTGGGGGCAGACGGCGCTGACACCGGATGGCGTCAAGACGGCCATGGCCGTGTTCAGGCCGGATCTCTACGATGCCGCCCTCGGCCGCCAACCTCCCGAGGAACCCCCGGCGGCCTTTGGGGCGTTCGCCGGGCCAGCCTTCGATCCTGCCAACATCCGAGGGCATCTGGAGGCCTTCGATGTCGGGCGTTGGAAGACCTGATTCGGCCTGCACCGTTTTTGGGCGCGTGGGATCATCGTCTAAATTTTAGGCCGACTGCTCGAATTTCATGAGAGCGCCGACACCGGGATGTTCCGGTGACATCCCCTAATCATCTGGAATCATTTGAGTTTCGATTTCGCAAAAGCTGGCACGCAACTTGTATGTTGCAGTGCGGCCAGCCTGTCATTGGTGCCTGCTGAGCCAAGTCCCACAGCAACGAAGCTGATTGGACCGTTGGGGTGCGAAGCAGGCTGAAGAAGCCGGCCGAGTGTCTCGCGGGTCGCACAATTTTCCGTCGATGCCACTGAGGTGGCCGCAGGAGCTTCGTTACCGACCATGAAACTCGAAACAGTCTCAGTCGATTTCACCGACGAGCAGAAACGCTATCTCGAAGGGTTTACGTCCGGCCTCCAGATCAGCCGCGTGGGTCGCGGTCTGGGTGGCGGTGCCGGCAAGGCCAACGCCGAGCCTGTTGGTCCCGACGCCGTCCACATCAAGGCGCAGGACAAGGTCATCGCAGCAGGCAAGAAGCTCGCCGACCAGGAGAAGTTCAAGCGCGACGAGCATCCGTTCGATGCCTATCCGCGGCTGCGCCAGCAAGCGCTCGACAACGCGCCGCCAAGCCCCGCGGACAATTTCCGCTGGCGCTATTACGGCATCTTCTACGTCGCGCCGACGCAGGACTCTTACATGTGCCGCCTGCGCATCCCGAACGGGATCATGAAGCACTGGCAGCTGTCCGGCCTTGCCGATCTCGCCGACGAGCTCTGCGGCCCCTACAGCCACGCCACCACGCGCGCCAATCTCCAGCTTCGCGAGATCCCGCCGAAGAACGCCATCAAGCTGATCGAGGGCATCCAGGATCTCGGCCTGTGCTCGCGCGGCTCCGGCGCCGACAACATCCGCAACGTGACGGGCACGCCGACCGCCGGCATCGATCCGCAGGAGCTGATCGACACGCGGCCCTATGCGCGGGAGTGGCACTACCACATCCTCAACGACCGCTCGCTCTACGGCCTGCCGCGCAAGTTCAACGTCGCCTTCGACGGCGCCGGCAAGGTTGCGGTGCTTGAGGAAACCAACGACATCGCGTTTACGGCGTTTGAGGTGAAGGACGGGTTCGGCGTCGAGCCCGGTGTCTGGTTCCGCCTCGGTCTCGGCGGCATCACCGGCCACAAGGATTTTGCAAAATACTCCAACATCATCGTCAAGCCGGAGCACGCGACTGCCGTCGCCGACATGATCGTGCGCGTGTTCATCGAGCACGGTGACCGCACCAACCGCAACAAGGCGCGGCTGAAATACGTGCTCGACGCCATGGGCCATGACGGTTTCCTCAAGCTGGTCGAGGAGCGGCTGAAGACGCCGTTCACCCGCGTGCCGGAAGAGGCGTTTCTCCCGCGGCCTGCCGCCGATCGCATGGCGCATATCGGCGTGCACAAGCAGAAGCAGGACGGCTTGAACTGGATCGGCGTATCGCTGACGCTCGGCAAGATCAGCTGCGATCAGATGCGCGGCCTCGCCAAGGTGGCGCAGGACCTCGGCGACGGCGAGATCCGCCTGACCGTCTGGCAGAACCTGCTGATCTCAGGCGTGCGCGACGAGAATGTCGAGCTCGCCATTGCCGCGATCAAGCAGATCGGGCTCGCGGTCGAGGCCTCGCATATCCGCGCCGGCCTGATCGCCTGCACCGGCAATGCCGGCTGCCGTTTCGCCGCGTCGAACACCAAGCGCAACGCCGCCGAGATCGGCGACTGGTGCGAGCCGCGCGTCGCGATGGACAAGCCGGTCAACATTCACGTCACCGGCTGCCATCATTCCTGTGCGCAGCATTACATCAGCGACATCGGCCTGATCGGCGCGCGCGTGCCTGTCAACGAGGAAGACACGGTCGAGGGCTATCACCTCTTCACCGGCGGCGGGTTCGGACCGGACGCGGATGTCGGGCAGGAGGTCTATCACGACCTCAAGGCCGAAGACGCGCCGAAGACGGTCGAAGGACTGCTCAAGGCCTATATCGCCCATCGCTCGTCCCCCGATGAAACCTTCCTCTCCTTCGCGCGCCGCCATGACGGCGAGACGCTGCGCAAGCTTGCCGATGCACAGGTGTCCGCATGAACCAGATCACGCCTCCTCCGAAACTCGACATCATTCCCGCCAGCGCACCTTTCTCCGACGCGCAGCGCTCCTGGCTCAACGGCTTCTTTGCCGGGCTGCTGTCGCCTGATGTGGCGACGCCCTTGTCGGCGGAGCAGGGCGCGGCCGTCATGGCTGGAGACGGCGACGACGGCGAAGCGCCTTGGCACGACCAGACCATGCCGATCGCCGACCGGATGAAGCTCGCCGAGGGTCGTCCCGTTCGACGCAAGATGATGGCGGCGATGGCGCAGCAGGATTGCGGCCAATGCGGCTACAATTGCAACGACTATTCGGAGGCGATCGCCACTCGCAGCGAAGCGCGGCTCAATCTCTGCGTCCCCGGCGGCAAGGAAACCGCGCGGATGCTGAAGTCGCTGTACGAGGAGCTGGACAAGGCGCCGGCAGCCAAGGCGCCCGACAAGCAGGATGCCGTGAGCGCGCCGGCCGTGACGGTGACGATCGCGGAGCCCGGCCGCTCGCGCGACAACCCGGTCGCCGCGACGTTCCTGTCGCGGCGCCTACTCAACAAGGGCAAGTCGGAGAAGGAAACCTATCACGTCGAGTTCGATCTCTCCGAGAGCAAGCTCGACTACGTGGTCGGTGACTCCTTTGGCGTGTTCGCGCGCAACGAGGTCGGCCTCGTCGACCAGATCATCGCGCTGCTCGGTGCCTCCCACACCACAAAGGTCAATGGCAAGACGCTGCGTGAGGTGCTGATCGATGACGTCTCGCTGTCGCCGGCGCCCGACACGCTGTTCGAGCTGCTCTCCTTCATCACCGGCGGCGCGCAGCGCGAGAAGGCGCGGGCGCTGGCGCAGGGCGAGGACCCCGATGGCGATGCGGCGACGCTCGACGTGATGGCGGCGCTGCAGAAATTTTCGGGCACGCGGCCGCATCCCGAAGCCTTCGTCGAGGCGCTGGAGCCGCTGCAGCCGCGGCTCTACTCGATCTCCTCGTCGCACAATGCGACGCCTGGAAAGCTGTCGCTGACGATCGACTCGGTGCGTTACGTCGTCGGCAAGCGCAAGCGCCTCGGCGTGGCCTCGACTTTCCTCGGCGAGCGCATCAACGAGGGCGAGAAGCTCAAGGTCTATGTGCAGAAGGCCCATGGCTTCGGCCTGCCACAGGATCCGAAGACGCCGATCATCATGATCGGTCCCGGCACCGGCATTGCGCCGTTCCGCGCCTTCCTGCACGACCGCAAGGCGACCGGCGCGCCCGGCAAGAACTGGTTGTTCTTCGGCCACCAGCGCAGCGATTGCGACTTCTTCTATCAGGACGAACTCAACGCGATGAAGACGTCGGGTCAGCTGACGCGATTGTCGCTGGCCTGGTCGCGAGACGGTGACAAGAAGTTTTATGTGCAGGACCGCATGCGCGAGGTCGGCCGCGAATTGTGGACCTGGCTCGCCGAGGGCGCGCATCTCTACATCTGCGGCGATGCCAAGCGCATGGCCAAGGACGTCGAGCGTGCACTGGTCGACATCGTCGCCCAGTTCGGGGCGCGTTCGACAGATGAGGCCGTCAGTTTCGTCGCCGAGCTCAAGAAGACCGGCCGCTTCCAGGCTGACGTGTACTAAGCTCCGAGTCCGGCTGTCATCCCGCTGTCATCCGAGCCGGTTCCAGCTGGCTCGGATCTTAACGAATAAGATTCTCGGAACCCTTGCGTGAGGAGAATTTGCGCCTGCGATGGCGCCCCTTCAGAGAAGGCGCATCGCTATTTCCGCCGACGTCTTGCCTCCCGCCACGGTTGATCCCTCATAATCCCGCAAATGGGGCGTTGGAGATCGACCATGCGCGAACTATCGGCGGAAGCCAGGCTGCACTTCTACGCGCGCTCGCTCTCGCGCCGGACCGGGGCGAGCATGAATCACGTCGCGCTCTACAGCGCCTTCGCGGTCATCGCCGCTATCGTGTTCGGCACGCTCTCGGTACACCCGTTCTGATCACGCCCCGCGCTTGAACGGCGCGACTTCAATCCCGGCATCCTTCAACGCCTGACGCAAGGTCCGCGCGATATCGACCGCGCCATGGGTATCGCCGTGGATGCACACCGTGTCCGTGCGCATCTTGATGACCTTGCCCGTGACCGAGACCACCGCGCCGTCCTGCACCATGCGCACCACGCGGTCGGCGATCGCCCTGGCATCGTGCAGCACCGCGCCGGGCTTCTTGCGCGAAACGAGATTGCCGTCGTCCTCATAGGCGCGATCGGCGAACACCTCGTGCACCAGCGGCAGATTGGCGTTCTCGCCGGCCTTCACAAGTTTTGAATTGGCCAGCACCACGAAGATCAGGCTGGGGTCGACCGCCTTGATGCCGGCGGCAATCGCCTTCGCCGTCATGTCGTCCTCGCAGGCGACGTTGGAGAGCGCGCCATGCGCCTTCACATGCGTGACCTTGTGGCCGGCCGCGGTCGCGATCGCCTGCAGCGCGCCGATCTGGTAGGCGACCAGGTTCTCGATCTCGGAGGTCTTCAGGCCCGCGATCGGATGCCGGCCAAAACCGTGCAGGTCGCGATAGCCGGGATGCGCGCCGACCGAGACGCCGCGCGCCTTGGCGAGCTCCACGGTGCGGCGCATGATGTCGGGGTCGCCGGCGTGGAAGCCGCAGGCGACGTTGACGGAGCTTGCGAGGTCGATCATCGCGGCGTCGTTGCCCATCTCCCACGCGCCAAAACCTTCGCCCAGGTCGCAATTGAGATCGACTGTCTGCATGGTTGCTCTCCGTCTCTGGTCTGCTGCCGCTTACGGTTCCGCCGTGACCTGCCAGGTCCCGGCATCCATGGCGCTCACCGCATAGCCGGCGACGTTAGCATCGCTGAGCGCCTCGATGTTGAGCTCGACGGTGTCGGAGGAGCGCAGGCAGTCCGGCAGGTTCTTGATCATTTGCGCGAACTTGCGCGCCTCGTCCTGCGCCTCCGCCATGGTGACCTGCTTGAAGCGGAACGCTGTCCCCGCCGAGGTCTGCGCGAGGCGGCCGACGTCGGCCGTGATCACGGTTGCGATCTTCGGGTAGCCGCCGGAGGTGCCGCGGTCCATCATCAGCGCGATCGGCGCGCCGTTGCCGGGCACCTGAATGCTGCCGTTGACCGTGCCGTCGGAGACGATGTTGTGGCCGTGCAGATGCTTGATCGCGGGCCCTTCGAGCCGATAGCCCATGCGGTCGGATGTTGCCGAGATCTTCCATTCGCTATCCAGGAACAGCGCCTTGTTGGCGTCGTCGAACTCGTCGTCCTGCGGCCCCAGCAGCACGCGGATCGGACCGCTCACAGGCTTCGGCAATTCGATCCGCAACTCCGGCGCGCCGCTGGCGGCATCGACGGTGAATTCGTCGCCGGCCTGAAGCGGCCGCGGGTAGGGGCTGCCAAGCCCGGCGCGGGCGTTCACCGCGAGGCTGCCGAACACCAGCTCGCCTTTGATCCCGCCTTCGATCGCGAGATAGGTGAAGGCGCCGCCGCGGGCAAAGCCCAGCGTCAGTGTCTCGCCGTCCTTCAGCGTCACCGATGTGTCCATGGCCACGGGCTTGCCGGCAATGTCGGCGTTGCGGGGCGCACCGGCGATGGCGACGCGCACAGCGCCGTCCTGGGCGGTGAACGTGGCGCCGAACGGGCCGATCTCGACCACGGCTGCGAACGGCTCGTTGCCGACCAGCGTGTTCGCCGCCGCGAGCGACAGACGATCCATGGCACCGCTGACCGTCAGGCCGTAGCGCTGCGCGCCGAACCGGCCGCCGTCCTGGACGGAACTTGCAGGACCGATGCTGGCAATGACGAGCCGGCTCATGCGGTCACCTGCTCGGCGATGATCTCGCCGGCCTCGGCGGCGCGGTCGAGTTCATCGAAGGTCTTGTGGTCGACGGGGAAAAACGTCACGCGATCACCGGGTTCGGTGAGGAAGGTCGGATTCCGGTGGAGCTGATAGGTTCTGACCGGCGTGCGGCCGAGCAGGTGCCAGCCGCTCGGGGCGGCCAGGCACTGGATGCCCGCCTGGATGCCGCCGATCGAGATCGTGCCTGCGGGCGTGAACAGCCGCGGGCTCTGCCGCCGCGACATCTGCAGCGATTTGTCGAGGCCGCTGAGATAAGACCAGCCCGGCGTGAAGCCGATCATGGCGACCCGATAGTCGCCTCCGGCGTGGCGGGCGATGATGTCGTCGGGCGTGGTGTTCAGCGCTTTCGCGACATCCTCGAGATCGATGCCGTGCTCGCCGCCATAGGCCACGGGAATGCGCCAGCGCCGCGCCTTGGCGGCCGGAGGCAGCGGCTTGCTGGCGATCGGGAGCAGCTTTTCGCCGAGCGCGTCGAAGCCGATCTTGCCGGGATCGTAATGCACCAGCAGCGAACGATAGGTCGGGACGGTCTCGGTGATGCCGTCGATGGGGCTTGCTCCGAGCGCCTTGTCGAGTGCCAGCACGCGCTCGTTGGCGGCGTCGTCGATGGTGCGGCTGAACTCGACAGTGACGGCGCTGTCGCCACTGGGCAGAAGGCGGGGCGGGGGAAGCGTCGCGGCCATGAGCTGTCGAAACGGGCCTTGAGGAAATGCGCGGGCTCGAGTTTGAGTGCCGCTTTCTCCCTGCTTCGCGTAAATGCGCCCGCAAGTCCAATAAATTAATGCAAGGGGACGTGATAAAGCCTTGTTATCGCGGCGCATAACAGCCCGGCAGTCCCGCGTTCTTGGCAGGTCTTTGGCCCTTGACGGAAACCGCCCGGCTCGCAAGATGCGCGCGTTCTTTCCCGCACCTCGGAGCTCGTTCTCGTCCATGTCGCTGTCCCCCGAAGCCCGCAAGACCCTCGCCGGCATCACCACTGCCACCATCACCACGGTCCTGCTGAAGAAGGGCCTGCGCAATGTGTGGATGCGCGGCGCGCGTCCGCTGCGTCCGGGCCTGCCGCGCCTGGTGGGACCGGCCTTCACGCTGCGCTTCGTGCCGGCGCGCGAGGATCTGGCGACGCCGGAATCGTGGTCGTCGCCGATCTCGACCCGCACCGCGATCGAGGCCATGCCGGAAGGCTGCATCGCCGTGGTCGATGCCATGGGCATCACCGATGCGGGCATCTTCGGCGACATCCTCTGCGCCCGCATGATGAAGCGCGGCGTCACCGCGCTGGTCACCGACGGCGTGGTGCGTGACGTCGAGGGCACGCTCGGTACCAACCTGCCGGTGTGGTGCGACGGCTATGCCGCGCCGCCTTCGGTGGCGGGCCTCACCTTCGTCGGCTGGGGCGAGCCGATCGGTTGCGGCGGTGTTGCCGTATTCCCGAACGACATCGTCGTCGCCGACCAGGACGGCTGCGTGCTGATCCCGCAGGCGATGCTCGACCACGTCCTCAACGAGGGTGTCGAGCAGGAACGGATGGAAGCCTGGATCGTCAACGAGGTGAACAACGGCGCCGCGCTGCCGGGCCTCTATCCCATGAACGCCGAAACCAAGGCGCGCTACGCCGCCAGCAAGAAGTAACAGGAAACGAGGACCCCCATGGAGATCACGCTCGCAGGCACGCGGCCGACTCGCCGCGCGCCCAAGGAACACTTCACAGGCACCGTGTTGCAGGACCCCGTGATCATGGCGCCCGCGCCGGCACGGCTGAACTGCTCGCGCGTCACCTTTGAGCCCGGCGCGCGCACCAACTGGCACCACCATCCGCTCGGGCAGACGCTCTACGTGATTTCGGGCGTCGGTCGCGTCCAGACCAAGGGCGGCCCTGTCCAGGAAATCCGTCCCGGCGACACCGTCTGGATTCCGCCGGGCGAGTTGCACTGGCATGGGGCGTCGCCCGGTAACAGCATGTGCCACATCGCCATGCAGGAAGCGCTCGACGGCGTGTTCTCGACCTGGCTGGAGCCGGTCACGGACGCGGAATACGGGGCGGCGTTGGGCTAGTTGCCCGTGCCCCGGACGCGGCGCAGCACGAAGTGATGCGCTGCAGAGCCGGGGCCCACGCGTCAGCGAGTGTCGTGCCGTGATGGGTCCCGGCTCTGCGCAGCAACGCTGGCGCGTTGCAGCGCGTCCGGGACACGAGAAATTACATCCTTTCCGCCGTCCACGTTCCCGTGCACATGGCGCCACGCCATGTGCCGGAGCCGGATGTGCCGCTGAGCCGGCCGAAGCCGACGGCGCGCTTGATGCCGGTGCTCAAAGTGACGTTGATGCTTCCGGCGTCGGCGACGCGGCCCGACGCCGTCACCGCGGCGCTGCTCGAGGCGATCTGACCGTTATTGATGCCGATCGCGACGGTCGCGCCGTTGCCGCAGGTCTCGCTCGATGACGAGATGCGGACATTCCATGCGCCGTCGAAGGTGGAGCCCGCAGCATCGGCCTGCGCGAGCGGGAAGGCGATAGCGACAATGGTGGCGAAGAGACCTTTACGAAATCCGTTCATGACACGCCCCTTGGGTTGACCATGCGGGGATCGTGACATGGGCGTGGAACCCGTGATGTGAGGATTGTCACGCGCACCGGGGTCTGTGCGAGGTAGCGCACCATGCAAAGACACCGCGGCCAAAAGCAAAGGGGGCCCGGATCACGGGCCCCCTTGTCCTCGGTCAGGGTATCGAAGCCGAACTCAGTTCACCCGCGTCCAGGTCTGGCCGCCGCAGAACATGCCGCCAAAGGCACAGCCCTGCACGCGCAGGCGGTCGGTGCCCTTCAGCGTAACTGTGGAGTCGTAGGTCGAGCCGGTGTTGGGATCGAGGATGCGGCCGGACCATTTCGGGTCCTTGTTCTGATCCTTGCCGGGCTTCATGTTGATCAGGACCTGCTCGCCGTTCTGGTTCGATTTGCTGTCAACCGAATAGCCACAGAGATTGTTGCCGCATTGTTCGATGCGGACCTTGCCTTCCTTCTCCTCGGTGAGCCAGACGCCGAGCGGCGAATTGGGATCGCGCGCGGTGGTCGCCGCGGGAGCGGGCGGGGCGACGGCTGCCGCCTGAACGGGGGCAGGGGCCGGAGCGGGAGCAGGTGGGGGCGGCGGCGCCGGGGGCGCGGCAGCCACGGTCGGAGCCGGCGGCGGAGGCGGTGCGGGCGGCACCGCAGCGGTCGTCGGGGCGGCGCTTGGAGCCGGTTGAGGTGGCGGCACAAGCGCGTCTTCGGTTGGAGTATTGTTGGCCGTAGCGGCCGGAGCCGCCGGCGGGGCAGGAGGCGCCACGGCCGCGGGAGCCTGGACAGGGGCCGGATCGGCTACCGCAGGCGCGGCGACAGGTGCCGGCGCGGGATTGGCCGGCGGCTGCGGCTCAGCCTTGGGATCAGCCTTGGCCTGTGTCTGCGGGTCGGCTTTCGGGGCGCCCTTGCTATCGTTTTTGGCCTTCTTGGCCTTGCCCTGACCGGTGTTGTCGTAGACGCCGGGGATCTGCACCGTGCCGCGGTCGGGATCGATCCGGATGGTACGCCCGCCATATTCGAAAGTGTACTGCGCTTGCGCTGCGGTGCTCGCCAACAAAAGGAATGCGGCCGTGGCCAACAGCTTCCTCATTTCGCATCTCCTGAACAGGTGGTCCCCGCACCGACGCTTACGCCCCGGTTCGATTGCAGAAAGTGATCTAGATCACTGTTGTCCGTATGAGTCGTGCTCCCTCCGGTTCGGGTTCAATGCGCCCGGAACCCGTCCACAATTTGGCCGAGGCAGGCGTCGGGACGACGCGAGCTAGTCAAACCAGGCGGCGTAGATCTTCTTGTAGCTGCCGTCTTCCATCGAGATGTGCAGCCACTGGTCGACGAAGGCCTTGAACGCCATGTCGCGCTGGAGCCAGTAGGCCTTCTCGGAGAAGTCGAACGGCTTTTCGGGATGCACCGCGCAGAGCACGCCTTGATGCTGCTTCTGCTGGTAGCGGGTCTCGGAGGCGTCCGTCATCATCAGATCGGCATTGCCCTTGGCGATCTCGTCGAAGATCACGGTGTTGTCGGAAAAGACGTTGATCTCGGCGTCCTTGATATTGGCGCGCGCAAAGCGTTCGTTGGTGCCGCCGGGATTGACGATGACGCGCGTGCCCTTCTTGTCGATGTCGGCGATGCTCTGGTACTTGTCGACATCGGCGCAGCGCGCGATCGGCGTCTTGCCCTCGCGCATGATCGGCATCGTGAAGTAACCCTTCTTCTGCCGGTCGAGCGTGACCGAGACGCCGCCCATCGCGATGTCGAACTGGTCGGCCTCAAAATCCTTCATCAGCTTCGGCCAGGCGGTCGGCACGTATTCGACCTTGACGCCGAGTGCCTTAGCCAGGGCTTCGGCCATGTCGACGTCGAAGCCTGTGAATTGCTGGGTGGCCTTATCGAGATAGGTGAAGGGCTTGTAGTCGCCGGTCATGCCGACGCGCAAAGTGCCTCGCTTCATGATGTCGTCGAGGCGCGAGGGCGCCGCCTGCTGCGCGTGCGCCGAAAGGTTCATCAGCAACGCCACGGCCAATGCCGCCAAAATTCGAACGGATATTCGAACGGTCATCTCTTCTCCACCCAGGCCCGAGCTGTCATTGTGCAGCTTCTCAGACGTGGATTTAGACCAGATGCCCGAATTGAAAGGAAGCCCTCAGGTGACGATCTCGATGTACGAGGCCTCGGTCGGCCTCTTCGTGCCGTATTTGCGCAACCTGTCCGTGCTGCTCGACAAGGGCGTGGCCTATGCCGAGACCCGCAAGTTCAATCCGGCGGTCCTGCTCGGGATGCGCATGGCGCCGAACATGTACGATCTGGCGCAGCAGGTCGGCGAGGCCTGCCGCCACGCCACCGTCGCGCCGGCCTTGCTGGCGCAGTGCGAGCCGGTGGCGCTGCCGGCGCTGGAGCACGATATGGCCGGACTTCAGGCGCGGATTGCGACGTCGATCGAATTCATTGAAAGCCTGCCGCGCGCCGAGATCGATGCGTCAGCGGAGCTGAAGGTCTTCTTCAGGCTCAAGAATGGCACCGAGCTGCCCTTTAACGGGCGGACGCTGCTGCTCACCAACAGCGTCCCGCAGTTCTTCTTTCACGTCACGACCGCCTACGACTTGTTACGGCACGCAGGCGTCGAGCTCGTGAAGAAGGACTTTCTCGGGCGGAAGTGACTTCTACGCTTCGCCCTTGCGCTCGTAATCGGCAAGCGAGCTGCGGCCGGCGATCTCGCTGCGCAGCAGCTCGAAACGCCTGTTCGCCTCGTGCTCCTGCGCGTCGACGAAATGCACGGCGGCCTCGCTGGTCATGGGGCCGCTGACCACGGGCGTGGATTGCTCGCCGATGGTCTCGTGGACGTAGAACTGGCCGTCATCGCCGCGATGGACCGTCCATTTCAGGCGGATCGCCACCATCGGCCCGGGGCCGACCTTGCTGTAGCCGTCGGCATCGGTGTGGTCAGGCACGAGCGGCTGCTCCTCGACCACGGGATGGTCGTCATGCTCGTCGGCCACATGATGTTCTTCGACGGTCGGTTGCTCACCGACAACCAGGATCTCGGTCTCGCGGATGATCTCGGTTTCGCGGACAACGAGAGCGGGCTCGGGGTGCTCCAAAATGCTGGCGATGGTCGCCAGCGCGTGGTCGGTCGGGTCGATCTCTGACAAGGGTCCATCCTCCAGCTCGACGCGGCCGGCAAGTCTGTCCCACTGCCGCCGCGGCCGGACTTATTACACGGGTTTGATTAAGGCCGAGTTGGGGCTCGATCTGCACCAAAATGGGACGCTTTCTGGCGTTCCGAAGGCGGGCGGGTTAGCCGTCCGCCTTCGGATTAGCATCAGCCGAGCACGTCCTGATTGATGATGTTCTGACGGATAGGATCGCCATCCAGAACGCTCAAAATGTTGCGCGCGGTCTGCTCGCTCATACGCTGGACCGCCTCGACGGTGACGCCAGCGACATGCGGGGCCATGATGACGTTGGGCAGCGCGAACAGCGCGTTGCTGACCGGGGGCGGCTCCACCTCGAACACGTCGATGCCGGCACCGGCGAGTTTTCCGGACGTCAGCGCGTCGTACAGTGCCGCTTCCTTCACGATGCCGCCGCGCGCGGTGTTGATGAGATAGGATTTCGGCTTCATCCGGCCGATCCTGGCCGCGTCAAACAGGCCGACCGTTTCCGGCGTCTTCGGGCAGTGGATGGTGACGAAGTCGGCATTCGGCAGCGCGGCGTCGAGATCAGCGACGGGCTCGCAGCCGGCTGCCTTGATGTCGGCGGCGGGTTTGAAGGGATCGTAGACCTGCACCTTCATCTCCATCGCCTGGCAACGCTTGGCGGTGCGGGTGCCGATGCGGCCGAAGCCTATGATCAGCACGGTCTTGACGTAGAGATCGAACGGCAGCATGCCGAGCCGGTTGGCCCATTGGCCGTCCTTGACGCAGGCGTGCATTTCATTGGCGCGCTTGGCCAGCGTCAGCATCATGAACAGCGCCTGCTCGGCGACCGAGGGCGAGTTGGCGCTGCCTGCGACCATCAGCGGCACCTTGCGGCGGGAGAGGGCGGGCACGTCGACGGCGTCATAGCCGACGCCGATGCGGGTCACCACTTTCATGTCCCTGGACGCTTCGAGCTCGGTCTCGCCAAAGGCGGTGGCGCCGAGCGCCACGCCATGCACCGGCGCATGGCTCTTCAGCAAGGCCTCGAAATCCTTGGCGGAGATCAGGTTGGGAAACTCGACGAGCTCGATATCGTCCCGCTGGGTGAGGAGGGTGCGTGCCCCTTGCGACAAAGTTTGTGTAACGAAAATCTTCTTCTTGTTGGTCGCCATTGCTCCCCGCCTGCTTGCGTTTCTTGGACCGGCATCACAGCACGACGCCGGTCTCATCGTTTAGCAGGTGCATGTTATTAAGGTCCATCGCCAAACGCATGGGAGCCCCGTCCTTGGCGCCGGCATTGGGATCGACGCGGCCGCAGATCGGCGTGCCCTCGAGGCCGAAATAGACCAGGGTCTCCATCCCCATCGGCTCGGTGACGTCGAGCACGGTATCGAAGGTTTCGACGCCCGGCTCCAGATGCGCATGCGACTCGGTGAGGTGCTCGGGCCGGATGCCGAGCAGCAGCTTCTCGCTGCGCGGCAGCGCGTTGTAGCGGGCGGCGCGGGCCGGCGGCAGCGGGAAGGCGATGCGGTCTGTGAGGCGAATCTGAACTGTGCCGCCAACGTCCTCGAGCCGGCACGGGATAAAGTTCATCGCGGGCGAGCCGATGAAGCCGGCAACGAAACGCGTTGCCGGCTTGTGGTAGAGTTCGTTCGGTGTGCCGATCTGCTCGATGCGGCCCTTGTTCATGACGACCACGCGGTCGGCCAATGTCATCGCCTCGACCTGGTCGTGGGTGACGTAGACCGTGGTGGTGCGCACCTTCTGGTGTACCTTCTTGATCTCGATCCGCATCTGCACCCGCAGTTTTGCGTCGAGATTGGACAGCGGCTCGTCGAACAGGAAAACCTTTGGATTACGCACGATGGCGCGCCCCATGGCGACGCGCTGGCGCTGGCCGCCGGAGAGCTGTTTGGGTTTGCGGTCGATCAAATCGGTGATGTCGAGCAGCCGGGCGGCTTCCGTCACCCGCGCCTTGATCTCGGCCTTCGGGTAGTGCTTCAGGCGCAGCCCGAACGACATGTTCTCGGCGACCGTCATGTGCGGATAGAGCGCGTAGTTCTGGAACACCATCGCGATGTCACGGTCCTTCGGCGGCACGTCGTTGACGACGTCGCCACCGATCATGATGTCGCCGTCGCTGATGTCCTCCAACCCCGCGATCATGCGAAGCGTGGTCGACTTGCCGCAGCCGGAAGGGCCAACCAGCACGATGAACTCATGGTCGGCGATATCGAGATCGATGCCGCGCACGGCCTCGACATCGTCGTAACGCTTGACCACCTTCCGCAATGCAACGTCAGCCATGAGGTCTCAACCCTTTGTCGCGCCGGCGGTCAGGCCGGCAATGTAGTAGTCCATCAGGAAGGCGTAGATGACCAGCGGCGGGGCCGCGCCGAGCAGCGCGCCGGTCATGATCTGCCCCCAGTTGAAGACGTCGCCCTTGATCAGGGTGGTGGTGATGCCGACCGGCAGCACGAGCTGATCGATGGATGTCGTGAACACCAGCGGATAGAGGAACTGGGCCCAGGACACGGTGAAGGCGAAGATGGTCGCGGCGATCAGCCCCGGCAGCGCCACCGGAATGAAGATCCGGGTCAGGGTCTGGAGCCACGAGGCACCGTCGATGAGGGCGGCTTCATCGAGCTCCTTCGGGATCGAGGCGAAATAGCCGATCATGATCCAGGTGCAGAATGGCACGGTCAGTGTCGGATAGATGAACACCAGCACGTACCACCGGTTGAGAAGGGTAATGCCAGTGAAGTCCTGGATCACCGCCAGCATCTTGAACAACGGAATGAATAGCAGGCTGTCCGGGATCAGGTAGGTGAGAAAGACGCCGGTCGCGAGCGTCGCCGAGCCCCAGAACTTCATGCGCGCCAATGCGAACGCCGCGGGGATGCTGATCAGCATCGTCACGATCACGACGATGATCGAGATCATCGACGAGTTCCAGAAGAACCGCAGAAACTGGTTCGAGGTCAGCAGTTCGACATAGTTCGACAGAGTGGGGTGAAACACCCACCATGGGTTGGTCGCCGCCGAGATCTCCGCGCTGCTCTTGAGCGAGGTGATCAGCATGTAGACCGGCGGCGTCAGGAAGAAGATCGCAAACAGAATCAGGAAGAAGTAGGACCAGCGCAGCGCCCATGTCCGGTCCCGGCTCATGCTCCTGAGTTTGACCTTGCGGGAAGGGCCAGCCTTGTCGATCGCGAGCGTGCTCATCAGGCTTCGTTCCCACGTTTGTTGACATCGCGCAGGATGAAGATCGCGGCGACGGCGAGGATCGGCACCATGAACAGCGAGACGCAGGCGCCGAGCGGGATGTCACTGCTCTGGATGCCGACCTGGAACGCCCAGGTGGCGAACAGATGGGTCCGGTCGAGCGGGCCGCCGGAAGTGAGGATCCGCACGATGTCGAAATTGGCGAAGGTGACGATCAGCGAGAACAGGGTGGTGATCGCGATGATGTTGCGCATCATGGGCAAGGTGATGTGCCAGATCTTCTGCCACCAATTGGCGCCGTCGATCGACGCCGCCTCATAGAGCTGGTCCGGCACGGATTTCAGCGCGGCCAGATACATGATCAGGAAGAATGGCGCGCCGTACCAGACGTTGACGAGGATGACGGAGAAGCGCGCCCAGAAGGTGTCACCGAGCCACGGGATCGGACCGACGCCGAAGAAGGAGAGCGTGTAGTTGAACGCGCTGTAGGACGGATCGAACAGCCACAACCAGGCCAGCGTGCTCATCGCTGGCGGGATCACCCAGGGCACCAGCAGCATGCCGCGCCATTTGCGTTGCTTTTTGCCCGGAATATTGTGGACGAAATGCGCGACGATGAAGCCGATCAGCGCCTTGAAGATCACGGCGGTGATCGCGAAAATGCAGGACTGCTTCACCACCATCCAGAACGTCTCGCGC
Organism: Bradyrhizobium betae; assembly: GCF_004123905.1. Classification (GTDB taxonomy): domain Bacteria; phylum Pseudomonadota; class Alphaproteobacteria; order Rhizobiales; family Xanthobacteraceae; genus Bradyrhizobium; species Bradyrhizobium betae_A. The sequence goes on from NZ_MZXW01000054.1 coordinate 69,312, forward strand.
TTGAACAGGAAGGTGAAATTGCCGAGGCCGACGAATTTCGTCATCGCCTTGTTCAGCGTCGCCAAATAGAGCGAATAGAAGGCGGGATAGAGCACGAGCATCGTGATCAGGAGGATCAGCGGCAGCGTCAGGAAGAACGCCACGGTCGATTTGCGCCCGAGCACATTGCGCAGGCTCGCACCTTTCTTGCGCGGACTGACAGCACGGGCGAGGCGGCCTTGCTCAACGACGACATCAGCCATGAGTCAAACTTTCTGGATCAAGCTCTCTTGCGGAAGGTCCAACGGTGAAGCCGGCGACCGGTCGGCTTCATTGGCATGCGGACGGAAGGAGGGCGCGCCTCGGCGGCTCATGCGAGAGGGCATGAACCGCCGTGGCACACACCCGGCTCAGGTCCGCATGAAGCCCTCGCACTCGCCCTCGGCCCAGGCGAGTGCCGTTTCCAGCTTTTCTCCTTGCGCGAAGCGCAACGCCATCTTGGTCAGCGTCGCCTGGAAGTAGATCTGCTGCGCGATCTTCGGCGGCGCCGGCGATGCGGCGATCGACAGCGTCTGCTGATGATAGGGATCCGGATAGTGGAAGAGCGTGCCGGTCGGCGGCCCGACCTCGGCCCAGGTCTTGAACTTCGTCATGTTCGCGTAGGCCGGGAGATCGTACCCGCCGCTCGCCGCGACGAATTTTTCAATCGCCGCTGGTGAAGACAAATGAACAAGAAGGCTCTTGGCCGCCTCCTTGTTCTTGCCGAAGGCCCACACGCCCCAGAAATAAGGCAGGAACGGCGCGAAGCGGCCTTTGGGACCGGAGGGGAAGCCGTGCGTCCAGCATTGCTCGGCGACCTGCGGTGCGTCGCGCTTGGCGACGGCCCAGGCGCTCGGCGGGTTCATGATCATCGCGCCGCGGCCCGAGATCAGCCATTTGTTGTTGGAGGCGTCATCCCAGGATGGCGCATCGGCCGGCAGCACGGCGATCAGCTTCTTGAAGAATTCGAGCGCCTGCCGCACCTCGTCGGTCTTGACGGTGACGTCGCCCTTGGCATTGACGAGCTCGGCGCCGAAGGACTGGAAGATCGCGCCGGCCGTGTCGACGCTGTCGGTGGTCTCGCCGAGACCGATGCCGAAGGGGAAGCCGGCCTTGTGGCAGGCTTCCGCCGCCTTCAGGAACGTCTCCAACGTCCAATTATCGGCTTTCGGCGCGCTGCCGGCCGGATACATCTCCTGGACGTCGATGCCCGCATGCTGCTTCATCAGGTCGATGCGCGAGCAGGGGCCCTTGATCTGGCTTCCCGGCGTGGCGGGCACGGCGAGCCATTTGCCGCCCGACTGTCCGAGATATTTGACGGTGCCGTTCACCTCGCCATTCTGCTTGATGAGCGGCTCCATGACATCGTTGAGCGGCTCGAGATTCTCGGAATAGGCGTGCGGCCACCAGCTCGGCATCTGGAGAATGTCATGACCGGACTTGGCCTGCGCTTCGGCCGCTGCGGTCAATTCGATCTTCTTGTTGTTGCTGGTGATGTAGTCGATGGAGACTTCGACTTTCTCCTTCTCCGCCCACTCCTTGACGAGAGCCCTGGAGGCTTCATTGGCATCGGGCACCCAGTGGTCCCAGAAGCCGATCGAGAGTTTGCCGGCGGCGTAGGCGCCTCGGACATAGGGCGCCGCGATCAGCGCCGTGGAGGACATTGCAGTGGCAGCCACAAATTGACGTCGCGTCAGTGTCTTGCGTGACATCTCGTTTCCTCGCTTGGGTGTTTTATTGTTCTGGCGTTTCCTCTTAACTCTTCCGAGTTTTGCTTTTGATTTTCTTGTTGGACGTTTCTTGTTGATGCCGTCAGCTTCGCTGACAAATCACGCGAGGCGCGGCAAATTGGTAGCGCGATCAGATCATGATTGATCGCGTCTGTCGAGAAATCCGAATGGCGATCGTCTAGAACTAACGTTGTGCTCGAATCCGCGGCAGGGCCTCGCGCGTCGCGCGCCGGACGTGAACCGCGCTCCTCGGTTTTGCGACGCACACATGGCGCGAGCCTGCGAGGAACAATCCGTGCGCAATTACGCCGCAGTTTCGAATAAGCCTACATAACCGCTTCGCGCGAAAGACTTTTCGGGCGTGGACAGCGATTGACTGCGTCTGGACCTCGAAGTGGCGGAAACGATAGAGTTGCAACCAGCGGGTGGCTCCCACCCCGACAGGCCAATCAGATCGATGATGGAGACCAGAATGATCAACCCGGTGCCGCCCATGCGGCTTCACCTGCGGCGATGGTTCGCGCTGGGGTCCGTGGTGGGGCTGCTGCTCGGCGCAGCCGCGGTCGCGCATGCTCAGGGCCTGGTCAAAGGCGTGCAGGATGGCGCCGCGGCCGGCAACAAGGCGGCCGGTCCCGTCGGCGGCGTGCTGGGCGGCGCGATCGGCGGCGTGGTCGGTGTCTTCACCGGCGTGCTCGGCGTCAACAACAACCAGGCGCCGCCCCCGGCCAAAGATGCCAGCAAGGATGCGACCAAGGACGCCAGCAAGGATTCCAAGCAGCCCGGCGCCGGCAAGGACGCCAAGAGCGCTAAGGAGAGTGCCAAGGCGGGCAAGGGCGCCAAGGCCAGCAAGGAAGCCAAGAATGCGCCGCAGGACACCAAGGACGACAATAAGGACGTCCCCGTCCTCACCCAGACCGGCGCGCCGCAACAGACCGCCGAGCAGATCGTCGCCAACAGCGATTCCTATATCGAGCGGATCAAGACGGAGTTGAATCTCACGCCCGATCAGGAGAAGCACTGGTTCGGCTTCTCGAGTGCCATGCACTACCTGGGACACAATGGTGCAGAGCGGCTCAACCTGCGGGTTACCCGCGCCAAGCGGGATCCCCCTGATGACATCATCGAGCAGATGCGCAACGAATCGCAATTCCTGATCGACCGCGCCGCCGACCAGCGCAATGTCGCCGACGCCGCCGAGCCGCTCTATTCGAGCCTCGACGACAAGCAGAAGCAGGTCTTCATCCAGGAGATGGTGCGCCTCAGCCACGAGCGCGGATTGGATTGATCAAGTTGAATCGGATGGCGGACGCCTGAATTAACGGCGCCCGCCACGAATTCGTGAATCCTCTGCGCAATTCGGTTATGATTAGCTTCGCAAGCTGACTGCGGGGTTGATATGGCGGACGGACTCTCTGTTTTCCTGGTCGAAGACGAGGCCTTGATCCGGATGATGATGGTGGACATGGTGGAAGAGCTCGGCCACCACGTCGTCGCGGAGGCGGACAATGTCCGGGACGCGAGCGCCTTTGCGATGACTGCGCAATATGATTTCGCCATCCTCGACATCAATCTGAAGGGATTGTACGTCGATCCCGTCGCCGATCTGATCGAGCGCCGTGGCAAGCCGTTCATGTTCGCCACCGGCTACGGGCCGGAGCTGTTGCCGTCCTTGCTCCGGCGCCGGCCGATCCTGCGCAAGCCGATTTCTCTCGATCAGCTCAAGATCATGATCGACGCGCTGTTTCCGGACGCGATCGCCAAAACACCTCACTGAGCGACGGCGAAGGCACCGCACTGAGCGTGCCAACGAAAATGACCGCCCGTTGGGGCGGCCATTTCACGAACGAAACTTGTCGCAGTCTCAGATCAGGCCGGCGCTGAGGTCGATGCCGCGCGCCATCAGGCCGAACGAGGCGACCAGGCCCATGCAGCAGAACATCAAGATGGTCTTGAACGAAGAATCGGCAAGACGCGTTTCGACGGCAGCCGGCATCGCGGCGAGCGAAATCATGCTCATGTTCATTCCCCCCTTTGTGTTGATCCTGAATTGCATCAGGTGAGGGAACTTTTAGAGCAAAAAGTTTGACGCGAGCTTTCGAGGGATCGTTAAAGGAATCGCAATCGCTCGCGTGTTTGCGCGAGTGGCGCATACGTCCGCAAGTCTCAGTTGCGGCCGTTCCTCAGCACGTTGGCGATGGTGTGGGCCGTCATGGCGGCGCGATCCGAGGCACGCTGCGCGGCGAGCCGGTCGCGCGCCTTTTCCTCGATCAGGAGCTCGATCAGCGCCAGCCGCTTGTCCTCGTCGTCCGCCTCGAGCAGCAGACGGTGATAGCGGTGATAGTCGAATCCTACGTCCTGCTTACGCATGCCACGCCCCCGCAACTACGCCACACACTGAGCGAATTGTTTCCCATCGGAAACAATCGGGCAAGCACGATCCTGCGTGGAACTCCGCCTTCGATGCAATCAGCTGTGCATAGTTAACGGACCGGACGATCGCCGGCGGCTTCAATCCGGATTGTGGTCGGCGAACATCTTCAGGCCGACGAAGCTCGCATCGGGCTTGGTGACCAGCCGGGTCGGGATGTTGCGCAGGTAGTCCTGAAAGCGTCCCTTGGCCTCGAAGCGGGCGCGAAAGGCCGAGGCCGCAAGGAACTCGGGGAAGCGCGGCACGATCCCGCCGGCGATGTAGACGCCGCCGCGGGCGCCGAAGGTCACCGCGAGATTGCCCGCGACCGAGCCGAGGATGGCACAGAACATATCGAGCGTTGCGCGGCTGTGCGCACAACTGCCGTCCAGGGCCGCCTTGGTGATGGCGGCCGCGTCGCGGTGCGGCACCTCTGCGCCGTCGACCTCCGCCAGCGCCTCGTAGAGGCTTTGCAGCCCGGAGCCGGAGAGCGCGCCGCGCTCGATGGAGACGTGGCCGAAGCGCTTGCGCAGACACGCAATCACGCGCTCCTCGCGCTCGTTCTCCGCCGGCAGCGTCGCGTGTCCCGCTTCGGTGACGACGGCGAGCCGCGCGCCATGGCGCTCGACCAGGCAGGAGACGCCAAAACCGGTTCCGGGCCCGACCACCAGCAGCGGTTCGCCGGGGAGGCCATCCTGGCCGCCGAGCGGGATCAGATCGGCAGGCTCCAGGGCGGGCAGGGACCAGGCCACCACCTCGAAATCATTGAGCACGTGGACGCTGTCAAATCCGAGCGCCGGCTGGAGCTCGTTGCCGTCGATGACCCAGGGGCTGTTGGTCATGACGCAGCGGTTGTTGGTCACGGGACCCGCGACAGCCAGTACGGCTCGTTTGGGCTGCTCGCCACCGGCGCGGCGCGCGAGAACGTCGGCCATGGCTTCCCGGACGGTCGGGAAGTCCGCGACCTTCACATAGTCGATGGGGCCGGTCTGGTCGCCCTGGCTTATGGCGAAACGCGCATTGGTGCCGCCGATATCGGCGAGAAGAATTTTGCCTGTCTTGCCGATACTCATGACCATTTGGCCGCCGCGCCATCGAGGCATGCGGGAACCATCTCCTCCACTCCATCCGATCCGCAGATTACGAACGCGTCTTGAGAATCCGTCCTTGCGTGAGCCTAGTCAACTCAAACGAGGCCAAACCGTTGCATCCCCGGGTACGACGGCGCGACATCGTCGCACGCGGTCGGTGTTGCGAAGCGGCGCGGGAAGATCGACACTGGACAAAAGCGTTTCGGCGCCGGACGGCTGAACTGGACTTTTCGATGAAGATTTCCGACCGCGACGTGCTGCTGGTGATCGACGTGCAGAACGATTTCTGCACCGGCGGCGCGCTGGCCGTGCCCGGCGGCGAGAAGGTCGTACCCGCGATCAACCGGATCGCCCAAAAATTCACCAATGTGGTGCTGACCCAGGACTGGCATCCGGCAGACCACGTCTCCTTCGCGTCGAACCATCCGGGCAAGCAGCCGTTCCAGACCATCGAGCTCGACTACGGCACCCAGGTGCTCTGGCCGGCGCATTGCGTGCAGGGCACGGCCGGCGCCGAATTCCACGGGGAGCTGGACGTTACCCGTGCGAGCCTGGTGGTGCGCAAGGGTTTTCGCCGCGGCATCGATTCCTATTCCGCGCTGTTCGAGAACGACCACAGGACGCCGACCGGCCTGCTCGGCTATTTGCGCGAGCGCGAGCTGAAGACCGTCTTCGTCGCGGGTCTCGCGCTCGACTTCTGTGTCCGCTTCTCGGCGGAAGATGCCCGCAAGGCCGGGTTCGAGGTCGTGGTGATCGAGGATGCCTGCCGTGGCATCGACCTCGAGGGATCCGTGGCCGCGGCGCATCGGAGTTTTGGCGAGCTCGGCATGTCCGTGATCAGCTTCGAGACCTTCCTGTGAGAGGGGCGAGATAGACGTGACGGAAAAGACAGGCAAACAGCCGGGCGGAGCGGATCACGTCGCTGACGACCCGCCGCTGTGGCCGTTTGCGGTAGCGCGGCTCGCCATGGATGCCTGCTTCTGGTGGATGGAGCGGGAGCCAGCCGAGCCCGCCGACAGCAGCCTGCCGTGGACGACGCCCAACTTCGTCGCGCTGGAGCTTGCGACCATGTGCCTGCGCGATGGCTCTCGGGCGCGGTCCGGCCAGCCGGCGCTGGTCTGCGCGCCCTATGCGCTGCATCGGGCCTTGATCGCCGACTTCGCGCCCGGGCACAGCGTGGTGCAGTCGCTGCAAAGGGGCGGCATCGACCGGGTCTACCTGACCGATTGGCGCTCCGCCACGCCAGATATGCGCTATCTCTCGATCGACAGCTATTTGTCCGATCTCAACGTCGCCGTCGACGAGATCGGCGCGCCGGTCGATCTCGTCGGCCTGTGCCAGGGCGGCTGGCTGTCGCTGCTTTACGCAGCGCGCTTTCCGGCGAAGGTGCGGCGGCTGGTGCTGGTGGGCGCGCCGGTCGATTTGTCGATCGACTCGGCGATGGCGCGGCTCGCCCGCAACGCGCCCGGCATGGTCTACGACCAACTCGTGGCGCGTGGCGGCGGCAATGTCAGCGGCAAAGAGATGTTGCGCGTCTGGTCGAAAACGCCGAGCCGCGAGGATATCGCAGCCGCCTTGCAGAAGGAGCTCATCGACGAGGAGGGCGCGGCGCTGCTCGCGCGCTTCGACCAATGGAATTTGGAGACGCTCGATCTGCCGGGCACTTATTATCTGGAGATCGTCAACCGGATCTTCCGGGAGAACCGGATTGCCGGCGGCAACTTCACAGCCCTCGGCCGCCGGATCGACCTGAAGGACGTCAAGGCGCCGATATTCCTGCTGGCCGGGCTCGATGACGACGTGGTGCCGGCAGCACAGGCGCTCGCCACCGCCGGGCTCGTCGGCACGCCGCCCGCCTTCATTGCCGCGGCCTCCGAGCCGAGCAATCATCTCGGCCTGTTCATGGGCGCGCGGACCCACGCGCAGGCCTGGCCTCGGATTGCCCATTGGCTGCGGGACGACCTCTCTGGCGTGCTCGCTCGCAGCGCCTGACCGACGCGCAAATCCGTTATGCATGACGGCGGATGCCCTGCACGGGGCGAGGTCCATGGGTTACATATGATGGTCCGGGGCTGACGGCTGCGGCCGGCCGGGAAGAGATTAAGGGTACGCGATGACTTTCCACTCGATCTATGCCCACGGATTTGCGCGCGTGGCGGCCTGCGTCACCGCCTCTCATGTGGCCGATCCCACCGCCAATGCCAAGGCTGTCCTGACGGCGGCCAATGCGTGCCACGACCAGTCGGTGGCGGTCGCCGTGTTTCCCGAGCTGTGCCTGTCCGGCTACGCGATCGAAGACCTGGTGAAGCAGGATCCGCTGCTCGACGCCGTCGAGCGCGGGCTCGCCGCGATCGTCGAGGCCTCCGCGGCGCTGATGACGGTCCTGATCGTCGGGGCGCCGCTGCGTTTTGGCCATCGCATCTACAATTGCGCCATCGTCATCCATCGCGGCAACGTCCTTGGCGTGGTGCCCAAGAGCTATTTGCCGACCTACCGCGAATTCTACGAGGGACGGCATTTTGCCTCCGGCACCGGCATCGCCGGCGAGACCATCGCCTTCGGCGGACTGCATGCCCCGTTCGGCACTGACCTTCTCTTCGCCGCCGAGGACGTCCCGGGCCTGACCATCGGCGTCGAGATCTGCGAGGACATGTGGATCCCGGTGACGCCGGCCTCCGAGCTGGCGCTCGCCGGCGCCAGCGTGCTGATCAATCTCTCGGGCAGCCCGATCACGATCGGCCGGGCGCGCTCGCGTGCGCTGCTGTGCCAATCGACCTCGGCGCGCTGCCTTGCTGCCTACGTCTATTCCGCCGCAGGCGCTGGGGAATCGACCACGGATCTGGCCTGGGACGGCCAGACCTCGATCTACGAGAACGGCGTGCTGCTGGCCGAGGGCGAGCGGTTCCGCCAGGGCGGCCAGATCACCACCGCCGACGTCGATCTCGACCTGCTCAGGCAGGAACGCGCCTCGATGGGCACGTTCGACGACAACCGCCGCCAGCGCGAAGGCTTTTACCGCAGGATCAGCTTTGCCCTGAAGCCGCCAGCCGCCGACATCGGCTTCCTGCGCAAGATCGAGCGCTTTCCGTTCGTGCCGAGCGACGAAAACCTGCTCGAGCAGGATTGCTACGAGGCCTACAACATCCAGGTCGCCGGCGTCGTCCAGCGCATGCGCGCCACCGGCACCAAGCGCGTCGTGATCGGCGTCTCCGGTGGCCTCGACTCGACCCACGCCCTGATCGTCGCCGCCAAGGCGGTCGACCTGCTCGGCCTGCCACGCGAGAACATTCTGGCCTACACCATGCCGGGCTTTGCCACCGGCACCGAGAGCAAGACCAATGCGCTGGCGCTGATGAAGGCGTTGCAGACCAATTGGCAGGAACTCGACATCCGCACCACAGCCACGCAGATGCTGAAGGATATCGGCCATCCCTTCGGAAAGGGCGAGAAGGTCTACGACGTCACCTTCGAGAACGTGCAGGCGGGCTTGCGCACCGACTATCTGTTCCGGCTCGCCAACCATCACGGCGGCATCGTGATCGGAACCGGCGATCTCTCTGAGCTCGCGCTCGGCTGGTGCACCTATGGCGTTGGCGACCAGATGGCGCATTACAACGTCAATGCCGGCGTGCCGAAGACGCTGATCCAGCATCTGATCCGCTGGGTGATCGCCTCAAAACAGTTTACCGGCGACGTGAATACGACGCTCGCCTCGATCCTGTCGGCCGAAATCTCGCCCGAGCTGGTTCCGGTCAAGCCGGGCGAGAAGCCGCAGAGCACGGAGGCCTCAATCGGCCCTTACGAACTCCAGGATTTCAACCTGTTCTATACGTTGCGCTTCGGCCTACGGCCATCCAAGATCGCCTTCATGGCGCAGCACGCCTGGAAGGACGTCGCCAAGGGCGAGTGGCCGCCGGCATTTCCGAACGACAAGCGCAGGGCCTACGATCTTCCGGAAATCCGCCGCTGGCTTGAGGTGTTTTTGCGCCGCTTCTTCGCATTCAGCCAGTTCAAGCGCTCGGCAATGCCGAACGGACCGAAGGTTTCGGCCGGTGGCTCATTGTCGCCGCGCGGCGACTGGCGTGCGCCGTCGGATTCGAGTGCGGCGGCCTGGCTCGAGGATCTCGAGCGGAACGTGCCGAAGTGATCTGATCGGGCAGGGTGCCTAAACGAGATCGCGCCGCGCGGCTCATGAGGCCGGCGGCGCGAAATCACGTTCAATCTAGAAAGTGCCGAGGTCCGGAGTGCCTAGGAGTCCGGACCTCGTCACCTTTGCCCCAGCCTTTGATCCCCCCGCCCCATGTGGTCCCCCAACCCCATGCTGCGCGATCAGAGGGTGATGCCCTTGGAAGGCCGCCGATCGATGTGCGCGATGTACGCGACATCAACATAGGATTCCATTCCGGATCACTACGGACTCAAACGTGCTTGCTTTCGCGCACTGATGCATCCGTGTGCACGCGCTGCATTCGGTGCTGCCTGAAATCGATGCAAGCGACCGGTCGGATGTCCACATCTCGTCCGCACTGCGGAACCTGCATTTCACCGGCCTGTCATTGAACTGGTCTAGCGCTGCCCTTGTCATCGTTGACGGTCAAGGAGCAAGCCATGTCGAAGCCGGTGTTGGGCGCCGCACTATCCATTAAATCGATCCCGGCCCACCGCGACTGGCTTCTCGAACGGCAACGCGATCTCGAAGTTCAGGACTTCTTCCGCGCCGACCTGCTCGACGGCGACTGGCGCAGTGCAGCGACCGAAATCAAGCAGATGCTGTCGGGCCATACCGGGCGCCTCGGCATCCACGGCCCGTTCTGGGGCTTCAAGATCGACAGCCATGATCCGATGATCCGCCAGGCGGTGACGAAGCGGCTGCTCCAGGGCCTTGATGCCGCTGAATTCCTCGGCGCGACGCAGATGGTGATGCATTCGCCGTTCACGACCTGGGACCACAACAATCTCCATCTCTATCCTGATAACCGCGCCAACATCGTCGAACGCGTCAAGGCGACGCTGGCCGAGGTGATCGCGCGCGCTGAGACGATCGGCTGCGAAATCGTCATCGAGAACATCGAGGACAAGGATCCGCGCGACCGCGTGCGTCTCGCCAAGGCGCTCGAAAGCAACAAGGTCCGCGTCTCGCTCGACACCGGCCACGCCAACTACGCCCACATCTCCACCGGCGCGCCACCGGTCGATTATTATGTCGAAACGGCTGGCGACATGCTGACGCATGTGCACCTCCAGGACACCGACGGCTTTGCCGACCGCCACTGGGCGCCGGGCGAGGGCAATATCCCGTGGGTCGCATTGTTCCGCGCGCTGGGCCGGTTGACCTCGAATCCGCGGCTGATCCTCGAACTCCGCAATCACGACGACGTCCGCAAGGGCGCAGCCCATCTCGCTGCGCTCGGTCTCGCCGAATAACCGACATCACACAGGGCAGGGATTACTTTCATGAGCAAGCTCACCCGTCGCACCATCCTGAAGTCCGGCGGCGCTGCCGCGGGCACGCTGCTGCTGCCGCGCTTTGCCATCGGGCAGGCCGATAACCGTCCGTCGGTGACGATCGCCGTGCAGAAGGTGACCAATTCGAACGTGCTCGACGTGCTGCGCGAGCAGTCCAATGTCGGCGAGCGCGTGTTCTTTTCCTCGATCTGGGAAGGCCTGATCTCCAAGAACTGGCGCGGCAGCCTCGAGGCCGTGCCCGGCCTTGCCACCGAATGGCGTCGCATCGACGACCAGACCGTCGAGGTGAAGCTGCGCCAGGGCGTCAAGTTCCACAACGGTGACGAACTCACCGCTGAGGACGTCGTCTTCACTTTCAGCCGCGAGCGCATGTTCGGCGAGACCGAGGCCAAGAGCCGCTCCACCATTCAGGCTTTTGAAAAGATCCCGACGCCGCGGCCCGGCAAGGAATTGCCGCCTGATGTGCCCGCGGTCGCCCGCCGCATCTGGCCAGACCTCGTCCGTGTCGACGCCGTCGACAAATACACGGTGCGCTTCTACAACGCGACGCCCGACGTCACGATCGAAGGGCGATTGTCGCGCTACGGCTCCGATATCGCCAACCGCCGCGCCTGGGCCGAATCCGCCAGCTATCTCGACTGGGCGCGCAAGCCTGTTACGACGGGACCGTACAAGGTCGTCGAGCTCAAGCCCGACGTGTCGCTGACCCTCGAAGCCCACGACGAATATTGGGGCGGCCGTCCGCCGCTCAAGCGCATCCGCTTCCTCGAGGTGCCCGAGGTCGCGAGCCGCATCAACGGGCTCTTGTCGGGCGAATACCAGTTCGCCTGCGACATCCCGCCGGACCAGATCGCCGGCATCGAGAAGAATGCCGCATTCGAAGTGCAGGGCGGCACCATCCTCAATCACCGCCTGACCGTGTTCGACAAGAACCACGCCGTGCTCGCCAATCCGCTGGTGCGCCGCGCCTTCACCCATTCGATCGACCGCCAGGCCATCGTCGACAGCCTGTGGGCCGGCCGTACCCGCGTGCCGAAGGGCCTGCAGTGGGAATTCTATGGCGACATGTTCAACGTCGACTGGAGCGTGCCGGCCTATGATCCCAAGCTCGCGCAGGATCTCTTGAAGCAGGCCAATTACAAGGGCGATCCGATTCCGTACCGCCTGCTCAACAACTACTACACCAATCAGGTCGCGACCGCGCAGGTGCTGGTCGAGATGTGGAAGTCGGTGGGCCTCAACGTCCAGATCGAGACCAAGGAAAACTGGTCGCAGATCATGGAACGTGCGCCGACCCGCGCGGTGCGCGACTGGTCGAACTCGGCCGCCTTCAATGATCCCGTCTCGTCGCTGGTCGCCCAGCACGGTCCGAACGGCCAGCAGCAGCAGATCGGCGAGTGGACCAATGTCGAGCTGAACAAGCTCTCGGAGTTCCTGGAGACCTCGACCGACCGCGCCGCCCGCAAGAAGGCGTTCCACCGCATGCTGGAGATCGCCGAGCGCGAGGATCCCGCCTACACGGTGCTGCACCAGAACGCGACCTTCACGGCCAAGCCGAAGTCGATCAAGTGGAAGGCGTCGCCGGCGTTCGCGATGGATTTCCGCGCCGGCAATTTCGAGGCGTAGGCCGTGACGCCGCTAGTCAGCATCGAAGGCCTCAGCGTCGCCTTCAGCGGCGTGCCGGTCCTGCGCGGCGTCGATCTTACCTTGCAGAAGGGCGAGGCCCTCGGCCTCGTCGGCGAATCCGGCTCCGGCAAGTCGGTGACGTGGCTTGCCGCGCTCGGCCTCTTGCCGCGACACGCGAAGGTCTCGGGCTCGGTGCGGCTCGACGGGCGTGAGATCCTTGGCGCGCGCGCAGCTGAACTCGATCAGGTGCGGGGCGGGCGGGTCGCCATGATCTTCCAGGATCCGGCCAGCGCGCTCAATCCGGTGCTGACGATCCGCAAGCAGCTCTGCGAAGCCCTGGCGCTGCATCGCGACCTCTCCGGCGAGGCCGTGAAGGCCGAAGCGCTGCGGCTGCTCAATCTGGTCGGCATTCCCGATGCGGCGCGGCGACTGTCCGCCTATCCGCACGAATTCTCCGGCGGCCAGGTTCAGCGCATCATGATCGCGATGGCGCTCGCCGGAAATCCTGATCTGCTGATCGCGGACGAGCCGACTACGGCGCTCGACGCCACTATCCAGGCTCAGATCCTCGAGCTGCTCTCCACCATCCGCCGCGAGATGAGCATGGCGATGGTGCTGATCAGCCACGATCTCGGCGTCGTCGCCGAAAACTGCGACCGCGTCTCGGTGATGTATGCCGGCCGCATCGTCGAGCAGGCGCCGGCCAACCAGCTCTTCGCCGATCCCGTGCATCCCTATGCGCAGGGCCTGATCGGCGCGCTGCCCCCGCTCGACGGGCCGCGCCGTCGCCTGACTGCCATTCCCGGCACGGTACCTGATCCCGCGCACATGCCTGATGGCTGCGCCTTCGCGCCGCGCTGCGCACTGGCAGCCGAGCCATGCGGCCGTACGTCCCCGACGCTGGCGCCCATCGCTGATAACCGCGCCGTCGCCTGCATACGTGCCGAGGCCTCGCGCCGCGCGCTGCTCGGGATCGCCGCCGAATGAGCGCGCCGCTCGTCGAGGTATCCTCGATCGCGCGCAGCTATGCCATGCGCTCGGGCATGTTCGGCCGCAGCACGGCCGTCCACGCGGTCGATGGCGTGTCGCTGACGATCCCCAAAGGCGAAACGCTCGGGCTCGTCGGCGAGTCCGGTTCGGGCAAATCGACCACCGGCCGCATCGTGCTCGGCCTCGAGCCGCCTGATCGCGGCGAGGTACGGTTCGATGGCAAGCCGATGGCGGCAGTCGGAACGCGGGCGTGGCGGGCGCAACGAGCGCACATGCAGATGATCTTCCAGGACCCGCTGGGCGCGCTGGACCGGCGGTTGCCGGTCGCCACTCAGATCCGCGAGCCCCTGGACATTCACGGTCTCGGCACGCCCGCCGAGCGCGAGGAGCGTGTCCGCGAGTTGCTGCGCGCGGTCGAGCTAACGCCCGCGCATGGCGTGCGCTATCCAGGCGCGCTGTCCGGCGGACAGCGCCAGCGCATCGTGCTGGCGCGGGCGCTGGCGACGAAGCCCGATTTCCTCGTCTGTGACGAGCCGGTCAGCGCGCTCGATGTCTCGATCCAGGCGCAGGTGGTGAACCTGCTTTGCGATCTCCAGGCGCAGCTGGGCCTTACACTTCTGTTCATCAGCCACGATCTGCGCGTCGTCCGACAGATCAGCAATGTCGTTGCCGTGATGTATCTCGGCCGCATCGTCGAGATCGGCAGTGCCGACGATCTGTTTGCGCGCCCCGAACACCCGTACACCCAGGCACTGGTCTCGGCCTCGCCCGCACCGGGCCGCCGCAGCGCCAGCCGCATCGTGCTCGCAGGCGATCCGCCGAACCCGGCGGCGCGACCCAACGGCTGCGCCTTCCATCCGCGCTGCCCGCGCGCGATCGCGCGCTGTGCGAGCGAGGTGCCGGCGCTGTCCGCCGTTGGCGGTGACCGGAAGGTCGCCTGCCATCTCGTGACGGGTCCGCAGGTCGAGACGCGGGATGCGGCGTGATGGGACGCTATTTCGCCATTCGCATTGGACGCGCCGCCCTCACGATTGTCCTCGTCGTCACCTTCGCGTTCGTCGTGCTGCGCTTGTCCGGCGACCCCGCGCTGATGATTTTGGGACCTGAGGCCCCGCCGGAAGTGCTCGCCGCCTTCCGCAAGGCGTGGGGCCTCGATGATCCCATCTGGTTTCAGTATCTCGACTATTTTGGCGCCATCGCCAAAGGTGAGCTCGGGCGCTCCATGCGCGACGGGCGCCCCGCGATCGAGCTGGTGCTGGAGCGGATTCCGGCAACGTTGGCCCTGACGCTGCCGGCGTTCTTCTTCAAGGTGGCGCTCGGCATCCCCGCCGGCATCTACGCCGCGCTGCATCGCGGCTCGGGAATCGACCGCGCCGTCATGATGACCGCGGTTGCCGGCTTCACCGTGCCGAGTTTTGTCCTTGCGCTGCTGCTGGTTCTCGTTTTCGCCGTGCAGCTCGGCTGGCTGCCGTCGGGCGGGCAGGACAGCTGGCGCCACGCCATTTTGCCGATCGTAACGCTTAGCCTCGGCGGTGCCGCTGTGCTGGCGCGCTTCACCCGCAGCGCCATGCTGGAGGTGCTGGGCCAGCCCTATATCCGCACCGCATCGGCCAAGGGCATGCCGTGGCGCAAGGTGGTGACGTCGCACGCGCTGCCGAACGCGGCGATCCCGACCGTGACCATTTTGGGCTTCATGGTGGGCACGCTGATCGCGGGCGCGGTGGTGGTCGAGAGCGTCTTTGCCTGGCCGGGAGTGGGGCGGCTTCTCGTCGTCGCCGTTGCCAACCGCGATCTCGCCGTCGTGCAATGCATCCTCCTATTGGTCGCGATGACGATGGTTACGTCGAACCTGGTCGTCGACTTCCTCTATGGCTTCCTCGATCCGCGGCTGCGCGCCAAGGGGGCCCACGCATGACCGATGCGACATTGAAAGACATCACTACCCGCCGCCGCATCAACCTGCCGGCGATCCCGGTCTCGGTGGCGCTCGCCATCGGCTGGATCGTCGCGATGCTGGTGATCGCCGCCTTCGCCGAGAAGATCGCCCCTTACAGCTTCACCCAGCTCGATCTGCGCAACCGGCTCTCGGCGCCCGGCAACGTCGCGCATTGGCTCGGCACCGACGAGCTCGGCCGCGACGTGCTGTCGCGGCTTCTCGTCTCGATCCGTATCTCGCTGCTGATCGCCTTCGGCGCGACCGCGATCTCGGCCATCGTCGGCACCACGCTCGGCTTCCTGGCCGCGCATTTTCGCGGCGC
The DNA here is from genome assembly GCF_004123905.1 of Bradyrhizobium betae. Classification (GTDB taxonomy): domain Bacteria; phylum Pseudomonadota; class Alphaproteobacteria; order Rhizobiales; family Xanthobacteraceae; genus Bradyrhizobium; species Bradyrhizobium betae_A. The sequence continues at coordinate 84,898 of NZ_MZXW01000054.1, forward strand.
CGTCGAGCAGCTCGTGCTGATGCTGACCGATTTCCAGGCCAGCATGCCGTTCCTGATCATGGCACTCGCGGTGCTCGCCTTCTTCGGCAATTCACTGCCGCTGCTGATCGGCCTGATGGGGCTGTTCGGCTGGGAGCGCTACGCCCGCATCGCCCGCGGCCTCGCCATCTCCGCCAATGCACAGGGCTACGCCGCCGCGGTCCGCCAGCTCGGCGCGACGCCGGCGCGGATCTACCTCAGGCACATCCTGCCCAACATCGCCTCGACCCTGATCGTCTCGACCACGCTTGTTTTCCCCGAGGTCATCCTGATGGAATCGGGCCTGTCCTTCCTCGGCCTCGGCGTGCAGCCGCCGATGACCAGCCTCGGCAATATGGTCGGCTATGGCCGCGAATATTTGACCCGGGCGCCGTGGATCATGCTGGCACCGGCGACGACCATCGTGATCACCACGCTGGCCGTCTCCGTGATCGGCGACTGGCTGCGCGACCGGCTCGATCCGACGCTGCAATAGCGCGACGGCGTGATGCGTGCGCCGATTTGCCGTCGGACGCCGATTCTAGCCTTGGACCTCCGGCGTCCTGCCGCGCCCGAGCGCGAATTGACCGACCGGGCCCTCGATATGGAATTCCAACTCCGTCATTTTCGCGAACAGATCGATATTGGTGCTGCCAATGGCGCAGCCGCCGAGGCCCATGTCGGTCGCCGCCAGATAAAACGTCTGAATCAGGCTGCCGACATCCTTGAGGATCAACGAATATGCAATCGAGCTGTATTTCCAGGAGACCCGCCCAAAGCGCGCCGCGATCGTGATCAGGATTTGCGGCTCACCAGGCGCGTCCATGGCAAACTGAGCTGCCACCGAGAGGGCCTGGAGTTGTTGAGCGGAGGCGCTGATCGCTACCAGCGCGTGGCCCCCTGCGTCGTAGTGGTAGAGTCCGCGCGCGAGCCCTTCGCAGTTCGAGACCGCCAGGTACAATTCCAGCTCGTACGCGCTGCCCGCCGCCGGATAAGGCCTCGTGCTGTAGGTGACCTCGGGACCGCCGTCAAAATACGGCTCGCTCTTCCATTCGGACACGACGCGCGCGGTGGTGTCGAGAAACTGCGCGAGTTCGCCGAGCGTGACCGGATGCTTGTCGTCGAAATCCCGTGTTGAATGGCGTTCGCGCAACAGCATCGGGAAGCGAGCGTTCGGCTCCGAGGAGGAGAATTTGCGCAGGTCGATCTTGCTGCCTGGCCAGGGCGGACGTACCGCGGGCGGCGGCGGAACGACGCTCGCATAGGTGAAAGCGGCGCCGACCGGATTGGCTTGCCGGCCCTCCGTGCTCCGCGTGTGAAACACCAGATCGTGGAAATCCCAGAGTACGAGGTTGCCGTCGCCTTCGTTCACCCGCAGGCCTTGTTCGTCTTTCGCATCGAGCTTGAGCAGGATCTGGCTGTCCAGCAACAGTTCGAGAAGATGGAGGGTGGATGAAGCTACCTTCTGGTTGAGCTTGCCGATCTTCCGAGGCTGCGACAGCGCAGCAAGGGTGGCGGCGATGGCGGGATCGCCAATCCGGAACAACGCGCCGGCGCGCGGCGATTCCAGCACCAACTCGTTGCCGCGCCGGCGCAGATAGGCAAAGCGCGAGAGTACAATGGTGTCACGACTGCCCAGCTTCGCGCGCCGCGGCCAGTATTCGGGGACTTGGGGCTCAATGACCACGAAGTCCTGCGTGTTACGCGAAGAGGAGAGGCGGTATTCCAGAAGCCCCTGCCGGGCTAAGCGATGCACCAGGGCGTCGACGTCTCTCGCGAGGGCGCTCTTGCCTGCAAAGGACGCGAGCGGAAGGCCGGTGCTCAGATGTCGCGCGCAGTCCATCGCGGCCGCGCTGAATTGTCCGAGGTTGACGGAATAGTCGCCCAGAGACGCCGCGATGTTTCCGTCCGGCTGCATCTGGAGGGAGAAGTGATGGCTCAATCGGGCGGCAATGCCCGGCGCGATCTTCCTGGTCGGCTTTTTCCGGGGAGCGCGCACGAAAGAGCAGCCCTTCAGGTGTGTGGAAGGAATGAAGTCAGATCGCCTTCAGGGCGCGGCCGGTCCAACAATCCGAGCTTCACCGGCACATCGTAAAGGCGACCCGGTGCGAAGCGGCGATAGAAATGACGCAGGCCGGGAACGAGCACTCTGACGACCGGAACCTCGACGTCGGGACGTGTCTGGTCGAGGACGAGGAAATCGTAGCCTGCACGGGCGGCGATCTCGACGCAGGCAATGACCTGGTCGCGCGTATTGCCGTGAAGCTTGAGGCTCGGCGCTGCGGGGACGATGGGGCGATCGCTCGGTGTCAGGAACGGGTAGTCTTCCAGGCGCAGCGGCGTGACACCGTCGAGGGTCGACTTCTCGCCGCTTGCGCCGCCCATCATGCCGACGGACATGAATTGGGTCAGTTCCGTGAGGGATCGCAGCAGCGCTATATGGCGGTCGAAATGCGCGCCGGAACCGAACTCGATATTCTCGTGTCCATTCTGCATCCAGTGCATGATCGCCACGTAAGTCGGAATGCCGAGGTCCGTGGTGATGTCGAGCACCCACAGCTTGCGCCCGGCTTCCGCAAATTGAGCCTGGAGATCCCGGACATAGAAATCGTCAAACTGCTCGAGGTCGACCTCGGCGCGCTGCACCCGGTTGTACCACCAGATCGCGTAGGCATCGCGCTCGATCAGTTCGAGGAAGCCCTGGACGATGGCTTCGTCGCGGGTGTTGCCGGCCGCGCAGCCGTTGGAATCCGTATGAAAGCCGCCATAAAAGAAGTACAGGAGGCCGGTCGGCAGATATTTGAAGCGTTTGTCGCGCAACGACGAGACCGGCGACCACTCGGTCCTCGTCGAGGGATCGAACGGCTCGGGCACTGGATGGGAATCGTCCGGCTGCTGCAGAAACCTGTTCTTGAACTGCGTTTCGCTGAAGAGCTGGACATCGTTGGGAAGAAGCGCCTCGCCAGGCGCGAAATCGACAAAGCGGCGCGTCGTCCTGATCTCATCGCCTTGGAAAATGCCCGAATAGCGTTCGATCGACTCCATCAGCGCGCTGGCTTCGCCCTGTTCAGCCGTCGAGCCCTTGCCAAAGCTGCCGCCGCTCAATCCGGACCTGAGCTGGTCGATGCTTTGAGCCGGCGCGGAGAAATTGTGCTGGGCGAAGTAATTGGTGTTCATCGGCAGATCGACGTCGATTCGTTCGAGCCTGGTCACCACTCCTGTCAGTGGGCTCACATGCTTGCGAAAGCGCGACACCGTGGCCCGCGACGTCATGGTGCGATATCCACCGCTGGTCATGACGAGCTTCTTGCCTTCGGCGATCTCGACAGGGGCCGGCGATCGGCGCGGGCTGTTCAGCTTCCTGCTGCCGCAGGTCGGACATTGCGGACGTCGCGTCACGTAGTGCTTGGCGACGGCGGCGCCGGTCAGGTCGAAGCTTGCGATGTGATCGCACAAATCGGTGCGAAAATCCGAGGCGATTGCCTTGGCGATCTCGACGGCCGCAAAATGGATTCCAGTCTGCCCGACGCTTTCTCTGACGAGCGGCGATACGGCAACCGCACGCGCCGGTCCCCGGTCAAGAAACCCCTTGATCTCCCGGTTGCGGATCATGCGATCGAACAGGCAGGTCCAGCAGGCGCTCTCGCCCGGCTTGAACACGGGCCCGACCAGCGGAAATGGACCGGATGGCTGTACCAGCAACCAGGGCGTCTTGCCGGCCACACGTTCCTGGTTCAGCTCGGCGAGCCGCCGGTCAAGATAATCGTTCACCAGCGTGATCGTCAGCTTCGGCGAGCGCTTGGCGATTTGAACGCCGAGCTTACTCAAGGCCGCGGTCAGCTCCTTGGCGCCTTTGACGTCAATCGACTCGACCTGAACGGAGCAACTGCGAAGATTTTGTTCCGCGACCTCTGGAGACAAGCCGAGGCTTGCCCAAAAGCCGCCGACGGCCTCGTCGAATACTGGCGAGGTCCGCGCAACGACATATCGGCGATCGACCAGCCGCTTGATTGCTTCCTCGATCTTGTCGACCGGGAAGCGCTTCGAAAGCTGGCGAGTGATCTCCGACCTGGCTTTGCCGTGTTGCCCGATCGCGGTGGCGAGGGCGTAGTAGAGTTCGCCGTGCAGGAAAAATTTGCGGTTTTCGGAATAGAGACAAACCGCATCGGGAGGCAATGCGTAAGCGGTGAAGTTCGGTGCAAATCGGAGAATGTCTTGGCGGGTCTGCCGCGCAACGCGGGTCTTGCGAGTTGCAGTCATTGAGTCAGCACGCTGATCCTGTTGCCGTTACGCGAGATCCCCGGCGCAAAACGGATCGTCGCGCCCGCGCGCCGGCATTTTCCCAGAGAATTGAAATGAATTCGGCTGTCGCCCGCAAGCCGCCGATGCAAGCGTCGTAGCGAAATCAAGCAATTGGCCGGACCCTTTCTTGAGGCCGGCCAATGACCTATCAACCCGTGAATTTGACATTCGGAACGCGCCGAGGCCTAGCACCAGCGGCAGCGGCCCCACGATGCGCAGCAGCCCGCGCATGATACGGCGCATCCCACACCAACGGCACAACCCGCACATCGGCAGCCGACGCCACATCGGCAGCTACGGCAACCCCGACAGCCCCTGCAGCCGCGGCAACCGCCGCATCCGCGCCATGCCAGCTGCACGCGGCTCCCGGCGTTTTCCTTGTCGAAGAGATGGAAGGTGGCGAGGCTGACGTCAGCCATTTCCTCTTCATCGAGCGTGATTGCCTGACCCGTTCCAAAGTACGGCAATTGTTGTACGTCGGGTGTCGGCACGGCGGACGCCGATGCGCCTCCCGCCAGCGAGAACGTCAACCCTGCGGCTCCTAACGCCGGCACGGCGACTTTGGTTACTCGCTTCTTCCCTTTAGAAGTCTTCTTCGCCTGCCGCATGGTCGAACCTCCGAGCATTGCAAGAAGCGTCCCAGCCGCGGTAAGTCTACGCCGAGGAAATAACGCGAGCAACAATTACGCGCATAAAAGCGCGGCGCCGCACGTCCAGGATGTATTCATCTTCATGAACGACGGCGGCGGGGCCAGTTGACACAACGCATCAACGATCCGCGCTCTTGGTGCGCGTGCAGCTTGGTGCAGTGCCGCAATCGCATCCTAGTTTGAACGGAGAGATCGGCGTGGCGGATCAACTCGGACATTTCGCTTGGTACGAACTGCTGACCACGGACGTCGCGGCGGCGGGCGCATTCTATCGCAAGGTCGTCGGCTGGGGCGTGAAGGCGGAATCGACTCCGGAACTGCCTTACAGGGTGCTTCGTAGCGGCGGCACCCGGGTGGGCGGGCTTTTGGATATCCCGGAAGAGGGGCGGAGATCAGGGGCGACGCCGAGATGGATGGGATACGTCGCCGTCGACGACCTGGACGCCACCACCACGCAGATCAGGCGTCTTGGAGGCACGATCCTTGTCCCACCGACCGACACCAATATTGGCCGCATAGCAGTCGTTGCCGATCCGCAGGAGGCGACGTTCGGGCTGATCAAAGAACCGACCTATGGCCGACGGAAACCCGGCCGGGTGGACGAGCCGGGGCGCGTAGGCTGGCACGAGTTACTGGCCGCCGACCGGACCTTGATCTTCGATTTCTACCGAGAGCTATTCGGTTGGCAAAAGGCCGACGCTCAAAGCGAACCAGCGGCATGGTATCAATTGTTTTCGGCGGGTGGGCAGACTGTCGGCGGCATGCTCACGAAACTTCCGAGCGTAGCGCAGCCGAGCTGGCTGCATTACTTCAATGTTGACGACATCAGTGCTGCCACGAAGCATGTGAATGCTGGTGGAGGCCGGATCCTGCAGGGGCCGATCGAATTGCCTGATGGCTGCTGGATCGCACGATGTGTCGACCCCCAAGGCGCCCTGTTTGCATTGCAGGGCGCCCGGGGGCAGACAGGCATTGAGCCATCCTCGGCCTCGGAAATCGGCTGGTCCGCCAAGTGGGGTGGCATTGCCTCCCAGGGGAGAATTATTCTGCCCAAGCCGAAGCGCTAGCAACAGCGTCTGTCCGGCTCGACCCTGCAATAGCCCGCGCCGGGAGCAGGGGAGGCCTGCGATAGGCCGATCCGGGGCTATCAGGGGCAAGTTCCCGTTGCGTGGCGCCACCCCGTGCGCTATCCGGCCAGAAAGGCCTGAGGCGGCTACCATATTTTCCCGCCCGGCCGGTCAAACCCGAGGACGGAAACCGCCATGCCAGCCTATCGCTCCCGCACCACCACCCACGGCCGCAACATGGCGGGCGCCCGCGGCCTCTGGCGCGCGACGGGCATGAAGGACGGCGATTTCGGCAAGCCGATCATCGCGGTCGTCAACTCCTTCACCCAGTTCGTGCCCGGCCACGTCCATCTGAAGGACCTCGGCCAGCTCGTCGCCCGCGAGATCGAGCAGGCCGGCGGCGTCGCCAAGGAATTCAACACCATCGCGGTCGACGACGGCATCGCCATGGGCCATGACGGCATGCTCTACAGCCTGCCGTCGCGCGAACTGATCGCCGACAGCGTCGAGTACATGGCCAACGCCCACTGCGCCGACGGCCTCGTCTGCATCTCCAACTGCGACAAGATCACCCCCGGCATGCTGATGGCCGCGCTGCGGCTCAACATCCCCGCCGTGTTCGTCTCGGGCGGTCCGATGGAGGCGGGCAAGGTCACGCTGCAAGGCAAGACCAAGGCCGTCGACCTCATCGACGCCATGGTGGCCGCGGCCGACTCCAAGGTCAGCGACGAGGACGTCAAGGTGATCGAGCGCTCGGCGTGCCCGACCTGCGGCTCCTGCTCGGGCATGTTCACGGCGAACTCGATGAACTGCCTGACCGAGGCGCTCGGTCTCGCGCTGCCCGGCAACGGCACGGTGGTCGCAACCCACGCCGACCGCAAGCGCCTGTTCGTCGAGGCCGGCCACACCATCGTCGATATCGTGCGCCGCCATTACGAGCAGGACGATGCTAGCGTGCTGCCGCGCAATGTCGCGAACTTCAAGGCGTTCGAGAACGCGATGACGCTCGACATCGCGATGGGCGGCTCGACCAACACCGTGCTGCATCTGCTCGCGGCGGCCCATGAAGGCGAGGTGAAGTTCACCATGCAGGATATCGACCGGCTGTCGCGCCGCGTTCCCGTGCTGTGCAAGGTCGCGCCCTCGGTCGCCGACGTCCATGTCGAGGACGTGCATCGCGCCGGCGGCATCATGGGCATTCTGGGCGAGCTCGATCGCGCCGGCCTGATCGACACGTCGGTCTCGACCGTGCACGCGCCGACCATGAACGATGCGCTGGAGCGCTGGGACATCAAGCGCTCGAAGAGCGAGTCCGTGCGCACCTTCTTCCGCGCCTCGCCCGGCGGCATCCCGACCCAGGTCGCGTTCAGCCAGGAGCGCCGCTACGACGAGCTCGACAGCGACCGCGAGAAGGGCGTCGTGCGTAACCTCGAGCACGCCTTCAGCAAGGACGGCGGCCTCGCCGTGCTCTACGGCAACCTCGCGCAGGACGGCTGCATCGTGAAGACCGCCGGCGTCGATGCCTCGATCCTGAAGTTCTCCGGCCCCGCGCGCGTATTCGAGAGCCAGGACGCCGCGGTCGAAGGAATCCTCGGCGGCAAGGTCGTCGCCGGCGAGGTCGTGGTCATCATCTATGAAGGCCCGCGCGGCGGCCCCGGCATGCAGGAGATGCTGTATCCCACCAGCTATCTGAAATCGATGGGCCTCGGCAAAGCCTGCGCGCTCGTCACCGACGGCCGCTTCTCCGGCGGCTCGTCGGGCCTGTCGATCGGCCATCTGTCGCCGGAAGCAGCCGAAGGCGGCAACATCGGTCTCGTCCGCACCGGCGACCGCATCGCCATCGACATCCCGAACCGCAGCATCACGCTCGATGTGTCGGACGAGGAACTCGCCAAGCGCCGCGCGGCGGAAGAGGCGAAGGGCGACACCGCATGGCAGGCGATCGGCCGCAAGCGCAACGTCTCGACCGCGCTGCAGGCTTACGCCGCACTCACCACCAGCGCCGCGCGCGGCGCGGTGCGCGAGGTGAAGCGTCGCGGGAAGTAAGCGCTGCTGCGTTCGCAGCTAGCGCCCATGGTCAACAAGTTCTGAACGGCCGGCGAAAGCCGGCCGTTCGCATTAAGGATGCCTCGACGAACTTCGGCAGCCTAGGATTTTGCGGCGTATACTGCGGCGACCTTCGCAAATCCATTTCGGGCAACTGGGGCACCACCACAATGTCTCGTACTCTCGCTGTCGTTTTCTCAACGGCCGTCGCTGCGATTTCCATGACGACTGCGGCTTCCGCCGGCTGCTACAATTGCTACGCGCCGCCGCCGTGCCAGACCTGCTACCAGCAGCAATACGTCGCTCCGCAATACCGCACCGTCGACGAGACCGTGATGGTGTCGCCGGGCGCGACCGTCGCGCACCGCACGCCGGCGCAGTACCGCACCGTGATGGTGCCGCAGACCGTGATGGTGGCGCCGCCCGGTGTCCAGTACGAGCGCATCCCGCCGCAATACGCGACGCGCCAGCGCACCGAGATGGTCTCGCCCGGCTATTCCTATTACGCCCCGGTGCAGATGGGCTGCGCGTCCTGCGGCTACTGAGTTCAACGCAGCAACGACGAATTCCATACGGCGCTCCTCACGGGGCGCCGTTTTGCTTTTGAGGGCCGCAAACGAGGCCTGGAAATGGAAGTGACGCCAAACCGGGCCTCGCGGCCGGGAACATGCTTCGCGAATGCGAGCCATTTCTCGATTCGCATGGTCTTGCGGCGATAGTCTGGGTGGTGGCGCGTCCCGCGTGCTCACACTGCACGGCATTTTGAACCGAAGAGAAAGCATTCTTGCTTTCTGATCTCCAGCGGGCAGGCGTTTCGCCTGTCGTGCGTTTGAACACCGTCGAAAAATGCGCCTGCGTGCAGAAGCCAACGGCAAGCGCGACCTCGACCAGTGGGGTTTCGGTTGTTGATAAGAGAGACTTGGCATGTTCGATGCGCTGATGCTGGAGATATTCATGCGGACGGTAGCCAGTCGCAATTCGGAATTGCGCCGCGAAGTGCATGCGGGAGAGACCCGCGATGTTTGCGAGGTCGGAAAGACCGATGCCGCGGTCGAAATGCGCCTTGACGTACTCTTCGACACGACGCAGACGCCACTTGGGCAAGCCATTGACCTTGATCTGCGGGCGTTCGAGCCGAGCCACATGCATGGCGAGGGTCCGGCCTATGCAATGTGCATACTCCCCGTCGGTAGGGTCCCCATACCCGGTCAGCGCCTTTGCAAGTTGATCGACGAGAGGATCACGCAACAACACCAGTTCATTCATGCTTTCGGCCGCGCGCAACTGCCGCGTCGATTGCTGTGAAACCATGTAGTCGGCAGAAATGCGGAAGTGCAGGAAATCGAATGGCGAATGAAACTGCGCGATGATTCGCTTCGACGGCGCCGAGACGTACAGCGTGCCTGCCGGCATGTTGCCATCGAATATCGCCTGCCCATCGCCGGCCAATGTCAGGCGGGTTGCCTTGAGTGCGATTCCCAAAAAATATTGATCGGGTGGTGTCGTCGCTTCTGCACGCAGTGTGGCATTCTGCAGGTCGGTCCAGCGCGAGATTACGATGTCTCTGGCCGCGAGGCCGGGCTGGACTCGACGCCAGGACTGTTCCTGGTAGAGCCCCGCGGTTTCGGGCAAACTTTCATCTCGCAAGGAACAGTCTCGACGATTGAACGATCGTTCCACTTGTGTGCCGATGGACATCATCCGTTCTTTCCGGGTTCCGCCGCCGTTGCGACGGTCGTGAACCCTCAACATGTGCGATACAGGGAAAGATACGTCTGAAGGCGGATCGATACGGGTTATCGATTGCAAAATAGTGCTAAATCTTGAAAGAGGCAGTCGCTGTCGAACGGAGAGCGTGGCGTCACTTCGCTCCATTGAGATGCGTTGGTCGTCTTAGCAATTCTTAGCAATTCACAACGCGCGGGAGTGTGTCTCATCGCTATCCTGACCTCGTGGCACCTAGGAGAAGGGCCGCGAGGATCAAGGAGAATTCAGATGGAACAGCGTAGACCAATCGCCATCGTGACGGGGGGCAGCCGCGGTCTTGGGCGCAACACGACGATCAGCCTTGCGCGCAGAGGTGTGGATACCATCTTCACATACAAGTCGGCACGCAATGAGGCCGACATGGTGGCGGCACAAGTCAGCGAGATGGAATCCCGAGCTATACCTTTGCAGCTGGATGTCGGCGACGTGAGCGCGTTTGGCGGCTTTGTCGCGCAGGTGCGGGAAGCCCTGGCTTGCCTCGGAGCAACGCATTTCGATTATCTGGTCAACAATGCCGGCATTTCACATCACAATTCGTTTGAAATGACGACTGAGGACGAACTCGACGCTCTCTACAGGGTGAATTTCAAGGGCGTGTTTTTCCTGACGCAGAAATTGCTTCCGCTCATCAGAGACGGCGGCCGGATCGTGAATATCTCCAGCGGGCTCGCCCGTATCATCATTCCCGGCAGCGCGCCGTACGGCGCGTTTAAGGGCGCCATTGAGGTCCTTACGCGTTATCAAGCTAAAGAACTGGGCCCACGTCGGATCGCGGTGAATGCTGTGGCCCCCGGCGCAATGCAGACCGACTTCAGCGGCGGTATGGTGCGCGACAATCCAACACTCAACAAACAGGTCGCCGACATGACTGCGCTCGGGCGGCCTGGTGTCCCGGACGACGTCGGGCCGATGATCGCTTCGCTGCTGTCCGAGGACAACCGCTGGATCAACGCCCAGCGAATCGAGGTCTCGGGCGGCATGGCGATCTAGCTGCCCGCAACGGCTGTGCGGCTTCCTTGAAATCAAACCGGGGTCTCGCTATTTGCGTGGCTCCGTTATCTCCCGATGAGAGATCGTCAAGACGGATGGCGGGCGGCAGGTCGACCCGATCAGACGTGGGAGTCGCACGGCGCCGCCTCCAGAATGCTTGCGGCGGCGACGAGATCGGTCGAGCCCGTTTTCTCCGAATGCGCGCGATAGATTGGGCCGATGAGGGCGAGGGCTTCGTGGCTGCGCCGAGTTTGTATCAACAAGCGTGCCAGCGGCACGGCAGCCTTTAATTCCCAACCAGGGGAGGCCTGCATTGCCGCAAGTTCGATGGACTTGCGCAAGGATGACTCGGCGGATTCGAAGTCCGGTTGCGGGCTTCTCAAGATAATTTCGCCTTGTGTGCGCAGAAGGCTCGGAAGATAGAATTGCTGATTCATTTCCCGGGACGATGCCACGGCGCTGTCGATCGTCGCGCGCGCCTCGTCATGATTTCCGCACTGGGACAGCCCATCCGCCAGAGCTATCGACGCTGTTGGAGTGAGCATGTGCAGGCGCTCGCGGCGAAGCCGATCCAGCGCTTGTCGCAATGTCTCAACTCCGGTCGAGAAGTCTCCGGTCATCAAGAGCCATTCTCCTCTCAGGGCCAACGCGGCAGACGTGTGGGTTTTGATCGATAAACGTTCGGCGTGTACGCGCAGGCGCTCGATATACAGGGCCGACTCGACGGTGTTGCCGCTCCAAAGCAAGACAGGTACGGAGTGGGTGATCGCCATGGTGTAGTTGCTTGGCAGAGATATCTCCGCCGCATCGTCCATGGTCTTGATGGCCAGCTTGCAGGCGCTGTCGGGGGATCCGCGGAGCCAAACGCAGCGTGCCAGCGAGATCTGGGCCCTCAGGCGATCGTCGTATCCGAACAGATTGATTTTCGGGCGGCCGGTCGTGGCTTCAAGCCTGGAACCGCGCTCGTAGTGGGCGATCGTTGCCAGTTGGTCGCCCGCCATATGACTGGAAGCTGCCATCAGCCATTCAGCATTGATGCGATCTTCAGGAGAACCGCTGCGTTCTGCGATGGCTCCGCTGCGCTTCACGGCGGCCAACGCCGCCCCGAAATCACCAGTTCGGTTGAAGAAGAGGGCGAGGTCGCTCAGAAGGCGAAGCTGTTGGGGCGCTTGCCCGACAGCCTCGGAGAGAACCAACCCACGCTCCAGGGCATTCCGAACCTCCGGCGTATTGCCCAGGGTGTACATCGTGGACACCGCCAGCGCTTCCTGCAGGCGCGCTTCGCTCTCGGGAATTTCGCCGAGGTCGTCTTTAAAGCTTAATGCCAGTTGAGACCAGTGCCGGCATTCGTTCAACAACCAGAGACCGAGAAAGAGCGGGGCGGTGTCGGCCGCAAGCTGAACGCCAACCGGGCGGGACTTCTCGTTGGAAAATGTCCATTCGAGTGCCTTTCGCAAATTTCCGATATGCGGCGCGTGACGTCCAAGATCAGCATAGGTGCCGTGCTCGAGCGCGGTGGCTTTGAATAGCTTCGAAAAATAGAGCGCGTGGCGCGCGGCAATCGATTCAGTCTGTTCGGTCTCGGCCAGCTTGGCGGCCGCGTATGCCCGAGTCGTGTCGGGAAGCCGATAGAAGACGGTGTCACCTTCCTGATGAACCCAGACGAGAGACCGGTCGATCAAGCTCATGATCGTTCTGGAGACGTTGGCGCTGTCATGGTCGGCATTGTTCGTGATCGAACACGCGGCGTCCATGGTGAACAGACCGACGAGCATGGAGAGGGCGGATAGGACGCGCCGTTCCTCTCGATTGAGAAGCCTGAAGCTCCAGTCGAGCATCGATTCGAGCGTTCGATGCCGCGGAGCCGCGTCGCGGCGACCAACCAGGCCGAGGTCAACGTTATTGACGATCAGGTTGGCGACGCCAGAAATACCGTAGGTGCCAACCCTGCTGGCCGCCATTTCGATTGCCAGTGCAATTCCGTCGGTTCTTCGGCATATTCCGGAGACGATCGGCGCCTCGATGTCGCTCAGCTCGCCATTGAATCCGCTGAACCTGGCGCGATCCAGGAAGAGTTGCACGGCTGGGGTGGCCAGCGCCTGCGCTGCGGTGGGGCACTCCTCGATCGGGCAGGCGAGAGGGCTTAGCAAATGGATCGTCTCGCCGTCGACACGCAGCGCTTCTCGCGACGTCGTCAGCAGATGGGCAGCTGGAGCTTGTTGAAACAAGCGCGCGGCCAGACCCGACGTTGAATCGAGGAGATGCTCGCAACTATCAAAGATGATCAGCATACGTCTGCCAGCGAGGAAGTTCAAAATCTCCTCAACGGGATCGGCGCCTCCGATCCGGCAGCCAATTGCCGAGATGATAGCCTCAGGTACCCGTTCGGGGTCAGAGACGGCGCCGAGATCGACAAAAGCAATATTGTCGTCACCAAACTCCGCTCGCAAACGGTCCGCAACGACTGCCGCGGTTGTAGTTTTCCCGATGCCTCCGGAGCCGACGATGCTTACGAACCGACGTTCAAGGAGAAGTTCGACCAGGCTGTTGACAACATCGTCGCGGCCGACCAGCAACCGGGGTGGTGGCGGCACGCGGCCCGTGAGCCGGGGCGCCGGGGATGCGGTCGACCCCGACCGCGCCTCTACGGCCTTTCGCTCTATTGATGCGACGAAGCTGTAACCCACACCGCTGACATTGATGATGTAACGTGCACCATCGCGACCGTCTCCCAGCGCGCGGCGAAGCGATGCAATGTGTACTCTGACACCCGCATCGTCGACGGCCACGCCTCGCCATGCGAGATCGACCAACTCGCGCCGGCTGACGACCTCGCCGGCGCGATCGACCAGGACGATCAACAAGTCGAGCGCGCGCGAGCCGATCCGCACCGGCTTTCCGTCATTGGTCAGCAAGCGGCGCACACGATCCAGGCGAAAGTTTCCGAACGACGTCGTCGTTTTTGCCGAATGAACGTCGTTTCCGCCCTCGGGCAGCGAGGCCGAGGGGTCTTCAACCTGAAGCTTCGCAAGAATTTCCATCCGCCGCTCCCTTCCGCCCGCTATTCTCGAACTGGCACATAAGGCGCACAGAACGCGGGTAAAAATCTTCCGAAATATTGACGCAGGTTGCGGAAAGCTGATCCGCCCCGGGGTTATCCATTGGTCGAAGGCGCAGGGCCCTATGCGTTGTCGGCGGTTTCTGGTTGATCGCCTGACCGGCGCCATCGCCTGGGGCTGACACCAACGTTTTCCGTAAAGGACGTGGTGAAGTGGCTTTGGCTGGAAAATCCGCACGCAAGCGCGATCTCGGCTAGCGAAAGCGTCGAGGCTGACAGCATTGCTTGTGCCCGCTGCATGCGACGACCGAGCTGCCACTGATGAGGTGAGATTCCGGTGGTGCGCTTGAAGGCCCGACCGAAATGGGCGACCGAAATGCCGCATTCCTGGGCAAGTTCGGCCATGGAGGCGTCAAGCTGGCTATCCATAAGGTCTTTCGCACGACGTTCCTGCCATGCTGCCAGCCCGTATGCTCGAGTCTTGTTTGCGCCATTCAACGTCGCGTATTGTCCGAGCACGTTGATGCACGCAGCATCAAGGATCGAATCGAGCAGAAGTCTGGTCGTCGCATGGGGCCGGTCCATGGCCGCCAGAGCCGCCTCGGAGAGCTGACGCATGACAGGATCATCATGGCCGGTCGTAGGCAGATGGATGAAATCCGCGAATGCCGGCAGGTCGTTCTGTTCGGCGTAGGCCTTCATGGTCGAAATCGGCATGTAAAAGTGCACGGTGCCGCCGGGATTCCGACAAAGGACTCGCGGATCTTCTCTGAGATCGATGATGTAGGTTGTTCCGCCTTGCACGGGATCGGATGAGACGAACCGACTGCCTTGCCAGAATTCCTGCCGAATACCTTTGAGTGGAACGATCACCTGGTAGGCCTCGAGAAAGCCAAGCGATCCGCTTGGCTTTCCTGTGGCTCCTCCTCTCAGCACCGAGACAGCGATAGTCCCACGCTGTAAGGTGCGACGGACATGGGTGGGAGGTTCGGGCAAACGGAAACTGGCTGCCAGATGCGCACCATAGGCGCCTTTGCTGGCCGATTTCCCACCGGTGACGTGTGGCTCGCTCATCTGGAAACCTCGGCAGCGATCATGCGGCCGAATGCTCGATCAATCGACCGCAAACGCACGATCTCGTTGACGTCTGGACGTCATGCGCGCCTGACGAAGTCGGCGAGTGGCTCGGCCCCCGGAACAGAAGCCCTGCAGGCCTTGCCTGGTGCCGGTCCGAGGGGTCGAGCGTTGACGGCGCTATGGGTCTCACCGTAAAGAGCACTCACCGACCACGTTGGGTAGCAAAGCGGTAGTAACGGCCTCTTTTCGTTCAGCTCGCGCCGCTGCTAACCCTCTGAAATCGTTGAACCGGAAGGGTGGCCGAGTGGTTTAAGGCACCGGTCTTGAAAACCGGCGTGCCCGCAAGGGTACCGTGGGTTCGAATCCCACCCCTTCCGCCAGTCTATCCGACCGGGTCTCTCGGTCGGGCTTCCCGAGCAGGTGATTGGTGAATCAGACGTCCAATCCTGCCGCGCTCGACAAGCTGAAGCTCCGCATCCAGGCGTTGCGCGCCAAGACGATCGCCAATGGTTGCACCGAGGACGAGGCGCTGTCTGCCGCCGCCAAGGTCGCCGAGCTGCTGGATCGCCACGATCTGTCGCTCTCCGACGTCGAGCTGCGCGCCTCGCCGTGCGAACGGAGGGTCTTTGAGACCCATCGCAAGAAGCGCATTCCGCTGGACGACTGCATCGGCGCGATCGCTCATTTCTGCGATTGTCGGGTCTGGCGCGAGAAGAACGCGGCCGGCGAGAGCAGCTATGTGTTCTTCGGCCTCGGCGCGGATGTCGAGGTCGCGCAATACCTGGCTGAATTGATCGACAGCGCCGTGCGCGCCGAGCTTGGCCGCTTCAAGACCTCGGTCGACTACAGCAGGTTCCGGCACCAGGAGCGGCATCTGGCCAATGCCTCCTTCGCGCTCGGGATGGTGGCGTCCATCGCGGACAGGCTGGTGGCGATCAAGGCCAGTCGCGATCAGGTCAACGAAAGCACCGGCCGCGGGCTGGTCGTCCTCAAGACCTCGGTGGTCGATGCGGAATTCGGCAAGCTCGACCTCAATCTCCGGACCCAGCGCAGCTCCGGCCGGATGGTGTCGATGACGGCCTACGAAGCCGGCGGCGCCGCCGGCGCGTCGCTGGCCATCAATCCCGGCCTTTGCGGGACCACGCCCAAAGGAATCTGACCCGCTCGGGGGAGGGGCGTGGCTTCGGCCGGAGCTGACAGCATGGCGATATCATTCCGGTTAATCAGCCCTCTCGTCTACGCTGCTCGTGCAATAAAGTGCAGCGTCACCGTAATTCCGGCCGTTCATCGGCACGCGTGGGTGTCGGGCGTTTGGTAGTACGAGACATACCGCCATTGAAACGCGACGTCGGCGCGAGTCAAATTATCGATTACTTGTGGCTAGGAACGAGCACAAGCTACTGCCGGTCGTGATATGGATTATTTAGGTCGCCGGTCTCTGCCAGTGCAGCTTCGTGCGGTCCTCGTTGATGTTACCTTTGACGAATTCAAGGTGCTCAAAGCGTTCAACCATAGAACTCTTGTTGTTAGAGCGGACGTCAGTGTTTATCGCGGCGCTAGTCTCCTTCAGCTTTGAGACGAGCGACGAGCAAACATGTTGATTTCGTGCCGCTTGAGAAACACCAAGGTAAAGGAGCGTGAGCGCCTTATCGTCCCCATTAGCAAGCGCATACCCAACGATCGTTCCGTTGGCATCAGTCGCAACCCATGACTGCCCAGTTCCGACCGCCCCCTCGATACTGGCCTTTGTGTCGGTGTGGTCCCCCTTTGTATCACTATAGACTCTAGTCGGGACTTCCGGAGCAACCTCCGCGAAAACGTTCAGGATGCCGTCCACATCTCCGGAAACGGCAACACGGTAGGAAAATTTATTCATGGTTCACCGTCATCCGCTGGAGAACGTCACTTCGTCGGCAGGACGTGGCGGCAAGCGCGCCTTTGGTTGTTTCGCGTTGGCTTCGATGACAAATTTTAGATGAGCGCTCCCATGCTCTCAATGCCACAGGCGGCGTGTAATATTTACAAGGAAGGCAACAGGTACACCGATCAGTATCCCAACGACACCGTATAGAATTCCTAGCACGAATCCGCCGACCGGTCCGGAACTAGTCCCGATCCCGTATAGCACTCCGAATACACCAAGGCCGATCGCAATCGCGATCATGTTTCGATCATTGCGTGCCTCCACGTTGTAAATCGGCGGTCGTTTGCGATGGGTAGCGTTGGGCGGTCCGGCCGGCTGACGCGAACCGCATTTCGGGCACGCCGAAGCGCTAGACGAAACCGGAGAGTTGCAGTCGTGGCAGGAGATCAATTTCATCAGGCTTGCTGCCGATCGTGCGTCTTTGAAATCGCTTCCGTGATTCGGTTGGTCGAATACATAACCACCGAAATAAATGCGCTCGTGAAATAGACGATTGCCGCAAGTACCATGTCGATCACGGTACGGCTGTAGATCAAAAGCGCACAGCACACGATTAGGGCCACGAGACTCACGATAACAGTGAAGAAGTCACCTGAGCGCGCCGCATAGACGAACGGCGCGATGGCAGTAAGAAAACAACCGAACGCGATCGCGAGGGCCGCAATCAATGATCCGCCGGTTTGTAGGGAGGGAGCAACCTGCTTGGCGAAAGTGTCGAGATCAGGCTTCGGGATGTCGCCGTTGTAGACCAGGCAAATATATCCGCCCACCAGCACGCACAGGCATGCCAGCGAGGCGAACTTCACAGCGAAACGGATGTATTCCATTACGGAATACTATCGCGGGTTGCGGCAAAGTCAGAAGTCAATTTGGCTGCCGCAAAATTCCTCTGTGGAGAATTACCGGCGGGCCGCAAATGCGACGGCTTTTTATCGGACGGTAACGGGCATGAGCGATTTTTTGGTGCACGTTCAAGAGATTAAGGGCCAGCGCGTGGTCCTGACATATGTCCGCACGACCGACCGGCGATTGCCAACTATGACCGGAGAGGTAATTAGCCCCGAAGTGTCTCGCAATTTCCAAGTGACCGTTTCACTTCAAGGACTGGATCACTTGCTGCAAATGCGACGACGATGCGCGATGGATCGGGCAAAGATCGGCCTCTAAATCGCTAAGTGTTGGTTGGGCGTTGGTTGAGTTCCCAAACCTAGCAGCCCCCTTTGTTGACGCCCTTCCGCCAGTATATCCGGCCTGGGTCCGTCGGTCGGGCTTTCCCGGGCAGGTGATCGGTGAATCAAACGTCCAATCCGGCCGGGCTCGACAAGCTCAAGCTCCGCATTCAGGCGTTGCGCGCCAAGACCATCGCCAATGGCCGCACCGAGGACGAGGCGCTGTCTGCCGCCGCCAAGGTCGCCGAGCTGCTGGATCGCCACGATTTGTCGCTCTCCGACGTCGAGCTGCGCGCCTCGCCGTGCGAACGGAGGGTCTTTGAGACCCATCGCAAGAAGCGAATTCCCCTGGACGACTGCATCGGCGCGATCGCTCATTTCTGCGATTGTCGGGTCTGGCGCGAGAAGAACGCGGCTGGCGAGAGCAGCTATGTGTTCTTCGGTCTGGGCGCGGATGTCGAGGTCGCGCATTATCTGGCCGAATTGATCGACGGCGCGGCGCGCGCCGAACTTGGCCGCTTCAAGACCTCGGTCGACTACAGCAGGTTCTGGCACCAGGAGCGACATCTGGCCAATGCCTCCTTCGCGCTCGGGATGGTGGCGTCCATCGCGGACAGGCTGGTCGCGATCAAGGCCAGTCGCGATCAGGTCAACGAAAGCACCGGCCGTGGGCTGGTCGTCCTCAAGACCTCGGTGGTCGATGCGGAATTCGACAAGCTCGACCTCAATCTCCGGACCCAGCGCAGCTCCGGCCGGATGGTGTCGATGACGGCCTATGAAGCCGGCGGCGCTGCTGGAGCGTCGCTGGCGATCAATCCCGGCCTTGCCAAGCGGCGGTCAAGGACCACGCGCAGAGGGAGCTGAACCGCACCGGGGAAGTGGGCTTCGGACGGAGCGGAGAGCAGGGCGACATCATTCCGGTTTATCAGCTGTCGTCTGTGCTGCCCGTGCCAATAAAGTTACTAAAGTGTAGCGTCACCGTAATGGAGCCGTGGCTCGAAATCAGACAGCCGCACGTCGTCAGGCCAGCGATCGGCGTCCAGTGCAACATGGTCGCCACAATGGTAATAGGTCAGGACGCCGCCCACGCCCATCTCGCGCATTTCGCCGAAGGTGATCTTAATCGGCCGGCCATCGGCGGGCGTAGGCCTGTTGCGGCGGGCGGGGTGAGACATGGCGCCATCGAAGCGCGGCGCCGCCGAGAGTCAAATTATCAATCCCTGGGCCCCGGAACGCGCGTGAGCTATTACGCGTCGTGGGTGTGGAAATTGCGCTCGCCAACGCCGCCGCTACTTCTCGGAGCAATCCTGATACCTGCGCCGCCACTGGGTCCACCATTGTTCACGAAAAGGCTGTTTGAAATGACGACTCGTGCGATTCCGCTGCTTGTAACGACTTCGAGGCCGCTCAGAGCGCCGGAACTGACACGTGCGTGGCCTACCTTGACATCGTCAAGGATCAAGGTGCATGGCGATTCTACGTAGATTCCTTGGTAAGCACCATTGGTTGTGGGAGTCATATCGATATCCAGGCCCCGAAGCACCACAGTGTCGGTTTGGTTTGTTTCAATGTTAATGCCCGGAAAGCCCGGCCCCGCAGTTACTTGCGCGTGAACACCCTTGCAATCGATCGTAATGGATTTGTTGATCGTTACCCCTCCGCACAAGCCAGAAGTTAGACAGCTCACCTCGCCGCCGGCGTTGGTCTTGCTGACCGCGACAACAAACGATGCGCACGGAGCGGTGTCCGTGCACGGCGAGCCGTCGTTACCTTGGGCGGATACCCAACTGTGATAATTTTGGGCTTGAGCAAAAGCGGCATAGCCGTTGAGGGTCAACAAAGCGAACATAAAAAGAAGAAGGCGCACTACAATTCTTCGATGTTAGAGTCGAGTTCATCGAACAATAGATTACATACGTAGGCGCCAACAAAAATTCAGGCAACTTCCAAAGGAAGCTGAACGCATCGGACTTTCGATTGATGGTAGAGCCGAGGGCCACGAATGTGATCGTCGATCTCGCCAGCCCTTGGAGGCGGGGAACGGTGCGCTAGGCGACTTCGGAATAGTCGCATTATGCCCCTGTTTTGCCCGACGTGTCAAATCGGCCATGCCGGACGCAAAAGCTGTGGATTCGCAGCGCCTCGGCTACTGTGCACGGGGTTGTTTCAAACATTTTACGGCCCGGCCTCACTGATACTTCCAATACGTCGAAGCCAGCGGCGGCTCCGGGAACTTCCGCACCTGGGACAGGCGCGGCAGCTTCATCCCGTTGATGAGGAGCAACTTGATATCGTCCATGACGGCGCGGTTGGTCGCGAACACCGTATGGTTCAATCCCAAGATCTCGTCACCGATCGCGGTCACGTCGATCGTATCCAGGTTGGGGAGGAGAACGGGTCCGGTGGCGAACACCATCCCGGCTCTTGGGAAATCGTTCAGCTCGGCCGATGCGATCAGGGCCTTATCGGCGGACGATGCGTACAGCGTTGCCCCATCAACAATCTTCCTCGCCAGGGGAAACTGGATCATGAACTTGTCGCGGGCAACGTCGGGCGCGGCCATGACCAACTGCCGCACCCTGACCGGATTGGACCGCTGCGCCAGTTGATCCAGCGCCGGCAGCACGACGCGGTTTCCCATGCTGTGGACGATGATGTCGATGTGCTCGATCCCGCTGTCGTGCAGCGTGGTCAGCAGCTCGGCAAATTCGGCTTGCGCGATGTCGGCGCTGTCCTGGTCGTAATTGTAGTCGCGCACTTTTCCCTTCGAGCTCCAGGAGAACAGCACCGACACGCCTTGATATTGCAGGTCCCAGACGATCTGCGCGTTTCGATAGAGCGCGTCCTCGAACCCCGTATTGAAGCCGTGCACGAAAACGAGGGCGCGATTCTGCGATTGGTCGGCCTGCCTTTTGACCAGCTCCTTCCAGTCGTCGTACGACGTCGCCGCGAGCCGCTTGATCGAGAAGTGCTTGGTTTCATCGGTGGCCGATTTGTAGTCGATCCCCAGGAAGTGCCACTCGGACGGAAGCTCGATCTGGCCCGGCTCATGATCTTCCGGAATACGGATGCCGGCAACGCCATAGCTCAAGATGCCCGATCGCGGCGCGTCGGTATCAAGCGTCGAGACGTTGTTCGTGATCTTGATGTTGCGATCCGTCGCAAAGAAGAACTCGACCAGCCGGGCATCCCGATTGCAGGAACTCGGCTGCAACTCACAGGACTGCACCACCGTTCGGTTCGGACCGCTACTCGAATATCCGTGGTGAGAGCGACCACCGTCTTTCTTCGTAGACGTCGCCTGCGTCCTGGTGCCGTAAACATCGGCGCGCGTCATCTCGGCGGCCAGAATCCTGCTGCCATCCTGGATACTGAAGCTCCAGGAGGAGACGCCGTCGGCATGCCGCACTCCCGCTTCGACGATGGTTTGTTTGGAGAGAGGCCGCTCGTCGTCGATCTTGACGTCAGTCACTGGTCCCAATCGTGAAAGGATCGCGTATTTGGGCTGAGCGTCGGGCCGGTAGCCTTGCGCCGTCGTCGACTTCACCTTCGCAAGGTCCGACGTTCGGAGGCCCTCGACGAAATTGGAGATGTTCTGCTCCAACGCAGTCTGATCTGCACTCGTGGCGGCATAGAGCGCGCCTGATTGAAGCGTGAACAGGAGCAACCAGGACAGGGACGCGATGAAATGCGAAATTCTCATGAAGTGACCTCTGTCTCTGCAATCTGGTCCGCGCTCTTTCCATCCGGCAGGGAACGCGTCCTTGAACGGCGGGCGTATGAAATAGATCACGCAACCCGAGAAATAATTTCCGGTCGCGCAGGCGCGAAGGTGCGTGTTTAGATGACATCACCCCAAAGTTGTGGTTAGTTTCCCGGCGCCTTCTCCGTCTTGCATGCCCGGGGGCTGGAATGGACACCGAAGCACTGACCGTCGCTTATGCGCGTGTGAAGGCGATCCTGGATGAAGCCGCTGGCGACAGCACCGCAGACTATGGCGGTGCGGGCCGCTTCTGGGACAAGGGCGCGTCGGCGCTGGAGACGGCCGAGATCTTCGGCATCAAGATGGTCGCGCCACCGCCGGAGGGCCACGCCTGCTGCATTCCGCCGCACGCGCGCAGTGACGCATCCGGTCTGATCAAGGGATTGCGCGGCGAAGCGCCGTTCGATGGCGGCCGCTTCCCGGCGCTGCCATGGGGCGGGCACGCGGTTGCGCCTGCCGATATCGATCGCATCGCCGACTGGATCGATGCCGGCTGCCCGGACGATGCGACGAGCGTCGCGGTGGAACTCGCGCCCGGCAAGCCGGCGAAGACCGCGACCGTGAAAGTCAGCGAGATCGCCGAATTTGCCGAGGCGGCCGACGGCTATTCACCGGCCGCTGGGATCGGCGAACCCAGGCGGCGCATGAACATCGACTGCATGAGCGAGCTGCAGCTCGAGCGCCTGCGCCGTGGTTTCCGCCAGCTCTATTCGCTCAATCGCTGGCCCGAGGATCGGCGCAGCTACAACAACCAGGCGCTGGTCCATCAAAACCACTGCCAGCACGGCTGGGAGCGCTTCCTGCCCTGGCACCGCGCCTATCTCTACGAGTTTGAGCAGAACCTCCAGGATTTCGAGCCCGGGCTGATGCTGCCGTACTGGGACTTCACCATGCCGGAATATAAACCGGAGGATCCCGCGAACGGCTGCATCATCCCGACCTCGATGAAGGCCTATCTCACCGAGGAGGCGGCCGAGACGCTGGTGGCCGCGCTCGATCCCGCGCCGACAGCGGCGCAGAAGAAGGCGATCCTGGCGCTCGCGCAGGACCGCGTCACCTTTGCCTCGCAGCACGGCTTCTTCTGCACCATCATCGGCAAGATCGGCTACACGGCCGTCACGCCCGATCCCAAAAACGCCAACCGCCAGCGCTTCATCGACGCGCTGCTGATGTCGAACTCGCTCTGGTATCCGCTGCGCTATCCGGCCGAATATGCCGGCGGCGGCACGATCAACGAGGTCATCAACTATCACTACCCCTCGGCCGACGACATCGCCCAGATCCTGAGCCTCAACAATTTCCGCGATTTCGGCGGCGGCAGCATCTACGACGCGGCGTTCGGCTTTCTCGACCAGAATCCGCACAACACCATGCACATCTGGACCGGCGGCCAGAATCCCGATGCTGGGCAGGCGACCTATGTCTGCAAGGACGGTCCAACCGCGACGGGAGCGACGCCACAGCCGGGCGCCGCGACCGAGCGTGTGCGTGCGCTCGCGAACCGCCGCAACGATGCGGCTCAGGTCGGGGGCCGCCGCTTTCATGCCCGCTCGGACCTTTATTCGCAGCCGGGCCTTGGCGACATGTTCAGCAATCTGACCGCGTCCTACGACCCGGTGTTCTGGCCGATCCACGTCAACATCGATCGCATCTGGTGGGAGTGGCAGAAGCTCAACCCGAATGCGCTACCGGCCGATCTGGAGTCCGTGCTGTCGCCGTGGAACTACACCATCCGCGACACGCTCGATATCGCGCCGTTCGGCTACGAATACGTTCGCAGCTCGCATTTCATGCCGGTTGGACTTGAGGCGCCGGTCAGTCGCTTCGTGTCGCAACCGATCACGGTGCCGCAGGGCGCACGCAGCTTCAAACGCGCGGAGATCCGCCTGCACCAGGTGCCGCAATTGATGCGCTCCTGCTTCGTGCGCGCCTTCCTGAACGAGCCCGGCGCGGACGCCTCGACGCCGATCAGGGGCAACCCGCATTACGCTGGCTACATCTCGATCTTCGGACACGGCGCCTGCTACGGCGGTCCCGGTCATTGTGATAGCCCGCCCCCCCAGCCGCGGCGCTTCGATCAGCGCGGGCGCAGCCACAACACGCCGCGCAACCACCGGATCGATGTCACCGCAGTCGCGAAGCAGGCGCTCAAGAAGAAGGGGCCCTTGCAGATCACGCTGGTGGTGATCGGCGGTGACTACCAGGAGGAGAGAGAGCTTCTGAAGCTGGAAGGCGTGTCGATCAATTTCCTGGATTGAGCAATTTCCTGGCAAGTTTCCTGGATTGAGAAGGTGGCGGGGAAGTCATGGCGACGTATCGAATCCATCCGGGCATCGGCATCGCGCGCCTGGGCAACAGCGACAGCGAATTCTACCTTGCGCCGGAGACGCCGGCGGCGCTGCCGCTCGCCTGCGACAGCTTTGGCAATCCCTTGCACGGCGCGGACGGCGTCATGCCGGTTCCGATCAAGACGTTCAAGGATGCGCAGGGCCGCGTGAAGCGTCAGGCCGCGCGCTTCCAGATCTTCGTCTATGACGATGAGTCCCCGGAAGGCCGGCCACTGGCGCTCGGCGATGACGTCGAGGGCGGCGGCAATCACGGTGTGCTGGTCGACATCCAGTGGCGCGTCTATGTGGCCAACAAGAAGGCCTCCTGGTATCCGTTCACCGAGCTAAAGGGCGAGCATGGGTACGCCCCCGGCAGTGCGCGCCGCAATGCCGACGTCACTGGCCAGGACCGCGACCTCCTCATTATCGATCCCGGTCCGCGCAGCGTGAACGCGACCACTAGCCGCCGCGCGCATTTCGACCGCTCCGGCGGCCCCGGCGGCTATGCCACCACGTTTCCGCCGAAGGGGCTCCAGCCGTTCGACATCGACACGCTCGGCGAGATGATGACCGACAACAAGGGCCGGCTCGTTGTGCTCGGCGGTCACGGCAATTCGGGCATGGACGTCAGCGGCAGCTTTGGTCCCAAGATCGAGGACTACGCCAACACCGATGGCTGGTACGACGACATCTCCGATGGGCCGGTGATGGCGCGGTTGATCATGTATTCAAAGCAGGTCAGCCAGACCCGCTATATCGACGTCGAGTTTCCGGCATGGGTGGTGGTTGGCTATCCGCGCTTCGCGCCGCAGATCCTCGACATGATCACAATGGACGAGGTGCTGTACGACCTCTATGTGCGCCAGTTCGCTACCGACACTGGCGTCTACGGCATCCTCGGCACCTACGACGATCCGCAGCAGATCCCGTTTCGGGACGAGGCGGCACTGCGTCACTGGCAGGCCGGACGGCTGGCGTGGAATCGCAACTACCGACCCTGGTTCTATCGCGACATCTGGCCGATCCTGTTCCGGCCGGATGAGTTTCGGTATCTGAACGACATCCTTCAGCAATCGAACTATCCGCACGACCAGGCGCAGCGCGGTACGTTCGATCCCAACAAGCTCTCGCAGACACCGAAGCGCGCGACGCGGCCGATTGAGACGGAGACGCCGTCGGAAGCGCCGCTGCGCGATGCCAGCCAGGGCGAGGCGGTCATGGCGGTGGCGCAGGTCGCAGGTCCGACCCACCATGCCAAGGCCGACGATCCCTACGGTCCGATGCGCCGTTTCCTGTTCGACCTGTTGCGGCGCGCGGGCGAGGCGAACGCGTTCCAGGTTCAGGACCGCGCATCGTCGCGCGTCCATTCGCTGCCGCTGATGCCGCTGCTCTGCGGCGACAATCCGCTGACCAACGAGACGCCGTCGAAATTCCTTCATCTCACCGAGTACCAGCTCTTCGTTCTCGGCCAGTGGGCCCGCGGCTGGTTCATCAACGAGAAGGAGGAGGGATGGCTGCCCAAGGCCTATTCACCCTTCGAGCCTTACCCGAAGACGCCGCCGAAGACCGGCCGCGAGCTCGACCGCGGCGTGCTCAGCAATGTGCTGGGCGGCGCATTTTGTCCGGGCGGCGAGCTCGGCTGGGTGATGCGCAACCCTTCGATCTACTGGGCGCCGTATCGCGTCAACGCCGATCGCAGCGTCTCGGATTTTCTCCAGAGCGCCGCCCAGGCCAATCAGTCCGGAGGCAGCGTGATCGCCGACCCGACCTTCAATGTCGAGTCGCCGCTCGCCCAGGACAACGATTTCGAGACCGGCCTGCAGCCGGGCGACCTCACCAAGTACATGGGCCTGCCCTGGCAGTCCGATTTCAACGAATGCACCACGCAGCCGATCAACATCACCTACGCCGACTGGAACAACCTTTATCCCGATAGCGACAATGATGAGCGGTTGAGCCGCGACGAGAAGACCTGGACCACCCTGTGGTGGCCCGCGCATCGGCCTTTGCAGTCGTTCGAAATCGCGTCCGTCGTCAACGGCCAGCCGAGCTATGTCTGGACCACCTGGAGCCGCGGCATTCCGCAGATCCCGGTCGGTGATCTCAAGATGGTCACCGATTGGTCCAGGCTCGGCTTCATCGTGCGCAATCCCTACCAGCCCGGCGCCAAGTCGGCCGACGATCTCACCTACAAATACATCGCGTCGAGCGAACCGCCGATCCCAAAAGCGAGGCATCATGAGCGACAATCCATTTGTCGGACATTGGACCTATCGCAGCCTGCTCAATGATCCCGACGTCAACACGGACTTCAACAATCTCGAATTCGGCCGCGGCACGATCGAGATCGTCGCAGCGCCGATGCAACTCCTGGCCGGGACGATCGGCGGCCCGGGCTGGTCGCTCGCTTTGAAGGGATCGCGCGCCTACGGCTCGCCGATGCAGGTGCGCTTCCAGGGCACCGGCGTGGTCAGCGGCGAGGAGTGGATCTACGACTATTGGGGCGCGCTGGTGCCGGCCTGGCCCAATGGCGTCGACCAGCGCCCGGCCATCGTCGGCTCGGTGATCCGCACCATCCCGCACAGCGGCGGCTCACCGGGCACCGTGGCGCCGGCCGGCGTGGTGGCGTCCTTCTACGCCGTTCGGGCCGACTGACTTGGCCGCGTTCGACATCATCATCGCAGGCGCAGGTCCAGCCGGCGCGGCCGCTTCGCGCGCGCTGGCGATGTGCGCGCCGGAGCTTCGGGTGGCCGTGATCGCGCCGGACGAGCGGCGCGGGCGGGGACGAGGCGAGGTGTTGTCGCCGCTGGTGCAGCCGGTGCTGCGCCAGCTCAGTCTGTGGCCGGCCTTTCTAGCGCAGGACTTTGCGCCGTCGCATCGGACGCTCACCTCGTGGGATGAGGAAGGCCTGACGTCGAGCGAATTGCTGCTGGAGGCGCGCGGGCCGTCATGGCGCGTCGACCGGGCCGCGTTCGACGGCTGGATCGCGACGGAGGCCTGCAGAGGGGCCGAGCGCGTCGATGCAAAAGTGTTGCGTCTTGAGCGCGCGGCGGACGGCTGGTCGGTCGCTTGCGAGGACGGCACCAGCCATTCCGCCCGACTGATCATCGATGCCACGGGCCGCGCCCGCGCGCTCGCCGATCGCCAGGGTTTTCGGGCGAAAGCGCGGGACCGCCTGATCGCGGCCTATGCGGAGGCGACGACATCAGGACCGGCTGCACCGGAACTGCTTGTCGAGGCCTTTGAAAATGGCTGGTGGTACACGCTGGCGCTAGGCGAGGGCAGGCGCGCCTTTGCCTGCATGACGGATTCCGATCTCGCCCGCGGCCTCAGATTGAACACGACCGATGGCTGGCGCGCGGCGCTGGCGAAGACGCAATTCGTCTCGGCGGTGGCGAGCAGGGTCATCCAGTTCGAGCCGCCACGCCTGATCCCTGCCGGCGGCCGCACCGCCGCAACGGCGACAGGCTTCCGTTTCCTCTGCGCTGGCGATTGCGCGAGCGCTTTCGATCCGATCTCGGGCCATGGCGTCGTCAAGGCGATGCGTTCGGGCGTGTTTGCCGCCTATGCCGCCAGCGACTGCCTTGCGCGCGGAGATGCCGCCGCCCTCGGTCGCTACGATTCATGGGTCACACGCGAAGCGGCGGTCTACACGACGACGCTGGGCGAGCATTACGACAGCGTCTCGCGCTGGGCCGATCGGCCGTTCTGGCAGCGCCGGCGCGCCGGCATGTCATCGAGCAATTCTTTGAGCAGTCTCTCCGAACAATAGGGCGGACACCATGATGAAGAGCTTTGCGCGAATTGGTCTTGTCATCGCCGCGCTCGGACCGAGCGTCCAGGCATTTGCGGCACCTGCGCCTCGTGCGTTCGAGCCGCCGCCGACTTTGCCCGGGCAGGGCGATGTGGTGCGATTGGAGGCAGCCATAGCGCCGGCCGTCGGCGGTTGCCGGCCGCAAGGGTCGATCTCGCGCAGCGGCGCGATCGTCTCCGTGGTGCTGAACTTCGTGCGCGGGCACTTCTTCATCAACAACCCCGATCCCACCGACCCGCAGCCGGGTGGTCTCGATCCGGTCGAGCTGCGCTCCTATGGCGGCTGCAAATCGGGCCCTGCGATCTTCGTCAAACCGGGCGACACGCTGCGCGTCGACCTGATCAATCAGCTTGCGAAGGACGATCCGAGCTGCCTGCCCAATCCGCCGTCGGGGCTCGGCCTGCCCGACCTGGTCGGCTGCTTCAACACGACCAATCTGCACACCCATGGCCTGCACGTGTCGCCAGCGGGTAACAGCGACAACGTACTGCTCAACATCGCGCCGCAGACCAAATTTCCCTACGAGATCAACATTCCGAACGACCATCCGGCGGGGACGTTCTGGTATCACGCGCACCGCCACGGCTCGACGGCCGTGCAGGTGGCGAGCGGCGCATCGGGCGTGCTGGTCGTCAAGGGCGAGCGTCCCTACACGCCGCCAACGCCGCAAAACCCGAAGCCGATCGCCGATATCGACACGGTGCTGCATGACGACAACGGGACGCCGCTGAAGGAGCAGCTGTTCCTGTTCCAGCAGATTGCCTATGCCTGCTTCCAGAACCAGCCAAACCAGCCGGGTGGCCCGTGGCAGCAGATCTACACCACGCAGGGGCTCTACAACGCCAACAGTCCGAACAACATCGCCAACGCGCCGTGGACATGCCCGCTCGCGACCCCAGGCAATCCGGTCAGCCCCGGCGTGGTCGAGAATTTTGGCCTGCAACTGGACTCCGCGACGATCTGGGACACCAATGGCCGCTTCACCAGCGTCAATGGCATCGTGCAGCCGACGCTCACTTTGCCGGCCGGCGAGATCCAGCGCTGGCGCTTCGTGCATTCCGGCATTCACGACACGGTCAACGTTCAGCTCGTGCGCGCGACGCCCACGACGACCCTGATTGCGAACTCAGCGCTGAGCGGCAACCGCCTGCAGCAGAAGGCCGATCTTCTGGCTGCCTGCAACGCGTCGCCCGGCACGCTAATCCCGCAATTCGAGATCGCGAATGACGGTCTGACGCGAACCAAACTGCGGACCATCCACGCCTCGCAAGTCGGCGGCGTGCTGGAATCGAACTACATGCAGCCCGGCTATCGCAGCGATGTCCTCGTCGTCTTCCCATCGGACGGCGACTACTGCCTGCTCAACCAGGCGGCACCGCCGGCCGAGCGTGTGTCCAACGGCAATGGCGGCGGGCAGGGACCCTCGACGCCGCAATTGCTGGCCTACATCCATGTGCGCGGCGGCCAGCCCGTGACCGGCGACCTGGAGGCCTATGTCGGCAAGGCACTGTACGATGCCAATCCGACGCTGCCGGATCCCGTCCGCACCGGACTGCGTGACGGCGACCTGCGGCCGTGGGCGCCATTCGAAAACCTTGCGCCGCCGGCTGCCGGCAGCCAGCAGCAGCAGGCTGCCTTCGCGATCAACTTCCCGGCCTTCACGGTCAACAACAAATCATACGACCCTGATGTCGTGAACTTCACCCGCGAGGTCAATACCACGGACGACTGGCTGCTCTCCGCGCAAGGCGAGCCGCACATCTTTCATATTCACGTCAATCCGTTCCAGGTGATCGACGTCATCACCACCAACGCCAACGGTCAGCAGATCTCGATCTACAATCCCGACGGCACCTGCAAGCCTGATATAGTGTATGCCGACAAGCAGCAATTGGCGAACCAGTATTGCGGTATGTGGCACACATTCCGCGACACGATCATCGTCGAGAACAATTATCAGATCCGCGTCCGGACGCGATACGACCGCTATATCGGCGAGTACGTCCTGCACTGCCACATCCTCGACCACGAGGATGCCGGCATGATGGCCAACATCGCGATCGTCCCCGATCTCAACGCGCCCGGCGGCGGCCTCGGGATGGCAGGCATGCGCCACGCCAAGCAGCCGACGGCCACACCGGCATCGATGCCGGCCGGTCACAAGCATTGAGTGCGGCGAGAGCAGGAAGAGTGCACGCGATGAAGATCGGAATCCCCGTCTACGACGGCGTCGACATGCTCGACGTCGCCGGCCCCTTCGAAATGTTCGACTGGGCGAATTTCGACGTCGAGATCGTCGCCGCCAAGCCGGGGATGAAGCGATTTCGCGGCCGGGGATTTCCGTTCGAGGTCAAGAAGTCCTTCGCGGAATGCGCGCAGTATGATGCGGTCTGGGTCCCCGGAGGCGACCCGGCCGCGCTCACCGAGATCATCAACGACCCGCACCAGACCTACTTTCATTTCCTGACCAAGCAGGCCGCCGGTGCGAAATACATGTGCTCAGTCTGCGAGGGCGCGATGCTGCTCGCGGGCTCGGGGCTTCTGGACGGCCATTTCGCGACGACACACTGGGCCTTCCTCGAATGCTTCCCCTTGCACTTTCCGAAGGTGAAGGTCGCCGACGGTCACCCGCGTTTCGTGCTGGATCGCAATCGCCTGACCGGAGCTGGAATCTCGGCAGGCCTCGACGAAGCCCTGATGTTGATTACACTGCTCGGCGGCACGGAGCTGGCCCGCGAGGTTCAGCAGAGTACCCAGTACTATCCGGACCCGCCTGTTCGCAGTGCGATTCCGCCGACGCCGAAATGTCCGCTCGTCGGCGTCAACCAGCCGGAGCCGAAGCAATAGGTCCGCTTGACCCATGAGAGGCGTATATAGAAGATTGATATTGCTATGTTTTATTGGGTTTCGCGAAGGCGGCCGGTTCAGCTTGTGGAACTCTTTCGCTGCGTCTGCGTTATCCCGGCATGACCGAAGACATTTCCTTCCGACGCAAACCGCTGACCCCCGAACAGCGCCAGGCTCGCGACGCATCACGCCGGGTCGAGGCCGAAAAGGCCATGCGTGACCATGAAGCAGCGCAGAAGGCGTTTTACGCCAACAAGGAGCGGCTGAGAGCCGAACGCCTCGCGCGCGAGGCCGCGGGGGCAAAGGAGTGACCGACCTCGGTCGGTGCGCCAACCTCTCGTAATCCGACCTTGCGACTTTGCCTAGTGCCGATTGGACGCCCGCTTCGCGCTCAAGGCTAGCTTGAATGCCTGCACGGCGCCTGCGAGGGCGCCGCGGGGTGATTGTGCTTCGATCGCTTCGGCTGCGATGCGGCAATCATGGGCGACCTTGAGCAATCCACTTCGGGCGAGGTCCATCGTGGACAGGGCAGCCTGCTCCAGGCAGAGGCGTTCAAGCCGTCGAAACTCGCGCAGCTCTCTGTTCATGCGTCAGCTCTCGATATCCCCCTCATCATGCGGCGCTGAGTCTGCTTAACGAACAGTAAACGTCTTCGCCTGGCGGAGCTGGCTGGCGCCAAGCTGACGGCTGCAGTGAACGGACCGGGCGTGCGGCGCGCGGCAGGCTTGACGGCGTTTGCCTTCCGGGACGAAGCTTCAAATGATCCTCAATTGACGTGAATGACGGAGACGTTCGCTCCCGGCAAATCCGGTTCCCTCAGCGAAAACGCAATGGAGCTGACCATGACCACGTTCGACAAGCGCGAGCAGGGCTTTGAGGCGAAATTCGCCCACGACGAGGAGCTCATGTTCAAGGCCACGGCCCGGACCAACAAGCTGCTCGGACTCTGGGCCGCCGACCAGCTCGGCCTTAGCGGCGATGCCGCGGCGAGCTACGCGACGGCGCTGGTGACGGACAATCTGCAGAGCCGGACGATCGACGATGTCGTGGGCAAGGTCTCGGGCGATCTCGCCGCCAGGGGCGTGTCGCGCGAGCAGGTCGCCCAGAAGTTTCAGGAATGCCTGCATCAGGCCGTCCAGCAGCTCGAAGCAGACAAACAATAAGGCCGGCCTTGCGTCTCACTCGGCGTGCTTGCGCATTCCGGAATCGCTGAGCCTGTCGACATAGGCAATGCCGATCGCCGAGAGAATGAAAGTGATGTGGATCAGCACCTGCCACATCACGCCGGTCTCGGTGAAGCCGGCGCGGTTCGAGCCGAGATTGCCGGCCTCGATGAAGGTGCGCAGCAGCGCGATCGAGGAGATGCCGATAATGGCCATGGCAAGCTTGATCTTCAGCACGCTCGCATTGACGTGGCCGAGCCATTCCGGCTCGTCCGGATGGCCCTGGAGGTCGAGCCGCGAGACGAAGGTCTCGTAGCCGCCGACGATGACCATCACGAGCAGGTTGGAGATCATCACGACGTCGATGAGCGCGAGCACGCTCATCATGATCTGCTGTTCGGTGAGGTCGATGGCGTGCCAGGAGAGGTGCCAGAGCTCCTTGAGGAACAGCACGATGTAAACGCATTGCGCCACGATCAATCCGAGATAGAGCGGCAGTTGCAGCCAGCGTGAGCCGAAGATGATCATCGGCAGCAGCCCCAGGCGCGGCGCGAGCGGGCTGGCTTCGGTGCTGGCTTCAGGCTCAACCGACATTCAGCAGGGATCCTTGCAGGGAGATGATCTGGCTTTGATGTAGCCCGACAAGATGGCTGGCGGAAGACGCGCGGTGCAATTGCGGCCCTCCAGGGATCGGGCCGTTTCGTGCTAGCGTCGGACGTGGCCGTCGCGCGGGCGGCCTGGATCGGGAGATCGGACGTGCGAAGCGGCTTTGGCAACGGGCAGGTGGGGATCGCGCTCGCCGCGGTGATCTTGCTTGGCGCCGGCGAGGCGTCGGCGACGCCGCTGACGCCGTTTCGCTACGAGGCGCAGGCTCAGCGTCATTGCCCGCACGACCGGGTGGTCTGGCTCGATTTCAGGAAGGGCGTCTATTACAGCAAGGCGCAGAAGCGATATGGCCAGGGCTTTGACGGCAGCTTCGTCTGCCTGAACGAGGCCCGCGACAGCCTCTATCGCCGCTCACTGCTGGGCCTGCGCTAAGCGGGGTGCGATTCGCCGTTCGGGACGCGCGGGCTATTTCTGGCCCGGCAGCTTCATCGGCACGTGCGTGGAGGTGCTGATGACCCGGGGGCTTCCGTCGGGATAGGTGCGGTCGCCACGGATCAGCGATTCCAGAACGAGAAAGAATTTCTCAGCAAGCATTTGCGTCACCCTCGTTGGTGATGGCCTCTTGAAATTAAGTCGAGGCGTCGAATGCAGAAATTCAATCAACTAAACGGGAGCAGGGCAATCCAAAACGGATCGCATGCTGCATCGCGGTGTAGTTGTAGTTAGAAAAAGGGAAAGTGGTGGTAGCGCTCAGCCGAAGGCCAGCGCCACAAGGCTCGAGCAGAGCAGGACCAATCCGCCTGCGGTCAATGCCAGGAAGCTGTCGGATACGAGGTCATGGTTGCGCATGGGACACCTGCCGCTCTCGTCTTCGATGCTCGCTCGGATCGATTAAAATTGTCCGAACGGGCCGTCTTGAAAGAGGTGATGCTTGCCGTCCGCGCGAATGCCCTCAGGCCCTCGTGCGGTAACCTTCAAATGCATGGGCCAGGAAGATCCCCGCGCTTACCAGACCCATCAGTGCCGAAACCGTCTCGATCATCGTTAAATTCCAAATCCCGCCCTTGCATCCGAGAGAACGCGTGCGGCCTTGCACAGTCAAAAGAATTCCAGTGAGCGGGCTGACAATGGGGGTGGAGTGAGGATTTGGCGCAACAGAATGTCCAGGAGCGGCACAGAGCAGGTGCTTGCGCTCCGTAGATCAACGGGGGGAAACGAACGCGCCGTTTACCATCCCGCCGTGTTCGCTGTGGACTCCCCATTTCCGCCGTGTTCCGGTTGCGTTATTCTTACTGCTCCGACGCGGTGGTGGGCCGCCTCGGATTGAAGGACCGGACAGCGCTTCCCCGTAACCAAAGCGGGTTGGGTACGCCTCCGGCGAGATGGTATTTGGGGCGAATGGGGATCCGACGGTCAGATTCGGTTTTGCGGGCCGCGCGCGGTGTTGCGGCGGTCGCAACCTGCCTCGTGCTCGCCAATTGCGCATCCTCCAACAAGTTCGCCAGCCGCGTCGATCCGAAATACGGCGTGTCCTCGAGCCCCCGGGTCGTGGCCCTCGGTGATCCCGTTCCGAAGGGCGGCGGCACCTACCGCATCGGCAAGCCCTATGTGGTGGCGGGCCGGACCTACGTGCCGGAGGAGGATGTCAACTACCGGGCCGAGGGCATGGCGTCCTGGTACGGCGATGATTTCCACGGCCGCCTGACCGCCAATGGCGAAGTGTTCGACATGGGCTCGCTGACGGCGGCGCATCCGACCCTGCCGATGCCGTCCTATGCGCGGGTCACCAACATGTCGAACGGCAAGTCGCTGGTCGTTCGCGTCAATGACCGTGGGCCCTATCACGGCAATCGACTCATCGACGTCTCGAACAAAGCCGCCGAACTCCTTGAATTCAAAGGCAATGGCGTCGCCAAGGTCCGTGTCGAATATGTCGGCCGGGCGCCGCTCGAAGGCTCCGACGACCGCCAGTTGATGGCGACCTTGCGAACCGGGATCCCGGCGCCGTCACCCTCGATGGTCCGGGTCGCCTCGGCGAGACCGTTCGTGCCGGAGCTGCCGTCGTCGAACCGCGGCGCCATCCGCGGCGAGGTTCCGACGCCGGAAGGACGGCCCTACAATCTCGGCAACACCTCCGCCGACATGGCCTCGCTCAATGCGACCTCGGAAATGTCGGCCTCGAGCCGCAGCCGTGGCCGGGCGCTCCAGAATGCCCGGCAGGTGTCCTATGACGGCGAGGGCCGCTACGAGACCGAGAGCGCGTCGTCCGCCGCCTATACTTCGGACGGCGCTGCCGAGGCCCGCGGCATCCTGAGCGGCCGCGGTCTCTACTAAGCAGGCAAATCCAGCCAGCGATGCAGCACCGCTGCGCTCCGGTTCAGAACGGGATGCGTGCGCGCCCCGTGAAGGTCCAGATCTGCGTGTTGCCGCCGATGCCGCCGAGCTCGGCGCCGAAGCCGACCGTTGTGCCGCCTGCCAGCCTTGCGCCGATGCCGCCGGTGACGCGCGCCGACCAGCCCTGGAGCAATGGCGTCGAAGCGAGCGGGATCCCGCCGGCGGCAACGATCGCGGCCGCATCGTCCTGCGTGAAATAGTAGTCGGCATAGACGCCGGCATAGGGCAGCAGCAGCACGCTATCGAGCCACGGCACGGGGTAGGAGACCCTGCTGCCGGCAGAGGCGCGGCCGCTGGAGAAGGTGCGGGGGGCCTGCTGGGTGCCGAGCGAGTCGACATAGGCGTTTTCACGCTCCCACAGCGCGTAGACCTTGGCCGACGGCTCGATATTGAAATTGGCCCAGCTGTAGCTGCCGGTGAAGCCGGTCGCGAACATCCAGCGATTGCCGTTGAAACTGCCCTGGGCGGTGCCGGCAACGCCGTTATAGCCGATGCCGGAATAGGTCACGGCCGCGTCGTAGCGCAGCGTCGGGATGATCTTCCAGCCGAGATAGGCGCCGACCGTCCAGCCGTCGCCCTTCAGCTTTCCGTTGATGTCGGTCTCGGTGTAGCTGAAATTCTCGTAGCCGCCGACCACGCCGACCAGCAAATCGGGCCTCGCCCGGTAGGTCAGTCCCGACAGCAAGTTGATCTGCTGGCCGTAGAGCGTGGCTTGCGTTGCGCCCTGACCGATGTTGCCGGACGAGCCCCAGCGGTCGATTCCGGTGCCGCGCACGTCGATCCAGAACAGCCAGTCCTTCTGCTCCTTGAAGCGCGCGGCGGGTGCCTTGGTCGGCGCCGCCCGATCGATCGCAGCGAAGGCGTCATCGATCCGCGAAGCGCCGCGGCCGCGCCCGCGGCCGCCGGCATAAGCGTTGGAGCCTTGCGACGCGGACTGTTGATCCGATTTGGGCTTGTCGTCCTCATCGCCGTCGGGCGCAGCGGCAAAATTGACGCGCATCCCGCCGGCACCCGGCGTGATGTATTGCCCGCCCTCGCTGAACCCCTCGGAGATCGCCGTGTCGATCGAACCGGAGATCGCCTGTCCCGAGGCCTGCGCCACGATCTTGGTGACATTGAGCTGGAGCGCGCGCAGCTTGGCGCTGTCGGCGGGAATGTCGACCGTCTGGTTCAGGGCCGGCGAGGTCGAGGCGTTGAAGGCCACACTGCGGTTGTAGGTCGCCGTGATGGAGTGATTGCCGACAGCGAGCGTGGTCGTGGCAAAGGTGGCGGCGCCGGCCGACAGGGTCGACGTGCCGATCGGCGTTGTGCCGTCGTTGAAAGTGACCGTTCCCGTCGGCGTTCCGCCCGAGCTGCGCACCGTGGCTGTGAACGTCACGGACTCGCCGTAGCTGCTCGGGTTCTTCGACGAGATGAGCTCCGTGGTGGTTGTGGCCGACAGATAGGTGAACCGGTCTGCCGCCGAAGTCGGCGACGTTCCACCAACCGACGTCACGGTGACGTCGACTGTGCCGGCGCCGGGCGGCGAGGTGGCCGTGATCGACGTTGCCGAGTTCACCGTGAAGCTGGTCGCATTGTTGGCGCCGAATTTCACCGCGGTGGCGCCCGTGAATCCGGTCCCCGTGATCGCCACGGACGTGCCGCCGATCGCGGATCCGGAGGTCGGCGAGATCGAGGTGACGGACGGTGCGGGCGTGTAGCTGAATTGATCCGATGCCGATGTGGCGGATGTTCCGCCTGGAGTCGTCACGGTGACGTCGACCGTGCCGGCGCCTGCCGGTGAGGTCGCGGTGATGGACGTTGCCGAGTTCACGGTGAAGCTCGTTGCATTGGTGGCGCCGAACTTGACCGCGGTCGCGCCGGACAGCCCGGTGCCGGTGATGGTCACCGACGTGCCGCCCGTCGTCGGGCCTGCATTCGGCGCAACCGACGTCACTGCCGGCGTCGCGGCGTAGGTGAACTGATCCGCCGCGGATGGGGCCGTCGTTCCGCCAGGTGTCGTGACCGTGACGTCCACCGTGCCGGTCCCGGCCGGAGAGGTCGCGGTGATCGAGGTCGCGGAGTTGACCGTGAAGCCCGTTGCATTCGTCGTCCCGAACTTCACGACGGTCGCACCGGTAAAATTGGTGCCGGTGACGGTCACCGATGTGCCGCCGGCGAGCGGACCGCCTGTCGGCGAGATCGAGGTCACGGTCGGCGCGGCGAAATAGGTGAACTGGTCTGCCGCCGAAGTCGGCGATGTGCCGCCCGTGGTCGTTACCCTGACGTCGACGGTGCCGGTGCCGGCCGGCGATGTCGCGGTGATCGAGGTTGCGGAGTTGACCGTGAAGCCCGCCGCCGCGGTTGCACCGAACGTCACGGCGGTCGCGCCGGTGAAATTGGTGCCCGTGATCGTCACCACCGTGCTGCCGGCCGCCGGCCCCGACGTCGGCGAGATTGACGTAACGGCTGGCGTCGCGACATAGGTGAACTGGTCGGCGGCCGAGGTTGCCGAGATGCCGCCGAGATTGGTCACGCGGAGGTCCACGGTGCCGGTGCCGGCGGGTGACGTCGCAGTGATTGATGTTAACGAATTGACCGTGAAGCTCGTTGCGGCGGTTGCGCCGAATGTCACCGCGGTGGTGCCGGTGAATCCCGTGCCCGTGACCGTCACGACCGTGCCGCCCGTCGTCGGGCCCGCATTCGGCGCGACCGACGTTACCGTCGGTGCCGCGGCGTAGGTGAATTGATCCGCAGCTGAGGTGGCCGACGTTCCGCCCGGCGTCGTGACCGTGACGTCCACCGTGCCTGTCCCGGCCGGAGAGGTTGCCGTGATCGAGGTTGCCGAATTGACCGTGAATCCCGTTGCGCTGGTCGCGCCGAACTTCACGGTGGTCGCGCCGGTGAAATTGGTGCCGGTGACGGTCACCGATGTGCCGCCGGCGAGCGGACCGCCCGTCGGCGAGATCGACGCCACAGTTGGCGCGGCGAAATAGGTGAACTGGTCTGCCGCTGATGTCGCGGAGGTGCCGCCTATCGTTGTCACCCTGACGTCCACGACGCCGATCCCGGCCGGCGAGGTCGCGGTGATCTGGGTTGCGGAATTGACGGTGAAGCCGGTGGCAGCACTCGGGCCGAAAGTCACCGCGGTTGCGCCCGTGAAGTTGGTGCCCGTGATCGTCACCGTCGTGCCGCCGGTGGCCGGACCCGATGTCGGCGAGATCGAACTGACCGTTGGCGATGGAACATAGGTGAATTGATCGGCGGCCGATGTCGCCGACGTGCCGCCGGGGTTGGTCACACGGACGTCCACGGTGCCGGCTCCCGCCGGCGAGGTCGCGGTGATCGTGGTCGCGGAGACGACCGTAAAGCCGGATGCCGCGGTGGCGCCGAAGGTCACCGCAGTCGTCGTCGAGAATCCCGTGCCCGTGATCGTGACCGTGGTGCCCCCTGAGCCGGGGCCTGTTGTCGGCGAGATCGAAGTGACGGTCGGGGCAGCGATGTAGGTGAATTGATCAGCGGCGGAGGTTGCCGATGTGCCGCCTGTGGTCGTCACCCTGACATCGACGGTCCCGGTGCCAGCCGGCGATGTTGCGGTGATCTGTGTCGCCGAATTGACCGTGAAGCTCGCGGCCGTTGCGCCGAAGACGACCGTGGTCGCCCCGGACAGATTGGCACCGGTTATGATCACTGTGGTGCCGCCGGCCAGCGGGCCGGATGTCGGCGAAATCGACGTGACTGTCGGGGGGCCGACATAGGTGAATTGGTCAGCTGCGGAGGTTGCCGACGTTCCGCCCGGAGTCGTGACCCTGACGTCGACCACGCCGGTCCCGGCCGGCGAGGTCGCGGTGATCGAGGTCGCCGAGTTGAAGGTGAAGCCGGTCGCCGCCGTCGCACCGAACGTCACGGCGGTGACCCCCGTAAAATTGGTGCCGGTGATCGTCACCGTGGTGCCGCCCGCTGTCGGCCCCGCCGTCGGCGAGATCGAGGTGACGGTGGGGACGGGGATGTAGGTGAACTGGTCAGCCGCCGAAGTCGCCGATGTGCCGCCCGTTGTCGTGACCCTGACATCCACGGTGCCGGTGCCTGCCGGCGAGGTCGCCGTGATCGTCGTCGCCGAGACGACTGTAAAGCCCGTCGCAGCCGTGGCGCCGAACACGACTGCTGTCGCGCCCGTGAAGTTGGTGCCGGTGATCGTCACCGTCGTGCCGCCTCCACCTGGACCTGATGTCGGCGAAATCGAGGTGACGGTCGGTGCCGGGACGTAGGTGAACTGATCGGCAGCTGAAGTTGCCGACGTACCGCCCGCGGTCGTGACCGTGACGTCGATGGTGCCGGCGGCATGCGCCGGCGATGTCGCGGTGATCTGGGTCGCTGAATTGACGGTGAAGCCCGTTGCCGCCGTGCCCCCGAACGAGATCGCCGTCGCGCCCGAGAGATTGGTGCCGGTGATGATGACCGTCGTGCCGCCGGTCTGCGGGCCGGCCGTCGGTGAGATCGAGGTGACTGTTGGCGGCGCGACATAGGTGAACTGGTCGGCGGCCGAAGTTGCCGACGTCCCGCCAGGGGTCGTGATCCTGACGTCAACAGTGCCGGCGCTGCCTGCCGGCGAGGTCGCGGTGATCGAGGTCGCCGAGTTGAAGGTGAAGCCGGTTGCCGCCGTCGCACCGAACGTCACGGCGGTGACGCCGGTGAAATTGGTGCCTGTGATGGTCACGGTGGTGCCGCCCGCCGTGGGCCCTGCCGTGGGCGAGATCGAGGTGACAGTCGGTGTGGGGATATAGGTGAACTGGTCTGCCGCCGATGTTGCAGACGTCCCGCCGGCCGTCGTCACGCGGACATCCACGGTGCCGGTCCCGGCTGGCGATGTCGCGGTGATCTGGGTCGCCGAATTGACGGTGAAGCCAGTCGCAGCCGTTGCCCCGAACGTCACGGCCGTCGCATTCAGCAGGTTGGTGCCGGTGATGGTCACGGTGGTGCCGCCGCCACCCGGGCCCGACGTCGGCGAGATCGAGGTGACGGTGGGCGCGGCCACATAGGTGAACTGGTCGGAGGCCGTGGTCGCGGATGTTCCACCCGGTGTCGTGACGGTGACGTCGACGGTGCCAGCACTGCCGGCGGGAGCGGTGGCCGTGATCTGGGTATTGGAGTTGACCGTGTAGCCCGTGGCATTGGTCGCGCCGAATTTCACACCGGCCGCGCCTGTGGTCGTGCTGAAATTCGTACCGGCGATGATCACCGTCGTGCCGCCACCCGTTGGGCCGGAGGTCGGCGAGATCGAGGTGACGGTCGGCGCGGCAACATATGTGTATTGGTCTGCCGCCGACGTCGGCGATGTCGAGCCGTTCGTGACCGTGATATCGACGGTCCCGGCGGCCCCTGCCGGTGCGGTCGCGGTGATCTGGGTGTTGGAATTGACGGTGTAGCTGGTCGCGTTGGTGGCGCCGAACTTGACGCCGCCCGCGCCGGTCGTCCCGGTAAAATTAGTGCCTGTGATCACCACCGACGTGCCGCCGGCCAAGGGCCCGGACGTCGGTGAAATCGCCGTCACCGTCGGGCTGGGCAGATTGATCGTGAACACAAAAGGGGTGTTCGCGATCGAACTGCCGGGACAGCTCGAGGTGAAATCGCTGCAGCCCGGCGCGTAATAGAGCGTGATCGTCTCCTGTCCGCTGCCCGTCTTGCTGTTCAGCGTGATGTCGATCCCGGCCTGACCGGAATTCGCACTTACACCAGCTCCGTTCGGGTTTGCTGGATGAAACGTATAGGTCGCCTTCGCCGTCGTCGGATTGTAGTCAGCGGCGGTGAGCTGTTGGTTGCCCGCATTGGTGCCGCTGGAATTGGAGATTGGCGCGTTCCAGAATGAATCTGTGCCCGAGACGGAAAAAAGGCCCCAAACAACGGAGTCGTCGGCAGGGGCGGAGGCCGTGCCGACAGTTAAGCACAGGCGGTAGGTCTGACCGACCGACGTGAAGTTGACCGTTACACCCGACGTGGAATTCGTCGTTTGATCGCAAGCAGCATTCGCCGCGGCCATCGCGCCGAGCATCAAGACGGCCGCGATGCAGATGCGTTGAGCCGCCCGCCAGACAGAGCGCAATATCCGCGACGGGATAGCTCCACCATCGCGTGCCGGGACCGCCAATTCCCCGATTATGTCTGGAACGGCCACCGCAATTGCGTGACTCACCGGCCCCCCTTGGCGGCAGCTCTCGACGGAGCAGCCGCCTAAAATCCCTGATTGTGAAATTATTCGCGTAAATTGTTGCGTGCATTTGGACGGGACGCGGTGCACAACGCAAGCGCGCAAGCCTCAAACCAAGTTGCGGACACTACTTTCCGGCGAACCGTTGCATGGCGGCAACAAAAGCGTGCTTTGGTCGCAGTCGACGCACGCCAATTTATGGTTGTGCTTGCGCTTGACTGTCAACGCTGGCTGATTAACAATCTCGGCGAGTGTGACGCAAGAAATTCATTCTTTAATTTAAGGATCGTCGTCGCGGTCTGCGCGCGACGGACCACTTGTTTTTTTGGGAGGGGTCATGCCGTACGAGCCTGTTCTCGGCCAGATTATGCCTTTTGCGGGCGCAATAATTCCCAGAGGCTGGGCGCCGTGTAACGGTGCGCTGCTGTCGATCCAGCAAAATTCCGGGCTGTTCTCGTTGCTCGGTACCTATTATGGCGGCAACGGAATGACGACATTTGCGCTTCCTGATCTGCGCGGTCGCGCGATCCTGGGCTCGAGTGGCGGCGGTGGTTCATACCCGGTCGGCATGGTCAGCGGAACGAATTCGGTCCCCTTGATCGTGTCGCAGCTCCCGGCCCACAACCATCTCATTCAAGTGTCCGCGACGGCCGGAGCCGGACGTGGAAACGTGCCTCCTAACAATAATGTCTTCGGGACGAACTCCCTGCCGCCGGGCAATCCAGCGATGATTT
The DNA here is from genome assembly GCF_004123905.1 of Bradyrhizobium betae. Classification (GTDB taxonomy): domain Bacteria; phylum Pseudomonadota; class Alphaproteobacteria; order Rhizobiales; family Xanthobacteraceae; genus Bradyrhizobium; species Bradyrhizobium betae_A. Next base: position 126,798 of record NZ_MZXW01000054.1, read on the forward strand.
TCGCAGAGCCGGGCGGCGGCGACACGCCTTTGGCGATCGGCACCAACCTGGTGAATGAGGGCCTTGGTCAGGCGCACAACAACCTGCAGCCCTATCTCGCGATCAGCTATCTGATTGCGACGCAGGGGATATATCCGTCGCGAAACTGACCGCTGCACAACGGGACTTGCGCGAACGACATTCTGCACACCGACGCTTCGAACTTCCACGCATGCACCCTTCAAATTGAAGCGGTAGAGCGCACAGGCAAAGGATCACAGGCGATGTCAGATCCGTATATCGGCGAGATTCGACTGTTCGGCTTTCCGCGTATTCCCAACGGTTGGTTGGCGTGCGCCGGACAATCGCTGCCGATTTCACAATACGAAACGCTTTATACCGTGGTCGGCACGACCTATGGCGGCGACGGTGCCAGCACCTTCAACCTTCCCGATCTTCGCGGCCGCGTCGCGATCGGACAGGGACAGGGTCAAGGCTTCCCGAACTACGTGTTGGGGCAGGTTGGGGGTGAGGAGCAGCACACGCTGGTCGAGGCCGAAATGCCGGCCCACAGTCATGCGCTGGCGTCCTCCACCGCGACGGGGACGGCGGCAACGCCCGGGCAGACTCTCCATCTTGCCACGGCGTCAGCGGGTGAACTCTATGCGCCGACTGCGAACGCCGGGACTTACGCTGTCATGGCCGCCTGCGTCACGACGGCTGGCAACAGCGTCGCGCACGACAACATGATGCCGACCGTCGTTGCCAATTACTGCATCTGCTACTCAGGCATCTTCCCTTCATCCGGCTAGACTGCGCGCGCATCCGTATTCAGTCTCGAGGAAAGACACCATGTCAGAACCGTACGTCGGAGAAATTCAGGCCTTCCCGTTTTCTTGGGCGGTCGGCGGCTTCAACAATATTTGGCTGCCGTGCGGCGGCCAGCTTCTCGCCCTTCAGACCTACAGCACTCTGTATTCACTGATCGGCACCTCTTACGGCGGCAACGGTACGACCAATTTCGCCTTGCCGAACCTGAACGGGTCGATCGCGATCAGCCAGGGCCAGGGTCCGGGATTGCAGAATCGCGTCATCGGCGAGGTCGTCGGCAGTGCTCAGGTGAGCTTGGTCAGCGACAACATGGCGACGCACACGCACGTCCTGCAGCTCGGCAACAAGAGCGCGCAAGGTGCTGTGCCGGGTCCCGGAGCGCCGGGGAGCACGGTGGCGATCGATCCTGGCTTCAACGGCTTCACGGCGCCGCCCGGCACTCTGACCTTGGCGCCCAACGCCGTCGCGCTCACCGGGCAGAACCTTCCTCATGAGAACATGCAGCCCACCCAGGCGATCGTCTGGTGCATCGCCTATGCAGGAATTTTTCCATCCTTCTCCTGAACCATCTTGAGTGCGCGACGGCATGATTGATGGCGCGGCGCTAGACATCGTCCCGGACGATCCGGCGCTGCGGCTTCGGCCCGCGGGCCCGAGCGACGAGCCATTCATCCGCCATCTCTTCGAGGAGGTGCGGACCGGGCAATTCGCCGCCACGGGCCTGTCCGGGCCGATCCTCGATCAGGTGATCGCGCAGCAGTTCAGCAGCCAGACGGCCGGGTATGCCGCGCAATTTCCCGACGCGCTATCGCTGATCGTGACACGAGACGGCACCGCGATCGGCCGGTTGCTGCTTCATTGCGCAAGCGAGCGCTTGCACATCGTCGATATCGCGCTGCTGCCAGCTGATTGCGGTCACGGCGCCGGGACGAAGATCATCGAATCTCTCGCAGCGAGCGCACGGCAGCTGAGTGTCGAAGCGCTGACGCTCACGGTGCTCGCGAGCAATGTGGCCGCGCACAGGTTCTACCTGCGGCGCGGATTTGCCGAGACCGGGCAGGCGGGCGCCGCCCACATCGCGATGAGAAAGGACCTGACCTAACGCACCGCCGCCTCGCGCAAAAATTTCACCAGCGCCGCGTTCACCTCGTCGGGCCGCTCCTGCTGCACCCAATGGCCGGCGCCTTCTATGATGAGTTTTCGCGTCAGATTGGGCAGCACGCGCTCCAGCTCGTTGACGCGCTTGGCTCCGATCAGCCCCGTGATGACCGCGTCTTTCGAACCGGCGATGAAGAGGGAGGGCTGGTGGATCTGCGCATCCTGCCAGGGCGCCGTCAGCTCCCAATTGCGGTCGAGGTTGCGATACCAGTTCAGCCCGCCGCGGAAGCCGGACTTGCGGAAGGCCTCGTTGAAGATGGCCAGATCGGCCTCGCTGAGCCAGGCGGGCAGCGGCTCCTCGGCAGTGGCGTGGCCGAGGAAGCCCTTGCCCTCCTGCACGAACATGGCGGCGCTGGGATCGGCGAGGCCGCGGCCGCCGAGCACGATGCGCATGGTACGGGCAACGTCGTGCTCGAGCTCGGCCTCGGCGACGCTCGGGGTCTGGAAATACTGCCAGTAGAAATTGGTCACGCCGCCCTGGCGCAGCAGGTCGAGCGGCTTGCCGCGACCGCGGAACGGCGGCGGCACGCTGAGGCCCGCGACCGCTGTGAAGATGTCGGGCCGGAACAGCGCCGCATGCCAGGCGACCGGCGCGCCCCAGTCGTGGCCGACCACCATCGCCTTGGGCTCGCCCAGCGCCTGAACGAGGCCGACGATGTCACCGACCGTGTCGAAGATCGAATAGGCATTCGCTTCAGACGGCGCCGCGCTCTGGCCATAGCCGCGCATGTCGGGGGCGACGACGTGGAAGCCGGCGTCCGCGAGCGCTACGATCTGGTGGCGCCAGGAATAGGACAGTTCCGGCCAGCCATGGCACAGCACCACCAGCGGGCCCTGGCCGGCTTCGCGGATGAACAGGTCGATCCCGTTGGCCTTGATCACGCGGGTGGAGGACATCGCTTTTCCGCCTTGTTTCAGGGGTTTGGTCAGGAAAGATGAGGTGCCACGATAGGGCCGCGGCGAGAATCGTGCAAACTCGGGTGCTGGCGCCAACCTCGTGTTGTTCGCACCGATTCCAACTGTTAGAACGCCGCTCTCAGGGCTTCGCCATGGCATTTCGTCTCTCTCCGCTTCGTCGCGACCGGTTCACCACCGGAGCGCTGGTGCGCGGGCTGATCGCTGCTGTCCTGGTGGCGGGCATCGGCTGGAGCGGGGCGCTCTACGCCGCCAACCAGAGCGTCCAGGGCGCCAAGAAGGCGGAAGAGGCCGGCTTCGACGGCGACGCGCCGACCGCGATCCTGATCGAGGCCTCCAGCGGCAGCGTGCTGTTCGAGAAGAACGCCGACGAGCTGCGCGCGCCCTCCAGCATGATGAAGCTGATGACGGCGGAGGTTGTCTTCAACGCCATCAAGAAGGGCGACATGAAGCTGACCGACGAATACCGGATCAGCGAGAACGCCTGGCGCAAGGGTGGCGCGCCCTCGGGCGGCTCGACCATGTTCGCGGCCATCAACAGCAAGGTCTCGGTCGACGACCTCCTGCACGGCGCCATCATCCAGAGCGGCAACGACGCCTGCATCGCGCTTGCCGAAGGCATCGCCGGCAACGAGAAGATATTCGCCGCCGATTTCATGACCAAGCGCGCCCGCGAGCTCGGCATGCCGAAGTCGACCTTTGGCAATTCCAACGGCCTGCCCGATCCCGGCAACAAGATGACCGTGCGCGAGCTCGGCATCCTCGCCCGGCACATCATTCTGGACTTCCCCGAATTCTACAAGCTGTTCGGCGAGAAGGAATTCACCTGGAACAAGATCCGCCAGCCGAACCGCAATCCGTTGCTGAATTCGATGGAAGGTGCGGACGGCCTGAAGACCGGGTTTACCAAGGAAGGCGGCTACGGCATGGTCGGCTCTGCCGTGCAGAACGGCACGCGGCTCATCGTCGTCGTCAACGGGCTCGAAGACCCCGAGGATCGCGCCACCGAAGCCAAGAAGATGCTGGAATGGGGCTTTCGCAATTTCGAGACCCGCACGTTGATCGCGGCCGACCAGCCGGTCGGCTACGCAAAAGTGTTCGGCGGCGAGAGCCGCTCGGTGAAACTGGTCGCGAAAGATCCCGTGAAGGTGATGGTGCACAAGAACGGTAGCGACAAGCTGATCGCGCGCGTGGTCTATAGTGGTCCGGTGCGGGCGCCTGTCGAGGCTGGCCAGAAGGTCGGCGTGGTCAAGGTCTGGCGTAGCGGCAATATCGCGGTGGAGACGCCGGTCTATGCGGCCGATGCGATCGCCACCGGCTCGACCGTGCGCCGCGCGATCGATGGTGCCAGCGAGCTCGTGATCGGCATGTTCCGCGCGGGCGCCGAGAAGCTCTGATCATGAGTGAAAGTGCGGGACAGCGGCGGTCCGGACGCGGACGTTTCATCACCTTTGAAGGCGGCGAGGGAACTGGCAAGTCGACCCAGATCAAGAAGCTTGCCGACCGGCTCAAGGCCGCGAAGCTTCGCACCCTCGTCACGCGCGAGCCGGGTGGCTCGCCTGGTGCCGAGATCATGCGCCATCTGGTGCTGTCGGGGATGGGCAAGCTGCTCGGGCCCGAGGCCGAGACACTGCTGTTCGCAGCCGCCCGTGACGACCACGTCCGCACCGTGATCGAGCCCGCGCTCAAGCAGGGCATTTGGGTGCTGTGCGACCGTTTTGCCGACTCGACGCGCGCATATCAGGGCAGCCTCGGCAGCGTTCCAATTGGTCTCATCAATGCGATGCAGCGGGTCACGATCGGCGATCTCAAGCCTGATCTCACCATCATCCTCGATTTGCCTGTCGAGATCGGCCTCCAGCGCGCCGCCGCGCGCCGCGGCAGCAGCACGCCCGACAGGTTCGAGGGCGAGAAGCTCAGCTTCCACCAGGGCCTGCGCGAGGCTTATCGCAAGATCGCGGCGGACGAGCCTTCGCGCTGCGTGCTGATCGACGCCAATTCCGATCCCGATACAGTGGCTGGGCGCGTCTGGAGTGTAATGCGCGAGCGGCTGCTCCTGACGCCAGCCTCGGTGGTTTCCGTATGAGCCCGCGCAAGGCCGAGAGCGAGAGCGCGATTCCGCATCCGCGCGAGACGAGCCTTCTGTTCGGCCATCGCGAGGCCGAGACGGCGCTGCTGACGGCCTATCGCAGCGGGCGCATCCCGCATGCCTGGCTGATCGGCGGGCCGCAAGGCATCGGCAAGGCGACGCTGGCCTATCGCATGGCGCGTTTCGTGCTCGCCCGCGGCCAGCCGCTGGCGCCAGCCGTGCAGCGCGCCGAAGACCTCGCGATCGATCCTGAGGACGCCGTGGCGCGCCAGGTCGCGGCCGGCTCGCATGGCGGCCTTTTGACGCTGGAGCGCACCGCCAACGACCGCGGCGTGATGCGCACCGTGATCACCGTGGACGAGACCCGCGAGACGATCGGCTTCTTCGGCTCGACCGCTGCGGCGGAAGGCTGGCGCGTCTGTATCGTCGATACTGTCGACGAGCTCAATCCGAATGCGGCCAACGCGCTGCTGAAGATCCTGGAGGAGCCGCCGCAGCAATCGCTGTTCCTGCTGGTGAGCCACGCGCCGGCGCGCGTGCTCGCCACAATTCAGTCACGTTGCCGCAAGCTGCGCCTGCGGCCGCTCGAAACGGATGAGGTGATCGGCGCGGCGGCTTCGGCGGCTGATCTCGCTCCGACCGACCTCGCCCTGCGCGAAGCGGCGGAGGCCTCCGAGGGCAGCGTGGCGCGGGCGCTGACGCTGCTCGGCGGGGATGCGTTGAAACTCCAGCAGCGCACGGCGTCGCTGCTTGCGCGACTGCCACAAGTCGATCCGCGCGAATTGCATACGCTCGGCGAATCGCTGGGGACCAGCGATCGCGTCGCGCTTGCGGCCTTCATCGACGGCATCGATCGCTGGATCGCGGAACGCCTGCATGCGGACGAGGCCAACGCCAACCAGAACCTGCCGCGCCTTGCGCGCCTAGCTGAGGTATGGGAAAAGATCGTCCGCGCCGCGCGCGACACCGAAACCTACAATCTGGAGCGAAAGCCCTTGGTTTTCTCGGTGTTCGGCTGGCTGGCGGACGCAACGCGCTAGGCGCATTCGTTTCCAAATTTGAGAAGTCGGTAAAGGAATTCGTCGTGGCAACACGAGCTAAGAAAATCGCCAAGGGCAAGAAGACGGCTGCGAAGAAGGTCGTCAAGAAAGCCACGAAAAAGGCTGTGAAGACGCGCGCGTCCGCCAAGAAGGTCCAGAAGTCCGAGAAGGCTGCCGCCAAGAAGGGCGTGAAGAAGAGCGCTGCGAAGACGTCAAAGAAGGCCGGCAAGAAGGTTGCGAAGAAGCAGGTCGTCGCCAAAAAGGCGGTGAAGAAAGCGGCCAAAAAGGCAGCCAAGTCTCCGGCGAAGAACAAGGCTCCGGCGAAGAAGGTCGCCAAGAAAGCGAAACTGACCACGCCTGCCGTGACCGCCGCACCGCGTCCTGTCGCCACGCCGCCGAAGGTTGTGAAGCCGAAGGTGTCGTTGCCCAAGGTGTCGAAGCCTGAGGCGGCGCGCGGGCCGAAGCCCGGCGCGGCTCCGCAAGCCGCGGCACCCGTTGCGGCCCCCGCGCGCGACAATATCTTCTACATCTCGACCGCGATCGCCTATCCCAACGGCAGCCCGCATATTGGCCACGCCTATGAGGCGATCTCGGCGGACGTGCTGGCGCGCTTTGCGCGGCTCGATGGCAAGGACGTCTTTTTCCTGACCGGCACCGACGAGCACGGCCAGAAGATGGTCCAGACCGCGCAGAACGAAGGTTTGACGGCCGCGCAGCTCGCCGAGCGCAACGCGAACCGCTTCAGGGAGATGGACCAGCGCCTGAACGTGTCGTTCGACCGCTTCATCCGTACCACCGAAGAGCAGCACCATCGCTCCAGCCAGGAGATATGGCGGCGCATGGAAGCCAACGGCGATATCTATGCCGACACCTATGCCGGCTGGTATTCGGTGCGCGACGAGGCCTATTACGCCGAGGACGAGACGCGCCTGAACGACGAAGGCGTGCGCCTCGGGCCGCAGGGCACGCCAGTGGAGTGGGTCGAGGAGAAGAGCTACTTCTTCCGCCTCTCGACCTATCAGGACAAGCTTCTGAAGCTCTACGCGGATCGCCCTGATTTCATCGGGCCTGACTCCCGCAAGAACGAGGTGGTGAGTTTCGTCAAGGGCGGCCTGCGCGACCTCTCGATCTCGCGCACCACCTTCGACTGGGGCGTCAAGGTGCCCGGCGACGAAGAGCACGTGATGTATGTCTGGGTCGATGCGCTGACCAACTACATTACCGGTGTCGGCTTCCCCGACGAGAGCGACAAGAACTGGCGTTACTGGCCGGCGGACGTGCACATCATCGGCAAGGACATCATCCGCTTCCACGCGGTGTACTGGCCGGCATTCCTGATGTCGGCGGGCATTTCACTGCCGAAGCGGGTCTATGCCCATGGCTTCCTGTTCAACAGGGGCGAGAAGATGTCGAAGTCGGTCGGCAATGTCGTCGATCCCTTCAATCTTGCGGACCAGTATGGCGTCGACCAGATGCGCTATTTCTTCCTGCGCGAGGTTTCGTATGGCCAGGATGGAAACTACAATCACGAGGCCATCGTTGCGCGGATCAATGCCGATCTCGCCAACGATCTCGGCAACCTCGCGCAGCGCTCACTGTCGATGATCGCCAAGCAACTGGGCGGCGTGCTGCCGGAGCCGGGCGCGTACAGCGACAACGACAAGGCGATTTTGGCGATGGCTGACGGCATGATCGCCGCGAGCCGCGAAGCGATGGCGACGCAGCAGATCCATCACTGGCTCAACGCCGTGTGGGCCGTGGTCGCGGAGGCCAACCGCTATTTCGCGGGCGAGGCGCCGTGGGCGCTGGCCAAGACCGATCCTGCCAGGCAGAAGACGGTGCTCTACGTCACTGCCGAAGTCGTGCGCCAGATCGCGATCCTGGCCCAGCCGGCGATGCCGACCGCATCCAGCTTGCTGCTCGACAGCCTCGGCGTCCCCGCGGGCGAGCGCGATTTTGCGTCGCTCGGCGGCGACAAGCGCATCGCGCCCGGCTCGACGCTGCCGGCGCCGACGCCGGCGTTCCCGCGCTACATCGAGCCGGCGGCTTAGAGGCGTTCGCGCAATGCTGGTCGACAGTCACTGCCATCTGGATTTTCCCGACTTTGCGGAAGATCTCGACGGGATCGTCTCACGTGCACGTGCGGCCGGCATCGGCCGTATGGTCACGATCTCGACGCGGGTGCGCAAACTCAATCAGCTTCTCGCAATCGCCGAGCGCTTCGACGATGTCTATTGTTCGGTCGGCACCCACCCACACAACGCCGACGAGGAAGATGGCATCTCGCCGGACGAACTGATCGCGCTGACGCAGCATCCCAAGGTCGTCGCGCTCGGCGAGGCCGGGCTCGACTATTTCTACGACGACGGCTCGCCGGAGGCGCAAGCGAGGGGCTTCCGCGCTCATATCGCGGCTGCCCGCGCGACTGGCCTGCCGCTCGTGATCCACACCCGCGAGGCGGACGAAGACTGCGCCCATATCCTGGAAGAGGAGGTGGCCAAGGGAGCGTTTCGCGCGGTGCTGCATTGTTACACAGGCGGGCGCGAGCTGGCGCTGAAGGCAGTGTCGCTCGGGCTCTATATCGGTTTCACGGGCATCCTGACCTTCAAGAAGTCGGAGGCCCTGCGTGCGCTCGCGGCGGAGCTGCCGTCTGACCGTATTCTGGTTGAAACAGACTCGCCCTATCTTGCGCCCGGCAAGTTTCGGGGCAAACGTAACGAGCCGGCCTATGTGGTCGAGGTCGCCAAAGTGCTTGCCGAAACCCGCGGCGTGTCGCTTGAAGAGATCTCACGCCAGACCACCGACAACTTCTTCCGCCTGTTCTCCAAGGTGAAAGCTTGAGACTGGAATCCGCATGACGCTGACGCTGACGATCCTGGGCTGCGGTTCCTCCGCCGGCGTGCCGCGCCCGGCACTCGGCTGGGGCGCCTGCGATCCCAATAACCCAAAAAACCGCCGTCGCCGCTGCTCGATGATGGTCGAACAGACCTCAAGCCACGGCACCACGCGCATCGTGATCGACACCGCGCCCGATCTGCGTGAGCAGCTCATCGACACCAATGTCGATCATATCGATGCGGTGTTCCTGACGCACGAGCACGCCGACCAGACCCACGGCATGGACGATTTGCGCTCGGTCGTGCTCCACATGCGCAAGCGCATTCCGGTCTATTTCAACCAGTCGACCGCGAAAGACATCATGGCGCGGTTCTCTTATTGCTTCATCTCGCCCGAGGGCAGCGACTATCCGCCGATCCTGCATCGGCATTCGATCGAAGCCGGAGGGACGCAGATCATCGGCGGCAAGGGTGGGGACATCTCGATGACCGCCTTCCTGGTCCAGCACGGCCAGATCCCCGCGCTCGGCTATCGCATCGGCAACGCCGCCTACACGCCCGATCTCAACGACATCCCGCGGGAGAGCTGGGGTGCGCTGGAAAATCTCGATCTCTGGATCGTCGACGGCTTGCGCTACACCCAGCATTCCAGCCATTTCAGCATCAACGATGCGCTGTCCTGGATCGAGCGCTTCAAGCCGAAGCGCGCCGTCATCACCAACATGACCGCCGATGTCGATTACGAGGTCATCCGGCAATCGCTGCCATCAGGCGTTGTGCCGGCTTACGACGGTATGCGGCTGGAGACGCACTGAGCGCACTAATCAGCTCAGGCCGAGATCGCCTTGGCCGATCCCACCTCGTTACGCAGCAGGAATTTCTGGATCTTGCCTGTCGACGTCTTCGGAATCGGTCCGAACATGACCGCCTTCGGCGTCTTGAAGCCGCTCATATGCGAACGGCAGAAGGCGATGATCTCGGCCTCGGTCGCGCTGGCGCCGTCCTTCAGTTCGACGAAGGCGCAGGGCACCTCGCCCCATTTCGGATCGGGCTTTGCGACCACGGCGGCAAACAGCACGGCCGGGTGCTTGTAGAGGATGTCCTCGACCTCGACCGAGGAGATGTTCTCGCCGCCGGAGATGATGATGTCCTTGGAACGGTCCTTGATGATGACGTAGCCGTGCGCGTCGAGCACGCCGAGATCGCCGGTGTGAAACCAGCCGCCCTCGAAGGCTTCCTTCGTCGCCTTCTCGTTCTTCAGATAGCCCTTCATCACGATGTTGCCGCGGAACATGACCTCGCCGATGGTCTCGCCGTCGCGCGGCACCTCCTGCATGGTTTGCGGATTGAGGACGGTGACGCCTTCCTCGAGCGGGTAGGGCACGCCCTGCCGCCGCTTCATGCTGGCGCGCTCGGCGGCAGGCAACTCGTCCCAGCCGGGCTGCTCGGCGCAGACGGAGGCGGGGCCATAGACCTCGGTCAGGCCGTACACATGCGTCAGCTTGATGCCGATGTTTTCGGCGCCTTCGAGCACGGCGACCGGCGGCGCCGCGCCCGCGATCAGGCCGACGACGCGGCGGGCAGCACTGCCTTTCGGCGCGTCGGGCGCGTTGATCAGCGTGTTGTAGACGATCGGCGCGCCGCACATGTGGGTGACGCCGTGCTGCTTGATCAGCTCGAAGATTTTGGTCGGCTCGACCTTGCGCAGGCAGACATTGATGCCGGCTGAGGCCGCGATGGTCCAGGGGAAGCACCAGCCGTTGCAATGGAACATCGGCAGCGTCCAGAGATAGACCGGATGCTGGCCGAGTTGACCGGCGAGGATGTTGCTGACGGCATTGAGATAAGCGCCGCGATGATGCGTGACGACGCCCTTGGGATTGCCGGTCGTGCCCGAAGTGTAGCTCAGCGCGATCGCGTCCCATTCGTCGGTCAGTGGGATCGCAGTGAAGTCAGGATCGCCTTGCGCGAGCGCCGCCTCATACTCGATCTCGCCGATGCGCTTGCCGCCCTTGAAGGCGGCATCGTCGACGTCGATCACGAACGGTTTTGGCCCGCTCATCTGCGCCAGCGCGTCGGTGATCACGCCGGAGAATTCCGGATCGACCAGGATGATCCTGGCGCCGCCATGGTCGAGCTGGAACGCGATCGAGGGCGCGTCGAGGCGGATGTTGAGCGCGTTGAGCACGGCGCCGCTCATCGGCACCGCAAAGTGCACCTCGTTCATGGCCGGAATGTTCGGCAGCATCGCCGCCACGGTGTCGCCGACGCCGATGCCCTTGCCGGCGAGATACGACGCAAAGCGTTTGCAACGCTCATAGGTCTGCGCCCACGTGAAGCTGCGGCCTTCATAGACGGTGCTGACATGATCGGGATAGACCGCGGCGCTGCGCGCGAGGAAACTCACCGGCGTCAGCGGTACGTAATTGGCTTGCGTCTTGTCGAGGCCGATATTGTACGGGTTCTGCCGCTCACTCATCGACACCCTCCTTAAACCGTCTCAAAGAAATCCGATCGAGATCCAGGGAAAGACCGCGACGACGATCAATCCCACCAGCAGCGCCAGCAGATAGCCCCAGATCGGCCTGATGCCTTCGGCCGGGTCGACGCGTCCGATCGCGCAGGCGGCATAATAGCCGACGCCGAAGGGTGGGGCGAATAAACCGATACCCATGGCCAGAATGATCACCATGGCATAGTGCACCTCGTGCACGCCGACGGCACGCGCAATCGGAAACAGCAGCGGCCCGAACAGCACGATCGCCGGGATGCCCTCCAGCACGCTGCCGAGGATGGTGAAGGCCAGGATCGAGACGGCGATGAAGGTCGCTGCTCCCCCCGGCAACCCCGTCATGGCCGCCGCCAGCGAGCGCGAGAAGCCGGATTGCGTCAGGCCCCAGGCCATGCCGGTGGCGGTGCCGATGATCAGCAGGATCGCGCCCGACAGCGCGGCGGTCTCGACCAGCATCGGAAACAGCCGCCGCCACTCGAAGCGGCGGTAGACGAGCAGGCCGACCACGGCGCCATAGACGATGCCAATGGTGGAGACTTCGGTGGCGGTGGCGATGCCCTCGACCACGGCGTAGCGGATCACGAAGGGCAGCGCCAGCGCGGGCAGGGCGACGATGAAGCTCTTGCCGATCTCGCTCGTATTGGCGCGGCGGACATGGCTCATGTCCTCGTGGCGATAGCGCCACCACACCAGCATGCAGAGCGTGATCGCAAGCACGACGCCGGGCAACAGGCCGCCGGTGAACAGCGCCGCGATCGAGACGCCGGTGACCGAGCCGATCGTGATCAGCACGAGGCTCGGCGGAATAGTTTCGGTCTGGGCGCCGGTTGCGGCAAGCAGCGCGACGAGGTCTCCGGGCTTGGCGCCACGCTGCTTCATCTCCGGGAACAGCACGGGCGCCACCGCGGCCATGTCGGCGGCCTTGGCGCCCGATATGCCGGAGACCAGATACATGGCACCGACCAGCACGTAATGCAGGCCGCCGCGGACATGGCCGAGCAGGCTCGCCAGGAACGCCACCATGGCCCGCGCCATGCCGGTCATCTCGATCAATAGCCCCAAAAACACGAACAGCGGCACCGAGAGCAGGATGAGGTGGCTCATGCCCTCGTCCATCCGCCCGATCAGCACCATCACAGGCGTCCGCGTGGTCAGCGCCAGATAGCCAAAGATGGCAAGGCCAAAGCCGAACGCAATGGGAACGCCGGCAAAGACGCAGAAGCCGGCGACGCCGACGAAGAAGATGACGAGATTGATATTGCCGAGCGGTCGCAAGTATGGCTGTGCCAGCCAGAACAGGCCGACGATCACGGCAACTGTTATCACGGCCGTCAGCACCATGCGGAGATCGGCGGCGCGCGTCAGCCGCAGCAACGCGAACACCGCCATCAGGCAGATGCCGGCCGGCAGCGCCGCGGCGCGCCACATGTTCGAGATCTGGAGCGCTGGCGTGGTGATGAAACTTTCCTCGTAGGCGTATTCGGCGGACGGCCAGACGATCAGCGCCAGGAACGCCAGCGCCGCGCAGGTCGCGACCAGGTCGAGCCAGGCCCGCATCGCCGGCCTGGCGCTGGCGACAATCGCGGTCATGCGCATGTGCTCGGAGCGACGGAATGCGACCGCAGCGCCCAGCATCGCCAGCCACAGGAACAGGATCGAGGCGAGCTCGTCCGACCAGATCAGCGGCCGGTGCACGCCGTAGCGCGCGACCACACCGGCGAACAGGATCACGATCTCGGCGACCACCAGGATCGCCGCCGGGACCTCGACGGCGAGGCCGAGGATGCGCTCGAGCGAGGCCAGCAACTGAGATCGGCGAGGGGGCTGAACAGCCTCCTCGCCCGCCACTTCGGTCACCTCGACCTCGACATGAGCCATGACGGCTCCAACGCGTTACGACAGCTTGCCGACGGCCTTTTCCAGCAGGTCCCAGGCCTGATCGCCATACTTGCCTTTCCACTCGGCATAGAAGCCGGCGGCGCGCAGCTTGTCGCGGAACGGCGCGACCGTGGGCTGGTTGAAGGTCAGGCCCTTGCCAGCGAGCTCCTGCTGGAGATTGGCGTTCAGCTTGGCGGTATCCTCACGCTCCTTGATCGCGGCAGCGTTGATGTTCTTGGCAACGATGGTGCGCACGTCCTCCGGCAAAGCGCTCCAGGCCTTGCGGTTGGCCAGGAACCAGAAGCCGTCCCACATGTGGTTGGTCAGTGAGCAGTACTTCTGGACCTCGTAGAGTTTTGCGGTCGAGATGATCGCCAGCGGGTTCTCCTGGCCCTCGACGATCCTGGTCTGGAGCGCGGAATAGACCTCGGCGAAATTGATCGAGGCGGGCGCCGCATCGAACGCCTTGAACATCGAGGTCCACAGCGGCGACACCGGCACGCGGATCTTGAAGCCCTTGAAATCATCCGGACCGGTGATCGGTTTGCTCGACGCGGTGGTCTGGCGGAATCCGTTGTCCCAGATCTTGTCCATGACCTCGAGGCCGGCCTTCTTGATCTCGCCGCGGACATGGGCGCCGAGATCGCCGTCCATGGCCTTCCAGACCGTGGCGTAGTCCGGGAACGCGAAGCCGATGCCGTTGATCGACGCCGCCGGCACCAGGGTCGACAGGATCAGGCCCGACAGCGTGAAGAACTCGACGCCGCCGGAACGGATCTGGCTCAGCATGTCGGTGTCGGAACCGAGCTGGTTGTTCGGGAAGATCTGGAGGTCGAATTTGCCGTTGGTCTCGGCCTTGATCGCCGCCGCCATCTCCCTGGCGCGCACGTTGAGCGGATGGGTGTCCGGCAGGTTGTTGGCGTATTTGTAGGTGAACTCGGCGCTCTGGGCGCGGGCCACATGGGGCGCGCCAATGCCGCCCAGGACCGCGGTCGCGGCGGAGGCCTTGAGAAGCGTGCGTCGGGAAAAGCGCGTTGAAATGACCATGGGGTCTGCTTCCTCGGAAGGTTTGTTTTTGTTGTGAGACGCAAACCTATACGGACGGACGGTCAGAAGGTCATCTGCGATCTCGCGAAGCCTCGCTTATTGCAGCCGGACATCGTCACGGCAATATCGGCTTTCGCCACATGCGCCGGATTCAAAATGTGAAAAACAACCCCATGCACAGTAGCCGTCGAGAGCTGGCGGAAGCTTCGAGGGGCGGACTGGAAATCGCGCCGGAACGAAGGCGTGGTGGCAGGAATTCCGCCTAAATATCTGATCTAATTGTATATAAAGATATTCCATAATATACCTTATGCGAATCAATGATATGGCTGTCCTGGCTGGGTACCGCTCGGCGTTGGCCGCCGAAATCCCTCCTCACCGTTGCTCTGCCAGCCCGCGTTACAACCGTGATCGTGGCGACTCATCACCGCACAAGTGAGCCGCGCTATGTTCAAGCCGGTGACGTTCGCGAACGGCGCGTCACCCCGAGGTCATCCGGCCGGCTATCAGGACGGCGCCGTGAAGTCGTAGGAGATACGTCCGGCGGGCAGATAGAACAGCGCGATGACGGCGCCGCCGCGGACCTCGGGATAGTGCCGGCTGCCGGGATCGGGCGCGGTCCAGCCAGGCCCTTGCCAGCCCTGGAGTCCCCTGAGCTCGGCGCCCTTGTCCAAGGGCACGACCAGGTTCAGCTCGCCATAGGGGTGGCCGTGATATTGCCCACGGAACACGTCATGGTCGTCCTCGTCCTTGAAGCGGCGCGGGTCGGTGCTGTTCATGTAGACGGCCGTGATGCTGAACTGGAACGTTTCGGGCATCGGTTCCAGGATGCGGCTGCGCCGGTAGTTCGGACCGTCGACCTCCTGGTTCGCCGCCCAGCCTTCCTCGACGCCGCGCTTAATCAGACGCGCCAGGTCCTGGTAGAGCTGACTGCCCTCGCCGTATTTTTGATTGAGCCACCGCTCCATCTCAGCGCCCGGCGTCATGTCCTTGACCTCGCGCAGAAACGGAATGCTGCACTGAATCAGCTCGTCTCGGCTTCCCATGGCTTGGTCCTTCCATTTTGGTTGCATTTTGTTCTTCGAAGCCCGCGAAAGACGCGAACTCCGCGACGTCAGCGCGCGGCATCAGCCGGCCCTTGGCCCCGTCCTTGGCGACATCCCTGGCGCGGCCGATCGAGATGCCGCACACGACCATCTGCTCCGCCGGAATCGACAGCAGCGGTCGCAGGATCCGGTGATATCTGGAGAACGTTTCCTGCGGACAGGACTGAAGCCCGTGGCCTGCCGCGGCCAGCAGCACGTTCTGGACGAACATGCCGAGGTCGAGCCAGCTCCCGACCTCCAGGCGCCGGTCGATCGTGACGATCAGCCCGACGGGCGCGCCGAAGAACGCATAGTTCTTGGCGGTTTGTCCGCTCCTGGCTTCGATATCGGTTTGGGCGATGCCGAGCGAGCCGTAGAACAACCGGCCGAACTCCTGTCGTCGTTGCAGGTAAGGTTCGGGCAGGTCGCTGGCGTAATAGCTGTATTCGGACGTGTGCCGGTCTCGGGCGGTCTCGTGCGCCTCGCGTAGCGCCGCGGACACCCTGTCCTTGGCGTGGCCCGCCAGCACGTGGACGTGCCAGGGCTGGATGTTGGCGCCGCTCGGCGCAAACCGCGCCACGCGGAGAATCTGCTCGACGGTCCCTCGCCCGACCGGTTCGCCCGAGAAGTCCCGGCATGCAAAACGGCTCGCGATGATCTCGTCGATCCGGCTCTGCACAGCTGTGCCCTCGCCGATCATGGCTGCTTCAGGAGCGGACATCCGCCTTGCTCCATCGGTCGGAAGGCTTCTTCTCCCGGAATCGTTGCCAGCAGCTCGTAATAGTCGAACTTGTATCTGGACTGCCCGGGGGACTTGACGCGAAACAGATACATGTCGCGGACCAGCCGGCCGTCCTCGCGGATCCGGCCATTTCGCGTCATGAAGTCGTTCACGGGTGTTTCGCGCATCTTGGCGGCGACGGTGGGCCCGTCCAACGTGCCGGCTGCCTGAACCGCCTTGAGATAGTGCATCACCGCGCCGTAGGTGCCGGCGTGGATCATGGTCGGGACCTTCTGGGTCTTTGCGATGAAACGCTTCGACCACGCGCGCGTGTCCTCGTTCAGGTCCCAATAGAATGCCGAACTCAGCATCAGGCCGTCGGCGCTCTGAAGTCCAAGACTGTGAATGTCGGCTATGAAGACGAGTAGCCCGACGAGTTTCTGCCGCTGCGTGATGCCGAATTCGCCGGCCTGCTTCACGGCGTTGATGAAGTCGCCGCCGGTATCGGCAAGCGCGATAACGTCTGCCTTCGAGGACTGCGCCTGAAGCAGGAAGGACGAGAAATCCGGCGTGTTGATCGGATGTTTCACTGCGCCGACCACCTTGCCGCCCATGGCGTCGATGACTTTGCGGCTGTCAACCTCGAGCTGCGCGCCGAGGGAATAGTCGACCGAGATGAAGAACCAGGAGTTTGCGCCGAGACGCGAGATCGCCTTCGTCGTTCCCTGCGACAGCGCATAGGTGTCGTAGGTCCAGTGAATCCCGGTCGGCGAACATTCGTCGCCAGTCAGGCGCGACGTGGCTGCGCCGGTGGCGAGGAACAGCTTCTTCTTGTCGCGCGTAATGCCCTGCACTGCCAGCGCGACCGCAGAGTTAGGCGCGTCGAGAATGACCTCGACGTTCTCGTTTTCGATCCAACGCCGTGTGATAGTCGCGCCCACATCAGCCTTGTTCTGATGGTCTCCAGCGACGATCTGGATGCCGCGTCCGAGCACCTGACCGTTGAAATCGTCGACGGCCATTTGCGCCGCGACCACCGAGCCCTGGCCGCCATTGTCGGCGTAGAGCGAGGACATGTCGGTGAGGACGCCGAGCTTCACCGGGCCATCCTGCGCAATGGCTGGCGCCGTGAACAGCGCCAGTGCGGCTCCAAGAACTCCGATCGACATTCCGCTGGATTTCATTGTCCGTCTCTCCTCCCAATCCGGCGCCGGGATCATGACGGGATCGCGCAATTGCGGAAGTGAAACTCTTGCAGAGTGATCCTGAACCGCCTTCAGATTGGTGAGGCGCGCGGTCGGCGTCCCGGTCGCGCGCCATGCTCGGTTGCGCCGGCTGCGCGGTTGGCCTTAACTGGGAAAGATCGCAGTGAAGCAACGGGCGCGCGATCCGCCTTGAGACGGTGTCCTGCTCGTGGCTGTTTCCTTCAAGACCCTCGACCTGAACCTGCTGAAGGTCTTCGACGCCGTCATGGAGGAGCGAAGCGTGCTGCGGGCGAGCCAGAGGGTCGCGCTCAGTCAATCCGCCGTGAGCCATTCGCTCGCCCGGCTCCGTGAGATGCTGGAAGACGATTTGTTCGTGCGCACGGCAACCGGCATGCAGCCGACAGCACGCGCATTGACGATGGCGCCGCAGGTTCGCGAAGCCCTGCGGTCTCTCGAGGCGGCGGTCGAGCTGCCGAGCTTCATTCCGGCGGCCTCCACCAGGCAGTTCACCCTGGCTGCCAACGATTTCACCACGATGGTGCTGGCCTCACCGCTCCTGAAGCTGCTCGGCCGCGAGGCGCCGGCGATCGACCTGATCATCAAGCCGGTGACGCGGATCGACCTCGCCGAGCAGATCGACCTTGGTCGCATCGATGTTGCGATCGGCGTGTTCTCGGATCCGCCGAGCCGCTTCCGCACCTCGCTGTTGTTCGAATATGACGATGTGCTGATCGTGGGCGGAAAACGGAAGCTTGGCCGGATCACCAACGCGGCCCTGGCGCGTATGCCGCTGGTCGTCGTCTCCTTCGGCGGCGAACAGGAGGGCGCGATCGGAGGCTTCATCTCCGAGCGCGGCCTCGCCCGGCGATCGGAAATGTATGATCGCGCGGCGCTCGAACGGGCTTTGTCCGAAAGCGACCGGCCGCCGCGCATAGCTGTGTCGCTGCCGCATTTTTTGGCCCTGCCCGCCCTGCTCGCGGACTCCGAATTGGCGGCGATCGTTCCGCGGCCATTGGCGCGGGCGTTCGAACGCGCGCATGCCGTCACGACCTATGAACTGCCTTACGCCACGACCCCGGTCGAGGTCCGGCTGTTGTGGCACGAACGTATCGAGGGTGAGCCGGCGCATGACTGGCTTCACGACATCCTCAGGCGTGCGACGGAGGACCTCGGGCGCGGACGCTAGCGAAAGAGGGCTCGGTTCCCTATTCCACTTGGCCGTTCAGTTGGGGCGGGTGGATGGAGGCTGTGCTAGACTGGGCGTCGCAGTCCTGGAAGAGGTCAATGATACAAGGCGGTCTCAACCGCCGCTCAAGGGAGGTTCGTCATGCAGGAGAACACCACGCGCGCAGGCCGCTCGCGCGCCATTCCATTCGATACCGCCAAGCTCGACCGTCTCATGGAGGCCGCCGGCCTCGACGTGCTGGTCGCGACCTCCAAGCACAATGTGCAGTACCTGCTGGGTGCCGAGCGCGCGATCTTCTTCGACTACATGGACGCGATGGGCGTCAGTCGTTATCTGCCGGTCCTGATCTATCCCAAGGGTGCGCCGGACAAGGCGGTCTATATCGGCCATCGCCTAGAGACCCATCAGCGTGCCGTGGCGCCGCTGTGGGTGCCGCAGGTGCGGACCGAATCGAGCGGCTCGGTCGATGCGATCACGCGGGCCGCTGGCCTGATCCGGGGCGCCGGCGTGCCCTTGAAGCGGGTCGGGGTCGAGATGGCGTTTCTGCCGATGGATGCGGGCCGGGCGCTCGTCGACGGCCTGCCCGGCGCCGAGCTCAAGGACGCGCTCCTGGTGCTGGAGCGGCTGCGGGCGGTCAAGTCGGCCGATGAGCTGGCGAAGCTCAAGACGGCGTCCGAGCTGGTCATCGCGTCGATGCTGGAGGTGATCGCCGCGCACGGCCCGGGCACCACCAAGCAGCAATTGTCGGATAGCTTGCGCGTCGCCGAAACCACTCGCGGCCTGACTTTCGAATACTGCCTGCTCGCCTGCGGCAGCAGCCACAACAGGGCGCCGTCACCGCAGCGCTGGGAGCAAGGCGACGTGCTGTCGCTGGACTCCGGCGGCAATTATCACGGCTATATCGGCGACCTCGCGCGCATGGCCGTGCTCGGCGAGCCCGACAGCGAGCTGAAGGATTGCCTCGCCGAGATCGAGGCGGTGCAGCGCGCCGCCTTTGCCGCTGTCCGGCCGGGCGCGATGGGCGGCGACATCTACGTCGCGGCCGAGCGGCAACTCGCCCAGATCACCCAGCGCGACTGCACGGACTTTCTGGCCCACGGCATGGGCCTCGTCAGCCACGAGGTCCCTCACCTGACGGCCAAGGGTCCGGTCCCCTACGACGACACCGACGCGCGCCAGCCGCTCGAGCCCGGCATGGTGGTGTCGATCGAGACCACCATGAAGCATCCCAGCCGCGGCTTCATCAAGCTCGAGGATACGGTTGCGGTGACGGCGACGGGCTTTGAGATTTTTGGTGAGGGCGGCCGCGGGTGGAATCTGGGTGGGAGTGCGCTGTAGGCGGGCACCACCCACCGCGCTGACAGGAGACATTTCGCCCTCGGCCTGGCCCAGCCGTGTCGTCAACGCCATGACCTGTAACGACCTGACTAGACTTCCGCGGAAGCGATAGCTCGCGGCATTCGCATGACTTGCTCAAGCGAGTGCCGATGCTTCAGCACGGCAAGGGTCTCGCGTGCGCTGAGGTTGCTGACGACTTCCTCGAAATCGTCGCTCTGCTCAATTTTGGCACGGGCGATCGCGAGGTCTATGTCGATCTGGCCCGATTTGCGTGGCGGCGCTTCGAGGGACTGCATGTGCCGTCCCAGCAACGCAGGGTTCTCTCCAAGTTCGATCAGAGCCCCGTGCGCCTCGATCCGAGCCAGGCTGGCAAGCTCCCTCGCCCTCTGCAGCAGTGCCGGCGCGCGATTGTCCTCCGGGGTCGCAAACAGCTGTGCCATTCGTGGTGCCGTCGACGTGACGAGACCGATCGGAATGGCACACACCAGGCCGATGACCACCGGCGACATCCAGAGCAGCAGCGGAAGCGACACGGCATAGGCGCTTGCCGCCATTGCCACACCGCAGAGGGTCGGCACCGTGAATTTGCGATACACTTCGTCGCGCGTGATCCTGCCATCGCTTCGCCGTTGCACTTGCCAGCCGGCGTCACGCCCCAGCAGGATCTCCGCCACGGCGGTCGATTGAAAGATCATCATCGATGGGGCGATCAGGGCGGCAAGCAGGCTCTCGGCGACCACGGCCAGCAGCACGCGAAATCCGCCGCCGAATGCCTGCCGTTCTGCACGCTTGGTGAGCAGAACCAAGTAGGCCAGCAATTTGGGCACGATGAGCAGCCCCATCGTCGCCGCAAAGACCCAGGCGGCGAGCACGGGATCCTGTGCGGGCCACGTTGGAAACAACGAAAAGCCCTTGGGAAAGTACTCGGGCTTGACGAAATAGGCCTGCAAGGAGATCAGGATTCCGAGCAATAGAAACAGCAGCCAAAGGGGGGCGGTCAGGTAAGAGCCGATCCCGGTCAGCAGGTGAAGCCTTGAGACCCAGTGCAGGCCTCGGGCCGGCAGAACGGCAAGATGCTGGAGGTTGCCTTGACACCAGCGACGGTCCCTCGCCGCAAAATCGAGCAGCGACGGTGGCACCTCCTCGAAACTCCCACCAAGACCGGGGGCCATGAAAATCCCCCACCCCGCCCGCCGCATCAGCGCGGCTTCAACAAAATCGTGGCTGAGGATGTGGCCGCCGAAAGGCTTCCTCCCGCGCAATTCGGGCAAGCCCGCCTCTTGCGCAAAAGCCTGCACCCGGATGATGGCATTATGTCCCCAATAGTTGCCCTCGGAGGCGTGCCACCAGGCGTTCCCGGCCGCGATCAGCGGACCGTACAAACGCCCCGAGAACTGCTGAAGCCGGCTAATCAGGGTTCGCGCATTGACGACGATCGGAAGCGTTTGAATCAGCGCGGCTTGCGGGTTCGCTTCCATCGCGGCCGCCAGCCGAACGATGGTCTCTCCGCTCATCAAACTGTCCGCGTCGAGAATGATCATGTAGTCGTAGGCGCCCCCGAACCGCCTCACCCATTCGGCGATGTTGCCTGACTTGCGGGCGGTGTTGTCGGATCGGTGACGATAGTAGAGATGGCCCGAACCGCAGTTGCGCTGCAGTTCCAGAAACGCAAGCTCCTCGGCAATCCAGGTGTCCGGATCTGTCGTGTCACTGAGCAGAAACCAATCGAACAACGCGGCCTGTCCGGTTTCGCCGATCGACTCGTACATGGCGCGGAGTCGCGCCATAAGATGGTGCTGATCCTCGTTATAGGTCGGCAACAGCATGGCGGTTCGGCCGGTGATCCCGGGCAGCGGGCCGTCGCCGTCAATCGGCAGCACATCCGGTCGGCCCCGCAGCAGCACGAAAAAGCCGGCTAACGAAGACACGAACGAAAACGCGATCCAGGCGAGCAGCACGAGAAACAGCCCGAACACCATGCCTTCGAGGACCGTGACGCCCCCAACCTTGAGAACATCGTACATCTCAAAGGCGCCCGCAGCCGTAATCGCGGCCGTTCCGCCGAGAATGAACAGGCGCCGCGCTGCAACGGCAGGGGTGGTCCGCAATCGCGCCCCGTCGGCACGATTGGTCGCGTCCAATCGGCAGGGCCGCATCGGGAGAGGCGTTTCCTCGGGAAGATACCGAATGCCAAGTTCAGGCGAAAGCGCGGGCAATGGCGTCAGGGCGCCCATCGGTAAACCCAGACTTCCGAGATGGGTTGATCGCCCTGCATCAAGACCGCCCTCAACTCGATCGGTGCGTCCTTCACGGCAGATTGAAAGCTCAGCCGCCAGCCGCCGGTTTCCGGGTTTGGCTGCGTGACGACGTTCTTGATCTCGGATTTGTCGGCGCTGACGGCGCCCCTCACCTTGTCAGGATCGACCTCCTTCAGCCTGTCGCCGACGAGCTCGAGCACGAACAATTTGCTGTCGTCGCCCCGCGCGCCAACGCCTGTGCGGGTGAACCGGGCCAGTGAATTTGGCTTCGGCGCGTCCGGGCCCCAGTGCAGACGGTAGGTGTAGTTGTTTTCGCTCTTGGCCTGGAGAGCCGCCTTCGGGCGCCAGAAGGCAGCGATGTTGTCGTGAACTTCCTCCTTGGTTGGGATCTCAAAGAGGACCACACTGCCCTCTCCCCAATCTCCGATCGGTTCGACCCAGAGGCTCGGGCGACGCTCAAATCGTGATTCGATGTCCTCGTACGCAAAGAAGTTTCTCTCCCGCTGCATCAGTCCGAAGCCGCGAGGATTGAGGTCATTGAATGTGCTGGCCTGCAAATCGCGTGGATTGTTGAGCGGACGCCAGAGTTGCTCGCCCTTTCCATTGAACACCGCGAGCCCGTCGGAGTCGTGCACGGCAGGGCGGAAATCGTCGACGTCGTGTCGGTCGTTCGGACCAAAAAAGAACATGCTCGTCATGGGCGCCAGGCCGGCATGTTGCAGCTCGATCCGTGGATAGAGCGACATCTCGACGTCGAAGATCGTCGGAGCGCCCGGCTTTATCGTGAAGCGATAGCTTGCCGTAGCGCTCTTGCTGTCAAGCAGCGCATGTACCACGACGGATGTGGCACCCGGCGCGGGCTTCTCCAGCCAGAAGGCCTTGAAGACGGGAAATTCCTCTCCCTTGCTCTCGCCGGTATCGATCGACAGACCGCGCGCGGAAAGGCCGTAGGTCTCGCCTTTCGCAACGGCACGGAAATAGCTGGCGCCGAGAAACGCGCAAACCTCGTCGTAATAGTCGCCCCGATTGAACGGGGCGTGAATGCGAAAGCCGGCAAATCCGAGATCGGTGTCCGGTACCTGGCCGATTTTGTCGCCGAATGCAAAATCCTCGCGCCGGTACCGGATCGGTACGGCTCGTCCGCCGGAGACCTCGTAGATGTCGACCCTGTTCTTGTAGAAAAAACCGCGGTGGAAAAACTGAACCTCGAAGGGCAGCTTTTCGCTGCGCCAGAGCGCGCGTTCCGGCAGAAAGCGGATTGACCGGTACTGGTCGTAGCTGAGATCCTTGAGCGCGTCCGGGACCTTTTCCTCAGGCGGCTCAAAGGGCTTGCTCGCCAAATTGCGGGCAAGGTCGCGGACATAGGAGGGGCCAAACGGCAACTCCGCCGCCGATGCCGCAGCGACTGCGCCAGGTAGTAATGTCGCCAATGGCGTCAATGCCGAGGCTGCTTCCAGGAATTGTCGGCGATTCAATTGTTCTACCCGTTCGGTTCCAACCGCAATGCAACACCCTCGTCGCGACCGAGTTCCATGTGCGCCGCCGAATCCGGGCACCGTGTGCCGACGGCCTCGTCGATGTGGGTTTGGGGCAACATCGCGCTGCTCCGGACTGGGTTGCGCCTGCAGGACGATCTCCAATTTCAAATTGCGCCTTCTTGAGCCATGGCGCGCGCAGCAAAGCTGTAGGGCTAGGTGAGACCGGCCTCCGGGAGGATTGCGAGATGCCCTACTCCGATGCGAGAAACCTGGGTAACGCCCCCGCAGCTTCCATCGCGGCGTACCAGCCGAAGACCATGGCCGGGCCGATCATCGTGCCCGGCCCCGGGTAAGTACCGCGGAAGATCGAGGATGAATCGGTGCCGATTGCGTACAGTCCGGATAGTACCGTCCCGTCACTGGACAATACGCGGGCGCATGAATCCGTGCGCAAGCCGGCGCTGCTGGCAAGATCGGACGGCCATACGGCGACGGCATAATACGGTCCCGGGCCGATCCGCCGCAGGCAGGGATTGGGTCCGGTTAGGGGATCGCCGTTGAAGCGGTTCAATTCGCTGGAGCCTCGGCCGAAATCGTCGTCGATCCCGGTTTCGGCATGGCGATTGTATCGTTCGACCGTTTCAACAAGCTGGTCGCCGTCGACATCGATCTTTCGCGCCAGCTCTGCGATCGTTTCACCCTCGATCAGATAATTGGCTTGCAGGAATTCGGTCAGGTTTCTGGTCCCGGGATGGACCAGCCCGATGCCAAAATCCCTGACGAAGGCACGGTCGCAGATCAGGAAGGCCGGCGTAGCTGACGCGGCAGAGGCGTTCGAACGCAGCATTGCCGCGACGAAATCGTGATAGGAATCGGCTTCATTCACGAAGCGACGGCCCGATGTGTTGACGGCGAGCAGTCCCGGCTTGGCGCGATCGAGCATGATGTGCGGGAATACCGACAAATGGCCGTCCGCTTGCGTCATGACCGAGCTCGGCATCCACAAGGCCGGACTATCGAGATCACGCTCGACGACGGCGCTGACGCGCTCGGCCGCCAGGATGCCGTCTCCCGTGTTGGATGAAGGCGCGAGCGAAAAGCGGCGCGCGGCGTCTGGAAACAGCCGTTCGCGAAGCTCGCGGCTCCAGCCGATGCCACCCGTCGCAAGCACCACGCCCTTGCGGGCACGTATGGTCACCTCTCCGGTTGGAGACGTGAGCACGGCCCCGACGACGACGTCGCCTTCGCAAATGATCTCGCGAAGTCCGGTCTCAAATCGCAAGCCGACGCCGGCGCGGCGGACGCTGTCGAGCAGTCTTGCGACCAGCGCGTTGCCCATGATCAGGCGCGTTCCACGCTTGTGGCGGATACGATCCAGCGCATGCCGGGTGAGAAGTCCCGCGGCGTGCCGAAAATTGGTCCAGTTGCGGAAGGGCGCCAGCAGCGCCGGAATGTCCGCCTTCCCGACCATCATGCCGCCGAGAACCATGAATTCGCGGCGTGGCGGCCTGACCCGGGTAAAATCGTCGCCGAGCTTGCGGCCGTCGAACGGAACGGCCCCGAGTGCGCGGCCGCCGATCGCGGCGCCCGGAAGGTTCTTGTAGTCGGGGTGTATCGGCGACGCCACGAAGCGGACGCTCGTTTTCTGCTCGAGATAGTCGAGAACGATCGGGCCTGCCTTGAGGAACATCTCCACGCGTTGGTCGGTCGCGTGCTCGCCGAGCATCGCGGCGAGATAGATGCGCGCGGCCTCGACCGTATCGGGCGTTCCGGCAAGCTGTCCTTGCCTGTTGCCGGGGATCCAGACAGTACCGGCGGAGGTCGCGGTCGTGCCGCCCACCATGCCCGACTTTTCGCACAGGACGACGTTGAGCCCTTCGAGGGCGCCGACCAACGCTGCCGTCATGCCGGCCGCGCCTGCGCCAACGACCAGCAGATCGGTCTCGACGTCCCAGGCGCGATCGGCTTGCAGCATCCGAGCCACCCTTCTCTGTTACGAAGCAGCGCGCGCCGTCTCGACCACGGCCCTGCCCGCTGCGAGTGCCCGGCGCGCTCGCGTTTCGGCATCGACGGTTTTCGCCAGTTGAACGGAGGGAACCTCGATGCTGATGGTCAGGCTCTCTGGCATCGCCTTGGTCAGGCCGACGAGATCAATGCCGCCCTCGCCCGGAAACATCCGCTCCTCGCGCGCGGCATGGATCAGCTGCTCCGTCGTCGCCGGGCGTTCGGCCGGACCGTCGCAGAGCTGCCAATAGTGAAGCCGCTCGGCCGGGATGGTGCGGAGATCGGCAAGCGAGCTTTGCGATCGATCGAAATGCAGCGCATCAACCAGAATGCCGGCCGCGGGATGGTCGACCTCGCCAACGATCCGCATCGCGGTTTTCAGGTCCGGCACGCTGGTCCACGGCATGAATTCGAGATCGGACGTCAGGCCGTGCTGGGCTGCGGCTTCGCAAAACTGCCGGTAGCGGTCGGAGAACCAGGCCAGGTCCGGATCATAGGCCGCGACGAGAATATGCTTGGCGCCGAGGCGTGCGCCCGCTTCGAAGAAGGGCGTGAACGAAGCGACGTCCGTCTCCGGTCTGAACGCAACGACTTCGAGATCGGCGACGGTCACGCCCGTCGACTGCAACCGCGCCAGCGTCTCCCGCATCATTGGCGCATCCTCCATCAGGCGATAGGCAATTCCGCCAGGCGTTGCCGGCAATAATCTCAGTCCGACCTTCTCATAGCCGCAGCGCGCCGCCAGTTCGATCATCGCGGGCGGCGCGAGATCGAGCACAGTCAGTGCGGCGAGCGAGAACATGGCCATCAGCCGAAATCCGCGATGCGGGCGTCGAGCGCAAACATCCCCTGATAAACCTCCGGCTCGCTCGCGCGGTCAAGAGCATTGGGCGCAATCGCGCGCGCCTGCTGCAAGGCGGCTTGCAGCGAAGCCGTATCGAGCGACTCGATCAACAGCAGGCCTGCGAAAAAGCCCTCGTTCGTCCGCATGCCCTTTTCAGCCGTCGGCACCGATGTCCGCGCCTCGTCGGTCGCGCCGATCTGCACGGCGGCGATCCCGTCGCATGCAACGAGCGCCTCGGCCAGCTTTTGGGGATCTGTGGGCAATGTCTCGATCCGCAGTGCCATGATCGTGGCCCCCTCGCCCCGCCCTGCCCGCGCGACCATGACGCCCCCGCCCCGCATGAAGTTGCCGAGCTTTGGCATGATACGCTGCGACCATGGCGTCGGCGCGTTGAGGCGCGCCATGTAGGCCTCGCCATCGAGAACCTCGGGCGTCTCGAGCTCGTAGAGGATGAAGAAGCGGTTGATCTCGTCCGTCGCCGCGCGGAACACACGGCACGCCAGAAAGCCCCTGGTGGTGACGCGCTCGGTGGTGTGCTCGCGCGTCAGCCAGTGCCGGTAATCGGTCAGATCGTGCGCTTCGACGTCGCTCCAGATGGCCAGAAATCCAGCACCGCGCATCGCGCTTCTCCCCTTACGTCTTGAGCCCGTGAAGAGCCGGCGGGATTGTGTCAGGCAATTGTCCGAGCTTCTGGACGGCCGCCAGCATCGCGGCGAGGTAGCCGTACGGGCCCAGGCCGCAGATCACCGCCGTGCAGGCGCCCGACGTGATCGAATGGCGATGCAGTTCGTCGCGCGCGTGGATGTTCGAGATGTGCAGCTCGATCTTGATTCCTTCGAAAATCTTCAGTGCGTCGATCAGCGCGATCGAGGTGAAGGAGTAGCCGGCCGGGTTGATGATGATCGCGTCCGCACTGCCGTGGGCGGACTGGATCAAGCCGACAAGCTCGCCCTCCATGTTGGACTGGTGGAACGAGATCGAGACGCCAAGCTGGTCGGCGAGCGCCTGACAGCTCGCCTCGATTTCCTTCAGCGTCGTCCGGCCGTAGATGTGCGGCTCCCTGATGCCGAGGAAATTCAGATTGGGTCCGTTCAGGATCATGATCTTTGCGGCCATTTTGGTCCCTCGTGTCCTTTGCGCCTGAGCTATGCGACTAGCCGCCAAACCATTTTGCCGGAATCGTCACCAGTCCCGGGAAGAGTACCATCGCGAACAGGACGATCAGCTGCGCGATCATGAAGGGCCAGACGCCCTTGATGATGTCCTCCATGCTGATCCTGGAGACGCCACAGACGACGTTGAGCACGATGCCGACCGGCGGCGTGATCAGGCCGATGGAATTGTTGATGATGAACAGGACGCCGAAATAAACGGGGTCGATGCCCGCCGCCTTGACGATCGGCATCAGGATCGGCGTGAGGATCAGGATCGTCGGCGTCATGTCGAGCGCGGTGCCCACGATCACCACCACGACCATGATTGCGAGCATCAACAGCGTGTTGTTGCCCATGAAAGGCTTCAGCAGCGTGACGACCTGCGCGGAGATCTCGGACACCGTGATCAGCCAGGAGGACACCAGCGCCGCCGCCACCAGGAACATCACGATGCTCGTCGTCACCGCAGAGGAGACGAATATTTCATAGAGCTGCGACAGCTTCAGTTCGCGATAGATGCAGGTTGCCACGAACAGCGAGTAGACGGCGACCACCACCGCGGCTTCCGTGGGCGTGAAGATGCCGAAACGCAGGCCGACGACGATGATGACGGGCAGCATCAGCGCCCAGAAGCCATCGACAACGGCCTTCATGATCTCGGACAATGAGGCCCGCGGTGGCGGCGTCAGGTTCTCCCGGCGCACCACCCATGCCCAGGCGAGGCAGAGCCCTGCCCCGAGCATCAACCCGGGCACGATGCCTGCCAGAAACAGCTTTGAGATCGAGACGCCGGCGGCGACGCCGAAGATGACGAACCCGATGCTGGGCGGAATGACGGGGGCGATGATGCCGCCCGCGGCGACGAGCCCCGCCGCATAGGATTTCTTGTGTCCTGCGGCCACCATCATCGGCACCAGCAGCGCCGCAAGCGCCGCGGCGTCGGCCGCGGCTGAGCCCGACAACGAGGCGAGAATGCAGGATGCCAGGATCGTGACGTAGCCGAGCCCGCCGCGGAAATGCCCGACCGCAACGAGCGCGACATTGACGATACGCTTGGCCAGACCGCCCTTGTTCATGATCTCACCGGCGAGCATGAAGAACGGAATGGCCATCAGCGGAAAACTGTCCGCACCGTTGATGATGTTCTGCGCCACGATCTGGGCGTCGAACATGTCGATCGTGCTCATCAGCGCGACGCCGCAGACGATCAGTGCGAAGGCGATCGGCATGCCCAGCGCCATGGCGCCGAGCAGCGAAAAGGTGAAGACCGCGATCGTCATGACGTGGTCCCGGTCGATTGCAGGATGTGAGCGCCGGCCGGCAGGATTTGCTGCTGCGACATCAGTGATCTTCCGATTCCTTGACGGCCACCATCTCGGCTTCGCTGGCCTGCCCGGTGAGCACGCGGACAAGGTCGTAGAGCAGGATCACCCCTGTTGACACGCCGAAGATCACGCCGACCGCGTAGAAGATGCCCATCGAAAGACCGGTCGCCGGCGCGCGATCGTCGAGATTGATGATGGTCTGGCGCCAGCTGCCGGAGAGCAGCAGCCAATCGGCAAACAGCATCAGGCCATAGTTGAGGACGAAGCAGACGCGCTTGCCTGAGGCCGGAAGCATCCGGATCAGGGTGTCGACGCCGAGATGGGCGTGTTCGCGCATCGCGACGATGGCGCCGAGAAAGGTCAGCCAGACCAGCAGCCAGCGCGACAGCTCCTCGGAAATCGTGATGCCGGAGTTGAAGCCGTAGCGCAGGATCACGTTGCCGAAGACCAGGACCACCATGACCGCGAGACACGCGGCAATGACGGCTTTCAGGAACGTGCAATAGAGGTCGAGAGCTCGCGCCATGCGTGACGTCCGGGGCAAATGAGGAGGACGAGCCGGCCATTGGCCGGCTCCCTGCGTGATGGGGAAGTCGGTTACTTCACGTCCTTGCGGATGCGCTCGACCTCGTCGTTGAAGAGCTTCACGGTCTCGGTGCGCAGATTGGCCGAGATCTTGTCCACGACCGGCTGAACCGCCTTGCGCATGCGGTCGGTCTCTTCAGGAGCGATCGCGTTGTACTGCATGCCCTTGGCCTGCAATTCCGCCAAAGCCTTTTCGGTCTGAAGGCGCGTCTGCTCCTTCTGGTAGCCACGGCTTTCTGCATAAGCCTCGCGCATCAGCTTCTGCTCGGTCGGCGACAGCTTGTCCCAGAACACCTTGCTCACCAGGATGATGTTCAGGGTGAAGGTGTGATTGGTGGCGGAAACGTATTTCTGCACTTCGTAGAATTTGTTGGAGAGAATGACCGTGTAGGGATTTTCCTGGCCGTCGACCGTGCGGGTCTCCAGCGCCGAATACAGCTCACCAAAAGCCATCGGGACCGGGTTGGCCTTAAAGGCGCTGAAGCTTTCGAGGTAGACCGGATTCGGAATCACGCGCAGCTTGAGGCCGCTGAAATCCTCGATCTTGGTGATCGGGCGGGTGCTGTTGGTGACGTTGCGGAAGCCCAGCCCCCAATAGCCGAGACCAATCAGCCCCTTCGACGGCAGCGTATCGATCATCGCCGTGCCGAATTTGCCGGTCGCGAGCGCGTCGGCCTGCTCGGTCGTGTTGAACAGGAACGGGAAGTCGATCAGGCCGAATTCCGGAACGACGGTTGCGAGCGATGTCGTCGAGGCCGACAGCATCTCCTGCGTGCCGCCGCGCAACGCCGATTGCTGCTGCAACTCGTTGCCGAGCTGCGAGGCCGCGAACTCGCGGACCTTCATCTTGCCCCCGCTCTTCGCCAGCAGGATCTCCGCAAACTTCTGCACGCCGAAGCTGACGGGGTGATCGGTGTTGTTCAGGTGCCCCCACCTGATCGTCCGCTCCTGGATGTCATCGGCGGCGGATGCGCCGACCGTCAGCGCCACGCAGATCGCCGTCGCAGACAGCGCCCGTACCAACAAGCTCATCGTGTCCTCCCTGTTCACCGGGCACGAACGGCGGCTTGAGCGCTTGTTTTCCGTACCCTCAGTTCATTTACACATCATACATATATTTCTATGTCAAAGGAGAATATCAATTTCATATGAGATTTCTCTAGACGTCTGATGACTGTGATCTGCTATATTGCTGGCAACATTGATGGTTCGGCCGCCTCCGGGACGGCCGGCAGTCCGACAGGCGGGATCAGACGGCATGACGGCACTTGAGGAACGGCCTCTGTCGGCGGGCGACAGCGGCTATCAGCGCATCCGGTCCGACATCATTTTCGGCGTGCTGACGCCGTCCGGACGTCTCAAGCTCGATGCGATGAAGGAAGATTACGGCGTCAGCATCTCGACGCTGCGCGAGATCCTCAATCGCCTGACCTCGGAGGGTTTTGTCGTCGCCGAAGGCCAGCGTGGCTTCGAGGTGGCGCCGATCTCGATCCAGAATTTGCGCGAGCTCGCCGACCTGCGCATCCTGCTCGAGCATCATGCGATGGCCGAGTCGTTCCGCGCCGGCGATGTCGAGTGGGAGGGCCGCGTGGTCTCGGCGCATCACAAGCTGGCGGCCACGGAACGCACCGTCCTGAAAGAAGGCGACGATCCCGAGCTGCGCAAGCGCTACGACGGCGAATTCCACCAGGCGCTGATCTCTGCTTGCGGGTCGCGCGAGCTGATGCACACCCATGCGGTCGTGTTCGATAAGTACTTCCGCTATGCGCTGCGCTATCGGGGCACGGAGACGATCAACCAGCACAAGGCGTTGCTTGAGTGCGCCCTGAAGCGCGACATCAAGGGCGCCAGGGCCGTCCTCACCGACCATATCAATGGCTGCGTCGCGCATGCCCTGTCCTCTTGGAAGGACAGCTGACCGCACTCTCCCACCGAAAAGATCAAGTCGTCGGCGAAGAAGAACGATAAGATGGACTCCAAAATTCCATTCTCGACGGCGAGGCTTGACGGCTTGCTCGATGCTTCAGGCATCGACGTCCTGATCGTCACCTCGAAGCACAACATCCAGTACCTGCTCGGCGGGTACTATCACTTCCAGTTCGATTACATGGAAGCGATTGGCATCAGCCGCTATCTGCCCGTCTATGTCTACGTGAAGGGCGCGCCGGACAAGTCGGCCTATATCGCCAACCGCAACGAGCGGGACAGCGTCCAGAACAGAACCGGCGCCGGCTACTGGATGCCGCCGGTCGTGTTCGGATCGTCAACCTCGGTCGAGGCGATGACGCTCGCTCTCAACCATGTGAAGGCCATCGCGACGTCTTCGCTTCGTGTCGGCGTCGAGATGTCCTTCCTTCCCGCTAACGCGGCAGACGTGCTGCGTCAGGGGCTCCCCGATTGCGGGCTCGTCGAGGCGATGCGCCCGCTGGAGAAACTGCGGTCGATCAAGACCGCGGCCGAGCTGGAGATTCTTCGCGAGGCGTCCGAGCGCGTCGTCGCATCCATGATGGACGCGGTCAGCCAGGCACGCCCCGGGCAAAGCAAACGCGAGATCATCGATCATTTGCGGCGGGCCGAACTGTCCCGCGACATGATCTTCGAATACGCCCTGGTGACGATGGGAACGAGCCTCAACCGGGCTCCCTCCGAGCAACGTCTCGAGCCGGGCGATATCATGTCCCTGGATTCGGGCGGGAATTACAAAGGCTACATCGGCGATCTCTGCCGGATGGCCGTGCACGGAGCGCCGGACGGCGAACTCGTCGATCTGCTCGCGGAAATCGACCTGATCCAGCAGGCGGCCCGCGCCCCGATCCGGGCGGGTCTTGTCGGCAGCGACATCTACGCCGCTGCGAATGACGCGCTCGCGCGGTCTCCTCACGGCAAGCAGATGCATTTCGTCGCCCATGGCATGGGCATCGTCGGCCACGAAGCGCCGCGCCTGACGGCGAGCGGCCCTATTCCCTATCCCGCCGACGACGCCAATGCGCCGCTGGAGGCCGGCATGGTTCTCTCGATCGAAACCACGCTGCCCCACAAGCGCCGTGGCTTCATCAAGCTCGAAGATACGATCGCCGTGACCTCGACCGGCTATCAGGCTTTTGGCGACGACGCCCGCGGCTGGAACCGGATTCCGGCATGACCGCCAATTCGATCCCCGCATACAGAGTCGAGACCGCCGTCGCCAGCGCGGATATTCTTGGCGAAACGCCCTTGTGGTGCGACCGTTCGCGCAAGCTGTGGTGGATCGACATCGACGGCAGGCTTCATCAATCCTTCGATCCGGCGACGGGCGCCCATCACGTCACTTCCCATGATGGCCAATTCCTGGGCAGCCAGGCCCTGACGGCGGACGGCTCGCATCTGCTCGCGCAGGACCTGCGGCTCTCCCGTCGCGTTTCCGACCAGGCTCCTCCCGCCGAATTCTGCGAGGTCGAAAACGGCCTCGACAACCGTCTCAACGACGGCCGCGTGGACGCGCGCGGTCGTCTCTGGATCGGCACCATGGACAACCAGCTGCATCGTCCGAACGGCGCGCTGTACCGCGTGACCGGCGACGGCCAGGTGACGCGCCTGTTCGGCGACGTCATCGTCACAAACGGGATTGCGTTCTCGCCTGACAACCGAACGCTCTATTTCACGGACACGCGACGACACTGCACCTGGACGTTCGACTTCGACCTCGACGACGGCACGATCCGCAACAGACGCGTGTTTGCTGATTACAGCGCTTCGGGGGAAAGGCCTGACGGCGCGTGCGTTGACGTCGATGGCGGGCTATGGACGGCGTTCTTCTCGGGCGGCCGCCTGGTGCGCTATCGGCCCGACGGGACGATCGATACGGTTATTGCGGTGCCCGTGACCAATCCGACCTGCCTGTGCTTTGGAGGAAACGACCTCAAGACGCTGTTCGTGACGACGGCCAGGAAATTCCTGGATCCCCGGCAGCTCGGCATCGAGCCTCAGGCCGGTCATCTCCTGGCCATTCACGGCGTCGCGCAGGGGCTGCCGGAGCACCGTTTCCTGTTCGGTTAGCGCGGCAGCAGCAGCTCCAACTGGCTCTGCGCCTTCTTCACCGCACTCGCAAACCAGCTCTGGCTCGGCGCTTCCTTGGCGAAACATTTTGTGTAGGCGTCCATCGCCTGGTCTTCCCTGGCCATGGAGTCCTGCGGGGTCTTCTTCGCCATCATCTGCTTCCACACACGCTCGCAGGCGGGGATCTCGGCGGTCTTCACGGCGTCGCTGCTGGCGAGGAAATAGACCTTGTCGCCCTGGATCGCGACGACGTCGATTTCATGCGGCGGCCCTTTCAGATCGCCATTGCCGCGCACGCCGAGCACGGCAACCGCGGCGCTTGCCAATGCGGGCTTTGCGATCGGCAGCTCGGCATATTTGGCGAACGCAGAATCCTGGATCGCTTGATAGTAGAAGCGGTCCGATTTGAAGGCCGCGCCGATCTCCAGCGGCATGCCGTCCTCGTGGTGCTCGCGCAGCCAGTGCTTCAGCAGCCCTGTGGTGGTCACCACGGCTTGAAGCTTGTCGCCTTCGGAGGAAAAGCCGAGGCCGTCGAGATGGCCGAAGCCGGAATCGCCCCTGAACAGCGTGTCGGCGTTCGACCTGCCCTCCGCCGGCAGCCCCTTGATCGTGACCGGTCCCACCAGGCCGCGCAGCGCGCCCGTCAGCTCATTCAGTGCGGCATCATGCTGCTTGAAGGTCTCGTCGCTCTCCTTGGCTTGGGAGAATTTTGCGATGTAGCGATCGCGCAGGTCGAGATAGTGCTGCTCCGGCGTAGCCGCGTGGGCGGGCGTCGCGAACACGAGCAGGCAGAGCAAGGCAAGCGATCTCATGCGATGTCCGAACGACGGGGGGCGATCTCCAGTCTTTGTGCCCTTGCCGGGCGGGAAGGTTCATCCGCGAGGTCGGGTGCCCTACTCCGCCGGCGTGAGCTGCTGCCGGCTCAGCCGCACGGCCGCCGTCTCGCGCGAGCGGATGCGGGCGCGGCGCTTGCGCCACCAGATCACGACGCCGGTGACCGAGAGCGCGGCTACCACCAGCCCCATGATCGAGATCAGGATGCGGCCGAACAGTCCGACGATGCGGCCCGAATGCAGCGGAAACTGCGCCTGCACGAAGATATCGGCGGCGGTGCCGACCCAGGGCAGCCGCTCGCCGAGCGGTCGGCCATCCTCGCTGTCGTAATAAAGCTGCGCCGGGCCGACGCCGCCGGCGCCGTGATCGTCGCCGGGATGGAAATAGGCGGCGGCGTAGACGCCATGGGCCGGGCCGTAGCTGAGCGCGCCGACCGGAATGGTCCACCCTCGGGCCCTGCCGTCGGCGGCCGCACGCGCGGCGATCTCGGCGAAGGTCACCCTGGGCTCGATGGGATCGTCGAGATCGCGATAGGGCCGCTGCTCATAGGGCGTCGGCGTGTAGTTCGACACCATCTTCATCAGCGGCGAGAACACCTCGAAATAAAGGTTTAGCGAGAACGCCGTGAAGGCGATGATGAACAGCACGCCCCAGGTCCACAGGCTGAAGGCGCGGTGGATGTCGAAATTGATCCGGTAGGCGCTGCCCGAGGTCTTGATGGTCCAGGCCGGCGCCCAGCGCGCCCAAAAACCACGATCAAGCTGGCGCGTGACGGCAGGCGCCCGCGCGGCCTTGGCGCTGCGCCGGGACGGCAGCGTGAGATAGAAGCCGACGAAGCAGTCGATGGTCCAGATGATGGCGATGATGCCGAGCACGCGCATGCCCCAGCGGTCGCTGCCCCAGAATTCAGGGATGTGCATGGTGTAGTGCAGCTTGTAGAGGAACGAGACGAAGTTCTCTCGCGTGACCGGCCACACGGCGCCCCAGTAGCGGCGGCCGAGCTCGATGCCGGTATTGGGATCGAGGAAGACCTGGTTGTAGTCCATCGCAAAGCGCTTGCCGGTCGCAGGATCAATCCGCGGCATCACGAAGAACCACAGCGAGTGCCCTTCCTCCGGCGTCATGAAGAGATAGACAACGCGCGCCCGGGGATCTCGCTGCTCGATCATTTTGGCGAGCTCGATCGAGGGGATCGCCGGGCCTTTGGTCGAGACGTCGAACAGGTGGCTGTTGAGGACGTCGTCTAGCTCATGGTCCCAGGAGATGATCGCGCCGGTGATGCCGGAGAAGAACAGGAAGCCGGCCGTCAGCAGTCCCGCCCAGCGATGCAGCCTGCCGAATATCGCTCTCATTGCTCAGATCTCACTACCAGCGGTAGGTCAGCTTGCCGATGGCCTTGCGTCCCTCCGCATAGAAGCAGCCCGCGAGGCTGTAGCAGGCGGCGACATAGCGCGTGTCGGCGAGGTTGGTGACGTTCAATGACAGCCGCCAATTATCCCTGTTATAGGCGAGCAGCGCATCCAGCACGGTCGACGCTCCAACCTTGAACGTATTGGGGTCATCGCCCCAGGTCGCGCCGACATGGCGGATGCCACCACCGAATTGAACGCCGGCGAGCGGCCCGTTCTGGAGCGTGTAGTCGCTCCACAGCGAGGCGCGGTTGAGTGGCACGGTGACCGGCGCCTTGCCGATATTCACCGGATCCTGCGTGATCACGGCATCGACATAGGCGTAGGCCGCACGCAGGTTCCAGCCGTCGGCGAGTGACATGGTGCCCTCGAGCTCGATGCCGCGCGATTTCACCTGTCCGGTCTGTTCGGCGAAGACCGACCCGGGCGCATAGGTGACGACGTTGTCGCGCGTCAGGTCGAAGGCCGCGAAGGTGAACAGCGCGTTCCAGCCGAGCGGCTGGTATTTGACGCCGACCTCGTACTGGACCCCCGTTTCGGGATTGAGCATTTGGCCGCCCGGCCCCGTCGCCAGCACCGGCAGGAACGATTCCGAGTAGCTGAAGTACGGCGCGATGCCATTGTCGAAATTGTACATCACGGCGGCACGGCCGGTGAAAGCCGAGGCATCCTTCAAGACCGACGTGTTGGCGATACCGCTGTCGACCTGC
Organism: Bradyrhizobium betae; assembly: GCF_004123905.1. GTDB lineage: Bacteria > Pseudomonadota > Alphaproteobacteria > Rhizobiales > Xanthobacteraceae > Bradyrhizobium > Bradyrhizobium betae_A. The sequence continues at coordinate 163,255 of NZ_MZXW01000054.1, forward strand.
GTCGTCACGAAATCCTGGCGGCCGCCGAGCTGGAACGAGAGCCGGCCGAGCTTGATCTGGTCCTGCGCGTAAAGGCCGACCTGCGACTGCTTGACGCCGGTGTTGTCGCTCATGGCGCCGACGGTCCAGTCGTAGCTGTAGACCGGATTGAAGACGTTGATCTCGGGGGCCGAGGTCGTGACGCTGAAAGCAGTGTCGCGGAAGGTGGTGTTGCGATAGTCGATCCCCACCATCGTGGTGTGGCTGAGGATGCCGGTCGCGAACTTGCCCTGGAGCTGGTTATCCACCGCAAAGGAGTTGATGTAGGAATTGCTGGTGCTTCCGTACCTCGCGAGCTGTCCCGCGGCCTCGTCGGTATAGCCGCCGCCGTAAAACACCTTCTCCTCGTTGTGCTGATAGGCGTAGCGCAGGTTCTGCCGGAAGGTGATGTTGTCGGTGAAATCGTGCGAGAGCTGGTAGCCGGCGGTCGCGATCTCTGTGTTGAAGGCATCGAAGCTCGGCACGCCCGCGAAGAACGAGACCGGGATGGTGCGGCCGTTGTTCGGCCACACCGTGCCTGACGCCGGCAGGAACTGGAGGCCCCACCCTGCCCGGTCGCGCTGGTAGTTGGCGAGGAACGTGATGGTGGTGTCCTCGTTCGGCTTGAAGGTGACGGCGGGCGCGATGAAGACGCGGTTGTCCTTGCTGAAGTCGACCTGGGTTTCACCATCGCGAACCACGCCGGTCAATCGCCACAGGACGGTGCCTTCCTTGTTGGCGGGACCGCCCATGTCGAACTGGCCCTGATAGCGGTTGAAGCTGCCGCCGGAGACCGAGACTTCGCCGAACTGCTGCGCGGTCGGCAGTTTTGTCACGTAGTTGAGCAGGCCGCCGGTGCCGCTGCCGCCATACATCGCCGAGGACGGTCCCTTGAGCACCTCGAGGCGCTCGGCACCGTAGGGATCGAGGCCATTGAAATGCACGTAGTTGCTGGAGGGAATCCGCAAGCCGTCGATGTAGAGGCCCGGCATAGTCATGTCGAAGCCGCGGATCTGAAGGCCGCCGAAGCGGGTGTCCGAGCCACCATTGACGTCGCCGCTGACGCCGACGGTGTAGCGCAGGGCTTCGCCGATCGAGACCGCGCCCTGGTTCCTGACCTGGTCGGTGGTGATGACGGAGATCGACTGCGGCGTTTCGATCAGCGGCGTATCGGTCTTGGTGGCGGTGCCGCTACGCGTCGCGACGAAGCCGCGCACCGGTCCGCCGGCGCGTTCGCCGGTGGGGCCGTTCGACGCGGATTGGGTCGGAGCGCCCTGTTGCGCCGGAGCGTGACGGCTGCTGCGTGCGGCACGTGTCCTTGCCGTTTGCCGCGATGAAGCCGTTGCAGCGGGACGAATGCGCTGGGCTGGAGCCTCGACGGCGACCGAGGGAATCTGCGCTTGTGCTCGCGCGGAACCGATGGGAACGATGAGAGCGAAGGTGCTCGCGGCTCCGAAGAAAAGCACCTGAATCAGTCGAAGTCGCGCGTCGGAACGCGAAGGAAGTTGGAAGTCTGTCACGTCGTTCGAGGCCCCACGCACCGCCGGCTTCGCCGGTATCGTTTTTGATGTCTCGCCCTAACGCAGGCGTTTTCGGAGCGCGATAGGAACCGCGTTAGAACCTCTCCAGAGCTGTGCGCAGCACCTGCGGCGAATGCGCTCAGGCGCGATCGCCTGTTCGCAGACGTTTTGAACTAGACTAATTCAAATAAAGCTCAGCTATGATGAGCGCTGTTCGATCGGTGTGGGAGATGATGATGGCGGAGTCCGGGTTCGGCCGGTTCATGAAGGACCACAGGGAGTTTTTCAACGCGCTCGCCGATGATGGATGGCGCGCTGTCCCCGGCTATGTCGGTGTCGAGGAAAAGATCCTGTCTGGCCGCTTCGATCATCCGGCGCGGACGGGCGCCGTGACGCGACTGTCGCGCTGGGCCGCCGGTGCCTCGGTGGAGCATCCCGTCTCGCATGAATGGTGCGAAGAGGTCTTCCTGATTTCGGGCACGCTGTCGATCGGCACCGCGTCACTGGAAGCACGGCGGCTGGAGCCCGGCACCTACGCCGTGAGGCCGGCCCATGTCGAGCATGGACCGTTCTTCACCCGCGATGGCTGCCTGATGATCGAATTTCTCTATTACCCGCCGGCTGCCTAGCTCTTACAGCACGAGCTTCCGCCGCCCTCCTCATCGCCCGCAAGGACGCTACGGCTGTTACGTTCAGGCGGGATGTCGCCGGCCGCATTCGCCGAAAAGAAGCCGGTCGGCTTCAGCATGAAGCCGGCATATTCGACCGGCATGATCGGAAAGTCCTCGGGCTTGCAGATGTGGGTGTGGCCAAAGGAGTGCCACAGCACGATGTCTGTATTCTCGATGTTGCGGTTCTGGGCTGCGTAGCGCGGCAGGCCGTCGCCGCCGGCATGGACGTTGGGATAGTCGCCGCTGGCGTATTTCTCATCCGCATCGAACGCGGTGACCCAGACGTGCTTGGTCGCAAAGCCGCCGCGCTTGCGCACATAGCTGCCCTCCTGCGCCAGCATCAGCGGGCTCGGATTGACGACAAGCTTGTAGGCCGGCGCATTGCCGACCGAATTGGTCTCGTTGGGATTGCTGATCTTCCAGAACCGGCCCGTCTCGCCGTTTGCAATGGCGGCCGCATCGCGCTCACGCGACAGCACGCGCGTCGTGGTGTCGAAGGCGTTGCCATGCGGATTGTCGTGACCCCAGGGCCGCGGCACGAAGTCGTGCTCCGTCACCGTGTTGCCGCCGCCGTCGAGATCCATGTGCAGACGCACGTTGAAGAAATGCTGGTGCGTCGGCCCGCCGAGATTGTCGTCGACCATGCCGCCCCATTTGTACTTTTCGCCTGATAGCACGGCGGCGGTCTGGATGATTCCGGTGAGTTTTGTTTCGAGCTGGATCGTGCCGTCTTGGTAGAGATACCAGTAGAAGCCATAGTCGTAATTGCCGACGGTCGCGAAGAACGAGACCACCAGGCGGCGCGAACGGCGGACCTCGAACAGGCCGTTGCGGAATTCGTAGTGTTTCCAGGCTATTCCGTAGTCTTCTTCGTGCATGCAGATGGCGTTCTGCATGACGAAGGGTGCCCCTTTGTTATCCGCGGCCGGCACGTCGAAATAATGGATATTGCCGAGGCAGTCGCAGCCAAGCTCGAGCGCGTTCGCTAGCATGCCGAGCCCGTATTCGCCGGCATCGAACGCCGACTTCCAAAAGTGGTTTGCGGTCGGATCGGCGTAAGGCACCACCATCTCGGTGACGCTGGCGCGATGGATCAGCGACCGCTTGCGCTCGCCGTCCTGATAGCTGAGCTGATGCAGCACAAGGCCCTCGCGCGGCGTGAAGCCGACGCGAAAACTCCATTTCTGCCAGTCGACCTTCCAGCCGTCGACCTTGAAGCTGGCGCCCTCGGGCTGCTCGATATGCAGCGGCCTGATGTCGGTGCGCGGGTTCGCGACTTCATGGGCGCCATAGTTCCGCTTCTTGCGCGGGATCGGCACGATCGGATCTGCGTCGGTGAGATCGATGACCTTGCCGCCGATGAGGTCAACCACGGCGATTACGCCCTCGATCGGGTGCGCGTAGCCGTTGTCCTGAAGGTGCTCGCGGAAGAAGCTGACGGCGCGCACGATGCGGGCGCCGCGCTCATACTCGAAATCGAAGAAGCCCGAGGAAAACGGATCGACCTGAATCAGCTCGATATCCCTGTCGGTGAGCCCGCGCCGGACCATCGCCGCGCGCCAGCCTGGATCGGCCTTCACCACGGCCTCGCATTTGAAGAACTCTTCCAGCATCACCGGCGGCTGGCCATAGGGCGCCTCGCGGTTCGGAATGACTTTTCGCGTGACGATCTCGTTGCGGCCGAGATCGACGATGTGCTCGATCGCCTCGCCCGTCGTCACGTCGAGCGTCAGCGCGAAGGCGCGGCGCCCTGCTCTATCAGCGGCCAGCTCCTGCTTGGTCGGCTCCTCCAGCCGCACCGTCGGGAAGCGGCAATTCTCGGGCGATTTGGCTGCCGCACGCACCAGCGTGCAGGCCGCCGTGATCTCCTCCGCGGTCAGCGGATCGAGCGCATGCGGCGCGACGGTGTGCGATTTGGCTTTGACGGTATCGAGCATGGGAATGTCCAGAAGTCAGGCGAGATGCGTGGTGATGGCGCGGAAGGCGGCGAACCAGCGCTGGTCGATCGGCACGTCCATCGCCTTCGGCTGGGTCGCAAGCTTGACAATGACGGTGTCCGCGTCGAGATCGACATAGAGGTGCTGACCGTGGATGCCGATCGCGGTGAGCGCGTTGCGTGCTGGATCGATCGTGAACCATTTGCTGCGGTAGCGCGCGCCCGGGAAGAACTCGGCGAGATCGCCGTCGGCCCAGGCCTTGGAATCGCCGTTCTCGCGGATGTCGTCGATCCACCAACCCGGCACCACCTGTCGGCCCTCGACCACGCCGCGGCAGCGGATCATCTCGCCGAAGCGGAGCAGATCGCGCGCGGTGAATGAGAGACCGCCGGCGATACGGCCCATGCCGTGGCTGTCGAGCGTGAGGGAGCCGTCGTCCTCGGCGCCCAAGGGCTGCCAGAGATATTCGGAGAGGATGCGGTGGTACGGCATGCCGCAGGCCCGCTCATAGACCCAGCCAAGCACTTCGGTGTTGGGCGAGACGTAATGAAACACCTTGCCGTGCGGCTTACCGGTGCCACGCAGCGTGGTGAGATAGGCACGCTGGTGGCCGGGCTCGACGCCAGGCGGCGGCACGTCCCAGCCCGAAGAGAAGCGATAGCGCGCGACGTCGCCGGCGGGGTCCTCGTAATCCTCCTCGAACTTGATCGCGACTGCCATGTCGAGCAGGTTGCGCACGGTGCAGGTGCCGTAGACGGACGTCTCCAGCTCCGGCACGTAGCGCACCACCCTCGCCTCGGGATCGAGCAAACCGCGCGCGGCCAGGATGCCACCGAGCGTACCGGCAATGGCCTTGCTGATCGAGCAGATCAGATGCGGCGTGGTCACGCTCATGCCGTCGCCGTACCATTCGTGGATCAGCGCGCCCCGGTGCATCACGAGGAGGGTATCGGCAAAGGTTTCGCGGAGCATGGTTTCGATCGTGGTGGGCTTACCGTCAGGTGCGGTGAAGCTGAGCTTTGCCAGCTCACGCGGCGCGCTCTTGATGGGCGTCGGCTGCGCCGAGCGACGCACCTCGGCGGTCGGCAACACCTCGCGGGTGTGGGTAAAGCCCCAGCGTATCGCGGGAAAGCTGCGCCAGTTGGCGCGCGTCACCTGGGCCTCGGGTGCGGGCGGGCTGCCACGCATGATCTCGGTCGGTCGCATCTCGATCCCTCCGGCCATTCCAAACCCCGGTGTCGGGACGACTGGAGAGGAAGACTGCACAAAGGCCGCGTTGAGCGTTATCGAGATCCGGCAATATTTTGCTGGACTCGGGCGTGGGGCATGCCAGTCTGGCGTAGCTCTTGCTAGTTCTCGGCTGGCAAATTCTGACGTTCGGTCATGGCCTTAAGCGCAACTCTTCCGATTCAAGACTCGGCTTCCAATCTGCTTCAGGCGAGCAGCACGGATGTCGATGAGCATTGCGCCACGCTCGGCCGCTGGCGGCTGAGCTATGACCAGATCAGCGCAGGCGCCTTTCGAGGCAGCTTTACCCAGCTCTCCTTGCCCCGGCTCGAGGTGTTCCGCGAGATCACCAGCCAGCAGGTGCGCCAATACGGCCAGCTCGGCCCCGACAGTTTTGGCATCGGCCTGCCCTGGGACGGCGACGGCGAACTCAGCTGCAACGGGACCAGTACCAACGGAGCCCGCGTGCTCGCCAGCATCGACGCCGAGATCGACATGTGTACGCCAAAGGCCTTCGAGCTGCGCGGCGTCGTTGCCAGCACGGTGTTGATCGCGGAGCTTGCGGCCCGGCTCGATATCGAGCTGCCGCGCGCCGTCTGGCACCAGTTGCGGGTGATCGAGACGGCGGAAGCGCCGGTCGCGCGGCTGCGCGCCCATCTCGCCGCCATTCACGAGACCATCGCGACCGCGCCCGAGCGCTTCGACGATCCGATTGCCCGGCAGGCGCTGGAAGACGCCCTCCTCGTCGAGATCATGGATATGCTACCGACGGCGCGCCCCTGCGATCCCGGCCGCAGCTCGGCGGCGCGCAAGCGCACCGTCGATCGTGCCCGCGAGTTGATGCATGGCAGCGGCGAGCGCGCGCTGTCGCTGTTGGAGGTCTGCAAGGCGGTCGGCGCGAGCCCGCGCAAGCTCGGCTATTGCTTCCAGGAAGTTTTGGGCACGAGCCCGATGTACTATTGGCGCGCGATGCGGCTGAACCGGGTGCGGCGCGACCTGAAGCGCGCCGCTGATGCGTCGGTCTACGACGTCGCCGTGCAACACGGCTTCTGGCACTTCAGCCAGTTCTCGCTCGACTACAAGCGCCACTTCTCCGAGCTGCCCTCGGAGACACTGCGGCGCGCCAGGCTGGTGGCCTGACGCCTATCAGCGATGCCGCAGCCGGCGGTTGACCCGGCGTGCCAGATAATCGCCGGCGCTCTGGACGAGCTGGACCAGCGCGATCAGCACGACGACGACGGCGAGCATCATCTCCGGCATGAAGCGCTGATAGCCGTAGCGGATGCCGAGGTCGCCGAGACCGCCGCCGCCGACCGCGCCGACCATGGCGGAGTAGCCGAGCAGGCTGACCACTGCGAGCGTCAGTGCCAGCAGCAGGCCCGGCAGCGCCTCGGGTATCAGCACCTTGAACACGATCTGGATCGGGGAGGCCCCGAACGAGGACGCGGTCTCGATCAGGCCGCCGTCGACCTCGCGGATCGCAGCCTCGACCAGGCGCGCGATGAACGGCGTCGATGCGATCACCAGCGGCACGATCGCTGCCGTCGAGCCGATCGAGGTGCCGGCAATGAGCCGGGTGAACGGGATGATGGCGACAACCAGGATGATGAAGGGCGTCGAGCGGGTCGCGTTGACGACGATGCCGAGCACGCGATTGACGAGCGGAGCCGCGAACAGCTCGCCCTTGCGGCTGGTGGCGAGGAAAACGCCGAGCGGCAGGCCGAAGGCGGTGCCGAGAGCCGCCGCGATGCCGACCATGTACAGGCTCTCGAAGGTGGCCTGGACGATGAGGTTGATGAGTTCAGGCGACATAGCCGAGACGCTCCGCCGGGAATTGATATTGAGAGAGCCAGGCGAGCGTGCGCGTCACCGCGTCCTCGCCGCCGGAAATTCCGAGAGGAATACCGAGCGTCAGCGAGCCCACATGCTGGCCGCCGATCTCGTCGATGCGGGCCGACAGCAGCGATACGTCGAGGCCGAGTTCGCGGGCGAGCCGCGCCACCAGCGTATCGCCGGCCCCTGCCCCGCGCACCTGAACGCGGATCACGGCCTGCCCGCCCGCAGCAGGCTCCGCCACGATCCGGCTCGCCAGCGAGACCGGCAGGCTGTCGCCGATCACCTCGGCCAGGAAGGACTGTGTGATCGGATGTTTGGGATGGGTGAAGATGTCGGCGACGTGGCCGCTCTCGACGACATGGCCGGCGTCGAGCACCACGACTTCCCTGGCGAGCTGACGCACCACGGACATTTCGTGGGTAATCAGCACGATGGTGACGCCCAATTCGCGGTTGATGTTGGCGAGCAGATCGAGGATGGCGCGCGTGGTCTGCGGATCGAGCGCGGAGGTCGCTTCGTCCGACAAGAGCACGTCCGGTCGCGTCGCCAGCGCGCGGGCGATGCCGACGCGCTGCTTCTGGCCGCCTGATAGTTCTGATGGATAGCGGTCGTGCTTGTCGGCGATGCCGACCAGCGCGAGCAGCTCGGCGACACGGGCCTTGATGTCGGCTTTGGCCCAGCCGGCGATCTCGAGTGGCAGCGCGATGTTGTCGGCGGCGGTTCGCGACGACAGCAGGTTGAAATGCTGGAAGATCATCCCGATCGAGCGCTGCGCCAGCCGCAGCTCGCGGCCTGCGAGCGCGGAGATGTCCCTGTTATCGACGATGACGCGTCCGGTGGTCGGCTTCTCCAGCCCGTTGATCAGGCGAACCAGGCTCGACTTGCCCGCGCCGGAGCGGCCGATCACGCCGGTGATGGAGCCGCGCGGAATGGCGAAGTCGATATTCTCGAGCGCGTTGACGCCGGGCTTGCCGCGATAGGCCGGATAGGTTTTTGAGATGGCTTCGAAGCGGACCATCGCGTCCGACGCAGTCGCGGCAGGTGAAATCGCTTCGGGCGGCGCGATCGGCTGTCCGATGGCAAGCGATTGGTGGGCGTTCATTGAGAGGGCTTTCATGCACAATAGTTCTCTCGCCCGCCCCAAAAGGCAAACGAGAGCCGGGTCGCATCAGCGACTGGAGGCGGGGCAGCAACAAATCGCCTCGGAGGGCACCGCGCTGCACCGCAGCACGCACCATCGCCTTTTCCAGTCTTTGTTGCAATTTCAGATATTTGCGAGGGGATGGACGAAGTTTCTCCAATCCCTCGCGAGAGAAGAATATTCCTTCGCCGGGGCTATCAGCCTCCGCCGAGGCTCACCGTGCCATCTGCAACCAGGGCAGCACGATCAGCAGCAATCCGGCGAAATAGAGCAGCCCGAACAGCAGCCCAAAGCCCCAGAACTGGCCCTTCCCGATATAGCCGCTGCCAAAATACATCGGCGCGGGCCCCGTCGCGTAAGGCGAGATCACGCCCATTAGGCCGAGCGAATACATGCAAAGCATCGCGAGCGTGGTGACCGGCAGGCCGGGGATTCCGGAACCGACCGCGAGCACGACAGGCAGCACGGCCGCGGCGTGCGAGGTGATGCTCGAGAAGAAATAGTGGATCCAGAAGAATAGCGCGACCAGCAGGATCATCGCGGTGGACGGCGACAGCCCCGCGAGCGGCTTGGCGTATTCGGTCGCGAACCATTTGATGAAGCCGATCTCGTTGAGGCCGGAGGCCAGCGTCAAGAGCGAGGTGAAATAGAAGAACACCTCCCAGGCGCTCTTCTCGCTGACGATGTCGGCGAACTCGATCACGCCGGTGACCAGCATCAGCGAGATCACGATGAAGACGACGGTCGTGGCGTTGACGAAGTTGGAGCCGAGCACGGGCACGTGGATGTCCGGGCTCGAGCCCGCGATCCACAGGAACATCGCGAGGATGATCAGCGCCAGCATGATCCACTCGTTGCGCGACATCGGGCCCATCTCTGCGAGCTCTTTCGCCGCCCATTCCGAGATCTCGGGGCTGCGCTTCACCTCGGGACGGCACACCGCATAGCTGAGCAGCGGCACGATGATCATCAGCAGGATGCCGAGCGGTGCAAAACCCATGAACCACTGCGCCCAGCTGACCTCGACGCCGGCGGTCTTCTTGGCAATCGCCAGCGCCGCCGCATTGGGCGCGAGCGCGGTGAAGAACAGCGAGCTGGTGATGGCAGTGGCCGCGAACGCGGTCCACATCACATAGGTGCCGATCTTGCCGGCGGTCGGCCCGGGCTCGGAGCCATAGATGCGCGGGATGTTGGAGATGATGGGATAGACGATGCCGCCGCTGCGGGCGGTGTTGGAGGGCGTTGCGGGGGCGAGCAGGAAGTCCGACATCGCGACCGCATAGCCGAGGCCGAGCGTGTTGCTGCCGAGCCGTCGCACAAGCACCAGCGCGATGCGCCGGCCGAGCTGGCTCTTGCGATAGCCGATCGAGAACACGAAGGCGCCGACGATCAGCCAGACCGTGCTTTCGGCAAAGCCTCCCAGCATCCAGCGCAGCGATTTGCCGGGATCGGGGTCGATATAGCCGGCGACGCCGGCGACCGTGAGGCCGATGAAGCCGACCGCGCCGACCGGCATCGATTCCAGGATGAGCCCGGTGATAACGGCCGCGAACACGGCAAAATAGTGCCACTGATTGACGTTGAGCCCTGTGGGCACCGGCCACAGATAGATCGCCAGCCACACCACGAGTGGCGCGATCAGCTTCCAGCGAAACCCTTTTGCCTCCGGCGCCTGCGAACTCGTGGCCATGGGCCCTCCCCCTCGATTGTCATCGCATCATGCCGCCCGTTGGCCGGGCCGTTCTTGTCCCTGCGCGGCGTATACGGACTGTGTGCGGCCTGATCAATGGCCGGTTCTGTTGCCCGGTGCCAGAGGTTCCGTGGTGCTCACAAATGCCCGGTGCGCCGGTGTTCCGGCTCGCCGCCGTCGACCGGAAAGCGAATGGTGGTGCCGATGGTGATCCAGTTGGCATTCTCGCCGGTGATGTTACGGCCATAGATCACGTCGACGGAAAAGATCTCGTTCGGGCGGTAGCGCACGCCGGTCTGGAAACGCGGCTGCACGACGCTTGCGATCTCGGCGGCGCCGGCCTGCCCATAGGTCTCGATCGTCCATTGCAGGGTGTCGGTGAACTTCCAGTCGAGGCCGATGCCGTAGGTCAGATAGTGACGGTCCACCGTGCGATCCCAGAGCCAGCCGCCATTGACGTTGATGCGCATGGTCTCGGACAGGCGGAAGGTCGCGGGGATGACGGCAAAGGCGGTCAGCGCCTCGCCGGTGGCCGCATCGAAGGAGCCACCGCCATAGGCAGACAATCCCCATCGGCCGATGCCGGTCGGGATAAAATTCGTCTTGGCTTTGGGAGCAATGATCGTGCTCCAGTCGCCATCGCTCCTCGCACGGATGGTCTGCAAGCTCAGCTCGATCGGCCTGAAGGGATCGACGACGCAGGAGGGATTGGCGACCGCCAAGAAATCGGTGTTGGAAGCAGCCGACATCCAGCTTTCGACCTTGCAGGAGCCGACCTCGGAGATATCGGCGGCATCCACCGCATAGGCGCCATTCGCGGCGTGCGCATCCTGCGCCGCGAACGCGACAAGGGCCGCGATTGCGGCGGTTATTCCGGTTTGTTTGGCCCAACCCATGGTGCGATGTTAGCAGAGTCTTCGCCTCGACAAGGCCCGGATTCTGGGACTATCCTCAAGGCATGAGTGAACATCATCACGACCACGATCACGACCATTCCGAGCTTTCGGAGACTGAGCTGCGCGTGCGCGCGCTCGAGACGATCTTGACCGAAAAAGGCTATGTCGAGCCGGCCGCACTGGATGCCATCATCCAGGCCTATGAGACCAAAATCGGCCCGCACAACGGCGCGCGCGTCGTCGCGAAGGCCTGGACCGATCCGGCGTTCAAGCAGGCACTGCTGGAGGATGGCTCCAAGGCGATCGGCACGCTCGGCCATGTCAGCCGCGTCGGCGACCATCTCGTCGTGATCGAGAACACGCCCGCGCGCCACAACATGGTCGTGTGCACGCTGTGCTCCTGCTACCCCTGGGAGATGCTGGGCCTGCCGCCGGTCTGGTACAAGGCCGCGCCCTATCGCTCGCGCGCGGTCAAGGATCCGCGCGGCGTGCTCGCCGATTTCGACGTCACGCTGCCCAAGGACATGGAGATCCGTGTCTGGGATTCCACCGCCGAGACGCGCTTTCTGGTGCTGCCGATGCGGCCCGCGGGCACCGAAGGCTGGAGCGAGGAGCAGCTTGCGGAGCTCGTCACGCGCGATTCCATGATCGGGACCGGCTTTGCCAAGACGCCGGGAGCGCCGTCGTGAACGGTGTCCACGACATGGGCGGCATGGACGGGTTCGGCAAGGTCGAAGCCGAGCCGAACGAGCCGGTGTTCCACGCGGCGTGGGAATCCCGCGTGCTGGCGATGGTGCGCGCGATGGGCGCGGCCGGCGCCTTCAACATCGACACCTCGCGCTTCTATCGCGAGACGATCCCGCCGCACGTTTATCTCTCGAGCTCCTACTACAAGAAATGGTTTCTCGGGCTCGAGGAGATGCTGATCGAGAAGGGCTACCTCACAAGGGAGGAAGTCGCCGCCGGCCATGCGATGCAGCCGGGCAAGGCGCTCAAGCACGGCAAATTCGATGTCACCCAGGTCGAGCGCATCATGGTGCGCGGCAAGTTCGGCCGCCCTGCCCCGGCGGCTGCAAGATTCAACATCGGCGATCGGGTGCGTGCCAAGAACATTCATCCGACGACACATACAAGGTTGCCGCGGTATGTGCGCGGTCATGTCGGTGTCGTCGAGCTGAACCATGGCTGCCACGTGTTTCCGGATTCGGCGGCGATGGAGCTCGGCGAGAATCCGCAATGGCTCTACACGGTCGTGTTCGAAGCCAGCGATCTCTGGGGCGCCGACGGCGATTCGACCTCGAAGGTCTCGATCGACGCGTTCGAGCCCTATCTGGACCCGGCGTGATGAGCGGCACGGCTGCGGCGGCTGCAACAGCCGCCATTCCAAGCATTCCGCGCGATGAAGAAGGCCCGGTGTTCCGTGCGCCCTGGGAGGCGCATGCGTTTGCGATGGCATTGACGCTGCATGACCGCGGCGTATTCACCTGGCCCGAATGGGCCGCAGCCCTGGCCTCCGAGATCAAGCGCGCGCAGGCCGCCGGCGATCCTGATACGGGCGAGACGTATTACCTGCATTGGCTGGCCACGCTGGAGGGACTGGTCGCGCGCAAGGGCGTGGCGTCATTGGAGACGTTGCATCGTTATCGTGATGCCTGGGATCACGCTGCGGATAGGACGCCACATGGCGAGCCGATCGAGCTGCGGGACGAGGATTTTCGGTAAGTCGCCTCCACATACTCCGTCATTGCGAGCGCAGCGAAGCAATCCATACTGTTTCTGCGGAGGTAGTCTGGATTGCTTCGTCGCAAGAGCTCCTCGCAATGACGGCAGTGGGCGTAGCGCTACCTCGCCGCCACATACTCCCGCCACCCCTTCGCCCGCAGGCTGCACGCCGGGCACTCGCCGCAGCCATAACCCCAATCATGCTGCGCGCCGCGTTCGCCGAGATAGCAGGTGTGGGAGTGCTCGCGGATGAGATCGACCAGCCCGTCGCCGCCGAGGTCGTGCGCGAGCTTCCACGTCGCGGCCTTGTCGATCCACATCAACGGCGTGTGCAGCTCGAATTGTCGGGCCATGCCGAGCGAGAGCGCGGCCTGCATGGCGCGGATGGTGTCGTCGCGGCAATCGGGATAGCCGGAATAGTCGGTCTCGCACATGCCGCCGACGATGTGGGTGATGCCACGCCGGTAGGCCAGCGCCGCAGCAAACGTCAAAAACACCAAATTGCGGCCGGGCACAAACGTATTGGGCAACCCGTCGGCGCCCATCGCGATCGCGACGTCGCGCGTCAGCGCCGTCTCGGACACGGCGGCGAGCGTCGGGATCGACAGCGTATGGCTCTCGCCGAGTTTGGTGGCCCAATCCGCGTGCAACCCCTTGATGCCGTCGACCAGCCGGTCGCGGCAGTCGAGCTCGACGGCGTGACGCTGGCCGTAGTCGAACCCCAGCGTCTCGACGCGCGCGAAGCGGCTGAGCGCCCAGGCGAGGCAGGTGGTGGAATCCTGGCCGCCGGAGAACAGCACCAGCGCGGTTTGTGATGAAAATGCGTCACTCATGGCCCGCGCTTTAGCACTGTGGAACGTATCAGCCAATCGGTGGAAATCGGCCCGTTCCAGCGCTCCCCGCTGGGAACGGCGGCCCGCTTTTGGCATAAGGTTTGGGACCCAGGAGACTGCCCCGCAATGACCCCTTCCCGCGACATTTCCCGCCTGATCGAGATCATGGCGGCGCTGCGCACGCCGGTGACTGGCTGCCCCTGGGACCTCGAGCAGAATTTCGCGACCATCGCGCCCTATACGATCGAGGAAGCCCATGAGGTGGTCGACGCCATTGACCGCGGCGATCTCGATGATCTCAGAGAAGAGCTTGGCGACCTCCTGTTGCAGGTCGTGTTCCATGCCCAGATGGCGTCAGAGCAGAACGCGTTCGCCTTCGGCGACGTGGTCGAGGCCATCACCCGCAAGATGATCCGGCGCCATCCCCATGTCTTCGCCGACAAGGACGGCAATCTCACCCCACATCACGTCAAGGAAGTCTGGGACCGCATCAAGGCCGAGGAGAAAGCCGAGCGCGCCGCACGCCGGCCGCCGGAGGCAACCCCGTCGCACAAATCGCTGCTGTCGGGCGTGAAGGCCGGCCAACCGGCGCTGACGCGCGCCCTGGAGCTGCAGCGCAAGGCTTCCACCGTCGGCTTCGACTGGAACGACCCGCGCGCGGTGCTGCAGAAGATCCGCGAGGAAGCTGACGAGATCGAAGCCGCGCTCGATCGCAATGACAAACGTGAGATCGCGGAAGAGACCGGCGATCTGATGTTTGCGCTGGTCAACCTCGCACGGCATGTCGGCGCCGATCCGGAAGCCGCCCTGCGTGCGACGAATGCGAAGTTCGAGCGGCGGTTTGCCTATATCGAGCGGTCGCTGGCGGCGCAGGGACGCTCTCTTGAGGACGCGTCGCTTGCGGAGATGGATGCGCTGTGGAATGCGGCCAAGACGGCCACCTGATACGAGGGCGCTCCGTGGAAATCAGGCAAGACGATCCGAGGGCGCCACATGTCGCCGATCTGCTGACACTTCATTTGGAAGAGCTACGCAGCGTCATGGGCGAGCACGCGCAGGCGCTGGACGCGAGCGGTCTTTCGGCTCCGACCGCGACGTTCTGGACCGTCTGGCAGGGTGATATGCTGGTTGGATTTGGCGCGCTCAAACAACTGGACGACACACATGCGGAGGTGAAGTCGATGCGCGCCGCGCCTGCCGCGCGCGGGTCCGGAGTCGGCCGCACGATCCTGCAGCACATCATCGCCGAAGCCCGCAAACGAGGCTATGCGCGTCTCAGCCTGGAGACCGGCACGGCACCGCTGCATGCGCCCGCCGTCTCGCTCTACCGCAGTGCTGGCTTCCTGCGCTGCGATCCGTTCGCCGACTATCAGGCGAGCCCGCACAACCAGTTCATGAGCCTCGATCTGTCCAGGTGATCTTCTTAGTCGGTTGGACCGCCCGCATTTGATCCAGATATAGGTCAGCACCTTTTCCCGAATGCAGCGAGGCGGTCCTGCCAAAGCGTGAGGCCGGCTGCTCACCTCAGCCATGAAATCGTCACGACCGGCAGTCTAAGGTTGAGCAATGGAGCCCGCGCAGCCGAACCCCAACGGCAGGTGATGCGATGCCGCTCAAGCACTATTCGGTCCTCAAGGGACGCCCGATCGCGATGCGTTTCGGCACCGGCCAGTCGCCGCACTATCAAGTCCATGTCGTGGCCGACAACGCGGATTTCCGCATCGCCGTCAATGTGCAGTCAGCCGACGGAAGCGAAGTCGAGTACCTGGTGCGATCGCATTTTGTCCATCCGATCACCGATCAACTCGCAGCGCTGCCGGAGGGCCTGCACCCGCAGCAGCCGAAGCCGGGCAGCATGGCGTTGGACTTCATTCGCGGCAATCTGATGCAGCCGCAGGAGATGATCCCGCTGCCGCTGTCCGTGCCCGGACCGGACAATGACCTCAACGAGAAACTCGACCAGTTCGTCCAGCGCGCGCTCTCGAACGAAAGCGCGATGGTGTACGCATTCGGCGAGACATGGGGGCCGGAGCCGAAGGCGGACAATTATTTCGGCTTTCGGCCGGGCCGCGGCATTCACGACATCCATATGAACCAGGGCAATCCAACCGGACAATTCTCCGGCGACAACGGGCCGTGGCAGGACGGCGGGCTCGTGTTCGAATTCCCGGATCAGAAGCTCTGGACGGCGGTCTTCCTCAAATTCCAGACGCAGGCCTGGCACACCGACGACAAGACCGGTAATCCCATCGATCTCGGCGGAGGCACGCCGACACAGCCGCCGGATCCGACGACTCCTCCGACCGGGCAAATGCCTGATGGCCTCGTGCGGATCATTGCGGCACTCGTCAACGCCGTGAAGACGCCCGAGCGGGAAGTCGTCACGCTGCTCAATACGGCCGATCGCGACATCGATCTCACCGGCTGGATGCTGGCCGACAAGCAGAAGAACAAGATGGTCCTGTCAGGGAAGATCTCGGCCGGGGGCACGCTCGCCGTCGTCGTGCAGAAGCCGATGGAACTATCGAACCAGGGCGGCATCATTTCGCTGCTGGACGAGCGTGGAATCAAAATCCACGGCGTCGCCTATACCAAGGCGCAAGCGAAAACCCCGGGCCTGACCATTCCGTTCTAGTGTTCCGAGTCACAAGCCGTCAGAGGCACGCACGCAAGGAAGTCCGCCGCTAGCTCGCTGTCGTCGGCTTACTCTGAAAATGCGTAGCCCGAATGGAGTGAAGCGCAATCCGGGACCGGTTCGTCGAGACGAGAATCCCGGATTACGCTTCGCTCCATCGAGGCTATGAAGTGCAGCTTACGCGGACAGACGCGGCACGGCGTCGAACCTGGACACCACGATATCCCGCTTGGTCTCGTCGACCCGCACGGTCATGTCGAAGCGGCCATCGTGCAGCTCTTTCGCCAGAACTTCCGCATTGCGGTGCAGCCAGCTGATGCCGGCGCCGTCTGCGGCGTCGATGGAGAGGTCGAGCGTGGTGCGTTTTGCGGCGAGCCGCTCCTCGATTGCCGCGAGCAGTGCGTCGATCCCCTCGCCCGACACGGCTGAGACCAGCATCGCTGGGTGATCCTCCGGTCTGCGCGCGGCGATGTTCAGGAGCTCTTCGCGCTGTTCGGCGTCATAACGGTCGATCTTGTTCCAGACCTCGATGATGCGGCCGCTATCATCCGGGTTGATGCCGAGCTGACGCAGCACGGCGTCGACGTCGCTCTGCTGGGCCTCGGCGTCCTCATGCGAGATGTCGCGCACATGCAGGATGACGTCGGCCTCCAGCACCTCCTCCAGCGTAGCGCGGAAGGCGGCGACGAGTTGCGTCGGCAAGTTCGAGATGAAGCCGACGGTGTCGGACAACATCGCCTTGCCGCCATGCGGCAGAGTGAGCGCGCGCAAGGTCGGATCGAGGGTTGCGAACAGCATGTCGGCGGCCTGCACGTCGGCGCGGGTCAGGCGGTTGAACAGCGTCGACTTGCCGGCATTGGTGTAGCCGACCAGGGCTACGACGCGATACGGCACGCGCTGGCGGCCGGCGCGATGCAGGCGCCGCGTCGCCTGCACCTTCTTCAGTTCGCCCTCGAGTTTTGAGATGCGCTCCTGGATCAGGCGGCGGTCGGCTTCGATCTGGGTCTCGCCGGGACCGCCCATGAAGCCGAAGCCGCCGCGTTGGCGCTCCAGATGGGTCCATGAGCGCACCAGGCGCGAGCGCTGATAGTTGAGATGCGCGAGCTCGACCTGGAGTGAACCTTCCTTGGTCTTGGCGCGGCGGCCGAAGATTTCGAGGATCAAGCCGGTGCGGTCGAGTACCTTGGCGTGCAATTCCCTCTCGAGATTGCGCTGCTGGATCGGCGCCAGCGCGCAATCCATCACGACGAGTTCGACGTCGAGGCTCTTGACCAGCGCGGCAATCTCCTCGGCCTTGCCTTTGCCGATATAGGTCGCGGGCCGGATCTGGCTGATCGGTGCGATGATGGCGTCGGCAATGACGAGGTCAATCGCGCGCGCGAGGCCGGCGGCTTCGTCGAGCCGGGCCTCGGCGTCTCGCAGAACATGGCTTTCCGATTGCGCGTCGGCACTTCCCGCGCGCGCTCGCAAATAGGGGCCGACGACAAGCACCCGCCCCGTTTGCTTAGCCCCTGCCGATCGCGGACGATCGGCATCCCCGTCGAAATTCCGGGGTTCCAATCAGGTCACTCTCAAGCCGGCTGATCCTCACCGCCTTCGAACAACTGGATCGGAGCGCCCGGCATGATGGTCGAGATCGCATGCTTGTAAACGAGCTGCGAATGACCGTCGCGCCGAAGCAGCAAACAGAAATTGTCGAACCAGGTCACGATGCCCTGGAGCTTCACTCCGTTGACCAGAAAGATCGTCAGTGGCGTCTTGGTTTTGCGAACGTGATTAAGGAAGGTGTCCTGCAGGTTTTGTGCGCGGTCTGCCGCCATTGTTTTTTTCTCGCTTTGAGTTTCTTTTTATTGCGCCGGTTGCGCCCCGCTTTTGAAAATGTGGGGTCTCACCCGGTTGCCGTTCCTCATGAGATCCCCCTCGTAGGAACAGCGGTTCGATTAGAGGGCAGGACGGGTTATTAGGCAAGCCGCTTCACGCGGCAGGCCGAGCCCAATTGCCCCCGAAAAACTACGGAAATCGATGGATTTCCTCACTTATCCGCCACCGGCGGCCGCAACGTCGCGGGTTAGCCGACGCCGAGCGCCTTCAACTTCCGGTGCAGCGCAGAGCGTTCCATGCCAACAAACTCAGCCGTGCGAGAAATATTTCCTGAAAAACGGCTGATCTGTGCAATCAAATAGTCGCGCTCGAACACTTCGCGCGCCTCACGCAGTGGCAGGCCCATGATGTGCTCGCCATTGTTGCTGGTCGGCATCGCCGGCACCATCGAGCCGACGTCCTGCGGCAGCATGTCGGCGGTGATGATGACCTCGGGCCCGCCCGCAGCCAGAATCATGACTCTCTCAACGTTGTTGCGGAGCTGGCGTACATTGCCCGGCCAGACATGCGATTGCAGCACCGCCATTGCGTCCTGCCCGATCTGCCGCTTGGGCAGGCCGCTGCCGGCCGAGATCTGCTCCATGAAGTAGTCGATCAGCTCCGGAATGTCCTCGCGGCGCTCCGACAACGCGGGCACGCGGATCGGCACCACCGAGAGGCGGTGATAGAGGTCCTCGCGGAAATGGCCGGCGGCGATCTCCTCTTCGAGATTGCGCGCGGTCGACGAGATGATGCGGACGTCGACCTGCACCTTTGAGGTGCCCCCGACGCGCTGGAACGACTGTTCGACCAGCACGCGCAAAATCTTGTTCTGGGTCTCGCGCGGCATGTCCGCAATCTCGTCGATGAACAGTGTGCCGCCATGGGCTTCCTCGAGCGCGCCGGGCTTGCGCGCGTGCTCGCCGTTGGATTGCTCGATGCCGAACATCTCGTGCTCCATGCGCTCGGGCGTGATGGCGGCAGCGTTGATGACGACGAAGGGACCGTCGGAGCGGCCCGAGGCCGTGTGGAGCGTGCGTGCGGTCAGCTCCTTGCCGGCACCGGCGGGGCCGACGATCAGGATGCGGCTGTTGGCCTTGGCCGCACGCTCGATGGTCTGGCGCAGCTGGTTCATGCTGGGCGAGCGGCCGACGAGCGAGCTTGCGCTCGGTGCGAGTTGCTTCAGCTCCTTGACTTCGCGCTTGAGCCGCGAGTTCTCGAGCGCCCGGTTGGCGACCAGGATCAGCCGGTCGGCCTTGAACGGTTTTTCGATGAAGTCATAGGCGCCGCGCTTGATCGCGGCGACCGCGGTCTCGATGTTGCCGTGGCCGGAGATCATCACGACCGGCAGATCGGGATTGTCCTTCTTGACCTGCTCGAGGAGCTGCAAGCCGTCGAGCTTGGAGCCCTGCAGCCAGATGTCGAGGAACACCAGATGCGGCCTGCGGTTGGCGATCTCGGCGAGCGCGGAGTCGCTATCGCGCGCGGTCCGCGTGACAAACTCCTCGTCTTCGAGAATGCCCGCGACGAGATCCCGAATATCGGCCTCATCATCGACAATCAGAATTTCACTTGCCATGGGTCGCGCCTGTCTTGTCAGCTGCCTGTTGAGGCTTCGATTTTCGTTGAATCATTGGTCTTTTCAGCCGGCTCTTTGGTTTCAGCCGCCAGCTGTTTTGTTTCCTGCGCCGCGTCCTTGACCGGGGCGCTGGCCTGTGCTCCGGCCGCGTCCTGCGCTGTCTCGGTCGCGGTTTCCTTCACCCCTGGTGTCGGCTCGGCTCCCTCGGATTTCGCAGGCTGGCCGGAGACTGCAAAGCGCATCCGCATCCAGGCGCCGCGCTGGCCCTCCCGGAAGTCGGAGGCATCCTTCAGCTCGATGCGCCCGCCATGGTCTTCCAGCACGCGGCCGACGATCGCCAGGCCAAGCCCGGTGCCCTTGGCGCGCGTCGTCACATAGGGCTCCAGCAGCCGCGAGCGCGCGACCTTGGGCAGGCCGATGCCGTTGTCGACGACGTCGATCAGCACGTCCTCGCCCTCGCGCGAGACCACGACGTCGATCCGGCCTTTACCGAGCTCCTCCGCCGGGACCTGTTCGATCGCCTCGGTGGCGTTCTTGATGATGTTGGTGACCGCCTGCGAGATCAGCCGCCGGTCGAACTGGGCGCGCAGCGGTTCTTCCTTGAATTCTGTCTCGATATCGATCTCGGGATGGGCGACCTTCATCAGGAATACCGCCTGCCGCACGGCGTCGGCGACGTCCTCGCCCTCCATCACCGGCTTGGGCATCCGCGCAAAGCGCGAGAACTCGTCGACCATCCGGCGGATGTCGTCGACCTGACGCACGATGGTGTCGGTGCACTGCTCAAAAATCTGCTTGTCCTTGGCCTCGGTGATGGCCTTGCCGAATTTGCGGCGGATGCGCTCGGCGGAGAGCTGGATCGGCGTCAGCGGGTTCTTGATCTCGTGGGCGATGCGGCGCGCGACATCGCCCCAGGCCGAGGTGCGCTGCGCCGACACCAGCTCGGTGATGTCGTCGAGCGTGATGATGTAGCTGTCGTGCGGCTGGTTCTTCTCGGCGCTGACGCGGACCGACAGATTGCGCTCGTCTCCGTCGCGCGTGATCGTAATCTGGCCCTGCACCAGACGCTGGGTCCCGTCCCGCGCCGTTTTCATCATGTCTTCGAGCTCGGGCAGCACGTCGGAGAGCGGATGGCCGAGCGTCTCCGCCTCGGAGTGTCCGATCAGCTTCTCGGCGGATCGGTTGAGGATGCCGACACTGCCCGAGGTATCGACGCCGATGATGCCGGCGCTGGCCGAGGACAGCACCGCCTCGATGAAGCGGCGGCGGCTGTCGATGAGGTCGCTGGCATTGACGAGCTCGTCGCGCTGGCTGCGCAATTCCTGCGTCATCTTGTTGAAGGTCTCGCCGAGCTGGGCGAGGTCGCCCTCCGACTGGTGCACCGGCACCTTCACGTTGAGGTCGCCGGTCGAGACGGTGTGGGCCGCGTTCATCAGCCGCCGGATCGGCGACACCAGCGAGTTGGCAAAGTTGAGGCCGATCAGCACCGAGGCCATCAGGATGGTCAGCGCGATCACCGCGAACATCAGCGCAAAGGCGACCTGGATGCCGAGCCGGCGCGACTCGATCTGGGAATATTCGGCGACGCTGACCTCGGTCTGCTTGAGCTGGTTGACGACGTTGGGATCAAGCGGCCGGGCGACATAGAGGAAGATATCGTTGAAGGCGCGCAGACGGATCACGGCAGCAACGAAGCTCGCGTCCGGAAGCACCGCGATCTCGGGCTCGGATTCGTTGACATTGCTGAGGAAGTCCGGCGCCGGTGGCGAATAGGCCAGCCGCATGCCGGTGTCGGCGGATTCCAGGATGTTGGTGTTCTTGTCGATGATCATCGCGCCCGGCAAATTGCGCGAGCCGGCGCTGGCGGTCAGCAGCTCGCGGAACGAGCGGCGATCCTGGTCGTAGAGCGGCCGGGCATGGGCGATGTCATTGGCCATGCCGAGAATGTCGCCGCGGATCAGCTGCGCATGGTCCTGCATGTAGGCCCGCGCGATCGTCAGCGAATTCTGGATCACTTCCTTGGTCGGCCCGGAGAACAGCCGGTCGAGGCCGCGCTCGATGGTGACGTTGGCGACGACGGCAACCAGCACCGCCGGCAGCACCGCCACGATCGAGAACAGGCTGACGATCTGGACGTGGAGACGGGCGGCCGCCCTGCCCCGGCGCCGTGCCAAGATCATCTGCCAGAGCTCGCGGATGATGATGCCGACCAGCAGCAGGATCGTGGCCGCATTGATCAGGTAGAACGAGCGGACGATCTCCGGTGTCGGCTCGATCGTGGTGAGGCCTGTCAGGACCACAAAGGTCAGGAAGGCCGACCCCAGCGCCAGGACCACGGCAATCGGCGCCAGCCAGCGCCGCACCGACCAACGCCGGGGTTCGTCTGCTGGGGCCGTGTCGAAGTGTGCGGCCGAGGTGTCTGCGCTGGTCATTCCGGCAATGGGTGCTGAAAACGGGGTCCGCAGTGGGCGGATACTGATGTATTCGTACCACATTGTTGCCGAATTGCGACAATTCCGCGGCGCCCCCGCCGCGGCGGACCGGCGCATCCACAGGGGAAGCCCGTCCTGGATCGCCTACCCAATGGCGCAGATCGCCGGGAACAGAATCCCGCCATCCGGCTTGACTGCCATGGATAGAATTTTTCTCGCGATAATGGTTTCGGCCGTGCTCGTGCTGATCGCGGCCTCTGATCTCTTGGTCAACGGTCCCGGCATGCAGCCGCGCCCGTCG
Organism: Bradyrhizobium betae; assembly: GCF_004123905.1. Taxonomy (GTDB): domain Bacteria; phylum Pseudomonadota; class Alphaproteobacteria; order Rhizobiales; family Xanthobacteraceae; genus Bradyrhizobium; species Bradyrhizobium betae_A. The sequence goes on from NZ_MZXW01000054.1 coordinate 185,553, forward strand.
GAAATTGCCAACGCCCTGCCGATATCAGGCCGAGTGATCCGGTGACTGCGGCGGCAATTTAACGCGACCGCGGAACATTTCTGCCCGATCAGGACTTCTGCTCTCCGCGTCAGCCACAACGGCCAGCGCGATCCGGACAGGCTCAGCTCCGCTTTGGTAGGGGGAGCTGAGCCACCGTCCGAAAACTAACCCCCGCTCCTGTAAACCTGGATATCGAGATCCCGGATCTTCTTCCGAAGCGTGTTGCGGTTGAGGCCGAGCAGATCCGCTGCACGGATCTGGTTGCCGCGGGTGGCGGCGAGCGCGGCCGTGAGCAGCGGCACCTCGATCTCCTTGAGGATGCGGTGATAGAGGCCCGGCGGCGGGACGCCGTTCGGAAAGCCCTGGAAGTGCGAGGAGAGATAGGCTTCCACCGCGCCGCCGAGATTGTCGACGCCCTGCTGGACCGCGGCGCCCGGGCTGACCGAGGGCGGCGCGAGCTCGCCATCGATGACGGAGGCCGTGATCACGTCCTGCGGATAGAGCGCGGCGAGACGGCGTGCGAGGTTTTCCAGCTCGCGCACGTTGCCGGGCCAGCGATGCTGCTTCAGCCGCTCCAGCGCCAGCGAGTCGAGCTTCTTCGGCGGGAGGCCATCCTTCTCGGCGAGCGCGAAGAAGTGACGGATGAGATCCGGCAGATCCTCGATGCGTTCGCGCAACGGCGGCAGCCGCAGCGGCACGACGTTGAGGCGGAAGAACAGATCTTCGCGGAACAGGCCCTGCTGGATCAGGACGCGCAGATCCTTGTTGGAGGCCGCCACGATCCGCACATCGGTCTTGATCGGGGTGCGGCCGCCGACAGTGGTGTATTCGCCTTGCTGGAGCACGCGCAGCAAGCGGGTCTGCGCCTCCATCGGCATGTCACCGATTTCGTCGAGGAACAGCGTGCCGCCCTCGGCCTGCTCGAACCGGCCGGAGGCGCGGGTGTTGGCGCCGGTAAAGGCGCCCCGCTCATGGCCGAACAACTCCGATTCAATCAGGTCGCGCGGGATCGCCGCCATGTTGACCGCGACGAACGGGCCGTTGCGGCGCTTGCCGTAATCGTGTAGCGCGCGCGCCACCAGCTCCTTGCCGGTGCCGGACTCGCCCGTGATCATCACGGTGAGGTCGGTCTGCATCAGCCGCGCCAGCACGCGGTAGATTTCCTGCATCGCCGGCGAGCGGCCGACCAGCGGGATCGAGTCCATCTCCCCCTCTTCGTCCGGCGTCGAGACCCGTTCCTTAGGCTCGGCCAGCGCGCGGCCGACGATGGCGATCAGCTCCTTCAGGTCGAAGGGTTTTGGCAGATATTCGTACGCCCCGCGCTCGGAGGCGCGGATCGCTGTCATGAAGGTGTTTTGCGCACTCATGACGATGACGGGCAAATTCGGCCGCATCTTCTTGATCCGCGGCAGCAGGTCGAAGGCGTTTTCATCCGGCATCACCACGTCGGTGATGACGAGATCGCCCTCGCCCTGGCTGACCCAGCGCCACAGCGTCGCGGCATTGCCGGTCAGCCTGACCTCATAGCCGGCCCGGGACAGAGCCTGATTGAGAACTGTGCGGATGGCGGTGTCGTCATCAGCAACAAGAATGCTACCTGCGGGCATTGTTAATCCTCATTTTGCCCCCTGAGATGCAGACGACGACTTCCCGGCAGAGCCGTCGCGACTGCTGTGATCGGCATGTTTCACCGATGTGGAATACATCGGCATCAGCACGCGGAAGGTGGTCTTGCGCGGCTGAGACTCGCATTCGATGATGCCCCCGTGATCGCCGACGATTTTTGCGACCAGCGCCAGGCCGAGACCCGAGCCGGTCTGCTTGGTGGTGACGAAGGGATCGAACAGATTGGGCAGAAGATCGTCCGGCACGCCTGGTCCATTGTCCCTCACGCAAAACTCCAGCGGCAGGGATACCCGGGATTTTTGACCGGGGACTGACAGGCGCACGCCGGGGCGGAATGCGGTGGTGAGCTGGATCTCGCCGTCGGGGACGTCGATCAGGGCTTCGGCGGCGTTCTTCACGAGGTTGAGGAACACCTGGATCAGCTGATCCTGGTTCGCCAGCACCGGCGGCAGCGAGGGATCGTAATCCTCGATGAAGCGGATGTTGCGGGCAAAGCCCGACTGCGCCAGCCGCTTCACGTGGTCGAGCACCGAATGGATGTTGACGGGGCCGCGCACCACGGGACGCTCGTCGCCGAACACCTCCATGCGGTCGACCAGCGTCACGATCCGGTCGGCCTCGTCGCAGATCAGCCGCGTCAGCATGCGGTCCTCGGAGGAAGCCTGCTGCTCCAGCAATTGCGCTGCGCCGCGAATCCCCGAGAGCGGGTTCTTGATCTCGTGCGCGAGCATGGCTGCTAGCGCTATCACCGAGCGCGCAGCGCTGCGATGGGTGAGCTGGCGGTCCATCTTGTCGGCGATGGAACGCTCCTGCAGCATCACCACGATATGCCCCGGCCGCTCCGTCAGCGGCGCCACATGCAGATCGACCTGGCGGTCGCCGCCCATGCGTGGCGTGCCGAGATCGACCTTGTATTCGTTGACCGGCGAGTTCGACGACCGCACCTGGTCGATCAGTGCCAGCAAGGGGCTGCCGAACGGGACCAGCTCCTTCAGCGACTGCCGCTTCAGGAACTGCGTCGAGATATCGAAGAAGGCTTCGGTTGCGATGTTGGCGCCGACGATCTTGCCGTCCGGCCCGATCAGCAGCACGGGATTGGGCAAGGCGTCCAGGATCGCATCGCTGTCGGACGGAAGCGGCCGACGATGTTCAGCAGCTGAGCTCATGCAGCAGCGCTCCATGCGAAGTCGTCGAAAGCATCTTGCAGTGAACGGTGAACGAGACGCGGATCTTCGGACGTGAGAATCTTCTGACGCCAGGCTTTCAGCTTCTCGGCCGGCGCACGGCTCGCATCGGCGGCGACGTCGAGCGCCCAGCCGAGATGCTTGCGCGCATGCTTGAGACCGACGCGCAGGCCGTAGAGCGCGCAGACGCCCTCATAAAGTGTGCGGACGTAATGCAGCTGCGTCTCGATCGATGGGGTGGCTTCCGCCTGCCCGCCCATCAGGCGGCGGCCGATCTGGCCGGGCAGCCAGGGCTGGCCCTGCGCACCGCGGCCGATCATCACGGCATCGGCGCCGGAGGCCTCTAACGCCGCGAGCGCCTTCTCATAGGATGTGATGTCGCCGTTGACGATGAGCGGGATAGAGATCGCCTCGCGCACGGCGCGGATCGCGTCCCAATCGGCTTCACCCTTGTAGAACTGGCAGCGGGTGCGGCCATGCACGGTGACGAGCTTGATGCCGGCAGCTTCCGCGCGCCGCGCCAGCTCCGGGGCATTGCGGCTGAGGTCGTCCCAGCCGAGCCGCATCTTCAGCGTCACCGGCACCTTCACCGCAGCGATCGTCGCATCGATCAGGCTGACAGCATGGTCGAGGTCGCGCATCAGGGCCGAGCCGGACTGGCCGCCGGTGACGTGACGGGCCGGACAGCCCATGTTGATATCGATGATGTCGGCGCCATCAGCCTCGGCGATCCGGGCCCCTTCGGCCATCCAGTGCGCCTCGCAGCCGGCAAGCTGGACCACATGCGGACCGATTCCAGTGGCTTCGCAGCGCAACCGCGACATCCGGTGGCCGTTGGCGAGCTCATCGCTCGCGGTCATCTCGGACACGACCAGACCGGCGCCGAGCTCGGCGACCAGCCGCCGGACGGGCGAGTCAGTCACTCCCGACATCGGTGCCAGGAAGACCGGGGTGGTGACCTCAATATCGCCTATTTTCAAGGGCTTGGAGCCTGATCCTGCCGGGCCGGTCACAGTGGTCTCGTCAAATGGACAGCGCCTCATCGCGACTGCCATGATCTATCTTGCGCACAATTCTTGTGCAGTCAAGCGTCATGCCTACACTTTAACCAATTCTGCAAATCTTTCAAGTGCAGTGCAGCAAATTGCTGTTTCCCACAATCCGGGGAAACCCCCTTTTTTTGCGGGCCTGCCGTGCTAGAGGCATGCGGCATCACCCCACTCCCCGACTCTCTTCATCACCAACTGAGTATTTGAGTCCTATGGCGAAATCACAGCGCACCGCAGTCGTTCTCGTTGCGGCCGGACGCGGCCTGCGCGCAGGCGCCGGTGGTCCCAAGCAATATCGGGAGATCGGCGGCGTACCCGTGATCTATCGCGCCATGGAAGCGTTCAGCCGCCACGCCGACGTGTTTGCCGTGCAGCCCGTGGTGAACCCCGACGACGGCGCCATATTCACGGCAGCGGTCGCAGGGTTGAAGCACGAGGCGCCGACCAATGGTGGCGCGACGCGCCAAGCCTCGGTGCTCGCAGGTCTCGAAGCCCTCGCAAAGCACAAGCCGGACATCGTGCTGATCCACGACGCCGCGCGTCCCTTTGTCTCGGAAGGCGTGATCTCGCGCGCGATCGACGCGGCGAGCCGCACCGGCGCTGCGATCCCGGCCGTGCCTGTTACCGACACCATCAAGATCACCGGCGAGAGCGGCAATGTCGAGGACACACCGGACCGCGCGCGCCTGCGAATCGCGCAGACGCCGCAATCCTTTCGTTTCGACGTCATCCTCGAGGCGCATCGTCGCGCGGCGAAGGACGGGCGCAGCGATTTCACCGACGATGCCGCGATTGCCGAATGGGCGGGATTGACGGTTGCAACCTTTGAAGGCGATGTTGCCAATATGAAGCTCACCACCCCCGAGGATTTCGTGCGCGAGGAAGCGCGCCTGGCCAGCCTGCTCGGCGACATCAGGACGGGCACGGGCTACGACGTGCATGCGTTCGGCGAAGGCGACCACCTCATGATCTGCGGCGTGCGCGTGCCGCATACCAGGGGATTCCTGGCGCATTCCGACGGTGATGTCGGCCTGCATGCATTGGTGGATGCAATCCTCGGGGCGCTCGCCGACGGCGACATCGGCTCGCATTTCCCGCCGAGCGATGCGAAGTGGAAGGGCGCCTCCTCCGACCAGTTTTTGAAATACGCCATCGAGCGCGTCACGGCGCGCGGCGGCCGCGTCGCCAACCTCGAAGTCACGATGATCTGCGAGCGGCCGAAGATCGGCCCCTTGCGCGACGTCATGCGCGCGCGCATCGCCGAGATCTCCGGCGTCGACATCTCCCGCGTCGCGGTGAAGGCGACCACCAGCGAGCGGCTCGGCTTCACCGGCCGCGAGGAAGGCATCGCGGCCACCGCGAGCGCCACCATCCGGCTCCCCTGGAGCGCCTAGGCCATGGCCGGCAGCGACGCACGCGCCCTCTCCCGCTCGCTGCTCGATTTGTGCCGGATGCGCAAGCTGACGATCGCGACCGCCGAGTCCTGCACTGGCGGCCTCGTCGCGGGCGCGCTGACCGACATTCCCGGCTCATCTGATGTGATCGACCGCGGCTTCGTCACCTATTCCAACGACGCCAAGCGCGCGATGCTCGGGGTCGAGGCCAGCACGCTCACGAATTTCGGCGCGGTCAGCAAGGAGACCGCAACCGCCATGGCGGTCGGCGCACTGGAGCGCGCAGACGTCGATCTCGCCGTTGCCATCACCGGCATTGCCGGCCCCGGCGGCGCCACGCCCGGCAAGCCGGTCGGTCTCGTCCACTTCGCCGTCGCAGCCCGCGATGGCCGCATCGTCCACCGCGAGCATCGTTTTGGCGCGATCGGCCGCACAGCGGTGCGCCAGCGCTCCGTGGTCGAGGCGTTGCGCATGCTGATGGACCTCGCCCGCGGTCCGCAAGTGTCGGCCAAGCCGAAACGGGCCGCCGCCGTAACCCGCTTGCGCCCCCGCGTGACACGTTCGCCGCGCCGGCACGTGGCGAAGCGACGGACTCCGCGGTCGCCGCGGGGGTGAGCTCCGGTAGCCTGGGTGAAGCGCAGCGCATTCACCGGCGCCTGACAGATACCAGCCCACCGCCAGCAGCAGGATGGCGTAGACTAGCGTTCAGTCCATAGAGGACGAGCGACGCTTTCAGCGTGTCGAAATTTCATTCACTGCAAATCCGGTCCCTGCGTAGCTCGCTCGATCCGATGAAGCACGGGCAGCCTCTGCTCGATCGCCTTCGCGAGCACGGTGCCCGTGGTGCGCCCGAGCTCTTTCGCGATCATTGTGATCGGCTTGGTACCTGCGAGTGTCCTGAGCCGGTTGAGGTCGTCCTCGCTCCACGATTGCTTCCAGCGCGCCATTTCTCCTAGTCCTCGCCTCCCAAGCCCCCGCCCGACTCGGATCGTAGTCGAACGGATCAAGATATGCAGCCTTTGCGGGTGTATCGCCCGCGGCAAGGGGTGTTCCGTCAGCGCTGGGGGTTTTGGCACAAACTGCACTTGTCAGCGTCGCGAGAACCGCGTTGGGATCGACGCGTGTGCGCCAAGATTGCGGATACCTTTCCGCCCGCAAGCCCTTGTGCTGCCCGTCGGGCAAAACATACAAGCTGCGGGTCAATCTTCGTCCGTGAAATATTCCGCTTTACCGAAGTTCTGATTTGTCGCAATCTCCCGTCACCTCATCCCGGTCAGAGGGGCGTATCGCGATCGTCACGACACGTGGGGTGAGCTGCGGTGGACGCGAGTCACATCGGCGCGACAGGTTTCGCAGGGCGGAGAGCCGTGAGCGAAAACCGTCGCGCACACGACCGGTGCGGTTCGCGTACGGCAAAATCGTGTGGTCCTGGCGCCCGGGGTCTGTGCGCCAAGTGTTGCGGTGATGTGGCGGCCCCGACCGGGACCGCGCATCCGCCATCCGCAAGGCGACGGGGGCAATAGTGCATCGCTCCCCGGGGAGAGCACGACATAAGCCGTCAAACCACTGCGCAGGGAAGGCCGGATGTTTTGGCTTCACCTGTATGCCGCTGTGCAGCTCTTCGTAGCGCAAACCTTCGCACAGTGGACCGTGGGTGCCAGCCGGCACCCGGCCTTCCCTGCGCCTTCTGACGAAAGAGGGCGACACGACGCAGCAAGTCTCGGGCGACAAACGCCGCGAGAGCGTGATGTCATGTCTGCTTATCAAAAAGCACGCAAATCTTGTCGAATTCGATCAGGATCACAAATGTGCAGGCGCGACCAAACGTCATTGCGTCTGTCTGAACTTGCGCGAGAAAATATTGGCGCAATAATGCCGCGCTACGTTGTAATCTGGAATCAACCGGACCAGCCTTGTGGAGGGCGACGACAGTGTTCGCTCGTGCTGCGGCCTCGGCTGCCGTCATTGTTACCTTGTCCGCCTTTGATGGTGCGGCCGCGCAAACGGCCAACCAGCCGCCCGATACGATGGCGGCGCGGGTCGAAGCGTGCACGCCTTGTCACGGCAACAAGGGCGAAGGCACCAGCGACGTCTATTTCCCGCGCCTAGCGGGCAAGCCCGCCGGCTATCTCTACAATCAGCTGCTCGCGTTCCGCAGCGGCCGGCGCAAATACCCGCCGATGAACTATCTGCTGGAGTTTCTGCCCGATCCCTATCTGGAGGCGATGGCGGAGTATTTTGCCAGCGAGCACCCGCCTCTGCCACAGCCTGCGCCGAGTGAGGTCAGCAAGGACGTGCTGGCGCAGGGCGAGGCGCTTGCCACCAGCGGCGATGCGGGCCGCGGCATTCCGGCCTGCGTCAGCTGCCACGGCCCTGCGCTGACAGGCATGCAGCCCGGCATCCCGGGACTGCTGGGCCTTCGCGCCGCCTATGTCAGCGCACAGCTCGGCGCGTGGCGCTACGGCACCCGCACGGCGAAATCGCCCGACTGCATGCAGCTTGTCGCGGGCCATCTGACCGAGGCCGACGTCACCGCGGTCGCGGCTTGGCTCGCGACGCGGCCTGCCCCCGCCAACCCGGCTCCCGTTCCGAAGGGCACCTACGCGCTGCCCTTCGGCTGCGGCAGCCAGCCCAATTGACGAGGCGGATGATGGGCTCAAAACTGTCGATCACGCTGCTCGCACTCGCCGCGCTCATCACGGCAGCGCAAGCGCAAGACAAAACTCAAGACAAGAGCAGCGATGTCATTGCGCGCGGCGAATATCTCGCCCGCGCCGGCGATTGCACGGCCTGCCACACCGCGGCGGAGGGCCGTCTGTTTGCCGGTGGGCGCCCGATGCCGACCCCGTTCGGAACGATCTACACCTCCAACATCACGCCCGATCCGGAGACCGGCATCGGCAAATGGAGCGCGGACGATTTCTACAGGACCATGCATAACGGCCGTTTCCCGGACGGTGGGCTGATCTATCCGGCGATGCCGTTCGCGTCCTACACAAAGGTCACACGCGCCGACAGCGATGCGATCTTCGCCTATCTACGCTCGATTCAGGCGGTGAACCAGAAGAACAAGCCGCACGAGCTGCGTTTCCCCTATGACAACCGCCAGCTCATCCTTGGCTGGCGCACGCTGTATTTCCGCGAAGGCGAGTTCAGGCCGGATCCGGCGAAATCTGCGGAATGGAATCGCGGCGCTTACCTCGTCGAAGGCCTCGGCCATTGCAGCATGTGCCATTCGCCGATCAACGCGCTTGGCGGCACATCGCAATCGGATGCCTTCAAGGGCGGGCTGATTCCGATGCAGAATTGGTACGCGCCATCTCTCACCAACAACCGCGAGGCGGGGCTCGGCGACTGGAGCATCAAGGACATCACCGACCTGCTCCAGACCGGCGTCTCCGCGCGCGGCGTCGTTTATGGACCGATGGCCGAGGTCGTGCACAACAGCCTGCAATATCTCGACGACGCCGACACCAGGGCGATGGCGGTGTATCTCAAGGGCATCGCGGAAGCCTCGTCGCCGCCGCCGGCAAGCTCGGCGCTGCCAAACACCGAGAGCAGCCTGCTGATCAGCCTCGGCAAGACCGTCTACGACAAGAACTGCGCGAGCTGTCATGGCACGCAGGGCGAAGGCAAGCCGCCGCACTGGCCGCCGCTCGCCAACAACCAGTCGATCGAGATGCAGTCGGCAGTCAATCCGATCCGCATGGTGCTCAATGGCGGCTATCCGCCGGGCACCAAGGGCAATCCGATGCCCTACGGCATGCCGCCGTTCGCCGGCCTCCTCTCCGACAACGAGGTCGCCGCCGTCGTCTCCTACATCCGCACCGCCTGGGGCAATCGCGGCACGCCGGTCTCGGCGCGCGAGGCCAACGAGCTGCGCTCCGCACCGCTGAACTGAGAGGCGCCAGAGAACCGTCATGTTCAATTCCGATCCGCCGACCAGCCCAGCCGCCGCCGACCAGGCCGTCGAGGAGGTCGTGGCACAGGGACCATCAGGCGCGATTGTGGTTGCCGGCATCGCCACGGCCTGCGTGGTCGCGATGTGGTTCGCCTTCTACCTGTTCGTCTTCCTGCCGCGCGGATCGCTGCAATGAGCTCGGAGGACGCCCACCGCAGCGTCGAGATCGCGGCCCGCGTCGAGCGGCGCTGGGCCACCATTGCCGTGATCATCGTCGTGGGGATGGCGCTGCTGGCGGCGTTCGCCGGCATTCATCGCGCGACCATGCCGCAGCCGCGCGTCGAGATCACCGATCCGTCGCGGATCCATCTCTCCGGTGAGTTCGTCGAGAGCAATCTCGGCAGCGTGCTGGAAGCCAATGGCAATGTCACCGTGCGCGCGATCGGCCAGCAATATTCCTTCACGCCGGCCTGCATCGTGGTGCCTGCGGACACGCCGATCACGCTGCGCGCCACCAGTGCCGACGTCGTGCACGGCATCCTGATCCAGGGCACCAACGTCAACACCATGCTGGTGCCCGGCTACGTTTCCGAGCAACTGATGCGCTTTACCAGGACGGGCGACTATCTGATGCCCTGCCAGGAGTTTTGCTCCTTCGGCCACGAGGGCATGTGGGGCAAGGTCAAGGTGATCGACAAGACCGACTTCGCCAATCGCGCGAAGGCTGGCGGGAGGCTGAGCTGTGTTGGCCAATAGGAAGCTCATCCTCGCCCATTTCTGGCTGGCTTTCGCCGTTTTCGGCTTCGCGCTCACGCTCGGCGCCTGGCAGATGTTCATCCGCAGCCCGATCGGGACGTGGCTGTCCAATCCCGAGCTCTATTACCGTTCGTTGACCGCGCACGGCACCGTGATGGGTTACGTGTTCCCGACGCTGGTCGCGATGGGCTTTGGCTATGCCATCAGCGAGTCCGCGCTGGAGCAGCGCCTGGTCGGCGTGCGCTGGGCCTGGGCCGGATTCTGGCTCATCGTCGCCGGCAGCATCATGGCGATGGTCCCGATCGCGCTCGGCCGCGCCTCGGTGCTCTACACGTTCTATCCGCCGCTGATCGGCAACGTCTTCTACTATCTCGGCGTCGTGCTGGTCGTGGTCGGCTCGTGGATCTGGGTCGCGCTGATGTCGGTCAATCTGCGTGTTTGGCGCAAGGCCCATCCCGGTGCGCCGGTGCCGCTCGCCATGTTCGCCAATGTCGCGGGCTCCTATCTCTGGGCCTGGACCGCAGTCGGCGCCGCGCTCGAATTGCTGCTCCAGATCATCCCCGTTGCGGCAGGGCTGAAAAACACAATCGATGCCGGCCTCGCCCGCGTGTTCTTCTCCTGGACGCTGCACGCCATCGTCTATTTCTGGCTGATGCCGACCTACATCGCCTATTACACCATCGTACCGCGCGCGATCGGCGGCCGGGTCTATTCCGACAGCATGGCGCGGATTTCCTTCATCCTGTTCCTGGTGGTGGCGATGCCGATCGGCATGCACCACACTTTTGCCGATCCGCAGGTCGGCGCCGGCTTCAAGTTCGTCCATTCGGCCTTCACGGCGCTGGTCGCGCTGCCGACGCTGCTGACCGTGTTCACGATCTGCGCTTCGATCGAGATTGCCGCGCGCCTGCGTGGTGGCCGCGGGATGTTCGGCTGGACCAGGGCCCTGCCCTGGGATAATCCGATGATGCTGGCGCTGGCGTTCTCGTTCGTGATGCTCGGCTTTGGCGGCGCCGGCGGCCTCATCAACATGAGCTATCAGCTCGATGCCTCCATCCACAACACGCAGTGGATCACGGGCCATTTCCACCTGATTTTTGGTGGCGCCATCGTGATCATGTACTTTGCCATCGCCTATGATCTGTGGCCGCATCTGACCGGACGCGAGTTGATCGATATCCGCCTGATCCGCACCCAGCTCTGGCTGTGGTTCATCGGCATGATCGTCACCACCTTCCCTTGGCATTGGGTCGGCATCTTGGGCATGCCGCGCCGGATGGCCTATTTCGACTTCGGCGATCCCGCGATCGCGCCGCAGGCGCTCTCCGTCACCTTCTCGGCGATCGGCGGCTTCATCCTGCTGACCTCGGGCATCATGTTCATCGTCGTTCTGGCTCGTGGCATGCGTGCGCCTCTGGTCGATGCGGGCCCATATCGCTTTGCCATTGCCGTGCATCAGCCGACCACCGTTCCGGTTGCGCTCAACACCCATGCGCTGTGGGTGGCGCTGATGATCGTTCTCACCCTCACGAATTACGGCTACCCAATCCTGACGCTGGCAACGACTGAGGGCACCTCGGTGCCGGCCGTCTATGTGGGAGCGCAGTGATGAGCGCGCACGACCTCTTCACCCTCGGCAACCGCCATTTCAGGATTGGCGTCGGCGTCACCGCGGCGATCCTGATCGTGACCGCGATCACCGGCTTCATCGTGCTGCCCTTCGCCCAGCCCTGGGTCCAGTTCGCCAACGTCTGGGACGCGATCTGTAGCGCCGCCGGCGTGCCTCAGCGTGCGGCGAACGTCACGGCGCCGGAGCAGAGCAAGCGGCTGTCGGAGGTCGTGCTGACCTCACGCACGCTGTCGCGCCCGAGCCAGGAGGCAATCGGCCGCGGCGCGACGCTGGCGCAGCGTTGCGCCATCTGCCACGGCCCGACCGGCATCAGCCGCGCGGACTCACCCAACCTCGCCGGCCAGTACGCGGCCGTGATCTACAAGGAGCTGCACGATTTCCGCTCCGGCGCGCGCACCAATGCGGTGATGTCGCCGTTCGCCGTCAATTTGACGGATCCGGAGATCGCCGATCTCTCGAACTATTACGCCTATCTGCCACGGCTGCCGGCCTATCACCCGACGCCGCAGCTTCCAAAACCCAACATCGTCATCTACGGCGCGCCGATGCGCGGCATCGCGCCCTGCGGCGCCTGCCATGGCAGTCTCGACAACAAGACCGGCAGCCCGTGGCTTGAGGGACAGTCCGAGGCCTACATGAAGGCGCAACTCCAAGCGTTTGCCTCAGGCGAGCGCCGCAACGACATCAGCCAGCAGATGCGCAACATCGCGCGCGCCATGACGCCGCAGGAGATCGAGGCCGCCGCGGCGTATTACGCCTCGCAGCCGTCGGATGTGGTGAAGGCGGTGGATTGAAGATGGTCGCGTACCCCGGACGCAGCGCAGCGCTCCATCAGCGGTGCGCTGCAGAGCCGGGGCCCATCTATTCGAGTGCGGAGTCTGCGGCCATGGGTCCCGGCTCTGCGCAGCAACGCTACGCGTCGCAGCGCGTCCGGGACACGAGAGTTGCAATATCCTACGTCGACGCCAGCTTCGGCCGGCCGTAGATCGCATCCGCACGCTTTTCGAACGCAATGGAGAACCGCGCAAACGCGGCATCGAACATCGAGCCCATCAGCATCGCCAGCATGCGGCTCTTGAAGTCATAGGCGAGGTAGAAACCGACGTCGCAGACGCCCTCACCTTTGGGCTCGAACGTCCAGCGATTTTCCAGATTACTGAACGGACCTTGCAGATATTCGACCAGGATTTTCAGATTGACGCGGTCGAGCGTCACGCGGCTGGTGAAAGACTCTTTGACCAGCTTGAACGAGACCGTCATATCGGCGACCAGCACCTCGGTGCCGTCGGGCTTGGCCATGCGCTGGCGGATTTTCAGCGCGCTGCACAGCGGAACGAATTCCGGGTAGCGCTCGACGTCGGCGACCAGATCGAACATCTCGGACGCGCTGTGATCGACACGGCGCTTGCTCGAAAATTTGGGCATGGCGGTTCAGCGGGCCGTCGCGGCCCGCGCGGCCTTCAGTCTCGCAAAATCCTCGCCGGCATGATGCGACGAGCGGGTGAGTGGGCTTGCCGACACCATCAGGAAGCCCTTGGTGTAGGCGACCTTTTCGTAGGACGAGAACTCGTCCGGCGGCACGTAGCGCATCACGGCGTGGTGCTTGCGGGTCGGCTGGAGATATTGGCCGATAGTGAGGAAGTCGACGTCGCCCGAACGCAGATCGTCCATCACCTGCTGCACCTCGTGGCGCTCCTCGCCGAGGCCGACCATGATGCCGGACTTGGTGAAGATGGTGGGATCGAGCTCCTTGACCCGCTGCAGCAGCCGGATCGAATGGAAATAGCGCGCGCCGGGCCGCACCGTGAGATAGCGCGACGGCACGGTCTCGAGATTGTGGTTGAAGACGTCTGGCCTTGCCGCAACGACGATTTCGAGCGCGCCTTCCTTGCGCAGGAAGTCCGGCGTCAGGATCTCGATCGTGGTCGAGGGGCACGCGGCCCGGATCGCACGGATGGTCTGGGCGAAGTGCTCGGCGCCGCCGTCGGCAAGGTCGTCGCGGTCGACGGAGGTGATGACGACGTGGGCGAGCCCCAGCTTGGCGACGGCCTCGGCGACATTCTCAGGCTCGGCCGCATCCAGCGCGTTGGGCATGCCGGTCTTGACGTTGCAGAAGGCGCAGGCACGGGTGCAGGTGTCACCCATGATCATGAAGGTCGCGTGCTTCTTGTCCCAGCACTCGCCAATGTTCGGGCAGCCCGCCTCCTCGCACACCGTGTGCAGGCCGTTGGCGCGCACGATGTTGCGGGTGTCGGCATAGCCGCGGGTGTTGGGCGCGCGCACGCGAATCCAGTCCGGCTTCGGCGGCGAAGCGGAGTCAGGGCGGTTCACCTTTTCGGGGTGACGGGGGCGCAATGGGTTCGAGATAGTGTCGACAATAACGACCATGGGCTGTCCGGTCTGTTCAGGTCCTACCTAGTCGGTCTGGCTGCCTGCCGCAACCCGGCTCGCGCTGCTTCAGGGAACATGGCAGATATGGGCAATATCCTGCTCTGTTCTCAGGCGATTCTCACCTCGAATGGCTCCAGTCTCGAAAGCCTCCACACCCAGGCTCGGCAAACAGCTGAAGCGTGGCTTTTTCGGCCGCAGCGTCCGCGAGGTCGCGCACGATTTGATCGGTGCGACCATGCTGGTGGACGGCGTCGGCGGGATCATCGTCGAGGTCGAGGCCTATCATCATACCGAGCCGGCGGCGCACTCTTTCAACGGCCCGACGCCGCGGAACCAGATCATGTTCGGTCCGCCCGGCTTTGCCTATGTCTATCGCTCCTACGGCATCCATTGGTGCGTGAACTTCGTCTGCGAAGGGGAAGGCTCGGCCGCTGCCGTGCTGATCCGCGCGCTGGAGCCGACGCATGGTCTTGCGACAATGCGCCGCCGACGCCATGCGGTCGATGTGCACGCGCTGTGCTCGGGCCCGGGCAAGCTGACCGAGGCGCTCGGCATCACCATCGCGCACAACACCCTGCCGCTGGATCGGCCGCCGATCGCGCTGCACGCGCGGACCGAGGACGTCGAAGTCGCGACCGGCATCCGGATCGGCATCACCAAGGCGGTCGAGCTGCCCTGGCGCTACGGCGTCAGGGGCTCGAAATTCCTCAGCAAGCCGTTTCCGAAATAGGCCCAAGAGGCCCAAGAGGCTTAAGTGGCCTGCTTGAGCCGCTCCAGCGCCTCGAGCAGCTTGGCCTTGCGGGCCAGCGCGGCCTCGCGCTTTTCGCGCTCCTCCTCGACGACCTCCTCGGCCGCGTTGGCGACGAATTTCTCGTTGGCGAGCTTGGACTCGGCGCGCTTGATGTCGGCATCGGCCTTGCCGATCTCCTTGTCGAGACGGGTGCGCTCGGCGGCGACGTCGACCACGCCCTTCAGCGGCAACGCTGCCACCTCGCCGCGGACTAGGAGCTGAACCGCGCCATCGGGCGCACGGTCGGCGAAGGAGATGTCGGAGAGCCGCGCCATGCGCTTGATGACGTCGGTCCAGCGCGGCGCGCGCTCCTTCGTCTCGGCCGAGGCGCCCGCAAGCACCAGCGCAGTCAGCGTCGCGGGCGGGATGTTCATCTCCGCGCGCACCGAACGGATCTGGGTGACGAGATCGATCACCCAGCCAATCTCGGCTTCAGCCTTGGGATCGCTGAAGTCGGCATGGTCGAAGATCGGCATGATCAGGGCCGGCGAGATCAGCGGATCGGTCGGCCCGGCCGCCGCCGCGAGCATCGCGAGTTGCTCCGGCGTCGGCTGGGACGGCTTCAGCGGCCACTCTGCCAGCGCGAGCAGGCCGTCGCGCTTGGCCGTCACTTCCCACAGCTCTTCGGTGATGAAGGGCATGAAGGGGTGCAGCAGCTTCAAAATCTCGTCGCGCGCCCAGGCCACCATGGCGCGGGTTTCGGCCCTGAGCGGACCGTCTGCGCCGAGGAGCGCAGGCTTTGCGAGTTCGACATACCAGTCACAATAGATGTTCAGGACGAACCGATACATCGCACTCGCGGCTTCGTTGAAGCTATGCGCTTCAAGCGCCTCCGTCACCTCGCGCGTGGCCTCCGCGGCCTTGTGTGCGATCCAGCGATTCAGCGGCTCCTTGGCTTTCGCCGGCTCAAAACCTTCCGGTACGACGCACTCGTTCATCTCGGCGAAGCGGCAGGAATTCCAGAGCTTGGTCGCGAAATTGCGATTGATCTCGACAAGCTGCGACGACAGCTTGATGTCATGCGTGTGCGCCGCCTCGCGGGCCAACGCAAAGCGGAGAGCATCCGCGCCGTATTCGTCGATCAGGTTGAGCGGATCGATGACGTTGCCCTTCGACTTCGACATCTTGGCGCCCTTCTCGTCACGGACGAGGCGGTGGATGTAGACCGTCGAGAACGGCGCCTCCTTCATGAAGTGAAGGCCCATCATCATCATGCGGGCAACCCAGAAGAAGATGATGTCCCAGCCTGTGACCAGCACATTGGTCGGATAGTAACGCTTCACCTCCGGCGCATCTTCCGGCCAGCCGAGCGTCGAGAACGGCCACAGCGCCGAGGAGAACCAGGTGTCGAGCACGTCCTCGTCGCGCGTGATGAAGCCTTCGCGCTTGTTGCGGTCGAGCGCCATCTCGCGGCCCTGCTCGGCCGTGATGACCTCCTGCTCGACGTAATAGCCGAGCGCGTGGCTGACGGCCTCTTCCTCGGTCTCGGCGACGAACACCTTTCCGTCGGGGCCGTACCAGGCCGGGATCTGATGGCCCCACCAGAGTTGGCGCGAGATGCACCAGGGCTGGATGTTCTCCATCCACTCGAAATAGGTCTTTTCCCAGTTCTTCGGCACGAAGGTCGTTTCGCCCGAGCGCACCGCCGCGATCGCCGGCTTCGCCAGCGTCTTGGCATCGACGTACCACTGGTCGGTCAAATACGGCTCGATCACCGTGCCGGAGCGGTCGCCATGCGGCACCGTGTGGGTATGCGGCTCGATCCGCTCGACGAAGCCGAACGATTCCAGCCGCTCGACGATGCGCTTGCGCGCCGCGAAGCGGTCGACCTTGTTGAACTCCTCGGCGAATTGCGAGGCGCCTTCCGGGAGGTCGCGCAGATAATCCTCGTTGTCGACGAGATCGAGGCAGCCTTCCTTGTCGAGCACGCTGATGCGGCGCAGGCCGTGGCGATTGCCGACCTCGAAATCGTTGAAGTCGTGCGCCGGCGTCACCTTGACCGCGCCCGAACCCTTCTCCGGATCGGAATATTCGTCGGCAACGATCTTAATCTTGCGGCCGACCAGCGGCAGGATGATGTTCTTGCCGACGAGCTTCTGGTAGCGCTCGTCCTCGGGATGCACGGCGACGCCGGTATCGCCGAGCATGGTCTCGGGGCGCGTGGTGGCGACGACGATGAAGCTCGAGGGATCCTCGGGGCTGAAAGTCTTGCCCTCGATCGGATAGCGCAGATACCACAGGTGGCTCTTGACCTCGGTCTGCTGCACTTCGAGATCGGAGATCGCGGTCAAGAGCTTGGTGTCCCAATTCACCAGCCGCTTGTCCTTGTAGATCAGGCCATCACGGTGCAGCTCGACGAACACCTTGACGACGGCCTTGGACAGGCCCTCGTCCATGGTGAAGCGCTCACGCGACCAATCGCAGGAGGCCCCGAGCCGCTTGAGCTGGTTGATGATGGTGTCGCCGCTCTCGGCCTTCCACTGCCAGACCCGCTCGAGAAACTTCTCGCGGCCCATCTCGCGGCGGCCGGGCTGCTGGCGCTCCATCAGCTGGCGCTCGACCACCATCTGGGTGGCGATGCCGGCATGGTCGGTACCGGGCTGCCACAACACGTCGCGGCCGCGCATGCGCTCAAACCGGCACAGGATGTCCTGGAGCGTGTTGTTGAGGGCGTGGCCCATGTGCAGCGAGCCCGTCACGTTCGGCGGCGGGATCACGATGGTAAAGGGCACGGCGTCGCGGCGGTCGGGGCGGCCGGCCTTGAAGGCAAGACTGTCCTCCCACACCACGGACATGCGGGCTTCGATATCGGCGGGCTGGTAATTTTTTTCGATCATGGGGCTGCTAGAAAGCCGCGCGCGGGGCTCAAGTCAACGGAAAGCTCAGCGGCAATAAGGCTTTCCGGCCCGACCGGCAGGTCGAATATGACGGAGAAGCAGGGCTTTATCGGGCCCGCACGGCCTGGTTCAGCGCCCGCCGCGCGAGACCCGCTCGATTTCGGCCTTCACGATGCGTTCAACCAGGCCCGGCAAATTGTCGTCGAGCCAGGATTTCAGCATCGGGCGCAGCATCTCCTTGACCAGATCCTCCAGCGTCCGCGCGTTGCTGCTGAGCACCGTATGGGCCAGGGAGTTGAAGGCCGATTCGACCGCAGAGACCGTCGATTGCGCCAGGATCGGCTGCTGCGGCGGCAATGGCGCGGCATCGAAATCCACCGGTGCATAGGACGGTGGCGGCGTGGGGCGCGGCGGCGGCGCTTCGGCGAATTCGAGATCGTCGCGCGGCTCGACCCTGCGGAAGCTTGGCGGCGGCGGGGCCGGTGTCGGCTCCGGGTCCATGGCCATCTCGTCGGTCAATTCGAGGACGTCGGGCTCGGGCTCCGGCTCGGGTTCCGGCACTCGGACCTCGGGCGCAGTCGTGGCTGTGTCGAGCCCCGCCAGCAGCGCGTCGATGTCGTCCTGGTTGTTGGATGCATCCACCGCAGGCGCGGGTGACGGCGGCGCCGGAGCGGGCTTTGCGGCCGGCGGTGGCGCGGGCTTTTCGGCGACAGGCTTGGCGGCGGCAACCTTGGAGGGTGGAATGTCGTTCATCGCCTGCGGCTTTGGTGCGGGCGCCGCGGCAGCTGGCGCGGGCTTTGCGGCCTCTGCCGGCGGCGGCTTGGCCTCATCGTCGGCAATGATGCGCCGGATCGAGGCCAGAATCTCCTCCATCGAGGGTTCTGTGACCTTTGCTGGCTGCGTCATCTCCGACTCCACATCATCAACGCCCTCGCATGCGTTGTTTTACACCAAGCACGACAGGATTGGCCGGTTCCGGACGGACGCCTCGACATTTTCGTCGCGGCGGCCCGACTTGTCCCCAGTTCACGGCTCAACGTGCAGCGGTGCGCCCCTGCCCTCGGCACTCAAGCTTTACGCACACGACATCAGGCGCGGGGCGAATCGACCCGCATCTTCTTGGCAAGGCTATGTCAGGGATTTTGATGAATGCAAGCAAAGCGCTGGTCGGCCTCGGCTGTTGGCGAGGCCGACCGGATCACTACGGGACTTTAGCGTCCGTCGGGCGTGCGCACGCCGGCCCAGCTGTCGCGGATCTGCTGGTAGTGCACGCTGGGATCGTACACCGTGGTGTTGAGGCCGAGCACCTGAGGCGCGAGACGACCAACCGCGTTGAGCACCGAATAGGACGCCACCACGCGGTCATGCTGGGCCGTGACGAGCGCAACGCGCGCATTCACCAGCGCCTGCTGCGCGTTGAGCACGTCCAGCGTGGTGCGCTGGCCGGCCTTGGCTTCTTCGCGCACGCCGTTCAGCGCGATTTCGGAGGCCGTGACTTGCGCCTGTGCGGACTTCACCTGCGCCTTGCCAGCTTCCAGCTGACCCCAAGCCTGCACGACGTTGGCACGGGTCTGATCGCGGGTGGTTTCCAGATTCAGGCGCTGTTGCGCCAGATTCTCTTTCGACTGGCGGATCAGCGCATATTCCGCGCCGCCCTGATAGATCGGCACGGAGGCTGTCGCGATGGCGGAAGCGGTCGTTGTCCGGAAGACCGTCAGGGTCTGCTGGTACGCTTGGGTGATGCCAGCCTGGACCGTGACTGTCGGCAGCAGCGCGCCCTCGTTGATCTTGACCTGGAGATAGTTGACGTCGATGCCGAACATCGAAGCTGTGACGTTGGGGTTCTCCACCAGGCTGAGATTGACCGCGGAGGCGATCGTCCCGGGCAGGAAGCGATCGACCGGCGAGCCCGGAGCGAGGTTCGACGGCTCGTTGCCGATGATCCGGCGGAAGTTCGCGCGGGTCGTCGTGAGATTCGATTCGGCGGTCAGGGCCTGGGTCCTGCCGGCAGCCAGCTGCGCTTCGGATTGCGCCACGTCCGTGCGCGTGACCTCGCCGACGTTGAAGCGATCGCGCGTTTGCTTGAGCGTCTGCTCGAGCACGCGCACGTTGCTGCGCTGAACTTCGAGTGTTGCCGCATCACGCAGATAGTCCATGTAGCTCGTGGCAGCCTGCAGCAGCACCGTCTGCTCTAGTACACGCAACGCCTCGCGGGACCCCGAGACCTGGCTCTCCGCCACACGCGTCCGGTTGGCGGTCTGATTGCCGTTGTAGAGCGTCTGGTTGATGGTCAGGCTGGCGCTGTTGGGGTTGAGCGGCGGGTCGCTATGGATCGGCAAGCCCTTCTGGGCCTGTTGGATATCCTGATATTGAGACCCGGAGCTGAGGCTCATATTGACCTTGGGCCGGTAGCCGGACAGGGCCTGCGGCACGTTCTCGTCAGTCGAGCGCACCTGAGCGCGCTGTGCGTTGAGCTGCGGATTGTTCTGATAGGCGCGCACCAGCGCCGCCTCGATCGTATCCGCCAAGGCAGGCGTCGGCCCTGCAAGCGCCAGCAACAGGACCGAAACAGCAGCTCCGGTGAAGAGCTTCACCCCATGCATCCCAAAAATTCCGTTCATTCTAACGCCAAGCTCGTGCCCGCGAGCCTGGTTACCGTATCCGAGTGGAGTCGTTGCCCCTCCGCAACATAGGACGCGGACGAGCGCGACGGAACTACCTAAGGGTAGTTCTCGGTGGAAACTCTTCACGTGCAGCATCCCGGCCACACTTCTGATTCAGAACGGGATTTTAACGGGGTTTGGGCCGTCAGAAGACGAAGGCAGCGGCCCGTTCCAGCCCGGGAAGGACCGGGGCTGCGGCATCGAACAGCGTCCGATGGCCGAATTCGCCGTGGGTACGGGTCACGATCATGGCCCGCGGCGGCTTGGATTCGGCAGAGACCCCCACCAGTCGCCCGCCATCCCTAAGCTGCCCGAGCAGCCCCTCTGGCGTCACCTCGGTGGCGCCATTGAGGATGATTACGTCATAGGGAGCGGCGGAAGGATCACCCTCGGTGCAGGCTGCGGCCTTGCAAGTGACGTTGGTGAGCCCAAGGCTGGCACAAGCATCCTTGGACTTTGCGGCCAGAGCCGAATCGCACTCGGTCGCAGTGACCTGTTTGGCCAGCTTGGCCGTCAGCGCGGCGAGATAGCCCGTGGCGCAACCGACCACCAGCACGTTGTCGCCCTCGCCGATTTCGGCGGCCTGGAGCAGCTTGCCGGTCAGCTGCGGCTTGATCAGGAAGCGCTTGGTGCCGCCCTCGCTCACATCGAGGTCGAGGTCGAGATAGGCCAGGGCCTGCTTGGCCGCGGGCACGAAGGCCTCGCGCGGAACCGTGAGCATGGCGTCGAGAATACGGCGGTCGGTGACGTCATTGGTGCGCACCTGGCCATCGACCATTTTGAGGCGCGCGGTCGAGAAACCGGACATTTGCGGACCCTGCAATGCGGACGATGCCGCTGAGATGAATTGGCGGCATCTTTGGAACATGCCCGGCGAAAACGCAACATGGCCGTTGGCCTTCGCCGGCCAGCGAATCCGCAACTCGCCGCATCAGGGGTCGGATGGACTATTCGATCGTCACCGCAAGGCGGCCGATCAGGGCTGCGACCTCGTCCAGCCGTGCCGAATCGGGTGTCTCGACCGCACGCTTGAGGCAGGCGAGGCATTGATCGTCGCTGAGCTCGGGAATGTCGGCCGGCAGAATCGAGGGAGCCAGTTGGGCACGGTCGATCTGGATGTCGGGCATGGGAATCAGCTCCGTAATAATCCGGCGCTGGCGAAGCTCGATTTGAATTAAGTCGATTTGTTGCCGCCCGCGCTGTGGCGACGCCGCCTGCATACACATCTGCTTGAACGCGATTCTGGGCTGGATTGGGCAGGAAGGAATTGAGAGTCTGATCGAGCGACATCGCGCGCCACATCAGGGCACGACCTCAAGTCATTGAATTTCAAGCGGAATTTGGCTCCCCGGGCTGGATTCGAACCAGCGACCATCCGATTAACAGTCGGATGCTCTACCGCTGAGCTACCGAGGAAAAGGCGAACCGTTCGTTCGCGCGCGGCTGCGTATAACAAAGCCGGTTGCGCTTGCAAAGGACGAATTCGCCATCGTCCGCAACGCATCTGAGGAAGGGCCTTCCTGGAGTTCTTGGCGGCCCCTCCTCCGGTCATGGGCCGGCATCTATTCGGCGGTGAAGGACGTGGTCTTGGTGCCGGGGTCGTAGCGCAGCCGAAGCGCGGTCATCTTGCAGAGATTGACGTTCTTCCAGAGCACGGACTCGTCATAGTTCTGCCAGTCGACGCGGATGTTCCAGACGCAGCCCTCGTCGTCCTCGTCGAACTCGACATAGGTGCTCGCCTGGTTCTGCAAAACCTTGTCGAGCTCGTTGTCCCATTCGTCGAGGCCATCGTCCGGCGCGTTGAAGCCCAGGAACTTGATGGCATAGCCGGTCTCGTTGACAACGGTGACGTTGCGGGCGTCAGCCGCGAACGACGGCGCGGCAGCAATCGCAAGTCCGATCGCGAGCAGTCCAGACAGAAAATACTTCATTTGAAAATCTCCCGATCGAAACAGGCACGCAGCACCTAGCGTCGATCGGCGCAGGCGCCGCGGCAACACATGGCGTTGCGTTGAAGAATTCGTCCGGAGCCAGATCGAGAAGTTCAACACTCCATCGATCCGCACTCCGGCCTGTTGCGCGACGCGAGACGCGCAACAGGCCAGTTCATAGCGATTCGAATTCTCCGCAGCAATGAACCGGCATTCATAGATCGGCGGAGTTTGTCTCCGGCGCAGGTGCCGCCGCAGGCACCGCGGCACCGTTGCTCTTTCCCGTCACGGCGCCCATCAGCGCCTTCACCGGATCGTCGCCGGGCGCAAATCCACTCTGGCGCAGGATCTCGTCGATCATCGGACGTAGTGCGTGCACCTTGAGGAGCTCGCCGGCGAGACCTTCGCCGAAGCCGACATTACCGCTGCCTGTGCCGTTGCCGCCGAACGCGCCGCCGGTGTGGAGGATTCGGACGTCCTTGAGGTTTCCGATCGGCCTGACCATCTCGGCCAGCGCCGAGGGCATGGTCTCGATCCGCTTCTTGGCGATCTCGAAATCGATGACGTTGGCGCCGAGCTTGTTCTGCGCCTCGTTCTTGAGCGTGATGATTGCGGCTTCGGCCTCGCCGATGTTCCTGACGCCGACCGCTTTGATCTTGTTGGATTCGGCTTCCGCCGTGGCCAGCGTCTTGACGGCCTCGGCGCGATCGAGCGAGGCCTTCTTCTCGGCTTCGGCCGCGACGATCAGCTCGGTCGATTTGCGTTCAGCCTCGGTGCGCGCGGCCAGCACCTGAGTGAGACGGGCACGGTCGGCGACCTCGACGGCGCGCGCGGTCACGACCTTTTCCTCCGCGGAGACCGCGATCGCTTCGGCGGTCTTGGCCTCAGCGACGGCTTCCGAGGTCTGCTTGCTCTTGGACGCGATCTGGATCTCGTTCTCCTGCGTCGCGATCTGGATCTCGCGCTGGGCGTCGGTCTTGCGCTTGTTGATCGCCAGGTCCGACTCGATGACGGCGGTTTCCTTGACCTGCTTGGCGCCCGCCTCCTTCTCGGCGACCGCCCTGTCCGTGTCGATGCGGGCGTTCTCCTCGGTCAGGCGCGCGGTCTGGGTCGCAGTCGCCACCTCGGCCCGCGTGCTCGCGGTCTTGTTGGCGATGTCGCGCTCCTGGGAGAGTTCGGCCTCCTTCTTGGTGCGTTCGATCGTCAGCGTCTGCTGCCGTGCCTCGAGGTCCTTCTGCGCAATCGCCACCTCATTGTCGCGCACGATCGAGTTGCGGTCGCGGCGGCGGGTTTCGGTGACGGTCTTCAGCTGGGTCAGACCTTCGGCGTCGAAGAAATTCTCGGGATTGAAGAATTTGACGTCGGTCTGGTCGAGCTTGGTCAGCGACACCGACTCCAACTCGAGCCCGTTCGATTTCACGTCGGACTCGACCGTCGCCTGCACGTGCTTGACGAAGTCGGAGCGCTTCTCCTGAAGCTCGAGGATACTCATGGTCGCCGCCACTGAGCGCAGGCCGTCGACGAATTTCGCTTCGACCTGGTTGCGCAGGGCTTCGGCGTCATTCGTCAGCGCGCCCAGCGTCTGGCTCGCGAGCGCAATGCTTTCATCGTCGGGGCGGACGCGCACGTAGAATTCGGCGACGATGTCGACGCGCAGGCGGTCCTTGGTGATGAGGGATTCCCGCTCCTTGCGCTCGACCGTGAGCCGCAGCGTCTTCAGATTGACGCTGGCGTAGGAGTGGAAGATCGGCAGGATCATAGCGCCGCCGTCGAGCACGACCTTCTTGCCGCCGAGGCCGGTGCGCACGAAGGCCTCGTCGCGGGTGGCGCGCTTATAGAGGATGGTGAAGACGATGCCCAAAACGACGATCAGCGCGACGCCGATCATGGCCGGGACTGCGATGTCGAACATGACTTTCTCCAATGAATGACTTGCTAGCTGCTTAGAGTCGGCTTGGACGGTTTGAGTTCATCGTCGGCCTTCACCGCGACGAAGCGGGTGCCGGCGCGATCGACCAGCAGGACCAGGGTTCCCTGCGGCAAAGGCGATGAGGACGGTGCGGCGACCGCCCAGACGAAATGGCGGTTGCCGTGGATATCGGCGACGCTGACGCGGCCGGGCGGCCCCTGGTCGAGGGGACCGATGACGACTTCGCCGACGCGACCAACGAGATCGCCGAGGCCGACAGCGTAGCTTTCATCCTTGGGGATGATCCGCGCGATGGCGCCACTGGCGGCGCGAACCAGCGGAACCGACACAGCGACAGCCCCGATCGAGGCGATTGTTGCCGGCAAGGGGCCGGCGACCATCCGCGCGACGTCCTGGATCAGGAAGCCGGTGATCGAGAAGGCGCCGAGCACCAGCAACAGGAAGATCAGCAGCGGCACACCGCCGACATTGATCCAGGAGATGGCGTTGATCACCCCGTTGTCGCTGGGATGACTGAAATCGATGCTGGTGCCGAGCATCTCGCTCAGCGAGGCCCCGATCAGCATCGAGATCACTTCGAGCGAGCCGACGATGACGATCATGGCCGCCGCAATCGCGAACGGCCTGACCTCCGGCGACATCACGTGTTCGAGCAGAGCGCTCATGACACATCACTCAGGAGCGCGACTTCAACCGCGCCAGCCTCGCTGCAATCTCCTTGTCGCGATGCAACGTGCTGAGCTCGTCGATGTCGCTTGAAAACGGGATCGGGGCCGGAACGCCGGTGGCGCGCGCCACCGCCCTGCCCGCACGCAGCGCCTTTGCTGCGGCCGACGTGCCGCCCTGCTTCCGGGGCGATGTCGAGGCCTGGTGGCTTGCAGCCGCCTCGCTCTTTGCGAGATCGGCGCGGCGCTGCTCGGCATCCTGGAGCGCCGACAGCACCGCGCGCAGCGAGGTGACGCATTGCTCGATCTTCTCATTGTTCTCGTCGATGGCGCGGGAGAGCACCTCGAACTGCGCCTCCAGATCCATCTGCCGCGCGATGCCGGCGCGGGCGAGATCGTCGCGGCCGTCAGTGATCGCACCCTCGATCTTGGGCGCGAGATCGGTCATCTCGCGCTCGATCTCGGTGCGGCGCGCGTTGAGGCGGTATTCCTCGGCCCGCGCCGATGCGAGCGCATCGCGCGCCTCGCTCTCGGCGCGCTCGATCTCGCGGATGGCCTGTCCGACCACCCCAAGCTTGTTCTTGCCTTCCGCCTGCTCGATCGCGTCATAAGCGATCCCGGCGATCAGGCGCCCGACCCGGGACAGGAAGTTCTCGGGGGCGGCAGCAATGGTATCCATGGCATTCTCCTCCTCTGGCAGGCTGTTCGGCGTGACGCCGTAGTGAACTTCAAAGCCGTCGTCGGTGCGGATGAGGTGCGCGGGCACGCTCTGCCCCCAGCCCTCGGCATAGCCGGCATAGTCGAAGGGCACGCTGAAGCGCCCTTGCACGGTGGAAATCGAAATGGTGGCGGGGCCCTTGATCTTGGCGAGCTTGTCGTCGAGCGGCAGGCGGCGGCCTTGGGCGGCGCGATAATCGGCACGGTCGCGCAGGCCCAGCGTCACCAGACGCGAGGGCAGCGCGGTTTCTTTCCGGATCGGCTCATAGGCATGGGCATGCAGCAGCACGACGTTGGAGCCCACATTGTGGCTCCGCGCGACCTCGTCGAGGATCTCCATCATGCGGTCATAGGCCCTGAACGTCGCCTCCATGGCGGCCTTGGCGGCCGGGTCAGGGGCAAGCCTGTAACGCAGCGCGGACGGCGCGTTTCGGGGCGATTGGCTCATGGAAAGCACTAAAGCACCATTTTGGTGCTTTAGGAAGACGGGGTGCGATCACGTTCCACTGATCCTTGTGCACTCTATCGGTTAGTCGCTGTCGCCTGGGGCCGCGTTCAAGGCGGTGGATCATTCCTAGATCACCGCCGATCAAGACTTCTTGCACGCGCGGGTTGCAATTTTACGGAAAAGTCCTCTGCGGCCGGAACAGGGCACGGAGAGCTGACGCGTTGCTCTCTCTCGTCATTGCGAGGAGCTCTTGCGACGAAGCAATCCAGAATTTCTCCGCGGAAAGACTCTGGATTGCTTCGCTTCGCTCGCAATGACGGAGCAAAACGGCCCTTGCACGCTCGCCTCATTCGCATCTCGATTTGCAGACACGCCTTCGCATTCTCGCGGCTTTTCTCGCCCGAGCTTTGCTTCATCTCGACACCCTCTTGTCAGAGGGCGCAGGGAAGGCCGGGTGCCGGCCGGCACCCACGGTCCACTGTGCGAAGGTTGCGCTACGAAGAGCTGCACAGCGGCATACAGGTGAAGCCAAACATCCGGCCTTCCCTGCGCAGTGGTTTGACGGCTTATGCCGAGCTCTCCCCGGGGAGCGTTGCACTATTGCCCCCGTCGCCTTGCCGATGACTGATGCGCGGACCCGGTCGGGCCGCCACATCACTGCAAGACTTGGCGCACAGACCCCGGGCGCCAGGACGACACGGTTTTGCCGTACGCGGATCACACCGGTCGTGTGCGTGACGGTTTTCGCTCACGGTTGCCCGCCCTGCGAACCTGTCGCACTGGTGTGGCCTGCGTCCACCACGGCTCATCCCGCGTTTCGTGACGATCGCGATACGCCCCTCTGACTGGGATGAGGTGGTGCACGAATACGCTAAAGCCGAATTTCGGTAAAGTGGTATATTTTGGCGCGCGTGGATTGACCCGGTCCTTGTGTGTTTTGCCCGTCGGGCAACACAAGAGGTCGTAGGGTGGATTAGCCGAAGGCGTAATCCACCGCTTCCATCTCCGCTGAACCAAAGGTGGTGGATTACGCTTCGCTAATCCACCCTACGAAGTAACACATCGCCTCACGGCCGCCGACAGACCAGATCAATCTCGATCAGAGCATCATATGCGAGCCCGGTGACGCCGACGCAGGTGCGGGCCGGCAGGCGGTCCGGCGGGAAGAAGCTGCGGTAGGTCACGTTCATCGCGGCGTAGTCTTCCTTGAAGCGCGTCAGATAGATGCGCGTCATTACGACATGCTCGAGGCCGAGATCGAGACCGGCCAGAACCACCTTCAAATTCTCCATCACGGCTCGCGTCTGTGCGACGATGCCGTCGGGCAATACGCCTGGCTTCTCGGGCGTATCCGGCATCTGGCCGGTGACGAAGACAAAGCCATCGGTCTCGACGGCGTGGCTGAAGGGCGCGACCGGCTTTGGTCCGCCGCTGATCATGTGGAATTTCACGAAAACTGTCCTTGTTAAGTCGCGTCCTGAAACAGGCGCTTGCTGAGGATGGCGTGCACACCCCAATTGCCGTCGACGACCTGGGTGACGCCGAAATCGACCGCGGCCGACATCAGCGCAATCGCCTCGTCCTCGCTGAGACCCTTCACGTTCATGAGGAAGCGCCGCATCTTGCGGAACGCATCCTTCATGGCGAGGTCGAGCGAGGACTTTGCGTAGACCTCGCTCTGGCCCTGTGCGCCGAACTCGGCGAGATAGTTCGGATGGCTGAAACCAGTCAGCACCCAGTCGGTCTCGGTCTCGATCAGGGGATAAGAGAGATCGGCGAAGGCCTGGCCGGCGAGGTCAGCCTTCTTGTGCAGGATGACCTCGAACGTGCCGGTCATCGAGCATTCGATGGCGGTGCCGCTGAGCTCGCCGTCGCCCTGGGTGGCGTGGGAATCGCCGACCGACAGCAGCGCGCCGGGCACGGAGACCGGAAGATAGACGGTGGCCCCCTTCCCCAGCCGCCAATTGTCGAGATTGCCGCCGAAATAGGACGGCGGCACGGAATCGACGAAATCGACCTCGCGTGGCGCCACCGCGATCACACCGAAATGCGGACGCAAGGGAATGCGGATGCCGTCGAGCACGGCGTGCCGGCGCTTGACGGTGGCAGGCGCAACGGGGACGCCGGGATAGTCGTAGGTCGCGTGCACAACGCCGAACGGATCGGTCTGCGGCTCCCAGCGATAGGAATAGAGTGCGCGGGCGTGGGGCTCCTCGGGATCGTCAAAAATCTCGTAGATGGTGACGATTTCGCGCGGCTTGGGACCGCCGAGAAACTCGTTGTAATGATAGCCCCACCACGCTGCGACCGAGGAGCCGAACACGCGTCCCGCATGGTTCGGACTGCGGCTTGCGCGCGGCACGATGTCGAGGATGCGCACTTCCAGCACGTCGCCCGGCTGGGCGTCCTTCACCGCCACCGGCCCCGTGCAGATGTGCACGCCAAACCCCTCGCCCGCGCCGCGGCCGAATACGCTGGCGTCCATTGGCCCGGCGCCGCGGCGATCGACGTTCTTCTTCTCTCGCGTCCAGCCGAACACGCTTTCGGCGCCGGCATCGCCGGCGATCATCATGTCGGGGGCGTCGGAGGCGTGCTGGGTCAGCGTCTCGATGGTGATGGTGTCGCCGGAGGTGATCTCGATCTGCGGTGACAATGAGCGGCTGAAATAGCCCCAATGAATGCGGCTGGCCTCGACCGGGAGGTGATGATGCCTGCGCCCGGCGGCTCTCGGTTCTTCGGCGTCGCTGCGGGAAACGTTGCTGCGGGCCTCCACGCTCTGATGCGTGCGCAGCTGCGCCAGCGCTTCCTGCGGCCAGCCGCGTTGGCCGGCGACGCCGTGCTGCAACGTCGCGCGCTCTGCCTCCTGCTGACGAAACTCGCGCGGCGGCAGGCCGAAGCGATGGCGGAAGGCGCGGCTGAAATGCGCGGAATCGCCAAAGCCATAGGCATAGGCGATTTCCGAGATCGAGCGATGCGCTTCAACCGGATTGGACAGATCGGCCCAGGCGCGCTGGAGCCTGCGCTCGCGGACGTAATGGGTAAAATTGTCGCCGACCGTCTCGAACAGTTTTTGCAAGTAACGCTCGGAAATCCCCTCGGCCTGCGCGACGCGCGCCGGCACCAGATCGGGATCATCGAGACGGCGTTCGATGGTCTGGCAGATCCGGTGCAGGAGTGCGGCCTGCGTCGCGCTCGATCCTGCATCGGATGTCGAAGCCGCCAGCTGATGCGCAAGCGTCAGGAGCAGATCGACGAGCGATTGCGCGACCGCATTCCATTCGGCATCGCTCAAATTGTCGAGCGTGCGCGCTGTCGCGTCCAGCAGCCGCGCGAACACATCGGCAAAGCCGTTCGGCGGGACAACGCGGGGCTCGCCGAGCCGCGGCTTGCCCGAGAGGCGGCCGTGCAGCGCGCTCGTGGTCACCGACAGCACGATCGCACGCATGTCGCGCTGGAACACGATGCTCCAGTCGCCGCTCCGCGGCAGCAGAACTAGATGGCCGACGGGAACAATGCGATGACCGCCTGCGCTTTTCAGCACCATGCCGTCCTCGAGCGGCATCAGCGCGATCGGTAGGTCTTCGTTGGCTTGCGGGAGGGGGCCGACGCTCTGCGCCCCCGCGGCCATCCGCGTCAGCGCAACACCCACGGCGTGACGATGCGACGCGGTCGCGTGGCCGTCATAGAAGGAATGGGCGGTTGCCGGTTGCAGGCCGACCGCGGCCAGCACGTCCCGCCAGGCTTCCGGGCGATCGTCTTGCGCGTAGGACTCGCTCGTGAAGGGACGGAAGCTCATCGGATCGACCCAGATTGCGGTCGATCGAAGCAACCTCTGTGCCAGACGAACGCGCTCATCCGTCGCAGCGACGGGCCGCAGATGACCTTCCCTGTTCACGCCCTCACCCCGAAAACGGAATATGCCTCAATGCATTAGTCGCAGCGAAAGATGTTCTTGCGGATCGTGCCGTGGACGCCCCAATTGGCGTCGACCACCTGGGTGACGCCGAAATCGGCGCCGACCGACAGCAGCGAGATCGCTTCGTCCTCACTCAGGCCATGCACGGTCATCAGGAACCGGCGCAGCTTGCGGAACGCATCGCGCATCGCACGGTCGAGGCTCGAATGATTGGCAATCTCGGTTTGCGCCTCGGCCCCGAGTGCGGCGAGATAGTTCGGATAGGTGAAGCCGTAGAACGACCAGGCGTGATCGGTCTCCAGCATGGGATGGTCGAGGCCTTCGAGATGGGTGCCGGCGAGATCGGCCTTCTTGTGCAGGATGAATTCGAAATCGCCGGTGAGCGACGTCTCGATCGCGGTGCCGCCGAGCTCGCTGTCGCCTTGGGCGGCATGGGGATCGCCGACCGAGAAATAGGCGCCGGGGACTGCGACCGGATAGAACATCCGCGCGCCCTTGCCGATGCGCCAGTCGTCGATGTTGCCGCCGGTGTAGCTCGGCGGGATCGAGCTGACGAAATCGGCTTCCGACGGCGCGAGGCCCATGGTGCCGAAATGCAACCGCGCCGGCACCTTCACGCTGGAGAGAATGTTCTCGCGCTTCTTGACCGTGGCGTGATCGACGCGGACGCCGGGATAGTCGATGGTCGGATGCACGATTCCGTCGGGGTCGGTCTGCGGCGTCCAGACGTAGTTGTAGACCGCCTTCGCATAAGGCTCGCCCGAGGTGTCGAGCTCGAAGATGGTGACGACCTCGCGCGGCTTCGGGTCCTCGATCAGATCGTGATAGTGAAAGCCCCAGTTCGCCGCGACGTTGGAGCCGAAGCAGCGTCCGGCGTGGCAGGCGCTGCAACTCGGCCGCGGCCGGATATCGAGAATGCGCACCTCCAGAATATCGCCGGGCTCGGCGCCTTCGATCGCGACGGGACCGGTGAGGAGATGCACACCGATCCCCTCGCCTGCGCCGCGGATGAACGGGCCTTCGGTCGGACCCGAGCCGCGGCGCGCGACCGCCTTGTGCTCGCGGGTCCACTGGAACACGCTTTCGGCGCCAGGATCGCCTGATATCATGCGCTCGTAATCGTCGTTGGCGTGATGGGTCAGCGTCTCGATGGTGGCGCGATCGCCGGAGCGCAGCGTCAGGGCCGGCGCGACGATTTTGGAGAAATAGCCCCAATGAACGGTCTTCGGCGAAACCGGCAGCGTGACATGCTTCATGAGATGGCCTCTTCGGGAGTCTTGAACCTTGCGGATGCGGCGCTCATCGCACCGCCTCCGGCGTCTTGTCGGCTTCCATCACACTGAGGAAACGCGCGGTCAGCGGATTGCGGGGATTGGAGAGCACCTCGTGCGCGGGCCCCTCCTCGATGATCGCGCCGCCGCTCAGGAACGCGACGCGGTCGGCGACCTCGTCGGCGAAGCGGATCTGGTGGGTCGAGATGATCATGGTGAGGCCGTCGTCGATGGCGAGGCGGCGGATCACCTCCAGCACCTCGTTGACCAATTCAGGGTCGAGCGCGGATGTCGGCTCGTCCAGCAGCAGCACGCTCGGATTGGGCGCGAGTGCGCGGGCAATGGCGACCCGCTGCTGCTGACCGCCGGAGAGATGACGCGGCAGCGCGTCGGCGCGATGCGAGAGCCCGACGCGGTCGAGCAGCTCGGTGGCGCGGCGATCGGCATCGATGCGGGTCATGCCGTGGACCCAGCGCAAGGGGCCGGCGATGTTCTCCTTCGCCGACAGATGGGCGAACAGATTGAACTGCTGGAACACCATGCCGACGCCGACGGTCGCCCGCTCGTTGGCGATCGCCCGTGGTGACAGCAGCTTGCCGTTGTCATCAAAACCGAGGCGGCGGCCGCCGACGCGCACCGTGCCTCCGTCCCAGCTTTCGAGATGGTTGATGCAGCGGAGCAGCGTGCTCTTGCCGGAGCCGCTGGGCCCGAGCAGCGCGACGACTTCGCCGACGCGGACGGTGAGATCGAGGCCGCCAAGCACCTTCTGCGCGCCGTAGCTCTTGGTGAGATCCCTGGTCTCGACCGCGATGTTGTTGCGCGCGATCGTGGCAGTGCGCCGGGCGCGCGCCTCACGGGTCAGCGCGAGCGGCGGGGTGTCGGCAGGCTCCGTCTGCACAGGCTCGGGATCGGCGACGGTCGTATCTGCGAGTTCGAGCCTGGTGCTGAGGTCGACCCGGCGCCACGGCAAATAATCGGCGAGCTTGCGCTGGCGACCCTTCGCACGGTCGAGATCGAGCAGCCATTCGACGAACAGCTGGATGACGCTGATGGCGAAGGTCAGCACGAGATACAGCAGGCCCGAGGCGAAGAAGATCGAGAAGAAATCGAAGGTCGAGGACGCCAGCTGGGTCGAGCGCAGCGTCAACTCCTGGACCGCGACGACGGACGCCAGCGAGGAGTTCTTCAGCGCGCTGACGGCCTCGTTGCCAAACGCAGGAATCATGGTGCGGATCGCCTGCGGCGCGATCACCCGCCACATCAGGATGCGCGGCGTCATCCCGAGCGCCTGGCCGGCCGTCACCTGCCCGCGATCGACGCCGAGCACGCCGGCGCGGAGCATCTCCGCGATGAACGGCGCCTCGTTGCAGGCCAGCGCGAGGCCGGCGGCCAGCACCGCCGGCAACTTGATGCCGATATGCGGCAGCGCGTCGTAGGCGAACACCATCTGCAGGATCAGCGGCGTGCCGCGGAAGATCACGGTGTAGGCCCTGGCGATCGCCGCCAGCAGCCAGAAGCGCGAGAGCTGCATGCCGGCGAGGATCAATCCGAGGATCAATCCGCCGCCGAGTCCGAGGGCAGTCACCTCAAGGGTGAGCTCGATGCCCTCGAGCAGATACGGCATGCTCAGGTAGTGGAGGAACAGCGACATTAGTCGGCCGTCAGAATGTCCGGCTCCTTGAAGTTGCCCACATCGAGCCCATGCTTCTTCAGCAGCTCCATGTGCGTGCCGGCCTTCTGCACCTCGATCAGCGCGGCCATCACGGCGTCACGGAATTTCGGTTTGTCCTTGGGCACGGCGATGCCGACCGAGTACGGGATCGTCACCGCGATCGCCTTCTCAAGCTTGTCCGGATAGGCTTTGACGGCGCTGTCGACGGTGTTGACGTCGTTGACATAGGTGTCGGCGCGGCCGGCGAGGATCGCCTGGATGCAGTTCGCGTTGTTGTCATAGAGCTGCACGGTCGGCTCGGGCTTGCCGGCCTTCTTGCACTCGGGCATCAGGGCCTGGATCAGGGGCACTTCGACATAGCCGGTGTTTTCGGCGGCAGCAGCACCACACATCGACATGTTGATGCCGTTGATGCCCTTCGGATTGCCCTTGGCAACCAGCACGCCGTCGAACACTTTCGAATAGGTGATGAAGTCGGCGGCCTTGGCGCGCTCTTTGGTGGCGTAGATGTCGGAGATCACGATGTCGGCCTGGCCTGCGGCGAGCGTGGTCAGGAGCGCTGCGAACGTCACCGGCTTGTAGGTCAGCTTGAAGCCGAGGCATTCGCCGATGGCTTCGCCGAGGTCGATGTCGAAGCCGATATATTTGCTGGGATCCTTCGGGTCGATCGTCTCATAGCCCGGCGTGTGCGGGTTAATGGC
Organism: Bradyrhizobium betae; assembly: GCF_004123905.1. Taxonomy (GTDB): domain Bacteria; phylum Pseudomonadota; class Alphaproteobacteria; order Rhizobiales; family Xanthobacteraceae; genus Bradyrhizobium; species Bradyrhizobium betae_A. The sequence continues at coordinate 219,046 of NZ_MZXW01000054.1, forward strand.
GTTGACGAGCGTCTTGCCCTTCCAGTCCGGATATTTGTCCTGGAGCGCGGCGCAAGCGGCGGGCGCTGCGGCCTGCGCGCTCAGCGGTGCGGCGGCGACGAGGCCGACAGCGATGGCCGCGCCGAGCGCGACCTTGTGCCATGGCAACGCGCGCGACATCCCCCGCGACATCCGACGCGTCTTGGGCAATACCCGTGTCTCCATCGTCCCGCTCCTTCGAATTGTCATGGCACCGGCCATGTTCCAGATCTCGGGAGGAAGCCTAGGTGGAGGGCGAGCTGAAAAGCTTGTCCGCGGGCGTACAATAAATTGGACGGAGGGGGCCTGCGATTTGGGCAGCGGGCTGCACAAAAACTGGTCGCGCTCACGGCGCGCAATTCCGAATTCGGGGGAACCAAATCGTTTGGAATGACGCAGCGATCCGCGCGATCGCGAATCATATGATCAAGTTATTTGACAGAGATATGACGCATGCTGATGGAGATACGACGCTGATCCGACACATCTGCCGTCGGAATCCACAGCACTTCACAGCCTTTCCGCAGCATATTCACAGGCCCACCATGCCGGATTCGCGAGCCCGCGCGGGCCACTTGCTGCGCACAAATCCACAGGCCCGCTATGTCAGCCGCCGGCCTGATCGAACACCGTGCGGCAAGCCTCGCTCAAGCTTGACCTGTTACGGCGCAGGCACGCCGTGATGGCGCGGACATTGGGAATCTCGCCGGCGCAGAGCCGGTAGACGTCGGGGGTGCAAGCCCGGCGTTGCTCCGGGGTGCCCTGTTGCGCACTCGCGGCGGTGGCGAACATCGTCAGGAACAGCCCGACCGTCGAGGCGCGGCGCGCCCGGCTTCTCACACCCGCAAACCGCAAGAACCTCGCCTTCATGACCAGTCTCCTGTCTGCCCTGCCCGCCCGACCTGCGTTGGTCGGTGTGTGCAAAGAGGTAGGAGGAATAAATCCCGGGAGATGTGATCTCTTTCACACTTAGATCGCCCGGTCGGAACCTAGAGTTCCCGCGGGGATTTTTACAAATCGCTAACCAAACCGGTCCCGACCGGGCGATCGTTAAAATGCGATCGATCGGCTCAATCAGGTAACAAACCGGCTTTGCGACATTGCGCCATCCGCGTTCTGCGAGGGTGTGATGAGCGAAGCCGAATTCAACTTGCTGCTGGATATTGTCCGGGACGCCATGATCAACGAAGATTTCGCGCCCGTGCCGGAGGAGGAATTCGTGCCCCGCTCGTGGTCGTACGCCGCAACGCCGAAAGCCGCCAATGACAATGAGGGCGCCTGGCCCCTCCTGCCGTTCCCGGACGGCTGGTACGCGGCCTGCTGAGACTACTTTCGACGCCAACCGATGCGTCCGCTCCCGCGGGCGTTTTGCTGTCGGTCCTGCGCCGGACCGGCGCGGCCGCGATCAGCTCTTGCCGCGCTCCTCGCCGTCCTGCGGCACCCGATCGGATGTGGCCGGCGGAAAGATGCTGTCATAGATCGCGCGCGCCTCGGCGATGAGGCGAGCCCGCTCCAGCTCGGATTTCGGGATCAATCGGACGATTTCGCCCACGTGCTCTCCAGCGCTCGTTGATGGGACATGCATCGCTTCGCAGATGCGAAGTCTATGCCATCGGGCCTGAATCGCTGGTTTCCGCCAAGCCCCGGGCAAACCCGGTGTGCGCGGCCAGCAGGCGTCGCCCGCGCGCATGCCATGGAACCCGCATCGGCAATCAAATATGTGCTGAGATATCAGGAGCTTGTGATGGAGGCCACGTCGGGACTCGAACCCGAGTAAACGGTTTTGCAGACCGGCGCGTAACCACTCCGCCACGTGGCCCCAACGAGGGCGGAGCAATATAGGGGATCAAGGGTTTAGGCAACCCCGAGCGGATGGTTACGCCTTCGCGCCGCCGAGATATCGGCTGAGAATTTCGTCGATCGAGCCGGCAGCCGTGATCCGCCCCTCCTCCAGCAGGATCGCGCGGTTGCAGGTGCTCTTGATGAGATCGACGTCGTGCGAGGCCAGCACCAGGATGCCGGCGCGGGCGACGATCTCGTCCAGCCGCTGCCGCGCCTTCTTACGGAATTGCTGATCGCCGACGCCGATCCATTCATCGAGCAGCACGATCTCGCCCTCGACGGCCGTGGCGACCGCAAAGATCAAACGCAGCATCATGCCGCTGGAATAGGTGCGCAGCGGCAGGTCGAGCCGGTCGCCGAGCTCGGTGAACTCGGCGATCTCCGCGCGCCGCGCATCAATCTCGGCGCGCCGCGCGCCGATCACGAGCCCGCGCCGGATGATGTTCTCGTAGCCGGTCGCCTCCTCGTCGAAGCCGGCCGAGAGATCGAACAGCGACAGGCAGCGGCCGTTAACGTCCACGCTGCCCGCGGTCGGGTGATAGATGCCCGCGAGGACCCGCAGCAGCGTGGTCTTTCCGGCGCCGTTGGCGCCGACGATGGCGAGGCGATCGCCGGCGCGGATGTCGAGGCTGACGTCGTTCAGCGCCGTGACGATGTGCGGCACTGCCGCTGTTCTTCGCAGCGTCACCGCGCTGACGAACCGGCTGCGCAGCGAGCGGTCGCGAAACGACAACACGGGAAAGCTCACCGCGACGTTGCGGAGCACGATGTGGGCCGCAAGGCTCATGCGCACCTCACAGCCAATACGCCACGCGATGGCGGTATCTTGCGTAGCAGCCGAGACCGATCACGGCCACTGCGGCTGCATAGATGACCCCGAGCAGCCACTGCTCCGGATCGGTCGGCTGCGACAGCAGCGGCCTGCGCACGAGATCGAGCAGCGTCGCGAACGGATTGGCGCGGATCAGCCAATGGAACGCGGTGCCGCGCACGGTGTCCTCGGTCCAGATGATCGGCGTCAGGAAGAAGACGAATTGCAGGCCGCTGACGATCGCCGAACCGATGTCGCGAAAGCGCGCGCAGAGCATGCCGAGCACGACCGAGCCGCCCAAGAGAACGGCGAGCAGAATCGCAAAGCCCGGCACCGCGAGCAGCATGTTCGCACGCAGCGGCCATGGCATCACGATGTAGAGCAGCAACACAATCACCAGATGATGCGCGAAGATGAGGACGTTGCGCGCGATCATCTGGAGCACGTGCACGACCAGCGGCGCCGGCACGGCCTTGATCAGGTGGGCGGAGGCCACGAAGATGCTGGAGCCCTCCTGGAGCGTCGTTGCGATCAGCGTCCAGACGATCAGGCCGATGGCGAAGGTCGGCAGAAAGCTGGTGATGTCCTGCTTGAACAGGGCCGCATAGACCGTGCCGACGCTCGCGATCGTCGCCGCGAGGGTCAGCGTGATCCAGAGCGGGCCGATCACGGTGCGCCGGTAGCGCAGCGAAATATCCATCAGCGCGAGCGTGCCCCACCGATCGGGCCGCGCCACCTGTGCCAGGATTTCCTTCGCCGCGGCCTGAATTCGACTGCCCCTCACGGTATTCCGATGCTGCGACAGGATAGCAGGCTTATCGGCCGATCGTCTCTATCCGGCCGCCTGCCGTGGAGCAATCAACCGTATGGATGAAGACGGCCGAAGTCAGGCCCGCTTGCTGCGCCGGACACCGCGCCGGCGGTCCTTGACCGCCGGTTTGGGCGCCAGTTCCGGCATTTCGGTCTGGACCTCGCGGTAGCGTGCCAGCATCCGTTCAAAACTGGCGTTCAGGGTCTCGCCGATATCCGGGCGCCGCTCCAGGCCGGCCAAGATCGTCGCGGCCGCCTCGATGGTCGAAAGCCCGTCCTTGCGTGGCTCCTTGCGCAGGCGCCCGTAGCGCGAGGGGTTCTTTGGATTGAGGATCACGCGCTGGCATTTCAGCATCCAGGGATTGCGCCACCACAGCGCCTTGGCCTGGCTCCAGGTGCCGTCGAGCAGGACGACACCTTCGAGCTTGCCGAGGAGCGCGCGCTGGTTGTCCGCGATCTCGCCCTTGCGGTTGAGCGCGACGATCTCGGCCTCGGCTTCGAGGTCGGCCGCGCGCGCCGAGCCGAGATAGAGCACGGCCCAGTACGAGGCGTTCTCAATCGGCCGCCCCAGCGCCTTGGACAGGCTCGGCCAGGACAGGCCGACGCGGACCGTGGCATCCTCAAAATGCTGCGCCAGCAGCCGCGCGGTACCGAGCGCCCTGTCCTGCTCCTGCGGGTGCTGGAGGATCAGGAGGCCAAGGCGATTCTTAACCGGCGTGACGCTGTCGCAGATGCACAGCGGCATCGGCTTCTGGCAGTGCGGACATTCGGGGATCGGTTCGGGCGCGGCGGCTGTGGGGTTCGACATGGTCGCCGCTATACGCTTTGCGCAGGCCCTCAACAACCTATTCCGCCGGCGCGGCCACCGGGCGCGGCTCGGATCGCCGCCGCAGGCGGTCGATCAGGAGGTAGATCACGGGCGTCGTATAGAGTGTCAGGATCTGCGAGACGAACAAGCCGCCGATGATGGTGATGCCGAGCGGACGCCGCAGTTCCGTGCCGGGGCCGGTCGCGACCACCAGCGGGATGCCGGCGAACAGCGCCGCCATGGTGGTCATCAGGATGGGCCGGAAGCGCGCCTGGCAGGCCTCGAAGATCGCCTCCGCCGACGACAAGCCGCGCTGGCGCTCGGCGTCGAGCGCGAAGTCAACCATCATGATGCCGTTCTTCTTGACGATGCCGATCAGGAGGATGATGCCGACGAAGGCGATCACGGTCAGCGGCGTGTTGGTGACCTGCAAGGCGAGCAGCGCGCCGAGGCCGGCGGACGGCAGCGTCGAGATGATCGTGAGCGGATGGGCCAGGCTCTCATAGAGCACGCCGAGCACGATATACATCGCGACCAGCGCGCCGAGGATCAGCAGCGGCTGGCGGCCGCTGGTCCTGGCGAAATCGCCGGCATTGCCGTCAAAGCTGCCGCGGATGCCTTCCGGCATGTGCAGCTCTTCGACGGCGCGCTGGACGTTTTGCGTGGCGGTCTGGAGCGGCACATCGGGCAGCAGGTTGAACGACACCGTGGTCGAGGGGAACGACTGCGAATGATAGACCGCGAGCGCGGCGAGCCCGCGCGTCACACGCACCACGGCGGACAGCGGCACCTGCGCATCGCCAGAGCCCGCGACATAGATGCGGTCGAGGTTGGAAGGATCGACCTGGAATTTCGGGTCGATCTCCAGCACGGTCATGTACTGGTTGCGCTGGGTGTAGATGATCGAGATCTGTCGCTGCGAGAAGGCGTTGTTCAGCGCGTTGTCGATGTCCTGGACGCGGACGCCGAGCGCCGAGGCCTTCTGGCGGTCGATCGACAAGGTCAGCTGAAGTCCGCCTGGATCGCGGTCGCTGGAGATGTCGGTGATGCCCTCGACGCTCTCCATCCGCTTGGCGACGATCGGCGCCCATTTCTGCAACAAATCGAGATCGGTCGAGGACAGCGTGTACTGGTAGTCGGAATCGCTCTGCCGCCCGCCGGCGCGCACGTCCTGGGCGGCGAACATGAAGAGGCGGATGCCGGGCACCGGGTACAGCGCCCGCCGCAGCCGGTCGATCACCACCTGCGTCGAGACGTGGTCGCGTTCCTCCGGCGGTTTCAGGCTGATGAACATGGTGCCGCGGTTGGAGGTCGGAGCCCCCGGCCCGCCTCCGCTGCCGACGGTCGAACCGATGCCGGCCACGGCCGGATCCTGCATCACGATGTCGGCGAGCCGCTGCTGCAGGCCGAGCATCGACTGGAACGAGATGTCGGCCGAGGCCCGCGTCGCGCCGATCACGAAGCCGGAATCGTCGGTCGGGAAATAGCCCTTGGGGACCTTGATGTAGAGCGTCACGGTGAGCGCGATGGTGGCAAAGAACACCAGCAACGTCAGCAACGGATATTCCAGCACGTTGCGCAGGCTGCGGGCGTAGAAGGCGACGATGCGCGACAGCGATCCCTCGATCAGGCGATCGAACAGCGTTGCCGAGCCGGACGTGGTCTGTTTGATGTAATGGGCGCAGATCATCGGCGTCACGGTGAGCGACACCACCGTCGAAACGAGGATCGCGAAGGTCAGCGTCAGCGAGAATTCGCGCAACAGGCGGCCGACGATGCCGTCCATGAAGATCAGCGGCGTGAACGCCGCAATCAGCGACAGGCTGATCGAGACCACGGTGAAGCCGATCTGCTTGGCTCCTTCGAGCGCCGCCTGCATCGGCCGCATGCCGTGCTCGAGATTGCGATACATGTTCTCGATCATGACGATGGCGTCGTCGACCACGAAGCCGACCGAGATGGCGAGCGCCATCAGCGACAGATTGTCGATCGAGAAGCCCGCCACCCACATGCCGGCGCAGGTGCCGGCCAGCGCCAGCGGCACCGAGATGCCGGCCGCGATCGTCGGGGTCAGCCTTCGCAGGAACACGAAGACAACGACCATCACCAGGATGGCGGTCGCAAACAACGTCCACTGCATGTCTTGCACGCTGGCGCGGATCGTGCTGGTGCGGTCGACCAGGGTCGAGATATCGACGCCGGCCGGAATCCACTGCTTCAGCTCCGGGATCAGCGCCTTCACCCGGTCGACGGTGTCGATGACGTTGGCATCGCCCTGCTTGGTGATCTGGATCAGCACGGCGGGCTGCTTGTTGAACCAGGCGATCGAGCGGGCGTTGCGGACGGAGTCCTCGATGTCGGCGACGTCGGAGAGCCGGACGAAATTGCCGTTCGAGCTCTTGATGATGATGTCGCGGAATTCCTTCGCCGTGCGCATCTGCTTGTTCAGCGACAGCGTCTCGCTCTGGCGCTCGCCGTTGAAGATGCCGACGGGGCCCAGCGGGTTGGCGTTGATGATCGCGGTCCGGACGTCGTCGGTGGCGATGCCCGCATTCGACAGCGCCACGGGGTTGAGCTGCACCCGCACCGCCGGCTGGTCAGCGCCGCTCACCGTGACGTCGCCGACGCCCGGCACCTGCGAGATGCGCTGTGCGAGGACCGTATCGGCGACATCGTAGATCGCGCTCGCCGACAGCGTCTTCGAGGTGAGCGCCAGAACGAAAACCGGCGCGCCGGCGGTGTTGGCCTTGCGGAAGCGCGGCAACGTCGGCAGGTCGCTCGGCAAATCCACCAGCGCGGCGTTGATCGCCGCCTGTACGTCGCGCGCGGCCTTGTCGATGTTGCGGCCGATGTCGAACTGGAGCTGGATGTTGGAGACGCCGAGCGAGCTCGTCGAAGTGATCTGGTTGATGCCGGATATCTCGCCCAGCCGCCGCTCCAGCGGCGAGGCGACCGTCGCAGCCATCACGGACGGGTCGGCGCCCGGCCGGCTGGCCGAGACGAAGATGGCGGGGAAATCGACGTTCGGGACCGAGGCGACGGGGAGGAACTCGTAGGCGACGACACCCAGCAGGAACAACCCGATCGAGAGCAGCGTGGTCGCGACCGGACGGCGGATGAAGGGCTCCGAGATCGATGCCATCACTGCATCCCCTCGGTTGCGCCCGCGACCGGCGGGCCGCCGGATTCGGCTGGTGGCAACGCCTGTTCGAGGCGACGGTTGATGCGGTCGAGCGCGAGGTAGATCACGGGCGTGGTGTAGAGCGTCAGCAACTGGCTCAGCAGCAGGCCGCCGATGATAGAGATGCCGAGCGGAAAGCGCAGCTCGGCGCCGGTGCCACTCTCGATCGCCAGCGGCAATGCGCCGAACAGCGCGGCCAGCGTTGTCATCATGATCGGGCGGAAGCGCAACAGGCACGCCTGCACGATGGCTTCGTTCGGCGACATGCCCTGCCCGCGCTCGGCCTCGAGTGCGAAGTCGATCATCATGATCGCGTTCTTCTTGACGATACCCATCAGCAGGATGATGCCGATCAGGCCGATCACCGAGAGATCCTGTCCGCACAGCACCAGCGCCAGGATGGCGCCGACGCCGGCCGAGGGCAGCGTCGAGAGGATCGTGATCGGGTGGATGTAGCTCTCGTAGAGCACGCCGAGCACGATGTAGATGGTGATGACAGCAGCGAGCAGCAGCCAGGGCTGTCCCGCGAGCGCCTTGGAGAATTCGGCGGCGTCGCCGGCATAAACGCCGACGATGCTGTTGGGCATCTCGATGCGGGTTTCGATCGTCTTCACGGCCTGGACGGCATCGCCAAGCGCTGCGCCCGGCGCGAGGTTGAAGCTCAGCGAGATCGCCGGGAATTGGGCCTGGTGCGAGATCGCGAGCGGCGCGGTGGTGCGCTTCAGCGTTGCCACCGCGGAAAGCGGCACCTGCGCGTTGGGCGCGCCGGCGGTCGCGCTCGCCGCGGCCGGCAGATAGAGTTTCGACAGGACCGAGGGATCGCGCTGATACATCGGCAGCGCCTCCAGCACCACACGGTACTGGTTGGCCTGGCCGTAGATGGTCGAGACCTGCCGCTGCGCGAAGGCATCGTTCAGCGTGTCGGTGATGCCTTGGAGACTGACGCCGAGCTGGCCGGCCCGCGTCCGATCCACGTCGAGCTGCGCCCGCAGGCCGCCTTCCTGTGCCTCCGAGGAGACATCGCGGAACAGCGGATCGCGCCGCATCTCCGCAACCAGCTTGCGCGCCCATTCCGAAACCAGCGCCGCATCCGTGCCTGTCAGCGTGTACTGGTATTGCGAGCGGCTCGACTGGGTCGAGATCTGCACGTCCTGCACCGGCTGGAAATAGACGGTCATGCCAGGGATGCCTGATACCCGCTCCTTGAGCCGGGTCACGACCACGCTGACATCATCGCGCCGCTCGCCGCGCGGCTTCAAGGTCATCACGAGGCGTCCGACATTGGTGGTCGGGTTGACCGAGCCCGCCCCGATCACCGAGACGACGCCTGTTACGTCAGGGTCGGCCTTGATGGCGTCGGCTACCTCGGCCTGCCGCTTCTGCATCTCCGCGAACGAGACGTCGGCCCCCGCCTCCGTCACCGCCGTGATGGAGGCGGTGTCCTGGAGCGGCAGGAAGCCTTTGGGCGCGACGACATAGAGAACGAGGGTCGCAACCAGCGTGACGAAAGTCACGACCAGCGTGAGGCGCTGGTGCTGCAGAACCACGAGCAGCGTCCGGTGGTAGAACGCGACGGTGCGATCGATGAAGCGGCTGATGGCGGCGAGCCCCGGCACCGCCACTTCCTCATGGGCGTGCTTCAGTAGCCGCGAGCACATCATCGGCGTCAGCGTCAGCGAGACCACGGCCGAGGTCACGACCGCGATGGTGAGCGTCAGCGCGAATTCGCGGAACATGCGCCCCACGAGGCCCGACATGAACAGCAGCGGGATGAACACCGCAATCAGCGACACCGTCAGCGAGATCACGGTGAAGCCGATTTCGCTGGCACCCTTGAGCGAAGCCTCCATCGGCCCGTCGCCGTTCTCCATGTGACGGACGATGTTCTCGATCATCACGATGGCATCGTCGACGACGAAACCGGTGCCGATCGTGAGCGCCATCAGCGACAGATTGTCGAGGCTGAAGCCGGCAAAATACATGATGCCGAAGCTGGTGATCAGCGACAGCGGCAGCGCCACGCCCGCGATCAGCGTCGCCCGCAGCGAGCGCAGGAACAACAGCACCACCAGCGTCACCAGGACGACGCTGAGGATCAGCGTGAACTGCACGTCGCGCACCGAGGCGCGGATGGTGACGGTGCGGTCGGAGACGATGGTGAGGTTCACGCCGGCTGGAATGGCGCGCTGGACTTTCGGGATTTCGGCGCGGATCTGCTTGACGACGTCGATGACATTGGCGCCGGGCTGGCGCTGGATGTCGATGATGACGGCCGGCGAGCCCTGATACCAGCCGCCCGTGCGGTCATTCTCGAGGCCGTCGACGATCTGCGCGACGTCGCCGATCGTAACAGGCGAGCCGTTGCGGTAGGCGATGATAACAGGCTTGTAGGCGTCGGCGGCGGCGATCTGGTCGTTGGCCGCGATGATGTAGGATTGCTGCGCGCCGTCGAGCGAGCCTTTCGGCCCGGAGACGTTAGCATTGGCGATCGCGGTGCGCAGATCTTCCATGGCGATGCCATAGGAAGCCAGGCGCGCGAGGTCGGCCTGGATACGCACGGCCGGCTTCAGCCCGCCGAGCACGGAGACGCGGCCGACGCCAGAGATCTGGCTAAGCCGCTGCGCCAGAAGCGTGTCGGCGATGTCGCTCATCGCGCGCAGCGAGATCGTGTCCGAGCGCAGCGCCAGCGTCATGACCGGCGCGTCCGCCGGGTTCACCTTGGCGTAGGTCGGCGGGTAAGGCAGCGTCTTGGGCAGCACGCCGGCCGCCGCATTGATCGCGGCCTGCACGTCCTGGGTGGCGCCGTCGATGTCGCGGTTGAGATCGAACTGGAGCGAGATCTGGCTGACGCCGAACGAGCTCGTCGAGTTCATCGCCGACAGCGACGGGATCTGGCCGAGCTGCCGCTCCAAGGGCGCGGTGATCAGCGAAGCGATCACGTCGGGACTTGCGCCCGGCAACTGCGTCGTCACCTGCACGGTCGGGAAATCGACCTGCGGCAGTGCCGAGACCGGCAGTGCGAAATAGCCGAGCAGCCCACCGATCAGGAGGGCGATGCCGAGCAACGAGGTCGCGATCGGACGGCGGATGAAGGGTTCGGAGACACCCATGGGATCTGCCTACCGCCTAGGCGGCTGTTGTCGGGATCATGGCTGTTTGGCTCCACTTCCCGATGCCCCAGGATTGGATACAGGCCCCGGTGCCGGCCCGGTCTGCCCCTTCTGGTCGCCCTCGCCGCTGCTCCGCTTGGCACGCAGCTCGCCGTCCTTCTGGCCGTCCTTTTGGCCTTCCTTGGCCTGACCGTCCTTCTTCTGGCCATCAGGGGCGCGCGAGCGTTTGCGCGGGGCGAGATCGGCCGATGGGGTCTGGTCGTCGCGGCCAACGATCACCTTGGAGCCGTCGGACAGATTGGCAAAGCCTGTCGTCACGACCCGGTCGTTCGCCGACAGACCGCTGGCGATCACGGCATCATGCTCGTTCTGCTGCGTCACCGTCACGGGCTTGGCCGCGACGATATTGTCTTCGCCGATGACGTAGCTGAAGGTGCCAATCGGGCCGCGCTGCACGGCCGATGTCGGCACCACCAGCGCCTGCGTCAAGGTTTCGACCTTGAGGCGGACATTGACGAACTGGCCCGGCCAGAGCTGGTAATTGGCGTTGGGGAATTCGGCCTTGAGCCTGAGCGTGCCGGTGGTCTGGTCGACCTGGTTGTCGATGCCGGTCAGCTTACCCGTGTCGATCACGGTGACGCCGTCATTGCCGAACACGTCGACCGCGAGCGTACCCTTCGATGCCGCCGCGTTGACGCGCATGATCTGCTGCTGCGGCAGGCTGAACCACACCGCGATCGGCTGTAATTGCGTGATCACCACGAGGCCGGTGGTATCGGAGGCGTGGATGATGTTGCCCTGGTCGACCTGGCGCAGGCCCGCACGGCCCGACAGCGGCGCCACGATCTTGGTGTAGCTCAGGGTTGCCCCCGCATTGTCGATCGCGGCCTGGTCGGCCTTGACCAGCGCCTCGGTCTGCGCGACCAGCGCACGCTGGGTGTCGGCCTGCTGCTTGGAGCCGGCGTTGGAAGCCGCGAGCTGCTCGTAGCGCGTCAGATCAATGCGCTGGTTGGCGAGCTGGGCCTGGTCCTGCGCCTTTTTGGCGACCGCCTGGTCATACGTCGCCTGATAGAGCGCGGGATCGATCTCGCCGAGCACATCGCCCTTCTTGACGTCCTGGCCTTCGGTGAAGTTGACCGCAATCAGCTTGCCGTCGACCTGCGAACGCACGGTCACGGTGTTGAGCGCGCGGATGGCGCCGACGCCGTCGAGATAGACCGGCACGTCCTGGATGCGGGTCGTCGCCGCCAGCACCGGCACTGGCAGATCGGGCCGCTGGTTGCGGTTGTTGGCCTGCTGCGGCTGCTGATGCCAGATGGTCCAGCCGTAATAGCCGAGCCCGCCGAGGATCGCGAGCGTGATCAGGGTCATGACGAAGCCGCGGCCGCGCGACCGCTTCGCCGTGCCCTCCTTCGCGCCTTGCTTGTTATCCGGCTTAAAGAGCATTGACCGGTTTCTCCATTCGCGGCTCCCAGCCACCGCCGAGCGCCTGATACAGGCTGACGATGGCGAGAAGCCGTGCGAGTTGCGCCTGCCACAGCGCGTCTTCCGCCTGGAACAGGGTCAGCTGGGTGTTGAGCACGGTCACGATGTCGGCGGTGCCGGCCCGCAATTGCTGCTCCGACAGATCGAAGGCGCGTCGTGACGCCGTGACGACATCGCGCTGCAATTGCAGCCTGATCGTGGTCTGCTTGATCGAGAACAGCGCGTTGTCGACGTCGGTGAAGGCCTGGACGATGGTCTTGCGGTAGGTCTGGAGCAACTCGTCCTGACGCGCCTTGGCGAATTCGAAATTACCGAGGATCTTGCCGCCGTCGAAGATCGGCTGCGTCGCGCTGCCGACGAGCTGGAAGAACGCCGCATGCGGCTGGAACAGCGAGACCAGCGCCGAGCTCTGATAGCCGCCATTGCCGGTCAGCTGGATGGTCGGAAAGAACTGCGCGCGGGCATTGCCGACGTTCGCGGTCGCGGACGCCAGCTGCGCCTCCTGCCGGCGGATGTCCGGCCGCTGCGTCAAAAGCTCCGACGGCAGGCCGGGCGTGACGCGCGGGATCGCGACATTGTTCAAAGAGCCGCCGCCGATGCGCACGCTTTCCGGCGGCCGCGACACCAGCACGGCAAGCGCGTTTTTGTTCTGGTCGAGCGTCTGGCGCAGCGGCGGCACCAGCGCCTTCTGGTTCGCCAGCACGCTCTCCTGCTGGGCGACGTCGAGATCGGTGCCGGTGCCGGCCTTGCGGCGCTCCCTGACCGCATCGAGGATGCGCTGCGCGCTCGCGATGTTGCTCTGCGAGGTCCTGATGCGATCCTGCGAGGCCAGCACCTGGAAATAGGCATTGGCGACGCTTGCCAGCGTCGTCAGCGCGACGGTGTCGCGATCGAACCGGTTGGCATTCGCGGTCTCCTCGGCCGTCTGCAGCGCATCGCGGTTCTGGCCCCAGAAGTCGAGCTGGTAGCTCGCGCTGAGCGAAGCCTGATAATTGACGACCTCACGGCCGCCATTGGTCAGCCCCGAGGCTGACGAGCCTGATGTGCGCGAATAGGTCTCCTGCCCGGTGCCGGACAGGCTTGGCAGCAGCGCCGCGCCGGCCTGCCGCGCCTGGGCGTCGGCCTCGACGATACGCGAAACCGCGGCTGCGATATCGAGGTTGACGGTCTGCGCCTCCTCCATCAGCTGCGTCAGCTCACTGGAGCGGAAGCCGCGCCACCAATCCAGCGACGGCGGCGCATCGCCCTTCCCGGCATATTTGTAAGTCGTGGGAACGTCGAGCGCGGGATCCGGAAGATCCTGCGTCAGCACGCACGCACCCGAGCTTGCTGCGAGGCACAGCACTCCGAGCCAGCGCGCCGCACGACGCGTCCGGGACGAAAGACCAAGAGATCGCCGCATGGCGACCACCGGACCATCCTGTCTCACATCCACCCCCTGCCGGGCAGATCAAGCCGCCGCCGCGCGAACGGATTAACCGATTCGCAGGCAGACAGTCGGCGGGCTTTGGGCAACTCTTTCACAGGTGATGCTTTCTGCGGAACCTGACATTCATCCTAGCCGGACGCGGAACTGCGGGACAGTCCCGCAGCTGCGAAGCACACAGCCTGGAGCACCGGCATTCGAGGCGCTAAAATGCAAGATATACCTCTCTTGCAGCGACTTTTTCCATCGCCGAAACCTCCGGAAACGAGGGCAAGCTTACCAAGATTTCATGTGATATTGGCGCCACACACGCACGGGCGCCATTTGATGCGGCTGTACCGGTCTCACAGCGAGCCAGGCCATTCTCAAAAGGCGGTCTTGCGTGGCCTTGCGATCGGCATCGAAGGCTGCCTGTGAAGACCATAATCTTCCGCGCCCCGGCGATGGCAGGACATATCATTCCACCGATATCGAGCGCCGCGGCGAGCATCCCGCGCCGACCTTTCCTTGCGGAATATGGTTGCTCCGCCGGCCGCTTGCACCACTTTCGCCGCAGCGCAAAAGCCTTCCCCTTTGACCTGCCAAGCACTAGGTTCTGGCCAGCCAGATCAACCCCTTGCCAGTGATTTCCCCTGACATGACCATTCGAAATGACGTTGTCGAAGCCATCGGCAACACCCCGCTGATCAAGCTCAAGCGCGCCTCGGAATTGACCGGCTGCACCATCCTGGGCAAGGCGGAGTTCATGAATCCCGGCCAGTCGGTAAAGGACCGCGCCGGCAAATGGATGATTTTGGAGGCCGAGAAGCGCGGCGAGCTCAAGCCGGGCGGCCTCGTGGTGGAAGCGACCGCCGGCAACACCGGCATCGGGCTTGCGGTCGTCGCCAGCGCGCGCGGCTACCGGACGCTGATCGTGATCCCGGAGACGCAGAGCCAGGAGAAGAAGGATTTTCTGAAGCTGTGCGGCGCCGAGCTGCTGGAGTCGCCGGCGCTGCCCTATTCCAATCCGAACAATTACCAGCATGTCGGCCGCCGCCTCGCCGACGAATTGCGCAAAACCGAGCCCAATGGCGTGCTGTTCGCCGACCAGTGGAACAATCTCGACAATGCCAAGGCGCATTACGAGTCGACCGGACCCGAGATCTGGCAGCAGACCGACGGCAAGGTCGACGGCTTCGTCTGCTCGGTCGGCAGCGGCGGCACGCTCGCCGGCGTCAGCCGCTATCTGAAAGAGAAGAACAAGGACATCCGGATTGCCTGCGCCGATCCCCATGGCGCCGGCATGTATGAATACTTCAGGACCGGCGACCCCAAGGCGAGCCCCGGCGGCTCGATCACGGAGGGCATCGGGCTTGGCCGCGCGACCGCGATCGTCGAGAGCGCGAAGGTCGATGACGCCTATCTCATTCCCGATGCCGAGGCGGTCACTGTGATCTACGAGTTGCTCCAGCACGAAGGCCTGTGCCTCGGCGGCTCCACCGGCATCAACATCGTCGGTGCGATGCGGCTCGCCAAGCAACTCGGGCCCGGCAAGACCATCGTCACCGTGCTCTGCGATTCCGGCAGCCGTTATCAGTCAAAACTGTTCAACGCAGACTTCATGCGCGCCAAGAATCTCCCGGTGCCGGAATGGCTGGAGAAGCGCAGCAACATCAAGCTGCCGTTCGTCTAGGCCGGTCTGATCGCGGCCGCTAGCCGTAGCGTTCGCGGCCCGGCCAGAACAACAGCGCCAGCGTCAGCACGAGATTGGCGATGGCACCGACCATCGTGCCGGTGTGCTCCTGGCCGATCGCATACGCCGGAAACTTCATCGCGACGACGTAATCGACGATCATCAGCGCGATCCAGGCCGGGACCACGCAAACCGGATCCCAGCCGATGTCGCGAAAGCGCATCGAATACAGGGTGACGGTCGCCAGCGCGAAGAACACCATCGCCGCGATGATCCCCGAGCTCTTCAAGATATCGTCAGGCCGAATATTGGCCGGCGTGACGTTGCGCAGCACGGACATCGCGATCGCGACGCAGATCGCGGTCATCACGACCGCGAGCACGAGCGTGGCGAGGAAGAACTGCAAGCGTCCCAGGCGGGAATTCAGGCCGAAAACGAGGTCGAGCACGAGCGCCTCCGTTTTCAGGCCATAGGCGCAGAAAGAGCTTTCAGACGCGTGAAGCGATGGAGGTGCAACCTTGGATATGGTTGAGGAGAGTTTACGAACCGTAGCTCAAATCGACGGTGCCGTAGGGTGGGCAAAGCGAAGCGTGCCCACGATCCCTATCTGGACAACTGAAAGATGGTGGGCACGGCGCAAGAGCGCCTTTGTCCACCCTACGAGATCACCGCAGGATCTGGCTCAGGAACAGCTTGGTCCGGGCATGCTGGGGCGCGGCGAAAAACTCGTTCGGCGTGTTGGCCTCGATGATCTGGCCGGCGTCCATGAACACGACGCGGTTGGCGACCTCGCGGGCAAAGCCCATTTCGTGGGTCACGACCAGCATGGTCATGCCCTCCTCGGCGAGGTCGACCATGGTGTCGAGCACTTCCTTGACCATTTCGGGGTCTAGCGCCGAAGTCGGCTCGTCGAACAGCATCACCTTCGGATTCATGGTCAGCGCGCGGGCAATGGCGACGCGCTGCTGCTGGCCGCCGGACATCTGGCCAGGAAACTTGTTGGCCTGGTGCGGGATCTTGACCCGCTCCAGGAATTTCATCGCGGTCGCCTCGGCATCCCGCTTGGGGATGTTGCGCACCCAGATCGGCGCCAGCGTGCAATTGTCGAGCACGGTCAGATGCGGGAACAGATTAAAACTCTGGAACACCATGCCGACCTCGCGACGCACGGCGTCGACGTGCTTGAGGTTCGGCCCGAGCTCGATGCCGTCGACGACGATCTCGCCCTCCTGGAATTCCTCCAGCGCATTGATGCAGCGGATCAGCGTCGACTTGCCCGAGCCCGAGGGGCCGCAGATCACGATGCGTTCGCCCTTGTGGACCTCGAGGTCGATGTCGCGCAGCACGTGAAACTCGCCGTACCATTTGTTGAGGCCGGTAATCTTGACGATGGAGTCGGTCATGGTGAGCTCGATCAGTTGCGGCGGTGAGCGTTGAGGCGGTTCTCGACGAACAGCGAGTAGCGCGACATTCCAAAGCAGAACAGGAAGTAGATGATGCCGGCGAAGGCAAAGCCGGTGAACAACGTCGACGGCGCCGACCACTTCGGATCCGCGAACGAGGCTCGCAGCGAGCCCAGCAGATCGAACAGCGCGACGATCGAAACCAGCGACGTATCCTTGAACAGCGAGATGAAGCTGTTGACGAGGTTCGGAATGACGTGGCGCAGTGCCTGCGGCAGCACGATCAGAGACGTCGTCTTCCACCAGGACAGGCCGAGAGCCGCCGCCGCCTCGCCCTGCCCGCGCGGGATTGCGGCAAGGCCGCCGCGGACGTTCTCGGCCTGATAGGCCCCCGTGAACAGCGCGATGCCGATCAGCGCGCGGACGAGTCCGTCGACCGTGAAATTGCCCGGCAGGAACAACGGCAGCATGTAGGTGGCGAAGAACAGCACGGTGATCAGCGGCACGCCGCGCCAGAACTCGATGAAGGCGATCGAGAAGATCCGGATCAGGGGGATGGTGGACCTGCGACCGAGTGCCAGCGCAATACCGATCGGCAACGAGGTGACGATGCCGGCGACGGAGACCACGAGCGTCACCAGAAGCCCGCCCCAGAGTCTGGTCTGCACGACGGGCAGCCCGCCGTGATCGAGGCCCATCAGCTTGATCACGATCGCGATGGCGATGAAAGTCACGATGGTCGACGCCAGAGGGCGCCATCCCGTGCGCACGCCGCCGCCCATTACGAAGGAAATCAAGGACACCGCGGCGGTCGTGATGGCGAAGTCGGTCCAGACCGACTGGCCCGTGCCCTCGAGCTGGTCGCGCAGCCAGGTCAGCGGAAAGATCAGCCAGTAGATCGCCGTGCCGACCAGCACGATGAGGTTGCCGAGGACCCACAGCAGCGGCGCGATGGCCGATGTCTTGCTCAGGTTGAGCAGGACCTGCCCGGCGCCGATGATGCTGTCATCGAACAATTGCAGCAGGCCGGCGGTCCAGCTCAGGCCAAAGCCGGTGATGCCTCCGCCAAGCAGCAGGAAGAACGAAACCACGGGAAAGGCGAAGAAGAACAAGCTGGCGTTGAGGCCCTTCGCCGGCAGGCGCGGAATGAGCATGGGCACCAACAGGACCGCCGCGAGGAAGAACGTGAGATCGACCCGCCAGCGCTCGGCCTCGGGATAGAAACCGTAGATCAGCTGCGGCAGCTTGGCCTGGATGTAGGGCCAGCAGGCGCCATTCTCGGTCAGGCACGCCGTGCGGTCGGTGCCGGTCCAGACCGCATCGACAAACAGGAATTTGACGCTGGGAACGATGGTGAACCAGAGCAACAGAGCGCTGACGATGGTAATCAGGATGTTGGTCGGCGAATTGAGCAGGCGCGTGCGCACCAGGCCGACGAAGCCCGTCGTCTTCACCGGCGCCGGTCGCTCGGCGAGCAAATCCCGACGAACATAAACAGACGAGGCAATATCGCTCATGCGCCGAGGCTCCGGCTGACGCGCCAACCGTAGACGCTCATGATCGCGCTGGTGAGAAGCGAGATCAGAAGGTAGACGCCCATCGTCATGGCAATGATCTCGATCGCCTGCCCGGTCTGGCTCAGCGACGTGCCGGCCCATACCGACACGAGGTCAGGATAGCCGATCGCTACCGCGAGCGACGAGTTCTTGGTGAGGTTGAGGTACTGGTTGGTCAGCGGCGGCACGATGACGCGCATCGCCTGCGGCACGACGATCAGGCGCAGCGTGCTGCCGCGGCTGAGGCCCAGCGAGGCTCCCGCCTCCATCTGTCCCTTGTGCACCGACAGGATGCCGGCGCGCACGATCTCGGCGATGAAGGCGGCAGTATAGGTCGACAACGCCAGCGTCAGCGCCACGAACTCCGGGATGACCCGCGAGCCGCCGGCGAAATTGAATCCCTTGAGCTGCGGCAGCTCGAAGGTGAAGGGCAGGCCTGATACCAGCATCGTGACCAGTGGAAGCCCAAACAGCAAGCCCAGCATATAAGGCCAGATCCGGATGACCTGCCCCCGCTGAAACAGCGCGCGCCGCGCGTAGAAGCGCAGGGACAGTGATGCCACGATGCCGAATACCAGCACCGCCAGGAACGCCTCGAAGCCGCTTTCGCCGATCGGGCGGGGAATGACCAGGCCGCGGTTGCTGACGAACGCGATGCCGAACAGCGAAATGCTCTGTCGCGGATTGGGCAAGGCGGCGAGCACGGCCAGGTACCAGAACAGGATCTGGAACAGCACCGGCAAATTGCGGATGATCTCGACATAGATCTCGCCGATGCGTGACAGTAACCAGTTCGGCGACAGCCGGCACAGCGCGACGATGAAGCCGATCACGGTGGCGAAGACGATGCCCACCACCGAGACCACGAGCGTGTTCAGAAGCCCGACCACGAACACGCGCAAAAACGTGTCCGAGCCGGTGTAGGAGATCAGGGTCTGGTTGACGTCGAAGCCGGCATTGTTCCGCAGGAATCCGAAGCCGGCGGCAATGTGCTGGTTCTCGAGATTGGCGCGGGCGTTGGAGACGATCTCATAGCCGATCCACCCCAGGATTGCCGCGAAGACAAGCTGGACGGCGATGCCGTTCCAGCCTGTCTTGCCGCCCAGAACACGCCTGATCTTCAGCGCGATCTGGGCCGGCGGTTTTCGGGCCTCGGTGCTCATGGCCGCGAGCCGCTGATCAGGCGGGATCAGCGGATCGGCGGCGCGTACTGGAGACCGCCCTTGTTCCAGAGATTGTTGAGACCACGGGCGATGCCGAGCGGCGAGCCGGAGCCGACGTTGCGATCAAACACCTCGCCGTAATTGCCGGTGGCCTTCACGATCCGGACCACCCAATCCTTGGTGAGGCCGAGCTGTTCGCCGAAATTGCCGTCGGTGCCGAGCACGCGCTTCAGCTCCGGATTTTCCATCTTGGACTTCTCGTCGACGTTCTTGGAGGTGATGCCGAGTTCTTCGGTGGTGACGAGGGCGAACAGTGTCCATTTGACGATGTCAAACCACTGGTCATCGCCATGGCGCACCATCGGGCCGAGCGGCTCCTTCGAGATGATCTCGGGCAGCACCATGTGATCGCCGGGATTGGCAAGCTTGAGGCGGTTGGAGTAGAGGCCCGACTGGTCGGTGGTGAAGACGTCGCAGCGGCCGGCTTCATAGGCCTTGACCGTTTCGTCGTTGGTACCGAACGCGATCACCTCGTACTTCATGTTGTTGGCCTTGAAGTAGTCGGCGAGATTTTGCTCGGTGGTGGTGCCGGTCTGCACGCAGACCGAAGCGCTGTTGAGCTCGAGCGCCGAATTCACCTTGAGCGACTTCTTCACCATGAAGCCCTGCCCGTCATAATAGGTCACGCCGGTGAAGTTGGCGCCGAGCGACGTATCGCGCGAGATGGTCCAGGTGGTGTTGCGCGAGAGCACGTCGATCTCGCCGGATTGCAGTGCCGTGAAGCGGTCCTTGGCCGAGGTCGGCACGTACTTGACCTTGGTCGGGTCGTTGAAGATGGCAGCCGCGATGGCGCGGCAGACATCGACGTCGAGGCCGGTCCAGTTACCCTTGTCGTCGGGCGAGGAGAAGCCCGGGAGGCCCTGGCTGACGCCGCAGGACAGCGTGCCCCGGTCCTTGATGGTCTTGAGCGTTTGCGCATCGGCGGCTTGGGCAGTCAGGCCGGCGGCGAGAGCAAGAGTGAGAGCCAAAGTTACGCGTTTCATGGGCTGAAGGCCTTTCAAGGTCGTCTCAAGGTCAGGAATGTTGTCTCAGAATCGTCTCTGCCGAGGGGAGCCCCTGCAAGAGTCATGCTGGAAACCTAGCCGAACACTCGCCGACCTCGGGAGGCCATACCTTAATCCCCGCCGCTGGCGCCCGCCATTATGGCCGTGGCGCAAGGTCCGGTCAGACGATGGATCGAAGGTCGCGGCAGGCCCCTCAACATGCGGCGACTGAATAGCACCTGCGCATCACAGAACGACTGGCGAGCCGGGTCAAGGGGTTGACGGGACTCTTCTGTGTTCTGTTATTAACGTCAGCGGCCTCCGGCCCGCCCGTCAAGCGCCAGGCGTTGAGCGGAAACGCGGTTTTGAAAGCAGACGCATGGATTCCTCGCACCTCTCCCCGCAGCAGGCCGAGACCCGGCTGGTCACCTCCGGCCGCGACACCAAGGCACAGAAGGGGTTCGTCAATCCGCCGGTGTTCCACGGCTCGACCGTGCTTTATCCGACCGCCGAGGACCTCCATGCCCATCGCGGCGAGTTCACCTATGGCCGCCACGGCACCCCGACGACCAGGGCGTTCCAGGATACACTGATGGCGCTGGAGGGCCCGCAATGCGCCGGCGTGGGCATCGTGCCGTCGGGGCTCTCGGCGATCTCCACCACGCTGCTCGCTGTGCTGAAGACCGGCGACCACATCCTGGTCTGCGACAACGTCTATCGTCCCTCGCGCAATTTCTGCAACGGCATGCTGGCCCGCTACGGCGTCGAGACCACCTATTTCGATCCGATGATCGGCACCGGGATCGAGAAGCTGTTCAAGCCCAACACCCGCGCTGTGCTGGTGGAGGCGCCGGGCTCGCAATCGTTCGAGATGCCTGACATCCGCGCCATCGCCGAGGTCGCGCATGCCCGCGACGCGCTCGTCATCGACGACAACACCTGGGCAACCCCGCTCTATCACCGCTCGCTAGAGCAGGGCGTCGACATCAGCATGCAGGCCGCCACCAAATATATCGGCGGCCATTCCGACATCATGTTCGGCACCATCTCGGCCAACGCCAAGGCCTGGCCGCAGATCGTCGAGGGCATCCGCCTGCTCGGCGTCTGCGCCGGCCCCGACGATGTCTTCCTCGCACTGCGCGGCCTGCGCACGCTGTCGGTGCGCCTCGCGCAGCATCATCGCTCCGGGCTCGACATGGCGCGCTGGCTCGCTGCCAGACCCGAGGTCGCGCGCGTGCTGCATCCGGGGCTCGAGACCGATCCGGGCCATGCGATCTGGAAGCGCGACTTCACCGGCGCCTCCGGCCTGTTCAGCATCGTCTTGAAGCCGGCGCCGCAGACCGCCGTCGACACCATGCTCAACACGCTCAAACTGTTCGGCATGGGCTTTTCCTGGGGCGGCTTCGAGAGCCTTGCGATTCCCTTCGACTGTGACGGCTATCGCACCGCGACCAAATGGGCGCCGGGTGGCCCTACGCTGCGACTCCACATCGGGCTCGAGAGCGTCGACGACCTCAAGGCCGATCTCGATCGCGGCTTCGCTGCCCTCAAGGCGGCAATGTGAGCCTGCTCACAAGGCACCTCGCCTGCGGACGCGCCAACGCGCGCCGCGGGAACGTGCAGCCAACGCAAACGTTAGCGCCGATGCGCCAACAAGGGGTTTGATCCCCAGACATTTGGCGCTAGCCTCACCAATCGACTCTCATCTGGACACGGAGCATGGGAACGTTGGTACTGCTCGATCTGATGGGCGGCGTCGCGCTGCTGCTGTGGGGCCTTCATATGGTCCAGAGCGGCATCCTGCGCGCCTTTGGCCCCGACCTGCGTCGCCTGCTCGGCAAGGCACTCGGCAACCGCATCAACGCGTTCGCCGCCGGCCTCGGGCTCACCGCGGTGCTCCAGAGCAGCACGGCGACCGCACTGATCACCAGTTCATTTGCCGCCGAGGGCCTCGTCAGCCTCACCGCCGCGCTCGCCATCATGCTGGGAGCCAATGTCGGCACCACGCTGATCGTGCAGGCGCTGTCATTCAACATCGCAGCTGTCGCCCCCGTGCTGTTCGTGCTCGGGCTCGTTGCCTTCCGCTCCGGCCCACGCTCGCGCATCAAGGACATCGGCCGTATTTCGATCGGTCTTGGCTTGATGCTGCTGTCGCTGCACATCCTGCTCGACACGCTGGCGCCGGCCGAGAATGCGCCGGGCATGCGGATCATGATGTCTGCGATCACAGCCGATCCCGTGCTCTGCATCGTGATCGCTGCGCTGGTCACCTGGGCGGTACATTCGAGCGTCGCCAGCGTGCTGCTGATCATGTCGCTGGCCTATTCGCAATTCATCACGCCCGACGCCGCGCTGGCGCTGGTGCTCGGGGCCAATCTCGGCAGCGCCATCAACCCTGTGTTTGAAGGCGCGAAACGCGACGATCCCGCGAGCTATCGCCTGCCGGTCGGCAATCTCGTCAACCGCGTGATCGGAATCGCGCTGGTGCTGCCGTTCCTGAGCGCGATCGCCGAGCATATGCACGCCTGGCAGCCGGATCTCGCCAGGATGACGGCCGCCTTCCACATCGCCTTCAACGTCGGCACGGCCGCCGTCTTCATCGGCCTGCTCGATACCATGTCGCGCCTGTTGACGCGCCTCTTGCCCGACCGCGTGCAGGAGACCGACCCGGCCCGGCCGCGCTATCTCGACGAGACCGCGCTGGAGACGCCGTCGCTGGCGCTCGCCGATGCCGCCCGCGAGACGCTACGCATGGGCGACTTCGTCGAATCCATGTTGCGAAAAGTGATGGCTGCGATGATGACCGGCGACCGCGCGCTGGTCGATCAGGTCACGAAGATGGACAACACCGTCGACGGCCTCGACGAAGCCATCAAGCTCTACCTGACAAAACTGACGCGCGGCAGCCTCGACGAGAGCGAGGGCCGGCGCGCGATGGAGATCATCTCCTTCGCCATCAACCTCGAGCATATCGGCGACATCATCGACAAGAATTTGAGCGAGCTTGCGACCAAGAAGATCAAGCGGCGCCTCCAGTTCTCGGCCGAGGGCGCCGAGGAGCTTGCAGCCTTCCACAAGCGCACGATGGACTCGCTGCGCATCGCGTTCGGCGTATTCATGTCGGGCGATGCCAACGAGGCCCGCAAGCTGCTGGTGGAAAAGACCGCGCTGAAGAACACCGAGCTTTCCGCCGTCGAGCGCCATCTCGACCGCCTGCGCGAAGGCCGCTCCGAGACCATCGAGACCACGTCGCTGCATCTGGACGTGCTGCGCGATCTCAGGCGCATCCATTCGCATATCTGCTCGGTGGCCTATCCGGTGCTGGATGCGGCGGGTGAGCCCTATCGCAGGAGCGAGGCGGAGACGGCCGCCCTGCCCGCAACGGGCGCTGCCTCGGCGCTGCCGCGCTAATACCTGGATCAGCTATCCAGCGTCTTCGACGCGGTGCCGCGGTTCTTCCAGATCAGCATGATGTTGCGAATATAGATGATGGTCGCAAACAGCTGTCCCATGATGATGACGGGCTCGCGCTTCACGACGCCGTAGACCAGGGTCATCAGGCCGCCGCCCATCGAGCAGAACCAGAACGCGATCGGCACCACGCTGTTGCCGGCCCGCTCGCTCGCGATCCACTGCACCAGGAATCGTGCAGTGAAGAACAGTTGCGCGATCAGACCGAACGCGAGCCAGAAGTCGAACTTGGCGACGAAGACGTCGTAGAAATAGTTGCTCAGCGCCTGGCCGTATTGAATGATCATGCCTTCACCTCAGTCACGTCTGGTGTCGGCTTCTTGCGACGGATCAACCACCACACGCCGGCGAGATCCATGATGCCGATCCACAGCCGGTCGAAGAAACCATAGTTTGACACGCCGGAATGGCGCGGCCGGTCGATCACGTCGACATAGGCGATCTCGTAGCCCTCCCGGCGCACCAGCGCGGGCAGGAAGCGATGCAGCCCGTCGAAATAGGGCAGCATCAGGAATACGTCGCGCCGGAATGCCTTCAGGCCGCAGCCGGTGTCGCGCGTGCCGTCGTTCAGGATCGCGTTGCGAACCTTGTTCGCGACACGCGACTGGAATTTCTTGAAGCCCGTATCCTTGCGCCCGACGCGCTGGCCCGCGGCAAGCCCGACATGCGTGCCCTTTTCCACCGCCGCGATCAGGTCCGGCAGGAAGGCCGGATTGTTCTGGCCGTCGCCATCGAGCGTCGCCACGATCGTGCCGCGGGCCGCGCGCACGCCGCTGCGCACCGCGGCCGACTGGCCGGTCGACTTGGCGTGGCGAAGCTGCCGCAGATTGGCCCGCTGCGCCATGATCGACGCGAGCCGCTCGCCGGTCGCGTCCGTCGAGCCGTCATTGACGTAGATGATCTCATAGGGCCAGCGGCCATCCAGCGCCGCACTGATCTCGGCGATCAAGGGCGCGATGTTGTCGGCTTCGTTGCGCACGGGAACGACAATGGAAACCGAAGGCTGGGACGTCGACAAATCGAGGCTCGTGGTTGGAATGGGCGGCCTGAGGAACCGGCGGCCCCGGCAGGCAGCCGCTTTTATGGGGCTGACGCCCCGCGAGCAACCCTTTTGAGGCGGCCCGGGACCGGCCCCGGAAGGGGCACAATGGTGCCATCGGCACGGATGGCAAAGCTCAGTCGTCGGGCCGCAAACCAGTAGCGGACCGCCATGGCGCCGACCATGCCGACCAGGGCGCCGGCCACGACATCGCTCGGATGATGCGCAAGCAGCACCAGGCGCGTCAGCAGGATCACGATTGCGTAAGTGAACATGAACACGCGCAGGCGCGGCCACAGCGCCGAGACCGCAAACGCCAATGCAAACGCCGTCACCGCATGGCCCGACGGCAGGCTGGCATAGGCTCCCGTCCCCTCCAGCGGGACGAAGTTGAACGGATTGGCCTTGCCGCCGACGAACGGCCGCCCGCGGCCGATGAGATATTTCAGGATCTCGGCGACGAACACCGACAGCGCAACAGACAGAAACAGGTACTGCAGCCGCGTGCCGAGACCGAGTAGCAACGTGCGGCGTGTGCCGCGAAGCCCGGCCGCAACGAGCGCCACGCTCACCAGCACAATCCCCAGCACGGAAAGCACATACTCGTCCTTGCCGAAATCAGTGAGAATAGCGATCGGCCACAGGCTCGGCGTGCCGCGCGCCGGCATCAGCTGGATTTCGGTCTGGTCGAACGCGACCATCAGCACGATGACCAGGGCCGCGCCCGCAGCGCTCAACCATAGCGAATGCCGCGCCAGCTTACGGGCGGCCTCGGCACGGCGCGAATGCGAGGGCGAGCGCACGAGTTGCGTCAGCGCGCGCCCGGCGACGGTGAGCAGTTGCGCAGGATAACCCGGGCGCGGCGCGATGTCGGTAGAGGCCGGCATCTTACTCGGTGCCTTCGGAGCGGAAGATCGAGATCGAGATCGCGCGTCCTTGCGAGAAATTATAGCCGTCGATACGCGCGCCGACCTTGTAGCGCAGCCCGATCGCCTCGGCGCGCTGCACGAAGCTGCGCTCCGAGCGCTGCTCGATCAGCGCGAAGCGGCAGCTCCCCTGCCGCAGGAAGTCCGCCGCGCCCGAGCCGTCGGTGAGCAGCGTCTGCGTCCCCGTCAGGAAGACGAGGCTCGGCTCATGATAGCCGGCAGCCGCCGCCTTCGGCCCGACGCAGGTGACGTTGCGCAGCGCGCGCGCGACCTCGATGCTCGGAAACACCGGCGTCAGCGACGGCAACACGATGCCGTAGACCACGAACGCCAGCATCAGCGCTGCGACCAGCGCGTTGAGCACCGAGCGCTCGGCGCGATTGGTGTCGAACAGCCACCAGGCGAACAGGCCGAAGATCAGCGAGGCCGCGATGAACGGCCAGGCCACGAAGGCCGGCTGCCGCGTCAGCATCACCGCGCTAACCACAGCGATGATCGAGGCCGCCGCAGGAATCGCAAACCACCAGGCCGAGCCGTGCATCAGCCAGGAGCGCGACAGCACGCGCCGCTCCAGCGCGCCGACGGTGAGGATCGCGATCGCGGGGTACAGCGGCAGCACGTAATGCGGCAGCTTGGTCAGCACCGCCTCGAACACGATCCAGGACGGGATCAGCCAAGCCAGCAGGAACTGCGCACCGGGCTCGCGTCGCGCCCGCCACACCGCAGGCGCCGCCATCGCGGCGAGCGGCGCGCCCGGCCAGAACGTGATCCAGAACAGCGCGAGGTACAGTCCGGGCGGCGCGCCATGGGATTCCTGGGCGCCGATCTTGCTCAGCATGTCGCCGCCGACGGAGTCGGCAAAAAAGGCATCGCCCGCGCGCCAGAAGATCGCGATGAACCAGGGCAGCACCAGCACCAGCATCCACATCAGGCCCCAGACCGGGCGCAGCTTCCACAGCCAGGAGGCATCGCGGTCCTGGATCGCCAGCGCGACGATGGTCAGGCCTGCGAACATCAGGATCAGCGGGCCCTTGATCAGGATGCCGACGGCAAGCGCGGTCCAGAAGATCGCGGGCCAGCTCCACGGCGGATGCGTTTCGTCCTCGGCGCGCTGCCACGAGAGATAAGCGCGCGACATTGCGCCCATCGCCGCAGTCACGCAGAACAGCAGCATCGCGTCGGTCTTGGCGAGCCGCGCCTCGACACCGAGCAGCACGGAGGCGCACATCAGCAGCGCGGCCAGCACCGCGGCACGCCGCGTGACGAAGCCGAGCGCGGTCCAATAGGTCATCAGCACGGCGCCGATGGCGCCGATCAGCGAGGGCAGCCGGTAGACCCAGATCCGCAACTCGGCCTTCGGCAACTTCAGCGCGGTCGCGACTTCGACCGCCGCCGATTGCAGCCAGTAGATGCCGACCGGCTTCTTGTAGCGGACGTCCTCCTGGAAGCGGATGTCGACATAATCGCCGCTCTCGACCATCTGCTTGGTGGCCTGGGCGAACCGCGCTTCGTCGCGGTCGACGGGCGGAATCGTGAAGAAGCCGGGCAGGAACAGCAGCAGCGCGCACAGCAGCAGGAAGGCGACCGCGCGGGCATGGCTGGCCGTGGCGAAGTCGAGCATGGTCACGAGCCGGCTGCCCGGATTCACGGGGGATTTGGGCTCGCGGGGCGCTCCAAAACGGGGTGTCGGATAGGTCTCGGCCATTGGTTCCGCTTACGCTGAAACCGCCATCGCCACAACCGCTTAAGGCAAGGTCATTGAATTCGAATGACGACTGTGTCCGCCGCGCCCGTGGCATCGATCACGGTGAGCCGTGCAAAGCCCGGGCCGGGCGGATCGATCAGCCGCTGGCGGCGTCCGTCGATCTCCCCGAGGGCGGTGCCGTTGACCATGACAGTCACCGGCAACACCCCGCCGGCAACCTTGACGGGCATGGCGGCGGCCTCCGGCCCGCCCGACCGATCGACGTCGATCCGCGAGCCGTTGAGCGGAAACTGGATGTGCAGCGCCTGCTCGCCGCCGGTCCGCACCAGTTCTCCGACCGGGCGGAACCGCTTGAGCGGCAACGGCAACTTCGCGTTGCTGGCGACCAGGGTTCCCTTCGGCGGCTTCGGCAACGGGACCAGCGTCTTGCCGGTCCGGGCGAAGGCGTCGAACAGGATCGGTGCTGCGGCGACGCGGCCGATCAGGCCGGGAACCGGCGCGCCATCGGGCCGGCCGACCCAGACGCCGATGGTCATGCGGCCGTCGAACCCGACCGACCAGGCATCGCGATAGCCGTAGGACGTGCCCGTCTTGAAGGCGATCCGGTTGTGGGCTGCGTTCTCCGGCGGCGGGGTGCCCAGCAGCACATTGCCGACCTGCCAGGCCGCGACCTGGTCCAGCAGCCGCAGCGGCTCGCGGTCGTCCTTTTCAGCCATGATCTCGCGCAGCGGCTTGGTGGTGCCGAGCCGGGCAAAGCCCGCATAGAGCTGGGCAAGGTCCTGGAGCGTCACGCCGACGCCGCCGAGGCCCATCGCAAGCCCCGGCGCCTCGTCCTTCGGCAGAACGAGATTGCCGCCGGCCTGCCGTAGCCGCGAGGCCAGCCGGCTCGCGCCGACGCGGTCGAGCAGCACGATCGCCGGTACGTTCAGCGACAGTTGAAGCGCCTTCTTCACGGGCACGGTGCCCTGGAAGGTCATGTCGAAATTTTCCGGCGCGTAGGAGCCGAAGCGGACCGGGCGGTCGTCGATCAGGCTGTCGGGGTGAACAAAACCGTCCTCGAAGGCGAGGCCATAGATGAACGGCTTCAACGTCGAGCCCGGAGAGCGGACGGCGCGGGTCATGTCGACCTGCCCCGCCCGGCTCTCGTCGAAATAATCGGCCGAGCCGACGCGGGCGAGCACGTCGCCGCTCTCATTGTCGACCACGATGATGCCGACCGAGATGTTTTGCCCGAGCGCAATGGCACGGTCGCGCGCCAGCGGCTCCAGCACTTTCTGCAAGTTGGCATCCAGCGTCAGCTTGATAACCGGCGTATCCTTGACCGTCGACAGCGCGGTGTCGGAGGCATGCGGCGCCAGAATCGGCATCGGCTTGCGCAGCTTTGGCACGGGTACGGCTCTGGCCTGCGTCGCGTCATCCGCGCTGATGACATGCTCCTCGACCATGCGGTCGAGCACGCGGTCGCGGGCCTTGCGTGCCGCATCGGGATAGCGATCGAGCCGGCGCGTCTCCGGCGATTGCGGCAGCGCCACCAGCAGCGCGGCTTCGGCGAGCGAGAGCCGCTTCGGTTCCTTGCCGAGATAGGCGACGGAGGCGGCGCGGATGCCTTCGAGATTGCCGCCGAACGGCGCGAGCGCGAGATAGAGGTCGAGAATCTCAGCCTTGCTCATGCTGCGCTCGATCTCGATCGCACGCACGATCTGCCGCAGCTTTGCATAGAGCGAGCGCTGCCGCCGCGGCTCCATCAGCCGCGCCAGTTGCATCGAGATCGTCGAGCCACCCGAGACGATGTGACCGCGTGTGGTGAGCTGCAACGCGGCGCGCACCAGCGCGAGCGGGTCGAGACCGTTATGGGCGTAGAAGCGCTGGTCCTCATAGGCGAGCAGCAGCTTCAGATAGGTCGGATCGACGTTGGCTTTTGTCTCGACAGGCAAACGCCAGCGGCCGTCCGCCATCGCATAGGCGCGCAGCAGTTTTCCGTTGCGGTCGACGATGGTGGTGGAGACCTGGCGGGCTTCGTCGAGCGGGAGCGGGCCGAGGGCGTAGACCCAGCCGACGCAGCCGATGATGGCGAGGATGAACGCGAACGCGAAGGCCGAGAGGACACGAACGCCCCAGCCCCTTGCTCCGTCATGGCCGGGCTTGTCCCGGCCATCCACGTTCTTGCCCGCGGCACCAAAGTCCGTGGATGCCCGGGACTTCTGCGTGAAGACGCGCTTCGCGCTTTTGCCCGAGCATGACGACGGAGTATGGGGCTCAGCTTCGCTCATCCAATCGCCACTCACTTCGCCGCCCGCACCTCGACATTGCCCGTGCCCGTCCGGCCATAGCGCGAGGGGTTGTACATGTCCTCGACATAGGCTTGCGGCAACACGTATTTGCCGGGTGAGACCGCACGCACGACATAGGCGACGGTGAAGACCGCCTTGGAATCCGAGGCCCGGTCCACCGCCGCGGTGAAGCGGTCATCGCGGAATTCGGTATCCTTCGGCTCCTGGCCGTCCTCGATCCAGCCCAGCGTGCCGCTGTCGCCCGACGACACCAGTTTTGGATTGTCGATCTCGAGGCCCGCCGGCAGATAGTCGGACACCATGATGTGGCCGTACTCGGGCTTGGCCTCGGTGATCTTCAGCACCACGGCAAAGCGGTCGTTCTGCTTGACCTTGCTGATGTCGGCGGGCTTACCGTCGAGCGTGAAATAGCTGCGCTCGATCTTGAAGCCGTTCGATGCCGCCGGCTCCGGCGTCACCGGCGAGCCCGACACCGAGATCACCGCCTGTATCGGCGCATCGCCGGTGTTGGTGATCTTCAGCGGCTTGCCGCTCAGCGTGTCCGCCTTGTAGCTGCGATAGAGCGCGGTCTTGACGCTCTGGCCGTCGACCTCGATCGAGAGGTTTTCCTTGGCGAGCGCGCGTGCGGCCAGCACCAGCCACGCATTCTCCTGCGTGGAGGTGTAGGGCGTGAGCCCGCGCGCGGTCTCGACGCGGGTTACAGCCTGCGTCAGCGTCGCCCTCGGCGCGTTGCCTTCGCTGGCGAGCGAGACCAGCGCTGCGGCATCGCGCAGCTGCGAGCCGTAATCGGTGCGGCCGAACTCCAGCACAGGCTTTGGCGCGAGGCTGTCGAGCGCGGCACCGTAGACGCGCTCCGCACGGTTACGGTCGCCGACCAGCGCCAGCGCCGCCGCAAGCTGCGACTTCGCAATCGGGGTTGCGAGGTTGGCAAGCTTGGTGTCGGCGAGATAGCGGAGATCGCCGATCGGTGCTGCGCCGTTACGGGCGAGCACGTAGAGGCCGTAGGCGAGATCGCGGCCGCCGTCCTTCTCCGGCTCGTTGCCGTTGACGACCGAGTTGCGGATGCGATCCAGCGCGTTCTTGAACAGGACATCCGGCACCGCAAAGCCCTTTTCACGGGCCCTGGTCAGGAAGTCCGTTACATACGCGTCGAGCCACGCATCGTCGCCACCGGCCGACCACAGGCCGAACGAGCCGTTGGAGCCCTGACGGGCCAAAAGTCGCTCGATGGCGTCGCGGATGCGCTGATCGACCTCGGTGTCCATGGCGAGGTGCGCACCGGCCGCGAGGTCGTTGACGTAGAGCAGCGGCAGGGCGCGGCTCGTGATCTGCTCCGAACAGCCATAGGGATAGCGATCGAGCGCCTTCAGGATCGTCGCCGCGTCGAGCGCCGTCGACAGGCTCGCCGAGACCGAGACGCTGCCGGTCCCCGGCACGAGGTCGGCGAACATGTCCGAGGTCAGCGTCAGGCTCTCGCCCTTCGCCAGCGTCCGGATTGAGCGCCGCGCCAGCACCTGCGTCGCCGCCTTGACGTCGAGCGCATAGTGCCGCGCCAGCGTCAGGCCGTTCGGGCCCTTGATGTCGACGTCGAGCGTCGCCTGCCCCGCCGCGGTCGCGTCAACAGCGAGCGCGAACGAATTGCGCTGCTTGGCGGCGAGCTTCACCGTGGTGGCGGGATTTCCGGTCATCTTGACCGGGCCGCCCGTCTTGACGTTGATGACGTAATCGCCGGCCTGCC
This sequence comes from Bradyrhizobium betae, assembly GCF_004123905.1. Classification (GTDB taxonomy): domain Bacteria; phylum Pseudomonadota; class Alphaproteobacteria; order Rhizobiales; family Xanthobacteraceae; genus Bradyrhizobium; species Bradyrhizobium betae_A. Next base: position 250,544 of record NZ_MZXW01000054.1, read on the forward strand.
CCTCGACATTGTCGATCTCGAGATTGACCGTGCCGTGGTCGCCGTTGAGCAGGAAGCGCGGCAGGGTCGTGGTCAGCACCACGGGATCGCGGATCACGACGTCGGTGTTGGCACGGCCGAGCTTTGTCGCGGTCCACGCCACCGCCATCACGCGCGCGGTGCCGGCAAACTCAGGGATGTCAAAACTCACCTCCGCCGTGCCGTCGGCGGCAACGGTGACGATGCCCGAATAGAGCGCGAGCGGCTTCTGCGCGGGCGGTGAGCCCTGGAGGTCGGCCGCACCGGCGTCACCACCAGACTTGATCTGGCCGCGCGTGCCCGACATGCCGTCGATCAGCTGCCCGTAGAGATCACGGATCTCCGCGCTCAGGCGGCGCTGGCCGAGATAGTAATCATCCGGCGCCGGCGGCTTGTAATTGGTGAGGTTGAGAATGCCCACATCGACCGCGGCGATGACGATTTTGGCGTCCTCGCCCGGATTGAGCCCGTCGAGCTTGACCGGAATCTTCAGCATTGCATTCGGCCGGATCAGCGCCGGCGGTGTCAGCTTGACCTGGAGCGTGCGGGTCTGCTTGTCGATGCCGAACCATTTTAGGCCGATCGCCCGGCCCGGCATGCGCTGCGCGGCCGCATCGAGCGGACGGCGCAGCGTCGCCACTACGTAGGCGCCGGTGCCCCAGTCCTTGCCGACCGGGAGTTTGACCTGCGCGGTGCCTTCCTTGACGTCGACGGTCTGCGTCGTCAGCAGGCGATCGCCGACGACGTTGACGGTGAGCTTGCCGGCGCTGCGCACGTTCACCGACACCGTCATGGTGTCGCCGGAGGCGTATTGCGGCTTGTCGATCGAGGTCTCCAACAGGTCCGGCGTGTCGGCGCTGCCCTCGGAATACCAGCCGACGTCGAACTGCACCGAAGTCACCGGGCCGTCGGCATCGTTCGACTTGACGTCGAGCCGGTAGCGGCCGGGCTGGGGCGCGAGCGAAATCCGCGCCGGCTTGTCGGCCATAACAGTCACATCGCCGTCGGCGACGCGCGAGGTCGACTTGACCGGCTCGTACTCCCAATAATTGTTCTGGCGATACCATTGGTAGCGCGATTCCATCTTCAGGAGCTCGTAGCGCAGGCCGTCGCGACGGAGCTTCTCGCCCTCGGCCGAGACGAACACCACGTCGAATTCGGCCTTGTCGCCCTCGGCGACGTTCTTGTCCTCGAAGAGCGGCTTGACACCGATCAGCGCGGTCGCGGGCGCGACCGGCAGCACCAGCTTGCGCTCGACGGCGCGTCCCCCCGTCTCGACCATGCGGACGAAAATCTGTGCCTCCTGCGGACGCGTCGAGGCCGGCTGCTTCTCCAGCGTCACCGGGAAGGTGGCGACACCATTGGCGTCGGCCTCCGGCAAATTCTCCAGCGGCGTACGCTCGTTCGAAGTGGTCTGTTCGTCGTCGACGCCGAACTGATAGCCGGCAAAGCCTGGGCGCTCGCTCGCAGGCGCGATGAGCATATCGCCCTCGAGCTGAAGGCCCGAGGCCGGCGCACCATAGAGGAAATGGCCGTCCGCCTTAAGCTCCACTGAAGCGTTAGCTTTGATTAGCTTGTCCTTGGCAGACAAGTCGAATTCGATCCGGTCGGGGACGTAATCCTCGACCAGGAAGGAGGTCTCGCCAACCCAGGCGGCCTTCGGATCGGTATAGGCGCGCACCCGCCAAGTGCCGGTCGGGACGGCCGAGTTGAGCGGCACGGACAGCGTGCGGCCGCCGGCGCCCTGGTCGGACAGCACGGCGCGGCGGTATTCGACGCCGTCGGGGCGTTCGATCACCAGCGTCAGCGGGCCGCCGGTGACGGCATTGCCCTGCCCGTCGCGCAACAGCGCGGTGAGATAGACGGTCTCGCTGGAGCGATAGACTCCGCGCTCGGCATAGACGAAGGCGTCGGCACCAACAGGCACCGGGCGGCCCGCGACGCCGCGATCGCTGAGGTCAAAGGCCGAGGTCTTCAGGCTCAGGAAGGCATAGTCGGCCTTCTCGCCCGTGACCGTGAGCATCGCCGGCGACAGGCCGCCCTCACCGCGCGCGAGGCCCGCCTCGAACAGCACGTGGCCGGACTCGTCGGTCTTGCGCGTCGCCAAAATCTCGTTGTTGCGGGCGACCAGTCGCACCTCGGCTTTGCCGACCGGATCGGTCGAGGCCAGCGAGTTGACGAAGACATGGATGCCGTCATTGCCGGAATAGGCACTGACACCGAGGTCGGAGACGATGAACCATTGGGTGGCGAGCTGATAGTCGTCGTCCGAGCCCGGGCCCTTGGCGGCGGCGGTCATCACGTAGACGCCGGGCTGGAGCTCGCCGAGCGCCTGGTCGACCGGGAATGCGGTGGTGACGTCCTGGTTCAGCGTCATCGCAGTCGCGAGCTCGCCGGTCCAGACTTTCACGCCGCGCTCGCCGCCGAGATCGTTGAGCTGGTATTTCGACAGCGTCTTCTGGAAGTCGCTGTCGACCACCGTGTTGATCAGATTGCGGTCACCGATCCGGAAGACGTTGATGTTGACCGCGGGCGTGTTGACGCTGACCACGGGAATGCCGCGCTGGCCGTTCCTGGGCAGCACATAAGCGCGGCTGGTGAAGCGCACGAACGGCTTGCGGTCGCGCACATAGACGTTGAACTCGGCCGATTTCGGCAGGCCCTCCTTGACGGTGGACGGCAGGCCGGCGCGCAGATTGATGTTGTAGCGCTCGCCGTGCTTCAGCCCGTCGACGCAGAGCTGCTTGCCCTCGGCCGACAGTGCTGGCTTGTCCTGGCCAGCCAGCGCGAGGTACGGCGCGAAATCGGTGCGCTTGGCCAGCTCCTCCGAGAACTGGAAGCAGGCGCGCGGGCTCGCCGAGTCCGAGTCGACGGTATAGTCGAGCAGCCGGAAACCGTGCTCGTCGCGCAGCTTCTCGTAGCTCCCCCGGACGTCGGCGACCTCGCGCATGTCCAGCGACAGCCGCATCGCATCCAGCGCCGGTCGCCACAGTTTTCGCTCAGAGAGCGACTTGCCGAGGACGGCGAGCGCATCCGCCTCCTCGCCGGGGTTGCTGGCGCGCTGGTAGGCGATATAGGCGGCGGTCGAGGCGCGCTCCAGCAGGAAAGTCTGCTCGCTCGAGTTCTTCGGCCAGATCTGGGGGATCACCTTGGCGAGCCGCAACCAGTTGCCGGCATCCTCCGGCGTGGTCGCGGCGATCTGGCCGAGCACCGATAGGCCCGTGCGGTAGTCATTGCGCCGGAAGGCGGCGTCGGCGTCGGTCTTCAGCGTCGCATTGGTCTTGGCGACCGGCCCCGCCTCGCTCTTGATCTGGGCCTCCAGCTTGATCGCGGAATCGGCGAGATCGTCGCGCTTGAACGCCTTGTCGGCGGCCTGCGCCGTCGAAAGGCCGAGCGCCAGCGCGGCGCAGAGTGTGACGGCGCGAACAAGACCGATCATGGATGGACTCCCGGAAATCGCGGACGAACGCCGCTTGTCGCAAGAACTGCGCGGAGAAGGTGACGGACTGATGGCGATGGAACCAAAGGTGCAAATCGTCGCATGCGCCATGACAAGGCAAGCCCGGAGGAGACCGATCCAGACATCGCCGCGCACGCCGTCCTGATGGCGCAGCCATATCCGTCCAGTCGACCGGCGGCCGTGTCCCGGAAGCTTTTCAGCGTTCCCGGCGATGTGAACCATCGTCCGCTCCGCTGCCGCTCAACCCGGCACCTGACACCCCACCGTTCCGCTTTGTCGCTTTAGGTACGAAAACGGTTCGGTTCAGACTTGGCGAAAGACCAGATTTTTCATATTGGCATGGTAGATGAACGGCGAGCCTCCAAACTGGGGCGGCTCAAGACGGTCCCGTAGCTCAACTGGATAGAGCATCAGATTTCTACTCTGAGGGTTGCAGGTTCGATTCCTGCCGGGATCGCCAAATCAGAGCACTGCCCGTCAAACCGTCGCCTATCCGCCGTGCATCACGAACGCGTGGGTGCCCTCGCCCCGGCCTTTGAACCACGCAGACGAGCCCTATCTAAGCGCCGGGCGAATTGCGCCCCGTTAAGGACTCCAATGCTGCCAGCCGAGTGGACGAGAATGGCGATCGCATCTGCGGTGGCAATCCTCGCGATGTCGTATTTGGCGATCGATGCAGGCGTCGTGAACACCAGTGTGGTCACGAAGCGCATTGAGGTTGCGAAGGCATCGATTGCCGATGCTGCGGCTAGTCAGCATCAACTCGCCTTCGCCGTTCAGGCATGGTCGCGGCGAAGCCAGCAGAAGCCGCATGTGGAAGAGTGCCTGGCGATCGATTGATTGAGCCGTTGAACCGATCGGCCGGAATTTCGTTTGTTCACGATCCGACTCCACTTCGTTCCCAAAGCACGAATCGCGACCGAGAAAACTGGCGCCGCGCAGGTCTTAACGCGGCGTTTCGCTTCGCCAGATCGTTCAGGCATTCAGCGTTACGAGCACCGGCCGCAACCGATACGCATCGATCGCGGCGTTCGACAGCAGCAGCCTGCGGCGCTCTCCGCGCAGCATCATGCGGTCGATCCGGTTCAGGATGAAGCGGGCCGAGTCCCTCTGCTCGCCTGTGAGCAGGCCGCACTGATCGAGATATGTCCAGGCGATCTCGAAAGACTGTGCTCGCAACTCGGTGTCGGTCATGGCCGGCCAACGTTGGTGCGGAACGAACGTTCCTACGCGAGAGCCGGGCCGAACGGCTTCACCGCGCAACGCGTGGCGGCACGCGAAAAATGCGAAAGCGTCGTGGAACGAGATCACGACCGGCGCATTGGATGACATGAAATCAAGTGGTGCCGACCCGCCAGCCCCGGTCGGCTTTGAAGGGCCCGTGCTTGTCCCCCGAGCACGGGGCTTTCTCATGCCACCTTCAAAAACGAAGGCGCGAGGCGGGCATGCCCGGCCTCGCGCCTCGAGCCCCAGCGAGCCCCCGCTTACCAGGTGTAACGAATGCGGCCCGTGCCGGAGTAGGTCTGGGAACGGTCGCTGAATTCGCCCTCGAACTTCACCAGGAACGAGACGCCGCTCGCGGTGCGCCATTCGGCACCGGCCGTGGCCAGCGCGAGGTCGCGGGCCGGCATCGTGCCGAACACGGTGAACCGCGCGGAGCCGACGCCGCCAAGACCGACGAAGCTGTAAACCCAAAAACAACGCAATCGAGCAACCAGAGGTATTTTAACATTGAGACGATTGGGTTTTCTGTCCTATCGATGAGAATTACAGCAAGGCCGCGACGCATCGCGACAACGGCTGCCGCGCAGGGCCGTGCCGTCAGCTGCGCGCCGGCATTCGCCGCCGGTCACGGATGACGCCGTCCGGTCGAATACCATTTTTCCGAAACCGAAGGTTGGGCGGCGATCGTCGGCCGGCCGGATCAGTCCGCCTGCTCGTCGCGCCGATCGCGGGCGAGCTGATGCCAGGCCAGGGCCAGTTGGATCAGTCTTTGCCGGTCGTCGCCTTCGGACGCCGCGGCGCGCTTCATTGCGGCCTCGGCCTCGTGCTGAGGGTCGTACTTGGTACACATGAGCCTCACCCTAACCGGCCGATCTGGACAAACGGATGGCAATTTCGTCCGTATGATTGCGGTGTTATTTCCCGGCAACCCGGACAAGTGATCGCGTTCAATTCCGGTGAAGCTGATCGCCCACGGTCAGCCGTGAATGGCGTGATTGTTTCCGGCCATGTCCCGCACGAAATGGTGAGACCGGACGTCATTCAGACGGATCTGTGAATTGCGTCACAACCTGCGTCCGGCGTCTCCGCTAAACAGCGCCTAGCACTCGCAAGGACGCGAGAAGACATCAGTGGTCCAGCCGGTCATGACACAGGAAGCAGCAGCCGAGACGGAGGTCCCGACACCACGGGAAAGGTCCGACCTGTTCGGCGTCACGCTGCTTGCGACCATCGGAATCGTGATGCTGGCCTGGATCGGAGGCCTGATCTGGGGCGTGATGGTGTTCTTCAACTGGCTCGTGTCCTGACGGGCGAGGCGATCAACCTCTCCTCTGCGCGCAAGGCTTCTTGTTTGCGCATGATCTTTTCGGAAAACCGCTTCGCGCTTTTCCGGATCATGCTTAGCCCCGCGGATCATGCGCTAAAACAGGCACTGCGCCACCTGCGCCAGCTTGATCCCACCGCAAACGATCATGGCCCATAACGCCACGCTGATCTGGATTGCATCCAGCATGTCCCACGTCCCCGCGAATCTTGTCCCGACGTTTTCTTTCGAGATTCGCCAGAAGCGGCAACGAGCGCCAGCGCTAATTTGAGGCAATTGTTGTGCACCGCCGAACGCGATAGCTGCGTCAGCGCCACAACAAAAAGGCGGGCTTTCGCCCGCCTCTTCGTTCTCGATCTCGAGTTCGGACTCTCAGTAGCACGCGCGCGGATCGGCCTGCACATATTGGCCGCTCGGATAGCGGTAGTAGCAATTGCCCTGGGCCAGATAGTAGCCGGGACGTGAGGCCGCCGTCGCGCCGGCAATCGCGCCGGTGGCGCCGCCAATCACGGCACCTGCGGCTGCGCCCGAGGCGTTGCCCGAGATCAGACCGCCGAGCACGCCGCCGACAATGGCGCCGCCAAGCGCGCTCGCGCCGGGATCGGCCGGCGGCGGAGGTGGCGGCGGATCGTAAGCGACCGGCGGCGGCGCAGGGGCGTAGGCCACCGGCACGTCGTCGTAATAGTCCTCCGAAATGTAGGCGGGTGGGCCTTCCATCCGCTGCGGATAATAATACCAGACGCCGCCGACGTCCCACCACCAGCCGGAGCGGCCATTATGGACCTCGTGGCGCCAGCGTCCGCCATCCCAGGCGACATGGCCGCGATAGGCGTGTCCGCCCCAGTCGCGCGCCGGTGCGGGACCTCTGGCGTAATTGCGTCCGGGCGGCGGGCCGCCTGCCCCGCGCGGGCCGGGACCGGGGCCCGGGCCGCCGGCGTGAGGTTGACCACCGGGCTGCGGCGCGGGCCTGACAGCCTGCTGCGGCGGCGGACCCTTGCGCATGTTCTGATTGTTCTGGGGCGGCGCGCCTGCGCCCGGCCCATGCGGCGGCTGGCCGTCGTGCCTCGGCGGCCCAGAATCCTGCGCCTGCGCCGAGAGCGCCAGCAATGACATGGCCGAAACCAAGGGAATGATGATCTTCATGCGGCTGGACGCACTCATGCGTGCTTGCCCCCTACTCTCTCGATTGCCGTGGTCCTCAGCGCAATAGACGATTCGCCTCGCGCCGGGCTGATGCCGGCTGACATAACTGACCTGCTTTGACAGGCTAGTCCCGTTACAAATGGTTAAGATCACGGCAATTTTTCGGCTGCAAAGGGCTGCGCTGGAGCGCTTCTAGCGGGCCGGCTCGATCACGTTGCAATTGCGCCGTCCCGACATCAGGCAGTCCTGCATCTTGCTGGCGGCGGTGAGATCGCGGGCAAGCCACCAGCCGACGCCGAGGATCACAATGATGATGATCAGGCCGGCAATCGCGCCGCGGCGGTTACCGCCCGATTGAGGTCTTGCCGGGGATTTGGACTTGGTGCCCGGTTCGGGCTTGGAAGCAGGCTCGGACATGACTGACTGATCACAGAGGTGAGCCGGCTTTATCACCTCTGCGACCTGGCGTCACATCCCGCTCAGACAGTTTACCCGCGGGTCGGCCGGACCAGATCCTTGCGCGAGGTTTCGACCGCCGGGGTCGCCCGCGGTGCGCAGGTCGTGAGCACGAACGCGGTCTGGGTGCACTCCCAATCGGCGCCCAGAACGGCGCTGTCGATCGGCTGCGGGCGGGCGAGCAGCAGCGCGGCACCAGCCACGGCGGCCACCGCGACGGCGATTGCGAGCGCCTTCAGGCTCAGTCTTGAGATTGTCATGCCCGTGCTCCGTCTCGTACCGGGACGGACGCTAGGTCCCGCCCCTGTGCTCCCTTATGAGGGACATCACAATTCGGCAGTTTTTCCGGGCTACGAGAGATCGTTGGGGACGATTTTTCGTCTACCTGATCGGCTGCAATATCTATGGCTTTGCGGCGCGCGTGGATGTACACGCATCTGCGTCGCGCGGCGCCTGCTATGCCCAGCCGACGTACCAACACGCAGTTATGTAGGACTGAAAGCGAGGATGACAAGGTTCGTTCGATGAGTGGATTCAGGGAACCAGGATTCTCCGACCGGCAAAAAGCCGCGCAGGAAGCACGCAAAAATCTTTTGAACAAATTCAAGTCGCAGCCGGGTCACGACGATCCGGAGGTGGTGGCACGTCGCGCCGAGCGCGAGGCGCTCGCGGCCAAGCGCGCCGAGACCAAGGCCGCGCGTGAGGCCGAAAAGGCCGAGCAGAAGCGCGTCGCGGAAGAAGCTGCAGCCGCTGAGGCCGCACGGATCGCCCGCGAAGCGGAGGAAGCGATCGCCAAGGCGGCAGAGATGGAGGCCGAACAGAAGGCCAAGCGCGACGCCCGCTACGCCGCCCGCAAGGCCAAGCGGAAGTAAACGTTCTCCAGTAACGTTCTATTGAATTTGAACTGAAGCGCCATTTTCGGGGGCGGTCCACGTGACCGCCCCCGAACACTTGCGCGCGCCAGCGAACGCTACGCGACGACGGGAGACGATCAGTTCTTCTTCATCATCCCGTCGTCCTTCTTCATCCCGTCCTTCGACATGTGGTCCTTCTTCATGCCGTCGTCCTTGGACATGGTGTCTTTCTTCATGCCGTCCTTGGACATCGTGTCCTTCTTCATCATGCCGTCGTCCTTGCCCATCTTGTCCTGGGCGAAAGCGGCCGGCGCGAACGCGAGGCCAAGCGAGAGAACGGCAGCCGAGACGCCGAGCGCGATGCGGGTGCGAATGGTCATGGATCATCTTCCCTTCGGGATGGTGTTTGTCAGCGACGGACGCCGCTATTCAATCTCGACGGATTGACCGCCAGCGTTGTTACGCCCCGACCGATAAATTTCTGCGGGCTGCTGCCGTCCACGCATTCGCCGCAATCGCGTTCGCGCATGGCGCCGCCCAATCCGCAAGCCAGATGGATGGCAGATGGACGGCAAGTGTGCAGCGCAGCAAGGCCGGCCCTTGCCGCGGCATTCGGTCTCGAACTATCAGATGAGAGAATATCGCCTGGAAGACCGGCTAGGATGGGCCTCAACGCCGGTCTCACAAGACCTCACCCAAATCACCAAACAAGAACCGTTCAAAGAACCGTCCAAGGGGATTACACCATGTTCACGCGCCGCCATCTGATCGCGACCGCCGTCGCCGCACCCGCCATTCTCCGCTTCGGCATTGGCACCGCGCATGCCGCGACCACGCTGAAGATCTCGCACCAATTCCCCGGTGGCACCATCGACAAGGGCGATTTCCGCGACCGGCTCTGCCGCATGTTCGCCGCCGAAGTCGCCAAGCGCAGCAACGGCGACGTCGCCGCGGAGATCTATCCGAACTCCTCGCTGATCAAGACCAACGCGCAGTTCTCCGCGATGCGCAAGGGCGCGCTCGACATCTCGCTGTATCCGATGCCCTACGCCGGCGGCGAGCTGCCTGAGACCAATATCGGCCTGATGCCCGGCCTCGTCACCACCTATGACCAGGGCATGCGCTGGAAGAAGGAGCCGGTCGGCAAGGCGCTGACCGACTTCCTCGCCGACAAGGGCATCATCCTGCTCTCCTGGGTCTGGCAGGCCGGCGGCGTCGCCAGCCGCTCCAAGCCGATCGTCGCGCCCGAAGATGCCAAGGGCATGAAGGTGCGCGGCGGCTCGCGCGAGATGGACATGGTGCTGCAGACTGCGGGCGCTTCGGTGCTCTCGGTGCCGTCGAACGAAATCTATGCGGCGATGCAGACCGGCGCATGCGACGCCGGCATCACCTCCTCCACCAGCCTGATCTCATTCCGCCTCGAGGAGGTCGCGAAGTCGCTGACCTCAGGCGCCGGCGCCTCCTACTGGTTCATGCTGGAGCCGCTGATGATGTCGAAGGCGATCTTCGACAAGCTGCCGAAGAACCAGCAGGACGTGCTGCTCACGGTCGGCACCGAGCTGGAGGCCTTCGGCCGCAAGGGCGCACAGGATGACGACGTCGAGGTCGCCAAGGTCTACGAGAAGGCCGGCGCCAAGGTCTCGGTGCTCGATGCCGCCACCGTCGGCAAATGGCGCGACATCGCCCGCGACACCGCGTGGAAGGATTACGGCGCCAAGACCGCGACCGCGGCGAACCTGCTCAAGCTCGCCTCCGACGTCGGCGCATGAGCCACGGTCCGCTTCCGGATCGTGACGACCAGATGAGCGCTGCCGCAAGCACCGGTCTTGCGGCGGCGATTGATCGCGGTCTCGCCGTCCTCAACAGCATCATTGTCGTGTTCGCCGCGATCGCGTTGATCGCGGCCTGCGCCATCCTGAGCTACAGCGTGCTCAGCCGCGCGCTGTTCAAGGCCGCCAATTACTGGCAGGACGAGGCCGCCGTGTTCCTGCTGGTCGGCGCCACCTTCATGACGGCCGCCTATGTGCAGCAGAACCGCGGCCATATCGGCATCGAGGCGTTCGTCAGCCTGCTCTCGCCGCTCGCGAACAAGATCCGCCTCTGGCTGGTCGATGTCGCGACGTTCCTGTTCTGCGCCTTCTTCACCTGGAAGTCCTGGACACTGGCCCATGAGGCCTATGTCGACGGCCAGGTCTCCAACTCGATGTGGTCGCCGCCGCTTGCCATTCCCTATTCGCTCATGGCGCTCGGGATGAGCCTGCTCTGCGTCCAGATCCTCGTGCAGCTTGCGCTGCCTTTCGCGGGAGCCAAGCGTCCATGAGCGTTTTCGGTATCGGCATCGCCTACGGCATCGCGACTCTGGTCGTGATGTTCTCGGGCATGCCCATTGCGTTCGCGCTTGGCGCCGTCGCGGTCGTGTTCATGGGCATCTACATGCCAGCGGCATCGCTGGATACGGTGACGCAGAACGTCTACGAGGAAATGGCCTCGATCACGCTGCTGTCGATCCCGCTCTTCATCCTGAAGGGCGCGGCGATCGGCAAGTCGCGCGCGGGCCAGGATCTCTATTCGGCGCTGCACGCCTGGCTGCATCGCGTGCCCGGCGGCCTCGGCGTCGCGAACGTGTTCGCCTGCGCGCTGTTCGCAGCGATGGCGGGCTCGAGCCCAGCGACCTGCTCGGCGATCGGCTCGGCCGGCATCCCCGAGATGCGCAAGCGCGGCTATTCCGGCGGCTTTGCGGCCGGCATCATCGCCGCCGGCGGCACGCTCGGCATTCTGCTTCCGCCGTCCATCACAATGATCCTGTTCGCGGTGGCCGCGGAAAAATCGCTCGGCCGGCTGTTCCTCGCCGGCATCGGGCCGGGCCTGCTGCTGGTCTCGCTGTTCGGCGCCTATGCCGTGATCCGCTTCCGCCAGGAATATGCGGCGGCCGAAGCAATCTACAAGAACGGCGGACCGGAGGCGGCGATCCTCGCCCGCGACGAGTACACACTGGCCGAACGCTTCAGCGTCCTGCCGCGCGTGATCCCCTTCGTGCTGCTGCTCACCGGCGTCATGATCGCGCTCTATGGCGGCTACGCCACGCCGTCGGAGACCGCCGGCCTCGGCGGCCTCTTGGCGCTGGCGCTGATCGCGGCGATCTACAGCGTGTGGCGGCCGAGCGACCTTGCGCCCATCTTGAAATCGACGATCCGGGAATCGACCATGCTGATGATGATCATCGGCATGTCGCTGCTCTATTCCTACGTGATGAGCTATCTGCACATCTCGCAGTCGGTCGCCGAATCCGTCGTCGCGATGCACCTGCCGCGCTGGGGGTTGCTGTTCGCCATCCTGGTCATGGTCGTCGTGCTCGGCTTCTTCCTGCCGCCAGTCTCGATTATCCTCATGACCGCGCCGATCATCCTGCCGCCGCTGCGCGCCGCGAACTTCGACATCATCTGGTTCGGCGTCGTCATGACCATCGTGATGGAAATGGGACTGATCCATCCACCCGTCGGCCTCAACATCTTCGTCATCCGCAACGTCGCGCCCGATATTCCCCTGAGCGAGGTCATCTGGGGCACCCTGCCGTTTGTGCTGCTGATGATGCTCGCGGTGCTGTTGCTCTGCTTCGTGCCGGGTATCTCGACCGCACTGCCGGACCTGGTGATGGGGCCGGACGGCAGCAGGTAGCGGCAATCCCAGCTGCCGTAGGGTGGGCAAAGCGTAGCGTGCCCACCGTCTGTCGACTGCGGAAACAATGGTGGGCACGGCGCGTTGCGCCTTTGCCCACCCTACGAGAGCTGTGATTACGGCCCGCTCTTCCGCCGCCCCTTCGGCACGATCGTGCTGCCGGCAACCACCTGCAACAGGTCCTTGCGCACCGCTTCGATGTGCCGTTCCAGGAAGCGGCAGGCCTCCTCGACCTTCTGCGCGCGGCACAGCGCGATCAGATGGGCGTGCTCCTTCTCCGCAATCCCCATCGCCTTGGTGTTGGAGAGCTGGAGACGCGTGTAGCGGTCGCTGGTCTGGAGCAGCGACAGCACGATCGCACGGGTGCGCGGCTGCGGGGCGTGCATATAGAGCGCCAAATGAAAGTCGGCATTGAGCTGCCCCCAGTCGCTGACATTCTTCGCCTTGATTGCCTTCTCGAATTGCCTGTGGATGTCGTCCAGCGCATCGAAATCGTCCGCTGAGAAATGCGGCGCTGATTGTGCCAGCAGCCGCGGCTCCAGCATGCGGCGCAGGTCGAACACGTCGTTGATCTCGTCCAGCGACAGCTCCGAGACGATGGCGCCCTTCTGCGGCACGATCCGCACCAGCCCTTCGGCCTCGAGCTGGAATAGCGCTTCGCGAACAGGGATGCGGCTTACGCCGTAGGTCTCGCCAAGCGCATCCTGCCGCAGCTGCGAGCCCGCGGGATAGGTGCCGTCGAGGATCGCCTGCCTGAGCTGGTCGACGATCGCCGCCGACAGTGTGCGATGCTTCAGAGGCTGTTTCATCTGACCTTCTGTTGTCCTTCCCGACTCATCGGCCGAAGCGGTCCCTCTCTTGCATGCTGAAGGACCTAACAAAAGCCAGGGCGCCGGCAAAAGACAGTGCCCAGCAAACGCGCGTCCTGCCGCCGAAATGACCGCAATCTCCGTTTGACACTCAAAATGTATAAATTATACATTCGACGATAGCACGATAAATTTCCGGGGTTGGGGCCCTCTTTCATGATCGAGCAGACGATGCCGGCCACGCGTGCATTCAGCGCTCGACACATGGTCGTCCGCGCGTCCAGCGCCCTGCTCGCCGTCGAGCGCGTCGCGCTGATGGGCCTGATGTACCTGCTCACCGGCTTGATCCTGGTGAACGTCATCACCCGCTACGCACGTTTCCCGATCTACTGGATCGACGAATCCGCGGTCTACTGCGTGGTCTGGTTGACCTTCGTGGGGGCGTCCGCGATGACGCGGCTGCGGCTCGATTTTGCGGTCACCATGCTGACGGAGCGTCTGTCGCCGCAGCACCAGAAGATCGCCAAGGTGATTTCGACCGGCCTCGTCGTCGTATTCGGCATCGCCCTGATCATCACCTGCATGCTCTGGATGGACCCGATCGGGCTTGCGCGCGCCGGCTTCGACGGCCGCAAACTCGCGGCCGAAACCTTCAACTTCCTCTACACCGAGCATACCCAGACGCTGAACTGGCCGACCTGGGTGCTCTATCTGACGCTGCCGATCTTCGCGGTGTCGATGACCATTCACGGCCTCGCCAATCTCTTGGAAGATCTTGAATTGGTCCCGCGCACACCGCCGAAGGGCTTTCAGCTCTCCGAGCTCGACGGGGTCAACTGATGGTCACCTCAGCCGCCTTCGTCGCGATCATGCTGGTCGGCGTGCCGATAGGGCTCTGCCTGTGCCTTGCCGGCCTCGTCTACATCGCCGCATCCGGCAATCCCGTACTGTTCCAGTCCTATCCGCTCCAGCTGTTCGGCGGCGTCGACAGCTACGGCCTGATCGCCATTCCGCTCTTCATCCTGATCGGCGAGATCATGAACGGCGGCGGCATCACGCGGCGCATCGTCGACATGGCGATGGCGTTCGTCGGCTCGCTCAAGGGCGGGCTCGCCTACGTCAACATCCTCGCCAACATGTTCATCTCCTCCATCCTGGGATCGGCGACCGCGCAGGTCGCGATCATGGCCCAGATCATGGTGCCGGAGATGGAGAAGAAGGGCTACGACAAGACCTTTGCGGCAGGCCTCACCGCCTATGGCGGCATGCTCGGCCCGATCATCCCGCCCTCGGTGATGTTCGTGGTCTATAGCGTGCTGGCGCAGGTCTCGGTCAGCGACATGCTGATCGCCGGCATCGTGCCGGGCGTCATCCTCACGGTGATGTTCTGCCTCGTCATCGCGCTGATGGGCTACGTCTACAATTATCCCCGCGCCGACTATCAGACGCCGCGCCAGCGCGTCATGACGATCTTGCGGACGTCTCCGACGCTGCTGATCCCGATCGTCATCGTCGGCACGATTCTGAGCGGCCTCGCCAACGCGACGGAATCCGCAGCCGTCGGCGCGGTCGCAGCAGCCGTGGTCGGAAAATACTGGACCAGGGAGTTCGAGTTCTCCCAGCTGCCGCAGATGATGCTGCGTAGCGCGATCTATTCGGCGATCGTGCTGTTCCTGGTCGCAGCCGCGGCCGTGTTCTCCTGGGTGCTGATCTTCGGCAAGGTGCCGCAGGAAACCGCCGGCTGGATCCAGTCCGCCGCCAAGGACCCGATCAGCTTCATGCTGATCTGCAACGTCATCCTGCTGGTGATCGGCACGGTCATCGACGGCATTCCCGGGCTGATCATGACGGTGCCGATCCTGCTGCCGGTCGCGACCGACGTCTATCACATCGATCCCCGGCATTTCGGCGTCGTGGTGGTGATCAACCTCGTGCTCGGCCTGCTGTCGCCGCCGGTCGGGCTCTGCTTCTTCGTCGCAGCCGCCGTCACCGGCGCCAAGCCCGGCAAGATGTTCATGGTGACGCTGCCGTTCTTCGTCATCTCCTGCGTCCTCCTGGTGCTGCTCTCGCTCTATCCCTCGCTCTCGCTGATCCTGATCAAATAGGCCCGTCCCAAAGGAGCCCGACCATGCCGCTTTCCCGCCGCCGCTTTCTCGCTGCCAGCGCCGCCGCCTCGGTGTTCGCGCCGTCGCTGGCGCTCGCCCAGGCCAAGGAATTCCGCCTCGGCCTGATCACGCCCAACGGCCATTCCTGGAACAAGGCCGCACTCAAATTCGGCGACGATCTCAAGGCCGCGACCAACGGCCGCCTGACCCTGACCGTGTTTCATTCCGGCCAGCTCGGCAACGAGCCCGCGATGATGCAGCAATTGCAATCCGGCGCGCTCGACATGGGCTTCATCCAGGCCGCCGAGCTCGGCTCGCGCGTGCCGCACATCGCCGCGATCAACGCACCCTATATCGTCCGCTCGACGCCGGCGGTCGCAAAATTCGTGCGGCATCCCGCGGCGATAAAACTGTTCGACGTGCTGCCGCAGGAGACCGGCACGATCGGGCTCGGCTGGGGCATCACCGGCATGCGCGCGGTGTTCTCCTCGAAGGACCTGAATTCGCTCGCCGACATAAAGGGCATGAAGCTGCGCATCAATCCGACGCCGGTCTATCGCGATTTCTATTCCTCGCTGGGCGCGGCTCCGACCCCGATCCCGACGCCGCAGGTGTTCGACGCCATGGCCAACGGTCAGGTCGACGGCCTCGAGGCCGATCTCGAATTCTCCTGGAACCAGCGCTTCGACAAGGTGTCCAAGGTGATCCTCCAGATGAATGCCGTCTTCATGCCGATGGCGGCGGTGGTCTCGGGCCGGGTCTGGCAGACGCTGCCAGCGGCCGACCGCGAGCTGATCGCCAAGACCGTGAAGGCGACGCTGGACGCGCAGATCGACGAGCTCGCCGGCAACGAGCCGGCGCTGATCGAGAACTTCAAAAACGCGCCGATCCCGATCCGCCAGGTCCCGGCCGGCGACACCGAAGCGATCATCGCCGAGTTCGACAAGGTCTGGCTGCCGAAGGCCCCTGTTCTCGCCGAGCTGCGCAAGGTGGGCGCGACGCTCTGATCCCACCCGCCATCCTCTTCACAGCAGCCGGCGGCCCCCCCGCCGGCCAATCCATCTGGAGTCACATCATGAGCCGCCGCGTTTCCTGGGAAGGCGTCTTCCCGGCCGTCACCACGCAATTTTTCGACGATCTCTCGCTCGACATCGACGCGACCGCGAAGGTCATGGACGGACTGATCCGCGACGGCGTCTCCGGCCTGATCGTCTGCGGCTCGGTCGGCGAGAACACCTCGCTGGAGCGCAAGGAGAAGGTCGCGATCATGGAGACGGCGAAGTCCGTCGCGAAAGGCCGCGTGCCCGTGCTGTGCGGCATCGCCGAATTCACCACGGCCTTCGCGGTCGAGACGGCGAAGGAAGCCGCGCGCGTCGGCATCGACGGCGTAATGGTGATGCCGGCGCTGGTCTATTCGTCCAAGCCGCACGAGACCGCCGCGCATTTCCGCGCCGTCGCCACCGCGACCGACCTGCCGGTGATGCTCTACAACAATCCGCCGATCTACAAGAACGACGTCACCCCCGACATCCTGGCCACGCTCGCCGACGTCGAGACCGTGGTCTGCTTTAAGGACTCCTCCGGCGACACGCGGCGCTTCATCGACACCAGGAACATGGTCGGCGACCGCTTCGTGTTGTTCGCAGGGCTGGACGACGTCATCGTCGAGAGCATCGCCATGGGCGCCGTGGGCTGGGTGTCCGGCATGTCGAACGCCTTCCCGCGCGAGGGCGAGACGCTGTTTCGTCTGGCCAAGGCCGGCCGCCTGGCCGAGGCCATGCCGCTCTACGAATGGTTCATGCCGTTGTTGCATCTGGACGCACGCCCCGACCTCGTCCAGTGCATCAAGCTGTGCGAGCACATCATGGGCCGCGGCACCGCACTGACCCGCCCGCCCCGCCTGGCGCTGTTGCCGCAGGAAAAGGCCGAGGTCGAGGCCATGATGGCCAAGGCCCTCAAGAACCGGCCGCGCCTGCCGGATGTCGGGCTGAGGGCGGCCTGATCCGACGAAAGCTCTCTCCACGTCATTGCGAGCGAAGCGAAGCAATCCAGAATCCCTCCGCGGAAAGACTCTGGATTGCTTCGCTACGCTCGCAATGACGGAGAACTAGGAAGCAGCCCGCTTCTTCTTCGCATTCAGCGCGGACGCCACCCGACTGACGGGCGGCTTGCCCAGCACGCCGCTCATCTCGTTGGTAGCCGCCAAAAGTCGGTCCATATCGACGCCGGTCCTGATGCCCATGCCCTCGAGCATATAGACGACGTCTTCGGTCGCGACATTTCCGGTCGCGCCCGGCGCGTAGGGGCAGCCGCCGAGGCCGCCGGCGGCGGCATCGATGACGCGGACGCCCTCCTCCAGGCCGGCATAGAGATTGGCGAGCGCCTGGCCGTAGGTGTCGTGGAAATGCATCGCGAGTTTTGCCGGCGGGATGTTGGCGCTGACCGCGCGCAGCATCGCCTTGGCCTTATCAGGCGTGCCGACGCCGATGGTGTCGCCAAGCGAAATCTCGTAGCAGCCGAGCTCCCACAGCGTGTTGGCGAGATCGGCGACCGCCTTCGGCTTGATCTCACCGTCGAACGGGCAGCCGAGCACGCAGGAGATATAGCCGCGCACCGGCACGCCGTCCGCCTTGGCGCGCGCCAGCACCGGCCTGAAGCGCTCGATGGACTCCGCGACGGTGCAGTTGATGTTGGCGCGCGAAAAGCCTTCCGAGGCCGCGGCAAACACTGAGACGACCTTTGCGCCTGCGGCACGCGCGGCGTCATAGCCCTTTTCGTTCGGCACCAGGACGTGGAATTCGGCACCCTTCACATGGCTCACGCCGCGCAAGACGGCATCCGAGCTTGCCATTTGCGGGATCGCCTTGGGCGAGACGAAGGCGCCGACTTCGACCGTATTGAGCCCGGCCGCGACCAGCGCCTCGATGAAGGCGATGCGGGCCTCGACGCTGACGGGCGTCTTCTCGTTCTGGAGACCGTCGCGCGGCCCCATTTCGATGATGCGGACCGGATCGCTCATCTCATTCCCCCGACGGCTCGACCACGGCGAGCTCGACGCCTTCCTGGACGATGTCGCCGACCTTGCACTTGATGGACTTCAGCACGCCGGCGTAGGGCGCCCGCAGCGTCTGCTCCATCTTCATCACCTCCAGCGTCAGGATCGGCGCGCCCTTCTCGAGTTTTGCCCCTTCCTCGGCCAGCACGGCGACCACCGTGCCGGGCAGCGGCGCTGCGATCTTGTCCTCGCCGGCGTGCTCCTCGGTCTCGCCGCCAAACGGATCGACCCAGTGCAGGTCGAAGCGGCCGTTGCGCGTGCGCAGATACAGCTCATGGCCAGAGATCACGGCGGCAACGGACGATTTCACGCCGTCCAGCGTCAGGCCGAAGCCGCCATCCTTCGGCACAATCGCGAACGCCAGTTCGCGCTCGCCAATCAGAAGCGTCGACGGCCCGCTGCCATAGTTCAGCGTAACCTTCTGTTCCGGCCCGTGTCCGACGCGGAAGGCAAAGCTGCGCTGGCGGCGGCCGACCGGCTGCCAGCCAAAGGTCTGCCAGGGCGAATTTGCGCCCGCTTGCGCGGCCTGCCGCTCGTCATTCACGATCGCGGCCACGGCAGCGCAAAGCTCGAGCTCGCCGGGCGCCGGCGAGGCCTGTGTCAGCACCGCCAGCTCGCGCTCGATGAAGCCGGTGTCGATCGCATTGGTTCGCACCTTCGGGTGCGTCATCAGCGCGGAGAGGAACGGAATATTGGTGACGATGCCGCGAACGTCGGATTCCTCCAACCCGCGATTCAGCCGCTCGATCGCGACGTCCCGCGTCGGCGCCCATGCGATCATCTTGGCGAGCATGGCGTCGTAGTAGGGCGAGACCATATCGCCCTCGCGATAGCCGGCATCGATGCGCAAGCCTCCGGTGTCGGCTGGGAGGCGCCAGGTCGAGATCCTGCCGACCGATGGCATGAAGTTCTTGGTCGGGTTTTCCGCGTAGACGCGCGCCTCGACGGCGTGCCCGTTGAGCTTGATCTCGTCCTGCTTCAGCGGCAGCGCCTCGCCGAAGGCGACGCGCAACTGCCATTCGACGAGGTCGATCCCCGTGATCAGCTCGGTCACCGGATGCTCGACCTGAAGGCGCGTGTTCATCTCGATGAAGAACACGTCCTTGCCGTCGGAAACGAATTCGATGGTGCCTGCGCCGACATAGTTCACCGCGCCGGCCGCCTTTCGCGCGGCGGCACAAACCGTTTCGCGCTGGCTGGCATTCAGCGTCGGCGACGGCGCTTCCTCGATCACCTTCTGGTGCCGGCGCTGCAACGTGCATTCGCGCTCGAACAGCGACAGCAGATTGCCGTGGCTGTCGCCGACGATCTGCACCTCGATATGCCTGGGATTGTCGACATATTTCTCAATCAGCATGCGGTCGTCGCCGAACGCGGCTTTTGCTTCCCGCTTGGCGCTGACGATAGCAGGCCCGAGTTCGTCAGCGGACCGCACCACACGCATGCCACGGCCGCCGCCGCCGGCAGACGCCTTCACCAGGATCGGGAAGCCGACCTTTTCGGCCGCCTTCGCCAGCGTCGCGTCGTCCTGGGCCTCGCCATGATAGCCCGGCACCAGCGGCACACCCGCTTTCTCCATCAGCGCTTTCGAGCCTGATTTCGAGCCCATCGCAGTCATCATCGCGGCGGTCGGGCCGACAAAGACGAGGCCTGCGTCGTAGCAGGCCTGCGCGAACTCGGCATTCTCCGAGAGGAAACCGTAACCGGGATGCACGGCCTCGGCGCCGGTCTTGCGCGCGGCGTCGATCAGCCGCTCGACATTGAGATAGCTGTCGCGGGCGCGTGCGGGCCCGAGCAGCACGGCCTCATCCGCGAGCGCGACATGCATGGCGTCGCGATCAGCCTCGGAATAGACCGCGACCGTGCGCAGGCCCATGGCGCGGGCGGTGCGGATGACGCGACAGGCGATCTCGCCGCGGTTGGCGATCAGGAGCGTGCGAAAACGGCGGTAGAGTTTTTGGCGATCCATCGCATCACATCCTGAACAGGCCGAATTTCGTCGGCTCGATCGGCGCATTCGACGCCGCCGAGAGGCCAAGGCCGAGCACGAGCCGCGTGTCGGCGGGGTCGATCACGCCATCGTCCCACAGGCGCGCGGTCGCGTAATAGGGGTGCCCCTGGCTCTCATATTGATCGCGAATGGGCTTGCGGAATTTGTCTTCGTCTTCCCTAGACCAGCTATCGCCCTTGGCCTCGATATTGTCGCGGCGGACCTGGCTCAGCACCATCGAGGCCTGTTCGCCGCCCATCACCGAGATACGCGCATTCGGCCACATCCAGAGGAAGCGCGGTGAATAGGCGCGGCCGCACATGCCGTAATTGCCGGCGCCGTAGGAGCCGCCGATCACGACGGTGAATTTTGGCACGGATGCGGTCGCCACGGCCGTCACAAGCTTGGCGCCGTCACGCGCGATGCCGCCGGCCTCGTATTTCTTGCCGACCATGAAGCCGGTGATGTTCTGCAGGAACACCAGCGGAATGCCGCGTTGGCAGCACAGCTCGATGAAATGGGCGCCCTTCAGCGAGCTCTCGCTGAACAAGATGCCGTTGTTGGCGATGATGCCGACCGGATAGCCCCAGATGTGAGCGAAGCCGCACACCAGCGTCGTGCCGTAGAGTTTCTTGAACTCGTCGAACTCGGAACCATCAACGACACGCGCGATGATGTCGCGCACGTCGAACGGCTTGCGGCCGTCGACCGGTACCACGCCATAGATCTCCTCCGCGGCGAACAGCGGGGCACGCGGCGGATGCATGTTGAGGTTCGGCCGCACCGACGGCTTCAGCGTGCCGACGATGCGGCGGGCGATGCCGATCGCGTGCGCATCGTTCTGGGCGTAGTGATCGGTCACGCCTGACTGGCGCGAATGCACGTCGGCGCCACCGAGCTCTTCCGCGGTCACGACCTCGCCGGTCGCAGCCTTCACCAGCGGCGGGCCGCCGAGGAAGATGGTGCCTTGATTGCGCACGATGATGCTCTCGTCCGACATCGCGGGGACATAGGCGCCGCCCGCGGTGCAGGAGCCCATCACGATCGCGATCTGCGGAATGCCCTGTGAGGACATCTGCGCCTGGTTGTAGAAGATGCGGCCAAAGTGCCGCTCGTCCGGAAAGATCTCGTCCTGCATCGGCAGGAATGCGCCGCCGGAATCGACCATGTAGACGCAGGGAAGATTGTTCTGCCGCGCCACGTCCTGCGCCCGCAGATGCTTCTTCACGGTCATGGGGTAATAGGTGCCGCCCTTGATGGTGGCATCATTGGCGACGATCACGCATTCGCGGCCCGCGATGCGTCCCACGCCGGTAACGACGCTCGCCGAATGCACGTCGCCGCCATAGAGGCCGTAGGCCGCGAGCGGCGACAGTTCCAGGAACGAGGTGCCGGGATCGACCAGCAGGTCGACGCGTTCGCGCGCCAGCATCTTGCCGCGCGAGGTGTGGCGGTTGCGCGAGGCCTCGCCGCCGCCACCGGCGACCTGGCTGAGCTTTTCGCGCAAGTCGGCGACGAGCCCGCGCATGGCCTCGGAGTTGCGCGCAAAATCCGATGAAGAAATATCGATGCTGGAATGGAGCGGCATGTTGATTCCAATCAGGTCAAGGTTTTAAGCCGTCTCGGCCATCAGTTCGCGGCCGATCAGCATGCGCCGCACCTCCGAGGTGCCGGCGCCGATCTCGTAGAGCTTGGCGTCGCGCCAGAGCCGGCCGACCGGAAATTCGGATGTATAGCCGACGCCACCGAGCGCCTGGATCGCCTCGCCGGCCATCCATGTCGCCTTTTCCGCGGAGTAGAGGATCGCGGCGGCCGCGTCCTTGCGCAAGCTGCGGGCGTGGTCGGCGCGGTCGCAGGCGCGCCCGACCGTATAGACATAGGCGCGCGCCGACTGCCAGGTCGCATACATGTCGGCGAGCTTGCCCTGCATCAGTTGGAAATCGCCGATCGGTTGCCCGAACTGCTTGCGCTCATGCATGTAGGGCACCACCGCGTCCATGCAGGCCGCCATGATCCCGAGCGGACCGCCCGACAGCACCGTGCGCTCATAGTCGAGGCCGGACATCAGCACCTTGACGCCTTCGCCCACCTTGCCCATCACGTTCTCCTCCGGCACCTCGCAGTCGTCGAAGAACAAGGGATAGGTGTTGGAGCCGCGCATGCCGAGCTTGTCGAGATGCTGGCCGTGGGTGAAGCCCTTAAAACCTTTCTCGATCAGGAAGGCGGTCATGCCGCGGGGGCCGGCTTCCGGATCGGTCTTGGCGTAGACCACCAGCACGTCGGCGTCGCCGCCATTGGTGATCCACATCTTTGAGCCGTTGAGCACATAGCGGTCGCCGCGCTTGTCGGCGCGCAGCTTCATCGAGACGACGTCGGAGCCGGCGCCGGGCTCGGACATCGCGAGCGCACCGACATATTCGCCGGAGATCAGTTTCGGCAGATAGCGCTGCCGCTGCGCATCGTTGCCGTTGCGGCGGATCTGGTTGACGCAGAGGTTGGAGTGGGCGCCGTAGGACAGGCCCACGGCCGCCGAGCCGCGCGAAATCTCTTCCATGGCGACGATATGGGCGAGATAGCCCATGTTGGAGCCGCCATATTGCTCCGGCGCGGTCATGCCGTGCAGGCCGAGGTCGCCGAGGCGCCTCCAGAGGTCGGCCGGGAACAGATTGGCCTTCTCGATCTCTGCGGCGCGCGGCGCGATCTCCGCCTCCACGAAGGCGCGGAGCGTGTCGCGCAGCATGCCGATGTCTTCGCCCAGATCGAAATCGATGCTCGGGATGTTCAAGGCGATTCCTCCGTATTTTGGGGACCGAACCTAACGGCATCAGGGCCCTTCTGCGGTCGAAAAGGTTGCATTTTCCGCCAAACTTGGCGAGGATTTCCGAAAGGAATCCGATGCCTTTTCAGACCGCAACTGCGCTCCCGCGCCGCGCCGTGACCCCAGCCGCCTTCGTTCGCGGCGTGGTTGCCGCCTATGCGCGGTACGGACGGGACCCGGCCGAGGCATTGGCGCGGGGTCAGGTAGCGCCAGACCTTGTCAATTCTCCGGACGGACGGGTGACGGCCGCCCAGTTCGAGGCCCTGGCCGGCCATGCCATGCGCGAGCTCGACGACGAGGCGCTCGGCTGGTTCACGCGCCGGCTGCCATGGGGCAGCTACGGCATGCTGTGCCGCGCCTCGATCACGGCACCGACGCTCGAAGTCGCGTTAAAACGCTGGTGCCGGCATCATCGCCTGCTCACCGAGGACGTGCTGCTCGATCTCGCAATCGGCGAGGAGACCGCGACCGTGTCGATCCGCGAGCTGCGCGACCTCGGACCGTTGCGCGAATTCTGCCTGGTCACGCTGCTCCGATATGCGCTGGGCTTTTCCTGCTGGGCGGTGGACTCCAGGATCGCGCTCCGCGCCGCGGAATTCCCGCACCCCGAACCCGGCCATGTCTCGGTCTACCCGACCATCTTTTGCCGAAATATCCGCTTCGATGCGGACCACGCGTCCATCACCTTCGACAAGCATTATCTCTCGCTGCCACTGACGCGCAGCGCGCCCGATCTCGACAATATGCTCAAGGGCGCGTTGCGCCTGACCGTGCTGCCCTATCGACGCGACCGCCTGCTGGTCGAACGTGTCCGCCGCGTGCTGCGCGATGCGCGCGGACGCAGTCTCGGCGCCGAGGATGTCGCAAGCGAGCTGGCGCTCTCCACCCGCACCATGCACCGGCGCCTGCGCGAGGAAGCGACCTCGCTGCGCGATCTCAAGGAAGAAGCAAAGTTCGAGCTCGCCAAGCAGGAGCTGATGCGCGGCCGCACGCCGATCAAGCGGATCGCGGAGATCGCCGGCTTCCGCAACGAGAAGAGTTTTTCGCGTGCGTTCCGCACCTGGACCGGCGCCTCCCCTCGCGAATTTCGCGGCCGGTATCGGTGAAGCCGACAAACAGATACGGCCTCCGCGATCGAACGCAGAGGCCGCATCTTGCGCCTGAACTGGAGATATCGGCTTAGTTCGAGGACGTGTCCTTGGCCGGGCGCGTCTTTGCACGGGTCTGCTTCGGCTGGAACGCGAGCGCGTCGTTATTGGGCTTCGCGCCGCCGGCCTGCGAGCACGATCCGCCGATGCCGCCGGCAGCCTGACGGCAGGCTTCCATCGTCGGATAGCCGCAGCCATGCGCGGCCTGGGCACCGTTGGTGATGCAGTAATCGTCGGCCTTCGCAGCCGGCGCCGTCATCATGAAAAACGCAGAGGCGAACAGCGTCGCAGCGGAGGCGACGAACGTCTTCGAGGTCGAGGTCATGTTGTCTTTTCCTGCTTCAGGGTCCCACAGAAGAGTCCTCGGCACGCGGCGCACGCCAAGGTTCATTTACACCTCGCATGTAGGCGGGGCACGGAAGCCGACAATCACGGTTCAGCGCATTGCAGGGCTGTCTAAATCACATGTCACAGTTATGTGAGTTACTAATGTATTAGGCGAGCCCAATTCTTCGGTTTTATTGAAATCGCCACCCGGTCCACGCCGGAAAGCGCGCAGTCGCCCTACCCCGCCGCCACGCCCTCCTGCAGCGGCAGTGGCACGTCCTTGGCGACGCCCAGCACCGGGAAGCTGCGGACGTTCTTCACATCAGGCATCGCCGCAAAATGCAGCAATTGTTGCCGCATGCTCTCGACGCTCGGCGCCACGCATCTCAAGAGATAGTCGGTGTCGCCCGAAATCCGCCAGCACTGCTGGATGCGCGGGATCGCTGATATCGAGCTCTCGAACGCCTCCAGCACCGGCTGGGCCTGGCTGCCGAGCTGGATCGAGACGAACGACACCACCTCATAGCCGAGCAGCCGCTCGTCGATGACGGCCCGCACCGCCCGGATCACGCCGCGGCTGAACAGCGATTTCAGCCGCCGCAGGCAGTTGGGTGCGGACACGCCGACACGCAGCGCCAGCTCGTTGTTGCGGATACGCCCGTCCTGCTGCAGCTCGGACAGTATCTTCAGATCGACGCCGTCGAGCTGGTCACGCCCGGCCATCCCCACCCTCGTCATGAACCCGTCATGTCCGCGCCAACGAAGCACGCGGAACAATCGCTGCCAAGGGATATGCCAGGCGAGTTGCGGATCGTCTCACGAGGTTACAGACCGCATCCCGCGCCGGGATCGGATCAGAGCAAGCTCGACCGTTCCCCCTGGCATGAATCAGTCGGGTACTTGGACGGAACCCGGCCATCACGTAAAGCGTGCGCGCTCAAATTAACGCAACCTTATACCACAGGTTGTAACCCGCAGGCTCGACCATAGCAGGAGTCGGCGGAATATGACGATCGATCTGAGGAGCCGGTGGCTCGCTCCTGGAACCTGTGCACTCGTCACATTCGCCGTCTTTGCGATCGTTTACTACGCCAATGGTGGCGCGGCTTTTCCCTCAGACGATGCCTTCATCAACCTGCACAATGCCCGGGTCTTGCGTCTCGGTCAGGACGAGACCTATCTCGGCGTGCCGGCTCTTGTCGGCGCGACGAGCGGCGCGCACCTCGCGCTGCTGCTGGCTGTCGAGCAGCTTGTCTATCCCGATACTGCCGCACTGTTCGCGCTCGGCACGCTCAGCGGCGTCGCTTATGTGCTCGGTCTCTTCTTCATGTGCCGCAATCTCGGATGTCCGGACCTGGAAGCGGCACTGATCTCCCTGGGAGGCCTGGTTCTCGCCGGCACGCTGTTCCAGCTCCTGAACGGGATGGACACCGGACTGGCAATGGCCGCGGTGGCGTGGACCATCAAGCTGCTGACGGACAGGAGGCGCGGCCTCTGGCTTCCTGTTCTGTGCGGCGTCATGCCGTTCATCCGGCCGGAGCTCGGTGTCCTGTCCGCCGCATCGATGCTCGTCCTGTTCAGTGAGATCGAGACCTCCGTCCGCTTCAAGATCGCAGCCGTGCTGGTGGCGGCCTCGAGCGCAATGCCCTTCCTGCTTTGGTACTGGTCTGACACCGGTTCATTGGTGCCGAACACCGTGAGTGCCAAGATGTACTATTTTGCCGAACGTTATGCGGATTGGTCGGATAAATTGTTCCTGATGCTTCTGGCGGTCCTTCAAGCCGCCCTGGCGAGCTTTCCGCTCTTTCTCTGCCTCCGCTTCACGCGGCCGCCCGTGGTGGGACGCATGCTCGCGCTGTTTGTCGTGATCTTCCTCGGCGCCTACTTCTGGAGATTTCCGAGCGGCCTGCTGCACAACGGAGGACGATATTTGTATCTGCTCGCGCCGATCGTTCTGTTTGGCGTGGCGTGCGGGCTCTCGTCGGTGTTTCGCAAGCAAACGCTCTGCCTGGTCGCGATTTCGATCCTGTTCCTGCCGCAGGGATTTATCACACGATTGAACGACTACAGGACGCAGATTGCCGGCACTCAGGGAAGTCTGTCCGACGTGGTGACATGGCTGAACGCCAATCTGCCGGACAGGCCATTGGTGATGGTTCATGACGCCGGTTACGTCGCCTATGCCGGACATGCTGCGCTGGTGGATTTGGTCGGGCTCAAGACTCCGGCTGCGATGGAGTTCCACAAGCGGACGACCTACCCGAGCGTCGGTCTGTACCGCTCAACAGCGATCGCCGAAATCGCCGACGCATTCCACCCGCAATATCTGCTCGTGTTGCAGGATTGGGATCGCAGATTCGGTCTCGTCGAGGCCCTGCGTGGTCGCGGCTGGACCACGCGCGAGGTGTATGCCGGTCGTGCGCCGCCGGAGACACCGGCGGCCAACATCTATCACCTTTATGAGCTGAGATCGCCGACGGCAGACGTTGCGGGCTGACGATCCTCTGGCGTCACGGCTTCGGGATGGCTCAATGCGTCCAGGGCTCGCCGCGCCGGAACGAGAAATTATCCGCATAGGCGACCGGGCGGCGGATCGAATCCTGGGGCTCGATCACCTGGTAGGCGATGCCTTTGCGCTCGCAATAGGCGATGGCCTCTTCCTTGGAATGGAAGTGCAGAGTGATCTGCTGCTTCATGTCGCCCGACGAGGTCCAGCCCATCAGCGGCTCGACCGCGCGCGGCTGCTCCGGCTCGTAGTCGAGCTGCCATTCCCTGGTCTTGGACCGGCCGGATTGCATCGCGTTCTTGGCGGGCTTGAAAATGCGTGCGGTCATGGTCGGTCCGGGCCTCGTCTTTTCGTTCGAATTCGATGCGTCACGGTAGCAGTTGGTGCAAACCGCGGGCATAGTATACAGACACCTTTCGGGAACTGATCGGTGATTCCGGGCCCCCGGATGCCTCGTCGACGGGTATAGTCATTATGCTGCACCGTGACAATTGCGTACCCGCCGTCCGCCCGGGGATCCTGCCCGGCCCCCCCGCCTCGCCCCCCAAGAGTTCGTCCCCCACCTATCCGTCTCCTTCGAAAGCCCACCTCGCATGGCCTTCCTGAACGTCAGCGCTACGCTCCCCGAGAAAGGCCGCGACCTCAGGCTCGACCTGTTCCGCGGTGTCGCCAACTGGGCGATCTTCCTCGACCATATCCCTGACAACGTCGTGAACTGGATCACGACGCGAAATTACGGCTTTTCCGACGCCGCCGATCTGTTCGTCTTCATCTCCGGCTACACTGCTTCCTTCGTCTATGCGCGGATGATGCTGGAGCGCGGCTTCATCGTCGGCGCCACGCGGCTGACCAAGCGGGTCTGGCAGCTCTACGTCGCCCACATCATCCTGTTCGTGATCTACATCGCCTCGATCAGCTATCTCGCGCTGCGGTTCGGCGATTCCGACATGATCAACGAGTTCAACGTCGCCGGCCTCGTCGACAACGCCACCGAGACGCTGCGCCAGGGCCTGTTCCTGCGCTTCAAGCCGCTCAATCTCGACGTGCTGCCGCTCTACATCGTGCTGATGGGGCTGTTTCCGCCAGTGCTGTGGTTCATGCTGCGCAAGCCCGATTTGACGATGGTGCTGTCGATCGTGCTGTGGCTCGCCGCTCGCCATTTCGGCTGGAATCTGACCGCCTATCCGGCCGGCCAGTGGTACTTCAACCCGTATGCCTGGCAGGTGCTGTTCGTGTTCGGCGCCTGGTGTGCGATGGGCGGCGCCCGGCGTTCTGGAGCCGTGATCAATTCGCCTGTTACGCTATGGCTCTGCCTCGGCTACCTCGCCTTCGCGCTGGTCATGACCATGGCCGGCCGCTTCCCCACCCTTGGCGGCATGTTCCCGGAATGGCTGTTCTCGGCCTTCAACCCCAACGACAAGACCAATCTTGCGCCCTACCGCTTCATCCACTTCGTCGTGATCGTGATCCTGGTGATCCGCTTCGTGCCGAAAGAGTGGCCGGGCCTCGAATGGAAGATCTTCGATCCGGTGATCGTGTGCGGCCAGCAGTCGCTCGCCGTGTTCTGCGTCGGCGTGTTCCTGTCCTTTGTCGGCCATTTCGAGCTGTCGATGAGCTCGGGCTCGCTGTTCGCGCAGCTCTTCGTCAGCATCGCCGGCATCGCGATCATGACGACGGTGGCCTATTACATTTCGTGGTCGAAGAAGCAGGACAAGCCGCTGAAGCCACCGGCCAAGCCGGCCGCAAGCGCGCCTGCAAAGGCCGCCTGATCCCACGCGGCGGCGAAGCCGGCCTGAAGCATGATCCGGAAAAGTGCGAAGCGGTTTTCCCTCGCGACAAACGCGGAACGTGTTTGGGCGGAGATCATGCGCAAACAACAACCTGTTGCGCGATGACGATTCAACCCAACCTCATCGCGCTTCAGGCCGCTTCGCTGTCGTACTCGGTGAACTTCTTGTAGATCCAGTCGCGGCCGTCGTGGCGGCGCCAGACTTTTCCGACCACGAGCTGCCCGTTGATCGAGCGGCGCGGCACGATCACGGTCCAGAGGTGCCAGATTTCAGTCCAGCTCGACTGCGGATGGACGGTTTTGACGTTGCGATCGAAAGACATGACGCAGAACTCACAGGATATGAGCGCCGCGACGAACTGTGATCATGTGTGAGCACGGATTCAGGCAGCCCATCGCGAGCCGGCACCGATCTGATAACAATCACGAAGGCGAGCGCAACAACGGCTCGCCCTTAACCTAACCGATCAACCTTACCCGTCATATGCAAGCATCGAGACCGGTTGAAAGCCGGCGCCGAGTTTTCTACAATGCGTACGTGATTTGAGAATGCGTGCGCCGTTTTGGACGCATCGTAATTTTGAACTGACGTTGATTTCTAAAGAACTGGAATTTTAAAAAGCATTGACGGGCCGGGGGCGACCACAAATGAATTTGCAATGTGCATGTTTGCGCTTGGCGGTGCGGTCGACGCCGCCTGCTCCACTCATCAGGACGGCGGTCCAGGAGCCGCTGAAGCCCGCCAATGACAACCAGATGGTCTGGCCGTTCGTGCCGTTTCCGCCCGGCTGGCACGCATCAAGCTGATTGGGACATATCTGAAAACAATCAAGGTCTGAAAAGCGCAACGCCGCGCAAGCGGAATATCATCG
Source organism: Bradyrhizobium betae (assembly GCF_004123905.1). Classification (GTDB taxonomy): domain Bacteria; phylum Pseudomonadota; class Alphaproteobacteria; order Rhizobiales; family Xanthobacteraceae; genus Bradyrhizobium; species Bradyrhizobium betae_A. The sequence goes on from NZ_MZXW01000054.1 coordinate 280,117, forward strand.
CTTGGCGGCGTCCGTTTAGGTATTGGGCGCTGAAATCCCCCAACACTCATATGTCTACGGCGACAGCCAAAGGTTCGATGAATCCGTACTAATTCTGTGCCGCTCGGACAGCGCCAATGCCTTGAAATATCGCGCGGAAGTAGCGTTGTGCAGGGAATGAGCGCCAAGGCTTTGGATCGCTGGCTTTGGAGCGCTCGGGCCTGGTCCGCGCGAACGTCTCGGGACGCAATAGGCCGGGCGCCTGCTCCGGGCCATCAAGTCCGGCTAGATGCCGGCGCTGGCATTGGCACTGGAAGCACTCTGAGCATTCGTGCCGAGCGAGCCCTGCGCGTTGTAGGTCTGTCCCGCCTGGCTGCCTTGACTGTTTTGCGCGCTCCCCGACGTCTCGACCTCGGTCGTGCCGTCGGAATAGGTGATCGTCGTGGTGGTGATGCCGTCCATGGTGATGGAGACCTCGCTGACGACGGTCTTGGCCGAGCCACCGCCGCCCGAGCCCGAGCTTCCGCCCGCCGATTGCGAGGACGATGTCGCCGAGGTCGAGGACGTCGCTGATGTCGATGTTGTCGCGGACGACGACGTGGCGGTCGATGCGGACGTCGTCGCCGCCGCGCTGGTTGACGCAATCGCACTGATCGACATGAAAGCCTCGCCTGGAAGAGCCCCGGGGCGCAGCAACAGTTGCGCGCCCTATTCTCCCCTTGAACGCGGCAGGCGCGCGAAGCAGGCGCCGGTGGCGGAAAAAAATCGATTGCCACGTATGTCCGCGCCCGAGGCGAGCAACCAAACGCGGCGCAGCGCGTTGCCGCTTTCCCACCTGTCCGGGTATCCGCCACGCCTCAGCGGGGCCTGCCGGGACAATTACCTCGTCTCACGTCCGTGTGAGCTGGAGCACGGCCGGTGAATTTATTCAGGCGAGCTGAGACCAATGAACAGCGGACCACAAGGCAAGGGGATGCTGTGAGTCAGATCGATACCACCGACAAACTCGCCGAGGCGCCGGAGACCGGAAGCTCGTTGTTCGCTCTGTGCGGGCTCGGCGTCGCCGGGATTGCGATGCTGGGCTGGGTCGGCGCCCTCGCCTGGATCGCCTGGCGCCTCGTTGACTGGCTGCTGTTCTGACGTCCCGGCAATCCCCGATCACATCAATAGTGATAGTTCACGCCGACGGTTGCGGCATGGATCGTATCCTTGAGATGGGCCACGGTGATGCCTTCGACGGGACTGATCAGCTGGATCGGGCCCTTGGTGCCGAAGTCGTGGTAATTGTATTCGACATTGGCCGACCAATTTTGCGCAAACGCCCATTCGACGCCGGCGCCCAATGTCCAGCCGGTCCGCATCACCGACGCGCTGGGATCGATCGCAAAACCTGCGGCCGGACTGATGTAGGCATCGTCGACCTTCTCGTGGGTCCAGGCGACGCCGCCCCGTGCATAGAACAGCCAGCCCAGGCCGTAGGCGTAGCCGATCCGTCCGGTGATCGAGGCCAGAAAATCGTTCTTTAGGCCGAACTGCGACGGCACGGCGATGTAGCCGAGCGCGGGAAATCTGACGCTGCTGCCATGGTGGCTCGACAAGCTCGCTCCCGCGGCACGGCCCTCGGCGCCGACGACCCAGTTGGATGCGAATTGATGATCACAGCCGATCTGTCCGCCGCCGACAAAGCCGGCCGCACCGAAATCGAGTGTCCCCCCGGCGCTGTTGATCGTGCGATCATCGCTCGCGGCGCCGCCGAGATGGACGCCGACATAGCAACCGGTCCAGTTGAATGTGACCGGAGGCGCAGGCGTCGCTAGCGCATAATCAGCCGCTGACGCCGTCGTCGCAGACAAAGCGAGAATCGCCGCGCCGCATAGAGCTCTCAACATGTTCGGACATTCCCCGTTGCACGCGCGGAGACATTGGTACGCGAGGCTGGCGCGGAGGTTGTGTGCAGGACAAGATGTCGCGGGAGCGGTCTGCCGGCTTGACCGCAAGGGTTGCGACGACCGGGGATTCCGCGGGTCGAAGCCGAGGCAAACCATCAATCGTTTGGGCCGCGGACCGCGCGCGAGCTATTGCACGTCTTCGATACCGACGCGGATCAGCTGGCCAAGCTCTTCTTTGGTCATGTCAGTCCGACTCTGCATCGTCTGATCTTTTGAGCACGTCGGTCTCGCCCTCCGCCTTTTTCGCGTCAGATGCGAGATCATCGATCAGCTTCAAGTGGGCTTCCAGTCTCTCGGCATCTGCTTTCGGACTGATGCCTTTCAAGGCCTTCTTCGGTTTTTTCTCTTTACCCATAAGTTGGTGCCGCCCCCACCTGCCCTGACGGCACGTACCAAGCGCTTTCCAGACTAACAAGTCGAAATGCGTCAAGTTGCCTCATGAAGCGGGGTCCCCATGGGGATATCGCCGAAGCAACGTGTTTCAAGGGTCCCCTTGATTGATCAACCGGAATTGTTCTCTTTCGGGCTGTACATTTCCAAATGTTTCTGGCTGTGTCCGTCGCGTCATGCAACCAGAAACCTCGGGCCAACCCCGCTAATGAGTTTGATACAGAGGCTGCGTAGAAGACTTTTCCCGCCCCGGGACGTGATTGAAGGCTACGAAAACGATCAGCTCATAGAGACCATCTATCGCAAGACCGTTGCTTTTCGGCCCGAGGGCGATTGGCCGCTCGTCGCGAATTTGAAGGCAGTGCTTGATTTCGGGGGTGGGGCCGGCATTCATTATAAGCTCGCGCGGCAGCAGTCGCCGGGCATTCGCTGGGCTGTTGTCGAGACGCCAGCGATGGTTCGGAGGGCCAGTGAATTGGCGACCGATCAGTTGAAGTTTTTCGACGACATCCAGAAGGCTGCGAATTGGCTCGGGAGCATCGACCTGATGCATTCCAACGGCGCGATCCAGTATGTCGACGACGCCCTCGAAACCGTGGAAGCGCTATGCGCGGCACGGCCCGCCAGGATGGTCTGGTATCGCGTCCCGATCGGCGACGTTGCGAGGGCAGAAGTGCAGACGTCGTTACTCAGCAACAACGGCCCGGGCCAGCTCGCAGCGGATACTGACAAGCTGGTCAAGTATGAGCGCCACTGGATTCCAGAAGGAGCTTTTGTTGCCGCTCACAACGGATACCAGTTGAGCGAGAGTGGACCGGATCCTCGCGAGCGGGGCAGTCAGCAATTCACCTTCGTTCGCTCCACCGATTGACGTTGTTTGCCGGACGGACTCTGATCGGTGCTGGGCGCCGCCGATACGACACGGAGCGGCTAGAGCGGCCGACACGCTTTACCGCCGGAGCGCGCCGGCCCGCGGGACATGGCGACAAGCGATCGGGCTGCGATGGAGGGCAGCGTCCTGCCCGTTTCTTCCCAAGGGGCATTTCCGGGAGGGTCGGACCGCTCTTTTCTATCGTAAGTGCTTGAAGTTGCTGGTCGGGGCAGCTGGATTCGAACCAACGACCTGCAGTACCCAAAACTGCCGCGCTACCAGGCTGCGCTATACCCCGAATGTCCGGCGAGCCCCGTCGATACACGCTTCCAGGCGGCCCAGCAAGGCTGGCAACGCCGCCGCCGGCTGGCCCTATTTGCTTCCGAACAAGGGGTGGCCGACGCGGTCACCGGGGCGGATGCCGTATTTCTGCGCCGTTCCCGCCACCACCTCCAGAACGGCCCGGGCGGGCCCCCTCGACGAGACGATCTTGGTCGACATCGGCTCGGTGTTCTCGGCGATGCGCAGGATGCGGCCGTCGGCACGGATGAAGATCATGTCGAGCGAGACATAGGTGTTCTTCATCCACATCGACACTTCCTGCTCGGGATTGAAGTCGAACAGCATGCCTTTGCCGTCTGCGAGCTCCTTCCGATACATCAGGCCGGTCTGCTTCTCTTGCTCGGTCGTCGCTATTTCGACCGAGAACACCTGCACGCCGTTCTTCGTGACGATCTCTAGCGGCTGGAAGTCGGCGGCGCCAACAGGCGCGCTGGCGGCGGTCAGGCCTGCAATGACGAGGACGGCGGCAAGCCAGCTCCGGGCAAAGCACCAGGCGGCCGTTCGATTGAAATTCATGGGGGCACTCAAGGCGTGGGAATGGAACAGTCCTACGCGGCGACCGCCCGAAAAGCCAGAGGCGCGCCGGCTGGCCGGCGCGCCTCTGCTCACGATTGCGGGAATTGGAGAAGCTACTAGTGCGACTGCAGCCCTGGCGACCCCGTCTCGGGATGGATCTCGGCCGCCATCATGCCCTTGGAACCAGGCCCGAAGCGGACCAGCACATATTGGCCGGGGCGCAATTCGGTCATGCCAAAGCGACGCAGCGTCTCCATGTGCACGAAGATGTCGGGCGTGCCCTCGCCGCAGGTCAGGAAGCCGAAGCCGCGCAGCCGGTTGAACCATTTCACCTGGGCCCGCTCGAGCCCGCTGGTCGCGGTCACCGTGACATGGGTGCGCGGCGGCAGCATCTGCGCCGGATGGATCGCGGTCGATTCGTCCATCGAGACGACGCGGAAAGCCTGGTAGCCCTTGGCGCGCTGGATGCACTCGACGACGATGCGGGCGCCCTCGTAGGCGGTCTGGAAGCCGTCGCGCCTAAGCACGGTAACGTGCAGGAGCACGTCGGGCCAGCCATTATCGGGAACGATGAAGCCGTAGCCCTTTGAGGCGTCGAACCATTTGATGACGCCGTGAACCTCGACGAGGTTGGCGCTGGCCTCACCTAACCCGGTGAAAGGGCTGAGCGCGCCGTCGCGACCGCTGCCGTGTTCGCCGACCGCGGGAACCCCAACCTTCTTGGACTCAAATCCGTCCGACGACCCCATAACCCCGGACCCCACACATGCCATGCAACCCGCCACATTGGCGGCGCTCGAATCACGCGTCTTAAGAGAATGTTCTCACTTCGACGCGACGCGAATCTTTCGACTCAAAAGATAACACTCCCGGTTGCGACGCATAGACAAAAAAGAGATTCGCCGGAACCTATGAACAGCTTGCACAGCAGCGAATCAAATTAACGCCTCAATTCCCGACAAAGGGTCCGAGCGTTTCGCCGATGTCGTGGCGGATGACGAGGTCGGCGATGTCGTCCTGCTCGGTTGGCTCGCGATTGATGATCACCAAACCTGCACCCGAATTCTTCGCCATCATCGGAAAGCCGGCCGCGGGCCAAACCACGAGCGAGGAACCGATCGCGATGAAGAGGTCGCAATGCTGCGATAGCTCCGTTGCACGCTGCATTTCATCCTCGGGCATCATCTGACCGAACGAAATTGTCGCGGTCTTCACCGGCTCGTTGCACACGGTGCAGTTAGGCGCGGCGCCGTCATCATCGAAGCGGCGCTTCACCCAACCCAGCTGGTAGGCCTGCCCACATCCGATGCACTTCGCAAAAGTTGTATTCCCATGAAGTTCAATCACGTGCTCCGCGGCGAAGCCCGAGGCCTGGTGCAGATTGTCGATGTTCTGGGTGATGATGGCTGGAATCTTGCCGGCGCGGTACAGCGAGGCGAGCGCGCGATGGCCGCGGCCGGGCTTTGCCGCCGCAAACACCTCGTCCATCGCAAAGCGCCGGCGCCAGGATTCATCGCGGGCCTCCTGGCTCGCAACGAACTCGCCGAACTCGATCGGACGGTAGCGCGTCCAAATTCCGCCCGGCGAGCGGAAGTCGGGGATGCCGCATTCGGTCGAGATGCCGGCGCCGGTGAACGGCACGATGGTCTTCGCTTCGGCGATCATGTCGCCGAGACGTTCGACGCCGCTGCGAAGATCCGATGCAATCATGGGCGCCCCCGATTTGATTTTGCGCTAGCTGCGTCGCGTACAAGCGACAAGATTATTGACGCTGTTATCCACTGCCAAAGAAACTCGCGAAGCAAGACATGGGGCGGCAATTTTTTCCGACCTTCGCTTATCACAATCCTGCAATGCCTCCTCCCCATTGACGCCCCAATCAGAAGCGCCAATGCATGTGTTAACGCGACTCAACGTGATTGCGGCGGCAGTGCGTGAGTTCAGTAGTGCACACATACTCACGTGTAGAGGGGATTTGACATGACCGAGGACGAACAACGCAAGATCCGCGAACGCGAAGAGATTGCCGCCCGCGTCGCCGCCTTCCGTGCCACCCAGGAAAAATTCAAGCGCGAGCGCGACGAGTATTTCGTCTCGACACTCGAGAATGCCCGCAAGGTGGAACGGCCCTCGCTCTGGCCGTAAGACATTTTCTGATCGACACACATGAAAAAAGCCCGGAGCAACGCTCCGGGCTTTTCGTTTGTTCCGCCGTTACCAGTGGCGGTAGTAGTGGTGGTGCCGGTAGTACGGGCCGCCGCCGTAATAGGCATAGGGGCCAGGTCCGTAGTCATAATAGGCGGGGCCGCCGTAATAGCCGTAGCCCGGGCCATAGCCATACGGATGGGACGCGGCGATCGCGCCCGCGGTGATCGCGCCGGCGGCGAGGCCGAATGCGAGGCCCGGACCGATGCCGCGACCGCGCGCCTCTGCAGGCGCAGGCGCTGCGACCGCGGTCAAGCCGACGGCTGCGACGGTGGCCAGAACTGCCAGTGTCTTCTTCATGACTCTCCTCCTTCGCATCTCGGGAAGACAACATCGGCGGCCTGCGATGGTTGCACGCGCTGCGGAACCGAAAGCCGCCAAAAAATTCGCGTGCAAGGGGAACGAAAGCGCGCGGTGCGTATTGAGCTTACAAGTGCGGAGCCTCCGCTATCCGGTAGAGGTGACAGCACGAAAGCCCCGTCAGTATCCTCCGCGATGCTGGCGGGGTTTTCAGTTTCACGAATGAAAATGGCAGCAGACGTGAAACGCTGCCAAACGGGGCGCTGGACGCGAGGAGGAGAGATTGCCGATATCCGCGTTGCTGGCCCGCATCCGCCGGCTCGTCCCCCAATCCGGCGATGGGCATTACGACGAGATCGTTCGCAATTTCGGTGTCGGCGCGCTGCGCCCGCCTCCGACGCCGATGACCGACGGCGAGCTGGCGCGCGCCATTGCCGAGTTCCTCAAGGAGGCACCGTCGAGCAAATCCGTTGCTGCCCTCGGCCGCCGGCTCGATCCCTCCTCTCCGCTGTAGGCGGGTTTCTGTTCGGGAGCCGGGAACAAGCGTTTCGCGCACACGTTGAAATCGTCCTCACGCAAATGAGACGCGACCTGTGAGACACGACATGCCCGCCTGGCTCGAAATTCTGCTTAACCTGTCCGGCTATGCCGGCTTCGTCGCGCTCGCGCGCCGTGGCGCCGCGTGCCCGCAGGCGCCTGCCGACGATCGCGCTTACGGAGACGAGTGCTAGTTGGTGTGCGGCACCTGGCCGGCCGTGCGCACCAGCCGGTCCGCCTTGACCGCGACGCTGATATCCTCGAGCTGCGGCCGCAGCGAGAAGCTGATCACCACGAAAGCGAGACAGAAAAGCGTGCCGACGATGGCAACGCGCCGGTAGGTGTGGCGGTCGCCTTGATAAAAGGAGGGTTCTGAAAAAGGTGTCATGGCAAAGCTGCTTCTGGCAAAATCGTTTCTTGCTTGTCTTTGCCAGACACCTACTCCAAGCAGCCGCAAGCGCAACGCGATTGGGTTTTTAACCTAACCGAATAGGGTTATCGGCATCCGCTGCAAACTTTAGTTAGGCAGAGCGGGACTGGCGTTTCGTCAAATGATGCGACCGGCTTTGTTCCAGCTTCGCCCGCCTTTCGTTCTCGAAGAACGAATCGGAATCGCAGAAATCGGCGCGAAGCAACTCTTAACAAATCGTTTGTATGCAAACGAACGCGAGATAACGAACGCGAAAATCACGACAGGCGGGGGTGATGCTGCGCCGGATGTCCCGCATCGACACAGAAGCCACGGCCTGTTCTGCATCCGACTCCATTTCGTTCGCAAAGAACGAATCGGAGTCGAGAAAATCGGCGAGAAGCGATTCCTAACGATCGATGAAATCGATCATCGTGACGACTTCGGCGGCAGACGTCTTCGGCGGCAAAAACCGGCGAGGCGCGAACTCGAAAACAGGATCGCGCTCGCCGGTTGCCGCGTGCCGTCGATCTCCGCCGGCGCTCGTCAAGCCGCTTTCTTCACTTTGTCTTTCTCAGAAAAGCATTCGAGGATCTGGATCCGCAGCTCTTCCGCGGCTGGGCCCTCGACCTTCCTGAGTTCGTTCCAGAGCCTGATCACTTCGCGCTGTTTCTCGATGGACATGAGTCACCTCCAAAGTGGCTCATAAGAACAAAATGAGAACAAGAAGTCCAGCCCCTCGCGCGCGATTTCCGGCGCAAATCGTCTTGAACCTTTTGAGCAGCGCACAGACCCATGGGGGCTGGGGATTTCAGCGCCCAGTCAATATCGCAGCGCCGCGGTGGACGAACATACTCCGTCACCGCGGCGCTGTTGCTTTTTGGATCTTCAACCTTAAGTTAAAACTACGGCTGACGGCCAGGCGCTGAAATCCCATCGCCGTCAGTTTGGAAAGCCCCGTGCGAGAGCGCGGGGTTTTTCTTGAGGGAGCGGGCGATGAACCTTTTTCGACGCCGGCGCGTCTCATAATTGAAGCTTCCCCAAGGCTTCCCCATGAGATGGCTCCCCCCATCAGAAAGCCCCGCTTCCCCCAGGCGGGGTTTTCGCTTTTTGGGGCAGACGTCAAAGCCCCGCTCCGATGCCATCGGAACGGGGCTCTGGGCATACTTAGGCGATGCGCGATGGTCTCGGTCAGACGGAGTCCTTGGCGACCTTCAGCGGCGAGGCCTTCACAGACTTGCTGGCGGGCTTGGCCGCAAACTGCATCGGCTCCTTGGTGAAGGGATTGACGCCCATGCGGGCTTCGGTCGCCGGCTTGTTCACGACCGACATCTTCACGAAACCGGGAATAACGAACTCGCCGGACTCGTTGAGCTCCTTGTAGCCGACCGTCGCCATGTACTCGATGACCGACTTCACGTCGTTCTTCGAGAGCTGCGTGCCCTCGGCAATCGCATCGATCAATTGTGTCTTGGTCATCTTCGCCATGTCTGGAATCCCTTTGTGCGAGCGAGCAAATTTCTGCTCAGGACGCGGCTGAACCACGCAGCGCGCTGCTGATTCATGCCTGTTGTCATGAAGTCACGGGGCTTAGAACCCATCGAGGCCCAAAACACAAGCCGCGGTCAACGCGGGTTCCGCGGTTTTATCCCCAGGCGGCGGCGTGGATCGGGCTTGAGTTGGCCGCGGAATTGACGGGTGCGCCCGCCGCCCCCCCTCGCCGATCCCGTCACCTCGTTCATGAAACTTGTGGCCCGGCGTGCGCTGTTGAGACTTCAGTAACCCAACGCCGCCAAGCTCTGTTCAGTATCGTTGCGTTGGAGTATCCCCACAGTGCTGGATTTTAACGAGCTGCGTGAACTCGCAGCGGATGTTCGCGTGTTCGTCGACCTCGCCGAGGACAAGGCGGAGGCGCTGAAAGCGGTCATCGCGGCCTATGACGTCGTGCTCGCGATCTTCCCCTCACAACAGGGCATGGGCCTTCACGTCATCAAGGGCAAAGAGGTTTTGGACGGGATTGCGACATCGCGGTCGCACGCGATGGTCAGCCACACCGCCATCGCGGTCCCGGATCTCGCGCATGCGGAAGCGCTCAAATATTTGACGACCCCGGCCGAACAGCGGATGGCAGCCTAGCGCGAGGCGACGCTGTTGATATAGGCGGCCGGCGGCTTGCCCAGCGCCTTCCTGAACATCGTGATGAAGGCCGTGACCGATTCATAGCCGAGATCGGCCGAGACCTGCTGCACGCTCGCGCCCGCGGCGAGCTCGCGGATGGCGACGATCAGGTGCAATTGCTGGCGCCAGCGTCCGAAGGTCAGGCCGGTCTCCTTCACCACGAGACGCGCAAGACTGCTTTCGCTGAGCGCGAGATGGCCCGCCCACTCCGCCAGCGTGCGACGGTCCGCGGGATTGTCGGCGAGCGCTGCTGCGATCCGCTTCAGGCGTGGCTCGTCCGGTAGCGGCAGATGCAACTGCTGCACCGGCATCAGCGGCAGCTCGCCGAGCAGCACACTGATCAGTCGCTCTCGTCTCGCCTCGTCATGCTGCAGGCCATCGGACAATGCGACGATCAATTCGCGCAGCAGTGGCGAGATCGAGATGGTGCAGCAGCTCTTGGGCAGATCGACCAGCTCCGCCTCGATGTAGACGAAGTACAGACGCGCATTGGCGGTGGCGCGATTGCTGTGCGCCATGCCGCTCGGGATCCAGACCGCGCAATGCGGCGGCACCATCCACAACCCGCCCGGAACGCGCGAGGTGACGCCACCGCCGAAGGAGACCACGAGCTGTCCCTTGCGATGGCTGTGATCAGGCACCTCGCCTTTGGAACCGTCGGCATCGACGCGCACGGCAATGACCGGCGCGGACCGCTCGTCCACGTCCAGGTCGAGCCAAGGATAACGAAGGGGCTGTCTCATCATTGACGATTTCTAGCGATCAATTGCGATTATACGCAAATTCATCCAGCGAGGAAGCCGATAGATCTCGGGTCGCCCCAATCATAAGGAGACGCGACCGTGCATGCCGTCATGATCTCGACCACCGCCGAGCTGGGCCGGCAGGTTCGCACCCGGGACGGTCAGCTGCGTGGCCAGCCGCGCAACGAAAGCGGCGTGCTCGTATTCAAGGGCATCCCCTACGCCGCACCGCCGGTCGGCCCGCTGCGCTGGCGCGCGCCACAGCCGCCGGCGTCCTGGCATGGCGTGCGCGATACGCTGGTGTTTGGCGCAGGCAGTCTGTCGTCGCTGGAAAACGATCCCCGGCCGGGGCCGCGCAGCGAGGACTGCCTCTATCTCAATGTCTGGACCGCCGCGAAAGAGACTAACGAGAAGCGGCCCGTGATGGTGTGGATTCACGGCGGCGGCTTTCAGTTCGGCTCTTCGGCCAATCCCGCCACCGACGGAAGCTTGCTCGCGGCAAAGGGCGTCGTCGTCGTCAGCTTCAACTATCGCCTCGGCATCTTTGGTTTTCTCGCTCATCCCGATCTCGATACGCAGTCGCCTTCAGGCAATTACGGCCTGCAGGATCAACTCGCGGCGCTGCGCTGGGTCAAAGCCAACATCGCCGCGTTCGGCGGTGACCCCGACAACGTCACGCTGTTTGGTGAGTCCGCCGGCGCCATGGCCGTCGGGATTTTGATGGCCTCGCCACTCGCACGCGGACTGTTCCACAAGGCCATTGGCGAAAGCGGCGCCTTCTGGGACGGACGGCACGGTTCCTTGCAAAGTTTCGACGAAGCCCGCGCGCGCGGCCGCGCCTTCACGCGCCGGCAAGGCGATGCGTCGATCGCAGCCTTGCGCGCGATGCCGGCCGAACAGTTGAACGCGAGAGCCCCCTGGAGTTTTGAGCGCGACCACGTCACGGCGGCGTTCTCACCGAGCATCGATCGCTACGTGATCCCCGACGTGCCCGCACGGCGCTTCCTGCGCGGCGAGCAGATGCAGATCCCCTTGCTCGCCGGCTGGAACAGCGCGGAGGAATTCCCGTTCATGTCGCTGTCCCTGCCCGCGCAATCGGCGCAAGCCTTTCGGGCGGCGGCCGAAGAGATCTTTGGCAAGGCGCGCCTCGCGGAATTTCTAAAACTCTACCCCGCCGACACCGACGCGCAGGCCAAAGCATCTGCCGCTGCGCTGACAGGCGATATGGTGGTCGGCGAGCAGTGCTGGCAGGCGCTGCGGCTGCACCGAGCAAGCATACGCGCGCCGACTTACGGCTACCACTTCAATTACACCTCGCCCTACACGCCGATCGCCTCGCACGTCACAGAAATCCCCTTCGTGTTCGGTACGCTGACGCCGCAACGGGTGATCGGCAGCACCACGCCGCCGGCCGACGCCGACCGCGCGCTGTCGCAGGCGATGATGAGCTATTGGGTGAACTTTGCGATGCGCGGCAATCCCAACGGGCCCGGCCTGCCGGCTTGGCCGGCCTATGACGAGACGGATGTCGTGCAGATCCTGGGCAAGACGATCGAGGCCCGCCGCAATCCGCATGCGGCGCGTTTTGGTTTCATCAGCAGCTTCAGGGAGAACGGCGCGCTGCCGATGCGCTGGCGCGAGGCGACGACTTCATAAGCGCGGCGCCGCGGTTTCATCGCGGGAGGCGCCAGGTCGCTTCAATGCCCCCACAAGGCGACCGCAAAACCGAGCACGATGAAGCCGAGGCCGATGATGACGGTCGCGATTTCGGCGGCGTTCTCCACGCCGAACAATTTGACGATGAAGGTCCCGACCGCGCTCAGGACCATCTCGAAGAACATGCCGAGCAAGGCATCGAGCATGGCCTGATCACCCTGCCTTGCCGTGGTTGATGTCATGCACCACATCGCCAATGGTGCTTCCCACGACCATCGCGGCGACGACAGGCCAGCCGGCGGACACCAGGAGGATGGCGCCATAGCGCATTCCCTCGCCCGGGTGCTTATAGCTATCGAGGCCGGCGAGGACGAGCACTGCGACCAGACCGCCGACCAGATATCGTTTGAACCATGTCACGGCGAATTGCCCTTGTTTCCAGGCATTCGTCGCCTCGGGCTTCACCCTGGTTCACCAGGCCGGAGATCCCCACCCCTTGGGATATTCCCGACGATCACGCATGCGCCGCCCGCACCTTGCGGTGACGATAGCATGCGCTGCCGGCGCTATCGCAAACCTAGACGGTCTCGATGGAACGTGCCGTCGCCATAGTCGAGACCAGGGGACGCTTCTCGACGCGCGAGGGCGTCGGCCGTCGCCGGGGGACGAACAGGCTCGCGACAAGGATGGGGTCGGTATCGCCAAGCGCCACCCGCTCCTGAGCGAGGCCGCTCATGACCGTCCGCATCTTGAGAACCTCTCCCGCCACGAAGGTGCAGTCCTCGTCCCGGTTGATCTGCTCATGCATGATGGCCTCGGCCTCACGCATGCTGACACGCAACGCTCTGATCACACGCCGAATTTCACTGATGCGGTTGTCCATGGCTCACTCCTTGCTGGACGGCCAGCATAAGAACAAATCATGAACATAAAGTCAAGCCCTCAAAGTCAGGGCTCGCAAGCACAGACTGCGGCTACCGTCCCTCTCGCACGTCCCTGGTCGCGAAGTGGCATCCGAATGCCACCAGGACCAGCGTAAAGGTCGAGCCGAGCAGAATGCGCAGAGCCAATTCCGTCTGCTCGCTAACATAGCGGACGTCGTGCCGGTGGCTGTAACGGACAGGATGTGCGGCATCAGGCAGCTCGGGAGAGCTTGTCAGAAGCACAAGCCACGCGACGGTCCCGCAAAGCGCCAAAACCCTCGCAATCTTTCCGAGCCTTTGAAGCCAGCGCATCGTGCCACCGAAGGTGCTTCAGCAAGTCTTCGGGGTCATCAGCGGCTTGAGAGCACTGAGAATGGCTAGGGCACCCAGACCGTAGGCGAGTGCATTCACGGCCCATGCAAGAGCGACGCCCATGAAGGCGGAGCCACCGACCGCTCCCCAGAACAAATACGCTGCGCTGATGCCAGGCCACTCCAGCGAGAGATAAGCGAAGTCGGTGAGCGGTTCGATGACGAGGAGCGTCGCCGAGATGAGCGCCCCGATTGCCAATGCGATGATGAGGTTTGTCTTCATGCCGTTTAGTCGTGTCGCCTCTGCCAGGGTTCAACGACCCAGAGGGCTACGATGACACCATCACGGCAATTCCGACGAAAAAGCCGCCCGTCAGGGCGGCCTTCGATCAGTAGTTGTCACACTTGCCAGGATTGGCCGTGCACCAGCGGCTCACTTCACCGCCGCTCCAGCCTCTCGCCTTGTTGACCGACACGCATTCGTCATAGGTGCAGGTCTTCTTGGCCTGGGACTTCTTTTGTTGAGCTAGGGCCGGCCCGGCCCCAAGGGCAATCGCAATCACGAGTAAGTATTTCATCAAGCCTCCAATTCCAAACGGCTTTAGTTTAACAGCGACATCGATCTCGGCGATAGGCCCATACCGGCATGCGTTCTGCGAATCTTCTTCGCAGCGGTGCGGCCTTTTGAACTATTTGATTGCGCGGTGCAGTCCACCACTGTCACTGCAATTACCGTGCCTCACGCCTGTCACAGAGCGGCAGCACCAGGTTTCGTTCTCGGTTACCCGGGAAACGACCCGGCATCTGCGGCAACAAGCTTGATCAAGTCGGCCTGACGGCGCACGCCGGTCTTTCCAAAGATACTCTGGAGATGAGTTTTCACGGTGGCCTCGCTGAGGCCGAGCGCCGCTGCGATCTTGGATACTCCGCTTACTTTCAGCACCGCATCAAGCACCCGCACTTCGCTCGGCGTGAGTTGGAATTGTCGCGCCGCCACTTCGATCGGATAAGGCGCCCCCATTGATACCTTTCGGACGAAGACGGCAGCGACCGCGGAGTGTAGACCCCCCGCTTGACGGCGCGCCCCCGACGTCAGCGGCAGGATATCAGCGACCCAATTCTGGCCAAGCTTGCTGGACAGCGGAATGGCAACACCATTCGCGCCGACAGCGCCATCGCCGCCGCTCGCGGCGGCGATAACATTGCGCAATACCTGCGCCGCGTGCGGGTCCACAGCGATCAAATTATTGTTGACGGCTCGTAAGATCGTCGCATCATCGAGCAGCGCGTGCGCGGCCATGTTGGAGAATGCAATACGACAATGATCGTCCAACAGGAAAACGCTGGCGCCGAGCGCGTTGAGCGCATCTGACAGACTTCCGGCCTTTTGCTTTTGAAGGTCGATGACATTGCCGATCAACACCGCGCGGCGCACGTGAGGAACCAGCAGACGCATGCGCTGCCGCATATCGTCGTCGGCCAGCCCTTGGCGCTCGCTTCGGAAGACTCCGAACTGAGCGAAGCTCGTTGCGGACTTGTCGAGCGTGGTAGCCAAATGATCGGCCCACCCGTTCGGCTTGACCCACTCCTTATAGAAAGTCGTCTCGACAAACTCACTATAAGGCAAAACGTTGGTCGTGTTGTAGATCTCCTCAACCTTGAAAAAAAATTGAGCCGTCAAACTCGGATCGAAACGGATATACTTGTTGAAATACGCGTCCACGCTGGACGGTTCAACATTGTAGACGTAGTGACTTTCACCCTGAACGGTGATGTCCTTCCAGTAAATTCCAGCCGCAGCTCCGCCGATGAATTGCGTCGCCTGCTCGAGAACTCCCACCCACATGCTGGAGTCGAGTGCTGCGTCGTAGATATCGCCGATCAGCTGCGACAAAAATTCCGGATCGACCATTCCCAACACCGCTCGTTCGAATGACCACGACATTGACGCAACTCGGCAATCGCATCACTGCCTGCATGGCGCGAGTTGACTGCCTCCCACGTAGGTCGAGCGTTGTACAGGCGTAGAATATCGCCAACCAGCGTAGATTTTGTGCGCCAGTATCGTGGCAACCTGCTTGACGGCATAGCGAACAGGCGGGGTGAGGCTCAGGCCCGCGTTGCGGCAGTCCAGCACTGTCACCGCAACTAACCGCGCCGGGATGCAATCTGGCAACAGGCCAAAGAAAAGCGGTCGCTAAAGACCGGTATCGCTTCGACTTCAACCGAACGGTTGATGTGCGGCGCGTCATCTCCCTCCACCGTCGCGGAGCGTTGGACGAACGCGGGCAAGAAGATGTCATTCGTCCGACGCGTTTGGTCAAGCCGATCGGTCGACATCTTGGAGCTGAGAGCACAAATGCCTCGTGTAATCACCGAAGCGACGTACAATCTGATGAAATCCTGCGCCGGCGCAGCCGTGCTTTCCATGTTTGCCTTGGCGCTCGACTGGCGTCCTCAGCACGGCGACTGGTACCAACAGTACAGCATATGGTCAGCGGAGCGCGGCGGGAGATAGCCTCGGGGCCAATACGTTTCAAAATGGCGGAACGACGGCCCTCGGCGGCCAGGCGCAGGCCGGCACCACGGGCGCTGGTCAAACCAATGCGACGGCCTTGGGTTTTCAAGCCCAGGCCAATGCGGCCAATGCCACCGCGATCGGCGCCGGAGCCGTGGCGTCGGGCGCAAATTCGGTCGCGATCGGCAACGGCTCGGTCGCTTCCGCCGCCAACACCGTGTCGGTCGGCTCGGTGGGAGGCGAGCGTCGCATCACCAATGTTGCGGCAGGCATCAACCCGACCGATGCCGTCAATGTCAGCCAGCTCGCCGGCATCGCCGGCGGCTTCCAGGGGCAGATCGGCAACCTGCAGAGTCAGGTCAGCAATCTGCAGAACCAGGTCACCGACAATTTGCGCGAAGCACGCGCCGGCATCGCGCTGGCGATGGCCGCAGGTGCGCTTCAATTCGATCAACGGCCCGGCAAGCTGTCGGTAGCGGGTTCCTACGGAAACTTCAAAGGCTCGTCCGGCCTCGCAATCGGCATCGGTTACGCCGCAACGGACCGCTGGCGGCTCAATGCCACCTTCTCCGGTTCGCCGGATCAAGGCGCTTACGGCGGCGTCGTCTCCAGTTCGTTTACGCTGAACTAGGGTCGGCTTTGGGGAACGCGTTGAGAGCCATCGGAGTCCTGCTGTGTGTAATTCATTGCTGCACGCCGGGACACCTCGAGGCCAAGCCGTTCGGCCGCATCCAACTTGCGCAAGCGGCCTCTCCGCCTGAATCGCCGCCGGGCTCCAGTGGGTCCAGGCCGATTCCTGCGCAACGACCCGCAACGGCAGTACCGATGCAGCAGCCAAAAGCGCCAGGAAAGAAAGCGGCTCCGTCGGCGACGCCGCCTGTCGCCTCCATCCCGGTCATTTCCGATGTCGGAAATTTAAGTCCGCCGGAAAAACCGGAGCCGGTCCTGCACGCCAAAAATGCCGGTCTCGGTCCATGCACGAGCGCGGTCGAGCGTGGATCGGCATCTGCGATCGATGCACCCCAC
The DNA here is from genome assembly GCF_004123905.1 of Bradyrhizobium betae. Lineage (GTDB taxonomy): Bacteria > Pseudomonadota > Alphaproteobacteria > Rhizobiales > Xanthobacteraceae > Bradyrhizobium > Bradyrhizobium betae_A. The sequence continues at coordinate 296,970 of NZ_MZXW01000054.1, forward strand.
AGCGCCTTTTCCAACTGGCACTCCGGCGCGCCCAATTTGCACGCCTTTCAATCCATCGTCATCGAAACCTACCAGAGCCCCGTCGCGCCGCGCGCGGCCTCGGTGATTTTGGCAAGCCCTTCCGCCAACGGATGCGACGCGACTTCTATTCAGGTGTTTCCATCGGCGCGCCCCTGCATCGATGTCGAAAAGGACATCCTGAAGTCATCCGCGGTGATCGGAAAACTGGCCGGACTTCCGCTGTACCGGAGCAGCGTCGGCGAACATCGGATCCTGATGCCGAGCGCCGGCAATGGATGCGTGATCATCGGCGTCAGCGTTCAGTATGTCGCGGGTGCAGCCGCGGCTCCGTTGCCCGTTCAACCGGCGCCAGCGCCGATAATATCACCATCTCCGACGCCGTCGGCGAAATGACAGGGCATGGCACCTCGCCGCGCAAGTGCGACCTCTCTGAGTTCCGGAGTTACGGTGCATCAAATTCATTCCGCGTCGCCACCCTGCTTATTGCGGCTTCGGACCACGCTTGGCGGACGGGGATTTGGTGCACTGTCCCCGCAATCCCCCGGTCCCGCGCGCCCCACTATCATTCGGCCTTAATATTGGCGTCCTTGATGATCCGCTCATACTTCGCCATCTCGTCCCTGATGTAGCCGGCGAAATAGTCCGGAGTGGAGCCGAGCGGTTCGAATCCGAGCAGCGCGAAGCGGTCCCTCACCTCCGGCCGCTGCACGATCTTCGCGACCTCGGCTTGAATTGTCGTGACGAGATCAGCGGGCAAGCCCTTCGGGCCCCATAGACCGTACCAGGAGCCGAACTCGAAGCCTGTCATGCCGGATTCGGCCACGGTCGGAATCTCCGGAGCGATGTCGACGCGCCTGGCGCTGGTGATGGCCAGCGCCTTGATGCTTCCGGCTTTCACCAGCGGCAGCGAGGACAGGATAGGATCGGCGATCAACTGCACCTGGCCGCTCATCAAGTCCGTCAGTGCGGGGCTTGCGCCCTTGTAGGGCACCACCAGGGTGTCGACCCCGGCATCGCGCTTGAGCAGCTCGATCGCCATGTGCCCGGCCGAGCCGAAGCTCGATGTGGCGAAGGTGTATTTGTTCGGATCCTTGCGAACCAGGTCGAAGAATTCCTTGAGAGTTTTGGCGGGCGTCTGCGCATTGGTGCTGACGATCAGCGGACCGCTCGCCACCAGCGTAACAGGCGTGAAGTCGGTGACCACGTCGTAGGGCACGGCCTTGTGCAGGAACGGCGTCACCACATGGATCGACGCGGTCAGCATCAGCGTGTAGCCATCCGGCGCGGCCTTGGCGACATAGTTCGCGCCGACGATGCCGCCGGCGCCACCGGCGCGGTTCTCGACGATGAAGCTCTGCCCGAGCTGTTCGCCCAGCTTTTGCGCGAGCAGGCGCGCGACGCCGTCGACCGATCCCCCGGCGGGATAAGGGACCACGACGGTCACTACGCGGCCCGGATAGGTGTCGGCCCTGACCGGCGCCGCGGCAAGCCCGAACAGGGCCGCGCCCAGCAGGGCCAGGAGATGAAGTCTTTTCATAGACGGGCCTCTCAAACGTTGCATGAGAGGATGCACGGGTTTCGGCGGCAGCGCATCAAAATCATTTGCCAGCGCTGCCCTGCTCACTCTGCGGCTTTACTCCACCATTGGCTGGTCGACCCCGAGTTACGGTGCACTCAATTCCCGCGTGCAGCGGCTTCGCATCGTGCGAAGGAGATGGATTGCACCGTCACCGCAATCTGTGCCGCTGGACTGCATCTCTCGACTAAGACAAGATAGTTTCAATGTCGGTGCACCGGATCGTCAGCGGCCAGCGTGAGCTGACTGCACCGCAATAAAATTCAAAAACGGCAGGGGAGAACGATGCAGCGAAAAAGAAATGCGCCGCTTGATGGGATGGCTTGCCTGGCTTTGGTCGCGGCCATCATCGTCATTGCGATCTCGCCGGCAAGCGCCGACGATTTGGCCAACATACCACCCGCGCTCAAATGCGCTGACTTGACCGGCTGGAAGATGCCGGGATCGGCGGCAACGCTCACCAAGGCCGAGGTTGTGCCGGAGGCGCCGCCGGGGACCGTGCAGCCGTCACCGCCGGCGCCGGCCACCGTATCGGTGGCGCTGCCGCAAAACTGCCGCGCGGATGGCGTGATCGATCAGCGCGTGGGGGTCGAGGGCAAATCCTACGCGATCGGCTTTGCCGTCGCCCTGCCCGATCGCTGGAACGGCCGATTTCTGTTTCAGGGCGGCGGCGGTCTGAACGGCTCGATCCGGCCGCCGCTGGGTCACCAGGCCGCCGGCGAGGTGCCGGCGCTGGCGCGCGGCTTTGCCGTTGTTTCGACCGACAGCGGTCATCAGGGCGCGGTGTTCGATGCCTCGTTCCTGAAGGACCAGGAAGCCGCGCTCAACTTCGCCACGGCATCCGTCGGCAAGGTGACGATGGCCGCCAAGGCGATCGTTGCACATTACTATGGCCAGCCCGCAAAACGGTCCTATTTCACGGGGTGCTCGACCGGGGGCCGCGAAGGCATGCTGGCCTCTGCGCGCTATCCCGAACAATTCGACGGCATCGTCGCCGGCGCGCCTGCGATGCGCACCGGCAACTCCAATATCGGTCTCGCCTGGGCCAACGCGGCCTTCAGCCAGATCGCGCCGAAAGATGCCTCCGGCAAGCCGGAGCCCGCCAAGGCTTTTTCCGCGGGTGAGCGCAAGCTGATCACGAACGCGATCCTCACAGCCTGCGACGCCAAAGACGGCGCCAAGGATGGCCTGATCTTCGACGGCAAGGCCTGTCAATTCGATCCCGCGGTCCTCACCTGCAACGGCGACAAGACGGATGACAAGGCGGATTCCTGCCTGGCGCCGTCGCAGGTCGATGCCCTGAAAAAAGCTTTTGCCGGACCGAAGAATTCACGCGGCACGCCGGTCTACCCGCCGTTCCCGTGGGACAGCGGCGTGGCAGCCGAAGGCGTTGCCATTCCCGGCATCCTGACGACAGGCGCGCGCAGTCCGGTCGGACCGCCTGTCTGGGACAGCATCGACGTCGATCAACTCGAAGACCGCGTCAACGCGAGCGGCCTCGATCGCCTCGCCAACACCGCCTACTGGACCAACCTGTCGAGCTATTTCGGCCGTGGCGGCAAGCTGCTGTTTTACCACGGCGTGAGCGATCCCTGGTTCTCGGCGGTCGACACCGTGAATTACTACGAGCGCATGGCGGCGGAGTCCGGCGGCATGGAATTGGTGCGGGAGACATCGAGCCGGGCCTTCCTGGTGCCCGGCATGGGCCACTGCTCGAGCGGCGCAACGCTCGATCGTTTCGATCTCCTCAGCGCGGTCGTGACCTGGGTGGAAGACGGCAAGGCGCCCGATGCGGTGGTCGCGACGGGACCGGCCTTTCCCGGCCGCAGCCGGCCGCTTTGCGCCTATCCGCAACATGCGCATTACAAGGGGCAAGGCGATCCGGAGAGCGCGGCGAGTTTTGCGTGCAAGTAGGGATTGCGGTGACCAGTGCACTCAACGACTCGAGCTGCCACTGGAGATAAGTGCACTGGACTGCACCCCTGAAGTGAGACACGATAATTACAGTGACAGTGGGGTTGTCACGATGCGTTACCGCGCGTTGTTTTGCGCGAACGCGGTTTCGAACTCAAGAGGCGACTGGTATCCGAGCGCCG
>NZ_MZXW01000021.1 GCF_004123905.1 Bradyrhizobium betae
CAGAACCTTCGCAAGATGGCCAAGCTGATCCCAATGCCCACCTTGGGGTAGAAACCGCCAAAGCCATTGGGCCGCATCGCGCTGACGCCAATACATCCGATTACTGTTTCCCTTTTTCAACGGAATCGGTCGAAGGCAGACGAAAGTTGTCGCGCGTTGAACGTCGCTCAACTTATCAAAATACGAATTGAGCGGATGAACGCTGCCTGCACGTCGCAAGCTGACCGCTGCCGTTGACATCGCGTGCGCGATGCAAGCGCCGAGAAGCGTGGGTCCTCGATCAAGGCGGGGAGGCCGACGGCACTGCAGAAGCGCGGCCAGTCGCGTTCTCCTGCACCAGGCTGATCATGAACTAGCGGTCGTCGGCACAGCGATAAAAACATGTTAAAGCGTTCCGGGCCGCCGTCCGCGGCAGGCGGTACTGGATTTCGCCACCGCACAGGACAGCCTGAATCGACGCCGCGTTCGACCACGCTCCGTTGGCGAGCAGTGAGGTCGTGACGCAACTGCCTCGCCCGGTTCGCTCCCGGTGTAGAAGCGCGGTGACGATGCCGGCGTAGAGCGTGACGGCCGTCGGCTGATCGCCCATTCCCAGAGTAGGCGATGCAGGAGGACTCTCTCCATCAGGCCGCACGTTGTCGCCAATCCCGATCGAGCCCAGTAGGCGTGGGCGTCGAATCCCGGTCTCTCTGCTTCGGGGCCCGTCTCGCCGTAGCCGGTGAGCGCCGCATAGACGAGACGCGGATTGACCCGCGAAAGCTGCTCGTAGCTGATGCCGAGCCGGGTGCGCGAGGCCGGGGACTGGTTGGTGATGAAGACATCGGCCGAACTTACGAGCTGTGCCAGGATCGTTCGGCTGGCCTCGTTCTTGAGGTCCAGCGCCAGCGCACGTTTGCTGCGCGAGGCAATCGTCCAGGCGTAATTGTAATCGGCCTTCGGCAGGTTCGGGAGACGGCCGAGGACGCGTTGCGGATCTCCGGCGCCGACCGGCTCGACCTTGACGACGTCCGCGCCGAAATCCGCGAGGATCACCGCTGCGGCCGGGCCGGCGACGAAGGTGGCGCTGTCGATGACTTTCAGGCCCTGGAACACGCCGGTCACTAGATCCTCCCTTCCATCGAGCAGACTCGTCGCCGGCTGTGCCAACGCCAGCCGGTCATCTGGTTAAGCCCCATTTAGCGTGTCGCAAAGGTTCAACCATTCAGGCTTGCAGCAATCCTGGCCACGTTGTATCAATGGTCCAACCAATAATAGGAGGATAGCGATCCATGGCAAGACGAGGCATTGCTGCGCTCGCGGGCTTGTTCTTGTCGAGCGGCTTGGCGCTCGGCGAGCCGCTCAAGATCGGTGTCTTGACCGATATGTCGGGCGTCATCGCCGATACGGTTGGGCGCGGCTCCGTTGTTGCTGCGGAACTCGCGGCCAGCGATGCCGGCGGCGCTGTTCTCGGTCGGCCGATCGAGATCGTCTCGGCCGACCACCAGTTGAAGCCCGACGTCGGCCTGACCGTCGCCCGGCGCTGGTTCGATGAGGAGCATGTGGAGGCCATCGCCGACATTCCCGTATCCACCATCGCTCTCGGCGTCCAAAATCTCGCCAAAACCAAGGGGAGGATCGCTCTGATTTCGGGCTCCGGGACACTGGATCTCTACGGCAAGTCGTGCTCACCGACCGGATTTGTGTGGACGTTCGATACCACCGTGCTTCCTCGCGCCCCCGTTCTGACTGCGGCGGAATCCGGTGTGAAGAAGTGGTTCGCGATCGGGCCCGACTACTCCTTCGGACATCAGATGGAGCGCGCGGTCGCGGACGCTGTGAAGGAGACCGGCGGGCAACTGGTCGGCACGCGGCGCGCGGCGATAGGGACCTCGGATTATGCCTCGCTGCTTCTGGCGGCGGAGGAAGCGCGGCCCGACGCGATTGCCTCGTCCTTTGCCGGTCATGATGGGGTGCTTCTCATCGAGAATGCGGTCGAGTTCGGCCTGCTGCAGAAGGGTATTCGCATCGCGGGCCTGATGCTGTTCGAGTCCGACGTGCACAGCCTCGGGCTCGACCGTATGAAGGGCATCTATACGACGACGGCATTCTATTGGGATACCGACGACAATACCCGCAGCTTCGCAAGGCGCTTCCGCGAGAAGATGGGGCGACCGCCATCCGCACTCCAGGCGGGAGTCTATAGCTCGGTCACGCACTACCTGAAGGCCGTCAAGGCGGCAGGCACAACATCCGGCTCCGAAGTGGCAAAGAAGATGCATGAGTTGCCGATCTCGGACCTCACGACGCCATCCGCCAGGATCCGCGCAGATGGCCGCGTCCTGCGCGACATGTTCCTGGTCCAGGTCAAATCGCCGGAAGAATCAAAAGGACCCTGGGACTATTTCAAGATCGTCCGCTCGATGAAGGCGGCAGAATTGATGTCGGAGGCCCCCAATCCGGATTGCAAGCTGCCGACACCGTAGCCCCTTGGGTCTGTCGCAAAAACCCACCCGCTTCACCAGAAGCGCTCGATGTCCCGAACATTGTTTGAGGAATGATGACTTCGCCACTGATCTTTCTCGATCGAACGTCACGCGCCCGCGACGAAGTGCTGAGCAACGCCGCGCGTGCCGCCACCGGGCTGCAAGCTTGCGGCGTTGCCGAGGGCGACACTGTCGCGCTGCTGTTGCGCAACGACTTCGCCTTCGTCGAGGCGACACAGGCCGCCGCCCTGATCGGCGCCTATTGCGTGCCGATCAACTGGCACGGCCGGGCGCAGGAGATCGGCTACATCCTCAAGGATGCGAAGCCAAAAGTGTTGGTGGCCCATGCGGACCTCCTCGCGGCCGCACGCGATGAGCTCCGGGAGATATTGAGCGACATTCAGGTGCTGAGCGTGCCGACGCCGCCAGAACTCATCCGGCAGTTCGGCGTTTCAGCGGGTGCCGAAACACCGATAGCAACGGACCGCAGCTGGCCGGACTGGCTGGCGGAATTCCAGCCCTGGAGCGCTGCCCCGCCACGCAGCCGCGCCACACTGATCTACACGTCGGGCACGACGGGACATCCGAAAGGCGTCAAGCGCGAGCCGGCGACACCCGAACAGACCAAAGCGTATGGCGAGTTGATGCGATCGGTCTACGGCATCACGCCCGGCGTTCGTGTCCTGATCGGCGGGCCGCTCTACCATGCGTCTCCCAACGCCTGCTTGCGTCAGGCCATCACTCAGGCCGAATTGATCGCGTTTCAATCGAAGTTCGAGCCCGAAGACACCTTGGCGATAATCGAGCGAGAGCGCATCACGCATGCCGTCATGGTGCCCACCATGTTCGTGCGTCTGATGCGCCTGCCGGAAGAGATACGCCGCCGCCACGATGTGAGCTCGCTTCGCTGGGTGATCCACACTGGTGCGCCCTGTGCACCGGAAATCAAGAAGGCGCTGATGGACTGGTGGGGGCCGGTCATCTACGAGACCTATGGCGGCACCGAGGTTGGTGCGGTGATGCTGAGCACGCCGGAGGACTGGCTGGCGCATTCCGGTAGCGTCGGGCGCCCCACGCCCGGCGCGCGGATCGCGCTCTATGGTGAGGACGGCCAGCCCGTCGGGCCCGGCGAAATCGGCGAAATCTATGTCCGGCAGGATTCGCTGGCGGATTTCGTTTATCTCAACGACGCGGCCAAGCGCAAATCGGTCGAGCGTGACGGGCTGATCAGCGTCGGCGACGTCGGCTATCTCAAGGACGGCCGGCTCTATCTGTGCGATCGGCGGTCGGACATGGTGATCTCGGCGGGCGTGAATATCTATCCGGCGGAGATCGAAACGGCGCTGATCCAATGTCCGGGCGTCCGGGATTGCGCCGTGTTCGGCATTCCCGATGAGGAATTCGGTGAGTCGCTTGCCGCTGCGATCGAGGCGGAGCCGGGATCCGAGCTGACGACGGACATGGTTCGCGCCTATCTCGCTGAGCGGATCGCCAAGTACAAGGTGCCGCGCCGGATCGACTTCCATGCCGCGCTTCCGCGCGAGGAAAGCGGAAAAATCTTCAAACGTCGGCTCAAGGATCCCTTCTGGAAGGACGCGGGCCGCCGCATCTGATCATCGGCGTGAGCGCCGGAGTGCAGCGCGCTCCGGTGGCCATCGCTTTCGCGTCAGCTTGCGGTTCCGAATGCGCCCGCCGCTGTCAGCTCAGCGACGCGTTCGGGTCCATAACCGAGCACGCGCTCCAGCACCTCCGCCGTATGCTGTCCGAGAGTAGGGGCAGCGACGGGATCGAGGATGGGCGTTTCGCTGAAGCGCAATGGGGATGAGATGTTTGGTATCTCGCCTGCCGTCGGATGCGCAATGGACGACGCGAGCGCACGCTCGGCCATTTCGAAGGAGCTGAAGGCACCCTCGACGGTTCTGACGACGCCGGACGGGACGCCTGCGGCCTTCATTTTTGCGGCCCATCGTTCGCTGGAATCGCTGGCGAGAATCCCTTCGATGATGGCGGTCAACTCCTCGCGATGCGCCATCCGGTCGCGATTGCTCAGGAAGCGCGGATCCTCGGCCAGTCCGGGCCGTTGCAGCGCGTTGGTGACGAGGCGCCGGTAGGTCCGATCATTCGCGCAGGTGATGTAGAGCGGGCCGTCTGCAGTCTGGAAGGTGCCGGTCGGGGTGCTGTCGGCGCTGCGGTTGCCGGCGCGCGTCGGATTGCGGCCCGTCGCGAGATAATTCATGGCATGAAAGCCGAGCATCAGCGCGGCAGTGTCGAACAACGCTGTCTCGACCCGCTGCCCACGTCCCGTGCTCTGGCGTGCGGCGAGCGCGCCGAGCACCGCAATCGCGGCTGTCATGCCGGTTGAGATGTCCATGACCGCAGGGCCGGTGCGAACGCCTTCCTGATCCGGAAAACCGTTCATCGACATGAAGCCGGTCTCCGCCTGGATGACAGGATCGAAGCCCAGGCGATCGGCCATTGCCCCGTCGCGGCCATAGGCCGAGACGCTGCAATAGATCAGGCGAGGGTTGCGTTCATGCATCGCGTCGTAGCCGAGGCCGAACCGCTCCATCACCCCGCGCGAGAAATTCTCCACCAGGATGTCGGCCGACGCCACGAGCTCAACCGCGATTTTTTGCGCAGCCTCATTGGTGAGATCGAGCGCAATGCCCTTCTTGTTGCGATTGACCCAGAGGAACGGCACGCCCTCACCGCCGAGGTGAGGTTGGAAGCGGCGAAAATCGTCGCCGTTCGCAGCGTTCTCGATCTTGATCACCTCGGCGCCCATATCCGCAAGGAAGAGCGTGCACATGGGTCCCGCGATGAAGTGTGAGAAGTCGATGACGCGCAAGCCTTGAAGCGGGGAGGGCGCGCCTGGCGCTCGCGGGCGCGGCGGCGGGAGCTGGGGACGGGCTGTGGTCACATGTCACCTCCAAGCTATCGCGGCAGTCCGAGCCCGCGTTGGGCGATCAGGCTGCGCTGGATTTCATTGGTGCCGATGCTGATCACCCACATCAGCGAATGCCGGAGCATCTGCTCGATCCGCCCGCGCAGGATTGCACCCGGGCTGTGCTCGCTGAGCAGCGCCTCCGGCCCCAAGAGGTCCAGCGCGATCTCCCCGAAACGCTCCATCAGCTCGCCGGAATAGACTTTGCTGACCGCCGCCTCGTCCGGCGGCGTCTCGCCCTTGTCCACCTGCTCGGCGCAATGGACCATCATGCGCCGGCCGGCCTCGATCTCGGCCGCCAGCGCCCCGACCCTGGCGCGCACCAGCGGATCGCGCCGCATCGGCCTGCCGTGACGTTCGGCGGTGCGGATATATTCACACAACAGCTCGAACATGTGGGCAACCTTCAAGACGATGCCACCGCCGATGAAGCCGCGTTCGGTCGCGAGGGCCCCCGTGAGGACCTTCCAGCCTTCGCCTTCGGCGCCGATGCGGTTTTCGGCGGGTACCCGCACCTCGTCATAGAAGACATTGGCGAAGGTGCCGCCATACATGGTCTCGGAGGGGCGGATGATGATGCCGGATGTCGTCATCGGAACGATGAACATGGTGATCCCGGCATGAGGCGGCGATGCATTCGGATCGGTCCGGGTCGCGAGGAGCATGTACTCGCCCCAATAGGTCGTGGTCCAGATCTTCTGCCCATTGATCACATAGTGGTCGCCGTCGCGAACGGCGCGCGTCTTCAGCGATGCCAGATCGGAGCCCGCCTGAGGCTCACTGTAACCCATGCCGTAGATCGCTTCGCCGTGGAGGATTTCCGGCAGATAGCGCTGCTGCTGCTCGGGAGTGCCGTAGACCTGGAGCATGGCAGCCTGCACGGGCGCACCGGCCCGCGGTGCTCCGGAGCGCTCCATTTCCTCCATGAAGGCAAGCTGCTCGAAAGCGCCACGCTCCTGACCGCCGAATCGCTTCGGCCAATTCAGGCCGATCCAGCCGGTCGCACCGAGCGCTCGGGCGAACTCGCGGTCATATTCCCGTTCAGCGAACGAGAGCTGCTCATGCCTGTCGCGGCGCTCGCCCGACCAATGCGTATCGAGCCAGGCACGGACTTCACGACGGAAGGCATTCCCCGCTGGTCCCAGATCGTACTCCGGAAACCGGACGTCGCCGTCGCGATCGAGAAAATGGCTCGCCAGTTGCTCGACCGGCGAGCGCTGGCCGCCGTAGCGAAGCACGCCGACATGCACCTGCCTGAAGTGGCGGGGAGCCTCGTGCTCCTCGCTGTAGCCGATCGCGCCGAAGGCGTGGTGGGTCTCGAGCGACACCCGGCGAAGCGAACTTGCGGCGGTCGCCAGGGCCGCAGCCGCGAACCAGCGCCATGGTGCGGCTTCGAGGTCGTATTGAGCGGCCGCATTCGCGATCGTGAGCTGGACCGCGCGCAATGCGATGTGGCAGTTCGCGAGCTTGTGCTGGATGGCCTGGAAACGCCCGATGGGTTGCCCGAACTGGCAGCGCTCGCCGGCATAGGCGACGACCTGTTCGAATGCACGCTGAGCCGCACCGAAGGCCCGCGCGTCTTCTGCCACGGCCGCGACTGCGAGCAGATCCCGGACCTCGCGTTCGGTGAACGGAACGGTCGCGAGCGGGGGTGCGTCGATCCTGACCCGCCACCAGCCCGGCTTTCCCATCATCGGGGTCGGCTCAGCGGTGACGCCTTCTCCGGTCTTGACGATCACTAGCGCCGGCCCCGGCACGAACACGGCGAGATGTGTGACGATGTCTGCGGATTCGATGAAGGCCAACTCCGCATTCAGGTTGCCACCTTGCAGTTGCGCCCAGCCCGCGGCTCCATCATGATCGAAGCTTGCGAAAGACAGGGCCGTCATCGCCTCGCCGGCATGGAGGTCATCCAGGAACGCACGCAGGGCGGGGGACTCGTTCCGAGCCGCAGGCTGCATGAGGTTGACCAAGCCTGCATCCGCGAGCGGTGCCGGGCAGGCGGCCCGGCCGGCCTCTAGTTGGACCAGCACGATCTCGCGCAAACCGCCTTCGGCGGGGGACGCGGCAATCTGGGTCAGTCCCTGGGCGGCCAGTTGCTTCCAGAGTTGCGCCGTCACCACGACTGCCCTGTCCGACAGGTCCGCAAAAAATCCGCGGACGGCTTCTTGCAGGATCTGGCGATCCTCGTCCGACGGCAACTCCCGCAGCATCCCGCGATCTCTCTTTGGATTTTGGTTCAACCATTCTACTTTTGTACAAGCTGTGGGTCAATGGCAGCGCCCAACTGGCGGGAATCGTCGGCTTCGCCTATATGTCGTTATCTGTCGAACATCCGGGTTGATATGAGCGCTTCACAATTGCCAGCCAAATCCAGCGCCGAGGCTGCGCCGCTGGCACAGTTCCAGCGAATCCGCTCGTCGCGCGCGTTCGACGAGATCGCTGCCCAGATCCGCACCGAGCTCGCCTCCGGCAGGCTTGCGGTCGGCAGCCGCCTGCCGTCCGAGCGGGCGCTGTCGGAGCAGTTTGGCGTCTCCCGCAACACGCTTCGCGAAGCCTTGCGCTCGCTCGAGCATGCCGGGCTGATCCGGTTGCAGAAAGGGGCTCGTGGCGGCGCCTTCATCAGCCAGCACAGTGGCGAAGCGATCGCGACCGGGCTGATGGACATGTACCACGTCGGCACCATCCAGCCGGCGCAATTGACCGAGGCCCGTATCTGGCTCGAATCGATCGTGGTGCGGGAAGCCTGCCGGCGTGCAACGGCCGCCGATATCGACATGCTGAACCGCAATATCGATGAGGCGCAGGAAGCGCGACGGCGCGGCGATTTCGCCAGCCGCGCGGAGCGGCACATCGAGTTCCACAGGATGCTCGCGCGCCTTACCGACAATCCGATCATGGTCATTGTCATGAACGGCGTGCTCGACGTGCTCGCTCATTTCGTGCAGCGGATCGGCGAGTACGACAACAGCTTCGTGTTGCCCTCGCGTCGCCGATTCATGGAGCACTTCGCGGCGGGCGATGCCGACGCCGCCGTGGCCGAAATGGAATCCTGCCTGAAACGGCTGCAGCGAAGCTACATGTCGCGTATTCAGGCTGCTGAAGGCGCGCCGGCGGCCAAAGCCGCTTCACGCGCCCGCCGGAATCCACCGGCCGCCCAGCGCTAAATCCTTCACACCGCGCAAACCGGGTCGCCTGTCGTTCGCGCGGCTAGTCCCACACAAATCCACTTCGGAATGAATGCAGCCCCGCCCATCCCGGCGGGTGATGGCCCACGTCCGAACTGCCGGATGCGAACCGGTGCGCGGCCTCGCGCCGGCCCTTGCTCCGTTGACATCGGGGGCGCGCGTCGATACTGTGGCAATGGTTCAACCAATAGGTCGGAAACGCAAATGTCCGCAAATCCATCCCTCGGTGAGACGCTGGCGGTGTTGCTGGCGCGCGACATGGCCGACGGCGAGAAGGTCATTATCGGGACCAACTCCGACATCCAGCTCGCCGCCTGCAACCTCGCGCGGCGCATGCAGGCGCCGCGGCTATGGTGGATTTCCGGTCCGGGCGGCATGGTCAATCCGACCCGCGATCACCTGTTGTCCACTGCTGACTACGAAAACGTCGAGTCGGCAGAAGCATGGATGGATCTGCCGGTCATGATCGACTTCATCGACTGGAAGGTCCACTTCTTCGATTTTGCCATCCTGTCCGCGCTGCAGGTCGACCGCTTCGGTAACATCAACACGGTCGTGGTCGGCGACCAGCGCAAGCCGCGTGTCCGCGGCCCCGGAACCGTCGGTATTAGTGCGCTCTGCGGTCTCGCCAAGCGCTTCTATGTGTGCCTGACCCGTCATGACCGCAGCGCGTTCGTGCCGCGGGTCGATTTCCTGTGCGGACCCGGTCACATGGAAGGCGGCGATTCCCGCGAGCGCATGGGCTTGCCGCCGGGCGGGCCGAAATTGGTGCTCTCGCCGTTGGGCGTGTTTGATTTTGCGCCCGGCAGCAAGGCCATGCGCGTGAAGTCGATCGGTCCGGGGGTGACGCTGGAGCAGATCCGCGACTGCACGGCCTTCGACGTCGTCATGGACAGCTCGCCGCCGGTGACGACCATGCCCACCGATCAGGAGCTCGCGCTGCTGCGCAAGCATGTCGACCGCCGCGGCGATCTTCGGCGCAAATTTCCCTGAACCTACGGCAGGCGTCCTCCCAATCAGACCGACAGGCAAGCTGAAGTCCCATGACAAAGAGCAAGATCGTTTCTGCCGACGAGGCCGTCGCCGAGATCCAGGATGGAGCCAAAGTTGCGCTCGGCGGCTGGATCTTCAACTCGCAACCGATGGCGCTGGTGCGGGCGTTGATCCGTAAAGGTGCGCGCGACCTGCACCTCATCCCGGCGCCAGGCTCGATCGCGCCGGACATGCTGATCGGTGCGGGGTGTGCCGCCTCCACCGTCTGCGTCTTCATCAGCTTCGAGCAGTTCGGCTTGGCGCCGCATTTCCGCCGTCAGGCGGAGAGCGGCGCGCTCAAGGTTTACGATCTGGATGGACCGGGTATTGCCGGCGGACTGCGGGCAGGAATTTGTGACTTGCCTTACATGCCCGTGCCCGACCTCGGCACCGATCTGCCGAAATTCGCGCCGGAGCATTATTGGCCGCTGCCGTCCAAACCCGGCGAGCGCAAGATGCTCGCGGTCGCCGCCGTCAAGCCGGATGTGTGCCTGCTGCACGCGCAGCAGGCCGACGAGCACGGCAATGTCCAGCATTTGGGGCCGCCCTTCTTCGACGCGATGATCGCGCAGGCGTCCCGGCGGGTCATCGTCTCCGTGGATCGTATCGTCTCGTCCGACACCATCCGGCGCAGCAATCACCTGACCAAGCTGCCGAGCGCGATGGTCGATGCGGTGGTCGAGGCGCCGTTCGGTGCGCATCCGACTGCCTCGCCATCACTCTATCGCTCCGATGAGGCGCATCTGAAGGAGTATGTGATGAGCAGCGCCAGCGTCGAGGCTTTCGGCGGCTATCTGGAGCGCTATGTGCGGAGCGCATCGCCCACGGCGTATCTCGACGTCATTGGCGGCAGCCGGCTGGGTGCCCTTGCCGTGTCCGAAACCAATCTGAAATGAGCATCGACATGGCAGCCGGAGCGGTAACCGGATCGACCCGTCCGGGGATTCTCGACGGAATTCGTGTCCTCGATTTCACCGCCATGATGTCGGGTCCTTACTGTACGCGCCTGATGGCGGATCTCGGCGCCGAGGTCATCAAAGTCGAGCCGCCCGAGGGCGACCACATCCGCTTGCGGCCGCCGCTGCGGCATGGGCGAAGCGCCTATTTCGCCCAGCTCAATGCCGGCAAGAGCAGCATCGCCCTCGATCTCAAGCGGCCTGAGGCGCGCAACCTGATCTACGAGCTGGTGCCGCATTGCGACGTGCTCGTGGAGAATTATCGTCCGGGCGTGATGCAGCGGCTTGCGTTGGACTACGAAGCTGTCGCCAAGCTCAATCCCAAGCTGGTGTATTGCTCGATCTCTGGCTTTGGCCAGGAGGGATCCTGGTCTGGGCGGAGCGCCTATGCGCCGGTGCTGCACGCGACGTCCGGCTACGACATGGCCAATCTCGATTACCAGGAGGGCGACATTGCGCGTCCGCTGAAGAACGGCATCTTCATCGCCGATGTGCTGGGCGGCTCGACCGCCTTCGGAGCCATTCAAGCGGCACTATTTCGGACGCTCAAAACCGGACAGGGCGAATATGTCGACGTCTCCCTGCTCGACGCCATGGTCAGCATGCTGGTGTACGAGTGCCAGGAGGCGCAATTCCCGGCCGAGCGTCGCCGGCCGCTCTATCGACCGACGCAAGCCAGCGATGGCTTCCTGCTCGTCGCTCCCGTGAGCCAGAACAATTTCGAGGCCTTGGCGCGCGGCGTCGGCCATCCCGAATGGATCAGTGACGTGCGTTTCGCAACCAGCAGCGCCCGCGAGCATCACTGGTCGGAGTTGATGAACTTGCTCGACGATTGGGCGGCGTCGCGAACGGCCGCCGAGTGCGAGGCCGTCCTCACCAAGGTCGGCGTGCCGTGCTCGCAATACCGAACGATCCACGAGACGATGACGCTGCCCCCCATCCAGGAGCGCGGCGTTCTCGAGGAGATCGATGATGGGGCCGGGCCGATGCACATTCCCAATCCCGCATTCCGATTCGCGCACAGTGCAGCCCATGTCCGGAACAAGGTGCCTGCGCTCGGCGAGGACGGGCCAGGGCTGTTGCAACGCCTCCTGGGGCTGACTCCTCAGGCGATTGCGACACTGCGCGCGGACAAGGTTCTCCGGGGCGTGGAAGAACAAGCTGTCGCGGCGGCCGAGTAGACGGGGCAAGCACGAGGAACGGAGGGGGCCAGAGTTGAGCGCGGCGAACTTTCCCATCCCCGAGAACATCGTGGCGGTGCTGACGGATCCTGCGGCCTATGGCGATCACCGCATCTTCGACGCCTATCGATGGCTGCGCGCCAACCAGCCGCTCGGGATAGCCAACCCTCGCGGCTTCAATCCGTTCTGGGTCGTGACGCGCCACACCGATATTCAAGTCGTCAGCCAAAACAACCAGCTGTTTCGCAGCAGTGATCGCCCGATAGCTCTGATGAGCAGCAAGGCCGAAGCCAGGATGGAGGCGGCAACGGGCGGTAAAGGCCTGCTCCGCTCGCTGGTGCAGATGGATCTCCCTGACCATCCCAAGTTCCGGGCCCTGACGCAGAAATGGTTCACGCCTGGCAATCTGCGTTCGATCGAAGGCAACGTGCGCGCCATCGCGAAGAGCTATGCGGATCGGCTCGCAGCATCCGGCGGACATTGCGACTTCGTGTCCGACATCGCGCTGGGCTTTCCGCTGCGGGTGGTCATGAGCATTCTCGGCGTCGATGCGGATGACGAGCCCAAGATGCTACGTCTGACACAGGAGTTCTTCGGCACCAAGGATCCCGATAACGCGCGCAAGGGACAGAATGATGGGGTCGCAGCGCTCTCGGACGTCGTGTCGGAATTCGGCGAGTTCTTTTTTTCCGTCGTCACCAACAGGCGCGTCAACCCGTCCGACGATCTCGCCAGCGTCATCGCCAATGCGCAGTTCGACGGCGAACCGATATCCGACCTGGATGCACTCAGCTATTTCGTGACCATCGCGACCGCGGGTCACGACACGACGTCGTCTTCGAGTGCAGGCGGGATGTGGGCGCTTTGCGAGCATCCGGAGCAGTTTGCGAAGCTGAAAGCCAATCCCGCCCTGATCCCCGGCTTCGTCGACGAGGCGATCCGTTGGAGCACGCCTGTCAAGCATTTCATGCGGACGGCGGCCGCCGACACCGAGCTGGGCGGCCGTCCCATCAGCCGCGGCGATTGGCTCATGCTGTGCTACGCGTCGGCAAATCGCGATGAAGCTGTTTTTCAGGATTCGGAGGCGTTCCGGATCGATCGCTCTCCGAACCGGCATCTCGCCTTCGGCTACGGAGCCCATCTGTGTCTGGGGCAGTATCTTGCCAAGCTCGAGATGCGGATACTCTTCGAAGAGTTGCTGCAGCGGATTTCGTCGGTCGAGCTCGACGGCGCAGGCGCAATGACCGTCTCCTGGTTCGTCAACGGGCCCAAGCGACTCCCGATCCGGTACCAACTCCATTGAACCGACTCGCCACCCCGGTCCCGCAGCTTCGGCGGGGACCAGAAAACGAGCAGACACGAGCATGAAAATCACAGCGGCAGTAGCACTTGCGCCGGAGAGTCCGTTCGAACTGATTAGTTGCGATCTGTCCGATGAGCTCGCGCCGGGACAGGTGCTCGTCCGCATCGAGGCCTGCGGCATCTGCCATACCGATCTGGCGGTGAAGCTGCAGCACATGCCGGTGCCGCTGCCCAAGGTTCTCGGCCATGAGGGCGCCGGCGTCATCGAACGTGTTGGTCCTGATGTGGCTGGGCTGGCGGAGGGCGACCACGTGCTGATGAGCTTCGGCTCATGCGGAGCGTGCGGACAATGCCAGCTCGGCGCGCCCGGCTATTGCGACGAGTTCGGTATGATCAACCTGTTCGGCCAGCGGCGCGGTGGGTCGGGGCTTCGCTACCGTGGCGCCGAACTCGGTGGTTCCTTCTTTGCGCAATCGGCGTTCGCGAGTCATGCCATTGCTACTGCGCGGAACGTGGTCAAGATCGACAAGGAGCTGCCGCTGGAACTGCTCGCTCCGCTCGGCTGCGGAATCCAAACCGGTGCGGGTGCGGTGCTGAACGTCCTGGCGCCCCGTGCCGGTGCATCGATCGCGGTGTTCGGCGTCGGCGCCGTCGGAATGGCCGGGGTCATGGGCGCGAGGCTCGCGGGCTGCGGCACGATCATCGCGGTCGATGTCCGCACCGAGCGGCTTACCCGTGCGCTCGACCTCGGAGCAACGCATACCATCGATGGCCGGACACCTGAATTGGCGAGGGCGGTTGCTGCATTGGGGAAAGGCCGTGGTGTCGATCACTCGCTCGATACCACGGGTGTTCCGGAAGCGGTCGCAGCGTCGATCGCTTGCTTGCGGCAGCGCGGCTCGTCCGCTCAGGTCGCCGCCCCGCCGCGCGGGACGCGGTTTCCCGTTGAGGCGAGCATTCTGGTCGGCGGAGGGTTGACCGTGCGTGGCGTCGTCGAAGGCGATGCCGTGCCCAGCCTCTTCCTGCCGCGGCTTATCGACTTCTTCCGCCAGGGGCAGCTGCCGCTCGACAGGATCGTCAGCTTCTATCCGTTCGAAGCGATCAATCGGGCCATCGAGGACATGGAGACCGGCGCAACCATCAAGCCGGTGCTGCGGATGAACTGAATAGCGCAAGAGGGGAGGACACGATGCAGGACGCGACTCTGGATCAAGCGATCGTTGACCACAAGACCTATGGAACTCTCGACAGGCAGCACGTCCTGTTCTCGATGCTTCGCAAGGACGATCCGGTGCATTTGACGGAGCCGTCGGGATTCCGTCCATTCTGGACCATCAGCAAGCACCAGGACATCATCGAGATCGAGCGCCAGAACGAGCGCTTCATCAACGCGCCCCGCACCAAGATCTTGTCCATCGAATTCGAGAACAAGGTGCGCGAGGCGATGGCCGGCCGTCCAATGCTGGTCCGCGCCATCAATCACATGGATAATCCCGAGCATGCCAAATACAAGAAGATCACGCATGCCTGGTTTCAGCCGCGTGAGGTGCGGCGCCTCGAAGAAAGCATCGGGTCGCTCGCCCGCGCGAGCGTCGACCAGATGCTGCAGAAAGGCAATGAGTGCGATTTCTATAACGACGTCGCGGTGTGGTACCCGCTCAAGGTGATCATGCTGATCCTGGGGATTCCGGACGAGCATGGTCAGCGCCTGCTCGACATCACCAAGGCCTATTTCGGCGGCGGCGATCCGGAGATGCAGCGTGGCAGCGACCTGATCGACGCCACGTTCGCCTATGTGAACTTCTTCAGGGAAGTAGCGCAGGAGCGGCGGCAGAACCCGAAGGATGACCTCGCAAGCATCATTGCGACGGCCGAGGTCGACGGCAAGCCGATCGGCGAGTTCGAGACCTCGTCCTACTACGTGGCGCTCGCCAGCGCCGGTCACGATACCGCCAGCGCAACGCTCTCCGGCGGTCTGCTCGCCCTGATCGAGAATCCGGCCGAGATGCAGAAGCTGAGGGGCAATCCCGATCTCATTCCGCTGGCGGTCGAGGAGATGGTGCGCTGGGTATCTCCGGTGAAGCATTTCTTCCGGACCGCGACCGAGACTTACACCTTGCGCGGCAAGACGATCAAGCAAGGAGATAACCTGCTGCTGGCCTACCCCTCCGCCAACCGGGACGAAGACGCCTTCGAGCGCCCGTTCGCATTCGTCGCCGACCGGACGCCGAACCGCCATGTCGGCTTCGGCTTCGGCATCCACGCATGCCTCGGCATGTATCTCGCCAAGGTCGAAATGATCGCCTTCATGCGCGAGCTGTTGTCGCGCGTGGGCAGCATCGACCTCACTGGTGATCCGGCTTGGACTGAGACATCCTTCGTCGGCGGCCTGAAGCGGCTTCCGATCCGCTTCTCACGACTCCATTAACCCGATCTGCAGCGACCGAGATCGGTACATGATCAGGAGCGGAGCATAGGTATGGACTTGGCGCCCACCGAAGCGCAACAGATGTTGCGCCATAGCATCGAACGGTTCGTCGCCGAGCATTACGACTCGGCAGCGCGTCGTCGCGCGATGCAGGCTCCCGAGGGATTTAAGCGCGACAATTGGCGCCGCTTCGCCGAACTGGGCTGGCTCGGGCTGCCGTTTGCGGAGCAGGTTGGCGGTTTCGGCGGAGGCCCGCCGGAAGTGGCCATCCTGATGGAGGAACTTGGCCGAGGCCTCGCGACCGAACCTTATCTCTCGACGGTGCTGCTGGGCGGTGCGCTGATCGCGGAGTGCGGCAGCGAGGAGCAACAAGGGACCTTACTGCCCGCCATCATGAACGGCGAGCGGTTGCTGTCGTTTGCCCATTACGAGACGGACGCAAGAGCGGGCCTTTCGGCGGTTCGAACCATGGTGAGGAGCGAGGACCAAGGTTGGACGCTGCACGGTCGGAAGATAGCCGTCCTCGATGCCACCTCGGCCGACGTCCACCTCGTATCGGCGCGGTTGCCCGATCAGCAGGGCCGAGACCTCGCGCTGTTTCTGGTACCGAAGGACGCGGCCGGTGTGCGCTTGCGCGAAGCGCCCCGCCTGGGCGGAGGCCGCGTTGCGGAGTTGATATTCGAACAGGTTCGGCTTCCCGCGAATGCCCGCCTCGGAACGAGTGCGGATGTGCTGCCCGCGATCGAGGCCGTCGTGGATCGGGCGATCGCCGCACTCGGTGCTGAGGCGGCCGGCATGATGCGAGCCATGTTCGACGCGACCCTCGCATACACCAAGGTGCGCAACCAGTTTGGCCGTCCCCTGGCCGCCAACCAGGTCATCCGGCACAGGCTGGCCGACATGTACATCCAATGCGAAGAGGCGCAAGCGATGGCGGCGCGTGCGGCTCTGCTGATCGGGAACGAGGCCAATGCGACGGAGCGGTCGCTCGTCGCCTCGGGCGCGAAGGTGAAGATCGGTCGAGCCGCACGCTACGTTGCGGAGCAAGCCGTTCAGCTTCATGGCGCGATGGGCGTGACGGACGAACTCGATCTCGGCTTCTATTTCAAACGCCTGCTGGTCTTTGAGGCGCTATTCGGAAGCGTGGACTTCCATCTCCAGCGTCACGCCGCTTTGTTCGGCAACTCGTGCCCGGAATGAGATCGAACGATGTCCCTGTCACTCACCCCCGATGAACTGCGCTTCAGAGATGAGGTGCGAGCCTTCATTGCGGCGCATCTTTCGCCCGAGTCGCGGCGCGCCAGCTTTCTGAATGTCTCCTTCTTCTCCGATCCCGATATCGTCGCGCCCTGGCAAAAGGCTTTGCACGAGCGCGGCTGGGTCGCGCCAGGCTGGCCGCACGAGCATGGCGGGCCCGGCTGGTCGGCGGCGCAGCGCTGGATTTTCGAATCCGAATGTGCGCGCGCCGGCGCACCGCAGCTGTCGCCCATGGGCATCAAGATGGTGGGGCCAGTGTTGATGCGTTTTGGGACCACTGAGCAGAAGAAGTTCTATCTGCCCCGTATCCTCAGCGGCGAGGACCGCTGGTGCCAGGGTTATTCGGAGCCGGGGTCCGGCTCGGACCTTGCTTCGCTGAAGACGCGCGCGGTCCGCCGTGGGGAGCGCTACGTCGTCAACGGCACCAAGATCTGGACCACGCACGCGCATTTTGCAAATCGCATGTTCGCGCTGGTCCGCACCAGCGACGAGCCCCGGCAACAGGACGGCATCAGCTTCCTGCTGATTGATATGAAATCGCCCGGCATCACCATCCGCCCGATCATGATGATCAGCGGCGACCACGACGTCAACCAAGTGTTCTTCGACGACGTCGAAGTCCCCTTGGCCAACCTGGTCGGCGAGGAGGGGCGGGGCTGGACTTACGGCAAGTATCTGCTGGAGTTCGAGCGAGGTGGCGGGGTCAACTCGCCGAAACTAAAATATGCACTGGAGAAAGTTCGGCTACTCGCCAACTCCGACCTGTCCTGTCACGCGATTTCGCGCCCGGAGATCGCAACCAAACTGTCGGAGATCGAGCTTGACCTTCAAACGCTCGAGTTCGCCGAGTTGAAGGTGTTGTCTGCGCTGCAGAGAGGCGACAATCCCGGACCGGTGTCATCAATCCTCAAGCTGCGGGCCAGTGAGGTCCATCAGGCGATCACCCGCGTCGGGGTCGAGATCGTCGGGCAGAATGCGCTGGTGGAGGAAACCCGTCGTCCTCTCCACGCGCTCGATGACGAACCCTTGATTCCGGAAGACGTGCTGAGCGCGGTGCCCCGTCATCTCAACGGCCGCGCTAACACGATCTTCGGCGGGAGTTCGGAAATCCAGCGCGACATCATTGCGAGGCAGGTGCTCGGGCTCTAAGCACAAGCGCTTCGGCGTCCGAAACCGTTCAGACGATAGCGGGGATCTTGCAAGCCTGAGCATATTCCCGCTTCAGCCGAGCAACCAGGTCCGCGACGGCAGGAATGTCGTCGATCAGGTCGATCCCCTGACCGGCGCTCCACAAGGTCTTCCAGGGTTTTGCGCTCTCAGGCAGATGGTCATGCCGCATGCCTTTGCCTTTCGGCTCGGGCAAGACGTTCGGATCGAGACCCGCAGCGCGCAACGATTCGACAAGCCAGTTCGCAGCCACGCCGGCAACCTTTCCAGTGTAGATCAGGCCGGCGGACGTCTGCGCGACGAGCATGCGTTTGTAGTCATCGGGCGCCAGGGACTCGCGGGTTGCGATGAATCGGGTACCCAGATAGGCGAGGTCTGCGCCGAGCACTTCCGCGGCGCGGATGCTGGCGCCGTCGGATATGGCACCGGCCATCACGATCGCGCCGTCAAAGATCGAGCGGACCTTGCGGATCAAGGCCAGGTGGCTGATCGTGCCGGAATGACCGCCGCCGCCGGCCCCGATGCAGATCAGGCCGTCGACGCCAGCCGCAATGGCGCGTTCGGCAAACGGGATGCTGGTGATATCGTGGAACACCTTCATTCCGCGATCATGGGCCTGCTGAACGATGAGCTTGGGATGGCCGCCGACAGTGATGACGATGTCGACGCCTTGTTCGGCGCAGAGATCCAGGTGCTTCCCGATCTCGTTCTCCGGCGTCTTTGCCGACAAGTTGACGGCGAGCGGGCCAATTGGACCCGGCGCCTGCGCGGCGTGTTCGCGCAAATCCTCGCGGATCGCGCGCAGCCAGCCAGCGAACTCTTCGAAGGAGCGGGCGTTCTGACGGGGGCAGGGCGCCGATCACGCCGGCCTTGCACGCCTCGCGAACGAGATCCGCGCCGCTGACCAGGAACATCGGCGCGCAGATGGCAGGCAAGGAAAGCGATTGCCGGAGCCTTGGATCGAGTGTCATGCACGCCTCCTTTGGGAGCGAGATCGGAGCGGTTCGTCAGCCCTGGTCGGGCGCGAACATCGGGATCATCGCCTTGTCCTCGGCTGGCTTGAAGACGACATGGACCCGCTGTCCGATGCGCAAGGAGTCGAGATCGCAATCGACGATGTTGCTCAGCATGGTCACGCCCTCGTCGAGCCGCACGTAGGCGATTGCGTAAGGAATCGGGCCGGCACGGCGGGTGACGCTGACGCTGTAGATCCCGCCCTTGCCGGTCGCCTCGCGCCATTCGGTGTCGCCGAGGCAATAGGGGCAAAGAGCGCGCGGATACCAGTGCGGCTTGCGGCAGGAAATACAGACCTTGATGCGTAGCGATCCGGCCGCTGTCGCGGCAAAGAAAGGCTCGGTTGCGTCGTCATGCACGGCCGAGCCAAGCGGGCGGTCCTGGTAGGTCGTCGTCATCTCACGCGCGCTCCATGATGAGGGTGGCACTGCCGTGGCGGGAGCCGAGCAGGCCTCCGGTGCCCTGGGCCAAAGCGAGGCTGCAATCGCGGACCTGCACCTTCTGATGCGCTTCACCGCGCAGCTGACGGACCGCCTCGATCACCTTGGTGATGCCGCCGCGATTGGCAGGATGGTTGTTGCAGAGGCCGCCGCCGTCGGTATTGAAGGGAAGCTTGCCGACTCCGGAGATCAAATTGCCGTCGGCGACGAAACGCCCGCCCTTGCCCTTTTCACAAAAGCCGAGATCCTCGATCTGCATCAACACGGTGATAGTGAAGCTGTCGTAGATCGAGGCATATTGGATGTCGGACGGCTTGATACCAGCTTCCTCGAACGCGCGCGGGCCGGACCACGCCGCGCCCGAGAACGTCAGGTCGACTTGACCGTTGAGCTGACCCTTGATCGCCTCGCCCGCGCCGAGAACGTTGACGACGGGCCGTTTCAGCGAGCGTGCGATCTCGGGGCGAACGACAACCAGCGCGCCGCCGCCGTCGCTGACGACGCAGCAGTCGAGCCGATGCAGGGGATCGGAGATCATCGGCGAAGCAAGCACGTCGTCAACGGTGACGGGTTCGCGCAGCATCGCGTTCGGATTGTGCTGGGCGTGGGTGGCGGCCGCGACCTTGATCCAGGCCAATTGCTCGCTGGTCGTGCCGTACTCATGCATGTGCCTGTTAGCCGCGAGCGCATACATATTGACCGTGACGGGCGCATAAGGCGCTTCCCACGGCACATCCGGCGTGCCGGCGCCGACCAGCCTCGGCGCCACGCCGCTCGATCCCTCGCTGCGCGGCCGGCCGGCGAGCGTGATCAGCGCGACGTTGCACTTGCCCATCGCAATGGCCTGGGCCGCATGGGAGACGTGAACCAGATAGGCAGAACCGCCGGTATCGGTGCTGTCCACATGGCGGGGCCGAAGTCCCAGATAGTCCGCCATGCTGTTCGCGCCCAGGCCGGGCGCGTCGCCAGCGCAAAAGTAGCCGTCGACATCCTGGAGCCGCAGGCCGGCATCTTCCAGCGCGCCGCGCGCGCATTCGGCATGCAACTGGGCTACGGTTTTGTCGGGCGCCTTTCGCGTCGGATGTTCATAAGCGCCTGCGATGCAGGCCTTGCGTCGAATGCTCATCGGCTCTCTCGCGCTCACGTTCCGTCCGTGGCCGCTTGCGCATCCGGCAACGTTGACCACCACGTGCCGGGTCTATATCATTGGTTCAACCAAAGACCAATAGCGGATGCGTGCCATTTCCCGGGGGAGAGCTGCTGATCATGGTTGACTACGCAAAGACGCGGGCCTGGCGCTCCGGCGACGTCCGCCACGCCTACACGGCACGAGACACCATTCTCTATGCGCTCGGTATCGGTGCCGCGAGCGATCCGCTCGACGCGCGGCAGCTGCGCCTGGTGTATGAGAAGAATCTTGTTGCGCTTCCGACCATGGCGACGGTGCTGGCGTCGCCGGGCGCCTGGATGCGGGACAATGCGGAGCTCGGCATCAATTTCGCGAACATGGTGCATGGCGAGCAGTCCGTGCAGATGCATGCCGCGCTTCCTCCCAGTGGAATTCTGCTCGGCAGGAGCCGTGTCGCGCGGCTGGTCGACAAGGGTGAAGGCAAGGGCGCCGTCATGCATGTCGAGAAGGAGCTATGGCACGAGGCCACCAATCAGTTGGTAGCGGTCAGTGAACAGGTGCTCTTCCTGCGTGGCGACGGCGGCTTCTCGCAAGGCTCGGGCGGCGACGAACCCGCGAGCGCGCCGATGCCCGTTCCCGATCGCGCGCCGGACCGGGTGATCACCTTGCCGACGCGTTCGGACCAGGCGGTGCTCTATCGCCTCTCTGGCGATCTCAACCCCTTGCACATCGATCCCGCCTTTGCTGCCAAGGCCGGCTTTGTGCGGCCGATCCTGCATGGACTTGCGACCTACGGATTTGCCTGCCGCGGCCTGGTTGAAGCCTTCTGCGACAGCGACCCGTCAAAGCTGAAAGCGATCCGCGCCCGCATGTCCGCGCCTGTCTTCCCAGGAGACACGATCCGGCTCGAGTGCTGGCGTCTCGACGATCGCATCGCGTTCCAGGCGCGCGTCACCGAGCGCGAGGCGCTGGTGCTCAGCCATGGCTGGGCGTTGACCTGATGAGCTGCTGACCTTTACCCACGAACAAAGGAATCGCGAATGACGAAAAACATGGTGTCACTGCAAGGCCGGACGGTGGTCGTCACCGGCGCTGCACAGGGGATCGGCAAGGCAACGGCCGAACTGGCGGTCGAGCTCGGAGCGAATGTCGTCGCCGTCGATCTCAATGCCGAAGCGCTCGGGACCGTCCTGGCGGCCCTGCCGGCGGATCGGGTGATGAAGGTCGTCGGCAGCGTCACCGACGCGGAGCTCGCCGCCAGCACCGTTGCAGAGGCCGTCGGTCGGTTCGGCTCGGTAAACGGGCTGGTCAATAACGCCGGTATCATCCGCCCCGCGATGATCGAAAAGATGAGCATGCGTCAATGGCAGGAGGTCATCGACGTCCATCTGACCGGCGCCTTCCTCTGGCTTCAGGCTGTCGGGCGCCACCTGGTCGAGCGCGCTAAGGACGGCGACACCTCGGGCGGAGCCATCGTCAACATCTCGTCCGACGCGGGACGGAAAGGGTCGGTCGGCCAGATCAACTATGCCGCCGCCAAGGCGGGTCTGCTCGCAATGACGATGACCGCAGCGCGCGAATGGGGCAAGTACAACATCC
Organism: Bradyrhizobium betae; assembly: GCF_004123905.1. Classification (GTDB taxonomy): domain Bacteria; phylum Pseudomonadota; class Alphaproteobacteria; order Rhizobiales; family Xanthobacteraceae; genus Bradyrhizobium; species Bradyrhizobium betae_A. The sequence goes on from NZ_MZXW01000021.1 coordinate 22,100, forward strand.
GGACTAATTCAATCTGCTTCGGCGTGGTCGAAACGCCGATGACCGAGGTCGTTCGCGGCGAGAAGTTCAGGGACGGCATTCTGGCGCAGATCCCGCTTGCACGCTGGGCGACGCCGGATGAGGTGGTGCAGACCGTCTGCTTCCTGCTCTCGGATGCAGCCTCATACACGACGGGCCAGCACATCGGAGTCAATGGCGGCTTCCATATCAGCCTTTGATCCGCCTCCGTCCTCCCTAAGCATCACGGCTGTCGCGGTGCCGAAACACGAAGGCCAAACTTGCGGTGGGGCGCGCACCACGAGACGCGAGCCACCGGCTCTTTCTAATCCGCCGTGATCGGCTCGCCGGAGAGCGTCCAGCTCGACCCATCGAAAACGGCAATGCGCAGAGTTTTGAATGGCGCATAGTCCTCGGGCGTGGTGCTGATGGTGATACCGGGCAGCATCATCGGCATGCGCTGGGCGTGGAGCGATGTCGCCTGACGAAGCAGGCCCTCGCGGGTCAGATCGTCGCCGCATGCCTTCAACACGGCCCCGAGCGTGTTGACGTTCATATAGGCGACGAGAACGGAGTAATCGTCCGGGTTCACCGATGGCGCGTAGTTCTTGAGGAATTCCTTGTACGCCTTGACCTCGTCGTCATTGGCCCAGGCCGGATCGCCCGGTTGCTTGAGAAATTGCGTGGTGACCAATCCGCGAGAGGCGTCGAGCCCGGCCGGCTTCAGCACCGTCTCGACTGACGCAGTCGAGCCGCCGATGATGTGCAGCGGATGCCAGTCCAGCTCGTGGACCTTGCGGATCGATTGTGCTGCTGCCTTTGCCGAGGACTGCTCGATGAGGGTGTCGACGCCGGCGGATTTCAGCTGCACGATTTGAGAGTCGATGGTCGGGTCGGCGATTTCATAGGAGACCTGGGCGATGATTAGACCGGCCTTCTCGCCCAGCCCGGCGCGTAGCCCTTTGACATAATCCTTTCCGAAATCGTCGTTCTGGTAGAGAACGCCGATCTTCGCGTCCGGCTTGGTTTTGAGGATGTACTTGGCGATCGCCTGGCCTTCCGTCTCGAAGTCGGGATAGAGCGGAACGGTCCAGGGAAATTGCTTGGGATCATTGAAGCGGCGCCCTCCTGCCGTGATCAGGAGTTGCGGCACCTTCTTGGAGTTCAGATATTTCTGGATCGCGACGTTCGGAACCGTTCCAATCGTGCCGACCTCTGCCAGCACGCCGATATCCTCGATGAGCTTTCGGGATTGCTCGATGGCCTTCGGCGCACTGTAGGCGTTGTCGAGCTGGGTGAAGCTGATCTTGCGTCCGTTGATGCCGCCGCGCTCATTGAGCATCGTGAAATAGCCGACCACCGCACGTCCGGCGCCCGCGCCGAATGCGGAGGCCGGTCCGCTGAGCGGCGTCGACTGACCGAGCTTGATCTCGGTGTCACTGACGCCGGGCCCATAGGCCTTCTGGGCATGTGCGTTCGCAAGCGACAGCAGTGCGGCGACGACGACAAAACACGACAGAGCGGATCGACGGCTCACGGTAGTTCCTCCCATTTGTGCTTTTATAGTGTTTTGATTTATCGAAGCAGTTCGCGGGCGATCACGAGGCGCTGGATCTGGTTGGTCCCCTCGAAGATCTGCGTCAGCTTGGCGTCCCGCATCATCCGTTCGACGGGATAATCCATGGTGTAGCCATAGCCTCCGAATATCTGCACCGCGTCGGTGGTGACCTTCATCGCCATGTCGCTGCCGAAGCATTTCGCCATGCTCGCAAGCAGGTTGAGGCGCTGCCAGTCGCCGACGTCTCCGGCGCGGGCGCATTCATAGACCAAGGCGCGCGCCGCCTCTATCTGCATCGCCATGTCCGCCAGCATGAACTGGACGCCCTGGAATTCGGAGATGCTCTTCTTGAACTGCTTGCGTTCCTTGGCGTAGGCGAGGCTGGCCTCGAACGCGCCTTGCGCCAGCCCGACGCATTGAGCGCCGATCGTCGGCCGATTGAGGTCGAGCGCGCGCATCGAGGCCTTGAAGCCTTTGCCTTCCTCGCCGACGAGATTCTCGGCAGGGACGCGGACATTATCCAGGAAGATCGGCGTATTCGGTGCGCCGCGGAAACCCATCTTGCGCTCGTGGCGGCCGAAGCTGATACCGGGCATCTTCTTCGGCTCGAGAATGAAGGCGCTGATGCCGTCTGAGCCGGGACTGTCGCTGGTGCGCGCCATCAGCACGATGTAGTCGGCGGCAACGCCATAGCTGCACCATTGCTTGCGGCCGTTGATGACGTAGCTGTCACCGTCCTTGCGGGCTCGCGTATTGAGCGCCGAGACGTCCGAGCCTGCCTGCGGCTCGGAAATGGCGATCGCCGTGACCACGCCGCCTCTGGCGACGATCGGCAGGAACCGCTTGCGCTGCTCTTCTGAGCCGAAGTGCAGCAACGGCATGATGAACATGGTGTTGAGGCCGGCAATCGAGGCACAGGCCGGCGAGACCTTCGAGATCTCCTCCCTCGCGATGCACATCATGGTGAGGTTGCCGTTGGGACCGCCATATTGCTCGGGGACCCAGAGCTGCATCAGGCCCATGTCACCAAAAATCTTCACAATCTCCTCGGGGAAGCGGTCGGTCTCATCGATCTCGGCCGCGATCGGCGCGATGTGCTTGGCGACGACTTTCTGAATGCTGTCGCGAAAGGCGACCTGCTCCTCGGTGAAGCTCATGACGCTGCAATTCTCCTGGACATATCTCAATGGTTGGACCAATATAGGTGCAGAATAATGCCCTGTCGAGGGGCGAAATGCGCCGGGACCCTGCATGCGGGTCTTGCGCGCAAACTGCGCCGGGCGGGTCAGCGGAGGCGAATGGGAAGAGCGCAAGGCAGCAGTCGCGCCGAATTCATTCGGTGCAGGGAGGGATCGGACTTGGCGTATTCACCTCGCCGGCCGCGACGGGTTCAGGTCCGGGCAGATGTCACGCCCCTCGGCCGGGCATTTTGCTCCAATGCCGGCCCGGCAGCCGGCGCTTACGCATTCGCGCGCGGGCATTCGAGAACATGAGCGCGGCGAGGCGTCCCTGGGAGATGGCGATGGGACTGCGAGACCTGTTGTCGATACCCTATCTCTTGCGGGCCGAGGCAACCGAGAGTGAGCCCGGCCAATGGCGGATTCGTCTCGCTTACCCCGAGCTTCCCGGGTGCTCGGCCGAAAGCGCCGTGGTCGAAGATGCTCTGAGAGAGCTCGAGTGCAGGCGAATAGAAATCATCGTAGGACTCGTTGAACAGGGCAACCAGCCGCCCGTCCCACGTCGGCCACTCTCGACATCCGCCCCAATTTGGACCGCGCGTGAGCTGGGTCTCGCGGAGCGCGTGGCTCGGCTGCTGGACCGGTCGCCGCAACAATGATCGCGCAATCGCCTACGGAGGACGCCCATGCTCACGCACGAAGACAATGAGCGACTGGTCAGGGTCGGAAAGGGGACGCCCCTCGGCGATCTGTTCCGACTGTATTGGATTCCGTTCCTGCCGTCCGCCGACCTTGCCGCCGACGGTCAGCCCAGGCGCATCCGGTTGCTCGGCGAGGACCTCGTTGCATACAGGGACAGCGAAGGGCGGGTCGGCCTGGTCGACCAGGCATGCCCACACCGCGGCGCACCGATGGTGTTTGCGCGCAATGAAGATTGCGGTTTGCGCTGCGTCTATCACGGCTGGAAGTTCGACGTCGCCGGCGCAGTGACGGACATGCCGGCCGAGCCGGTGCGCAGCCGCCTCAAGGAGCGGGTGCGGATCAAGGCCTATCCCTGCAGGGAGCGCAACGGGATGATCTGGGCCTATATGGGGGCCGAGCAGCTCGAGCTCCCGCCGCTGCCCAATGTCGAGTGGAATCTGGTGCCGCAGGATCAGGTGCATATCTCGCTGCGGGTCCAGGAATGCAACTGGCTACAGGCCGTCGAAGGCGAGATCGACTCGGCGCATGCGCCGTTGCTGCATGGACGCCTGGATTCGCAGGGCACGACCAGCGCCTGGATCCAGAAGCGCGATCTCCGCCCGACCTTCGAATGCATCAAGCAGGATTTTGGGATGAGCATTGCGGCGCGGCGCCACTATGATGCCAACACCTTGTACTGGCGGGTCAACCAGTTCCTGCTGCCGTTCTATACGCTGGTGCCGCCACTGTCTCCGTTCCCAGATTTGAGCGGGCACGCCTGGGTCCCGATCGACGACGAGAACACGCTATGCATCATGTTCTCGTATCATCCGTCGAAGCCGCTGCTGGCGAAGACGCGCCAGGTGTTCGCGGAGGGGCACAACGGCCGCGAGAGCGGACATGCCAGCCGCCATGCCCTGGTCGAGCAACCGGTGACGGTTCCTTTTGCCGGGTACTGGACCAGGTACAACCCGCAAAACGGCTTCCAATTTGATTACGAAGCGCAGCGGACCACCTGGTTCTCGGGCCTGCCCGGGCTTTGGGTGCAGGATGGCGCGTGTCAGAGCGGGGTGTCGCCGATCTTCGATCGTACCAGGGAAAATCTCTGCGCGAGCGATACCGGCATTGCGATGACGCGGCGATTCATTCTCGAATCGCTCGGTGCGTACAGAGACCATGGCGTGAAGCCGAAGGGTGTCACCGATCCCGACGTGTTCATGGTCCGGGCGGTGTCGTTACGACTGCCGCCGGAAGAGCAATGGGCTGACGTTGGCGCGCCCTTCATGAAGGCCAGGCTCGGGGCCGATTTCGGCTATGAGGTGTGAGGCCGCGATGCTGCAGCTGCGTGTGAAGCGGATCACCCCCGAGGCAGAGAGCATCAAATCCTACGAGCTCGTCCCGTCTGATGGCGCCGAGCTCCCGGCCTTCACGGCCGGCGCTCACATCGATCTGCACCTGTCGAACGGCCTCATTCGTTCCTACTCGCTGGTGAACGACCAGCGCGAGCGGCATCGTTACGTGATTGCAGTCAACAAAGATCCGGCAAGTCGCGGTGGCTCCGCTTTCATCCACGACCAGATCCGTGCAGGAGATACAGTCACCGCGTCCGGCCCGCGCAACAACTTTGCGCTCGTCGAGCACGCGGATCATTCGATCCTGATTGCGGGCGGGATCGGCATCACCCCGCTGCTCTCGATGGTCCGTCGGCTCGAGGCACTCGGACGGCGCTGGCAGCTGTTCTATGCCGCAAGAACGCGGCGGGCGGCGGCATTCCTGGACGAGCTCGAGGTAGGTCGGCCAGACGTCCTGCATGTTGATCTCGACGACGAGCGGGCGGGCCAGCTATTCGACCTCAACGGCATCGTGGCCCAGGCGCCGGCGAACGCCCATCTCTACTGCTGCGGTCCAACCCCAATGCTGGAGGCGTTCGAGGCGGCAACAGCCGAACGGCCCGCCGATCTCGTTCATGTCGAGTACTTCAAGCCGAAGCAAGAAGCGGCGGTGGAAGGCGGCTTCGAGATTCGCCTCGCCCGCAGCAATCGCGCCATCCTGGTGGAGCCCGGCAAATCGATCCTCGATGCGCTGCTGGAAGCCGGGATCGCCGCGAGTTTTTCCTGCATGGAAGGCGTCTGCGGCACCTGCGAGACGCGCGTTCTGGAGGGCATACCCGACCACCGGGACCAGTTTCTCAGCGAGGAGGAACAGGCGACGAACAAGACGATGATAATCTGCTGTTCGGGCACGAAGACGAAAACACTGACTTTGGACCTCTAGATGCGCAACGAGGACACGAGAGTTTGAGGTCAACGCAGAGATCAGAGCGCACGCTGCGAGGCCGGGTCGCCGTGATAGGCATCGGCGAGACCGAGTATTACCGCCACGGGACCTCACCTGATCCGGAGTTCAAGCTGGCCCTCAAGGCGATCCTCGCCGCTTGCGAGGATGCCGGGATCGATCCGCGTGAGCTCGACGGTTTCTCGTCCTATGGCGATGACCGTAGCGAGGCGTCTCGCCTCGCGGCCGCGCTCGGCATCCGTCAGCTTCGCACGGCCACGATGCAATGGGGCGGTGGCGGTGGCGGCTGCTGCGCCGCTGTGGCCAATGCCGCGGCCTCTATCGTCGCCGGCCTCGCCGATTGCGTGGTCGTCTTCAGATCTCTGGCCCAAGGCCAACACGGCCGCTTCGGCCAGGCCGCAAACATCGACACGATCTCTGGCGAGAGGGCCTACTTGATGCCGTATGGCGTGCTGGCTCCGCCTCAACGCTTTGCCATGCGCGTTCGTCGTTTCATGCACGAGCACGGCGTACGCCAGGAGGCGCTACGCGCGATCGCGCTGGCGTCATACCATCACGCCCAGGCTAATCGACGCGCGGTCATGTACGGCCGTCCGCTCGATCCCGAAAAATACGACACCTCGCGCTGGATCACCGAGCCTTTCCACCTATATGATTGCTGCATGGAGAATGACGGCGCGGCAGCGATCGTGCTCGTCGCTGCGGACCGCGCCGGCGAGTTTCGCAGCAGGCCGGCCTACCTATTGGGCGCAGCGGTGGGATCGGGATATCGCGCCAGAGCTGTGCCGCACAACGCGCCCCAATATGCCAGTGCGAGCTTCGATACGGTCGCAGCCGATCTCTATCGTATGGCTCGTCTCGGGCCGGCCGATGTCGGTGTCGTTCAGTGTTACGAGAACTTCACGGGTGGCGTGGTGATGGCGCTGGCAGAGCATGACTTTTTCGCGCCGGGCGAGGCAAACGATTTTCTGACGCTCGAAAATCTGCTCGCGCCTTCCGGACGCCTTCCGCTCAATACCAGCGGCGGCAATCTTGCCGAATGTTACATGCACGGTTTCGAACTGGTGCTGGAAGCCGTGCGCCAAGTGCGCGGCACGTCCGTGAACCTCGCCGAACGCAAAGACGTGGCGATGGTGATCGGCGGGCCGATGGTCACACCGGTCAGCAATCTTCTCCTCGGCTCGGAGGCAACGCTGTGAGCGGCTCGGAAAACTCTTTCCATCTGCCCGAGGGGCTTCCGATCCCAACGGCCGAACCGGACAGGTTATCAGCACCCTATTGGGAAGGCTTGCGCCAAGGGCGGCTCCTCGTACAGCGTTGCAGCGGGTGCGGGACCTGGCAGTTTGGCCCCGAATGGATCTGCCACCGATGTCACGCCTTCGATCCCGACTGGGTCGAGATCGCCCCGCGCGGCCGCATCTTCAGCTGGGAGCGTGTCTGGCATCCGTCGCACCCGGCACTCCGGCAGCACGGACCGTATCTCGCAGTCCTGGTGGAGTTGCCGCATGCCGGCGGGATCCGCATGGTCGGCAACCTCCCGGGCGATCCTATGCAAGAGGTCGCAATCGGGGCCGACGTGGTTGGGTCGTTTGAACATCACCCGGGCTCGGACCCACCATACTCATTGCTGCAGTGGCACCGGCGCTAGGCGTACGGCGGTGAAGATGGCAGCTCAGGAAGTACGTCCCCTATCGTTGGTCGCGCCTAGAGGACTTAGACGGCACTTTTTGGTTGGATATTTCGGAGCATGCCATTGATCTCTAATGATCGGCTTTTGGCTCAGTTGGAAAAATTCTCTCGTAAAATCAATGATCTTATCATGTCTCTTAATCAGCGGGCCCCAGGTTCGAGCCCCGGTGCGCCCACCATATAAATCAAGACCTTAGCCAGAAAACCGTTTGAGAGGACCGAACCAAAACGGTTTTTCAAACGGTGTATTTTCGAGCATTTGCTCAGCCAGCTCAATAATGTGAAACGCCGGCGACCCGTTTCGAGAAACGAATGGGCATCAGTGAAGAGCAGCAAGGTAAGGTCTGAGTATGCGGGTATCGTTCGACAGCAATGCTTGGGAAAAAATATTCGATCCAGCAGACCGCGATTGGACCTCAATTCGTGCGGCGTTAGCGAAAAGCCAGATCGCGGGAGGAAGCCGAATTTCCCAACGTCGTGCAATCTTGGTCTGACCGCCTCCACCCAAATGACGCTGCAGCGACATTCGCCGCGTTTGGTTCGACTTGCCAGACCGGCGTCGGCTACGATGTGAAGTACCGCTTGAAGGTTAAAGACGGAAGTTATCGTTGGTTCCGAGCAACAGGTGGAGTCGTGTTGGACGAGAAAGGCCGGCCGCGGCGCGCCTGCGGATCGTTGGTCGATATCGACGAGCTCATGAAGGCGGAGGAAGAGAAGAGCGGGATGGTCCGTCGATTGGCGGTCGACCTTGAAAGCGCGATCGGAGAAATCGTCGATACCGTCTCCTCAGCTTCAAATGAGCTCGAGAGCTCTGCGAGTAGTCTAAGCAGCACGGCCGAACGCTCGCAAAAATCAACCACTGTCGCCGCTGCTGCCTCCGAGGCGGCGTCTAGCAACGTCCAGGTGCGGCGACGCAGGAGATTGCGCGCAACGTTCAGCAGGCTGCAAGCGGCACCCAGCGCGCCTCCACCAACATCATAAATGTGCAGCGCGAGGCCTCCGAAACTGGTTCTGCGTCTTCGCAAGTCTTGTCGGCAGCTCGGTCGTTATCGAGCGAGAGCAATCGCCTCAAAGACGAAGTGAGTCGGTTTCTCAAGACGATACGTGCTTGATGACAAAGGTATTGGCGAGAAAGTAATTAGAAATTGGCTGAAGTTCGGTCCTGATTGCCAAGTGGGGGGCGTTGCTGTGGTGAGACGAGGCTAGGCCTACGATCCCGCGACAGCGATTTCGGAGCCGGGCCTGACGGGCAACCGGAGAAGCGAAGGATAGGACGGTCCATGCCAGATCCCAATCGTAATAACCACGGCATGCGTCTTTGGCGTGCTCGCCGGATCTTCGCCCGTTCCCGGATTGACGGGATAGGCCGGATAATCGGCCCCCGCGACGGAGAGGCGGAGCCGCTCACCCTTCTTGAGTGTCGCGCACGTGGTAGTCAGTCTCAGCTTGTATCGGCCTGCCGTCGCGGCGCGATAATGCGCATACCCGCTCGAGATCTGAAGGACCCGTTCGTCAGGAGTGACGAGTGAAAGGATGCAGCAAAGGTCGAAGCTCGGACGGTCGCAGCTCACCTCGAGTTCGACCTCGGGTTCGCCGACCACCTCGACGGCGTCGTCAAGAGTTTTCGTCGTGAAGGTCAGAACGTCGCCCCGTTCATCGGCGACCCGGCGGTCGACTGGTCCCGTCGGAGCGCCGTAGTAGCCGCCGACAGTAGGTGAGGGTCGCCAGGGGTCGTGGACGATATGCTCGACATTCTCCTCCGGGCCCGGCCGAAGACCGAGGGTGCCGTCCTGAGCGTCCAGCGACGCTCGACCCGTGCCACCAAGGAACAGCGTCTGCGTGTTTGCCGGCAGATCCTGATATTGCTGCCATTTTTTCAAACCCATATCGAACAACTCGATCCGTCGGTCATCGGCCCGGCTCGGCGAACCCTTGAGGATTCGGTCAAAGAATCGGATGTGATCGATGTCGACATTGCGGTCTGCCTCTGGCCCGAAATCGACCGAGCCCACCTTCCGCGTCCACGGAAAATGGATCCAGGGGCCGACGATGAGCCTGGTGTCATCGCAGCTGCCTGCAACAGCTCGGAAGGATTCGATCGTGGCCGGCAGGAAGGGGTCGAACCAGCCACCGACGAACAGCATCGGCAATTGGCGGGCACGAATGGCGTCCAGATGTGTCCCAGGCGAAATGCGGTCCCAATACGAAGAATCGGGGGGCGTTTCGAGCCAGTCCATGACGTGCGAATAATGTCGGTACTTTTGCAGCAGCTGTGGCATTGCCGCGATCGGGCCGCTGAGCGGCAGGCTGGTCCCGGCGGCTTGCAAGGCGCTGAACGCCTCGTCGTCGCCTGCGCGCCGCGCCGCCTCTGCGGTGATCTGGATGCCCCAGCCGATCATGTGCTTCATCTGCAGGGCGCCGTTCTCGTAGGCCCAATGTGCGGGATTCCACGGCCCCATCACCGGCGCGAGAGCCTTCAGCGACGGGCAGTCTCCCGCCGCGGCGAGCAGTTGGTTGTAAGCCTGATAGGAGAAGCCATACATCCCGACGTCGCCGTTCGCGCCATCGAGACGCGCCGCCCATTCGACCGCCTCCGCGCCGTCCTCGATTTCGGTTTCACCCGGGCGGAATGTTCCCTCCGATGTGCCGCGTCCTCTGACGTCCTGCACCACGACGATATAGCCATGTGAGGCGTACCAGGAGGGATGCGCGTGGCAGATGCTGCATGCGATGCGTCTGCTATAGGCTTGGCGCTGAAGCAGAACCGGATAGGGTCCCGGCGCCGCCGGACGGTACACGTCGGCATCGAGCCGCGTGCCATCCTTTAGCGTCATGGTTTCGATTTGCGGGGGCAGGACGGGCAATCGAAGTGATTTTGCTGACATCTACGGAAGCTTCATCGTGAATTCATGCGCATACAGGCGCGGTGTGTCGAAAATCCCGACTACGGGGTCGGCTCATTCGTTGCCGATCTGATCCGTGACATCGGATACTGCTCGACCTCCGTGATCAGCTTGATCAAGCGGCTGGCCGCGCGTTCGATAGCCGCGCGGCCGCGCTCGGCATCTGCGAGCGCGGCGTTGCCGCAGGCTCCTTTGGGGTTGATGTCCTGCATTTGCCAGCCGAATCCAACCGGACCTTCCGGCATGAGGATCTCGCATTCCCTCTCCAGGGTCTGGGAGAGAGACCTGAAATCCTCCGCGAGCGCCATGTCGACGAGTTCGGGATGCAAATGGCACATTACGCTGGTCTCGATTTCCCCGCCGTGGATTCCATGCTTGCGTTCGGCCGCATTGAAGAAGTCCGACAGGTCCGTGAAGCGCGACCATTGCGACGAGACGGCCAGCATGCCGAGCCTGACCCGGAGCTCGCGGCAGACGATCTCCATGACCTGCGGCTGGCCGCCATGCGAGTTGACGAAGACGATCTTGCGAACTCCGGCCCGGTGAACGCTCTCGCAGACCTCGTACCAGACGCGGCCCAGCGTTTCGGCCGAGAGCGTCAGCGTGCCGGGGAACGCAGAGTGCTCATTCGACTTGCCGATCGACATCGTCGGCAGGATGAGGGCCGGGAAATCGTCGGCCATCTGCGCAACTGCGTGCTGGATTATACCTTCGACGATCGCCGTATCGACGCGGACCGGCAGATGCGGCCCGTGCTGCTCGACAGCACCGACCGGCAGCACGGCGACGATCCTGCTCAGATCAAGTTGACGGAAATCCTCGGCCGACAGGTCCCACCACCAATGCGACTTCAGTTTCATCTCGGTTGCCTTGTCGGTTTCCTTGGCTCGAATTGGCAGACAAGCCGGCGAGGCTTCGTCGCCCAGCGGCCTGTCAATCATTGTTGGGCATCTTCGGAAGCATGAAAAGTGCTTAATTTCGTCTGTTGTGTTGCCATATTGGCAACGCGCGCCGAGCGGGCCCTGATGGCAGCCGTGACGATCGTCGCGACCGTCTTTGCCGGTTCAGCCGGCAACCTCGCGGATCATCGCCTTCAGCATCTCCGCAAGCACGCTCGCGATCGCGCTGGTGCCCCGGACATGGCCGATCAGCATCAGCGCCTGCGCGTCCTGCGCAAGCTCGCGAGCGGGAACGTAGGTCAGCCGCCCGGCACGCCGCTCGGATTCCACGTCGAAGGGGGTCAGGAAGGTGATGCCGTCGTTCAGGATGACGGCGTGCCGCATGATCTCGATCGAATTGGTCTCGATCGCCGGCTGCAGGTCGATCGCGACCCGTGCGAAAGCCGAGTCCAGATAAGGCCGGATCGCACTCGTGCCGTCGGCGATGACGAGCGGGTAGTCGACGCAATCGCTGAGGCGGACGTTGCTTCGCTTTGCCAATGGATGGTTGGGGGTCATGACGGCGCCGAGCCGGCCGACGGCGCGCGCGAGGACCTTCAGATTGCTGTCCTTGCCGAAATCGAACCCGATACCGAGGTCGGCCTCGCCGCTGGCGACCGCAACCTGAATCTCCGCCCCGGTATTGAAGAGCGTCAGGTTGAGCTTGACGCGCGGATTGGCCGCGCGAAACTCCTTCACCTTATTCGGGACGAGGTTGGAGGCGAGGCCGCTCATCATCGCCAGTGTGATTTCGCCGCGTCGCAAGCCCTTCAATTCCTCGATCTTGACTTGGGTGCGGGTCAGCTCCTTGAGCGTCTGGCGGACATGCCCGATCAGCACTTCCCCTGCGGCGGTCAGGATCAGCTTCTTCGGAAGACGCTGGAAGATCGGCGTTCCCAATTGCGTTTCCAGTGCGAGAATCTGGCGGCTGATTGCCGACGCCGCGACATTGAGACGGTCCGCCGCCTTGCGGATCGAGCCGGTGCGGGCAACCTCGTCAATGTAGTTCAACAGCCGGCTGTGCAGCATGTGTCTGGCCCCGATCAATTTCCCCAAGGTGATGGTTTGTTGCCGAAAAGGCAACAGGTCTGTCGAATTAAAGCGCTTTGAGGCGATGCGTTGTCATGCGACATCCGTCATGACGAGAGTGCACTGTCCGAGGAAGTGATCCCATGTCGTTCAGCGTCGCCGATCTCACGCATGCGAAAGTCTTCCGCATCGCGCCGAAGGACACCAATTATTTCGCAGTCCTGTTCGACCAGGTAACGGATCGGATCGGCAACATCTTCGTCATCGAAATTTTCCAGCCTGGCGGGGCGACGCCACCCAATGAGCACGCCGTCGCGCACGAGTTCTTTCACGTGCTGCACGGCGTCGGTGTCGCGCGCTGCGACGGCAAGACCCTGCCGATCAAGAAGGGCGACTCGCTTCTGCTGCACCCGGGCTCAGAGCACGTCATCGAGAACACGGGGCCGGGCAAGCTCTACACGCTCACCGTGATGACGCCCAACGAAGGCTTTTCCGAGCTGATCCGCAGCGGTGAGCCCGTCGCGCTCGACGCCGAGGACATGCGCGCGCTGCAAGGGCTCTGATCGATGGACGGCGCATCATCCGATCCCGCCTTGAACGAAGGCCTGCTGCCGCTCGGCTCAAGCCGCGCGAATCGCTGGATGGTGGCCGAGGGCCGGGCCAATCTGGTGCGCCAGCCGGTCCTGCCGCGCCCGGCGACGGTCAAGACCCAGGGCAAGCTTGTCACGTTCGACCTCGCGCGCACCGCGCTCGTCGTCGTCGATATGCAGAACGACTTCTGCCATCGAGATGGCTGGCTGGCGCATATCGGCGTGGACGTCGCGGCGGCACGGCGCCCGATCGCGCCATTGCGGCGATTGCTGCCGCTGTTGCGCGGCTGCGACGTGCCGGTCATCTGGCTCAACTGGGGCAACCGGCCCGACCGGCTCAATCTCAGTCCGTCGCTGCTGCATGTCTACAATCCGAACGGCGCCGGTACCGGCCTCGGTGATGCGCTGCCCGGCTCGGGCGCGAAAGTACTGGAGCGGGGCAGTTGGTCTGCGGCCATCGTCGATGAGCTTCCGACCGAGCCGACGGACATCCACGTTGCCAAGTACCGGATGTCGGGCTTTCAGGATACCGAACTCGACAGCATTCTTCGCAATCTCGGTGTGAACACTTTGATGTTCGCGGGAGTCAATGCCGATCAGTGCGTGCTCTGCACGTTGCAGGATGCAAACTTTCGCGGCTACGACTGCCTACTCCTGGAGGATTGCACGGCCACGACGTCACCCGACTATTGCATGGCGGCGACCATCTACAATGTGAACCAGTGCTTCGGCTTCGTCGTCGGATCCGAAGCAATCGCGGCGGAGCTCGCGAACGGTGCATCGAAGGGGACCAATCGTGACTGATCTCGCATCTGATGCGCTGGACCGGCTGATTGCCGATCTCGGCGACATTCCCGTGGTGACCGAAGAGAAGGTCGTGCGCCGGCGCTCGCGCGACTTCTTCTGGTATAGCCCCATTCTCAACGCACAGCTCGACGGCAAGTCGGCCGACCTGATCGTGCTGCCGCGCGACGAGCAGGACGTGATCCGCATCGCATCGGTCTGCGCGCGCCATCGCATGCCGATCACCGTGCGTGGCGGCGGCACGGGCAATTACGGACAGGCCGTGCCGCTCGAGGGCGGGGTGTTGCTGGATATCTCCGGGCTCGAAAGCATCGAATGGATCAGGCCAGGCGCGATGCGCGTCGGTGCCGGCGCCAAGATGCACACGATCGATGCGGCCGCGCAGGCGCAGGGGTGGGAGCTGCGGATGCATCCATCCACGAAGCGCATGGCGACGATCGGCGGCTTCGTCGCTGGCGGATCGGGCGGTATCGGCTCCATCACCTATGGCGGCCTGAGGGAGCCGGGGAACATCCTGGCCGCGCGCGTCGTCACGGTCGAGGAGGAGCCGCGCATCATCGAATTGCGCGGGGATGCGGCCCAGAAGGTCAACCGCGCCTATGGCACGACCGGGATCATTACGGCGCTCGAAATGCCGCTCGCCCCTGCATGGAAATGGATCGACGTCGTGGTCGCCTTCGACGATTTCATGGAGGCCGCAACATTCGGCTATGAGGCGGCCTTGGCCGACGGGATCGTGAAGAAGGTGCTCTCGCCCATCACCTGGCCGTTGCCGTCCTATTTCGGGTCGCTGAAGCCGTCCTGTCCCGAGGGAAAGAGCGTGCTCATGGCGATGATCGCCGAGCCTTCTCTCGATAGCTTCAAGTCGCTCCTCGGCGGTCGCGGCACGATCACGCTCGAGACACCGACGGACGAGAGCCCCGGCCGTGTCCCGCTCTACGAATATTGCTGGAACCACACTACGCTCCAGGTGCTGAAGAGCGATCGTTCGGTAACGTACCTGCAGTGTCTATACCCGCATGACCGCGTCCTGGAGAAGGTCGCCGAGATGCGGCAGCTATTTCCGGACGAAGTGCTGCAGCACCTCGAATTCATCCGCTTCGGCGGCCGCGTCACCTGCAGCAGCCTGCCGGTCATCCGCTATACCAATGCAGATCGGCTGAACGAGATCATGCGGCTGCATGAGGAGCGTGGTGTCTTCATTGCCAACCCGCACGTCTTCACGGTCGAGGACGGCAGCCGGTACAAGCGCGCCGATGCCGATCAGCTCGGCTTCAAGCATGAAGCCGATCCGCATGGCCTGCTCAATCCCGGCAAGATGCGAAGCTTCGTGAGCAGAAGGTGATGCGCGATGCACGTGCTCTACGTGTATTGCCATCCGCTCGCCGACAGCTTTCACGCGGCCCTTCGCAGCGAGGCGCTGGCCGGGTTGGCCCAGGCCGGCCACACGCTCGATCTGCTCGATCTCTACGCCGAGGGGTTTGATCCCGTCCTGAACGCCGAACTTCGCCGCGACTACCACGATCCCGTGCTGAACCGGCGCAAGAACGAGTCCTACGCCGCGCGCCTGATGGCGGCGAACGCGCTGATCGTACAGTTTCCCACTTGGTCATTCGGGCCACCCGCGATGCTCAAGGGCTGGTTTGATCGCATGTTCGGCCCGGGCATCGCGCTCGACCTGTCCGATCCCGCCCATGCGAAGCCGATGTTGCAACACATTGAACGCATCGTCGGCATTGCGACCTACGGTCGGCCGCGCTGGCAGGCGATCGGCATGGCCGATCCGCCGCGCAAGATCATCAAGCGCTATCTGCCGTGGTTCACCGGCGGAAAGGCGCGCGTGCGCTACTACGCGCTCTATCACATGAATGTCGCCACCGCGAACAAGCGCAACCGCTTTCTTGCAAAGCTACGGCGGGACATGGAGCGATTCTAGTCGCGCCTTGCAAAGCGGCGCCACGTCATCTGCGCTGTTGCTTCTTCGAAACCACCACCAACGAAAATGGCGGCACGCCCGACGCAGCTCGCGTACGAACATTGTCGCACCGGCGGGGTCGTGCCTCGCATCGTGCAACGACGTGCGTCATCCGAAAGGCAACGCAATGCGCGAATCAAAATGCTTCTAGGTATTGCCCTGCCTGTGCATCTTGAGTCCGGGCGAGGACGCAGTCGTCGGGGGACGGCTCCTTGTAAAATGCTCGAGCGGTAGCCGTGACGACGATGTCGTCGTTGCGAACGGATGCGAGCGCCCGCTTGTCAAACCAGGGGCACACACAATGTTCGATATTCGACGCTTCTTCACTGCCGCGGCTCTGTCGCTGATCGCTGGGGCATCAGGCAGCCTCGCGCGCGCGGACGACCTCATGGTCAAATCCGCCAAAAAAACGACCGATCGTCCCTTCTTCCTCGTTGTGGATGATCGCCTGACATATGCGTGGATGCCGAAGGCCACCGATCCGGGTCTCTTCAGTGTTCAGCCCAATGGCGCCATTAATGGAACGACAGCGAAGCAGGTGTACGCGTTCACGCATTTTGACGTCTGGGCGTACGGCACCAACTTCCTCTCGCTTTCGATGTTCAAGTCGGATCACAACGATCCTGCCAACCCCTGCGTAACGAACGCGTCTGGTGCGATCGTGAGCAGCGTCTCCGGCCTGCCGGCCAGTTGCGCCGGGATGACGGAAATCTACGGCCTGTTTCGCTCGACGTTCAGCGGGAACGACATATTCAACACAAAAGCCTTCGCGATCGGCCCGCTTCACAACATCTCGTTCGAGGTCGGGATGGATGCGAACACCGAGAATAGCTTTCTTGCGAACTCCAAGCGTGCTGCCGTAGCGGGTCTCCAGTTTGCGTTCGACCTCCCGTACAAGGGCTACTTTAACGTGGCGCCGCTCGCCTATTGGGAATTCTCGAGCCGCAATGCCTTCGCCCAATGCGGCTTGTTCGGTGCCGGCGTTCCGTACCCCGCGCTGGGAGCCACCTGTCTCGCCGATGGCGAGCGGAGCTTCGATGTGACATGGTCGGTGGAGGCGAATTACTACATGGATCTGGGCTTCTTGCCGGAGAGCATGCAGTTCTGGTCGATCAGCGGGCGCGCTGCCTGGCAGGGACCGAAAGGCTACGAGAAGAACCCGGTCGTCAGCACGCCCACCGTGGTGACGTTGAACTCCGAACCCATTCGACTGACATTCGATGCCAGCAAGGCACTCTGGGGACCGCGATATGCCCACTTCGTCGATCTCTGGGTTGCCTATCGCTATTGGCAGAACAAATTCGGCCTCGATCACAATCGGAGCGCGAGCTGTCTGTTCAAGGGCACCAGCAACAATAGCTGTACGGAAGAGACGGTTTACGCCGGCGTGACCATGAAGTTCTGACGGACCTCGGGCCGGTGACCACCCGGTCACCGGCACACACCGTTCATCATTCTTGCGGCCACCTCATGCCCAATTTTCCATGACGGATCGCTCACGAAACCGGCATGGCTGCGGAGGCAACAAAGCACGCGGTATCTCTGCTCCTTTTCTGCCAAGTCCTTGCGCGGTTGGCGTATCGGGCGAGGCCCTGCAAGGCGAATGTGGTCATGATGCCTGCTAGATCCCGGTAGGACCCGTC
This sequence comes from Bradyrhizobium betae, assembly GCF_004123905.1. GTDB lineage: Bacteria > Pseudomonadota > Alphaproteobacteria > Rhizobiales > Xanthobacteraceae > Bradyrhizobium > Bradyrhizobium betae_A. Next base: position 39,380 of record NZ_MZXW01000021.1, read on the forward strand.
CGTCTGCCCACGAAAGCGGCGTTGCTTCAAAGGCAACGGATTGCTCGAATCTAAATGCTTTGAGGTGACAGCCTTTCCGAGCATCCTCACGCTTGGAAAGTCTCGCAGCGCAGTGCTCGCCGGCTGATCCCGGCGAGCTGCAGAAGGGCAACCAGCATGGCCACGACGAATCTGTCCCGAATGATCTCAGCCGGTCTGCTGGTGGGCGCAGCACTGGTCGCCTCCCTCGCGCCGGCGCGGGCCGCCGACAAAGTCACGTTCCTGACGAACTGGTTCGCGCAAGCTGAACATGGCGGCTTCTATCAAGCCAAGGCAACGGGCCTGTACGAGAAGGCCGGGCTGGATGTCACGATCAAGATGGGGGGGCCGCAGGTGAACGGTTCGCAACTCCTGCTGGCTGGCGACACCGATTTCATGATGGGCTACGATATCCAGGTCCTCAAGGGTCGCGAGAAGGATCTGCCTCTCGTGACGGTCGCTTCCTCGTTCCAGTTCGACTTGCAGGGCATCATGGCCCATGACGACTTGGCAGATCTTGCCGCGCTCAAGGGCCGGCCGATCCTGATTGCCGGATCGTCGCGAACGACGTTTTGGCCCTGGCTCCGCACAAAATACGGCTACACCGACGATCAGATCCGCCCCTACACCTTCAATCTCCAGCCCTTCTTCGCCGACAAGACCGTCGCGCAGCAGGCCTATCCGTCCTCCGAGCCGTATCAGGCCGAGCAGCAGCAGGAGAAAGTCAAGTTCTTCCTGCTCGCGGACGGAGGCTATCCGCCCTATGGGTCCACGATCGTCACCACCGAGAAGATGATCGCCGAAAAGCCCGGTGTGGTGGAGCGCTTCGTCAAGGCCTCGCTGGAGGGGTGGTACGATTACATGAAAAATCCGGCGCCCGGCAATGATCTGATCAAGGCGGCCAATCCCAAGATGACCGACGGCCAGCTCGCATTTGCCCTCGACCGGTTGAGAGACATGAAGGCCATCGACCGCGGCGATGCCGCGACGCTGGGCGTCGGCATCATCACGGCAGACCGATACAGGCAAATCTACGAATTCCTCGTCGCGGGCGGCCTGCTCGACTCCAAGGTGGACTGGCAGAAGTCGTTCGACGATCGTTTCGTCAAGAACCTGAAGATCGGGCTGAAATAAGGATGCCGACATGAGGGTGCTGTCGTCCGTTAAACCGCTCGACGAAATGGCAAAGCAGATGACGACAGCTGACGAGCGGCCGCCGGCCGTCGAGGTTCTGTCCGCCGAGAAGGTGTTTGCCAACGGCGCGCGCGGCCTGGCGCCGATCGACCTGTCCATCGCCGACGGCGAGTTCCTGACCCTGATCGGCCCTTCCGGCTGCGGCAAGAGCACGCTGCTCAAGCTGGTCGCCAACCTCATCGAGCCCTCCGACGGACGGTTGCTGTGGTGGCGCGGCGACTTCGCGCAAGTGGGGCAGGAGGGGCGGCGCCTCGCCTTCGTATTTCAGGAGCCGACCCTGATGCCCTGGGCCCGGGTCGAGGCCAACGTCCGTTTGCCGCTGGAGTTCGGCAACATGCCGCGAGCCACGGCGGATCCCAAGGTGGCGGACGCCATCGCTCACGTCGGCCTCTCCAAGTTCAACCGGCACTTCCCGCGGCAGCTGTCCGGCGGCATGAAGATGCGTGTCTCCATCGCGCGCGCCCTGGTCACCGATCCCAACCTTCTGCTGATGGACGAACCGTTCGGGGCCCTCGACGAATTCACGCGCAACAAGCTGGACGACGACCTCGTCAACCTGTCGTGGGAGCGCAAGCTGACCACCGTCTTCGTGACGCATTCGATCTACGAGGCCGTGTTCCTCTCGACCCGGATCATCGTCATGGCCGCGAACCCGGGGCGCATCTTTCGCATCATGACCATCGACCAGCCGCAGCCGCGCGACCAGGGTTTCCGCGACAGCTCGAAATTTGCGGCCTGTTGCCGCGAATTGTCGACCTGGCTTGCCGAAGCATCGCTGCAATCGGCCGGTGGAGGCGAGTCATGAAGCCGTTGTTCGAATCCGAAGCGTTCGTGCGGATCGCCGCCCCGGTTGCGGTCGGCATCGTCCTGTTCGCGGTGTGGGAGGTCGGCTTCCGGCTAGCGTCCGTTCCCGTCTACCTGTTTCCAAAGCCGACGGACATCTTCGCAAGCCTCCTGCACAATGGGCCTTCGCTCCTGCGCGCACTCCTCGTGACCTTGCGCGTCACCCTGCAGGCCTTCGTCGCAGCCGTCATTCTGGGCACGCTGATCGCCTTCATGTTCGTGCAGAGCCGGGCGATCGAGGTCAGCCTGTTTCCCTATGCGGTGCTGCTGCAGGTGACGCCCGTCGTCGCCATTGCGCCTCTCATCATCATCTTGGTGAAGAACACGCAGCTGTCGCTGACCATCTGCGCGACCTTGGTGGCGCTGTTTCCCATCATCTCGAACACGACGTTGGGCTTGCGCAGCGTCGACCCGGGACTTGCGAATTTTTTCCGGATGAATCGTGCCAGCCGCTTCAAGACGCTGGTGAAGCTGCGCATTCCGGGAGCGCTGCCCTATTTCTTCGGCGGCTTGCGGATATCGAGCGGCCTGGCCTTGATCGGTGCGGTGGTAGCCGAATTCGTGGCAGGCACTGGTGGGCGATCATCGGGGCTTGCCTACGAAATTCTCGATGCGGGATTCACGCTGGACATTCCTCGCATGTTCGCGGCTTTGTTCCTGATCACCCTGACCGGAGTTCTGCTGTTCGCGGCCATGGTTGCGTTGTCGCAGTGGGCTTTGTCGGATTGGCACGACAGCGAGACCAGGGCCGAAGCATGACCGCCATATTGATCGACAATGCCGCCGGCATCTTCACCGGCCTGCCGGGCGTCGCCATGCGCGCCGCCGGGCAGATTCGCATCCGTGATGGCGTCATCGTCGAGATCGGCGCGCTGGAGCCGCAGCCGGGCGAGCAACGCCTCGATGCCCAAGGCGGGGTGATCTATCCCGGTCTGGTCTCGACTCATCATCACCTGTTCCAGAGTGTGCTGAAGGGCGTGCGGTCCGGCATCGACCTGCCGCTGGCCGGCTGGCTGCGCGCCGTGCCATACCGGTTCTGGTCGAAATTCGACGAGGAGGCGCTTGCCGTTGCGGCCCGGATCGGGCTCGCGGAGCTGCTTCTTTCGGGTACGACGACGGTCGCTGACCATCACTACCTCTTTAGCGACACGTTCGGCTTCGACCCCGCGCAGGTGATCTTCGAGGTGGCACGCAGCCTCGGCATCCGCCTGGTGTTTTGCCGCGGCGGCGGCACCACGGCGCGCCATGTCGATACCGACAGGTTTGCGGCGATGCCCGTCGAAACGCTCGATCGCATGTTGCAGTCGGTCGAGGCCTGCGCGCAGCGCTTCCACGATGCATCCCCGAATGGTCTGTCGCGCGTTGCGCTGGCGCCAACCACGCCGACCTGGTCGCTCGACCCCGGCGAACTGCGCGAGGTCATTGCGGCGGCGCGCCGCATGGGGGTGCGGCTCCACAGTCACTTGTCGGAGACTGCCGACTATGTCGATTTCTGCCTGTCGGTGCACGGCAAGCGGCCTGTGCATTGGTTGGCCGATCATGGCTGGCTGGGCGAGGACGTCTGGTTCGCGCATCTGGTGCATCTCGACGACGACGAGGTGCGGATTCTCGCGAGCACCGGAACCGGCATGGCGCATTGCCCGCAATCCAACTGTCGCCTCGGCTCCGGCGTCGCGCCCGCCGATGCCATGGCGCGCCTCGGCGGCGCGGTCTCTCTCGGCGTCGACGGGGCAGCCTCCAACGAGGCCGCCGACATGCTCTGCGAGATGCACAGCGCCTGGCACACCCATCGCGCCATGAAGGGGGCGGGCGCGGTGACGGCCGAGGACGTCGTACACTGGGCGACAGCGGGTGGCGCGCGCGTGCTCGGCATGCCTCACGTCGGCACGCTGGCGCCGGGGCAACAGGCGGACATTGCCATCTTCAAGCTCGATGACGTCAGGCATTTCGGCATGCATGATCCCCTGATCGCGCCGGTGACCTGCGGCGGTTCGGCGAAACTTCGCTATCTCCTGGTTGGCGGCCGCATCGTCGTCGCAGACGGCACCATCCCCGGCCTCGACCTGCAAAAGCTCAAATCGGATGCCGCGCGTGTGGTCACGCGACTGGCCGCCTGATCGCGGAGGATCACCATGTTGAGCACGAAACAGCCCGTGCTGCGCCGTTTTTGGTATGCGCTGATGCCGCTGGATCACCTCAAGGATGGGCCAAAGCCGTTCACGCTGCTCGGCGAGCCAATCGTCCTGTTCCTCGACGCCGAGGGCCAGCCGGCCGCGCTGGAAGACCGGTGCTGCCACCGCACGGCGAAGCTTTCGAAGGGCTGGTGCAAGAACGGCAATATCGTCTGCGGTTATCATGGATGGGAGTATGACCGCGACGGTAAGCTGGTGATGATCCCGCAGTTTCCGTTCGAGCAGCCGGTCCCCGACGCGACGGCGCGCTCGTTCCGCGCCAAGGCTCGCTACGGCTATGTTTGGGTTGCGCTCGACGAGCCCTTGGCCGACATCCCCGAAATTCCCGAGGACGGCATGCCCGGCTATCGCCGCATCAACCAGTTCTACGACAAATGGAACACGGCGGCGCTACGGCTGATGGAAAACTCCTTCGCCAATGCGCACTTCGCCTTCGTCCACAAGGGCACCTTCGGCGACATCAATCAGCCAAAGCCGGAGAAGTACGAGGTCGTCGAGACCGATGTTGGCTTCGATGCCGAGACCATCATCACGGTTCGCAATCCGGCCAATGCCTACAGGATCACCGGGACGAGAGAGCCGATGACCAGGCGCCATCAGCGCAACAAATGGTTCATGCCGTTCTGCCGGCGTCTCGACATGGAATATCCGTCCGGCATCCGGCACATCATCTTCAATTGTGCGACGCCGATCTCGGACGGCCAGATCCAGGTGGTCCAGCTGCTGTTCCGCAATGACGGCGAGGCGGACTGCTCGACACAGGAGCTGATCGATTGGGATGCCGCGATCATCGCCGAAGATCGTGACATGCTGGAATCGACTGACCCCGACGCCATTGTCGACATGGGACGCAAGATAGAGATGCACATGCCGTCTGATCGGCCGGGCATGATCATGCGCAAGCGGTTGCTCGACCTCCTTCACCAGCATGGCGAAGAAGAGCGGCCGCGCCAATAGTCGGCCGTAGCTCGAACGGTGGGTCTCGAAAGATCGAAAATCCCTTATTTTTCAATGGGAATTGACTGACACCCACTCCGCCGCAGTGCTTCTCCACTAATATCCAACCGTTCGAAGCGACAGCAAAACATAAATGCTGCGCGGCAACGGTTATCGCGATGATGAGTGATGTCACCCGTAGTAACAGTGCAAACCGCAGCCTCGGAACGTGGGGTCGAAGGACGGATTTCGCCTTCAAGGCATCGATCTGCTTACGTCGATGCGCGTACGCGCGCAGCCCCCGTATTGTTCAAAGCCGATCTTCGCTGGCGAGGCGCTCTGTTATTTGGAAATGCCTGCTAAGCAATTGATATTACTATCAGCGTATCCGGCTATTTTTTCCAAATACCCATTGAAATCGCTGAATAGTCAGGCAGGTTTTGATTCCGCCATTCGGAGGTTCGATCCCTCCCGCCCCAGCCAGCAGCTAAGTTGCTGAGTTCGCTATATAAGCAGCTCCATTCCCACGAAATCTTTTGGCGCGTTTGGAAATAGTTTCCTTCCGCTTTCGTCCCAATATAGACCCCGGACGCCCACTCGAGCAGCTCTGCTGCAATCTCATCGTAGAACCGGGTACTGCCGCGAACAAATCGGACAACCGGTAGGCATTATGCATGTGTGCGCAATGGCACCGTGCTGTAGTTCGCCCAGCCATTACGCTCGGGGTGGAGTCGCTTCCCACTATCGCCTTAGTCAGCCACCGCCGCCGGCACCGGCAGGGCCGTGATCGACTTGATCTTCTCCATCGCAAAGCGCGAGGTGACGTTCTTGAGCGGCACGGCGTGGATCAGTTTCTTGTAGAACACGTCGTAGCTCTGCATGTCGGGGATCACGACGCGCAGCATGTAGTCGACGTCGCCGGCCATCCGGTAGAATTCCATCACCTCGGGCATGGCGCTGACCGCCGCGGCGAAGCGCTTCAGCCAGGCGTCGGAGTGATCGGAGCTTTCGACCGAGACGAACACCGAAAGGCCGAGGCCGATCTTGTTCTGGTCGACCAGCGCGACGCGCTTCAGGATCACGCCGTCGGCCTCCAGCCGCTGAATGCGCTTCCAGCATGGCGTGGACGACAGGCCGACGCGATCGCCGATTTCGGCCACCGAGAGTGAGGCGTCCTCCTGAAGCACCGTCAGTATCTTGCGGTCGATGGCATCGAGGCGGCGGCCAGTCTCGGCGAGCTGCAACGCAGCGTCGGTCATTGTCTGATTACCTTTGTGTCAATGGAAGCTCGGGCCCGGCGCTTGTGCAGAGTTGTCAGCCGTGAGGCCCGAACAGGAATATCTCGTAAAGGTCGTCCTGATGGCCGCCCTGGTCATCGTTCGGGCCGCCCGTCTGCGGCTTTAGTGAGCGCCGGAACCATCCGCGTGCCTGTTCGAGCAAGCTGGCGATGCCTAGATGCAGCGAGACGAGGTAGCTCATGTTCACTCCGGACATCATTGTAGGGCGAGAACCCTGCAAGGCTATCACGGGCGACAAGACGTTGAACATCGCCTGGCGTTGGCGAGGATCAGTTTGGTTGGATCGTACTGAAGCTGTCATCTGTCCGAGCAGAAAATTCCATGGTGACGTTTCGCAAGGAACGATTTTCATGCGGTACACCGGGTGCGGAGCGTTGGATCAGTCATCTGTGAGTAGCGCGAGCACGTCGGCGTGCCGCAGGCGCGGGGTGGAACCGGCGTTCAGAGGGCGGCGACACGAGTCCGGCACCACGGCAAACATAGGCATACCCATGCTGCCGAACGATGCGTACAGCAGGCTCCGGTCGGCACGCTCATGCAGATGCGCCCCTGTCCTGAGGCCAAGCACGAACAGGAATGCGATCATCAGCACCAGCGGGAGGATCAATGCCTCATGCTTGCCGATGCGATCGGTCACCGCTCGCGCGTCGGCCGCCCGCTCGGCGGGAGAACGAAGGCCAGTCCATTCCAGAGCAAATTCGAACATGCCGTATGTCGCTATTGTTCCGCCATCCCTTCACTTCATGTAGTCGGGCAAGGTGAAGCCGTCATAGAAACGGTCGGCCTTAATCGCCGTCTTGAATGCGGGGGACTTGTAGCCGGCGACGATGTCCTGGGCCCATTCGGCATTGGCATTGGCCTTCTTCACCGCGAGCACGTTGATGTAGGGCGTCGTCATCTTCTCCAGCGCGAAGGCGTTGGTCAGCTTGAGCCCGCTGAAGATGGCGAAATTGCCCTGGATGGCGGCGAAGTCGACGTCGTCGAGCGCCCGCGGCGCCTGCGCGGCCTCGAGCGGGACCAGCTTGATGCCGCCGGGATTCTTGATGACGTCGAGCTCGGTGACGTCGACCGGCTTGCTGTCGCGGATCTCGATCAGGCCGAGATCGCGCAGCACCCACAGCGCGCGCTGGAGATTGACGGGATCGTTCGGCACCGCGACGCTGGAGCCCGGCTTGATCGGCGTGCCCAGCGGGTGCTTTTTCGAATAGAGGCCCATCGGTGGTGTCGGGACGTGGACGATGCCGACGAGATCGGTCTTCTGGCGCTCGTTGTAGGACTCGAGGAAGACCGTGTGCTGCATCACATTGGCATCGATCTCGGACTTGAACACCGCGTTGTTGGCTTCAAGGCCGGTCGAGAATTCGACGTAGCGGATCTTGTAGCCCTTCTGCTTCAGCTCGGGCTCGACGCCGATCTTGAACTCATCGATGTACGGCCCCGGCACGAAACCGACCCGCAGCTCGGGCTTCGCCGGTTGCTGCGCCATGGAGTTTCCGGCGGCGAGCGGAGAGAGAGCCAAAAGGCCCGAGAGGAGAAACAACGCGATCTTCATGTCTTCTTACAATTTTCCAGTTTGGAGGGGAGAACGGTATCAGGCGATTGCCTTGACCTCGTTCGAGTAGATGCTGGCGGGACGGGCGAGGCCGTAATGCTCGCGCAGCGTCGTGCCGGTGTAGTCCTCGCGGAACAAGCCGCGCTTGCGCAGGATCGGGACGACCTGCTCGGCAAAGACATCGAAGCCGCCGGGGAGCCAGGGCGGCATCACGTTGAAGCCGTCGGCCGCGCCTCCCTCGAACCAGGCCTGGATATTGTCGGCGACCTTTTCCGGCGTGCCAGCGATGACCCAGTGGCCGCGCGCGCCGGCCAGGCGCTGGACGAGTTGGCGGATCGTCGGTTTCTCGCGATCGACGATGTCGACCACCAGCTTGAAACGGCTGGCGACGCCGCCCGCACTGGCGGTGTCGATCAAATGGTGTGGCACGGGACCGTCGAGATCGTAGCCGGTAAGATCGACGCCGATCATCTGGCGCAGCTGCGTCAGGGAATATTCCGGCTGGATCAGCTCGTTGAACTCGTCCTGGAGCCGGTCCGCCTCGACCTGCGTGCTGCCGATGAAGGGGCTGATCCCGGGCAGAATCTTGATTTCGTCGGGACCGCGGTCGAAGGCGCGGGCCTGGCGCTTGATGTCGGTATAGAACGTCTTTGCCGAGTCCAGGGTTTGATGCGCGGTAAAGATCGCCTCCGCATACCGGGCGGCGAAGGCGCGGCCGTCGTCGGAGGCTCCGGCCTGCACATAGACGGGCCGTCCCTGCGGCACGCGCGAGATGTTCAGCGGGCCACGCACGCGAAAATGCTTGCCGACATGGTCGAGCGTATGGATCTTGCTCGTGTCGGCAAAGATACCGGAGGCGGGGTCGTTGACCAGCGCGTCGTCCTCCCAGCTATCCCAGAGGCGCGAGATCACGTCGAGATATTCACGGGCGCGCTCGTAGCGCTCATGATGCGGAGGATGCTCGGGCAGTCCGAAATTCTGCGCGGCCTGCGGTACGCTGGTGGTGACGATATTCCAGCCGGCGCGGCCCCGGCTGAGATGATCGAGCGAGGCAAACAGGCGCGCCAGATTGTATGGTTCGGTATAGGTCGTGGATGCCGTGGCGATCAGCCCGATGCGGCTGGTGACGGCGGCGATCGCAGCCAGCCAGGTGATCGGCTCGAAGCGAAAGCGCTGGGCGTAGCGGACGTTGTCGGCCAGCGCCGGGCCGTCGGCAAAGAAGATGGCGTCGAACTTGCTCGCCTCAGCGCGCTGCGCCAGCTCCTGGTAATAGGTGATGTCGAGAATGCGCTCCGCCGACGACCCCTTGTAGCGCCACGCGGCTTCGTGATGGCCGCCGGGATAGATGAAGAGATTGAGAACAAGCTGCCGTGGGTTGCTCATGGTTCGATGTCCAGATGCGATGGCTGGGGGGAGGCTGGCGGCTACGAGATGGAAGTGGTGGCTTGCGATCCCGGCTTCCGGGCGAAAGCGAAACGCAGATATCGTTCGAGATGCAGCCCCTCCGGCGTGCGCTTCGTCTCGACCAGCGCGGCAAAGGCTGCGTCGATCGCTGCTCGTTCCGCTTGCGAAAAGCCGCCGAGGAAATTGCCGAATGCGCTGGCTTCGGACCAGCCGAGCACCGAATTCACGTCGCCGTGGAGATCGACGAGCGAGCGCAGGTCACTTCGGTAATCGGAAAAGCCGGTCTCGGCGAACAGCGCCCTGAGCTCCTCGTCGGTGGCTCCGAGCACGCGGGTCGACTCGCTGCTTCTCTCGCTGAACCCGGCCTGCTCAATGGCCTGGCGGAGCAGGGTGCGTGACTCGTGAGGTTTGGTCGGATCCTGCACATTCAGTCCGATCCGACCGCCCGGCTTGAGGACCCGTTCGATCTCAAGCAGCGCCTGCCGCTTGTCGGCGATCCAGTGGAAGACGCTGTTGAGGTAGACGGCGTCGAATTCCGCCGGCCCGAAGCGCGAGAGGTCCTCGGCACGTCCGACATCGAAGGTCAGCGTCTGCGATGCGCGCAGGCGCGCGATCGCGATCCGGTTCTCCAGCGGGTCGATGCCGACCACGCGGCCGGTCGGGCCGACAAGTCCCGCGACGAATTCGGTCAGGCGGCCGGTGCCGGCACCGATATCGAGCACGTGATCACCGGACTTCAGAACCAGCGGTCCGATGAGGAATTTGCCATGGTGAAACTGGAGGACGCCGGCCCGCTCGTAGGTGCGTGCAAGCTCAGGCGTGTCCCGTTCGAGGCTGATGACGCCGGCGGTCGACATCGTACTTTCCAAAATCTCCAACGCGCCGTCGAGACGGCTTGATCGAGACGAACTCTATGTTGTCGAGGCGACAAAAGTCGATGAAATGGATTTGCGTTGTTCGGTGCGACGCGAGCATGAATCTAGCGACGGGAGCGCATTGAGGAGATGATGTCGCGAACCGATCATCTCAACTGAAGGCGGCGCGGCGATCGAATGTCCCGTCGCCCTTCCTGGCTCGCTTCGCGCCGTCGACGCAAATCTTTCAACGCGCCGTGACCCAGCGGTGGCTTCGTTGTTCGGGCAGCCAAACAAAGCCCATTCCATTTCATTGACTGAGTGGCGCTGGCTTCTACGATTTGGTCGCATCTAATGCAGAGAAATCCGGGTGCAACATGTTTCAGTCCGATATCGACGCCGCTGCGCGCGAGACCTTGCGTCTGATTGGTCCAGATCCGCAGAACTGGGTCCCGGATCGTCACGGGACCGACCACAACGTCGCCATCATCGGGGGCGGGCAATCCGGAAGCGCTTTCGCCTTCGCATTGCGCCGTGCCGGCATCGGCAAGGTCACGGTGATCGATGCAGCGCAGGATGCGGCGTCGTCCGGCCCTTGGCTGAGCAGCGCGCGCATGCACAAGCTGCGGACGCCGAAGAGCCTGCCCGGACCTGAGCTTGGTCTTCCGGGGCTGAGTTTTCAGGCCTGGTATGAAGCCCGCCATGGCGCAGTCGCATATGAAGCGATCGACCGCATTTCCCGCGTGGATTGGGCTGCCTACCTCGATTGGTATCGCCAGGCGCTCGGCATCGAAGTGCGCTATCGTACTAGGCTTGTGCATATCGAGCCGGCGCAGGATCATCTGCGGCTTCATCTCGATGTGGCGGGCCAAGCGAGGACGGAAACAGCCCGCAAGATCATTCTCGCCAGTGGCTTCCCCAGTAACGGAGGCCCGTCCGTTCCCGACGTGCTGTCGCGCAACCTGCCAAGGGGGCTTTATGCGCATACGTTGGAGACGATCGATTTCGAGAAGCTGCGAGACAAGTCAGTCGCGGTGCTGGGCAGCGCGGCCTCCGCGTTCGATGCGGCGGCGGTTGCGCTTGAGGCCGGGGCGAGGGAGGTGCACCTGTTCGCACGCCGCGACAAGATTGCTTCGGAGCCCGTGATCAGGACGCGCGGATATCCCGGAGCCTACGACAATTACGGGGCGCTGCCGGACGCGGTCCGTTGGCATCAGTCCATCCGCTTTCGACGCGCGGGATCGACGCCGCCGCCCGATGCTATCGCGCGCGCTGTCAAGTTCCCGAACTTCCATCTTCATCTGGCGGCAGCGTGGACCTCAGCCAAGCCGTTCGGGCGGCGGTTGCTTGCAACCACGCCGCAGGGCGATATCGCATTCGATTTCGTCATCGCCGGGACGGGCTATCAGGTCGACCTCGCAAAGCGTCCGGAACTGGCCGCCTTCTCCGACGAGATCCTGCTATGGCGCGATCGCATTTCGCCGGCAGCGAGCGAGCAGGACGACGCCCTGGGTGCGCATCCTTATCTCGGCGCGGGTCATGAATTCCTGGAGAAGGAGCCTGGTCGCGCGCCTTACTTGCGGAACATCCACGTGTTCAACCCCGCGGCGTTCGTCAGCTTCGGTCTACCGATTGGAGACGTGCCGAGTTTCAAGCGCGACATTCCGGGCGTCGTCGCGCGGATCAGCAGGGATCTGTTCCTTGACGATCTTGCGGCGCATGAGACGCGGATCAACGGGCCGATCGTCGACGACTTCGAGCCGTCGCTCTATGCGTCGGCCGTCTGGCGTTCGCCCAACATCGTCGCTGCGGAATAAAGCAGAACGCAAGTCGCAACTGGAGACGCCATGACCGCAGATGCGTCTGTTTCTCAACTGCCTCGAACTTTGGAAGCTATTTCCGAAGTCCTTGAGTTAGCATCGTGTGACTGAACAAGAGGCTGCATTGATGCAGCCTCCACCGAAGATCCCGCCAGACGCGATTGTCGCCAGAGCAGACGGCAATCCTGCAAGAGGATCGATCGCAACATCACTGTCCTTCACTCCGTCATCGCATCAGCGATCGGCGTACGGCGGAGCCTTGTCCAAATCGGATCGCGGTCTTGGGGTAGATGATATGACGGACGCAATCACCATCGACAACGTCATTCCGCGCGCGGATATCGTCAAGCGGACGGCGCGTATCGGCGCCGAAATCAGGAACATCAAGCTCTCCGGCGACCTTCCGGACCGGACAATTGCTGCGATCAACCAGGTGCTGCTCGAGCACAAGGTCATCTTCTTCCGGGATCAGAACCATCTCGACGACGCCGAGCAGGAGCGGTTTGCCGTCCGCCTCGGCAAGCTGGTGCCGCACCCGACGGTCGGCGCCACCAAGGGCACTGCGTCGATCCTCGAACTGGATTCCGGGCGAGGTGGCGGGCGCGCCGATCAGTGGCACACCGACGTCACCTTCGTCGATGCCTATCCCAAGATTTCCGTCCTGCGCGGGGTGGTGATCCCCGAGTTCGGGGGCGACACGATCTGGTCCAACACGGCGGCCGCCTATCTCGATTTGCCGGCTCCATTGCGCAAGCTCGCAGACGAGCTCTGGGCGGTGCACAGCAATGCATATGACTACGCGGTCAAGACCCGCGCGACCGAAGCCGACCGGAAGCAATTCGAAGAAGTCTTCACGGCGACGATCTACGAGACCGAGCATCCGGTCGTTCGCGTCCATCCCGAAACGGGCGAGCGGACGCTGGTGCTCGGCAATTTCGTCCAGCGCTTCGTCGGCCTGCCGAAATACGACAGCCAGAAGCTGTTCGACCTGTACCAGTCACACATCACGGCTCCCGAGAACACGGTGCGGTGGAGCTGGCGGCAAGGGGACGTGGTGATCTGGGACAATCGCGCCACTCAGCACTACGCCGTCAACGATTACGGCGACCAGCACCGTGTGGTGCGGCGTGCCACCATCGACGGCGAGGTGCCGGTCAGCATCGACGGCCGCAACAGCGTGACCCGCGTCAAGGCGGCCAAGCCCCAGGCGAAGGCCGCCTAAAGCGAGCAATGGAGTGAAGCCAATGAAGATCGCTATCTCTGCGTTGCGTCGTCTGGTTGCCGGCCTGCGGGCAAGAGGTCGACAATTCGGCCTGGCCGGCCTTGGCCTGACCGCTCTTGTCGGCAGCGCCATGGCCGAGCCGCAGCTCGAAAAGATCGAGATACGCTACCAGGGCTGGGCCGGGCAGGTCACCTTTATCGAGCTGGCCGACGATCTCGGCTATCTCGCGCCGCTCAAGCTGAAATGGATTGGCAACACCATCAGCGGTCCGCAGGACATCCAGACCGTCGTCACCGGCGACATCGACATCGGCGGCGCATTCTACGGCGCGATCATCAAGCTGATTGCAGCCAAGGCGCCGATCAAGGCGGTGGTCGGCTATTACGGCTCGGACGACAACACCTACAACGGCTATTACGTGAAGGAGGACAGCCCGATCAAGTCTGCGCGCGACCTGATCGGCACGAAGGTCGCCGTCAACACGCTCGGGGCGCATCTCGAATTCGTGTTGCGCGAGTATCTGGCGCGCAACGGGCTCACGCCCGCCGAGGCGAAGCAGGTGACGCTGGTCGCGATCCCGCCGGTCGCGGGCGAGCAGGCGTTGCGGCAGGGGCAGGTCGAGGTGACCACGCTGAACGGCATTCTCCGCGACAAGGCTCTGGAACGCGGCGGTATCCGCAGGCTGTTTGCGGATACCGACATCTTCGGGAACTTCACCGGCGGCTCCTATGTGTTGCGGGACAAGTTCATCAAGGAGAACCCCAACACCTCCCGCAAGTTGATCGAGGGCGTCTCGCGCGCCATCGCCTGGGCGCAGACCACCCCGCCGGAGGAGGTGCGCGCACGCTTCGAACGCATCATCGCGGATCGCAAGCGCAATGAGGACGCCACTCCCATCAAGTACTGGAAGAGCACGGGCGTCGCGACCAAGGGCGGCGTGATCGGCGATGGCGAGCTCCAGGTGTGGATCGACTGGCTGGTCAAGGACGGGCTCTTGAAGCCGGACCAGCTCAAGCCGTCGGACCTCTACACCAACGAGTTCAACTATTTCCGTCCCGGCAAGACCGCGGAGGCCAAATGACATCGGCCAAGATTTGCTTCGAGCACGTCCGCAAGGAGTTTCTGGTCCGCGGCAAGGATGGCGGGCCCGCGCAGAGCTTTACCGCGCTGGAGGATATCACGCTGGACGTTCGTGCCGGCGAATTCCTGGCGCTGGTCGGGCCGAGCGGCTGCGGCAAGTCAACCTTGCTGGATCTGCTCGGCGGACTGGCGGCGCCGAGCAGCGGACGCATCCTGCTCGATGGCAAGCCCATCGAGGGACCGGCGCGCGATCGCGGCATCGTGTTCCAGCAATACGCGCTGTTTCCCTGGCGCACGGCCGCGCAGAATGTCGAGTTCGGGCTCGATATCGCCGGTCTGAAGGCCAGGGAGCGGCGGGAGAGGGCACTGCTCTATCTCGATCTCGTTGGTCTGTCCGGCTTTGCCGACCGCTATCCGCACGAGCTGTCGGGCGGCATGAAGCAACGCGTCGCAATCGCACGAAGCCTTGCCTACGATCCGGAGGTGCTCCTGATGGACGAGCCCTTCGCCGCGCTCGACGCCCAGACACGCGAGACGCTGCAAGGCGAGCTGCTGCGAATCTGGCGCAGTACCGGGAAGACCATCCTCTTCATCACCCATGGCATCGATGAAGCTGTCGTCCTTGGTCAGCGCGTGGCGGTGATGACCTCGCGTCCCGGGCGGATCAAGCAGATTGTCGACATTCCCGCCGAGCTGCACAGCGAGACCGAGGACGTTCGCTCGCTGCCCCAGTTCGGGCAAGTCCGGCACGAGGTGTGGTCCTTGCTGCGCGATGAAGTGTTGAAGGCGCAAAGCTCTCAAGCGGCGACATCGGGCGGCGGGCGGGTCGCCAAGGCGAAGGAGTTGGCCCATGTCTAATCTGGAAATCCTGACGCTGCTGGAACTGGCCGAGGGGAGTCCGAAAGATCGGGCCAGACAACGTGCCGGCGCGGTTGCGACCGCGACGGGCAGCCTGGTGCGATGGTTCGGCACCATCGGGCAACGATACCTGTTACTGCTGTTGTTCCTGGCCCTCTGGGAGACGGCGCCGCGCCTCGGTCTCATCGACGTGACCTTCCTGCCGCCGTTCTCCGAGGTGATCGCCGCAGGCTGGCAGCTCGCGCAGACCGGGGAGCTCTATGACGATGTCGGCGCCAGCCTGCTTCGAGCCCTGAGCGGCTTCCTGATTGCCATTGCTCTGTTTGTGCCGCTGGGGGTCTTGACGGGATGGTACGCCCGACTCGGCGATCTCCTGAACCAGATCATCGAGATCGCGCGCAACACGGCGCCGCTGGCGCTGCTGCCGGTCTTCATCCTGCTGCTGGGGATCGGCGAGCTCTCGAAAGTCACCATGGTGGTCTACAGCTGCGCCTGGCCGTTGCTGCTGAACACGATCGCCGCGGTCCGCCAGGTCGATCCGCTTCTGGTCAAGTCGGCACGGACGATGGGCGCAACGCCGAGCCAGCTGTTCCGGAAGGTGATCCTGCCGGCCTCACTGCCGACGATCTTCGTCGGCATTCGCTTGGCAAGTGCCTCCGCGATGCTGGTGCTGGTAGCCTCGGAAATGGTCGGCGCGAAGTCGGGGCTCGGCTATCTCATCATCAACAGCCAGTACAGCTTCCTGATCCCGCAGATGTATTTCGGCATCCTCGGAATCACCGTGATTGGTCTCGTCTTCAACGCCATTCTCGAGGCGCTGGAACGCCGTTTGATGCGCTGGAAGGCGCCGGCCGTCTAACCCTGCTTGTTGCGGGCAGTTGCCTGCGTCACGATGCTGTTTGGCGGCACGTCCTGGGTCACCCAGACGTTGCCGCCGATGGTCGAGCCGCGGCCGATGGTGATCCGGCCCAAAATCGTGGCGCCGGCATAGATGACGACGTCGTCTTCCACGATCGGATGGCGGGCGTCGCCCTTGATCAAACTGCCATCGTCGTCGGTCGGGAAGTGACGGGCGCCGAGCGTGACGGCCTGATAGACGCGGACATTGTCGCCGATGATGGCGGTTTCGCCGATCACGACACCGGTGCCGTGGTCGATGAAGAAACCCGAGCCGATGCTCGCGCCGGGATGAATGTCGATCCCGGTGCGGGTATGCGCGATCTCGGCGATCAGGCGGGCGACAAGCCGGGCGCCCAGTCCGTGCAGGATATGGGCGAGGCGGTGATGAATGATCGCCGTCATTCCGGGATAGCCGATCAGGATCTCGGGAAAATTCCGGGCGGCCGGGTCGCCGACGAAGGCGGCCCTGAGGTCGTTGATGAGGAGCCCGCGCACGATCGGCAGACGCGAGCCGAAGGTCCGTGTCAGTTCGACGGCGTCCTCGCGGCGGAAGCCAGCGGTGAGCTCGTCGCCGATGAAGAGGGCGCCGCGATGGATCTGGTCGCACAACGAGTCCATGGCGACACTGAGCGTGTTTCCGACGAAATAGTCGATGTTCTCGCCGTCGAGCTCGGAGCGACCGTAATGCCGCGGAAACAGCGCTGCGGTGAGGCCATTGAGGACCGCCTCCAGCGCATCGCGCGAAGGGGCCTGGCGTGCTTCGCCGTCCCTGCGAATGCTGTGTGTCTCCTCCCGGGAGACACGTAGTTCGGCCACGATCCGGTCGAGCTGCCACCGCCTGGTGGTTGGCTCCAGGTCCGCTGTCGGAATTTCGCGTTTCATGCTGCCCTCGTTTGATGCCGGAGATCGAGAAGCTGCAGGAGCTCTCCTACCTGACATGCGCCAGGGGGATGCTGATCTCGGCGAGCAAATCCAGATCGAAATCGTGCTTTATCTCGATGTATTGACCGTTCCAGTATACCAGTCCCGACAGCTCGGGCGACAGTTCAAAGCTTAAGATGCTGCCGACGATGATCCCATGCGAATATCGCTCGATGATCTCCTCCACCTGGCACTCGACCGTCGCCAGTGAATTGCCAAGCAGAGGGACGCCGGATACCCCAGCCGTCCAGGCGACGCCTTCATAGCGCTGCGCCCCCTTCAGCCTGCCATTGCTGAACCGGCTGGCAAGCTCCTGCTGGTCGGATCCGAGGATGTTGACCCCGAACACCCTGTGACGCTCGATCGGGGCAAATGACGAGGCCTGCCGGTTGACGCTGACGAGCACGCGCGGCGGACTCGCACTGAGCGACGTCAGGGACGTCACGGTCATCCCCGTGATGTCGTTGTCACGGCCGGCCGTGATGATGCTGACGCCGCCGGCGAGGCGGCGCATGACGGCGCGGAACTGATGCTCGATCTCGTTGCTATCAGTGACGAGATGGATATCCGATCTTCCCATGTCCTGACCTCCCTGTGTCGGACGCGAAGGCGTTCTCCAGCCTAGAAGAAGCCCTTCGCCGGCAGCGGGGTGCCGCTGATTTCGTATTGGCCGATCGAGCGCGCCTTGTAGGTGGTGGGGTTGTGCGAGGATAGCGTCCGAGCGTTGCGCCAGTGCCGGTCGAAATTGGTGACCTTCTTGGTCGCGGATGCGCCGCCGACGTCGAACAGCAGACTGCCGCCGCGGATGGCGAAGTCGTCGGCGACGATCTTGGCCTTGGCCGAGAGCAGGGCGGCGGTGTGGGCCGCCTCCGCTGCATTGGCGGCGCCGGCGTCGAACGCGTCGGTTGCGATGTCGAGCGCCTCGGCCGCCGCCAGCACCACGGCCTCGGCCGCGAAGGCTCCGCTGGCGATCTGGCCGACGGTCTGCTGAAGCAGGGGATCGTCGGTCGGGATCTCGGTCGGCGCGTAGTAGAAGGTGCGCTTGCGCGAGTGGATCAGGGCGGTGGCGTCGCGCAGGGTCGCGCGCGCGATGCCGGCTACGATCGCGGTCAGGAACAGCTGGGCGAACGTGTTGGAGTAGGGCACGCCATAGCCGGATTCGGGCTCATCGAAGACTACCTCTTGGCGCCTGACCTTCACATTGCGGAAGTGCGTCGTGCCGGTCGCCGTGAGCCGTTGCCCGAGACCGTCCCAATCGTCGACCAGCTCGATGCCCTCGCGCTTGATCGGAACGATCGTTGCTCCGGTCGCCCCGGACGGATCGGCGGCGCGGATCAGGACATAGTCCGAGTACAGCGTGCCGGTGCTGTAATATTTGGTGCCGTTCAGCAGGTAGTCACCTTTTCCGTCGGGCGTGAAAGTGGTCCCCGGCGTGACATTGCCGACGCGCGGGCTTTCGAGCTCGGTGGTGGCGAGCCCGATGATCGCGCCTCCCGCGACGGCCTTCTGCCAATCGCGGCTCTGCTCGTCCTTGGGCGTGCGCACCAGCCGTTCCACCACGCTGAAATGATTGCGCAGGATATGCGCCACATTGGCATCGGCCTCGCCGAGACGGATGACGAAGGCGAAGAGATCGCGGATCGTGCTGCCCGCGCCGCCGGCGCTCACCGGCAGCCGCAAGGCGCCGAGACGGGCGCGGCGGATGAGATCGATGACCTCGAAGGGGAGCACGCGATCGCGTTCCCGCGCGCTCGCGCCTTCCGCGATCTGGTTGAGGAGCGCTTCCAGTTCCGGTGAGCCGGTTTTGAGCGGCTCGGATGAGTTCAGGGAGGGAGCGGATACGGTCTTGTTCATTGTCTTGGCCTGTTGAGATGGTCTCAGAGTTGCGCGAGATGGTCGGTCACCTTGACCGGCTCGGGCAAAACCTTGCGGGCGACGAGCCAGTCGGCGGCCTTTTGCAGCTCGCTGATGAAGCGCTCATCGTTGACCGCGAAGTAGCGGTACTGACGCTTCAACGCGATGAACTGATCGCGGACCTCGTCGCTGTACTTGCCAGCCTTCTGGGCGATGTACTCGGCATCCTTGCCGTTCTCCGAGATCCATTTTCCCTCCGCTCGGAATGCCTCGTTCACGGCGCGCACCAGCGCGGGATTCTCGGTCGCGAATTTGCGGGTGGTGAGGTAGGAGGTGTAGTCGATCTGGAAGTCGAGGTCGCGGCCCTCCAGGAAGATGTCGTGCGCCTTGTAGTCGAGCCGTGCGATGTCGACCCCGGGACTCCACATTGACCAGGCATCGACCTTGCCGGAGGCGAGTGCGGGTGCCGCATCGGGCGGATTGAGATAGACGAACTTGACCTTCGACCGGTCGACGTTGTGCTTCTCGAGCGCGGCCACCAGCAGGAATTCGCCGAGGCCGGAGCGGTTGACCGCGACCGACTTGCCGACGAGATCCTCGACCTTGTCGATGCCCGAGCCGTCCTTGGCGATGATCGCCGTGGTGCGGGGCTCGTAGACCACGAACTGGGTGAACACCAGCGGCGAGCCGGCGATGATCGCGGCCAGCGCGGGCGTCGTGCTGCCGCCAAAGCTGAAATCGGCGCTGCCGCCAGTGACCGCCTGCAACGTCGGCGCGTGGTTCGGGAAGGGCCCGAGCCATTCGACCTTGACGCCGTCCTTGGCCAGCACCTTCTCGAACTCGCCCCGCTCCTTGGCGATCAGATTGAGGCCGCTCAGGCCCCAGGTCAGGCGAACGGTATCCGTGGTGCGACCGGTCGCGGCCTCGGCGAAATCGCCGATGTTCATGCCAGCAAGCGCACCAATTCCGAAGGCTGCGGAGCCGAGGAAGCCGCGCCGCGATGGTTTGGCGATCCGGGAGTGAGACATGGGGACTTTCCGGTCAACTGGTTGGAGAATGGGACACCACGCCAAGCTCGCGGAGCAGGTCGGCGCGCGAAATAGTTGCCGAGCCGCCGCGGACGGCGCGGTGCTCGAAGGCAATGGCGCCGTTCCGCATCACCAGGATACGGTCGGCGAGCGCAATCGCCTCGTCGACGTCATGGGTGACGAGAAGAACGCCCGGCTGATGATTGGCGACGAGCTCGCGGACGAGCTCATGCATGCGAATGCGGGTGAGCGCATCCAATGCTGCAAACGGCTCGTCGAGGAGCAGAAGCTCGGGCTGCTGGACCAGTGCGCGGGCGAGCGCGACGCGCTGGGACTGTCCACCGGAAAGATTGCGCGGCCAGTCGTCGAGACGGTCGCCGAGGCCGACCTCGGTCAGCGCTTCGGCCGCGCGCTCCCGCGCGTCCGGCACCTGCAGGCCAAGCGAGACGTTGCGCCAGAGGTTGTCCCAGGGCAGGAGCCTGTGCTCCTGGAACACCACGGCCGGGCGACGAGGCGCGACGATGCGTCCGCCTTGAATGGCATCCAGACTCGCGAGTGCCCGCAGCAGTGTCGTCTTGCCGCAACCGCTCTCGCCGAGCAACGCGACGAACTCGCCCCGCTCGATGCGGAGGTTCAGCTTCTCGATGACCACCCGACTGCCGTAGCTGCGAAGGAGATTGCTGACCACGACAGCCGGTCCGGCTTCGAATGAGGCCGCCGGCAGCGCAGCGACATGCGCGTTCATCGTGCTGCTCCATAGTTTGGATGCCAGGCGAGCAGACGCCGTTCGAGGAAGCGCGCAATGCCGTCAGCCGCAACGCCGATCAGCGCATAGATCACGATCGTCAGCACGATCACGTCGGTGCGCAGGAATTCACGTGCGTCCATGGCCAAAAAGCCGATCCCCGATTGTGCACCGATGGTCTCAGCCACGACCAATGCGAGCCAGGCCGTTGCCAGCGCGTAGCGCACCCCTGTCAGGATCGACGGCAATGCGCCAGGAAGGATAATCCGGCGGATCAGCTGAAGGGAGCTTAGGCCCTGCACGCGGCCAAGCTCGAGCAGCTTCGGATCGACCTGGCGGATGCCGAGCACGGTGTTGATGTAGATCGGAAAGGTCACGCCAAGCGCGACAAGGAAGATCTTTTGGGTCTCGCCGACGCCGAGCCACACGATGACGAGTGGCAGGACCGCGAGGAACGGAATGGCCCGGATCATCTGTACGCTGCGATCGATCGCCGCTTCCGCAATCCTGGAGAACCCGACGAGAATGCCGAGCGTGGCGCCGACCGCGGTGCCGATCACGAAGCCAGACACCGCTCGCAGCAGGCTGACGCCGAGATCGTTCAGCAGTGTTCCGGTGGTCGCAAGCTTGAACGCGGTCCGGATCACCTTGCTCGGTGCGGGCAGCACGTGTGGCGACAGCCACCCGGCCTGGGCCAGCCATTCCCAAATGATGACCACCGCGACCGGTGCGAGCCATGACAGGAGCTGAAGCCCGCGAGCACCAAGCTTGGCTTTCGATACGGCCCGAGCGCCTGCCGTGTCGCTGCCCTGCGACGATCGCCCGCTGTTCGCGGCGATCGCGGTCCGGCCGATGCCGCTCAGTTCCATATTGCTCAAGACAACAGACCTCGTTTCTCGCGCTGCATGTGAGGCAGGCGATATGACGACAACGACTTGCCATCGTTGCAAAATGTCCCACGAAATTGGACCGACAGAAATAGAGGGGAATTTCAATTGTCATCGGGTACGGAGTGATCTGCTGTCGTCGCAGCGTCGCTGAGCGACAAAGAAAATCTTTTGATGCGCGTCTGCTTGATCTTGCGCCTGGCATTGGCGAGAACGCGCTGGGTTCAGGGAGTTACGGGAGATCAAGATGACGGTTGCACCGCTTCGCTTCGGCATCTGGGCGCTGGTGCACGGGCCACGTGCCGCGCATCAGGATCCGGAAGAGCCCTATGACGCCTCCTGGGAACGCAATCGTGATCTGATTCTTGCTGCCGAGGAACTTGGCTACGACTCCACGCTGATCGCGCAGCACACGATCAATCCGCATCAGGAGGATCTCGATCAGCTCGAAGCATGGAGTGCGGCAGCAGCGATCGCGGCGCAGACCAAGCGCATCGAGATCATCGCTGCAATCAAGCCGTATCTCTATCATCCCGTCGTGCTCGCCAAGCTGGCGCTAGGGATCGAGAATATCAGCCGTGGCCGCTTTGCGATCAATCTGGTCAATGCGTGGAACCGGCCCGAGCTGGAGAAGGCGGGGATCGGATTTCCTGAGCACGATGCGCGCTATGCTTACGGCAAGGAATGGATCTCCGTAGTATCCCGCTTGATGGAGGGTGAACGCCTCAATTTTAGTGGCGATCACTTCAACATCTCAGACTACGCGTTGCGTCCGACCAGCCTCTATCGCAAGCGGCCGGCCATCTATGTTGGCGGGGAATCCGAGCCGGCGCGCGATCTCGTCGCCGGCCATGGCGACGTCTGGTTCATAAATGGCCAGCCGCTTGACGACGTTGCCGGTCTCATTGCCGATGTCGCGTCCCGTCCGCGCGGTTCGGCGCCGCCATTGCGCTTCGGTCTCTCCGCCTTCGTCGTGGCGCGCGAAACCCGGGACGAGGCGCAAGCCGCGCATGAGCGGCTGCTCAGCCTTGCGGCCAAGGATGCGCCGATGAAGGCGATCCAGAAGCAGAACACCGATCCGAAGGTCGTGATGATGCAGACCATGCAGAAGACGCCGCGGGTCGGCAGCAATGGCGGCACGGCCGCGGGGCTGGTCGGCAGTTACGACGAGGTGGCGGCACGCATCGAGGCGTTCCATGCCGCTGGCATCGAGCTCTTCATGCTGCAATTCCAGCCTTTCGAGGCCGAGATGCGACGCTTCGCGGAAGAGATCATCCCCCGGGTTCGGGCGAGACAATCAACCGGGCCTTCCCAGAGGAACGCCCGGTCGCTGGGGTAAGTCAGGCCGACGCGACCTCCGGGGCTCGCTTTGCGAAGCGGCTGACGGGCCGCGCCAGACCGAAATGGTCGCGTAACGTCGTGCCCGTGTATTCGGTCCGGAACAGTCCCCGCTTCTGCAGGATCGGCACCACGGTATCGACGAAGGTCTCCAGCCCCGTGGGCAGAACGTCCGGCATCAGGTTGAAGCCATCTGCGGCGCCGGCCTTGAACCAGGCCTCGATATCGTCCGCGATTTGCTCTGGTGTGCCCACGATGATGCGATGACCAACGCCGCCCCCGAGCGCGCGGATCAATTGGCGGACGGTGAGATTGCCGCGGCGGGCGATGTTCACGGTGCCCTGGAACATGGTGTGATTGGCATTCGCCGGAAGCGGCAAGGGATCGGGAAGCGGTTTGTCGAGATCGAGCAAAGCAGGGTCGATCTGAAGCGTGCCGGCGAGGCGCGCCAGGCTGTATTCGATCGGGACCAGTTCCCAGAGCTCGTCCTGCCGACGCTTTGCTTCGGCTTCCGTGCTGCCGATGATGGTGGCAAGGCCCGGCAGAATGACGATGGAATCGCCGGAACGTCCGTAGGCCGCAGCCCGCGTGCGCAGATCGCGCGCATAGGCAACGCCTTCCTCGATCGACTGTGCCAGCGTGAACACCGCTTCCGCATAGGCCGCGGCGAAGTCGCGTCCGTCATTGGAGCCGCCGGCCTGCACCGTCACCGGCCGTCCCTGCGGCGAACGCGGGACGTTCAGCGGTCCGGCCACCGTATAATGCGGGCCGCGATGCGCGATCGGGTGCACCTTCGATGTGTCGACAAATCGCGCGCTCGCCTTGTCGCCGACGAAGGCGTCGTCCTCCCAGCTGTCGAACAGGGCATGGACGACGTCCGTGAACTCCTTGGCGCGCTCGTAGCGGGCCTTGTGCTCCAGAGCACCTGTGAGGCCGAAGTTGCGGCTTGAAGCGGCATCTGCGGTCGTGACTGCGTTCCATCCTGAACGTCCACCGCTGGCGTGGTCGAGCGTCACGAAGCGGCGCGCGATATTGTAGGGCTCGTTGTAGGTTGTGGACACCGTTCCGATCAGGCCGACATGCTTCGTTGCGGCGGCCACCGTCGCCAGCACGATGGTCGGCTCCAGCGACGTGAACGACCGGTAGTCGATGCGATCGTTCACCGCCGGTGAATCCGCCAGGAAGATTGCGTCAAACTTCCCGCGCTCCGCAGTTTGCGCAACACGCACATAGTGGCCGAGATCGAAGAAGGCGCGTGGATCGCTGTCCGGCAGTCTCCAGGCCGACGGATAGACGCCGGAGTGAAGCAGGTTGACGTTCAGGTGCAATTGGCGTGGCGGCATGGGGATTCCGAAAGTCAGCGGCCTAAGCCGCAAGTAGAGCGGAGATCAGGACCCCTTCGGGGACCAGATCTTGATGGCCGTGGTGTCGATCTTCACGGGGATCAGACCCTCGGCGTGGAACGCATCTGCAATGCGCTGCTGCTCGGACAGGCCAGGGCCGGTGACCGCGCCCACCTGATAGGAGCGGTGGCTATTGGCCTCTTCGACCGTCGCCGCATCGATCCCCCAGAGGCCCGCAAGCAATGTGGCGGCGTCCTTCGGCTGAGCCTTCACCCATTTTCCGGTCGCGGAGAGTTTTGCGAAGATCACGTTGAGCGCTTCGGCGTGCTTGTCCGCATAGGCGGCCGAGGCGAGATAGTAACGCTTGTAGCTGGCGAGCCCGTTACTGCCGTCGGACAGGATGTGGCCCTTGGTCTGGTGCAAGGCGCTGGTCAGGAACGGATCCCAGGCGACCCAGGCATCGACATTGTTGCTGACGAAAGCCGCGCGACCGTCGGCCGGCGTCAAATAGGCAGGCGTGATGTCCTTGAAGCTGAGCCCCGATTTCGCCAGCGCCGCGAGCAGCAGATAATGGCTGCCGGCTCCCTTGGTCACCGCGATCTTCTTGCCCTTGAGCTCGGCAATGGTCTTGATGGTCGAGGATTGCGGGACGACGATCGCCTGCGCCGCCGGCGAGGCGGCTTCCTCCGCGACATAGGCGAGCTTGGCGCCGGCGGCCTGCGCGAAGATCGGCACCGTGTCGGCGACGTCGGCGCCGAAATCGATGCTGCCGATGTTGATGGCTTCGAGCAGCGGCAGACCGCTGGTGAATTCGTGCCAGGAGATGGTGATGCCGAGTGGCGCCAGTGCCTTTTCCAACTCGCCGTTCGTCTTCAGGATCGCCGTCAGCGTCGAGGATTTTTGATAGCCGATGCGGATCTCTTCGGACGTCGCGGGCTGAATCGACGCCATGGCGAAGATGCTGAGTGCGGCCACGGCGAGGGCCCGCAGGCGGGAGGTGAAACCAGACATGAACAATGATCCTGAAGCTGAGCCGCTTTGGCGACGCGTTCGACAAACTGCAGGCCGCAATGTGCAGGCAAGCTAGGCCGTGTTGCAATTTCAGAATGCGGTGCAGTTGGAGAAGGAAGCGTCTCTGATCGGACACAATCCGAGAACGGAATTTTCCACGCGGTGCAGCTTGTTATCTGAAATCGGCCCGCCCGCTATTCGGCGGCATCGGATCGCAGCGTGTCGGCTGAGCGCCGAAAGCCCGCGCCGGGATGTGTCGTGTGCAGCCGCGGGCTGCGTCCCGGGAATAGCTTTTCGCGCAGCGTGCCATCGCGATAGGCGGTCTTGTAGACCCCGCGCGATTGCAGCTCCGGCACCACGAGATCGACGAAAGCGTTCAGCGATTCCGGAACGACGAGCCGGAACAGGTTGAAGCCGTCGACGTCGGTGTCTTCCGCCCAGGCGATCAGTTCGTCCGCGACGTCTTGGGGCGAGCCGACCACAAAGGGTGACCGGGCGCCGGCACGGCTCAATCTGGCGAGGTCACTGACGTTGACCGGCCGGTCGCTCCGGACCGTGAAATTCTCGACCATCGACTGGATCGCATTGCTCTCGACATATTCGATCGGCTGGTCGGGCCGATACGTCGAGAAGTCGATGCCGGTCCACCCCGACAGCAGGGCGAGCTGGCCGGTCTGGTCGACATGCCGCGCATAGTCCTCCAGCAGATCGTTCGCCTCGGCCCGTGTCGGCGCCACGATTACGGTCGCGCCGGCAAACAGCCGGATGTCGTAGGGGTCGCGGCCATAGGCCTTGGCGGCTTCCCGTATCTCGCGTACGGCGCGTGCAAGGATCGGCTTGGTCTGGCCGTTGAGAAAGACCGCTTCCGCGTGCCGAGCCGCGAAGGCGCGGCCGCGCTTCGAGGTGCCGGCCTGATACAGCAGCGGCGTCCGCTGTGGAGAGGGCTCGGCGAGATGGATGCCGTCGACCTTGAAGTAGGGGCCTTCATGCAGAACGCGGTGGAGCTTTGCCGGGTCCGTGAAGATGCGGCTGCCGCGGTCGCGGCGAACCGCGTCATCCTCCCAGCTTCCCTCCCATAGCTTGTAGGCCGCGGTGAGAAGGTCCTCGGCCGCGTCATAGCGGTCGTCGTGGGCGCGCCCGGCCGGAAGACCCATGCCGCGCGCGCCGCTGTCGAGATAGCCGGTGACGATGTTCCAGCCGATCCGGCCTTTGGTGAGGTGGTCGAGCGTCGAAAACGTGCGTGCGAGTTGATAGGGGTGCTCGAAGGTCAGATTCGAAGTGATGCCGAAGCCGAGATGGCGGGTGACGAGCGCCATGGCGGACACGAGCAGCGTCGGATCTGCGTTGGGCAGCTGAACAGCATGCAGGGCGGCGGCATCGGCATTGCCGCTATAGACGTCGTACACGCCGAATACGTCGGCCAGGAAGATGCCGTCGAGCAGTCCACGCTCTGCGGTCTTGGCGTAGTCGACCCAATAATCAAGCGTGTTGTAGTCGATGGATGCATCGCGCGGATGAGACCATAGGCCGGCCCAATTGTGGCTTGGTGCCGTCATGTTGAAAGCGTTGAAGCGCAGCTCGCGCGGTCCCGTCATGATCTGGCTCATCGTCTATTTGCGAAGCACATTCGCTGCGCGTGACCGTTATTAACATTTTGCGCGAGCGAGTTTGTTTCCAATTCGGCAAAGGCACGGAAACAAACGCGTTGCGAGGCGGCGATGATGCAGCACGTGCATCGCTATTTCTCTGACACGCTCGACAGAGGCGGAATCCGGCCGCATCATTTTCATCGACAAGCACGGCTTGCCGCGCTCGGCGCGTTATCGAGATTGAAAGGGAAGAGCAGATGGCCTTGGAAACTCGGAATTTCGAGACGCTGGCGTTGCACGGCGGATCGTACCGCACCGACCCCGCCACCGGCGCAGTGGCGGTTCCGATCTACCAGACCACGTCGTTCCAGTTCGAGAACACCGATCACGCCTCGCGCCTGTTCGCGCTCGAGCAGCTCGGCCCGATCTATACCCGCATCGGCAACCCGACCCAGGAAGCGTTCGAGACGCGGCTCGCGGCATTGGAGGGCGGGGCGGCCGCCCTTGCCGTTGCCTCGGGACAAACTGCTTCCGCCTTCGCGATCTTCAACATCGCGCAAGCCGGCGACAACATCGTGTCCTCGACCGATCTCTACGGCGGAACCTGGACGCTGCTCTCGCAGACCCTGAAGCAGTTCGGCATCGAGGTGCGGTTCGTCGATCCCGCCGATCCCGAAAACTTCCGCCGCGCGACCGACGCAAAGACGCGGGCGTATTTCGGCGAGACGCTCCCGAACCCCAAGCTGAACGTGTTCCCGATCAAGGAAGTCGCGGATATCGGCCGTTCGCTGGGCGTGCCGCTCATTCTCGACAACACGGCCTCGCCACTGATCGCGCGTCCTTTCGAGCACGGCGCAGCGGTGGTGGTCTATTCCACGACCAAATATATCGGCGGCCACGGCACAGCGATCGGCGGCGCCATCGTGGACGGCGGAAATTTCGACTGGGCGGCGCATGCGGACCGCTTTCCGCTGCTGAACAAGCCCGACGAGGCCTATCACGGCGCCATCTGGACCGAGGCAGCCAAGCCGCTCGGTCCGATCGCCTACATTCTGCGAGCCCGCGTCAAGCTGCTCCGTGACCTTGGCGCGTCGATCGCGCCGCAAAACGCCTTTCAGTTCATTCAGGGTCTCGAAACCTTGCCGCTGCGCATCCGCCAGCACAACGAGAATGCGGTGAAGGTCGCGAACTTCCTCGCCAAGCATCCTTCGGTGTCGAACGTGATCTTCCCAGGCCTGCAGAGCGGAGAGAACAAGCGCCGGGCCGACGCGTATCTGAAGGGTGGCTACGGCGCCCTCGTCGGCTTCGAGCTGAAGGGCGGGGTCGAAGCCGGCCGGCGCTTCATCGACGCGCTCAAACTGTTCTATCACGTCGCTAATATCGGCGACGCCCGTTCGCTCGCCATTCATCCGGCATCGACGACGCACCAGCAGCTCACCCCAGCCGAGCAGCTCGCCGCCGGCGTTACGCCCGGCTACGTCCGCCTGTCAGTGGGAATCGAGCATCCCGACGACATTTTGGCGGATCTCGGCCAGGCGCTGGCGCAGGCTGATGCCGGCGCGCGCAAGGCCGCGTGAGAGACCGCACCTGATTGCAACGGGAATTTGAGACAATGAAGATCCTTCGTCGCACCGCCCAGGCCGCAGGTCTCTGGCTCGCGTTCACCGCGGTCGCCTTCGCTGGCGAACCGCTGAAGATCGCGACCAGCGCCGGTCCCGTCGGACAGTTGGCGGCCTTTGCCGCCAAGCTCGCCAAGGACAAGGGGCAGGACGTCAAGATCGTCGAGCTGTCGGACTGGGTCGCATTGAACGAGGTCGTGAACAGCGGCGAGGTCGACGCCAACCTGTTCCAGCATGCGACTTATCTCGCGCTTCAGAACAAGCAGCGCGGATTCAATCTGGTGCAGGCCGACAAGGTCGGCGTGATCGCGCCGGTCGGGCTGTTCTCGAAGAAGATCAAGACGCTCGACGAGATCAAGTCCGGCGACAGCGTCGCCATTCCGAACGAGCCGCTCAACGGCGCCCGGGGCCTGATTCTGCTGGAGCGCGCCGGACTGATCAAGCTGACACCGGGCAAAGGCTTCTCGGTCAGCAAGTTCGACATCATCGAGAACCCCAAGAACCTCAAGATCGTCGAGCTCGATCCTGCCCAGACCTATCGATCGCTCGATGACGTCACGCTGGCACTGGTCAACATCACCTACCTCATTCCGGCCGGCGGCGATCCGAAGTCTGCCCTGATCATCGATCGCACCGTCGACGACGGGCTCGTACTGCGCTTCACGGCCCGGCCGGACAAGAAGGACGATCCGCGTCTGAAGGCTTTCATCCAGGTGTTCAACTCGCCGGAGGTGAAGCAGTTCATCGAGGAGAAGATCCCGGCGTTCATTCCGGCGGGGTTCGGAAGCTAGGAGAGCGAGCGACGCAAGGACATCGCGCCATGATCTATGTCGTCGACGTGAACCTGATGAGCTTTGCCTTCGTGGCGGGAAGTGAGAGGCACGCATCGGAGATTGCAGGCTCACCGGGATTTGTGCAGGCCCTGGACCGGTTTTTCCTGAATCGACAAGGCTTCAGGGGTTCGAACCATCGTCCGCGTGCTGCGACGGTTCAGGAGCTTGCTCTCTTCAGCGACATGTCCTCCGAATTCGCGGATGCCACGGCGGACGTTCTGGTGGCCCGCGTTGGGTAGCTTTGCAGCAGATTGCGCGTGATGGCCGAAGGGCCGCGGAAATGAGGCCGGAGACGAGTGATGACAAACCTACCTGGTCGTGCCGAAAAGCTGTCGAGTTCGGCAGGATCCGTCGTGTTCGACGCCGATGTGCTGGTGCTCGGTGGCGGCCCCGCGGGCACATGGGCCGCGATCAGCGCCGCCGAGCACGGGGCGCGCGTCGTGCTGGCGGACAAGGGATTTTGCGGCACCTCGGGTGCGACTGCGGCTGCCGGCACCGGCGTCTGGTATGTCGACCCCGCTCCGGAACGCCGCGAGGCCGCCATGGCCAGCCGCGAGAAGCTCGGCGGCCATCTCCAGGACCGTCGCTGGATGGCGCGCGTGCTGGACCGGACCTACGCCCAGAGCAACCAGCTTGCCGATTGGGGCTATCCTTATCCCGCCGACGACGACGGCAGGCCGCAGCGGAATTCGCTTCAGGGCCCGGAATATATGCGGCTGATGCGGAAGCGGACCAAGCAGGCCGGCGTGACCATCCTCGATCATTCGCCGGCGCTCGAGCTGCTGGTCGATGGCAACGGCGTGGTTGCGGGAGCTGCTGGCTTGCGCCGCCAGAAGGGGGATCGCTGGGCCGTGAACGCCAAAGCCGTGGTGATCGCCACTGGCGGATGCGCCTTTCTCAGCAAGACGCTCGGTTCGAACGTGCTGACGGGCGACGGCTATCTTCTCGCTGCGGAAGCGGGTGCGGAATTCACCAGCATGGAGTTCTCCAACGCCTACGCGATTTCGCCGGCCTTCGGATCGGTGACCAAGACCTTGTTCTACAGCTGGGCGAGTTTCACCGATGAGCAGGGTAGCGTCATTCCCGGAGCGTCCTCGAAAGGCGGACGCTCGGTGATTGCGCGCGCGCTCGGTAAAGGCCCTGTGTACGCGCAGCTTGATCAGGCCGATGCCGAGACCCAGCGGCACATGCGCGTGTCACAGCCGAACTTCTTTCTCCCATTCGACCGCACCGGTATAGATCCCTTCACACAACGTTTTCCCGTCACGTTGCGCCTCGAGGGGACCGTTCGCGGGACGGGTGGCCTGCGGATCATCGACGACAGTTGCGCGACCACCGTGCCGGGTCTCTACGCGGCAGGCGATGCCGCGACGCGCGAATTGATCTGCGGCGGCTTCACCGGCGGCGGCAGCCATAATGCGGCCTGGGCGATGTCGTCGGGCTATTGGGCTGGCCATGGCGCCGCCGAGTTTGCGCGCCAGCTAGGCACCACGGTCGGGCGAGAGGCTTTCCGGCGCGGCACCGTCGGTCTGCGCTCCAGCAATGGGCGGGCGTTGCAGGGCGGTGCGCTCGTCCGAAGCGTTCAGGACGAAGTGTTTCCTTATGAGCTGAACTATTTCCGCGAGGCCGGGCGATTGGGCGGGTCGCTCGGTCGGCTCGATGCATTGTGGACGGATGCGTCGAATGCGGATGTTCCTGACGAGCAGGAGTTGCTCCGTGGACGCGAAGCGGCCGCCATGCTCGCGACCGCGCGCTGGATGTATCGCAGCGCGCTGGCGCGCCAGGAAAGCCGGGGAATGCATCGCCGTGACGATTACCCCGAGCAGGACGACCGCCACCTCCATTTGGTGACGAGCGGCGGGCTCGACGACGTCTGGACATCGGCGCGTCCGCTGGCGTCTGCACAATATTCGGAGGCTGCGGAATGATCGAGGTCATCGATGCCGAGCGTTGCACGGCCTGCGACATCTGCGTGAGCGTGTGCCCGACCAACGTCTTCGACAAGACCGACGGCATCCCCATTATCGCCCGTCAAGGCGACTGCCAGACCTGCTTCCTGTGCGAACTCTATTGTCCGGAGGATGCGCTGTTCGTCTCGCCGTTCGCCGATGCGCCGCAAGCGGTCGATGTGGCAGCGTTGAAGGAAGCAACCCTGCTGGGCAGCTATCGGCGAGCGGTGGGCTGGGTCGAGGAGAGCCGGCACCTGCGGGCGGCTGATCGGAGCTACCGGCTGTTCGGTCACTAGAAGATCATGTCGGCTCCGGAGAACGACCATGAGTGGAGATCGCCTGTTCCTGCTCAGGCCGGGATTTGAAGATCCGGAGCAGCCGGGCCGCTTCTTCGTCTGCCCGCACTGCAATGCGATCGAGGGATTGCTGGCGTCGTTTCCCGGGCTGGCAACGCAGATCGAAGTGCACCGCCTGCCATTCGCGCGGCCGCGAACGGCGCTGGTCGACATCCTGGGCGAGCAGCATCAATCGCTTCCGGTTCTGGTCTTCGATGAAAGCCGGCCGGTGCCTGAGGACGCAGGCGTTGCCAACGGCCGGCGCTTCATCGATTCCTCGGAACGAATACTCCGCTATCTGGCCGACCGCTACGCATTCCCGCATGTTCACCAATAGGCTGATCGGGATCGCCGGCATTCCTCCTAGGTTTGCACCTGCCCCCAGCGCTGGACCGTAATGCGCGTCAAGCTCCGGAAGATCACGCCCTCCACGAGGAGCCCGATCAGAATCACGGTGAGCAGTCCCGCAAAGACGCTCGCCGTCTCCAGCTGTGCGCGGCTGGTGTAAATGAACCAGCCGATCCCGCCGGACCGTGCGCTGACGCCGAACACAAGCTCTGCCGCGATCAGCGTACGCCAGGCGAACGCCCAGCCGATCCGTAAGCCCGACAGGATCTGGGGAAAGGCCGCGGGCACCAGGATCTCCGCAACGAACCGGCCGCCCGAGAGGCCGAGGTTGCGGCCGGCCATTCGCAGGGTCGGAGGCACCGCGAGGAAGCCGCCATAGCAGGCGAGCGCCACCGGCCACAGAACGGAGTGCACGATGACGAAGATGAGGCTCGGCGTTCCCACACCGAACCACAGCAATGCGATGGGCAGCAGCGCGATGGCCGGAAGCGGGTTGAACATCGACGTCAACAGACCAAGAGCCTCATTGCCCCAGCGCGACAGGGCGGCGAGGGTGGTCAGTACCGCCGCGACGGCAACGCCCAGCGCATAGCCGGTGATGAGAACCCGCAACGAGGTCAACGCGCGGTTCGGCAGCTCGCCCGACAGGACGGCCGACCATAGCGCCGACAGCGTCGCGCCCAGGGTCGGCAGCAGGAGCGCGTTGTCGAGCCAGCGTGCATAGAGCTCCCAGGCGAGAGCAAAGCCGCCGAGGATGACGAAGCGCCGCCATGGTGTGCCCTCGAGCGCACGCCGCAGCGCTGGTGCACGAACGAGTTTCGGAGCCGCGACGTCAGACATGGTCGATTTCCGGAGCAGAGAACACGGTCTCCTGGATGCGCCGCTCCAGCTCGCCGAAACCCGAGCTGCCGCGGGCGCGGGTGTCCGGCGGGACATCGAAGGTGGCGGCCAGCCGTCCCGGGTGCGGCGTCAGCGCCAGGATGCGGGTTCCGACCCGGATCGCCTCGTCGATGCCATGGGTCACGAACAGGGCGGTATTTCCGGTCTCCTCGCACAGCTTGAGCAGTTCGTCCTGCATCTGCCGCCGCGTCAGCGCGTCAAGCGCTGCGAAAGGTTCGTCCATCAGCAGCAGCGCCGGCTCCAGCGCAAAGGCCCGCGCGATTGCGACGCGCTGTTTCATACCGCCGGACAAGGTGTGCGGAAAGGCGTCGACGAAGTTCTTCAATCCGACGCGCTCGAGCCAGCGCCGTGCAATGGCCTCTGCATCTCGGCGCGGCATTGATTTTCCCCGCTCCAGGGCGTAGCGGACGTTGCCGAGCACAGTGCGCCACGGCAGCAGCTGATCGAACTCCTGAAACACGGTCATGCGGTCTGGTCCCGGCGCCCCGATCCGCCGGCCGTTCATGCGGATCTCGCCGGCGCTTGGCTTGAGGAAACCGCCGACGGCGCGCAGCAGCGTGGACTTGCCGCAGCCTGACGGGCCGAGCAGGACCAGCCGTTCGCCGGCCGCGATGCTGAAGCTGACGTCTTCGACCGCAGTGAGGATGCCGTCCGGCGTCGGATAGCTGATGCTGACGTGATCGAGCTCTAGTAGCGACGGCAACGCCGTATCGCCGACGAGTCCAGTCAGTCGCGGAGCGACGTTCATGTCAGCTTCCCGGTTTCTCTCCGAGGCCGGACCAGAACAGGTCCCGCCATGACGCCGGCGCCTGCTTGATCAGGCCGACCTTGGCCTCGAAATCCGCGAACTTCTGGGCGCCCTCGGGAGCCGTCGTGAAGTTGACGTCCTTGTCGCGAATGATGCTCTCGACGAAGTCGGGCGCAAGCTTCGATCCCTCCGCCTTGATGTAAAGCGCGGCGGCTTCCGTCGGATTGGCCTTGATCCATTCGTTGGCGCGGTCGAGACCGCGGACGAACGCCAAAATCGTCTTCGGATTGTCGTTGACGAACTTCGTCGTGGAATAGACCACGTTGAAGGTGTGTGGGCCGCCGAGCACGTCGTAGCTGTTGAGGACCTGGTGCACCTTGCCGCTCGCCAGCTGTTGCTGCGAGAACGGCGGCGAGGTGAAATGCGCCGTGATTTCCGAATGGCCCGACAGAATCTGGGCCGTCGCGTCCGGATGCGGCATGCTGACGGTGAGCTCGTCGAGCTTGTCGTATTTGCCGAACGCCTTGTCCGCCGCCATCTGGAGGACGATCGGCTGGAAGCCGACCTTGACCGACGGAAGCGCGATCCGGTCTTTCTCAGTAAAATCGGCCAGCGTCTTGATGTTGGGATTGTTGGTGGTCAGGATATTGGCCATCGAGCCCAGTGCGGCGACGCCGATGATCTTGGCGGTGGTCCGCGTCTTGTCCCAGGTCAGGATCATGGGAGTGATGCCGGCCGTTGCGAAATCGAGGCCGCCCGAAATCAGCGCCTCGTTCATGGCCGCCGCGCCGGACAGCCGGAGCCATTCGACCTTTGGCGACGCAAGGCCGAGTGCCTTGGCTTCTTCCTCGATCAGCCCTTTCTCGCTGGCGACGATGAGCGGAAGATAGGCGATGCCGAATTGTTGGGCGATACGAAGCTGCGTTGTTTCGGCGCCCACGCCATTCGCGCCACCCAGCGTAATGATCAGCGCGAGCGCAGCCTGTAAAAGCCTCGGTCCATTCATGTTGACGTCTCTTGAATTCCAATTCGTCCGACGGCTCACCACGAGCCATTGCGGCACACTTCAGGAAATCAATCAGCCGGTCCAGTGAACTGATGTCGCTGCGCCATTTTCGAAAGAAACGCACCTGCTCGCCGCGTTTGACGAGAAATCCGTTCTCCCATGGTGCTTCGATGAAGGAAGTCTGTTCTTGTGCCTTGAGGAGCTTCGATCCGCTTTTCGGGCGTCCGACGTGACCTGACAATAGAAGAACGTTACGTTTCAGTCGCCGTCCTCTCCGGAGAAGTCTGTTCTACGGTGAAATAGACGTCTTCCCGACATCGAAGACGGCAGGGCGTCTCGTTCGCCGCAAGCCGCCAAAAGAGTTTCGCCTTTCATTGACGCGGCCGTGGTCCGGCTCAAACATCGCGTCGATGGGCATGGCCTGGCATCTTCCGGTTCCGGCCAGCCGCCGTTTTGTCAGAGACAGAGATCATGGTGCTGTCCACGCTCGAAGAGCTGTCGCTGGCGACCGACGTGCTGGTCGTCGGCGGCGGGATGGCGGGCGCATGGGCCGCGACGTCTGCCGCCGAGGCGGGGGCGAAAGTCGTTCTGGTCGACAAGGGCTATTGCGGCACCAGCGGCGTGACGGCCGCGGCAGGACCGGGGCATTGGTGGGTCCCGCCGGATCCTCCGTCGGCCCGCGATACGGCTGTCGCCAATCGTATCGCGAGCGGCCTTGGTCTTGGTGAAGCGGACTGGATGTATCGCATCCTCGACCAGACCTGGCGCACGCTGCCGACGTTGGCGCGCCACTACACGTTCGGCGTCGATGACGAGGGGCGGGTAAACTATCGCGCGGTGCGCGGGCCCGAATATATGCGCGCGTTGCGGCAACAGGTGCTGAGCCGCGGCGTTACCATCCTTGATCATTCGCCCGTCCTCGAACTTCTGGCGCGATCCGACGGCTCGATCGGCGGTGCTCGCGGCCGGCGCCGGCAGGACGGCGGGAGAGCGTATCAGATCGAAGCGGGGGCGGTGATCCTTGCTGCCGGGGGGACCAGCTTCCTGTCCCATCTGCTGGGATCGCGCACCAATACGGGCGACGGATATCTCATGGCGGCCGAGGCCGGCGCGGAGATGTCGGGCATGGAGTTCACCGCGGCCTACACCATTGCACCCGCGCATTCGACGATGACGCGAAGCATGGCCTATTCGTTCGCGACCTATTACGATGCCGACGGGCACGAGCTCGATATTCCTTTCGGCCCCGACCAGACCATTCGCCTGGCGCGCGCGCTCCAGCGTGGTCCGGTCTACTGCTCGCTGCGCCGTCTGCCCGACGACATCAAGGCGCGGATGCACACGATTTCGCCGAACGTTCCATTGGTGTTCGATCGCTGGGGCATCGATCCCTATCGCGACCGCTTCGAGGTGACGTTGCACAACGACGGCACCATTAGGGGCATCGGCGGGGTGCGGGTGCGCGATGTGGATGGCACGACTTCGGTACCGGGACTGTTCGTGGCCGGCGACAACGCCTCGCGCGAGAAGGTTGCGGGCGCGATCTCTGGCGGCGGCAATGTCAACTCAGCCTGGGCTCTGTCGTCTGGTGTGTTCGCCGGACGTGCCGCTGCGGGTCTGGCGCGAGGCGCGAAGAGGAGTGCGGGTCGATTGCGGCCACTTGGCCGCGCCGGGCGCGAGCCCCGCAGGGGCGCCAGGGCCGTCGATCTTGCCGCGCTTCGTAACGGCGTGCGCGCCGAAATGCACCCGTTCGACAAGAATCTATTCCGCACCGGGCAAGGACTTGCAGCATCTGCACACGTGCTCGAGGGCTTGTGGTCCGAGTTGGCCGATCACGCAGACACAGGCACAATCGCCTCGCGCGAGACGGCGGCTCTATTGGCAACAGCGCGCTGGTCCGTCGCCACGGCGGCAACACGTAAGGAGAGCAGGGGCCTTCATCGCCGCGAGGATTTCCCTTCACGGGATTCCGGGCTTGCAGTCCGTCTGCTGAGTGGCGGCCTGGACCGGGTCTGGGTCGCCGTCGATGGTGCTCCTGCGGACGCCAAGACCGGTCAACTCGAGGCGGCATCATGATCGAGCTCATCGTCGCGGACCGCTGTACGGATTGCGGGACATGCATCGAGGTTTGTCCAGCTAATGTGCTCGACGTCGGGCAAAGCGGCCTGCCGATCCTCGCGCGTGTCGAGGATTGCCAGACCTGCTTCATGTGCGAGCTCTATTGTCAGGCCGACGCCATCTACGTCGCACCCGATTGCGACCGCCGTGTCACCGTGGACGAGACCGAGGTGGTGGCCTCCGGTCGCCTAGGTCAATACCGCAAGCATTCCGGCTGGGACGAATGGTCCGATCGCTTTCCTAACGAGCAATGGCTGATGGAAACCGTATTCCGTCGCGCCGGCGAGGCCGCGCCGAAGGCGACGTCGACTGACGTTGTCCGCACGAAGTGAGTCCAGAGAGACAAACTATTATGTCGTGTCGAGATGCGTCGTCCTGTTGTTGCATGATAGCGGCGATCTTTGAAAAGACTATCTTGGGCTGAGCGCCTAGCATGTCCTCGTTATCGTCATCGTAAAGCTGCAGGACATGAACACCCCCCGAATTGAAGGCCAGCGCGCATCCGCCAGCGTGCGATCGCCGATCATCGTCAATCAGCTTGGCCCGGAGGTTCGGGCCGCGCTTGCCGATCACTGGTCGCGTCCGCTGATCATTGATCATCCCGCCGATCGCGCGCTATGGGAGATCGCTCCGGAGGCGGACGTGCTGCTGACGCGGCCGCTCGCCGGGTGGCACGGTGCGCCCGCGGAGAAGCCGGCCGGCTGGCCGTTCGGCCTGCGCTGGATCCAGACCGCATCGACGGGCGTCGATTTCTTTCCGGCGTGGTTGCTCGATGGCCCCGTGGTCACGGTCGGCCGCGGTATCTCGGCCGATCCGATCGCGGAATATGTGCTTGCGGCGATCCTCGGCTTCGAAAAGCGTATCCATGACATCCGGCCGCGCAATCGTGAGCAATGGAGGATCACCCCGCTGGGCTCGCTCAGCGGCAAGACGATCGGCATTGCGGGCTTCGGCGCCATCGGCCGCGCCGTCGTCGAACGGGTCAAACCGTTCGGCGTCAGCATCAGGGTTCTGCGACGCTCGGCCTGGCCATATGTCCTTCCGGGCATCCAGCCTGTCGACAGTATCGAGCAGCTGGTCGAGGTCTCCGATCATCTCGTTCTCGCTTTGCCGGCAACGACGAAGACGGCGCGTCTGATCAACGCCGACGTGCTGGCACGCGCCAAGCCATCGCTTCACCTGATCAATGTCGCGCGTGGAAGGATCGTCGATCAGGGCGCCCTGTTGCAGGCGCTCGACGAGGGACGGATTGCCGGCGCGACGCTCGATGTCACCGACCCC
The DNA here is from genome assembly GCF_004123905.1 of Bradyrhizobium betae. Classification (GTDB taxonomy): domain Bacteria; phylum Pseudomonadota; class Alphaproteobacteria; order Rhizobiales; family Xanthobacteraceae; genus Bradyrhizobium; species Bradyrhizobium betae_A. Next base: position 77,404 of record NZ_MZXW01000021.1, read on the forward strand.
GAGCCGCCGCCGGAAGGCGATCCAATCTATGACCATCCCAAGGTCGTCCTGACCCCGCACGTGTCATGGACGGGTGGCGAGGATGCGAAGCGGCTGGCCGACAAGACGCTGGTCAACCTCGACGCCTACGCGCATGGCGCGGCGCTGGCCGACGTCTTCGACAGGAATCTCGAATACTAAAAAGGAGCCGCAACAATGAACAAGGTCGTCGAGAAGCCCAAAAAGTATTCCCTGGTCGAGCGCACACCGGCCGCGACGTTCGAGGAGGAGCGGCTGCACCGCAAGCAGCGGCTTGCTGCGACGTTCCGGCTGTTTTCGCGCTACGGCTTCGATCAGGGTCTCGCGGGCCATGTCACCGTGCGCGACCCGGAGTTTTCCGAACGGTTCTGGATCAACCCGCTGTCGAAGCATTTCAGCCAGATCAAGGTCTCAGATCTTCAGCTCGTCGATCACGACGGCAACATCCTCATTGGCGACAAGCCGATCAACCAGGCCGGCTTCGTCATTCACTCGGCGATCCACGCGGCGCATCCGGAGGTGATTGCGGCCGCACATACCCATTCGACTTATGGCAAGGCCTGGTCCGCGCTGGGACGCCTGCTCGATCCGCTGACGCAGGATTCCTGCGCTTTCTACGAGGATCACGTGCTGTTCGATCCCTTCTCCGGTGTCGTGCTGGAGGCGGAGGAGGGCCGCAAGATCGCGCAGGCGCTGGGATCGAAGAAGGCCGCCATCTTGCAGAACCACGGCCTGCTCACGGTCGGACCGACCATCGAGGCGGCGGCGTGGTGGTACATCGCGATGGACAATGCCGCGCGCGCCCAGTTGCTTGCTGAAGCCGCCGGTACGCCAAAGCCGATTCCGCATGAGGTCGCCAGCCTGACTTCGCGGCAAGTCGGCACGCACAAGGGCGGCTATTTCAGCTTCCAGCCGCTGTGGGACTGGATCACCGCAGCCGAGCCGGATTTGTTTAACTAGGAATCACGGCCCCGGAGGCGCGTAGCCAGCTCCGCACATTGCTGCCGGATGTCCGGAACGGCGATGATCTCCCAGAACGCCGCCCGCGTGAGCGGTCCGACCGCGTACAGGCGGCGAGAGGGAGATCCATTGCGATTGACGATCGCGCAGTCGGGCGTGACGTCGATGCCGATCCGCAGCGGATCGATGCGGGCACGGCCCTCGTCGAGCAGGCTGCGCACGGCCGGGTTGGTGCTGGCGCCGGGATCGCGGACGATACCGGTGCAGTCGATGATGGCTCCGACCTGCAGTTCGGACGTCTCGGCTTGGCCGCGCCGCCGATAGCGAACGAGAGCACCGCCAGCGTCCGGCGTGACGGTGGCGAGCTTGCCGGCGATGACCGTCAGCCGCCCCACCGCAAGGGCCTCTCCGATGCGGGCCTCGACCTCCGGCGCGGTGCGGTGGCGATGGACATCCCACCAGGCGCGGGCGTGTTCCAGGAAACGGCGCCTGGAGCTCAACGGCAGCTCCTGCCAGAGCCGCTGGGTGAAAGGCCTGATCGCATCGATGGCGCCGCGCCAATCGCCGCCCGCGGCGACGTGCAACTCGATGCGGCGGCGAAACCAGCGCAGCAGGGGCCCGATCTCGGCGCCGAACGGAATCTCGCTCTCGGCAAAGCGCATCGGATCGACGCGCCGATGCGCTCTCGGCAGCAGGCCGCGCCGCGACATCGCGACGATCCGCCCCTGATGTCCGTAGCGGAGCAGCGACAGCACATAGTCCACCATCGAGAGACCGGTGCCGAGGATGAGCACGGTGGCGTTCGTGTCGATACCGGCATCGGCCGGTGAGGCCCAGGGCTCGGCATGGCCAGCCAGCAGCGGGGCCGCGGCGTCATGGCCGGTCGCGAGAATGGCCGTGCTCCCGGTGATGCATGTTCCGTCTGCAAGGGTGACTGCGACGTCGGACGGATTTTCGCGGATGGCCGCGCATTCGCCGCGCACGACGGTCAGGCCTTGTGTCCCATCGCGCGATCTCAGCGGCGCGATCAGATCGGCGAGATAGTCCCCGTAGGCATGCCGTGGAACGAAGCAATAGGGATCCGGACACAACGGTCCGGCGGGCTGCGCGCACAGCCAGTTCCAGAAATGCTCGGGATCGTCGGGCAGCGCGCTCATATTCGTCACGCGCACATTGAGGAGATGTTCGGGATTGCCTGCATGATAGGCAAGTCCGCGTCCGATCTCGGGCCTCTTCTCGATCAAGGTCACGCGGAGATCGGATGGATTGGTCTTCAGCAGCTGAAAGGCGAGAAGAACGCCGCTAGCGCCTCCGCCGATGACGATCGCGTGCCGCCCCTCCGGACCCATCGTGCCGCCCCCGTTCTGATCGCTCAGCCAACGTCGCAGGATAGGGGAAGTTCTAGCGCTCAAATGCGTTGATAGTCAGACAAGTGCAATATTCTATTCTTCATCAGATCAAGAGTGATGACGCTCCGTCGAATCGACATCTGCTGGAACGATCTTGTCAAAATTCCTTGCAAATACGACTGACCAATTCGATGAACCAGCGCAGCGCCGGATCGGCCATGGCGCGGCGGGTATGGAGCAGGTCGATATTGAACGCTTCGACATCGTAGGGAACCGGAATGACGGATACGCCGGCGGCGGTCGCGAAGCGGCGCGCGATGCGCTCCGCCATGGTCGCAATCAGATCGGTTCCAGCGACTGCAAACGGCACCGCGACGACATGGGCGAGCGTGATCGCGGTTCTGCGTTTGCGTCCATGCCGGCTCAGCATCGTGTCGATTGCGCCGGGCAGCCCGTCACCGCCGGCGGATGAGAACAGCACATGCGGAAGACGCGCGTAGTCGTCCTTCGTGAGCTGTTTCCCTTTGGCGCGCCTGGCGTCGCGAATGCAGACGAACTTCTCCGAAAACAGCGTGTATCGGGTGATGCGCTGGGAAGCGGGAAGGTGGCCGCCGATCAATACGTCGACATCGCCGCGCTCGAGGCTCACGACACTCGCGGTCGGATCAATGATGGGACGCACCAGGAGATCGATCCCCGGAGCCTCCCGTCGTAGCGCCTCGACCAGTAGCGGCACCACGACGAGGTCGCCATAATCGGTCGCGGCAATCGACAGGCGGCGGCTGACTGTCGCCGGATTGAATGCTGATGTGGGCGCGAGCACACCCCTGATCTGTGCCAGTGCGTCGCTGATCGGCTGGGCCAGCGCCAGCGCCTTGGCCGTCGGTTGCATGCCGGAGGCCGAGCGCACGAAAAGCTCATCGCCAAACAGCGCGCGCAGCCGCGTCAACACGCTGCTCATCGATGGTTGCGCCAGGCCGATGCGCTCTCCGGCGCGGGTCACATGGCGTTCCTCCATCAGGGCCTCGAAGGCCACCAGGAGGTTGAGGTCGATGGAAGCTAAATTCATTTGAGCAATGATAGATATGATAATAATCGATTTCAAGAATGGTGCCAGGTGTGGTCCTTTGGCGAGGACGACATGACTGGATCGGGCGTATGCGACCCTCACTTCTGCGCCTCATCCCGCGCGGACCGACATTGTTGGCGCTCGGAGTCCTGATGGGGCTCGCGTTTCCCGTTCTCGCGGATCTGGCGCGACCTCTGATGCCGGCCACGATCTTCTTGATCGTTCTCGGAACGCTGTTGCGGATCGATAGCCAGGCTATCATTGCCACGCTGCGGCGGCCGTCGCTGTCCGTGCTGCTTCCCGCGATCGTCATGGTGGCCTGTCCGCTGCTGATCGGTGTTGCCGGACGCGCCTTGAACCTCGGTCCGGAGATTGCACTTGCGGCTGTGCTTGCCGTCTCGGCGCCGCCGTCGAGCGGAACGGCGGCGGTGGCACGCATGCTCGGGCTCGACGGCGCGGTGCCGCTCGTGGTGACGGTGTTGTCGATGGTGCTGGCGCCGGTCACCGTGCCGCTGCTTGCGGGCTGGTTCGGAGGACTGGAGATCAGCGCGCTCGAGCTTGCGCTGCGTCTGACGCTGCTGATCGGCAGCGCCGAGGGCGTGGCGTTCCTGGTCCGGCGGCATGCGGCCTCGATGCTGGCGGCCCATGGCGAGGTGGTCGACGGGATCGTTGTCACGGCGCTCCTCGTCTTTGCCGTTGCGACCATGGCCGGTATCCGCGCGCAGATCGCCGCCGATCTGCAAGCCGCTACGCTGTGCCTCGGGCTCGCCTTTGCCTGCAATATCGCCCTTCAAGCGGCGGGTGCCGCGCTGCTGCCGGGCAATTTGGGCCAGCGCCTGACCGTCGGCCTTATCCTCGGCAATCGCAATGTGGGCCTGGTCTGGTCGGCGCTGGGCGCTGCCGCCTCGCCGCGCATGGCCCTATACTTCGCCGCGACGCAATTTCCGATCTACCTCTGCCGCGCCTGATCGAGACCTTGATCAGCCGTAACACTAAAGAGGCCAAGCCGTGACCACTTCCCATCTCACCCTCGACTATGCCCAGCATTTCGCACGCATCGCGCTCGGCCATGTCGGGCGTGAATATCCCAACAACGTGGACCACGCGCTGGCTCAGCCGGCGGATGCCCGCACGCCGAGCGAGCTGCACCCGATTTTCTACGGCAGCTATGATTGGCACTCCTGCGTCCACAGCTACTGGATGCTGGCGCGACTGCTGCGCCGCTATCCGAATTTTGCGGCGGCCTCCGACATCCGCACGCTGTTCGACACGCAGTTCGTTGCCGACAAGGTCGATGCCGAACGTGCTTATTTCGCTCATCCGACTGCACGTGGCTTCAAACGGCCCTATGGCTGGGCCTGGCTGTTGAAGCTCGCGACCGAGTTGGCGTTGCAATCCGACGACCGTTGGGGCCGCAATCTCACGCCGCTGACTGAGGTCATCGTGCAACGCTTTCGCGACTTCCTGCCGCGTGCGACATATCCCGTACGCGTCGGCACGCATTTCAATACGGCATTCGGTTTGCGAATGGCGGCGGACTACGCCGGCCTCACAGGGGATGAAGAGCTTGGCAGGCTGCTTCGCGAGACTGGTCAGCGTTGGTATGGCGAGGACAGCGACTGCCCGGCCTGGGGTGAGCCCAGCGGCGATGATTTCCAGTCGTCGGCCCTGATCGAGGCCGAGTGCATGCGGCGGCTGTTGCCTCAGGACGCGTTCCTGCCCTGGTTCGATCGGTTCCTGCCGCGGCTCGTCGAAGAGCAGCCGGCAACGCTGTTCAAGCCCGCGACGGTCACGGATCGCACGGACGGCAAGATCGCCCATCTCGACGGGCTTAATCTCAGCCGGGCCTGGTGCTGGCGCTCGCTCGGTGACGCCTTGCCGGCGAACGACGAACGGCGCGCCATTGCTCACGAAGCCGCGCGCGAGCACCTGGCCGCGGGCCTTCCGCATATCGCCGAGCATTATATGGGCGAGCACTGGCTTGCGAGTTTTGCCGTGCTTGCCCTTGATAACGACAACTGAGCAGGCGAGCGCCGTTTGCGGTTATTCCGCAGCGGCCATCAGCCGGGGACGCGCGTGCGGCGGGTTTGCAGGGTCGGCGACTCCTGATGGGATCGAGGCCAGCAGCGACTTCGTATAGGGCTGCTGCGGATTGTCGAAGATGTCGGCGGCGGTCCCATGCTCGACGATGCGTCCACGGTGCATCACCGAGACGGTGTGGGCGAGCTGGCGCACCAGCGCGAGGTCGTGCGAGACGAACACATAGGTCAGGCCCAGACTGGCCTGTAGCGTGAGCAATACTTCGACGATGCCGGCCTGGACGCTGACGTCTAGTGCGGAGGTGGGCTCGTCGAGCACGATCACATCAGGCTTGAGGACCAACGACCGTGCGATGGCGACGCGTTGGCGCTGGCCGCCTGACAAGGCCGCCGGCTTGCGGGAGAGCAGGTGCTCGCCGAGCCCGACATCGGCTAGAGCCTCGCGAACCCGCGCGTCGCGCTCCCTACGTGTTCCGATCTTGAACCGGTCGAGCGGCTCGCGCACCAGCTGCTCGACTGTCCAGGTCGGATCGAGCGAGGTGAACGGGTTCTGGTAGACCAGCTGAAGATGACGCCACGCCGAGCGCAGTGCCTCGGGCGAGCGCCCGGTGATCTGCTCGCCTGCGACCGAGATGGTCCCGATGTCGGGTTGCTCGAGCCCAAGCAGCAGCCGGACCGCCGTCGTCTTGCCCGAGCCGGACTCGCCGACCAGCGCGTGCGTGGTGCCGGCAGGAACGGTGAACGACAAATCGCTGGTAGCCGTCAGCGTCGTGCCGTCGACGGTGAAGGTCTTCGTGACGGCGCTGACCTCGATCTTTGGTGTCGCAGCGTCGCCGGTCTTGAGGGTTCGGAAGCCCACGTCGCGCAGCGCGGCGTAGCGGTCAGGATTGAGGGCCGGAACGTCGGCGCGCAGCTTTCTCGCGTAGGCCGACGCCGGCGAGGAGAAGACGGCAGCGGTTCGGCCGGCCTCCTGGATGACGCCGTCCTTGAGCACCACGAGCGAGTTCGCGCGTTCGGCCGCGATCGCAAGATCGTGCGTAATGAGCAGCAGACTGATCTTGAGATCGTGCTGCAGCCGCGTGAGCAGGTCGAGGATGCGTTTCTGAATCGTGACGTCGAGCGCGGAGGTCGGCTCGTCGGCAACCAGCAGTGCCGGCCGCGGCAGGATCGCGAGGCCGATCAGCACACGTTGGAGCATGCCCCCAGACAGCTGGTGCGGATAGGAGTCGTAGACTCTCTGAGGATTGTCGAGCCCGACCTCGGCGAACGTCTCCAGGATGAGCCGCTTGCGGATCGCCCTGCCGGGCTCGTCGAGCAGTGCGGCCGCCTCCTGTGCCTGTGCTCCGATCGTTCGGACCGGGTTGAGGGAGTTGGCGGGATCCTGCGGGACGAAGCCAATGGCTCGCCCCCGCAGCGGACGGAAGCCGCGCTCGGACATCCCCAGCACGTCCTGACCCTCGAAGGCAACACGGCCGGTGGCGCGCCCGCCGCTGGGGAGCAGCCGCAGAACTGCGCGAGCGATCGTCGACTTGCCCGAGCCGGACTCCCCGATGAGGGCGAGGCTCTCTCCGCGGCCGAGTTCAAACCCGACATTGGTCACGACCTCGTGCGGCCCGTAGGAGACCGACAGACCGTCGACCCGGAGCAGCGGAAGCGGGCGCAGCGGAGTCGGGGCGTTGATCTCGGCGTGGGTGAGAGTGGCGGTCAATCTGTCTTGCGCAGCCATCGGCTGATCCTGTTCACGGAGAGGACGGTCGCGATCGTGACGAACGCGGGCGCGTATACCAGCCACGGCCATTTGAGGTAGTCCTTGCCGATCGAGATCAGCAGGCCCCAGTCGGAAGCGGGCGGCGGATCGCCATAGCCGAGAAAGGCGAGGCTCGCGATCACCAGGATCGACAGGCCGAACTGCAGCACGGCGAGCGGGAGCACCGAGCGCGATGCATTCGGCAGCACGTGCCGCAGCAGGATGTGCCAGCGCGAGCCGCCCATCAGGAATGCCGCCTCGACGAAGATTGCCTGCCGGGTCTTGATCACTTCCGAACGCATCACCCGCGCAAACACGGCCACCGCCGAGACGCCGGTCGCGATGGCGGCGTTCGTCGTGTCGAAACCGATCGCGGTGACGACGATGACTGCCAGCAGGAAGTTCGGGATCGCCAGCAGCACGTCGACCAGGCGAGCGAGCACGATATCGACCCAGCCGCCGAGGAAACCTGCGAGCAGGCCGATCAGGCCGCCGGCAACAGTGGCGATGACGACGGCGATGAGCGCGCTCGCCACCGAGGACGCGGTGCCGTAGACGACGCGGGTATAGAGGTCTCGGCCGAGGTGATCGGTGCCGAACCAGTGTGCGGCGCTGGGACTGAGCAGTTTCTCGGCGGGAACACCGGCGATCGGGCTATGATTCGTGAACAGGCCCGGCGCCAGCGACCAGGCAATCACGATCGCGATGACCGCGAAGGAAAGCGCGACGGTCGGCGGCACGCGAAAAGCTGTCAGTCGGCCGATCGCGGTGACGCGCGAGGCAGAGGAGAAGGAGGCGAGAGTCATGATGTCACCGCCGCGGTTGTTGCAGTGGCGCTATCGTCCGTGGTGGTCGGGCGGCGCCCGCGGCCGCCGATCAGCTTCACGCGCGGGTCGAGCAGCGGGTAGATGAGGTCGGCGATCAAATTGACGAGCACGAACACGACGGCCGCAAGCGAGACGACTGCTTGCAGCACCGGCAAATCCTGCGTGCTCACCGAGCGCTGCACCAGGCTGCCGATGCCGGTGCGGCCGAACACCGTCTCGGTGATCAGCGAGCCGCCGAGCAACTCGCCGATGGCGAGCGCAATGACGGTGACGACGGGAAGCGAAGACGGCTTGAGAAGATGTTTTGAAAACAGGCGCGTTTGCGTCAGTCCACGGCCGCGCGCGACCGCCGCGTATTCCTGCTCGGCCTCCTTGTCGAGGTTCGCGATCAGCACCTCGGCGATCCGGGCGGAGACGGGGATGCTCAGCGCGACCGCGGCGAAGAAGGTGGCCCAGAAGCTGTCGGGCGCGATCACGCGGAACAGGCCAAGCTGGAAGCCGAACACGTGGATCAGCACCAGGCCGATAACGAAATTGGGCACCGACAGGAACAACGACGGGAAGCCGCGCAGCAAACCCTGGCCAAATCGTTTCGGAAGAAATTGCGTACCATAGGCGATCGTTAGCGCCAGCAGCAGCGCGATGGCGAAAGCCGCGGAGGCGAGGATCAGCGTCGAGGGCAGAACCTCTGCGATCAGGGTTGTTACCGGTCGGTTGGACCGCATGGACAGGCCGAGGTCGCCTGTGACGAAGTGGGACAGCGACGTCCAGAGCTGAACCGGGATCGGCTGGTCCAGGCCCTGGGCGGCGATGATTTGCTTGATCTGGTCCTCGGTAAATCCATTCTGCGGGTCACGCAGCACGTTGGTGATAGGATCACCCGGCAGGATGCTGACGACGACAAAAGTGAAGACGTAGGCTAGCAGGATCACGATGAAGGCCTGCGCCAGGCGCTTTGCGGCATAGGCGAGGTAAGCGTTGCTCATGCCGGCTCCCTCGTCGCGCTATTCGCTCGCATGGCGCCTCACTCGCCCTTCGTGGCCGTGTAGTAGCTGGCATAAGCAATGCCGTTGTAGATCTCGCCCCTGAGCCGTGGGGACTGCACGTAGATCCGTTGGACGATCTGCGTGCGCGGGATGAAGTAACCCTGTTCGAGCACGTAGGTCTGCAACTCGTCGAGCAGCGGATTGCGAACGTCGAGAGAGGCAGCGCCGGCGATTTTGTCTCGCAGATCGTTGAGCTTCTTGTCGCTGTCGCCGAGATTGAACCAGTTCTCGCCATTGTTGGCATCGGTGAGGATGCTGGCGACCGTTCCGGCATCGATGAAGCTACGGGTCACCTCGTAGGCCGGCACAGCAGGGCCGCCGAACCTGACCTTCTCGCCGAACGTCACGACATCATAGGTGCGGATAGTGACCTTCCAGCCGATCTTGGCGAGTTGCTGGGCGATGAGTTCGTCGATCGACTTCGCCGTCGCGAGGTAGGGGTTGGAGTGAAGCGTGAGCGACAGCTGCTTGCCGTCCTTGGTGCGGATGCCATTGGCTCCCTTGACCCAGCCCGCTTCGTCGAGAAGCTTTCCGGCTTTGCCTGGGTTGTAGGTCAGGAGGTCGCTGTGGTCGGTCGCACCGGGCACGTTGCTCTGGATGAAGGACGTCGCCAGCTTCCAGTCCGGCGTATAGACGGTGTCGATGATCTCCTTCCGGTCAATCGCGGCCTGGAGCGCCTGGCGCACCCTGACATCGTTATACGGCTCCAGCTTGGTGTTGACCGCAAGCCCGTTGACGAAGCCGAGATAGCGCGGGGTTGCAGTGGTGAACCCCGCCTCCTTGAGCGATTTCAATTCCTGCGGTGAGGGGCTGTAGGCGACATCGGCCTGGCCGGACTGGACGGCGGCGACCCGCAACGATGGTTCGGACACGATCTTGTAGGTGATCGAATCGAGATAGGCCGGGCCTGTGTGCCCGACGGCGGCAGGGCCCCAATTGTAGTCCTTGCGCTTGACCAGCTTGACGAAGTCGCCCTCCTTCCAGGAGGCGACCACATACGGCCCGCTGCCTGATGTCTTGGCCAGATCAGCCTGCTGGGCGGCGGGCTGCGCGATCGTTTTCGGGGAGATGAGGATCGAGCCGTGATAGCCGAGAGTCGGGATAAACCCGAGCGTCGGCGCCTTGAAGACAACCTTCACCGTGGTTGCGTCGACCGCCTCGGCGCGATCGTAAGTTTTCGGGAAGAGGCCAATCGGATTGATGCCCTCGTTACGCCGGCCGGCGTACCAGATGTCGAGATTGGCGACCACGGCCGATGCGTCAAGCGGCGTGCCGTCGGAGAAGGTCACACCCTTCCTGAGGTGCAGGGTGAACTGTGTGGCGTCGTTGCTCTGTTCCCAGCTCTCGGCGATCCAGGGGCTGACCTTGCCGTCAGCATCGACATAGACGAGCTTGTCGGTCACATGGCCCCAGATGTGGCCCTGGAAGCTGGAGATCGCGCTGTTGTTCGGAATCCAGGTGCCGCCAAGCGAGTCGATGAGGAAGATGATGTCGCCGCCGTTCGGGGGAGCGCCTGCGCTTTGAGCGGCAGTAATGTCTGCCAAGGCCAGCAGCGCGGCGGCTCGCAGCGCAAACGTTGTGATCAACAGGCGGCGTCGGGACAGCGAGGGCAAAGAAAAGCGTTCGGCCACGAATAGCTCCTGTCGGTTCTGGACGTGCCAGTCATTTTCCATCGGCAGGAGAAGCGAAATGGAAGGGCTTTGCCATTCCAAATTTTGTTTGAGACGGGCAACAAATGCGCTGGGAAGGGCAGATGAGCGCGACTGCTATTCGCTTTCAAAGCGAGGCGTTCGGTAAGATGCTTACCCTTGCGGCCGACCGCGACCGCGATCCGAGGTGCTTGCTCCACAGAGAACCTGGAGACCAGTGGTCGATGAAGAGGCGCGGCGCCCGGTGATGCGTAAGGCGGTCTCCGTGCGGGTTTTTGTTTGGACACGGCCGGCAAGCTATGAGTTTGCTAGACGGCATTTCGGTCATTTTTTCCAAATGCCCATTGAATTCATTGAACAATCAAGCGGATTTTGATTCCGCCATTCGGAGGTTCGATCCCTCCCGCCCCAGCCAGCGCCGGCCGTCGCTATCCGTCGCATTGGCCGATTTCATCTGATCAGCAGATTCATGGAAGAGGTTGACGACAACTACCTAAGGTCGCACAATCCAGTCTTATTTCCCCTCGGAATGCATGCAGCGAGATTTCGAATGCGCCGAGTTCATATTATTTCCGATCTGCATTTGGGAGGCACGTATCCGGTTCCGCCCGACCCAGGGAAGCGCGGCTTTCGCTTGTGCACCCGTGCCGACCAGATCGTTCGCTTCGTCGAGGACTTGGCACGGGAGATTGCCGCGAAGGGCCCAAGCGAACTCGTTCTGAACGGCGATACGGTCGACTTTCTCGCTGAGCTCGATGGAGAGCAGGCCGACAGCTGGGCGCCCTTCACTGCCGATCCCGGCCAGGCGGTCAGCAAGTTCAAAGCCATTGTCGAGAGGGATCCGGGCGTCTTCGCGGCGCTCAACCGCTTTCTGGATGTGGGAGGTCGACTGACCATTCTCCTCGGCAACCACGACATCGAGCTGAGCCTTCCTCCTGTGCGCGCCGAACTGCGCAAAGCGCTGGGCGTCAAGTCCGGGCACGATTTCGAATTCATCCATGACGGCGAAGCCTATGTGATTGGCGACGCACTGATCGAACATGGCAATCGATACGATGCCTGGAATCAGGTCGACCTCGACGCCTTGCGCCGGGTCCGATCCCTGATGTCCCGCCGGCAGGAAGTGCCCAAGCAGTATCAGTTCGTTCCGCCGCCCGGCAGCCAGATGGTCACGTCGGTCATCAACAAGATCAAGCGTGACTACGCGTTCGTGGACCTGCTCAAGCCGGAAGATTCCGCCGTGGTGCCGATCCTGCTTGCCCTCGAGCCAGGCTATCGAAAGCGGTTTGGCGAGTTGGCGCGCTTTTGGTACTGGACCCGGAGTCATGGGCTCGAGGGTCCCCTTCTTCCGAAGTTCGGCGGCGACATTAAAGCGGACGTCGTCGCGAACAAGAAACCGTTCGGCCAGGACATCAGAGCCACGGTGGCTCCCGGCTCGGGCTCGGCGCAGTCGATGCTTGCGGGCGCGGACAACGACGCCGCGCTGAAGACTGCGATCGGCGAGTCGCTGGACGGCGCGGGAGCGGACTTTCTCCGCCAGCTCGATGGCGATTCCCGGGGCGCGCGGCCGGGAATGGGAACGGATGTCAGCGCCAGTGAAACTTTCGACACTGCGCTGGGATTTTTCAATCTGACCTTCGGCTCGAGTGCCGCCGATAAACGCATGCGGGCGCTGCTGACCGCGATTCGAGGACTGCAGAAGGAAGACAGCTTCGACGAAACCAGGGAGACGGCAAAGGAATATCTGGATGGTGCAAGCGAGCTCGTGAAGGGTGGCTTTCGCTATGTGGTGTTCGGCCATACCCACCAGGCGAAGCGCGTCAGCCTTGACGATGGGCGCTGGTATTTCAATTCGGGCACATGGGCCGACGTGCTGCGCTTTCCGAATGAGATCCTGACGCTGCCGGAGCCCGACGCGCTCAAGCAGCTGGATCGCTTCGTTCAGAAGTTGAAGGCTGGCGACTTCTCGGAATGGACGCTGTTCCGGCCGACCTATGTCCAACTCGACATCGACGATAACGGCAAGGTTGCCGAAGCAAAATTGTGCGCGGCGCCGACGTCATAGACGATCGGGACAGCGAGTTTTTTCAACGTGCGGGCATGTTGTGACACGTATTGCGGGAAGGCGGAATGGATGAAAGCACGCGCGCGGTGATCGCCCAAGTGACCGCGAGGAGTCCAGCGGGCCTGGTGCGTGGAACGGCTTTTCTCGTCGCGCATGACCTTGTGGCGACGGCTCTGCACAACGTCGCCGATCGCAACCAGGAAGAGGCTGTTTTCTTCCAGGACATCAAATTGACGTTTCCCGACCACGAGACCGCGGCCACGCCAGTGAAGGGGGATCGGATTGCCGACTGCATGCTGCTCCGCTGCGAGGTCGCGCCGCCCTCCGAGACACATACGCCGCTGGCGCTACGCGAGCTGCACCGTTCGGGCGGCGAGTGGGAGACCTACGGCTACGCAAACATGCAGCCGGCGGATGGACTGACGGTCAGTGGTGATGTGACCAATCATGCCGGCGAATTGTTCGGCGGGCCGGCGATTCAACTTTACAGCAAACAACTGGCTGGCGGGATCGGCGGCGACGCCCGGGGGCTGTCCGGTGGTCCGGTGCTGATGCGGGACGTCGTGGTTGGTCTGATGCGGTTCGCGTTGGGTGACGAAGATCACACCATTGGCGGTGTCGTCTATGCCTGTCCCGTGAAGTTCTTCGCAGTTCTCGATCCTGTGCTGTCGGTTCAGCAGATGCCGACGGTGCAGACGGTTCTCGACGACGATCGGGTCAAAGAGCTCATACCCATCTACGTAAAGGAGTTCTCCGCCGCGGATAACGCGCTCGGAACGATCGTAAAATACTCACTGGGTCTCGAGCTGGACCAGGTGACCAATCCGGGCCAGCCGTTCGAGACCATCGTCACATATCTTCTGACTTGGGCCAATCAGCAGGGGAGCGGTCCGATGGAAGCGCTCCTGAATGCGACCCTGAGAGCGCGCCCGGCGAATAACGACCTGCGGGAGCTGTGCAAGAGGTACGCGCCGGGCGTGCTGAATCCTCCCGATATTGGCGGAATGATCTACAAGGCCGCGCGAGCGCTTGAGGTGTTGTCGGCCTTGGTCAAGACGAACGCGCCGGCAAACGCGATCGCCTGCAGCTATCGTGGCGACGTGCTGATCATCCTGCAACAGGTTCATGTCGTCGAACAATACAAGGCGCTTCACAACATTCTGCACAATCTCCAGTTCAAGCTGGAGGCGATCGAGCTGGCGCTCAGTTCGCCCGCGACCGATCTCAGGGCCAACTCGGCGCTGGAGCGTTTCGCGGAAGAGATTCACGATTATGCCCAGGATGCCGAGGAGAAGATCCGCGGACTCGATACCGATCAGGTGGAGATGGGCTGGATCAACGCGCTCAAGGCGCGCAGCGATGAAATGCGCGAAGTCGCGGACCCCGCTGCAAGCATGAACGATCGCGGTCAAGTTTACACCACGCTGCGATCGGCGGTTACGACGGCGGCCCCGCAGATCAACCGTTCCTTGGCGGAATCGGCCGGAAAGCTCGGACTTCTCGCCCTGATGACTATGATCGACGAGGTGGTTAGCGTGTCGGACCCGGCCCCGTCGGAAGCGAAAGACCTGGCGAGCGGTGCCGCCGCGGTGGGTACGATTCGCGTTTCCGTTGCGGGCCTGATCAAGGAGCACTTCGCCTGGCAAGCTGTCAGTACCGAAGTCGATGGCGCGATGAATTCGATCCGGCATCAGCCGCAGGGGAAGATCTTTCAGTGGCCTCTTTTCGAGAAACGGCTGCGCGCGCTGTGCGCGATGTATCCGGAAGAGCTCTGGTCGAAACGGTTGCTGGAGCGCCTCGACAAGTGGATCGTGGCAACGCCAAACGCGCGGCCGGATGCGATCGAACGGGAGCAAGGTAAGATCGCGCTGCTCGCCTTTTCCGGCTCTTGCGACGATCGGTTCTATCGTCTCGATGAATCGGTCAAGCTGATGTCGGAGAAGATCGTGCAATTGGCGCCGTCGCTCAATCGCCTGCTTGGAGCATTGACGTCATGATGGCCGCCAATCAGCATCACGAACCATATCTTTCGATGGACGCGCTGCGGCATGCGCACGAGTACCTGTTCGACAATCTGCCGATCAACGAACGCACCGGATCGCTGACTGAATCGGGGGCGAAGCAGATCGAGGAGTTCATCTCTCGCGCGATCGCGACTGGCGCCGTGCTCGATACGCTGGTCGACCGGAGGGAGGCCCAGGGACTGATCGACTATTGGGTCGCCAGCGCATTCACGAAACCCCATCCAGGCAGTTTTGCGCAAGCTGAATCCAATGGTGCCGATTCAGGGGTGGTCACCTCGCAGCGGGATCCGACATACAAGGATCGGCCCGACAATCAGCTCGAACCGTTCGATCCGGCCGTGGTCGACGAGGCCGCCAAACGGGGGGATGATTTCGTTCAGCGGCTATCCACCAAGGAGACTGACCTCGTACGGCGCGTCTTGCTGGGCCTCCTCAATTTTCCGGAACACGATGAGGAGATCAGTTCGAAGCCGACGCGCCGCGAAGAGCTCAATAAGTTCGGCAAGGGAGTCCACGAGCTGCTTGATGGATTGAAGAATGCCGGCATTCTCGTCGAAAGACCTGCGGGGGAGGGCGAGGAGCTCTCGCTCGCCTATCTCGCTTTGACGCGCCGATGGCATTGGCTCGCCAAGGAAATCGACAAGCGCCAGAACCTGAGCGATCTGGCCTTGAGCTGGATCGGCAGCAACCGTTCAAGCGGAGCCCTGCTCGACTGGCGTCTGATCCGTCGGTTCCGCGAATACGGCAATCTCAAGCAATGGGAAACCGATTTCATCAATGCGAGCAGCCGGTGGAATTTCATAAAGCTGGGCGTGGCGGTCACCGCTGCCCTCGTCATCGGTGTAATTGCCCTGGCCAGCTCGTCTGCCTACGAGAAGCTATACGTCCCAATAAAATCCCAGTCGGTCGTGCAGGAAATCGACGACAAGGGAACACCGGATGCAACGAAGGCAGAAGACATACGATGGCTGACGACGTATCACCAGAAACTGGAAGTACAAGGCCTAAGGCTTGTGGAGAAGGCAAGTAAAGATCTGCACGGAATCGCGGCCGCAGGTGCTCAATTCAAGGAGTCGAAACTGAGAAATGTGGTTTTCGACGAAGCCACGCTTGCTTCTGCCTCATTCAGTGGCGCCGTCCTTGACAACATCAGTTTCAAGAAAACAAGACTTTATCAGGCGAACTTCGATGGCGTCTACCTGTGTGGACAAGCGGATTTTTCCGGCGCCGACATCACGGGCGCATCATTCAAGCGTATGAAGTTTCGCGACGACAATGTTCCAATTTTTGCCGATGCGCCATGGTGGCAAGCCAAGGGATGGGGCTTTGATCAAATCATGGCTCTTGAGAAGAAGTATCCTCGGAACGAGATCAGTCAAAACGATAGGCTCAAATCCCTTTTGGCCAAGAACGTTTTCGCCAGGGACGTCTATGAGAAGTCGGGTCTCAATAAGAGTGACAAATCGGAGCGGATGGCTTTTCTCGACAACGAGAAGGCATGGACTCTGGCGACTTACGGACAGATCGCCGATGGACAAGCCGAAGCTGCGGCCCTTGCCGCGATGAATTATTACGAGGAGACCAAAGACAGGGCTGGTCTGGCGAGGTCGGCGGCCGGCACAGCGGATACGCTGGCGTACATCCTCATGCAGAAGCCTGCAAAGGACGACGAGGAAGAGAAGGGCAACTTCACGAAAGCGGCCGCCTTGCTGGAGCGGGCGCTCGCAACTCTCGACGATGCGGAGCTGAACTTCCGTTATGCTGTTGCTTTACACGTCCTGGGGCAGGACGAAAGGGCAAAGGAACAATTGCGAATGGCCATTCCGGAGAAGCTGTACGAGCCCACACATGAGTTGCTTCTTCTCCACAAACATTTCACTGGGCCTTTCAAAGTTGAGGTCATGAATTTGACGGGAAAAACGGACCGCACGACCGAGGGGCTGGATAAACTCTGTAAGACGCTCGACTCCCGCCCCTGAATGAGATGTCGCTTGTCGATCAACCGATGGCGAAGGATATGTTCCTAGAATCGTGTAGGTCGTGGTCGATCAGCGATGCTGCGACGATCTGACCGGACGACATAAAAAATCCAGCAAACAGAGCCTCTTATGGGGAGATCTATGATCTGGGAGTCGAACGGAGGACTGACCTAAGTTTGCGGGTGCGGCGTACTTGTTGTACTGTGCTACTTTAAGACGTAGTTGGTAAGGAGCTTAAAATGACGAGAATTTTAGTCCTGCGTATCATATTGGTTGTGGTGCTTGGATTAGGCGTCGGAACAGCCTTTGTGGCCATGCCAGCCGCTGCCAATTGCGGTTCTTGCCGTTGATGGTTGGCCGTCTCTCTCGCCAGTGATGCTGGCGATTGCCTGGGCCCTTGGCGTGACCAGTCGTTGCGGGGTTGCCGGACGCGAGCGCTCTGTAAATTTGCCTATTAAGTCGGTGCCGAGCGCGGCGCCAGGCTTCGCTACCCTCGTGTTGTTCAAGTCCCATCGCCCATGACGTCTGATCGTGGCCGTACGCATAGTTGCGGTTGTCCACCGCCGGGTTGTGGTTGACCATCGGGCGCATGAACATCGGATGGATCGCCGAGCGCACCTCGTGCTCGACGGTGAAGAGAGACTTGCCGCTGTCGAGATCGACGATGTCGCAGAAGCGGTGCAGCTTGCGACCGCGCTGTCTTTCACAAACGCGACACTGATCGAGCAGGCGGTCATCAACGTCAATCGCGTGCCATCCGGCAATCTCGGCCAGACCGCCGTGCCCGCCGACATCTACCGCACGAGGGGCGACAGGGTGCTGTGCCAGGTCACGGGCCATCCGCTGTTCAAGCGCTGGTGGGATCATCTAGCGGACATGGCCGGCCGTTGATCTGACGTCGGCGCGCAGCTGAGATACGCGCGGTCCTGCGCGCGGAAATTTCCGTTGAGGACTCCGACTGTCGTCAATACCATGGCAAGGCACTGATCAAATCGTATTCAACAATGGCCGGGATGGTAGCTGGTTCAAAGAGAGCGCGCGGAGGAAGCGGCCGCGTCAAGCTCGAGGAGGTCGCCCGCAAGGCCAATGTCTCGACAGCGACCGTCTCGCGCGCGTTCAACGAGCCCGACAAGGTCTCCGAAGAGGTCAGGCAGCGGGTCAAGGACGCCGCCCGCGCGCTGAACTGGATTCCGAATGCGGCCGGTCGTGCGCTGGCCTCAAGCAGGACACATATCGCCGGCGCCATCATTCCGACCCTGGACGACGAAATCTTTGCCCACCAGATCAGCGGCATGCAGACCGTCTTCAGCGAGCGCGGCTTCACGCTGTTCCTGGGCTGCTCGAATTATGATCCGGATGAAGGCTTGAGGCAGGCCGAAGCCATGCTTGCGCGCGGTGTGGAAGCGCTTGCCGTGGTTGGTGAAAATCATCCCCCCGCGCTGTTCGACGCCCTCAACGCGCGCGGCATTCCCTACGTCGTGACCTACTCCTACAACAAGCTGTCACCGCACCCCTGCATCGGCTTTGACAATCGCGCCGCCTTCAGCCGCATCACCGAGCACCTGCTGTCGCTTCGCCATCGCCGGTTTGCGGCGATCTTTCAGCCGGACACCAACAACGATCGCGTCAAGGAAAGGCTTCGCGGCATCAGCGAAGCACTCGCAGCCGCGGGTCTGGAAATTGCGGCGCGGGATCTGATGATGGGGCCCTCGACGCTCGAATTCGGCGCGACAAGTTTTGCAAGATTGATGACGCAGCCGGTTGATGTCCGGCCGACTGCGATTGTTTGCGGCAATGACAATCTGGCCCTCGGTGCGTTGATGGCTGCACGGGAGAGTGGCCTGGATGCGCCGGGTGATTTTTCGATCACCGGCTTCGATGACCTTGCGATTTCGTCGCGCTTGTCTCCTGGGCTCACGACGATGAAGGTCGACAATCAGGAGATCGGCGTGTTGGCCGCCAACGAGCTTCTCGCCGTGATCGCGGGCCGGCAAGAGCGGGCGCAGTCCAGGGAAGTCGTGCCCGATCTGAAGATCCGCGACAGCGCCGGTGAGGCCAGGGTCAGGTGATTCCTGAGATCGCGGTCGTCATGCCCGGGCTTGTCCCGGGCATCCACGTTCTTCGTACCTTGGGCAAAAGGCGTGGATGGCCGGGACAAGCCCGGCCATGACGCCGCGGAAGCTTTAGCGCGCCCAACGCTTACCCCATGTGCGATTTGCCCCGCCAAGGTGGGCTGCTTGACTCTCATTATGTAAGCGCTTACATAAGCCCGTTTTAAAAGCCATGAGAGCAACCGGCGGGCTCCTCGCCGGGATGAAACGGAGAGGAAACGACAATGCGCGATAGAATTTTGTGGTGGGCGAGACACTGCTCGATGGCGGTTTCTCTGCTCCTGCCGGCGATGGGCACGGCGAGCCCCGCAGCCGCCGAGGAGAAGCTCGTCGTCTGGTGGAACAAGGGCTACTACAAGGCCGAGGAAGACGCGCTGCTCGACGTCATCAAGAAGTTCGAGGCCAAGACCGGCGTCAAGGTCGAGCTGTCGCAATATGCGACGCAGGACATGATGCCGAAGCTGGTGGCAGCGCTCGATGCCGGCAGTCCGCCTGACGTGACCTATGCGGACACCTATCATTTCCAGGGGGCCGGCAAATGGGCTTCCGAAGGCAAGCTGGTCGATCTCGGCCCGGTGCTCGCGCCGATCAAGGGCGAGTTCTCCCCGCAGTCGCTTGAAACGGTCATGCTGTACAACGACAAGACCAAGGCGAAGGCCTATTATGCCTTCCCGCTCAAGCAGGCGACGCTGCATCTGCACTATTGGAAGGACATGCTCGAGGAGGGCGGTCTCAAGGAGACCGACATCCCGAAAGACTGGAAGGGGTTCTGGTCGTTCTGGTGCGACAAGGCGCAGCCGGCGCTGCGCAAGGCATCCGGCAAGCGCATCTACGGCATCGGCCATCCCATGGGCGTCGACGCCACCGACAGCTTCATCTCGTTCCTGGTGTTCATGGACGCCTACAACGTCGTGTTGGTTGACGACAACGGCAAGCTCCTGGTCGACGATCCCAAGGTGAAGGCGGGCCTCGTCGCCGCCATGAAGGATTATGTCGAGATCGCCGCGAAGGGCTGCACCCCGCAATCGGCGACGAGCTGGAAGGATCCCGACAACAACGTCGCCTTCCACAACAAGACGACCATCATGACGCACAATTCGACGGTCTCGCTTCCCGGCAAATGGCTGGACGATTCCGGCAACGAGACGCTGACCGCCGAGCAGCGCGACGAGGCCAAGAAGAACTATTACGACCGCATCCGCACCATGGTCTGGCCCAACAAGCCGGATGGCGCGCCGGTCCATACCCGTGCCTCCGTGGTGGTCGGCCTGATCTTCGAGCAGGCCAAGAACAAGGAGCGCGCCAAGGAGTTCGTCTCGTTCCTGCTGCGCGACGAAAACCTGCAGCCCTACATCGAAGGCGCGCTCGGCCGCTGGTTTCCGGTCAAGACCGCGGCGCAGAAGTCCGCCTTCTGGGACGGCGACGTGCATCGCCGTGCGGTGCGCGACCAGTTCTTCGCCGGCGTCGGCGGCTACGAGATGAGCAAGAACTACAAGTTCACCACGCTCAACAACGAGAACGTCTGGATGAAGGCCGTCAACGCCATCGTCACCAATAAGGTGCCGGTCGAGAAGGCTGTCGACGACATGATCGTGCGCATCAAGGAAGTGGCCGGCAACTGACCGCCAGCCCGAGCTGTTACGCTCACGCGTCGTAAGACGCGTGAGCGGCAGGCTCTGCTTGTCACCGATTTCAAAATCCTGGGAGCCGATTTGTGACTGCAACCATCAAAGGCATCATTCCCGTGATGCTGACGCCGTTCACCGAAGCCGACGCGATTGATTATGCGAGCCTCGAAAATCTGATCGAATGGTACATTGCCAATGGCGCGGATGCGCTGTTCGCGGTCGCCCAGTCGAGCGAGATGCAGTTTTTGAGTCTCGAGGAGCGCGTCGCGCTGGCGCGTTTCGTCGTGCGGCAGGCCGCAGGCCGTGTGCCTGTCATCGCATCGGGCCACGTCAGTGAATCCCGCGACGACCAGGTGACCGAGCTGACCTCCATCGCCGCAACCGGCGTGGACGGACTGGTGCTGGTGACGAACCGGTTCGATCCGAAGGGGCAGGGCGGTCCCGTCTTCATGGACAATCTGCGCGCACTGCTCGCCGCGCTGCCGGCGGGTCTTCCACTTGGCCTCTACGAATGTCCTGCGCCGTTCCGCCGGCTCCTGTCCGATGACGAGCTCAAGTTCTGCGCCGGGAGCGGACGCTTCGCGATCCTCAAGGACGTGTCCTGCGACCTCGAGACCGTGAAGCGCCGCGTGGCGCTGACGAAAAGCTCGTCGCTTGCCATCGTCAACGCCAATGCGGCGATCGCCTTCGACGCCATGAGGGCCGGATCAGCCGGCTTCACCGGAGTCTTCACCAACTTCCACCCCGACCTCTACAAATGGCTGCTCACCGACAGCTCCAGGCATCCGGCTCTAGCGGACGATCTCTCCGTCTATCTCGCGCTCGCCGCGATGGCCGAGCCGATGGGATATCCCAAACTGGCGAAACTGTATCATCAGAGGCTCGGCACCTTCTCGTGCACCCGCAGCCGCGCCGTCGACTTCGACATTCGTGAGCGCTTCTGGGCGCTCGATGCACTGCTCGACAAGATCATGCAGGGGCAGGCGAGCTTCCGCGCCAGGATCGCGGCTGCCGGCTGAGCTCAGAGCGAGCTGCCGCCGCAGATGACGAGCTGCTGCCCGGTGATGGACGCGGCTTCCGGCGACAACAGGAACGCCACGGCGTGCGCGACTTCACCCGGGCGAATGAAGCGGCCGATCGGCGGCAGTTTTGGGGTGACACCAGCGCGCGAGGGGTCCTTCAGCATAGGTGTTTCGGTCGCGGCCGGCGCAACGACGTTGACTGTGACGCCCTTCGGCGCAAGCTCGATCGCCCAGGACCGCGCCAGCGCGACCAGCGCCGCCTTGGTTGCCGCATATTGCCCGCGGCCGGCGGCACCCGATGCGGTGCGGCTGCCAATGAAGACGATGCGGCCTCCGTTCGGCAGGCGCGGCGCCAGCGCATTGGCGAGACGTTCGGCGACATCGACATGCAGCCGCCACATCGCAGCGCCATCGTCGTGATCGAGAGATCCGAGCTCGCCAACCTTCAGCATGCCGGCCGCATGAACGAGTGCGGTCGGCGCGAGTTCAGCGACGGCGTCCGTAACGCCGTCGACGTCGTTCAGATCGAGCGACAGGTGATCG
Source organism: Bradyrhizobium betae (assembly GCF_004123905.1). Lineage (GTDB taxonomy): Bacteria > Pseudomonadota > Alphaproteobacteria > Rhizobiales > Xanthobacteraceae > Bradyrhizobium > Bradyrhizobium betae_A. The sequence continues at coordinate 99,480 of NZ_MZXW01000021.1, forward strand.
AACGCCGGATGGTCGAACGTTACAGGCCGGCGGCTGATCCCGGTGACGCGCCAGCCGTCGCGCAACAGGCGCTCGACGATCGCCGCGCCAATCCCTGAACTGGCGCCGGTGACGAGTGCGTGCGGCCTCTTGTCCATGTTCTCAGTCCCGCGTCACCCAATTCTCGTTCACCCGGACATATTTGATCGCGCGGCGATGAAAGGTGAACGCCGTGTGGATCGCGCCGTCGGCGGTCTGTTTGACGGAGGGGTAGGACAGCTCGCGATTGGTCTGGTCGCGCGAATTGTTGGTCATGCAGTAGCCGTCGCCGGTCTCGACATTGCGCTTGGCCCACGACCGCCCGCCGTCGGTGGAGACCGCCAGCGTCATCGGCGCCCGCGGCGCGCCCCAGAAGGCGGTGCGTCCGTCGGCCTTGCTGCCGTCGCCGGCGAGCACCGGCGGCAGATCATCCTCGATCTCGTCATAGAGCGAGAGACGGCGCCCGGTCGCGTCCTTGGCGCTGGAATCGTTGAACACCAGCGCAAGATGTCCATTGTCGAGCCGCGCCAGCTGGATCGAGGAATTGTTGTTGGGAAGCGCGGTGGCCTCAGGCGTGGACCAGGTGCGGCCGTGATCCTCGGACCTGCTCTGGTAGATGTTGTCGGCCCAGCGGCTGCGATACACCGCAATCAGCGAGCCATCGTCGAGCCGCGCGATGCACATATGCACGCAGCCGCGGCTGCCGGGGACGTCGATGTCGCGCCAGGTCGCGCCGGCATCGGGCGAGATCTTCACCGCGCTGGTGTCCTCGTCGCCGTTCCATTTCCGCCCCGGTGTGCTGTGGCAGTAGAACACCGGCAACAGCCAGTCGCCGTTGTCGAGCACGACGATCGGCTGCCGGATGAAGGTGCCGCGGCCGCGATGCTCGGGAAACAGCGTCTCGATCGGGCCCCAGCTCTTGCCGTGGTCGCGCGAGAGACGGCGGCGGATGATGGCGGTGTCCTGGTTGCCCGCGAGCTGCGCCGTCCACATCAGCCACAGCGTGCCGTCAGGGGCCGGGAACAGCACCGGGTTCTGCTCCGAGCGGCCTTTGTCGTCGGACAGCTTTTCGGCAGGCGACCATTGCGCCGCGCCGCGGGGCAGGCGCGAGAAATAAACCGAGATGTCCGACATGCCCTCCTGCGTGCCGCCGAACCAGACGCAGGCCAGATCGCCGTTGGCGAGCGGCATCAGATTGGCGGCATGGTTCTGCACGCAAGGCGAGGGAATGAAGGCGTCGAACCGGTCGGGATCGCCGGCAGCCTGGCGAACGATGCCATCGGCGGCGATCTCGATGTCGGTAGTCATGTCGAAGTCCTTTCCACGAATGCATTGGGCTGTGTCGCCTGCGGAGTCGCTGCGGGCGTGCGGCCGAGCACGAGGCGCTCGATCGCCATCACGACCAGCGGTGTTGCGGCCGCGGTATACATGTTGTCGATGCCGAAGGGGTTGCCGAGCATGTACCAGACCGTGGTCGAGACGGCGGCGCCGATCAGGCCGGCGGTGGCGCCGCGGTTGCTGGCAAACAGCGGCAGATAGAAGCCCATCATCGCCACGATCGTGATCGACAGCCGCAGCGCGCGGGTGAAGAACGACAGCTTGAGGATCTCCGGGATGAAGAACACGAAAACCAGCGGTGCGATGCCGATCACGATCGAGAACACCCGGGTCATCTTCAGCTCGCGCTCCGGCGTCGGCTTCCAGTAGGGCACGTAGAAGTCGCGCACCACGAGCGAGGCGATCGCGAGCGCGACGGTGCAGACGCTGACGAAGATCGAGGCGACCAGCGAGGTCGTCACGAAAGCGGAGGCCAGCGGCGGCATTTTCTCCAGAAACACCGGCAGTGCGTAAAGGCTGTTCATATCGGGATAGAGATATTTTGCGGCGACGCCGATCAGCGCGAGCAGGAAGCCGAGCGGGAGACAGAACGCCGCCGCATAGAAGGTCGCCTTGCGGGCATCGTCGGCGCTCGGCGTCGAGGAGATCGCCTGCACGATGAACTGGGTCGAGAAGATCGCGCCGACCGTGCCGAAGGTCCAGGCGAAGATGGTCGCAAAGCCGATCTTGCCGTCCCAGCTGAAATAATAGGCCGGCAGCTTGGCCTGGATCGGCGCGATGCCGCCGGTCAGCGACATCGCCACTGCGAAGATGATGACGATGCCGATCACCTTGAAGGCGCTGTGCAGGATCGTCACCCAGGCAACGCCCTTCAATCCGCCGAACACGTAGTAGAAGGTCGAGACCACCGCGATGATGCACATCGCGACGGGCATGCTGACATGCAGCGCCGTGGTGATGGCGGCCGCGCCGCTGACGTAATTGCCGACATTCACCAGCAGCAGCGCGTAGATCATGATCACGGACACCGTGAGCATGGTCGACTTGCCGTATTTCTGCGCGATCGCCGCCGAGATGGTGTATTCGCCGGAATTGTAGAGCTTCTTCACCATCAACAGCCCGAACAGCAGGAAGCCGATCGAGGCGCCGAGCACGGCCCATCCGGCTGCCATGCCGGACTGGAACGCTTCCTGCGCGGTGCCGACGGTCGACTTGGCGCCGACGAATTCGGACATCATCAGCACGCCGACGACGACGGCCGGCATCGCGCGCGCAGCGGTCATGAACTGGTCGCTGGTCCGGCTGCGCAGCTTGAGCGTGAGCCAGGATGTGAAGGCGATGTAGGCCACGATCATCGCGACGATGAGCGTGCTGTCGCCATTGAGAATGGCTTGCATCGGTGGACGTTTCCTCTGGTACGCGGATGCGGTGTTTTGAGCCCGCTTGGTCCGATGAGTGATGTTCGGAATGCGAACAATTGTTCTTAATTGCTATTAGACCTTTCCCGACGCGGTGCGTCAAGCGCGGGGGTGGAGGCGGCGCGGCAACGCACCCCGTCGGGAGTGCGTTGCCGCAGCAAGTTCAAAGGGTTGCCATGTGCAGGATTGCATCGTCTCGGGCGGACGCGCCGCCGCGCGATCCCCGCGACCTCAGGAGCGCGTGGGGCTCCGGATCGCCGCGCCGCCGGCATCGATCGTCTGCGCATTCAGGCGACGTTCGGCGGGACGGGCGACCAGAACATACAGGACCAAAGCGAGCAGCGACGACGCGGCCATCACCGCCGTCATCGAGAGCGCGGTCCGTCCGTCGAAGCGCACCGCCACCAGTCCGCTCGATATGGCACCTGCGATCAGCTGAATGCTGCCGGCAGCGGCGCTGACGGCGCCGGCGATGTCGGGGAGATGCTGCATCGTCGCGCTCATCACGTTCGGCACGCTCAGTCCGAAGCCGAGCGCCACGGCCATCAACAGTGCGACGACGACCGCCGTGGGCATCCAGCCAGCCAATGTCATCGCGAGCAGGACGACGCTGGCCGCCGCCGACAGCGTCAGCCCGATGGTGAGCATATGGCCTGAGGATATTCCGCGCCGGCCGAGCTGGCCGTCGAGGAAGGCGCCCGCCATCACCGACGCCGAGCAGGCGCTGAAGATCAGGCCGTATTGCGCAGGCGAGAGGCCGACGGCGCCGACGAAGAACAGCGAGGCGCCGGTGACGTAGGCAAACACCGTCGCGCCGCCCGCGGCGCCGACCAGGATGAAGCCGAACGACACCGGATGCGTCAGCACCCGGCGATAGCTGTCGATCACGGCTGATGGCACCAGGCGCGTGGATGGAGCGTCCACCGCAGTTTCGGCGAAGCGACACATCACCACCACAAGCAGCATGAAGCCGATCGCGGCCTGGGTCGCATAGATCGATTGCCAGCCGGCCGCCGCCAGCAGGGCGGCGCCTGCCGTCGGCGCGATCACGGTTGCGACATTGACTGCGACCATGACGTTGCCGATCTTGCCGCGCGCAGCGTCACCGTCGAAGAGGTCGCGGATGATGGCGAAAGTCGTGGCCGTCGCGGCCGCGCCGATCCCCTGGAGGAAGCGGCATACGAGCAGAAGCGGCAGCGAGGTGGCCAGCGCGCAACTGACGCTGGCGGCGATGAACAGTGCAAGGCCAAAGGCCAGCACCGGCTTGCGGCCGATGCGGTCCGAAACCGGTCCGTAGATCAGCGGCGCGGTGGCAAGGCTCAGCATGAAGGCGCTCATCGTCAGCCCGACATCCGACGCGCTCACACGAAGCGCAGCGCCGGTGGCGGCCAATGCCGGCAGATTGATGTCGATGCCGGAATACGGTACGGCCGCGAGAGCGCCGAGCAGCAGCGTGAAGGCAAAGGTGTCTGGTTCAATCCGCATGGACGAATATCCGGTGAGGTGTGATGGATCTTCACGCGGCGATGGAGCGCGATCGTGCCGCGCTCCATCGCTTTCTTCATCTGCGGATCAGGCGCGCCGGCCGGCACGCCGTCCCTGGCTCGCAGCGATCGCGCGTTGGCGCGACACTTGGGTCTCGTCGGTCACGAGCTCGCTGATGACCCGGACAATTTCTGCCCGCGTGTTGATCCCGGCGAACTCGTCCGCGATCTGCGCTGCGCGCAACTGATAGCGCGGCTGGTCGAGCACCGCCCGCACCGCGTCGCGCAAGGCCTCCGGCGTCGGCTCGTTGGTCTCGAGGTTGATGCCGACGCCGGACCATGCGACCCGCGCGTTGACGTCGGCCTTGTCCTCAGTCAGTCCTGCGGTGACCAGCGGGATGCCGTAGCTCATCGCCTGGTTGACGCTGCCATAGCCGCCATTGGTGACGAGCACGTCGACGTTCGGCAGCAGCCATTCGAACGGCAGATAGGGCGCGATGCGTGCGTTCGAGGGGATCTTGCCGGGGATGGCATCGACCGGGCGGCCGCCCGCAGTGGCGATCACCAGGATGTCGGGCTCGTCGGCAAGTGCGGCCAGCGTCGGGGCGACCAGCAGGTTGAAGTTGTGATTGGCCACCGTTCCCTGCGTCACCAGAACGACCTTGCGCGAACCGTCGAGGTCTTCGGCCCAGGCGGGCGGCGGGACCTGGTTGGGGATGATCGGAGGCGTGCCGACGAAGTGCACGGAGGACGGGATCTCGCGCGGAAATTCGAAACTGGGCACCGACAATTGCAGATAGGCGTCGCCGAGCGCGACAACGGAATGGAATAGCGGCATCGCGATCGGCCCGACGCCGAGGGTCTTCAAGGCGCGGTTCAGACGCAGCGACACGGGTTGATCGACCGCCGCATCGAAGTCCCGCGCCATGGCCGCATACCGACTGCGCTCCTCTTCGGACTTTGCCGGCGGCAGGCCGAGGAAATTGGGCCCACCGTCCTCACGCGCCCAATGCAGGAACGAGGTGCCGCAGAACGCGATGGGAGGCCGCTGCGAGCGCGGGCCCAGCAGCATTGGCAACACGCCGAACAGCATGTCGTCGCAGACGATGATATCGGCCGGGAATTGCTGCAGCACCTGCAGCAGTCCCTGGTGCTGGGCCGGAATGGCGTCGACGAAGAAGCGCTCGCAGGCAACACGGAACCACTCGAGTCCCGGTGGAATGGTCTTGAGCTCGGGAAACCGCGAGAAGACGTCGTTCGGGTCGAAGTCCGCATCCTCCGGCAGGGGAAAGAATTTGACGCCGCTGGCTTCGACGCGGGCCCGAAAGGCGGTGCCTGTCATAAACGCAATCTCATGACCTTCGGCGATCAGGATCTGCGTGATCGCCAGCATCGGATTGAGATGACCCGTCGCAGGCGTCGAAGCGATAAGAATCTTCATGGGAGATGACCTCTTGATGATCGAAGCATGGTCGCCACAGGGCGGCCGCTCGCGTGAGCAAGAGGGAATTGAGGGGATCGCCGTTACACCAAGGCTTCCGATGGCCAGCAAATGGTTACGTCGGCAACGCATCGTGGCGCGGCCAAGGCCAGTATCAAGGCCAGCGTCATGCCGGCGGCGGTGGCGTCGCCGCACGAGGATTACGATTGTAACGCGAGCGGCCTGCCGTGAAACGAGGCGGTAATGCCGCGCCCGTAATCCGGCAAAGCGCCGTTTGGCGTGCCGCGGACATTCAACGGCGATTTGGCCGAAGGCAATTATTGACGACCAGGATATCGCGCGGTTGTGACCGCGCAGAATTCTTTGAGGAGTACGCCATGCAGGATGTTGTCGCCCTGGCAGCGATCGTCGCTCTCATTGCGCTTCTGGTCTGGCTCGGCGTTCGCGCCTTGCGGGCAGATCATCTTGTCGTGAGGTGGGGCGGGGTGGTGCTGGTGGCAACGCTGGCCATCACGCTATCAGGTGTGGGCGCGTTGACCGCAGCGGGCATCGTCAAGCAGCATACCCGTTCTGCACCGGTCCCCGATCTCAAGATCGAGGCGACGCCGGAACAGATTGCTCGCGGCCGGGCGGTCGCGGATGGCTTCTGTGCCGGATGTCATTCGAAAAGCGGCGTGCTGTCCGGCGGCGGCGACGTTGGCAAGGACCTCCCGCTTCCGATTGGCTCTTTCGTGCCCGCGAATCTCACGCCCGCCGGAGCCTTGAAGCATTGGTCCGACGGCGAGATCTTTCGCGCCATTCGCAATGGCGTCGACGCGCAGGGGCGATGGCTGGCCATCATGTCCTTCACCAATGCCGGCCGGCTCAGCGACGACGACACCAGCGCGGTGATCGCCTATATCCGCAGCTTGCCCGCGACGGGGGAGCCGACCCGGGATCCGCCCGACCATTTCAGCCTGCTGGGCCTGGCGATGCTGGGCGCCGGACTGCTGCCGGACGCCAAGCCGGTGTTCACCGGGGTGATCGTCGCGCCGCCGAAGGCGCCGACGGCCCGCTATGGCAGGTACCTCCTGTCCTATCAGGACTGCCGTGAATGCCACGGCAAGGATCTCGCCGGCGGCGTGCCCGGCCAATTGCCGCCGCTCGGACCCGACCTCACCATCGTCAAGGACTGGAGCCAGGCACAGTTCATCGCCACCATGCGCACGGGTGTCGATCCGAACGGACATCACCTCGCAGAGCAAATGCCCTGGCGGCCGATCGGGCGGATGGACGACGACGAACTGGCTGCGATCTACCAGTATCTGGCGGCTCTCCCGCGCACCTGACATATCCAGTCGAAGTGCGGCCGGTCTCGCCCGGCCGCACTGTCGCCATTCACGCCTCGCGCAATAGCAAGCGCAACGGCGGAAGCACGCGCGTAGCGGACGTCGACGTCGCGCGCGCAGGAAAGCTTTCACAGTCTCTAAAACTTTCACAGTCTTTCGCTGACAGTCACGCAGGGCGTCGTCACCGCCGAACAGTCCCTTCGTCTCCGACGAACAATGACGCAGGCGGGCACATTGGAATCGCTCAAAAGTAGCATTAGCTCGGATCACAATGCTTCACGTCTGCGATATCCGATGGAATTGGCCGCAGAAATACCGGGTTACGGCGTCATCAGAGCGTTATGGACGGTGTCGCGCATGGCGAGGTTTTGGCTGTCCCCTATATTATTTTGAGTGATTGCGGATATTAGATCGCGCCTCTGTTGGTGACGGCAGATTTTGAGAGAGAAGTATGCTTGCAGATGTTGGCCACATCGTCGTTGTCGACGACGATCCCACCTTGCGACAGATGGTGATCAGATATCTGGAGGAGCACAACGTCCCGACCAGGGCGGCCTCCAACAGGACTGAGTTGAACCACTATCTCGAAGCCAGTCAGCCCAGTCTGATCATTCTCGACCTTCGGCTTGGTCAAGAAGACGGTCTGGATCTGCTGCGGGAGATCCGTTCGCATTCCGACGTGCCCGTCATCATCACGACCGGCCACCGCCCCGATGAGATCGATCGTATCGTTGGCCTCGAGCTCGGCGCCGACGACTACATCATCAAGCCGTTCTCCTTGCGAGAGCTGCTCGCACGTGTCCGGGCGGTGTTGCGCCGACAGGAGATGGGCCGTGCCGCGCGCGCCCGCGATCCCGAGCGCGGCGGCTATCGCTTCAGCGGATGGAAGCTGGAGCGCCGCGGTCGCAAGCTGATCGATCCCAACGAAGCGCCGGTGCCGCTCAGCAAGGGCGAGTATGCGCTGTTGCTGGCCTTCCTCGAAGCGCCGCAGCGGCCCCTGACCCGCGAGCACCTGCTGCAGGCGACCCGCATCCACGAGGACATTTTCGATCGCAGCATCGACGTCCAGGTGCTGCGGCTGCGGCGCAAGCTGGAGACCGACCCGAGCGCGCCGCGCGTCATTCAGACCGAGCGCGGAGTCGGCTATGTCTTCGCGGTTCCCGTGGATCCGTTCTAAACGCGGCCGCCGCATTGCAACTGTAACCCCTTTGTCGATGGCGGTGATCTCGGTGTAACGGCCTGTATGCAGATTGCCTCCCACCAACAGCGTGTGGGAGATTTACGATGAAACCGCAGTCTCGCAGTGTAGCCCGTGTTGTCCGACTGAGTGTCGCCGAGCCCGATGGAGCGGGCCGGCTCGTGCGGTTCGATGACGGTGGCCTTGTCCGTCCCGGTTCCGGGCGCAGCACGATGCCGGGCGTTGCCGACATCGGTTCGCATCCTGATGCGGGGCCGGAGCGCGACACCGGCACATTCTGGTGGGCGCTGGCCTTTTCCCTGATGGAGGGCTTTGCCCTCTATGGCGCGGCGTTGCATCCGACGGCGGCCATGCCGGTTCACGCCATCCTGGCGGCCACGCGGGATCGCCAGCCCGCTGACGCCGGCGAGCCACCGCAGCGGGCGCGGAGCAGCTCCGGTGCGGAGGCCGAAAGCACCGGCAACGTGGTCGAGTTCGATCGCGTCCGGCCGCGCGACGCCCAACCGGAGCGCCACTGGACCTGGCTGCGCGCGGCGGGTGAGACGGTGTCGGCCTTGACGGCGCAGCTGCGCCGCGAGCGCGAGATCAGACGGGCGATTGCGGCTCTCAAGGATCTCGACGACCGGACGCTGCGCGATCTCGGAATCCGCGGCCGGTCGGAGATCGAGTGGACCGTGAGGTACTGCCATGATTGCTGATGCGTTCTATCTCGCCTTCACCGGGCTGGAGCTCTGCCACGCCGCGTGCCGCCTGATGATGTCGAGCGGCCTCAGCTCCGGCCTGTTCGGCCCCCGTCTGCGGATCTGGTGGTGGCCGCGTTCACGAAATCATCGCGCTTCGATCAAAAGCCCTTGAAGAGATGCAATTGGTTTCGCTTCCACCCCCATATGATTGACAGTGCGACTCTTGACTGGATTTCGCGGAGCCGGGCCAGGCGCCGGCTATCGGGGCGGCGTCATCGCCATTTGCGCGGTGCTGTTGTGCTGCGTGGAAGTCACGCCTGCGCCGTCGCAATCGCCGCCGCCGGTTGTACTGGACCGCGGCGAGCCGATCACGCCAATTCCCTCGGCTCCCGCCCTCGACCCGCTCAAGGTCGCGCTCGGCGAGAAGCTGTTCAGCGACCGTCGGATATCGCACGACAATTCCCGCAGCTGCCAATATTGCCATGACGTCGCGACCAACGGCGCGAGCCAGAAGCGGCACGATGTCGGTCTCGACGGGTCGGACCTTGCGCTCAACTCGCTCACCGTCTTCAACTCCACGCTCAGCTTTCGTTTCAGCTGGGAAGGAAAATTCCGCACCATCGAGGCCGATATCAACGCATCGCTGGAAAGCCCGCACACCATGGGCAGCAGTGCGGTGGAAATTGCGGCAAAGCTTGATGCCGATCTCGATATGCGCGGCCGCTTCATGGCGGCTTATGGCCGCCGTCCGGAGGGCGACGATGTCGTCGACGCGCTCGCAAGCTTCCAGCGCACGCTGCTCACGCCGGGCAGCAGGTTCGACCGCTGGCTCCAGGGTGACGACGCAGCGCTGTCGCCCGACGAACGGGACGGATACCGCCTGTTCAAGTCGCTGGGGTGCTCGGCCTGCCACCAGGGCGTCAACGTCGGTGGCAATCTATTCGAGCGGCACGGCATATTCCATCCGCTCGCCTCGCCCGAGCCGAAGATCCTGCGCGTGCCGAGCCTGCGCAACGTCGCGACCACGGCGCCGTATTTTCACGACGGCAGCGCACCGACGCTCGATGACGCGGTTCGCAAGATGGCAATGGCCCAGTTGAACGCGACGCTGACAGATCAGCAGGCCAGGTCGCTCGTCGCCTTTCTGGGCAGCCTGACCGGAACCTATCGCGGCGCGCCCGTGGGAGGCTCGCCGTGAGATCTACTCCGCTCGTTGCCAGCTTTGCATTCGTGCTCGCGCTTCTCACCTGGCTCCTGCTCAATGGGCTGAACATCAATTCGGCGCGTTACGACAGCCAGTTGCAGGCGCTCGGGGATTTCAACAGGTTCGAGCGCGGGATGACCAGGGAAGTCCTCACCGCGCGCGCCGGCTTGTCGCGCAATTACGACGGGCTGGTGCAGATGGTGAATGCCTATGACGATGCCTTGACGCGGTTGCGCGACACGGTAGGCCTCGACCCCGAGCAGACCGGCGCGATCGATGTGCTGTCGGCGCGTGCCGGCCGGCAGGAAAGCTTGATCGAACGGTTCAAGAGCAGGAACGCGTTGCTCCAGAACTCCTTTGCCTATTTCGGCCTGTTCAGCGACAAGCTGGCTGAATCGGGGTCCCGGCCGGTGGTGACGGCCGCCTCCGCATTGGCGGCCGCCATGCTGCGCCTGACCCTCGATACTTCGGACGCGGCGGCGCGCCAGGTCGAGGACCGGCTGGAAGAACTGGCGCAGCTGCAAACGCCGCCGGCCGAGCAGGACTCGGTCCACGCGCTGCTGACGCACGGACAGATGCTGCACGACCTGCTGCCTGATATCGACACCATCCTGAAGACGCTCGTCGCCGATTCCAACAACCGCGAGCAGGATGCCATGCTGGCCGTCATCCTCAAACGCCAGCTCGCCGCCCGCGCCTCGGCGCGCAAGACGCGGTTGCTCCAGTATATCACCTCGCTGCTGCTGCTTACCGGTATCATCTATTTCGGCATGCTGTTGCGCAAACGGGCTGTGACGCTGCGCCGGCGCGCGACGTTCGAGCACGCGATCGCCAATATCTCGATGCTGTTCATCAACTCGAGCAACGAGCGGATCGCCACCGATGTCGAGATGGCGTTGCACCAGCTTGCCGGATATATCGGCGCGGACCGAGCCTATTTTGCCTGCGTGGCCGGGACCACGGTGCACACCTATCGGTGGTCTCGCGATGGCATCGCGTTCGAGCCGGGCTGGCCGGAGCGGGTGCTGAGCCTTGCGCCGCGATTTGACGCCGGCGAGGACGGCATCGTCTATATCCCCAAGGTCAACGGTTCACATCCCCATGACATGATGAGCCTGCTCGCCGAAGCCGGTGTGAGCGGCTGGCTGTGCATCACGGCGCCGTACGGCAGCCGCGACGGCATTCTCGGCTTCGATGCCGTGCGCGGAGACGCGCTCACATACTGGTCCGAGGTCTCGCTGTTTCGCATGGCCTTCGACGCCATCGGCAACGCGATCGGGCGCGCCCGGCTCGAAGGCGAGAAGGAGCGTCTCCAGGCGAGCCTGCAACAGGCCCGACGCATGGAGACCATTGGAACGTTCGCCAGCGGCATCGCCCACAACTTCAACAATATCGTCGGCGCGATTCTCGGCTATGCCGAAATGGCCGATGCGCGGGTCCCGTCGGGGAGCCGGCCGGCCGCGAGTCTCGCGGAGATCCGCCGGGCTGGTGAGCGGGCGCGTCAGCTGGTCGAGCAGATTCTCAGCTTCGGTCGCCGAGGCGAGGGAAGGCGGGAGCGCGTTTGCGTCAAGACCCTGGTCGACGAAACCAGATCGCTGTTGGCGGCATCGCTGCCCTCGCACGTCAAGTTCGAGGTCAGCGAGACGGCCGAAATGGCGGTCGTGACGGGCGAGCCGGCCCAGTTGCAGCAGGTCATCCTGAATCTGTGCAACAATGCGGCGCAGGCGATGAAGGAACCGGGTCGCATCGAGCTCAATATCGAAACGTATGAACTTGCGAAGCCGTTGCCGGTCGGGCGCAGCGAAGTCGGTCCTGGCCACTTCACTGTCATTTCGGTCGCCGATCCCGGGCCCGGCATGGATGAGGCGACGCTGGAGCGGATCTTCGAGCCCTTCTTCACCACCCGCCCGGATGGCAACGGCCTCGGCCTCGCGACGGTTCGCGAGATCGTCGAGCAACATGGCGGTGCCGTCGCCGTTCAGAGCAAGCCCGATGCCGGAACGCGCTTCGACATCTGGTTGCCATCGGGCGAGCCTGACGTGCCGGCTCAATGCGGCCACGATCCGGTGTTGCGGGGCGCCGGCGAAACCGTGCTGGTGATCGACACCGACCGCCGCCGCCTGTTGCGCCACGAGGAAATTCTCGCGGCACTGGGTTATGAACCCGTCGGCTTCACCCGGCTGGCGGAGGCGACCGCCGCCTGCCGGGCCGCGCACGCTCGTTTCGACGTGGCACTGGTGTGTCACCTGCCCGGAGGCTCCTCGCTCGATCTCGCGGCGGCCTTGCATGATGCCGCCCCGGCTCTGCCGATCATCCTGGCGGCGCCCTCGGCACGCGATCTTGCGATGCCCTCGCTCAAGACATCCGGCATCACCGAGCTCGTTCACCACCCGCTGGTATCGGTGGAGCTCGCCGGCGCGCTGGCGCGGAGCCTTGTCGCATCAGTCAGGAGCGGAAGGCTGAGGCGGGCGGCCGGGGCGTTCTGAGCCGCGACGGCATTGCATGCGATTTCAGCCGTAACGCGATATCACGCGGGCGAAATCGCGGGGTAGCCGGCATCTCCTATTCCTGACGAGCGCGTGTTCGCAATGTCACCGCAATAGGAGAAAGATGATGTCGAACAGACTTGGTGTGACCACCGTCGCAGCTGCGTTGTTGTTCTTGCCGCTTTCAAGCCTGAGAGCGGGCGAAAGTACGGGCGCCGGCGCCCGCAAGATGACTATCTCGCCCGATAATCCCGCCGTGACAAGGTTCGCGGACTTGTACCGGCAAGCTCCCATTGGACACCGGCAACCGCGGCAGAGCGATATGGCCGCGCCCGTGCAGGCCACGCGCGTCGACACCGAGCTGCAGCGGCTCGATGTGGAGATCGATCGCAAGCTGATCATTTGCCGCGGCTGCTGATCATCCCTGAAGGCGGCGGGCTCGCGTGGCAGGCCCGCCGCCCTCGCTCGCGCGACAAACGTCCACTTACGCCGCGTTCGACGCCTTGGCGTTGACGCCCTTGCGCAAAGCGACCGTGTTCAGCTTGGTATTTGCAGCCTTTTCTTCGTTCAGGTTGGTCGTCAGAAAGCGGACGATCTCGTCGTGCCCGAGCTCCTCGGCCCAGGCAATCAGCGTCCCGTAGCGACACATCTCGTAATGCTCGACGGCCTGCGCGTTCGCGACGATGGCGGCGTCCAGCACGGCCTTGTCCTCGATCTCGCCAGCAGTCTCGTCGGCCTCCTTGATGATGCCGTCGATGGCCGGGCACTGCGTCCCACTGGGTTCCTTGCCGAGCTTCGCAAATACCTTCTGAAGCCGCTCCACCTGCTTGTTGGTCTCCTCGAGATGGTTCGTGAGGCCGGTCACGAGGTCCCGGTTGGTGGCCTTGTCGATCATCTTCGGCAGCGCTTTAAGGATCTGCTGTTCCGCATAATAGATGTCCTGCAACCCGTGGATCAGCAGGTCGTCCATCGATTTGATGTCCTTGGTGAACAGTCCCATCTGCAATCTCTCCCTTTCGCAATGGCTGGTCTTGGTGACTGTTCTGGAACGTCGGCGCGTGCTCGCAGTTCCTATTCACGGAACGGACAGGAGCATCGATATGCCCGACGAACGCTTTGCCACATTGCTGGGCCAGGCCGCGATGGACGTGTGGGGCGATATGCCGCGCGACGTCCAGGAAGCGCTGTTCGAGACGGCGATGAAAGGCCATGCCGGAGACCGGGAAGCGCTCGCGCGGCTGTTGCATGATCGCCATCCGCGCACGGCTCATCCCGTCAAACCCGATTGAAGCAAGGGATGGGGACGGCCCGGACGATCGAAGTTTATCGCGAGTTCTGATCATGGAGCCGATGGAGGCCGAATCTGTTGCCGAACTGCCCCGCGGAGCGCAATGGCAATACGAGCCGAAATGGGACGGTTTCCGTTGCCTGCTCATCCGCAACGGACAGCGGGTCAGGATGCAGTCGAAAGGCGGGCGCGATCTCGATCGCTATTTCCCGGAGGTCGCCTCCGCCGCGCTGGCTCTCTCTGCCGGCTCATTCATCCTCGATGGAGAGCTGATCATCCAGCTCGACGAGGGATACTCGTTCGACGCCCTGCTTCAGCGCATCCATCCGGCGGCCAGCCGGGTCAAGCGCCTCGCCGGCGAGACGCCGGCCCGCTTCATGGCCTTCGACCTGCTGCGATCGGGTGAGACGGATCTCGCGGCACTGCCGCTTGCGAAGCGCCGGCCCGCGCTTGAAAAATTCGCGCGGAGGTCCTTCAAGGATACGAGCGTATTCGCGCTTTCGCCGGAGACACACAATTTTGCCGAGGCGAAAGCGTGGCTCCGGCGCGTGGAAGACGGTCACGATGGCGTGGTCGCGAAACGCCTGGACCTCGCTTATTGCAGCGGCACGCGAGACGGGATGCAGAAGATCAAGCTGCTGCGATCGGCCGATTGCGTGGTCGGTGGGTTCAGATATGCCGAGAAGAAGCAGGGTAGGCGCAAGGTGATCGGCTCGCTGCTGCTCGGGCTGTACGACGAATCAGGGCTCCTGCATCACGTCGGCTTCACCTCGGCAATCAAGACGTCGGACCGGCCTGGCCTCACCGACAAATTCGAGAAGATCATCAGCAAGAGCAGCTTTACCGGCAAGGCGCCGGGCGGTCCGAGCCGATGGTCGACGAAGCGATCTGCCGAATGGCAGCCGGTGCGTCCCGTTCGCGTCGTCGAGGTCTGCTACGACCACGTCTCCGGTGACCGGTTTCGTCACGGCACGAAGATCCTGCGCTGGCGAGCGGACAAGAAGCCGTCGCAATGCCGGATGGATCAGCTTCGGCAAAAGTCGGCGAAAGCCCGGCGGGGAATGGTTGTGAAGCCGGACGATCGACAAGGGCGCGAGGGTGCTCCTGGAACGTGACGCGCGAAAGCAGCGTTGGAAAGAACAGATATCGAGGAGAGACACCAAATGGCAAAGCCGACAGAAGAGGACATCCGGGCCCGCGCGCACGCGCTCTGGGAATTGGCGGGCAAGCCCGAAGGGCGGCAGGAGGAGTTCTGGCGCGAAGCGGAGCGGGAGCTTGCAACCGACCCAGCCATCAACGCCGAAGAATCCTCCGAGAAGTTCACGGAATAGCCGATCGCGGTTGATCGCGACGGCGGGAGAACGAGCCGATGATCCACCACGTCTCCGTCGGAACGAACGACGTGCACCGCGCGCGCGCGTTCTACGATCCGTTGATGGCGTTGATCGGCTTTCGGGTCCTCAAGTCCTCGGATCGCTCCGTTCACTACGGCGCATCCGACATCGTCTTCAGTCTCGAAACCCCGGTCAACGGCGAGCCCGCCAGTGCGGGAAACGGCATTCATATCGCCTTCCAGGCGCCCGACCGCGAGACCGTGCGGCGCTTCCACAGCACGGCCCTGGCGAATGGCGGGCGGGATGAGGGAGCACCGGGCATCCGCGAACAGTACAACGCCAATTACTACGGCGCTTTCGTGCGCGATCCCGACGGCAACAAGATCGAAGCCGTGACCTATACGGCGCGGGAGAGTTTTGGCCTTTGAGCGCGCCGGCGTCTGGTGTCAGTCGTCATGGCCGAGATCTTCCGGCTTCGCCGGACCCAGCGTGCCGCCTTCGCCGCGCCCGAGATCTGCGCCACATGTCTTGTCGGCGTCCTGAATGATGGCCCGCTCCATTTCGCGTTCAGTGTCTTTGCGACGCCCGGTCTTTTCTGCTTTCTGCAAGCTAAGCTCCGCTAGGGCATCGGCCGCGGTGCCGGCATTCGGCGCCGAGACCATCGGTTCGAATGGACCATCCAGTCCGAGATGGGTGCTCCGTCCCGATGTCGCCCGCCGGCCGCAGCGCCGGCCCAGGCAGCGACGGCGCCGAACAGCAACGCCGCGGCGGCAGAAAACGCCACGATGATGCTTGCCGCGCGCGCTCTTGAGATGGCACTCTTCGCATTGGCGATTGTCGTATCGACCCGCCTTTCCGCATCCCCTGCAGCGAGCCCGGTCAGAGCGGTCACCTGTTGAACGAGATAGGCCCTGTCGTCGGTCGCAACGCCGTTATGGCTGGAAGACGTCATCAAGATCCGTGCCGCCTCGGCTCGCTCCGCGGTGAGGTCGACATTGGGTGGTCGACGCGGTGCGCGAAACAAGTGATCGAGCTCGAAACTCAGAACCGATGGTTCCGACGCCGACGGCGGCTGCGTGGTCGCGGCTGGTTTGCTTGACGCCCAGGCAACGAGCGCGACGAGAACGGCGCCGATCAAGACGGCCAGCGCCCATGAGGCAACGCCATGAAATCCGTCGCGGGTCTCGGTATCGTCCGCGGCTGAGACATATGGGACGCGCACGCGTCCTGCGAAATATCCGCCGCAGCCGAAGCTGATAAGCGACTGAAGGATCAGATAGATGCCCGAGAGCAGCCAGAGTGCGAAGGAGGTATCCCGCCATGTCGGCGCCGTCGAGGCCACACCCAGGCCCAGAGCCGTCGCGAACGAAAGCATGATTAGCGAGAGCGCCGATGCGGCCAGGGCGCCGGCCACAATAGGGGTCCATTGCAGTCCCCACGGCTCGAGCCTCTCAGCCGGGCGAATTGTTGCCTCATTGGCTGCAACAAGCGTTTCCATTGTCATGGCCGCACTACCGCAGGCCGAACAAGGACAAGACGAACATGATGATGACGATCAAGCCGACAAGGTAGATGATCCCGTCCATGCTGGGTTCCTCCAATTTCTGACGTAACAATTCGATCTGTGTGCGGTGGTTCCTATGTGCAGCGCGGCAATCGTTGGGCCGGCGGCTGGGGAAATAGCGATGGGTTGCGGCCAATAGAGACTGGTTTTTTACGAGCGCGTGAGCGCTGCAAAATGGTCATGACTGGAACGGATGACTTTGGCCGCCATTTGATGTCACGCCGCCATCGCGTTCTGATTGCCCGGAGTTCTGATTTGCTCGCGCGCCCAGAAAGAAGACCATGAGAGATGAAAGTTCGGCTGTAAGCCCGATCCGGCAGGCCGTTCACCTCTGCATCGATATGCAGAACATCTTTGCGCCCGGAGGACTCTGGGAAACACCGTGGATGGAAAATGTCCTGCCGACCATCGCGTCGATCGCTTCTCGATATCAGGCCAGGACGATCTTCACGCGCTTCATCACGCCGCAGGATCCGGAGGATCGTCCCGGCCAGTGGCGAGCCTATTTTCAACGCTGGCGCGAGGCGACCCGGAGCCGCGTGGCGCCGTCCGCCCTCGATCTCGTCCCGGCGCTGGCGCGCTATGTCCCTCCTGCTGCGATCATCGACAAGCCGGCCTATTCCGCATTCAGCAATTCCAGTCTTGCAGGCCTGCTGATCGACAAGAATATCAGCACGATCGTCGTCACGGGTGCGGAGACAGATGTCTGCGTTCTCTCCACGGTCCTGAGCGCCGTCGACCTCGGCTTCAGGGTCGTGATCGTCGAGGACGCGCTGTGCAGCTCGTCCGACGTCGGCCACGATGCGTTGATGACGATGTACCGCACCCGCTTTCACGGTCAGGTGGATCTTGTGACCGCGGAGGAATTGGCGGAGTTCTGGCGCGAATAGGACATCGCCTGATGCCGCGGGTGAGAGGCCTCGTCTGAGGAACCGCTTCCGTCACCCCGGGTTGGTCGGGTTGCATCAATTTGACGGGGAGCGCGCATGACGGAACCGGACGTTCGCAAGGGAATGCCGCCCGTCAAACTATCGCGCGAGGCGTTCGAGAGGCGCTACAGGAGCCGGTTCGTCGATCCCGCCTTCATGTCGTTGCAGCGCGAGCTGGATGCCATCGTCGAGGCCGCCTGGGACGCCTACAGCCATTCGCGAAAAGCTCCGCTGACGCGGAAGGCGGGTGCCGGGTTCGCCGATCCTGATTACGACCTTGCGGTCGATTGGCTCGCTGCGCGTGCCGCCGTCCTGGAGGCGCAGCGGCGGCATGACGACGCCGACGCGACGCCGCGCATCCTCATCATCAACGGCTCGTCCCGCAGCGAGCACACCTGTCCCGGCGAGATGTCCAAGACCTGGCGCCTCGTCAAGCTGGCCGAGCCCGTCTTTGCCGAGATGGGATTGGCCGTCGACATCCTGGATCTCTCTCGCCTGACCTCGGAGTTCGGCAAGACCATCCATCCCTGCAAATCCTGCGTCTCGACTGCGATGCCGCTCTGCCACTGGCCATGCAGCTGCTATCCGAACTATTCGCTGGGCCAGACCGGCGACTGGATGAACGAGATCTACCCGCTCTGGGTCGCGGCGCACGGCATCCTGATCGTGACGCCGGTGAACTGGTATCACGTCCCTGGCGGTCTCAAGGCAATGATGGATCGTCTCGTCTGTGCCGACGGCGGCAATCCCGATCCGACATCGACGCACGGCAAGAGAGCGGCTGAAGCCAAGGCGATCGAGCTGAAGGGCTGGCCGTATCCGCGTCATCTCGCCGGCCGCCATTTCGGGCTCGTCGTTCACGGCGACAGTGTCGGTGCCGAGGGCGTACGGCGGACCTTATCCGACTGGCTGACCGACATGCACCTGGTCTCCGCGGGTCGCTTCGGCGAGGTCGACGGTTATGTCGGCTACATGGAGCAATACGCGACGTCCCATCGCGAACTCGATGAGGATGATGACTTTCAGCATGAGGTGCGCAATGCGGCGCGCGCGCTCGGCAGCGCGGTACGGCTCGCCCGGAGCGGGCGGCTCGACGAGCCCGGCGCCGGCCTTGCAGATCCAAATCCCAAATGATTGCCTGAAAGGACGGCAGATGCTGGAAGAGAAACTCAAGGAAGCCATCGTTGGTGAGCTCAAGCGTCAGGCCGCCAACCGGCCGCAATCGCTGAAGGTCGACGGCTCTTCGGAGGAGTTGGTTGTCAACGGAAAGATCGATCTTGCCGATCTGGTGATGGTGATCGCGGGCTCCGTTGCCGGGGGACCGTAGCTCGCCCGTCAAAGCAGGGCTTTCAGCTTCAGCGCATCGGCCGGCGCCGCGCTCTTCTGGTCGTTGTCGAAATAGACATAGACGTCGCAGCCTTGCCGTTTCCAGGATTTGATCCGCCGCGCCCATTGCGCGAGGGCCGCCGGCGAATAGTGACCCTGATAACGGCCGCCGGGGCCGTGTCCGCGGACATAGACGAAGTCCGCGGTGCGCTTCCAGGGCGCCGGCGCGTCGTGATGGTCCGACAGGCAGAGCGAGATATTTTCGTCGGCCAGCATCCGCAGGATACGGGGCTGATACCAGCTCGGGTGACGAAACTCGAAGCAGTAGCGACGCTTCTTCGACAGCAGCTTGAAGAAGGATGCGAGCCTGTCGGCGTTCGCCTCGAACTGAGGCGGGAGCTGGAACAGGATCGGGCCGGCCTTGCCGCCCAGCAGTGAGATCCGCTGCTCGAGCAGCTCGATGCTGTTGACGGAGCGGTCAGACAGACGTTTCCAATGCGTGATGAACTTGGATGCCTTCCAGGCGAAGACGAAGCCGCGGTCGGTCTGTTCGCGCCACGCTTTCACGGCTTCCGGCGTCGGCGTGCGGTAGAACACGCCGTTGAGCTCGGTGGTCTCGAACTGCCCGGCATAGTAGCGAAGCTGCTGCTTCAGCGGCAGGCCCTCGGGAAAGAACGGGCCTCGCCAGGAGTCGTAGTGCCAGCCGGAGGTTCCGATCAGAATACGCGCCATTGTCCAGGTGCCACCGATTGCGCGGCGGGAATGGGCCGCGCCTGCTCGGAGGAACGTCCATGGAGCAGATACGTTGCTGGAAGGGAGGCTCGACCTCCGTCCGATTCAGGCAGGCCTAATCGATGTACGCGCTGTTCGAAGGCAACAAGCAGATCGGCGATCCGTTTCCCACCGAGAAAGAGGTGTGGGAGGCTGCGCTGATCGAGGGACTGGTGACCGACGTTCCGGTGGCAGACGAGGAGGGCGGCCGGCTTCTGCCGGCCGGATATCACGTCGCGCGGGTGGCCGAGATTTGCGAGCCCCGACCGGAGTGGAAGCTGCCCCGCGAAATCTCGTGAGCGGGCTCGCGCTCCCCGCGTGTTCGCCGGCATTGCCGTCTCGACGACCCTGGCCATCCCGGTGAAGCCGCGCTGACGGGATCGTGCCCCATCCGCTCGATTCGCGCGAGATGGCGTCCTTGACAGCGCCGCGATGATGCCGCAGCGTGCGACGCATCGCGAGGCGCCCGCAATCCGGGTTGTCCCGGTACCGCCTTCGAACCAGATGCGGCGAGAACGCAGTGGGATCGAACCGATCCACGCTGCGGAATGCGTGCGTTCGCATGGCAAATCCCATATGCATGGCGACGGACCGCCGAATCGGCACGGGCTCGGCGCGCGTGCCATCGACGATTGTTGACGATTTGAGATAGATGAACGTGCGGCATTCCACAAAAACGCGGCTGGCCAAGAAGTCGGGAGACAAGGTCTCGCGCAAGGCTGCGCCAAAGAAGAGTTCGCCAAGGAAGAGTTCAAGGAACAGCTCGCGCAAGGTTTCGCCGCGCAAGAGCGCTACGGCGAAGGGCAAGGCATCGCAACGCGCCGCCGTCTCGTCATCGTCGCCGCTCGGCATGATGGCGCTGCATCTGCTCGAGCAATACAAGCAGTCCGGCAGCAGCGGCCTGGTGTTCCTCGCCGAGAGCGAGAACAGGGCGGAGCGGCTCGGCAGCATCCTTCACGGGCTCGATCCGTCCTGCGAGGCGCTGGTGTTTCCGCGGCTCAACACCTTGCCGTTCGACCAGTTGGAACCCTCTCATGAAATCGCAGGCCGGCGCGCCTCCGTGCTGCGGCGCCTGGCGAAATCCAAAAATCCGATCTTTCTGATCTCGACGGCGGAAGCCGTGATGGAGCGCTTGCCGCTGCCGGCGGGCCTGCTCCGCCTCAATACAAGTCTGAAGGTCGGCGGGACGTTCTCGGAAGCCGAGCTTCGCGGGCGTCTCGAGGCGCTGGGCTACGATCTGGAAGACGAGCCGGATTATCCAGGCGGCGCCCTGTTCCACGGGCAGACCTTCGAGATCTTCCCCGCGGGCGCGCTCGGTCCGTACCGGGTCGAGCATTCGGGGCGCACCATCAGCCGGATCGTGGCGTTCGACCCCAGAGAGCACGAGGTCATTTTCGAGACCAGGGAGCTTCTGGTCGATCCGATGTCGGAGCGACTCGCCATCGCCGGCCGCGGCAAGCGCGCGACGCTGTTCGACTATTGCGGGCGCGCCAAATGGATCGCGGATGCAGGGGTGCCGCTGCATGTCGACGGCTGGCTGGACACAATCGAGGATGCCGGCACGCGCGCGGACAGGGAGCGCGAATATCTCGGGCCGCGCGACTGGAAGCAGGCGACCCGGGGCATGAAGGTGCTGCCGCGGACGGCGCCGTTCCAGCCCACGCCCGAGTTCTCGAAGCTGACAGCGTCGCGCAAAGCCCTTCGCGCCTTCGTCGAGGAGACGCGGCGAGCCGATTCGCGCCTGATCCTCGTTGCCGCGCAGGAGGAGGATTTGCGCGCGATGGAGCGGATGAGCGGCGTGAAGGCGGAACGCGTCGCGGATTGGGACGAGGCCATGCGCGCGCGCGATCGTGACGCGGCACTGATCGCCGATCTCGACGCCGGCTTCGTCATGCCCGGGCGGAAGGCCGTCGTCGTCCTGACCGCGTCCGACGTGCTCGGCAGCAGGGCCCATCATCCGCAGCCGATGGCGCGCAGCTGGAGCGCGGCCTTCGATCATGCCGACGTCCCGGAGCAGGGCACGGTGGTGGTTCATCTCCAGCGTGGCCTCGCCGTGCTCGATGGCTTGCAGACCGTCAACACCGGCGGCGGCGCCTTGCGGGAGATGGTCAGGCTGGTGTTTGCGGGAAGCAATGCCGCGCTCGTGCCGCCGCCCGATCTCGGTTTGATGTGGCCTTACGCGACCGAGCCCGGCAAGCTCGCGCTCGACAAGGCGGACGGGAGCACATGGTGGGCCCGCCGCACCTCGGCCGAGCAGGAGATCCAGCTCGCGGGCAAGGCGCTCGCCAAGCACATCAGCCAGCGCCGGCGGCGGCGCGCTGCCAAGCTGGTGCCGCCGGGGTCGGCCTACGAGAAATTCGTCGCGCGCTTTCCTTACTTCACGACCGTCGATCAGGCCAAGGCGATCAACGACGTCCTGGACGATCTCGCATCCGGCCATCCGATGGACCGGGTGATCTGCGGCGACGTCGGGTTCGGCAAGACCGAGGTGGCGCTGCGCGCGGCGGCCGCCGTGGTGCTGTCGGGCCAGCAGGTGGCGATCGCGGTGCCGACGACAGTGCTGGCACGGCAGCATGTCGCAACCTTCCGCAAGCGCTTTGCCCCGTTCGACATCGACGTCGGCAACATGTCGCGTGCGACCTCGGGCGCGGAGTTGCGCCAGACCAAGGAGGCCTTGCGCAGCGGCCGGATGAAGATCGTGGTCGGCACGCAGGCGCTCGGCTCGAAGGACGTGAAATTCGACGACCTCGGCCTCGTCATCATCGACGAGGAACAGCATTTTGGTGCGGCCGAGAAAGCGAAGCTGTCGGGCCTCGCCAAGAATGTCCATACGCTCTGGATGAGCGCCACGCCGATCCCGCGCACGCTCGCCGCAGGTCTTGCCGGCTTCAGGGACCTCAGCATCATCGCCTCGCCGCCGGTTCACCGGCTTCCGGTCGCGACCAGGATCGCGCCGCTGTCGGATGCGGCGATCGCCTCGGCCCTGCTGCGGGAGCAGCGGCGCCACGGCCAGAGTTTTCTGATCTGTCCGCGCATCCAGGATCTGGAGCCCATGCTGGCGCGCGTGCAGGCAGTGGCTCCTGATCTGCGCATCGTCTGTCTCCACGGCAAATTGCCGGCCGACGAGATCGACGACCGCATGATGAGCTTCGTCGAGGGCGAGGCCGACGTCCTGCTCGCGACCAACATCGTGGAGAGCGGCCTCGATATTCCGCGTGCCAACACCATCGTGGTGTGCTGGCCGGAAAGATTTGGTCTCGCCCAGCTGCACCAATTGCGCGGACGGGTCGGCCGCAGCGGCATCCGTGCCTTCGCCCATTTGCTGACCGAGACCGGCTCCGAGCAGTCCGAGAAGCGGCTCGCCGTCCTCGAGGAGTTCAGCCGGCCGGGCGCGGGCTTTGCCATCAGCGAGCGCGATCTCGACTTGCGAGGCGCGGGCGATTTGTTTTCGGAGCAGCAATCCGGCCATGTCCAGGTGTTCGGGCCGGTGCTTTACAGCCACCTTCTGAAAATGGCCTCCGAGAAGGTCGATGACGGACGGGTCGAGATGTGGGTGCCCGACCTCAATCTTCCGATCGCGGATATGCTTCCCGAGACCTATGTGCAGTCCGAGCCGGTGCGTCTCGAGCTTTATGCCCGTGCCGCAAGGTGCAGCAGCGAGGACGAGCTCGTCGATCTCGAAGAGGAAACCTCGCGCCGGTTCGGGCAATTGCCGAAGGTCGCGCGCGACTTCTTCGCGGCGGCAAGGCTGCGGCTCGACTGCAAGCGCAGAGGAATCATCCGCCTCGACGTCGGCGCAAGTGCGGTCGCCGCGACATTCCTGCCCGGCCGTCTGCGCAAATCCCGCGGCAAATCGCTGCAACGCGACGGCGACCGCGTCGTCTATCACAGCCCGATGCGCGATGCCCCGTTCGATCGGGTCGAAGAATTGTTCGAGCTGCTCGACGAGGTGTGATGGCGGCGGCCGGATGGCCGTCGCGCGCAGTTTAGTTCGATGCCAGCGCCGTCTTCGCGACCTCGGCCATCCAGCCGGATGCGACCGGGAGGATCGCATCATTGAAATCGTAGCGCGGGCCGTGCAGCTCGGCGCCGTCGCGTAACTCGCCATTGCCGATCCAGACGAAGGCGCCGGGCCGCTTCTGCAGGTAGAAGGCGAAATCCTCACCGGCCATGCTGGGCGCGAGATCGCGGCGAACCGGCGTCTGCACCTTCTCGGCGGCGAGGCGCGCGAGGCCCGCTTCTGCGGGCGCGTTAATCGTGACGCCGACGCCCATCACGATCTCGGGCGTGACCTTGACGCCAAAGCTCGTGGCGATGCCGGCGCAGATCTCGCCGATTCGGGCGAGCAGGATGTCCTTCACCGCCTCGCGATGATACCGCAGCGTGCCGCCGATCGTGACACGTCCTGCGATCTGGTTGCGCGCCGTGCCGCCTTCGAGCGTGCACAGTGAGAGCACGGCGGTGTCGAGCGGATCGACGCCGCGCGACACGATCGATTGCAGCGCCACGATGAGGTGGCCCGCCGCCATCACCGGATCGCGCGTCAGATGCGGCATGCCGGCGTGACCCGCATGGCCCTCGATGGTGATGCTGACACGACCGCCGGAGGCCATGACGACACCGTCATGGACCGCAACCGTGCCGGCCTGAAGGCCCGGCCAGTTGTGGAAGCCGAACACGCGATCCATCGGAAAGCGCTCGAACAGGCCGTCGGCGACCATCGCGCGCGAGCCGCCAAAACCTTCCTCGGCCGGCTGGAAGATGAAATCGACCGTGCCGCTCCAGCTGGTGTCCGCGGCGAGCAGCGCGGCTGCCCCGAGCAGCGAGGCGGTGTGCCCGTCATGGCCGCAGGCATGCATCACGCCTGGCGACGTCGACGCATAGGGCAGACCGGTATCCTCGGTGATCGGCAGCGCGTCCATGTCGGCGCGCAGGCCGACGCGGCCCTGCGCAGAGCCTCGCGTCAAGGTCGCGACGACGCCGTGGCCGCCGATTTCAGCCTCGAAGGGAATGCCGAGCTCGGTGAGTTTTTCCTGCACGAAGGCGGAGGTCTCCTTTTCCTGCAAGGACAGTTCGGGGTGGGCATGCAGATGCCGGCGCCACGCGGTCAGTTTCTGGTGCAGCTCGGGTGTCAAGGCAGGGGATCTTTCGCAAGGAGGGCCGGCTGTTGCCAGCATAGCCGAATATCCGTGCCCTGCATCAAGCGCCTTGGAATGGCTCGCGTGCAGCCAGATCGTCATGGCCGGGCTTGACCCGACCATCCACGTCTTGCTTGTCGCACGAAGATCGTGGATGCCCGGGACAAGCCCGGGCATGACGGAGCTCTACGGCGCCAGCTTCGCCAGCCCGGTCCAGTCGAAGCCGATGCCGTGGCCCGGCCGCGACGGCGCTACGGCCTTGCCGTCCTCGAGCACCAGCGGATGCTCGATATATTTGTCCAGCCCGAAACCATGCGCTTCCAGATACGAGCGGTTCGGGCAGGCTGCGAGCAGATGCACGGTGACGTCGTGCGCGCCATGGCTGGTGACGGGCAGGTTGAAGGCCTCCGCCAGCCGCGCGATCTTCATGAAGGCGGTGACGCCGCCGCAATTGGTGACATCAGGCTCGGGATAGGACACCGCGCCCGCGGCGATGTAGTTCTTGAACTCCCACAACGAGCGCAGATTCTCGCCAGCCGCGATCGGTACGCCGCCAGCTTGCATGATGCGCGCATGGCCCGCGACGTCGTCGGGAATGATCGGCTCCTCCAACCAGGTGAGGTCGTAGGGCACGAAGGCGCGGGCGGCGCGGATCGCGTCCTCGACCGTCCACTTCATGTTGGCGTCCGCCATCAGCGGAAAGCTGTCGCCGAGATGTTGTCGCATCGCCGCGACGCGCGCGACGTCGGATTTCAGGTCGGGCCGGCCGACCTTCATCTTGATGGCACGAAAGCCCTTGGCGAGATTGCCGTCGGTCTGCGCAAGCAGCGCCTCGACCGAGAGATCGAGATCGATGCCGCCGGCATAGCACGGCACGCGCGAATCGAAGCCGCCGAGCAACTGGTACAGCGGCAGTTTCGCGCGCCGCGCCTTCAAATCCCACAGCGCGATGTCGAGCGCAGACAGCGCCAGCACCGCCGGCCCGCCGCGGCCGCCATAATGCAGGCCCCACCAAACGTGATGCCAGATCGCCTCCGTGTCATCGGCCTCGCATCCTTCGACCAGCGGCGGGATCTCGCGCTTGAGAATATCAGCGACCGCGCCCCCATTGCGGCCGACCGTGTAAGTGTAGCCGACACCCTCCGCGCCATCGGCATCGCGGATCCGGCAGGTGATCAGCTCGAATGCCGCGATCTCGCCATGCGTGGAGTCCGACAGCGTGACGGGGAGGGGGATCCGGTAGAGGCCGGACTCGATACTTGCAATGCGCGGCATGTTTGCCTCCCGATTTTTCTTTTTGTTCGCGGTTCGTAGGTGGGGTAGCGCAGCGTAACCCACCATGCTTCCGCATTTGCCGAACGAAGTTGGTGGGTTACGCCAGCGGACTGCGCTTCGCGCAGCCGCGGGCTAACCCACCCTACGAGTTCACCTCACCGCATCGTCGCGAGCTGCACGGCCAGCGCACACGCCCGGTCGTATTCGTCGAGGTTGATCCACTCGTCGATGGTGTGCGCCTCGTTCTGCCCGGCGCCGAAGGTCACGGTCGGAATGCCGTGGCGGACCATCCAGTTGGCATCGAGCCCGCCATTGGCGGCGCGGACGTTCGGGGTGCCGCCGACCGCGGACACCGCCTCGATCGCGCGTTTGACGACCGGCAGGTTCTCCTTCATGCGGAACGGAAAATAGTCGGTCTCGGCCTTGAACTTGACCTTGCCGGATTTGCCTTGCGCGTTCGTGACCTTCTTGGCCGCCTTCTCGAACGCCGCCTTGTAGGCTTTGGTGATCTCCTTGAAGAATTTTCCGTCATGGCTGCGGCATTCGCCGCGCACATGCACATAGTCGGTGACGACATTGGTGGCATCGCCCGCGGGGCGGCCTTCGCCGCCGGTGACGGGGCCGACATTGCTGGTGCCCTGCCGCGCGCTCGCGCCCTTGCCCTTCACCACCTTGCCGAACCAGCCGCCGGCCTTCACGTCTGCAAGCGCGAGTGCCATGATCATGGTCGAGGAGATGCCGCGCTCGGGCGCCACGCCGGCATGTGAGGCGCGGCCAAAAATCTCGACGGTCCAGCGATCCGCGCCGACCGCGCCGATGACGACGTTGGAGGCCGAGCCGCCGTCATAGTTGAAGGCCATTACCGGCGAGCCGAGCTCGTCCAGCTTGACGTGGCGCGCGCCATAGAGCCCGCTCTCCTCGCGCACGCAGAACAGCAGCGTGATCGGCGGATGATCGAGCTTCTGCTTTTCGAGCTCGGCCGCCAGCGTCACCAGCACGCCGCAGCCGCAGCGATTGTCGCCACCGAGCGCGGTCTTGGCCTCGTTGACGATTTTGCGGCCTGATTTCTTCGGCTTGGCGCCGGCGCACAGCGGCACTGTGTCCATGTGGGTCATGAACATGATCCGCGGCTGGTTGTGCAGCGCGCCGCGGCCTGGCAGGTCGACGATGAGATTGCCGGTTTCGGTCGGCACCGGAATGCGGGTGTTGGCGTCGTCGAGCCGGATCGCCTTGGCCGGCACGCCGGCCTCCTTCAGCGCTGCGGCAAGGTCACGCCCGATCGCCGCCTCCTGTCCGGTGACGCCCTCGATCGCGAGGAAGCGCATAAGACGGTCGGTGGCGGCTTTGGTGTCGACAGGCATGATGATTCCTTTGGTGCACGATCGCGTAGGATGGGTAGAGCGCAACGAAACCCATCCTACGAATTCGCCGTCGTATAAGTCAAAAAGATCAGCACGCCGACGATCAATGCCGCCGCCATGAACAGCAGCACCGCCGGCAGCCCCGCGAACGCGGCCACTGCGCCGGTGATCGACTGCATCAGCGCCGTGCCGAGGAAGAAGGCGAGATTGATTGCCGCCAGTGCCTTGCCTGCGACCTGCGCGTCGACGAGCTGCCTGGACATGCCGAACAGCAGCGGCTGCGCGGAGGTGAAGAGCCCGATGAGCACGAACAGTGCCAGATCGTAGGACGGCGGCATGACGGTCACGCCGAACAGCCATGCGACGGGAAAGTGCGGTGCGCCCAATGCCATCAGCGCGAGCAGCAGCGCGGCGAACGCGTGGGTGCTGGCCACCAGCGCGCGGCGGCGCCCGATCCTGCGGTCGATCATGCCGACCAGCAGGGGGCCTGCGATCATCGCCAGCGTGAACGCGCCGAGCTGGTTGCCGGCCTCGACCCGCGACAGTCCCTTGACCTGCATCAGCCATGGCCCGCCCCAGAGGCCGCGCAGCACCAGCGAGCTTGCCAGCGACACCAGCGCCAGCGCGATCAGGCCGCGCAGCGGCCGTGACAGGCCGAGCCTGAGCACCTCGATCATCTGCGACAGCGGCGAAGACTCATCCTTGTGCTCGGCCGGCTGGTTCGGCACCAGCACGAACACCGCGAGCGCCACCGCGATGCCGCCGATCGCCGAAATCCAGAATCCGGCGCGCCAGCCGTAAGTGTCGATCACGAAGGCGAGCGGGCTCGACGACAGCAGCATGCCGATATTGCCGATCGAGAGGATCGCGCCCGACCACAGACCGAAGCGCGCGGCCGACAATTGCTTGGCCGCCAGCGTCATCGGGCACATCAGCATGCCCGAAGTGGCAACGCCCAGTATCAGCTGCCCGACCGCAAAACTTTCCGGCCCCGTTGCAACCCCCGACGCGATCGCGCCGAACACGGTTCCCGCCAGCAAAGCGAGCGACACCGGCCGCACGCCAAACCGGTCCATCGCCGCCCCGACCGGAATCTGCGACGCGGCAAAGGCGAAATGATAGACCGAGGTGAGGCTCGCCAGCGCCTGCGGCTCGATGTGGAAATCCGCCGCCATCAAATCGAGGCTGATCGCCGGAATGGTGCGCAGCAAGGTCGAGAGCATGTGCCCGCAGGCCAGCGCAACCAGCGCGAAGATCAGCGCGCGGGTGGCGCCTCCCGCGTCGTCAGTGGCAGTCATGAGCGTTCCGTCCCGGCGAGGTTTTGGCTGGGGTACATGATTGGAGCGGCCGTGCCAACATCGGGAACAGCATGCGCTGCATGCGACAGCTTGAAATCATCGCGCCATGCCCGCAATGTCGCGCACGCGCAAGGCAAATGGCATCATGTATCTCGGTATCGACCTCGGCACCTCTGCCGTCAAAATCGTTCTGGTCGACGATTCGCAGCGCGTGGTGGCGAGCCGCAGCCGGTCCTTGACGGTCAGCTCAAAGCATCCCGGCCATAGCGAGCAAGACCCGGCGCAGTGGATCGAGGCCACGTTCGCGACGCTGGACGCGCTGAAGACGGATCACGCGCGCGAACTGGCCGCCGTCGCGGGCATCGGCCTGTCGGGCCAGATGCACGGCGCAACGCTGCTCGATGCCGGCCTGATGCCGCTGCGGCCTTGCATTCTCTGGAATGATGGCCGGTCCGCTGCGGAATGCACTGAGCTGGAACGGCGCTGGCCCGCCTTGCGGGCGACCACGGGCAACAAGGCGATGCCGGGATTCACGGCACCGAAACTGTTGTGGGTGGCCAGGCACGAACCGGAGATTTTTGCGGCCACCCGGCTCGTGCTGCAACCCAAGGCCTATCTGCGGCTGGTGCTGACCGGCGAGGCGATCGAGGATGTCTCGGACGCCTCGGGGTCGCTGTGGCTCGATGTGGCGCGGCGCGATTGGTCGGATGAGGGGCTCGCCGCGACCGCACTGTCGCGGCAACAGATGCCGCGTCTGGTCGAGGGCTGCGCGCCGGCGGCACGGCTGCGCAGCGAGATGGCGCAGCGCTGGGGCATGACCGGGCGGCCGATGATCGCCGGCGGGGCCGGCGACAATCCGGCGGGCGCTGTCGGCATCGGCGCCATCAATCCCGGC
The DNA here is from genome assembly GCF_004123905.1 of Bradyrhizobium betae. Lineage (GTDB taxonomy): Bacteria > Pseudomonadota > Alphaproteobacteria > Rhizobiales > Xanthobacteraceae > Bradyrhizobium > Bradyrhizobium betae_A. Next base: position 129,257 of record NZ_MZXW01000021.1, read on the forward strand.
GCGGCCTTCATTTCGCTCGGAACCTCCGGCGCATTGCTGGTGCCGACCGACACCATCGCCGCCAATCCGGAGCGGGTCGTGCACACCTTCTGTCACGCCGTCCCCGACAGGTGGATTCAAGCCGGCGCGATCCTGTCGGCGGCCTCGTGCCTGGCCTGGATCGCGCGGCTGTTGGAGACCTCCGAGGCCGACCTGCTGGCGCCGCTCGGATCGCGTCCGAGCGCGCCGTCGCCGGTCAGCTTCCTGCCGTATCTCTCCGGCGAACGCACCCCGCATGATGACCCTGACGTGCGCGGCATGCTCGACGGGCTCAGTCACGCCACCGATCGTGACGCCATCGTGCAAGGTGTGCTCGAAGGCGTCGCCTTCGCGCTCGCGGATTGCCGGGACGTGCTTGCCGAGACCGGACTTGTCATCGCGGAAGCGGATGTCATCGGCGGTGGCTCGCGGTCGCGGTTCTGGCTGTCGGTGCTGGCCAATGTCCTGAACGTGCCGATGCATCGCTTTGCCGACGGCGAGACCGGTGCCGCGTTCGGTGCGGCGCGGCTCGGCCGCCTCGCCGTTACCGGAGAGGCGATCGAGGCCGTCTGCACCGCGCCCCGGCGCGTCGAGACGTTCGCGCCCGACCGCGCACTCGCGAAGGCCTATGCCGAGCGGCTTTCGCAATGGCGCCGCCTGTACCGGCCGCGGCGCTGATCGCGCACGCGGATGGTGCGCGATGATGTGGCGAAGAAAAGGCATCACCTCCGAGATCGGTTCCGTCTGCAAAAGATAAATCCGCGCCCGGTTGTTCGTCAGCATGCGGAAGGTATTGCCCTGCGCCGCGGCCTTTTGTTTAATGCGACCATCCGCGCCAGGGACCGAACGAGACGCGGGTGAGATTGCGATGCCGCCACTGGCGCGTCGGGGAGGTGTGATGAGCGAGCCCATCCTCGAGATGCGCCGGGTCTCCAAATCGTTCTTCAGCATCAAGGCGCTGCGCGACGTCGACCTCACCGTCTACGCGGGCGAAATCCACGCCTTGATGGGCGAGAACGGCGCCGGCAAATCCACCCTGATGAAGATCCTGTCGGGCGCCTACCGGCCGGACCCGGGCAGCGAAATCCGGATCGACGGCCAGCCGGTGCAGATCAGCGGCCCGCTCGGCGGCCGCGCGGCCGGCATCGCGATCATCTATCAGGAGCTCTCGCTCGCCCCCAATCTGAGCGTTGCGGAGAATATCTATCTCGGTCGCGAGACCTCCCGCGGCGGCCTGCTGGCGCGCGAGGCGATGCAGGCCGGCGCAGGGCCAATCCTGGCGCGGCTCGGCGCGGATTTCACGCCGCAGACGCAGGTTGCCAATCTCTCGATGGGCCAGCGCCAACTGGTCGAGATCGCGCGCGCGCTGCACGCCCGCTCCAGGATTTTGATCATGGACGAGCCGACCACGGCGCTGTCGGCCGGCGAGAGCGAAAGGCTGTTCGCCCTGATCCGCCAGCTCCGCGCCGAAGGTCTTGCCATCATCTACATCTCGCATCGCATGGACGAGGTCTACGCGCTCGGCGACCGCGTCACCGTATTGCGCGACGGCACGCTGGTCGGCTCGCTCGACAAGCCTGACATCCGCGCCGACACCATCGTCCGGATGATGGTGGGACGCGACGTCTCGTCCTTCTACAAGAAGGAGCATGATCCGAGCGCGCGGCCGGGCGCACCCGTGCTTGCGGCCGTCGACATCGCCGACAACAGCCGCGTCAAGGGATGTTCCCTGACGGTGCATGCGGGCGAGGTCGTCGGCCTGGCCGGCCTGGTCGGGGCCGGCCGCACCGAGCTTGCGCATCTCATCATCGGCGCCGCGCCCATGACCTCGGGCCATGTCGAGATCGAGGGCCGCGCGGTCAGCATCCGCACCCCCGGCGAGGCGCTGGACGCCGGCATTGCCTACCTGACCGAGGACAGGAAGGCGCTCGGCCTGTTCCTCGACATGTCCTGCCTCGACAACATCAATCTTGCGGTGCTGGGCCGCGATGCGAAATTCGGCGGCATCCTCGACCGCGACAAGGCCCGCGACCGCGCAAAGCGGGCGTTCGCGACGCTCGGCATCCGCGCCGCCAATGTCGGTGTCCCCGCCGGCGGGCTCTCCGGCGGCAACCAGCAGAAGGTTCTGCTGTCGCGGCTGCTTGCGATCGGCCCGAAAATCCTGATCCTCGATGAGCCGACGCGCGGCGTCGACGTCGGCGCCAAGTCGGAGATCTATTCGATCATCGACAATCTCGCCAAGTCCGGCACCGCGGTGCTCGTTATCTCGTCCGACCTGCCCGAGATCATCGGCATCTGCGACCGCGTCGTCGTGATGCGCGCGGGGCATATCGCCGGCCAGATCCGGCGGGACGCGACATCGCCGCTCAGTCAGGAGGAGATCATGGCCCTCGCCACCGGAACGGAGCAGCTCGATGCCTGACAACGGCGCTTCCGCCAAAGCCGCCCCCGCCGCCCCCGGTCTTGCCGCCGCGCAGGAGACCAAGCGGCAGCGTACGCGGGCGATCGTTCGCGCGGTCGGCATGCTGCCGGTGCTGCTGCTCCTGTGCATCGGCTTTCATGTCCTGTCGGACGGCCGCTTCTTCACCGGCCAGAACATTGGCATCGTGGTGCAGCAGTCCGCAGTCAACACCGTGCTGGCCGCAGGTATGACCTTCGTCATCCTCACCGGCGGCATCGACCTCTCGGTCGGCTCGATCCTGGCGGCGTCGGCGATGGCCGGGTTGATCGTCTCCAAATTCGCCGATTTCGGGCCGCTCTGGTTGCCGGTCGCGGTGCTCACCGGCGCCGTCTTCGGCATTCTCAATGGCGCCTTGATCGCGCTGTTGCGCCTGCTGCCCTTCATCGTCACGCTGGGGTCGTTGACCGCCGTGCGCGGCGCGGCGCGCCTGCTCGGCGCCGACACCACGGTGTTCAATCCGTCGGTACCCTATGCCTTCATCGGCAACGGTGCGCTCACGCTCATTCCCGGAATCGTGTCGATACCCTGGCTCTGGGTGATCGCGCTATTGGTCATCCTGGTGTCGTGGCTGGTGCTCAAGCGCACCGTGCTCGGGGTGCACATCTATGCGGTCGGCGGCAACGAGAGCGCCGCGCGGCTCGCCGGCATCAAGGTCTGGGCCGTGCTGATCTTCGTCTATGGCGTGTCCGGCCTGCTCGCGGGCCTCGGCGGGGCGATGCAGGCGGCGCGCCTCTACGCCGCCAATGGCTTGCAGCTCGGCCAGTCCTACGAGCTCGACGCCATCACCGCCGTGATCCTGGGCGGCACCTCCTTTGTCGGCGGCATCGGCTCGATCTGGGGAACGTTGGTCGGCGCGCTGATCATCGCCGTGTTGTCGAACGGCCTGATCCTGATCGGCGTATCCGACGTCTGGCAATATGTGATCAAGGGCCTGGTGATCATCGGCGCGGTGGCGCTGGACCGTTATCGGCTGCAGGGCTCGGCCCGCACGTAAAATCAGAGATCCGTCACGGCAACTGGTCGCCGTGCCGGAGATTGAAACAGACCAGGGAGGAAGCCAATGTTGAAGACGATCTCGTTTGCCGGCGCCGCGATGGCGCTCGTCCTGAGCTCTGCGCCGTCCTTCGCCAAGGAGCTCAAGTCGATCGGCATTTCGCTCGGCTCGCTCGGCAATCCGTTCTTCGTCGCGTTGTCGAAGGGCGCCGAGTTCGAGGCCAGGAAGACCAATCCCAACGTCAAGATCACCACCGTCGGCTTCGAGTATGATCTCGGCAAGCAGGTCACCCAGATCGACAATTTCATCGCCGCCGGCGTCGACCTGATCCTGCTCAATCCCGGCGATCCCAAGGCGGTCGGCCCGGCGATCAAGAAGGCGCAGGCCGCCGGCATCGTCGTCGTTGCCGTCGACACCGCGGCCGAAGGCGCCGACGCCACGGTGACCACCAACAACGTCCAGGCCGGCGAGATCTCCTGCCAGTACATCGTCGACAAGCTCGGGGGCAAAGGCGACGTGATCATCGAGAACGGCCCGCAGGTCTCCGCGGTGATCGACCGCGTCGTCGGCTGCAAGAACGTGCTCGGCAAGAACCCCGGCATCAAGGTCCTGTCCAACGATCAGGACGGCAAGGGCTCGCGTGAAGGCGGCCTCACGGTGGCGCAGGGCTATCTGACCCGCTTTGCCAAGATCGACGCCATCTTCGCCATCAACGATCCGCAGGCGATCGGCACCGACCTTGCGGCACGCCAGCAGCAGCGCACCGGCATCGTCATCACCGCCGTCGACGGCGCGCCCGACATCGAAGCCGCCCTCAAGGACCCGCAGGCGGCGCAGATCCAGGCCTCGGCCTCGCAGGACCCGTTCTTCATGGCCCGCCGCGCCGTGCAGGTCGGCGTCGGCATCCTCAACGGCCAGAAGCCGGCGTCCACAGTCGAGCTGCTGCCGTCGAAACTCGTGACGCGCGACAATGTCGGCGAATACAAGGGCTGGACGTCGGACCGGTCGCAGTAGAGGCGAGAGGACGGCCGGCGCCGGATGCGGCGCTGGCCTGTCGAGCGGAGTACAAAGCTGCTTGCATGGCGGGTAGCCTCGCCAACCGCACGCGATTCGAAGCGGAAACGACCGGACGCGATGTCAGGCGTCCTCAGCTTCGTTTCCGATTGCATTTGCTCGTGCAAATTCTCACACTGTCACTCGGAAAAGCCGCGGACGCGCCCGCGTCGGCAAGACGGCTTCCGCTTCTGGGGAGATCACCATGCTGGGACTTTCATCTGCGTCGCGCAGCCTGTTGCTGGCCGGCGTTGTCTTCGGTGCGTTCACACTGTCCGCTGCGGCGCAGCAGCCCGCAAGCCCGCCTGCCGCGGGCGCAGCGCCGGCCGCCCAGCCGCTTCCTCCGGGTTCCCCCATGATCGGGCGCCCGGATGGTGAGGCCGCCGCAAAACTCGCCCCCGTCGCGCCGCCGCCGATTCCGGCACAGGCCGACAAGCTGCCACTCGCCAAGCTCAAGGTGCCCGCGGGCTTCAATGTCGAGGTCTATGCGTCCGGCATGGCGAACGCGCGCTCGCTCGCGCAGAGCGACAAGGGCACGGTGTTCGTCGGCAGCCGCCTCGTCGACAAGGTCTATGCCATCACCAACAAGGACGGCCAACGCGCGGTCAAGGTGATCGCATCGGGCCTCTATCGCCCGAACGGTGTCGCCTTCAAGGACGGCACGCTCTACATCGCCGAATTGTCGAAGATCTCCAAGATCGAAAAGATCGACGAGAACCTGGACAACCCGCCGAAGCCGACCGTCATCTACGACAAGCTGCCGAAGGACGAGGCGCATGGCTGGAAGTTCATCGGCATCGGCCCCGACAATAAGCTCTATGTGCCGGTCGGCCAGCCCGGCAACAACGTGCTGCATGATGCCGATCACGGCCAGATCCGCCGGATGAATCTCGACGGCTCGGGCGCGGAGGTCTACGCGGTCGGCGTGCGCAACACGGTCGGCTTCGACTGGAATCCTGATACCAAGCAGCTCTACTTCACCGACAACGGCCGCGACTGGCTGTCGGAGACGGTGCCTGAGGACGAGCTCAACCGCGTCACCAAGGCCGGCGAGGACTTCGGCGCGCCGTTCTGCTACCAGGGCAACATCATCGACCAGGAGCTCGGCTGGGGCAAGGACTGCAAGAACTACACGGCGCCGGTCGGCCTGATGGGCCCGCACACAGCGGCGCTCGGCATGCGCTTCTACACCGGCAGCATGTTCCCGAAGCCGTACAAGAACGCGATCTTCGTCGCGCGCCACGGCTCCTGGAACAAGTCGCAGAAGCAGGGCGGTGACGTCGTCGTCGTCAAGCTGAACAAGGATGGTACCGTGAAGTCGATGGAGCCGTTCCTGACCGGCTTCATTGAGGACAACAAATATGTCGGCCGCCCCGTCGATGTGATGCTGCTGAAGGACGGCTCCATGCTCGTCTCCGACGACTGGAACGGCGCGGTCTACCGCGTCAGCTACGGCAAGCAGAAGGTCGCGGCGCAGTAGGTGCCAACCACACCGTCATTACGAGGAGCCCTTGCGACGAAGCAATCCAGAATCTCTCCGCAGGGACAGCCTGGATTGCTTCGCTCCGCTCGCAATGACGGAGTACGCAGGAAGCGGCTCATGCACAAAACAATTACCGCCGCTCTGGCGCTTGCCTCCATCGCATGCGCCGCGTCCGCCGAAACCACCCAGGAGCGCACCGTGCCGTGCCTTGCCTGCCACGGCGAGCGCGGCACGTCCGAGACCGAGAACACGCCGTCGCTTGGCGGCCAACAGGCGCCTTATGCGCTGATCCAGCTCTTCATGTTCCGCGAGAAGCTGCGCGTGTTCGAACCGATGAACGAGATGGCGAAGTCGTTGACGGACGATGATCTGCGCACCTTCTCCGACTTCATCGCCGCGTCGCCGAAGCCCGCAGCGCCGACGGATGCCACTGATGCCGCACGCATGGCGCGCGGTGAAGCACTGGCGGCGCAAAACCGCTGCAACACCTGCCACAACACCGATTATTCCGGAAAGGAAAACGTCCCGCGCATCGCCAATCAGCGCGAGGACTATCTCGCTAAAACGCTCGCCGAATACAAGGACAACACCCGCCACGGCTATGATGCGACGATGGCCGACGTGATGCAGACGGTCGGCAAAGACCAGATCGGCGATCTCGGTTATTATCTCGCGCATGTCCGCTGAGATATCCCGCCGCAAAACGAGACCTCATCCTGAAGAGCCCGCCAAGGCGGGCGTCTTGAAGGGTGGCGGCAAGGAGGAGAACGCTTTCCCCCGACGGACAGCAAACCGCTTCTATTGAGCAGCTTCCCCGAGCAGCGCTGCCGGGTAGACCGGTTTGGTGAAGAACTTTGCGCCGGGCGGCAGCGGCCGGGGGAGCGGGTGACCGGAGATCACGATGATCCGCACATTGGAGCTCTGCTGCTGCGCATAGTATGCGAGATCGACGCCGTCCATCTTTCCGACCAGGTTGATGTCGGTGATGATCAGGGACGGGTGCCGCATCTTCAGTGCCAGCGTCGCTGTCTCCGCATCCTCGCATTGCAGCACGTCGAAATTTCGCTCTTCAAGCATCAGCGCGAGCATCTCGCGCTGGATGTCGTCGTCCTCGACGACGATCGCGATCGGGCGGATCGGCTTTGACTGGCCCATGATTGCACCTCGCTGACACTATCATTTGTTAAGTGCGCAGGGAGGAGTCGGTTCCCGCCATGATGCGTCGAGTTCCGCTCACATCGGAGTGTTCACGGCAAAGTCATCCATCGTCGCACCGACCGCTCTTTACGCGGCGGCGGGCTTGGCCGCTGCGGGCTTCTGGCTTTTGAGCGTCTTCATGATCGACAGGAACGTGGGCGGCGCCTTGGTCGTCGGGTCGACCACAAGCCCTCCGCCGGATTGGAACGCGCGGTCTGCGATCTCGTAGCCGAGCGCACGGTAGCTCTCGAATTGCGATTCCGAGAAGAACTGGTTCAGCGTCGACTCATGCGGAAACGTCCCGTGGGCGATCGCATAGCTCAGGACGCTCATGGGCTCCGTGCCGTGCAGGCCCGACTTGAAGTACAGGAGCAGCCCGTCTTCTGAATCGCCCTCGTCGGCCTCGCTATAGCGAATGTCGCCAATCGCCCAGTACGGCGCTGCTTCAGCAGGGCTCGGACGTTCCTTGAAGCGCTTCTTGAGGAGGTCCAGCCCTTGCAGGTCGATCCGCACGCCGAGATCGATCCATATCTTGCGAAGCGCGTTGCCGAGGTCCTCGAAGGTGTAATCGGGATCACAGCCGGCGTCGCTGACCACGATCACGCGGCAGCGCCGGCGCACCATCTCGTAGAGGCCGAGATTCTCGAAGTGCCCACCGTCGGTCAGGTAGACCCAGCGTTCGGTCTCGCTCGTCAGGCCGAACATTTCCATGAAGAACGGCCGGAGCGCGAACCGCGGCTTGACCCTCGCGTAGTCGGTATTGTCGCCGCGCGGGTTGGCCAGCCACCAGCCGAGGCGCACGTTGAACAGCGCCATCAGGAAGGCGACGCCCGGCGATGAATTGTAACCCATGCTCGGGCTGACGGCAGCGCCCGAGATCGCCATGGCGGTCCCGAGCGTCAGGCCAAGCGGCGGTCCGCCGTAAGGATGCGGCTGCTTGGCCGTGGCGTACGTCGTGCGATACGCGCCATCGGAAAATACAGCGCTGCCGCTGCCGCAATGCAGAGGCGAGAACGTGAACGGCGCAGCCATCCGTTCCTGCCATGCCAGGTTCTTGGATGACACGAGGTTGAGCGCCGCGCTGATGACGTGGAACGGCTTCCAATGTGGGCCTCTCGGTTGAACGCCGTGCTCCCACAGCTCGTGTAGATACGGGCTGTCGCTGCTGTCGAAATCGGTAAAGGCATTCTTGGTCTTGTCGCGGTCTCTCTCGCGGCGTGAAGCACCCAGGAAGGCGCGCACCAGGCGATTCCGGTAAATGCTATGGAGCGAGTAGCGGTTGATGCTGAGCACGAGGGAGGCTGCGATGATCAGCCCCGCGAGCAAGACACCGACCAGGAGCACGATCCCCCAGGGCATATGATCGGCGCCAGCCTCGAAAGAGCTGAACGCCGCGTCCCAGCCGATGGATAGCAGAGCGACCAGGACTGCCGCGAAAATCGCGGCTGCGATTGCTGCGATCGTGTTGAGGCTGAGATATTGACGAAGGCCCGACACCTGCTCGGCGGCGGCCTTGGTCTTCGAGCTCGCGCCCAGGACGACTGAAATCAGTCCGGAAAGTCCTCCGCCGGCCACCAGCGAGGGGACGGATGCGGTGCCAAGATAGCTCTTGATCCATTCTGCGGCGGGCGGTGCGCCGAGCACGAGTCCGAACCACAGCAGCCAGCCGATATAGGCCAGCGTGAAAAGGCCGCTCGAGCGCGCCTGGAATTCGAGGCCCACGTCGACCTCGGACAGGAATTCGGCAAACGAGATATAGATCACGTCGGCGACGATGCGCGCCATCACGATCCAGGGCAGCCCGAGCACGCAGGCAAAACGCGCTGCCGCGGCGTCGGCGCCCGGTGGGCTGTAATACCAGAGCAAGGCGAGTCCTGCCGCACTCAGCAGGCCAAAAGCTGCGCCGGCGACGCACCAGGCGAAAAGATCGATCCATGGATGTTTGGGACGGTTCGCGAGCGATAGCTGGGCCGACCTTCCAAAAACAAATGGCCATGCGCGCGCCAGCACCCAGGACAAGAAGAAGAACAAAACGCCAAGGATGGCGCCGCGCATGACCACGTGGACGTAGAATTGAGCTCCCTTGTCCTGCGCGCCGAATTTGAATCCGAGGATATCGGTCACCTTCGTGAGGGTCGAGAGGCCGTATTCGCTTTGCAGCACGAAAACCAGCAGTGCGGCTCCGATGAGGAAGGGGGCGAGATCGCAAACAAGAAACCGCGGTTGCGGGACATTGATGCATCCGCGCGCGGGACGGTTCGCGGCGGAGAACGACAAGGACATCAGGAAGCAGAGGGTCGGTACGATCATCAGACCCAGAAACCACCCCGACGTATTGTCGGTTGTGATCTTGTGGGCATCGATGACGGCATAGGAGAGTGCTTTGGTGACGAGCACCGCAAGGATCATCGGCGGGACGAGCAGGATCCAGTTCAGGAACAGATTGCGCAGGACGCCGGCGACATCACTCCACAGATCGGGAGAGATCGACGAGAAACTTGGCGCGAGAAAGTGGGAGTTGCGCCGGAGGTTGGAGACCGGCTCGGCTTCCTCGTGATCCCTGATTTGGCCGACGGTGCACCGCTCGTTGAGCGCCGAAACCACCGGGTTCGCAGCACCCTGCTTGCGCTCCCGGCAGAGCCAGGCGGATAGCCAGCTGCCGATATAGCCGCCTCCTGATACGGTCGACAGATACTCGAACTGTGTCAGAGCCGGGCCGGCTTCCTCGCCCTGGCGCTTCGACGTCACGTTCAGGGCCGCGATCCTTTGCAGGATACCGAGGGCGAACGACGCACTGCGGATTCCGCCGCCGGACAGACACAGGGCCCATCGATCGTCAGCGTTCAGTGCCTGGTAGACTTTCTGGAGGTCGTCGGGGACCGCCGCGGTCGGCGGCGGGATTTTGGGAGGCGCATCGGCGAAGAGATAGACCGGTTCCGGCGAGGTCGCGGGTGCCGGCTTTGGCGGCTCTGGTTGCTTGGGCGGCTCTGGTTGCTTTGGCGAACCGTTGCCGTTTCGCTCGAATTGCAGAGCTGCGCCCGCGAGCGCGCGTCGCTCCTCCCAAAGCACCTGTGAAAGGTTCAATGCCCCCATGACGCCCCTCCGCCTGTTTCACCGAGACCGGCCCAAGCTACCGAGATCGGCGAAGGTGTACGTGTGAAGCAGTTCACACGCACGTGCAAATTGTTATGGCCGGCCGGACGGGATGCGAAGCCGATCAAGTCCAGGGAGAGGCGGGAAGGTTCGACGGCCGATCACTTCAATTTCTCCAGCAATTCTTGCGCGTCGCCGAGCAGGACCCGGATTTGATCTCGCTCGGCCGTCGCGTCCCGCGCGAACAGCCCATGCTTCCGGGCATTCCGGTTTCCTTTCGGCGCGCCGCACCTCCGCGCTCCCCCGTGCATACGGCAGCGAGTCTTGCCGATCACCGCCGGCGCGCAGCACGCGCCGCCCTCGCGGGTTTTGGCGCCGCAGCGGGGACTGGCCAGCATCGCCTCCGTGTTGCGGGCGTGCGAGCTGGTCATCGGCCGGCGCCTTGCGTTACCTCCCTCGGCCCCGTCTCCGCAACAAGCACGTTCGCATGCTGGGTGACGTTGCCCACGATCGCCCGTCCGCCGTCCTGCACGGACAGGTTCTTCACCGTGATCGCGCGCTCGTCGCTGTTGCGGTGGCGGCTCAGCGCCTCGACCTGGGCGGCGAAGGTGCGGGTGAGCCGGGTCAATGCGCGTGTGACGCCCTCCTGCTGCGGAAGATTGTCCGTGCAGGCGAGGCGACACGCGCAGCGCATCGCCGCCACGTGAACGGAGGCCATCTGCGACAGCAGCATGGCCTCGATGGAATCCCTCGGCGCGATGCTCCTGATCATCGAGATCATGAAGGCGAGGTTGGTCTCATCGGGGGTCTGTCCGACTGCGCTCGCCTTGGCCAGCTGCCTGAGCAGTCCGTGCAGCGCATCGCGGTCGACGGCGCCGAGCGCTTCGGACAGCAACTGTTCGCCGGCCTGTGGGTCGGGATGGCTGATCGCAATGCGGCGCTTGTAGAATTTGACTCGCGGATTCGCTGCGGGGGCGCTGCGATCGTTTGCCGCAAGCGGTGAGGCGATGTGAAGGCTTGGAACTGTCGTCATGGGCCGTGTCCTTTGTTGCTGGCGCAGGCGCGCGCGACCGTTCGCCGTCGCGCGCGGATGCGGATTTCGGGATGTCGATGAAGGGTTTACGCGCAACAACGCCGGGGCGGCCGTGGCCGCGCAGGGGAGCATGCTTGCTATTGTTGCGATGATGCCATTATGCCCCTGTTTTGCCCGACGAGTCAAATCGTTTTCGTAAAATCCGTAAGCGCTTGATTTTGCAGCGGCGCCCTACTGTGCATGGGGTTGTTTTCGCATTCTTGTTCGCAAGCGAGGCTCTCCTGCCGCACGGCGGAATGCCGGTGGGGAAACGCGATTGCGAAATCCGGCGTGACCGCTAATCATGCGGCCTGCATGCGCCGCACCAACAAACATGCACAAGCAGCGCATCGAGGTCCGGGAGAAAGCGAATGCAACGAACGGCTCGCCTGCTGGCGCTGATTGCCGGATTGTGCGCCTGTGCGCTGGCGACGGAGGCCGCCGCGCAAAAATACCCGACGCGGCCGGTCAAGATCATGGTCGGCTTCAGCGCAGGCGGTCCGGTCGATGTGGTCGCGCGCATCATCGGCGATCGGTTAGGTGCAAAACTCGGACAGCCCTTCGTGGTCGAGAACCGCGCCGGCGCCAACGGTATGATCGCCGCCGAAGGCGTCGCGCATGCGGACGCGGACGGCTACACGATGCTGGCCTGCAACTCGTCCACGATCACGCTCAACAAGACGCTGTTCAAGGACATCCGCTACGACCCGCAAGGCGACTTCGCGCCGCTGACCACCGTCATCTCGGCGCCGCTCGTGCTCGTGGTCAATCCCGAGAATCCCAAGACTGCGAACATCAAGACCCTCGCCGATCTCGTCGCAGCGGCAAGGGCCGCGCCGGGCGAGCTCGCCTACGGCTCCGGCGGCAACGGCAACCTCGCCCATCTCGCCATGGAGCTGTTGAGCCAGCGCGCCGGCATCAAGATGATCCACGTGCCCTATCGCGGCGGCGCGGCCTCCGAGGTCGGCATCCTCGCGCAGGAGGTGCTGGCGGTGTTCGATCCGCTCTCCGCGGTGCCGCTGGTGAAGGGCGGAAAGCTGCGCGCGCTCGCGGTGTCATCGGCCGAGCGGCTGCCGTCGCTGCCAGATGTGCCGACCGTCGCGGAAGCCGGCTATCCCGGCTTCGACCTCTCGTTCTGGGTCGGCTTCTTCATGCCGAAGGCTGTGCCCGCGCCGATCCTCGAGACGTTGCACCGGGAGATCGTCACGGCGGCCAAGGATCCGGCCGTCGCGGAGAAGCTCGGCTCGCAGGGCGTCGTCAACGTGCTCAGCCCGGCCGAGTATGCCGCGAAGATCGCGAAGGAGACAAAGGAGCTCGCTGAGGTCGTGGCCGCCGCGAACATCAAGGCGGAGTGATCTAGCCTGAGGAGCGTTCGCGCGCCGCCATGCGGATGGTGCGCGTTTTCGAAGCCTTCGCGGCGCGGGTCGCGATCATGCCGCGCGCCTTGCCATGGGCCGAGGCGTTCTTGCGGAGCAGGGACACGAACCGCTTGCGCGCTCGGTTGGCCGAGAGACGCGCGGCCAGCTGCTCGGCCTTGCGCATGATGATGACGACCGACGGCGTCAGGTTCACCGGAACCCAGGCCACATCCTTCGTCTTCGACAGGCGGCCGACGCCTTCGCAGGGTGCCTCGCGCGGCAGGTCGATCCGGATCGCGAGCGCCTCGGTGCGTTCGGTCCAGTCCTCTGCTTTGGTGCCGGTGATGATGCGGACATAGTCGCGCGTCTCTCGCGGGAGTTCGCTCTCGCGGGCGAGCCATTTCTGGATGCGGCCGGGCCCTGCGTTGTAGGCGGCCGCGGCGAGGCCGAGATTGCCGAAATCGTCGCGGAGCTTGCGCAAGAACTTTGCCGATGCCGGCAGCGCCTTCATGGCATCGAAGGGATCATCGAGCCCGACCTCGGCGGCCGTCTCAGGCATGAACTGCGCGACGCCCTGCGCGCCGGCGGGGCTGACTTCGTTCGACTTGAACCGGCTCTCCTGCCAGAGCAGACGCGCGAAGAACGGCACGGGAATGCCGCTCTCCTCGGCCGCCATTCTCAGTGCGTGGCAAAATTGCTCGGTCGGTGAAGCCGGGGCCTTGACTGCGGTTTCGACTGTGCGCTCCGGCTCGAACGTCTCCACGTAAGCCGCGCGTGCATTGGCGAGCTCGATGGCTTGCACGCTCGCAAGGAAGAGTTCGACGACGGGAACCAGAGAGGGCGCACGATCGGTCTTGCGATCAGTCTTGGACGTGGCGCGATTGAGGCTTGATGTTTGCAAGGAGGGCGACGAGCCGATGTCGCACATCAGAATCAGAAACGCAGCGCAAGCCGCGACGAGAAATCGCATCTCGGTAAGAGTCCTCGAACTGTGGGGAACAACCAGCGCGGGCGCCGGTGACGAGGACTTCATTAACCGTAATTGCGGCGAAGCTGCGATTCCGCGGAAGGGCAGGTGTTAGTACGGTGTTCCCGCGCGCCGACATGCGAAGTTGATGCCGCGGATCTACGGGGACCGCAGGACATGCCAGCGGTCGTGCGGCAGACTGTGGCGGCTACGCCTTGGGAAAATCCTTGCGCATCGCGATCTCGGCGGCATCGCCGGGCGACAGCACGGTCTGGTCGAAGGCTGGCTGCGGCCTCGTCATGATGTCGTAGAGCGAGATGCCCTTGATGGGCTTGCCCATCAGCTCGCGGACGCAATCGGCGAGTGTACCGTTGTAGACCATATAGGGCGGACCACGGTCCTTCTGTCGCTCGCCCTTCAGCGACGGCCACTTCTTCAGCTCGGCCGGCGCGTCATAGGCGATCGGCGATTCCTCTTTGAACATGCGCTTGGCCCCGACGGCTTGGACTGCGGGAATCCTAGAGCCGCCGGGTAAACACGCGTTAAAGAATTAGTTCAAATCAGCCGGCAATGAAGGCGAGCAGGGTGCCGTTGGCCTTGGCCGGCGGCACGCAGATCGCAGGCCCGCTGCGGACCGCGGCCGAGCCCAGTGCCTTCTCGGTCGCCGTGAGATCGCCGCTGACAAGCACCAGCGCCGCACCGCCGCGCTCGGAGAGACCGGCGAGCGGCACGCCGGGATAGCGCTTGCCGAGCTGGTCCAGCGTCAAATAGACGAAGTCGGCACGATCGCCGCCGGAGGGCACCGTGACCGCGCCATCCGCCTTGGCCTTCGGTTCGCGGTCGATCAGCCGGCCGAGATGCGCCGCGTCCTTCGCGGGCTCAGGCGTTGCGATCAGCGTCTGCTTGATCCGCTTGGCCGCATTGGCGTGCTTCATCAGTTCTGGGATCCACACGGTGTCGCGGGTCTTGTGCTGGCAGGCGAAGATGCGGACGCCGCCGGGTGCTTCCGCGGTCGGCCACATGAAGGTGCGGAATTTGGCCGCCGACACCGTGCCATCGGGCAGCGTCACCGGCCGTTCGAAATCAGTCGGGCCGATCGGCGTCAGGCCGCGCGCGCGAATCTCCTCCGCGCCGGCTGCGCTATCAATCGCGGTGAAGGCGATGCGCTCGATGCCTTCGCCATGCCTGTCGACGAAGGCACGGGCCGGCGCATTGTGCTCTGTTGCCACCAGAACGCCGAGCAGCTCCATATAGTCGGGGTCGAACATGATGGTGTAATTGCCGGTGCCCATATGCGCGCTGTGGGTGCCGCGCGGGGAGAGGGTGAAACCGAGCTGTCGGTAGTTCTCGGCGGCCTTGTCGAGGTCCTTCACCATGACGACGGCGTGGTCGATACCGATGACGTTCTTGAGGGCCACTGTTCTTATCCCCGAATGCAAACTGACTTTGGACCGCGTCTCGCGGCCGCTGATCCTGTCTACGCCGGATAGGCGGTCAAGTCATTTTCAAATCGGCGGGGAAGGCGGAATTTCATTCCGCGAAAGGTAGCCTCGATGGCCTCAGCGAGCCTGCTCGATATAGGCGGCGAGGATGGCGCGCTCCTCGCTGGTCATCTCGGTGATGTTGCCGGGCGGCATTGCCGTGGACCAGGCCGCGACGCGGCCGATCAGTCGGATGTTGCGATGGATGTGCTCGGGCGCATCGAGCAAAATGCCCTTCGGGGCGGTGACGATGCCGGCCCAGACCGGCTCGGCCGCGTGGCACATGCTACAGCGGGACATCACGATCTCCTCGACATTGGCGACCGTGACCGGCGCGGATAGCGCGCCGGACTTCACCTCGCGCGGGCCGGCGGCGGAGAGGAAGAGGATCGCGATCACGCCGATCGCGGCCACGCCCCACACCCACCATGGCGATTTGCGCCCGGCATGGCCCTCGTTGAAGAAGTGGCGGATCACCGGGCCGAGCGCCAGGATGATCGCGACGATGATCCAGTTGAAGCGGGTGGCGTAGAGCAGGGGATAGTGGTTGCTGATCATCAGCACGACCACGGGGAGCGTCAGGTAGTTGTTGTGGACCGAGCGCTCCTTGCTGGTCTTGCCGAGTTTCGGATCGGGCGCCTGCCCTGCAATCAACGCGGCCACGATCTTCTTCTGGTTCGGGATGATCACCGCGAAGACGTTGGCGACCATGATGGTGCCGATCAGCGCGCCGATCTGGTTGAAGGCGCCGCGGCCGCTCAAGACATGCGTGAAGGCATAGGTCAGCGCGACTAGGAAGACATAGCCGCCGATGGCGAAGGGCAGCTCGCGCTGCGCGAGCCCGGTGCGGCAGGCGGCTTCATATAGCAGCCACGCCAGCGCGAGGCTGAAAAAGCTGAACAGCCCGGCCTGAAATGGCGTGAGGTCGAGGATCGACCTGTCGACCAGGAACAGATCGGCCTCGAGATAATAGACCACCACCATCAGCGCGAAGCCGGACAGCCAGGTGGTGTAGGCCTCCCATTTGAACCAGGTCAGCTCGTCCGGCATCTGGCTCGGGGCGACCAGATATTTCATGATCCGGTAGAAGCCGCCGCCATGGACCTGCCAGGCTTCGCCCTGCACGCCGTCAGGCAGATCGCCCTTGGGCTTGAGACTGAGGTCGAGGGCGATGAAATAGAAGGAACTGCCGATCCAGGCGATCGCCGCCACCACGTGCAGCCAGCGGAGCAGCAGGCTCGTCCATTCCGATATGATGGATCCCCACATGATCACCCCATCAATTGCGACACCAAGGCCGCAGCTTTGATAACCGCAACCGGCGGCCACGCCCTTACAATGTGTCGCACCGATCAGCCACATTTTCCAGTATGATGGGTCGCGGCTGATGCACATCGTGCGGGCATGAGCTGACGTGGGATGCGGCAGGCGTTTTGCCTGTTGCAGACCCTTTGTGGGTCGATCGGCGTTGACGCGCGAGACATGCAGTCCGGGAGGACGACGGCGTGAAAAGCAGGATATCGTCCGTTGCGATGGCCGCGGGATTGCTGGTTGCGGCCGCGACCGCTGCGCAGGCCGAGCCGGTGCTACAGGGCAAGGACGCCTACGGCGATTGGCAGGCTGACAAGCCCGGCACGGTCAGATTGATCCGGCCGCAGGATCTGGTCAGGCCCGGCGCCACGAAGTCGGTTGCGAGCTCGTCGCGGGTGGTGCCGCGTCCGCCGGAGGCCGTGCTCCAGGTGCCGGCCGGCTTCAAGATCGAGTTGTTCGCGGAAGGTCTGCGCGCGCCGCGCATCATCAGGGTTGCACCGAACGGCGATGTCTTTGTCGCGGAGACGCGGGGCGGCACCATCCGCGTGTTGCGCGCGGGCGAGGGAGGCAAGGTCGCGACCAGCGAGATGTTCGCCAGCGGCCTGCGGCAACCATTCGGCATCGCCTTCTTCCCGAATGGCGACAATCCGCAATGGGTTTATGTCGCCAACACCGACAGTGTCGTCCGCTTTCCCTATCAGGCCGGCGATCTCAAGGCGCGCGGCAAGGCGGAGACGATCGTGGCGAGCCTGCCGCATGACGGTGGCCATTCCACCCGCGACATCGTCTTCACGCCTGACAACAAGCGCATGCTCGTCTCGGTCGGCTCACTCAGCAATGTCGCTGAGGGCATGGGCACACCGCCGGGCGGGTTGGATAGCTGGTCGAAAGCGCAGCCGCTCGGCGCGACCTGGGCAAGCGAGCTCGAGCGCGCCGCCGTGCTGGCTTTCACGCCTGATGGCAAGGAGCGGAAAATCTACGCCACCGGCATCCGCAATTGCGTTGGCCTTGCGATCCAGCCGCAGACCGGCCTGCCCTGGTGCTCGACCAACGAACGCGACGGCCTCGGCGACGATCTCGTGCCCGACTATGTGACGAGCGTGAAGGAGGGCGCGTTCTATGGCTGGCCGTGGTTTTACATCGGCGGCAACGAAGACCCGCGCCACGCCGGCGCGCGGCCTGATATCAAGGACAAGGTGACGGCGCCTGATGTCCTCATACAGCCGCACTCGGCCTCGCTCGGCATGACGTTCTATCAAGGCGCGCAGTTTCCCTCGGAGTATCAGGGCGACGCTTTCGCCGCCGAGCACGGCTCCTGGAACCGCTCCAAGCGCACCGGCTACAAGGTGATCCGTATCAGGATGAGGGACGGCAAGCCGACGGGCGAGTACGAGGATTTCGTCACGGGGTTCGTGGTGAGCGATACGGAGGTTTGGGGGAGGCCGGTGGGAGTCGCAGTGGCAAAGGATGGATCGCTGCTGGTGTCGGAGGATGGCAACGGGACGATCTGGCGGGTGACGCATTGACGCAGAGCGAGCCTTCTTCGCCTCTCCCCGCTTGCGGGGAGAGGCCGACGCGCGCAGCGCGGCGGGTGAGGGGGACTCTCCGCGAGTCCATCTGTCACCGTCCTTGCGGAGACTCCCCCTCACCCCGACCCTCTCCCCGCAAGCGGGGAGAGGGGGAAGACCGACCTACCCCCGTCTCACACTCGCCCCACCATCCACCGGCAGCGTCACGCCGGTGATGAAATTCGCTTCGTCCGACGCCAGGAACAGCGCGGCATTTGCGACGTCCCAGCCCGTGCCCATCTTCCTGCGCAGCGGTACCTTGCTGTCGCGTTCGGCTTCGACTTCGGCACGGGTCTTGTGCCATTCGCGGGCGCGGGTGTCGACGGCCATCGGCGTGTTCATCAGGCCGGGCAGGATGACGTTGGCGCGGATGCCGTATTCGGCGTTCTGGTAGGCGAGCTGCTCGGTGAAGGCGATCATCGCCGACTTCGTCGCCTTGTAGGCGACGTAAGGGTAGGTGGTGATCGCGGCCATCGAGGAGATGTTGATGATGGCGCCGCTGTTCTGGGCGCGCATGATCGGGATCGCTTCCTTCGCCGCCAGGATGCAGCTCTTCAAGTTGATGGCGACGACGCGGTCGAAGGCCTCCTCGGTGATTTGAAGCAGCTCGGCATCGCCGCCGGAGAGACTAACACCGACATTGTTGTGGAGCACGTCGATCCGGCCCCAGCGCGATTGCGCGTCAGCTACCATCGCCTTGATGTCGGCGGAGCTGGTGACGTCGGCCTTGAAGGCTGCGGCGGTGCCGTTCTTCTCGGCGATCATCGCGACGGTTTCCTGCGCCGACTCCAGATGATGGTCCACGCACAGCACCTTCGCGCCCTCGCGCGCGAAGGTGAGTGCCGTGGCGCGGCCGTTGCCCATGCCTTCGCCGGGGCTCTGGCCGGCGCCGACAACGATCGCAACCTTGTCCTTCAAGCGCATCTCACTTCACTCCCGGGATCGGGTACTGCTGGAGTACCTCTTTGTAATGGGGCTCGTTGTCGATCTTCATGGTGGCGAGCACGCGCACCACGCCGCAATAGAAGGCGATGGTGAGGACGAGGTCGACCATATGCTCGTCGGAAACGTTCTGCTTAATCTCGGCGAAGGTGGCATCCGACATCGCGAGCTCACGCACCATCTCGCGCGCGCCTTTGAGGATCGCCTTGGCGAGCGGATCGAGCTTCGACGGCTTGCCCTCGGTCTCCGCCATCAGGCCGGCAATGTCCTCGTCGGTGACCCCGAACTCCTTGCCGATCTTCACATGATGGGTGAATTCGTATTCCGACTTTTCCATCCAGCCGACCTGGAGGATGGCGAGCTCGCGCAGGCGCGGGTCGAGCTTGCTCTTGAAGCGGATGTAGCCGCCGATGCCGTTGAAGGCGCGCGCCATCTCCGGCGAATTGACCAGCAGCTTGTGCAGATTGGTGTTGCGCTTGAGCATGTCGCGATATTCGGGCGCGACCTGGTCGGCCTCGAGATAGGGCAGGCGGGCCATCTCAGTGTTTCCTCTCGTGTTCTTGGGACTCGCGTTCGGCGGGCTTGGGATCGCGATCGGCCACCAGCACTTTTGCGCCGGTGCGGGCCAATAAAATTGCTGCAGCGCGGCCGTTGCCGATGCCGCCGCCCACCGCGCCTCCGCCGCTGATCAGCGCCACCTTGCCGGCAAGGCGGGCATCGTCCTCAGGGCCCTGCATGTCGTTTCATCCGATATTTTCGTGCAAGTTAGCAATGCGGGGTGGACGTGAGAAGGCCGGTCGTCCCGCGCGGATGTCATTGACATCGCATGGAATTGCATGCCGCCACGCGGCATCGGGCACTTCTGAAAGACGGCTTCCGGAACCGTCGTCATACAACTGCGTTTGTTGCGGGGAGATTTTCGCGTTACGCTTCTCTCGGGGCTTCCCAAATCGCCAGTGGTGTATCGATGAATCTGCTCGATCCACAAGGGCCGGTGGCTGCCGCCAACAGCACCATCCTGGTCGATTCCGTCTTCATCATGCTCGTGATCGTGGTGCCCACGATTTTCGCGATCCTGGCGTTTGCGTTCTGGTTTCGCGCCTCGAATCCAAAGGCGCGTTACCAGCCCGGCTTCGTCTATTCCGGACGCGTCGAGATGGTGGTGTGGGCAATCCCCGCGCTCACCGTGATCCTGCTCGGCGGTGTCGCCTGGATCGGTTCGCACCAGCTCGATCCCGCCGCGCCCGTGCCGGGCACCGGAAGCCCGATGCGGATCCAGGCGGTCTCGCTCGACTGGAAGTGGCTGTTCATCTATCCGGACCAGCGCATCGCCACCGTCAACACGCTGACGGTGCCGGCAGGTGCGGAGCTGAATTTCCAGCTGACCTCGTCGAGCGTGATGAACGTGTTCTTCATCCCGCAGCTCGGCAGCATGATCTACACCATGAACGGCATGGTGACGCGGCTGAACCTGCGCGCTGACAATGAGGGCAAGTTGCAGGGCCTGTCGGCGCATTTCTCCGGCGACGGCTTTCCCGACATGATGTTCGACGTCAACGTGATCTCGCCGCTCGCCTTTCCGGATTGGGTGGTGGCCACGGCGAAAACCGACGCCGTGCTGAACGAGGAGAGCTACAAGAAGCTGATGCAGCAGGGCATCGAGAAAAACAGGCTGACCTTTCGCCTCGACGATCCCCGGCTGTTCGACCTGATCGCGACCCAGCACATTCCGCCAGGACCTGGTCCGGAACTGCTATCCGATGCGGGCCGCCCGCACAGTGGAGGCCACGATGCTCGGTAAGCTCGATTGGTCGGCCATTCCGTTCGACCAGCCCATTCCGCTCATCGCAGGCGCGATCGTGCTGGTTGCGATCCTCGCGGTGCTGATCTGGGTCGTGGTGAAGGGGCATCTACCCTACCTCTGGCATGAATGGATCACCAGCGTCGATCACAAGCGGATCGGCGTCATGTATATCCTGCTGGCCTCGGTGATGCTGCTGCGCGGCGGCAGCGATGCCATCATGATGCGAGTCCAGCAGGCGATCGCCTACCAGTCGAACGGCTTTCTGCCGCCGGAGCATTACAACCAGATCTTCTCGGCCCACGGCACCATCATGATCTTCTTCGTGGCGATGCCGTTCGTGATCGGGCTGATGAACCTCATCGTTCCGCTCCAGCTCGGCGTGCGCGATGTCGCTTTCCCGACGCTCAATTCGGTCGGTTTCTGGCTGACGGCAACAGGCGCATTGCTCGTAAACCTCTCGCTCGTGATCGGCGAGTTCGCGCGCACCGGCTGGCTCGCCTTTCCGCCGCTGTCGGGGCTGTCCTATTCGCCGGGCGTCGGCGTCGACTATTACGCATGGTCTTTGCAGATATCAGGCGTCGGCACGCTGGTGGCCGGCATCAATCTCGTGACGACGGTGCTGAAGCTGCGCACCAAGGGCATGAACTATCTGCGCATGCCGATGTTCTGCTGGACCACGCTGGCCTCCAACCTCCTGATCGTCGCAGCGTTTCCGATCCTCACCGCCACACTCGCGATGCTGCTGCTCGACCGCTATCTCGGCTTCCACTTCTTCACCAACGAGGCCGGCGGCAACGTCATGATGTTCATGAATTTGATCTGGGCCTGGGGACATCCGGAGGTCTACATCCTGGTGCTGCCGGCCTTCGGCATCTTCTCCGAGGTGGTCTCGACCTTCTCCGGCAAGGCGTTGTTCGGCTACCGCTCCATGGTGCTCGCGACCATGGCGATCTGCGTCATCTCCTTCATGGTCTGGCTGCATCATTTCTTCACGATGGGAGCGGGGCCCGACGTCAACGCCATCTTCGGCATCGCCAGCATGATCATCGCGGTTCCGACGGGGGTGAAGATCTACAACTGGCTGTTCACGATGTACGGCGGCCGCATCCGCTTCGCGACGCCGATGTTGTGGGCGGTCGGCTTCATGGTCACCTTCATCATCGGCGGCCTCACGGGCGTACTGGTGGCGGTCCCGCCGGCCGACTTCATGCTTCACAACAGCATGTTCCTGGTGGCGCATTTCCACAACGTCATCATCGGCGGCGTGCTGTTCGGCGCCTTCGCCGGCTTCGAATACTGGTTTCCGAAGGCGTTCGGCTTCCGCCTCGACGAGCGCTGGGGCAAGCTGGCGTTCTGGTTCACTTTCCTGGGCTTCTACGTCACGTTCTTGCCGCTCTACATCGCGGGCATGCTCGGCATGACCCGTCGCCTGCAGCATTACGATGTCGCGGCCTGGCGTCCCTGGATGTTCATTGCAGCGTTTGGCATGCTGATCCTGTCGATTGGGGTGATCTGCCAGATCATGCAGCTCGTCGTCAGCATCCGCAATCGTGAGGCCTTGCGCGACCGTACCGGCGATCCCTGGGACGGCCGCTCGCTGGAATGGGCGACCTCGTCGCCGCCGCCGGTATTCAACTTCGCCTTCCATCCCGACGTGCGTGGCGAGGACGCCTATTGGGACATGAAGAGCCGCGCCCAGCAGCAGTCGCTGGAGCACGAAGCGCCCGAGTATCAGGACATCGAGATGCCCCGGAACTCGCCGACCGGTTTCATCTGCGCGTTCTTCGCCACCATCATGGGCTTTGCGCTGATCTGGCACATCTGGTGGATGGTGATCCTGGGCGGCATCGGCGCATTCGCGACCTTCGTCGTGTTCGCCTGGCGCGACCATGACGAATACGTCATTCCGGCCGCGGAGGTCGCCCGCATCGATCGCGTCAATCTCGAGGAGCGTCGCAGCCTCGTCAGCATGGCGGGAGCGCTCTGATGGCGATGACGGCAACCGTCGGCCACGCCCACGCCGATCCCCATCACATCGGGCTCGTCATCGAGCATCCGGGACCAGCACCGAAGCGGATCGTGACCGCCTACGGCTTCTGGGTGTTCCTGCTCTCCGACATCGTGATGTTCTCCTGCTTCTTCGCGGCCTATGCGGTGCTGTCCGGCCAGACCGCCGGCGGCCCGAAGGGTTCTGAGATCTTCGAGCAGCGGAACGTCGCGATCGAGACGGTCTGCCTGCTGCTGTCGAGCTTCACCTGCGGTATGGCGAGCATTGCCGCCGACGTGCACAACCGCTTCTGGTTCTATCTCGGCATGGCCGTGACCTGCGTGCTCGGGCTCATCTTTCTCGCCATCGAGTTCAACGAGTTCGCCGATCTCATCGCCCGCGGCTATGGCCCGTCACGAAGCGCGTTCCTGTCGTCGTTCTTCTCGCTGGTCGGATGCCACGGCCTGCATGTCTCCGCCGGCGTCTTGTGGCTGCTCACCATGATGGCCCAGGTCTTTGCCAAGGGTTTTCGCGCCGACGTATTGCGGCGGATGATGTGCTTTGCGCTGTTCTGGCACGCGCTCGACATCATCTGGGTCGGGGTGTTCTCCGTCGTCTATTTGCTTGGAGGTAGCGTATGAGCGATCAGGCGCACGTACCGGCCAGCCATGACCTCGCGCCGGGCGATGAGGAACAACACAGTGTCGGCGCGCGTATCGTCGGCTACGTGGTCGGTCTTGCTCTCGCGTTGCTGCTGACGGCGACCTCATTCTTCATCGCCGGCACCGACCTGGTCTGGCAGCCCTCCATCCCCGTCGCGTTGATCGTGCTCGCGATCGCGCAGATGGGCGTCCACCTCGTGTTCTTCCTGCACATCACGACCGGCCCTGACAACACCAACAACGTGCTGGCGCTCGCCTTCGGGCTGCTGGTCGTCTTCCTGGTGGTTGGCGGCACCGTCTGGATCATGGGGCATCTGAACGCGAACATGCCGCCGATGGACCAGATCATGAAGACGCGGATGTAGGGGCGCCCAAAAAAGAAGAGCCGCTTGTTGTGACAAGCGGCCCAAGTCTAGGGAGGAAACGCCCGAGCAAAGACAATCCAATGAGGATCGTCTGCCAAGGAAACGCTCGCGCAAAGCGCTTGCGTACACATATAGGTGCCGCAACTCGCGTTGGAGTTCAATTCCGGATCAATACTGTCTCCGGCTACCGCTCACGGCTGCGTGAACCAATTGTTCACTTTGGCCGGCGGCAATTATAGGCCCTGCGGAAGCCGGCAGCCTGGGCGTCGTCCTCCGAGCAGAACCAGCGGTCCGGCTTGGTGGTCGCGGGATAGCTCGGGCAGCCCCGCAAATGATAGATGCCAATATTGCCGGTGACGCGAGCGCGCACCGCGAGCTTGCCTTTGATGCTGCAACTGGGCGGCATCGTCAGGTCTTCCGGAAACAGAACGCTGCGGATCTCCTTGTCGCGGTCGGCGCGGCAGGCAGCGCCCAGCAGCACGCCGTCCTTCTTGCCGGTGCGGAACTCTTGCGGCGCCACAAAGCAGCCCTTCCAGATGCCGGCCGAGGCGGACTTGGCGTCGGCTGCGGCGGGCTTGACGTTCGCCTTGATCGGCTCGCGGGCGATGGCATAGCCGAGCTTGACCAGCTGTTCGTTCAGGCTGGTCTTGTCGCCCTCGGCCGTGCAGATCGCGCGGTGGCGCTTGCCAAAGCTCTTTTCCGGCCCGACATCGTCGCAGCGCACGGAGCGCTTGTTGATCAGCTTCGCCAGCTGGTCGCGCGCCTCGATGCCGCAGGTCCAGGGATCGGCGTGATCATCGATGCAGACCTGGTCCAGCTCCGGCGCATCGACGCCGTCGAGCCGATAGGTAACGTCGCCGAGCTGGATCGAATTGGCATCCCGGACGGTCGCGGCCGCCGTCAGCGCGGAGACGGGGTTGGAGGCACCCAGAAATCCGGACAGAGCGAGAAACAAAACAAGCGCGAAAGCGCGGGCGGCGGCAAATGGATTCTCGAAGGACATACGGTCTCGCTACGATTGCTCTGACGCCTCGTTCCTAGCATCCGGACGTCACGATACCAATGGTCTGCGCCCTGCGAAGTGCGACATTCGCCCGCCAGCCTTTACTCGCCTGCCGGTCTGCCCCTATCGTTCGGCGCTGCAGACATGGCAGCAAAGGCCGAATCGCCCGGGAAGCGGCGAGGGCGGGAGGAAAATGCTTCGATGAAAGACCCCGTGGACGTCCTGATCATCGGCGCCGGCGCTTCAGGCGCGGCGATGGCGTGGTCGCTGGCCGAGACCAAGATGCACATCCTTTGCCTGGAGCAGGGCGGCTGGATGAACCCGGCGGAATATCCCAGCACGGGTCGGGACTGGGAGGCCAAGTTCTACGGGGAGTGGTCGTCGAGCCCCAACATTCGCGGCCGGCCCGAGGACTATCCGATCAACGACGACAATTCGCCGATCAAGGTCGTGAACTATAATGCGGTCGGTGGCTCGACGGTGATGTACACCGCGCACTGGCCGCGGCTGCATCCCTCCGATTTCAAGGTGAAGACGCTCGACGGCGTCGCCGACGACTGGCCGATCGACTACGACGCGCTGACCCCGTTCTTCGAAGAGAACGACCGGATGATGGGGACGTCAGGTCTGTCGGGCGATCCCCTCTCTCCGTTGACGCATCCGCCGATGCCGCAGCAGCCGATGGGATTGTCGGGCGCGATCATCGGCAAGGCCATGAACGAGCTCGGCTGGCATTGGTGGCCGTCGGACACGACGGTCGCGACCACAGACTATGAGGGGCGCGCTCGCTGCATTAATCTCGGCCATTGCACGCCGGCCTGCGCGCAAGGCGCAAAGTCCTCGACCGACATCACCTATTGGCCGCATGCGGTCCGCGCCGGCGTCGAGCTGCGCACCCATTGCCGGGTGCGCGAAATCACCACCGACGAGAACGGCATGGCCACGGGCGTGGTCTATTACGACAAGGACGGTGTCGAGCAATTTCAGCCCGCGCATGTCGTCATCATCGCCTGTAACGGCGTCGGCACGCCGCGGCTGTTGCTCAACTCGAAGTCCAACCGTTTCCCGAACGGCCTTGCCAATTCGTCCGGCCTCGTCGGCAAGAATTTGATGTTCCACCCCTATGCGCAGATCTACGGTTATGTGAAGGAGCCGACTGATAGCAACCGCGCGCCGCCGACCTGCCTGTGGAGCAAGGAGTGGTACGACACGGATCTCTCGCGCGGCTTCGTGCGCGGTTACGGCGTCCAGTTCGTGCGCGGCGCGGGGCCGGTATTTGAGGCCGTCGTCAGCGAGCAGAAGGGCATTCTGCCGTGGGGCGAGGATCATCACCGAATCTTCCGCAAACTCAACGGCCATCGGCTGGGTTTCTCCGCGATCTGCGAGGATCTGCCGGAGGAGCATAACCGGGTCACGCTAGATCCCGTCTTGAAGGACAGCCATGGCATTCCCGCGCCGAAGATCGACTATACGATCAGCGAGAACAGCCGGAAGATGATGGACCATGCGCTCGCCCGCGGCCGCGAGGTATTGGAGACGGCGGGGGCGACCGACATCTGCGTCAATTCCCCGATCCCTTGGGGTGGCTGGCATCTGCTCGGCACCGCGCGAATGGGCACCGACCCCAAAAAATCCGTCGTCAACGAATGGGGCCGCACGCACGACGTGAAGAATTTGTTCATCGTCGACGGCAGCATCTTCGTCACCTCGGGCGGCGTGAATCCGACGTCCACCATCCAGGCCCTCGCGCTCTACATCGCCGACCAGATGAAGCAGCGCCTCGCAAACTTGTTTGATTGAGGCCGTCATGTCCGCAGACAATCAACTCACACGCCTCCAGCGCGACGACCTCCGCACCGTCGCCGCGATGATCGTCCCCGCCAGCGACGAGTATAAGGTGCCCGGTGCCGACGATGCCGCGATCCAGGCAGATATCCTTGCGACGCTCGGCCGCGATACCAAATTAGTGGTAGCGGCGCTGGACCATCTGGCGCGGTTGGCAGGTCAGCCGCTCGCCGAGCTCGACGCTGCGAAGCGCGATGCGGTGGCGCAGGAGTTTCGCGGCACCGGCGGCGCGGCTGCCGCAACGCTCGTCCGCGTGGTGCTGCAATGCTACTACCGTGATGACCGTGTGCTGCGTTCGCTCGGGCTCGAGCTGCGCGCGCCGTTCCCCAAGGGCTATGCGCTCCCCGACGGCGACTGGTCACTGCTCGATCCGGTGAAGGCCAGGGCGGGCACGCTGCGGCGGGCGCCCTAGCCACCTTGGCAGTCCAGCCTTACGCCCCTGGCGAGCCACTTGCGCCGGGGGGAACAGGCCACCATCTGTGTGAGCCTCAAGGACTTTTGCCATGCTGGATTTTTCCTCAGATATCGCCGATGACGGACCGTCATCGCGAACGGCGGAGGCTGCCCCGGACAATGACCGGGCTTTGCTGGACGCCTATTCCAACGCCGTGATCGACGTGACCGACCGGGTCGGCCCTGCCGTCGTGCGCGTCGAGACCGGTCCAAAGGTACCGAACGGCCGCGAGCGCGGCGGGCTCGGCTCCGGCATCGTGATCTCGCCGGATGGGCTCGTGCTCACCAACAGCCACGTGGTCGGCTCGTCGAAAGAGATTCGCCTGCGGGATGTCGAAGGAAACGTCGGCGATGCCCGGGTGCTCGGCGTCGATCCCGACACCGACCTCGCGCTGCTGCGTGCCGATGGCGTGCGCGACTTGCCTTATGCCGCGCTCGGCAACTCCAAGAGTCTCAAGCGTGGCCAGCTCGTGATCGCGATCGGCAATCCGCTCGGTTTTGAATCGACCGTGACCGCCGGCGTGGTCTCGGCGCTGGGGCGCTCGATCCGCTCGGTCAGCGGGCGCACCATCGAGGACGTGATCCAGACGGATGCCGCGCTCAATCCCGGCAATTCCGGCGGGCCGCTGGTGTCGTCGAATGCCGAGGTGATCGGCATCAACACCGCCATCATCAACGGCGCGCAGGGCATCTGCTTTGCGGTGGCCAGCAACACCGCGCAATTCGTGCTGTCGGAGATCATCCGCCACGGTTACGTCCGCCGCGCCTTCATCGGCGTTGCCGGGCAGACTGCGCCGGTCCCGCGCCGGCACGCGGTGCTGGCCGGCGTCGAGAACAAGATGGGAGCGCTGCTCGCTCAGATCGAGCCTGATGGCCCGGCGGCAAAGGCGGGCCTGTTGCCCGGCGACGTCGTGATCAGGCTCGATGGCGTCGAGATCAACGGCGTCGACGATCTGATCCGCGTGCTCGACCGCGACCGGATCGGCCGGCGGCTCGCCATGGACGTGCTGCGGCTCGGCCGCCTGCGGGCGATCGATATCGACCCCATCGAGCGCAAGCCGGCCCGCTAGCGTTCGGCAGGCGAGGCGGGGTATGACGGTGTCATGCCTTGCTTCCAGAAGCTCGCCGCATGATGCCGGCACATGAGACCTACGACGTCATTGTCATCGGCGCTGGCGCCGGTGGCATGACGGCCGCGGCGGTGGCCGCTGCCGAAGGCTTGCGCGTGCTCGTGATCGAGAAGACAGCCTTCGTCGGCGGCACCACGGCTTGGTCCGGCGGCATGATCTGGATCCCCGCCAATCCCAAGATGAAGGAGGCGGGGTTTTCGGACAGCATCACGGATGCCGTCCAGTACCTGTCGAGCACGGTGCCCGAGCCTGCCAATGCGGGATTGCGGGCCGCGTTCCTTGCGCGCGGGCCGGAGGCGGTCGCCTGGTTCGAAGCCAACACCGAGGTGCGCCTCCAGCCCGTGACGGTCTATCCGGACTATTATCCGGAGCGGCTAGGCGCGACATCAGGCGGGCGCGTGCTGGAGCCCGTCGCATTCGACGGCACAAGGCTGGGTGCGCATTTCGCGCGGCTGCGCGCGCCGCTGCCGGAGTTCACGCTGTTCGGCGGGATGATGGTCAATCGTCTCGACATCCCGCATCTGCGCCGGGTCGGAAAATCGCTGCGCTCGACCCTGCGCACAATGCGGCTGGTTTCCGAATACGCCTTGCAGAGGTTGCGCAGCCCCCGCGGTACGACGCTGCATCTCGGCAATGCGCTCGCGGCGCGGCTCTATGCCTCGCTGCTGGCGCGGCAGGTCGAGATCTTCTTCAGCGCCGACGTCGAGGATTTGTCGATGCAGGGCGATCGCGTCAGCGGCGTGGTGATCCGTCACGGCTCACGCGATCGCCCGATCGCCGCGCGACGCGGTGTTGTGGTCGCAACCGGCGGATTTTCACACGATGCTACGTTGCGCAAACGCTTCTTTCCGGCGGCGACTGGATTCGTCTCAACCACCAACACGGCCGGCACGGGCGACGGCCTTCGGCTGGCGATCACGGCCGGTGCCGCGCTCAACACGGAGGCGACCAGCCCGGCCTATTGGGTGCCGGCCTCCCTGTTCCGCCGCGCCGACGGCAGCCGCGGCGTATTCCCGCATACGGTGACAGACCGCGCCAAGCCCGGTGTGATCGCCGTGAATGCGGCGGGCCGGCGCTTCGTCAACGAGGCGCTATCGTACCACGAGTTCGTGCTCGCCATGCTGCGCGACGCCAACGGTGAGCCGGACCGCCCGTTCTACCTGATCTGCGACCGCCCGTTCCTGTGGAGCTACGGCCTCGGCCGCATCAAGCCGTTCACACATAGCGTTCGGCGTTACGTGGCGAGCGGTGAGTTGGTCGAGGCTCCCGATATCGCGCAGCTCGCGGCGAAGATTGGCATCAAGCCGGCTACGCTCGCTGCGACGGTCGCAGGCTACAATGCCAGCGCAAAGGAGGGCCGTGATCCCGAATTCGGACGTGGCAGCACGATCTACCAGCGCTACTTCGGCGACGCCGCCCACAAGCCCAATCCCTGTGTCGCGCCGATCATGCGCGCGCCGTTCTTCGCGATGCGCATCTATCCCGCCGACCTCGGCACCGCCATCGGCATGAGGGTCGATGCGCAGGCGCGCGTGCTGCGCGAGGACGGCACGCCAATCGCGGGCCTCTACGCCTGCGGCAACGACATGGGCTCAATCATGAATGGCAATTATCCCGGGCCGGGCATCATGCTCGGGCCGGCGCTGACGTTCGGGTACATTGCGGGGCGGCATCTGGCGGAGGGGGCGACGGTGGCGAGCGCTGCGACGGCAACTGTCTGACTGTCGCCCTCGCTCTATCCCCGCCATTGCGAGCGCAGCGAAGCAATCCACAATCCTTCCGCGGAAACAGTCTGGATTGCTTCGTCGCAAGGGCTCCTCGCAATGACGTGGAGGGAGCACGGGAGACGCTGCCCGCTAAAAAGCAAGCTTCACTGTCGCTCATCGTTTAAGCAAATGCCCGTCGCAAAGCCGTCGCACAGCGAATAAGCAGACCCCCGCTCTTCCGATAACATTTTGACAGAGCAGCGAATTTTCCCGTGCCGTTAGCCCGGTCGCTATTGTACACAATGGCACGGCGCTTGCAGAACTCCTGGCAAAAGAGAGTTCTCGCGGGGGCCTTGCGTCATGTTGAACTCAACCAAGCCAACACTGGGCGTCATCAGCGCCGAGCCCGAGCCGATCAAGCTCGACTGGTCGAGCACGGCACTCGTCATCATCGACATGCAGCGCGATTTCATGGAGCCCGGCGGGTTCGGCGAGACGCTCGGCAACGACGTCAGCCAGCTTGCGCGCGCGGTGAAGCCGATCGGTGCGCTGCTCAAGGCGGCGCGCGACACCGGCATGCTGGTGGTTCACACCCGCGAGGGCCATCTGCCCGATCTCTCCGATGCGCCGCCCGCAAAGGTCGAGCGCGGCGCGCCGTCATTGCGCATCGGTGATCCAGGCCCGATGGGGCGCATTCTCATTCGCGGTGAGGCCGGCCACGACATCATCCCCGAGCTCTATCCGCTCGACAGCGAGGTCGTGATCGACAAGCCCGGCAAGGGCGCGTTCTACGCCACCGAGCTCACCGACGTGCTGGAGAAATACGGCATCGAGAATCTTCTGGTGTGCGGCGTCACCACCGAAGTGTGCGTCAACACCACCGTGCGCGAGGCCAATGACCGCGGCTATCGCTGCGTCGTCATCTCGGACGGCTGCGCATCCTACTTCCCCGAATTTCACGAGATGGGCCTGAAGATGATCAAGGCCCAGGGCGGTATCTTCGGCTGGGTCGCGGACTCAGCCGCAGTCTTGGAGGCAATGAAGACTTCGACCACATAGGGGGTGATATCATGAGCACATCGACGGGGACGGCCGGCAAATCTGAGATGAACAAGTCCGAGTTCAAGCCGGCACTATGGACATCAGGCGACTGGAACGCGTTTTTCGGCTTCGGCACCAACATCCTCGTCAACATGCTGGTGCTCACGGGCCTGTTGCGCTTTGTCTTGAAGATGCCGGACTCACTCGTGTTCGGCCGAATCCTGCCCGCGCTTGGGCTGATGATGTGTCTGTCGACCTTCTACTACGCGTACCTCGCCTATCGTCTCGCGCAGAAGACCGGTCGCAGCGATGTCTGCGCGCTACCGTCAGGCGTCAGCGTGCCCCACATGTTCATTGTCACCTTCGTGATCATGCTGCCGATCACGATCAAGACCGGCGATCCGCTCAAGGGTTGGTCGGCGGGTCTGGTCTGGGTGTTCTTCCAGAGTTTTATCCTCATGATCGGCGGCTTCATTGCGCCTTTCATTCGTAAAATTACGCCGCGCGCGGCACTGCTCGGCACGCTCGCCGGCGTCTCCGTCACCTTCATCTCGATGCGCCCTGCGCTCGAAATGTACATGACGCCGCAGATCGGTCTCGTGTGTTTCGCCATCATTCTGGTGAGCTGGTTTGGTGGCGTGAAGTACCCAAAGAGTATCCCGGCGGGCCTGATCGCGATCGCGGTCGGCATGATTATCGCCTGGGGCTCGAACCTGTTCGGGCTCAATCTCGGCGGACTGAGCATCAAGGGCGTCGGCGATGCCTTTGCCAGCTTCGGCTTCTCTGTGCCGATCCCGGCCGTGGGTTACGTCTTCTCCGGCTTCGAATTCCTCGGAATCATCCTGGTCACAGCCATTCCGTTCGGCATCTACGACCTCGTCGAGGCCATGGACAATGTCGAGAGCGCGGAAGCGGCCGGCGACGAATATCCGACCACACGCGTGCTGACCGCCGATGGCGTCGTCAGCCTGATTGGCTGCCTGATGGGCAATCCGTTCATCAACGCCGTCTATATCGGCCATCCCGGCTGGAAGGCGATGGGCGGCCGCATCGGCTACTCGGCTGCGACCGGCGTCATGGTGGTCGTGCTGGCCTGGTTCGGCATCATCCCGGTGCTGTTGGCGCTGGTGCCTGTCGTCGCGATCTCGCCGATCCTGCTCTATATCGGCATGCTCATCGGTGCGCAGGCGTTCCAGACTACGCCGGTCAAGCACGCGCCCGCGATCGTGCTAGCCTTGACCCCGCATCTTGCGGCCTGGGCCAAGCTCCAGATCGACACGATGCTGGGCTCGACCATGAATGCGGCGGCGACCGTCGGTGGCATGGCCGCCGACAAGGCCGACGCGGTCAAGACCGCCGCGATCGCGGCACTTCCGCAGCAGGGCGTGTTCTACCACGGGCTCGAGATCATGGGCGGTGGCTCCATCCTCGGTGGCCTCATCCTGGGCGCGATCGGTGTCTTCATCATCGAGCGTGACTTCGAGAAGGCTTCCGCCTTCGCGCTGGTCGGCGCGGTCCTCACCTATTTCGGCTTCATGCACGGTGAGTCCGTCGGCATCGGTGGCGGCTTTGGCGTCACGCCGTCCGTCGCCTTCGCCTATGCCGTCGTGGCCGCCGGACTGTACGTTCTCAGCCGTCGCACCAGCGAGCACTACATTGCGCATGCGGACATGCACGCGGCACCGGCGGAGTAGGCATCGACTTCAATTGTTGCGGAACGGCCGGGCTGTGTCCCGGCCGTTTCTTTTTCCCGGGTCAGCTGATGCGGGGCTATGTTCAAGCGCTACCTCGGCTGTCTTGCCTGACTTGGCCAAGCTGCTCTACTCTCGATGGCAGACAAGCTCTCAACGGGCCTTTCGATGCTGCCGCTGGACCATCCACTTTGGAAGAAGCTGGACGACGCGCATCGCGATCGGGACATTCCGCAACTGCTGGCCAGACTTTCGGAAGCTTGGGACGACGAGAGCGCGAGGTCACTCTTATGGGACTGCTTATGTCACCAGGGCACGTGTTATGGGGCAACTTATGCCGCGATCCCGCATCTTCTGACGATTGCGCAAGTCGACGCCAACCGGCACCAACGGCTCGAAATCGCGCTCTTCTGCGGATACGTCGTGCTCAACGCGTTGATGCCTGGCCACCAAGGCGAAGATCAATCGCTTTCCGGACTTCCCCAGACCCTTGAAGAATGGGATCAAAAGCTCGACTGCTATCGTGATCTCGTCGCGCGCCTTGAAGGGCCGGGCAGGTTGAACGCGCATCATGAACGTACGATATTGTTGCCGCGCTATAAGCAGATCTTGCTTGCGGGGGCGATCGTTGGCTCAGACCTCGGTACGATCGAGGAGATCAGGCGCGAATTCCTGTCCTCTCTGACGGCCGTGAGCGAGATATGTGAGCGCGCACTTCTGGAAAACCGTGGAGATGAGAATGTTGTGATGCCGCTGCTCGGAGGCCTCGCCGCGACAGACAGGCGTCTCGATCTTGGCCATCTTTTCCATCAGGGAAGAGAAGGTTGGTTGAAGTGTAGGCAATGCCGTTTGGACTATCAGTATGCCCTGTTTGGAAGTCAGGTGGTCCTCTATGCCGAAGAAGGTTCTTCGACGTCTGCAGCAGGGTTCGATCAGCGGCCACTTCTTGATCTGAAAGAGGGAACGGCGTCGAGATGTGACGTCCTTGTCGAGCCTGTCGACGACAGCAAGGCCCTCGTTTCCTCGATCGGGCGGATGATCCTGCTCGCGGACCGGGCGCAGGCTCGGTCGCCTGCCGTGCTTCTGCGTCATTTCCTCGGCAGCTTCCGCTGCCGGCGCTGTGGTACGAGTGCCCCGGTCTGTGGCGACTAAGGCACAGCTACCCGCCCTTGACGGCCCCCGCCGTGAGCCCGGCTACGATCTGGCGCTGGGCAAACACCGTCAGCAGCAGCACCGGGAGCGTCACGATCAGCGCGGCAGCTGCGAGCGGGCCCCAGCTCAACTGGTCGAACGAGATCATGTTGTAGACCGCAACGGGCAGGGTGCGCGTCTCGCGTCCCGCCAGCACGATGCCGAACACAAAATTGTTCCAGGAGAAGATCACGGCCAGAATGAAAGCGACCGCGATGCCGGGCTTGGCGATCGGTAGCGCAACGTGGCGGAACACCTGCCAGCGCGTGGCGCCGTCGATCAGCGCGGCTTCCTCCAACTCCAGCGGCGTGGTTTCGAAATAGCCGATCATGATCCAGATCACGATCGGCACCGTCACCACCAGATGAATGATGATCTGCGGCACCAGCGTGCCCAGCAGGCCGAGCCACTGGAACAGCAGGAACAGCGGGATCAAATAGGACAGGCCGGGCGTGATGCGCGCGATGAGGATCACGATGGCGGATTTGTGCGCAGCCATGCGCGCGATGCCGTAGCCGGCGGGCACGCCGACCATCAGCGCAAGCGCGGTCGCACTGCCCGTGACGATCAGGCTGTTGATGAAATAGGTCAGGAAGCGGTTGGAGGCGAGCACGTCGGCATAGTTCTTCCAGGCGATATGCTCGGGGAAGAACACCGGCGGGTAGGCAGCGTTGTCGATCTCGAATTTGAGCGACAGCGACAGCATCCAGAGGAAGAACAGGATGGCCGGCGATACGATGACGAACACCGAAAGCCACAGGCCGATTTTGCCGATGATCTGACGGGGTGTCATGCGTCGCTCGCGATTTCTGTCCACAGCATGCGCTGACGGGCGTAGAGCATCACGGCTGCAAGGGCGACGATGAGGAGGAAGAACACCACCGCGATTGCCGAGCCGTAGCCGAGGTCGTAATAGGTGAAGGCGACGCTGTAGAGATAGATATTGATCGTCTCCGACGCCGAGCCCGGGCCGCCCTGCGTGATCGCGAAGATGATGTCAAAGCTCTTCACCGCGTCGATCATGCGGATCATGCCGGCGATGAACAGGAACGGCATGATCAGCGGCAGCGTGATGAAGCGGAACACCTGCCAGAGATTGGCGCCGTCGATCTGCGCACTCTCATAGGGCTCGGTCGGGATGGCGGCGAGGCCGCCGAGCACGATCAGCATGACCAGCGGCGTCCATTGCCAGGTCTCGACCAGCACCAGCGAGGGAATGACGGTCGCGGGATGAAACACCCAGAGCTGCGCGGGGATGCCGACCAGCGACAGCAAATAGTTCAGCACGCCGAGCTGCGGGTGGAACATCATGGTCCAGACCAGCGCGATCGCGACGGGTGTCGCCATCATCGGCATGATGAAGACACCGCGCAGAAAACCGCGGCCGGCGAATTTCTGGTGGAACACCACGGCCGCGAACGTGCCGAGCACCAGCGGCAGCAGCACCGACAGCGCGGTGTAGGCGATGGTGTGCACCACGGACTCGAGAAAGCGCGGATCGCTGGCCAGCCGCAGATAATTCGAGAACCCGACGAAGGTGGTCGGCGAGCCGACCTTCCACTCGTTCAGGCTCATCCAGATGGTGAAGACCCAGGGGAAGATGATGATCGCGAGTACGACGACCAGCGCCGGCACCACGAACGGCCAATAGGACGGCGGCCGCAATTCCTTCTCCGGCGCGGCACCAGACTGTGCCGCAGCCGGAGTCGATTGTGTCAACGCACTCACGTCTTTTCGCTACGCTCCAGGATCGGCCGGTACTGGTCGTTCGCCTTCTTCAACTCGGCCGCGGGATCGGCGCCTGATAGCGTGGCGGTGAGTGCCGCGCCGACGATGTCGCGGAATTCGGCGACCGGGATCACGACGGGCAGCCCGAGCTTGCTGATCTTGCCTGACTCGATCACCGACTGCAGCCACTCCTTGGTCTTCACGCCCTTCTGGACCTCGGGATCGCCGAGGATCGAGTTGCGGAACGGCACACCGCCGCCGGCCTGCAGCAGCCGCGCGCCCTGCTGCTTCGAGACCGCCCACTGGCAGAGCAGATAGGCGGCTTCCTTGTTCTTGCTCGCCGCCGCAATGCCGATGCCGTCGCCATAGGTCGAGGAATATTGTCCCTTGGGCCCGGCGGGCACGACGGTGTAGCCGACCTTGCCGACGACGCGCGAGGCGGCCGGATCTTCCAGCGGCGGCGCCCAGCCGACGCCGTCGATCCACATCGCGGACCTTCCTTGCGTGAAGGAGGCCATCGACTCCATCCAGTTGAAGCCGGCGACGCCGGGCGGGGCGGTTTTCGTCAGCAGTGTCTGGTATAGCTTGGTCGCGGCGATGGCTTCCGGACCGTCGGTCAGGATGTTGCCTTTGGCATCGAGGAATTCGCCGCCATAATCGAGGAAGAAGTTGCTCCACATCGCCATGTTGGCATTGCGCAAGCCTCGTCCGACGAAGCCGTAGATGCCTTCCTTGGGATCGGTCAGCTTCTCGGCAGCCGCGACCATCTCGTCGAGGGTTTTGGGGACGGCGACGCCCTTCTTCGCGAACAGCTCCTTGTTGTAATAGAGGATGAAATAGTCCACCGACCAGGGCAGCGACAGCATCTGGCCCTTGTCGTTCTTGGCGTATTGCAGGCCTGCGGCGGAAAAATCGCTCTCGACGAGGTCGGGCGCGGTCAGATTGGGGTCCTTCATGAAGGGCGTCATGTCGGCGAGCCAGCCGGCCTTCTCGAACTGCCGCTTCTGCACGTGATAGCTGAGATGCACGACGTCAAAGCTCGGCCGGCCCGAGGTGAACTCGATCACCACCTTCTGGCGCTGCTGCTGCTCGGGGATCTGCTCCGCTTCGACCTGGATGCCGGTGAGGTCGGTGAATTCCTTGAGGTTCTTTTGCAGATTGTCGCCGCGCGGACCCTTGGCGAGGATCACCTCCAGCTTAGTCCCGGCATATTTCTTCCAGTTGACCTCGGCGCGCGCCGGTAGTCCCGTCAGGCTGAGCGCGCCAGCCGCTGCGGTCCCGGTCAAGAGCGTACGGCGCGAGATTCTGGTGTCGACCACTTCTAGTCCTCCCCTTGTGACTCATCGTCTTTGGAGGCGGATACTAGCGACCGCGCCGCGTCTGCCTAGTCCTAATTCGCGCCGATCAGGGCCTCACGGCCGGTGTCTCCATCGGCAGGCCGCGCGCCCGCGACATCAGATAGAGCTCGAGCGCGACCAGCTCCGGCGCGCCGTAATCGTAGGCCTGGGCGCGAACGCCGCTCATGCAGCTGCGCAAGCGCCGCTCCAGCGATCCCAACGTCTGCCATTCCAGCCGATACAAGGGATAGCCGGTCGGCTGCGCTTGCGTGATCGGTGCGCCAGCAAGACGCCTGTCAAAGTTGTCGTCGTGGCAATTGGTGCACGCGAGGTTGAGCTGGCCCTCGCGCTGCATGAAGAGGTCGCGGCCCTGCGCGAGGAACGGCTTCAGCTCCGGATCGTCGCCAGCGGTGATAGCGACGCCGCGCGACTGGTGGGCGACGAAGGCGGAAAGTGCCAGCAGGTCACGGCTCTCATAGGGGAGCGGGCTCGCCTGCTGATGATTGGCGCGGCAGAGATTGATGCGCTGGTCGAGCGTGACAGGGCGCGCCAGCGCCTTGTCGAAGGCGGGATAGCGCGCCGCCACGCCCTTCATGCTGCCGCGCGCATCGCCGTGGCAATCCGCGCAGGCTTTTTCGGCGCTACCTGTTTTTTTCGCCCAGAGCGCCTCGCCGTCGAGCACGAACAGCATGCCCGGATTGGCGGTGTCGTCATCCTGCATGGCGCGCGTGTCCGGACCCATGAAGGTGTAGCCGGACCGGCGCGCATCGGACGGGATTTCGCCGGCAACCAGGGCAGGGGCCGCGGCCAACAATGTGGCCGCCGCTATCGCGCGCCAAGAGATCATTCGACCGTGATCGGGGCCGATGCGGTCGACGAATAGCCGTTGTCGCCGATCCATTCGAATTCGAACTTGCCGCTCTCCTTCGCCACCGTGAAGAAGGAGAGATATGGGTTGGCGGCGATCGCCGGAAACAGGTCAGCACGGAAAACTTCGGTGCCGTTGTAGCGGCAGGTAAAGCTCGTGATGATGTCGCGCGGCACCAGCGCGCCGTCCGCGGTGTGGCGGAAGCCGGTTTCCATGATGTGCGAGGTCAGCGTGCGGATCTCGATGATGTCGCCGCGCTTGGCCTTGGCCGGAACGTTGATGAGCGCGGCCATCAGTTCATCTCCTCGGTGCAGGCGGCTAGCGTCACGACGATCTCGGTGGCGACCTGCCAGAACGTGTCGTCGGAGAGCCGGGCGATGGCAACCACCTTCTGGGTGTCGGCGAGGCGGATCCTGGTTGAGACCTGGGCACGGCCGGAGGCGGCGTTGAGATAAAAATTGCCGATGTTGGGCTGCGGGTTCTTCTCGTTGAAGACGTGGATGCTCTTGACGTAATCGTTCGCCGTCATCGGGCTTGCGACGCTGACCGTCATCGGCACGGTGTTGCCGTTCTCGACCAGCGGCGGAATGTCGAGCTTGACCTTGCCGGTGCGAATCTGGGCTTCGCCGACGACGTTGCGGATCGCGGTGTTGAGCATCGCCGGCGTCGCTTGAAGTGGCCGCATTGTCACGATCGGGATCGTCCCGGCGATCGTGACGCCTCCGGTGAGGCTCAGGAATTGTCGTCGTGTGGTCGGCATGAACAGTCCTAGTCCCGAAGCGTTGCAAGAAAAGCCACGATGTCCTCGATCTCCGCGGCGGATAATATCGGCTTGTCGGCGAAATTGCGCCCAACCCGCACGAGGCCGTCATTGCGATAATAGGACGGCATGATGGTCTTCGGGTTGAAGCGCGACGCATCGACCAGCCGCAGCCGCAACTGGCCCGCCGACCACCAGTTCCCGGTACCTTTGAGGTCGGGTGCAAGGTCACCCTGGAACCGTACTTCCGGGAACGGACCGGAATGGCAGAGGATGCAGGTCGTGGTGCGCGCCAACACCAGCGCGCGTCCACGCGCGGGATCACCTGGCGAATCCGTGAGGGACTGCGGGATGGTGTCACCGATGATCTTGTAAGGCACGAGCTCATCGGCTCTTGCTCCGCAAGCCAGGGCTCCGCAGGCCAGCACAAGGCCGGCGGCGATCAGCGCTGCGATATGGAGGGGTGCACTAGCCAAAGGTGTCCGCCGTGATGGTTTCAAACCAGCGCTCGGCCTCAGCCGCCTCGCGGGCGCGCAGCTCGCGCGGGGCATCGACCGGGCTGGTCGCGCCGCCCTCGACCTCGGCAAAGATGTCACCCCTGGGCTGGTAATTGCCGGCGAGCGAGAAGCCGTAGCCGGGCGCGACGGTGTTGTAGCAGATGCCGGTCAGCCGCGGTGTCCCCGGCGCACGGTTCGCGAGCAGGGCGACGATCGCGGCGGCGCAGGCCTTGCCCTGTGCGCCCGCTGCCGATGCCGATTTAGGGATGCCGCCGCCGAGACAGGCATCGCCGATGACATGGATGTTCGGGACGAGCTTCGACTCGAAGGTCACAGGGTCGATCGGACACCAGCCGGTCGCATCAGTCGCGCCTGCGATCTCGGCGATGCGCCCGGCGCGCTGCGCCGGGATGACGTTGGCGACGTCAGGGGTGTAGTTGCCGAACTCGGTGATGATGGTCCGCGTCGAGGGATCGACCGAGGTGACGCGGCCGCCTTGCGACAGCGCGATGCGCTCGATCATATCGCCATAGAGCTCCTTCCACGCCTTCTCGAACAACCGCTGCTGCGAAAAATTGTCCTTGGCATCGAGGACCAGCACTTTTGAGCGCGGCTTCTTCGTCTTCAGGTAGTGCGCGATCAGGCTGGCACGCTCGTAGGGAGCTGGCGGACAGCGCGAGGGATTGGCCGGAACTGCGATGGCGACAGTGCCGCCGTCTTCCATCGCCTCCAGTTGCCGGCGCAATAGCAGCGTCTGCGCGCCGGCCTTCCAGGCGTGCGGCATTTTTTCCGACGCGGCCTCGTCATAGCCGGGCAAGGCTTCGAAATGGAAGTCGATGCCGGGCGAGAGCACGAGGCGATCGTAGGGCAGCGCGACGCCATCGGTCGTCATCACGCTGCGCCGCTGCGGCTCAATTGCGGTCACGGCCTGGCTGATCATGGTGACGCCCTCGGCGGCGAGCTTGTCGTAGCCGAACTGCTGGGCTTCGATGTCGCGCAGGCCCGCGATCACCTCGTTGCTCAGGGGGCAGGAGGTGAAGACCGCATTGGGCTCTATCAGGATGATTTGCAAGTCTGGCTGCGCACGCTTCAGGGCGCGGGCGCACGCCGCGCCGCCGAAACCGCCGCCGACCACGACGACACGCGCCGTGGATTGCGCGTGCAGGATCGATGGCCGCGCCAGCGCTACGGCTGCCGCGGTGATGCCGAGCACGGCATTCCGCCGTGTCACCGGGCGCGTGGTCATCGGGATCATCCAGACAAAAATACTGCGGCGGCCGTCATGGCCGCCGCAGCGCTTCGTTTACGCGAAGGTGATGTTCTGGTCGCGCAGCGGCACCGAGCGGATGCGCTTGCCCGTCGCGGCGAAATAGGCGTTGAGCACCGCTGGTGCTGCGACGCCGATGGTCGGCTCGCCGACACCGCCCCAGAATCCGCCGCTCGGCACCATCACCGATTCCACCTTCGGCATCTCGTTGATGCGCATCGAGTTGAAGGTGTCGAAGTTGGTTTGCTCGATCTTGCCGTCCTTGACGGTGCAGCCACCGTAGAACAGCGCAGACAGGCCATAGACGAAGGAGCCCGCGATCTGCCGCTCGACCTGCGCCGGATTGACGACGTAGCCGGGATCGGTGGAGGCGACGATGCGATGCACCTTGATCTTGCTGCCCTCGGTCACCGAGATCTCGGCGGCGCCGGCGACATAGCTGCCATAGCCCATGACCTGCGCGATGCCGCGATAGACGCCTTGCGGCGCGGGCTTGTCCCAGCCGATCTTTTCGGCGACGGCATTGAGCACCGCCAGATGCTTGGGATGGTTGCCCATCAGCTTGCGGCGGAATTCGAGCGGGTCCTGGCCTACGGAATGGGCCAGCTCGTCCATGAAGCATTCCATGTAGATCGCGTTGTGATTGACGTTGACGCCGCGCCAGAAGCCCGGCGGGACGTGCGGGTTGCGCATCGCATGCTCGACCAGCAGGTTCGGCACCGAATAGCCGATCGCGGCCTCGCCGGATTGGGCGACGCCCTGGAAGGCGGCCGGATCCATGCCGTTCTGCAGCGCTTCGGGGCGCAGCGAGAACAGGATCGACTGCCCGGACAGGCGGTAATGCAACGCGACCAGGTTGTTATTGGCATCGAACGCGCCGGTCATCTTGCACTGGGTGACCGGGTGATACCGGCCATGCGCCATGTCCTCTTCGCGCGACCACAGCAGCTTGATCGGCGTGCCCGGCATCTGCTTGGCGATCAGAACGGCCTGGCGGACATAATCGGTCTGGCCGCGCCGGCCGAAGCCGCCGCCGGGCATCACCTTGTACATGTCGCACTTCTCGGCCGGCAGGCCTGAGGCCTCCAGCACCGCCGCGAAGACGGCCTCGCCGTTCTGCGTGCCGCACCAGACCTCGCATTTGTCGGCCGTGTAGAGCGCGGTGGCGTTCATCGGCTCCATCGTGGCGTGGTTCTGGTAAGGATAGTTGTAGACGGCTTCGACCTTCTTCGCCGCACCGGCAATCGCCGCTTTGACGTCGCCGTTCTTGTTGCCGACATAGGCCGGCTGTGCGTCGTCGAGGCCTTCGGCGAGCCACTTCGCAATCGACTCGCTGGAGACTTTTGCATTCTCGCCCTCGTCCCAGACGATCGGCATCGCTTCCAGCGCGGTCTTGGCGTGCCACCATGTGTCGGCAACGACGGCGACCGCGGTGTCGCCGACCTTGACGACCTTCTTGACGCCTTTCATGCCGGCGACCTTGGCTTCGTCATAGCTCTTCAGCTTGCCACCGAACACCGGGCAGTCCTTGATCGCGGCGTTCAGCATGCCCGGCAGCTTGACGTCGATGCCGTAGATCATGGTGCCATTGGTCTTGTCGGCGGTGTCGAGCCGCAGCAGTCCCTTGCCCGCGATGGTCCAGTCCTTGGGGTCCTTGAGCTTGACGTCGGCCGGCGGCGTCAGCTTGGCGGCGGCTTCGGCGACCTTGCCGTAAGTCGTGGTCTTGCCCGATGCCTTGTGGGTGATGACGCCCTTGGCGACGGTGCATTCGGAGGCCGGTACCTTCCACTCGTTGGCGGCGGCCTCGATCAGCATCACGCGTGCGGTGGCGCCGCCCTTGCGGACATAGTCCTGCGAGGAGCGGATGCCGCGGCTGCCGCCGGTCGAGAAATCGCCCCAGGCGCGCTTGCGGGCGACACTCTGGCCGGGTGTCGGGTACTCGGTCGTGACCTTCGACCAGTCGCATTCGAGCTCTTCGGCGACGAGCTGGGCAAGGCCGGTGAGCGAACCCTGGCCCATCTCGGAGCGGGCGATGCGGATCACCACGGTGTCATCGGGCTTCACCACGACCCAGGCATTGACCTCGGGCGAGCCGTCGGCGGCGCGCACCACGGCGGGGCCGCCGAAAGGAAGGTCGAGGCCGATGGCGAGGCCGGCGCCGACTGCGGCGGTGCCGACGACGAAGGCGCGGCGGTTCATCTTGGGAGAGACGTGCTTGTTCATAGGGCGGCTCCTCAGGCGCTGGCGATCGTGTGGATCGCTTCGCGCACCTGCTGGAAGGTGCCGCAGCGGCAGATATTGGTGATGGCCTCGTCGATATCGGCGTCAGTCGGTTTCGGCTTCTCGGCGAGAAGCGCCGCGACCGCCATGATCATTCCGCTCTGGCAGTAGCCGCACTGCGGAACGTCTTTCGCGATCCACGCTGCCTGCACCTTGTGCAATGTATCGCCGGAGGCGAGCCCCTCGATCGTGGTGATCTTCTTGCCCTCGGCCTCGCTGACCGAAACGCCGCAGGAGCGCATGGCGACGCCGTCCATGTGAACGGTGCAGGCGCCGCATTGTGCAATGCCGCAGCCATATTTGGTGCCGGTCAGGCCGGCATTCTCGCGGATCGCCCAGAGTAGCGGCGTATCCGGCTCGACATCGAGTGTGAAGGTTTTTCCGTTGATTGTTAGATTTGCCATCGCAAGTCCCTTGATTGGCCCAATCCACCGATTGGACTCAGGGAAACAATGTGTCTGGCAAATTGGAACTGTTCAAATCAATAGTCCGAGGGGTGGTTCTCAAAGAGGCTGACATGCGCGGGGAAGAATGTCGGGAGCACGGTGTTGCGCGTTGTGAATGGCCGTACAATTCCGCAGCCTTTGGTCGCATCGATTTCATTTGACTATCTGGGGGTATTGTACAACCTTGGGTTTGATGGATCATTAGTCCATCCTAAGGGAGAAGTGCCATGGGTCGCATTGTCACGATTGATCTCGAAAAGGTTCTCGCGTCAGGTAACGATCTCAAAGCCAAGTCACCTTCTGGTCTCACCAGCCACGCCGACCTGCTCGGCCTTGCCAGCGACGTCAGCAAGGATCCGGTCGCCTATCTGAGCAGCGTTGGCGTACAGCTCGACGACACGACGGCGACGATGCTGCGGAGCAAGCTGGCCACGCGTAGCGGTGGCATACAGGCCGGTTCGATCCATATCGACCTCATCTGATCCGGCTTCGGCAAACTTTCGTCGGCAGATCATGATGGCCGGCTGACCGGTTCGCCGGGCAGCCGGGATATGGGGTCGTCGGCCATGGCGCTCGGCGCACAATATTTATCCGATTTCCGCGCGGCCAGGGTGACGCCCAAGAATCTCGTTTTGAACGTCACGCTGAAATGTCCGCTCAAGTGCTCGCACTGTTGCTTTTCATCCGACATGTTTCACGGCGGCCATCTTTCCGCCGCTGACGTTCATCGGTGCATTCAGCAGGCTGCGCAGATACCGTCGATGGAGATCGTCCATTTCGTCGGTGGCGATCCGATGCTGCACGCGGATATCGTGGCTGACGCCGTGGCGTTGGCCTCGTCGCTGGGCTTGCGCGCCGGCATCACCACGAGTGCGTTCTGGGCCAAGTCGCCTGCGCGCGCGATGGCGGCTGTTCAACGACTGCGGGTCGCGGGCCTCACCGAGATGACGCTGTCGTATGATGATCCCCACGCCGAGTTCGTGCCGCTGAACTTCATTGCCAATGCGGTCGCTGCCGCGCGGGACAACGGCCTGCTGCTTCGAATCGCGGTGGTGGTCGAGGCCGGCTCGCGGATCACGGCCGCCAGCCTGCGCGTCGACCTTGGCCTTCAGGATGAGCCCGGGATCAACATCTACGAAACTGTCGCCAACTCGACCGGCCGTGGCGAGGGCACGGATGAGGAAACGCGAGCGGGGCGCGTTCGCCACGCGTCGGCTTACCGCGGACCGTGCGAGTCCGTTCTCCACACCCTCACAGTCGATCACGAGGGCGGCATCCAGCCCTGCTGCGGCGTGCTTCCTCACTACGATTCCCTGAAAGTCGGCCACATTGCGGAGGAGGGGATCGAAGCCGCCATGCGGGCGGCCGCCGACGATCCGCTCTATAGATGGATCAGGCTGGAGGGACCCGTTGCCATCCTCGCTGCTGTCACGGCCGACGATCCCGTGCCAATGCGCGCGGAGGAGTTCGATGGTATCTGCACCGCCTGCGATCGTATCTTCCGCTCGCCGGATCTGCTGGCGCGGGTGCGCGAAGCCGCCGAGGCGCGCCGCAGCCAGATCGAGACCTGCGAGATCCTGCTGGACGGCCAGGCCGGACCTGCCAACCTCGTGGCCGCCCCATGAGCGTCGATGTCCTCTTCTGCTCGGCGCCGGTGATGTCCGTGGTACGCCCGTCCGCGGCGCTCGGCCTGTTGCAGGCGCTGCTGCGGCAGAAGGGCATTCGGGCCGAGTCGCTCTATCTCAATCTGCTCTTCGCGGATCGCATCGGGCTCGACCTGAACGAGCAACTCGCGGAGAAGCTGCCAAGCCATCTTCTGGCCGGCGATTGGCTGTTCGGCGATTGCCTGGGCGCGCGGCCCGACCGACCGCAGGTGCAGCGTCATATCCAGGAGCTCAGCGCCGCC
Source organism: Bradyrhizobium betae (assembly GCF_004123905.1). Lineage (GTDB taxonomy): Bacteria > Pseudomonadota > Alphaproteobacteria > Rhizobiales > Xanthobacteraceae > Bradyrhizobium > Bradyrhizobium betae_A. The sequence continues at coordinate 174,222 of NZ_MZXW01000021.1, forward strand.
GTCGAGCGAAAGGGATTGGCGCAGCTCCATGAGATCCGCCGCAATCTGATCCCGTCCTTTGTCGCCGAAGCGGCGGACCGGCTGCTCGAACGCAACCCAAAAATCATCGGCTTCACCTCGATGTTTGAGCAGACGGTCGCCTCGCTCGCGATCGCGGCCGCGGTGAAAGAGCGCGATCCGTCCGTGATCGTCTGCCTCGGCGGCGCCAATTGCCATGGCCCGATGGGCGCGGTGTTGCTGAAGAACTTTTCGCAGATCGACTACGTCTTCAATGGCGAGGCCGATACCGTGTTCGGCCCGGCCGCTGAGGCGATTCTGCGCGGCGAGCAGCCCCGCGGTATGCCGGGATGCCTGTCACGTGAACAGTCTGCCACAGGTAGCGCGGCCGGTCCGACCGCGATGGATGCGCTGCCGATACCGGACTACGCAGACTATTTCGCGCAACTGGCTTGGATGTCTGAAGCCTCGCGCGTGCGTCCTTCGATTCCGTTCGAGTCGTCGCGGGGCTGCTGGTGGGGGCAGAAGCATCACTGCACCTTCTGCGGCCTGAATGGGGAGGGCATGGCGTTCAGGGCAAAGTCGGCGCCACGCGTGCTCTGCGAAATAGAGACACTGCATGCGGAATTCGGGATCGGACGTTTTGCCGCCACTGACAACATCCTGGGCATGTCCCACATCGACGGCGTGCTGGGAAAGCTCGCCGAACGCCCGGCGCACGGCTTTCGCTTCTTCTACGAGATCAAGGCCAATATGGACGAAGCGCAGCTCGAGAAGCTGGCGCTGGCCGGGACTGTCTGGCTGCAGCCCGGCATCGAAAGCCTCTCAGACCCGGTGCTGCATCTCATGCGCAAGGGCGTGAGCGCCTTGCTCAACCTCCGTCTGCTGCGCAATTGCCGTGAGCTTGGCGTCGGGCTGGTCTGGTCGATCCTCTATGGCTTCCCCGGCGAGCCGCGCGACGCTTATGACGCCGTCGCCAAGATGGTGCCGCTGCTCGAACACCTTCAGCCGCCGGTCGGCTGCGGCCGCATCCGGCTCGACCGCTTCAGCCCCAATTTTGAGCGCGCCGCCGAGATCGGCTTTCACAACGTCACGCCGATGCCGGCCTATGGCGCGATCTATGACGTCCCGGACGAAGATCTCGCTAACCTCGCTTATTTCTTCGAGGGCGATGCGCCGGACGCCGCACGTGAGCAGGATCTGGTGTCGCTCAAGGACGCAAGCGCAGGCTGGCGCGCGCGCTGGTTCGACCAACCCTTCTCACCGCAATTGACGATGACGGCCGTGGGCACCGCGCATCTCGTCAGCGACACCCGCGCATGCGCGCTTCAGCCGTTTTATTGCCCGACACCGTCCGAGGTCGCCGTGCTCAATCTGCTGCGCAATCCCTGCACGCGGCCGAACATTGCTGAGCAGCTTGCGGATCGCTTTGACGTGACATCAGTCGAGGCCGCAATGGATGCGGTCTTGATGCGGCGGTTCGCGATCGAGATCGACGGCAGGATGCTCTCGTTGGTCACGGACGCCGGCCGGGAGGTTTTTGACGCCGACGCGCGCGCCGAGTTTCCGCTCGGCTTCGTTCTTCCGCGCGAGCGCCCGAAAATTCACGCGAGCTTGACGGATCTCCGCGATGAGCCGGCAGGCCTCGAACGGGTGCAGCCATGACCGTCGAAGTCCGCCCGCTCGGCGACAAGTGCAACATCAAGTGTCGCTACTGCTATCAGGAGGGCATCCGCACCGCCGGCAACGTCCCGACGCGCTACGATCTCGATGCGATCATCGCGACGCTGGACAGACTGGGCGAGCCGTTCAGCCTGTTCGGCGGCGAGATCATGATGACGCGCCGGTCCGATCTCGAACGCCTGATGCAGCTGGGCTTCGACCGCCATGGCGGCGTCGGCATGCAGACCAACGGCACGCTGATCGAGGAGCGCGACATCGAGCTGTTCAGGAAATACCGCGTGCGCATCGGAATCTCCATCGACGGGTCGGGACCGCTCAACGATGCCCGCTGGGCCGGCAGCCTTGCAGCAACGCGGCGCGCGACTGCGCGCATCGAGGCCGCGATCGAGACGCTGTGCCGCGAGGGCATGCCGCCGAACGTGATCGTGACGCTCAACCGGATGAACGCCGCGCCGGGGCGGCTCGACGTGCTGTGCGACTGGATCGGGTTTCTCGGCAGCCTCGGCGTACGCAAGCTGCGACTGCATCTGCTGGAGCAGGACGAAACGGAAGGAGGCGAGGGCCTCGCGCTCACCGCGCAGGAGAATCTCGTGGCTCTCAGGCGATTGCGCCGGCTCGAACAGGAGCTGCCGTCAGTCGAGTTCGACATCTTCACGGAGATGGCCGCGATGTTGGGGGGAGACGACGCCCGCACCTCATGCGTGTTCCATGCCTGCGATCCCTATGCGACGCGCGCCGTGGTCGGCGTCGAAAGCGACGGCCGGCTCGGCAATTGCGGCCGCACCAACAAGGATGGCGTCACCCATCTGCGCGCGAGCCGCGAGGCTTTCGAGCGCCAGCTCTCGCTCTACCGGACGCCGCAGGCCGATGGCGGATGCCAGGGCTGCCGGTTCTTCCTCGCCTGCAAGGGCAACTGCCCGGGCACCGCGATCGGCGGCGACTGGCGGATGCGCTCGATTGACTGTCCGGTGTGGTTCGGCCTGTTCGAGGATATCGAGACCGAACTTTTGGCGAGCGGCGAAATCGCGATCAGCCGGTCGGAGCTTCGACCTGATCTCGAAGCGAAGATGATCGCGGCATGGTCGATCGGTGACAATCCGACATTGCATTCGCTGCTCCAGCCAGCGGATTCAACATGAAATCCGCGTGGCTGACATGCTGGTTGGCTTGGCCTCGTCCTCCACTTGCGGCCGCGCCGCGCGAGCCTGTTGTCGCGAAGGCGGCTACGCAGCGCATCAGTTTCAGCGGCCCACAGGCGCGTGCGCTTTGGCAGCCGCGCCTGGAACGTCTCGGCGAGGCGGCACTCGCGATTGAACTGGAGATGGTGCGACGGAAGCACATTGCAGCGACGGTGCTGTGGACCGGCTATGATGGCATCGAGGCCTTGACGGAGCGGGTGCGTGCGATCGGCCTCGAGGCCAGGCCGATCAAGGCTTCGCTCGGCTACGCCGCCGACTGGTCGCAGGACGCGTCGATCGACGAGCCGAAGCGGCTGCTCGACTATGCGTTCCTGATCGGCGCTGCGCCGCTCGACGCAGCGATGGCCGATCCGGCAGCAGAGGACATGGCAGAGACGGCGATACGGTTCGGCTATCCCGCCTGCTGCGCGGAATCCTGGGCGAATCATCTTCGGCGCGGCGGAAGCGATCCGCTGGCTCGTGTGCTTGCGCGTGAGGACAAGACAGCCGTGCCAGCCCACACCGCACTCGCAGTTTTGGGGCTGGGGCCGGTGCGGCACGCGCCATGTTCGACGGACTGCTCCGCCACGCGCGATCGTTCGCGTCCGTTTCTCGATCTCGGCCGAGAGCTGGGATTCGTCGAGGAAATGAGCTGGCTCGAAGAGATCGCGGGTTGGACGGTCGGCGCGTCGCTGGTCAACGGCGTCGCCGAAATCACGACGGCTGCGTTCCGCTGCACCTGGCTGTCCGACGAGGGGCCGTCGCAACCTCGTCTCGCCGCGCCAGCGCGCCGCCCGGAAAAACGAAAGGCCGCAGCGATCGAGCTCGTCGACAGCGCCCACGTCCTCGCCGAACTCGGCACCGGATTTGAATCGGCCGGTTTCGCGAGTCCTTTCGCCATGCGCTCGCGCTTCAGCGCCGTCGTCTGGGAACAGACCGCTGCGCTGCGCCGCGCCACAACGGCTGTGCATATCGGCTGCGGCGATGGCTTGCTGCTGGAGTTGATCGCGCAGACAAAGCCAAAGCTGAGATTATACGGCACCGAGGAAGATACTGCGGCGGCTGAGGCCGCGCGCCAGCGGCTCGGCGCGTCATTCCCCGTGCTTGGCGGGACCAGTACAGATGTATTTGCGGTGCTGTCGCGTCTTGCGCCTGAAGGCATCGATCTCGCTTTCGTCGATCCGGAGCAGCTTGGCGATCGCGACGCGCTCGCCGCCATCTCCGCGATCGCAAGGTCGATCATCGTGATCGGCACCGACCGGTCGCTGCGCCGCTTCAGGGATATCGACAATCTTGCGGCAACGATGGGGCTTGCCCTGCTGCCCGGGCGCGCAGCGCGGGTGTCCGCGACGCTCTCGCCGGCGATGGATCGCCTGCACTGACTGGTTTGAAGGAGAACGCGCCATGAATGCGACGTCGATTGACTGGGAACGCACGGCACGCCCGCAGGCCGATGGTTACGACACGGCCGTCGCCCTCGGCCTGATCGAAACCGAGTCGACCCCGTGGCGCCCGTTGCCGCCGCAGCGTTCCCCGGTGAACGGTGCGCCGACCGTTGCGGAGGGCAGGGTTGTCCTGCGCATTGAGGATCCACTGCTTCCCGCGCCGCGCTTCGTCCCCGACACGCAAGCCATCACGGCCATGGAGCAGGCGCTTCATTATGTCCACCGCTGGCCGCTCGCTGCAAAACAATGGCCTGACATCGTGCACACGATCCAGTGCTATCACGACACCGAGCAGCCGACCGAAGGGCCCGGCCGCCTCGGCTCGGCCAGCCATTCGGTCGATGCGCGGTTCGGTGTCATCGGCTTGACGGTGAACTGTCCGCTCGCGACGGCGCAGGCGATCGTCCATGAAATGGCCCATCACAAGCTGCGGGCGTTCGGTGTCGCCAACGAGAATGCGATCCGGATCATCAGCAATCCGCAAGACGAGCTCTATGCGAGCCCGATCGTGGTCGACCGGCCGCGTCCGATGACGGCTGTGCTGCACGCGCAATATTCGTTCATCCACGTCACCCAGCTCGACGTGCACATGCTCGAGCAGGAGGAGGATCCGCAGGTTCGCAGCGACATCCGCACGCTGCTTGCGCGAAATGCGTCAAGGATGGAGAAGGGGTTCGAGACGTTGCGGCAGCACGCGCGCACCGACGCGGCCGGCCGTGAGTTCCTCGGCGCGTTCTACGCCTGGTGCAGTGATGTCCTGGCAGCCAGCCGGAAGCTGCTGGCGACCGAGCACGCTTGATCAGCGGGCCGGGTTCCAGCCCTGGACGCCAGATGCGCGGCGTGGGGCGACGTCCGTTCATGAACGGCGGTTCCAGGTCCGATCATCACTGCGCTGCAGCGACAGTTTGTCCCTTTTGCCGGGATGCAAGACGGAAACGCTTTGCTACACTGCACCCGAGTCAAGAGGAGTTCCATGAACGTGGCGAGCCCCTGCAACGTGCTGATGCTTTATCCGCTGTTCACGGCGGAGTCGTTCTGGAGCTTCGGCGAGTCCTGCAAGCTGATGGGCGTGCGGCGCCCGGCCGCTCCCCTTGGCCTCATCACCGTCGCCGCGATGTTGCCGAAGGACTGGACGGTGCGGCTGATCGACTGCAATACGCAGCCCTTCGGTGACGACGATCTCGCCTGGGCCGATGTCGTCTTCACGGGCGGGATGCTGCCGCAGCAGGCCGACACGTTGCGCCTGATCGACATGTGCCGCGCGGCGGGCAAGCCGGTGGTCGTCGGCGGTCCCGATCCGACGTCGAGCCCGCACATCTATGAGCGGGCTGACTTCGAGGTGCTCGGCGAAGCCGAGGGCGTCATCGACGAATTCATTGCGGCGTGGGAGAGCGGCAAGCGCTCGGGCGTCTTCACAGCGCCGAAATTCCAGGCCGACGTCACCACGACGCCGGTGCCGCGCTTCGACCTGCTGAAGTTCGAGGACTATCTCTATCTCGGTGTGCAGTATTCCCGCGGCTGCCCGTTCACCTGCGAGTTCTGCGACATCATCGAGCTCTATGGCCGCGTGCCGCGGACCAAAACGACCGAGCAGATGTTCGTCGAGCTCGAGACGCTCTACAACATGGGCTATCGCGGCCATCTCGACTTCGTCGACGACAACTTTATTGGCAACAAGAAGTCGCTCAGGCAGTTCCTGCCCAAGCTCGCTGAATGGCAGCGCGCGCATGGCTATCCCTTCGAATTGTCGACCGAGGCTTCGGTCAATCTGGCCGACGATCCCGAATTGCTCGACCTGATGGGTGCGGCCAATTTCTTTGCCATCTTCGTCGGCATTGAAAGCCCGGACCCTGCGACGCTGGTCGCGATGCGGAAGAAGCAGAACACAAGACGCAACATCGCCGAGAGCATTCACAAGATCTACGGCGCCGGCATGCTGGTCACCGCCGGCTTCATCGTCGGCTTCGACAGCGAGAAGGTTGCGATGGCGGATGCCATGGTCGACTTCATCGAGGAGGCCGCGATTCCCGTCGCGATGGTCGGTCTGCTCTACGCGTTGCCGAACACGCAGCTCACGCGGCGTCTCGCCAAGGAAGGCCGGCTGCACGCGGACCACGATCTGGCTTCGACCACAGGCGGCGACCAGTGCACCGGCGGCATCAATTTCGATCCGGTCCGTCCGCTGCGCGACATCCTGATGGACTACAAGACGGTGCTCGAGCGGGTCTATAGCCCGGCGGCCTATGCAGGCCGCATCGACAAGCTGATGATGCTGCTCGACCGCTCCAGGCAGCGCCACGAGCTTGCCGAAGGCGACATCCGCGCCAGGGTCGGCGCGATGGAGACGGTCCACCGTGTGGTCACGGCCATTCCGAACGGACGCCCGCTGTGGCAGACCTTCATGAACTGCGCCAAGCGCGACACGTCGTCGGCGCGGATCGCGGTGCAGATGATCGCGGCCTATGCGCATCTCGGGCCGTTCTCGCGTAAGGTCATCGATGCCATCGACGCGCGCCTTGCTGCGCTTGACGACGAGACGGTCATTCCGGCGCCGCCGATCGACGCGACGGCGGTCCGGTACCTCGCCTGAGAGGTTTACTTCACCGCCAGCCGCAGAAAACTCATCACACTGCCGAGCGCGGCAAAGCCTGCGCCGAGCGAGAGCGCGACGGTTGCGCCATCGTGACCGGCAAGCGCGAAGCAGAGCGCAGCGAGCGCCGCGCCCGTCGTCTGTCCCGTCAGCCGCGCGGTCGCGACGATGCCGGAGGCGCTGCCGCTGCGGTGGGGCGGCGCGCTCGACATCACCGCCTTCATGTTCGGCGCCTGGAAGAAACCAAAACCCATGCCGCAGATCACCATCCGCCAGATGATGTCGGGGATCGCAGGATTGGCCGGAAGCATCGCGAGCAGCGCCATGCCGAGACCGAGCAGCACGAGGCCGATGCCGCCGAGCAATCCCACTGCGTAACGATCGGACAGGCGGCCGGCGATCGGCGCCATGATGCCGACCACCAGCGGCCACGGCGTCATGAAGAAGCCGGTCTCGACCTGCGAACGTCCGAGCACGTCCTCGAAATAGAACGGCAGCGAGACGAAGGCGAGGCCCTGGACCGCGAAGGAGCACACCGCGGTTGCCGCCGACAGCGCGAACATGGGCCGGCTGAACAAATCGATCGGCAGCATCGGCGCGGGGTGATCGGCATGGCGCCGCGTCAGGATGAATCCGAGCGCAAGGGCCGTGACCAGTTCGATGCCCACGACGACAGGCGACAGATTATGCGCGGCGCTACCGATGCCCGTGATGAACAGGCCGAGGCAGGCAGATGCGAGGACCGCGCCGAGAAAGTCAAAGCCGTGATCCGCGCGCGGCGTCTTCGGCAGCATCGCAAAGCCGATCCCGGTCGCGACTAGGCCGAACGGGATGTTCACGGCGAACAGCCACGGCCACGGTCCGAGCGCCAGGATCGCGGAGGCGACCGAGGGTCCGACGGTGAAGGCGGTCGCGACCACCAGCGCGTTGTGGCCGAACCCGCGGCCGAGCATTCGTCCAGGATAGACGAAGCGCACCAGCGCGGTGTTGACGCTCATGATGCCGCTGGCCCCGAGGCCTTGCAGCGTGCGCGCGACCAGAAGGCTGTCCAGCGACCACGCCACCGCGCAGAACAGCGAGGCGATGGTGAACAGGATCAGGCCGCCGAGATAGATGCGCTGGTGTCCGACGATCTCGCCGAGCGCGCCTAACGGCAGCAGCGTCGCCACCAGCGCGATCTGGTAGACGTTGACGACCCAGACCGACTGCTCCGGCGAGACATGCAGGTCGGCGGCAATGGCGGGCAGCGCGATATTGGCAATGGCGGTGTCGAGCGAGGCCATCGCCAGCGCGGTGAAGATCGCAGCGATCGCCCAGCGCCGCTGCGCGGCCGGCAGGCCATCGGACATGGTGTGGTCGGGCTCGCGCGCGGCGGCGGGTAACGTGATTGTCATTGCGTTCGCGCGTTGCTCCGGCAGCGTGACTAAAGAGGGCTTTTGGCATGTACTACGCCGGGGCCCGCTTCCACAGGTACAAGCACGCATGCACTGTATGCGCGAAGACAGGGCGAAGCGGCCTCGCGCCGGCGTATGATCGCGCCAGCAGTTGCAATTTCAGGGGATCGCCATGCAAATCGTCGTTCTGCCCGGTGACGGCATTGGACCGGAGATCACGACCGCGACATCGGGCGTGCTGCGCGCAGCCTCCGAGCGCTTCCAGCTCAATCTGCGGCTGGAGGAGCACGCGGTCGGGCACGCGAGCCTGAAGCTATCAGGCACGACGGTGCGTCCTGAGCTGCTCGACATCGTCCGCGCCGCCGACGGCCTGATCCTGGGGCCGACCGCGACGTTCGACTTCAAGGACGAGGCGCATGGCGAGATCAATCCGTCCAGGCACTTTCGCAAGAACCTCGACCTCTACGCCAATGTCAGGCCGGCACGCACCTACGCCGGGCGGCCCGGCCGGCTCGGCGATTTCGACCTCGTCGTCGTCCGCGAGAACACTGAAGGGTTTTACGCCGACCGCAACATGGAGCAGGGCAATGGCGAGATGCTGGTCACGCCTGACGTCGTGATCTCGCTACGCCGGATCACGCGTCTGTGCTGCGAGCGCATCGCGCACGCTGCCTGCCGTCTGGCGATGAAGCGCCGAAAGCACCTCACCATCGTGCACAAGGCCAATGTGCTCAGGATCGGCGACGGCATGTTCCTCGACATCTGCCGCGCGGCGGCGAAGGACTATCCCGGCCTCGCAGTCGACGACATCCTCGTCGACGCCATGATGGCCCATGTGGTGCGCAACCCCGATCGCTTCGACGTCATCGTCGCCACCAACATGTTCGGCGACATCCTGTCGGATCTCACGGCTGAGCTGTCAGGCAGCCTCGGTCTCGGCGGCTCGCTCAATGTCGGCGACCGCTATGCGATGGCGCAGGCCGCGCACGGCTCGGCGCCTGATATCGCGGGGCAGGACGTCGCCAATCCGGTCTCGCTGATCCTGTCGACAGCGTTGCTGCTTGCCTGGCACGGCGAGAAGACCGGCGCCGTGCGCTACGAGGAAGCCGCGCATGCGATCGAGGCGGCGGTGGCGAAGGCGCTTGGTGAGGGCCGGGCGACACGCGACGTCGGCGGCAGGCTCGGCACGATCGCGGCGGGGGCTGCGATTGCGGAGATCCTGCAGGCGGAGTAGGGGCCTCACAAATTTTTTCGTCGTTCAAGACAAAAAGTCGAAAAACAACCCCATGCACAGTAGAAGGCCCCTTGATCAACAAGGGTTTTTCGAACCGCGTCGCGACGACATGCGCGGCCGTCATGATGTTGACCCGTCGGGCAAAACACTGGCATGATGTCATCGTGGCAGCGACCGGCAGCAAGGCCCAGGCACTGGCCGAATCCGCGCCACGCTTTTCAGGATGATGCTCTAGGCTTGCAACCGCGGAATGAGACGTATCGCGTTCTCATGGCCGATCGCATCGAGATCCCCTGTCGAGAGGCCGAGCTTCTGCAACTGCTCGAACTGGCCAAGGCCGAAATACGGATAGTCGGTGCCGTAGGTGATCTGGGAGGCGGGGACCAGCTTGAGCAGCGCGGCCATGGACGGCGCGAAAGTCGCATTCGCGGTGTCGTAGTGAAGCCGGCGTAGCTCGCCCTCGATCCCGTCCGGCGCAAATTCCTTCAGGTCGGGCCGCGCCCCATAGAACGAATTGATGCGCCCGGCCATCATCGGGATCGTGCCACCGGCATGCGAGAACAGCCATTTGATGTCGCGGTGTCGGGCAAATGAGCCGCTGAGCAGAAGGCTGGTCACGGTGCGTGTGGTGTCGTGCGGGACTTCGATCACCGCCGGAAATGTGCCGACGCTGAGCGCACTACAGCAACTCGCGACCAGCGGATGCACATAAACGACAGCCTTGCGACGGTTCAGTTCTTCCAGCACCGGCCTGTAGGCGGCATTGCCCAGCCATTTGTCGCCGTAGCTGCTTTGCAGCCCGATCCCGTCCGCCTTCAGCGTGTCGAACGCATATTCGATCTCCCTGAGCGTGGCATCGATGTCCAGCATCGACAAGGTCGCGAACAGGCCGAAGCGGCCCGGATGCTCGCGCATCATCTCAGCCGCGTATTCGTTGCAGACGCGCGCAAGCCGGCCGGCCTCCGCCGGCCCGAGGTCGAACCATACGCCCGGCGTGGAGGCGATCGACAGGATGCCTGTACGTATGCCGTTGCGGTCCATGTCCTCGACGAGTTTTTCGCGGGTCCAGGCGACCTGGCCGGGAAAGTGCGGCTGCTTGCGAGCGTCTTCGTAGCCAAGCCAGAGCTTTTGATATTCAGGCGGATAGAAATGAAGGTGGGTATCGATCAGCGACGGTCTGGTCTGTCCGTGGACCGCAATGGCGGGGACGGCCGAGGCAAGGCCGAGTGCACCGACGCCCGCGAGGAAGCTCCGGCGCGACGAGGACGGGCCGCAGCAGTCGGGGCAGGGCTGATGCCCTCGCGATGTCCGATCCCACATGTTCATGTTGCGCGTCTCCCGTGACGAATTGGCAGAGGCATGGCCTGTCGTGCTTCGTCCGTGATTGTTGGGGATTGGAATGTGCCGACTTTTCGTTGCGAAGCGATGTCTCTCGTCTCGCGATCGCCAGCAACTTTATGTGAACGCGACGCGAGCTTTACGCTGCGGATCGAGGCCTTGGCAGGCACTCAAGCCCGTCGGATTCATCCTCCATCGTGACAAGAGCTTCGTTGTTCTCAGAATCCCGCTGTCACTCGGGGAGGCCTGCCTTTTCCAAGCCGCTGATGTAAAGATCGGACATGCGCTGATCCCGAAACACGCTGCTGCGGGAGTTCCGAAGACTCGAACTCGGCTGAGCCTGGAGGAGATCGGCGATCGCGGCGCGAGCTTCGTTCAAGCGACCAAGGTGTGCGAAGGCTGCGGCTCGGTAGCGGCGCGCGACGTTGTGGGTCGGCACCTCCACCAGGATACGGCCTGTGATCGCCACGGTCTCCTCGAAGTGGCCAGCAAAGAAGTGGGCTACAGCAAGCCCGAGCATTGGAAAATAGCTCTTCGGATCGATCGGGCTCAGCCGCCGCGCCTCTTCGAACTGCTCTATGGCTTTGAGACTCTCGCCAAAATAGTTGTACACCCACCCGCAAAACGAACGGACATGAACGGAGTTTGGGTGGATCGCGAGAGCACGGTCCGCAAGCTCGAGGGATTGCTCGAACCGCACGCCAACCGTCGAATAGGCCCAGGCCGCAATGGCAAGAATCGTGGCGTTCGCGGGATCAAGAGTGACGGCTCTCGCCGCGAGGTCGGCGGCTTCGGCCGTTGCAGCCGATTTGTTCGCCACCCAGCCGTTGAGCGTCATTCGTACCAGGCACTCCGCAAGGGCCGCGAGCGCTTCGGCGTAGGCTGGATCGAGCGCCACCGCGCGACGCAGCAGGGTTTCAGCCTCCGCGAACCCCTCTCGCGTATAGGCATTTATGGCGGGGAGCGCACGGAGGAGCAGGTCGTAGGCGTCCAGGTTGTCGGTCGGCTTCCGCTGGGCGCGCTCAATCTCGGCCAGGCGAACGCTTGGTTCGATCGCTACCACGACCGAAGCGGTGATCCTGTCCTGTAGATCGAAGATGTCCGCGAGATCCCCGTCGAAGCGGTCAGCCCAGAGATGCCGCCCTGTTGCGGCCTCGATCAACTGTCCCGAGATTCGGACCCTCTGTCCCGCCTTCCGGATCGAGCCTTCGACAAGGTAGCGCACACCGAGTTCATGCCCGACTTGGCGAGCGTCAACGGGCCTGCCCTTGTAGATGAATGACGAATTGCGAGCGATGACGAACAGCCATCGCGTGCGGCTTAGGGCTGTGATGATGTCCTCAACGATACCATCCGCGAAATAATCGGTCTCATGGTCGCCCCCAAAATTCTGGAAAGGTAACACCGCGAGAGAGGGCCTCTCCGCCTGGGACCGACCCGTTGCGGAGCCAATCGACCTCTCCGCGACGACGCTCCCATGGTTCGCCACTCCCCCGATCAGATAAGCTCTGACCGGGCGCTGGATGTTCTTGAGATCCCGCTCGCCGAGGTCGATGACGTCGTGATTCAATCTGTTGCGAACTTGATCGTATGCGGCGGCTGAGATGCAGATGCCATTTGGGGCCGAGATGCTTTCGAGCCTGGCCGCGATGTTGACCCCGTCCCCCATAAGGTCGCCATCGTCTTCTTCAATGATCTCGCCGAGGTGGATTCCGATGCGAAATTCGATGCGACGGTCAGCTGGCAAACTCGTATTGCGATCCGGCATGGCCGCATGGATGTCGAGCGCACAACAGACGGCGTCGCTCACGCTTCTGAATTCGGCCAAGAAGCCGTCGCCCGTCCACTTGAACTCGCGGCCGTGATGGGCTGCAACGGTTGGATCGAGGTGTTCGCTCCGAAGTGCCCGAAGCCGCGCCAGCGTGCCATCCTCGTCCGTGTTCGTCAGACGACTGAAGCCGACGACATCAGCGGCAAGGATCGCGGCGATCTTTCGGATTTCGGCCATACCGTGCTCAGTGAATCCAAAGGTGGGGCTTACCACGCTTTTCTCTACACGGGACCGCCCTGTATGCGTCCACCAGGGACCGCTCAGCTTAGCAGGTGGTTCCAGAGCATGTCGAGGTCCGTAGGATGGGTAGAGCCCTTGCGAAACCCATCATGTTTCAACTTGGATGCTCTCGATCGGTCGCTGCGCTCTCCCCTCCCTACGGAGTGCGGGCCGGCGCAACGTTGACCTGTCCGACAAAACATTGGCAAGGTGCGGCCGTGGCGGAGATGTGGACGAGATCGCCGCGCGAATGTATCTGCGATGACCGCGAGCCGCTTCAGCGAGTTGACCTATGACGTCTGAGAGGGATGGCATCAACCTTGCCGCCAAGCCGAGCGGAACGGGCTGCGTGGAATGCTCGGCGGCGGGCGGGTGGTGGTTTCATCTTCGCAGATGTGTCGAATGCGGTCACATCGGCTGCTGTGACGCATCGCCCAATCAGCATGCCTCGAAGCACAACGCGGCGACTGGTCACCCTGTCATCACGAGCTTCGAGCCGGGCGAACGATGGTTCTACGACTATCGCACAGGAGAGGCTTTCGCCGGCCCGAAGCTTCTGGGCCCGCACGCGCATCCGTCGGATCAGCCGGTGCCGGGACCGGATGGGGTGGTGCCTCCGGACTGGCAAGCGCGGCTGCATGAATAGGGGTAGCTTTTTCGGCGTTGGCTCGTGGCCGACCTTCCAAGCGTGTTTCGCAGAGGGGCGGCTTCTGAGCCCTGGCGGCCGCGACGCGTCATGTTGGATGCTGTCGCTGGGCTCTGCCCTTCCTCAGGGTTAAGGCTCGTGTCCCGGACGCGGTGCGGCACGAAGTGACGCGCCGCAGAGCCGGGACCCAGAATCGCTTGTTGATGCCATTCGAACATGCAATCTTACGTAGCGCAACTGATACCTCCGTAGCCCCCCATCCACCGGGATCACCGTGCCCGTGATGTAACGCGCCACCGGTGACGCCAAAAACACCACGAGCGCCGCAAGATCCTCCGGCTCGCCCCAATAGCCGACGGGAATCTCTTCCTCCGCAAAGCGCTCGCGATAGTCCGGCGCGTAGTTGCGGCGGATCTGTTCGCTCATGATGCGGCCGGGCGGGATGCAGTTGATGGTGATGCCGTGCTCGCCGATCTCACGCGACAGGCCCTCCGGCTCGGACTTGCCGGTGATGTAGACGATGCGGCCCGATTTGCGTGCGATCATCCGGGGCAGCAGCGCATGCGTATGTCCGCTTCGAGACGTGAAGCAGACTTACGCGGGCAACTCCGGTATCTCGCCTTTTGCCCCAAAGCTGTCATCTGGAGTATTTGACCGCGAAGGTCACCCTTTGGGGTGATTGCAGCTCACGATAGTTGGTTTATCGTTGCCGCTTTATCCGCCGCTGGGGGTAGCAATGATATTGCCATCTCGTCGCGAAGTTTTATTTGGCGCCGGCAGCTTGGGTGCGCTCACGCTAACTTCTTCAGGCGTGAGAGCCGACACGTACCCGGCCCGACCGATCCGCTTGGTGGTGCCGTTCGCCGCCGGAGGCTCAAACGACATCATCGCAAGACCTTGGGCAGACAGAATAGGATCTTCGTTTGGCCCCGTAGTCATAGAGAACATTGCTGGCGCGGGGGGAGCCGTTGGCTGCGCCTCGGTTGCTCATGCGCCTGCTGATGGCTATACGCTTTTGCTCGGCAATGCCGGAAATCAGGTCGTTATACCGCTCGCCTCAACGCGCCCGAGCTACGACAGTGCGAGAGATTTTCGGGCGATCTACAGGCTCGTCTCCAGTGGCCTGGCCTTCGCAGTCCACCCTTCACTTCCTGTCAAGGACCTGGGAGAGCTTGTCACATATGGCAAAGCGAACCCGGGCAAACTCTCATATGGCTCGGCCGGGGTCGGCACGACCAATCAGCTTGCTGGCGAGATGTTCAAATCACAAGCTGGACTTCCCGACATCGTTCACGTGCCTTACCGAGGTGCGGCGCCAGCCACCAATGACTTGCTCAGCGGTCAGCTGCCCCTGATCGTTGCGGTCATGACAGGCCAACTGCTTCAACTTCACGAAAGCGGTAAGCTCAGGATACTGGCGGTGACCAACGAACGGCGCATGGCCGGTGCACCCGATATACCGACTGCCATCGAGAGCGGAATGCCTGATCTCAAATTCGATGGCTGGTTCAGTTTATTTGCGCCGAAGGCGACACCCGAGCCGATAATCAGCCAGCTGGCTCAAGCAACGCGCAAAATCATGTCAAACACGTCGTTGCTCGAAACGTATCGGGCTGAGGTGCTGGAGCCTGATAGAGACTCCAGCCCAGAGAAGGCGCAGCAAATAGTACAACGGGAAGTCGAGCGGCTTTCGCCACTGATAAAATCAATACAATTGAAACTCGAATGAGCCATGATGGTCCTGTCTGCTCCTGGCTCAAAGCCGACTCGTTCGCACCGGGTTCATGCTATCCGCGGCCGAGAGCAGAGCGGACACGGCATGCTTTCGTCGGCTGATCGGACCCAGCAGGCCCGCCCTAAAACTGATACCTCCGCAATCCCCCGTCCACCGGGATCACCGTGCCCGTGATGTACCGCGCCACCGGTGACGCCAGGAACACCGCGAGTGCGGCAAGGTCCTCCGGCTCGCCCCAATAGCCGACCGGGATCTCCTCCTCCGCAAAGCGCTCGCGATAGTCAGGCGGATAGTTGCGGCGGATCTGTTCGCTCATGATGCGGCCGGGCGGGATGCAGTTGATGGTGATGCCGTGCTCGCCGATCTCGCGCGACAGGCCTTTGGCCCAGGCGTGCACGGCGGCTTTCGCGGCGAAGGCGGCGTTGAGGCCTTCGGGCTCGGACTTGCCGGTGATGTTGACGATGCGGCCCCATTTGCGTTTGATCATCTGCGGCAGCAGCGCGTGCGCGATGCGGCGATAACTGGTGAAGTTCAGCGCGATCGCCTCGTCCCATTGGCTGTCGGGCGCATCGACGGGGAGGGGGCGGCTGCCGCCGGCATTGTTGATGAGGATGTCGACATGGCCGAGCTCCTTCACGGCGAACGCCGCGATCCTCTCGGCTGCGTCCGTCGCCATCACGTCCTGCTCGAGCGGCGTGATCAAGCCGCCGCCGACTTCTTTCACCAGTTCGGCGAGCAGGTCGGTGCGCCTGGCCACGCCGACGATGCGCACGCCTTCGGCGGCAAGGCCCTTGGCGATGGCGCGGCCGATGCCGATGCTCGCGCCTGTCACGACAGCGGTTTTCGATTTGAGCCCGAGGTCCATGGTCACACGCTTTCTTGTTTCGGCTTTTGATTATTGGTGCTCGTTTCCTGCCCTGTCCCGCCCGGCTTGAATTGCCTGTGCCGGACGAGCAGTGGTAACCAAGAGCGAGGTTGAAGGAAACACGAAAAAGAAAAGGCGTCGAACGATGGTCTGGGATCCGCAGCAATATCTAAAATTCTCCGGCCACCGGCTCCGGCCCGCCGTCGACCTGTTGATGCGGATTCCGGATGTTGGACCGCGCACGATCGCCGATCTCGGGGCCGGCGCCGGCAACGTGACAAAACTGATCAAGGAGCGTTGGTCGGATGCGGCGGTGACCGGCGTCGAGGGCTCGGCCGAGATGGTCGCCGCCGGCCGCAAGGCGGCGCCTGACGTGGAATGGTCGCACGAGGACCTCGGCCATTGGCGCCCGGCCAGCCAATACGATGTGGTCTATTCCAATGCCGCACTGCACTGGCTGCCCAATCATGCGGCATTGTTTCCGTCGGTGATGGAGAAGGTCGCGCCCGGCGGCATGCTCGCGGTGCAGATGCCGCGCAACTTCCTCGCGCCGTCGCATGTGCTGATTGGTGAGACCGCGCTCGACGGTCCGTGGCGGTCCAAGGTCGAGCATCTCGTCACCCTGCCGCCGGTCGAGGCGCCGGCCTTCTATCATGATCTGCTGGCGCCGTTGTCGGAGAACGTCGACATCTGGGAGACGGAGTATCTTCAGGTGCTCGAAGGCGACAACCCTGTGAAGGAATGGACCAAGGGGACCTGGCTGACGCGCTATCTCGATATTTTGCAGGGCGAGGAGAAGGCCGCGTTCGAAGCGGCATATGGGATGCGCGTCGCCAAGGCGTACCCGAAGAATGCCGCGGGGCAGACGCTGTTTCCGTTCCGGCGGCTGTTCATGGTGGCCCAGCGCAAGGGCTGATGCGACCTTCGCAATGCGACATAAGCGCTCGCTCCCCTCGGAGGGAGCGGGTGCCGGGTTGCGTCGAGCGCAGCCGTCAAGATAGCTTGCCTGCGGCAAATTGGGCTTAGGTCTAGTTGTTTGGGTGGCGGATTGCTGCCACTACTGAAACCGTAAAACAAAAAAGACCCGGTTTTAGAGGTTGTTGGGAGGTTGGTTCATGCGCAAGCTGCTTCTCGCGGTCGCGGCCGCGGCTATTTTCGTGGCTCCCGCCTTGGTTCCTGATCTGGCCCAGGCTCAGACCCCTGTTATCATCAAGTTCAGCCACGTCGTCGCCAACGACACCCCGAAGGGCAAGGGGGCGCTGAAGTTCAAGGAGCTCGCCGAGAAGTACACCGACGGCAAGGTCAAGATCGAAGTCTATCCGAACTCCTCGCTCTACAAGGACAAGGAGGAGATCGAGGCACTCCAGCTCGGCTCGGTGCAGATGCTGGCGCCCTCGACCGCAAAGTTCGCGCCGCTCGGCATCAAGGAATTCGAGGCGCTCGACCTGCCCTGGCTGTTCAAGGACGACGCGACCTATTCCAACGCGATGAAGGGTACCATCGGCAAGTGGCTGTTCCAGAAGCTCGAGGCGAAGGGCATCACAGGCCTCGCTTATTGGGACAACGGCTTCCACATGGTGTCGTCGAACCGAGCGCTGATGAAGCCGGAGGATTTCAAGGGTCTGAAATTCCGGATCTCAGGATCGAAAATCGCCGATCAGTATTTCCGCCTGATGGGCTCGATCCCGCAGATCATGGCGTTCTCGGAAGTGTATCAGGCGCTGCAGACCGGCGTGGTCGACGGCTGCGAGAACACCGCGTCCAACTATCTGACGCAGAAGTTCTACGAGGTGCAGAAGGACATCACCGTGTCCTATCACGCCCATCTGCAATATGCCGTCATCGTCAACTCGAAATTCTGGAACGGGCTGCCGCCAGATATCCGCGCCCAGGTCGAGAAGGCGATGGCGGACGCAACCGAATACACCAACCAGATCGCGCATCAGGAGAACGAGGACGCGCTGGCCGAGATCAAGAAGGCCGGCAAGACCACGCTGCATTATCTCAGCGACGCCGATCGCAAGGCGTGGCAGGAAGCGATGCGGCCGACTTATACCTGGGCCAAGGGCCGGGTCGGGCAGGAAGTGCTCGATCTCGTCGCCAAGGAACTCGACGTCAAGATGAACTGACGCGTTTTCCCGGAGAATAATACCAACGGTCGGGAGTGTGGGCACTCCCGACCGTTTCGCATCGATAGGGGGACTTTGATTTGCTTCGCGTGCTCAATTCGGCGCTCAATCATCTCGAAGAATGGTTGATCGCGACGCTCATTGCGGCTGCAACCGGCCTGATCTTCATTGCCGTGGTGCACCGTTACGGCGCCGGCGAATCGATCGTCCTCTCCAGATGGGCGGCCGCGCACGGAATGAGCTGGCTCGCGTCGCTGTCGATGGCGGTGTTCACCTTCCTGTCCGAGCTCGATCTGTCCTGGGCGCAGGAACTCTGCATCTACATGTTCATCTGGATGGCGAAGTTCGGCGCGGCCTATGGCGTGCGCACCGGCATCCATGTCGGCGTCGATCTGCTCGTCAACCGCCTGCCCGAACATTCGCGCAAGCACGTGATCCTGTTCTCGCTGCTCTGTGGCGCGCTGTTCACCGGCATGATCGCCGCCTTCGGCGCCTCCTTTGTCAGCGAGATGTTCAAGACCGGCCAGCAGTCCAACGATCTGGAAGCGCCGATGTGGTTCGTGTATCTCGCGATCCCGCTCGGCTCCGGCCTGATGTGCTTCCGTTTCCTTCAGGTCTGCTGGTCCTACTACTGGACCGGCCATCTGCCGCATCATGACGAGAGCCATGTCGAGGGCGTCGAGGCTGATGGCTCGCCGGCGCTGCATCCGCAGCCGGCTGGTGCTGCGACCAAGGCTGCCGCGCGAAAGGTTTCGCCGCTGGGCGTCATCCTGATCATGGCGCCGATCCTGATTTTTATGATGTGCCTTGCCGAAAAATTTGGCGTGGTGGTGCTGCCGCACTGGATGCGGGCCGCGACTGTCTTTGCGCTGCTGATCGCGCTGATGCTGACCGGCATTCCGGTCTCGATCGCGCTCGGCCTGACCGTGATGACGTTCCTGTTCACGCTGACCACGGTGCCGATCGAAGCCGTCTCGATGAAGCTCTTCACGGGCATCGAGGGCTTCGAGATCATGGCGATCCCGTTCTTCATCCTCGCCGGAAATTTCCTCACCCATGGCGGCGTCGCGCGCCGCATGATCAATTTCGCGACCTCGCTGATCGGGCACTGGCATGGCGGCCTTGGGCTGGCCGGCATCGTCGCGTGCGCGATGTTCGCGCTGGTGTGCGGCTCGAGCGTCGCGACTGTCGCTGCGATCGGCGCCATCGTGCTGCCCGAGATGGTCCGCCACGGCTATCCGATGCGCTTCGGCGCCGGCATCATCACTGTTGCCGGCTCGCTCGGCATTTTGATGCTGCCGTCGATCCCGAAGATCGTCTACGCGGTCTCGACCAATACCTCGATCGGCGCGCTGTTCGTCGCGGGCTTGCTCCCCGGCATGCTGCTGACGACAATGCTCTGCATCGTCACCTGGTGGCTCGCGCGCAAGCGTGACTATCCGCGGATGGCCAAGGCGAGCTGGAGCGAGACCGCCCGCACGTTCCGCGAGAGCATCTGGGGCCTGATGCTGGTCGTGATCATCATCGGCGGCATCTATAGCGGCCTGTTCACCGCGACCGAGGCAGCCGCGATGGCCGCGGTCTACTCCTTCGTCATCGCGGTGTTCGTCTACAAGGCGATCAGAATCGTGGACGTGCCGCGGGTGCTGCTGCGCGCCGCCAACACCAGCGCGATGCTGCTCTACATCGTCACCAACGCAGTGTTGTTCTCATTCGTGCTCTCCAACGAAAACCTGCCGGCAACGCTCGCCGACTGGATCGCCGCGCAGAATCTCGGCTGGGTCGGCTTCCTGCTGGTCGTGAATATCCTGCTACTGCTCGCCGGCAATTTCATGGAGCCGAACTCGATCATCCTGATCATGGCGCCGATCCTGGCGCCGGCGGCGAAGAAGCTCGGCATCGACCTCGTGCATTTCGGCATCGTGATGGATGTCAACATGGAGGTCGGCCTCTGCCATCCGCCGGTCGGATTGAACCTCTATGTCGCATCCATGATAGCGCGAATGCGGATCACCGATCTCGCGGTCGCGGTGATGCCATGGCTGATCACCATGCTCGGCTTCCTCGTCATCGTGACCTACTGGCCCGATTTGACGCTGTGGCTGCCGAGGGTGCTGGGGATGCATTGAGAGGCTATGGAGGTTCTTACCCTCCCCTAGCCCCCTCCAGGGGAGGGTAAGATCCGCGTGGCGCGAGCTGAGCGCGAAGTGCCCCCGATGGCAATCGGCCGCGAGATGCGGTTAGATGTCGCGCAACAGTCCGGGAGGACGTGGAGATGACCGAGATTTCCAGCAGCGAGCCGAAGGACGCAACGGCGTCTGTCATCGCGCAGCAGACGGCGATGCTGAACGCGCTGCCGTTTTCCGACACGCGGGATTTCGACGATGCCGCGCGCGGCTTTCTCGGCACGATCGAGAACGCAGAGATTACCAACCCACAAGGGCGAACGGTCTGGAGCCTGAAGCCGTACGGCTTCCTGTCTGACGAACAGGCGCCGCCGACGGTCAATCCCAGCCTGTGGCGGCAGGCGCGGCTCAACATGCAGCACGGGCTGTTCGAGGTCGTGCCCGGGGTTTACCAAGTGCGCGGGCTAGACATTGCCAACATGACGCTGATCGAAGGTGACCGCGGCGTCATCGTCGTGGATACGCTGACCTCGATCGAAGGCGCGCGTGCCGCACTCGATCTCTACTTCAAGCACCGGGGCGTGCGGCCGGTTGCGGCCGTCATCTTCACGCACACCCACACCGATCACTGGGGCGGCGCACGCGGCGTGCTGGAGGAGGATGCGCTGGCAAGTAGCCGCGTGCCCATCATCGCACCAAATCTGTTCATGGAGCATGCCGTCTCCGAGAACATCATCGCAGGGCCGGCGATGCTGCGGCGGGCGCAATATCAATTCGGCCCGTTCCTCGCCAAGGGCGTGCGGGGGCAGGTCGACAACGGGCTCGGCAAGTCGATGGCGGCGGGCGCGGTGGCGCTGCTGCGGCCGACCGATCTGATCATGGCGACCGGCGAGAGGCGCGTCATCGACGGCGTCGAATTCGAATTCCAGATGGCGCCGAACAGCGAAGCGCCAGCGGAGATGCATTTCTTCATCCCGCGTTACAAGGTTTTGAATCTCGCGGAAAACTGCACGCACAATTTCCACAATCTGCTGCCGTTCCGCGGCGCCGACGTGCGCGACGCGCTGGCCTGGTCGAAATATCTGGGCGAGGCGCTCCAGCTTTGGGACGGCAAGGCGGAGGCGATGTGCGGGCAGCATCACTGGCCGGTGTGGGGAGCCGAGCGCATCGGCACCATGATCCGGCAGCAGCGCGATCTCTACAAATTCGCGCACGACCAGACCATTCGCCTGATGAACCATGGCCTCACCGCCCCCGAGATCGCCGAGACGATCCAGCTGCCGAAGAGCCTCGACGGCGCCTGGCACGGCCGCGGCTATTACGGCCACATCCGCCACAATGTGAAGGCGATCTACCAGAAATACCTTGGCTGGTATGATGCCAATCCGGTCAATCTCGACCCGCTGCCGCCGGTGGCGTCGGGCAAGAAATACGTCGAGTACATGGGCGGCGCCGACGCGATTTTGACGCGAGCGCGGACCGATTTTGACAAGGGCGAATTCCGCTTCGTCGCGCAGGCGCTCGGTCATCTCGTCTTTGCCGAGCCTGACAACGCGGCGGCGCGCGCGCTGCTGGCCGATACGCTGGAGCAGCTCGGCTATGCCGCCGAGAGCTCGACCTGGCGCAACGCCTATCTGTTCGGTGCGCAGGAATTGCGCCAGGGCATGCCGAAAACGCCGCCGCGCCCGCCGATGCCGCGGGAGACGCTGGCAGCACTTCGCACCGGGCAGCTCTGGGACGTGCTCGGCATCCGCCTCAACGGTCCCAAGGCGGAAGGCAAGCACATCGTGCTGAATTGGAGCTTTTCGGACACCGGTGAGACGTTCGTGCTCAATCTCGAGAACTGCGCGCTGACTTATACCGAGGGCGTGCAGGCGGTAGGCGCCGATGCCAGCTTCACGCTCGCGCGCGCGACGCTCGATGAGGTGATTGCGAAACTGACGAGCTTTCCGGAGGCGGTGGCTGCCGGCAAGGTGAAGCTATCGGGCAATCCGATGCGGCTCGCCGAGCTGATGGGCCTGATGGACGAATTCCCGCGGATGTTCGAGATCGTGGAGCCGAAGCGGGCGGTGGTGGTGTAGGGCGCTGCAACTGCCGCACATTCTGTCATTGCGAGCTCTTGCGACGAAGCAATCCAGAGTCTTTTCGAAGAGGCAGTCTGGATTGCCCCGCTACGCTCGCAATGACGAGGAGGAGAGAGTGGGGCGTCCCACACTCGGTGTCATCGCCCGGCTTAGACCGGGCGATCCAGTATTCCAGAGACCGCAGTGCTTGAGCCGGGAAGCCGCGGCGTACTGGATGCCCCGGTCAAGCCGGGGCATGACAGTGTGCCCTAAGGTAGAGCGACCTTTACTCCGCGCTGCTCACCAGCTTGATCCGCGGTGCCTGGGCTTCCTGCAAACTGCGATACGCCGCGAGATAATCCAGCGCCATGCGCCGCGCGGTGAAGCGCTTCTCGAATTGCTTGCGGATCGCGGCACGGTCGAGCTGCGGCAGTCGCTTGACGACGCCGGCGGCGCTGAGGATGTCCTCGACCACGAAGCCGGTGAGGCCTTCGTCGATGATTTCCGGCACCGAGCCGCGGTTGAAGGCGATGACCGGCGTGCCGCAGGCCATGGCTTCGATCATGACGAGGCCGAACGGCTCCGGCCAGTCGATCGGCAGCAAGAGGCCGAGCGCGCCGCTGAGGAAATCGGATTTCTCGTGATCGCCGATCTCGCCGATGAAGTCGACCAGCGGATTGTTCGCGATCATCGGCTTGATCAGCTCGTCGTAATAGTCCTGGTCGGCGCGATCGACCTTGGCGGCGATCTTCAGCGGGATGCCGCAATGCATGGCGATCTTGATGGCGCGGTCGACGCCTTTCTCGGGCGCGATGCGGCCGAGCACGGCGAGGTATTCCTGTTTCGCCGGCTTCGGCGTCAGCAGATTCTCCGGCAGGCCATGGTGGATCGTCGTCACCCAGTTCGCCTGCGGCACCGGCCGCCGCTGCGCGTTCGAGATCGAGATGACAGGCATTTTTGAAAAGGTGTTGAACACCGGCTGATGCTCGGGCAGGTCGAGCCGGCCGTGCAGCGTGGTCAAAAACGGTGTCGGCTGCCGGTGGAACAGCGACCACGGATAATAATCCAGATGGAAGTGGAGGAAGTCGAACTCCTCGTCGTCACATTTCTGCCGCACGCGCTCCAGCAGCACCATGTGCAGCGCGTTAGGATCGCGCACGGAACCGTCGAGGCGAAGCGCCCGGGGCCATAATGCGTCGAGCTTCGCCGACGTCTGCGAGTCGCCGCTGGCGAACAATGTCACGTCGTGTCCCAGGGCAACCAACTCTTCCGTCAACCAGTGCACCACCCGCTCGGTGCCGCCATACAGCTTGGGTGGAACAGCCTCCGTCAACGGAGCTACCTGCGCGATGCGCATCTCACCTTCTCCTCTGTGCGAACATGGAAGTCAAAACCCCCGCCGTGTCACGGCACCGGCATGCCAGTTGAGGGAACGTTCTCGCAATTGCGAAGTTCCTTCAATGAACGTTACTTCTTCGACACACTGCGGCTTGGTCGCGATGCTGCCATCACCTCAACTCAGATCGCCCGCATCCGCATGTCGTGATGGCTTTGCCCGGGAACCGAGGCGAAGCGGTCGATGTTCAGTCGACAGCCAAGAAAGTCGATGTTCAGTCGACAGCTAAGAAAATTGAAAGCATAACGGGGTTCGCAGCTACATGGATCATCTTTCTGGATACGCGCGCAGGCCATTTGCCTTTGTCTTGCGCTATCTCCGCCGCCGTTTGGCATCGCATCTCGTGATCCTGAGCGCTGTCGTTGCAGCCGTTGCCTGCTCCGTGGGCACGCAGTATGGCGTCAAATCGCTGGTCGACAGTCTGTCCGCGGGAACCTCGCATGGCGCCAGCGTATGGCTGGCATTCATTCTGCTCATGTCACTGATCGCGGCTGACAACTTCTTGTGGCGGGTCGCGAGCTGGACGGCGAGCTTCACTTTCGTTCGGGTCACGGGCGATTTGCGCCGCGACATCTTTCGACATCTGACCGGGCATGCGCCGAGCTATTTCTCGGACCGGATGCCGGGCATGCTCACCAGCCGCATTACCGCGACATCCAACGCCGTGTTCACGGTCGAGAACATGTTCGTCTGGAACGTGTTGCCGCCGTGCATCGCCACGGTTGCGGCCATCGGGCTGATTGGAACCGTCAGTCCCTATATGGCGCTCGGCCTGATCGTGATTGCGGGCGGCATGGTGGCGGCGATGTTCCGGCTCGCTGCGGCCGGCAAGCCGCTGCATGACGACTTCGCCGACAAGGCCGCCGTCGTCGACGGCGAGATGATCGACGTCATCAGCAACATGCCGCTGGTCCGTGCCTTCTGCGGCATCAGCCACGAGCACGAACGGTTCGATGCGACGGTGAACCGGGAACTCACCGCGCGCGGGCGCAGCCTGCGCTATCTGGAGAAGCTGCGGCTCATTCACGCCGGCGTGACCGTGGTCCTGACGGTGGCGCTGATGGCCTGGGCGATCACGCTATGGCAGCAGGGCGAGGCGACCACGGGTGACGTCGTGCTGGTCTGCACGCTGGGCCTGTCCATCCTCAATGCGACGCGCGATCTTGCGGTGGCGCTGGTCGACGTCACCCAGCATGTCGCGCGGCTGACCGAGGCCATCGCGACGCTTTTGATTCCGCATGAATTGCGCGACCACCCCGAGGCCGAGCCGCTGGTGAAGAGCGGCGCCGCGATCGCGTTCAACAACGTCACGTTCGGCTATCCCGGCGGCGAGAAGATCTTCGAGCGCTTCAGCCTGCGGCTCCAGCCCGGCCAGCGCGTCGGACTGGTCGGCCAGTCCGGTGGCGGCAAGTCGACGCTGTTCACACTGCTTCAGCGCTTCTACGATCCGGACGAGGGTAGCGTGACTGTCGACGGCCAGGACATCGCGATGGTGACGCAGCTGAGCCTGCGCGAGGCGATCTCGGTCGTGCCGCAGGACATTTCCTTGTTCCATCGCTCCATCCGCGAGAACATCCGTTACGGCCGGCCGAACGCCACCGACGATGAGGTGTTGCGCGCGGCGATTGCGGCGCGCTGCGATTTCATCGACAGCCTGCCGGAGGGCCTCGACACCATGGTCGGCGACCGCGGTGTCAAGATGTCAGGCGGCCAGCGCCAGCGCATCGCGATCGCGCGCGCCTTCCTGAAGGACGCGCCGATCCTGCTGCTCGACGAGGCAACAGCCGCGCTCGACAGCGAATCCGAGGAGGCGATCCGCGAGGCGCTGTCGCGGCTGATGCGTGGCCGCACCGTGATCGCGATCGCGCACCGGCTTGCGACGCTGCGCAATTTCGATCGTGTGATCGTGTTGAAGGGTGGTAAGATCATCGAGGACGGCTCGCCCGAGCGTCTGATGCAGGGCCACGGGCCCTACCGCGAGCTGGTGACGCAGGAAATGAGCCGGCTCGCGCAAGCCGCCGCGTAAACCCAACAGTCGCGTTAGCGTTGGTCGCGTCTCGAAACAGGAGCAGGGGAGCCGCTCATGGCAGCCGAAGTCGTCACCAAATTCGTCTCCGTGGCGCGGACCGTGGAGCAGGTCGCGGAGCAGCCGTTCTATATCCCGATGACCGGTCCTGCTGCCCGGCCGCGCCGGTCGCTCAAGCATGACGATACCTTCATCGTGCTCGACAGCCACGGGGACATCGGCGCGTCTGCCGGCGGTCCCGATGGGCTGTTCAACTACGACACGCGCTACCTGGCGCGGCTCGAGCTTGTCCTGAACGATCTCCAGCCGCTGCTGCTCGGCTCGAACCTGCGTGACGACAATTCGGCGCTGACCGTCGATCTCACCAACCCCGACATCTACCGTCAGGGCAGCCTCGTGCTGCAAAAGGACCTGCTGCACATCGTGCGCACGATCTTCCTGTGGCGCGGCACCGCCTATCAGCGCATCGGCGTGCAGAACCACGGCGACCGGCGCGCCAGCTTCGAACTGACGCTGCTGTTCGACAACGATTTTGCCGATCTGTTCGAAGTTCGCGGCGAGCGGCGCCCGCGCCGCGGCACCGGCGCCAGCAAGCTGCTCGGTCCGACCGACGTGCTGTTCGAGTATCGCGGCCTCGACGATGCCCAGCGCACGACAGGCCTGCATTTCGATCCGCGCCCCACCCGGCTTTCGGTCAACGCGGCGACCTGGCAACTCGAGCTGGACCCACACGAGTCGAAATCGCTGTTCGTGGCTGCGTCCTGCAACCGGCCGCTCGAAGAGAGGCCTGCGCGCTTTTTCAGGGGCCTGCTCGCCCATCGCCGCGAGATGCGGCAGTCGACGATCGGAGCGGCCAGCATCGAGACCTCCAACAACATCTTCAACGAGGTGCTGTGCCAGGCCATGGCCGACCTCAACATGCTGATGACGGAAACGCCGCAGGGCCGTTATCCCTATGCTGGCATTCCCTGGTATTCGACGACGTTCGGGCGCGACGGGCTGATCACCGCGCTCCAGATGCTGTGGGTCGATCCGCGCGTCGCCAAGGGCGTGCTCAGGCGGCTGGCGCATTTCCAGGCGAGTGCGGTCGATCCGCTCGCCGACGCCGCGCCCGGAAAGATCCTCCACGAGATGCGCGGCGGCGAAATGGCGGCGCTGCGCGAGGTGCCGTTCTCGCAATATTACGGCAGCGTGGATTCCACGGCGTTGTTCGTGCTGCTCGCCGGAAGCTATTTCGAACGCACGGGCGACGTAGAGACGTTGATGGAGTTGTGGCCCGCCATCGAGGCGGGGCTGGCGTGGATCGACGGCCCCGGCGACCCTGATAATGACGGGTTCGTCGAATATCAGCGCGCCACCGAGAAGGGGCTCGCCAACCAGGGCTGGAAGGATTCCTATGACGCGATCTTCCATGCCGACGGCCGGCTCGCGGAAGGCAATATCGCGCTCGCGGAGGTTCAGGGCTACGTCTATATGGCCAAGCAGCTCGCCGCGCGTTGCGCACTGCGGCTCGGCAAGCCGGAGTCCGTGCGCAAGCTCGAGGCCGAGGCCAAGGCGCTCGCCGAGCGCTTCGAGAAGGCGTTCTGGTGCGAGGAGCTCGGCACCTATGCGCTCGCGCTCGACGGCAAGAAGCGGCCCTGCAAGGTGCGGACATCCAACGCGGGGCAGGTGCTGTTCAGCGGCATGATCCGGGAGGACCGCGCCCGTCTCGTCGCCGCCGATCTGATGCAGCCGCATTTCTTCTCGGGCTGGGGCATCCGCACCGTCGCTGTGGGCGAGGTGCGCTACAATCCGATGTCCTATCATGACGGCTCGATCTGGCCGCACGACAATGCGCTGATCGCGCTCGGGCTTGCGCGCTACGGCCTCAAACATTCGGTGGCGCATGTCTTCAAGGGGCTGTTCGACGCCGCCAGCTACATGGATCTGCGCCGGTTGCCCGAATTGTTCTGCGGCTTCCGGCGCGAGAAGCGGCGCGGCCCGACGCTCTACCCCGTCGCCTGCGCCCCGCAGGCCTGGGCCAGCGCGACGCCATTCACCTTGCTGGAGGCGGCGCTCGGTATCGAGTTCGACGTGGCGCGCTGCGAGATCCGCCTGCGCAACCCGCATCTGCCGGCCTTCCTGAACGAGGTCATCCTGCGCGATCTGCGCCTCGGCGAATCCGCCGTGGATCTGCGCGTCAGCCGCCACGGCGACGACGTGGCGCTGGAAGTGCTGCGGACGCGTGGCCAGATCCAGGTGTCGATCGTGCTGGCGCGCTAGCTGCGCGCAAGGAGGGACCATGCGTACGATCGGAGCGTTGATCCTGAGCTTGGCAACCGTAGCGGGCTTGACGATCGCCGTATCGCGCGCGGCCGAGGAGCCGCCTGCGGTAGCCCCGACGACGCCCCCGAGCGAAGCGAACGCACCGGCAACGGTGCAGCCGCCGGCCTCGACCGTGCCTGTCACACCGAAGGATGCCGCGCCGCCGCCGTCGGTGACGATCATCGGCGCAAGCGATGCCCATGGCGTGCTTGGCCGCGATGTGCGCAGCGCCGCTGATGAGGACATGGGCCGCATCGTCGACGTTGTCGTCGACCGCACCGGCCATGTGCGCGCCGCTGTGATCGATTTCGGCGGCTTCCTCGGCGTCGGCAGCCGCAAGATCGTGGTGGATTGGAACGCCATGCGGTTCGGCAAGATTGTCAACAAGAAGGACAGCATCACGCTGGAACTGACGAAGGCGCAGGTCGCGGCCGCGCCGGAATACAAGGAAGACACGCCGATGGTCGTGCTCGGCGCGTCCGGCAGCCTGCAGCCGCTGCAAGCGATCCAGTGAGGTGCGGGGAGGGCTGACCGCCTGTGCTCTTGTCGAAGCCGAACCGTGCAGATCGCGACAGGCGCGTTGAAAAGGACAACGTCGCCGCGCCGCCGCCTGCGGGCATGCCGGCGCCGTCGCGCCAAAGCCTGCGCGGTCTCGACTGGTTCATCTTTTTCCTTGCTGATGTGCAGACCGGGTTCGGTCCCTTCATCGCGGTTTATCTCACGACGCAGAAATGGACCCAGGTCGAGATCGGCCTGGTGCTGTCGATCGGCGGCATCGTCGCACTGATCGGGCAGATGCCGGGCGGTGCCATCATCGATGCCGCGAAATCCGAGCGGCTGGTCGCGGCCCTCGCCATCGTGACGATCGGCGGTTGCGCGTTGGCCTATGCGGCGATGCCGATCTTCCCGGTCGTCGTGGCGGCTGCCACGCTGCATGCGGCGGCCAGTTGCGTGCTGGGGCCTGCGATCGCGGCGATCAGCCTTGGTCTCGTCGGTCCTTTCGCGATCGGCGAACGGCTCGGCCGCAATGCGCGCTTTGCATCGCTCGGCAACGGCGTGGCCGCCGCGGTGATGGGCACCGCCGGCTATCTGCTGTCGAGTCGCTCGGTGTTCCTGGTCACCTTCCTGCTGGCGATCCCGACCCTGATCGCGCTGTCGCGGATTCGCGAGGAGGAGGTGGATATCGCGCGCTGCCACGGCGCGATGCCGCGCGAGGCGGAGGACCGTGGCGATACTAATATCTGGCATTTGATCCGGCAAAAGCCGCTGATCGTTTTTGCGCTGAGTGTCTTGCTGTTGCAATTGGCGAACGCCGCGATGATGCCGCTGATGGCAAGCGCCGTGACCGCGCGGTCGAGCCAATGGGCGACGGTGCTCGTTGCCTTTTGCATCGTCGTGCCGCAGGCGATCGTGGCGCTGCTATCCCCTTCAGTTGGACGCAAGGCGCAACTCTGGGGCCGGCGTCCGCTGCTGCTGATCGGGTTCGCCGCGCTGACGATCCGCGGCGTCCTGTTTGCAACCGTGCGCGATCCCTATCTGCTGGTGCTGGTGCAGGTGTTCGACGGTTTCACTGCCGCGGTGTTCGCGGTGATGATCCCGCTGATCGTGGCCGACGTCGCGTTCGGCAGCGGCCACTTCAATTTGGCGCAGGGGATCGTCGGCACGGCAACGGGCATCGGTGCGTCGCTGAGCACCGCGCTCGGCGGCTATGTCAGCGACAAGTTCGGCAATGCCACGGCCTTCGTCGGGCTGGCGAGCATTGCTGCGACGGGGTTTCTTCTGATTCTGCTGGTGATGCCGGAGACGCGGCGCACGGGCATGGTCGTAACAAAACAAATGGCCGGCTGAATGAAGTCAGCCGGCCAAAGTGGGCGGAACGAAAGATCAGGCGTCGAGATGGTGCAGGCGCGCCCGGTTGCGCAGCACGATCTGGCGTGCGCCGGAGAATCCCAGAATTCCCTGGGCGTGAAGCTGCGACAGCGCGCGCGACACGGTTTCCAGCGTGAGGCCGAGATAGTCGCCGATGTCGCGGCGGCACATCGGCAGCGCCATCATGCCGGCGACGGCGAGGCGGCGGTCCATTTCGAGCAGGAAGGTCGCAACGCGCTCCATCGCGGTCTTGCGGCCCAGCAGCAGCATGTGGTCTTCGGCGTGGCGCAGCTCGCCAGCCGTCATCGCCCAGAGCTTGCGGGCGACCAGCACGTCGGTGCCGGCGGCCTTCTCAAGGCTCGCGCGCTTCACGAGGCGCACATGGGTGTCGATGATGGCTTCAGCGGCAAGGCGGTGAGTGGGGCCGGATTCGAGGCCGAACACGTCGCCGGGTAGATGGAAGGCGCCGATCTGGCGGCGGCCGTCGGAGAGAAGCTTGTAGCTGCGCACCGCGCCTGACACGACCTGGTAGACATATTCGGCTGGCTCGTCCTCGCCATAGATCTCCTCGTCCTTGCGGTAGGAGAACTCGGTGGCGACGAGGCCGGCATGACCGGTGATCGCGCCGAACTGGTCGGAGACGGGATGGGCAGGGGGATGAGCAGGTGCGATCTTGCCACGAACTTGCGTGTTGATCGCCTGGGTGTTGAGCGTCTGGGTCAGCATCTGCGCCATCTCCGTTGTGATGACGCTTTGGTACGCGGTAACGGGTGCTTCGAAAATTTCGCGCGATATCTTAGGGAGGTTTACCTACGTATAACCCCGTAGGTGAGGGAACGCGTAGCCCGGATTGCGCTGCGCTCCAGTCGGGCTACGAAGTTAACTTCGTGCGGATAACTTGCCCTGGATGGCGTGGCGAATGGATTTTGCCAGGCTTTCGTCGAGCAGCGGCTTCAAAATCACGTCTTTGACGCCCGCGGCGGCCGCCCGGGCCGAGATGTTCCCGTCGGGATAGCCCGTGATCAGGATCACGGGCGTGTCCTCGTCGGACTGGCGCAGCCGGCCGGCCAGCTCGATGCCGTTAATGTCGGGCATCTTGTAGTCGATCACGTAGCAGTCGGCGCCGGGCTCGCCGGCAGCATTCAGCAGTGCCGCGGCGTTCCGGAAGGTCCGCACGTCGTAGCCGTCGGTCTCCAGCAGGAATCGCAGGGATCCCAGCACGGCGGCATCGTCGTCGACCACGTAGACGGTGGGCTTTGCCGATGGCGCCATTGGCAGCTGCTGATGGTGCGAGCTGATTTCGATCATCCTGATTGGCTAACACAGGCGGACGCAACGGCCTTGACTTGCCTCAAGCCGATCTGCCCCAAGCCGATTTGCCTCAATCTCCCAGCATGCCGGCCCGCATCGCCAGCCGGACCAGTTCCGAGAGGCTGCCCGCCTGCATCTTGGTCATGACATTGGCCCGGTACACTTCGATGGTGCGCGGACTGATGTCGTATTCCCTGGCGATCAGCTTGTTGGAGAGGCCCGCGATGAGCCCCTCCATGACCTGATGCTCCCTGGGACTCAAGGAGGCGACGCGGGCGGCGATATCCTGCGTGATGGCCTCGTTCTTGGCCGCGGGCTCGGCCTGGCGGATCGCGCTCTCGATCATGGCGGTGAGGCGGTCGTCCTCGAACGGCTTTTCGAGAAAGTCGACCGCGCCCAACTTCATCGCCTCGACCGCGAGCGGCACGTCGCCATGTCCGGTCATGATCAGGATCGGGAACGGGCTTTGCTGCGCCTTCATGCGCTTCAACAGCTCGATGCCGTCGAGGCCGGGCATGCGCACGTCGGAGACGACGCAGCCGAAGGCGAGGCCGGGCAGGGCGTCGAGGAAGGCTTGCGCGTTGTCGAACAGCGTGACGCCGAAGCCGCAGGACTCCAGCAGGAAGTTCAGCGAGTCCCGCATCGCGGCGTCGTCATCGATGACGTAGACATGGCCCTTGGTCGTCATTGATCAGTTCTCGTCGGCTGCCGGAAGAGTGAAGCGGAATGTCGCGCCGCCCGATGCGTTGCTCTCGGCCCACATGCGGCCGCCGTGAGCTTCGATGATCGAGCGGCTGATCGACAATCCCACGCCCATGCCGGTGTCTTTGGTGGTGAAGAAGGTCTGGAACAGGTTTGGAATGACGTCGTCCTGGAAACCGGAGCCGGTATCGGAGACCTCGACCTCGATCATGTCGTCACTGATGCGTTTGTTGGCGACGACGAGCTCGCGACTCCTGGATTGCGCCATCGCTTCCAGCGCGTTGCGGAACAGATTGACCAGCACCTGCTGGATCTGCACGCGGTCGGCGAGGACGAGATCGGCGTCCGGATCGAGGCTGAAACGGAGCTGCACGTTCTGCTCGCGCGCACCGGCAAGCCCGAGCGCGCCGGCCTCCTCGATCAGCTTGGACAGGCTCTCGACCCGCTTCTCGGATTCGCCGCGGGAGACGAAGTCGCGCAGGCGCCGGATGATCTGGCCCGCGCGCAAGGCTTGCTCCGCCGCGCGATCCATCGCGCTTTCGATCTTCAGCGTGTTGGGATCGGTGCTGCCGGCCAGCAGCCGCCGCGATCCCTTCATGTAATTGCTGATCGCCGCTAAGGGCTGGTTGATCTCGTGCGCGAGCGCGGACGCCATTTCGCCCATCGCGGTCAGCCGCGAGACATGGACGAGCTCGGACTGCAACTCCTGCAGCCGGGCCTGGGTCTGCTGGTGTTCGGTGAGGTCGCGGACGAAGCCGGTGAAATAGGGCTCGCCGCCGGACTGCATCTCGCCGATCGACAGATGCATCGGGAAGGTGGTGCCGTCACGGCGCTTGCCGGTCACGATGCGACCGATCCCGATGATGTGCGGATCGTGGGTCGTGCGATAGCGCGCGATGTAGCTGTCGTGACGGGTGCGGTCGGGCTCCGGCATCAGGATGCTGACGTTCTGGCCGATCGCTTCCTGCTCGGACCAGCCGAACAGGCGCTCGGCCGCCGTGCTGAACAGCTGCATGATGCCGTGGCCGTCGATGACGATCATGGCATCGGGAATGGTGTGGAGGATGGAGCGGAGGTGGGTCTCGCGCGTGCGCAGCGCTTCCTCCACCTGCTTCTCCTCGTCGATATCGAGGAAGATGCCGCTGAGATGACGCGCGGAGCCGGCGTCGTCGCGAATGACCCCCGCCCGGGCGCGAATCCATTGCCCTCTGCCGGAGGTGCCCCCGACCCTGAAGGACACGTCCAGGCCGCCACCACGTTCGGAGACGCGCTTGATCGCGCTCTCGACTCGCTCGCGGTCCTCAGGCCCGAGGCGTGACAGGAAAACCTCGTAGCTTGCGGGCTGATTTCGCTCGACGCCGAGCAAAGCTCCCGCGGTCTCCGACCAGTCAAGCTCCCGCGTCGTGAGGTCGAGATCCCACGTGCCGACGCCGAATCCTTCGATCCGGACCCGGAAATGCTCGCCCCGACCGTCGTCTGGCGGATGCGTTACGCGGGTCGGCGACAAGCTATTGCTCCCATTCTCCTGCGGCCAGTCCGGTGCCGCGAACGTGGCGGCAATTTCGCCCATGGCCGTGCCGGAGGCAAGTTGGGATGTCTGATTCCGCTGGCGAATTTCCCGCGACGCGGCCGGGCGATTTGATCTATCTCATCCTGCCCTGCGCCGGCGGGGCTAAATTCCGCGGCGGTTCATTGCCCGGAGAGTCCCGATGACATACGCCACCGTGATGGTCAGCCTGGCGCTCGGTCAGCCCAACGAGGCGCGTCTTCAGGTCGCGGGCGAACTCGCCGAACGATTCGACGCGGGGATCGTCGGGGTCGCCGCGGCGCAGTTCGCCCCGCCGCTCTATTTCACCGACGGCGCCGAGGCGCAGGGGCTGATCGATCGGGGCGAGGCCTCGGTCAAGCGTCGCCTTGCCGGGCTGGAGGCGCAATTCCGCGCTGCGACCCGAAATCGCGGCGGCCATGTGGACTGGCGCTGCGCCATGGATTTTCCGGCGCGGTTCGTTGCGGCGCAGGCGCGCTGCGCCGACATCATCGTCAGCGGCGGCCAGAGCACGGTATTGTCCGATGCCTTCGCATTTGCAAGCCCCAAGGACCTGGTGATGCAGGCCGGCCGGCCGATCCTGGTCGTGCCGGACAATGTCAACTGGCTCGATCTGCGCAGCGTGCTCGTGGCGTGGAAAGACACCGCGGAGGCGCGGCGGGCCGTCGCGGATGCGCTGCCGATGCTGCGCAAGGCGAGGGACGTCACCGTCGTCGAAATCCCGGAGGACGACCACGACCATTCGGCGGTGATGGCTGATATCACCGACGTGGCCGCATGGCTCGCCCGGCACGGCGTCACCGCGACCGCGCGCGTCTGCGAGGCGGTCTGGAACCAGAGCGCCGCCGAGCAATTGGAGATTGTTGCCGGCGATGTCGGGGCGGGCCTGGTCGTCGCGGGCGCCTACGGTCATTCGCGATTCAGCGAGCTGATCCTCGGCGGCGTCACCGAGTACCTGGTTACGCAATCCGCCCGCTGCGTGCTGCTGTCGCACTGAGCACGAGGAATCGATGAGGACGCGCCATGTACAAATTTCTTGAACAGACCGTCGACGGCTACATGACGCGCAACGTCAGGACGGTCGCGCGCGACCTCGACATGCTCGCGCTCAGCGAGATGTTCGAGCGTGACGATTTCAACTCCTATCCGGTCGAGGACGACGGGCAGGTGGTCGGCATCGTCACCAAGTTCGACATCCTCAAATGCTTCGCCTTCACGCCGAGCCAGATGCTGCCGCACTATCACGACCTGATGAGCCGCAAGATCGGCGACGTCATGACGCCGGAGTTCATCTATGTCAGTCCCGACACGCGGCTGACACGCGTGCTCCAGATCATGGTCGAGCACCGCATCAGGAGCATCATCGTGCTCGACGGCGCGCAGAACCTGGTCGGAATCATCGCCCGCGAGGACGTCATCAAGGCGCTGAAGGCGACGGCGAGCGACTGAGGCAGTGCCGTAGGGTGGGCAAAGCGAAGCGTGCCCACCATTTCTGTCGCGGTGTTGGATAGATGGTGGGCACGGCGCAAGTGCGCCTTGCCCACCCTACGATTCTGGACTCGCGGAGAGATACCCATCACCCACGTGAGTTTGCCGCACTGTCCTCGCTGCCCTCTCCCGCAAGGCGAGAGGGCACTTCAACTGGCAGCCGCACATGAACCGAAATCCATCTCCCTTGATTTCAATCAATTCCCCGCGAGGGTGAATGTGGTTTCTGGCGGCGTGTTCTTTTCGAGAGAGAATCCGCGATGAGCCAGCCCTCCATCTCCAAAACCATGACGACAGGCGAAAGCGGCCTGGCTGTCGTGTTCGCGGTCACCGCCTTCCTTTGCGTGATCGCCGCGGCCAAGGCGGTCGATACACCCTTCGCCTTCCATGCCGCGCTGAGCGCTGTGGCGAGCCTCGCTGCGGTGTTCTGCATCGTCAACCGCTACTTCGATCGCCCGACGGCGCTGCCGCCGGCAGAGATCAACGGCCGCCCCAACTACAATATGGGCCCTATCAAGTTCTCCTCTGTCATGGCGATGTTCTGGGGCATTGCCGGCTTCCTGGTCGGCCTCATCATCGCCTCGCAGCTGGCCTGGCCGGCGCTGAACTTCGACCTGCCCTGGACCAGTTTTGGCCGTCTGCGTCCGCTGCACACCTCCGCGGTGATCTTCGCCTTCGGCGGCAATGTGCTGATCGCGACGTCGTTCTACGTCGTGCAGAAGTCGTGCCGCGTTCGCCTTGCCGGCGATCTCGCGCCCTGGTTCGTCGTGGTCGGCTACAACTTCTTCATCCTGGTCGCCGGTACGGGCTATCTGCTCGGCGTCACCCAGTCGAAGGAATATGCCGAGCCGGAATGGTATGCCGACCTCTGGCTGACCATCGTCTGGGTCACCTACCTGCTGGTCTTTCTCGCCACCATCATCAAGCGCAAGGAGCCGCACATCTTCGTCGCGAACTGGTTCTATCTCGCCTTCATCGTGACGATCGCGGTCCTGCATCTCGGCAACAATCCGGCGCTTCCGGTCTCGGCGTTCGGCTCGAAATCCTATGTCGCCTGGGGCGGCATCCAGGATGCGATGTTCCAGTGGTGGTACGGCCATAACGCGGTCGGCTTCTTCCTCACCGCCGGCTTCCTCGCCATCATGTACTACTTCATCCCGAAGCGCGCCGAGCGGCCGATCTATTCCTACCGCCTGTCGATCATCCATTTCTGGGCGCTGATCTTCCTCTACATCTGGGCAGGTCCGCACCATCTGCACTACACGGCGCTGCCGGACTGGACGCAGACGCTTGGCATGACCTTCTCGATCATGCTGTGGATGCCCTCCTGGGGCGGCATGATCAACGGCCTGATGACGCTGTCGGGTGCCTGGGACAAACTGCGCACCGATCCCGTGCTGCGCATGCTCGTGGTCTCGGTCGCCTTCTACGGCATGTCGACCTTCGAGGGCCCGATGATGTCGATCAAGGTGGTGAACTCGCTCAGCCACTACACCGACTGGACCATCGGCCACGTGCACTCGGGTGCGCTCGGCTGGGTCGGCTTCGTCTCCTTCGGCGCACTCTATTGCCTGGTGCCGTGGGCCTGGAATCGCAAAGAACTCTACAGCCTGAAACTCGTCAACTGGCACTTCTGGATCGCGACGCTCGGCATCGTGCTCTACATCTCGGCGATGTGGGTGTCCGGCATCCTGCAGGGCCTGATGTGGCGTGCCTACACCTCGCTCGGCTTCCTCGAATATTCCTTCATCGAGAGCGTCGAGGCGATGCATCCCTTCTACATCATCCGCGCCGCCGGCGGCGGGCTGTTCCTGATCGGCGCGCTGATCATGGCCTACAATCTCTGGATGACCGTTCGCGTCGGCGAGCAGGAAGTCCAGATGCCCGTCGCGCTTCAGCCGGCGGAATGAGGAGCTTTCCATGTCGTTCTGGACACGCCACCAAATCTTCGAAAAGAACTCGATCATCCTGATCGTCGGCATTTTGCTGGTGATCGCGATCGGCGGTCTCGTCGAGATCACGCCGCTGTTCTACCTCAAGAGCACGATCGAGGCGGTCGACGGCGTCAGGCCGTACACGCCCCTGGAGCTCGCGGGACGCAACGTCTATGTCCGCGAAGGCTGCTATCTCTGCCATTCGCAGATGATCCGGCCGCTGCGTGACGAGGTCGAGCGCTACGGCCATTTCTCGCTCGCCGCCGAGAGCATGTACGACCACCCGTTCCAGTGGGGCTCGAAGCGCACTGGTCCCGACCTTGCCCGCGTCGGCGCAAAATACTCCGACGACTGGCACGTCACCCATCTGACCAACCCGCGCGCGATCGTGCCGCAGTCGGTAATGCCGGGCTATCCGTTCCTCAGCGCAACAGAGGTCGACTCCGATACGATCGCCGACCATATGAAGACGCTCAAGGCGATCGGCACGCCCTACACCGACGACCAGATCGTCAACGCCGGTGCCGACATGAAGGCGCAGGCCGATCCCGACAATGCCGGAAGCGATGCCTTCACCAAGCGCTACGCCAAGGCCGTCGTGCGCAATTTCGACGGCAAGCCCGGCACGCCGACCGAGATGGACGCGCTGATCGCGTACCTGCAGATGCTCGGCACGCTGGTCGACTTCAAGATCTACAACGAGAAAGCCAATCTTCGCTGAGAAGGCATCACGATGAAAGCCATCCTGACACTCGACAATCTCGCGTCCGGTCTCGTGACCACGATCTGGACGCCGGTGTTCGTCGCGATCTTTCTCGCGATCATCGCCTACGCGTTCTGGCCCCGCAACAAGGCCGCCTTCGACGAAGCAGCCCACCTGCCGCTGCGGGAGGAGTAAGACATCATGACCGATCATCATGGCGAATTTGATTCCGTCACCGGCAAGTCCACGACCGGACATGAATGGGACGGGATCAAGGAGCTCAACACCCCGCTGCCGCGCTGGTGGGTGATCTCCTTCTACCTCACCATCATCTGGTCGATCGGCTACTGGATCGTCTATCCCGCCTGGCCGCTGATCTCGAGCAATACAACCGGCCTGTTCGGCTATTCGACGCGCGCCAGCCTCGGTGTGGAGCTCGCCAATCTCGAGTCTGTCCGCGGCGAGAAGATGGTGGCGTTGGCGGCGGCGCCGCTCGCCGACATCGAGAAGGACCCGGCCTTGCTGGCGCTCGCCCGCGCCAAGGGCAAGACCGTGTTCGGCGACAATTGCGCACCGTGCCACGGCTCCGGCGGCGCCGGTGCCAAGGGGTTTCCGAACCTGAACGACGACGACTGGCTGTGGGGCGGCACGCTCGACCAGATCATGCAGACCATCCAGTATGGCGCGCGCTCCGGCCACGCCAAGGCGCATGAGGGCCAGATGCTCGCCTTCGGCAAGGACGGCGTGCTGAAGGCGGATGAGATCGTCACGGTCGCCAATTATGTCCGCGCATTGTCGGGCCTTCCGACCCGCAAGGGCTATGACGCCGCCAAGGGCGAGAAGATTTTTGCGGAGAATTGCGTCGCCTGCCATGGCGACGGCGGCAAGGGCAATTCGGAGATGGGCGCACCCAACCTGACCGACAAGATCTGGCTCTACGGCTCGGACGAGGCGACGCTGATCGAGACCATCAGCCAGGGCCGCGCCGGTGTGATGCCGGCCTGGGAAGGGCGGCTCGACCCCGCCACCATCAAGGCGATGGCGGTCTATGTCCACTCGCTGGGCGGTGGCAAGTAGCGGATATCGGGACGGGCGGGGGCGAACAAAAGTGCCCCCGTTTGAGCTGGATCAACTGACGCGCTCGCGTCGGGTCTAGGTTTAATCGCACCTTTTCGAGAAGTTCTAGAGCGATGAACAAGACCGTGAACCCGAACGAACTCACATCGGACGACGACAACGGGCCGCTCTACGTCGCCCAGAAGAAAGTGTATCCGCAGAGCATCTCCGGCACGTTCCGCCGGATCAAATGGGGCCTGATGGTGCTGTGCCTCGGCGTCTACTACCTGCTGCCCTTCGTTCGCTGGAACCGCGGCCTTGGCGCGCCAAGCCAGGCGGTGCTGATCGACCTGCCCAACAGCCGCTTCTATTTCTTCTTCATCGAGCTGTGGCCGCAGGAGGTCTACTACTTCACCGGCCTGTTGATCGTGGCCGCGGTGGCGCTGTTCCTGATGAACTCCGTCGGCGGCCGCATCTGGTGCGGCTATCTCTGTCCGCAGACGGTATGGACCGATTTGTTCTACGCCGTTGAGCGTTTCGTCGAGGGCGACCGCCGCGAGCGGATGAAGAAGGACAAATCATCCGGCCTGACGCTGCGGCGCATCAGCGAGCTCGCACTCAAGCATACGATCTGGCTCATGATCGCGTGGTGGACCGGCGGTGCCTGGGTGCTCTATTTCAACGATGCACCGACGCTGGTGAAGGAGCTCGTCACCTTCCAGGCGCCTGTCATCGCCTATATCTGGATCGGCATCCTGACCGCGACGACCTATGTGCTCGCCGGCTACATGCGCGAGCAGGTCTGCACCTATATGTGCCCGTGGCCGCGG
The DNA here is from genome assembly GCF_004123905.1 of Bradyrhizobium betae. Classification (GTDB taxonomy): domain Bacteria; phylum Pseudomonadota; class Alphaproteobacteria; order Rhizobiales; family Xanthobacteraceae; genus Bradyrhizobium; species Bradyrhizobium betae_A. The sequence goes on from NZ_MZXW01000021.1 coordinate 213,860, forward strand.
ATCCAGGCCGCGCTCACCGACGAATGGGCGCTCAATGTCACCTATCGCTACGACCGCGGCGAGAAGCGCACCTCCGTCAAGAAGGCGGCCGAGCTGCGCGCGCAGGGCGAGCATGTCGGCGACTGCGTCGACTGCTATCAATGCGTCGCGGTGTGCCCGACCGGCATCGACATCCGCAACGGGCCGCAGCTCGAATGCATCCAGTGCGGGCTCTGCATCGACGCCTGCGACAACGTGATGACCAAGATCGGCCGGCCGAAGCGGCTGATCGGCTATGACAACGACATCAACATCCGGCGCCGCCGGGCAGGCAAGGCGCCGGTCTATCGCATCGTCCGTGCCCGCACCGTCGTCTACAGCGCGATCATCGCGGCGGTCGGCGGCATCATGCTCTATACGCTGGCGACCCGCAGCCTGCTCGACATCAACGTGCTGCACGACCGCAATCCGGTCGCGGTCAAACTCAGCGACGGCTCGATCCGCAACGCCTATACGGTGCGGTTGCTCAACAAGAGCGGCTACGACCGCGTCATCGCGATCGACGCGTACGGTCCGGTCAATTTGACCACGCATGTCGTCGGCGCCGATTCCGTGACGCCTGATCGGCCGATGATCGTGATCCCGCGCGATAGCACCAGCGAGTTGCGCCTGCTGGTCACCGCGCCGGCCGACGGCAATCCGGAGAAGTCGATTCCTGTGCGCTTCCACGTCACCGATATCGGCCTCGGCGAGGTCGCCACCTCCACCGACAATTTCGTCGTGCCGTAAATTCAGGAGACCACCATGGCCACCAAGCCGCTGACCGGAACAAAAGTGTTCCTGATGCTGGTCGCCTTTTTCGGAATCGTGATCGGCGTCAACGTGACCATGATGAAGCTCGCGATCGCGACGCTGCCAGGCACCGACGTCGATAGTCCTTATGCTGCTGGCCTCAGCTATGACCGCGAGATCTCCGCGGCGCAGGGTCAGGCCGCGCGCAAATGGAAGGTCGGCGCGCATATCGAGCGGCGCGCCGATGGCAATGCCGTGCTTCAGGTCGAGGCGCGCGACGCGGCGGGCCAGCCCGTGACCGGATTAAAGTTCGGCGGGCGCCTGGAGCGGCCGACCGACAAGCGCGCCGATCTCGCGGTCGAGCTGTCGGAAGCAGGCGTCGGAATCTATCGCGGCAATGCCGCCGCCGTTGCACCAGGGCAGTGGGATCTGGTGATCGAGGGCGAGGCGCGGGGACAGCGTGTGTTCATGTCGCGCAACCGCGTGATCCTGAACTGAGGGACATCGTCATGCAGTTCACGCGGGATTTCTCTCATTACGTCCGCGCCGCGGGCGAGGGCCTCCAGCATATCGATCTCGCGGTCGAGGGTGTTCACTGCGCCGGCTGCATGGCCAAGATCGAGCGCGGGCTCTCCGCCATTCCCGACGTCACGCTGGCGCGCGTGAACCTCACCGACCGGCGCGTTGCGCTGGAGTGGAAAGAAGGCACGCTCGACCCGGCGCGTTTCATCGACCGGCTCGCGGAGCTCGGCTACAAGGCCTATCCCTATGAGACCGAAAGCGCAGAGGCGACGGAAGTTGCCGAATCCCGCTTCCTGCTGCGCTGCCTCGGCGTCGCCGCCTTCGCCACCATGAACGTGATGATGCTGTCGATCCCGGTGTGGTCGGGCAATGTCTCGGACATGCTGCCCGAGCAGCGCGATTTCTTCCACTGGCTGTCGGCGTTGATCGCGTTGCCGGCGGCAGCCTATGCCGGACAGCCGTTTTTCCGCTCGGCTTGGCGCGCGCTGTCGAGCAAGACCACCAACATGGACGTGCCGATCTCGATCGGCGTGTGCGTTGCGCTCGGCATGTCCGTGGTCGAGACCATTCATCACGCCGAGCACGCTTATTTCGATGCGGCGATCATGCTGCTGACCTTCCTGCTGGTCGGCCGTTTCCTCGACCAGAACATGCGGCGGCGGACCCGCGCGGTCGCCGGCAATCTCGCGGCGCTGAAGGCGGAGACCGCGGCCAAGTTCGTCGGGCCCGACGAGATTTCGCAGGTGCCGGTCGCGGCGATCCATCCCGGCGACATCGTCCTCTTGCGGCCCGGCGAGCGCTGCGCGGTCGACGGCACCGTGATCGAAGGCCGTTCCGAGATCGACCAGAGCCCGATCACCGGCGAGACACTCTACGTCACGGCCGGGCGGGGCACGCCGGTTTATGCGGGCTCGATGAACATTTCGGGCACGCTGCGGGTGCGGGTCTCGGCGGCGTCGGAGGCGACGCTGCTCGCCGAGATCACGCGATTGCTCGACAACGCGCTGCAGGCTCGCTCGCGCTACATGCGGCTCGCCGACCGTGCTTCGCGGCTCTATGCGCCGGTGGTGCATGCAACCGCGCTCATCACCATTTTGAGCTGGGTCATCGCCGGCGCGAGCTGGCACGATGCGATCGTGACCGGTGTTGCGGTGCTGATCATCACCTGTCCCTGCGCGCTGGGCCTTGCCATTCCGACCGTGCAGACGGTCGCGTCGGGCGCAATGTTCAAGGCGGGCGTGCTGCTCAATTCGGGCGACGCCATCGAGCGCCTCGCCGAAGCCGACCATATCATTTTCGACAAAACCGGCACGCTGACGCTGCCCGATCTCGATGTGATCAACGCGGCCGACATTCCCGCCGACATTTTTGAGCTTGCTGGCCGCCTCGCGCTGTCGAGTCATCATCCGGTCGCCGCCGCAGTCACGCAGGCTGCCGGCGCGCGATCGCCTGTCGTCGGCGCGGTCGAAGAGGCCGGGCAGGGCGTCCGTGCAACGGTCGACGGCATCGAGATTCGCTTGGGACGTCCTTCCTTCTGTGGCGCCGAGGGCCTCGTCGGGTTGACCGACGATCTCGACCCCGAGGCCTCCATCGTGGCGTTCAGCAAGGGCAGCGCAAAATTCATCCTCTCGGTGCGTCAGGGCCTGCGTCCGGATGCGCAAGCCGTGATCGCGGCGCTGAAGGCGCGCAACGTCGGCATCGAGATCCTCTCCGGCGACCACGAGGCGGCGGTGAGGGCGGCCGCGCACGCGCTCGGCATTCCCGAATGGCGCGCCGGCGTCACACCGGCCGACAAGATCGCGCGGATCGAGGAATTGGAAAAGCGCGGCGCCAAGGTGCTGATGGTCGGCGACGGCATGAACGATGCGCCCTCGCTGGCGGCCGCCCACGTCTCGATGTCGCCGATCTCGGCCGCGCATCTGAGCCAGGCCACCGCCGATCACGTCTTCCTCGGCCGGCCGCTGGCCCCCGTCGTTGCCGCCATCGATTCCGCGCGCAAGGCGCTGCATCTGATGCGGCAAAATCTCTGGCTTGCGATCCTCTACAATGTCCTCGCCGTGCCGGTCGCGATCAGCGGCGTCGTGACGCCGTTGATCGCGGCGGCGGCCATGAGCGGATCGTCGATCCTGGTGATGGTGAACTCGTTGCGTGCGCGCGGCAACTCGCGGGAGAGCCTGTGATGGAAATTTTGGTCATCCTGGTACCGCTGGCGCTGATGCTCGGTCTCGCCGGTCTCGCCGGCTTTCTGTGGTCGCTCCGGAGCGGCCAGTACGACGATCTCGACGGCGCAGCCTGGCGCGCGATTGCGGACGACGAGCCGCCGCAGGAGGCGCCGGCAAAGCGTTAACGCTCCGCCGGTTCCGTAGCTTTCCGCCCCCCTTCCCAGACGTTGATTGCTGGACGGCCGATGGTCGTCGGGCGTAACAATGCCGCAGGATTTTGCGTAAGGCTCTCTGGAGCAGGAGCGTGACGAGCATGCAGGGGAGTGCCGAGGTGTGCAGGCATAACGACCTGCCGGGACAGATCGTGCTGGTGCTGCAGGGCGGCGGCGCACTCGGCGCCTATCAGGCGGGCGTCTACCAGGCCCTGCACGAGGCCGGTATCGAGCCGGACTGGGTCATCGGCACCTCGATCGGCGCCATCAATGCGAGCCTGATCGCCGGCAATGCGCCGGAGAACCGGCTCGCGCGTCTGAAGGAATTCTGGAAGCGGATGGAGCAGAATCCGGCCTGGCCTCTACCAATCGGCATTCCCGGCTTTGACGACAAGCTTGCTTATTGGTCGACCGTCACCCACGGCATTGCCGGCTTCTTCCAGCCCAATCCGCTGGCGCATGCCGGCGAGACCTATCCGCTCGGCGCCGATCGCGCCGGTTACTATTCGACAGCGCCGCTGGAGAGCACGCTGCGCGATCTCGTCGATTTCGGCCTCGCCAGTCGCGGCGCGCCGCGACTCACGGTTGGTGCAGCTCATGTCGGCACCAGCCAGATGCGCTATTTCGACAGCCGCGACGGCGAGCTGACGGTGAAGCATGTGATGGCTTCCGGCGCGCTGCCGCCTGCGTTCCCGGCGGTACGCATCGACGGCGAGCTCTATTGGGACGGCGGCATTTTGTCGAACACGCCGACGGAAGCCGTGTTCGACGACAATCCACGCAGGGATTCGCTGATTTTCTCGGTGCATCTCTGGAATCCGGTCGGTGCCGAACCGACGACGATGGGCGAGGTGCTGAGCCGGCACAAGGACGTGCAATATTCCAGCCGGATCGCGAGCCAGATCGAGCGTCAGCAGCAGGCCCATCGCCTGCGCCACGTCATCAATCAACTCGCGGCGCGACTGCCCGAGAGCGAGCGCAGCGATCCCGCGGTGATGGAGTTGATGAGCTACGGCTGTCCGACCCGCATGCATGTGGTGCGGCTGCTGGCCCCGCAGCTCGACCGCGAGACCCATACCAAGGATATCGACTTCAGCCCGTCAGGAATTACGCGGCGCTGGCACGCCGGCTACGCTCACACGAAGTCGGTGCTCGCGCGCAAGCCGTGGATCGGCGAATTCGACCCGCTCGCCGGCGTGGTGCTGCACGAGCATTTGGATGAGATGCCGATGGCCGCGGAGTAGGGCTGCATCAGCCGTTCATCGAATTGCCACAGGCATTGCGGATCGTCCGTCGTTGTCCGCCTTTGAAAGGCCGTGCAAGTGGTGTCCGGAAACGATCTGGAACTGGCGCTCGACAAGGTCCGCGCTGACGCGGCGGGACCGGTCCCCGGCGTGTTCGGTCCCTCCTCGGTCACCTGGCGGATCGACCGGGAGGCCGTCATCTTCCTCGGTGCCGGCCGCGCGCTGCTACTGCAACTGGCCCATCCCTGGGTCGCGGCTGCCATCGCCGAGCATTCAAAGACCTTTGCCGATCCGATCGGGCGCTTCCATCGTACCTTCGACATCGTCTTTGCCATGGTGTTCGGCTCGCTCGACCGGGCCTTGCTGTCGTCGCGACAATTGCACCGGCGCCATTCGATGATCGTCGGCGAGATGTCGGAGACGGTCGGCCCGTTCGCGGCGGGCTCACTCTATTGCGCCAACGACATCCCCTCGTTGCGCTGGGTTCACGCCACGCTGGTCGAGACCGCACTGATGGCGCACGATCTGGTCCTGCCGCCGCTCTCCGCCGAGGAGCGCGAGCGCTACTGGACGGAGAGCCGGACGTTTGGCGCGCTGTTCGGACTGACGGGCGATGATTTGCCGGCGGACTGGGCCGGCTTTGCTGCCTACACCTATGCGACGGCGCAGTCGGACACGCTGACCGTCAGCCCGCCGGCGCGCGAGATCGCGGCGCAGATTTTTGGCGGCGCGCGTCCATGGCTGCGGCCGCCGCGATGGTATCGTGCGATCACGGCGAGCCTGCTGCCGGGGCCGTTGCGCGCCGGATTTGGGTTTGAGCTGGATGAGCGGGACAAGAGGTCTGCCGACAACGCGCTGAAATGGATCAGGCGGGTCTATCCGAAATTGCCGGACCGGCTGCGCTATGTCGGTCCCTACCAGGAAGCGCAGGCGCGATTGCGCGGCGAGCTGCAGCCTGACTGGATGACGCGCTGCCTCAACCGCGCCTGGATCGGCCGGCCGCAGATGGATGTGCGCGGGAAGGGGTGAGAGCCACGCTCGTGTCCCGGACAAACCGGAACGCGTAAGCGTTGCGGCGCAGAGCCGGGACCCAGAGGCCACGAACTCCGTCGAGATATGGGCCCCGGCTCAGCAGTGCACCGTCAAGAGACGCTGCGCTGCGTCCGCGGCACGAGAGTGGGGGTGAGGCGCACGCTCTCCCCATCGTCATTGCGAGGAGCTCTCGCGACGAAGCAATCCGGGCTGTCTCCGCGGAGGGATTCTGGATTGCTTCGCTTCGCTCGCAATGACGGAGTGTGGCGAAGCGCCGTGGGCTCACACCGCCGCCAGCTTCCGGTACAGCGCGCTGTAGCTGCCGGCCGAGATGCTCCAGGAGAACGACCGGCCCATCGCGCTGCGGCGCATGGTGTCGAGCTGGTCCTGGGCCATGAAGGCCTCGAAGGCGCGGCGGACGCCGCCGAGGAAGGATTCGTGCGAGGGTTTTGAGAACAGGAAGCCGGTCTCGCCGTCGGTGATGGTCTCGGCGAGGCCGCCGGTCTGGTGGCCGATCGGAAGCGAGCCGAAGCGCTGGGCATACATCTGGCTGAGACCGCACGGCTCGAAGCGTGACGGCATCAGGGTAAAATCGCTGCCGGCGAAGATGCGCCGCGCCTGGGCGTCGTTGAAGCCGATCGTGACGCCGATGGCGTCCGGGCGGCGGCGATGGGCGTCGACCAAGGCCTGTTCGAGGGCGGGCTCGCCGGAGCCGGTGACCACGATCTGGCCGCCGGCGTCGATGATCTCGTCGGCGGCTGCCAGCACGAGGTCGATGCCCTTCTGGTGCACGAGCCGCGCGACGATGCCGAACATCGGCCCGCGCGACACCGCAAGCCCGAACTGCTTGCGCACGTAATCCGCATTGGCCTTCTTGCCGATCCAGTCGCCGGCGCCGAATTGCTGGGCGAGCTGCGCGCAGGAGCGCGGGTCCCAGCTCTCGTCGATGCCGTTGAGGATGCCCGTCAGCTCGGAGGCGTCGGAGCGGACGCGGAGCAGACCTTCGAGGCCGCAGCCGAATTCATCCGTGGTGATTTCCCGCGCGTAGGTCCCGCTGACGGTGGTGAGGTGCGAGGCGTAGACGAGGCCGGCCTTGAGGAACGAGAGCTGATCGTAGAACTCGACGCCGTCGATGTGGAAGGAGCTCTCGGGGACGCCGATCCGCCGCAGTGAGTCCTTCGGGAAGAGGCCCTGATAAGCGAGGTTGTGGATCGTCAGGATCGACGGCAGCTTGCTGCCGCGCCAGGCGAGATAGGCCGGCACGAGCGAGGCCTGCCAGTCATTGGCATGGATCAGGTCTGCTGCCCAATTCTTGTCCAGCTTGCCCATGGCAAGCTCAGCGGCTGCCGAGGCGAAGCGCGCGAAGCGGATGTCGTTGTCGGGCCAGTCGCGCCCGGACTCGTCGCCATAGGGATTGCCGGGCCGGTCGTAGAGTTGCGAGCACAACAGCACATAGACCGGCAGGCCGTCCTTGGTCGCGGCCCGGCCGAGCGAGCAGGCCGGCATCTCCGCGAACGCCGGACAGCGGCCAACGATCTGTATATGGGTGAGTTGCTCGATGATGTCGCGATAGCCGGGCAGCATCACCCGGATATCGGCGAAAGGGCGAAGGGCTCTCGGAAGCGCGGCGGAAACGGCTCCGAGTCCGCCGACGCGGACGAAGTCGTCCATCTCTGTCGTAACGAACAAGACCCTCAAGAACTGCTGCCCTCATCCGATCCCGTTTGCTGCTATGCAAGAACGGGTCCAGTTGCCCTGGAAATTCTCAGCCTGCCCACCAGACGCGTCCGTTCGGTAAAGACTTTCCTACTCAGCCGCCGCCCTCTAGGGTCGGCGCATCAACAAGAGGGAACATTGATTGTTCCTAAGGGACGGGCCGGGGATGCAACTACAAGATAAGCACGAACAGACGACGACAAGGGCTTTCGCTGGCCTGCGGGTCCTGGATTTTTCGACCACCATCGCCGGTCCCCATTGCGCGCGGATGCTCGCCGACATGGGCGCCGAGGTCATCAAGATCGAGACCGACGGCGGCGAGACGATGCGGACCCGGCCTCCGCTGCGCAAGGGCTGCAGCACCGTGTTCGGCCAGCTCAATGTCGGCAAGAAGAGCGTGGTGCTCGACCTCAAATCCGAGGACGGCAGGGAGGCGGTGCGACGGCTGGTCGCGGCCGCGGACATCCTGGTCGAGAACTTTCGGCCAGGCGTGATGCGCCGCCTGCGGCTGGACTACGACAGCCTGCGTCCGGTCAATCCCAAGCTGATCTATTGCTCGATCTCCGGCTATGGCCAGAGCGGTCCCTCGGCGGAGTTGCCGGCCTACGCGCCGGTGATCCACGCAGCCTCCGGCTACGACATGGCGCATCTCGCCTACCAGCCCGGCCGCAACCGTCCCGATTATTGCGGCATCTACCATGCCGACGTCGTCACCGGCACTTACGGCTTTGGCGCGATTGCGTCTGCGCTTTATCAGCGCACCGTGACCGGCCTTGGTCAGCACATCGACGTCTCCATGCTGGAGTCGATGTTGACGCTGACGGTGATCGAGTTGCAGAGCTCGCAATTCGCGGTGAAGCCGCCGCCGCGCCCGATGTTCGGGCCGACCGAGACCGCCGACGGTTACGTCATGATCACAGTTGCGAGCGAGAAGACGTTTCAGTGCCTGATGGGCGTGATCGGCCGCCCCGAATGGATTTCCGATCCGCGCTTCTCCAGCTATGCGCCACGCCGCGAGAACTGGGCGGACATGATGGACGGCGTCGAAGCCTGGTCCCGGCAGCTCTCGACCGATGCTTGTCTCGTCGCGCTTGGAGCGGCCGGCGTGCCGGCCTCGGCCTATCGCACCGTGTCCGAGGCGCTGGCTGATCCGCAGCTCGCACACCGGCAGGCGCTCTCGTCGGTGGAGGACGGAGGCGGTGCGTTCCAGGTGCTCAATCTGCCGTTCCGGATGTCGGGTGCCGACACCACGCCGGCGAAGACGATGGCCGTGCTCGGCGAACACACGCGCGAATTGCGCGACGAGGTTGGCCTCGCCGATGAGGCGCCAACTCCCTCGGGCAAAACGGCCGTGCAGGGCTGACGAACGGCGTTGTGCAGCAAGCAATGCGGCTTTGCGCGTGGTCGGCTTGCCATCATCGGCCGGTGTAAACTAGACAGGTCCAGGTTTGTCTCGCCTTGCCGGCCGTGGCATGGTGGCGCGACAACAACAAATACGCCGGGAGGATTCCGATGAAGAGTTTCAAGGTCGCTGATTTCAAGGCGCCGCTGCAGGAGTTCGACGAGGCGACACCGCAGCCGTCGGGCACGCAGGTGCTGATCAAGGTCAAGGCCGCCGGCGTCTGCCACAGCGATCTCCACATCTGGGAAGGCGGCTACGATCTCGGCCACGGCCGCAAGCCGCTGTCGCTGAAGGACCGCGGCATCAATCTGCCGCTGACCATGGGTCACGAGACGGTCGGCGAGATCGCGGCCTTCGGCCCGGACGTGAAGCCGACCGACCAGGGCGATCTGAAGCTCGGCGATGTCGGCCTCGTCTATCCCTGGATCGGCTGCGGCAAATGCGCGACGTGCCTGGCCGGTGACGAGAACATGTGCCTGACGCCGCGCTCGCTCGGCGTCTATTGCGACGGCGGCTATTCCGATCACATGCTGGTGCCGCATCCGCGCTATCTGCTGAATCTGAAAGGGCTCGATCCCGCGTCGGCTGCGCCCTACGCCTGTTCGGGCGTCACCACCTACAGCGCGCTGAAGAAGGTCGAGCAACACTTTGACACGCCGATCGTGATGTTCGGTGCCGGCGGCCTCGGGCTGATGGCGCTGTCGCTGCTCAAGGCGATGGGCGGCAAGGGCGCGATCATGGTCGACATCGACGGCAGGAAGCGCGAGGCCGCGGAGAAGGCCGGCGCGCTCGCGACCGTCGATCCCAAGGCGCCGGACGCGCTGGAGCAACTCGCCAAGAAAGCGGGTGGCCCGATCCGCGCTGTGATCGACCTCGTCGGCAACGCCGCGACGACACAACTTGGTTTTGATTGCCTCACCAAGGGCGGCAAACTCGTCATCGTCGGCCTGTTCGGCGGCGGCGCGACCTGGGCACTGCCGCTGATTCCGATCAAGGCGGTGACGATCCAGGGCAGCTATGTCGGAAACCTGCGCGAAACGCAGGAGCTGCTCGATCTCGTGCGCGCCAAGAACGTCGCCCCGATCCCGGTGACGAAGGCGCCGCTCAACAAGGCCAACGACGCGCTGGTGCAGTTGCAGCAGGGCGCGGTGGTTGGCCGCACCGTGCTGACGCCGTAGTTCGACGCTCTCTCCTCGTCATTGCGAGCGAAGCGAAGCAATCCAGAAATCCCTCCGCGGACGCAGTCTGGATTGCTTCGTCGCAAGGGCTCCTCGCAATGACGAGGCTACACTTTCCTTCATACAGGAACCTCCATGTCCGCAAACAACGCCTTCCACATTGCCGTGCTCGCCGGTGACGGCATCGGTCCCGAAGTCATGGCGCCGGCGATCGAAGTCCTGCGCAAGATCGAACAGAAATCCGGCTTGAGCTTCCGCTTCACCGAGGCGCCGGCTGGCGCCAACAATTATCTCGCGACCGGCAAGTCGATGCCTGACACCACCATCAAGCTCTGCGAGGAAGCCGACGCGATCCTGCTCGGGGCCTGCGGCCTGCCGTCGGTGCGCTACCCCGACAACACCGAGATCGCTCCGCAGATCGAGCTGCGCTTCATCTTCGATCTCTATGCCGGTGTGCGCCCGGCGCGGCTGATTCCGGGCGTGCCGAGCCCGATCGTCGGCGCCGACCAGCGCGGCATCGATCTCGTCGTGATCCGCGAGTCCACCGAAGGCCTGTTCGCCTCGATGGGCAAGGGCGTCGTGACGCACGAAGATGCACGCGAGACCATGGTGATCACGCGCAAGACCTCCGAGCGTCTGTTCGAGTTTTCGTTTCGCCTCGCCGAGCGGCGCAAGGCACGCGGCAAGCCGGGCATGCTGACCTGCGTCGACAAGGCGAACGTGTTCAAGGCGTTTGCCTTCTTCCGCGGCATTTTCGACGAGATCGAAAAGAAGCATCCTGATGTGAAGACCGATCGGCTCTACGTCGATGCCTGCTCGGCGATGCTGGTGAAGCGGCCCTGGGATTTCGACGTGATGGTGATGGAGAACATGTTCGGCGACATCGTCTCCGACATCACCGCGAGCCTGATCGGCGGCCTCGGCATGGCGCCGTCGGCCGACATCGGCGACAAATATGCCGTGTTCCAGCCGTGCCATGGCACAGCACCCGATATCATGGGGCAGGGCAAGGCCAATCCCACCGGCATGATCCTGTCGGCCGCGATGATGCTGGACTGGCTAGCCGACAAGCACGGCGTGGAGGGCGCGGCGGAAGCTGGCGAGACGATCGAGCGCGCGGTGGATCAGGTCTATGCCGGCGGCATCAAGCCGATGGAGTTCGGTGGCAGCAACGGCACGGCTGATATCACGAAGGCGGTGCTGGGGGCGTTGTAGCCATCGCGACAAGAAAAAAGGGGCCTCGCGGCCCCTTCGTCGTTTACCAGCGGCGCCAGTGGCGGTGGCCCCAGCCCCACGGACGCGGGCCGTAGAACCGGCGCGGGCCGCCGTAATAGCCATAGGCGCCGTAATAGTTCGGACGCCACCAGCAGCGGCCCCACGCGTTGCAGACCATGCGCACCTGATCGATGTTCGCGGCCGGACCGCTAGCGATCCGATCGGCCTGCGGAATGCCGTTCGGCATCGCCGCGAGCGCTTGTCCCGACGCCAGCGCCACGCTGCCGAGGGCAGCCAGACTAAGAACAGCAAGTTTCAGTTTCATCGTCATCTCCCTCGTTGGTGGCGAGAGAACTTTTGACGGATCAACTGGTTGCTATAGCGGCGAGCTGCGCGAGGAATTTAATCTTCCTGAATAAAGGTTCAGCTTACTTCCCCTGAAACTGCGGCTTGCGCTTCTCCATGAAGGCCTGGCGGCCTTCGCGAAAATCGGCGCTGTCCATGCAGGCGTTGCCGATCGCCTTGATCGCGTCCGTGTCGCGCTGGCTTTCGTCCTTCAGCACCTGCGCGATGGTGAGCTTGGCCGCCTTGATGGCGAGCGGGGCGTTTTGCGAGATCGTCTCGGCGATCGCCATCGTCTCGCCCCAGAGCTGGTCGTCCGGGATCACGCGCTCGACCAATCCGATGCGCAGCGCCTCGGCGGAATCGATGCGCATGCCGGTGTACATCAGAAGCCGCGCCCAGGACGGGCCGACCAGTGACACCAGGTGCTTCAAACCGTCATAGCCATAGGCGATGCCGAGTTTTGCGGCGGGAATGCCGAACTGGCTGCCATGCGCGGCGAGGCGGATGTCGGCAAGCATCGCAACCTGCATGCCGCCGCCGAGACAGAAGCCCTCGATGCAGGCGATCGTCGGCTTGGGATAGTCGGCGAGCAGCGTGCGCTGGACGGCGCTGCGCTTGCCGTATTCCTCGGACGCTGCCGCGTTGTGACGCGTCTTCTCGAACTGGCTGATGTCGGCGCCCGAGACAAATGCCTTGCCGCCGGCCCCGCGCAGGATTACGACGCGCACCGCATCGTCGTCGCGCAAGGCCGTCAGCGCCTCGCCAAATCCTTCCCACATCTCGAGCGACATCGCGTTGCGCTTGTCGGGGTTGTTGAAGGTGATGACGCCGACGCCGCTGGCGGTGTGCTGGAGGATCTTGCCGTCGGCGTAGGATTTTTCGTTGGAGAGATCAGGCATCGCGCGCTCGCTTGTCGGTGGCCGGGCGCAATGTGCGGCCGGGCTGCGGCCCGGGTCAACCGCGGCGAGGGAGGCGGCTTTGCATCCGCCTGTGCCGCGATTGCATGGCGCGCTGGCTGCGCTACTGCGCCATGTGCGCTGTCAGCGGATGGCCGGCGGCCTTGCCGAAGAACGCGGCCTCCTCGGCGGTGGCCTCGAGCAACTGCTCGTCCTGGTTATAGACGTCGTTGCGGAACTGGATGGTCTGGTCCTTGGTCATCCACGCGGTGAGGTAGATCCAGGCCACCGGCACCTTCTTTGCCATGGCGACGTCGAGATGCTGGCCGGTGGCGATCTCCGTATCGATCGCGGCGCGGCTCCATTTCGGCTGGTCCTTCAGCAGCCACGCCGCGAGATCGCGCACATTGTCGACGCGCGAGCAGCCGTGGGAATCGAAACGGTAGTCGTCGCTGAACAGATTTCGCTGGTTGGTGTCGTGCATGTAGACCGAATAGGGGTTCGGCATGTCGATCTTTACCGCGCCGAGCGCGTTGAAGGTGCCGTTCTGCTGCCGCACGGTGAAATTCGGTGTGTGCGTGCCCGACCAGTCGACCGAATGCGGGTCGATCGGATTGTCGTGGCCGTCGAGCACCTCCATGTGCATACGCGACAGATAGGTCGGATCTTTCCGCATATGCGCGGAGATCTCGGTCTTGGCGATCGAGGACGGCACCGTCCATGTCGGGTTGAGCACGACGCTGCTGATCTGCGCCGTCAACGTTGGCGAGGGTTTTTCGGTCTTGCCGACGATGACGCGATAGCGCCGCATGACGACGTCGTTCTCGACCGCCTCGGCGAAGGCGGCGGGAATGTTGACCACGACATAGCGCTGGCCGAAGCCGAAATTCATGTTCTCGAGCCGCTCCAGCGAAGCCTCGAGCTGGCGGATACGCTTCTGCACGGAGACGTTCATCGCCGTGAGCGTGCGCGGCGTCATTGTGCCTGTCGGCGCCAGCCCGTGGCGGGCCTGGAAGCGCTTCACCGCGTCCGCGAGATCCTGGTCGAAGGCGCCGCTGGCCTTGTCGGCGGCGAGATCGCCGGAGACGATCAGGCGCTTGCGCAGCAACTCGTCATTGGCGCCCTGGATGCCGAGCGCGAACTTCGCATCCGCCGGGATGGTCGGCCAGCCGCCGCGCACCGCAAGGTCGGAATAGCTCAGCGCCGCGTCCTTGATCCGCTGGGCCGTCCCCTCGTCATAGGTCGGCTCGTGCGTCATCGCGAGCGCCGCGGCCGAGCGGCTCTCAGCCGTCGATGTGGGTGTTGCGGCAGCTTTCGGCGCGGCCGCATGAGCCGGATTGGCTGTGGCCGGCACCGTGCCGGCCGAAGTTGCCGGCTTCGGACCGGCTTGGCCCGTGGTCTCGGTTTGCGCAAGCGCGGAGGCGCTGGCGAACAGGCCCACCGCGAACAGATTTACGGCAATGATCACGGCATGGCGCTTCGACATCAGTCTTGTCTTCCCCATGAGGACGGGGCCCGGACGGGCCGCGTATTGGCAATTCCCGGTCGCCGCGCCACGTGCGCCGATGGGTAAAATCGGCGGGACGTTAGGCCATCAATGTTGAGGTCCCATTAAGCACGGCAGTCGAACGCCCCGCGCGTGAAGTCGCGGAGGCTCTCGATTAGGTCGCAGCAAAGGCGGGATGGGTTCGCGACAACCGCGCGCGATGGCGGGGAAAAGCCAAGAAAAAGGGGCGGTCAGACCGCCCAGGACGGGCCACGCGCGGACAGCGCGCGGGCCAGATCTGACCCAGTTCGTCTGATCCGGTCGGTCTCGTTCAATCCGGCCGCGCCCCCGCGACGCGGCGGATTGAACATCGGCCGTAACGGCCAGACCGTCGATCGATCAGGCTTCGTTCGCCGCGATCGATTCCATCAGCGAGACGAGCTGACGCTGCACCGTCTGATCCTTGATCTTGCTGTAGGCGCGCAGCAGGCGGAGGCTGAAGGCCGAATCGAGGAACAGCAGGCTCTCGACTTCGCGCGCCTTGTTGTCGCCGTCGTAGAAGAAGGTCACCGGCACATCGAGGGCGGTGGCGATCTGCTGAAGGCGGGCCGCGCCGACGCGATTGACACCCTTCTCGTATTTCTGGACCTGCTGGAAGCTGACGCCGAGCTTGTCGCCGAGCTCAGCCTGCGAGATCTTCATCTCGACGCGCCGCAGACGGATCCGCTTGCCCAACTCAATGTCCGGCTTGCCGGCACTGCGCTGCTTCATTCTCTTCGCCGCTGTTTTCATTCGTTTTCTCATCGTTCTTCGGTTGAAAATCCCCCGAAGAGGTGGGTCAGGGGTTCGCCCATGTACGAGTCCTTGAATTCATGCGGATGCACGAATTCTTCCTTAAACCACGGGAATCGCGCCGGATTGAAGGCTTCGATCAGCCAGTCAATCATGTGCCGCACTCTCGGTATCCGACCGCTACCGGGATGGTAGGACAGCCAGATATCCAGCGGTCTGTTCAGCTCGACCTCCAGTGGAATCAACTTCCCGCCAAGCGCGATGGCATAGCTCGGGAATACGCCTATTCCGGCTCCATTCGCGACAGCCCAGTAGTTGGCGCTTGAGACGTTGGTTTTCATGACCAGCAGGTCACGTTCCGAAACGCCCGGGAAGAAGCTCTCAAAGGTTTCCTTGGCGGCGAGCTGGTCGGCGAATTGCAGCACCAGGCGGTGCTTGATCAATTCGTGGGCCGAGCGCGGTGTGCCATATTTCTCGAGGTATTTTTCCGAAGCCCAGAACATCAGATGCATGCGGCCGAGCCGCACCAGCTTGACGTCGAGCGCGGACGGGCGCGACAGATGGATAGCGACGTCGGCCTCGTGGCGGGAGACGTCGGCCGAGCGCATCGCGCAATGCAGGTCGACCAGGATTTTCGGATAGGCCTGCTGGAATTCGACCAGCCGGGGAGCTAGCCAGAACGTCCCAAGTCCCTCGGTCACGGCGACGCGAACCTCGCCGGACAGGGCATTGGCCGTCGAATCGCTGGTGCGCAGCACGTCGAAGGCGGCCGCCTCCATGCGCTCAACAGCAGAGACCACCATCGCGCCCTCGTCGGTCAGATGGGTGCCGTGGACATCGCGGGTGAACAAGGTGGTGCCGGTCTGGCGTTCGAAATCATCGATTCGGCGGCGGACGGCGTTGATCGACAGGGACAGGCGTTCCGCCGCCGAGCGGAAACTTCCGCGTCGAACGACTTCCAAGAATATCCGCGCCGCATCCCAATCGGAGAGGCCGCTGATATTTGCCTTTAGGCGTTCTTCCAATGGAACGCCCCTTTCCGCCAAGGAGTGCATACAAGTCCCTTCAGGTTGCTAAACTGGCAGAATCTCGTGCAAACCACAACCACGACGGGTTGGGGAACGACGAGTTTTGAACGTCATCCTTACTGCGTCGCGGGTGGTATTCGAGTGCGGCCAGGACGGGGAATGAGGTTGGGAATCGGGCAGTTTATCGCCCGGCTGAGGGGTGTCGCGTGAGTTCCGTTGCGAGCCTTGAGATGGCTACGGGATTGTCGGCGCTGTCCGCGATGGACGGTCTCGCGCGAGAGGTGCCGCCGAGGTCCCGGATGGATCAACCACAGGTCCTCCGGCGTCTTGTCTCCGGCGGTTTCTCCGATCGCCAACAGCGCAGCGGCGCAATGGTCGCGGAAACTGCGGTTTCAGCGCAGAAACACATTGAAATCATGTTCGGAGGCGCAGGAGCCTCGTGCTATCCTTGGTTCTCCATGGGGGCCGAAGGGATCACCACCAACACGTCTCACAGGCCGAATTAACGGAAAGAACGCCGTGTCGCATTCAGACGAACAGTTGCAGTCGGTGCTGGAAACGCTTGAGGAGTGCCGCAGGGCGCTCAACGAGATGAACAGCCGTGAGTCGGCCGAGCTGCTGTCCATCGTCATCCTCGACGTGCGGATGAAACTCAAAGGAATTGACGGCGCCGATCTCAAGGCGCTGTGCGACGAAATGCTGCGGAGCGCCGGAAGCGAACCGCAGCCCCCTTCCAAGCAGACGCAGGACCAGCCCCGGCGTCCGCTGCTCCGCGTGGTGAAGTAGCCGCGCCGCCTGATCTCGCTTTTTGGCGAGATTTGTGCGCGTCCCGATGCCGCATCTGTGATCACGGACGGCATCGGGAGGAGCCCTGGTTTTATGCGCCTCTGTTGCGCATTCCCCCGCATCGGCTACACCAGAGCCGGTGCTCCGGCCCGCGCGCAGTCCCAGCGCGCCCTGCCGGCGCCTGAGATGGCTCCGACTGCATCATGCAAAATGTCTCGATCCCGGCGGCGCTGATTGCCGGCCTCGTCAGCTTCCTCTCCCCCTGCGTCCTGCCGCTGGTCCCGCCCTACCTGATCTATCTCACGGGTGCGACGATCGAGCATGTCAAGAGCGCCGATGAGGCTGCGGCCTCCAAGCGTGCGATCATGATGTCGGCGCTGCTGTTCGTGCTCGGCTTCTCCACGGTGTTCGTGGCGCTCGGCGCCAGCGCCTCGCTGATCGGCGGGCTGATCCGGGCCTGGTCGGCCGAGCTGTCGATCCTCGCCGGCATCGTCATCATCGTGATGGGTCTGCACTTCCTCGGATTGACCCGCATCGGCCTGTTGATGCGTGAGGGACGCCTGCCGATCCCCAGACCCGTCGGCCTCTGGGGCGCCTACATTATGGGCCTAGCCTTCGCCTTTGGCTGGACGCCCTGCATCGGCCCGATCCTGGCCGCGATCCTCTCGATCGCCGCGGCCGAAGCCACGGTGACCAAGGGCGCGGGGCTCCTCGCGGTCTATTCGGCCGGTCTCGGCATTCCCTTCCTGATCGCCGCGCTGATGATCGAGCAATTCTCAAAACTGTTTGCGCGCATGAAGGGCCATCTCGTCAATGTCGAGCGCGGCATGGGCGTGTTGATGGTGATCACCGGTATCGGCTTCCTCACCGGCGCGGTCTCGAATGTGAGCATCTGGCTGCTCGAGACGTTTCCGGCGCTTCAGACGATCGGGTAGAGCCGCTTCTCGCGCGTCACCGAAGGCGAGCGGGCGCGCGCTCATGAAGGCCATGAGCCCGCGCCCTGGTGCGGCCTAGCCGATCCCTTCGTCAGTAATCCCAGAACACCGGCACAAAACGGAAGGCGTCGCCATCGGTGGCCACGCGGCCGATGGACGGGAACGGCAGGTGCGTGGCCACCAGCATCTCGCTGCTCTCGGCGATCTCGCGCAGAAGACGGACGCGAACCCGCGCCGCCTCTTCGGGATCATGTTCGAAACCGTTATGCCAGTCGGGTTGCTCGAACCCGACGGCAAACACGGCGTCGCCGGCGAATGTCAGGGCGTCGTCGTCGGATGCGATGCGAACCACGGAGTGCCCGGGGGTGTGACCGCCAGTGCGACGGGCGATGACGCCGGGCGCGATCTCGTGCGTCTCATCGAATGTGCGCAGCTGGCTGCCATACTCCTTCACGAACCGCTTGGCGGTGGCGCGAAGCGCGTCGGGGAATCCCGGCGGCATGGCGACGCGGGAGAAATCGGGTGCCTCCCAGAACTTGACCTCGGCAGCCGCCACGTGGATACGCAGGTCCTTGCGCAGCCGCTGCTTGACGCCGTCGACGAGCAGCCCGCCGATGTGATCCATGTGCATGTGGGTCAGCACCAGATCGGTCACCGCCGAGAGGTCGATGCCGGCGGCCTCAAGTCGCCGGATCAATTGGCCGGCCCGGGGCAAGTTCAGGTTGGGGTCGGATCCGAGGCCGGCGTCGATGAGGATGGTCTTGCCGCCGCTGCGGACCATGACCGCATTCAGCGCCCAGTCGAACGCGTCCTGCGGCAGGAACCTGTCGTGCAGCCAGGCCGCCCGGACGGTCGGGTCGGCGTTGTGCGCCAGCATCGTGGTTGGCAGTGGCAGCACGCCGTCGCTGACCACGAGCACGTCGATGTCGCCGATCTTCAGTGCGTAGCGCGACGGAACAAGTTCTTCGCGGCCTGATCCCACTGGATATGAAGTGTTGTGCAGGTTCATGTTCGTCTCCTGTTGCATGATGAGTGTTTCCGGCTGTTCCTGGTTGAGCAGGCCGCGCGGCCGGGAGCGCGCGGTCGTCATCGCTTCGTGCGTCAGAGATCGGTGACGCGCTCCGGATCGGCCGATGCGAGCGCGGCGGCGCGCGCAGCTTTCGGCGGATAGATCCAGACGGTGTTGATCTCCTGCTTCGTTTTCTTGGCGACGTCGCCGACCATCTCGACGGTGCGCTCCCATCCGCGCGTGAACAGTGCGCCGGCTTCGCCGAGGTCGAGACAGGTGACGTAGGCCTTCTGGTGGTAGGGCCTGGTCGGAATGCCGAGCAGCTCGGCGGCCGCGTTGTTGCCGGCAAAGGCGCCCATGCGCGTGGCGTGCTGACACGACATCAGCGCGTAATTGCCGTCGTCATCGCAGGCCGCGCGGGCGGCATCGCCGGTCGCAAAGACGCCGGCGATACCCGGCACGCGCAGATGGCGATCGACCAGCAGCCGGCCGAAATTGTCGCGCTCGGCGGGGATCTGCGCCGTCAATGGCGCGGCGCGGATGCCGGCCGCCCAGACCACCGTCCCGGTTTCGATGTGTTCGCCGGTCGACAGCGTCACGCCGGATTTGTCGAGCGAGGCGACGCCGGCCCCTAGCCGTGTCTCGACGCCGAGCCTGCGCAATGCGTCCTCGATCACCGAGCGGGCGCCTTCGCCCATGTCGGGCGCGATCGCGCTGTTGCGCTCGACGATGATCACGCGCGTCGTGGAATCCTTGCCGAGGATCTTGCGCAGGCGCGCGGGCAACTCGGTCGCGGCCTCGATGCCCGTAAAACCGCCCCCGGCGACGACGACCGTGTCGCGTCCGTTCGCGGCCGGCCGGTCGGCGAGGCCGTGCAGATGCTTGTCCAGCGTAATCGCGTCATCGAGGGAATCGACGCTAAAACCGTGCTCGGCAAGGCCGGGAATGTTGGGGCGGAACAGGCGGCTGCCGGTGGCGACCACCAGGCGGTCGTAGGACAGGGTCTTCTTCGTGCCGTTTGCCGTGGTGATCTGCACTGTCCGCGCCTCGGTGTTGACGGTCTCGGCGCTGCCCTGGATGTAGTGGACGTCGATCGCCTCGAGAACGTCGAGCAGCGGTGCTGTCAGGGTTTCCGGCTTCGGCTCATAGAGCCGCGGACGGACCACCAGCGTCGGCTCCGGTGCGATCAGCGCGAGCTCGAGATCGTCAGGCGAAGCGCCCTTGATGTCGCGCAGGCGGGCGGCGGAGAGGGCGGCGTACATGCCGGCGAAGCCGGCGCCGATGATGAGTAGTCGCATGTGATTCACTCCTGAGTTTTATTCTTGGGTTGTTTTTGGGTCTGGTCGGTCCGAGACGCGCGTGTCATCGCCGCTGCCGAATGCAAGCAGGCCTGTTGCGAGCGCGGAGAGATGAGACGGAAACGGGCGGGCCGTTATGGCGCGGTGCAGTTCGGCAGCGAGGACAGCAGCGCAGGACCTTCGCATGCCGTGCTGCAGCTTCGCGGGCCCAAGAGCCAGCCGCGCAGGGCTAGCGGCATCGCAGGCTTACTCGGCCAATCATGACTGATCAGGATTGACGTCGCGGCATTGGCGCTTGGCCCGATTTGTGCCGGCGCTTCCTCGGCCGTCGGCGAGGTAAGACGCACGGTCAGTGAGAGCCCGTACACGATCGCCGTCGAGACGGCTCTTCGTCGCGGTGCAATTGCAAGGCGTTTCCAGTTCATCGTCTGCCTCCGTCCGCATGATGTGACGTTGCGATGTGTAGCGAACCGGATGTTCGACTGCCCCAGAGCGATTGCCGTCGCTATCGAGAGATTGCTGCTAACGCACGCGCCTGCGCCAATCGCTCGGCGTTTCGCCCGTGAGCTTCTTGAATGCCGCGGCAAAGGCGGTCTGCGAGGCATAGCCGAGCGCGGCTGCGACCGAGACGACCGATTCGTCACTCTCCCGCAGCATGTTCATGGCCTGCTCGAGCCGGTGCTGGCGCAGCCAGGCGTGCGGCGAGAGCCCGGTGCTCTCCTTGAAGGACCGGCAGAAATGGAAGCGCGACAGGCCGGCGTCGGAGGCAAGCGCCGAAAGCGAGACGTCTGCATCGCTGTCCGACCGCAACCGTTCGATCGCACGGAGCAGGACCTTCGGCGACAGCCCACCCATGGTCGGTTGGAATGTGGATGGCGAACCTGTGTGGGCAACCAGCAGGCGCGTGGCCAGAAGGTCCGTCAGCTGATGGCGGAACAGCATATCGAGGGCTCCGTTGCCCTGCAGCGTCTCCGCTGCGCTCAAGAGCAGTCTGGACGTGATGGGGTCAGGATGCGCCGTCCGCTCCAGCAGATCGCTCGCTCCGGCGGTTCCTGCTTCGTTGGCAACGCGCTTCAGCGTTGCATTCGGAAGATAGAGTTGAACCACGTCGACAGGCTTCGGAATATCCCATCGCGAGCTCGATCCTTCCGGAATGATGATCACGACTCCGGCACGAAACGTACCGATCGCAACCGATCGTCCTGTCCGGCGCTCCATGCGTTGCATCACGCCGTTGTACGCCATGATCACGTGGTGGCTCATGGGCTCGACGATGTCGTGCAATGGATCATGTTTCCAGTGCGCGATCCCGGCGCCGGAGGAATCCAATGCCATGCGAGCCGGTTCGGTCCTGAGCACCCGCGCCATCTCCGCATCGGCGCGCCGCTCAGATGACGAGCTGTCGTCCGGCTGTTCGGCTGGCGCGGGCGGCAAGCCCTTGTGCGATGGATTGCGCATGCGTGCGGTGCTCTCGATCATTGCGTGGCTTCTCCTGACCGTCTTAAGCTGCGGATCAGATGTCCGTATTTGTACGGGCGGCGCGTTCTATGCGCTGCGAAGGCTCAGGGTCTTTCCTGAAGCGGCCATGCTTTGTCCGATCCTGCTCTGGGCAGGCGCGCGTTTTCGCAAACGCACGCCGGACGGCGCTGCGCTGCTATGGAACGGAGACCGCAGGGAGCTTGCCGGATCGGATGTTCGGTGCGGCGGCCGGTTTCCCTTCCAGTCGCTTCAGTGCGCCTCGTCCAGCGCGCAGACCACCGTGCAGACGACGCCGCGCGGCAGGAAGTCGACGGTGGCCTCGCCGCCGAGCTGATCGCGCGCGCTGCGCTCGATCAGACGGGAGCCGAAGCCGCGCCGCACCGGCTCGGTCACCGGCGGCCCGCCGATCTCGGTCCAGATCAGGCGCAGCCGCGGCTTGGGGGTGTCGGCGATGACCTCCCACTCGAGCGTCACCCGGCCGGTCTCGTTGGACAGCGCGCCGTATTTCGCGGCGTTGGTGGCGATCTCGTGCACGATCATCGACAGCACCACGGCGAGCCGCGGCGACAGCGGCACCGCGGGGCCGGTCATGCGGATACGTTCGGGACCGGAGAGCAGGAACGGTTGGAGCACGCGCGTCACCACGTCCTTCAGCTCGGAGCCGGCCCATTTCTCCTGGCTGAGCAGATTATGCGCCTCGGCGAGCGCGCCAAGACGGCCCTCGAACTTGGTCCGTTCATCGCGGCTTGCGCTGCGGAAGGTCTGCACCGCGATCGCCTGCATCAAGGCCAGCGTGTTCTTGACGCGGTGATTGAGCTCATCGATCAAGAGATCATGCAGCATCTCGCCGCGCGCGATCGTGGTCGCCATCCGCACTGCAAACGTGAGACCCGTCAACAGCAGGATGCCGCCGATCAGGCTGGTGATGGCGATGTTGCGCCACAGCGGCGCGATCAGTGAACTCTCGGGGACGCCGGCGGCCACGGTCCAGCCGGTCAGCCGCGAGCGGGTATAGGCGGAGGCGAGTGGAATGCCGTCGAGCGACACGGTCGGGAGTGACGCCTCGTTGCCGCGAAACATCTCGGCGTAGAACGAGGGCGAGGCGCGCTTGCCGAACGACTCGGTGGGGTTCGGCACGCGCGCGAACACGGTGCCCTTGGCGTCAAGCAGGGACACCGTCCATTGCCGGTCGGGTCGCTGCTTCTCGACCAGCTCCTGGAAGATGCCGACCGGCGGGCCGAAGCAGAGGTCGTAGATCACCTCGCCGTCGCGGAACACCGGCACTTCGACGGTGAGAACCTGCCGCTGGTCGAGCGTGCCGGTGAACAGGTCGGAATATTGCGGCACCTTGGTCGCGAACACTTTCTCGACGATCACCAGATTGCCGCGCGGCGGCAGGCTCGCGATGTCCTCCGTCGCCGAGGAGAACAACAGCCGGCCCTTGCGGTCGGAGATCAGGACCAGGCCGCCCTTGCCGTATTGGTCGAGGAAGCCGAGCGCGATGCGGCGAAAGTTTGGGAAGTCGTCGGTGCGCAGCGAGTTCGTCAGCGCCAGCACCTGCAAGCCGCCGGTCATCCGCTGCACCTCGGAATCCAGCACGAGGCGCATGCTGCGCACGTTCTCCAGCACGCGGCGGTTCGCGTCGCTGCGGTCCTGCTTGTAATTGTAGAAGGCGATGCCGACCGCGAAGATGATCATCGGCAGCGTCGTTCCCGCGACCAGGAGAGCGAGCCGGACCGGCAGGGTGAACTTGGACAAACGCGGGCGTCCCGGTTCCAGCGCGACAGCGCCGGATGATGATTTTGGCCAGAACCATACGGGCAGGACCTGCATCGCGCCACGATTTTCGCGTGCGGGGAGCAGTCCAGAAGGATTTTGCAGCGCAGTGCAGGAGGTCTGCGCTTCAGCTCATGCTGATTGCGGTCAGCAGCAGACACAAGAGGTAGACGGCCGCCAGGCTGAGTCCGGCGATCCGGGCTTCTCGCTGCGATGTCATGCGGTCAACTCCGGGAGGGCGGCCGCCGTCGCGGCGGCCGCCCGTCTGTCGGTATCAATCGATTTCCTGGACGACGGTGCGCGTGCCCGGATCCACGAGCATCACGCGCTCGCCGGAATAGACGTAGCGATATTTCGTCAGCGACGGACCCCAGTCAGACGGAACGGCTTCGAGCTCGACGTCGCTTGGAACCGTTGCGCCGACGATGATCTTCTCCTTTGTCGTCACCGGACGGAGATGATGTTCGGTGACGTAGGATTTGATCCTCGTCCGGTATTGCGGCTCGATCTGAACCGCTGCCGCGTGACCGGTTCCGGTGGTGGTCACCACGGTCGATTGCGCGAACGCGCCGGTCGAAATCAGGATGGCCGCGGCGGAAAGCAGGAACAGCTTCTTCATCTTGTCCTCCTCGATGGCAATATGCGCCGCAACAACATCCGATGGCAGACGGCGTTCCTGCGAATAGGAACAAATTGCTACTTTTTCCCGTTTGTGAATCGGCCGGGCCGGACAGCCCGGCGATTGGAGGAGAAGAAAATGAAGTTGAAAGCAGTAACCGCGGCGCTGATGCTTGCCGCAATATCCCTGCCGGCGTTCGCGGCCGACGAGTTCTACGTCGTCCAGGACGTCAAGACCAAGAAGTGCACGATCGTCGACAAGAAACCGACGGACACGTCCATGACCGTCGTCAGCCCGTCAGGCACGATCTACAAGTCGCGCACCGAGGCTGAAAGCGGCATGAAGACCGTCAAGGTCTGCACGTCAAACTGAGGAGAGATGACCCAATGCCAGTCCTGATTTTGTGGGCCGTGCCCGCCGTGCTGGTGATCGGCGGCGGCATCTATTTGATCGGCCATTTTCATTGACGGACAACGAAGCGTCATGCCCGGGCTTGTCCCGGGCATCCACGTTCTTCGTTCCTCTTGGCTAAGATGTGGATGGCCGGGACAAGCCCGGCCATGACGACTCCTCGCAAAAGCCCAAGGGAACGTCCGCAGTCTCAGAGATTGCTCTCGGTGATCGCGGCGTAGACCATGCTGCGCAGCTCGCGCCGGATCGGATAGGCACTCGACGGCAGCACCTGCGTCATGAAGATGGTAATGAGCTCCTCGGCCGGATCGATCCAGAACGAGGTCGTGGCCGCGCCGCCCCAATTGTATTCGCCGGGGCTGCCGGCAATCAGCGTTTCCGCCGGGCGCATGGTTACGGCAAAGCCGAGGCCGAAGCCGATGCCATTATAGGCGGCCTCGGCGAACATCGAGCGCGACACCTCGGGCAGCGCACGTCCTCCGGGGATATGGTTGCTCGTCATCAGCGCCAGCGTCTTCGGCCCGATCAGCCTGACGCCACCGAGTTCGCCGCCATTGAGCAACGCGCGGCAGAAGGTCAGATAGTCGGCCATCGTCGAGCACAGCCCGCCGCCGCCGGAGATGAGCGAGGGCGGGGTCAGGAACGAGCTCGTGGCCGGGTCGTCCTGGAGCGTCAGGCCCTCGCGGCGCTGGCCGGCATGGAAGGTAAATCCACCAGCGGGATCGGCATTGTAGCAGGCGGCGAAGCGATGCGCCTTCGAAGCCGGCACGTGGAAATCGGTGTCGGTCATGCCGAGCGGATCAAGGATGCGTGTTTTCAGGAACTGCTCGAACGGCATGCCGGAGATCTTGCCGACGAGGTAGCCGAGCACGTCGGTCGAGACCGAGTAGTTCCAGGCCTCGCCGGGCGAGAATTCCAGCGGGATCTTGGCGAGGCTCTCGATCATGCTCTGGAGCGTGCCCGACTTCTCGACCTCGCCGATCTTCTCGGCGCGATAGGCGGCATCGACATTGGAACGCTGCTGGAAGCCGTAAGTCAGTCCGGAAGTGTGGCGCAGCAGGTCCACGATCAGCATCGGCCGGGACGGCGGCCGGGTCAGGAACGCAGGCGCAGTGCCGGCGACGAACACGCCGAGGTCCTTCCATTCCGGAATGTATTTTGCGACCGGCTCGTCGATCGCGACGAGGCCTTGCTCGACCAGCATCATGAAGGCGACGCTGGTGAGCGGCTTGGTCATGGAATAGATGCGGTAGATTGTGTCGTCCTTGATCGGCGCCTTGCGCTCGACATCGGCAAGGCCCTGGACGGAGCTGTGGGCGATCTTGCCGCGGCGGTAGACCAGCAGATGCGTGCCCGGGAAGCGGCCGGCATCGATGTACCTGGTCTTCAGATGCGCATCGACGCGGTCGAGCGCGGCCTTGGACATGCCCACGGATTCGGGCGAAGCGGGGGTCGGGGCGAGCATCAGTTCCTCCGGGGCATTTTGTCGGAAAGTTGATACCGAAATGGCGGCCTCATTCCAAGCCGGTTGCGCTTAACGTGGCCCCGACGACTGGTGTAGGCTGCAGTCTGGAACGCCTCCAAGGAGCCCATCCGGGCCAAAGAGAAAAACGCAGGGCAGACGCATATGACCCAGTTCAATGAGACCGAACTCACCGAAGCCGTGGTCGCGAGCTTCGACAATACGCCAAATCCGCGTGCAAAATTCCTGCTCCAGGAATTGGTGAAGTCGCTGCACGATTACGTGAGCAAGACCGGTCTCACCTTCGAGGAGTGGGAATACGCCATCGATTTCCTGACCCGCACCGGCCAGAAATGCACCGACACCCGCCAGGAGTTCATCCTGCTGTCGGACGTGCTCGGCGTCTCCATGCTGGTGGACGCGGTCAACCACCGGGAGCGCGAGGGCGCCACCCAGACCACCGTGCTCGGCCCGTTCTATGTCGGCGAGCACAAGGTGACCGCGCACGGCATCGATATCTCTCCCAACAATCAAACCGGTGAACGCATGTTCGTGCAGAGCCGCGTCACCGATCTCAAGGGCAAGCCGCTTGTGGGCGTTCCCGTCGACGTCTGGCACGCCGATGACGACGGCTTCTACGATTCACAGAAGGCGAATTACGATGAGGTTGGCGCTTCGGCGCGGGCGCGCTTCATCACCGACAGCGACGGCCGCTTCTTCTTCCGCACCATTTTGCCGTGCAGCTATCCGATCCCGACCGACGGTCCGGTCGGCGAGATGATCGCGCAGACCAGGCGTCATCCGATGCGCCCTGCGCATGTGCACTTCCTGGTCAACGCCAAGGGCTACGAGCCGCTGATCACCCACGTCTTCATGGACGGCGACAAATATCTCGATTCCGACGTCGTGTTCGGCGTCAAGGACGACCTCGTCGCCAAGGTCGAGCCGCGCAACGATGCGGCGATGCCCGACGGCAGCAAGGCGAACGGGCAGTGGCATTTGATGACTTACGAATTCCATCTCAAGCCGGGCGGCGGCATGGCGCCGAAGCCGCTGGGGACGAAGGCGGCGGAGCCGGTCTGACGGCCCGCTGGAAACGCGGCAGCCTTAGCGTAACAGGCTTGGCGCGTAACAGTCTTGGCGCGCAAGACGTCCGCGGTGCTTCTGACAGCGGCGCAATAGCGGACTTCAGAGAGTTTCCGAGTTGCGCCAAGGGCAGGCTCAGGCGTTGCCGCGATCATCACTGGTCGATCACCTCGCCGAGCGGCAAAGATCGTTAATAGTATGATTTATGCAAGATCCCGTTTGCGCGGCGAGGACGGCGGTCAGCTCTCCGCAATTATCCGTGCTTGATCTCGACCAATGGCTCTGTTTGGATAGTTGCCCTTCGGCAATTCGTATTTCGGATAATCATGGCAGATGAGAAAAATGGATACCGTCGTTCGTCGGGTGCTCGTTCACAAGAAAGCATCGTGACTGTCCACCGCACCGGCATCGGGAATCGGTTACTGGCGGCGTTGCCGGCGGCGGATCTCGGCTTGCTCACGCCCTACTTCCAGAAGATATCGTTCGAACCCGGTGCCGTGCTGGTTCGGTCAGGCGATGAGCTCGACCCGGTTTGTTTTCCCCATAGCGGCGCAATCGCCTTCATGCTCGATATGCCGGACGGGCAAACAGTCGCAACCACCTTGATGGGACGGGAAGGTGCTTTGGCCTCGTTCTCCGTGCTCGGCCCATCGCTTTCATCGGTGACCGCGGTTGCTCGCATGGCCGGCACAGCATCGCTGATCTCTGCCGGAAAATTTCGGGCTGCCTATGGGCAAAGCGCAGCCATCAGGAATGTCGTGCAGGTCCACGCCCGCGCTGTGTTGCTGCAGCTCCAGCACGTAGCCGCTTGCAATGCGCTGCACCGGGTGGATGGCCGCATGGCGCGATGGCTCCTGCAACTTCACGACCGCGTTCTCGACGACCTGCTTCCGGTAACGCAGGAGGCGCTTGCACAATTGCTCGGGGTGCGACGGACGACAGTGAATCTGATGATGAGCAAACTACGCGAAACCGGCGCCGTCAGGTCCGACCGGCGCGGGCTGGTAGAGATCGATCGGGCGCGGCTCGAGAGGGTCGCATGCGATTGTTATGCGCTCATGCAGCGCAAGATCGATCGGATGTATTGCCAGGAATTGGAGGCGCCGCAGCCTACCTATGCGCCGTTCCGAGAACGCGCCTTCGTCGCCTCCGACGGCTAGTGACGCCAACACTCGGCTAACGCGCGTGCAGCAGCGCCAGCAGCACGACGACCGCGCAGGCGAGCACCGCCGAGGTCAGCTTCCAGAACATCAGCGGGCTGCGCTCCAGCAGGGGTGTGATCCGCGTGTTGAGATAGGCCGGATTGGGCGAGCGAAGTTCGAAGACGAATTCCGAGAGATCCTCGTGCCGCTTGTAGGGATCGGGATGGAGCGCGCGCCTCAGCGCGCCGTCGACCCACGCAGGCACGTTGCGGTCGTCGTCGGCCGGGCGATATTGCAGCCGCCGCACATCCGCCTTGCGCCTGATCCTCGCGACCTGGGTGCCATAGGGCAGCTTTCCCGTGAGCATCTGGTAGCAAATCACGGCCAGCGAAAACATGTCGGAGCGCGGCGAGCCGCCTTGCCCAAGAAAATATTCCGGTGCGGTATACTGGACCGTTCCGAGGATTTCGTCGGCATCGTCCTGCGGTGCGGCTTCCGCGACACCGGCGACCCTGACCGATCCGAAGTCGATGATCTTTGCTGTGCCGGTCTTGTCGATCAGGATGTTGTCGGGCCTGAGGTCCTGATGCAGCATCTCCATGCGGTGGAAGGCGCGCAGGCCCGCGGCGATCTGCTCGATCAGGCCGCGCACGGTTTCGAGGTCCGGGCGCGGATTGTCGGTCATCCACTGCCGCAAGGTCTGCCCCTCGACGAATTCGGTCGCGACGTAGAGGTAACCGCGCCGTCGCGACTGTGACAGCGGCTTGAGCACATGCGGGCTGTCGATCCGCCGCGCGATCCATTCCTCCATCAGGAAGCGCTTGAGATAGGCCGCGTTGTCGCGCAAATCGATCGACGGCAGTTTGAGCGCGACCGGCGCATCGGTCTCGGGATCGACGGCAAGATAGATGTGGCTGCGGCTGCTGCCGTGGATCTCCCTGATAATCCTGTAGCCGTCGAAGATCGCCCGCGGCTCCGGCAGCGGGGGCAGCGGCAGCTCCGAGCTCTGATTGAAGATGCTGGCCGGCTCGCGCTGCGGCACCGCATCGATGCGGAGGATCTGGACAGTGATGTTATCATCGCTGCCGCGCCGGTAGGCTTCCTCGACGATCGCCTTCGCCGCACCGTCGAGCTCGGCCGCATGCTCGCTGAGCGCGTTCGTGACGAAGCGCTGCTCGACGAATTCGTAGGCGCCGTCGGTCGCCAGCAGGAAAGTGTCGCCGGCCTCGATCTCGACGGCCTGGTAGTCGATTTCGAGCTGCGGATTGATGCCGAGCGCGCGGCCGAGATAGGTCTGCTCCGACGATACGATAATACGGTGATCGTCGGTCAGCTGCTCCAGCGCCTTGCCGGCGACGCGGTAGATGCGGCAATCGCCGACATGGAAGATGTGCGCGGTGGTCGCCTTGATGACCATGGCGCTCAGCGTGCAGACATAGCCTTTGTCCCGGTCATAGGCATATTGGCTCTTGCGCGTCTGCGCATGCAGCCACGAATTGGTCGCCTCCAGCACGCGGCGGGCGGAGGTCTTCACCGTCCAGGATTCCGACGTGCAGTAATAGTCCATCAGGAAGCTCTTGACCGCCGACTCGCTGGCGATCTGGCTCACCGTGCTGCTGGAGATGCCGTCGGCGAGAACGGCCGCGATGCCCTTGAGGCTGAGCTGAGGCTCTTCCGGAACGAGGACGCCGTGAAAATCCTGGTTGACGGGCTTGCGCCCCCTGTCGGAGTACTGGCCGATCGAGATCCGGAGTCCGCGCGTCATCGTCGTCACCAAGGCAAAGAGAGCCTCACCCTAACCGGGCGAGGCTCTCTTGTTGAGGTGCGTGTGATCAGGCCGCGACGCGGGGCGGCGTGACCTTGCCGGCCTGGCGTTTCGGCTGGGTCATGACGTGCGTGGCGTAGAGGGTCATGCCGGTGAAGGCGAGGCCGCCGACGAGGTTGCCGAGCACGGTCGGGATCTCGTTCCAGATCAGATAGTCCATGATCGAGAATTTTGCGTGCAGCATCAGGCCCGACGGGAACAGGAACATGTTCACCACCGAGTGCTCGAACACCATGTAGAAGAACACCAGGATCGGCATCCACATCGCGATGACCTTGCCGGGGACCGAGGTCGAGATCATGGCGCCGACGACGCCGGTCGAGACCATCCAGTTGCAGAGCATGCCGCGCAGGAACAGCGTCGCCATGCCGGCGGCGCCGTGGGCGGCATAGCCCAGCGTTCGGCCTTCGCCGATGTTGCCGATGGCCGCGCCGACCTTGTCGGGGTCCTGCGTGAAGCCGAACGTCGTGACGAAGGCCATCATGAAGGCGACGGTGAAGGCGCCGGCGAAATTGCCGACGAAGACGAGGCCCCAGTTGCGCAGCACGCCGCCAAAGGTGACGCCCGGGCGCTTGTCGAGCAGCGCGAGCGGCGACAGCACGAACACGCCGGTCAGGAGATCGAAGCCCAGCAGATAGAGCATGCAGAATCCGACAGGAAACAGCAGCGCGCCGACCAGCGGCTGGCCGGTGTTGACGTTGATGGTGACGGCGAACCAGGCCGCCAGCGCCAGGATAGCGCCGGCCATATAGGCCCGGATGATGGTATCCCGGGTGGACATGAAGATCTTGGACTCACCTGCATCCACCATCTTGGTGACGAATTCCGAAGGCGCGAGATACGACATCAATGGTTCCTTTTGCTTCGTAAGTGAGATCGACACACGCACCAGGGGCGCGCGACTGAACGTGGTTGAACGTCGGGCCGTGCGGACGGTTCTGCCGCGCACGAGGGCTATGGAAGGTTTGGAAGCCGTGGGAATCGCGTCACGAGGACTGAGCCGGGAAGGGCCGCGAAGCAGTTGAGCTTCCGGATGCAGCCGCCAGAGGCTGCAACAATGCGGCAAAGCCGCAGTCTTCGTTGACGTCCATGGAAATGCAAGTTGCGTGCCGTGTGGGTTTGCTAGAAAAGACAAGCGATATCAACTCGATGGCGCTCGGCCTGATCCAGCTTTTGCGGACGCCGCGGCCCGTTGCGTAGGCGACTGCATAACATTTGTGCGGCGCACAATAATTGGGCAGGTCGCAAATTTCGCGTGCGCCGCAAACCTGCGACAGACTGGCGCGGATCATATAAGCATATGATTTTATTTCAGTTTTTATGGTCGTGGGCTTGGCATGAAGCTTGAATAGTTCCAAGCCGACGCCATTGAAGCCGTCCCGCGAGACTTCTCATCCGAATTTGCTGACGCCACCCAGGCGGGGGTCTCCCCGTCGCGCGTTCGCATGCGTCCTTTTTCGGGCGCCACGGACGGACGGGCTGCTCGTGCGCACTGACGCAATCATTCGCAACGACGCAAAGGACGACACCAGCTATGACCAAGCGCATTCGCCGGCCTTCGGATAGTGGCCTCAGCCGCCGTCAATTGTTGAAGGCCACCGGCAGCACCGCTGCCCTTCTCGCCGCCGCCAAGCTGAATTTCCCCGCCGGCGCCTTCGCGCAGGATGCAGGCCCCGAGGTCAAGGGTGCCAAGCTCGGCTTCATCGCACTGAGCGATGCCGGCCCGCTCTTCGTCGCCAAGGACAAGGGCCTGTTCGCCAAATACGGCGTGCCCGACACCGACGTGCAGAAGCAGGCCTCATGGGGCACCACGCGCGACAATCTCGTGCTCGGCTCTGAGGGCAACGGCATCGACGGCGCGCACATCCTGACGCCGATGCCGTATCTGATCTCGGCCGGCAAGGTGACGCAGAACAACCAGCCGACGCCGATGTACATTCTGGCGCGGCTTAATCTCGACAGCCAGTGCATCTCGGTGGCCAACGAATATGCCGACCTCAAGCTCGGCGTCGACGCGACGCCGTTCAAGGCGGCGCTGGAGAAAAAGAAGGCCTCCGGCAAGTCGGTGAAGGCCGCGATGACCTTCCCCGGCGGCACGCACGATCTCTGGATCCGCTACTGGCTCGCCGCCGGCGGCATCGATCCCGACAAGGACATCGAGACCATCGTGGTGCCGCCGCCGCAGATGGTGGCCAATATGAAGGTCGGCACCATGGACTGCTTCTGCGTCGGCGAGCCCTGGAACCTGCAGCTGATCCACCAGAACATCGGCTACACCGCCATCAATACCGGCGAGCTCTGGAACAAGCATCCGGAAAAATCCTTCGGCATGCGCGCCGCCTTCGTCGACAAATATCCGAAGGCCTCCAAGGCGCTGCTGATGGCGGTGATGGAGGCCCAGCAATGGGCCGACAAGGCCGAGAACAAGGCGGAGCTCGCCGCCATCATGGGCAAGCGGCAGTGGATGAACTGTCCGGTCGAGGACGTGCTCGATCGCACGGCCGGCAAGTTCGACTACGGCATCCCCGGGAAGGTGGTCGAGAACTCGCCGCACATCATGAAGTACTGGCGCGACTTCGCCTCCTATCCGTTCCAGAGCCACGACCTCTGGTTCCTGACCGAGGACATCCGCTGGGGCAAGTACGAGGCGAATTTCGACACCAAGGCCCTGATCGCCAAGGTCAACCGCGAGGACATGTGGCGCGACGCGGCCAGGACGCTTGGCGTAGCTAGCTCCGAGATCCCGGCCTCGACCTCGCGCGGCAAGGAGACCTTCTTCGACGGCAAGGTGTTCGATCCCGAAAATCCGGCGGCCTATCTGAAGTCGCTCGCGATCAAGCGCGTCGAAGTCTGATGGAGCCAGCGGCCGCCGTCATCAGGCGGCCGCGTCGTCCTTTGAAGCCGGAGAGATATTGCGATGAATATGCCTGCCACGAAGATCGAGGTTGAGACCGCGACGCCTGCGGCTACCGCAGCGCCTGTTGTCGCGATGACGCCGAAGCGTGCGCCGCGCAGTGAAGCTTACGCACGCATGGCACGGGAGGCCGCCGTGCGCGTGGTCCCGCCGCTGGTCGTGATCGCGCTCTTGATGCTGGTGTGGGAGCTGGTCTGCCGCCGCGCCGGCTCGGCGCTGCCGCCGCCGTCAAAGGTCTTCAAGGACACCAAGGAATTGATCGTCGATCCGTTCTTCGACCATGGCGGCATCGACAAGGGCCTGTTCTGGCATCTCTCCGCCAGCCTCCAGCGCGTCGCGCTCGGCTACTCGCTCTCCGCCATCGCCGGCATCGCGCTCGGCGTGCTGGTCGGACAGTCGGTCTGGGCGATGCGCGGGCTCGATCCGCTGTTCCAGGTGTTGCGCACCATCCCGCCGTTGGCCTGGCTGCCGCTGTCGCTTGCAGCGTTCCGCGATGGCCAGCCTTCGGCGATCTTCGTCATCTTCATCACCTCGGTCTGGCCGATCATCATTAACACCGCGGTCGGCATCCGCAACATCCCGCAGGATTACCGCAACGTCGCCGCCGTGGTGCAGCTCAACCCGCTCGAGTTCTTCGCCAAGATCATGATCCCGGCCGCCGCACCCTATATCTTCACGGGGCTTCGCATCGGCATCGGCCTGTCGTGGCTCGCGATCGTCGCGGCGGAAATGCTGATCGGCGGCGTCGGCATCGGTTTCTTCATCTGGGACGCTTGGAACTCCTCGCATATCAGCGAAATCATCCTGGCGCTGTTCTACGTCGGCATCATCGGCTTTGTGCTCGACCGCCTGATCGCGGGGCTCGGCAAGGTCGTTACGCGCGGCACCGCGATAAGCTAAGGGGAAGGGACACATGACCGCCTATCTCAAACTCGACCACATCGACAAGATCTTTACCCGCGGCAATGCCACGACCGAGGTGCTGAAGGACATCAACCTGACCATCGAGAAGGGGCAGTACGTCTCGATCATCGGCCATTCCGGTTGCGGCAAGTCGACCCTGCTCAACATCATCGCCGGGCTCACGACCGCCTCGACCGGCGGTGTGCTGCTGGAGAACCGCGAGGTGAACTCGCCCGGGCCCGATCGTGCGGTGGTGTTTCAGAACCACAGCCTGTTGCCGTGGTTGACCGTGTACGAGAACGTCCGGCTCGGCGTCGACAAGGTCTTCGCCAAAACCAAGACCAGGGCCGAGCGCGATGCCTGGGTGATGCACAATCTCAACCTCGTGCAGATGGCCCATGCCAGGGACAAGCGCCCTTCCGAAATCTCGGGTGGCATGAAACAGCGCGTCGGCATTGCGCGAGCGCTGGCGATGGAGCCGAAGGTGCTGCTGCTGGATGAGCCCTTCGGCGCGCTCGACGCGCTGACCCGGGCGCATTTGCAGGACTCGGTGATGGCGCTCCATCAGAAGCTCGGCAACACCATTTTGATGATCACCCACGACGTCGACGAAGCCGTGCTGCTGTCCGACCGCATCGTGATGATGACGAACGGGCCGAGCGCGCGCATCGGCGAGGTGCTGGAAGTGCCGCTCGCGCGCCCCCGCAAGCGGCTAGAGCTCGCCACCAACACGACTTACCTGAAGTGCCGGCAGCGCGTGCTCGAATTCCTCTATGAGCGTCATCGCTTCGTCGAGGCCGCCTGACGCATCGCTGACACCGCGCCTAATTTTGGATCATCAAGCTCAATCCTTGTGCGCCGCACAAAGATTGAGCGAATCGCAAAATATGCGTGCGAAACAGCCTTGCAAAAGTTTCGGTCAATTCGAATAAACCCCTGAATTCCCTGTCTTTCCCGGCTACACGCAATTGGCACGGAAATTGAAATACTTTGTCCGACGCCAACGACGACGTCCCTCAACATCATCAATCAGCATCGTGAACTCGCCATCGGGGCCTGGCCTCGACGCGCGCCTCCATGCCTGGAGGCAGAGCCTGCAACGAAGCAGCGGTGAGCCTGGAAGGGATTTGCAATGACGAAGAATCCGACGTGGATATCTGACTGGCGCCCCGAAGATGAGGCGTTCTGGAATGCGGGCGGCAAGGCCATCGCCCGGCGTAACCTGATCTGGTCGATCGTCGCCGAGCATATCGGCTTCTCGGTGTGGCTGATCTGGAGCATCGTTGCGACCAAGCTGCCGCAGGCGGGCTTCCATTACTCTACCGACCAGCTGTTCCAGCTCGTCGCGGTGCCCGGGCTGATCGGCGCCTTCATGCGCTTTCCCTATACGTTCGCGGTTACGACCTTCGGCGGTCGCAACTGGACCATCTTCAGTGCGGCGATCCTGTTCATTCCGACGCTGTCGCTCGCTTATTTCGTCAGCCAGCCCGACACGCCGTTCTGGCTGATGCTGCTGATCGCCTCGACGGCAGGTCTCGGCGGCGGGAATTTCGCCTCAAGCATGACCAACATCTCCTTCTTCTTCCCCGACCGGATGAAGGGATGGGCGCTCGGCTTGAATGCGGCCGGCGGCAATATCGGCGTCTCCAGCGTGCAGCTCTTGACCCCGATCCTGATGACGCTCGCGGTCATCAACCTGTTCCAGGCAACCCCCGTCGACGGCGTCTTTCTGCAGAACGCCGGTCTGATGTGGGTCCTGCCGATCGCGATCGCGGTGTTCGGTGCGGTGTTCTTCATGAACAACCTCACCACGGCCAAGTCGTCGATCAAGAATCAGCTCGCGGTGGTCAAGCGCAAGCACACCTGGATTATGGCGTATCTCTATATCGGCACGTTCGGATCCTTCATCGGCTACTCCGCGGCGTTCCCGCTGCTGATCAAGACGCAGTTTCCGCAGGTCACGATCGCGATCGCGTTCCTCGGGCCGCTGGTCGGCTCGCTGTCGCGACCACTTGGTGGCTTGCTCGCCGACAAGATCGGCGGCTCCATCCTCACCTTCTGGAATTTCATCGCGATGGCGGCGGCAACGGTCGGCGTGCTCTACTTCGTCGGGCACAAGGATTTTATCGGTTTCCTCGTGATGTTCCTGATCCTGTTCGTCACGACGGGCATTGGCAACGGCTCGACCTATCGGATGATCCCCTCGATCTTCCGCGAGCAAAATTTGTTCAAGGTCCGCGGTAAGGGTGACGCTGCTCGCGCGATGGCCCTGAAGACGGCGAGCATCGAGAGTGGTGCTGCGGTCGGCTTCATCGGCGCGATCGGCGCCGTCGGCGGCTATCTGATCCCGAGCGGTTTTGGCAAGTCGATCGCCATGACCGGTGGTCCCTCGCTCGCGCTCGCGATCTATCTTGGCTTCTATGCCTCCTGCCTCGCTCTGACCTGGTGGTTCTACCTGCGTCGCAGCCCGCAGGGTGAGGGCGCGCCAAGCCTCGCCGAAGCTCGGGTGTGACAGTTGGTACGAATCTCGCTTCTCCCCGTACGCGGGGAGAAGTCTCGCTGATGACGTTTGACCCATGAACCTGGTTCGCAATGGCGCGCACCAAGGCAAACCGAAACAGGCAGGAGAACATCATGACGCCCGAGCAGATCACCCTCATCCAGCAGAGCTTTTCCAAGGTCGCGCCGATTTCGGAAGCAGCCTCTGTGTTGTTCTATGACCGCTTGTTCGAGGTGGCGCCATCCGTGCGCGCGATGTTTCCCGAGGACATGACCGAGCAGCGCAAGAAACTGATGGGCATGCTCGCCGCCGTCGTCGGCGGCCTGTCGAACCTGGAAACGATTCTTCCCGCGGCCTCCGCGCTCGCCAAGCGTCACGTCGGTTATGGCGCCAAGGCCGAGCATTACCCGGTGGTCGGCGCGACCTTGCTGTGGACCCTGGAGAAGGGCCTTGGCGAAGCGTGGACGCCCGAACTCGCCACGGCCTGGACTGACGCCTACGGCGTGCTGTCCGGCTTCATGATTTCCGAGGCCTACGGCGTGCAGGCGCAGGCCGCCGAATAGGAGATGTGTTGTGAGTGAACCACTCGTCATCGTCGGTAACGGTATGGCGGCCGCGCGTCTTGTCGATGAACTCGCCAAGACCGCACTCGGCCGCTACGCGGTTGCCGTTATCGGCGATGAACCACGGCTCGCTTACAATCGTGTGCTGCTCTCCTCCGTGCTGGCCGGCGAGACCGGCTCGCACGAGATCGAGCTGAGACCTGCCGACTGGTGGCGCCATCGCGGCGTCACCGTGCGCTACGGCTATCGCGTCACCGAGATCGACACCGGCCGCCGCGAGCTCAAGATCGCCGGTGAAGAGAGCATGGAATATTCCAAGCTCGTGCTCGCCACTGGATCGACGCCGCTGCGGCTCAACGTGCCCGGCGCCGATCTTGCCGGCGTTCATACCTTTCGCGACACCCGCGACGTCGACCTGCTGTTGACGCTTGCGGCCGCCAAGAAGCGCGTCGTCGTGGTTGGCGGCGGCCTGCTCGGGCTTGAAGCGGCCTACGGCCTCGCCAAGGCCGGCGCGCCGGTGACGCTGCTGCATCTGATGGACCGGCTGATGGAGCGCCAGCTCGACGGGCCGGCCGCCGATCTGCTGAAGACGCTGGTCGAGCGCAAGGGCATCCGCATCCTGCTCAATGCCAGCACGAAGTGCATTCATGGCGACGGGCATGTCGAGGCCGTCGAGCTCGCCGACGGCAGCCGCCTCGAGGCCGACGCCGTGATCTTCGCCGCGGGCATCAGGCCCAACATCGCGCTGGCCAGGGATGCCGGCATCGCGGTCAACCGCGGCGTCGTCGTCAATGACGAGATGCAGACGGCCTCGCCCGACATCTACGCGCTCGGCGAATGCGCCGAGCATCGCGGCACCTGTTATGGTCTGGTCGAGCCGGCCTACGAGCAGGCGCGGGTGCTGGCACAGCATCTCGCCGGGCGGTCCGCTTCGTATCATGGCAGCGTGGTCTCGACCAATCTGAAGGTCTCCGGCGTCGGCGTGTTTTCTGCCGGCGATTTCATGGGCGGGGAGGGCAGCGAGAGCCTCGTGCTGTCAGACCGCAGGCGCGGCACCTACAAGAAGCTCGTCATCGCGGATGGACGGCTCACCGGTGCGCTGCTGATCGGCGATACCGTCGATGCGCTCTGGTATCTCGGGCTGATCCGCAATCGCGAGAATGTTGCCGCGATCCGCGCCGACATGATGTTCGGCCGCGCGCTCGCGCTTCCTTCGAAAGCAGCTTGATATGACGGCGATCGACCCAAAACTCCGCGCCACCAAGACGACCTGCCCCTATTGCGGGGTCGGCTGTGGCGTGCTCGCGACGCCCGACGGCAAGGGCGGCGCGGCGATCGCGGGCGATCCCGATCATCCCGCCAATTTCGGCCGTCTGTGCTCCAAGGGCTCCGCGCTCGGCGAGACCGTTGGCCTCGAGAGCCGGCTGCTCTATCCCATGATCCGCTGCAAGGGCGTGCTGGAGCGCGTCGCCTGGAGCGATGCGCTCGATCACGTCGCCCATCGCATGCAGCACATCGTCGCGCGCGACGGTGCCGACGCAGTCGCGTTCTATCTGTCCGGCCAGCTCCTCACCGAGGATTATTACGTCGCCAACAAGCTGATGAAGGGCTTTGTCGGCACGGCCAATGTCGACACCAATTCGCGGCTGTGCATGTCGTCCTCGGTCGCGGGTCATCGCCGCGCCTTCGGCGCCGACACCGTGCCCGGCTGCTACGAGGATCTCGACCAGGCCGATCTACTCGTCTTCGTCGGCTCGAACGCGGCCTGGTGCCATCCGGTGTTGTTCCAGCGCATGGTGAAGAACCGTGGCGAGCGCGGTGCGCGCATGATCGTGATCGATCCGCGCCGCACCGACACTGCAAGCGACGTCGATCTGTTCCTCGGCCTCAAGCCCGGCACCGACACCGCGCTGTTCTCCGGGCTGTTCGTCCATCTCGCCGACAGCGGCGCGCTCGATCAGGATTACATCGCCGCCAATACGTCCGGCTTCGACGATGCGCTGGCACGCGCGCGCAATATCGCCGGCAGCGTCGCCGCGACCGCGCTGGCGACCGGCCTCACCGAGCAGGACGTCGCGACTTTCTTCAAGATGTTCCGCGATACCGAACGGGTCGTCACGCTCTATTCGCAGGGCGTCAACCAGTCGGCGCAGGGCACTGACAAGGTCAACGCGATCCTGAACTGCCATCTCGCCACGGGGCGCATCGGCAAGCCCGGCGCATCGCCGTTCTCGCTGACCGGCCAGCCCAATGCGATGGGCGGCCGCGAGGTCGGCGGCCTCGCCAACCAGCTCGCCGCACACATGAACTTCACGCCGCCCGACATCGATCGCGTCAGGCGGTTCTGGAAGGCGCCGCGCATCGCCACCCATGAGGGGCTGAAAGCAGTCCAGCTGTTCGAGGCGATCAACCGTGGCGAGGTCAAGGCGCTGTGGGTGATGGGCACCAATCCCGCGGTGTCGCTGCCCGACGCCGACTTCGTGCGCGAGGCGCTGAAGAAGCTCGAGCTGTTCGTGGTCTCCGAGAACGTGCTTTCCAACGACACCGTCGATGCCGGGCCGCACGTGCTGCTGCCGGCGCTGGCCTGGGGCGAGAAGTCCGGCACGGTCACCAATTCCGAGCGACGCATCTCGCGCCAGCGCTCGTTCCTGCCGGCGCCCGGCGAGGCGCGGCCCGATTGGTGGATCCTGAGCGAAACCGCCAAGCGCCTCGGCTTCGGCGACAGCTTTAACTACAAATCCGCCGCGGATATCTTTCGCGAACATGCTGCGCTCTCGGCCTTCGAGAACGATGGCAGCCGCGATTTCGACATCGGCGCGCTGACCTCGCTGTCGGATGAGGCTTTCGATGGATTGAAGCCGGTGCAGTGGCCCGCGCGCGAGGGCCAGACTCCCGGCGAACGTTTCTTCGCGAGCGGCGGCTTTTTCACCAATGACGGCAAGGGCCGCTTCGTCGCGCCGGAGGTGCCGGCGCTGCGCGGCGAGACCGGGCCCTCGCGCCCGCTGCGTCTCAACACCGGACGCATTCGCGACCAATGGCACACCATGACGCGCACGGGCCTCAGCCAGCGGCTCGGCGCGCATCTGCCCGAGCCGTTCGTCGAGATCCATCCTGATGACGCCAACAAGTACAACATCGTCCATGACGGTTTTGCCCGTATCACCACCGACTACGGCCAGTGCATTCTGAAGGTCGTCGTCAGCGACCGCCAGCAGCGCGGCACGCTGTTCGCGCCGATCCACTGGAGCGCGATGAATGCCTCCCACGGCCGCGTCGGCGCGCTGGTCGCGCCGTTCACCGATCCGTTCTCTGGCCAGCCGGAGTC
The DNA here is from genome assembly GCF_004123905.1 of Bradyrhizobium betae. GTDB lineage: Bacteria > Pseudomonadota > Alphaproteobacteria > Rhizobiales > Xanthobacteraceae > Bradyrhizobium > Bradyrhizobium betae_A. Next base: position 253,894 of record NZ_MZXW01000021.1, read on the forward strand.
CAAGGCGACACCGGCCGCGATCACGCCGTATGAATACGTCTTCCGCGGCTTTGCGCTCTCGCGAAAACAGCTCGATCTGCCGCCAAACCTGATGTGGACCCGTGTCACAGTCTCGGGCGGCTTCGGCTACCTCTTCGCAGACAATGCGGATCTGTCGCGCTGGCCGGCCTGGCTCGATGGCGTTGCCGGCGAGGATGTCGCCGACTATCGGGATTTCGGTGGCGGCGTCTATCGCGCTGCGTCGTTCGTGGGCGACCGCATCGAGACCTGCCTGTTCGTCGGCCCCGCGCATGATGCCGGTGACTGGGAGGTGGTGAAGAGCCTGTTCGTGGCCGATCAGGTCAGCGACGACCAGCGCCGCATGCTGTTGTCAGGCAAGTCCAGCGAAGGCGCCGCCGCAACCGGCCCGATCGTCTGCGCCTGCTTCGGCGTCGGCCGCGGCACCATCTGCGACACGATTGCCGCCGGCGCGCGCTCGGCGGCCGAGATCGGCGCAAAACTCAAGGCCGGCACCAATTGCGGCTCCTGCATCCCCGAACTGAAGCGCCTGATCGCGACGACGGACGTGCCGGTGAAGCAGGCAAAGGTCGCGGGCGCGGCGGGGTAGGTAGGTCTCGTGCACCGGACGCTGCCCAGCACGAAGTGATGCGCTGCAGAGCCGGGGCCCATCTAACAGCGGAGTGTTTGGCCCTTCTGGGTCCCGGCTCTGCGCAGCAGCGTTTCACGCTGCAGCGCGTCCGGGACATGAGAGTGGCGTGGACGCAGCCATGCCCTCCCCCCAATCGACGCGCCCTCGATTGTGCCCTATGTTGCCGCGCTCTCCGCCTCAACACACACAAAAACAACAATGATGTACCTGGAAACGCCGCCACGCCTGATCGAGACTAAAATCTTCTCCGCCATGCCCGACAAATTCCGCCGCAAGGGTGAGCGGACCGATTGGGCCGACGCCAACCGGCCGGGTGTGCCGACCGACAGTTTTATCGAGGGGCCGTCCTTCGACAGCGACGGCCGTCTCTACATCGTCGACATTCCTTTCGGCCGCATCTTCCGCATCGCGCCTGACGGCGAGTGGTCGCTGGCGATCGAGTATGAGGGATGGCCGAACGGATTGAAGATCGCAGCCGATGGCCGCATTCTCGTGACCGACTACATGCACGGCATCATGGAGCTCGATGCCAGGGACGGCCGCATCAAGCCGATCCTGACCGCACGCAATTCGGAATCGTTCCGCGGCTGTAACGACCTGCATCTCGCATCCAATGGCGACATCTATTTCACTGACCAGGGCCAGACCGGCCTGCACGATCCCGGCGGTCGCGTCTATCGGCTGGCGTCGAGCGGCCGGCTCGATTGTCTGATCGATACCGGCATCAGTCCGAACGGTCTGGTGCTCGATCCCACCGAGACCGTGCTGTTCGTCGCGATGACGCGCGACAATGCGGTGTGGCGGCTGCCGTTCATGAAAGACGGTAGTGTATCGAAGGTCGGCCGCTTCTGCTCGCTGTTCGGCACCAGCGGTCCTGATGGTATGACCATGGACGCGAAGGGGCGCCTCTTCGTCGGCCATGCCTCGCTCGGCCATGTCTTCGTTTTTGCGCCGAACGGCGAGCTGATCGCACGGATCAAGTCGTGCGCGGGGCCAAACTGCACCAATGTCGCCATTGGTGGCGCGCAAAAGGATCGTCTCTATATCACGGAGTCGGCGACCGGCAGCGTGCTGGTCGCGGACATCAGCGCTCTCTAGGAATAGACATGAACACGCACCCCTTCGGCAAGACCGGCGCCAACGTCTCCGTGATCGGGCAGGGCACCTGGTATCTCGACCATGGCGACCGCAAGCGCGCGATCGCGGCGCTTCAGAGTGGACTCGATCTCGGCATGACGCATATCGATACCGCCGAGATGTATGGCGATGCCGAGCTCGTCATTGCCGATGCGATTGCAGGCCGGCGCGACGAGGTGTTCCTCGTTTCAAAGGTGCTGCCGAGCAACGCCTCGCGTCGCGGCACCATCACAGCCTGCGAGCGTTCGCTCAAGCGGCTGAAGACCGATCGGCTCGATTGCTATCTCCTGCACTGGCGCGGCTCGTATCCGCTAGAGGACACCGTCGCCGCGTTCGATGAATTGGTGAAGGCGGGCAAGATCAAATCCTGGGGCGTCTCCAATTTCGACGCTGACGATCTTGATGAGCTTCTTGATGTCTCCGGTGAAGGCCGCATCGCCTGCAATCAGGTGCTCTATCATCTCAAGGAGCGCGCGATCGAGCATGCGGTGATCCCGTGGTGCGAGCAGCATGGCGTCGCCGTCGTTGCCTATTCGCCGTTCGGGCATGACGATTTCCCGGACGCGCGCAGCAAGGGCGGCGCCGTTCTCGCGCGCATTGCCGATGCGCGTCGCGCGACGCCGCGTCAGGTCGCGCTCAGCTTCCTCACCCGTGCGACTACGGTGGTCGCGATCCCGAAGGCGTCGTCCGCCGAACATGCCGGCGAAAATGCGGCAGCGGGGGATCTCGTGCTGACGAAAGACGAGATTTCTGCGCTGGATGCGGCGTTTCCGCGCGGATCGAAGCCGCGCGGATTGCCAATGCTGTAGTGCAGCAAACCGCACTTTACTTGCATTCTTAATGAAGCATTGACGCGCGCGGACCTGAGCGCATATCGGCATCCTGTTTTCGGAAGTTGTGAAAGCGGCGCATTTGTCGTTTTTTACGACCGCACACGATTCGCATTTTCCCCGAGTTCCAGCCGTGACACCGCCGCCAGCCGCAGCCGCAAGGCTCGATAGTATTTCCGTGCCTGCGCCCGAGAAGAAGCATGTCGGCCGCCGCGCACCCGCACGCGTCGATCATCCCTTCAAGGGCATTGCGCTGGTGCTGCTCTCGACGGTGTTTCTCGGCTGCTCCGACGTCACCGCAAAATATCTCTCGACCAGCCTGCCGTCGATCGAGATCACCTGGATCCGCTTCGTCACCTTCGCGCTGATGTTTACGCCGGTGATGCTGCCGGCTTCGCCGATCTATGCGATGCGCACCGAGCGGCTTGGCCTTCAATTGATGCGCGGTACTGCGCTGCTCGGCTCCTCGCTGTTCTTCATCACCGGGCTAAGCTTCCTGCCGATCGCGGAAGCCTCCGCGACCGGCTTCGTCTCGCCGCTGTTCGTCACCGCGCTGTCGATCATCTTCCTGAGCGAGAAGGTGGGCATGCGCCGCTGGATCGCGACGGCGATCGGCCTCACGGGTGTGATGATCATCCTGCGCCCGGGCTCGAGCGCGTTTCATGTCGCCGCGTTCTTCCCGATCATCTCGGCGTTCTGCTGGGCCGCCGCGCTGATCCTGACCCGCATGATCAGCGGGCGCGAAGCCGTCGTCACCACGATGGCCTATTCCGCGCTCACAGGCGTGGCGATCCTCAGCGTGATGGTGCCGTTCGTCTGGGTGACGCCGACCTGGACCGCGATTGGCCTCGGTATCGTGATCGGTGTCGCCTCCACCGTCGGGCAGTGGATCATCGTGCTGGCCTATCGCTACGGCGATGCCTCGGTGCTGGCGCCATTCTCCTACACGCAGTTGCTCTGGGTCAGCATTTTGGGCTTCTTCCTGTTCGGAGAAGTGCCTGACGTCTGGACCATCACCGGTGCGGCCTTCATCGTCGCCAGTGGTCTCTACATCGCCCATCGCGAGCGCATCCGCCGCGCCCAGCTGCTGGTGCTGGAAGAGCGTTCCCCGAACCCCTGACGCAAGTTCGCACGTCCTGTTACGTGCTATCAATGGCTCCAACGAAAAGGGAGGAGCCGGATGCGCGCTGCGATTTTCAGGAACGGTGAGATTGTCGTCGACCGGATGGCAGGGCCGAAGCCCGGCCCCGGCCAGGTGCTGGTCAAGACGCTCGCCTGCGGCATCTGCGGCTCCGACCTTCACGCGCGCCAGCACGCGCCGCGGATGGTGGAGATGGCGAGGAAGACCGGGCGACCGCCGATGGATCTGTCGCGCGACGTCGTCTTCGGCCATGAGTTCTGCTGCGAGATCGTCGATTACGGCCCCGGTGCCGCGCGAAAACTCAAGCCGGGTACGCATGTCTGCTCGCTGCCCGCGCTGCTGACGCCGGAGGGCATCAAGGGCATCGGCTATTCCAACGACTTCGTCGGCGGCTATGCGGAGCAGATGCTGCTCAGCGAGCCGCTGCTGTTGGAAGTGCCGAACGGCCTTGCGCCGGAACATGCCGCGCTCACCGAACCGCTTGCGGTCGGCGTTCACGCTGTCGCCAAGGCGAACATCCGCGGCGGCGAGGTGCCGCTCGTCATCGGTTGCGGACCGGTCGGGCTCGCGGTCATCGCCGCACTGAAGATCAAGGGGTTGCATCCGATCGTCGCCGCCGACTATTCGCCGGCGCGCCGCGCGCTTGCGGCAAAACTCGGCGCCGATATCGTCGTCGATCCCAGGGTGTCGCAGCCCTATGCGACCTGGGCCGAGCACGCGCAGATGTCCGAGGCCGAGAAGGCGGCGCGTCCTCCGCTCCAGGCCGTGCTGCCGGCGCTGAAGCCTGCCATCATCTTCGAATGCGTCGGCGTGCCCGGCCTGTTGCAGCAGGTGTTCGAGGGCGCACCGCGCGATGCGCGCATCGTGGTGGTCGGCGTCTGCATGGAGAGCGACAGAAACGAGCCCATGCTCGGCATCATGAAGGAGCTCAACGTCCAGTACGTGCTCGGCTACACGCCGGAGGAGTTTTCCGCGTCGCTGCGCTTGATCGCGGAAGGGCAGGTCGATGCGGCCGCGATGGTGACGGAGGAAGTCGGCATCGACGGCGTCGCAAAGGCGTTCGCTGACCTAGCCAACCCTGAAACCCACACCAAGATCATCGTGCAGCCGTGGCGGTAGCGGTGCTGCCGCGACGGCGGTGCGCTCCCTCTCCCGCTTGCGGGAGAGGGGCGGGGAGAGGGTATCTCCCCAGTGGGATTCTCCAAGAGGAGAAAGCCCTCACTCGCGCCTGCGGCGCGACCTCTCCCGCAAGCGGGAGAGGTTAACGGCGAGCACCTACCCTCAATAGTTCGACGGCACGTACATCTCCGGCGGGATCGGGCCACGGTGATAGTCGGGATTGCGCACGCGCGGCGGCAGCACGACCGGCGCGCGCGCGACCTCCTGATACGGCATCTGACTCAGCAGATGGGCGATGCAGTTGAGGCGGGCGCGCTTCTTGTCGACGGCATCGACGATCCACCACGGCGAATCCGGGAGATGCGTGTGCTCCAGCATCGTCTCCTTGGCCTTGGTGTAGGCCTCCCAGCGGCTGCGCGCCTCGACGTCCATCGGACTCAGCTTCCACTGCTTCAAGGGATCCCGGATGCGCATGCTGAAGCGGAACTGCTGCTCGTCGTCGGTGATCGAGAACCAGTATTTGACCAGGATGATGCCGGAGCGGATCAGCATCCGCTCGAATTCCGGCACCGTCTTGAAGAACTCCTGGTACTGTTCCTCGGTGCAGAAGCCCATCACGCGCTCGACGCCGGCGCGGTTGTACCAGCTGCGGTCGAACAGCACGATCTCCCCGCCGGCCGGTAGATGCGCCACGTAGCGCTGGAAATACCATTGGGTGCGCTCGCGTTCGCTCGGGGCGGGGAGCGCCGCGACGCGGCAGATGCGCGGATTGAGACGCTGGGTGATGCGCTTGATGACGCCTCCCTTGCCGGCGGAATCGCGGCCCTCGAACAGCACCACGACCTTCTTCTTCTCGCTCTGTACCCAGTCCTGCAGCTTGACCAGTTCGCCCTGGAGACGGAGCAATTCCCGGAAATAGAGCCTGCGATCCACCGTCGGGCGGAGCGCGTCGGTCTCGTCCAGCAGTTCGTCGAGCCTGCTGTCATCGAGCTCCATCTCCAGCTCTTCGTCGAGATCGTCGGTCATTTCCCGGATGATGCGCTCACGTTTGGCCATTTCAGGGGTGCGGTCGGATGCGGTCATGGGTCCTTCTTTCGGCAGGGTGCCTGTCGCCACGACCATCGGCGGGGTTTGTTGCGGCCATGTGACAGCCGCCGCTACACCGGCAGCGCGATCGAATATTTCACCTGGCTCAGCGCAAAGCTCGACTCGATCGAGGCAATGCCGTCGAGCCGGGTCAGCTTGGTCTTGAGGAAAGTCTCGTAGGAAGCGAGGTCGGCCGCGACGACGCGCAAGAGATAATCGCGGTTACCGGTCATCAGATAGCATTCCAGCACCTCGTCCCATTTCGAGATCGCGCGCGCAAAGCGGTTGAGGTCCTCCTCCTTCTGCCGCGCCAGCTTGATCGAGATGAAGACGCTGACATGCAGACCCAGCGCCTTCTGGTCCACGGTCGCGATGTAGCGCGAGATGACGCCGCGTTCCTCCAAAAGCTTGACCCGGCGGTGGCAGGGCGACACCGAAAGCCCGACCTTGTCGGCGAGTTCCTGCATGGTCAGCCGGCTGTCGTTCTGGAGGTAGCCGAGGATTTTTCGGTCGATGGCGTCGAGCTCGGGCATTGGGATGAAACCTGGGTCAGAGGGCATTCGATTGGTAAAATATCCCAATATCGACGGGTATGGCGCGAAAAATTGAGAAATCTGGCATCGCCCGCAGGCGTATGATCCGCCTTATTTTCCGGAGCATCGCCATGCCCGTCGATTCCGCGCGTCTCGAAACCCTGACTGCACTGGCCCGCAAGGCGCTGTGGCTGTCGTCATGGACCATCCACCACGCCAACCACATCCGCCCGAACGCGGACGGCCTCAAGGTCGGCGGCCACCAGGCCTCCTCGGCCTCGCTCGCGACCATCATGTCGGCGCTGTACTTCCACGTGCTGCGCCCTGAGGACCGTGTCGCGGTGAAGCCGCATGCGAGCCCGGTGTTCCACGCCATCCAGTATCTGTTCGGCCGGCAGAGCCGCGAGAAGCTGGAGAACTTTCGCGGCTTCAAGGGCGCGCAGTCCTATCCCTCGCGGACCAAGGACGTCGACGACGTCGATTTCTCGACCGGCTCGGTCGGCCTCGGCGTCGCGCAGACGCTGTTCGCCTCGCTGGTGCAGGATTACGTCAAGGCGCATGGCTGGATGAAGGACCGCCGCGAGGGGCGGATGATTGCGCTGGTCGGCGATGCCGAGATGGACGAGGGCAACATCTTCGAGGCGCTCGCAGAAGGCTGGAAACATGGCCTGCGCAACACCTGGTGGGTGGTCGACTATAACCGCCAGTCGCTCGACGCCGTCGTGCGCGAAGGTCTCTGGGAAAAATTCGAGACCATGTTCCGCAATTTCGGCTGGGACGTGGTGATCGTGAAATACGGCCGGCTGATGCGCGAGGCTTTTGCCGAGCCCGGCGGTGAGGCGCTGAAGCGCTGGATCGACAATTGCCCGAACGCGCTCTACGCCGCGTTGTGTTTCCAGGGCGGCGCGGCCTTCCGCAAGCATCTGCATGACGAGATCGGCGACCAGGGGCCGATCACCAAGCTGATCGACAAGCGCAGCGACGAGGAGCTGCTGGCGCTGATGTCGAATCTCGGCGGCCACGACATGGCGAGCATGCTGGACGCCTTCGAATCGATCGACCACGACCGCCCGGTCTGCTTCATCGCCTACACCATCAAGGGCGTCGGCTTGCCGTTCCAGGGCCACAAGGACAACCACGCCGGCCTGATGACTGTTACGCAGATGGAGACATATCGCGAGAGCCAGAACATCCGTCCCGGCCACGAATGGGACAAGTACGAAGGCCTGACGCAGGATGCCGCCGAGCTCGACGCCTTCCTCGCGCGCGTGCCGTTCAATAAGGATGGCCGCCGGCTGACTGCGCCGGTCGTCGAAGTGCCGGCGCAGCTCGCCTTCAAGCCGGCGCCGCAGATGTCGACCCAACAGGGCTTTGGCCTCGTGCTGAACGAGATCGCGCGCGGTGACAGCGAGCTGGCAGAGCGCATCGTCACGACTTCGCCCGACGTCACCGTCTCGACCAATCTCGGCCCCTGGGTCAACCGGCGCGGCTTGTTCGCGCGCGCGGAAAAGGCGGACTTATTCCGCAGCGAGAAAATTCCCTCCACGTTCAACTGGGATTTTTCGCCCAAGGGCCAGCATCTCGAGCTCGGCATTGCCGAGATGAACCTGTTCATCATGCTCTCGGCGCTCGGCCTGTCGCACCAGATCAACGGCGCGCGGCTCTTGCCGGTCGGCACGCTCTACGATCCCTTCATCGAGCGCGGCCTCGATGCACTTAACTACGCCTGCTATCAGGATGCGCGCTTCATGGTGGCGGCGACGCCATCCGGCATCACGCTCGCGCCCGAAGGCGGCGCGCACCAGTCGATCGCGACTCCGCTGATCGGCATGGCGCAGGACGGGCTCGCCTCGTTCGAGCCGGCCTTCGTCGATGAGCTTGCCGTGATCATGGGTTGGGGCTTTGAGCACATGCAGCGCGATCCGGGCGAGGGCGGTTCCGTCTATCTGCGCCTGTCGACGCGCAGCATCGAGCAGGCGCAGCGCATCATGACGCCGGAACTTCAGCAGGGCATCACCGACGGCGCGTATTGGCTGCGCAAGCCGGGCCCGAACGCGGAACTCGTGATCGCCTATACCGGCGCGGTCGCGCCCGAAGCGATAGAGGCGACCGGCTTCATCGGCGAGAGCCGCCGCGACATCGGCCTGCTCGCGATCACCTCGGCCGACCGTCTCCATTCGGGCTGGACCGCCGCGCGGAAATTGCGACGCGATCGGCGCGGCGTGCAGCATCTCAGCCACATCGAAAAGCTGCTCGCGCCGCTGCCGCGCGACTGCGGCATCGTGACCGTGATCGATGGTCATCCCTCCGCGCTCGGCTGGCTCGGCAGCGTCCGCGGCCATCGCGTCGAGGCGCTTGGCGTCGAGCAGTTCGGCCAGACCGGCACGATCGCCGACCTCTACCGCCATTACGGCATCGACGCCAATGCGATCATCGATTCGGCCGAAAGCCTCACCACCGGCGCGCCGATCGTTCACCGCAAGATGGCGGTGTAGTTGAGGTAACCTAGCGCATGGGCCCCGGCAGCAGCGCACCGCCGAAGAAGCGCTGCGCTGCGTCCGGGGCACGAGAGTGTTTACACACGCTCTAATTTCGTGTCCCGGGCGCACTGCGGCGCGAAGTGCCGCGGTGCTGAACCGGGACCCATGGCAGCGCTTGCCTCGGTTCAAGCCAAGTCCCATATTCCGCGCGTCCGCCACAACGCTGGCCCCGCATATGGCGGGTTCAATTGTCGGCGCTTTCGTGCAAGGATGCCTGCCGAAACGCCCCCTCCAAGCCCCCAAGAAGAGGTTAACGATGGTCAATCGCATGCAATTCTACATCGACGGCGCCTGGGTCGATCCCGCCGTCAAGAAGTCCACCGCCGTGGTCAATCCGGCGACGGAAGAGGCGATGTACGAGGTTGCGCTGGGCTCCAAGGCCGACGTGGACAAGGCCGTCGCTGCCGCCAAGCGCGCCTTTGCGACGTTCTCCCAGACCAGCCGTGACGAGCGCGTCGCGCTGCTCACCAAAGTCATCGAGATCTACAAGGGCCGTCTCAAGGAGATCGGTGCCGCCGTCTCCGACGAGATGGGCGCGCCGCTGCCGATGGCCGAAAAACTCCAGGCCGGCGCCGGCCTCGGCCATCTCATGACCACGCTCGACGTGCTCAAGAACTATCATTTCGAGGAGCCGGTCGGCACCGCCATGGTGCTGCGTGAGCCGATCGGTGTGGTCGGCATGATCACGCCCTGGAACTGGCCGCTCAACCAGATCGCCTGCAAGGTCGCGCCCGCGCTTGCCGCTGGCTGCACCATGATCCTGAAGCCCAGCGAGTTCACGCCGACCTCGGCGTTGATCTTTGCGCAAATCCTCCATGAAGCCGGCGTGCCCAAGGGCGTGTTCAACCTCGTCAACGGCCTCGGCCCCGAGGTCGGCGCCGCCATGAGCGAGCACCCCGACATCGACATGATCTCCTTCACCGGCTCGACCCGCGCCGGCATCGACGTTGCCAAGCGCGCAGCGCCCACCGTGAAGCGCGTCAGCCAGGAGCTCGGCGGCAAGTCGCCGAACGTCATCCTCGAAGGTGCCGACCTCACGAAGGCGGTGACCGGCGGCGTGATGCACATGTTCAACAACTCCGGCCAGTCCTGCAACGCGCCCTCGCGCATGATCGTGCCGCTGTCGAAGATGAAGGAAGTCTCAGCGATCGCGAAGGCCGTCGCCGACAAGACCAAGGCCGGCGATCCCCGCGCCGAAGGCACCACCATCGGCCCCGTCGTCAACCGCGGCCAGTGGGACAAGATCCAGGGCCTCATCAAGAAGGGCATCGACGAGGGCGCAACGCTCGTCGCCGGCGGCCCGGGCCTGCCCGAGGGCGTCAACAAGGGCTTCTACGTTCGCCCGACCATCTTCGCCGACGTCACCCCCGACATGACGATCGCCCGCGAAGAGATCTTCGGACCGGTGCTCACCATCATCGGCGCCAAGGACGAAGCTGAGGCCGTGCACATCGCCAACGACACGCCCTATGGTCTCGCCGGCTACGTCACCGGCGCTTCGGTCGAGGACGCCAAGCGCGTCGGTCGCCAGATCCGCGCCGGCAACGTCAACCTCCAGGGCGTGCCCAACGACCGCACCGCGCCGTTCGGCGGCTACAAGCAGTCGGGCAACGGCCGCGAGTGGGGCAAGTACGGCCTCGAGGACTTCCTCGAAGTGAAGGCCGTCGCCGGCTTCAACGCGGCGTAGGTTTTAGCGCTTGAACAAATGACGCCGGAGCGGGAAACCGCTCCGGCGTTTTTGTTTTGCTCCGCCGTCATTGCGAGGAGCTCTTGCGACGAAGCAATCCAGACTGCTTCGGCGGAAAGATTCTGGATTGCTTCGCTTCGCTCGCAATGACGGGGAGAGAGTTGTCGGCGGAAAACTATCCCCCCACCGCGCCCTGCGTGTTCACATACAGTGCGTAGATCGACTGGCTCGCCGCCATGAACAGGCGGTTGCGCTTGACGCCGCCGAAGCAGAGATTGGCGCAGCGCTCTGGCAGCGCGATGCGGCCGATCATGACGCCGTCGGGCGCGAACACGACCACGCCGTCGAGCTCGGGATCGCCCATGCCCCAGCCGCACCAGAGATTGCCGTCGATATCGCAGCGCATGCCGTCGGGCGTGCCCGGGCCTGCATCGATGTGAACGCGCTTGTTGGAAATCGTGGTGCCGTCGGCCGAGACGTCATAGGCGAGAATCTTGCGGTTCGGCACGCCGCGGGATTCGACGACGTAGAGGATCTTCTCGTCGGGTGAGAAGCACAGCCCGTTCGGACCGAGCACGCCCTCCGCGACGATGGTCGCCTTGCCGGTCGCGGGATCAAGCCGATAGACGTTCGGATCGATCTCGGGCTCGGCCTTGTAGCCCTCGTAATTGCCGAGCAAGCCGAAAGTCGGATCGGTGAACCAGACCGCGCCGTCGGATTTCACCACGACGTCGTTCGGTGAGTTCAGCGGCTTGCCGTTGAACTGATCCATCAGCACGGTGATGCTGCCGTCATATTCGGTGCGGGTCACACGGCGCCCGCCATGCTCGCAGGTGACGAGCCGGCCCTGACGGTCGCGCGTGTTGCCATTGGCGAAATTGGAAGGCTTTCGGAAGACCGAAACCGCGCCGGTTTCTTCCTCCCATTTGATGATGCGTTGGTTCGGGATGTCGCTACAGAGCAGATAGCGCCCGTCGCCGATCCACACCGGACCCTCGGCCCAGCGCAGGCCGGTCGTCAACCGCTCCACCGCCGACAGTTTCAGCCAGTATTTCTCGAAGCGGGGATCGAGCGCATGAATGGCCGGATCGGGATAGTAGCTCGCCGGCCGCCAGCCTGGCCGTTCCTGGGTGTGGGACGATGCCTCATTCATGTCGGTTCTCTCGTTTCGTTCCCTCTGGACATTCCTGCTATCATTAGAGACACGTGACCGCAAATTGGTCACCAACGGCGAGGGAAGACATGCCGCGTATTTTGATGACGGGAGCTTCGGGCGGGATCGGAACGCGCTTGCGGAAACTGCTGCCGCCGATCTATCCGGACCTGCTGCTCAGCGATATCCGCAAGCCCGCCGATCTCGGAGCGAACGAGCAGTTCAAGGCGGCGGACCTGTCCGACCTCGCGCAATGCGAGGCGCTCTGCGAGGGCGTCGACGGCATCATCCATTTCGGCGGCTATTCGGTCGAAGGCCCGTGGGACGACATCCTCCAGGCCAACATCATCGGCGGTTACAATCTGTTCGAGGCCGCGCATCGCAAGGGCGTCAAGCGCGTCGTGTTCGCTTCGTCCAATCACGTCGTCGGATTCTATCCGCGCCACCACAAGATCGGCACCGACGTCACCGTGCGCCCCGACGGGCGCTACGGCGTCAGCAAGGTGTTTGGCGAGGCAGTCGGCGCGCTCTATGCCGACAAGCACGGGCTGAAGGTCACCTGCATCCGCATCGGCAATTGCGACGAGCGCCCGCTCGACCATCGCCGTATCGCGATGTGGCTGAAGCCGGAAGACCTCGTGCAGCTCTGTCAGATCGGCCTCGAGCATCCCGACATCCATTTTGAGGTGTTTTATGGCGTGTCGCTGAACGAACGCGCCTGGTGGGACAACAGTCGCGCCTACGCATTCGGCTATCGCCCCACCGGCCGCTCCGAGGATCATGTGGCGCACGCGATGGCCGAGCAGGCCAAGCTCAAGCCCGATCCGATCGGCGACCATTTTCAGGGCGGCGCGTTCGCGAGCCTTGAGTTCGACGGCGACGCGAGCCGGATCATTGATTGGAATAAGCGGTAGTCGAGACAGCAAAGGCGTCTCCGCAGCGGAGTCCGCTCCCTCGCCCCACTTGCGGGCAGAGGGTTGGGGCGAGGGGGACCCTCCGCGGGAACGGTGGCAGTTGGACTTGCAGCCACACGTCATTGCGAGCGCAGCAAAGCAATCCACAATCCCTCCGCGGAAGCAGTCTGGATTGCTTCGTCACATCAGCGCAAAATTGCTACGCAATTTTGTCGCGAGCTCCTCGCAGTGACGTGTTGAGGGAGCGCTGGGCGCCGGCGGACACATGACTCGTAGCTCCTATTGATGTAGATCAACGTCGCCCTGGGCGTCATCTGGCTCTCGATCTGTGCGATCGCAATTCGAGAGCCACGACAATGAATTTCAAATTGTCAGCCGTCGCCATGCTCGCGACGATCGTGCTGGGAGCGATGTCAGGACCGGCGCGAGCTGCATCACTGAGCGACGCCGAGGCGACGTTCCTCGACCAGCTCGTCACCGCATCCGTGGTGCTGGAGCAACGATGCGATGGTTACGAGGTCGATGGTGCCGGCGGCGTTCAACGCGGCGCCCGGCTGCTCGGCAGCCCTGAGGCCGCGATGGCCATGATCGACGCCTATGCTGCGGCCATCAAGGCCAGCGATGGCGAGAGCTACGATCCCGGTAAATTCCGCCCTGAAGTGTCCGAGGCGGCGGGCAAAACGTTCAGGCGCGTCCGGGCGGAGTTGATCAGAAATCCGAAGAGGGCCTGCGCCGACTATGGCGATGCCAGCGTGGATCGCGGCCTGCTGAGGCGGTATTGATAAGCGCGCGCTGGCGCCACTCGTCATTGCGAGCGCAGCGAAGCAATCCAGAAACCCTCCGCGGAGGCGGTCTGGATTGCTTCGTCGCAAAGGCTCCTCGCAATGATGTGCTGAGGCGGTGCGGCTGCGGTTCGCGGAGGCGAAGGAACGTTCGCTAGCCGTCGCCGATGCGCTTGAGATAATCCTCCTTGCTGAACTGCATATGATCCACACACAGCTGCGCCAGCGCCCAGCTGTCGCGGCCCTTCAGCAGCTCGATCATCAGTTCGTGCTGGCGGCGCGACTGCGCGAGCCCGTCGCGGTCGGCGAGGTTCTTTGCGCGCATCGGCAGCGTCAGGCTCATATAGTCCTGGAGCGAGCGGACCAGATAGGGATTGCCGCACGCCGAGAACAGCGCGACGTGAAAGGCGTCATTGGCTTCGTGGATGCCGCGCAGGTCGCGGATATCAGCCTTCGCGCAATACTCGCGTTGCAAGGCGGAGAGCTCGTCGATCAGGCTTTGCGGCGCGGGCAGGGGGATCATCAGCGCGGCTTGCCGCGTCAGCATCTCCCGCACCTCGTAGATCTGCCGGACCTCGTCGGCCGAATAGAACCGCACGGTGGCGCCGACATTCTTCTCGCGGCGGACGATGCCGCGCCGCTCCGCGTCCACCAGCGCCTGGCGCACGAAGTGCCTGGAGGTGCCGTAGCGCGACATCAGCGCGTCTTCGGTCAGGCGCGCGCCCGGCGGCAGGCGGCCGAAGATGATGTCTTCTTCCAGCCGCGCGACGACATCGTCCGGATCGTCGCGGCGGACCGGTAGGACGTCTGCGGTGCGAATGTCGGACATGCCCTCAGCCTCCGGCGCGCCTCGCCGGTCCGTCTTGTGGAGCAGGGAGAGCCTCGATTGTCAATAATTTGTGTCAGCAAGCGCCGTCAGAAGCAGAAAGGGCGACGATTTAGCCCTATCTTATTGACAATCAGGGGGCAGGCTGTACCACAATGGTAAGCTGGAAGGAGTGGCATGATGACGAGTGGGTTGCGCAAGGGTCTGACGAGCTATGGCGATGCCGGCTTCTCGCTGTTCCTGCGCAAGGCGTTCATCAAGGCCATGGGCTATTCCGACGACGCGCTGGAGCGCCCGATCGTCGGCATCACCAACACCTACAGCGATTACAATCCCTGCCACGGCAACGTTCCTCAGATCATCGAGGCCGCCAAGCGCGGCGTGATGCTGTCGGGTGCGATGCCGTTCGTGTTCCCGACCATCTCGATCGCCGAGAGCTTTGCGCATCCGACCTCGATGTATCTGCGCAATCTGATGGCGATGGACACCGAGGAGATGATCCGGGCTCAGCCGATGGATTCGGTGATCGTGATCGGCGGCTGCGACAAGACGCTGCCGGCGCAGGTGATGGCCGCGATCAGTGCCGATTTGCCGACCGTGGTCATCCCCGTGGGGCCGATGGTTGTCGGCCATCACAAGGGCGAGGTGCTCGGCGCCTGCACCGACTGCCGCCGTCTCTGGGGCAAGTATCGCGCCGGCGAGATCGACGATGTCGAGATCGAGGCGGTGAACGGCCGCCTCGCGCCGTCCGTCGGCACCTGCATGGTGATGGGCACGGCCTCGACCATGGCCTGCATGATCGAAGCGATGGGCCTGTCGCTGCCGATGAGCGCGACGATTCCGGCGCCGCATGCCGAAAGATTTCGTTTGGCGGAAGCGAGCGGCCGGGTTGCGGCCGAGATGGCCAAGACCAAGGGGCCGAAGCCGAGCGAATTCTTGACGCCGGCCTCCTTCAAGAACGCGCAGGTCGTGCTTCAGGCGATCGGCGGTTCGACCAACGGCCTGATCCATTTGACCGCGATGGCGCATCGCTCGCCGCATCGGCTCGATCTCGGAGTGTTCGACCAGATCGGCCGCGAGGTGCCGGTGCTGGTCGATCTCAAGCCGTCCGGCGAGCACTACATGGAGCATTTCCATCACGCCGGTGGCGTGCCGAAACTTTTGGCGCAGCTCGGCGACCTCGTCGATCTCGACGCCAAGACCATCTCCGGTGAGAGCCTGCGCGATGTCGTGGCAAACGCGGAAGACGTGCCCGGCCAGGACGCCATCCGTCCGCGCAGCAATCCGATCAAGAAGGAAGGTGGCCTCGCCGTCCTGCACGGCAATCTCGCTCCGCGTGGTGCCGTCATCAAGCAGTCAGCCGCGAGCCCAAAACTGTTGCAGCACACCGGGCGTGCAGTGGTGTTCGAATCCGTCGAGGACATGACCTTGCGGGTCGACGATCCCGAGCTCGACGTCACCGCCGACGACGTGCTGGTGCTGCGCAACGCGGGCCCGAAGGGCGCGCCGGGCATGCCCGAGGCCGGCTATCTGCCGATCCCGAAGAAGCTGGCGCGCGGCGGCACCAAGGACATGGTGCGCATTTCCGATGCGCGCATGAGCGGTACCGCGTTCGGCACCATCGTTCTCCACATCACGCCGGAATCCGCCGTCGGCGGCCCGCTGGCGCTGGTCAAGAACGGCGATATGATCAGCCTTGATGTGGCCAAGCGCAGCATCGAGCTCTTGGTCGATGCTGCCGAACTCGAACGGCGCCGTGCCGGATTCAAGCCGGCTGCTGCGCCTGAGGAGACGCGGCGCGGCTATGCCTGGCTGTTCAACGAGACCATCATGCAGGCCGACGAGGGATGCGACTTCGATTTCATGCAGAGGACTGGGAAGAAGACTGAGTAAGGGCTGACAACCAACTAGCGCTCAGACCGCACAAGCGGCGGGCGACAAAAACAGGGGGAAACGATGATTGCACGATCCATGCGTGGGTTGGTGGCTATTGCCGCCGCACTTTTCGTCACTGGGGCCGGGGCACAGGAGGTGAAGCATTATCGCTTCGCCTACGACCAGCCGCGCAACACCGGCTATTCCATCGCGGGCGACCTCTTTGCCGACAAGCTCAAGGAATTGAGCAAGGGCACCATGATCATCGATCAATATCCCGGCGCGCAGCTCGGGCAGGAGCCGCAGGTGCTCCAGCTCGTGAAGGCCGGCGATGTCGAGTTCGCCATCATTTCCTCCGCCAACACCGCAACCATCTCGCCGCAGGCCGGCGTGATGTCCTTGCACTTCCTGTTCCGCGACGAGAACCACGTGGTCAAGGGGTTGGCCGATCCAAAAGTGTTCGAAGCCCTCAAGACCCTGATCGACGAGACCACGCAGGGCCTGCATGTGATCGCAACGGGATCGCAAGGCGTGCGCCACATGTACTCGAAGCGGGAGATCCACAATGTCGGTGACATCAAGGGCCTGAAGATCCGCGTGCAGGCGACCGCGACCGAGGACACCATGTTCCCCGCCTATGGCGCCCAGACCGTGCACATGCCGTTCGGCAGCGTCTACACGAGCCTGCAAACCGGCGTGGTCGACGTCGCCGAGAACAGCATCAACGTCTACCTCGTCAACAAGCACTACGAGGTCGCCCCTGTCCTGAACATCACCGAGCACGAGGCCAACAACGCGCTGGTGTTCATCTCCGACAAGCTCTGGCAGAGCCTATCGGCCGAGCAGAAGGGCTGGGTGCAGACCGCGGCCAACGAGATCAGCTCGAAGGAGCCTGCGAAGGCGTTCGACCTGGAGCGGGCCGCGGCCGAGAAGCTGAAGAAGATCGGTGTGAAGATCGTCGACAACGTCGACAAGAAGAGTTTTACGGCGATCGCCGATCCCTATCTCGACAAGCTCGCCAAGGATCTCGGCCCGCATGCCGAGAAGATCAAGAATTTGATCCGGGCGATCAATTAAGGCGCTTGCCGGAAGACGGTGCGCTCCCTCTCCCGCTTGCGGGAGAGGGCAGGGGAGAGGGTCTCTCCGCAATGGGATACTTCCCCAGAGGAAAGAACCCTCACCCGCGTCGCTTCGCCATAGCCGCGGCTCCGCCTCGGCGTCTCTTAAAGGAACGGCCGCCGAAGGCGGCCTATGCCTCTCCCGCAAGCGGGAGAGGTGAAGCCAACTCGCAGCCGGGAGCAACAATGCCCATCGCCGACAAACTGCTCGTTCAGCGCCAGCGCCACCTGAAATGGCGCTGGCTCGACTGGCTCGAGCTTGCGCTGATGATCCTGTGCGGCGTGCTCTGCTTCGGCTTCTCGCTGTCGGTGACCGCCGACATCGTCACCCGCACCATTGGCCATCCCTGGCTGTGGCTTCAGGAGGTCACCTCGACATTGTTCATCTACGCGATCTTCGTCGGCACGGCAGCCGCGACCCGGCGCAACGATCATCTCTATCTCACCGCGATCTCGGAGGCGATGCACGGCACGCCGCGGGTGATCGTCGAGGTCATCATCCGCATGGTCGTGCTCGGCGTCGCCTTCTGCCTGATCTGGTACGGCTACCAGAATTATCTGCGCGGCTTCGGCAGTTTCCGCCTGCCCTCGGGCACGCCGATCGCGTCGCTCTACGCGATCATCCCGCTGTCGGGCGTGCTGATCGGCCTCTTCACCATCGAGCAACTCGTCAACGGCCTGCGCAACGGTTTTGACCATCCCGAGCCGCCTGAGGAGGACACGTCCCCCGTCGTCACCGAAGCGCAAGTGAGGGCGCAGCCGTGAGCGCACCCATTGTCCTGGCGTTGATGTCGATCTGCTTCCTGTCGTTCGGCTATCTCGGCGTGCCCGTGCCGTTCTCTCTGATGGCCGGCGTTTTCATCGGCGCGCTCCTGTCCGACGTTTCGCTCGCCGCGATCATCCAGAAGATCTTTGACGGCGTCGATTCCGAGGCGCTGCTGGCGATCCCGTTCTTCCTGCTGGTCGGCGAGCTCATGAGCTCGGCGAATGTGGTGGTGCGAATAGCCAATCTCTCGGTGTCGCTGGTCGGGCACATCAGGGGCGGGCTGTCGCAGGTCGTGGTCGTCTTCAGCATGTTCTTCTCGGAGATGTCGGGCTCGACCACGGCCGATGTCGCCGTGATGAGCCGCGCGCTGGGCGGCCCGATGAAGCGCGAGGGCTACGAGCCCGCCTTCATTGCTGCCATCATCGCATCGGCCTCGACCATCGCGGCGCTGGTGCCGCCGAGCATCACGGCCGTGGTCTATGGCGCCGTCGGCAACGTCTCGATCGCCGGCCTGTTCATGGCAGGCGTCGTGCCGGGCCTGATGATCGGCTTCGGCCTGATGATCTACTGCTATTTCTTCGGCCCTTCGGGCCTGCGCAAGCCGCGCGCCCCGCTGCGGCAGGTGGTGTTCGCGGCGGGCGACGCAGCCCTGCCGCTGATGATCCCGGTCATCCTGTTAGGGGGCATTTTGACCGGGTGGTTCACGCCGACGGAAGCCGGCGTCGTCGCCGTGGTCTGGATCATCCTGGTCGTGATCCCCGCGCTCAACCGCGGCCATATCAGAAAGATTCCGTTCGATTTCTGCCTCGCCGGCCTGATCTTCTCGCTGCCGCTGATCACCATCGGCGCCGCCAATGCCTTTGGCTGGATGCTCGCCTATCTGCGCGGCGCCAGCTACATCGCCGACATGATCACCTCCATCGCGGGCAATGATCCGCATCTGATCATGCTGTTGATGGTGCTGCTGTTCACCGTGGTCGGCGACTTCATCGAGCCGGTGCCGACCATCATCATCTTCATGCCGCTGGTCAACACGCTCACGGAAGCCGGCGACATCAACGGCGTGCACATGGGCGTGGTGCTGATCGCCACGCTCGCCTTCGGCCTGATCACGCCGCCCTATGGGCTGGTATTGCTGATGGCGTCCAAGTTCGTCGGAGTCAGTTTTGCCAAGGCGCTGCGCGCGGCACTGCCGATCTACGTCGTGTTCTTCGCCACCATCGCGTTTGCGATCTACTTCCCGAGTGTGGTGCTGTGGCTGCCGCAGAAGGTGCTGCCGGAATCGGTCGGCTGCTTCAAGTCGCCGGCGGGGACGGGCTACATCTGCCCCAAGTGAACGTCCTAAGTAATGACCTGCTCCACGCGCCATTGCGGCGCGTCGCAGACGTAGCGAAACGGCGTGCCGTGGCTGTTCTTGAAGTAGCTGCCGCACAGCGCGTTGGCCATCCCCTGCATCACCGCGTCATGGCAGACGAACAGGATGTGGTCGCCGGGATGCCGGTCCAGCCAGAGCGAGACGCAGCGCAGTGATCGCTCAGTCATGGCGTCCCAGTTCTCGCCGTCGGCGGGCAGGATCGAGACGAGGCCCGTTGCCGAATTGACGCCATGCTTGACCATGAGATCCCGGACCGGGAGGCCCTCAAAGCTTCCGAAATCGAATTCGATGATGCCGGCGTCGATCGTGAGCGGCGCGGAGATCGCGTCCGCGATGATCTCGGCCGTTCGCGCCGCGCGCACCAGTGGGCTTGCGACGATGCGGTTGACGCCGATGCCGCGCAACATGTCCGCGGCCTCGTGCGCCTGCCGCAGACCGTCCTCGTTCAGAGGGTTGTCGGTCCGGCCCTGGAAAAGTCCCTGCCTGTTCCAGTCGGTGGCGCCGTGGCGCAGGCCGCAGAAGGAGCGCGCGGGGGTCACTTCGACTTGCTCGTGAACTTCTTCACGGCGAGGCGAAACTCCTCCGTGTTCATCGCCATGATGATCTTGTGCTCCTCGGCATCGAGTTGCTGTTTTACGGGCGTGGTCGCAGCCTGGTAGACCAGCGACTTGGTGCCTGATATCGCGGCCGGCGGGTTCTGTGCCAGCCGCTCGGCGAGTTGTCGCGCGGCCGCCTTCAGCTCCGTCGCAGGAACGGTCTTGGCGACAAGGCCCCATTCATGGGCCTGCTGCGCTGTAAAGCTGTCCTCGGCCAGGAAAATCTGCAGCGCGCGCCGCGAGCCGACCGTGCCGACGATCCCGACCGTCGAGCCGCCATCCGGCGACACGCCAATCTTGGCATAGGCCGGCGTGAACTTGGCGTCATCAGCGGCGATGCAGAGATCGGTGACGAAGGCGAGGCCCATGCCGGCGCCGGCCGCCGAGCCGTGCACGCTGGACAATGAAATCTTCGGCATCCGCCGGATGATCTCGATGAAGGAATGATAGTGCTTCAGGAGTTCGCCGACGACAGGCGTCACCGTGTTGGCCTCGGCCGCTGCACCGATCGTCTGCAGATCGCCGCCGGCCGAGAAGGCGCGGCCTTCGCCTTCGAGCACCACGACCCTGATGGCGTCATCGCCTTCGATGTAGGACGCGAGCTGCTCGAGCTTTTGCGCGATCGCAAGGTCGATCGAGTTGAACGCGGCGGGGCGATTGAGCGTGATGGTCGCGATCGGGCCGTCGATCCGCAGCAGGGCGGGATCATCGGGCTGGGAGACGGGAGCTGGCATCTGAGTAATCCCCGGCAAGAGGTCGATCGTGCGACTAAATCGCAGAAGGCGAGGGGTGACAATCCCCGCTGACCTCCCTTGCGCAAGCCGGAACGATAGGCTCAAATGGGCGGCCTTGGTTGAGGGACGGACACGAGCGCCGGCTCCTCCCAGGGCAAGCCAAGCCAGAATCAGCGAGAGAGGAGACGACATGGGTGACGCTCGTGTCTCCGGAAGTGGTCTGTTCCAATGAGTGACGGTCCGGTGATCATCGTCGGTGCCGGTCATGCTGGCTACCAGGTCGCGGCATCCCTGCGTCAGGCGGGCTTTTCAGGCCGCATTTGCCTGATCAATGACGAGGCGCATCTGCCCTATCAGCGGCCGCCGCTGTCCAAGGCGTACATCAAGGGTTCCGCCGGGCCGGAGAGCCTGATGTTCCGGCCCGAAAAGTTCTACCACGACCAGACCATCGAGCTGATCGCGGGCCGTGCCGTGTCGATCGATCGCGCGGGGCGCAAGGTGCTCCTCGCCTCCGGCGAGATGCTTCCCTACGGCCACCTCGTGCTGGCGACCGGGGCGCGCAACCGGCTGCTCGATCTGCCCAATGCCAATCTGCCCGACGTGAAATATCTGCGCATCCTCGACGACAGCGAGGCGCTACGAAAAATCATGCCGTCGAAGACGCGCGTCGTGGTGATCGGCGCCGGCTTTATCGGTCTCGAATTCGCAGCCACCGCGCGGATCAAGGGCCTTGAGGTCGACGTGCTCGAGCTCGCGCCCCGCGTGATGGCGCGCGCGGTGACGGCGGAGGTGTCGGAGTATTTCCAGGCGCGGCACCGCGAGGCCGGCATCCGCATTCACCTCGGTGTGCAGGCAACCTCGATCGAGGCTGAGGGCGGCAAGGTCACCGGTGTCTCCTTGAGCGACGGACGGCATCTGCCGGCTGACCTCGTCGTGGTCGGCGTCGGCGTGCTGCCGAACATCGAGCTGGCGGCCGAGGCGGGGCTGTCGGTTGCCGCCGGCATCATCGTCGATGAGTATCTCTCGACGACCGATCCTGACATTTCGGCGATCGGCGACTGTGCGCTGTTCGCCAGCCCGCGCTTCGGCGGATCGCTGCGGCTGGAATCGGTGCAGAACGCCACCGATCACGCCCGCTGCCTCGCCGCCCGGCTGACCGGCGACAAAAAGCCCTACGACGGCCATCCCTGGTTCTGGAGCGACCAGGGCGACGACAAGCTCCAGATGGCCGGGCTCACCACCGGCTACGACCGCGTCGTGCTGCGCGGCGATCCCGCGAAGAAAGCTTTCTCGGTGTTCTGTTACAAGGGCGACGAACTGCTCGGCATCGAGTCGGTCAACCGCGCCGGCGACCACATGTTCGGCCGCCGCCTGTTCGGCATGGACCGCTCGATCACGCCGGAGCAGGCGATGGACGAAAGCTTTGACCTGAAGGGCGCGCTGGCGTGATCTCTTCTCCCTCGCCCCGCTTGCGGGGAGAGGGTCGGGGTGAGGGGGACTCTCCACGGGGATGGTGAGAGTTGGATTCGCGGAGACTCCCCCCACCCGGATTGCATCTTCGATGCAATCCGACCTCCCCCCGCAAGCGGGGTGAGGTGAAGAAAGCAGCTCCGTCTTATAGTACCGCGGCCACTTCCTTTGCCGTCGGCATCGACGGCCCTGCGCCCATGCGCTGGACGCTGATCGAGGCGGCGGCGTTGGCGAAGGCGAGGGCGGTGCGCAACGCGACGCCATCGGCCAGCTGCGAGGCGAGCGCGCCCACAAAACAATCGCCGGCGCCTGTGGTGTCGACCGCCTTCACGGCGCGCCCCTGCACCGCAAACTCTTCGCTGGCAGCGAGCGTCAGCACGCCGCGCTTGCCAAGCGTGATGCAGATGGTCTGGTCGGCGCGAGCCTGAAGCCCCCGCGCCACGTCGATGATCCGCGCGGCCTCGTCGCTGTCCGAAAGCTCCACGCCTGCGAGGAAGCCGAGCTCGGTCTCGTTCAGCACGAGGATGTCGACCAGCGCGAGCAGCTCGCCGGACATTTTTTGCGCCGGTGCCGGGTTGAGCAGTGTCGTCGCCCCTGCCTCGCGCGCCCGCGTAAAGAACGCGGCAATCGTCGGCAGAGGAATCTCGAACTGGCTGACGGCGACATCGCCCTTTGCGAGCGGAACGTTCGCGACGTCATCCACGCTGACCAGCTCGTTGCTGCCGGGGATGACGACGATGGTGTTGTCCGATTCGGCGACGGTGATGATCGCGGTGCCGCTGTGCGTGTCGGCCTCGCGGACGGAGCCGAGATCAACCCCCTGCGCGCCGAGGAACGTCCTCAGCTCAGCGCCGAATGCATCCTTGCCGAGCCGCCCGATCAGCGTGGTCTTCGCACCCAACCGCGCGGCCGCGACCGCCTGGTTCGCGCCCTTGCCGCCCGGGAAATACAGCACCTGCTTGCCCGCGACGGTCTCGCCGACCCTGGGGTGGCGATCGGCCGTCGCCACCACATCCATGTTGATGCTGCCGGCGATGAAGACGCGCCCCATGATATGCCCTTTCGAAGCCTAAACCCTGACTTCGAACTCGTGCCTGACTTTGGCGATGTCCACAAGGGTCGGCAGCCCGGCTTCGTTGCCGAGCCGCTGGATCTTGAAGGTCGAGGCGGCGCGGGCAAAATCAAAATGCTCGCGCCAGCTTTTGCCGGGATGGGCCAGATACGAATAGACGTAAGCGCCGTGGAAGACGTCGCCGGCGCCATTGGTGTCGATCACGCGCTCGCGCGGGATCGGCATCGCCGGCATGGTCTCGACCGTGCCCGTCTCGTTGTACCAGAGCAGGCCCTTCTCACCCATGGTGATACCGCCGATCTTGCAGCCGCGGCCCTTGAGGTAATCGAGCATCTTTTCCGGCGTGAGATCCATCTGCTCGCACAGCCGCTCGGCGACGATCGCGACGTCGATATATTCCAGCAGCTCATGCGTGTTGGTGCGCAGGCCGCCGCCGTCTAACGAGGTCAGGATGCCGGCCTCGCGGCAGACTTTTGCGTAGTGGATCGCGGCGTCCGGCTGGTGGCCGTCGATATGCAGCGCGCGGCAGCCGCCGAGATTGAGCATCGGGAACGGATGGATGTGCTCGTCGTCGCGGCAGCGGACGATGGCGCGCTTGCCGTCCTTGGGCATGATGAAGGACAGCGACGACTGGTTCACCTTCCGCCCGTGCAGCGAGATGGCGTATTTCGCGCACATGTCCTGGAACATGCGCCCCAGCCAGTCATTGGCTGCGGTGGCGATGAGGTCGGGCACAATGCCGAGCTTGGCGCAGCAGAATGCCGCCGTGACCGCATTGCCGCCGAAAGAGACCGCGTAGTCGGTAGCCACGTGCTTCTCGTCGCCGGTCGGCATGTGGTCGGTGATGAAGACGACGTCGATATAGGTCTGTCCGATAAAGAGAGCCTGCATTGGTTGTCCGTGATGCGCTTTGTGGTCCCGGCCGGCCGCTTACCTTAGCACCGCTTCCGCGGGAGAAACGCCAAAAATATTCGCAAAGCCATGGCCATAGCCGCTTGAGGTGCGTCGGGGGCCGGAATACGACCGTGGCAGGGCGAGCTGTGCCCCCGGGGCGCGGCCAACGACCAACGGGCGTTTCGGTTCCGCACCTGTCGGAGGGAGCAAGAATGATCACCGGCCTCGATCACGTCGTCGCTCTGGTTCAGGACATCGGTGCGGCCAGGGCGGCCTATCAGACGCTGCTGGGGCGGGCGCCGGCCTGGCAGAATTCCGGCGAGGGCGCCGACCGGGTGCTGTTCACGCTCGAGAACATGACGATCGAGCTGATGGCGCCGAGCGGCTTCAGCGTGGCCGCCGACCGGATGCGGGCGCTGCTCGACGACCGCGAGGGCGTGCTCGCCAGCCTGTGCTTTCGTGTCGCAGACATGGGCAAGATGCACCGGCGGCTGGAGCGGGTGGCGCTCAAGCCCGATCCGGTGGCCGAGGTCGAAAGCAGCGATGCTGCGACCGACGCCGTGCTGCACTGGAAGCGCACGCGCGCGGCCACCGAACTTACGCGGGGCGTGCGCATGTTCTTCCTCGAGCTTGCGGAGGAGCGCCCCAAATCGGTCGCGACCGAGATCGCGCCAATCGATGCGCTCGACCATGTCGTGATCACCACCGAGGATTCCGAGCGCGCCGCCGCACTCTACGGTGCGCGGCTCGGGCTTGATCTCGCGCTCGACCGCTCGCACCAGGATTGGGGCCAGCTGATGTTCTTCCGCTGCGGCGACCTGATCGTCGAGGTGGTGCGCCGTCCCGTGGCGGGCGGCGACGCCGCGCATGACCGTCTCTGGGGCCTGAGCTGGCGCGTCGCCGACATCGACGCCACCCGCGCCCGCCTGATCGCCAATGGCCTCGACGTCACCGAAGTGCGCAACGGCCGCAAGCCCGGCACGCGGATCATGACGGTGCGGAACGGCACCTGCGGCATCCAGACGGTGCTGCTGGAGCGCTCGCCGAAGCCGGTGGAATAACCGCCGTTCTCTCCAGGCGTCATTGCGAGCGAAGTGAAGCAATCCAGAATCCCTCAACGGCGGAAGCCTGGATTGCTTCGTCGCAGGGGCTCCTCGCAATGACGAAACTATGCGGCGGGCAGTGTGCATGATAAATGCGATGTGGACGAGCAACAGCGAGCATCCGGTTTGGCGAAGGCACAGGCAAAGCGAACTCTGAAATGGCAGCGCGATCCCGAAGGGATGCGGCTGCGCATTCTCGAAGCCGCCAAGCAGGAATTCTCCACCCACGGGCTCGCCGGCGCCCGCGTCGATCGCATCGCGGCCAAGGCCGGCGCCAACAAGCGCATGCTGTACTACCACGTCGGCAACAAGGACGAGCTGTATCTGGCGGTGCTCGAAGGCGCCTATGACAAGATCCGCAGCGAGGAGCGTGGGCTCGATCTCGAACATCTCGATCCGCCCGAGGCGATCCGCCGCCTGATCGAGTTCACCTGGAATTACTTCCTGCGCAATCCCGAGTTCCTGTCGCTACTCCAGACCGAGAACCTCGCGCGCGCAAAACACCTGAAGAAATCGACCAAGGTCAAGTCGATGCACTCGCCCTTCGTCGAGATGATCCGCACCGTGGTCCGGCGCGGCGTCGACAGCGGCGACTTCCAGGTCGCGGTCGATCCGGTGCAGCTCTACATCTCGATCGCGGCGCTTAGCTTCTTCTATCTCTCCAACTCCGCGACGCTCAGCGTGATCTTCGGCCGCGATCTCTTGGACAAGAAAGCCAAGGACGAGCGGCTTTCGCACATGGCGGGCCTCGTGCTCGCCGCGCTGACGGGGCGGTCGACGGAGCTGTTCGCGATCGCGAAGGCGCCGAAGTCGCGTAGCGCGGTGGCGCAGACGGCGTAGTCTATCGCCCGCGTGGAGCGAACGAGGCGGGAGGCAGGTGGATGCCGAAGCAGCAGTCTCGTGTCCCGGGCGCGCCGCGGCACGAAGTGACGCTGCGCAGAACCGGGACCCAGTAGCCGCGTTCTCTGCCGTTAAGTGGGCCCCGGCTCTGCAGCGCACCGCAAGGGCGCTGCGCTGCGTCCGGGGCACGGACCTCGCAACCAATTCGCCCCGGAACCCACGCAAAACGTCACAGGAAATCCTCTGGACAGTATTTATCCAACGGGTTAATTTCTCCCCAGAACCAAGAAGAATGCCGGGAGTGAAAATTGGCCGAACCGAAGCCGCAAAGTGCGGTATCCAAGATGCTGAACGCGGCCTGGGTTCGGCCGTTCTTGTTCCTGGTCTTCATCGTCGTGGCCTGGGATCTCGCGATCCGGCTGTTCAAAATTCCCGCCTATCAGATCCCGTCGCCGGGCGATGTAATCGCCGTGTTGCGCACCGATTGGCCGGAACTGCTGCGCCAATCCTGGCCGACCACCTATGCGACCGTCTGCGGCTTTATGCTCTCGGCGCTGTTCGGCATTCCCGTCGCGATGCTGATCGCGGGCTCGAAGACGGTGGAAAGCTATGTCTATCCGCTGCTGGTGTTCTCCCAGTCCGTGCCGAAGATCGCGATCGCGCCGCTGTTCGTGGTGTGGTTCGGCTTCGGCATCATTCCAAAAGTGATCTCGGCGTTCCTGCTCGGCTTCTTCCCGGTCGTGGTCTCCGCCGTGCAGGGTTTCAAGTCGGTCGACCCCGACATGGTCGATCTCGCCCGCGCCATGCAGGGCAGCCGCTTCCAGGTGTTTTGCGCAGTGAACCTGCCGCATGCGCTGCCGGCGATCTTCTCCGGTCTCAAAGTGTCGGTGACGCTCGCCGTGGTCGGCGCCGTCGTCGGCGAGTTCGTCGGCTCCAACTCCGGCATCGGCTACGTTATGCAGCGCTCGATCGGCACGTTCGACCTGCCGACGATGTTCGCAGCGCTCGTCATTCTCGCCCTGCTCGGCGTCATCCTGTTCTGGATCGTCGACCGGATCGAGAAGCTGGTCATTCCCTGGCATGTCAGCCAGCGCGAAGACGTGATTTTCGCCTCTTAACTTCACGCAACGGCCACCAACGGCCGAAACACAACGACAAGGGAGAGTGACGATGAAGCGGTGGATAGGAGCTGTCTCGGCGGCGCTGATGGTGTTTGCGGCGATGCCGGCGCAGGCGGCGGACAAGGTCGTGCTGATGCTGAACTGGTATGTCTATGGCGAGCACGCGCCGTTCTATTACGGCAAGGCCAAGGGCATTTATGCGGCCGAAGGTATCGACCTCGAAATCCAGGAAGGCCGCGGCTCGGCCGCAACCACGCAGGCCGTCGCCGCCAAGACCGCCGATTTCGGCTATGTCGACGTTCCCACGATGATGCGCGCCGCGATCAAAGGCGCGCCCGTGGTTGCGACCGGCGTGCTGCTCCAGACCTCGCCGATGTCCGCGATGGGTTTTGTCGACAAGAACATCAAGAAGCCCGAGGACATCAAGGGCAAGACGGTGGCGATTACGCCGGCCGATTCCATGACCCAGATCTGGCCGCTGTTCCTGAAGAAGACCGGCCTGAAGGAAAGCGACTTCACCACCGTTGCCGGCGACGGCCAAACAAAACTCAACGCCGTCATCAACGGCCAGGCTGATTTGCTGCTCGGCTACGTCATGGACCAGTCGATGAAGATCAAGGACGCCACCGGCAAGGACGTCTATCCGATCAAGTTTGCCGACTACGGCATCAACATGGTTTCGTCAGGCATCATCGCCAATTCCGACTATGTGAAGGCCAATGCCGACCTCGTCCGCCGCTTCATGTCGGCGACGACCAAGGCGGTGGAAGCCGCCGAGAAGGAGCCGAAGGCGGCGGCGCAGTCGATCCTCGATGCCAACCCCAAGGGCGGCAAGATCGACACGCTGACCCAAGGCTTTGAGCTGACCATTCCGCTCTACCGGACCGCGGAGACCAAGGCCAAGCGGCCGTTCCAGGTCACCGACCAGAACATGACCGACAGCGTCAATCTGATGGTCGAATATGGCGGGCTCGATGCCAAGGCCAAGGATAACCCGAAGGCCTTCTACACCAACGACTATCTGCCGAAGAGTGGCTCGTGAAACCTGCGACAGTCGTGAGTGACACCGTGCAGCCGGCCGCACACCTGAGACTGGTGAGCGACCGGGCGGCCGGCGATGCGTCGGGCATCAATCTGTCCGGCGTGTCCAAGACTTACCGGACGCGCGACGGCGATGTGCCGTCGCTGCGTCCGCTCGATTTTCACATCAACGAGGGCGAGTTCTTCGTCGTGGTTGGTCCGTCCGGCTGCGGCAAGTCCACGCTGCTCAAGCTGATCTCCGGGCTGCTGCCGCCGACCACAGGCGACATCCTGGTCGAGGGTGAGAAGGTCACGACGCCGCACGGCAATGTCGGCATCGTGTTCCAGAACGCGCTGCTGCTGCCATGGCGCAACATCCTCTCCAACGTGATGTTGCCGATCGACATGAAGCGGCTGCCGCGGCAAACCTATCTCGAACGCGCCAAGGCGCTGTTGAAGATGGTCGGGCTCGAAGGCTTCGAGAAGAAGCTGCCGTGGCAGCTCTCCGGCGGCATGCAGCAGCGCGCCTCGATCTGCCGTGCCCTCGTGCATGATCCAAAAATCATGCTGATGGACGAGCCGTTCGGCGCGCTCGACGCGCTGACACGCGAACGCATGAATGTCGAACTGATGCGAATCCAGCGCGAAACGAAGAAGACGGTGCTCCTGATCACGCATTCGATCCCAGAGGCCGTGTTCCTCGCCGACCGCGTGCTGGTCATGACCGAGCGGCCCGGCGCGGTCGCCGCGATCTACGACGTGCCGCTGCCGCGCCCGCGCTCGCTCGACGTGATGGCCGATCCGGTGTTTACCGAGCTCGTGCAACGCATCCGCAAGCATTTCTTCTCGCAAGGTGCATTGGATTAAAATCATGTCACCCCGCCTGAAGCTGCGAGATATCGCCTTCTTCGAACGTCCCGTGCAGTTCGCGCGGCCGTTCCGCTTCGGCGCGATCACCATCAATGCGACACCGCAGCTGTTCGTGCGGGTTGAGATCGAGGTCGAGGGCAGGGGTGTTGCGGTCGGCGCCAGCGCCGAGCTGCTGGTGCCAAAGTGGTTTGACAAGCGGCCGGAGTTGTCGCCGGCGCAGACGGTCGACGGCTTGCGGCGCTCGCTGGAGATCGCGCGCGGGCTATATCTTGCGCGGACTGGATTCCTGACGGCGTTCGATCTGCATGCCTCGTGCATCGGTGCCCAGGTCGCGACCTGCGCGAAGAAGAACATCCCGGCGTTGGCAGCGGCCTATGGCCCCGCGGAGATCGACAAGGCGATCCTCGATGCGCTGCTCCGCGCTGCCGACATCAGCTTTTTCGACGGGATGGCCGGCAACGTCGCCGGCATCGACGCGCGGCTTTCGCCTGACCTGAAGGACGCGGACATCACCGCGTTTCTCTTGGGCCGCAAGCCGCTGCCGCGCGTGGCGATCAGGCATACCGTCGGGCTCGACGATACCGTCGAAGGCGAGGGCGGTGTTGCCGATGCACGCGAGAATGCCGGCGCGAGTTATTTCAAGCTGAAGCTATCGGGTGATCCCGCAGCCGACGCGGTACGGCTGGCGCGGATCGGCAAGGAACTCGATGCGCTCGATCGTGACACCAAGGTGACGCTCGACGCGAACGAACAGTACGCGGATCTTGTCGCGCTGCAGGTGCTGATGGACCGGCTCGATCATGATGCTGCATTGCGGCCGATCGCGTCGCGCCTGCTCTATGTCGAGCAGCCGATGCCGCGCGATATCACGCGGCAATCGCCGCTTGGCTCGCTCGCCGCACGCGGCTTCATCATCGACGAAGCCGATGATTCCTACGATGCGTTCCCAGCTGCGCGTGCGCTCGGCTATCACGGCATTTCCTCAAAGTCCTGCAAAGGCCTCTACAAGTCCATCGTCAACGCAACGCGCGCGGCCAAATGGAGCGCGGGCGGCGAACGGTTCTTCGTCACGGGTGAGGACTTGACCTGTCAGTCCGGCCTTGCCGTGCAGCAGGACCTCGCGCTCGGCGCCTTCATTGGCGTCACCCACGCCGAACGCAACGGCCATCACTATGTCGACGGCTTTGGCGAGACGCCGGCCATTGAAGCTGCGGCCTTCGCGGCCGCGCATCCCGATCTCTACACCGATGCCGGGCACGGCACCCGGCTCTCGATTCACGACGGCGATCTCCTGACGGGATCGCTTCATGCAACGGGCTTTGCGACGTCGGTCCATCCGGACTGGTCGGCGCTCCGCCCGCTCGAACAGCCAAAATCACTTCAGGAGTATCTGGCATGACCACCCAACGCCTCGGCCTCATCATGAACGGCGTCACCGGCCGCATGGGGCTCAACCAGCATCTGATCCGCTCGATCGTCGCGATCCGCGAGCAGGGTGGCGTTCGCCTGAAGAACGGCGACCGCATCATGCCCGATCCGATCCTGGTCGGCCGCAGCGCCGAGAAGGTCGAGGCTCTCGCCAAGCGCTACAACATCACCCGCTGGACCACCGACCTCGACGCCGCTCTCGCCGACAAGAACGACACCATGTTCTTTGACGCCGCGACCACGCAGGCGCGGCCCGGTCTGCTGACTCAGGCCATCAACGCCGGCAAGCACGTCTATTGCGAGAAGCCGATCGCGACGAACTTTGAAGAAGCGCTCGAGGTCGTGAAGCTCGCCAATTCCAAGGGCGTCAAGCACGGCACGGTGCAGGACAAGCTGTTCCTGCCCGGCCTGAAGAAGATCGCGTTCCTGCGCGATTCCGGCTTCTTCGGCCGCATCCTCTCGGTGCGCGGCGAGTTCGGCTATTGGGTGTTCGAAGGCGGCTGGCAGGAAGCGCAGCGGCCGTCCTGGAACTACCGCGACGAGGACGGCGGCGGCATCATCCTCGACATGGTCTGCCACTGGCGCTACGTGCTCGACAATCTGTTTGGCAACGTCCAGAGCGTGGTCTGCATCGGCAACACCGACATTCCCGAGCGATTCGACGAGCAAGGCAAGAAGTACAAGGCGACCGCGGACGATTCCGCCTACGCGACCTTCCAGCTCGAGGGCGGCGTCATTGCCCATATCAACATGTCCTGGGTGACGCGCGTCTATCGCGACGACCTCGTCACCTTCCAGGTCGACGGGACCCACGGCTCGGCGGTCGCGGGTCTCACCGACTGCATGATCCAGGCGCGGCAGGCAACGCCCCGGCCGGTGTGGAATCCCGACGAGAAGCGGCTGCACGATTTCTACGGCGACTGGCAGAAGCTGCCCGACAACGTCACCTACGACAACGGCTTTAGGGAGCAATGGGAGATGTTCATCCGCCACGTCTACGAGGATGCGCCCTACAAGTTTACGCTGCTCGAAGGGGTCAAGGGCGTGCAGCTCGCCGAATGCGCGTTGAAGAGCTGGAAGGAGCGGCGCTGGATCGACGTTGCGCCGATCAAGGTCTGAGGAGGGACGCATGAACAAACCCGTCCTGCCGATCCCGTCATTGTCGCTGAAGCTGCCGAAGGCCGATCGTTCGATCGAGACCTACCGGCTTGCAGCCTCGCGCACGTTTCCCGCAAAGCTCGAGGGGCCACTGAACCGCATCGCCTTCTCCGCCGTGCACACCGTCGTTGATCCCTTCGCCGACAACGATCCCTGGCTCTCTGCCGCCGTCGACTGGGACAAGACCATCGCCTTCCGCGAGCACGTCTGGGATCTCGGCCTCGGCGTCGCCGAAGCCATGGACACCGCGCAGCGCGGCATGGGGCTGGACTGGCCGACCTCGCTGGAGCTGATCACCCGCTCGGTCGGCGCCGCCAAGCGGCGCAATGCACTGGTGTTCTCCGGCGCCGGCACCGATCATCTTGCGGTCGAGGACGCGAAAAACCTCGACGACGTCATCCGCGCCTACGAGGAGCAGGTCTCGGCGGTCGAGAAGGTCGGCGGCCGCATCATCCTGATGGCCTCGCGTGCGCTCGCAAAACTCGGTCGCAGCGCCGACGACTACGCCAAGGTCTACAACCGCGTGCTGTCGCAGGTCCGTGAGCCCGTGATCATCCACTGGCTCGGCGACATGTTCGATCCTGCTCTGACCGGATACTGGGGCACCAAGGATCTCGGCAAGGCGATGGATATCGCGGTGGCCATCATCAACAACAATGCCGCGAAGATCGACGGCGTCAAGGTCTCGCTGCTCGACAAGCAGCGCGAGATCGACATGCGCCGGCGCCTGGACAAGCGCATCAAGATGTACACCGGCGACGACTTCAACTACGCGGAGCTGATTGCTGGCGATAGCCAAGGCTTTTCGCACGCGCTGCTCGGCATTTTTGACGCGATCGCGCCGGCGGCATCTTACGCGCTGTCGCGGCTAGCTGCCGGCGACGAAGCCGGCTTCCACGACGTGCTGGGACCGACGGTGCCGCTGTCGCGCCACATCTTCAGGGCGCCGACGCGCTTCTACAAGACCGGCGTGGTGTTCATGGCATATCTCAACGGCCACCAGGATCATTTCACCATGGTCGGCGGCCAGGAGAGCACGCGCTCCACGCTGCATCTGGCCGAGCTGTTCCGTCTCGCCGACAAGGCCGGACTGCTCGCCAACCCCGAACTCGCGACGCAGCGGATGAAGACCGTGCTCGCTACTCGCGGTATCGAATCCTGATGCGCGATTTTTCGTCTGACCATCACTGGCTGTCGCTGAACACGGCGACAGTCCGCAAACAGGGTGATCTCGTCGAGATCATCGACGCCTGCGCAAAGCATGGTATCCGCGCCATCGATCCCTGGCGCGATCAGGTAGCCGCCGTCGGGCTCGATCGCGCTGCGCGCGCGGTGCGCGATGCCGGTCTCGAGCTATCAGGCTATTGCCGCGGCGGCATGTTCACTTCGGACGCGTCACGCCGAGGCGAGGTGCGCGATGACAATCGCCGCTGTGTCGATGAGGCCAAGGCGCTGGGCGCGCCCTGCATCGTTCTCGTCGTCGGCGGCCTGCCGCAATATTCGCGGCCGGGCAGCGAGGCGTCGAAGGACATCGCGGGAGCGCGCGGGCAGGTCGAGGAGGCGCTGGCCGACATGCTCGACTACGCCAAACAAGCAAAGCTGCCGCTGGCGATCGAGCCGTTGCATCCGGCCTATGCGGCCGACCGTGCCTGCGTGAACACAACAAAGCAGGCGCTCGACATCTGCGACCGGCTCGAGCCTGCCCGTACCGGCATGCTCGGCGTCGCGCTCGACGTCTATCACATCTGGTGGGACCCGGAGCTGATGGGCCAGATCGCGCGCGCAGGCCAAGATCGCCTGCTCGCGTTCCATGTCTGCGACTGGCTGGTGCCAACGAAGGACATTCTCAACGACCGCGGCATGATGGGCGACGGCGTCATCGACATCAAATCGGTGCGTGCCGCAGTCGAAGCGCAGGGCTTTGCCGGCTTTTCGGAGATCGAAATCTTCTCCAACGATTGGTGGAACAAGCCGATGGACGAGGTGCTGCGCACCTGTATCGAACGGCACAAGACGGTGGTGTAGGTCCCACGAACGCTGCCCTCACGGGCTTGCGACCTGTTGCAGCGTGTTGAAGTGCGCCTTCTGCTCGCTACACCGGATGACATAGGCACTCGTCCAGGGCGGCTTCGACCAGCTTGGCGGCCGTCAGGCTCGCCCGATCACGGGCGAACCATTCCTGATTTCGCGGGGGGGCGCGTGCTGCTAACTCGAAATGGGTAGTTTCCTCAACGAACCCGATTTGCGATTATGCAGGGCAATTGCGGTGGCCACCAGGGCTGTGGGGGCGGCCTTGATTCGTATCCGAATCAGCGACAGGCCGCTGAGCTCCGAAAGAGTTTGCCCTCGTGACCAAACACGCGCCGTCTCTCCGTCCGTCAGCAGACTGCAGTGATCAATTCGATCTGAGTGCATCCTGTCGAGTTTGCGTTGTCGCAACGGTCGGACGGAGTGGTGTCGATCAACCGCCTGGTAAACGGGTAAGCAGCGATCATTGATCTTTTCAAGGAGATCAAAAGGTCAGCCGTGCTGGACGATGCAACTGCCTAGTCTGGGCGTCGACGATGTCATATCTACGATCACTTGCGCCGGAGATAAATTTCCGCCGAGGCATTCGCTATGCCGGCGGTCTGGTCGCAATCGGCGTGATCTATTACGTCCTCGCAAAAGGCGGCCTTGCCCTCGCCTCTATCAATCCCAGTGCAACGCCAATTTGGCCGCCGACGGGTGTCGCGCTGGCGGCGGTGCTGTTGTGGGGATATCGGACCTGGCCCGCAATTTTTATTGCAGCAATGATCGCCAATGCGACGACGGCCGGCTCGGTTGCCACCGCAATTGCGATTGCGACCGGCAACACTCTTGAGGCCGTTGTTGGCGCTTATCTGGTCAATCGATGGTCGAGCGGATGCAATACGTTTTCGAGACCAGATTCTGTCGCAAAGTTTGCTTTGATCTGCATCGTGATCGCGACGCCGATCAGCGCGAGCATTGGTCTGACCAGCCTGGCGGCCGCCGGGTACGTCGATCGGACCGATTTCGTGAACGCCTGGGTCACGTGGTGGCTGGGAGACGTGACCGGCGCGCTGGTCATTGCCCCTGCTCTCGTACTTTGGGCATCAAGCCGCTACCGTACTTTCAGCCGCAATGAATTTCTGGAGACGGTCGGCGTGCTCGCAACAGCGGCGGTTGTTGGACTCATTGCTTACAGTCCGCTGATCAAGCAGACGCCGAGCCGAGATCCGCTGGGTTTTCTCGCGATCCTGCCGATGTTGTGGGCGGCGCTGCGCCGCGGTCCGCGTGACACCGCAACGGTTGCGCTGGTGCTTGCCGGCATCACCATTTGGGGGACGCTCACGGGCGGCGGCCCTTTCACGACCGCGGATCTCAACGCTTCGTTCCTGCTGCTGTTGATGTTCCTGATCAGTGTTACGGTTCCGAGCTTGTTACTGAGCGCCGACGTCGAGGTCCGCAAGAAGGGGGAGGGAAGGCTGCGCCGCGCGCAGATCGAACTCGAACGGAAGGTCGCGGAGCGTACGCAGGAGCTTGAGCTCGCCAATGCAGCAAAATCGCGCTTTCTTGCCATGGCAAGCCACGATTTGCGGCAGCCACTACATGCGCTGGGCCTGTTCATTGCCCAACTGCGCACACCGCTCAGATCGGGGGAAAGGATAAGGACGATCGAGCTGGTCGATGCAACGCGCAAGGAAATGGATGAAATGCTCAATTCGCTCCTGGATATGTCCAGGCTCGATGCCGGGATACTCATACCCACAATTACTGTATTCCCGATCGCGCGCCTGTTGCAAAAAATTGAGACGACATTTGATCAGGCAACGCGAGAAACGGGCTTGCGTCTGCGCGTCAGGCGAAGTGACGCCTGGGTGCGGAGCGACGCCATGCTGCTCGAACGCATACTGCTCAATTTGGTATCCAATGCGGTGCGCTATACATTGCGGGGCGGGATCATTGTCGGCTGCCGTCGACGCGGTCAGATGTTGCGCATCGAAGTATGGGATAGTGGTCCCGGCATTCCTGAGGATCAGAAGCAGAACATCTTTGGCGAGTTTTTTCAACTTGCTGCTCGAGACCGGAACCGGCACGGCAGCATGGGGCTCGGCTTGGCTATCGTCGACAGGCTTCGCCTGCTTCTCAACCATCCAATCGACTTAGCTTCGACTGTGGGCCGTGGTTCGCGATTCGCGATCCTGGTTCCGATGGCCGATGAATGCGACAGGTCGACCGACTCCGTCGACTCGCCACACCCCGCGGCCTTTGCTGTCGAAGGCAAGGTCGTTCTTGTTATTACCGATGCTCCAATCGTGCAGGAGGGAACTGGCGGATTGCTTGGCAGATGGGGATACACCGTCCTTACCACCGGATCCGACGAAGCGGCGCTTATCCGACTTGCGGAGCGCCGACAACGTCCCGATCTCATAATCTCGGACTATCATCTTGCGAGCGGAAAGACCGGGATCCGAGCCATTGAACAAATCAATGCGGCGTTTGGTTCATCCATTCCTGCCATTCTCATCAGCGGCGATACGGCACCTGAACCAGCGCGTGAGGCCAAGGACAGGGGATACATTTTGCTGCACAAGCCAGTCGACCCAATGCGGCTCCGCGCTGTCATGCACGAGCACTTTATGGATCATGTCGACAGAAGAGATGCCCGGTCGGCTTCATGACCCGGATTTCGGGGGCGATTCCCAGTCCATTTTTCCCACTTTTATGACTGCCTCGGTGCGGCTTGTTACGCCGAGCGTCTTGAGAACGACTGTTATGTGGTTCTTCACTGTCGGCACGGCCATGTTGAGGGTCTTGGCAATGACCTTGTTGCTTTGTCCCTTCATCAGAAGCGCAAGCACTTCGATCTGCCGATCGGTCAATCCGAGGCCCTTAAGAAAGTCGGGCGTCGTTGGTTTATTTGTAGGCCGCGGAGACGGTGTTTCCTCCAGGATTTCCGAGGGAATGTAAATGCCGCCGGAGAACACCAGCTCAATGGCGTTGAGCATGACCTCTCGTCCGGTCGTTTTCGGGATGAAACCCAGAGCGCCAAGTTTGAAAGCGCGCTTCACCGTGTCTTGATCATTCGAGGACGAGAGAATGATGATGGCAATGGTCGGATAGCGGTCTCGCAGTTCGCGAAGGACAGAGAAGCCATCTCTGTCAGGCAAATTGATATCAAGCAAGATAAGACTGATGTCGGGATGTTCCTCGACTATGTCCATTGCCTGACGGCTGCTCGAAGCTTCAAATATGACGGCTTCTCGCTTCACTTGTCTCAGCACCGCGTGCAACGCCTCGCGTATCAATGCATGATCGTCAACAATAAGAACTCTCATGAAAAGCTCTCCGTCATCCCATGGCGCGGAGATCCAATTGAAGAGATCATATACCCAGCTTTGGGTCTTTGCGAGGAAGAGGCGGCGGGGAAACCGACCCTGAAACCGTGCCGAACCGGCGGTTCAAGGTAGGCATTCAAGGTAGAAGTCGAATGCCGTTGTGTGCTGCAATTGAAATAAGGTCACAGGACCCCGAAAAGCGAGTGCGGACCACCAGAGTCGCGGGATTCAGAGTGCGGATATCTGTGGGGACCTTGATCATAGGACCTAAGAACCCCTTTGTGAGGACCTCCGGCTGATTTACGCGCTGGACCGTTGAACGATAATCATCAACCGACAGCCTCCCGCGCCAGGAGGTTGTACCAGGCGTCGCCATAAGTCGCGGCCGGGGTCGGCGCAGCTGATGTTTTTTGTCAGAGTCGATCCCTCCTGAAACCTCCCTGGACGCTGGACGGGGAACCAGATGCTTGATCGAACTGCCACCCCGAAGCCGTTGGCAAGCCCGCTTCCGGAGCTGAACGCCTACGGCCGCGATCTGCGCATTGATGCCTGCCGCGGCATCGCGCTCTGGTATATTTTTCTCGACCATGTCCCCAACAACGTCGGCAGCTGGCTGACGCTGCGCAACTACGGCTTCAGCGATGCTGCGGAAGTGTTCATGTTTCTCTCGGGTTTGACCTGCGCGTTGTCCTACGGCAAGGCACGGCAGAGCGCGGGCTGGACCGCCGTGATCGGCCGGACGCTGTGGCGAAGCTGGGATATCTATGTCGCATTTCTGCTGCTCACGCTCGCGTGCGCCGTCGTGGTTCACCTCGCAGGCGGCGGCCCTCTTGCCGACAGGAGCAATACGCGCATTCTGCTGGAACAGCCGGGCATGACGCTCGCGCATGCGGCGATCCTGCAGTACCGCCCGGTCAACACCGACGTCTTGCCGCTCTTCGTGCTTTACCACCTTTTGTTCGCGCCGCTGCTGTGGCTGCTGCTGAGAGCGCCGAACGCAACGCTCGGCGCGTCGCTGTTGCTTTACACACTGGTGCATGTCTTCGGCTGGACCATCCCGGCATGGCCGAACGGGCACTGGTTCTTCAATCCGCTGGCCTGGCAACTGCCGCTTGTGCTTGGAGCGTGGTGGATCATCGAGGGCAAGAGATTCCGGCCGTGCGTGACCTCTCGCAACGTCCTTGTGCCTGCCGTTCTCTATCTGGTGTTCAGCCTCGTCGTCGCGTTGAGCTGCAGCATCAAGCCGCTGGAAGCGCTGGTCCCGCAGCCGCTGCCGGCGCTGCTTTACCCGATGGACAAATCGAATCTTGCTCCATTGCGACTGCTGCATTTCTTGGCCCTTGCGGTTTTGGTCCTATGGTTGGTGCCGCGCGATTGGCGAGGGCTGAAGACGGCGGTGATGCGCGGCGCCATTTCCTGTGGCCAGAACTCGCTGCCAATCTACTGCCTCGGCGTTCTGCTGGCGCTGGCCAGTCACCTGGCGCTGCTCGACGTCTCGGACGGGCTGATGATGCAGATCGCCCTCAGTGTTGGTGGCGTTCTGGTGATGGTCGCGGCGGCGACGCTGCTGAACTCGATCAACACCAAGCCCAGGCAGCCGCCGCAGGCGAAGCCCGCCGACTTGCCTGTCCAGCAGGCGACCAGGTTTGAGCTGGTCATCAATCTCAAGAGGGCCCAGAATCTCAAGAGGGCCAAGACACTCGGCGTCATGACACTCGGCGTCAAGTCACTCGGCGTTATGCCGCCCGCGCTGCTCGCCCATATCGAAGAAGGTGATCGACCAAAGATGCTGTTTGCTCCGGTGCGCGAGTCCGGCTGGGGCGCTGATCCGGTGCAAGCAATCGCGCCCGTCTTCGGGCCACCAGCGAGAAATGTGGCTCAGGATGTGAATTGGACCTCAAGGACTGTGGAGCCTGTCCCTTAATCTTCCGGCCATCGTATAGGAGCCAAGGCCATGATTAACCACCCAAGGACCCACAAGGGGACGGTGCTGGTCGCGGCGTGCGTGACGTTCACTTGCGTGGCGGCATTACTATCGGTCAACCAGACATCATCCACCAGCGCCGAGCTCGGCGCTGACTGGCAGTGCAGCCGGTTTGCGCTCGTATTCACGACCTGCACGCCGGTGCGCGAGATCGTTTTCGCCGGCCCGCGCAAGCCGACCTAGTACCCCACAAACCGGACACCATGTTGCGAATGTCTGCTGAAATCAGCAGACATGCTCTGCGAGGGTTCCGTTCCTACTAATGCGACGCTGCCCTCACGGGCTTGCGACCTGTTGCAGCGTGTTGAAGCGCGCCTTCTGCTCGCTGCTCAGCGTGGCGTAGAACGCGTCCAGGGCGGGTTCGACCAGCTTGGCAGCCGTCAGCATGGCCTCGAGCCGGTGCTGCATCGCCTCCAGCCGTCCGACCGGCGTCAGCGGGACGTCGTTCGGACAGGCGGCCTGTAGGGCCTCAACTCCTTTTGCCGTCGCTTCGCTGAGGCGATCGAGCGCCTCCTTCTGCTTGCCTGCGGGGTGGAGCACAGCCTCGATCCTTTGGATCGGCAATTGAGTCAGGCCGGACTTCGGATCGCCGCAGCTCTCGGCACTGGCTTCCTGCTGCTGCGGCGAGCGGTCGCCGACATGGGGCCCAAGCGCGTTGAAACGGGCCTGCTGCTCGTCACTGAGCGAGTTGTAAAAATTCTCCAGTGCCGGTCGCACGATCTTGACAGCTTCCAGCGTCGCGCTGATGCGGTGCGTCATCGCCCGCAAGCGGCCAGCGGGAGTCAGTGCATACGTCTCCGCGCAGGAGTCCTTGAACGACGCGGCAGCGTTGGCCGCCGCGGTCTTCAACTCGTCGAGCAGCGCGCGTTGCTCCGGCGTCGGCCGCACCGCCCGCGCGATATCGGCAAGCGGCCAGGCCGTGACGCCCTTGTCCGGTGTGCCGCACAATTGCTGGAGCGTTTGCGGGCTCACGTTCGCGCGCGGCCGCGCGCGGCTGCCGCCGCCGGCTTGCGGATAGTCAGACGGGTTGGTGCTGGCATAGGCGGAATAGGGGCTGTCATCACCCCAGTAAACGGTGTCGACGAAGTCGTCATACGCGTACGCCCAATAGCCGGGCTCGTAAGCGTAGGACCAGAACGTGTAGTCAAAAATGTCGGAATAGGCGTAGGGCCAGAACACGGGCCCAAGCCACGCCACGAACACCGCCGGATGGCGGTGTCGCCAGGCCTGCCGGGGAGCCCAGCCGCTCTGGCGGGCAACGAGGGCCGCCTGGGTTTGCGGAGTGGCCTGGTCGCGGAATCGCGCGGCAAACCGCCCGCGCTCGGTGGCCTGCGCGGCGACCGCAGTGGCCGGCGCGCGCCCGGCCGGGGCCTGTAGTCCAAGCCGCTGCTGGCGCGCCAGGTCGCTTTGCTGGGCGCGCTGCTCCCGGTCAAGCAAGCGGTTCTGCGTCTGGAGCATCCGTTGCTGCTCGCGTTGCGCCCGCGCGCCGTCCGGCTTTTGCGACTGCAATTGCTGCACGCGCTGGTGCAGGCGATCGATGCGGGTCTGGCGGTCGGCGGTCTGGCGCGACAGCGTCTCGCGCTGCCGCTGCTGCACCATCTGCTGCCGCTGCTGAATCTGCTGCTGATGCTGTTGCGCGTGCTGTTCGATCTGCTCTCGTCGCGACAGCCGCTCGCTCACGGCCGGCGATGCGCTTGGACGGGAGGGGGCGATATGCGGCGTCGGCCGCGATGCCATGGCCGGACGTTGCGGCGCCGCCGGCGCCCGATGGAATTCAGGCCGCGGCGCGGCCACGTGCGGGGCGGCCCGCGGCGACGGCGCAGCGAAATGGGAGGGCGGACGCGGCGGTGGTGAGGCGAAGTGCGGCGCCGGATGTGGCGCCATGGCCGGGCGCTGCGGCATGGACGGCGGATGGAATGCCGGCGCGGCGGGACGTGCCATGGCTGGCGGCGCCGCCGGACGGGCCATGGCGGGCGGCGCTGCTGGCCGAGCTGGCGGCGCTGCAGCCTGTCCCGGTGGTCCACCCCTTCCGTGGCCCTGGGCGGACGCGCCGACGCTTCCCGCCAGCACCGAGACACCGACCAAAAAAGCCGTCAGGCAAGCGCCATGCGGAAGCATGATGGTAGCTCCCAGCTCGAAATCGCCCACAATTTTTAACGCACAAAGGGCGGAATAGTTCGTTGTTGGCTGCGGGCCGGCATTGCGATGTTCCGACGCAGGCAGCCTGAAGAGAAAGCCTGCGTCAGGATCGTGGCGAACCGCTCGATCGCATCTCGGACTTCGTATTCGGCTACGGGTATTTGGAGGAGCACAACATGAAGCAACACATCTTCGAAGAACGGTCCATCAGCTCGGTCGATTGGGATGCCTCGGTGATCAGGGGCCACATGATGCCGCCCCGAGATCCTGATGAAGATGAAGAAGACGACGAGGACGAGGAGGACGAAGGCGAGGAAGAGGTGCCGGTCGTGCGCGAGCCAGACGAAGACTAGACTAGGCAGCGATAGATAGCCGGCGTTATAGTATCTCCATGAGTTGGGATGACAGAGAGCTGGCGCTGCTGAGAGAGCTCTGGTCCTTGGGACACAGCGCCACGCACATTGCGCGCCGTCTCGGGTGTAGTCGTAACGCGGTCTGCGGGCTGCTGACTCGTTTGGACCTGAAACGTGGTCACAAGCCATCAACTGCAAAACCCCAGATAAGGTCGGCACCAAAGCGAAAGCCGCCCTTGTCCGCCGCTTGTGCCCGCGCGGCAGGTAAGAAGGTGTCGAAACCACTGGAGAAACCGCAGCCCAAAGAGCTTAGCAAGCGTCAGCTTTACGCCATGCTGGCTGAGGCGGTCAGAAATACGGGCTAGGCGCCAGGGCGTGGGCCCATTGGCACGCAGCCAAATTCGGATTGATGCGAGTTTGACGAATGCAGGATAGTTGGCTGCGAGTTTGTCGTATCGGGTCTCGACACGCCGACATTGCTTGATCTTGTTGAAGAACCGTTCGATCAACTTGCGTGAGCGATACAGATGCGGACCGAAGCAGATCGGGTCTTTGCGATTTCGTTTCGGCGGGATGTTCGCCCATGCTCCTTGTTGGCGGGCAAGCTCCCTGATCCAGTCGGCCTCGTAGCCGCGATCCGCGAGCAGCATCGTCTCGGGAAGCAATGCGCTGAGCAGAACCGAACAC
The DNA here is from genome assembly GCF_004123905.1 of Bradyrhizobium betae. Taxonomy (GTDB): domain Bacteria; phylum Pseudomonadota; class Alphaproteobacteria; order Rhizobiales; family Xanthobacteraceae; genus Bradyrhizobium; species Bradyrhizobium betae_A. The sequence continues at coordinate 296,236 of NZ_MZXW01000021.1, forward strand.
AGCCGGTTGTCATGCGCCTCGCCGGGCGTGAGGGCGAGATGGACCGGCAGGCCATTGGCGCCCACCACCGCGTGAATCTTGCTGGGGGCCAAAACGGAAAAAGGAGAGGGTCAATGCTAGGCAATCGTCGCTAGGTGCATTAGCTTACAGAACGCGTAGAGATTGCGCCCGCACGGAGATGGACATGAGCTGGGACTTTGTGACGAAAGCTCTAGGCTTTTTTGTCACCTATCCGGCATGGGCTAGAGTGTCGATGCTTGTCAGTGCTCTGGTTTTTCTTGCTTCTCTTTTCCTTGGTTATCAGGCCGCGAAGCTGAAGGTCAGCATTAACAAGCCCGAGCCGGGCGATGGTGTCCCTTGGGCGTTTCCGGTGGAAGCAACGGTCGAGAACTTGCCGGAAGGGCCGAGACCTTTGGATAATGACGACGGATGGGGAGCGCTATTGGCCCCAAGGGCAAATGTTTCAGCACGCAGGCAGTCTCTGGCAAGGCAATGTTACTGGAATAGGAGGCAAGATCGGTACTCCCCGCACGTTCGGCGTATTTTTGGTTGGCCCTGATGGCCGCGCGATGCTTGACCTTTGGAGGAGAGCGGGGTCTCAGATCACAAACTTTGCGGACTACGACATTCGACACCTCACGAATGACATAACGCCTCTTGATACAAGGCAGGTTAAAGTGGCTTCGGGCAAGCCGAGTCCGTAGGAAGGCTTAATACCGGGCGGTTTTAATAGCGCTGACAGTCGAGAGATTGCCTTCTCGGTCGATTTCCATTTCTCTACCTCGTTTGGGCTTTTACTTTTTCCGATTGTTCATCGGGGGCGTCGGCTGAAGACCGACTATATGTCCTCTTTTGGCCGATTCCGTTGAAAAAGGGAAACAGTAATCGGATGTATTGGCGTCAGCGCGATGCGGCCCAATGGCTTTGGCGGTTTCTACCCCAAGGTGGGCATTGGGATCAGCTTGGCCATCTTGCGAAGGTTCTG
>NZ_MZXW01000055.1 GCF_004123905.1 Bradyrhizobium betae
GTCGAGATTCACGATGTTGTGGCCCTGGCCGGTGCCCTCCCACCAGCCCGGATAATAGTAGAATTTGGCGACCTTCACGAAGCCGAGCTTCTCGTCGTCATAGGGGCCAACCCATTCTGCGGCGTCGATCGTGCCCTTCTCCAGCGCCGGATAGATGTCGCCGCCCGCGATCTGCTGCGGCACGCCGCCGACTTTTGCGATGATCGTGCCGGCAAAGCCGCCGATGCGGAATTTCAATCCCTTGAAATCCTCCATCGACTTGATCTCCTTCCGGAACCAGCCGCCCATCTGGGCGCCGGTCGAGCCGGTTGGAATGCCGACCGTGTTGTATTCCTTCAGGAGGTCGTTGAGCATTTCGGTGCCGCCGCCGAACAACAGCCAGGAAATATGCGCGCGGGTGTTCAGCCCGAACGGCAGCGACGTGCCGAACGTGAAGGCGGGGTTCTTGCCCCAATAATAATACAGCGCCGTGTTGCCCATATCGACGGTGCCGTTCGACACGGCGTCGAGCACCTGCAGGCCCGGGACGATCTCGCCGGACGCAAACGGCTGGATCTGGAACTTGTTGTCGGTCGCCTCAGCCACGCGCTTGCAGAAATATTCGCAGCCGCCATAGAGCGTATCGAGCGCCTTGGGCCAGCTCGCGGCGAGCCGCCATCTCACCTCCGGCGAAGACTGTGCGATGGCCGGTGCCGCGACCGCTGTGCTCGCTGCAAGACCTGCGCCTGTCACTTTCAGGAAATCACGACGTTTCATGCGTATCCCTCCGTTGTGCCGATTGCTCGACTTAAGGGAACGATCTTCGTGTCGTCTTGGCTTGGTCGATAATCGATTTGGTGTTGTGAAGGTGTGAGCGTGTCCGGCGGCCCTTCAGGGCTCTTGGCGGATCCCGTGCGTTGCGGTTCCGCCCGTGAGGATGAGCGCTCGCCGTGCGATAATCAAGCGTCGTCGGGACGCTCGCAGTTGCGAAGGCCACCGCAGTCAGCGCCAACACCAGCTCCCGCAGGGTGGGCAAAGGTGCACTTGCGCCGTGCCCACGATCTGTCTGCGCCGGACTGAGGTGGTGGGCACGCTCCGCTTTGCCCACCCTACGAGAGCTGTGCTTAACGCAAGAAGCCCCGGAGACTTCTCCGGGGCTTCTCCGTCTTTAGTCGTGTGGCTCGTTCAGCGCCTCACGTCTTGGTCCGCATCCGCGCCATGAAGCTGTCGTAGCTCAGCTCGGCCACCTGGGTCCACGGCAGCGAGTCGTTCTTGAAGGCCATCATGCTCGCATGCATCTTGCCGAAATGCGGATTGGTCTTGGCGAGATCGGCATAGATCTCGTTCGCCGCGCCGTAGCAGGCCTCCAACACTTCCTGCGGAAAGCCCTTGAGGATCGCGCCGTTCACGATCAGCCGCTTCAGCGCCGGCGCGTTCACCGCATCGTACTTGCCGGTGATCCAAGTGAAGGTATCGCGCGACGCCGCGTCGACCGCCGCCTGGTAGTGCTTGGGCAGCGCGTTCCACTTGTCGATGTTGATGATATTGTGGCCCTGGCTCGTGCCTTCCCACCACCCCGGATAGTAATAATACTTCGCGACCTTGGCGAAGCCGAGCTTCTCGTCGTCATAGGGGCCGACCCACTCGGCCGCGTCGATCGTGCCCTTCTCCAGCGCCGGATAGATGTCGCCGCCGGCGAGTTGCTGCGGCACGCAACCGAGCTTGGCGAGGATGGTGCCGGCGAAGCCGCCGATGCGCATCTTCAGGCCCTTGAGATCGTCGGTGGTCTTGATCTCCTTCCTGAACCAGCCGCCCATCTGCGCGCCGGTGGACCCGGTCGGGATGCCGTAGACGTTGTGCTCTTTCAGCAGGTCGTTGACGAGATCCTGCCCGCCGCCCCACAGCAGCCAGGAAATCTGCTGGCGCGTGTTCAAGCCGAACGGCAGCGCGGTCGCGAAAGTGAAGGCGGGGTTCTTGCCCCAGTAATAATAAAGCGCGGTGTTGCCGATCTCGACCGTGCCGTTCGAGACGGCGTCGAGCACCTGCAAGCCCGGAACGATTTCGCCGGCCGCAAACGGCTGGATCTGGAATTTGTTGTCGGTGATGTCGGCGACCTTCTTGCAGAAATATTCGCAGCCGCCATAGAGCGTGTCGAGCGCCTTCGGCCAGCTCGTGGCGTAGCGCCACTTGACCTCGGGCGAGCCTTGCGCGATCGCGGGCGCAGCCACCGCTGCGCTCGCGGCCAGGCCAACGCCTGTCACCTTCAGAAAATCACGACGTTTCATGCGTACCCTCCGTTATGCCGATGCGTCGACCAGGGAACGATCTTGATGTCGTCTCTTCTTGCCGAAGCTCGAACTTGTTTTGTTTGAGGCTTGGTAGCGTTTCCGAATGGCCCTGATGGGCTCTTTTTGTTGGAAGTCCGATCATTGCGGTTCCGTCAGCAAGGATGACCGGAGGCCCCGCGATAATCAAGCCTCATGCTACCCTCGCAGCTGAGAACGCTGGCCAGACGAAAGTCGGGGGCGCCGGTGAATTTGCCGCATGATTGGGCAACAGCCTCCCCGCTCGCGGGGGAGGGCTGGGGAGAGGGTGTCTCGACAACGAAGACTCCCCCAGTGGAGAAAGCCCTCACCCGGCGCGCGGGACGATACTTCGCATCGCCCGGGACGCGCCGACTTCTCCCGCAAGCGGGAGAGGCGAGGAGCCCGCGGCCATACCAACTCAACCCAATCCTCTACCCCTCCTTCGCGAACGCCGCCTCCATCGCCTTCCTTGTCCTGATCGTCTCGTTATTGGCGTCGAATTCGACGTCGCTCCAGCGCACGATCTCGCCGTGGGCGACGTCGTGCTTCAGCTTGAGCCGATGCGCGAGACCAATCGGCAGCGCGCCTAACTTCAGGCTCGCAGCCGCCGGCACCAGCTTGCCCCACACCGTATAGCCACCTTCGCCGTCCAGCATCTCGCCGGCGCGCAAATTGCGTTTTGCGACCGACGCGACGTCGCCGCGGAAGCCGTAGGGCTGTCCGGTCGGCTCGCCCCGCAGCGCCGCCGACAGCACCGAGATGTTCAGCTCGAGCCCGATCAGGTGGTAGGGCTTGTACATCGCGGCAAAGCGTCCGCTGCTGTCGGTCTTCAGGCCGTACTGCTTGAAGCAGTCGGCGGCGTAGTCGTTCGGCGCCTCCAGCACGACATAGACGCCCCAGCGCAGATCGCGAAACACCGGACGACCGTCGCGCTCCAGTGAGGAGACCACCTCGACGACGCCCGAGCGCTCCAGCACGCCGCCCTTGTCGCTGGGACGCATGATGTGCGGCAAATCGTCCACGCCGCAGGGCGAAAACAACAGGCCACCGGCCGGCACGTCGAGCCCGCAGGCATTCGCGATCGCGGCCATCTCGATCGCCGATTTGGTGCCGTCGAGGAAGGAGTTGAACATCTGCGGATTCATGCCGGCCGACTGCGCTTCGCCCGCGGTCAGGCCATAATGCTGCCAGACGCCATCAGGCGTCACGTCGTGATAGGCCGGCAGATATTTTGTGCCCTTGCCGGCAGCAACCACGCGAAAGCCGGTGGCGCGGGCCCAGTCGACCATCTCGGCCGTCAGTGCCGGCTGGTCGCCATAGGCGAGCGAATAGACCACACCCGCCTTGCGTGCTTCCTCGGCGAGCAGTGGGCCTGCTAGCACGTCAGCCTCGACATTCACCATCACGATATGCTTGCCCGCTGCGATCGCTGCGCGCGCATGCTTGATGCCGACCGCGGGATTGCCGGTCGCCTCCACCACCACGTCCATCGCGCCGCCGGCAATCGCCCGCGCGCCGTCATCGGTGAACACGGTGGCCGCGATCCGCTCGGCGCTCCAGCCGACGGTGCGGCACGCCTCGCGTGCGCGCTCGCGGTCGATGTCGATGATGATGGGCACCTCCAGCCCCGGCGTGTGCGGCACCTGCGCCAGAAACATCGAGCCGAATTTGCCGGCGCCGATCAGCGCGACACGAACAGGCTTGCCGGCGGACGCGCGGGCCTGGAGCAGGCGGAAGAGGTTCATGATGCTACCTGATCAAGTATCGTGTCCCGGACGCGCTGCAACGCGTAGCGTTGCTGCGCAGAGCCGGGACCCAGAAAGACAAATGCTAGTGGCATGGGCCCCGGCTCAGCAGCGCATCACTGACGTGCTGCGCCGCATCCGGGGCACGAGACCTACTCCGCCGCCTGCCGCGGCGCCCGCGCCAGCCGCACCAGCGCATCATCATACACCGTCTTGATCGGCGCAAAATCGCGGTGCGCGATGTACTCCGGCCTGGTCGGCGTGCGGATGTAGTTCGAGACCGCGTTCAGCGTTAGGTACACGATCTTGCGCGGGTAGGGCGTGATGTTGCCGCTGGAGCCGTGCACGAGATTGCCGTGGAACATCAGCATGCCGCCAGGCTTGCCGGTCGGCGCCACGATGCCGCCCTGCTTGACCAGCCGCGTCACGGTCTCCTCGTCCAGCGTCCACAGCGGATAGGACGTGGTGGCAAGGTCATGCGAGGCCTTGAGATCGCCGGCATTCTGGCTGCGCGGCACCAGCATCAGCGGGCCGTTGATCGGCATCACCTCGTCGAGGAAGATCGCGATGTTCATCGCGCGCGGCTCCGGCATGCCGTCGTCGCGCTTCCAGGTGCCGTAATCCTGGTGCCACTGCCAGACATCGCCGGTGAAGGCCGATTTCGCGTTGATCTTGAACTGGTGCATGTAGACAGGCTCGCCGAACAGCTGCTCGACCGGATCGATCATGCGCGGATGCGCGCCGAGAATGCCGAAGGCCTCGTTGTAGAGATGCGCGGCAAAGGCCGTGCGCGGCGCGCCGCTCTTCTCGCGCCAGACCTCCGGCCGGTTGGCGTCATAAATGCCGACCGCCTCGCGCGCGAGCAGATCGACCTCCTCCTGGCTGAACAGCTCGGGCAAAAACAGCCAGCCCTCGCGGTGGAAGAACTCCAGTTGCTCCTGGGACAGTTTCATGGGTCGTCCTCCTGTTTGTTTTATTGTTTGCTCTCTCGTCATGGCCGGGCTTGACCCGGCCATCCTCGTCTTTGCTTCACGTTCAAAGAACGTGGATGCCCGGCATGACGGCGTTTGCCGCTACGCTGCCGCCTCGTCCGTCGCCCGCAATCTCTCCTCGGTCATCCGTCCCGCCGTCTGCGCATGCGCCAGCGCGGCGCGCTCGGCGGCCTTCGCATCGCCTGCGAGAATGTGTTTGGCGATATCGGCATGCTCCGCCCATGCGCTGCCGCGATAGTCGAGCTCCGACAGCACCGTCGCCATCGAACGCCGCATGTGCGGCCATTGCGGGGTGATCGTCTCCTCGATCACGGGATTGCCCGCGAGCTGATAGATCGCACGATGAAAATCGACGTCGAGCGTAATCAGCTCGGCAAGCGACGTGTTGCGATCAATGCGGCGCCCGGCGGCAAGTGCCGCGTCGAGCCGCGCGCGTCCCGCGGCATCGCTGGCGGCGCGCTGAGCTGCAAGCCGCGCGGCGAGCGCATCGATGGCGCCGCGCACCTCGTAGAGCTGGCGGATGCGCGAGGGATCGAGCTGGGTGACTTCAAAGCCGCGCTTGCCGCTCTCGGCGACGAGGCCCTGCCGGTGCAGCAGATGCAGCGCATGCGACACCGGCTGGCGCGACACGCCGAGCTTGTCGGCGAGCTCGTTCTGCCGGATGCGCTGGCCGGGCTGCAGCGTGCGGTCGGAGATCGCCTCCAGAATCCGCGCATAGACCTGGTCGATCAGGTTCGGAAGCGGGTCGAGAGGGATCACGCCGGCAGCTCCGGAAAAGGAATACAGAATTCCGTATTCGAAGGTATCGTGGGAGGGGGAAGCCGTCAAGACGGGGGTGGAAGGCCGTTTTTTGGACGGATCGCGCTAAGTCATTGATATCGCGAGGCCCGTCTACTGTGCATGGGGTTGTTTTCGCGAAAATGAGTCGGGGACCCCCGTCACGCCGCCAGAAACGAACTCACGACGTCGCCGAACTCCAGCGGTGCCTGCTCGAACATCCAGTGTCCGGCATTGGGGATCACCGCCGTCTTGCTGCCCGCGATGTGCCCGGCCAGCACGCGCCACATCACCGACAGGCTGCCCGTGGTCGCGCCGCCGCCGATCAGCAGCGTAGGCGTCTGGATCGCTTGCGCATCGGCAAGCGTGTAGGGCCTGCGCTGCTCGTTGATCTGGCCGAGGAAGGTGAGCGCGTTGTCGCGCAGCTGCTGCTTGGCCGCCGCCGGCACGCGCCGCCACGAGCCGTCGCCTTCGATGCCCTCGTAGAAGTTCTGCAGCGCGCCCTCGATATCGCCGGCGCGGATCATCTCGACCGAGCGCGCCGTGCGTGCGGCGAGCGGCGGATGCGCGGGCGTGCCCGTGGGCACCGGCAGGCTGGCATCGAGATCTCCGCCCGGCTCGGCCAGCACCAGTTTTCGCAGCAGATCAGGCCGCGCCTGCGCAACACGAAACGCAATATGGCCGCCACGCGAATGGCCCATCAGATCGACCGGCCCAAGCGTGACCTGCTCGATGAAGGCGATCGTGTCAGAGACGTGCTGGGCCATCTTGTAGTCGTCGCCGACGGCATCCCAATGCTCGGGAAAGAAATGCCGCAGGCTGACCGAGATCACACGATGGGTCTTCGACAGCGGTCCAAGCACGGAATACCAGGTGCGGAAATCCCCGAGCGTGCCATGCACGCAGACCAGCGGCGGGCCGTCTCCAACTTCGAGATAGGCCATGTCGTAACCGTTGACGCGAAATGTCTGCATGATCAGCTCGCCAGGAAGTCGAGAACCACTTCGGAGTATTTCTGCGGCGCCTGCTCGAACATCGGATGCGTCGCGTTCGGGATGATCGCCGTCTTGGAATAGGGCACATGCGCGGCGAGCGCATGCAGCACCTTTGGCAGCAGGCCCTTGGTCCGCGCGCCCAGGATGAACAGCGTCGGCATCTTGATGGACTCCGCATCCGCCTTCGAGAACGGCGGGCGGTTGTCGCGAACCTGGCCGATCAGGGTAAAGGCGTTGTCGCGAAGGTTCTGCTTCACCATCGCCGGCAGCCGCGGCCATGTGCCGGCGCCCTCCAGCGTGTCGACAAAGACGGCGAGGCCGCCGTCGACATCGCCCGCCGAAATCTTCTCGGCCGAGGCCGTGAAGCGCGCCAGCAGCGGCGAGGGGCCGCCGGCATAATCGGGATCAAGGCTGGCATCGAGCTCGCCGCCGGGCTCGGCCAGGATCAGCCGCCGCAGCAGGTCCGGCCGCCGCTGCGCCACGCGAAAACAGATGTGCCCGCCGCGGGAATGGCCCATCAGATCGACCGGGCCGAGGTCGAGTTTTTCGATGAAGGCGATGACGTCCTGGACATGCTGGGCGATCGAATAGGTGTCGCCGACCCCGTCCCAGCGTTCCGGGAAGAAATGCCGCAAGCTGACAGCGATCACCCGATGCCGCTGCGTCATCGGTCCGAGCACGCAGCCCCAGACGCGGAAGTCGTTGAGGGAGCCGTGTACACAGATCAGCGGCGGGCGGCCCCTCTCCTCACCCACGTCGAGATAGGGCATGTCGTATCCGTTGACGTGGAGGCTTTGCATTCTCGGCTCGCGAAGGGGGCGGAACTCCTGTGCAAGATTCACGGAAACCGGGTGGATCGCAACTATTTCCAAGCCTAGATATAGCCGCAGATCACAATGGGGGCATGCGTCGAGGACGTGAGGTTAGGACCCAAGCCATGACCGACCAGCATTTTGCCCTGTTCGACACCGAGATCGGCCTCTGCGCCATCGCCTGGGGCCCGCGCGGCATCAACGGCACGCAACTGCCGATGGGCGGCGAGCAGAAGATCCGCACCCGCATCAGCCAGCGCCACGCTGAGGCCACCGAAGCCGAGCCGACCGCCGAGGTGCGAGAGGCGATCGACCGCATCGTCAAACTGCTCGCGGGCGAGCCGGATGATCTCACCGACATCCCGCTCGATCTCGACGGCGTCCCTGACTTCAACCGCGGTGTCTACGCGATCGCCCGCGCCATCCCGCCCGGCAAGACCATCACCTATGGCGATATCGCCAAGCAGCTCGGTGGTGTCCAGTTGTCACGCGACGTCGGCCAGGCGCTCGGGCACAACCCGTGCCCGATCGTCGTGCCCTGCCATCGCGTGCTGGCCGCCGGCAACAAGCCCGGCGGCTTCTCGGCGAACGGCGGCGTGGTGACGAAGCTGAAGATGCTCGAGATCGAAGGCGCGCTGGTGAACCACACGCCGAGCCTGTTTGATTGAGGCTCGGCGTTAAATCTTCGCCACCGTCGTCGGCCAATATTTGTCGCGCAGGTGCCGCTTTACCAGCTTGCCCGTCGGCGTGCGCGGCAGCTCGGCTTCGAAATCGATCGAGCGCGGGCACTTGATCGCGGAGAGGCGCGTCTTGCAGTAGGCGATCAGGTCGGCCTCGAGCACCTTGCCCGCACGCTTCATGTCGTGCGGCTGCACCACGGCCTTCACCTCTTCGCCCATCTCCTCGTTCGGCACGCCGAACACGGCGACGTCGGCGATTTCGGGATGGGTGATCAGCACGTCCTCGGTCTCCTGCGGATAGATGTTCACCCCGCCGGAAATGATCATGTAGGACTTGCGGTCGGTGAGGAACAGGAAGCCGTCCTTGTCGAGATAGCCGACGTCGCCGAGCGTCGACCAGCCCTTGGCGTTGTAGGCCTTCTTCGTCTTCTCGGGGTCGTTGTGATAGGTGAAGGCGGGCGCATCGGCGAAGTAGACGGTGCCGATCTCGCCTGGCGGCTGCTCCTCGTCGTTCTCGTCCAGAATCTTGATCTTGCCGACGACGGCGCGGCCGACGCTGCCGCGATGCTCCAGCCACTGCTGCGAGTTGCAGACGGTGACGCCGTTGCCTTCCGAGCCTGCGTAATACTCGATCAGGATCGGCCCCCACCATTCGATCATTTTTGCCTTGACCTCGACCGGGCAGGGCGCTGCGGCATGGATCGCGCCCTTCAGCGTCGAGACGTTGTACTTCGCGCGGATCTCGTCCGGCAGCTTCAGCATGCGCACGAACATCGTCGGCACCAGCTGCGACTGCGTCACCTCATATTTTTCGACCAGCTTCAAGAACTCTTCGGCGTCAAAATGCTCCATGATGATGGAGGTGCCGCCGAGCACGATCGCCATCATGTTGAAGCGCAGGGGAGCGGCGTGATAGAGCGGCGCCGGCGAGAGGTAGGTGCTTTCGGCATCCATGCGGCACATGTCGGCACAGAGCACCTTCAGGAGCGGATTCGGCACATCGATGGTCTTGCCTTCGAACGCCTTCTTGATGCCCTTGGGCCGGCCGGTTGTGCCGGACGAATACAGCATGTCGTAGCCGGCGACCTCATCCGCGACAGGCGCCACAGCTTGCGCGGCCGCTTCCTTGTCGTAGGAGCGGAAGCCCGGAAGGGGCTCGTCCATCATGTAGAAGATCGGCTCGCCCGGCGTGCCCTTGACCAGATCCTTGATCTGGTCGGCGCATTTCGGCGTGGTGATCACGACCTTGGCGCCGCAATCGGCGATGATGTAGTCGATCTCGTCCTGCTTCAGATAACGGCTGATCGCGGTGTAATAGAGCCCGCTGCGTTGTGCCGCCCAGCAGATCTCCATGAAGGCGAGGCGGTTCTCCATCAGCAGCGCGATGTGGTCGCCGGCCTTCAGGCCCAGCGAGCGAAACAGGTTTGCGCCCTGGTTCGAGAGCTCGTCGAGCTCGCGATAGGTGATCGCCTTGCCGGTCCCGGCCATCTGATAAGCGATCTTGTCGGGCGTGATGCGGGCGTAGATGGACGGATGGGTCATGGCGCTTCCTCAGGACGCGAATGGCGAGTAGCGAATGGCGAATAGGGAAGAAGGGCAAATCGCCTTTCACCTACCCACTATTCGCTACTCGCCATTCACCATTCGCTTTATTTTCTACAGCCGTTCGACGATCGTCACGTTGGCCATGCCGCCGCCTTCGCACATGGTCTGGAGGCCATAGCGCTTGCCGCGCTGGTGCAGGGCGTGGACCAGCGTCGTCATCAGCTTGGTGCCGGAGCCGCCGAGCGGATGGCCGAGCGCGATGGCGCCGCCGTTGACGTTGAGACGCTCCGGATCGGCGCCGGTGGTCTTCAGCCAGCCGGTCGGCACCGAGGCAAAGGCCTCGTTGACTTCGAACAGGTCGATGTCGTCGATCTTCATGCCGGCCTTTTCCAGCGCGCGCTTGGTGGCGTGCAGGGGAGCATCGAGCATGATCACGGGATCGCCTCCGGTCATGGTCATGTGATGGATGCGTGCCAGCGGTGTGAGGCCGAGCTGCTTGAGGCCGCGCTCGTTGACGACCATCACGCCGGAAGCGCCGTCGCAGATCTGGCTGGCGCTCGCCGCAGTGAGCTTGCCGTTCTCGGCGATCAGCTTGACGCCCTTGATGCCGTCGAGCGTGGCGTCGAAGCGGATGCCTTCGTCGATCTGATGGGTGTCCTTGCTGCCGTCGGCGCGGGTGATCTCGAGCGGCACGATCTCCTTCTTGAAGTGACCGGCTTGAGTGGCCGCAATCGCGCGCTGGTGGCTCTGGTAAGAATATTCGTCGAGATCGTTTTTGGAGAGGCCGTACTTCTCGGCCATCATCTCGGCGCCGGTGAACTGGCTGAACACGATGTTCGGATACTTCGCCTCGATGCCTGGGCTCTTGTAATTGCCAAAGCCGTTCTTGGCCGGAAGCTGCGAAGACAGGCCCATCGGCACGCGGGTCATCGATTCCACGCCGGCGGCAATAACAACGTCCATTGCGCCTGACATCACGGCTTGAGCCGCGAAGTGCAGCGCCTGTTGCGAGGAGCCGCATTGGCGGTCGATTGAGGTGCCCGGAACGCTCTCCGGCAGCTTCGAGGCCATGATTGCGTTGCGCGCGACGTTGTTGGACTGCTCGCCGACCTGCATCACGCAGCCCATGATGACGTCCTCGACCAGCGCGGGATCGACCTTGGTGCGATCGACCAGCTCGTCCAACACTTTTGCGGCGAGATCGGCCGGATGCCAGCCGGCGAGGCGGCCCCCCTTGCGCCCGCCCGCGGTACGCGCAGCGGCGACGATGTAAGCCTCGGCCATTTCGGTCTCTCCCTGGATTGTTCTTGATAGGGTTGGGTTGTCGGGGGCGGATTTAAGGGGCGGGATATCGTTTAGTCAATCGATCAATTAACTCTTGTGATGAGGCGCTGCTTCGGCTTATCTGCGGCCCGCTTCAGGCGGCGAGAACGGGGATCTCCGTGACTACCAGCGTACCGAACAGGCTCCCCAGCGGGAAAAATTCCACGGCAGAGAAATTGCTCGTGGCCGCGAGCGAGCTGATGATCGAACGCTCCTCGATCGAGATCTCGCTGTCCGACATCGCCCAGAAGTCGGGCGCCAATGCCGCGCTAGTCAAATATCATTTCGGCAACAAGGACGGCCTCTTGCTGGCGCTGCTCGAGCGCGACGCCGGGACGGAGCTGTCCAATCTCGAATATCTGCTGGCGCAGCCGATCACGCCGACGGCGAAGCTGAAGCTGCATATCGCCGGCATCATCCGTGCCTATCACCGGTTCCCCTACATGAACCGGCTGATCCACTATCTCCTGCACGAGAGCGTTGCGGGCTCCGCAGACGAAGTTTCGAAGTTCTTCGTGGCGCCGCTTTTGGACTTCCACCGCCGCTTGCTCGCCGAGGGCGTCAGCCGCGGCGAATTCCGCGCCACCGATCCGGTGCTGTTCTACACCAGCCTGATCGGCGCCTGCGATCATCTGTTCTTCGGCCGGCACGCGATGTCTCGCGCGACCGGCGTCGGTCCGGTCACCGATGACGTCTGCCGGCAATATATCAAGCACATGGAAACGCTGATCTGCGGTGGCATCCTCACGCAAGCCGGGGAAGCCGTCGCGGCCGGATAATCCGGTCATCACTCTCAAGTCCAGAGAAGAAACGTCCAAGGAAAGGTACAAGCGATGGAACTGAAAGACGTAGCCGTTCTCATCACCGGTGGTGGTTCGGGTCTCGGCGAAGCGACCGCCCGCGCCATGGCGGCCAGGGGCGCGAGGATCGGCGTGATCGACCAGAACAAGGACAACGCCGAGAAGGTCGCCGCCGAGGTCAAGGGCGTCGCGCTCCATGCCGACGTCACCAGCGAAGAGCAGATCAAGGCCGCGATCGCAAAGGCGGAAGCCGCGCATGGCGTTGCGCGCGTGCTGATGAACTGCGCCGGCATCGGTGGCTCGCAGCGCATCGTCGGCCGCGACGGCGTCTATCCGCTCGAAAAGTTCGCGCGCATCATCAACGTCAATCTGATCGGCACCTTCAACTGCCTGCGTTTGTTTGCCGAGCGCCTCGTCACGATCGAGCCGGTCGGCGAGGAGCGCGGCGTCATCATCAACACCGCCTCGGTTGCCGCTTACGAAGGCCAGATCGGCCAGATCGCCTATTCGGCCTCGAAGGGCGGCGTTGTCGGCCTCACGCTGCCTGCCGCGCGCGACCTCGCGAGCCAAAAAATCCGCGTCAACACCATTGCGCCCGGCCTGTTCTTCACGCCGCTGTTGATGGGTCTGAACGAGGAAGCCCGCAAGAGCCTCGGCGCCCAGGTCCCGCATCCCTCGCGCCTCGGCGATGCCAAGGAATACGGCGCACTCGCCGTGCACATCGTCGAGAATGCGATGCTCAATGGCGAGACCATCCGTCTCGACGGAGCGATCCGGATGGCGCCGCGATAGGCGGTGCATCTCTTACCCTCCCCTGGAGGGGGAGGGTCGATCGCGCGTAGCGCGAGCGGGGTGGGGTGATCTCTCCACACGGGCAGCGTCTCAAGCGGAGAGACTGTCACCCCACCCCGTCTCACATTTCGCTGCGCTCAATGTGAGCCGACCCTCCCCCTCCAGGGGAGGGTGGGAGACGGTCTTCGTGTGGCAAGAAAGTGCGAGGCCCCCATGTCCCAACCGCTGCTGATCGAGCATGACGACGGCGTCGACCGGGTGACGCTCAATCGTCCTGATAGTCTCAACGCGCTCGATCCCGCGCTGATCGATGCGCTCAACGTTTATTTCCAGGGCCTCCAGCGCAATCGTGACACGCGCGTGGTGGTGCTGAAGGGCGCCGGCAAGAATTTTTGTGCGGGCCTCGATCTCAAGGCGGCCATGCAACGCCGTGCCGGGCAGCAGGAGCCGCCGGGCGTCACCGAGTCCCTCGACTCGCAGCGCCGCATTGCCGACATCGTGATGCTGATGCGGCGCTGTCCGCAGCCGATCATCTCGCTGGTGCAGGGCGCGGCGGCCGGAGGTGGTTTTGCGCTGGCGCTTGCCTCCGACATCCGCATCGCGACGAAGTCGGCGCGGATGAATTGCGCGTTCATCAAGCTTGGCCTTGGCGGCTGCGACATCGGCACCAGCTATTTTCTGCCGCGCCTCGTTGGTGTCTCCGTGGCATCCGAATTGATCCTCACGGGACGTTTCATCGGCGCCGAGCGCGCGCTTGCTGTCGGGCTCGTCTCTGAGGTCGTGGATGAAGACAAGCTCGATGCCGCGGCCGAGTCCTATGTCGATGCGATGGTGGCGGCCTCGCCCGTGGGGCTGCGCCTGTCAAAGGAATGCCTCAACATGAGCGTCGATGCGGGATCGCTGGAAGCCGTGATCGCGATGGAGGACCGCAACCAGGTTTTGTGCAGCCGCTCCGATGAATTTTCGGAAGGCATCAGGGCCTTCCTTGAGAAGCGAAAGCCTGTCTATATCAAGCGCTGAACGACAAAGATCCGCCAAGGACGATAATTCCGGGAGACGCAAAATGAGTGGAAGCGCGGCGGCAGCGATGACGAAGCCCGCCTTTCGCAAGGTCGAATGGCTCGCGCGCGACATCGATGTCGAGCGCCGCGGCGACGGCACGGTGGTGCTGAAGTCGCGCATTCCGCTGCAGGCTTACGAGAAGCATCTTCCGGCTTCGCTGGCGAAATGGGCGAAGCAAGCGCCCGAGCGTACCTGGCTCGCGCAGCGCGGCGGAGCGAATCGCGAATGGCGCAAGGTGTCCTATGGTGAGGCCAAGCGCGCCGTGGATGCGCTGACGCAGGCGCTGCTGAATCTCAAGCTAGAGGGACGCCCGGTCGCGATTCTTTCCGGCAACTCAATCGAGCACGCGCTGATGACGCAGGCCGCAATGCAGGCGAGGTCGCCGGCAGCGCCGGTGTCGCCGGCCTACTCGTTGATGAGCCATGATCATGTCAAGCTGAAGTACCTGTTCGACCTGATCAAGCCGGCCGTCGTGATGGTGCAGGACGGGCCGACGTTCGAGAGGGCGCTGAAGGCACTCGATCTGACCGGCGTCACCGTCGTTCACGTGGTGCGTCCGTGCGATGGCATCAAGAGCGTCGGCTTTGCCGAGCTGGCGGCGACCCCAGTGACGAAGGATGTCGAGCCCTCGATCGCAAAAATCACGCCCGACACCGTCGGCAAGCTGCTGTTCACGTCAGGCTCGACCGGCATGCCCAAGGCCGTCATCAACACGCAGGAGATGATGTGTGCCAATGCAGCGATGATGATGCAGGTGCGGCCGCGCATTCCGGGCGGCCCGCTCCCGGTCGTTCTCGACTGGATGCCGTGGAATCACACCATGGGCGGCAATGCTGCGTTCCACCCCGTTCTGGTCGATGGCGGCACACTCTATATCGACGACGGCCGGCCGATGCCGGGGCAGCTGGAAGAGACCATCAAGAACCTGCGCGAGGTTTCGCCGACCTATTACGCCAACGTGCCGGCCGGCTATGCCGCGCTTGCCGCCGCGATGGAAAAGGACGATGCGCTCTGCCGCTCCTTCTTCAAGAACCTCTCGATCATGGCTTATGGCGGCGCGCGGCTTCCGGACGATCTCTATGACCGCATGCAGGCGCTGGCCGTGAAGACCACCGGCGAGCGCATCGTGTTCTACACCGGCTGGGGCTCGACCGAGACCTCGCCGACCTCGACCGGCACCTATTGGGACACCGAGCGTGTCGGCCTGATCGGTCTGCCGTTCCCCGGCGTCGAATTGAAGATGGTGCCGTGCGGCTCGAAATACGAGCTGCGCCTGCGCGGCGTCAACGTCACGCCCGGCTATTTTGGTCAGCCGGATCTGACGAAGAAGATGTTCGACGAAGAAGGCTTTTACTGCATCGGCGATGCCGGCATTTTCGTCGACGATGCCGATCCGGTGAAGGGCATCATCTTCGCCGGCCGCGTGGTCGAGGATTTCAAGCTCACCACCGGGACGTTCGTGCATGTCGGCTCGCTGCGCACCGATGCGATTGCGGCCGCAACGCCTGTCGTGCATGACGCACTGGTCGCGGGGCAGGATCGCGCCTTCATCGGTTTGCTCGCCTGGCCGAACCTGCATGCTTGCCGCCAGCTCGTCGGCAATGCCGATCTCAGCTTCGACGATGCTGTGAAGCATCCCGAGGTGATCGCCTGCTTCAAGCGCGGGTTGGAGGCGCATAACAAAGAGTGCGAAGGCGCCAGCAGCCGCATCATCGCGCGCGCGATGCTGATGGCCGAACCGCCCTCGATCGACGGCAATGAGCTCACCGACAAGGGCTACATCAACCAGCGCGCCGGCCTTGAGCGCCGCGTGGCGCTGGTGGAGCGGCTCTACGCGGACAAGCCGGATCAGGACGTCATCATTCTCAAGTAGTCGACACGATCAACACAGGTATGCCGCCATGAACTTCGATTTCTCCGACGACCAGAAGCAACTCCGCGATCAGGCACGCAAGTTCCTCGCCGAGAAGTGCTCGCCGAAGGCAGTGCGAATCGTGCTCGACGGCAAAGCTCCTTACGACAAGGAGCTCTGGAAGGGCCTTGCCGAGATGGGCTTCCTCGGCGTCGCGATCCCCGAGGAGTTCGGCGGCGCGGGAGCAGGCCATCTCGAGCTCTGCGTGATCGCGGAGGAGATGGGCCGGGCGAATGCGCCAGTGCCGTTTTCCTCGACCGTCTATCTCGCGGCCGAAGCGCTGCTGATCGCGGGGAGCGACGCGCAGAAGAAAAAGTGGCTGCCGGCGATCTCCTCGGGCGAGGCGATCGGCACGCTGGCGTTGTTCGAGGGGAAGGGCAATCCATCGGCCAAGAACGTCACGCTCGCGGCTGCGAATGGCGTGCTCAACGGCGTCAAGAAACCGGTGGCTGATGGCGCGATCGCCGATTTCGCGGTGGTTGCCGCGCGCACGGGATCGAGCGGACGCGACGGCGACATCTCGCTGTTCCTGGTCGGTCTCAAAGCTGGTGGCGTCGAGGTGAAGAGCCTCACCAATCTCGATCCGACCCGCGGGCAGGCCGAGATCACCTTCAAGGACGCTAAGGCCGAGCCGCTCGGTGCTGCCGGCGAAGGTTGGAGCATTCTGACCCAGGTGCTCGACCGCGCCGCGGTGCTGTGCGCCTTCGAGCAAGTCGGCGGCTCCGACCGCGCGCTCGAAATGGGGCGCGACTACGCGCTCGATCGTATCGCCTTCGGCCGTCAGATCGGCTCGTTCCAGGCGGTCAAGCACATGCTGGCCGATATGTACGTCTCGGCGACGCTGGCGCGCTCCAACAGCTATTACGGCGCCTGGGCGCTCTCGACCAATGCGGGCGAACTGCCGGAAGCGGCAGCTGCCGCGCGCATCAGCGCGACGCAGGCGTTCCAGCACTGCGCCAAGAACAATATCCAGGTTCACGGCGGCATGGGCTTCACCTGGGAGTTCGACTGCCACATGTACTACCGCCGCGCCAACGCCATGGCGCTCGGGCTCGGCAGCCTCACTTATTGGGAAGATCAGTTGATCGACCGCATGCGCAAGAAGAACGCGGCGTAACGCGCGGTGATTTGTAGGATGGGTAGAGCGTAGCGAAACCCATCATGACGCGGGTGGTCTAAGAGATGGGTTTCGCTCCGCTCTACCCATCCTACGGTGCCTGCGAAGGATGAGAGACCATGAACTTCGACGACACCCCGCAGGAAGCCGAATTCCGCGCCACTGCCCGCGCATGGATCGGTGCCAACGCGCCCAAGCAATATGAAGACGAGTTGCGCAAATCCTCGCTCGGCCGCACAGCGCTCAAGAACGCCAACATTCTTGAAGTTGCAAAAGCCTGGCAGAAGAAGAAAGCAGACGCCGGCTGGGCCTGCCTGCACTGGCCGAAGGAGTATGGTGGCCGCGGCTCGTCGCCGATCGAGCGCGTGATCTGGCAGCAGGAAGAAGGGCCATTCGGCCAACTGTCCCGCATGTTCATCATAGGCCACGGCATGTGCGGGCCGACCATGATGGCGTTCGCGCGCGAGGAGCATAAGCGCACTTATCTGCCGCCGCTCGCTTCCGGCGAAAAGGTGTGGTGCCAGCTGTTCTCAGAACCGGCCGGCGGCTCCGACGTCGCGGGCCTGCGCACGCGCGCCGAGAAGGATGGTGACGACTGGGTCATCAACGGCCAGAAGATCTGGACCTCGGGCGCGCATTATTCCGACTACGGCATTTTGCTTACCCGCACCGATCCCACCGTGCCCAAGCACAAGGGCCTCACCATGTTCTTCCTGGACATGAAGAGCGAGGGAGTCGAGGTGCGGCCGATCAAGCAGGCGAGCGGCGCCTCCGATTTCAACGAGGTCTATTTCACCAACGTCCGCATCCCCGATCATCAGCGGCTCGGTGAGGTAGGTGACGGCTGGAATGTCTCGCTGACCACGCTGATGAACGAGCGCAGCGCGATCGGCGCGGCCGTCTCGACCGGTTTTCCGGAGCTGTTCGAGTATTGCTCCAGCCTGATGCTCGACGACGGTCCGGCGATCGAGGATCGCGCGGTGCGCTCGAAGCTCGCGAACTGGGCGGTGAAGGCGAGCGGGCTGAAATACACCAGCATGCGCGCGATCTCCGCGCTGTCGAAGGGCGAGCGCCCGGGTCCGGAAAATTCGATCGGCAAGCTGGTAGCGGGCTCCATGATCCAGGACGTCGCGACCTACGCGCTCGATCTGCAAGGCGCGAGCGGTGTCGTCAGTGGCCCCGAGGATGCCGAGCTCGCCGGCCGTTTCCAGGCGATGCTGCTGCGGGCGCCCGGCACCCGCGTCGAAGGCGGCACCGACGAGATCATGCGCAACATCATCGCCGAGCGAGTGCTGGGCCTGCCCGGCGATATCCGGGTCGACAAGGACGTGCCGTTCAACAAGATCCCGACCAAGGGAAGATGAGTTGGTGTCCCGGACGCGATGCGGCGCTTAAGCGCCGCTTCGCAGAGCCGGGTCCCAGAAGGCCACAATGGGCCCCGGCTCTGCAGCGCACCGCTTCGCGCTGCGCCGCGTCCGGGGCACGAGAGAGGAGAGTTCGAAGATGAATTTCGACGACACCCCGCAGGAAGCCGCATTCCGTGAGACCGCGCGCAAATGGGTCGAGGCCAATGCGCCGAAAGAGCTGCACGCCGAGCTGTCAAAATCCTCCCTCGGCCGTATCAAGCTTGCCAATCACGACATCGTCGATGTCGGCAAGGCCTGGCAGAAGAAGAAGTTCGAGGGTAACTGGGCCTGCCTGCACTGGCCGAAGGAATATGGCGGCCGCGACGCCACGCCGATCGAGAAGGTGATCTGGCAGCAGGAAGAAGGCGTTTACGGCAAGCTGACGCAGCCTTTCCAGATCGGCGAGGGCATGTGTGGCCCGACCGTGATGGCCTGGGGCAGTGAGGACGCCAAGCGCCGCCATCTTCCGAAGCTTGCTTCAGGCGAGGAGATCTGGTGCCAGTTGTTCTCCGAACCGTCGGCCGGCTCGGATGTCGCGGGCCTGCGCACGCGCGCGGAGAAGAAGGGCGACAATTGGGTGGTCAACGGCCAGAAGATCTGGACCTCGGGCGCGCACTACTCCGACTACGGTCTTTTGATTGCGCGCACCGATCCCAACGTGCCCAAGCACAAGGGTCTCACCATGTTCTTCCTGGACATGAAGAGTCCTGGCGTCGAGGTCCGGCCGATCAGGCAGGCCAATGGCATGCAGGAATTCAACGAGGTCTATTTCACTGATGTCGTGATCCCCGACAGCCAGCGGCTCGGCGCCGTCGGGGAGGGCTGGAGCGTGTCGCTGACCACGCTGATGAACGAACGGATGTCGATCGGCTCGCGGCTCGCGACTGGCGTGCCTGAATTGTTCGAGTTCTGTTCGAATCTGATGCTGGAGGACGGGCTTGCGATCGATGATCCCGCCGTGCGTTCGAAGCTGGCGAGCTGGGCGGTGAAGTCGAGCGGGCTGAAATACACCAGCTACCGCGCGATCTCGGCGCTGTCGAAGGGCGAGCGGCCGGGACCTGAGAACTCGATCGGCAAGCTGGTGTCGGGCATGATGCTGCAGGACATCGCGACCTACGCCATGGACCTCCAGGGCGCGGCCGGCGCTCTCACCGGCACGGACGAGGAGACGGTGCAGGGTCAGTTCCAGCAGATGCTGCTGTCCTCGCCGTCGATGCGCATCGCCGGCGGCACCGACGAGATCTTGCGCAACATCATCGCCGAGCGGGTGCTGGGCTTGCCAGGCGACATCCGCGTCGACAAGGATGTGCCGTATAACAAGATCCCGACCAAGGGGCGGTGATGTTGCCGCTCGCTGCATCTCGTAGGGTGGGCAAAGCGAAGCGTGCCCACCATATGCAGATGCGCCGGGGTAAGTCTGTCGGTGGGCACGGCGGTTCGCGCCTTTGCCCACCCTACGAAGACTACGAAGAGAACAACGCGAGCTGATCCATGGACGCACAAGTCAAGCAAAACGACCGCATCGGCGTGCTCGAAGAGCTCCTCAACGAGCGCTATTCCGTCCGCGCTTTCTTGGACAAAGAAGTTGACCGCGCGACCATCGAGCGTGTGCTGACCACGGCGCAGCGCACGGCGTCCTGGTGTAACAGCCAGCCCTGGCAGGTCATCATCGCCAGCGGCGAGGCCAAGGAACGCTTTCGCCAACTGATCTACAAGGAAGCGTCTGGGGGATTGGGCGACGATTACGATTTCACGCCGCCGCGCGAATATGCCGGCGTCTATCTCGAACGCCGCCGCGAGAGCGGCTTTCAGCTCTACAATACGCTTGGCATCGCGCGCGGTGACAAAATGGCCTACGCAAAGCAGGCGCTGGAGAATTACAATTTCTTCGGCGCGCCGCATGTCGCGATCATTCACACCAACGAGCCGCTGGGCATCTACGGTGCGATCGATTGCGGCGCTTATGTCTCGAATTTCATGCTGGCCGCGCAGGCGCTCGGTCTCGGCACCATTCCGCAGGCAGCACTGGCACGCCATTCCGGGCTGATCCGCAGTCATTTCAACCTGGGCGACGACCGCCGAGTCGTCTGCGGCATCTCGTTTGGCTATGCCGACGATGCGCACAAGGTCAACAGCTATCGCACCTCGCGTGCGAGCGTGGCGGATACAGTGACGTTCGCCGGCGAGTGAGTTGATACACACGTGCAAAGGCGGCCGTGGAAACGGCCGCCTTCACGTTTCTCGTCTCAGTCCGATGGACGCTATCCGCCGCTGCCGCCGATCACGGCGCGCACGGTCTCGTCGGGCCCGAAATCCTCGGCGCCGTCGACATAGAGCAGCGCGGCGAGCTTCGAGCGCGCGCGGTTAACGCGGCTCTTGATGGTGCCGACCGCACAGCCGCAGATCGAGGCGGCGTCCTCATAAGAGAAGCCGGAGGCGCCGACCAGGATGAGCGCTTCGCGCTGGTCCTGCGGAAGCTTTTCGAGCGCGCCACGAAACTCCTCGAATTCGAGATGCGCGTTCTGCGAGGGCTGCGTCTTCAGCGTCTTCGCATAATTGCCCTCGGCATCCTCGACCTCGCGCCGCCGCTTGCGATAGTCGGAGCGGAACAAATTGCGCAGGATCGTGAACAGCCACGCCGGCAAATTGGAGCCGGGCTGGAACGAGTCGATGTTGGCGAGCGCGCGCAACAGGGTTTCCTGCACCAGATCGTCGGCGCGGTCGGCATTGCCGCTGAGCGAGATGGCGAACGCGCGTAAGCTCGGCACGGCCGCGAGGATGTCGTCACGAAGGGAGTCCGTGAGAGGCATTAATCCCTCCCATTGTTGTCGTTGGAGCCCCCAGCCCCATTCTCGCTCTGAGATCCGCCTCCCGGCGCATCAAGCTTCTTGATCAGTTCCGCGAACCGGTCCGGAACCCCCTGCCGCACGACGTCGTCGTACATCGCGCGCAGTTGATGCCCGATCCGGGACTGGATCTCCGGAGTAAGGCCTCCCTTGCCGGGGGTCGTGCTTCTGCTGGCTTGAGACTTGAGATCTTTCATGACCTGTTCCACGTTTCCCCGAGTTAAGTGACTGCAAAATCGAGAAGTTTTCTCAACCGGGAGCCGTTCCCTGGATGAGTTCAATTCCAGGTTCGACAAAAAGTTCCCAGAGCGACGGAACTTTTCTTATCCTGAGGCGTAGTCAGCTCCGGTAGGGGAACCCGGGCCTCCCCTCGCAGTTCCCGGTTCTTAAGGTTTGGTCCGAAATGAATGGAGTGGGGATGTCCCGTTCACAGCTTGTCGCTGAACACTTGCCGTTGTTGCGCCGGTACGCACGCGCCCTGACGGGCAGCCAGGCCTCCGGCGACGCCTATGTTGCAGCCATGTTGGAAGCCATGCTTGGGGATCCCAGCGTGCTCGACGAGAGCCACGGGCCGCGCGCCGGCCTGTTCCGGCTGTTCACCCAGATCTGGAATTCCGTCTCCGTCAACGACGATTCCGAGGTGACCACCTTGCCGATGCCGCCCGAGCGGCGGCTGTCGAACATCACGCCACTGCCGCGGCAGGCCTTTCTGCTGCTGTCACTCGAGGGATTTTCGGAGGAGGAAGTCGCCTACGTCCTCGGCTCCGACGTCGCCGACACGCGCCGGCTTGCGGACGCCGCGGGACGCGAGATGGCCGCCGAGATCGCCACCGACGTACTGATCATCGAGGACGAGACCTTCATCGCCATGGACCTCGAGAGCCTGGTGAAGAATCTCGGCCACAACGTCGTCGGCGTCGCACGCACCCATGCCGACGCGGTGGCGCTGGCCAAGAACAAGCGGCCCGGTCTGATCCTCGCTGACATCCAGCTCGCCGACGGCTCGTCGGGCCTGGACGCCGTCAACGAGCTGCTGCGCACCTTCGAGGTGCCGGTGGTGTTCATCACCGCCTATCCGGAGCGCTTCCTCACCGGCGAGCGCCCCGAGCCGGCGTTCCTGATCTCAAAACCATTCCAGCCCGCAATGGTGTCGGCGGTGGCGAGCCAGGCGCTGTTCTTCCAGCGCAACTCCCGCAACCGCACGCCGAAGGCGCCGGCGGCGTAATAAGGCGCCGGCGACGTAACGTAGCCGGCATTGCCAAATACGAAACGGCGCGTCGCAAGGCGCGCCGTTTCTGCGTTCACGGGCTCTCCTTCAGCAGCCGCGGCAGACGCCGTTGACCTTGCTCTTTACCTTGGCTTCGTCCGCGGCCCACGACCATCCATTGGACGATCCCTTCAGCGGCGTTCCATCGAAAGCAATGAGGATGGTTACTCTTTGCAAATCGTCCTCCGCCTCGACCGGCGGCTTCGGGAATGGCACGGATCGCTCGACCATCGCGAGCGTCTCAGCATCGAGCGGCGGGAATCCGGTGCTTTCCACCAGCGCATTCGAGATCAATTTGCCCGAACGATTGACCACGAATGTGACGCCGGCATCGCCTTTCTGACCGATCGCCTCCGGAGGGAACGTCCTGTTGCGCCAGACATGCTCGGTGACCGCCTTACGCCAGGCGTCCAAAGCGTCGGACACGGCGAAGGCAGGCGTCGGCGCGCTCGCCGCCAACCCGTAGGGCGGCACATTGAAGTGACGGCCGCCGATGACAATCGGCACTGAGAAAGAGAACGTGTCCTCCTTCAGCTCCGATGGCGGTTCGGGAAATGGTTGGGCGCGATCGAAGATCGCCAGCAGAGCAGCATCGAGCTGCTGAGAGCCGGTGCTCGCAACCAACGCCCGTGACATCAATTTGCCGGACCGGTCGATAACGAAAGTGACCTTGGCGTGGCCGGATTGCCCTCGCCCTTCAATTGGAAGTAGCCCGCTGCCGGTAATATGTCCGGTCAGCCTCGCCTTCCAGGCCGTCACACGTTCGGTCTGCGTATCGGTCTGCGCATGCGCGGGGAAAGCCGCGAGCAATCCAAGAAGCGCGGCAAGTAAGGGGAATTTCATCTGCATCGGTGCGGATATTAATCGCGGTCAGGTTGATTGCAAGATTCGTTGCTCGCATCGCGTTTCCCCTGCTGTGGGCAATTCGAGCCGCCGCAAAGCATCGCGTGCTTGACGGCAACCTCATTGCCCCGTTGATATTTCGGGGCGATGACACCCATCGCCGCTTCAAGCCGCTCGGAGACTACGCCCATGGACCAGCAACTCCTCGACCGCCTCGCCATCCGCGACCTCGTCGAGAACTGGGCGGTGTGGCGCGACGCTGGCGACTGGGAACGCTTTGCCACCGTCTGGCACGACGAAGGCTGGATGTCCGCCACCTGGTTTCAGGGGCCGGCGCGGGATTTTATGCGCGTCAGCCAGGAGGGCTTTGCGAAGGGCGTGCGCATCCTGCATTTCCTCGGCGGCACCAGCATCGATCTTTCTGGCGAGCGGGCCATTGCCCAGACCAAGATGACGATCTCGCAGCGCGCCCCCGTGCACGACGTGCTCTGCGACGTCGTCTGCACCGGACGCTTCTACGATTTCCTGGAGAAGCGCCAGGACAAATGGGGCATCGTCCGCCGCCAGCCGATCTACGAGAAGGATCGGATCGATCCGGTCGATCCCGCCGCAAAGCTTCAACTCGATCAAAAAGCGCTCGCCGCGCTGCCCGAAGGCTATCGCCACCTCGCCTACATGCAGGAGCTGATCGGCTACAAGGTCAAGCGCGACATGCCAGGCCTGACGGGGCCCGAGGTCGAGAAGCTCTATGGCGAGGGGCGGGAGTGGCTGGCGGGGAAAGCGAAGTGAAGCCCAGAAAAAATGTAAGGCGCGACTGGCATCACCACAGTCGCGCCCTACGTCGCCGGCTTATGGGGCAGGGGGGAATAGCCGGCTGTTGAGACGACTCCCGGGCGCTGGAGTCGTTCCAGGCGGTTGCAAAATTTTTTGTGCAGGGTCCGGTGATTTTCGCACACGGTTAAGTGATCTTAACTCCTGAGAACTCCCGATCCTCCGTCCGCGTTGTTCCCGCGATCGCCATGGGGCGAGGGATCGACAGCCATGTCACAGATTCACAAAGCATTTTTGGGTGCCGTCGCCATCACATTCGCGCTCGGCGCTGCGCAATTGGCCTCTGGTCATGATCTGGCCGACCGCTGGCAGGCGGCCGCCGACAAGCCGGGCCACAACGTCAATCGCAACGGCAAGGCCGACCGGCTCGCCGAGATCAAGCCGGCGGCGGTTCCCACCCGCACTGTCTCGATGCGTCCGAACGAACTCGCCGACACGTCAGTGCTGCTGCGGGTCCCCGCGGTGATCGAGACCGGCAACGCCAAGCCGCCGGTGCTGCTCCAGAAGCAGGGCCGCAGCCGGCCGACGATTGCCTGCGAGCCGATGGTGAGCTCCCTGACCGAGGTCGCAAAACTGCTTCAACCCGGCCGCTGCGTGACCTGAACCGACTTTGCCGGCAAGGGGACCTTGGCCGCGCTGGACAAATCGCCCTTCCGCGGGAAGGGCGATTTTTTTCGTCCCCTTGATCCCCTATCCCCTTGCGTTATATCCGGGGTTTCCTCCTCTTCTGATTGACCGGGTAAACGCATGACGACGTCAGATACGGCTGTGCATACGCAGCCCTTCCAGGCCGAGGTTTCCGAGCTTCTGCACCTCATGGTGCACTCCGTCTATTCGGAGACCGACATCTTCCTGCGGGAGCTCGTCTCCAACGCCTCGGATGCCTGCGACAAGCTGCGCTATGAGGTGATCGAAAACACTTCGCTGCTCGGCGAGGGCGATGCCCTAAAGATCCGCATCATCCCGAACAAGACGGCCGGAACGCTTGTCATCGCCGATAACGGCATCGGCATGGAGCGGCAGGAGCTGATCGATCATCTCGGCACCATCGCCCGCTCCGGCACCAAGGCCTTCGTGTCGAAGCTGAAGGAGGCCAAGGATGGGCTCGGCCTGATCGGCCAGTTCGGCGTCGGCTTCTATTCCGCCTTCATGGTCGCCGAGAAGATCGTCGTGGTCAGCCGCCGCGCCGGCGAGAGCGACGTCTGGACCTGGACGTCATCAGGCGGCTCCGGCTTCGAGATCGTGCGGGCCAGCGACGAGGAAGCGGCGCGCGTTGCGCGCGGCACCGAGATCGTCCTCCACCTGAAGGACGACGCGAAGAAGTACCTCGAGACCTACGAGATCGAGCGCATCATCGGCGCCTATTCCGACAATATCCTCTTTCCCATCGAGCTCGTGCCTGAAGAGGGCGAACCACGCCAGATCAATTCGGCGAGCGCGCTGTGGCAGCGCTCGAAATCCGAGTTGACGGCGGAGGACTACAAGAAGGCCTATCAGCAGATCGCATCCGCCTTCGACGATCCCGCGATGACGCTGCACTACCGCGCGGAGGGCCGTTACTCCTACGCCGTGCTGCTGTTCGCGCCGTCGACGAAGCCGTTCGACCTGTTCGAGCCGAACCGCAAGGGCCGCGTCAAGCTCTACGTCCGCCGCGTCTTCATCACCGATGACGCTGACTTGTTGCCGGGCTATCTGCGCTTTATCCGCGGCGTGGTCGACAGCGAGGATCTCCCGCTCAACATCTCGCGCGAGATGCTTCAGAACAATCCGCAGTTGGCGCAGATCCGCAAAGCTGTGGCGACGCGCGTCGTCAACGAGCTCGAAAGCCTCGCCGACAAGGACGCCGAGAACTTTGCAAAAATCTGGGATGCCTTCGGCGCGGTGCTGAAAGAGGGCATCTATGAGGATTTCGAGCGCCGCGAGAAGCTGCTGGCGCTGTCGCGATTCACCACGACATCAGGCGAGAAGCGGGCGCTCAAGCAGGTCATCGCCGATTTCAAGCCCAACCAGACCGAGATTTATTATCTCGTCGGCGATAGCCTGGAGCGGCTGAAGTCCAATCCGCGGCTGGAAGCCGCCACCGCGCGCGGCATCGAGGTGCTGCTGCTGTCCGATCCCGTCGATGCGTTCTGGACCTCGATGCCGACGGATTTCGAAGGCAAGCCGCTGAAGTCGCTGAGCCAGGGCGATCTGAATCTCGACTTGATCCCGCGCACAGACGAGACGGACGAGGCGAAGAAGGATGAGCCCGTCGCCGATGAAGCCGCCACCATCGCGGTGATCAAGGCCGCCCTCGGCGAGCGCGTCAGCGACGTCAAGGCCTCGACGCGCCTGACCAGCTCGGCCTCCTGCCTCGTCGCCGACAGCCAGGGGCCGAGCCGCGAGCTCGAGCGCATCCTGTCGCAGCAAAACCGCGGCATGCGCACCAAACCGGTGCTCGAGATCAATCTGCGCCATCCGATGGTGGGCGCGATCACGAAGGCGCAAGCGGATTCGAAGGCCGTCGACGATCTCAGTCTGCTGCTGCTCGAGCAGGCGCAGATCCTGGACGGCGAGTTGCCGGAAGACCCGGCGGCGTTTGCGGCGCGGTTGAACCGGCTCGTGTTGCAGGGGCTGGGCTAGCGTCGCAGCGCATCGCTCACCTTGCCGTCATCTGCGCGGAGGAACAGTCGCCTCCGGCGTGGTGTTATGCCATAGGAGGCCGTCGGCATCAGATCCGCCGGCGCCATCGATTCGAGGATGTCTCCATGCGCTTGCCGATCCTGACCCTCACCGCGATTGTCACGCTGTTTGCTGCGGCAGATGCGCGCGCCCAGACCTACGATCCGCGCTATCCGGTGTGCATGCACGTCTATATGCACGGCGGCTTTGGCGGTGGCGGCGGTGACTATTTCGACTGCTCCTTCACCTCGCTGCCGCAGTGCCGCGCCACGGCGTCGGGCCGCTCCGCGAGCTGCGACGTCAATCCTTATTACGCCTTTGACGAACCGCCGCCGCCTCAGCGCAAGCGTCACAAGAAGCCGCAGCACTGATCCGCGCGGCGCGCAGGAGCATCGGTATGCGTAGCCCATTCGGCCTGGCTTTGATCGTCGGTGCGCTGCTCGCGACCGCGCCGTCGCATGCGCAGACCTTCGACCCCAGCCACCCCGTCTGCATGCACGTCTATTCCGGCGCGAATGGTGGCGGCGGGGAGTGGTATGACTGCTCCTTCATGTCGCTGCTGCAGTGTCGCGCCACCGCGTCGGGGCGAGGCGCGACCTGCGATCTCAATCCGTATTATCCGGTGAACGTGCCGCAGCCGCGTGCGCAGCACAGCCGTCGCGGCTAGCGCCGCTGCTCGTTTTGCCAACTCAACGAAGCATGCAGAACTAGGCGCTCTGAGGTGCCTTTTTGGCCGCGGCAATGATCGCGTTGGCCAACTGCCACGCCATCTTGTCCGTGGTCCAGTCACTTGCATGCAGCCTGTCGTCATCGCCGGGATCGACCATGCGGTCGAACGAAATCCCGGCGACATCGTGCCAGCCTTTCATCAGCTCGAAGCGACGAAAGACGTTGACGCGCTTTTCCTCCGCGATCTTGCCGATCGCCTCGACCATGGCGTCCGCCTTCCTGGCCTTGGCCGGTGTCAGCAGCGCGGGCACATATTGCAGGTCCATGAGGGTGACATCGATCCGCTTGGCGTAGAGCAACTGGTCAATGCCGTTGCGAATGGCTCGCGTGGTGTCCTCGAGCGAAGGAGGGTTCTGTTGCCATACTGAATTGGTGCCGACCTGCCAGATGACGAGATCCGGTTTCAGATCGAAGACGTCATGCTCGAACCGCTTGAGCTCGGCCGGGGCGTCTTCACCGCCGACGCCCCGGTTGATGACCTCGATCGTGATGCCTGGAAGCAGGATCCGAAGGTCCGCCAGCAGCCGCTGCGGATAGGGGGCGATGCCTCCCTCACCCGCCGTGGTCGAAGAGCCGATGGCGACGACCCTGACCTGTCCGCTCTTCAAGCGGCTGGCAAAATTGCTCAGCGGCTGCTCGAACGGTGTGGCCTGGACGGGAATTTGTGATGGGTCGAGAGCCACGGGCCGTCTCCCTTTGCTGTCAGGACAACGTTGGGTGGAAAACCTAGCTTGTTTGTCCGGAGCCGCCTAGCCTCGTGAGGCCAGGGCGCTAGTCCTTCTTGATCCCCGACAGCTCGACCACCTTGCGCCAGCGGTCGGTCTCGGCCGTCAGCATGCCGCCAAATGCGCCGGCATTGCCGTGCAGTGGGATCGCGCCGAGCTCGGCGATGCGCGCCTTGATCTCGGTGTCGGACAGTGCGGTGTCGATCTCGCGATTGAGCAGGTCGATGATCTCGCGTGGCGTGTCGTGCGGGGCGCCGACGCCGTAGAACGAACTCGTCTCGTAGCCGGGGAGCGTGTCCGCGATCGGCGGCACGTCCGGCAAAATCTCCGAGCGCTCGCGCGTGGTGACGCCGAGCGCGCGCAGCTTGCCGGCGCGCACCAGCTCGAAGGACGAGCTGACGTTGTCGAACATGCCCTGGATCTGGCCGCTCATCACGTCGGTCAGGCCCGGCGCCGAGCCGCGATAGGGCACGTGGGTGAATTGCACGCCGGCCAGCGACTTGAACAGCTCGCCGGACAGATGCAGCGAGGTGCCGATGCCGGAGGACGCGATCGACATCTTGCCGGGATTGGCCTTGGCGTAGGCGATGAAGTCAGCGACGGTCTTCACCGGCAGATCATTGTTGACGACCAGCACCAGCGGAATCCGCGCGACACCGGCGACCGGCGCGATGCCCTTGGCGAAATCATAGGGCAGCGCCGGATCGAACGAAGCGTTGATCGCGTTCGCGGTCGAGGTCAGCAGCAGCGTGTAGCCGTCGGGCGCCGAGGTGATCACCGCCTGCGTCCCGATATTGCTGCCGGCGCCGGGCTTGTTCTCGACCACAAAGGTCTGGCCGAGCCGGTCGGACAGGCGCTGGCAGAGCAGCCGCGACAGCACGTCAGTGGCGCCGCCCGGCGCATAGGGCACCACCCATTTCACGCTGCGCGAGGGATAGGAGGGGTTGCTCAGCGCGAAGCCGCGCGGCGCCGCGAACGTGGCAGCGGCGCAGGCGGCGGTTTGAAGGAAATGGCGCTTTGTGATCATGATCTGCATCCCCGCTGTCGCCTTGCTATCGCAAAAACGGCGCCAGATCGCACGCCGATCCCGCCGGCTTGGTAAAGGATGACTAGAGTTAACCGCGGACTAACCCGGTTTTACCTTGTCTCTTAACACCTGGGCAGGGCGCGCGGGCTAAGCTTGGGGGAACCAATAGACACGTTCCGAAAGCATGAACGGCATGACCACCGGCGTCATCGAGCAACCGAAAGCCGCGCGCGCGCCGTCGGCCTCGAAGATATGGCTCAAGGCGATCGAGCTCACTGCGCGGATCGAGACGCTGCCGGGCCGGTTGTTCGCCGACGTCGTCGACGATTGGGCGCGCAGTCAGCCCGACCGCGTCGCGCTGGTCACGGATGACGCAAGCCTGGATTACCAGAGCCTGTCGAAACGCATCAACCGCTATGCGCGCTGGGCGCGTTCGGTCGGCGTCATCAAAGGCGATACCGTTGCGCTGATCATGCCGAATGGCCTCGACTATGTCGCGGCATGGCTCGGCATCAGCCGCGTCGGCGGCGTGGTCGCGCTGATCAACACAAAACTCGTCGGACCATCGCTCGCGCATTGCCTCGACGTCGCAAGGCCTCTGCACATCATCGTCGCGAGTGACCTGGCGGAGACGCTGGAGAGCGCGAAGCCGCATCTGAAGACGGAAGCAAAGATCTGGATCCATGGCGACGCCCGCAGCGAGCGCGCCATCGATGTCGCGCTCGCCGCACTCGATGACGGTCCGCTTTCGCCAGACGAGCATGGCGAGGTCACCATCGACGACCGCGCGCTGCTGATCTACACCTCCGGCACCACAGGCCTGCCGAAGGCTGCCAGCATCAGCCATCGCCGCATCCTCAATTGGGGTTTTTGGTTCGCGGGCCTCACTGGCGCTTCGCCGCAGGACCGGCTCTATGACTGCTTGCCGCTTTTCCATTCGGTCGGCGGCATCGTTGCGCCCTGCAGCATGCTTGCCGCCGGCGGCTCGGTGGTAATCGCCGAAAAATTCTCGGCCTCGCATTTCTGGCCCGACATCGTGCGCCACGACTGCACGCTGTTCCAGTATATCGGCGAGCTCTGCCGCTATCTGCTGAAGGCGCCGCCGTCGGAATACGAAAACCGCCACCGGTTGCGGCTCGCCTGCGGCAACGGCCTGCGCGGCGACATCTGGGAGGACTTTCAGGGCCGCTTCGCGATTCCCCGCATCCTCGAATTCTACGCGGCCACCGAAGGCAATTTCTCGCTGTTCAACGTCGAGGGCCAGCCCGGCGCGATCGGCCGCATCCCGCCGCTGCTCGCGCACCGTTTTCCGGCGGGCCTCGTCAAGCTCGACCCTGACAGCGGCGCGCCGCTGCGCAATGACGAGGGCTTTTGCATCGCCTGTAGCCGCGGCGAGGCGGGCGAAGCCATCGGCCGCATCGGCTCCGCGGACCAGGGCGGTGGTCGCTTCGAAGGCTATACCGACGCAGGTGAGACCGAGAAGAAAATCCTGCGCGACGTCTTTGCCAAGGGCGATGCCTGGTTCCGCACCGGCGATCTGATGCGGCTCGACGACAAGGGCTTTTTCCATTTCGTCGATCGCATCGGCGATACTTTTCGCTGGAAAGGCGAGAACGTCGCGACCTCCGAGGTCAACGACGCTGTGCGCGATTTCACCGGCGTGATCGACGCCACCACCTACGGCGTCAGCATTCTGGGCACCGACGGTCGCGCCGGCATGAGCGCCATCGTCGTGAACGAGGGCTTTGACATCGCTGTGCTGCCAGCGCATCTTGCACAACGCCTGCCGGCTTACGCCCGCCCGGTCTTCATTCGTGTCTCGCGCGAGCTCGATGCGACCGAGACGTTCAAGCAGAAGAAGGGTGAGCTCGCCCGCGAGGGATTTGACCCGACTGTGATCAGCGATCCGCTGTTCATGCTGGACCCGAAGTCCGGCGCTTATGTCGCGCTTGACGCGGCGGCGTATGCGCAGATCCTGGACGGCACGATCAGGCTTTAGCCGGGGCAAAATCGAGAGATAGGTCCAATTTTATCTGAATTGTCCAAGAAGCCATTTACTTCTGTCCGGTAAACAACGGTCCATGGGGAGGCGGCCATCAAGAGCCGCCGTCACACGAAATATCGATAACAAGAGCGAGCCAGCCATGTCGGTACGGTCTAAGGTCATCGAAGCGATCCAGCAGATCGCCAAGGAACAGCACGTCACGCTTCCCGCCCTCTCGGACGATCTGTCGCTGCACGAGACGGGTTTCGATTCGCTCGCCTTCGCGATCCTGGTCGCGCGCCTCGAGGACGAGACCGGCATCGACCCCTTCACCATTTCCGAGGACGCAGCGTTCCCCGCCACCGTGGGCGATTTCGTGCGGGCCTACGAAAATGTCCCCGCGTGAGATCTTTGCGCTTCGCGACTATCTCGGCGCGGGGCTGACGGGCCGCACGCTGTCGGATGCGCACGATCTCGTGTCGCTGACCGATATCCTGTCGCATACGGTTCTGGGCGGCCGACTGCGCGAGCTGTCGGGCCGCGCCGTGCTGCTCAAATTGTCCGACCAGCTGCGGTCGGGTCTTGCCATGATCGAGCTCGACGGCATTGCCCGTCGCATGCTGCTGTGTCCGCCGGATCTCAATCCTGCATATCTCGACGCGCTGATCGCCGATGCCGGGATCGATGCCGTCGTCACCGACGAGCCTGATCGCTGGGGCGATACCGGCGTGTCGCTGATCGTCGCCGCCCAATTGCCGCTTCAGGCCACGGTGCCGGCCAAGACCGAGCGCGCCACTGAATGGCTGATGCTGACCTCGGGCACCTCAGGCGTGCCCAAGATCGTCGGTCATACCCTGGAAGCGCTGACCGGCGCCATCGTCGCCGAAGGCCCCGCGAAGGGGGCCGCGCCGGTGTGGGCGACGTTCTACGACATTCGCCGCTATGGCGGCCTCCAGATCTTCCTCCGCGCCGTTCTCTCCGGCGGCTCCATGGTGCTGTCCGATCCGCACGAGGCGCTCGGCGATCATGTCGCGCGGCTGAATGCGCGCGGCGTCTCCCATATCTCCGGCACGCCGTCGCATTGGCGCAAGCTTTTGATGAGCGGCGCGGCCGCGCAGTTCGCGCCGGGTTATGTCCGTCTCTCCGGCGAGATCGCCGACCAGGCGGTGCTTGACGGCTTGAAGGCGGCATTCCCCAACTCCTCCGTCGGCCATGCCTATGCCTCGACCGAGGCGGGCGTCGGCTTCGCCGTTAATGACGGCCTCGAGGGCTTTCCGGCCAATTATCTCGGCAACCGCAATGGCGTCGAGATGAAGGTCGTGGACGGCTCGCTGCGGATACGCTCGACGCGCACGGCCCACGCCTATATCGGCCGCAACGCCGCAGCGCTGACCGATGGCGACGGCTTCGTCGACAGTGGCGATATCGTCGAGCTGCGCGGCGACCGCTATTATTTCGTCGGCCGCCGCGGCGGCATCATCAATATCGGCGGGTTGAAAGTTCATCCCGAAGAGATCGAGGCGGTGATCAATCGCCATCCGGATGTGCGGATGTCGCGGGCGAAGTCGCGAAAGAGTCCGATCACCGGCGGCATCGTCGTCGCCGATGTGATCCTGGCCGACGGCACCGATCAGACGCGGGTGAAGGAAATCCGTGACCAGATTCTGGATCAATGCCGCGCCCAGCTCGCGTCCCACAAGGTGCCGGCGGTGATCCGCTTCGTCGAGGCGCTCGACGTCACTCCGGCCGGCAAACTGGCGCGCACCGATGCATAATGTTCTCGTCACCGGCGGCAGCCGCGGCATCGGCCTTGCGATTGGCAAGCGCCTCGCTGACGCAGGCTACAATGTGATCGCCGCGGCGCGCCGCGAGAGCGACGAGCTCAAGGCCGCGATCGGCCTCTCCGAAGGGCGCCTGCATTTCCGCGCCTGCGATCTCGC
This sequence comes from Bradyrhizobium betae, assembly GCF_004123905.1. Classification (GTDB taxonomy): domain Bacteria; phylum Pseudomonadota; class Alphaproteobacteria; order Rhizobiales; family Xanthobacteraceae; genus Bradyrhizobium; species Bradyrhizobium betae_A. The sequence goes on from NZ_MZXW01000055.1 coordinate 33,097, forward strand.
CGTGATCGACGCGATCCCGGCGTTCGCGAAGCTTATTCGCGACGAGTTCGGCCCGATCTACGGCCTCGTCAACAATGCCGGCCTCGGCACCGAAGGCCTGCTCGCCACCATGCACAATTCCGAGATCGAGGCACTGGTGCAGCTCAACGTGCTGTCGCCGATCATCCTCACCAAATATGTCGCGCGCCAGATGATGGCCGATGGTGCCGGCCGCATCATCAATATCTCTTCGATCATTGCGACGACCGGCTATAATGGCCTCTCGGTCTATGGAGCCACCAAGGCCGCTGCGACGGGCTTTACCCGCTCACTCGCGCGCGAGGTCGGCAAGCTCGGCATCACCGTGAATGCGATCGCGCCTGGTTTCATCGACACCGAGCTGACGCACAATCTCTCCGACGAGGCCCGCAAGCGCATCGCGGGTCGCAGTGCGCTACGTCGCCTGCCGGAGACCGAAGACGTCGCACGCATGGTGGAATATCTGCTCGGCGAGGGCGGCCGCAACGTCACCGGTACCGTGTTCACGATCGATGCGGGCAATACGGCGTAAAGCGGAACTCCGCCGCCACAATTGCGTTGATCCGGCGCAATGACATCAAGCCGGATTTGGTCGTAAGATGCCCCGCAATCGATTGGGTTACGTCAATCGATCTGCCTTAATCGAAAGGGAGCAGTCGATGGCCACTTCAAACATGACCGCTTCAAATCAGAGCCGGGCCGAGCCGTCGCGCGCGAAGCCGGACGACATCCATTGCCCGCCGATGGCAAATCAGAATTCCGGCAGTCACGGCCATGAAATGTATCCGCAGCAATTCGTGCGCTTGGTCGGTTGCCACGACGCCTCTCTCGATGTCTTGCGCAAGCGCGAGGACGAGAAGCTGCATTAGCGGATATCGCCGCTCCCAAATTACCGCGAGGCTGGCCGAGCGCTTCGTCGGCTGTCGCAGTTGATTGTTTACTGTCGGCGTGAACGGGCATCTTGTCGTCGGGGCCGTTTCAGCCAATGATGCGCTGCCTTTTCGGGTGCGCCGGCCGGCGAACCCAAACTGGTCCCGCCGCGTATCTCGTCTCATCTGAACCCGACCGGCTCCCGCAATGACCGCCGAATCCTTCTACGGCAGCATTCCCGTCTTCCGCGGCTTCACCAGCCTGATGGACCCCGCACTCTATGCACCGCTGCCGGACGATTGGAGCATCGGTGTCGGCGACATCGTCGATTCCACCAAGGCAATCGCGGCGCAGCGCTACAAGGCGGTCAACATGGCCGGCGCCGCCGTGATCGCGGCGGTGACGAATGCCTTGGAGGGCCGCGAATTCCCCTTCGTGTTCGGCGGTGACGGCGCCAGCTTTGCCGTCGCGCCAGATGATCTCGGTCGCGCCCGCGAGGCACTGGCTGCGACCGCGACCTGGGTACGCGAGGATCTTGACTTGAAGATGCGTGTTGCGCTGGTGCCGGTCAGCGCCATCCGCGCGCAAGGGCTCGATGTTCGCGTCGCGCGCTTCGGTCCATCGGCCAATTTGTCCTATGCGATGTTCTCCGGCGGCGGGCTCGCCTGGGCCGACGCCGCGATGAAGCGCGGTGAGTTTGCAGTCAACGAGGCGCCCGCCGGCACGCAGCCCGATCTCTCCGGCCTGTCCTGCCGCTTCGAGGTGATGCCGGCCGCGCGCGGCCTGATCCTGTCGGTGCTGGTGATGCCGGTGCGCGGCGCCGATCCCTCGGCCTTCCGCAAGGTGATCGAGGACGTCATCCACCTCGTCGAGCGCAGTCCGGATGGCGGCCGCCCGGTGCCGCCGCAAGGGCCGCCGCTGACATGGCCCTCGCAGGGGCTGGACTATGAAGCCCGCACCAAGCGCGGCGGCCCGTTGGTCGTACGCCGCGCCCGCGTGCTGGCCTACACACTGTTCGTCTATCTGATCATGCGTTTCGACCTCAACATCGGCGGCTTCGTGCCCAACGTCTACAAGCGCCAGGTGGTCGAGAACTCGGACTTCCGCAAATATGACGACGGCTTGCGCATGATCCTCGACTGCACCCCGCAGCTCGAGCGCGCGCTGAGCGATCGTCTCGCGGCCGCCGCGCGCGATGGCATCGTGCGCTACGGCCTCTACCCGCAGGACGCCGCGATGATGACCTGCTTCACGCCCTCGGCGCTGCGCAGCGACCACGTCCATTTCATCGACGGCGCGCGAGGCGGCTATGCCTCGGCGGCGACGGCGTTGAAGGCGATGATGGCGTGACGCCACTCTCGTGCCCCGGACGCAGCGCAGCGTGAAACGGTGCGCTGCAGAGCCGGGGCCCAGAATTTTGGCAAGGCAATTTCTTATGCATGGGTCCCGGCTCTGAGCAGCGTCGCTTCGTGCCGCAGCGCGTCCGGGACACGAGATCGTCTAGCGCCCCGCGCGGGTCCAGGTCTCGCCGCCGCAGAGCGCGCCGACGCAGCCTTCGACCCGCAGCGAATCCGCGCCTGTCACGCTGACGCTGCTGGCATAGGTGCTGCCGTCATCGGCATTGTAGATCTGGCCCGACCATTTGTTCGGCCCCGACGGCTGCATGCCGCTGAACAGCGGCAGGCCGATCATCGACCGTTTGGCGAGCGCGGGATTGGGATTCTTGCTGTCGGTGGCGGGCTGGCCGGTTGCGGTGTCCATGGGCTCGCGCAGCCAGACAATGTGGCCGCAGATGCCGCCGCCGCATTTGCTGATCTTGACGCGGGCATCGCCGGCCTGGGTGAGCCAGGTCCCGTCGGCGCTCTGCGCCTGCGCGGAATTCGTGCTGAACAGCGCAGCCAGATTGACGATGAGAGCAGCGAATCTGGAAGTCATGGAGAATGCCCCGAAGTGGAGCGCCTCCATAGCAGCCTAGCAGGATAGTGCAACGCTGGATGGAATCACATTTCTGCGCTCATTTGCCCCAGCGCGCGAAGGCGACCGAGGCCGCGGTCGAGAGCCCGAACACGACCATGGCGCCGCCGACCAGCGCAAACAAGGTCCAGGCCGGCGCCTGCGCCATCATCAGGCCGATGCCGCCGATCGCGACGATCAGAAGCCGCGCAGTGGAGGCGAGCACCGGCCCGCCGACGCGCGCCGCGCCCTGCGAGGAGAAATAGAGCGACACGCCCATGCCGAAGAACACGAAGGCGGGGCCGGCCCAGTGGAAATAGCTGTGTGCGGCGGAGGTGACTCCGGGATCGTTGGTGAAGAGCGACGTCCACAAGGCGGGATCGAGCGCGATGATGAGACCGATCAGGCCGACGGTGAGTCCGGAGGCCGCGGCCGCGGTCCAGGCCACACGCCGCGCGCGCTTGATCTGGCCGGCGCCGATCGCCATGCCGACCATCGGCACCGAAGCGATGCCGAAGGCGAAAGTGATCGGGATCAGCAAGAATTCCAGCCGCGAGCCGATGCCATAGCCGGCCAGCATCTCGGTGCCGAAAGTCGCGAGGATTTTTGTGAAGGTCAAAATGGTGAGCACGGTCTGGAGCGGCGACAGGCAGGCGACCGCGCCCACTTTGAGAATGTCCAGGAACATCGCGCGCTCGAAATGAAACGCGCGGAATTCAAGCTGCAGCCGGCTGCGGCCCGACAGCAGATACCAGAGGAAGAAGATCGCGGCGCAGCTGAAGGCGATCAGCTGGCCGGCGGCGACACCGGGCATGCCGAATTGTGTCACGCCGAACAGACCGAGCCCCAGCGTGCCGCCGAGCGCGATCTGGATCACGCTGGTTCCAATCAGAATCATTGAAGGCAGGCGCATGTCGCCGGTGCCGCGGATCACGGAAGCCAGCGTGTTGACGAGCCAGATCGCGACCGCGCCGGAGAACAGCATCTGCGAATAGCCGCAGGCTTCCTCGAGCACGCGCTCGCGTCCGCCCAGCAGCGTGAAGAAAGCGCGGCCGAAAGCGAGCATCATCACCGTGAAGAACAGCCCGCCGCAGAGGCCGATGATGGCGGCATGCACCGCGAGCGTCGCGGCGCGGTCGCGATTCCCCGCGCCGAGCGCGCGGCTGATCGCGGAGGAGACACCGCCGCCCATCGCGCCGGCGCTCATCATCTGCGTCAGCATCGCGAACGGAAACACCAGCGCGATCGCGGCCAGCGGGATGGTGCCGAGCCGGCCGATATAGGAGGTCTCCGCGATCGCAACCAGAGTGCTGCCGACCATCGCGATCATGTTGGGGATCGCGAGCCGCAGCAGCGTCGGCAGGATCGGCGCGGTCAGCAGGCTGGCGATGGGGGAGGCAACCGGTGCATGCGGCGGCGCGGCGTCTATCGGGGCGTCGATCGTCATGTTCACCGGGCGGAATATCAAATGATGATCGACATATTACCGGGTGGTCTGCGCCCGCGCCAGCCGGTCGTCACGCAGGGCTCACCACGGCAGGCCGCAGAGGTCGATGGTGCCGAGCGTCGGCGCGCGGACGATGTTGAAGACATAGGGCGCCATGGCGTCGAAACGGATCCGCCCCTCCGGCTGTTCGCAATAGACCTCGCCCTTGAAGGGAAGCCAGCTGCGGGATGCGTAGAATGCGAAATTATGCGGTTCGCAGAACAGCAGCGCGAAGCGGACCGCCTCGTTGGCGCGCATGGTATGCACCGCTGCGTCGATCGCCATGGTTGCATAGCCGCGGCCGCGCCGGTCCTCGCGGGTGCAGACCCCGCCGATGCCGCCGATATGGACCTTCTGCCCGTTCCAGGTCACGGTGCGGAAATAGATGCCGACATGACAGACGAGGCCATCCTCGGGCGTCTCGATCAATACCCGTAAATCGGCATTGGCCCATTTGACGTGGGCCCAGGGCTTGTCCGCAATCTGTTGCGGGCCCCAGACCGCCTGATGCAGCGGCTCCGCGATACGCCACGAGGCGTCGCCGTTCAAAATATCGATCTCGATGCTCATCGCTCTCTCTTCCGCATCTCCGTGTGGTGCGTTCGTTCTGCCATAAGCGCCTCAAAGGCAATGATATTTTGCGCCGGGTCGAAACGCCTCACACGCTTGCGTCGATTTTATGCAATCCGGCCAATCGGTCGCATCACGCATTTTCGCAAATTCAGAGGTATTTAACGGCAGAGGAACCTTCTATAAGGGATGACCGTTAAGCCTCGTTCCCCACCAGTTGCGGACAAGAACCCATGACATTCACGCTGCCCCCACTCCCTTACGCCTATGACGCCCTCGGCCAGTTCATGTCGAAGGAGACGCTGGAATTCCACCACGACAAGCATCATCAGGCCTATGTCACCAACGGCAACAACGCGCTCAAGGGCACCGAATGGGAAGGCAAGTCCCTTGAGGAGATCGTCAAGGGCTCGTTCGGCAAGAACCCCGCGGTGTTCAACAATGCCGGCCAGCACTACAACCACATCCACTTCTGGAGCTGGATGAAGCCCAATGGCGGCGGCACCAAGCTGCCGGGCAAGCTCGAGAAGAAGATCAACGAGGACCTCGGCGGCTTCGAGAAGTTCAAGACCGACTTCCAGGCGGCCGGCGTCGGCCAGTTCGGCTCCGGCTGGTGCTGGCTCCAGGTCAAGAATGGCAAGCTCGAGATCTCCAAGACCCCGAACGGCGAGAATCCGCTGGTGCACGGCGCCACCCCGATCCTCGGCTGCGACGTCTGGGAGCACTCCTACTACATCGACTACCGCAACCGCCGTCCCGACTATCTCAAGGCGTTCGTGGAAAACCTCGTGAACTGGGAATACGTCGAGTCCCTGTTCGACAAGGCCTGAGTTCGCCCCATCGGAATAGCGAAGGCGGTCGCTCGCGCGGCCGCCTTTTTGCTGTGCGGAATTCGTGGCCCCGCATGGCCCTGCGCAAGGCGCGCATCGCTCACGCCATCGTACCGTTTGCATCGCATGAACGGCGCCCTTAATCAGGGTGGGCATCATCATCGAGCCGACCCCAGCCCGTTGTCAGACCCTTCCCTGAAAGACCCGGCGCCTGCCGAGGACGCGGACTCCGAGCCGCGGCCGGGGCGGGTGCGCAAGCCGATCGGCTGGTCGACCATCATCATCGCGGCGCTGGTCGCGGTGAGCGCGGCCCTGGTCTGGCGGCGTGACGGCACCGACGGCGTTCTCGACATCCTGACCCACGATCTCTCGCTGTTCGGCGGCATCCTGCCGCGCGTGCTGGCCGGTTGCCTGCTCGGCGCCTTCATCTCGGAAATCCTGCCGCACGAAAAAGTCTCGCGCTCGCTCGGGCCGAAATCCGGCCTGAAGGGCCTTCTGATCGGCACCGCCTTCGGTGCGATCCTGCCCGGCGGCCCCTTCACTGCCTATCCCGTGGCGAGCGCGCTGCTGGCGGTCGGCGCCGATTTCGGCGCCACCATCGCCATGGTCGTGAGCTGGACCCTGATCGGCTATGGCCGCGCCGTCGCCTGGGAAATCCCGATCATGGGCACCGACTTCACGCTGTGGCGGATTTTGATCTCGTTGCCGCTGCCGGTGCTTGCAGGCAGCCTCGGCCGCTTCGTCTATGTCCGGCTCTATCCGACGCCAGCTGCGAAGGACGACGAGAATTGAGCGCGGCGCTTCTCATCGACATCCTGCTGTGGGGCTCGGTGTTCGGCGTCGGCCTGATCGCCTTCCGCCGCGGCCCTCCGGTGTTCAAGGCCTCGCTGCGCGAAGGCTCGATGGACTTCATCAACATCGTGCCGCGCATCGCGCTCGGCGTGATCGGCTCCGGCTACATCGCCGCCATCATCCCGCAGGAGGTGATCACAGGCTGGCTCGGCCCCGACAGCGGCTGGCTCGGGGTTGCGACCGCCGTGGTCGCCGGCGCGGCCACGCCCGGTGGCCCGGTGATCGGCTTCTCCATCGGTACGGTGGCGCTGAAGTCCGGCGGCGGGGTGCCCCAGGTGGTCGCCTATGTTGTCGCCTGGGCCCTGTTCGCCTTCCAGCGGGTGATTTTGTGGGAAATCCCGTTCATGCCGGCCCGTTTCGTCTGGTTCCGCTGCGCGGTGTCGGTGCCATTTCCATTCGTGGCCGCCGCCATCGCGATGGTGATCGGCAAGCCGTGAGCCGGCCGTGGACAGGCGTAATGTTATAATATAACGTCCTCAGCATGGTTCCCGCCGCCTCCCACGCCCATCATCACGACCATGCTCATGGCCATTCCCATGATCATTCTCATGCCCACGGGCATGACCACACCCACGCTCATGTCCATGATGCAGCCTCCCCGCATCCGGCCCAGGACGCGCCCTGGTCGATCCTGCGCATGACCATGGCCGGCCGGCTCGCGGCCGCATTGGCCGCCTGCGCCGTGCTCTGGGGCGTCGTCTTCCTGGCGATGAGGTGACCATGGCGGCGGTTCACTTTCACAATGTCACGCTCGGCTATGACCGGCATCCGGCCGTGCATCATCTCAACGGCGAGGTCGCGCCCGGCGCACTGGTCGCGGTGATCGGCCCAAATGGCGCCGGCAAGTCGACGCTGCTGCGCGGCATCGTCGGCATCCTCCGGCCGCTCGACGGCAGCATCCATCTCGGCGGGCTCGATAGCCGCGATATCGCCTATTTGCCGCAGAGCGCGGAGATCGACCGCAGCTTCCCGATCTCCGTGTACGACTTCGTCGGCACCGGGCTATGGCGCGACGCCGGCCTGTTCGGCGGCATCGGCAAGGCCGCGCGCGAGAAGATTCTTCGCGCCATTGCGTCCGTTGGTCTCAATGGTTTCGAGAACCGGCCGATCGGCACACTTTCCGGCGGTCAGATGCAGCGCGTGCTGTTCGCACGCGTGCTGCTCCAGGACGCAAGGCTGATCGTGCTCGACGAGCCCTTCAATGCCATCGACAGCAAGACCACGACTGACCTGCTCGCGCTGGTGAAGCACTGGCACGGCGAGGGCCGCACGGTGCTCGCAGCACTTCACGACATGGAGATGGTGCGCAATCATTTCAGCGAGACGCTGGTGCTGGCACGCGGCCCCGTGGCCTGGGGACCGACGGCGGAGGTGCTGACGCCGGAGAATCTGATGGTCGCGATGCGGATGTGCGAGGCCTTTGACGACAGTGCCACGGCCTGCGCCGAGGGCGGACGCTCGCGGGCGGCGTGATCACAAATGGTCTATGACGCGCTGATCGGTCCATTCACCGAATTCGAATTCATGCGGCGGGCGCTTGCGGCCGTGATCGCGCTGTCGCTGGCAGGCGCGCCGATCGGCGTGTTCCTGATGCTGCGGCGAATGAGCCTCGTGGGCGACGCCATGGCGCATGCGATTCTGCCGGGTGCCGCCGTCGGCTTCCTGCTCTCCGGCCTCAATCTGTTTGCGATGACCGCCGGTGGCCTGATCGCCGGCTTTGCGGTCGCGATTCTCGCCGGCGTGGTCGCCCGCTCGACCGGGCTCAAGGAGGACGCGTCGCTTGCGACCTTCTATCTGGCCTCGCTGGCGCTGGGCGTCACCATCGTCTCGATCAAGGGCACCAATATCGACCTGCTGCACGTGCTGTTCGGCAACATCCTCGCTATGGACGACCAGACACTGCTGGTGGTCGCCTTCAACGCCACGGTGACGCTGCTGGTGCTGGCCGTGATTTATCGCCCGCTCGTGATCGAGAGCGTCGATCCCTTATTTTTGCGCACCGTGAGCCGCGCGGGCGGCCCCGCGCATCTCGCTTTCCTCGCGCTGGTCGTCATCAATCTCGTCAACGGCTTTCAGGCGCTCGGCACTCTGCTGGCGGTCGGGCTGATGATTCTGCCCGCGGGCATTGCGCGGTTCTGGTCGCGCGATCTCACCGTCATGATCTGTATCGCCGTGATCGCCGCCGCGATCTCGGGCTATGCCGGCCTCGTGCTGTCGTTCCAGACCCGCGTGCCCTCGGGCCCCGCGATTATTCTCGTGGCAACGGTGCTCTACATCGTCTCGGTCCTGTTTGGCCGCGTCGGCGGCATCGTCCGGCAGCTGTTTCCCGGCCGGCATCTGGAGGCGTGACGATGCGGCGTCTCCTGCTCTGCATGCTCCTGCTGATCGCCTCGCCGCTGCATGCCGCCGAGCGACTCAATGTGGTCGCGAGCTTCTCGATCCTCGGCGACTTCGTCAGCACCATCGGCGGCGACCGGGTCAACGTCACGACGCTGGTCGGTCCCGACAGCGACGTCCACGTTTACACGCCGGCGCCGAGCGATGCGAAGCGCATCGCGGACGCAAAACTCGTCATCGTCAACGGGCTCGGCCTCGAGGGCTGGCTGCCGCGTCTCGTGCAATCCTCCGGCAGCAAGGCGACGGTCGTCACCGCGAGCGCCGGCATTGCCCCGCATAAGCTCGGCTCGGCTGCCGACCCGCATGCCTGGCAGTCCGTGCCGAATGCCAAAATCTACGTGACCGATATCGCCAATGCGCTGGCCGCGGCGGACCCTGACGATGCGGAGTTCTTCCGCGCCCAGGCCAAGACCTATCTGGAAAAGCTCGAAGCGCTCGACCGCGAGGTCCGCGAGGCCGTGGCCAAGATCCCGCCGGAGCGGCGCAAGGTGATCTCGACCCATGACGCTTTCGGCTATTTCGCCGCCGAATATGGCATCCAGTTCGTGGCCCCCCTGGGCGTCTCCACCGAAACCGAGCCCAGCGCCCGCGACATCGCGACCATCATCGGCCAGATCAAGGCCCAAAAAATCCCGGCGGTATTTCTGGAGAATATCAGCGACGACCGGCTGATCCGGCGGATCGCGGCCGAGACGGGCGCAAAGGTCGGCGGGATCCTGATTTCGGACGGTTTGACCAGCGAAAAGGGGCCTGCACCCACTTACATTGATATGGTCAGGCACAATATAAAGGCCCTGACCAGCGCGCTTGACCACTAGGGCAGGGGCCACCCCGCCTTGCGTCGCGCAACAAGCCCGACCTCGGAGTTGTTATGTCTGAAGCGACCGCCTCCAAAATTCCCGTGACCGTGCTGACCGGCTATCTCGGTGCCGGCAAGACCACGCTGTTGAACCGCATCCTGTCGGAAAACCACGGCAAGAAATACGCCGTCATCGTCAACGAATTCGGCGAGATCGGTATCGACAACGACCTCATCATCGGCGCCGACGAGGAAGTGTTCGAGATGAACAACGGCTGCATCTGCTGCACCGTGCGCGGCGACCTCGTGCGCATCATGGACGGCCTGATGAAGCGCAAGGGCAAGTTCGACGCCATCATCGTCGAGACCACGGGTCTCGCCGATCCGGCACCGGTCGCCCAGACCTTCTTCGTCGACGAGGACGTGCAGAAGAACGCCCGCCTCGACGCGGTCGTCACCGTTGCCGACGCCAAATGGCTGTCCGACCGGCTCAAGGACGCGCCCGAGGCCAAGAACCAGATCGCCTTTGCCGATGTCATCGTGCTGAACAAGACCGATCTCGTCACCAAGGCGGAGCTTGCCGAAGTCGAGGCCCGCATCCGCGGCATCAATCCCTATGCGAAACTCCACCGCACCGAGCGCTGCTCGGTGGCGCTGGCCGACGTGCTCGATCGCGGCGCGTTCGACCTCGACCGCATCCTCGACATCGAGCCTGATTTCCTCGAGGTCGACGATCATGACCACGACCATGATCACCACGGCCACGACCATCATCACCACCATGATCACGGCCACGGCCTGAAGCACTATCACGACGAGGACATGCAATCGCTGTCGCTCAAGACCGACAAGCCGCTCGATCCGAACGTGTTCATGCCCTGGCTCCAGAATTTGGTGCAGGTCGAGGGCGGCAAGATCCTGCGCTCCAAGGGCATCCTCGCTTTCCACGACGACGACGACCGCTACGTGTTCCAGGGCGTTCACATGATGCTGGAGGGCAACCACCAGCGGAAGTGGAAGGACGGCGAGCCGCGCGAAAGCCGCCTCGTCTTCATCGGCCGCGAATTGCCGGAAGAGCTCATTCGCACGGGCTTCGAGAGCTGCATCGTCTCGTGATGAAAGAGTTCACGCCCGCCCCCGATTCCGCCTCGATCGTCTCCGTCACCGACCGCGTCAAGCCTGTTACGCTCGGCATGGGCGTGACGTGGGTGCATTTCCTAGGGCCTCGTGCCGCCTTTGTCGGCGGTGAGGAGAACGTCGCGTTCGTCGATGCCAAGGGCGAGATCAGCACTGTCGCTGTCCATAGCGGCGGCATTCTCTCGACCGCCTCCGACGGGAAGCGCCTCATCATGGGGGGCGACGATGGCAAGGTCGTCTCGCTCGACGCCAAGGGCGAGGTGACGCTGCTCGCCACCGATCCGAAGCGGCGCTGGATCGACGCAGTGGCGTTGCATCCGGATGGCGCCTTCGCCTGGTCGGCTGGCAAGGTCGCGACCGTCAAGAGCGGCAAGGGCGAGGAGAAGTCCCTGGAGGTGCCCTCGACCGTCGGTGGTCTCGCGTTCGCGCCGAAGGGCCTGCGGCTGGCGATCGCGCATTACAACGGCGCCACCCTGTGGTTTCCGAACATGGAGGGCTCGGCCGAATTCCTGCCCTGGGCCGGCTCGCATCTCGGCGTCACCTTCAGCCCGGACAACAAGTTCCTCGTCACCACCATGCATGAATCGGCGCTGCACGGCTGGCGGCTCGCCGACAACAGGCACATGCGCATGACCGGCTATCCCAGCCGCGTCCGTTCGATGTCCTGGAGCGCGGGCGGCAAGGGGCTGGCGACCTCGGGCGCCGACACCGTCATCATATGGCCGTTCGCCAGCAAGGACGGCCCGATGGGCAAGGAGCCCGCGATGCTCGCGCCGCTTCAGGCGCGCGTGTCCGTGGTAGCCTGCCATCCGAAGAACGACCTCCTCGCTGCCGGCTACAGCGACGGCACCGTGCTGATGGTGCGGCTGGAGGACGGCGCGGAGATTCTGGTTCGTCGTAATGGCACGCCACCCGTGGCCGCAATCGCCTGGAATGCCAAGGGCACGCTGCTAGCGTTCGCTGACGAAAACGGCGACGGCGGATTGCTGGAGCTGTAAGGCCCGCTGTGCACAGCCTCTCCCCGTTACGTTAATTTTGTTAACGTGTAACATAGCCGACAAGCAGCCCCTGTAGGGTCGCAGATGCAGAGTGCGCGACGTGCAATTTCGAATTGCCGTCGCGCGATCGATTGCGCCTGGCACCGGTTTGTCCGGAGCCTGCGTGCAATTCGAGGCCTCGCATCAACGCGCGCCACCGCAGGGAATTCCGATGCCAACCATTTCCAATCTTCCGACCATCACCAGCATCACGGCCACCGATCCGACCCAGACCGATGCCGGCACGGTGCACTACACCGTGACCTTCTCGAAGCCCGTTCTCGGCGTCGCGGCCGACCAGTTCAGCCTCGCATTGACCGGCGGCATCGGCGGCGCAGGCATCACCGATGTGTCCCCGGTCGCCGGCAGCAACGGCGCGAGCTATACCGTCACGGTCAACACCGGCTCTGGCTCCGGCTCGGTGGCGCTCCAGTTCACCGGGACCAACGTCCGGGATTCCAGCGGCTATTATGTCGGACCGTTCCAATCCGAAACGGCGCTGATCACCAACCCTCCGACGTCCATCGCGGTCGGCGACGTCAATGGAGACGGAAAGCTGGACATTGTGACGGGAGGAACCTTTGCCTTCAGCATAGGCTACCTTGAGGTGGCGCTGAATGACGGGACCGGTCACTTCTCTTCTGTTTCCAGTGAACGAACGGGAGACGTATTCGCGCTGGTAACGCTTGCCGATCTGAATGGCGACGGCAAGCTGGACCTCGCGCAGGTCACCAGCGCCGGTCTGAAGGTTCGCTTCGGAAATGGTGACGGCACATTCGGGGCCGCGACGAGCTATGCCGCCGGCGGAGCCTATCAAACACCCAAGGTGATCGACGTGACCGGCGATGGTGTGTCCGACATCGTGATCGGCAGCACGGTCCTGCCCGGCAACGGCAACGGTACGTTTGGGACCGCCATCACCACGAGCCTCGGCGCGAGCTCCATCGCCTATGGCGATTTCAATGGCGACGGCAAGCTCGACCTGGTGACGAGGAACTCGTCTTCGGCAATAGCGCTGAGCTTCGGCAACGGTGACGGCACATTCCAGGCTCCGTCCTCCCAGGTCGGGACGGCGACCACCGTTGTCACCGGCGATTTCAATGGTGACGGCAAGCTCGACATGGCAGCCGTGAGCGGGACCGGGATCTCGATCCTGCTCGGCAACGGCGACGGCACTTTCAGCTCGTCCGGGACTCTTCAGGCGGGGGCCACGATTGGCAGCGGCGCGGTCGCAGACGTCACTGGTGACGGCAAGGCCGATCTCATGGTCGTCACCACCAACAATACGCTCGTCACCTTCTATGGTCACGGCGACGGCACGTTCGGGCCAGCAAGGGTCTCACCGCTCGACAAGACCGCCGGGCAGATCGGGGTCGGCGACCTCAATGGCGATGGCAAGGCCGACATTCTGGTCGGATATCAATTCGGCTCGGGATTCAACCAGTCTACGGGCACCGATATCCTGCTCAGCGGCTCATCCAACGAGTCGGGACCGGCCTACACGATCGTGCGGACGTCCCCGGCGCTGGCCATCACCGACGCGGACGTGACGCCTGGCACTGACGGCAAGAACTACATCAATGCGGCGCATTTCAACGGCGGTGCAACGACGCTGACCGGTGCTGGCAATGCCGGCGACATCATCTCGGTCTCCGATGCCGTAACCCACGCGATCGTCGGGACGGCCACGGTTGGCCGGGACGGCACATGGCGCCTCGGCGTGTCCGGCCTGCACGACGGCACCTACAGCTATGTCGCCTCCACGACCGACACGCAGGGCAACGGCACCTTCGGCCCGGCATTCACGTTCACGGTCGATACGACGGCTCCCGTCCTCGCGATCACGAGCGTCGTCAATTCGGATGCAACATCCAACCTTGTCAACATCCGCGGCACGCTTGATCTCGCCGACGCGCCGGCCACTCTGACCGTGTCCTACGGCGGGACGAATTACACCGTCACCAGCACCGACGGCGCCTGGCACCTGGACAACCTCTCTCCGGTGATCGGTATCTCCTACGTAACGGCCCAGCTGCGTGACGCCGCCGGCAATCTCGGCGTGTCGCAGGCCATTCCGCTGGTCCGCAGCTCCAATCTCCCCGGAGGCACCTCGCTTACGAACGCGTACGTGATGTCGGGTTCGACCCTTGTCATGCCCGGCCCCGGCGCACTCCCCGGGACGTCCACGGTGGGGACGACTATCCTTCGTGGCGCGTCAGTGGTGAACTATGGCGTGTCGACCGGGGCGGTGATTGAAAATGGCGGGACGGAGACCGTCGCATTTGGCGGCCGATCCTTCACCGCGACCATCTTGGCTGGAGGCAGCCAGGGCATCGTCTCCGGTACGGCGACCGACGCCGTCCTGTTTGGCTATCAGCAGATCACCAACAGCGGCAACGCGGTTCACACCGAAATCAAGGCGGGGGGACAGCAAATTGTCGACAAGGCCGGCACCAGCCGCAACACCCTGATCGATGCCTTCGGTGTGCAGTTCGTCGCTGCCGGTGCGAACGATTTCAACGCGACGAATGCCGGCACGCAGTGGCTGAGCGGAACGTCCGCCGGCATGGTCATCGTGAGCGGCGGCGTTCAGAACGACTTCGGCACGGCCATCGGCGTCACCGTCGCCTCCGGCGGCAAACAGCAGGTCTATGGCGGCGGCAGCGCCGACACCACGACGGTTGTCGCGGGCGGCTTCCAGGGTGTCGCCAACGCAACCGTCACCAATACCGTGCTGAGCGGGGACCAGCAGGTGCAAGCCGACGGCCACGCCACCGGCACCACCATCAACGCCGGTGGGCGGCAATATGTCGGCTCGGGCGGACAAACCGCCAATACGGTGATCACAACCGGCGGCCTCCAGTACGTGGACGCCGGCGCTGCCGACAGCAACGCGACCATCAATGGCGGCTTCCAGTTCGTGGCGGGTGCTGCGAGCGGTGCCTCCGTCAGCGGTGGCGGCGAGCAGGACGTCGGCTCCGGCGGCACGGCCACGAACACGCACGTGGATGGTGGCAGCGAGCATGTCTATGCCGGTGGCCTGCTTCAGAACGTTGATTTCGGCGGCAGCAACGGCGCAATGCTGTGGCTGGACGCGCCGGCGGGCCTCGCCGGTTCGATCGCCAATTTCGGCGCCGATGACTACATCGACTTCCGCAACACCGTGGTCAGCAGCGTCGCTGTCGACGGCTCGAACAACCTCACGGTCACGACCGACGGCGGCCAGAGCTATTCCTGGGCGCTGCTGGCGCAGTATTCGGCCTCGTCCTTCGTGCTGTCGGCAGATGGCAACGGCGGAACGCTGCTCAGCTACCAGCCGCCGCAGCAGGCGCAGCTTGCGGCCGCCCACTGACGCGAAACGATCGGACGGGCATCGGCTTCCACAGCGCCGATGCCCGTCCAAATTGACCTCGTCGGCGCTCTCGCATAGATCGTTGCCAACCCGTGCGAGGGACCATGCGGTTTTTGACGACCTTCCAGCTTGCCGACTTCGCCGACACGCTGGTCAGCCTGACCACGGCCTTCGTGCTGGGCACACTGATCGGCGCCGAGCGGCAGTATCGCCAGCGCACCGCGGGCCTGCGCACCAACGTGCTGGTCGCGGTCGGCGCCGCCGCGTTCGTCGATCTGGCCATGCATCTGACCGGCTCGGACGGCGCGGTGCGGGTGATCTCTTACGTCGTCTCCGGCATCGGCTTCCTCGGCGCCGGCGTCATCATGAAGCAGGGCATGGACGTGCGCGGGCTCAATACCGCGGCGACGCTGTGGGCCTCGGCCGCGGTCGGCTCCTGTGCCGGTGCCGACATGGTTGCGCAGGCCGCCGCGCTGACCGTGTTCGTCATCGCCGGCAACACCATGCTGCGCCCCCTGGTCAATGCCATCAACCGCATCCCGCTGAATGAGAAGACCTCGGAGGCGACCTATTACTTCAAGCTGGCCGTCGCGCCGGATGCATTGCCTGACATGCGCGACCGGCTCGTCGAGAAGCTCGAGGCCGCGAAATATCCGGTGGCCGATATCGACGTGGCCGAGATCGGGGACGACGTTCTGGAGATCGTCGCCAAGCTGGTCGCGACCGCGATCGACCCGAACGAGCTGAACGTGGTGGCGACCGATCTCCAGCATTTGCCGGGCGTGCGCCACGCGACGTGGGAAGTCAGCACCACGTAATAGCGCGGCGTTTTGGCGCTCAAGCGACAGGTTCCCGCCTTGCGGGCAGCGGAACCGTCGTGGGGCAAGATCGTTGGTCCCGCGGACAAAAGGCGGTGATCGACATGCCCGGCAATGATGGTAAACGCAGACTGAAACGCGACCTGATGATCGCCTGCTCGCTGTTCGCAGCAGGCGTCGTGGTGTCAGGCCTGTCACTCGCGCAGATCCGGGCCGAGAGCCGGATGCAGACGGCGCAGGCGACGCAACCGCTTCAGGGCACGCCATCCGACGATCAGAACAAGACGCCCGCGGAAGCCAAGCCCGGCGGCGACCGGCCGACGACGCCGGCCCCCGAGCCCGCGCGCCCCGATCCACAGACGCAGGGTGCGGCGACCAAGCCGGCACTGCCGGCGGCGCCCGCGGAGAAGATCGCGCCGCCGATCCGGGAGAAGTAGCCCGACGGCCAGAGTATTGTGACGCGCATTTGATCTCGCCTCGGCAAACGGCCCGTTCCATAATCCGTCGCGCCAACGACAGATGGGGCCTCCCATGAAGATCGAAGACGTCCGCCGCACCGCTTATTCGATGCCGCTCACCAACCCGTCATTCCCGCCGGGGCCATATCGCTTCTTCGACCGCGAATATTTCATCATCACCTACAGGACCGATCCCGAAGCCCTCGCCGCGATCGTGCCCGAGCCGCTTGAGGTGGCGGAGCCGCTGGTGAAATACGAATTCATTCGCATGCCCGACTCGACCGGCTTCGGCGACTACACCGAAACCGGGCAGGTGATCCCGGTCCGCTTCAAGGGCGAGTTGGGCGCCTACACCCACGCGATGTATCTCGACGATGAGGGGCCAATCGCCGGCGGCCGCGAGCTGTGGGGTTTTCCGAAGAAGCTGGCGAAGCCGAAGATCGAGGTCGAGAGCGACGTGCTCGTCGGCTCGCTGCACTACGGCTCGGTGCTGTGCGCGTCTGCGACCATGGGCTACAAGCACCGCCCGCTCGATCACGAGACCGTGCTGAACTCGATGAAGGCGCCGAACTTCATCCTGAAGATCATTCCGCATGTGGACGGCAGCCCGCGGATCTGCGAGCTGGTACGGTTTCATCTCGAGAACATCACGCTGAAGGAAGCCTGGACCGGTCCCGCCGCGCTCGGCCTGTTTCCCCATGCGCTCTGCGATGTTGCCCGCCTGCCAGTGCGCGAAGTCGTCTCCGCGCTGCACTTCAAGGCGGATTTGACGCTGGGGCTCGGCAGCGTGGCATTCGACTACATGGCGAAGTAGGTCGCGAACAAAAAATGCCCGGCGCGAGGCCGGGCATCATGATCGATCAGGCGTGGTGCCCGATCAGCGCACCAGGACGTTCCGGAACTGCCAGGGATCGCTGGTGTCGATGTCTTCCGGAAACAGTCCGGGACGATCCGTCAGCGGCGTCCAGTCGGTGTAGAAACCCTTGACCGGGCCGAGATACGGCAGCTGGATTTCCAGCAGACGATCGAAATCCATCTCGTCGGCTTCGACGATGCCTTCGTTCGGGTTTTCCAGCGCCCACACCATGCCGCCGAGCACCGCGGAGGTCACCTGCAGGCCGGTGGCGTTCTGATAGGGCGCGAGCGCTCGGGTCTCTTCGATGGAGAGCTGCGAGCCGTACCAGTAGGCATTGTTGTCATGGCCGAACAGCAGCACGCCGAGCTCGTCGATGCCGTCGACGATCTCGTTCTCGTCGAGGATGTGGTGCTTCTCCTGCATCTTGGCGGCGCGGCCGAACATTTCGTGCAGCGACAGCACGGCATCGTCGGCCGGATGATACGCATAGTGGCAGGTCGGCCGGTAGACCGCCTTGCCCGATGCGTCACGCACCGTGAAATAATCGGAGATCGAGATCGACTCGTTGTGGGTGACGAGGAAGCCGTATTGCGCGCCGCGGGTCGGGCACCAGGTGCGCACGCGCGTGTTGGCGCCGGGCTGCATCAGATAGATGGCAGCACCGCAGCCGGCCTCGTGGGTCTTCGCATTCTCGGGCATCCATTTCTCATGGGTGCCCCAGCCGAGTTCGGACGGCTGCACGCCTTCCGACAGGAAACCTTCTACCGACCAGGTGTTGACGAACACGTCAGGCTCTTTCGGCGTCTTGGAGCGCTGGGTGTCGCGTTCGGCGATGTGGATGCCCTTGATGCCGGCCTGCCGCATCAGGTCCGCCCATTCGGCCTTGGTCTTCGGCTTGGGGGCATTGAGCTTCAGATCGGCGGCGACATTGAGCAGCGCCTGCTTGACGAAAAACGAGACCATGCCGGGATTGGCGCCACAGCACGAGACGGCCGTCGTCGAGCCCGGGGGGCGCGCCTTCTTGGCGGCCAGCGTCACTTCGCGCAGCGCGTAATTGGAGCGCGCTTCCGGGCCCTTCGTGGCATCGAAATAGAAGCCGAGCCACGGCTCGTTGACGGTGTCGATATAGAGCGCGCCGAGCTCGTTGCAGAGCTCCATGATGTCGGTGGAGCCGGTGTCGACCGAGAGATTGACGCAAAAGCCCTGGCCGCCGCCTTCGGTGAGCAGCGGGGTCAGCAATTCGCGGTAATTGTCTTTGGTCACGGCCTTCTGGATGAAGCGCACATTCTGCTTCTCGCAATGCGCCTTGCGGCCTTCGTCCTTGGGGTCGATCACGGTGACGCGCGACTTGTCGTAGTCGAGATGCCGCTCGATCATCGGCAGCGTGCCTTTGCCGATGGAGCCGAAGCCGACCATGACGATGGGACCGGTGATCTTCGCATAGATCTGCGGGGTGGGGCTCATGGATGGTTTCTCCGGAACGTGCTGGCGGACAAAGGATGGGGGTGGATCAGGCGCTGCGGCGCTTGTCAGATGCTGCGGCGCTTGGCGGTGACTTCGATCTCGACCTTCATCTCGGGCTTGGCGAGGGCGCTGACAACCAGCAACGTCGCCGCCGGCCTGATGTCACCGAGCACCTCGCCGCAGACGGCGAAGTGGGCATCGATGAAGCTGGCGTCGGTGACGTAATAGGTCGCACGGACGATATCGGCCATCTCGAATCCGCCCTCCTTCAGGGCGGCTTCGATGGTCTTGAAGCAGTTGCGTGACTGGCTCGTGACATCAGAAGGCATCGTCATCGTCGTGTAATCATAGCCAGTGGTTCCCGCGACGAAGGCGAAATCGCCGTCGATCACGGCGCGGCTGTAGCCGACGGTCTTCTCGAGGGGAGAACCGGTGGAGATCAGGCGACGGGACATGGGTTCGGCCTCGACTGAAAAGGGGAAATTTCGTGGGGTTAAAGGGCGTTTCCGGGGCTCGCGCAACCCCAAACGAACAGAGGCTGGCGCAGGCGCGGCCGGACGTTGCCGCTTAACGCGGCTTGGGTCGTCACCTCGATGACGATCCCTTAGGCCGCTTGCGCGTGGAGGCCGCGAACCGACCTCCGTTTGGGCAAGGCCGCTCCGGTCGGAACGATCATCCCCTCGGCGCCATCGAGCGCGCCGTCGGTGAATTCGACCGCCAGCAGGCGGTCGCGCTCGAACGGGCCGGGCAGCGACAGCGCGCCGGTCTTCTCGCCGGTGAAGCCGAAGCGGGCGTAATAGGGGGCATCGCCGAGCAGGATCACGGCTTGATGCCCGCGCGCCCGGGCGGCGGCCAGCGCTTGTTGCATCAGCGCGGCGCCGATCCCGAGCTCGCGGCAGGCAGGGTCCACCGCCAGTGGTCCGAGGACCAGAGCGGGCCTGCCTCCGGCGCTGACGTGCCACAGCCGCACGGTTCCCACGAGCGTCCCCTCGCGCACGGCAGCCAGCGCGAGGCCGGCGGCAGGTGCGCGTCCGTCGCGCAGGCGCTGGCAGGTGCGGTCATGGCGGGTCTCGCCAAAGCTCGCATCCAGCAGCGCTTCACGCGTCGCGACGTCGGCAGCACGTTCCGCACGGATCGCGAACGGAGCGGCTTTCGAAGTGAGGGCGACTTGTGGCTTCCGAAAAGTGGTCATGGCGCGTCAGTCCCCGCTTGAACGGACGTGCGAGGAGCACGCCGGTCCAAGGCGTCGTCAGAAATCGAAATGTCAGGGAAGGAGCCGGCAAGCCGGCTCCCGGGTTCGTCAGGCCTCTGAAAAAGCGAGGCGGCTTAGATGTGGTAGGTCTTCAGCGGCGGGATGCCGTTGAATGCCACCGCCGAGTAGGTCGACGTATAGGCCCCGGTGCCTTCGATCAGCAGCTTGTCGCCGATCTCGAGCGTGACGGGAAGCGGATACGGGCTCTTCTCGTACAGCACGTCGGCGCTGTCGCAGGTCGGGCCCGCGAGCACGCATGGCGTCATGTCCGCGCCGTCATGCGGGGTGCGGATGGCGTAGCGGATCGACTCGTCCATCGTCTCGGCGAGACCGCCGAACTTGCCGATGTCGAGATAGACCCAGCGCACCTCGTCCTCGTCGCTCTTCTTCGAGATGAGCACGACCTCGGATTCGATGATGCCGGCATTGCCCACCATGCCGCGGCCCGGCTCGATGATGGTCTCCGGAATCTGGTTGCCGAAGTGCTTGCGCAGCGCGCGGAAGATCGAGCGTCCGTAGGTGACGACTGGCGGCACGTCCTTCAGGTACTTGGTCGGGAAGCCGCCGCCCATGTTGACCATGGTCAGGTTGATGCCGCGCTCGGCGCAGTCACGGAATACCTGCGAGGCCATCGCCAGCGCGCGGTCCCACGCCTTCACCTTGCGCTGCTGCGAGCCGACATGGAAGGAGATGCCGCACGGCTCCAGGCCCAGGCGCTTGGCGACGTCGAGCACCTCGACGGCCATCTCCGGGTCGCAGCCGAACTTGCGCGACAGCGGCCACTCGGCGCCGGCGCAGTCATAGAGGATGCGGCAGAACACCTTCGCGCCGGGAGCGGCACGGGCGATCTTCTCGACCTCGGCGGTGCAGTCGACCGCGAACAGCCGGATGCCGAGCGCGAAGGCGCGCGCGATGTCGCGCTCCTTCTTGATCGTGTTGCCGAAGGAGATGCGGTCGGGCGTCGCGCCCGCGGCCAGCGCCATCTCGATCTCGGCGACCGTCGCGGTGTCGAAGCAGGAGCCCATGGACGCGAGCAGCGACAGCACTTCCGGCGCCGGGTTCGCCTTGACGGCGTAGAACACGCGGCTGTCGGGCAGCGCCTTGGCGAAGGTCTGGTAATTGTCGCGCACGACTTCGAGGTCGACGACGAGGCACGGCTCGGTGTCGAGGCCCTCGCTGCGGCGGTTGCGCAGGAATTCCTGGATACGATCGGTCATAGCACTCTCCCAAACGGCCCAGCGACGGGGATCCGTTCAAAAAAATAGTGTCGGATATGAGCGCTCCGGCCAGATCGCGCGATGGAGGCGCGACAAAGCCACGAGACTCAAACCAGACTGTGCTGCCGTGGATTGGTTGGGAATTTCCCGCCCGCACACCTGGCAATGAAGGACAAGCCTTTTCAGTAGCCCGCGCCGGCGTTGGAATGCCGGTAGAGACCAAAAAAGCCCGATCCGTCGTTGCTTTAAGTCGCGTCCCCCGTTGAGAGCGGGGTGCGCCGGTTCGCCTCCGGCTGCCAGTCACGGTTGCAAAAAGTGAAGTCACCTTCGACAAGGCATCTCTTTGAGAGAGATGCTGGACGCTCCGGGTTTGCTTGGGTCTCGCGACCTTCGCACTTCCGAAGAGCCCCTCGGCTTCTTCACCCCTTGGCGGCTGTCCGGCCTCTTGTCCGGATACCTACCGACTGACACACGACCACAGGCACGTGCGAAATTGGGCAAGAGCGCACATAAGGCTTTTGACTCTGCTTCGCAAGAATTTTTTTAGGCTGCGGACAGAATTGCCTAACATCTGCTTGCGCAGTGTTGCGCGAGCGACGCGGAAGATGAACGTGCGTTAAGTTTTCTGTGACGCGCGCGTGTCTCTGACGCGCGAGAAGCGTCAACGGCGCTTGAAGAACGGCTCGACGCGCTGAGCTGCGCGGATGAAGGCGGTCATCACCAGTACGCCGAGCGCGAACAGCACGGCCTGGAGGATGTGTGCGCCCTGGTCGCCGAGCCCCAACAGGATTGCGAGCGCCCAGCCGCCGGCAAACGCCGCGCCGAACACTTCGGCACCGATCAGGATGGCGGCGCTGATGACGGTGATGACGCTCGGCCAGACGATCTGACGGGAGGAGGAAGGCGCGTTCATGAGTTCAGGGGTCCCAAGGCTTCGAGGCCAGGCTTCGAGGGCCGCAATCTCCCCGAAAAGGCGGCCGGGAGCAAGGGCAAATGGCCCAAAAAAGCCCCATCGCGTGCTATAGCTGGCCCCAACAAATCAGGCTCAAAAACGAGACCAGCGATGTCAGATCCCCGCCAAACTACGGACTCCGAGACCAATCCGCTGCTGAAGGCCTGGGTGACGCCGTTCGCGACCCCGCCCTTCGACGAGATCAAGCCGGAGCACTTCCTCCCGGCCTTCGAGCAGGCCTTCGCGGATCACTCGGCGGAGATCGCCGCGATCACCAACGATCCCGCGGCGGCCGACTTCGCCAACACCATCACGGCGCTGGAGCGCTCGGGCAAGCTGCTGAGCAAGGTCGCCTCGGTCTTCTACGACCTCGTCTCGGCGCATTCCAACCCGGCCATCCTGGAGATCGACAAGGAGGTCTCGCTTCGGATGGCGCGGCACTGGAATCCGATCATGATGAACGCCGTGCTGTTTGGCCGCATCGCCCAGCTGCACGAGAATCGCGCCAATCTCAGTCTCGATCCGGAACAGCTGCGCCTCCTGGAACGCACCTACACCCGCTTCCACCGCGCCGGTGCCGGCCTGTCCGACGAGGCCAAGACGCGCATGGCCGAGATCAACGAAAAGCTTGCCCAGCTTGGCACGAGCTTCAGCCACCATCTGCTCGGCGACGAGCAGGAGTGGTTCATGGAACTGGGGGAGGCCGACCGCCAGGGCCTGCCCGAAAGCTTCGTCGCCGCCGCCAAGGCTGCGGCAGACGAGCGCGGCATGGCAGGCAAGGCCATCGTGACGCTCTCGCGCTCCTCGACCGAGCCGTTCCTGAAGAGCTCGGCCCGGCGCGACCTGCGCGAGAAGGTCTACAAGGCCTTTACGGCGCGCGGCGATAACGGCAATGCCAACGACAACAACGGAACCATCGTCGAGATCCTGAAGCTGCGTGAGGAGAGCGCGAAGCTGCTGGGCTATCCGACCTTCGCCGCCTACCGGCTCGAGGATTCCATGGCCAAGACCCCGGATGCGGTGCGCGGCCTGCTCGAGCGGGTCTGGAAGCCGGCGCGGGCACGGGCGCTCGCCGACCGCGACGAGATGCAGGCGCTGATCACGACCGAGGGCGGCAATTTCAAGCTCGCGCCCTGGGACTGGCGCTTCTACGCCGAAAAGCTCCGGCTTCAGCGCGCCAATTTCGACGACGCCGCGATCAAGCCGTACCTGACGCTCGACCACATGATCGCCGCCGCCTTCGACTGCGCCACGCGCCTGTTCGGCATCACCTTCGCCGAGCGCAAGGACGTCCCGGCCTGGCACCCGGACGTGCGGGTCTGGGAGGTGAAGGGTCCGGATGGCAAGCACAAGGCGCTGTTCTACGGCGACTACTATGCCCGGCCGTCGAAGCGCTCCGGCGCCTGGATGACCTCGCTGCGCGACCAGCAGAAGCTCGACGGCGAGATCGCGCCGCTCATCATCAACGTCTGCAACTTCGCCAAGGGTGCCAATGGCGAGCCCTCACTGCTGTCGCCCGACGATGCCCGCACGCTATTCCATGAGTTCGGCCATGGCCTGCACGGCATGCTCTCCAACGTGACCTATCCGTCGCTGTCGGGCACCTCCGTGTTCACCGACTTCGTCGAGCTGCCGTCGCAGCTCTACGAGCACTGGCAGGAGCGGCCCGAGGTGCTCCAGCAGTTCGCAAAACACTACCAGACCGGCGAGCCGCTGCCGGACGATCTGCTCCAGCGCTTCCTCGCCGCGCGAAAATTCAACCAGGGCTTTGCCACGGTCGAGTTCGTCTCCTCGGCACTGGTCGACCTCGAATTCCACACCCAGCCGGCCTCGGCTGCGCAGGATGTCCGCGCCTTCGAGAAGAAGGAGCTGGAGAAGATCGGCATGCCCGAGGAGATCTCGCTGCGCCACCGGCCCACGCAATTCGGTCACATCTTCTCCGGTGACCACTATGCCGCCGGCTATTACAGCTACATGTGGTCTGAGGTGATGGACGCCGACGCCTTCGGCGCGTTCGAGGAAGCCGGCAACATATTCGACCCCGCCGTCGCAAAACGCCTGCACGACGACATCTACTCCTCAGGCGGATCGGTCGATCCAGAAGCCGCCTACGAAGCCTTCCGCGGCCGCCCGCCGGAGCCCGATGCGCTGCTGCGTCGTCGTGGCCTGCTCGACGGCGCCAAGGCGGCCTGATGGGCATGCGCGCCCTGTTCGGCCTGCTGCTCGCCGCTGGTCTTGTGTTCGCGGCGGGCGCTGCGCGCGCGCATCCGCATGTCTGGATTACCGCGACCAGCGAGCTGGTTTACGCTGCCGACGGCAGCATCACCGGCGTGCGACACGCCTGGACGTTTGACGACATGTTCTCTGCCTATGCGGTGCAGGGGCTCGAGAGCAAGACCAAGGGCGCCTATACGCGCGAGGAACTGGGGCCGCTGGCGCAGACCAATGTCGAGTCGCTGAAGGAATATGCCTACTTCACCTTCGCGCGAGCCGACGGCAAGAAGGAGCGTTTTAACGAGCCGGTCGACTACTTCCTCGATTACAAGGATACGGTGCTGACCCTGCACTTCACCTTGCCGCTGAAGAACGCGGTCAAGCCCAAACAGCTGGTGCTCGAAGTGTTCGACCGCTCCTTCTTCATCGACTTCCAGATGGCCAAGGACAATCCGGTCAAGCTGATCGGTGCGCCCGCCGGCTGCCAGATGAAGCTCGACCGCCCCAGCGACGGCACGGCGACCGCGCAGAAGCTCAACGAGCAGACCTTCATGGATGGCCCGAACGCCAACTTTGGCATGATGTTCGCCAACAAGATCACGGTGGATTGCCCTTGAAGCCGCAACTCTCCCCGCTCGCGCGTGGGCTCCTCACCTGTACGGCGGTTCTCCTCGTCGTGGGCGCGGCCGACGCCGCGCTCCATGATCTCCTCGCACAAAATCCCTTTGGCGCGCCGCGCCCGGCGCAAGCGGCGGAGCCCGAGGCCAGTGGCCTCATCGGCTGGCTGTTGGCAAAGCAGTCGGAATTCTATCGCCAGATGTCGTCGACCATCCGCGCCGCCAAGTCCGACGGCTCGGCGGTGTGGACGCTGCTCTTCATTTCGTTTGCCTACGGCATCTTCCACGCCGCCGGTCCCGGCCACGGCAAGGCGGTGATCGCCTCTTATCTCGTCGCCAACCGCGAGACGGCCCGGCGCGGCATCGCGCTGTCGTTCGCCTCGGCGCTGATGCAGTCGCTGGTGGCGATCCTGATCGTCGGAGTCTCGGCCTGGGTGCTGAACGCGACCGCCAAGACCATGTGCAAGGCGGAAGGCGCGATCGAGATCGCGAGCTACGCCCTGATCGCGCTGTTCGGCCTGCGGCTGGTCTGGGTCAAGGGCCGCACGTTCATCCGCGCGCTCCAGGCGGTTCAGCCGGTGCCGGCGATCGCTGGCGTGCCGCATGACCATGATCACGGCCATCACCATCATCATGATGCGCACGATCATCACGACCACGATCATGGTCATGGTCATGCCCACGCCCATCACGCGCACGACCACGTCCACGACGAGCATTGCGGCCACTCCCACGGCCCGACGCCGAACGAGCTCGCCGGCCCTGGCGGCTGGCGGCGCGGGTTTGCCGCGATCCTGACCGTAGGCATCCGTCCCTGCTCGGGCGCGATCCTGGTGCTGGTGTTCGCGCTGGCGCAAGGCCTGTTCTGGGCCGGCATCGCCGCGACCTTCCTGATGGGCCTCGGCACTGCAATCACCGTCGCGGCCATCGCGGTCGTCGCCGTCTCCGCCAAGGACATCGCCGCCCGCCTCAGCGCCGGGCGCGACGGCGGCGGCGCGCTGTTCATGCGCGGCATCGAATTCGGCGCCGCCGCCCTCGTGCTGCTGTTCGGCGCGGGCCTGTTGTTCGGCTACATCGCGGCTGAGCGGACGACGTGTTTCTAGGGAAAACTCTCGTGCCCCGGACGCAGCGCAGCGTCTCTTCGACGATGCGCTGCAGAGCCGGAGCCCATCTCTTTGTAGGGGATCGCGTCACCTTCTGGGTCCCGGCTCTGCGGAGCAGCGCAAGAGCGCTGCACCGCGTCCCGGGACACGGGACTCACACCGGCAAAAACCGCTTCAACATCGGCATGAAGAAGATCCCGAGATTGATCGCGAAGCCGATGCTGAAGAGGATCGAGCGCAGCGTCGGGCGGTTGCCGAGATAGGTCAGCACGTAGGCGATCCGCACGATCAGGAACAGCACGGCGAGCTCGTCGATCAGCCGCTGCGGCGCCTCCCGGAATTCGGCGAGCAGCACCGCGAAGGCGAAGAACGGGAAGGTCTCGATGCCGTTCTGGTGGGCACCCAGCGCGCGCTGCGCCAGCGCGTCCTCGTAGAAAGCCGGATCGCGCGGGCGTGAATTGTCGAACCCGCGAAACCTGATCCATTTGATCGCGACGATCGTAGACAAGTAAAGCAGCAGCGTTCCAAGAACGCACCATTCCGCGAGTGTCATCAGCCCCTCCCGCTTGGGTGCGACCCTAGCGATTCCGGCCTCATCTTGACAAGTTCGGACCAACGCGCGACCCACAGAGCCATGACAAACGTCGTCCCCATCGAGACTGCGAAGCCGGCCGTTCAGTCCGCCCCGAAGCGCGTCGGCGTGCTTCTGGTCAATCTCGGCACGCCCGATACGGCCGATGCGCCGGGCGTGCGGGTCTATCTCAAGGAGTTCCTGTCCGACGCCCGCGTCATCGAGGACCAGGGCCTGATCTGGCAACTGGTGCTGAACGGCATCATCCTGCGCAGCCGTCCCCGCACCAAGGCGCTCGACTACCAGAAGATCTGGAACACCGAGCGGAACGAGTCGCCGCTGAAGACCATCACGCGCTCGCAGAGCGACAAGCTTGCGGCCGCGCTGTCGGACCGCGATCACGTCGTCGTGGACTGGGCGATGCGCTACGGCAATCCCTCGATCAAGGCGGGCATCGACGCGCTGATCGCCAGGGGATGCGACCGCATCCTCGCTGTGCCCCTGTATCCGCAATATTCCGCTCCGACCTCGGCGACCGTCTGCGACGAAGTGTTCCGCGTGCTCGCCCGCCTGCGTAACCAGCCGACGCTGCGGGTGACGCCACCTTATTACGAGGACGAAGCCTATATCGAGGCGCTCGCGACCTCGATCGAGACGCATCTGGCGACGCTGTCGTTCACGCCGGAGCTGATCGTCGCCTCGTTCCACGGCATGCCGAAATCCTATGTCGACAAGGGCGATCCCTATCAGGAGCAGTGTGTCGCCACGACCGAGGCGCTGCGCCGCCGGCTCGGCATGGACGACACAAAGCTGCTGCTGACCTTCCAGTCCCGCTTCGGCAATGACGAGTGGCTCCAGCCTTACACCGACAAGACTATGGAGCGCCTCGCCAAGGAAGGCGTGCGTCGCATCGCGGTGGTGACGCCGGGCTTCTCCGCCGACTGTCTGGAGACGCTGGAGGAGATCGCGCAGGAGAATGCCGAGATCTTCAAGCACAATGGCGGCGAGGAGTTTTCCGCGATCCCGTGTCTGAACGACAGCGATCCCGGCATGGATGTGATCCGCACGCTGGTGCTGCGCGAGCTCCAGGGCTGGATCTGAGGAGCCCCCATGAACCGGCGCGAGATCCTGGCGCTTCTTGGGATGACCGCCGCGCTGCCGGCTTCGGTGGTGGCGCAGCAGCCGAATACAACGCGTCGGCTCGGCGTGCTCTCGGTCACCGCCGCCGATGATGCGATCGGGCAGGTTCGCAGCACGATCCTGGTCGAAGCGCTTGCCACCCACGGCTGGAAGGAGCACGGCAATCTCAAGGTCGACTGGCGCAGCGGTGCCGGCGACCGCGCGCGCATCGCGCGGCTCGCCGATGAGTTGATCGCACTCAAGCCCGATATCCTGCTTGCGGTCGGCACCCCCTCGGTGGAAGAGCTGCGCCAGCGCACCACGACGATCCCGATCGTGTTCGCCGTCGTCACCGATCCCGTCAGCCAGGGTTTTGTCAAAAACCTCGCGCATCCCGGCGGCAATATCACCGGCTTCACCGATTATGACGGCCCGCTTGCCGGCAAATGGCTGGAGATGCTGACGCAGGTCACGCCGAAAGTGTCCCGCGTTGTCGTCGTCTACAATCCCGCCACCGCGCCGTTCGCGCCCCTGATGCTGCGCACGGTCGAG
Organism: Bradyrhizobium betae; assembly: GCF_004123905.1. Lineage (GTDB taxonomy): Bacteria > Pseudomonadota > Alphaproteobacteria > Rhizobiales > Xanthobacteraceae > Bradyrhizobium > Bradyrhizobium betae_A. The sequence goes on from NZ_MZXW01000055.1 coordinate 61,591, forward strand.
GACGCCGCACGGACGCTTCATGTGACGGTCGAGGCTGCGCCGGTCCATGACGCCGCCTCGATTGCCGCGCTGGCGTCGCGGAAAGATTGCGGCCTGCTGATCCTGCCGGACTTCTTCACCATGGCCAATCGCGCCCATCTCCTGGTGGCGATCAGCGAGGCGCGCGTGCCGGCGGTGTTCTGGAGCCGCACCTTCGTCGACGAGGGCGGGCTGATGTCCTACAGCACAGACAGCGCCGAGCAGATCCGCCGCGCCGCCTCCTATATCGACCGTATCCTGAAGGGAGCGCAGCCGGCCGACCTGCCGGTCCAGAATCCCACCAAGTTTGAACTCGCGGTCAACCTGAAGACGGCGAGGGCGATCGGCGCCACGCTTTCCCCAAGCCTGCTCGCAATCGCGAACGACGTCATCGAATGACGTCGTTGGTGGCGGACGGCATGCCAGGATTCGTTAACTTTCGCGGCTAGGTCTGCGCCTGCGCGCTTTCAAGAGCCGTCCGCAAATACATATCGTGACCGTTCTCTCCCGCTGCGTCTTGTGCAGAATCTCGCCGATACCGACGTGAATTGCGACCGCTGAACCGGTAGGGTCTTGATCCCGACCAATGACAGCGTGGGAAAAGGGCCTTTTCCCGCCTTGGAGGAAATATGAGCGGTTTCGACATTTTCGCGATTGTCCTTGTCTTGCTCGTCATCGTCACGCTGGTCGCCGGCGTGAAGACGGTGCCGCAGGGCTATGACTGGACCATCGAACGTTTCGGCAAATACACTCAGACGCTGAGCCCCGGGCTCAATTTGATCATCCCCTACTTCGATCAGGTCGGGCGCAAGATCAACATGATGGAGCAGGTGATCAACATTCCCGAGCAGGAGGTGATCACCAAGGACAACGCCACCGTGACGGTGGACGGCGTCGCCTTCTTCCAGGTATTCGACGCCGCCAAGGCGAGCTACGAAGTCTCCAATCTGGAGCAGGCGATCATCGTGCTGACCATGACCAACATCCGTTCGGTGATGGGCTCGATGGATCTCGACCAGGTGCTGTCGCATCGCGACGAGATCAACGAGCGCCTGCTGCGCGTCGTCGATGCCGCGGTCTCGCCGTGGGGCCTCAAGGTCAACCGCATCGAGATCAAGGACATCGTGCCGCCCGCCGATCTCGTCGAAGCGATGGGCCGGCAGATGAAGGCCGAGCGCGTCAAGCGCGCCGATATTCTCGCGGCCGAAGGCCAGCGCCAGTCCGAGATCCTGCGCGCCGAGGGTGCCAAGCAGGGGCAGATCCTCCAGGCGGAAGGCCGCAAGGAAGCTGCGTTCCGCGACGCCGAGGCCCGCGAACGTTCCGCGGAGGCCGAGGCCAAGGCGACGCTCGTGGTATCGGAAGCCATCGCTAAGGGTGATGTTTCCGCGCTGAACTATTTCATCGCGGACAAGTATATCAAGGCGTTCGGGCAACTCGCCGACTCGCCGAACCAGAAGGTCATCATGCTTCCGGTCGAGGCGATGAGCATGCTGGGCTCGCTCGCCGGTATCGGCGAGATCGCCAAGGCGACATTCGGCGAAAGTGCTGCGTCGGCGGCGGCCGCCGCTCGACGCGGCTCGGTGCCGACGACTGGCAGCACGCCGCCGGCTGTGCCGCCGCGGCAGGGTTAGTTATAAAGAGGTCGTGTCATGACCGACATGTTGGTATCGCTCGGCACCTGGAATTGGCTGATCTTCGGCTTCATCCTGATGGCGCTGGAGGTGCTGGCGCCGGGCGTGTTTCTGTTCTGGCTCGGGTTAGCCGCACTTTTGGTCGGCCTGATCTCGTTCGGGCTTGTCGTGTCCTGGCAGATCCAGCTCGTGATGTTCGCGATCTTCGCCGCAGCCGCTGTGCCGGTGTGGCGCCGTCTCGCCCGGCCGAAGAGCGATGCCAGCGCCAGCCCGTTCCTCAACAAGCGGACCGAGGCGCTGTTAGGGCGCGAGTTCACGCTGGAGAAGCCCATCATCGACGGCAACGGCACCGTGCGCATCGGCGACACGGTCTGGCGCGTGGCCGGCCCCGATACGCCGGCGGGGACGCGGGTGAAGGTGGTGCAGGTGGATGGTGCGAATCTGACGGTTGCCGCGGCTTAATTGCCGTCATTGCTTCGCTTCGCTCGCAATGACGAGTTTGTTGGGTCGGCGTCGTTCCACTTAGGCACTGCGCTTGCTGCGCCACCTCTCCGCAAACCGGTGCAGCGGCATGAACGTCTCGCACAGCTCCCGCCCGAGCGGCGTCAATCCATAGCCTCCGCCGTCGCCCAGCTCCACGAACCCCGCCTCGCGCAGCTCCGTCAGCCGCGCTTGCAGCACCGTCGGCGAGGCCTCGTCGCAAGCCGTGCGCAATGCGCGGGAGGTGAGGGGGGCGTCACGCAATTCCCACAGAATCCGCAGGCTCCAGCGCCGGCCGAGCAAATCGAGCAGCGCCATGACCGGCCGTCCGGTGCGCGAACCGCGGACGCCCCCCGATGCTGCCTGCTTTGCCATCGTCGCCCTCTTGCGTTGCGCTACAGATAATGTAGCGTATTGCTACGATAAATGTAGCAATGGAGACGGCCCGTGTCCCAGGCCACACCGCGCATCGCCCCGCTCGATCAGCCTTATCCCCCGGAGATCCAGCAACAATTCGACCGCATCATGCGCGGCGCGCCGCCGCTGGTGCTGTTCCGGGTGATGGCAGGCCACGCGCGCGCCTGGGACAAGTTCCGCGCCGGCGGCCTGCTCGATCCCGGACCGCTGTCGCTGCGCCAGCGCGAGATCGTCATCGACCGCACCTGCGCGCTGAACAAATGCGAATATGAATGGGGCGTGCATGTCGCGATTTTTGCAGGGCCTGCGAATCTCACGGAGGAAGAGGTGCGTGCGACCGTGCAGGGCGATGCCGCATCATCTTGCTGGTCTCCGGCGGAGCAGGCGCTGATCGCGGCGGTCGACGCGCTGCACACCCGCGCGACGTTCAGCGAGGAGGAATTCGCCGCGCTGTCGGCGCATTACGACGAAGCGCAGATCCTGGAGATCATGCTGCTGTGCGGCTTCTATCGCACGGTGTCGTATCTGGCGAACGGGCTGCGGCTGCCGCTTGAGGAAAAGGCGGCGCGGTTTCCGGCGCAACTCTAACCACGCGTCATTGCGAGGAGCTCTTGCGACGAAGCAATCCAGACTGCCTCCAGGGCGACAGTCTGGATTGCTTCGCTGCGCTCGCAATGACGAGGAGAGCGCGTGCCTTACGCCACCCCCGCCCGCAGCAAATCGTGCAGGTGCACGATGCCCACCACCTTGTCCGCCTCGGTCACGACCAGCGTCGTGATCTTGCGTGTGTTCAGCACCTCGATCATCTCGGTGGCGAGCATCGAGGGCGGCACGGTCTTCGGCTGCTTCGTCATGATGTCGTCGACCGACACCGTCAGCAGATCGGGCCGCATGTGGCGGCGCAAATCGCCGTCGGTGATGATGCCTGCAACCCCGCCGGCGTCGTCGACGATGCAGACGCAGCCCAGCCCCTTCGCCGACATCTCCATCACCGCGTCGGACATTTTCGTGCCGAGCGGCTTGAGCGGGATATCTGCGCCGGTGCGCATGTAGTCGCGGACGAATTTCAGCATCGCGCCGAGCTTGCCGCCGGGATGGAAATGCGCGAACTCGAGCGCGGTGAAGCCGCGGCCTTCGAGTAGCGCGATCGCGATGGCATCGCCGATCGCGGCCTGCATCATGGTCGAGGTGGTCGGTGCCAGGTTGTGCGGGCAGGCCTCGCGCGCCTTGGGCAGCTCGATTACGATGTCGGCAGCTTGCCCCAGCGAGGACGAAGCGTTCGACGTCACCGCGATCATGGGAATTGCAAAGCGCGCCGAATAGTTCACCAGCGTCTTCATCTCCGGCTGCTCGCCGGACCAGGACAGCGCCATGATGACGTCGTCGGTGGTGATCATGCCGAGGTCGCCATGGGCGGCTTCCGCGGTGTGGACGAAGAAGGCGGGCGTGCCGGTCGAGGCCAAGGTCGCCGCGATCTTGCGTGCCATGTGGCCGGACTTGCCGAGCCCGGTGACGATGACGCGGCCTTTTGCCTGACGGATCAGGTCGACGGCTTTGGCGAAGGTATCGCCGAGCGGGCCACGCAGGGCGGCGGCGAGCGCGTTGATGCCGCCGCTCTCCGTCTCCAGCGTGCGGAGCGCGGATTCGACGCTGTCAGGAATGGGGCCGGATGATGCGGTCATCAGCGGTTTCGAGCTCGGCATGTCTAGGTCCAGGGAAGGGTAGGCCGTTGGCGCCTGCTTAGCACGCCCGCGCGGGCGAGGCGACGAGGCCGCAAATGCCCTCAACCGGTCATTAACCATAATTGTTTTAACTCCATTAACGATGGTTCCCGCCAGCCGACGGGGGCGATCGTGAAAGTGTTTGATTTCGTTGGAGTTATTACATCGTGGGGTCGTCTCCAGGCACGGGCCGGAGCAAACGCGCGCATTTCCTGCGCGCTGCTTTGCCATGTCTGGTGCTGACGGCCCTTGGAAGTGCCCCTGCGGCCGCCCAGAGCCTAACGCCCGACCTGTTCAATCCCAACCGCGGCGGCTTTGCCTCGCCCGAGACGCTGCCCACGCGCCGCACGGCGGGCGTGCCGCAGGCGCCCTTGGACGCGCTGCCGGCACTGCCCGATCCCAATGCCGATCCGCGCAAGAGCCGCGAGAGGCCGGCGACCTCGCGCGTCGGCCAGGTCCCGACTTACGGCCTGCCCGCCGCCAATGGCGCCAGCGGCTCCGGCTACGACTCGCTGAACCGCAAGCGGCAGCAGCCAAAGCTCTATCCCGGCCAGCCCAAGCCGAAGCGTCCGCTTGGCCCCGGCTCGCCCGTGCCTCCCGCAGCCCAGGACAGGACGCTGGGCCCGCCGCGCATCGCGCCGCCCCCATCCGAGACCGCGCACAAGACGCCGGTGCCGCCGGCGATGGCCGGCAATGTGCCCGGCCAGCCGCTGCGCCGCCGCCTCAAAGTCGATGACGATGCGTTCGGCGCGGTCGGCGACTACGCGGGCAGTTTCCTGATCAAGGGCGGGCTCGAGCTTTCCACCGGCTACGACACCAACCCGGCGCGTCTCAGCAAGCCGGTGGGATCGCCGGTCTATGTCGTTGCCCCCGACCTTCTCGTTCAGTCCGACTGGGAGCGCCACGCGCTGGTCGCCGATCTGCGCGGCTCGTTCTCGGGCTACACCAACAACATGCCGGCGACCATCGACGGTTTTGCTTCGCCGTCGCCTGTCGAGATCAACCGTCCTGACTTCACCGGCCATGTCGACGGCCGCGCCGACGTCGATCGCGATTTCAAGCTGACCTCGCAGCTGCGCCTGCGGCTCGCGACCGACAATCCCGGCAGCCCGAACGTGCAGGCCGGCCTGCAGAAATATCCTGTCTATGCCACCTATGGCGGCACCTTCGGCTTCGACCAGACCTTTAATCGTTTCCAGGTCGCCGCCGGCGCGACGGTGGATCGCACCGCCTACACGGATTCAAAGCTCACCGACGGCTCGACCTTCAGCAACGGCGACCGGGACTTCAACCAGTATGGCGGCGTCGGCCGCTTCTCCTATGAGCTGAAGCCCGGGCTAAAACCGTTCGTCGAGATCCAGGGCGATACCCGCGTCCACGACCAGGCCGCCGATCGCAACGGCTACTTCCGCGATTCAAACGGCGGCTACGCCAAAATCGGCTCGTCCTTCGAGTTCTCGCGCATCCTCACCGGCGAAGTCTCGGTCGGCTATTCCGCGCGGAGCTATACCGACCCGCGCCTCAGCCAGCTCTCGGGCTTCCTCACTGCGGGCTCGCTGATCTGGAACGCCAGCGGCCTGACCACGGTGAAATTCGCCACCGACACCCAGATCGCCGAGACCACCATCCCCGGCTCCTCCGGCGTGCTGGTGCACACCTACGGGGTCGAAGTCGACCACGACTTCCGCCGCTGGCTGACGGCCGTGGGCAAGTTCACTTACGGCACCTACGACTATCAGAACCAGGGCCGCAACGACAAAACCTACTCGCTCGAAGGCAATCTGATCTACAAGCTCAACCGCAACATCTGGATCAAGGGCACGCTGCGTCACGACATCCTGGATTCGAACCAGGCGGGGTCCAGCTCGCAGGGGACGGTGGTGATGCTGGGGGTGAGGTTGCAGAATTGAAGGGCGGCAGGACGCGTTTGGACGGGTGCGCTTGGTTAGCCGGCGCTCTCACCATTCACTCCGTCGTCATGCCCCGCGAAGGCGGGGCATCCAGTACGCCGCGGCTTCTCAGTAGACGACAGCGGTCTCTGGAATACTGGATCGCCCGCTCCAGTGCGCAAGTGCGCACAAGGCGGGCGATGACAGCCTCAGTTGTAATGGTCAGCTCGCGCCTCACTCAGCGCGGCAGATCCGTCTTCCCCATCAAAAACGTATCGATCGACCTTGCGCACAGCCGGCCCTCGCGGATCGCCCACACGACCAGCGACTGGCCGCGGCGCATGTCGCCAGCCGTGAACACGTTCGGGCGCGAGGTCTGGTAGTCCAGCGTGTTGGCCTTGACGTTGCCGCGCGGGTCGAGCTCGACCGAGAGCATCTTGAGCAGGCCTTCGTGCACGGGGTGCACGAAACCCATCGCGAGCAGGACGAGGTCGGCGTCGAGTTCGAACTCGGTGCCGGCAATCGGCTTGAATTTGTCGTCGACGCGGACGCAGTGCAGCTTCTTGACCTGGCCGTTCTCGCCGGTGAACTTTTGCGTCAGCACGGCGAATTCGCGGATCGCGCCTTCGGCCTGGCTCGACGATGTCCGCATCTTCAGCGGCCAGTTCGGCCAGGTGAGACCCTTGTTCTCGTGCTCGGGCGGAGCCGGCATGATCTCGAGCTGGGTCACCGACAGCGCGCCCTGGCGCAGCGAGGTGCCGATGCAGTCCGAACCGGTGTCGCCGCCGCCGATGACGACGACATGCTTGCCGCCGGCCAAAATCTCCTGGACGCCGCCCAGCGGCTCGCTGGAGACGCGGCGGTTCTGCTGCGGCAGGAAGTCCATGGCGTAGTGGATGCCTGAAAACTCGCGGCCGGGGATCGGCAGGTCGCGCGGGGCTTCCGCGCCGCCGGTGAGGGCGACGGCGTCGTACTCGTTGAGCATCTCGCGCGGATCGACATTGCCGTCGGCGCCGACATGGCTGTTGTAGTGGAAGGTGACGCCTTCGCCTTCCATCTGCGTGACGCGGCGGTCGATGATACCCTTTTCCATCTTGAAGTCGGGAATGCCATAACGAAGCAGGCCGCCGGCCTTGGCGTACTTCTCGAACAGATGCACGTCGTGGCCGGCACGCGCGAGCTGCTGCGCGCAGGCCATGCCGGCCGGACCCGAGCCGACCACTGCGACCTTCTTGCCGGTCTTGACGGAGGCGACTTCAGGCTTGAGCCAGCCATTGTCCCAAGCGCGGTCGACGATCGCGCATTCGATGGTCTTGATGGTGACAGGGTTGTCGTCGATGTTGAGCGTGCAGGACGCCTCGCACGGCGCCGGGCAGATGCGGCCGGTGAACTCCGGGAAATTGTTGGTCGAGTGCAAATTGCGCGAGGCTTCTTCCCAGTTGCCCTGATAGACGAGGTCGTTGAAATCGGGGATCTGGTTGTTGACCGGGCAGCCGGGCGTGCCCGGCGCGACCGAACCGGTGCCGTGGCAATAGGGAATGCCGCAATTCATGCAGCGCGCGGCCTGGTCGCGCGTTTCCTTCTCGGTCAAGGGAACGACGAACTCGCCAAAATGCTTCACGCGCTCGGCGACCGGGGTGTACTTGCGGTCATGCCGTTCGATTTCGAGAAAACCCGTGATCTTGCCCATTAAACCCGAAGTCCCTACCGCTTAAATTCGTTTTGTTTCTTCTCGTCGTCATTGCGAGGAGCGTGAGCTCCGAAGCAATCCAGTCTGCATCAAGGAAGAAAGTCTGGATTGCTTCGCTGCGCTCGCAATGACGAGGTGTGATGCCTTACGCCCCGATCGCGATTTTCGGCTCGGCGTCCGCGTTGGCGACCATTTCGCGCAGTGCGCGCCGGTACTCGACCGGCATCACCTTGCGGAACTTTGGCAGCCACTCCTTCCAATTGGCAAGGATATCGGCGGCGCGCTTGGAGCCGGTCGCCTTCGCATGGCGCGTGATCAGGACGTGGAGGCGCTCGACGTCGGAGTCTAGCAGGTCCTTGAACACGTCGACCCGGCCATGCGCCTCGAGGTCACCGGAGTGATGATAGGCGTCGGCGTTGATCATCTCTTCCGACAGCACCGGCTCGAGCTCGACCATCGCCATGTTGCACAGCTTGTCGAAGTCGCCGGCCTCATCGAGCACATAGGCGATGCCGCCGGACATGCCGGCCGCGAAATTGCGCCCGGTCTTGCCGAGCACGACCACGATACCGCCCGTCATGTATTCGCAGCAATGGTCGCCGGCGCCCTCGACCACGGCGACCGCGCCCGAGTTACGCACGGCAAAACGCTCGCCGGCGATGCCGCGGAAGTAGCACTCGCCTTGAATAGCGCCGTACATCACGGTGTTGCCGACGATGATGCTTTCTTCCGGCACGATGGCCGAGTTCTTCGGCGGCTTGACGATGATCTTGCCGCCCGAGAGGCCCTTGCCGACATAGTCGTTGCCCTCACCCTCGAGCTCGAAGGTGACGCCGTGGGCGAGCCACGCGCCGAAGGCTTGGCCGGCGGTGCCCTTCAGGCTGACATGGATGGTGTCGTGCGGCAGTCCCGCATGGCCGTAGATCTTGGCCACCGCGCCCGACAGCATCGCGCCGGCGGAACGGTTGGTGCTGTTGATATTGGCCTCGATCTTCACCGGCGCGCCACGGTCGAGCGCAGGCGTTGCCTTCTCGATCAGCGTGCGGTCGAGCACCGCTTCCAGATGATGGTTCTGGCGCTCGGAGTGATAGATCTTCTGGCCCTTCTCTTCCTTCTGCTTGACGAAGAGCTTCGAGAAATCGAGGCCCTTGGCCTTCCAGTGCGCGACCAGCCTGGTCTGGTCGAGCAGCTGCACCTGGCCGATCATCTCGTTGAAGGTGCGGAAGCCGAGCGAGGCCATGATCTCGCGGACTTCCTCCGCGACGAAGAAGAAGTAGTTGATCACGTGCTCGGGCTGGCCGGTGAAGCGCTTGCGCAGGACGGGGTCCTGGGTCGCGACGCCGACCGGGCAGGTGTTGAGATGGCACTTGCGCATCATGATGCAACCGGCCGCAATCAAGGGCGCGGTGGCGAAGCCGAACTCGTCGGCGCCGAGCAGCGCGCCGATCACGACGTCACGGCCGGTGCGGAAGCCGCCGTCGACCTGGACCACGATGCGGCTGCGCAGCCGTTCGCGCACCAGCGTCTGGTGGGTTTCGGCGAGGCCGATCTCCCACGGCGAGCCGGCGTGCTTGATCGAGGTCAGGGGCGAGGCACCGGTGCCGCCCTCGAAGCCCGCGATGGTGACATGGTCGGCGCGCGCCTTGGCAACGCCCGCGGCGACCGTGCCGACGCCGATTTCCGAGACGAGCTTGACCGAGACCGCGCCGTCCGGGTTGACGTTCTTGAGGTCGTAGATGAGCTGCGCGAGATCCTCGATCGAGTAGATGTCGTGATGCGGCGGCGGCGAGATCAGTCCGACGCCCGGCGTCGAGTGACGGACCTTGGCGATGGTCGCGTCGACCTTGTGGCCGGGCAACTGGCCGCCTTCGCCGGGCTTGGCACCCTGCGCCATCTTGATCTGCATCATGTCGGAGTTGACGAGATACTCCGTGGTGACGCCGAAGCGGCCCGAGGCGACCTGCTTGATCGCCGAGCGCATGCTGTCGCCGTTCGGCATCGGCTTGAAGCGGTCGGCTTCCTCACCGCCTTCGCCGGTGTTCGACTTGCCGCCGATCCGGTTCATGGCGATCGCGAGCGTGGTGTGCGCCTCGCGCGAGATCGAGCCGAAGCTCATCGCGCCGGTGGCAAAACGCTTGACGATGTCCTTGGCCGGCTCGACCTGGTCGAGCGGGATCGGCTTGCGCTTTTCTTCTTCCGCGTTCTTGATCCGGAACAGGCCGCGCAGCGTCAGCAGACGCTCCGACTGCTCGTTGAGGATCTTTGCGAAGGCGCGGTAGCGGTCCAGCGAATTGCCGCGGGCGGCATGCTGGAGCAGGCCAACCGATTCCGCGGTCCAGGCATGGTCCTCGCCGCGGCTGCGATAGGCGTATTCGCCGCCGACGTCGAGCGAGGTCTTGTAGACCAGCGCCTCGCCGAACGCGTCGGCATGGCGGCGCACGGCTTCTTCCGCGATCTCGGCCAGACCGACGCCCTCGACGCGGGTGTGCGTGCCGGCGAAGAATTTTCCGACGAATTCAGCCCTGAGGCCGATGGCGTCAAAGATCTGCGCGCCGCAATAGGACTGGTAGGTCGAGATGCCCATCTTGGACATCACCTTGAGCAAGCCCTTGCCGATCGACTTGATGTAGCGCTTGACGATTTCGTAGTCGTCGAGCGAGCCGGGCAGGCGGTCCTTCATCGCGATGATGGTTTCGAACGCCAGATAAGGATTGATCGCTTCGGCGCCGTAGCCGGCCAGGCAGGCGAAGTGATGCACTTCGCGCGGCTCGCCGGATTCGACGACGAGACCGACCGAGGTGCGAAGACCCGTGCGGATCAGATGATGATGCACGGCGGCGCAGGCGAGCAGCGACGGGATCGGCACGCGGTCCGAGCCGACCATGCGGTCGGACAGGATGATGATGTTGACGCCCTCGCGCACCGCGCTCTCGGCGCGTGCGCAAAGCTCGTCGAGCACCTGGTCCATGCCGGCCGCACCAAGGCCGGCGTGGAAGGTGGTGTCCAGCGTGCGCGACTTGAAGTGCGACTCCGCCACTTCCGAGATCGAGCGGATCTTTTCGAGGTCCGCGTCGGTCAGGATCGGCTGGCGCGCTTCGAGGCGCTTGGTGGTGGCAAGACCTTGCAAGTCGAACAGGTTCGGCCGCGGTCCGATGATGGAGACGAGGCTCATCACCAGCTCCTCGCGGATCGGGTCGATCGGCGGGTTGGTGACCTGCGCGAAGTTCTGCTTGAAGTAGGTGAACAGCGGCTTGGCCTTGGCCGACAGCGCCGAGATCGGCGTGTCGTTGCCCATCGATCCCGCGGCTTCCTCGCCCGTGGCCGCCATCGGCGTCATCAGGATGGTGATGTCTTCCTGGCTGTAGCCGAACGCCTGCTGGCGATCGAGCAGCGACAGGTTCGAGCGCACGCCTGTCGTCGGCACCTTCGGCAGCTCTTCCAGCACGATCTGGGTCCGCTCCAGCCACTCCTTGTAGGGATGGCTCCGGGCGAGCTCGGCCTTGATCTCGTCGTCGGGAATGAGACGGCCCTGTTCGAGGTCGACCAGCAGCATCTTGCCGGGCTGCAAGCGCCACTTGGTGATGATCTGGTCCTCGGGGATCGTCAGCACGCCCATTTCGGACGCCATCACGATGCGGTCGTCCTTGGTGACGAGATAGCGCGCCGGCCGCAAGCCGTTGCGGTCGAGCGTGGCGCCGATCTGGCGGCCGTCGGTGAACGCGATCGCGGCGGGGCCGTCCCACGGCTCCATCAGCGCGGCATGATATTCGTAGAAGGCGCGGCGCTTCTCATCCATCAGCGGATTGCCGGCCCACGCCTCTGGGATCATCATCATGACGGCATGCGGCAACGAGTAGCCGCCCTGCACCAGGAATTCGAGCGCGTTGTCGAAGCAGGCGGTGTCCGACTGGCCTTCATAAGAGATGGGCCAGAGCCGGTTGATGTCCTTGCCGTAGAGCTCGGAGCTCACCGAGGCCTGGCGCGCCGCCATCCAGTTGGTGTTGCCGCGCAGCGTGTTGATCTCGCCGTTATGCGCGATCATCCGGTAGGGATGCGCCAGCGACCACGCCGGGAAGGTGTTGGTCGAGAAACGCTGGTGAACGAGTGCGAGCGCGCTCTCGAAATCCGCCTCGTGCAAATCGGGATAGTACTTGCCGAGCTGGTCGGCCAGGAACATGCCCTTGTAGATCACGGTGCGGCAGGACATCGAGCAGGGGTAATAGCCCGCAAGGCCGCGGTCGCGGCGCTGGTAGATGGCCTGCGAGATCGACTTGCGCAGGATGTAGAGCCGGCGCTCGAAATCGTCCTCGGTCTTGGCGGTGCCGTTGCGGCCGATGAACACCTGCATGCAGGCGGGCTCGGTCGGCTTCACGGTGACGCCGAGCGAGGAATTGTCGGTCGGCACGTCGCGCCAGCCGAGCAGGGTCAGGCCCTCTTCCTTGATCTGGTCGGCGATGATGCTCTTGATGACGTTGCGCCAGGCGGTGTCGCGCGGCAGGAACAGCGCACCGATGGCGTATTCGCCGGGCGCGGGCAGCGTGAAGCCGATCTCCTTGGCCTTGCGGCTGAAGAAGGCGTGCGGGATCTGCACCAAAATGCCGGCGCCGTCACCGGCGCGCGGGTCGGCGCCGACGGCACCGCGATGCTCGAGGTTGCAGAGGATGCTCAGCGCGTCCGCGACGATCTCGTGGGACTTCTGACCCTTGATGTTGGCGATGAAGCCGACACCGCAGGAGTCTTTCTCCAGGCTCGGATCGTAGAGGCCTTCGGCCGGCGGACGTGAATTGTGTTCCTGAATCGGATCGGTCGTTTTCGAGGCGACCGTCGCCGACAGTTGTTCTGCCACGATGTTTCCGCGCTCGAATTGCGACCCGTTCATTGTTCCAATCCTCTCCATGCGGCAAGCTGCCTCACCGCTCTCTTCGGCGCACCTTGGGCGTTCCGCGGCACCCGCCTCTGGGTCACCGCTCGTCCGCTGCGAGCCGCATTTTCTTAAATTCAGGCCTAGGCGTTCTTCGTCCCCGAGAACGGCTTTGCCTGTTGCCTTCTTGGCGCTCGAGAGCACCGACTTTCGTTGCAATCCCTATGCCGGAACCGCAAGCAAATTGAGACAGTCTTCCTGTCCTAACCATCACCTTGCCAAATTTTTGTCTATCACACAAGCGCGCGGAAGTCCCGATTCCCGATATGTCAATCAATCGCTTTCCGAAAGTTGCGCGGCCCCGGTTTTGAAGCAAACGCGCCCTGATCCGGCCCTGTAGGCGCCGAAATCCCGAATGAAGCTTCGGATCGCCCCTTCGAAAGGCGCATCACGCCGCAAGAAGCGAGAGAGCGCGAGGCATTCGGGGGCCTGACAGGAGCGTCTCGACCATGAAGTTTTTCACAGGATGTGTGGCCGCCGCCGCGCTCGCGCTGGCTGGGACCGCGGTTCAGGCACAGGTTCCAGCGAACGGTATCGTCGGCGGGGGCATGATCGCGGTGTCGGATTTCGACGGACCCTATGTGCCGCCGGACGCCGCGCCGCCTCCGCCGCGTTACGGTTACGGCCAAGGCTACGGCTATGGCTACGAGGAACGTGGCCCGGCCCCAGCGCTGCTGCCGTCGACCGAGGTCTACGCAGTGCTGCGCGAAAACGGTTTCTCGCCGCTCGGCATCCCGCGCCTGCGCGGTGCCGTCTACACCATCGCGGTGATCGACCGCCGCGGCGATGACGGCCGGCTGGTGATCGATGCCCGCGACGGTAGGATCATCCGCTTCATGCCGAATGCAGATGCCTATGGCATGGCGCCGGCCCTCGAGGAGCCCGCGGTCGTGCCCTATCGCCCGCAAAGTGCGCTGCCGCCGCCGACCATGGTCCGCAGCGGCCCGCCGCGTCCGCCAGCCCCGATCCCGCATGTTGCCAGCCGCACCGTGCCATTGCCCAAGGCTGCTCCTCAGCGCGCCGAGGCGCCGGTCGCAGCCGCGAAGCCGGTTGAGCCTGCGCCGCAGCAGGCCCAAGCGCCGCAGGCTCAGGTGCCGCAGGCTCAGCCCACGCAGCAGACCGCCGCCGTGCAGGCCAAGCCTGCCGAGGCCGCACCACAAGCCGCCGCGCCAACCGTCGGCCAAGCCAAGCCGGCAGCGACGATCCTGCCGACCCAGGACATGCCGGCGGCGCAGGGGCTGGATTAGTGTTGCTCGTTTTGATGCGGCGGCGCTAACCACACTCACGCTGTCGTCCCTGCGAACGCAGGGACCCATACCGCGCGATCTATCAATGGGGATGAGGTGGGAGTACCGAACGACAGATATTCGCCAAACTTCTCCCTGGGGTTATGGGTCCCTGCGTTCGCAGGGACCACAGTTGAGCAAAACAAAAAAGCGCCCGAAAAATTTCGGGCGCTTTTGCGTTGTCGGGACGAAGCCTCAGCTCCGCGGATACCCCGCCGCTTCCAGGATCAACTTCGCCACTTCCTTCGGATGCGACACCAGCGAGAGGTGGCCGGCATCGAGCTCGATGGTGGTTGCGTTCATGCGCTTGGCGAGGAAGCGCTCGAAATCGGGATTGATGGTGCCGTCGTTCTTCGACACCGCGTACCAGCTCGGCTTCGAATGCCAAGCCGCTTCCGTGGTGCGGCCGGCGAAGATCGAGGCCGCCGTCGGCCATTGCACGGCGTAGAGCTCCCTGGCCCGCTCCGGCTTCACGCCGTTCGCAAAATATTTCAGGAAGGCGTCTTCGGAGAGTTTTGTGTAGCCGTCGCGCTCGACGATACCGGCGCGCGCCGGTCCGGCCGGAAACTGTTTCGACAGCGCCACAAAGTCCTCGTTCGCATCGGGTGCGCGCGCGGCGACATAGACGAGGCCGGTGACCTTCGGATCGGTGCCGACCTGGCTGATCACGGTGCCGCCCCAGGAATGCGCGACCAGCACGGTCGGTCCGTCCTGCTCGGCCAGCGCGCGTTTGGTGGCGTCGACGGAGTCCGCAAGCGACGATAGCGGATTTTGCACGGCCGTGACGTGAAGGCCGGCGGCTTGGAGGATCGGGATCACCTCGGACCAGCTCGAGCCGTCGGCCCAGGCGCCGTGCACTAGCACGACATTCGTCGCCTTCACCGTCTGCGGGGTCTGCGCGTGGGCAAGATTAACTTGCGCAAGGCTGAGAGGAGCCAGCAGGCTCGCGGCGACGAAAAGGCTGCGCCAGAAAGTCATGATCGTTCTCCGTCTTGTTTTGGGTTCGATGTCCATAGGACGGAGCGCGAGGCGGCGGCGTTACGTATCCTCACCGTTCTGTGATGCGGCGCAAAACGAAAAACGCCCCGGGGCACCGGGGCGTTCTCTCAAACCTGGAAGTGGCGTTACGTGATTTACGCGGCGGCTTGCGCAGCCGAGTTCTCGATCACCTGCGCCTTCGGCGCGCTGGCGTTGATCGCGATCTGGCGCGGCTTCTTGGCCTCGGGAATCTCGCGGACGAGGTCGACGTGAAGCAGGCCGTTCTCGAGCGAGGCATTCTTCACCTGAACGAAGTCGGCAAGCTGGAAGGCGCGCTCGAAGGCACGCGCGGCGATGCCGCGGTAGAGCACTTCGGATTTCGAGTTCTCGTTGGCGACTTTCTCGCCCTTGATCGTCAGCGTGTTTTCCTTCGCGACGATGGAGAGCTCATCCTTGGCGAAGCCCGAGACCGCAACGGTGATGCGGTAATCGTTCTCGCCGGTGCGCTCGATGTTGTAGGGGGGATAACCGGGGCTGCCGTCCGAGCTCGTCTGGTCGAGCAGGTTGAAGAGACGGTCGAAGCCGACGGTGGAACGGTAGAAGGGGGTCAGGTCGTAGGTACGCATGGTCAAGTCCTCCATTGAGCGACTGTTGAGTAACCCGCCCGCCAATCGGGCCGGGCTTTCGTCTGTGTGCAGCCTGATGTTCCGGTCCCGAAACACTGGTAGCGGCCTGCACCATGGTGATATGGGTTCAAGGGAACGGCGTTCAAGAGGGCAGCAATCTGCGCCTTTTCGGCGCTCCCACCTCTTGATTTGCAGCATTTCGCGCCCAATGACGCTGGTCTCGATCCCGTCCAATCCCGTTCCCGAAGACGTCGTCAGCGGCACCATCAAGACCCCTGATGGCGCCGAACTGCGCTTTGCGCGCTGGGCGCCGCCGGCGAACCGCAAGGGCACGGTCTGCGTCTTCACCGGACGCAGCGAGCAGATCGAGAAATATTTCGAGACCGTGCGCGATTTGCGCGACCGCGGCTTTGCGGTGGCGATGATCGACTGGCGAGGGCAGGGCCATTCCTCGCGCCGCCTGCGCGATCCGCGCAAGGGCTATGTGCGCGACTTCGCCGATTTCGAGATCGACGTCGAGACCTTCGTGCAGCAGGTGGTGCTGCCGGATTGCCCGCCGCCCTTCTTCGCGCTCGCCCATTCCATGGGCGGCACGGTGATGCTGCGGGTGGCGCATGCCGGCAAGCGCTGGTTCGACCGCATGGTGCTGTCGGCGCCGATGATCGACCTGCCAGGCCGCACCACCTCGTTACCGGCGCGGGCGCTGCTGAAGACGATGCGTCTGATGGGAATGGGCGGCCGCTATGTCCCGGGCGGCAGCGACCAGATCACCGGGCTCAATCCGTTCATTGGAAATCCCCTGACCAGCGATCCCGTGCGCTATGCGCGCAATGCTGCGATCCTGGAGGAGGACCCGACGCTCGGGCTGGCCTCACCAACGGTCGCCTGGGCCGATACCGCCTTCCGCGCGATGCAAACCTTCAAGGGCATCGACTACCCCTCCGAGATCCGTCAGCCGATCCTGATGCTGGCCGCCTCCAACGACGCCGTGGTCTCGACCGCGGCGATCGAGGAGTTCGCCTATCATCTGCGCGCCGGCTCCCATCTCGTGATCGCCGGCGCCAAGCACGAGATCCTCCAGGAGCAGGACCGCTACCGCTCCCAGTTCTGGGCGGCGTTTGACGCGTTCGTGCCGGGTACGCCATTGTTCAAGTGAGGCGGCAGCGACGGTGCGCTCCCTCGCCCCGTTCTTACGGGGAGAGGGTTGGGGTGAGGGGCCTCTCTCCGCACGCAAGATCGTCGAGAGACCTGTACCCCCTCACCCGGAATACGCGCCGCGCGCGAATTCCGACCTCTCCCCGCAAGCGGGGAGAGGTGAAAGCCAGCTACAGCGTCTTCAAATACTCGATCAAATCATACCGCTCCTGCTCTTTGAGCACGCGGCCGATGGTGCCGTCCTTGCCGGGCCCCGGCGTGCCATCGAACGAATGGCCGGCATTGCTGTTGCCGTACATCTCGGTGCCGTCAGACGCTCGCGTCGAGAAGCGCGACTGCCCGGTCTTGCAGCTCTCGCCGTCCGTGACCGCGAAGCCGACCTGCTTCGGATCGTAGTCGCGACCGCCACCCATGCAGAACGATTTGGGGCGCTCGGCCGCAGGCGTCAGCATCCACCAGAGCGAGGGCACCGATCCGTTGTGCAGGTAAGGCGCGGTGGCCCAGACGCCGTTGAGCGGGCGCGCGCGATACCAGGGCGCCGGCTCATTCTTTTCGGCCGGCTGCGGACCGGCGTTCGGGCAGTTCTGGCGCTTGCCCCACCAGATATCCTGAACCTTCGGGTCGATCTTCGCATCGTCCATCGCCTTGCGGCTGACGATGTCGACGAGCACCATCAGGCCGACCGAGTACGGCATGTCGGTCGAAGAGATGTCCGGCAGTTTGCAGTCCCACCAGGCATTGAGGTTCTGCGTGGGATCGAGCTTGAGAAAGCCTGGCACCTGGACCGTCCGCGTCGCCAGCACATTCGCCTGGGCGGGATCGGTCCCCATGCCTTTGACGCCTTTCTGGACCTCGTTCAGGAATTTGGCGTCGCCGATCGCCTCCCAGCGTGGCGAGGACCAGATGCTCTTGTCGGGAAATTCGTCGTCGAACTTGCGGTCGTTGACCGGCCCGAGATGACATTCGACGCAGATCTCCGCATAGAGCTTGCGGCCGCGATTGACGCGGTCGCCATCGATCTTCCAGGCATCATCACCGAAAATGTCCGATGGCCATTTCGGTGATGTCAGTCCGGAGAGCTGCTTTTTCGGAAGGGGCGCCGACCCCTTCAGCAGATCCTCGATCCAGTTCAGATTATTGATGTCCATCGACGAGCGGAACAGCGCGTCCTTCGGCGTCTTGTCGGACAGATTGAGCAGCGCGGTCACGCCTAGCGCTTCACCGGCGTTGCGGATCAGCGGTTGCTCGATGGACGCGTCATATTGCGCGTATTTGAGCCAGGGCACGGTCCAGATCGGCGGGAAGCTGACCGGCGCATCCTTGGCATGCAGATTCTTCTCGAAGCCGCTGAGGCCACTGAGCGTCATGTCCTGCGAGAAGACCTGGTTGCCGATGCGGTTGAGCGCGTCGAGGCGGCCGTAGCCTTCCTCGGTGTCCTGCTGCTGCTCGTCCCGCTTCGTCTTCTCGTTGAACCTCGTCTTGCCGGCGATGGTTTTCGCGTAGGTCTTCTCCCAGTCGACCAGGAACGTGCCGATCGCACCCAGTTGCTGTTTCAGCGCATCGCGGTCCGCATCGCTGGCAGAGGGGCCGAGCACGCGGTCGGCGAAGCGCTTGAAGCGACCCGGCACGTAGAGCGTGTAGGCGATCGACAGGCCGGTCGTGACCTCGAGCTTCCTGAGGTCGGTCATCGCTGGGCCGCCGTCGAAGCGGATGTCGATGCCTTTGTAGTGGATCTGGCCGGTGTGGCAGGCCGCGCAGGTCAGGCCGATCCGGTCCTCGCCGAGTTGGCCGGTCGCGGGATCGGCCACGCCGGTCATGCGGGCAAAGCCGACGGGCAGGCCGTCGATGTTTTCAGCCTGCTTGCCCCAGTTGACCGGCGGATCCCAAAGCCGTGCCGGCAGCGGCTTCGTCTTGTCGTAGACATTGGCATAGCCGAACCGGCGTAGCGTGGTGTCGTCGGTGTCGATCGTCTGCGGACTCGGGATGAAGCCGAAGCGCTGCAGATGGTCGCTGTCGTGCAGCATCCCGGGCTTGGCGAAGAAATGAAGCCGCGGCTGCTCGAGCGCCATGAACCAGCGATAGGGCACCGGGAAGGTGGCGGTGCCTTGGCTAGCGTGATGAAACCAGTGCCGGTCCTCCAGCGCCCAGTTTTGCTCGAGCCAGTACGCCGCCCGGGGTTCGACGAGCTTCGGCAAGGGCGGCGCCACGAGGTCGCCGAGGATGCCGGGCAGCATCGGCTGGAATTGATCGGGAAAGCGCAGCGCCACGATGCCAAAGACGAGCAGCGCGGCAACCAGGCCGCCGGCGGCGCGCAAGATCAGCGAGGGCGGGGTGACCGGCTGAGCGACGACCCGCTGGGTGACCTTGTCAGGGAATTTGCGTTCGTTGAACAATGTCCTCACCTCGGCCACGCTGAGATAGCGGTCGTCCCCCTGGCCCTTGCCCATGATCTTGAGCAGGATCGGCCATTCGAACTTCATCAGGAGCGGGTAGTACCAGCGCGCCTGATTGCCGGCGCGCTTGAGATTGTCTTTCATGAAGGTCTGGATTTGCGAGGCGTTGAGCCCGGTCTCGGTGCCGCCGTCGGGGTCGGCACAGGTGCTGCCGAAACTGGCGAGCCGCGCGATCTCGTCCTCGTTGACGCGCCCGTCGACGCCGAGGATGCGCGAGCCGGCACCGAGCTTGTCGAGCGGGCCGCCGCGCAACCTGTTGAGCTGCGCGCCCCAGAAGATGCTTTGCAGGATGTGACAGGCGCCGTTGGCGATCAGTGCAACGCCGCGGACCTGGATGCGGGCCGAAGTCTTCTTCAGCCCGACCTCACCGCTTGCATTCGCGATGGTCTGCGACACCGTCCGGAGCGGGACGGTGCCGCCGTCGAGAAAACCCTCGCCGACGAGGCCGCGCAAAAAGGGGCAGGGATTGTTGGGGGAGACTTCGATCGAGGGATTGAAGGGAGGCTTCGCGGCGGGGTCGTTCATGGCCCAATTCCTGAAAATGCGAGTCGCGAAATGAAGGCGCGCCGATCAAGCGCGCAAAGTCCTAACAAATCGACAGCAGGCTGTACTACTTCAGCGTGTAAAGAAGTGTGGCCGAATTCACTGTCGTGTCAATAAAAGCCGGCGCGATGTTGCCAGAAAATAAGGACAAGAAATTGACGAGAGGCTGCCGGCTGCCCGCGGCCGTCAGGATTCGGCGGCGCGTTTGAGGTCGCTCTGGACCAGGGTCAATTTGCTGAGCGGCACGCCCGCCTTCAGCAGACCCTCGCGGTAATGGCCGAGGTCCTCGGGCCGCTTCCAATGGAAATTGCGCAAATGGCGATCGACATTCAGGGTCGGGTAGTTGCCCATCAGCACGCCGGCGGCCTCGAAGGCCTCGTCGTGCCGCCCCAATTGCGCCAGCGCCGCGGCGCGGATCGCCAGCGCCTGCAAGTGGTTCGGGTTGACGTAGAGCTGCTCGCGGGCCCATGACAGCGTCGCGTCATATTGCCCCAACAGATAATGGCTGAAGGCGTTCAGCGCCGCCCATTGGTAGCGCGGGTCGCTGTTGTCGCGCTGCGACGCCATCGAGAACAGCTCGATCGCCTCGCGGTGCTCGCCGATGACGAAATGGCAGATGCCGAGCACGCCGCGCGCGCCCATGTCGTAGGGATTGAGCGCGACCGCACGTTTGGCGGCGTCCATCGCAGCCTCGTAATGTCCTTCCATCGCGTGGGCCCAGGACAGGCTCGAGAACGCAAAGGAGGAGCGCGGGTCGAGCCGGACGCTGGTCTCGGCGAGACCCATCGCTTCGGCCCACATCTCGCGCGTGCCCTTGACCCAGCCGAACTGGATGCTCTGGATCTGGATCGTGGCGAGATAGGCGTGCGCGATCGAGAGTTTGGGATCGACCCTGATGGCCTCTCGGAACAGGTCGACGGCGGTGGCCAAATCCTCTTTGGTCTGCCGGTAATAATGCGACAGCCCCTTGAGGAAACGGTCCCAGGCGGTCACGTCGGTCGAGAGTCGCGCCGGGGCCGAGGCCTCGGCCCGGACGATCTCGGTGGCGATGGCGGCGGACAGATTGGTTGTGATCTCGTCCTGCATCGCAAAGAGGTCGCCGATGTCGCGGTCGTAGCGTCCGGTCCAGAGCTGCTCGCCGGTCTCCGGCGCGATCAGCTCGGCGGTGACGCGGATTTTTGCGCCGGCGCGCCGCACCGAACCCTGGATCAGATAAGTCGCGTCGATCTCACGTGCGATCAGGCGCGTGCTGGTGTTCCTGCCCTTGAAGGCGAAGGTCGAGTTGCGGCTCAGCACGCGATAGAAGGATTGCAGCGAGAGCGCGTGGATCAGATCCTCGGTCAGGCCGTCGGAGAAATATTCGTCCTGGGCGTCGCTGAGATTGGCGAAGGGCAGCACGCCGACGATGGCCGTGCGGTACTGCTGCGAGAGCGCGGAGGCCTCCTTCAGCTCGGGCGCGAGCGCCGGCGCGCCTTCGTGCGTCCAGGTCCAGACCCCGACCGGGTCCTTGATGTTCTTGAAACGATGGTTGCCGGCATCGACCAGCAGCACTGAGAGATGCTTGCTCGCCTCCCGGTAGGCCTTGGCCGAGATGGCGAAGCCGCCGGGGCTCGCGACGGATTCAAGGCGGACGGCAATGTTGACATCGTCACCGAACACCTCGTCCTCATCGGCGATGACGTCGCCCATGTGGATGCCAAGCCGGAATTGCATGGCACGTTCGGCCGGCAGATGGTGGTTGCGCTCCGCCATGACCGTCTGCATCGCGACCGCAGCCTCGGTGGCGCCGACGATGGAGGGAAACTCCAGCAGGAAGCCGTCGCCGGTGTTTTTGACGACGCGGCCGCCGTGATTGAGGATGATGGGATGGATCGCGCTGCGATGGGCCTTGAAGGCGGCATGGGTACCGGCCTCATCGCTGCCCATCATGCGCGAATAGCCGGCGACATCGGCGCAGACAATGGCGGCCAGACGTCTTTCCATAATCCGGAGCTCCAAGGGCACTTCGTAAGGAATCTCGGACCGGCCACGGCGTGGCAGTCGCCTCGAATCCCGCATTTCAAGAACCCTGCCTTTATAGAGCAGATGAGGCCGAGCGAAAGTATGATCCGCATTGCAAATTCGAGGTAAACTCTCCGCAATCCCGGTGGTGGACGGGGACGACCGAACCGACTAAGCCCTCCGCCTTGAGACGGGGAGCGGGTCGGCGGGGCACCTCACATGCTGGGCATTCACGAAATCTGGCTCTTCATCCTGTCAGGCATCCTGCTCAATATCACGCCGGGGCCTGATACGGTCTATGTGATCGGTCGCAGCATGCAGATGGGCTGGCGGGGCGGCGCCGCCGCGGCGCTCGGCATCAGTTGCGGCTGCTTTTTCCACGTCGTGGGCGCTGCGATCGGCCTTTCGGCCCTGCTGATGGCTTCATCCACCGCGTTCTCGATCCTGAAGCTGGCCGGCGCGGCCTATCTCGTCGTGACAGGACTCCAGATGCTGTGGTCACGCCCGGTGCTCGCATCCGCCATCGACGAGCCGGTGCGAAGCTCGCTGCGGCGGGTCTTCCTCCAGGGCGTCTTCACCAATGCGCTCAATCCCAAGGTCGCGCTGTTCTTCCTGGCCTTCCTGCCGCAATTCGTCGCAGCCGATGCCCCGCACAAGCCACTCGCCTTCCTGACGCTCGGCCTGATCTTCATCTTTACGGGGACGCTGTGGTGCCTGGTGCTGGCCGCGTTCGCGGCGAAGGCCGCCAATCGGCTGCGCAGCTCCGAGGGCGCGATCGCCTGGGTCAACCGCGCGCTCGGCGGCCTCTTCATCTATCTCGGCATCCGCGTCGCCATGCTGGAGACGCGGTAGCTCATCCGAACGGATGATGGATGCGTAAGGTGGGCAAAGGCGCACTTGCGCCGTGCCCACCACCTCTCTCGATTACAAAAAATGCGTGGGCACGCTTCGCCTTGCCCACCTTACGATTCTGCCTTACGCAAACTCCTTCACCAGCGCGCTGCCGGCGAGATAAACGCCCAGCAAAATCATCGCGATCAGGAACCAGCGGCGAAACGCTTCCGCCGGCATCCGCGCCCGCACCGACTGGCCGATGAACATGCCGGCAAAGGCCATGGCCATGCCGACGGCGCCCGGCACCGCATTGGCCGGCGTCAGCAATCCGCCGGCCGTGAGATTGAAGGCGAGCGCCAATGTCGCGGTGGTGAAGAACACGCCGAGCGCCTGTACCAGTTCGTCCTTCTCCATGCCGATCGCCTGCATGAACGGCATCGAGGGGATCACCTGCACGCCTGTCGAGGCCGAGATCACGCCGGTGATCACGCCGACCACGCCGCCGACCCATTTCTCATTCCGAGGGGCGACGCGGAACTGGAATTTGCTCAAGCCGATGATGGCGTAGATCACCAGCAGGATGCCGAGCACCACGGTGCCGTAGCGTGCATGCGGGCCGGTCAGCGCGCCGGCATTGAGCCAGCAGCCGATCACGGTGCCGATCATCAGCGGCCACAGCCGCCTCAGGATGTCGCGCAGATGGGGGCCGACAAAAGTCTGCCAGATGTTGGTGACGATGGCGGGCACGATCACGATGGCGATCGCGCGGCTTGGCGCCATGCTCACGGCGAGCAGGCCCATGGACACGGTCGGCAGGCCGAGCCCGACCACGCCCTTGACGAATCCGGCGACCAGGAACACGGCAGCGATGACAATGAGAAGCGGGTCGATCATGTCCGCACATTGACCGAAGCCGCGTGCCGGCACAATCTGAAGGTTACGGAGACAGCCTTCGCTTGCGACGAAGGCTAGGGAGAAATCCGCCATGCGCTTCGACCTCGTCGACCTCCAGCTCTTCATCGCGGTTGCGGACCAGCGCAGCATCACCCGCGGCGCCGAGCGTTCGCACCTGGCGCTGGCCTCGGCCAGTGCGCGCATCAAAGGGCTCGAGGATGCGCTCGGCGTCGCGCTGCTCAAGCGCGGTCGCCGCGGCGTCGAATTGACCGCGGCCGGCGAGAGCCTGCTCGATCATGCCAGGGTCGTGATCCATCAGATCGACGCCATGCGCGGAGATCTCGCCGGCTTTGCCAGCGGCGTGCGCGCGAGCGTGCACTTCCTCGCCAACACCTCCGGGCTCTCGGAGCACCTGCCCAAGGCGCTTGCCGGCTTCCTGCGCGAGCATCGCGACGTCGCCATCGACATCGAGGAGCGCGAGAGCACCGACATCGCCGCCGCCATCACCGCCGGCGCCGCCGATCTCGGCTTTGCTGCCGAGCACGCGCTGCCCGAGCATATCGAGCGCTTTGTGTTCAGCGAGGACCGTTTGACCCTGGTGACGTCCAAACGCGGTCCGTTCGCCGCCCGCCGCCAGATCGACTTTCAGGAGGCCAACGACTGCGAATTCGTCGGACTGACCAGCGCCACCGCGCTTCAGATGCATATTTCAAAGCATGCCGCGCGGCTCGGCATGCGCCCGCATTTCCGCGCGCGCCTGCGCGACTTCGATGCGATCTGCCAGCTGGTCGCTGCCGACGTCGGTGTCGCGCTGGTGCCTGAAGCCGCAGCCCGCCGCTGCGCCAAACTGATGCCACTCGCGATGGTCCGCCTGCGCGACGCCTGGGCCAACCGGAAGCTCGTGATCTGCGCGCGGAGCTTCAAGACGCTGCCAAGGCCGGCCAAGATGCTGGTGGAGCATTTGAGGGCAGCGGCGGTGTGAGGGGCCGTGATGTCTTACTTACCCCCTTCATGGGCGGCAGGTTTCCGGCGAAGTTGCTATCATTCTCCACTATCTGGCTCGCGTCCGAAGGAATTCTTCGAGAGCGTCCAGTCCGCCGGACACGAGATTGGACAGGTTCCTCAGCGTTGGAATAACTCCCTTGTCCTCAAAGAGGCCTCCTTTTGGGAAGGTTAGCTCAACGGAGACCTCGAAATCTTCCTCAATGACTGGAGGACGATCGAATAAGGCGATGCCTTGCCATCGGTTCGCGTCATTCTGGAGAAGATTACCTTCGAGAACGTTGCCGTTGGCAATGCGGATTTTCCCTCTGCTGATGGTGGAGAACGAAACGACAGGCAGGATAAAGTTGTGCTTGTCGATGTTATCCAACTCTGTGATGGGCCAAATGCCGGAATCTCCGTCCTCATACGGTTTTATTTTGTCACGAATGAACTCTGCGGCGTCTGGGACCGCCTTCTGTATTGCGATGTAAGCACTGGTGGTTTCGAGCTGCTTCCCTCTGCCAGCAAACGGAAAATAGATGCTTCGATCCCTTGCGTTTCCGGTCGCTGCGCCGACTACTCCCATCGCCCAGTGATCGAGAGCGGTTCGCAGGTTATGGACTGTGTCTCCGATGATGAGCGCGAAGAACTCAGAGATTGGTCTTTTGGGTCGATAGGCCACATCCCAACCCATAAAATCTCTGGGTTTGCCCGGCATTCCTGTGGGGCGACCGATGGAAACCTCGTGCAGTTCTTTGGATAAGGGCGACGAGAAGCTGATGAGTGCATTTAGATGTTCGTTCGCTCGTTCAACCTTTAGTCGCGGTCCCTTCATGATCGGTTCCACCGACAGCGAGGGCCTTGCCGATGATGCCACTGGACGACCTCCGAGAGACCAAAAGTTCATTCGATTGTTCGTCTGCTTCTCAAAAAATGAGCAAGAACGCTACTTCGCCGTCTCCACCCCGGCGTCCTTGATCACCTTCGCCCACTTCTTGGTCTCATCGGCGATGAAGCTGCGAAAATGCTCCGGCTCGTCGCCGATCAGCGTTGCGCCCTGGGCTGCGAGCTTCTCCTTCACCGCGGGATCCGCCATCGCCTTGGTCGCGAGGCCGTGCAGCGCGGTGACGATCTCCTTCGGCGTGCCCTTCGGCGCCACCAGGCCGTACCAGTTCTCGATGCGCAGGTCGGGAAAACCGGCTTCCGCCATGGTTGGGACATCAGGCGCGGTCGGTGCGCGCTCGGGCGAGCCGACCGCGATCGGCCGCAGGGCGCCGGCCTTGACCTGCGGCAGCAGCACCGGGAGATCGAGGAAGGTCATCTGCACCTGCTGTCCAAGCAAATCATTCACCGCAGGCGCGGCGCCGCGATAGGGCACGTGCACGATGTCGATCTTGGCCGTCAGCTTGAACAGCTCGCCGGCGAGATGCGGCAGGCTGCCGGGGCCCGAGGAAGCAAAGTTGAGTTTTCCCGGCTGCGCCCTGGCCAGCGCAATCAGCTCACTGACGTTTTTCGCCTCCACATTGGTGGCGACGACGAGCATTTCCGGCACGGTCGCAACCAGCGTGATCGGGGTGAGGTCGCTGGCGGTGTCGTAGGCGACCCGCTCCATGCTCGGGCTGATCGCGAGCGCGCCGGCCGAGGAGATCGCGATGGTGTAGCCGTCAGGCGCGGCCTTGGAGACCGCGTCGGTGCCGAGCACGCCGCCCTGGCCGGCGCGATTGTCGATCAGCACCGGCTGGCCCGACAATTCCGACATGCGTTGGCCGATCACGCGGGCAATGATGTCGTTGGGGCCACCGGCCGGGAACGGCACGATCAGCTTGATCGGTTTGGTCGGGAAATTCTGGGCGGAGGCGAGGGTCGGAAACAGCAGCAGGAATGCGAGGAGCAGCTTACGCCGGTTTTTCATGCAGGCTCCCTAAAGCATGATCCGGAAAAGTGTGCAGCGGTTTTCCGAGAGGATCATGCGCAAACGACAGAGGCTAACCGTTGAGCAGTTTCAGTGCTTCTTCGTGAACCCTGGCGTCGCCGGCTGCGATGATGCGGCCGCCGCCTTGGGCCGGCTTGCCTTCCCACGTCGTGACGACGCCGCCGGCGCCGGTCACGATCGGGATCAGGGCTGCGATATCATAAGGCTTCAGCTCGGTCTCGACCACGAGATCGACGTGACCGGCGGCCAGCATGCAATAGGAGTAGCAGTCGCCGCCATAGCGCGACAGACGCGCGCCCTTCTCGATGCGGCCGAAGATGGCGCGGTCGCGCTCGTTCATCAGCAGCGGCGAGGTGGTGTAGCTCGTCGCCTCCGACAGCGAGGCGCAGCGGCGGACCTGGAGCCGGCGCTCACTGGTGGGGCCTTTGTAGTTGGCCGAGCCGTTGTCGCCGGAAAAGCGCTCGCCGATGAAGGGCTGGTGCATCATGCCGTAGACCGGCGTGCCCTTGTGCAGCAGCGCGATCAGCGTGCCCCAGATCGGAAAGCCGCCGATGAAGGATTTTGTGCCGTCGATGGGGTCGAGCACCCAGACATAATCGGCGTCCTCGCGCTCATTGCCGAATTCCTCGCCGACGATGCCGTGCTGGGGGAAGCTGGCCTTGATCAGCCGCCGCATCACCGCCTCGGCGGCGCGGTCGGCCTCCGTCACCGGGTCGAATTCCCTGGTCTTGCTCTTGTCGTCGATCGACAGCGAGGTGCGGAAGAACGGCAGGATGGTTTCGCCGGAGGCGGTGGCCAGCCGTTCGATGAAGGCGGAGAAGTCGATCACCGTCACGGCGCATCCTCAAAACGAAAGTCGGTGAAGCTCGCTCTTGCGTAGCTCAATTCGCCTCGCGCGTGCAGCGCTGTCTTGATTTGCACCCTGGTATTTTGGATGCCCGCGGAGCCCTGCCTCATTCGAGCCACCCGCTGGCCAAATATCGATCATAGAGTTGAAAACTTAGTTCCGAACATGCCTTGTTCGTATGCAAACGACTATCAACCCATTGAATTTCCTTATCAAAGAAACTGAATCTGGGTTTCGCTATAAGCAAATGAGCTATGTGCGTAGTGCATGGGAAACCGCTCAAAAGCCCTTGCACTTTGTGCGTCGCGGCCGCATATTGTTGCGGTGCGGTAGCGCTTCTCGCGTTACCGCTGCCCTCCTTGGGCGTTTCCTCCCTAGACTTGGGCCGCTTCTTCATCAGAAGCGGCCCTTTTTTCTTTGGCCTCTATTTTCATTTTACGCGCGCTGAGACGTGAGGCGAAAACGCCTGCGCGCCAATCGCAGCCAGCACGATCTTTCGAAGAAAAAAAGTTCTCGTCTATTCCGCCGCGGCCTGGAACGGGCCGAGATCGCCGAACGGGATCGTGGTCGCGAGCACGTCGGCGAGCACGCCGAAGTCGGACGCGACCTGGCCGAAGCGCGGACCACGCTCGCGGCGCCGCTCGTCCATGTAGATCGCGCGGTTGAGCTCGAGCTGCACCGCATGCAAGCCGCTCGCGGGGTTGCCGTAATGCTCGGTGATGAAGCCGCCGGCATAGGGCTTGTTGCGGCCGATCGAATAGCCGAGCCCGCCCATGGTTTCCTCGACCCGGTCAGGCAGCAGCGGCGTGCAGCTGGTGCCGTAGCGGTCGCCGATCACGATGTCGGGCCGGCGCGGCTCGTCCCTGCTGACGCCCACCGAGGGCATCGAGTGGCAATCCACCAGCACGACGGTGCCGAACATCTGGTGCACCTTGTTGATCAGCCGACGCAGCGCGCGGTGGTAAGGCTTGTACAGCGTTTCGATCCGCGCCAGCGCGTCGTCGACCAGGATGCGCTCGCGGTAGATCTCCTGGCCGTCGCCGACCACGCGCGGAATGGTGCCGAGGCCGCCGGCGACCCGCATCGAGCGGGTGTTGGCAAAGCTCGGCAGGCGCCCGGTGAACATGCGCGGGTCGAGCTCATAGGGCTCGCGATTGACGTCGACATAGGAGCGGGGAAAGTTGACCCGCACGGTCGGAAAGCCGCGGTCGCTGAGATGGCCGATCAGCTCGTCCATGAAGGAATCTTCGGATCGCCGCAACTGCGGCAGGTCGATCCTGGAGGCGCTGAGGAATTCGTCCGGATAGGTCGAGCCGGAATGGGGCGAGTTGAAGATGACAGGCGCGCGCCATTGGGCGGGCTCCACGATCTCGAAGGCTGGCGACACCTCGCCGTCAAACCGGGTCATCTTCTCGGGCTTCGTCCCTTCGCCGCACGATCCGGGCCCCGGATCGAATGATTCGGCCGCCTGGCGGCTCTTATGTGTCGTCATTGTCCGGAATCACAACCATTCTGCCAAGCGAAAAGATGTGATCGGCGCTGGAACATGTCTTAACCGTGCGGGCAAGGAGGCGGGGACACGCCAGTGCGGCTCGATTGATTCGGCCCGCATTCGGGTTCACAAGGAGCCGGCAGCGCGAGCCGCGAGGGTAAAGATTTTCACCCCAAATTTACCCTCTGTCGGGCTTAGTGACCTCTGCTGATATCCTCTGGGGATTCGACGTTTCCTGCCATGCCCAAAATCCTGCTCGCCGAAGACGACAACGACATGCGCCGTTTCCTGGTCAAGGCGCTGGAAAACGCCGGTTTTCAGGTCTCGTCCCACGACAACGGCATGGCCGCCTATCAGCGGCTCCGGGAAGAGCCGTTCGAGATGCTGCTGACCGACATCGTGATGCCGGAAATGGACGGCATCGAGCTCGCCCGCCGGGCCTCGGAACTCGACCCCGACATCAAGATCATGTTCATCACCGGCTTTGCCGCGGTCGCCCTGAACTCCGATTCGGACGCCCCCAAGAACGCCAAGGTGCTGTCCAAGCCCGTGCATCTGCGCGAATTGGTCAGCGAAGTGAACAAGATGCTGGCGGCCTAAATCGGCCCCCTTCCGTCCTTGCACCGGCTCCCCTGAGCCGTTATAGGGACCCGACCCGATCTAGACGACATCTAGGGCGCGTAGCTCAGCGGGAGAGCACTACCTTGACATGGTAGGGGTCACAGGTTCGATCCCTGTCGCGCCCACCATCCTTCGCTCGCGATAGCCGAGAGAAGGATGCCACGCCGAAGCCCAGAGGGCGCAGCCGGGCTTGCAGCCGCGAGCTACGGATCGGCAAGCCCAACCCCTCCCTACTTCAGCTCCGTATTCGCCACCGGCATGATGGAGGCGACCGACCAGCCGTTCGCGTCCTGAACGTAGGTCTGGCTGATCAGAAATGTATTCTGTTGCGGCGGCTTGCCGGGAAGGCCGCGCGTGAAGACGATCGGCACGAGGACCTGCATCACCTCGTTCGAGATCACGGCGACGTGGAATTTCGACATGTCGGGCTCGAGGTGCCAGGTACCCGCGTAGTAGGTCTTGAAGCGATCGGCGACCGCATCACGTCCTCGCGTCTCGATGCCCCGCGCAAACAACAGCGTGGCCGGCGAATTCCAGAGCAGGGCCTTCACATTGTCCGCGTTGTGCGCATTCTGCGCGGCAATGAATTTTTCGAAGATCGTCCGTGCCTCCGCATCATTTGCCGCGGCCAGCGCAGGTCCGGCCGACCAGATGGTTACGCCGAAAAAAAGCGCTGCGGCTGCCGCAACATAATGGCGGCGTGAGAATCGTCGGAGCCTGGAGCCTTGAGACATCTCGGAAGGGGGCATGTTCACCTCTCTTTGGGATGACGATAAACATACCATTGATTGTTTCGCCGCCTTTTCAGAATCGCATGATCAGCGGTCATCGCCGCATCACGGATGCGTTGGTTCAGGCCATGGTCGGATGCCGCGGGACGTAACGGGCAAACTCTCGCCGCCAACAACAAGTTGAGTTATCGTTCGTGGCGCCACGGCCGGGATGGCCAACGGCGCGATCCGGGCGGATCACGGTGAAGGGAGTGCGCACGATGCGGGCGAGCTGTCTTGCCATGGCGATGCTGGCGTTGATGGCATCGCGCACTGACGCTGCGATCATTGACTGGCAAGCCGAGCTCCAGCGCTGCCGCGAACTGCGGCAGACCATGGCACCGCTGCTTCAGGCCGGCGAGGGCATATCTGCCGTCGGCCGCTCGAACAGGTCCGTCCGCCGTTGCATCTGGATCCAGCGCATGGCGGTGCGCAGGAAGATCCCCGGCGCGGAGGTGTGGTAGCGCAGCTAGCCAGGCGGCGCTGTTGCCTCAAATCCGTCATTGCGAGCGCAGCGAAGCAATCCAGAGTCTTTCCGCGGAGGGATTCTGGATTGCTTCGCTGCGCTCGCAGATGGGGAAGCAGAGCGCTCCCATCTCACACCGTCACCCTGAGGTGGCCGCTTCTTCAGCGGCCCTCGAAGGGCGACGGCCCCGCTGCATCCGGGCCGTTCTCCTTCGAGGCTCCCGGCGCGATGCTGCTGCATTGCGCTACTCGCACCTCCAGCGACAACCTCTTAGCGGTTGCGCGGGGATGACGGGACGGAGAGCTTGCTTGCGAGCAGCAAGTCCTTCAACCCGGTCGGATAGAGGCTCGGCCTGCTCTCGACGTCGAGATTCGCAAGATCGAACCAGCGGGCAACGATCTCCTCTCCACTATCCTCGCGAAAATCGATCCGGTCCTGGCCGCTGAACGCGCCATCCGGAAAGCTGACCTCGGCAATGAACATCACCTCGTGTCCGGTCGATCCCTCGTGCACAAAAATGTTCTCCATCACCAGCGGCTCGCCGATGATGGTGACGTCGATGTCGAGCTCTTCGTTGAATTCGCGCAGCAGCGCCGCCCGCCAGCTCTCGCCGAACTCGATCTCGCCGCCGAGCGGGCGCACGCCCTTGATCCGTCCGGCATCGTCGCGCACCTCGGCCGCCAGCAGCCGCCCGTCGCGCCAATGCAGGCCGATCGCGACGATGCGGATTTGGGGGTGAGGGCGCCATGTGGTCATGCGGGTTCACACCAGCTCGGGCGCCACGGCGATCAGGCGGCTGCATTGGTCCTCGGTCCCGACCGTGATGCGCAGGAAATCCCCGATGCGGGGTTTTGCGAAATGCCGGACCAGCACGCCGTGCCTGCGAAGTCCGGCTGCGAGTTCTGCGCCGCTGTGGCCGGGATGGCGCGCGAACACGAAGTTCGCCATGGACGGCACGACCTCGAAGCCCAGGCCCGAGAGGTCGCGGACCAGCTTCTCGCGGCTCGCGATGATGCGCCCGCGGGTCTGCTCGAACCAGGCCTCGTCCTTGATCGCCGCAACGCCGCCGGCGATGGCAAGGCAGTCGAGCGGATATGAGTTGAAGCTGTCCTTCACCCGCTCCAGCGCCTCGATCAGGGGCCGCTGGCCGATGGCAAAGCCAACGCGCAGGCCCGCGAGGGCCCGCGACTTCGAGAAGGTCTGGATGACGAGGAGATTGTCGTGGCGCGGGACCAGCGGCACGGCGCTTTCGGCGCCGAAATCGACATAGGCTTCGTCGATCACCACCAGCTGGTCCGGATGCTCGCTCACCAGCGCTTCGATCGCCGCGCGCGGAAGCGCGACGCCGGTGGGGGCATTCGGGTTGGGCAGGAGAATGGCGCCGCACGGCCGCCGGAAGTCGGCAATCTGCACCTGCATCGCGGCATCGAGCGGCACCTCCTCGGTACGGATGCCGTAGAGGCGGCTATAGACCGGATAGAAGCTGTAGGTGATGTCGGGAAACAGCAGCGGCGCGTCCTGTTTCAGCAGGCCCTGGAACGTGTGGGCCAAAACCTCGTCCGAGCCGTTGCCGACGAACACTTCATCGGCCGCCACGCCGTAGCGGGTAGCGATTGCCTCGCGCAACACGGTCGCGCCGGGATCGGGATAGAAGCGCAGGCGATCCGTCGCAGCCGCGATCGCAGCCAGCACATGCGGCGAGGGATCGTAAGGGTTCTCGTTGGTGTTGAGCTTGACGAGGTCGTGGATTTTCGGCTGCTCGCCGGGTACGTAGGGCGAGAGGTCGTGGACGACGGAACTCCAGAAGCGGCTCATGATAAATCACTCGATTGGCAGGAATGTCGTAGCCCGGATTACGCTTCGCTCCATCCGGGCTGCGGGGCTGTGCTTGTGGTCAGGCGACCAGATATTTCTTCACCGCCCCTTCATCCCACGCGATGCCATTTCCCGGCTCCTCGCTCGGCAGGGCAAAGCCGTCCTTGATCTTCAGCCGCGTCGAAAGCACCGCGTCGGCCCAGTCGACATATTCCAGCCAATGCGCAGTCGGCGTCACGCAAAGCAGATGCGCGCTGACCTCCGAGAACAGATGCGTTGACATCTCGATGCCGGCGGCGTGGGCGAGCGCGGCGGCGCGGAGCCAGCCGGTGACGCCGCCGATGCGCTGCACGTCGGGCATCACATAGTCGCAGGCTTCAACCGAGAGCGCTGTCTGCATCGCGAAGGCGCTGTCAAAATTCTCGCCGATCTGGACCGGCGTGCGCAGTGCATCCGCGATGCGGGCGTTGCCCGCGTAGTCGTCGTGGCGGATCGGCTCCTCGATCCAGCTCAGGCCCTCGTCGTCGAGCATCTCGCCGCGGCGGATGGCTTCGGTGACCGTGAGCGCCTGATTGTAATCACACATCAGCGTCACCTCGTCGCCGACGGCTGTTCGCACCGCGCGGACCACGGCGAGGTCTTCCCGCGCATCGGGCCGGCCGACGCGGATCTTTGCAGCCTTAAAACCCTCGGCCAGCAGCTTGTGGGCCTCCTCCACCGCGGCGCCCGCCGGCATGATGCCGAGCCCCTTCGAATTGTAGGCCCTGACCGGCTTCGGCGCGCCGCCGAGCAGCCGCGCGAGCGGCAGGCCGCGTGTGCGCGCCAGCGCGTCCCACGCCGCCATGTCGATGCCGGATTGCGCCAGCCGCTGCAATCCCGCGAGCCCGAGCAGCGTGAAGCGCTGGGTCAGCTTGCGCTCGATCTCGAACGGCAGCAGCTCGTCCCCGGCGACGAGCTCCGACATCTCCGCGACCATCGCCGTCAGCGGCTTCAGGGCCGACGGCGTGATCGAGAACAGATAGGCATGCCCGACCGCGCCCCGGTCGGTCTCGCAGTCGATCAGCACCAGCGGCGCCTTGTCGACCGCTCCGGTCGAGGTTTTGAGCGGCAGATTCATCGGCACGATCACGGCGCGCGCGTTGAAACGCCTGATGCGGATGGTCTCAGTCATGGGGGCTCCCGGCGGAGTGAATGCAGGTTGATACCCATCTTAAACATTCGTCATGAAACGAAAAGGTGGTTGCCGCGACCACCATAAAATGGGGTTGCGCGCGCCTGCGTTTATCGGCTCAGTGCCGCCGCATGGTTTTGCCGCAAATCCCGGGAGTTTGCGACAGAACCGCACACAACGGAGCCACCGAGTGAAACAAGAGATCGCCGAAGAGCAGCGCAAGAGCGGCCTCCTGACGGGCGCCGTAATCGCCTTCCTCCTGCTCGCTCTGCCGCTCGCGGTGTGGCTGGACCTGACCGAGCTCTCCAAGACGGCGCTGCGCCGGCAGGCCGTCGACCTCAATTCAGTGATCACGAGCGTGCGCAGCTATTACGCGACCAATGTGGTCGGGCGGGTGCTCGCCAATCCGAACGGCAGCACCAAAGTCGTGCACAATTACGAATCCGTCCCCGGCGCGATCCCGATCCCGGCGACGCTGTCGCTCGAGCTCGGACGGGTGATCGGCGCGCAGCAGGAGAACATCACCTACCGCTTCGTCTCGGACTTCCCGTTCCAGAACCGCGCCCCGCACCAGCTCGACAAGTTCGAGAAGGACGCGCTCGATGCGCTCCGCAGGGATCCCGAGCAGAAGATCGTCGAGACCGACACCTCGCTATTCTCCGACAAGGTCCGCCTGGTCGCGCCGGTCATGATGGGCCCGGCCTGCGTGAGCTGCCACAACAGCCACCCCGAGAGCCCGAAGAAGGACTGGAAGGTGGGAGACGTCCGCGGCATCCAGGAAGTCATCATCGCCCAGCCGATCGCCGCCAACATTTTTTCGTTCAAGTTTCTGCTGGCCTATTTCCTGATCGCCGCCGGCAGCGGTCTCTCGTTCCTGTCGCTCCAGCGACGCCAATCGAGCCGCATCAAGGGCATGAACAAGGATCTCGAATCCGCTAACGACTTCCTGGCGTCGCTGTCGATGAAGATCTCGCGCTACATCCCGCCGCAGGTCTACAAGAGCATCTTCTCCGGCCAGAAGGACGTCACCATCCACACCGAGCGCAAGAAGCTCACCATCTTCTTCTCCGACATCCAGAATTTTACCGCCACCGCCGAGCGGCTCCAGCCCGAGCAACTGACCCAGCTGCTCAACGAATATTTCACCGAGATGTCGGCGATCGCCCATGAATATGGCGGCACCATCGACAAGTTCATCGGCGATGCCATGCTGATCTTCTTCGGCGACCCCGAGACCAAGGGCGACCGCGCCGATGCGCAGGCCTGTCTCCAGATGGCCTGGCGCATGCAGCAGCGCCTGGCCGAGCTCAACGCGAAGTGGCGCGCCTCCGGCATCGAGCAGCCGTTCCGCTCGCGCATGGGCATCAACTCCGGCTATTGCAACGTCGGCAATTTCGGCAGCAGCGATCGCATGGACTACACCATCATCGGCGCCGAAGCGAACCTCGCCGCGCGGCTGCAATCGATCGCCGAGCCCGGCGGCATCGTGCTGAGCTACGAGACCTTTGCGCTGGTCAGCGACATCGTCCGCGCCCACGCGCTGCCCGCGATCACGATGAAGGGCATCAGCCGCGAGGTGATTCCGTATTCGGTCGATGCGCTGAACGACGCGGCGGCCGAGCGAAGTGGTGTGATCACCGAGCGCGCGCCGGGGCTGGAGCTCTATCTCGATCCCGCCGTGGTGAAATCCGGCGACGCCGCGCGGGTGCGCGCGCTGCTGGAAAGCGCGTTGGCTTCGCTGAAACCGGCGTGAGGGGAGGCACAAGAGGTCGTCATGCCCGGGCTTGTCCCGGGCATCCACGTTCCTCATACTGCGCATCAATACGTGGATGGCCGGGACAAGCCCGGCCATGACGCTGTGGAAGCTGAAGCGCACCCGGCTCTCACCCGAGCAAAAAAGTGCGTGCGAGTCACCGCGCCGCCCCCTCCGTGAACGCCGTCTCGATTACCTCACCAAACGGCTGCCACGACCGCCCGTCGAACTGCACCAGCCGCATCTGCCTGATCGGCAAGTAGCTGCTCGGCGAGGTGTTCATCCTGATGTTGGGCAACGCAACGGTGGGCTGATATGCCTTCAGCGACGCCGCCTGCCGCATGATGTTCTCGCGCGAAACATCGTCGCCGCATTGCTTCAGCACCTGCGTCAGCGCCTCGGCTGCGGCGTAGCCAAAGAGCGCGGCGCTGTTGTTGGTGCTTTCGACGTGATGGTACTTGTCCATGAAGGCGAACCAGTCCTTCATGGCGGGATCGTCCTTCCATGCGGGATCGCTCGGATCCTTCAGGAACGCCGCCGAGATCACGCCGGCCGAATTCTCCAGGCCTGCGGGCGCCATCGCATTGGCGATCGAGGCGGAGGCATCGTTCACGATGAACACCGGGCGCCATTTCATCGACGCCGCCAGCTTGATCACCTTGGACGCCGTCGACGGCACGCCGAGAAACACGAAGATGTCGGCGCCGGTCCGCTTGAGGATCGAGACGTGCCCGTCGAGATGCTCGTCGTTGATATCGAAGGCGATGTCGACGAGGACAAGACGATTCAGGTCGCCGAGACCTTCCTGGATGCCCTTGTAGAGCATGCGGCCGAACTGGTCGTTCTGCCAGAGCACCACGATCTTCTTCCGGGGGTAATAGGCCTGGATGTAGTTGGCGTAGATGCGCCCCTCTGACCGGAACGGCGGCTGCCAGCCCATGGTCCAGGGAAACGCCCTGGCTTGGCTCAGCTCCTCGTCGCCGGAGGCGACGAACAACTGCGGGATTTTCTTCTCATTCAGGTACCAGCGCGTGGCGACATTGCCGGGCGTGCCGAACGATCCGAACATCAGGTGCACGTCGTCCTTTTCGACCAGGTTGCGCGTCAGCTCCAGCGCGGTCGCCGGATCGGAATTGTCGTCGCGCGTGATGAAGCGGATCTTGCGGCCGTTGATGCCGCCACGCGCGTTGACCATGTCGAAATAGGCGGCCTCCGCCTGGCCGATCGCGCCGAATTCCGACAGCGGCCCCGAATACGGCATGACATTGCCGATGCGGATTTCGTTGTCGCCCGCTGGTTCGTCTGAATGCTGTTGCTGTGACATCGCCCCCAGCGAAGCGAAGGCGACGGCGAGAACGAACAGCAGCCTGCCGGTGACGCGCATGCTCGACACCTTGTCGTTGGCCCCCAACGAGGTCGGCTCACTCAGCACCCAGACGAGTTGATCTACGTCAAGCGTTTGGCGATCGTGTGGCTGGGTTTTGAAACGCCGCGCCCGACGGAAAACGGCAGGTGTGCTGACGGGCCGCACGTCCGATCGAGAAAGTCCCCGCGTGGCACCCCTCTCCCTAACCCTCCCCCGCAAGGGGGGAGGGAACGCACCTTTCTCGTGGACAATGACTCGATCCAAAAACGCGCAAGCGATGAGGGCAGATATTGGCCGCTCGGCACACTGCGCTCCCTCCCCCCTTGCGGGGGAGGGGCGGGGGAGAGGGGTGGCCCAGCAAACGGTGCGCGTAATGGTCGCGTCGCTCGCAACAGCTACGGCAACCCCCGCGCCTCCAGCTAATGCACCAGCAGTGGCGTCGGTTCGGCGAGGCTGTCGCCGGAGCCATCCAGCCCGAACGCGCGGCGATGCCGGCGCGAGGACGCGAGCAGGCTTGCGTCGTTTCGATTGAGAGAGTGCGCCGTTCTGCATCGTAGGCCGTCTTGGCGAACTCGGGTTTGCACTTGGCGGGTTTGGTTCGGCAACCGTCCGATGAAAAATGATTCCATCTGTGAAAGGTCTCGTTTGGGATAGCGGGTCTTAATTCGGATGGTGGTCAATATTGACCGGCGGCAGCAGAGCTTACGATTCCATCATGGTCCATCACCGCTCCCATCGGCATCCATCGGTGACTGAGAGTATCGCGCTCCCGCCGGATCCAGAGCGAGCCTCATGTCCGTTCAGCGACCACCTTGTCTTAAATGTCGGACAATAACGATGCTGGCGCGCATCACGCCCGGCCGGGGTAGTTTTGACGTTCGTACCTACGAATGTCCCGCTTGCTATTTTGCCCATCAGCTCGCGGTCGAGTTGGTTGATCCGATGAAATCCGCCGATACCTTGGCTTGGTTTCAGGGCGAATTGCGGGCGCCCACGTAGCAGCGCGCTGCCCGGAGCGATCGAGCCGAAGCCTGGAGCTGGGCATTGGTCGAGAAGAACCGATTGCAGCGCTCGGCTTGGACACGAGGGTGACGGGCTCAATATGGATCGGTGCGCGGATGAACATTTCCCTCGGCGGTATCTTTCAGCGAGCTTAGTGCTGCGCCCTGACAAACCTGTCGAAGGATGGTTTCCGAGAGACGCACCACCAATTCCTTCAAGCCCTTGTTCTCCTTTTCGAGAGAGTGGAGGGCGAGCTTCATTCGCATCTCGTCTTCGAGACTCTGGGGCCAAAGGGTTGGCTGCCTTCGCTCCGTGGTCATTTCACCCTCCCAACAGCGCTACCTGCTTTGTCGCGCTCTTTGGCATGACAACCCCCAAGACTACATGCTCTCAAAGACGCTGATTCGCAGGTCAATATTGCTCGCTTCCGATGGCTACCGCATTGGGTGTCAAACGGCCGGATTTGCCGCGACGCGGTCGGTCGCCGCACTCGGACGCGATGCTCCGTGCCGCGAAGCTCCTTGCTGCGAGGAGTTGAGGCTCGCTGCGATAGCCATGTTTTGTGGCTCCCGACGGGGCAAGAAGCCCGGATCAACAGTCCCGCCTGACCTCTAAAGGCTCCTGTCAACGTGTCAGAGAGCGCACATCGCGCGCAATATCGAGGCCGGGAAACTACACCATTAGCAAACGTAGTCAGCCGAAAATCCGCATCATTATTGCTTTGCCGACAGGGGCGGCGCGTATGCCGGTGAACGCACTGACATAGTCACCGGAATAGAAAGCGCGAACGAGATCGACGCGCGTGTTGAGCGTTTCATCAAACCGAATTGCAAATCCATCCCCAGTGCGTCGTACGACGAGCGCCGCGACCTTTCTTTCCTGGAGGGTGCAGTGAACCGCGGTCCCAACAGGTGGTGGTCTGTCGCTCACGAAACGGGCGCCCGTGATCGACATGTCTGCCAAACGATAGATGCACTGCCGGCCACCGATGTTAAAAAAGACCGGCTCATCTCGCTCGAATCGCTCGGCCTTCCGCCGCCGTGGCTGTTCGATGGACACCAAGCAGACGATCGTCAGAATGATGGCATTGTATAAACTCCAGGCGAGCGCCAGGCCGCCATAGGCGATGCTTTCGCCCTGCACATGAAGCAGGAAGGCATAGACGATTCCCGCAAGCGTAATAGACAGTGCGGTGCCGTATACCCTGAGCAGTGGCCATTCGATGAAGCTTTGATCGCGGTCCCCACCCTTCGCAGTGACCTCGAATTTGTGTCCCTGTGGCCTGAGCAGCCCCGTCACCGCTGCTTTGAGAACCGTCGGCAGAGCAATGTACTGAGCGACGTCCGACATCACGGCCATTGACCGTCCACGGGAAATCCAGGCCATGGTGAGCGAATACCAGACATAAAACGGCAGGAAATATCCGAGGAGTTCAGAAAGATCCGCTTGGACGGCTTTGATTCCGAACAGAAGGTAAAGGCTCGGAACGACGAGACCGAATACCTTGACGACGTAGGTCGAAGTCCAACTCAAGAATGCTTCGACGAGGGACAGCCGGTCGACAACACCCAGCCGCGATGTTCGGGAAAAGGGGCCGCTGCGCCCCCGACATATCTGCATGAAGCCAAGACACCATCGGCTGCGCTGAGTGATGTACTCCTTGAGTCCCTCGGGGGCCAACCCCAAGGTCAGACGCTCGTTCAGGTACACCGTGCGCGCGCCAATTTCCTTCAGCCGCAGCGTCAGGAGATAGTCCTCCGTCACGGAATCGGTCGGAAAGCCGCCAATATTCACAAGTGACGAGAGTCTGATGACCGACGACGTTCCGCAACAGAAGGCCGCGCCCCACGCGTCCTTCGCTGGCATCATAATATCGAAGAAGAACCGCTGCTCGTCCGGCCAGACCTTGGTCGCGGCCAGGTTGGTTTGGATCGGATCCGCATTGATGAAATGCTGAGGCGTTTGCACCACGGCTACGCCAGGATCGCGGAACAGGCACATCGCGCGAGCGAGAAATTCGGGCATGGGAACGAAATCGGCATCGAGAACCGAAATGAACTCGGGAGGATCAGCGAGCCCCGTCACGTGCCGCAGAGCGTGGTTGATGTTGCCGGCCTTGGCGCCTTTGTTGTCGGGTCGCGCCAGATAGCGGCAGCCGAGCTCGCCTGCCAGCTTTTCGAGCCAGTCGCGCCGCCCGTCGTCCAAAACCCAGACACGGTAGTTGGGGTATTTCATTCCAGTGGCGCCGATGATCGTGCGCTCCAGGATCGACACTTCCTCGTTGTAGGTGCAAATGAACACGTCGATCAGCGGCGCGTGCCGTCCCGCAAGCCACTGCCTGTTGGCTTCGACTTGGGGTGTCCGATCGATCGTGCGACTGAGAAACACCAGTGACAGCGCACCCGCCGCAAGCGATGCAGCCTCGGCGAAGAGGAACACAGATCCCACGGCAAAATCGGCAGTCCAGCCGACGGGCGGGACCGTCGCCGCAATGCGCCATCCAAAATAACGGACCATGAGCAACAGTGCGAATACGACCATCAGCGAGCGCGCCGCGGGGTTCTCGTGCCGAAGCCAGGGCAGGATGGCAACGCATAAGCCGAGCGCGATAAGGCCCGGCGTCAGCGCGGGGATCATGACTTTCTCGCAGTGTCCGTCGAGAAGATGACGCGTCCCGTTCGCCCGACCGGACAGTCGTTGGAGCCATCGTTGAGGTCAGGGACTGAAATCGTGGCACGATACGGTTCCTTACTCAGCGCGACGGGATTGATGGCGAGGTTGGCTGCGGGCCCTGCGGCGCCCGTGAGATTGACGACAGTGCCTGCCAATTCGGCGCCGCCAGCGTTCGGCCGGAAATGGGCGAGAGATCCCAGTTGCAGCCCGTTATAGACGCTCTCGGTGACGTTCGCCGTCACCACGGCGCCGGAACAATCGAGTAGGCGAATGAGCGGTTGTCCGGCCCGGACGTCCTCTCCAGGCGCCGTCATGACCTCCCATATTCGGCCGGCGATGGGGAACTTGATGTCCGCCTCGGAGCGGCTGATGTAACGAGATCGCTCGGATTCAATCTCGTCGGTGAGCCAGGAGATCTGCGCATCGGCGTGCGCTACATCCGCGGTGAGCTCGTCAGCCCGCTGCCGCATTTCCTCCCCACGCTGCACCGAACTCGGACGATCGTTGTAGCTGTCGCCGAGAAACGTGCCTTCGCGCGCGGCGGTGAGCTCAACCTGGGTCGCATCAAGGCGGCGTCGCGCACCCATCTCAGTCTGTTGGGCTATGGTTTGATCTCGCGTCAAGCGCCCAAGCTCGACAGAGGAAACGCTGCCCGATTTGATAAGCGATGAAGCTCTTTCCACCGCGGCAGCCGCCTCCTCGCGACGCGCCGCGGCCGCTTCGATTGAGGTCTGGATTTCCGCGATGCGCGCCTCGAGCTGACGGATGCGGCCCGCCGTGAACAGCGTCGCCTGACGTGCCAGATCCTTCTGCGCCGCGCGGGCTGAAGCTATCTTTGAAACGAGGCTAGGTCTTTCGTTTTCGAGGCGAGACATCTGACTGCGCAGATCATCGAGTCGCACGCGGTCGCCGCGCGGATTGACGACACGAAGGATGAAAGTGCCTTCGCCGACGATACCTAAATCGCCTGCCAGACCGGACCCGGCTGAAACCTTCCCGTCGATCGGCGATCTCAACGTCACCAGCCGCGAATTGACAACAGCTTCGACGCTTGACGTCTGGAAAAGCGCTCTGAGCGGCAGCCAGCCGAATACTGCGACGATGGCGATGCCCGCTGCTGCCTTCACAAATCGGCGAGGCGTCCGGCTCGTCTTGGATTGCGCCACATTCGCGGTCGAAACGTCAGCCTCCGAAGCCTCGGTCTCGCCGGGATTGAGACGGGCGTCCAATTGGCGCTGCAGATCGTACGCATTTGCGCCGTCGATGGGTGCAATGAGAGGTTCGCCGGCGTGTGGATCGCCGCTTTCGGGTGTCGCGTTGTGACGCGGTTGATTTTGCATGATAGACCTGATCACCAATGCGCAACCTCGGCGAGAGTTGCAGGCCGCGGAAGAAAAGTGCGAAGTTGGTGAGACAAGCGCTAACTGAAACGCGAGAATGATCTACAATAGCGGGCGGCCGGGAGCCGCATCGCCCCACAGGGGCGCAAGGTTCGTGCTACCGTTCGGCCGCTGCGTTGACGACGTGCAGTTTGGTCACGGGCGAAGCCGGTGGCATTGTCCTCGCGAAACCCGCCAGAATACTGGCGCCGAGCTCCGAGGCGGGGATCGGCCGGCCGAAGAAGAAGCCCTGAACCTGATCACCGTCGGCTGCGTCGAGAAACGCTGCCTGGTTGGCGGTTTCGACGCCTTCGACCGTCACTCGCATGCGCAACTCCCGTCCGAGCGCGATGATCGCTTTCACGACTGTCCCGACCTGACAATGCGATCCATCGAGGCCTTGCATGAAGCTTCGATCGATCTTGATCTTGTCGAACGGAAAACGCCACAAATAGCTGAAGCTCGAATAGCCAGCCCCGAAATCATCCATCACGATGGCCACGCCCATCGCCTTGAGCGTCGCGAGCTGCGTCATGATCGTTTCGGTGTTGCCGAGCAGCAGGCTTTCGGTGATCTCCAGTTCGAGCCGGTGCGGAGCGAGCCCCGCCTCTTTCAGTGCGGCAGCGACGATGTCGCTGATGGTGCCCGCCACGAACTGCTGGGGTGACAGGTTCACTGCAACGGTCAGGTGCGCCGGCCAGGTCGCGGCGATACGGCATGCCTCCTGCAACACCCATGTCCCGATTTTGTCGATGAGCCGCAAGTCCTCCGCGACCGGAATGAAGGTCAATGGCGGAATGAGCGTTCCGTCCGCCGCGGGCATCCGGATCAGCGCTTCGAAGCCGACAAGGCGGCGCTGAGATATTTCGAAGAGAGGCTGGTAATGCAATTCGAAGCGATTATGCAGTACCGCCTCGCGAAGCGCACTCTCGAGTTCGATGCGCGCTTGCAGCTCAGTATCCATCTCTGGCACGAAAAACCGGATGCAGTTGCGGCCGGCTGCCTTGGCCGCGTAGAGCGCGAGGTCGGCACTCTTGAGTAACCGCTCCGGGGTGGTGTCCTCCGCCATCGCCAGCGTCACGCCGATGCTCACGGTTGTGAGGATCTCGTGCTGCTTGAATGTCACCGAAGCACTTGAGGCGGCGGCAAGATGGCGCGCAAACGACTCGGCCTGAGCCTTGCCGGCGATGCCGCTCTGCACGACGACGAATTCGTCGCCGCCGAGCCGGGCCACCACGTCGTCGACCCGGACCGCAGCGTGCAGACGCTCCGCGATGGACTTCAGCAGGAAGTCGCCGCCGTC
This sequence comes from Bradyrhizobium betae, assembly GCF_004123905.1. Classification (GTDB taxonomy): domain Bacteria; phylum Pseudomonadota; class Alphaproteobacteria; order Rhizobiales; family Xanthobacteraceae; genus Bradyrhizobium; species Bradyrhizobium betae_A. The sequence continues at coordinate 104,703 of NZ_MZXW01000055.1, forward strand.
ATGACCAAGCGTATCATTGATCTCCTTGAAGCGATCGACGTCGATGAAGTGCACGGCAAGGCCGCCGCCCCGTGTCGGCAAGTGAGCGAGGGCTCTCTCCAGTTTTTCGATCAGATGGGGACGATTGGTCAGCCCGGTCAATGCGTCATGGTGGGCGAGGAAGCGGATCCGTCGGTCAGCCTGTTTCACCTTTGTTTCACGATACCACGCAACCGCGGGAATGGAGAAGGCGAGGCCCGACAGCAGGCAAAGGAATGCGGCCGCGATCAGGAACGCATTGTGAAAACTCCGGCGTTGCTCCGTTTCGTCCACGTAGGCCGCAACGACGGCAATGTGGCGGCCGTCGGCCCGGACCGGGACATAGGCGCGCGCGAAAAATGCCGGTTGGTCGACCGAATTACCCTTCCTGACATCGACGATTGGTTGACCGTCGGCGATTGATCGCGCCGCATCGGGGCTGTATTCGGACAAATCGACGAGCGCGATCTTATCGCGGGTCGACACGAGCTGCGAATAGCCATTGCGGTTGAAGATCTCGTAGTGAAAGACCTCACCGGAATTTCGCGCCGACAGGAAGAACGCTATGCTGGCGGCGGACGGCTGCTCGCCGCCGGCGATCTGCTCGAGATCGGTGACGCTGGTCCCCAGGAACTGCGCCCAGCTACGAGCAGTCGACGTCGCATCTTGACGGAGAAGATGATCGGTCGTGATCTTCAGGGTCATCCCGACGCCCAGCAACAGAAAGGCGAACGCAGCGACGATGATGACGATGTTTCGCAGAGGCCGGATGCTGGCGAGTGATGGCATCCGCGGCTACCGGATCGATCGCATTTTTGTGAGCTCCGACCGGACCGCTTTCAGCAACTCGGCATTGCGCTCACTTTTCGAAGCCCAATCATCGGCAATGGCCGCGAACGCGGCATTGGCCGTCTGCAGGTCCGACGGCGAGGGCATGATCACGTGACGGTTGGGATCGGACTTTAGCTCCTCCATGATGCTGCTTTCCACCGCTTCGTAGGTATCTACGAAGCGTCCGGCAGACCACGTACCACTGTATTTGAGAATGATCGCCTGCGCCGATTTCGGCAGCCGGTCGAACGTCTTCCGGTTCATCAAGACCATCAGCGGTGCGCCGCTGACGCCAAGAAGGTAATGATAAGTCGCAACGCGTTTGATGCCGTAATCGACCACTGAAGCAGGGTTCACGAGGGCGCCGTCGATGCTGCCGTTGCTGATGGCTTCGGAGATCTTGTTGACCGGCAGGAGCAAAGGCCGCGCCCCCAGCTTTTCGAGCGCTGCGGCTTCGCCGGGATTGTTGACGCGAAGTCTCTTGCCCTTCAGATCATTCAGCGACGTGATCGGGACGCTGCTGTGGATCGTCTCGGGCTCGCTGACATATGCGCCGATCACCGTATAGTCTTCGTATCCTTGCAGCGCGTTGACGGCCATCAGCCGGGTGAACACTGCAACAGACTCGCGCATGCTCGTAAACAGGCCGGGCATCTCGATGATCGCATTGTCCGCGAACCGATTGCGCGTCAGCCCCGTCACGACGTAGGCGATGTCCGCCCTACCATCGAGCACGATCTGGGGCTGCTCGGCCGGATCCTTGCCAAGCGCGCCGCTGAAATAGGTGTCAATTTCAATCTGGCCTCTAGCCTCGGCGTTGACCGCGTCGACGAACGGCTTGACCGCGGCGAGATAACTCGTCGAGCGGTCGGAGCTGAAGAACGCCAATTTGAGCTTGACCGGTTCGGCGGCGAGCGCCGAAGTCAGCACAAAAGAGATCACCGCGAATCGTGCCAGCAACTTCCGCATCGGTTTTCCGATCGTGGCGGCAGCGCGTCACACAATTGTGCCAGACGCGGATTTCCTTGGTCTCTATAAATAGAAATTCTTAAGATAACTGTCCCAAATAGCACAAGGCGGTGCGGGCGGCGGCCAAATCGCGCATCGTGGTTTGGGGCGCGTTAACGCCAGCGAGACAATTGTCCCAGAGGGCCCATGCGACTTGCCTCACTTCAGCCGCTCGTAGTCGCACGGCAATGGCGCGCGCTCGTCGTCTCGGAGGCGAGGGCGCCAGGCCACACAAGGACGAAACGCTATATTGCAAGCGACCGGTCAAATTTGCACAGACACCGAATCAGCTTGCAACCCTGCCGCTCGCAATGCCGTTACGGCAGCCCCCGCGCCTCCAGCTGATGCACCAGCAGCAGCGTCGGCTCGGCAAGGCTGTCGCCGGAGCCATCGAGGCCGAAGGCGCTCGCGATGCCGTCGCGGCTGCGCAGGAGGGAGGCGCGCGGGCAGTGGCCGGCGCCGCAGAGCGTCTTCTTCAGGGTCTCACCCTGCGCCACGATGCCGGCGGAATCGTCCGTGGCCCAGGCCAGCACGATCGGCACGTCGACATTGAGGATGCCGGGAAAGGCCGATCGCTTGTCATATTGGGTGGCATCCAGGCCGAGATAGGCCTTCTCGCTGTCGCTGGCCTCCTTGCCCGCGCGATAGATCCCCGACACCAGCACGACGCCCGCAACGTCGGCGCGCTCGGTCTGGAACTCGGGATGCGCCAGCAGGGTGGCGACGTGAAAGGCGCCGGCGCCATAGCCGACCGCGACGATCTCGCGGGCATCGCCGTTGAACAGGTCGATATTGCCATGCACCCAGGACAGCGCCGCTGCCACGTCGCTGGCTCCCATCGGCCAGGTTGCCGTGGGCGCCAGCCGATAATTGACGCGTACGCCGATCATGTCGTTGCGCGCGGCAAAGCACATGGCCTGGTCCTGCATCTCGCGCGAGATGTCCGGCGCACCGTGGTCGCCCGTAAAAGTGTCGCCGGCCACGAACAGCAGCACCGGCCGCGGCGTATCCGCCTTGGTGTTACTTGCGGCGACATCGAGCACATTGGCCTCGCTCTCGCCGTAGCGCAGGCCGCGCGAGAAGGTGACCTGCTCGCACAGCCGCGCGGTGCCGCCGGCCGTGGTGTCGGAATCGGTGAGGCCTGTCAGGACGAGGTCGGACGGCGCGCTCCGCCGCATCGGCGCCGGACCATGCGCGGAGGCGGCCGTGATGGTGAGAAGAAGGAAAAATGCGAGACAATTCTTCATGTTGGTGCCGGCCTTGCGTGTCCCATATTGGCCCGCGCGTTTGGCCTGTCTTTTCGATTCGCCTTATTAGTTGGATCGTCTTGAGGCGATTTCACGGCACCATTGGCAGGTTCTCCAGGCCGTTTCAATTCCCCGGCTGGAACGTGCAATCCGCCCCGCTGCCGTCCTTCCGGCGGATGGCGTTGGGGTCGATGGTGCAGCTGAGCTTGCTCAGGCTCTCGAAGTTCGATCCCGCCGCGCCGTCCGCGGGAACGCCGGCCAGCGCCTCGGTGGCGAAGATCTCGTTGGCGGTGGAGCCGTTCACGGTCTTCGCCTTCTTGCCGAAGGTCACCTCGCAATTGCGAACGGTGATGTCGACATTGCCGGTGCGGCAGACGATCCGGTCGGCGGTCACGACGATCGGCTTCTTGTAGGGAATATCGGCGTTGGCGGCGAACAGCATCGCCATTGCCTTCTTCTCGGCGCCCGACAGGACCGGTGACAATGGCGCGATCACGCCCGCCAGCGCCAGCGCGGTCGCGCCCGAGACCTTGGCGAGCGTGTCGGCGGCCGCCGCGACGCTGGACGCGGTTGCGGCAACAAGGGCGCAGGCGAAGATCAGCTGGGCGGATTTCATCTTGTTTTTACGGTCCCCCAAGTCTCAGGCCGCCTTCTTCCGCTTGGCGACTTTCTTCGGGACCTTTTTGGCCTTTTTCTTCTTCGCCGCCTTCTGGGCTGCGAGATAGGCTTCGACCTTCCTGGAGGAGTGGCCGGCCGCGGCAACCGCGGCCTTCAGCTTGGCCGGGGTGATCTTGAACTTCTTCGACCAGTAGCGGACCTCATAGGCCTCGCCGAGTGCGATCCGGCTCTTGTCGGCGGCGCGGTGCTTCTGGAGCTTGATGTAGGCCTCGACCTTCTTGGCGGAGTGGCCGACCTTCTTGACGGCATATTTCAGCTTGGCTGGCGTCACCTTGAACTTCTTCGACCAGTAGGCGACCTCGTACTTCTCGGTGAGCGCGATCAGCGCCCGATCCGCGCCGCCCCGCTTTGCCTTGTCGTCGGCCATGCGTCCGATTTGGAAGGCAAGATGCCCACCCGCGCGACGATTGCGCGGAGCGGACGTTTTGCCTCGCCGCGCCAGACGCTTGTGTGGCGCGACTTCGCCCCGCTCCGGAAAGCGGTTTCTACTGTGCATGGGGTTGTTTTCGCATTTTTTGTCGGTCGCGCGTCCGTGACGGAACCTTTTGCCGGCTGAAGCGACTTATCCATGACACGGGGAAACACGTGCGAGGCTGTCATGGCAGAGAAGCATACCGCCGATCCGGCAGAGATCATGCGGGCGACCGGTCATCCTGAGCTGGAATATGCCGCCGGCTGGACCATCGCTGGTCTCGTCACCATCGGCACCATCGTCGCCGCCTGGGTGTTCGCAATCTAGGCTGCCGGAAACTGGAGTTCGAAGGCGACGCCCGCGTCGGTGGGCTTGAGCCTGATCGAGCCGCCATGGCTCGCCATGACCGCGCGCACGATTGCCAGTCCCATCCCCGTGCCGCCCTGGTCGCGGTGGGTCGTGAAGAACGCATCAAAGATCCTGTCGCGGTTCGGCGCTGAGATCGGCTCGCCGTCATTGCTCACCGTCAGCAGCAGGGTCGTCCGCGCGTCCACCGCTTCCAGCCTGATGGTCCCAGCCTTGTGCCGCATCGCGTTATCAGTGAGGTGCGACAGCACGATCAGCGCCTTCTCGCCGGACATGCCGATGGCGCGGTCGAGGCTGCCGCTCGCCTCGATTGCGCTGGTCGGAAACCGGCTCCTGAGATCGGCGATGACGGCCGCGAGCTCGGTCCGCTCGTTCTGCGGCAGGCTTTCGGCGCGGGCGAGCTCCCGCAGCCGCTGCGCCATCGCCTCCAACCGCTGCGTGTCCGACAGGATGTTGGCGATGAAGGTGTTCTGCTCGGCGGGCGTCAGGCTGCCGGCCTTGCCCTGAACCGAATCCTGCAACAGTTCGGCCGCGCCCTTGATCGAGGTCAGCGGCGATTTCAGCTCGTGGGTGAGGTGCGCCGAGAAGGTCGCAATATAGTCGGAGCGCCTTGCCAGTTGCTCGGCCATGCCGAGGAAGCTGTGCGAGAGCTGGGCGAACTCGCGCGTGCCGTAATGCCGGAGCGGCCGGAACGCCTCGCGGTCGCCGCGGCCAATTCTGGCGGCGCGATCGATCAGCTCGCGCATCGGCAGCGTGATGGTGCGAGAGAAGACAAGGCCGATCGCGATCGTGCCGAGGATCACGGCCAGTCCCGCCAGCACGAACTTGCCCCGCTCCTGGTAGAGATGGTCAAAGATGTTGCTGGGTGTCCGCGTGGTGTAGATCACCCCGGCGACACGGTTGTTGACGATCACGGGCATGGCCGAGAACACGTGGACGCCGAGGCCGCGGCTGAAGGAATAGATCGGCGGCGGCGGTCGATCCGGCACGCGGTTGCGCAGCGTGGCGCGGTATTGCCCGTGCAGCGCGTCCGCGACCTCCTCGATATGGGCGAGCGATTGCCCGACCTCGTAACGCCCGGCGATCACCACGCCCTGCGGATCGAGGATGCGAAAGCCCGCCAGCGTCACCTTCTGGGTCTCGCGGATGATTGGATTGAGCCTTGCGCCGATTTCGACATAGGCCGGCTGCGCTGCTTGCGGCGCGGGCAGCGCCTCCGGCCGCCGCCGGAGGAGGTCGTTGGCCGTCAGATCGAGTGCGGCGCGGATCGGGGTGACCTGGTCGCCTGGATCGGGCAGCACGTTCGGCGGTACCTCGGCGCCGAGCGTGAGGCCGCTGTCGAGCCTTGCCGTGACCTCCTGCGCATAGATCGTCGCGAGCACACGGCTCTGGGCGATCAGCTCGGCCTGGGTCTGGCGGATCAGCTGGTTGTCATAGAGGCGGAAGAAGAACAGGCCGACCAGCGGCAGCACGCCGACGGTCGCCAGCACCGCGAAGATGACGAGGCCGAGCGACGGCCGCCATTTGTCGGGCGCCGCGCTCATGCCTCTTTCTCGCAGCGACCGAGCTTGAAGCCGACGCCGTGGATGGTCTCGATGACGTTCTCGCAGGCCAGCGCCGCGAGTTTGGCGCGGATGTTGCGGATGTGGCTGTCGATGGTGCGGTCGGACACCTGGATGTTGAGCTGGTAGGCCGCCCGCATCAGCTGCTCGCGGTTGAACACCGAGGTCGGCCGGGTCAGGAACGCGCGCAAAATGCCGAACTCGATCGCGGTCAGTTTTAGCGGCGTGCCGGCGAAGGTCGCGACATGCTGCTCGGGATCGATCAGCAGGCCGCCTTGCGCAAGCGCCGCCGGACTTGCTTTGGCCTCGCCATTGCGCGGGCTGAGGCGGCGCAGGATGACATTGACCCGCGCCACCAGTTCGCGCGGGCTGAACGGTTTTGTCACGTAGTCGTCGCCGCCGATCTCGAGGCCGAGGATGCGATCGATTTCCTCGTCGCGCGCCGACAGGAACAGGATCGGGACATCGGAGCTCTTGCGGATCTCGCGGCAGACGTCGAGGCCGTCGAATTCGGGCATGCCGATGTCGAGCACGATCAGATCGGGCTTGTCGGCGGCAAAGCGGGCGAGCGCCTCCTTGCCGTCGCGCGCCTCGATCACGTCCATGCCGGCCTTCTTCAGCGCGACGCGGATCACCTCGCGGATATGGCCCTCGTCGTCGACGATGAGAATGCGATGTGCCAAGAAATTCTCCGCTCACCCTGCCGGCTGATTGCCGGGCTGGCTTTTGGCTTCAGCATCGAGCCGGCGCTGCAGACGCCAGCTCCGAAATCCCCAGGCTCGCCAGGCCATGTCCAGCCGCTGGGTTTCTACAAGCCGATCGCGGCGCCGCGCAAGGCAGTAATCACCACCGCGAAGCGAGATGATCTTGCCGAGCGCTGGCAGCGCCTGCGGTCCGAGTGTGAGGAGATAGTTGGCATCAATGGTCAAGCCCTTCCCCGACATTTCACTGCTGTGCGTCAGATTGTAGTCGGCAATGAATGCGTCGAAGTTCACCAGCGAGGCAGTGTACAGCACGATCGTTAACGCGATCAGGTTGGCGCCGACAAGCCACCGGTTGGAACGGTTGAGCACGATGCGGGCGACGATCAGGATCAGCCCGAGCGCCACCAGCCCCATCCAGATGAACGCCGCGATCCGCCAATAGGTCAGCATGTAGATATCGACGTAAAGATCGAGGCGGAGGATGGAGGAGGCGACGAGCAGGACGTTCTGCCCGACCCAGAGATAGACCAGCGGCCGGATCACCGTCGATTTCTCGGCCGCCCCGCCCGGGCGCATCGCGGCCAGCACGAAAGCCGCGGCGAGCAGGGCGGTCGCGATCAGCGGATAGGCGCCGCGATGGGCGTACGCGGCATAGGTCATGTTCGCCGGCAGCGCCACATGACCCCAGAGATAGATGCCGTCGAGAATGGACTGCGCCGCGAACAGCAGATTGAAGAGAATCAGCGAGCGCATGATGGTCGAGGGGCCCAGAAACTCCGCCGAGACGACGGGCGGGAGCGGCGGCGGCACCGCGACATCGCGGACGGTCGCCGTGACAACCGTCTTGCGCCGCCAGCGCACATGGATGAAAGGCCAGACCAGCGCCAGCATCATGGCCCAGAACAGCACGCGGGGGATGCTGACATATTCGAAGAAGAGTTTTGGATTGAGCAGGGACACCCACTGCTCGATCACCGGATTGGCGGCAGCGAACAGCGCGACGAAGACGGTGCCGAGCGCTGCAGGCAGCAGCCAGAGCGCGATGCCGCGGGTGAACGCCGACATGTTGAAGATCTGGAGCGCGTCGGGGAAGAACCTGAAGGGACCAAACAGAACGAGGTTGCGCAGCGCGCGGGCGCGCTCGGCGAGCCCGGTCGTTTCCGGATTGGTCGCGATCAGAAGCGCAATGACCAGCGCCATGGTGAGGATCAGGAAGGACAGCATGTTGAGCTCCTCGACGGCCGGCACGAGGCCTGCGACGAGAATGGCCGCGCCGATCATGGCGCGCCGCAGATCCAGTGTCGCATGATTGAAGAGCGCCGACACGCAGGCGATCGCGATCGCAAAGAGCGTCAGCGATAGCCCGATCCGCTCACCATAGAACAGCCAGTCGGCCAGCGCGGCCAGCACCAGCGCAAGGCCGACCTTGGCCGGAATCGAGGAATGCCTGATCGGCTGGATTTCCGCAGCGATCGTCGAAGCCAGGCTCGTCATGTCGAGAGGACCTTTCGTGATGGGTGGCATCACGAAGTCTGAACACCTCTTGTGCAGAAGGCGGGATCATCGTCTGCACGGTTTCAGGAGTCTTTTGCAGATTTCGTGCAGGCGCGCTTTTGCCCCTCGCGCGGCGTGAATCGCTTTGATAGGTGCGAAGCATTCGCCACTCCCCGCGCGTGATGCATCATGCAATTCCTCGGTCGTATCGGACTGATCTTGCTCTGGCTTGCCGCACCTCTCGTTGCTTTCGCGGCCGCGAACAAGAACGATCCCTATCTGGTCCCATTGCGCGGCGCCGGAAACATCACGCTCGTCGTCGCAAGCATCGCGATCGTCATCGTCCTGCTGCGTAGAGGACGGTGGCGGACCATCGCCGGCAAGCTGTTCGTCATGCTCTGGTGCCTGCCGCCGCTGCTGATGTCGGCGGCGCATCTCAAGTTCGAGCTGTGCAAGCATGATGTCCTCAAGGCCAGCGCCGCTGAAGCGCGTCAGCTCGGGCCGCACTTCATGGTCGGCTATTCTTCTTTTCCCGATGTCGCGCGCCTGGCCGAGCAGGGATTGATTGGCGGCGTCTACGTCACAAGGCACAACATCCGGGGACGGAGCATCGAGGCGCTGCGTACCGAGATCGCGACGCTTCAGGACAAGCGACGCGCCGCGGGCCTGCCGCCGCTGGTGGTCGCCGCGGACCAGGAGGGCGGCATCGTCGGGCATCTCTCGCCGCCGCTGACCAAGCTGCCGGCGCTGGCGACGCTCGCCGGGCTTGCCCCGGACGACCAGCAGGCCAAGGCCGAAGAGTTCGGCCGCATCCACGGCCGTGAGCTCGCCGGCCTCGGCGTCAACCTCAATCTCGCGCCGGTGCTCGACCTCAAGCCGCCGGTTCGGCGCAACCGCCTCGACTTCCACACGCTGATTGGCCAGCGCGCGATCGCCACCGATCCCGCCGTCGTCAGCGCGATCGCAAGCGCCTATGTCCGGGGGCTGGAAGAATCCGGCGTCGGCGCGACGCTAAAACATTTTCCCGGTATCGGCCGCGTGCGCACCGACACGCATCATTTCAGCGCCAATCTCAATACGCCGGTCAGGGAGCTGGAGGTGACCGACTGGCTTCCGTTCCGCGAGGTGCTGTCGCATTCGCGCAGCGCGCTCATGGTCGGGCATGTCACGCTCACTGCGGTCGACCCTGATCGTGCTGCCTCGCATTCGAAACGCGTCGTCCAGGGCATTATCCGCGACAAGTGGAATTACCAGGGCGTGGTCATGACCGACGACCTCGTGATGGGCGCGATCTACCAGAACGACGTCTGCAAGGCGGTGGTCGAGGCCATCAATGCCGGCGTCGATATGCTGCTGGTCGCCTATGATGGTGCGCAGTTCTATCGGGTCTTTGCGTGCGCCCTTGAGGGATCACGGCAGGGCAAGCTCGATGCCGCAACGCTGCGTGCGAGCGAGGCGCGGCTGGAGCGGGGCTTTCCCACTGAGCAGGCGCGAGCGGCCTCGCGCACTGTCAGCATTGCCCGCCAAAACTAACCTTTCGCGAACTGACGATAGTCAGGCTCGCGGTGAAACCAGAACTCATAGCCGGTGATGGCCTTCTGCATGGCGACGTCGTGGATCGGCTGGTTGAGCGGAACGACGGGAACGTCGTGCATGCAGAGCGCGATGAAATCCTTCACGGTTTTGTCGTACTCCGCCGCATCCGCGGTGAAGCGCGCCTTGTCGATCAGCGCGTCCATCTCCTTGTTCTGGTACGAAGAGATGTTGAAGATCGAGTTGTTGCCGTGAAAATTCCAGTAGAAGTAATATTCAGGATAATCCAGCCAGCCAGAGAAGCGGTTGAGCGCCAGCGGCAGCTCCTTCTTGTTCAGCGTCGTGCGCCAGTTCGCGCCCGGGATCTTTTCGATCGCCGCCTTGATGCCGATCTTGGCGAGACTTTCCTGGATCAGGATCGCGGTCGGCTCGCCGACGGTGGCAGTACCGGTGTCGAGCGAGAGCGTGGTCTCAAGGCCGGATTCGAACCCCGCCTCCTTCATCAACGCCTTGGCTTTGTCGAGATCGGTGACATAGGGAAACGGCTGCGGCCAGACCGGCTTTGAAACATCCGCCGCGCCGCCGTACATGGGAACGGCGCGGCCGAAGAACGCGCTGCTCTGGATCTGCTCGTACGGCATCGCCCAGGCGATGGCCTGACGCAGCTTGGCATTGTCGAATGGCGGCTTCGCGGTGTTCAGCGCGACGTACCAGAGCGCGTTCGGGATCGGCACGCCCGAGACCTTGACCTTGCCCTCCTTGATGATCTGTTCGAAGTCGCGCGGCGCAAAGCCGCTGGAGATATCCGCATCGCCCCGCTCCAGCATGGCGCGGCGGGTACCGGCGGAGGGGACGTCGCGCGCAATCACGCGCTTCACCTTCGGCAGCGGACCGCTTTTCCAGTCGTCGAACCGTGTGAACACGGTTTCGCTGCCGGGCTTCCAGCTCTCGATCCTGTAGGCGCCGCCGCCGGCCTCGTTGGTCTTCAGCCACGCCAGCGCCCAGGGGTCTTCCGCCGTCGCGTTCTTCTTCGCAAGTTCCGAGTTGATGATGAAGGGCACGACCACGGCGACGTTGAACAGCAGCATCTTGTCCTTGCGGACATAGTCGATGCGAAAAGTGTGGTCGTCGACGACGACGAACTGCTCGGGCTTCTCCAGCGACCCCGCCGACATCTGGAAGGTCGGAAAGCCGCCGACCTTCACCGCGCGATCGAACGACCATTTGACGTCCTTGGCGGTCACAGGCGTGCCGTCGTGGAATTTGGCGTCCTTGCGAAGCTTGAAGGTGCAGGACATGCCGTCGGCGGCGACCTCAAAACTCTCGGCGAGTTCAGGCGCGAGCTTTTCGCGGTCATAGGACAGCGTGCCGTCCGGCAGCGTCTTTGAAGCGTAGGAGAGCAGGCGGTCGTAGCAGTTCCAGGACAGGCCGTTCACGGTCTGGTTGGAGCCGACGCCCTGCATGTCGAGCGAGTTCGGCCCGAGCTCCTGCACCACCAGCAGCGTCTCGGCGCGCCCTTGCGCAGAGGCGAAGCGGGGCTCGATCACCGTAAGTCCGGCCGCGCCAAGGCCGCCAAGCACCACATTGCGGCGGCTGATGTCGAAAGGTGATGGGCTCATCGGTGCCTCTATTTGCAATATCTCTGCGACGTAAAGAGGCAAGGCGCATGCCATCGGCGCGCTTCAATGTGTCGCAAGCGGCCCGGCGGCCTATCTCAACTCTTCCGCCAGGAAGTCGACCAAAGCGCGCACCTTGGTCGACGGTCGGGGACCCGCCGGAAACACGGCGTAGACGTCAACGGGCGGGAGCTTGTAGCTCTTCAGCAGCGGCACCAGTGCCCCCGACGCGATCTCGGGGCCGGCCATCACCGGCGACGTCATCGCGACGCCCAACCCCGCCAGCACGCTCGCGAACACGCCGGGGCCGGAATCGGTGGTGATGCGGCCGCGGACATCCACCGAGGTCTCCGCGCCGTTGCGGGTGAACGACCATGTGGTGTGGCCGAACAGGCCGGGACCGAAGATGCAGTCGTGCGAGGCGAGATCGGCCGGCGTCTTCGGGGTGCCGCGTTCGGCGAGGTAGGACGGCGCGGCGACGAGAAAGCGAGGTAGCGTCGCAAGCATCCGTGCGCCAAAGCCGGAGTCGCCGAGCGGGCCAAGGCGGATGGCGACGTCGGTGCCTTCTGCCACGAGGTTGTGCCGTTCGTCGGCGACGGATAGCTCGACGCGCAGCAGGGGATGGGCGCGCAGGAATTTCGGCAGGCGCGGGATGATGTTTCGCGTGCCATAGACGATCGGCATCGTGATGCGCAGCGTCCCGCGCAGGGAATCGACGCCGCGCGCGGCATCCTCGGCGTCCTCGATATCGGCCAGCACGTCGCGCGCGCGGATCAGGAACAGCGCGCCGGCGTCCGTCACCGTGATGCGGCGTGTGGTCCGCAGCAGCAGCTTGACGCCGAGCCGGCTCTCCAACTCGCCGATGATGCGCGACACCGAGGGCTGCGACAGGCCGAGCTCGCGCGCGGCCTTCGAAAAGCTGCCGCTCTCTGCCGCCCGCACGAAGACGGTCAATTCCTGGAGCCGGTCGCCCATTTGAAATCCAAATAGATGTTCTCCGAAACCGCCATATACCCCTTCATTCTCAAATGATCCAGATAGGCCGGGCCAACAGCAATTGATGGAGCTAGCCATGGCCCTGCAAGACAAACTCGACGCTCTTAAAGCCGATTTCGAAGCCGGCCGTTTCCCGCTCAAGCCCAGCAAGGAGGCGCTCGACACCATGCACCGCGCCACCGCCGAGCTGATCGCGAGCGGCCAAGCGCAGCGCGCGAAGAAGGCCGGCGACGCCGCGCCGGAATTCTTGCTGAAGGATCCCGGCGGCAAGCCTGTCTCCTCGCGCGACTTGCTCGCGAAGGGGCCGCTGGTCGTCTCGTTCTATCGCGGCGTCTGGTGCCCATATTGTAACCTCGAGCTCCAGGCGCTCCAGGAAGCGCTGCTGGAAATCGCCGCGCGCGGAGGCAGCCTCGTTGCGATCTCGCCGCAGACCGCGCCGAACAGCCGCAAGTCCGAGCGCGATAACAAGCTGTCCTTCCCGATCCTGAGCGACGTCAGGAGCGAAGTCGCCGACGCCTTCGGCATTCGTTTCGCTCTCTCGGGCGAGCTCGTCTCGCTTTACAAGTCCTTCAAGAACGACCTGCCGACCTTCAACGACAATCCGTCCTGGGTGCTGCCGATGCCCGCGCGCTACGTCATCGGTCGCGACGGCATCATCGCCTATGCCGAGGTGAACCCGGACTACACCCACCGCCCCGATCCGTCCGAGCTGTTGCCGGTGCTTGACCGGTTGCAGGCCAGCAAGGCGGCCTGATCGTTACGGCGTCACCGCTCCGCGGCTAACGGCGCGCGGGGCGGTCAGCTCTTTCCATGTCGAATTGGCGACATGCACCGGCGAGAACGCCGGACGTTCGACATAATGGCCGTCGCCGGCTTCGGCGCGCAAATCGCCGTCCTTCCAGACGACGCGGCCGCGCGAGAGTGTCGCGGCTGGCCCGCCGGTGCAGGCAAAGCCTTCGAACACGTTGTAATCGATCCGGCTCATCTGCCGCTTCGCGCTGATGGTCTTGCTTGCCCTGGGGTCCCACACCACGATATCGGCATCCGAACCGACGGCGACTGCGCCCTTGCGCGGATAGATGTTGAGGATGCGGGCGATGTTCGCCGACGTTACCGCGACGAATTCCTCTTTCGTCAGCCGTCCCGTGGCGACGCCGGCGGTCCACAACAGCGCGAGCCGATCTTCGAGGCCGCCGGTGCCGTTCGGGATCTTTCTGAAGTCGCCGAGCCCGAACCGCTTCTGCTCGGTGGTGAAGGCGCAGTGGTCGGTCGCGACCACCTGGAGTGAGCCGGCTTGCAGGCCGGCCCAGAGACTATCCTGATGCGATCTGTCGCGGAACGGCGGCGACATCACGCGCTGGGCGGAGTGATTCCAGTCCTTGTTCTGATATTCGCGCTCGTCGAGCAGCAGATGCTGGATCAGCGGCTCGCCATAGACCCGTTTTCCCGCTGCCCGCGCCCGCGCGATCGCCTCATGCGCTTCGCGGCAGCTGGTGTGCACGATGTAGACAGGCGTGCCCGTCATATCGGCGATCATGATGGCGCGGTTGGTGGCCTCGCCCTCGACCTCAGGCGGCCGTGAATAGGCGTGGCCCTCGGGGCCGGTGACGCCGCGCGCCATCAACGCCTCCTGCATCAGTGCGACCACGTCGCCGTTCTCGGCGTGCACCACCGGCATGGCGCCGAGATGGGCGCAGCGCGCGAACGAGTTGTAGAGCTCGTCGTCGTTCACCATCAGCGCGCCCTTGTAGGCCATGAAGTGCTTGAAGGTGTTGATGCCGTAGGTTTTGACCACGGTCTCCATCTCGTCATGGATCTGCTTCGACCAAGACGTCACCGCCATGTGGAAGCCGTAGTCGCTCGCCGCCTTCTCGGATTTGCGCCGCCATTCCTGATAGGCCGCGAGCATCGACTGGCCGGGATCGGGCAGGCAGAAATCCACCACCATGGTGGTGCCGCCGGTCAGCGCCGCCTTGGTTCCGGATTCGAAATCGTCGGCGGTCACCGTGCCCATGAACGGCATTTCGAGATGGGTGTGCGGATCGATCCCGCCCGGGATGATGTAGGCGCCGCCGGCATCGACGATCTCGGTGCCCGTCGGTGCGTCGAGCGATGTTCCGACCGCGACGATGGTCTCGCCGTCGATCAGCACGTCCGCACGGCGCGAATGATCGTGATTGACGACGGTGCCGCCGCGGATGAGGAGGGGCATGGGAGGCTCCGAAAGAGAGGACGAGACGCCGCGAAAGCTAAGCGTGCTGCCCGCGATGCGACAGACGAAATTTTAGTCAGGCGATGCGGCTAGCTCGCTCGCGCGAATCAAGCCGTCGATCATCGCGCGCACGAGGCCCGCGATCTCCTTGCGGAGCGCCGGCAGGGGAACGGCGACCAGCCTCTGCTCCAGTCCCAGTGCCACCATGCCATGCACGGCCGAGAACAGGCTGCGTGCGGTGATGCCGAGCTCCTCCGTCCCGCGCTCCGGAAACAACGCCGCCAGCGGCTTATAGATGTGGCGGAACAACTGCAATTGGTCATCGACCGACCAGTCGGGCAG
Source organism: Bradyrhizobium betae (assembly GCF_004123905.1). GTDB lineage: Bacteria > Pseudomonadota > Alphaproteobacteria > Rhizobiales > Xanthobacteraceae > Bradyrhizobium > Bradyrhizobium betae_A. Next base: position 119,722 of record NZ_MZXW01000055.1, read on the forward strand.
GGCCTTGTCGGCCTCCATGCGGTGCTCGAACATTGCGCGCCAGAGTTCGAGATTTTCCGCTGCGAAATCGCAATAGGCAATTGCGATGCGGACCAGCATCTGCTGGGGCGAGTGCTCGGCCGTTTCCGCGGCGCTGAGTGTCTCGTCGAGCCGACGCAGTGTGCGCGAGCCGACACGCAGGACGAGCTCGTCCACATCCGCGACGAGATTGTAGACCGCGCCGTTGGCACAGCCGATTTCACGGGCCAAATCGCGGGTTTTTAAGCCCGCCAATCCGCGGCTCGCGATCATCCGCTCAGCCGCCTGGATCAGGTCGGCCCGCAGTTTCTCTCGACGCTCCAAGGCTTTAGTCATTCGTTAACCAAATTCATGAGCGTCGCTCAGAAATTTATTGAACGATGTTCAAGTTCGTTGCTACAAAGTATGTGTGAGCAACGCTCATAACAGGGAGCTGCAGATGTTCAAGACCGTAGTGACACTTTTCCGCGGCAGCGTTGCCGCCGCAGGCGAGGAGCTGGAGGACCGCACGGCCCTTCTGATCCTTGATCAGCAGATGCGCGACGCGGCCGCCGCCGTCGAGCGCAGCAAGCGGACGCTGGCGCTGGCGATCGCCCAGGACCAGCAGGAGGGACGCAAGCTCGAGGCGACCGTTGCCCGCATCGCCGATCTCGAGACCCGCGCGGTTGCGGCGCTCGACGGTGGCCGCGAGGATCTCGCCAAGGACGCCGCCGAAGCCATCGCGGGCCTCGAGGCCGATCGCGATGCGGCGCTGACGGCCCGCGCACTGTTCGCGACCGAGATCATCAGGCTGAAGCGGCACGTCGCAAACGCGCAGGCCCGCATCACCGAGCTCGACCGCGGCCGCCGTGTCGCCCGCGCTTCGGAGGCGGTCCGCTCGCTCCGCCGCAGCGGCATCGAGGCGGCGAGGCCCTACGAATCTACGCTGCCGGAAGCGGAGAGCACCTTGCGGCGTCTGCGCGATCGCCAGATGGAGGCCCAAGCTGCCGATGACGCGCTGGTCGAGCTCGATGCGGCCTCAGGTCCGCTCGCCACCGCCGAGAAACTCGCCGAGCAGGGCTTTGGCCCCCGGCTCAAGACGACCGCCGACGACGTGCTGGCGCGGTTGAAGTCCAAGCGCATGCCGACGGCCTGATCTCAAGCCTCATCTTTCAAACCTCATCATCATTTGAGCCTACAGGAGACCACCATGAACCAGAACGGCCAACCCCACAGCGGCGCCTGGGTGACCTTCACCTACGCGTCCTTCGCAGCCTCCGCATTCCTTGTCGCCATCGGCATCTTCTTCCTGCCGATCGACCTCTGGATGAAGGGCTATCTCACCATGGGCATCGTGATGCTGATCCAGACCTGTATCGCCCTGACCAAGACCGTCCGCGACAATCACGAGAGCAGCCGGATGGTGAACCGCATCGAGGATGCCAAGGCCGAACGTCTGCTGATGGAAGTCTCCAAGGCGGCTTAAAGGCCGAGACCATACGCAAAGCGGTGGAGCAGTTTGCTCCGCCGCTTCCGCGCGGAAACGCGTTCAAGCCTCATATCGCGCCTGCGAAATGCAACCGAGCCATGACGGATCGCGCGGCTGCGCTCCCTTGCGCGGTGGCGGCAGCCGGAGCACTCTGCGCAGGCGGCGCACAAGAACGCTGCCAATAAGATTGCGCGAGGAAGCTCCATGGCGGTGACGCGGATCGACTGCGACATCCATCCGGCGGTTGGTGGCACGCGCACGACGCTGCTTCCCTATCTCAGCGATCACTGGAAAGAGCAGGTGGCAAGCCGCGCCATCGACGGGCTCGATCTCACCTCCTATCCGCCGAGCATGCCGCTGTCAGGCCGCGCCGATTGGCGGCCGAGCAACGGCACCAAGCCCGGCTCCGACCTTGCCATGGTGCAGAAAGGCGCGTTCGAGCAACTCGGCGCCAGCCACGCCATCCTCAACGTGCTCTATGGCGCGCAGGCCGTGTTCGATGCCTACATGGCGGCCGACTTCTGCAAGGCGATCAACGACTGGATCGCCGCCGAATGGCTGTCGCGCGATCCTCGCCTGCGAGCGTCCATCGTCGTGCCGATGCAGGACCCGGATCTGGCGATCGAGGAGATCGAGCGCCGTGCCGGCGACGTCAGGTTCGTCTCCATCCTCGTGCTGGCGCAGGGCGAGACGCTGCTGGGACGACGGCATTTCTGGCCGGTCTATCGGCTCGCGGAGAAATACAAGCTGCCGCTCGCGATCCACGCCGGCACGCAATATCGGCAGGCGCCGAGCTCGGCCGGCTGGCCGTCGCATCGCTACGAATATTACTTCGTCGAGGCACAGGCGTTTCAGGCGCAGATATTGAGCCTGATCTATGAGGGTGTGTTCGGAAAATTTCCTGATCTCAAGGTCGTGTTGATGGAATCAGGCGTCAGCTGGCTGCCGGCCTTCATGTGGCGCGCCAACAAGACCTGGCGCGGGGTGCGGGTCGAGGTGCCCTGGGTCGAGCGCGAGCCTGCCGCGATCATCCGCGACAATTTCCGCGTCACCATGCAGCCGTTTGATGCGCCCGCTGATACCAAGAGCGTCGAGGAGATCATCGACCAAATCGGCTCCGAAGAGATGTTCTTGTTCGCGTCCGACTATCCGCACTGGCAGTTCGACGGTGACGATCCCATTCCGCCGAACCTGCCGAAGAGCATCATCGACAAAATGTGCGTCGACAATCCGCTGGAGACGTTTCCGCGGTTGTCGCTGGCTAATTAATTCTGGAGGTTTCGCATGAGTGAGGTCATCGACCGTCCGTTGCGCGACGACGAGAAGCCGGCGGCCTCGCGGCTGCGTATCATCGATTGCGACGTGCATCCGAGCCTGCGATCGACGGACGATCTCAATGAGTTCCTGCCGAAACGTTGGCAGCAGCACTTGAGAGAATATGGCAGCCATCTGCGCACGCCGTATCTGTTCACGACACCCTATCCGCGCTCGTCGCCGCTGATCGCGCGGCGCGATGCCTGGCCGCCGACCGGCGGACCGCCCGGTTCCGATCTCGCCTTCATGCAGAAGCAGCACCTCGATCCGCTCGACGTCGAGTTCGGGATCTTGCAGGTGCTCGATCTCTTCATCTTCTCGCAGCAGAACCTCGAATTCGGTGCCGCGATCCAGCGCGCCATCAACGACTGGCAGCTGGCGTTCTGGTCACACCGCGATCCCCGCCTGAAGGCCTCGATCCTGGTCGGACAGGATGGCGTGGACCTCGCGATCGCCGAGATCGAGCGTTGCGCGAAAATCGGCGAGTACATCCAGATCAACGTCTCGCCGCGGGCCAACGAGCCGCTCGGCCGCCGCCGCTATTGGCCGATTTATGAGCGCGCGCAAGAACTCGACCTGCCGCTCGGCATTCACGTCGGCGGCTATGGTGGCCACGCGCCCACCGGCGGCGGCTGGCCGTCTTATTATGTCGAGGAGCATCAGTCCAATGCCCACACAATCGCGGCGCAGCTTGCGAGCCTCGTCATCGAGGGCGTGCCGGAGCGGTTCCCGAAACTGAAGATCGTCTTCATCGAGGGCGGCTTCGGCTGGATCCCCTCGGCGGTCTGGCGCATGGACCAGCACTTTGAACGTTTCCGCAGCGAAGTGCCGCATCTGAAACGCAAGCCGTCGGAATATGTGCGTGAAAACTTCTGGTTCACGACGCAGCCGATCGACGAGCCGGATGAGGCGCGGCATCTGCGGTCGCTGATCGAATGGGTCGGCATCGATCGTCTGCTGTTCTCGTCGGACTATCCGCACTGGGACTTTGACGATCCGCGCTTCGCCTTCAAGACGCCGCTGACGGAGGCGGAGCGGAAGAAGATCTTCCGCACCAACGCGCGCGCTGTCTACAAGTTCTGAGCTCCGCATGGCCCGTCACATCGTCGCGACCACCTCGGAGATCCCGCCCGGCGGCAACAAGGTCGTCGATATCGCCGGCCGCGATATCGTCGTGTTCCATGTCAATGGCGAGTTCTTCGCGCTGCTGAACCGCTGCCCGCACGAGGGCGCGCCGCTGGAGAAGGCCGCCTGCGTGGCGCGGCTGACCTCGCCCGAGCCCGGCGTCTACGAGCGCTCGCGCGTCGGCGAGATGCTGCGCTGTCCCTGGCACGGCTGGGAGTTCGACATGCGCAACGGCCAGTCCTGGTTCGACCCGAACCGCGTCAAGATCCGGTCATATCCCGTCGCGGTGGAACGCGGCGACGAGCTCCAGAAGGGGCCGTATGTGGCCGAGACCTTTGCGGTGCATGTCGAAGACTCTTATGTGATTGTGGAGGTCTGAGCCGGCATTGCCGATTGAGATTCCAACGCAGGTGCGTTATGGCTCTCGCGCTTTCCAGAGGCGGAGATGAGCTTTGTCGAAACAGTCCCTGCGTGAAGAGGCCGAGCGCCTGATCCGCGAATCGATGGAAAAGAAGACCATCGTCGTGAAGCAGGGCTCGACCCGTATCGAGGCCGTTTGCGGCAAGTGCGGCGCGCCAAACCGGGTCCAGGCGGAAAAGGGCCAGAGCCGCGTCAAGTTTGCCTGCAAGAATTGCGGGCATCAGCAAGAGACGCTGTAGGTCTCAGCCCGAAGACCGGGCGCACCTCGCGAATGCGGTGACGATTCATTCCGATCGCATCGCGCGTTAACTGCGACGATGTCCGTTGCGCTTGATGGCCCTGAGGATTGCCGACCCGGCCTTGTGGCCGGATTGCGACGCGCGGACGATGTCGGCGCCGCGTCCGATCCGGCATCAGGCGAGGCGGCGTCACGGCGGAAATGACGGTGGCGTTCGTCAGGGTCGAGCTGACCAGCCGTTGACGGTCGAAGCCGATGAACTTGGTGCCGTAGCGACGGTTGAGCCGCGCGTAGATCGAGCGCATCAGCAAATCCTCGGATCGCAATCAGAAATCGAAAAAAATCTCGAACGTCCGGGCTGGTCGCGTGGCGGCGTGCCGGCCGGATTGCAAAATTGACGCATCTGGGGATCGACGATAACCTGCAACCTTTGGTCGTGTCGAGGGTGAGGGCCCGGCGATGGTATCACGTGCAAGGACGGGTGCCGCGTCGCGGCATGTTGGCAGCCGGATGCGTCGTCAAGCTGCAACTGCGAAACAGCTGGTCGTCGTGCGGGACAGCGCGCGTGTGCGTCAGAAGGGCGCGAAGCGCCTGAGGGACGCCAGCCCGCAGCAGCGGGTTGACGTGACCCTGACGCTGCGCGGGCCGAAGCTGCCGGACGCGGCAGTTTTCGCGAGGCGCCCGCCGTCGCTGGCACAGTTCAGGGCGAAGTGCGGAGCCTCCAGGGCCGATGCCAACAAGGTCTCGCAGGTGTTGCGCAAGTTCGGGCTGAGCATCGATGAGGTCTCGCTCGAGACGCGCAGCATGAAGGTGAGTGGCACTGTTGCCCAAATGGAGGAAGCCTTCCATCCCAACCTCGGGATCTACGAAAGTGCGAAGCAAGGCACGTTCCGCGATCGCGAGGGCGAGTACGAGGTGCCCGCGGAACTTCAGCCGATCATCACCGCCGTGCTGGGATTTGGCGAACGGCGCGTCGCAGGCAGAAAGCCGTCGAAGACGGCTGCAAAGGCGACACATCCTCTCAAGCCGTTCGCGCCGCAGGATATCGAGAATCATTATCGTTTTCCTCAGGGGCGAGGGGCTGGCCAGAGGATCGCGGTGGCGGAGTTCGGTGGCGGTTATTTTGCCGAAGACCTCGCCGCCTATTGCAAGTTGTTCGGTCGCGATCTGCCGACCGTGAAGCGCATCTCGATCGATGCGCCGATCCGGAACCTCGCGCAGATGAATCGCCTGAAGCCCGCCCACCGGCGCGACGAAATCGGCTACACCGGCGAAGTGATGATGGACGTGCAGATTGTCGCGGGGCTGTGCCCGGAGGCAGAGATCCTGGTCTACTTCGCGAAAGACCATCAGAAGGGCTGGGTCGACCTGCTCAATCAGACCATCAAGGATCGGCCGGTGGCGCTTTCGATCAGCTGGGGCGCCGCGGAGGATTCCGGCGACTGGTCGAAGGCGGCGCTGAATGCGATCAACGAGCGGCTGCATCTGGCCGCGTTGCTCGGCATCACCGTTTGCTGCGCTTCGGGGGATGATGGGTCCGGCGACATGCAGACCGACAAGCGCGCGCATGTCGATTTTCCGGGCTCCAGTCCCTATTCCCTGGCGGTCGGCGGCACCATGATTCGACACAAGGCCGGCAAGGCCGTCGAACAGACGTGGCGCGTCGGCAAGGGGCGGCGCATCCGTGACGTGGGTGGCGCGACCGGTGGCGGGGTCAGCTCGATCTTCGCCAAGCCGGGCTGGCAAAAAGTCTCGGTTGCGTCGCTGAACAAGGGGGACTTCAAGGGACGCGTCGTTCCCGACCTCACCGCGCTGGCCGGTCCACCAATGTACGACTTGATCTTCCAGAGCGAGCGAAGCCCGGGCGGCGGTACCAGCGCTTCGACGCCTGTGCTGGCCTCATTGATCGCGCGCGTCAACGCGCTGCTGCCGCCCCGCAAGCGCCAGCGCTGGCTCACACCGCTCCTCTACGCCAAGACGTCTCATGGTCTCTCGATGGGCCGGCTCGTCTGCCATGACATCACGATCGGCAACAACGTCTCCAACCCGAAGCCGGGTATCGGATTCAACGCCGGCCCTGGATTTGACGCCGTCTCCGGTTGGGGTGTGCCGATCGGCGCCTCGTTGTTGCTGGCCCTGGGCGGATCCGTCTAGTCCTGCTTCACGAACTTTGCGAACGCATCCGCATGGTCCGGGTGCCAGCGCGACAGCGGCGGGCGGTTTTCGACGATGTCGCCGGCGGCCCACAGCATCCGCTTCTCGTCGAGCGCGCGGGGCACGTCGTTGTCCGGGCACAGGATGTAGAAATCGCCGGCTTTCAGCCGCGCCAGCATGAAGTCCACGGTCTGCTCCGGCGTCCAGGCGCCGGCCGGCTTCTCGGTGCGGCCCTTTGCGGTGAGCCCGGTGAAAACAAAGCCGGGGATCAAGAGATGCGCGCTGATGTGGCAATCCCTGGTGTTGCGCAGCTCGTGCTGGAGCGCTTCCGTAAACGCCTTCACGCCGGCCTTCGAGACATTGTAGGCGGGATCGCCCGGCGGCGTGGTGATGCCCTGCTTGGAGCCGGTGTTGATGATGAGGCCGCACTTGCCGCGCGCGATCATGCCGGGCGCGAAGATTCGCGAGCCATTGATGATGCCCCACATGTTGACGGCGATGATGCGCTGCCAATTGTCGGGTTCGCCGAACAGCGTGCTGCCCGGCTGGATGCCGGCATTGTTCATGAGCAGGTCGGTGCCGCCGAAATGCGCGCCCACCGCGCGTTCCAGTTCCTTGACGCTCTCCGCCTTGCCGACATCGACGGCGAAGGTCATCACATGTGTGGCAGAGGCGACGGATGACAGTTTTGTTGCGGCCTCCGCCAGTCGCGCCTCATCGACATCGGCGATGCACACCTTCATGCCGGCGCGCGCGAAGGCTGCGGCGGCGGCAAATCCGATGCCGGACGCGCCACCCGTGATCACGGCAACATTGTCCTTGACGATGGCGGGGTGCGGCATGGTTCGTCTCCGGGCAGGGGGCTTGGTCGAGCTATAACATGGCACTCGCGCGACCCTGCACAAGTCGGCATGGGTGGTCTTCGTTCCACGCCGCCTTTACGCCTCTCCGGCACCGCTGTATTCTATTCCACCTAACGATCCCGCCCAGATCGAACCCAATCAATCACCTGACAGGGAGTGCAGCCATGGCTGTGTCGCAGGCTATTCCGATCACGCGCCATCCGTTCGCCAACGGGTCCTACAAGCAGATGCTGATCGACGGGAAATGGGTCGACGCCGCCTCCGGCAAGCGCTTCGAGACCCATAACCCCGCCACCGGCGAATTGCTCGCCACCGTCGCCGAGGGCGACAAGGAAGATATCGACCGCGCGGTTGCAGCCGCCCGCCGCGCCTTTGAGGGACCCTGGAGCAAGGTCAAGCCGTTCGAGCGGCAGAACCTGCTCCTGAAGCTCGCCGATCTCGTCGAGAAGAATTTCGACGAATTGTCGCAGCTCGATACGCTCGACATGGGTGCGCCGCTCAGCCGCACCCGCGCCTATCGCCTGCGTGCCGTCGGCATGCTGCGCTATTACGCCGGCCAGACCACCGCGATCCATGGCGAGACCATCGAGAACTCGCTGCCCGGCGAAATCTTTTCCTACACGCTGAAGGAGCCGGTCGGCGTCGTCGGCGCCATCATTCCCTGGAACGGCCCGCTCACCGCGACGCTCTGGAAGATCGGTCCCGCCATTGCGACTGGCTGCACCGTGGTGCTCAAGCCGGCCGAAGAGGCGCCGCTGACCTCGCTGCGCATCGCCGAACTCGCGATGGAAGCTGGCATTCCGCCCGGCGTCGTCAACGTCGTGCCCGGCTATGGCGAGACCGCGGGTGCTGCGCTCGCCTCGCATCACGACGTCGACAAGGTCGCCTTCACCGGCTCGCACGTCACGGGCCAGTCGATCATCCGGGCGTCGGCCGGCAACCTCAAGCGCGTCTCGCTCGAGCTCGGCGGCAAGTCGCCGGACATCGTGTTCGCGGATGCTGATCTCGATGCCGCAGTCCCCGGTGCCGCGATGGCGGTGTTCGCCAATTCCGGGCAGATCTGTAGCGCCGGCACGCGCCTGTTCGTCGAGCAGTCGATCTACGAAGAGTTCGTCGGCCGCGTCGCCGAGTTCGGCAAGAAGCTGCAAGTCGGCAACGGTCTCGATCCCAACACCCAGATCGGTCCGCTCGTCTCCGAGCAGCAACTCGAGCGGGTCACCAGCTATCTCGACATCGGCCAGAAGGAAGGCGCGAAGGCGCTCGCCGGTGGCGGGCGTGTCACCGAAGGCGCGCTGTCAAAAGGCTTCTTCGTCTCGCCGACGGTATTCGCGGGTGTCCAGGACAACATGCGCATCGCACAGGAGGAGATTTTTGGTCCCGTCATCTCCGCGATCGCGTTCAAGGACATGGACGAGCTCGTCAAGCGCGCCAACAACACCACCTTCGGCCTCGGCTCGGGCCTATGGACGCGCGACGTCAGCAAGGCGCATGCGGTTGCGAAGCGCCTGCGCGCCGGCTCGGTGTGGGTCAATTGCTATCAGGCGATGGACCCGGCCGTGCCGTTCGGCGGCTACAAGATGAGCGGCTATGGCCGCGAGTCCGGCAAGCAGCACGTCGAGGAATATCTCAACGTGAAGGCCGTCTGGATCAAGACGGCGTAATAGCTGTTCTCTCCCACGTTCCGTGGGAGGGAATATCTGTTTTTGCAGGGGCGGCACCTTTTCCGGTGGCCGCCCCTCGCTATATGATCCGCATCCTTCCATAGCCAGTCGGTGTCAGCATGAAATTCGAGGCGTTGTTCAAACCGTTGCAGGTCGGTCCGTACAAGCTCGCGCATCGCGTCGCGCTGGCGCCGTTGACGCGCATGCGAGCCGAGCGCGAGAGCTTTTCGCCGCGGCCGCTCAACGCCGAATATTACGGCCAGCGCGCGACGAAGGGAGGCCTGCTGATCGCCGAGGCTTCACCTGTGCTCTCGCACGGCCGCGGCAATCCGGCGACGCCCGGCATCTATTCGGAGTCGCAGATTGCGGGCTGGCGCAAGGTGACGGATGCGGTGCACGCCAAGGGCGGCATCATCTTTCTCCAGCTCTGGCATGTCGGCCGTGTCTCGCATTCGTCCTACCACGGTGGTCAGCCGCCGGTGTCGGCCTCGGCGATCCCGATCAAGGCCGAAGGAATGAAGGCGATGATGGCCGACGGCAAGATCGGCGACTACGAGACGCCGCGCGCGCTGGAGACCGATGAGGTCAAGGGTGTGGTCGAGGCCTTCAGGCAGGGTGCGAAGAACGCGCTTGCCGCCGGCTTCGATGGCGTCGAGATCCACGGCGCCAACGGCTATCTGCTCGAGCAGTTCTTGCAGTCGCGCAGCAACCAGCGCACCGATCAATATGGCGGATCGATCGAGAACCGCGCGCGACTTCTGCTCGAGGTCACGCAGGCCGCGATCGACGTCTGGGGCGCCAATCGCGTCGGCGTGCGGCTGTCGCCGCACGGCATCGCCAACGGTTCCGGCGAGCCCGATCCGATGCCGCTCTACACCCACGTGGTGAAGGCGCTCGACAAGCTCGGCCTTGCCTATCTGCATTTCATCGAGCCGCGCTCCAGCGGCGCCGGCCGCGCCGATGTCCATTGGGAGAACGTGCCCTCGGCCATGGTGCTGTTCCGCCCGCTCTACAGCGGCGTGCTGATGACCGCCGGTGGCTTCACCGGCGAGACCGCGAATGCGGCGATCGCCGACGGCCACGCCGACATCATCGCCTTCGGCCGCATTTTCATCTCCAACCCCGATCTGCCGCGGCGCCTTGAGCATGATTACCCGATCACGCCGTACAACCGCGCGACGTTCTACGGCGGCGAGGAGAAGGGGTATACGGATTATCCTGTTTATGAGGAGCTGACGCCCGCGTAGGTACTCGTAACCCGGATGTCGCTTCGCTCATCCGGGCTACGGGGCTATTGTGTTGCTCCGATCGCACCACAAACTCCGTCATTGCGAGCGTAGCGAAGCAATCCAGACTGTCTCCGCGGAAAGATTCTGGATTGCTTCGCTGCGCTCGCAATGACGACGGAGAGAACCCCCCATGGCCAAAGCCGCAGCCGCCGCAGGTATCGCCACCGGCCAATGCCTCTGCGGCAAAATCACCTTCGAGATCGACATCCCTGCGCGCTGGGCCTGGCACGATCATTCTGCCAGTAGCCGCCGCGCCCACGGCGCGGCCTACGCGACCTATGTCGGCAGCTGGAAGAAGCGCTTTCGCATCACCTCCGGGAAGACCGCGCTGACCCGCTACGAGGACAAGGCCACCAAGACCGCGCGCAGCTTCTGCTCGCATTGCGGCACGCCGATCGCCTATGAGCGCCCGCGCGGCCCGCACATGGTCAACATTCCCCGCGCACTGTTCAGGGAGCGCACCGGCCGCCAGCCGCTCTATCACATCGCGATCGAGGAGCTGCAGGAATGGGCCTATACCGGCGAGCCCCTGGTGCCGCTGAAGGGCTTTCCGGGCGTGGTCTGGCAGCGCTCGAAAAAGAAGAAGCGTGCTAGCGGCGAGGATCCGTTCGAACTGGGGCGGGAGGAGATGTAGCCCCAGTTGCTCACTCCGCTCGTGCCCCGGACGCAGCGCAGCGCCTCTTCGGCGGTGCGCTGCAGAGCCGGGGCCCATGCATCAGCGGGCTCGGCGAAAATTGGGTCCCGGCTCTGCGTCGCACCGCTACACGCTGCGCCGCGTCCGGGACGCGAGAGCGGGGTCTGCCGCGCAACGCAGCCATGACTGCGCTTCCTTGCGCGCCTCACAAAACTTCGGCCATCATGTGATCCGTCCTTGCGGCAACGCCCGCTCCCTGGAGGAAACATGAAGAACAAGATCACCGGCCGCTCCGCCTTTCTCGCGCTGCTCAAGGACGAGGGCATCACGCATCTGTTCGGCAATCCCGGCACCACCGAACTGCCGATCATGCATGCGCTGAAGGACCACCCTGATCTTACCTATGTGATGGCGATGCAGGAGAGCCTGGTGGTCGCGATCGCCGATGGCTACAGCCGCGCCTCCGGAAAGCTCGTCGCCTGCAACGTCCATGTCGCGCCCGGCCTCGGCAACGCGATGGGCTCGCTCTACAACGCGCAGTTCACGGGTACGCCGATGATTTTGACGGCCGGCCAGCAGGAGCAGGGCCACGGCCTGATGGAGCCGGTGCTGTACGGCCCCTTGGTGCGCATGGCCGAACCGCTGGTGAAATGGGCGGTCGAAGTGACGCGGCTGGAGGATCTGCCGCGCATCGTGCGCCGTGCCGCAAAAGTCGCGATGACGCCGCCGACCGGGCCGGTGTTCATCTCGCTACCGGGCGACATCCTCAACAGCGAAGCCGGCATCGATCTCGGCCGCTCCACCCGCATCGACGCGCGCGTAAAGCCGTCGGACGAGGCGCTGAAGGCGTTCGCCGCACGGCTGTTGAAGGCCGAACGCCCGGTGCTCGTCACCATGGACGAGGTGGTCAAGAGCGATGCGCTCAAGGAGGCCGCCGAACTCGCTGAGCTGCTGGGTGCAGCCGCCTACCAATCCTCGACGCCCTATGGCTCTCACTTCCTGTCCGAGAGCCCGAGCTTCGTCGGGACCCTCGCGCGGGTGCAGAAGGTCGCGCGCGATACGCTCGCGCCTTACGACCTGCTGATCGCGCTGGGTGGCGATCCCTTGCGGATGTCGGTTTATAGCGAGGTCGATGCGCTGCCCGATGGCCTCGGCATCGTGCAGGTCGGTCTGGTCGATTGGGAGATCGCCAAGAACTACGGCGCCGAGATCGCGCTGAAGGCGGATCTGAAGGAAACGCTGCGCGCGCTGATCCCGGTGCTGAAGGAGATGGGCGGCGCGACACTGACGAGTCGTGCCAAGCAACGTCTCGCCGAGCTGGCGCCGAAGAACTGGACCGCGCGGCGTGCCGCGCTGGTCGAACAGATCGGCAAGAGCGCGGGTCGCAGCCCCATCGACCCGGACTTCCTGGTGCTGCAAATGGTCGAGGCCATGCCCGACCATGCGATCCTCGTCGACGAAGGCCTCACCTCCAGCCGCCAGATCACGGCGCTGCGTCCGCACCGCGACCGCTATGGCTATCATGGCCTTGCCTCCGGCGGCATCGGTTGGGGCCTGCCGGCGTCGGTCGGTGCCAGCATCGCCAATCCGGATCGCCCCGTGGTGTGCTTCTCCGGCGACGGCAGTGCGATGTATTCGATCCAGTCGCTGTGGACGGCGGCGCATCACAAGCTGCCGCTCAACGTCGTCATCGCCAACAATGGCGGCTACCGCATCATCAAGCAGCGCCTGCTGGCTTTCCATGGCGATGACAATTACGTCGGCATGGATTTTGTCGATCCGCCGGTGGATTTTGCAGGGATCGCAAAGGCGCTCGGCTGCGAGGCGATCAAGATCAGCGACCCGCGCGAGCTGAAAACGACGCTGGCGTCTGCGTTTGCCCGGCCGGGCACAAAGCTGATCGAGGTGATGGTGGACGGGAAGGTGTAGGCATCACCCACCGCCGTCATTGCGAGCGCTACTCCCTGACCCGTCACCCTGAGGCGGCCGCTTCTTCAGCGGCCCTCGAAGGGCGACGGCCCGGCTGCAGCAGCGGGGCCGCTCATCCTTCGAGGCGCGCGAAGGGCGCGCACCTCAGGATGACGGAACTTACAGTGAGGAGCGTTAGCGTGCCTTCTTCCCCACCCGATATCCCGCTGCCGGATGCGGCGCATCCAGCCTCGCACGTCCATCGCCGAACAGCTTCTCCCGCAGCGTACCCTTCGCATATTCCGGCTTGTACCGGCCGCGCTTGGTCAGCTCCGGCACCAGCATATCGGCGATGTCCTCGAAATCGCCGGGCGAGATCGCAAACGCAACGTTGAGGCCGTCGACGTCGGTCTTCTCGAACCAATCCTCGATCTTGTCCGCGACGCTCTCGGGTGTGCCGACCACGACCGGGCCGGCGCCGCCGATGCCGACGTGCTCGATGACGTCGCGCACGGTCCAGACGCGGTCGGGGTCGCCGCGGGTGACGTTGTCGAGGGCGCTGCGGCCGGCATCGTTCTGGACATGACGCACCTGCTGGTCGAGCTCGTAGCCGGAGAAGTCGATGCCGGTCCATCCCGACATCAGGGCCAGCGCGCCCTCGGCGCTGATATGCGACCGGTAGTCGGCATATTTGGCTGCCGCCTCGGCTTCCGTGTTGCCGAGGATGATCGTCATCATGTTGAACATCAGGATCTCGGCCGGGTTGCGGCCGAGCGCTGCAGCTTCCTGGCGGATCGCGGCGACGCGCGGCGCGATGATCTTGGCCGACGGGCCCGACATGAACACGCATTCGGCGTGCTTGGCCGCAAACTGCCGGCCGCGCGGTGAGGTGCCGGCCTGGTACAGCACCGGCGTGCGCTGCGGCGATGGCTCACTCAGATGGATAGTATTGTTGATACGGAAGTTTGCTCCGTCATGATTGACGCGATGAATCTTGCTGGGATCGGTGAAGATGCCGCGCTGGCGGTCGCGCAGCACGGCGTCGTCTTCCCAGCTGCCTTCCCAGAGTTTGTAGACCACCTCCATATATTCGTCGGCGATGTCGTAGCGGTCGTCGTGGCCGGTCTGCTTCTCCTTGCCGGCGCCGCGCGCGGCGCTGTCGAGATAGCCGGTGACGACGTTCCAGCCGATCCGCCCCTCGGTGAGGTGGTCGAGCGTCGACATCCGCCGCGCGAACGGATAGGGCGGCTCGAAGGACAAATTGCTGGTGACGCCGAAGCCGAGGTTCTTGGTCACCGCCGCCATCGCCGAGAGCAGCAGCAGCGGCTCGTTCGACGGCGTCTGTGCCGCATTGCGCAGGGCCGCGTCAGGGCTGCTGCCATAGACGTCATAGACGCCGAGCACGTCGGCCAGGAACAGCCCGTCGAAACGGCCGCGCTCCAGCGTCCTGGCGAGGTCGATCCAGTAGGGCAGGCGGTTATATTCAGCGGTGCGGTCGCGCGGATGGGTCCACAGGCCCGGTGACTGGTGTGCGACGCAATTCATCGCAAAGGCGTTGAGCCTGATCTCTTTGGCCATGCTGGTCCCCCGGCGCCCTGTACTGAGCGCTCTTCGAATGATAGACGTGCGCCCCAATCTGGCGAAGTTCTTGCATATAGCGCGACCTTGGCAAGGCCAAAATCAGCGGCGGTCCCGCTCTTGGCAAGCCAATCTCAAGAGAGCAAGAACGAATTCACAAGAGAACTACGAGAACTATCCAAGTCCCCGCCACTTTCGAAGGCTAGCCTGTCTCGGGTAAGGTCCTTCGTCCCAAAGCCTCGAAAAACAAATCATGACCAGAGCCGACGCCATCACCCGCGCCCGTGACGATTTCAAATCCGGCGCGTTCCTCGCTGAACTCGACCGCCGCGTCGCCTTCAAGACCGAAAGCCAGAATCCGTCGCGTGGCCCCGAGCTGCGCGCCTATCTGGAACAGGAGATGGTGCCGGCTTTCGCTGCGCTCGATTTCACCAGCCGTCTGGTCGAATCCCCGAGCGGCAAGTCGCCGTTCCTGTTCGCGGAGCATCACGAGAGTGCATCTGCACCGACCGTGCTGATCTACGGCCATGGCGACGTCGTCGACGGCATGGAAGGCGAGTGGCGCGATGGCCGCGATCCCTGGCGCACGACGGTTGCGGGCACGCGCCTCTACGGCCGCGGCACCGCCGACAACAAGGGCCAGCACAGCATCAACATGGCGGCGCTGCGCGCTGTGCGCGAGGCCCGGGGCGGCAAGCTCGGCTTCAATGCCAAGTTCATCGTCGAGATGGGCGAGGAGATCGGCTCGCCCGATTTGGGCAAGGTCTGCGATCTCAATCGCGACGCGCTCAAGGCCGATCTGTTCATGGCCTCCGACGGGCCGCGTTTGTCGGCAGACCGCCCGACACTCTTCCTCGGCTGCCGCGGCGGCATCCGCATCCATCTCGACGTGAACTTGCGCGATGGCGGCCACCATTCCGGCAATTGGGGCGGCGTGCTCGCCAACCCCGCGACCATCCTGGTCAACGCGATCTCCACGCTGGTCGACGGCCACGGCCGGCTTCAGCTCGACGCGCTGAAGCCGCCACGGCTCACCAACCAGATCCGCAGCTATCTCGCTGACGTGCAGGTGGTGCCGACCGAGGACGAACCGGCGCTCGCGGAGAATTGGGGCGAGGAAGGTCTTTCGGCGGCCGAACGGCTCTATGCCTGGAACACGCTCGAAGTGCTGGCGATGTCGTCGGGCAATATCGGGAAGCCGGCGAATGCCATTCCCGGCAACGCCAATGCCGTGCTGCAACTGCGCTTCGTCGTCGGCACCAAGGTCGATGGTCTGATCGACGCCGTCCGCGCGCATCTTGTCCAGAAGGGTTTTTCGATGGTCGAGGTGCGGGCCGCCCAAAGCTTTGCGGCCTCGCGCACGGATTTCGACAGCCCCTGGATCAAATGGGCGGCGGATTCGGTGCGGGAGACCACCGGCAAGCCGCCGGCCGTTTTGCCGAATTTCGGCGGCTCGCTGCCCAACGACGTGTTTTCCGAGATCCTGGGCCTCCCGACGATCTGGGTCCCGCATTCCTATCCCGGCTGCTCCCAGCATGCGCCCAATGAGCACATCCTGCTGCCATTGACCGAAGAGGCCTTGACGGTGATGGCCGGGCTGTTCTGGGATCTCGGGGAATTGCCCAAGCCACTCGTCTGAGCCATTAACCTGAGCCGTGATCCCGCCGAAAGTCACATTCTAATCCGGCCGGATTTGTGCTTGCATCCGGCCGCATCATCCTGAAAGGGGACCAAAAAAGTGAAGTATTTCCGCCACATCGGGCTCGCGCTCGCCGCGACCTTCGCCGTCAGCCAGGCCGGGGCCCAGGAGCTGACCGGCACGCTGAAGAACATCAAGGACACCGGCGCGATCACGCTCGGCTTCCGCGACTCCTCGATCCCGTTCTCCTATCTCGACGACAACCAGAAGCCCATCGGGTACGCGATGGACATCTGCTACAAGATCGTCGACGCCGTGAAGAAGGAGCTCAAGCTCGACAAGCTCGAGGTCAAGCTCAACCCGGTGACCTCGGCGACGCGCATTCCGCTGATGGCCAATGGCACCATCGACCTCGAATGCGGCTCGACCACCAACAACGTCGACCGGCAGAAGCAGGTCGCCTTCGCGCCCACGCACTTCCTGACCGCCAGCCGCTACGTCTTCAAGAAGTCGAGCGGCCTGAAGTCGATCGACGATCTCAAGGGCAAGACGGTGGTCTCGACCGCCGGCACCACCAACATCAAGCAGCTCACCGAAGCCAACGTTGCCAAGGGCCTCGGCGCCAACATCATTCCGGCCAAGGACCATGCCGAATCCTTCCTGATGGTCGAGACCGACCGCGCGGTCGCGTTCGTGATGGACGACATCCTGCTCGCGAGCCTCGTCGCCGGCTCGAAGTCGCCGGACGACTACGTCATCTCCAAGGACGCGTTCTCCAAGCCCGAGCCCTACGGCATCATGCTGCGCAAGGACGATGCCCCCTTCAAGAAGGTTGTCGATGCCGCGGTTGGCGCGCTCTACACCTCCGGCGAGGGCCAGAAGATCTACGAAAAGTGGTTCACGCAGAAGATCCCGCCGAAGGGGCTGAACCTCAACACCCCGATCTCGGCCGAGCTGAAGAACGAGTTCGCAAAACCCTCGGACTCGCCGAACCCGGACGACTATAAGTAAGATGACGAGTTCCCTCTCCCCGCAAGCGGGGAGAGGGGCACATTCCGGCCATTCTGGAGGGAGACTGGCCGGACATTTGCATAGGCGCCCGGGACACTTTGAGGGCGCGTTCGCGCGGGGGACACGTGAACTACCACTGGAACTGGGGAATTTTCTTCGAGCCGAACCCGATGGGGACCGGCACCTATCTCGACATGCTGCTGTCGGGACTGGTGCTGACTCTGAAGACGGCCGTGCTCGCCTGGATCATCGCGCTGGTCTTCGGCTCGCTGGTCGGCGTCATGCGGACGCTGCCCTCGAGGGGCGCGTACTGGTTCGGCTTCTGCTGGGTCGAGTTCTTCCGCAACATGCCGCTGCTGGTGCAGCTCTTCCTGTGGTTCTTCGTGCTGCCGGAGTTGCTGCCGAGGGGCGCGGGGCTGTGGCTGAAGCAATTGCCGAACGCGCCGTTCTGGACGGCGGCGATCGGCATCGGGTTCTTCATGTCGGCCCGTGTCGCAATACAATTGCAGGCCGGCATCGGTTCGCTGCCGCGCGGCCAGAAGATGGCGGCAACCGCGCTCGGTCTCACGACTTTTCAGGGCTATCGGTACATCCTGCTGCCCATGGCGTTCCGCATCATCATGCCGCCGCTGACCTCCGAGTTTCTCAACACCATCAAGAACACGGCGGTCGCCATCACCATTGGCCTGATCGAGCTGACCGGACAGGCGCGCTCGATGCAGGAGTTCTCGTTCCAGGTGTTCGAGGCCTTCACCGCCGCGACGCTACTCTATCTCCTCGTCAACGCCGTCGTCGTAACCGCGATGCGCTTCCTCGAGCGCTGGGTCGCGATCCCCGGCTACATCACGGGGAAATAGCGCCATGTTTTCCAATCTCGATTTTGACGTCATCCGCCGCGCGCTGCCCTATTTGTTTTACGAGGGCATGACGTTCACTGTGACCCTGACGGCGCTCGCGGGCCTCGGTGGCCTGATCTTCGGCACGGCGATCGCGCTGATGCGGCTGTCCGGCTTCAAGCTGCTCGGCCGCATCGCGGGCGTCTATGTCGACTTCATGCGTTCGCTGCCGCTGGTGTTGGTGATCTTCTGGTTCTATTTCCTGGTGCCCTATATCGGGCAGTGGGTGACCGGCGCCTCGCGGCCGATCAGTGTCGGCGCGTTCGCATCCTCGCTCATCACCTTCATCATGTTCGAGGCGGCGTATTTCTCCGAGATCATGCGCGCCGGCATCCAGTCGATCTCGCGGGGACAGCCGGCGGCCGCCAATGCGCTCGGTCTCACCTACGCCCAGACCATGCGCTACGTCGTGCTGCCGCAGGCGTTCCGCAACATGCTGCCGGTGCTGCTGACGCAGACCATCGTGCTGTTCCAGGACACCTCGCTGGTCTACGTGCTCTCGATCCCGGACTTTTTGGGCGCGGCGAGCAAGGTTGCGCAGCGCGACGGCCGCCTCGTAGAAATGTATCTGTTTGCTGCAATCGTCTACTTCACCATTTCCTGCGTTGCGTCCTTCGGCGTCCGCCGCCTGCAGTCGCGCATCGCCATCATCCGGTAGAGTTCGTCGAACATGATCGAGATCAGCCACGTCAACAAATGGTACAGCCCGACCTTCCAGGTGCTGACCGACTGCACCACCAGCGTCACCAAGGGCGAGGTCGTCGTGGTCTGCGGCCCCTCGGGCTCAGGCAAATCGACGCTGATCAAATGCGTCAACGCACTGGAGCCGTTCCAGGAGGGCGACATCAGTGTCGACGGCACCAAGGTCAACGATCCCAAGACCAATTTGCCAAAACTGCGCTCGCGCGTCGGCATGGTGTTCCAGCATTTCGAGCTGTTTCCGCATTTGAAGATCATCGACAATCTCTGCCTTGCCCAGCAGAAGGTGCTTGGACGATCGTCTGACAAGGCGGTGGCGAAGGGCATGCAACTGCTGGAGCGCGTCGGGCTCAAGGAGCAGGCCGAGAAGTTTCCCGCGCAGCTCTCCGGTGGCCAGCAGCAGCGCGTCGCGATCGCCCGCGCGCTCGCCATGGATCCGATCGTGATGCTGTTCGACGAGCCGACCTCGGCGCTCGATCCTGAAATGGTCAGCGAGGTGCTCGACGTCATGGTCGACCTCGCCCATGAGGGCATGACCATGATGGTCGTGACCCATGAAATGGGCTTTGCCCGCAAGGTCGCCAACCGCGTCATCTTCATGGACCGCGGCGAGATCGTCGAGGACGCCCCGAAGGAGGACTTCTTCGGCAAGCCTCGCAGCGACCGCGCGCAGAAGTTCTTGTCGAAGATTCTATCGCATTAACTTTCTCTGTCATTCCGGGCTCGCGACTACGTCGCGCCTCGGAATGACGGATCGAGGGTTTATCGGGCTCGCCAAATCTCCTATACGGGTGAGTAAATTCACCTTCCCCCCAGGAGAACCTGCCTTGGACTCGATCGCCTACGTCAACGGCTCATTCGTCCCGCTCTCGGACGCCAAAATCTCGGTGCTCGACCGCGGCTTCCTGTTCGCCGACGGCATCTACGAGGTCTCGGCGGTGCTGGGTGGCAAGCTGGTCGACAACGCCTCGCATCTGGCACGGCTGGAGCGGTCGGTCGGCGAGATCAAGCTGAAGCTCCCCGAGACGGTCGAGCGTATCACCGAGATCCAGAAGGAGCTGATCGCGCGCAACAAGATCGAAAGCGGCCTCGTCTATCTTCAGGTCACCCGCGGCGCCGACAAGGGTCGCGACTTCCCGTTCCCCAAGGGCGAGGTCAAGTCGAGCCTGGTGATGTTCACCTCCGAGAAGGACATCATCAACGCCCCGGTCGCAAAGACCGGCATCAACGTGATCACGGTGCCCGACATCCGCTGGGAGCGCCGCGACATCAAGAGCGTGGCGCTGCTGGCGCAGGTGCTGGCGAAGCAGGCCGCGGCTGAGGCCGGCGCCGGCGAGGCCTGGATGCTGCAAGATGGTTATGTGACCGAGGGCGGCTCGTCCACGGCGTTCATCCTGACCAAGGACGACGTCATCGTCACCCGACAGAATTCCAACGCGATCCTGCCGGGCTGCACCCGCAAGGCCGTGATCGCGCTCGCCGAAGAACGTCAGCTCCGCGTCGAGGAGCGTTCCTTCACCGTCGCCGAGGCGCTCGCCGCCAAGGAAGCGTTCATCACCTCGGCCTCGTCGTTCGTGCAGCCGGTGGTCGCCGTGGACGGCAAGACAATCGGCGACGGCAAGCCCGGCCCGATGGCGACGCGGCTCCGCGAGATCTATGTGGAGTTCGCCAAGGCGACGGCGGTTTAAGCCGCACACTCCGCGAGGTGTGAGTCGAAGCACTCTATCGCCAAACTCAGGTGTCATCGCCCGGCTTGACCGGGCGATCCAGTACTCAGTGACGCCAATGATTGAATCGACAGGCTGCGGCGTACTGGATGCCCCGGTCAAGCCGGGGCATGACAGGCGAGAGTGTGGAAGCGGCGTTGTGTCCGTGACGCCGCCATTGACTCTCTACGCCGCCGACGCCTTCACCTTCACCGGATGCACCGCACGGAACGCGATCGCGAGCCTGTTCCAGGCGTTGATGGCGCCGATCAGCATGGTCAGGTTCACCGTCTCCGCGTCGGAGAATTGCGCGCGGATCTGCTCGTAGACATCATCCGGCGCATGCGTCTCCGCAATCAGCGTCACTGATTCCGTCCAGGCCAAAGCGGCGCGCTCGCGATCGGTATAAAGCGGGGACTCGCGCCAGGCATTGAGCAGATAGATGCGCTGTTCGGTCTCGCCGCGCTTGCGGGCGTCCTCGGTGTGCATGTTGATGCAGAAGGCGCAGCCGTTGATTTGCGACGCCCGGATCTTGACCAGCTCGATCAGCGATTTCTCCAGGCCCGTCGACTGGATCTGCTCTTCCAGCGCCATCAGCGCCTTCATCGTGTCGGGGGCGGCCTGGTAGAAATTCATGCGGGGTTTCATGGTCGTTCTCCTTGCTTGCTGGGTTGAGGTCAGTGGGCTCCGCCGGCCGAGGTCTGGCCGGGCTTCTTCAGGAACAGGACGGCGGCGAGCGCGACGATCAGCGCCATGCCGAGCAGATAGAAGGTGTCGCTGAAGGCGAAGATATAGGCCTGCTTCTGCACGGTATGGCCGATCGCGACATAGGCGCGATGTGCGGCGTCGGCGCGATCGAGGACGCCGTGATTGATGAAATACTGCGTGAGCTGCTCCAGCCGGGTCCGCGTCGCCTGCTCGAACACCGACACCGACTGCATCAGCACGTTGGAGTGATATTGCTCGCGCTTGGTCAGCACGGTCTGGAGCAGCGCGATGCCGACGGCGCCGCCGAGATTGCGCATCATGTTGAACAGGCCGGAGGCCGAGCCAGCATTTTCAGCCTCGATGCCGGCAGTCGCCACCGCAGACAACGGGGCCATCACCAGCGCCTGGCCGATCGCGCGGACGACGTTGGGCCACAGCAGCTGGTCCGCGGCGTAGTCGTTGGTCATATAAATGTTCATGAAGTTCGAGGCCGAGAACAGCACGAAGCCGATGCCGATGATGATGCGCGCGTCAAACCGCTGCATCAGACGCGGCACCATGGGGATCAGCAGAAGTTGCGGCAATCCGGTCCATGCCAGCACCATGCCGATCTGCTCGGCATTGTAGCCCTGAATGCGCGCCAGATATTGCGGCAGGATGAACACCGAACCGTACAGCGCGACGCCGAGCAGGAAGTTGGCGAGCATGCCGAAGCCGAAATTGCGGCGGACCAGCAGGCGCAGGTTGAGCAGCGGCTTCTTCACCGTGAGTTCGATGATCAGGAAGACGGTCAGCGCAACGGCTGCGATCACCGACAGCTTGACGATGAAGGGCGAGCCGAACCAGTCGTCCTTGTTGCCCTCTTCCAGCACGGTCTGGAGCGCGGAGAGGCCGATCGCCATGGTGATGATGCCGGCCCAGTCGCCCTCGCGGAGCAGCGACAGCTTCATGGGCTTGGCGTCGAGCGCGTACCAGAGCATGCCGACCATGATCGCGCCGGGCACGACGTTGACGTAGAAGATGTACTGCCACCCAAAGTTCTCGGTGAGATAGCCGCCGATGGTTGGGCCGATCGCCGGCGCGAACGTCGCCGACAGCGCGAACAGCGCAAGACCCACGGGTTGCTTGGCGCGCGGCAGCAGCGTGATGATCAGCGTGAACGCCATCGGGATCAGCACGCCGCCGGTAAAGCCCTGCACGGCGCGCAGCACGATCATCTGTGGCAGGTCCTGCGCCAGCGCGCAGGCCGCGGACAAAAGCAGGAACAGGATCGCGTTGGTGAGGAGATATATCCGGATCGAGAATACCTGCGCGAGCCACCCCGAGAGCGGGATCACCACGATTTCGGCGATCAGATAGGAGGTCGAGATCCAGCCGCCGTCGTCGATGCCGGCGCCGATCGCGCCCTGGATGTCGGCGAGCGAGGCGTTGACGATTTGGATGTTCAGCACCGCCATGAAGGCGCCGAGCGTGGCGCCGATCACCGCGATCCAGGTTTTTGCAGAGATCGCCGGCGTGGCGGCCGCTGCGGGAGCGGGAAGGTTGGCGGCGGCGTTGACGGTCGGTTGAAGCGTGCTCATGGAGGCCTCGTCTCGGTTACAGAGACAGGATGCATTGGACGGATGGTTTCGATAATCGAGGAAGCCAGGGAAGGATCGTCCGGCAGGACTTGATAATCCCGCCGGTCTTCCGACCTCAGCCGCCGTTCGGGCGGGACGCGTTGTCGGCGAGACGCTTTGCCGTCTCGCGCTCGGCCAGCACGGTCTGCTTGGTGTCGACGGTCGGCACCGCCGACATGCCGGGCCGCAGCAGGCCGGTCAGGCTGTCATCGTCGAGCACGACCTTCACCGGCACGCGCTGCACGATCTTGGTGAAATTGCCTGTCGCATTGTCGGGCGGCAGCAGCGCGAACTCAAGCCCGCTGGCCGGCGACAGGCTGTCGACATGACCACGGAGCGTGCGATTGCGGAAACTGTCGACGTGCAGCTCGACTGGCTGTCCCGGACGCACATGCGTAAGCTGCGTCTCCTTGAAGTTCGCGACCACATAGACCGCATTGAGCGGCACCACCGCCATCAACTGCGTGCCGGCCTGCACGAATTGGCCAACCCGCAAGCTGCGGGCGCCGACCGTGCCGTCAACCGGTGCGGTGATCTCGGTATAGGACAGGTTCAGCTCTGCCTGGTCCGCGACGGCACGGGCACGGTCGAGTTGCGCTGTCGCCTGGGCGCGTTGAGTGGTGAGCACGTCGACCTTGCGCTGCGCGGCCACCAGGCCCGACTTCGCGTGCTGCAATTGCGCACTGCTGGCGCGCAGCGCCGCGTCGGTCTGCTGCGCGCGCTGGATCGTGCCGGAGCCCGACTTCATCAAATCGTCGTAGCGGGCGCGTTCTTCCTGCGCGAATTTCAGGTTGGCGTCAGCTGCGGTGACATCGGCCGTGCTCTGCTCGATGATCGGCTGCTGCAGCTCGAGCTGGGCATCGATGTTGCGCACCGAGGCTTCGCCGGCGGCGACGTCGGCGCGGGCCTGGTCGAGCGCCGCCTTGAAGTCGCGGTCGTCGATCTTGGCCAGCAGCTGGCCCGCTTTGACCTTCTCGTTGTCGCCGACCAGCACCTTCGCGATGTAGCCGGAGACTTTTGGCGCGATGATCGTGGAGTCCGCCTTCACATAGGCGTCGTCGGTGGTCTCGAGGTAGCGGCCGTTGGTCCAGTAGTCGTATCCGTAATAGACAATGGCGGCCGTGCCCGCGAGCAGCGCGAGCGCCAGAGCTGCGCGCCGGACCATGGCCCGGGCCGGGACCGTCGGCGGCGCCTTGAGATAATCGTGAGTAATTTCAGCTGCTTGTTGGAAGGTTTCGGTGCGGGGCATTTCGGACATGGCAGTCTCCTGTCGGCTTGCTGAGACTATCGGTCTTTTTGGTTCGAGCGATAATTGACGAAATGCCGGAAGGATTATCCATCAGGGGTGGATAGTCGGAGGCATCTCCTTGGTTGTGATGGTCTAGCGAAACAGACCCGCGGCTGCCCCAGAGCGATTGCCGCGTCTGTCGAGCGATTGCTGCTAACGCGCCGCGGGAGACAGTGCCCATGATCTGATCGATAATCCGGCTGAATTCCTTGCGATTATCGATCGAAAGCGGATAATCAGGCGGTATGGACCGATTGACCAGCCTCGAAGTGTTCAGCCGGGTGGTCGAGACCGGCGGCTTCTCCGCCGCAGCCCGCAAGCTCAATATGTCGACCACCATGGTGAGCAATCACGTTCAGGCGCTGGAAGACCGGCTCGGGGTGAGGCTGCTTCAGCGCACCACGCGCAAGGTCAACCTCACCGAGATCGGCAAGGCGTATTACGACCGTTGCGTCCAGATCCTCGCCGATATCGAGCAGGCCGACGACATCGCCGGCGCACTGCAATCGACGCCGCGCGGTACCCTGCGCATCCACACCGCCACCCACATGGTGCCGTTCGTGGCCCCAGTGATGGCCGAGTTCCTCGCGACCTATCCGGAGGTGAAGGTCGATCTGCGCATGGGCGAGACCAATGTCGACCTGATCGAGGAGGGTTTTGATCTCGCGCTGCGCATGATCGCGCCGCCGGACTCGAGCCTGATCGTGCGGAGCCTTGCGACCTGGCGGCACGTGCTGTGCTGCTCGCACGCCTATATCGAGGCGCATGGGCGCGTCGAGAGGCTCGAAGAGCTCACCGCGCACAATTGCGTGCGCCACGTGAACTATCCGTTCGACGAGTGGCGCTTCTTCGATCGCAAGGGGACGCCGGCCTCGGTGCGCGTCTCCGGCAATCTGATCACCAACAGCGGCGAGGCCCTCCGCGAGGCCGCGCTCCAGGGCGCAGGCATCAGCCTCGCCGCTGGTTTTCTGGTCGGCGACGATCTCGACGCCGGCCGGCTGGTGCGCCTGTTACCGGAGTATCGGCCGGTCGAAATGTCGATGAACGCAGTCTATCCGCACCGGCATCATCTGTCGGCGAAGGTGAGAACCTTCATCGACATGCTCGTGCAGCACAGCGCCGAGCAGCAGAAGCTGATCAATCCGTATGCGTGAGCGGCATCGGCAGGGCCGTAGGGTGGGCAAAGGCGCGTTAGCGCCGTGCCCACCATCTCTCGCCGTCATTGCGAGCGTAGCGAAGCAATCCAGAATCCCTCCGCGTCAACGCGGCGGCGGCAGTCGCCCGAACACGGCATCGAGCGCCATGCCGATCGCAAGCAGACGACGATCACTTCCTGCGGGGCCATCCAGTTCAACCCCGATCGGTAATCTGCTCGCTGCACCGAGCGCGATCGGAATCTGAATTCCGGGAATGCCGGCATTGCTGCCGGGGTCGGTGTTCTGGATGAACAGGCCGAAATTCTCGAGGCTGCTGGAATCGGGATTGGAAGGAATTGCCACGCGCGGCGTGGTCGGAAAGGCGATGGCGTCGAGCTTGTTGCCGGCAAAGGTGTTGCTGTAGAGCGCCTGCAACGCGGGACGCGCGGTCTTGATCGCGGCATCGTAGATCGGCGCGGCATCGAGCACCGAGTTATCGGGACCGGGCAGCTTTCGCGGGATCACCAGGCCATCAAAGATGCCCTTGACGTCGGGACTGGCGATCTCCTTCGCCAGCGCGTCGATGTTGAGGCCGGTGCCGGTATGCGCGAGATACGCGACCATGTCGTCATAGGCTTCGTAAAGCGCGACGGGGAATCCGACCTGGCCGTTGATCTCAGGCAGCTCGGCCATCTCGATCTCGACCACCGTGATGCCTTGCGCTTTCATTTGCGCGACGGCTGCGTGGAAAGCAGCTTCGGTATCCGCATCGAGATTGGTCAGCATCATCTTCACAATGCCGATGCGCACCTGCTTCAGATCGGCCGGCGCAATGGCCTCGCCGCCCGCGATGATTCGGTCGAGCAGCGCGACATCCGCCATGGTCGCCGCCATCGGTCCCGCAGTGTCGCGGGTGTGCGAGATCGGCGCGATGCCGTCTTGCGGATAGCGGCCGATAGTCGGGCGCAGCGAGGCGCATCCGTTCAGCGCAGCGGGCACCCGCACCGATCCGCCCGTGTCCGTGCCGAGCCCGCCCGCGACGATCCGCGCGCCGATTGCGGCGCCCGTTCCGGATGAAGAACCGCCGGCGATCAGGGCGCGATCATAGGCGTTGCGCACGCCGAACTCCGCGCCGGTCTTGAACGCAGTGTTGTAGCCGGAGATGCCGAAGGCGAGCTCATGCATGCTGGTCTTGCCGATGATCACGGCGCCGGCGGCCCGCAGCTTTGCGGCAACCGGCGCGTCGGACTTTGGGACATAGTCCTTCAGCGCAGGCGTTCCGGCGCTGCAAGGTAGCCCCGCGACTTCGATGTTGTCCTTGATCACGATGGGCACGCCGCCGAGCGGCTTTGCCTTGTCGCCCGTCCCGTCGAATGCGGCGGCGGCCTTGAGGGCGCCGGCTTCATCCAGGGTGACGAAGGCGTTGAGGTCGGCATTGGCTTTGGCGCGGGCAATCGCTTCTGTCGTGAGCGCGGTGCTCGTCACCTTGCCGGCGCCGAGGTCGGCTACGGCCTGGGTCAGGGTCAACTGGTCGAAATCCATGATGCGTCACCTGATTGCGGAGGCAGCAACAGAATGCCCCTCAAAGCCAGGAGGCTGAGGCCTCACTGGCGCCGCGTCAACGGTGGGCGTGCATCTTTTGCGTTACCGATGTCGTCAAATTCACAAACGACCGCTCGACCTCGGGCTTCACCTTGGCGATTGCGGTGTCCTTCACCGGGCCGTAGCCACGGATCTCCATCGGCGCCTTTGCGATGGCAACGAGGTCGGGCATCCGCGCTGCGTCGAGCTGGCCGAGCATGCGTTCGATCACGCCTTCGTACCAGGTGATCAGCTCCCGCTCGGCGCGCCGTTCGGCGGTGTAGCCGAACGGATCGAACGGCGTCCCGCGCAATCCTTTCAGCCGCGCCAACATGGCAAGCGGCATCTGGATCCATTGACCGAAAGTGCGCTTGCGCGGCCGGCCGCGGGCGTCGTGTTCGGAGGGCAGGAAGGGCGGGGCAAGATGGTACTCGATGCTGAAGCCGTCCTCGAATTCGCGCTTCAGCTCGTCGAGGAAACCGCTCTGCATGTGCAGGCGCGCCACCTCGTACTCGTCCTTGTAGGCCATCAGCTTGAACAGGGAGCGCGCGACCGCTTCGGTCAGGGCCTCGCTGCTCACTTGGGCTTCGGCGCGGCGAACTTTCTCGATCATCGACCGATAGCGCGCCGCATAGGCGTGGTCCTGATAGGCCGTGAGAAATTCGGCGCGGCGGGTAATGAGCTGGTCGAGCGTTTCGGTCTTCGGCGCATCATCCGCCTTCGGCAGAAAGTCCGGATCGGCAGCGGCAATCCGGCCCCAGGCAAAGGCCTGTTTGTTGCGATCGACGGCGACACCGTTCAGCTCGATCGCGCGCAGCAGCGATTGCAGCGAGACCGGCACCAGTCCGCGCTGCCAGGAAAAACCCAGCATGATGATGTTGGCATAGACGGCGTCGCCGAGCAGCCGTTCGGCCATGGCGTTGGCGTTGATCGTGTCGAGATTGTCGTTGCCGATGACGCGGCCGATCGCACGCAGGCGGGCAGGGGAAGCGAGATCGGCGTCGCGGAAGCGGACGACGTCGCCGGTCGGCATCTCCGCGGTGTTGACGGCGGCGCGCGTGCCGCGGCGATAGGTGCCGGACGCCTTTGGCGAGGAGCTGACGACGAGATCGCAGCCGATCAGCGCATCGGCCGCGCCCTGGTCGATACGGACCTGATGCAGCGCTTCAGGGGACGCAGCTAGTCGGATGAAACTCAGCACAGGGCCGAACTTCTGTGCAAAGCCGGTGAAATCTAGCACCGAGACGCCACGGCGTTCGAGATGCGCGGCCATGCCGATCAGCGCGCCGACCGTGATCACGCCGGTGCCGCCGACGCCTGTTACGAGCAGGTCGTAGGGACGATCGAGCGTTGGGGGTGCGGGGAGGGGAAGTGTTGCGGCATGGCCGATTGCGTCGATCTGGCTTGCGGCCTTCTTCCGGCGCGTGGCGCCTTCGACCGTGACAAAGCTCGGGCAAAAGCCGTTGAGGCAGGAAAAATCCTTGTTGCAGGACGACAAATTGATCTGGCGCTTGCGGCCGAATGGCGTTTCCTTGGGCTCGACACTGAGGCAGTTGGATTCGACCGAGCAGTCGCCGCAGCCCTCGCAGACGAGATCGTTGATATAGGCAAAGCGTTTGGGATCGGCCATCTGGCCGCGCTTGCGCCGGCGCCGCTTCTCGGTGGCGCAGGTCTGCTGATAGATCAGGACCGAGACGCCGGGGACATCGCGCAACTCGCGCTGCACGGCGTCCATCTCCTCGCGCGGATGGATGCTCACGCCATCAGGCAGGTCTGCCGGCAGGAACTGTGCGGGATCGTCCGATACCAGCGCGATGCGCGTTACACCCTCGGCGCGGACGCTGTGCGCGATCGCGTGCACGCTGATGGGGCCGTCAACCGGCTGGCCACCGGTCATCGCCACCGCATCGTTGAACAGGATCTTGTAGGTGATGTTGGCCTTGGCGGCGATGGCCTGCCGGATCGCCATCGAGCCCGAGTGATAATAGGTACCCTCGCCGAGGTTCTGGAAGATGTGCTTGTTGCCGGTGAATCGCGACGATGCCGCCCAGTTCACGCCCTCGCCGCCCATCTGAATCAGCGAGGAGGTCTCGCGGTCCATCCAACTCGCCATGAAATGGCAGCCGATGCCGGCCAGCGCCTTCGATCCCTCCGGCACTTTCGTCGATGTGTTGTGCGGGCATCCCGAGCAGAAATAGGGCGTTCGTGTCGCACCTGAGACGTTGATGGTGCGCTCAGCCTCCGGCATCAGGGCGGCTGCGCGTGCGGTGAGATCAAGTCCCGGAAACATCGGATCGAGACGTCGCGCCAGCACGCCAGCGAGCGCGCGCGGCGACAATTCGCCGATCCAGGAGATCAGCCGCGCCCCTCGCTCGTCGTGCTTGCCGACCATGCGCTCGGGCTTGCTGCCGGGATAGTCATAAAAATATTCCTTGAACTGGCTTTCGATGATGCCGCGCTTCTCCTCGACGACCAGGATCTCGCGCTTGCCCTTCACGAAATCCATGGCGTCGTGCAGCGCCAGCGGCCAGACCATGCCGACCTTGTAGACGTCGATGCCGATGCTGCGGCAGGCGGCTTCATCGAGGCCCATCAGACGCAGCGCTTCCATCAGGTCGAGATGCGCCTTGCCCGTGGTGACGATGCCGTAGGTGGCATTGGCGATGTCGTAGATGTGGCGATCGATCGGATTGGCTTTTGCGAAGGCGTAGACCGCATGCTTCTTTGCCTCCAGCCGTTCCTCGATCTGCGGGCCCGGCAGATCCGGCCAGCGATAGTGCAGTCCATCAGGTGGCGGCGTGAAGTCGGGCGTGCGGAACGTACGCGACGGGCGCAGCGCGACGGAGGCGCCCGATTCCACGATCTCCGAGATCGCCTTGAAGCCGACCCACATGCCGGTAAAGCGGCTCAGCGCGTAGCCATATTCGCCGAACTCCAGATATTCGCTGACGCTTGCCGGATGCAACGTCGGCATGAACCAGCTCATGAAGGCCACGTCGGACTGGTGCGGCATCGAGGACGAGACACAGCCATGGTCGTCGCCGGCGACCACCAGCACGCCGCCATGCGGCGAGGAGCCGTAGGCGTTGCCGTGCTTGAGCGCATCGCCGGAGCGATCGACGCCGGGCCCTTTGCCGTACCAGAGGCCGAACACGCCATCGACGTCGCGATCGGCTTGCGTCTCGACCTGTTGCGAGCCGAGCACCGCTGTTGCCGCAAGGTCCTCGTTCACTGCGGGGAGGAATTCGATGCGGTCTTGCTTGAGCCGCTTCTGGATGCGCCACAGCTCGAGGTCGATGCCGCCGAGCGGCGAGCCGCGATAGCCGGAGATGAAGCCGGCGGTATTGAGGCCGCGCGCACGGTCGCGCCGGATCTGGTCGAGCGCGATGCGAACGATGGCCTGCGTGCCCGTGAGAAAGACACGGCCCTCCTCGCGATCGTAGCGGTCGGAGAGCTCGTAAGCATCGAGTGACGAAATGGCGTCCATGGCGGACCTCGCGCGGCGTCCCTGCCGAAGGATGGAAGGGTATGCCTGCGAGGCTGGTAGGTCTTACCCATCTTTCCTGAATTTACTGTCATTATGGTAGATTTTTGCAAAGTTTCCATAAATCCGGTAGATTTAATCGAGTTGAGAGGCATTCATGATCGAAGAGCAGGACAGGCGGATTCTCCTCCATCTCCAGAAGGACGGCCGCGCCACCAACCAGCAGCTGGCCGACGAGGTCGGCATGTCGACCTCGGCCTGCTGGCGCCGGGTGCGTGCGCTGGAGGAGACCGGCGTCATCCAGGGCTATGCGGCGCTGGTCGCGCGTGAGCAGGCGGGTTTTACGATGTCGGCTATCCTCCACGTCTCGCTGGAGCGGCACGACGCAAAATTCGTCGACGAATTCGTGTCCCGGGTCACCACACGCCGCGAAGTGCTGGAGTGTTTTGCGACCACGGGCGACGCCGACTATCATTTGCGCGTGGTCGTGCAGGACATGGCGGCCTACAACAGGTTTCTCGACGAGTTCATGTTCCGCATTCCCGGCATCCGCTATGTCCGCAGCAATGTGGTGCTGAAGGAGATCAAGGCGGGCGTGGCACTGCCGTTTTGAGGATGCACATTCGCGCTCGTTGGTGCGCGAGGGCTAACGACGAAGCAATCCAGGATTCTGCGCGCGCCGCCAGACGCAGCGATGGTTCATACCGTCTCCGCCCGCCTGCGCCGGAACAGTTGGCGCAGTGACAGCGCGTGCAACAGGATCGAGCTTGGCACGACGAAGGCAGGGGTCAGCACATTTGGAAAGGTGTCAACGCCCATGCTCGGGCCGCTCGGAACGATCAGTTGGAACGCGCCGGGCGACATGATCATCCCCAAGGCGATCGCGATGGCGAAATCCGCGAGGCCGCAGATGTTCCAGAGGATCGCTCCTTTCCGCCCCTCGGCCGTTCCGGATGCGAGGGCAATCGCCGCTGGCACAGCGAACAGGCCGGTCAGCACATCGCCTGTACCTGCCGGCAGCGCCCATAGGCCCGGCAGCGCTCCTCGCAGCCAGTAGGCGAGCCACTGGCTACCAAAGATGCGGTAAAGTTGAAGAGCGATGAGCCACGTCGGCGGCATTGCATCGAGCAACAGTCCCACCCGCTTCGACAATAGCAGCACCGGAGCACCCACGATCACCGGCAGCAGCATCGCCGCCGGAAGCAGCGGCAAGGGGGAGGCGCCGGTGCGGAACGTGCCGTTAATGGCTGCCGTCCAGGCGACGGCGGCCCACAGCGTGAAAGGGACCATGACAGCCAGCCAGGTCGCTTGGCGTTGTCTTGGTGCCAACGCGCTGCTTTCGAGGCCGAGCCACAAGCCCAGCGCGATGAACCCATGGGCCATCAGCCGAACGGCTAGGGCCGGAAAGCCGCTCTCCGGAAGTGCAGGTAGCGCGTAGATCAACCAGGTCCACAGCGCTGTGAATAGAACGGCCCACATCAGGCTGAGCCGGACAGGATGCGGAACAATCACGGCAGCGGAAACAGCATTGGGATTCATCGGCGTTCCTCGGCTGAGTCGGCTCCCGACAAGATCATGAAGACGAGGACGTGGGTGACGAGCAGCAATGGCACGTAAAGCGCTGGAATATAGATGCCGGCGCCGAACAGGCCCGGATTCTGGATTTTCGTGATCCCCATGTAGTAGGCATTCAGGAGATCCAACGTGCCCCAGATGTTGAAGATCCAGACCAAGGGAATAGCGATCGACCAACGCCAGGAGAGCGCGGCCATTGACACGAGTGCGAGACCGGCAGCGATGAGATCGCCCCATCCGACCTGGTTGGCGAAATCCGCGCTCAACTCCGAAGACACGAATCCGGCGACCATGAAGTTCATGCCTAAGAACCTGAACGCATGGAAAGCTGCGAGAAGTCTCAGGGCGTCATGGCGCGCCATCGCGCGGATCGCCGGCCAAACGTAGATGTAGGCCACCACCGAGCTAGTCAGGAAGGCGCCGGCGACGCTGAGGACGAATGGTAGATTGAAGCTCGGTGGCACGTTCGGATGTCCTCGTGATGGTCCGTCCATCGGATGAGATCGAGGCCGGTCTATTCGGCTCGACGTCGACGCGCGCTCAGGGTTTCGCCATGAGCAGGCGGAGCGGCATGAGCGGACCGACCGCGATGTATTCGTGATCGATGAGGTCCTGCCTGGCGAGCGGCAGGCCGTCCATGATCGCGTGCCCTTCGGCGACATCCTTGGCATCCAGCAGGAACACGGCTCCGCGCCCATCGGACCGTGAATACCATTCGCGAACTTTGCCGCTGAGATAGAGCTGTACGGTCTGCCTGATTTCATCGGGCATGACGGCCATGACTTGTTCGCGTGTGACGCCCGCCTTGACGGTCAGGATGACCATCACCCCTGTGGTCGTGGGTGACGGCACTTGTGCTTGGGCAAGAGAAGGATCGGTCATGGAGGTAATACCTGTCAGTGTGAGGGTGAGGGCCAGGATGACGTTGCGGATTGCCTTCATCGGTTTTGTTTCTCCGGTGCGGCTCATTTGCAATTCGGATGTAAGGCCGCTTTCCGCGAGCGACTATTCGCGATAATGTTGATGGGCTATGAAGCAGAACTTCACAGTCCGGCACGGTGCGCTCGACGGCGTGGAGGCGTTTCTGAGTGTCGCGCAGCACCGCAGTTTCCGCCGTGCCGCATCGCAGCTCGGGGTAACGCCGTCGGCCATCAGTCAGGCGATACGAGCGCTCGAGGCGCGCGTCGGTGCCGCGCTCTTTATCCGCACGACCCGCAGCGTCGGTCTGACTGAAGCCGGCGAAAGATTCCTTGCGCGCGCAAGACCAGCCTTCGAAGAACTCGTCGCGGCAAGCGGGGCGGCGCGTGAGCTCGGACAGCGGCCGGCTGGGCTCCTGCGTCTCACCGTACCGCGCTCGGTCGTGCCGATCCTGTTGGAGCCGTTGGTCGCCTCGTTCTGCCAGGCGTTTCCCGAGATCGAGGTGGAGCTTGCCGCAAGCGAAGAGATGGTCGATCTCGCAGCCGGAGGTTTTGACGCCGGCATCAGGATGGGCCAGTTCATCACCCCCGACATGGTTGCCGTGCGGCTGACGAAGCCCCTGCCTCTTATCATCGTCGGCAGCCCGGCCTACCTCGCCCGCCGCGGCCGGCCCGAGCGTCCGGACGATCTGCGAGAGCACGCGTGCTTGCGATTGCGACGATCGAGCGGTGCGCTCGCGTCATGGTCGCTCAACGACAACGGCCGTTCGATCGAGATTGCCGTTTCAGGACCTTTCATTGCCTACGACTTTCCCACCATGCTGGGCGCCGCGGTCGAAGGTGTGGGCCTCGCGCAAGTACCCGCGCCGCTGGCCACCGGCGCCATGGCGGCCGGAAAGCTTGTCCACGTACTGGAGCCATTCGCACCGATGACGCCGGGTGTGTTCCTGTACTATCCCGGCCACCGGCAAATCATGCCGAAGCTGCGGGCCTTTATCGACCATGTGAAGGGCCGCGCCGCAAGTTGATGTCCTGCCGCTGCTCCCGTACGAAGCGATTTCGCAGTGTCCCGACACCGCTGATGTCGATCTCCACGACATCGCCGTGCTTGATATCCGGCGAGGCGCCATCCGTACCCATCCAGATCACATCGCCGGGCCATAGCGTAAAATACTTCGTCAGCTCCACCAGGAACGGCACCACGCCAAAGATCATGTCGGCGGTCGCGAAGCGGTTGGTTTCCTTGCCGTTGACGCGGACGATGGTCTGCATCTTGGCAAGATCGGCCTCGGTCTCGATCCACGGACCCATCGGCTTGAATGTGTCGGCGTTCTTCGAGCGCCACAGGCTGCGATCGGCCTTCTGCCAGCTGCGCTCGCTGACGTCGTTGCCGATGGTGTAGCCGAACACGCACTCCATTGCGTTCTGTTTGGTGAGATGCTTCACCTTCTTGCCGATGACGACGACGAGCTCGCCCTCATAGTGGATCTTGTCCGTCGCGAATGAGGGGATCACGACCTCCTCTTCGTGCGCGATCAGCGCGTTCTGCGCGCGATAGCCGATCTCGGGCCGGTCAGGCACAGCCGGTACTTCGCCGCGCTTGTCGGCGGCTTCCTTCAGGTGTTTTAGATAGTTCAGGCCGACGCAGTAGAAGGTGCGCGGGATCAGCGGCAGCTCGATCTTGACCTGGGCCAGGGGATGCGTGCGCGAGGTGCGCTGCCATTCGCCAAAGGGATCGCCGTCGACCGCGATCACCTGGTCGCCTCCGACAATCCCCCAGGACGTCTTGTCCGAGGCGGTAAATTTCAGCCAGCGCATGGTGTGTCCTCGTTGTTATTCTGCGGCGTCGCGCGGCTGCACCTTCCAGGCGCCGGCCGCGGGCCGTTTGAGCCCGAGATTTTCCCGCAATGTCTTGCCGCGGTATTCTTTCTGGAACAAGCCGCGGCGCTGCAACTCCGGCACGATATGCTGCACGAAATCGGCGTAGGAACCGGGCACATAAGTCGCGGCGATGACAAAGCCGTCGCAGCCGCGCGCGACGAACATCTCCTCTAACTTGTCCGCGATCTCCTTGGGGCCCCCGACCATGGCGTCATGCACCTGGCCGCGGCCGGAGAAGGTGACGAAGTCGCGCGCGCTCGGATTGCTCTTGCCCGAGTTCTTCAGCACGCCGTCGCGGATGCCCAAGATGCCCTGCATGCTCTTCAGTTCATCCGTGGTCAGCGGCGCGTCGAGATCCTTGGCGGCGAAATCGTAATTGAGCGCTTCCGCAAGCAGCGACAGTGCGTCGATCTCGAGCGGCAGCTTGTTGATCAGCGCCATCTTGTCCTCGGCCTCGGCTTTCGTGGCGGCGCAAACCGGCGTCGTCAGATTGCAGAGGAACATCTGGTCGGGATCGCGGCCTGCCTTGGCCGCTTCGTTGCGCACGGAAGCATAACCCTCCTTGGCGGCAGCGAGGTTGCGCGCAGCGGTGAAGATTACCTCGCCCCATCGGCCGGCAAAGCGCTGGCCGCGGCCGGATGCGCCGGCCTGGATGATCACGGGATGGCCCTGTTGTGAGCGCGGCACGGTGAACGGGCCGCGGGACTTGAAGGCCGCTCCCTTGTGATCGAGCCGCTTCACCTTGCTTGGATCGGCAAAGCGGCCGCTTGTCTTGTCAATGATCAGGGCGCCGTCTTCCCAGGTGTCCCAATGGCCGAGCACGACCTCCATGAATTCGTCGGCCTTGTCGTAGCGGGAATCGTGTTCTGGATGGGAGTCGCGCCCCATGTTGAGGGCTTCGCCGTCATTGAGCGAGGTGACGACGTTCCACCCCGCGCGCCCGCCCGACATCAAATCGAGTGTCGCGAAGCGGCGCGCGAGATCGAAGGGCTCGTAGTACGTCGTCGAGCAGGTCGAGCCAAGGCCGAGTTTGTCGGTGACCAGGCCCATCGTGGTCAGCACGATCAGCGGGTCCATCTTCACGCAGCGGATGCCGTATTCGACGGTGTGGGCGTGGTCGTTGCCGTAGCGATCCGGCATCGCCAGGCGATCGTCGAAGAACGCCATGTGGAATTTGCCGGCTTCGAGAATCCTGGCGATCTCCTGATAGTAATCCGCCGACATCGAATCGTCGCGCGAGTCGGGATGCCGCCAGGAGCTCGGTAAGTTCGTGCAGTTCTGCGCCTGAAGGAAGCCGACCAGTACCATCTGCCGTGTCATGCTGTTCTCCTGATGCCGTCAGGCCAGATCGAGGACGGTGTCGAGCCTGTAGTCCCGCGCCAGGGTGCGTAGCTTCTCCCAGGTCGCATCCTCGATCTCGATGCCGTCGCGCAGGCGCTGCTGCTCGCGGAAACCCTCGATCTCGCCGGGATAATAGACGCCCTTGCTGCCCTCGGAGGGCGGCGTCGATTTCAGGTACTGCGCGAATTCCGCGACCTCGCGCTTGAACTCTTGCAGCGGGCGGAAGGCGGCGACGTTGAACACCGCCATGAAGCAACCGTCATTATGCCGCCCGGTCGGCTCGACGCCGAATCCCAAGCCGGTGAGCAGGCCGCATAACACCTCGACCATCGCGGCGAGGCCGCTGCCCTTGTAGCCCTCGGTGCCGCCGAGCGGCAGCAGCGCGCCGCCCTTGCGGTATTGCGTGGGATCGGTGGTGTGCCGTCCCTCGGCATCGATGATCCACCCCGTCGGGATCTCCTCGCCGCGGGCGACCGCGAGCTGGATTTTTCCGGCCGCAACCGCCGAGGTCGCCATGTCCAGATAGAACGGCGCCTCGAGATCGGACGGCACCGCGATCGAGATCGGGTTGGTACCGAGCCGCGGCTCCTTGCCCCCGAACGGCGCCACGTGCTTCGGCGAGCGGCCGGAATCCGCCGTGGCGATCCCGATCATGCCTTCGCGCATCGCCATCAGCGGATAGGCGGCGAGGCGGCCGACATGGCTCTGCCGGAACACGGTGCAGGCGGCGACATTGGCCGTCCTCGCCTTCTCGATCGTCAGCGCCATCGCCTTGGCGTTGACGTGGAAACCAAAACCCCAATGGCCGTCGATCACGGTCGTGGTCGGCGATTCCTGGACGATGGACCATGTCGCGCCGGGGACTATGTGTCCGGCCTTGATGCGGTCGATATAGGTGGGAACCGCGATTACGCCGTGAGAGTCGTGGCCGGCGAGATTGGCGTTGACGCAGCCGATTGCGACGGCATCTGCCTCTTCCTCGGAAGCTCCGGCGGCGCGGAGCAGCGCGGCGCTGATGCGCGTGAGGCGGTCGGCCTTGACGATGGGCATGGCGTTTCCCCGGCATTGTGCCCTTAACGAGCTGCTTGTTGGGTGCCATCGTCTCAAAGCGCGGCAGCGATATCAATCTCCCGTAAACCAACACAGGGCTGCAAATTCGTAAACAGAGCGCGCCTTTGGTCGAAGATTCCTCCCGTGCTGCGGCATTCCCGATAGTTTGGCGCCTGTCGTTCGCAGCTCGTTCACTCTGATCGAGGGTTTGCGGCGCGCAATAACGACCATTTAGGCGGTGTCCCTTCATAAAGGTACCCGGGAGAAATCGGCAGAAATGCCCGGGAGTTGAGATCGTGCCGACGACACTCGCGCGCACCTTTGCGGCGTTGAGCGCCATCAACGAAGCGATCCTCTACGCGAAATCGCCGGACGAGCTGTACCAGAAGGTCTGCGACGCCGGGTTTTCGAGCGGGGATTTTTTGGCCGTGGCCGTATTCCTGGTGGGACCGGACGGCGGTCGGCTGCGCTTTGCGGCCGGTTGCGGCGACGATATCCCGCGGCTGCGCTCGATCGAGATCACCACGGACGCCGGCACGCCGGAAGGCTCTGGCGTCGGCGGCGAAGCATTTCGCGATCAGAAGCTGTGCGTGAGCAACGACTATCTGAACGATCCGCGCTCGCTGGCGTGGCGCGAGGGCGCCGCCAGGGCCGAGATCGGCGCGGCTGCGGCGCTGCCGCTGCTGTGCAACGGCAAGAGCGTCGGCGTGCTGTACGTGACCCGCCGCGAGGCCGGTTCGCTCAACGAGCAGATGGTGTCGCTGTTCGAGCGCATGTCGGCCAACATTTCCTATGCCCTGGACAATTTCGCGCGCGAGACCGCGCGGCAGACCGGCGAGCGCGCGACGCGGCGCCTGAACCGCATGTTCAGCGCGCTCAGCGCGACCAACGAGGCCATCCTGCGCGCCAAGACCGAGCAGGAACTCTACCAATTGGTGTGCGATGCCTCCGTGCACGGCGGCAAATCGCTCGCAACCTTCGTTCTGCTCAAGGAGCCGGACTCGCATTGGCTGAAGCCTGTCGCCGGCAGCGGCGAGAATCTGGAGATCGTGGCCCGGACCCGTTACTCCGTCGATGCCGAGAATCCCTACGGTCGCGGCATTTCCGGCGAGGTGTTCCGGACGCAGAAGCCCTGGGTCGAACGCGATCTCGCGCGCCGCACCAGGGGAACGCCGTGGGAGCAGGCCAATACCAACACCGGCGTTGCCGCATGCGTCGCGGCGCCTCTGATCAGGCGCGGTGAAAGCGTCGGCGTCATCCTCGCCTTCCTCAGCCAGTCCTGGGCGAAGGACGAGGAGATCGTCGCGCTGATGCTGCGCATCGCCGAGAACGTCTGCTTCGCCATCGACAATTTCGACCGTGAAGCCGAGAAGGCCCGGATCGCCGAGGAGGAGGAGCGCCTGGCGCGCATGTATGCGGCGCTCAGCGCGACCAATGAGGCGATCCTGCGCGCGCATTCGCGGGCCGAGCTGTTCGACCTCGTTTGCGAAGCGACCGCGAAGGGCGCCAAGTTCACCTCGGCCAACATTGCGCTGGTCGATCACGACGCCGAACTGCTCCGCGTCGTCGCCTGCTACGGCCCGAACTCGGATACTGTCCGCAACTTCAAGTTCTCCACGTCCGACCAGGTGCCCGAAGGACGGGGATTGACCGGAACCGCGTTCCGGACGCGCCAACCCTGCATCAGCAACGACGTGCTGTCCGACGACCGGATCAAGCCCTGGCAGGCCAACGCCCGCCGCAACGGCATCGGATCTTCCGCGGCGTTGCCGCTGCTCAACGGCGACCGCGTCGAAGGCGTCTTCCTCTTCAATTCGCAGGAGCGCGGCACGTTCACGCCTGACCTGATCCAGTTGCTCGGTCGCTTGGCGGAGAACGTCTCCTTTGCACTCGACAAATTCGACCGGGCCGAGGAGCGGGCCCGGGCCGAGGCCCAGAAGGAGCGCCTGACGCGGATGTTCGCGGCGCTGAGCGCCACCAATGAAGCGATCGTGCGCGCGAAGTCGCGCACCGAGCTGTTCGAGCTGGTGTGCCAGGCCGCCTCCACCGGCGGCAAGTTCACCTCCACGACCATTGCGCTGGCCAGCGCCGACAGCGATCAGCTCGCGATCGTCGCGGCCGCGGGGCCGTCCGCCGAGACCACGCGAAACGTTCGTCTCTCCATCAACGCCGACCGGCCCGAGGGCCGCGGCATGAGCGGCACGGCGTTCCGCATCCGGCAGCCCTGTGTCAGCAACGATTACGTCAATGACAGCCGTGTGAGCGCCTTTCATGCGGTGCTGCAAGGCGACGGCGCGCGCTCCGGCGCGGCGTTCCCGCTGATCACGCACGACAAGGCTGTCGGCGTCATGATCTACATGTCGATCGAGGAGAACACCTTCACGACTGAGTTCGTCGAGTTGTTGCAACGCCTCGCCGATAACGTCTCGTTTGCGATGGAGAATTTCGATCGCGCCGACGAGAAGAACGAGGCCGACGAGCGGATCGAGTATCTCGCTTCGCACGACAGCCTCACCGATTTGCCGAACCGCGAGACCTTCAACGCGCTGCTGCGCGAGGCGATCGGCGAAGCGCAACGCCACGATCACCGTTTTGCGGTGCTGTTCATCGATCTCGACCGCTTCAAGGTCATCAACGATTCGCTCGGCCATGAGGCTGGCGATTTGCTGCTGCTCGAAGTCGCGACCCGGCTCCGCAGCGCGCTGCGGGCAAGCGACGTGGTCGCGCGCCTCGGCGGCGACGAATTCGTGGTGATCCTCGACCGGTGCGGCGATCTCGACGACGTCCAGCGGATCTCGGCCGGGTTGCTCGCGGCGCTCGCCGAGCCGATGGAGCTGGCCGGTCACGAGTGCCACACCACGGCCTCGATCGGCATCGCGATGTATCCGGCCAACGGCTCCGATGCGCAGACGCTGACCAAGAACGCCGACATGGCGATGTATCTCGCCAAGGAAGACGGCAAGAACGGCTATCGCTTCTTCTCCAAGGAAGTGAAGACGCAGTCGATCGAACGGCTCTCGCTCGAGAGCGCGCTGCGCCGGGCGCTGGAGCGCGAGCAGTTCTCCCTGAACTACCAGCCCAAGGTGGACATGGAGACCAGCCAGATCACCGGCGTGGAAGCGCTGCTGCGCTGGACGCACCCGGATCTCGGCAGCATCTCGCCGGCGCAGTTCATTCCGCTTGCGGAGGAAACCGGGCTGATCGTGCCGATCGGCCGCTGGGTGGTGAAGGAAGCCTGCGCGCAGGCCATGGCCTGGCAGCGCCGCGGCCTCTTGCCGGTGTCGATGGCGGTCAATCTGTCGCCACGGCAGTTTGTCGACGAGCATCTGTTGCAGGACGTCGACGAAGCGCTGGCGGCCTCCGGCATGTCGCCGGTGCTGCTCCAGCTCGAGGTCACCGAGAGCATGATGATGCGCAATGTCGGGCGCGCGCTGAAGGTGCTCGACGCCATCCAGAGCCGCGGCATCCGGCTTGCCATCGACGATTTCGGCACCGGCTATTCGTCGATGTCGCTGATGAAGCATTTTCCGATCGACACCATCAAGATCGACCGCTCCTTCGTGCGCGACTTGCCGCAGGATTCGGAAGATCAGGCGATCGCGCAGGCGATCATCAGCATGGGCAAGGCGCTCGGCATGACCGTGGTCGCCGAGGGCGTCGAGAACACCGAGCAGGAAGCGTTCCTGCGCAGCCATGGCTGCGACGAGATGCAGGGTTTCCTGATCTCCAAGCCGGTGCCGGCGAAGCAGATGGCCGAGCTGCTGCGGCCGATGGCTCTGCCGGTCGCACCGCCGCTTCAGCCCGAGCCAGAGCCGGATCGCGCGGTGGCCGAAGCCGTGGCGCTACGGCTGAAACGCGCTGTCATCTAGCGGCTGCGGATGCAGCTCGCGGACCTCGTGG
Organism: Bradyrhizobium betae; assembly: GCF_004123905.1. Classification (GTDB taxonomy): domain Bacteria; phylum Pseudomonadota; class Alphaproteobacteria; order Rhizobiales; family Xanthobacteraceae; genus Bradyrhizobium; species Bradyrhizobium betae_A. The sequence goes on from NZ_MZXW01000055.1 coordinate 160,823, forward strand.
TCGGCGCCTTCTGCCTTGCTCGGAAAATCCTGCGGTCCCGTCAGCGAAGTCTGCTCGACGAACAGCGCCAGAATCGTGCGCGCGCCATCGGCGAAGCTCGTGCCTTCGTTCAACCCGAGCTCGACGCACCAGGCGCGGCTCATCGGTTCCTGGTCGTCGACCACTGTCATGGCGGGTCCCCACCACCAGGCAGGCGCGGGCGAGCGCTCGTCTTCCGGCACGACATGCCAGCGGACGAACTCATCCATCACGCGCTCGAACTCTAGGCGTGCAGCCTGATGCATGCGGTCGGTACTCCCGGAATCCGCGCGTGATGACAGGCCGTCACGCGAATTCGATCGTGGCCTTGACGCTCGGAAAAAATCGGCTCGCGCAAATCGGCCGAGCCATGCATCCCGACCTCATCGTCGGCGATGCCCGAAAATGCGGCCGTCGGCGATACGCCAACGGCGGCAGCGAAGGCCCATTCTAGCCGTTTGGAGGCACGGCAGGCAAGGTACGGATGTTACGGTTGCTTAACGTGCCCTCAGCGGATGCGCCTTCTGGTGCCAGGCCCAGGCGGTCCGGATCACCGTGGCGAGGTCGGAGTGACGCGGCACGAAGTTCAGCACTTTTCGCGCGGCGGAGGCGTCGGCGACGAGGTAAGTGGGATCGCCGGCGCGGCGCGGCTTCATGGTGTGCGGCACCTCGCGCCCGGTCTCCTGCCTGATGGCGTTGAGGATCTCGCGCACCGAGAAGCCGGAGCCGGTGCCGAGATTGAAGCTGCCGCCGGCATGTCCCGTTTCCAGAAGCTTCAATGCGGCGACATGCGCGGCGGCAAGGTCGGTGACATGGATATAGTCGCGGATCGCGGTGCCGTCGGGCGTATCGTAATCGTCGCCGAACACGGCGAAATCGACATGGCCTTGCAGCGCCATCATGGCGCGCGGAATGAGATGGGTCTCGTTGTCACGCAGCTCGCCGATGCCGCCGGCCGGGTCGGCGCCGCTGGCGTTGAAATAGCGCAGGCAGAACGCGCCAAAGCCGTAGGCTGCGCGATAATCGGCGAGCATGCGCTCGATCATCCATTTCGACGCACCATAGGGATTGATCGGCGCGCAGGGAAAATCTTCCGGCAGCTCCTTGGAATCGGCGTTGCCGTAGACGGCGCCGGTCGAGGAGAACACGATGCGCTGGCAACCCGCATTTCGCATCGCCTGCAGCAGCGACAGCGTGCCCTGGACGTTGTTGATGTAATATTTCTGCGGGTCGGTCATGGACTCGCCGACGAGGCTCGCCGCCGCGAAATGCATCACCGCCGTGACCTTGTGCTCGGCGAAGGCGCGCGCCAGCGCCGCACCGTCGAGCAGATCGCCCGTCACCAGCGGGCCGGCCACGAAACTGCGATGCCCTGTCGAGAGATTGTCATAAACGACGGGCTGATAGCCGGCGGCGGTCAGTGCGCGGCAGGCATGCGAGCCAATATAGCCTGCGCCCCCTGTAACGAGGACAGTCGGTCGGTCAGTCATGTCGTCTTCTGCTCTTCTCTCTTAACGAAGCGGCCGATTGCGGCTGAAGAGAAGATAGAGCGCGCGGGGGTTGGTGGTCAAATAGCGCCAGAGCAGGCGTCGTGGCTCGAGCATGGTGCGCCAGGCCCATTCCAACCCGATTTTCTGCATCCATCGCGGCGCGCGGGATCGGCTGCCCGATAAAAAGTTGAACAACCCGCCGGATGTCTTGATAACGCCAACATTGGTCATCAGCGGCATGTATTCCTCAACGAATGCCTGCTCGTTGGGCACACCGAGCGCGACCCAGAGGTAATCGGGCGCGAGCGCGTTGATTTCCTCGACCTTCGCGCGCAGGGCATCGCCGCGCAGGTAGCCGTGGCTATGCCCGACGATCTTGAGGTTTGGATACATCTTTTGGACGTTCTCGACCGCAGCGGCGTTCTCGGCCTCGCTGGCGCCGAACATGTAGAAGGTGCGGCCAAGCGCTTCGGCTTTGCGTGCGACGACGTGAAACAGGTCGGTGGTCGCGACGCGTTCGGGCAGCGGAAACCAGGATTGCAGTCTTGAGGCCGCCACCAGCGGCTGGCCATCGGCGTTGATCAGATCGGCGCCGCGAAACAGTCGTTCGGTCTCCGGTTCGGTCGAGCAGCGCGCCAGCACCTCGCCATTGGCCGAGGTCAGATGCAGCGGACGGCCGATGCGGTGTTGCGGATCGGTGGCCTCGATCATGAAATCGGCGGTGGCTTCCATGTCGAGCGCGGCCATGCGAAGGCCGCCGATGGTGATGCGCGGCACGTCGGCGGTTGCCGCCCGGCCGTCCAGGTTGACGCGGCGCTCAAGCATATTGTCTGCCTCGTTGGCGCGCTTGGGTTGCTGGGGTCAGCTCGTCGAGCACGACGCCAACGAGCTTGCGCTCGGCGCGGCCGAGCGTGCTCAAGATTTCTTCGAGGCCGTCATTGATGTCGAGGCCGGTCGGGAGCACTGCCACCAGCGCATCGGTGTCATCGAGCAGCTTGCGGGCGCCGGCCGAAAGCGGCATTGCGGGGCCGTCGAGGATCACGAGGTCGTAGCCGCCTGCGGCGCGCGCCTGTGCAATCGCCTTGCGGATGGCCTCAGCCGCCTTGCCGGCGTCGCCTTCGGCAGCCGGCAGCACCGAGATGCCGTTGACCGTCTTGATCTCGCGCGCGGCCTTGCTGCCGATCGAGAGCCAGCCGCGTGCGCTCGGCTCGCTCTTGCCGGAACGATTGACCTTGTTCGAGAGCGAATGTGCCTGATGGTCGGCATCGATCATCAGCACGCGGGCGCCGTCGCGCGCGGCTGCGAGCGCGAAATTCAGCGCGGTCATGCTGCGCCCAACGGTGTCGCCGGCACCGAGCAGCGCGACCACAGGCATCGCCTTGCCGCCGGCGCGCCGGGCCACGGCTGCGCGCATGTCACGCCAGGCGTTGAGCAGGCTCGTGAGGGGGAAGCCGGGCCGCAGCGTCGGCCAGCCCAGCCGTGTCAGGTCGACGCCGCCGCCGGTGGCGAGAATGGCGCCGAGCGTATGGATGACGTCGGCCTCCTGGAGGCGCGCGATCAGCGGCTTTTCGATCAGGGGCCTTTCGACCATCGCGGGTTGCAGCGGTGGTGCGGCAGGTTCAGGGGGAGCCTGGGCAACTTCCGGAGATCGCGAAACCTGTTGAGGCCGGGTGATCTCCGGAGCCCGCGAAGTTTCTGGAGCCCGGGGAGCCTGCGGCGCTGCGTTGCGCTCACGGCGGGCCGGCGTGGGTGCGCCGGCAAACAGCAGCTCGGCTGCGACGAACCAGCTTGAAGCCGCGATCGCACCGAAGACGAAGCCGATCATGGCGAACAGGCTCATCGCCGGCGGGAACGAGCGCCGCTGCGGCACCGTGGCTTCGCCGACGACGCGGGCCGCCGAGGTGTTGAGTGTCTCCTGCTCCTCGGTCTCGCGCGAGCGCTTGAGGAAGGACTGATAGACGTCGCGGCTGGCATCGGCTTCGCGTTCGAGCTCGCGCAGGCGCACGGCGGCCTGGCTGAGCTGCACGCTCTGCCGCTTCTGCGCTTCCAGCGCCCGGTTCAGCGAAGCCTCGTAATCGCGGGCCCGCGTCAGATCGTTCTTGGCCGACTGGGCGAAGCGATCGATCTCCTCGCTGATGGTGCGCTTGAGATCCTCGACCTGCTTCTCGGTCTGGCGCAGCGCCGGATGGCGCGGGCCGAGCTCGCCGGTCTGCTCCGCATATTTCTTGCGGGCATCGGCATATTGCGCGCGCAAATTCGCGATTGTCGGCGATTGCAGCGCTTCGGGATTCGCGCCGGCATCGGCCGCCGTGCGCCGGCTCGCCTCGATCTGGTCGAGCCGGGCTTGCGCGTCCATCGTCGCCGCGCGGGCCGCGGAAAGCCGCTGGTTGCTGGCGGAGAGCTGCTGGTCGCTGATCAGCGCGTCCTGGGTGCCGACGAAATTGTTCTGGGCCTTGTAGGTCGCAAGCGCGGTCTCGGCGTTGCGCAGTCGCTCGCGCAGCTCCTTGAGGCGGCCGGACAGGTCGCTGGTCGCACGCCGGGCCGCCAGCGCTTGTGAATTGCGCGAATCCGCGAGATAAACGTTGGTCAGCGTGTTGGCGAGCATCGCCGCCTTGGCCGGATCGGTCGACCAGACCTCGATGTCGACGATGAAGCTCTTCTCGGTCTTGCGGATCGTGATGTGCCGGTTCAGCGCGTCAAGCGCCGCAAGCTGCACTTCCTTCGTATCAACAGCGGACGGCGCGCGGGGTTGAAGGCCAATCAGGCCGAGCAGCGACGACATCAGCGTCCTGGTATCGCCGCCGCCGCCGAATTCGGGATCCTTGTCGAGGCCGGCCTGCTGGATCACCTGGAGCAGCACGCCGTTGGAGGTGATCAGGCGCGCCTGGCTCTCCACCACCATGGACATGCCGGAGACGTCCTGCGCGCGCGGGGTGAGCTCGCGATCGACGAGCTGAAGCTCGCGCGGGTCGACATAGAGCTGGGACGTGGCTGTGTAGCGGGGCGTCAGGCTCTTGCCGGCTGTGACCGCAAGCGTCGCGCCGAGCAGGGCGGCAGCCGCAATCGCGATCTTGCGCCGCCAAAGCAAATTGACCAGCTCCAGCACGTTGAAGCCGGCTTCGAGCCTTTGCTGCGGGCCCTCCGGTCTGGCCCGATCGATCGGCTGGCTATAGTCAAGCATGATCCCCAGCTTCCATTCCAGCTGCCGCGGGCTGAGGGGTTACTCTTCGCTTTACGCCACGCACCCGGGATATAGGCGCCCAATCAACGCAACAGGGAAAATTAACCATACTCATTGAGGGACTATTCACCGAAATGGCAAACAAAGCGTTTAAGCGCATGCCACTGTTCGACGCGTCCCAGTGACGCTGAGGCCTCCCAGAGATTAACGGTTCGTTACCGCGCGCAGCGAGGCCGCGAAACTTCGCTTCTCGTTCGACGAGCTGCGCGCGCATTGTCAGCTTTTTCGCAGGATGACGTGATAATCGCCGCGGCGGACGTCGGTCCCGCGCGGCAGCACGGCGTTCAGCACGACGGCGCCGGCGTCGACCAGGGCGGCAAACAGCGGCTTGCGCCGGCGCATCTCGGGATAGCGCGGGCTCTCGACCTCGCGGCGGTAGACCATCTCGAGGCCGTTGGCGTGCGCGAATGCTTCGAGCCGCGGCAGCGTCACCAGCGGATGAAAGAAGGTCGGGAAGGGCGGCTCGCCCGGCTGGCCGGCATTCTTGATGCCGCGGATGTGCCGATAGAACCAGACGTGAAACCAGTGTGGCGAGTATTTGGTGACGACGCCGGACAGCGAGCGCGGATTGGGCGCGCCGATCAGGATCATCCCGCCGCGCTTGAGCGCGTCGCGGAAATTCAGCAGCGCAGCTTCGACATCGGGAAGATGCTCGATCACGTTGTAGCAAATCACGAGATCAAAGCTCTCGGGCGTGGAGCGGTAGGTCTGCACGTCGCCGAGAATTGCCTCGTCCGCATAATTGTTGTTCTTGACCTGGTCCTCGTCGATGTCGACGACGGTGACGTGGCTGCGGCTCAGCAATTCAGTCGGCAGAAAGCTGCACGAGCCGCCGCCGGCTTCATAGGTGGCGAGCCGGCCCTGCGGCAGTTCGCGGCGCAGCAAGTCGTGAACGGCGAGCAGGCTGTCGCGGGCTTCGCCGGGGACCAGATCGAGCAGTGCCTGGGTGTGTGCAGTGGCCGCGGGGGCGTTGATCGCCGTGGCTGTCGCGAAATCGATCGTGGCTTGCTTGTTCATATTTTCTGACCGCGCTTGTTCGATTCAAATTTACAGGAAAAATCTCGTAGGCCCGAAGAGCAAATCTGATGCCGCCCCGCTTCACCGGTCGCGGTGCTTACGGTCGGGTTAATGCGCATGGGCGTTAACTACGGCATTCTCCGCATCGCAGCGTCGGCGGACGTTGGACCGCGAATTGCAGTACCACGCGCGCATGGATTTGCAGGGAAAACACGTGAGAGCGGTTAAGCGTATGGCGGCAAGGCTGCATTATCGGCGGATCCGCACGAAAGCACCGTTTCGCGTCTCGAGCCTTCTGTCCGCTTTGGCACGCATCTGTTTCGCGGTACTGTGCCGTCGCGGGACGGCGCCGATGCATGCAGGGCTTTTTCAACATATCTCGGGCAACTAGAACGCCATGACATTGATCCCGACAGACCTGTCCGCCAGCCGGATCTCGGATGCCGTGCGCGATCCCAACCGGGAGATCGCGGCGAGCTCCCGTGTCATCGATCTGTCGGTCGGCATCGTCGTCTGCATTCCCTGCTTCCGCCGCCCGCAGCATCTGCGGCTGACGCTGGACTCGCTGGTGAACCAGCGGACCCCGCGCTCCTTCGCGGTGGTGATGGTCGAGAACGACGCCGCCAAGCGCGAGAGCGCGCCGGTCGCCGCAGAGTTTCTCGCCGACGGCCGGCTCCAGGGCATCTGCCTGGTCGAGCAGCGTCAGGGCAATTGTCAGGCGATCAACGCCGCCTTCGAGACGGCGCAGGCGCTGTTTCCGGCCGCGACCCGGTTCCTGATGATCGACGACGACGAGATCGCATCAAGCGACTGGCTCGAGTTGATGGTTCGCACCGCGGAGGCGACGGGCGCCGACGTGGTCGGCGGACCGGTGCTGCCGGTCTTCGATGATGACAGCAAGCCTTGGCTTTCGCGTCATCCCGCCTTCTGTCCGGCCTACGACTACACCGGCGCGGTGCCGCTGATCTATGGCTGCGGCAATTGCCTGATCACGCGCGCGGCGTTCGACCGGCTCGAAAGCCCGGCCTTCGATCTGCGATTCAATTTCCTCGGCGGCGGCGACTGCGATTTCTTCGTGCGCTGCCGCGATGCCGGTATGGTCTTCCACTGGACGGCGGAGGCCGTCATCACCGAGACCGTGCCGCAAAGCCGCACCAGCTCCGGCTGGATCGCAAAGCGCGGCCTGCGCATCGGTGCGATCAATTATCGCGTGCAGTACAAGGCTGCGCGAGGCGTGACGGCGCGGGTGCGGGTCTTCGCGCAGATGCTCGGCCGGCTGCCGCTGTCGCTGCTGCGCGGGGCCCGGCTGCTGCCGACGTCGAAGGTCGTCGTCGCGATGCATCCGGTGATGGTGGCATTTGGTGCTGCGCTCGCAGCCTTCGGTTTCGATCCGAAGCCATACGAGGCCTCGAAGATCGTGTCCGGCTAGATGCCGAAGCAGGTGAGGGCGACCCTGAGCGCGGAGCGCGGCAGGGACTTGAGCGACCGCCGCCCGACCATTCCGAGATACGCGAAGGCTTCGCGATACCGGCCGAAGCGGACCGCCTGCATCGCCGAATAGGTGACGAGATGAATCTCGGCGGCCTGGCGCAGTCCGGCCGCGGAGCCCTCGGGCAGTCTCGACAGGATCAACCCGTCGTCGAAGATCCGCGCGATGGCGGGAAAGAAATCCTGCGGCGTCCGAAGTGCTGCGTTCATGGTGTTGGCCGTGTGCAGGCGATAGTCGAGCAGGAGCTTTGGTGCGAACGCGAACTCGCCGATAGCGGCAAGGCGGCACCAGCAGTGCCAATCCTCGCAATATCTGAGCCCGACGTCGAAGCCGCCGACGGCGCGGAAGGCCTCTGCACGCGTGATCGCGATGCCGCCATTGACGATGAAGTTGCCGCCGGCGAGGCGCGCCAGCACGTCGCCGGACGGCTTGCGGCGCCCCTTCAGCAACTCGCGCCGGCCGATCTGCCGGCCCTGGCTATCGATCGTGTTGTAGTCGCCGTAGACCAGAACGGCGCGGGGAGCACGCCGCGCTGCGGCCAGCAAGGCCGCCACCGCGCCGGAACGCAGGCAGTCGTCGGCGTCGAGGAAGAGGAGCCAGTCGCCGCTCGCATGTCGCGCGCCGAGATTGCGCGCGGCCGATACGCCGGCCGAATCGTTGGTCATGAGGTGCAGCCGGGGGTCGGCCACGGCGCGGACGATTGCGATGGTGTCGTCGGTTGAGCCGTCGTCCACGACGATCACCTCGGTGACCTCGTCCTGCGCGAGCGCGCTCGCGATGGTTTCGCCGATATAGGCCGCAACGTTCTTGGCGGGAATGACGACCGACACCGAGGCAATCGATCTGACCGGCAACGGGTCGTGCACGCCTGGCGCGATGGGCGGCGCGGTCGGTAGATCGAGAAGGTCGTCAGCGGTAATCAAGCTGCGGCTCGCTCTTAAGGGTCCATTAACCAGCGCACATCTGCCGGGCTGGCAAATGCCAGCATTCGCATTCTCGGCCGCTGCGGATGATACTCGCATTATGGCCAAATCGTTTCCGGCAAGGCCTGCGCGAGGCTGGTTTCGTCAATTAGCGTTAAGCCGATGGCATTAAGCCTGTCGCAAAGTTGGACGCGTGCGGCAGCCGGTCCCATGCGAGAATACGCATCTTGCTGCCGCGGATGGACTGAAGTGCCCGCAAAGACATTCGACTACGATCCCGACGACATGGTCCTCAACCTTTTCTACGAGGACAAGGACGATCGCTGGTTTCCCGGCGACCGGCATCTGCGGCGCATGGGGCGCCGCATGCTGTTCGGCGAGCCGCGCATGAGCGGCCAGCTGCGTGTGTTCCTCAATCTCTGCGCAGGGCTCGACCGGCTCGATATCCGCTATCGCGTCAACGATTACAGGCATATCGCGCAGCATCCCGAGGAAGTCGCCTGCATCATCGGCCGCACCTTCCTGCTCGACAAGTTCGCGTGGAAGAACCCGATCCTGCTCGGGGTCGCCGCCCACAATCATCCGCTGGACGATCCTAATCTGTTCAAGCGTCTGCCGGTGAAGAAGGTCGTGGTGCCCGGCCCATGGTATGCCGACATGTACCGGCCGCATTGGCCGGACACCGAGGCCTGGCCGGTCGGCATCGACACGGATCTCTGGGCGCCGTCGCGCGCCTCGCAAAAGACCGTCGACGTGCTGATCTACGACAAGGTCCATTGGGACCGCGAGCGCTATGCGCCTGATCTGATCGAGCCCGTCCGCGCGCGTTTGCGCAGGGAGGGACGCTCGTTCACGGAGCTGCGTTACGGCAGCTACAAGGAAGAAGACTATCAGGACGCGCTGGCGCGTTGCCGCGCGATGATCTTCCTGTGCCAGAACGAGAGCCAGGGCATCGCCTATCAGCAGGCGCTGTCGTGCGGCGTGCCGGTATTCGCCTGGGATCCCGGCGGCCCGTGGCGGGACCCCGATTATTATCCGCACCGCGTGCAGTTCGCGCCGGTATCGTCGGTGCCGTATTGGGATCATCGCTGCGGCGCCAAATTCGCTGACACTGCCGGGTTCGCGGCGGGCTGGGACGATTTCTGGGCCGGCTGCGCGGCCAATACATTCGATCCGCGCGGCTTCGTGCTCGACAATCTCACGCTGGAACAGCGCGCGCTGCAATATTACGAGATCGCGCGCAGTGTGGCGCAGCAGCAGAAGGTGTCCGCCACCTCCGGCGTGCTGGTTGACGGATGGTTAACGGGGATGGGCTAAGACCTGGATCTTCAGAGATTCTTCAGCCATGGATCGCAGCGCCGCTGACATGACCGACGTCGAGGCCCGATCGCTCGGCCACGTCCTGCGTTATGGGCTCGCCGGGCTGAATGCCGCGCAGGCGGCGCGCTGCCTCCTCGCGGTGGCGGCTTTGCTGCTCGTGCTGGTGACGCTCGATCCGTTTCCCGATTTGCGCAGTGAAGACGTCGCCACGGTCGTCGGTGGACGCATGGCGCTCGGCTATATCTCCTGGGGCCTGCTGGCTGCGGTCGCGGTGCTGTTCGTCGCCGCCACGGATGCGCCTTCGCTGAAGAGCCTGGTGACACCATTGCACCTCGGCCTCGTCGGCTGGATGCTGATCAACATCGTTTTCTCGGAGAGCCGCGGCGTTTCGATGCAGCGCTTCGCGCTCGCGGCCAGCGTGACGTCGCTCGCCGTGCTGCTGCCATTGCTGCCGCCGACGCAGCGGAGCTTCAATCTGTGCCTCGGCGGCGCCGCGCTGGTGCTGCTGACGCTGTGCTATCTCGGTGTCTTCCTCGCGCCGCAATATTCCATCCATACCGCACTCGACATCACCGAGCCGCAGCTCGCCGGCGACTGGCGCGGCAGTTTTGGCCACAAGAACGTCGCCTCGCCCGTCATGACCATTTTCGTTTACGTCGGCATCTACCTGTCCGCGGTCGGCTCGTTCGTGATGGGACCAGCGATCGCGCTGCTTGCCGGCATCTTCCTGATCTTCACCGGAGGCAAGACCTCGTCGGTGCTTTGCCTTGCCATCTATGTGCTGGCCTCGCTCGTCTACGTCACGCGCAGCCTGTGGCTGAAGCGGATCATCTGCTTTGCACCGCTGATCGTGATGAACCTGCTGACGGTCGGCAGCGTCCTCAGCCCGGCGCTGAGCTCCGTGACGCGGCTGCTTCCGGTCGACCCCACCTTCACCGGCCGCTCCGACATCTGGGAATTCGCGCTCGCAGCCGTTGCCGAAAAGCCGATCGTCGGCCACGGCTATGCCGCGTTCTGGGACGATGTGACCGAGCGCCAGACCGCCAAGGGCTCCGAATGGGCCGTGACCGCGGCGCACAGCCACAACAGCTATCTCGACCTCGCCATCACCGTCGGCCTGCCGGGCCTGCTGCTGGTCGTCCTCATCTTCGTGCTCGCGCCGCTTCGCAACTTTCAGGCGGTCCAGGCCCACAATCGCAGCAACGCGCTGGGCAAGCTGTTCCTGACCATATGGCTGTTCGGCCTGTATTTCGGCACGACTGAAACCTTCCTGCTCGAGCGGCAGAATCCGGTCTGGTTCATGTTCGCGCTGGCCGCCGCCGGCCTGCACTTCCTGGCGCGGTTCCAATGCGTCGAGCGGGTGGAACCCGGGCGCTGACAGCTTGTCGCAGCAGTCCATCGGTCGCAGGGACAGGGAAGTGGTATCCGCTTAACGATAAGCAGCAACGCAACTTGTGATCTACGGCAAAACATAATCTATCTGGAAACATTCAGTAACTGCATGCCCCGCGGATGACGTTTCTCAGCGTCGAGCAACCAGATGATCGGGTATCGTCCAGCACGTCGGAAATCGCCGTCGATTTCATACGTGACTGGCGGCAGGCCGCTTTGCGCCTGAATGCCGGCCATCGCACCGCTTTCCAGCATGGTTACTGGCTCGGCGCCTGGTACGAGGCATTTCACGACCACGCCCCGCTGATCGCATTGATCTCCGACGCCGCGACTGGCAGGGACATCGCGGTGGTGCCGATGATGAGCCATGTCAGGCGCGGCATCCGTGTCGTCGAGTTCGCCGATCTCGGCATCTCCGACAACAACGCGCCGATCCTGGCCTGCGATGCGACGTTCGATGCTGCCGGCGCGCGCGCAATCGGTGTGGCCCTGGTCAATGCCCTGCGCGCCCTGCCTGACGGCTTCGACCTGTTGCGCCTGAAGAAGATGCCGGCTCATGTCGGCGGCAAGCCCAACCCGCTGGTGTCGCTCGGCCGTATCGGATCCTGCTCGGTCAACGGCAACCTCGTGCTCGTGGGCGACGACTATGCCGACTATCGGGCGTCGCTCAGGCGTCTACAACTGCCACGGTGCTGGCGCGTCTTCAGCCGTCTTGGCAACGCGCGGTTCGAGATCGCCACGGATGTCGAGCGCGCGCGAGAATTCCTCGACGTGATGGACGTGCAGCAAGAGGAGCGGATGAGGCAGCTCGGCGAGCGGTTCGTTCTCAACGACGATGTTCACGCCGGTTTCTATCGCGAGGTGGCACGGCAAGGTGTCGCTGAAGGCTATGCCGTCGTCTCGGCGCTGCTCTGCGACAAGGGTATCGTTGCGACCACGCTCGGCGTCAGATACGGCGCGACCTATTTCCTGCTGCGCATCAGTCATACCGGCAGGACCTTGGCGAACTTCTCTCCGGGGCTGCTCGTGACCGAACGCACCATGGAGACGCTGCATGCGCAGGGCGTGCGCCGCTTCGATCTCAGCATCGGCAACCAGGATTACAAGCGCCGCCTCGGTGCCGAACAGGTGCCGCTGACCGATGTCAGTGTCGCGCTGTCCTGGCGCGGCGTGCCTTACGTCTGGCGCGACCATGCCGCGCAAGGGCTGCGTCGCCACCCCAGGCTCGCCGCTCTTGCGGCGCGCGCGATGGGCAAAGGCACGCGCTGACAGAAGCTGTCTTGCTCGCGGTCATCTTTGAAGGCCCGCACGAAAGGCGTCCAGTAACGCACGGCCCTGCGGCCAGTCGCCGAGCCCGCTCGAGGCATTGATGTGGCCGAGTGCGCCCGCCACGATGAGACCGGACCGCCAATCGCGCGCCCGTCGCTGTGTCGCCTCGAGCGCGCCGTAGGGATCATTCGTGCTCGCGATGATCAGCGCGGGAAGGCGCAGCGAGCCATCCGGCACCCGTCTGAACGATGTGGCTTCGACAGGAAAATTGGCGCCGTCCGGATCGGGGACTGCGACCAGAAATGCGCCGGCAATCGCGGAGGAGAAGCGGGCGGCCCAATGCGCCACCAGCAGGCAGGCGAGACTGTGTGCGACCAGCACTGGCGGCGTCGCGCAGCGCGCGATCGTCCGCTCCAGGGATTGCTCCCAGTCGGCGAGATCAGGCTGGTCCCAGCTCGCCGGCTGAAATCGCGTGATGCGCGCATCGGCGCGCTCCCACAGCGTCTGCCAATGGGTCTCTCCGGAGCCGCCGAGACCGGGCAATGTGATGATGTCGTGCATGATCGTCCCATGATATCTGAGATGGACGCACTGTGACCGATCGCGGTGCTGCATCACATGGCAAGTCATCGGCGGAATCGACCGTCTGCCGATGATTTTCAAGGCGGAATGGAGAATTGTGTTGGATCGCTTCGGGAGCATCGACGCCAAGGACCTGAAGATTCTGGAGGCGCTGCAAGCCAATGCACGCGTGCCGCTGTCCGAGCTCGGCCGTTCCGTCGGGCTGTCCCAGCCGGCGGTCTCCGAGCGCGTCAAGCGGCTGGAGGAAGCCGGAATCATCGAAGGCTACGGCGCCCGCGTTAACCCGCGCGCCCTCGGGCTTGGCTTGATGGCGCTGGTCCGGCTGCGGACGTCGCATGAGCACATCAAGACCTGCCTCAAGCGGTTCGGCGAGATTCCCCACATCATCGAAGTCCATCGCGTGACGGGTGATGACTGCTTCGTGCTCAAGGTGCTCGTCCCGGCGCCGGAAGATCTGGAGACGATCGTGGATCGTATCGCCGGTTTTGGCGCTGTGACGACCTCGCTGGTGCTCCGGAGCGAGCCGGCGCGACCGATCGGCAAAGACCTCGTCAGGAAGAAAACCGAACGCGGTTGAGGCGTGGCCCGCGCGATCGACAGTCACCGCGCCGTCATAAAGCCTTCGATTGCGCCGAGCTTCGATGATCGCAATCGTTGTGCTATCGTCCTCTCCGCTTACCGGAGGTGACATGGAAGATCGTTCGGCAAAATATCGCGCATTCTATGCGCAGTTGATCTGCGCCGCGGCAAGGGCCGTGGATCCCCGTATCGAGGAGGCCTTCCGGACCGTCAGGCGCGAGCCATTCGTCGGGCCCGGGCCGTGGTCGATCTCCCTCGGCGGCCATCCCTATGTCGTGACGCCCGATGACGATCCCGCGTTCCTCTATCAGAACGCGCTGCTGGCGCTCGACAGCGCGCGCGGCCTCAATATCGGGATGCCCGGTGCGCACGCCTATTGGCTCGGCGGCTGCGCCGTGAAGCAAGGCGAGACCGTGATCCAGATCGGCGCGGGCAGCGGCTATTACACTGCGATCCTCGCGCATCTCGTCGGACCCGGCGGCCGCGTCCATGCCTATGAGATCGACGAACGCCTGGCAGGACTCGCGCGCGACAATCTGAAGTATATCGCCCATGTCGAGGTGCACGATCGTTCGGGCATCGCGTCCGATCTGCCGGCGGCTGACGTGATCTATGTCTGCGCGGGCGCGGCGCAGCCGGCCACGGAATGGCTCGATGCGCTGCGACCCGGCGGACGGCTGGTGTTTCCGCTGGCGCCCGAAGGCATGCTCGGAGGTATGTTGATGATCACGCGCCCGGATGAGGGTGCGGTCTGGCCCGCCAAATTCCTGGGGCGTGCGCAATTCATCGGCTGCGCGGGATTACAGGATGCGGATGCCGCCCGGCGGCTGGCCGAGGCGTTCGCAGGAGGATGGGACGGCGTGCAGTCGTTGCGGAGAGAGGGCACTCCCGACGAGACGTGCTGGTTCGCCGGCGAGGGCTGGTGGTTGTCGACCGCACCGGCGCCCGTCGTGACGGATTCAATCAGGCCCCACGCCGACATCACGCAGGCCTAGCGGGTCACCAGCGCGTCACAACGTCAAGTCAGGCGGCATTCCCGAATGAGAATGCCGCCCGCGTCGCATCAGCCATGAAGTTTCTTGGCAATCTCCGCGATCTGGCGCCCCTGATAGCGCGCGCCGGCGAGCTCGTTGGCGCTGGGCTGGCGGCTTCCGTCGCCGCCGGTGATCGTGGTGGCGCCGTAAGGTGAACCGCCGGTGACCTCGTCGAGCTTCATCTGGCCGGCGAAGCCGTAGTTCAGGCCGACCACCGTCATGCCGAAATGCAGGAGGTTGGTGATGATCGAGAACAACGTCGTCTCCTGTCCGCCATGCTGGGTTGCGGTCGCGGTGAAGGCGCCACCGACTTTGCCGTGCAGCGCGCCCTTGGCCCAGAGCCCGCCGGCCTGGTCCAAAAAGTTCGCCATCTGCGAGGCCATCCGGCCGAAGCGGGTGCCGGTGCCGACGATGATCGCGTCGTAATTGGCGAGGTCCGCGATCTCGGCGACGGGCGCGGCCTGATCGACCTTGTAGTACGAGGCTTTCGCGACTTCGGCGGGCACCAACTCGGGCACGCGCTTGATGTCGACGGTGACGCCGGCTTCGCGTGCGCCTTCGGCGACCGCATTCGCCATCGCTTCGATGTGGCCATAGGCGGAATAATACAGGACGAGAACTTTGGTCATGGTGGTCTCCGTTGAATGTAGATTTGAGGGGTTGATTGCTGGGGTCGTCATGCCCGGCCTTGTCCCGGGCATCCACGTTCTTGTTTCCTCGTGGAGAGGCGTGGATGGCCGGGACAAGCCCGGCCATGACGGAGAGAGCCGTTACGCCGCGTCGACGAGCACGAGCTCGGTGTCTTCCAGGGCCGTGATCTTCAGCTTGGCTTCGTCGCGGATCGCGGCGCCATCGCGGGCGTTGACCCGAACGCCGTTGACCTCGACTGAACCCGCCGCGGGCACGAGATAGAGATGCCGCGACCTCTCGGGCGCGTACTCGGCGCTTTCGCCAGCCTTCAGCGTGGTGGCGAGCACCCGCGCATCGGCGCGGATCGGCAGTGCGTCCGTGTCACCCGCGATACCGCTCGCGATGGTGACGAGCTTGCCGGAGCGGTCCGACTTCGGAAACGGCTTCGAACCCCAGGTCGGCTGTCCGCCGCGTGCCACTGGCTCGATCCAGATCTGGAATATCCGGGTCTGCGTTGGCTCGAGATTGTACTCGGAGTGGCGGATGCCGCTGCCGGCGCTCATCACCTGCACGTCGCCCGCTTCAGTGCGACCCTCGTTGCCGAGGCTGTCCTGATGGGTGATCGCGCCCTCGCGCACATAGGTGATGATCTCCATGTTGGCGTGGGGATGAGCGGGAAAGCCGGTGTTCGGCGCGATCTCGTCGTCGTTCCACACCCGCAAGGCGCCATGGCCCATGTTGTCGGGGTCATAGTGGCTCGCGAAGGAGAAATGATGTTTTGCTTTCAGCCAGCCGTGATCGGCGCCGCCGAGCTTGTCGAAAGGTCTGAGTTCGATCATCTGCGTAATTCCTTGAGGTGAGGGGGAGACGCCTTGATCAGGCGCCAAACCCGCCGTCGACGTTGAGCACGGTGCCGGTGACGAAGGAGGCTTCCGGGCTGGCGAGGAAGACGATTCCGGCCGCGACTTCCTCGGGGCGTCCGAAGCGTTGCAGCGCGTGCTGCTTGCGCTGGGCTTCCGCGAAGTCGCGGTCGTCGTCCGGATTCATGTCGGTGTTGATCGAGCCGGGCTGCACCACGTTGACGGTGATGCCGTGCGGGCCGAGGTCGCGTGCCGCGCCCTTGGTGTAGCCGACCACGGCCGCCTTGGTGGCGACGTAGTCCGCAAGACCCGGGAACGAGGCGCGGTCCGCAAGCATCGATCCGACAGTGACGATACGGCCGCCTTCACCCATCAATTGCGAGGCGGCGCGGATCGCCGCGATCACGCCGTGCACGTTGACGGAGTCCTGACGTTCCAGCGCGCCGGTGTCGGCATTGGCGTCGTCGGTCGCGCCGCCGGCGGCGACGCCGGCATTGTTGACGAGGATGTCGAGATGGCCGAACTCCTTCGCCACGTCGTTGACGAGCTTGGTGACGTCCTTGGCCGAGGCCTGATCGGCCTTGAAGGCACGGGCCTTGACGCCGCGAGCCTTCAGTTCGGCGACGACGGCTTCGGCCTTGTCGGGCGAAGCGACATAGCTGATGGCGACATCGGCGCCTTCATCGGCGAGCGCGCGGGCCGAGGCGGCGCCGATGCCGCGCGAGCCGCCGGTGACGAGGGCAACCTTGCCTGAGAGCTTCTTGGTCATTGGATTTCTCCAGTCCTGAATGTCTGATGACCCTTGGATAGGCCGCCGCCTGTGGTATAGAAATAGAAACTGTTGAAACGTATTGTTTCCCAAATAGACCTTTAGAGGCCGACCACCATGGCAAAACTCCCCGATTTCGAGGCGCTCGCGATTTTCGCAAAAGTCGTGGAGTTACGGTCGTTTGCGGGGGCAGCCGGCGAGCTCGCAATGTCCAAGGCGACGGTGTCCAAGGCAGTGACCCGGCTGGAGGAGCGGCTCGGCGCGCGCCTGTTCAACCGCACCTCGCGCCGGCTCGCGCTGACCGATGCCGGCCACAAGCTCGCCGACCGCGCCACGCGCCTGCTCGCCGACGGCGAGGCGGCGGAGAACGAGGCGCTGGCGCAATCGGTGGCACCGCGCGGGCTGGTCCGGCTCGCCGTGCCCATGACGTTCGGCATCAAGGCGGTGGCGCCGCTGCTGCCGGAGTTTTTCGAGGCCTATCCGGAAGTCTCGGTTGATCTGCATCTGAGCGATGCGACCGTCGACCTGATCGGCGAGGGCTTTGACATGGCGGTGCGGATCGCGCGGCTGCCGGATTCCTCGCTGATCGCGCGGCGGCTCTTCACCATGCCCCGCTTCACGGTGGCGGCACCGTCCTATCTCAAGCGCGAGGGACGGCCGACGCATCCGATGCATCTGGCCGAGCACAAATGCTTCGCTTACGCCTATCTCTCGACGCCGAACGTCTGGCACTACACCAATTCGGCCGGCGAGCAGGCCAGCGTGCGTCCGGGCGGCCAGCTCCGCGTCAACAACGGCGAAGCGGTGATGCCCGCGCTGATCGCCGGCCTCGGCATCGCCGAGCTTCCCGAGTTCATCGTCGGCGAAGCGATCGCATCGGGCGAAGTCGAAGTGATCCTGAAAGACTGGAAGCAGGCCGAGGGTGCCGTGCATCTCGTCACCCCGCCCGGCGGGCCGCGCCCCGCCCGCGTCGAAGCCCTCGGCGATTTCCTCGCAGCGAAGCTGCCGGGCACCTGCAAGCGGCGGCCACGCGGGAAGGTAAAGGCGTCGTAGGGCGAGCAGCTTCAACGCCCTCCGTCATTGCGAGCGCAGCGAAGCAATCGCTCGCAATGATGAAGCCTGACTACTCCGACACCTTCACGCCATCGATCGCGACGATGCGCAAGCTCGGCTTCAGCGTCCGGTCCAGCTGCGACTTTAATTCATGCACCCGCGGGTCGGTCGATCGCGCCGCGCACACCGCATATTGATGGACGGATTGCGCCAAGGCGCGCCGCGCTTCCGGCGTTCGCGTCAATTCGGGCTTCGAAAGCCGCAACACGATCGCTGCGAGATTCACCAGCATCTCGTCCAGGGCGACGTCGATGGTCGCAAGATTCCGCATCACTCACTCCCTCAGGGAGGGCAACAGCGGCTTCACGGATGCGTTCCTGACCGGGCCCAACATGGTCAATGCTTCGTTAACGCCTTGTTCTTGGCGCGCGGCACGCTAGGTTGGCGTACAAAAGAAAAACGGGGGGTAGGGGACCATGATGGATCGACGCGATCTTTTGCGCGCGGCTGCTTCATTGCCGCTGTTGCGGGCTGCTTTGCCGGACAAGGTCTTCGCGCAAACCTATCCCGTGCGCAACATCACCATGATCGTGCCGTTCCCGGCCGGCGGACAGGCCGATCTGGCGGCGCGCCCGGTGGCGATGGCGCTGGAGCGGATCCTTGGCAAGCCGGTGATCGTCGACAATCGCGCCGGCGGTGGCGGCGGATCGGTGGGCAATGCTGCCGCTGCGCGCGCGGAGCCCGACGGCTACACGCTGCTGATGACGCTGTCCTCGCTCGCGGTGCTCCCCGAGGCCGACCGGCTGTTCGACCGGCCCGTCGCCTATGAGGTCTCGCAGTTCATGCCGATCGCGCGCGTGCTGGCCGATCCCACGCTGCTCGCGGTGCCGGCCTCGGCACCCTGGAAGACGGCGCAGGATTTCGTCGAGGATGCAAAGAGGCGCCCGGGCCAGATCACCTACGGCTCGTCCGGGCCTTACGGCACGCTGCATGTGGCGATGGAGATGTTTGCGAGCAGCGCCGACATCAAGCTGCTGCATGTGCCGTTTCGCGGCGCCGGTCCCGCGCTCACCGCGTTGCTCGGTGGCACCGTGCAGGCGATCGCGGCGGCACCAGGGACGCTGAAGCCGCAGGTCGACGACGGCAAGTTGCGCGTGCTCGGCAATTGCGGCGCAAAGCGCATCGCGAGCTTCCCCGACGTGCCGACCTTCCAGGAACTCGGCTACAAGGATGTCGAGATGTATATCTGGGCGGGCCTGTTTGCGCAGCGCTCACTTCCCGCGCCGATCGCCGGCCGCCTGCGCGAAGCAATGGCGCAGGTGATGACGAGCCCTGATGTGCTGAGGGCTTTCGACATTTCGGGCAGTCTCGTTGCCTATCAGGACGCGCCGGCCTTCTCCGAGTTCGTGGCTGATGACAGCAAGCGGTTGATCGCGGCGGTCAAGAAGATCGGCAAGGTGGAGTAGGTTCCGGCCGCGCTTTCACATTTTGTTGTTGGTTCAGAACCTGTCCGCGCCTCATTGATTGAAGACAAATCGAGGGAATTGGAAGGGATCTGGACCATGCGAACAGAGCGGATTGCGCTGGGTGTGGCGCTTGTGATCGGCGGCATCGCTGCGCAGGGCGCTGCCTTCGCCGAAGAGTATCGCGGAACGATGGAACAGCAGATGGCTTGCACACCCGACGTATGGCGCTTGTGCAGCGATCAGATTCCGGACGTGGGCCGCATCACGGCTTGCCTGCGAGAGAACACGCCGCAACTGTCGAGCGGCTGTCGCGCGGTGTTCCAGTCCAACAACCAGATGCAACCGCAGCAGCAGGTTCCGCGCGGTCGACCCGTGCCGCCGCCGCGCTACAACGCTGCGCCTCCGCTCGCGCAGCCGCGGCCTTATGATGACGATGACTAGCGCTGACTAGGGCCTGTGCTCGCAGACGTCGACCCATTCGGCCGCGACCAGCTCAGCCATCCGCTCCGGCGCAATGCGCACGGCGCTGTGGGTCGAGCCCGCGGCCGGTACCACCACGTCAAACGCCCTCAGCGACACATCGCAGTAAATCGGCAGTGGCGATTTCAGCCCGAACGGGCAGACACCGCCGACCTCGTGGCCGGTGATCCCGGCGACCTCTTCCAGCCCCAGCATCTTCGGCTTGCCGCCGAATTGGGCCTTCACCTTCTTGTTGTCCATGCGCGAAGTGCCGGCGGCGACGATCAGGATCACGCGCTCGCCGACACGCAACGATAGCGTTTTGGCGATCATCCCGGGCTCAACGCCATAGGCCTCGGCGGCCAGCGGCACCGTGGCCGAGCTGATCGGGGATTCCATCACTGTAATGTCGGGGACTTTTTCGGCGAAGAAGGCGCGAACGGATTCCAGGCTCATTCATGTCTCACGGGCGGCGATGATCTCTAGGCGATCCCGGGCAGCTCGGAGAGCGCGCGGACGCGGTGGTCCGGCGCAAAGCCAAGCTCGTCCATCTGGGTGCGGATCGCCCTAAACATCGTCAGCGGTGCCACGAGTTCGTTCTCGACGCAAGCCAGCGCCATCGCCTCCGGTGTCACCCGTTCGATCCAGGCAACGTTCAACCCGAACGCCTTCGCGCCCGCGACGTCCCAGGGGTTTGACGAGACGAACAGCACCTCCTCAGGCGCGGTGCCTAATACCTCGCCGATCAGCTCATAGGCTTCCCGGCTCGGCTTGAAGATCTTTTTCGCGTCGACACTGATGGTGGCATCGAGCAGGCGGTCGAGCCCGGAGTTGCGCACCAGCGCATTCAGCATGTCCGGGCTGCCATTGGAGAGGATGGCGAGTTTTCGCGGCTTCAGGGCTTCAAGCGCGGCCACCGCGTCCGGATAGAGATCGAGATGCAGATACTTCTCGATCACGCGCTCGAATGTCTCGTTCTCGTAGGCAAGTCCGAGCGCGCGCAGCGTATAGGCCAGCGAGTCGCGCGTAACTACGGAAAAATCCTGGTAGCGCCGCATCAGCGAGCGCAACCAGGTGTATTCGAGCTGCTTGATCCGCCAGATTTGCGTGATGATCTCGCCGTAACCCGGAAACGCATCCTCGGTGATCTCTGCGACCGACTGGATGTCGTAGAGCGTTCCGTAGGCGTCGAAGACGACGGCTTTGATGCTCATTGGCTCGCTCCTTTGGGATCTTTGCGGGGGCGGACGGACAATACCGAAACGGCTCGGTGCGCGACAAGGTTCGGAACCTTCTTCAAGAAATCGTCACCCCGTCGACCTCGCGCAGCAGATTGACACTGCCGCCGGCAGGCGTTTAACTCAAGGTACGGGGATTTGCGATCTCCCCGCGAGGCGACATGCCCAAGTATCGCGTCCTGGTCACCAAGGACGCTGCATGTCTTTTCTCATTTCGATCTCATCACAGAAATTGTCCCGTCAATTGGTGCCGCCAGCGCGCCGGCCCTCGTCGATGTCCGTATCGGCGAGGACCGCGCGGTCTATTTGCGCACGCGACAAGACGGCGAGCACCAAGAGCTAGCGCGCACACGGGGCACGTTGGGGACGACGATCAAGTGGAGGACTCCATGAACACGAATACCGACCGCCGAGACTTCATCAGGGGCGTGGGGGCCGCCGCGGCATCGACCGCAATACTCGCGGGGCCGCAAGCCCTTGCGCAAGCCAATCAGCCAACAGGAGCCAAGCCAATGACATACCAGGCCAAGCCGATGCCGTTCGATCCGAAATCCATTGCCGGCATCTCGGAGAAGGTGCTCGTCAGCCACTACGAGAACAACTATGTCGGCGCCGTAAAGCGACTCAACGCGATCGGAACGCAACTCGCCGAACTCGACTTCGCGAAAGCTCCGAACTTCGTCATCAACGGCCTGAAGCGCGAGGAACTCGTCGCGTCAAACTCGATGATCCTCCATGAAATCTATTTCGACGGGCTCGGCGGCGCCGGCAAGCCGAGCACACCACTTGCCGACGCGATCGCGCGCGATTTCGGCAGCATGGAGCGGTGGCGCGCGGAGTTCTCCGCCATGGGCAAGGCCGAAGGCGGCGGCTCCGGCTGGGTGATTCTTTCCTACTCACCGCGCGACAAGCGGCTGGTCAATCAGTGGGCCGCCGACCACACGACGACGCTGGCCGGCGGACGCCCCGTGCTGGTGCTCACATGTATGAGCACGCCTATCACATGGATTATGGCGCCGCGGCAGCGAAGTATGTCGACATCTACATGGAAGCGATCAAATGGGACAACGCTGCAACACTGTACGATCAATATAGGCGGGAAGCTTAGACGCCGTGCAAAAAATGAGCGTAGCGCTCTTGGGGGCGGCGTTGGTCCTATTGTTGGTGGAAGGAAGCGCGATGGCAGAAACTGTAAATTTTGACAACGCAGCAACCGGCGCAGCGCCCGAAGGCTGGACTCTGACGATGACGGGTCGTGGCCAGCCCAAATGGACGGTCGAGGTGGAGCCGACGGCGCCCAGCAAGCCGAACGTCCTGAAACAATCCGGTCAGGCGACGTTTCCAGTGGCGCTCCGGAACGGCACCAGCATCCTAGACGGGTTCGTCGAGGTCAAGTTCAAGGCGATCGCAGGCTCTGAGGATCGTGCGGCCGGCATTGTCTGGCGTGCAAAGGATGCCGACAATTACTATGTCGTGCGGGCCAACGCGCTTGAAGACAATGTTGTGCTCTACAAGGCGATCAAGGGTGCTCGCAGCGCGCTCGATATCGTCGGCCGGAAAGGCGGCTATGGCGTCAAGGTATCGGTGTCATCAGGTCAATGGCATTCCCTACGTTGCGAATTCGCGGGAAAGCTATTCAAGGTAACGTATGACGGCAAGCCGATGTTCGAGGTCGAGGACGAATCGATCAGGAACGCCGGCATGATCGGCTTGTGGACCAAGGCCGACAGTGTCACCGTATTCGACGACCTGACATACGGCGCGCTGAACTAGGCTAAGGTCGGCGTCGACCCCCTCACGTCGGAGAAACCATGCTCGCTCGAAGTCTGCTTGCGGCCACTGCCCTGTTGATGCTCGCGCACCCGGCAATGGCGCAGGAGCCGCTCGCGACTTACAAATCCCTGAGTCCCGAACTGGCGCTTGATCTGGCTCGGGCATCGCTCGGGGAATGCCGATCACGCGGGTACCAGGTCGCCGTCGCGGTCGTCGATCGCTTCGGGGGGACACAGGTGATCCTTCGTGACAGATTCGCAGGCGCTCACACCGTTTCGACGGCCTCGGGCAAGGCGTGGACCGCAGCAACATTCCGTACCAGCACCACCGAACTGAATGCCGTCAGCCAACCTGGCATGATGCAGGCCGGTATCCGCAATCTTCCCGGCACGGTCATTATTGGTGGCGGATTGATTGTCGAAGCGGGCGGCTCGCTGGTCGGCGCCGTCGGTGTGTCTGGGGCGCCTGGCGGTGATGCTGACGAAGCCTGCGCCAGGGCCGGAATCAACGCCATACGCGACAAGCTGGAGTTTTAAGGTCGCTCTGCTTTGGCTGCTAAAGCGTCACAACGATCTTGCCGAAATGTGATCCGCTCCGCAGGTGAGCATAGGCTTCGGGGACTTCGTCGAAGCTGTAGATCCGATCGACGATCGGATGGATCGCGTGTTCGGTCAGGAAGCTGTTCATCGCGGCGAAATGTTCGACCGATCCGACGGTGACACCGATGATATCGGCATTCTCCCATTGCAGGCGCGCGAGGTCTGGCTTCGGGCCGAATCCCGTCAACACGCCAATTTGAACGATCTTGCCCCCCGACGCGACCGAGCGCAGCGATCGGTCATAGGTGCCGGGACCGCCGAGTTCGAGGATATGGCTGGCGCCTGCGCCGTCCGTCGCTTTCATCAGCGCGACGTCCCAGTCGGGCGTGTCGCGGTAGTTGATGAGGATCGAGCCGCCGAGCGCCTTGGCGCGGGCGAGCTTTTCATCCGAGGAGGAGATCACGATCGCGCCCGCGCCCAACGCCGCCGCGAATTGCAGGCCGAACAGTGCGACGCCACCCGTTCCCTGAACCAGCAGGGTGTCGCCTTTGCCCATCCCGCCGCGTGCGATCAGGCCGTGGAAAGCCGTGACGCCGGCACAGGGCAAGGTCGCGGCCTCGATCGAGGACAAATGCGGCGGCACGGGCACGAGCGCATGTGCCGGCAGCACGACATACTCTGCCAGCATTCCGTCCATCGTGTTGCCACCGAGGGATGACGGGACATAGCTGGCCTTGAACGGCCCCGAGACCCAATCGCGGAAGAACGAGGCGGCAACGCGGTCTCCGACTTGCCACTGCGTGACGCCGGCGCCGATGGCGTCAACGATTCCTGCGCCGTCGGAGAGCGGAACGCGGCCGTTGAGCTTGTTCTGGTCCGCGCGGTCGAGGATCAGGAGGTCGCGGTAGTTCAGACTGACCGCTTCGACCCGGATGCGGACCTGGCCACTGGCGGGTTCGGGTTTGCTGAGATCGACGCGCGCGAGGTGGCCAGCACCAGTATGGCTGTTCAGATGGTAGGCTTTCATCGTTGCTCCCTCTCAAGCGGCATTCACTTGGATGGGCAAAGTCTGTAAGGTCTGACAGCGCTGTAAGGGTCAAGAGGTTTTCAGATGAAAATTGGCGAGCTCGCCCGGAGGACGGGGGTCAGCGTCCGAATGCTGCGCTACTACGAAGGCGAAGGGTTGCTGGCGCCGTTGCGGACCGAGGCCGGTTACCGCGACTATGGTCCGGAGGAAGAGCAAACCGTGCGGCGGATCAAGATGCTTGGCGCTGCCGGCATGACGCTCGAAACCATCCAGCAATTGCTGCCATGCGTGCGCAACAACGACCCGGCCTTCACGCCTTGCAACGAGTTGCGAAGAATACTCGCCCAGCAGGTCGGCCTGATCGACGAGCGCATCGAGACGCTCAGCCAAAGCCGCACGATTCTGGCGGGCTACCTGGCAAGCGTGAACTGATCGGACGCAGCGCGGCCGTCAGCTTACCGTCCCTTTGCATTCCAGCTCTCGCGCTCGGCGAAGATCTGGCTCGCCTCCGCCATGTGGTCGGACCCCGAAGCGGACTCGTCGTATTGCCCGCTATTGAGCCTCGATATAGCGGATGATGCTTTGATTTCGCACGTTCGCAATCAACTCATCTGCGCGAGACAAAAGACGGCTGAGCAAGGGGGACGAATTGGACTCGTTGTAGCCCAGGGCTAGATCGACTGTCGGCGTCCCTCCCTCAAGCGCTCTGGCAACAACATTTGGCGCCAGCATGTTTTGCGCATAGAGCGGAACAAGACTTATTCCACCCGTGGATGCGACAAGTGACATGGCCGACGATATGTTCTCGCCCTCGTATTTCGGCTTGAGCGTGATCCCAACCGTCGATGCGTAATCCTGAATGACAGCCTGGAGGACCGGAGAGGTTCTCGCCGAACTCACGTAGATTTCCCGGGCAAGGTCCTGCGGCCGAATTTTTTTGCGCGATGCCAAACGATGGTCGGCCGGCAGCACGGCAATCAGAGGCTCCTTCGCCAGTGTCTTGAAAATGATCCCCGAACTCTCTTTTTCAGGGCGAAGGAAGGCTACGTCCAATCTGCCTCGCATCAACGCAAGTGCGAGTTCCGGGGACGATTGCGTGCAGAGTGTGACCTCCACGTCGGGTGCCTCCTCGCGGAGGATGCGTAACAGGTGAGGTAGCCACATGACCTCCAATCCGACCAGGAATCCCATGGAAAGTGCAGGTCTTTGTGGTTCAGCCGTCCGCCGGGCACCCTCCGCTGCCGCTT
Organism: Bradyrhizobium betae; assembly: GCF_004123905.1. Taxonomy (GTDB): domain Bacteria; phylum Pseudomonadota; class Alphaproteobacteria; order Rhizobiales; family Xanthobacteraceae; genus Bradyrhizobium; species Bradyrhizobium betae_A. Next base: position 186,238 of record NZ_MZXW01000055.1, read on the forward strand.
CGACCTGTAACAGTGCCAGCCGCGCATGATCGAGAAACACCCGTCCGGCGGCGGTAAGCGCCACGCCACGCGCCTGGCGCTCCAGGAGCTCTACGCCGACTTCAGTTTCCAGATCGCGAATCTGCCGGCTCAGGGAGGGCTGCGAAGTGTTCAGTCGCCGCTGGGCAGCGGTCAAGAAGCTGCCTTCCTCCGCGACCGCGATGAAATAGCGCAAATGACGAAGTTCCATTCGCCCTCTTATATCTTCAAGGCATAGCTCGGAGCGTACAAGGTCTTGGTCCTCGGCAGCAACGGCATTTACGTTCGTGCAGCTTCAACCAAATGGACACAGAGCAATGTCTGCCAACAGCAAACCCGCCATCGTCTTCTGTCACGGCCTCTGGGCCGACGGTTCGTGCTTCAGCAAGGTGATCCCCACCCTGCAAGCCGATGGACATGAAGTGATCGCCGTCCAATACGGGCTCAATAATTATGCGGATGACGTCGCGACCGTGAAGCGCACGCTGGGTCGGGTCAACAGCCCCGCCATCCTCGTCGGTCACTCCTACGGAGGAGCTACCATTACGGGCGCGGGCACCGACGAGCGCGTCGCTGGCCTGGTTTATATCGCCGCCGTCGTTCCGGACGTTCATGAGACCGTACAGAGCGAGCTCAACAAATATCCCACCGAGATATTCTCCCAGATCGAGGTCGCGGGCGGTCGTGTCTGGATCAAGCCTGAGGGCGTCAAGTACTTCGCCGGAGATCTTTCCCAGCAGGAGCAGAAACTGGTGTGGGCGACCCACTACCCGCCGGCCGCGGACCTGCTCGAGCAGCAAAATCTCGATGAAGTCGCCTGGAAGTCCAAGCCGAGCTGGTACATCCTCGCCCGGAAGGACCAGACCGTGCATCCTGATCTTCAGCGCTTTCTGGCCAAGCGCATCAATGCCACCACGGTCGAGACCGACAGCAGCCATGTCATTATGCTGTCCCAGCCCGAAATCGTGATCGACATCATCCGCAAGGCGGCGGCCGCTGTTCAGGGAAGGCAGTCGAAATAGGTGACGCGTCGCTCGCGAAGGGGAATGCCGATTGTAAAGCGGCGTCCCCTTCGAAGCAGCTCGAGACCCCTTGAAGGTGCAATAGGCTTCGAAGGCAGCGCGGACATTCCGTCGGCCGCCTGCCGATGAGCCAGTTCTTGAACGGTCTGCTAGGTAGTCGGCGGTCGTATCCCCCGCGTCCAGGTCTCCCGCTCGGCGAAGACGCGGCTGACCTCCGCCATGTGATCCGTGCCCCACGTGCAGAGCGGCACCAGCGCCTGCGCCAGGCTGTGGCCCAAGGGGGTGAGGCTGTAGTCCACCCGCGGCGGCACCTCCTTGTAGTCGGTCCGCTTCACGAGACCATCGGCCTCCAACTCCTTGAGCTGCTGGATCAGCACCTTGTCGCTGACGTCGCGTATGGCGCGCCGAAGTTCGCCATAGCGGGTCGGGCCGTCCTGGGCGACGAAGTACAGGATCAGCGGCTTCCACTTGCCCGAGACGACTCGCAAGGTCGCATCCAGGCCGCAGGTGAAGCCGGGCAGAGTGGGCGTACAGCTCTGGGCCGGTTGTGACGTCTGCGGAGGCGGAGAAATCGGGTCTGACATTTTTTGAGCACTTACCAAAAGGTGCATACTTGTCGATAGGTGGGTACGCCGCCAGCTCAGTGCAACCTCAGTGAAGGAGCACATCATGAGCAGACTACAAGGCAAGACGGCAGTGGTGACCGGCGGCGGAACCGGCATCGGATTTGGAGCGGCGAAACGGTTCATCGACGAAGGCGCGTTCGTCTACCTCTTCGGGCGGCGGCAGGAACCGCTCGACGCGGCCGTTGCGAAGCTGGGTCCCTCGGCGCGCGCGATCAGGGGCTCGGTGACTGACATGTCCGACCTCGACCGGTTGTATGCGGCGGTGAAAGCCGAACGCGGCGGGCTCGACATTCTGTTCGCCAATGCCGGCACCGGATTATTCGCGCCGCTCGGCGAGATCACGGTCGAGCACTACGATCACATCTTCGACGTCAACGTGAAAGGGCTGGTGTTCTCGGTGCAGAAGGCCCTGCCGCTGATGAAGCAGGGGTCGTCGATCATCCTGACCGGTTCGAGCACGGGGGTGATGGGAACGCCGCAGTTCAGCATCTACAGCGCGACCAAGGCCGCGATCCGCAATCTGGCGCGCAGCTGGGCGCTGGACCTGCGCGGCACCGGCATCCGCGTCAACGTGCTGTCGCCGGGGCCGACCAAGACCGAGCTGGCGCTGGAGATCGTCGGCGAGGAAGCCTTCGATGCGTTGGCGAGCTCCACGCCGATCGGGCGTGTGGGCGACCCCAGCGAGACGGGGGCGGTGGCCGCGTTCCTGGCGTCCTCGGACAGCAGCTACATGACCGGCGGCGAGGTTTTCGTCGACGGTGGCCTGGCGCAGGTCTGAGGCGTTGAGCGTGAGGGCTTCGGTCGCTCGATCGAAGCCCTCGATGCCGTGATCGATTTTCCGCGCCCAAGCGAGAACATTGGACCCGGATCACCCCTCGGGGGCAGCCCACCTCCGGGCACTCACATCCGCCAGCGCCTCGAAGATAGCCGGCGTGCGTTCCAGACGGGCGATCGTCCGCGCGCCTTCGACGGCGGCGACCAATGCGGCTGCGGTAGAGGATGCGCGCGCGGGAGCGAAGCCGCATCCCCTGAAATGCTCCGCAACGATCGCGGTCGAATCAACAAATCCGCGCGCGACCCGTTTGGTCAGCTCCGCGTCGAGCGCGGGCAGCTCATTCGCCAGATTCTGCATCAGACATCCGTACTGGAAATCAGAGGCGATCATTTCGGCCGCGAAGGTTGCGAAAATCCGATGAACAAAATTCAGAGCATCGCCCGCCGTATTCGCGGAGATATCGCGCAACACGGCAATCCTGCTCGCGACGTAATGATCGATTGCTTCTTCTGCGAGCTGTGCCTTGCCGCGTGGAAAGTGAAAGTAGAACGATCCCTTGGGCGCACCGCTCTCTTCAATGATCTGGGTCAATCCAGTCGCCGTGTAGCCTTGGATGCGAAACAGTCGTTCGGCCGTGGCAATCGCGCGAGCGCGGGCGTCAGTCTTACGGGGCATGCGCGAGAACATAACACCTTTCGCTTGACGCTTCTATGGTGATCGCCATACTATGGCGATCACCATATTAGGAGTCAGGCGATGCCCCCCCAACCAAATCAAGCCATCGGCGTCCCGACGAGCCGTCCTGGCGATGGGCGCGGCCAGCCTGATTGCCGCTTCGCTTCGACCGGCCCGCGCAAACCCATTGGGAGGAACTGATTTGACCACACCAACATATGGCGCCGGAACGCTTCCCAACGGGGTCCGCTCGCGAATGATCCATGGGGTCAACGGCGTCGACGTCCACATTCTCGAGGCCGGCTACGAAAGCCCCGGCCAGCCGCTCGCGCTGCTTCTGCACGGCTTTCCGGATTTGGCCTACGGCTGGCGCCACCTGATCCCAATTCTGGCTGACGCCGGCTACCACGTCGTGGCGCCAGACCAGCGGGGCTTTGGCCGCACCACCGGTTGGGTGAATGGCTATGACGCCCCGCTAGCGTCTTTTAGCCTCTTGAATATGACGCGTGACGCCCTCGGATTGGTTTCGGCATTGGGGTATCGGCGCACGGCAATGCTTGTCGGGCACGACTTCGGCTCGCCCGTGGCGGCCTATTGTGCGCTGGCTCGGCCCGACGTCTTTCCATCGGTGGTGCTGATGAGTGCACCGTTCCCCGGTCCGCCGGCGTTTCCGTTCAACACCGCGGAAAGCGAGGCATCGTCGGTGCAACCGACCACTGGAAATCAGAAGCTCGCGGCCGCGCTGGCGGCGCTCGATCCGCCCAGAGTGCACTATCAACAATACCTGAGCACACGGGAGGCGAACGATGACATGTGGCACCCGCCTCAAGGCTTGCACGCGTTTCTTCGTGCATTTTACCACGTCAAGAGCGCCGACTGGCCGGGAAACAAGCCGCATCCGTTGAAGGCGCCGACCGCCATCGAACTTGCACAAATGCCCACCTACTACGTCATGCATCTCGGCAAGACGATGTCCCAGACCATTGCTCCATTCCAACCTTCCGCCGCCGAGGTCCTGGCCTGCAAATGGCTCACCGAGCCGGAGCTTGGCGTGTACACGGAGGAGTATGGCCGCACCGGCTTTCAAGGTGCCTTACAGGCCTATCGCGTCTTTTCCGATCCTGACCTGAACGCTGAGTTGCGCCTGTTCTCGGGCAGAACGATCGATGTCCCGTCGCTCTTCATCGGAGGCAAAAGCGATTGGGGCACCTATGCGGCGCCAGGCGCGCTCGATCTGATGAGGACGAAGGCGGCGACGCGGATGGGCGGCATCGAGCTGATCGACGGTGCCGGTCACTGGATCCAGCAGGAGCAGCCGGTTCGGCTCGGCGCGCTCCTGCTCGCGTTCATCGAGGAGGTTGGTAGGGCGGATCACACCAGCCGTTAGGCTTGGGGATGCCTATCGCCCACGCTCTTAGATCCCCAGAATCTTCCTTGCATTGGCCTTCAGCACCTTCGGCCGGATCTCGTCGCGGATCTCGATTTTCGAAAAGTCCGAGAGCCAGCGGTCGGGCGTGATCACCGGCCAGTCCGAGCCGAACAGCATCTTGTCCTGCAGGATCGAGTTGATGTAGCGCACCAGGATCGGCGGGAAATACTTTGGCGACCAGCCCGAGAGGTCGATGTAGACGTTCGGCTTGTGGGTCGCGACCGACAGCGCCTCTTCCTGCCAGGGGAAGGAGGGATGGGCGAGGATGATCTTGAGGTCGGGGAAATCGGCCGCGACGTCGTCCATGTACATCGGGTTGGAATATTTCAGCCGCATGCCCATGCCGCCGGGCATGCCCGAGCCGACACCGGTCTGGCCGGTGTGGAACAGCGCGATGGCGCCGCCATTGTTGATCTCTTCGTAGAGCGGATAGGCCATGCGGTCGTTGGCGTAAAAACCCTGCATGGTCGGATGGAATTTGAAGCCGCGCACGCCGTATTCCTCGATCAGCTTGCGCGCCTCGCGCACCCCGAGCTTGCCCTTGTGCGGGTCGATCGAGACGAACGGGATGAGGACGTCGAGATGGTCGGAGGCGATCTCCAGCATCTCCTCGTTCTTGTAGCGGCGGAAGCCGGTCTCGCGCTCGGCGTCGACCGGGAAGATCACCGCGGCGATGTTCTTGGAGCGATAGTAGGCCGCGGTCTCCGGCACGGTCGGCGGATGCTTGTGCGGCGACTTGAAATAGTCGGCCATCTGCGCCTGGAAATCGTCATAGCCGTCGTCGGGATGGGTGCCGCAGGGCTCCTCGGCATGGGTGTGGATATCGATCGCGACGACTTTGTCGATATCAGGCAGCTTCATCTTTGGCATTGGTTTCCTCCCGATCAGTTATTCAAATTGATTATATGATATAACGAATTTGGCAAGCGCCGCCGGAGGGAAACCGAAAGCCGGCTAAAGTCTTTGCTGGGCTTGACCGCGAACGCGCAGATCGGGCCGATCCGGCCGCATCTACTGTGCATGGGGTTGTTTTCGCACATTTGCCGGTTCGGAACCGGGCAGTTAACATTGACATGACCTCCCGCCATGCCTTAAGAACCGCCCCGTCCCGGGCGGTCGGTCCGCCAGCGGGAAAGATTTCATTTTGCCACATTCGCGCGTGCCGAAACGGTAGTGCCGAACACGGCCTTTCGAACGTTCAGGATTCTGCCATGAAGGTCCGTAACTCGTTGAAGTCGCTGCGCGGTCGCCATCGCGCCAACCGCCTGGTCCGCCGCAAGGGCCGGGTCTACGTGATCAACAAGGTGCAGCGCCGCTTCAAGGCTCGCCAGGGCTGATTTCGCCCTCGCGGCTGCCTTCGCGCGCCCCGCAAGACCACGGTTTCACACGAGTTTGACGCCGCCCCTGCTATGCAAGGGCGGCTTTGCGCGTTTAGACTTCGGCCATGGCAGTGAGATTCCCTTTCGCGCGCACCCTGTGCTTGGCCCTCGTTCTGGGAGCCGCCGGCGTCGCTCCGGTCCAGGCGCAGAATCTGCCGGCCCCGCCCGGCAAGGAGCAGAAGAAGCTGCCAGAGGCGCCGGCAAAACTGCCCAAGGTCGACCGCACCAAGAATCTCGATTTCCTGTTCGGCGCGCTGAAGGCCGCGCCTGACGAGGCAAGTGCCAAGCATGTCGAGGCGCGGATCTGGGCGATCTGGATCCAGACCCCGAGCGACACCGCATCGCTGTTGATGGCGCGGGCCAAGACCGCGGTCGACGCCAAGAAGGTCGACATCGCGATCAAGCTGCTGGATTCGGTCATCAAGCTCAGGCCCGACTACATCGAGGCTTGGAACCGGCGCGCCACGCTCTACTACATGCAGAACGACTACGCCCGCTCGCTCGCCGACATCCAGCAAGTGCTGATCCGGGAGCCCCGCCATTTCGGCGCGCTCGCAGGGCTCGGCATGATCATGCAGGAGGTCGGTGACGAGAAGCGTGCGCTGGAGGCCTACCGCAAGGCGCTCGCCGTCAATCCGTACCTCGAGAAGATCCCCGACCAGGTCAAGTCGCTGACCGAGAAGGTCGAAGGACGCGACATCTAGCCTCTAACTCGATCATTTTTCGAGCGGTTGCGGCGCGCCGTGATTAACCACGATCGCATGCGTCGCACTGCCGGGGGGTATTGCCGGCGCTGCCACAGGCCTACCTGCAGTGCAGGAGCAAAAGCCATGAAGCGTTTGATCTTTGCAGGGGTGCTGCTGCTCGCGTCGGGAACGGTGAGTCTCGCCGACGGGCTGTTCTGGGTGGTCGGCAACCGCGCCACCGGCAAATGCAACATCGTGACCAGCAATCCGGTCATCGACGGTGACATCTGGTTCGGCGATGGTCCCTACAAGTCCAAGGCCGATGCCAAGCTTGCCCGCTCGACCATCCGCGCCTGTCCTGCGCCGACCCCCGACGAGGAAAAGGCCGAGGACAGCTCGAACTAGGTCGATAACGATCTAGTGCAGAACGCTGCCACCACGCTCAGTGAGGCCATGATCGGCCGCCGCGGCGTAGGCTTTTGCGAGCTCGGTCTCGAGATGCTCGTTGATCAGGAGCAGTGCGCGAACTGCGCCGCGCAGGTCGCCGTTGCAGCTCGCCACGATCTCGTCGATCGCAGTGTCGTTGGGTCTGAAGCTCATCGACATTCTCCGGTTCAAATCAGGACAAATCCTGCCGGCCTTTCCCGCATCCCCTGGGGTTGCGGGCAGGAACGGCGCCCACCCGCGTCTAAAAGGCGGAACCGACCGTGGCGATTATAAGGAAGCCGCGATGACGACTGCATGAAGCTGGTCCGAGGCTTGTATGTCATCGACGGGATGCGTTGATTTCATTGAGGTTTCTAGTTCGGCAATTATGCACATATCCACAGCCCCTCATTTCCGGTGGTAATGCTCGGGCCGGCGGAGCGAAACTGCCCGCCTGCCAAATTCGTAGCTGCGATGTGCCCTGGATTTCCCGGACTCTCTCCATGATCGTGATCTCAGTCGTGACGGCGCTGGTTCTGCTGGCGCTGGCCACGCAGGCCGGAATCGTCGCCGTGCAACGCGCCTATCCTCCTCAGGGCCGGATGATCGCGGTGGAAGGCGCGAGCCTTCACGTCGTCGAGATCGGTCCGCGCGATGCGGGCCTGCCGATCGTGATGTTGCATGGCGCGAGCTCCAATCTCGAAGCGATGCGGCGCCCGCTCGGCGACCTCCTCGCCCAAAACCATCGCGTCATCCTGATCGATCGTCCCGGCCATGGCTGGAGCACGCGCGCGCGGAGAAAGGATTCCACCCCCGAGATCCAGGCGCGAATGATCGACGAGGCGCTTCACAAGCTCGGGATCGAGCGCGCGGTCTTCGTTGTTCATTCCTGGAGCGGCGCGCTCGGCGCGCGGATTACGCTGGATCATCCCGGCCGCGTCGCCGGCCTCGTGATGCTGGCGCCGGTCACCCATCCCTGGCGCGGCGGCGTCGGCCGTTACAACGAGATCATCGCGACGCCCGTGATCGGCCCGCTGCTCGCCTACACCATCACGCTGCCACTCGGGTACTTCGTTGCCGAGTCCGGCGCACGCAACGTTTTCCTGCCGCAGACCATGCCGGATGGTTTCATGCAGGACTCCGCGACGCCGCTCTTGCTGCGCCCGCGCGAGTTCATCGCCAATGCCTATGATCTGGTGACGCTGAAGGACGCGGTGACCGAGCAGGTCGGGCGCTATGGCGAGATCAAGGCGCCGGTCACGATCATCGCCGGCGAGCCCGACAAGACGGTGAAGACCAACATCCACGCACGCCCGTTCGCCGCGACGGTGCCGAATGCAAAGCTGATCGTGCTGCCCGATCTCGGCCACATGGTGCAGAACGCGGTGCCGGATTTGGTCAAGACGGAGATCGAGACGATGATCGATGAGATCGTCCCAGCGCAGGCGGCCGCCGACTAGAGCGTTCTCGAGCGAAGTGGATACCGGTTCGCGTGAAGAAAACGCGTCAAAGCAAAAAAAGCTACAGCTTCGGTTCTGATTCGATCAAACCGAAGCTGTAGCGGCCGCCCTTCACGCGCTTACTGCTTGATCTTCCCGTCCTTGTCGAACTGGGAGACGTAGGTCCAGAGATTGTTGATCTCGGTCTCGTTCTTGATGCCGGCGAAGGCCATCTTGGTGCCGGGGATCTTGGCCTTGGGGTCCTTGATGTATTCCTTGAACGTGGCTTCGTCCCAGGTGATGCCGGAGTTCTTGTTTGCGTCGGAATAATTGTAGTCCGGCGCGGTGCCGGACTTGCGGCCGTTGAGGCCGTTGAGCTCGGGGCCGACCTTGTTCTTGGCGCCTTCGCCGATCGCGTGGCAGGCCAGGCATTTGTTGAACGACGATTTGCCGGCCGCGGCATCCTGCGCCATCGCGGCGGATGCTGTGGCAGTGACGGTGAGGATCATCAGCGCGCCAAAAGTCAGTTTTTTCATAGGTTGCTCTTCGTCTCTTCCCTGGTGGGTCTAGCCTGGTCAGTCTCTTGCCTGGTCGGCGATCTCCGGACCTGCCGGTTTTGGCAGGCCCGCTTGGCTTGGACAAGCCACGAAACCATGACAGGTTTCATGATTTCCTACTTGTCCCAGAGCGAACTCGCGCGAGATCGTCGATCCGACTTTCGGATGCCCTACCCAAACCACCGCGGACGTGGTTGATTTGCCGCGACAAATTTGATCGTGGGCTGCGAGTCGGAGGGATATGTCATGGCCATCATGATGCCTGCGAGCGACCAGGCGGTGCTTGCGCGCCGCGCTGACATCATTGCTGCGTTGCGCGCAATCGTGCCCAACGAAGGCGTGATCGATACGCCTGCCGAGATGCGCGCCTATGAATCCGACGGGCTGACGGCCTACCGGCAGCCGCCGATGGTCGTGGTGCTACCCGACACGACCGAGCAGGTCTCGCTCGTCCTGAAATATTGTGCCGCTCACAGCATCAAGGTGGTGCCACGCGGCTCCGGCACATCGCTGTCAGGCGGTGCGCTGCCGCTGGAAGACGGCGTGCTGCTTGGCCTCGGCAAGTTCAAACGCATCCGCGAGATCGACTTCGACAACCGCGTCGTCGTCACCGAGCCCGGCGTCACCAATCTGGCCATCAGCCAGGCGGTCGCCCCTGCAGGCTTCTACTACGCGCCCGATCCGTCCTCGCAGATCGCCTGCTCGATCGGCGGCAATGTCGCGGAAAATTCCGGCGGCGTGCATTGCCTCAAATACGGCATGACCACCAACAACGTGCTCGGTTGCGAGATCGTGCTGATGAGCGGCGAGATTTTGCGCATCGGCGGCAAGTCGGCGGAGAACAGCGGCTACGATTTGATGGGCGTCATCACCGGCTCGGAAGGTCTGCTCGGCGTCATCACCGAGATCACGGTGCGCATCCTGCAAAAGCCGGAAACGGCGCGCGCGCTGATGGTCGGCTTCGCGGAGGTCGAGGCAGCCGGTGAGTGCGTGGCGCGCATCATCGGCGCCGGCATCATCCCCGGCGGCATGGAGATGATGGACAAGCCGGCGATCCATGCCGCGGAGGCCTTCGTTCACGCCGGCTATCCGCTCGATGTCGAAGCGCTGCTCATCATCGAACTCGATGGTCCCAAGATCGAGGTCGACGAGCTGATCACGCGCGTCGAGACCATCGCGAATGCTTGCGGCTCGACCACCTGCCAGATCTCGACCTCGGAGACCGAGCGCAACCTGTTCTGGGCGGGCCGCAAGGCCGCGTTCCCCGCCGTCGGCCGTATCTCGCCCGACTATCTCTGCATGGACGGCACCATCCCGCGCGGCGCGTTGCCGAAGGCGCTGGCGCGGATTCGCGAGCTCTCGGAAAAATACCAGCTCGGCTGCGCCAACGTGTTCCACGCCGGCGACGGCAATCTGCATCCGCTGATCCTCTACGATGCCAACAAGCCCGGCGAGATCGAGCGCGCCGAAGCCTTCGGCGCCGACATCCTGCGGGCCTGCGTCGAGTTCGGCGGTGTGCTCACCGGCGAGCACGGCGTCGGCATCGAGAAGCGCGACCTGATGCCGGAGATGTTTTCGGAGATCGACCTCAATCAGCAGCAGCGCCTGAAATGCGCCTTCGACGCGCAGGGCCTGCTCAACCCGGGAAAGGTGTTTCCGACCCTGCACCGCTGCGCCGAGCTCGGCCGCATGCATGTGCACGCGGGGAAAGTGGCGTTCCCGGATATTCCGCGATTCTAGGGCTGGCTGGGGAGGGAAGGGCTCGCTAGGCGAGCGCTTCCCTCCAGGAACCGTTACAGCAGCCCGTATTGCGCCCGCTCGCGCTTGGCCAGCAGCGGCAGGGCTTCGCCGGCGATACAGGTCTTGAAATGCGTGCTCTCCTGATGCGCCTTGAACGCGGCCTCGTCACGGAACAGCTCGTAGAACAGGAACTGGGCCGGATTGTCCCTGGCGCGCGAGATCAGGAACAGCTTGACGCCGTCCTCGCGCTGCGCCTCCGGCAGGAAGCGGTCGAGGATCGCCGCGACCTTGTCGGCCTCGCCGGGCTTGGCCTCCCATTGCGCGACGACGAGCAGGCCGCCGCCGTCCACGGCGTCGCTGAGAGATTTCTGCGTGGCATAGTGGTTCATGATGTCCGTCTCCATCGGTTGGTTCGATCGCGATCGGCGCAACCTTGTAGCGACGGCTTGCCGGCTTTGGTTCGCCGGTGGTCGAAGTGTCGATGTCGTGAACGTTTCGATTAAGATCGAAGCGTCGATGTGGCCCTTGGCGGATCCTCAACGCGCCGGTGGTCGCCGGCGTCACGCCGCATTTGATTTTGGTGGCGAATTTCGCTACCGGCTTTTCCCGTGGATACGCTCAGGGTCAGAGACGCCAAAGACGTCGAAGAGGTGGTGCGGGCGGCGATTGCCAATGAGCAGCCGCTAGAGATCATCGGTCATGGCAGCAAGCGCAGCATTGGCCACACGATGGCGACCAACGCCGTCCTCGACGTCTCCGCACTCAATGCTGTCACCTCCTACGAACCCAATGAATTGATCGTCACGCTCCAGGCCGGCGCGCCGCTGGCCGACGTGCTGTCGCTGATCGATGCCAAGAACCAGCAATTCGCCTTCGAGCCGATGAACACGGCGCCGCTGCTCGGCACGCCGCCGCTCGGCACCATCGGCGGCATGATCGCGGCCGGGCTCGCCGGCCCGCGGCGGATCAAGGCGGGCGGGGCACGCGACCACCTGCTCGGGGCGCACGCCGTCTCGGGCTTTGGCGACAGTTTCAAGACCGGCGGCAAGGTGGTGAAGAACGTCACCGGCTACGACCTCTGCAAGTTGCTGGCGGGGTCCTGGGGCACGCTGTCGGTCATGACCGAGGTCACGCTCAAGGTGATGCCGAAGCCCGAAGCCGAACTGACGCTGCTGCTGCGCGGGTTAGATGATGCTGCCGCCAACAAGGCGATGACCGCGGCGCTCGGCTCGGCCTACGATGTCTCCGCCGCCGCGCATCTGCCGTATCAGGCGTTCCGGGCCAAGACCGACGGGCTTGGCGATATCGCCGGCCAAAGCGAGGCGCTGACCGTGCTGCGGCTCGAGGGCATTACGGCCTCGGCCGCGCATCGCGCCGGCTCGCTCCGCGAATTGCTGGCGCCATTCGGAACCGCGACGCTGATCGAGGATGCGGCGTCTGCCGCGCTGTGGGCCACCATCCGCGACGTGCTGCCCTTCGCGGCGAGCGGCGCGCTCGGCGCCTGGCCGGTCTGGCGGATCGTTTGCCCGCCGGCGTCGGGCGCGGCGCTCGGCACGCAATTGGCGCGGGAGACCGGCGGCGACGTGATCTACGATTGGGGCGGTGGCCTGATCTGGGCGGCGCTGCCACCGAAGGGCGACGGACATGCGTCCGCCGTACGCCAGCATGCCAACGCTGTCGGCGGACACGCCACGCTGATCCGGGCGGCCGAGGACGTCAGGCGCACGGTCGACGTGTTCCATCCACAGGCGCCGGGCATTGCCGCGTTGAGCGAACGCGTGCGCACCAGTTTCGATCCGAAGAGTATTCTCAACCGGGGCCGGCTGACGCGGGGCACTGCGGCATGAAGACCGAATTCTCACTGGCGCAGCTCGCCGACCCCGATATCGCGCAAGCCGACAAGATCCTGCGCGCCTGCGTCCATTGCGGCTTCTGCACTGCAACCTGCCCGACCTATGTCCTGCTCGGCGACGAGCTCGATAGCCCGCGCGGCCGCATCTATCTGATCAAGGAGATGCTGGAGAAGGACCAGACCCCGACCGCGGAGGTGGTCAAGCATATCGACCGCTGCCTGTCGTGCCTGTCCTGCATGACGACCTGCCCCTCCGGGGTGAACTACATGCACCTCGTCGACCAGGCCCGGGTCAGGATCGAGCAGCGCTATCAGCGGCCGCTGACCGAGCGCCTGCTGCGCCAGTTGCTGGCCTACGTGCTCCCCGATCCGCAGCGCTTCCGCATCAGCATGCGGCTGGCGCGGCTGGCGCGGCCCTTCGCCGTCTTCCTGCCGACGCCGCGGCCCTCGGCGACGCCCGGCCTGATCCAGCGCCTCAAGGCGATGCTGGCGCTGGCGCCGAACCGGCTGCCGCCGCCCGGTGCCCTCCCGGGCAGCGTGTTCGCGGCGCGCGGCAAGAAGCGCGGCCGGGTCGCGCTGCTCCAGGGCTGCGCCCAGCAGGTGCTGGCGCCGCGCATCAACCAGGCCGCCATCAGCCTTCTCACCCGCCACGGCATCGAGGTTGTCCTGGTCAGGGACGAGCAATGCTGCGGCGCGCTGACCCATCACCTCGGCAACGACCAGGATGCGCTGGCGCGGGCCCGTGCCAATGTCACGGCGTGGCAGAAGGAGGCGGCGGGCGAGGGGCTCGACGCGATCCTGGTGACGGCGTCCGGATGCGGCACCGTGATCAAGGACTACGGCTATCTGCTGCGCGAGGACGCCGCGTTCGCAGATGATGCTGCAATGGTCTCCGCGCTCGCCAAGGACATCACCGAATATGTCGCCGGTCTCGGATTGGAGCAGGTCGCACGGCAAGACAACATCGTCGTCGCCTATCACTCCGCGTGTTCGTTGCAGCACGGACAGAAAATCACGGGCCTTCCGAAAGAATTGCTTTCCAAGAATGGATTCGTGGTGAAAGATGTCCCGGAGAGCCATTTGTGTTGCGGTTCGGCGGGGACCTACAACATTCTCCAGCCCGAGCTTGCGGGCCGGTTGCGCGATCGCAAGGTCGCCAACATCGCGAGCGTCAAGCCGGACATGATTGCCGCGGGCAATATCGGCTGCATGGTGCAGATTGCCAGTGGCACGTCAGTTCCGGTCGTACACACGATTGAGCTTCTCGATTGGGCTACGGGCGGGTCGCGGCCGGCATTGAGTGCCTCGAGCTGAGTCTTCGTCCGGAGGTGACGGCTGAAGACGCCCGATCGACCATTGTTTGGCGGCAACAGGAGGACCACGATGGCGAAAGCGAAGAAGAAGAAAAGCAAGAAGGCCAAAAAGGCCAAGAAGGTCGTAGCGGCAAAGAAGACCGCCAAGAAGGCAGCCAAAAAATCCGCGAAGAAGTCTGCTAAAAAATCGAAGAAGGCCGCCCCGAAGAAGGCTGCGAAGAAGTCAGCCAAAAAGGTCGCGGCCAAGAAGGCTGTTAAGCAGGCTGCACCGAAGAAGGCCGCCAAGAAGGCTGTGAAGAAAGCGGCACCGAAGAAGGCGAAGGCAGCTCCCGCGCCGAAGCCGTCAGCGCCGGTGGCAGCTCCGGCTCCCGAGCCTGTCGCCGAGACCAGCTGGGCGATGCCTTCGTCTTCTGCGGAACCGACGCCGGCGGACGGGCAAGGCTAAGCCAAGCTCAGGCCAGAGATCGGGTCCAATCCGACGCTGACGATCGACAAACAGCACCAGGCCGCAGCGGAGACGCTGCGGCCTTTTTGCATCGCCGCAGGGCTCCCCGTCAGTTGCCGGTTTTCGCGCCAGCCTGATTCGTAGCGCGCCTGCCACTCAACGCCGGGCCTACGTAGTAACCCGGGCCTCGCTGTGCACGTTGGAGTGAAAATAATGTGATCGAGAAGCCACACAGGCTGACAACCTTTCGTGGAATCGTCAGAACGCCTAAAAAGTCGGCAGATGCCCGCGTTTTTTGCTTCACGGTTTACATCCCCCAATCCAAATTGCCGCAGTAACGAAATTGCAATCAGGTCGCGCACCCCGGGGGGCTTCCGGGAATCCGACTGGGGTTAGAACTGGTGATGGGGATCGAAATGAAAAAAGTGGCTTTGTTGGCAACGGCGCTGGCAATGGTGACGACGGGTTCGGCTTTCGCGGCAGACATGGCTGTGAAGGCCAAGAAGGCTCCGCCGGTTGTTGCCTTCGATCCCTGGGATGTCGCTTTCGGCGGCGCGATCATGAGCGACTACGTCTTCCGCGGTATCACCCAGTCGAACCACAAGCCGTCGGTCGCGGCCTATTTCGAGCCGCGCTACAACGTCACCAAGGACCTCCAGCTCTATGTCGGCGTGGCCGGTGAGAGCATCTCCTTCCCGAACCGCGCCGCCGGCGAAATCGACATCTACGGCGGTATCCGCCCGACCTTCGGTGCGTTCGCCCTCGACGTCGGTATCTGGGGCTATCTGTATCCGGGTGGCACCTGCTACTTCGGCGCGCCGGGCGTCGACTTCGCCGGCAACTTCCAGGGCGACAACTGCGCCGAGAAGGCCCTGCTGAACGCCAACGTGATCAAGAAGGACCTGAGCTTCTTCGAAGTCTACGGCAAGGGCACCTACACCGTGAACGACAACTGGTCGTTCGGCTTCACCGAATACTACACCCCGAGCTACTTGAACTCGGGCGCCTGGGGCAACTACGCTTCGGTCGTCGGCAAGTACACCGCGCCCCCCACGATCTTCGGCGCCAGCGGCGTCGGCATGTATGTGTCGGGTGAGTTCGGTCGTCAGTGGCTCGGCACTTCGGACAGCTTCTACGGCACGGCTGCCTTTCCGAACGGCATCAAGTACGCCGACTACAACACCTGGAATATCGGCATCGGCTTCACCTACAAGGTCGCCACGCTGGACCTGCGCTATTCCGACACCAACCTGTCCAAGGGTGATTGCAACGCCTTCACCAGCGACTTCTCGGCTCGCGGCAACCTGACGGCTTCGACCGGCACCTTCGTGACGGCGATCAATCCGTCCGGCGTTGGCTCCAACTGGTGCGGCGCGGCCGGCATTGCCAAGCTGTCCTTCGACCTGACGGCGATGAGCAACCTGAAATAAGCTTCTTCCCGAGACGACTTCGAGGGCGGCAGGGCAACCTGCCGCCCTTTTGCTTTGGGCTTTCACTCCGTCATCGCGAGCCACCGGGTCCGCACGAAGCGCGGCCCGATGACAAGCTCCGCGAAGCAATCCAGAAATGCATCCGTGGAGGCAGTCTGGATTGCTTCGTCGCAAGAGCTCGTCGCAATGACGAGGCCCCAATTGGACGCTGTCTCGAGGTCCGCGAGGAGGTTGCCAACCGGTCCTCTCGAACGTGATAGCCCTCAGCCGCTCCTTTACGCCTCAGCGTGCCGCGGTCGGCTCCTTCTCGGCCGAGGCATCGTCCTTGCCGAGAACGTGGATCGCGCCATCCTTCACCATCGCGACCTTGCGGGTGTGGAAGGCGTCCAGCGTCGAGCGGTGACCGATCGAGACGATGGTGGCCTGCGGCAGCTTCTCCGCCAGCAGACGGTACAGCCGGGCCTCGGACGGCTCGTCCAGCGACGCCGTGGCCTCATCAAGGAACAGATAGTCCGGGACATGCAGCAGCGCGCGGGCAAGCCCCAGGCGCTGCTGCTCGCCAAGCGACAGCACCCGGTTCCAATGGCCGTCCTCGTTGAGCCGTTCGGCGAGGTCGGGCAGGCCGACCGCGATTACCGCGTCCCGGATCCGGGGCGCCTGGAACGCGCCGGGTGCTGCGGGATAGATCACGGCGTCACCCAGCGCGCCGACCGGGAAATACGGGCGTTGCGGCAGCATCATCAGCTTTGCCTGCGCAGGGATGACGATGGTGCCGGTGCCGAACGGCCAGATGCCGGCGATGGCGCGGAACAGCGTCGACTTGCCGGAGCCGGATGGACCGGTCACCAGCACCCGCTCCGGCGCCTGGATGGCGAAGCCGTCGGCTGCGACCAGCGGGGTGCCGTTGGGGAGATACACGCAGAGCTTATCGAGGCCGATATTGCGGCTGCCGCCGGCCGCCTTGAGTTCGATCGTCGCCTCATGCGCCGGCAGGTTTGCCGCCGTATCGACCGACATCTCGAAGCCGTCGAGACGCGCGACGATCGAGCGCCATTCCGCCAGCGACCGGTAGGCCACCACGAAGAACGACAGCGCGCCCTGCACGCTCGAGAAGGCCGATGCCGTCTGCATCATGTCGCCGAGCTGGATCTTCTTGGCGAAGAAGGCCGGCGCCACCAGCACATAGGGAAAGATCACGGCAGCCTGCTGATAGCTCGCCGTGAACATCGTGAGGCGCTTGGTCCGGCTCATGATCGCGTACCAATTGCCGATCACGAGGCCGAAGCGATCCAGCAGGCGCCCGCGTTCGGCGCCTTCGCCCTTCAGCAGGGCGATCTGCTCGGAATTCTCGCGGACGCGAACGAGGTTGAAGCGGAAGTCGGCTTCATAGCGCTGCTGCTCGAAATTGAGGTTGACCAGCGGGGCGCCAATCCAGTGCGTCAGCGCGGTGCCGAAGACCGCGTAGATCAGCGCGCCCCAGCACAGATAGCCGGGGATCATCAGGTCGGTGCCGAACAGGTGCAGCGGCGCGGCGTTGGAGAGGCCCCAGAGGATCAGCGCGAAGGAGAATAGCGTCACGATCGAGGAGAGCAGTCCGAGCCCGATGGTCAGGGTCTGTTCGACGAAGTTCTTGACGTCTTCGGTGATGCGCTGGTCCGGGTTGTCGGCCGCGTCGCCCTTGAGCTGCATGCGGTAATGCGTGGCGCCCGCAAGCCATTCGCCGAGATAATGCCGGGTCAGCCATTGCCGCCAGCGGATCTGGAGCCATTGGTTCAGATACAGCTTGTAGACCGCCAGCGCGATATAGGTGAAGGCGAGCGCGATGAAGATCCAGATCTGCGTGACGAAGGCGTCCCAATCGCTGTTCTGAAGCGCGCTGTAGAACCGGTTCTGCCACTGGTTCACCAGCACGTCGATCGCGACCAGCGCCAGCTCGATCGCGATGACGGCGCCGAGCAGGCCGCGGCCGGCCCATTTGTCCTCCGATCGGAAATAGGGAATGGCGATTCGCCAGACGATCGCGAGCGTGGCGCTGATGTTCTTCACAGAGCTCTGTCTCCTGAGGGGATGTGCACAATTGCCTGAAGCCAAAGGCTTGCGGCAATGGCGAAAATGGCCGCGCTTAGACTAAAGTCGCAAGTTCTGCAATTTGCGTTGGCTTGTCGCGGCCTGCAACCCTAGCATGGGCGTAACGGCGTGGGGTGGGGGCCTCCAGGATTTCGCGAGCTTGTGAGCAGGCGGGAACCGCCGCATTCGCGAGGAATTCGCGTCCAACTCGGGGGTTATCGCTTCCAACGCCAAGCAGGTCCGGCTGTCCACGCGGGCCGCCTGCCACACACATGCGTGGGGGAGGAAGACCATGTGGAATCAAGTCTATGACCCGCTGCACAGCGCGGTGCTGTCGACCATCGCCGCGGCGGTGCCTGTCGTCACACTGCTGGTCCTGATCGCGAGCGGCCGCGTGAAGGCGCATATCGCCGCCATCATCGCCGTGATCCTGACCAACCTGATCGCAATCTTCATCTTCACCATGCCGGCAAACATGTCGATTCGCGCCTCGGCGCTCGGCGTCGTCGCCGGCTTCTTCCCGATCGGCTGGATCGTGTTGAACGTGATCTTCCTCTATCAGATCACGGTTGCGACAGGCCAATTCGAGTTATTGAAACGCGCGGTCGGCGGCGTCACGGAGGATCGGCGCCTGCAGCTATTGCTGATTGCGTTCTCCTTCGGCGCCTTCTTTGAAGGCGCCTCCGGCTTCGGTACGCCGGTCGCCATCACGGGCTCCGTCCTGATCGGGCTTGGCTTCTCGCCGCTCGCGGCTTCCGGTCTGTCGCTGATCGCCAACACCGCGCCGGTTGCTTATGGCGCGCTCGGCACGCCGATCCAGGGCCTTGCTTCCGTCACCGGGCTCGATCCCTACATCCTCGGCGCGATGGTCGGACGGCAATTGCCGATCTTCTCGCTGATCGTGCCATTCTGGGTGGTGTGGGCGTTCGCGGGCTGGAAGGGCATGAAGGATGTCTGGCCGGCGATCCTCGTCACCGGTGTAACGTTCGCGGTCCCGCAATTCGTGATCTCGAACTACATCAATCCCTGGATCGTCGATATCGGCGCTTCGCTGATCTCGATGGGTTGTCTGATCCTGTTCCTCAGGGTCTGGCAGCCGAAGCAGCTCTGGCTGTCGCCGGCGCTGCGCGGCAGGGATGAATCGGCCGCGACCATGACCAAGCCGGCGGCGATGGACAGAACTCCGCTCACGCAACGCGAACTCTGGACCGCCTTGCTGCCGTGGATCATCGTCTGCGTCGTCATGCTGATCTGGGGCAACGGTGCGTTCAAGACCTGGGCGAACTCGATCTTCACCGTGAACTATCCCGTTCCCGAGCTGCACAACATGATCAACAAGGTACCGCCGGTGGCGGCGAAGCCGACGCCCGAGGGCGCGGTGTTCGCATTCACCTATCTGTCGTTCACCGGCACGGGCATGCTGATCGCGGCAATCATTTCCGCGGCTTTGGCCGGTTTTTCGCCGGCGAGGATGATTGTGGAATACGGCCGCACTGTCCGGCTCTGCGCGATCTCGCTGATCACGATCTCGGCGATGCTTGCCATCGGCACGCTCACCCGGCTCTCGGGTGTCGACGCAACGCTCGGTCTCGCCTTCGCGGCAACCGGCGTGCTCTATCCTTTCTTCGGCACGCTGCTCGGCTGGTTGGGCGTGGCGTTGACGGGATCGGATACCGCCTCGAACATCCTGTTCGGCAATCTGCAGAAGATCACGTCCGAGCAGCTCGGCCTGTCGCCGATCCTGATGGCGGCGGCCAACTCGTCCGGCGGCGTGATGGGCAAGATGATCGATGCGCAATCGATCGTCGTCGCCTCCACTGCCACCAACTGGTACGGCCATGAAGGCACGATCCTGCGCTTCGTGTTCTGGCACTCGATCGTGCTGGCCTCCCTGGTCGGCCTGTTCGTGACGTTGCAGGCCTATGTCTGGCCGTTCACGGCGATGGTCCTGAAGTAGCCGCGATCCGGCCACAACGAATGATCCCCGCGGGCCGCCTGCTCGCGGGGATTTGCGTTTCGGGTGGATTGCCGCCCGGCTCGAGTGCGCCTCTCTTCACTCACCGTGCGGGGCCGCAGCACGCTGCCAGCGTCTCACGCAATTCCCGAAGCTTCGGCGGCTTGCTGAGGAGATGATCGACATGGGGTGGGATCTCGTCGTCGGAGATCAGGCGCTTGCCCCAGCCGGTCAGCATGATCACCGGCGTCGCCGGTGACGCGTTCTTGACGGCGGTTGCGACCCTGCGTCCGTCGATGTTCGGCATGCCGAGATCGGTGATGACTGCTGCGAAGGTCTCGCCGCGGTCGCACGCGGCCCGGAACGCCTCGATTCCGGCGCCGCCATCGTTGGCCGTGACGATGACATGGCCGTCGGCTTCGAGCGTGTCCCGCAGCGATTTGAGCAGCAGCGGATCGTCGTCGATCAGGAGCAGGCGCAGCCGCGGGGGCATCGCCGGCCGTGCGTCGGGCGCGGCCGTCGTCGTCGCGGTCTTGTCCGGGATCGGGAAGCTCAGGCCCACTGTGGTTCCCGTCCCGACCGCACTGACGATGTCGACCTCGGCACCGTGGCGTCTGGCGACGCCATAGACCATCGCCAACCCGAGGCCGGTGCCGCGCTCGCCCTTGGTGGTGAAGAACGGCTCCTGACAGCGCCGCCGGGTCTCCTCGTCCATGCCGACGCCATCGTCACTGACCTCGAGCAGGATCTCGCCCGGTCCGCTGTCCTCGCGGACGAGCCGTGTCCGCAGCGTCAGCGTGCCGCCGTTCGGCAGCGCATCGACGGCGTTGAAGATCAGGTTGGTGAGCGCCTCGCGGATTTCGCTTTCGACGCCCGCGATCGGCGGCGCGTCGACGGCCAGCTCGGTACGCAGGGCAATGACGACGCCGCGCTGCTGCGGCGTGTCGTTCCACCGAGCCCGCGTCAGGTCGATGACCTGCTGCACGAGCGGGTTGAGGTGAACCGCCACCAGTTCCAATTGCGGCTCGCGCTGCCGATAGAACTCCCGCATCCGGGCCACGGTCTGGGCGACGTCCTCGATCGCGCGCTGGATGGTCTCGATATATCCCCGCGCGCGCACGCTGAGGTCGGGCTCCGTTTCGAGCAGCGATTGCGTGTAGAGTGCCACGGGCGAGAGCGCGTTGTTGATATCGTGGGCAATCCCGCTCGCCATCTGTCCGAGCGCGCGCAGGCGTTCCTGCTGCATCACCGCCTGCTGGGTCTGCTGCAGGTCCTGATAGGCCTGTTGCAGGGCGCCATAGAGCTGCGCCTGGTGCACGGCCAGCGCGACGTGCTCGCTGAGCTGGCGGAGGAATTCGCATTCCCCGCTGCTGAAGCCCTGCGCGGACGCGCGTGCGGCGACCAGCACGCCGAACACCCGGCTCTCGACTTGCAGCGGAGCCAGCACCACCGAGCGCAGGCCGCCTTGCGCCAGCCGCTGTGGGAAGGGGGCCGTCGATTGCCCGATATCCGGCTCGTGGACCAATTGACCCAGCACGCAACGCGACAGTCCGTTCTCGTCGATGTCGATGCGCGCCCGTTCGGGCATTGCCAGTTCGAGCGCGAGCGCGCTGCTCTTGATCCCGACCCGCCTCACCGTCAGCGTGTGGTCGACCGCGTCGTGAAAGCACAGGCAGGTGAAATCCACCGGCAACTGATCCTCGAGACTCCGGACGACGACCTGGAAAATACTGTTGAGGTCCTGCCGCTCGCCGATCGCGCGGGTGATCTGGTGCAACAGATAGAGGTGCCCGAGTTGGGCCCGGGCCTTCTGCTCGGCCTTCTGGCGGACGTCAACTTCAGCTTCCAATGCCCTGTTCGTGGACTCGAGCTCGTCGCTGCGGTCGCGAACCTCCTGCTCGCTCTGCCGGCGGGCCATCTCGGACAAGTACAACGCCTGCACGACCTCGTCGGCCTCGTTCAGTCCGGTGGCGGGCGGATTCAGGATTTCGCGTCGATTCGCGGCGGTGGCGAGATGGCGCAACATGGCCATCGGGCCGGTGATCTGGCGCGTCAAGACTGCAGCAAGGACCAGACCGAGCGAGAGCACGGCGCCGCCTGCGACCAGCGTTCGCAGTGCGGCGTTGATGGCCGGCGCGGTCAACTCGGCGACAGGTACGCCCATGGCCACCGTCCAGCCGAACGGCTCGACGCGAGTGAATGCGGTCAGCACCCTGATGCCCTCGCGTGAGGTCGTCTCGAAGATGTCCTCAGGCTTGCTCAGCATCCGCTCGCGCAACAACGGCACAGCCTTTTGGCCGATGAACCGCTCGGGATTCAGGTTGCGTGCGACGTTGGCTCCTTGCCGGTCGAATATGGAAATCAGCCAGCTTTCAGGGAGGCGCTGACTCCTGATGACCTGGTCAAACGCGTCGATTTGCGGATTGACCGACAACACATGGGAGATGGTGCCATCGGCACGCCGAACCGGTACGTCAATGGCAATCACGTAGCGACGTGACACAAGGCCGACAAAAGTGTCGGAAACTGCAGGCCGGCCGGTCGCGAATACGGCCTTGATCGTCTCCAGATTCTTCCGGGCCGGAAGGGGTGCGCCCTGCGGCAGCAGGGTGTTGAATATCTGTTGTCCGTCGTCCCTCAGAAGCAGGATGTTCGAGCCGGGAAACTGCTGTGCCACCACGGCATCGGCCTGGGCACGGAAACCTTCGAGGTCACCGTCGCGCAGCGGCCGTGAGAGCGCGAGGACCTGAAGGACGGCAATGCGTGCCTGCAGCTCCTTCTCCACGGCCAGCGACAGGCTGCGCGTCAGCTCCAATGTCTTTTGGCCCGAGCTTGTCACCGCCTTCTGGTAGTCCAGATATTCACGCACCAGCGTGAATCCCACGAGGGGAATAACGCTGGCAACGACCAGCATCATCAGGCGGCTCCGCAATGGAAAGCGTCCGCCCTGCGGTCGCGGCGCGGTCATCGCAACATCAAGAACCGGGTGCTTCATTCGCCCCGTTCTGCTCAATCAGGAGTGTCGGACATGGGTGACACAACGTCAGGCTAACACGGTGGCTTCAAATGGTATAGCGAACGGTTCCCGCTGGATCCGAAGACAAGTCAGGGGCGTTCGTGCCGGCTGGCCGAATCCAGGCGCGACGCCACGAACCGACGAACCTGTTCAACGCCATCGCCGTCTTATAGAAGGTGCTGCCCACAAGGACGGTCGAGAGGTCTCATGGTTTTGCCAAGGCAGATGGTGTGTTTGGCGGTCGCAATGCTCGCGGTGTCCACGCTCGCGCGCGCGGAGGACGGTTTCCCCTTCGGCACCGAGATGACGCTGGAGGCGCTGCCGCAGCCGGGCTCGAAGCGGATCCCGAACATCGAGATCGGCGACAATGGCGAGGTCGTGCTGGAGCTCTGGTGCAAGGGCGGCAAGGGCCAGTTCTCGGTCGCCGGCAACACCGTGATCTTCGTCCCCGGCCAGATTCAGGACCGTTCCTGCCCGCAGGCGAGGGCCCAGGCCGATGACGAACTCGTCGCAGCGCTGAGCAGTGTCGAGACCTGGAAGCGCCAGGGCGATGTGCTCACGCTTGTAGGCCCCAAGCCGCTCCGCTTTCGCTCCACCGGGAATTAGCATCGGCAGCAGTGCTCGCGTGTCCCGGACGCGGTGCGGCACGAAGTGACGCTCCGCAGGGCCGGGACCCAGCATTCTATCGGCGGATTCGCATGCGGCCTCTGGGCCCCGGCTCGCAGCGCTTCGCGCCGTAGCGCGTCGAAGACGCGCGTAAACGCGCTTATGGCGTCCGGGGCACGAGACCTCAGCCTACTTCCAAACCGACTTATCCGCGTCCCAGCGCTGGCCCTTCAGCTCCTTGGTGAGCGCCTCGAGCGAGCCGTTGTCGTCGGGCTGGTCGCCTTCCTCATCGGCCGCAGCTTCGTCCGAGAGGTTGAGCTTGGCGCCGCTGCTCTCATCGGCGGTCGTGGTTGCGGGGATGCCGATCCAGAGCATCAGCTTGTCGGTGGCACCCGGCTTGTCGGGCGAGATCAGGCCTGCGACCTCGATTGTGTCGGTGAGATCGAGCGCAGGGAAATCCTTGTTCGGCCGCTTGAAGACGAGCTTGAGCTTGCCGGTGGCGGGGTTGAAGCTTTGCGAGACCGGCTTTGCCGCGAGCGTCCTGCTCAGCACGCCGGCAACGGCGGTCGCGAGCTTGTCGCGGTTGGTCTTGTCGCCGTCGCGCCAGTCGGCTGCGGCAAAGCGGATGGTGCGGTCCATCTCGGTCATTCCGGCGGTCCAGCCCGCGGCGGTGACGCCCGGCATCGCCTTGAATTTTGCGAGCAGGGAGCCTGCGCGCTCCGGATCGACCGACATGTTGATGGTCTGCTCGCCGGCGCGCAGCGCGTCGCAGCCGATGCTAAGGCTCGACAGCGTCATCTCGACCTCCTGGCCCTTCAGGCTCTTCAGGAACTCGGTCGCCGCATCCAGCTTGACCTTCACCGCGATCGCCTCGGGCGAGACGTCGGTGAAATCCTTCGGCTGTGGCGTGATGCCGTCGTCGGAGGTCTGGTTGTCCTGAAACTCTTTTTCACTGAGGTCCGAATTGTCGGGCGAGGTGACCTCGGTGACGGTCTGGCCGATGCTGATCTGGCCGCGGAATTCGAAATTGTCCCCGGCCTGTTTGCGCAGCAGCTTGACGCTGACGGGCGCCTTCTCGCCAAGGCTCTGCGTCGTGCCCGTCATGTTCTGGCCCGAGACCTGGAGATTGACGACGAAGCGGTCCTTGCGGTCGGAATTCTTCGCGACGGGATAGCAGACGTCGAGCACCGCCGCCGTCACCGTCTTGCCCTGCCGCGTCTCCTTCAGGATCACGTCGGCATTGCCGTCCATCAACCCGTCGATCGAGGTGAAATAGCGCGTCTCGGTGCCGCCCGGCGCCGTGGCCTTCGGCGACAGCTTCATCTGGGCGGATGCGACGTCAGGCGAGACGGCGAGCAGAGCCGCCAAAAGTGCAGTCGAACAAACCAGAAGCGCACGCATATGAAATCCTCGCGCAATCGAATCGGCCGCCACCGTAATGGGTTTTGGCCGCCGGTTGAATTGGAAAGCCGAGGGGCAGGTCGGCAAAAAAAAAGGCCGCCCGGAGGCGGCCTTCGCAACACTGATATGGAGCGGATGGCCTTCAGAAGCCGCCCATGCCGCCGCCGGCGGGCATCGCGGGCGCGGCTTCCTTCTTCGGCGCCTCGGCGACCATGGCTTCGGTGGTCACCAGCAGGCCGGCTACGGAGGCGGCGTCCTGGAGTGCGGTGCGGACCACCTTGGCGGGATCGATGATGCCCTTCTCGATCATGTCGACATAGTCTTCGGTCTGGGCGTCGAAGCCGAAGGTCTCGGACTTGTTCTCCAGGATCCTGCCGACCACGATCGAGCCTTCCACGCCGGCATTCTCCGAGATCTGGCGGATCGGAGCTTCCAGCGCCTTCAGCACGATGTTGATGCCGGCCTGCACGTCGGCATTGGCGTTGGTGAGACGGCCGACCGCCTTCTTGGCGCGCAGAAGCGTGACGCCGCCGCCGGGGACGATGCCTTCCTGCACCGCGGCGCGGGTGGCGTTGAGCGCGTCCTCGACGCGGTCCTTCTTCTCCTTGACCTCGATCTCGGTGGCGCCGCCGACGCGGATCACCGCGACGCCGCCGGCGAGCTTGGCGAGACGCTCCTGGAGCTTCTCACGGTCGTAGTCCGAGGTGGTCTCCTCGATCTGGGCCTTGATCTGGCCGACGCGGGACTCGATCTCCGGCTTCTTGCCGGCGCCCTTGACGATCGTGGTGTTCTCCTTGTCGATCACGACCTTGCCGGCACGTCCCAGCATCTTCACCGTGACGTTCTCGAGCTTCATGCCGAGGTCTTCGGAGATGAGCTGGCCGCCGGTGAGGATCGCGAGGTCCTCGAGCATGGCCTTGCGGCGATCGCCGAAGCCCGGCGCCTTGACGGCGGCGACCTTGAGGCCGCCACGCAGGCGGTTGACGACCAGGGTGGCCAGCGCCTCGCCCTCGACGTCCTCGGCGATGATGAGGAGCGGCTTGCCCGACTGCACCACGGCTTCCAGCACCGGCAGCATGGCCTGCAGGCCGGACAGCTTCTTCTCGTGCAGGAGGATGTAGGCGTCCTCGAGCTCGGCGGTCATCTTCTCGGGGTTGGTGACGAAGTAGGGGCTGAGATAGCCGCGGTCGAACT
This sequence comes from Bradyrhizobium betae, assembly GCF_004123905.1. Taxonomy (GTDB): domain Bacteria; phylum Pseudomonadota; class Alphaproteobacteria; order Rhizobiales; family Xanthobacteraceae; genus Bradyrhizobium; species Bradyrhizobium betae_A. Next base: position 212,288 of record NZ_MZXW01000055.1, read on the forward strand.
TCATGCCCTCGACGATGTCGACCTCGGTGTCGAGCGACTTGTTTTCCTCGACGGTGATGACGCCCTCGTTGCCGACCTTCTGCATCGCCTGGGCGATCATCTTGCCGATGGCGGTGTCGCCGTTGGACGAGATGGTGCCGACCTGGGCGACCTCGGAGGAGGCGGCGACCGGCTTGGCGCGCTTTTCGATGTCCTTGACGACCGCCGCAACCGCGGTGTCGATGCCGCGCTTGAGATCCATCGGGTTCATGCCGGCGGCAACCGCCTTGGCGCCTTCGCGCACGATGGCCTGGGCCAGCACGGTCGCGGTGGTGGTGCCGTCGCCGGCGAGGTCGTTGGTCTTGGAGGCGACCTCACGCACCATCTGCGCGCCCATGTTCTCGAACTTGTCGTCGAGCTCGATCTCCTTGGCGACGGTGACGCCGTCCTTGGTGATGCGGGGCGCGCCGAACGACTTCTCGATCAGGACATTGCGGCCCTTCGGGCCGAGCGTCACCTTGACGGCGTTGGCGAGAATGTCGACGCCGCGCAGCATGCGATCGCGCGCGTCTCCGGAAAACTTGACGTCTTTGGCAGCCATTTCAGCAATCCCTGTTGTGTCGTGATGTGTCTTGTTTCGTGATCTGCGGCGGAATGATGGATGCCCGGATCGGTCGATCCGGGCATGACATTCAGCGGCCGTTCAGGCGGATGGCCTTAGGCCAGAACGCCCATGATGTCCGACTCTTTCATGATCAGGAGATCTTCGTTGTCGATCTTGACCTCGGTGCCCGACCATTTGCCGAACAGCACGCGGTCGCCGACCTTGAGGTCGATCGGGATCAGCTTGCCCGCCTCGTCACGGCCGCCGGGGCCGACGGCGACGATTTCGCCCTGGGACGGCTTTTCCTTGGCGCTGTCCGGAATGATGATGCCGCCCTTGGTCTTTTCCTCGGCGTCGATACGTTTGACCACGACACGGTCATGCAGCGGACGAAATTTGGATTTAGCCATGACGTTTCCCTTTGGAGGCTCGCTTCGGAAGTAGCGGAAGTGGGTGGGGCGGCGCTTCCGTCCAGCCTCTTCCCGAGGATCGAACGGCGCGCTTAGCAATCGGGCTTTCCGAGTGCTAATAGTGCGCCCGGAAATATGGCTTGGCCGCGATCCTGTCAAGCAAAGGTGGTTAAGCGATTGGTGAGGCGGATATAGGATTGTGTCTACAGAAACTTATTGGTCGCGCTGGCGTATAAAGGACGTCATTGCTCCGACAGCGGTTTTGCGCTTGGCTGCAGGAGGGATGTGGTCGAGGTCTTGTTTGGGGGGCGGTTTGCTCGGGGGAATGTCATGATCAGTTCAGCTCACGCACGCACGGTTGCCAATCTGGCCGCCGCCTCTTGCCTGGCGCTGCTGCTTGGCGCCTGTGGCGGCGGCTTGAGCCTGCCGTCCTTCTCGTCGTCTTCGCCGCCGCCCGAGGCCGAGCCCGGCACCGGCCCGGAAATGCCGGCAAGCATCCGCGCCGACGAGATCGTCGGCCGCTGGGGCCTTGCCTCGTTCCAGAACCCGGCCGACCGCCCCCGCACCGAGAAGATGGCGCGCGAGCAGTGCAAGAATCCCTACGTGATCGGCGCCGGTACCTCCGGCGGCGTGGTCATGCATCTCGCCGACCAGGCGACGCCGCAGGAGTTGCGGCTGAAGGGTTCGCCCAGCGGCAAGAACTATATCGGGCCGGCCGGTCCGACCCCCGGCGACCAGGACCGCGAGATCGTCTCCTTCGACGGCCGTGTCATGATCACCCGCTTCATCGACAAGGACGCCGCCACCCGCTACGGCAACATGGTCTACGTCCGCTGCGCGCCAAGGGCGTGATCTCTCTCCTCCGTCATGCCCCGCGAAGGCGGGGCATCCAGTACGCCGCGGCTTCTCGGTTCTAGCCTCGCTGTCTCTGGAATACTGGATCGTCCGCCTTCGCGGACGATGACAGCGGAGGGGGCTCAAAAACAAAAAGCGCCGGCTTGCGCCGGCGTTTTGTTTTTTCCGTCCGCCGCGTCCGATCAGTCGAACAGCGCGTCGATGTCGTCCTGCGAGGCGTGGCCGACGTCGCCGTTAAGCTTCGGACCATTGAGCAGCTTCTCGTCCTCGGTGCGGGTGTCGGCTGGCGCGGGTACATGGGCCTTGATCGCGTCGACGCCGCCCCAGATCTCCATCATCGCATTGATGTGCTGCTCGATGAACTTCATCGTGCCCATCACCTTGCTGATGCGCTGGCCGGTCAGGTCCTGGAAATTGCAGGCTTCGAAGATCGAGATGACGCGTTCCTGGATGTCGTCGGCGAGACGCTTCTGCTGGTCAGCCGATTGCACCTTGGACATCGCGCTGGCCGCCTGGTCGATCGACTCGGCCGCTTCGAGAATTTGCTGGGTGGCCTGCTCGGTGCCGCCGACGACCGCGCCGAGCTCGCCATTGACCTTGGCCATCTCGCCGCCGTCGAAGCTCTTGCCGTGCAGCGTCGCGATCTCGCGCTTGGTGCGGTCGATGGCGTCGTGGATGAGGTCGAGCTCGACCTTCAGCTTTTCGCACTGCTCGATCTGCGCCCGGTAGGTATCGAGCATGGTGCGAGCTTCGGAGAGCTCGTGGGCCGTGGAGGCGTCGATCGCCGCCATGGCCGCGCTGCCGGACAAGGGCGCAGCGGTGATGCCCTTCGCCATCTGGGCGCGGATCGCGCGCAGCTCGGCCATGATCTCGCCGTGCATCGGCGCCGCCTCCTCAATCATTTCGGGGCTGGGCATCTCGCCGACAATAGCCTCTTCGACACGAAAACGTTTGCGGTGAATAGCCATCAGGAACTCCCCCCACCTCACTCACGCGTCTTTGTAGGCAGAAGCAATTTAACACGAGGTTCACAGAGGAACTGTTGCGCATTGCCATGCGCGACGGCGCGCAAAGAAGCGATTAACCATGAGCTTGCGGCGTTCATCGAAAATAAACGCTGATCGCCAAATTGCGGCCCCGCTCGCGACGTGGTGAATCGAAACGCGGCCTCCGTTTACCAAACGAAACGGCTTTTGCTTTTTATTGACCACGTCGAGGGCGCGGATCAGTCATCGCGTTCGACGGCGCATGCAACTAGACGAAACAGTACAGAGTACGTCGATGTTCAAGAAAATGTCTGTTGCGCTGCTCGGCAGCGCTTGCACCTTCATGGCCGGCGCGGGCAGCGCCAGCGCCTTCGACAATACCGTGCCGAACGATCCGCCTGCGGTGCTCTACCAGCCGCAGGTGCCGCCGGCACCGGTGCGCGTCGCCTCCAATGCGCAAATGGGCGGCGGCTTCATCGAATTCCTGTTCGGTGACGGCCCCGGCCGCGGTCCGGCCTATGCGCCGCAGCAGCCGGTCTATCAGCAGCAGCCCGGCTATTACGACCAGCGCCGCCTGCCGCCGATGGGCGAGCCGCAGATGCAGGGTGGATATCAACAAGGTGCGGTTCAGCAGGAAGCGGTCGACCCGCGGCAGCGTCCGTTCGATCCGAGATTCGAGAAACAATCTGTTGACTATAGCGGCAAGGAAAGTGCCGGCACCATCGTGGTCGATACGCCCAACAAGTTCCTCTATCTCGTCGAGGGCAACGGCCGCGCGATGCGCTACGGCATCGGCGTCGGCCGCCCGGGTTTCACCTGGTCCGGCGTCAAGTCGATCACGTCCAAGCGCGAATGGCCGGACTGGACCCCGCCGGCGGAAATGATCGCGCGCCGGCCCGACCTGCCCCGGCACATGGAAGGCGGCCCGGAAAACCCGCTCGGCGCGCGCGCGATGTATCTGGGCTCGACGCTCTACCGCATCCACGGCTCCAACGAGCCCTGGACCATCGGCACCAACGTCTCCTCCGGCTGCATCCGCATGCGCAACGAGGACGTCATCGACCTCTATGGCCGTGTCAATGTCGGCACCAGGGTCGTGGTGATGTGATGATCTGACGCCCGACATGAAAACGGCCGCCTCGCGGGCGGCCGTTTTTGTTCGGTGCGCTATCGAGCAGCCTTACGCGTAATCGCTGCCGCCATCGTCGTCGCCGCCGAAATCGCTGTCGTCGGCCACGTCCACATTGCCGTTGTCGTGATCGTCGTCGCCGTAATTCTGATCGTTGTTGTTGTCGCGGTCGTTCGAGCCCTGGTCGAGGAAGCCCTGGCGGGAATCGCGGTTCGAGCCGATGTCGTTGAGGCCGGCATCGCGTGCGAGCGAGCCGCCGGACTGGTCGCTGCCGCCCCAAGGACTGCGATCGCCGCCCAGGGAATTGGTGTCGCCAAAAGCCTGCTGGTGCGAGCCGCCCATCATGCCGCGGATGCTGGAGAGCAGCAGCGAGCCGCCGACGACGCCGGCCGCGGCCGCCGCTGCCGTACCGAGGAACGAGCCGCCGCCGCCGACCGGCGGGGCGCCATAACCCGGAGCTTGGCCCGGACCCGGGCCTTGACCATAAGCCTGTCCGTATGGCGGCTGGCCGTAACCCGGCTGCGGCTGCGGCATCGCCTGGCCGGTGTTCCACACCGGCCGCGCGTCGCGCGGCGGCACGTTCGGAACCGAACCGCGTGACGGGCTTCCGCCGAATAGGGTGTCGCGCATGGTATCCAGGAAGCCGCCGGACTGCGCCTGCTCGGGCGCCTGTGCCGCTTCCAGCTCCTGGATGCGGTTATGGGCGCGTTTCAGCGCTTCGTCCTGCAACAGGGTGGTCTGCACCAGCGCGTAAATTGCGCCGGGGGCCTTGCGCAGGCCGTCGGAGATCGCGGCGATCGCGTCGGGATCGCGCGGTGCATTTTCCAGTTTCGAAAGCCGGTCGAAAAGCTCGTCGACGAGTTGGCGTTCCTGCGGCGTCATGATCTGTCTCCTCTGCGCAAAACCAAGCGCGCACAGGATGTAGGGTTCCATTGTGGCCCCAACAGTGCCGGCCGGATTAAATTTCGGTATGCGACAAGCTGCCTCGCGGCCGGCTTTTCGCCGGTTTCACCCCAATGTCACGTTGCTGTCCGCCAGCAGCTGCGCAAAGGCGTCTCCGGCAAGATAAGCATGCTCGCGTTCGCGGACGTCGGTCATCGGATCGAGGCCGGTGAGGATGTCGTCGACGAAGCCGGGATGGCACATCACAAGGCCGCCGTCAGGCAGGCCGTCCAGGAATTGCCGCATCAGCTCGCCGAAGTCGGTCGTGCGCGTAAAATCATAGGCGCCGGCGAAGCCGGAATTGAAGCTGAGGCCGGCGCTGCCCGCGCGGCGGCGGAATTGCGCGCTGAGGATATCGAGCACCATGGCCTTTGGTGAGGCCAGCCGCTGTGCCAGCGGCAGGTCGCGGCCGCCCTGGCGGACCCAGGCTTTTGGCGCGACTTCGCCGACCGCATCGACAAAGCCGTCGCGCACCTGCGGATAGAGCTGCACATGCTGATGGCCGTCGACGAAATCAGGCGGGCGCCCGAACGCTTCCACGAAGGCCGCCAGTTGCGCCTTCACCTCGTTGCGAAAGAACTCGCGGTCGAGCCGCCGCATCAGTCCCGCGCGCAGCAGTTTTGGAAACGGCATGAACATGTCGCCGTCGAGCGGGCGGAAATGCATGGTGAGCGGCCGGAACGGCGCCGACATCGTCACATGCAAGCCGATCGCACAGCGCGCGCTTGTCTTCGCCGAGGCCTGAAGCGCCTCGACCTCCGCACGCTCGATCGTGGGTCCCACCATCATCACCGAGGTGGCGTTGAGGCGGCCGCGTTCGATCAGGTCACGGATGGCGCGGTTGACGCCCGGGCTGATGCCATAATCATCGGCGCAGAGCCAGATTCGTCGCGGCGCCGTCGCCGCGCTCATTCGGCCGCCGTCCTCTTCGCGGCGTCGTCCGCCTTGTCGGTCTCGAAGCGCTTTTCACTGTGCTCGGCGACGAAATAGATCGGGCGCGCCTTCAGCTCGGACAGGATCTTGCCGATATATTCGCCGACGATACCGATCATGATGAGCTGCACGCCGCCGATCGTCATCAGGCCGATCACGAGCGAGGGATAGCCGGGCACCTGCTTGCCGGTGGTCCAGACCTCCCACAGGATCGAGAGGCCGAACAGGAACGCGCCACCGGCGAGGATCACGCCGAGCAGGCTGGCAAAGCGCAGCGGCGCCACCGAGAACGAGGTGACGCCTTCGATCGAAAGGCCAAGCAGACGCGCGGCGCTGAAGGTCGTCACACCATGGGTGCGCGGCGCGGGCTCGTAATCGACGCGGATCTGGCGGAAGCCGATCCAGCTGGCGAGACCCTTGAAGAAGCGGTTGCGCTCCGGCAACTGCCTGAGTGCTGCGACCGCGCGCGGCGACAGCAGGCGGAAGTCGCCGGCGTCCTCGGGGATCTTCTGGCGCGCCCCCCAATTGATCAGCGCGTAGAAGCCGTGCACGGCGACGCGGCGCAGGAAGGGCTCGTTGTCGCGATGCGCCTTGGCGGTATAGACGACGTCGTAGCCGTCATCGATCCAGTGCCGCACCAGCTGCTCGACCAGATCAGGCGGATGCTGGCCGTCGCCGTCCATGAACATGACAGCGCCGAGCCGGGCGTGATCGAGCCCGGCCATCAGCGCGGCCTCCTTGCCGAAATTGCGCGACAGCGACACCACCTGGACGTCGACCGCGTCGGCCGGCAGCGAACGGGCAATCGACAGCGTCGCATCCGCGCTGCCGTCGTCGACATAGACGACCTCGCAAGCGAGGCGATAGCGCTGCCGCAAGGTCTTTGCGAGATCGCAGATGCGCTGGTGCAGGCCGTCGAGGCCCGCCGCCTCGTTATAGACGGGGACGACAATCGACAGTCCCTTCGCGGCGGCGCTCGCCGCGGTGGCTGTCATGCCGGAAACGTCAGAGCCCAGCGTCATCGATCAAGGTTCCAGAGGCGTTCAAAGTCATCTCAACAGCATATGGTAGCTGCCCTTTGCTGTCGCTACGCTGAACGAAACCGCTCAACAAACTTTGGGCTCACTGCCGCAGGAAGGCCTCGAGCCTGGCGAACAGCGGGTTCTCCCGGTCGAATACATAGTCGAGCGAAACCACCGAGACGGTCTCGGCGCCATGCTCGCGCAGGAAGCTCGCCAGCGCATAAAGCTGCCCGGGCGGGCAGTGCAGCGTGAGCATGCCCGACGAGGTCGGCCCGCCGAACGGGGTTTCGACGCCGAAGCGGCTGTGGGCTTCGCCGAGCAGGGCGGCGTCGCACTGCCGGAAGCGGGTCCGGACCTCACGGTATTTGTTGGCCCGTGCTCGTGCCGCGATGTGATCGAGGATCACGCGCGCCGTCTCGCGTGCCTCCGGCGACCAGTCGGCGTCCTTCGACGCGACCAGATTGGCCTGGCTGCGCAGGATCACGCCGTCATCGAGCACCCGCAATCCGTTGGCGGCGAGCGTCGCGCCGGTGGTGGTGATGTCGACGATCAGCTCGGCGCTGCCGGCCGCGGGCGCTCCTTCGGTCGCGCCCGTGCTTTCGACAATGCGGTAATCGGTGATGCCCTGGTTCTGGAAGAAGGCGCGGGTGAGGTTGATGAACTTGGTCGCGACCCGCATCCGCATGTGGTGCTGCTCGCGGAAGCCGGTGGTGACGTCGTCGAGGTCGGCCATGGTGCGGACGTCGATCCACGCCTGCGGCACCGCGACGACGACGTCGGCATAGCCGAAGCCGAGCCCTTCGATCAGCGACACGCGCGTGTCGGCATCCGCGATGTTCTCGCGCACCAGGTCTTCGCCGGTGACGCCGAGATGCGCCAGACCGCGGGACAGTTGCGAGGCGATTTCGCTGGCCGAGAGATAGGCGACCTCGACATTGTCGAGGCCTGCGAGCGTGCCGCGATAGTCGCGGGCACCGCCGGCTTTCGACAGCTTCAGCCCGGCCCGGGCGAAGAAGGCTTCGGTGTTTTCCTGGAGGCGGCCCTTGGAGGGAACGGCCAGAACGAATGGCGCGCTCATGACTTAAGCTCCCACCTTGCGGCCGATCTTGGTCAGCGCGTCCACCCACACCGAGAAACCGACCGCGGGGATCGGCTCGACGGAGCCGAGCTGGGTCATCAGCCCGTCATAGCGGCCGCCGGCAACCAGCGGCTCAGCGCCGTTGCCGCGGTGATGCAGCTCGAATTCGAAGCCGGTGTAATAATCGAGGCCGCGCCCGAACGCGGTCGAGAAGCGCGTCGCCTTCACGTCGATGCCGCGAGCCGCCATGAAGCCGACCCGGCTCTCGAACTGGTCGATGGCAGCAGCGAGGTCGAGCTTTGCGTCCTTGGTGAGGGCGCGCAAGTCGGCGATGGCGTCGTCGGGACTGCCTGCGATCGACAGGAAGCGCTTGAGCACGGCGATCGCCTCGCGCGGCAGCGCGCCGCCCTTCAGCGTCGACTGCTCAAGGAAGCGATCGGCGATTTCGGCCGTGGTGCGTCCCCCGACATTGGTGGTGCCGGCGATCGACATCAGATCGGTGACGAAGGCGAGCGCCGCCTTGCGGTCGGAGCCGGCGAGCGCAGCCAGCACGCCCTCATATTCGCTGCGGGTCGCGGTGGTCGCGGCCGCCAGCTTCTCCAGATCTTTTTCCAGGCTGATCTTGCGGTTGAAATCCTTGACCAGACGGCGGCGCCACACTGGATAGAGATCGAGCGCATCGAGCAGCGCGTTGAACAGCGCGACGTCGCCGGTGCGGATCTCGACATCGCGGACGCCGAAGGCCGCGGTCGCCTCCAGCGCCAGCGCCAGCATCTCGGCATCGGCCGCGGCGCGGTCCTGGCGACCGAACGACTCGATGCCGGCCTGAAGAAATTCGCTGGCCTGGCCGCTGCGGTAACGAAACACCGGACCCAAATAGCTGAACCCGGCCGGCAGGCCGGCGCGGCCCGAGGCCAGATAATCGCGCGCGACCGGAATGGTCAGGTCGGGGCGCAGGCACAGCTCTTCGCCGGACAGATCCGTCGTCAGATAGAGGCTCTTGCGGATGTCCTCACCGGAGAGGTCGAGGAACGGCTCGGCCGGTTGCAGGATCGCGGGTTCGGCCCTGACATAGCCCGCCTGCGCGAACGACAACAGCAGCGTATCCGCCCAGGCGGCGGAGCCGGCAGCATTTGAGGTGGCAGTCGCGGTCATCTCAGGGGTCCATCGGCCCGGTAAAGCCGGGCAGGGCAAGGGCAAGGGGAGGCAAGCGAATTGGCGCAGCCCTTAGCATGGCCCGAAAGCGGTTTCGACCTCCAAAGGATCAATCGCTTAACGGCCTTGGACGTGGGGGAGCATTGACTCGGTCGTGTACCGCCCGCAGCGCGGGGAATAGGCAAGGGGTTTGGGAGAGCGGCCTAGCCGCTCTCGCCGCCCCAATCGCCGAGCACCGCCTGGACCAGCGCCAGCGCCGCCACCGCCGCCGTGTCGGCCCGCATGATCCGGGGGCCGAGAGCCAGCCGAAGGATTTTCGGCTGCCGCAGCAGCAGTGCCCGCTCTTCCTCGGCAAAGCCGCCTTCGGGGCCGATCAGCACGTCGATACCTTGGAGCGCCTCGTGGGCGCTTTGCAGGCTCTGAATGGGGTTTTGCACCTCTGCCGCCTCATCGCAGAAGATGAGCAGGCGGCCCGCGGCGCGCTGGCTGAGGTACCGGTCCAGCGGCACCGGCTCGGCCACCGCGGCGATGCTGAGGATTCCGCATTGCTCCGCCGCCTCCACGACATTGGCGCGCATCCGCTCGGTGTTGACCCGGGAGGCCTGGGTGAACCGGGTGAGGACCGGCTGAAGCGTCGCGGCGCCCATCTCGATGGCTTTCTGGACCATGTAGTCGAGCCGGGCATGCTTGAGCGGGGCGAAGACGTAGGTGAGGTCCGCCAGCCGGTCCTGGGGCCGGGTCTGCTGGAGGATGACGAGGCCATCCGGCCGCTTGCGGCCCTCGATCGCGGCCTGCCACTCCCCGTCGCGGCCGTTGAAGGCCAAAACCTCGGCCCCGGCGGCAAGCCGCAGCACATTGCCGAGATAATTGCTCTGGTCACGGTCGAGCGCGACCCTGGCGTCCTGGGCCAGGGGGGCATCGATAAACAGGCGGGGGGCGCGAAAATCGTGGGAGGGCATCGTTCAAAGGTCCGATTTGCGGCCGTTCTTAACCCAAACCGGTACTTTTGGGGGTAAATATCACCGAATTGGTGCGTCTCCGCGCCGCGCTCTTGCCCTATTCGACGGGTTGTTAAGCGCCGGCGGGAATCGTAAAATCGCGAACACGCTGGTTGCGCTTCAAATTGGGAAGACGCCGAACCCCGTAAGCTCCTGCCGGAGAGACTATCTTGATGATCCGTCATTTGATGGTTCCGATCACTGCCGCCATGGTCACCATGGGTGCCGCGGGCGCCTATGCCCAGGGTTTCCCTGCGCCGCTGCCGGGCCAGACCTCGCCCAGTTCGGCGTTCCCGCCCGTGAACGGCTCGGCGCCGACGGCTTCCGTCGGCACGGCGCCGCAAGGGTCCTTCCCCGTGAACGGCGCCGCGCCCATGGGCGGCGCCGGCGCTTTCAGCGCCGCTCCGCCGACGCAGGCCGGTCCCGGCGAGGAGTGCATGAAGGCGTTCGTGCCGCTGCGCGAAGAGGCCGAAAAACGCGGCAAGATGATCAAGGCCGCGAGCGATCGTCACGCCACGCCGGACGAAGCCTGCAAGCTGTTCAAGAATTACAGCCAGGCCGAATTCAAGATGATGAAATATGTCCAGGCCAATTCCGCCAAATGCGGAATTCCGCCGCAGGTCGGCGACCAGTTGCAGGCCAGCCACAAGAACACCGAGGCCACGCAGGCCAAGGTCTGCAACGTTGCGCAGCAGATGCAGCAGCAGCAGGCGCGACCGGCAGGTCCCTCGCTGAGCGAGGTGCTGGGGTCGGGCTCGGCGCCTGAGGCCAATGCCGGGAAAAAGGGCGGCAGCACCTTCGACACGCTCAACGGCAACGTCCTCACCCGATGAGCGACACATCCGCCCGCGTTGCCGATTCCACCGGCAACTGGGTCGATACGCGCGCGCCGCAATGGGCGCGGCCTTATCTGCGATTGTCGCGCTTCGATCGTCCGATCGGCTCTTGGCTGCTCCTGATGCCATGCTGGTGGTCGGCGGCGCTTGCCGCTGGCATTGCGCACGACGTCCGCCGCCTGCCGCTCACCATTGTCCTGTTCTTCATTGGCGCCTTCGCGATGCGCGGGGCGGGCTGCGCCTGGAACGACATCACCGACCGCGACCTCGACGCCAGGGTCGAGCGCACCCGCTCGCGGCCGCTGCCCGCGGGGCAAATCACCGTGACGCAGGCGCTGGCCTTCCTGGTCGCGCTGGCGCTGGTCGGCCTCGTGGTGCTGCTCCAGTTCAACCGCTTTGCCGTCGTGACCGGCATCGCCTCGCTCGTGGTCGTCGCGATTTATCCCTTCATGAAGCGCGTCACCTGGTGGCCGCAGGTCTTCCTCGGCCTCGCCTTCTCATGGGGCGCGCTGATGGGCTTTGTCGTCACCTTCGGGCGGATCGACGTCACCGCGCTGGTGCTCTATGCCGGGTCGATCGCCTGGGTGATCGGCTATGACACCATCTATGCGCATCAGGACGCCGAGGACGACGCGCTGATCGGCGTCAAGTCCACCGCGCGCCTGTTTGGCGCGCATACGCACCAGGCGCTGATCCTGTTCTACGGCTTGGCGGTGGTGCTGATCAGCGTTGCGTTGGCGTCCAGCGACGTACGTTGGCCGGCCTGCCTCGGGCTTGCCGCTTTCGCCGCGCATCTGGCCTCGCAGATCGTGCGCTTGCGGATCGACGATCCGGAATTGTGCAAGCGCCTGTTCTATTCGAACAAATATGCGGGCTTGTTGCTGTTTGCGGGATTGCTGGTCGACGCGGTGATGCGGGCGGCGTAATTCGTAGGGTGGGTTAGCGAAGCGTAACCCACCACTGTCCCTATCCACAGAAACAGAAGAGGTGGGTTACGCCTGCGGCTAACCCACCCTACGGCACCTTTAATTACGCGCGATGATCTCGCGCCCGCGATGAACCGAGAGCTCACGTGCGATACCGGCGCGGCGGCGCATCAAGAATTTCGGACGGCGGGCACGGATGGCGTTGCAGCGGCGGCGGCGGGCTGCGGGCTTGCGCGCACCTTCGTCGAGCTGCGGCAGCGCGAAGATCTCGCTCCAGACAGCCCAGGCCTCGGCGAGCTCGTCGCCATCGGCGCTGACCAGCAGCGGAACGGAGAGTGAGGGATCGCGGTGCACGAGCACGAGGGTCTGCGCCTCGTCGTTGCCGCGCAGCGCGACGCCGGTGAAGTCGCTGACGCGAACGTTGATCGCCATCTGCATGCCGCGGACGGCACGACGCAGCACGACGCGTTCGCGATGAAGCTCGATCTGCCTGGTGTATCCGTCGGCGCGCGGATCATGCGCATCGAAGCGGACCGGAAGGGAAAGAGGGTCGAGCCGCAGGGAGCGGCTCGACCCGGTGGGGTTGACCCCACATGTTGCAGTTTGACGCCTCACGGCTTTAGTTCTCCCCGCCAGGATTATGTTCCCGGTCGATGCGAGGACCTTAGCGCGCGCTTTCCGAAAACCGCTTAAAAAGGCTGGTTAACCCCGCGTCACCGCCGCTCATGATTGACAAGACCTTGGCGCGCATGATTGACGAGACGTTGCGCAGGTCTCGCGAATCTGAACCTTCTGCGGGCTGAAAATGCTTGAAGTCCGCATCAATCGGGCACATCTGTGGGTTCCGGTCCCGAACCCGCCCCAACAGGATTTCGTTTGTGAACCCTTCACCAAGCTCGACGCTTTCGCCAAAAGCCAAGTCCGACCTGTTCGATCAGTCCGCGCTGTCCGATCTCGCACAGCGGCTGGTGGAGGCGGCAAAGCGCGCCGGCGCGGATGCGGCCGATGCGGTCGCGGTGCGCGGCGTCTCGCAGGGCGTCGAGGTGCGTGACGGCCGTGTCGAGGAATCCGAGCGGTCCGAGGGCGACGATGTCGGCCTCCGCGTGCTGGTCGGCCGGCGCCAGGCGGTGGTCTCGACCAACGACGCCAGCGGTGATGCCGTGACCAAGCTTGCCGAGCGCGCGGTCGCGATGGCACGCGTCGCGCCCGACGACCAATATGTCGGGCTTGCGGACCCCTCGCTGCTCGCGCGCGACTTCCCCGATCTCGACCTGCTCGACCCCGACGTGCCCGCGACCTCGGAGCTCGAGCGCCGGGCGCTCGAAGCCGAAGCCGCCGCACTCGCGGTGAAGGGCGTGAGCAAATCCGGTGGCGCCTCGGCTTCATCAGGCATGGGCGGCATGGTGCTCGTGACCAGCACCGGTTTCCACGGTTCTTACCTGCGTTCCAGCCAAGGCATCTCGGCCACCGCCATTGTCGGCGAAGGCACCGGCATGGAGCGTGATTACGATTTCACCTCGGCGCCGCACGGTGCTGATCTGCTGTCGCCGGAAGTGGTCGGCCGGTCCGCCGGCGAGCGCACCGTGGCACGCGCCAATCCGCGCAAGGTCGAGACCTGCAAGGTGCCCGTCGTGTTCGATCCGCGCGTTGCGGGCTCGCTGGTCGGCCATGTCGTCGGCGCCATCAACGGCGCCTCGATCGCGCGCAAGACCAGCTTCCTCAAGGACAAGCTCGGCCAGCAGCTGTTCGCGAAAAACATTCGCATCATCGACGATCCCCTGCGCAAGCGCGGCCTGCGCTCGCAGACATTTGACGCCGAAGGCGTGGCGGTGAAGAAGATCGCGCTGATCGACGAGGGCGTGCTGACGACCTGGCTGCTCGATTGCGCCACCGCGCGCGAGCTCGGCCTCACCACCACCGGTCACGCCCATCGCGGCGTCTCGTCCTCGCCGTCGCCGGGACCGTACAATCTGCACCTCGAACCGGGCATACCGACGCCGGCTGAATTGATCGCCGACATCAAGCAGGGCTTTTACGTCACCGACCTGATCGGCTCGGGCGTGAATGGCGTCACCGGCGACTACAGCCGCGGCGCCTCCGGCTTCTGGATCGAGAACGGCGAGCTCACCTATCCCGTCAGCGAAGTCACGATCGCAGGCCATCTGTTCGAGATCTTCAAGTCGATGCAGCCCGCGAACAACCTTGAGTTCCGCTACGGCGTCAATGCGCCGACGGTGCGCATCGAGGGTTTGACGCTTGGCGGACGTTGACGCGCACTCCCTCGAAACCATTTTGACGCGTGATGCGGCGCTGCTGAGAAACACGGTGCGGGAGGCCGGCAGCCTCGCGCAGTCGATGTTCCGCACCGAGCTGAAGAAGTGGACCAAGGGCGCGTCCTCGCCGGTGTCGGAAGCCGACATCGCCGTCAACGATCTGCTCGAAGCGCGGCTGCGCGCCGCCACGCCCGACTATGGCTGGCTGTCGGAGGAAAGTGCCGATGATTCCACGCGGCTGTCGCGGCGGCTGACCTGGATCGTCGATCCCATCGACGGCACCCGCAATTATCTCAATGGCCATGACGAATGGTGCGTCAGCGTCGCGCTGGTCGAGGATGCCGCGCCGGTGCTGGGCGCGGTGTTCGCACCGACGACCAACGAATTCTTCTTTGCAGTCCGTGGCCAGGGCACGACGCTGAACGGCAAGGCCGTGCGGGCGGCGCCCGGCTCCGCGCTCGACTTCTCCCGGGTCGCTGGTCCGAAGCCGATGGTCGAGCGGCTCAATACCTCCGGCGGCGACATCAAGCTGCACCCGCGAATCGGTTCGCTCGCGCTCCGGCTCTGCCGGGTCGCCGATGGTGTGCTGGATGCGGCTTTTGCGGGGGGCAACAGCCATGATTGGGACCTTGCGGCCGCCGATTTGATCGTGCAGGAAGCGGATGGTAGGATGAGCGACCTCTCCGGAGATCCCATCCTCTATAACCGCCGGGAAGTGACGCACGGGGTGCTGGTGGCAGCGGGGCGCGATCGTCATGCGGGCATTGTCGCGCATTTTCGAAACCGTCCCTTGGCCTGAGCGCCTTTGTCGTGCTTCTCGAACACTGCTTTGCCGGGCAGCCCTTTAGGAACAGAACCCATGCCAGATAGTGCCCCGCAACAACTGCTTCATCTCGTGATTGGTGGCGAGCTGCTCGATCTCGAGCACAACACCTTCAAGAACCTGGACGACGTCGAGATCGTCGGCCTCTATCCGAACTACGCATCCGCTCACGTCGCGTGGCGTGCCAAGGCGCAGAGCACGGTCGACAATGCGCAGATGCGCTATTTCATCGTCCATCTCCACCGCCTGCTCGACCCGAATCAAGAACCGGCGCGTTGAAAAAACTGCTTCGCAATACGCTGCGAAGCAGCTTCGTTCAGCGTGCCGTCGGGGTCCTGGCGGCCGAATATCTGCGCTTTGTCTGGCGGACCAACAAATTCACGTTCGATCCGCCCGATGTCTATGACATCGTCGAGCCGCAGATCCCGGGGATCTTCGCCTTCTGGCACGGCCAGCACTTCCTCACCCCCTTCATCAAGAACAAGGACTCCTACAAGGCCAGGGTCCTGATCTCCCGGCACCGCGATGGCGAGTTCAACGCCATTGCCGCCGAGCGGCTCGGCATCGGCACGATCCGGGGATCCGGGGATCACGGCGGCGCCTTTCACCGCAAAGGTGGCGTCGGCGCCTTCAAGGAAATGGTGCGGACGCTGCAGGACGGTTGTAATGTCGCGCTGACCGCCGATGTCCCCAAGCGCTCGCGCGTGGCGGGCCTCGGCATCATCATGCTGGCACGAGAATCGGGGCGACCGATCATGCCTTTCGCGATGGCGACCAGCCGCTTCATCCGGCTCAAGAACTGGGACCGCACCACCATCAATCTGCCGTTCGGGCGGGGCGCATTGGTGGGCATCAAGGAAATCAACGTGCCGCCGGATGCCGACGCTGCCATGATGGAAACGCTGCGGCAGGAGCTGGAAGACACGTTGAACGAAGCGACCCGCCGCGCCTATGCGCAGCTCGGCCGCCCGGGACCTGAAGATGTCTAATGCGCTGCCGATGACGCTGCGGATGTACCAGCGCCTGGCCGCCGGGCTGGTGCCGCTGGCGCCTGTGCTGATCAAGCGGCGGCTGAAGCAGGGCAAGGAAGATCCAGCGCGCGTCGGCGAGCGGCGCGGCCTGAGCCGGGACGTGCGGCCGCATGGCCCGCTAGTGTGGATCCACGGCGCCAGCGTCGGCGAGGTGCTCGCCGCCGCCGCGCTGATCGAGCGGCTGCGCGATCTGAACCTGCGCATCCTGCTCACGTCAGGCACCGTCACCTCGGCCGCCGTGGTGGCAAAGCGCTTTCCGCCCGACGTCATCCATCAATACGTGCCGTATGATTCCCCGCGCTACGTTGCGCGTTTCCTCGACCATTGGAAGCCGTCGCTGGCGCTGTTCATCGAATCAGATCTGTGGCCGAACCTGATCCTGGCGGGCGCGGCGCGCCGGGTGCCGATGGTGCTGATCAACGGGCGGATGTCGCCGCGTTCCTTCCCGCGCTGGCGGCGCATGTACGGCACCATCTCGGCGCTGCTGTCGCGTTTCGATATTTGTCTGGCGCAGTCGAAGACGGACGCGGAGCGCTACTCTGCGCTCGGCGGCCGCGACGTCGTCACCACGGGCAATCTCAAGCTCGACGTGCCGGCGCCGCCGGCGGACCCTGCAAAACTCGAACGGCTGATGGCGATGACGCGCGGCCGTCCGATCATCGTCGCGGCCTCGACCCATCCGGGCGAGGACGAGATGCTGGTCGCGGCGCATCGCAGCCTCGTCGGTTTCTTCCCGCAGCTTTTGACCGTGATCGTGCCGCGCCATCCGGATCGCGGCTCCCAGATCTCCGGCATGATCATGGCATCCGGCCTGAAACCCGCCTCGCGTTCGCGCGAAGAACTGCCGACGGCTGCGACCGACGTCTATGTCGCCGACACCATGGGCGAGCTCGGCCTGTTCTATCGCCTCTCGCCGATCGTGTTCATGGGCGGCTCGCTGATCCACCATGGCGGCCAGAATCCGATCGAGGCGATCAAGCTCGGCGCCGCCATCGTCCATGGTCCGCACGTTTTCAATTTCACCGATGTCTACGCGGCGCTCGACGCCAGCGGCGGCGCGCGCCAGGCCGACACGCAGGAGACACTGGTCAAGCAGCTCGGCCAGTTGCTGGCCGATCCCGCGATGCGCGACAAGATGCAGCGCGCTGGTCACGGCGTGGTCGAGGATCTCGGCGGCGCGCTCAACCGCACCATGACCGCGCTCGAGCCCTATCTGCTGCAATTGCGGATCGAGATGGGAGCCGCCAATGCGTGAGCCGGCCTTCTGGTACCGGCCGCGTTCCCCGAAGTCGCATCTCCTCAGTCCCCTCGGCGCGCTCTACGGCGCGATCACTGCGCGGCGGATGGCGCGTCAGGGGTTTGACGCCGGCATCCCCGTGATCTGCGTCGGCAATTACCATGTCGGCGGTGCCGGCAAGACACCGACCGTGCTGGCGCTGACCAAGCTGTTGCGCGAGCTCGGCGAGACGCCGGTGGTGCTCAGCCGCGGCTATGGCGGGCGCCTCAAGGGCCCGGTCATGGTCGACCGCGCGCGTCACACCGCCGCCGATATCGGCGACGAGCCGTTGATGATGGTGCGCGACGTCCCCGTCGCGGTCGCGCATGACCGCCTCGAAGGCGTGGCGCTCGCGAAGTCGCAAGGCGCCACCGTGATCCTGATGGACGACGGCTTCCAGAACCCGGCTCTTTTGAAGGATACCTCGCTGATCGTGATCGACAGCGAGCGCGGCCTCGGCAACGGCAAGGTGTTTCCGGCAGGTCCTTTGCGTGCGCCCTTGAGGGCGCAGTTCGCGCGCACCGACGCGCTGGTGCTGATCGGCGACGGCCGCGCCGCCAACGATGTCGCGGCCGAGCTTGCCAAGCGCAACAAGCCGGAGCTGCGCGCGCGGCTGAAGCCGGATGCGGCCTCGCTCGCGCAGCTGTTCGGCAAACCGGTTTTCGCCTTCGCCGGCATCGGTGATCCCGAGCGCTTCTTCCGCACCCTGCGTGCCGGCGGCATCGAGGTTGCACGCACGCGCCCCTTCGCCGATCATCACATGTTCTCGCGCGAGGAGATCGCCGCGATGGCGGCGGACGCTGCGCGCGAGCAGCTCACGCTGGTGACGACGGAAAAGGATCTGGCGCGTCTGCGCGGCCGTGACGATGTGCCTGACGGCATCGTGCCGTTCGCCGTCCAGCTCGAGTTCGACGATCCGGCCGCGCTCCGGCAATTGATCAGCGATCATCTCTTCAAGGCGCGTGAGCGAAGATTCGGCCGCCGATGAGAATCCCGCGAGGGATCGCCGGAAGCTGACATCCGGATCCAAAGCTTCGGTTCTGATTCCGAAGCTCCGGCAGCCTCGGTAACGGCCTGCGATCGCGGTTCAGCAGTCGGTCATGCTCACCACGCGCCAACGGCCATCAATCCGATAATGGTCAGGCACGAGACGCAGGCCACCACGACAGTATAGCATTCGGGTGTATTCATTGCTCACTCCCAAACTGTCGCCAATTGCTTGGTCACTGCTACGCGGGAGAGATCGCCGGTCTTGGGGCCACTTCAATTCGGCACGCCGCGACCGGTCTTGCGTTGTGCGTCCGTCCTCTCGTCTTCACCCTGATCCGCAGGCTGATGATGCATTTCGAGAGCCTCGGAGCGTTCAGCTGCGATCAAAAGCTGTTTCCGCATTTCAGCGAGGCGGGCGCGGCAATATTCACGATAGAGCAGGTCTAGTATGGTGGGCATGATCACCCCCATCGTTTGACTTTCGATCTACAGATAATTCCACCGCGAATTTTCGAGGTGATCGTAGCCCGTCAGGTGGCTCTTCGATATGAGCCCGTTCACAGACTGCGCCAACTTTAAATCTCAAAGGCCGTTTGGTTGGCTTGATTGTCTGTGCGATTAAAAAGAGCAGGGCTAATTACCTAAGATGCAATATAGCAGCCCTCTGTTTCACCAAGACTTCGTCAAACAACTTGAGGGCGCCGACTGCAACAAAGATTCCAACCTCAACGCGAAATGACTAACCACGGAGTGCAAGCACTGTTCGATGCAACGCGGATCCCTGCAGCGGCCCGCCATTCAGGCGACATTCATCGCAACATGCCTATCGGTTTCAATCGACCAGGAGAATTCGATGAAACTGTCCTTAGCCGCCGCCGGTCTTGTGTGTCTGATCATTGCGCCCGTGTTTGCACAAACGACGCCGCCGGCTGCGCCAACCACCACAGTGCCGGTTCCCGCGACCAAGCGCGTGACGTGTCTCGGCTCGGCGCAAAATCTGAAGGGACAGGACAAGCGCGACCAGATGCAGCTCTGCCTGGCCCAGGCGCGGCTCGATTGCCTGAAGCAGGCGATCGATCAGAAAGTCGTTGGTGAAGCGCGGAAGACCTTTATCAAGACCTGCGTGGGCGGCGATGGCACGGAGCAGCAATAGCCGAACGATGCCACGAACTCGCTGCCGTAGGGTGGGCAAAGCAACGCGTGCCCACGTTCTTCGTCGTGGTCATGACGAGATGGTGGGCACCGCGCATCGCGCCTTTGCCCACCCCACGGGAGCCGAAGGCTCTCCGAGGTCTACGAGATCATTGCTGCGGCTTCGGCGCGCTCGGAAAATGCCGCTGCAGCACCGCAGCAGGCGTGGCGTAGGCTTCCTGCAAATCCACGCTCCAGTACTTCAACTCATCGAGCGGAATCCGCGTGTCGGTGATGGCGCAGCGAACGAAAGTCCCCGGCGAGATCACGCGGAAATCGCCGTCGAGATATTGCACCTGCGCTTCGCCATGGCCGGAAGAGCCGAACTTGTTCAGCACGGTCGAAAGTCTCCGTGGAAGGCCGCTTCCAGGAAGAACCTGGAGGGCACGATGTGTTGGACGGGATGTAGCATAGATAGGGTGGCTTGTCCGCCCGGTAAACCCACCGGTTTGTGATGTTTTGGCGCCGTTCCCGCATGATAGTGCTCGGCGAGGGCTCCTGTGGCAGAGACTCATGCGCCTTCGATTGACCGCCTTGTTCCTGATGCTGCTGATGTCGGCCGCGCGCGCCGCGCCGGAGACGGCGCCGCATCAGGTCGAGATCCCGCTCGCCTCCGGGACCCTGCACGCGCAGCTGTTCAAGCCCGCGGGCGAGGGGCCGTTCCCGACCGTGATCGCGCTGCATGGCTGCGGCGGCCTCGGCGGTCATGCCGATCCCGTGCTGCCGCGCTATCGCGACTGGGCCGAGCGGCTGCTCAAATCCGGCAATGCCGTGCTGCTGCCCGACAGCTACGGCTCGCGCGAGCTCGGGCCGCAATGCCGCGTCAAGGAGATGCACGTCAAGGCGCGACGCGAGCGGGTCGCCGACATCGCGGCTTCGCGCGCCTGGCTGATGAAACAGAATTGGGTGGCGCGCGACCGCGTCAGCCTGATCGGCTGGGCCAACGGCGCCAGCGCGCTGCTCTGGGCGGTGCGTCCGCAAAGCGCCGCGCGTGATCAGGGTCCGGATTTCCGTGCCGCGATCGCGTTCTATCCGGATTGCCGGATCTCCGCCGGTTTGGGGTGGAGCGCGCGGGTGCCGACCCTGGTGCTGATCGGCGCCAATGACGACGTCTCGTCGCCGCCGGCCTGCCGCCAGATGGTCGACGGCGCACACGGCCGCAGCGCGCTCACGCGCATTGTCGTCTATCCCGGCGCCTATCACGATTTCGACCGCGCCAACACGCCGCTGCACGCAGCGAGCGCCAGCAGCGACGCCGCCGCGCCCGAGCACGGCCATCTCGGCACCGATGCGGTCGCCCGCGCGGAGTCGCAGAAGGACGTCGCGGAGTGGCTGGCGCGGTAGCGACGGTGCCGTAGCCCACGCAAAAGCGGGGCCGCCCGAGGAACAACGGCGGACAGCCCCGCATCGACCACCGCCCTGCACGGCTGTGATGGCCGACCGGAAAACTACGGATCGCGCGTTGCTGTGGTTTCAACGCGTGGCCACGCCTTAGTTCGACCACGATGTCGATTAAACGCATCATTCATGCGCAACCGCTTCGTCCTGTTCTCCTCCGCCTTCATCGTCTTCACCGTCGCGGTCTTCCTGTTCGAAGCCCACGCCGGCGCGCCCATGGTCGCGCCGGAACATTGCGGCTTCTGGACCACGATCGACGCGGGATTGTCCTGCCGGTAGGTGCGACGGTCTAATCCATCACCGTCACCCCCGCGCAACGGCGTAGCCGTTGTCGCTGGAGGTGGCCGCTTCTTCAGCGGCCCTCGAAGGGCGACGGCCCGGCTGCATCGCGGCCGTTCATCCTTCGAGGCTCACGACGCGAGCACCTCAGGATGACGGGCTGGCACTCAGAATGCTGGGATAGCGGCGTTCGTGCGCACTTGGCCACGCGCTCCCTCCACGTCATTGCGAGCGAAGCGAAGCAATCCAGAATCTTTCCGCGGAGGGACTCTGGATTGCTTCGTCGCAAGAGCTCCTCGCAATGACGGGTTTGTGGCACGCGCGTCTCCCCATACTCGCTGTCATCGCCCGGTCTGAACACTTGACCGGGCGATCCAGTACGCCGAGACGTCTGTGGTTCACCGAGAAGCTGCGGCGTACTGGATTCCCCGCCTGCGCGGGGAATGACAGCGAACGCGGAGCGGCGCCCGCGAGCCTCAGAACAAACTGCCCTGATCCACCGGCTTGGCCACGCGCTTCGGCGCGGGTCTTGTCTCCTGCGCGGCCGGCTTAGGCTGCGCCGGCGCACGCTTTGCCGTCGGCGCTGCACGATCCGCATCCGCGGTCGCTCCCACACGTCCATCCGCAAACTCGATCTCGACGCGCGCACCGGGCCCGATTGCATCCGCCGAATGCAGCGGATGCCCCGCTTCGTCCCGCACCAGTGCAAAGCCGCGCGCGAGCACGCCGCGATAGGACAACGCGGAGAGCAGCTTGCCGCGGTTCTCGACGCGGGCATCGAGCCGTTGCAGCAGCGTGACCAGCGCGCGATTGGCGCGCTCGGCCAGACGATGCGTGCGCTCGCGCTGGCGGGCGATGACGTTCCGCTGCGCCTGCGCATTGGAGAGCTTTGAGGCGCGCAGCCGCACCTCCAGCCCGGCAAAACGATCGCGCCGCCGCCGCAGCAGCGAGCGTGCGGACAGGCCGAGCCGCTCGCCGCACACGGTGAGCCGGTGATCGGCCTGCGAGATCTGACCGTGCAGCACCCGCAGCGTCAGTTTTGCGCTTGCTGCGGTGAACCTGCGGAAATGCGCATGCGTGTTGGCCTTGAGGCCGCGGGGCAGGGCGCTGCCTGCCGAATCCAGCCGCTGCCGCGGGATCGCCAGCAGATCGCCGGCCGCAGGCAGCGCACGCGCGGCAGCGCGCAGCTCGCTGCGCCGGTGTTCGTGGCCACGTTGCCAACAGGCGCGGGTGCGCCGTGCGAGATCGGCGACCTCGACGAAGAGATCGCTGCGCACCGGCACCGCCATCTCGGCTGCCGCCGTCGGCGTCGGCGCGCGCTTGTCGGCGACGAAGTCGATCAGCGTGATGTCGGTCTCATGCCCCACCGCCGAGATCAGCGGGATCATGCTCTCGGCCGCCGCCCGCACCACGATCTCCTCGTTGAACGACCAGAGGTCCTCCAGCGAGCCGCCGCCGCGCGCGACGATCAGAACATCTGGCCGCGGAATCTTGCCGCCCTCGGGCAGCGCGTTGAAGCCGCGGATCGCGGCCGCGACCTGCTCGGCCGAGCCTTCGCCCTGCACCTTCACCGGCCACACCAGCACATGGCGGGGAAAGCGGTCCTCCAGCCGGTGCAGGATGTCGCGGATCACCGCGCCGGTCGGCGAGGTCACGACGCCGATCACCTCCGGCAGCCAGGGCAGCAGCTGTTTGCGCGCTTCGTCGAACAGGCCCTCAGCGGCGAGCTTCTTCTTGCGCTCCTCCATCAGCGCCATCAGCGCGCCGATGCCGGCGGGCTCCAGCGCCTCGATCACGATCTGGTACTTCGAGGAGCCCGGATAGGTCGTGAGCTTGCCGGTGGCGATGACCTCGAGCCCCTCCTGGGGCTTGAAGCGCATGCGGCCGTGCACGCCCTTCCAGATCACCGCCTCGATCTTGGCGCTCTCGTCCTTCAGCGCGAAATAGCAATGGCCGGAGGAATGGGCGCCGCGAAATCCGGAGATCTCGCCGCGGACCCGGACATGGCCATAGGTGTCCTCCACCGTCCGCTTCAGGGACTGGGAGAGCTCGGAGACGGTGAATTCGGGCGCGTTGTTCAGTTGTTCCGCAGGCGGCATCGCAAACGATTCGGCATGTTGGGGTCAGACCCGACGTTAAGGATTTTCGCAAGCAAGCGCCAATCCGGGGATTGATCAGGAGAGTACTCTGTAATATAGAGTTCTCTATTGTTGGTCAGGTTGACGGGAGTAGGTCATGGCGATCCGGCTGCTGCGCGGCGTGTTGAACGGACTGAAATGGGCCCTGTGTGCGGTCGGCGGCGTGGCGCTTATCCTCGCCGCGATGATCGCGACGCCGCTGCAGCGGCCGCCCGAGATGCGGTCGGTCTCCGACTCATCCAAGGGGATCGACTGGTCCACTCTCCCGCCGCTGGAGCGCTTCCAGGCCCGCGACGGCACCTGGCTCGGCTTCCGCCACTACGCCCCGAACGGGCCGGCGAGCGGCCGTGGTGCGATCTTCATCCACGGCTCCTCCGGCTCCAGCGGCACCGTCAACCACGCGCTGACCCATGCGATGTCAGCGCGCGGGGTGGAGACCTGGGCGCTCGACATCCGCGGCCACGGCGGCTCGGGCACCCGCGGCGACATCGGTTATGTCGGCCAGCTCGAGGACGACCTCGTCGATTTCGTTGCCGAAGTGCGCAAGACCGCGCCCGATCTGCCGCTCACGTTAGTGGGCCATTCCGCCGGCGCCGGCTTCTCGCTGCGCGTCGCCGCGACGCCGATCATGCAGGACATGTTCGTGCGCACCGTGCTGCTCGCGCCCTATCTCGGCTACGACGCGCCGACCAACCGCCCGAACTCCGGCGGCTGGGCCAGCGCCGACATCCCGCGCTTCCTCGGGCTCGCCGCGCTGCGCAAGCTCGGCATCGACTGCTGCGCGCAGCTCCCTGTGCTGGCCCTGGCGGTGCGCCCGAACATGGAGAAGATCCTCGTCTCCACCTATTCCGATCGCCTGATGCGCAATTACGCGACGCGCGGCTATCGCCTCGATCTTGCGGCGGTCACGCATCCGATGACGATCTTCGGCGGCGCCGAGGACGAGATGATGATCTCCGATAAATATGCGGAGACCGTGCAGGCCATCAAACCGTCGGTCGACGTCAAGCTGCTCGACGGCATCAACCACATGGGCATCGTCACCACCCCGAAGGCGGTCGACGCGATCGCCGAGGACGTCGCCACGCGCGGGGCAGGGCAGTCATGATGCGATCCGTTGATGGCAAGCCAAGCGCATGTAGAAGCGGCTTCCCCGCGGTGCTGCTGAGCCTCATCCTGAGGAGGCCGCGCAGCGGTCGTCTCGAAGGACGAGGCGCGCGCTCAGGTGTCACCGAGCGCGCGGCCATCCTTCGAGACGCCCGCCTGCGGCGGGCCCTCAGGATGAGGGCGGAGTTTGCGGCGGTCGCTTCAACGGGGACTGGTGCAGCCGAGCTTCATCCAAAGGCAGAACTGCCGCTGAGCCTCATCCTGAGGAGACCGCGAAGCGGTCGTCTCGAAGGACGAGGCGCTTGCTCATGTGTCACCGAGCGCGGGGCCATCCTTCGAGACGCCCGCCTGCGGCGGGCCCTCAGGATGAGGGCGGAGTTTGCGGCGGTCGCTTCAACGGGGACGGGTGCAGCCGAGCCTCATCCAAAGGCAAAGCTGCCCCTCAGCCTCATCCTGAGGAGACCGCTGCAAGCGGTCGTCTCGAAGGACGAGGCGCTTGCTCCGCTGCCACCGCGCATAACCCGCCAGCCCCGCACCTGAAAGAGCCGCCATGATCGACAGCAAGGAAGCCTCCGCGGCGCTGGCCGACATCGACGACATCGTCCAGCGCGTCAAGCAATCGCAGCTCTACGAGCTCGCGAGCCTGGCTGCGATCTGGTGGGGCGTCCTGGTATTCGCGGGTAATCTCGTGACCTGGCTCTGGCCGGTCTACGCGGCCTACGCCTGGGTTGGCGTTGACGTCGTCGGCGTCGCCGGTCTGGTTGCGCTCCGCCTCCTCAATCCGCCGCATCACCCGCGCGGTGCCGGCTTCGACATCAGGCTGCTGCTGGTATTCGCATTGTTCTTCGCCTTCGGCTATCTCTGCACCAACGTCCTCGGCCATTTCGGCCCGCGTCAGTTGGGGACGTTCTGGCCGCTCTATTTCATGCTGTTCTACATGCTGGCGGGCCTCTGGTTCGGCTACGCCTTCATCGCGATCGGTCTCGGCATCTCTGCGCTGACGTTGTTCGGCTTCTTTTACATCGGCGAGGCGTTCCCGCTCTGGATGGCCTTCGTCAACGGCGGCGGCCTGATCCTCGGCGGCCTCTGGATGCGGCGGATCTGATGGCCGAGCTCGACGACATCATCCACCAGCCGTTGCGGCTGAAGATCATGGCCGCGCTGAACGCGCTGCCTGTGTCCGCCGGCCTGGAGTTCTCGCGGCTGAAGAAGCTGACGGGTGCCACCGACGGCAATCTCGGCGCGCATATCGAGACGCTGGCCAAGGCCGGCTATGTCTCGGTGGAGAAGGCCTTTGTTGGGAAGAAGCCGCAGACCACGGTGATCGCGACGGCTGCCGGACGCGGCGCGTTCGCGCGGCATGTGGCGACGTTGCAGGAGATTATTGCGGGGAGGCAGGGGTAACTCGGCGAGATCGGTACAGTTAGGAAACCGCGAACTCGCTGTCCGGCGAATGATCACAGTTTTCCCAATGCAAGGGTTGCGATCTTTACCAAGGAGCCGCCGTGCACATAGAGCGCCCAGGTAATGCCGCAAGCCATAATGACAGCAGCTAAGCCCTGCAGCACCATCTTAATGGACACAGCCCACTGAACGACCTGCGGCCGGTTTGTGGAAACCTTGCCATGCTTGTCCTGATAAACAAACTTGAAGTCGGAAGTCTCGTCGCTCATGGGCACACCTCTTCATTGATTTCTTGAGGCGTCCCGACGGACAAATCTGTGTACTCCCGCGCGGGAGAAGAGCAATAGGGTCCGTGAACGATTGAGAGATTCTGTTACAGAAAGAGAGATTCCCGAGTTCTCCGCCTAACCCTGCCTTTTAATACTTTTTTAACAAACCGAATACTTTGACTAGGGACTACTGCGGGAGCTTTGCTTGCTCCACTGAATAGGGCCGAGGTTAGCCAAGGTTTCAGTAAGTAATTCGGAAAATCATATATTGATTCACGTGCATATCAGATTTACGCAAAATGCATGGCTCGGTTGAGCTGCACTAATACCTCGCGTTGGAACAGAGGCTATTTCCGTTTTATCTCTGGCGTCAACTCTGAGCCAGCGCTTCAGCTCCGGCGCGATTGCAGCAACCGCTACATTAACCGCTAGGCCTTCGGCGGCTTCCGCGCATTTACCATCGCCGGCAGGGTAAACAAATATCGCATCACCATTTCCGTGAAGCTACGTAAGTCTTCAAGCTCTTCTCTTGTTGGTGGTTCCTCATCGTGGGCTGCTTCGTTGCCAAGTACTCGGATGTGTCCCGACCATTCTTGGATATCCGCCGTGAGCTTTCCATCGTCGGCCAGCTTTTTTATTCTGTTGGCAAGGACGCCTTTGGTTTCAGGATCAATCTTTTTAAGTCCGACATCTAGTGCTTTACGATACATGGCCCCGGCCGGCTCTTCGTTACCGAAAGTCGGATAATTGCGTTCAGCAGCCAGATAGATTCGCTCCACGTCCGGAGGCAAGTCTTCCGGTATGATAGGCCCCGGCACTTCTGGCCAAAACTTTTTAACCTCCCAGTTGAAGGCAGCAATATCACCAGCGTGGCTTCCCCAATTAGCCATTGGGACTTGCCCAGTGCCCACTACCGTTGCGCAGCTGGGCATGTGACATTTGGGGCAGTCCATATGCGCAACACCATTCAGGTTTCCAGTCGGGGCAAACGCCACCACTCGGAGGCCGATGTGATCAGTCAAGCAATGTGGGCACATGTGGGTAATGATGGGCATCAAGTACAGTCCTTAAGATTGATTAAGTAGCCTTGTTTTAGATCGCTTTCATAGCGATGGTTGCCGAGTAAACTCCGGGTTCTGCCCAACATCCGAGAATGCTTCGGGCCAAGATACGTGCACCTCATCTATGTGCGCCGGAGCACATAGGCTCCGATTACAAAACATCATCTGCGTCCAGCGCGGACGCTGGTGATGCCTGCTTTCTCTCAGATGCACATGCTCGCATCAGAGCGCGCCCCAACGGCGTCAGTACAAAGTCGGCCTCCGGGAGTGAGCCCCAATTACGGTGACAGTGCTGGACTGCACCCCTGAAGTGAGACACGATAATTACAGTGACAGGCATTTCGAGGATGACCTGTGGCAGGACGAGGAAAGAAGCGTCAGTTTCCGACGGCTTACAAATTGAAGGCGATCAAGCG
>NZ_MZXW01000024.1 GCF_004123905.1 Bradyrhizobium betae
CGTTCGAGTTCGTCTTCCCATCCCGGCATGGTCAGCCCTCCAAGAGCCGACCACCCATGAATCATTGAAAAATCGATTCGGGAATCCTATAAAACGCGACAAAATCAAATAATCTGCCAAAGTAGTGTTAGGACGCGGACTCATTAAGGCGCAGCCACAACCGGATTGACGCGAGTTGAACAAATGCAAGGTAGTTGGCGGCGAGCCTGTCGTAGCGTGTCGCCACCCGACGGCATTGCTTGATCCTGTTGAAGAACCGTTCGACTTGATTGCGAGCGCGGTAGAGGTACGGGCTAAAGCAGATCGGATTGTTGCGATTGCTTTTCGGCGGGATGTTGGCCCACGCGCCCTTCTTCATGGCAAGCTCCCTGATCCAGTCGGCGTCATAGCCTCGGTCGGCGAGCAGCATTGATCCGGATTTAAGACGAGACAGCAGTTTTCCGGCCAGTCGAACGTCGTGCGCCTCGCCGGGACTCAACGCCAGCCGTACAGGCAGACCATTGCCATCGACCACCGCGTGGATTTTGCTCGTCAAGCCGCCGCGTGACCTTCCCATCGATTGGCGCTGGTTCCTTGTGATGCAGGCCCCATGTTGATGTACGCGAACAATAGACGTGTCGATCATCTGCACGGCAGCATCATGAGCGCCAGCCAGTGCACTCATGAGCTTCGCCCACACGCCCGCCCGTCGCCAGCGAACGAACCGATTGTAGCAGGTCGTGTACGGACCGAAGCTTTCTGGCAGGTCGCGCCATGGTGCTCCAGAGCGCAAGACCCAGAAGATGCCATTGAGGACACGACGGTCATTCACTCGAAGGTGCGTCCGGCGGCTAGTCCACCTTTTAACTCCATGGCGATCATGCCCCCGAAGGAACGCATCTGGCGGCTCGCCAGCATCTTCTGCGGATGGCTATCGAGACCAGGAAAATAGACTCGCTCCACGGACGGATGGCCTTCAAGGTCATGGGCGAGCTTAAGGGCAGTTTCGCAATGGGGGTCCATGCGCAGGGTTAGAGTCTTCAATCCGCGCAGGATCAGGAACGCATCAAAGGCCGAGATACAAGCACCGTTCATCTCTTTGATTCCCACGAACCGGAACTGATCGATATGCTCCTTGCGCGCAACAATGGCGCCGGCGAGTAGATCCCCATGCCCGCCAAGATATTTCGTCGCCGAATGCACGACGATGTCCGCGCCGAGCGTGATCGGCTTCTGGAGGTAAGGTGTACAATACGTGTTGTCGACGACGAGCAAGACACCCACCCGACGGCAGATTTGTGCGATCGCGGCAATGTCGACCACGCGCATGTTGGGATTGGACGGCGTCTCGGTAATTACCATCCGAGTTTTGGTCGTTAGGACGGCAGCGAGGTTCTCCGGATCGGTGAGGTGAGCAAACCGTGTGACGATACCAAAACGCTCGATCTGGTGATGCAGCAGCCCAAAGGTGCATCCGTAAAGGGTCTTCGGCGCGCATCACCTCAACCGCAAGCTACAAATGCTTGGCCACGACGCTCGCCTGTTGCCGGCGAAATACGTGCGCCCCTACTCGAAGGGACAGAAGAATAACTTCCGAGATGCGGAAGCCATCGCTGAGGCTGTCCAACGCCCGACCATGAAATTCGTCGCAACCAAGACAGCCGATCAGCTCGACCTTCAGGCGCTGCACCGCGTCCGCGATCGATTGGTCGGTCAGCGTACCGGCGTCATCAATCAGATCCGTGCGCTTCTGCTGGAGCGTGGCATCGCCGTACGCCAAGGCCTGCATTCCCTGCGGTCCGAGTTGCCGGGTATCCTCGCGACGCGCACCGATGTGCTCTCGCCTCGCATGTTACGCATCATCGAGGATCTGGCGGGAGACTGGCGCCGGCCGGATGCGCGTATCGAGGGGCTCTAGCGAGATCGAAACGCTGGCCCGTCAAGATAAGGCCTGCGAGCGACTGATGACGGTGCCCGGCATTGGCCCGCTTATCTCCAGTGCAATGGTGGCCGCGATCGGCACTGGAGACGTGTTCTCGAAAGGGCGCGACTTCGGCGCCTGGCTTGGACTGGTGCCGAAGCAGGATCGACCGGCGACCGCACGATCCTCGGAAATATATCAAGGCGCGGCAATCGCTACCTACGCGCGCTGTTCGTCCAAGCCGCATGGGTCGTGTTGGTCAAGGTCAAGTGCTGGGAGCGCTACGGCCTCAAATCCTGGATCGAAGCCGCCAAGAAGCGATTGCATCACAACGTGCTGGCGATTGCGCTCGCCAACAAGCTCGCCCGCATCGCTTGGGCGGTTCTCAACAAGGGACGCGCCTTCGAGTGTGTCAAGACTGAGGAGACGGCGTCCTGACCTGGCCGATCCTCGCGCCGTGCTCAGGGCCGTCAAGGCGCGGCCTGGCAGCGGCAGAGCAAGAACGTCAGGACAGCACGACGGCCGGCCTTGACGGCCCCTTGCGCGCGGCGCGTCTGCGCGCGCAGGCCGGGACGAAGGAACGAGCGCCAGGCACGAACAAAGGAACAGCGCGAAGTGAGGAGCTATCGAGATGACGTAACCAACATCCCTTACCCGCCGAGGTCTGCGAGAGGATGAGACAACAATGGAGGATCGGTCTTCCCGGCGCATGCGAACACTGGTGACCCGAATGGCCCGATGAGGCCTGTCCGCTAACCAGCTCGAATGCGCGCTGATATCCAGGATGGCCGGGAGCACAGCACGCTCCAATCAGAGGCCGGATACATTGATGCAAGACCGCATCTGACAGGTTGACGAAACCTCTTGCAACGCGCGGCCGGACCATACATTCGGGTCAATCGCGTCGATTTGCCCGCGTCTTCTCGATGTCCGCTATGGCCCCAGCTGCCGGCGTGCCGGACACGATGGCAATGTTCGCCTTCGGGCCACTAGCGGTCCAGACTTTGCTTGTTAATCATTCCGCTCTATCTCGGGCTTGTCATGCAAAACAGCGTTCAACAGCGAATTATGAACTTCTATCTTTCCATTGTAGCTGATGAGTCCAAGTTTGCGGAACTTGTTCATGAAGAAGCTCACGCGGGATCGGGTCGTTCCGATCATCTCAGCCAATGTTTCCTGGCTGATATCCAATAGAATAGGCTGAGGTATACCTTCCTTTCCGAAATGTGCGAGCAGAAGGAGAAGGCGCGCGAGTCGCTTCTCGCTCGAATTAAAGAGCTGATCGATCAAATCTTCTTCAACTCGGCTGTTCCGGGTCAAGAGATACGCCATGAACAACTCCGAGAATTTCGGCTCGGTATGAAGGGTGGCAATCATCGCTTCTTTGGTGATTGAGGTAATCACACATTCTTCCATCGCCGTTGTGGTCGCGATGCGCAATGGATGACCATTGAGGCATCCCTCGCCGAAGAACTGACCCGGTTCTAGAATCCCGACTACCGCTTCCTTGCCTTGCTCGGATAGGACAGTGAGCTTGACCTTACCCTTTTGAATGTAAAAAACCGTATCCGCCGCGTCACCTTGCTCAAAGACGTGCCGATTTTTCTCCAATTTCAAGATCGTCTTGCCGGCCCCTACCTTGGCGAGAAAGGTTTGGGGATCGAACTCGTTATTGGCTGGCTTCCCCACAGGAGCCTCCTTTGCTCCGATGAACGGGCGCGGCCTCAAATTATAGCGGTTCCAACGCCGTAATGAAGCAGCTACTTTGGATAGTGAGGGGAATTTGACTGGCTGGAGGGAGTCCCGCAAGGGAAACCGGGACTCCTCGTGGGCCAGACGTCGGACTGGCGGCTTTGTTTCGGAAGCTGACCAATATTGACCAGCGGCTCCAGAGCCCGGAAGAGTATGCTGCTGCATCACCGCCCCGTATAGGCTTCTACCGGTGACTGAGAGTATCGCGCTCCCGCCTGATCCAAGGCGAGCATCATGCCATCCGTCCATCCCGATCCACTTTACAGCCGGGCCGAAATCGGAATCCTAGCGTGCCCTAAGTGCCACAAGCCAATGAGGCTGTCTTGCATCGAACCGGCCGCATCTGGCTATGATGTACGCACTTTCGAGTGTGCGAAGTGCGATTCCAGCGAGCGCTTTCTGGTCGCCATCTAATCGCGACCGCCGTGCTGGCGCGGAATAAACCGACACCTTGCTACTGGCGCGGTGGTCGTCCCGACGGAGGAAAGAGAACATCTGATCAGCTAGATGGGAGCCACGGAGTAATTCGGGCTTCACCAAGTCTTGATGTGCAAGCGCCGGGAACAGGTTAGATGTAAGCGCGTACCGATGCGTTGATGTTGGGCCTCTGACAGGAGATTTCAATGCATAAAGAGGGAAGACAAATAGTAGAGACGGCGGTCGAGGCGAGAGGCGGTCTTTTAGGCAGGCCGGTTCTCCTGGTGCTGCTCGTTAGCTGCGTTCTGGCAGTTGCCGCACTTATCGTTACGTATTCGGGCGCGTGAAAAAAGCCTTTTGAAGAACGCAATTCTCAAACGCGTCCGATACAATAGCTCGACCATTGCCCGGGAGCTTTGCTGCAAAGCAGGCGTCTCGCCGGCTATCAAAATATCTCACAGGCCGAAACCAGTCCTCAAGACAAGGATACCCTCGTGATGGGGCGGCGCCACTATTTCCCCTCGAGGAGGTGCCCGAGAGCCTTTAACGGGCGCAATCTATCAGAAATGATCTTCAGGATAGCCAACATGGGGACGGCCAAGATCGCGCCAGGCACGCCCCACATCCAGAACCAGAACACCAGCGACAAGATGATCAACACCGGGTTCAGCGTGAAGCGCCGCGCAAGCAGCATGGGCGTCAGTGTTTCACCCTCGACGAGATGAATGCCAAAGTAGATGACCGGCGGCAGCAAGGCCCACCATAAGCTTTCGAAGCTCAGCATTCCGACCAGCACGAAAATTTCCATCAGGGTCTTCTCGGCCTGCGCGTCTACCGATCTGACACGCTCGTCGGCCCCCGAGAGCGACTCTTTGATATTCGACTCTTGCTGGAGCAATAGCAGCAATCGCTCGACCAGCATGCCTACTTCGATGTTAGACCGATCGATGCCTTTCGACTTCGCCAATTCGGCAATGAAGGCGCGTGCCCGCTCGCGCACGGTTTCTGACCAAACCTGGGCCTTGCGATCGAGGATGAGGTCCCGACAGGAGGCGCTGACCTTAAGGTCATCAAGCCTTCCGATCCTGACGATATCGATGGTGGGCTGTCGCCCCCGCACCCGATCGATGACGTTGTCCAGCGCCACGTGCGTTTGCGATGATAGAAGGACGCGATGCTGCGGGTTCCGGAGCAGATATTGGACAATGATCTCTTCGATCAGCCTCGTCTTTCCCGTGCCCGGAGGGCCTTGGATCGCTAAGATGTCCTGCAGCCCTAAGGCCCTCGACAAGATCTCCTGCTTTTCCAGATCGAACGAACCCGAGGTAGCGGGTGGGACGGTCAGGGCGGCCGCTGGTCGTGCCGCCAAGGGCTCAACCAGCAAGGACTTAAGCCTTGAGCTCGCCGCCCGATCGTAGTTGATGGAATCGAGCGCTCGGCGCTGCCGCTCAATGGCCTTTTCCGCTGCAATCGTGTTGAGCTCCAGGCGTCCCTGTCGTGGGATCAAACTCGAGTCGCCGAAAGTCGCTATGACCACGACTTCTTGAAGATTGACGTCAACGATGTCGCAGAAGACATGTGCGCCGGAAGCGATTTTGATCACGCGCGATTGGCCGATCAACTCGAGGCCTACCGGCAGTTCGGTCGACAGCGTCACCGCGTTATCTGTGCGCTTCGCGTCAGTGTAGACGATTGCGTTTTCGCGACTCTCCTCGTAATCGGCCTTGTTGCGAAGGAATGAATACCATAGCCGAAACACCCGCTCGCGCCGCTGGGTAATCGCCCGCTCTCTCCTCTCCTGCTCGAAGGCCTCTATCTGAAAGACGAGCTCCCGGACCTCCTCGGTTGCTTGCTCGACGTCCGGTGGTTCTCCGAAGGAGAACATGATGGGAGCGCGAAAGCACAGTTCCCGCTCGCGCTCGACGTTAGCTGCTCCCCCTTGCCATGCTCTTCGGATAGACCATCGCTCGCTGTTCTTAGACAACCTGCGCGCCTCGAACGTCCACGTCACCGCAGTAATACGGAGCAGCTCGTCGGTGCCCTCCTTCGCGGGGATATACTGCAACCCGACTTCCACCTCGTGCAATTCGTGGAGGACGAACGTCTCGGCATCTCCAGGATCATTCCGATCGATCTGCCGGAGAATGCGCTGCATGCACTCCGCTTCGAACCGGATGTAGCAAGTGAATTCTGGCCGAGATTTCGCTGCCGATACGGCGGCGATCGCATCAAGGTCCGCCAACAGGCCGCTCGCGAGGGGAGGCCGCTCGGAAGGGATGTGCGAGAGTGCCAGCTGCAACAACGATGAAGGGACCGAACTCTGGTCCAGACTGGCGAGCAGCTCAGACAGCTCGCCGTAATCGGCCGGCATCTTCCCGGAAAGAGAATATACCGCCACAGCAGCCCACGAGAAGCAATCCCGAGAACAGCTCCACTCTCCGCCGTCATCTTCGGGAGGGGTGAACGGAGCCGAACGGAACTGCGCGAAGGTTAATCCGAGGGACGGTCGCTCGAACTGCTTTGCTATACCGTAGTCGGAGAGTTTCGGTACGTCTTTATCATTGATGAGGATGTTCTGAGGCTTTATGTCACGATGGTTCCATCCTCGGTTCTGAGCATAGACCAACGCATCGAGTATGGGGCGGCCTATGGACGGATAGAACTCCCGCCATTCGAATGGCCCCCGGCGCGTAATGAGATCAACAAGATTGGTCGGTACCCATTCAAGGACCATGTAGAAGCCGGCCTCGTCGGCTCCGGCATCCAGCAGCTCCACGATATTTGGATGCTGGCAGAGTTCGTTCAGGGCGGCGTATTCTCGATTGAAGCTATCCTTGAAGCGGAGATCGGTGTCGCCCCCTCCTGCCTTCATTCTCTTGATTGCGCAAAACCTACTAGTATGCAGGTCGACCGCCTTGCTGACGGTCGACATGCCCCCGTGCCTGACAGGATCGTTGGTGAGAGCGTAGCGGCCATCAATGATGCGCGGCGCTGCGGCCTGATTGAAGCTCGAACTCAACTGCTGGAGGGCCCCCGAACCCGCCTGAAGGGAAAAAACTATCTCCGATTGTAACTCACTATTTCTCGCCTATTTTGAACCGCTCTACAAGTCACAGCAAAGCCTTTGTGACCAAAGTCTACGTACTAAGTCCGACCTGCGCGGAGCCATTTTCCTCATGTGGTGTTGCCCGATTATAGCTTTTCCACCAAATGAACCTCCACCGGAAACCCCATGAGTTGAATACGATCAGCAACGGATCGAAGACTGACCTTGCTGAAGAAGGGAATGCTGATGACGCCGGATTTCTTGTACCGGTCCCGCATGATCCCGAATACCACCGTAAACTCACTCGGCACAGGCTTCGAACGTCCATCAGGAAGAATAGCGTCAAAACCTGCCTTCTTGGATCTTGTCTGCCGCTTCTTGACCTCTTTCCGGAGATCGATCCGGAATTTTTCGTCACGCACGAAGGACTCGGCCGACACGACACCCTGATTCCACAGGTGGCTGATCGGCGCCGATGAGTGGCCGTCTTTGAGATGGATGAATTGCTTTGTCGTCGAGAGGAAATCACAGGGTTCGAGGTTGGCGCCCGGCGCGCTTGCAGGCGACAGCTTTACCTGATCCAGATTGAGTAGATTCTTATGCGCGTCGAGCTCAGTGATGAATTCGCGCTCGCTCTCGGTTTTGGTAGACGCGACAAATGGCTTTTTCGCCACCAGCTTGGCGAAGTCATTTTCTACAGCCGCGTGAAACGCCTTATCGACCACGAACCAGTCCCCCGCAAACAGGACATATGTATCGCTCTTATAGGTGAGTTCGTAGACAAAGCAGTCATACAGCTTTCGCCTCTGCTTCTTGTCGCCCTCGCCATCGGTGATCACACGTATCTCGTGGCTGCCGCGAAGTTCAGCCATATCGGCGATTTCCGCGATCTGTCCAGCCCTAAGCTCCTCGACGTAATCCTCAATCGCAATCTGCGTATAGACTTGCTTGCGCCCCGACTTTAACCCGATACCGAAATACCCAACCTCGGCACTCTCTTCGGGGCTTAGGATGTCCGGCAACGTGATGTGAAGGTCCGACGCATGCCCTTTTACCAATTCTTGCAGCTCCACAAAGGCTAGCGAGTCCAGTTGCTCGAGAAGATCCTGCTGCCGAACCGGAGATATGAAGTCGATAAAACCGAAATCCACCTTGTAGTCGGTGGCCTGATGGAGTTTGAGGGCCGTCTTGCATTTCTCGATGACGTCAGCAGGCGAGGTCTTCGTATGCAAGGTCAGAGCGTCTTTGCCAGCCAGCGACCTTGCGAAGGAATTGTCCTTCGGTGATCCGGCGGCCAGCCTCAATAGGTCCCGATCGACGTCAATTCCGAATCCTTGCAAATCGGCATCGCGACTTGCCTGAATGCGTTTCTGAAAAGTTGTGGCATCAAGCGTGGCGATATCCAGGCTGCGTAGATTTGAGCGAGCGACCGCATTCAGAACGACCTTCAAACCAAAACTTCGCTCAAGGGCGTCGGGATCGAGCGAATGATGGCCGGTCCCGAAAGTAAGAACCACAGTGCGCTTCGCAAATCGCTTGTCGTCGGGGATTACCTCCAAGAAGAGCACCGCAGCACAGCTTTGGTTTACAAGCCGACGGAGCCCTCCCGTTGCAAATCCGCTGACAAAATCGAACCAAGTCGGCGGTACCGCAGGCGCCTGGCCAACAAACAACCTTCCAGCTTCGGAAGGCCGTTCTTCAAGCTCATGGCCGTCCCGTAAGGAATCGTCGATGGTACGCCCACTTCGAAGAAGCCTTACGGAAAGGCTCATCGACTTGTTTGCTTTAACTCCCCCATCAGCCATTTGCGACCTCAGCCAATAAGCCTTTAGAGCGAACGGGCTTCAAAATAGTGACCGCCCCCGCCGTAACTAAGTCATTAGCAACCCACGGTTGGCAAGCCCCGAACTTGCTCAATCGATCATTGGACGGACTGTGGCCCTGCGTGCCGAGTCGCGGGCGCGGCAAGGCCCGAGAAGCCGCGGCGTACTGGGTGCCTCGCCTTCGTGGGGCGTGACGACAACATGGTGAAGCCTGCCTACTTCACCGACCGCACCAGTTTCGCACCACAAACGACACGAACAAACCACGACGAACGCGATCAAGTTCAAACAAAAACGCAGCAAAATCAACGAAGCTGGTCGATAGTCTGCCGCTCATAACGGTCTGGTTGCATGTTCGAACCGGCTGACCGACCAGTGGAATCTGCGCCGCCATGATGCGAGGGTTGGCTCGCCGCATCAGTCTTGCCCCCCGAAGGCGGCGGACAAATGTCCGACGTGTTAGCGCCGGGGACATCCTTTCCGTACTCCAAAGAAGCCGAATTCCCTACGCGCGGTGAGGAA
The DNA here is from genome assembly GCF_004123905.1 of Bradyrhizobium betae. Lineage (GTDB taxonomy): Bacteria > Pseudomonadota > Alphaproteobacteria > Rhizobiales > Xanthobacteraceae > Bradyrhizobium > Bradyrhizobium betae_A. Next base: position 9,461 of record NZ_MZXW01000024.1, read on the forward strand.
TGCTTTTCGCCTGTAGCTTTATCTGTTCATTTTGCTTCGCCAAGACTTCGCTCAAAAAGCCAAGAGTGGCGAGGCATTATGCGTTTGCGTCCCCAGAGCATGCAGCCACCCTATTCTTCGACCGAGGTCGCGGCAGCGATTGGCGTCTCTCTAGATACATTCTATCGCACGCGCCGCCTCAGGCACGAGCGCGATGGCTTGCCTTCGCCGATCAGCGAGCGAGGACCGCTGAAATGGGAACGTACCGGCTTCGATGCTTGGCTTACCCGATACCATCCTATGCGCCCAAAGACGATTGCTAATGACGCATTCACGCCACCGCCGGCAGCAAGCGACGAGGAACACCGCGAGCGGCTGCGCAGAGCCTACGGCCAGCACGACGCTTGACAGACTAGATCGCGCTAGATTCCAATGGGTGCCATCTCTCATTGGCACTCAGGCTCTTTATGGCCGATCCCAAGTTTCCCCATGTGAAGTGGCGTGATGGCCGTCCTCGCTCGTCGCACGGCGCTTATGCCAGGGCACTCGGCTTTGTCGATGCCGACCTGCGCCATCCGCCGTACGATGAAAAGGGACGTCCGGTCGGTGCGTGGTTCAATCTCCAAGAAGCCTCAGACTTTTCAGACAAACGAAAGTCGGAAATTGAGGCGGCTCGCCGTGCCGGTAAGCTGCCGAAGAAAATTACGATCCGGAAGCGTTCTACGATCGAAGATCTTCTGGACGATTGGAGCAAGTCGGTTGAGTTCAAGGCGTTGTCGTCCGCCTCACAATCTTCCTATCGAAAATGTATCTCCGCTATCTTGTACCGACCGCAATCACGCGAATCCGCGGCAAAGATGCGTGCCGAAATCCGTGCTGCCAAGCTGCTCGGCGTGGCCGAGCCCGCACGAGAGCTCGAGGCGATCGCGACTGCCACTCCGACATCGATCGGCAAACCGGAGTTCCGCGCCTTCTATAACTATGCGAAATCGGCTCGCGGCCATCATATGGCGCTCTCGATGATCGCCACGCTCTCAGCGGCATTCACTTGGGGGCAGGAAAGCGTCTTGTGGCGTCTCGGACCCAACCCGCGAGAAGGCATGGAGTTCGATCATCCAGACGGACGCATCGTACAGGTTGCGATGTCCGAATTTTCCGCGTGGGTCGCAGCAGCCGATGCGATCGAACGGCCTTCGGTCGGGGACAGCTTCCATCTGGCGTTGTTCACTGGGCAACGCCAGACTGACCGTTTAATTATGCGCAATGAGGGCGACGTCGAGGGCCGGCACGCGTTCCGGCAGAGCAAGACTGGCGAGCTTGTCGACATCAAGGAGGCGCCACAACTCAGCGCACGGCTAAATGCCTCGCGTGCACGGATAAAGGAACTCAAGCTTCGGCTTCAACTGGATAAGGTGCCACCCGAGCTCGTGGTCAACGAGGACAATGGTGAGCCTTATGACGAGAGTACCTATCGCCATTGGGTGTCGACCGCACGGGCCGTCGCTATCTTCGGCTTTCTCGCGCGCGACAACGCGCGCCAGGCAATTGTCCGCGCAGAGCGACTGAACGCCGAACTGATTAAAAACGTCGACAAGCTGTTCGCCCCCTTTCCTCTCGATGAGGAGAAAAAGGCGCAGCGCGCCCGAGCGGTCGATCAGCGCAAGCGCGCATTAGCGGAATGGCTGGATGCGCAGACCGCACGCGACAGCAATGGCCATGAGACAGCATGGCGTCTAAGGCCTTGCCCCGCGCTCATGTTCGTCAACGGCGCCGGCGAACTCGACCAAAAGCACGACCAAGACCTACGTGATACCTGCGTCATGCTTCTGGATCGGGCTGGCTGTGACTTGCTGACGATCTGCGACATCACTGGGCATTCATACCGAAGCGCGCAGACCATCGTGAAGCACTACCGCGCCCGCAATGCGGCTCGCGCCGATTTCGGTATCGACAGGCTTGAATTGCAGGTGCGGAAGGAAGGCATGAAGAGCTGAACGCGGACCGGTGGGTCTCGTGTTAGAGTGGTGGATGGGCTTCGGTCCTGTTTATCCGACTCGTCGCACGGCGTGCGACGTACGACCATTAAAAGCGTCGCATGAGACCCGGTTTGTTCTGTCGAGGAATTTAAAAAAGCCCTTGCGGGCCAATCGCTTGAGGGTGGTGGGCGCACCAGGGCTCGAACCTGGGACCCGCTGATTAAGAGTCAGCTGCTCTACCAACTGAGCTATGCGCCCGAAAGGCGGTCAAATGCCTTGCGAGGCCGGTCGTTTAGCAAAGCGATCCGGGGATGGCAAGCGATGCGGTGAAGGTTTTTCCACCATCCCCAAAAAGCGAAAAGCCGCTGGATTCCAGCGGCTTCGCCAAGGTTAACCTCCGGGTTGATCCCCGCAAAACCCCTGATCGCTCAGAGCCGACCCTCGCGATCCCGGTCCGGGCCGCCATCGCGGTCGAAACGATCGCCATGGAAGTGGTCCATGCCGCGCTCCATCATGCGATCCATGCCGCGTTCCATGAAGTGCCGGGGCGGGCCGTCCTCGCCGCCGCCGAACGGGCCGCGGTGGCGGGTCAGCACGGCGAGGCGCCGCTTCTGGCCCTCGTCCAGGGTCTTGTAGAGCGGATCGGCGGCATCGGCGATCTTCTTCAGGGCCGCGGAGGTCGCGCCCATGTCCTCGGCGCGCTCGCGCAGGCGGGCGACCGGATCCTCCGGCTTGTCCGCGCTACCGGGGCCGGCATTCATGCGCGCATTGGCGCGGTCGATGCGCAGCTTGGCGAAGTCGCGCACGGCGGCCTCGACCGGCGGCCACAGCTTCTCCTGGTCGGCATTGAGCTTGAGCCCGGCATGGACCGCGGCGATCCGCGCGTCGACGAAGGCGGCGCGGTCTTCCGGGTTCATGCGGATGTGGCGGAAGTGCTCCATCCACGGGTGATGATATTGGGCATAGACCGCGCCCGAGCCGGCGATGCTGAGCACGGCGATGGCGGCGATGGTGAACTTCCTCATAAGGACCTCCTCTGGAAGGATGCCGTGAAGATGAGCGCCAAGCGCCTTACGCGCAACTTACAACTTGGACAGGGAAGCCGTTCTGACAGAGATGTAACTGCCGTGAATGTCTGTTCAGATGCATACTGAAATGATTTGCAACAAAAAGGGCTTCCGTGCCGGCACGGAAGCCCTTTGTTCATGCATGATTTATCCATGCACGACGTGAGCTGGTTCGTCGTGCGGTTAATTCGTAGTGCGCTCAGTTCGTGGTGCTCTTGGCTTCCTTCTGGAACTCGTCGATCAGCGGCTGGCCGACGCGGCTTGCGGCGTCCTTGTAGACCGGCTCCATCGCCTTGCGCATCGCCTCGTCCTGCTCGGCCGTGAGCTTGATGATCTCGCTCTTGCCGCTCTTCTTGATCTCGGCAAGCGCGTCGTCGTTTTCCTTCTGCGACTGCGCGTTGTTGAAGTCGGTGGCTTCCTTCATCGCCTTCGAAAGCTGGTCGCGGATGTCGACCGGCAGATCGTCCCAGAACTTCTTGTTCACGATCACGACGTAGCCGATGTAACCGTGATTGGTCTCGGTGATGTACTTCTGCACCTCATGCATCTTCTGCGTATAGATGTTCGACCAGGTGTTCTCCTGCCCGTCGACGACGCCGGTCTGCAGCGCCTGATAGACTTCCGAGAACGCCATCACTTGCGGCAGCGAACCGAGCGCCTTGAACTGGGCCTGCAGCACGCGCGAGGACTGGATGCGGAACTTGACGCCCTGATAGTCAGCCGGCGTGATGAGCTTCTTGTTGGCGCTCATCTGCTTGAAGCCGTTGTCCCAATAGGCAAGGCCGGTGATGCCCTTGGAGTCCAAAAGCTTGAGCAGGCGGACGCCGAGCGGTCCCTCCGTCACCTTCCGCAGCGTCTTCAGGTCGGGAAGGATGTAGGGCAGATCGAACACCTCGAACTCGCGGATGCCGAGCGGGCCGAATTTGGAGTTGGACGGCGCCAGCATCTGCACGCTGCCGAGCTGAAGCGCCTCGAGCTCTTCCTTGTCCTTGTAGAGCGTCGAGTTCGGATAGACCTCGATCTTGACCTTGCCGCCGGTGTACTTCTCGGCGAGCTCCTTGAACTTCTCGGACGCCTTGCCCTTCGGCGTGTCGGTGGCGACGACATGGCTGAACTTGATGATGATGGGCGATTGGGCCGATGCCAGCCCAGTCAAGCCAAATGCCAGTACCGCGACGGACGCCGCGATCGCGAAGGTGCGCATAGTCTCTCCCTGTTGTTATTCTCTTGGGCTGCCCAATGCGGGCGCCTATCCAATAGCCGGGAGCATCAATAGCGGCTGGGACGCTGAGCCGCTATTGGCCGTTAGCAGGGCAGCTATTCATCATGAACGCCGCTGCGCCCCCTCTCCCGCATGCGGGAGAGGGTTGGGGAGAGGGTGTCTCCGCAATGGGACAATCCCAGTGAGGAAAGAACCCTCCCCCGCCACGCTCCGCGTGTCGGCCTCTCCCGCAAGCGGGAGAGGCGAAGTCAGCAGCGTCAGCTCGCCGCAGCCGTCGTCACGGTGTCGCGCTGGCGCTTCATGACGATTTTGTTGAGCGCGCCGAGATACGCCTTGGCCGAAGCCACCAGCGTATCCGGATCCGCCGCCCGCGCCGTCATCGCACGTCCCTCATGCGACAACCGCACCGAGACTTCCGCCTGAGCGTCGGTGCCTTCGGTCACCGCGTGGACCTGGTACAGCTCGAGCTTGGCCTCGTGCGGCACCAGCCGCTTGATGCAGTTGAACACCGCGTCGACCGGACCGTTGCCCTCGGCCTCCTCGATCTTGATCTGGCCGTCGACGTCGAGCTTCATGGTCGCGCGCTGCGGACCATGGGTACCGGCGATCACGGTCAGCGAGGTCAGCTTGATGCGGTCGTGCGACGCCGCCATCTCCTCGTCGACCAGCGCCTCGATGTCCTCGTCGTAGATGTCCTTCTTGCGGTCGGCGAGCGCCTTCATCCGCGTGAACGCATCTTCCAGCTGGTTCGGGCCGAGCTTGTAGCCCATCTCCTCCAGCTTGTGCACGAAGGCATGGCGGCCGGAATGTTTGCCCAGCACCAGCGAGGACTGCTTCAGGCCGACCATTTCGGGTCGCATGATCTCGTAGGTGGAGGCATCCTTCAGCACGCCGTCCTGGTGGATGCCGCTCTCATGCGCGAACGCGTTCCGGCCGACGATGGCCTTGTTGTACTGGACCGGAAACGAGGTCGCCGCCGACACCACCTTCGAGGCGCGGGTCAGCTGCGTGGTGTCGATCTTGTTCCAGTACGGGAATTTGTCGTTGCGGACGTTGATCGCCATCACGATCTCTTCCAGCGCAGCGTTGCCGGCGCGCTCGCCGATGCCGTTGATGGTGCATTCGACCTGGCGCGCGCCGCCGACCACGCCGGCCAGCGAGTTCGCCACCGCCATGCCGAGATCGTTATGGCAGTGCACCGAGAACACGGCCTTGTCGGAGTTCGGCACGCGCTCGATCAGCGTCTTCATGAAGTGGGTGTATTCGTCGGGCGTGGTGTAGCCGACGGTATCAGGAATGTTCACCGTGGTGGCGCCGGCCTTGATGACGGCTTCGACGATGCGGCACAGATAATCCATCTCGCTGCGGGTGCCGTCCTCGGCCGACCATTCGACGTCGTCGATCTGGTTGCGCGCGCGCGCGACCATCGCGACCGAGGTCTCGAGCACCTGCTCCGGCGTCTTGTTCAGCTTCACCCGCATATGCAGCGGCGAGGTCGCGATCACGGTGTGAACGCGGCCGCGTTTTGCGAACTTCACGGCTTCGGCGCAGCGGTCGATGTCGGCCGGATGCGCGCGCGACAGGCCGGCGATCACGGCGTTCTTGGAGCGGCGGGCAATTTCGCTGACCGCCTGGAAGTCGCCTTCGGAAGTGATGGGGAAGCCGGCTTCGATGACGTCGACGCCCATATCATCCAGCATCTCCGCAACCTCGAGCTTCTCCTCGAAGGTCATGGTGGCGCCGGGGCACTGCTCGCCGTCGCGCAGCGTGGTGTCGAAAATGATGACGCGGTCCTTCTCGGACTTGTTCGCGGTGGCCATTATCAGATTTCCTTTTGAGCTTTTGCGCCGTTCAGTGGTCTGGGCGCTTGAGGTGTCCGGTGATCTCGACCAACCCCTGAGCGCCCAGGCGCATGCGCCCAGCCGGCCCTCAGGGGCAGCTAAGAAGGAGCTCGCCAATAATAAGGGTGAGCAAGGACGCGGCCGGGATCGTGGCGGCGGCCAGAGCCACCTCCCCCGAAATCCCATCGATTTGGCCGCGAATCAGCATTGCCAGACCCTTTTGAGCCCTCAAATCCTCGGTCAAAACCGTTGACGGTTGGTTGCCGGGAGGCTCGATAGGCCCGTTTCTAGACGAGAAACGGGCACAACTGCAACGCCAAAAGATGGTCAGCAGAGGTGACCTGGTTGCAAGTCAGCACTTCCCGGTCCAGCGGGAAGCCTCTGATTTGATGCCCCCCGCGGGATCACCGCGGGGCGCTGCAAGCGCGTCAGGCGTGGGCCGCAAGTTGGTTCTGAACCTGCACGCCGGGGTCGGTGATCACGGTGCCGCCATGGCCGTCGCTCGACAGCGCGAAGTCGGCCGCCGTGTACTGGCCGAGCAGCGAGAGCGATACGGTGTGCGAACCGTCCGACACCTTCAGCTTGCCGCCACTGTTGCCGGCATTGGCGGTGTAGGCCACCGTCGTGCCCTGACCGAACTGGATGTCGGAAAGATCCAGGTGATTGCCGTCCTGCCAGCCGGAGATGAAGCCGCTGAAATCGGACGCGTGGTCCAGCACCAGCGTGGCGTCGCTCCCTGCGAAGGTCGCGTTGTGAACCGAGGCACCGCCGAAGGCATGGGCGGTGCCGCCGTTGCCGATCACCGTGCCGTAGGTGACACCGCCGGCTGCGACATACTGCGCACCGGACAGGATCACTGTGTCGGCGGCGGTGCCGTAGACGTATTGGTTGCCGCCGTCGATCGTGGTGGCGACTGCTGTGCCCCAGTCGATCTGGATGCCGCCGCTGTTCACAATGGTGCCGGTGGCGGTCGCAGCCTGGTAGACATTCTGCTCGCCGCCGCTGTTGACGACGGTGTCGGTCGCCCGGCCGTGGACGTTCTGGAGGCCGGCCGCGTCGATGACGGTGTCGTCGGCGGAGCCGAAGACGTCCTGGGTGCCACCCTCGATGGTGGTGCCATTGGCCGCGGCGCCCTCGACGACGTTCTGCTCGCCGCCGGCCCCGATCGTCGTGGCGGTTGCGATGCCACCGGCGTGGATGGCCTGCTCACCTAGCACAATAGTGTGGTCGGCGTGGCCGTAAACGAACAGTCCGGCCCCCTGCTCCACCGTCACGGTCGTGACAGCGCTGCGCACAGCGAGGCTCGCGCCGCTCTCGACCGTGACATTGCTATAGCTGGCATCGCTCTCGAAGGCCCAGGCACCGCTTTTCACGTCGACCTTCTCGATGCCGGTGCCCTTACCCAACGTTCCGTTTCCGGTGCCGGACAGGTTGATGGTGTCGTTGCCATCGCCACCGTCGATGATGCCGGTGATAGTCGAGCCGGTGACGAGGTTGATGCTGTCGTCGCCGGCGCCCAGCAGCACGTCGCCGGAGACGATGCCGCTGTTGGTGAAGCTGTCGTTGCCGTCGCCGAGATCGATCGCCGAGCCGCCGGTCGCCACCATCAGCCCACTGTTGGTCAGCGTGTCGTCGCCGCCGTCGGTCCTGACGCCGCCGAGGATGCCGCCGCTGTTCGTGATGGTGTCAGCATAGCTGCCGACGATGTTGATCGCCTCGCCACCGAGGATCCTGGCGTTCATCACCGCCGCGTCCTCGTCCGACACGCCGGTCGGGCCATGGCCGTCGCCGCGGATCTGGCCTTGGTTGTGGACGGTGGTCGCGCCGAGCGCCGGGCCGTTGGAGGAATTGTCGACCTGGATGGCGCGGCCGTAACCGTAGATCATGCCGCCCGCGTAGTTGTTGATCTCGCCGCCGCCCGCCGCGATACCCTCGGACACGTTGGCCTCGCCATCGTGGTAACCGTTGGCGCCGATGCCCTCGACCAGGCCGAAATTGTTCAGCTTGAGCAGGCCGTCGGCATCGATGGCGTCGCCGTCGCTGTCCTCGTATCCGGCCGAAGCACCGATGATGGTGCCACGGTTGGTGACGTAGACCGTGTTGGCTTCCGTCGCATCGTTGTCGATGTTGATGCCGGAGCCGTTGCGGCCGATCAGGGTCCCGGCGACTTCGTTGGTGATCGCCATGCCCTTCTTGTTGGTGATGGCGTGGCGGGACCCTTCGATCAGGCCGCCGTTGGTCACGATCCCGCCGGCGCTGCCGGCATAGTCGACCGCATCACCGCCATAGTAGCCGTTGGCAACGTCATCGGCAGCCGACTGGATTCTGCCGCCATTGTTGATCACCATATTGGGGCCGCCGCGGATCACGTCGGAATTGGCCCGGCTGTTGGTGATGATACCACCGGCGTTGCTGTTACCGTTGTTGGTGACCGTGACCGAGCTGACCTTGCCGATGTCGACGAAGTTCAGCGCATAGTTGAGACCGCCGTCGATCCGCCCGACATTGGTCACGGTGACCACCGACCCGGAGCCGAGGGATCTGAATCCGACGCTGCCGTAAATGATGCCGGTCGGGCCATTGTAGAGCCTGAACGAACCCGTCACGCCGGTACCGCTCACCGCCTGGTAGTTCGGGCTGTCGAGTCCGATGATCCCGGCATTGTCGACGATCGTCGTGCCGCCGGTCGACTGACCGCCCGACCACAGCAGCGCGCCGGTGAACGTGCCATCCTGCGGGTCGAAAACGGCAAGCTTCCCGCCCAGGTCGATGGTGAGATGGTCGCTCCCCCCGATGGTGAGCGTCGACGTGACCGTCTGGCTGACGCCGATGTGCAGCGGATCATCGTTGACGATGATGCCGGTCGCATCGGGGTAGGTGCTGACGATGGTCGTGCCATTGCTCGAAGTCGCATCGGTCAGATGCAGGCTGAAGCTGTCGTTGCCCTCGAGCACGTTGTCGCCTGACGTGGTGATGGTGACGGTGGCGGTGCTTTCACCGGCCTTGATCACGCCCGAGAATGTCAACGGCGCCGTGCCGCCGAAATCGGCCGCATCAGTGGAGCCGAGCGAGATCACGCCGCTGAACGAAAGATCCCCCGCGGTGCCCTTGGTGCGCTCCACCACGAAGGTGAAGGTCCTGACATCGCTAGCGTTGCCTTCCGATTGCGAAACCGTCACGGAGTTCTCGGCAAAGCCGAAGAACTGAACCGGCTCATCGTTGACGATGGTGGCGTCGACCGTCGCCTTGTCGCCGATATAGATGAGGCCGCTCTCGCTCGTGACAGTATCGAGGATGGCGTAGAAGTGCTCATCCGGCTCGTAGGTGGTGTCTCCGCTGATGTGGAACGTCACGGTCGTGGTCGAGGCGCCGTCGGCGAAACTGCCGCTGAACGTCGGCAACTTGCCGCCGAAATCGCCGGCGTCGGCGTAGCCGTACATGCCCGGCAGGTCGGCCACCGTGCCGGAGAAGGTGGTGACCCCCGAGGTCGAGCCGATGCGGTTCAGCGTCAGCGTCAGCACCGTGTCGCCGCTGTCGCCTTCGGCGACACTCACTGTTGCGGAGGCAAACTCGATCTTTTGCGCGGTTGGGTCGGTGGTGAAGGCCTGGTTCGAGAACGGGAGGTCGGGGGCCGTGCCGTCATGGCTCTGGTCGCCGTTACCGCCCTGGAGATTCCAGTTGGCCGCATCGTAGATATGGGCCTTGTAGTCCTCGATGCCGGCAAGGCTCGACCGGTCGCCGGTATAGACGGCGATGTCGGGGCTGCCGTTCAGCTGCTTGGCGTCGACGCCCTGGGTGAGGCCGGTGCCATTGAGCGTCCCGCGTCCGAGGCTGGCGTTGAAGATGGCATTGGTGATCGCGGTCAGGAACACCGGCGCGGTGGCATCGCCGGTATAAGCATAGACGACCTCGTTCGCGTCGGCGATGTCGCGCGCGTTGGCGGTGTCGAACGTCACGGATCCGACATTGGACGACGCCGAACCGCCGGCACCGAGGCCAGCCATGCTGATGATCGTGCCGGCCGCGACGTCGCTGGTCGCGGTCCAGCTCCAGGTGTTCTCGTCGGTCGCGAAGCTCGTGCCGCTCCATGCATTGTCGGTGAAATGGATGACGGTGCCGGCCTTGATGTCGGAGAACGAGACGAAGGCGATGCTGTCGTCCCCGTCCGCGTTGAAGCCGGTGAATGCGATCGAGCCGGCGGTGAGCGTGTCGGTCATGGTTGTTCTCCTTATTGCCGTCCTGCTCGTGGACGGGGGTTCAGTCGTCGCGAGGCTGGATTTTCAGGAGATCAGGCGGCCGCAACCGGGCACACGAATTCCGATTTTAGGAAAATTCACCTCGTATCATAACTTATGTTGCATAATGATATGTCTGTTACATGAAGGCGGGGGCGTTTTGCACCAGTTGCAAACGGAAAGCCCGCGACAAATGCGCGGCCCGGTGCCGGAATTCTCATCCCACGCAAGGCTGCATCGCGCTGCCTCGAAGAGAGGCGCTCCGAGGGATCGCGGCTAGGGGAAAAGACGGATTTGCGCGCTCCGCCGTTGCGGGCAGCGCCATGCGTCGAGCGACAACGGCGCGGCGACTACCCCGCGCGGCGGGCGCGGGCCCGGCTCTCCCAGCGGTCGAGCATCTGGCCAAGTTCGCCGGTGGCTGGAGGTGCCACCTCATTGGTGTTGGCGGGCGCATTGGCGCTGAGCCAATCCGGCTGCGCGTAGCCGCGCATGCGACGTGCTTCAGCACGGCGTTGGCGGGAGATGTAGTCGCGTGTGAAATAGCCGGCCGCGAACGCGATCCCGAGCAACACGATCAATATGACGCCACCCACGCTCAACTCCGAATTTGTCCGGGGAGAGTTGTGCGCAGCAATGAGGGCGGGGTCAAGGCATGACATGCGCCACCATTCTGACGCGAACGAACGGTGGTTCGCGGCCGTGGAACTGCCATGCGCGGGTTCGGGAGCGTCGTTTGGGACGGAGCTGCGACGAATTCGCGACATCTTTTCGGCATCGCGCAAAGGATGCGAATCCAACGCTCGCAACTCGTCGCGGACCGGACTAACCTCCGCGGTTGCTGAGCCGGATCAACCGGCTGGCCGAACATGACCGGGAGGACGCGAATGACACGCCAAGAGGCTCGTGACCACGAGCCGCGTGACCAGGATGCTGCGCTTTCACGACGAACACTTGTCCGGGGCCTCGCGCTCGGCGCCGCCGCCACGATGGCCGGCCCGGCACTGGCCCAGACCGGCCCTGCCGCACCGCCGACGACGATCACCACGCCACCGCGCGATTTCGGCCCCAATGGCGCGCCGACGACCTATTTCTGGGACCCCGACATCATCGCGGTCGATCCGTCCTTCAACGATCTCGCCCAGCCCAACACCGCGATCAAGCGCCTGCACACCGGTCTGTTGTGGGCCGAGGGCCCGGCGTGGAGCGCGCAAGGCCGCTATCTGCTCTGGAGCGACATCCCGAACAACCGGCAGCTGCGCTGGAGCGAGGATGACGGTCGCGTCAGCGTGTTCCGCTCGCCCTCCAATAATTCCAACGGCAACTCGTTCGACTTCCAGGGCCGCCAGCTTTCCTGCGAGCACCTCACTCGCCGGGTGACGCGCTATGAGCACGACGGCACCGCTACGGTGCTCGCAGACTCCTACCAAGGCAAGCGGCTGAACTCGCCGAACGACATCGCAGCCCATCCCGACGGCAGCTACTGGTTCACCGATCCGCCCTATGGCGGCCAGCTCTATGAAGGCGAGCCCGACGGTCCGGGCGGCCCGAGCAATGCGCCCGGCAAGCTCAATCCGCGGATCGGACAGCCGGCCGGCTTCGCACCTGGCAAGCGTGAGCTGCCGACCAACTGCTATCGCATCGATCCCAGCGGCCGCATCGACCTCGTCGTCACCGAAGAGCAGGTGCCGGATCCGAACGGCCTGTGCTTCTCGCCCGATTTCAAGAAGCTCTATGTCGTCTCGACCGGCAAGGGACCGGGCGACACCGGCCCCGGCGGCAACGGCGAGATCTTCGTGTTCGACGTCGGCACGGACAACAAGCTGTCCAACGGAAAGCGCTTCTCCGACTGCACGATCGACGGCGTGAAGTGCGGACCGGACGGCGTGCGCTGCGACGTCAACGGCAATGTCTGGGCCTCCAGCAATGCCGGCCGCGCCGTCGGCTACAGCGGCGTCACCGTGTGGTCGCCGGAGGGCAAGCTGCTCGGTCGCATCCGCCTGCCGGAGGTCTGCGGCAACATCTGCTTCGGCGGCCCCAAGCGCAACCGCCTGTTCATGGCCGCGAGCCAGTCGCTCTACGCCGTCTACACGGCGACACAGGGCGCGGGGCCGGGCTGAGCGGCACGAGCTCAAATGCGAAGACGGCGCCGGCGTGCCTCGCCGGCGCCGACTTGTTTTGGTCGCTTTACCCGAGCCGGAGCAACAGAGGTGACTTCCGGACAAAGCGCGTGATAATTGAACCATGGTAGACAAAATTCGCGTTGTTGTTCTCTATGGCGGCAGGTCCGGTGAGCATGAGGTCTCGCTGAAATCGGCGGCCTCCGTGCTCCATCATCTCGACCGCACCCGCTTCGAGGTGATCCCGGTCTCGATCGACAAGGAGGGCCGGTGGCAATGGAACGATCTTCACACGCTCGATCAGGCGAACGCGGCATCCTTGACGATCCTGGCGGGCGCGCCCGAGATGCGGCTCGCCAGAGGAGCTGACGGGCGCGGCGTGCTCATGCCGATCGCGCCGGGAGACCCGATCGAGATCGACGTCGTCTTTCCGGTCATGCATGGGCCGCTCTGCGAGGACGGCGCCGTACAGGGCCTGCTGGAATTGGCCGATGTCGCCTATGTCGGCTCCGGCGTTCTCGCCTCCGCCGTCAGCATGGACAAGGATGTGGCCAAGCGGCTCGCTGAATTCGCCGGCATTCCGGTCGCGCCCTACCGCGTGCTGACCCGCAAGGCCTTCGTTCAGGACCGGTCCGCATCGCTTGCGAAGGCGGTCGAGGGCCTGAGCCTGCCGGTGTTCGTCAAGCCGTGCAACATGGGCTCCAGCGTCGGCATCCACAAGGTGAAGACATGGGATGCGCTCGGCGCGGCACTCGACGATGCGTTTCGCTATGACGTCAAGGTGCTGGTCGAGCAAGGCATCGACGCGCGCGAAATCGAGGTCGCGGTGCTCGAGGGCGAGACGCTGTTCGCGAGCGTCGCCAGCGAGCTGAACCCCAACGCCCATCACGAGTTCTATTCCTACGAGGCAAAATATCTCGATCCCGACGGCGCCCGGGTCGACCTGCCGGCCCGGCTCGATGCGCCACAGATGGAGCGCGTGCGATCGCTGGCGACGCAGGTATTCGCGGCGCTCGAATGCAGCGGCTTCGCGCGCGTCGACTTTTTCCTCGACCGGCAAACCGGAAAATTCTGCTTCAACGAGATCAACACCCTGCCCGGCTTCACCTCGATCAGCATGTATCCGAAGATGATGGAAGCCTCGGGCGTGCCCTATGCAGAGTTGCTGACGCGCCTCGTCGATCTGGCGCTGGACCGGCACCGACAGCGGCAATTGCTGGAACGGGGTTACGCGAGCTAGAGCACCATGACATTTGGTCATACGGGCATCGGAGGACCCATCCAGCGATTTGCTGGTTAGTCTCTCGCCGAAACTGCCCGTGCGGCAAAGACGTGCTACGCCGCTCCCCCGCGGGGCCGGAGGAGCCAGATGGACGATCGACCAAGACAAATCGATAGCCTGATGCAGGACGACGGCTTCGTCCGGGTCCGGGGCGCGCGCGAGCACAACCTCAAAAACGTCGACGTCAGAATTCCGCGCAATGCCCTGGTCGTGTTCACGGGTGTGTCGGGCTCCGGGAAATCCTCGCTCGCCTTTGGAACGATCTACGCCGAGGCGCAGCGGCGCTATCTGGAATCGGTGTCGCCCTACGCGCGGCGCCTTTTCCACCAGATGCAGATTCCCGAAGTCGACGACATCGAGGGCTTGCCGCCGGCGGTTGCGCTCCAGCAGCAGCGCGGCGCGCCGACAACGCGGTCGTCCGTTGGTAGTGTAACAACCATCTCCAACCTGCTCAGAATGCTCTACTCCCGGGCCGGCGACTATCCGCGGGGACAGCCGATGCTCTATGCGGAATCGTTTTCTCCTAACACGCCGGAAGGCGCCTGCCCGACCTGCCACGGCATCGGCAGGATGCTCGATGTCACCGAGAAATCCATGGTGCCCGACGACACCAAGACGATTCGCGAGCGTGCCGTCGCGGCCTGGCCGAGCGCCTGGCAGGGACAGAACCTCCGGGACATCCTGACGACGCTGGGCTACGATGTCGACAAGCCCTGGCGCGAGCTCCCGAAGAAGGACCGCGACTGGATCCTGTTCACGGAGGAGCAGCCCACCGTTCCGGTCTATGCCGGTTACGACGCAGCCGAAGTCAAACGGGCCCTGCGCCGCAAGGAGGAGCCGAGTTACCAAGGTACGTTCACCGGCGCGAAGCGCTACGTGATGCAGACCTACGCGAAGTCCGAGAGCGCGATGATGAAGCGCCGGGTCGCTCAATTCCTGATCACCCGGGACTGCCCGACCTGCCACGGCACGCGGCTGAAGCCCGAGGCGCTCAAGGTCAAATTCGCCGGTCTCAATATCGCCGAGATGTCGCACCTCCCGCTCAAGCAGCTGCAAGAGTTGATGAAGCCGTTCGCAACGGCGCATGGAGCATCAGAGAAGGTCGTCGTCGCCCGGCGCATCTGCGAGGATTTATCGGCGCGACTGAACGTCCTGCTCGATCTCGGCCTCGGCTATCTCGCCTGCGAACGCAGCACGCCAACGCTGTCGCCCGGCGAATTGCAGCGGTTGCGTCTGGCGACGCAGGTCCGCTCGAACCTGTTCGGCGTCGTCTACGTGCTCGACGAGCCGTCTGCCGGCCTGCATCCTGCCGACACCGAAGCGTTGCTGCGAGCGCTGGACCGGCTCAAGCACGCGGGAAATTCGATCTTCGTCGTCGAACACGAGATCGAGGTGATCAGGCATGCCGATTGGTTGGTGGACGTCGGGCCTGACGCCGGCGAAGGCGGCGGAAACATCCTCTATAGCGGACCGCCCGCAGGGCTCGGCGAGATCGAGCAATCGCGGACCGCCCATTATCTTGCCCATCCGCGAAACAAGCTGCGGACGGTCCGTCGCGAGGCGAAGGGGCATCTCAAGGTCAGAGGCGTGAGCCGCAACAACCTTCACGGCCTCGACGTCGATATCCCGCTGGGTGTCATCGCCAGCGTCACCGGCGTGTCGGGCTCCGGCAAATCGAGCCTGATCAGCCAGTTCCTCGTCGATGCCGTGGCCGGCCATCTCGGCCACACGCTTCCCATTGACGCGGACGACGACAGCCTGGCGCCCACGGTCGAGACATTGGGCGGCAAGATCGTCGCCGGCCTCGACGAGGTCGATCGCCTCGTGGTGGTGGATCAGAAGTCGATCGGCCGCACGCCGCGATCGAACCTTGCGACCTATACCGGCCTGTTCGATCATGTGCGGCGCCTGTTCGCGGCAACGCCGCAGGCGAAGTCCCGTCGCTACGATGCAGGGCGCTTCTCGTTCAATGTCGCGAAGGGCCGCTGCGCGACCTGCGAGGGCGAAGGTTTCGTCTGCGTCGAGCTTCTATTCCTGCCCAGCGTCTATGCGCCCTGCCCGACCTGCAAGGGTGCACGCTACAACGACAAGACGCTCGAGGTGAAGATTCGCGGAAAATCGATCGCGGATGTTCTGGCCATGCGCGTCGATGAGGCCTTCGACTTCTTCCGCGACGAGTCCACATTGAACCGGTCGCTGTCCGTGGTCCGCGAGGTCGGCCTCGGCTATATCCGCCTCGGTCAATCCGCCACCGAATTGTCCGGTGGCGAAGCCCAGCGCATCAAGCTGGCGACCGAACTGATGCGCCCGCAACGCGGACACACGCTCTATGTCCTGGACGAGCCGACCACAGGCCTTCACCCGCGCGATGTCGAGCGGCTGATCGCCCAGCTCGAGCGGATCGTGGACGCGGGCAACAGCGTCGTCGTGGTCGAGCATGACATGGATGTCGTCTCTCATAGCGACTGGATCATTGATCTCGGCCCCGGCGCTGGCGACGAGGGCGGCCATATCGTCGCCTCGGGGACGCCGCATGAGGTCGCCAAAAGTGGCGGCAAGGCCGGTGGGAAGACGGCGCGCTATCTTGCCCGCCGCTTGACCCAGTGACGAACCTGATCCCAGGTCATACAGCCACCCATTTCGCAATTGCGTTCCGGGCCGCGGAGGACGGACCCAGACTTTCGCGTTGTTGACTTTCGGGTTCCCGCTCCCAATACTTCGCGAAAAATAACTGGACCGATCAACAGACGGTTTTGAGGGAGGATAGGATGCCGACTTCACGCAGGCAGCTGCTGAAGAGCTCGGCGGCTGCCGCCGCTGCGCTCAGCCTCGATTGGACACGGGCGCAGGCGCAGGCCGAGAATTTGCGCATCGGCCTGATCTACGACCTCACCGGGCCGTTTGCCGCCGGCGGCTCGGTCGCCTCCTCGATCGGTGCACAGATCGCCATCGATCTCGCCAACGAGAAGGGCGGGATCGGAGGCAAGACCAAAATCGTGCCGGTCGCCGCCGACTCCCAGAGCAAGCCGGATGTCGCGATCAACGAGGCCGAGCGCCTGATCAGCCAGGAAAAGATCGACATCATCAATGGCGTCTATGCGAGCTCGCACGCCGTGCCGCTCGCCGCCAAGGTCGAGCAGCAGAAGAAGATCCTCTGGATCACGACCGCGGTCTCGACCGCCGTGTTCAAGGACAAGAACCTGCAATATGTGTTTCGCGCGCAGATCCATTCCGACCAGTACGGCCAGGCTTTTGCGGGCTTCCTCGCCGAGCACGCCAAGGGCAAGCTCGGCATGGAGCCGGGCGAGGTCAAGGTCGCATTGATCCACGAGGATGGGCCTTATGGCGTCGGCGTTGCCGCGGCGGACGAGGCCTATGCCAAGCAGGCCGGCATCCAGGTGGTGATGCGCGAGGGCTACTCGGCGTCCGCACCCGACCTCTCGGTGCTCGTGACCAAGCTCAAGCGCGCCAAGGTCGATGTGATCTCGCATGCCGGCTACAACCCCGACATCACCCTGTTCCTGCGCCAGGCCCGCGAGAGCGGCCTGCGCTTCAAGATGCTGTTCGGGGCAGGCGCCGGCTACAGCCAGCTCGACAAGCTGCGCGCGACCTTCGGTCCTGACATCGACAATTTCTGCAACATCGATCCGGTGCCGGCGCAGCTGCTCGATCCCGCGAAGCTCGCGCCGGGCATCGGCGACCTCACCAACGCCATGGTCACGCGCTACAAGGCCAAGACCGGCGCGACCGACGTCCCCCCACATTGCTCGATGGGTTTTAACCAGACCTGGGTGCTGCTCAGCAACGTGCTCCCCGTCGCCAAGGAAAAGTATGGCAGCTTCGAGCCCGAGGCCATCCGCAAGGCTGCACTCGACGTCGACATTCCCGCCGGCGGCACCATCCAGGGCTATGGCGTCAAATTCTTCCCGCCGGGCACGCCGATGTCAGGCCAGAACGAGCGCTCGACCCCGGTCGTGATGCAGAACGCCGGCGAGCACATCTCCGTGGTGTGGCCGACCAACATCCGCACGCAGGACCCGGTATTCCCGCTGCCGAAGGGATCGACCTACGGGGCGTAGTGCGAGCTACGAGCAACGCTGCGCTCCCTCGCCCCGTTCTTACGGGGAGAGGGTTGGGGTGAGGGGCTGTCTCGGCGTTGACGGTGAGAGACGGACTCGCGGAGAGCCCCCTCACCCGAAAGCTTCGCTTTCGACCTCTCCCCGCAAGCGGGGCGAGGTGAACTACGGCGGAGACCACGCCCTCACAACACCACCCGCCGCCCCTCCTCCGCCGCCCAATAGCCGGCGTAGTTCACCTTGATCGTCTCATACGCCAGCGCGAGGTCCGACAGCGGCTGCCGTCCCGTCGCCGCGCATTCCATGAAATCCTGGATCTCCTGCAAATAGCCGCGCGTCCATTCCTCTTCGAGGCAGACATATTGCCAGCCGGTTTTGCGGTCGACCTTTTCGGTGATGTAGACGCTGGCGAGCTTTTCTTCGCTGGTCTGGTAGCTCATCAGATGGTTGTTCGGCGTGATGTTGGCGAACAGCGAACCGCCGCTCGTATAGGTCTCGACCAGATTGCGCACGCCGCCCATGATCATGTCGCCGGAGAGCACGGTCGCCTTGGTGCCGTCGGAGAAGGTCGCCGTCAGCGTGCCCCAATCCTCGACATCGACCGGATTGGCCTTGATGTAGGTGCGCTCTTCCGGCTTCAGGCTAGCCGTGACGTTGCCGACATCGCCGGTGACGCTGGCAACGCGGATGGTCTCGCCGCGGGCCTTCGCCTCGACCTGCTTGAGATAGAGGATCGCCGAAAGCGGATGGCAGCCCATGCGGATCAGCGAGCCGCCGCCGGTCATCGCCCATTGCGCGGCATGGGCTGCGTGCGAGCCGGAATGGCTCTCCTCGCCCTTCATGAACAGGATTTTGTCCTTCGTCGCCCTGATGATCTCGGCGGTCTTGGTCACCGCCGGCGCGTAGATCCAGTCCTCGGCATACATGAAGAGTTTTCCGGTATGCTCGATCGCGCCGCGGGTCGCGTCCATCTCCTCCAGCACGCGTTCATACATCAGCGCCTTCGGCACGTACTTGCCGATCGGCTGTGCGTCGCCCTCGCGGCCGAAATAGCCGGCGAAGGGTTTTTCGCAGATGACGTGCTTGCCGGCCTGCATAGCGGCGACGATCATCTCGGCATGAAGATTGGGCGGCGTGCAGATGTCGATGACATCGAGCTCGCGGTCCGCGATCAGTTCGGCAAAGCTGCGATAGACCTTCGGTATCCCGTGATGCCTTGCGAAATCGACGACGCGATCGCCGCGCGCGGCCACCGCCGCGACCTCGACGTCCACCCCATAGACGCGCCGGAACGCATACATGTGCAGCTCCGACACGAAGCCGCAGCCGACGAGTCCCACACGAATCCTGGCCATAGCGCCCCCCTTGCCTTGGGCGGCACTATAGCGCGCTCGCGGGCCTAATCCACCGAGACCCGCACCACGCCGGCGCTCATCATGCCGAGCGCGCGGGCAGCAGGCACCGAGAGATCGACGATCCGACCACGGATGAACGGGCCGCGATCATTGACGCGGCACTGAATCGTGCGCCCGCTATAGGAGACCCTGAGCACGCTGCCGAAGGGCCGTGTCCGGTGAGCGCAGGTCAGCTCCCCTTTGCCGGCTTTTCCGTATCCGTAATATGAGGCAAGGCCGCTTTCGGCATTTGCAACGGAGATGAAGGCGAGAGATGAAGTCGTCAAACAAAGCAATAAAGTCGTCTGCGCTCGCACGGCACCGCTCCCGGTTGGCCCGGCCCCGCGCCGCAAACGTCGCGTTGTTCCCTTAAGTTCCAGGAACTGCCGGGCGGCGCCCGGCAGTGCCATCACACTTTGTTACTGTTTGTGGAACACCAGCGCGCGGATCTCGATGCTCTCGCGCGGCGCTGCATCAGCCGGGGTGGTCGGGTCGACGAAGGCCGTGTGCGGTCCGAAGCGGGTGCGGCCGTCGGTTGCGGAATCATAGCACTTGAGCAGCAGAGCCTCATCCGGCGTCATCTCGGGGAAATAGAACCAGCGATGGTTCGGATTGTATTTCACCGAATAGGTCTCGCCGCGGCGGTTGGGATAGATCAGGTCGGACGCGACCAGATCGTCAGGCTTAACCGTGCTGCCGTCAGCCATCGCCAACGGTGAATCACGCAGGGGCCCACGGATCGGCCGCCAGAGATTGATCACCTGTACGCGTCCCCTAAGCAACGCGTCAGCTTCATCAGGCAGATGCTCGCGCACGCGGTTGGCGCCGGAGACGGCGGTCTGGTCGACGTGGACGCGCGTCGCGGGCTGGCGCGGGCCACCGTCGCGAATATCCGGAGCGCCCGCGACGCGCCTGCGTACGGTGTGGTCGAAGATGAAGACCCGGTCGGCCTTCAATGTCGCCCGCAAGAAGGCTTCGACGGCGGGATAATAGACCGCCTTGATTTCCGCCTCGTTGTAAAAGTCCTTCACCTGGTTCGGATGGCGCACCAGCGCAAAGCCTTCGCGATCGAGCGAGAAATTTTGCGCGATCAGTCGCGCGTCGAAGATCGGCACCTGATGCGGCTCCGGCAGCAATGTGCTCTTCGGTTCGCCCGGCGGCGGATCGAAGGCGTAGGTGCGCGGCTTGCCTGATGTCGGCGCGAGGTAGTTGAGTTCGGCGGTGACGAAGGGAAGCGATTCGATTTTTGTTTCTTGCAGGCCCATGGCCGGTCTCCCGATGTGGTCGTCTGAATGATTTTTGCGGCGGCGAGACGCAGTGCAAGAGGCGCGATGCAAATAGCAATGGTGGTGTTGTCGAAGGCTGAGAAAGCAGAAGGAACGTTTCGCGGAAGGCGATTGCGCTGGAACGCGTCTTCCTGCTTCACAGATGCTTGAGCGCTTGTGAGGTCTCGTGCCCCGGACGCAGCGCATCACGAAGTGGTGCGCTGCAGAGCCGGGGCCCATCTAACGGAGAGCATTCCGTGCGGCATGGGTCCCGGCTCTGCGCAGCAGCGTTGCACGCTGCAGCGCGTCCGGGACACGAGAGTGCCGCTACAATCCCGCCTTCGCGATCGCATCCGCAAACGAGCGATCGACGATCTCGGCCGCATCGAGCTTCTGCTTGATCAAACCCCAGCGGAAATAGAGATCGATCGTGCTCTGCTCGTCCGCGACCACGCCGTCGTCGATCGGCGCGATCCGGATTTTTGCACGCGACAGCCAGTTCAGCGGCACGGCGGTCGGGATGTTCATCAGCCTGCCCCACGTCGCGGCATAGCTGTCGATATTGTTCAGCGACCACGCCCGCGCTGCTGTGAGCCGGCGGATGAAGTCCGTCAGCTCCGCGCGTTTGTCGCGGATGGCGTCGGGCCGTGCCACCTGAAAGCTCAGACCCGGCGTCAGGCCCTCCGAATTGATGATGCGGCGCGACTTGAACAGCACCTCTTCCTGGCTCACATACGGCTCCCAGGTCGACCAGGCGTCGACCGAGCCTTGCGTGTAGGCGATCTTGGCATCGGATGGCGCGAGAAACGCGATCTGCACGTCGCTCGCAGCCCAGCCGTTCTTCTCGAGCGCGGCGAGGATGAGCTGATGGCCGATCGAACCGCGGCCAGTGGCGATCTTCTTGCCGCGCAGATCGGCAAAACTCTTGATCGGCGAAGTCTCCGGCACGAGGATCGCGAGCCCCTCGCGCGTCTGGCGGATCGCGGCGATCGCCTTCACCGGCGCGCCGGAGGCGGCGGCGAAGGTGAAGGGCGCGTCGCCCACGAGTCCGGTCTCGATCGCGCCGGCACTGAGCGCCTCCAGCAGAGGCGCCGCCGCCGGAAACTCCTTCCACTCGATCTTGTAAGGGATGTCTTTCAGCACACCCGCCGCTTCCATCACGGCCTGCGCATTGCCCTTCTGGTCGCCGACGCGCAGCGTGGTTTGCGCTGCCGCCAGTTCCAGCGAACCGAACAGCAGCGCGCCGGCCAGCATGAGACGGATCATTCCGCCGCCTCGCCGCGAACGCCTTGACGCTCCGCGATCAGCTTGCGCGTCAGCGGGATCAGCTCGCGGCCATAGTCGATGGCATCGGGCAGCGGATCGAAGCCGCGGATCAGGAAATGGCTGACGCCGAGGTCGTAATAGTCGGCAAAAACCTCGGCGACCTGCTCGGGCGTGCCGACCAAAGCGGTGGTGTTGCTGTTGGCGCCGGTGAGCTTTGCGATCTCGGTCCACAGCCGCTTGTCGATGCGCGCGCCCTGGTCGGCCGCCGCCAGCAGCCGCTTGGCGCCCTCGGTCGCGTGATTGGGCCGGCGATAGCCGGTCTGGTCCTGCAGCGCGGTGGCGCGTTCGAGGATCCCTTCGGCCTTCTGCCAGGCCTTCTCCTCGGTATCGGCGAGGATCGGCCGCACCGACAGGCTGAAGCGCGGGCTGGGACGCCCATGCTTCGCGGCTGCGGCGCGCACACGCCCGGTGACATCGCGCACCTGGGCGTAGGATTCGCCCCACAGCGCAAAGGTGTCGGCATGCTTGCCCGAGACCTCGATCGCAGCATCGGAGCCGCCGCCGACGAAGGTGTAGATGCCGCCCTTCTGGAGCGGCTTCACCTGCGAAAAACCATTCTCGACGTTGTAGTACTTGCCGCTGTAGTTGAACGGCTTCTCGCTGGTCCATTCCAGCCGCACGATGTCGAGGAACTCGCTGGTGCGGGCGTAGCGCTCGTCCTTGTCGTCGAGCGTGTTGCCGTCCTGCCTGAGCTCGATCGCGTTGCCGCCGGTGATGACGTGCAGCGAGACGCGGCCCTCATAAAGCTGGTCGAGCGTGGCGAGCTGGCGCGCGAGCAGCGTCGGCGCGGTGAAGCCAGGGCGCTGCGCGATCATCACCTTGAGCTTTTTGGTGATCGTCAGCACGTGCTGGGCAATCTGGAGCGCATCCGGCGTGGTCGAATGGAACGCCAGCAGTGCGCGGTCGAAGCCGGCAAGTTCGTGCGCCTTCGCCACCGTCTCGATATACGCGGGATCGAGCACCGGACCCTGGCGCACGATGGTCTCGGAAGCATTGCTGTTTGCGATAAAGCCGATGAACTCGACCGACATCGGGAACTCCTTGTAAGTGATGAGTCAGACGCCCAGCGCTGCGCGCCCGGCTGTGATTTTGGTGGTGTCGTCCTGCGGGGTGTGGACGCGGCCGCAGAGCACGTCGCGGTAATGCCGCTCCAGCGGATTTTTGCGCGACAGACCGTGATTGCTGGTCAGCGACAAGGCCTCCTCCACTGCGGCTACGGCGTTATTGGTCACCGTCAGCTTGATGATGTTGGACTCGATCGCGCTCAGCTGCAAGCCGTCGTCGAAATCGGAGGCGAAGCTGTCGATCAAACGTGCGTTGATCGCGAGCCGCGCCTCGATGCCGCCGAGGATCTCCTGGGCGCGCGGCAAGGTCGCCAGCGGCGCGCCGAGACTGCCCGGCACCCGCGTCTTCAGGAAGGTAACCAGCCAGTCCCGCGCCGCACGCGCGATGCCGTCATAGATCGCGGCGACGAAGAGAGTGTGGACGGTCGCCTGCGCGACGTCCGGCGCGCGCCAGTCAGCAGGCTTGCGGACATCGATCTCGGCGTCGAGCGCGATCACGACGTCGTCGAAAATGACGTCGTGGCTGCCGCTGGCACGCAGGCCGTGGTGGTCCCAGGTCTCGACGATGCGCGTGCCCGGCAGGCCCGCCGGCACCAGGAACTGGCCGACGCGCGGCTCGGCTTCGTCGGTGCGGGCCCAGACCAGATACCATTTCAGGATCGGCGAACCCGTCGAATAGACCTTGTGTCCGGAGAGGCGCCAGCCGGTCTCGGTGCGGCGCGCGATCGTCGCCGGCAGACCGCCGCGCGCGGGCGAGCCGAGTTCCGGCTCGACACGGAGCGCATTGATCAGCGCAAGGCCCTCCACGGTTTCCTGTGCGAGCTTGCGCGACAGCCGCACCGGCCAGCTCGGGCTGCGTGCCATCACGAAATGATTGATGTAGTGCATCGACAGCACCAGCGCCGTCGATGAGCAGGCCTTGCCGACGATGCCGAGAACACGTGCGGCGTACCTCGCACCGGCACCGGCGCCGCCAAAGGCGGCCGGTACCGTCAGCGACAACAAGCCCGCTTCGGAGAGCTCGCGAAAATTCTCGAAGGGAAAGCTGCCGGTGCGATCGTGCTCGGCCGCCCGCGCCGCAAAGCCTTCGGCCAGCGCCTCGGCGCGCGCGATGTAATCAGGTTCGCTATGGGGCGTGCGCCCCTTGGCTATGGAAGTCACCATGTGGCGTCTAACCCCAACAGACCAAGGATCTGCCGGCGCAGATCCGCAAGATATGGATCGCCGCGATGGCGCGGATAGGGCCGGTCGACCCGAATGTCTGCCTTCACGCGCGCCGGACGATCGCTGAACACGATGACACGGTTGGCCAGCACAAGCGCTTCCTCGGCGTCATGCGTGACGAGGAGCGTGGTAAAGCCCTTGCGTTGCCAGAGCGACACGAGCTCGGCCTGCATGGTGATGCGGGTGAGCGAATCGAGCTTGCCCAGCGGCTCGTCGAGGATCAGGATTTTTGGATCGTTGACGAGCGCACGCGCCAGCGCGACGCGCTGCGCCATGCCGCCGGAGAGCTGGTGCGGATAGGCGGTGCGGAAGTCCGACAGCCCGACGAGATCGAGCGCGGCATCGACGCGATGGCGCTGGCTCTTCAAAATGCCCTGCGCTTCCAGCCCCAGCGCGACGTTGTCCCAGACCGAGCGCCAGGGAAACAGGGTCGGATCCTGGAACACGACCACGCGCGAGGGATGCGGCGCCCTGATGCGGCTCTCGTCCTCGCGTAGCGTTCCCGACTTGGGCTTGTCGAGGCCTGCGACGAGGCGCAGCAGCGTGGACTTCCCGCAGCCGGAGGGGCCGAGCAACGCGACGAACTCGCCAGGCTCGACGGAAATGCTGACATCGTCGAGCACCGGCAATTCGGCGCCGTCGATGTCGAAGGCGTGGCTGACCTGCTCGATGTCGAGCGCGGCGCCGGCCGCCGCAGGAGCGGCGACTTCGGCCAGTGCGGCTGCGGCTACCATTTGACGGTCCCCTTCTGCCAGACCAGCAGGCGGTCGCGGATCGCAAACAGCAGCGTGATCGCGCCGGAGCAGAGCAGCGACATCACGATCAGCGCCGCATACATGTTGGCGTAAGCCGCCCAGCCCTGCGCCCATTGCAGATACCAGCCGAGGCCGGCCTTGACGCCGATCATCTCGGCGACGACGAGCACGGCAAAGGACGCGCCGAGCCCCATGAACAGGCCGACGAAGACGTGTGGCAGCGCGGCGGGAATCGCGACCTTCAGCACCAGGAAGGACGGCTTTGCGCCCAGCGTGCGCGCGACGTCGTAATAGGCATTGCTGACGCTCGCGACACCGGACCATGTCAGCACGGTGACGGGGAAGCCGGTCGCGAGCGCGATCAGGAAGGTCGAGGCGCTCCAGCTCGACGGGAAGGTGAAGAAGGCGATCGGCAGCCAGGCGGTCGCCGGCAGCGGGCCGATGAAGCGCAGCACCGGATGCGCCCAATAGCCAACGGCACGCGACCAGCCGATCGAGACGCCGGAGACGAAGCCGACCGTTGCGCCGATCAGACAGCCGCCGAGCTGAAGCTTGACCGAAGCGAACACGCTGTCGAGCAGCTTTGGCAGGTCATCGGTGTAGACCTCGATGATCGACTGCGGCGGCGGAAAGAACGGCAGCGGCAGCCAGGCGAACTTTGCGGTGGCGACCTCCCAGAGCGTCAGGAACGCGCCGAGCGCCACGAGCCATGGCGCACGCTGGCGCAAGCCGCGGCCCGCCGATCCCAGATAGTCGGCCCCGACCGTCCCGAGCAGGGCGATCGCCGCGATGATGAAGGCTGCAATGCCGAGCGAATGCGTGCGCGACCAGTCGCCGAGATCCTGCCACCACAGGCAGGAGAAACCGAAGGCGATCCAGGCGATGCTGGCGAGAACGCCGACGCCGGACTCCCGGATCCAGGTCGCGAGCCACGGCGCGCGCGAGGTCCGCGGCGCGCCAGAGGCGAGGCCGTCAGACAGCGAATACGTCGACATAGATGCGCTCCGCGAATTTGGCGGTATCGGTGCTCTGCTTGAAGACCTGCACACTCTTGAGGTCGTCGGCATAGGCCTTGAGTTCGCGCTTCAGCACCTCGCCGACGGGATGATGATGGTGAGTGTGGTAACGCACCATGCCCTCGATATCGGCGAGCGACGCCGTCTTCGGCGCGTAAGGCTGGAACGATTTTGCCGTCACGGCCGGATTCTGCGCGGTCAACATCGCGGCATCGAGCAGCGCCTGCGTCAGCGCGCGCGCGACCTGCGGCTCCTCGCGCACGAGCGAGCCGCGCAGGCCGAGGATGCAGCAGCTCTTGTCGCGATACTCGCCATCGAGATTGGAGGCGACCTCCTTGTACTGGCTGTCCTTGAGCCAGAGATAACCGAGAGGGTCGGACGACAGGAACGCCTGCACCTCGCCCTTCTCCACGGCGACGTTGAGGAGGTTGCCGGGATAGGCGCGCCAGTCGACGTCCTTGTTGGGATCGATGCCGAGCTTGGCGAGCTGAACGGAGAAGAAGTTCTTGTCGGGACCGCCGAGATCGCCGACCGCGACGATCTTGCCCTTGAGGTCGGCGAGCTTCGTCACGCTGGAATCGGCGCGGGTCAGCACGCGCATGCAGCCGCCATGGGTGCCGGCGGCGATCTTGACGTCAAAGCCCTGCTCCAGCGGCTTCAGCCAGCGCAGCGCCATGCCGAGCCCGGCATCGCTCTTTCCGGTCGCGATCGCCTCGAGCAGCTGGTCGGTCGAGCCGGAATAATTGATGAGCTCGACGTCGAGATTGTGCTTCTGGAAGAAGCCGTGCTCGATGGCGACCGGCACCGGCGCAAGGCACACCGCGCCGGCATTCCACGACAGCTTCAGCTTGCGCGGGGCGCCGGTCAGCGCGGGTGCGTCCGAGGCCGTCCGGCATAGCGGAAACTCCGAGAGGTCGACGCCCGGCGCGATCGCCTGCGGCGCGAAGGCCTGTGCTGCGCCAAAGGCACCGAGCGGCGCGGCGAACGCCGCCGCCAACCCCGCCTGGAGCAAATGACGCCGGTCGAGGCTCGATCCACCGCTCTTGTTGTCGTTGCCCATCAGTCCCCACTCCTGCGCTGGCACAACGCCACCGTTCGCGCATCGCTTCGCGTTGCGCATATTCCATGTGGAGCTGCGTTGAGAGAATAATCTCCGCCGGCGCTTACACGCCGCTTTGATGCGATGCGCAAATCATGCGGCGCGCCCGCCGCATCGTCAATGAAATGGAATTTCGAATGTGACGCGAAGCGAAGTCATTCTCTCCTTCGGCGTGTGCCGGGACGATGAAACGATTTTCGCCGATGCATCCGTTGGCAGAGCCCGCCGCGACTCCCACCCCTGCTTCATTCTTGCGCAGCATCGGCCGCGCACGCCGCACGTTCTCGAAAGCACCGCCTCGCTGAAACGTCCTTGCCCGCCGCAGCCGCAATACGAATTGCCATTTCATTGACTGCGTACCGCGCGATCATAGACTTCATCGTCTCGCTGCATCGTTTGCTCACGCGTTGTGAGCCAAAGTAACAAGCAGGCAACAAGACAGGCCAATGAGCATCAACTCCGACGATCATTCCATCACCCGCCGGCTTGCGGCATCGCTGCTCGCCGCAGCCATTACGCTATCGACCGCGGCCGCCGCGTTCGCGGCCGACACCGTCGTGCTGCGCGTCGGCGACCAGAAGGGCGGCAACCGCTCGCTGCTGGAGATTTCAGGCTACGCGAAGGACCTGCCCTACAAGATCGAATGGTCGGAATTCCCCGCCGCTGCGCCGATCCTGGAAGCACTCAACGCCGGCGCGCTCGACGTCGGCTACACCGGCGACCTCTCCTTCCTCTCGGTCTACGCTGCCGGCGCGCCGATCAAGGCGATCGGCGGAACGCGCTCGGATGCAAGGACGCAAGCGATCCTGGTGCGCCAGGATTCGCCGATCAAGTCGGCCGCCGACCTCAAGGGCAAGCGGCTCGCCGGCACGCGCGGCGGCTGGGGCCAGTTTTTGATCGACGCGACGCTGGAGAAGGCGCAGATCAAGCTGGAGGATGCCACCTTCGCCCCGCTTGGCCCGGTCGATGCCAAGATCGCGCTGGTGGCGGGTTCGATCGACGCCTGGGCGGTGTGGGAGCCCTACGTCTCGTTCGCGACGCTGAAGGACAAGGCCCGCGTGATCGCCGACGGCGAAGGCCTGACACCGACCATCACTTTCATCGTCGCCTCCGACAACGCCATCGCCACCAAGCGCGCGGCGGTGCAGGACCTCGTGCAGCGGCTCAACAAGGCGCGGCTGTGGTCGCTCGACCACCTCGGCGAATACGCCAAAAGCACGGCCGAATTAACAAAACTGCCCGAGGACGTGCTGCTGTCGGCCTACACCGCGCAACGCACCAGCCCGATCGTAATCGACGAGAACGTCGTGAAGGAGGTGCAGGCGGCATCAGACCGTTCGACGCGCTACGGCATCCTGCCGAAGACGCTCGACGTCGGCAAAGCCGTCGACCGCAGCTTCACCGCCGCGGCCGCGGGATCGAATTAGCCGGACGCGGCGACATGCGCACATCTCGGCTCAAGGCCGGCCCGCTGCATCTCGCCGCGATCGTGCTCGCGCATTTCGCCTGCATGAGCCTGATCGTGTGGCTCTCGCTCTAGCCGCGCAGGATCACCAATATCCGCGATAGTAGTGCCGGTAATACGGCCGGTAGTAGCCGTAGCGATAGCCGTAATACGGACGGTAAGGCCGATAGTATCGCGGATAGGCATAGGCTGGCCCGCCATAACCATAATAGGCTGGCGCATAGCCGTACCCGTAGCCATAACCCGGATATCCGTAGCCACCGTAATACGGGCCGCCGCCATAGTAGCCATAAGAGCTGCTGGCGATGGCACCGCCGATGATGGCGCCGGCCGCGAGACCTCCAAGGCCCCATCCCCAACCACCGCCGCGCCAATGCACCTGCGTGACATCGTCGCCGGCCGCGGCCTTCATGGTCGCGACATTGGTCGGCATCGGACCCGCTGAGGCCTGCCCGATTTGGCCGGCGATGACCGCGCCAGCGAGCGAACAGGCAATTGCCGTTTTCCAGATCCTCATCGTCTTACTCCCTGTCTGACGTCTCGTTTGGAAATGGATCGCAGCGCCATGATCGGTCATCCTTGCGCCAAGTCAAAGTCTCGAATTCGGCCTCGACTTTGCGTGCACCGCACAAGACGCATGCCTCCATTCTGACCAGCCGGTTTGCGACGGGGCTCGACGGCCCCTCCGCATGTGACACCGGCACGACGGTGGCTGAGGCCCGGTCCCCCCGGCAAAGCATTAAGCTTCCCGTGCATTCGCAACCAACAACCACCTTCCTGATTTACTATTCGTGCCATTACTATCGGTTCCAATGTGCGCGGGCCGGGAGGCTTCTCGCGAAGCGCCACGTTTGTGGGAGGAAGACATGAGTGCCGCGAGACCCGAGCCGCTTGCCCGTCAGGCGCTGGCGTTCGTCCTGGCCGGCGGACGCGGCAGCCGGCTCCTGGAGCTGACCGACCGGCGCGCCAAGCCCGCCGTGTATTTCGGCGGAAAGTCCCGCATCATCGATTTCGCGCTCTCGAACGCGGTGAATTCGGGCATTCGCCGCATCGCGGTCGCCACCCAGTACAAGGCGCACAGCCTGATCCGGCATCTCCAGATGGGCTGGAACTTCTTCCGCCCCGAGCGCAACGAGAGCTTTGACATCCTGCCCGCCAGCCAGCGCGTGTCGGAGAACATGTGGTATGTCGGCACGGCGGATGCGATCTACCAGAACATCGACATCATCGAGTCCCATGCCTGCCGCTTCATCGTCGTGCTCGCCGGCGACCATATCTATAAAATGGACTACGAGGTGATGCTGCGCCAGCACGTCGACAGCGGCGCCGACGTCACCGTCGGCTGCCTCGAAATGCCGCGCCAGGAATCGTCCGGCTTCGGCATCATGCATATCGACGAGAACGGTTGGATCCAGGAGTTCCTGGAGAAGCCGAAGGATCCGCCGCCGATGCCCGGCAAGCCCGACGTCTCGCTCGCCAGCATGGGCATCTACGTGTTCAACGCGAACTTCCTGTTCGACCAGCTCAAACGCGACGCGGAGGACCCGAACTCCAACCACGATTTCGGCAAAGACATTATCCCCTACCTCGTCAAGAACGGCCGGGCGATGGCACACCAGTATTCGACCTCGTGCGTGCGCTCCGGCAGCGATCCGCGCGCCTATTGGCGCGATGTCGGCACGGTCGACGCCTATTGGGCTGCCAATATCGACCTCACCGACGTGGTGCCGGAGCTCGATCTGTTCGACCGCGCCTGGCCGATCTGGTCTTACGCCGAAATCACGCCGCCTGCGAAATTCGTCCATGACGAGGAGAGCCGGCGCGGCCAGGCGGTGAGTTCGCTGGTCTCGGGCGGCTGCATCATCTCCGGCGCCTCGCTGCGCCGCTCGTTGCTGTTCACCGGCGTGCGCATCAACTCCTACGCCAATGTCGAGAACGCGGTGATCATGCCCTACGTGACTGTCGGCCGCGGCGCACGGCTGAAGAACGTCGTGATCGACCGCGGCATCGAGATCCCCGAGGGCCTCGTCGTGGGCGAAGATCCCGAGCTCGATGCCAAACGCTTCCGCACCACCGAGCAGGGCATCTCCCTCATCACCCAACCGATGATCGACAGGCTCAATACATGATGCCTGTTCGCGTCCTCGCGGTCGCCTCTGAAGTCTATCCCATCGTCAAGACCGGCGGCCTCGCGGATGTCGCCGGCGCGCTGCCGAGCGCGCTGAAGGCGCACGGCGTCGAGATGCGCACGCTGATGCCGGGTTATCCCGACGTGATGCGGCGGGTTTCCGGAGCAGAAGAAATCCGGCACTGGCCGGATTATTTCGGCGGCCCCGGGCGGCTGCTCGCAGGCTCCCATGAGGGCCTCGATCTGTTCGTGCTCGACGTGCCGCATCTCTATGCACGACCGGGCAACCCCTATGTCACGCCTGAGGGCCTCGACTGGCCGGACAATGGCGTGCGCTTCGCTGCGCTATCGCGCGTCGCCGCCGACATCGGCCACGGCCTCGTTCCGGCCTTCGTGCCTGACGTCGTGCACGCCCATGACTGGCAGGCAGGGCTCGCGCCAGCCTATCTGCACTATGACGGCGGGGCGCGGCCGGGCACCGTGATGACCATTCACAACATGGCCTATCAGGGCAAGTTCGCATCCGAGCTGGTCGGATCGATCGGGCTGCCCTGGCACTCGTTCAACGTCAACGATCTCGAATATTTTGGCGGGATCAGTTTCCTGAAGGCAGGCCTGCAATTCGCTGATCGCATCACGACGGTGTCACCGACCTACGCGCAGGAGATCCAGACCGATGAAGGCGGCATGGGGTTCGGCGGCTTGCTGCGCGCGCGCGCCGACGCATTGAGCGGCATCCTCAACGGCATCGACATCGAGGTCTGGAATCCGCAAACGGACCCGCACATCGCCTATCGCTTCGGCGCGGACGAACTGACGTTTCGGGCCGCGAACAAGGCGGTGCTTCAGCAGCAGTTTAATCTCGACTCCTCCGACGAAGCCCCGCTGCTCGGCGTCATCAGCCGCCTGTCCTGGCAGAAGGGTCTCGATCTCCTGCTGGAGACGATCCCGATGATCCTCGAGCAAGGCATGCAGCTCGCACTGCTCGGCAGCGGCGATCGCGATCTCCAGGATCGCTATCAGGCCGCGGCCCGCGCGAATCCCGGCCGCATCGGGGTCCTGATCGGCTACGACGAGATCCTGGCACATCTGATCCAGGCCGGCTCGGACGCGCTGATCGTGCCGTCGCGGTTCGAGCCGTGCGGCCTCACCCAACTCTGCGCACTGCGCTATGGCGCTGTCCCGATCGTCTCCCGCGTCGGCGGGCTGGAAGATACCATTGTCGATATCGGCGAGGCCGACCGCGACGCCACCGGTTTCAAGTTCGGTCCGGTCTCCGCGGATGCGCTCGCCTGGACGCTGCGCAAGGCCAACACCACCTTCCATAACAAATCGGCTTGGCGGCGGCTGCAACTGAATGGCCTTGCCACGGACGTCTCCTGGCGCAACCGCGCCGGCGACTATGCTACGCTCTACCGCAATCTCATGGCGGCGCGCCGCCCGGCGTGACCATCGTCGAATCCATGCTATAGAGCCGGCATGGACCCCCTCGCAATCAAGCTGATCGGCTTTGCCGCCGCCACCTGCACCACCGTCGCCTACGCGCCGCAGGTCATCAAGGTCTGGAAGACCCGCTCGGCGCGCGACATCTCGCTCGGCATGTTCCTGATCATGGTGCTGGGCCTGGCGCTCTGGCTCGTCTACGGCCTGCTCTCGGGCGACGCGCCACTGATCGCCTCGAACGCCGTCACCATGCTGCTCGCCGGCGGCATTCTGGTGATGAAGCTGAAATACGGGTGAGGTTGTCGCTGCGTAGGGTGGATTAGCCGAAGGCGTAATCCACCATCGAGCCGCAATGAAAGGGGTGGATTACGCTTCGCTAATCCACCCTACGATTCACCAAACACATACGACGCCATCGCGACGTTCGCGACCTCGTCGACGAAAACGCGCTTGCCCACATCACGACCAGCGGCACCAGCCGCGACCATCAGCGGCAGCAGATGGTCCTCACGCGGATGCGCAAGGCGGGCGCTCGGCGCGCTCTCCCAGTCGACCAGCATCGCGTTGCGGCGCGCAGGATCCGGATTGCCGATCGCCTCGTTCAGATAGGCCTCGAAATCATAGGAAACCGGCTTGGACTCCGCACGCCCGAAGCCGCGCATGTTGTGATAGGTCAGCCCGCTGCCGACGATCAAAATGCCTTCGTCCCGCAACGAGGCGATCGCCTGCCCGACCTTGATGTGCTCGGCCGCATCGTAAGTCGACTTCAGCGACAGCAGCACGATCGGCATGTCCGCGTTCGGATACATCAGGCCGAGCGGCACGAAGGTGCCGTGATCAAAACCCTGATTGGGATCCTCCCGGCAATCGAGGCCCGCGTGCTTGAGCAGCGCCCTCACCTCCGCGGCGAGCTCAGGCTGGCCCGGCGCCGGATATTTCAGGTGATAGGTATGCTCGGGGAAACCGTAATAATCGTACACCATCGGCGGATGCGCCGATGTGGACACGGTGAAGGCGTCGGCCTCCCAATGTCCTGATATGACGAGCACGGCCTTCGGTCTTTCGGGCAGAAGCTGCGGCAGCCGGCCGAACTCCGCGGCGGTTTTGGCATATTGCACCCGCCGGTCCTCCATGAACGGCCAGGGGCCGCCGCCATGCGACAGGAACAGGGTCGGAAATCGCGTCATGGGCGAAGGCTCATCTCAAAGGCAACATGCGCGTGTAGCTGTCCGCGCGATCGGCGGCGAGCATAGGCAAAGTCGTATGGTTAGCAAGTCGTTAACGATTTGCCGCCCACAATCGCAGCCGTGGCCGAAGGAGTCGGCCTGAAGACATGCGAGACGTGAGATGAAGAAGTTTGCGCTGGGGGACGTCGTCAACAGTGACAAGGGCCGCCGCGGCGTCGTTCGCGCCGCCTACCGGTCGAAGGAAGGCCAGCAGTTCTACGCCGTCGAGAAGGATGGCGCGATGGACCACCTCGAGGAACACCGGCTGACGCCGGCCCCACGCGTCGAGCTCGCGGCCTAGATCCAACTCCTTATCGTCGCGCTAGCGCGCGAGCCGGTCGAGATGCTCCGCAAAGGGATCGTCGCCGCTCGCGATGCGCTCGTTCGCGATCAGCAGCAGGCGATCGCCGCCTGCGGTCGCATCCCAATGCGGCAGATCCGGGCCGTTGGGATCACCGCTCTTTGCAAAATTGATCCAGTAGGCGCGCATGCGGTTCGCGACCTCGCGGTCGTGCCGTGAAAAGATGCCCGCGCCGGGTACGCCTTCCACGCCGAAGATGAATTGCAATTCCCGCCCGTGACCGCCTTCCGGATTTGCGCGCCGCGCCTCGGGCACATAGGCGAAGCGATAGCGGAAGACCGGCGCGCCGCTCGCAGTATGCAGCCGCGCGAGCAGCCTCACCGGTTCGGAGAAGACCTTGTCGGTATAGAACCTTGCCATCAGGTCCGAAGCTTTCGTGACATCAGGATAGAGCTTGCGCAATTCATCGATCGCGATGCCGGACGACGCGAGCTCCTTCGCGATGTCGGGTTCGCTGTCGAAATCCGTTTCGTCATCGTTGCAGCCGATGATCAGCGCAATCCGGCTTTCATGTCCGGCCGCAAAGCCTGTCGCGATATCTTCCGTCACATGAACCCGATCGATCGCCGGCGCAAAACCGTGCGGTGATGTCGCGAGCAGCTTCTGTTCGGCAGCCAACAGACGTCTCGGCACGGCTGCGCGCAAATCTGCGGGACGTCCGAGTTCAGTCACAAATTGCAGGCCCGCAGCCTCGGCCTCTTGCCGCGAGCGCAAGTGGACGCGGCCGGGCACCGATTGCAAAATGGCTTTCTGGAACAGACCGCGCGCCTCGTCGCACAGCATCAACAGCGCGATCGACGTCGCACCCGCGCCGCTGCCGAACAGGGTGACGTTATTGGGATCGCCGCCGAACGCCGCGATATTGTCGTGGACCCAATGCAGCGCCGCGATCTGGTCCATCAGCCCGTAATTTCCGGAGCCGCCTTCCGACAGCGCGGGATGGCTGAGCCAGCCGAGGGCGCCGAGGCGATAATTCACGGTCACGACGATGAGGCCGGCCTGCGCCAGCCTGGCGCCGTCGAACAGCGGGTCGTTCGCGGTACCGCTGACGAAAGCGCCGTCGTGGATGAACACCATCACCGGCAGCGGGCCGTCGACCCCGAAGGGGCGGAACACGTTCAGTGTCAGGCAATCCTCGCTCGCGTCCGCCAGCGACGGCTGGAGACAAGGCGCGCCGTAATCATAGGCCGTTCGCATCTCGGAACTCTCGGCCGTTGCCTGCGGCGGGCGCCAGCGCAGCTCGCCGACCGGCGGGGCTGCGTAAGCAAGCCCCTTGAAGAACGCCACCTCGCCTTCGACGGCGCCAAGCATCTGGCCTTCACGCGTCAGCGCAAACGGGAACTGCCCGACCGGCTGGGCGATGGCCGGGCCGGCGAGGCAAAGGACAACGGAAGCCGCAATGAGCGCAAGCAGGGACCGCATCTCTGGGGAGCTCGATGCGCGGAGAGGTTCCCGGCAGGTTACGTCCGCGGCCCGCAACGAGGCAAGCTAGTTGCCCTTGGCGATGATCTCCGCCAGCGCCCGCCTTGCGATGATGCCGAGCTCACCGAGCGTGGAGTGTCCGGCCCGCGCCGCTTCGATCAGGCGCTCGGCGATGAACCTGCGGCTGTCGTGATCGCCGCCGTGCGGCAGTTGGCGGCACGTCTCCTCAAGGACGACGTCCATGTTGGCTTTGGTTCGCTCACTCAACTCTGTCATGACGCCCTGGGCACGCGTGGCTTGTAGCCGCAAGCATACACAGACGGATGTGGTCTGATTAGCCCGGACTATCCCGGCGATTGTGCATCGCGGTGCGTGTGCCGCCACAACCTTCGCGCGATCGCGACGACCCCGCAAACGACTACCGAAGATTGCACTTGTTCTGGTGACAAGCCGAGCCTGCAGCGTTAGCCTGCCGGCAAACAAACAAATACACGGGAGGAATGCCATGCCGGACGCAATGGTTGCCGCACGTGAGTCCAACGCGGCGGGTGGAACCCAACAGGTCGACGTCGCCGTGGTCGGCGCCGGATTTGCCGGCCTTTATCTTCTCCATCGCCTGCGCAAGGCAGGCCTCTCGGCCGTCGGCCTCGAAGAGGCTCGCGATGTCGGCGGCACCTGGTACTGGAACCGCTATGCCGGCGCGCGCTGCGATATCCAGACCATCGATTACAGCTACACCTTCGATCCGGAACTCGAGACGGCCTGGACCTGGTCGGAGAAATACGCGACCCAACCCGAGATCCTGCGCTATCTCGGCTTCGTCGCCGACCGCTACGATCTGCGCCGCGACATCCGCTTCAAGACCAGGGTCACCGAAGCCAGATGGGACGAGAAAGCCGAACGCTGGCAGCTCACCACCGACAACGGTGCGCGGGTCTCCTGCCGCCATTACATCATGGCGACCGGATGCCTCTCCGCGCCAAAGCCGCCGGAGATCGACGGCGTCAAGGAATTTGAGGGCAAGGTCTATTTCACCGGCCGCTGGCCGCATGACGGCGTCAACCTCGCGGGAAAGCGCGTCGCCGTGATCGGCACGGGATCGTCGGCGATCCAGTCGATCCCGCTGATCGCCGAGCAGGCCGCGCATCTGACCGTGTTCCAGCGCACGCCGAACTTCGCGCTGCCCGCGGGTAACGGTCCGGCGCCGGAGGATCGCAGGACCTTCTTCGAAAGCGACCGCGCTGCCTATCGCGAGCAGGCGCGCCAATCGATGACGGGCGTGCCGTATCCGCAGCAGACGGTGGTGAGCTGGCAGTTGAGCGATGCCGAGCGTCGCGAGCGCTTCGAACGCGCCTGGGCCGCCGGCGACCTCGTCCACATCCTGACCCAGCTCTGGGCCGACCAGGGCGTGGATGTCGATGGCAATGCGCTGATCTGCGAGCTGATCCGCGAGAAGATCGCCGCGGCCGTCAAGGATCCGGAAACAGCGGCGGCGCTGATGCCGCACGACCATCCTTTCGGCGCCAAGCGTCCCTGTCTCGATACCAATTACTACGCGACCTACAACCGGCCGAACGTTGCGCTGGTCAATCTGCGCCAGGAGCCGATCAAGGCGATTACCGCAAGCGGTATCACCACAACCAAACGCAGCGTAGACGTCGACGTCATCGTGTTCGCGACCGGCTTCGACGCCATGACCGGCGCGATCCGCGCGGTGCACCCGATCACCGGGCGCGGCGGAAAATCCCTCACCGATGTCTGGGCGCAGGGGCCGCAAACCTATCTCGGGCTTACAGTCGAAGGCTTCCCGAACTTCTTCATGATCACCGGACCCGGCAGCCCGTCGGTGCTGTCGAACATGGCGGTGTCGATCGAGCAGCATGTCGACTGGGTCGTTGACCGCCTCGCCGCGCTACGCGACGCCGGCTTCACCACGATCGAGCCGACCGAGACGGCGCAGGCCGGCTGGAACAGGCACATGGCGGACTGCTCGATGGTGACGCTGCACCGGCTCGCCAACACCTGGTACACGGGCGCCAACGTGCCCGGCAAGGTGCAGGGCCTGATGCCCTATACCGGTGGCGTCGGCCCCTATCGCAGCATCTGCGACGAGGTGACCAGCCGCGGCATGCTCGGCTTCAAACTCACCGGCCCCGACGTCGCCGCGCAATGCAATGACGGTGAGGTGGTGCGGCTCCAGCCGGATGTGCGGCTGGTGCTGAACTTTCTCGCATCGCTGAACCTGCCGCCGATCGAGTCGATGGGCGCGCAGGGCGCGTGCGCCTTCGTCGACGAGTTCAACAAGGGCCGACCTGCCGGACGGCCGATCGGCGACATTGTCGACGGCACGCTGCCGGGCACCGACGGTCCGCTGCCCTATCGCGTCTACAAGCCGGCAACGCCGGGGCCGCATCCGGTCGTGGTCTATTTCCACGGCGGCGGTTGGGTGCTCGGCGACGAGCAGTCGGATGAGCCGTTCTGCCGCGACATGGTGCGGCGGACCGGCATGATGTTCGTCAGCGTCGGCTATCGCCATGCGCCGGAGCATCGCTTCCCGACCGCGGCCGAAGACGGCTATGCGGCGACGCGCTGGATCGCCGAGCATGCAACCGAGCTCGGCGGCAGACCGGGCCCGGTGCTGGTTGCCGGCTGGAGCGCCGGCGGCAACATCGCCGCGGTCACCTGCCAGCTGGCGCGCGACCGCGGCGGGCCGGAGATCGCCGGCCAGTTGCTGGTGTGCCCGGTGACGGACTGCACATTCGATCGTCCCTCCTACAACGACAACGCGACCGGCTACTTCCTGACGCGCTCGCTGATGTACTGGTTCTGGGACCTCTACTGCTCGCCGGCCGACCGCACCGATCCGCGCGTCTCGCCGCTGCGCGGCAAGGTCTCAGGCCTGCCGCCGGCCTTCGTCGTCACCTGCGAGTTCGATCCGCTGCGCGACGAGGGCATTGCCTATGCCGAGGCGATGGCGGCCGCGGGCGTGACGGTCGAGCAGCTCAAGGCGCGCGGCCATTTCCACTCGTCCTTTGCGATGGTGGACGTGATCATCACCGGCGCGCCGGGCCGGGTGCAGATGGCGCAAGCCTTGCGGCGCTTCGCCGGGCTTCCGCCGGAGGTCAGCCGCGACGACGCGCACAGCCACGGTCATGTCAGCCCGGGGCACCGGATCGCAGCGGCCGCGAGCTGAGCGGCGGCGGACCGGCCGGGCCGATCCGGTGATTGGTGTGGTCCCGATATCCACGCTCATTGGGCGTCGGGCGCGACGGCGCTGAGCCGGCCGGCGTTGTCAGCTGAGCAGCTGTGGCTGGTCCGGCAACAACGTCGAGGCCGCGATGAGGCCGCTTGCGGATGCAACAGCCGCAAGAAGCCAGGGCCATGCGTAGCCGGCAGCGGTGGCCTCATACGGCAGCGACGCACCGAGCGTCGCGATGCCCAGTGCGAAGCCGGCCTGGCGCATGACCACAGTCACTGCCGAAGCCATGCCGGTCTGGTCCGGAGGCACCAAGGCGACGACAGCACCCGACAGTTGCGGGTGCGCAAGCACCGCGCCAAGCCCTATCAACAGCATCGCGGTCGCCGCCGCGGCGAGAAGTACGCCCGTGTTCGGGAGCCAGCCACTCGCGACCAGCATCAAAGTGAGATTGCCCGCCAGCAGCACCAGCATCGCGGTCGCGAACAGCCGACGCCAGCCCCAGTGTTTTGCCAAACGGGCACCATAGGGCGGCAGCAGAAGCATCGGCAACGTCGCGCAGAGCAACGCGAAGCCGACCGATGAGCCTGTCCAGCCAAACGCTGCGCCCAGGAACGGCGGCAGGTAGACGAGGACGGCCCAGTATCCGATCGAGAGGGCAATCAGCAACGACGAAATTCCGATCATGACCGGCCGGCCGAATACAGCCGGGTCGAACATCGGCGCAGGCCGGCGCCGCTGCTGCATCGCGAACATGGCGAGCAAACACACACTTGCCCCGAGACCGACCGCAACCCGGACCGGTGCCGCACGCCCCATCAACAGGCTCTCGATCGCAAGACCAAGAGCAAACGTGAGAAGAATGACGCCGCTCCAATCCAGCGGACGATCGGCAGGACCGCGCGATTCCGCGACCAGCCGCGGGACGGCCAGAATAGCGAGCAGGCAAAGTGGGATATTGGCCAGGAAAATCCAGCGCCACCCGATCCAGGTCGAGACGAGCCCACCGAGCGTCGGCCCGAGAGCCATGGCTGTCCCCGAGATCACCCCCATCAGCGCGAATGCGCGGGCACGCTCGTCAGGCCGGGTATAGGTGCTCGCGAGCAGCGCGATGCCTCCGGTGATGACGAACGCTGCACCAAGCCCTTGAACTGCACGAGCTGCCCACAGCCCCGGGCCTCCCGTCGCAAAGCCGCAAGCGACCGAGCCCACCAGGAACACGATGTTGCCGCCGAGCAGGGCACGTCGTCGCCCATACCTGTCGGCAAGCGCACCGGCGGCCAGCAGTCCCCCGGTAAAGGCCAGACTGTAGGCATCCATGACCCAGGCATAGGCGGCGACGCCGAAACCGAGCTCGGTCGCCATGGCCGGCATGGCGACGACGACCGCCGTCACGTCGAATTGCGTCAAGAAGGCCGCCATGCCGAGCACCGCCGCCGGCAGCAGGTCGCGCCAACAGCACAGCGGCTGCGCATGGAGTTCGATCCCGGCCATCGTTTTCCAATCGTGAAAGCGTCTTCTGCCGATATGCACGCCAGCGCGGGCTGCACGCCAATGCGAGCTGTTCACATCGCCATGAAATTCATTCATGATGATGCAATGCGCTCATTTCCTCCTTTCGATGGCCTGATCGCGTTCGAGGCCGCCCTGCGACATGCGAGTGTCACACGCGCCTCGGCAGAGCTCGGGCTGACACAGAGCGCCGTCAGTCATCGCCTTCGCAAGCTCGAAGACTTCGTCGGCATGCCTCTGCTCATCCGACAACCAAGCGGCTTGAGCGCCACACCCGCCGGGATAGCCCTGTCGAACGAGTTGGCCGGCTTGCTCGAGCGGATGGCCGACTTGCGCGCGCTGTGCCGCGCTGCCGCGCCGCCTCCCGCCTTGAAAGTGGGCGTCGGCGCAGCGCTGGCCGACTACTGGCTCGTGCGCCGTTTGCCCCATTTCGCGGAAGCGCATCCCGGCATACCGGTCGAGCTTGCCATTCTCCAGGGTGACGCAGCCGCGAGGTCGGCAGATCTCGACGTCACGGTGCTGTGGCAACCGGCGGCAGGCTTGAGAGCAACGTCGACCCAGCGCTTGTTATTCCGTGAGCACGTGTACCCCGTCTGCCACCCCCGCCTGCTGCCAGGTCGGCGACCACTGGCCGACGTCACGCGGCTGAAATCCTTGCCGCTCTTGCACAAGGGCCGGGCGGGCGAAGACAGTGGGGCCGAGTGGTCCTGGACGACCTGGTTCGAGCGATTGGGGCTCGGCCGCCCTCCACCTGCGGAGATCCGTTTTGCAACAATAGCTACCGCCATAGCCGCCGCCCTCGCGGGCAACGGAATCGTGCTCGCACGCTCGCTGCTGGTTCAGGATGCGCTCAAGGACGGGAGGCTCGTGCGCGTGCTGCCGCAGTCGTGGGATTTGCCTTCGAACAAGACCCAGCTCGTGCGCTGGCCCGCGGCAATGGCCCAGGATCGCCGCGTGAAGGCGTTCGTCGACTGGGTCTTGCGGATTCCGAAAATTCCCGGCGGTTGAGCCTGACGCCGTGGCGGATTGGCGGGGAACAAATTCCCGGCCGGCGCGTTAGGGGGCTCGTGGCATTGAGATGCAGCGATAGGT
Organism: Bradyrhizobium betae; assembly: GCF_004123905.1. Lineage (GTDB taxonomy): Bacteria > Pseudomonadota > Alphaproteobacteria > Rhizobiales > Xanthobacteraceae > Bradyrhizobium > Bradyrhizobium betae_A. Next base: position 50,244 of record NZ_MZXW01000024.1, read on the forward strand.
GCGGGCCCCGGCACGCAGATCCACGTGCCGGGGCATTTTTGTATGAGTGAGGCAGGGCGATGGGGGATTTGGTTGCAGATTCAAAAGTCGATTTCGGTGCGCTTGCGGCCCTACATAAATGGCCGTCGCTTGCGAACCAGCGCCAGCCTGACCGGGAGGCCTACCAGATCAGCGAAGGGACGCTCGACGAGTGCATCTCGGCTTTCATGGCCAAGCCGGCGGCAACCCGGCACCTCTATGAGATCCACACAGTGGCCCAGCCGCCGCTGGTGACGGATATCCTCTCACCCGAGCACGTCATCGAACTGGCGCGGCTGAGAGAATTTCTCTGATTGCGTGCAGACTCCGTCTTCTGCAAACGCACGACAAGCTTCTCACCAATACAGGAACCTTCTTCCGGATTTTCCCGTTAACGGGGATCGGAAGCCAAGGCGTGAGTGTCTGAGATGCTTGAAGCTGGCGTACCATCCCCGGTCGTGCCCTATGGGGCAGACCAGACCCTGTTCGTGGTGATCGACCGCCGCGACCAGGCGACTGAAATCCGCATCGAGCGGAGCGATCTCGAAACCACGATCGGCGAGCTCGTTGCCGGCTGCTTCAACGATCCGATCAAGGTCATCTCGTTCAACACGCTCGAGCATTGGACGAAGGATATCTCGACCGATGTCGCCGGCGAGATCCGGGCGCGTTGCGACATCGATGGCGTGACGTTACCGGACTATCTCAGCGACTTCGTCGAGAGCCACACCTGATCGCACGTCGTTTGCTCTCAATCGCAGGCAACAAAAAAGCGCCGCTTCCGCGGCGCTTTTCGTGTGGCAACCTCAATGATGCCAGAACAATGCCAGCAGCAAAACGATCGGCAGCGGCACGCCAAGCAACCAAAGCAAAGCACCTCGTCCAAAGCCCATGATGTCCTCCTCATGCACTGCGAAGATGACGCAGGAGACGAGAGGAAGTTCCGCGCTTTGCAGCGAGGGCGAATGCGTTCAGTGCATGGTTTACGGGAGTTATGCCCGCCGCCTGCCGGCGATAACCTCGATCTCGCGGCGGCGTTCGCCGGCAAAAGTCAGGAGCTTTTCGATCGTCAGCGTATCCGTGATCCGTTTGGCGAGCCGCTCTGCACGCGCAGCCTGATCTTCGAGATACTGGATCGTGTTCAAGCGCCCGTCTCCCCAAAAGCCCCGAATTGTTTGGGTAGCCATGGTGCGCGAGAAGCGCCTAACAGCCGGTTAAGCGGCAACGTCTCAGGCCGACGAATTCAGCCTATCGCACGACATCGAGCCTGACATTGGTGACGCCCTTGTCGACCATGCCGAGCGCCTCGGCCGCGGAGGGCGAGATGTCGACCACGCGCCCGCGAACATAGGGCCCGCGATCGTTGACCCTGACGGTCACGAAGCGGCCGGAGGAGACATCAGTAACGCGCAGCTTTGTGCCGAACGGCAGCGAAGGATGGGCCGCGGTCAATTCGTTCTTGTCGAACCTCTCACCGCTCGCGGTCTCCGTATCCGAGTAGAAGCTGGCGACACCATGCGCGGCGGTCTGCTTTGCCTCATCGGCGGGGATGCGCGCCCGGCTGATCGGCCGCGGATGCAGCGCCGCGACCCGATGATGAGGTCGCTCGACCACCGCCTGCCTGTTGGTGCCGAGATCGGCCTTCTGGCGACCCACCGGCGATTGCGCGCACGCGGCGAGCGAGGCGGCAGCGATGACAGCGAGCAGCAATCGGCTCGAGCTTGCCAGCGCGATCCCTGCAGTTTCGGCACTTGCAAAGCGAGACATGATGCGCCCTCCGAACAACCCCAAGTTTCGGTGGGCAATCAGGGCAGAACCTTGGCTGAAGGAAAGCGGGGTTAGGGCCGCAGCCGTTTCGGGGCCGGCTGTGGCGATTCCACCACAGTCGATGTCCTGAATCGGGACAGACTCGCGAACAGATCAGCCCGATACGCCGCGCCAGGCGATCGGGCGCGGGCCCGGCTGATCCTCGCCAGGCTCGGCCTCACCCCTCAGAAGCCGTATCAGCTCACGCCGATAGAGCCGTCGCCAGCCGGTTTTCAGGCTGGCGAGAAAGTCGAGCTCTCGTTGTGTCAGTGTGCACATCATGAACCCGATCCGGTTGCGAGCGCCACGCCGTCAGCCGACGAGGCCCCCCATCGGTTTGACGTCGGCGCTGCCAGGGAAGACCGTCTCGGCCAGAATCTTCTCGTCGACGCGCAAATGATCCCTGAGCAGCCCCTTCAGCACGGCGCGCAGATCTGTGGTTGGCTTGAGATCGCGATCCTCGAACAGCTGCGCCGGCTTGAGGCCCGGCCAGTCCGCGATCACGCGGCCGCCGGTGAGCCCGCCGCCGATCAGGAACGCGACCGTGCCGGTGCCGTGGTCGGTGCCCTGCGTGCCGTTGATGCGCGCGGTGCGGCCAAACTCGGTGACGACGGCGACCACCGTCTCGTGCCACACCTCGCTCATGTTGCTTTCGATCGCGGCAAACGCACCGTCGAGCGCGCCGAGCAGATTGTAGAGCTGGCCTGAGGCCGCGCCTTCGGCGATGTGCGTGTCCCAGCCGACAAAACCCATCGCGCCGACGCGCGGCCCGTCGGGCTTGGCGAGGTAGCGCGCGGCGGTGCCCGCCGCCTCGGCAAAGTAAGCGCGCACGCGCGCGATGCCCGGAGGCATCAGCGTCGGATCGTCCAACATCGGATCGCCGGTGCCCATCGCGCCGTCGAGCGAGGCGAGCTTCATGCGGGCCTGGAGCACGGTCGCAAGCTTCGGATCGGTGTGCTGGTAGAGATCGAGCAGGCGGTTCTGCGTGTCCTGGCTCGCCGGCAAGAGCTTTTGCGGCACCCATGTCATGACCGGCGCAGAGCCGCGCACCACCAGCGGCGTCACCGAGCCGATGCCGAGCGCGCGGCTGCCGCGCGGGTCGACACGGCCGCCCGATTCCATCGCGAGCAGCGCGCGGTTGAGCCATCCCGAGCTGGTCATGCCGGGCTTGACGAGCCCGCTCTCCAGCACGTCCTGGCCGTCGAAATGCGAGCGCTCGCGATAGGGCGTCGCGGCGGCGTGGACGATCGCGGCCTTGCCGTTCCTGTAGAGCCGGTGCAGGTTCGGCATCGCCGGGTTGAGCGCGAAGAAAGAATCGAGCGGCAGTGCCGGCGGCTTGCCGTCCAACAGCAGCGCGCGATCCCCGCGCAACGAAACCCAGTCGGGGTCGCCGACCGGCGCGACTGCACCGAGGCCGTCGAGCGCGCCGCGCAGGATGACGACGAGCAGCCGCGGATCGCGTCCCTCGGCGCGCGCGATCCGCGGCATCTGGCTCCATGCGAGCAGCGCACCGGAGCCGACCAGAAGTTCGCGCCGCGTGGGCAGATGATTGTCAAAGCCCATGCTCACCTCCTCTGAAAATCCGCCGACATGAACAGCAGCGCGAGCGCCTGCTGCCGGCTCTCCGCGCGGCCGACCGCCTGCTTCACCTCGGGTGCGATCTCGGACGCGAAGACGTCCTCGATGATCGCTTGAGGATCAGCAGTGGCCGCCACGCGCTCGGCAAAATTGTTGGCGATGTCGAGCCGCCGGCCGACGCCGTCGATCCAGCTCGCCTCGTCATCCGGATAGCCCTTGGGCGCCGACGGCCGCCAAAGCCCCTCGCCGAGCAGCTGCTGGCCCGCTGTGAAACGCGCGGGGTCGACGACCGTGATCCCGGTCGCGCGCACCATGCCAACGCCCCATTCGCTCGGACGCTTCAGTTTCGACGGCGGCCCGCGCCACGCATCGTCCGAGGACACCATGGTGATCGCGACCTGCTTGAGATCGCCCTCGGCATCGTGGAAGGTCTTCGCCATCTGCTCGACCAGCCCCGGTGGTGGCTCGTCGGCCACGAAATGCCGTGCGAGCTTGGTCGCGACATGGGTCGCGGTGGCCGGATGCGCGGCGAGATCGCGCAGCACGGCGCGGCCCTGCTCGGCGTCCTCCTGTTCGTAGCGCTTGCCGAGCACGGTCTGCCCACCGGGTTCGTGTAGCCGTGGATTGAAGACGAATTCGCCGCCGTGCTCGGGATTGTCGCCGGGCGGAACAAGCGTCCATCCCGTCAACACATTGGCGAAGCTGATCACGTCGTCCTGGGTGTAGCCGGTGCGCACACCGAGGGTGTGCAGCTCCATGATCTCGCGCGCGATGTTCTCGTTGAGGCCGCGGCTGCGATTGATTCCCGCGGTCGAATTCGCGCCCATCGATTCCAGATTGTCGAGATAGAACAGCATCGCCGGATGGCCTTCGACGGCCAAGAGAAGATCGACGAAGCGGCCGAGCGTATTGGCGCGAACGGCTTCGCGCTCATAGGCGCCGGACATGCTCTGGATCTTGTTGGCCGAGATGCAGAAATGGTTGGACCAGAACCACACCAGCCGCTCGGCAAAGCCGATGTCGGCGGCAAGGGCTGCTTCCGTGCGTAGCTTGGCTTCCTGCAAATAGATCGGACGCCCGGGATCGGGAACGGCTTCGGCCGCCTGCTTGGCCGCCATCTCGGCGGCGTCCTTGTCCTGACCTTGAGCCTGGCCTTGCCCTTGCGTTTGATCTTCGGGCATGACGGGCGCCGCAGCCATCTGCTGCTTCTTGGCCTGCTGCTGCGCCTGCTTCGCACGCGCCGCACGCCGCGCATTGGCGTCGGCAACAGTACGATACGCCTTGGCACTCGCGGGAAGGACGGCGGCGGCGGTCAGCGTGAGCGGCCGGTCGAGTTCGGCGATCAGCGCACCGCGCGGGTCGGTGCCGACAGCGGCAATCGATCCCGGCCGTGGCCCCATGCCGAAGCGATGAAGCGCCAGCACAGCTTCGGCCTTTGCAGAATTGCTCATGGCGAACGCCCAACTCTCTCGAGCCTGCCGGCGCCAAGCCGGATTAGGCTACGAACCGTAATGCTACATAACGTAGCACTCAGAGCCCGCCCCTGCAAGCGGAGATTGAGGCATCTCCGTGCGGTATCGCGAGCCGCCCGTCCGGTGCGACGGACGGGCGGCCGCAACGATCCTAGAAGTTGGGCCCGAGCGCGATCTTGGTGATCGTGCCGTTCCTGACACCGATCCGCCATTCCGCCGAGCCGTTGGCAAACTGGGCGATGTAAATGTCGCTGTCGAGCGCGGTGACGCCGCGGAATGACATCGCGCGCAGCGCGCCAAGCTTCGCCAAGATCGCCTGGTCGAACGGAAGCTGCTGGCGCGTGATGTCGGCGACTTCCGACGTCATGTGCTCGTAATCGGGTTGTCCCTTGCCGACGCCCTCGATATAGCGGCGCAGCATCTCCTCGCCATTGGCGATCGGAACGGCGCGGCGTGCCGCGCGTCCCGGCTTTGCACCGAGGCTCATAGCCTCGACATTGTGGAAGCGGGTCTGCCGGCCCGGCACCAACACTTCAAGGCACCGCCCTGACTTGTCGGCAATCACCCAGGCATTGTTCACGGAGGTCGTGACAGCCCAGCTCATGTTGGGCCTGACGACGCTCTCGGCCTTGCGATTGCCGTCGGCGTCGAGATTGAAGACGCGGATGTCGTCGCCCATCTCGTTGTAGACCATGATCCGGATCGGCGAGGTGCCGGCGCGGCCGCGCATAGTCGCCTCATCGGCGCAAGGCACGATGCCGCCGAGCTCGTCATTGCCATCGGCCCGGAACAGGACGTCGCCGGCCTTGCCGTCGGGCTCGAGCAGCAGGCGGAATTCGGCCGTGCCGTTCTCGAACTTGGCACCATAGATGTCGTAGCCACCGGGGCCGACGCCGCGGAAGAAGATTGACTCGACCGCGCCGAGCGCCACGAATGTCGCCTGCGCATCATCGAGCTGGCGGTGGATCTTGGCAGCCAGCGGCGCGCTCATGCGATCGTAGTTCGGCGTGCCCCGGCGCATATCCTCGATCCCGCGCAGAATCAGTTCCTTGCCGCCGATCATCGGGACCTGCTCCCGGAAGCGATCCGGAACTTCCGCGACACGGCGCGCGAAATCGGCCTCGATCGCCTGCGCCTGCGCCGCGTCGATCCGCGGCGCGAGACGGGCGCCGAACATCGCGTTCTGGACCAGCACGCGCGAGACCCTGGCTTGCTCGTCGCGCAGGAAGATCAGGAGATTGTCACCATGGATCGAGAAGACGTCGGCGCCCTCGGCGAGCAGCGCCGCCCGGCCCTGCACGGTCTCCTGCACCTGAAGCCGATCCCCGTCGCGGCGCACGGTGAGCACGCGGTTCGGCGCGACCCGGTACCAGCCGACATACTGGTCGAGCGATCCGGAATCGGCGGCCGACGTCGGCATCTCGGCCACGCGCACCGCGCGGATGTCGCGGCCGTTCATGTGCAGCATCAGCCCGGCGGAGCGGCGCTCCGCATCGGCTGAGAACGTGATCTCGCCGGACGAGGCCGTGTAGGACGCGATACCGTCACTGCCCACCGTCAGGCGCAATTTGCGCTGCCCGGTGAGCTGGCCATAGACCTCGTCACCCTCGCGGAAGATCGCGAACACCGAGGCCGGGCCCATGGCGTAGAAATTGACGAACGGGCGGTAATGCTGAGCCGGCACCTCGCCAAGGTCCGCGACGCCAGGCGCGGGGTCCGGCGTGCGATAGGCGATCATGCCGGCGGACACGATCACGACCGGAACGATCGCGGCCGCGATCCACATCCGCTTGCGCCAGCCGACCGCGACGGGCATCGCGGCAGCCGCGATGATGCGCTCGACGCGTGCGCGCACGGTCGAGGCCCGCGCCATCGCGAGCTCGACGGGGCGCGGCTTCACGCTGCTGGCAAAATCGAGCAGGATTTCCGCGTAGGACAGCCGGTCGTCGATGACCTCGATCGCCTGCGCATCGCTGATGATCTCGGCGAGCTCGGCAAGACGCGCGAGCTGCCACCACGAGAACGGGCTGAACCAGAACACAGCGCGGTTCAGCGCTGCGAGCAGGAGGATGTAGAAATCGCGGTTGGCGACATGAGCGCCTTCATGCGCGAGCACCGCGAGACGCTTCTTGGCGTCCCAGCCGAAAAATTGCGGCGGCACCAGAATGGTCGAGCCGAAAGTGACGGGGCCGCCGACATCGCGGCTGACCCGCACGTCGGCGTCGATCATCTGCGGGCCCCTCATCGGCTTCGCCGCGCGCGCCAGGCGCCAGGTCAGGCCGAGGCCGATCGCAAGCCGCAGCAGCAACAGGCCGGCAACACCGGCATAGACCACCGTGGCTAACAGCCACCAGTTGACCGAGACGACGCTTTTCACCGGCGGCGCAACGGCCGCGCCGGGCGGAATCGGCAGCGCTGGCTGCGATGTCTCCAGCATCGAGATGTCAGCCGGCAGAAAATCATCCGGCATGGAGACGGGCAACGGCAGCCGGGTGATCGTGAGCGTCGGCCAATGCATCACGAAGGGCATCGCCAGCGACGCGAACAGCACAACGACCCACGCCGTCATGAGAACGTGCGGATTGCGCACGCGAAACACGGTGAGACCGAACCAGACGACGCCTCCCAGCACAAGGGAGCGCAGCGCCGCCTCCGCCAGAGTTGCGATCATTCTTTCTTCACTCCCCTCGCCTTCTTCGCTTTGGCCACCTGGTCGGCCAGCGTGCGCAATTGCTGCTGGTCGAGCATCGCATTGTCCACCATGCCGACAAGGACTTCTTCCATCGAGCCGTTGCAGAACCAGTCGACGATGCGCTGCACCGCCTTGGCCGCAACCCGTGAGCGCTCTTCGGCCGCATGGTAGACATAGGTGCGTCCGTCCACCGTGTGGTGAGCATAACCCTTTTCCTCGAGCCGGCGCAGCACCGTGCGGACGGTCGATTCCTTCAGACGACGCGACAGCCGCTCGCGCACGATTTCGGCCGTGACAGGACCATGAGCCCAAACCAATTGCATGACCTCGTGCTCGAGGTCGCCCAGTTCGGGCAAACGATCGTCCATGGCGGCTTACCTTGCAGATTGAGTTTCTTGTAACGCTACGGATCGTCGCATATAGGACCGCGCCGCGCAACGGCGATTCCAGCGGAAATGGCGGGTTGAGACTGACCTAATCGGGCTCGGGTTATCGCAAAAGGTCGTCATTCCCGGGCTTGTCCCGGGCATCCACGTTCTTCGTGCTGCTAGGCAAAACGTGGATGGCCGGGACAAGCCCGGCCATGACGGTGTGGGAGCAGTCAGTACTTCGGCTCGTACATCTGCGACTGGATCAGGCTCTTCACGTCGTTGGGCGCCGGGCCGTCGGCAAGCCCGCGCTGATAGGCGACGTCGGCCACCGCAACCGCGATGCGGGCCGAGACCTCGCGAATGCGAGGGAGCGCCGGATAGAGGCTGCCCTGCGCGAGGTCGTCCTTGCCGACGCAATCGGCCAGGGTGTGAGCTGCCGCCATGAACATCTCGTCCGTCACCAGCCGCGAACGGCTGGCGATGACGCCGAGGCCGACGCCGGGGAAGATGTAGGAGTTGTTGCCCTGGCGCGGCACGAAAGTGCGGCCGTTGAGTTTTACGGGATCATAGGGACTGCCGCAGGCGAACAGTGCGCGGCCCTCGGTGTAACGGTAGGCATCCTCGGCCGAACATTCGGCCTTCGAGGTCGGGTTCGACAGTGCGAACACGATCGGCTGCTCGTTGAGCTCGGCCATCGCCTTCAGCACCTCGGGCGTGAAGGCGCCGCCGACCGCGGCGACGCCGATGATCGCCGTCGGCTTCAGCGTCCTGATCGCGGTGAGGAAGTCCGAGATTGGCGCCTGATCCCTGTGCGCATAGCGCAGCTTGTGGCCGTGAAGGCCGTCGCGGCTGCCGACGACGAGGCCGCGGGAATCCACCAGCCAATTGCGGCGGAGTGCTTCGGCTTCCGACGCGCCCTCAGCCATCATGGCGGAGACCACGAGATCGGCGATGCCGGTCGCCGCCTCGCCTGCGCCGAGGAACAGGATTCTCTGATCTTTCAATTTGCCGCCGTTGACGCGGAGCGCCGAGAACAGGCCGGCGAGCGCCACCGCCGCGGTACCCTGGATATCGTCGTTGAAGACACAGGCCTCGTCGCGGTATTTATGCAGCAGCTTGAATGCCGAGTGATTGGCAAAGTCCTCGAACTGGATCAGTACGCCGGGAAAAGTCTTTCGCGCGGCAACCATGAACTCGTCGACGAAGCTGTCATAGGCCTCGCCCGTGAGACGCCGCTCGCGCAGGCCGAGATAATAGGGATCGTTCAAAAGCTCCTCGTTGTTGGTGCCGACGTCGAGCACAACAGGCAGGCAATGCTCGGGATGCACGCCGGCGCATGCCGAATAGAGCGAGAGCTTTCCGACCGGAATGCCCATGCCATTGGCGCCGAGATCGCCCAGGCCAAGAATGCGCTCGCCGTCGGTGACGACGATGAGCTTTGCGGGATTGGGCCAGTTCTTCAGGATGTCCGCGATCTGGCCGCGATCGCGCGAGGAGATGAACATGCCGCGCGGCCGCTGGTAGATCAGGCCGTATTTCTGGCAGGCGAGCCCGACGGTCGGCGTGTAGATGATCGGCTGGATCTCGTCGATATTGTCGACGACGACGCGGAAGAACAGCGCCTCGTTACGGTCATGCAGCGCGTTCAACGCGACGAATTTTTCCAGGTCGGTCGGTAGCGTGCGCAGATTGACGAGCACGCGCTCGACCTGCGTCTCCATCGTCAGCACGCAAGGCGGCAACAGGCCGCGCAGGCCGAGCGCGGTGCGCTCCGCTTCGGTGAAGGCGGTGCCCTTGTTGAGCAAGGGATCGCGCAGCAGCGTCATGCCATGCGAATGATCGGACGATGTCGGCTGGGCCACGACCCGGGCAGGTCTATTCACGAATTCCCCCAAGGAGTTTCTTATTGAACCACAGGCATTGTCGGCCACCACTCCCCCGAGATCAAGGACGTAGCACCCCGCGCATCGATTGTGATCTCGCACCGCAGCGAGGTTTTCGGTGCGCACGACAAAAGGTTAACGCTGCGAGGCTACTCGGGCTTGATATCGGCGGCCTTCACGATCGGCCACCACTTTTCAGTCTCCACCTTCTGGAAGGCGCCGAGCGCCGCGGGCGTCTGCTGATCGGGTGGTGGAATCTCCTGCCCCAATTCGGCAAAGCGCTGCTTCACCGACGGATCGGCAAGCGCGGCTGTGATCGCGGCATTCAGCTTTGTGACGATGTCCTTCGGCGTGTTCTTCGGTGCCCAGATGCCGTGCCAGTAGGAGATGTAGAGGCCGGGCAAGCCCGCTTCGTCGACGGTCGGAATGTCAGGCGCGGATGCAAGCCTTGTCGGCGAGGTCACGGCGAACGCCTTGATCGCACCGTTCTTGTAATGCGGCAGCGAGTTCGAGGCCTGGTCGAACATGATGTCGATCTGGCCGGCCACGAGATCGATCATGGCGGGCCCTGCGCCGCGATAGGGCACGAACTGGAAGTCGGTGCCGGTCTTCTCCTTGAAGAAGACGCCGGCGACATGGGCGCCGGTGCCGGCGCCAGCCGTCCCGGCTGTGGCCTTGCCCGGATTGGACTTCAGCCAGGCGATCATCTCTTTCAGATTGTTGGCCTCGAGCGACTTCCGGCCGACGATCAGTTGCGTCCCCATTGCGATGGTCGCGACCGGCTCGAAATCGGCGATCACGTCATAGGGCAGCTTGAAGATCGCGCCGTTGAGCACATGGGTGCCCCAATGGCCGATCGTGATCGTCGTGCCGTCAGGCGTCGCGCGTGCGACGCGGGCACCGGCAATGCTGCCGGAGGCGCCCGCCACGTTCTCGACCACGATTGTCGTGTGCAATTCGGCTGCGATCCGCTCGGACAGGATTCGCGCAAGCGTGTCAGTCGGGCCGCCCGCCGCGAACGGCACCACGAGAGTAATGGGGCGGGACGGAAACGGCTGGGCGCTTCCCGGCGCAGTCCAAGCCGCACATCCAATCAACGCGCATGCGACAATCAGATGACCGCGCAATCCGGCCCACAGCCCCCGCATCAGTCTCTCCCACCCTTTTTGCCGCCGCGTGTTGTCAGCGGGCTGGAACCGGAGTGAACGCTGCCGGGTGAGCAGAGGCAAGTCGGAATTTTTGCGGAGCGCCTATCCGGCCGCCCGCCTTGGCGTCAAATGGGCCGCGTTGTCCGCTGGCGGCGCAACGTGCATCAGAATGGTCTGGGTGGCGGATGCGACCTCGATGCCGTTCTGCTGGAAGCGCTGCTTCATGCGGCGGTTGAATTCGCGCTGGACGGGCCAGCGCCCTGCCTCGGTGCAGCGGATCTGGCCGACGATCGACACCATGGCGCCATCGACCTTGTCGATGCCCCACAGCTCGAGGTCGCCGCGGATTGCCGCGCGAAACTCCGGCTCGCGGCGCATCTCGTCGACGATGTCCTTGAGGATCTGGCCGGCGCGATCGGTATCCTCCTTGTAGGCGACATTGACGCTGACGGACGCATTGCCGGCGCCGCGGCTGGCATTGGTGATGGTCGTGACCGCGCTGAACGGCACGATATGCACGGCGCCGTCGCCGGCGCGCAGGCGGATGGTGCGGATCGAGACGTTCTCGACCACGCCCGACAGCCCGGACACGCTGACGGTGTCGCCGACCTGCACCGTGTTCTCCAGCAGCAAAAACAGGCCGGTGATGAGATCCTGCACCAGCTTCTGCGAACCGAAGCCGATCGCGATGCCGACGATGCCGGCGCCCGCGAGCAGCGGCGCGACATTGACGCCGATCTCGCTGAGCGTTGTGAGGCCGACGACGGTCGCGATCAGGCAGAGCAGCGCAGTGCGCAGCATCGGCTGGAAGGTGCGCAGCCGTGCAGCGCGGGCGTAGTGCCCATCGCGCGATAGCGTGTTGATCTGGCGGTCCAGCAACGCGTTGCTGGCTTCCCAGATCGCAGCAGCAATGCCTGCGGCGAGAGCGATCGTGACCACGGCCGAGATCAGCCGGCTGCCGATCTGGCCGCCATAGAACCAGACGATGGCGTCCACGCCCCAGACTTCGAGCATGGCCACGAAGCCGATGAAGGCGATCACGCCGGACACGACCTTGCGCAGCAGCGGCAGATAGCGGTTGGCCCGGACTTCGAGACCCGGAAAGCGCTGGAGGATCTCCGGCTTGATGCGGAAGCCGCGGTCGATCAGGCCCAGCGTCAGCATGATGGCGACGCGCGTGATCAGCGCCACCACGACGGTGCCGACGAAATATTGCAGCAGCAGCGAATAGCCGTTGCGGATGTTGAGCGCCCACACCGCCCACAGCGCAAGGTCCAGCGCGATGGCAAGATAATGCCAGCCACCGGCGATGCGGTTGCGCAGGCGCGCTGCGATGCCCTGGCGTTCGGCCGGCGCACGAATGGCCTCGGCGACCTGGCGACGGCATTGCAGGATGATGACGACGATGAAGAGATGCACGACCAGCATCACCATGCGGAGCAGCGCGGCGTAGCCGGCACGATGCAGGCCGAGCAGCAGCGCCACATTGGCAAAGGCGATGCCGGAGACGCCGACGCCGACGATGCGGCGCGCCCAGATCTCGATATAGGCCGCCGTCTCGGCGCGAACCGGAAACAGGCCGAACGGTCCCGCCAGCGCACGGACCACGCAGATGAGCCCACGTGAGAACGCATAGGCGTTGGCGACCGCGAGGATCACGAGGCGGACGGTGGTGGGCTCACCGATCTCCGTTCCGAGCAGCGCGGTGGCGACGCCCACGAAGACGAACACCGGAAGCAGCTCGAGCACGAAGCGCCCGAGCACGAAAGGCAGCCGCAGCATGACCTGCCAGATCCGCAGCAGATTGTGGTGGCGCCTGTGCAGTTCGGGCGCGGGGGTGACATCGGCCACCGAGGACGGCGGATCGGCGATCGGCAGCGCCTGGGCCGGCAGACGCGCGGTTTGCGGCACGCGCCCTTCCAGAAACGCGACCGGACGCCTGATCATGCGGAAGAGCACCCATTCCGCCGCGAGCGCGCAGCCGAGCACCAGCGCGAGCTTCCAGGCGATCTCGATCAGCAGATTGTAGGCCGCGGGATCGTTCGCGGTGCGCACGATCCAGTAATAGAAGGCCGGGAAATGCGTGAGCGTCCGCGCCATGTCGGCGACATCGCGCGAGATCTCGCCGATCTCCTCGGACACCGTGAGCAGAAGCTGCGCGCCGAGGCCGTCAGCCGACAGCGGGATTGGCGACTTCTGCTCGGGCGCGGGCTGTTGCGGGCCTGAAGCATTCGCGATTGCGCGCAACGTGTCGATCATCTGCGCGCGCTTCTTGTCGTCCTGAAGCGTTTCCAGTGCGCGTTTCGCCTCGTCCGGCGACAGCGCAGCAGCGTTGCTGGCAGCCGGCGCCTGCGGCTCGGCGCGGACACTGGAGAGAGAGGAGATGACGAGGAAGATGATGGCGAGGAGCGCCGGGGCAAGCTTATGCGACACGCGGATTCCTTGAAAAAATGAAAATGCGCCGGCGGCGGTCGAATCGTCACCGCACCAAGCGCATGCGTCATGTCGGATGCCGCTATTCGCCCCGATCGTGTGTCGGAAGTTTGCCTAAACCGCGATGAGATTGGGATGAATCGTCATCTCGCTTTAGGTTGTTGTTTTCGCATGATCTTTTCGGAAAACCGCTTCACACTTTTCCGGATCATGCTTGATGAGGCGACAATCTCTTGGCATTTCCTACGATGCAGTGAATGCGCCCAAAACGCACAGCGCCGGGCAGGTAGGGGCTTTGCCTCACTGATGCAGCCCTCTAAACCTGTACCCGGCGTGCCGTTCGCGGTTTCCGCCGCTATGCGATAGTCCGAACGAGCTCCATCGCACTTAACGCGGCTGGATTTGCGGAGGTGGTGTCATAGACCTCCCCTTGCTCATGAGGTGGACGTTACGCGTCGCGTATCCGCGCGACCATCGGCATGGTCCTCCCGTGACATAAAACTGTCAAGCGGGATCGAGGGCTGTCAAATCACATTTGAGGCCTGTTCCATGCCGTCGCCGCGACAGATTGGCCGCACGAAACAGCGGAATAAATCCCTCACAGCAGCGTTTGTGTCGAAGAGAACATCCGCCTCTCCCGCCCCATCCTATTTCTAGAAAGCCAGAGATGAAGACATCATTTTGCATCGCCGTTCTCGCTGCCCTCGTAACCGGATCAGCGTTCGCGCAAAGCCCGCCGCAGACCTCCACAAGGAAGGTCGACGGCACCGACAATGTCTACATCTTCCGCAATGGCGGCCATCAGTCGATGTTCGTGGTGACGCCGAAGGGCGTGATCGCGACCGATCCGATCTCCTATTTGCGGCCCGCGAAACCCTATATCGACGCGATCAAGGCCGTCACCGACCAGCCGATCAAATACGTCGTCTACAGCCATCATCACTACGACCACATCGCCGGCGGCCAACCTTTCAAGGATCTCGGCGCCACCTTCGTCGCGCACCGGCGCACCAAGGAACGCCTGCTCGAGCTGAAGAAGCAGAATTCACTGCTCGCAGACGTCGTGATGCCGGACCAGGTGGTTGACGACAAGAAGAGCATCACGCTCGGCGGCACCACGCTGGAGCTGGACTATGTCGGCCGCAACCATTCCGACAATTCGCTGGTGATGCGGCTGCCGAAGGAGAAGATCGTCTTCGTGGTCGATTTCGCGCCGATCGAGTCCGTCCAGTTCCGCAACATTCCTGACAACGCCTCGCCGCTTGAATATATCGCCTCCCTGAAGAAGCTGGCGTCGCTCGACTGGGAACGGATGATCCCCGGCCATCCCTATGCCGGCGGGCGCTTCGGCACCAAGAAGGACGTCGAGGACGACATCGCCTACATGGAAGATTTGTCCGCCGAGGTGAAGAAGGCGGCCGATGCCGGCAAATGCTTCGACACCGCGATGAAGGAAGTGAAGCTGCCGAAATACGAGAAATGGGCGAATTACGAGGCGAGCCTTCCCGCGAATGTCGAGCGCTTCTGCTACTGGTGGGGCCGGGGTTACTAACGGCCGGCTCAGAAGCCGTAGGGTGGGCAAAGGCGCCCTTGCGCCGTGCCCACCACCTCTCACGTCATGAAGATTGGTGGGCACGCTTGCGCTTTGCCCACCCTACGAGAGCGGAGATTGGGGCGACGGACAGGTCACTTTGTCCACCCCTGCCGGTCTTCGGCGATGATGGCATTATGCCCCTGTTTTGCCCGACGCGTCAACCGAAATTCATAAAATCCGAATGGCAGCACCAAGCCGTTGATTTCACCATCACCGGCTACTGTGCATGGGGTTGTTTTCGCATTTTTCATTTCGCACGCTTCTTCCCCTCCTGTTCGAGCGCCTTGCGCACCGCGTCGAACTCCGCCACCGAGGCCTTGTCGGCGCGGGGAAAGCGCAGGTCGAGCTTTTCGAGCGCGGCATTGATCACCGAGCCGATCACGACACGGGCGAACCATTTGTGGTCGGCGGGCACCACGTACCACGGCGCGTGAGAGGTTGCCGTGTGGCGGACGATGTCCTGATAGACTGCCTGGTAGCGCGGCCACAGCGCGCGTTCCTTGATGTCGTCCATCGAGAACTTCCACTGTTTTGACGGATCCTCCAGCCGGTCGAGGAAGCGTTCGCGCTGCTCGTCCTTCGACACGTTGAGAAAGAATTTCAGCACCACCGTGCCGTTGCGGCAGAGATAGCGCTCCCAGGCGGAGATATCCTCGAACCGCTCCGTCCAGATGTTCTTGGTCACGAGCTTTTGCGGCAGCTTCTCCTTGGCGAGGATCTCCGGGTGCACCCGCGTCACCAGGCACTCCTCGTAATGCGAGCGGTTGAAGATGCCGATATGGCCGCGCTCGGGCAGCGCCACCGCGTGGCGCCAGAGGAAGTCGTGGTTGAGCTCCTTGCTGCTCGGTGCCTTGAAGGCGGAAACCTCACAGCCCTGCGGATTGATGCCTTCGAAGATCGCCTTGATGGCGGAATCCTTGCCGCCGGCGTCCATGGCCTGGAACACGATCAGCAGCGACCAGCGATCCTGGGCGTAGAGCTTCTCCTGAAACTCGATCAGCCGCTTCTTGTTGGCGTCGAGAAGCTCCTGCGCCTTCTCCTTGTCGAGATCGCCCTTCTCGTCGGTCTTGTGGTCCTTGAGATGAAACTTGCCCGAACCATCGTGGCGGAACGGCGTGATGTAGCGGTCAAGTTCCTGGGCGAGCGATTTGGACGGCTTCTTGCTCATGAGCGCGGGGCACCTTGCGTTGCGGCTTCAGTCGGTCGAGCACGCTACCAAGGATACCCTTGGGAAGGAATATGATGAAAAGCACGAGCAGCACGCCGTAGACGAGGTTGTCCCAGCCGACCGCCTTGGTGCCGAAGCCGATGCGCAGGGTCTCGGCCAGCAGAATCGTGATGACGGCGCCGACGGTCGGGCCGAGCGAGACGAACAGGCCGCCGACGATGGCCGCGAACACCATCTGGAGCGACACCGCGATGCCGCTGACGGTGTCGGGGGTGATGAACATCTGGTACTGGCAGTAAACCGCGCCCGCGAGCGCCGTCATCACCGCGCTGAGCAGCGTGATCTTCAGCTTCTCCGCAGTGACGTCGACGCCGGCGGCCGCCGCAGCGTCCTCGTCCTCCGAGATCGCCTCCAGCGCATAGCGGGCCATGCTGCGGTCGACCCAGTGCCAGACCACGATGCCGAACAGCCAGACCCCGAGCGCGATCAGGTACCAAGTGATCTTGTCGTCGAATTGCAGCGCCAGCAGCTTGTTGGTCGAGGCGCGGTTCGGCGTATAGCCGAGCGAGCCGCCGGTGTAGTCGCGCGTCGCGGTGATGACCTGGAGCACGATGCCTGACAGCGCCAGCGTCACCAGCACGAAATAGTGCCCGGTGATGCGGAAGCGGAAGCAGGGATAGCCGACGATCAGCGCCAGCGCGCCGGCCGCGACCATGCCGATGGGGATGCCGATCCAGGGCGACCAGCCGAGGTGATTCCACAGCAGCGCGGTGACGTAGGCGCCGATCCCCATAAAGCCGCCATGACCGAGCGAGACCAGGCCGAACCGCCCCATCATCGACCACGACGTATAGGCGAACGACCAGATCAGGATCAGCACCAGGATGTGCAGATGATAGGGATCGCGATAGACGAAAGGCAGCGCAACGAGCACCGCCAATCCTATCCCCCATGCTGCAAGACGCCCCTGCCCCATCATCGGCGCCTCGCAAGCAGGCCCGCGGGCCGGATGAACATCATGACGATGAAGAACGCGAAAGCGAGCACGTAGCCCCATTCGAGATCGGAGAACAGTCCGCCGAGCGAGATGATCTCGGCGAACACGAAGGCGGCGATGAAGCCGCCGATAAAATTGCCTAAGCCCCCGAGCACGCAGATCAGGAAGGTGATTGGCCCGAAGGACAGGCCGACGAAGGGATGCACATCATATTGCAGCGCCAGCAGGCAGGCGGCGAGCCCGGCGAGCCCGCCGCCGATCGCGGAGGTGATGAGATAGATCCGCTGGGTATCGACTCCCATCAGCGCCATGATCTGCCGGTCCTGCGAGATCGCGCGGATCGCGGTACCGGTGAAGGTGCGCGTCATGAACAGGTAAACTGCGACCATGCCGACCAGCGCGGCCAGAAAGGACAGCAGCCGGGCATAGCTGAAATTCATATCGCCGAAGGCGAGCACCGGCAGGCGGATGCCGAGGTTGCGAAAGTCAATGCCGAAGGTGACGGTGGCAAAGCTCTGGAGCACGAACAGCACGCCGCCAGTCGCGAGCAGCTGGTTGATCGGTGGCGCGGTGAGCAGCGGCGCGATCACGAGGTAATGCAGCGCTGCGCCGAGCACCGCGACCAGCAGGATCGTGAGCGGCGCGGCGACGAAATAGCTGATGCCGTAGTACTGGACCATGAAATACATGGCGTACATGCCGATCATCACCAGCTCGGCGTAGCAGATCCAGGTGACGTCGATGACGCCGAAGATCAGATTGAGCCCGAGCGCGAGCAGCGCCAGCACGCCGCCGAGCAGGATGCCGTTGATCACGGCCTCCAGCAGATAGATGTCGAAAATATCCAGGAACGCCTGCATGAACATCACACCCCGAGATACGCTTCCTTGACCGTGTCGCTCGCGAGCATCTCGGCCGACGTGCCTGATGCCCTGATCGTGCCCGCCTCGATCAGATAGGCGCGATCGACCACTTTCAGCACCTGCTGCACGTTCTGCTCGACGATCAGCACCGTCAGACCGCTGGCGCGGATCCGCTTCACCAGCTCGAACACCTGCTGCACCACGACCGGCGCCAGCCCCGCCGAGGGCTCGTCGAGCAGCAACAGCTTTGGATTCGACATCAGCGCGCGGCCGATCGCGCACATCTGCTGCTCGCCGCCGGACATGGTACCGGCCATCTGGTGGCGGCGCTCCTTCAGCCGCGGAAACAGGTCGAACACGACCTCCAGCCGCTCGGCATAATGGCCGCGCGCCTCCTTCATGAAGGCGCCCATCTTGAGGTTGTCGTCGACCGAGAGCTGCGGAAACAGCCGCCGGTTCTCCGGCACATGCGCGATCCCGAGGCTGACGATCTTGTGCGGCGGCGTCGCCAGGACATCGACGCCCTCCGTGCTGATTAACCCGCGCGAGGGACGGATCAGGCCGGAGATGACGCGCATCAAGGTGGTCTTGCCGGCGCCGTTGGGGCCGATGACGCCGACGGCTTCGCCCGCCTTGACGTCGAGATTGACGTCGAACAGCGCCTGGAAGGTGCCGTAGCCGGCATTGACGCCGCGAAGCTCCAGCATCACTGCCCTCCCGCGCGGCGGCGCGCTTCGGCGGCCGCGGCCTGCGTGGTCTCGGCATCGGTGCCGAGATAGACCTCGATGACGCGCGGGTCGCCCGCAACTGCGCTCGGCAGGCCCTCCGAAATTTTTTCGCCGTGATCAAGCACCATGACGCGGTCGACGACGCGCATCAGCACGCCCATGATGTGCTCGACCCAGATGATGGTGATGCCGAGCTCGTCCCGGATGTTGCGCAGCATGTCGGCGGCCTGGTCCATCTCGGTCTCGTCGAGGCCACCGAGGCTCTCGTCGGCAAGCAGCAGCTTTGGCGCGGTGGCGAGCGCTTTCGCGAGTTCGAGCTTCTTCAGGCCGGCGGCGCCGAGACCATCGACGCTGGCATGGCGGTCGGTCGGCAGGCCGACCATCGCCAGTGCTCGCTCGGCCGCCTCCTCGGCCTTGATGCGACTGTGGCGGCCCTGCCCATAAAAGCCTGCGAGTGCGACGTTCTCGAAAATGGTCAGGCGGCGGAACGGCCGCGGAATCTGGAAGGTGCGGCCGATGCCGCGGTTGATGATCCGGTGTGGCGCAAGGCCCGCGATCTCGTGCCCGGCGAACAGGATCGAGCCTGATGTCGGCGCAAGCGTGCCCGAGAGCATGTTGAAGATCGTGCTCTTGCCCGAGCCGTTGGGGCCGATCAGGCCGAGGATCTCGCCCTGGTCAACCCTGAACGACACACTGTTGACGGCGGTAAAGCCACCGAAGCGTTTCACCAGTCCGCTGACTTCCAGCACCGCCCCGCTCCGCTACTGGTTGCTGTAGGTGGTGCCTTTCGGCAGCGGCAGCACGGCCTCGCGCTGCGCCTGGCTCTTCGGCCACACCACCGAGGACTTGTCGTCGATATACTGGATCACGACCGGGAATGACCGCTCGTTCTGGCCGGCCATCGGCGTGCCCTCGCCGTAGAACTTGACGCCGAAGCCGAGCATGGTGCCGCCCTCGGGGATATCAGTGTCGAGCGCCGCCTTGCGCAGCGCGTCGGGATCGACACCGCCATACTTCTTGATCGCGCGCGGCAATACATCGGACATGAAGACAAAGGTGTTGGAGGCACCGATGCCGACATGGGCCGAGCGGATCGCAACGCCGGGCCTGATCTTGTCGAATTCCTCGCCGACCATCTTGATGACGGGCGAAAGCTTCGGATCCATCGTCTTCTGGTTGGCGAGCCAGATCGAAATCGGATCGGTGTTGAAGATGTAGGCGGCATCCGCCCCCATGCCCTCCTTCAGCTTCTCATAGACGCCGTAGCCCGCACCATGCCCCATCAGCGCGCCGAACTTCAGCCCCTGCTCGCGCGCCTGCCGCAGCAGCAGCGTGATGTCAGGGTTGTAGCCGGTGTGGAAGATCACGTCAGGCTTGGCGCGCTTCAGCTTGGTCACCAGCGCGGAGAGATCAGGCGCGGTCGCCGAATAGCCTTCCTTCATCACGACGTTGAAGCCCGCCTTCTTCGCGCCGACCTCGTTGCCCCTGGAGACGTCGACGCCATAAGCGCCGTCCTCGTGGATGATGGCGACGCGGAGGTCCTTCGGCTCCTTGTCGAACTTCGCCTTGGTGTTCTGCGCGATGAAATCCATCGTCATCATGCCGAACTGGTCACCGCTCGCCTGCGGGCGGAACACGTATTTGTAGCCCTTCTCGTTGAACACGGCCGACGAGATGCAGGTCGTCATCCACATGAACTTCTTGAGCTGCTCGACGCGTGCGGCGACCGGCACGCATTGCGCCGAGGAGAAGAAGCCGAGCACCATGTCGACCTTCTCCTGCTCCAGCAGGCGGACGGATTCGTTGATGGCGATGTCGGGCTTGCTCTGCGCGTCGGCATAGACTGCCTCGATCTTGTAACCCTCGACGCCGGTCTTGGCGAAATGGTCGAGGATGATCTTGGCGCCGACATAGTTAAGCTCGGACCCGCCGCCTGCGAGCGGTCCGGTCAAATCGAAAACGACGCCGATCTTGATCTTCTTATCTTCAGCCCAGGCCGAAGCCATCAAGCCCGTCGCTGCTATCGTGACCAACAGCCCACGTACCAAGCGGACAGCCATGCGCAGGCGCATCTAAACCTCCCTGGACGATTGTGCATTGCATTCTTGTTGCTTTTGCTTTTTGGCCCATCACATGGGCTGCGCGTAGCGATGTCAAGCCTCGCGCGTCAGCGCGACGCGAACTGCTGCTCGACGAAGGCCGTGACAAATCGCGGCATGGACGCCGTGAGATCACTCATCCCGCGCACGAGATGAATGGCGGACAATTCCGGCTCGTCCTCACGCGCGAGATTGGCTTCGATCCGGGAGCGGGCCACGTCGCCCGGCACATTCAGGTTGAGCACCTGAATCATTGCAATCGAAGGACCGGTGACAACGCAGTGCCAGTCCGGCTCGGCCCGGTAGTCGGCTGTGGTCAGCCCGGTCTCTTCACCGAGCTCGCGGACGACGCTGCCGGGAATGTCGAGCACCCCGTCCCTGACGTCGTCGAGATCAGGCGTGCCGGACGGGAAATAGATGCGGCCCGCATTGGCGGTGTGATGCGCCATCTCGCCCATGACAAAGGCGCCGTCGGCGGCAAGCAGCGCGCCCATGCCAAAACCGTTGAACACCGCCTTGTCGGGATAGCCCCAGTCGCGCCAGGCGAGGAAGCTCGCGAAATCTGTCTCGAAATAGGTCGCGGAAAGATGGCCGTCGGTGAAAACGGCATCGCGCCCGAGCAGGACGCGGCCGTTCCATATCTTGGGCCGCTCGCGTTGCTTCTCGGCGAAATGCGCCGCGATCTCGGTGCGGCGCTCCTCGGCGAACGGCCAGACGATCGGCCGCACGGCAAGATCAAGCGTCGTGACGCGATGGATGATCAGCGAAGTCATGACGCCTGATTACACTGCCTTCGCGTCAGTTATTTGGCGCTCCCCGTGGTCTTCTTGGCCTGCTCGACATATTTGTTGGTGAAGGTCTTGCTGACGTCGATCTTGGCATTCGCGACCTCGGGCGAGCCGACGCTGAACACGGCGAGCACGGCGTCCGCGCCCTTCGGGTCCATCTTGCCGGTCTCGGAGAACATCGGGATCGTGTTCTTGAGCGCGGCGAGATAGAGGTCCTTGTTCTTGCCGACCATCTCCTCCGGCATCTTCGCCATGATTTCCTCGGGCGAATGCGAATGGATCCAGGCGATCGTGGCGAGCATGGCATTGGTGAGCGCCTGCGTTTCCTTCTCGTGGCCGTTGATCCAGGCCACGGTCGAGTACAGCGCGCCACCCGGATATTCGCCGCCGAACGTCTCGAGCGTGTCCTTTTGCGTGCGGGTGTCGCTGAGGATGCGCAGATCCTTGTGACTGCCCTGAAGCACGGTGACGGAGGGATCGAGCATCACGGCTGCATCGAGCTGGCCCTGCTCCATCGCGGCGACCGCGGTCGCGCCGAGGCCGACGCCGATCACCGCGGTGCCGGCGGGGTCGAGGCCGTTCTTCTTCAGCAGATATTTCAGGAAGAAGTCGGTGGAGGAGCCGGGTGCGCTGACGCCGACCTTCTTGCCGGCGAGATCCTTGACCGACTTGATGTCGTTGGTGCGCGAGGGCGCGACCACCAGAACGAGGCCGGGATAGCGGTCATAGACCACGAAAGCCTGAAGCTCCTGCTTCTTCGCGGCGAGGTTGACGCAATGGTCGAAATAGCCGGAGACCACATCGGCGCTGCCGCCGAGCACGGCTTTCAGCGCGTCCGAGCCGCCCTTGAGGTCGACCAGCTCGACATTGAGGCCAGCCTTCTCGTATTCGCCGAGCTGCTTGGCCAGCACCGTGGGCAGATAGCACAGGCAGGCTCCGCCGCCGATCGCGATCGTGACCTTGCTTTGCGCCGCGGCAAGGCCGGTGGTGAGCGTCAGCGCCAGCAGCGCTCCGGCAAGCCTGGCAATCGTGTTCTTCATTGGTTTCCTCCGTTCGGCTGGCGGCACCATAGAGCAGCGGGATGGGCTTGAGAAGCACCGCTTAAGTGGCACTGGCCATTGGCCTTTCGCCGCAATAGCATGGTCGCACAACAACAATCTTTGATGGGGAGGATCATCCATGAATCACCTTGCTGCCGGACTGTCGATCGCCGCCGCCTTTGTCGCCGGATGCGGCGCGAACCAGCTGCTCCGGCCGGCGCTCGCCGCCGAGAACGTCACTGCGCAGATCATCCACACCGGCGAGATGGAGGGCGATGCGCTCGGGCCCGCCAACAATGTCGGCTACCGCTCAAAAATGTTCGCGGGCGCCGACGGCGCCACCGTCTCGATCCAGGTCGGCAATGTGCCCAAGCACATGCATCCCAACACCAACGAGATCCAGTACATCCTGGACGGAACCGGGACGATCTGGCTCGGCGACAAGGAAGTGACGGTGAAGCCCGGCGACCTCGTCATCATTCCCAAGGGCACGCCGCATGGCGGCACCAAGCCGATCAGCGGACAGGTCAAGGCGATCGCGATCAAGACCCCGCCGCAGGCACCTGATGACACCAAGCTGCTGGATTGAGGCTTTACGCTATCGGGGCTCGCGCCGACGCGCGGGCCCCATTGCTTTCAGCCGCGCCCGTCCGACGCGGTCGGCCGCCAGACCAACAGCCTGCGTTCCACCAGCGTCACGCCAAAATCGATCAGGATGACGAAGGCCGAGAGCACGAACATGCCGGCGAATACGCCGGCGACGTCGAAGATGCCCTCGGCCTGCTGAATGAGATAACCGAGCCCTGCCGCCGATCCCAGATATTCGCCGACGACTGCACCGACCACGGCGAAGCCGACCGAGGTGTGCAGCGACGAGAACATCCACGACAGCGCCGACGGCCAATAGACGTGCCGCATCAATTGCCGCTCGCTCATGCCGAGCATGCGGCCGTTGTCGAGCACGGTGCGGCTGACTTCTTTCACGCCCTGATAGACGTTGAAGAAGACGATGAAGAACACCAGCGTCACGCCGAGCGCGACCTTGGACCAGATGCCGAGGCCGAGCCACAGCGCGAAGATCGGCGCGAGCACGACGCGCGGCAGCGCATTGACCATCTTCACGTAGGGATCAAACACGGCAGCGACCAACGGCTGGCGCGCGAACCAGAAGCCGATCAACACACCGCCGGCCGATCCGATCACGAAGGCGAGGATCGATTCCGTCAGCGTGATGCCGAGATGCTTCCAGATCACGCCCGACGAGAACCACTTCACGATCTGGGCGAACACGTCGACCGGATTGGAGAAGAAGAACGGCGGCAGCAGGATTTTTCCAAACACCGGGACGCTCGCAAAGAACTGCCAAAGCACAAGGCAGACAACGGCGACCAGGACTTGCAGCGCGAGCAGCGTCACGCGCGACATCAGACCGCCTCCGCCGCTTGCGTGGATTGCGCGTAACCCTTCATGACCTCGTCCTTGAGCACGCTCCAGATCTCGCGATGGAGCGCGTGGAACTCCTTGTCGAGCCGCACCTCAAAGATGTCGCGCGGACGCGGCAGCGTGACGCGCCAGTCGCCGATGATACGCGAGGACGGTCCGGCCGACATGATCACGACACGGTCGGCCAGCGCGATCGCTTCTTCGAGATCGTGGGTCACGAACAGCACGGCCTTGCGGTCGGCATTCCACAAGTCGAGCAGCAGATTGCCCATCACCTGGCGGGTCTGCGCATCGAGCGGCCCGAACGGCTCGTCCATCAGCAGGATTTTTGGATCGCGGATCAGCACCTGCGCCAGCGCCACGCGCTTGCGCTGGCCGCCGGAGAGCATATGCGGATAGCGACCCGCGAAGGCGCCCAGGCCCACCGACGTCAACCATTTCTGGGCTCGCGGCAGCGCCTCGGCACGTGGCGTGCCCTTGATCTCGAGCCCGATCGCGACATTGTCGAGCGCGGTCTTCCAGGGAAACAGCGCATCGGCCTGGAACAAATAGCCGGCGTCCGGGTTCAGCCCCGCGAGCGGCTGATCAAAAATCTTGACGCTGCCGGCGGCGGGCTTGAGCAGGCCGGCCGCGACGTTGAGTAGCGTCGATTTCCCGCAGCCGGTCGGCCCGACAATGGCGACGAACTCGCCCTGCGCCACCGAAAGATGCGCCTTCTCCACCGCCGTATAGACCCGGTCGTCCCCCAAACGGAACGCAACCTTGGCATCTTCCAGCGCCACTGCCGTGGGCGTTGTCATGTGTTCCCTCCGAACTTGGCCCGATCCCTTAGCCGCTCGCGCGGCCAAGTTCAATCAAGCCGCCAAGCGTGCTAGGCATGGGCCTCGTCACCCCCACCCTCCACGGGCGGGTCAACGAAGCGAGCCCCCGCCCGATGCCGCCCAGGCCGATGATTGGCTATGACCACGTCACTAAAAACTTCGGCCTGCTCAAGGCCGTGGACGATGTGTCGCTCGACATCGCCGAGGGCGAGTTTGTGGCCATCGTCGGCGGCTCGGGCTCGGGCAAGACCACGCTGCTGCGGCTGGCCAACCGGCTGATCGAGGCCGATGGCGGCAGCATCACGGTCGAAGGCGAGGACGTCCGAAGCGTCGACCCGGTCGCGCTGCGGCGGCGGATCGGCTACGTCTTCCAGAGCGGCGGGCTGTTTCCACATCTGAGCGTCGCCGACAATATCGGGATCACGCCAAAGCTGCTGGGCGAGCCGGCGGGAGCCATCACAACACGCGTCGACGAGTTGCTGGAGCTGGTGCAGCTCGACCGTGGCGCGCATCGCGATCGGTTGCCGGAAGCGCTCTCCGGCGGCCAGCGCCAACGCGTCGGCGTGGCGCGGGCGCTGGCGGCAAAACCCCGCATCGTGTTGATGGACGAGCCCTTTGGCGCGCTCGATCCGCTCACCCGCGATGCGCTTGGCGATGACTATCGTTCGCTGCACCGCAGCCTGGGTCTGACCACGGTCATGATCACGCATGACATGACGGAGGCGATCCTGCTCGCCGACCGCATCGCGGTGATGCGCGCTGGACAGCTGCTCGCGCAGGGCACGCCGGCGGAGCTTTCGAAGAGCAGCGACAGCTACGTACTCGAGCTGTTGCGCACGCCGCGGCGCCAGGTCGAGCGGCTGAACGCGCTGCTGCCGCAGAGCGGTGCGGCATGAGCTTTTTCGCCGATCCGCGCTGGGGCGAGGCGCTGTCGCATTTGCCCGATTATCTCGGCAACCATGTGCGGGTGAGTCTTGCCGCACTCGCGCTTGGCCTCGCCATCAGCCTGCCGCTCGCGATCCTGACACGCAACCGCCCGGCGCCGCGCGCAGTCCTGCTCGCACTCGCCAGCATCGTGCAGACTGTGCCTGGGCTGGCGCTGCTCGCGCTGTTCTATCCGCTGCTGCTCGCGGCGGCCTCGGTGACACTCGCCTGGTTCGGCGTGTCCTTCTCCGCCTTCGGCTTCCTGCCGGCGATGCTGGCGCTGGCGCTCTATTCGATGCTGCCGGTGCTGCGCAACGGCATCACCGGGCTCAACGGCATCGATCCCGCTCTGATCGAGGCCGCCAAGGGCGTCGGCATGACCGCGCTGCAGTCGCTGATGATGGTCGAGCTGCCACTGGCGCTGCCGGTGATGATGGCGGGCATCCGCACCGCCGCGGTGTGGGTGATCGGCACCGCCACGTTGTCGACCCCGATCGGGCAGACCAGCCTCGGCAATTACATTTTTGCGGGGCTTCAGACCCAGAACTGGGTGTTCGTGCTGTTCGGCTGCTTTGCCTCGGCCCTGCTGGCCCTCGCCGTCGATCAGCTGCTCGGCTTGATCGAGAGCGGGCTGCGTCACCGCAGCCGCACGCGCACCGCGCTCGGCGCGATCGGCATCGCGGCGCTGGTCGCGGCAACGCTGGTACCGACGATGGGCCGTTCGTCGCAGAGCTATGTCGTCGGCGCCAAGACGTTTGCCGAGCAATATGTGCTGTCGGCGCTGCTGAGGGACCGCCTCCAGGCAGCCGGTCTCTCCGCCACGGCCAGATCGGGCCTCGGCTCCAGCGTGATCTTCGAGGCGCTGAAGGCCGGCGATGTCGATCTCTATGTCGATTATTCCGGCACGCTCTGGGCCAACCAGCTGCACCGCAGCGACATCAAGCCGCGCGCCGAGCTGCTCACGGGTCTGAAGACGACGCTCGCCAGGGACAACATCACGATGCTCGGCGAGCTCGGCTTCGAGAACGCCTATGCGCTGGTGATGCCGAGGAAGCGCGCCGAGGCACTCGGCATCCGCAGCATCGCCGATCTCGCCGCACACACCTCAACGATGTCGATCGCCGGCGACTACGAGTTCTTCTCCCGGCCGGAATGGGCGGCGCTGCAAAAGGCCTATGGCCTGCAGTTCCGCGGCCAGCGCCAGATGCAGCCGGATTTCATGTATGCGGCGGTCGCCAGCGGCGAGGTCGACGTCATCGCCGGCTACACCAGCGACGGCCTGATCGCGAAATACGACCTCGTCGCGCTCGACGATCCCAGGCACGCAATCCCGCCCTATGACGCGATCCTGCTGCTTGCGCCGAAGCGCGGCGGCGACGAGCGATTGCAGGCCGCGCTCAAGCCGCTGCTCGGCAAGATCGACATCGCCACGATGCGCGAGGCAAACCTGCGCGCTGCAAGCAATGATGCGAATTCGTCACCGGATGCGGTGGCGAAGTGGCTGTGGGAGAAGGTGGGTAAGTAACGGGACCACTGCGCGACCCGTCATCCTGAGGTGCGAGGCGTGCGCTGCGAAGCAGCGCGTGCGGAGCCTCGAAGGATGAACGGCCTCGATGCAGCCGGGCCGTGCATCCTTCGAGGCCTCCGCTTCGCTCCGGCGCCTCAGGATGACGGTGATAGAAACTACAGCCCCCGGATCATCCCGGCATTGATCAGCAGCCGATTCAGCCGCCGCGCCTCCGCGCCGTCCTTGCAGCCGTAGAAGATGCCCTTGCAGCGAAGCATGATCTCCTTCTGCTCGGCGAAGGACGGGTCGAGCGGAATGCCGGCGGCTTCCTGGATCACCAGCGGCAGGTACGGACCGTCGACGGTGTCCATCACGGCATCGCTCTTCACCGGCTCGAAATTGACGGCGTCGATCGCATAATAGGTGGCGTAGAGACGCGGGTCGTAGGCGTCGAGCTTCTTGCCGATCGCGCCTTCGTCGAGCCCGGGCTCGAGGATAGCAGGCGCGAACTCGGGCTGATGGTCGCCGTAGCGCACGATCAGGAAGGGCTCGCCCGGAAAACTCTTCTTCAGGCCCGCAATGAACGCCTTGTACTGCTCGGCGCTCATTGCTTGCCGGCGCAGATATTCGTCGATGGACGCCACGTTGCCCGGTGCGCGCCAGTTCGGCATCAGGTCCGGGCGGAAGCGTGTCTCCCAAGGGAAATGATTGGCGCCGAGATAGATGAAGGTGAACAGCGGCTTGTTCGGCGGCTGCTGACCCATCAGCTGGAGCGCCTTGTCGTAGAAGAAAGAGTCCGGCTCGACATCCTTGGCGCCGAGGTCTTTCGAGTCGAGGAAGCGTTCGACGCCGGTCGTCAGCTGGAAGCTGCGCGCAGCCATAAAGCCGCCATAAGCGGGATAGAGCGACATCGTATCATAACCGCAGCGGCGTAGCGCCAGCGGCAGGCCGCGCTCGACGCGGCCCGTTGCGATGCGCGTCACGAAATAGGCGAAACGCCCGAACGACCGCGAGGAGAGGCCGGCGAGCACGTTGTATTCGGTGAACCAGCTCGGCCCGCCATTGCTCTCGGCGAGGAATGTGCGCTGCTTGCCGTCCCAGGATTTGAAGTGGCTGCCATAGCCCTGGGGCACCTTGATGCCCTGCGCGGCGCGGATATCAAAACTCGATTCATCATGGATCATGATGATGTTCGGCCGACGGCCCGCGGGATGGCAGGCATCGACCAGCGGCATGTTGAGCCGCTCGTTGGTTGCGGCCGCCGATTCCATGAAGCCGTATTGCGCGAAATCGGACACCGAGCTGACGCCGGAGCGGAAGAATTTTGAGAGATAGCCGTCGTCGTAATAGCCGCGCCAGGCCTCATCGGGATGATAGAGCGAATATCCGACGAGTGCGGCGACACAGGCGAGCATGGAGGCAAGCGCCGGCAGGCGGCGGATGCGAAACGGATCGAGCCACCATAGCGCATACATCAGCGGCAGCGTGACGAAGCCGGCTCCTATCACCGACCAGCGCAAATTCGGGAAGATCGTGAACAGGAACGCGACGGTGTCGCGGTCGATCATCATCAGGTCGATGAAGTTGACCGTCATCTGCACGACGTCGTGCTTGAGCCGCGACAGCAGCACCAGCACGACCACCAAGGTCAGCGACAGCGCGCCCGACAATGCCGGCCGCCGCAGCAGCGCGATCCAGAAGAAATTGACGATGCCCCAGGCGAGTACGAAGGCGAGGCGCGAGCCAAAGTCGGTCTCGGTCTCGTACATCAGCGCAAGCGCTGCCAGATGCGGTGCGGCAACCGCGAGCAGCCGCCAGATGCCGAGCGCAGCAACGCTCGCCAGAACGGCGGTGGTGGCAGAAGGACCTGGATTAGGCGCGGACGCCATCGACGACACGCAACAGCTGGTCCGGCGCGGAAAATGCCAAGCCGCGGCCGGCCTGCGGCGTTCGGCGCAGCCGGAAAGCCTGCACCGTGTCATAAAACTGTAATTGAATGGTCACGGACAAGCAACGCGTGTCCCGGTCCGACCTTCGCATAATGTTAGTACGCGGCGAACGGGTCGTACGGCCGGCGACACTAGCGTTTGGCGATCCCGGCGATGAACAGGTCGATCACCCCTTCGGCCATCCGCTCAATCTCCGCCTCCTCCACGCCCCAGCGCGGAAAGTGGCCGTCCAGATTCATCCGGGCAAAACCATAGACCAGGGCACGGCCGGCGATCTGGATGCGCTTGAGGTCGGTCGAGCGCAGCAGGCCCTGCTCGGCCGCGTCAGTGAGCATTTGCTCGGTCATCGCAGCCAGCTCTGCGTTGTCGCGCGTCAGCTCGGCGGAGCTGCCATGGGCGAAGTAGCGGCCCGTGGAGATGATCTCGAAATGGGCGGGGTTGCGCATCGCCCAGCGCAGGTAAGCAAGGCCAAACGCGCGGAAGCGAGCCAGAGCGTTGGTGGCGGGAGCATCGCCCAGCGTCGCATCAATCTCGGCACGAAAGCGCCGTTGCGCCTCCTCGGCCGCCGCCGCGATCAGGGCATCGCGGTTGGGAAAGTGCCGGAACGGTGCCCCCGGCGAAACCGCGGCCCGGCGTGCGGCCTCGCGCACCGAGATTTCGGCCCCCTCCGCCGCCAGTTGCAGCGCAGCATCGATCAACACGCGGCGGAGGTCGCCGTGGTGATAGGGCCGCGCTTCAGAGGTGTTGCGGCGAGCGCGCGGCTTGGCCGGCTGTCGGGCGGACATGGAGCTTCCTAACATCACCTGAACGTGAATGTAAGCAGCGATTACACCGTTGACCGGGCAGCCACGACCAAATGTAATCAGCGATTACATGTTGGAGGAAATTGCCATGTCACGACGTCAAAGCTGGTTCGAAGGCTGGCGGCTGCTCGCCACCCTCACCCTGAGCCTGATCGCACTCAGCCTGTGGATTGCCGCGATGCGGCAGTTCGAGACCGAGGGCGTGCGGATGGTGATCCGCTTCACGGCGCGCAGCTCGCTGCTGCTGTTCTGCCTTGCCTTCAGCGCCGCGGCGCTGGCCCGGCTGTGGCCCAACGCCTGGACGCGCTGGCAGCGCCGTAACCGCCGCTATTTGGGCTTGAGCTTTGCCGCCTCCCACGCCATCCACGCCGTTGCGATCATCACGTTCGCCAACATGGATCCGGCCGGCTTTGCGGAGGCGACCTCGGCTGCCTCCTTCATCTTCGGCGGCATCGGCTATGCGATTATCATCGCCATGAGCGCGACCTCATTCGACCGCACCGCCGCGCTGCTCGGACCGCACGCCTGGCGCGCGCTGCATCTCACAGGCGGCTATTACCTCTGGTTTCAGTTCATGGTGTCGTTCGGCAAGCGCGTGCCCGCGGTGCCGCTTTATGCCGCCTTCCTCGTTCCGCTGCTCGCCGTGATGGCGCTGCGGCTGATCGCGATGGCGGCACATCCCCGCGGACGGACGGCCGAGGCGGGCTGAACGTCGATCAGCCCTGCGGCAGCAGCCCGAGACGCTTGGCGATGATGCGGTCGACCACGCGCTTGGGATTTTTGCGCATGCGACGATCCGCAAGAAACCACGTCAGGCGTCAGCTCTTAAGACGATTCGCCGCACGAAGTTCACGTCGCTGGCATCAACGCGAGATGAGAGGGCAGATGAAGAGCCGAATCCTTGACTCTGAACACGCTGAGCTTTTGGGGTTCGGTGAGAGGCGCGAAAGCCTCAGAAACGAGGCGATACCAAGAATGTGCTTTAAGCGTCAGTTCTTCGGGTTCAGACTCTGCTGCGCTGGCCGAAGAATTTGAATGAAGTGCCAAAGCTTCGAAAGGAGCAGGCCGAACCGCCTCACGCAAAATCTACACGTGGAAGTTTAATTTTTGGTTTGCCATCCAAACCGACCCGTCCATCACCGCGCCGAAAGCGCGATGACGGCTCATCCTGATCTCATCGCGCTCTTAATGCGCAGGAGTCTGGCTCGCCCGCTCGCGAAGCCGGTAGAACTGGAGCGCCGCCTTCGCGGTGCTCGGCTTCAGCCGCAGGAAGCTTGCAAAGCACGTATCCGACCGCTCGCGCGTGACGTCATCGGGACCGCCCTGAAATCTCAGCATCGCCTTGGTGGTTTCCCAGGACAGCCCGATGGCCCGGGCGAGGATGAGGAGCTGTTCAGGCTCGCCGTTGACCAGCGCACGCTCGATCACCCCGATGGGCAGATCACACATCAGCGACAGCGCGACCGCGGTTCTGTCGAAGGACCGTTCCTCGACGAAGCCCAGCAAGCGCGCCTCGTCGAGCATTCCCCGTGAATGCATCGAGCGAACATCGGCCAACGCCTGGGCATGTTCGCCGGACCCCGCCCGCGCCGTCGTCTGAAGTTCGTCGGAGGCCTGCAAGACGGCGCCACGGATCTGCGCAGCCTGGCGAGGATCGGCCACCTCGAGCTTGCGCCTCACCAACTCGGACGCCTGGCCGAACAATTTCAGCAGGGTCTCGCGCGGGATATCGGGGCGAGACCAGATGCACATGGCAAGCGCGCCGTTGTCCCGTGCCCTCCTGACGAGCGTGGACATTCCCTGGGTCGAGAATCTTGCGCCGCGGTTGCCGGCGGTCCGCGCGGCAACCTCGTTGTTGCCACGTTCGAGCAGGACGTCGGTCACAGGCTCGCTCAACTGGCTGCGTCCGGCGATGGCCAGCAGGTGATCCTGGCTTTTGGTCCGCGCGTTCTCCGCCAAGGTCGCTTCGTCGAGACGCGATGAGTGCTCCAGAACAGGCGCGGCGACGTCGATGGCGTCGTCGAACGCCAGCAGGCGGATCGTCCTGCCGGGAGCATCAGGCAGCCTGGCCAGCCTGCTTCCGAAGGCGACGCGAGCGGAGAGCTCGATCGTCTCGACGAGCTTGCTCATGACCTGGTCGAACAATTCGATCTGCTCGCCCGTGAATTTGCCCGAACCGAACACGAAGAGGTCGGTGACGTGTCGCAGGACTTCGGCGCGCTTGGACAGCTCCTTGCTCGCCAGAGCTCCTTCGAGCTGCTCGATCAGACTGTCCTGCATGCCCATTGCCTTCATCCCGAATGCTTCAAGGCGGCCTGCTCAGGCGACATGCTGCGCCGCTGAAATCGTCATGTCGAAATCGACGTCGGAACAGGGCACGGGACGCCCGAACAGATAGCCCTGAGCGAAATCCACGCCCGTCGCGCGCAGACTTTCGAACTGCTCCCGGCTTTCGACCCCCTTCGCGACCGTTGCGATATCGAGACCATTGGCGAGGGCGATCGCCGACGCGACCGCCGCCGCGCAATCCCTTCGGGTCGTGCATCCCTGCACGATCGACCGATCGATCTTGATCTTGTCGAACGGGAACCCCTGAAGAAAGCTGGCCGCCGAATACCCCATGCCGCAATCGTCAAGCACGATCGAGACGCCGAGATTCTTCAGCTGCCGCATCGCGAGCAGCTGGGCCGCCGGATTCCCGTCGAGCACCGCGCCCGAGGGAACCTCCAGCTCAAGCCGCTCAGGCGACAGGCCGGTCTCGACCAAGGCGCACAGCACCACATCGAAAAAGTTACCCTTGTGCAACTGAGCGGCGCTGACGTTGACAGCGATCCTGACATGCGCGGGCCAGGCGGCAGCGTCCAGGCACGCCTGACGCAGAATCCATTCTCCAAGAGGCAGCAGCAGCCCCGCCGACTCGGCCGTTCCCATGAACTGTTCGGGCGCCAGCACGCCCTTTGACGGATGATGCCAACGCACGAAGGCTTCCACCCCGCTTATCGCGCGGGTCCGTGCATCGATCACCGGTTGATAGTGCAACTCGAATTCGTCGCGAGCCATCGCTTCCCGCAGCTCGACTTCCATCGACTTCTTCGTGTCAGCGGATTCGGTCATGTCGCTCTGGAAGATACGGTAGTCGTTCCGGCCGGCCGACTTTGTGGCGTAGAGCGCGATGTCGGCCTTCTTGAGCAAGGCTTCGGCATCTGAGCCATGCTCCGGCGCGAGGGCAATTCCGATGCTGGTCCCGACGCTGACCCGATTGCCACCGAGATCGAAGGGTTGCTCGATCAGGTCGATGATCCTCAGCGCCAGGCCAATCGCGCCTTCGCTTTGATTCTTCTCGTTCTCCTGGATGATCGCAAATTCGTCCCCGCCAAGGCGCGCCAGCACGTCGGTATCCCGAAGCGACGACTGCAATCGCCGCGCCACTTCGACCAGCAGCTGGTCGCCCGCGGCGTGACCGAGCGTATCGTTGACGGCCTTGAACCTGTCGAGGTCGAGCATCAGGACGGTGAATGTCGAGCCGTGCCGCTCGAGCCGCCTCGCCGCCTCGTCGAGCTTCTCGGAGAACACGGCGCGGTTCGCCAGACCCGTGAGCAGGTCGTGCTGCGCCAGGAACGCGATCCGCTTCTCGTTTCTCGCACGGTCCGTGATGTCCTCGTGGGTCGTGAGCCAGCCGCCGCCGGGCATCATGTGCCGCGCGATCGCGACCACCCGCCCGTCCGCAAGTTCACGGATTTCGCTCAGTTGCTTCACGTTCTGCTTGCGATAGACATCCGGTGCGACGTCGGCGAAATGGGTGCCCTGCTCGCGGCGATAGTCGAGGATCTGTGCCAGCGAGGTACCTGGTGTTATCTGATCGCTGCCGAGGTGATAGATCTCCCCGTAGCGTGCGTTCGAGACCACGATCCTTTGATCCGCGTCGAACAGGCAAAGCCCCTGGGACATGTTGTTGAGGGCGGCATCGAAGCGAAGGTTGATGGCCTCCAGTTCAGCGGCTTTCTCGGCGAGCATTTGCTCGCCGCGCCTCTGCTCGGTGACGTCTTCATGCGTCGCGACCCAGCCGCCGTCCGGCAGCGGCTTGCGCTGGATCAGGATCTGGCGGCTGTTTTTCAGTTGATAGTCCTGCTGGCGCTGGTTTGGCATCCTCTGGAGATGCTGATTGACCGTCAGGTTCTGGTCAGCTTCGCCGCGATCGGCATAGTGCTGCAATATCCGTTGCAGTGGCGTACCGGGCCTGACGAGTTCGTCCGGCAGATCATACATCTGCTGATATCGGCTGTTCGATATCACGAGATTCTTGTCCACATCGAACAGGCACAGGCCCTGCGACATGTTGCTGATGGCGACGTCGAAGCGCGTGTTGATGAGCTTCAGCTCGGCGGCATGTTCGGCCAGCAGCGTCTCGTCGCGCCGCTTCTCCGTGATATCCTGATGGGTCGCGACCCAGCCGCCGTTCTGCATCGGCGTGCGCAGGATCGCGATGATGCGACCATCGGCGAGCGTGACGATCCGCTGCGCCCGTCGCTTTGCACCCTCCAGGAATTCCTCGAGAT
Organism: Bradyrhizobium betae; assembly: GCF_004123905.1. Classification (GTDB taxonomy): domain Bacteria; phylum Pseudomonadota; class Alphaproteobacteria; order Rhizobiales; family Xanthobacteraceae; genus Bradyrhizobium; species Bradyrhizobium betae_A. The sequence continues at coordinate 84,925 of NZ_MZXW01000024.1, forward strand.
CCAGATCGCCTTCCGCCGTGTTGTAGCCGCGGACGATGTCGCGGAGCGGGGTGCCCCGCTTCACCTGCGCCTCCGTGAGCTCATAGATCTCGCGGTAACGGCTGTTGGCAATCAGGAGCTTCTCGTCCGCATCGAACATGCTGAGCCCATGGGGCATGTTGCTCAACGCGGCGTCGAAACGCGCATTCGTCTCGGCAAGAGTGGAGGTCTGCCGCCGCAGCAGCCAAGTGCCAACCAGGATAATGACGACGATCGCGGCCGCCAGCGGGCCGAAGAGATAGAGATGCCGGTACCATGGCTGCAACACGTGGCTGCGGGTGTAGGTCACGACCATGACGAGCGGCAGACCACTGACCGCCTTGTAACCGGCGACGCGGGCGATGCCATCAATTGGACTCGTCAGCTCATAGGAGCCCGCTTCGGCCAGCGGCAGATACCGGGTGAACAGCGGGCCGCCGGCAACCGACTTGCCGAGGATGTCCTTCTCCTCCGGTACCCGCGCCAGAACTCGCCCATTGCGGTGGAGCAGAACGACGGAGCCGTCACCGCCGAGATCGAGCGTGCGATAGATTTTCAAAAGGTACGATTGGTCCAGCGGTGCGGTCACGATCCCCGCAAAGCTTCCGTCGGGATTGCTGAGCCGGCGCGAGGCCGCGCTGAACCATTTGCCGTTGACGGCAGAACGATAGGGAGGAGCAACAAACAGGCCGCTGGCAACGTTGTCGCGGTGAGCGATAAAGTGCGACATCTCGGAAATGTTGCTGCGCGCGGGCGTATGATCGTAGGAATGCGCGACGACCTCTCCCGAAGCGTCGGTCCAGCCAACCGCGACGAGAATGGAAGAGCGCCTGGCGAGTTGACGCAACGCGGCGTTGGCCGCGCCCGGACTGGCATATTTTCCGGATAGACTTTCCTTGCGGATCGCCTCGGCCTCCAGCAGCACGCGATCGATGTCTTCAAACGTCACCGCGGCGTGCTCGGCCAGAATGGCAGCGAGGTTGGCCGCGTCGGTTTGTGCCGATGCGAGGGCTTCCCGATAGCGGGTGACGAAATCAACGAGCGGCAACGCAACGATGACTGCCGAAAACAGCAGACCCAGGATCGTCACGGACGATCCCGGCGACCGAGCCAATTTTCGCCAAGCTTCGAGCATTGCACATTTTCGTTGGAGCGGACGGCTCACCGTCGCTCCGCAATGCTAAGATTCCGTTGATCGCCCGCTTCCGACCAATCACCGTAGATACGCGGGTTTTATGCAATAGAGCCGCGAATTGGCGGCATTTAAATACCGACCTGCAGGCCAGCAATATCCTTCGCACCAGGGGTCTAACGAACGAGGCGCACCGCAGCCGCGGTGCGCCTCAAAGTAGGACCGGTTCGCGGCGAGCGACCGGCACGGCCCCCGGATCCGCAACGCATCGTCAAAGACGCGCGTGGAGGCCGCCGGATGCTGCGCTGCGTTCGGGACGCAAAGCTTAGTTCTTCGACTTGTCGACCAGCGCGCCCTTCTTGATCCAGGGCATCATGTCGCGCAGCTTGGCGCCGACTTCCTCGATCGGGTGCTGGGCGAGCTTGGCGCGGGTCGCCTTGAACGAGGTCTGGTTGACCTTGTTCTCGAGCATCCAGTCGCGGGCGAACTTGCCGCCCTGGATGTCGGCGAGAACGCGCTTCATCTCGGCCTTGGTCTCGGCGGTGACGATGCGCGGGCCGGTGACGTACTCGCCGTATTCGGCGGTGTTGGAGATCGAGTAGTTCATGTTCGCGATGCCGCCTTCATAGATCAGGTCGACGATCAGCTTCACTTCGTGCAGGCACTCGAAATAGGCCATCTCCGGCGCGTAGCCGGCTTCGACCAGGGTCTCGTAGCCGCCCTTGATCAGCTCGACCAGACCGCCGCAGAGCACGACCTGCTCGCCGAACAGGTCGGTCTCGCACTCTTCCTTGAAGGTGGTCTCGATGATGCCGGCGCGGCCGCCGCCGACGGCCGAAGCGTAGGACAGGCCGAGGTCATGGGCGTTGCCCGAGACGTCCTTGGCGATCGCGATCAGGCAGGGCACGCCGCCGCCGCGCTGGTATTCGGAGCGCACCGTGTGGCCGGGGCCCTTCGGCGCGATCATGAGAACGTCGAGGTCGGCGCGCGGGTCGAGCAGGTTGAAGTGAACGTTGAGGCCGTGCGCGAACACCAGGGCGGCGCCCTTCTTCATGTTGTCGTGCAGGTGCTCGCGATAGATATCGCCCTGGAGTTCGTCCGGGGTCAGCATCATGACGAGGTCGGCCCATTTGGCGGCTTCGGCGACTTCCATCACCTTGAAGCCGGCAGCTTCCGCCTTCTTGACCGAGCCCGAGTCCTTGCGCAGCGCAATGGCCACGTCCTTGACGCCGGAGTCCTTGAGGTTGAGCGCATGGGCGTGGCCCTGGCTGCCATAGCCGACGATGGCGACCTTCTTGCCCTTGATCAGGTTCAGGTCGGCGTCGCGATCGTAATAAACACGCATGGTCATTTCCTCGTTGAGGGCCGAAAATCGGCCGATGGTCAGTGTCCGAAGGGTGAATTTTGCGGATTTCGGGGGCTGTCTAGAGCATTTTCAGCCCTTAGGGAAACCCGTTTCTGCATGGAAATCCGCGACATCATGCATCGATGAAAACGGGGTAGAGGGAGGCGAGCAGCAGCAGCGCCATCAGGATATTGAAGGCGCGGACCAGACGCTCGGAGGTCAGCACCGGCCGCAAGGCAGTGCCGAACAGGGCCCACACCACGGTGGAGACCGTGCCCACCAAAAGGGTGATCACGGTCTGGATCGCGATATTGACCGGGAATTGGGCAATGGCCGCATAGGCGGTGATGGTGCCGATCACGATCACCCAGCCCTTGGCATTGATCCACTGGAACATGGCCGCGCCCCAGAAGGTCATCGGGCCGCGGCCACTATCGCCGCCCGGCGTGGTCGGACCGGACGTGGCGATCACTGCGGCGAGGTAGATCAGGTAGGCGGCACCGGCATACTTCAAGATGGTCTGGAGGATCGGATAGGCCAGGAACACGGTCCCGAGCCCGAGGCCGACCGCGCCGACCATGAAGGCAAAGCCGATCACGATGCCGGCGATGTGGGGGATGGTGCGCCGGAAGCCATACGTCAGGCCGGAGGCCAGCAACATGATGTTGTTCGGCCCGGGGGTGAAGTACATCACCACCATGAAGGCGAGGAAGGCATAGAAGAGCGAATAGGCCATATTCACCTCACGCAGTCTTCGGCTGGATTTGCGGGCGCTTCGCCAGCACCATCACCGCGATGCCGCCGATTACGGTCAGCATGCCGGCAAGGCGCAGCGGCCCGAAGCGTTCGCCGAACACGATGCTGGACGCAGCCGAGCCGACGAACGGCACCAGCAGCGCGAACGGCACAACTTGCGCTGCGGGATAATCGCGCAGCAGCCGGCCCCATAGCCAATAGGCGATGCTGGTGGAGACGGCGCCAAGCGCCAGCATGCAGAAAGCTGACGTCAACGAAATGTGGCTCAACGACGTCCACGTCGGCGCGGGACCATTGGTGATCAGCGCCAGCACGAACAGCGGCACGGCCGAGGCGAGGCACAGCCACGCGAACAGATCGAACATCGGCACGCCGCGGGCGCCGCGCAGCAGCAGATTGCCGACGGCGAAGCTGACCGGCGAGACCATCAGCACCGCGAACGCAGCAAGGCTGAAATCATAGCCGACCGTGCCGCAGATCATCAGAAGGCCAATTGCGGCGATGGCAACGCCGAGCGTCTGTACCGGCGTCGGCCGCTCGCCGAATGCGAGCGCGGCGAAACCGATCGTGAACAGCGCCTGGCTTTGCACGACGACACTGGTGAGCCCGACCGGCACGCCATGGGCGATGCCATAGGCCTGGCTCAGGAACTGGCCGAGGAACAGCGTAAAACTGATCGCGACCAAGAGCGACCAGGCAACTTTGGGCTTGGGAATGAACAAGCACGGCACCGCGGCAATGGAAAAGCGCATCGCCGTCATCAACTCCGGCGAAAGCTCGTCGAGCGCGATCCGGCTCGCCACGAAGGCAAGCCCCCAGATGATCGCCACCACGAGGGCGATGAGGATGTCGGCCGGCTTCATTGTTGTTCTCGGCTCTGCCTTATCGTGCAGCCCTGTTGTTCTGGTCTAGCCTTGCTCGCCGGCTTTCGGTTTCCGCAGCAAATAAGTGCCGTGCATCGGGGCGTGGTAGTCGGCCGAGACCAGCGTGAAGCCGACGTCGGTCAGCATCCGCTCCATCACCCAGCCGAAGGTGGAATATTCATCGCGCATGTGCGTGACGACGCTCTCGCGCGAAAAATCGTGGTTCTTGATCTGGCAATCGGCCCATTGCTCGACGTCGCGCTCGATCGCGTCAGGCATCGAGGCGTAGACAATGTCGCGCAGATAGAAGGTCGCGCCCGGCTTGAGCGCGCGAAAAATCCGCGACATCGCAACCGCCTTCCAGAAATCCGGCAAATGATGCAGCGTGAACTCGCTGACGATGAGATCATAGGATTCCGCCTGGTAGGCGAAGCTGAGCAGGCCGGCCGACTGCGTCGCGACCTTGGCCTTGCGGTCCCGCGCGTAAATCTCGGCGAGCGCCAGCATGGCGGGCGAGATGTCGATGGCATCGACCTGCGCGCCCATCAGCGACGCTTCGGTCGCGAGCACACCGTTGCCGCAGCCGATATCGGCAATCCGCCAGCCCCGCTGTACGCCCAGCATTTTCAGCGCGGCGCGCGCGCGCAGATCGGCATCGTCGTGGGCGTCATAGATCGACGCCACCGTGGGGCCGATGCCCATCCGGTTCCGCTCGTTATAGTACCAGTCGCGCGCCAGCATGGTTCACATCCCTTCAGGCCCGCGGCCGATCGCGGCAACGCCGGTGCGCGACACCTCGACAAGGCCGAGCGGGCGCATCAGGTCGATAAACTGGTTGATCTTGTCGGTATTGCCTGTGATCTCGAACACGAAGCTCTCGGTGGTGGCGTCGATCACGCGCGCGCGGAACGCATCCGCCAGCCGCAGCGCCTCGACGCGGTGCTCGCCCTGCCCGCGCACCTTGACCATCGCCAGCTCGCGCTCGATCGAGCGCTTGGTCTGGGTCATGTCGACGACGCGGTAGACCGGGATCATGCGGTCGAGCTGGTGCTTGATCTGCTCGATCACCATCGGCGTGCCCGTGGTGACGATGGTGATGCGCGAGAGATGCTTCTGGCTCTCGGTCTCCGACACCGTGAGGCTCTCGATGTTGTAGCCGCGGCCCGAGAACAGGCCGATCACGCGCGCGAGCACGCCTGGCTCGTTCTGCACGAGCACCGAGAGCGTATGCGTCTCGTTGGGATCGTGACGCTCCTCGATGAAATAGGCGGATGCGGGCTGGTTCATTGTCGTCCCCTCTTGTCTCTTCTTCACGCCATCGCGAGCGCGTCCGTTCCGACCCAACGGCGGAACAGATCGAAATCGATATTGCCGCCGGACAGCACGAGACCGACGCGCTTGCCCGACAGTTTGGTCTTTTCCTGAAGCGCCGCGGCGAGCGCGGCGGCGCCGGCGCCTTCGGCGAGATTATGCGTATCGGTCCAGTACGCACGGATCGCGGCCGCAACCTCAGCATCGGTGACCTGCACAATGCGCGAGGCGCCCTTGCGGATCAGCGCGAGCGCATTCGCATCAGGAATGCGCGTCGCCATGCCGTCCGCGAGCGTATTGGCCGTCTCGGTCGTCACGATTTGGCCTGCCGCGAATGACAGCGCATAGGACGGTGCTTCCGTTGACTGCACGCCGACGATCTCGGTCTTCAGGCCGAGCAGGTCGCGCGCCATGATGCAGCCGCAGATGCCGGAGCCCTGCCCGATCGGCACGTAGAGAATGCCGAGATCGGGCGCAGAGCGAAACAGTTCGAGCGCGTAGGTTGCAACGCCCAGCACCAGGTCCGGGTGGAACGACGGCACCATATGAAGGCCCGCGAACTGCGCGCGGCGCTCGGCTTCCTCGCGCGCGGCCTGAAAGTCCTCGCCATGCTCGACGAGCTCGGCGCCAAACGCCTTCATCGCTCTGTTCTTCTCGACCGAGTTGCCTGATGGCACGTAGATCACCGCCGGCACGCCGTGGCGGCTCGCGGCAAACGCCAGGCTCTGGCCGTGATTGCCTCGCGTCGCCGAGATGATGCCCGGAATGTTCGGCCGCTCGCGCTTCAGCCGATCGAGATAGACCAGCCCGCCGCGCACCTTGAAGGCGCCGATCGGCGTGTGGTTCTCGTGCTTGACCACGACTTCGGTGCCGAGTCGCCCGGCGAGCAAAGGCCAGCCGCGTGCCGGCGTTGCCGGCACCGCCTGCCCCACGATCGCATGCGCGCGCTCGAGCTCCGTCAGGTCGAACATGGCGTCACACCAGCGCCTTGCCGCCGGCGAACGCCTTGGCCGTGGCCTCGTCGTTGGCCTGCTCAGGCAACAGCATCTCGTTGTGCGCCTTGCCGGAGGGGATCATCGGGAAGCAGTTTTCGAGCGCGGCGACGCGGCAGTCGAACAGCACCGGGCGCTTGACCGAGATCATCTCCTGGATGGCGCCGTCGAGATCACCGGGCTTGTGCACCTGGATGCCGACGCCGCCATAGGCTTCCGCGAGCTTGACGAAATCCGGCAGCGCCTCCGAGTAGGAATGCGACAGCCGGTTGCCGTGGAGCAACTGCTGCCATTGCCGCACCATGCCCATGTACTGGTTGTTCAGGATGAAGATCTTGATCGGCAGCTCATACTGAACCGCCGTCGACATCTCCTGCATCGTCATCTGCACCGAGGCGTCGCCCGCGATGTCGATGACGAGGCTGTCGGGATGCGCGACCTGCACGCCGACCGCAGCCGGCAGGCCGTAGCCCATGGTGCCGAGACCGCCCGACGTCATCCAGCGGTGCGGCTCTTCGAAGCCGAAGAACTGCGCCGCCCACATCTGGTGCTGGCCGACTTCGGTCGTGATGTATGTATCCCTGCCGCGCGTCGCCTCGAACAGGCTCTGGATCGCATGTTGCGGCAGGATGATGTCGTTGCTCTTCTTGTAGTAGAGCGAGTTGCGGGCGCGCCACTGCGCGATCTGCTGCCACCACGCCTTGATGTCGGGCTTCTTCGCCTCGGCCTTGAACACCTGGAGGATGTCACCGAGGATGTTGCCGCAATCGCCGATGATCGGCACGTCGACCCGGATGTTCTTGTTGATCGAGGACGGATCGATGTCGATGTGGATCTTCTTCGAATTCGGCGAGAACGCATCGACACGGCCTGTGATGCGGTCGTCGAAGCGCGCGCCGACGCACAGCATGACGTCGCAATCATGCATGGTCATGTTGGCTTCGTAAGTGCCGTGCATGCCGAGCATGCCGAGCCAGCTCTTGCCCGACGCCGGATAGGCACCGAGGCCCATCAGCGTCGAGGTGATCGGAAAGCCGGTGACCTCGACCAGCTCGCGCAACAGCTTGGTGGCTTCAGGGCCGGAATTGATCACGCCGCCGCCGCTGTAGATCACGGGACGCTTGGCGTTCGCCAGCAGCGACACGGCCTTGCGGATCTGCGTCGCATCGCCCTTCACGCGCGGCGCGTAGGAGCGGTGCACGTCGGACTTGCGCGGCGGATGATAGGTGCCGGTGGCGAACTGCACGTCCTTGGGCACGTCGACCAGCACCGGGCCCGGACGGCCCGTGGTGGCGACGTAGAAGGCTTCGTGCAGCACTTTTGCGAGATCATTGACGTCGCGCACCAGCCAGTTGTGCTTGGTGCAGGGACGCGTGATGCCGACCGTGTCGCATTCCTGGAACGCGTCGTTGCCGATCAGATGCGTCGGCACCTGGCCGGAAATACACACCAGCGGGATCGAATCCATCAGCGCGTCGGTCAGCGGCGTCACCATGTTGGTGGCACCGGGGCCGCTAGTCACCAGCGCAACGCCCGGCTTGCCGGTCGAGCGCGCATAGCCTTCTGCGGCATGGCCCGCACCCTGCTCGTGGCGGACCAGGATGTGCTGGACCTCGCTCTGCTGGAAGATCTCGTCATAGATCGGAAGCACCGCGCCGCCGGGATAGCCGAAAATGTCGGTCACGCCGTGATCGATGAGCGCGCGGACGATCATCGCGGCGCCGGTCATCTGGTTCGGATCGTGGCTCTTGTCGCTCATTGGCTTGCTCCGGATGCGCTGTTGCCAGCGGCTTCGTTCGTGTCGGGTTCGGGAAATAAAAAAGGCCCCGAAGAGGGACCCTGCACACCGCCTGTCATGTGGATGGCAGCTAGCCACCCCCGGCGGTGTGCCTGGGTACGACGGCGATAAGGAGTTTGGTAATAATGTTGCGCATGACGGACGCTCGGCTTCCCAAAGGTTGCGCGAAACATAGCGACCAAAGCCCCGATGTCAAGGCAAAGCGGTCGTTCCCGCGCGATTTCGGCAGTGTAGCGATGTTCCCGGAGTTCGGCGAGCGGTAAATGCGGGAGCGCCGGCACAAAAGCGCGTCATCCGGGGTCCTGGGCCGCGTTGACGATGGCAGCAAGCCAGCCCCTCGCCTCCTCCGGCTTCACCCATTCGAACTCCGGCAATTGGTGCCGGAACCAGGTGAATTGCCGCTTGGCGTAGTGACGGGTGTCGGCCCTGCCGATCGTTGCCGCCTCGTCCAGGCTGAGCTCGCCGCGCAAATGCCGGATCAGGGCCGGCACGCCATGGGCCTTCATGGCCGGCAAGAGCGGGTCGAGGTGTCTGGCGGCGAGACGCTCGACCTCCCTCAAGGCGCCGGAGCCGAGCATGGCGTCGAAGCGGGCGTCGATGCGGGCATAGAGCTCGTCGCGCTCGGGGGCGAGGAACACCGCGCGAAAACTGTCCTTTGGCAGCAAGGGCGGCTGGCCCTCGCGATGCCAGTCGAGCAGCGAGCGGCCGGTCGCCTCGACCACTTCGAGCGCGCGTGCGATCCGGGTGCGGTCCCGCAGGTTCAATCGCTCCGCCGCGCGGGAATCGCGCTGCGCGAGTTCCGCATGCAGCGCCTCCACGCCGTTCCGCTCCAGCCGCGCGCGCACGTCCTCGCGGACCTCGGCGGGGATCGGCGGCACCGCAGAGAGACCCGCCGTCAGCGCCTTGAAATAGAGCCCGGTCCCCCCGATGAAGATCGGGAGCCGGCCTTCGGCATGGGCCTCTTCGAGAGCCTTTACCGCGTCGCTCACCCAGGCGCCGGCCGAGAAGTTCACGGCCGCATCGACATGGCCGTAAAGGCGATGCGGAACGCGCGTCTCATCGCCATGCGTGGGACGAGCCGTGATGATGCGGAGGTCACGGTAGAGCTGCATGGAATCGGCATTGATGACGGTGCCGCCCGCGCTGAGGGCCAGCTCGAGCGCCAGCGCCGACTTGCCGCTGGCGGTCGGGCCTGCGATAAGCACGGCCTTGCCAACTTGGCTTCTGCTGACTTGCCCCTCGCTCACGAAAACCTCAAATGTCCCTCGTCGCCACGCTGATCTGCCATCCCGATAGTCCCGCGCTCGACTCGACCATCGTCGACGGCGCCCGCGCCGTGCTGCCTCAGGCCGCTCCCGCGCACTGGCTATTCGACGGGGTTGCGGTCGACATCCCCTTCGGCGCCGACAGTAACCTCGAAGGCGACCGTCACGCCATCGAACAGCGGTTGCGCGAGCTGCGCGGCGACCTGCCGATCGACATCGTGGTGCAGCCAACAGGCGTCCGGCGCAAGAAGCTTTTTCTCGCCGACATGGATTCCACCATGATCGGCCAGGAATGCATCGACGAGCTCGCCGATCTCGTCGGGATGAAGGCCCATGTCGCCGGCATCACCGAACGGGCGATGCGCGGCGAGATCGAGTTCGAGCCAGCGCTACGCGAACGCGTCGCGCTGCTGAAGGATCTTCCTGCCAGCGTGGTCGACGAAGTCCTGGCCAAGCGCATCACGCTGACCCCGGGTGGCCGCGCACTGGTCGCGACCATGCGCGCCCATGGCGCCTATACCTGCCTCGTCTCCGGCGGCTTCACGCTGTTCACCAGCGCGGTCGCCGCAAAAATCGGCTTTCAGGAGAACCGCGCGAACGAGCTCGTCGTGCGCGACGGCAAGTTCACCGGCGAGGTGAAGGAGCCGATTTTGGGCCGCGCGGCCAAGCTTGCCACGCTGGTGGATCTGATGGAGTCATTCGATCTCGACGACATCGACTCGGTCGTGGTCGGCGACGGCGCCAATGACCTTGCGATGATCCAGGCCGCGGGGCTGGGCGTGGCGTATCACGCCAAGCCGGCGGTTGCCGCTGCGGCGGCGGCGCGGATCGATCATGGCGATCTCACCGCGCTGCTTTATGCGCAGGGCTATCGGCGCGAGGAGTTTGTGGAGGGGTAGCCTCTTCTCCGCTGTCATGCCCCGCGAAGGCGGGGCATCCAGTACGCCGCGCCCTCTCCGTATCCTCGCACTGTCTCTGGAATACTGGATCACCCGCATTCGCGGGTGATGACAGCTGAGTATGGGGCTAAACGCAGCGCGCCTACTGCACGCTCAGCGCCACGAAGCGCAGCTCGCCGTCGGCATTCGACACCAGCAGCAGCACCGACTTCTTGCCGTCCTTCTTGAGCTGGTCGACGCGCTTCTGGATGTCGGCGCCGCTGGAGACAGCCTCCTGCGCCACCTCGACGATGACGTCGCCGGCGGAGAGGCGCTTCTCGGCAGCGTCCGAATTGGCGTCGACATTGGTGACGACCACGCCCTTGACGCTCTCCTTGATCTTGTAGCGCGAGCGCAGATCCTTGTTCAGCGCCGCCAGATCGAGGCCGAGCGCCTTCTGCGTCACCGGCTTCTCGGGCGCCGGCTCGTCGGTCTTCACCGCGGCCTGCACCTTGTCCGGATCCTGGAGGCGGCCGAGCGTGACCTTCTTGGTCTGCTCCTCGCCCTTGCGGATGATAATGACGTCGACTTCCTTGCCGACCGCGGTGTCGGCGACGACGCGGGAGAGATCCTTGGGGTCCTTGACGTCCTTGCCGTCGAACTTGACGACGACGTCGCCGGGCTCGATGCCGGCGGGCTTCGCCGGGCCCTTGTCGTCGACGCCGGCGACCAGCGCGCCGCGTGGCGGCTTGATGTTGAGGCTCTCGGCGATCTCGTCGGTGACGCTCTGGATGCGCACGCCGAGCCAGCCGCGGCGCAGTTCGCCGAACTGGCGGAGCTGGTCGACGACACCCGCGACCGTCTTCGACGGCACGGCGAAGCCGATGCCGATCGAGCCGCCCGAGGGCGAGATGATCAGCGTGTTGACGCCGATCACATCGCCATCGAGATTGAACAGCGGGCCGCCGGAATTGCCGCGATTGATCGATGCGTCGGTCTGGATATAGCTGTCATACGGCCCGGAAGAGATGTCACGGTTCTTGGCCGAGACGATGCCGGCCGTCACCGTGCCCCCCAGGCTGAACGGGTTGCCGATCGCGACGACCCAGTCGCCGAGGCGCAGCTTGTCGCTATCGCCGAACTTCACCGAAACAAGCGGCTTCGGCGGCTTGAACTTCAGCACGGCGAGGTCAGTCTTCTTGTCGACGCCGATCAGCTCGGCCTTGATCTTGGTGCCGTCGTTGAGGATGACGTTGATCTCGTCGGCGTCCGCGATGACGTGGTTGTTGGTGACGACGACGCCCGATGTGTCGATGATGAAGCCCGAGCCGAGCGAATTGGTCTTTTTCGGCGGACCGTTGTCGCCGCCCTTGCTGCCGCCGCCGGGACCCCGGCGGTTCTTGAAGAAGTCGTCGAAGAACTCCTCGAAGGGCGAGCCGGGTGGCAGTTGCGGCATGGCGTTGCTGCCGCCGCCCTTGGCTTCGACGGTCTGCGAGGTCGAGATGTTGACGACCGCGTCGATCACCTTCTCGGCGACATCGGCGATGCCCTCCGGTCCGCGCGCCTGAGCCGGCGTGCCGAACGCGCTGAAAGCACCGACGGCGAGCGCGGCCAGCCCTAAGCGCAAGCGGGACGGGGCAATGATGGCTGCGGTCATTGGTATCTCCAGAAAAAAGATTCGGCGCCAGACTGCGCTCGAACGGGGGGACGGCGCAAGCGCGGACCTTAACGGGCCTCATGACCCGCATAATATGGCCAAAAACCGGCCTCTCGCCTTCACTTTGGCGTTGGCGCGACGCTTAAATCGGACGGCGCATCACCCAGATCAGGATCAGGCCGGCTACCGCTGAACTGATCCCGACCACCCGCAGGACATTGTCCGGCGTGGCGATGGCGCTCTTCATGGCCTTGCGCATCCAGTTCGGACTTGCCGCGAACATCAGGCCTTCCAGCACGAACAGGATGCCCAAGCCGATGAGGAAGTCGGCGAACGCAATGGACCTCATCGGATTGGAACCTTCCCTTGTGCTGTTCTTGTCTGGACGAAGGGCGGCCAGACCGGCCGCCCCTGTCTAGCCTACGGCTTCGCCGGCGTCGCGGTCGACGTCTTGCCGGACGGGTTACCAAAGAACCGGAAGAAATCCGAGTCCGGCCGCAGCAGGAAGCGGGTGTCGCTCGACTTCATCCCAGTCTCATAGGCGGCCATCGACCGGTAGAAGGCGAAGAAGTCGGCATCCTTGCCGTAGGCTTCCGCAAACAGGCGGTTGCGTTCGGCATCGCCCACACCGCGGGTCTGCTCGGCCTGCGACCTCGCTTCCGCCTCGATCACGGTCGCCTCACGGTCGGCCTTGGAGCGGATTTCCTGGGCCTTCTGGCCGCCCTGCGCGCGGAACTCGGCGGCTTCGCGCTCGCGCTCCGTCTTCATACGCAGATAGACCGCCTGGCTGTTCTGCTCCGGCAGATCGGCGCGCCTGATACGGACGTCGACGACCTGGATGCCGTAGCCGTCGGCCTCGCGATCGAGCTGGTCGCGGATGCGCTGCATCAGCTTCTCGCGATCGTCCCGCACCACGTTGATGAAGGTGACCTCGCCGAGCACGCGGCGCAGCGCTGCGTTCAGGAGCGTGGTGAGCTGGATGTTGGCGGCCTGGATCGAGCCGACGCTCTGATAGAAGCGCAGCGCGTCCTTGATGCGGTAACGCGCGAAGGCGTCGACCACGAGCCGCTTCTGATCGGACGCGATCGCTTCCTGCGACGGGTTCTCCAGATCGAGGATCCGATTGTCGATGTTGATCACCGAATTCCACGGCGCCTTGAAGTGCAGGCCGGGATCGGTGACGACGTCGACGGGCTTGCCGAATTGCAGCACGATGGTCTGCTCGGTCTGTTGCACCGTGAACAGTGACATGTAGCCGACGATCACGACGAGCAGGAGGGCGAGCAGCGTGACGATACCTGTGACCGGAGACCTCATCGGTTGCCTCCGCTCGAGGGCTGACCGGTGGTAGGCGGCCGCTTGGTCGTCAATTCGCTCAGCGGCAGATAAGGCACGACACCCTGGCCCGAGGGGCCGCCGTCATAGACGAGCTTGTCGGCACCGCCGAGCACACGCTCCATCGTCTCCAGATAGATACGTTCACGCGTCACGTCGGGCGCCTTCTTGTATTCTTCGTACACCTTCAGAAAGCGCGCGCTCTGGCCCTTGGCCTCGGCAACCGTCTGCTCCCGGTAGCCTTCGGCGGCCTGCAGTATCTGCGCGGCACGTCCGCGGGCCTGCGGCACGACCTGGTTGGCGTAGGTCTGCGCCTCGTTTTGCAACTGCTCGAGATTGGCGCGCGCCGCCTGGACGTCACGGAACGCAGCGATCACGTCGCCGGGCGGGTCGACCTTCTGCATCTGCACCTGGGTAATGAGAATGCCGGAGCCGTAGGCGTCGAGCGTCTTCTGCATCAACTCCTGCACATTCTGCTCGGTCACGTTTCGCGCGCCGGTCAGGATCGGCTGAATTTGCGATCTGCCGATCACCTCGCGCATCGCGCTCTCGGCGACCGCCTTCACGGTGCCTTCGGGATTCTGGATGTTGAACAGGAAGTTGCCCACGCCGTTCGGCTTGATGCGCCACAACACGGTGAAGTCGACGTCGACGATGTTCTCGTCGCCGGTCAGCATCAGGCTCTCTTCCGGCACGTCACGAATGGAGCGGCCGCGCCGCGCCGGATCGTCGATCAGCGTCATGCCAATGGAGAGCGTGTTGACGCGTAGCGCCTTCGGCAACAGCACCGTCTCGATCGGATAGGGCAAATGATAGTTCAGGCCCGGGTCCACGGTGCGCACGTGCTTGCCGAAGCGCAGCACGACGCCCTGTTCTTCAGACTGCACCCTGAAGAAGCCCGACAGCAGCCAGAACGCGAGGATGAGCAGGATGATCAGCGTGATGCCGATACCGGAGAAATAGCCGCCCGGCATGATCTGCTGGAGCCGGTCCTGGCCGCGCCGCAGAAGGTCTTCCAGATCCGGCGGCCTTGGCCCGACTGGTTGCGGGCCGTTGCCCCATGGTCCCTTCGGACCCGAGCCCCATGGGCCACCGCCCTGATTCTTCCACGGCATTCGACGCTCTCCTCGGCAGACCAGGACTAGAACTAACCCGGCCCGTATTGTCCGGTCCGGCTTTATAGGGGACCGGCAAGTCCCTTACAACGCAGCCCTCGCCGTCCTCCGAGCTAAGCTCGGGGGCAGAAAAGTCAATGTTAACATTGGCGAAAGCGGTTAATGGCGGGACCGCCGACGATATGTCACATAGGAGTAGTCGGCGCTGTCGTCCGGTCCGGCGGGATGGCGGATACGCGCGACCTCATCCCATTCTGCCTTGTCGATGTCGAAATGCGTGTCGCCTTCCGGGCGCGCATGCACTTCGGTGATCTCGAGGCGATCGGCGCGATCGAGCCATTGCCGATAGATCTCGGCACCGCCAATCACGGCGATCTCGGTGACCGAACGCCGCAGGGCATCGCCGCGCGCCACCGCGCCTGCGGCGGCGGACGATGTCGTGACGATGGCACCCGCGGCGCGATAGGCCGCATCGCGCGTGATGACGATATTGGTGCGGTTGGGCAGCGGCCGAGGCAGCGACTCGAAGGTCTTGCGGCCCATGATCACGGGCTTGCCGATCGTGAGCGCCTTGAAGCGCGCCATGTCGGATTTCATTCGCCATGGCATCGCATTGCCGGCGCCGATAACACCGTTCTCCGCAATCGCCACGACGAAGACGATCTCCATCAGGCCGCGCTCCCGGCCAGCCGGTTCAGCGCAGGACCGGTGACGCGGCACAGCGTCCAGTCGTCCATCATCACGGCGCCGAGCGATTTGTAGAACGCGATCGACGGCGCGTTCCAGTCGAGCACCGCCCATTGCAGGCGCGACCAGCCGTTGTCGACGCATTCCCTGGCGAGATAGACCAGCAGCGCCTTGCCGAGGCCCCTGCCCCGATGCGACGGCCGCACATACAAATCTTCGAGATAGATGCCGTGGCGGCCGCTGAAGGTGGAGAAATTCGCGAACCAGACCGCAAAGCCGACCGCCTCGCCGTCCCATTCGGCGATCGCACAATAGAGCTGCGGCCTCTCACCGAACAGCGCGTCTGCGATGTCAGCCTCGGTTGCCTCGACCTCGTGCGATAGCTTCTCGTACTCGGCAAGCTCTCGGACGAAGGAGAGAACGAGCCCGGCTTCGCCCGAGCGCACACGGCGGATGGTGAGCGACATCGGCGTCAGACCGCGACCGCCGCCTTGATGTGCGGATGCGGATCATAGCCAGCGAGCTCAAAGTCCTCGTAGCGGAAGGAGAAGATATCCTTCACCTCAGGATTGATCCGCATCACCGGCAACGCGCGCGGGGCGCGCGTCAATTGGAGCCGTGCCTGCTCCAGATGGTTGGAGTAGAGATGGGTGTCGCCGAGCGAGTGCACGAAATCGCCGGGCTTCAGGCCCGTGACCTGCGCGACCATCAGGGTAAGCAGCGCGTAGGAGGCGATGTTGAAGGGCACGCCGAGGAACACGTCGGCCGAGCGCTGATAGAGCTGGCACGATAATTTGCCGTTCGCGACATAGAACTGGAACAGCAGGTGGCAGGGCGGCAACGCCATCTTCTCGACGTCGGCCGGATTCCAGGCGGTAACGATCAGCCGGCGCGAATCCGGCGTGCGCTTGATCATGTCGACGACATTGGCGATCTGGTCGATGCTGCGCCCGTCAGCCGTAGGCCAGGAGCGCCATTGATGGCCGTAGACCGGGCCGAGATCGCCATTGGCGTCGGCCCACTCGTCCCAGATGGTGACGCCGTTGTCCTTGAGGTACTTGATGTTGGTGTCGCCCTTCAGGAACCAGAGCAGCTCATGCACGATCGCCTTCAGCGGCAGCCGCTTGGTGGTCAGCATCGGGAAGCCGGCGGACAGATTGAAGCGCATCTGATGGCCGAACACCGACAGCGTGCCGGTGCCGGTCCGGTCGGTCTTCTCGGCGCCGTCTGAAAGAATCCGCTCGAGCAGGTCCTGATACTGGTGCATGTGCCAATGAGCCTTTGGGGAGGCGGCGAACTTAACGGCCGCCCCGGCGCTGCGACAGCGGCGATTCGCTGGGCGCACCGATTATACCCGGAAAAAGTGGGCGTCCCCGGCGCAAACGACAAGGAGCGGAACCTGCGTCCCGCCCCTCGCCTATCAGCTTGAAAATGCTAGTTAACTCGCCGGCTTGAGCACGGGGGACCACTTGGCGATTTCGCTCTTCACGAGGGCGGCGAGCGCCTCCGGCGTCCGGTCCTTGGGCGCAGGGATGACGCTGCCGAGCTCGAGCAGGCGCTTCTTCACGGTCTCGTCGTCGAGCGCCTTGATGGCAGCGGCGTTCAGGCTCGCAATGATCGCGGGCGAGGTTCCCTTCGGCGCGAACATCGCGTTCCAGGCCTGGGCCTGGAATGCCGGCAGGCCCGCTTCCGCCGTCGTCGGCACGTTCGGCAGCGACGGGTTGCGCTCCGGCGTTGCGATCGCATAGGCCTTGATGGTGCCGGCATTGATCTGCGGCACGGCGTTGACGATCTGGTCGCACATGTAATCGACCTGGCCCGCCACCAGCGCGTTCATCGCAGGGCCGGTGCCGTTGAAGGGCACGCCGACCGGCTTGATGTCGAGGATGGAGTGCAGCAGTTCGCAGGAGACGTGCGAGACCGAGCCGATTCCGGCATGCGCCGCGTTCAGCTTCTCGGAATTCGCCTTCACATAAGCGACGAACTCCTTGAGGTCCTTCGGCGGAAAGTCCTTCCGCGCGAGGATCAGGATCGGCGTGCCCGCGAGCAGCGCGATCGGCTCGAAATCTTTCTCCGGATGATAGGCGAGCTTCGGATAGAGCGGCACCGACGCAGCGTGTGTGCCCATATGCCCGGTGATGAGCGTATAGCCGTCATTGGTTGCGCGCGCGGCGCGCGTGGTCGCGGTGGTTCCGCCGGCGCCGACCACGTTCTCGATGATGATGCTTTGCCCGAGCGTCTGCGCCATGTGCGAGGTGACGATGCGCGAGATCACGTCGGTCGGTCCGCCAGCCGCGAACGGCACGATCATGGTGATGCCGCGCGTCGGATAGGTCTGCGCCTCAGCCGGTGCGACAAAGGCGCACAGCGATGCAAGACATGCGCCCGCAAGCGCGCGAATGAAGGTCATCTCGATCTCCCGGACACAAACAAAAATGCCGGCCACAAGGGCCGGCATTTTCATTTCACGAAGGCGTCACACAAGTCGATTCGACTTCCGAATGCGGCGCGCGGACGCAGGGCGCCGCGACGACGCAGGCGCGCCGCCCTCAGTTCTCCGACTCGGTGAACACCTCGTCGCGCTTGGCGCGCAACATGGGCAGCAGCGTGAGCGTCAGCAGGAAGGCCGCGATCGCGAGCAGCACCGCCGACAGCGGACGCGTCAGGAACACACTCCAGTCGCCGCGCGAGATCAGCAGCGCACGGCGCAGGTTCTCTTCCATCAACGGTCCGAGCACCATGCCGAGCAACAGCGGCGCCGGCTCGAAATCGTGCTTGATCAACCAGTAACCGACCAGACCGAACACGCCTGCGAGGATGACGTCGACCGGCGCGTTGTTCACCGAGTAGATGCCGATCGCGCAGAAGATCACGATCGAGGGGAACATCAGCCGATACGGCACGCGCAGCAGGCGGACCCAGATTCCGACCAGCGGCAGATTGATGATGATCAACATCAGATTGCCGATCCACATCGAGGCGATCATGCCCCAGACGAGGTCGGGCTGCTTCTGCATCACCTGCGGACCCGGCACGATGCCGTGAATGGTCATCGCACCCACCATCAGCGCCATCACCGCGTTCGGCGGGATGCCGAGCGTCAGCAACGGGATGAAGGAGGTCTGTGCCGCGGCGTTGTTGGCGCTTTCCGGCGCCGCCACGCCCTCAATCGCACCGCGGCCGAACCGCGACGGGTTCTTGGCGAGCTTCTTCTCGAGCGTATAGGCCGCGAACGACGCGATCACCGCGCCGCCGCCGGGCAGAATGCCGAGGATCGAGCCGAGCACGGTGCCGCGCAGGATCGCGGGCGTCGAGTCGATCAGATCCTTTTTGGTCGGCATCAGACCGGTGATCTTCTGTTGCACGAGGTCGCGGTTCATCTCGGCGCCGGCATCGAGATTGCGGATGATCTCGGCAAACCCGAACACGCCCATCGCCACCGTCGCAAAGCCGAGGCCGTCGGCGAGCTCCGGAATGTTGAAGGCCATGCGCGAGGCGCCGGTCTCGATATCAGAGCCGACCATCGACAACAGCAAGCCGAACACGATCATCGCGATCGCCTTCAGCACCGAGCCCTTGGCCAGCACGACCGCGAAGATCAGGCCGAGCACCATCAGCGAGAAATACTCGGCCGGACCGAACGCCAGAGCCAGCTTGGTCAGCGGAGCACCGAGCACGGCGATGAGCACGGTCGCAACGCAGCCGGCGAAGAACGAGCCGATCGCGGCGATTGCCAGCGCCGGACCGGCGCGGCCCTGCTTGGCCATCTGGTGACCGTCGATGGCGGTGACGACCGATGTTGCCTCACCTGGAATATTGACCAGGATCGACGTCGTCGAGCCGCCATACTGGGCGCCGTAATAGATGCCGGCGAGCATGATCAGCGCGCCGACCGGCGGCAGGCCGAAGGTGATCGGCAGCAGCATCGCGACGGTCGCGATGGTGCCGATGCCCGGGAGAACGCCGACCAGCGTGCCGACCAGGGCGCCGATCAGGCACATCAGAAGGTTGATCGGAGAAAGCGCGACGGCAAAACCGTGAGCGAGGTTGGCAAAGATATCCATTACAGCCTCACTGGACCAGGAAGCGCGGGAACATCGGCATCGGCAGCCCGAGCACGTAGGGGAATAAAAGTGCGCAGCCGGCGGTCAGACAGGCGCCGACGATGATCGTTTCGACCCAGCGCGTCTCATGCGTGCCCAGCGCCGCAATCAGGAAGCTCGCGAACGCTGAAACCACGACCCCGAGCGGACGGATCGCCAGGGCGAAGAAGACGATCGAGGCCATCACGAACATCGGCCCGCGCCAGGAATAATGCGCCATCGCCGGTCCGTCGGCCAACAGTCCCGTCAATGCGATGCCAGCACCAAGCGCGACGAGGAGCCCACCGAACATCCGCGGCGCGGTGCCCGCGCCAAAGGAGAAGCCGCGCATCCCCTGCAAATCGCTGGAGGCCCACAGCGCGAACAGGGCGAGCGCCATCAGAACGATCCCGCCGACATAGTCCTGTGCCGATCTGATCGTCATGAAGAACGTGAGGATCGCCACCGCAAAGATCGGGTAGGAATAGATCAGCGCCAGCAACACATCGGATGACGCCTTCTTGGTGTCACCGCTGGCCGCGCCGATCAACACCGCGGGCGCGCCGCCGAACAGCGCGGTGGCATGGCTGATCAGGACCGTGGCCGGGCCGCGGCCGGCGCCCCAGCCAAAAATCGTCCCGATTGACCAGATGAATTCGAAAATCTGCGGCGCAATCGCCAGCAGGCAAAAGCCGATCGCCACCGATGTGTTTCGGGTAGCTGTCGCTGAGTGGCCCATCGTTTCGGCCATGCATGTCTCCTCCGCGACCCGTAAGTCACGAGCACTGTTGTTCTATCGGCTGGAAAACGATCCCCCGCCCGGACCACTGCCTAGCGATTTTCATCACACAATGCCAGCAAAACCAAACAGGCCTCCTGCGAGCAGAAGCCATAGCGGATTGATGCGCGAGACGGAGGCGACCACTGCAACCACCGCGGTCAGAAGCAGTGCAGCAATGGTGCGGTCGGTGGACTGGGCCAGGATCAGGGCGCTGGCTGCCATCAATCCAATCGAGAGCGGAACCAGTGCAGCCTGAATCAGGGCGGGCCAGCGCGATTGGCTGGGCCGGCTCAGGAGACGGCTGACATAATAGGCAAGCAGCGCCGTCGGCAGGCACATCGCCAGCGTTGCCGCCAGCGCGCCGGGGATGCCGGCGACGGCATAGCCGATTAACGTGACGATAAGCACGTTCGGACCTGGCGAGAGCTGCGCGATCGCATAGGCGTCGGCGAACTGCTTCTCGGTCATCCAGTGATGCACATCGACCGCGATACGATGCATCTCCGGCACCGCCGCCGCGGCGCCGCCGACGGCGAACAGCGACATTAGACCAAAGGTGGAGACTAGCGCCCAGATCGGGTTTTCGCTGTTCATGCTGCTACCTTCCGCCGCATCAAATAGGTGACGCCGATGCTGACGGGGATCGCGACCAGCAGTACCTCCTGGAGCGGCAGGCGGACGACACCGATGGCCACGAAGACGCCGAGCATCAGGACGATCACGACGACGTCCATGCGCTTGAGCAGCGGCGTCATCATCCGGAAAACGACCGCGATCAAGAGGCCGACCGCGGCGCAGGAGATGCCTGCGAGAATACGACGCAGCACCTCCACGTCGCCGTAGCGGGCGTAGATGATCGCGAGCACCGTCATGATCAGCGTCGGCGGCAGCAACAGCCCGGTGAAGGCGGCAACCCCGCCCGCGATCCCCCGCAGCCGCGAGCCGAACACCATCGACAGGTTGAGGATGTTGGGTCCGGGCAGGAAATGGCAGAGCGCGAAGGTCTCGTTGAACTCGTCCGCCGTCATCCAGCGGTGCTGATCGACGATGGCGTGCCGGGCAAATACCAGAACCCCGCCGAAGCCGGCCAGCGACATCCGGGCGAAAGCCAGGAACAGCGCGAGCAGGCCGGGCGGTGGGGCGCGGGCGGCGAGGATATCCGGCTCTTGAGCGGCCGGTGCTGAATCCGGGGACATGTCAGGAGCTTAGAACGCTGGTCCCGCCGCGGCCAAGATCGGACCTGTGGCCATCCGGAACCTATCCAAAGGGAACCGCAGGCCTCCGCTCGAAACCTCTGTTTTTTGAAACCTTTGCCCCCTATATTGGGGGTGCCGGTTCGCTGGCTATGGAAATAAACGGTCGTCGCAATAAACCATTCGGACCCGGGGGCGGTACCCGGCGCCTCCACCAAAGCCCACTTGCGGGCTAGCCCAAGAAGCGGGTTTTGGCGGGGGCGAAATAGGATCGACGAGGGCGTAAAGGGCGAACTTTTTCCCGGTATTGTTCCGCCGTTATCGGGCTATGCAATAGTTGCCAACGACAACTTTGCTCCGGTTGCTCAGGCTGCGTAACGCAGTTTGAAAGACCATTCTGAAGTCCTAACGGGTTAAGCTCCGTTAGGCGGGGTTCGGAGGCACCTGGCAACAGAAGCCTCCACTTACCTTTGATTTCCTTCCCGGCGGGGACTCCTGCTGACCCGTCAGGCGCGGTACTATTGCGGCTTGGCGAGTCGGGCCGGCAGGGCCCAACTCCTGGAATCCGACAGGACCACGATAGTGACCGATCATATCCGATACGATGTGCTGGCCCGCGACGCGCTGCGCGGCGTGCTGCGGAAGGTGCTGACCGATGCCGCGTCCCATGGACTGCCGGGCGAGCATCATTTCTTCATCACCTTCGTGTCGAAGGCCGACGGCGTGAAGATCTCGTCGCGGCTGCTGGCGCAATACCCGGAAGAGATGACGATCATCCTCCAGCACCAGTTCTGGGACCTGACCGTGCTCGAGGATCGTTTCGAGGTCGGCCTGTCCTTCGGCGGCATTCCGGAGCGGCTGATCGTGCCGTTCAGCGCCATCAAGAGCTTCCTCGATCCGTCCGTGAAATTCGGCCTCCAGTTTGACACCTCCGATGTCGCCGAGGTCGCGCCGGAGACGCTGCCGGCCGCTCCCGCGCCGTCGGCCATCGCGGTGCCCGCACCCGTCACTGAAGCGGCTGAAAGCGCCGACGAGCCGACCGCACCGAACCAGGGCGGCGCCGAAGTCGTGCGGCTCGATCGTTTCCGCAAGAAATGATCTAGGTTGGGCGCGAAGCGGTCGCGCCCGGCCAAACTCCCTATATAGAAGAGCACATGACAGGGCCGCGCGGCATTTCGTGCGGCAGAATGGATGTGCTCATGGCCAAAGCTGCCCGCTCGACGACCACCCACCCCGCTACCCGCATCGAGACCGACAGTTTCGGTCCGATCGAGGTCCCCGCCGATCGCTATTGGGGCGCGCAGACCGAACGCTCGCGCCAGAATTTCCGCATCGGCATCGACCGCATGCCGATCTCGCTCGTACATGCGCTGGGGATCGTCAAGCTCGCGGCCGCGCAGTCCAACCTCGAGCTCGGCCTGCTCGACCAGCGCCGCGCCAATGCGATCATCCGCGCCGCGCGCGAGGTGATCGAGGGCAAGCTCGACGACCATTTCCCGCTGGTGGTGTGGCAGACCGGTTCGGGCACACAGAGCAACATGAACCTCAACGAGGTCATCGCCAACCGCGCCAATGAGCTGCTCGGCGGCGAGCTCGGCGCCAAGAAGCCGGTGCATCCGAACGACCACGTCAACATGAGCCAGTCGTCGAACGACTCGTTCCCCACCGCAATGCATATCGCGGCCGCAAGCCGCATCAATGCCGATCTCGTCCCTGCGCTTGGCGAGATGCTCCGCGCGCTGCGCAAGAAGGAGAAGGAGTTCGCCAAGATCGTGAAGATCGGCCGCACCCACACGCAGGACGCAACGCCGCTGACACTCGGCCAGGAATTTTCCGGCTATGCCGCGCAGGTCGAAAGCGGCATCGCCCGGCTGAAGGTCGCAGTGAAGGATCTCTATCCGCTGGCGCAGGGCGGCACCGCTGTCGGCACCGGCCTCAACTCCAAGCCGCGCTTTGCAAAACTGTTCGCAAAGCACGCTGCCGGGATCACGAAACTCCCCTTCACCAGCGCCGCCAACAAATTCGAGGCGCTGGCCTCGAACGACGCCTATGTGCTGGTGCACGGCGCCATCAATTCGGTCGCGACAGGCCTGTTCAAGATCGCCAACGACATCCGCCTGCTCGGATCGGGCCCGCGCTCGGGCCTTGGCGAGCTGGTCCTGCCGGAGAACGAGCCGGGCTCGTCGATCATGCCGGGCAAGGTCAATCCGACCCAGTGCGAGGCGATGACGATGGTGTGCTGCCAGGTGTTCGGCAATCACACCGCCATCACGGTCGCCGGCAGCCAGGGCCATTTCGAGCTCAACGTCTACAAGCCCGTGCTGGCCTACAACATGCTGCACTCGATCCGCCTGATGGCGGACGCCGCGCGCTCCTTCACCGAACATTGCGTCAGCGGCATCCATGCCGACGAGAAGCGCATCAAGGAGCTGATGCAGCGCTCACTGATGCTGGTAACGGCGCTGGCACCGAAGATCGGCTACGACAACGCCGCCAAGGTGGCCAAGACGGCGCATGCTAACGGCACCACGCTGAAGGAGGAGGCGCTGCGGCTCGGCTTCGTCTCGGCGGACGAGTTCGACCGCCTGGTCCGCCCCGAGAAGATGACAAAGCCGGGGTAATTCCGAATTCCGATAGCCATCCGTAATGATACGGCTCAGAAAAATGAGGCTTTGAGAGCAGGATTTGATTACCGTCAATGTTGCGGCGAGGCGGCGTGCTACGCAAGGCCTCTCCGCCCTTGACAGGGCTAATTCATCGTTTGATGGCCCAAGCGGCCGATTGACGAGGACGAGCGAATGGCAATCAAGTCTTGTCGGGCGCAGCGTGGCGCCCGGTTTCTGAATGTTTCATCCTGCCTGAGGAGGATCGGATGATGGAGACGCGGCATGGGGAACGTCATCAACCTGAATCGTTTCAGGAAGCGCGCCGAGCGGCAAGCCTCGGCGAAGCAGGCGGACGCCAACCGAACGAAGTTCGGCCGCACGAAGGCGGAACGGTCGGCGGAGGAGACGCGCGCGGACAAGGCGAAGGCGCACCTGGACCAGCACCAGATCGATCACGAGGATCAGTCATGAAGTCGCCCGTCGTGAAACGATCAATCGTGGTCGCCGGCCACAAGACCAGCGTCAGCCTCGAAGAGGCGTTCTGGAACGGCATGAAGGAAATCTCGGGCCTGCGTAACATGACGCTGTCCGAGCTGGTCGGCGAGATCGATGGCGCCCGTCAGCAGGGCAATTTGTCCTCGGCGATCCGCCTCTTCGTGCTCGACTACTTCAAGAGCCGCGCCATGGCTGCCATCCAGGCGGACAAGGTCTCGGCCTAGTAGCGCCGGGGCGCTTTGCCCACGGCTTCGTGATCTGCACTTTAAAATCACTCTAAGGTGCAGCTTCGGCGAGCCGGCGCGCTTGACCTCAATGCCCTGCGTTGAAAATACAGGGCATGACCGAAACCAATGATACGCGTCCGCATATGCCGCTGGGTCTGGCCCTGCGCGGCTACACCGGAATCATTCAGCACCTCTCCGCCAAGGACGCGGGCTCGGCGCTCTCGGAGATCGAGCTCGAGAGCCGGCTGATCGAGCTCGGCTTCGTCGAGGGGGCCCGGGTCGAGGTCCTGCACGAGGGACTGGTCGGGCGCGACCCCATTGCCGTCCGGGTCGACAACATCACGATCGCAGTCCGCCGTCGTGAAGCCATGGCCATTATCGTCGCGTAGACAGCGACCGGACCCCGATCCAAGGCCTGATCCCATGGAATTACCCCTGCTGCATCTCGCCCTGGTCGGCACGCCCAATAGCGGCAAGACCTCCCTGTTCAATGCCCTGACCGGCAGCCGGCAGAAGGTCGCGAACTATCCGGGCGTCACTGTCGAGCGCAAGGAAGGCTTTTTCGTCACGCCGCTGGGACGCCAGGTCTCGGTGGTCGACCTGCCCGGTACCTATTCGCTGCGCGGCCGCAGCCCGGACGAGGAGATCACCCGCGACTTCGTGCTCGGCAAGGCCACCGGCGAGACCGTGCCCGATCTCGTGCTGTGCGTGGCCGATAGCACCAATCTGCGCCTGACTATCCGCCTGCTGCTGGAGCTGAAGCGCACCGGCCGGCCCATGATCCTCGTCCTCAACATGTTCGACATCGCCAGCCGCCGCGGCATCAGCGTCGATGTCGAACGGCTCGCCAAGGAGCTCGGTGTGCCCGTGGTCACCTCGATCGCGGTGCGCAAGGGCGGCACGGCCGACCTGCTGGCGCTGACCGACGAGATCTCGGCCAAGCTCGCCGCCGAGCCCCAGGAGAACAGCTGGCGCGCGCTTGGTGTCGCCGAGCTGCGCGCCACGCAGCGCGAGGCCGACCGCATCATCGCCGACTGCGTCAGCCTGCCTGCCAGGCCGGACACCTGGACCGCGCGGATCGATGCCGTGGTGCTGCATCCCGTCGGCGGCCTGATCGTGCTCGCGCTCATCCTGTTCGTGATGTTCCAGGCGGTGTTCGCCTGGGCGCAGCCGCTGATGGACCTGCTCAACAACGGCTTCGATGCGCTCGGCGAGTTCGTGCACGCCACCCTGCCCGCCGGCCTCTTCCAGAGCTTTCTTCAGAACGGCGTGATCTCGGGCGTCGGCAGCGTCATCGTGTTCCTGCCGCAGATCATCATCATCTTCCTGTTCATCCTGCTGCTGGAAGATTTCGGCTACATGGCGCGCGCCGCGTTCCTGATGGACCGCATCATGGGCGGCGCGGGGCTGCACGGCCGCGCCTTCATCCCGCTGCTGTCGAGCTTTGCTTGCGCCATTCCCGGCATCATGGCGACGCGCGTGATCGACAACAAGCGCGACCGGCTGACCACGATCCTGATCGCGCCGCTGATGACCTGCTCGGCGCGCATTCCCGTCTACACGCTGATCATCTCCGCCTTCATTCCGGCAAAGGACGTCTGGGGCTTCATCAACCTCCAGGGCCTCGTGATGTTCGGCCTCTACGCCACCGGCATCGCCAGCGCGCTTGCCGTCTCGTTCCTCATAAAATTCTTCATGCTGCGCGACTATGCGCCGGCGCCGTTCATGCTGGAGCTGCCGGACTACAAGATGCCCCGGCTGAAATCGATCGCGATCGGCGTCTATACGCGGGCCAAGATGTTCCTGCACCGCGCCGGCACCACGATCTTCTCGATGATGGTGCTGATCTGGTTCCTCGCCTCGTTCCCGCAACCGCCCGCGGGCGCAACCGAACCGGCGATCGACTTCAGCCTCGCCGCCATCATCGGGAAGGCACTCGAGCCGCTGCTCGCGCCGGTCGGCTTCAACTGGCAGATCGCGGTCGCGCTGATCCCGGGCATGGCGGCACGCGAGGTCGCGGTCGCGGCGCTCGGCACCGTCTATGCGATCGAAGGCGGCAAGGAAGCGGCCGAGCAGATCGGTCAGGTGCTTTCGACGAAATGGTCGCTGGCAACCGCGCTGTCGATGCTGGCCTGGTACATCTTCGCCCCGCAATGCGCCTCGACGCTGGCCGTGATCCGGCGCGAGACCGGAAGCTGGACCTGGATGGCCACGACCTTCGCCTACATGCTGGTGCTGGCCTATGCGGCGAGCCTCGTGACGTACAATGTCGCGGTGGCGCTTGGGGCGGGATAGCCCTCTCAAAACCAAAATTGCGAAACAACCCCATGCACAGTAGACGGGGGCTGTGAAATCAATGAGTTACGCACAGCAAAAGATGCACGACCGCAACCACGACAAAGCGTAGCGAAATCCAGGGAAGCGCCTCCTATGCAGGGAGTCTCGGATTGCAATTCGATTTGCGCGCCTGTTGACCCGTCGGGCAAAACAGGAGCACGATGGCACCATCCCAAAAATCATTGATGTGCAGGCACCTCATCCGGATATTGCAGACGGGCTCTCGCGCGCGACCTCGCCGGGCGGCGCAACTGCCTGCGCGAGCTTGATCTACATCAACGCGATGGATCCTTCGAAGCACAGGTTTGAGCGGCGTGGATAAGGCGGCTCTCGCCGCTTTTCATGGCGCGAACGCGAAGAGGAGGAACATTATGACGTCGAGAAAGCGTTCTTCGATCAAGTCCATGACAGTTTCGGGTATCGCTGCCAGCGCCCTCCTGGGAATTGCCGGCGTCACGGTCAATCCGGCACCGGCCGCCGCAATATATTGCCAGTACGTTGACTATCCCGTTGGTTGCGTTGCGCGGGCCGGCGTCGTGCTGAGGCCCAGGCCAGTCGCACGTGCTGCGGTCCGTCACAACGCCGGCGGCAATGCAAATGGCGGCGTCAATCGCGTCGGCGCAAGGCGCTGAGCTTTGATTGCAGGCCACTGGCTTTGTCGAACACCCAAGGAGACCGGTGATTGTCGCGTTGCGTTTTGACCGGAGGCTGCGCGGGAACGGTAGGCCTGCACGCAGCTTCAGGTATACATGACTCGCCGCACCGGCTCCACCATCGAGCAAACGCCGGCACAATGGCGCAGGCGATATGGGGAGCGGCACGGAGCGAGCGAAATGCCACTATTGGCATATTTCTGGAAAGTCGGCGCAGCCTTGCTAGCGCTTATCTTCGTTGCGGACTTTTGTCTGCCGAAGGCGACCGTCACTGAGAGGATGACAGTGGAGCAGCGGGCCATACTCATTCACTCGGACCGAAAATGGCCTGAGCGCGTAGTCCTCGACACGACCTTGCCGGCGATGGTGGCGGTTGCATCTGCGCCGTTGACCACCGAACATGCCCCTCTCGTCACGCGAACAACGCCGGTCATACGGGCAGAGACACCCGCGCTCGCCGATGCATTTGCGATGGTACGGTCCGAATCACCGCCGCGCGAAGCCGTCGAGCACAAACGGCTGCAAAAGCGACGACACGTCGCGACGCGGTCGAAACGGCACGGCGCATCGCAGATGGTTCTGGCGGTCCGGCAACCGCAATTCGGCTGGTTTGGCCACCGGTACTGGTGATCGCAAGGGCGCTCGCACCGTATTCGATCACGTTCGGCGCTGCCGGCGTCGGGGCGATGTCCGGACGCCGTTTCCTGGAGCAGTTATTCGTACGAGGCGCAGACGCCTCCCTGCCAGCGAAGGCAGCGACGCACGGCCCGACGCGTCTGGCGGACGGTCGTCCTCGCGACGCATACGCCGTTGATTCTTGTTCTTCCCGGTCCGCATGCAGCAGCGACCGGGGTCATCATGCTGTTCGCCTGAACGAGCGGCGCCGGTGTCATGGCCTGCGCCGAAGTTCCAACAAATATAGCGACAGTCAAAAAAGCGAGCCATCTGATCATCGTTCTCCTCCTGTGTCGAAAGATTGACGCTTGTCGGTAAACGCTGCCGCATGCGCGCTGTGGCATTCTTTCCGTAACGAGCCAGAGCAAGGAGGCGGCGCGCGGCCGCCTCCAGTTCTGCCTCCCTATTGGCAAACGTACATGATGCCATCGCCGCCCTTGACGAGCGTGCCCGGAGTACAAGCGATACCGTTACGCGCGGCGTAATCGGACCAGTCGCTGTAGCCATAGGTCCAAGGGCCTCCCGAATAGTAAGCGCGCACCGCGTACCAGGGCAGACTGGTTTGATCTGCAATGTAACCGGCGCGATAGAGCGGCCCGACATAGATCCGGGAGCGTGCCTCTGCGCTGCTGACGGACAGCGACGGCTTGCCGTACTCGGACCAGTTCAAAGACATCGATGCTGCGCACGCGAACGCAGCAGCCGCGATTGTAAGCCGTTTCGCATCCATATTGGCCTCCGTCGGCTGGTGAACTCCAGCATGCGGAGCATGGAATGGCGTCACGATGGAGTGTTGCGCTAGATCAAGCCGGGGCCGCCGATCTCGCCCGTCGATCTGCGCCGTTCAAACCAAGTGAGGTCACGATACGTCAGTGAGGCTGAGCTGGATGGATGGCTGATTCACTCCGGCTCAATTCGTTAGTGCATCCGAAACCACGCTTCTGGCGTTTCGCCCAGATGGAGCGAACGCCTCAGTTCGGTTGCGGCGGCCATCGGCGACCCAGTGGAATCGCATGAAGTCCATGCAAGGCTGCGCTCAAATCTCAACTGTTGCTTTGACGACTTTGCCGATTTGATACTATTCGTCTGGTGTCTCCCGATGCGACCGTCCCGCTCGCGGTCACGGCGGCGACTCACATCTACTGCAGTCGGACCAGCAGCATTTTCTGTCTGCTCGGACAGCGAACTTCAGGGACGCTGGCCATCGCTTCATCTTTCAAACAAGCTCTAGAGCGACGGAAGTGAAAGTATGGCCTGATTGTTGCGGCGAACGCCGCGCCGACCGATCGATCTCGGGGATGAGGAGTTACTCCGATGCTTTTTCACTCGACCTGGACATCCCTCCCCCGCCCGCATTCCTTCAGCGAATTCGGAATGACGGCAGAATCGAACCCATCAATCAGCCTGAACGAATTCACCTACAGACGAGGCCGCGAGATCTATGGTGAGAAAGAGCCCGCCGACTATGTTTACCAGGTGATGTCGGGCGCGGCTCGAAGCTACAGGTTGTTGTCCGACGGGCGCCGACAGATCAGCGCCTTTCATCTTCCCGGGGACATCTTCGGACTGGGAAACGGCGTTCACCGCTTCACGACGGAAGCGGTAATTGACACGGCTGTGAGATTAGTCAAACGCGAAAGCCTCGAGACCCTTGCGAACAATGACAACGCCTTGGTCAAGAATCTGCTCTGCATGACCACGACAAATCTCCAGCACGCGGAAGACCACCTGCTCCTGCTCGGGCGCAAGACCTCGATGGAGCGGGTTGCTGCCTGCCTGATCGAAATGGATGGGCGGCTCATCGCCGCCGGCGTTCTCGCGCTACCGATGACCCGGCGCGACATCGCGGACTATCTTGGCCTGACGATAGAGACCATCTCGCGGTCGCTGTCGTGTTTGCGCGAGTTGGGCGTCCTGCACTTCATGGACAACAACCAGCGTCACGTCGTCATCATGGACAGAAACAAACTCGCCGAACTCGACCGGCAGAATTGACGTTGAATGCGGCGGACATCCTCGCGTTTGTTCGCCTAAGAAAAAGGCCCCGGTCGACGCCGGGGCCTTGAGTTCACTGGGAAGACCCAGGGTCAATAGCGAGCCGTGACCGGCGCCCCGTATCCGCCGAAGCGATAGTTCAACCGAAGCGTGACCATGTCCACATCCTGGGTGACCCCGCTGCCGGTGAGGGTCAACCCTCCGGGCGTGACCACGCCGGCAAATCCCGCATTGTCACGCCCCATCCAGAGATGGTCGTACTCGATGCCGAACGACCAGTTCGGCGTGAAGCCGTATTCCCAGCCGACACCCAGGGCTCCGCCCCAGCGCGTGTGGCCTGCCGACGCCAGGCCGACACCGGTGACATTGTTGAATATATCGAAGCGATTGCGTGTCACGGCGGCGCCGCCCTTCACGTAGAGCAGCGAGGCGTTCCAGGCCCAACCGAGTTGGGCCGTAAACAGTCCGATACCGTCGATCTTGCCTGTGGTCGAGATCAATGGATCGATCAGGCTGACACGCGTATTCTTGATTTCGGCCCAATCGCCCTGCGCCTCCAGGCCGAGCACAAACTGATTGGTTTGCCAGCGATACCCGATCTGTCCGCCCGCGAGACCTCCGGAGCGATCTGCGCAACCAGCTGCAACTGTCCCTGCGGGCGTTACGAAGTCCACGCAGCCATGGCTCTGCCCCCAGCCGCCGTTGCCGCCAATGTAGAAGCCGCTCCAACTGTAGACCGCCGCCAGCGGCGCCGGCGGCGGCGCCGCTTTGACGGCCATGTCGGCCGCCATGGCCGGGGCGGTCATGCTCAGCGCTGCGAAGCCGATCGCAGCTATCGAAAATGCCTTCATCGTCTCATCCCCTTTGGTCGTATTCTTTCGTCAGAACGAGCCCCTTATGCAGGGTGGCGTGCACAAGTGCTGCGAACAACCTGAAGGTTAGGCGCAAGGAAGCTCTCGGCCCGTAACAAAATGGCAACACTGAAGGCCGATTGCTACGCACGCTAACGTGCTCAGTCGACATCGGATGTTCCAGGCGCTGCGGCGCCACCCTGCCCCTCCGCAAGCCATGCGGCGATGCAGGATGCTGGAATGACCCGCCGGGGAAGATGAGGATTGATCGTGCCAGCGAAGACAGCGAGGCCCTCATCTAGCTTTGCGCGCGCGAACAGCTTGGCATCGCCCTCTGTCGCGAATGTCTTGGTCTCGCGCGGGCTCCGCTGTCTCACGAGCAGGCCGCGCTTGCGAATTTCAAAGGTGACGTACCAGGTCGCGATCATGGAGCACACCAGGATGGCACCAGCCCTTATGGCTGGTGTGGTGCGGCTGGCATTGGCATCCTTGATTCAAATCAAGCTCCTCGCTTGACCACATTCGCGAACAGTGGACACGCAGAGTACCGGGAGCCCGGAGTGAGCGCCGCCCGGAAAACCAGGAGCGCGATCGTGCCTTCGATCTCGCCGGCAGGACCGTATCGCCCGCTAGCGCGACCGGTCGCTCCCTTCCGCCGGATCGTTCTCCGGCTCCGGGATCAGCACTGCGGGTTCGTCATAGCCTTTGCGGCTGCTGTAGAACACCAGCGCCATCAGGCCGACGCCGACGATTAGCGAGAACACGACGCCGAGCACCAGCGCGACATAGCCCGACGCCGGCACACTCGTGTCCGTGCTGGTCCAGCCGAGATAGCCCAGAACGCACGCGGCCACGAGCATCCCGCATAACAGCGCGATGACCAGCCATCTCGCGAGCTTGCCGCCTTGCGGAGCGGATGATGTCTGTTGCCCGTCGGTGCTGTTCATGGACCTCTCCTCAAGCGCACGTTAGGGCGCAGTCGCCTTGGTTGCGATCGCATGCAGGGCGCCGGTCATTGCGGCAACGGCAGCCTTGGCCGGCTCGCCAACCCCGTGACGCCCGGCAAGCCAGGCCGGATCATTGTAGGACAGGAAGGTCGCGCCTTGCTCGTCCTGCCAGACCAGCGCCTTCAGGGGCAAGTCGATGCCGACAGTCTGCGCCTGCTGCATCAACGGTGTGCCGCCCTTGGCGTTGCCGAAGATCAGCAGATCAGTCGGCCGCAACGTCTGCCCCACGGCCGTGGCGCCCGCGGCATGATCGACACGGGCAAACACGGTGAGGCCCTTCGCCTTCACCTCGGCCTCAAGCCGATTCATGGTGTCTTCGGGCCCGAAACTGCTCTTGATGGTGATGAGTCCGTCGATGGCCATTGCCTGCGTCTCCCATGAACCTGTCGCTGCAATAAGAGCGAGGATCGTGATCAGTGCCGAAGACCTCATGACCCCGCTCACTTCTTGCGGAACAGTCTGGCGGGATCGAATTCAGGCTCCGGAATGAAGCCGTCGCGATTGGGCATCTTGATTTTCGGCAAGCTGTCCTTGTCGACCTTGCCGTCCGCGGCAACGATGCCGTTGAGGCTGAGGATGTAGGCGGTGACGGCGTAGGTCTCATCAGTGCTGAGCGAGCCCGGCGTCGGATACGGCATCGCGCGACGAACATAGTCGAACAAGGTCGTTGCATAGGGCCAGAAGCTGCCGACGGTCTTGACCGGCATGCTGGAGGTGAGCGTGCCCTGTCCACCGGCGAGGCGATCCTTGATGCCGCCCTGGCCGTTGTCGCCATGACAGGCTGCGCAATTGTTGGCAAAGATCTGCTTGCCCTGCACCGCCGTACCACTGCCGTCAGGCAAACCCTTGCCGTCAGGACCGACGTCGATGTCCCACAGCTTGATTTCCTCCGGTGTCGCCGGACGGCCGAAATCGAAGGCCAGTGCGGGTGCTGCGAGTGGGCCGATGGCGAGCACGCCGGCGAGAACCAACTTATGCGAGGACATTGCGAACCCTCCCGGCCTCGTCGATGCTCCAGGTCTGCTGGGCATTGTAGTGAAACAGCGCATTGGTCCCCATCGCGGCGATGAAGGACTGCCGGTCCGGCTGAACATTGCCGTGATCATCGGTCGAGCGGCTCACGATCTTCGTCGGCTTGCCATCCCAGACCCAATCCATCTGGAATCGCATCTGCGCCTTGGACAGCACCGGCTGGCTCAATTGCGCCTGTGTCCAGGTCTTGGCGCCGTCGGTCGAAATATCGACCTTGGCGATCTTGCCATGGCCGCTCCAGGCAAGACCCGAGATGCGGTTATAGCCCGGCTGGATCTGCATCATGCCCGAGGGCTGGGTGATGACGGAGTTGGTTTCCATCCTCAACTGGAATTGTCGCGCCTTGCCGTCGGCCAGCAGCTGCGTGTAGCGCGCGGTCTCCCAGCGCGTCATCCAGGGCGCGTTGCCGAATTTGAGGCGGCGCAGCCATTTGATGTTGAGATTGCCCTCGAAACCCGGCATCACCAGCCGCATCGGAAAGCCGTGCGCGGGCCGCAGCGGCTCGCCGTTCTGCCCATAGGCGACGAAGGCCTCATTCACGATCTCGTCCGTGAGGGGGATGCTGCGGTCGACGCCGGCGCCGTCGCCGCCCTCCGCGAGCATCCAGCTCGCGTTGCTGTCCTTGCTCACGAGGTCGATCAGGAATTTGAGCGGCACGCCGGTCCACTCATTGGTGCTGACGAGGCCATGCGTGTTCTGCACGGTGATGTCTGGATCGGCCTTTTTCCAGTTTTCCCATCCGTTGCCGGTGCATTCGATGAACACGATTCGCGTGATCGACGGCATCCGCTTCAAATCTTCGACGCTGAAGATCAGCGGCTTCTCGACCATGCCATGGATGAGAAGCCGGTGCTGCGCGGGATCGATGTCGGGTACGCCGGAATGGCTGCGCTCGTAATGCAGGTCGGTCGGCGTGATGTTGCCCACCAGCCTTTGGTGCGGCGTCTTGGAATTGATGGCATCGCCGGGGTCGATGTTGCGCTTCCCCGGCGTGGATTCGGGGATGCGATCGATCTTGGCGAAACGGGATCGGTCGCTGTGCGCGCTCAGATCGGCGCCGGGCCCGCGATCGGGGACGTCGGCCAGCGTTTCGGCACCGGCCGCCCCGGTCGCGACCGCGCCAAGAACGCCCGCCGAGAGGCCCCCCACGAAGCCGCGGCGCGAAACATTCGCAGGCCGCGGCAACAGATCGTCTGGCGCCTTGAACGACATCTGTATCATCTCCCGTTGAAATCGTGCGTTTTGGAAATCGCGGCCGCTTTCGTTGCGCGACATTTAGCGCAGGCCGTGGAAATTGCTCGTTAGGTTGTGTTAGTAATCATGAGGAGCCATCGAGGCAGGGCTGCTTGCCGGTTGACCCGTCGGGCAAAACACCGGAACAATGGCATCATCGGCTTCACCGTCATCGAGATCCCGACCCAAGCGACTGCCTGCTTCCATGGATCACTTCAGCACGACGAGACTGACCGCCGAGAGGCTGAACGAAAGTCACCTCGTCGATCTCGTCGCGTTGCATCTTGATGCAGAGGTGTCCCGCTATCTCGGCGGCGTGCGCCCGGCGGAGACCACGAAGACATATCTCGCGACCAACATCGCCCATTGGGATCAGCATGGCTTCGGGCTGTTTGTGCTGCGAACGAAGGACGGCGCCTTCGCCGGACGGGCGGGCGTCCGGCACCTCCTGGTGGACGACGTCGACGAGATCGAGATCTTCTACGCGTTCAAGCGCGAATTCTGGGGCCAGGGGCTCGCGAGCGAGATCGCGGACGCGCTGACCGAGATCGGGCTGTCAAAGCTCGAGCTGCCGTCCCTCATCGGCGTCGTCTACGCCGGCAACGTCGCATCGCGCCGCGTGCTGGAGAAATCGGACTATCTCCTGGAGCGAAACGCGATCCGCCACGGCAATGACGTCGTGATCTACCGCAAACAACGGTGAAAGACCCGACGCTCAGCCGGTGCGCAGCCGGGCGACCGATTGCGGCAGGGAGGCGAGAAACAGCACCACACAGACGCACAGCAGGACGATGTCCTTGAACAGGAATTCGCCGGTCAGATTCCAGGCCATCGGATCGGTTGAAAGGCTCCACGTGACCACGCCCGGCGTCGTGAAGAAGAACGACCACGTGACCGCGAAGGTCACCATGCCCAAGAATGAGCCGAGCGCGGACAGGACCGGGCTGAAGCTGCCTGCCGCGAGCAGCGCGGCACTAACGAATTCGGCGACACCGAGAAAATACGCCTCTCCCCGCAAGCCGAACACCGACAGCCAGGAGATGAATGGGCTGTTGATGATGAACTGGACGATGCCCTGGGCCGATTGCAGCGTGAACTTCTGCATCCCGAACGATATGAATATGATCACCATAACCCAGCGGAGAATGGCGAGCGGACGATAAGAACCGCCACCATTCTCAGCGATATTGAACCCTTTCATACGACGTGGTCTCCCCGGATTGTTGATCCATTAGCGCGCAAAAATGCGTTAGCTAAAGGCTGTACGAAGACGAGCTTCGCTCGTTACCTGCATCCGCAGGTTCGTTAGATCACAGCTGCGTGCAATCCGCGTGTCCGCACGAAGCGTCGCCCGTTGGTGCAATCCGGGATCTCGACGCGGACGATCTCTCGGACTACAGGCTATGCTCCGGAGCTACGGACTGCCCCGGTTGACCCGGTGGGCGAGACACCGGCACGATGGCATCGTCGGCCTTCAACGCCGTCAGGATCGCGACGAACCCCAGATCGCTGCCAGCTTCCGTGAATCGCTTCAGCACGGAAAGGCTGATCGCCGAGCGCCTGCACGCAGATCATCTCTCCGACCTCGTCGCGCTGCATCTCGATCCCGAGGTGTCCCGCTGTCTCCGGTCGCGTACGTGCGCCCGAGGTCACACCGCGTCCAGCGGTGACAGTCCGGTTCGCACGGATGGGACATTCTTCCTGGATTCCCGCATCATTTTTGCAAACGCGGCTCCGGCGGGCCCCTTTCTCCGGACGGGAACCCGAGGCGAACCCAAGAGTTCTTTACACAGACCTTTTCGAGCTCGAGTCCCGGTCGCTGGCACCAGGGATCCTTGAGACACACACCAGCCATCGAGGAAAGAAGTGCAGGGGGGTTCAATGACCGGTACGTCCACGGACGCTCCAGACAGTGGCCCCAAATATCTGCCACGGGTTTCAACCGGCAGTGCCGGCCTGGATGACATTCTGGGCGGCGGCTTCGACGCCAATCGGATGTATCTGTACGAGGGACGGCCGGGCACCGGCAAAACAACGATCGCGCTGCAATTCCTTCTCAGTGGCGTGCGTGACGGCGAACGTGTGCTCTATATTTCCCTCTCCGAAACCAAGCGGGAGCTGACCGTGGTGGCCCAGCGGCACGGCTGGTCCCTGGAAGGCGTCGACATCTTCGAGCTGGTGCCGCCGGAGACGACGCTCGATCCGGACCGCGAGCTCACGGTTTTTCATCCCGCCGAAATGGAGTTGAGCGAAACGACCGGCCTGATCTTCAAGGAGGTCGAACGGATCAATCCAACGCGCGTGGTGCTCGACAGTCTGTCCGAGCTTCGTCTGCTTGCCCAGAACCCGCTTCGTTACAGGCGGCAGGTGCTGGCCCTGAAGCATTTCTTCACCAACCGCAACTGCACGGTCGTCCTGCTCGACGATCTCTCATCGTCTCAAGACGACCTGCAACTGCATTCGATCGCGCATGGCGTCGTCATGCTCGAGCAGCTCGCGATCGGTTACGGGGCAGAGCGGCGCCGGATCCGCGTGATCAAGATGCGCGGCATTCGATTTCGCGGCGGCTTCCACGATTTTACGATCGAAAGAGGAGGCGTGCGGATCTTCCCCCGGCTCGTCGCGGCCGAGCATCACAAGCCGTTTGCCGGCGAGTTCACTCCCAGCGGCAACGCCGAGCTGGACCAACTCCTGGGGGGCGGCCTCGAACGCGGTACCAACGCGCTCTTCATCGGCGCGGCCGGCGTGGGCAAATCCTCGCTCGCGCTCACCTATGCGATAGCGGCCGCGCAACGTGGCGAGCATGCCGCCTTTTTCGCCTTCGACGAAGGACGCGGGACCGTGGAGGCTCGCGCCCGGGCGCTCGGCCTGCCGCTCGAAAAGTACGCCGATTCCGGGCTTATCCGGTTCCAGCAGATCGATCCGGCCGAGCTGTCGCCGGGTGAGTTCGCGGCAACCTTGCGCAGCAGCGTTGAAGTCGACAACGCCCGCGTGGTCATCATCGACAGCCTGAACGGCTACCTGAACGCGATGCCGGACGAGCGGTTTCTCATCCTGCAAATGCACGAATTGCTGACCTACCTGGCGCAACAGGGCGTGCTCACCATCCTGATCCTCGCCCAGCACGGGCTGGTCGGCCCGATGGAAACGCCGCTCGATATCAGCTATTTGAGTGATTCAGTGCTGATGCTCCGCTATTTCGAGTTCGGCGGAACGGTGCGTCGCGCCTTGTCGGTCGTCAAGAAGCGCAGCGGACGTCACGAACATACCATCCGGGAATTCCGGCTCGGCAGCACCGGTGTCAAAGTCGGACCGCCGCTCAAGGAATTCATGGGCATCTTTTCGGGCAATCCGCGTTATAGCGGCACGGATATTCCGGAAGAAGCAGCTGGATGAGCGCCGATCGGGATCACCGCGTTCTCATCTTTGCGCCGATCGGCCGCGACGGAGCGGCATCGGCCGAGCTTTTCCGCAGCGCGAATCTGGGGGCGATCAACTGCCGAAGCCTGCCTGAACTCGTCAGCGAGATGACCGCCGGCGTGGGCGCCGTCTTTCTGGCCGAGGAGGGATTGTTCGGGAAAGACACGGGGCCTCTGGCACAATGGATCGCGAGCCAACCGCCCTGGTCCGACCTTCCGTTTGTCGTTCTCACCAGCCATCGCGAGCAGCCGGCCGTCATCGCCTGGCGGCGCGATATTGTCGCGCTGCTCCGCAACGTTTCACTGCTCGAACGGCCGGTTCAACCGATCACGCTGACCAGCGCGGTTCAATCAGCGATCCGGGCACGGCGCCGCCAATATGAAATCCGGGCCCTGCTCGCGGCGCGCGAGCAGACTGCGCAGGAGCTCGAGAAACTGGTGGTCGAGCGGACGCGAGAGCTCGAAGAAGCCAACGAGCAACTTCGCCTCGAAATGAACGAACGCACGCGCGTCGAGGAGACGCTTCGCCAGGCTCAGAAGATCGAGGCCATCGGCCAGCTCACCGGCGGCGTGGCTCACGACTTCAACAACCTGCTGATGGTCATTTCCGGCGGGCTCGACATGCTCGACCGCCAGACGGATCCAAACCGCCGCCGGCGTCTGATGGACGGGATGATCCGGGCTGCGCAGCGCGGCGCCAGCCTGACGAAGCAGTTGCTGGCCTTCTCGCGCCGGCAGAAGCTCCGGCCGGAGCCGGTCGACGTCGCCGCCCAGATCGGCGGCATGCGGGAACTGCTCGATCGCAGCCTGCGGGGCGACGTCCACGTCGAATTCGATTTTCCGGACTCACTATGGCCGGTGGAGGTCGATCCCGGCG
This sequence comes from Bradyrhizobium betae, assembly GCF_004123905.1. GTDB lineage: Bacteria > Pseudomonadota > Alphaproteobacteria > Rhizobiales > Xanthobacteraceae > Bradyrhizobium > Bradyrhizobium betae_A. The sequence goes on from NZ_MZXW01000024.1 coordinate 123,540, forward strand.
AGCTCGAGCTCGTCATTCTCAACCTGGCTGTCAACGCCCGCGACGCCATGCCGAACGGCGGGACGATCGTCGTGCGCGGGGAAAATCTTCCCGGTCTGAACGACGATGAGGTTGCAGGCGACTATGTACGTCTGTCCGTCGTCGACACGGGCGTCGGCATGGCTCCGGAGATCCAGTCGCGCGTATTCGAGCCTTTCTTCACGACCAAGGACGTCGGCAAGGGGTCCGGACTTGGGCTCGCGCAGGTCCACGGATTCGCCACCCAGTCCCGGGGCACGGTCCGAATCCAATCGGAGGTCGGCCGAGGCACCAGCATCGAGCTGTACCTGCCGCGATCGTCTGGTGTTCCTTCAAAAGAGCGACATCTCGTCGACCTTACCCGGGTGCGGCCGAAGAAGAGCAGTCATGGCCGAATTCTCCTGGTCGAAGACGATGACGAGGTGGCCGCCCTTGTCGGCGAGATGCTCGGCCAGCTCGGTTACGAAGTCACGCGCGCCGCCAGCGCCGCGGCGGCTCTCGGCGCCTTGGCCGATGGCCGCTCCGTCGATCTGATCTTCTCGGACATCATGATGCCGGGCGGCATGAACGGCGTCGAGCTCGCGCGGGAGATCAGGAAGAGACGAAGCGACATACCGGTGCTGCTGACCAGCGGATACGCCGAAGCCTCGGTCCACGAGGCGCAGATGGCGGGTGTTCAGATTCTGGCGAAACCCTACCACATCGACGAGCTGGCCGCGGCGCTGAGCACGGCAAAGTCGGGGCTTCGGCTTGACGCGGAAGCCAAACGCTCCAGTTCCTGCTGACGTCGCAAGCTTCTGCATCGCCGGCGGTTGATGGATGCCTATCGGAAATACCCCAGCACGAGATCGAGGTCCGCATTGCCGGCGGCCGTGCCGTTCAGCTCCGCGTCGATGACGCGGCGGCAGGCTTCGATCGCGGCGTGGTCGCCGAGATCGTTGGCGGCCTCCAGCACGAGCCAGGCGACGTCGACGGAAGCCTTCTCGGAAGCCGATCCGCCCGTCTCGGCGTTGAGGCTTTTGTTCTTGCGAATTGCGGTGCCGAATTGAGGCAACATGGCAAATACTCCCCTCTCGCTCAGTGCAACTGCTTAGTGCACCTGGAGCTCGGGCTGACGGCCCGTGGTGGAATCGGCACCCGCGCCGGTCTTGCGCGACTGGTAGAACTTCAAGACACTGCGCGAGGTCTCGGTCTTGAGCTTGCCGAAATCGCGTTCGTTGTCGTGGAGTTCACGCGCCGTGATCAGATGATCCTTGGCCCCGAGGAACAGCAGCGACATGGTCGTGTCCCAGGAGAAGTCGAGCGCCTTGCACAGCACCAGAAGTATCTCGCGGTTGCGGTCCATCATCGCGCGCTCGATCACGTCGACCGGCAGCGCCGACAGCAGCGACAGGCCGATCTGCACCTCGTCGAAGCGATGCTGGCGCGCATAGTTCGAGATCGAGTCCTGGTTGAGGTTGCCCTGGCGGTATTGCGTCGTCACCACGCGCTTGGCGACGAAATAGCTGCGCGACGAGGGACCGAACTTGGACTGCAGATCGCCGGTGACCTCGGTCACCGAACTCTGGATCTGCGCCATCATCTCGGGCCGCTCGCTCTCGAGCCGGCGACGGACGTCTTCCGACGCTTTCGAGATGAGCTGCTGGAAGACGTGGCGCGGCACGTCTTTGCGGAGGCCAAGCTGCTCGGCGAGAATCGAATCGCCCTCGGCGCGACGGACCATGTGCAGCAGACCCGAACCGGAGAAGCGCGCGCCCTCGTTTTTCGCGACTGACGTCACGACCTCCTGGTCGCCGCGCTTGACCAGCACGTCGGTAACGGCCTCGCCGATCGACTGGCGCTGGGAGATCGCGAGCAGGTGCGCCTGGCCCTTGGTCAGGGCGCTCTCGACCAGCATCTTCTCGTCGATACGATTGGAGTCGCGCAGCACCGGGCCGGCGACGGCGATCTCGTCGTCGAGGGCGAGTTTTGCGATGACGTTGAGCGGGGCGTGATCGCACGCCGACATCACGTCCGAGAGCTGCGCCCGCGCGGCGACCTCGATCTCATCGGCGAGCTTGCCGATGACCTCGCCGAACATGCTGATCTCGTCGTCGCTGTAGCGGCCGGTGATCAGAATGTCAGTCGCATGCCACAACGCCCGCGTCCGGCTTTCGTCGGTGCCGCGCGCGATCGCGTCGTCCAGATCCTGTAGAAGCGTTTTCGCCCCGTTCATCTCGATCACCCCAGTTCTTGGTCGTTCGTTGACGAGCCATCCCGCCTGTACGGGCGCGATGCCGAATTCCTCTGGGAGCCGAGACTAGGGAACAAACGCGAGAATCCGGTAAAATCGGTGAAGCAGTTTTGCCGAGCAAAATTCGTTAAAATGCGGGGGAATGGGTTTACTGGCGAGTGACGCCCCCGGCGTCATGGCCGGGCTTGTCCCGGCCATCCACGCCTCACCGCACGGCAAGAAGAACGTGGATGCCCGGGGCCTTCGCCTCGCCGAAGCGGCTTCGGCCGCGCAGGCGGGACAAGCCCCCGGGCATGACGATCCCCTACCTCACGGATTCTGTGGCGTCAGCACCAGCGGCGGCTTTGGTTTCGGCTTTGCGGGCGCAGGGCCCGGCGCGGGTCTCACCTCGATCGGGGGCGGGAGCGGGGCGACCTGCTGGCTTGCGAGCGGCGGGCTTGTGAGCGGAGGACTTGGTGCGGCAGGAGCAGCCTGCGGGGCCTTTGGCGTCGGCGCGGCCTTGGGCTTCGGCTGTGTTGCGCGGCGCGGATCGCGACCGGGCATCGGTACGTCAGTCAGCGACGGCTCCGGCGCCGGATCGGGCGAGACCAGCGTCGGCAGCGCGGCGGTGGCCGGCGGCGGTTCGCCGCGCTCGATCGCATCCAGCCGGCGCGTCTCGCGATCGATCGTGCGCACCGCAAGCCACGAGGACAACGGCGCGAGATCGACGGTGCGGTTGAGCCTGTCGGGGGGACCTGCCGCGAACAGCTGGATCTCCGGCGGCGCACCCGAGAGCCCGGTCATGATCGGCGTCAGGCTGGCGCGGATGTCGGCCTGGTCGGCAGGGATGTCATAGCCGCCGGAGACGATGGCGCGGGCATTCTTGGCTTCCAGCGGCGTCGCGCCGACGCGCAAACGCCCGTCGCGGATCGTGAACGGGATCTGCGCCGAGGCGACCGCGATCGGACCCGCCGCCAGCGCGGGCTCGACCAGCTGCCGCAGCCTGTTATCGTCGGAGACTTGGCCGCCGTCGCTGGCACGGATAGCTATCTCGAAGGCCCGCGGATTGAGGCCCGCGATCTCGGCGGAGTCCAGCGTCACCGTGCCGTTGCCGGCGAGCGCGCCGGTGAGCGCTGCGACGCTGCGGCCCTGGCTGGTCAGCGCCATCTGCATCGAGGCGCGTCCCTTGGGCAGCGCGAGATCGCGGTAGCGCAGCGTGGTCGCATCGACATTGGCAAGCTCGATGCGCGCATTCATCGCAACGCCACCCACGCCGTTGCGCGCATCGAAACTCGCCGAGATCTCGCCACCGCCGACGCCGCCCTTGAGGGCATCCAGCGCGAGCGATTGGCCGTCGCTGCGGATCGTGCCGCCGAAGGGACGCAGCTCGAGCCCGCCGGGCAATGTGCCGCGCAACGCCTGGAAGGCGATGCGACCCCGCCAGCCACTGATGAGCCCCGCACTCAGCGGCTCGCTCGCATCGTGTCCAGCCGCACCAATCGCCATCGCCAGCGCGGGCGCAAAGTCGAGCGTATCGAGGCCGACTTCGCCGTCGACGCTCTTCTCCTGATCGAGCGTGACCGAGAGACGACCGCGCAGGCGCGAGCCAGCCGCGTTGCTGTCGAGATCGTCGAAGGTCAGGCGATTGCCGGAGAGCGTGAGGCGAGACGACAGGCTGACGCTCTGCGCTGACAACTTGTCCGCCGTGCCAGTGCCGAACAGCGGCGCGAGGTTGACGTTTCGCACGCGCAGATTCACGTTGGCTTTCGGCTCCGACAGTTCGACACTGCCCTGCGCGTCCGCATCGAGCCCGCCGCCGCTGAGCTTTGCGTTCAATTGCAGCGGCCTCCGCCACGCGCCGCTCAGCTTGCCCTCAAACTGCGAGGCGCCCTCGCCTGCCGCCACGACGCGATCGAGGCCGACCAGCGCCAGCAATGCGCCGGCCTGCGGCGTCGACACTTTCGACTCCAACGTGAAATCGCTGTTGCGCAAGCGCTCGATGTCGATGCCGTTGACGGCGGCGAGCGGCGTCTGCGCGACCAGCGTCGCGGTGGCCTTCAGCTGTGGCGCGTCGAGCTCGAGCACGGCGCGGGCGTCGCCGCGATCGGCATGCTCGGCGTTCTTGTCGAGGCTGAGGTCGAGCTTCAGGCGCGTCGCACCGGGCAGCGATGGCAGGGCATCGAAGCGTGCGCGCAGCGAGGGCGCAAACGGCTCGATCAGCGCGGTCAGCTCGCGCAGTGAATTCGCCGAGGATTTCAGCGCGAGCTTGCCGGTGGCCCCGGTGCGGTCAAAACTGCCGCTCGCCTCGGTGGTCACGCCGCTGGTCTGACCGAATCGCAACTGCTCCAGCGACAGGGCATTCGGACCGTAGCCGAGCTTGGCCGCAAACGGCCGCAGTTCCTGGCCGGCGGAGATGGCGCGGCCGATATCGAGCGAGAGTTTTGCTTCCTCCGGCCATTCGCCTTGCGGCCCTGCGAGCGCGCGCACAAAACTCGCGGCGGCGTCGAGGTCGAGACGATCCGCCCTAAGCTCGGCGTCGATCCGCGAGCCTTTGCTGGCGCCTGTTTGCACGAAGCCGATGCGGCCCTCCACCGTGCCGCCTTCGACGTCGGCTTTCAGCTTGTCGATGGCGAGATGGTTGGCGGCGATGGTGACGTCGCCGGCGAGACGCAGCGGCCGCGTGCTGCGGCGGTTGATTTCGCTGCGGCCCTGAAGCCAGGCCACCAGCGTATCGGGATCGGAGGACTCGACGCTGAGACGGCCGCTAAAACTGTCGGCGCCGGGCGTCGCGCCGTTGAGCGAGAGCTGCGTCATGCCGGGCGCGCGCAGCTCGAGCCGCTGGAAGGTCCAGGATCTCCCGTCGGTCCTAAGCTCGGCCGCGATATTCTGGAGCGGACGGCCGCCGAGCATGATCTGGTCGGAGTTGAACTCGATCTGCGCCGGAATCGGCGCCTGCGGGATCGCCGCCAGGCCTGCGCGCAACGCCGGCAGGACACGCAGCGGCTCGGCATCGTCTTTGCTGGCGAGCTTGTCGGCATCGATCTGGCGCGCCGAGAGCACCGCGCGCAGCAGCGGCGAGGCGCCGAACCTGAGGTCGCCGATGCCGCCGAGCTTCAGCGCGTTGTCTTCGACGCCGAAGTTCACATCGATCTGGTCGAGCTTGGCGCCGGCCGGATCGGCCTTGAGTTTTGCGGTGACCTTCCACGGCGTCGGCCCCGCCTCGCCCGTCTTCTTCGCCGCGGGCACGGCGAGCGTCAGCGCACCGTCGAATTTCGGCAGGCGGTTGTCAAAGGCAAGCACGCCTTCGAGATCGGCGAGGATGGCGCGCTGGCCGGGATCGACGTTGAGATGGAGACGGGTGGCGCTGCCGTCGGCGCTGGGGCCGGAGGAGATGCGGAACGGGTAGCGCGTGCCTGATACCGTGACATTGCCGTCGCCCCGCACCGAGCCGGCGAGCGAGCGGACGTCGCCGGAGAAGGCGATGTCGTTCAGCTCCAAGGTCGAACGGCTGGCGGCATCATGCAGGGCGATGCGGCCGGTGAGGTTCAGCCGTTCGATCGCCAGCGAGGCCAGATTGAAGGTGCCGCTGGCAGTCGACGGCAGGTCGACCCGCCCCCTGGCATCGAGGCCGAGATCCACCGCCATGCCGTTGACCGTGAGCTCGGTGGCGCGCCATTCGCCGCGCATCAGGGAGCTCAGGCTGAACTCGACGTCGAGCTTGTCGGCGCGCAGGCGCCCGAGATCGTTGTTGCCGCCGAAGGTGACCGAGCGCAGCCGCAGGGTCGGCGCCGGCAGCAGCCGCGCGTCGAGCTCACCCGCCACGCGCACCGGCACGCCGATGATCCGGCCAGCCTCCGCCTCGAACTGGGGCCTGAACTGGTTCCAGTCGATGAAGTAAGGCCCGATCAGCGCGGCGAGCAGCGCTAAGATAAAGGCAATCGCCAATCCGAGCAGCGTCGTCTGCACGGGTCTCCCCTCGGCCAAACCGGCCCGGGCCAAACCTGAGGGCCTCAGGCGCGCCGGAACTTCCCCTTATATAAGGGGAAGTGTGGCGAAGTCACAGCGACTGTTGCGCGCGGAGGTTAACGCGCCGGCCTTACCAGCTGGCGGGCAACTGCGTCAGGCCGCGCAGCACGAAAGTCGGCCGCCATTTGGGGTTCTCGACGTCGTCGATGCGCAAGTCCGGCAACCGCCGCAACAGCGTCGCGATGGCGATCTCGGCCTCGATACGCGCCAATTGGGCCCCCAGGCAGAAATGGATGCCGCCGCCGAACGACAGCGGCCTGACGTTCTGCCGGGTGACGTCGAGCCGCTCGGGGTGATCGGGATAAACCGCCGGGTCACGGTTGGCGGAGCCGAGCAGGCAGAGCACGGTCTCGCCCTTCGGGATCCGCTTGCCGCCGAGATCCTCGATGTCCTCCAGCGCCACGCGCCCGGTCATCTGCACCGACGAATCGTAGCGCAGGAATTCCTCGATCGCACCCACCATCAGTTCCGGCCGCGCTTTCAGCAGCGCGAGCTGGTCCGGATTGCGGTGGAGCGCCAAGAGGCCGTTGCCGATCAGATTGACGGTGGTCTCGTGGCCGGCGCCGAACAGCAGGATGATGTTGGCGGTCAGCTCCTCGTTGGTGAGCTTGTTGCCGTCTTCCTCGGCCTGCACCAGTTGGGTGATGAGATCGTCGCCGGGATTTTTGCGGCGCAGCTCGAACAGCTGCTGAAAATACATCTGCGCCATCATGTTGCCGGCGTTGCCCTTGGCGATCTCCTCCGGCGAGAGCGGCACGGGATCGAGCAGCCGGCCGCCGTCGCGCGAGCTGTTGTAGAAGGTCTGGCGATGGTCCTCGGGGATGCCGAGCATGTCGCAGATGATGGTGACCGGCAGGCGGAAGGCAAAGTCCTCGATCAGGTCCATATGGCCGCGATCGATCACGGCATCGATGGTCTGGTCGACGATCTCCTGGATGCGCGGCCGCATGTCCTCGACGCGGCGCGCGGTGAAGGCCTTGACGACGAGGCCGCGCAGGCGGGTGTGGTCGGGCGGATCGGATTGCAGCATCCAGTGGCTCATGCTGCGAAACACCGGCTCGTCCATGATCTTGTCGCTGTAGCGGCGCTTGGAGCGCTCGACAAAATCCTTGCCGAAACGCTTGTCGCGCATCACGAGGCTGACATCGGCATGGCGGCTGGTGACGAACTGGCCGAACGGCGTCACGTGGATCGGATCGACCGTGCGCAGCCGGTCGTAATGCGGATAGGGATCGCGGATGAAGTCCGGCGACAGCGGGTTGAACAGCGGACTACCGTCGGCGCCTTGCACTTGCTCGTTCATGGTGACCTCAATCGGTTGCCGCATGACACGAATACGCTGAGCGCAGCCCCGCTGCCCGGCGTAACCATCCCCTTGTAGAATTATCAACTCGATACATTGTTGTATCGAATTGCATTCTGCCCTAACCTGGCGCGATGTCAAGGGTGAGAACACGGCCGACCAGGGACGATACGCGCGACAAGCTGTTCGAGGCGGCCGCGCGCGTGTTCGAGGCGGACGGCATCGGCGGCGCCAGCATCGAGGCGATCGCAGCCGCCGCCGGCTTCAGCCGCGGCGCGTTCTATTCGAATTTCAAGAGCAAGGACGAATTGATCATCGCCATGATCGAGGACCATGTCGACCAGTCGATCCGGCGCAACATGGACATCCTCGCCCAGCACGACAATCTCGACGATTTCATCGCCGCGTTGAAGTCGATGGACCGCACAAGACAGGACCCGCTCGGCCGCTCGCCGCTCCTGCACATGGAAATGATCCTGTTCGTCGCGCGCGCCGAGAAGCGCCGACCGGAACTTGCCAAGCGACTGCGCGCGCGGCGCAAGCTGATCGCCGACATCGTCGAAGCCACGCTCAAGAGCAACGGACGGAACGACAAACTGAACCCACTCTGGATGGCGTCCGTCGTGCTGGCGCTGGAAGACGGCTTTCGCCTGCACCGACTGATCGATCCGGAGACGACGCCGGCCGACAGCTTTTTGCGCGCGATCACCGATTTACGGCGGAGGACGGGGTTGGCGTCGGGGTGAAGGCGGTCTGGTTCGCCCAGTACGTGCCCTAAGCCGACCGCCTCACCTCAACCGCCCCCACCGCCGCAATATCCAGCCTTCCCAGCATCGCCCTCGCCTGCTCGGCGCAATGCTCGATCAGCCAGCGCTCGAAGGCAACAGGCGGCAGCGCGGGGGCGTAAAGAAAACCCTGCACGACGTCGCAGCCGAGCTCGGACAGCACCTTGCGTTGGCCCTCGGTCTCGACACCTTCGCCGACGACGGTCATGCCGAGGCCCTGGCCGACGCGCACCACGGCGGTGGCGATCGCGAGGGCGCCCGCATCCGTCTCGATGTCGCGCATAAAACTGCGGTCGATCTTGAGCTCGCGGATCGGCAGATGGGCGAGCCGGCTGAGGCTGGAATAGCCGGTGCCGAAATCGTCGACCGAGAGTCCTACGCCGAGCTCGCGGATCGCATTCATCGTCTCGAGCGCGGCGACGCCGTCCTGCATGAACGCGCCCTCGGTGATCTCGAGCATCAATGCATCCGACGGCAATTCGTATTCGGCGAGGATGTCCTTGAGCCGCGCGGCCAGCGTGACATTGCGGAAATTGATCGGCGACAAATTCACCGACACGCTGGGGATGTTGAGCCCGGCGCGGCGCCAGCTCGCCATCTGCCGGCAGGCCTCGCGCACCGACCACAGGCCGATCTGCTCGATCAGGCCGCAGTCCTCGGCGAGCGGGATGAATTTTGCCGGCGAGACGTCGCCGAGCACGGCATCGTGCCAGCGCGACAGCGCCTCGACGCCGTGAATGGCGCCGTCGCAGCTGCGGATCTGCGGTTGGTAGCTCAGCGTCAGCGCGCCCTCCGCGATGGCCTTGCGTAGCGCTGCGATCAACGCCAGCCGCTGCTCGGTGAGCCCGTTCATCTCGGCGCTGAACATACGATGGGTCGAACGTCCCGCCTGCTTGGCCATGTACATGGCGGCATCGGCCTGCTGCATCAGCGTGTCGATATCCGTCGCATGATCGGGATAGAGGCTGATGCCGATGCTGGCCGACATCGGCATCAGCTTTGATCCGAGCCGCAGCGGCGCGGCGAGCGCTTCGGTGATTTCGGCCGCGACGCGCTCGGCGCTGTCGGCGTTGCGCTGCGGCAGCAGGATGACGAATTCGTCGCCGCCGAGCCGGCCCAGCATGTCCTCGGGGCCGATGTGCTCGCGCAGGCGCTGCGCGAGCTGGATCAGCAGCTCGTCGCCGGCGGCATGGCCGAGCGTGTCGTTGACGTCCTTGAAATGATCGACGTCGAGGAAGGCGAGCGCGACATGGCTGCCGGTCGGACAGGCGTCGATCGCGGTGGTGATCAGGTGCCGCAACTGCGCGCGGTTCGGCAGGCCGGTGAGGATGTCGTGATAGGCGAGCCGCGCGATCTCGGCGCGCGCTTCCTTGCGCTCGATCGCGAAGGCACCGAGATCGACGCAGGCATCGACGATACGGCGATGCCAGTTGCTCGGCGCGCGCGGTTCGCGATAGTAAAACGCGAAAGTGGCTATGACCCGGCCGTCCTTGGCCTTGACCGGGGTCGACCAGCAGGCGCGCAGGCCGATCGCGAGCGGCATCGCCTTGTAAGGCTGCCAGCGCGGATCGGTCTCCAGGTCCGTCGCCAGAACCGGCTCACCGTAGAAGGCCGCGGTGCCGCAGGAGCCGACATTAGGGCCGATCGCGATGCCGTCGAGCGCGCGGGAGTAGTCCTCGGGCAGGCTGGGGCCGCCGAGCGGATGCACCAGGCCCGCGGCGTCGATGTGAAGCAGCGAGCAGACCACGTCGGGCGCGATCTCCTCGACGCGGCGGCACAGCCTGTCGGCGATGTCGGTGATCGGCACCTCATCGGCCAGCGCGCCCATGATGAGCTGCTGGAGCGAGCGCAGCTGCTTGGTCTCGGTGATGTCCTCGAGCAGCGCGAAGATGTGCCTGACCCGGCCCTTCTTGTCGCGGAAGGCATCGAGGCGAGCGCACACCCAGATCTCCTCGCCGTCCTTGTTGTAGACCAGCGTCTCGATCTCGCCGCGCCGCGCACCGGCCGTCAGGCGCTTGACGAGCCTGGCGACGCCCTTGCGATCGGTGTGGCAGCCGGCGATGAGCTCACCGGCGCGGCGCCCCACGGCCTCCTCGCTGGTGTAACCGAACAGCGCCGTGAACGCCGAATTGACGTAGACGATGTTCTGATCGACGTCGGTGATGATCACCGCGCGGTTGGTCTGGTCGGACACGGCGTGGAGCAGCCCGATCCTGACGCGGCGGTCGGCATCGGCGGTGACGTCGCGCGCGAACACGATGCGATGGATCGCGCCGCCGACGGCCGCCGACGACATCACGATCTGCGCCTTGATGCGGCTGCCGTCGCGCCGCACGAGGCTGATCTCCTCGCGGAAGTCGGCAACCGGATCGGCCTTGAGGCACCTGAGCGTGAGAATGTCGGCATCGCGGCCGAGCACATCGGTGCGTGCAAGCTTCCAGATCCGCTCCGCGGCGGTGTTGAAATGCGTGATGCGATGCGCGTCATCAACGATGACGATAGCATCGTCGGCGCATTCAAGCGCGGCGCGCAGCACGTCCGGCATTTCCGTCACTAAGCAGTCGGCGGCAGACATCATTGAACCCGGAAGGCATCGGGAAAATACGGCAATCGGCCCGAAGCTAACGCTCCGATGGTGTCCAAGACGTTTTTGCAATCCCGCCGCACCGCGCCAAGACGCGACATACTTAACGTTCCGCGAAAAAGCGAAGGTATCTTGATGCGTTCCGGAACTTACTCGGCTGCGGGTCGGGGGCTAAGCCTGCACAGCCGGCCGGCAACAGCCCGCACCTTGCCCGGCGAGGCCTGCCAGACCGACAGTGCCGACAATCCACTCACGGCGATGGCGATGGCGAAGGCGAGCGTGTAATCGCCGGTGCGATCATAGAGGAAGCCGGTGAGCCAGGGACCCGCTGCGCCGCCCGCCAATGCCGCGAGCATGATCATGCCGAAAATGCTGCCCTGGTGCCTGCCCTGGAAAATCTCGAACACCACCGCGCCCATGATCGAGGTGAGGCCGTAGCCGAGCGCGCCTTGCGTGAACACCATGACGTAGACCAGCAACAGCGACGGCTGGAATTTGAGCGCGATCAACGCCGCAAAGCAGATCGCAAAGCCCGCGCAGCTGATCGCCCACACCCACTCCCGACCGATCCGGTCTGAGACATGGCCGAGCAGGATCTGGCCGGGGATGCCGAGCAGGCTGACGGTACCGAGCGCCCAGACCGCAACGCTCGGGCTGAAGCCGATGTCGAGCAGGAATTTTGTCTGGTGCACCTGCACCGCGTACCAGATGTACAGGCCGCAGAAATAGCCGAGCGCGATCCACCAGAAGCGCGCGGTCGCGACGGCGCGCTTCAGCGTCCACTCAGTGTTGGCCCAGACGGGATCGACGACGTTGGAGATTGGTTTTGCGGCCCCCGCGGCCGGGGCGGCATCGCCGTCCGGCCGAAGGCCGATATCCTCGGGGCGCTTATGCAGGAACAGGTTGATGGGCGCCAGCACGGTCAGGACGAGCAGGCCCATTGCGGTGCAGGCGGTGCGCCAGCCGGTCTGCTCGATCATGTGCTGCACCCAGGGCAGCAGCGTCATCGAGCCGATGCCGACGCCCGCAAAGGCGATGCCGATGGCGAAGCCGCGCTTGCGGATGAACCAGTTCGGAAGGAACAGCGACTGGCCGGAATAGCCGAGACACACTGAGCCTGCGCCGACCATGACGCCGATGGTCATGTAGAGATGCCAGGGTTGGCTGGTGAGCGGGGCGAGCAGCAGCCCGCCGCCCATCAGCACGACGCCGAGCTCCATCACCGCGCGGGGACCGGCGCGATCCATCAGACGGCCGATCAGCGGACTCGCCACGCCTGAGGCCACGAAGCCGAAGGAAAATGCGCCCGCGGTGATCCCGCGCTCCCAGCCGAACTCGGAGATGATCGGCGGAAAGAACAGAGAGAAGGCGGTGCGCGCGTTGACGCCGATAGCCATGGTGACGAAGGTCACCGCGACCACGACCCAGCCGTAGAAGAACGGAAGCCGCATGTTTTTCTTATTTCATCCCTAGACGATCCTAACGACCATCCGGAGCTGCCTGGGTCAAGCGATTTTCGCGACTGCACGTTGGGCGGGCCCATCGCTTTTGAACATTCACAAGAGGTCGTCATGCCCGGGCTTGTCCCGGGCATCCACGTTCTTTGTGCCGCGAGAAAGAAAGACGTGGATGGCCGGGTCAGGCCCGGCCATGACGCTGGGGGCGACCAACGCTCATATGCTCAGGCCGCGTCTAGCTGCGAGGTGCGAACGGAGTCGTCGAACGTGATCTGGTCGACCGGCTGCGGACGCCCGAACAGATAGCCTTGCGCAAAATTGACGCCGAGCGCCGTCAGCCGCTCGAATTCTTCATTCGTCTCGACACCCTCGGCGGTGACCGACATGTCCAGCCCGCGCGCCAGCGTCACGATCGAGGCGATGATGGCGGAAGAGCGCGGCTGATGCGTGAGGTTGCGGATGAACGACTTGTCGATCTTGATCTTGTCGAACGGGAAGGTGGTCAGATAGCTCAGCGACGAATAGCCGGTGCCGAAATCGTCGAGTGCAAGCTCGATGCCGAGGTGCTTCAACCGTTCCATGAAGGCGAGGTTCTCGACCCCGCGTTCCAACAGCACCGATTCGGTGATCTCGATCTCCAGCCGCTGCGGCGGCAGGCCTGACGCCGCGAGCGCCGCGCTGATCATCTCAAACAGCTCGGCTTCCTTGAACTGGATCGGCGACAGGTTCACGGCGACCATGAGATTGGCGGGCCAGCCGGCCGCGTCCGCGCAGGCCCGCCGCAGCACGAACTCGCCAAGCGGAACGATCAGCCCGGTCTCCTCGGCAAGCGGAATGAACTGGTCCGGCGGAATCAATCCGCGCGTCGGATGCCGCCAGCGCACCAGCGCCTCGAAGCCGCGCCGCTCGCTGCTGAGCGCGTCGACGAACGGCTGGTAGTGCACCTCGAGCTGGCAGCGTGCGATGGCGTCGCGCAGATCGCCTTCCAGCGTATTGCGCGCCTCGAGCTCGGCCGACATCGCCCCGTCGTAGATGGTGAAGCAGTTGCGGCCGGCCGATTTCGAGCGGTAGAGCGCGAGGTCGGCCTTCTTCAGCAATTGCTCGTGGTCGCTGCCGTGGTCCGGCGCGATCGCGATGCCGATGCTGGTGCCGATCTCGACGCGATGTCCGGGCAGCAGGAACGGCTCGGCGACGAGCTTGGCGATCCGCGCCGCGAGCTCGGTCGAGCAGGCGCGCTGATCCTCGCAAGCGTCCTGGATGATGGCGAATTCGTCGCCGCCGAGCCGCGCCAGCACGTCGCTCGCGCGCAGCGCCGATCTCAGCCGCTGCGCCACCTGGCGCAGCAGCACATCGCCGGCGCCGTGACCGAGGGAGTCGTTGACGTTCTTGAAGCGATCGAGGTCGAGCATCAGGATCGAGAAGGTTGAACCTGAATCGTTGAGCTGGCCGTTGAGCTCGTCGAGCCGGGCGAGGAAGAAGGCACGGTTCGGCAAGCCCGTCAGGATGTCGGTCTGGGCGAGCTCGAGCACCCGGCGGTTCGCCAGCGACAGCCGCCGTGAATTGCGGCTTGCGAGCATCAAATAGGTCGACAGCGACAGCGTGAGCAGCATGCCGACGATGAGAACCGCGGCCGCGCGGTCGTAGGCCGTCTCCAGCGCGCCGCCGGCGGTCGGCGTGGCGCGCACCTGCCAGTCGGTGTCACCGATCTTGAGACCACCGGACCAGTGCACGCCCCGGGCGACATCGCGCATCGACTGCGGCGCCGTGGCGGCCGACGAAAAATCCGGCAGCATCTCTTCGAGGCTGACAATCCGCCCCGTGAAGGGCGGATAGATGTTCACACTGACCGCGGGGCTTGCTCCGGTGGTCACGCGAATGGACTGGATCAGCAGCGGCAGGTCGAAGACACCGACGACGAAGCCGGCGAGGTTGCGGCGGCGATCCGCGACCGTCTCGCGCGACGTCCCCTTGGCATAGACGGGAATGGCAACGAGGATGTCGGGCTGCCGGCCACCTTCCTTCGGTTCGTAGAGGTGCGTGCGGATCGAAGCGACCCGGTCGTTGTCGCGCGCGCGCTCCAGCGCCGCGCGACGTTCAGGGATGGTCGCGTAATCCATGCCGTAGACCGGCGAGGTCTTCGGCTGGGTCGAGTAGAACACCGGGAAATATTCGTCGCCCTGCGGCGCGACCGCCAAGGTATCGCCCTGAAGCGACTTGATGCGATAGCCCGATACGCCGTCCGCGATCGCGGCGGCCTCGTATTCGGCGCGCTCCTTGCGGTTGACGCGCGGCAGCCAGGCGATGCGCAGCATGCCGGGATGGCGCTCGAACAGGCGGGCGCTGAAAGTCTCGAATTCGCTGCGGGTGATTTCCTCGTTGGTCGATTCGAACAGCGTGCGCAGCGCGACGAGCCTGGAGATGTACTCGCCCATGCCGTGCTGCATGACGATCGCTTCGGTCTCGGCCGCGTTCTCGAACTCGATCCTGTTGACGCGATCTTCCCATCGCGCGACCGCAGCCGCACCCACGATCGAGAACAGAAGTCCGACGCCAATCGCGACCAGCGCAGGGCGATACAGCCCGAGCAGCGGCGCGGCGCGCCACCATCCGGTCCTCCGCTCCCGATCCTGATCGTTCTGATCGCGACCGCCCATCTTGATCCGCACGTCCCCTCGTCGGCCCACTTCTGGTTGAGCCACCGGAACCGCTATCGGACAAGGATCGGGGTTAAGAACCGTACAATTTCGGGATGCGGGTGTTTTCGCATTGCGCGACTTAGTTAACGATTGCCCTGCAAATCGCGGCAGTCTGAAAATAACTTGCCGGTTTTCCCCGGAGTCTTACGGACCATTGGTGCGGCGCGCCTTAGCGACCTGTTCAGCCCGCAGACCTATCGTTTCGGCCGAATTCGTCCAGCATCCGGCAAGCATCCTCATGACACGATCGCGATCCGCGACACGCCTCGCCTTGACCATCGCGTTGCTGGCATCAAGCCTGCTGCCTGCGAAGGCCGCCGAGGCCGGCGTCAGCGACGACGCGATCCTGTTCGGCCAGGCCGCCGTGCTCGAAGGCCCCTCCTCCGCGCTCGGGCAGCGGATGCGGCAGGGCATCGTCGCGGCATTCACCGAGATCAACGAAAAGGGCGGCGTCCACGGCCGCAAGCTCCAACTCGTCAGCCGCGACGACGGCTACGATCCCGATCGATCTGTGGCGCAGACGCTGCGGCTGATCGAGGAGGACAAGGTGTTCGCGCTGATCGGCGCGGTGGGCACGCCGACCGCGATCGCGACGATCCCGATCACCAGCGCCCGGAACGTTCCCTTCATCGGCCCGTTCAGCGGCGCCGAATTCCTGCGCGACCTCGAGCTCGCCAATGTCGTCAACATCCGCGCCAGCTATGGTGCCGAGGCCGAGGCCTGGGTCAAGCACCTCACCGAGGATCGCAAGTTCACCCGCATCGGCATTTTCTACCAGGACGATTCCTTCGGCCGCGACGGTCTTGCCGGCGTGAAGCGCGCGCTCGCCAAGCGCGGGCTCGAGCTTGCCGCCGAAGGCACTTTTGAACGCAACACCCGCGCCGTCGCCTCGGCCTGGCGGATGATCAAGCGCGCCGAACCGGAGGCCATCGTCATGGTTGGCACCTATGGTCCCTGCGCCGACTTCATCAAGCTCGCGCACCGCAGCGGCGCCTATCCGACCTTCGTCAACATCTCCTTCGTCGGCGCCAACGCGCTCGCCAAGGAGCTCGGCCCCGATGGCGAAGGCGTCATCGTCTCGCAGGTGGTGCCGTTTCCCTGGGATCGCTCGCTCAAGCTCGTCGCCGACTACCAGGCCGCGCAGAGGGCGTTCGACCCGACGCTGACACCGGACTTCGTGTCGCTCGAAGGCTACCTCTCCGGCCGCCTCGCGGCCGCGGCGCTGGAAATGGCCGGCCCGCAACCGACGCGCGCGAGCCTGTTGCACGCCATCAACGATGTCGGCCGCTTCGACATCAGCGGCAAAGTCGTCACTGTCGGCGTTCGCGCGATCGACACGCCACCAAAAGTGTTTTTGACGGTGATCCAGAAGGACGGCACGTTCAGGGCGGTGGACCGGCTTTAAGGCCGCCGCGTCCAGCGGTCGGCATTGACCGCTCCGACCGGCACCTCGCCTTTGACGATGGCCTCGACCTGCCGCACGGTTTCCAGCGACTGGTATTCGATCGCCTGCGGCGTCAGGCCGCCGATATGGGGCGTCGCGACGACGTTGGGAAGCTTTGCCAGCTCCAGGCTCGGCATCTGGTCGGGTGCGCGGCCGACATCCATCGCGACACCCGCGATGCGGTTTTCGCGCAGCACTCTCGCGAGCGCGGCCTCATCGACGAGATTGCCGCGGGAGAGATTGATGAAGACGGCGTGCGTCTGCATCCGCGCCAGCGCCGCCTCGCCGATCAGATTCTCGGTCTGCTCGTTGGCGATGGCGAGGCAGACGACATAGTCCGATGCAGAGAGAAGCTCGTCGAGACTGACCTGACGGATGGCGCTGTCGCTGACATCAGCGAAGGGATCGGCGACCAGCACCTCCATCCGCATCACCTTTGCGATCTCGGCAAGATAGCGCCCGATGCTGCCATAGCCGATGATGCCGATTTTGCTGCCCGCGAGCTGGCGGCCCATCCGCGCTTCGACCTTGCGGCCGGCGTGATAGTCGGCCGTCGTCCGCGACACGCCGCGGGAGAGATCGACCATGAAGCCGACCGCGAGCTCGGCCACCGCCTGCACGAAGCCGGGCCCGGCGCGGGTCACGAGCACGCCGGCTTGCGAGGCTGATTCCACATTGACGTTGCGGATGTCGACCGCGCAGCGGACGAAGGCCCGCAAACGCGGCAGTTGCGCAAAGATCTCGCCGCGTCCCTCGGTCATGCGATCGGCGACGATGATGTCGGCATCAACAGCCGCGCGGACGAGGCCGGCTGCGTCGAGAGTATCGTCGCTCTCATGCAGGATCACCTCCGCTGTCGCGCGAAGACCGTTGAGGCTGCGATCGCCATAGTAATTGCGCCGCATCTCCGGCGTGTGCGCGAGCAGGACTTTCACGACAAGACTCCGTCAGTAGCCGAATGCCCGCGGGAGCGCGGTCGAGAGCCATGGCACGAAGGCGATGACGAGCAGGCAGAGGAACAGCAAACCAAGATAGCCCATGATCGGCTTCACCGTCTGCTCGATCGGCACGTTGCCGATCAGGCAGGCACCGTAGAGCCCGAGCCCGAGCGGCGGCGCGAACAGGCCGATGCCCATCGCGATGACGAGCACAACGCCGAAATGCAGGGGATCGATGCCGAGCTGCACGGCGACCGGCAGCAGCAGCGGCCCGAAGATGATCAGCGCGGCCGCACCCTCCAGCACCGAGCCCATCACGATCAGCACAGCAATCGCGAGCAGGATGAACAGCCAGGTGCCTGAGGTCTTGGACAATCCCAGCATGAAATCGCCGACCGCATGCGGCACTTGCTGCAAGGTCAGCGTGAACGCCAGCGATTGCGCGGCGGCGACGATGAACAGCACGAGCCCCGCACGCGTCGCGGCCTGCACAAAACTGTGCGCGGCCGATTTGAAGCCGAGCTCGCGGAACACCACGCTGCCGACGACGAGCGCGTAAGCCACAGCGAAGGCCGAGATTTCGGTCGCCGTGGCAAAGCCGCTCTTGAAGCCGAAGAAGATCATGAAGATCAGGCCGAACGCGGCGATCGCGCCGCTCCACAGGCCCGACACCGGCGCCTGCGGCTCGATGTCCTCGGCCTCCGCCGGCGGCTTGCCGAAGATAATGGACACCGCGATCAGCACCAGCGCCATCAGCGCCGCCGGCAGCAGCCCCGCCATGAACAGCCCGCCGATCGACAGGTTCGCGACGAAACCCAGGATGATCAGGTTGATGCAGGGCGGGATCGTTTCCGCCATCACCGCGGACGCCGCGAGCAATGCGACCGCGCCACCGGGATTCTGCTTGGAGCGGCGCGCCGCCGGAATCAGCACAGAGCCGACCGCGGCGACGTCCGCCATCTTCGAGCCCGAGATGCCGGAGAATAGCACCATCGAGGCCACCATCACGACGTTCAGCCCGCCGCGCATGCGGCCGACGCCGCGCTGCAACAGCTCGATCAGGCGCACCGACATGCCGTTGGCTTCCATGAGATAGCCGACGAGGATGAAGAAGGGGATCGCGAGCAGCACGAAATTGTCGATGCCGCGCGCCATCTGCTGGGCGAAGATGACGCCGGGCAGCGCGCCCTCGACCCAGATGAAGACCAGCGCGGCCAGCGCCAGCGCAAAGCCGATCGGCAGACCGCCGAACAGGGTTGCAAAGAATCCGATCAGCATCAGCGTGCCCGCCGACGGCACCGTGGACGGCGACAGATAATCCCAGGCCAGATAAAGGCCGGTGACGATGACGATCGCAACGAGGCCCCTGACGATGTCGGGGAACGGCCTCGCGCAGAGATGGTCGATCGCGAACACCGTCATGAACAGCGCGCCGGCGCCCATCGGATAGAAGGTCAATTCCAGCGGCAGGCCGGATCCGGTGGTCTGGCCTGCGGTGAGCGAGCCCAGCTTGATGGCGTTATAGGCGACATAGCCCGAGATCAGCACGATCAGCAGCGCGCTGGCGGCATCGACCAGCGTGCGCAAGCGCGCCGGCAAGAGGTCGCGGAAGAACGAGACACCGACATTCTCACCGCGAGCGAGCGCGCTTGCCGCGCCGAAGAAGGCCGATCCAACCATCAGCCCACGCGCGACGTCATCCGACCATTCGACCGGTGCATTGAAGCAGAAGCGCAGCAGCACGGAGCCGCACACGACCGCGAGATCGGCGGCCAGAAGGATGGCCGCGATCGCGTCGCTGCAACGAAGCAGCAGCGCAATGCTCCCGTGGCGACCGCCCGAGAGCGGCACGGCGGCTGTTATCGTCATCTCAGGCTTGCGTCGCGCGGATGATGTCGATGACGGCCTTGGAGTCCGGCCGCGCCTTGATGAAGTTCTCGTGCTGCGGCGCGACGCGCTTCCTGAAGGCTTCGCGGTCGCATTCAGCCACCGTCACGCCCTTCTCGGCCAAGGCCGCCAGCGCTTCCTTCTCGACCGCAAGCCCATGGGCGCGGGTGTCGACCGCGGCCTTCTTGGCGGCATCGAGAAAGCCGTCGCGCAGCTTCGGGTCCATGCGGTTGTAGGTCATGTCGCTGAAATAGATCGCCAGCGGCGAGAAATTGTGCTGTGTCAGCGCATAGAATTTTGCCGTCTCGAAGAACTTGCTGGCCAAGATCGTCGGCGGATCGTGCTCGAGGCCATCGAGCACGCCGGCCTGCAACGCCGTGTAGATCTCGCCGAAGGCCAGCGGCGTCGCGGCGGCGCCCATCAGGCGCAGACATTCGGTGATGACGGGATTTGGCAACGTGCGGATCTTTAGGCCGGCGAGATCCTCCGGCGTCTTCACCGGCTTCCTCGCCAGCACGCTGCGCGAGCCGAAATTATAGGCCCAGGCGATGATGCGGATATTGCTGCCCTTGAGCAGCGCGTCCTCGATCGGCTTGGCGGCGCCGGACTCGAACGCCTTGGTCTGCTGCGGGAAGCTCGAGAACAGGAAGCCGAGATCGAAGGTGCCGACCAGCGGCACCAGATTGGCCGAGATCGACGAGCCCGACACCATGAGGTCGATGACGCCGAGCTTCACCGAGTTGATGACGTCGATCTCCTGGCCGAGCTGATTGTCCGGGAAGAAGGCGACCTCGACCTGCTCACCGAGCCCGTTGCCCTTCAAATTCTTGACGAGGTTGTCGTAGTAGACGCGGCCGTTGGCGAATTTGGGATCGTT
Organism: Bradyrhizobium betae; assembly: GCF_004123905.1. GTDB lineage: Bacteria > Pseudomonadota > Alphaproteobacteria > Rhizobiales > Xanthobacteraceae > Bradyrhizobium > Bradyrhizobium betae_A. The sequence goes on from NZ_MZXW01000024.1 coordinate 143,767, forward strand.
CGGCAGAGAGGAGGAGCATTTCAGCTTCAGCGTCGCAGCTTCGGCGCGGCCGATGATGGCGGGAGAGAGCACGAGGCCGGCGGTGACCGCCGCCGATGACTTGATGAACGCGCGACGGTTCACGGGCACGATGGTCATGGTGCGGTCTCTCCCCGATATTTTTGTTTACGGCCGCGATCGTCGCCGCGGCTTGTTGCGCGAACTGTATGGCCAAAGCGACGCCACAGGCAAGGGCGCGGCCGGAAGTGCCGCGGTGCGCGAACGGCAGGGACGTCGGCAGAGACCGCAGCGGAGCGTCTGTATTTATAGGTGTTTTCGACAATGCCGCACGGCAGCGACAAGGCCTGCCATGCAAGATTGCCGCAGATCGATCCAATTCAGGCATGGATCAATGCCGAACGCAGATTGATGAGCACGCAGCAAAAAGAGCTGCGGGATCGTGCCCCGCAGCTCTCGTGTTCGAACGACGTCGTGACGTCAGCGCGAATGTGCGCCGCTGAGCTGCCCGCTCGCCGCCGCGACATCGCGCGAGGGCCGCAGCGCATAGGCGCCGTCGCCGAGCAGGGCCTGCGCCGCGAGCGCGATCGCCCAGAAGGCGGGGAATTCCCAACCGCCCTTCGGATTGGTGAAGAAGAAGCCGGCGGCGCCGTGCACGGTGAAGATCGCACCGAGCAGGATCGGAATGCCGGCCAGCGCCGCATAGCGGGTCCAGACGCCGAGGATCAGGGCAAAGCCGCTGAGCACTTCCACGGTCATGATGAGATAAGCGAGTTCCGGCGGGAAGCCGAGGCTGCCAAAGAACTTTGCAGTCCCGGCGGGCGTGAACACGAACAACTTCAGGCTGGCATGGGCCAGGAACAGCGCGCCCAGCGTCACGCGCAACAGCAGCGCGGCGTAGGGAACGGTACGGGAATCGATCATGGCGGTCTCCTTTGCTGCACTGCGCTATGATCTATTCCCGTTCAAATGATAATCGGCTAATATGGAAATATACTTCACACCTATAGAGTGAAATAGATGCTCGACCGGCTGACCAGCCTGGAAGTCTTCGCCAAGGTGGCAGCCAACGGCAGCCTATCGGGTGCGGCCCGGGCGCTGGGCCTGTCGCAGACCATGGTGACCAAGCACGTCGCCGCGCTCGAAGCGCGGCTCGGCATAAAACTGTTCCACCGCACCACACGGCGGCTGTCGATGACTGAGGCCGGCCGCCTCTATCTGGAATCCTCCGAGCGCATCCTCGCCGATATGGAGACCGCGGACGCCGCGGTCGCGCGCGAGCGCGTCGAGCCGCGCGGGCTGCTCCGGGTCAACGTGCCCGTCGTGTTCGGCACGCGGCAGATCGCTCCGCTGATTGCGGAGTTCCTGGAGCGCCATCCCGAGGTCACCGTCGAGCTCGGCCTCAACGACCGCCTCGTCGACCTCGCCGAGGAAGGCTGGGACCTCGCGATCCGCATCGGCAAGCTGCGCGACTCCAGCATGGTCGCGCGAAAGCTCGCACCGAACCGCCTGGTGGTCTGCGCGGCCCCCTCATACCTTGCCAAGCACGGCATGCCGCGCAGCGTTGCCGACCTCGCCGAGCATAATTGCCTCGGCTACACGCTGACGCAGCAGGGCAGCGCCGCGGAATGGCCGTTCGGCGTCGACGGCGAGATCCGCATCCAGATCAGCGGCACCTTGCGCGCCAACAATGGCGATGCGCTGCGTGCGGCGACACTGGCCGGCCTCGGCCTCTCGCGGCAGCCGACCTTCATCATCGCCGACGATCTGCGCGCCGGCACGCTGGTCGCGCTTCCGCTCGACCAGCCGGAAGTCCAGACCTCGGCGGTGCATGCCGTCTACCTGCCCGATCGCCGGCCGCCAGCGAAAGTGCGCGCCTTCATCGACTTTCTCGCCGCGCGCTTTGCACCTGTTACGCCCTGGGATCGCGGACTGTTCTGACGCTGCATGGCCTGGCGCGCCAATTCCGGCAGACCTCCTGCCCGATTTGTCGCACGCCCAGCGTGATCCAGCGCACAGACCGTGTCATGGCGCCGACGTAGAAAAGGTGACATCCTCACGCCCGTTGCCGATGGAGGTGACATCATGCGCCGTCCAATTCTCAGTCATTTATTCCTTGCTTCGAGCCTCCTCGCGCTCACCCAACTGATGACACCGACACAGGCCGCGGCCGAAGCGCGGCTCGCACTCGTGATCGGGCAATCCTCCTATCGCACCGTGCCGGAGCTGCCCAACGCCGCCAACGACGCCAAAGGCATGACAGAACTGCTCGGCAATGCCGGCTTCACCGTCACCACGGCCGCCAATCTCGGCCAGAACGAGATGCGCACGGCGATCTCGGATTTCGCCGGCAAGGTCAGCGCCAGCGGCGCCGACACCGTCGCGCTGGTGTTCTATGCCGGCCACGGCCTTCAGATCGACGGCGAGAACTATCTCGTGCCGGTCGATCTCGATCCCAAGCGCGAGGCCGACATTCCGCTCCAGGGCGTGCGGCTAAACGATCTGCTCAACACGCTCGGCGCGCTGCCGACGCGGGCGCGCATCTTCATGCTCGATGCTTGCCGCAACAATCCGTTCCCCGCGCTCAGCGGCGCCGGCCACGGGCTTGCGATGGTCGACACCAAGGCCGGCGCGCCCGGCTCCTTCATTTCCTATTCGACCTCGCCCGGCGCCGAAGCCGAGGACGGCTCCGGCATCGACAGCCCCTACACCACGGCCGCGCTGACCGTCGCCAAGCAACCGAACCTGCCGATCGAGGAAGTGTTCAAGCGCATCCGCGTCGCCGTGGCGCAATCGACCGACGGCCGGCAGATCCCCTGGGAAAGCTCGTCGCTGACGACCGACTTCAAGTTCTTCGGCGGCGAGAGCAGCAGCGGCGGACAGCCCGTTCTTCCGGGCGCGTCCTCGATGGCGCTTGCCAGCGGCACGCGCAGCGTCGCGGACTGGCGCAAGGATTTGCAGGGCAAGGACGCCAAGGTCGCCTATGAGCTCGTGATCACCGACGACACCGTGGAGGCGTATCAGGCCTATATCGAGCTCTACACGCAGGACACCCGCACGCCGCGTCTGCGCACGGTGCTGGAGCGCCGGCGCCAGATGCTAGCCTGGGAGCGCGCCACCGCGATCAACACCCGCGCCTCGTTCGAGGCTTATCTCAACAACTGGGACAACAGCGATCTCGCGGCAACCGCGCGCCGGCTGCTGCTCCGCGTGCAGAACCGCAACTATGCCTTGCCGGTTGCGGCTGCGGCGATCCCTGCTCCGGTCGCCGTCGCGCTGGCACCGACCTGCCCGTGCTCGACACCCACGCCGCCAGCCTCGCCGGTCAATCCGGCGGTCGCCCCTGTAATCAAGAAGCGCGTCGACGATACGCCACCGAAGCGCAAGGTGGTCGAGACGCCACCCAAGCGCCGGCCGCCACCCGATGAAGTGGTCTACGAGCGCGCGCCGCCCCCCGGCCCGCCGCCCGAAGCCATCGGCGTCGGAATTGGGATCGGTCTCGGCATGGGTATGGGCATGGGCGGTCGCGGCGGTGGTTACGGCGGCCCGGGACGCGGCGACTACAACGGCCGCGGCAGGTATTGAGAGAACTTGCGCGAGGACGAATACGTCCTCCGTCATTGCGAGCGCAGCGAAGCAATCCAGGATGCCTCTGCGGAAAGATTCTGGATTGCTTCGCTGCGCTCGCAATGACGACCGATGTAGCGAAACTGCGTCTGCCACTTCCCGATACGGAAATGCTGTAGTCTTATCAGCCAACAAGCCTTTCCGGGGATTCCACATCGATGCCACACGACGCATCCGCCAAACATTCTTGGCCGCTCTTCCGCTCGCTCGCGTCCTATTCGCTACCCGGCGATCTCATGGCGGGGCTGACGCTGGCGGCGATCGCGATCCCCGAGCAGATGGCGACCGCACGGCTCGGCGGGTTCGCACCGCAGATCGGCTTCTTCGCCTTCATGGCGGGCTCGCTCGGCTTTGCGCTGCTCGGCGGCAATCGCTTCCTGTCGTGTGGCGCCGATTCCACGATCACGCCGATCTTCGCCGGCGGGCTTGCGGCGCTCGCTGCCGCGGGCTCACCTGACTATCAGGGCCTTGCGATTGCGCTGGCGCTGATGGTCGGCGCGATGATGCTGGCCGGCGGCGCGTTCCGCCTCGGCGGCATCGCCAATCTCCTGTCGATGCCGGTCATGATCGGCTTTCTCGCCGGCATCTCCGTCCACATCATCGTCTCGCAATTGCCGGGCGTGCTGGGACTTACGTCACCGAGCGGCCCGACGCTCGATCGCATCGGCGTGCTCGCGACCGAACTCGGCCGCACCAATCCTCTCACGTTCTGCATCGGCTTCGGCGTGCTGGCCGTGGTCTTCATCTCCGAGAAGGTCAGCGCAAAGATTCCGGGCGCACTGATCGGGCTCGTCGCCGCGACGCTGGCAACCATCGCGTTCGGCCTCGAAAGCAAGGGCGTCAGCGTTGTCGGCAGCGTGCCGGGCACGCTGCCGCGGCCGACCTTCCCCCAGCTTGCGCCGGAGTTTTGGGTGCGTCTCGTGCCGCTCGCCTTCGTCATCACGGTCGTGGTGATGGTGCAGACCGCGGCGACGACACGCTCGTTCCCGTCCGATCCCGACAAGCCCGCCGATGTCGATCGCGACTTCCTCGGCGCGGGCGCAGGCAGCGTGCTGGCAGGCCTGTTCGGGGCGTTTCCGGTCAATGCCAGCCCGCCACGAACCGGCATCGTTGCCGAGACCGGCGGACAATCGCAGCTCGCGGGCCTTGCCGCCGCGGCCATCGTGCTGGCGCTGCTCGCGTTCGGCACCGGACTGTTGCAGCACGTGCCGGACGCGGCGCTGGGCGGTATCCTGCTGTTCGTGGCGCTGCGCATCATCCGCCTGAAGCAGATCGTCACGATCTACAAGCAGTCGTTCAGCGAGTTCCTGCTGATCGCAGCGACTGCCGCGCTGATCATCGTGCTGCCAATCCAGCAGGGCGCGTTCCTCGGTATCGTGCTGTCGCTGCTGCACGGCATCTGGAGCACCACACGCGCCAGGCTGGTCGAGTTCGAGCGCGTGCCGGGCACCACGATCTGGTGGCCGGCGCATCCGCACATCACCGGCGAACGCATCGCCGGCGTCGCCGTGATCGGGCTGCAGGCGCCGCTGTCCTTCCTCAACGCGCCGGGTTTTCGCAGCGACGTGACGAAGGTGCTCAGTATATCGACACCGCAACTGCTGGTGCTTGAGGCCAGCGGCATGGTCGAGATCGACTTCACCGCCGCGCAGATTTTGCTCGACGTGTTCAAGGCGTGCGGCGAACAGGGTGCCACGGTCGCGCTGGCGCGGCTGGAGTCAGCGCGCGCGCAGGACGCGTTCGAGCGGTTCAAATTGTTCGATGTGCTGCCGCGGGAGCACGTCTTCCGCAGCGTCGACGAGGCCGTGCGCAAGCTGGCGAAAGCGGAATAGCTGGTCACACCGGCGGAGCCGCGAACTCGCTGCAACCTCTCCCGCTTGCGGGGAGGGAGCGCACGTTCCCTTCACTGCGCCAGCGTCGGGTGATCGCGCTGTATCGTCTCGCGAATCCAACTGGCATGGATCGCGCGGAACAGGATTTGCGCGGTCTTGAGGTCGTCCGCCTTCATGCAGAGATCGACGATGCGATGCACCGCGTCGTCGCGCATCAGCGCGTCGGAGATCTTCATCGCGATTTCCATCGCGACCTTCGCCGCGCGCTCATAGCGCTCGCTCTCGCGCTTGTCATTACGCGCGGAACCGGCCGCGCTCGCGGCCGCGGCGTCACAGATCGCGCGGATGCGCTCGGCGGCCTCGATGTCGCCGAGCGGTCCCTGAAGGGGCTCGTCCCAAACATCCGCCAACTTCTGCCTCGCAACCACTTCATCGCCCCGCCACCCGCGGTCTTCCAGCCGCGCGCACCATATTGGACAAGATCGGGATCGGCGAGCCGGTTTTTTCCGACATGCTTGGCTTGCAGCGCGCTCAGGACGTGCGCCGCGGCCCGATCGCCTCGAACTGGGCCTTCTGCTCGTCACTCAGCGTGGCGTAAAAATCCTCCAGCGCCGTGCGAACCGACTTGACGCCGTTCAGCATCAATTCGAGCCGCTGGCGGATCGCGGCCATTCGCGCCGGCGGCGTCATCACGTCGTTGGGCTGGCAGGCCGCCTTGAGCGATGCGCTGACCTTGGCGCTGGTATCCTGGAGCACTTGCAGCGCAGCGCGCTGGGTGTCGTCGGGATGGAGCCTCGCCTCGATGTCGGCGCCCGGCCAATCGAGTGCAGCAGACGCTCCGCAATTCTGGACCAGCGATCCAGTGGTCGTGTTGGAAGCCGTCGCGCGACGCTGATCCTCAGCCAGCGCGTTGATGCGCGCCTTCTGCTCGTCGGCGAGCGAGCCATAGAATCGATCCAGTGCGGGCTGAACGAAATCGACGGCCTTCTCCATCGCCTCGATGCGCTGCTGCATCGCCGCGAGCCGGCCGGGCGCCGTCGCCGCGACCTGAGCCGGACAGGACGCGCGGATCAGCTCCGCCGCCTGGATCGAGGCATTGCCGAGATCGTCGAGGCTTGCGCTTTGCGCCTCCGTCGGCTGCACCGCGGCTGCGATCTGGTCGATCGGCAAACCGACGATGTCGCGGCGGTCGCTGCCGCAGAGCTGATCGAGCGCAACGCCTCGCGCTTGTCGCCGTCCTTGCGGGCGTTGCGGCAGATAGGCCGAGAGACCGTCATAGCCATAGGGCCCGAAGATGCCGGCATAGATGTCCGGATAGCCGTAGCCCCAGAAGCCGAGACCGTCGCCCCAGATCGTGTAGTCGTAGAGGTCGTTATAGGCGAACGGCCAGAACAGCGGTCCGACCCAGCCATAGCCGCCCCCCGCATGCTGCCACCATCCGCTGCTTGCACCATGCCAGCCGGCGAGTGCGGCAGCGGCTGCGATCTGGGCCCGCACCCCCGGATTGCTGATCAGCCGGCCATTGCGGAAGGCGGCGGAGTGCGCGTTGAGGGCATTGCGAAAATTCGCGGGATGGACGCCCGCATTGCGGATCTGACCGAAGTTCGGGCCACCATGTCGGGCTCCGGTTGCGAACCGCACCCCGCCATGATGCCCGCCGCCATGCGCGTGCCCGAAACCGTGACCACCGAAATGACCGGCGCCGTGATGGCCACCGCCATGACCACCGAAATGCCCACCACCATGGCCACCTCCGTGCCCACCACCATGACCGCCACCGCCGTGACCGCCACCGCCGTGACCGCCGCCGCCCTTCCCCAAAGCCGTGCCTGCCAGCATGCAGGCAAGCGCGATCACGGCAATTCCAATGACCGGTCGCAACATCGCATCCTCCCGCGCCACTGAGACATCGGAAACTGACGGTATTGGAACCGGCCGGCTTGCCGAAAGTTCCCGACCGCGACGCAGCAGACCGCTTACGCCTCCGGCACGATCTTGCCGGGGTTGAAGATGTTTAGCGGATCGAGCGCTTTCTTCAACGCCCGCATCGCATCGATCGCCTCGGGACCAAGCTCGGCCTTGAGGTACTTCTGCTTGCCCTGGCCGATGCCGTGCTCGCCGGTGCAGGTGCCGTCCATCGCCTGCGCGCGCTCGACCAGGCGATGCATGAACTCCTCGCCGCGCGCCATCTCGTCGGCATCGTTGGTGTCGCAGACCAGCGAGCAGTGGAAATTGCCGTCGCCGACATGGCCGACGATCGGCGACAACAGATTGAGCCGCTTGAGATCTTCCTCGGTCTCGTTGACGCAATCAGCGAGGCGCGAGATCGGCACGCAGACGTCGGTCGCGACCACGCCGATGCTGTCACCGGGGCGCAGCGCCTTCACGGACCAATAGGCATCGTGCCGCGCCTGCCACAGTTTTGTGCGATCCTCCGGCTTGGTGGTCCAGGAGAAATCGCCGCCGCCGCAATCTTTCGCGATCTCGCCGAACGCCTTCGACTGCTCGGCGACCTCGATCTCGCTGCCGTGGAATTCCATCAAGAGCAGCGGCGTCTCCGGCAGCGTCAGCTTCGAATAGGCATTGCAGGCCTTCACCTGCGCGGCATTGAGCAGCTCGATGCGCGCCACGGGAATGCCGGTCTGGATCGCCAGGATCACGGCCTGACACGCCCCCTGCACGGTCTCGAATGACACCGCGCCGGCCGCGATCGTCTCGGGGATGCCGCGCAGGCGGATCGTTAATTCGGAGATGATGCCGAGCGTGCCTTCGGCGCCGATGAACAGATGGGTGAGGTCGTAGCCCGCCGAGGATTTCTTGGCGCGCGTGCCAGTCGTGATGATCTCGCCATCGCCGCGCACCACCTTCAGCGCCAGCACGCTGTCGCGCATGGTGCCGTAGCGCACCGCATTGGTGCCGGAGGCGCGGGTCGAGGCCATGCCGCCGAGCGAAGCATCCGCGCCGGGATCGATCGGGAAGAACAGGCCCTGGTCGCGCAGATGCTCGTTGAGCGCCTTGCGGGTGACGCCGGGCTGGATCACGCAGTCGAGGTCCTCGGCGTGCACTGCGAGCACCTTGTTCATGTCGCGCAAATCGATCGAGATGCCGCCGGCCGGTGCGTTGACCTGGCCCTCGAGCGAGGTGCCGGTGCCGAAGGCAATGACGGGCACGCCATTCTTCGCGCAGATCCGCACCACGTCCTGGATGTCGGCGGTCTCCTGCGCCATCACCACGCCATCAGGTGGCTGGTTGACGATCCATGTGGTGGTATGGCCGTGCTGCTCGCGGACGGCCTGCGAGGTGATCAGGCGGTTGCCGAAGCGTGCGGCAAGCTGCTCCAGCGCGCTCGCGAGGGCTTTCGGCGCCGGCCGCGGCGGATTATTGGTGATGGTGGTGCCCACGGAAATTCCTCCGACGAGAAGAGACCGTGGCAAAGGACATCTTACCGGTCAAGTCAAGCGACCGGATGCATAGCCAGGGAATGAAACATGCCGGAGAGTGCCGACAAAGCCCCAACGCCTGAGCCGTTCCGCGCCTCGATCATGCAGGTCGAGCCGCAATGGATCGACTATAACGGCCACCTCAACATGGCCTATTACAACGTGATGTTCGACCGGGCGATCGACGAGCTCTGGCTCGAGCTCAGGATGGGGCCGGCCTACAAGAAGGAGCGCCACGGCTCGACCTTCACCGCCGAATGCCATGTGCGCTATCTGCGCGAGATCCATCTCGGCGATCCCGTGCAGATCCTGGTGTGGCTGCTGGAGGCCGACGACAAGCGGCTGCACACGTTCGAGGAGATGCGGCACGCGACCGAGGGCTGGCTGTCCGCCACGTCCGAAAACATGTCGCTGCACATGGACATGAAGGCACGGCGCGTTGCGGCCTTTCCGCCCGATGTCCGAGAGCGCGTCGTCGCGGTCACCAAGGCCCACAGCGCCGTCGCACGGCCCGAGGGCATCGGCCGGAACGTGGCGATGCCCTCGAAGCGGTAGCCGCTAGATTCTGCGGCCGCGGGCCAATCCGACCACGGCCGAGACCAGGAACAGCACGATCGCGATGAAGAAGATGATCTTGGCGATTTCGATCGACGCGCCGGCGATGCCGCCAAAGCCCAGAATACCGGCGATCAGTGCAATAACCAGAAACGTCACAACCCAGCTCAACATGGCCCGAACCTCTGTTTAGATGACTGCCTGCGATCGGCGCGGCTGGCGCGCCTCACTTGCCCAAACAATCTCCAGCCCGAAACATTGGTTCCGCCCAGTTGCCGCCGGAAATTCGCCTCGCGGCGAGGAACAAATCGCCCCGCCGCGCACGTGGAAAACCCGTCCCCGGCGCCCCATATAGGCACCAATCCCTGTTAAGAAGGCTCCCTTCCGCCACCCCGCGGTGCCAACGTGGGGCCAAATGATTCGCATGACCGAGCCGAGCAAAATCACGTCCCAGAGCGTCCCCGACCACCAGCCCGCAGCCGGCGGCATCGCCGCGCGTGCGCGCGCCTCGGTGGGACCGAAATACCTGTCCGGGCTCAATCCGGAGCAGCGCGAGGCGGTGGAGACGCTGGACGGACCGGTTCTGGTGCTGGCCGGCGCCGGCACCGGCAAGACGCGGGTGCTGACCACGCGCATCGCTCATATCCTGAGCCAGGGTCGCGCCCGCCCCGCCGAGATCCTGTCGGTGACCTTCACCAACAAGGCCGCGCGCGAGATGAAGCACCGGCTCGGCCAGATGCTCGGTCACGCCGTCGAAGGCATGCCGTGGCTCGGCACCTTTCACTCCATCGGCGGCCGCATCCTGCGCGCCCATGCCGAGCTGGCACAGCTCAAGTCGAATTTTACTGTGCTCGACACGGATGATCAGGTTCGTCTGCTCAAGCAGCTCCTGCAAGCGGACAACATCGACGACAAGCGCTGGCCCGCGCGCATGCTGGCCGGTCTGATCGACGGCTGGAAGAACCGCGGTTTGACGCCGTCGCAGGTGCCATCAGGCGAAGGCGCCGTGTTCGCCAACGGCAAGGGCGGCAAGCTTTATGCGAGCTACCAAGAGCGGCTGAAGATCCTGAACGCGGCCGATTTCGGCGATCTGCTGCTGGAGGACATCCGGATCTTCCGCGAGCATCCGGACATCCTGCGGCAGTACCAGCAGCGCTTCAAATTCATCCTGGTGGACGAATATCAGGATACGAACGTCGCGCAGTATCTGTGGCTGCGGCTGCTGTCGCAGGCGCCGTCGTCTCCTTCCTTCACTTCTCCCCGCGCGCGGGGAGAGGTCGCATCGCAAAGCGATGCGAGTGAGGGGGAGTCTCCGCGCACCGAGCTCGTTGAGAGTCTCCCTCACCTCGACTCTCTCCCCGCAGGCGGGGCGAGAGAGCAGACGCCCCACGTCAAGAACATCTGCTGCGTCGGTGACGACGACCAGTCGATCTATGGCTGGCGCGGCGCCGAGGTCGACAACATCCTGCGCTTCGAGCACGATTTCCCGGGCGCAAAAGTCATCCGCCTCGAGCGCAACTACCGCTCGACCGGCCACATCCTCGCCGCCGCCTCGCATCTGATCGCGCACAACGAAGGCCGGCTCGGCAAGACGCTGCGCACCGAGGACCATGACGGCGAGAAGGTCACGGTCACAGGCTCGTGGGATTCCGAAGAGGAAGCCCGCGGCATCGGCGAGGAGATCGAGCAGATCCAGCGCAAGGGCGAGAAGCTCAACGAGGTCGCGATCCTGGTGCGCGCGTCGTACCAGATGCGCGAATTCGAAGACCGTTTCGTTACGCTCGGCCTGCCCTATCGCGTCATCGGCGGCCCGCGCTTCTATGAGCGCGCCGAAATCCGCGACGCGCTGGCTTACTTACGCGTCATCAATTCGCCGGCCGACGATCTCGCCTTCGAGCGCATCGTCAACACACCCAAACGTGGGCTCGGCGATGCCACCGTGCAGATGCTGCACGACCACGCCCGCAAGCGCCGCATTCCCTTGTTCGAGGCGGCACGCGCCGTGATCGAGACCGACGAGCTGAAGCCGAAGGCGCGCGGCAGTTTGCGCGACGTCGTCGCCAATTTCGACCGCTGGCGCGCCCAGCGCGAGGTCACCGCGCACACAGATCTCGCCCAGATCGTGCTCGACGAGAGCGGCTACACCGAGATGTGGCAGAAGGACCGTTCGGCGGACGCCGCCGGCCGGCTCGAGAATTTGAAAGAGCTGGTGCGCTCGATGGAGGAGTTCGAGAACCTGCAAGGGTTTTTGGAGCACATCTCGCTGGTGATGGACCGCGACAGCGGCGCCGATGAGGACGCGGTGTCGCTGATGACGCTGCATTCGGCCAAGGGTCTCGAATTCGACAACGTGTTCCTGCCCGGCTGGGAGGAAGGCCTGTTCCCGAGCCAGCGCACGCTGGACGAACAGGGCCGCGCCGGCCTGGAAGAAGAGCGCCGGCTCGGCCATGTCGGCATCACCCGCGCCCGCCGCCGCGCCATGATCTATTTCGCGACCAACCGGCGCATTCATGGCACCTGGTCGACCACGATCCCGTCGCGCTTCCTCGACGAATTGCCGGCAGCCAATGTCGAGATCACGGAATCCAAGGGCGGCTCGGCCTGGGGCGGCACCGGCGGCTACGGCGCCTCGCGCTTCGACGACATGGAGGCGTTCGGCTCGACCTATTCGACGCCGGGCTGGCAGCGCGCGCAAGCCAATCGCAACCGGGGCGGCGGCGGCCGCACCGGCGGCGGAGGCGGCGGCTTCGAGGAACAGGCCTCGTCGTTCTCGTCCTCCTCGTCTTCCGGTCCGGATTTCGGCAGCTTCTCCTCGCGCCGCCGCGGTCCCATGACGATCGAGGGCGAGCTGGTCGCCAAATCGACCGGCACGACCTCGGAATTCTCGCTCTCCGACCGCGTCTTCCACCAGAAATTCGGCTATGGCCACGTCACCAAGATCGACGGCAACAAGCTCACCATCCATTTCGACAAGGCCGGCGAGAAGAAGGTCGTGGACAGTTTTGTGCAGCGGGCGTGAGGCCCGGCATGGCTCAGTACGTCGCCATCATCGAGGACGCCGGCCCGGACGACGCCGTCAGCTTGTGGTTTCCGGACCTGCCCGGCTGCATTTCCGGCGGCGACGATGTCGACGAAGCCCTGGAGAGTGCGCCCGAGGCGCTCGCCTTCTATGCGCAGGAGCTGATCGCGGACGGTCAGCAGCTTCCCCCGCCGCGGACATTGGACGGGCTCAGGGCCGACCCTGAATTTGCCGACGACCTGGGGAAACACACGGCCGTCCTGATCGAATGGCCGCCCCGCGAAGACGCCGAGGAGTGAGGACCGTTCGCCGCACCGGCGCAACTCTCGACCGTTCCGGGGTGAACAGCCCTTGACCATCGCGAACTTCCCCGTATCAGATGCGCCCATGGTCCGGGGCTCCATCACACTGATCTTGCTGGCATTGGGGATGCCGTCGCTTGCGGCGGCAGAGACCATGAGCTTTGGCGATTCGATCGGGCTTTTGGCCAAGAGCTGCGGGGCGGAAATCGTCGCCAATTGCCGCGGCGTCAATCCGGACTCGACCCGCCTGAAGGAATGCCTGTCGCGCAACCGCGACGTGCTGTCCCAGCAGTGCCAGAGCGACTATCTCGGCGCCTTCGATGCCATCCAGAAGCGCGTCGCCGCGCGCGTCACCGTGGCGAACGCCTGCCAGCGCGAGATCGTCAAGGTCTGCGGCGGCTCGACCAAGGAGACCAGCAAGTCGATCCCCTGCCTGGTCTCGACGCCCAAGGGCATCAGCAACAACTGCCTGAAGGCCGTCGACGACGCGGGGTATCGCTGATGCGTGCGCGCAGAATTGCCATCACGCTTGGTATGACTTTTGGCTTTGCCCTGCTCGCGGGCGCAACAGGCGCGCAGACCACGCCACCAACCCGCGACGACATCGTCGGCAAGCTCAACCATTTCGAACAGGCCGCCGAGGTCGACCTTCCCGCGCTGAAGACGCAGGTGATGGAGCGCGCCAAGGCCAGGATCAAGAACGATCCCGGTCCGGTGAACCGTCCGCCGATCGCGCCTGATCTGGCCAACCTGCCCACCTTCACCACGCAGATCCAGTTCGACGCCGACACGCCGATCATCCAGCCGGCCTCCTACCAGACCGTCGGCCGCATCGCGGACGCGCTGGTTCATGCCTCGCTGCTGCCCTACACGTTCCTGATCGTCGGCCATGTCGAATCCAACACCAAGACGCGCGAGGCCAACGCGATCCTGAGCCAGCGCCGGGCCGACGCGATCCGCGACGTGCTGGTGAACACGTTCAAGATCTCGACGAAGCGACTGCATCCGATCGGCCTCGGCGAGGAGCAGTTTCTCGACCGCGCCAAGCCGACCTCTGCCGTCAACGGCCAGCTGCAGATCGCAACCTTTGCCAAGGTGCCCGAGGAGGCGCCTGCGCATCCGGCTGCGGCACCTGCGCCTGCGGCGAAAAAACCTGCCAGGAAGCACTGACCGAACACACCTCGGCGTCTGGCGGAACCCTTTGAAGTTCTGACCGTTTTGTGACCTGTCTCACAGCGCGACAGCACGGTTTCGCGCGACACTCGCGCCGGTTTGTGCACTGCCCTATCCAGTGCTATAGCCACTGTTCGTCCTTCCCGCCCCCACGCTGCACGAGACCGAGATGGCTGGCTATTTCCAACGCCAACTGGCCGATTACGTCGAATATCATCGCGATCCCTGGAACTGCGCGATGCACGTGGTCGGCATCCTCCTGCTCTTCACCGGCGCCGTGCTGCCGCTGACCCTCGTGCATTTCTCCGTCTTCGGGGTCGAGGTGAGCCTGGCGGTGATTTTGGCCCTGCCGGTGCTGGTCTACTGGCTGATGCTGGACGCCGGGATTGGCCTCGGCATCCTCGCGGCGATGATCGTGCTGCTTTCGGTCGCAACCGCGATCGGCAATCAGGTCTCGCTTGTCATGATGTGGTCGATTTTTGCGGTGCTGATCGGGTTCGGCGTCGCATCGCAGATCGTCGGCCACAGGGTTTTCGAGGAACGGCAGCCGTCGATGGTGGACCATCCCACGCATTTCCTGCTTGGACCGATGTTTGTCATGGCAAAATTATTCATTGCACTGGGCTTCCGTCGCGACCTTGCCGCGATTTTGGCGCCTGTTCCGACCAATTCCCTTTCAACCCGATAGCTCCAGAAGCGAAACAGCAAACCTTCTTCATGGCTCTCGTACTGGTTACCGGTGGCAGCGGTTTCATCGGACATCATCTCGTAGAAGCGCTCCGCGCCCGTGGGCAGCGGGTACGCGTTCTCGATGTCCGTTCCCCGGCCGCGGCCAATGCCGACGTTGAATATGTCCACGGCTCGGTGCTGGACGCTGCTGCGGTCGAGGCCGCGCTGGGCGGCGTCGATCAGGTCTATCACCTCGCCGGCCTGCCCGGCATGTGGGTCGCCAACAAGCAGGACTTTCACGACGTCAATTGCCACGGCACCGAAGTGGTGCTCGCCGCCGCGATGAAGCGCGGCGTGTCGCGCTTCCTGCACTGCTCGACGGAATCGATCCTGTTCCCCTATTCGGACCTGGGCGGCGCTGCCGCCGAGGAAGCGCTGCAGCCGGCCGACGCGATGCCGGGCGCCTATACGCGGTCGAAATCACTCGCCGAGCATTTTGCGGCGAAGGCTGCGGCCGCGGGCTTCCCTCTGGTGATCGGCACACCGACCATGCCGATCGGTGCGGCCGACCACAATCTGACGCCGCCGACGGCGATGCTCTGGTACTTCCTCCAGAAGAAGGTGCAGCCGCATCTCAACTTCCTGGTCAATCTCGTGGACGTCCGCGACGTCGCGATGGGGCTGGTGCTGACCATGGAGCGCGGCCGCATCGGCCAGCGCTATATCCTCGGCGGCGACTGCGTGCCGCTCGGCAACATCTTGCGGATGATGTCGGCGATGAGTGGCCGCCGGCAGTTCCCGGTCGTCGTGCCCGGCAGGATCGCCGAGTTCTCCGCGATCATGCTCGAATACATCTCTGACAACATCACGCGGCGGCCGCCGAATGGCACCGCCGAGGGCGTGCGCATTGCGCTCGCCGCGAGCGATCTTTCGATCGGCAAGGCCCGTAACGAGCTCGGCTATTCGCCGCGCCCGATCGAACCCGTGCTGCGCGAAACCATCACCCACCTGCTCGCCCGCAACGGCCAGCAGCCCTCCGGCGCCATCGAGCATCACGCGCTGTCCTCGCGCGCGAGCTAAAGCCGCCGCCCAACGCAAAGAACCTTCATGTCCTTCGATTTCAGCAAGCTTCTCTCTGTCGCCTGGGGCGGCTGGACCACGACCTGGCCGACTGAAGTCCTGGCCCTGATCTGGCTCGCCTTTCTCGCCAGCTGGATGGGCGCCTCATTCTGGCAGGGGCGGACCAAGAAGCAGGTCATGACACTGGAGTCGCAGCGCTATCGTCTGCCGATCCTGGTCGGCGGCATCCTGTACACGCCTTGGATTGCGGAGATCCTGGGTTGGAAGCCGCTCTGGGTGCTCGGCAACACCGGCATCACCATTGCCGCCGTCCTCTCGGTCGCCGGCATCGCCTTCGCCTGGTGGGGCCGGCTGCATCTCGGAAAGTTCTGGTCCAACACCATCACCCACAAGGAAGATCACCGCGTCATCGACACCGGCCCCTATGGCATCGTGCGCCACCCGATCTACACCGGGCTGATCTTCGGCATGCTGGTGACCGGCGTTGCGATCGGCCTGGTGACGACGATCCTCGGCGCCATCCTGATCTCGCTCGGCATGTGGCAGAAGGGCCGGATGGAAGAGGTGTTCCTGTCGAAGGAGCTCGGCGAGGACGCGTATGGCGCGTACTGCCGCCGCGTGCCGATGATCATTCCGTTTTTGTCGCCGCGGTGACGCGGGCTACGCCCACCACTTTCTCGCGCAACATTTGCTGCCAATTCTGTCATCCTTCGAGGGCCGCTGAAGCAGCGGCCACCATAGGATGGCGGGGATGGCTTGGCGCGCTTGGAATAGTCCGCCAGGAACAGCCTTCGCACCTCTCTCCATGCAAATTTGATCGGCAGCCATTCCGCG
The DNA here is from genome assembly GCF_004123905.1 of Bradyrhizobium betae. Lineage (GTDB taxonomy): Bacteria > Pseudomonadota > Alphaproteobacteria > Rhizobiales > Xanthobacteraceae > Bradyrhizobium > Bradyrhizobium betae_A. The sequence goes on from NZ_MZXW01000024.1 coordinate 160,295, forward strand.
GGAATAGACCTCCATCGCGTTCCCCAGCGGTTGACCTTTTTACCGCCAACCCGTTGGATGCGCGCGCAACGAGGCACGACGACATTCATCGTGGATCTGGAGAGGTCGACGATCAGGCCTGAGCCCGCGCGGGGCTTTGGGCGATCCGTTGGACTGTGCCTCAAGGGTTCGACAGGGGCTTCTCATGACGTTTTCCAGCATCTTCGCGCAGTTCGTCGCAATCCTCGGCGGCATCGCGCTGCAATGGCGGAAGCTGACGGGCACCGAGTTCGCGCCGGCCTGGGGCCAGTCGCCGGCCATTCCCGAAGCGAAGCCCCAAGGCGCGATCCCGACCTTGAAGATGCCGACCGCCCGCGGCTGGAGCGAGGGGCAGAAGCCGACCGCCGCGCCCGGGCTTAAGGTCAACGCGTTCGCAACCAATCTCGACCATCCGCGCTGGATCGAGGTGCTGCCCAACGGCGACGTGCTGATCGCGGAGGCGACACAGATCGCAGGCGCGCCGAGAAGCGTCTTTCACTATGCGATGCAGGCGACGATGCGGCGTGCCGCGGCGCTCGGCGTTTCTGCCAACCGCATCACGCTGCTGCGCGACAAGGACGGCGACGGCGTTGCCGAAGTGCGCGGCGCCTTCATGGAAAACCTCAGCCAGCCGTTCGGCATGGCGCTGATCGGCGACACCTTCTACGTCGGCAACACCGATGGCGTGATGGCTTTCCCTTACGTCGCCAATGCCGACAGCATCACCGCACCGGGCAAGCGGCTCACGACTTTCAAGCCGAGCGGGCATTGGACGCGTAGCCTGCTCGCCAGCCCCGACGGCAAAAAACTCTATGCCGGTGTCGGCTCGCTCAGCAACATCGCCGAGATGGGCATGGAGGTCGAGGAAGGCCGCGCCGCGGTCTACGAGCTCGACCTCGTCGCCGGCACGCATCGCATTTTTGGCGCCGGCCTGCGCAATCCGGTTGGTCTTGCCTGGGAGCCGACGACCGGCGTGCTCTGGACTGTCGTCAACGAGCGCGACGGCCTTGGCGACGAGACGCCGCCGGACTATCTCACCTCGGTGCGCGACGGCGGCTTCTACGGCTGGCCCTATTGCTACTGGGGCAAGACGGTGGACGACCGCGTGCCGCAGGATCCGGCGATGGTCGCGAAGGCGATTCAACCGGATTACGCGCTCGGCGGCCACACCGCCTCGCTCGGCCTGTGCTGGATGCCCGCAGGGACCCTGCCCGGTTTCCCCGACGGCATGGTGATCGGCCAGCATGGCTCGTGGAATCGCAGCACGCTATCCGGCTACAAGCTGGTGTTCATTCCGTTCGAGAACGGAAAGCCCTCGGGCCCGGCGCGCGACATCCTGTCGGGCTTCCTCGCGCCGGACGAGAAGGAATCCTACGGCCGCCCCGTCGGCGTCGTGATCGGCCCCGACAAAAAGTCGCTGCTGATGGCCGACGACGTCGGCAACGTGATCTGGCGCGTCACGGGGGCGTAATAATAAGAAATGTGCTGGAATCGCCACGAGCGATCTCATATGCATTCCGTCATCCTGAGGTGCGAGGCATGGGACGCAGCGCGTCCCATGGGGAGCCTCGAAGGATGAACGGCCACGATGCAGCCGGGCCGTCGCCCTTCGAGGCTCGCCGAAGAGGCGAGCACCTCAGGGTGACGGTGATAGAGCGCGCCGCCGTCTGGCCATAGAGCCTCAACCCATCACGTCCCCACGCACAGCGTGGCACGCTGCTTCCTCAGCAGCGCGATCACGGACAGAGCGGTGATCATCCCGGTCTTGGGATTTTCGGACGGGATGTTCTCGATGCCCATCGAGAACCGCGCCGAATCCGCCTCGACCTCGATGCGATGCACATTGCGCGTCACGGTCGGATCGGCCCAGACCTGCATCTGGGTGCGATCGGGCCCGATGCCCGCCAGCGACAGCGCAACCGCGACATTGACGTTCGCCGGAAAACCCTTCGCCGCTTCGCGCGCGCTGCCCTCGAACAGCTTTAGCGGCTCGCGCAGATTGTCGATGTCGATGTTGTTCTCGACGATGAAGGGCGCGCCCTTCAGGCCGTCGATCGGCTTGCGCGTCACCATCTTCACCGAGTGGATGGTGCCGACCACGGCGGCGTTGACGGCATCGAGCCCGATCAGTGCGCCGGTCGGGACGAGGATGCGGCCGCCATTGGTACGGGCGAGATCGACGAGATCAAAATTGTCGAGCAGCCCGCCGACGCTGACCACGACCGCGGCCCTGCCGCGCTTCACAGCAGGCTCGACGATCGCGCGCAGCTGGCTGCTAGGAGCGCATTCGACGACGATATCAGCGGCGTCGCCGAGCTGGTCGATGGCCAGGATTTGCGGCGGACGGCGCAGGCCGCTCAGGAACGCCTGATGTTTTGCGGGATCGCGCACGGCGATGGCAGACAGTGTCAGCCCCTCGACGCCCTGATCGAGCGCGGCTGCGATCTTGCTGCCGATCGAGCCCAGCCCTGCGATGGCCACCCGCAATTCGTTCTGAGCGTTCTGATCCGTCATCGTATCCCACCGTTTGTCCAAGCCAGTGTCATAGCCGCTCACGCCTCCCGCGCATAGCTGCGCAGGCGCCCCTCGAGCACCGCCAGCATGGCATCGCGGGCCGGATCGCGCGAGCCGCGCAGCCAGGCCGCGGCGAGCGGCAGCCGGCCGACCGGGCCGATTTGTTTCGGCCGCAGCGGCACGAAGCGAACACCTGTCACCGCCATGCGCGTGGTCCAGCGCGGGACGATCGCGACCCCGAGCTTTGTTGCCACCAGATGGATGATGGTCTGCTTCTCGTCGGCGACCTGCACGATGCGCGGCGTGAGGCCGGCCTGCTCGAACAGTTTTATGGTGAGGTCGTGGCTGTGTGGACGTGAGCGGCGGTCCGGCACCAGCATCGCCTCATCCGCAATCTGCGCCAGCGTGATCGACTTGCGTTCGGCCAGCGCATGCCGCTGCGGGAACGCCACGATGGCGGTCTCCTGGAGCAGGTCGCGGAATTCGAGCCGCTTGTCCGGCTGGACCGGCGGACGGACGAAGGCGAGATCGAGCGCGCCGGTGAGGATCTTCGGCAGCAGCCGCACCGTCTTGTCTTCGAGCAGCTGCACCGCGATGTCAGGATGCTTGTCGCGGAAATCGCGCAGCAGCGGCGGCAACAGGCCCGCGGCTGCGCTGTCGATGGCGCCGACCCGAAGCCGTCGCGCGGCCCCCGCACGCGAGCGGCTGCGCAAATTGCTCTCGACCGCCTCGACGCGGGCGAGGATAGCGCGGGCGTCGCGCAGCAGCGTCGCACCGTCTTCCGTCAGTGAGACCGCGCGCGTGGTGCGCGCGAACAGCCGCGTGCCCAGATCCTCTTCCAATAACCTGATCTGCCGGCCGAGCGCGGACGGCAGCATCTGCAGCTGCTGCGCCGCATGGCCGAAATGCAGCTGTTCGGCCGCCGCCACGAAGCATCGCAACTGATGCAATTCCATCCAAGGTCCTCACATCTCGCCCAGGTCATGCCCGGGCATCCACGTTCTTCGTGCCGTACCGCAAGGCGTGGATGGCCGGGTCAAGCCCGGCCATGACGTCTTGGCGGCCTTCGAGGATTATATCATTTTTTTGTATAAACCAGCGCCAATTGAGTATGCCGCCTGCCCCCGCCTAGGCTTGCCGCCTCACAACAACAAGCTGGTGTTCCAGGGGAGGCGAGGATGGCGAGCGAGATTCAGACGCGCGTGCTGCGCAAGATCACCTGGCGCATCGTTCCCTTCATCATGCTGCTGTACTTCGTGGCCTTCATCGACCGCGTCAACATCGGCTTCGCCTCGCTGACGATGAACAAGGACATCGGCCTGTCGCCGACCGTCTACGGGTTCGGCGCCGGCATCTTCTTCTGGGGCTATTTCCTGTTCGAGGTGCCCTCCAACATCATCCTGCACAAGGTCGGCGCGCGGATATGGATCGCACGCGTGATGATCACCTGGGGCCTCGTCTCGGCCGCGATGGCGTTCGTGCAGGGCGCAACCAGCTTCTACATCCTGCGCTTCCTGCTCGGCGTTGCCGAAGCCGGCTTCTTTCCCGGCATCATCCTCTATCTCTCCTACTGGTTCCCGGCGCGCCAGCGCGCCGCGGTGACGGCGCTGTTCATGGCAGCCGCTCCGCTCTCGACCGTGCTGGGCTCACCGATATCAGGCGCACTCCTGGAAATGGACGGCCTGTTCGGCTTCAAGGGCTGGCAGTGGCTGTTCGTGCTGGAGGCGCTGCCCGCCGTGCTGCTCGGCTTTGTCGTGCTGGCATTCCTGACCGATCGGCCGGAGAAAGCGAAATGGCTCGCGGATGACGAACGCCGCTGGCTGGTCGAAACCATGAATGACGAGACCACCAGCAAGGCCGCGACCGCGAGCCACAGCATCTGGCGCGGGCTTGCCGATCCGCGCGTGCTGGCGCTGTCGCTGATCTATTTCGGCACCTGGGCCGGGCTCTACACGCTCGGCGTCTGGGCGCCGCAGATCATCAAGCAGTTCGGCCTGTCCTCGCTTCAGGTCGGCTTCCTCAACGCACTGCCGGCAACCGCCGCTGTCGTCGCCATGATCCTGTGGGCGCGGCATTCGGACCGTACCGGCGAGCGCACCTGGCACGTCGTGTGGGCCTGCCTGATCGCTGCCATAGGCCTCGCCTATGCCGGGCTTGCGAGCGGCGTGGTCGCCGTGCTGGTCGCGCTGGCGCTCGTGAACATCGGCATCTCCTCGGCAAAACCGCCGCTCTGGAGCATGCCGACGCTGTTCCTGTCCGGCCCTGCGGCTGCAGCCGGCATCGCCACCATCAATTCGATCGGCAATCTCGGCGGCTTCGTCGGTCCCGCCATGATCGGCTGGATCAAGGACCAGACCGGCAGTTTTGTCGGCGGACTCTATTTCGTCAGCGGCCTGCTGGTTCTCTCGGCGGTCCTGACCCTGCTATTGTCGCGCGCGCAGACCGCGCCCGTCGAACCCGTCCCGCAATCCCGCTAATCTCTCTCACGGAGCACTTCCATGCGCACCCATTCGATCGCAGCCATTCCCGCCGACGGCATCGGCCCCGAGGTGATCTCGGCCGGAATCCGCGTGCTGGAGGCGCTGGCAAAGCGCAGCGGCGACATCGCCTTCAACGTCAAAACCTTCGACTGGGGTTCGGACTATTACAAGAAGCACGGCGTGATGATGCCGGCCGACGGCCTTGCCGAGCTGAAGAAGTTCGACGCGATCTATTTCGGCGCCGTCGGCGCGCCCGACGTGCCCGACCACATCACGCTGTGGGGCCTGCGCCTGCCGATCTGCCAGGGCTTTGACCAATACGCCAATGTGCGGCCGACCAAGATCTTGCCGGGCGTGGCCTCGCCGCTGCGCAATGTCGGAATCGGCGATCTCGACTGGGTAATCGTGCGCGAGAATTCGGAAGGCGAATATGCCGGCATGGGCGGCCGCGCGCACAGGGGCCTGCCGGAAGAGGTCGGCACTGAAGTCGCGGTGTTCACCCGCGTCGGCGTCACCCGCATCATGCGCTACGCGTTCCAGCTGGCGCAGTCGCGGCCGCGCAAATTCCTCACCGTCGTGACCAAGTCGAACGCGCAGCGCCATGGCATGGTGATGTGGGACGAGATCGCGGCCGAAGTCGCCGGCGAATTCCCTGATGTGACCTGGGACAAGATGCTGGTCGACGCGATGACGGTGCGCATGACGCTGCATCCGAAGAGCCTCGACACCATCGTTGCGACCAACCTCCACGCCGACATCCTCTCCGATCTCGCCGGCGCACTGGCCGGCAGCCTCGGCGTCGCGCCGACCGGCAACATCGATCCGCAGCGCCGCTTCCCCTCGATGTTCGAGCCGATCCACGGCTCGGCCTTCGACATCACCGGCAAAGGCATCGCCAACCCGGTCGCGACGTTCTGGACGGGCGCGCAGATGCTCGAGCATCTCGGCGAGAAGGACGCGGCAATGCGGCTGATGGCGGCGGTCGAGCGCGTCTGCGCCGCAGGCGTGCTGACACCCGATGTCGGCGGCAAGGCGACGACGAAGGAAGTCACGGACGCCGTGATCGAAGCGATCCACGGGTCGAATGTCTAGGGCTCAAACGAGCCACTAGCCGTCGCTCCCCGTTTCCGGAGAGGGGGTTCAAAAATTTTTGGACCCCCTCTTGAAACCAAAACGGAGTTTTTATATTTTTTTGCTGCCGCCGAGAGGTGGCATTCCCGACGCCTGAGGGGTCGGGAAAGGTTGAGACGGGCACCGGTCGTGTCCGGTGCCGCTCGTATCCATTTTGCTCTTTGGAGGATCTGGCTATGCGCACTTACGACTTCTCTCCCCTGTGGCGTTCGACCATCGGCTTCGACCGCCTCTTCGACCTCGTGGAGACGGCACAGCGTGCCGGCGAGGACAATTACCCGCCCTACAACATCGAACGCGTCAGCGAGGATCGCTACCAGATTTCGCTTGCGATCGCGGGCTTTTCACCAAACGAGATCTCGGTGACGGCCGAGCAGAACGCGGTGATCGTCGAGGGCAACAAGGCGGACAAGGCCGAACGCGAATATCTCTACCGGGGCATTTCCGCGCGGCCCTTCAAGCGGCAATTCAATCTGGCCGACTATGTTCAGGTGCAGAGTGCCGCGTTCGAGAACGGTCTGCTCAAGATCGAGCTGATCCGGGAAATTCCTGAAGCCATGAAACCGCGGCGAATTGCCATCAATGGCGCGCCGTCCGGCACCGTGCATCAACTCGAGGGCAAGGCCGCCTGATTTTCTCTTGTCGGAGACCTGGTGATCCCGCCCGCTTGTCAGGCGGGATCGACCATTGCCTTCGATCGCGCTCACGAATGCAAACCAGAGGTTTTATCGAAAGGAGAAGGAGAGAGACCTCATGATCGATCATGCTGACAACATCATCGACCTGAAAGCGATACTGCACCCCGGCTCTGTCTACGATCATCCCCGCGACGTCGTCGCGGATCCCGCTCTGTCGATCGGCGAGAAGCGGGCAATCCTAGCGTCCTGGGCTTCGGACGCTGCCAGCATTGCTTCGAACCCGGCGTTGAGGGAACTACCGGGCTCGAACAAGCCCGTCACCATCGACGAAATTCTGGAGGCACTTGCGACTCTCGACCACCATCCGAAGGGGCCTCCGGGTGGCAAGCCGGTCCGCAGGAGATCCGTCTCGCGAACCGATCTCGCCGCCTAGACGACGATTGCCAAACGGGATCACGACGATGATGGATGAAAAGCTGGCCCTGTTGCGCGCGCACCGCAACAACATCAGCCGCTATCGGCGGCTGCTCAAGACCGAACTGACCGAGTTCGAGCGGCAATTCATTGAAAAGCGCTTGGCCGAGGAACGTTCCGCGATCGAGCAGCTCGCCGGCTCCACCTTTCCACTCGCATTTGAAACTCCAAACCGGGCGGTCGAGAACGCATCCGCGTTCATGACAGCAAGCAGCCACGGCTAATTGAAATGTCCGACAACTTCCCGACGTTCGAAGTTTTCTTGAAAAGGTACGGCCGAAGGACATGGCGATGGCGTGTTTGCACGACGGAAGGACGCCTGGTCATGCACGGGTCCGAAAATGCCCGACCCGCGGCCAAATACGCGGCTGAAAGGGCGTTGTTTCAAATGCTTCTGACCGCGCCCTACCGACCGGCGAGCCATGCTTCCGCCATGGCTCGCTCCAATCTGTCGACACCTGCATCGAGATGGCTGCCCCGGCATCAGATGCGCGAATGACAAGACGAGGCCCGGGATGGCGTCAGGCGATGCCGGTCCCGGCCATGTCCGCTCGTGACCGCTTACCGCCGCGGCGCGGGCGCCGCCATCGCAGCCGCCGGCGCGGGCGGCGTCAAATGGCGCGGGACGATGATGGTTTGGCCGGGGGTGAGCTGCGCGTTCTCCGCCAGCGAATTGCTCTGCGCGAGCGTCCACAGCGGCACGCGATTGGCGGCTGCGATGCTCTCCATGGTGTCGCCGGCACGCACCGGCACCCGCACGCCGCTGTCCCACAATTCGACCAGCGTATCGCCCGGGACGAGATAGCGCAGCGGCACGGAATCGCCCTGGGCCTGCGGCTGAATGCGCGGCAACTGCGTCACCATCTCGATGATCTGGCGGTGGATGTCGTCCGACTTCTCGATGTTGATGTGAGAGACGCGGCTGTTCTCTTTCAAATCGTAGCTCGCATAATGGCCACGATAGCCCGGCAACGCCACCACATTGCCCCCACCGAGCACGCTATCGGAGAGGAAGATGTTGATGAAGCGCTCGACATTGAGCGGCACGTCATCGGTCGCGTGCGCGGGATCGATGGTGATGACGAGGCTGATCGGGATGTTTTCCTTGGCCGCCATCTCGGAGATGATGACCGAGCACAACCCGCCCATGGAATGACCGATCAGCACGATCGGCGCCGGCGTTTCCTTGTAGCTGGCGATGGCGCGATCGCCGATCCACCGGCAGATGGTGAATTCGTTGACGTCGGCCGAGAAGCCGGCCTTCGTCAGCTTCTCTTCAAGCCGGTCCATGCCGGTCGAGAAAAACGGGCCCATGGCGCCGCGGAACAGGTAGATCTTTGGCGGCGGCAGTGGCTCGACGGGAGCAGGAGGCGGCGGCGCGGTGGCCGTCGTCGCCGCGCGCTTCGACTTGGCAGGCGAGGCAACGGCCATGCCGGTGTCTAGGGCGAGCAGCGCAACCACTGCCAGCGCGACGACTCGCCTTGGATCAAGCATCAGTTCAGCAGTCCCACCACGGGAGGCCGCAGCCTCCCCACGGGGGCTTAGTGACCACCGATTGGGTGGATTTTGGGGCACGGAACCGGCCGACGACACCCCGTCGGTCGGGGCCCGCAGTCTCTTCCCGCGGCAGCCCGGCATCAACTGAACGGAACCCATGGCTGGGCTTCGCAGGCATCGAGGATCACCGAGATCTGGAGTCCCTTGTAGGCATCATCGTCGAAAAAGACCGAATAGGCGGGGCGTCTGCCGGCTGACGGCCCACGCTGCCTCAGGCAGACGAAATACGATCCCGGCCCGTGGTCGGTAGGGCGGACGGCGGTTGTCTCCAGTTCCCCGGTCAGCTTGGCCTCGGCGGCCCCTTTCTTGACGCCCTCCTGCACCGCCTTGGTGCTCGGTGCGCGCGGAGGCTGGTAGGCCGGAGGCAGATTCGCGCTCGACGCACACCCCGCCAGCAACAGCGTCAGCACGGCCGACAAGGCCGCCAGAGACGGGCGGCCGAAGGCGGACCTTCGAGGGAGGCGCCGTGCCAACTGATATCGTAGATACATCACTTACCCTCGGTGTCGCGCAGCCGCGTCACTGCGTCAGCGTCTGCTCCGAATTCACCTCGGGCGCCGGCGCCGGGGCCGGACCGCTGGTCGGGGTCTCCTTTGCGCCGGAATCCGTCCAGGCCGGCGGCAGGCCGAGCCCCTGCCCCGCGAAGCCGGTGATGCCGGGAAATCGTCCGAACGCTTCGCAGGCGACATATTTCGGCGCGCCGCCGAATCGCACGGGAATGCTGTCCATTGGCGGCAGCGCAGGCATACCGCCGAACGGCGACTCCCCGGTCGTGACCAGCTTGGCGAAGTCGGCGCCGAAATCGGCGGCGAGATCGTAGGCATCGCCTTCGTTGGAGACCCGGGCAGAGTTCGAGATGGAATTGGCGTTGCGCGCCCACACCATCGCCGCCTTCTGAAATCCGGCGAAGTCGCGCGCTTCCGCCTCGACCGACAGTCCGCCGAGCCCGACCGGAAGCCGCGGCACCGGCACGGGCACCGCGGGAAGGACAACGGTCTTGGCAATCGACAGCGCCTTCGATGCGCCGGAGGCGGTCGGGCTGGTCGGCGTCGCATGTGTCACCGTCGCCTGCACCGTGAGGTCGGCATCCTCATCGGCGGACACGATGCGGAAGCGCTCGCTCAGACGAAGACACAGCTCGCGGCTGATGGCGTTCGCGACCAGGCGCCGCTCCTTTTCAGTCAAGGGGACATCGGCCCGCGCGGGAAAGATGGTCGACGCGATCCGGATCGTCTTCGCCGCCAGCAAATCCTTCTTGTTCACCCGGATCTGCGATCGCGTCACCAGTCCGTTCGCGTCCGACATCCGGTCGTAGCTTTGAAGCGAGCCGGCGCGTTCAAGCGGTGCGGCCGCGCAGCCACCGAGGGCCAGCGCGAAGCTCATCAGGGCCGTCCGAGGAAAGCGCATTGTCCCATTCCCACAGGGGCGGCTTATTCGAGAGATCGCTCTCAGCCCCCATCCATCACCTTAAATAGATGGAACTCTCTAATTTTGATTTTCTCGTGACGAAACGTTGCTAGAATGTTGCTGGGAGATGGGAGACGCGCGCATTGAGGAAAGTCGACCCCGTCAAGCATGAGCAGAAGCGCGGCGAGATCCTCGGCGCAGCGATCCGCTGCTTCATCAAAGACGGTTTTCGCGGCGCCAGCACGACTGACATCTGCACTGAGGCCGGCATCAGTCCCGGCCACCTCTACCACTACTTCCCGAGCAAGGAGGCGATCATCGAGGCGATGATCGATCTGGGTCTTGCACATGCGGCGGAGCGGTTTGGAAAGATTATCGAGGCCGACGACGTCATCGAGGCGCTGCTCGTCGATATCGAGGACAACAGCCTGCGGTTTCGGCCCGCCCAACTTCTCAATCTGGATGGCCTCGCGGAAGCCGCCCGTAATCCCGAATTCGCAAAGATCATCGAACGGCACACCGCGGCAGTCCGCCGCATGTGGAGCGATTTTCTGCGCCGGGCGCAAGAGCAAGGACGGGTGGATTCAGGCCTCGATCCGGACGCAACGGCGAACATCCTGATCGCGCTCATCGACGGATCCCGCGCAATGCCGATCCGCAATCCCAAGCTGGATATCAGGCAGAGCGCGGAGCATCTGAGGACGATGCTCGTCCGCTTCCTGAGCCCGCCGGAAGCGCAGAGCGCAGCGAGCAAGCCGCGCCATCAAAGGCCCAGCCGTCCCCTCAAGCTGGTCAGGAAGCGATAGGATGACCGTGCTTGGACAAGCCGCTTCGCCCAGTCAGGCCCGAGCCGCCGCCATCGCGGCTTTTGGATCGGCCGGAGTCGACGCGGTTGTTACACGGCGATGTGAACCGCCCTGCTCCACCCCTCGAAAGAAGCGCCTTGACTTAAGAGCGCATGCTCCTATTTTGCCGATATAGGAGCATATGCTCTCATATGAACGAAGGAGCGCTATCGTGAGCGAGTCAACCATTCTGGTGAGCGGTGCAACCGGACGCACCGGAGGAGCCGCCGTCGACGAACTGCTCAAGATGGGCAAGAAGGTGCGCGCCTATGTGCGCTCGGACGGCGAACGGGCGGCTGCGCTGAGACAGCGTGGCGTCGACATCGCCATCGGCGATTTCACCGAAATCGACGCCATTCGCGCGGCCATGGAAGGCATTCAATCCGCCTATTTCCTTCATCCGATCTCGCCGGGAATCATCGGCGCGGCTGCCTATTTCGCCCAGGCTGCGAAGGAAGCCGGCGTCACCGCAATCGTGAACATGTCGCAGATTTCGGCACGCAGGGAATCGGCAAGCCGTGCGGCACAGGACCACTGGGTCTCGGAGCAGGTGTTCGACTGGTCGGGTGTCGCGACCACGCACCTGCGTCCCACCTTCTTTGCGGATTGGCTGGTCTATCCGCATTGGGGCAAGGAGATCTGGGCCAGCAAGAAGATCGAATTTCCGTTTGAGAACGGACGCCACGCGCCGATCGCCAGTGACGATCAGGGGCGCGTCATCGCCCACCTCCTGGCCAAGCCGCAAGGTCACGAAGGCAAGATCTATCCGCTGCACGGCCCAGTGGAGATGAACCACACCGAGATCGCAGCAGCGATGAGCGAAGTGCTCGGCGCCAGGATCGAGTACGCGCCGACCTCGATCGCAATGTTCAAGGAGAAGATGGAGAAGCTCTACAAGTTTCCTTCATTCCTTGTGCAGCACCTGGTCGAGGTCGCCCAGAATTATCGCGACGGCATTTTCTCGGGCACCAACGATGCCGTCGAGAAGATCACAGGAACGCCGCCTCTCTCGGTCCAGCAATTCATCGCGCAGAACCGCGCCGTGTTCGCCTGAGCACGATCAAAGCCAACATGGGGGTTGAAAATGTCCCACCCACGACCCGAGCGTCACCCGTTTCTGGATGATCTGACCGCTGATGCCGAACTGGTCAGCTCCGTGCTGCGCGGCCCCGTCACCGGACGCGACGACATCCGTCGCGTCGTCGACGCCGTCGGAACCTTCTACGCGTCGCAAACACCGACCTTTGTGCAGAATGTCGGCTCGCGGCTGTTTCTCGAATACGAGGCCGTTCTCAACGGCGGAGAGAAGCTGAGCGCGGCCGTCATCGTCGACCACGGTCCCGACGGCTCGGTGCCGCGCGTCAGCGTGCGCATGAGCCCGCTTGGCGCGGTGCTGTCCCTTGCCACTGGTCTGCGCGAGCGGCTTTCGAACCAGTTGCCGGAACGTCTTTTTCTCTGAACTGAAAGTGGGCCAGCGCCGGGAGCAAGCCTCGCTGGCACCGAAATCTGGAAAGGTAGACTGTCATGGATATCAAGAACGCAACCGTCTTCATCACTGGTGCCAATCGCGGCCTGGGCCTGGCCTTTGCGCGCGAGGCACGTCGCCGCGGAGCTGCGAAAGTCTACGCGGGCATGCGCAAAAGGGACGGCTTCAATGAGCCTGGCATCATCCCGGTCAAGATCGACGTCACCGATCCGGCATCGATCGCTGCAGCCGCAGAACTCGCTGACGATACGACGTTGCTCGTCAATAATGCCGGCATCGCCGCCCTGATCGACAGCCCCCTGTCAGCCGACGTCGCGACACAATCGGCTCGCATGTTCGATACCAATTATTACGGCGTCGTGCGCGTCACGCAGGCCTTCGAGCCGATCTTGTCGAAGAAGCCGAGCGCCGCGATCATCAACGTGCTGTCCGACATCGTCTGGCTGCCGCGTCCGATCCTGGCGCCCTATGCGGCGTCAAAGGCTGCGGCATGGAGCTATACCAACCAGCTTCGCTTTCATCTGCGCGAGCGCGGCGTCCAGGTTCTCGGCCTGCATGTCGGGTTCGTGGATACCGACCTGACCAACGGCATTGACGTGCCGAAAGCGAGCCCCGAAGACGTAGTGCGCCAGACCTATGACGCCCTCACCGCCGGCAAGAGCGAGGTGATGGCCGACAAGGGGACGGTGGTGCTGAAGGGTACGCTTGCGGCTGAAGAGCCCGGCTATATCACCCCACCACAAGGGTTTTGAGAATATCGTTGCGCCCGCGCTACGCCTATATTCGGCGGCGCGGGCCGACGATGGAAATGGGAAGGACAAGAGATGTTGCCGGTGAGCAAGCCTCTGGGACTAGATCAATGCAACTGCTCCGCGATGAGGAAGGCCAACCGGCAGATCTCGCGTTTCTACGATGCTCATCTCGAGCCCGCGGGCCTGCGCATCACGCAATTCCTGACCTTGTCGGCCCTGAACGAACTCGGCAGCGCCGCTGTCAATGCGCTCGCCGAGCGGCTCGACATCGAACGGACCGCGATGGGCAAGATGGTCGGCTTTCTCGAGCGTGATGGCCTCGCCCGAATCCGTCCCTCCCCCACCGATGGAAGAAGCCGCCTCATCGAGCTCACCGATGCGGGGCGGCGTCTTCACGACAAGGCCGCCCCGCTTTGGCAGCGCGCACAGCGCGAATTCGAAGAGCTGAACGGCGCGAAAAACGTTGCCGTGCTGCGGGGCGCCCTGCGGGACATGGTCGTCGGCGACATGAAGCCGGACTCATCCGAGGACTGAGCGCCGCGACCCGATGGCCTGCCGCCGCGCGTTAGTTGCGCCGCGTCTTCAAGGGACCGATCATCGCCGCCGGCGGTTTTGAGCGCGACAGCGGCGATGCCGACCTCGTCGCCTTCGGCCGGCACTTCGCTGCCAACCCGATCTCGTCGAGCGCCTCCGCCGCAACCTCGCAGTCAGCCCACACGATCGCGACACGTTCTACGGCCCGGGTCTCGCCATCATGACCGCCGCCGCGTCCTTAGAGGGGCGAAATCCGGTTCAGCAATTCGAGCAGCGTCCGCTGCTCGGTCTCGGTGAGCGGAGCCAGCATTCGCTCGTTATAAGGCTCCGTCAGCCTCGCCCCCTCGGCAATGAGCTTTGCGCCCTTTGGCGTCAGCATGAGCTCGACGGCGCGACGATCGGACTTCGAGCGATTGCGCTTGATGAAGCCGGACGATTCCAGTTCGTTCAGGATCTTGATCAGGTTCGGCAGACGCAGCCGGAGCAGGCTGGCGAGGCTGCTCGGCGGCACGCCGGGATTGTCGCGAATGACGGCGAAAATCGCATAGGTCGCGGGCGTCAGGCCCAATGCGGCGAATTCCTCGTAGAAGCCCTCGAAGAACTTCAGCTGCGCGAGCCGCAGCATGAAGCCGGGTGTCCGTTGAAGTGCACGCAGATCCAGCGGTTTCTCCGGTTGCTGAGCGGATTTCGCTCCGGGTCTAACGCGTTTCGAGCTCATGATTCTCACCTTCCGGAGGGGAAAAATACGACGAATTGACACTCTCAAAAATAGATATAAAATATAACTATTATTTAGCGGCACCAAGACCGCCCACGGGAGGGACACAATGAACAGCAAATTCCTGCATAAATTGTGCATTTCGGCCTTGATGCTGGCCGCGGCACCGGCATTCGCCCAGGACACGGTGAAGATCGGCATCCTCAACGACCAGTCTGGGCCGTTCGCGAGCTATCAGGGCATCGGTTCGGTCGTCGCCGCAAAAATGGCGGTCGAAGATTTTGGCGGAAAGGCCGCCGGCAAGCCTGTCGAGGTCGTCGCAGCCGATCACCAGAACAAGACCGACATCGGGATTGGCATTGCCCGGCGCTGGTACGAGAACGACGGCGTCGACGCGATCTTCGACATCCCCAACTCGTCGATCGCGCTTGCGGTGGCCGGCATGAGCGCCGAGAAGAACAAGGTCTTCGTCGGATCGGGCGCAGGAACGGTGCTGCTGACCGGCGAAAAATGCACGCCGAACACCGTGCACTGGACCTACGACACCTATGCCTACGGGCGCGGCCTCGGCAAGGCGATCGTCCAGCAGGGCGGCAAGAAGTGGTTCTTCATCACCGCCGACTACGCCTTCGGACATGACCTGGAGAAACAGGCGGCGGAGGCCGTGAAGGCGTCCGGCGGCGAAGTGCTCGGCAGCGTGCGGCATCCGCTGGGAACGGCCGACTACGCCTCGTTCCTGCTCCAGGCCCAGGCTTCGGGCGCGAACGTCGTCGGCTTCGCCAATGCCGGCGACGATACCATCACGTCGATGAAGCAAGCCGCCGAGTTCGGCCTGACCAAGGACCACAAGCTGGTCGGATTGATCCTCGGCATGAACGGGCTTCCCGCGCTCGGGCTGAAGTTCGCGCAAGGCGCGCAGATCATGAACCCGTTCTACTGGGATCTGAACGACGGCACGCGGGCTTTCGCCAAGCGGTTCGCCGAACGCATTCCGTCGAAGGCCTATCCGAACGACATGCAGGCCGGCGTCTATGCCTCGGTCATTCACTATCTCAAGGCGGTCGACAAGGTCGGCAGTGCCAAGGACGGCAAGGCGACGGTCGCGGCGATGAAGGAGATGCCGACCGACGATCCGCTGTTCGGCAAGGGCTACATCCGCAAGGACGGGCGCAAGATCCATCCGCTTTACCTCTTGCAGGTCAAGGCGCCGGAGGAGTCGCATTCGGCCTGGGATCTGCTGAAGGTCGTCGGCACGATCAAGGGAGAAGATGCGTTCCGGCCGGAGAGCGAAGGCAAGTGTCCGCTCTCCAGTCAATAAGTGCTTCAGGAGTTCACGATGACCGGCATCCCGTGCAGCCAAGCCGATCCGTTTGCACCTGATTTCCTGACCAATCCCTACCCCGCCTACGAAGCGCTGCGCGCGCTCGGACCGGTGTTCAGGCTCGAGCGTTACGACGTGTGGGCCATGGCGGGCTATGCCGGGGTCGAGGCGGCGCTGAAAGACTGGAAGAGCTTCATCAGCGGCGAGGGTGTCGGCCTCAACGGGATGAACCCCGCTTTGCCGAGACCGCTGACGCTTCAGATCGATCCTCCCGACCACGACAAGGGCCGCCGCGTCCTCGGCCGCACCCTGTCCCCGGGCGTCGCGCGGCGACTGCGCGAAACGTTTCAGCACGAGGCGGAGAAAAAGGTTTCGGAGCTGATCGACAGAGGCACGTTCGATGCCGTTACCGATCTCGCCGAAGCCTATCCGATGAAGGTCTTTCCGGACGCGATCGGCATCCGGCCAGATGGCCGCGAAAAGCTGCTGGCCTGGAGCACCTTTGTATTCGACAGCTTTGGTCCCGAGAACGATCTGCTGGCGGCATCGCGGAAGGAAGGTCTCGCGGCGCAGAGCTGGATCATGGAATGTTGCGCGCGAGACGCGTTACAGCCCGACGGGCTCGGCATGATGATCTATCAGGCGGCCGACGAAGGCGAGATCAGCGAGCACGAAGCAACCCATCTGGTGCGGCCGTTTCTCACCGCCGGGATCGACACCACCGTCAACGGCATCGGCAACACCCTTCTGGCGCTCGCCACGCATCCGGACCAATATCGCAGGCTCCACCACAAGCCGGAGCTGGCGCGCAACGCCTTCGAGGAAGGCCTGCGCTACGAGTCGCCGGTGCAGACGTTCTTTCGAACCACCTCGCGCGACGTCGAGATCGGCGGCAATTTGATCCCGGCGCACCGCAAGGTGCTGCTGTTCATGGCGTCGGCCAACCGGGACCCCGCGCGCTGGAATAATCCGGATCGTTTCGAGGTGGAACGGGTTGCGACCGGACATGTCGGTTTCGGCGCCGGCATTCACGCCTGTGTCGGCCAGATGATCGCACGCCTGGAAGGCGAGTTGATTTTTGGCGAGCTCGCCAGACGCGTGAAGACCATAGAGCTTACGGCGGAGCCCCGGCGCAAGCTCAACAATTCCCTGCGCGGGATGGAGAGCATGCCGGTCCGCGTGACGGCGGCCTAGGCCGCATCACGCGGCGCGACGGGCGTGGTCCTCAGTTCCGCGGAGCCGCTGCCGCCGCCGAGCGCGCCGGACGCGGTGCGCCCGGTTCGGCGACGGGCGCTGCCGGTGCGCGCGAGCGCATGATCGCGGCGTCGATCTCGCCGATGACGCGGCGCTGGATCGCCTCGTTCTTGTCGATCGAGATGTGGCCGACGCCGGTGCCGCGCACGTCGACGTTGTCGAGCTTGCCGCGCAGGCCCGCTGCAGCTCGCACCGGCTCGCCGGGGCCATCGCCGATATAGATGTTGATGTAGCGCTCGGCGCCGGTCGACAGTTTTGTCTTGAACACGGAATCGAGACCGATCGCGAGCTTCACGGGAACGCCGAGCTGATTGAGCTTGGCGATCATGTCGGGCAGCGCGGTCGCGCCCGAGGAATGGCCGACCAGGACGATGGTCTTGATGCGCCCGGCCCTGTAGTTGGCCGCGGCTTCGTCGGCGAGCGAGGACCAGGACACAAAGTTGGCGACGGTCACCGGGATGCCCTGCGCCTGGAGGCGGGAGCCGATCGTGTCGAGCCCGAGCGAGAAGATGTTGAGCACGCCGCGCAGCAGGTAGACATGCGTGGTCTGGGCCGCGGCCTGGCTCGGCGCTGCCTTGGCAGGGGCCGGGTTGATGGCAACAGCTGACAGCAGGAGCAGGCAGATCGCCCACATCCGGAGGGCGGGCAACTGGCTGGCGCCGGCGGTGTGACGGCCGTTCGGTCTCATCGATCTTTTCCCTGGGGACATACGCTTTGCGATTGGCCGGAATCGTAGCCACGACCTGCTCGCAGACGCAACAAAGAGGCGCGTGAACGGCAAATCTTAGCAGCACGCCGTGACCATAGCGCAACACCCGCCCGAAACCTGCCACCGAAGCGCCTGTTTTGAGACCATTTTTCTCCGGCCAATTGCGACCGGGCAAGGCCATTCCTATCTCAGGGCTCCGCTGACCCGCCTCCCCGCAGGTTCCAGCTTCCCTTCCCCTGCCATTGCCCCCTCAGACCTGCGGCCATCATGTCCTCCATCATTTCCGTCGCCAATTTGTCGAAGACCTATGGGTCCGGCTTCAAGGCGCTCAAGAACGTCAATCTCGATATCAAGCGCGGCGAGATCTTTGCGCTGCTCGGGCCGAACGGCGCGGGCAAGACCACGCTGATCTCGATCATCTGCGGCATCGCCAATCCGAGCGAGGGCAAGGTTCTCGTCGGCGGCGAGAACATCCAGACCTCCTATCGCAAGGCGCGCTCGCTGATCGGCCTCGTGCCGCAGGAATTGCACACCGACGCCTTCGAGAGCGTGTGGGCCACCGTGAGCTTCTCCCGCGGCCTGTTCGGCAAGCCGAAGAATCCTGCGCACATCGAGAAGGTGCTGAAGGACCTCTCGCTCTGGGACAAGAAGGACAACAAGATCATCACGCTTTCCGGCGGCATGAAGCGCCGCGTGATGATTGCGAAAGCGCTCTCGCACGAGCCGCAGATCCTGTTCCTCGACGAGCCCACCGCCGGCGTCGACGTCGAGCTGCGCAAGGGCATGTGGGAGGTGGTGCGCGGCTTGCAGCAATCCGGCGTCACCATCATCCTCACCACGCATTACATCGAGGAAGCCGAGGAGATGGCCGACCGCATCGGCGTCATCAACAAGGGCGAGATCGTGCTGGTCGAGGACAAGGCGACCCTGATGTCGAAGCTCGGCAAGAAGCGCCTGACGCTGCATTTGCAGGGCAAGGTCAATTCGCTGCCGGACAGTCTCGCGCATTACGAACTCGACCTCTGCGATGGCGGCGCAACGCTGGTCTACGATTACGACACCAAGGGCGAGCGCACCGGCATCACCAGCCTGCTCAGCGACCTCCGCACCGCCGGCATCCGCTTCAACGATCTCGACACGACCCAATCGTCGCTCGAGGACATCTTCGTCGACCTCGTGAGGACGTCATGAATCACCGCGCCATCCGCGCCATCTATCTGTTCGAAATGGCACGCACCTGGCGCACGGTGCTGCAAAGCATCGTCTCGCCGGTGGTCTCGACCTCGCTTTATTTCGTGGTGTTCGGTGCTGCGATCGGCTCGCGCATCAGCCAGGTCGAGGGCGTCAGCTACGGCACCTTCATCGTGCCGGGCCTGATCATGCTCTCGGTGCTGACGCAGAGCATCGCCAACGCCTCGTTCGGCATCTACTTCCCGAAATTCACCGGCACGATCTACGAGATCCTGTCGGCGCCGATTTCTTACTACGAGATCGTGCTCGGCTATGTCGGCGCGGCCGCGACCAAGTCGATCATTCTGGGCCTGATCATCCTGGCGACGGCCGGGCTCTTCGTTCCCTTGCACATCCAACATCCGATCTGGATGCTCGCCTTCCTGGTGCTGACGGCGGTGACGTTCAGCCTGTTCGGCTTCATCATCGGCATCTGGGCCGACGGCTTCGAAAAGCTGCAGATGATCCCGATGCTGGTGGTGACGCCGCTGACCTTCCTCGGCGGCAGCTTCTATTCCATCGACATGCTGCCACCGGCCTGGCACACGGTCGCGCTGCTCAACCCGGTCGTCTATCTGATCTCCGGCTTCCGCTGGAGCTTTTACGAGATCGCGGATGTCAGCGTGGGCGTCAGCATCGGCATGACGACGGCGTTCCTGGTGGTCTGCCTCGCCGTGATCTGGTGGATTTTCCGCACGGGATATCGGCTGAAGAATTGATACCCCGCTGTCATTCCGGGCTCGCCACTCGCGCGCCCCGGAATGACGGCGATCAACTCACCGATAACAATGGAAGCGGTGATAGCCGTCATAATAGCCGCGGCAGCGGTAATGGCGGTGATGTGGAATGCCGAACACACCCTCCACCGCCCCTACGGCCCCACCAACACCGGCACCGACCGCGCCACCAACAACGCCGCCCACGGGGCCGGCGATCCGGTTACCCTCATAAGAGCCTTCCTGCGCGCCGCGCACGATGCCCTGAGCACGGCCGGCATGCGGCAGCGCCAACAGCGCGAGCAGAATAGCGGCTGCTGCGAACAGCAGGCGGGCAGGTAAACCGGCCGGCATTGACGTGGCGGCGATACGGGCTTTGTTCATCTTCGATCCCAAGGGAAATACGGGGCTAACGGCGGCGGGTGCTGCCTGTCGGGTAGGTGATAATCAACGTCTGACGCGGCCAAATGGTTGCGCCTTTGTGACGAATTGTCGGCGTCGTGAACGCATCGCCGCTCGCGAAAATGTCAGCACCGCCGGCAGCCACGCGGCACAAAGCGGCCTTGCTTACGCCCGGCGTCACGTTAACGATGGCTGGGCGAGCCGCTGGAACGAAAGCCGGATTGCAGGCATATTGCAGGCCGGGGGACGGAGAGCCGCGGCGCCTTGCACGAACAGGCCGGAGGCCAGGACTCAAATGCGTTTCCAGATGCGTTCATATTTCATCGCTTTCACCTCCCTGATCCTTTTGAGCGCCGGCACCGCGCAGGCCAAGGTCGAGATCACCGTCGACAAGGACAATCAGCAGATGACCGTCGCCGTCGACGGCGTCGCGCGCTATCACTGGCCGGTGTCGACAGGCATCCCCTCGCGCGAGACGCCGGGCGGCGCATTCCGCGCCTTCCGCATGGAAGAGGATCACTACTCCAAGGAATTCGACGACGCGCCGATGCCGCACGCGATCTTCTTCACGAAAGTCGGCCACGCCATCCACGGCACCGACTCGGTCGGCCGCCTCGGCACGCCCGCCTCGCATGGCTGCGTGCGGCTGTCGCGCCAGAATGCCTCGACGCTCTACGCGCTGGTGCAGCAGCAGGGCGTGCTCAACACCACGGTGACACTGACCGGCTCGGCGCAGGTGGCGCTCGCCCGCAATCCGCGCGGCCGCAACCCCACAGCCGTGGCCCGCGCTCCGCAGCAGCCTGCCGAAGAGCAGTACGCCACCACGGGCGATCCGGTGAACCTGACGCCACCGGCGCAGCCCGCCCGCCGCTACATGCCGCAGGACGACAATTACATCTATCCGGCCGACGGCAGCGACACCGGCGCGCGCTATCCGGCGCCGCGCGGCGGCCGCCCGCTCTATGACGCGCAGGTCTATCAACAGCAGCAGCCGCAGCAATATTACAATCAGGGCTCCGGCCAGCAGGGCTATTACTATCAGCCCCAGCCCCGGCAGCTTTATCAGCCGCGCGGCTACTATTACCAAAACTGATTCTATTTGAACGCGGCGTCGCCGCGCTCGACGATTTTTCGCGCAGCTTCGACGAAGGCACGGGCGACGGGTTCGAGGATCTCGGGCCCGGTCGTTGTGAGATCGTCCGACGGCGTGTGGAATGTGCGATGGCGGCCGGCCATGCCGAGGAAATTGGCATAGCCCGCCGCATGCACGTCGCGCAGCTCGCCGACCGCCTGCTTCTCCGTCACCAGACGTTTTGCCTCGACTCTGGCGAAGGCCTCATCGGTCAGAGCGACCGCGGATTTGCTCAGCACGAGATAGCGCTCTTCCTCCGCCCGATCGGTGCGGGCGCCTTCCGCAAAGGCATAGCACGCGTTCGACGAACCGAAATGAATCCACGCCAGCGTGTCCTTCGGGGCCGGCGCGCCGTTCTTCAGGAATAGCTCCATGCCGCCATGGCCGATCTCGTGGCCGGCGGTGGCGATGAAGACAAAATGCGCCGGCCATTTCTCCGCGGCGACGGTGCGCGCCAGCGCGAGGAAATTGGCGATGCCGGGGCCGCGTTCACAGACGCACGTATACCAGCCAGTCATCGGCGTCGAGACGACGATGGTCGGCCCACGGCCGGTGCCGATCGAGGCAATGACGTTGCGGCCGGCAACGTCGCGCTCGTAATGGCCCTTGACGTCGAAGGTGACAGGCGTGCCTGCGGCGAGCGCGCGCTCGAACAAGGCTCGCGACTTGGCACCGACCACGATCACCGGCACCGGCCAGGGCGCATCCTCCTGCGTGACATTGTAGGCGAAGCGCTCGTCGGCGGGATTGCCGATCATCACGAGGATCGCCGCGGGCTTTTTCGCGGCCGCTTCCGTGATCGCTGCACGATGATTTGGGCCGAGATAGGCGCCACGGTCGAACGGCAGGTCGAGCAGAAGGATTTTTCCGGCGACATCGCCCTCGCGCGCCAGCGGCGCGGCGAGATGGAAGCTCGCTCTGTCCTCCGGCGGCCACCAGAACGGCGTCGCCTCGACAGACGTGCCGGCCGCCTCGGCGCTCGCCTGCTCGACCACGTATTGCCGGCCGAGCACGACCGCCTGGAAGCTGACGTCGAACCCCGCCTGCTTCATCCCGCCCGCGATCCAGTCGGCAGTCGCGCGGTCGCCGGGGGAGCCGAAACGATGCAGGCCGAACGAGGCATAGCGCGCGACGTCTTCGTGAAGACTGGCGCCGGAGAGCACATCCTTGGCTGCTGCTTGTCCGGCCATGAGAACCGCCATGATCGCGATGATGATGTGCCGCATGTGAATGGCTCCCTGTCTTTTTTTGAGGGTCAGTTTCCGCTTTCCGCGACGGCCGTCAACCATTTGTCGACCACGAAGCTGGACGACCCCGGCAAGGATTTCATAAGCTCCTCCCTTCCCTTCCTCTCACTTGGGCTGCGAACCTTGATGCTCTCACGTGCCGCAACAATCCTGACGGTGCTCTCGGTTCTCACTGCGGGACAAGCCATGACCTTACAAGCTATGGCCTTTGATCTCGAGGCGCATCGCGGCGGGCGGGCGCTGTTGCCGGAAAACACCCTGCCGGCCTTTGCCAACGCGCTGTCGATAGGCGTGGACACGCTGGAGCTCGATGTCGGCATCACCGCCGATGGCGCGGTCGTCGTGTCGCATGAGCGGGGGCTCAATCCCGACCTCGCACGCAGCCCCGACGGCAACTACATCACGCCACCCGGTACGCCCTTCGTGAAGCTGCGGCTCGAGGACGTCAGGACCTACGATGTCGGCCAGATCCGGCCGGACAGCGCTTACGCCAAGCAATTCCCCGAGCAGCGCGCTGTGCCGGGCACGCGCATTCCGACGCTGGAGCAGCTGTTCGCGCTGGTACGCAAATCCGGCAACATGCGCGTGCGCTTCAACATCGAGACCAAGATCGATCCGAACCATCCGGACGAGTCGCTCGGCCCGCAAGCTTTCGTGTCGAAGCTGCTGAGACTGATCGAGACTGAAAAATTCTCCGACCGCGTCATGATCCAGTCGTTCGACTGGCGGACCTTGCAGCTCGTCCAGCAGCAGGCACCGGCGATTCCAACCGTCTATCTGACGCTTCAGCGCGGCTCGGCCCCCACCATCGTCCTCGACCAGGCGACCAACTGGACAGCGGGTTTCAGTCCGGCCGATCATGGCGGCTCACTGCCGCGCACCATCAAGGCTGCGGGCGGCGCGATCTGGTCGCCCTATTTCGGCGATGTGACCGCGGCGCTGATCTCGGAGGCCCACGGGCTCGGGCTGCGCGTCGTGGTCTGGACGGTGAACAAGCCCGACGACATCGCGCGCATGATCGAGCTCGGCGTCGACGGGATCATCTCGGACAGGCCGGACCTGCTGCGCCAGGTCGCCGGCGAGAAGGGAATTTCGCTGCCGGCGGGAACGCCGGTCGAGCCGTAAGCTTCAGTCTCGTGTCCCGGACGCGGTGCAGCGTGCAACGCTGCTCCGCAGAGCCGGGACCCAGATTGCCGCTAGCATGGGCCTCGGCTCTGCAGCGCACCGCTGAAGAAGCGCTGCGCTGCGTCCGGGGCACGAGAAACTTCTGCCGCGGCCCTACTCTCCATCCCGCAAGCGCCGATACAACGCGCCGAGGATGTTGGAATAATCGTCGGTCCAGACCCGCACCCTGTCGTCGGCTTCGGTCTGCTCCCACACCTTCGAGGAGGCGAGCTTCCCGACATCTTCCTCCTCGCGCGCGGAGATGACGACGTCGGTCGAGAAGATGTAGTCCCCATCGCGCCCGGAATCCTCGTTGAAGACCCAGCTCTTCATATCGTTGGCGTCCGCAATTCCGACCACGACGGTCTCGAGATCGAGGTGCCGGTTAGAGACGTGCATCACCACGGCGCCGTGCGGAGCAAGCTTGTCCTTGTAGATCTTCATCGCCTCTTCGGTGGCAAGATGGATCGGGATCGCATCGGACGAATAGGCATCGACGATGATGAGATCATAGACGCCGTCCGGCTCCTTCGCGAAAGTGAGGCGCGCGTCGCCGATCACCGGCTTCAGGCCGGGCATGCAGCTCGAGATGTAGCGGAAATTCTTCGGGTCGCTCGCGGCGTCGACCATGGACTGGTCGATCTCGAAGAAGGTCCAGTTCTCGCCGGGCTCGGCGGCGCAGGCGAGCGTGCCCGAGCCGACGCCAATCGCCGCGACCTTCAGCGGAGCGCCCTTGCGCTCGCGGATCGCGGTGATGGCCTGACCGATGCCACCGTCCTTGTGGTAGTAGGTGATCGGCTCGGGCCGGCCGGTGACCGGCGTGCCGTCATTGTTGCGGAAGCGCTCGGCGCCGTGGATCGTGGTGCCGTGCATCAGCACATGGAAATAGCCGCCGGGCGTCTCCACGATCTTGTGCACGCCGAAGAAGCTGCGCACGGTGGTGACGCGGCCTTCGTCCGCCGGATAGATCCGGATCAATGCCAGCGCCAGCGCGACGGTGGCAAAAATCTTCCAGCGCCCGGCATTGAGCGCCAATGTCAGCAGCGCCGCGAGCACTCCAACGGAGCCGGCGACCCAGACGCGGTGATCCTCGAACCAGGTCGAGAGGCTGCCGGTGGTGTAGGACGGCGCAACCAGCGCCGCCGCGAGCACGGCGAGCGCCACCCAGTACCATTTGGCGATGCCGGCGAGGCGCTCGTTCGCGGACGGGCGGCACAGCGCGGCGAGCGCGATCAGGATCGGGTATTCGGCGATCCACGAGAAGGTGAAGGGCGCGACGAGCCCGGCAAACAGGCCGCCGACCATGCCGCCAAACGACAGCGCGACATAGAAGCCGGTGAGATATTTGGCTGCGGGGCGGGTCCGCGCCAGTTCGCCGTGACAGGCCATGGCGATGACGAAGAAGCACAATTGATGACCGCCGAGCGTCAGCAGCAGGTTCTGCTCGCCGCCGAAGGCCAGCAGGAAAATGACGCCCGCGATCGCGACCGGCTGGAGCATCAGCATCCATGTGTGCGGCAGCAGCGGCCGCGACTGGAACACCACCACCCAGGTCAAGAGATACAGCGACAGCGGCAGCACCCACAGCAGCGGCGCGGCCGCGACGTCGGTCGAGATATGCGCGGTGACCGCAATGAGCAGGCCGGACGGCACCGCGGCGAGGAAGATCCAGCGCAGTCGCATCACCAAGCCGGGGGCCGGCGCATTGATCTCCTCGGTTCGCGCGTCGGGCAGCGCCAGCTTCGGCGAGCGCAACAGCAGCACGCCGCAGGCGGCAATCAGGAGAATCAGCAGACCGTAGCCGCCGGTCCAGAGCCGGTTCTGCGTGTGCAGCGTGAACATCGGCTCCAGCAGGAACGGATAGGACAACAGCGCGAGGAAGCTGCCGATGTTGGAGGAGGCATAAAGGAAATAGGGATCATGGCCGGCGGGATGGCCGGTGCGGACGAACCAGGCTTGCAGCAGCGGATTGTTGGCCGCCAGCGCAAAGAACGGCAGCCCGATCGAGACCACGAACAAACCTAGCAGCCAGAACGCATAGCCCGACGCGGGCGGCTCGCCATAGGCTGTGGCGATGCCGAGCGGCAGCGTGACGAAGGCCAGCACCAGCAGCAAGAGATGCACCACCACCGGAATAATGCGATTCCGGACCTGCATCAGCAGGTGCGCATAGGCATAGCCGGCCAGAAGCAGCGACTGGAAGAACACCATCGCCACCGACCACACCGCCGGCGAGCCGCCGAGCCGCGGCAGCACCATCTTCGTGAACAGCGGCTGCACCGAGAAAAGCAGGAGCGCGCTGACGAAGATCGCGGCGGTGTAGACCGTCAGCAGCAGCCGGTTGCGCGACGAGGACGGCTGCTCCGTGGCGGCGGGTTGCACGATCGAATCCATGGAAGCTCCAGCAAAACCCCGGCGGGCGCCGGACGGGCGCAATGGAGCACAAGGCGCCTGAACGGGCAATAAAGGGGCTCGTGATGTTGCAGCAAGGAATGGCTGATATACAGATGTCATTCCAGGTCCGTTCCTTCGGACCATCCCGGAATGGCAGCGGAACAACTCGAACTCGTCATGACCGAAACTGACGTCGTCATCATCGGCGCTGGCCATAACGGCCTCACCTGCGCGACCTATCTCGCGAAGGCGGGCCTGCGTGTGCGCGTGGTCGAGCGCCGCAGGGTGGTCGGCGGTGCCGCGGTGACCGAGGAGTTTCATCCGGGGTTCAGGAATTCGGTCGCGGCCTATACCGTGAGCCTGCTCAATCCGCAGGTCATCCGTGACCTCAAGCTGGCCGAACAGGGCCTGCGTATCGTCGAACGGCGCGCCCAGAATTTTTTGCCCGCGCCTGACGGCAGCTATCTCCTCACCGGCGAGGGGCGGACCAAAGCGTCCGTCGCGCGGCTCAGCGCGCATGATGCGGAGGCACTCGACGGTTTTTCGCGCGAGCTCGAAGACATCGCGGACGTGCTCAGGCAATTCGTGCTGCGGGCGCCGCCGAACCTGCTCGACGGTTTCGGCACCAACGCGATCCGCGAGGCCGTGAACGCATTGCAGAGCGCCAACATCCTGCGTGGCCTCTCGCTGGAGCAAAGCCGCAGCCTGCTCGATCTCTTCACCCGCTCGGCCGGCGAGATGCTGGACGAGCGCTTCGAGCACGATCTGGTCAAGGCGCTGTTCGGCTTCGATGCTATCGTCGGCAATTATGCCAGCCCCTACGCGGCGGGCTCGGCCTATGTGATGCTGCACCACGCCTTCGGCGAGGTGAACGGCAAGAAGGGCGTCTGGGGCCACGCCATCGGCGGCATGGGTGCGATCACGCAGGCGATGGCGCGCGCCGCGCGCGACAAGGGCGTCGTGATCGACATCAATGCGGGCGTGCGCGAGGTGATCGTCGAGCGCGACCGCGCCGTCGGCGTGGTGCTGGAGAACGGCGAGACCATCCGCGCAAAGTATGTCGCGGCCAACGTCAATCCAAAACTGCTCTATACGCGGCTGATCGCGGCCGACGCCCTGCCCCAGGATTTCCTGACCCGCATCCGGCACTGGAAGAACGGCTCCGGCACCTTCCGCATGAATGTAGCGCTGAACCGCCTGCCCTCCTTCACCGCGTTGCCTGGCGACGGCGATCATCTCTCCTCCGGCATCATCCTGGCACCCAGCCTCGGCTACATGGACCGCGCGTATCTCGATGCGCGGGCGCAAGGTTGGAGCCGGGAGCCAGTTGTCGAGATGCTGATCCCCTCGACGCTCGACGACACGCTGGCGCCCGAAGGACAACACGTCGCGAGCCTGTTCTGCCAGCACGTCGCGCCCGAACTGGCCGACGGAAAGTCCTGGGACGACCATCGCGATGAGGTCGCCGATCTCATGATCGCGACGGTGGACAACTACGCGCCGGGCTTCGCGGGAAGCGTGCTCGGCCGCCAGATCCTGTCCCCGCTCGATCTCGAACGGGAGTTCGGTCTGTTAGGCGGCGACATCTTCCACGGCGCGCTGAGCTTGAACCAGCTGTTCTCGGCGCGGCCGATGCTGGGCCATGCCGATTATCGCGGGCCCCTGAAGGGTCTGTATCACTGCGGCTCCGGCGCCCACCCCGGCGGCGGCGTCACCGGCGCGCCCGGCCACAATGCGGCGCAGGCGATCCTGAGGGATCACCGCTCGCTGTTCGGAAGCCGTGGATAGGTCTGTGGATGGGTTGTTGAAAGGTCTGTGGTCGGGCAGGCGACACCTGCGCAAAACTGATTGGGACCGGCTGGGGAGAGCCAGTGGAAAAGTTGGGGATGAGCGGCGGGATAGGCCCTGGATAGCGTGCGGAAAACGAGCGGACAGGCTGTGGGTAATTCCTGCGAGCCCCCAAAACGACCTCGCCCGCCAGGGGGCAATTCCCCGTGCGGGCGATCGTCAGGAAACAGCCTATGAAGAAAGTAGCCCCGCTGGGAAATGGGAGGCGGAAATTACTTCAAGGAGGTGCTAATCGAACCGAACTTGTCGTTCATTGTGCTGCCCAGGCTGTTCACCACGGTGATGATCGCCAACGCGATACCGGCTGCGATCAGGCCGTATTCGATCGCGGTCGCACCAGATTCGTCGGACCAAAACTTCAAAACCACGCGCTTCAAGACTCGCCTCCGTCCTATTCCAGGGTGTGTTGGTTGGTTCCAACATCCGGAAATATACGGAGTACAACCTGCGGGCAGGTTAACTCGGGAACTGCAAGTTATACGGAAAATTGGGAACAAAAGTTCCAAAAATTGAACTCAACGGAACCCTAAATGCAGCCTTCTCCCACCCATCGCGCCAGCTTTTCGATCGGCACCGAGGCTGCGGCGAGGCGTGTCGTCGACGTGCTCACGGAGGTCTTTTTCGAGGGCGATGCGGCGGTCGCCGCATTCGAGCGGCCGGACGGACAATGGGACGTCACGCTGCATTTCGCCGACGCGCCGGACCAGGCGCTGCTGCGCGAACTCGTTGCGACTTCAGCAGGAAATGAGATCGCCGCGACGCTTGCCTTCGACACGGTCGAGGCCAAGGACTGGGTCAAGGCCAGTCTGGAAGATCTCGTCCCGGTCCCGGCTGGACGTTTTGTCGTGCACGGCAGCCATGACCGCGACCGCGTGGCGCCGAACAAGCTCAAGATCGAGATCGAGGCGGCGCTCGCCTTCGGCACCGGCCATCACGGCACCACGCGCGGCTGTTTACTGTTGCTTGACCATGTCCTGAAGAGCACCCGCCCGAGCAACGTGCTCGACTTGGGCACCGGGACCGGCGTGCTGGCCATTGCCGCGGCGAAGGCGCTGCATCGCAGGGTGCTGGCCTCCGACATCGACCCACCCTCGGTGCGGGTGGCGGCCGAGAACGCGACGCTGAACGAAACAGGTCAACATGTGCGGGTGATCCGCGCCACCGGCTTCGCCGCGCCGGATTTTGCGAAATGCGGCCCGTTTGACCTGGTGCTGGCCAACATCCTGGCCAATCCGTTAAGGCAATTGGCCGGCCCCATGACGCGGCACCTTGCCGCTCGCGCGCGCGTCATCCTCTCCGGCCTGCTGACACACCAGGCACCAGCCGTGATCGCCGCCTACCGCGCGCGTGGCCTGGTGCCGGTGAAGCACCTGCGGATCGAGGGGTGGAGCAGTTTGTTGCTGCGGAAGA
Organism: Bradyrhizobium betae; assembly: GCF_004123905.1. GTDB lineage: Bacteria > Pseudomonadota > Alphaproteobacteria > Rhizobiales > Xanthobacteraceae > Bradyrhizobium > Bradyrhizobium betae_A. The sequence goes on from NZ_MZXW01000024.1 coordinate 189,676, forward strand.
TGGATTGAGGTGCATCCGCGGCGGCGGTGCGCCCCCTCGCCCCGTTCTTATGGGGAGAGGGTTGGGGTGAGGGGCCTCTCTCCGCACGCGAGATCGTCGAGAGACCTGTACCCCCTCACCCGGATCGCATCTCCGATGCGATCCGACCTCTCCCCGCAAGCGGGGCGAGGTGAAGACCGCCTTACTCCGCCGGCTTGTCGTCCCGACGCACCACGCGCTCGTCCTGTAGTGCGCGCCTTGCGCGTCGCTCGGCAAAACGATCAATGATCTGGCTGATGAGGCCGCGCGGCTTCTTCGGTGTCGTTGCGGCCGGGGCGCGGCGCGTCGGCGGCGAAATCTTCTCAAACGTGAACGCTGGCATCGTGTGTCCCCTCGCCGTTGAGATGAACCACTTGCTCGAATTTCCCTGTTATCCGGACGAAGCGCAACTGCTGCATCCTGTACTCCACTCAATTCGAATGGAACTTTTTCAAGCACAGTCCATGCCAGTTGCGACCTCAAATGCGTCTACATTGCGGACTGATCCTCATGATCCTAAACTGAGCCATGTTCGAAGCACACTTCCAGACATTCGAGGAGCCCGAGGCCGGCGTCGCGTTGACGGCGCGCCTTGCTGCACTTCGCGAAGAACTCGCCCGCCGCAAGCTGACCGGCTTCGTCATTCCGCGCGCCGACCAGCAGCAGAATGAATATGTACCCCCGTCGGAAGAGCGGCTGGCCTGGCTGACCGGTTTTACGGGCTCGGCGGGATTGGCGGTGGTGCTGACGCATGAGGCCGCGGTCTTCGTCGACGGCCGCTACACGATCCAGGCCGCCAAGCAGGTCGACGCAAAGGCCTGGGCGGTGGAATCGCTGATCGATCCGCCGCCGGAAAGCTGGGTATCGGCGCATCTGAAAGCCGGCGACCGCCTCGGATTTGATCCGTGGCTGCACACTTCTTCGGCAGCCGAGCGCCTGTCCGCCGCCTGCGTCAAGGCCGGCGCCGAGCTGGTCGCCGTCGACAGCAATCCGGTCGACGCCGTCTGGCAGGACCGGCCGCAGCCGCCCCTCGCCCCGGTCGCCGTGCATAGCCTGCAAAACGCCGGCGCCGCCGAGGCCGAGAAGATTACGCAGATCAAGACCGAGATCGACAAGCTCGGCGTCGACGCGCTGGTGCTGTCCGACAGCCACGCCGTGGCCTGGACCTTCAACATCCGCGGCGCCGACGTCGCGCATACGCCGCTGCCACTGTCCTACGCGCTGGTGCCGAAGGACGGCCGTCCCACCATCTTCATCGACCACCGCAAACTCTCCAACCTCTCGCGCGATCATCTCGAGCAGTCCGCCGACGTGCGCGAGCCCGATGCGATGGCGCCGACACTGATGGCGCTGGCCAAGAGTGGCGCCGCGGTCGCGCTCGACAATGCCACCGCGGCAGATGCGCTGAGCCGGCTGATCACGGGCGCCGGCGGCAAGCCGGTGCGCGGCAGCGATCCCGTTGCGCTGCTCAAGGCGGTCAAGAACGCGACCGAGATCAAGGGCACGCAGACGGCGCATCGCCGCGATGCCGTGGCGCTGGCGCGCTTCCTCGCATGGATCGATCGCGAGGCGCCGAGCGGCAGGCTCACCGAGATCGACGCGGTCGAGGCGCTGGAGACGTTCCGCCGCGACACCGGCGCGCTGAAGGACGTCTCGTTCCCGACCATCTCCGGCACCGGCCCAAACGGCGCCATCGTGCACTACCGCGTCACCCGCAAGAGCAACCGGCGCATCGCGCCCGGCGATCTGCTGCTGATCGATTCCGGCGCGCAATATGAAGACGGCACCACCGACGTCACGCGCACCATGGCCGTGGGCGAACCCACGGACGAGATGCGCGACCGCTTCACCCGCGTGTTGCGCGGTCATATCGCGATTGCACGCGCGATTTTCCCGGATGGCACCACCGGCGCGCAGCTCGACACGCTGGCGCGGCAATATCTCTGGGCCGCCGGCGTCGATTTCGAGCACGGCACCGGCCACGGCGTCGGCAGCTACCTCAGTGTGCATGAGGGACCGGCGCGGATCTCGAAACTCGGCACCACGCCGCTGAAGCGCGGCATGATCCTCTCCAACGAGCCCGGCTATTACAAGACTGACAGCTTCGGCATCCGCATCGAGAACCTCGAGCTGGTGGTCGCCGCCGACATCGAGGGCGCCGAGAAGCCGATGAACGCGTTCGAGACGCTGACCCTGGCCCCGATCGACCGCCGACTGATCGACGTCGCGATGCTGGGCAAGGAGGAGCTTGACTGGCTGAACGCCTATCATGCGCGTGTGCAGGCCGAGGTCCGGCCGTCGCTGGACGAGGCGACGAAGGCGTGGCTCGATCAGGCGACGGCGGAGCTGACGGCGTAAGATCGCGCGGCGGAGCGCGACGCATGGCGCTACTCGATTTGCGCAGGGCTGTTTCCTCACCACCGCCGTCATGCCCCGCGAAAGCGGGGCATTCAGTATTCCAGAGACAGCAAACGCATTTGGAGAAGCCGCGGCGTACTGGATTCCCCGCCTTCGCGGGGAATGACGTCTCATTTGTGGAACAAGCTATGCGCCCAATCGGTCACCATCGTGCCCTCATCGTAACCGTCCCAAAATCCGAATAGCCGCATTCCGAAACGCCGATATCCGTCTTGCGTGAGCACGCTACAGTCGATTCGAATTCGAAAGACGGACAATTATGCACGGTATGATCAGCAAGCCGCCGGGAGCGGCCACCAACATCGCGACCTCGCGCGTGGTGTTGCTGCTGCTGGTCGTCATGACCGGGATCGCTCCGATCTCGCTCTACATCCTGGTTCCTGCACTTCCCGTGCTGGCGAGGACTTTCGGCCGCGACATCTCGATCGCGCAGATGACGGTGTCGCTCTATATGGTCGGCATCGCGATGTCGCAGATCATCATGGGGCCGCTGTCGGACAAATTCGGGCGGCGCCCGGTGCTGCTATCCGGCCTCGCACTGATGGTCGCAGCCAGCATCGCCTGCATCTTCGCAGAGACGCTGCCGCAGCTGATCGCCGCGCGTTTCTTCCAGGCGCTCGGCGGAGCATCCGGCATGGTCGTGAGCCGCGCCATCATTCGCGACATCTATCCGCGCGAACGCGTCGCCTCGATGATCAGCCTCGTGATCGCAGCCCTGATGATCGGCCAGATGGTCTCGCCGCTCACCGGCGGCTTGATCGAGACCGCGTTCGGCTGGCGGGCGATCTTCTACGCCGTCACGATCGGCGCCCTTGCGGTTGCTGTCGGCATCGCGATCGCGTTGCCGGAGACGCGTCGCAGCCGCGCGGCCGGCAGCGGCGGCTTTCGCGGTGACGTCGGCACCCTGATCAAGAGCCGGGCCTTCATCGGCTATGTGATGTGCCAGGTGCTGGCCTCGCAGATCATCTTCACCTTCGCCGGCGGCGGCCCCTACATCGTGGTGACGCAAATGGGCCGGACCAGCGCCGAATACGGTGCGTGGTTTGCGACAACAGGCTTTGCATATCTCGTCGGCAATCTGCTCTGCGTGCGCTTTGCGCCGCGGCACTCGCTGGAAAGGCTGATCTGGTTCGGGCTGGCCTTGCAACTGTGCGGCAGCCTGCTGAACTTGCTCTGGAGCTTTACCGGCTGGAACGAAGCACCGGCCTGGCTGTTCGGCACGCAGATGATCGTGATGGTCGGCAATGCTTTCGTGATGGCGAACTCGGCCGCCGGCGCGATCAGCATCCGCCCCGAAGCCGCCGGCACCGCCTCGGGCGCAATGGGCTTCCTCCAGCAGGGCATCGGCGCGCTGACGTCGCAATTCGGCGCCTATCTCGGCGGCCATTCCGCAACGACGCTGCCGCTGACATCCGCGGTGCTCGCGATCTCGCTGCTCTGCGCCTGCATGATGATCTTCGTCGTCCCCCGCCGCGAATTGGTGGTGAGCGAGGCACTGATCGAGCAGGCCGAGGAGGAAGAGACGGGGATGATGTGAGGGGCGGCGGTCGTCGCAACACCCTCGGTGTCATCGCCCGCGAAGGCGGGGGATCCAGTACGTCGCGGCCTCTCGGCTCAATCACGACTGTCTCTGGAATACTGGATCGCCCGCCTTCGCGGGCGATGACAGCGGAGTGAGAGGCGCGAACGCGCTCCCCTCACTCCCCGATCAGCGTCAGCCACTCGTCCTCGGTCAACACCTTGACGCCGTGCTTGTTGGCTTCCGCGAGCTTCGAGCCGGCACCGGGGCCGGCGACGACGAGGTCGGTCTTCTTCGATACCGATCCCGATACCTTCGCTCCCAGCCGCTCCGCAGTCGCCTTGGCTTCGTCGCGTGTCATCTTCTCCAGCGAGCCCGTGAACACCACGGTCTTGCCGGCGACAGCCGAGTTGCTCTTCGGCTTCTCGGCGTCGATGATCTCGACTTCCTGCGTCAGCCGCTCGACGATGCCGCGATTGTGGCTCTCGCCGAAATAATCGGCGATGCTCTTGATCACGGTGTCGCCGATCTGGTCGAGTGCGTCCATCTCGGCGACCGCCTCCTCATCGCCCTTGGCGACCTTGAGGCAGGCATCGTGGAAAGCGTCCCAGGAGCCGTAGCCGCGCGCGAGCGCCAGCGCCGTGGTCTCGCCGACATGACGCATGCCGAGCGCATAGACGAAGCGCTCCAGCGCGATTCTGCGCCGGCTCTCGATCGCGCCGAACAGATTGCGCACCGAGGTTTCGCCGTAACCTTCGATCTCCTCGAGCTTGAGCTTCGAATTGCGCCTCTCCAGCGTGAAGATGTCGGCGGGCTCCTTCACGAAACCCTCGTCGAAGAAATACTGGAGCTGCTTCTCGCCGAGACCGTCGATGTCGAAAGCGCGCCGCGACACGAACAGTTTCAAGTGCTCGATCTTCTGATAGGGGCAGGCGAACTCGCCGGTGCAACGGGATCGCGACTCCTCCTCGCCCGCCGCCGTCTCCCCGCGCACGACGTCGGTGTGCAGCGGGCAGGGACACTTCTTCGGGAGGTGAAACTCTTTTGCAGTCTTCGGCCGCTTGTCGAGGACGACGTCGACCACCTGCGGGATCACGTCGCCGGCGCGCTGGATCACGACGGTGTCGCCGATCCGGATGTCGCGGCCCTCGCGCAATACCTCGCCCTTGTTGCCGATGCCCCTGATGTAGTCCTCATTGTGCAGCGTGACATTCTGCACGATCACGCCGCCGACGCCGACCGGCTCGAGCTTGCCGACCGGCGTGAACGAGCCGGTACGCCCGACCTGGATCTCGATGTCGCGCAGCACTGTCATGGCGCGCTCGGCCGGGAATTTATGCGCAATGGCCCAACGCGGCGTACGCGAGACGAAGCCCAGCCGTTCCTGCCAGTCGATGCGGTCGACCTTGTAGACGACACCGTCGATGTCGTAGTCGAGCTCGGCGCGCTCTTCCTCGATGCTTTGATGGAACGCGATCAGCTCCTCGACCGAATGGCACAGCTTGGTCAGCGGATTGGTCTTGAAGCCGCAGCGCTCGAACCAGTGGATCATGCCGCTCTGCGTGCCCTCGGGCATCGCGCTCATCTCGCCCCAGGCATAGGCGAAGAAGCCGAGCGGACGCGAGGCGGTGATGGTCGGGTCCTTCTGCCGGAGCGAACCCGCGGCAGAGTTGCGCGGATTGGCGAAGATGGTGTCGCCGGCCGCCTTCTGCCGCTCGTTGAGCGCCAAGAACGCCTTCTTGGTCATATAAACTTCGCCGCGTACCTCGCAGATATCAGGGACGTTGCGTCCCCGAAGCTTCTGCGGGACGTCCTCGAGCGTGCGGATATTGGCAGTGACGTCCTCGCCAACCGCACCGTCGCCGCGCGTCGCCGCGGTGACGAGCTCGCCGCCCTCATAGCGCAGCGACATCGAGAGGCCGTCAATCTTCGGCTCGGCCGAGAAATCGATCTTGTCGTCGTCGAGCTTCAGGAAGCGCACGATGCGCCCGACGAAGTCGCGCACGTCCTCATCGGCAAAGGCGTTGTCGAGCGACAGCATGGGCACGGAGTGCCGGACTTTTTTGAAGCGACCCGACGGTGCCGCGCCAACCTTCTGTGAGGGTGAATCCCCGCTGACGAGTTCAGGAAAGCGCTTTTCGATCGCTTCAAGGCGCTGGCGCAGCGCGTCGTACTCGGCGTCGGTGACGGTGGGGGCGTCGTCCTGGTAATAGCGCTCGTTGTGCCCTTCGATCTCGAGCGACAGCCGCATGTGCTCGATTTTGGCCTGCGGCTTCGTCAGGTCGGCGACGTCGCGAAGCGGTTTGGATTTTGCTGCTCTTGCCATGGTGCTTGGATACGACGGGGCGGGCGGGAGGGTAAAGGCGGGTTGGGCTCTTTGTTCCCCGGATGCAATGCGGCGGCATCGCTGCGCGCGTCCGGGACGAGAAGGCTAGCTCGCCGCCTTGAGCAGCCGGTCCGCGGCCGCCCTCGCCTCGGCGGTGATCTCGGCGCCCGCCAGCATGCGGGCGATCTCCTCGCGGCGGTGGTCGGCGACGAGCGTGTTGACGCGTGTGGCGACGCGCTTGCCCTTGTCCAGCGCATCCTTGGAGATCAAGAGATGCTGGTCGGCGCGGGCGGCGACCTGCGGGGCGTGGGTCACGGCCATCACCTGGACCTTGCCGGCAAGCCGCGCCAGCCGCCCGCCGATGGCATCCGCCACCGCGCCGCCCACCCCCGTGTCGATTTCGTCGAACACGAGCGTCGGCGCCGAGCCGCGGTCGGACAGCACGACCTTGAGCGCCAGCAGGAAGCGCGACAGCTCGCCGCCGGAGGCGACCTTCATCATCGGCCCCGGCTTGGTGCCCGGATTGGTCTGCACCCAGAACTCGACGCGGTCGAACCCTTGCGGCCCCGGAGCGGCCTCGTCGGTCGCGACCTGGGTCATGAATTTTGCGCGTTCGAGCTTGAGCGGGGCGAGCTCGGCGTTGACGGCCTTGTTGAGCTTCTCGGCCGATTTCTGCCGCACCAGCGACAGCTTCTTCGCCGCAGTGGCATAGTGTGCATCGGCCTCGATCGCGGCCTGCCCCAGCTTTTTCAGACGCGAAGCACCGGCATCGATCAGCACGACGTCGGCGGCGTATTGGGCGGCGAGCGCCGCGAGCTGGTCCACCGGGGTCGAATATTTGCGCGAGGCGGCGCGGAGCGCAAACAGCCGCTCCTCGATGCGTTCGAGCTCGGCCGGATCGAAATCGGTTGCGGCAAGCGCGGCCAGGAGATGCTGGTCAGCTTCCTCCAGCGCGTTGATCGCGATGTCGATTGCCTTCACGGCAGGCTCGACCAGCGCCGGCGAATTGACGCCGCGGCGCTCCAGCCGGCGAACCGCGGCGGCGAGTGTTGCGACCGGCGAATGGTGGCCGCCGACCGCCTCTTGGGCCTCGCGCAGATCGGAGGCGATCTTCTCGCCCTGCATCATGGTGGTGCGGCGGTTGGCGAGCGACGTCTCCTCGCCCTCCTTGGGCGCGAGCTGCTTCAGCTCGTCGGAGGCATGGCGCAGATAGTCGGCCTCGCGCGCGGCGCGCTCCATGCCGACACGATGCTCTTCCAGCGCGGTGTTGGCGGTGCGGCGGGCATCCCAAAGCGTCTCCACGGCCGCGACGTCCTTTTCCAGCCCGGCAAAGGCATCGAGCAGGCGGCGGTGGGTGGCGGCATCGACCAGCGCGCGCTCGTCATGCTGGCCATGGATCTCGACCAGGGCGGCGCCGACTGCCTTCAGCGTCTGCACGCTGATCGATTGGTCGTTGATGAAGGCGCGGGTGCGGCCGTCAGCGAGCTGCACCCGGCGGAGAATCATCTCGCCGGTATCCTCCAGGCCGTTCTCGGCGAGGATTTTCGCTGCGGGGTGATTTTTGGGGATATCGAAGACGGCAGTGACCTGCCCCTGCTCCGCACCGTGGCGCACGAGACCAGCGTCACCGCGGCCGCCGAGCGCCAGTGCAAAGGCATCGAGCAGGATGGATTTGCCCGCACCGGTCTCGCCGGTCAAAACCGCAAGCCCGGTGGCGAATTCGATATCGAGCCGTTCGATCAGGACGATGTCACGGATCGACAGACGCGCCAGCATGGAACCAAATTTCCTAGCCGAGACCTATAGGCCTATCTTCTTGAAGGCCCTGCTCATCCAGGAACCCTGATTCTCGCTCGGTTCGAGACCACCGGATTTTACAAGATTATAGGCGTCTTTGTACCAGCGGCTGTCAGGAAAATTGTGGCCAAGCACGGCGGCCGCGGTCTGGGCCTCGCCGACGATGCCGATCGCCATATAGGATTCGGTCAACCGGTAGAGCGCCTCTTCGACATGGCGCGTGGTCTGGTACTGGGTGACGACGGTCTTGTAGCGGTTGATCGCCGCCGTGTAGTCGCGCTTCTGCGCGTAATAGCGGCCGACGTTCATTTCCTTGCCGGCGAGCTGGTCGCGCGCGCCCTCGATCTTGGCCTTGGCCGAGGTCGCATATTCGGAGGTCGGATATTTGCGCACCACCTCTTCCAGGGAGGCGATCGCCTTCTCGGTGCGGCTCTGGTCGCGGCTGATGTCCGGGATCTGGTCGTAATGCGAGGCGGCAATCAAATATTGCGCATAGGCCGCATCGGGGCTGCCGGGATGCAGCGTGACGTAGCGGGTGGCGGCGCCGATGCAGCCGTCATAGTCGCCGCCCTGGTAGGAGGCGTAAGCGGACATCAGCAGCGATTTGCGGGCCCAGTCGGAATAAGGATGCTGGCGGTCGACCTCTTCGAACTTCTTGTTCGCCGCCTTCATGTCCTTCTTCTCGTTCATGAGGTACAGGCCCTCATTGTAGATCTTGTCGGCGGGCTCCTCGGTGAAGGTGTCGTCCTTGGCGGTAAATTTGTCCCAGAGCGCGCCGGTGCCGCAGCCGGCCAGCGGCAGCGCGAGCACGACGAAGGTGGCGGCGTGAAGCAGTCCGCGGACTCGGGACGAGACCTCTCGGGACAAGACCTGGAGATATCCGCGCGTCATACGCTGTGCCGACATGAGTTTAAGCCCTGACGCCCTGTGATGCGGTGCCCGCCAGCCCATGAACCCCGTCATGGGCGCGAAATATAGCCGTGGCGCCTGCCATGCGACCACGCCGGTGTAACCGAAAAACGATCTTGAACCAACCGGATAGGCAGGCATTCCGCCCGGATTAAGGCGAATGCGCCGCAATCCTAGCCGATCATCGTTACCAGGAGTTTCCCGGAGAAAGCCGCCGATCAATCGCCTGAGCAGCGGATCAGGACACGTCCGGCCCGTAGGCCGCAGCGATCCGGCCGCCGACGATACCGCGACCGACTTCGCCCACGGGACGCGTGGTGCGGCGGACCGCCTCGCCCTCGACCACCCGCCAGGCGGTACGGTCGGCGAGCAGCGCGGTCAGGACGGCGTGGTTGAGCTTGTGGCCGCCACGCACCGAACGATAGGCGCCAAGCAGCGGCAGGCCGGCCAGCGCGAGGTCGCCGATCACGTCCAGCACCTTGTGGCGGGCACATTCGTCGGCGTAGCGCAGGCCCTCGGTGTTGAGCAGCCGCTCGTCGTCGAACACGACGGTGTTGTCGAAGGAGGCGCCGAGCGCGTAGCCCGCGCTCCAGAGCCGGGCGACGTCGCTCATCAGGCCGAAGGTCCGGGCTCGGCCGACTTCGCGGCGGAAACGTTCCGGGCTGAGGTCGAGGCCGTAGTTCTGCTGGCCGATGACGGGATTGGTGAAGTCGATCTCGACCTCGGCGCGGAAACCGTTGGCGTAGGGCCGGATTTCGCCGAAGGAGTCGCCGATCTTGACCGAGATCGGCTTCAAAACCTGAATGAAGCGGCGCTGCGCCGGCTGGGTGACGATGCCGGCCTGATCGATCGCCGCAATGAAGGCCGCGGCGCTGCCGTCCATGATCGGCACTTCCGGACCGTCGATCTCGATGGTGGCGTTGTCGACGCCCATGCCTCGCAGCGCAGCAAGCACATGCTCGGCGGTCGAAACCAGCGGGCCGTTGCGATCGCCGAGGACGGTGGCGAAGTCGGTCGCGATCACCTGATCGGCGGTCGCCTGAACTTCGCGGTCACTTCCCTCAAGGCCGGTGCGGACAAAAATAAAACCTGCGTCAACGGGCGCAGGCCCAAGCGTGAGAGTGACGGGAAGACCGGAGTGAACGCCCACGCCTGCCACAGAGGCTTGCGCACGAAGCGTTGTTTGCCGGCTAAATTTCATCAGGAACCGCCCCACTACGTACGACTCATTGCGACTTATACGAGACCCGACTAACTGGCCCTGGATAGACCGTCGAATCTCCGTATCCCCAAGTCACGCTGGACCATAGTCACTGCCTCAAACAGCGCCAACTCACGCTTTTTTACCGATTGTTACCCCAAACCTGCCGTATTCGCGCCAAGGCTTAACCAAATTGCGCCGAGTTTTGGAGCCGCTTCCGGCAGTTTTACTGAACCATCGAATACGTAATTAATGATTTAAAATCAGTTGCTTGGTCGCGCAACCCGGATATGCACGGGGCAAAAGGAAAGGTCCCGGCGAGCAGCTCGCCGGGACCTTTTTTCGTCTGCCTTATTGTAACAATCCTCAGGTCGCCTGACGCCGCAGGAAGGCCGGGATATCAAGATGGTCGTCGCCCTGTGGCGCCGGCGCAACAGGTGCCGGGCGGCCGTGCATGTCCAGGCCCTGCGGCGCGGGACGGCGGGCATACTCCGATACTGGCTCGCTGGCCGCGATCTGCTGCGCCACGGACTTCTGCGGGCGGCGATCGGGCAGCGGCGGCATCGCGGGACCGGCGGTGCGAGCGGCGATCGGCGCCTCGCTCTCCTCGTCGCGGCGGCCGAGGCCGACATTGGCGAGGCGCTGGAGCAGCGACAGGCGGGTCTTCTGCGGGGTCTCTTCTTCCACCTCGCCGCGGGCCTGGCGCAGCTCGGCCTGGGCCGGCATCGGCAGTTCCTCGATCCGCGGCATCCGCGGCGCGCGGACCGGTGCACGCTCGGCCTGCGGCGGGATGAAGTTTTCGGGTGTCATCGGCTCCTGCATCGCGATCGGGGCCATGTCAGGCTCCGGGAACAGGGTCGGCTTCTGCGCGATCGGGCGCACGGTGACGTCGCCATAGGTCTGCATCGGCGCAGGCGCGTGCGGGACTTCGGCAACGGCAGCGGCGATGGCGGCGAGCGCAGCGCGCTCGACATTGGGACGCGGCGCGACAGGCGCAGCGGCCGGGGTCTGCGCTTCCAGCTTCTGGGCACGTTCGGCCAAACGCTGGTTATCGGCACGCAGACGCGCGGTCAGGTCGGCGAGACGGCTCTCGGCAGCAGCGGCCGGAGCAGCTGGAGCCTGCTGCACCTGCTGCGGTGCCGCGTTCGCAACCGGAGTGCTGGTGGTCTGGCTGTTGCGGGCGATCGCGGCCTGCTCGATGCCGGTGGCAACGACCGAGACGCGGATCAGGCCGTCGAGCGCTTCGTCGAAGGTCGCGCCGACGATGATGTTGGCGTCCTGGTCGACTTCCTCGCGGATACGGGTCGCGGCTTCGTCGACCTCGAACAGCGTGAGGTCCTTGCCGCCGGTGATGGAGATGAGGAGGCCCTTGGCACCCTTCATCGAGCTGTCGTCGATCAGCGGGTTGGCGATCGCAGCTTCAGCGGCGGTCAGCGCGCGCTTGTCGCCGGAAGCTTCGCCCGTGCCCATCATCGCCTTGCCCATCTCACGCATCACGGCGCGGACGTCGGCGAAGTCGAGGTTGATCAGGCCTTCCTTGACCATCAAATCGGTGATGCAGGCGACGCCCGAGTAGAGCACCTGGTCGGCCATCGCGAAGGCGTCGGCAAAGGTGGTCTTCTCGTTGGCGACCCGGAACAGGTTCTGGTTCGGGATGATCAGCAGCGTGTCGACGACCTTGTGCAGCTCGTTGATGCCGGCCTCAGCGGTGCGCATGCGGCGGCCGCCCTCGAAGTGGAACGGCTTGGTCACGACGCCGACGGTGAGGATGCCCATCTCGCGCGCGATCTTGGCGATGACGGGAGCAGCGCCGGTGCCGGTGCCGCCGCCCATGCCGGCGGTGACGAACACCATGTTGGCGCCGGAGAGATGGTCGCGGAGTTCGTCCATCACCTCTTCGGCCGCGGCCGCGCCGACGACCGGCTGCGAGCCGGCGCCAAGGCCTTGCGTGGCGGCCGTGCCCATCTGCACGATGCGCTGCGCCTTCGACATCGTCAGCGCCTGCGCGTCGGTGTTGGCGACCACGAAGTCGACGCCCTGGAGGCCGGCCGTGATCATGTTGTTGACGGCGTTGCCGCCGGCGCCGCCGACGCCGAACACGGTGATGCGGGGCTTCAACTCGTGAATATCAGGAACGTTGATGCTGATGGTCATGTTTGCCTCTCGATCACGTGCGCGTGGGTTCGCCCCGGCCGTCGGCCGCGGGAGTTGGTGAAAATCGAAGATTGCGGAAAGCGGTCATCAGAAGCCCTCGCGTAGCCATCGTCCGACCTTTCCGAAATATCCGCCGGTTCCCGTTCTGACCTGCTGCCGCGTATGCCGCGGTTCGACATGTTCCTGGTGAACATATTGCGGGTAGACGAGGAGTCCGGCCGGCACCGCGAACGCGGCGTTCTTCGCCTCGTTGGGCAGCCGGCCGAAGCCGAGCGGACGACCGACCCGCACGGGCCGGCCGAGAATCTGGGTTCCGAGTTCGACGAGGCCGGTCAGCTGCGAGGCGCCGCCGGAGAGCACGACGCGGCCGTTCGGCTCTGAGGCGAAGGGCGAATCCTTCAGCTTGTCCCGAACCATTTCGAAGACTTCCTCGGCACGGTGCTTGACGATATTGGCGATGGTGGCGCGGGAGACGATCTGCGGCAGATCCTGCTCGTCACCGGCTGTCGGCACAGACATCAGCTCACGCGAGTCCGATCCGCCGGTGATGACGGTCCCGTATAACGTCTTGATTCGCTCGGCATCGGCAATGGTCGCGGAGAGTCCGCGCGCGAGATCCATCGTGATGTGTTGCCCGCCGACCGCAAAACCGGCCGCGTGCACGAAGCGGCCGCCGGCATAGACCGCGATCGTGGTGGTGCCCGCGCCCATCTCGACGACGGCGGCGCCGAGATCGGCCTCGTCGTCGGTCAGCACCGACAGGCCGGCCACATAGGGGCTCGCCGCCATGGCTTCGACATTAATGTGGCAACGCTCGACCGCCAGCATCAGGTTCCGCGCCACGGTGGCGTCGCAGGTGACGACGTTCATGTCGACACCGAATTGATGGGCGACCATGCCGCGGGGATCGCGGATGCCCTTGACGCCGTCGAGCGTGTAGCCGACCGGCAGCGCGTGCAGCACGGTGCGGCCCTCGCCGGTGGCATGGCGCATGCCGGTGGAGGTGACGCGGCTGACATCGGCCGGCGTCACGGCGCCGCCGCGGATATCGGCGGCAGCCTCGACCAGCTGGCCGGACAGCCGGCCGCCTGAGACGGACAGCAGCACGGAATCAACCCGCACCTTGGCCATTTTCTCCGCAAGCCCGACGGCCTGGCGCACTGCCTGCTCGCATTCGCCGAGATCGACCACCGCGCCGGCCTTCATGCCGCGCGACTGGATCTGGCTGTAACCGATCAATTCCACCGCATGGGTGCGGTCGCGCAGGGCTTCGCTCGGCGCCGACGGCTTCAGCCGCGCGATCATGCAGGCGATCTTGCTGGTGCCGATGTCGAGGCAGGCGACGAGGCCGCCGCGCTTGTGCGGCATCGGGCGCGTCTTCGGCGTCTGGGTGCGATCAAGACCGGTCATGCGGCGTCCCCGGCCTTCTTTTTCTTCTTGTCCTTGAACAGGTCTTCGCGCGACTTGGCGGCGTCGTCGGAGAGCTGCACCACCAGGCGATCGGGCAGGCGCATGTCGACGGCGACGATGTCGCGGGAGAACAGCCTGTCCTCCTTGTCGAGCCTGGACAACATCGCCAGCGCGTTGCCGACGTCCTGCTCGGGCAGGCGGATGTCGAGGCCGTCCTTGAGCCGGAGGTTCCAGCGCCGCTCGCCGACATAGATCGCGGCCTTGGTCAGCGCATTGACCTGCGGATAGCGCGCCAATAGCGCCAGGAAATCGCGCGCCTGCGTGTCGGCGCCCTTGCCGACCACGAGCGGCAGCGACAGGAACCGGCGCGAGACATAGGGCTCGAGCACGGCGCCGTCGTCGGCGATGACGGAGAGCCGGCCGGCCTCCTGCCACAGCGCGAAGGCCTGGCGCTCGGTGATGTCGATCATGAGCCGGCCCGGATAGAGCTTCAGCACGGTCGCATCCGCGATCCAGGGATTGGCCTTGAGCTTCTCGCGCACGACGTCTGCATCGAGGAACAGCAGCGAGGAACGGCCGCTGACGCCGCCGATCGCCAGGATCTCGTCCTGGCTGAGCTGCTTGCGGCCGTTGATCGCGACGGAGGTGATGCGGAAGCCGGCGGAATTGGCCATCGCGTTGCGGGCATCGCTGACCGCGGTGATGAAATCCTGGAGATGGCCGCCCTTGACGATGCCGAAGCCGCAGCTGCCGATCAGCAGCAGCACGGTCATCGTGATTCCGACCCGGCGCGGCGCATAACGCTCGACCAGCGCGACCAGGCGCGGCGGCGGCTCCCGCTCGATGACGGCCTTGGCTTTGCTCTTCGCGGCAGCGCGCTTGGCGTGAAGTCTTTCCTGGCGCCTGTCCTGCACCCACTCGCGCAGAAGCACGACCGCTCCGATAGCGGCCGCCTTCAGGTCAGCTTGGGGCCTCAGCGATCTGAAAAGCGACCGGGTGAGGCTTCCTGCACCATCCATTGCACGAGCTCGTCAACAGTTTGCCCGCAACACCGCGCGGGTCCTGGCGAACATGACGTCTCGGTCTTGCCGGGCCGGGTACTGGTCTTCAGCAGAAGAAGCCTCTCCCCATCAAAGCGCTTGCTGGAGGTGACATCACCCGAAACAGCTCACGCGCCGGCAGCCCAAAACGCCATATGCGCCGCCAGCGTTAACCTTCGGATGTCCTGGTAAACAAAAGGTAAAGTTCGTTAACGCGGAATGCGTTTTGCCCAGGCATGTGAGGCATTTATGCCGCGATGTCCGGCATTTTACCGGTTTTGGGTTCCAAAACCGGCCGTTTCGCCCCTGCGGCCGTTAACCAATCCTAATTATTTTCGCGCGCCCCGCCCGGCGAGCTCGACCAGGCCGCGCAGGAAGTCGACGAACTCGATGCCCTCGGCCTTCAGCGCCTTGGGGTAGAGCGAGGACTTGGTCAGCCCGGGCAGCGTGTTGGTCTCGAGATAGACCAGGCCCTTGTCCGAAACGATGAAGTCCGAGCGTGAATAGCCGGTGCAGGACATCGCCCGGTGCGCGAGCATGGCCTGCTCCCTCAGCGCGGTCGTGATCTCGGGCGTGAAACGGCCGGGGCAGATCTCCTGGGTCGACTTCAAGAGATATTTTGCGGCGTAGTCGAAACTGCCCTCGCCCGGAATGATCTCGATCGGCGGCAGCGCGATGACCGAGCCGTCGGTGCGCTCCAGCACGGCGCAGGTGGCCTCGACGCCGGCGATGTAGGGCTCGATCACGTACTCCTCGTGCCTGGCGGCATTGCGGACGGCGACGAGGTCCTGCTTCGCGTTGACAAAGATCAGGCCGTAGCTCGACCCGTCCCGCGCCGGCTTGGCGATCAACCTTCCGTATTCGGCGAAGGCCTCGTCGATATGATCCAGCGCAATGTTGGCCGGCGGCGTCACGCCGCCGAGCGCGGCGAAATGCTTGGCCGCGATCTTGTCGAAGGCGAGATGCGATGAGGCCGAGCCCGAGCCGGTGAACGGCACGCCGCGCGCCTCGCACATCACCTGCAATTCGCCGTTCTCCGCGCGCCCGCCATGCAGGCCGAGCACGAGCACGCGATCTTCCGCCTTGGCCTGGTCAAGCGCCTGCGCCAGCGGAATGCCACGCGTGCCGGGCTTGAACTCGTCCTCGAACGGACGGGCATGCTCAAGCAGCTGCTTTGACTGCACCACATGCACCTTGTCCTCGACGTCCCACCACCAGAGATCGGCCTCGGGCAGCGCCTGATGCAGCGCCTGGGCCGAGGCGACCGAAACCAGACGCTCGCGGTTGGAGCCGCCGAAGAGGATGGTGATGCGCATGTTCTCTCGTCGCTTGTCCAAGTGTTAGCCGGGAATTCCGATCCGCTTGATTTCCCAGTGCAGCTCAATTCCGGAATTCGCCTTCACGCGTTCGCGCACGGTCTCGCCCAGCGTCTCGATGTCGTGCGCGGTGGCGTCGCCCGTGTTGATCAGGAAATTGCAGTGCATCTCCGAGACCTCAGCGCCGCCGACGCGCAGGCCGCGGCAGCCGGCGGCGTCCACCAGCTTCCAGGCGGAATGACCGGGCGGATTCTTGAAGGTCGAGCCGCCGGTCTTTTCGCGGATCGGCTGCGCGGTCTCGCGGTGGCTTTGCACCTCCGCCATGCGCGCGCGGATCGCATCAATATCCCTGATCTCGCCGCGAAACCGCGCGGAGGTGAAGACGATGGCGGGATCAACGCCGCTGTTGCGGTAGACGAACTTCATGTCGGCGTTAGAGAAGACGTGCTTCGTGCCGTCGCGGCCGACGCCGCGCGCTTCGATCAGCACATCCTTGGTCTCGCCGCCATTGGCCCCCGCATTCATGCGCAGCGCACCGCCGATGGTGCCGGGAATGCCGAAGTAGAATTCGAGCCCGCCGATATTGGCGGAGGCCGCGACCTCCGCGACGCGCTTGTCGAGCGCGGCCGCGCCTGCCGTGACGACATCGCCGCTGGCACTCGCCTCGCCAAAGGCACGCGGGGCGAGACGGATCACGACGCCAGCAATGCCGCCGTCGCGCACGATCAAATTGGAGCCGACGCCGACGACGTAGACGGGGATGTCGGACGCGAGATGCGCGAGGAAATAAGCGAGATCGTCCTCGTCCGCCGGCGTGAACAGCACCTGCGCCGGACCGCCGACGCGAAACCAGGTGAGCTCGGTGAGCGACTGGTTCGCCAACAGCCGGCCGCGGAGTTGCGGCATCGCGGCTTTGAGCGAGGGTGTGATGTCGGGAAACCCCACCGCCCTACCCCAGCGCCTTCAATTCGCCAGGCAGTGCATACGCCCATTGCGTGATGTTGCCGGCGCCAAGGCACACGACGAGATCACCCGACTTCGCCAGTCCCTTGACGATGCCTGCAAGCTCCGACGCTGCCGGCAGCGGCACCACCTCGCGGTGACCGTGCGCGCGCAGGCCCGCGACGAAATGGTCGCGATCGATGCCGTCGATCGGTGTCTCGCCGGCGGCATAGACGTCAGCGACAACAACCGCATCGGCATCGTTGAAGCAGGTACAAAATTCCTCGAACAGCGATTGCAGGCGGGTGTAGCGATGCGGCTGAACCACGGCGATGATCTTGCCGTTGCTGGATTCCCGCGCCGCCTTCAACACGGCTGCGATCTCGACCGGGTGATGGCCGTAATCGTCGATCACGGTGACGCCGTTCCACTCGCCTGTCTTGGTGAAGCGGCGCTTGACGCCGCCGAAGCCGGCAATCGCCTTGCGGATCGCCTCGTCGGACACGCCGAGCTCGCGCGCGACCGCAATCGCGGCCGTCGCGTTGGAGGCGTTGTGGCGACCCGGCATCGGCAGCATGAGATCGGCGATCTCGTGCACGGCGCCCGTCTTGCGATCGCGGAAGGCGACCTTGAACTTGGAGCCACCACCCATCGGGGTGAGATCGACGAACCGCACATCGGCCTGCGGATTCTCGCCATAGGTGATGATGCGGCGATCCTCGATCTTGCCGACCAGGCTCTGCACCACGGGATGATCGATACACATCACGGCAAAGCCATAGAACGGCAGATTCTCGACGAAGCTTCGGAACGCATCCTGCACGGCCTCGAACGTTTTGAAGTGGTCGAGATGCTCGGGATCGACATTGGTGACGATCGCGACATCGGTCGGCAACTTCAGGAACGTGCCGTCGCTCTCGTCGGCTTCGACCACCATCCAGTCGCCGGCACCTAACCGCGCGTTCGAGCCATACGCATTGATGATGCCGCCGTTGATCACGGTGGGATCGAGCCCGCCGGCATCGAGCAGGGTTGCGACCATCGTGGTCGTGGTGGTCTTGCCATGCGTGCCGGCGATGGCGACGCAGCTCTTCAGCCGCATCAGCTCGGCTAGCATCTCGGCGCGGCGCACCACGGGAATGCGGCGTTCGCGCGCCGCCATCAGTTCCGGATTGTCGCGCTTGATCGCGGTGGAGACGACGACGACCTCGGCACCGTCGACATTCTCGGCCTTGTGGCCGACCGAGACCTTTGCGCCATTCTTGCGCAGACGGTCGAGATTGTAATTGTCGGAGGCATCCGAGCCTTGCACGGGATAGCCGAGATTGAGCAGCACCTCGGCGATTCCGCTCATGCCGATCCCGCCGATCCCGACGAAGTGGATGGGTCCGATCTCGCGCGGCAGTCTCATGCTTTATCCCGCTGTTCCGTCGTCATGCCCGGGCTCGTCCCGGGCATCCACGAATCTTAGCGTCTTTCTTGCAAGACGTGGATGGCCGGGACAAGCCCGGCCATGACGGTAAAACTAAGGAAATTCGGGGTTTCGCGTCAGATTCCCGCGACTTTGACCACCAGATCGGCGAGCCGCTCGGCGGCGTCGAGCCGGCCGGCGCCGCGGGCGGCCTCGGCCATGGCGGCAAGGCGTGCAGGCTCGGCGGCGAAGGCGGAGATCTCGGACGCCAGCCGGTTGGAGGTGAACTCGGTCTGCGGGATGCGGATGGCGCCGTCGACCTTGGCCAGCACGCCGGCATTGGCGAACTGGTCTTGGTCGATCGAGCCCGGCAGCGGCACCAGGATCGAGGGCCGCCCGATCGCGGCGAGCTCGGCCACGGTGCCGGCGCCGGAACGCGACACGATCAGGTGGTTGGAGGCGAGCCGTGCCGGCAGATCGGTGAAGAACGGCGCCAGCTCCGCATTGATCTTGAGCTTGTCGTAGACCGCGCGCACGCGCGCCATGTCCTCGTCGCGCACCTGCTGGGTGAGGACCAGCCGGCCCCACAGCGCGGATTCGAGCCGTTCGATGGCCCCCGGCACGATGTCGGCCATGATGCGCGCGCCCTGGCTGCCACCGACGACGAGCAGACGGAGCGGGCCGTTCACCTCGGGCGCGACATAAGGCACGGCCGCCGCAGCGAGCACCGCCGGCCGCATCGGCGTGCCGACCGTCGTGGTCCTGGCCGAGAGCGCGGGATCGCGATCGAGCACGCCGGGCAAGGACGTTGCGATCGCACGGACGCGGCTCGACAGGAACCGGTTGGCGCGACCGAGCACCGCATTGGCGTCGTGGATGATGCTGGGTACGCCCGCGAATTTTGCCGCGACCAGCGGCGGCAATGTCGGATAGCCACCGAAGCCGACAACGGCGACGGGCTTCAATCGCTTGATCAGGCGGTAGGCGGACAACGTACCGGTGGCGAGCGTGAGGCCGGCGTAAGCGAGCTGCAACGGATTGCGCCCACGCGCGGTCTCGCTTGCGACCACGTCGATCATGTCCTTGCTGAACAGACCGCTATAGCGCAGCGCCCGGTCGTCGGTGACGAGGCGGACACGAAAGCCGCGCCGGATCAGCTCGACGCCGAGCGCCTCGGCCGGAAACAGATGACCGCCGGTGCCGCCCGCGGCGAGAAGAATCAGGGGGGAAGTGTTCATAAACGCCCTTTTACAAGGCCTTTGCCGTCATTGCGAGCCGGCTACACGGTGCGTGCCCCGGGCGTAGCGCAGCGCGCCGCTCTTCGCGGCGTGATGCGCTGCTGAACCGGGGCCCACGCTAGCGGCGTTCTGGGTCCCGGATCTGCGCTTCGCTTGTCCGGGATACGCGTGGCTACGCGTAACTGCGCATCGCGTCGGCGTGGCCGGTTGCCTCGACCTCGGTGCGCGGTCGCAGCCGCGTCAGGGCCAGCATCATGCCGACGCCATAGGCCAGCGACACGATCGAGGAGCCGCCGTAGGAAATGAACGGCAGCGTCATGCCCTTGGCGGGAATGAGCTGCAGGTTGACCGACATGTTGATCGCCGCCTGCACGCCGAACAGGATCGCTAGCCCCGAGGCCGCGAAGCGCGAGAACATGTCCTCATTGGCATAGGCCCGCGACAGCGTGCGGATGACGACGAAGGCGAACAGCGCCAGCATGGCGAGGCACAGGATGATGCCGAACTCTTCGGCAGCAACCGCGAACACGAAGTCGGTATGGCTGTCCGGCAGGCTGCGTTTTGCAATGCCCTCGCCCGGTCCGAGGCCGAACCATCCGCCGTTGTAGAAGGCTTCCATGGCGGTATCGACCTGGAACGTGTCGCCGGAGGCCGGGTTCATGAAGCGCTTGATGCGGCCGGCGACGTGCGGGACGAACAGATAGGCGCTGAACAGGCCGGCCGACGCGGCACCCGCGAGGCCGAACACCCAGATCATGCGCATGCCCGCGATGAAGAACAGCGAGCCCCACACCATCAGGATCAGCATGGTCTGGCCGAAATCCGGCTCCATCACCAGCAGCGAGACCAGCATCAACAGCAGCACCAGCGCCATCGAGGTCGCCGGCATCTCCGGCCGCTTGGTCGATTCCGCGAACAGCCACGCCGCGATGACGACGAACGATGGCTTTGCGATTTCGGAGGCCTGGATGTTGACGCCGATCAGCGTGATCCAGCGCCGCGAGCCCTTCACCTCGGGTCCGATCGCGAGCGTGAGCACGATCAGGATGATGCTGAGCGTGAAGATGATCAGCGCGCTGCGGCGGATCGCGCGCGGCGACAGGAAGGAGACCCCGAGCAGCACCATGAAGGACGGCGCCAGGAACATCACATGGCGGCTGAAGAAGTGGAAGGGATCGAGCCCGATGCGGGTCGCGACCGGCGGGCTCGCCGCCAGCGACAGGATGACGCCGGTCAGCATCAGCACCAGGATCGCACCGAGCAGCAGCTTGTCGACGGTCCACCACCACTCGGAAAAGGGGGTGCGTTCTTCACGGGAGAGCATGGGCGGCCGCTTTCGGACAGAGATCGTCCATTGGTCGCCGAGGTTGGTTACCGCTGGGTTAAGGAAATGTGGATGTTTCGAGATGACCTCCGCTGCCGCCACAAAACACACTGTCATGCCCGGCTTGACCGGGGCATCCAGTACGCTGCGGCCTTTCGGCTCAAGCGCCGTCTCTGGAATACTGGATCGTCCGCCTTCGCGGACGATGACAGCGGAGTTCGCCGAGGGAGTGCGGACTAGACCACCGGCTTCACACCCGGCAGCGCCTGCACCAGATCTCGAAACTTGGTGCCGCGGATTTCGAAGTTGCGGTACTGGTCGAAGGAGGCGCAGGCCGGCGACAGCAGCACGACTGCGTCAGTAAGGCCTGAGGCTTCCGCATCGCGCGCGGCGTGCTCGACCGCGACATCGAGGGTCTGGCTAATCTCGTGCGCGACTGCGCCGAGCGTGTCGGAAAACTCCTGTGCCGCCTCGCCGATCAGATAGGCTTTTCGGATGCGCGGGAAGAAACCGGTCAGGCCAGTGATGCCGCCTGCCTTCGGCTTGCCGCCGGCGATCCAGAAGATGTCGGCAAAGGACGACAGCGCATGCGCGGTGGCGTCGGCGTTGGTGCCCTTGGAATCGTTGACGAACAGCACATTGCCGCGGCGGCCGACCTGCTCCATGCGATGCGCAAGGCCGGGAAAGCTGCGCAGGCCGTTCTGGAGCACGTCGAGGCTGATACCCATCGCGAGGGCGGCACCAGCCGCGCAGGCCGCGTTCTGCGCGTTGTGCTGGCCGCGCAGCGAACCGATGCCGCCGAGCTTTGCGACCTCGCTCCTCGCGCCGCCCGCGGTGCGCACAATGGTGCCGTGCTCGACATGGATGCCGCTCGCCAGCGGATTCTTGACGGAGATGCGCACCACGTTCTTGCCGACGCGGTCGAGCCGGTCGGCGATGTCACGGCAGAAACCGTCATCGACGCCGACGATCGAGGTGCCGCCGGCCTGCACGCCTGCAACGAGGCGCTCCTTCACTGCGGCGTAGTGCGCGATGGTGCCGTGACGGTCGATGTGATCCTCGCTGACATTGAGCAAAATGCCGACGGAGGGATCGAGCGAGGGCGTGAGGTCGATCTGATAGGACGACATCTCGATGACGTGGACGCGGCCCATGCGCGGCGGCTCCAGCGACAGGATCGCTGTGCCGATATTGCCGCCCATCTGGGTGTCGTAGCCCGCAACTTTTGTGAGGTGCGCAATCAGCGCCGTCGTGGTCGACTTGCCGTTGGTGCCGGTGATCGCGACGAACGGCGCGTTCGGCGCATGCCGCCGCCGCTCGCGGCAGAACAGCTCGATGTCACCAATCACCTCGCAGCCCGCCTCGCGCGCCTTCAGCACGCTCCAATGCGGCACCGGATGGGTCAGCGGCACGCCCGGCGCGAGCACGAGGGCTGCGAAATTCGCCCAGGAGACGTTGCGCAAATCGGCGGTGATGAAGCCAGCCTGCGCGGCCTTGGCGACGTTCTCGGCATTGTCGTCGGCGGCGATCACCTCGGCGCCACCGGCCTTCAGCGCGTGGCAGGAGGCGAGCCCCGAGCCGCCGAGGCCGAACACCGCGACCGTCTTGCCGGCGAAGGAGGTGACCGGGATCATCAGCGCAGCTTCAGCGTCGACAGGCCGGCCAGCGCCAGCATCACCGAGATGATCCAGAACCGGATCACGATCTGCGGCTCGGTCCAGCCGAGCTGCTCGAAATGGTGATGAATCGGCGCCATCCGGAAGATGCGTTTTCCAGTCATCTTGAACGACACCACCTGCACGATGACGGAGACCGCCTCCAGCACGAACAGGCCGCCGATCACCGCGAGCACGATCTCGTGCTTTACCGCGACCGCGATCGCACCGAGCATGCCGCCAAGCGCGAGCGACCCGGTGTCGCCCATGAAGATCGAAGCGGGTGGGGCGTTGAACCAGAGAAATCCGAGACCGGCGCCCAGCAGCGCGCCGCAGAGTACGGCAAGTTCGCCGGTGCCCGCGACATATTTGATCTGGAGATAGTCGGCGAACACCGCGTTGCCGGCGAGATAGGCGATCATCGCAAAGCTCGCGGTCGCGATCATCACCGGCACGATTGCCAAGCCGTCGAGACCGTCGGTGAGGTTCACCGCATTGCCGGCGCCGACGATGACGAAGGCGCCGAACACCACGAAGAACCAGCCAAAATGCAGCACGGTGTCCTTGAGGAACGGAATCGTCAGCGCGGTCGATGCGGGATCGCGGTTCAGCCGCACCAGCGCGTAGCAGGCAACCAGGGCAATCGCGGCCTCGATCAGCAGGCGAAGCTTGCTCCCGAACCCGGTCGTGGTCTGCTTGGTCACCTTGAGGTAATCGTCATAGAAACCGACGAAGCCGAAGCCGAGCGTCACCGCCAGCACGATCCAGACATAGGGGTTGAGCGGATTGGCCCACAGCACGGTGCCAACCGTGAGGCCGGACAGGATCATCAGCCCGCCCATGGTGGGCGTGCCCTTCTTGGCGAGATGCGATTGCGGACCGTCGGCCCGGATCGGCTGGCCCTTGCCCTGCCGGATGCGTAAGTGGTCGATGATCCAGGGGCCGAACAGGAACACGAACAGCGCGCCGGTGACGACGGCGCCGCCGGTGCGGAAGGTGATGTAGCGGAAGACGTTGAGGGCGGTGCGAACGGCACCTAAGCCCGGAAATGTGTTGGAGAGCTCGATCAGCCAGTAAAACATTCAGACGGTCCTATGGCGCCTTTGCACGCGGCCTCTGATTTTGGCCTTGCCACCGTGCCTCACGCGCATTCGCTGGTCTTCATCATGGGGTCGGGCGACCTCTGGGAAAACGCCCCGCGCCGCAAAAGGTGGGATTCGGGAACAGCGCCTTCCAAGCAGTTTACGCCTTTGCCTGCAAGGCGGCCACTAGGCCCGGCACAAACTTGTTGACCCAGAACATCTTCTTGCTGCCCTTGACAACCACGACATCGCCTGCCTTCAGCAGGTTCGCGACCTCGCTGGCTTTAAGCGTCGCGGGATCGTCGTGCCAGCCCAAGCCCTTGCCTGATGGCAGCACGTCATAGAGATGGCGCATCAGGGGGCCGACGCAATAGATGCCGTCGATGCCGTCGAGATGCTTGGCGAGACCGGTGTGATAACTGGGCGCGTCGTCGCCCAGCTCCAGCATGTCGCCCAGCACCGCAATGCGGCGGCCGCCGCTGATGTTGCGGGCCTGGAGGCTTTGCAGTGCAGCAGCCACGCTGGCCGGATTGCCGTTAAAGCTGTCGTCGATCACGGTGACGCCGCCGACCGCCTGCTCGACGCCGCGGCCGGTCATGATGCCGACACGGTCGAGCTTGATCGCAAGCGTCGCGACGTCGAGATGCGCGGCATGAACTGAAGCGAGCGCGGCCAGCGCATTCTGCACGCGGTGCGGCGCGCCCGGCGTCAGGCTGAAGGCAATCTCCTTCTTGCCGATCGCGGCCACGACCTGCCAGCTCTCGCCATGCGGCGCGTGCTTGACCTCGTGCACCTCGGCACGCTCGCCGAAGCGCACGACCTTGCCCTTCCATTCGGACGCCTTGAGCCCGGCAGGCAGAACCAGCACGCCGTCCCCGGGCAGGCCGAGCGCGATCGATACTTTCTCGCGGCGGATGGCTTCGAGCGAGCCGAGCTTTTCCAGATGCACCGGCTGGACGTTGACGACAAGCGCGACCGTCGGCCGGGTCAATTCGCTGAGCCGCGCAATCTCACCGGTTTGGTTCATACCCATCTCGACGACCCAGAGGCTGGCATCGGGCCGCGCATTGCACAGCGTCAGCGGCACGCCCCAGAAATTGTTGAAGCTCGACGGGCTCGCATAAGCGTTGGGATAAGCGGCCAGGAATTCCTTGGTGCTGGTCTTGCCGGCGCTGCCGGTGAGGCCGATCACGGGCCCCTTGAAGCGCGCGCGGGCGGCGCGCGCGAGGCCCCAGAGGCCGTCGATCAGCGTGTCCTTCACGACGATCTGGGGAATGCGGATGCCCGCGATCTCGTGCGGCACGATCATCGCCACCGCGCCGGAGGCTTCCGCCTTGTCCGCGAACTCCCAGCCGTCGCGCGCACTGGCGAAGGCCGAGATGAAGCCGCCGCTCGGCGTGCCGCTCAGCGCGACGAACAGGCTGCCCGGTTTCACCAGCCGGCTGTCCTGGGTGACGAAGTCGATCGGCGTGTCGGGGAACGATCCGGCCGCGCCCAGCGCGCGCGCCACGTCGGCCACCGTCCATATCGGCGCGCTCATGCGACCCTCGATGCTAGTGCGGCGGCGACCGCCTCGTGATCACTGAAGGGCAGCACCTCGTGGCCTACGATCTGCCCGGTCTCGTGGCCCTTGCCGGCGACGAGCAGCGCATCGCCCTCCTGCAATTCCTCGATCGCGGTGCGGATCGCAGCCGCACGGTCGCCGATCTCGCGGGCGCCCTTGGCGGTTGCGAGGATCGCGGCGCGGATGGCTTCCGGCTTTTCGCTGCGCGGATTGTCGTCTGTGATGATGATGCCGTCGGCGTTGTCGGCCGCGATCTCGCCCATGATCGGGCGCTTGCCGGCGTCACGATCGCCGCCGGCGCCGAACACGACGATGAGCCTGCGCTTGGCGTAGGGGCGCAGCGCCTGCAACGCTTTGGCCAATGCATCGGGCTTGTGCGCATAGTCTACGAAAACAGGCGCGCCGTTATGCTCGCCGACACGCTCGAGCCGGCCCTTGGCGCCTTCGAGATGCTCGAGGCCCGCAAACACTTTTGCCGCATCGCTCCCGGTGCCGATAGCAAGACCGGCCGACACCAGCGCGTTCTCGATCTGAAATTCGCCGACCAGCGGCAGCCGGACCGCATAGGCCCTGTCGCGATGTACGAGCGAAAGCTCTTGAGCGAAGCCTGAGACCTCGGCATTGACCAGCCGGATGCCCTCGCCTGTTCCGTCGCCGTTACGGCCCACCGCCATCACGCGCAGACCGCGTGCCTTTGCGACATTGACCGCTTCGGCCGAGCACTCATGATCGGCCGAGATCACCGCGGCGCCGCCGGGCGGTACGAGTTCGCGAAACAGCCTGAGTTTGGCAGCGAGGTAATGCGCAACGGTCGGATGGTAATCCATGTGGTCGCGCGACAGATTGGTGAAGCCCCCGGCCGAGACGCGCACGCCGTCGAGACGATATTGGTCGAGCCCGTGCGAGGACGCCTCGAAGGCGAGATGCGTGACGCCCTCGCGCGCGATCTCATCGAGCTGCCGGTGCAGCGCGACCGGATCCGGCGTCGTCAGCGAGCCGTACACCGTGCGCTTGGGCGAGACGAGGCCGATGGTGCCGATGCTGGCGGAGGCACGCCCCAGCCGCTCCCAGATCTGGCGCGTGAACGCCGCGACCGAGGTCTTGCCGCTGGTACCGGTCACCGCGGCGATCGTCGCGGGCTGCGCGGGGAAGAATTTTGCCGCAGCCAGCGCCAGCGCGCGACGCGGATTGGCCACCGTGACGAACGGCACCCCGCTGCCCGGGGGTGCGTGGTCGCCGACGACCGCCACGGCGCCTGCGGCAATTGCGGCGTCGATGAAGCGCGCGCCGTCGGTCTTGCTGCCGGCGAGAGCGAAGAAAAGGTCGCCCGGCTTCACCGCGCGACTGTCGAGCGCAATCCCGGTCACCTCGATCGCCCCGAGCGCGGGGTCGAGGGCGGCATCATTGCCAAGGAGATCGGAGAGTTTCATGGCCTTCCAGTCGACAAGCCGCGCCGGAATACCTCAGGCCAAGGCCCGGGGAACACCGACTCAAGGGCAGTACCCTAGGAATTACTGGGTTGTCCTGGATGCTGCAAGAATAAGGCGGTCCGCAGGCGGCAGGTCGAACCGCGGCTCGACGCCCAAAAGCGGAGCGATACGGGCGATCACCTTGCCCCCCGTCGGCACAGCATTAAAGCCCGACGTGATAAAACCGTGCGTTTCCGGCAACGGCTGCGGCTCGTCCAGCATGATCAGGATCTGATATTTCGGATCGTCGCAGGGCATGATGGCAGTGAACGAGTTGAGCACGCGCTTCTTGGCATAGCGGCCGTTGATGACCTTTTCGGACGTGCCGGTCTTGCCGCCGACATAGTAGCCCTTGACGTCGGCGGTCTTGGCGGTGCCGATCTCGGCATTGAGGCGCATCAGGAACCGCATCTTGTCGCTGGTCTCCGTCTTGACCACGCGCTTGGCCATCGCCGCCGCTTCGGATTCGGTTCGCTTCATGAAGGTCGGCGGAATCAGATAGCCGCCGTTCACCAGCGCGTTGATCCCCATCACGGCTTGCAGCGGCGCTACCGACATGCCCTGGCCGAACGCAATGGTTACGGTGTTCAGCTCGCCCCAGCGGCGCGGGATCAGCGGAGCCGCGCTTTCCGGCAGCTCGGTGCGCAGCCGCGTCAACTGGCCCATTTTGGCCAGGAACGCCTTGTGCGCCTCGACGCCCTGGCCGAGCGCGATCCGCGCAGCGCCGATGTTGGAGGAGTAATAGAACACTTCCTTGGTGTTGATGAAACGTCCGAGCGAATGACTGTCGTGGATGGTGAACTTGCCGTAGTGCAGGTTTCCCCGTGCATCCCACATCGAGTTCAGGTTGATCTTGCCGGAATCGAGCGCCATCGCCAGCGTGAACGCCTTGAAGGTCGAGCCCATCTCGTAGACGCCCGTGGTCAGGCGGTTGATGCGGTCGGGGTCGTGCGCTTCCTTCGGATTGTTGGGATCGAAATCCGGAAGCGAGACCATCGCCACGATCTCGCCCGTCTTGACATTCGAGACAATGCCGGAGGCGGCCTTGGTGTGGTACTTCTCCTTGGCCTTCAAGAGCTCGTCGCGCAGCGCGTGCTCGACGCGCAAATCGACCGAGAGCTCGATCGGCTTTTGCAGCCGGTCGGTGGCAAAGCCGGCGCGGTGGAGATCGGCGAGCCCTTGATTGTCGAGCCACTTCTCCATACCGGCGATGCCCTGGTTGTCGATATTGACCAGACCAATGAGGTGGGCGACCTCGTTGCCGGTCGGGTAGACGCGCTTGTTCTCACGCAGAAAGCCGATGCCGGGAATTCCGAGCTTGTGGATGTCCTGCTGCTGCTTCGCCGTGATCTCGCGCTTGAGCCAGACGAATCCCTTTCGCCCCGAAAGACGCTCGCGCACTTCGACCTCGTCGAGGTCGGGCACCGTGGCGGTCAGAAGCTCGATCGCCTCGTCCTTGTCGATGATGCGGCGCGGCTCGCCGAACAGGCTCGCCGCCTTGACGTCGGTCGCAAGGATGGCGCCGTTGCGGTCGACGATGTCGGGGCGCGCGGTCGCTACCACCTCTTGCGAGGCCGCACGGCGCGCACCGTGGGCGTCGGCGCCGATCGCGAACATCACGAGCCGGCCGCCGATCAGGGCGTAGACCGAGGCGAAGGCAAGCATCGCAAGGCCAACGCGCGCGCGCGCCTTCGCGGCGCGATCGACGTTGCGCCCGTAGAGCAGGCTGCGGATCAGCCGCTGGCGCCAAGGCTCATTCGGCTTCTCTACAGGTTTGGCCGGGGTCGGAGCGCTCATTGCTTGTCCTCGGGCTGAGGCACGGAGCCCGTCACGGTGTCTGGGTCGCTTGCGGCTTCGATGGTGTTGAGCATGGCCCCGATCGGGTCGGGCTCGCCCGGCCTGAACATCCGCGGCGGACGCTCCGGCAAATTCTTCAGCGAGTCATATTGCGTGCCGTTGACCGGCTTGAGCGGCAGATGCCGCTCGGACAAGCCTTGCAGACGCAAGGGCGCATCGAGCTTGGCCCATTCGGAGCGCAGTGATGCGATCGCATCGCGCTGCTCGCGGATCTCCGCATGCAGCCGCAGCACCTTCTCGGTGCGCGCCGTGGAATCCATCTTGATCCGGTAGACATAGGCCGCCGCAAAAATCAGCGCGCCGATGACGAGGAGGTGGATGAAGCGCATGCGCTAGCCGCCCCTCATCACGTCGGAGAGTTTTGGCCAGGGCGACTGTTCATCGTCATGATGCGCGGGCGCGTCGGTGCGCTCGGCGGCGCGCAGCTTTGCGGAACGGGCGCGCGGATTGTTTGTGACTTCCTCGTCGCCGGCAATGACAGGCCGCCGCGTCAGCAGCTGGAAGCTTGGAGCGGTTTGCGCCACTTCCGGCAGATGCCGCGAGCCGCCGCCGGTCTTCGAACGTTCGCTCAGGAAATTCTTGACGATGCGGTCTTCCAGCGAATGGAACGAGACCACCACGAGCCGGCCGCCGGGCTTGAGCACGCGCTCGGCCGCGGCCAGCGCGGTCTGAAGTTCCTCGAGCTCCTCGTTGACGAAGATGCGCAGGGCCTGGAACGTCCGCGTCGCCGGATGAATATCACCGGGCTTGGAACGAACCACCCGACCGACGAGATCGGCGAGCGCACGCGTGGTCGTGAATGGCGTCTCCCCGCGGTCCGCGACGACGGCGCGGGCGATACGCCGCGAATGCCGCTCCTCGCCGAGGAGATAGATGATGTCGGCGAGATCGCCTTCCGAGGCACGCGCGACCACGTCGGCCGCGGTCGGTCCCGCCTGCCCCATCCGCATGTCGAGCGGACCGTCGAGACGAAACGAAAATCCGCGGCCAGCCTGGTCGAGCTGCATCGAGGACACGCCGACGTCCATCACGACACCGTCAACGCCATCGACGCCTTGCGCCGCACAGACCTCGGCGAGATTGGAGAAGCGGTCCTCGACCAGTGTCAGCCGGCCCGCGGAGCGTTCGACCAGCTCGGCGCCGCCTGCGATGGCGGTGCGGTCGCGATCAATGGCAATGAGTTGGGTTCCCGGCACGTCGAGGATGGCGCGGCTGTAGCCGCCGGCGCCGAAGGTGGCATCGACATAGATGCCACCCGCGCGCGGCGCGAGGTAGTCAACGGCCTCGCGGCCGAGGACGGGGATGTGCGGAACAGCCGAGCTCATGCGTAACGCCCGCCGAACGCACATGCGAGATCGCGGACGAGCGAGCTCATAACGCCTCGAATAGTTCCGCGTCGCACCGGTTCCACGACCCAACCCCTGCCCATCATGGTACCCGAGCCCGGTCGTCCCGGGCCGCCAACCCAGTATTCCCGTTGGAATTTGTCGGGCAGCCATGGGATTTCGAGCCAAAATACGCTTTGGCCGCCTCCGGACGCGGGTCGGCTCTTCATCTCTCAGTAACGGCCCTTAGCGTTAAGAAAGCGTTGATCGGCTCGTTACAAGTCGAAAAGGTGACGCCCTGGTGATGCCCCATCCACACACCCGGCCCAAAATGCATCCGTTAACCGCGACGCGCGATTGCGCACAACGGAGGGTAAAGGAATAGTAAAGAGAAGGGCTTGGCCCACCCTCCTGTCCGACTTGAGCTTCTTATGTCGCCCGGTTCGTCCACGCCATCTGGAACTGATTCGAAGCGTCAACGCGTTCTCCCGGTTCCCAAGGCCGCGGCGAACATGCGGACGTTCGAGCCGGATTCCTCGACCGTCTCCGACATCATCCCTTCGCCGAACCATGGCGAGCGCAACAGGGGACGGCAGCCCGACATGATCGTGGTGCACTACACCGGCATGCCCGATGTCGAGGGTGCGCTGGCGCGGCTGTGCACGGCGGGCACCGAAGTGTCGGCTCATTATGTCGTGCTGGAGGACGGCCGCATCGTGCAATGCGTGCCGGAGGCGAGGCGCGCCTGGCACGCCGGCATCTCGGCCTGGGCCGGCGAGGACGACATCAATTCCTGCTCGATCGGCATCGAGATCGTCAATCGCGGTCACGACTGGGGCTATCCGGAGTTTCCGCTGCGCCAAATCGCAGCCGTGATCGCGCTGTGCCGCGGCATCATGCTCCGCCGCAAGGTGCCGGCGCACCGGGTGCTCGGCCATTCCGACGTCGCGCCGGCGCGCAAGAAGGACCCCGGCGAAAAATTTCCGTGGCACTCGCTGGCCAATTCCGGCGTCGGACATTGGGTGACGCCGGCGCCAGTCGTGCGCGGCGAGAGCCTGATGCTCGGCACCATCAGCGACGAGGTGCTGAGCCTGCAGCAGGCGCTCGCCCGATACGGCTATGGCGTGCCGCTGACCGGCAAATACGACGCCGCGACGATGGAAGTCGTCACCGCCTTCCAGCGCCATTTCCGCCCGGCGCGCCTCGATGGCGTCGCGGATCATTCGACGCTGTCGACCTTGCAGGCGCTGCTGGCGAGCTTGCCGGCCGATGCGACGGTCGTCGCTTCGAAGTGATGGCGTAGGCCGCCCACTCCGTCATTGCGAGGAGCACTTGCGACGAAGCAATGACGACGCAGATGCAGCCCTACCCCATCTCCCTCACTCTTCGCGCATACAGTCTCCGCAACGGCTCGAGCTGCGTCGCCTCCGTCGCGGCAACATACGCCTCGCGCGCTTCTTTCTTCCTGCCGAGTCGTCGCAGCAGATCCGCGCGCACTGCGGGCAACAGTTCATAGCCACGCAGGCCCCCGCGCGCGGCGGTCGCATCGACGAGATCGAGTGCGCGTCCCGGCCCGTCCACCATCGACACCGCCGCAGCGTGGTTGAGCTCGATCACCGGCGATGGGTTGATGCGCAACAGCACCTCGTAGAGCCCGGCGATCTGCGGCCAGTCGGTTTGTTCATAGCTTGGCGCCCGCGCGTGCAGCGCGGCGATCGCGGCCTGCACGACATAGGGCTGCGGCAGGCCGGGCAGGCGCAGCGCATCGTCCACCAGGCGCAGCCCCTCGTCGATCTGCGCGCGGTCCCAGAGCGTGCGGTCCTGTTCTTCCAGCAGCACGATGTCGCCGGCCGCAGTCTCGCGGCCGGCGCGCCGCGCGTCATGAAGCAGCATCAACGCCAGCAGGCCCTTGATACCGGCGCGATCCGGCATCAGCCGGTCGAGCAAGCGACCAAGCCTGATTGCCTCGACCGCGAGATCGGGCCGCATCAAATCCGCGCCTGATGTCGCGACATAGCCTTCGGTGAAAACGAGATAGATCACGGCGAGCACGCCATCGAGCCGCGGTACCAGCGCATCGCGCTCGGGCACTTCATAGGGAATGCCGGCGAGCCTGATCTTCTGCTTGGCGCGGACGAGGCGCTGCGCCATCGCCTCTTCGCTGACGAGGAAGGCGCGCGCGACCTGCGCGGCCGAGAGCCCGCAGACGGTGCGCAGCGTCAGCGCGACCTGAACCTCGGGCGCGAACGCGGGATGGCAGCAGGTGAAGATCAGCCGCAGCATGTCGTCGTCGAGCATCGCCGGCGGCTCGTCGGGCGCTTGCGCGTTCAGCTCCAGCTCGTGCATCAGCGCCTGCTGCTTGCCGCGGAAAACGGCCTGGCGGCGGATGCGGTCGATCACCTTATGCTTGGCGACATTGACCAGCCAGGCGCGCGGATTGTCCGGTATCTCGCACGCCGGCCAGCGCTCCAGCGCGACCGCAAAAGCATCCTGGAGCGCCTCCTCGGCGAGATCGAAATCACCGACGAGGCGGATCAGCGTGGCCAGCGCCCGCCCCGCCTCGTCGCGAAAAATCTTGTCGATCTCGCCCGGATTCATGCGTCGATATGGAGCCTGGCCGTCACTTGTCGTACACCCAGATCGGCCGCACCTCGATCGACCCGATGCGCGCGCTCGGAATGCGCGCCGCGATCTCGATCGCAGCATTGAGATCCTTGGCCTCGACCAGATAGTAGCCGCCGAGCTGTTCGCGCGTCTCCGCAAACGGCCCGTCGGTCGCCAGCATCTTGCCGTCGCGCACGCGCACCGTCGTCGCGGTCGTGGTCGGCCGGAGCCGATCACCGGCCTTGAAATTGCCGCTCTGGATGATGTCTTGAGTAAAAGTCTGATATTCGGCCGTCATCTTCTGGACCGTGGCAGCGTCGTGCTTCGCGTATTCGACTTCGTTCTGATAGATCATCAGCAGATACTGCATCGCTCAACTCCTGTTGTTCGGCTGTGTCGCCGACATCCAGTCGAACGAGCCCGCCGCCAAACGACATCTTCAGGATAAATTATTTGCAGGCCGCGTGCGCGGCGATATCGGCTTGACGAAACCGTCACAAATGCCCATGCGTAAGCCGTCAGTCGGCCGGACGGCCGCTCCGGCAAGTGCCGAAAGGCCGCCGGGGAGGAAAGTCCGGGCTCCCTTGACATACGGTGCCGGATAACGTCCGGCGGGGGCAACCCCAGGGAAAGTGCCACAGAGAACGAACCGCCCGCCTTTGCAGCGCAAGCTGCATAGGCAGGTAAGGGTGAAAAGGTGCGGTAAGAGCGCACCGCGGCTTCGGCAACGAAGCCGGCATGGTAAACCCCACCGGGAGCAAAACCGAATAGGGACGGCGTAGCGGGCTGTTCGCGCAAGCGATAACGCCGCGGGGCGATGTCAGGCCCGCCGTCCGGGTAGGTTGCTCGAGGCCATGTGCAAACATGGCCCCAGAGGAATGGCCGTCACGTATCGTTCGCGCAAGCGGACGGTGCCTTACAGAACCCGGCTTACAGGCCGGCTGATATTCTAAAGCGCTTTCGAGCGAAGTGGTGTTCCGGTTCGCGTGAAGACAGCGCGTCTTACTAAGGAAGCAACGAGGGGTTCGATGCTAGCGCATCGGACCCCTCACCATTTAAGCCACGCGCGTGTCTGCCTTCACGAAGACGGGTGCAAGCTGATCAGCCTCGCGCCGCAGTTTGCCCGCTTCGAAGCCGTGCATGCCGATCTGCCATTGCAGGCCGACGATGGCGCCCTTGGTCGGCTGCAGCAGCGCGAGCGAGGCAAACAACGTCACCGGCAGCCACACCGCCAGTTGCAGCCAGACGGCCGGCGCATAGGCAGTCTCGACCGCGAGGATCGCGGGCACCACGAGATGGCCGACCACGACCATCACCAGATAGGCCGGGAAGTCATCGGCGCGCTGGTGGAACAGCTCCTCGCCGCAATGGTCGCAGGCGTCCGCGACCTTCAGGAAGCGGCCGAACATATGTCCTTCGCCGCAGTTCGGGCACTTGCCCAGAAAACCACGCCACATCGCCTTCGAGAGAGAGACTGAACCGGTTGCCATCACAGCACCTCTTCCTTTTCGCCGATCCATACAATAATATCTTGCATCCATACATTCAAAGGATATGGGCCTAAATTGCATGGATTGGACTCCTACAATCTCGGAGCTATCAGGGCCGCGGTATCAACGCATCGTGGATGCCATGGAGGCCGATATCGCTGCCGGCCGGCTGGTGCGGGGACAGCAACTGCCGACGCAGCGCGCGCTCGCAAAAGCGCTCGGCATCGATCTCACCACGGTGACGCGCGCCTACACCGAGGCGCGGCGCCGCGGCATCATGGAAGCGCGCGTCGGCCAGGGCTCGTTCGTGTCCGAGACCAGCGCGCGCCGCGCGGTCGACCTGCCGCATCCCGTGGCGATCGACCTCTCGATGAACGTGCCGCCGCATCCGCTGGAAGCGCAGCTCGACGAGCGCATCATGGCAGGGTTGGAAGCCCTTCGCGCGCAATCGGGGCTGACCGCGTTCCTGAACTACCAGCCGCCCGGCGGCAGCGCGCACGAGCGCGAGGTCGCGGCGCGCTGGATGCGTGCACGCGTCCCGCACGCGCATGCCGACAGGCTCGTGATCTTCCCAGGCGCACAGACAATCCTGTTCAACCTGCTCGCTTATCTCGCGCGTCCCGGCGACATCGTCCTCACGGAGGCCGTCACCTTCCCCGGCATCAAGGCGGCCGCAGCGCAGCTCGGTGTCAGGCTCGTCGGTGTCGCCATGGATGACGGCGGCATCCTGCCCGATGCATTGGCGAAGGCCTGCCGCACGCACAAGCCAAAGGCCGTCTATCTGATTCCGACGTTGCACAATCCGACGACAGCGACGTTGTCCGCCGAGCGGCGCGGCGCGATCGCAAAGATCATTCGCGATGCCGATACTGTTCTGATCGAGGACGACGCCTACGGGCTGCTCGACCGTTCGGCCTCGCCGATCGCCAACCTCATTCCGGAGCGGGCTTATCTCGCGACCACGCTGTCAAAATGCATCGCCCCGGCGCTGCGCGTCGCTTATCTCGTGACGCCCGACAACGCTGCACAGCAGGACATGAGAACCTGCTTGCAGGCCACCGTGCAGATGCCGGCGCCGCTGATGGTTGCGCTGGTGACGCACTGGATCGAGACCGGCATCGCCGATCGCATCATCACCGCGATCCGCAGCGAAGCGATCGGCCGCCAGCAGCTCGCGCAGCGGGCACTGAAAGGCTTTCAGTTCCTGGCCAAGCCGGCTGCACATCATCTCTGGCTGCGGCTGCCGGAAGGCCGGCCCGACGTCGCGGCGCATCTGTTGCGGAATGGACTCGCGGTCGTCGCCGGCGGTGCCTTCGCCGTGGACGGAACACCGCCGCATGCGGCGCGCGTCTCACTCGGCGCAGCGCGCAACAGGGCCGAACTGACGGAAGCGCTGCGCATCCTCGTCGGCGCGCTGCGCAGGCCCGCCGACACGAGACAAATCGTCTAGATCATTGGTGGTGACGGCGATGGCGCGAGCGCCCAGCCGGCGCAACGGCTGACGGATAGGCCGCATAGGCCTCGCTCGGTGCCGCTGTCTCGCCGCGGGCCGCGCGCCCCGCGGGCGTCAGTTGGCCGCCATTGAGCACATCGCGGTCGGGATGGGCGGCCTGATACGCCGCGGGCTCGGAAAGCTGCGCCTGCGCCAATGTCGGCATCAGGGCGGCGGCCGATAACAGTGCGGCCGCAATTGCAATGTTCACGCGGATCATGGTCATACTCCATCATCTCATCAGGGACGGGGCGGCATGATGTCCGGCAGGTCCCCCAAATTGCTGTACGAGCGTCATGTAAGTGCGTCCTCCGCGAACGCCCGCGCTTCTGGATCACGCTTGCGTGCGGTTTTGAAATTGACCTTCCCTGCCGCATCTGTGCTATGCGCCAAGTCGGCACCAGGTGGCGATCAACCGTTTGGCATCGCCGCTAACGACAGGAAATGATTGGTGGAAACGCTCACCTACGCGCTGCTGCTGTTCGGCGCCTTGGCCGGCGGCTTCGTCTCGGGGCTGGCCGGATTCGGCACGGCGCTGATGGCGCTCGGGATCTGGCTCTACGTGCTGCCGCCCTCGCTTGCGGTGCCGCTGGTGTTGATCTGCTCGGTGATCGCGCAAACCTCGACGCTGCCGTCGATGTGGAAGAGTTTTGATCTGTCGCTGGTGTGGCCGTTCCTGATCGGCGGGCTGATCGGCGTGCCACTCGGAATCATGATGGTCGCCTCCGCCGATCCAAAAGTGTTCAAGCTGAGCATCGGCGTGCTGCTGCTGATCTTTTCCAGCGCGCTCTATCTGAACAAGCGACCGCTCGCCGTCAAATTCGGCGGCCGCATCGCCGACGGCGCCATCGGTTTTGCCGGCGGCATCCTGGGCGGACTTGCGGGCCTCTCCGGGCCGCTGCCGATCCTGTGGGCCAACATCCGCGGCTGGAACAAGCATGAGCGGCGCGGCATCTTCCAGCTGTTCAATTTCACGGTGCTCGCCACCGCGCTGGTGTTGCAGACGGCGTCGGGCCTGGTCGCGTTCAAGGTGGTCTGGCTCGCAGCCGTCGCATTCCCGGGCACGCTGATCGGCGCATGGGCCGGCGCGCGCGTCTATCACGCGCTGAGCGACAAGCATTTTGGCGACATCGTGCTCGGCCTGCTGTTCCTGTCGGGCCTGACGCTCGTCTGGAACAGTATCGGCGCGCTTTAGGGCGCTACCCCATCACCGGCCTGCTTGCGCACTGATTGCTTATCGGCGATCCTGATCCCGCCGCAGAGGGCCTGGCGATGTCGACGGATTTCGAACATAGGCGAGAAGCGCTTATCGGATCGATGTACGATGCCGTGCTCGACGCATCGCTCTGGAGCGCGGTGCTGGAGGGCATTGCTGATCTGACCGACAGTGCGGGCGCGCTGATCCACGGCTTCAGCGTCAATCGTGAGATGTACACGTTCCACGAACTCGGCCGGATCGATCCAGACTGCAAGCGCCGCCATGAACTCTATCATGTCGCCAATCCATGGATGCGCTCGAGCCGATTCAGGGCCGGCCACGTCGTACGCTCCGACGACCTGATTGCGCTGGCGCAGCTCAAGCGCACGTCGTTTTACGACGATGTGCTCCGGCCGCAGAACATCGCGCACGGCACGATCGTCAACGTGATCAGCCGTCCGGACTTCAAGGTCTCGATCAACATCGAGCGTAGCGAGACGAAGGGGCCCTTCAGCGAACGAGACATTGCGGTCTTGAATTCGCTGCTTCCGCATTTGCGGCGGGCCTCCGAACTGCGATTACGCATGCTCGATTATCGGGCGGCCGCGCAGGCTGAGCGCGACGCGCTCGATGCACTGTCGACCGGCATTATCACTTTCGATGCCGGGCACCGGGTGCTGTTCGCCAATGCCACGGCTCGGGCACACGCCGAGGAACTGTCGCTTCACCTCAACACCGGCACCGACGTCTCCGGTCCCCCGTCCGTCACCAAC
Source organism: Bradyrhizobium betae (assembly GCF_004123905.1). Lineage (GTDB taxonomy): Bacteria > Pseudomonadota > Alphaproteobacteria > Rhizobiales > Xanthobacteraceae > Bradyrhizobium > Bradyrhizobium betae_A. The sequence continues at coordinate 227,208 of NZ_MZXW01000024.1, forward strand.
GCGTTCCGCGCGCTGGTCGGCGACGCCGTACGCGGTGGTGCCGGAGGGGCGATCCGCCTGCCACGGGGCGACGGCGGGGACATCGGCGTCACTGTGGCACCGGTCAGGGGTCATGCGCTCGATCGCCCGTCGCACCACGCGATGGCGCGCCCTGTCGCGATCGCGCTGCTGGTCGACGTGTCGCGCACCCACGATGCGGCGAGCGCATTGTTGGCCGCGCGCCACGGCTTGACCGCCGCCGAAATGCGGGTGGCGACCGCGCTTGCGCAAGCGAATGACATGTCGACCGTCGCGGCCACGCTCGGCATCAGCCGGAATACACTGAAAACCCACGCCAAGCGGATTTACGCCAAGGTCGGAATCCGCGGCCACACCGAGCTGGTGCGAGCCATCGCTCAGATCGCCGGTACGCTCGGCCCGGCGATCTGAGGCGGCCGTCCCCATTGGGGGCTGGTGTCGTCGTCACCCCCTGGGGTGACGACGAACGGCCTGTCAGCGCGGACAATCCCTCGCGCTGACAGGAGACGGATCATGACACGGCTGGCATTCACTTTGGCGGCGCTTTTGTTTCTGGCGCACCCGTTGCGCGCGGAACCCGCCTATCCGCAAACCACGATCCGCATCGTGCTGGGCTTCAGTCCGGGAAGCGCGCCCGACGTGGCTGCGCGCATCCTGGCCGAACGTTTTACAGCCGCTTGGGGAAAGCCCGTCGTGGTTGAGAACATGCTGGGAGCGGGCGGCAACATCGCTGCAGATCACGTTGCCAAGGCGGCGCCGGACGGCGCCACTCTGCTGATGGCGGGCAATGCGGCGATCGTCATCAACCCCTCCCTCTACGCGAAGCTGCCGTATGATCCGGCGCACGATCTCGTCCCGGTGGCGCAGGTGACGATCGCGCCGAACGTTCTGGTGCTGAACAAGGACGTTCCGGCCGGAAGCGTGCGGGATCTGGTCGAGTTGGCACGGCGCAGCCCCACCGCGCTGACGTTTGCCTCGGCCGGAATCGGCACCTCGACCCATCTAGCCGGCGAGCTGTTCCAGACCATGGCGGGCATCAAGATGCAGCACGTGCCGTATCGCGACAGCACGGCATTGTTGAGTGATCTCGTTGCTGGTCGCGTCACCATGTTCTTCGGCAGTATCGCCTCGGTGCTGCCGCTGGTCCGCGACGGTCAGTTGCACGCGTTGGCGGTCACATCGCTGCGGCGCTCGCCGGCCGTGCCCGATCTGCCCACGCTCGACGAACTCGGCTTCAGCGGCTTTGATGCCAGCGCCTGGTTTGGTTTGATGGCTCCTGCTGGGACGCCGGCCCAGATCGTCGGGATGCTGCACGACGAAGCGCTGAAGGCCGTTACTGCCCCCGCTGCAAGGGAAAAGTTCGTAGCGCTCGGTATGGAGGTGGTGACGCGCACGCCGGACGAGTTCGCAACATTGATCCGGAACGAAGCTCCGGTATGGGCCAAACTGATCAAGCAGGTGGGGATCGCGCCGATCCAGTAGCAGGCGCCCGGCATGGAATATCGCAATTTGCGCATGTCTGCGCTGTCATGTCGTGCACCTGGTCCTCCCGCGCCAGGAAAGTCGCTGCCCGGGGTGACCGAAGTGCACAATCACGATTGAGAGCGGGTTGTCATGCCCTCGACCGACCTCATCGGCTGCATTGCGTCAGGTCTCGTTCTCCTGACCTTTTACATGAACGACATGATCGCCTTGCGAACCGCCGCACTGTGCAGCAATGTTGTGTTCATCGTCTACGCCGCGAGCCTTCACTTGACGCCGATCCTTCTTCTCCACTGCACTTTCATTCCGATCAATCTGTGGCGACTGATATTGGTCCTGCGCGCCAACGACCGTGGTGGGATGACTGGCCTAGCTCTGCGTCTTCTTCACGGCGAGCGCCATGCCGCCGGCGACGCCGACACCGAGCACATAGATCCAGCCCGAGGTGAAATCGAACAGGTGTGTGTTCAGGAGCGAGGACAGCATGTTCTGCACCACGACCAGCAGGCCGATGCAGCAGGCCAACCCCTCGCCGCGAAACATCAGGAGATGCGCAAACCACAGCGCGTAGAGCACCAGGATTCCGACGACGCCCCACTGCACGGCAACGCTGAGGGTCTGATTGTGCGGGTTGCTGACGACCTCGCCGCGCAAGGGATCGACGTCCGCATCTTCAGCCACGCCTGCGAACAGGCCGCGGATCGACCCGGTGCCATGGCCGATCAGCGGCGCGGCGGCGATGAATTGCGCTGACTTGCGCCAATATTCCAGGCGCGAGCCCATGCCGCTGACATCGTTACCGACGATACTGGTGTCGTAGTCGCCGCCGAACTTTGCGACGGTCGCACGCAGATGCGGCGAGACGGTCCAGAGCGACGCCGCGAGCAGCGCCATCGCGCCGGCCGCAATGAGCGCCGCACGCCAGCGCAGATGCAGCAGCGCAAACACCACGACCAGGACCGGAAGCGTCACCAGCGCCGTGCGCGACACCACAATGAACATCATGTTGGCGAGAAAGCCGATCGCCAGCACGGCGAACAGCGCGGCGATACGGACGCGGCCCTGGCGGAACAGCGTCACGATCGGATAGACCAGCGCGAGGGCACAGAGTGCGAACTCCTGGCTCTGGTCGATATAGTTGCGCACGGCAATTCCGCTTTCGACCTTGTAAGGCCCGCGCGACAAATAAAGCTTCAGCGAAGCATTGGGGTCGATCGCAACGGCGAAGGAGTACAGCATCAGCAAGGCGCAGGACGCCAGGAACGCCGAGAACACCCAATGGCCGTAGGGCCAGCGCTCGAACTGGTAGATCAGCAGCGGGATCACCAGCAGCTTTGCCGCCGGCCCGATCGCATGGATCCGCTCCGGCCAGGGCGCATCCGACCAGAGCGTCCCGACAGCGGCGAGGACGACCAGCGCGATCGGCAGCAGGCAGACCGGACGAAGCAGCGAACGCGGAAATTTTTGGAGATCGACGAACGCAAAAGCGATCAGCCAGGGCACCAGCGCAAAGATCAGTCCCGTCGTCGTCCATGGCAGCAGCAGCGCGATCAGCGCGACGAAGCGGGCCGGCGTGCGATAGCGCGCCGCCCAGATCGCGGAGAGCATGGACGCCGGCCGCGCTTCGTTCGTCACTCCGGTCATTCAGCCCTTCCGTGCCCCACCATCCCCGCCGCCCGGCAAATTAGCCGGAGCCGTGGGGAAGGAACAAGCACTACGCGGGCTCGCGGGCGAGAGGCACGACCGTCTCGGGGCTCGCCGGCTCTACAGCCTTCTCCTTGAGCGGCGTCCCAAGGCGCTTCCCGAACTCGCGGCGCAGCAGCCACAGGCTCAAGACCGCCTGGAGCGTGGTCGCCGCGATCGAGAGGTACCAGACATACTCCATGTGGAAACCCGGCCGCGTCGAGAGCCAGATCGCCGGCAGCGAATAGGTGAACACGCGCGTCGCCGAGCTCACGAGCACCGGCTTGGTGTTACCGAGGCCCTGGAACATGCTCGAGCAGGTGAAGATCAGGCCCTGTGCCACCATGTTGAGCGAGATGATCCGCAGGAACAGGTAAGCGACCGTCATCGTCTCCTGGTCGTTGGAGAATCCGGCGAGCAGGAATTCCGGCTTCAACTGCGCAAGCAGCAAAAAGCCGACCATCACGACAGTGGTGATCAGCGCCGACTTGACGAAAGTCTCGCGCACGCGCGCGCCATTGGCCGCGCCAAAATTCTGGCCGGCAATCGGTCCTGCCGCCAGCGCCACCGCGAGCGCCGGCATCTGGATCAGGCCGAGCATCCGCTGCCCGATGCCGAATCCCGCCTGCGCCGCCGCACCGAAATCACTCAACACGTAATAGACCACGCCCATGAAGATGAACATCATCACGAACTCGCCGCCGGCCGGCAGGCCGACATTGAGGATGCGCATCAGATGGCGCGGCTGTGGCCGCCACTGCGCCGGATTGAAGGCGACATAACGCTCGACCTTGCGGAAATACACCAGCAGCATCAGGGTGCCGATGGCGACCGCGATCGAGGTCGCCAGCCCCGCGCCGGCGACGCCGAGCGGATAGCCCGTGCCCCAGCCCGAGATCAGCACCGGCGCCAGCGCGATGTTGATGATAACGGCGACGACCCGCACCAGCATCGCGGGACGCACGATGCCGGTCGCGCGCAGCGCCGATGCTATCACTTGCATGACGAATTCCAGCGCGAGCGCCGGCATCAGCCACAGCAGATATGTGGTTCCCGCGTCGATCGTGGCCTCGTCCGCGGCAATCGAACGCATATAGAGGCGCGACAGCGCCGCTGCCGCGACAAGGGTCAACAGGCCGAACAGCACCGACAGCGCGACCGCCTGGTTGAAGATCAGATTGGCGTCCGCACGATCCTTGCGTCCCACGGCATGCGCGACCAGCGCCACCGTGCCGACGCCGAGCACCTGGAGCAGCGCGTTGACCAGAAAGCCTGCGTTGCCGGCCGCGGCAACGCCGGCAACAGCGGCATCGCCGAGGCCCGACACGAAATACAGATCGACCGGCTGGCAGACCATGATCGAGACCATGCCGGCCATGATCGGCGGCGTCATGATCAGGATGTGTCTCACAATGGAGCCGTTCGTCAGGTCTTTCATCTCATTCCATCCTCTGGCGGCGTGGCGTCGGGACGTTCGTCCCGATGCCACGCGCCATCTTCCTCATTCCGCCGCTGCGATCTGTCCGAGCTCCACCACCTGGCGCTCGAACAGGCCGCGATAGATTCCCCCCGGCTTGCCCGCGAGCATGGCATGGGTGCCTTGCTCGACGATCTCGCCGCGGTCGAACACCAGGATCCGATCGAGACTCCTCACCGTCGACAGCCGGTGCGCGATCACGATCGAGGTACGGCCCTTCATCAGCCGCTCCATCGCCTGCTGGATCAGCGCCTCCGATTCCGAATCGAGGCTCGACGTCGCCTCGTCCAGGATCAGCACCGGCGCATCGGCCAGGAAGGCGCGCGCCAGCGCCACGCGCTGGCGCTCGCCACCCGACAGCTTCACGCCGCGCTCGCCGACGAGCGTGCCGTAGCCCTTCGGCAGGCGCAGGATGAAGTCATGCGCATTGGCGAGCCGCGCCGCCTGCTCGATCGCCTCCAGGCTGGCGCCGGGCCGGCCATAGGCGATGTTCTCGGCAAGCGTCCGATGAAACAGGATCGGCTCCTGCTGCACGATCGCGATCTGGCTGCGCAGCGATTGCTGCGTCGCCAGCGCGATGTCCTGCCCGTCGATCAGCACGCGGCCATCAGTGACGTCGTAGAGCCGCTGCACCAGCTTGACGAAGGTGGTCTTGCCGGAGCCGGAGCGGCCGACCAGACCGACGCGTTCGCCGGCGCGGATCGTCAGCGACAGTCCGTCGTACAGCGGCGCAGGATGGCCGCCATAGTGGAACGTGACGTCGTCGAACACGATCTCGCCGCCCTCGATCGCGATCGGCCGCGCACGGGCGGCATCGGCAATGCCGATCGGCTCGTCATGGATCGCCACCAGCTCGTCCATGTCGTTGACCGAACGCTGGAGGTTGTTGATGTGCATGCCGACGTCGCGCAAATAGGCGTGGATGACGTAGTAGCTCGTCAGCACATAGGTGACGTCGCCGGGCGAGGCATGCCCGGAGATCCACAGCAGCACGGCGCCGCCAATCACGGACGCACGCAAGGCTAGCAACAGCGAAAGCTGCGCCATGGCCGTGTAGTTGTAGCGAAACCAGGTCCGCCGCACCCGCACGCGCCAGCGGTTGATGACGCGGGCGAGCCGCGCATCCTCGCGCGCTTCGGCGCCGAAGGATTTCACCACCGCGTTGCAGGTCAGCGAATCCGCCAGCGTGCCGCCGACCTTGGTGTCCCAGGCGTTGGAGATGCGCGCGGCCGGCGCGATGTAGCGCGTCGAGAACAGCACGGTAATAGCGACGTAGAAAAGTGCGCCCACCGCGATCACCGCGCCGAGCGACGCCCAGTGCACGCCGATCAGGACCATGGAGCCGATCAACACCAACAGAGACGGCGCCAACGCCATCAGGATGGTGTCGTTGAGCAGGTCGAGCGCCCACATGCCGCGGGTGATCTTGCGCACCGTGGAGCCGGCAAAGGAGTTGGCGTGCCAGTCGGTCGAGAAGCGTTGCACGCGCGAGAAAGCATCCTGGGCGACATCCGACATGATCTTGAGCGTGAACGGCACGATCGCCTGCAGGCCGATCAACCTCAGCGCCACGGAGGCCGCGCCCAGCGCAACGATGGCGCCGAAGGCGACCAAGGCGGCATGGCGCGCATCGGGATCCGACGGGCCGCGGGTCAGGGCATCGACCAAATGTCCAGAGAAGACCGGCATGAACAGATCAGCGATGGTCGCGCCCAGCAGGCCGCCGGCCACGATCAGGCCACGCCCCGGCTGGTTCAGCCAGTGTCGGAACACAAAGGGCAACACCACGCGTATCGCCGCGGGCTTTTTTGACAGAGCGGTCATGGCATCATCCGGCTGCGTCTGGCGCAGGCCGGCTCCATCGATGGACGCAGGCCGGCCGCGAGGGCCGAGACGGCGTCACTTGAGACTGATTTTGACTTGGGAAGCGGGGCGATCGGGACGCAGAACCCAATCGAAGCTGTCGGAAAGGACCTCTAGGAGGTCGAGCACATACCGAGCCAGGACATCATCGAGCACGGAAGCGCGATCTGCGAATGCGACGAAATCATGCAAATCCCTCCCGGTTCGATTGAATGAGGTGCGCTTTATAGATGTGTCATTTGCGGTTTGCAACGGGGCTCCCGCGAGATCACGGACGAGTGTTGCAATTTGGTGCGGCGGCGCCATGGTGCGCACCGTCGCCGCTATCTCCGCTGTCATTCCCCGCGAAGGCGGGGAATCCAGTACGCCGCGGCCTCTCGATTGAGCCATGACCGTCTCGGAGTACTGGATCGCCCGGTCAAGTGTTTAGACCGGACAGATCACTGACAGGTGTTCGGAGACATAGCTGACACATCAAACTGGGCTGGATTGGTCGATTCGGGAGGCCGTCCATGCCCTGGAACGAGGTGTCGGTAATGGATCAGCGACG
>NZ_MZXW01000017.1 GCF_004123905.1 Bradyrhizobium betae
TCGGCCGGATCTGCTGTACCAGGCGGATCAGATTGCTCGAGTCCGTCATGTCGCCATAATGCATCAGGAACGGCACGTTGCCGACATGCGGGTCCTCGTAGAGGTGATCGACCCGCGCGGTATTGAATGAGGACGAGCGCCGCTTGATGCCGTGCACGACATAGCCGAGCGACAGCAGATATTCGGCCAGATAGGCGCCGTCCTGCCCGGTCACGCCGGTGATGAGAGCGATCCGCTCAGCCATGGCTCGGGGCCTAGATCCAGTCTGGAAAAGGCGGCCGCCCATGCGAGAAGCCGCCAGCAAAACGAGCCTTTTCTTGGACATATCGTTCAGCCGGGTCAACCCCGAACATCGGTCGAACGAAACCGCCGGCAGCCCCTCCAGCGGGCGCGGAATCGGCTCGCCACGGGCTAGATCATGACGATTTCGCTCTACTCGTAGTTGTTGATAGAACCCACGACGATCGGTTGATCGGCTCTGGAGATCGTCACCTGGATCTTGGAAGTTCCTTCGTCGTGGCGATTCTTGCCGACAACCACCAAGGTAAACGTATCCGTGCCGGTAAAATCAGGCTTGGCAAAATAGCGGAAGCCAGGGCCGACCAGAACGACTTCACCAGACTTCGGTTTTGCAGATACGGAGACGTTGTAGATCTGCATCGTCGACCAACGCAGACCCTGGATACAATTTGCGCCGGGAGCGATCGTCATCGACCATTCCATCGTGTCACTCGCAAGCTGGTAAGGCTTGATGTCGCGCATGCAGTTTGGCGTGGCGTGGGCTTCGAACGCCGAGGTCAGCATCATCAACCCAACGATGGATGCGAAGCCGGTGGTGCGTAACATACTGATCTCCCTCCGTGATCGGCCCTGACCTTGCGGGAGGGGGACTGAAAAATTGGTAAGAGCCGGCGGAACCTTCGACGCGATGCTTAAGATCGAGCTAAACGATCGCCTGCAGCAAATGCGACCTGTGAGTTGCGCATCATTTCGCGAGTGGATCCCGGCAAGATTCCTGCCCACCAACCTTGACGTCCCGAATTGGGTATCCATCTCGGGTCCATGAGATGCGCCCTACCCGTGCTGTATGCTTGTGCGTGCTTGGTGTGCGCATGCGGCCAGGCGGCGGCTCAGGGCACTCAACAGCCACCCTACAGCGGGGCTCCCTCCGGTTATGTGGTCGTGCCGGGACCGACCGTTTCGACCAGACCCCAGAGCACGCCGAACCGGCCAACAAACTACTTTTCGCCGGCAGACCCATCCTTTGTCGGCCCGAACGCCTCGGGCTGTTGCGCTCCCGTGAGACGGTCTGGCCGACGTTAGTTTTTGGCCGATCTATCGTTCAAATCTGCCATCGCCACCTTGCAGGCTGGCGCCTCTTTTGAGACAAGAGGCGTATCGTTAATGTGGAGTATAGCGTGCTGGGGCTGGTTGTAATTTTGGCAATTGCCGCCTTTTCATTCGCGGCCGGCTACGCAACGAGGGAAATTATCTCGCGCCGGCGTCGAGAACGATCCCTCAGATTCCGGTCCTATTTGCCGCCAGCCGAATTAAGGCAGCCGCCTGCCTTCCTCATTCGAAATCGTAATCTGGCGTCAAGATCAACGCATTGACCCGGCCGGCCTGACAGCGGGCTCGCTCACGGGAGAAATGGACTTGATGCTCAGAGTGTCCGGGATCTCCGCTCTCCTGCTGCTGACATGCCCGAGCGAGGTCTGGGCCAGCCCCAGCGCTGAAACCGCCAAGAAATGCATGCACTATTCCTACGTCGCTTTCCCATACAAGCGCCCAGGTGCCGTGCGCATGAGCGGCGACCGACAAGCCTATTTCAGAGATTGCATGGCCAAGGATGGCGTTGTCCCGGAGCCTGCTCCCGCCAAGGAGCAGTGACGGCTGGAGGACGGCTACGGCCGCCTATTTGGCGTCATCATCCATCTTGCCGTTGTTGGCGACGCACTTGTTGAAATAGGAACTTTGGTCGCGTCCGGAGCCCTTGGCACTCCCGGCGGCGGGGTTAGCGACTTCGCGGGGTGGAAAGCGCTTGGTTGTAAGCGCTTTGCAAGTCTTGGCCAACTCGGCCGTAATCGCCGACGCCCGCTCAGGGATTGCCTCGCCCGCAAGGCAAATGACCCCAATTGCGACTGCGCCAACCTTCCATCTGAAAACCATTGCTTTCATTCTCCCAGGTAACCCGGCCACATCCGCCTCCCGAGATCCCTCTTTGAATGGGCCGTCACCGCCATATCATAGCTCGCTGCTCGCGCCAGTAACAGTTCACCCAGGGCAATGCCAAGGGAGCTCGCCTCCACAAGCAGGTGGTTCTGCAAACCACGATCCGTGGGGTCGAGGAATTTTCACGGCAGCACCAGCGCGCGCGACCATAGGCCGCATCATACGCAGCGAGATCATTGAGCTCAGATGGCCAGGTGCCAACCGGCGTCTGCGTTCATCACGCCAAGCTGCTGGATTACGGTCTGGCTGCCGTTCATCTCCACGGATGTCAGCGCATGCGTAACGCTATTTTCAAACAGGATAGCCGACCTCTGACCACCATCGACGCTCTGAGAGCCAACGTAGTGATCGTCAGCGCCGAGCGTTCCAATCGCCGCCGAACTCATGATTTTCGTTCCGTTCATCTGCCAGAGCGCGACGCCATGGGTCGTATCGTTCAGGAACAGCAAGTCTGATTTTCCGTCACCATTGAAGTCTCCGACGTCGGCAAAGTGCCAGCCACCCGCGGCGTTCATCACCGCAATCTGCGAGCTAGAGGTAATCTGACTCCCGTTCATCTGCCAGATCGCAACGCCGTGCGTTTGCCCGTTCAGAAACAGAAGATCGGTTTTTCCGTCCCCATTGAAGTCGCCGGTTTCGACGAAATTCCAGCCGCCCGCAGCATTGATTGTTCCGATCGTCGTCTTCGATGCCACCTGGGTGCCGTTCATCTGCCAGACCGCAGCATCGTGCGTGCTGTCATTGATCATCAGCAGGTCCGTCTTGCCATCGCCGTTGAAGTCGCCGGTCGACGCGATATGGAAGCCTTGCGCCATCACGCCGATTTGGGGACCTGCGGCGATTTTCGCACCATCCATCTGCCAGACCGCGACGCCATTGGTGGCGCTGTTGACGAACAGCAGATCGCTCTTTCCATCGCCATTGAAATCGACAATGTCGGCAAAATGCCAACCGCCCGCGGCGTTGATCGCCCACACGGTGACGACTGAAGCCGCCTGCGCTCCATTGCTCAACAATTCGGAGACTTCGTGGGTGACATCGTTGATGAAGAGCAGATCCGTATGCCCGTCTCCATTGAAGTCACCTTTGGCAGCGAAGTCGGACCCCGATGCTCCCGTCACCACCTGCGGATTGCCCTGCGACTGGCCGCCCAGTTGCCATATCGCAGCCGTATGCGAGCTGTCGTTGAAGAACACGAGGTCGGTGCTGCCGATCTGGACGTTTCCGGCCTGGGCAATGACCTGCGGAGAGGTCTGGCTAATCACGCCGTCCCCGTTCAAATCCTGGTGGAAGACCGACTCCAGCGATTGCAGCGCCGAGCTCGCGCCCGACACGGTCCCGGTCAGATTGGCGGCGAATGCACCGTTCGCATCGACGCTCCACACCATATATTGGTCGGAGCCGGCGGCCTTCCAAGCGACATCATAGCCACTTGCGGTCTTCTCCGCCGCAATCGCCGTGAAGGCACCGAACTGCCCTGTCTGGACGGCCACGCCTGAGTATTTCAGGAGAAGAGCTGCGCCGCCATCCGACAGATAGTAGTTCGTGCCGCCCGTGGCGAGCGTTGTCGTTCCGGTCGACTCCATGACCGTGCCGACAATCTGATTCAGCGCATTCGACACACCGCTCGAATTGCCCGCCGTATCAGTTGCAACGGCAGTCAACGTATGAATGCCCGCAACGAGCGTGCCGGTGCTGATCACCCACGACCCGTTTGCCGCAGCAACGCCGGTGCCAAGCAGATTGGCGCCGTCATAGAGCCAGACCTTGGCGCCCGCCTCCGCGCTGCCCGAGACGCTTGTCGAACTGGCCGATACGGACGCGCTCGAGCTGATGACGGGTGCGCCCGGCCCGATGGTATCGACAGTTACGCTGAGCGCAGCAGGCGTTCCGACGTTCCCAGCGGCATCCGTTTGCTTGATCGTGAAAGAATGCACTCCGTTCGCCAGCGTCGCAGTTGCGAACGTCCACGCTCCCGTGCCATCGACTGACGCGATTCCGATCTGGTTCGCGCCGTCGAACACCTGGACCTGACGGCCAACCTCGCCGGCTCCCCGCAGCGTGATCTGATTGGCGTTGGTGATCCCGTCACCCACTACATTGCTGTCGGGCGAGAACGATGTCACCGTGGGTCGCGGCGCCACGGTGTCCACCGTGATGTTGAAGCCCAGCGACATCGCGCTGACATTGCCCGCCGCATCGGTTGCCCGCGCGGAAAATGAATGCGTGGCGTCCGACAGAGTTGAAGTCGTGTAAGACCAGGAGCCGTTGGCGCCGGCCACCACCGTTCCGATCAGGATCGCGCCGTCGAAGAGCTTGACGGTGCTGCCCTGCTCAGCCGAACCGTTCAGCGTGACCTGATTGGCATTGGTGACGCCATCGCCGGAGATGTAGCTATCCGGCGAAAAGCTCGTGATCGCGGGCGCGACGGGCGCCGTCGTATCCACGATGATGTTGAACGACGAGGACATCGCACTGGCGTTACCGCTGCCATCGACCGCTTTTGCGGCAAAGCCATGGCTGCCGTCCGCGAGCGTGGCAGTTGCAAAGCTCCAGGCTCCGGAGCTGCCCGCGACAGCGGTGCCGAGCTGGCTGCTGCCGTCGAAAATCTGCACCACGGTTCCCGCCGAAGCCGTTCCGCTCAACGTGACGTGATTGACTTTTGTCAGCCCGTTCGCGAGACCGGCGTTGTCGGACAACGAGGCCGTGATCGTCGGCGCGAGGGGCGCGGCTGCGCCTGCGGTCGCGGCGGCGTCCGCCTTCCCGACACTCAGATCGAGACTGTGAATCGTCAAGGCTCCCGCCCCCGATCCGACTTCGGCTCCGAACTCCAGCGAGGCCAGGTATTCGCTGCTGGAAACCAGTTTGAGGCTTACGAGTTTTGCCAGGATCGAGGCCACATTGATGTCGCCGGTCGTCGAATCCGTATCGAGAACGACCGCAATATATGGCCGGGTGCCGGCCTGATAGTAGATCTTGGCCGAGATAACGCCATCGCTGTAGGTGCCAACCTGGCTTCCGAAGGGAACGAGCCCGCCCTTGTGCAGCCAGATCATCACTTCGTTGGTGATCGTGCTCGCGTTTCCGTTCGGGCGGCTCGTCAGCCAGAGATCGAAGGCGACATCGAAGCCGGCGAGATTGCCGTGGTATTCGACATCGTATTTGACCTCGAGGCTCGAGAGGCTGGAGAGCTGGATTGCGAACGGATTGGCAGGCGAGCTCGACGTGCTGGCATATGGATTGAGGCCGTACGAAATCTCCTGATAGGCCCTGATGGTGGGATTGGGATCGATGACAACCGGAAACGACCAGGTAAAGGTGGTCTGTTTGGTCAGACCGGCGGCAGCATAGGACGTCGAGACGGAGTAGTCCGTGCCATAGACCAGGCTTCCCGGATTCCAGACGTTGTTGACGATCGTCCAGCCATTCATGGTCAGCGCCTTGGCTGGACCGACCATCTGGGAGAGTGCCGTCAGAGACGCCGGAGAGCTGGGCAGCATGCCAAAGTCATATGCGCTCAGGCTCGACAGGCTCACGCTCCGCAGCACGAGGCTCTCGCCATTGGCGAATGCGAACTTCACGTCCGCACCATTTTGCGTGGCCAATGCCGCGAGCTGATCGAAGCTGGTGATCCCGTAGCCCTGCAGCTTTATGATGTCGTTGCTCGGCGCGAAATTGACGATGGCATCGGAGCCATTTCCCGCCTTGACGATGAACAAATCGGCCCCGGCCCCGCCGACCAGGATGTCGTTGCCTGCACCGCCGTCCAGCGTCGCGCCGACCGAGCCGGCGATGATGATGTTGTTGAGGGCGTTGCCCGTTCCGGAATTGGCGCCGGGCGAATTGAGAATGAGATTTTCGACGTTGGCGGCGAGCGTCGCCGCCCCCCAATAGTTCACGACGACCGTATCGACACCCTGTCCGGCCTGCTCGACGATGGTCTCACGATTGTCCCAGAGGTAGTAGGTGTCGTCCCCGAGGCCGCCAATGAGAACATCTCCGCCGGCGCCGCTGAACGCGTCGTTGCCGGACGTCCCGACTTGGGTCTCAACCCCCGACGTATTGATCGCCCATCGGGTCGTGCTCCCCGATGTCGACAAAGTTATCCCATTCGCAGTGCTGTAGGTCGTCATGCGCCCGTCCCCCTAAGCGCATGAAAACATTCATTCCCAAATATCCGGGGGCGGGATTGCAGCTAATCGTTCGGACCCGATTGAGACTCTGGTAAGATTTTCAGAAAATGAACATGGATCCCGGAAGGCGTTGAAGGCCCTTCAACTGCCATATTCCGCAGAGAAGCAAACCTCGCGTGAAAACCAACGCAATTTATGTCCGAGGCAGTCAATGAGAAGCGCAGCGATTATCGTCTTGTTAGCCCTGTTCGGCTCCGGGCCGAGCGGGGCGGAACAATTGTTCTCGACGCCACTGCGGGATGCGGCGGTCAATCACGATCTAGCGAAGGTGAGAAAGATGCAGTCAAGCATCTCGCGCCGCGCGCAAGCAGATCCCACTTCTGCGTCCGAGAACCAGGACCTCAACAGCGCGCAAACTCAGCCGCGCACTTCCGTGCGATAGCCGGAGACGGCGCTCACCGGTAATCTACGGAGACCGCGTTCACCAGGAACGAGCCCGTTCCCTGCGCCGGCTCAACTCCGAGCGAATGGCCATTGTAGTACTCCTCGCCGGTCAGGATTCCCTTGGACTTCAGGAAGAGATGCATCGCCTGGAGATCGATCGAGCCCTTGGCAAGATCGGCGTGGGTAACCGGAATGAACAGGATATCCGGGACCTTCGGCCGTCGATCGATCGCCACCTTCCATTGCACGCCGGCATGCTCGAACGTTCCGATCGGCGTCGCCGTGTTGAAGTACTTCACCGAATATTCGGGCGTACGGAGAAACACCTCGATTTCAAACAGGCGCGATGTCCAGCCACGAGGAGCCTTGGTGAGAAAGTAATCATAGATGACGTCGAAACCGTTGTGTGTCCCGGAAAAGGTTAGATCGTGCGAGACAGACAATTGCTGAATTTCGTTGATCCGCGAGGGCCGAATTTGCCGTTGCGGCACGGTGTTGAAATAGTCGCCATAGGCCGCGGCCTGGAGGAAGCCGACGATGAATTTCGGATCACGGATCGGCCAATTCCAGGTGATGGTCGTCCCCACCGGAAAATTCTCGGGATCCACGGTGAAGCTCTGATCGAAGTCCTTTCCGGCGACGTATTCCCGCTTGTTGAAGGGGTCCATGAATGCCGAAAATGGACCCTTGGTGAATAATTGATGATCGCCGAAACGGCGCAGTTCAGCCGCGCCGGCCCAATTGACTGTCAGCAGGAAGGCAGAAGCGAGGACGAAAGCTCGCGGGATTAGACGCATATCAGCTCCTTCTCGATCCAGGATGTGGAGTCGCGACCGTCGCCCCGACCTCAAAATGTCGGCTCAGCAAGGCAGGTTTACGACCAACTACGAATAGTGTCCGCACGCCATTCAGCAGCCGAGATCCATTGAACGGACGGCTACTTGTCGCAGCTGCTCTTCCACTGGCAATGCCCGTAGGTGTCACAATCCTTGATCGGAGCGCATTGCGACCGCCCACCCTCGCCGATGCGCATCGGCGTCTGACGGAGAGTCGTCGAGCACGAACGAGCGGGGCAGATCGGAGCAATGTCAAACTGACCGCTGCAGATGGCTCGGAAGGCACCATCGACGCATTGGCAAAAGCATCCGGCCCACGCCGCGGATGGCATCGCTCCGAGCGCGATAAAACCGATCAGCCAGGCGGTTCTCACCAGACTTCCAATATGAAAATTCATCCAGAGCCTCAGTGACCTCGTTGCGATGCCCGCCGAATCTTGCACGAAAACGGTCGAAGGAAGCAAGCCAGCCGTCCTGCTTCCAAAGGTCTCACGACATTACGTTCTCGTGACGAAGATGCGGACATCTTGCCGCGACACAGCGGCTAGTTGAAATACTCGCGAAACTCGAACCTGAAATCCTTCGCATCCGGCACGATGCCAAAGATTTCGCGGCGCTTGGTGTAGGCTCCGACGGCGATGTCATTGCACTTGTCGGTACCCAGATAGCAGGCCCGCAGCTTGACCGGAACGCTGCACGAATTGTTGACGATCAGGACGTGATCGTAGAGCTTCGGATTGACGACCTGCGACTTGGCCTCCCCGAGCACGTAGACGCAGGGACGGCCCGAGGAATCCATATGCCGCTGCGGCGTCCGGGACGAACCGAACCGCATGGACGATGAGTTGGTATCCACGCTGAGGCCAGGCGTCGAGCCGACGACCGAGCCCCCGGTCAGTCCCGGCTTGTCGACCTGTGCAAGCGCCCCATCATGAGCGACCAGCACGGCGACAAGGCCGATAGCCACCGCAAAAGCGAATGATCGAATCTTCGACATTGCCAAACTCCAGCTCGGCTCAATTCCAGTATCGCTGCGGGCGCGGCTCGGCATTGGGAATATCGACTCGAATTCCCTGGTCCTCGAGGAGTCTCGCGAATTGTTCGCGATTGTACCGCCCGACGTCCGCAAGTCGTGCGAGCAACTGTTCCCGCACCGGCCACCCCGGACCCGCAAGGTTTGCAGCGGCCAGATCGACGAAGCCGGCATCCACCAACTCTGAAAATTCGGTCAGCACCTTTTTCTGCAACTCGCTGCCAAGCGACGGAAACACGGCAAGCGCAAACCGGTTCCGACGAAGAGCGATCCAGCCTTCATTCGGTCCGGTCTCGTAGGACATCTCCAGATAGCGGAGAGCCTTCTCGGACACCCCGGAGCTGGATACTTCGATCCAGTATCGCACGAACCAGAAGAACGGATCGTACGGAGAGCAACTGATGGACTTGCGGATCGCACCGCGCAGATCGCTGGAGAGCTTGTTCAACGCGAGTCGATCCGTCTCGCCGCCCTTGATCTCGTACAACTGCACCTTCACGAACACGGCGCTGCGGATCGCAGGAGTATTGCAGTCCGCAGCAGCGATCGCGCGATCCGCGTCAGGTTCGACCCCCTCCAATACGCTCGGCTGGAAAGTCTCACCGAGCGAAATCCGGGACCCGACAGCTTCGAGATCCCTGAAAGGAAAGACGCGCTGATATGTGCTCACGCTCCAGGAGATCGTGAGCACGCCGGCCGCAACGAACAGCAGCTTCAGAAAGACGCGGGCTATCGACACGGCATCGCCACGTCTCAATCCACGTAGCCGTATCTCGAATAATAGGAATTCCCGTAATATTCGGAGTGCCGCAGATCGTAGCGGCTCACGGCCTTCATGTTGGCCTTGTTGAGCACGCAACCGATCGTCCTTTCGGTGACGTTCGGGGCGTCGTTCAACGCCATCTGCACGACGTCGATCTTGGTCTTACCCCACTCGACGATCAGCAGATAGGAATCGACGAGCCGATTGGTTGCGCGCACGTCGACGATCGGAGCCATCGGCGGCAGATCCACGATGATCCTGTCGTAGGAAGCGCGCAGGCCCGCGAACAGCTTCTCGGTCGACTGCCAAAGCATGATCTCATGGCTGTGGGGCAGCCACTGATCGATCACGACCGGAAGGAAATCGAGTCCGGTCTCGGGATCGGTCCAGAGCGCGTCTTGCAAAGCCACATCGCCGGAGATGACGTCCACCAGTCCGGCCTTGGCACCCGGCGTAAGCTGCTTGGTCAAAGACGGATTGCGCAGGTCGCCGTCGATGAGCAGCGTGCGTGTACCGCCATGCGCGATGACGCGGGCGAGCGAAGCTGCCGTACTCGATTTGCCCTCGTTGGGAAGCGCCGAAGTGATGCCGAGGACGTTGTTGGTCCTGCTCGAACCATGCAGGTCGGCGGCAAGCTTGATTGCCCGCAATCCCTCGGCAAACCGCGAGAACGGCGCTTCCATCACGTAGCGCATCGGGCTCGGACGGAACACCAGCGGACGGTCGATCGCCGCCAGCCGCTCGTCTTCGCGCGGCGGGCGACCTGCGGGCCTTTGCGGCGGCGGCGAGCGGACAGCGCCATCCGCAGTTTGCTTACCCAGGGCACGGGCAACCATGCCACGCACGCCGCGGGAAGATTTCGCGCCGTCGAACGACAATTTCGGCAGCACGGCGATGCAATCGAGCCCGAGCTCGCGCTGCACCCTCGATGCGGTCCGGAACGCGCGGTCCGACATATCCCTGAAAACCGCGAGGCCGAATGCCAGCGCGATTCCGCCGACGAGAGCGCCCGGCATCACGATCAGCATGTTCGGGAACGACGGCTTCAGCGGCGGCGTGGCCTGGGTAATCAGGCGGGATTCAGTGATCGGGAACGACTGCTGCTGCACGGAGACCATGTAGAGCTGCAGGAAGTTGTCGGCGAGCGCGCGATAGCTCTGCGCGTTGCTTTCAAGCTCTCGCAGCGCGATCTGGGCCTGGCTCGTGTCGTTCGAGGCCTTGACCGTCTGATCCAGGTTCTTCTGCGTGCTGTCCTCCTTGGAGGAGGCGATCTCGAGGTCGCTCTTGTAGGTTTCGGCGATTCGCCTGAGTTCGTCCCCGATCGACCGGCGGATTTCCCGCATCTGATCGCGCAGATTCTTGACCGCAAGATGCTGCGGCCCGTAGCGGTTGGACCAATCGGCCTCGCGGTTCGAGAGATCGAGATATTGCTGGCGAAGCCGCGTGATCACGTCGTTATGGAGGGAGTCGGCGACGGCTCCCACTTCGGTGATGAGCGCGCCGTCGCCATTGTCCTTCTGAAGAATCCCGCTGATGCGATCGAGGCGCGCCTGGGCTTCGGCCTTCTGGGCCCGCGCGATCGTCAGCGCGCTGTTGATTTCGGCCAGTTGCTGCTCGTTGAGAAGGCGACCGCCGGTATCGACGATGTTGTTGTCGGCCTTGTACTGTACGACGGCTCGCTCGGCCGCGGAGGCCTGAGTCCGAAGCTCCTTCAGCCGATCCTGCAGCCAGATGGCTGCGCGACGGGACGCCTGATACTTCGATTCGAGCTGGTCGTTGATATAGGCTTCAGCCACCGCATTGGCGATCTTTGCCGCGCGGTCGGGATTTTCGGACTGATAGTCGATCTGAATGACATAGGACAATCCCAGCCGCTTCACGGAGAGACGCTTCTGAAACTTCTCAAGCGCCTTGCGGGTCAATTCGAAATCCGACCGCGGTCCATCGGACAGCAGAGACCTGATGGCACCGAGGAGGGCACCTGGAATACCGCCGCCGGGACCAACGAACTCGTCGAGTTCGGTCAATCGAAGCTGCTTGATGACGGTGAGCGCGATCGTTTCGGACTGAAGGATTTCGACCTGGCTATCGACCGTGCCGGTATCCAGCGGCGATTCGGTTCCGAGCGGAGCCTGCTGCTGAATGGTCTGCACCTTCTTCGTATCGATGATGAGCAGGCCAGTCGCGGTGAAGCGCGCGGGGGTCGTCAGCATGATGACGCCACCCAGAAGAACGCACACGAGCACCACCGTGACAAGGAGGGTCACGTGTCGCCCGATCAGCCCCTTCAATGACTGAAGGGTCTCTTCTGCCGATGTGTACTCTTGGGTGACGGACGAAATGGCGGTGGTAGGCTTGGTAATATTGAGCATCAGTCCAACTCGTCCATCTTTTGCTTTGGCGGCGAGTGCCAGCCCTACGGGCTCGTCGTCCGCGCCGCCGTCGTCGTCGTCGAAGTGACGCCCGAAATTCCGGTCACCCCGCCGCTGAAGTAATTAAGCCCGTTACCGCGAACGCTCTCAGCCGAGAACGTGAACGTTGATCCCGTACCGTTGCCCGTATTGGCCGCTGGGTTGGTTCCGCCCCCAACGCCTCCCGGCGAAATTCCAGCGCCAGAAGCGTTCGTCGCCAGTGTTCTGTTCTTGTCGCCGGTGATTGCCGCGTAAGCGGTCTTTGCCGGAGCAGACTGGCTGTTGTTCACTCGATCCTGAATCTCTGCGGCGAAATTAGGGTCCGTCTGCAAACAAAGCACAGATGCGGCCTGACCGAGGCCAGACCCGATCGCGCCTTGCTGATCGCCCGACGCACCCTGAAGCAGGGCGAGAACCGGAGACAGTGTCGAGGAATCCGAGGCCACCAGATCCCTTACGGTTTGCGCAAGATCAGCCGCGCCCAGAATCGAGCTCGGATTTGCAACAAAGTTGTTGACGGTCGCAGCTGGCAACTTCTGATCGCCGGACAGACACGCAGCGGACGCAACCTGGACGGAAATCAGAGAGATCGTTCCGGCGATCACAAGACGTCCAAGCATCGAACCCATATATTCTTTAAACACAGCTTTCTCCCACCAACCGAGGCAGTTAACGCAGCCCTCCTATAGCATGCTCCTGCAATTTAAAGGCAAAACATGCGCGTTTGGATGACAGTAACTTTAACGGCTGCGTTCATCGACGCCGTCCCCGAATTCCGGGCTGGCCGCGCTAAGCCTGACAGGACTGGACGCCGACGGCGGCGCTAGTGCTTGAGCAAGTCCCGTGCCAACTATCGCGGCAACCATGAACGCGTATCCGGGGATCTGAAGCGAGAAATCAACCAGCGAGTGCAGCCCAGCCATGAGCCACGCTGCCAGTGCCGCCGAAATGGGCAGAGGGTCGCGAGTCGGCCGACGCATGACTGCCCAGATCAGTAAAAAGAGGATTGCCAGGTACCATGCCAAGACTCCGCCTGCGACGAAAACACCGGTTTCCGACGCAAGCTCCAGCAGAACATCGTGCGCCCGATTCCAGGTGCCGGAGATCGATACATCGCCTGGGCGATACGCCTGGAAAATCGCGACAAAGCTTCCCAGACCCGTACCAAGTTCAGGGAAGTCACGCGCAATCTGCATGGTCGTCCGGTAAACCGGCCAGCGCCCCTCGTCGCTGAACCCCTGGATGCTGAAGCGTTGTCCGACATTGCCCCCGACAGTCAGCATGAGACCGGTCGCCACCAATGAGCCGATCGCGCCCACGGCGACCATGGCTTTCCAGTGGGCAAACTCGCGCCGGAAATACGCCAGAAACGCAACCAGCAGCACGATCAGCGTAAGAACGGAACCGGCTCGAGATCCCGTCATGAAGACGGCACATAGCGTGGTGACGAAAATCGCGAGAGCGAACAGGCTGCGATTCGTTGGATGCGCGACGAGCCGCTGGAACGCACCACGAAGGTTCAACCCGCGCCGCTCCCGCATGTCGCGCAGTTCCTCGCACCAGAAGAGAAACCACAGGACCGATGCCTGTCCGAAGAAGACCGCCGCTGTGTTCCGGTTGGTGAACGTGCCCGTGAGATTGGCCAGATGATCCGTCTTGTTCTTCCAGAACAGAATCTTGCCGGGATCGACCGCGAAGGTGACAATCCCGAGCAAGGCATAGGCGGCTCCGGCGAAAGCAACGACGCGAAGCAGCCTGAGGCCGTCGCGCCGATCCGACGCGATCGAAAAAGACACAAGCAGCATGAGCACGAAGGCCAGCTCTGCACCGATCGCGATGAGCGGCACATCCCTCACGACCGATACGATGGGGGGAAAATCTTCTCCCAGCACCGCGCCCGCACGGGCCCAGATCGGGTGAACCAGCCCGCTGGAAAACCATGGTCGCACCGATATCTGCTCGTGAATCACGACCAGATAAGCGCCAAGGGACACGAAGGCCGCCAATAGAAAGACCATCGATTTGACGGAAAGCCGCGCCGGCACGCTGCAAATCGCGGCCAAGCCCAGCAACAGGCTCCACGCCGCGACAAAGCTCACGGCCGTCGAGCCGAGCGGAAACGGCGAAAGACATATAACGGCCGCGACGCAGGCGAACGCCGCCTGAGCGGCGATCAGGCGCACGACACCACGACGCTTCCTGTGAGGATTTTTTACCGCTTGGCCGCGCTCGACTCGTTTCGGCGCCATGGCAGTGTCCAGACCCTAGAGCTCGGTCTCTCTTCTTCGATGAAAGCGCGAAGCCGCGATACGAATTCCTCCGGAGCCTTCCGGGAAACGCCCTGGGATGCAACCATATCGCTGAGATGGTTCAACCGGTCGAGGAGTTCGGCTTCGTCCCTCACCACGTAGAGACCTGGTGTATTCTCGAAACGCGCAGCGGTTGCCGACTGATGCGCGTTCCTGTGCTCGCCGCGCGTGTGATCACGCGGCATGATGATGATCGGCTTCCTGAACTCAAGGGCCGTCAAAATCGAGCCCATGCCGGCATGGGCGACGATCAGCTCAGCCTCGGCCTGGAGCTTGCGAAACTTGTCCGGGCTCATCATGGCAAAGCATTTGAGCGCCCGAGGCGTGTAGCCCGACGGTCCGGTCTGCGCCATGACGTCGGTTCTTCCGTTCTCGACCGCCCACATATCCACGGTACTAATCAGGCGATCGAAAGGAAATTGGGTGCCGACAGAAACCAGAATCACAGTACCGCCCCGAAGGAAGAAAGGTTGGGGTATTTTTCCACGAGATGAGGCCATTGCGTAAGCCACAGATCTGCATAGCGTCTGGCGAGCTTTCCCGATAGCGACATACGTTCCGAATTCGCCAGGCTGTCGATCCAGACGGTTCGCGCCCCTAGCACTTTGCCCACCTGAATTGCAACCAATCCGGGTGCTGCGCCCGTCGTCACGATCACGTCGGGACGAAATTTTGCAATTATCCAGATCATCTGGGCAAACAGCACCGCAAAGCTCGCAGGATGGCTCCGCGAGGCGTCTGTCACGACGGCCACAGGGGTCGCACCGGACGGAGCCTCGGCTCCTTCCATTGTGGTCACATACAAGGCCTTGTGTCCCTCGAAGGCGGGACTAAGGCGCGACAGCTGGACCCAATGTCCACCACCGGACGCGACCAGCATCAGTCGTTTTACGGCCATATCCGTTTTCCCCACCGGGTTGCCCTGCCGAGCGCTTCCCCGGTCACACGAGCGATAAACACAGGTATCCCCAGCAAGTACCGACGCCACAGACGAAGGGGCTCGTAGAGTAACCTAAACAACCACTCCAGGCTGAGCGCCCGCAGCACGGCCGGCGCGCGAGGAACCGCGCCCGAGACGAAGTCGAACAGCCCACCAACGGCGAACCCGCGAGGGCATGCATAAGGAATGTGCTTGGCAATCCAGACTTCCTGCCTCGGATTTCCAAGTCCTACCAGCACAAGATCAGGGTTTGATGATTTGATCCGTTCGACGATCTCGTCTTCCTCGGCTTGTTCATAATAACCATCCTGACACCCGACGATTGTGTGCCGAGGCCACATGGCTGCGATGACCTCCGACGCCCGTTGGACGGAGGACGGCCTAGACCCCACGAGAAATATCCGCAACCGGTGCGTCGTCATAGAAAGAACCGCCGGAATGAGATCCGTTCCATTCATGTTCGCCGGGAAAACCGCCCCTTTGAGGATCGCGCTAGCAAGATTCAATCCAACTCCGTCATTGAGGACGGTGAACTCCCTCAGGATGTGGAGAACGAACGGATCGGAGCGCGTGAAGTTGAACAGATTGGCGTTCAGGAACGCGACCTTCATCGGCTGTTGAGCCGCCATCGACGCGTCAAATCGCGCCACGAACTCTTCAATGTCCGAGGAAAGCACGCTGACGCCGCCGATGTCGACCAACTGTCCTACAGGGTGGGGCATCAAATGGTTTCGCAAACTATCATAAACAGAAACACGTCCATCCGGTCTCAATCTTGTTCGATACAGTTTTCGAGCAAGCGGACGCAGGTGCCCCAGTCATAGTCATCCAAGACCTTGTTTCTGGCTGTGTCGGCCTCGCCCCTCGCGACTTCCAAGTCGCCTTGGCAAAGAATGTCAACAGCTGCCTGAACAGCGTTGTTCGGAGAGACAACCCGCCCACAGTAATCTTGCGTCATCTTCCGCGCGCCGGGCAAATCTATGCAAACCGGATAGGCGCCCGCCGCGAGCGCTTCGAGAACGATCAAAGGGAATGAATCCAATATCGAAAGGTGAATCAGAAAATCCGCAGCCGCGAGCCTTTTCATCAGCTCTTCTTCTTCCATTGCCGGAAAAAGCGTAACATTCTCCTTGATGCCATATTCGGCGATCCGCTCGTTCAGCGCCATCCGCGTCTGGTCATCGCAGCCTCCGATGACTTCCGCAGTGAAGGCCAGGTTACGCTGCTTCAGCCTGGCGCAGACTTCGAGGAACAGAAAGCTGCCCTTTTCGTGCGAGAGCCGGCCGGCATGGATCAGCTTGAGACCCTGGCGGCCTGCCCTTCTCTCGACGACGAGTTGTCGCGTGCCAATCGAACGTGGCAGAAAAGTGTGAATGCGGCATCGTGGCACGCCGACAGGCAACGCCAGCTCCTGAAGCTGGGTCTCGGACAAATATGCAAACTTGCTCGACAGGCCGAGCAGTGCGCGGCTCAACGTGCGAAGCATGGCGATCCGCGTGGATTTCCAATTGGCCCCGAGATGTGGCGTGACCACGACCTTGAAACCCATCGCTCTCGCCGCGACCAGAAAAGCCAGATCCGCCAGGTTCACATATTGGAGCCACACGGCGCTCCAGCCTTCATGACGCCGCCGCCAGAAGGTGCGAAGTGATTGCCAGGCTCGGACGGAAGTTGCGGGCCTCAGATAGGCCGTATTTACCGGCAGCCAGTCGACCTGGAGCCGCGCGTCCAAATTCATCGCATCATGGGCACGACTGCAAAATGCCTCAACACCGCCTGGGCGCGCAGGACTGCCTCCAAGGATAAGAACCTTCATCAACAAAGAACTCTCGAACAATGTTCGGCCACTGACGGTTTGCACGTATATGACACCTTGGCCAGCCGGTTTAATCCAAAACCGGACAATCAAGACGGAAGTTAACGGGAACGGCCCGCCACGATCCTTCCGGCGATGCCATTCCCATGCCATGGAGCGCACAAGCCGGGCGGAAACGGGGCCGAGAGTCTCTTTTTCTTTCTGGCGGACCATGGTACGGATCAAGCCACTCAAGTTCTTCCAGAATATGTGTGCCCCGGACTCGTAACGGCTCTAGCAGGTGATCTGACGAGGCTCCGACACCTAGCCGGCGGTTTGCCCAATGAGCGCGCAGTCGATCGTTTTTCTCCTCTCTCACTCTTCCGCGGGAGGCGTTCAGGAAATCTGGGCCAATCTGGCCGAAGGCTTCCGGGCCCGGGGCTTCGACGTACGGCTGATGGCGCTCTACCCCTATCGCGCGCAAGTCCGCGAGACCTCTCCTCATCTGCCCTGGCAATACGTCATCCCTCGCCGGCCGACGGCGATTGGCGCCCAGATCAAGATGCTGATGTCGCTGGTAAGGCTGCTGCGCAAGAATGCGCCGGACATGATTTTCACGGCGATGCCGGCAGCCAATGTCCTTGCTCCGATCGCAGCAAGGCTCGCAGGCGCATCGACACGAATCGTCATCTCGCATCATTCTCCCGTAGGCACCCACAGCCGGATCCTCAACACAATCGACGGCTGGGTCGGGTCGTGGCCGAACGTGCAGACAGTCGTCACCGTTTCGGACGCGGTCGGAGAATCGCTGAACGGCAAGCCGAACGCCTATGTCGCCAAGCGGCGAACCATTCACAACGCGCTCCCGCCGGAGATCGAGACGTTGCTCACAACGCTTTCCGCCGTGCGCGAGCGCAAGACGACGCGCGGACGGCGCGTCGTGGCAACGGGGCGCCTGTTCCCACAAAAGAATTATCCCGTTCTGGTGCGCGCAGCCGTGCACATGCCGGACGTCAAGATCATCATTGTCGGCACCGGCCCCGAGGAGGCCATGCTGAAGACGCTCGCTGACGAACTCGGCGTGACGGACCGCATCGAATTTGCCGGGCATCGCTCCCGGAAGGAAGCGCTCGAGCTGCTCTCGGAAGGCGATGTCTTCGTGCAGCCGAGCTGGTTTGAAGGACACAGCCTCGGATTGATCGAGGCTGCGAAGCTGCAATTGCCACTGGTTGTTTCCAACGTTCCCGTTCAGATCGAGGGCATTACCGCCGCCGACGGGACAGCATGCGGCATCGCCGTCGATCCCAGCGACGACAAGGCGCTCGCCCGCGAGATCCTGCGGCTACTCGACGACCCAGCTCATTATGTGACGTGGACTGATCGCGCGCGCCACCTGGCAAACGCGATTACTTATGAAGGCATGATTTTAAAGTACGAGGAGTTAGTACATGACGATAGCAATCAGGGGAGCGAGACCGGCTGACGCCGCCGCGTCCAAGCCCAGAACGACAATTCTTTCGGTCCAAGTCATGCGCGGCCTCGCCGCGGTAGCAGTTGCGATATTTCACGCACACGTCATCCTAGCAAGACCCGAATACGGCGGCTTCACCATCCTGCCGAGCATCGCCACAAAGGGCTGGCTCGGTGTGAACTTTTTCTTCGTGCTCAGCGGCTTCATCATCATGTTTGCGCACGCAAACGACGTGGGCCGGCCGGATCGCATATCCAATTATGTCTGGAAGAGATTTTCCCGGGTCTATCCGGTTTATTGGATATTCCTGACCTTTTTCCTCGCTGCCGCGTATCGCGGGATAGGCCACCCCAACTTCTCATGGGATAGTGCCAATATTTTGACCGCTTTTGCGCTCGTCAAACTTTGCGATCAATTCAGCCTTCCGCTTCAGGTCGCATGGACGCTGTTCTACGAGGTGACGTTCTACGCGGTCTTCATTGTGTTGCTGGTGAATCGCACGATCGGAATCGCCGTGCTGTCGGCATGGATGCTATGCGTCACCTTCAGCAGCCTGGTTCTCGGAAATGTCGAGTGGGGGCTTCTGAATATCTGGAATGCCTATTTTGTGGTCGGCATGCTCGTTTATCTGCTCTATCGCAAGATGGACGGACGCTGGGCGCTACCGCTCCTGATCATGGGCTCGCTGTTGCTGCTCGTGATGCTTCGCGGCTATATCAGGGAGATGGAGTACGCACAGACACATCCGTGGATGATGATCTCGATTGCACTGCCGTTCGCGATGATCCTCCTGGGGTGCGTCCTGGCGGAGCAGCGCTATGGCTGGAAGCCACCGCGCGTGCTGCTAAACCTCGGAGACGCGACCTATGCCATCTATTTGGTACATTCTCCCGCTATCACGATGATCGCTTTGCTGAACTACAAGTTTGCAGCAGGAGTGATGCCGCCAATGGTTCTGTTTGCAGTCACATGCGTGGGTTCCGTCGCCGCGGGCGTTCTGGCGCACCTCTTTGTGGAACGTCCCGTTCTTGGGCTCCTGAAGAGCCTCGAGACGCGCGGCGTCGGCACGAAGGTTGCAGCGATGGGCAAATGGCTGGGCGCAACGGTGGTTCAGTCCGCTCGAGGCCTCGCGCAGAGCCGTTACATTCCGGCGCGCGGGCATCATCATGCTGGGCTTGGAACCTCCGGCATATCCCGTGCCGACTTGATTAAGCCGGCGTGATAGGAGTGGAATGTTGACGCCAGAAGAGTCCGCCGGACGTGACAGACCGTCTCATCCGGCAAAGAAGGCACTCCAGTCCGTGCAAGTCATGCGCGGGCTGGCAGCCGTTGCCGTCGCCATTTACCACACGCACTTGATCCTGGCGCAGCCCGAGTATGGCGGCCTCAGCCTATTCGGTGCGGTGGCTTCGAAGGGATGGCTCGGCGTCAATTTCTTCTTCGTTCTGAGCGGCTTCATCATCATGTTTGCTCACGTGAAGGACGTGGGCAAACCCGCCAGACTTGGAAACTATCTTTGGAAAAGATTTGTGCGGGTTTATCCGGTTTACTGGATTTTCCTGACCCTCTTCCTGATCGCCGCCTACCGCGGCATCGGGCACCCCAACTTCTCGTGGAACACGGAAAACCTGCTTTCCGCCTATGCTCTTGTCAAACTCGCCGAGCCGCTGAGCCTGCCGCTGCAAGTGGCATGGACATTGTTCTATGAAATGGCGTTCTATGCCGTTTTCTGCACTCTGATCCTGAATAGGCTGCTGGGCACCGTGGTGCTCGTCGCCTGGGCCGTGTCGATTCTGGTCAACAGCCTCGTTCTTGGACACGAGCCGGGATTGCTCCAGATGTGGAACGACATGTGGTGCGCCTATTTTCTGATCGGCGTCTGCACGTATTTCGCTTTCACAGTCACCGACCAGCGGTGGGGCGTTCCGCTGCTGGCCCTGGGTCTGGTCCTCCTGGTCCTGACAGCCTCAACCCTTGCAGGCGGCCGGATCGGCGTCACCCAGAAGGATCCGCTTGTTCTGCTGACGCTCGCGGTGCCCTTCGCCTTGATCCTGCTGGGCGGCGCCTTGGGCGAGCGGCAGCATAACTGGAGCTTTTCGCCGATCTTGCTCAAGATCGGCGACGCGACTTATTCGATCTATCTGGTGCACTCACCCGTCATTACGGTCGTAGCGCTGCTCAATGCTCGCCTTGCGTCACATTGGATCCCCCCGATTCCTCTTTTCCTGTCGACCGCAATCATCGCAGTTGTCGCCGGTGTGCTCGCCCACATTTTTGTCGAGAAGCCGGTGCTTCGTGCTCTGCGGGACCTTCGCGCTGGCCGTCGCGCCGTGAGCCAGGCCGCTGAGTAGGATCATGAGCGCAAAAGCAAGATATTTTGCCGGTATCGACGGGCTCCGGGCCGTCGCAGTCCTGTCGGTGCTTCTCTATCACCTGCACGAAAGCTTTCTGCCGGGTGGATATTTCGGCGTCGACATCTTCTTCGTCATCTCGGGCTTCGTTGTCACCGGATCGGTCGCCGGCGCGCGGTTCGACAGTCTGTTCCAGTTCCAGGGACATTTTTACGCGCGGCGCATCGTGCGCATCATGCCTGCGCTGGTGTTCTGCCTGGTCGTCACCGCCGTTGTCGGAACGCTGTTCATTCCCTCGTCATGGCTGAGCAACATGCTGGCGAAGACGGGCCTCGCAGCCTTCTTCGGCGGCAGCAATATCGTGCTGGCGCTCAATAACGACGAGTATTTCTCGCCGAGGGCCGCCTTCAACCCGTTCGTCCACACGTGGTCCCTCGGCGTCGAGGAGCAGTTCTATCTCCTGTTCCCGATCCTGATCTATTTCTTCCATCACGAGCGGCCAGGCGCCAAGACGACGCGCGCCGTCGCCGTCATATCGGCTCTTTCGGTCATCTCGTTCGCCTTGTGCGGACTGTTGACCTGGTATCGCTGGGAGTACGCGTTCTACCTCATCCCGGCGCGCTTCTGGGAGTTGGGCGCCGGTGTCGTGCTGTATTTGTCGATGAACGCATGGGCGCCGCACATCAGCGCGCTGAGCCCGCAGAAATACAATCTCGGGTTTATCACCGGATTGCTTCTGGTCGCCGTCTCTTTCGCAATTCCGGCCACGATATTCTCGCCGTTTCCGGCGGCCCTCGTTCCCGTTGCGGGCACGGCCTGCCTGATTGCGTTCATCGTGGCGCAACCCGAGCGTGCATTGCCGGCGAAGTTTGCGAGACCGGCTCCCGTCTTCGTCGGAAAGATCTCCTATTCGCTCTATCTCTGGCACTGGCCAACCTTCGTGCTGTTTCGCTGGACGGTCGGGCTGGACCAGATCCAGACCTGTCTCGCGGCCGTCGCAATCGCCGCGCTTCTGGCGATCGCCTCCTACGAGATCGTCGAGCAGCCCGCTCGAAAGTTTCAGTGGCAGAAGCGCCTGTCCGTCGCGAAGTTCATCCCTGCCTCGCTTGCCGTCGTTCTGGTGATTACGGGGGCCACAGCCGCCGTCTTCAAGTATAAATCGAAGCTGACGCTCAGTGTCACCGGCAATACCGACGTCTGGTATCCGCTGGCCCGCAAGAGCGTGGCGTCTGTGAAAGACTGCAGGATCGTGCGATCCGACGTCGTGGAAGGCGGCGTCCCGCTGACGGTCTGGAAACCGACCGAGTGTCAGGGAGCGCTCTCTGCCGGCATCGTCTATGTCGTTGGCGACTCCCATGCCAGTGCCTACACCACGATGGTACGCCAATTCGCGCTCGATACCGGCACCACCGTCAAGGTCTACTCGCACGAGGGCTGCGCGTTCATTCCGCTCGATCGGCCGATCGCCGAGCACGACAGCGACTGCAGGAAATCTCATCAGGTCATCGCGCAATATCTGAAAGACGCGATCAAGCCGCACGATCTCGTTTTCCTTCCGAGCCTGCGGCTCCCGCGGTTCGGCAATCAGTGGGGCGATATCGACGGTGAGGGCAAGGCATCGACCCCAGCAGCCCAGAACCAGGCAGCGGTCGTGGCGGAAGCCATGCAGCTCCTCGCTCCGATCACCCAGCTCGGCGCACGCGTTGAATTCGAGGCGCCCAAGCCGATATTCCGGACTCCTCCGTTTCGTTGCTCCGATTGGTTCAACCGGGACAATGCCGTTTGCGCCCCAGGCTTCAACATGAGCCGTCAAGACCTCGAGAAGTTGCGCACACCGATCCTGGCCGCGATGACCGAGCTCACCGCCAAGAATTCGAAGATATCGGTCTGGGATCCCTTCCCGCTCCTGTGCCCTGATCAGACCTGCACATCTTTCCGCGACGGAAAGCCGCTATTCTTCGATGCGGATCATCTCAGCGGTTTCGGCAACGACTTGTTGTATGGAAACTTCTCCAAGAACACGCTTGCCCTAATGGGCTCTACCCAGAGCGCCAACGCGGAACCCTCAAAGTAGGAAGCATCAGCGCGCTGCCGGCTCCCAGCGGCGCGTTCGGGACGGAGCATCGCCGATATTGATCGTAGCCTCGATCGTCGTTTCTCCCTGAACGCGAAGCGCACTCCCCTTCACCAGCAACCGGAAGGTGTCGGACTCGTTCGAGGAGCCGGCGATGTAGCGGAACGACGGACCGTTGATCGCGATGCGGCCAAACTTCGGCTGATTCAAGACGAGAACTTGATCAATCAGAAGGGTGGACCAACGGAGCCCCTGCACGCATTCCTCGCCTTGGCGGAGCTCGATGTTCCAGTTTACAACTTCCGAGCGAAGCCGGATCGGTTCTGGTCGAAGAATGCACGTTCCGCCGGCCCGCACGGGCGTCTGGCAGGCAGCTATCAGGAACGTGATGACCAGAATGGCGATGCGGATGGAGTAGCAGGGCATGGTAAAGACCACTCGTGGATCTTTCAAAGGGGACGCATAAACTGTAGTGGCAACCATATTGGCGCCGACATTGCACCGCAACAAACATCCCGGTAGTATCGAGTAGAGCCGCTTGCCTGACGCAGCATGGTTACGACGATCAGGCGGCCTTTGCCTTCAGTATTGCTGATCCACACGCCAACCGACGTCCGGCAGGAATGACCATTCAATCCGAACGAAGCGCTTCGATTGCTCTTCACCGCAGACCTGCGCCGCCTTCGGTGCCCATCGCCAGCCTGACGATGTACGCACTGCTGGGCTTGATGGTGGCCGGCCCGTATCTGACGCTGAAGACACTGCCCTACACAGGTGAAGGAAGCGTTCTCAGGCAACTCGCCTTCACGGGTATCTATATCGCGGCGCTGACTGCGGCGCGTGTTGCGGCCAATCCTCGCGGCCTCTTCCCGCTCCCGTTAAGCCTCGGACTCACGCTGCTGTGGTTCTGGCTGAGCCTCACCTGGGCGGTCGATCCCGACATCGCCATGCGCCGTCTCCTGCTGACGACGATGATCGTGCTCACCGTGTTCAGCATGGTGGACATTTTGGGTTATGCGAGGACCATTCTCATCTTCCGGGAGATGATGATCGTGATTCTCGCGATCAATTTCCTGTCCGTCGTTCTGCTGCCGTCGGTCGGCATCCACCAGCAGCTGGACGTCGAGGGATTTGGCCTCGATCCCGAACTGGTCGGAAACTGGAAAGGAGTTCTGACGCAGAAGAACTTCGCCGGCGCCGTCTGCGCGCTTACCATTTCCGTATTTCTGTTTGACGCTCGTTCGATAAAGACCTGGATTCGCTGGGCGGTCATCCTGGGCAGCGCGTTTTTCCTGTACAAGACGCATGCAAAGACATCGATAGGCATGATCGTTTTGTCCTTGTCAGCCGGATGGGTGTTCCAGGCCTACAATCCGAGATTTCGACCGCTGCTCCTGCCGGCCCTACTGGGTACGATTCTGGTGATCGTCGGTATGGCGATCGCTTACTGGAGCGACATCCAGGCGATATTCAGCCGGCCGGATGCATTCACGGGACGCGTGCATATCTGGTCGACGCTGCTCTCTTACTGGAAGGACCATTGGCTCCTCGGCTCGGGCTATGGATCGTTCTGGAATATCGGCGGCAACAAAAGTCCCCTGTACCATTACGTCAGAGAGACGGACTGGGTCGCCCTCGTCGCGATCGGACACAACGGCTACATCGACCTGCTCTGTCAGACCGGGCTTCCAGGGCTCGTCATGGTGGTCTTGTCGACCGTCATCATTCCGCTCGCGAACCTGGGCTCCGGATCGATCCCCCGCAGTCAGCGTGGTCTGCTGGCATCCTTCCTGATCTTCTGCGTCGGACACAATCTCACGGAAACGAGCGTGCTGGATCGTGACTCCATCGTCGGGATCCTCCTGATGTTCACAATCGCATTGATTCTGGCGTCTGCACGCTCGGCGCAATCCGCGCCCACGGCTGCTGTGCCCAGCCTGCATGGTTGACTGACTCTTGAGCGAGGGCAGCAAACAAAACTCCGGCCTTGAAAAGGCGCTTCGGTACGGCCTGGCAGCGATCGGACCGATTGCAACCGCGGGCAGCCAGTTCGTTCTTTCGCTGCAGCTTCTGCACGTCCTCGACATCAAGTCGTTCGGCAGCTTCGCCTTCCTTCTGGTCACCTCCCAGTTCAGCAGCGGGGTCTGGAGCGCATTGTTCTGCGCACCGCTTCCCGTGCTGGTCACTCAAGGATCCGCCGAGCAGCGACAAACGATGCTGCGCTGCCTTTTCGCGACCAACCTCGCGCTTGCGGCGGCCGCGTTCTTCGTCTTCTGGGCCCTGGGAGAGGCGCTTGGCGTCGCGCATGGCGCGGCCGCGCTGTTCGCGGGATACGGCGCTTTCGCGCTGCTGCGCTGGTTCGGCCGGGCCTATGCGTACGTCACCGGACATCAGATCAGGGCAACCATGTCCGATCTGCTGTACAGCCTCGCACTGCTCGCGGGACTCAGCGCCATCTACCTTACGAAATCCTCCGACCTTTATCTGCCGAACGCAGCGTTGATGGCGAGCGCCATACTGAGTCTGATTCCGTTCGGAGGCTCCTATCTCGTCCAGCAATTCGTCAAACTTTCCTTCCGCGACATTCCTCGCTATCGGGAAGTTTGGCGCCGGCATTCGAGCTGGTCGCTGACCGGCGTGGTGACCACAGAGGCGACTGCCAACGCGCACGCCTACATTGTCACCTTCTTTCTTGGCCCGACTGCGTTCGCGCCCTTGTCGGCGAGCGCGTTGCTGATCCGTCCGATCAGCGTCGTCATGAACGCGCTGACCGACTTCGAGCGTCCGCAGATGGCGCGCCAGCTCGACGCCGGCAATTTCGGCGGCGCGCTGCATTCTCTGCGCACATTCCGTATCGCCATGATCGGAATTTGGGCTTTGACCGCGCTAGCCGCGGCCGCTCTCATCATATTCGCTCCGCGCCTGATCTTTCCGGAGCGATATGCGATCAACTACCTGGCCGTCGCGGCCGCGTTGTGGATGGCAGTTGCGGGAACGCGATCGCTGCGAACCGCCGACAGCGTTCTGCTCCAGGCGGGCGGCGTGTTTCGCGAGCTTGCCTATGCCAGCATGATTTCGTCGGGGGTTTCGGTACTGGCAGTTATCGCACTGCTCGTCTGGGGCGGCCCTCTCTGGTCCATTGCAGGAATTCTGGTTGGCGAAGCCGTCTATGCAGCCTGGATCTGGCGCGAGGCGGCGCGCTGGCGGCATCGCCAGTCTGCCGCCGGCTCTGATGGCGCCGGGCCGCTCGCAGCTTCGCCGGAAGCCGCTCAAGCGCAGCCACGCGAGCGCGTCGACGAGGAGCAGGCTTCATGAAGGTCTCGGTTGGCATCAAGGCCTTGAATGAGGAAAGCCACATCGGCGCATCGCTAGGGAGCGCCGTTGAAGCCGTTCGACCTTTCGGCGGCGAGGTCATCCTGGCTGACAGTGGCTCGACTGACCGTACGATCGAGATCGCAAGACAGTTTCCCGTGAGGATCTATCAGCTCGCAACGCCTTCGGAGCGCTCCTGCGGCACCGGCGCGCAGCTCGCCTTCCAGCATGCCGAAGGTGACTATTTCTACCTGCTGGACGGAGACATGGTGCTCGATCCCGCATTCCTCCCGGCCGGAATCTCTTTTCTTGAATCCAATTCCGGGTTCGCCGCG
The DNA here is from genome assembly GCF_004123905.1 of Bradyrhizobium betae. Taxonomy (GTDB): domain Bacteria; phylum Pseudomonadota; class Alphaproteobacteria; order Rhizobiales; family Xanthobacteraceae; genus Bradyrhizobium; species Bradyrhizobium betae_A. The sequence continues at coordinate 26,440 of NZ_MZXW01000017.1, forward strand.
GTCGGTGGCCGCGTTCGCGAGGTCAACACCGATACCGAGGAGTACAGGATCCGCGCCAACACGGTGCAGGCTGACGCCAACTGGCGGCCGGGTGCGGTCGATCGGCTGGATTGCGGTGGCCTCTACCGCATGTCCGCGCTCAAGGAGCTCGGCTACTTCGCCGACCGCAATCTTCACGCCTTCGAAGAATTCGAGCTCGGCGCGCGACTGCGCGAACGGGGCTGGCAACTTGCCCGGATCGACGTTCCGGCCGTCGATCACCACGGTCATACGACCGGAAGCTTCAAGCTGCTGTGGCGACGGTTGAAGTCCGGCTACGCCGCGGCGCATGGCGAGGTCCTGCGCGGCGCGATCGGCAGGCCGCATCTGTCACTGGTCGTCCGGCACCTCAGCCATATCAGGAACAGCATTGCCGTGATCGCCTGGTGGGCGGCGTTGATCATACTCGGTTTTCTGTATCCCCACTTGGCCCTGACCCTCCTCGTGCTGCCCTTGCTGCTGCTGGTTGTGCGCAGAAAGTCGCTTCGGCTCGGTCTCTACTCCTTCACGATGTGGAACACCTATGCCTGGGGGCTTCTTGCTGGGCTGTTCAGCTCCCGCAAGCCACCTGAACGGAAGATCGATTCGGTCGAGCTCGCCGCACAACTTCCCGAGAGGACGCAGGCCTCGCATCGCCAATGATAACTCGCTTCTCACGCTTGCAGATGATTTCCAGCAGAGTAACTCGATGAAACGCATCTCGGTGATCGCACCGCATTTCCAGGAGTACTCGCTGCTTTTCGCCAATGCGCTGTCGCGTCATGGTCCCGTCAGGCTGTTCATCGATCTGAAGCGACTGAAGAGCGAGTTCAGCGACCGCCAGATGCCTGTCGCCGCCAATGTCACCATACAGCATGTCGGGCTCAATTCGATCCTCGATGTATTCCGAATTTTTTTCGGGATGCTTCGATCGCGCCCTAACGAACTCTTCGTTCAAGAAGCTTCCGGCCTGCTCAAGTCGATCATCTGCGCCTGCGTGGTCACCGTCGCCCGGCCGTTCTGCAAGATCGTTCTGACCGTACACGATCCGGTGCCGCATTCAGGACGCGATGCGGCGATCGCTGGCCGGCTCGATCGCTTTCGCCGCTATGTCCGCGGGCGGGCTCACGTCGTTCTGGTTCACGGACGATATTGCTACGACGAGTATGTCGCGAACCACAACTTCCCCGGACAAAAGGTTCATATCACCGAACATGGCGTCATCCTGTCCGACGGGGACGCTACCGAAACCCCTGCCGCTCCGTTCAGCGTCCTGTTCTTTGGCCGCATGGAGGAATACAAGGGCGTGGATGTGCTGTGCGAGGCTACGGAGATCCTGAAGGACGAGAACATCGACTTCAGGCTCCGTATCGCCGGACGCGGACCCGAGATCGATCGCTTCCAGCAACGCTACGAGCGCATTCCGGGTGTCGAGGTGCTCAACACGTTCGTTCCGGCAAAGGGGCTGGTCGAATCGATCGTGGATGCCGATTGCGTCGTCCTGCCGTATTTGAGCGCGACGCAGAGCGGCGTTCTCGCGGGGGCCTTCGCCAACGGCCGCTTCGTGATTGCAAGCCGGGTTGGCGGCATTCCGGACATCGTCACGCACATGGAGGACGGGATTCTCGTGCCGCCGAACGATCCTCGCGCACTGGCGGACGCCCTGAAGCTTGCCGCATCCGACAGGGAGCTTCGGCAGCGTTTGAAGGCGGGAGCGCGTCACACCACCGACACGCGGCTTCGCTGGGACCGGATCGTCGACAACCTGCGCTCGGTCTGTTGATGTCGTCGTCCGAAGTCCGGTACCGCCCCGACATCGACGGCCTGCGGGCCGTCGCTGTCGTTGGGGTGCTGATTTTTCACGTTGCCCAATCGTTTCTTCGCGGAGGCTACGTTGGCGTCGACGTCTTTTTCGTAATTTCCGGCTACCTGATCAGCTCGAACATCCTTGCGCAGGCCGAGCAGGGAAAGTTCAGCATCGCGCGATTCTACGAGCACCGGCTGCGACGGATATTTCCGGCCTATGCCGTCGTGCTGGCTTTCACCACGGCGGCCGTCGTCTGGAAATTCGTCCCGAGCGAGATCAACGCCTATGCGAAGGCGCTTGGAGCAGCGATCGCATCCGTCACGAATATCTACTTCTGGGCCACATCGGACTATTTCGCGGTCTCAGCTGAAGAGTTGCCCCTGCTGCACACGTGGTCGCTCGCGGTCGAGGAGCAGTTCTATCTTCTGTTTCCGTTTCTGGTTGTTGCCATCCATCGATGGTTTCCCGGACGGCACGCCGTGGCCGTGCTCGCGATCTTTGTTGTCTCATTGGCCATCAGCATATGGGGCACCTATGTTGCTCCGATTGCCACCTTCTATCTCCTTCCGACGCGCGCCTGGGAGCTTCTTCTGGGTACGCTGCTTGCGCTCAAGATCGGACCATCACCTCGAACCGAATTGCAGAGAAACCTGACGGCCGGCGCTGGGCTCGCGCTGATCGCGCTCCCCATGATTCTCTATTGGCCGTACACGCGCTTTCCGGGACTGGCGGCCGTTCCCCCTTGTCTGGGCGCCGCCCTCATCATGCTGGCTGGCGAGACGGGCGGCAGCCTGGTCGGACGACTGTTGTCGATGCGTCCTGTCGTGTTCGTGGGACTGATCTCCTACTCGCTCTATCTCTGGCATTGGCCTCTCATGGTGCTTCAACGCACCGACTTCCTGCTGGTGCATAGCGACTCCCGCTTCGTAACGCGCGGAGCTGTCTTCGTCGCATCGTTTATCTGCGCGTTTCTGTCCTGGTGGATCGTCGAGCGGACGACGCGAAATCGCCGGCTCGTCTCTTCCAAAACCGTCGTCCTGGGTTCCGGTGTTGCGGCGTTGGCGCTGCTGCTGGCAGCCGGGGTGCTGAGCTATACCGGCGGCTTCCAGCAGCGCTTCTCACCCGACGCCTTGGCCGTCGCGCGATATCTCGACTACGATGAAAAGAAGCAGTTTCGCGAAGGCAGCTGTTTTCTCGACCGCGACACGCCGTTTCAGCGCTTCGACCGGACTGCCTGCCTGCCGGACATTCCGGGCCGACCGAACTATCTCCTGATCGGCGACAGTCACGCGGCCGCCCTTTCCTCCGGACTGCGTCAGGCTCTTCCCGACGCGAATGTCCTTCAGCTCTCGGGCGTTGGTTGTCCGCCGACGATCGCACTTCAGCCTGCTGCAAGCGAGGCATGCAGCGGACTGAATCATCTCGCTTTCGAGGAGATCTCGAAGACGCGCAAGATCACCAAGGCCTGGCTGGTGGCGCGATGGAACGTCGGACGCCTCGGCCAAGGGCCCGGCTGGAACAGGGACTGGCTGGCGGATCTGCTGCAGACCGTGGAGGAGCTGCGGCGGCATGGAATCGAGTCCATCGTGATCGGTCCGATGCCCGAATATGCGTCGCGCCTGCCGAGATTGCTGGCGAAGTCCATCGAGACCCACGACCCCGGGCTTGCATCACGTTCCCTGACGGCGGATTCGCTCGCTCTGGATCGCCAGATGGCCGACTTCACCCGCAAGCATGGGATCGCCTACGTATCGCTTGCTGATGCCGTTTGTTCCGGCTCCGACAGAAGCTGCATGACCTACGCAGCCCCGGGCGTGCCGCTGCTGTTCGACAGTGACCATCTGACGGACATCGGAGCAGCGCTGGTCGCGGAGAAGATCTCGCCGCAGCTTCGGTGATAGCAATTCGTCACCTGCCGCATCCGCGGTGCCCTGACGCATCCCGAGCAGCGGTTCACGGATACGTCCCCCGTATTGTTACGGAGATCGAAAACAGAATCACGACGATTTAGCAGCCTGTTCAGGCCGGCTCCCTCGTAAATTCTTCACCTCGTTTGATGAAACGCGAAACAGCTCGGCGAAAGACGGTGCGTCCCGCTCGCGGACCCACTGCTCAATTTTTCGGCGGGGAATACACGCGTCTTCGTGTCGCGGTTTTCAATCGCCTCATTCAAACGAACGAGGCGGCAGTAGACTACATTGTGCGATCAGCTGATCGGGCAACACGCTAAAATCCGCGTTTCCGAGAAAGAACGCGGCATTATTTCCACTCGCATCAACAAAAGTGCGGAATCGCAGCTGTTTGCACGACAGCTTTGTGACGAAACATTTCCATTCGCCCGCAGTGTCTGCGCAATAGCATGCTCATTATTTGCGCCTGCAAGAACCGTCGACGCCAAATTCTGAACAGATTATTGACTGATGTAGCGCCTACTAACGTTGAGCGCGACGATTCATATTTGGACTATTTGTTGTAAATCTTGAGGGTCACACCAAGCTGAAATTTGCAAATGAGTGGCTTTTTGCGCCGAGAAATTCAAGGAGAGGCGCATGGCTACCTACGTTACCGCGAACGGATTGGTGCTTCCAATCTCTCAGACGCCAGACAACTGGCCCGCAGGCACGACAGCTTCGGAAACTCAGATTGGCACTTCCGGGAATGATCAGTTCCAGGGTTCAGGCGGCGATCTTCTGATCGGCGGCGCCGGCGACGATACGTATTTTCTCTGGGATTCGGCATCCTCGATCACGGAGCAGGCGAGCCAAGGGGTAGACACCGTCTACGCCGAATATTGGGGTGCGGCCACCCTTTCCGACAATGTCGAAAATCTGTTCCTGATGTCCGACGGTTCGACTTCGGGAACAGGCAACGCATTGAACAACATCATCGTGGCGGGCGCGATTGGCGCAACGCTCGATGGCGGCGCAGGCGATGACGTTCTGGTTGGCGGCGCGGGAGCCGATATCTTCAAGGTCACAGCGGGCAACGGCTCGGATGCGATCGTGAATTTCAAACCGAGCAGCGACGTCGTCAAATTGGGCGGCTACGGCATATCGAGCTTCGATCAATTGATGTCGCTCGCAACGCAGAACGGTTCCGACGTGCAGTTTTCCTTCGCCAATGGCGAGAAGCTCGTCCTGCGCGACGTCAATCTTTCCGATTTGAGCGCCTACGACTTTGGCTTGCCTGCTCCGGTCTCGGCATTACAGCCCGGCTATAGCCAGCTGGTTGGATCTGGCGAGATCGCCGTCGCGAACGGCTGGGTGATCTTCAACAATGTCTGGAATCCGGGGAGCCTCGGATCCAAGGACTATTCGATCACCGGCTCGTACAAGGCTGCCGACCTCACCGACCACACGACGTTCACCTGGTCGTTTCCACTCGTCACCGAAGCCGTCTCGACCGTGCGTGCCTATCCCGAAATTAGCTTCGGACCGAATCCTCTCAGCGACGTTCAGACGCCTGCCCCCGGCGCCGTCTTCCCGGTCCAACTGAGCTCCCTGTCCGGGCTCACCGCCAGTTTCGACCTTTCCTATCAGGGAAACATGGATGGCTTCGACGTCTCCTTTGACGTCTGGCTGACCAGCGTGCCGAATGGTGGAGCATCGACCATCACAAACGAAGTGATGGTCTGGCTGCACAAGGGCGACGTCAAGCCGTTCGGCGACCTGATCGGGACCTACCAGGACGGCACGATCTCCGCCAAGATCTATCATGGCGACAACAATGGTCGCCCGTACACCGCCGTCGTCCTCGATACGGACCTGCCTGCGGGCAGCATCGACTTCAGTGGGATCTTGAACAAGCTCCAGAGCCTCGGCATCGTATCTTCCAGCGAATATCTGGCTTCGATCGAACTTGGTGCCGAGGTCGTTTCCGGTGCGGGCTCGCTGACCATCAACGATCTCAATTTCGCTGTCAAAACCAAAGACGCGCTCGGTGCCGTGACGTCGACCACGGTTACCGGCACTGACGTATCAAGCACCGTAACGACACCCGGCACGACCTCGGTACCGGTGATCGGCTCGTTCTCACCCGACACCAATGTCGTCGGGGATGGCCTCACCAGCGCCAACAAGATCACCTTGAGCGGCGGCGCGGCGGTCGTCGGCAGCACCATCGTGATCTATGATGGCGGCACCAAGATCGGAACGGCGATCACGGGGGCCGATAATTCGTGGTCATTCACGACGTCGACACTGTCGGATGGTACCCACGTCTTCACGAGCAAGATGATCGACTCCGCCGGCAACGTCAGCGCATCTTCCGCGGCGTTGAACGTGACCGTCGACACGACTGCGCCAAATGCGCCGACCTTGCTTTCGATTACGCCGGACAGCAACATCGTGGGCGACGGCGTCACCAGCGCCAATCAGATCACCCTGCATGGCGCGGCAGCGGCCGGCATTACCGTGCAGATATACGAGAGCGGCAATCTGATCGGCACCGCCGTTGCCGGCAACGACGGTCTCTGGTCCTTAACTACCGCGACTCTCGCAGACGGCAAATACAGCTTCAGCAGCAAGGCGATCGACGCGGCGGGCAATGTCAGTGCGACGTCCGCCTCATACGGCGTGACGATCGATACGGTTGCGCCGAACAAGCCCGCGTTCTACGGGACCGCGTCCGATGGGCACGTGGTCACCAATGGAGCCACCAACGCCAATCACATCACGCTGAACGGAGCCGCGCTGCCGAACAGCACGATCAAGATTTTCGACGGAAGCACCCAGATCGGAACCGCGACCGTCGACGGCAACGGTGTCTGGACTTTCGTGACTGCAGCCCTGGCTGACGGAAGTCATACGCTCACCGCCAAGACCATGGATGCTGCAGGCAATCTCAGCGCCGCTTCGACGGCTCTGGCCGTCACGGTGGATACCGTCGCGCCCGATACGCCGGTCCTGCTGTCATTCTCGCCTGACAGCAATATCGCTGGCGACGGCATCACCAGCGCCAACAAGATCACGCTGAACGGCGCCGCAGCGATCGGCAGCACCGTCAAGATCTACGATGGCGGCACCTTGATCGGTACCGCCGTCGTCAACAGCAGCGGGCTCTGGTCATATGCAACCAGCGCGCTGTCGGACGGCACTCATTCGTTCACCAGCAAGGTGATCGATACGGCCGGCAATCTCAGCGCGGCGTCCTCCGCCATGAAAGTGACAATCGATACGGTAGCGCCGAACAAGCCCGGCTTCTCCGCATTCGCTCCCGATGGCCATCTGGTCACCGGCGGTGCCGTCAACGCCAACCACATCACCATGAGCGGCGGTGCTGCCGCCAACAGCACCATCAAGATTTTCGACGGAACCACGCAGGTCGGAACTGCATCGGTCGATAGCAACGGCGTGTGGTCCTTTACGACCGCCGCGCTGGCCGACGGCAGTCACACGCTCACCGCCAAAACCATGGATGCGGCCGGCAATCTCAGCGCGGCATCGACTGCCCTGAGCATCACGGTGGATACCGTTGCGCCCGATGCACCCGCCCTGCAGTCGTTCTCTCCCGACAGCAATGTCGTCGGTGACGGTATCACGAGTGCAAACCAGATTACGCTGAATGGCGCGGCAGCGGCCGGCGCGACCATCAAGATCTACGACGGCAGCATTGTGATCGGCACCGCCGTCGCGAACAGTAGCGGGCTCTGGTCATACGCGACGGCCGCGCTGTCGGACGGCACGCACACCTTCACCAGCAAGGCCGTCGATACGGCTGGCAATTACAGCACCGCGTCCTCGGCCTTGAATGTCACGGTCGACACGGTGGCTCCCAACAAGCCGGGTTTCTCCGCCTTTGCGCCCGACGGCCACCTGATCACCAGCGGGGACACCAATGCCAACCACATCACGCTCGATGGCGGTGCTGCGGCCAACAGCACTGTCAAGATCTACGACGGAGCAACGCAGATCGGCACCGCATCGGTCGATGGCAACGGTGTATGGTCGTTCACGACCGCAGCATTGACCGACGGCAGTCACACACTCACCGCCAAGGCCATGGATGCAGCCGGCAACCTCAGCGCGGCCTCGACGGCGCTGAACGTCGCGGTCGATACCATGGCGCCCGATGCACCGGCCGTGTTGTCGTTCTCTCCTGACAGCAATGTCGTCGGCGACGGCATCACGAATGCCAGCAAGATCACGCTGGCGGGCGCGGCGACAGCCGGCCTGACCGTCAAGATCTATGACGGCAGCACGCAGATCGGCAGCACGACCGCGGGAAGCGATGGCACCTGGTCCTTTGCCACGGCGGCACTGTCTGACGGCAACCACAACTTCACGAGCAAGGCGATCGACACGGCCGGCAATGTCAGTGCGGCCTCCTCGGCCCTGAAGGTAACCGTGGACACGGTCGCGCCAAACGCGCCCAACTTCACGGCCTATGACACAAGCGGTCATGCGATGAGCAATAGTGCGTCGACCAGCGTCGATCAGTTCACCCTGAAGGGCGGTGCTGCAGCCAATATGACGATCGAGATATTCGATGGCTCGACCCGGATCGGCACGACGACGGCCAACAGCAGCGGCGCCTGGTCTTTTACGACGGCCGCCCTCGCCGACGGCAATCACGTGCTTACCGGCGATGCAGTGGACGCCGCCGGCAATCACAGCGCGGTGTCAGCCGCGCTGAACCTGACGGTCTGGCATGACCTGGTGGTCTAGACGACCACGCCAACCGATCGGGCGGCCCAGGCTGTTGGAAGCAGCCTGACGGCCGATCGGGCCCGCCGGTGGCGGTCCCGCCGATAGAGGACGCGCCCGGCCGAGGGAAGGTCTTGGCTTGGCGCGCCGCACCCGGCACTCCAGGCAGCTCAGCCGCCTCAGGCTGAGCTTCCGAAACCGGAGCAATTTTTTTTCGCTGATAACGAATCCCGCACGTCTAAAAGACGACGATATCGCGCGCACCGCGCATATCACCGTCCGCCAAGAGCGCGCTCGTTGGCCGCACGGTTCGAATCCTGCAGCGAGCGCTGAGCCTGGACCTTGACCAACCCGCCGATCGACGCCGTACGACCGAGCGCGGTCAAACCGTGCTCGGTCCGCGATTTAGTTGGTGTTCAGGGCGGTGCCGTTCTTGAGGTTCAGCCTCAGGATATGGGCATTGTTGGTCGTGACGATGGTATCGTCCGCCGTGGCGACCACAGTTCGGACGAATTGCAGGAATTTCGCCGTTTCCACCGTCGCTGCGTTGGCCGCAAAGAGCACGTCCTTGTCGCGCATGTCGAACTTGGTCGCGAGGAAATATCCGGCCGGATCGCGGAAGTCCACATTGTAGACGACCGGGACGAGAGGTCCGACGTACTTCGAACCATCGACGCCAAGACGCTCGGCGAGCTCGCGCGGTTCACGGCGGTAGACATAGACGCCGGCCGGCTCTGCCTGCGCGTCAAGCAGACCGCCCGCCTTGGCCATCGCCTGTGCCATCGTGATTTTCCACATATCGAACGGGAATTGTCCCTGCTGGCCCGAGGCGCCGAAAGCCAGGAACACCTGAGGCTCGCGGTAGACATAGATCGAGTCGCCGGGATGCACCCACACATTGTTCAGAGGCGAAAACACCACCGAGCCAAACGGCACAGTCGCACGTCTGCCATTTCGCTCGAGCGTGACCCACGTTTCCCAACCCGGCCCCTTCGGACCACCAGCGCGTGTGATCGCGTCCAGAACACGCTCGCCCGCTGCATTCGCCGGGAAACGGTTCGGCTGATTGACCTCGCCCAGAACGCTGATCAGAGACGTATTCTGAGTGATCAGCGCCACCACAACCTGCGGTTCGATGGCACGATTTCCGATGGACTTGACGATATCTTGCTGCACCTCAGCCGGAGTGCGGCCGACCGCGCGGACCGCGCCGGCATAGGGCACGGTGATGTTGCCGGCGGAATCGACATTCTGGTTGGGCAGCGACACGAAGTTACCGGGGCGCACGCCCGCCTCGGCAGGGATAAACAAGCCGCCCGCAGCCGCTTCGAAAATAGTCACGGACACGACGTCGCCGATGCCGAACTTGATGGAGTCCGGCCGTCTCTTGTCGGGGAACGATCCCGCCAAAGCGCCCGGGCCGTATTCCTGAAGGACGCCGACCACTTCCGGCGTCAACTTCACCACGGCATAGCGAGGACCGGAGCTGGTTTGTTCGGACTTGACCTGGAAGTCTTGGGGACCAGAACTCGGCATGATCGAGCAACCTGCGCAAAGCAGCAGGAGGCCGGCTAGCGCAGCGCGCTGAAAATACTCAAACTTCAAGCTTACCATCCCCAATTGACGATGCACGATTGCGGGAAAACCGTAGCTGAGTCAATCAGTCTCGGGATCTTCGCGCCGTTTTGCGAAGCATGTTGCTCGCCCGCTACACGCCGCTGCTACATGACAAAATAAAAGGCATCGGCGACGTCATGCGTTCCCGCATGCGCCGCCGATGCCGTTCAATTGTGAATGCGCGTTAGTAAACGTTCCGGTTATGAACGACCTCGAAGCACGTCATCATGATGATCTTGATATCCAGGGTGAGCGTCCAATTATTGATGTACCAGATGTCGCAATCGACTCTGCCCTTCATCTGCTCGACCTTGGCCGTCTCACCTCGATATCCCCTGACCTGCGCCCATCCCGTGATTCCGGGTTTCACATGATGCCGGAACGCATACTCGGAAAGCAGGTCACCGTAATGATCGTCGTGCGCAAGCGCGTGGGGGCGCGGGCCGACAAGCGACATATCGCCCAAAAGCACGTTCAAGAGCTGCGGAATCTCGTCAATGCTGGACCGACGAAGAACTTTGCCGACCCGCGTCACGCGCGGATCGAACCGCTGCGCCTGGGTGACCACCACGCCATCCTCCATAACGGTCATGGAGCGGAACTTGAAGATCGAGAACTGCTTCGCGTTGAAACCGTTTCTCTTCTGACGGAAGAAAACCGGCCCCGGCGAGTCGAGCTTGACGGCCACCGCGGTGAGAATCATCAGCGGAGCCAGAATGAGCAGGCCGATGCTGGCCCCGATGACATCCACGACGCGCTTGGCGAACTGCTCCCATTGCGAGAGAGGCCCTCTCTGAACTTCGACGGACAGAGACTTCCCCAAACGGTAGGACGGATTTGAAGCGACGGAGCGGATGCGCCGGTCCGGCAAGAGACGAACGGGTAATGGAGAGACCCTGAGGCGATCCCGGATCAACTCCAGCTTGCGCGTATCATTCCAGGGCAGAGCCAGCACGATTTCATCGACCCCGCGATCGCGCGCGATCGACAGCGCATTTTCCAGGGCGCTCTCCTCGTCCTCGGTCATCGAAAAACCACCGACGCCTTCAGAGGACAACGTCACGCGATCAACCTCGGCAAGACCGAAACGCTCGAGCAGCTCATCCTGCCCCAATGCAGCGAGCTCGGAACGCGTGCCGAGCAGCACCGTCGCCCGCCCCTGGACGCGCCCCTCGCTGACAGCGCTCAGCACCAGCCGCTTGGAGAAACGACGAGAGATGATCAGCAGGCAAAATGCGAGCGTTCCATAGCACAGCACCGACCCGCGCGAGAAAGATGCCCCCACCTTCATCAGGAAGGCGAGTTGAGACAGCAGAAGAATGACGAGCGACCACTGCAGGAAGATCCGGGCAGCATCCTTGCGCCTCGAGAAGACCGCTCGCAGATCGTAGAAGCCGCTGGAATGTCCCAGCAACACATAGATCAGCGCAGACATGATGCCAGCGCCGAGCAACTGCTCCGGGCTCTTGAAATCACCGTTCGCGGCAATCTGATATAGAGCGCCTCCAGCAACGCTGGAGAACGCGATCACCGCTGCATCCACGGACATCAGCAGATACTGGAGCGCCGCGTAGGGGAATTTCCGCCCTAACGCCGGCAAGAGCCAGGATCCGTTCTTGGGCGTTTCATGGACTTGCGAACCACGAAGACCTTTGTCCGGCACAACCAAGGCGTCGGTGATCGACTCCTGAGGTACCATGAATCACCTCGTATGTTCGGCAAAGCAACAAACTTAATGGGTACTAAAATACGATCTCGCACTGCATTACAATAAATTTGCGCATCGCAACAGATCAAATTTTATGGCAGCTAATGCCAAAGAATTAATCATGTCGTCAAGACGAAATTCGCGCGAATTTGCAATGACAAGGCACAACCATGCAGTGCAGAATTGTTCTCCTCGCGATGCTCAGTGTTTGGTTGGTCCAAGCGAGCATGGCCACCGCTCAAGATTGTCCAAATTGCGGCAATCCGCTCGCGCAACCCCAATTCAGCCAGAGCACCACGCTCACGGACGGATGGCGGCTGGTGAAGAGCCGCAATCCGAGCGGAGGAGGCGAAATCGTCTCGGTCATGCACGCTGTCGATACCGCGAAGTCCGACGTCGGACTTGCAGGCATGAGCCTGCGATGTGGCGCAATTGGCCCCGAAGTGATTCTGATTTTACTGGATCCGGTTCAATCGACGGGACACCTCTCGGTGGCCCTGAAGACCGGTTCGATAAAGACCCAGTTCGAAGCATCGGTGCTGCAGGACGGACGCGCCATCTTGCTGCCCCTCGCTGCAACGGCCGTCTCGAACGCCGCCAAAAGAGGCACCACCGAGGTCTCCATAACCGTCGACGCGCAACCTCAGACGATTAACGGAGTCGTACCGCTTACCGGTCTGTTGAGTGCTTTGAATTCACTGTCTGTACACTGTTCAGGGAAGTAGCGACACCGCGATGCGCGATTCGACGGAAGTCTGAAGGGGAATTCACCGTCTCTTAAGTGGCGGAAAAGAAGGTGCAATCGGGGAGCTTGCTCATGTTTGCGATTGCCATCTTCTTGTTTCTGGTCTGCGCGGTGTTGGCGTGGAGCTTTCGGGTCTGGATACTCATTCCGATCTCGGGACTCGCTGTAATCACGCAGGTGATCTCGGATCTGATCGGAGGAGCAAGCATCGGGACGATGCTGGGGTCTGCGCTCGTCATGGCGTTCGTCCCGCAACTGGGCTTTGTGCTGGGCTTGTTTACACGCTACGTCCTGTTCGCAATGCGCGCGCCCCTGCCCTCCGGACATCCGCAGAGTACGATCGCCAAACTTTACAAGCAGAACTCCGATTCATACAGTGTGGCCAAAGTACGTCGTGGCTCCGACACCCTGTAGGCTGCTCCACTGACGCGATAGTTTACGGCATACGCTGCAGATCGGCGAACACCACTGCAGTCGATGTGCCGCCCGCGAGAGGTTGGCAGGATTGTCGGCACCACTGATCTGCTTGATTCTGCTGATAACCGCGACGCCTGCCTTTGCGATAAGCAATCAAGCTCTCGGCCGGGATATCAGCCTGACCGCCGCCGCGATCATTCTGGTCCTGGTCGCGCGTGAGGCGCCGGAAAAACTCAGCTTCGTCTTGCAGCGGCTGAAAGTGTTCTGGCTTGCCGCCGCCGTGCCCCTGGCGTGGCTGGCGTTTCAACTCCTTCCCCTCCCCGAGGGATCGCTGACCAACTCCTTATGGTCGGCCGCATCGACGGCACTGGCCGAGCATTGGACCAGCGGGCACGTTACGATAGACATCGACGCAACGTTTCGCAGCATGATCTCCTATCTCGGCGTGCTGGCGCTGACGATTGCCGCGGCGGTCATCGGACGCGATCGTGCCCACGCCAAAGATCTCCTGACCGCCCTCAGTGTCGGATCGACCCTCACGGCGATCCTGCTATTGGTCGCTCGGTCGAATGCCAATATCGGGCTGCCGGCGCCGGACAGCACCGGCGGAAACGCCATGACCGCGATCACCGCGATGGCGATCATCGCGAACGGCTGCATCCTCGTCATGACCACGGGCCAGACTGACGCCGGCTGGTCGTTCGACCGCCTGGGATTTACTGCGTTCGCCGCCTTTGGAATCGCGATTTCATTCGTCGCACTGGAGGCCGCCGGGTGCTTCGCCCTGTCGGCTGCGGCGCTGGCCGGAATCGCCGTCCAGGGCTTTGTCGTGCTTGTACGTCGCTTGAAACTCCGGTCTTGGCAGGCCTTTTCGCTGTTTCTGGTGCTGGCCGCTCTCGCGATTAGTGTCGTGGCCGCCCGAAATCCGAGCCTGATCGATCTTGCAGACCGCGCTCGTCCGGAAGACCTTGCAGACGTTCAAAGAGCCCTCTCCGAGGCCCCATGGCCGGGCTCCGGAGCTGGCACATTCGGCTATGCCATGCAGATGTACCGAAGCTTCGGTCTGCCGCCCATGTTGATCGCACCCTCAACAGTCATCGCGGTCTCGGCGGAATGGGGGCGCGCCGCATTGTGGCTCATGATCGCCTCGGTGACGCTGCTCTGCCTTGCGCTGTTCTGGGCGACCTTGCGACGGTCCCGCGACACCCATTTCCCCCTGCTCGCCGCAACAGTCCTGCTCGTGACGCTATGCCAAGCCTTCCTCGACCCGAGCCTTCGGAGCAGCGTCGTTCAGACGACCATCGCCATAGCGATCGGGCTTGGCTTGTCGCAAAAAGTGGGCGAAGGCCGCCGTTCCGGCGCGGATTGATCTTAGACCCTGCGGTCCGCGATCGTCGTCCACAGTTTGCTGCTGTTCGGCAATTGCATGCGGACCCATCGATAGGGCGCCCGCGACCAAGGCCTCAGTTGTGCATTGAGATTGTCCAGGACAACGTCGCCCTCGTTGGTTCGGACCACCAGCACGAGGTGATGTTCGCCGCTGGGCACGACCACTTCGCTCAGCAACAGCACCCGGGCCGGCCAGCCACGCTTCAGCAGCTCATGGCGCTTGGTGACCGCATAGTCGTTGCAATCACCCCGCGCCGGATTGAGAACCCAGGCCTCCTCGGCCTCGTTGTCGAGCCGAGCCGCCACGATGTCGCGATTGACCGCTTCGTTGACCTGCTTCAGATCCTTGAGCCGCTCAGGCGTGAGCTGGACCGGACCTCCGCGAAACAAGGGCCGACTGCGGCATTCCGCCTCGTACCGGTGGCAGAAGCGGTTGAAAGCCATGGGGGGCAATGCAGGCGCATCGAATTTGATGCGCTGGATCAGGGGCCGCAAGCCTATGGTTGATCCCAGCAGGCCAGCGGCCGCAGGTGCTGCTGCAAGGCACCAAGAGGCGATTGCAACGGCCAGGCTTGCCGATATTCTGCGCATGTCTTTGCTCCCCGCTTTCGGGAGAAGCTAAGCCGGAGACCTTGAGATTCTCGGCGCTTGATACGGCAAAATTGGTTCAAGAAACTCACGTTTTATTACGGACTTATTAACTATAAGTGTCAGACAACGTTTGGAAGTACCCCACCCCTTAATGGTTCCTCCCCCTCCGGACGGCAAGGAGCCTTGGGCTCGCAGATGTTAAGATCGCCCCGCGCCAAGAGTTCGGCACCCAAACCCAGGTTGCCGGACGGTATTCGTATTTATGCGATCAGCGACATCCATGGCTGCTCCGATCTGCTCAAAACCATGTTTGAGGTGATCGACCGCGATTTGATGACCATCGGCCGACGGCGGGCGCTTCACGTTTTCCTTGGCGACTATATCGACCGTGGACCGGATTCCTCGGGGACGATCGACCTTCTGATTGATCGCGCTCGAAGACACGAATCGATCTTCCTCAAGGGCAATCATGAAGAGTTCCTGTTCGAGGTGCTGAGAGATCCCGAGATGCTGCAGAACTGGAGACAGTATGGCGGCCTCCAAACCCTGAGCTCCTATGGCATTCAGCCCCCGCTGAATCCGACCGTCGAGGAACAAAAAGAGCTGATAGATCGGCTTGCATTGGCGATCCCGATGCATCACCGGATGTTCTTCGAAAGGCTCCGCACCCGTTTCGTATGCGGGGACTTTTTCTTCGTCCATGCGGGCATCAAGCCTGGACTGCCCCTGGCCAGTCAACGCGAGGAAGATCTTCTCTGGATTCGAGACGAATTCCTGCTCAGCGAGAGGAAGCATGAGAAATACATCATCCACGGTCATACTCCCGTCCGTGAGCCGGACATTCGGCCGAACCGCGCCAACATCGACACGGGCGCCTACGCCACCGGCAATCTGACCCTCCTGACCATCCAGGGCCACCAGTTGCTGGCCCTCTAACGCGACCTGTTGTCCCGAATGGTTTCACACCCCCTATTCCGCGCGACCCTGATCATTCTGGCCGCCGTGATCGGCTACGAGGGAATCAGTGCGATGATTTCCGATGTCGCCGACATGCGCGCGTCGGTTGCAGCCAAGACCAATGCAGTTGCACAAGCGCAGCCCGACGGGCTCGCCGCGCGTTCCGGATATGACCGCGATACGGATCGCGCCGTCGCCGACGCCCTGGAAATGCTGCGCCGGCCGGCCAACGGTTCGCTCCAACGCGAGGACGTCGATCGCGTTGGAGACACGCTCCGCCCGGCACTGGCGCGCGCGCCCCATGACGCACTTCTCTGGCTCGGCCTGGCCGCATTGGAGACCGGTCGCGCCCCCAACAGCTCGGCCGGCGCGGAGCCGTTAAAAATGGCCTATTTCACAGCCCCGAACGACGCCCGATTGATGGCGAAGAGGCTTGAGATCACAACGCGAATGAGCGGCCCCATCGATATGCAACTCAAACAGCTTGCCGAGGGGGACGTGCGGCTGATGCTGACGCGTCAACCTGACCAGCGCGCGGCCGTGGTTTCGGCCTATCGACAGGCGTCAAACCAGGGAAAGACATTGCTCGAAGACGCTGTGCGGGCCACGGACCCGTCATTTCTGAGGCTATTGCGTGGTTAGAGCCTTTCATCAAGACGCCCTGCCTGCACTTCCAGGAGGATATTGATCCTGCCCGGCCCAAAGACTAAGGTCGGTGCCAGATCAGTCAGGAAATTGGCAATGCGATTTGGATTGGGGTTGTGCTTGGTGTCGGCTCTGACGGCATGCGCGGGTTCCGCGCTTGCTGCAGATTATGCGGTTCCCACCGAGCGGCGTGTCGCGCAGATCACCACGATCGACCGCGGACCGAATCCTTATTGCGGACCCAAATACGGCTGTCCGATCGTGGTTCGAGTCCGGCACCGCAGCCTCGGCATGGGTTATCCCTCGAGCTTCGATCCCCGCACCCGGGGTGAGCCGCATTACTTCTACGGGCCGGTCCGAACCTACGTGGAGTTCGTCGACCCGCTGTTTCCCGAGCGGGTCTCGGCCTACTGACAATTGATGTTGCGGGCGCGCAGCCGCAAATTGAACGCGGGCCGGACCTTCAGCAAGTCTCGCGATGGCCGTTCATCCGACTTGAAATGCTGACCTTATCGATTGGCTGCCGATTGCAGCCGGTCATTCAATTGGTCGCCTGACCGGACCGATATTCCGGAAAGCGGCTCAGCATCGCCGCCTTCAAGAACCTGAAATGTGCGATCGAGGCGCCGAGTTCCTTGAGCCGGCGCTGACCGTTCAGGATCTCCTTGTCGAACAGATCCTGGTGGTGATTGTCGAGCGCCTCGCGCTCGAGATATTCGTCGTCTCCATTGCCGAAGGTCACGGCCGCACGCGCCAGCACGTCTTCCACCCGGCGATTGAGGCCCGACTGTTCCCGCTCCGCCGCGTGAAGAGCGTCCTCGATCGCGATCATGATGGCCTCGATGCGCGTGCGATCAGTCTCGGCGTCGCGCTCGGGCGAACGCGCGCGGAACGTCTGCTCTCCCCCGAAACGGTCTTTCAGGAAGTTATGGGTGCGGGCCCGCAGGAAGAGCTGAAACATGCGTGCATTTTCCGGTTCGAGGCACCAGACCGGAAAATGGGCCCGGAATGGTTAATAAAGGTTGAATCCCCTCGGCCGTTCGGCGCGGCTTTGCGCCATCCAGGCCTTCCAGGCCCCCTCGTGCTTCTCGTAGAGCTCCAGCCGGCGCCGCTCGCCGGCATCCGGCCGCAAACCGCGACCGTCCGACGCAGCCTGCACCTCGCCGGGCACCTGGCCACTGTCGAGCCGCTCGAACTCGAACGTCTCCTCGGGCGTCAGGCCGATCAGGACCCGCCGGCCTCCCGCATCGACGAAATAACGCCGCGGCGCCGTGTTCGTCGGATCGGTGATGGCGTCTACCTGCGATCCCGTCATGCTCCGCTCCCCCTTGCCTCGACGCCAGTCAGCACCGCGCTTCGGTTGTAAATCCTCAGAATGCTCTCCGTGCCTTCGCCAATGAATTGCTGAGGCGGAATGCGGTGGGACTGTAGGATCGATGGAGTGGACTGCGTTCCATGCGTTCGCGATATCCCCACGCGCGCGTCGCATAGCCAGCACCAAAGCCGGCGAAAATCGAAACCAGGATCACGACTAGCATCATGCGAAATTCTTTCCGGGCGCGTCTCGTCTTCGTGACGCGTCAGTCTCGTCTTCGAGTTGTGTCGAGATCATGATGAGCGCCGCTGATTTTCTTGTCATGCAAGAGATTTTTTGGGCAGCAGGTGCTTGAGACGTGGTCGGCCGCGCTCAGCCGAAAAACCAGACGAACAATCTCACCAGCAACAGCGTGATGAAATACACCCAGCCCGCCATCGCAATCAGCGCAACGCTGAAAAATGCGCCTTCGAATGCCCTGTCTCTGATCTTCGAGAGGGGAAGTGCCGCTAGCGCTTTCTGAAGCATCTTGGTCTTCTTGATTGGCCGATTGTGATTTGCGATTTGTTCGTGGTCGTTCGCGCGAACTTAGCCGAACGAATTCGACGATCTCGTGACGCTCGTCTGAGCGAAAGTGCAATGCTGCTCGTCGCGATCGCTGATCGCTGATCGCTGCTCCGCATCGCGATTAAATCTATTCTCGTTCAAAGCTGTTGCGCGCAGCCCGCGCCGCGATTCAATTCAAATTGATTCTGCGGATCTGCGGCGCGATCCCGCAACAAATAATTCCGGATCGCGCACAAGTGTTGACGCGGGACGAAGCATTCGGTTTCACGATGTCCCTAGAGGCGACGAGGCGCGTGTCGCGCCTGCCTCGGCAGCCCGGCTCACATCATTGGGAGCGACCGGAGAGTCCGATCGGCGCCCCAGAACCGGCTTGCACCCGCCGCCCCATCCATTATCAAGTGGAGGTTGCGGGCTCGGATTTGGGCTTGGATTTGGGCTTGGGCTTCGAGGACATATGAAGGGCATCATCCTGGCAGGGGGAACGGGTTCCCGGCTCTATCCCGTCACCGCCGTGGTGTCGAAGCAGCTTCTGCCTGTCTTCGACAAGCCGATGATCTATTATCCGCTGTCCACCCTGATGTTCGCCGGTATCAGGGATATCCTCATCATCACGACGGCGCTGGACCAGCCACTGTTCCAGCGGCTGCTCGGCGACGGCTCCGAGATCGGCCTCTCCTTCTCCTATGCCCACCAGGACAGTCCGCGCGGACTGGCGGACGCCTTCATCGTCGGCCGCGACTTCGTCGGCAAGGATTCGGTTGCCCTGGTGCTGGGCGACAACATCTTCTACGGCAACGGCCTCCAGGAGATGTTGGGCCAGGCGGCGGCGCGCGGGCGCGGAGCCACGGTCTTCGGTTATGCCGTCAACACTCCGGAGCAATATGGCGTCGTCGAACTCGACGCCAGCGGGCGCGCGCTGTCTATCGAGGAGAAGCCGTCGCAGCCGCGCTCCAACATCGCGGTGACGGGGCTCTATTTCTACGACAACGACGTTCTCGACATCGCCGCCGGGATCGCGCCGTCCGCACGCGGTGAACTCGAGATATCGGACGTCAACAGGATTTATATGGAACGCGGGGAGCTGTTCGTGCGAGTCATGGGCCGCGGCATGGCCTGGCTCGACACCGGCACGCATTCCTCGCTGGTCGAAGCCAGCCATTTCGTCCAGATCCTCGAGCAGCGCCAGGGGCTGCGTATCGCTTGCCCGGAGGAGATTGCGCTAAGGCGTGGCTACATCTCCCTTGAAGCCTTCGAGAAGCTGGCGCAAAAGAACGCCAGGAGCAGCTACGGCCAATATCTGCTGTCGGTCTACCGCTCGTTCGGGCGCGAGGCGGGCGGCGCCTGAAGCAGAGACTGCATGCGCTTTGAGGGCTTCACTATCTTCGTGACAGGCGGTTCGGGCTTCATCGGCTCGGCCGTGATCCGCCATCTGCTGGCGGATACCGGCGCACGTGTCGTCAACATCGACAAGCTGACCTACGCGGCCAATCTCGATTCGCTGGCGGGAGCCTCCGACCATCCGCGCTATGTCTTCGCGCAGCAATGCATCGGCGAGAGCGCGGGCCTTCGGGCGCTGTTCGAGACCTACCAGCCCGACGCGGTGATGAACCTCGCGGCGGAAAGTCACGTCGACCGTTCGATCGACGGCCCGGCGGAGTTCATCCAGACCAATGTGGTGGGCACGTTCACCCTGCTTCAGGAAACGCTGCGCCATTGGCAGGAACTGACGCCGGAGAGCCGCGCGCGCTTTCGTTTTCTTCACGTCTCGACCGACGAGGTGTTCGGATCGCTCGGCACCAGCGGCCGGTTCAGCGAAGACACCGCCTACGCGCCGAACTCGCCCTATTCGGCGAGCAAGGCATCGTCAGATCATCTCGTCCGCGCCTGGCGGGAGACCTACGGGCTTCCCACCATGGTGACGAACTGCTCGAACAATTACGGGCCCTATCATTTTCCCGAGAAGCTGATCCCGCACATGATCATACGCGGATTGGCCAATGAACCGCTGCCGGTCTATGGCGACGGCAGCAACGTCCGCGACTGGCTCTATGTCGCCGACCACGCGGAGGCGCTGACGCAAGTCGTCGAGCACGGCAGGGTCGGCGAAACCTACAACATCGGCGCGCGCTGCGAACGGACCAATCTCGACGTCGTGGAGCGCATCTGCGATCTGCTCGATGAGATCTCGCCCGGCACCGCCAGGCGCCGCGGCCTGATCAGCTTCGTGACCGACCGGCCCGGCCATGATCTCCGCTACGCCATGGATCCCGGCAAGATCGAGCGCGAGCTCGGCTGGCGTCCCCGCGAGGATTTCGAGAGCGGACTGATCAAGACCGTCCGCTGGTTCTGCGACAACCGGACATGGTGGCAGAACATCCTCGATCGCGGCTACCGGCGCGCGCGGATCGGCCTCGGTTGACGAAACCCCGTGGTACTACGGAGCGATAAACGCCGATTTCATCCCGGTAAGGTTGAGCAGTTAGCTTAATCCGCGTTGTTTGTTGCGAACGCCGAGGGATCGCATATTCATCTTCGCACCGGGCTCCCCCAAGCCCGGCCCCACCCAAGCAAAGCCGTCGAGCGCACATGGGTCGCTTGGCGGCTTTGTCGTTGTGTCGAGGAGAGGATGGTTTCGGTTATGGCGCGCAGACCCTGGTCGTTCAAGGAAGACCGCCGGTTGATGGAGCTGGCCAAGTCTTCGACTTCGCTGGAAGAGGCGGCGAAACTTCTCGGGCGCTCGCCCGATGCGGTCAAGCGCATGGCGTTGCGGCTCGGCCTGGCGCTGAAATCCAAGGGCTCGAAGAAGAGCTAGCGTCGGCCGCGTGCGACACGCTGAACGCCGATCGTTGCGAACGGCTTCCTCAGGCGCGGGGCTACGTGATTGGCCTGGTCGTCCATGACGGGAATTTGGGCAGGGACGAATGGACACGGACCCGGCTGTCGTAACGGCTCTGCCGTTTATCCGTGAACCTCGGTTCATCCCGAGGAAACGTTATGAACCTTAACGATGTTCTTGGCTTTTGAAAGCGGTCCGCCGGCCAACCGGTTATGTTGGCGCCATGCGCCGCAACCATCTCATCGCAGCCGCCGTTATCTGTCTCGTGCTCATCACCTATGCCACGCTGGCCAAGCTCGCGGGCAGACCGGCGCTCATGGGCCACGCGGAGGGTTACTGGGTCGTCGTCATCGAGCGCTTCAGCGCCTACGGCCTGTTGGGATTCCTGCTGTCATTCCTGATGCCGGGACGCGTCAAGCTGGCTTGCGCCTTCGTGGTGGCCGTCGCCGTCGGGCTCGAGGTCTTGCAGGCGGTGACGCCGGATCGTGACCCGGGATTCATCGATGTGCTGCAAAAGGCCGCCGGCGGCACCGTCGGCGTCCTTCTGGCCCAAACCATCCTGACTTTTCTGCCGAGGCCGCCCTCATAAGGCGGTCGCCTCTGCCGGCGCTTTCGGACTTACGCCACGCCGCGCCGCAAGCCCGGCTGTTCGGTCACGAGAATTCCCGACATCTGCCGGTGGGTCTCGCGCAACGCCGTGATCGCGTCGTTGGGGTCGAATTCGGCTTCGCGGATGGTCTGGAAGAACCGGGCCATCAAGGCGAGGTTCAGCTTGACGCGCGTGTTCCCGTCGCGACTCCTACGGCGATCCAGCGACAGATGCATCGCCTGCATCCTGGCCTCGGCAGCGCTACAGCCGCCCAGTGTCGCGAGTTCTTCATATGTCATCCAGATCTGAGGCATGTCCCTGTCCGTCTTTGGTTGTGGGTCTCAACCTAGATTTCATCTCTAAAAGCAGGGTTGCCGCTGTAGGAGCTCGCCATGTTTTCGCGACAATAGCGTCAACGCAAAGCTAAGACACCGGCGCCTTAGGAGAGGGGAGCTTTGGGCGGCGTGAACGGATGGCGCGGCCGGGAACGGCTGTCGAGGCGCTTGGGCAATTTGTCATTGAGCTTCACGACCGCGCATCGGGCATCGCCAGCCGGCGTGTCTTCCTGGCTGTAGATCAGCGTCGCCTCGAACGTCACATCGGGCGCTTCCCTGGCCGTTCCCGAGCAGGTCGCCATCGCACCGCTGCACACGCCCGAGAGCTTGAGCTCGACCTCATCAGGCCCGAACACGGTCGGCGGCCCCTCGGCATGTCTCCGCGTGGTCAGAACGGCCGTGAAGCGCTGCTCGTCGACCCGATAAGAGCCGCCATACGTGAAGAAGCTGTCGCTGCCGGAGATTCGCCCATCCGCCAGATGCACGACGCCGGTGCCCTGGCCGCGCGGGGTCCTGAACCAGGCAGCATATTTGCCGTCTCTCAGCATGAAAACATCCGTCGTAAAGTTCATCCGTATTTGCGACGAACTCTGGGGCACGGCAATGACCGATGCGGCGAGGATTCCGCCACGGTTAACGCCCCGCAAAGTCAACCGGTCAAATTGCTGCCGAGGTGCGCGTCAAAACAATTCTATACCGTCATCCGCGGTCTCGACCGCCTCGACGCGCCGCGTGGCGGCGATCGACGCCAGCCCAAGCGTCTGCAAAAATTCCCGGTAGACGTCCCGCTCGCGCTCCATCGTGTAGCGCGCGAAGAGATCGTCGAGCATCGCTCGATCCTGCGCCTCCGGCTGTGGCCGCTGCGCGCCGGCGCTCGCAGTCTCCAGCCGCGCGGCAACCGCAGGCAATGTCGCGGAGCTCTCGCCGAGCGTGGTCATCAGGCCTTGCGCCGAATTCATCAGGCCCTCGAATTCCGCACCTTCGTCCACGAGCCGGCTCATCAGCTTGCCGAGCCGTTCGTTGCCGGCCTCGACCTCGCGCAACGCCTGGAGGATCTGCGGCTCGAGCTTTGCGAGTTGCGTGGGATCGCCTTGCACGCGGAGCTTCTTCAGCTCTGTTGCCGAGCGTTCGATGCCGTCGAGCACGGGCCGCAAGCGCCCCGCACCCGCCGAGACCTGGTCGGCGGTCGCCTTGAGCTCGTTGGCGATGACGACGAAGGCGCTGCCGCGGCTGCCGAGATGGCTCGCCTTGAGGCCGGCATTCATGCCGATCAGCGTAATGTCGACGGTCGCCTCCGCAAGGCCGGCAATGGCCTGGCGAAATTTCGCCAGCGTGTCCTCGACGATGGCGAGCGCATCGTCGACCGCGCGGCCGGCGCCTTCGCAGGTGGCGATCAAGGTCGAGGCATGTGCCAGCGTCTGCTTGATGCGCGTCAGGAACGACGACGAGCCGCCATCCGCGCCGCCAAACAGCGTGCGACCGTGACCGACGACGCTGCCCGCATCGTGCAAGATCGCGGTCAGCGCGCGGACGATCTGGCCGATGTCGCCGCCGAACTCGCGCTGGGCATCCCTGAGCAGAGCCGCCTGCAACTGGCAGATCGCGCGCGCGCCGTCGTCGCTCGCAACCGCATCAGGGACGAGGCTCGAGCTGGCTTCCGACGTAAGGCGAAGGCTGTGACAGACATGCTCGAGCCGCTGGCGCGTGCTGTCGCCCGCCTGCAGGGAAATGATCGCGCCGCCGACCGCCTCGGCGATCTTCTTGGTGCTGGTGCTGGCAAGAACGGCAAGCTGGCTGCTGTTGCGGCGCTGGTCGCGCAACCCGGAATAGGCCGCGCCGAGCTCGGCGCTCTCCGACACCAACTGCTTGGCGTAACGGCTCTCGAACTCCTTCTGCCGGCCGGACGCGGTGGCAACGGCGTCCGACAGGCGCTGCTGGTCCCTTGCGCAGCCCTCGATCGAGCCCTGCACGGCCCTGCCGAGATCGTAGGCTTCCTGCGTGAAGGCGAGAAAGCCCTCGCGATCGCCGTCGAGCGAGGCCGCCTCGATCCGGGCGCTCCGCGCGATGATCGTGATCATCCCGATGTGCTTGAACAGCGGCTTGAGCAGCGAGGACGCTTCCGCCGTACAGGTGCCGATCGTCGCCAGCAGCGCGCTCTCGGCCGGCAGCGCCGCTGCCAGCTCGCTGAGCCGCGCGGAAATCTCCTGCAACGCGGTGGCGGCACCCTCGATCTCGGCGCCGGAGAGTTCCTCGGAGAGCGTCGCGAGGCCCTGGTTCAACTCCCCAAAGATGAGATGGCCGCGCCCGAGCTCCTGACCAACCCGCGCGAACACGTCCTCGATCCGCGACGAGACATCCTCGATCGCGGCGGTCGCTTCAGTGAGGGTGTTGGTCGGAAGGGCGGACATCTGCGATCAACCCGCCGCCGCCACGTGCCCGGCCTGGTACCAGAGCATGATCTCGCGCGGGATATGGTGCAGCGAGACCACCTTCTCGACGCCGCCATGGGCGATGGCTTCCTTGGGCATGCCGAACACCACGCAGCTCTCCTCGTCCTGCGCGCGCGTCGCGGCGCCGAGCTTGCGCATCTCCAGCATTCCCCGTGCGCCATCATCACCCATGCCGGTCATGATCACGCCGAGCGCGTTGGCGCCGGCATGCTGGGCGGCCGAGCGGAACAGCACGTCGACGGAGGGGCGATGCCGCGACACCGGCGGACCGTCCTTGATCGCGACCTGGTAGCGCAAGCCGATGCGCTGGAGCAGCATGTGACGGGCGCCCGGCGCGATATAAGCGCAGCCCGGCAGCACCGGCTCGCCGTCCTCGGCTTCCTTGACCCGGATCTGGCAGACGCTGTCGAGACGCTTGGCAAAGGCGGCGGTGAAGCCTGCCGGCATGTGCTGGACGATGACGATGGGCGGACAATGCGGCGGCAGCATCTCGAGGACGTCGTTGAGTGCCTCGGTGCCGCCCGTCGATGCACCGATGCAGACGATGCGCTCCGTCGTCGGCCGCACCCTGCCCTGCACCGGCGGCGGGATGATGGCGTCGGCGGTCAGCTTCTTCTCGATCATACGGCGTTCCGCCCGCGGGCGCACCCGTGCGCGCGCCGCCGACTTCACAGCCTCGCGCAGCCGCGTGGAGCATTCGAGCAGCGCCTGCCGCGTGTCGATCTTCGGCTTCGGCACGATGTCCACCGCACCCGCTTCGAACGCCTCGAACATCACATTCGAGCCTTCTTCAGTGAGCGAGGAGCAGATGATCACCGGGATCGGACGCTGCGCCATGATCTTGCGCAGGAATGTCATGCCGTCCATGCGCGGCATTTCCAGATCCAGGATCATGACATCGGGGATTTCGTCCTGGAGCCGTTTCGCCGCCACGAACGGATCGGACGCCGTCCCCATCACCTCGATATCGGGGTCATCATTGAGGATCGTTTGCAGGATTTGGCGCACCGACGCCGAATCGTCCACGATCAGCACGCGAACTTTCTCCCTCGGCATTTGGTTGCGCTCCGGCTAGACCTGGAAAATGGTTGGCTGAACTTGCTTCAAACCCGGCACTGCACTGTGAATCATCGATTCCGAATGTCCGACCAGTAAATAGCCGCCGGGCCGCAGATGATTGCAGAGTTGCTCGACAACCTTGCGCTGGGTCGGCTTGTCAAAATAGATCAGGACGTTGCGGCAGAAGATGATGTCGACATCCCGATCCACCGGATAGGACGCGTCCATGAGGTTCATCCGCATGAAATGCGTCATGCGCCTGAGCTCCGGCGCCACGCGGACTTCGCCACGGGAGCGATCCCGCGACGACAGGAAGTATCGCTTCACGAAGGGCTCAGGCACCGGTGCCAGCACGTCGCGCGTGTAGATCGCCGCCTTGGCGAGGCGGAGCACCGCGGTCGAAATGTCGGTGCCAAGGATGCGGTACTGGAACCGGGAGCCGCTCCGCGTCATGTCGTCGAGCACCATGGCGGTCGTGTAGGCCTCCATGCCGGTCGAACTCGCGGAGCTCCAGATCTTCAGGTTCGCGTTCCTGCGTCCGTGCGACTTGAGCAGCGCGGGGATCGCGACGTCACGCATGAAGGTGAAGTGCTGCGGTTCGCGGAAGAAGTCGGTCTTGTTGGTCGTCACCACGTCGATGAGATGGGTGAGCTCCGTGTCGAAATGCTGGGCTTCGAACAGGTTATCGACATATTCGTTGAGGTCGGAGAAGTTCAGCGCGCGCACGCGCTTGTGCAGCCGGCCCTC
Source organism: Bradyrhizobium betae (assembly GCF_004123905.1). Taxonomy (GTDB): domain Bacteria; phylum Pseudomonadota; class Alphaproteobacteria; order Rhizobiales; family Xanthobacteraceae; genus Bradyrhizobium; species Bradyrhizobium betae_A. Next base: position 52,876 of record NZ_MZXW01000017.1, read on the forward strand.
CAGCATCAACCGCTTGCCCTGCGGCAACTTGATGCCGACCTGGCCTTCGATCAGTTCGGCGATGGTCCGGAAGTGGCGATCCGACAGATGGACGGCCGTATCCTGCACGGCAGGCATCATCGCTGCGTGCCCCCGTCCGGGATGGCCGCTGCCTGCACTGAATGTCGGGCCGAACGGGCCATCTTGAATCCTACGCGTTTACGCCAGCACCTGAAGACGAATCGGCCCACTGCTGAATGGCGGGCCGATCCTCTGGACGGTCTTAGCGCTGGAAATCAGCGTCCCGATCGTCCTCGCCATCGTTCATGTCGAAGGCAAAGCCGCCGCCACCGGCAGCCTTCACGGCGCGTGCCGGCTTGGCCTGCGGCTTCCTGGCCGGACGCTCGACGGCCGCCATGGTGGCTGCCTTGGCGCGCAACTGATTGACCGCCCGGTCGATCGGCGCGGCCGCCTGGCTGCGTGCTTGCTCGATGCGGAAATAGGCGATGGTGGACTGCAGCTGCTCGGCCTGCGAGGCTAGCTCTTCCGAGGTCGACGACACCTGCTCGGATGCGCTGGCGTTCTGCTGACCGACCTTGTCGAGCTGCTGGATCGCCTGGTTGATCTGGGCCGAGCCGACGTCCTGTTCGCGGCAGGCGGCGGTGATCTCTTCGACGAGCTCTGCCGTCCGCTTGATGTCAGGCACGAGCTTGGACAGCATATTGCCGGCTTCCTGCGCAACCTTGACGGTTTCAGTCGACAGCGTGCCGATCTCGGCGGCGGCCGCCTGGCTGCGTTCGGCGAGCTTGCGCACTTCGGAGGCGACGACCGCAAAGCCCTTACCGTGTTCGCCGGCGCGCGCGGCCTCGACCGCTGCGTTGAGTGCGAGCAAATCGGTCTGGCGCGCGATCTCCTGCACGATCGTGATCTTCTCGGCGATGGTCTGCATCGCATTGACGGCGCGGCCGACCGCGGCACCGCTGGCTTCGGCGTCCTTGGCCGACTGCGCGGCGATCTTCTCGGTCTGGTTGGCGTTGTCGGCGTTCTGCTTCACGTTCGAAGCCATCTCCTCCATCGAGGACGAGGCCTCCTCGGCGGACGAGGCCTGCTCGGTGGCGCCCTGCGAGAGCTGCTCGGCGCTGGCGGAGAGCTCCTGGCTGCCGGCGGAGACGTTCTGCGCAGCAGTCAGGGCTTCCGACACGATCTGCCGGAGTTTCTCCACCATGCGCTCGAGCGCGAGGCCGAGCGTATCCTTGTCCGACAGCGGCTTGGCTTCGACCGTGAGATCGCCCTGCGCGATCTGGTTGGCGAGCGCCGCCGTCGCATTCAGGTTGACCGTCATCGCGTTCAGCGACTTGATGAGATCTCCGATCTCATCATTGCTGGAGGACTCGATCTTGTGGCTGAGATCGCCGATCGCCACCGCGTCGGCGAGGCCCACGGCCTGCGCCAGCGCCCGGCTGATATTGATCGCGATCCAGGTCGCAGCGACTACAGCGATCAGCAGCGAAGCGGCCACCAGGCTCATCAACAGCATCTCGGCGCGGGCGCCATCCTGCCTGGACTGCTCGGCTTGTTCGGCCATGTTCTTCTTGACGTTCTTGATGTAGCCGTCAGCCGCTTCCAGCGCTTCCCCGACAAATTTGCGGCCGTCATGCATGGAGCGATCCAGGGCCTTCGGCTTGTCGTTCTTTGCAAGCCTGACGGTCTCGTCCTGATAGGCGTTCAGCTTGGCGAACGCGACGTTGAAGACTTCCATCAGCTTCTTGCCGCCTTCGCTGGCCGCGGCGTAGATCTCGTCCTTGGACTTGGCGACCGCTTCGCGATTCTTGGCGAGGTCGGCGACGAACTGATCGTATTCCGCGTCGGACGCCGCGAGGATCGAGTTCTTCTCGGCGCGCACCAGGAACAGAATGCCTTCCTTGAGTTCCGCGGCCTTTTCCATGCGGCCCGCGCGGCTGACGAGAAGCTCGGTGGTCCCGACCATGTCCGACAGCTTCACGTAGCCGACCGCACCGGCGATCATGGAGAGCAGGATGACGACGCCGAAGGCGCTGGCAAGCTTGGCTTTGACGGTGAATCTCATATCAGTCTCGTTGGTTCGAAATTGGGGTGCTTACGCTTGACCACGCACTTGCTAACTCAGGCGGCGCGGGATGAATCCGCGGCCGCTTCACGTCCTTCCGGGATCTCGTCGTTCGCCATCAGCTTGGCGAGGTCGAAGATCACGACGAATTTCTCGCCCTTGCGGCCGATCCCGGCGGCATAGTCGGACTGCCACTTGCCGCCGACCTCGGGGATGGGCTCGATCGCCTGCTCGTCGATGTCGGTAACCTCGAACACGCAATCTGCGACGAAGCCGACGCCGACCAGACGGTCCTTCATCGGCACGTCCAGGATGATGATGCGGGTCGCTTCAGTGGCCTCCACACCGGGCAGGCCGAGCTTGGTCCTGAGATCGACGATCGGATAGCCGCTACCACGCACGTCGATCATGCCGAGCAGGAAGTTCGGCGCATGGGGCAGCCGCGAGATCGGCCGCATGTCGAGGATCTCCCGAACATTGCGGATGCTGATGCCAAACGTCTCGCCGGCGAGCCCGAGCGTCAGATATTGCGAGGTTGCGGCCATGATGCGGTCCAGGGTCAGGTGATTTTCAGATTGTGGTCAGCGTTGGAATTCGGCGTCGCGGTCGTCTTCGCCGTCATGCATGTCGAAGGCGAAGCCGCCGCCGCCTGCGACCTTCATCGCGCGCGCCGGCCTGCGAACGGGCGCAGGCTTCTTGGAGCCCCGATCCGCGGCCGCCATGGTTGCGGCCTTGGCACGGAGCTCGCCGACCGCACGGTCGATCGGCGCGGCTCTTTCGTGGCGGGTGGCCTGCTCGATGCGGAAGAAGGCAATGGTCGACTGAAGCTGCTCGGCCTGCGAGGCCAGCTCTTCCGAGGTCGAAGAGACCTGCTCGGAGGCGCTGGCATTCTGCTGGCCGACCTTGTCGAGCTGCTGGATCGCCTGGTTGATCTGGGCCGAGCCGACATCCTGCTCGCGGCAGGCTGCCGTGATTTCCTGAACCAGCTCGGCGGTCTTCTTGATATCAGGGACGAGCTTGGACAGCATGTCGCCGGCTTCCCGAGCAACCTTTACCGTTTCGGTCGACAGCGTGCCAATTTCGGCAGCCGCCGCCTGGCTGCGCTCGGCGAGCTTGCGCACTTCGGAGGCGACCACCGCAAAGCCCTTGCCGTGCTCGCCGGCGCGCGCGGCCTCGACCGCCGCATTGAGTGCCAGCAGGTCGGTCTGACGCGCGATCTCCTGCACGATCGTGATCTTCTCGGCGATGGTCTGCATCGCGTTGACGGCACGGCCGACCGCAGCGCCGCTTGCTTCCGCATCCTTCGCCGATTGTGCCGCGATCTGCTCGGTCTGGTTGGCGTTATCGGCGTTCTGCTTCACGTTCGAGGCCATCTCCTCCATCGAGGAGGAGGCTTCCTCGGCGGACGAAGCCTGCTCGGTCGCGCCCTGCGAGAGCTGCTCGGCGCTGGCGGAGAGCTCCTGGCTGCCGGCCGAGACGTTCTGTGCCGCGGTCAGGGCTTCCGACACGATCTGCCGGAGTCTCTCCACCATGGTTTCAAAGGCAATTCCGAGCTTGTCCTTGTCGGAGATGCGCTTGGCTTCGACGGTGAGGTTGCCGCCGGCGATCTGGTTGGCAACCTCGGCCGTGGTTTTGAGGCTCGCGATCATGCGCTCCAGGGCCATACCGAGCGTATCCTTGTCCGACAAGCGCTTTGCTTCGACTTCGAGGTTGCCGAGCGCGATCTCGCCGGCGACTGCCGCTGTTGCATTCAGATTCGCGGTCATCGCATTGAGCGACTTGACGAGGTCACCGATCTCGTCGTTGCTCTTGACATCGATCGTCTGGCTGAGATCGCCGATCGCAACGGCGTTGGCCAGACCCACGGCCTTCGTCAGGGCACGACTGATGCTCAGCGCCATCAAGGTCGCGGCGGCGGCGCCGATGATCAGGGAAGCAATAAGGATGCTCAGCAACAGGATCTGGGCATGGCTGCTGTCCGCCCTCGCCTGTTCAGCCCGCTCATCCATGAGCTTCTTCAGGAAGCCGACATAGTCCTCCAGGCTCTTCGACGCCTCTGCGACGGCCTTTCGGACGTCTCCGGTCGACTGCTCCATAGCCTTGGCCTTGTCGTTTCGCGCGAATTTGAGCGACTCGTCCTGGGCGGCGTTCACGTTGGTGTAGAGGGCCGAGAACTTGTCGAGCATCTTCTTGCCGGTTTCGGTCGCCGTCGCATAGATGTCGTCCCTGACCTTCAGCAGATCCGCGCGAATCTTCCGGACCTCGCCCGTGTAGCGCTCGACATCGCTCTCCGACTGCGCCAGGATCGCATTCTTCTCAGCGCGAATTTGCAGCAACAGATCTTTCTGCAATTCGTCGGCCTTGGTCGATCTTGCGGCGGCGCCGATCAGGACCTCGGTGGTGGAGGCCAACTCGCTGAGCTTCAGATACGAAATCGCACCTGCGATCATGGAGAGCAGGAGAACGGCTCCAAAGGCACTGGCGAGCTTTGCTTTGACCGTAAATCGCATGTTCGAAAACCCTCGGGCCGGGCCCGGTTTGATGTTGGAAAATGCGAGCGACACCACCTGCTGCGCTCGTCCAGCAACAAAACTCAGCGTTGGAACTCGGCGTCGCGGTCGTCTTCGCCGTCTTGCATGTCGAAGGCGAAGCCACCACCACCGGCGACTTTCATCGCGCGCGCCGGCCTGCGGGCAGGCGCGGGCTTCTTCGTGCCCCGATCCGCAGCCGCCATGTGCGCAGCCTTGGTGCGAAGCTGAGTGACAGCTCGATCGATCGGGGCAGATGCGACGTTTTCGCCGCGTCCAGCGTGTTCGATTCGGAAGAAAGAGATGGTCGACTGGAGCTGCTCGGCCTGCGAGGCCAGCTCTTCCGAGGTCGAGGACACCTGCTCGGAGGCGCTGGCATTCTGCTGGCCGACCTTGTCGAGCTGCTGGATCGCCTGGTTGATCTGGGCCGAGCCGACGTCCTGCTCGCGGCAGGCCGCCGTGATTTCCTGAACCAGCTCGGCGGTCTTCTTGATATCAGGGACGAGCTTGGACAGCATGTCGCCGGCTTCCCGAGCGACCTTTACCGTTTCGGTCGACAGCGTGCCAATCTCGGCAGCCGCCGCCTGGCTGCGCTCGGCGAGCTTGCGCACTTCGGAGGCGACCACCGCAAAGCCCTTGCCGTGCTCGCCGGCGCGCGCGGCTTCGACGGCCGCGTTGAGCGCGAGCAGGTCGGTCTGACGCGCGATCTCCTGCACGATCGTGATCTTCTCGGCGATGGTTTGCATCGCGTTGACGGCCCGCCCCACGGCAGCGCCGCTGGCTTCCGCGTCCCTGGCCGACTGACCCGCAATCTTCTCGGTCTGGTTGGCGTTGTCTGCGTTCTGCTTGACGTTCGAGGCCATCTCTTCCATCGACGAGGAGGCTTCCTCGGCGGACGAGGCCTGCTCGGTCGCGCCCTGCGAGAGCTGCTCGGCGCTGGCGGAGAGCTCCTGGCTGCCGGCGGAAACGTTGCTGGCCGCGGTAAGAGCTTCCTCGACCACCTGACGAAGCTTTTCCACCATCGTGTTCAGAGATTTCACGAGATCGCCGATCTCGTCATTGCTGGAGACGTTGATCGTCTGGCTGAGGTCGCCGTTCGCCACCGCACCGGCAAGGCCGACCGCGCGGCTGAGGCCACGCGAAATGCTCATCGAAATCCAGATCGCAGCGATCAGGCCGATCGCCAGCGAGGCCAGCACGGCCGAGATCAGCAACATGTGAGCGCGGTTGCCGTCCTCGTGAGCCATCGCGGCCCGCTCCGCCATGTTCTTCTTGACGTTGGTGACGTAAGCATTCGCGGCTTCCATGGCCTCATTGACGGCCTTGCGGACCTCGACCGCGGAGAGCTCGACGGCTTTCGGCCTGTCGGTCCGGGCGGCCTTGAGAGCGCTGTCCTGAACGGCAACCATCCGGGCGTAGGCCGCGCCGAAATTCTCGATCAGCTTCTTGCCTTCGGTAGAGGCCTGCGCGTGGATTTCCTCCTTCAACTTCAGAAGCGTCTCGCGCTGCTTGGCGATCTCGGCGACAAAGCCGTCCGCCTCGCTATCGGGCGCCAGAAGGAGATTCTTCTCGGCCCGAACCTGGAGCAGAATGCCCTTCTCGATTTCTGCTGCGCGGTCCATCCGGCCGGCGCGCGATACGAGGTTGTCCGCCGTGTCGATCATCTCGCTCAACTTCACATAAGCGAGACCGCCCGCCGCCATCGAGAGCAGCAGGACGACGCCGAACGCGCTTGCCAGCTTCGCCTTGACCGTAAATCTCATTTCCAGCCCCTACCGATCTCGCCCCGAGACCGCATTTCAATTCAGGATGCGTTCCATGTTGGGAACGATGACAAACTCTTCACGCCACTTCGCAATGAAGCGAATGAACTCCGGCTTCCAGTGCATGCCGACGCGCGGCGTCTGCTGCACGTCGGCCTGTGAAATCTCGGTGACCTCGTAGACCTTGTCGGCGGTCACGCCGACCAGCACCGGCTCGCCGTCGAGATTGAGCTCGATGACGACGATGCGCGTGTCGGCCGAATTCTGCGGCTGCGGCATGCCGAAGCGGATGCGCAGGTCGGCGAGCGGAATGACGTTGCCGCGCACATTGATGACGCTGGGAACGAACGCCCGCGCGCCCGCCACCTTGGTGACCGGCACGGGATCGATGATCTCCCGCACGAGGCCCGCATCGAGCGCAAACTTCTCCTCACCGAGGCCGATCATCACGACCTGCATCGCGTTAGCCTGAGGTTCCCCCGTCAAACCGTCGTTCATCACGCCGCCTCACTGATATGCTGCTTCTCGACCTTCGACTGCGCCAGCGCGACGAGCTGCGCGACGTCGAGGATCAGCGCCGCCGTGCCATCCCCCAGAATGGTGGCGCCCGAGAAGATCGTGACGTCGGAATGCAGCTTGGAGAGCGACTTGATCACGGTCTGGTGGTTGCCGATGATCTGGTCGGCGACCAGACCGACGTGGGTCTCGCCGGTCGAGATGATGATCGTCTTCTGATGCCGGTCGGGCGTGCCCGACGCGGTCATGATCTCACGCAGCCTGAGGAACGGCACGAGGTTGCCGCGCACGTTGAGGAAGTTGCGGCCGCGGGAGCGCTCGTCCTCGGCCGTCAGCTCGATGCATTCCTCCACCGCTGACAGCGGAATGATGTAGCGGCCTTCGCCGACGCGGATCAGAAGACCCTCGATGATCGCGAGCGTCAGCGGCAGGCGCAGCGTCACGGTGGTGCCCTGGCCCGGCCGGGTCGACAGGTCGATCGTGCCGCGCATGTTCTCGATGGTGCGCTTGACCACGTCCATGCCGACGCCGCGGCCGGAGAGTGCCGAGATGGTCTGCGCGGTCGAGAAGCCCGGGTGGAACAGGAACTGGTGGATCTCGTGGTCGGTGAGCACGGCGCCGGCCGCGATCAGCCCCTGCTCTTCCGCCTTCGCACGGATGCGCGCGGTGTTGAGGCCGCCGCCATTGTCCTTGACGGTGACGAGCACCTGCGCGCCGGAATGAACGGCGGCGAGCTCGATCCGGCCCTGCTCGGTCTTGCCGTTGGCGGAGCGGGTCGCGGTGTCCTCGATGCCGTGGTCGATCGCGTTGCGGATCAGGTGCACCAAGGGATCGGCGAGGCACTCGATCATGGTCTTGTCGAGCTCGGTATCCTCGCCCGTGGTGACGAAGTCGACCGGCTTCGACAGATCGCGCGACAGATCGTGGATCAGGCGGCGGAAGCGGCCGAACAGCGAGCCGATCGGCACCATGCGCGCGCCCATCGTGGTGTCGCGCAAGGACGAGGCGAGGCGCTCGATTTCCTCGGCGATCATCTTGATCGAGAGATCGGAGCCGGACGAGGCCAGTTGCGTCAGGCGGGCCTGGGCGATGACGAGCTCACCGACCCGGTCCATCAACTCGTCGAGGCGCTCGGCCTGGACGCGGACGGTGGCGATGCCGCGATCCTGCTTGGCTTCGGGCTTCGGTTCGGCTTTGGGCTCCGCCTTGATCTCAGACTTGATCTCAGACTTGATCTCAGACTTGATCTCAGACTTGGCGACCGGCTGCTCGGCGACAGGCGCAGCAACAGCCGCGACCACCGGTGCCGGCATCTCGGCGACCGGAGCCGGCTCTTCGTCGAGCAACTGGAACAGCGGTAACGGCGCGGGCGCCTCGACATGCTCCAGCGGCGAGAGCGTCAGCTTCATCTCGTCCGAGACGAACATGAAGACGTCGTCAATTGCGTCCTTGTCGCAGGCCGCATGCAGCTTGACGTCCCACTTCAGATAGCAGTCTTCCGGCTCCAGCTCGTCGAGGAAGGGGATGCCGTCGGTCACGGGCACGACGAAGCAGGGGCCGAGCTTGCAAAGGTCTTCCAGCAGGTCGAGCGGGTTCGAGCCGTTGCGCAGGATGTGGGATTCGAATTCCAGATAAAGGTGCCAGCCGGCCTGCTTGCTCTCCGCGGGCGCCAGCGGCGGCGCCTCGGCGATCTCGGCGACGGGAGCGGCAGACTGGTCGGGAAACACGAAGCGCTTGAGGTCGTCGAGGATGGCCTCGCCAATGATGTCGTCGGTCGACTGCGGATCCTCGATCAGCGCGCGGATATAGTCCTTGGCGGCAAGCGCGACCGAGATGAGCTCCTGGGTCGGCTTGATCTCGCCCTTGCGGACGCGGTCGAAGGCGGTTTCGAATTCGTGGGTGAAGGAGGCGACCTTGTCGAAGCCGAACATCGCGCCCGAGCCCTTGATCGTATGTAGGGCGCGGAAGGCGGAATCGACCAGCTCGCGGTCGTCGGGACGCTGGCCGAGATCGAGCAGGGCCCCTTCCAGGACCTCGAACAGCTCGCTGGCTTCCTGGCGAAAGACCTCGGTCGGGTCCATCGCACTCATGCGCGCACCAGCTTAGCGACGACGGCGAGCAATTGCTCCGGCTTGAATGGCTTGGTGATCCAGCCGGTGGCGCCGGCGCTCTTGGCTTCCTGCTTCACCGTGTCGTTGGATTCGGTGGTCAGGAACACGATGGGCATGCCGACCGCGCTCGGCAGCTTGCGCAGCGCCTTGATCAGCTCCAGACCGTTCATGACGGGCATATTGAGGTCGGTGATGACGAGGTCGAGCTTGCCGGCCTGCGCCTTGGCGAGGCCTTGCGCGCCGTCACCGGCCTCGATCACGCTGTGACCGGCCGGCTCGAGCACGACCTTGATCATCTGGCGGATGCTGGGAGAGTCGTCGACCGTGAGAATCGTGGCCATTAGGTGCCATCTTTCTTTTGCGGGAAATGCTGATCGATCATCGCATCGCTGGCGAAGCCGGCACGGCGAAGAGTGTTGCGTAGAGACTGGGAGAATGAGGTGAGCACTACAGGGCGGCCCTGGGCCTCGCCCGTCCTGGCGGTCGACAGCAGAAGCTGGATCGAGGTGACGTCGGCCTTGTCGACGCTCGAGCAATCGATCTCGAGCCGGTCCTGCCGGCCGAAAGCTTCGCGGATCAGGTCATAGACATTGCGGATCGCAGCAATGCTGCAATCCGCGGGCAGCCGCAGGGACCACTTCGGCTCCGTAGTATCAGACGACATTCGTCCCCCAAATTTCCTCGGGGTTCGCTGCACGCATGGCGCGAATCCCGCGCACGACTATTCGGGTTGGAGAGTATGCAAACCCCTAATGAGAGCCTCCGTACAACTACGGGTCACAATCCCAAAAACTTCGCGTATGCATGCAGACGTGCATGGCCAGCACAAATCTCATGCGCTGGGCGCGGTCTCGATGCAGTTTGTGACGGGTTGGACGTTTGCTCCGCGTTAAATCGCAAAGGCTATTCGTTGAGGTCATGCCTCGCCATCCGAACGAGCCCGGCCGCCGATGCTGACTCAAGCGCTTCTCGTTGATGACAGCCGCTCTGTCCTCAATTTCCTGAAACGACATATCGAGGCGGAAGGCCTGGTCGAGGCCACGACCTTCCTCGATCCCGTCGAGGCACTGGCCTGCGCGCGCAAGCGCGTGTTCGACCTCGTGCTGGTCGACTACGAGATGCCGCATATGGACGGCATCAGCTTCATCCGCGCCTTCCGCACCCTGCCCGGCTGCGCCGACATCCCGATCGCGATGATCACGTCGCGACAGACCGACGACATCAAGATGGAAGCGCTGCAGGCTGGTGCAACCGATTTCTTACCGAAACAGCCACAAAGCGTCGAGATGACGGTGCGCCTGCGCAATCTGGTGCATCTTGGTGCAGCCGTACGCAAGCAGAACGACCGTGCCGCTGATCTCGCGAGCGCCGTCGCCGCCGCGACCCAAAAACTCGGCGAGCGCGAGGAGGAGATCATCCTGCGGCTCGCGCTCGCGGTCGAATACCGTGACAACGACACCGGCGAGCACACGCTGCGGGTCGCCCGCTACAGCCGCATCATCGCCGAACAGCTCGGCCTGCCACCCCGGCTCTGCCGCGACATCTATCTGGCCGCCCCCCTGCACGACGTCGGCAAGGTCGCCATTCCCGATAAGATCCTGCTCAAGCCTGGCCGGCTGACCGACGAGGAGATGGCTGTCATCCGCACCCACGCCACGATCGGCGAGAAGATCCTGGCGGACTCCAGTTGCGAGCTGATCCAGCTCGGTGCGCAAATTGCCGCAGGCCACCATGAGCGCTGGGACGGCGCGGGCTATCCGAACGGCCTCAAGGCGGACGAGATCCCGGTTGCCGCACGCGTGGTCGCGGTTGCCGACGTCTTTGACGCCCTGACGACGCGGCGGCCATATAAAGAGCCGATGCCGCTCGAGGTCGCCCGCAACTATCTGGTCGAGAACCAGGGCCGGCAATTCGATCCGGCCTGCGTCGAAGCCTTCTTGTCGCGCTGGGACGACGTCGTGGAGATCGCCGCCGGGCAGCAGGCGACGCCCTTCCAGAAGACCGAGGCTCCACTGGCGCCAATTATAGAGTGTGCGGTTGAGAACCGTCTGGTCGAGGATCGCTCGTCTGAGGCCGTTCCGGCCGATTGACATGATCAATCCGGGCAAGAGCTTGCCGCGGCTCTGTTTTCTCCAGTCGCCGGTTTGAACCTGTTCCTGCTAAAGTGGCACCAATTACTAAAAGTGATTCTGGTCACACTTGCCTGGGCGAGCCGCTGTTAAACATCGAACCAGGACGGAGACCGGCAAAACATCGGTCGAACTGGATGAGTATTGCCATGAAGAGCCTGATCGGCGCCGTTGTCGGCGCGTTCTGTGTTGCGACCCCCGCTTTGGCGGAAACCCCGGCCGCGATCGTCGAGGACGTGCAAGGCAAGGTCGACGGCATCGCGTTCATGGACTATGTGGCGCCGGGCAAGATCATCAAGCTCGGCCCGAAGGCGAGCGTTACGCTCAGCTATCTCAAATCCTGCGTGCGCGAGACCATCAGCGAAGGCGTCGTCCTGGTCGGCGCCGAGCAGAGCACCGTACAGCTCGGCGACGTGAAGCGGGAAACGGTGCCCTGCGACACCAACGCGGCAAAGCTGTCCGAGCGCGAGGCCAACCAGAGCGCTGCGACCACGTTCCGCACCATGCGCTCGGACATCAAGGGCGCCGCGCCGGCCAAGCTGCCGACGCTCTACGGCGTCGCGCCGCTGGTACAGGCCAAGAGCGGCAGCACGCTGGTGATCGAGCGCACCGACGGCAAGGAACCCAGCATCACCGTGCCGCTCAAGAATGAGATCATGGTGGGCGGCAGGTTCTACGACTTCGCCAAGGCCGGGAAGTCGCTGACCCCAGGCGGCAGCTATCTCGCCATTCTCGGCACCAAGCGTTACGCCTTCCAGGTCGATGCCAGCGCTACGGCTTCGTCCACGCCGATCGTCGGCCGCCTGCTGCGGCTCGAATAGGCGGCCTGGCGACAGGCGATGCGGCGGATCGGTGGGCGAGACATCGTTGCGGCGATCCTGATCGCGCTCCTCGCGGGCGCAATCTTCACGTCTCCGCCGCTTCAGGCCCTGCAAGGCCTCTCGCTCGACATCCTCACGGCGCTGCATGGCACGATCATCGGCGACAACCGCGATCCCGCGACATCGCCGGTCGTCGTCGTCGCGATCGACGGGGAGACCTACGACACCCCACCCTTCAAGGGATCTCCGACGCAGACCTGGACGCGCGAGATCGGCCGGGTGCTCGGAAGCATCACCGACGGCGGTGCCAAGGTGATCGGCTTCGACGTCATCTTTCCGAGCTCAATCGAGCAGTCGGAGATTGCCTTTGGCGACGCGCCGCTTGGCGATCGCATGAAGGGCTTTGACCGGGATTATCTCATCACGCTGCGGAAACTTTCCGACAACGGCAAGCTGGTGCTCGGCGAGATCCTCAGCAATGACCACCCGGATGCGCCTTACCCCGCACAGCGATTTGCGGTGAGAAACACTGTCCGCGCCCTCAACGTTCACACCGACACCGACGACGTGATACGGCGGATGCCGCTGAGCTTTTCCATCGACGACAAGCCGGTGCCCGCCATGGCCGTCGAGCTTGCCGCGCGCGCATTCGGCGCAGAGCCACAGACCGGGCCGTCTGGCGCAACGATATTGTCCAATTATGCCATCCCAAGCGCGGTGCCGAACACGCTGACGCTCAATTTCCGGGGAATGGGCCGCGACGTGCCCGTCTATTCCTTCGCCGATCTGCGGGCCTGCGTGGAAAAGGCCGATCGCGATTTTTTCCGACGCGCCTTCGACGGCAAGGTCGTGCTGCTCGGGACGATTCTCAACTTCGAGGACCGCAAGCTCACCTCAATGCGCTTCTCCGGCGGATATGACGGGACCCCCGCGCCGCGATGTGCGCAGCCCGTCCCGGCGGGCACCACACAAAAGGCCCGAAGCGACATCGCCGGCGTCTTCGTACATGCCACCGCGGTTCGGAACCTGATCGAGCGCGATGCCATAACCGAGCTTGGCCTTCCCGCACGGGCCATTCTCACGATCGTTTTCGCAGCGATCATCGCCTTCGCGGCCTGCATGCTCGCACCCGGCGGCGCGATGATCGCCTGGTTCGGCTTCACCGCCGTCTATGCAGCCGTTGCCGTCGTCACGTTCGTTCATGCCCTGGCGCTGCCATTGACCGAGCCCGCGCTCGCGAGCCTCGCCGCATTCGCGATGATGATCGGCTACCGTTTCGTGCTGGCCGATCGCGACGAGCGCTTCCTGCGCAAGAGCTTTGCCTTCTATCTCGCGCCCGAAGTCATCAACACCATGGTTGCCTCCGGCAAGATGCCGGCGCTCGGCGGCGAGATGCGCAACGTCACCATGTTCTTCTCCGACCTCAGCGGCTTCTCCTCCATCGCGGAGAAGATGACGCCGGGCGAACTGGTCACGCTGATGAACGAATACCTCTCCGCGATGACCGACATCATCGAAGGCCATGGCGGCTATGTCGACAAATATATCGGCGATTCCATCGTTGCCATGTTCGGTGCGCCGGCCGACGACCCCGCCCACGCCCGCAACGCCGTGCACGCCGCGCTGAAGTGTCACGGCAAGCTGGCCGAGCTCAACGCTGGCAACCCAGCCTTCGCCGGCCACGACCTGTCGCACCGCATCGGACTCAACAGCGGCGAAGCCGTGGTCGGCAATATCGGCTCGCGCCGCCGATTCAACTACACCGTGATGAGCGACACCGTGAACGTCGCCTCGCGGCTGGAAGGCGCCAACAAATATTACGGCACCGCGATCATGGCGTCGGAGACGACCATGGCGCAGAGCGGCGACACTTTTGCCTGGCGCGAGCTGGATGCGATCAGGGTGATGGGCCGCGGCGATGCGATCAGGGTGTTCGAGCCGCTGGCGGAGAAAAGCGCGGAGAGCGCGGAGCAGACAAAGGTGTCCGCGGCGTATGCGGAAGGGCTGGCCTACTGGCGCGCGCGGGAGTTTGCCAAGGCGTCTGATGCGTTCGAGAGAGTAGCAAACGCCGATCCAGCGTCAGCGCTGTTCGCCAAACGCGCGAGGGCACTCGCTGCAAATCCTCCAGCGCCGGAGTGGACGCCAGTCAACACCCTCGAAGGCAAGTAGCGTTAGCTACGCCTTAAAACGGCAACCCCACATAATTCTCCGCGAGCAATCGCTGCGCCGTCTCCGACGACAGCAGATACTCCAGCTCCGTCTGCTGAAGCCGATCCTCGTAGTCGAGCCGGTCGGGGAAACGATGCAGCATCATCGTCATCCACCACGAAAAGCGCTGCGCCTTCCAGATGCGGGCGAGTGCCTTGGCGGAATACCCCTCAAGGCCGGAATCGTCGCCGCTCTGATAATGCGCGAGCATGGCGTGGTAGAGATAATAGATGTCGGACGCAGCGCTGTTCAGCCCGCGTGCGCCGGTCGGCGGCACGATGTGGGCCGCGTCGCCGGCGAGGAACAGGCGGCCATAGCTCATCGGCTCGGCGACGAAGCTGCGCAGCGGCGCGATGCTTTTCTCGATCGAAGGGCCCGTGATCAGGCGGCCAGCGACCTCGCCCGGCAGGCGGCGCTTCAACTCGGCCCAGAACGCATCGTCGCTCCAGTCCTCCACCCTGTCGGTCAGCGGCACCTGGATGTAGTAACGGCTCAACACCTGCGAACGCAGCGAGCACAACGCAAACCCGCGCTCGTGCCTCGCGTAGATCAACTCCGGGGACACCGGCTTGGTGCGCGACAGCACCCCTAACCAGCCGAACGGATAGACCTTCTCGTATTCGCGCAGCACGTCCTTCGGAATCGATTTACGGCTGACGCCGTGAAAACCGTCGGCGCCGACAATGTAGTCGCAATCGACGCGAATGGTTTCGCCGTTCGAACGGTACGTGACATATGGCCGCTCCGACGTGAGATCGTGCGGCGTCACCTCTTCCGCGTTGTGCACGACCTTGCCGCCGAGGCGGTCGCGCGCCTCATAGAGATCGCGCGTCAGCTCGGTCTGGCCATAGACCAGCACGGAATTGCCGCCGGAATGCTTGTGCAGGTCGATGTGGGAGAGCACGCCGTCATGGGCGATCTCGAATCCCCCGTGGATCTCGCCCTCGCGGTCCATCCGCTCGCCGCATTGTGCCTCGCGCATCAGCTTTGCAAAGCCGTGCTCGAGCACGCCGGCACGGATGCGGGCCAGCACGTGGTCACGGCTGTATTTCTCCAGCACGATTGTGTCGATGCCCTTCAAGTGCAGCAGCTGGGACAGTAGCAGCCCGGACGGCCCACCGCCGATGATGCAGACCTGAACTTTCATTTTTGCGTCCTCCCGTTGGCACTTTTTTGCAGATTCAGCACTGCGAACCGATGGAGGCTTTCGCCTTTGTCTTGTACAATTCGAACATGAGAACCGCAGCCCCTGCCCCCACGATCCGGGTCTATAACCTCTTCGGCGAGTCCGGCGACCTGCCCGACGTCGTGCATTGCGAGACAATCGCGTCCCGCTCGGTGCTGCACGACTGGACGCTGGCCGTGCACCGTCACGCCCGGCTGCATCAGGTGCTGCTGATCGAGCGCGGCGGCGGTGAGGCGACGCTCGACGGACGCGTGGTGCCCTTGAAGCCGATGCAGATCGTCAACGTGCCGGTCGGACACGTCCACGGCTTCCGCTTCGTGCCCGATACCCAGGGCTGGGTGCTGACGATCGCTGCCGAGATTCTCGACGAGGCGCTGCTGGCCGCAGAAGGCCTGCGCGCAGCCCTGTCGCGATCAGCCGTGGTGCGCAGTACGCCGCAGATCCGCACCACCATGAAGCAAATTTTTGCGGAGCATGCCGCGCGCGATTTCGGCCGCGCACATGTGCTGCGCGCATTGTCGGCCGCCATGGTCGGGCTGGTGGCGCGCGCGCTCACCAGCGAGAGCGGCGGCAATGGCACGGCGGAAAGCGGCCTGTTCCGCCGCTTCGAGTCACTGCTCGAGCAGCACCATCTGGAACGCTGGAGCGTTGCCGACTACGCAAGCGCGCTGTCGATCACGCCGACCCATCTCAACCGCGTGACACGCGCGGCGACAGGCGACACCGCCTCACATTTGATCCTCAACCGGCTGATCCGCGAGGCACGGCGCAACCTCGTCTATACCAATCTTCCAGTCTCGACCATCGCCTATGCGCTCGGTTTCGATGACCCCGCTTATTTCAGCCGGGTCTACGCCGCCGCAACGGGAGTGTCACCGCGCGTCTTTCGCACCCAGCTGCATGGCCATGAAGGCTGACGCTTCGGACCAAAGACCAGGCGCGCCTATGGTCGGTGGCCACGATGCGAACCGCAATGGCCTTGTTACCGGCGCAGCTACTTACCTTGGTATATGGGATCCTATCCTTTGGATAGAATCCCTTTACCTCAGTACAATTGAGCAGGGCATGCGTGCGCCTTAGTGTGGCGGCATTCGGCGCCGTGGCGCTGGTGGCATGGAACCTCCCTAGCCTTGGCGCAAGACGGCCCTCCCCTCCTGTCCGGCCGTCTGCGCCGCTTTTTTAGCAAGCCATCGGCGCCTTCGGTGTTTTCCGGCCGACCTACCGCACCCCGGCGGCTGGACCGGCCGGCTTTTCGTGCGGAACAGGAGATTTGTGCATAATGCCTTCGATTGAGAAGATCGCACTCTTTATCGATGGCTCCAATCTCTATGCCACCTCCAAGGCGCTCGGTTTCGACATCGATTACAGGCGCCTGCTCGGCGAATTCCAAAGCCGAGGGGAGCTGTTGCGGGCCTTCTACTACACGACCGTCGTCGGGGATCAGGAGTATTCGTCAATCCGCCCCTTGATCGATTGGCTCGGCTATAATGGATACACCGTCGTCACCAAGCTCACCAAGGAGTTCACCGACGCCACCACCGGCCGCCGCAAGGCGCGGGGCAGCATGGATGTCGACCTCGCCGTAAGCGCGATGGAACTCGCCAAACACGTCGATCAGATTGTGTTGTTCTCGGGCGATGGAGATTTTCGTTCGCTGGTGGAAGCCGTGCAACGCCGCGGTGTCCGCGTGACGGTCGTCTCCACACTCTCCACTCAGCCCCCTATGGTCGCCGACGACCTGCGTCGACAGGCGGACGTGTTCATTGATCTGGCAGCACTGAAACCAAAAGTGGGGCGCGATCCGGCCGTCCGGCCGGGATCGCGCGAGATCGGTCAGTTACCGCCATTCCTCGCGCGCGGTGCGATCAATCGCGGCGACCAGGTGGAGTGATCCTGCGGGACGGCCGCCGTCCCCTCACACGTCGAAGAACACGGTCTCCTCCGGCCCCTGCAGATGGATCGTGAAGGAGTACACGGCCTTGCCGGCGCGCTCGCTACGTGTTGCGATCAACGTCTTGCGGCGCACCGCCGGCTCGACCAGATTGAGCACGGGATCGGCGGCGTTGGCGACCTCTTCATCCGAGAAATAGAGCCGCGTGTTGAGGCCGATGTTGATGCCGCGCGCGACGATCCAAACATTGACGTGCGGCGCGCATTTGCGCCCCGACTTGTCGGTCATGCCGCCGGGTTTGACGGTCTCGAACGTGACGACGCCACTTTCGAAATCCGAGCCCCCGCGGCCCCAGCCGCGGAAATCTTGCTCCAGCGCGCCGGCCGAGCGATCAGCCGGGTGGTTGTAGCGGCCCGCCGCATTGGCCTGCCAGATTTCGAGCAGCACGTCGCGCAGCGGCGAACCGCTGCCGTCGATCACCTTGCCTTCCAGCGTGATGCGTTCGCCCTGCGTGTTCGGCGTCACCAGCACGTTGGAAAAGTTCTTCTCGAAAATGTCGAAGCCGGCCATGGCCGGGATCAGGCCGATATGGACGTAGGGCCCGGCAGTCTGCGAGGCGGTTTCCTTGAGATAGTTGAGCGGCTGCGGCATGGGCTTCAGTTCCCCGCGGTGCGATTTTCGAAATAGATGGAGCGCTGGCCGCGCAGGACGATGTCGAAGCGGTAGGCGAGCGAGTCGAACGGCGTCGAGGCGTTGAGGTCGAGCGGCGCGACGAGGCGGTCGAGCGCGTCCTTGTCCGGAATCGTCGTCAGGATCGGGCAGACCGGAATCAGAGGATCGCCCTCAAAGTACATCTGCGTGATCAGGCGCTGAGCGAAGCCCGAGCCGAACACCGAGAAGTGGATATGGGCGGGTCGCCAGCTATTGACGAAGTTGCGCCAGGGATAGGGGCCCGGCTTCACGGTGCGGAAGTAGTAGTAGCCGGTGTCGTCCGTCAGCGCGCGGCCGCAGCCGCCGAAATTCGGATCGATCGGGGCCAGATACGTGTCCTTCTTGTGCCGGTAGCGGCCGCCGGCATTGGCCTGCCAGAACTCGACCAGCGTGTTCGGCACGCCGCGGCCGGTCTCGTCCAGTACACGACCATGGACGATGATGCGCTCGCCGACGGGATCGCCGTCCTTGGCGTAGTTGCGGATCAGATCGTTGTCGAGCGGCCCGAGATCGTTGTGCCCGAACACGGGACCCGTGATTTCCGAGACCGAGTTCTCGATCGACAGCAGCGCCTGGCGCGGCGAGCGCAGCACCGAGGATTTGTAGCCGGGCGCATAGGCCGGCGGATGGATGGTGTGGTCGCGCTGGAAGAAGCCGCCGTCGCGCGGCGTGAACGGTTCGGGGCTGTTAAGGCGGGGATCCCTTAAGGCTGGCGCCTGGGCGTTCATCGTGTCTCTCCCTGTGGCGCCCCGGTCCGGGCGCGCGGCTTATCGGGAGATCATGGGCCGGTCTATTCTCAAGATAAACAGATCGATTATAATGAATTGCATGAAGAAAATCGATCATTTGGCGCTCGACGGCCACGCGCTCGAACTGTTCCTGGCCGTATTGGAAGAAGGCTCGGTCACGGCAGCGGCGACGCGCCTCGGCCTGACGCAGTCCGCGGTCAGCCACGCCCTGAACAAGCTGCGGCGGATCGCCGGCGATCCGCTGTTCGCCAAATCCGGCCGCGGCATCGTCGCGACCGCGCATGCGCAGGCCCTCGCGGCGAAGGCGCGCGCGCTGATCGACGAGATGCGGGGCTTTGCCGGTGGCGTCAGCTTCGCGCCGGCGCAGGCTCAGCTGTCGCTGACGATCGCCGCCAACGACTTCCAGCGCGACCTGTTGCTGCCTCGCTTCTTCAGCCACGTCGCCGGACAGGTAGAGAGCCTGAACCTGCGCGTGATCCCCTCGCAATCCCCCTCGCCCGCGATGCTGCGCGAGAACCGCTGCGATCTCCTGATCACGCCGCTGCCGCCGTCCGGCGTCGACATCGTGCAGAAACGGCTGCTCAGCGATCACTACGTCTGCTACTACGATCCCAAGACACGCACCGCTCCGGCCAGCCGCGGCGCCTATCTCGCCGCGCGCCACGTCACAGTGGTCTATACCGACAACGAGCGGCTCGATTTCGACCGGAGGCTCGCGGCGAAAGGCTTCCACCGCGACATCGCGATCTCCGTGCCGAGCTTTTCCGGCGTGCCGTCCTTCCTGCGCGGCTCGCAGATGCTGGCGAGCATGCCGAGCCTGCTCGCCTCCGGCGTGATGGATGGCTTTGCACATGTGCAAATTCCGTTGGCTGCGCGCACGCGCACGCTGGCGGAACTACCGATGTTCATGGTCTGGCACCAGCGCTACCAGAAAGACCCGGCCCATCGCTGGATCAGGAACCAGCTTGAGGTGGTCGCGGCGACGGCCGCGGGCGGCTGAACGCCTCGACTGCGTCCGATTGGCCACACCAGAGTCCGGAAATGCCTCGCCGCACGCGCGGGCCTGCCGAGTTCAACCGTACGGTTGATGCGAGGTCCGCGATTCCAGGCCACGGTCTCGCCATTGGTGCGACGAGGTGAATGAGATGAAAAAGACTTTGGCCGTCGTGTTGGGCGCAACCGCGGCATTGGCAGCGGCAAGCGCCTCGGCCGGCGAGATCGAAGACGTCAATGCCCGTCTCGAATTGCTAGAGCGGCAGAATGCGGCGATCCGCAAGGAAAACGCCGCCTTGCGCGAAAGCCAGCGGCTGCTGGAAGAGAATACGCGGCTAAAATCGCAAAATACGCGCGTCGCCGTCGAAGCAGCGAGGAGCTCGACCCGATCGCACCAGGAAAACAGCGCGTTCCTCGCGGTGTCAGCGGTTTCGCGGCAGAACAGGAATCCTTTGCAGTCCTATGCCGCCGATTTCCCGGTCAAGGCTTTGCCGCCGACGGGGCCGGCGCTGTTCAGAGCCTGGATCGAAGGTGGCGCGATCTTCAGTGGCGGCGATCCGATCTCCAGCACTTACGGTCTCACCGGTCAGTTCGACCTGACACCCAAGGTCGGCTGGGAATCGGCAGTCGGCTTCGATTATCGCTTTGCCGGCTCTCCCTGGCATGTCAGTGGCCAGTTCCGCTACGGCGAGGGGGGCAAGACCACTGGTCTCGACTCGACATCGCAAACGATCGCTGCCGGGGCCGCCAGCGCGACAGGCACGGAGACCTGGGCCGCTGCTTACAAGGAAGCACATTGGCTCGCCGATCTCGCGGTCGGACGCGAGATTGCCGGCAGCGGGCCAAGTGCGCTTCAGCTCAAGGGAGGCGTCCGCGTTGCCGAGTTCGTCACCCGGAGTTCGAACTCGGACGTTCAGTTCTTGACGGTCTCGGGCCTCGCGCCAATCGTGGTCCCTGGATTTCCGGCGGTCACGACCGCCTCCACGAGCAGCTCGACAATCAACGAGGCGCGCGCCAGCTTCCTGGGCGCCGGCCCTCTCATCGGCATCGAAGGGTCAATTCCTTTTGCCGGCAAATGGTCGTTCGACTATGCCGGCGACGCCGCCATTCTGTTCGGCCGGCAGCAATCGACGAACAGTTCGAGGACCACGTCTACGATCACGCCATCATATCTCGCAGGTCTCTTCCCGACTTTCGACACCCTCAACACGGGCAACGCCCGGCTGTTTGCCGGCGTGCTGAGCGCCGATATCCAGGTCGGCCTGTCCTATTGGCTGACGCAGAACCTGAAGCTCGGCGCCGGCTACCGGCTCGACGCGCTCATCAACGTGTTCAACGAGACCGGCACGTCCAACGCCGGCTTTATGCCCGACCGCTATACGCACGGCCCGCGCGTCACGCTTACGGGACAGTTCGAGGCGATGTAGGGCACGATCGCGGGCTCGAGCGGGCTTGGCCCGCCCGGCCCGTTGTGCCGGGTGCCGGGCGATGGCCAGTCCCTCGCCAAACCCACTGGTTGCGCGCGGGCGGCCACGCTAGAATTCGTGCCATGACAGTGACCGACATTGCGAGCCGGACCTACAATCACAGCTGGCGGCTGGATCCCATCATCCGCAGCCTGCTGGATACCGACTTCTACAAACTATTGATGTTGCAGATGATTCGGGAAGACTACCCGAATCGGCAGGTGACCTTCTCGGTCATCAACCGCTCGCGCCATGTGCGGCTCGCCGAGATCATCGACGAGGGCGAGCTGCGCGCCCAGCTCGACCATGCCCGCACCATCCGCTTCGCCAAGAAGGAGCTGATCTGGCTGGCCGGTAACACGTTCTACGGCAAGACCCACATGTTCTCGGCCGACTTCATCCGCTGGCTGGCCGAATTCCGGCTGCCCGAATACGAGCTGCGCAAGGTCGAGGGCCAGTACGAATTGCACTTCCACGGGCCGTGGACCCACACCACGATGTGGGAGATTCCCGCGCTCGCGATCCTCAACGAGTTGCGCTCGCGCGCGGCGATGAAGGGCCGCGGCCGCTTCGAGCTCGACGTGCTCTACGCCCGCGCCAAGGCCAAGCTGTGGACCAAGGTCGAGCGGCTGCGCAAGCTGGAGAATTTGCGGCTGTCCGACTTCGGCACCCGCCGCCGCCACGGCTTCCTCTGGCAGCGCTGGTGCGTGGAAGCGGTGAAGGAAGGGCTGGGCTCGTCCTTCATTGGCACCTCCAACGTGCTGCTCGCGATGGACAACGACCTCGAAGCCATCGGCACCAATGCGCATGAGCTGCCGATGGTGGCAGCGGCGCTTGCCAAGGACGACGAGGAGTTGCGCTGGGCGCCCTATCGCATCCTCGACCAGTGGCGCCAGACCTATGGCGGCAATTTGCTGATCGCGCTGCCCGACGCCTTCGGCACCAAGGCCTTCCTCCGCGATGCGCCGGAATGGGTCGCCGACTGGACCGGCTTCCGCCCCGACAGCGCACCGCCGATCCAGGCCGGCGAGGAGATCGTTGCCTGGTGGGAGAAGAAGGGTCGCAACCCCAAGGACAAGCTGCTGGTGTTTTCCGACGCGATGGACGTCGGCTCGATCGAGGAGACCTATCATCATTTCGCCGGCCGCGTGCGGCTCTCCTTCGGCTGGGGCACCAACCTCACCAACGACTTCGTCGGCTGCCCCCCGGACGGCTCGTTCAATCTCGATCCGATTTCGCTGGTCTGCAAGGTGTCTTCGGCCGACGGCCATCCAGCGGTCAAGCTCTCCGACAACCCGGAGAAGGCGACCGGCCTGCCTTCGGAGATCGAACGTTATCTGCGCGTGTTCGGCGACGCCGGCCGCGTGCGCAAGCCTGTGCTGGTCTAAAACCGGCCGCAACTCTATCGATCAAGTAAACCGCGCAAGACGAATGCGAGGCATTGGCGCCTCAATGCCGCGGCAGTTCCGGTCTGTCGGCATTTGCGACAATCTGCGCGAATCCACTTCACAACGCCTTCACCCTGCGATCCAGTCTCCCGCATCTTTCGGGTCTAGTTAAGCAACCTTCTCCTCTACTTGGCGTTGCACGCGCAACGCTCAGCTGGGGTCGTTGATCGATTTGGGGAACGCAGGGTGCTTCGCAGAACAGCGTCGTCGACGAAGGGACACAGCTTCCTTCACGTCATCAAGCTCGTCTCGCCTTTCGTGATGGTCGTCGTGCTCCAGGCGGCGATCGCGGGATTCAGCCTCGAGGTGATGTCATCGGTCCGCGCCTATGTCGCGGGCGAAGCGCTATGGTCGCGCTCGCAGAAGAACGCGGTCTATTTCCTCAATCTCTATCTGCATTCGGGCGACAAGAACCAGTTCGCGCAGTACGAGACCTCGCTCGCCGTTCCCATCGGCGACGAGTTCGCGCGATGGGCGCTCGAGCGCGATCCTGTTGACGTCGAGGCCGCACGCATCGGCTTCCTGCAAGGCGGCAATCATCCTGATGACGTTCCGGGATTGATCTGGCTGTTTCGCTATTTCAACCGTGTCAGCTTCCTCCAGGAAGCGATCCATGAATGGGCCGCCACGGACCCGATGCTGCTGGAGCTGAGCGTGTTCGGCGAGGTCATCCGGTCCGAGCTGGAGAAGGGCCCCATTCAGGACAGCGGCCGCCTGCAAGTCCTGTCGTCGCGGCTCTCGGAGCTCAACGACGAGTTCACGGTGCATGCCAACCGCTTCTCCACTGTCCTTGGCGAAGGCTCCCGCGCGATCAAGGTGATGCTGACATGCATCAACATCGCCACCGCCGCGACGCTGATCCTGCTCCTGATCTGGCACACGCGGCGACTGGTGCTGCAACGGCAGGCGTTCGAGGATGCCTTGCATGATGAGAAGGAACGCCTGGCGTACCAGGCATCGCACGACTGGCTGACCGGCCTTGCCAACCGCCGCGCCTTCGAGGCGCGGCTGCAAGGCGAGCTGGACAATATCGCGGCGGGCTCGCTCGCTTTGATCCTGCTCGACCTCGACCAGTTCAAGAACGTCAACGACAGCTGCGGCCATCTCGCCGGCGACCGCCTGCTCTGCCAGGTCTCCAGCCTGCTGCAACAGGACCGAAGGCCGCATGATCTGGTGGCCCGGCTCGGCGGCGACGAATTCGGCCTGATCCTGCCGCAGTGCTCGCCTGCGAGCGCCGTCGATATCGCCGAACGGCTACGGCGATCGCTGGAGCTGTTCAGCTTCGCCTGGGACGATCGCGTCTTTGCGGTGACCGCCAGCGTCGGCGTCACCTGCATCGCCGACCGCGACACCACGCTCGAGGATGCGATGCGCCGCGCCGACGCCGCCTGCTATCGCGCCAAGGACAAGGGGCGCAACCGGGTTCAGGTCGACAGCGTACGGCCGGACGTCGTCCTCGTTGCGGCACGGCCGCGCGAAGCCGCGCGCGCGTGACGTTGCAGGCCCCTTTCACTTTGCGGGCAGAATCCCAAGGCCTGCGAGATGCACATCGACAAACTGCTCCACCTGCTGGCGCAGCATCTGTGGCGGCACGGCCACCATGCGCTCCTCGAGGCCGAGCGAGATGATGCCGTGCACCGCTGAAAACAGCGTGCGCGACAACAGCGCGATCTTCACGTCGTCCGCATCCGGGAGCAGCTGCACCAGCGGCAGGTGCATCAACGCGAAGGCGTCCATCACCATCTGAAGGATGTCATCGGGATAGGGACGGTCGTCCTCCATCCGGTGCTCGAACAGCGACCGCAGCAGATTCGCGTGCTCGGCAAAGAAGTCGAGATAGGTCTCGGCCAGCCCATAGAGCTGGCGGACGGGATCTTCGCTCGGAACTCCGCCAAGTCGCACCGTCAGCGCCTGAACGGTCTCCCGGTTGACCGTCAGGATCACGCCATCGAAGTCGCCGAATTCATTATAGACGCTGCCGACCGAGCAGCCGACGGCATCCGCGACGTCTCGAACCTTCAACGATCTCAATCCCTTGGACGCGATAATGCCGCGAGCGACCTCCAGAATCTGGAGCCGCCTCCGGAATTTTTTTTGGTCTCGCAGCGATTCTTCTTGAACATTGTTCATTTTCAAGCTACTCATGTGAACATTGTTCAAATTAACCCGGAGACCTGCAAAATGCAAACCCTCGCTGTTGATATCGCCTCCACCTTCATCGACGACGCCGCGGCTCTCGTGACTGGCCTTGGCCGAGCCGTCCTCAAGCTCTTGATGGCGCCGATCGATCGCATCGCTAATGCCTGCGACATTGCCGGCGTGCTCACCGAGCGCCGCGCGACCTTCCGGATGTGGCAGGCGAACCGTTCCCGCGCCCGTCGCGAGGGCCGCCGCTTCAGCCTGCTTGGCCGGCTCTCGCCCTTTCGCCACCTCGCCCATCTCACCTGAGGCAAGCACAGCCGGCACGTTCCGGTCGGCTCGAATACAAGATCCGGTTGCAAGGAAGGAATTACCATGTCCCCCATTCGCAGCCGGTCTCACGGATTTCGGTGATGCGGTTCAGATTTTCCTCATCGCCCGGCGCGATATCGCGATAGGTGCGGCCCTTCCGCCCGAACCGCGGCCGCAACCAGATATTTGCGAACCTAACGAGACCACCTGGAGACCAACAGGATCGGAGGAACCGAGGGGGCAGGCCGGCGACCGTCGTCACCCTGCAATCGTTGGTCCCATAGTCTTCCGGTCGTGACGTTTAACCGACTGCGTAACAACCTCTGCCTTTCCAAAACAGGACTCGTCATGATCAAGGAATTGATGTCGTCACGCCGCTTTGCGCCGCTGTTCTGGGCGCAATTCTTCTCGGCGCTCAATGACAACGTGCTCAAGAACGCACTCGTCATCATCCTGCTTTACAGTGCCGCGACCGGCCACGGCGATGCCCTGGTAACGGTGGCCGGCGCCGTCTTCATCTTCCCCTATTTCATCCTGTCCGGGCTCGGCGGCCAGCTCGCCGACAAATACGTCAAATCCGTCGTCGCACGGCGACTCAAATTCGTCGAGATTTTTGCTGCGGCCTTTGCCGCCGCCGGTTTCTTCCTGCACTCGGTGCCGCTGCTGTTCGCAGCGCTCGCTCTGTTCGGCATCATCGCCGCCCTGTTCGGGCCGGTGAAATACTCCATGCTGCCGGACCAGCTCGCGCTCGGCGAGCTCGCGACCGGCAACGCGCTGGTCGAAGGCGCGACCTTCATGGCCATCCTGCTCGGCACCGTCGCCGGCGGCCAGTTCGTGGCCGGCTCCGCACATATGGGCTGGGTCGCATCGGCCGTGGTCGTGCTCGCTCTGCTGTCCTGGGCCTTCGCTTCCCGTATTCCGCAAACAACGCCGTCCGCGCCCGAGCTGCCCGTCAACGCCAATCCCTGGACCTCGACGATCAGCCTGTTGAAGACGCTGCACGCCGACCATCGGCTGTGGGACGGCACCGTGATCGTCTCCTGGTTCTGGCTGGTCGGCGCCATCGTGCTGTCGCTGCTGCCGGCGCTGGTCAAGGACGTCATCGGCGGCAGCGAAGGCGTGGTCACGCTGTGCCTTGCGATCTTCGCGATCGGCATTGCGATCGGCTCGCTGTTCGCCGCCAGCCTCAGCCACGTTCGCCCGAACCTCGCGCTGGTGCCGATCGGCGCCATCATCATGGGCTTTGCCGGCCTCGACCTCGCCTGGGCCATCGCTGTGACCAGCAAGGGTCAGGACATCGCCGCAGTTGACTTCGCGACGTCGTTCGCGGGCTTGCGCATGCTGATCGACTTTGTCGCCTTCGCCTTCGGCGGCGGCCTGTTCGTCGTTCCGTCCTTCGCCGCCGTGCAAGCGTGGTCGGCGCCGAACGAGCGCGCCCGCATCATTGCGGCCGGCAATGTGCTCCAGGCCGCTTTCATGGTGGTGGGCTCGCTGTTCGTTGCGCTGTTGCAGGCGGGCGGATTGCATGTCGGCTGGATCTTCTTCGGCCTCGGCCTTGCCAGCTTCGGCGCGGTCTGGTTCGTGCTGACGAAATGGGGTAAGGAAGGCGTGCGCGATTTCGGCGGACTGTTATTCCGCGCGCTGTTCCGCACCGAGATCCGCGGACTCGAGAATCTGCCGCCTCCGGGCACGCGCATGCTGATCGCGCCTAACCATGTCAGCCTGATCGACGGCCCGCTGCTGCACGCCGTGCTGCCGATCGACGCGAGCTTCGCGGTCGATACCGGCATCTCCAAGGCCTGGTGGGCAAAACCGTTCCTGCGGGTGGTCAAGCACTACACCATGGACCCGTCCAAGCCGCTGGCCGCACGCGATTTGATCAAGCTCGTCGCCGCCGGCGAACCGGTGGTGATCTTCCCGGAAGGACGCATCACCGTCTCGGGATCGCTGATGAAGGTTTATGACGGCACCGCCATGATTGCGGACAAGGCCGACGCGGTGGTCGTGCCCATTCGTATCGAGGGTGCACAGCGCTCGCATCTCAGCTATCTCAACGGCAGCCAGATCAAGCGCTCGTGGTTTCCGCGGGTGACGGTCACCATCCTGCCGCCGGTCAAGCTGCCGGTCGATCCGGCGCTGAAGGGCAAGGCGCGCCGCAATGCCGCGGGCGCCGCGCTCCAGGACGTGATGATTGATGCAATGGTGAAGAACGCCATGCTCGATCACACGCTGTTCGAAGCGCTCGGGCACGCTTATCGCGACCGCGACACCGGCAAGGTCATCGTTGAGGACGCGCTCGGCACCCAGCTGACCTATCGCAAGCTGATCCTGGGCGCGCAGGTCCTGAGCCGGAAGCTCGAGACCGGCACGGCCGTCGGCGAGAATGTCGGCGTGCTGCTGCCGAATTCCGCGGGTGTCGCCGTCGTCTTCATGGCGCTGCAAAACATCGGCCGGGTCCCGGCGATGCTCAACTTCTCCGCCGGCCCGGTCAACGTCCTCGCCGCCATGAAGGCTGCGCAGGTCAAGACTGTGCTGACGTCAAAAGCCTTCATCGAGAAGGGCAAGCTCGACAAGCTGATGGCCGCGATCTCCGCGGAGGCACGTGTCGTTTATCTCGAGGACGTTCGCGCCTCGATCGGCACGGCCGACAAGATCAAGGGCCTGCTCGCAGGCACCGCGCCGCGCGTTGCACGCCAGGCCAACGATCCGGCCGTCGTGCTGTTCACGTCGGGCTCTGAAGGCACCCCCAAGGGCGTGGTGCTGTCCCACCGCAACATCCTCGCCAACGCGGCGCAGGCGCTGGCGCGCGTCGATGCGAACGCCAATGACAAGGTGTTCAACGTGCTGCCGGTGTTCCACTCCTTCGGGCTAACCGGTGGAATGATGATGCCGCTGCTCGCTGGCATTCCGATCTACATGTACCCCTCGCCGCTGCATTACCGCATCGTGCCGGAGCTGATCTACCAGACCGGCGCCACCATCCTGTTCGGTACCGACACCTTCCTCACCGGCTATGCCCGCTCGGCGCATGCTTACGACTTCCGCACCTTGCGGCTGGTGATCGCCGGCGCCGAGGCGGTGAAGGACCGGACGCGGCAAGTGTTCATGGAGCGCTACGGCATCCGCATCCTCGAAGGCTATGGCGTGACCGAGACCGCGCCGGTGCTGGCGATGAACACGCCGATGGCCAATCGCCCCGGCACCGTCGGCCGCCTCTCGCCGCTGATGGAAAGCCGCCTCGATCCGGTCCCCGGCATCGAGGAAGGCGGACGCCTCTCGGTGCGTGGACCGAACGTGATGCTCGGTTACCTCAGGGCCGAGAATCCCGGCGTGCTCGAAGTCCTCGCCGAGGGCTGGCACGACACCGGCGACATCGTCGCAATAGACGCGGCCGGCTTCATCACCATCAAGGGCCGCGCCAAGCGCTTTGCCAAGATCGCAGGCGAAATGGTCTCGCTGTCGGCGGTCGAGAGCATCGCGACCACGCTGTGGCCGCAGGCCGCATCGATCGCCGTGTCTATCCCCGACCAGCGCAAGGGCGAGCGCATCGTGCTGCTGACGACAGAGAAGAACGCCGAGCGCAGCGCGATGCAGGGTCAGGCCAAGGCGATCGGCGCCTCCGAGCTGACCGTTCCCGCGGCGATCATGGTGGTCGACAAGGTGCCGCTGCTCGGCACCGGCAAGACCGACTATGTCACGGCAACGACGATGGCCCGCGAGCAGGCATCCTCGCCGGAGCGCGAGGTTGCGTGAAGCCCAGCACACGGTCGTCGCACCGGCGGATACGCGGTGTGACGGCGTGGTGCTGCTCCACGGCATCGGGGTCGGTTCCTGGACGCTGAAGAAGCTGGAGCGAACGCTGCAGCGTCGCGGATTCGCGACGCTCAACCTCGACTACGCCAGCCGCAAGAAGCCGCTCGAAGCGCTTGCGGAAGAGATCCACACGCCGATCGCCGCATTTGCCGAGCAGCGCGATGGCGCGATCCATTTCGTCGCGCATTCCATGGGCGGGCTGCTCGCGCGGGTCTATATTTCGAGGCATCGCCCCGCGCGGCTCGGCCGTGTCGTCATGCTTGGCACGCCAAACGGCGGCAGTGAGGTCGCCGATCTGCTGAAGGATTTTTCGATCTATCACGCGGCATTTGGCCCGGCCGGCCTGCAGCTTACGACCGCACAAGCCCCCGTGCTCGCCGCCCTGCCGTCGCCCGATTACGCAGTCGGCATCATAGCGGGATGCCGCACCATCGCGCCGATCGCGTCGGCTTTTGTCCTGCCGCGTCCCAATGACGGACGGGTGTCGGTTGCGAGCGCGAAACTGGCCGACATGGACGACCACATCGTCATCAAGGCATCGCACACCGGACTTCCGCGAAACACCACCGCGATCGAGCAGACCATCGCCTTCCTGCGCGACGGCTGCTTCCAGGCTATCTGAATCTCAGGAGCCGGCTTCGCTGCGCCGCTCCTGCGCGTAGCGCACCAGCGCCGCGAAGCGGTAGATGCCGTGCACGAACTTGCCATAGGGCATGGTGATGAACAGCGCGAACACCGCGCCGAGATGCAGCGCCAGCAGCGGCCCCATGGCGCCAGTTTCGCGCAAGAGCAGAAGCAGCATTCCCGTGAGCCCGGTCAGGAACAGCATGGCGATGAAACCGACATCCATTCCGTAGCGCTGTTCGTCGAGCAGCTCGGGCGCACGGCGTGACTTCGCGATGAACAACCCGATCGGACCGACGATGAGGCCGATCCCGCCGAGCGTACCGAGCACCACGGGCAGGTCCCACCACGGATAAGGCGCCTCGCGTCCCCAGAGATAGTGATAGAGCGTGGCGACCGAGGTTGCGGCAAAGCACAGCAGGAAGCCGTAGAACGTGAGGTGGTGATACAGCTTGCGCCGGTCGTTCGGCTTGTCGTCCTCATTGTAGCAGCCGACGCCCCCGCCATGGAGATAGCGCAGCTCGCCGGCATCGCGGATCGCCTGGAAGATGGAGCCGCCGTCCGCGCGGCCACCGATCGGCGTACCGATGTCGCGCCAGAAGGCACGCACGCTCATGACCAGCGCGAGGATGGCATAGAGGAACGCGGCGCTGAACAGCGCAGCCATCGCGTTATGCGGCATCAACTTGTAGAACGCGCCCGGGCCGGTGTGCACGCCGAGCAACACGCTGCGGTCGTTCAGGGCTGCGAAACCCAGAATAAAGACCGCCATGCTCAGCGCGGCGACGATGCTGATGACGAGACCATTGCGCGCGAAGGCGCCGGACAGCGCCTGCGGCCAGGCATAGGCCGCATAGGATTCGGCGCGCGCGACCGCGAGCGTCTTCGGGACATTGACGTTGAATTCGTGCGGCGGCGAGAACTGGCAATCCACGTAGCAGGCGCCACAGGAATGGCAGAGGTTGGCGAGATAGTTGAGATCGCCGTCGGAGAAGGCGCGGCGCATTTCCATCGCCGGAAACACCGCGCACAAGCCTTCGCAGTAGCGACAGGAATTGCAGACCGTCATCAGGCGGTCGGCTTCGTCCAAAATTTGGGTTCCGTGCATGGCTCTACTTCGTCAGGTTCTTTCCCTCGAGCCATTTCTGGATCAGGCTAGCGACCTCGAGGTTGTTCTTGTCCATCATCACCATATGCGAATTGCCCTTGATGCCGGCCTGCGGGAGGTCGACGATGTCGACGCTGCCCCCGGCTGCCTTGACGGCGTCCGCAAAGGCGATGCCGTTGGCGCGGATCTTGGGCCAGCGCGAATCGCGCTCGATATAGTCGCCATAGATGATGAGCGTCGGAATGTTCTTCAGCACGTCCGCCTTGGCGGGATCGCCGATGCCGGCCGGCTCGATCGCAATCAGCGCCTTGACCTTATCGGGCCGCGCTTGCGCGACCTTGAAACCGAAAGTCCCAGCCTGGCTATGGAACAGGATCACCGAAGGGCCGACGCGGTCAAGCTCGGCGATATAGGCGGCGATGGTGGCATCGTCAGTCGTGGTCCAGCGCGGCACGTTCTGCTTGACGAAATTCTCGTAACCCTCGACGGGAAACTGGTTGCCCGGCAGCAGCTTTCGCTTGGCGGGATCGGGATCGTAAGAGTTCGGACCATCGCCGATGCGGAAACGCTCGAACGGATTGGCCGTGGTCAGGAAGACCGGCTCGCTCTTGAAGATATCGGGGTACTGCGCCCAGCCCGCGCGTCCGCGCTCGACCGCATCGGAATTGTAGACCGCCCAGCCCTTGCGCAGGAAATAATTCAGCCAGCCTTCGCGCCCGTCAGGCGTGGTCTCGTAGGTGACGCCGGTCAGTCCGCCGCCATGCCACATCAGCAACGGATAGGCGCCCTTCTCGTTGGCCGGCAGGAAATATTGCACGTACATCTGCTCGACTTGATAGGTGCCGTTGGGATCGACCTTGGCCGGCACGCCGCCGGGCGCGAACACGACCTCCTTCACCGGCTTGCCGGTGATTTCGACGAGACGCCCACCGACATGGAACGAGCCCATGTCGCGCAGGGTGATCGGCTCGGCTGCGCTGGCTTCACCGATCATTAGCAGCGCCGTGATCGAAGCGATGGCAATACGCGACATGGTTCCTCCTGACGTCTTTTCTTCATCCTAATTCTTGGCGTGGCGTGCCGCTTCGCGTCCCGCGATCCGGCCGAACACGCTGCCGATGGTCATGCCCATGCCGGCCGCATAGCCCTTGCCGAGCACGTTGCCGGCCATGATCTCGCCGGCCGCGAACATGTTGGCGGAAGGCTTGCCTTCAGCCATCAGCATCCGCGCCTCCTTGGTCACACGCGTGCCGAGATAGGTGAAGGTGATGCCGGGCCGCACCGGATAAGCGAGATAAGGCGGCGTCTCGATTTTGCGCGCCCAATGCGTCTTCTGCGGTGTGATGCCCTCGGTCACGCAGTCGTCGAGAATGGTGTGGTCGAAGGTGCCGGGCCGCACCGCGGCGTTGAACTCGGTGATAGTCTTGTCCAGCGCAGCCGGATCGAGCTCCAGCTTGCCCGCGAGCTCGGCGACTGTCTGTCCCGCGATCGGCGGGAACAACGTCGGCATGAAGCTCGTGACGACCGTTGAATCAAAAATGATGTAGGCAATCTGGTCGGGCTGTGCCGCGACCAGCCGACCCCAGATCGCATAGCGCTTCGGCCAGATGTCCTCGCCCTCGTCATAGAAGCGCTGGGCGTGCTTGTTGACGACGATGCCGAACACGACGGAGTCATGACGGGTGATGATGCCGCCGTCGAATTTCGGCGCGCGGGCATCGATCGCGACCGCGTGGCACTGCGTGGGGTCGCCGACCTCCTGCACGCCCTTGTCGAGCAGCATCTTCAAGATCGAGCCGCGGTTATAGGGCGTGCCGCGGATCAGGAAATTATCCGCCGCATCGCCCCAATATTGCTTCAGCCATTCGATGTTGGCCTCGAACCCGCCGGCCGCGGCAATCAGCGACGTCGCGCGGATCTCGGTCTCGCCCTTGATCGGCCGCTTGAGGCGCGCCGCGAGAAACATGCCGTCCTCGATCACGAGGTCAGTGACCTCGGCGTCGTATTCGACATCGACGCCGAGCTTCTCAGCGGTGAGATAGAGTGCGTTCAGCATCGCGCGGCCGCCGCCGAGGAAGAAGGAGTTGGTGCGGCCGAGGCTCAGCGTGCCGCCGAGCGACGGCTGCCAGCGCACGCCCTGCTCCACGATCCAGTTCAAAATGTCCTTGGACTCGCGGATCATGTGGCGGGCGAGCACCTCGTCGGTCTGCCCGCCGGTGACGCGCAGGAGGTCTTCCCAGAACTCGTCTTCGGTGTAGGGTCCGGTCAGGATTTCGGTGGCGGCGTCATGGGCGCAGCGCATGTTACGGGTGTGGCGGGTGTTGCCGCCACGGTAGAATTTTGGCGCGCCTTCGAGCACCAGCACGGAGGCGCCGCCGCGGCGCGCCGAGATCGCAGCGCACAGCGCCGCGTTGCCGCCGCCGATCACCAGCACGTCGTATTTGCTGCTCATGCCGTCTGCCCGATGCCACGCAGTTAGAGACATTCTGCCCGGCGGCGGTCCCGATCAACCGCACCGCCATTGCGTACTTTTGTATACAAAGATATACAGTATCCATGCAAGCGGCATCTCTGCATGGGCAGAATGCGCCCGAGGGACCATGGCCAGACGCTCGGCAAAGACAGGCGAATCAATCGCGCGCGGCGGCGTCGCGCTGGGCGAAGCCGTGTTCCGCTCGCTCTGCGAGGCGCTCCAGGCCGGCAGCTACCGGGCCGGCGATCGCCTGCGCGAGGAAGAGGTCGCGCAACGTCTGAAGGTCAGCCGCACGCCGGTGCGCGAAGCGCTGGGCCGGCTCGCGGCGCGCGGCTTCGTCGAGCCCGCCGGCGGCCGCGGCCTGATCGTCCGCAACCTCGATATCTCGGAGGTGCTCGAGCTCTACGCCATGCGCGAAATCATGGAAGGCGCCGCCGCGCGCCTTGCCGCCGGGCACGCCTCGGCTCCCGAGGTCGATGCACTCTGGGATATCGAGCAGGCTTTTGTGGAAGCGTCCGAGACCGACGCCGCCGAGATGGCGAGGCTCAACCGCGCGTTCCACGAGGCGATCTGCCGCGCCGCGCGCAACCGTTATCTCGACAACGCCTCGCGCGAATTGCAGGACTGGATCGCCCTGCTCGGCCCGACCACCTTCACCGTGACCGGGCGCCCCTCGACCAGCCACGGCGAGCATCAGGCCATCATCGAGGCAATCGCCGCGCGCGACGGCGACAAGGCCGAGCAACTCGCGCGCGTGCATATCCGCGAGGCGCTGCGCTGCCGGCTGAAACTGTTGCAGAAGCAGTAGGCGCCTGCCGTTCAAGCGAGCACGTCGGCAACGATCGCCTTCAGCGCGTCTCGCGCATCATCCGGCTTGAGCCGTATCTGCAAGCCACGCTGGCCGCCATTGATGTAGGCCTCGTCATGCGCGAGCGCGCTCTGCTCGATCACGGTGCGCACGGGCTTGCGCTGCCCGAACGGGCTGATGCCGCCGACCTTGTAGCCGGTGACGCGCTCGGCTTCCGGCGGCTTCATCATCTGCGCCGACTTGCCGCTTGTCGCAGCGGCGAGCTTCTTCATGGAGACTTCCTGGTCGGACGGGACGATCACGCAGACCGGCTTGCCGTCGACCAGCGCCATCAGCGTCTTCAACACGCGCGCCGGATCTTCGCCGAGCGCAGCGGCGGCCTGGAGCCCGATGCTCTCGGCGTCGGGATCGTAGTCATAGGTGTGGACGGTGAAGGCAACACCGGCGACTTCAAGCGCGCGCGTGGCGGGAGTGACTTTGGACATGGGCCACGTTTACCACCGTCATTGCGAGGAGCGAAGCAGTGCGGGGCAAGACAGCACCGTACAATCACTGTCATCGCCCGGCTTGACCGGGCGATCCAGTACTCCGAGACAGTTGTGATTGGCCCGATGGGCCGCGGCGTACTGGATGCCCCGCCTTCGCGGGGCATGACAGCAGTTTATGTGGCAAGCCTCGTCCCCAATAGCGACAGGAGGCAGCCCTACTCCGCCGCGTCCCGCATCTCGGCGCGCTCAGCCCTGGCCGCGCAGAACTTGAACTCCGGGATCTTGCCGAACGGATCCAGCGCCGGGTTGGTCAACAGGTTTGCCGCCGCCTCCGCGTAGCAGAACGGCATGAACACCATGTTCTCGGGGACGTCGCGGTCGGAACGCACCTTGACCTCGACGGCACCGCGGCGGGTCTCAAGCCGGATGAAATCTCCGGGCGCGAGCTTCTTCCTGTGCATGTCCTTTGGCGACATGAACGCGACCGCCTCCGGCTCGATCTGGTCGAGCACCTGGGCGCGGCGGGTCATCGAGCCGGTGTGCCAGTGCTCGAGCACGCGGCCGGTCGAGAGCACCATCGGATATTCGTCGTCGGGCACTTCGTCCGGCGGGATGACGTGGGCCGGCACGATCTTGCCGCGGCCGCTCGCGGTCGGGAAACCCGTGGTGAAGATGATCTCGTTGCCGGGCTTGTTCGGATCGTCGGCCGGGTAAGTAACTGCGCCCTCGCGCACCAGCCGTTCCCAGCTGATGTTCTTGAGCGACGGCATCAACTCCGCCATTTCGGTGTAGACCTCGCCGGGGCCGGCATAATTCCACGGCAGGCCCATGCGCTTGCCGATCTCCTGGATGATCCAGAGATCCTGCCGTGCATCGCCCGGGGGCTTGATCACCTGGCGCGCGAGCTGCACGCGGCGATCGGTGTTGGTGAAGGAGCCGTCCTTCTCGGCGAAGGCCGAAGCCGGCAGGATGACGTCAGCGTGGAACGCGGTCTCGGTGACGAAGAGATCCTGCACCACGAGATGATCCAGCATCGCCAGCGCCTGGCGCGCATGCTGGAGATCGGGATCGGACATCGCGGGGTTCTCGCCCTCGATATACATGCCCTTGATCTCGCCGGCGTGGATCGCATTCATGATCTCGACCACGGTCAGCCCGCGGACGGGATCGAGGTCCTGCTGCCAGAGCTTTTCGAAACTGCCGCGCAAATCATCGCGGCCGACCGGCTGATAGTCCGGCAGGAACATCGGGATCAGGCCGGCGTCGGAGGCGCCCTGCACGTTGTTCTGGCCGCGCAGCGGATGCAGGCCGGTGCCGGGACGGCCGACCTGGCCGGTGATCAGCGCCAGCGCGATCAGGCAGCGCGCATTGTCGGTGCCGTGGACGTGCTGGCTGATGCCCATGCCCCAGAAGATGATCGACGATTTTGCCCGCGCGTAGGTCCGCGCGACTTCGCGCAGGGTCTGCGCCGGGACGCCGCAGATCGCCTCCATCTTCTCCGGCGTGAAGTCCTTGATCTTCTCCTTGAGGTCCTCAAAGCCCTCGGTGTAACCGGCGATGTACTGATCGTCGGTCAAGCCCTCGGTGATGATCGTGTTGATCATCGCGTTCAGCATGGCGACGTCGGAGCCCGGCTTGAACTGCAAATGCTTGGTCGCATGGCGCGACAGCGATTGCCGGCGCGGATCCATGACGAAAAGCTTTGCGTTGTTCTGCTTGACCGCGTTCTTGATGAAGGTCGCGGCGACCGGATGGTTCACGGTCGGGTTGGCGCCGATCACGATGATGACCTCGGCGTCCATCGCCGCTGCGAACGGCGCCGACACCGCGCCCGAGCTCAAACCTTCGAACAGCG
Source organism: Bradyrhizobium betae (assembly GCF_004123905.1). Classification (GTDB taxonomy): domain Bacteria; phylum Pseudomonadota; class Alphaproteobacteria; order Rhizobiales; family Xanthobacteraceae; genus Bradyrhizobium; species Bradyrhizobium betae_A. Next base: position 89,081 of record NZ_MZXW01000017.1, read on the forward strand.
CCGCCACCGACGAGGCGTGGCAGAGCCGGGTGCAGTGATCGACATTGTTCGAGCCGAAGCCGGTGCGCACCAGCTTCTGGAACAGATAGGCCTCTTCGTTCGATCCCTTGGCCGAGCCGAAGCCGGCCAGCGCCTTCACGCCGTTGGTGTCGCGGATCTTGACCAGTCCCTTGGCGGCGATGTCGAGCGCCTCTTCCCAGCTCGCTTCACGGAAATGGGTGAAGGGATTGGCCGGATCGACCTGGTCGTTCGAATCCTTCTTAGCATTCGGCAGCCGCACCAGCGGCTTGGTCAGGCGATGCGGATGATGAATGTAGTCGAAGCCGAAGCGGCCCTTGACGCAGAGACGATTGTGATTGGCGGGACCATCGCGGCCCTCGGCGTAGATCACCTTCTCGTCCTTGACCTCGTAGGTGACCTGGCAGCCGACGCCGCAGAACGGGCACAGCGAATCCACCTTCTTGTCGGCATAGGTGACGCGGGTCTGGTTGTCGTCGAGCATCACGGCCGGCATCAACGCGCCGGTCGGGCAGGCCTGCACGCATTCGCCGCAGGCGACGCAGGTGGACTCACCCATGGGATCGTCGAAGTCGAACACGATCTTCGAACCACGGCTGCGATAGGCCATGCCGATGACGTCGTTGACCTGGACCTCGCGGCAGGCACGCACACAGAGACCGCACTGGATGCAGGCGTCGAGATTGACGCGCATCGCCGGATGGCTGGCGTCGGTGGCCCAGCGCTCGGCCGCGGGAAAGCGACTCTCGGTGACGCCCGTGGTCTCGGCCCAGTGCCAGAATTTCGAATCCGGGTCGTGCGAGGTCTCGCGCGCCGGCTGGTCGGCGACCAGCAACTCCATCACCATTTTCTGCGCCGACACCGCGCGCGCGGATTCGGTCTTCACCTTCATGCCGACCGACGGCGTGCGCTTGCAGGACGCCGCGAGCACGCGCTCGCCTTCGATCTCGACCATGCAGGCGCGGCAATTGCCGTCGGGGCGATAGTCGGGTGCCGGCGAATAGCACAGATGCGGAATCTCGCGCCCCTGCCGTTTGGCGACCTGCCAGATCGTCTCGCCGGCGTTGGCCTCGACCTGCTTGCCGTCGAGCTCGAACGTAATCTTCGTCATTCGGCCGCTTCCTTGAACTCGTCAGGGAAATATTTGATCACGGTGGAGAGCGGGTTCGATGCCGCCTGTCCGAGCCCGCAGATCGAGGCATCGCGCATCGCCTGGCTCAATTCTTCCAGCAGTGCACGGTTCCAGACCGGCTTCTGCATCAGCAGCGCTGCCTTCTGAGTTCCGACCCGGCACGGCGTGCACTGGCCGCAACTCTCGTCCTCGAAGAACTTCATCAGGTTCAACGCAGCTGCGCGCACGCTGTCCTTCTGCGACAGGATCACGATCGCGGCAGAACCAATGAAGCAGCCGTATTTCTCCAGCGTGCCGAAATCGAGCGGGATGTCGTCCATCGACGCCGGCAGGATGCCACCGGACGCGCCGCCCGGGAGGTACGCATAGAAGGTGTGGCCGTCGGCCATGCCGCCGCAATATTCGTCGATCAGCTCACGCACGGTGATGCCCGCGGGCGCGAGCTTCATGCCGGGATTTTTCACGCGACCCGAGACCGAGAAGCTGCGCAGGCCATGGCGCTCGTGGCGGCCATTGCCCTTCCACCAGTCGGCACCCTTCTCGACGATGTCGCGCACCCACCACAGCGTCTCGATATTGTTGATCAGCGTCGGCAGGCCGAACAGGCCAACCTGGAACGGATAAGGCGGCTTGTGCCGGGGCAGGCCGCGCTTACCCTCGATGCTTTCGAGTAGCGAGGACTCTTCGCCGCAGATGTAAGCGCCGGCGCCGCGGCGCATGTGCAGCGTCGGACCGCCCGCAGGCAATTTTGCGATCTCGCGCTCCAAAATCTGGCGCGAGGCCGGATATTCGTCGCGCAGATAGATATAGACGTCGGAGGCCTGCACCACATGCGCGCCGATCAGCATGCCCTCGATGAAGCGATGCGGATCGCTTTCGAGATAGACGCGGTCCTTGAACGTGCCGGGCTCGCCCTCGTCGCCGTTGATCGCCATCAGCCGCGGACCGGGCTCGCCCAGCACCGCGCGCCATTTGCGCCCCGTCGGGAAGCCGGCGCCGCCGAGACCGCGCAGCGAGGCGTCGTCGAGCGACTTCAGCAGATCGTCTTTCGCCAATTCACCCGAGCGCAGGCGATTGAGCAGCTTGTAGCCGCCACCGGCGACATAGGCGTCGTAGTCGATATATTTGGGCAGATGCGCGTGAGTGTCGCCGGCCTTTGCCGCAGCCATCACATTGGCGACGGTCGCGTGGTCGACGAAATTATGTCCGACTTCCGCGGCAGGCGCGGTGTCGCAGCGGCCGACGCAGGGCGCGCGCACGACGCGGATGCCGGGTCCCGCTGCGCTCTGCAGATCCTCCAGCAGTTTCTCACCGCCGAGCATCGCGCAGGTCAGCGAATCGCAGACGCGGATCGTGAGCGGCGCGATGTCGGGCTCGCCTTCCTTCACGATGTCGAAATGCGCGTAGAAGGTGGCGGTCTCGAACACTTCGGCGAAAGCGAGCTTCATCTCGTCGGCGAGCGCGGCGAGATGCGCGGCCGAGATCTGGTGATATCTGTCCTGGATCAGGTGCAGATATTCGATCAGCAGATCGCGCCGCCGCGGCCTGTCGCCGAGCAACTGCTCGATCTCATGCGCGGCGGTCGGATCGACCTGTCGCCCTTTTGGCGTAGCCTTTGCGCGCTTCCGTCCCTGGCCGGGATGTTCGAATTCGCGAACCTTGTGAACGTCGTCGTTGCTGCTCATGGAAACGTCGCGTTCTCCTCAAATGCGCGATGAATTTAGGCCGGATCGCCCGTGCGATCCGCCTTCATTTCCTGGTTCGATCAGCGGAACCGCCGGTACCGTGCGTGGCGCTGACCAAGTCTTGTTCGACGCGACTCTAGCCCCTGGTATGCCAGATGCAAGACAATTTAGAATGTCTCTATAATGATTTAGGAGACAGGCAGCCACCCCGCCATGCCCCTTTACGCACACGCCAGGCGGAACCCGACCTCACGTCTTGCTCATGCACTCCTCGATGTAGAACCAGCGGTCGTCGCCGATCAGCCCCTTGGATTTCACGTCGGCGCGGCAGGCCTTGAGTTTGGGCTTGTTGGCCGACCACTTCGCCTTCATGTCCTTCAGCTTCTGCATCGTGAGCTTGATCTTGCCCGGCTTGGCCTCGGTCGTTGCAGCCGGCGTGGTGGTAGCAGGCGCCGCCGCGGTTTGCGCGGACGCGGCATGAAGGCTTGCGGCCAGCAGCATGGCGGCAAGGCAGATACGGGTGCGAAGCATAAGAATCCCCCTAGATCCCATTCTTGACTTGAAAGACGAGCATCGCGGAACGCCGAACCGTCGGCATCCCGCGACGATGTTGGTTTGCGATCAGAGGATTCGCACCGCGCTCTCGAGCGTCTTGTACACGCCCCAGGCCAGCGGGATTGCCACAAACGCCCAGAACAGCGCGGCCTTGCCGTCGAGGCCGCCCGTGCCGATCCCGAACGAGCCGCTCTTCCCGGCTGCTGCGCCGGCGGTCGAGGCCTGGGCCTTCGCCAGCTCGGCTTCGCTCATGTACCACTTCGGATCGACCGGCTTGATCAAATAGTTGCAGATCAGGCCCGCGATCAGCATCGAGCAGAGAATGTACATGGTGGTGTTGTAGAGCTGATCGCGCGGCACGCCCGCGGCAAGCTGGAATTCGCGAATGTAGTTGACCACGACGGGGCCGACGATGCCCGCCGTCGACCACGCCGTCAGCAGCCTTCCATGGATGGCGCCGACGAACTGGGTCCCGAACATGTCGGCGAGATAGGCCGGCACGGTCGCAAAGCCGCCGCCATACATCGACAGGATGATGCCAAAGCCGAGCACGAAGAGCAGCTTCGAGCCCATCGCCGCAAAGGTCGGCGCCAATGCGTAGAGCACGATGCCGAGGATGAAGAACGTATAGTAGGTGTTCTTGCGGCCGATATAGTCCGACAGCGACGCCCAGACGAAACGGCCGCCGATGTTGAACAGCGACAGCAGACCGGCAAAGCCCGCCGCGATGCCCGCGATCTGCGCCTTTTGCGCGACGCTCAGCGCATTGAAGCCGACTTCCGGCAGGCCGATCAGCTTGCCCGCGAAGACTTCCTGAAGGATCGGCGAGGCCATGCCGAGGACGCCGATGCCGGCCGACACGTTGAGGCACAGCACACCCCAGATCAGCCAGAACTGGGGCGTCTTGTGCGCGTTGTTCAGGTGAACGTGGTGCTCGGAGATCATCGTCTTCTTTTCGCTCGGCGGCGTCCAGCCCTCGGGCTTCCAGCCGGTCGGCGGCAGGCGATAACGGAACGCGCCAATCATCATGAAGATGAGATAGCCCGCGCCCATGAGCAGGAAGGTCTGCCATGCCCCGACATCCGTCGCACTCTTCAACCCGGCGAAGGTGAAGTCGCGCACGTAATCGATGCCGATATAGGTGAGGTTGATCTTCAGGAAGCTGCCGCCGTCCATCAGAAGGGTGGCCAGCGGCGATCCGATCATGGCGCCGCCACCAAAACCCATGATGGCCATGCCGGTCGCCATGCCGCGCCGGTCCGGGAACCATTTCACCAGCGTCGACACCGGCGAGATGTAGCCGAGGCCGAGACCGATGCCGCCGATCACGCCGGAACCGAGCCACATGATCCAGAGCTGGTGGAGGTAGATGCCGATGGCGCCGAGCACGAGGCCACCGCACCAGCAGCAGGCCGCCACGAAACCGGCCTTGCGCGGCCCGACGCGCTCGAGCCAGCCGCCCCACAGCGCGGCGGAGAGGCCGAGCACGACGAAGAACAGCGTGTACATCCACCCCATGCTCGCGACTTTCCAGTCGCACGAGGTGGTGAAGAGCTCCTGCCACAGCGAGATGTCCGGACAAGCCTTCGGCGCGGTCAATCCGATCGCGCGCGACAGCGGCAGCCAAAACACCGAGAAGCCATAGGCCATGCCGATGCAGAGATGGATGCACAGCGCCGCCGGCGGCACCAGCCAGCGATTGAAGCCGGCGGTCGCGATGGTCCGCTCGCGATCGAGCAACCCTGCGCCGGCGCCCGAAATCCTCCCAGCGCTTTCAATTGTCGTCATGCATTCCTCCCCTAAGCCGCCCTTCTGAGCAGCCTGCCACTAAGATCCCGATCCTCAGCCCATTACGGTGCAGTTGTTGTCCCTGCTGCTCCGCAATCATCCGACGCGCGCGAGGATCGTCACGCGCCTCCAAAAAATTGACCCCGAGAGCGGGGTCGTATGCCCGATACGACGTGCAGGCTTCGTGGGTGGCCCGTTGATCCGCGCATCGCAGACAAGACTCAACCTCCGCGCCTGCACGGAGAAAGTCAATTTGGGCAGAAGCCTTGATCGATGTCGATAGACAAAAGGTCGGGATCAGCGCGGTAACGTCCTCAAGAACGCAACGCAGCATTCGCCTTTTCTATCGAGCCATTTGTCTTTTCTATCAAGAACACGATGCGCGCCTCGTTGCGCGCGGTGATCTCCACGGTGTCGCCGGTCTCCCGGATCAGGTTTGGAATGTCAATCACCGACAAGGGATCGGTACAGTGCACTTCGAGCTGATCGCCCGGCTGCAACGGTTTCAGCGCCTTGCGCGTCTTGAGGGCGGGCAGCGGGCATTTCAACCCGGTGAGATCGAGCGTGGTTCTGGTCATAGGCGCAACATGGCGGGGTGAGGCGATGGCGTCAACGCAACCGGTCAGAGCAGATCGATATAGGACAAAAAACCTACGCTCTGTCCCGGCTCGACACCAATGATGTCCTCGCCCAGTTCGATGAGCCCATCCGTCTCGACCAGTGAGGATAACAGTCCGGCGCCTTCGCGCGGGAACTTGACGGCTTCCAGCGCGCCGTCCTCTCCGCGCCGCAACGAGGCGCGAACATATTCGCGGCGGCCGACCTTCTTCTTGTACGCGAACGCCGCGCGCACCGGGATCGGCAACAGCGGCTCCGGCAGACCACCGGCCAGCGCCAGCACCGTCGGCCGCACCACATGGACGAAGGTGACAAAGCTCGCAACGGGATTGCCGGGCAGACCGATCAGCGGCGTACCGTCGATGATGCCCATCGCCACCGGACGCCCCGGCTTGATCGCCATCCGCCACAAGACGAGCGAGCCGATACTCTCAACCGCCGCCTTGACGTGATCCTCCTCGCCGGTCGAGACGCCGCCAGTGGTGAGGATCAAATCATGGCCCCCCGCAACCTGCTTCAAGCCGTTCGCGAGCGAAGTCCGCTCGTCGCGCAAGATGCCGAGATCAGAGACCTCGCAGCCGAGCCGGCGCAGCATCGCCATCAGCATGAAGCGGTTGGAATCGAACAGTTGCGAGGCCGCGCGCGGCTCGCCGGGCGACGCCAGCTCGTCGCCGGTCGAGAACACCGCGACGCGGATGCGCCTGACGACGTCGAGCCTGACAAGGCCGAACGCCGCGGCGAGCGCGACATGCTGCGGCCGCATGCGCTGGCCGGCACGTAGCGCGACGTGCCCTTCGGGAATGTCCTCGCCTGCGGGGCGGACATTGGCGCCCGGCTTCAGCCCCGGCGGCAGCACGATCTGGCCTGATACGTCGATGCGGACATCTTCTTGCATGAAGACGGTTTCAGCATCCGGCGGCATCGGCGCGCCCGTAAAGATGCGCGCAGTGTGGCCAGGCTTGATCGGCGCTTGTGCAAGGCCGCCGGCCTGGATGCGGCCGTCGAGCGGGAACGCCCGCTCCGCGCTTGCCGGAAGGTCGGCGTTGCGCACGGCGTAGCCATCGACGGCCGAGTTGGTGAACGGCGGCAGCGGCAGCGGCGCTGCGATATCGCGCGCCAGCACGCGGCCGTCAGCATCGACCAGCGCAACCGTCTCAAGATCGGCGATCGCGTTGACGCGCGTCGTGATCAGACCAACGGCCTCGTCGACCGACATCATCGGTCCACCGAAGGCAAAACAATCGTCCGACAGTTGCGCCATAGTGCCTCGTCAGCGCATCGCAGCGCTTTTCGCGACCGCTTCCTCGACCGGCATGGCCGCGCGCAGCAGCAGCGCCGCCGCAGCCTCGATGTCATCGAGATGGACGGTCGGCAGCCGGGTTTCAACCGCTATGTCCGTCGCGATCCCGACAATTCCGGGATCGTCGGGAAACAGCAGCGGCTTGCCGTTGGCGGCGCGATGCACCTCAATCTTGCGATGCGGCTCGCGCTTGAATCCTTCGACCACGACCAGATCGACGGCGGCGAGTTTGCTCAATAGTTCCGGCAGCCGCGGCTCTGCCGCGCCGCGCAGCTCGTGCATCAAGGCCCAGCGATTTGACGAAGCCACCAGCACCTCGGCCGCGCCCGCCTCGCGATGGCGCCAGGAATCCTTGCCGGGCACGTCGACGTCGAACTGGTGATGCGCATGCTTGATCACGGAGACGCGCAGGCCTTGCGCGTTGAAATGCGGGATCAGCCGCGTCAACAGCATGGTCTTGCCCGCACCGCTCCAGCCTGCAAGGCCGATGACTTTCATTCCAGCTCCGTCTCCGCGCGAGACCTAATACCTGATGGAACCACCGTCCCCTCCCCGTCATTGCGAGCGCAGCGAAGCAATCCAGAATCTTTCCGCGGCGGCAGTCTGGATTGCTTCGCTGCGCTCGCAATGACGAACGGAGGCATTTCATCCATTCCCCGCCATGCTTATATCGGCTTGACCCGAATGTCATGCTAACGTCGCGGCCATGATGAAGATCGACAAAGCCCCGGTGCCCCTGATCGTCCCCAACCCGGACGACCCGCGCCTGACCCGGAGCGTGACCGGCACCGACCAGGCCGGCGCCAGGGTCGAGATCAAGGTGCCGATGGAGCGGCCGCTGACGCTCTACCTGAATGCGCAGGAGATCGTCACCATGATGACGATCGGCGACTATCCGGAATATCTGGCGCTGGGTTATCTGCTCAACCAGAACATGCTGAAATATAATGACGCGGTCACCGAGGTCGAATACGACGACGACCTCCAGGTCGTGGTGGTGCGCACCGAGCACCACACCAATTTCGAAGCCAAGCTGAAGAAGCGCACGCAGACCTCGGGCTGCGCGCAAGGCACCGCCTTCGGCGATCTGCTGGAAGCGGTCGAGAGCGTCGCGCTGCCGAAGGCGGAGCTGCGCACCTCCTGGCTCTACCAGATGACGCAGACCATCAACACCATGCCCTCGCTGTATCTCGAGGCCGGCGCGATCCATGGCTGCGTGCTGTGCAAGGAGGGCGAGCCGCTCTGCTACACCGAGGACGTCGGCCGCCACAACGCCGTCGACAAGATCGCAGGATGGATGTACCGCCACGGCGTCGATCCCTCCGACAAGATCCTCTACACCACGGGACGCCTGACGTCGGAGATGGTGATCAAGACGGTGCGGATGGGCATTCCGATCCTGGTGTCGCGCTCCGGCTTCACCGCGTGGGGCGTCGATCTCGCCCGACAGGTCGGCCTGACGCTGGTCGGCCGCACCCGCGGAAAACGCTTCATCGTGCTCGCAGGCGAGGAGCGCATCGTCTACGACCAGAACCTCGCTTACGTCGAGGAGGAATCGGCGAAGCACAAGCGCAAGGGTGAAGGTGGTGACGACTGACATTCCGCTGACGCAAGGCGTACTGCTCGCCGGCGGTCTCGCACGCCGCATGGGCGGTGGCGACAAGCCGATGCGCACGATCGGTGGACGCACGATTCTGGAGCGCGTCATCGCGCGTCTGAAACCGCAATGCAGCGGGCTGATCCTCAATGCGAACGGCGATCCCGCACGTTTCGCCGCGTTTGGCTTGCAGGTCATCGCCGACGATGTGCCCGGCTTCCCCGGCCCGCTCGCCGGTGTTTTGGCCGCGCTCGACTGGACCGCAGCGAACCGTCCGGAAGTGGAGTGGGTGCTCAGCGCCGCCGGCGACTGCCCGTTCCTACCGCGCGATCTCGTCGCGCGCCTGCATGAGGCACAAGCGCGAGAGAACGCGCAGCTCGCGGTCGCCGCATCAGGCGACCAGACGCACCCGGTGATCGGGCTGTGGCGGGTGGATTTGCGTGAGCAGCTCCGTCACGCGCTGGTGGTCGAAGACCTCCGCAAGATCGACCGCTGGACCGCGCGCTACCCGCTCGCGACGGTGACGTGGCCGGCCGAGCCGCTCGATCCGTTCTTCAATGCCAACACGGTCGAGGACATCGCCGAGGCCGAGCGGCTGGCGGCGCTGGACGATGCGGCTTAGTCAAGCTCAAGCCGCCAGCGGCACCGACCAGGCGTCATAGCCGTAGACCCAGCTCGTATCTGTCCGCTCCCTCAGCCAGATATTCGCACGCGAAGTCTCCTGCACCCTTGTCGTTCGCACCTTGCGCGTCGCCTCGAAACGGCGGAATGCGTCCATGACGCCGTCGCGGTCAACACCATCAAGGCAGCGCGACAGCACGGCGGCGTCCTCGATCGCCATCGCCGCGCCCTGTGCCATATACGGCGTCATCGGATGGCAGGCATCGCCGAGCAGCGTCACCTTGCCGTCCGCCCAGCGATCGAGCGCCTCGCGATCCATGATGGCCCATTTGTGCACGTCGGGGCATGCCGCGAGCACTTTTCCGACCTGCGGATGAAAGCCTGCGAACGAGGCGCGCAGATCGCGCACGTCGCCCTTCGCCGACCAGGACTCGATGCGAAAATCCGGCTCAGGCTGGCTGGTGACGAGATAGACCTCGCTACGGTCAGGCTTGACGTAATAGATCACGATGTGGCGGTCCTCGCCCCACCATTTGGTGCAATCGTCGATCTTCTCGCCACCGAGCAGCGTGGCGGGATAGGTGGTGCGGTAGGCGATGCGGCCGGCGAATTTGACCGGCGCGGTGTCGAACAGGATGTCGCGCACGGCCGAATGCACGCCGTCAGCACCGACCACCGCATCGGCGACGGCACGCGTGCCATCGGCAAAGCCCAGCCGGACACCCTCGTTGGTCTGGTCGAGGCCGACCAGCTTGTGATTGAGCCTCACGACCTCGTCCGGCACCGCGCTCGCCAGCGCCGCATGGAGATCGCCGCGATGGGCGAGCAGATAGGGCGCGCCGAATTTTTCTTCCGCGCTTTCCCCAAAGATCATGTCGAACTTGATGTCGCCGCTCTTCCAGTCGCGGTTGTTCCAGGAGCGCGGATAAAACGACTGGCCGCGCATCCGCGCCTCCAGCCCGAGTGCGCGCAGCACCTTCATTGCGTTACAGCCGATCTGGATGCCGGCGCCGATGCGGGCGAATTGGGAGGCCTGCTCGTAGACCGTCACATCGATGCCAACGCGCCTGAGCGCCGCGGCCGTCGCGAGCCCACCCATGCCGGCACCGACGATCGCAACCGAAAGCGGCCTTGCCATCGCGTCCCCCACCCTGTTTTCCGCGCGGCTTGAATGCCGCGTCGTCGTCTACCTACGCAGGCCGGAAGCCCGCTTGCTCCAGCGCAGTGCGAGCCTCGTCCGAGTCGAGCGCGTCGAGAAAGGCCTGCACCGCCGGACGCTGTTTGCGCGCCGTCACCAGCGCGAAGTCATAATGCTCTTCCGCGAACGGAATGAAACCGAGGCCGGCCCCATGGGCGACCGGCGCAATGGTCATGCCCCAATCGGCGCGATGCTGCGCAACGGCGGCGGCAACGGCGTTGTGCGAGCGCGGCTGGTTCCAGTAGCCTTCAGGCCGCGCGCCGCCAAGCAGACGGTCGATCAGGATGCGCGTGCCGGCACCCTGGTTGCGGTTGACCATGATGCAGGCGGGGTCAGCGAGCGCGGCGGCAACCGCTTCCGTCGCACCGAGGCCCTCGAAACGCTTGTCGCCCTTGCGGAAGACAATGCCCTGCATCCGCCGCCAACCCGGCACGAGCTCGAGCCCATCGACGAGGTAAGGCGTGTTGTAGGTCTCGCTCTTGTCGTCGAACAGATGGATTGGCGCCAGGTCGCATTCGCCGCGTTTCGCCGCCGCAAGTCCGCCGAGACTGCCGACCGCAATCGAGCGTACGGTCAGGCCGGCATGGGCGAGCTGCGCCGTGACGAGATCGAGCCCGGTGCAATGGCTGCCGACGATGACAAGATCGGGCACCCGCACATGCGGCGTGAACAGCGTCACCTCGGCTTCAGTCCCTGCCGGCATCTGGTCAGCGAGCGCGTTGATGCGCAAAAAGCCGTCGGCCTGCGCGAAGGACGTGATCGCGCCAGAACCTTTGCCGGAGGGATAGGCGATCAGGCCGTCCTTGCCCTCGACCAGCGAGACCATGACGAATTCGGTCCGCCCGAGCTCGGAGGCGATGCGCACCGGCACGGTCGCGCTCACCTTGGCATCCGAGCGCGGCGGCAGCCCGGCCATCCTGCGCAGCACCGGCACGATCATGTCGTGGAAGGTAAACATCGCCGAGGTCGGAAAGCCCGGCAGGATCACCACCGGCTTGCCGTCGCACACGGCGAGGCACAGCGGCTTGCCGGGCTTGAGCGCTACGCCATGCGCGATGATGCCGGGTTGGCCGAGCCGGCCGATGATACGATGGGACACATCGCCCGCGCCTTTCGACGTGCCGCCCGAGAGCACCAGCATGTCGGCATCCACCAGCGCGCGGCGCATGGCGGCTTCGAGTTTTGCCTCGTCGTCGGGAATGGCGCCGAGGAAAACCGCTTCACCGCCGTTCTCGTCGATCGCAGCGGCGACGATCGCGCCGTTGGTGTCGTAGATCGCGGCGGGCGCGAGTGCTTCGCCGGGCTGCACCAGTTCGTCGCCGGTGGAGATCACGGCGACCCGCGGCTTTCGCGCGACCATTACCTCGGCAATGCCACAGGCCGCGAGCATGCCTATCTCGCGCGATCCGACGATCGTGCCGGCGCGCAGCAGGGCCTCGCCGCGCGCGATGTCGGAGCCCGCATAGGAGACGAATTGCCCGGGCGAGACGGCGCGACGGACCTCGATCGTTACAGGGCCGACCGGCTGGGTGTGCTCGACCATCACGACGGCGTCGGCGCCGCGCGGCAGCGGACCGCCGGTCGCGATCGGCGTTGCGGTGCCTGCCACCACTTGCAGCGTGGGCGGGGTGCCGCAGTGAATGGTCTCGCCGTTCAGCGCGAGGCGCATGGGTGAACCTTCACCGGCGGCTGAAAGGTCCGCCGAGCGCACCGCAAACCCGTCAACATTGGAGCGGTCGAACGGCGGCACGTCGATCGGGGCGGTGACGTCTTCAGCGAGCACCGTGCCGAGCGCATCAGCAAGCATGCGCGCTTCGCTCAGGATCGCCCGCGGGAAGAGCGCGGCTTCGAAACGCGCGATCGCATCCTCGCGTGAGAGGATTTTGAGGAACTGCTCCTGTTCAAGCGCGCTGCGGTTTTGCGGGATCATCGTCATGCCGGAATCCCTATCATTCCTGCATCAGATAAGCATCGACCGGCTCGCCCGCCGCAAATCCCTCGTGATTGCCGGGAATGAGCAGCCATGCATCGGCGCGGGCAATCGCCCGGAGCGGCCATTCGCCCACGGCAAGCGGTATCCACGTTTTATGTTCCTCGGCGAGCAGCGCCATTTCGGCGAGGCCGACGCTGGACGCGATTTTTCGCGCGAGCGGCAAGGTCACTTGCCGGCGCGGCTGCCGCGCCGACAGGCGATCGACGAGCGGAAGCACCAGCGCGAACCAGGCCGCGAGCGCATGATCCGGCGAGCCGGGCAAGACAACAACGGGAACTTTTCCAAGCCGCCCGATCGCGGCGGTGCGGCCAGGCTGAAGCGCAAGGCCATGGGCGATCACATCACCGCGCCGCGCCAGCGCGGTGACGGCGGCATCCTGTCGACCGACGCCGCTGCCGCCGACAATCAGGAGCAGATCGCAAGAGGACGCATTGAGCACATCGGCAATCGATGCTTCATCGCGCGCGGCGGCTTGGTGCGTCTTCACATCCCGCCCGACCGCGCGCGCGATCCCGGCGATCATATGCGCCGTCGGCGTCGCATCAGGCACATTGACGATGCGCAGCCGCGGCCGTCGCACGCTCAGCCTGTCCACCGCCGCGACACCCGCGAGCAACAGATCAGCGGGACCGACCGGATGTCCGTCTGCGCCCGCCGTGGTGCCCGCGGCGATGTCGCTTCCGGCGCGCCTGATACCCTGCCCCGGAACGCCCTCGGCCAGCACCTGGGCAAGCGAACCCGATATTTCGACGGCGTCAGCATCGAGCACACAATCGCATCCCGGCGGCATCGCGTCGCCGGCCTCAACCCAGACAGGCGCCGTCGCCAGAGCCAGCGGCGAATAGGCGGACGCACCGACGAGATCGTTGGCGCGCAGCGCCCATCCGTCTGTCGCGGCAATATCGTGTGGTGGCCAGGCCGCAAACAGCGGGCCGCCCGCCGCGATACAACCAGCCGCTTCAGTCAACGGCAACTCGACCGGCGCGATTGGATCAACGCCTTGCAGCAATGCGGCGAGCGCGGTGTCTAGCGGCGTCAGCGATGGCGGCAGGCGCTGGGTCATGCGTCATGATGGACCATGCATCGCGCGGTTTGGCAACCGGGCCGGACGTGGAGATCAGCCTCCGGACTTCTCCGCATTGGGGAAATACAGTTGCTGCCCGTCGACCTTGTAGCCGGCGATCGCCGCCTGCCCGTCCGGCGAGACCAGCCAATCGACGAAGCTTTGCGCGAGCTCCTTCTTCACATTCGGAAATTTTTCCGCGCTCATCAGCATCACGCCGTATTGGTTGAGCAGCCGCTTGTCGCCTTCGACGAGGACGTCGAGGTCGCCACGCTCCCTGAAGGAAATCCAGCTGCCGCGGTCCGACAGCACGTAGGCGTTCGCGGCGCGCGCGGTGTCGAGGGCAGCGCCCATGCCCTGCCCGGCCTCGCGATACCAGGCGCCCTTGGCTGCCGCGATGTCGATGCCGGCGACGATCCACAATGCGAGCTCCGCGGCGTGGGTGCCGGAGCGATCGCCGCGCGTCACGAACGGCGCACCCTTGGCCTCGATCGCCTTCAGCGCGGTGGCGATGTCCTTGCCCTTCACGCCGGCCGGATCGCTCTTCGGCCCGATCAGCACATAGTCGCTGTACATCACGTCGAGGCGCTTCACGGCAAAGCCGTCCGCAACGAACTTCTCCTCCTGCGGCCGCGCATGCATCAGCACGACATCGGCTTCGCCGGTCCGCGCCCCGTTGAGCACTTCGTCGGCACGCCGTGCGATCACCTTGACGTCGATGCCGGTTTTGTCACGGAACACCGGCAGGAGATAATCGAGCAGACCGGACTCCTGCGTCGATGTGGTCGAGGCCAGCACGATCGTTCGGTCCTCAGCGGATGACGCCACAGCGCCCAAGACAAGACCGCAGCCAAGACCGCAGAGAAGTACGCGTGCAACGGACAGGCGGCCCATGATCAGGTTCCCATTGGCTGTGACGCGATCATGATGATGGTCGATTACGCCGCACTCGTGACGCGTTCGCCCGTTGCGCCCTTCCATTCGGGATATTTCGGCAATCCTCCGAGCGGCACGCTGATTGCAATCATGCGCGGGCGGCAAGTCCGGCGCGAGACAAGGCCCGCACCACGCGAGCACTCGAAGATCGTTCACCAAAGCAGAAATCGCGCGCGAGGATGTGTTGCAAAGCAGCGAGATCATCGGGCATGGTCCCGGCCGACATAAGTTGCAATGCAGAATTCCACCTGCGTCGAACGTCAAAAAGAAGCAAGAATTTGCATAGGAATGCAGGATGGAATTCCTGACGACCAGCGAAGCCGCCGACTATCTTCGGCTCGGCGAACGCAAACTGTACGAACTTGTCACCAACGGTGCGATCCCCTGCACCAAGGTGACAGGCAAATGGCTCTTCCCGCGGCACGAGCTCGATCTCTGGGTGCTGTCGGGAATGGCGCGTCCGGCCGGCATGCTGATCGCGGAGCCGCCGCCGGTCGTGGGCGGCAGCCAGGACGAGCTCCTGGACTGGAGCCTGCGCGAATCCGGCTCGGGCCTGGGATCGATGAGCGAAGGCAGCGCGCGCGGGCTCGAGCGCCTGCAACGCGACGAGGTGATGGCTGCGGCGGTGCACTTCCACAGCCTCGACGCCGAGGGCAATCTTGCCTCCGACGCCAGCGCGACGGCGCTGCGTGACGCCCCAGACCTGCATGATGCGGTGCTGGTCGCATTCGTGCGCCGCGAGCAGGGTCTCGTGCTGCCGCCGGGCAATCCGAAACGACTGCGCGGCCTTTCCGACGTGCTCGCGCTCGGCGCCAGGATGGCGATGCGGCAGCAGGGCACAGGCGCGCAGATGCTGCTCGACGTGCTGCTGACACGCGCCGGCGCCACGACGCGCGACTTGCGGCGGATCGAGACGCCGGCCCTGACCGGGCCGGATCTCGCCGAGCTGGTCCGTGCGGGACAAGCCGATTGCGGCATCGCGACGCGCGCCGCGGCGCGCTCGGCCGGGCTCGATTTCGTGCCGCTGGTCTGGGAGAATCTTGACCTCGCGATGCGGCAGCGCAGCTACTTCCGCCCCGCCATGCAGGCCCTGATCCGGTTCCTCAGCGAACGGCGGCTGCGCCAGCGCGCGGAGGAGCTGACCGGTTACGACCCCTCGCCGGCCGGACAGATCCGCTTCGCGGCCTGACATTGACGCCCACCCCAAAATAGTTGCAAAAGAAACCAATTCAGCCGGGCCATACCCGGCACAAGCAACTTCGGCCAACGCGCCGGATCAGGGGAGGACAAGCGTGAATCCAACCAGATTTGGACTGCCGGTCGCGGCTGCCCTTGTGGCAGCGCTGCTGCCGGGCGCAGCTTCGGCGCAGGTGTCCGACGACATCGTCAAGATCGGCGTGCTCACCGACATGAACGGTCCGGCCTCCGCGCCGACCGGCCAGGGCTCCGTGACGGCCGCGCAAATGGCGATCGACGATTTCGGCGGCACCGTGCTCGGCAAGCCGATCAGTATCGTCGTCGGCGACCACCAATTGAAGGCCGATGTCGGCGGCGCAATCGCGCGGCGCTGGTACGACGTGGACCAGGTCGACCTGATCGTCGACGTGCCGGTCTCTGCCGTTGGGCTGGCGGTGCAGAACATGGCCAACGAGAAGAAGCGGCTGTTCATCACCCACTCCACCGGGACGGCGGATTTCCACGGCAAGTTCTGCTCGCCCTACGCGATGCAATGGGTGTTCGACACCCGCGCGCTCGCGGTCGGCACCGCGGATGCGGTGGTCAAGCGCGGCGGCGACAGCTGGTTCTTCATCACCGACGACTACGCCTTCGGCCATTCGCTGGAACGTGACGCCTCCAGCGTCATCACCGCCAATGGCGGCAAGGTGCTGGGCTCGGTGAAGCCGCCGCTGGCAACGCCCGACCTCTCCTCCTTCGTGCTGCAGGCGCAGGCCTCCAAGGCCAAGATCATCGGCATTGCCGCGGGCCCGCCCAACAACATGAACGAGATCAAGACCGGCTCGGAGTTCGGCGTGTTCAAGGGCGGCCAGCAGATGGCGGCGCTGCTGGCGCTGATCACCGACATCCACGGCCTCGGCTTGCAAGCGGCGCAAGGCCTGCTGCTGACGACCTCGTTCTATTGGGACATGGACGACAAGACGCGCGAATGGTCGAAGCGCTATTTCGCCAAGATGAACAAGATGCCGTCGATGTGGCAGGCCGGCGTCTACTCGTCAGTGATCCACTATCTCAACGCCATCAAGGAAGCCGGCACCGACGATCCGCTCAAGGTCGCGGCAAAGATGCGCGAGAAGCCGATCGAGGATTTCTTCGCCCGCAACGGCCACTTGCGCGATGACAATCTGATGGTGCACGACCTCTGGCTGGTGCAGGTGAAGACGCCGGAGGAAAGCAAATATCCGTGGGACTATTACAAGATCCTCACGACCATCTCGGGCGAGAAGGCCTTTGGGCCGCCGGACCCGGCGTGTTCGATGGTGAAGAAGTGACGTTGACGACTGGCGAATAGGGAGTAGCGAATGGGGACGAGCTCCATTCGCTATTCACCACTCGCCATTCGCTACTTCACCACGCCCATCTCCCGAAAATACTTCATCACGCCCGGATGGATCAGCTCCGGCTTCGGCGCCGCCGCGACCGTGTTTGCCGCCGTGGTCTCGCAGGCCTGCGCGAGCTGTTTGCAGAAGGTCGCCTCGGCGCCGTGCAGCGTCTTGGCGAGGCGATAGGCGACATCGTCGGGCAGGTCTTCGCGCGTGAGCACAAAGCTCCACGATCCGAGCGAGGCGATCGGCTCGGCCTGCTTCGGGTAAGAACCGGCCGGCACCGTGAGTGGCTTCAGGAACGCATGCTTGGCGCGGATGCGCGTGATCTCCTCTGCACTCGGTGCGATGAAGCGTGCGCCTGAGGCGCTCGAGGCGACCGCGGCAAAGCCGGGCCAACCGATGCCGGCACCCCAGAGTGCTGCGGCGCGACCATCCTCGACCATCGCGGGACCGTCGCCGGCGCGGTCGAGATAGATCGCCTTGAAATCCTCGTCCTGCTTCAGGCCGAGGCCATCGAGCACGTAGCGCGCCAGGATCGGCAGGCCCGAGCCCTTTGCGCCGAACGCCACCGGCTGCCCGACGAGATCGCGGATGGTCTTGTAGGGACTGTCCGCGCGCACGACGAACATGCCGGGGTTGGAATAGATCGCGGTGAGAATTTTGAGCCGCACCGGCGCGCGGCCGATGCCGGCGAAGGCTTCGTAGGCCGGCTCGCCCGCGACCAGAGCGAGATCGAGCTCGCCCTTCTCCAGCAGCGGAATGTTCTCGTTGCTGCCCTTGGTGTTGCGGGGTGCGATGGTGATGTGCGGATCGGCCGCGTTCATCACCTCCGCGAAGGCGTTGCCATAGAGCGGAAAACCGCCGCCGGGCGTCGCGGTGCCCAGACTGAGTGTCGTGGTCGGAATGGCCTTGCCTCCGGTTTGAGCAGTGGCGGGGCTGGCAAGCAGCGCCGCGCCAAGCAGAATGGTGATAGCGAATCTCATGATTGGTCCCGGCGAGCCTGCGTCAACACCGACTTGCGGCGATGTAGGCAGCGGCCCGTTTTTGTGAAAGCATGTGGCCCAACGACAATAGAACAATGGGAGGCGTCATGTTGCGAATTTTGCGTAACAGTGTTTTCGGGCTGGTTTTGCTTTCAGGTCTTTTCGGCGCCTCCCCTCCCGCCTCCGCCGCCTATCCCGACCGCCCGGTGCACTGGATGATCGGCTTCGCCGCCGGCGGCCCGGTCGACATCGTGGCGCGGATCATGGCGCAGGCGCTGTCGGATCGCCTCGGCCAGCAATTCATCGTCGAGAACAAGGCCGGCTCCGGCGGCAACATCGCGGCCGCGGCTGCGATCAACTCGCCGCCGGACGGCTACACGCTGCTGTTCGTCGCGCCCAACAACGCGATCTCGACCTCGCTCTACAAGAAGCTGCCGTTCGACTTTTTGCGCGACACTGTGCCGGTCGCCAGCATCATGCAGCTCACCAACATGCTGGTCGTCTCCAACGCGTTTCCGGCGAAGACGGTCCAGGAGTTCATCGACTATTGCAAGGCCAATCCCGGCAAGATCTCGTTCGCCTCGTCCGGCAACGGCACCTCGGTGCACATGTCGGCGGAGCTGTTCAAGGCGATGACCAAGTGCGACATGATCCACGTGCCCTATCGCGGATCCGCGATCGCCTTCCCCGACATCATCTCCAACAAGGTGCAGCTGATCTTCGACAACCTGCCCTCTGCGCTCGAGCAGTCGCGCGGCGGCAATGTCCGCGCCCTCGGCGTGACCTCGCCGCAGCGCTGGCCGAGCGTGCCTGACGTGCCGGCGATCGCCGAGACGATCCCCGGCTTCGAATCGGTCGGCTTCTACGGCATCTCCGCGCCGAAGGGCACGCCGCCCGAGATCGTCGAGATCCTCAACAAGGCCGTCGGCGAAGCGCTGAAGGATCCGAAGGTGATCGCGCGGCTGACCGAGAACGGCGGCATCCCGAAGCCGATGAGCCCGGCCGAGTTCGGCAAGCTGGTCGAGGACGAGACCGCGAAGTGGAAGAAGGTCGTGGAGTTCGCCGGGGTTTCGGTGGACTAGGCCGCGACCTGCCGCGAGCATGCGGCTCGCCAGCAAGGCGTTGGAGGGAGGTCGGCAGACCCCCCTCTCATCAAAAATGCCAAAACAACCCCATGCACAGTAGAGAGGCTAGCAATTCCAGTGGGTTACGGAGACGAAAAATCGGATCACCGCGAAACGGCTTGACCCGTCGGGCAAAACAGGCGTATGAGTGCATCATCGCCATTTTCGGTTATTCAAAAATTACCAGCGATGCTGCGTCGGCGTTCCCCTCCGCCAGAGCCAGCATTGCACCTCCGCCTCCATCCCTGTAAACGAACCGCGCACCGTTGCCGGCCGCGCATCCCGCGAGCCGTCTCGCGGCGGGGCCTGTAGCTCAATGGTTAGAGCCGGCCGCTCATAACGGTCTGGTTGCAGGTTCGAGTCCTGCCGGGCCCACCAGCCTTCGCTCGCTTCGCGAGCTTCGGCTCGGCAAGCCAGCCGCCACACATTGCAAGCGAAGCGAGTGAAGGCTGCCGCGCCGAAGCCCAAGGGCGTAGGCGGGCCATAGAATCAATGACCAGGGCCATCACCGGATTTTCCGGTGGACTGGCCGATCTCATTGGAGACATGATCACGATCACGGCACGCCCCGTTGCGACACGCGATGTCCGCGAGCGCATCCAGCGGCGGATGTGTGACGTCGCTCCTGCCTCTCTCACTCCTGGCCCTCTCATTTCGGGACTGAACATGCGCAAGCATCTCGCGATTTTGGTGATCTCGTGCTGGGCCAGCCTGGCTCACGCGCAAAAGGCCGACCTCATTGTCACGAACGCAAAAATCGTGACGCTGGATCCGGCATCGACGATCGCGCAGGCCATCGCGGTCCACGACGGCAGAATCGTTGCCGTCGGCGGCAACGAGGCCATGGAAGGCCTGATCGGGTCCGCGACGCGCCGCGTCGACGCTGGCGGACGCACGATCATTCCGGGATTGATCGATTCCCATATTCACGCCGTGCGCGCCGGCCTCACCTACGCAACCGAGGTCAACTGGATCGGCGCGAAGACGATTCCCGAGGCGATGGAACGCTTGCGCCAGGCGGCACAAGCGCGCCCGGCGTCGTGGATCATCGTGGCCGGTGGCTGGAGCGAATTGCAATTTGCGGAGAAGCGGCGGCCGACCCTGGCCGAAGTGATGTCGGCTGTTCCCGACAATCCGGCTTACATCCAGTTGTTCTATTCGGCGGTGCTGATGACGCCGAAAGCGCAGCAGGCGCTCGGGATATCAGCGGATCAGCTGCCGGCCGGCATCACGACCGAGCGCACTGCTGCGGGCGAAACCACGGGCTGGTTCAACGGCTCCATCGTCAGCATCTCGGCGCTGTTCGACCGCCTGCCGCGGCCGAACTTCGAAGACAATGTCGCCGGGACCCGGCAATTCTTCACGGAGCTCAATCGCCTTGGGATTACCGGGATCGTGGATCCCGGCGGCTTCAGCATTTATCCCGGCCATTACGCCGCCCTGCAAAAGCTCTGGCGCGAGAAATCACTGTCGGTGCGGGTCGCCTACAGCCTGTTCGCCCAGAATGTCGGCGCGGAATTCGAGGAGTACAAAAATCTCACGCCGTTCCTGCCGATGGGATTCGGCGACGACATGCTGCGGTTCAACGGCATCGGCGAGCGGATCACCGGCGCCATGTACAACAACAACGCGCCCGACGCGGCCGCCAAGGACAAGTTCCTCGAGATCGTTCGCTGGGCGGCCAAACAAGGGCTGACGGTCACCATCCACTGGCAGGAAGACAAATCCGTCCACCAACTCCTCGACCTCTACGACGAGGTCAACAAGGAGACGCCGATCGCGCCGCTGCGCTGGTCCATCGCCCATCTCGACAACACCTCGTCTGATACGCTTCTGCGGATGAAGGCCCTCGGTGTGGGCTGGACCATGCAGGACGCCATGTATCTCGGAGGCGACCGTATCGTGGCGCAGGCCGGCGATGCCGCGCGCAGCATGCCGCCCATCGTCACGGCGCTGCGCACGGGCGTCCATGTCGGCGCCGGCACGGATGCGCATCGGGTCGCATCCTACAATCCGTTCGTGGCGCTGCAATGGATGCTCGACGGCAAAACCGTCGGCGGATTATCGACGCGCGGCCCGGACCAAACACCCAGCCGCGAAGACGCGTTGCGGCTCTATACCGTGGGAAGCGCCTGGTTCTGCTTCGACGAGACGCGGCGCGGCACGCTAGAAAACGGCAAGCTTGCCGACTTCGCGATTCTCGATCGGGATTTCATGTCCGTCCCCGTCGAGCAGATCGGGGCGACGGCGTCGCTGCTGACGGTGGTGGGCGGCAAGGCCGTGTATGCAGCGGATGTTTTCGCGAGTGCGAAATAGCAGAGGAGGGCCGCCGTGCCGCTCTCGCGTGCTGTCACCGCTTTCTTCTCCGGCGCTTCGGACACCGCAGTCAAGTCAGCGTCGAGCGATCAAATGACGGCCATGTTCGCGATATGAGGCAAGCGCGGGTCGTCAAGCAAAAAGGGCTCCGCAATCTGCGGAGCCCTGGATTTGCGTCAGTTCGGCAGCTTCATTTTGCCTTACTTCATATTGCCGGCCTTGGTGCCGCCCTGATCGCTGCCCGGGCCAGAACCGCCCTGGCCGGATGCGTCAGGCTTCACCATTCCGCCCTTAACCATACCGTCATTGCTCATACCCGTGGTGCCCTTGGTCATCGCGCCCTTCTCGGTGTTGTGCATGCCGGGCTTCTGCATGTTGTCGGACTGCGGCGCGGGACCGGTCGAATTCTGTGCGAAGGCAGAGCCCCACATCAGTGCGAGGGCGGCGGACGCGATCATGATTTTCTTCATGGCAAACTCCTGGTTCATTTTGTCAGGGACAACATCGCGCAAAGTTGCCTCGTTCCAAAAACGATCGAGAACGCCACAAAAAATTCTCGCCGGGAACTCGAAACTTCAGAGACGGCACGCTGAATCTGCCATCATCGTTCTGTAAACGCACGGCGGGGAGCGCCACTATTTCAGATGTGCACGATTGCCCCTGTCATTTCCGATCCAATCGTCCGCACGATGATTGACACGCTTTTTGCGGCGCGGCCATCATTCGGATGACCGCCGTATCGATCGGTCCGCACCGGGATGCCTCATTCGATGATCCAAGCTCAGTCAAGATCATCGGCATCTGCGGCGCTGCTCCCGTCGATCGCGTTGCAGGCCCAGACATCCGGAGACAAGTCGATGACATCACAAACCGGCGAGGCCGCGCAGTCCACGCACATGGCGGACGTCCCGTATGGTCCGCAGACGAAGATCACCATCGAGCGCAAGGGCCATGTCGTGCTGTTTGGCATCAATCGGCCTTCCATCGACAACCGGCTGGATCCAGAGGCGACGGAAGGCCTGGCGCGCGCATACTACGACTACGACCGCGATCCCTCGCTCCGTGCCGCGGTTCTGTTCGGCCATGGCAACCGCTTCTCCAGGGGTGTCGATGTCGATGCCTACAAGGCCTTCGCCCAGTCCGGACACAAGATGATGGACGGGCCCGGCTTCATCGACCCGCTCGGACGGAGCGGGCCGGCACTGACGAAGCCTCTCGTCGTCGCGGTGCATGGCGACACCTGGAACATGGCGCACGAGCTTTTCCTGGTCGCGGACATCCGCATCGCGTCGGAAGACACCGAGTTCGGCCAGGATGAGAACACGCATGGCCGTTTTCCCGGAGGCGGCGCAACGGTCCGTTTCCCCCGGGAAGCCGGATGGGGCAATGCGATGCGGTTCATCCTGACGGGCGATCATTGGGGCGCGAGGGAAGCGCTCCGGATGGGAACGGTCCAGGACGTGACGCCAAACCGTGATGCAGCGCTCGCCAAGGCGATCGGGATCGCCAACAAGATCGCCGCATGCGGCCCGCTCGGCATCAGGACGTCGCTGGCCTCCTCCCATCTGGCGATCGAAGACGCTTCTGCGGCGCTGGCAAAGCTCGACGCGCAATATCGTGCGCTGTACGCGACCAGGGATTTCCGGGAAGGCCGCGATGCCCAGGCCGAGAAGCGCCCGCCGGTCTACGAGGGACCGTGACGGCACGCGGCCAGCCCTGGTTCAAAAGCCTTACACGCTCGCCTGCAGACGCGCGCGGCGAACTCGAGGATATGGGTCCGAACAAGACCGGCGCGGCCGCGGCGACATAGGCCATGCCGGCATCGGTCAAGGCAAGCCCTAGCGTCAGCGGACCAGCATCTTCGCGCCAGGCAGCGTCTCTAACTCGGAGGTCTTGCGGCTGAGAGTCGGCAACGCGGGCTCCGCCTCCATCCCGCTCACGCCACCGCCACATGTGACGGGTGGTCCATCGAGATGCGCAGGCCTGCGGCGCCATTCGGCAGGTTGCGGTTCGCGAGGTCATGCAACGACGATGTCGCGGCGATCGAAGCCCGCCCCTCACGCGTGAATGTCTCTTCCTTGAAGACGTGCGGGGCAAGCAACGGGTTCGTAAGAGCATGCGAGAAGGCGTCCAACGCGACCATGCGCCCGATCAACGGCGGGACCGCTGAACGGTCCGGCGGATCCTCGGCGAAGATGCCGACAAAGAACTCGATCCGCTCGACATCATTGGCGTAGAGCCGCTTCAGGGCGGCGACGACTTCCGCATCCCCGCTGATCTGCTCGAAACGGGTCACGCGCGGGTACTGCATTCTTTCGCGATAGTCGTTGTAGCTCGCCAGGCGGTTGTTGCGCCCCTGCCTCAGGCTGGCGAGTTCGACCGGCCGAAGAAACTCAGCCGTATTGAACAATCCGAGACGCCAGACCGGCGACTTGCTGGCGCTGTCGAGCGCGATTCCCAGCCCGTCCCGCAACAAGGGCTCATTGCCGAAGCGAGCTCCGCCGATCGGCATCAGAGTGCCGTTCCAGATCGCGGTCTCCGGCACCAGGCTGTGCCAGCGATAGAGCAGGTTGAACTCGACCGGAATCCTGTTCTCGCGATTCCAGCGAGCCGCGTAGCACGGCGTGGGATCGCTCAGCAGCTTGAACCAGTAGGGAGAGATGTGATTGATATATTCTTCCACGACAATCTTGATCAGCTGAACCACGTTGACGTTTCGGGCCGTCTGAAAGACGCGCTGATCGTCCCAACCGGGGTTCGCGGCCTCGATCACGCCACACAGGCGATTGTGTTCGCGCAGAAAGAGGGTGTTGATCGCTGCGGTGAAGACCGTGGAGTTTGCCCGTTCACCGCCGAATGCAAACAGCGTCGCCTTCCGGTCAGCCGGGAGTTCGTCCGGCATCTTCATAGGCGCGGGCAGAGCGTCGAATCTCGGGTTGCGAACGCCATGTTCGTCGAACAGGCGAGGCGCCCACTCCTCACCGCCACGGATCTCGGACAACAACCTTCCGCGCCTGCCGGGTTGCTGGTCGAGGAGGCGAAGGGCTTGCAGCACCGTCTCATTGAGTCCGTAGAGCTGACCCAAATCGATCTGATGGGTGGTGGTGGTCCGGCGCGTGTCCGAGCTGGACGTCATCAAGAACCCATCGGTGAACCACTGCGCGAAAGTCGGAAACAGCAGCGTGGACCGATCCGACAGGCGAGGACCCGATGCCTTGGTCACATAGAGAGGCTCGAACGCCTCAACCGCCGGCAGGTTGGGAATGTCTTTCGGCGGCAGGTAGCGGGAGAACCAGGTGCGATCCGTCAGCGACGACCACGAGGCATAGTCATCCATCGTGCTCAAAAGCAGCGGCCGAAACGGCGCCTTGCCGACGGCCTGGTTCACGATCACGTGGTTGACGATCCCGCTGAGCCAGGGGTGTCGGTTGACGAATCCCCAAACAGGCCGGCCATGCGTGAGGACAAGACTCTCAATCTTGTTGCGCAGACCGTCTCTGCTCGTATCGCGCTTTCCAATCATTCCTGACTCGGATCCCATCTCAGCACCCCGTGTGAATGAAGCCTGACGAATGAAGTTCGCGGGTATCTCGGTAAGTGAATAAAAAAATGCGAAGTATTCTTGCAGCTCCTTACAACCCTGGAAAGGCCTGCTTGACAAAATAAATCTAAGGGCGATCTGGCGCCGGACGGCCGAGCACGCCTTCGAAGCTGCAACGGCCTGCCGGATGAAGCCATGGAATGCTCACTCCACGCCAGAATTCCGGTGCCAGCATTCAATTGACCCGCTTTGCCTCGGCACGCATCATGAGGGCATCGTCCGCGAGACTTGCGTCACCGTAATACCGGGCGGCCTCTTCGGAGCCTTTTTGATGCAGCCGCGAACGAACGGATCACAGACTGTTCAGCCCGCGCCAGCCTCGCACCAGCATCGTGCCAGAAACTTCCCCAACCGGACGCACCCGCCGCGCTCGGTGGACCACGCATGCACAGCTGAACGCGAACTGACGGCACGGGAACGCAAACTTTCGTTGACCGTGCAGTCAACGATTCCGGTCGGGTTCGACCGCTCGGAATGCGGTGCACTGTCGGGTCCGCCTAGCGCTGGATGAAGAGAGGCTCAGTCATTCAAATGTCTTCAGAAGCTCAAATTTCGGCAGACGTTGCAATTTCATTCCTGTCTCACTTGCAGGCCAAATTGTACGAGATTGCCACGAGAGATCTTGAACAGAACCACGAGGCGGATCGTTACGGACCCGAGCCCAAGCGAGCGATGGGTCACGATATGCAGGAGTATCAGAGCAAACTCCAGGCAATGGCGCGGTTGAAAAACTCGAAGACGCTTCCTCTGATCTTGCTCGATACCTGGCAGTTGCTGCAGGACGACTATTCGAAAGACGTGCTGTTGGAGTTGTATCTTCAACGCGTGATCGGGCACGACCTCGTCAAGATCTTTCGAAATTCTCCAAAGTACTGGCAAGACCGGAGCCTGGCACAGAGCCTGCAAACGAACCGTCTGCCCGCGAAACCGATCAAGGGCATGAACTTCGAACTCACTCATTGCGACCTGAAGGACATCGGCTACGATCTCAACCTGTTTTTCGCTCCCATTGGGATCGATATGACCTTCCTGAAAACGCAATACGAATACCACGGCATACAGCCGAAGATCGCAGCAAAGACCGGGGATATCGTCATCGACGCCGGCAGCTGCTACGGCGACACGGCGCTGTATTTTGCAACGAAGGTGGGGGCCGCAGGCAAGGTCATCGGGTTTGAGTTCATCCCGGAAAATCTCGATATCTTGCGTCAGAACCTGGAACTGAATCCCAAATACGCATCGAATATCGAGATCATCGAGAGACCGGTATGGGAGTCATCCGAAAAGATACTCTATATGATGAACAACGGTCCGGGCAGCCAGGTTTCCGAACGTCCCCTCTTCCACGGCGCGGCCGAAATCAGAACCATCTCCATCGATGATGCGGTTCGTGACAAGAAACTGCCTCGCGTCGATTTCATCAAAATGGACATCGAGGGCTCCGAGCTTTCCGCGCTCAAGGGCGCCCTTGGCACGCTCGAGCGGTTCAGACCATCATTGGCGATTTGCGTCTATCACAAGCCCAATGATTGGGTCGACATTCCCCTCTTCATCCATTCCTTGAACCTCGGCTACAAGATGTGGCTGGACCATTTTACGATCTACCCCGAAGAAACCGTGCTATATTGCAGGGCTTTCTGAAACGGGGCGAACCGCGCCGAAGCCAAAGGGCGAGGGCAGCCGGCACGAGACTTCTTCGGGATCGCGGTGGGATGACTTTGACAGTGCCGTCAATGGCTCCGACCGGGTTCGCGGGTTCGAAGGCCCGCGCAGTGAGTGCATCGGTCACCGCGATCTCTGCCCTGTAGTCATGGACCTGCGGCGCGTAGCGGACCATATTGGCCAGGCATCACCTTGTTCGACGGGCAAGGGAGCCACCGAATGTACGCCAACATTCTCTTGAGCACGGATGGATCGGACGTCGCGAGAAGGGCCTCGAGCATGGCATTGCCTTGGGCTGTCGCCGCAAGAGCGGAGATGATATTGAATCAATCGGCAATGTCGTCGGCGTCCGTTTGAATATCGCCTCGTCGGACGGAGCCTGTGCCAAGCGCCTCTCGCGGCAGGAGAATTTCATGACGAGTGAAAAAGGCCCGAACATCAAGAAGAAGCAGAAATGCAAAAATTGCGAAGGCAAGGGTTTGCTCAAGAAAGGCGACAAGGTGGTGAAGTGCCAGCGCTGCAAGGGCACGGGGCTGCGGTGAGGCTGGGTTGGTGACCTCGGATTTCGGAATTGCGTTGACAGCGCACTCAATTGACCCCGCTTTGCCGTATGCTCACTGTCGATGACGTGCACTATCACCGTACTCTTTTGCCTCAAAATTCCTGATTTAACGCGGGATACCCGCCGTTTGCATTCTCCCATGGGCCGGTTGGAGCCATCATTTCGTAGCGAACGGAAGCCCCCTTCCCCATCGCCGGCCACCGCAAGAACTAAATCGTCAGTTCGGCGTTATCTTCGCACCATAGAGCCGTCTCGCGGAGGTCTGACGATGGACCCAAATGACCGGGTCGCTTTAGTCCTGTCTGCCGTCGCCCTGGCTGTCGTCATTGCAGTTGCATCGACAGCCACATTGGAGCGCGTCAACACGCGGACGGCCAGCAACGACGCAGCTCCCGGAACGGTAGGCCTCGCCAGGCCACATCCGCCGCTGGACCGCGCGGCCGGTGAACCGATACAGACGACTGGCACCCCGTCCAGCCCGAGCAATCGCCAGCGTCCCTGACCTAACATTGGGATTGCGGTGACAGTGCATCGACGGCCGGGCCGCTTGCGCGGGGTTGGAAGCTCGTGAATGAATTGCGCGCCGTCGCCGCAAGGGCGTACCGCGAGGTCCGCTGTTCAGCATACCATCGGGTCATCCCCGTGGTCGCAAACTCGCCCCGGTTGGTCCGCGGGCGCCGGTTCAAGCGCCTGGCGACGGGCGCGGCGAACCACCGATATTCCCAACTCACAAAGAGGTTTTCGATTGGCCTGGGCGCGCGGCCTCTTCACGAACACGAGACAGAGTTTTGCGCGGATAAGGGTTCCAGGACGGCACCCGCCAGCTTCACGCCAGCTTCACCGCAGAAACTGCCGCCATGGGACACCACGGTCGCGCTCGGTGCGATCCCACAAGCATGGCTGAACCGGAACAGGCGGTCAGCAGGATATTTTGTCTCCTTCTGGTCAGATCATGAATCGCCAAGAGCGCCGGGCCGCGGCCAAGCAGCAATCCAAAGCGGTCGCACCTCAGCATCTGCCGCAGCATTTCGAGGCCTTGAGACAGGGCAAAGCCCTGTTCGATCTCGGGCGTTATGCCGAAGCCCTCGACTGCTTCAACCTGTTCGAGAAGCACAATCCCGGCATCGCCCCCCTGTATCAGACGCGCGGCCTTTGCCTGCAGCGGCTCGGCCGGTTCGAGGAGGCGCAGGCAGATTTCGAGAGATCCATTGCGCTCAACCCGCTCGAGGCCGAGACGCACAAGAACCTCGGCACGCTTCATTCGCGATTTGGACGGATGGAGCAGGCCTTTGCGAGCTTCGATCGCGCGCTCGCAATTCGTCCGAATTTTCCTGCCGCGCTCACCGAAAAGGCACGGGCGCTGTGGAGCCTGCACTTGCTGGACGAGGCTTTCGCAGCCTTTCACAGATCGCTGGCGGTGGACCCGGGCAACGCGCACACGATCTGGAACGTCGCGCTGCTCCAGATGCTGACCGGAGATTTCGAGCGGGGCCTGGCGGGGCGCGAAGCCCGCTGGAAGGCGCATCTCGGCCTCGTCGACCGCGGTTTTTCGCAAACGCTCTGGCTCGGCGACCAGCCGATCGCGGGCAAGACCATCCTGCTTCATGCCGACGAGGGACTGGGCGATTCGATCCAGTTCGCGCGCTATGCACCCATGGTGGCCGCGCTTGGCGCGCAAGTCATCCTGGAGGTGCCGACGCCGATTCAGCCGCTGCTCGGTGACGTCACCGGGGTCGCAAGATGTATCGGACGATCGTCGACGCCGTCGCTGGCGTTCGACCTGCACTGTCCGCTTGGAAGCCTGCCGCTGGCGTTCAGGACGCGGCTCGACACGATCCCGTTCGCGGAAGGATATCTTCCTGCGCCCCCCGCTTCGCGGGTGAAGGCGTGGAAGGACCGGCTTGGTCCGCGCACCCGCTTCCGCGTCGGGCTTGCCTGGTCGGGCAATCCGGATCACAACAACGATCACAATCGATCGATGACCCTGCGCACGCTTGCTCCGCTGCTCGATTGCGACGTCCAGTTCGTCTCCTTGCAAAAAGGCGTGCGGGACCAGGACCGGGCGTTTCTCGGTGAACGTCCTGACATCGTCGACCTCTCGGACGATCTCACCGATTTCAGCGACACGGCGGCCCTGGTTGCCTGTCTCGACCTCGTCATCTCGGTTGATACCAGCGTTGCTCACCTCGCCGGCGCGCTGGGCGTGCCGGTCTGGACGATGCTGCCCTTCAACCCGGATTGGCGCTGGCTGCTGGGCCGCGACGACAGCCCGTGGTATTCCTCGATGAAGCTGTTCAGACAGCCGAAGCGAGACGACTGGCCCGGTGTCGTGGACTGCGTCCGCCGCGAGCTCGATGGGCTGGTTTCCGAATGGGGGTCGGGAGCACGGCAACGCCAGAGCAATGCCCCGATCACCAAACCACAGGACGCGGTGGTCTCAAATTACCTCGGCCATATGCTCTGGCAGCACAAGCGCACGGACGAGGCTGTGCTGCACTTCCGGCGGGCGTTGCAGCTGTATCCCCAATATCTGGAGGCGGCGAACAGCTGCGGAAGGCTGTTGTTCAATCTCGGACGGTATGCGGATGCCCTCGAATGCCTTGATGTCGCCGGGCAATCGGATATCGCCGGGCAACCGGACCCGAATTCCGCACTGCTGCATCAAATTCGCGGCGATTGCCTCCAGGAGGCGGGCCGGCTCGAGGAAGCCAAGGCCGCCTACGAGAGGTCCATTGTGCTCCACTCCGGCGAGGCGGACACGCACAACAAATTTGGCGTGCTTCAAGTGAAACTTGGCCGCCTGGACCAGGCATTGGCGTGTTTCGATCGGGCGCTTGAACTTCAACCGGCTTTTTCCGGAGTGCTGTCCAACAAGGCGTTGGTGTTGCTGAATCTGCAATTGCTGGATGAAGCTTTCGCGACCTTTCGCAGATCGCTGACGGTCGACCCGGGCAATGCGGTGGCGACCTACAATCTGGCGACACTTCAGCTGCTGACTGGAGACTTCGAGCCGGGCTGGCTCGGGCGCGAAGCGCGCTGGAAACTTCCCGTCGGTTTGCTCCATCGCGGTTTCTCGCAATCTCTCTGGCTTGGTGACCAACCGATCGAAGGCAAGACCATATTGCTTCATGCCGACGAGGGATTCGGCGACGCAATTCAGTTCGCGCGCTATGTCCCCATGGTGGCCGCGCTCGGAGCACGAGTCATCCTGGAGGTCCAGCCTCCGATCCAGCCGCTGCTGGCCGAGGTGTCCGGCGTCGCAATGTGCGTCGGCCGACCGTCCGCGGCGTCGCTGCCGTTCGACCTCCACTGTCCTCTTGGAACTCTGCCATTGGCGCTCGGGACCCGGCTCGATACGATTCCCAGCCCGGAGCCGTACCTTCCTGCGTCCCCGGTGGCGCGCGTGAAGGTGTGGGAAGACCGGCTTGGCGAGCACAATCGCTTCCGCGTCGGTCTTGTCTGGTCGGGCAATCCGGCTCACAAGAATGATCACGATCGATCGATCGCACTCGACACGCTTGCGCCGCTGCTGGATTGCGACGTCCAGTTCGTCAGCTTGCAGAAGGGCGCCCGGGATCGGGACCGGGCCTTCCTCGACGCACGTCCTGATATCGTCGACCTGACGGATCATCTCACGGATTTCAGCGACACGGCGGCGCTGATCTCCTGTCTCGATCTGGTGATCTCGGTCGACACCAGCGTCGCTCATCTCGCCGGTGCGCTGGGCGCTCCGGTCTGGACGATGCTGCCTTCCAACCCGGATTGGCGCTGGTTGCTCAACCGCGACGACAGCCCGTGGTATTCGTCCATGAGGTTGTTCAGGCAACCCGAGCGAGGCGACTGGGCCTGCGTCGTGGACCGCGTTCGCCGCGAACTGGAGAGCGTCGTTTCCACGTGGCGCAGCCGCGACAGGGCAAGCGACGAAGCGGTGTCTGCTCTCGCCCCCTAACCCTCCACCCGATACAGCCGCCAACGCGCCGGCACGCCCTTGAGCTGGTGGCTGCCGTGATCCCTGAGCCGGATCTGGGATTGCGCCGCGAGCAGGTCCTTCACCGCGCTCGACACCAGCACCTCGCCGGCGCGGGCTTTGGCGGCGACGCGCGTACCGATGTGGAAGGCGAGACCAACCATCTCGCCACCGCTCATCGTGTACTCACCCGCATGCAGGCCAACCCTGATATCGAGCCCCAGCGTGCGCACGGCCTTTTGAATCGAGGTCGCGCAATTGATTCCGGCAGCAGGCGCCTTGAATGTCGCCAGCACGCCGTCGCCGGTCGTCACGACTTCCTTGCCGCGCGAAGACTTCAGCTCTTTGCGCACCGCCGCGTAATAGAGGCTCATCACCTTGGTCCAACGCGCATCGCCGAGCTTCGCGGCCTTTGCCGTGGAGCCGACGATGTCGACAATCAGGATGGTGGCGAGTGCCCGCTTGAGATCGGCGCTGCCGTCCACGGATTTGCGCCGGGTCGCAATCGCGCCGGTCAGCGGTTCATAGTCATGGCTGCGGCGCCGGGCGATTGCGGATTTCGTGTAGTCCTGGGCGCGCTGCGCCGTGCCGCAACGAATTGTTTTCTCCTGCGGTAGACGCGTCCAGTAAACCTTGCGTCCCTTTCCCGCGCCCTGCACCTCCACGGCGCCCCACTTCAGGAACACCGCCGAGCCGATCCGCCGCACGCACCACGCCTTGGACGTGTATCCCGATACGTTCGACTGATGCAGGCCGATGCGAAGGAACTTGGGCATGAATGTGTGGCCGATCGCTGGACCATTTTGGCGGACCTGAGATTGAGCGTAGTTGGACGTTCGCGCGTTGGCAACAGCGCGCGAAGATTGGCCAGCCCGGTCTCAAACCCGCTTCACGAGACGCCCGAGCTCTTCGGTGAACCGTCCGATATCGTCGTCCGACGAGTAGACATGAGGAGCCACACGCACGATCCGCTCGAGGCCCCGCGCTTCGAGCTCCCATCGGGCATGGTCGAGGCCCACGGACGCGATCGCGATGCCGCGCATTGCCATCTCTCCCACAATGTCGTCCGCGGGCACTGATGCATGCTGGAAGGTCAGGAATGCCGCGCCGGCCTCCTCGTCCTCGAACACCGTGAGACCGGGCACACCGCGCAGGTTCGCGCCCAGACAGCGGAGCTTTTCGGTGTTGTGGGCACGGACATTCGCAAGGCCGATACGATCCAGCTCCTGAAAAGATGCCCGCAAGCCAAGACGACCGGCAGCGGAAAACTCCCACGCCTCGAAGCGTCGCGCATCCTCCCGCGACAGGAAACTGTCATCCGGACGCCATGTGCCGGCGCTCTGGTCGACGATGATCGGCCGGGCCAGACGATGCAGGGCCCGATCCGACAGCGCCATCATGGCCTGACCACGGCCAGCCCTGAGCCACTTCCGGCCCGGCGCGACCATGATGTCGGCAGAGGCCGCCGGCAGCGTCAGCTCGAACTGACCGATGGCTTGCGCGCCATCGACGAAATAAAGGCAGGTATCCGGTCGTGAAAGCGCACCAAGCGCTTCGACCGGCTGGCGCATTCCGGAACTGCTGGCAACGGCCGAAGCACAGATCGCAACCGTACGCTCATCGATCAGTGCGGCGGCTTGCTCGATGTCGATCCGCCCCGCTCCAGTCATGGGCAGTCTGACCACCTCCGCTCCGACGGCCGCCGCACGTCGCACGGCATTGAGAATATTCCCGCCCCAGTCATTGCGTGCGATCAGGATGCGATCGCCGCGTCGGAGCGGCATCGATGCAAGCGCAAGCGCCCAGAGCCGGCTCGCCTGCTCGCCGAAAGCAAGATGGGTCGGGGCGACGCCCATCAGGCGGGCCGCCAGGACACGCGTCTCTTCGATGGCGCCTCTTGCATCGGCCGCCGCCCAGTGCGCGCCGCGCCGGGCCTCGATATCAAGGTGGGATTTGATCGCCGCGACCACGCTCGCGGGCATCAGACCGGCGCCCGCGGCGTTCAGATGCATAAAGGTGCCGCCCTCTGCCGCAGGTGGATCTCGCAAGGACTCCCGCGAGATCATTATCCGGCTCGGATTGCCGCAATGATGTCGATCTCGACCGGGGCGCCGCGTGGAAGCTCGGCCACGCCGACCGACGTACGCGCATGCCGGCCCCTGTTGCCGAGATGCGCGACGAAGACTTCCGAGGCGCCATTCATGACCTGCGACTGTTGTGCGAATCCGGGCGCGGACGCGACATAGCCGGTGATCCGGAGAATCTGCTCGACCCGGTCGAGCCCACCGACGGCTTCCGCGAGCGCAGCGAGGCACAGCTCGGCGCAGACGGCGGCGGCACGCTGCGCCGTCGCAAGATCGACCTCAGCCCCCACCTTGCCCTTGAAGAGGAGTTCATCGCCGCGCCGCGGCAATTGCCCGCTGACATAGGCAACTCCTCCGTGAACGACGACCGGCACGTAGTCGCCGCCCGGCGCATTGGTCTTTGGAAGATTAGTGTTCATGCTCGTCTCTTTCAGTGATTTGGGACTTCGACAGAAATTACTTGGCCTGCGCAGAGGTCACAACCCCGATGGCCCTGCCACGCGTCATGCGGCGGCCATCCGCCGTTGAAGCCGCTTCACCACGCGAGATGCCGAGAAGCAGATCGCGAAATAGACGAGGGCCGCAAACAGATAGAATTCGATCAAACGCGCCTCCCGATTGGCGACGATGCCAATTGACGTCATGAAGTCGTGAAGACCGATGACATAGACCAGCGAGCTATCCTGGACCAGGGCAATGCTCTGCGTGAGCAGGATGGGCGTCATGCGGCGCAAAGCTTGCGGCAGGACCACGTAGCGGCAGGCCTGCATCCGGTTCATGCCGATCGCCAGCGCCGCGGCCATCTGTCCTCCGGAGATGCCGTTGATGCCGGCGCGCATGATCTCGGAATAATAGGCCGCCTCGAACAGGGTGAACGCGATGAGCGCGGACGTAAACGCCCCAACAGGCCGCCCGATGAACAGCGGCACCAGCAGATAGAACCAGAAGATCACCATGATCAGCGGAACAGAGCGCAAGCCGTTGACATAACCGGCAGCGACCGCGGCGACGGGCCGCCACGCCGACAGGCGCACAATTGCGATCATCGTCCCGAGCAGCATGCCGCCCGCCATCGCCAATGCCACCAGCACAAAACTGGTTTGCAATCCCTGCCAAAGGAATGGCCATGCGTGCACCACGGCGCTCCAGTCGAGGTTTCGCATGGTCAACCGCGCCCCAGCGTCCCGGGGATCGCGACCCGCCTTTCGACGGCGCGCATCCCGACGATCACGCAGAGCGTCAGCATGACATAGATGACGGTCGCGGCCGTCAGCGCTTCGATCCCCTGGAACGTCGCGGCCTCGATCTGGCGGCTCTGGCCGGTCAGCTCCAACACCCCGACGGTTAGTGCGAGCGACGAATTCTTGATGATGTTGAGGGCTTCCGACGTCAATGGCGGCAGCACGTTGCGCGCTGCAAGGGGCAGGAGAATGTAGCGATAGGTCTGCGCGGTGGTGAAGCCCATGGCCGCCGCCGCCATGCGTTGGCCGACGCCGATCGATTCGATGCCGGCGCGGACCTGCTCGGCAATGCGCGCAGCGGTGAAGCAGCCGAGCCCGGCCACGGAGAACCAGTATTCGGGCATCGGCAGGTCGCGCTTGATCCATAGTCCGAAGCCGGCAGGCAGCAGCTCGGGCAGCACGAAGTACCAGAGGAACAATTGGAGCAGCAGAGGGATGTTGCGGAACACATCCACATAGGCCGAGGCGATGGCACGGCAAATCCGGCTCGGCAGCGTGCTGAGCACACCAACGACGCAGCCGACCGCGAGCGCGACGATCCATGCCGCTCCGGCAACGAGAAGTGTCCATTTCACGCCAGCGAGGAGCCACCCGAAATAGGGCTCGACGAACAGGATGGTCCAGTTCCAGCGATACTGCATCGCGTGCCTGTCCGGATGTTCAGCGCGGCAGAGCCTGAACCCGGAAGGCGGCCAGCAGCTCGCCCTCGATTTTCAGACCGAGCGGGTCGAACCATCTGACGTAGATCTTCTCGGCCTCTCCCGACCGGAAGGCGTCGGCAAAGGCCGCCCGCACCAGCAACGCGAAATCCTGGTCGCCGCGCTGCATCATCGCGCTATAGGGGTCGTAGGTGAGCAGGCGACCGACGACCGCCAGCGAGCCTGCCGGTCTCGCCTTGTTGGCGGCGTAGACCTTGATCTGCACGCCGTCCGCGACGAACGCGTCGACGCGGTCGTTCTCGACCAGAAGCGCGCCCTCGGGAAGGTCTTTCACATAGACGAGCTGGACGCCGAGCGCCTTCTCCTCG
The DNA here is from genome assembly GCF_004123905.1 of Bradyrhizobium betae. Taxonomy (GTDB): domain Bacteria; phylum Pseudomonadota; class Alphaproteobacteria; order Rhizobiales; family Xanthobacteraceae; genus Bradyrhizobium; species Bradyrhizobium betae_A. Next base: position 124,713 of record NZ_MZXW01000017.1, read on the forward strand.
TTGAGCTTGCGGACCGCGGCCTCGTTCGACGAGCCCTGCAGCGCGGCAACGCGCCGGCCCTTGAGGTCCTCGATTTCCTTGATCGGCGATGCTGCTTTCACGAGCAGCTGCGTGCCGGTGACGTAGAAGATCGGCGAGAACTCGACCTGCTCCTGACGCGTCAGGAAATTCGAGGTGGTGCCGCATTCGAGGTCGATCGTTCCGTTGGCCACCAGCGGGATCCGGTTGGTCACGTTGATCGGCGTGAACGTCACCTTGATGTCGGGCTTGTTCAGCCGCTGCCTCACGGCATCGGCCACCTTCATGCAGAGATCGACGGAATAGCCTTCCACCTTTTGCTCATCGTTGATGTAGGAGAACGGGACTGAGGCCTCGCGATGGCCGATGTTGATCGCACCACGCTCCAGGATGCGTTTGAGAATAGCGCTATTGCCGGGCCCTTGCTGTGCGGGGGACGGCTCTGCGAAGGCCCCCGCGACCAAGCTTGCCATCATCGCGATCGATGCCACGTTCATGATGCCGAATTTGCCCAGTCTCATCGGATGTCCTTCCAGACGCTCAATCCGCCAGCACGCTACGTCGCGGACACCGGATCTTTCCAATGCGAATGCGCGCGGATCTGATGCGGAATTTGCATCGGCCGACCGGAGAAAACCGGCTATCGTGCCCGCCACGAGAGATCGCGGGGAAGGCTACGACCATGCTCGATATCCGCTGGCTTGAGGATCTGGCCGCCGTCGCGGAGACCAGGAACCTGACGCGTGCCGCCGAGTTGCGAAATGTCAGCCAATCCGGGCTGAGCCGCCGGCTGCAATCGCTCGAAAACTGGGCCGGCTCGGCATTGCTCGACCGCCGCAAATCCCCCATCGAGCTGACCGATGCCGGAGCGCAATTGCTGGCCACGGCAAACGACGTGATCGGACGGCTCAATGCTGTCAGGCGCGCCCTGCGCGAAGATCACGACCACGCGGCGCGGAGCGTGCGCTTCGCCGCCCCTCACCTTTTGTCCGTGACGTTCTTTCCAAAGTGGCTGCCGCAGATCCAGGCAACGATCGGATCGACGCGGCTGACGATCCTGTCCGACAACCTTCCGGGATGTTGCGACGCCTTCGACGACGGCGCCGTCGATTTCGTCGTCTGTTACATGGATCAGGCCAACCGGCTGAATTCGGCCGGTGGAAAGACGCTGTCGATCTCGACCTGCCAGTGGCTGACCATTGGGCGTGAGAAGCTCGTGCCGTTGTCGGCCGTCGACAGCGGCAACCAGCCCCTGCATGATCTGGCGCCGGGGCCGCGGCGGTCGATTTCCTATCTCGGTTACAGCAGCGAATGCTCACTCGGCTGGGCCGTCGACCAGAAGCTCGCCGATGCGACAGACCTGCCCCAGCTCAATCGCATCTATGAAAACTCGCTGGCCGACGGATTGCGATCGATGACCTTGTCCGGGCTTGGCGTCGCGTGGCTGCCACTGACCACGACCCATCAGGACATCCTCCGCGGCCGTCTCGTCCGCACCGGTTTGCCTGAGCTGGATGTCGACCTCGACATCCGGATCTATCGGCCACAGCGGCGCCTCAGCCGGCGCGCGGAAGACCTTTGGTCACATCTGGTCGCAACCCGCTCGGTCGTCGAACTTCCGGAGCTTGCTGCAGCGGTTCACAGGGGACGGGCCTGAAGCATGATCCGGACAAGTGCGCGGCGGCTTTCCAAATCGATCATGTCCCGGTATCAGGCTGAAACGCGAACAGCTCGATCGGGTCGCTGAAGCCGCGCACCTCGTACTTGCCGACGCGCTCCAGCTCGAATTTCGGCTGCACCAGCTCGGCAAAATCGCGCGACAGCAGCACTGGCCGTCCGACCTGCTTGGTCAGCGCTTCAAGGCGCGAGGCCATGTTGACGGCGGGGCCGATCACGGTGAAGTCGAGCCGGCTGGACGATCCGATATTGCCGTACATAACATCGCCGACATGGACGCCGATGCCGTAGTTCAGCGGCGCGCGGCCTGTGCCGTTGTTCCGCGCGTTCAAGGCCGCCATCGCCACGCGCGCCTCGGTCACGGCATGCAGCAGGTTGGCGCAGGCATTGGGCTCGCTCAGCGGGAAGATCGCGAGCAGGCCGTCGCCGATGAATTTGAGGATCTCGCCGCCGTGCCGCGCGATCGGCTCGGACATCGCGTCGAAATAGTCGTTGAGGAGATCGATGACGTCGTCGCGCGGCCAGTTGTCGGAGATCTTGGTGAAATCTCTGAGATCGCAGATCATGATCGCGGCGCGCACCGTCGTGCCGGTGCCGCGCCGGGTGGCGCCGGCCAGGATCAGCTCGCCGGCATGGGCGCCGACATAGGTCTCCAGCAGGGTTCGTGCCAGGCGGTTCTTGACGCGGATCTCGCTGACCAGCGCCAGCACCGGCAAGACATTCTTGAGGGCGGCGACATGCGCGTCGTCGAAGCCGCCGGGCCGGTCGGTCGCGAAGGTGACGAGATGGCGCTTGCCGAGCGTGTGGTAGAGCGGCCAGGCGACATAATCGGTGAGGCCCTTCTCCCGCATCTCGTCATAGAGGGCATGCTTGCGGCCGAGCGAGCGATCCTGCTCGAGCCGCTCGCGCACCTCGGCGGCGCCGTCATGGATTTCGTTGGCAGAGCTGCCGATGTATTCGGAGCGCTCCCTCACGTCGAAATCGACCCGCGCAATCTCCGCCTCGCGCATGCCGTCGGACCACATCATGCGGGCCCCCAGCCATTGCGGGTGATGGATCAGGATGTGCACCGTCGACCGCTTGAGCGGAATGCCCGCCTGCTGGAGGCGGTTGCACATCTCGGCAAAAATGTTGTCGATGAAGCGCTCGTCGCGCGTACCGTTGATCAGCCAGTGGACGACGCCGTCGGACAGTGTGGCGGGGGGATTTTTGTCTGGCGCGGTCATGATCTGCTCTGGGCGGAGGTCTGCATCAGGCCAGATATCGTGCTCCGCGCCCGCCGCGTCAACCTGGCCAGTTGCATGGATTGTCGGTTCGCCCGATCGGGACAATGGCCGGCTAACCGACGGGCCGAATCGACGCCAGCACCGCCAGCCCTGAAACAAGCGCCAGTCCGGACGCCTCGGTCAACTCGACCTTCAGCGTGCAGCCGTCGGGGATGACAAACTCCTCGCTATTGAGACGAATGCCGCAATCACCGGAAACCGCATAAACGAGATGCGTGCCGACCGGCAATGGCCGATCGCCGGGCCCCCTGAGCGCGATCAGTTCGATCTCGGCCGCACCGCGCCGGGCCATCAGGTTCACGACCTCGACCGGACCTGCCTCGAGCTCGGTGACGATCTCCATCTCGCCGGTGAAGCGCACGGTCGTGAACGGCTCGCGCTCGTCGAACTCCTGCGTGGGCGATTTCAGCACCAGCCCGCGCCCGGCGACGACCATCTGGAGGCGATCGATGCCGGCCATGTAGGAGAACGGACCGGGCGTAATGATCGGCGTGGACGCGAAGCGCCAGAGCAGGCTGATCCAGTCCCTCACCGGCGCGTCGGCGCGCCAGGCGCCCGCGATATCGGTGAAGATGCCGCCGCCGTTCTTCCAGGGCGAGCGGGTGTAATTCTCGGATTTGAGCAGCGTGGTTTTCATGTGTTCACCGGCCTGACTTCGGCTTCGCTTTTAAGATGCTCATCGCAAACCGCGCCAACGCCTTGCCAAACTCCTGGTCCAGAGGCAAGTGCCCCAAAATCAGGCGGAAGTAGATCGCACCATAGAGAGTATCGAGCGCAATCTCGACATCGAGCTTGCTGTCGAACTCGCCGTTCCTGATCCCACGCTCGATCACTTCCCGGATCGCGACGCGGCGCCCGGCAAAGAAGCGCTGGCGAAAATCCGCGAGCATCTCGGGCTCCGATTGTCCTTCCGCGAGCAATTGGGCAACGATCCGTCCAAGTTTACCGTTGTATCGCCGCACCAGCAGCAAAAGATGACTGCTGATGTCGTCGCCGGCGCTGCTCGTGTGCGGGACCGGCACATTGGGAAGCATGACTTCGATGAAGGCCTCGACGGCAACCGCCGTTTTGCCCGGCCACCATCGGTAGATGGTCGTCTTGCCGACGCCGGCCTCATGCGCGATGGCCTCAATCGTGAGATCGCGAACGGTCGTCGTGTTCAGAAGGGAGATCGTCGCCTCCAGAACCGCCCGCCTGGAGGCCTCGCTGCGCGGCCGTCCAGGCGCAGCCGTCTCCGAGGGTAATTCCTTTTTTGCCATATCCCGCCCAATATTTATGAGACGAGACGTATCGTTATCATGTCCGGCCTGCGCGGGAAAAGAGACGCGCTGCACGACGGATCGACTTTCCCCCGGCAAATCCCAGCAGGACATGCCCGCCGCGTCAATCGCGGGCCGGCGCATTGAGAGTCTTGGGGCATCGGCCGGGTTCCGGCCGCCTAAATTTCAATCACTACGTATCGTATCGTATCTATTGCAATGACGTCGATCATACAATACGTGACGTATCGAAATTGAAACCGATCCCCCGACCGGGCGCCAACCATCGCCAAGCCTCGTCATCAGAAGGAAATCGCCGTGACGGAGAAATATTCGACGAAGGAAACGGCCCTGCTCCTGGTCGACCTGCTGAACGATTTCCTCGACGACAAGGGCAAGCTGGCCGGCCGTATCGGCCCGATGCTCCGGAAGACGGACCTCAAGGCGCATCTCGCCCGCCTGATCGCAGGAGCGCGCGCCGCAGGCGTCAAGATCTTCTATGTGCCGCACGGCCTGCACGAGCACAGCTTCGACGACGTCCGTCACGTCCATCCGAACTGGCAATGGGCGATGGACAACAAGGTGTTCTGGAAGGGGCAGTGGGGCGCCGACTTCTACGAGGCTTTCGCTCCCCGCGAGGGCGACACGATCGTCAGCCGGCATCGATCCTTCGACAGCTTCGTCAACACGGACATGCTGCCGAAGCTACGGGACGCGGGGATCGAGAAGGTCGTCCTGGCAGGGCTGACATCCGACACATGCGTCGAGAGCGCCGGCCGCCACGCTCTGGAAGAAGGTTTTCACGTGACGTTCCTGACCGATGCGGTCGCCGAATTCACCGAGGAAGCCCACAAGGCTGCGCTCACACTTTCGTATCCGACCTTCGGGCACGAGGTGACGACGATCGACAGCTTCCTCGCGGCCATCGAGCCGGCCTGAAAGATCGCGAACGGGGAGCGCGGCTTTTCGCCAGCGCTTCCCGCGCCAGCCAAGCGGACGATATGACCCAGACAGAGACCATCGCTCGTCCAGCCACTCCAGCCATTCACACGTGGCGGCGCTTGGCCATTCCCGTGGCAGCGATCGCCATCGCAACCGGATTTGTCGCGCTGGCGACGCTTCGATGGGACTCCTGGATGGCGAGCCTGTCGCTCCAGACCACGAACGACGCCTATGTGAGAGCCGAGATGACGCGCTTGAGCAGCCGCGTGGCCGGCACGGTCAAAGCGATCGAAGTCGTCGATTTCCAACGTGTGAAGACCGGCGATGTCCTGATCCGGATCGACCCCGCCGACTACGACGCCCAAGCCGCCCAGGGCGAGGCCGCCGTCGTGAGCGCCAGCGCCGCCCTCGATAATCTCGGCAATCAGGTCGAGCTTCAGAATGCAACCATCGCGCAGGCCGAGGCCCAGCACGCGTCGATGCAGGCGCTCGAACTCGCGGCCCGGCAGGAGGAAGAACGTCAGCAAACGCTGTCGCAGACATCTTCGGGGACCCGGCAGAAACTCGAGCAGGCCGTCGCCGCCAGCGCCAAAGCCCAGGCCGACGTCAAGGCAAGCATGGCCCTCGTCTCCGCCCAGCGCCATCAATTGGAGGTGCTGGCAGGAACGAAGCTACAGCGTGCCGGCGACCTGCTTGGAGCCAAAGCGTCCCTGGACGCCGCGAGACTCCGGCTCGGCTACACCACCATCGTTGCTCCCTTCGACGGCGTCGTCAGCGAGCGGCAGGTGCAGCCGGGGGACTACGTCACGATCGGCAGCGGCCTCATCAACGTGATTCCGCTGCCCAAGGTTTACGTCATGGCGAACTACAAGGAGACCCAGCTGACGCGGGTCCGAACCGGCCAGACTGTCGACATCGTCATCGACACTTTCGGAGATCAGACATTGCACGGCCGGGTCGAGCGCATCTCGCCGGCCAGCGGATCGCAATTTGCCCTGCTGCCGCCGGACAATGCGACCGGGAATTTCACCAAAGTGGTGCAGCGGGTGCCGGTACGAATCGAACTGGACGCGGGCCAGCCTCTGCTTGCGCGGCTGCTGCCTGGCATGTCGGCCACCACCCGCATTCACGTGGAAGGATTCGGGGCATCAGATGGCGCGAACTGAGGTTGTCGAAAGCGGTCCGGTATCAGCCGGACAGGTTTCGCAGCGTCCTCTGGTTGCGGTCGCAGCAGTCATGCTCGGATCGTTTCTGGCGAGCTTCGACACCCGCCTGCTCTCGCTTGCGCTGCCCGATCTGCGCGGCGCGATGGCCATGAGCTTCGACGAAGGATCATGGTTCAACACGGCCGGGACCGCCCCGCAAATCCTGATCGCGCCCGCCGTCGCATGGCTCGCCACCGCCTTTGGTGTGCGCCGGATTCTCGGAATTCCAGCCCTGGTTTACGCGGTGGTGTCGGTCCTCATCCCGCTCGTCCGCGATTTCCATGCGCTGCTGGCCTTGAATATCGTTCACGGACTTCTTCTCGGCACTTTCGTTCCGGCGACACTGCTGGTCATTGTCCGCGTGCTTCCGATGCAATGGTGGGTCCCGGCGCTGGCGATCTACTGCATTCGCGTCGGGTTCTCGATGAACTCGGGCGTTGCACTGGTCGGCTTCTATCTGGAGCACGCCGGATGGCAGTGGATCTATTGGCAGGGTGCGCTGGTCGCCCCATTGCTGGCGCTGCTCGTCCATCTCGGCAGCCCGCCAGAGCCCGTCAACAGGGAGTTGGTGAAGGACGCGGATTGGGGCGGGATGCTGTTGCTTGGTTGCGGGACCGCGATGATCTTCGTCGGTCTCGACCAGGGGAACCGCCTGGATTGGCTCCACTCAGGCACCGTCGTCTCACTGCTTGTGAGTGGCGCGGGGTTGACGATCTGCTTCTTCATCAACGAGGCGACCGTCGCGAAGCCATGGGCCCACGCCAACGTGCTGCTGTCCCGCAACATCGGCCTCGCTCTGGTCACCGTGTTGTTGTTCACGCTGACCAGCCTTTCCAATTCCTCCCTCGCGCCGGGCTTCCTCACCAACATCGTGCAGCTCCGGCTCTATCAGTCGGGCACGCTCTTTTTGGCCTACGCGACCTTGCCGATGCTGGCACTGGTGCCGTTGTCGATCTATCTCGTCGAAACGCACGACGTCCGGATCACCTTGATGATCGGTCTCGCAGCGTTCGCGGCCGCGGGCCTGCTCGGCACGCAAGTAACCCACGAATGGTCTCCGGCCGACTTTATTCCGATGGCGATGCTGCAATCGGTCGGCCAGACCTTCGCCCTGTTCGCCGTCATCCTGTTCACCCTGGCTAATTCGAACCCTGCCCGCTCCACCGCGTTTGCAGCGTATATTCAGGTGATGCGGTTGTGCGGCGCCGAATTCGGCGTCTCCCTGATGGCCACGTGGCTCAGGACGCATGAGCAGGTCTCCTCGAATCTGCTCGGCCTCAAGGTGATGCGCGGCGAGGCTGACACCACGCATGTGCTGTCGCAACTGGCGGCTCACTTCACCCCGCACGGCATCTCAGTCGCACCGGCACGCGCGACCAGCGCGCTCGCCACGGCGATCCAGCGCGAGGCGAATACTCTCGCCTATGTCGACGCATTCTGGCTCACGACCTGGTTCGCCATCCTCGCCCTGGTCTGCGTGGCCTTCATGACTCCGCCGCCCGTCGGACCCTTCTCCCCCAAATCGGGTGCCCAGTAAGTCTCTCCATCGACATCACGATGAACCAAATGAGGACCATATGACGAACAATACATACGCCGCCGACCGCACCGCGCTTCTCGTCGTCGACCCCTACAACGACTTCATGAGCGAGGGCGGCAAGCTCTTCAATGCCATCAAGGCAACCGCCGACGCATCAGGGATGTTCGGAAACCTCAGGGCTCTTCTGCCAAAAATTCGCGCTGCCGGGATACAGGTCTTCATCGTGCCGCATCATCGCTCACACGCGCACGACTTCGACAATTGGCAGCACATCAACATGTTTCAGAAGGCGGGCTTGCCGACCAAGGCGTTCGAAGTTGGAACATGGGGTGGAGAGTTCAACCCGGAGTTCGGGCCCCAGGAGGGCGACGTGATCATCAAGGAGCATTGGGCTCAAAGCGGCTTCGCCAACACCGATCTCGATCTGCAGCTGAAGCAGCACGGGATCCAGAAGATCATTCTCGTGGGCCTGATTGCCAATAGCTGTATCGAATCGACCGGTCGCTTCGGCATGGAGCTCGGCTATCACGTCACGCTGGTGAAGGATGCGACGGCGGCCTTCAGCGCCGAGGGCATGAAGGCAGCGGAAACGAACGGTCCGATGTTCGCTCACGCCATTCTGACCACGAAGGAGCTGCTGGAGCGGCTGCCTTCGTAGTCACGCCGATTTCTCACGCCTTGGCGTCGAGGTTGAGCCTGGTGCTCAACTCGTTGACCAGCGAATCCACGAACTGGTTCTGATAGGCCGAGATGCCGTTGAAATAGACCGGGCCGCCGGCCTGCACCAGCAGGCCGCCCCCGGAGATCTCGGCGTCCTTGGCGCCACCGGCGGACTTGGTGTCGAGCTGGCCCATGGCATCGTTGAGCTGGGCAGCGGTCTTGTCGTCCATCTCGCCGTTGGCCTGGAGCGTTGAGAGCAGCGACTGATAGGCACTGCCGAGGTCGGCGCCCGTGCCGGTCTCGGCGGTCGCGGCGAACGTGCCGTTGGTCTTGCCACTGTAGCTCTTGTAGGTCAGCGTCTCCGTGGTGGTGCCGTCGCTGTTGGCGTGGCTGTCGAGCATCAGCTCGAACGCGCTGCCATAGGCGCCCGTCGTCAGCATGTTCGGATCGTTCGGATTCTTGTTCTTGCCCGCACCCGTCTTGTCGGAGCCTGCGGTCCAGTTCGGCGGGACAGTGTAGCTGACGCTGGTCACGGCTTCATTCCTGTGGTCATTGCGGGGAGTATTCAGCAATTTATGTGCCAGCGAGGTGTCGTTGATTCCTATTGCGTTTCCTCGTCGAAGCGACGCGGACTTCGCGCAACGCTGCAAAAAGTGCCCGGCAGTTTGATCCCATCGCAGGCCGGCTGGGTTCGCCCCCACAAGCACGACGTCATCCTGAGGTGCGCGCCCTTGCGCGCCTCGAAGGATGGGCCGCGAGCGCCCGTGGCACATCCTTCGAGGCTCCCCACGCGGCGCGTTGCGCCACGTGGGAAGCGCCTCAGGATGACGTCGGTGGTGTGGTCGGCGCCGTTGCGCGTTTTTTACATCCCGCTCAAACCGCTGTCCACCGCGAGCGTCTGCGCTGTCACGTAGACGCTTTCGTCCGACAGGAAGAACAGCACGGCATAGGCGATCTCCCAGGCGGTGGCCTGGCGGCCGAAAGGGATGTGGCTCTTGCCGCGATTGGGGCGGCCGGCACCGGCCTCGCGGCCGTTGGGGGTGTCGACGAGGCCGGGATAGACGAGGTTGGCGCGGATGCCGCGGCGCGCGCCGAGATGGGCGATGTTACGCATGAGGCCGCCGAGCGCGGCTTTCGAGGAGTCATACACCGCCATCTGCGATCCCGCTTTCAGCGCAGCGATGGAAGAGATGAAGACGATGGCGCCGCCATTGTCGAATTTCGGCATCGCGGCGCGGCAGCACAGCATGGGACCGCGGACGTTGACATCGTAGATCCTGTTCCACTCTTCGGGGCTGACGGCATCGAGACCGGTCTTGCCGAAGGTGCCGATGTTCAGCACCATGCCGTCGAGGCCGCCCATCGCGCGATGCGCTTCCTCGATCATGCGCTGGACGTCGGCCTCCGAGGTGACGTCGGCGGCGATGGCGAAGCCTTCACCGCCGTCATCCGTGATGTGCTTGACAGTCTGCTGGGCCGAAGTGCGGTTGAGGTCGGCGACTGCCACCTTGGCGCCCTCGCGTGCACACAGAATGCTCATGGCGCGGCCGTTGCCGATCGGATCGGTAGTGGCATCGAACACGCGCTGGCCACCGCCGACGATCAGGATGCGACGGCCCTTCAGTCGTCCCCTGCCCGGCGCTTCGCCCAATGACTCAGCGCTCGGCGGGCGGACGCAACGTTCCAGCTTGCTGTCGGTCTCCGTCATCTCAGCCGCCTATTTCTTGCCGCCGTCATAGACCTTCATGCCGGCCGCGGGATCGAGATCGGTTTCGGTCGCCTCGGTGACGCGCGCCATCATCATGTAGAAGCCGAGGGCGACGATGGATTCGACGATCTCCTGATCGCTGAAATGTTTTCGCGCGGCGGCGAAGATGGCGTCGGGAACGCGGACGTTCTCGACCACCTCGCGGCCGAACTCCAGCAGCGCGCACTCGGCTTCGCTCAACGCGGTGGAGTCGTACTCGCCACGCTCGACCGCATCGATCTGGCCTTGCGTGCAGCCGACGCCTAGGGCGATCGGCACATGCTGGCGCCATTCATAGGCGCCGCCTTCGAGCTGGGCAGCCTGCAAGATCAACAGCTCGCGATTGACAGCGCTCAGCTTCTGCTTGTGCAGGATCGAATTGCCGAGCCGCATCGCCGGGATCATGTTGGCCTCAGCGTGGGCCATCATGCGAAAGATGTTGAGCTTGACCGGCATGCGGTCGAACGAGGCGCGGATGTCGCCGCTCGTCGTCTCCGGATCAATCAGGGGCAGCCTTGCCACGCGTTTCTCCCTTGGGTTTTCGTTTCTTGTTGGCGTCGTCGTTGCCTGCCGCAATCAGCGACAGGAAGAAGGCAAGATAGCGGTCGATCGCCTCGATCACTTTTGCTCGCGGCGAGGGCGTAGCGCCCATCACGTAGTGTTCGAGGCGGATGTAGATCAGGCCGGCCGCGAACAGCCGCGCAGTCTCGCGCGCATCAGGCGTCGAGACGAGGCCAGCGAGCGCAAAACCGCGAAAGTAGTCCGTCATCATGCTCTGCTCGCGCGCGTAAAAATGGTCGGCGAATTTGGCGCGAATACCGGGCACGCGGTTACGCTCCGCGGTAATGACCTTCTGGAACTGGTGCTCGCGCGGGTCGGACCATTGTTCGACGAGATCCAACGCAAACTGCCGGCAGAATGCGGCGGGCTGGCGCGCGAGTTGCTTGTAGCGTGGCTCCTCCAGCCGGCTCGCCGAGCTGGCCGGACCGTGCTCGCTGACGATCGCTTCCAGGATCGCGGCCTTGCCGGAGAAGTGGTTGTAGAGGCTGCTTTCGCGGACGCCGACGCGGCGCGCCAGCTCGCGCATGGAGGCGCCGCCATAGCCGCTCTGCGCAAACAGGTTCAGCGCCTCGCTCAGGATCCGCTCGCGGGTCGTGGGCGCAGCCGCTTCCGCAGCGCTGGAAGTGTGGACAACCATGACGGTTGACTAACGAACGATCGTTCGCTAGTCAACCGGACGCATTCAACTCCGCGCGTTCGAGACGTGGAGAGTAATCAGGGAGACGACGTCATGGCGCGCTTCGCTCAGCTTTTGCCCCCGCGGCGAGCCATCCTGAAGCTGCGCATCGTCGCATTCTCGCTGCTTGCCGTGTCGGCGGCCCTGCCGGCGCGAGCAGAAGATCCCGCCGCCTATCCCACGCACAGGATCAGGATGCTGCTGCCTTACGCGGCCGGCGGTGGCGGCGACGTGGTCGGCCGACTGCTCGCCGACAAGATGGGCAAGACGCTCGGGCAGAGCATCTATATCGAGAACCACACCGGTGCGGCCGGAACGCTCGGCACGCAGATGGTCGCGACCTCGCCGAATGACGGCTACACCATCACCGTCGGCGGCATGACCACGCATGTGCTGGCCCCCGCAATCTATCCAAAGCTGCCCTACGATTCGATCAAGGATTTTACGACGATTGGGCGCGTCGGCGTCTCCGCGATCATTCTGGTAGCGACCAAGGATTTTGCCGCCAACGACATCAAGGGCCTGATTGCGCTCGCCAAGAAGGGCGAGGCGATTCAATACGGAAGCTGGGGCGTCGGCTCGACCGGGCAGTTCTGCGCCGAAATCCTGATGCAGCAGACCGGCATCAAGATGGAGCATGTGCCGTTCAACGGCATTGCGAAGCTCGCCGGCGATCTGCTCGGCGGTCACATCTCGCTGGCGACGCTCGACGTGGCGACTGCAACGCCGCTGGTGAAGGACGGCTCGATCAAGGCGCTGGCCGCCTGTGGCGAACGCTCGCCGAGCCTGCCAGATGTCGCGAGCTACAAGGAACAGGGCGTGGCATTCGACCGCAGCCTGTCCTGGGCGATGTATGCACCCGCCGGCCTCGCGCCGCCGATCGCGCAAAAACTGTCGGCGGCGCTGAAGGACGCGCTCGGCGATGCCGCGGTGAAAGAGAAGCTCTTGGGGCTCGGCATCACGCCGCAATTCGTGCCGGGCGACGAGCAGCGCGACATCAACGCGCGCGACATCGCAGCCTGGAAGCAGGTTGCCAAGGACGCAAGCATCGAGGTCAAGTGACCAAGGCAACGAGAGGAGCGCGCGCATGAGCCGCATCTTCGGCGCGGTGCGCCAGAACGGATATGTGGTCCGGGACATTCACGCCGCGATGACGCACTGGATCGAGGTGATGGGCGTCGGGCCCTGGTACTACATGGACCGCGTCAAGACCGACTGGTTCCGACATCGCGGCCAGGATTCCGCCGTCGAGATGAGTATTGCGCTGGCCAATTCCGGCGATCTCCAGATCGAACTGATCCAGCAGCGCAACGATGCGCCCTCGTTGTACAGGGAGTTTCTGGACGCCGGCCATGAAGGCCTCCAGCACATGTCGTATTGGAGCAACGATTACCAGACGCTCTACGACAAGGCGCTCGGGCTCGGCTACAAGGTCGGCCACGAGGGCCAGATCGGCGGCGACAAGGGGCGCTTTGCCTATTTCAACACGCAGGCGCATCCGGGAACCATCGTAGAGATATCCGACATAAGTGGCACCAAGGGGCCGTTCTTCGAAAAAGTCCGGCAGGCGGCGCTGAAATGGGACGGCACGCGACCGATCCGCGAGGTCGGTGCGAAGGCGTAGGACCGGCGTTGGGCGCGCTGAAGCTTCCGCAGCGTCATGGCCGGGCTTGTCCCGGCCATCCACGTGTTTCTCTGTAGCACAGAGAACGTGGATGCCCGGGACAAGCCCGGGCATGACGACTGGGTCACCGGCCGGACTCGCCGGACGAAACCAAATAGAATTTGTATTGCGGCCCCGGTCGGATATTCTTGCCGACATTTCCAGATCCCGGCTTGGGGGCCGTGATGAAGTTCATTTATCTCTTTGTTTTCAGCGCGCTGGCGCTCGCCTTCCAGCCGGCTGCGGCCTTTGCCGACCAGCGCATGGCGCTGGTGATGGGCAATTCGGCCTATCAGCGCGCGCCCAGGCTCGCCAACGCCACCAACGATGCCAACCTTCTGGTCGAGACTTTCAAGAAGGCCGGCTTCACGGTCGTCGATGCTCGCAACGACCTGTCCGCCCAGGAGATGCGGCGCACGCTGCGGGATTTCGGTGCCAAGGCCCGCAGCGCTGATATCGCCGTCGTCTATTACGCCGGGCACGGCATCGAGATCGACGGCAACAACTACATCGTGCCGGTCGACGCCCAACTCGAGAACGACACTGACGTCTATGACGAGACCATCGGGCTCGATCGCATTCTCGTCGCCATCGAGCCGGCGAAGCGGCTGCGCCTCGTCATCCTCGATGCCTGCCGCGACAATCCGTTTTCGAAAAACATGAAGCGCACGATGGCGTCGCGGGCGGTTGCACGCGGCCTTGCCAAGGTCGAGCCGTCGAGCCCGAACACGCTTGTTGCCTTTGCCGCCAAGGCCGGCCTCACCGCGCTCGATGGCGACGGCAAGAACAGCCCGTTCGCGACCGCGCTGGCGCATCATCTTGCGACGCCGGGCCTCGATCTGCGCAAGGCGTTCGGCTATGTCCGCGACGAGGTGCTGCAGGCCACGACCAACAAACAGGAGCCCTTCATCTACGGCTCGCTCGGCGGTGACGATGTCATGCTGGCGCCGGCACTGGCACCTGCTGCTCCGCCGCCTGCACCCGCAGCATCCACCGACGCCAGCGCATCGCGCGACTACGAATTTTCCGAGCGCGTCGGCACGTTGGAAGCCTGGGATCTCTACATCGCCGCGCATCCGAGCGGGTTTTATACCGATCTTGCAAAGGTTCAGCGCAACAAGCTCGCAGCCGCCAGCCCTGCCCCGGCGCCGGCCGCAGTCACGATTGAAACGAAGATGGTGCAGACGACACCCGTCCTGCCGCCGCAGCCGGAGGCAACAAAGCCCGTTGCCGCACCGAAGCTCGCGGCCGTTCCAGCGACCGTCGCGCCGCTCGCGCTCACCGCTCCGCCGGTAACAGAGACGAAGAGCGTCGCTGCCGTCCCGTCGTCGAGCTGCACCACACGGATCGCACGGCGCGGCAGTGACGCCGTCGGCGGTCCCTTCATCCCGGTCTCGATCAAGCCGAATGTCGAGGGTGCAAGCGTCCGCACCATCGCCGTCTCGCCCAACGGAAGGGAGATCGCCACCGCCGGCGACGACGGCGTGATCCGGCTCTGGGATGCGTCCTCGTTCCGGCAAACGCGCGTGCTGCGCGGACATGCCGGCGCGGTCTATGCGCTCGACTACTGGGCCGACAGCACGCTGCTCGCCTCCGCCGGTTGGGACGGCAAGGTCAAGGTGTGGGATCTCAGGAGCGACGGCCAGAGCCTGACGTTCGATGCGGGCGCAAAGCAGTTCGCGGTCGCCTTTGCGCCGGAGCCATCGCTGAAATATTTGGCGTCGGCCGGCGAGGACGGTGTCGTGCGGATCTGGAATCTCGGCACGCGCGAGCTCGCCAAGAGCAAGCTCGATCACCAGAGCCCCGATCCCGCACGCGCGGCAGTGCGCTCGCTGAGCTACGCACCATCAGGCTCGGGCGAGTTCGTCTCGGCCGGTTACGACGGCAAGATCAGGTTCTACCGCACCAGCGGCGCAATCGACGCGAAGGATGCCTACGGCCGCAAGGCGCTTCGCGTCGCCTATTCGCCCGACGGCACGCGCGTGGTTACCGCCGGCTCCGATGCCGAGCTCGGCGCGGCCAAAGTGTGGGACGCAAGAAGCGGCAACGCGCGCCTCCTCGCGGGACATCGCGACTATGTCGTGTCGGCGAGCTGGTCGGCAGACAGCAAGCGCATCGTCACCGGTGGCGGCGGGCACGACAAATCGGTCAATCTGTGGGACGCCGACAGTGGCCGGCTGCTCGCAAGTTTTGCGGGCCATCAGGAAGATATCGAGGCGGTCGCGTTCTTTCCTGGCGGAACGCGGCTGATCTCGGCGAGCGAGGACAAGACCATCAAGGTCTGGGATATCGCCGAGCGGCGCCTGCTCCTGACCGCCATCGGCTTCGGTGACGACGGTTTTGTCAGCTACACGCCCGAGGGCTGTTACGCCGGATCGAGCGGCGTCGAGAGCCGGCTCAGCATCTCCAACGGCAGCCGCTACGAGCCGATGTCGATGGAGGCCCGCAAGGCGATGCAGGAACCGGCGGGGTTCACGTCGCTGTTGGCGCGCTAAAGCGCGATGAGATTGGGATGAATCGTCATCGCGCTTTAGGTTGTTGTTCGCGCATGATCTTTTCGGAAAACCGCTTCGCACTTTTCCGGATCATGCTTTAGCCGGCGATCTGTGGTAACATGGGCCTCGTGTCCGAACCTTCAGCGAGGCAAACATGTCTGCCACCGACAAGGTTTTCGCCGGCTCGATTCCGAAAATCTACGACGAGTATCTCGTCCCGATGATCTTCGCCGTCTACGCTGACGACATCGCAAGACGTATCGCCGCCCTCTCTCCTTCCGTGCTGCTCGAGATCGCAGCCGGCACCGGCGCGGTGACGCGCGCCGTGGCGGCGGCACTGCCGCGCGGGGTTCGCTACGTCGCAACCGACCTCAACGAGCCGATGCTCGCGGTCGCGGCGCGGCGTCAGGCGGATGATGATCGCATCACTTGGCGCCAGGCGGACGCAACGGACCTGCCGTTTGGCGATGCCGAATTCGACGTGGTGTGCTGCCAATTCGGCGCGATGTTCTTTCCGGACCGCGTCAAGGCCTACGGCGAGATGAAGCGCGTCCTGAGGGGCGACGGCACGTTCGTGTTCAACGTCTGGGATCGCATCGAGGACAATGTGCTCACGCACGAAGCGACGCTCGCGCTCGGCAAGATGTTTCCCGATGACCCGCCCCGTTTCATGGTGCGCACGCCGCACGGCTATCACGACAAGGCCGACATCAAGGCCGACCTCGAACGTGCAGGCTTCCGCGACATATCGATCGAAACGCGATCTGAAATCAGCCGCGCGCCTTCGGCCGAATATGTCGCGACCGCGCTCTGCCAGGGCACACCGCTGCGCAGCGAGATCGAGGCCAGGGATGCCAGCGGGCTTCAGGCCGCAACTGATGTCGTTGCCGAGGCGATCCGGACGCGCCACGGGTCCGGAGCTGTCGAGGGCAAGATCCAGGCGATCGTGATTGAAGCTCGCCGATAGTTGCAGGCTTCGGTCCGGTTCGCCGCGTGCCCGCGCCCTACCAGAAGCCCCGCTGCATCGGTTGCGCCGGCTGATAATACTGGTACTGGCCACTGCGACGACGCGGATTGACGGGTTGCGGGTTCGGGTCGCGCTGCTGGAAGAAGAAGCCAAATCCGTTGCCGCCCCAGCCGTCGTCGCTCGCCATTTCCATCGGCGGCGGCGCGGTCGGCTTGCGCGTGATGAATCCGCCCTGCGGCTGGTTGCTCAACACTGCGACGAATTCGGTGCGGTAGTTGGTCTCGGCGCTCAGCGGCTCGTCCGAGATGATAATGGACGAGCGCGGCAATGCGGTCGGCCCGATTCGATCCCACACATCCTGCGGAATGGTGATGCGGTCGAGCGCGCTCTTGGCCTCGTCCCCGTTGTCGATCGTGACCACGCTCCAGCGCAGGCCCGTATCGTTCTTCGCCATCGCCGTGAAGATATGCGTGCCGAGCGGCTGGTCGGGATTGCGGATGGTGACGGGAACCTCG
Organism: Bradyrhizobium betae; assembly: GCF_004123905.1. Taxonomy (GTDB): domain Bacteria; phylum Pseudomonadota; class Alphaproteobacteria; order Rhizobiales; family Xanthobacteraceae; genus Bradyrhizobium; species Bradyrhizobium betae_A. The sequence goes on from NZ_MZXW01000017.1 coordinate 141,924, forward strand.
ATGCTGGTGTCGAACACCTCGCCGCCGCCGTCCGGCGCCGGCTTGTGCGTGTTCCGCCGCACATAGAGTTTTTGCGTCGCGCGGCTGATGTAGACCGAGACCGGCTCGAGCGCGAGTTTTGCGTCGGTCGCCGCCTTCACAGCCTCGGTCTTTTCAGCCGCGGCCACCTTGGCGGCTTCCTTCGTCGCGGCGACGGCGTCGCGCTTCGGCTGCGCCGCGGCCTTGGCGGCGTCGAGCTGCGTCGCGGCATCCGCGGCCTTGGCAGCGGCCTTCTGCTTCAGCTCCTCGGCCTTTGCCTTGGCCTGGTCGGTCTTGGCATTGGCAACCAACTTGTCGGCATAGGCGTTCTCTGCGTCGGCGCGCGCCTTCTGCTGTTCCAGCTTGCGCAGCGAGGCCGGCAGCGAGGCAGCCTCCTTCGCGGCCGCTGATGCCGCCCTCTTGGTTTCGTCGGCGGCCCGGGTGGCCTCCTCGGCCTCGGCTGACAGCTTGCCGATACGGCCGGGCGCGGCCGCAATGGCCTCCTGCTTCGGCATGAACAGCGCGGGATGAGAGAAATCGACCGGGGCCGCGTCGTTCGGCGAGATGATCACCCGCATTCCGATGTTGGTCTTGTCGAACAGGCCTTCCGCGAAGTTGAAGGGCATGCGCACGCAGCCATGCGAAGCGGCATAGCCGGGCAGCGGCCCGCCATGCAGCGCGATGCCGTTCCAGGTGATGCGCTGCATGTTCGGCATCCAGGCATCGTCATACATGGTCGAGTGGTGGTCCTTGTCCTTCTCGACGATGGCGAAGACGCCGGCCGGCGTCTCGCGGCCCGTCGTGCCGGTCGACACCGGCGCGCGAAAAATCCAGCCGTCAGCGTCGTAGAAGGTGACCTGCTGGCTCTTGATTGAAACCACCGCCATGATCGGCTCGCCGGCCTCGCGCGGCGCCACCGCCTCGGCCGGCTGGCGCGCCTGCTTGGCCGCGGTCGCCGGGCCCATAGCCGCGAATGCGACCACCGCCGCCAAGGTCACAATTCCGGGAGGCCCCCAACGCCGCATCGCCACGGTGGATTGCGCCGTTGTCATCAGGTTTTTCATGCCATCCTCGGTCGAAATGCCAGTCCGCTTGTGACGATCAAATGTCAGATTGCGATCTTTGAATTAAGAAATCGCAGCCGCCCTTCAAGCCGATGGCGGGAACGTCCGGCGCTCGGCTGACAAGTCTCTCATATACGACAGCCCGCACCGGCGGAAGGGTAGCCCACGGGTGAAGCTGCCCCGAGCTTCCCGCCGAACCCGCGTCAGAATGTCCGCCTTGGAGAGGGTGCGATTCCGGATGCCCGTCCCGTGGCGGAACCGGGCGTACCATTGGTCACAATCGGATCACAGATCGCCGCAGACCTCCTTGGGACCGTCCTTCGATCGCCAGCGCTTTGGCCTCGGAGCCCGCCACCTGCGATTCGGCCCGGCACGCATTCCCTGCTGAGCTCCCATCGCCGTCCGAGCGACCATTCGTAGGGAATGCAACTACGGGGCGCGCGGATTCATGACACTCGGCAGCCACGCCGCGGCGGCGCAAGCGAATCCGCTGAGGTCGAGGCTGCCTCGCCAAAGGAGACGAGCCGCAGCCGTTCCTCGTCCCACAAGGCCAGCCGCACGGTCCGCAAACTCTGGAGCAGCGTAATCCGGCCGACGCCAGCGAGCTGCGGATGGTCGCGCAACACGTCCGGCAGGCGATAGCTGGGAATTCGACTGGACAAATGATGGATGTGGTGCACGCCGATATTCGCCGTGAACCATCGTAAGAAACCCGGCAATTGGTAGTGGGAGCTGCCGTGCAGCGCAGCGTCGTGAAAACTCCAGGTCGCGTCGTGGGACCAGTACGAGTGCTCGAACTGGTGCTGGACGTAGAACAGCCAGACACCGATCGACGCCGCCAGGACGACGATCGGCAGGTGTACGAGCAGGAACGGCCCATAGCCGACCAGCCGGATCATCGCGGCGACGAGAACCGCGATCGCGATATTCGTGCCCATTGTACTCAGCCAGGGCTTCCAGCCGTTGCGCATTATCCCTACCGGCAATCGATGCTTCAAGATGAACAAATACGTGGGACCGACGCCGAACATCACGATGGGATGTCGATACAAACGATAGAGCGTCCGACGCCATCGCGACTGCCCGAGAAATTCGCGCACGGTCAACGTATCGATGTCGCCCAAGCCCCTGTGATCGAGGTTGCCGGAGTTCGCATGATGGCGTGCATGGTTATGCCGCCAGTAATCGTATGGCGTCAGTGTCATGACACCGATGGCTCGGCCGACCCAATCGTTCGCAACGCGACCGCGGAAGAACGAGCCATGTCCGCAATCGTGCTGGATCATGAAGAGGCGGACCAGCAAGCCCGCCGCGGGCACCTCGAGCAGCAGAGCAAGCCAATAGCCGCGGTCGAGAGCGGCCCAGATCAAAGCCCAGATGACCAAGAAAGGCACCGCGGTAATCGCCAGCTCGAGGACACCGCGCGCGCTGTCGGGCTCGCGATAGCGTGCGAGCAACTGTGCCGATGCGCGGATTTCAGGCGTCCTTTGAGTCATATCTGCTCTGCTCCCGAACTTATCGTCCAAGAAGCACGATCATCCGCCACGGACGCCTGCGGCGGCAGCCCTGAGGTCGTGCCCCCGCGTTCTCATACTGACCCATGCCGGGATAGGCCGCTGAGCAATATTGCTCACCTCGGAGCCAAGCCGATCAGCCGGCAATTTTCGGGAAAGTGAGCAATTTTGAACGGAGGCCAAGCTCAGCCCGCGCCATGCTCATCGCGCAGCCGGCGAATCGGCTGTCATCGGCGGCCGCTTCGGGTTCAGCATACACCGCCACATGGGCAGGAGCTTCCTATGTCCGAGATCTATGCTCGTCCAGAACCGACGCTGATTCCGATACCCCGGCCCCTCTGTCCGGCGTGCCAGAGTCGCATGATGCTGATTCACGTCGGAGCAAGTTGCGACGGTCCCGATCTGCGAATCTTCGAATGCTCCAGGTGCGGAAACGTCCACAAGATATCCGTGGACGATCCGATGAGATCAGCCAAGTAGCGGCTGAACGTTCGAGGAAAGCGGCCCCAGCACGGGGGTGCGAACCAGGGCCGCCATTCATCGGATATGATGAGTGGGCATCAGATCCGGTCGCCATCACCAAGTAACCCCGGCGACGTTCGTTCCAGGCAGACGCTCGCGGCGCGCTTACCAGCGTTTTCGCCAAACGCCGCCCCAGCTTCCGCCCCATCGGCTCCGACCGCGGACGAGCCCAATGATCACGAGCAGCAAGACCGCGCCGACCGCAGCGTCGATGATCTGCGCAACAATCCCCGAACCGAGATGGATTCCGAGTTGCGGAAATGCCCAGCTCGCAATGAAGGCCCCCGCTATTCCCACGACGAGATCGCCGACCAGGCCCAGACCCGTGCCCATGACGATCTGGCCCGCGAGCCAACCGGCCGCGATGCCCACAGCCAATATGACGAAAAGGCCCTCACCAGATATGTTCATTTCACGCGCTCGCCAGCGGACAGAAGAACTTCTGCCGGTGTTCAGAATAGACGTCGGCGACGGCGCGTGATGTGCAAAATCGCTCAGATGTCGATCCTATGATCGGCGCGCGCCTCGCCACCGGTCGTGGACCATTCCATCAAAGCTGAGCAATTCTGCTCTGCGGCAACGCCAATTGAGCGATAGGGTCCCGGCTGCTGGTCCAGTCCCCCCTCGATGGGCCAGACCGAACTCGATGCCGCACTCGTGATGGACCTGCATCAGACGGTCATACGTCATCGAGCGCAAGCGAGCCGGCGAAGCCACCGCCATAATTGGTCGGTCGGGGTCGCGCGGGCGCAAGGGCAGAAGCTAGATTTGCCTAACGCGCCCGGTACCGGGCCTGCTAAACTGAGGGACCTCCAATCCGGTTTTGACGACTTCATGCCGAAAGCGCCGAAAAGCTCATTTGATCCAAAAATCTTTCTCGCCAAGGTCGGCGAAGGTAAAGCCATATTGAAATTCGACAAAAGCCAAGTCGTGTTTTCGCAAGGCGACGCTGCAGATACCGTTTTCTATCTCCAGAAGGGGAAGATCAAGGTTCTCGTCGTCTCCGAGCAGGGCAAGGAAGCGGTGGTCGGAATCATGGAGCCTGGACAATTCTTCGGCGAAGGTTGCCTGAACGGCCATCCACTGCGGATTTCGACAACGGTGGCGATGGAACCATCTGTGATCACGTCCATCTCGAAATCCGCGATGCTTGCGACGCTCCAGAACGAACCAAAATTTTCCGAGATGTTCATGGCCTATCTGCTCAGCCGAAACAGCCGCATCGAGGAAGACCTGATCGACCAGTTGTTCAATTCCAGCGAGAAGCGGCTTGCGCGTCTCCTCCTGCTGTTGGCAAATTTCGGAAAGGATGGCGCCCCTCAGCCGATCGCGGTGCAGATCAGCCAGGAGACGCTCGCTGAGATGATCGGGACAACCCGCTCTCGGGTCAGCTTCTTCATGAACAAGTTTCGCAAGCTTGGCTTCATCAGCTACAACGGCAAGATCGAGGTTCACAACTCACTCTTGACCGCGGTCTTGTATGACAAGCCTGAGATCGTGAGGGGCGACTGAGGCGGTCTGGGGCCAGAAACGCTTCGCCTTCTCCTGCAACGATATGAAGGTACCCGATGAAAAAGCCGATTACGCAACCTGACGACATTGAACCGAGGACCATTCAAAGAGCCGACGTAGCACCGGCAGATGGCTTCTCACTTGTGGTCGATGGACGGTTCAAGACTCGTTACGACAGCGAAACGACTGCCCGAGAAGCCGGCGCCGAGCTGCTCGGCAGGTTCCCAATGCTGCAAATCATGGTCTACGATGCTGCCACCGGGACGCGGTCGCCGCTGCAATAGATTCTCAGCCGCGCATCCGCAACGGGCCACTGGCGCCCTGCTTGGGGTGTCGCGGTGGGCTTGCACGACGTTTCGCGAATGCGCGATCACCCTCGCTTGGGACGAGCGGACGGTGTGTCGGAGATGATCCGGCGCAGGCGGATTGCTTCCGCAAAGTCGTCCGTTGGCTGCCATTGCGGCCCGGGACGCTTCTCGGGCTCGTCAGGTTCCGGTTGCCCCTGGACGGAGAGCAGCCCTTGGCTGCCGCGATCCAGACGCTTGTCGGAGCCTGGCGCGTTGAGCGTATGGCCGACCAACTCACCCGAGAGACGATAGATGTTGTTTCCCTTGAGATCGTAGACTTTCTTTCCGCCGAGGTCGAAGATCGATGTGCCGTTCAGGACGCCGGCGCGGATTCCCTTGTCGTTGAATATGTATCCGCTCACGACACATCACCCATCGACGGCGTGTTGGTACGCCAGTGACAGGCTATCAAGTCGCACCCCGGACTTTCGCCTCTTCCTCGGCCAGGCGCTTCAAGAGCCATTGCCGCCGGACATCGTCTTTGGCCAGATCGATCTGCCTTCTGAAGATTTTCAGGTTCTCGCGATGAAGGAATTCTTCCAAGTCTTCCATTCGGGGGCACTCGCTTAGTTCGGCGACCTCAAATCATGACTGGCGAGCCAGCGCGCCGCGGTGGATTTCATGGGATCGGTTTCGACTGCGGTAGCGTGAACGTGATGGCAGCCGGCGCACGCGAACGTTCCGATGTCAAACGCGGATGAGCCGGGAATCCTCACCAAGCTCATGCGTTCGCCGCAGTTGGGACAGCTCGGCCGCGGGTCTGATACAAATGACGGAGCGGATGAGCGGGAATGTTGCAATTCCATCGATGCACCCTCGAAATCTGGCGGGAGCATTACAGCACTCTCTGTCACCGATAGATGCCAACAAGGGGCGGTGATATCGCCAGCATGAGCCGCCAGGTCCGAAGTTACTGGTCAATATTGACCGCTCGAACAAAATCAACCTCCGCCGGGAGCCTGGCCGGCCGTACGCTTCCGGCGGAAACGAGCCATCGCCAAGCCAAGGCGCGCTTCCAGAGCTAAAGACGGCGAGCCGAGCCTCGTCAGACATCGCGGCTAGACGCCCAGCGCCTTCCGGTTGAAGGTCCGCAGGAAACGGAGCGACAGCGTGCGCACATTCGCGACATTGAGCAGCCACGCCGCGGCGGCGTAGGCGAGGCCGCCCGCAAGGCTCACGATGACCAACGACATGGGGCCGGTGCCACTCACCTGCGATCGCGCAACGAGGATCGCAGCTGCCATTACGGCTGCGGAGGCAGCCACGCCGGCGAGGCGGTTGACATCGAACGGCAAGGGATGGGCACGATGCATCAGGACGATTGCGACAACGAAGCCGAGCGCCTCGGTCGCGAGTGTCGCCAGCGCCGCACCATGGAGGCCGTAGCCTGCAACCAGCGCGAACATCAGCGCCACGCTTATCACCAGTGTAACGAAGGACTGCGCCGCCAGCATGAAGGGTCGTTCGGCGAGCTGAAAGCTGATCTGGACGTAGAATTGATTGGCGATGCCGAAGAAGCGGGCGAGCACCAGGGTCGGCAGCAGCGCCGACACGCCGGCGCGGAAATCGACGCCGACAAGCGTGCCTGCGACCTGGTCGGCCGCGAGCGCCAGCCAGATCGCGACAGGCGCGACGACCACAAGCAGCAGCTCGAGGCTCTCGCTCAGCCGCTCCCGCGTGATCTCGTTGTTTTTCTCCGACAGCGACCGGAACACCAGCGGTACGGTCGCAGCTGCAACGCTGGAGGCGATCATCACCATGAACTGGCGCGGCAGGTCGGCGGCAACGCCAAAGATGCCGGCGGCGTCCTTGCCGAGCAGATAAGCAACGATCAGGCGGTCACAGGTCGAATACAGCGCGACCGAGAGACCGGCCAGCGTCAGCGGCAGGCCATAGCGCGCCAGCTGCATGAACTGGCTGCGCTGGAAGCGCGCGATCCTGGTGCGGTCCCCGATGAGATTGAGGATGATGCCGGTGAGCGAGCCGAGGCCGAACGCCGCGAGCAGGCCCATGCCGCCCCAGCCGAGCCAGATGCCGACGAGGCCGAAGCCAACGCTCGACGCGCTGCGCACGATCGAAATCGCCGCAAAGCGATAGGGCCGCAGCTTGGCGCGCTCGAACTCCTGACCGACATCGACCGCATTGGCCATGATCGCGACGAACATGCTGGCGAGCAGCAGCTCGACGCTGACATCGCTGCGGAACAGAAAGACCAGCGGGGTGGTGGCGCAGAGCACAGCGACCGTGAGCCCAAAGGCGACCATCGCCGTGCCGCGAAAATCCACCTCCGCCGACATTGCCTGATAGCGCGACACCGACAGCTTGATCCAGGCGAAGAAGATCGCGCCCAGAATGCCGGCGAGGCTGATGCCGACGACATAGACGCCGTATTCTGCCGGCGTGAGCAGCCGCGTGTAGGCGGTGACCGCGAAGAAACCCACCGCCGCGGGCAGGATGTAGGCGACGAGATAGATCGAGAAATGGCGATTCAGCATGCGTGCACGGGACCGGCGGCCTTGAAATCGAGCGGCCGTTCATCAGTTGGACCTTGGTGTGGCGATCGGACTGCGCCGCAGCATCCCCCAAGATAGTCATTTAAGTCTGCAAATCGGCCGCCGAATGGGGCGGCCCCACCGCTTTCGCGCGTTAGCGTTAAATTTGCCCTTTCCTTGAACCGGCGGTCGCGATCACCGAAAAGAAACCATGATTTCAGGTCGTCGCCCGACGTCCTGGCAGTGCGTGGACGTGACCAAGATGGACGTTGCCGAGCGTATCCGGGCAAATCCGGCTCAGCCGCCGCACGGCGGCGCTGACGCCCCTCTGGTTCCGGCTGCCCCTGAAGGCCGCGAGCGGATGACGCTCAACCTGTTTTTCGAGGAACGGGACGACCGCTGGTTTCCGGGCGACCGCCACATCCGGCCGCTGCTGCGCCGCATGCTGCTCGGCAAGACATGGATCAGCGGCCAGCGGCGCGTGTTCCTCAATCTCTGCGCGGGTCTCGACAGGGTCGGCATCCGCTATCGGACCAACGACTACGGCCATATCCGCAAGCATCCGGAGGAGCTCGCCTGCATCATCGGGCGGCCGTTCGTGCTGGACTGGTTCGAATGGAAGAACCCGCTGTTGCTGGGCGTTGCCATGTACAACCATCCGGTGGAAGCACCGGCCCATCTGCACGGCCTGCAAGCCAGGACCATCCTGGTGCCCTGCACCTGGTACGCCGACATGTGCCGTCCGTACTGGCCGCATGTCGAGATCTGGCCGGTCGGCATCGAGACCGATTTGTGGACGCCTGCGCCTGCCGACCAGAAGAGCGTCGATGTGCTGCTCTACGACAAGATCCGCTGGGAACACGACCGCTTCGATGCCGAGCTGATCGAACCGATCCGCCGGCAGCTCGAGGCAAGCGGCCGCACCGTCGAATTGGTCCGCTACGGCCACTACAAGGAAGACGACTACAAGGCGGCTCTGGCGCGCTGCCGCAGCATGGTGTTCCTGTGCGAGCATGAGAGCCAGGGCATCGCCTGCCAGCAGGCGCTGTCGAGCGGCGTTCCCGTGTTCGCCTGGGATCGCGGCGGGCCGTGGCAGGATCCGGAATATTTCCCGCACAGGGTCAGATACGAAGGCGGCGTGTCCTCGGTGCCCTATTTCGACGCACGCTGCGGCATGACATTTACCGATGCGGGCGGCTTCATCTCGGGCTGGAGCGACTTCTGGTCGCATGTCGCCGCCGGCGATTTCGCACCTCGCGACTATGTGATGGATAATTTGACGCTCGAGAAGGGCGCGCTTCATTATTACACGATTGCCGAAGCGGCCTTGCAGCGTCAGACGGGTTGACGACGTCCGGCAAAGTTAACCCAACAAACGGAAACCCGGGCGTTGCAAAGCGGCGCTTGGTACGATGGCGCGTTGGTTCCCGAAGGAACGCCGCAAATTGGTCAAGCTCGACAGACGCGAATTTCTGCTCGGCAGCGCCGCGACGCTTGCAGCGGGCGCATCCGCGTCAGCATTGCCGGCATCCAAACTTGCGCAGCGGCGCCCCGGCTTTGGTGCTGCCGCGACGCTCTGGGACCTGCAGGCCGATCCCAGGCTCGGCGAAGCCATCAGCACCTATTGCACGCAGGTCGTACCGGTGCTCGAACTGAAATGGCCGATGCTGCGGCCGGACGCGCACACTTTTGCTTTCGAGCGCGCCGATGCGATTTTGGATTTCGCCCGGCAGAACGATCTGACGATGCGCGGCCATGCGCTCGCCTGGTATCATGACATTCCGGACTGGACCAAGCAGATCAAGGACACCAAGGGTGTCGAGCGCGCTTACGTCGACCACATCGGCACTGTCGTGTCCTATTACAAGGACAAGCTGACGTCGTGGGACGTCGTCAACGAGCCGATCCCGGACAACCCGAAGAAGGTCACCGACCGGCGCGATACGTTCTGGACGCAGCATCTGGGTAAAGGCTGGATTCCGCTGGCGTTCCGCACCGCAGCTGCAGCCGATCCCTACGTGAAGCTCGCGATCAACGAATATGACATCGAGTCGGCGAAGGACTCGTTCATTGCCAAGCGCGCGGCCTACCGCAACCTCATCATGGAGCTGCTCGATCAGGGCGTTCCGCTCCACGCCGTGGGACTGCAATCGCATCTGCATGCCGAGCTCGAGATCGACACGCACGGGCTGGCCGAGTTCGTCACCGAGCTGCGTTCCTGGGGTTTGGAAGTTCTCGTCACCGAGCTCGACGTCGACGACCAGAAGCTGACGGGCAATCCGGCCGAGCGCGACGCCATCGTAGCCAAGCGCGTCAACGACCTCCTGACCGCGATCTCGACCAGCGGGCCGGTGCGCTCGATCCTGACCTGGGGCCTGTCGGATCGCTATAGCTGGATCAACGGCACCTTTGCCCGCGCGGACAAGCAGCCGAACCGGCCCTTGCCGCTCGACGGCGAGTTCAAGCCAAAACCGTTCATGGACGTGATCAGCAGGTTGACGAGGGACGCCTGAGCGGCGCGACCTAGCGCGTCTTCACCTCGAACTGAGCCTGATCTTCGATATCTTCGGGCGACAGGCTCGGACCACGACGATCGCGCGAATTCAGCCGGAACACGTCGCGGATGTCGTCGATCGAAGTCGACGAATAGGACTGGATGCAGAGCGCGACCTGCTCGGGCGAGGCGGCTGCGATCAGCGCTTCAATCGCCGGGCGATCGAGCCGCGTGTCGTCCCAATGCGACACGGCGATGCTGTCTTCGGTGATCCGATGTCTGGCGAGGTGCTCCGGCGAGTTCGCGACGAAGTTTCCGTAGAGCAGATACTCCGAGAATTTTTTCTTCCGGCACAGCGCCAGAGCCCAGCTCAGGCCCGTCGCCGACTTGATAGCGTCAGTCATCGCGCGCGCGGTGTCCTTGTCCCACACCAGCGCGTTGCCGACATAGTCGTCTGCCGGGAACGAGCGCTGCTTGATACCCAGAAGCTGATCGACGGTGCGGAGCCACAGGACATGCAGGGGATGATCGGCGTCGATCCCCTTGCGCGTGACGAAGAGCGGCGTCTTCTCGGCGCCGGCATATTGGCCGACGTCGAATTCGCGAAAGAACAGATTGTCCGAGTCAAGAATACAGACGCGCTGCTCGGGCGCATTGAGGACGCCGGCGATCTTCAGGATCTGCTGGATGTGCCAGCCATGTACGGGCGACGACAGCAGCGACAGCCAGACGCGGCGGCTGCTGATGAACTGAAGCGCCGGCGGCAGCGCGAACAGCCATTTCGGCAAATAGCGCGAGGCCGGCACGATGACGCGCTTGTCGGACACGAACCGCGCAAACAGCGGCAGGTCCTCATCGTTAACGAGAACATAATGCCGCGTGTATCCCGTCAGCCACGTGTCGATGCTCTCGCTGAGCAGCGAAAAGCGTTCGATATCCTTGGCATAGCTGGCAGTCAGCAGTGCAACGGAATGCATGGAGCGCGCTCAAATGGCCATTAAACCGCAGTCATAGCGGCGTCGGAAGGCGTTGGAAACTTACATTCGCAATCAAGGTAAAATGAAACGAAGCGTTAGCCATCCGACGGCAGCCCCTGCGCGATGCCGCGAAAGCGGAGCGGGGCAAGTGCCGAGGCGCGCTGCCACCAGTCGGCGACGCGGTCGTCGAGCGCGGTGGCGCCGCGGCCCTGGCCGGGGAAGATCCGGATCTGCTGGACTGCCTCGGCTTCGAAGCCTTTGCCTCTGCGCGAGATCTTGAGGGCGGCTCCTTCGCGGTCCCGCTGGGTCAGCGGCACCAGGAGGCGGCCGCGCGGGCGGAGCGACTGGAGCCAGAGCGGATGCGGGTGCGAGAAGCCGGCATGCACGATGATCACGTCGGCAGGCTCGCCGAGGTCCTTGCATCCGTCGCCGTGGACGACCGTGACATTGCGATAGGGGCGAAGGTAATTCGCCGCGCGAGCGGCAAGCCGCTCGTCGCATTCGATGGCATGCACCCCGCCCTTTGGGCCCACGATCTCCGACAGCACCGCTGAAAAATAACCGAGCCCGCAGCCGATCTGGATGACGCGGTCCTTCTCCCCGACGTCGAGCACGTCGATGAAATGCGCCCACAGGCTCGGCAAGCCCGTGTCGAGCTTGCGGCGCGCGTCGATCGCGACCAGCACATTGTCGTAGAGATGAACCGGATCGGCATCCGGCGTTAGCCGGTAGCTGCTCCCCGCCTCGCTCTTGATGCGCCAGGGTCCCTTCGCCAGAAACTTTTCGCGCGGGACGTCGCCGAGGGCTGAGAGCAGGCGCGTCGAGGAAATCCGCTCGCGCTTCGCGATTCTCTCCACGTAGCGCGCACGCGCGGCTGCCAGATCGCTCATGTCACGGATCGGCTCGTTCACGCACGGGCACGTCCGCACCGAGCTCGTTGACCAGCTGCATCGCCTGCTTCAGGTCCGGCGTGTAAAAACCTTCGCTGAACTTGCCGACGATCGGCGCGAGCAGGAGACTTGCGTGCTCGCGCTTGCCGGTCTCATGCGAGAGGCGCGCGAGGCTGACGGCGGTGCGCAGCTCCCAGGACAACGCACCCTGCTTGCGCGCGGTCTCCAGCGACAGGGCGAACAAATCCTCGGCCTCCTGCACCGCCGCCGGCCCGCCGTCCGACAGGGTGATCTCGCCTTGCAGGCGATAGACCTCGGCGAGGTAGGAGTGATCCCCGGTCCGCCTCGCGGTCGCGAGCGCGCCGTCGAGCGCGCGCAGGGCGGCATCGCGCATCCCGACCTTGGCGTAGGCCTCCGCGAGCAGGCAGCGGAACCAGCAGCCGGCAAGCCAGGAGTCCATCGCCTCGTATTCGTCGAGACCGAAACGCATCTGGCTGATGCCCTCGTCGGCCTCGCCGAGCTGTGCCAGCGCCCAGCCGCGCAGGATCGCGGCCTGCTGCTTCCAGTGCAGGAAATTGTGTTCGGTGGCGATGATCATGGCGCGGTTGGCATGGTCGCGCGTGCCCTCGATATCGCGCAAATGCTGGCAGAGATAGGCGCCGAATACGAGCGCGAAGGCGAGCGAGAAAGGATGGCGAATCTTTTCCGCGTGCAGGATCGCCTGCTCGCTGTGCTGTCGCGCCGCGTCGGGCCGGCCCAGGAACCACAGGAGGTAACCGAGATAGGACAACGAGACGACGCCGGGATCAGTGCCGTGGCGCTCCATCAGATCGGAGTGCAAATCGGGGCTGTAGAGGTTGATGCAGCGATGCAGATGGTGCTGCGCGGCGGCAAAGCGGCCGCGATAGAGCATGGTCATCGCGATGGAGCGATGCGCCTCGATCAGATAGCCGGTCTGCTGCGCCGGCTGCGTCCGCTCGTTCAGCCGCTCGCGCTTTGCGAACTTCAACAGCTCGACACTGAGATCGTGCGCACGGGTGAGATCGGCGCGGATGAAATGGCACACCCAGAGCCCGCGCGTGGCGGCGAAGGCCTTTTCGTCGTCGTCGAGCTGCTGGCCGAGCTCGAGTGCGCGAATGTAATTCTCCTCGACCTCCTGCACGGCGTAGCCCTTAGCGGCGATCAGCGCGTTGCCGAGTGCGATGCGCAGCTCGAGCTCCATCTCGTCTGCGCCCTGCATACGCGCATTGGCCTGCACGACGCTCAAGCCGCGGCGCAGATGGCCGATCGCCTCCAGATTGGCGCCGCTCTTGGCCGCCTGCTTGCCGGCCTTGAGCCAGAAGCTGGCGGCGCCCTCGCTCTGGCCCGATTCGGTCAGGTGATGGGCGAGCAGCTCCGGCTCGCGGTCGGTCTTCTCCGGGTACATCTCGGCGAGCACCTGCGCGATCCGTGCATGCAGCTTGCGCCGCTCGCTGTGCAAGAGGCTCGCATGCGCGGCATTCTGGATCATCACATGCTTGAAGGAGTAGAGCGCGTCGGGCGGATGGCCGCGGCGCATGATCAACCCCGCCTCCTCCAGGTGATTGAGTGCGGCCTCGATCTGCTCCGCCGGCGTGTTGGCGACCGCGTGCAGCGTCTCATAGGAGAACTCGCGGCCGATGGTGGCGCCGATCTGCGCGATCCGCTTGAACGGCCCCATCCGGTCGAGCCGCGCCATCAGCGAATCCGTCAACGTCGCCGGGATCGCGAGTTGCCGCCACGGGCCCGACAGCACGTAGCGTCCATGACGTTCGGTCAGGAGGTTGGATTCCAGAACGGTCTTGGTCAGCTCTTCCAGGAACAACGGCACGCCGTCGGTCTTGACGATGATCTCCTCGACGACCTCCTTGGGCAGCTCGCGGCCGGCGACGCGCTCGACCAGCGTCGCGCGCAACTGCCGGCTCAGGCGGTTCAGAACCAGCGTCGTAATGTGCGAATGCGCGTTCCAGCTCGGCTGGAATTCGGAGCGTGCGGTCATGATGACCAGGATCGGCCGGTTCTGCACCCGATCGACCAGCAGGTCGATCACCTCGCGCGAGGTCGGATCGATCCAGTGCAGATCCTCGAACGCGACCACCAGCGGCATCTCGCGCGCGAGGCCAAGGAAGTGACTGACCAGCGCCGCGACGGTGGCGTCCTTCTGTTGCTGCGGCGACAGGTCCAGCGGCGGATAGCGATCTCCGGTCGGGATGGACAACAGTGCGGCAAACAGCGGTGTGACCTGCTCGATGTCGCCATGGGCGGCGGCAATCGCGGTCTCCAGACTTGCCAGCGACTGCGCGGACGCATCCTCGCGATCGAGACCGAGCGAGAATTTGAGCTGCTCGGCAAACGGATAGAACGCCGTGGACGTGTAATAGGGCGAGCACTGGAACGAGACCTGCCCATGGCGGTCGCCCGATATCCGCTCGAATATCTCCTGGATGATGCGCGACTTGCCGATGCCGGGCTCGCCGAACTTGACCACGACCTGGCCGTCGCCGTCCTTGGCCTGCTGCCAGCGGCCCATCAGCAGCGCGATCTCCTCCTCGCGGTTGACGAGCGGGGTCAGCCGCGTGCCCATGGCGGCGGCGAAGCGGGTTTCCACCCGCGTGGCGCGCACCACGTGCCAGGCCTGCGCTTTCTCCGAGATGCCCTTCAGCGCATGGACGCCGAGATTGCGATAGTCGAACTTCCCCTTCAGTAGCGACTGCGTCGAGGTCGAGATCACGACTCCGTTGGACGGCGCCAGGCCTTGCAGGCGCGCGGCGAGATTGACGGTTTCCCCGACCGCGGAGTCACGCTCCTCGGTGCCCTGCCCGACGAGATCGCCGACCACGACGAGACCGGTCGCGATGCCGATGCGGACGGCGGGCGAATGGCTGAGCGCGCCGCGCGGCTCGATCGCGCGCGCGGTCGACAGCACCCGCACGATCTCGAGCCCGGCGCGCACCGCGCGCTCGGCGTCGTCCTCATGGGCGGTCGGATAGCCGAAATAGACCAAAATGCCGTCGCCGACGAAGCGGGCGGCAAAGCCTTCGTAATGCTTCACCACCCGGACGCAGGTCTCGCGAAAACTTGCGATCATGTCACGCACGTCTTCAGGATCGAACTGCGCGGAGAGCGCGGTGGAATCGACCATGTCGCAGAACATGGTGGTGAGCTGACGCCGTTCGGCCCCGACCTCCGTCCGGCTCTGCGGACGCGCCGCTGTCGGCGGCGGCTCCGCGGTTTCAGCCTGGAACAGCGCCGCCATCGCCCGCCGGAGCCGCTTGCGGTCGCCAAGCGGCAAGCCGAGCTCGACCAGGTCGGCTTCGGTCAAATCCCCCATGACATCGAGATCGAGGCGGTGCTGCGCGAAGAGATCGGTATAGTGGCCGAGACCGATGCCTTCGAGCCAGCGCTTCAGCCCGCCTTCCGCCCCCGTGCCCGGCTCGTTCTCCAGCATGGTGATTCTGCCCGACCATCACTCCGTCGAAGGGCTTAAGGGCCCCTCAACCACAGATTTTGGGGCTCAAACTTCACCTCAGACTGGACGCGTTCCCTAAGTCTTGGGAAGAATAGCTCAATCAGATCAAAAGGGAATGGCGTTGTCGGACATCGCATCCGGAGCGGGAGAAGGATCGGCCAGCGGGAGCGCCGAAACGAAGATATTCGCGCATATCGGCGGCCTTCTCGATTTCTACGCCCGCAAGACACCAGCAGCCCCTGCCCTCCTTGCGCCGGGCCGGCCGGCCCTCTCCTACGGCGTGCTCGGCGAGCGGACGCAGGATCTCGTCCGCACGCTGCGCGGGCTCGGCATCGCGCCTGCCGACCGGATCGCCGTTGCACTGCCGCGCGGCGCCGACAGTGCGCTGGCCATGATCGCAGTTGCGTCGGCCAGCGCCTGCATTCCCGTCAATCCGGACCTGACGGCAGACGAGTTGCAGCGCTATTTCAGCGAATTGAAGCCAAAGGCGCTCGTCACCCGGGCTGATATGAACTCACCGAGCCGTGATATCGCCAGGGCGCTGGATATCGCGGTGATTGATTTCGTGCCGGGGCCGAAAGACGATCTCGGCGGCTGCGCGTTCACGGGCCCGGTGATCGGGCCGGCGAGCGCCAGCGGCGCCTCGCGCGGCGACGACGATGCATTCATCCTGCTGACGTCGGGCACGGCGGCGCGGCCGAAGATGGTGCCGCTCACGCATCGCAATGTGTGCCTGTCCGCCACCAATGCCGGCCGCGTGCTGTCGCTCGCATCCCATGATCGCCTGCTCAATGCCCTGCCACTGTTTCACGCCCATGGCCTGATCTCCGGCCTGCTGACGGCGCTGGCCGCGGGCTCCAGCGTGATCTGCACCGAGGGCTTCGATGCATCGTCCTTTTTCGGCTGGATGCGGGAGCTGCAACCGACCTGGTACACGGCGGTGCCGACCATTCATCGCGCGCTGCTGACGGCAGCGGAAGCGAACCCGGACCGCGCCCGGTCATCGTCATTGCGTGTGATTCGCTCGGCCTCGTCCTCGCTCGCGCCTGCGATCCTGAACGGGCTGGAGGCGATGTTCGGCGTTCCCGTGCTCGAAACCTACGGCATGACAGAAGCGGCCTCGCAGATCGCGGCCAATCCGTTCGAGCTACGCAAGATCGGTTCGGTGGGACGCGCCGCAGGCCCCGAGATCGCGATCATGGACGAGACCGGCCACGCGCTTGCGCCCGGCGAGCACGGCGAGATCGTGCTGCGCGGAGCGAACATGAGCCGCGGCTATTACAATGACGAGGCGGCGACGCAGGCCGCGTTCCGCAACGGCTGGTTCCGGACCGGCGATCTCGGCTATCTCGATGCCGACGGCTATCTCTTCATTGTCGGCCGCATCAAGGACGTCATCAACCGCGGCGGCCAGAAGATCTCGCCGCTGGAGGTGGAGGAGGTTTTGCTGAGCCATCCGGCGGTGCTGGAGGCCGGCGTGTTTGCCGTCCCGCACCCAAAGCTCGGCGAGAATGTCGCAGCGGCCGTGGTGCTGCGTCCGAATTCCGAGGTGACCTCCGACCAGTTGCGGCAGTTCGCGCGGAAGCGTCTTGCCGCCTACAAGGTACCGAGCCTGATCCGCAGCGTGGCCGCGCTGCCGAAGGGCGCCAGCGGCAAGGTCAAGCGCAATGCGCTGGCCGAGCTGATCGCAACGGTGGGAGACCGCGACGAGGCGCAGCTGCCGCGCAACGCGCTGGAGATTCAGCTCGCGGAGATCTGGGCCGGCCTGCTGGAGCTGCCGCAGGTCGGCATCGATCAGGACGTCTTTGCGCTCGGCGCCGACTCGCTCGCGGCAACGCAGATGCGCTCGCGGCTGCGCGAACGCTTCAACGTCGACTTCTCCTTCGAGGACATTTTTGATTGCGCCACGGTCTCGGCGCTGGCGGCCCGGATCGAGAGCGCCACAACGCATCGCCAAGCGGCACTGCCGGCGTGGCGCCGAGCGGCTGCAGCCGATGCGCCGCTGTCGTTCCAGCAGCAGCGGATGTACGTGCTCTCGCGGCTCGACCCGACCCGCTACAACTATAATGTCGTCGAAGTCGCGCTTCTCAAGGGCATAGTCGACATCGCTGCGTTGTCTGCGAGCCTCACCGCGATCTGCGCCCGCCACGAGGCGCTGCGCTCGGTCTTCATCGAACGGCAGGGCGAACCGGCGCAGCTTGTGCTGCAGTCGCCGCCGCAATTCGAGCGGATCAAGCTCAAGCCATGCCCCGCAGACAAACAGGTCTCGATTATCAGGCGCGAGGCGCTCAAGCTCGCACAATATCCGTTCGACCTGGCGCGCGAACCGCCGCTCAAGGTCACGCTGCTGTCGTTCGACAAATCCAGCCACGCACTGGTGGTCAACGTCCATCACCTCGTCACCGATGGCTGGTCGCAGCGGCTGTTCTGGGAAGAGCTTGCCGCGCATTATTCCGCCACACGCGGGAAGAGCATGGCGGCACGGCCCTCGGCCACCTTCCAGTATCGCGACTTTGCGCTGTGGCAGCAGAGCTGGGCCGAGACGCCGGCGGCGAAGGAGCAGCTCGATTACTGGCGAACACAGCTCGACGGCGTCACCACGCTGCCGCTGCGGACCGACCGGCCACGGCCGGAGGTCTGGAGCGGTCACGGCGCCCGTCACTATTTCGAGTTCTCCAAGGCCCTCTCGGGCGATGTCCGCGCACTGAGCCAGGACCAGGGCGTCACCTCCTTCATGACGCTGCTCGCGGTGTTCCAGTGCCTGCTGTTCCGTCACACTGGACACGAGGATGTCGCGACGGGATCGCTGATCGCCAACCGCAACCAGATCGAGAGCGAGCGCCTGATCGGGCTGTTCGCCAACACCCTGATCCTGCGCAACGATTTTGGCGGCGATCCGGGTTTCGGCGAGATGTTGCGACGGGTGCGGCAGGTCACGCTGGATGCGTACCGCAACCAGGACCTCCCGATCGAGGAGGTGCTGCGCGCATTGCAGGTCGCGCGAAGGACGGACGGCAATCCGCTGTTCCGGATCATGTTCATCCTCCAGAACGCCTCGATCGAAGCGGCGCGCTTCCCGGGCCTGTCGACGCGACGGCTGGAGGTCGATCCGAAAGTGGCGCGCTTCGACATCACACTCGAGCTGGTGGAGGCCGACGGCCGTTTCACCGGCTTCTTCGAATACGCCACCGATCTGTTCGACGCGGCCACGATCGAAGGCATGGCCGCTCAGTTCAAGACACTGCTCAAGGCCGTCATCGCCAATCCGGAGCAGCGCATCTCGCGCCTGCCGCTCCTGACCGAGGCCGAACGCCGGCAGTTGCTGGCGAAAGGCCATGGCGTGCCGGCCAATTTCACCACGCGCGGCAATTTGAGCGAACGCTTCGATCGCCAGGCGAAGACAACGCCGAACGCGATCGCAGTGTCTGACGGACACACCTCCCTGAGCTATCGCGAGCTGGCGCGACGCAGCCAGGCGATCGCGCGGTGGCTAGCCCGCGAAGGAGTCGGCGCTGAGAGCGTGATCGCGCTGCTGGCGGAGCGTGGGCCCGATCTGCTCGCCGCCATGATCGGCGTGCAGCGCCTGGGCGCGGCCTTCCTCAATCTCGATCCCGACCAGCCGCCGGCCCGGCTCGCAACCATTTTGGGATCGAGCTGCGCCCGCATGCTGCTGATCGCGCGCGCGCGGTCATCCATGGCCGGGGCCCTGCTCGAACCGCTGGTCGAGCGCATCCATGTCGCTGATCTCGAGGACGCACTCGCGCTGGAGGCGACCAAGCCGGCCCGGGCAGCGCCGCGCGCGGCCGCGAGCCTTGCCTATCTCATCTATACCTCCGGCTCCTCCGGTGCGCCGAAGGGCGTCATGATCGAGCAGCGTGGCCTCTCGAACCATCTGGCGTCGCTCATTTCCGAGCTTGGGCTGTCGGCCAAGGATGTCATCGCGCAGACAGCGCCGCAGAGTTTTGTCATTTCGGTCTGGCAGTTTCTCGCAGGGCCCATGGTCGGCGCGCGCGTGCATGTCTGCGGCAACGCGGTCGTGCAGGACCCGATCCTGCTCGCGCAGGAGATCGAGCGCGAGGGCATCACGGCGCTGGAGATCGTGCCGTCGCTGCTGCGCGTGATCCTCGACCGCATGGACGAGGTACAGGTCCAGCGCGCCTTCGCGAAATTGCGTCTCCTGATCTCGACCGGCGAGCCACTGCCGGTCGATCTCTGCCGGGCCTGGTTCGCACGCTGCCCAAAGGTGCCGCTGATCAATGCCTATGGCGCGTCGGAATGTTCCGACGACGTGTCGCTGCATCGCCTGACCAAGGCACCAGCCATCGCGACGGCCAACGTTCCGGTCGGGGCGCCGCTGCCGAACACCCAGCTCTACGTGCTCGATCAAAACCTTCAGCCGCTGCCGGTCGGCGTGACCGGCGAGCTCTGCATCACGGGCGCCGGCGTCGGACGCGGCTATGTCAACGATCCCGCGCAGAGCCGGCAACGCTTCCTGCCCGATCCGTTCTCGCGCCAGGCTGGCAGCCGGCTTTACCGGACCGGCGACCTCGCTCGCCGCCGCACTGATGGCACGATCGAATGCCTTGGCCGTGCCGACCTTCAGGTCAAGGTCCGCGGCTACCGGATCGAGCTCAAGGAAATCGAGAACGCGCTGGCCGACCACCCCGGTGTGCGCGCCGGCATCGTCGAGCCGCGCCGCGAAGCCAGCGGTGATGTCAGGCTGATCGCCCATATCGTCGCAAGACCAGGCAGCCAGAGCAGCGCCAGCGAGCTCCGCGAATTCCTGAAGAGCCGGCTGCCGGGCCACGCCATCCCGTCCGCGTTCCTGTTCCTGGAGCAGGTGCCGCTCAATGCCCATGGCAAGATCGACAGGTCGGCACTGCTCGCGCCCGCCCAGCAGGAGACCGCCGGACCGGATGCTGCCGTGCCGGCACGGCGCTTCACCGAAAAAGTGCTCTCGGACATCTGGGTCGACCTGCTGAAGGTCGAGAGCATCAGTGTCACCGACAATTTCTTCGATCTCGGCGGCCATTCGCTGCTGGCGGGCCAGGCGATGGCGCGCGTTGCCCGTGCGCTCGGCGTGTCGCTGCCGATCAAGACCATCTTCGAGGCGCCGACGATCGAGGAGCTTGCCCGTCGGGTCGACGAAGCCGTGGCGGCGAAGCCGCACCAGCCTGCCGCAAGCCTGCCAAATCCGGCTCAAGCAAGGTTGGCCGAAAACGGCCCGCCGACGCTCTCGATCGCGCAGGATCAGATGATTCGCATCGAGCAGAACCTGCCCGGGCTCCCGCTGTTCAACCTGCCCTTCGCCTTCCGTCTCGAGGGCCCGCTCGATCCGGCAGCCCTCGCCCAGTCCTTCGGCGACATCGTGCGCCGCCACGAATCGTTGCGCACCGGATTCGGCTGGAGCAGCGGGGAGCCGGTCTGCCGCATCGCCACACCCAGCGAGCTCGGCCCCGTCCTTGCCGTCGAAACCATCGGCGACGGGCGTCGCCACAACAACAAGCGGCGCCAGGCCCTCGAATCCAGGAAGATCGATCTGCTGATCGAGCAGGAGACCTACACCCCGTTCGACATCGCACGAGCGCCGCTGTTGCGGGCGCGGCTGTTGCGCCTCCATGCCGACGACCACGTGCTGCTGCTGACGCTGCACCACGCCGTTGCCGACGGCTGGTCGATCGGCGTGCTGTTCGAAGAATTGTCGAGCCGCTATGCGGCGTTGGCCGGACGCCCCTGGGCGCCGCTGCCAAAACCGCCGCCGGCCTTTTCGGACGTCGCACGCTGGCAGCGCTGGTGGTGCGGCGCCGACGCCGCCCGCCGCCAGGCCGCCGACTGGACGGAGAATTTGCGCGGCGCGGCCCCGATCTTCGAAGGCGAAGCAAGCCCCGGCGCGTCCACCGGGCATCATCCGGTCACCCTGGAGCCCGACCTGATCGCGCGGCTCGCGGCATTCGCCGGCCAGCACAACAGCACGCTGTTCATGTGTCTCCTCACCGGCCTGAAGGCCCTGCTGCTGGCGCGGACCGGCCGCAGCGACATCTCGGTCGCCACCGCCATGGCCAATCGCGCCCAGCCGGACACCGACCGAATCGTCGGCCCGTTCGAGAACACGGTGATCCTCCGCACGACAATCACGCCGGATCTGTCGTTCGCGCAGGCCTTGGCGCGGGTCCGCCAGAGCGTGCTGGATGCGCATGCCCGGCAGGAGTTGCCGTTCAACATGCTGGCTGACCAGCTGGAGCAGGCAGGGATAGACACGGCTACGCTGCTCCAGGTCTACTTCACTCTGCAAAATCCGCTGCGCCAGCCGCTCGATCTGCCGGACATTGCGGTGCAATCGATCGGAAACGTTGCGCGTGAGGGGCAGCCGGTGCTGCCGATCGACCAGACCTGGCTGTCGCTGATGCTCAAGGAACGCCCGACCGGAATCACCGGTTCATGCAATTACAAGCGCGAATTGCTCGATGGCGGCATGGTCGGCGCGTGGATGGAGGATCTCGTGGCGCTGCTGGGAACCGCCGTCACCCAACCCAACACGCAGCTCGGCCGATTGCTCGCGCGCAGGGCGGCATGACCGGCTGTCCAGGACGAGCGAATACGAGTTCACTCGTCAAAGCTGTGAATGACCAAGTTGCATCTTGATTATTTGGCGCCAGCGCGCAAGATTATTCCCGCGTTTTGATTTGGACGATTATTTCAACCGGGGGAGTGTCATTATGGGTTTCATCAAATTTACCAAGGGTACCTCGCTGAGCGACAAGGACCGGAAGGCCCTGCAAAAGTTGCTGGCCGCGGAGAAGAAGAAGCTGCAGTCCGCGCTGAAGGACGTCGATGCCAGCCTTTCGATGCTGGGCGGCTCGAAGAAGGCCAAGAAGAAAAAGTAAGACTAGTCGGCGGAGACGCCGCACGAATCTTCGGATAACGGCCACACGCCTGCCGAGCTGGGGGGCTCGCACAAGCTTGCGTCCGTAAACCGTCTAGCAATTGACAAGAATCCGCCCGGGTGGACCGTTAGAAGCGGTCCGCTCAGTTGATTCTTGCTCAGTTGATTCTTCCGTCAGGGCCGGGGATTAGGCCTCTGCCTGACGCCAAAGGCCTAATTGATGGCAGACGACAGGATTGAACTGTTTGTCGGACTGATCGAGACCATTGACGCGCCCGGCGCAGCCGACGCGTGTCGATGCTTGCTCTCGGCGGAGGAACGGGTCCGCGCCGACCGTTTCATGTTCGAGCGGCACCGGCGGCAATACATTTTCGCACACGCGATGTTGCGCCTGGCGCTGTCGAAGGTCGCGCCTGACGTCGATCCCACCGACTGGTCCTTTGCGGCGGGCCGCTATGGGCGGCCGTTTGTCGCCTCGCCCAAGACCTCGACCTCACTGCATTTCAGCCTGTCGCACGCCGATGGCTGCGTTGCTTGCGTGGTGTCCGGGCACGAAGCCGTTGGCGTAGACGTCGAGACCGTGTCGCGGCGGGTGGCGCCGCTGTCGACCGCGCTTCGGTTCTTTGCGCCGGAGGAGGTCGAAACCTTGCGCGGACTGCCGGAGCCCGCAGCAATCGAGCGCTTCTTCGATTACTGGACGCTCAAGGAGGCCTATCTGAAGGCCAGGGGCTTTGGGCTCAATCTGCCGCTCGACGCCTTCGCGATGCAGGTGTCGCGCGAGGCCATCGAGATCAGCTTCAAGCCCGATATCGCCGACGATCCCCAGGGCTGGCGATTCCAGCTGTGCTCGCCGTCACCCTCGCATCGCCTTGCAATCGCCGACGGCTCCCGGGCGGAGGGCGGCCTTCCCATTACCCGCAATGCCTGGCCGCTCCAGGAAGCGGCTGAATGACGATCTCGCGGCTGCGCGTCTTTCCCGCGATCTCGCGCAACCGCGATCCCCAAAAATATGTCGGCGAGCTGATGCGGGTGGCGCAGTTCGCCGAACGCAACGGCTTCGAAGGCATTTTGCTGTTCGAAGGCAATGACGTGTTCGTCGAGCCCTGGGCGATGGCCCAGCACATCATGGCAGGGACGGCGCGATCCTCGCCGCTGATCGCGGTCAATCCGGTCTACATGCACCCGTTCACGGCGGCGAAATTCGTCTCGTCCTTTGCGCAGCTCAACGGCCGCAAGGTCTATCTCAACATGATCACGGGGACCGCGGTCAGTGATTTGCAGGGACTGGGCGACGAACAGTCGCATGGCGAGCGCTATGTCCGGCTCGGCGAATTCGTCGCACTGATGCGCCAATTGCTCTCGAGCCCGCGGCCGGTGAATTTCGAGGGCCGGTTCTATCGTGCAAGCAATTTGCAACTTCGCCCGCGCCTGCCGGTGGAGCTGATGCCGGAATTTTTAATCGCCGGCCAATCGGAAGCGGCGCAGCGTGTGGCGAAGGAGACCGGCTGCATCAAGATGCAGATGCTGCCGCCAGATCTCGATCGTGGGCTCGACGCACCCGGAATGAATTTTGGAATTTTTGCGCGCGAGAGCGGCGATGAGGCGCGGCGGGCGGCCAAGGTGCGCTTCCGCGATAATCCTGATGATCGCGAGCTTCTCGCGCTCACGGTGGAGAACAGCGACTCCACATGGAAGCGGCGGCTGTACGACGGGCAAAGCGGCGAGCTCGCGGACAACGGCTATTGGCTATTGCCGTTCCTCACCTTCCAGGCCGACTGCCCCTATCTCGTCGGCAGCTACGAGGAGATCGGCGCAAAGCTGAAGGAGTTTGCGGCGAAGGGCCTGACCACGGTCATGCTCGACATGGTCGCGGATGAAGCCGAGATGGAGCACGTCTGCAAGGCACTCGCGGCGAGCGGGATGTTTTAGGGCGGCGCGCCGAGTGGGCTCAGCCGCGCCAGCGGTTCAGCACCCTCCGGCCGCCGCAACAGCTGCATGACATGCCGCTTCAGGCGCACGAATTCGGGTTCGGTCACGAGTTCCTGGCTGCGTGGCCTTGCAAAGGGCAGCACGATATCCTCGATGACCCGGCCGGGCCTGGCGCTCATCACGACGATGCGATCGGCGAGGAACAGCGCCTCGTCGATATCGTGGGTGACGAAGACCGTGGTGATCGGGATCTTGCTCCAGATATCGAGCAGGACCTCCTGCATCATGCCGCGCGTCTGGGCATCGAGCGCGCTGAAGGGCTCGTCCATCAGCAGCACCCGCGGCTGGTTGATCAGGACCCGCGCGATTTCGACGCGCTGCTGCATGCCGCCCGATAGCTGCGCAGGGTAAAACGTCTCGAAGCCGGAAAGGCCGACCAGCTTCAGGATGGCGTCGGCGGCGCGGTCGCGTTCCTTCTTCGCGAGGCCACGCATCTTCGGGCCGAAGGCCACGTTGTCGCGAACCCGCTTCCAGGGAAACAGCGTGTGCTGCTGAAACACCATGCCGCGATCGGGGCTCGGCCCCTGAACCGTCTGCCCGTCCACCGTCAGTCGACCGGCCGTGATCGGCAGATGCCCCGCCAGCGCGCCGAGCAAGGTGGACTTGCCGCAGCCGGAGGGGCCGAGGATGCAGACGAGCTCTCCCGGCGCGATCGCGACATCGAGACCGCTCACCGCCTCGAATGCGTCGTTGCCCGCGCCAAGCGAAATCGAGACGTCGGCGATGTCGATGCGACCGACGCTCCCGGTGCTGATATCCGCGACCCGGATGTTCATCGTGCGACCTTCGGGCTGCGCCAAGGCATCAGAAGCCGGCCGGCCGTGGTCAACAGCCAGCTCGAGCCCATGCCAAGCAGGCCGATGATCAGCATGCCGACGATGATGTCGGCGTAGTTCTGGAGCGTGTAGGCTTCCCAGGTGTAGTAGCCGATGCCGAACTGCCCCGAGATCATCTCTGCGGTGACGAGGCAGAACCACGAGGTGCCCATGCCGATCGCAAGGCCGGTGACGATGCTGGGCGCGGCATCCGGCAGCACGACCTCCGCCAGGATCGCCAGCTCACCTGCGCCGAGGCTGCGCGCGGAGGCGACCAGCCGGCGGTCGACATTGGCAACGCCGTGGACCGTGTTCAGCACGATCGGAAACAAGGCGCCGATGAAGGTGATGTAGATCATCGAGAGCTCGGACGACGGGAACATCAGGATCGACAGCGGTATCCATGCCACCGCCGGAATCGGCCGCAGCAATTCGAGCGGCGGCAGCAAGAGGTCGCTCGCCGCACGCGACCGGCCGATCGCAAAGCCGAGGATCACCCCGATCACCACCGCCGCCCCGTAGCCCGCGAACACCCGCCAGAGGCTACTGGTGATATGCGCCGCCAGTTTCGGCGAACGCAACAAAGTGAGCGCGGATTGAACGACCTCGACCGGCGGCGGCACGTTGCGGAAGGTGACGATCCCGAGATTGGCATGCGTCGTCGAAGCGACCTGCCACAGGGCGATGCAGGCCAGGATCGAAAGGCCACGGACCAGCCATCGGACGCCGGCGGGCCGCGTCTGGATAGCGGTGGCCATGGCCTCACCGGCTCGCGACGAGGGACTCGCGCGCGGCCGCGAAGTCGAGGACCTCGCCGCCGTTTTGCTTCGACCAGCCATCGGCCGCCTGCTTGAGCAGGAACGCGCTCAGCTCACCTTTGGACGACCGCACGAACCAAGCCTGGTTTGCGAACAGCTTGATGCCGCTCTCGCGATCCTGGGCATAGACCACGCGGATGGCCTTGCCGTCCTTCTCAAGGCCGGCAAGCGCCTTCAGCGCATTCTCGGGCGAGGCATAGTGGCGGACATGGGCCTCGTCCTTGACCCAGATCTGCGCGACGCGGGTGACATCACTGATCTCGGCGCCGGTTGCCGCGTCCCTGGCTTTGAGCGGAAGCTGCGCATAGTTCTTCAGCTCCGCATCATAGTCGCGGCCCACCTGCGCGGTCGCGATGCGGATGAACTTGTCGGTGACGAACTGGTTGATGTCGAGATCGCTGTCGGCGCGCTTGAGCAGTTTTAGTGTCTTGATCGAGGTCGCGACCGCCTGGCGGTATTCGGGCTTCCAGGTGACGTCGCGGGTTTGGAGTCCGAGCGGGCCGTGAAAGAGATAGTCGACCTCGGCCTCGATGCCGGTGACCTTTGCGATCAACTCGCTGTACTTCTCCGGCTCCTCCGCGATCAGGCGATCCGCCTCGATCGCGGCGCGCAGATAGGCGACGACGATCTCCGGATATTTTTCGGCGTACTCCGCATCGACCAGCCCGCCGTGGAATGTCGGTGCGTTGGCCTGCGCGCCATCAAAAATCTTGCGCGCGAAGCCGCGCCACGGAAACAGCTCGGCGAACGGAACGAAGTCGGCATGCGCTTCGATCTTGCTGGCCTGCAGGGCCGGCCCCGCAACCTCCGGCGCCTGGGTGATGATGTTTGACGTCGGTCTCGGGATTCCAGCCCCTGGCTTCGATGGCACGGAGCAGCATGCCGTGCGAGGTCGAGGCGAAGGGAACTGAGATGGTCTTGCCCTTGAGCTCGTCGAGCGACTGCACCGGTGAACTCGACGGCACGACGATGCCGTTGCCGCTGCCCTTGGTGCTGCCGGACAGCACGCTGATGAAAAGGCTGCGGCGCCCCGCCTTCTGGAACGCGACGCCGTTGAGCGACCCGGGGAAATCCGCCATCGCGCCGAAATCGAGCTTGCCCGCGACCATCTCGTTGGTCAGCGGCGCGCCGCTCGTAAAATTCTTCCACTGGATGTCGTAGGTGACGTCCTTGTACTTGCCGTCATGCGGCAGGAATTTCTCGAGCAGCTTGAGCTCGCGAATCAGCAGTCCGCCGGTCGCGCAATTGATCGTCGCATCCTGCGTGCCGACCGCCACGCGGATCGTCTCCGCCTGCGACGGCCCGAACATGGCGACGGTCATTGCCACAACGGCCGCACTGATTCTCAAAGAGCTGAAATCGATCATCGAACTGTCCTCGGAGGCCGGCGCATGCCGGCAGCGATGCGAGCCGGCACTATCGAAGGCGCGGCGCAATGCATGAAGCAATTACTTGCATCGTCATTGGAGACGCTCGCGTCGCGAATCCGGAACGCAACAGCGCAAAGGATTTTCTCGAAACCGTGCGATCAACAGCGCAATCATTCCGCCGCCGGTCGCCGCACATATCAAGCTTTGCTAAGTGATTTGGAACGATCGCAAAGAGATGGACATCGCGCCATCGCCGCTCTTACCTACCCGCAAGACCTCGAAGAGTTGACGGATTGCGATGACCATACTCAAGGAAGCTGCCGCGACCGAGCCTGCCGCTTTCGCTGACCGGCCTCTTGCCGGCGCTCCGTTCGACTGGCCCGCCCGCGAGACAACGCGGCGAGCCCGCAGCGCACGCGTGAAGACCGCAAGCTCGGCGCTGTTCATGAGCGAGACCATCGATGGATTGAACGCGGGGGCGCATTTCCTCGATCGCCTGTCGGCGCCGGAGCAGGCGCGCGTGCACGCGGCCGGCCGCACCATCACGGTGCCGCAGGGCGAGATGGTGTTCAGCCAGGGCGACGGCCACGACGGCATCTTCATCATCCGCCGCGGGCAAGTGCGGGTCTACTACACGGCGCCGTCGGGGCGCGAGATCACGCTTGCCTACTGGACGCCGGGACATTTCATCGGCGGTCCGGAGATTTCCGGCGGCGGCATTCACATGTGGTCCGGCATCGCCATCGAAGCCTGCGAGATTTCAGCTCTCTCCGGCCCCGCGCTCGAAAAACTCCTGACCGGCATGCCCGGCTTCGCGCTGGCGCTGATCGACGGCCTGATCGCCAAGGGCAAATGCTACTCCTCGATGGCGCAGATCCTCGGCACGCGCTCAGTGATCGAACGGCTGGCGCAGTTCCTGCTCACGCTGTCGGAGCTGCATGGCGTTGCCGATGGCGACACCGTCATCATCAATCGCAAGATCACCCATGACCAGATCGCGGCTATGGTCGGCTCGACCCGGCAATGGGTCACGATGATGCTGAAGCGCTTCCAGAACCGCCGCATCATCGCCATCAACGGCAGCACCATCCGGATCAGGCGGGTGGATCTGCTGGAGCAGATCTTGTTTAGGGAGTGAGGCGCGTCGCGCGGAGACGAGCGCGGTCCTTCTCCCTCTCCCCGTTCTTACGGGGCCGCGACGAGCCTCGCTCGCGCTGAGAGGGTTGGGGTGAGGGGCCTCTCTCCGCGAGTGAGATGTTCGTGAGACCTGTACCCCCTCACCCGGATCGCAAGAGCGATCCGACCTCTCCCCGCAAGCGGGGAGAGGTTAGGAACCAGCCTCAGCGCGCTTCTTCGAATCCGGCCAGCACAGAGGTCAGGTTCGCGCCCAGAATATCCGAGAGATAGCCGCCCTCCTGCACGAACACGGTGGGCAGGCCCAGCTTCGCGATGACCTGGCCGATGCGGCGGAAGCCGGGCGTGGTGACGGCGAGGCCCTTGAGCGGATCGTGCTCGGAGGCATCGAGGCCGAGCGCGATGACGAGGGCGCCGGGCGCGAAGGACTCGATCGCCTTGCGTGCGACTTCCATCGCCTGGATGTAGCCGTCGTCGCCGGTGCCGATGGCCAGGGGAATGTTGAGATTGGTGCCGAGGCCCGGCCCCTCGCCGCGCTCATGCGCATAACCCCACACGTAAGGATAATACGCGACAGGGTCGGCGTGGATCGACACCGTGTAGACATCGGGCCGCGCATAAAAAATGCCCTGCGTGCCGTTGCCGTGATGAACGTCGACGTCGAGGATCACGACGCGCTCGTGCTTCTGCCGCAGATGTGCGGCGGCGATCGCGCTGTTGTTGAGGAAGCAGAAGCCGCCGGCCATGTCGCGATAGGCGTGATGGCCGGGCGGGCGGCAGAGCGCGTAGACTGCGTCTTCACCGTCCATCACCATCTGTGCTGCCGTAGCCGCAACGTCCGTCGCAGCGCAAGCCGCAGCCCAGGTGCCCGGACCGATCGGCGCCGCGGTATCGGCGGTGTGCCAGCCGAGCTTGCCGACGATATGGGTCGGATAGGTCGCGGCGTGGCGCACGGGATGGATATTGCCGATCATCTCCGGACCGGAATCGCCGAGCGCTTTCCAGGCGTCCCAGGCTTCGCTGAGAAACGACAGATATTCCGGGCTGTGAATGCGCGCGCGAGGCCCTTGCCCGAATGTCGTCGGCTCGACCAGTTGATGCTTGCCGTCCTTCAACCCCTTGAGCAGGCGGTCGGCGCGCTCGGGCTGCTCGGTCGTGCGCTTGACGACACCGCGAACCAGGAAGAATTGCGGATCATGGCTGCGGTGCAGTTCGGTATGGACGGCTTTCACTCAAACACTCCGTGGTCGCTTGCTCTCTGGACGCGTTTTCTTCACGCGAACCGGTGCGCTCGAAAACGCTATGGAAGATGCCACAGATGTCTTGATCCCCGCGGCGGCCAGAAGCAAGCAAGAAGAATGCCGCCGCCCTGCGCTCTGAGCAGACCGCCCTTGAAGCTCAGCAGCGCCCGCGCTGCAGGCAATGCTCGCGGCCCTGCTGGTCGGTGCGGAAGGACTCGACGAAGCCGCCCTGGCGCTGGGTGACGAAGACGGTCTTGCCATCGCTGCCGCCGAAGGCGAGGTTGGTCGGCTCCTTGCCCTTCAGTGCGATCTCGCGTTCGACCGCGCCATTCGGCTTCACCAGCGAGATCGTACCCTTGAGGATGCGCGCGATATAGAGCCGGCCGCCCACGTCGGTGCGCAGGCCATCGACCGTGTCAGGTTGGAATGTCTTGACGAGCTTTGCGCTGGTGAGCTCGTTGCCATTGATCGCATAGGACCAGATCTGCCCACTGCTGGATTCGCCGACGTAGAGCGTCTTGCCGTCGGGGCTGAGATCGATGCCGTTGGTGGTGCCCATCGCGCGCGGCGCCGACATCACCTGCCCCTGCACCGATCCATCCGCGGCTTTCGCGATGCGCCAGATGTGGCCTTCCCGGCCCTTCCAGTTCGGATCGCTCGCATAGATCGTGCCATCGCGCGCGACCGTGATGTCGTTGGGCTGGTTCATCTCGTCGGAGTGAAACCAGACGGCGGGCTCGGCGCTTCCCTTCGCAATGGTGAAGATGTTGTGCTTCTTGTAGTCGGCGATGAACATGGTGCCACCGCGATCGAAACGGATGGCGTTGCCGACGCTGCCTTCGGGAAGTGCCGTGAACAGCTCCGACGCCGCACCGCCCGCAGGCAGCTTGCCGATGGTGCCGGGCTTGCCGAGATTGACGACGAACAGATTCCCGTCGAGATCGGCGGCCGGTCCTTCGATGCCATAGGTGTACTCGCCCGGCGGCGTTACCTGCACGCTCTCGAACAGCTTCGTCTCCGCTTGCGCGGGCATCGCCGCGATGACGAGAAGGACGCTACTGCACAGGCACCAGAAATTCCTGCCGGATGTAATAGCCATCGTCGTCGCTGCACTCGCCATTCAGATAGGGGTCGGCCGGCCGGAAGAATCGGCTGAAGCCGGGTTTGTCTACAGCGCCCCTTTGTGTCACGACAACGACCTTGGTGGCCGGTATTTCGCCGCATTCCTTGTTGGCTTTGCTGAAGAACTTGCGCTGCGGCGGACCCGGCTTGATCCGCATCCGCGTGCCCGGAACCATCTTGGCGATGAGCAGGTCGGCGGTATCGAGCAGGCGCGCGTAGCTAGGCTCGGTCTTCGGCAGGCTCTCGCCGCCCGGCGGCATCAGCTTCTCCGCGCCGAGACCACGAAGGCGCGTGCGCAGCCTGCCGGCATCGGGGTCGCCCGGATAGATCCAGCCGTCCTGCGACAGCATGAAGCGAAGTACCGTCTTGTCCTTCTCTCCGTCCGATTGTCCGGCCTTCAGGCCAAAATCCGAATGGCAGCCGACGCAATGCTTCTCGACGAGGCCCTTGCGCAACGTGGTAAGGCGGATGCTGTTCTGCGCATCTCTGGCAACGAAGGCCGCGAGCTGGTCGATCATCGCCTGGCTGCGCGTGTCGCAGGGCAGTGGCGGCGGTGCATCGCCCGTGGCGCGATCGATGCGGATCACGGTCTGGTTTTTGTCCTCGACCAGCCAGATCGCACCGTCTTCCGCGACCGTCATGCCGACCGGCGCGCCCTGCGGCCGCGCACCGTTGACGCGGTGCCAGCCGGCGATCAGCTCTTCGAACGGCGCGGCAGTGACATCGCCGGCGTCCGTCTGAAAATTATGGGTCGGATCGGCTGCGCAACTAACGTGGTATCGCACCGGCGCCGGGGCGGACTTCGGGAAACCGTGGTCGTCGACGTCGTAGATCAGCACGCGGCTTCCGGTCGGGCGATAGCCGTGCAGACCGACCAGCAGCTTGCCCTCCAGCTCCGGGAATTTGGCGCCGTGATAATAGAGCATCGCGAGCGGCGCGCCGTGCGGCGGCATCAGCGAGAACGGCGGCTTGTAGAGCGCGTTGGCCGTGCAGAGCGATTTGTAGACGCCGGATTGCAGGACAATCCTGAATTCGGGGCTCGGCGTCGCGAGGTCGAAACAATAGGGCCAGCCATAATGCCTGCCCTGCTCGATCGCGTTGATCTCCTCGTTCGGCTTGAAGATGTCAGGCAGGTCGCGGCCATTCTCGCCTTGCAGGAAGGCGTAGCCCGCATCCGGAAAGTTCGGATGTAGCGCCAGCGCCATCGAATTGCGCAAGCCGCGCGCATAGACGGTGTGCGGCGGGTCGGGATCGCCTGCCTTCAACGCCGGGAAGGCGCCGCCCGCGGGCGGCGTGAACAGCCAGATCGACGCCATCGCGGACGCGCCCTCCGCGGCCGCACAAGGCTTCGTGATCGGCGCCGGCGTGATGCAGTCGTCGCTGTGCGAGCCGATATTGACGAACAGCCGGCCGGTCCTGTCGAACACGAACTGCTTGAGCGGATGCGCGCTCTCGTCGAGCCTAGTGCCGTCGGGCAGTGTGATCCGGCGGCCCGGCATATGACGGATGATGGTTTCGACCGTGCTCCGCGGATTGTCGGCGAGCGGATCGAACCGGAAGATCGTCTCTGATGTCGAGGCATAGAGCTTCTTGTCCGGGCCGATCACGAGGCCGAACGGGTACTCGACGCCGGTCAGCAGCTCCTTGAAGCGCTGGCCTTGGGGCGCATGCGGATCGAGCAGCAGCAGCCGTCCGTCGGTGTGGCCCCAGCCGCCCATGTCGGCGACCACGAACAGGTCGCGGCCGGGCACCTGCATGATCGAGCGCGGAAATTTGAGGTGATCCTCTTCGCTGGCGACGAGGCCGGCGCAAAATCCCGCCTTCATGTCGATCTGGATCCTGGGAAAGGCGAGATCCCCGCTACCGCAGGTATCCGTGCCGATGGCATAGCCGCTCTTCCTCACCGACTCGGAAGAGGCCGGGGCAGCGCCGAGCAGCGCTGCGACCAAAACCGCTGCAAACACACGCAGGTTTCGGCGGGCGTGCCCGAATGTGAACTGGTTCACGGTGGTCTCCCGGACTTTCGGGAAGCTTGTTCCATGCCGCCTGAACGCCGTCCAGCCATCACCCGCCTGTGATTAAACCTTTAACGACCTTGGTGCCGACCAATCTCCGTAAATTCCCTTACCGGGCTCGCCCCGAATGTTTCGCGAATGCCTCGGGTGGTATCGTTTTGCCATCCCAATCGCTCCCAATAGGAGACGCATATGGTCCAGGTCTATTTTCACTGCTCCAACACCGAGGGCACGCTGATCGACCGCTACGGCGCCGCCGTCGCCAACCTGACCGAGGCGCGCGACCGTGCGGCCCAGATCATGCATTCGATGATCCAGACCCCCGGCTCCGAGGACTGGCGCGACTGGGTGATCCATGTTGCCGACGACGACGGCGAGGAGATTTTCGATCTCCCCTTCACCGCCATGCTCGGCAAGCCGCATTGAGGTGATGCCATGCTGTTCGCTTCACTGACCCTGCTCCGCCAGCCCCTCACCTTCGTCGCCACCAAATGGCAGAAGCTGGTGCGGATCGCGGGCAACCCCTACCGCCCCGAGCTGCACTACATGCGTGGGCCTGGCCCGAAATGGCACGCCAAGTATCAGGCCAGCCGGCTGGACCGCAGGCTCTGAGCGCCACTTCTTAGATTTCACGCTAACGGTCTCTCCATAGTCATGCCCGGGCTTGTCCCGGGCATCCACATTTTTGGCCACCCGAAAGACGTGGATGGCCGGGACAAGCCCGGCCATGACGGCGAGAAGTGTGCCCTACCTCCCGGTAAACTTCGCCTTGCGCTTCTCGACGAAGGCATTGCGCCCTTCGATCGCATCGGCGCTCTTGCGGATCGTGGCCTGAAGCTCGATCTCGCGGCGGAATTGCGCCTCGTAGGTCGCGTGCTCGCTCTCCTCGACCAGCGCGCGGGTCGCGACCAAAGCGCGCGTCGGGCCATCGGCCAAACGACGCGCCAGGGCCAGCGCCTCATCCATCAGCTTCGCATCGTCGACCACCTCTCGCACCAGGCCGATCTCCTGCGCCCGCTCAGCCGTGAGCGGCTCGTTCAACAGCATCAGCTCGAGCGCGCGCTGCCGGCCGATCAGGCGCGGCAATAGCCAGGTCGAGCCGAGATCCGGCACCAGCGCGATACGGCTGAACACCTGGATGAAGCTTGCCGAGCGCGCCGCGACAATCATGTCGCCGGCCATTGCCAGACTGAAGCCGCCGCCGGCCGCCACGCCATTGACGGCCACGACGACCGGCACGCGGCATTCGCGCAGCGCCCTGAAGGCCGGCCAGTAGAAGCGCATCACACCGGCGGCGATGTCCTCGCCGAGCGCTTCCGATGCCTTCAAATTCTGGCCCGAGCAGAAGCCGCGCCCGGCGCCGGTGAGGATCAAGGCGCGGACATCGTCATCCCCAGTCATCTCGGCGACCGCGGCGGCGAGCGCGCCGAGCAGGTCCGGCGTCATCGCATTCAGGCTTGCCGGCTCGTCCAGCGTCAGGATTCCGACCGCGCCATCCCGCGCCCGTTTCACACCTGCCATGTCGCGTCTCCCTCTGGATGTTCTCGTTGGCGCCAATGTGCCATTGTCCGCGCGCTTCGCCAAATGCGGGGCTTGGAAGTCAGCGCAACGAAGCCAAGACAACTTAAGACAAGACAAAAAGCGACATCATGCCTCATCAGTTCAGCCTCGCCCAAACCGTCCGCAAACCTGCCGTCAAGACCAAGGGCGGCATCGTCGCCGCGCAATCGCGGCGAGCGGCTGAAGTGGGCGCGGAGGTGCTGGCGGCCGGTGGCGACTGCGTCGACGCGATCGTCGCGACCACC
The DNA here is from genome assembly GCF_004123905.1 of Bradyrhizobium betae. Lineage (GTDB taxonomy): Bacteria > Pseudomonadota > Alphaproteobacteria > Rhizobiales > Xanthobacteraceae > Bradyrhizobium > Bradyrhizobium betae_A. The sequence continues at coordinate 176,433 of NZ_MZXW01000017.1, forward strand.
ATGGCGCTCAACGTGCTGGAGCCCTGGAACAGCGGCATCGGCGGCGGCGGCGCCATGGTGCTCTACCGCGCCAAGGAAAATCGCTATGAGGTGATCGACTACGGCATGTGCGCGCCGCAGAGCCTGCGCGCCGCCGACTACCCGCTCAGCGGCAAGGGCGCGGCCGCAGATCTGTTTCCCTGGCAGAGGGTGAAGGACGACCGCAACATCCACGGTCCCGGCTCGGTCGCCGTGCCCGGCGTCGTCGCCGGCATGGAAGAGGCGCATCGCCGCCACGCCAGGCTGCCGTGGAAGGATCTGGTCGTACCGGCCGTGGCACTCGCCGGCGAAGGCCTGCTGGTCGATTGGTGGACCACGCTGACGATTGCAGCATCGGCCGCCGATCTCAGGCGCTATCCGGGAAGCGCGGCAACGTTCCTGAAGGACGGCCTGCCGCCGAGCGCACCATGGGGCATCAAATCCGAGACGCGGTTGCCGCTTGAGACGTTGAAGGCGACGCTGTCGCATCTCGCCGAAGCCGGTCCGCGCGATTTCTACCAAGGCGACCTCGCCAAGAGCATCGCCTCCGACATCAAGGCCGACGGCGGCTCGCTGTCGGTGGAAGATCTCGCTGCGTTCCGTGCCCATCTGCGCGAGCCACTGGCGATCCCCTATCGCGGCGGCAAGGTGTTTGCGACGCCGGAGCTGACGGCCGGGCCGACCATGGCGCATGCTCTGCGCCTGTTGCAGCAGAACCTGAAGCCGGCCAACGCGCCGGATGCGGCGGCCTACAGCGAATACGCCGTGGCGCTGCAAGAGGCCTATCGCGAGCGGCTCAAGGACATGGGCGATGCCGACGGCAAGCGCTCGCTTGGCGCGGAATATCTGGCGCCCGCCTGCACCACGCATTTCTCCGTGGTCGACCGCCACGGCAACATGGCCGCTGTGACGCAGACCCTGCTCTCGTCCTTCGGCTCGAAATATGTGACGCCGCATACCGGCATCGCCATGAACAACGGCATCATGTGGTTCGACCCGACGCCGGGCACCACCAATTCGCTCGCCCCGGGCAAGCGCTGCCTCACCAACTACACGCCCGTGATCGCAGAGACGAAGGACGGCAAGCGCCTCGCGGTCGGCGCCTCCGGCGGCCGGCGCATCCTGCCGTCGGTCATGCAGCTCGTGTCCTTTGCGATGGACTTCGGCATGGATCTCGATAGCGCCATCCACCAGCCGCGCATCGACGCCAGCGAAGGCGCGATCGTGATTGGCGACTCCCGTCTGCCGGCGGACGCACGCAAGACGCTCGCCGCGCGCTTCGACTATGAAGAGAGCCGGGTGCAGGCCTTGCCGCAAAAATTCGCGTGCCCGAGCGTGGTGATGCGCGAGGGCGACACGAATTTCGGTGCGGTCGAGATTTTCCAGCCCTGGGCGGATGCTGTAGTAGAGGGCTGAGGCTAGATCCCCAGCCGGTCGCGCACGCGGCCTGCGATCACCGCGGTCGTCACACCCACCGGCCAGAACGCGTGCATCGGGATCGGCTTGATGCCGGTGACGGGCATGTCGATCTCGGCCTTGGCGCCGCCGATCAGACGGCGGGCGAGTTGGGCGCCCATCGCGGTCGAGAGCGCGACGCCGCGGCCGTTGCAGCCGAGCGAGATCAGGATGTTGTCCGCGGGCTCGTGCACATGCGGATAATGGTCCTTGGTGATGGCGAGCCGGCTGTTCCAGCCATGGGTCCAGGCGACGCCCTTGAGCTGCGGCCACAGCCGCTCGGCGTAGCGCATGAGATAGGCGACGTCATCAGGCGAGTCGATCCAGCGCATCGGGCCGCGCCCGCCCATCAGCAGGCGATTCTGCTGATCGATGCGGTAATAGACGGTGATGTGGCCGCTCTCGTAGAGCACGGGACGCGTCGGCATGATCGAGCGGGCGACCTCGTCGGAGAGCGGCGCTGTGGCGGCGATCGAGGAAAACACCGGCACGATGGTGCGGCGGAGCGCGGGCCAGAGATCGTCGGTAAACCCGTTGGTGGCGAGCAGGACCTTGTCGGCATGCACGATCGCGCGCGGCGTCTCGATGCGCCAACGCGAACCGTCGCGGCGCAGCGATAGCGCCGGCGTTTCACCATGCACCTTCGCGCCCGCGGAGATCGCGGCGCGCGCGAGACCGCGGGCGTAGCTCAAAGGATGCAGGTCGCCGCCGCGGGAGTCGAGCATCGCGCCGATATAGCGGTCGGTGCCGGTCATCTCGCGCAGCTGCTCGCGATTGAGATATTTCACAGGCATACCGCGGCGGATGCATTGGTCTACCGTTGTCTTGATCGCGGCAGCGCTGGCCTCGTGATAGGCCGCGCGCAGCGTGCCGTTCTGGCGGGGCTCGCACGGGATCTGGTAGCGGCGGATCAGATCATGGGTGAAATTCGGCGTGCCGTAGGAGAACTCGATCATGCGGCGGCCGAGTTCACTGCCGAAATCGGCCTCGATCTGATCGGGATCGTGCTTCAAGCCGGGATTGGTGTGGCCGCCATTGTTGCCCGACGCGCCCCAGCCCGGTTCCTGCGCCTCCAGCACCAGGGCCTCGACGCCCTGCCCGGCCAGATGCAACGCCGTGGACAGGCCGGTGTAGCCGCCGCCGACGATCGCGACGGAAACACTCTTGTCGACGTCGAGCGGCGGCGTGGCCACCGGTGCGACAGCGGTGTCGGCATAGAGCGAGGGCGGCAGCGGCAGGCGCGGGTTCATGGCGAAGTCCGGTCAGAGCGGATGCAGCACGCGGCGCAAAAAGTCCTGCGTGCGCGGATGCTGGGGTTGATTGAGCAGCGCCTTGGCCGGCCCCTGCTCGACGATGATTCCGCCGTCGATGAACAGCACTCGGTCGGCGACGTCGCGGGCAAATCCCATCTCGTGGGTGACGACGACCATGGTCATGCCGTCGTCGGCGAGCTTGCGCATCACGCTGAGGACGTCGCCGACGAGCTCGGGATCGAGCGCCGAGGTCGGCTCGTCGAACAGGATCGCCTTGGGCTGCATCGCCAGCGCACGCGCAATCGCGACGCGCTGCTGCTGGCCGCCGGAGAGCTGCGGCGGATGCGCATCGGCTTTCTCGGCGAGGCCGACTTGCGCAAGCAGCACGCGGCCCCGTTCGAGCACCTGCGCACGCGGCTCCTTCTTCACGAAGAGCGGGCCTTCGACGACGTTCTCCAGCACGGTCCGATGCGGGAACAGATTAAATCGCTGGAACACCATCGAGACCTGCGTGCGGACCCTCACGATCGACGGCGCGTCGCGATCGACCTTGAGGCCTTCAACGCTGATCTCGCCACGGTCGTAGCTTTCGAGACCGTTGATACAGCGCAGAATGGTGGATTTGCCGGAGCCGGAGGGGCCGACGATGCAGACCACCTCGCCCTTCTCGACGTTCGCCGTGATGCCCTTGAGCACCTCGTTCTGGCCAAAGCTCTTGTGAACGTCCTTGAGCTCGATCATTTCTTGCCCGCCCGCTTCTCGAAGTGACGGACCAGCAGGATCAGCGGAATGCTCATGGTGAGATACATCAGCGCAACAAGCGTGAACACGTTGGTGTTCTTGAAGGTCGAGGACGCGATCAGCTTGCCTTGCAACGCGAGCTCGGCAACCGTGATGGTCGAGGCCTGCGAGGAATCCTTCAGCATCATGATCATGACGTTGCCGTAGGGCGGCAGCACGATGCGCACCGCCTGCGGCAGCACCACGCGGCGCATGGTCAGCCACCAGCCCATGCCGATCGATTGCGCCGCCTCGATCTGGCCCTTGTCGATCGCCTCGATGCCGGCGCGAAAATTTTCCGCCTGATAGGCCGAATAGGCGATGCCGAGCCCGAGGATCGCGGCTTGCAAGGCCGACAGCGTGACGCCGAGATCGGGCATCACGAAGTAGAGGTAGAACAAGAGCACGATGATCGGGATACCGCGGATCACGTTGATCAGGCTGGCACTGATCATCGACAGCGCCTTGATGCCGGAGACCCGCATCATCGCCCAGACGAGGCCGAGCACCGTCGAGAGCAGCAGCGAGCCGATGGTGACGATAATCGTCAGCGCGACGCCGCTCATCAGAATCGGGAAGAACTCGACGGCGTCGTGCCAGAAGCCTTTCATCGGCAAGCCTTCATCGAAAAGCCTTCATCGATCGAACCCTATCGATCAGCACCTCTTGATCAGCCCTGGGCCTTCTGGCCCCATTTTTCGAGGATCTTGTCGATGGTGCCGTTGGCCTTCAGCTTGGCCAGCGACGCATTGATCTTGCCGAGCAGCGCGGCCTCGCCCTTGCGCACGCCGATGCCGACCGAGCCGACGGTGACAGGCTTGTAGCTGTCGACCAGCCGCACCTCTGGGAAACCGCCCTGCTTCAGATTGTAGGCGAGGATCGGATAGTCGGCGAAGCCGGCCTTGAGGCGGCCGGTGTTCACGTCGCGCAGGATGTCGGGGATGGTGTCGTAGGCCTTGACGTCGGCGAACAGGCCGGACTTCTTCAGCGCGTCGACGAAGGCGGTGCCGACCTGGGCGCCGACTGTCTCGCCCTTCAGATCGTCCTGCGTGGCATAGGCCTTGGTGTCGGTCTTCGGCACCACGAGGCCTTCGCCATAGGTGTAGATCGGATCGGAGAAATCGACGACCTCCTTGCGCGGCGCAGTGATGAACATGGCGGCTGCGATGATGTCGATCTTGCTGGAGGTCAGCGACGGGATCAGCGCCGAGAACGCCATCGGCTCGATCTGCACATTGAGGCCGGCGTCCTTGCCGATCTCGGTGACGAGATCGACCATGATGCCCTGGATGGTGTTGGTCTTGGTGTCCAGGAAGGTGAAGGGAATGCCCGTCGGCGTCGAGCCGACCTTCAGTACCTGCTGCGCGGAGGCAGGCATGGTCGCCGAAATCGCGAGCGCCGCGACTGCGGCCTGGACAAAACGCTTCAACGCCATCGCATTCCCCTTTGGGTCCGGCCGATGGCGGCGCTCGCAGATGTCGTGATCAGACGTTGCGGGCCAAGCCGTTTCGGCCTATTTTCACCAATATGAAAATTTGGTCACACTTTCGCAGGTGATGCAAGCGGTTTTCATGCACATGAAGGAAGCGGTTTGACGTGAGCGGTGGCAAAAGAATGCGCAAACCGGCCGCCGCAAAGCCGGTGAAAAGGGCGAAGGCCAAAGCTATCACCAAGCCGGCCGAGCCGGCGATGGACGTTGCGGTCGGCCGCCGCATCAGGGATCTCCGGCGTGTCAGGCAATTCTCACTCGAAACGGTCGCGGCGCGCACGGAGCTGTCGATCGGCTTCCTCAGCCAGATCGAGCGCGGACTGTCGTCGCCGTCGCTGCGCGTGCTGGCAACGCTGTCCGACGTGCTCGGCGTCGGCATCGCCGCGCTGTTCGGTGCAAGCCCAAGTGCCGACGGCGCATCCGACCAAGTGGTGACGCGCGGGCTGCAGCGGCCCGAACTCAAGCTGTGGCGCACCGGCGTGTCCAAGCAATTGCTCAGCCCGGCCAGTGCCGACAACAAGCTGAACCTGTTCCTGGTGCATCTGGAGCCCGGCGGCTCAACCGGCGACGAGCTTTACACCCATGACGGCGAAGAGGCTGGCCTGGTGCTCGAAGGCGAGATGATGCTGACGGTGGACAGCGAGACGTGGTCGCTGAAGACGGGCGACAGTTTTAGATTTGCGAGCAGAAGGCCGCACCGGTTTTCCAATCCGGCGAATGATGCGAAGGCGGTCGTGCTGTGGGTGAATTGCGTGACGGGGGCGGGGTAGCTGGCCGTCAGGCCGACTGATAGACGTTCGGCCGAAGCACCTCCATGAAGCGGGACGGGCTTCCGATCTCCTTGAATCCGAATTGGCTATACAAGCCATGGGCGTCCGAGGTCAGCAGCAGGAAACGCCTGAGACCCTGGAGGTCTTCATGCTCCGTGACACGACGCATCAGTTCCTTGGACAGACCCTTGCCGCGATGCGCTTCGAGGATGAATACGTCGGCAAGCAGCGCGAATGTCGACCTGTCCGTGACGACGCGGGCAAAGCCGATCTGCGCGGCGCCATGGTACACACCAAAGCAGAGAGAATTTTCGATCGCGCGCTCGACGGTGGATCGCGGGATCCCGCGCGACCAATAGCTGTCTTCCGCCAGGAATTTGTGAATGACTGCTACGTTCAGGCGGTGCGGATCGGCTGAGATCTCGTAGTCGGCGGGAAACTGCTCCGTTTGCATTCACCCGGCTCCTTCTTGTGTCCATGCGACGCTATCCTGACCGTCATCCTGAGGTGCTCGCGCAGCGAGCCTCGAAGGATGCACGGCCCCGATCGAGCCGGGCCGTCGCCCTTCGAGGCTCGCCGCACGGCGCGTTGCGCCGCACAGCTCGCACCTCAGGGTGACGGTGATAGAGCAAGTGCGCGCTGCCTCCGCAGCCGTCATTGCGAGCGTAGCGAAGCAATCCAGACTGCCGCCGCGGAAAGATTCTGGATTGCTTCGCTTCGCTCGCAATGACGAGGGGATGGAGTCTTAGCCGAACCTGTGCGCGTACCGGTCCACCGTCAGCGCACTCACATCGACATCCGGCTTCTTGCCCGACAGCATGTCCGCGAGCACGCGGCCGGAGCCGCAGGACATGGTCCAGCCGAGCGTACCGTGACCGGTGTTGAGGTGGAGGTTGCCGTACCGCGTCGGGCCGATCACGGGCGGGCCATCAGGCGTCATCGGACGCAGGCCGCTCCAGAACGTCGCTTTGGACAGATCGCCGCCGCGCGGGAACAGGTCGGTCAGGGAGTGATCGAGCGTGGCGCGGCGCGCGTCGTAGAGTTTTGTCGAGAAGCCCGAGATTTCGGCGGTGCCGCCGACGCGGATGCGATTGCCGAGACGGGTGATCGCGACCTTGTAGCTCTCGTCCATCACGGTGGATTCGGGCGCGCCTGTTGCGTCCGTGATCGGCACCGTGATCGAATAGCCCTTCACCGGATAGACCGGCAGCGAAATGCCGAGCGGCGCAACGAGGCGCGACGACCAGCTTCCGAGCGCGAGGACGTAAGCGTCTGCCTGCAACATGCCGGCACTGGTCGCGACGCCGCTGACGCGCGCGCCGTCAGTGACGATGTGGCCGATGCCGGTATTGAACATGAAGCGCACGCCGAGTGCCTCGGCGTGCTTGGCCAGCGCCTGCGTAAACATGTGGCAGTCGCCGGTCTCGTCCTGCGGCAGACGAAGGCCACCGACGAACTTTTCCTTCACACCGGCGAGCGCTGGTTCGACCGCGATGCAGCCCTCGCGGCTCAGCGTCTCGTAGGGCACGCCGTATTGCTTGAGCACGGCGACGTCTTCGCCGGTGCCGTCGAGCTGGGCCTGGTAGCGGAACAGCTGGAGTGTGCCCTGCGAGCGCTCGTCATATTGAATGCCGATGTCGCGGCGCAGATCGCGCAGACAATCGCGGCTGTATTCCGCGATCGGGATCATCCGGCTCTTGTTGACCGCGTAACGCGCGCTGGTGCAGTTGCGCAGCATTTTTGAGAGCCAGACCCACATCACGGGATCGAGCTTCGGCCGGATCACCAGCGGGCCGTGCTTCATCAAGAGCCACTTGATCGCCTTCACCGGCACGCCGGGGCCGGCCCAGGGCGAGGAATAGCCCGGCGAGACTTCGCCGGCATTGGCAAAAGAGGTCTCCAGCGCCGGTTCGGGTTGACGGTCGACGACCGTCACTTCGTGGCCGGCACGTGCGAGGTAGTAGGCAGAGGTGACACCGATGACACCGCTGCCGAGGATCAGAACTTTCACGCTTGGTCAAACTCCCGCGGCATCACGCTCGCCGCTGCAAGGAAACAACTCGCAACGGCGAGAGCAATTATCAGGCCACCCGCTTGATGGCGTCGCCGAGGATCGAGACGATGTCGTCGATATGGCTCTTCTCGACGATCAGCGGCGGCGACAGCGCGAAGGAGTCGCCGCTCATGCGGAAGTACAATCCGCGATTGAAGCAGTCGACCATGACGTCGTAGCCGCGCGCACCGACGGTGCCATCACGCGGCGACAGCTCGACCGCGCCCATCAGGCCGCAATTGCGGATGTCGACGACGTTGGGCAGACCTTTGAGCGAATGTAGCGCATCGCGCCAGTATTCGGCAATCGACGCACCGCGTGTGAGCAGGCCTTCGTCCTTGTAGATGTCGAGCGTGGCGACACCCGCGGCGCAGGCTGTCGGATGCGCCGAATAAGTGTAGCCGTGGAACAGCTCCATCGCGTTCTCCGGGCCGACCATCAAGCCGTCGTGCACCTTGCGGCTCGCGAACACCGCGCCGCAGGGAATGGTGCCGTTGGTGATGCCCTTGGCCGTCGTCATCATATCGGGCGTGACGCCGAAGAAGTTGGCGGCGAACGGCGTACCGAGGCGGCCGAAGCCGGTGATGACCTCGTCGAAGATCAGCAGAATGCCGTGCTTGTCGCAGATCTCGCGCAGGCGCTGGAGATAGCCCTTCGGCGGCGGCAGCACCGCGGTCGAACCCGGCACCGGCTCGACGATGACGGCCGCGATGGTCTCGGCGCCGTGCAGGGCGACCAGACGCTCGAGATCGTCGGCGAGTTCGGCGCCGTGCTCGGGCTGATCCTTGGCGAAGGCGTTGCGGGAGAGATCATGGGTGTGCCGGATGTGGTCAACGCCCGGCAGCAGGGTCGCGAAGGCGCGGCGGTTGGCGACCATGCCGCCGACCGAGGTGCCACCGAAGCCGACGCCGTGATAGCCGCGCTCGCGGCCGATCAGGCGGGTGCGGCTCGCCTGGCCGTTGGCGCGGTGATAGGCGAGCGCGATCTTCAGCGCGGTGTCGACCGATTCGGAGCCGGAATTGGTGAAGAAGATGCGGTCGAGGCCCTTCGGCGCGATCTCGGCGAGACGCTCGGCGAAGTCGAACGCCAGCGGGTGGCCCATCTGGAACGACGGCGCGAAGTCCAGCGTCATCAGCTGCCGCTCGACCGCAGCGGCGATCTGCTTGCGGCCGTGGCCGGCATTGACGCACCAGAGGCCGGCGGAGGCGTCGATCACCTTGCGGCCGTCGACGGTGGTGTAGTGCATGCCCTCGGCCGAGGAGAACAGGCGCGGCGCCTTCTTGAACTGACGGTTGGCCGTGAACGGCATCCAGAACGAGTCGGTCTTGATAGTGTTCGGAATCTGATGAAGGGTCACGGGCCACGCTCCTTTGCTGACCTGCTAGCAGAGGCACGGTTCGGCAAGCGCAACAAGTCCTTTTCTGCGTTTCCGCAAGCCATTGATTTTACTAGGGCAGCCGGTCCATATTTGCGCGATCCGCAACACCTGCAACACGGGATCAGGGCAAGGACCAGGACATGAGCGTCGACATCGGTGGACGGCTGCGATTCATCCGGGCGCGCCAGAAGCTGTCCCAGCGCGCGCTCGCCAAGCGCGCCGGCGTCACCAATTCGACGATCTCGCTGATCGAATCCAACCAGATGAACCCGTCGGTCGGCGCGCTCAAGCGCATCCTCGACGGCATCCCGATGGGGCTCGCCGAGTTCTTCGCGCTGGAGCCGGAGAGCCGGCGCAAGATCTTCTACCGTTCGGAAGAACTCACCGAGGTCGGCAAGAAGCCGATCTCCTATCGCCAGATCGGCGATAATCTGTTCGGCCGCAGCCTGCAGATTTTGAAGGAGCGCTACGAGCCCGGCAGCGACACCGGACGCGTGCACCTGGTCCATGACGGCGAGGAAGGCGGCATCGTGATCTCCGGCAAGCTCGAAGTCACCGTCGAGGATGAACGCCGCATCCTCAATCCCGGTGATGCCTATTACTTCGAGAGCCGCCGCCCGCATCGCTTCCGCTGCGTCGGCGGCAAACCGTGCGAAGTGATCTCGGCCTGCACGCCGCCGACGTTCTGACGCGCTACCCGGGATACTACGGAGTGCCCCGGTGTCTTACGGAGCTTGCGCCATCTCAATTTCCGCGTGCCGAACCGCTATATGTTGCGAGCCGTAGTCGAGAAATATTCCGACACCGCTTCGTAACTGGGCTCGCCGATGAAGATCACGCTCGCCAATGCAGAGGCTGCGCTCGATGAAGTACAGCGCGACACCGACAAGCTCCATTCGCAGGAGCTGCGCAGGGCTATTGCTGAATACATCGAGACGCAACGCGAGGCGCTTAGGGCCCTCCGCAAGAAGCTGCATTAGCAGGACGCGGCGGAACGCGACTATCTCGCCCCGCCTTTTGTCTCAGAGCTACGTCAACAACTCCTCGATCTTGATCGGGAAACGACGCACCCGAATGCCAGTCGCGTGCCAGACAGCATTTGCGACCGCGCCGGCGCTGCCGGTGATTCCGATCTCGCCGACTCCCTTGATGCCGAGCGCATTCACATGCGGGTCGTGCTCCTCGACCGTGATGACGTCAAGCGGCGGCACGTCGGCATTCACCGGGATATGGTACTCGCCGAGATTGGCGTTCATGATCCGGCCGCTGCGCCGATCGGTGATGGCCTCCTCATGCAGCGCGAAGGACATACCCCAGATCATGCCGCCGAACAGCTGGCTCTTCACCAGATGCGGATTGACGATGCGCCCCGCCGCGAAGGCGCCGACCATGCGGGTGACACGGACCTGGCCGAGCTCGGGATCGACCTTGACCTCGGCGAACACTGCGCCGTGGGCGTGCATCGCATACTCCTCCATCGCCGCGGGGTTCGGCGCGCCGGTGCCGCGGGCCTCGACCTCCGCGACGCCTGCGCGCGCAAGAATCTCGGGGTAGCTCTCGCTGCGGCTTTCGTCGTCGCGGCGGATCAATCTGCCGTCGCGCGCGATGACGCCGGCATTGCCGGCGCCGAACAGCGGCGAGCGCTCATCGTTCGTGGCGAGATCGGCGAGTTTCGCGATCACGGCCGCACCGGCGCTGTGGATCGCAGCGCCAGCGGTTGCCGTGTGCGCCGAGCCGCCGGCGATGCCTGCGTCCGGCAAGTCGGATGAGCCGGCCTTGAACTCGACGCGGTCGATGTCGAGACCGAGTTCGTCGGCCGCGATCTGGGCCAGCGCAGTCCAGGCGCCCTGCCCCATGTCATGTGCGCCGATCTCCATCGCGCCGGAACCATCGCGGCGGAGCACCGCGCGTGCTTCGGCCTGGAACATCAGCGCCGGGAAGGTCGCGGTGCCCATGCCCCAGCCGACCAGAAGGCCGGCATCGTCCCGCATCTGCCGCGGCTGGAGCGAACGCTTCGACCAGCCGAAGCGCGCCGCGCCCTGCTCGTAGCAGGCACGCAGGGCCTTAGACGAGAACGGCTTGCCGGTGATCGGCTCGACCTCGGCGTAGTTCTTCAGGCGGAAAGCGAGCGGATCGATGCCGCAGGTCCAAGCCATCTCGTCGATCGCGCTTTCCAGCGCGATCGAGCCGGTTGCTTCGCCCGGCGCGCGCATGAACAGCGGCGTGCCGGTGTTGACGCGCACGGCGTCGTGCGAGGTGCGGATCGCAGGCGCCGCATAGAGCGTGTGCGAGGCATCGGCCGCGGGCTCATAGAAATCGTCGAACGTGCTCGACACGGTCCGCGCGTGATGATCGAGCGCAGTCAGGCGTCCCTCGCCGTCGGCGCCGATCCGTAGCCGCTGGCGCGTCGGCGCGCGATGGCCGACCGGGCCATACATCTGCTCCCGGCGCAGCACCAGCTTGACCGGCTTGCCGACCAGCTTGGCCGCCATGATGCCAAGGGTCGGCGGGCCCGACATCAGCCCCTTGGAGCCGAAACCGCCACCGAGAAACGGGCTGCGGATGTGGATCTTGTCAGGCGCAATGCCGAACAGCTCGGCGATGCGCCCGAGCGACAGCATCAGGCCCTGCGTCGGCATGTCGATCTGGAGGCTGTCGCCATTCCAGGCGGCAACGATCGCATGCGGCTCCATCGCATTGTGATACTGCGGCGGCGTTTCATAAATCGAGTCGATCTGCTTCCCGGCCGAGGCAAGCCCTGCCTCGACGTCGCCACGGTGATTTTCCGTGGGGTTGCCGACCCCGACGACCGGCGGCACATAGCTTTCACCGGCATCGAGGCCGATCAGCGCAGGCAGCGTCTCGTAACGCGGCGCCAGCAGCACCGCGCCTTCCGTCGCCGCCTCCAGCGTCTCGGCGATCACGACGGCGATTGGCTGGTTGGCGTAGCGGACCTCATTGCTCTGCAACACCTCCATCCGGAATACGAACGGATTGGTCTTGATCTCAGGATCGATCGCGAGCCGCGGCTTGTGATCGGGCGTCATGACATCGACGACGCCGGGATGGCGTTTTGCAGCCGCGACGTCGAGTGAGGTCACACGGCCGTGCGCAATGCTGGAGACAGCCATCACCGCAAACAGCATACCGGGCGGATGATTGTCGGCGGCATAGGTCGCCTGCCCCTTGACCTTGAGGATGCCGTCACGGCGGGTCAGCGGCTGGCCGATGCTCGAGCCATGCCGCAGATGAGTAGGCGCGCTGGTGAGATTGAGCTCAGACATGGATGGCTCCGGACGTCGAGGCAAAGGGAGAGGCCGGCAGCGCGGGGATGCGCGCGGGCGTGCCGGCGGCGGCAAGGGTCAGCGCGCGCACGACGATGCGGCGTGCGAGCTCGATCTTGAAGGCGTTGTCGCCGGACGGCTTTGCGTCGGTGAGCGCGCGCCAGGCGGCTTCCTGGAAGGCGTCCGCCGTGGGCGTAACGCCCATGAGCACATCTTCCGCGACACGAGCGCGCCACGGCTTTGCGGCGATGCCGCCAAGCGCAAGCCGCGTTTCCGCAATCTTGCCGTTCTCGATCCGCAACGCAGCGGCAGCCGAAACGACAGCGAAGGCGTATGAGGTCCGCTCGCGGACCTTGAGGTACCGCGCATGCGCGGCAAAGCCGCGCGCGGCGGGCGGCAGCCGCACCGCGACAATGAGGTCGCCGGGTTCGAGTGCGGAGTCGCGCTCGGGCGAGTTGCCCGGCAGGCGATGCAGCGCGTCGAGTGCCATTTCACGGCGACCGTTCCTGCCCTCGATCTCGACGATGGCATCAAGCGCAACCAGGGGCACGCAGAAGTCGGATGGATGCGTGGCGATGCAGCTCTCGCTCCAGCCGAGCACGGCATGGGTGCGGTTCTCGCCCTCGCGCGCATCGCAGCCGCTGCCCGCCTCGCGCTTGTTGCAGCGGCTTGCGGTGTCGTAGAAATACGCGCAGCGCGTCCGTTGCAACAGATTGCCGCCGACGGTCGCGGCATTGCGCAGTTGCGCCGACGCGCCGGAGAGCAGCGCCTCAGCAACGGCGGGATAGGACTTTGCAAAGTCCGCGTCATGCGCGAGATCGGCATTGCTGACCAGCGCGCCAATGCGCAGGCTTCCGTCAGCGAGGCGCTCGATTCCATCGAGCCCGTCGAGATGCGTGACGTCGACAAGACGATCCGGACGGCTGACGCCGCCCTTCATCAGATCAAGCAGATTGGTGCCGGCGGCGAGATAAACAGCACCCGGCTGCGCCGCGGCGGCGACGGCCTCGGCGACCGTGGCGGGCCTGACGTAATCAAACTGTTTCATGCGGAGCGCCTCTGATTGGTTTCATCAATGCCGGCCTGCGCCTCGAGCACGGCATCGACGATGCCGGCATAGGCGCCGCAGCGGCAGAGATTGCCGCTCAAGCATTCGCGGATGCGCTCGGGGTCGTTGCCGGCTTGCGCTTCCTGCATCATGCCGATCGCACTCATGATCTGGCCGGGCGTGCAGAAGCCGCACTGAAATCCATCGTGCGCGATGAAGGCGGCCTGGACGGGGTGAAGCTGGTCGCCGCGCGCGACGCCTTCGATGGTGAGGATATCGGCGCCATCATGGCTGATGGCGAGCGCGAGGCAGGAATTGATGCGCTTGCCGTCGACGAGAATGGTGCAGGCGCCGCACTGGCCGCGATCGCATCCCTTCTTGGTTCCGGTCAAATGGAGGCGCTCACGCAGGAGATCGAGCAGCGTGACGCGCGGATCGTCGAGGACGAAATCGCGCCGCGCACCGTTCACGGTGAGGCTGATGGAGTGGTTCATACAAGGCTCCGATCAGATATGGACATGAGTGATCGCGCAGCGCGCCACCTCCGTGGCCGCCGTCGATATCGTGCGCCCGAACATAATCCGGGCCAGCACACGACGAAGATACGGAGGCACCCTCCGCTTAACAAGAGCCGCCGTAAAATATTTGGAATTCGTCAAAAGTCCGTGGGCAGACAACGCGATGCAGCCCTGCAAAGGTTCTTGCGAGGGTTCAATCTAACCAATTCGTGATCTAGATTACCGGCATGGACGACCACACCGACCAGATTCGAAAGCCCCGCGCCGATGCCGTGCGCAATCGCGAGCGCGTGCTCGAGGCGGCGAAGGTCGTGTTCAACGCCGGCGGTCCGGAGGCCAGTCTTGAAGCTGTCGCAAAACGCGCCGGCGTCGGCATCGGCACGCTCTACCGGCACTTTCCGACCCGCGAGAATCTGTTCGAGGCGGTATACCGGCGTGAGGTCGAGCAGCTCAGCGAGCTTGCCGAGCATTTGAAGAATGCGAAGGACCCGGTCGATGCGCTCAGGCGCTGGCTGCGCTCAGGTGTCGAATTCGTTGCCACCAAGAAGGGGATGATGGCTGCCCTGGCGCTCGCGGTGCAAAGTTCATCGGAGCTCGCGGCGTTCTCGATGGACCGGCTGACCAAGGCGATCGGCTCGCTGCTCGATCGCGCCGTCGTGGCCGGCGAGATGCGCGGCGATGTCAGCCCGGAGGATTTGCTGCGGGCATTTTTTGGGATGTGCTACATGCACGACCAACCCGGCTGGCAATCCTCGGTGCTACGCATGCTCGACGTATTCGTCGACGGGCTGCGGATGCAGCCGGCCGGCAAGGCCAAGGCACGTACGGCCAAGGCCGCGAAGCCGGCCGTGAAACGGAAGCGATAGCACGCCCGTATTTCCCGTGGCGCGTGCTAGGATCGGCACCGCCAGGATTTCAACGCGGAGCCAGTCATGCGCATTGCCGCCTTGCTCGTCGCCTTCGTGATCGCCCTCAGCGCCGCTCCGGCATGTGCCGACGATGTCGCCACGGCGCAGGGCGTCATCCGCGCCCAGGAACAGGCCTTCGTCCGCGACGATGCGAGCGCCGCATATTCCTATGCCGCCCCCGCGATCAAGGAGATCTTCCCCGCACCCGACATCTTCATGGCCATGGTGCAAAACGGCTACGCGCCGGTCTACCGGCACAAGAGTTTTGAATTTGGCGAGAGCAAGAGCGAAGGCAATCAGATCGCCCAGCATGTTCACATCGTCGACGCCAATGGCGAGGCCTGGGAAGCGCTCTACACGCTCGAGCAGCAGGCGGACGGGAACTACAAGATCACCGGGTGTTCGCTGCTGAAGGCCGGACAGGCGGTTTAGGTTGCAAATCCGGTCCGGCCTTGACCGAATTCATCCGCGAGCGGATCAGCAGCACCAGGACAATGCCGATATTGACGGCGTTCCAGGCGACGCCGTTCGCAAACGCTGCTGCATAAGATCCCGTCGCATCGAAGATCACACCCGACACCCAGCCGCCGAAGGACATGCCGAACACGGAGGCGAAGATCACGATGCCGACGCGGGTTGCGGCTTCGCCCGCCGGCATCGCCTCGCGCACGATGATGGCGTAGCTCGGCACGATGCCGCCCTGGAACAGGCCGAACATCGCAGAGATCAGATAGAGCGAGGCGAGGCTGTCGAAGAACAGATAGAACACCAGCGCAAAGCCCTGCGCCAGCGATCCGAGCAGCAGCGTGTGGATGCCCCCGATCTTGTCGGCGAGGAAGCCCGAGCCGATTCGGCTGACGATGCCGCAGGCCATCATCAGGGACAGCATCTCGGCGCCGCGCGCCACGCCGTAGCCGAGATCACCGCAATAGGCGACGATGTGCACCTGCGGCATCGCCATGGCGACGCAGCAGGAAATGCTGGCAATCGAGAGCAGCACCGTCAGCGTGTTGGTCGACAGCTTGAGATCAACCCGCGGCGGCGGCGCATTGGCATGATCGCGGATATGGTCGTTCCCCATCTGCGCGCGCAGGACCAGCACCAGGATGGTCATCAGGCTCACGCAAACAAGGCCGATGCCGATGTGAGTGTAACGCCAGCCGATCGTCTGCAGGCCCCCATTCACGAGCGGCGGCCACATCGTGCCGGCCACATAATTGCCGCTGGCGACGATGGTCACGGCGAGGCCACGATAGCGCTCGAACCAGTGCGAGGCCTCCGCCATCAGCGGCGCGAAGGTCGCCGACGTCCCGAGCCCGATCAGGAAATAGGCCGCCACGAACTGCCAGAGCTGGGTCGAAAGCCCGGCCAGCGTGTTCGCAATGCCGAGGAAGGCGATGCTGATCGCCATCGCCGACACGATGCCGAACCGATCGGTAATCTTGCCGGCAATCACGCCGCCGAGCCCGAAGCCGAACATCATGAGGGTGAAGGCCAGCGACACCGCGCCGCGCGTGGCGGCGAATTCGGCCTGGACCGCGGGAATCATCACCACGATCGCCCACATGCCGACGCCGCCGATCGAGCCGATCAGAAGCGCAATGACGAGCCGTATCCAGGCCTGACGCGAATCAGGGGTGAATGTATCAGCTATGTGTCCTGGATGATTTGGTGCGTGCACAGGCCGGACCATGACCCGCGGCTCGCCACACGGTCAAGCAGCGTGGCGATATATTGGGCATGCGCGGTGCACTGCGGTAAAACGAGCTTGGCGGATGCGCGTTTTGCCATTAGTTTGCAATCCGCGTGTGCAACATTGCCGCGCGAGGAGTCTATTGGCAGAATGCTGTTGCGATTGACGCGATCGATGCGGATCAGGGTGGGGCGGATCATCGCCCTCGCCTATCTGTTCTGCGTGCTCGCGCCGGCCGCAAGCCTAGCCTGGGGCAGTGGTCCCGCACCGTGCCTTGACGAGGCGCTCCTCGCCGATCTCGTGCCCGTGCATCACCAGATGCAGCCCGGTCACGTGCATGACGGCGCCTCGCATGACCACGCCGGACCGCATGCGCACCACCAGACCGCCGCACAGGACGCTCCCGCTCCGCATCACGATGGCAAGGGAACGGTGGGCCCGTGCTGCGCGATGATGTGCGTGAGCGCGCTGCCGGCGGATCTGCCCGGCTTGACCACACCGGTCCGGCCGATGTCGATCTGCGCGCCCGAGATCGTGGCCAGCCTGCATAGCACGGCGCCGCCCCAGCACTACCGTCCCCCCATCGCCTGATCTGACGCGACGACGTCAGGCCGCACGCGCATCCGCGCGCGCGAACCTGTGGTCCTACGACAGATCAGGGATGACTCATGCTTACGCTTTCCGGAGCGAAGTCCGCGGCCGCATCCGCGGCGCGGGGACGACGCTTTTCATTTAACTGGCCCCTGCTGGCCGTGATTGCGCTGGCGTTGTCCGGCTGCATGCCGGCAACCACGCAGGTCGCGGGCGCCGATCCCGCCGATCCCGCGGCAAAGGTGGCACCTGTCGGCTATCGGTCGACGATCGCGCCCTATACCGGCCTGCGGCCCGCGACGCCGGCACCATGGCGCGACCGCAACGACGCCGTCGCGCCGCAGCCGAAGCAAGACCGGTAGGAGCGCGCCATGGCACACCATTTTGCGCGGGGCCTGCTCGTGCTCACTGCGTTCGGACTCTCCGGCTGCGCCGCATTTTCACCCGACAGCGGCATGAATGCCGTCTCGGAGCTGACCAGCCAGACCATCAACAAGGACGTCGCCTTCGTGCTGACGGCCGAGGGAGCCGGCGCGGTCGATGCGCGCGTTCGCCAGCTGCTGGCGCGCACGCTGACCAGCGAGAGCGCCGTGCAGATGGCGCTGCTCAACAACAAGGGATTGCAGGCCGCCTACAACGAGCTGGCGCTGGCCGAGACCGACCTGGTGGAGCAAAGCCTGCCGCCCAATCCCGTGTTCTCGATCTCGCGAATCTCGGGCAATGGCGCCAGCGAAATCGAGCGCCAGGTGGTCGGCGACATCCTCGCACTCGCAACCCTGCCGTTCCGCTCCGACATCGCCCGCGAGCGTTTTCGGCAGGCGCAGTTGCGTGCCGCGCTGGCGACGCTGCGGCTCGCCGCGGACGTGCGCCGCGCTTATGTCGGCGCGGTTGCCGGCAACGAGATGGTGGTGCTGCTGACGGACGCGAAGTCTACGGCGGAATCGACCGCGCAGCTTGCGGTCAAGCTCGGCGAAACCGGCTCGATCAACAAGCTCGACCAGGCGCGCGAGCAGGTGTTTTATGCCGAGACCACCGCCGACCTCGCGACCGCTCGGCAGGCGGCGACGAGCGGCCGCGAAAGACTGGCGCGCCTGATGGGGCTGTGGGACGACGGCCTCGACTTCCGCCTGCCCAACCAGCTGCCGCCACTGCCGCGCCGGCCGCAGGCGTTGCCCTCGATCGAAGCCGACGCGGTGGCCCATCGCATCGACTTGCAGATCGCGCGGCTCGAGCTGACGGCGCTGGCGAAGTCGTTGAATCTCACTGAAGCGACACGCTTCGTGACGCTGCTCGATCTCGCCGGAATCTCCCGCCGCACCCAGGATCCGGAAGGTGCGCCGTTCCGCGAACGTGGTTTCGATGTCCAGTTCCAGATCCCGATCTTCGACGGCGGCGAGGTGCGCGTGCGGCAGGCGACGGAGACCTACAGCCTCGCCTTCAACCGCCTCACCGAGCGCGCCGTGAACGTTCGCTCGGAAGCACGTGACGCCTATCGCGCGTACCGATCCACCTACGACATCGCCAGCCACTACCAGCGCGAGATCCTGCCCTTGCGAAAAATCATCACCGAGGAGATGCAGCTGCGCTTCTCCAGCATGCAGGTCGACATCTTCGCCCTGCTCACCGAGGCGCGTCAGCGCCTGGCGTCACTGCGCGGCGCGATCGACGCCAGGCAAAAATTCTTCCTCGCCCAGTCCGACTTGCAGACCGCCGTCAATGGCGGCGGCGCGCCTTCTTCGGGCGGCGACAATTCAACCACCATCGCCGCGGCAGCGCCTGCCGATGGCGGCCACTGAGAGGGAGGCCAGCATGTATTCCCGTCGAGGATTTTTGGGCACCGCCGCGCTTGCCGGCGCATCGGCCATCAGCGGCCGCGTCCAGGCCGCGTCGATTCCGGAAGCGCCGCACATGGACAGGGTGGTGATGCAGCCGCCTTTGCACCCCATCAGCGGACCCGACTATCGCCCCGTGGTCACGCTGAACGGCTGGTCACTGCCGTTCCGCATGAACGGCGACTGGAAGGAATTCCATCTCGTCGCCGAACCTGTCGTGCGCGAGTTCGCCGAAGGCATGAAGGTCAATCTGTGGGGCTACAACGGCCAATCGCCGGGACCGACCATCGAGGCGGTCGAGGGTGACAAGATCCGCATCTTCGTCACCAACAAATTGCCCGAATACACCACCGTGCACTGGCACGGCATGATCATTCCGAGCGGCATGGACGGCGTCGGCGGGCTGACCCAGCCGCACATCCAGCCCGGCAAGACCTTCGTCTACGAGTTCGAGATGAAGAAGAGCGGGACCTTCATGTACCACCCGCACTCCGATGAGATGGTCCAGATGGCGATGGGCATGATGGGCATGGTCGTCGTGCATCCGCGCGATCAAAGCTTCCGGCCCGTCGACCGCGACTTCGTCTTCGTGATGAGCACCTATCGCGTCGATCCCGGCACCTATCTGCCGCAGGTCAACGAGATGACCGACTTCAACATGTGGACCTGGAATTCGCGGGTGTTTCCGGGTATCGATCCGCTGCCGGTGCGGCTCGGCGACAGAGTGCGCGTGCGCATCGGCAATCTCAGCATGACCAATCACCCGATCCATCTGCACGGCCATAGCTTTGCGGTGACCTGCACCGACGGCGGCTGGATTCCCGAGAGCGCGCAATATCCGGAGACGACCACCGACGTGCCGGTCGGCGCTGTCAGGGTGTTCGACGTGCTCGCCGACAATCCCGGCGACTGGGCGTTCCACTGCCACAAGTCGCACCACACCATGAACGCGATGGGGCACGAGGTGCGCAATCTGATCGGCGTGTCGCGCAAGGACCTCGCCAGAGCCGTCGGCAAGCTCGCACCGGATGCGATGGCGATGGGCTCCTCCGGCATGGCGATGGGCAACATGGAGATGCCCGCGCCCGACAACACGCTGCCGATGATGACTGGCACCGGCCAGTTCGGCCCGATCGAGATGGGCGGCATGTTCACGGTAATGAAGATCCGCGAGGACCTCGCGCGCGACGATTATCGCGATCCCGGCCCCTACAAATTCCCGCAAGGCACCGTCGCTTACGAGGTCGAGGCACCCGATGCGGGACCGGTGCGGCAGCCCGCCACGCCCGCCCACAAGATGAAGATGTGAGCGGTTCGATGAACCACCAACTGGAGAACAAGATGAAGACGACAATCAAACTCGCACTCGCGCTGGCTGCGCTTTCAATCGCACCGGCCCTTGGCCACGACAAGCATGATCACGGCAGCTTTTCGGCCGGCGAGCCCGGCAATCCCAAGCAGCCCGCGCGCACCATCGAGATCCTGTTGAACGAGATGGACTACGCCCCCGCCAAGATCGAGGTCAAACGCGGCGAGCAGATCCGCTTCGTGCTGCGCAATGTCGGCAAGGAGGACCATGAATTCCTGCTTGCCACCACGAAGGAGAACCTCGCGCATGCCGAGGTGATGAAGAAGCATCCGCACATGGAGCACGACGAACCCAACGGCGTGCGCCTCGCACCGAGCAAGACGGCCGAGGTCCTCTGGAAGTTCACCAAGGCCGGCACGTTCGAATTTTCCTGCCTGATCCCCGGCCATCGCGACTACGGCATGGTCGGCCACGTCACTGTGAACTGAAGCAATGGAGAGAGCCATGAAATCGATCAGTAAATCGATCACCCGCATCACGGCCGCGCTCGCGTTGACGCTCGGCCTGACCTTCGCCGCCGGCACGGCGCAGGCAGCCTCGATCAGCGGCGAGGTCAAGAAGATCGACGAGAGCGCCGGCAAGATCACGCTCAAGCACGGCCCCGCCAAGAGCCTCGGCATGGACGAGCCCATGACCATGGTCTACCGCGTCAAGGACCCCGCTTGGCTCAAACAGGTGAAGGTCGGCGACAAGGTGACCTTCGAGGCCGAGGAGGTGGCCTCAGGGTACACGGTGACGAAGATGGAGAAGGCGAAGTAGGCCGACCTCCCCTCAACGGTCATTCCGGGGCGCGCAGCGCGAGCCCGGAATGACATCCGTGGCCCAAATACCCCGGTCTGACCTCCTGCCGCACCCTCCGTTAACCCTTTGCTAACCATACACCCGGCAAGAATTGCCGGGTGAAGTCGAGTGTCGTCAGCCGCGTAGAACGGGAGGTCCCCCCGTGGACGCCAGTGCGGTGCCTCACTTTCGGAACGGCGGCCCTCCGGCCGCCGCGCAGACAATTGGGGCGCGCGGACGTCAGCCGCGCGGGGGAGCAGCTACCATGGTCGACGTCACCGCGGGACAGGGCGTAGGCAGCACGAACGCCGGCTTCCCCACCCTTGCCGAGGTCG
Organism: Bradyrhizobium betae; assembly: GCF_004123905.1. Lineage (GTDB taxonomy): Bacteria > Pseudomonadota > Alphaproteobacteria > Rhizobiales > Xanthobacteraceae > Bradyrhizobium > Bradyrhizobium betae_A. The sequence continues at coordinate 197,987 of NZ_MZXW01000017.1, forward strand.
GCAACATCCTCAGGCGCGGCGATATCGCGCTGGCGCTCGGCGTCCTCACCATCCTGGTGGTGCTGATCCTGCCGCTGCCGGCGATCGTGCTGGACCTGTTCCTGGCGATCTCGATCACGCTCTCGATCCTGATCCTGATGACCTCGCTGTTCATCCAGGCGCCGCTGGAATTCTCCGCCTTCCCGACCGTCCTCCTGATCTCGACCATGCTGCGGCTGTCGCTCAACATGGCCTCGACCCGCCTGATCCTGTCGCACGGGCACGAGGGCACGGATGCCGCCGGGCACGTCATCGAAGCCTTCGGCAGCTTCGTGATGGGCGGCAATTTCGTCATCGGCATCATCGTCTTCGCCATCCTGATCATCGTCAATTTCGTCGTCATCACCAAGGGTTCGGGCCGCATCGCCGAAGTCGCCGCGCGCTTCCACCTCGACGCCATGCCCGGCAAGCAGATGGCGATCGACGCCGACCTCTCCGCCGGCCTGATCGACGAGAAGGTCGCCAAGCACCGGCGCAAGGAGCTGGAGGACGAAAGCGGTTTCTTCGGCGCCATGGACGGTGCCTCCAAATTCGTCCGCGGCGACGCCATCGCCGGCCTTTTGATCGTCTTCATCAACGTCGTCGGCGGCATGATCATCGGCGTGGCGCAGCAAGGCCTCTCCTTCGCCGACGCCGGGCGCAGCTACACGCTGCTGACCGTCGGTGACGGCCTCGTCACCCAGGTGCCGGCGCTGATCGTCTCGACCGCGGCCGGCCTGCTCGTCTCCAAGGCCGGCGTCTCCGGCGCCGCCGACAAGGCGCTGATGAAGCAGTTCTCCGGCTATCCGCAGGCGCTCGCGATGTCCGCGGCGGTCATGCTGGTGCTGGCGGCGCTGCCGGGCATTCCGACCATCCCCTTCCTGGCGCTCGGCGCCGGCGCCGGCGCGCTCGCCTGGCACGCCCGCAACCGCAACCGGGCGACGGCAAGGGCTGACGAAATTGCCAAGACCGCACCTGCTGCGGGAACGCCGGGTGCCCCGGGCGCCGCCGCGGCCGAAGAGCCCATCTCGGCGGCTCTGAAGATCGACGACCTCAAGATCGAGCTCGGCTACGCGCTGCTGCCGCTCGTCAACGGCCCCGACGGTACCGACCGCCTCACCGAGCAGATCAAGGCGCTCCGCCGCTCGCTCGCGATCGAGATGGGTTTTGTGATGCCGGCGGTGCGCATTCTCGACAACGTCCAGCTCGAGGCCAACACCTACATCATCAAGATCAAGGAGGTCGACGCCGGCACCGGCAAGATCTGGCCGAACCAGTTCATGGTCATGGACCCCGGCGGCAGCCAGGTGCAGGTGCCCGGCATCCACACCACCGAGCCGACCTTCGGCCTGCCCGCGACCTGGGTCGATGCCAGCCTCAAGGAAGAGGCCTCGCTCAAGGGCTACACCGTCGTCGACGCCGCGACCGTGCTCTCGACCCACCTCACCGAGCTGCTCAAGGCCAACATGTCGGACCTGCTCTCCTATGGCGAGGTGCAGAAGCTGCTCAAGGAGCTACCGAAGGAGCAGGGCGAGCTGGTCAAGGACATCGTCCCCGGACAGGTCACGGTTTCCGGCATCCAGCGCGTGCTGCAACTCCTGCTCGCCGAGCGCATCTCGATCCGCGACCTCTCGACCATCCTCGAAGGCATCGCGGACTCGCTCGCCTTCTCGCGCAATCCCGCGACCATGGTCGAGCACGTCCGCGCCCGGCTGGCACGGCAGATCTGCGCGCAAAACACCTCCTACAACGGCTATCTGCCGCTGATCGCGCTGTCGGCGCGCTGGGAGCAGGCCTTTGCCGAATCCATCATCGGCCAGGGCGAGGAGCGCAGCCTCGCGATGCAGCCCTCGAAACTGTCGGAGTTCATGACCGCCGTGCGCGAGGCCTTCGAGCGCGCCGCACGGGAAGGCGAAGCACCGGTGCTGGTCACCTCTGCGGCAATTCGTCCCTTCGTGCGCTCTCTGGTCGAGCGGTTCCGGGCCCAGACGACCGTGTTGTCACAGGCCGAAATCCATCCCAGGGCGAGATTGAAAACGGTCGGAAGCGTCTGATTTGCCTTAAGAAGCCGTGTGTTTTTCGGCCACAGGCAAATAGTTTTTGAGTTCCTGGTGCCTTGTCGACCAAATGCTGACAAGGCGCCCTAGAAGCACATTACGGCGTTGAAATAATTACAAAATTGCACGATCAAGGGTCGCCTTTGATCGCGATCTTTCACGTCGTGTCACGCTCTTGTGATCGCCCCTTGGGAACGAATCCCCCCAATACTAGGTTGTTGGGCACCGGAAGCATGAACCTGCCTGAACAGGGCGGCGACTACTTCGGGTAGATGGCGGCAGGAGCCTTCCATGAACCACTCGATTTACAGCGCAGATCGCTCGACCCACTTGAAGATCGTGGTCGTGGCCCTCGTCGCAGGGATCGCGGTGGCAGGCTTCGGCATCACGGCACGCACGGGTTCGGATGATGGTCTGACCCAGACGGCCCGCGTCATCAAGGCCGGCAAGCCGGTTGTTATCACCAGCTCGAACGCGTCCCTCGTTCGCTAAGGAGATATGAGTTTCAGGAATTCACGCGGCTCTTTACCAGCCCCCCAAAGTCGCCGTGTGGATATGTAGACGACCCCAACCCCAAGTCGACTACAGAAAGCGCCCGCCCCCCACGGGCGCTTTCTCATGTCTGGGGTATGCCTGTTATTGGTGAGCACAGGCGCATCCAATCCATCATTTCGAGCTGCTGATGCCGTCATCCTGAGGTGCGAAGCTTGCGTTGCGAAGCAGCGCAAGCGGAGCCTCGAAGGATGCACGGCCCCGATGCAGCTCGGCGTCGCCCTTCGAGGCTCTTCGTGGGCGCGCTGCGCCCATGAAGAGCACCTCAGGGTGACGGTCGACGATTTGCGCGTGTGGTGACATTGGTATTTTGCTTTCAGCAAGAGACACACCTTCGCGCTCCCGCGGCATCTTTTCGCCCGAGCTTTGCTTCGTCCGCCTGCCCTCAATTGAAAGAGGGCGCAGGGAAGACCGGGTGCCGGCTGGCACCCGCGGTCCACTGTGCGAGGTTGCAGATAGAAAATCTGCACAGTGGCATACAGGTGTAGCCAGGACATCCGGCCTTCCCTGCGCAGTGGCTTTACGGCTTATGTCGTGATCTCCCCGGGGAGCGATGCACTATTGCCCCCGTCGTCTCGCGGATGACTGACACGAGGGCCCGGTTGAGCCACACGCATCACCACGAGCCTTGACGCACAGACCCCGGGCGTCAGGACCACACGATTTTGCCGTACGCAGATCCCACCGGTCGTGCGCGCGACGTTTTCACTCACGGTTGCCCGCCCTGCGAAGCACTTCGCGCCGATGTGACCCACGTCCACCGCCGCCCGGCCCGCGTTCGTGACGATCGCGATACGCCCTCTTCCTTGGGCCGGGTTGACGCGACACATACGCCATTTCCGAATTTCGGTAAAGTGGAATATTTGTGGCTGTGCGGATTGACCCGTCGGGTGGGTGTTTTGCCCGACGGGCAACGCAAGGACTTGTAGATGGGCTCTCTCAGATCGCGGGTGCAATACTGGGCCTCGCGCCCCGAATGCAATGCTTCAGATCAGCAAATCATGATGCGCAGGTACAACGGAATGATGTGGACCGCTATTGCCGTGGTTGGCCGCGTGTTGTTCGTCCAGTCCAGGAGGGACGAGGCTGAGGATCACCTCGAGGCCCTCTCGCTGATCGAGCAGACCAGGCGGATTGATCGGATTGTTAGGCAGTTTGAGCTCAACTGCCGCGACGAGCGTGGGGGGAGCTGTCCCGCTATCGAAGCGGAACACCAGCTCGTTATCTGCGCCGCCCGTCTCGGATGCAGCTTTAGCCGGCTGTGCGGCCTCTGGTGCGATCGCAGCAGATTGCGCAGCCTGCTGGGCGTTGCCGCCGGTTGCGACGCTCGGTTCGACGACGTCAGCTGCTTCCGGCGCGTCTGCAGAGCTCGCGTGTAAATCGTGCCCCGATTTGCCGTGTTCCACGACGGTAGGCTCTGCTGTCGTCACTGCCGCCGCAGCGTCCAGCGCCGGAGCGTGTTGATCATTGTCATTGTTGCCCGGTATGAAATCAGCTTCAGCCGACTCCGTAGCGACCGCCTTTGCGGACCCCGGCTCCGCAGCGTGCTGCGAGTTACCACTTCCGGCGTTGCCGCCGGCTGCGACGTCCGGCTCCACAATATCGGCTGCTACCGCTGTGCTTGCAGAGGTGGAGTGCCCGGAGTTGCCATGTTCCACGCCGTCTGATTCCGCCGTCTTCGCTGCCCCTGGCGCAGCATCCGAAGCCTGAGCGTGATGCTCGGCGCCATTGCTGACGCCGTTGCCCGTTATAAAGCCTGCTTCAATCAACTCTGTGGCTGGCGCCGTTACAGACCCTGGCTCCGACGCGTGCTGCGAATTACCGCGACCCGTACTGCCGACGCCCGGCTCGACAATGTCGGCTGCTTCCGGTGCGTTTGCAGAGGTAGAGTGCCCGGAGTTTCCATGTTCCGCGCCGCCTGGTTCTGCCGTGTTCGTCGACGCTTGCGCAATCTCCGAGGCCGAAGCGTCATGCTCGGCGCCATTGCCGTTGCCCGGCTTGACGCCAGCTTCGGTCGGCTCGGTGGCTGCCGCCTTTGCAGACCCTGGCTCCGAAGCGTGTTGCGCGTTACCGTGGGCCGCGCTGCCGGCCGTTGCGACGCCCGGCTCGACAATGTCGACTGCTTCCGGTGCGTTTGCAGAGCTTGAGTGCCCGGAGTTTCCATGTTCCACGCCGGCTGGTTCTGCCGTCTTCGCGGACTCTCGCGCAGAGTCCGAAGCCGGAGCGTGATGCTCGACGCCGTTGCCCGGTTTGACGCCGGCTTCAGTCGGCTCGGTGGCTGCCGCCTTTGCAGACCCCGGCTCCGAAGCGTGTTGCGCGTTACCGTGGGCCGCGCTGCCGGTCGTTGCGACGCCCGGCTCGACAATGTCGACTGCTTCCGGTGCGTTTGCAGAGCTTGAGTGCCCGAGGTTTCCGTGCTCCACGCCGCCTGGTTCTGCCGTCTTCCCGGACTTGTCCGAAGCGGGAGCGTGATGCTCGGCGCCATTGCCGACGCCGTTGCCCGGTTTGACGCCGGCTTCAGTCGGCTCCGTGGCTGCCGCCTTTGCAGATCCTGGCTCCGAAGCATGCTGCGAATTACCGCGGCCCGCGCTGCCGGTCGTTACGACGCCCGGCTCGACAATGTCGACTGCTTCCGGTGCGTTTGCAGAAGTTGAGTGCGCGGAGTTTCCGTGCTCCACGCCGCCTGGTTCGGCCGTCTTCGCGGACTCTCGCGCAGAGTGCGAAGCCGGAGCGTGATGCTCGGCGCCATTGCCGACGCCGTTACCCGGTTTGACGCCGGCTTCACTCGACTCGGTGGCTGCCGCCTTTGCAGATCCTGGCTCCGAAGCATGCTGCGAATTACCGCGGCCCGCGCTGCCGGTCGTTACGACGCCTGGCTCGACAATGTCGGCTGCTTCAGGCGCGTTTGCAGAGCTCGAGTGCCCGGATTTGTCGTGCTCCACGCCGCCTGATTCTGCCGTCTTCGTGGACCGTGGCGCAGCATCCGAAGCCGGAGCGTGATGCTCGGCGTTATTGCCGACGCCGTTGCCCGGCTTGACGCCGGCTTTAGTCGGCTCCGTGGCCGGCGCCTTTGCAGACCCGGGCTCCGAAGTATGCTGCGCGTTACCGCGGCCCGCGTCAGCGGCCGTTGCGACGCTCGGTTCGACAATCTCGGCTGCCGGTGCGTTTGCAGAGCTTGAGTGCCCGGATTTGCCGTGCTCCACGCCGCCTGATTCTGCCGTCTTCGTGGACTTTCGCGCAGAGTCCGAAGCCGGGGCGTCGTGCTCGGCGCCATTGCCCGGTTTGATGTCGGCTTCAGTCGGCTCCGTGGCTGCCGCCTTTGCAGACCCAGGCTCCGAAGCGTGCTGCGAGGGACCGCGGTCCGCGCTAGCGGGCGTTGCGACGCTCGGTTCGACGTTTGGCGTGGTCGATGAAATGCCGGTGCCCGCATTGATCGGCTCACTCTTCAATGTGAGGCTTTCAACTGCCACAGCCGTCGCGCCAGGAGCAGGCACGATTGATGATCCCCGAGGCGACACGGCAGACGCACCATCGCTCTCTTCCGTTGCCGCCGCCGAATCGCTCGTGAAAGTTCTGAATCTCGTCGCCTGCCCCGAGCCGGTTCGAGCCTGCCCGAAATGGAACCCCAAGCCATCGTCGGCCGGAATGGTCCAAACGCCGGCCGTCGCGAGTGTGCTCCCGCTCCCTCCGATGCTGGGATGGCCATTGTCCGTGCTCAGAACAGTCCCATCGATTGCGGTCGCCGATGTCAGCGCCTCCTGGAGCTTCTCCAAGGTGATAGCGACAACCGCGCCATCTCGCTGGTCGACGAAATCCGACTCCGCAATCGATACGATCCCCTGCAGATGGACTTCCAGCAGGCCGCGATCCCCGATATCAAGAACACGATCGGTCGGATTCACATAGACGATCGTTTCATTGCTTGCGGAGTTGTAGATCCAGGCGAGGGTATGTGGCGGTATAGACTTGCCTGCTGCCGTCATATGCAGCCATGTGAGCGCTCCGAAAGCCGCAAGATTGATCCTGCTCGACCCAGATGCGAAATTGAAGGCAGAGTAGGAAGAGGTCGAATTGGAATGGGCCGGGGAGCGATAAACAACGTTTTCATCAACGTTGCTGCCCATCAGTTGATCGCGGCTATATCCGGCGATACTGCCATCGTCACCAGCGTGCTCCAAGCCAACGGGTTTTTGGACGGTGTCACCCTCGGCGCCATGACTCATTTGGCTCCGAGCGCCTTCGGGAGCGACGCTTTCGTTTCCAGTGGAGACCACCGCGGAAGGCTGGCGGGAAGCGTGCGAAGGGAAACCCGAGGCTGAATTGTCGACGTGATTGACCTCAGCATTGGTGATCGCGGCCAGTTTTGTGGTCGCATTCTCACCGGCATCGACCACGAAGCTGTCAATCGACGCGTGATCCGCGTGGTGCGGCTGCGCCGCAAGAGCGGAATCGTTCAGTGCGTAGATCAGCGCACCGGCGAGCGTGGCGAAGGTGCCAAATCCTGCGGGAATCAATGCCTGATTGGCAGGCCGCGAGATGTGATGTTCCGCGGTCGGGTCACCAAGCTGCGGGTCGCTGGTACCTCTCGGGAAAGGCGCAGGAAGATTGGGCGTGCTCGATCCAACCGGACCGTGGTCTTTCCACGGCTTCGAGCCTGCAGAGTGCTCAGCCGCGCGCAGCACCTCCATGGCCGCCGCCGGGTTTGTGACCTGGCTCAGCTTGGCAAGAAAGTCCTTCTGGGTGGGCGGCGTCTCGCCGGATTCCCCGACGATGAGGTGCCGGGCTTTCTTCCAGAGCTCATATTCGGCGTGCTCTCCCGCGTGGCCAATTCCGTTGTCATCCGGAACGGTGTCGTTCGCTTCCGACGCCTTGAGGTCGTCCGCAATTGTGAACGCCAGAAACGCCAGCACGAGCGTGCCGAAGCCGGAGGGGTGTCGCAGCAACGCGAGGGTCGCGAGCACAGTTCTGTTGGTGATCTCAAGCTTCTGAAATATGTGGTACAGGTGTATTTTGACCGTCCCTGGCGAAACGTTCAGCTGGCGTGCGATCTCCTTGTTCGACATTCCTTCTGATACCAGTCGTACAATTTGACGTTCCCGGTGCGTCAATTGCTCCAGCATCTTTTCAGTTTTGTCGCCGCCGTCGGCTCCCTTGCCGGTTGGCGAAAGATCGAACTGCTGGGACGACACACTGCGCTTCGTCATCAATCTCAGTTGTCGCAGCATAGCAGCGGGGGACGCGCACTTCGAAATTACGCCGCAGGCGCCAGCAGCAAGTGCTGCGATGAGATCCCGGTCGGATTCGGACTCTGTAAAGAACACCAGTCTCGTGAAAAGATTCTCAGCTTGCCCAATAGCGAGGATCTCGGATGCCGGCAGATCTGGCAGGGTGTCAGCAAGAAGAGCGGCGTCGGGTACCAAATTCCGAATGGCTTCGAGACCGCTGGTCCCATCGCGACATGATGCGACAACGTCGAAGTCCTGCTGTGCCCCGAGGATCGACTTCAGCCCGTGCAGAACGATCGGCTGTGGATCCACGATCACAAGCCGGATGCGCTTGAATATTCCCTGCTTCGCAGACCTGTCTAACATGGCGTCTGCCTCGGCCCCGGCCATCTATGTATTTCGGCATATGGCCGAGGCCGGGGGTGGGTATTAAAATACAATTAATCGAGTAGAGAAAGAGTTTAACTGGGTTAAGCTTAACCTAAAATCGCAGGTTTTGTCGGCCCTTAGGGAAGAAATATGCCATTTGACCCGATGGCCGTCGCGATCGACTGGCTTGACGCCTACCGCGCAGGCGATATCGAAGCGATCCTGGACATGTTTGCCGAAGATGCCGTGGTTCGCTGCGGCTGCGGCAGCGGCGGCAAAATCATTACCAGCCGCGAGGCACTGTGGGCCTATTGGGTCGATCGCCTCCGGGAACATCCGGCAGGCGCATTAGACGATCTCAGTCCTTCGAACGACGGGACCATGATCTCGTACGTCACGAGAGCTGGTGTCATGAATGCGCTTTTTGCGTTTGATGACGCCGGGAGGATCAGGGAACTCGATTGCAATCCCTCACACCAGACCGCCGCCTGATCCGGCCGCGGTGGGGCACGTGCAACGCTGGTGCGTTCTGGCGTATTGCTTGGCTTGGGTGGATGCACGGCCCATCTCAACGACGCGGCGCCCCATAGGTCGGCGGCGGTGCCTGCACCGTCGGCGCTGCGGCGCCGAAGAGATCGCCCTTGCTCCCGGTCAGCGGCGGATAGATGCGCTTGCGGTTGATGGTCTCTTTGGTCGCCTTCGCGGCCGCGCCTGTGCTGCGCACCTCGCGATCCCAGCCTTCCGTGTAGAGCGCGCCCCAGCCGCCGAGATCGAGCACGGTCACGTACCAGTCGATCCGCAGCGGCAGCATCGGTTGGCCCAAGAGATCGGCAACGACATTGTGTCCAGCGAAGCGGCCCATGGGGCGGGCGAACTGGCAGGACATCACGGTCGGATGCAATCCGTCGACCACGCTGGAGGCGACGTCGCCGGCAGCGAACACGCCGGGCAGATCGGCAACGCGCATGAACGGATCGACCAACAGGCGTCCGAGACGATCGCGTGCGCCCGGAAAACTCGCAGCCAGCCGGCTCGCGCGCATTCCGGCGCACCAGATTACCGTCTGGGCCGGGATGAACTCGCCCGAGTTCAGATGAATGCCGGCGGCCTCGACCGATCCGACGCGGACGCCGAGCCGCGTCTCGACGTCGAGCGAGGCCAGCGCCGTCTCGATGACGGGACGCGCATGCGCGCCGATGGTGGCGCCAACAGCCGGATTCGGATCAACCAGGATGATGCGGCGGCTGCCGGTGATGCCGGCGTGCCCCAGCCGGTCCGGCATCTCGGCCGCGACCTCGATGCCGGTGAAGCCGGCGCCAACTACTGCGATCGTCGAACGCCCCGGCGACGGCGCGCTGCGCCCGAGCGCGGCGAGATGATTTTCGAGGCGGAGCGCTGCGGCATAGGTATCGACATCGAAGGCATGATCGGCAAGGCCTGGAATGTCGGGACGCATCACTTCGCTGCCGAGCGCAAGCACCAGCCGGTCATAGGCCAGCGTCTCGTCGCCGCCGCTCGTGACCAGCGATATCTGGCGACGCGCCGGATCGATGGCCTCGACCTCGCCGATGCCGTGCGTGATGCCGATCGGGTCAAGCAGTTGCGCAAGCGGAAGTGCGACCTCGCTGAGATCGGCCTCGTAATTGCGCACGCGGATGTTGTGATAGGGATTGCGGTCGACGAGGTGGATCTCGATGTCGCTGCCAGCGCCGATCTCGTCGCGCTTGCGCGCGGCGCCGATGGCCGCCCACAGACCTGCAAACCCGGCGCCGAGCACGACGATACGCGCCATGTCCGTTGACTTCGTTGTTCGAGGGAATCCGGTGATCTGCCCGCATGGACAGATATAGCTCATTCCTCCGGTTCAACCAACTGCAGCAACGCCGCGCCGCTGCGCAAAATCGCGGGCTCAGGCTTCGCGCAATTCCGACGGCGTCGCGCCAAAACGCTTGCGGAAGGCGCGGTTGAAATAGGACAAATCGGAAAAACCCGAGGAATGCGCGATGTCGCTGATCTTGCGTGCCCGCGCGCGGGGATCGCCGAGCAGCTTTCGCGCCAGCAGCAAGCGCTGCTCCAGCACGAATTCGGTGAAGGTGGTGCCGGCCTGCTCGAACAGGCGCTGCGCCTGGCGCGGGCTCAAGCCTGAGCGCGTCGCAACTTCGGACAGGCAGAGATCGTTGCGGCCGAGCGCGGCCATCACGTCGGCGCGCATGAGATCGAGGCGGGCCGCCGCATGTCCACGGCCGCGCGCAAGGCTTGCATGCTCCGCATCGGTGCCGAGCAGCAGGCCGACGAGATCGACCATGTGCTGCGCGGTCAGGCGCTGGCCGACGGCGTCGAGATGCGGCGCGTGATGGGCGGCGAGCGCGTGGTAGCGAAAGATCGTCTCGGCGACCGCACCGTCGGAGAGCACCTGCGACAGCTTCTCCTCGGCGCGCGGATTGATGTCGAGCAACGCGCGGCGCGGCATGCGGATGGTGGTGAAGCGGTCGTCGTCGGTGTGGCCGACGGTGCCGGTGACGCCCATGTCGACGAGCACCATCTGCGCGGGCGCGAGCTCGACGGTGTGGCTGTTCTGCCCGACGCGAACGAGGCCCGCATGCGCCGATATCAGCACGAGATCGTCGCTGCCGTCGGCGAGGTGGCTCTGCGTGCGTGAGTATTGCGCGGAGGCGCCTTCCGGAATGGCCAGCGCGATATTGTCGACCACGCTGACCTGGAGCCGGCAATCGATGCTGTCGCCATGGCTCGGCCCGATGTCGACGCCGCAGGACCCGAAGGCCCGCTCGCGCCAGTGTTCGAAAGCCGGACCATGCGGTAGCCCCGCATATTGGTGGACGAAGATGCCCGGCGTCTTTGCTGCATCCATCTGATTTCTAGCCCCTCTCCGGCGCCATGATCGGCGGCGCCGACTGCAAATTCCGGGGATTTGACGCCGCGAAATGGACTGAGGTTCAAATCAGGGGCGGATTCGGCGGGACTTGTCGGAGAGCGACGGCGGGATGGACCGTGGCGACATTGCGGGAATCCGTGCCCTGGCCAACGCGACCGTCATCCTGCGCAGGCGGGTACCCGGTACTCCGTAGCCACCACGGCCCGGATTTGCGCCCATGGACCAAGCGCGCCTTGTCTGCGATCATTGCTTCGTAGCTCTCCCCGGTAAAGTGTGGCCGGCAGGTTGTGCACGTGACCGTATGCGCTTCAATTCCGCGTTTCATCGATCCCGAAGGCCTTCGCAGCGACCCGCTTTCGTTCCTGCGCGCGGCCCATGCAGCGGCGGGCGACATCGTGGTCGTGACAGAGCGCGGCCCGGCGTTCTCGCGAAAGCATGATTGCGCCGCTGCGGTCGCGGTGTTTGGACCAGCTGGGACCAGGCACGTCCTGAGCGACGCAGACCTGTTCGGCCCCGGCGTCTCGGTCGGCGAGCTATTCTCGCTCCCACCGGCCCTCAGCCGGCTGAACGCGGGTCTGTTCAGCATGAAAGGCGAGGAGCATGGCACCCAGCAACAACTGCTGCGGACAGCTCTCGACGACATGTGCACCCATGGCGTGGACCAAGTCGTTGCCCAAGCCTGGCAGCGGTTCGCCGAGGACCTCGGGCTCGCAGATGATGTCCCTCTCCTCAGCGAGATGCGGCGACTGGCGCTGCACGTCTCGTCGCTTCTCGTCTTCGGCAACACCGATCTCGAGCTCGGCCGTCTCATTCAGTCCTATTTCGAGTTGCGGCGCACCGTTTCGGCGGCAGCGACGGTGCCGAACCTCTTGCAGCGGCGCACGCTCATCCAGACCGGCGCCAGGCTCGACCGGCTTTTGCGCGCGCGTATGTTGGCGTTCCAGGCGGACGTTGCGAAGGGCAACGCTGCGGCGCACGCCTGCATGATGGGACGGCTCCATGCGACTGCACGCGGCAGCGCAACGGAAGACCAGCTCATTGCCCAGGCCAATACGCTGTTCATGTCGAGCAGTGAGCCGGTCGCGGTGTCCCTCACCTGGATTCTGTTGATCCTCTCTCAGCAACCCCGGTTGAGACGCGCCTTGCGGCTGGAACTGGCGGAGCGATCCGAACGCGGTGATCGCGATCGACCGTTGTTGCGGGCGGTGATCCACGAGGTGCTGCGTCTGCTGCCGCCGAATGCGATCATGGTCAAGGTCACCACCGGACCAGCGCAGTTGCTCGGTCATCGGCTGCCGCCGAACTGCGAGATCCTCCTGTCGCCATTCGTGGCGCACCGCGACAGCCGGGACTTTCAGCAAGCCGACGTCCTCGATCCCGGTCGCTGGCACGGATGGAAGCCATCAACGTATGCGTATTTCCCGTTCGGGCTGGGCGCGAGATACTGCGTTGGCCGTCAACTCGCGCTGTCGCTCCTCGTCGCGATCCTCTCGTCAATGCTCTCGCGCTATGACGTCGTGCTGGCAGCGGACCAAGCACTCGATTGGAAGATCAACATCACGTTGATGCCGGCGCAGGAACCGATTGTCCGCTTTCTGCCCGCGCAGATGCAATATGACGTGGCCGGCGGCCGAGTGCACGGACCGGTCGCCGAGCTGATGCGTTACTGAATCGGCAAGACGGAGCGGCGCAAGCACCTGGTGGGCGGGCCCGAATTCGATTGACGATACAATCTCGAGTTGCTAACCTTGCGGTGATTTCGTCAGATTTATTTTTGGGAGTCTGGTCATGGCCAAGAGCCCGAAGCGCGCCGCTGCAAGTGCCGGCGGCAATCTCAAGATGTCGTTGAAGCTCGATCCCGCCAAGATCAAACGCATTCAACAGTGCCTGAAGAAGGGCCAACTGACGATCACGGTCGCCAAGGTCTCCTCCGTTGCGCGTGGCGAGAACGGTTACAAGTACGACTGAGCTCTCTGCGACCGAACAGGCGGCGCGACGCGGTCCGCCAGGTTAGATGTATCCTCGCGACGAGGGAGCCGATGCGCCACGAGGCCACGGGAGAGTTTCGGCGTCGGAGGACGTCCGCCCGGCAACCTGTGCTTATCGGCATGGCGCAGGGCCCCGGTGTCTTGCCGCTCGTCGAGCGATATCCAGGCCTGCTGGACTACATCGAGCTGCCGTTCGAGCTGCTTCGCCACGATCCCTCGGCTCTCAAGACGAAGAACATCGCGCCGATCATCCTCCATTGCGCAAGCATGTCGATCGCCGGCTTCGTGCCACCAGCGCCCGCCACGCTCGATGCGATCGCGGCCCAGGTCGAGCTGACCGGCACGCCCTGGATCGGGGAGCATCTGGCATTCATTTCCGCCGACCCGCTTCCTGGCAGCGCTCTGCACGAGCCCACGACCCTGACCTACACCGTCTGCCCGCAACTCAGTGAGGATGTTCTCGAAAACGCCTGCGCCAACATCACCAGGTTGCAGAAGCGATTTTCGGTGCCGCTGATCGTCGAGAATTCGCCTCAGTACTTCGCCATTCCCGGCAGCACGATGTCGATCGTCGACTTCGTCGCCGAGTTCCACCGACGCTCCGGCGTGGGCATGCTGCTCGATCTTGCCCACTTCAGGATCAGCGCGATGAACATGAACTTCGAGGCCGAGCGTGAGATTCTCCGCTTGCCGCTGGAGAAGGTGGTGGAGATCCACATTTCCGGGTTCGACATCCAGGCAGAGACCGCATGGGACGATCACGCGGGCTTGGCTGACGAGGCGACGTTCGACCTTCTGGCTGTGGTTCTGAGCTGCGCGACACCGCGCGCCATCACGTTCGAGTACAACTGGTCGCCGGAACTGGACGACGAAATCATCGTGCGACAGCTAGATCGCGCCAGATCGATGTGTCGGAATGCCTAGGAAGACCGAAACGGCCGCCCGGCATGTTCACGCCACCCTGGCGGCGGCGGTCGCCGATCCCGATGCGCTCGAACGTCTTTGCCGGTCTGGCGACGCCAGGCGGTCCTTCGACGTCGAGCGAATTCGGCTGTTCGCTGGGCTGGCGCTGAAGGTCCGTCACAACGACATCCGGCTGCTGCTACCGCTGACCTTCAAATTGCTCGACAGGCTTAAGATCAGCGTCCCGATCTTCGCAGCCTACGGCAAGACCGCCGCCGCCCTGCGGGTCGCGAAACGGACGACGCAATCCGACAAGCTCGAGGTGATTTCCGGCTTCATCGAGGGCTGGCTGCGCGCGGACGATCCATTGCACGCGCTGGTGCGCGATGCCTTGCATCACGAGCGCGCGCTTCTGGCTCTGAAGGACAACCATGCCAAGGTCCCTGCCGGAACCAACGATCGCGAAGTCATGCGATCGAAGGCTACCGTAGCGCCGGCAAGCGTGGTGCGGCGAGCAACCGGACTGATCCGGAACGAGATGAGCTGCAACCCGCTTCTGCTCGCGACGGCCCTCGATTCTCCCGCAAGCGACCTTTCGGTTCTCCGGCGCGACCAACTCCACTTCGTCCATCGCTGGGACGCGCGGAGAGGTTGCGCCACCGCGGTCGAGATCGACGAACTCGGCCATGTGCTGCTCGAACTCGCCGACGGCCGCAGGAGTCTCACGCGTCTGATCGACATGCTGCGTCGGGCGGGTGTTACGCTGACAAGCGCAGAATTGTGCCGCGTCAGCCAGCAACTGGTCGATAACAACCTCCTGGTCGTGGTTCCCCTTCAACCTGGAAAGCGTCCTCGCCGTGCGGTTGATCCTGGTCGATAATTTCGTCATGCCGGGCAGCCTCGACCCGGATCTGTTCGACGTGCACCCGCATCTGGGGCTGACGTCGCTGGCGGCGGTCGCCGCGAAGGACAATCATACGGTGGTCGTCTATGACCCGAAGCGCGAAGTCCGCTTTGGACATCACCCCTATGACGGGACGTTGTACGAGCGCGTGGCCGTGGACATTCTGCGCCTGCGACCGGATGCAGTCGGCTTCACCACGCTTAGCTGCAGCTTCATCTTCGCGGTCAGGGTGGCCGCACTCCTCAAGCAGCGCGCGCCGGGCATCCCGATCCTGCTCGGCGGTCCGCATGCCACGATGTTGCATCGGGAAATCATGGACGCGTACGGTCAGTTCGACATCATCGTCCGGCACGAGGCCGAAGAGACGCTGCCTCCTCTGCTCGCCATGCTTGAAACGCGCAAATTCGACGGCATTCCCGGCGTGACATGGCGTGACGGCCGCGGCCTGCTGAAAACGACGCCGGGGCTTCCGAAGGTCGAGGATCTCGACAGCCTGCCGATCCCGTCATACGAACTCTACCCTATCACGACGCTGGGGCTCGATCTCATGCGCGTCGAAGCCGGCCGCGGCTGTCCGTTCGTCTGCACCTTCTGCTCGACGTCGACCTTCTTCCAACGCGACTATCGTCTCAAGTCGGCGGAACGCATCGTGCACGAGATGGACCTCCTGCACGCACGTTACGGAGCAACTGAATTCAAGCTCGATCATGACCTTTTCACGGTCAACCGGCGCAAGGTGCGCGAGTTCTGCGAAACCGTCCAAGATCGCGGCTACAACTGGCGCGTCTCCGCCCGCACCGATTGCGTCGATGCCGATCTGCTGGAGACAATGGCGCTCGCCGGCTGCATCGGCCTCTATTTCGGCATCGAGACCGGCTCACCACGAATGCAGCGGCTCGCCGACAAGCGCCTCAAGCTCGATGGCGTGACTGACATTCTGAATATCGCCGAAAACTTCGGTATCGAAACGACGGCTTCGTTCATCACCGGCTATCCCGAGGAACTACAGGACGATCAGGACCAGACGCTCGACATGCTGGGGGCCTGCTTTGGCCGCCCGCAGGACGCGTGCACGCCACAACTGCACATCCTGTTGCCGGAGCCGGGCACCCCGATGTTCTCGAAGCACAGCGCGAATCTGGCCTATGACGGCTATGTCACCAAGTTTAACGCCTGTTTGTTCCAGGGCGATCGCTCCGAGGTGCTTGCCCACCCCAAGCTCTATTCGACCTATTACTACTATCCCGCGGCGATGCCACGGGAACGCTACGTGCTGGCGGTCGATGCGGTAGATGCCTTGCGGACAGTCGGTCACCAGATCCTGAACTACGCGCTACGTTTCTTTCGGGGCAGGTTGAGCCTGCTGATCGCCGCGTTCCGCGATTGGCTGGCGAGCAACGGCGCGTTGGCTGCAAAGCCCGATCTGGCGCTTGAATTCATCACGGCGCGATTTAGCGCGTCGCACCACCTGACCTCGCTGTTCCGCTATGGCTTGGCAGTGAGTGTACTCAAGCAGGCGGGCACTGCACTGCGATCGGGGGACAACGGCGCCCCGTCAGGCCAGCAAGCGCCGTACGCGCGGAGCCCGGGAAGTTGCATCCTCACCGAGTTGCATGACTGCGGAGCACTCCTCGAGCGGATTTCTGCGCTGCCGGCAACGGCGGGTCCGCTCAGTGCGCGCGATGCAGGTCAACGCGGCTGCTACCTCCTCGTGGTGCAGCAGAGGTCGGTTCTCTATCGCGTCGATCCGGAGCTGGAGATCATTCTGGATCTGTTTGAAACGCCGCAACACTTGACCGACGTCATGCGGTTCCTGCACGACATCGCCAGCGATACGGAGCTGGATGATCACCTGCTCGACCGGCTGGTCGATATCGGCGCGCTCGTCCACCACGCTGATCAGCGTGCTTCGCTGAACGCCGCTTCATGACGCGAACGCGCGCGGATCCTGCCCGCCACTCGGCCTTCGACCTTGCCGAGGGCTTCTATCTTGCACACGCACTGCTGGCGCTCGAGCACAACGGTGTCCTGCGCTCGCTGGCCCGCCCCGCCACCGCCGCCGCGCTCGCCAAGAAACATCACGTTCACGCCGGACTGCTCCAGTCAGCGCTTGAACTGCTTGCCGCCCGAACGAATTTGATCACCTGCCACGCCGACCGGTTTCGGCTAGCTGGCGCGTATGACGATCATGCCCGTTTCGTCGTTCATCAATATCTCGGCGCCTATGGTCCTGCCGCTATCGCGCTGGGCCGTACTCTACGGAAGCCAGAACTTGCGGCAGCCCTGATCGACCGCAAGCAGCACGCCAAGGCTTTCGAGGACTCGCCGACGCTGAGCAGCGACCTGATCACGGACTTGATCGTGCAGCTCGGCTTCAACGACGTGCTTGACCTCGGTTGCGGCAATGGAGCGCTGCTGTCCGGGCTGACCCGGCGGATGACGGAATTCCGTGGCTTCGGACTCGACGGCAATCCGGCCATGTGTGCCTTGGCGCGAAGGCGCCTCAAGGCGACACCCGACGCCTCGCGGGTGAGGATTTTTCGGGGCGACAGCCGGCGGCCTGACACGGCCCTTCCGGCTTCAGTGAAGCGACAGGTGCGAACCTTGTCCGCCGCAAGCCTCGCCAATGAGTTCTTCGGCTCCGGAAATCGCGAAGCAGAACGATGGCTTGCGCGCCTGAAGGCGGCTTTTCCCGGGCGAACCCTCCTGATCGGTGACTATTACGGTCAACTGGGATATGGACGGCGACTGCGGTCGCGCGCGCTCGCCGTGCATGACTTCGCGCAAGCGATCTCCGGTCAGGGCGTGCCGCCGCCCGATCTGGCATCCTGGAAGACAATCTACCGCAACGCGCAATGCACGCTGGTCCATGTGGTCGAGGACGAGGACGCCACGTTCTTCGTTCACTTGCTCAAGCTTTGATCGTCGCGCCCCGTCGCGACTGGTTTGGCGCTCGAACGCGGCTACTTCGGCGCCTGCGGCTGCGCCGGCGGCACGGTCTCGATCAGCTTGCCGGTAAATATCGGCGCCGAGGTCGGCTGGCCGTTGGGCGAGCCGCCGGCCTGCTCGACGGTGACGGCATAGGTCGCGCCACTGACGACGTCGGCATCGTAGGAGGCGAGCAGCGGGCGCGCGGTGAAATCGCCCGCGCCAATCACGCCGAGCGAGCGCGGACGCGGCAGCTTGTCGGAGATCAGCCAGAGCTCAAAGCTCTTGCCGGGCTCCGGCGTCGCGCCGACCTTGCGCACGGTGAAATTCCTGGTCGTGCCGTCGATGGTGAGGATGAAGGCGGGGCCACCACCCTGGCCCTGCAACAGCGCGACATATTGCGACGACGCGGTGAGCGGCGCCGGTGCCTTCACCTCGACCGTCTGGATGCGCGGTGCGGGACGCAAGGCACCAGGCAGCGCATCGGGCAGGAAGATCTCAAGCGACAGTGTCACCAGCAGCGCGGCCGCGAGCGCGCCGACCGCGGATGCGATCGAGCGCCAACGTTTCACCCGGCCCTCGAGCCGGATCACGTTGCTGTTGTCGACGACCGGCGGAGGTGGCGTGCGCACGACGTCAGGATCGGGCGCATGGACCTGCGGCACGAACTGCGGAGCGAAGTCCGGGATGACATCGGAGTCGGAAGGCGGCGGCTCCGGCGGCTGCACGTCCAGAGATGGTGGCTCTGGCGATACAGGCTCGGCAGAAGAAAGCTCCGGCGTCGCAACTTCGAACGAGGAGGAGTCCGGCACGGGTGGCGGCGGCGCGACGTCCGACAGCACAGGCGCCTCCTGCGCAAAACCGTTGCGCGCAAGCTCGGAGCGGATGTTCTCCCACACGATCGGGCGCGGCTCGATCGCGCCGACCATCTGGTTGAGGACGCCGAGCCGATAGGCCCAGGCCTGCACGATATCGGCAAACGCCTTGTCGACCGCCATCATGGTCTCGACCTGCGCGCGTTCGTCGGCGTCGAGTATGCCGAGCGCATATTCCGCGGCGAGCGCGATATGGTCCTCCGTGTAGGCCATCAATTGCAGTCCAGAACCACCTTCACAATAGAAGCCTTCATAGTCCGAGGCACTCGCGAATATCCAGCATGCTGCGCCGGAGCCACGTCTTCACCGTGTTGACGGGCGCTGAAAATTTCTCCGCCAATTGCTCGCGGCTCCAGCCGTTGTAATAGGCGAGAAGCACGAGCCTCTGACGATCCGGCTCGAGCCGGCCGACACATTCCAGCAGGCGCCTCAGCTCCTCGGTCATCTCGCGGCGCGCAAGCGGATCGGGGCTGTCGGCCGCAACCTCCATCGCCTGAGGCTCTTCCTCGATGGAAACTTCCGTCTTCTTGCGCACGATGTCGATGGCGCGGTTGCGCGCGATCGACGCCATCCACGTGATCGGCGACGACAAGGCCGGATTGAACTGGCCGGCGCTGTTCCATACCTTGACGTAGGTCTCCTGAATGACCTCCTCCGCGAGATCCTGTCGGCGCAAGATACGGAGGACGACGCCATAGAGTTTCGCGCGGGTGGCGACGTAGAGGCGCTCGAACGCGGCCTGATCGCCCTTGGCGACCGCCCCAATCAGCCCAACCAGCTCTGCTGGCGTCAGCATTCAGCCCCCCACGCGCGGCCCGTCGCGTTCCGCGCAAGCCCTGGCACTCCGCTACCATAGCGCGCGGCAACGCCGACCACCAAGGGGCGGAGCGCCGCGCTGTGGACAGCACATGCGAAAACCCGGACCTTGCGGTCCGGGTTCTGCAAATTCTTGGCGTCCGGCTGCTGGCGCCGTTAGGCGACGGCGCCGATGCGGGCGCGCATCAGGCCGATGCTGTCGAGATCGGCCTGCTCGCGGGCGTTCTCTTCGGCGCGCTCGCGGGCCTGGTCGCGCTCGTCGAGCAGCTCGACCTTCTTCAGCTCCTCGAAGGCCTCGGCCAAAGCGCCCTTGGCTTCGTCGAGCTGGCCCTTCAGCTCGTCGGCCGAACGGGTCAGGTTCTCACGGCGCTGGATCGCGGCCTTGGCGTAGGTCGGATAGGCGAAGTGCGAGGGATCGTTGATCCCGGCACGTTCCTGCTCGGTCGAAATCTCGCGCTCAAGATCGGTCGACATCCGCTGGAAGTCGGCGATCATGGTCTCGATCTGAGTGACCCGGCGGCGCTTCTCGTCGACCTGAAACTTCTTCAGGCGGATGAGGGTATCTCGTGACTTCATCGACTCATACTCCCCAGAAGTCCCCTGGCTGCAAGAGACACGCACATTGGGACGTCACCGGTCTCCCCACAGGCCCGACGGGGGCCAAGACCGGCTCTGCTACTCTGTGAGAGCGGATGATGACGGGACAAAGTTAGCGTTCCGTTTCCAAATTGCCGAGGATTTGCGCCAATTGGCGGTAGCCGTCCGCCAGGGAGGCATTTTCGTCCTTGCGCTGCCGCAAGAAGGCCTCCAGCGGCTCGTGCAGGCGGATCGCCTCGTCGACCTCGGGGCTGGAGCCGGCCCGGTAGGCGCCCAGCCGGATCAATTCCTCCATGTCGGCATAGGTCGCCATCACCGCCCGCGCCTTCTGGATGGTCGGCCAGAATTGCGGATCGGCCGATTTCGGCATGGTGCGGGAGACGGATTTGAGGATGTTGATGGCGGGGTAGCGGCCGCGCTCGGCAATCGAGCGCTGCATCACGATGTGGCCGTCGAGGATGCCGCGGACGGCATCCGCGATCGGCTCGTTATGATCGTCGCCGTCGACCAGCACCGTGAAGATCGCGGTGATCGCGCCCTCTCCCAGGCCCGGTCCGGCGCGCTCCAGAAGCTTCGGCAACTCGGTGAACACGGTCGGCGTATAGCCCTTGGCGGTCGGCGGCTCGCCGGCGGAGAGGCCGATCTCGCGCTGGGCCATGGCAAAGCGCGTCACCGAGTCCATGAGGCAGAGCACGTCCTTCTCTTCATCGCGAAAATATTCGGCGACCGCGAGCGTCAGATACGCCGCCTGGCGGCGCATCAGCGCCGGCTCGTCGGAGGTCGCGACCACCACGACGGAGCGCGCCAGGCCCTCCTCGCCGAGGTCGTCCTGCAAAAATTCCTGCACCTCGCGGCCGCGTTCGCCGATCAGCCCGATAACGCTGACCGCGGCATCGACGTTGCGCGCCAGCATCGACAACAGCACCGATTTGCCGACGCCGGAGCCTGCGAAAATGCCCATGCGCTGACCGCGGCAGCAGGTGAGGAAGGTGTTCATCGCGCGCACGCCGAGATCGAGCGGGCTACCGACACGCTTGCGCGAATGCGCCGGCGGCGGCGAATTGCGGAACGGCATCGGCGCCGGGCCCTGCGGCAACGGCCCCTTGCCGTCGATCGGCTCGCCGAGCGCATTGACAACGCGGCCGAGCCAAGCCGATGACGGCCGCACCTGGTTGGCGGCATTGGCGATGACGGCCTTGCAGCCGCGCCGCACGCCTTCGAGGCCGGCGAACGGCATCACGACGGCATTGTTGCCGGAGAAGCCGATCACCTCACAGGGAATCGAACGGTTGGCGCCGGTCTCGATCACGAGCCGCGCGCCGACCGACATCGCGTGAATAGGTCCGGCCACCTCGACCATCAGGCCGCGCACGCCGACCACACGTCCATAGATATTGACGCCGTCGATGTCGCCGATCTGTTCGGCAAGAGCCTTCATAGAGCAGCCTTCATAAGGGGCGCGCCTTCATATGAGGGCCTTCATTAAGGTGGTCACCTTCGATATCCGGGCCTTCACGGCAAAACCCTTAAGTTTCGCCATATTTCTGAACGGCGCTTAACTTCGTGTTTACCCGCATCGTTAATCATTGCGTCACTGTCTTTGTGACTGAGCGTGGCTCCCCTTCAGAAGAAGGCTGAGTCGCGGGAGTCGGTTAGGCCCGTCTCTTAAAGTGGAACTTGAACGGAACCGGATAACGAAAGCTGCTTCACCGCAAGACCTTAGGGCGATTCGACGAAAATTGCATCCACAGGGCTTGCGTTCCAGAATCAGAATTTGTTAACCATCTGTTGTCAGGATCCGAATCAGTTGTTCAAAGGCGTTTTGTTGTGTGCCGCGAATGCGGCCGACCTGACGCCCAGGAGCGGCGACTATGGGGAACTGGCATGCGCGTTTTGCTGATTGAAGATGACAGCGCCGTCGCGCAGTCGATCGAGCTGATGCTGAAGTCTGAGAGCTTCAACGTCTACACGACCGATTTGGGGGAAGAAGGCGTCGATCTCGGTAAATTATACGATTACGACATTATCCTTCTCGACCTCAACCTGCCTGACATGTCCGGCTACGACGTGCTCAAGCAGCTCCGGGTCTCCAAGATCAAGACACCGATTCTGATCCTCTCCGGCCTCGCCGGCATCGAGGACAAGGTCAAGGGTCTCGGCGTCGGCGCCGACGACTACATGACCAAGCCCTTCCACAAGGACGAGCTGGTTGCCCGCATCCACGCGATCGTGCGCCGCTCCAAGGGTCACGCCCAGTCGGTCATCCAGACCGGCGACCTCGTGGTCAACCTCGACACCAAGACGGTCGAAGTCGGCGGCCAGCGCGTGCACCTGACCGGTAAGGAATACCAGATGCTGGAGCTGCTCTCGCTCCGCAAGGGTACGACCCTCACCAAGGAAATGTTCCTCAACCACCTCTACGGCGGCATGGACGAGCCCGAGTTGAAGATCATCGACGTCTTCATCTGCAAGCTCCGCAAGAAGCTCGCCAACGCTTCCGAGGGACGCAACTTCATCGAGACCGTGTGGGGCCGCGGCTACGTGCTGCGCGAGCCGCACGAGCAGGAAGAGCGCATTCCCGCCTGATCGCGTTTACGTCGCGAGCCCCCGGGGCTCGCTCCTCCCAGCCTGGACCCCGCCGCAAATGGCGGGGTTTTGTTTTTTGGGGACGCGAGCGCGGCCTCATCGTCCTCCCGCCATTGAACCGCTATCCTCCCCCCGCCGACGAATGGTCGCTGCATGATGGGGGAACGATGATCCTGCAATCACTCGCCGGCCTGCCCGCCTTCCTGGTCTATTTCTGCACCGGGCTGGTCGCGATCGTGGCGTATCTGTTCGTCTATACCCGCATCACGCCCCACAACGAATTCCAGCTCATCCGCGATAACGATCCCGCCGCGGCGATCGCGCTCGGCCTCAGCCTGCTCGGCTTCGTGGCGCCGCTGGTCAGCGCCATCGCGCATTCGGCCAATGTGCTGGACTGCCTGATCTGGGCGACGATTGCACTGATCGTGCAGGTCATCGTGTTCTTTCTGGTGAAGGTGCCGGTCCCGAACCTGTCGGGGCGGATTGCCGCGGGCGAACTTGCACCCGCCATCTGGCTCGGGCTGTCCTCGCTCGCAGCAGGCCTGCTGAACGCAGCCTGCATGATCTACTAACATGACCAACAAGCCCTCCAAAAAGGAGTTCGGCAAACGCCGGCCGGCGGCCGCGCCGCCGCCTCCGCAACAGCCGGTGAAGCGCTCCGGCCATGTCGCGCTGCTGGTGATGGGCACGATCGCGGTCGGCACCACCGCCTACACG
Organism: Bradyrhizobium betae; assembly: GCF_004123905.1. Taxonomy (GTDB): domain Bacteria; phylum Pseudomonadota; class Alphaproteobacteria; order Rhizobiales; family Xanthobacteraceae; genus Bradyrhizobium; species Bradyrhizobium betae_A. The sequence continues at coordinate 221,415 of NZ_MZXW01000017.1, forward strand.
CTGATGCCGCGGCAGACTTGCGAGCCCTCGCCTGCCGGGACGACGGTGCCCGGCGTGGAAACGCCGGTGCAGGCAAGCACCGCGTGCAGCAGCAGAAGCAGCTCCTCGAGCGGTGGCAGCAGCTCGCGCTGGTCGTCGCGATCGAGCTTCTTCAGCAGCGACTCGTCGTCTCATTCCTCGTCGGGAACATCGTCCGACTCAGGTTCGAGCAGCGTGAGCCGCGGCGGCTTCGGCTCATTTGGCCACGGCTTTTCGGGCGGCGGCTGATCCATGCAACGCATCACCTGTCTCGAGCGCGACGACTGGCGAGAGACCGCCGCGCAATGTGGTTTCGTCTTCCACACCATCGGCGGCGAGCGCTATTGGGACGAGCGCGCTTATTACGCTTTCACCCTCGACGAGATCGAGCGCGGCATCGAGACGCCGACCGGCGAGATCGACGCGATGTGCCTGGAGCTCGCCGGCCGCGTGATCAATGATGAACGGCATCTGCGGCGCTTGCAGATCCCCGAAGCATTCTGGAGCCTGATCGCCGAGAGTTGGGAGCGCGATGACCGCAGCCTCTATGGCCGGCTCGACCTGAAATTCGACCAACATGGTCCGGCAAAGCTGCTCGAATACAACGCGGATACGCCGACCTCGATCTTCGAGGCAGCGGTGTTTCAATGGACCTGGCTCGAGCAGGCGATCGAACGCCGCATCATCCCTGATCGCGCCGACCAGTTCAACTCCATCCACGAGCGGCTGATCGCGGCGTGGAAGGACATCGCAGCTGGCCGCCATCTGCATCTCACCGGCACCACCGGCAATGACGAGGACGCCGGCACGCTCGCTTATCTCGAGGACACCGCGCGCCAGGCAGGGCTCTCGACCACGCTACTCGACATCGAGGAGATCGGCTGGCGCGACGAAGCGGGCGGCTTCGTCGATCTCGATAACAGCGACATCGCGCTCGCCTTCAAGCTCTACCCTTGGGAATGGATGTTCCACGACGCCTTCGGCGCCAAGCTGAAGGACGCGCCGACGCGCTGGATCGAACCGCCATGGAAGGCGGTGCTCTCCAACAAGGGCATCCTGCCGCTGCTCTGGGAGATGTTCCCGAACCATCCCAATCTGCTGCCGGCCTTCTTCGAGGATGACGCGCGGGCGGCGGAGCTTGGAACGTCGTATGTGCGCAAACCGCTGCTGTCGCGCGAAGGCGCCAATGTCACGCTGGTGTCAGCCGGCGTATCGCTCGACGCGCAGGAAGGCCCCTATGGCGCAGAAGGTTTCATACGGCAGGCGCTGTCGCCGCTGCCGAATTTTTCCGGCTTCTATCCGGTGGTGGGCAGCTGGCTGGTGAACCACGGGCCATGTGGCCTGTCGATCCGCGAGGATGAGAGCCCGATCACGGGCAACGGCTCGCGGTTTCTGCCGCATGCGATCTTGTGACAAGGGCGAAGTTCTTTCCCTCCCTCGTGGGAGAGGGTGGCTCGCCGCAAAGCGGCGAGACGGGTGAGGGGTCTCTCGCCGCGAATCCAACTTACATTTGAATTCGCGGAGCCCGCCCCTCATCCGGCGCTTCGCGCCACCTTCTCCTACAAGGGGAGAAGGAAGAAAGATCACCTTGCCGCGGCAACCTTCAGCGACGGCGGCATCAATCCGCCCATGGGACGGCCCGAGCGCGCAGGGTTGAGCTGATAGAGACCGCGCCGGTCGGTGATCGGGCGGAACGCATCGGTGATGCCGACGACGGATTCAGCGGCGCCGAGCAGCAGCGTACCGTCCGCTTCCAGTCCCTTCGCCATACGCTCGAAAATCACCGCCTTGGTGTCCTGGTCGAAATAGATCAGCACGTTGCGGCAGAAGATGACGTCGAACGTGCCGAGATGGGAGAAGTCCTGCAACAGATTGAGCTGGCGGAACTGCACCATCGCACGAATGTCGGCATTGAGCTGCCACAGCTCGCCGGCTTGCGTAAAATACTTCATCACGTGCTGGATCGGCAGGCCGCGCTGCACCTCGAACTGGCTGTAGATTCCGGCCCTGGATTTCTCCAGCACCTCCTGCGACAGATCGGTGGCGACGATCTCGATGCGCCAGCCGGCAAAGGCCGCGCCCATCTCCTTCACGCACATCGCGATCGAATAGGGCTCCTGCCCCGTCGACGACGCCGCCGACCAGATCCGCAGCGACTTGCGCGCCGCGCGCGCCTGATGCAGGCCCGGCAGGATGGTTTCGCGTAGGTGATCGAACGGGATCTTGTCGCGGTAGAAGAAGGTCTCGTTGGTGGTCATCGCTTCGACCACGTCGGTGGCAAGCCGGCCGTCGCCGTTCCTGATCTTCAGCACGAGATCGGGAATGCCGGGAAGGCTGGCCTTGCGCGCGAGCGGCAGCAGCCGGCTCTCGACCAGATACTGCTTCTCGGGAGAGAGATCGAGACCGGAGCGCTCTTTCAGGAACTTGCGCAGATACTCATAGTCCGTCGGCGTCACGAGCGGTCTCCCGCAAACAGGCGGTTGACCTTGGCGCCGATCTGATTGAGCGGCAGGATCGCCGCACAGATGCCGGCATTGGCCGCCGCGCCCGGCATGCCCCACACCACGCTGGAGGCTTCGTCCTGCGCGATCACGCTGCCGCCGGCGGCGACGATGTCCTTGCCTCCGCGCATGCCGTCCGAGCCCATGCCCGTCAGGATCACGGAGAGGATGCTGCCATGCCAAATGTCGATGGCGGAGGTGAAGAGCGGATCGACTGCCGGCTTGCAGAAATTGACGGCGGGGCCGTCGTCGAGCGCGATCGCCACGTCCGCGCCGCTGCGCACGACGCGCATATGCTTGCCGCCCGGCGCGAGGTAAATGCGTCCCGGCTTGACCGGCTCGCCGTCGACCGCCTCGGCCGACGGCTTGCGGCTCGCGCGTGCCAGATGCTCGGCCAGAATGGTCGTGAAGGTCGGCGGCATGTGCTGGGTAATCAGCACGGGGAAACGGTCGATGACAGGACCGAGCTCGGTGACAAGCGCCATCAGCGCCTGCGGACCGCCGGTCGAAGAGCCGATCAGCAGCACCTTGGGTGCCTGGGTCGAGAACGGACGCGTGGTCAGCGGACCTGACGACAGGGCATGTAGGGCCGGAGCCGGTGCGGGCGTAACGGGCCGCGCGACAGCGGGTGCACGTGCAGCTGGTGCAGCATGGCTCGCGGGCGCCAGCGGCGGGCTCGCGACCGCGGGCTTGCGGCGCAGCCGTGCGCCGAGATGACGGATCTTCTGGATCAAATCATGATGGAAGATATCGGCGGCTGATGCCTCGCGCGTCGATTCCGGCTTCGGAATGTAGTCGGCCGCGCCGAGCGACAGCGCCTTGAAGCTGATCTCCGCGTTGCGGCGGGTCAGCGTCGAGGCCATGATGATGACGAGATCGCGCTTCTTCGCCAGCAGTTGCGGCAGCGCCGAGATGCCGTCGAGCTCGGGCATTTCGATGTCGAGCACGGCAACATCAGGATTGATGCGTTCGATCTGGTTGACCGCCTCGAGCCCCGTGCGCAGCGAGGCAGCGACTTCCATGTCGTGCTCGGCACCGATCCAGCGCGAGATCAGACCGCGGATGACGACGGAGTCGTCGACGACCATCACCCGCAGTGGCCCGGCTTCGCGCGACGAGCTCGTAGTCGAATTACCTGCGAACGCAACACTCATTACTCACCAACTCAGACTGAAACGGTTCAGTTGAAAACAATCGCCGAAGGATCCGTTCAGCCTCCGGGAGTTCGCTCAGATAAGTCCGACTTCCTGGAATTTCGCAGTCACGATGTCTTTGTCGAAGGGCTTCATGATGTACTCGTTGGCGCCGGCATGCAGCGCCCGCGCGATATGCGCGACGTCGTTCTCGGTGGTGCAGAACACCACCTTGGGCTGGTCGCCGCCGGGCATGCGACGGAGATGGCCGAGGAATTCGTAGCCGTCCATCACGGGCATGTTCCAGTCGAGCAGCACCGCATCAGGCAAGCCGCGCTTGCAGGCTTCGAGCGCCTTCTCTCCGTCCTCGGCTTCGAGGATCTGGAAGTCGAGGCCCTCCAGGATCCGGCGCGCAACCTTGCGGATGACGCTGGAATCATCAACGACGAGACAAGTTCGCATGTGAACCTCTGCTTCCTACCCCCTTTGCGGGGGCACTTCCTATTGCAGGTACGTCGGCGGATTGCCGGCGTATCAGGCCGCCATCATCTCGGGGGCGAGCTCGAGGACACGATCGACGTCGAGGACGACCATGAGCTGGCCGTCGAGACGGTGGACGCCGCCGGCGAGCTTGGCCATGCGGGGATCGAGGTTGACGGGGTTCTCTTCCATGCCGTCCTCGGCAAGCCGCAGCACCTCGCCGATCTGGTCGATCAAGAGGCCATAGGATTCACCGCGCAAATCGACGCCGACCGCCATCGGGGTCTTGCCGTCCTCGGGCTTGGGCAGGCCGAGCCGGGCGCGCATGTCG
>NZ_MZXW01000005.1 GCF_004123905.1 Bradyrhizobium betae
CGGCGCTCGGATACCAGTCGCCTCTTGAGTTCGAAACCGCGTTCGCGCAAAACAACGCGCGGTAACGCATCGTGACAACCCCACTGTCACTGTAATTATCGTGTCTCACTTCAGGGGTGCAGTCCAGCACTGTCACCGTAATTCCAAAAGTCTATGGCTTGTTTGCCGCACCCCAGCCAAGGCGCTCGCAGTACAGGATCGCGAGGTCCGCTTGTGACAGAGTCTTGAGGTACTCGATGTCGTCGGCCATTGCCATCCACTCAAGCAACTTCTCACGAGGCGTCGATTTGTAGGTATCGTAAAAGGACATAGCTAGCTCTATCCAGTTTGTCGCTCGCTTCGGAATCTGGCGCAGCTCTCCAAAGAACGTGTCGGGATGACGTTTCCACGCAGCGATTTCCAGATCAGTCATTGGCGTGCGCACCATTATGTTCTCGCCTCCGTCCAGTGACTGATAACAGCCCATGATTGCTTTTTCGCGCTCCAACACAATCGCCTCGTAGAGCCGAGCCGGGATTTCTTTTCCTCTTGCGTCTGGGACTGAATAAATTTCCCCGAAACGCAGCCGTGGCGGCGAATCCTTTGGCGCGAATGCGAAGTCGGGGTTTTCGCCATCGAATGTGGACGGTATCTCGTAGTGCTCTCTCATCGAATCAAGAAGAGCTAGCATTTCCTTGTGCCGGTCATGAGATTCAAGAACTTCTTTTAAGCGATTAAAGCCGACGTCAGGTCCAAAGTCTGGAATGCGGCAACCTGCTGCGATCACCTGAGTGCTGCTGCCGATTGCGTCCAGATTGTTGTGAAACGAGTGATTAGTCACCAGCACGTATGCGCTTGGCTTTTCGCCGCCGTCGGGAGCCGGGGCCTTTTCGACGCTGCGGATCTGATCGAGGGCTGCTCGTGGCCATCCATCTTCGAATGATGGTTCTGTCACGATGTCCGGAACATTAACTTCGATCACTACGATGCGCGTGTGCTGGGCATGCTTCGACAATGCCTTGTTGAGCTTGTTACCAACCCGTAAACGCTTGATTTCATCTATTGGTCCGTCCTCGGCTGTAGATCGGTTTCTCGCTTTCACTTCGACCGAGAATTTTGCTCCGGTTTTTGGATACGTGGCGACGAATTCAACGTGCGATGAGCGCCCGTCTGTCTCGTTCTCATAGGCAAGGTTGAAGCCAGCCTTCAGGAATGCTGCGGCCGCGTATGTCTCAAACAGCTTTCCAATAAAATCGTCAGCGCGCTCGCTCTTCAACCTCTCTACGAAACTCGAAGTGAGTTGATCTACTTGCTTCGGATCTGCGTGGTGGGCGATTAGATAGAGGTTGTAGGCAAGATTGATAAACGCGCGCTGCGCGCCGGTCATTGGTCCGACGTGAATGTCGCCAGATACTACACTGAGCCGCTTTGCATCTGTGATGGCCTGATGAAACCAGCGAACGATGGGGTGGCGCTCAGGATCCGGCTTATTCGATTCTGCCTGAAACCAATCCTTCCCCAGCAGATCGATCAAGAAGCCTCTGAGGAAATCATGGAATGTCCTCCAATTCTTGGAGTAATAAACCCTGTTGCCGACAGCGACAATTCGATGATCGTTCAGAGGCGCCGAGATAATTCCTTTTCCTAGTCCTTGCTGTTTCTGACGCTGCACGCGCTCGGCTTCCATCTTGCGGATCGCTTGTTGAAACGCCCGTTCGTGCTCTGCATCGTGGAAGGATGCAGAGATGGGATATTTGCCGTGACATTTTTTGTACTTCAGACCACTGCCACAGTCGCACGGCTGATTTCGTCCAATTTTGGCCAACGCTGCTCCAAAATGACTTGCGCTTCGAATCGGAAGCCGATCTCGTCTAGCTCTGCCATGGGCCTATCGACGGTCGCTGGCTTGCCGACTTACGCCCTTCGCAAACGCCTCTCTGAGCGGCGCAAGTGCCTCTGCTCGTCGGCGCGCATGGTCGCGGCGACGGATGATGCCGCGAATGGTCTCGCGATTGAGGCCGAACTCCTTTCCGAGGACCGTCAACGACAGACCAGAGGCGCCGCCTTCGTCGTAGCGGGCGCAGATGCGCTTGTTGCGCTCCGGGACGTGAGGGTAGCGGGCCTTGCTTGGACCGGTTGCCATGCTGGAATCTCCGTGGGCAGCCTCAAGTTTATCTGAGTCGCAGCCGCTCGAACGCCGGGGTTCTACGGTAACTCCGTCGCGCCGCCGTGCAGCGCGGGCCCTGCTTTTGGCTCGCTCTACCGGCGGTCGCAGCACCAAACACCGGCTATCGCGCCGACGCATTAGCAGCCTCGCTAAGCCCGCCCAGATGCCGTAACGAAAGGTGACCGCAAGGGGAGAAGGGACGGCTTCGCCGCGCCCCCGGAATGACGGGGAGTGAGGCCCCGCCCCCCTTCACACCCGCCCCGATTCGTGCGACCTCCGCCCCCAGCAAACCCCTCATTCCTGAGCCCTCGATGCACATTCTCCTGCTTGGTTCCGGCGGCCGCGAACATGCCCTGGCGTGGAAGATCGCAGCCTCTCCCCTGGTGACCAAATTCTGGTGCGCGCCCGGCAATGCCGGCATCGCGCGCGAGGCGGAATGCGTGGCGCTCGATGTGGCCGACCATGCGGCCGTGATCGACTTCTGCAGGACCAACGCGGTTGAGCTCGTGGTGGTCGGGCCGGAGACGCCGCTGGCGGCCGGCATCGTCGACGATCTCACCGCTGTCGGCATCAAGGCGTTCGGGCCGAACAAAATCCCCGCCCAGCTCGAAAGCTCCAAGGGTTTTACCAAGGCGCTGTGTACCGAATTCGGCATTCCCACAGGCGCCTATCAGCGCTTCACCAACGCCGATGACGCGCGCGCCTATGTGCAGAGCACGGGCGCGCCGATCGTGGTGAAGGCCGACGGCCTTGCCGCCGGCAAGGGCGTCGTCGTCGCAAAGACCGTGCGCGAGGCGGAGGACGCCATCGCCATGATGTTCGAGGGCGCCTTCGGCGAGGCCGGCGCCGAGGTCGTGATCGAGGAGTTTCTGGCGGGCCGCGAGATCAGCTTCTTTGCGCTGTGCGACGGCGAGACCGCCATTCCGCTGGCCTCCGCGCAGGACCACAAGCGCGTGTTCGACCATGATCTCGGCCCGAACACCGGCGGCATGGGGGCCTATTCGCCGACGCCGCTGGTGACGCCGGCGGTCCACGACGCGATCATGGCGAAGATCATCCTGCCGACGGTTGCCGGCATGAAGCAGCGCGGCACGCCGTTCCGCGGCATCCTCTACGCCGGCATCATGCTGACGACGCAGGGCCCAAAGCTGTTCGAGTTCAACGTCCGCTTCGGCGATCCCGAGTGCCAGGTCCTGATGCTGCGCATGATGTCGGACATCGTGCCGGCGTTCCTGGCGTCATGCGACGGCCAGCTGAAGAATTTCGACCTGCGCTGGCATCCGGACTCCGCGCTGACCGTGGTGATGGCGGCCAAGGGCTATCCCGGCGACTACCAGAAGGGCACGCGCATCGAGGGGTTGGAGGAGGCCGCTGAGGTCGAGACCGCCGAGATCTTCCACGCCGGCACCGTCGAGAAGGACGGCGCGATCCTCGCCAATGGCGGCCGCGTGCTCAATGTCTGCGCGCTGGGGGCGACCGTGACCGAGGCGCAGAGCCGCGCCTATCAGGCCGTCGACCGCATTCGCTGGCCGGAAGGCTTCTGTCGCCGCGATATCGGCTGGCAGGCGGTGGAGGCCGAGAAGGCCAGGAAATAACTAAGAATTAGCCCGTCATTCCGGCCGGCGCGCGCCACGCGCCGCTCCGGAATCCCCCGCTTTTCGGCCACCACGGCCGCATTCTGAATTATTCAAGCAGGCATTGAACTTAGCTACTGTGCATGGGGTTGTTTTCGACTTTCATGTCGAGGCACCCTCGCGACTGACCCAACAAGGATGCAACAAGATGTCCGATCTCGCCGACCTCTATCCGGGCTTTGCCTCGGAATGGATCAACACCTCCTTCGGCCGCATCTTCGCCCGCGTCGGCGGCAACGGCCCGCCGCTGCTGCTGCTGCACGGCTTCTCCGAGACCAACGTGATGTGGCACCGCGTGGCGCCGCAACTGGCCGACAGATTCACGCTGATCATCGCCGACCTGCCGGGCTATGGCTGGTCCGACATGCCCGAGAGCGACGCGCTGCACATCCCCTACAGCAAGCGCGCGATGGCCAAGGTCATGGTCGAGGTGATGGAGCGCCTCGGCCACGTCCACTTCGCGCTCGCCGGCCACGACCGCGGCGGCCGCGTCTCGTATCGCCTCGCGCTCGACCATCCCGGCCGGCTGTCAAAACTCGCCGTGCTCGATATCCTGCCGACCTATAATTACTGGGAGCGGATGAACCGCGCCTACGCGCTGAAGATCTATCACTGGACTTTCCTGGCCCAGCCCGCGCCCTTGCCGGAGACGCTGATCTCGGGCCAAGGCGAGTTCTTCCTGCGCTTCAAGATGGCGAGCCAGACCAAGTCGAAGACGCTCGATGCGATCGACCCGCGCGCGCTCGAGCACTACATCGCCCCGTTCCGAGATCCCGCCCGCGTCCACGCGATGTGCGAGGACTACCGCGCCGGCGCCTATTTCGACTACGACCTCGACAAGGCCGATTTCGAAGCCGGCAAGAAGATCACCATCCCGATGCTGGCGCTGTGGGGCAATGCCGGCGTGGCGCAAGCCGCCGCGACGCCGCTCGACACCTGGAAGCAATGGGCGACGAACGTGGACGGCATGCCGGTCGACTCGGGCCACTTCCTCACCGAGGAGAACCCCGACGTCACCGCGAAGGCGCTGCGCGAGTTCTTCCTCGCGCCTTAGCGCCGCTCCCGGAAGAACTCCTTGAGCAGCCGCGCCGCCTCGCTCTCGCCGACCCCGGAATAGACATCCGGTGCGTGGTGGCAGGTCGGCGAGGCAAAGAACCGCACGCCCGATTCCACCGCGCCGCCCTTGGGGTCGGCCGCGCCGTAATAGAGCCGCCGGACCCTTGCAAAGGAGATCGCGCCCGCACACATGGTGCATGGCTCCAGCGTCACGTAGAGGTCGCAGTCGACCAGGCGCTCGCTGCCGATCTTCCTGGCCGCCTCGCGCAGCGCAACGATCTCGGCATGGGCGGTCGGGTCGTAATCGGTCAGCGTCCGGTTCGCCGCGGTGGCGATGACCTCGTAATTTCGGACCACCACGCATCCGATCGGAACTTCGCCCGCCTTTCCGGCATTTTCGGCCGTTTTGAGCGCCAAATCCATGAAAGAGGGGGCTTTCAAGCCTCGTATCATCCGAAGAAACCTGCTAGTAGCTGCGCCTTCAGCAGAAGTGCTTATCGATATTGCCTGAGCATGCGGCTCCGAATGAGCGCGCACAATGCTCATCGGCCACCCCCTGAGTGAGATTATTCATGCCTCGCGACAGCGACAAAGACAACGATTCCCGCGGCCGGCGAGGCCCCCCCAAGGGGGGCCGGTCCGGCAAGGCACGCGGCCCCGAGAAGAAGTTCGCCAAGCGCGGCTTCGAGGGCAAGAGCGACAGCCGCCCGCCCCGCGCCGACCGTGGGGACCGTCCGTTCCGCCGCCGCGAGGAGGGCGATGCCCCGCGCCGCGATTTCAGTGACCGTCCGAAATTCAATCGCGAAGACCGGCCGCGCGGCGAGGATCGTGGCGAACGCAGCTTCAAGCCGCGTGGCGACCGCCCGTTCTCCGATCGCTCCTCGCGCGATGGTGAGAAGCGGCCGTTCAAGCCGCGCGGTGATCGCCCGTCCTATGGCCGCGACGACCGTCCGCCGCGCCGGGATCGCGACGATTCCCGACCCGCCGGCCGGACCGGTGAGCGGAAGTTCGGCGACAAGAAGCCCTACGCGCCGCGCGGTGACCGTCCGGAACGCAAGTTCGATGGCGAACGGAAGTTTTCGCGGGGCGGCCCGGATCGCGGGCCGCGCGAGGATCGTGGCGAGCGCAGCTTCAAGCCGCGTGGAGACCGCCCGAATTTCGATCGCGGTGATCGCGCGCCGCGCGGCGACCGCCCGGAACGCAAGTTCGACGGCGAGCGGAAGTTTTCGCGGGGTGCACCGGATCGCGGGCCGCGCAAGGATTTCGGCAAGGATTTCGGCGGCCGCGACCGCGGCGCGGACAAGCCTTGGCAGAAGCGCGACGGCGGCGGCGAGGATCGTCCGCGCTTTTCGCGCTCGCGCGACGATCGTCCGTCGGGTGATCGTCCGTTCCGCGAACGGCCCAAGTTCGATCGGCCGCGCGAGGATCGGCCGAAGTTCGATCGGCCGCGCCGCGATGGCGATGGCGACCGCGGCGGTGACCGGCCGAAATTCAATCGGCCGCGCGAGCGTTCCGAGGGGCGCTCGGACTGGCACGAACATCCGCGCAGCGAAGGTCGTTTCGGTGATCGTCCGCGCCGTGAAAACGAGGACGAGAGCAGGATCTTCGAGAAACGTCCCGCCTTCGGCGGCCGCGGCGCCTATCGCCAGCGCGATCGTGATTTCGAAGGGCGTCCGCGTCGCGAAGAGGCGCCGAAGCCGAAGAAGGCCGGCGAGCGCATCGCCAAGGTGCTGGCACGCGTGGGGCTTGCCTCGCGTCGCGATGCCGAGGAGATAGTCACGCAGGGCCGCGTCACCGTCAACGGCCGCATCATCAACTCGCCCGCGCTCGACATCACTCCGAACGACGTCGTCCTGGTCGACGGCAAGCCGTTGCCGGAGCGCGAGCGCACGCGGCTGTTTCTGTATCACAAGCCGCGCGGGCTGATGACGACGCATGACGACCCCGAGGGTCGTCCGACCGTGTTCGACAATCTGCCTGAAGGCCTGCCGCGCCTGATCTCGATCGGCCGGCTCGACTTCAACACCGAAGGCCTGCTGCTGCTCACCAATGACGGCGGGCTCGCGCGCACGCTCGAGCTGCCCGACACCGGCTGGCTGCGGCGCTATCGCGTCCGCGCCCATGGCGACGTCACGCAGGCGCAGCTCGACGAGCTCAAGAACGGCATTGAGGTCGAAGGCGTCAAATACGGCCCGATCGAAGCGACGCTGGAGCGCGACCAGGGCGCCAATGTCTGGCTGGTGTTCGCGATCCGCGAAGGCAAGAACCGCGAGGTGCGCAACGTCTGCGCCCATCTCGGCCTCGAGGTGAACCGCCTCATCCGCGTCTCCTACGGCCCGTTCCAGCTCGGCGAGGTCCCCGAGGGGCAGGTCGAGGAGATCAAGTCGCGTGTGCTGCGCGACCAGCTCGGCGACAAGGTGATCGAGAAGTCGGGCGCGCAGTTCGATGTGCCGAAGAAGGCATCGACGGGCGACGACGATGCGCCGCGCGAGAAGAAGCCCGCCAGCAAGCGCGGCGTGATCAACGACCGCAAGGGCCGCCGCGTGCTGGTGCAGCGCACCGGCAGCGAGGAAGCGCGCGAGCGCAACGAGGAAGAGGCCAACGGCTACGGCCCGCCGCGCCGTCCCAAGCGCGGCTATCACGGCAAGCGCGACCTGACGCCGCGGGAGGACTAGTTGCGCGTCGTCGGCGGTCGTTTGAAGGGGCGCAATCTCGCCTCACCGTCCTCGCGCGACATCCGCCCCACGGCGGACCGCCTGCGCGAGTCCGTGTTCAACATTCTCGTGCACGCCTATGACGATCCGCTTCAAGATGCGCGCGTGCTCGATCTCTTCGCCGGCACCGGTGCGCTCGGCATCGAAGCATCGTCACGCGGTGCGAAATTCGTGCTGTTCGTCGACAATGGTGCGGAGGCGCGGGCGCTGCTGCGCAACAATGTCGAGTCGCTTGGCCTCGGCGGCGTGACAAAAGTCTATCGCCGCGATGCCACCGATCTCGGGCCCGCGCATCCGGTCGAGCCGTTCTCGCTGGTGTTCCTCGATCCGCCCTATCATCAAGGCCTCGCCGAGAAGGCGCTCGCGAGCTTGCGCGATGGCGGCTGGCTCACGCCGGGCGCGTTGCTGGTGGTGGAAGAGGCCAAGGCCGCGCAGTTCGTGACGCCGGAGGGGTTCGAGGAGTTGGAGCGGCGCGCGTATGACGACACGGAGTTCGTGTTTTTGAAGAAGCCGTAGGATGGATAGAGCGTTCGCTCTACCCATCCTACATGTCCGGAGCTATCTCCGCCCGAACAGCTTCTCCACATCGCTCAGCTTCAGCTCCACGTATGTCGGGCGGCCGTGGTTGCACTGGCCGGAGTTCGGGGTGTCCTCCATCTCGCGGAGCAGGGCGTTCATCTCCTCCGGACGCAAGCGGCGGCCGGCGCGCACCGAGCCGTGGCAGGCCATGGTCGCCGCGACGTGCATCAGGCGACGCTCCAGCGGAAGCGCCTCGTCCCATTCGGCCATGTGCTCGGAGAGATCGCGCAACAAGCCGCCGGCATTGGTCTTGCCGAGCAGCGACGGCGTCTCGCGCACCGCGACCGCGCCGGGGCCGAACGATTCGATCGCTAGCCCAAACGAGGCAAGCTCTTCACTGCGCTCCAGCAGGCGCTCCACCGTGGCCTCGTCCATCTCGACGATCTCGGGGATCAGCAGGATCTGCCGCTGCACGCCGTTCGCGGCAAGCGAAGCCTTCAGCCGCTCATAGACAATGCGCTCATGCGCGGCGTGCTGGTCGACGATGATCAGGCCGTCGCGAGTCTGGGAGACAATGTAGGTCTCGTGGATCTGGGTGCGTGCCGCGCCGAGCGGACGGTCGACGAGGTCAGCCACCGGCTGCGTCTCGAACCTGATGTCCGCGCTCGGCGCGCCGACATCGAACGCGGTCTGCGCGCGCTCGGCGAAGACAGGCGCGGCCGAGCCTTCGAATGACGGCATCGGGGCAGATGGGGAGGCCCGCCAGTCCCAGCTTGCCGGACGCGGCGGCGTGAAGGCGGGGCGGAACGAGGATAATGCGCTCTCGCCGCTATTGGCGGCGGTGCGGCGGCCTTCGCGCGCGAGTCCTTCCTTCAGCCCGTGCACGATCAGCGCGCGGACGAGGCCGGCATTGCGGAAGCGGACCTCGGTCTTGGCGGGATGCACATTGGCGTCGACCTCGCGCGGATCGAGCGTGACGAACAGCGCCAGCACCGGATGGCGGTCGCGCGGCAGATAATCGGCATAGGCCCCGCGCACCGCGCCCAGAATCAGCTTGTCGCGCACCGGGCGACCGTTGACGAAGAGATATTGCCCGAGCGCGTTGGCCTTGGTCAGCGCGGGCGCCGCGGCATAACCGGAGACGACGACGCCCTCGCGTTCGGCATGGACCTCGAAGGCATGGCTGCGGAATTCTGCACCGAGAATATCGCTGAGCCGCGTCAGCCGTCCGGCGGTGCCCGGCAGGGCGGCAGCCCAGGTCACCGGCGCGCGCTCCTCGCCGGCCAACGTGAAGGCGACGTCCGGCCGCGCCATGGCGAGGCGCCGCACCACCTCGCGGATCGCCTCCGCCTCGGTGCGATCGGTCTTCAAGAACTTGAGCCGTGCCGGAGTCGCGTAGAAGAGGTCGTTGACCTCGACCCGCGTGCCGTGCGCGAGGGCCGCCGGCATGATCTCGGACTTCTCGCCGCCCTCAACCGTCAGCGCCCAGGCATGCGGCTCGCTGGCATGCCGCGTGGTGATCGAGAGACGCGCGACCGAGCCGATCGAGGGCAGCGCCTCGCCGCGGAACCCGAGGGTGCGGATCTGGAGCAGATCCTCGTCGTCGAGTTTTGACGTCGCATGGCGCTCGACCGCGAGCGCGAGATCCTTCGCGGTCATGCCGCTGCCGTCGTCGGTGATGCCGATCCGCCGCCGCCCACCGCCATCGGTGAAGACGTCGATCCGGCTCGCGCCGGCATCGATCGCGTTCTCGACCAGTTCCTTGACCACGCTCGCCGGACGCTCGACCACCTCGCCCGCGGCGATGCGGTTGACGACTTGCTCTGGCAGTTGGCGGACGGGCATGGGGCCTTGGATCTGGATTCGCTGACGGCGCTATTCTAGGCGGTGTTGCGTCAAAAGCATGTGTTGGGCAACAGGAACGTGGCGCCCTGGGGAAGAAGGCTATCTATCACATTGAAGATATTGGACGTTCGACAAAATTGCGCGCTGGCCAAAGGCCGATCTTCCCGCTCGGTCCTGATTGTGGGGTGCCGGGCCGCGGTGTAGCATCGTGAAAAAACGGCAACAGGACGGGAGGACGCCATGTGCCATCTCTTCGCGCACCAGCCCCAACGCGACTATGAATCCCAGACCCGCTCGTTGCGGATCGGCGGGCATTGTACCTCGATCCGGCTGGAGATGGCGTTCTGGGACACGCTGGAGGAGATCGCGGCCAAGGAGAGCATGAGCGTCGGAAAATTCCTGACCACGCTCTACAACGAGGTGCTCGACCACCTCGGCGAGGTCAACAATTTCGCCTCGCTGCTGCGGTGTTCATGCCTGATCTATCGGTCCAGGAACGTCGCGACGGTGCAGGAATTCAAGGCGGCAGTGGCGCCAATCCTCGACGCGGCGGAATAGCCCCACTGTCATTGCGAGGAGCCCGCGACAAAATTGCGAAGCAATTTTGCGCTGGTGCGACGAAGCAATCCAGACTGCCGCTGCGGAAAGACTCTGGATTGCTTCGCTTCGCTCGCAATGACGGGGAGGGAGCGGTGTGCTCCGGTCCCAGCCGATGACGCCCGACCTCAAATCTCCTTCTTCTGCATCGCACCCGAAATGTAGTCCGCCTGCCGGATCGCGAGTGCGACGATGGTCAGCGTCGGGTTGCAGGCCGCACCACTGGTGAACTGGCTGCCGTCGGAGACGAACAGGTTCTTGACGTCGTGGCTCTGGCCGAACTTGTTGACCACGCCGTCCCGCGGCTTCTCGCTCATCCGGTTGGTGCCGAGATTATGCGTGCTCGGATAGGGCGGCGTCGGATAGGTCACGGTGGCGCCGACGGCGTCATAGAGCGCTGCGCCCTGCTTGTAGGCGTGTGTGCGCATCGCGAGATCGTTGGGATGATCGTCGAAATGCACGCTGGCGACCGCCTGCCCGTGCTTGTCCTTCACGACCGGATCGAGCGTGATGCGGTTGGTCTCCTGCGGCATGTCCTCGCCGACCAGCCACATGCCGGCCATCCTGGGATAGCCGTCGAGCGCCGCGGTGAACGGACGGCCCCAGGCGCCCGGATTGAGGAACGCCGCCATGAAGGGCAGGCCGATCGACAGCGTTTCCATCTCGTAGCCGCCGACGAAGCCGCGCTTCGGATTGTTGGCGGCTTCATCACGGACGATCCCGGCCATGGTGGTGCCGCGATACATGTGCACTGACTTCTCGAACACCGCATAGACGCTGCCGGTCATGTGACGCATGTAGTTGCGGCCGACCTGGCCCGATGAATTGCCGAGGCCGTCGGGGAACATGCTCGAGGCGCTGTTGAGCAGCAACCGCGGGCTTTCGATCGAATTGCCGGCCACCGCGACAATACGTGCCTTCTGGCGCTGCATCGCGCCACTCTCGTCGGCGTAGACGACGCCGGTGACCTTGCCGCCGGCGTCGTGCTCGATCTTGACCGCCATGCTGCTCGGCCGCACTTCGAGATTTCCGGTCGCCTCGCCCTTGGGAATCTCGGTGTAGAGCGTCGACCATTTCGCGCCGGATTTGCAGCCCTGGAAGCAGAACCCGATCTGCTGGCAGGCACCGCGACCGTCGCGCGGCTGGCTGTTGATCGCCATGTTGCCGGTGTGCACGGTCTTGTAGCCGAGCTTCTTTGCGCCGGCCTCCAGCACCTTGAAATTGTTGTTGCCGGGAAGTCCGGGAATGCCGTTGGTACGGGTCACGCCCATCTTGTTCTCGGCCTTGGCGTACCACGGCTCGATCTCCGCGAGCGTGACCGGCCAGTCCAGCAAATTGGCGCCGGGAATGTTGCCGTAGGTGCTCTTTACCCTGAACTCATGCTCGTCGAAGCGGAGCGACGCGCCGGCCCAGTGTGTGGTCGAGCCGCCGACCGCCTTGACGATCCAGGCAGGAAGCCCCGAAAAATCTTTGGCGACGCGCCATGTTCCGGATGTGGTGCGCGCGTCGGTCCAGGCGAGCTGCGAAAAACTCTCCCACTCGTCGTTGACGAAGTCCTGGTTCTCGATGCGGGGACCCGCTTCGAGGATGACCACCTTGACGCCCTTCTGCGCGAGCTCGTTGCCAAGCGTGCCGCCGCCGGCACCGGAGCCGACGATCACCACAACGCTGGAATCGTTCAGATCGAATTTTGCCATATGCGTTCTCCTGAACCGTTGTCTGGTCTTTAAGCCTTCGGCAGCCAGTCGATGTCGGCGAAGCCGCGGTTGATGTAGCCGCCGTGCTCGGCGGAGGATCCCTCGTAGCCGAACCGCGGCCAGACCTCTTTCTGGTTGTAGAGCGACACAATGAGGTCGCCGCGCACCTTCTGGAAGAAGTCGCTTCCCTCGATCTCCTTCAGCAACACCACGCGATCGGCTTCCCAGGGCACTTCGGCATAGGGCGTCTTGTGACGATCGCGCGCGTTCTGATCGAGCCGCGCGATGCCATCGCTGATCAGCGACTTGACGGCGGGATCTTTCGCCGCCTTACCGTCCCACGGCTTGATCGCGGTGATGTAGTAGCTGTCGCCGAGCACATCGTGCGGATAGATGTCGCGCGCGACCTTCAGCAGTGTCTTCATCGTCGCGGGCGAGAGTGCGCTCGCGTCATCGGCCCAGGCGTCCTCGATACTCACAGTGACGCTTGTCGCGACAGCGACGACCGGCACGGCGGTGGCCGCACCCTTGAGAAAGACACGGCGACTGTGCTTGCTTCGGCGATCGACTTCTCTCATGGCATTCCTCCGTAGATTTGATTTTATGATTTTCGTTCAGTTGAAACGTCCGCCCCGCTGGATCACCTCGATCTTGTAGCCGTCGGGATCGCTGACGAAGAAGAAGCGCGCCAGCGTTTTGCCGTCGTGCTTGAAGTCGCGCAGCGGCCCCGGTGCGAGCTTTTCGCGCTCGAAGCGGACGTGTTCGGCATCGAGGTCCTCGACCACCACGGCGAGATGTCCGTAGCCGTCACCGAGCGCGTACGGTTCCTTGCGATCGAAGTTGACCGTCAGCTCCAACTCGAAAGGTGAGGACGGGTGACGCAGATAGATCAGGGCAAAGTCGGAAAACTTCAGGTAGTCGGCGACTTCGAGGCCGAAGGCGCGCCGGTAGAAGTCGAGCGAACGCGCCTCGTCGCACACGCGGATCATGGAATGAACGGGCTTTGCCATTCAGTTCTGCTCCTTCAAATAGGCGATGATGGCCGCGCGCGTCTCCGGCTTGGCCTGCCGGTAGACCATGGTCGCGCCGGGAATGACGGCTTGCGGATTGCTCAGCCAGGCATCGAGTCTGGTCTCGTCCCAGGCGAAGTCGGCTTTCGCGAGGGGGTCCGAATAATGAAAGCCTTCGACCTTGCCGGCGGGGCGGCCCACGATCTTGACCAGCGGCGGGCCTTGCCGCACCGGTTCCGACAGGCTCAGTGTGTGGCACACTGCGCATTGCTGCTTAAACAGAGTCGCGCCATCCGGCGGCTTTGCAGCCGGCAAGGGCATTTGCGCATCAGCAACGCGCACCATCAGCACCATCGCGGTGCACAACCCCAGCACGATCGCGCGCATCGCCAAGAATCCGCCCATCCACATCAACGTGTGCAAATTCTAGGCGGCGGCAAAGATGCGGTGGTAGTAGCGGGCTGTTTCCCTGCGCGCCGAGATGCTTGAAATCGCGTGTTGTTGTTCCGCGCTGCCTTATATGCGGAGCACAATTCCGCGAAACCGCCGCCAAATCCCTAAACGATCACCACACCATGCGCATTGCATGACGGTTGCGCCGCTTGAACTCTCGACGCGATGCAATGGCCAGGTAGCGGACGAGCGGCGTCGCGACTCGCCGCGCCATTCATCGCGAAAAAATCCAGGAGAATTGGATGAAGTTGGTGAAGACCTCTGCAATCGCATGCGCTCTCTCGGCCCTCATTGTGACACCCGTTCTCGCGCAAGGTACGTCGTCCGGTGTCAAGCCAAGCGGCACCGTGCAAAGCAAACCCATGCAAGGCAACACGATGGGCAGCGGCGACGAGGAGATGAGCGCCCAGCCGGGCACGGCGGGCGAGACGCCGGGCATGAAGTCGACCAAGGGCACCAGGGGCACGGTCGGCACCACGGGCAGCGCGGCACACAAGGGCACCGCCGACGATGCCGCGACGGGCGGTGCCGCCACGGGCAAGCGCTACTAGTCCCGCCGGAGAAACGGCAGAACTCCGGTCGCCCCCGCGGCCGGAGTTTTTTCAGCTGCGTCTGCTAATCGTCGAAGCGGACGCCGCGCTTCGACTTGACGTCGCCGCGGCGCTTCTTGCCGTCGAGCCGGCGCTGCTTGGAGGCGAAGGTCGGCCGCGTCGCGCGCCGCGGCGTCGGCCGGATCATCGCCTCGGTCAGGATATCGACGAGCCGGTCGATGGCGTCCTGCCGGTTGCGTTCCTGGGTGCGGAAGCGCTGGGCGTGGATCACGATCACGCCGTCCTTGGTCATGCGCTGGCCCGCGATGCGGGCGAGCCGGATCGTCGCATCCTCCGGGATGGTCAGCTTGCTTGTGTCGAAGCGCAACTGGGCCGAGGTCGAGACCTTGTTGACGTTCTGCCCGCCCGGGCCGGAGGCGCGGACAAAAACAATCTCGATGTCGTCCTCGTCGATGACGAGATCGCGGGATATCCGCAGCATGATGGCACCACAATCAGTGTTCAGGGAGGAATCAGGCGGGCGCCAATCTAGCCGATCCCTTCGTCGTTTGCCCCCGGGGGCTGGCGGCGGCCAGCCCCTTAAACAGTCAGGTGCGAGCTGGCGGCGCCGGCCTTGACGGCCGACCCCACGAAGAGCCCCCGACCGCTCCGTCACCGCTCGACGCGTCAAATATACAAATGCCAGTTCGCCGCGTCGTAGGTGACGAACTGCGCGTTCGCCGCCACCTGGGTGCCGTCCATCACCCATGATGCGACGCCGTGGGTGTTACTGTTCTCGAACACGAGGTCGGATTTCCCGTCGCCGCTGACGTCGCGCACGGCGTCGAAGTGCCAGCCGGCAGCGGCGTTGACGGTCCCGATCTGCCCACCGTCGGTGACCTGGGTGCCGTTCATCTGCCAGGTCGCGACGCCGTGGGTGGTATCGTTGAGGAAGAGCAGGTCGGTCTTGCCGTCGCCGTTGAAGTCGCCGGTATCCTGGAAGTGCCAGCCGGCGGCCGCGTTGATGACGCCGATCTGGGGGGAGTCCGTGATCCGGTTGCCGTCCATCTGCCAGATCGCGACACCGTGGGTGGTGTCGTTGAGGAACAGGAGATCGGTCTTTCCGTCGCCGTTGAAATCGCCCGTCGAGGTGAAGTGCCAGCCGGCGGCGGCGTTGACGGTGCCGATCTGCCCACCGTCGGTGACCTGGGTGCCGTTCATCTGCCAGATTGCGACGCCGTGGGTTGCGGCGTTCGAGAACAGCAGATCGGTCTTGCCGTCGCCATTGAAATCGCCGGTGCCGGTATAGGCCCATCCGGCAGCCACGATGCCGATCTGCGGCGCCGCCGTCACCTGCGTGCCGTCGATCTGCCAGATCGCGACGCCGTGGGTCGTGGCGTTCTGAAACAGCAGGTCGGATTTGCCGTCGCCGTTGAAATCACCGGTGCCGGTGTAGCTCCATCCGCTCGCGGCGTTATAGGTCCCGATCTGCGGGCTGGCCAAGATCGTGTTGCCGTCCATCTGCCACTCGGCGATGCCATGGGTCGACGAATTGATGAACAGCATGTCGGCCTTGCCGTCGCCGTTGAAGTCGGCGTTGCCGATATAGTTCCAGCCGGCCGCGCCGTTGATGGTGCCGACTAGCAGATTGGCCGATAGCTGGGTGCCGTTCATCTGCCACTGATAGACGGTGTGGGCGGCGTTGTTGATCAGCAGCATGTCGCTTCGGGCGTCGCCGTTGAAATCGTTCACCGCCTTGTTCACCACGCCGACGAAATCGTCGCGGTCCAGAGTGGCCTTGGTGACGTTCTGGAGCGTTAGGGTCTCTCCGCTCGCAAAGCTGAGCACCGTGTCGGCGCCGACCTGGGCCGCCTGTCCCAAGGCATGTGCGAGGGTGGTATGAAATGCGGTCAGGTCGATCCGGTCGTCGGTGTGTGCGCCGGCGACGAAATCGGTGATGGTGTCGGAGCCGTCGCCAGGGTTGAACACGAAGAGGTCGTTGCCTGCGCCGCCGGTCAGTATGTCGTTGCCGACGCCTCCCGCCAGAACGTCGTTGCCGACCTCCCCCCGCAGATGATCGTCGCCACCGCCGCCGTAGATCACGTCGTTCAGTTCGGTGCCGAGAATCCACTCTCCCACACCGCTGCCCATAAAGGTGACGGTCTGGGTCGCAGCATTGTAGCTGTGGCTGATGTCGCTCGTGCCGTAATAGTATTGCGACGCGGCGACATCGACCGTCCCCAGCGAAACCGTCGTATCCGGACGATTATACGACATGACCGTGTAGCTGCTATTGTCGTGGGCGGGGTCAATCGTCGGCGAGCCTTCGAATGGATGCTTGAATCCGAGCGCGTGTCCGATTTCGTGAAGCGTGACTGAATATCCTCGATGACCGGGCGCCATGATTGCATCATTGCCCGCGTAGTAATTGGCGTTGAGGAAAACGTCGCCGCCGATATTGTTGTAGGCAGGAAAGTAGGTCGGAGTACCTCCGACGTTGATGAATTGGTACCCGGGATAGTAGCCGTATCCGCTGGCCTGTTGGCCGACCGAATTGAGCACTCCGGACATGTCGTACATGTTGAAGCGGATCTGACCGCCCACCGCCTCAGGGACTTCGATGAATGAGATTCCGCTGGCCGCCGCCCAAACGCCCAGCGCCTGGCGGATACCGTCTTTCTGGGCGTCGGAAAAAGCCGAAAAGCCCGGTCGCGCCGTCGTGTCGTAGGCTGCGGGAGCAGAGTTGAAGCTGAAGGTGACGACGACTGCGGTGCCGAGCGGTGCGTCGGTATTCCAGCGCGAGAATTGTTGCGTCCCCGTGATGGAGAGAACGTCGTTGTCGACGGCCATGGCGGCTCCTGCTTCTGGAGCCGGACACAATTTTCCCCG
Source organism: Bradyrhizobium betae (assembly GCF_004123905.1). GTDB lineage: Bacteria > Pseudomonadota > Alphaproteobacteria > Rhizobiales > Xanthobacteraceae > Bradyrhizobium > Bradyrhizobium betae_A. Next base: position 17,091 of record NZ_MZXW01000005.1, read on the forward strand.
CGACAGGTATCAGCCTGTCGCAAGCGCTCCCCAACTCCCCGCGGGGACGATATTAAGCCTCATTTCCGGAGTCAATCGCGCCGCGCGCGGGATGTCATCGTACACCCTGCGTTGTGATGCGAGCTCGCGGGCGCAGGAGCAGCCCGCTTTGCCTCAGCTCAGTTCGACTTCGTCGCCGGTGCCGCGGCCGGCTGAGCAGCGGCCTGCGGGGCGCGGCCGACGACGACGGTCAAGAGGCCCTGACCCCAGAGCCGCTTGGCGGCCGCCTTGGCGTCATCCATGGTGACCGCATCGACGATGGCGTTGCGCTTCTCGATATAGTCGATCGGCAGCTTGTCCTGCTGATATTGCAGCAGCGCCTGCGCGAGCTTCGAGGAGGTGTCGAGCGCCAGCATCTGCGAGCCCTTCAGGTACGACTTGGCCTCGTCGAGCTCCTTCTGCGTCGGGCCCTCCTCGGCGATGCGGCGCACCTCCTTGTCGATGGCGTCGATGGTGTCGCCGGCACGGTCGGCGCGGGTGCCGGTGTTGCCGATGAAGATCGCCGAATGCTCCATCCACAGGAGCGATTCGTACACCGAATAGGCAAGGCCCCGCTTCTCGCGAACTTCGCGATAGAGCCGCGAGGACAATCCCCCGCCGCCGAGGATGTGGTTGACGACATAGGCCGCCATGAAGCTCGGATCGCTGCGCTTCACGCCGGGGCCACCGAAGGTGATCACGGTCTGCGGCACGTCGAGCGGCACGAAAGCGCGCTGCGGCGGTTTTGCGGCCTCGATGTCGGCGACCGGCGTCAGATCGGCCTTGGCGGGCAGGCTGCCAAAGGTATGATCGAGCAGCTTGCCGAGGGTGGCCGGATCGACGTCGCCGACGACTGCGACCTTCAAAGTGTCCTTGGCGAGCACGCGGCCGACATAATCCTTCATGTCGGCGACCGTGACGGTCGGCACGCTGTCGAGTGTGCCGTTGGTTTGGCGGCCGTAGGGATGATCGCCGAACGTGACTTCGAGGAATTTGCGGCTTGCCAGCGAGGTCGGGTTGGTGGTTTCGCGGCGCAGGCCGGAGAGAACCTGCGAGCGGATGCGTTCGACGTCCGCAGTGTCGAAATGCGGCGAGGTCAGCGCGCTTCGCAGCAGGTCGAAGGCCTCGTCCTTGTTGTCGCGCAGCATGCGCAGGCTACCGCGGAAGGTGTCGCGGGTGGCGCTGAAGGAGAGCTCGATGGCGCGGCGGTCGAGCCGCTCGTGGAAGGTCTTGGAGTCGAGATCGCCGGAGCCCTCGTCGAGGAGGTCGCCGACGAGGTTGGCGACGCCGGACTTGTCCTTGGGATCCTGCGCCGAGCCGCCGGCAAAGGAATATTCCATGGCGATCAACGGCACGGTCGCGTCCTGCACGAACCAGGCCTCAATACCGCCGGGCGAGATCAAGCGCTGGATTTTTGCGGCGGCTTGCGACGGCGAGACGGTCGCGAGCGCAAGCGCCGCGCCGGTGGCAAGCGAGAAGGCGACGCGTCGAAGGAAGGGATAGGTCACGAACGCTTCTCCTCGCGCTTGGCGGCACTGGTGTCCTTGATCAGATAGCCCGTCACCGAACGCTTCTTCTCGAGCCATTTCTGCGCAACGGCGCGAACCTGCTCGGCGGTGACGGCACGAATGCGGTCCGGCCAGCTCCTGATGTCCTCGACCGACAGGCCCGTCGTCAGTGCGCCGCCATACCAGCGCGCCAGCACGGCCTGATTGTCCTGGGCGTAGATCGCCTCCGCAATGAGCTGGGTCTTGACCCGCTCGAGGTCCTCGGCGCGGATCGGGTTCTGCGCGATGTCGGCGATGACGCCGTCAATCACCTGCTCGACCTCGGCAAAGCTGACGCCGGGCTTCGGCGAGGCCGCCACCGCGAACTGGGTCGGATCGAGCGAGGTGCTGGAATAGCTGGCGCTGGCGGAGACCGCCAGCGGCTTGTCGACGACGAGGGCGCGGTAGAGATAGGAATTGCTGCCGCTGCCCATCAGTTGCGCCAGCACGTCGAGGGCCGCGCTCTCGCCGGCCGCGGCCGTCGTTGCGGAGGGCACGAGATAATAGCGGCGCAGGCTCGGCTGCTCGACCCGCGGGTCGGCCAGCGTGACGGTGCGCGGTGCCGCCGGCTCAGGCTCCTGCGGACGAACGCGCTGTGCCGGGATTGCGGACTGGGCCGGGATCGAGCCGAAATTGCGCTCCACCAGCGGGCGCACGTCGGCAGCTTCGACGTCGCCCGCGATGACCAGGATCGCATTGTTCGGCGCGTAGAAGCGGCGGTAGAAGGCGAGCGCATCCTCGCGATCGAGCTTCTCGATCTCCTGATGCCAACCGATCACCGGTCGGCCATAGGGATGGTTGAGATAGAGCGCGGCCATGATCTGCTCGTTGAGCCGCGCATCGGGATTGTTGGCGACGCGCATGTTGTACTCTTCGAGCACGACATCGCGCTCGGGCAGCACATTCTCGTCCTTGAGGATGAGGCCGGTCATGCGGTCGGCCTCGAACTCCATCATGGTCGGCAACTGCTCTTTCGGCACCCGCTGGTAGTAGTTGGTGTAGTCGACCGAGGTCGAGGCGTTCTCGTTGCCGCCGACACGGAGCACGGTCTGGGAGAATTCGCCGACCGGATGCTTCGACGTGCCCTTGAACATCAGGTGCTCGAGGAAATGCGCGAGCCCGGATTTGCCCGGCGTCTCGTCGGCCGAGCCGACCTTGTACCAGATCATCTCGGTGACAACAGGCGTGCGGTGATCCGGGATCACCACGACCTGGAGGCCGTTGGGAAGCGTGAAGCTGGCAGGCGGGGCCGATGTCACCGTGGTCTGGGCGAGGGCGGCGCCGGCCGTCAGGACACTGGTCGAAAGCAGCGCGGCAAGGAGGCAGGCAACCGGTCGGTTTGCAGACATCATGATCCCTGGTGAAAGGCCGAGGTCCGGATGTCCGGCTCGGAGGCACGGCATGCTACACCGTGCGGCTGAGGCTTCGCGTCACGAAGCAGAGAACTCAACGCTTAGGCAAGTTACTGATAAGCAATTTACGGACCGCGTCCGGCGTGCATCAGCCGCCGGCGCCGAGTTCGCTTCTGTCCGGATGTCGCTGCGCGCGAGGGGCGCTATTGTTCCTTGTCCTTGCCGGACATGATGTCGAAATAGGTCTTTTTCGTATTGTCCTTACCGGCGCCATAGGCGTAGTTCGAGGACGGCGTCTGGTATCCCGGCGGAGGCTCGACCAGCGACTGGCGCGGGGGCTCCGACGTGAACTTCGTCTCCTCGGAGCCGCTGCCACCCTTTAGCATGCCCCACAGACCGCCGGTGAAACCGAGCTGGGCGGGGCTAAGCGACGGGTTGGAGTTGGTGCCCGGCTGAATCGGATCATTGCTCGTGCGCTCGGGTGCGGCCGTCTGGCCGGCCTTCATCTCGGCGGGCGTCAGCGGTTGGGCTGCCTGCCAATTCTCAGTCGCCTTGGTGGCCTTCTTCCGTGCGGCGATGGCTTCCTTGCGGCGCTTCTCCTCGGGGTCCTTGGGCCAGTTCGGCGCGGCCTTGGCCTGGGACGCGGGAGGCGGCAGGTCGAGTTTGGGCGGCACCACCAGCGGCGAGCGCTCGCGGTATTCGATGCCGGGCTTTTCCATGCTCTTGGCGCCGATGCCGGACATCAGATTGTCGATGATCTTCTCTTCGAAGGTCATCCCGTCGTCATCATCGTCGTCGTCACCGGCGCGCGCCGCGCCTGCTGACATCACGAGACCGATGCCGAGCGCGACAGCGGACAATTTCAACGCCCGCCAGAACCCGGATTGGGGATCTCGAACCATCGAACCGCTGGTCTCGGAGCTGCGCATCACTGTACCTGTTCCATATTGTGACAGATCGCCGCTCGCACGCGGCCAGTCCTCGCAAAAAAGCAAGGTTCCGCCTCCCCGCCCGTATCGGCCGGGATCAGGGCGCTTTTGCGGCGGGTACCCCCAGGAAGGAATCATACAATAGCGCCGCCACCCCAGCAACGATGGCCACATCCGCGAGGTTGAAAACATACCAATTATAGGTATTTCCGCCTATCTCGATGTGGAACAGGGCGAAATCGACCACCGCGCCGTAGGCGAAGCGGTCAATGCCGTTGCCGATCGCGCCGCCGATGATCAGCCCGAGCGCGATGGTCGCCAGCAGCGTGTGCGACCTGGCCATCCAGATCGCCAGTGCGACCACGGCGATGACCTTCACGGCCATCAGCGCGATCTGCGCCGCCTGGCTGTCGTTCTGGAGCCAGCCGAAGCTGATGCCGATGTTCCAGGCCAGCACCAGGTCGAAGAACGGCATCACCTGCACCGCGCCGCGGCGGGCGAGGTCGAACACGTTCAGCAGCCAGAGCTTTGAAGCCTGGTCGGCCACGAGCGTGGCCATGGCCGCGAGGATGCCGGCGCGGAGCGGGGTCATGGCCGGGATCAGACGCTCACGCCCAACGCCTTCCATTCGCGCAGCGCCTTGGCATCGCGCGGGGTGACGTCGGGATATTCAGCGTCTTCGCCCACCATCGGCGAGATCTTCCAGGAGCGGGCGCATTTGGTGCCGATCGCCTTCTCGACGATCACCGCGACACCAGGCACCGCATCGAGACGGAATGCATTGGCCGGCGCCTCGCCTTCGCGCACCTCGTAGTTCGAGGTGATGCAGACCTCGGCAAGATCAGTGTCGAACAGCGTCGCCAGCATGTCGCGGTCGGCGAGATAGATCACCGGAGAGGCCTCGAGCGACGAGCCGATGTTCTTGGCGGCGCGTTCGAGCTCCAGCGCACCGGTGACGACGCGGCGGACGTTGCGGATCGTCTCCCACTTCGCGGCGAGTTTGTCGTCGCGAAGCTTTTCGAGGTTTTCGGGGAATAGCGTCAGGTGCACCGACGGTTCGGCGTCCGGCCTGTACATCCGCCAGGATTCCTCCGCGGTGAAGCTCAGGATCGGCGCCAGCCATTTCAGGACCGAGGCGCACAAGAGGTCGATCGTCGTCAACGCCGCCTTGCGTGTCAGCGAGGACGGCGGATCGCAATAGAGCGTATCCTTGCGGATGTCGAAATAGAACGCGGAGAGCTCGCTGTTCAGGAAGGCGGACAGGGTCGCGACCACGGTCTTGTAGTCGAACTCCTGATAGGCCTTGCGGACCACGTCCGCACGCACCGCAAGCTCGTGCAGCATCAGCCGCTCGAGCTCGGGCATCTCGGCAGGCGCGACCGCATCGGCCGGCTTGAAGTGATGCAGCGTTCCAAGCATCCAGCGCACGGTGTTGCGCAGCTTGCGATAGGTCTCGATGGTGTTCTTCAGGATCTCCGGGCCGATGCGCTGGTCGTCGGCATAGTCGGTAGCGCAGACCCACAGGCGCAGGATGTCCGCGCCAGAATCCTTGATCACCTTCTGCGGCTCGACGGTGTTGCCGATCGACTTCGACATCTTGCGGCCGTTCTCGTCGAGCGTGAAGCCGTGGGTGAGCACGATGTCGTAGGGCGCGCGGCCCCGCGTGCCTGCGCTTTCCAGCAGCGAGGAATGAAACCAGCCGCGATGCTGGTCGCTGCCTTCGAGGTACATCACGGTGTCGCTGCCGCCGTCGATCTTGCGGACGATGTTGCCGAGCTGCGGGAAGTTCTGGCGATCCTCGAGCACGAAGGCGTGCGTGGAGCCGGAATCGAACCAGACGTCGCAGATGTCGTCGACCTTTTTCCAGTCTTCGCTCGCGCGGGAGCCGAGGAAGCGCTCGCGGGCGCCGTCCATGTACCAGGCGTCGGCGCCTTCCTCCATGAAGGCTTCGCTGATGCGCTGGTTGACGATCTCGTCCTGCAGGATCTCGGCCGAGCCGTCGCTCTTCTCGCGCACGAACACAGCGATCGGCACGCCCCATGCGCGCTGGCGCGAGATCACCCAGTCAGGGCGATTGGCGATCATGCCGTTGATGCGGTTCTCGCCTGACGGCGGCACCCATTGCGTCACCGAGATCGCATGCAGCGCGCGGGCGCGCAGCGTGTCGCCCTTCTTCGCATGGCCATCCTCGCTGATGTCCTTGTCCATCGCGATGAACCATTGCGGCGTGTTGCGGAAGATTACCGGCTTCTTCGAGCGCCAGGAATGCGGATATTGGTGCTTGAGGCGGCCGCGCGCCAGCAGCTTGCCGCCCTCGATCAGCGCCTTGATCACGGCCTCGTTGGCATCGCCCTTCTCGCCCTTGTCGTTGAGCACGCGCTTGCCGGTGAAGCCGGGGGCCTGTGCGGTGTAGGCACCGTTCTCGTCGACAGTGTAGGGGATCGCGGTCGAGATGCCGCGTTCATCGAGCTCGCGGGTATTGGCCATCCAGACGTCAAAATCCTCGCGGCCGTGGCTCGGCGCGGTGTGCACGAAGCCGGTGCCGGTATCGTCGGTGACGTGATCGCCGGCGAGCAGCGGCACGATGAACTCGTAGCCGCCGTCGAAGCCGCGCAAGGGATGAGCGCACTCGACGGCGTCCAGCGTGTCGCCTGGAATGTCGCGCACCTTCTTATAGGACGTGACGCGCGCCTGCTTGAACACCTCTGCGGCGAGCGCATCGGCCAGGATCAGGAGATCGCCGTTTTTGGCCCAATTGTCCGCGGGCGCGTCCGTCACCTCAAAGAGGCCATAGGCGATCTTCGGCGAGAACGAGATGGCGCGGTTGCCGGGCAGCGTCCACGGCGTGGTGGTCCAGATCACCACGCTCGCGGAAGCCAGCGCGCCATGCGCGGGCGAGGTGACCGGGAATTTCACCCAGACCATGTCGGAGGTGAAGTCCTCGTACTCGACCTCGGCTTCCGCAAGCGCGGTCTTCTCGACCACGCTCCACATCACCGGCTTGGAGCCGCGATAGAGCGTGCCGTTGGCCGCGAACTTCATCAGCTCGCGCGCGATCTGCGCTTCGGCCGGATAGCTCATCGTCTGATAGGGATGATCCCAGTCACCGACGATGCCGAGCCGCTTGAACTCTTCGCGCTGCACATTGATCCAGTGCGTCGCATAGGCGCGGCACTCCTTTCGGAACGCCACCATCGCGGTGGAGTCGCGGAAGTCGGGCTTCTGCTTGCCCTTCTTGCGGTAGTTCTCCTCCTCGATCTTCCATTCGATCGGCAGGCCGTGGCAGTCCCAGCCAGGTACGTAATTGGAGTCGAAGCCCAGCATCTGCTGGCTCTTGGTCACGACGTCCTTGAGGATCTTGTTCAGCGCGTGCCCGATATGGATGTTGCCGTTGGCGTAGGGCGGGCCGTCATGCAGCACGAATTTGGGGCGGCCCTCGGCTTCCTGGCGCAGTCTGTCGTAGAGGCCGATGTCGTTCCAGTATTTCAGGATTTCCGGCTCGCGCTGCGGCAGGCCGGCGCGCATCGGGAAATCCGTCTGCGGCAAATAAAGGGTCTTCGAATAGTCGTTGGAATCGGACTTTTGCGGCTTTTCGGACATGGGGCTGACTGGCTCGGAATGGCGCGGAAACGGATGGCGATGCGGAATCGCGGGGTGAAACGACCAAATCCCGGTCTTGCGCCGAGCCTTCGGGCTCAGGCGGAAGCCGGGCCGCTAATCCCTATGATGCGCCGCGCAAACATGGGCTCTCCATAGCAGGGGGCTAAGGGAAGCGCAAAGGTCGGGCGGGTCGGTTTCGGGCCTCAATCGATCACGCCGAGCCGCGGAAACGCGTCCGGAGCGGCGGCCAGCATGGCGCGGGCGCGGGCGGAATCGTCGTCCATCTGGCGGATCAGGGCCTCCAGACTGTCGAATTTCAGCTCCTCGCGGATGAAGCCGATGAAGGCGCAGTCGAGCGCCTCGCCGTAGAGGTCGCCCTTGAAGTCGAACAGGAAGATTTCCAGCAGCGGTGCGCCATTATCAAAGGTCGGGCGCCGGCCGAAGCTTGCCACCCCGTCGAGGCGCTCAGGCCCGCGGCCGACCCGCACGGCGTAGATGCCGTGCTTCAGTCCGCAATTGGCGTCGAGGCGGATGTTGGCGGTGGGATAGCCGAGGTCGCGGCCGCGCTTCTCGCCGTGAATGACCTCACCGGTGATGAACCATGGCGCGCCCAGCATGGCGGTGGCCTCGTCGAGCTGCCCCTCGGCGAGCGCGATCCGGATGGCGCTCGAGGAGACCGGGCGCTCGTCGATGTCGATATGCGGCTGCACGTCGACCTCGATGCCCAGCCGGGGGGCCTCGTTGACCAGCAGGCTCGGCGAGCCGACGCGACCTTTGCCGAAATGGAAGTCGTAGCCGACGGCGATGCCGCTGACGCCGAGGCGCCCGATCAGGTCATGGTGAATGAAATCCTGCGCGGTGGTCCCGGCTCGCGCTTTGTCAAAAGTCATGACCACGGCACCGGCGAGCCCGGTGCCGGCCAGGAGCCGCAGCTTGGCCGGCTCGTCCGTCAGGCGGAATTGGGGGGTGTTGGGGCTGAAAAACCGCCGCGGATGCGGCTCGAAGGTCAACGCCAGCGCAGGGCGGCCATGCGTCCGGCCCATTTCCAGGGCGGCTGCGATCACCGCGCGATGGCCGAGATGAACACCGTCGAAATTGCCCATGGCGACCACGGCGCCCCTCAAAATCGCGGAATCCGGCGTGGAGTCGCGGATAACGGTAAAATGCGGGGCCATCAGGGGAATTCTCGAAGCGGCAGGACCTCTCGGACCGTGGCTTGACCGGCCGGACGAAGTCAAGCGGCAGGGCGGCGGCCGCATTGAACATGATTTCAATCCTTGAGGGGCCCCCGCAGTTAACGCGCTGTTTAACGCCTTGGTGCTAGTTCTTGAAACGTGGAACTGCGGGGCGAGAGCCGGGCGGGTCCGATCGTAATATTTCCTGGTATGCGTTGGGGGAGTCGAGATGGCGGTTGATTTGTCGATGTCGGTCCTGGTGGTTGATGACTACAGCACCATGATCCGTATCATCAGGAACCTCCTGAAGCAGCTTGGCTTCGAGAATATCGATGATGCCAGCGACGGTTCGGCGGCGCTGAACAAGATGCGCGGCAAGAAGTACGGGCTCGTGATTTCCGACTGGAACATGGAGCCGATGACGGGTTACGACCTGCTGCGCGAAGTGCGCGCGGATCCGAACTTGGCCACCACGCCCTTCATCATGATCACTGCGGAATCGAAGACCGAGAACGTGATCGCGGCCAAGAAGGCCGGCGTGAACAACTACATCGTCAAGCCGTTCAACGCGGCGACGCTGAAGACCAAGATCGAGGCGGTCTTCCCGGACATGGCGAGCGCGTAAGCGCGGCCTGACCGCGAACAATTGTCCATAGAGACGTCATGCCCGGGCTTGTCCCGGGCATCCGCGTTTGTGGATCTGCGAGGCAAGTCGTGGATGGCCGGAGCGTAGGCGAGCGGAAGCGATGCCGTCCTTCGGTCGGCTATGTCCGGCCATGACGGCGTCTAGCTCTCAGCAATTGGTCTAAGCCCGCAGCACCTGCACGAGCTCGGCCATCACCACTTCAATTCGCGCATCAGCGCCTTCGGCGGATGGCCGAACAATTCCAGCACGGAGGCCGGGTCGAGCTGGTCGAGGCCCTCGAACTCCTCGGCGTGGATGCCGCGGGTGACGAACAGGCAGTCGATGCCGAATTCGCGCGCGCCGGTCAGGTCGGTGCGGACGGAATCGCCGATCGCCAGCACCTTCTTCCGGTCGATCATGTGACCCTGGCGTTCGCCGGCAAGTGCCATCGCGCGCTCGTAGATCGGCCGGTGCGGCTTGCCGTAGAAAATCACCTCGCCGCCGAGCTCCCGATAGAGCTCCGCAATCGCGCCGGCGCAATAGATCAGCCGGTCGCCGCGCTCGACCACGATGTCGGGGTTGGCGCAGACCAGCGTCAGCTTGCGCTCGCGCGCCTTCAGCATCATGCCGCGATAGTCTTCCGCGGTCTCGGTCTCGTCGTCATAGAGGCCGGTGCAGACGATGTAGTCGGCTTCTTCCAGTGGAGCGGTGGTCGCATCGAGGCCACGATAGATCGAGTTGTCGCGCTCGGGGCCGAGCCAGAACATCTTGCTTCCGGGATGCTCGGCGACATAGAGCCGCGTCAAATCGCCCGACGAGACGATCGCGTCATAGGTCTCATCCGCGACGCCGAGCTTGCGCAATTGCCGCTGCACGGAGTCGGCAGGACGTGGCGCATTGGTGATCAGGATCACCGTACCGCCGCGGCTGCGATAGGTGTGCAGCGCCTCGCAGGCTTCGGGGAAGGATTCGAGGCCGTTGTGGACCACGCCCCAGATGTCGCTGAGCACGACGTCGACGCCGCCCACGAGCTCGCGCAGGCTTTCGGCGAAATGCAGCGTGGTCATGATGCGTGCGGCCGATCAGATGCGGCGCGCGAGCGCGGCGTTGCCGGTGATGCGTGGGGCCGGGGGCGCTGAAGACGTCGCGCCAGATGTCGTACCTTGGCTGGGGGAAGCGGAGCCATTGGATCCCTGAATATCCTGCGCCTGGTTCGGCGAGGCCCCGCCGGTAGCAGATGCCCCATCCGGCCGCAATGGCCGGGGCGGCGCGAACAGGAACCCCTGGCCGAACCGCACGTCATAGTCGAGCAGGTCCACCACTGCGCGCTCGCCCTCGATCCGTTCGGCGATCAGGTCGATGCCGAAGCGGCCGAGGAGGTCGGAGAGGTCGGACGGGTGGATGTCCGAGGTCGAGGCCTGCCTGGGGTCGAGCAGGAGGGAGGCCGGCACCTTGATGAAGCGCACGCCGCGATCGGCAAGCTCGCGCGGCTCGATCCTGAGGTCTGTGACGTGGTCGATCGAGAAGCGGAAACCGCGCTGGGCGAGTGCTGCGAGGTTCTCGGTCTCGGCCGGACCGAGGTTGCGGAAGGTCGATTGCTTGAACTCCAGCACCAGTGACGGCGCCAGCGCCCGGTTGGCTTCGAGGAAGTCGAGGCACTGCGCGAAGCTGGTGGAATTGCCGAGCGTGGAGGCCGCGACGTTGCAGAACACGCCGACATCCTTGTTGCGCACCATCAGGCGCCGCAGCACCTGCACACAGCGCAGCATCACCATGTTGTCGATGCGCCCAATCAGGCCGGAGGCCTCGGCAATGCTGATGAACTCCTCGGCAGCGATCAATTGATCGCGCTCGTCGCGCAGGCGCGTCACGGCTTCGTAGAAGCGGACCTTGCGCTGCGGCAGCGTCACCATCGGCTGGAGGAAGATGTCGATGCGGTTCTCGTCGATGGCGTTGCGCAGCGTCGCCAGCATCTGGGGCTGGTTGCGCCCATTGGCGACCTGAACCGGATTGGCGGCCTGGGTCTGGATTACCGGCGGGGCCGGCCGCGGCGGCGGTGCGGGAAGTGGGGGCGGGGCAGCCAGCCGCTCCTCGAAGGTTGCAACCAGGTCGAGCGGCGCCTCCGGCTCCATTCTGGCGACCGGAGCTTGGATCGGTGTCGACGCGGCGCCGGCCAGCAGATCCTCATGGGTCGATACGGTGGCGGCGAGCTGCCTGACCAGCCCGCCGAGCTCGTTGATCTCGCCGATCACCGATTGGACGCGGTCGGAATTGGTCGAATTGGACGAGGCGATGCGCCCCTCGATCGCAGCTAACCGGCGGCCGAACTCGGCGACCTGGCGGGCGAGGTCGGCGGTGCCGCGCGAGAGGTCGGCGATCTGGCCGCCGACGTCACTGCGATCGCGCAGCCGCATCGACACCGCGTTGTAGAGGATCAGGAAGGTCAGCGCCGTCAGCGCCACGATCGCGGATTCAGTTCCGCTGATGCCTGCGACCGCGTAGAGCACAAGCCCGAGCGAGGCCGCGACCAGAACCATGCAGATGGCGATGAAGATCGTCGAAATGCGAATCATGCCGCGCGTTACGCCTCAAGAGCTGCTGCCTCACCCGGGAAAACACGGGCCGCTGTGCGACCCCGTCACGCCTCATGCTCCCCCTCGGCCGTATGACCCTAACATCATTGTTGATTCGAGGGGATAGCGGCCTGTTCGCGGTTCACATCAGGACGGCGCTGCGGCGCCGACCGTGTCGGCCGAGACGGCCTCGCGGCTGCCGAGCGGCTTGGGCTGCCCGGTGGTCGTATCGTGCAGGGTCTGCCGCTCGATCTCCGAGTTCAGCTCCGCGCCGAACATGACCACGATCGCCGACATCCACATCCACGTCATCAGGCCGATCGCAGCGCCGAGCGAACCGTAGGTCGCGTTGTAGTTGGCGAAGGCCGAGAGATACCAGGACAGCAGCGCCGAGCCGGCGATCCAGAGCAGGGCGGCCGTTATAGCCCCGATGCTCAGCCATTGCCAGCGCGGCGCATCGCGGCTGGGCGCGAAGCGATAGAGGATGGCGAGCGCGACAAGCAGGATCAGGAACAGCAGTGGCCAGCGCGCCAGCGCCACAATCAGCTTGCTCTCGGGTGCCATGCCAAGATGATCGAGCGCCAGCGGAAGGGCGACGACGGCAGCGACCATCAGCAAGAGCGCGAGAATGCCGCCGACCGTGAAGCTCAGTGAAATCAGGTTGAGCTTGATGAACCCGCGCTTCTCGCGCTCCTCATAGGCGACGTTGAGCGCGTCGAAGATGGATTTGACGCCCGCATTGGCGCTCCAGATCGCAAGCACGAGGCCGAACAGGAAGGTGGCACCGAGCGTCGTATTGCCCTTCGAAACCACGCGCGCCACCTGGTCCTCGACGATCTGGAACGAGCCTTCGGGCAGCATGGTCGCAAGCGTCTGGAGATTGGCGCTGATCGTCGAGGGATCGGCGAACAGACCGTAAGAGGAGACGAGCGCGGTGACCGCCGGAAAGATCGCGAGCAGCCCGAAGAACACGACGCCGCCCGCTGTGGCGAGCAGGCGATCCTCGTCGACACGCTGGTAGGTGCGCCAGAAGATATCCTTCCAGCCGGCCCAGGGGATTGCGAATGGGCTTTTCGAGCGGCGGCCGTGGCCGGCCTGCATGGCTGCGCCGGCCGGGCTCGTTTCCGGCGAATTCGCTTCGTTGTTGCGGTGGTCTTGCGGTGGGCCCAAGCGGTTGAAGCCCGCCTCCTGAAAATAGCGCTCCGCGGTCAGCACGAAGACGGCCGTTGCGGCGACCAGCAGCCAGCTGTCGAGCTGCTCGGTGCGCCGCGCGCGCATCTCAGGCGTCCAGCCTGTGTCCGTGCCGCCGCCGGCGCGCGGCGGTGAATCCCAGCAATCCGATCGCTGCGAGCATCAGCCCAAGCTGCACGGGGCGGTTGGTCCGGGCGGGCCGGGTGTCGCCGCCATGGCTGCGTTCGCCCGGCGCAAGCGGCACCAGGGGAATCGTCGTCGCCACCTCCTTCACCGCCTGCTTGACCGTCCCGCGCGGGATTCGCGGCGTTGCGATTGCCACGCGCAGCCGGCTGGCAAGCGGTACGATCGGCCTGGCCTTACGGTTCATCTGTGCCATCGCCATGCCGGCGCAGGCCGCGGCAAACACAAGAAGCACGGCGCCAACGGCGCCGAATGCCCAGAATTGGCCGTAAGCGAGCTCGACCCAGCGGAACAGGGCCATCAGGCCGACGAAAAAAGCAGCGACGACGAACAGGCCCGCCACTGCAAAGAGCCCGCCGGCGACTGCGTACGACGTGACCTTGCCGGTTGCGTGGCTGGTCTGGTCGCGCAGATAGGATCGTGTGGCGCGCTTGAGATGGTTGAGCTTGAGCGCCAAGCCGGCGCGCAGCAATTCGCCCGATGGCGCGAGCATGCGGTCATCCTCCGAGAGCGAGAAAATTCGTCGAGGGATGAACGTGGCGGAATTTGACTTGTTCCGCCGGAGTAAAGCCGCCGTGACGGATCAGCCGAGATCGGCGGCCGAAATCCAGAATACCTCGCCCTCGGAGTCTTCCGTGTCGAGCCAGAGCAGCGGCAGTTCCGGAAAGGCCTCGTCGACCAGGCCGCGGCCGCGGCCGATCTCGCAGATCAGCCCGCCATCCGGCGTGAGATGATCGGGCGCGTCGCGCAGGATCCGGCGCACCACGTCCAGGCCATCGGCCCCGCCATCGAAGGCAAGCTTCGGCTCGGCCCGGCATTCCGGCGGCAGCGCCGCCATGCCTTCGGCATCGACGTAGGGCGGGTTGGTGATGATCAGATCGTATTTGTTGTCACCGAGCGGGGCGAACAGATCGCCGCGATACAGGCTGATCCGGTCGTCAAGCCTGTATTCGCCGACATTGCGTGTTGCAACCTCGATCGCGCCCTTCGAGATGTCGACGGCATCGACCTCGGCGTTCGGGAAATGATGCGCAGCAAGGACGGCAAGGCACCCCGAGCCGGTGCAGAGATCGAGCACGCGTTCGACGGAAGTGGGGTCGTCGATCAGAGAGCCCGCCTCGCCATCGACGCCGAAATGCGACTCCAGCAACTCGCCGATGAAGGAGCGCGGAACGATGACGCGCTCGTCGACATAGAAGGGCAGGCCGCGCATGTAGATCTTGTTGACGAGATAGGCGGCCGGTTTGCGCGTGGTAACGCGCCGACGGAGGAGGTCGAGGATGGTCTTGCCTTCGGCAGCCGTGACGCGGGCGTGGGCAAAGGCCTCGAACTGGTCGGGATGCAGATGCAGGGCCTCGCAGACCAGGAAGGCTGCTTCCGCGACCGGATCCGTCGTGCCGTGGGCAAAGGCGAGCTTGGCCTCGACAAAGCGGCTCACCCCATAGCGGACGAAATCGAGCAGCGTGAGAAGCTCGCCGGGGCCGACTTTGGCGAGCTTTGGCGTGGCGCGGCCGCGCGCGGTCTTTTTCGAAACTCTTGCCATCAGGATTTGGTCCAGCGTGCGGCGGCCTCGTCGTCACGGGCGTGGGCCTCGACCCAGCCTGTTCCGGTGGCGCTCTCTTCCTTCTTCCAGAACGGCGCGCTGGTCTTGAGGTAGTCCATCAGGAACTCGGCCGCCTGGAACGCGGCCTGGCGGTGCTGCGAGGCCGTCAGCACCAGCACGATGTTCTGGCCGGGCATGAACCGGCCGACGCGGTGGATGATGGTGACGCCATTCAGCGGCCAGCGCGATGTGGCCTCGTCGGCATGGCGCCTGATCTCGTCTTCGGCCATGCCGGGATAATGTTCGAGCGTGAGGGCCGAAACCTTCGCGCTGTCGTCGTCAGCGCGACAGATGCCGGAGAAGCTCACGACCGCGCCGATGTCGGTCCGGCTTTTGGTCAGCGCCGCGATCTCGCGCGCGATGTCGAAATCGTCCGCCTGAATGCGGATCGTGACAGGGCAGGCCGTGACAGGGGAGATCATGGCCTAGCCGCCGGTCATGGGCGGAAAGAATGCGATCTCGCGGGCGCCGGCGATGGCGGCGTCGGACTTGACATGGGCATGGTCGATCGCCGCGCGGATCACCTTCGGCTTCTCGAAGGCATAGGCATAGGCTTCGCTCCGGCCGGACAGCCAGGCGATCAGCTCCTCGACGGTGCGCACGGTCGCGGGCGGCTCGATGGTTTCTTCCGCCTTGCCGACGCGCTCGCGCACCCAGGCAAAATACTTCACCTTCATCCCTCATCCTCCTTGATGAGGTGATGGATGCCGGCGCGGAAATAATCGTAGCCGGTGTACATGGTCAGGATCGCCGAGGCCCACAGCAGCGCCAGTCCGATCATCGAGACCACGGGCACCACCTCGTCGCCGGCAGGTCCTGCGAGCAGGAAGCCGATGGCGATGAGCTGGACGGTGGTCTTCCACTTGGCGAGCTTGGTGACGGGCACGCTGACCCGCAGCGCGGCGAGATATTCGCGCAGGCCCGAGACCAGGATTTCGCGGCAGAGAATCACGATGGCGGCCCACAGCGACCAGCCATGGATGATGCCGTCGGCGGCCAGCATCAGCAGGCAGGAGGCGACCAGCAGCTTGTCAGCGATCGGATCGAGCATCCGGCCGAACGCCGATTGCTGATTCCAGATTCGCGCGTAATAGCCGTCGAGGTAATCGGTCACTGCTGCCGCGATGAAGATGGCGACCGCGACCCAGCGCAACCACAGCGGCTGATCCAGGATCGACTGTGCATAGATGCACCCGATCACGACCGGGATCGCGGCGATCCGGCCATAGGTCAGGAGGTTTGGGAGGGACATCGCGCGGCTGGTTGTCCCTCGTGTCGTGGCGATGTTCATCCGTCCTACCAATACCGCTCAAGCCTGAAGGTCAACCGTCCCGCTCCCCAAATGGGGCGCGGGATGCGACGACCATATGACCGCGGTCCCCTAAGTTCACCCCGGCTGGGGGTGGAAATAGTCGAAAATCCTGCGTGCGCTCTCGGCGCTCACCCCAGGAACCTTGCCGAGATCGGCGATCGAGGCCCGTTCGATCTCCTTCAGGGTTCCGAAATGATGCAGCAAGGCACGTTTGCGTGACGGGCCGATGCCCGGAATCTCCTGCAAGCCGGCCTCGCGGATGTCCTTCTTGCGCAGCTTGCGGTGCGAGCCGATGACGAAGCGGTGGGCCTCGTCCCGCAGCCGCTGGATGAAATACAGCACGGGGTCTCGCGGCTCGAGCTTGATCGCCTCGCGCTCCGGCATGAACAGGGTCTCACGGCCGGCATCCCGGTCCGGCCCCTTGGCGACCGACATCAGTGACACCTGGGTCAGGCCGAGATTGGTAAAGATCTCCCGGACAGCGTTGAGCTGGCCGCGGCCGCCGTCGATGATAACGAGGTCGGGCCATTGCGGGAAATCGTCGTCCTTGGCCTTGTTGTTTTCCTTGCCGGCGGCGTCCTCGGGCGGATTGATCAGGCGCTTGAAGCGGCGCTCCAGCACCTCGCGCATCATGGCGAAGTCGTCGCCCGGCGTGATCCCTTCCGACTTGATGTTGAACTTGCGGTACTGGTTTTTCACGAAACCATCGGGGCCGGCGACGATCATGGCGCCGACCGCGTTGGTGCCCTGGATGTGGCTGTTGTCGTAGACCTCGATGCGCTTGGGCGAGTGGGGCAGGCTCAGCGTCGCGGCTATGGCGTCGAGCAGGCGGCTTTGGGTTGCGGTATCGGCGAGCTTGCGGCCAAGCGCCTCGCGCGCGTTGGTCAGCGCGTGGGCGACCAGCTCCTTCTTCTCGCCGCGCTTGGGCGTAGCGACCTCGACCTTGTGGCCGGCCTTGATCGACAGCGCGTTCGCAAGCAGCTCGCTCTCCTCGATCTCGTGCGAGAGCAGGATGTTCTTCGGCGGCGGCTTGTCGTCGTAGAACTGGGCGAGGAAGGATCCCAGCACCTCTTCCGGCGTATAGGTCTTCTCCGCGCGCGGGAAATAGGCCCGGTTGCCCCAGTTCTGCCCGGTGCGGAAGAAGAACACTTCGACGCAGAAGAAACCGCCCTCCTGGTGGACCGCGAACACGTCGGCCTCCTCCACGGTGCGCGGATTGATGCCCTGCTGCGACTGGATCGCGGACAGCGCGGCGAGGCGGTCGCGGTACAGCGCCGCGGTCTCGAATTCGAGCTCACCGGCCGCCTTCTCCATCTCGCCGGCGAGCTCCTGCTTGACTGCGTGGCTCTTGCCGGACAGGAAGTCGGTCGCCTCGCGCACCAGCGTCGTATAGCCGGGAAAGTCGATCTCGCGGGTGCAGGGACCGGCGCAGCGGCGGATCTGGTAGAGCAGGCAGGGCCGCGAGCGGCTCTCGAAGAAGGAGTCGGTGCAGGAGCGGATCAGGAACGCGCGCTGCAACGCCGTGATGGTGCGGTTGACGGCGCCGGCGGAGGCGAACGGGCCGAAATAGCGCCCGGGCCGGGTCTGCGCGCCGCGGTGCTTGAGGATCTGCGGCGCCCAATGGTCGCCGGTGATCAGGATGTAGGGAAACGACTTGTCGTCGCGCAGCTGCACATTGAAGCGCGGCCGCAGCTGCTTGATGAGGTTGGCTTCCAGCAGCAGCGCTTCGGTCTCGGTGTTGGTCGAGACGATCTCGACGGTCACCGTGGCTGCGATCATGCGCAGGATGCGCGCCGGCTGCGGCGCACTCTGGCGCGCGTAATTGGACAGGCGCTTTTTGACGTTCTTGGCCTTGCCGACATAGAGCACGTCGGCGTTTGCACTGAGCATGCGATAGACGCCGGGCGAGGTCGGGGCGAGCCGGACCGCGCGCTCGATCGCCTCGTGGCCGGTTGCAAGCGGCTCCTCGCCGACTGCGCCGCTCTCTTCCAGGATATCGGGCAGCAGCGCCTCGTCCTCGTCGTCGCCGCCTGCTGCCGCGGGGTCGACGTCCGGCGCCGCCAGCCCCTCGGGTGGGGCGTCGGTCGCAGCAGTTCGCAGCGCCTTGCGCGCGCGGTCGTCCGGATCGTCGGTGGAATCGTGAACCATGGTGCGAATTTAGGCGCTGGGGGTGCCGATTTGAAGTTCCGGCCATGCGGCACGCACAGGATGGCGGCGCAGTTCCCGGTAACGCTTGCTTAAGCCTGTTAACAGCGCGGTAACCCCGCTTAACAGGCCTTTAACTTAAAACTCTCGATAAATCTTACGCGAAAAGTTCTTGGTTCCGTAACCATGCGGTTTTCCCTCGCGCGGCGGCGCGGGCACCCGCGGGGGCGGCAGTTGCGTTGGAGAGTACCGATGAAGAGGTTCGTTGTGGGCGCAGCCGCGTTGGTTGCTGCCGGCTGGACAGCTTCGGCAGAGGCCGCCGATATGAATTACGGAGGGCGTGCGCCCTACACTGTCAACCAGCCGCTCAACGCCTATAGTTGGGCGGGCCCGTATCTCGGCGCCAATCTCGGCTATGAATGGGGTTCGGTCAGCAGCAATCCCGCAAAGCCGTCGGGCTTCGTCGGCGGCGTGCAGGCCGGCTACAATTTCCAGAACGGCCCGTGGGTGTTCGGTGTCGAGGGCGATATCCAGGCCGCAGGCGCCGACGATACTTTCGCGCCGTGGAAGTTCTCCAATCCCTGGTTCGGCACCCTGCGCGGCCGCGCGGGCTACAGTTTCAGCAACGTGTTGGTCTACGGCACCGCGGGTCTCGCCTTCGGCGAGCTGCGCGCGCAGACCTTCGGCTGGACGGAGTCGCACACCAGCGCGGGCTGGACCATCGGTGCCGGCGCCGAAGTGGGCTTCGCGCCGAACTGGAGTGCCAAGCTCGAATATCTCTACATCGATCTGTCGACCAGCCAGTTCGCAATTACAGGCGTGTCAAACGGCTATAGCGCCAGCGTTGTGCGCGCAGGCGTGAACTATCACTTCTGATAGCTGAAGAAGAAAATACCGGACTACAACTTCCCGGCCGCTTGCGGCCGGGATTTTTTTGCGCCAGGTGTTCTCCGCGCAAAGTGTTCTTCGCGCCAAGTGTTCGCTCGAAAATGCGCTAGGCGAGGATGACTAAATTGACCGCCTTCGGCCCCTTGCCCTTCTTGTCCGGTTCGACTTCGAATGTGATACGCTGTCCTTCGGCAAGGTCCTTCAGTCCCGCCCGCTCCACAGCGGTGATGTGAACGAAGACATCGCGACCACCGTCATCAGGCTTGATGAAGCCGTAGCCGCGCTCGCCGTTGAAGAACTTAACCGTTCCCGTCATGGCCATCGGGAAACTCCCCCTCATTGCTCCTCCGTCGCGACGCAGACTCACGTCACGACATGACCGGGCGTTACGAAGCCCGGGAGAGCTGGCCATCCTTGGGCGGGCCTGATAGGCCCGATTGGATCTTTCTTAGGCCTTCACTCCGCCGCAACCATTCGCGGAAGCGGAACGTAAAGCCAGTCACGAAAACAGCATAATACGGTTCTTTGCAGATTGACTACGGCTACTGCATCTTTTTCCCAAGAATGGCGGCGCTTTAGGGGTAGGGCTTTGGTACTTCTAATCGGAATCTGGCAGCGCCGCCCTGTCCGAGCGGCATTTCCAGCTCGGGCAGGATCGTCTTGAGCTCGCCTTGCAGCGTGTACGGCGGGTTCACGATCAGGAGCCCGCTGGACGTGAGGGCTGCGCCGTCGAGCTGCGGCGCGACGCTGAATTCGAGACGCAAGCAATCCCCCGGCGGCTTTGCTGCGGCTGCGAGCCGCGCCACTGCTTGCACCAGCGTGTCGGTGGCACGGCGACTTTTGACGGGGTACCAGATTACATAGATACCGGTCGGCCATTTGGCGAAGGCGGTCGAGAAGGCCTCACCCAGCCGTTCGAACTCGTCCTTTGCCTCGAACGGCGGATCGATCAGTACAAGGCCGCGCCGCTCCTTCGGTGGCACGAAGGCCGGCAAGGCCATCCAGCCGTCGAGATCGACCACGCGGGCCTGTTCGTCGTGGCGCAGCACGCCGATCAGCGCCTTGCGCGCCTTCGGCTCGAGCTCGCAGGCGACGAGGCGGTCCTGCGGCCGCATCAGGCCACGCGCGATCAGCGGCGAGCCCGGATAGGCCTTGAGCTCGCCCTTCGGATTGAAGGCGCGGACGATGTCGAGATAGGGCTTTGTCAGCGCGACAGTCTCGTTCGACAGGCGCGCCTGCATCAGCCGCGCAATGCCGGTCAGCCATTCGCCGCCACGCTGCGCCTCGTCGCTTTCGAGATCGTAGAGCCCGGCACCGGCATGGGTGTCGATGATTCGGAACGCCCCCGGCTTGTCCTGGAGATAGGTGATGATGCGCGCCAGCACGATGTGCTTGATGACATCGGCGAAGTTGCCGGCATGGAAGGCGTGGCGGTAGTTCATGGGAAGAGCACTACGCCACGTGACGGCCTGAGCAAAGGGGCACGAGAGCTGTGGCTACCCACCCCTGATCGGCGGCATCGTCACCTGGTCGCGGCGGCAGGCGCGGCGGTCGGTTTCCTCGCAGGCGCGGAATTGCAGGTCCTTGCTGAGGCAGATGCGGACCTCGGAGAGCCGCGTCCGGTTGCATGTGACCGACACGGCGGCATTGCTCAAGCCGGGATTGGCCTTGATGAAGGCTTCCTCGACGTCGGCAGGCGCCACGGTCTTGGCCTGCGACAGGTCGAGATATTCGGCTGGAATCTTGATCGCGGCGCGCGCTTTCCGGATCGTTTCGAAATAATTGCGGTCGGTCAGCCCGGAGCAGGTGCCGTGCTTGTCCCATTCGTTGAAGATCAGGCCCGGCGCCGGCATCAAATCGAGCATCGAGGAGACGATGCTGCGGTTCAGCCGCGGCGACGGCCGCTGGCAATATTCCGGAAAACCGTTCTCATATTGCGGCCACAGCCCGTGCACCACGAAAGCGTAGGGCCGTCCACTGCACTGGATCTGCGAGCGGCCGCCGCGCTCGGCGGCCTCCTCGCAGAACGAGGGCGACCACGACAGCGACAACACATAGAAATCGAATTCGCCGGGCTCGTTCTGCCGTCTGTCCTGGGCCTTCGCTCCGCCCGCCAGCGCGGCGATAAGGGGCAGGGCAAGGGTCAGCGCAAGGGTCAGCGAGATCATCAGGCGGGGAAACGAATGCAATCTAAAATGAACCATGGCGACGCCCCTCAACTAGACTGTGTTACAAGCCTAGCAGGCAACAAGAACATTTCAAGAACAAATTTCAGGCGGCCACTGGGCGGCCGCTCGAAAGGTCCGAATCAGGGCTGTTCGAATTACTGTTTGGCGGCGCGGCAGGCCGGATTATAGGCCCAGTTGCGGTCGAGCCCGACCACGCACCATTCCACCCCATTGCCGTAACCGGCAAAGCCGCCATCCTCGACGATCGAGAAATGCACCTTGCGCATCTTGCCGTCCGTGAGCATGGCCTCGCCGGTGCAATAGCGGCGCGGAATGTTGTCGGACTGCCAGGGCCGGAACGCGACCTCGTGAACGGCCGAGAAGCCGGTGATCTTCAAGGAGGAATTCCAGAACGAGCTTTCCTTCTCCCAGAACTGGGTGGCGATCGTCGGCAGCGCCTTGTCGCAATCGGCGACGGCGCCGTCATAGCGCGGCCCGCTTAGCCAGAAGTTCAGCTCCAGCGGATTGGCGGCCCTGGCCTCACTGAGCGACAGCGCCCCGAACATGAGGCCAAACACGGCGGCAAAGCGGAGCGATTTCAGGGAGAGGGCGCGCATGGGCAATCCAGACAGCATGATCTGCGAAGGTCGGACGGTGCCGCGAAGGCCGGGCGGGGTCAAGTGCAGCGCGGCAACACTTCGCCAGGAGTTGACCATAACGTTGCGGCCGGCAGGGCTTCAGTTCTTTTCACTTTCGTCCCGGCACCGTAAACTGGCCCCAACCAATTGGAGTAACGGGAATGCGAATCATTGCGGCCGTGGGCCTTCTTGCCGGCCTGGTTGTCTCGGGGATGACGGTGAGTCAGCCGGCGCACGCCGATCTGCTTCCGGTGCCTCCGTTCAAGGGCAACGATACCGGCGGCATCATCGCCTATTCGATGGCGACCCAGACCGATGCACGGCAGGTCGCGGTCGATCACTGCGCGCGCTACGGCAAGGTCGTGAAATTCCTCGCGGTGCAGGCCTATGAGGGCGGCTACATCTCGTTCTCCTGCCGCTGGGTGCCCTATGGCGCCGCCGACCAGCCGATCCGCACGCTCTACTGAAGCGTTGTCTAACCTCGCAATCTCTCAGCCGGGGAGCTTCCCACATGACGCGCAAACTCGCTTTGCTCGGCTCGGCCTTTTGCCTTGTGGTGTCGGCAGGCGCGGCTTGCGCCGACGATCTGCCGGTACGCAAGGCCGGCCTGTGGGAATTGAAGATGGTCAGGACCGGCTCGGCGATGCCTGACATGACCATGCAGCACTGCACCGACGAGACCGTCGACAAGGAGATGAACAACAACGTCTCCCCGATGGCCAAGCAGATCTGTTCCAAGCAGGACATCAAGAAGACCGCGACCGGCTATGTCAGCGATTCCGAGTGCAACGTCGCCGGCATCAGCACGACCTCGCATGCCGAGATCACGGGCGATTTCAACTCGGCCTACACGGTGAAGACCTCGTCGCACGCGCAAGGCGGTGCGGCCGGCGCGGCCGGCCACGATACCGCCATGACCCTTGAAGCGAAATGGCTGGGCGCCTGCAAGCCGGAGCAGAAGCCCGGCGACATCGTGATGCCCGGCGGCTTCAAGATGAACGTGCGCGACATGGACAAGTTGAAGGCGCTGCTGCCGAAGTAGGGTGGGATCGCCGCGCATCCGGTACGCTCCCTCGCCCCGTTCTTACGGGGAGAGGGTTGGGGTGAGGGGCTTCTCTCCGCGAATGAGATTATCGTGAGACCTGTACCCCCTCACCCGAATTCGATCTGCGATCGAATTCGACCTCTCCCCGCAAGCGGGGCGAGGTAAGAAAAGCTACACCGGTATCCGCACGCTCGCCCTTAATCCCCCCATCGGGCTGTCGCCGAGGGTGATGTCGCCGCCGTGCGAGCGGGCGATGTCGCGGGCGATGGCGAGCCCCAAGCCCGTGCCGCCTTCGTCCTGGTTGCGGGCGTTGTCCAGTCGCAGGAACGGCTTGAACACCTCTTCGCGCAAATGGGCGGGAATGCCGGGTCCGTCGTCGTCGACCGTCACGGTCAAATAACGGTGATCGCGCTGGCCGGTGATGGCGATGCTTTTGCCGTAGCGGGCGGCGTTGGTGACGAGGTTGGCGAGGCAGCGCTTGAACGAGGCCGGCTTCACCGTGACCACGGGCAGTCCATTGAACGCCACGGTCGCGGTGTGGCCGTGGCGTTCGGCGTCGCTGCGCAGCTCCTCGAGCGCCTGCGACATGTCGGTCGGCTGCGACTGCTCGCCGGAATCGCCGCGGGCAAACGCAAGGTAATCCTCCAGCATCATCGACATCTCGTCGACGTCCTTGCGCATGCCCTCCATTTCGGGACTGTCGCCGATCAGCGCCAGCTCGAGCTTGAAGCGGGTCAGGATGGTGCGCAGATCATGGCTGACGCCGGCGAGCATCGCGGTGCGCTGCTCCATCGTGCGCTCGATGCGCGATTTCATTTCGAGGAAGGCGATCGACGCGCGCCGCACCTCGCGCGCGCCGCGCGGCCTGAAGTTCGGCGCCTCGCGGCCCTTGCCGAAACTTTCCGCGGCGTCCGCAAGGCGCAGGATCGGCTTGATCTGGTTGCGCAGGAACAGCACCGCGACGATCAGCAGGATCGAGGACGTGCCAACCATCCAGAACAGGAAGATCTCCGAATTCGAGGCATAGGCGGCGCTGCGCTGTGCGAACACGCGCATCACGGCGTCGTCGAGCTGGATGCGGATCTCGACCAGGTTGGAGCGGCCGACGGTGTCGATCCAGAACGAGCGGCCGATCTGGCGGCCAAGCTGCACCGACAGCGTCTGGTCGAGCAGCGAGAAGAACGGCTTTGGGCCCGGCGGCGGCATGTCGCCGGCGGGCAGGAAATCGACGACGAGGCCGAGGCGCTGCTGCGCGATGCGGCGGATTTCGTTGCGATCCTTGTCCTGCGGATAGCCCTTGTAGACGTCGATCAGCGCGGCGATGTCCTGCACCACTGCGGCCGACAGCCTGCGCGTCACCGTGTTCCAGTGTCGCTCCATGAACACGAAGGCGACGACCGATTGCAGGATTACCATCGGCACGATCATGATGAGCAGCGCGCGGGCATAGAGGCCGGTCGGCATCCAGCCCTTGAACGCATTGCCCATCCAGCCATTGGCGGCGGAGACGCGGCCGGCCGCGCTCTTCAATAGCGTCAGGCCGGTATCGATCGTGCTCATCTAGCGCGTTTCACTGATTTATGGCGAGGCTACCAGCCGGTAGCCGATGCCGCGCACCGCCTGGAGGAACAGCGGATTGGCCGGGTCGGTCTCGATCTTGCGCCTGAGGCGATTGATCTGCACGTCGACGGCGCGCTCATTGACGCTGCCGTTGCCGGTCAGCGCGCTGCGCGGCACGGTCTCGCCGGGCGTTTCCGACAGAATGCGCAGCATCTCGCGTTCGCGGTCGGTGAGGTGGATGACCTCCTCGCCCTGGCGCAGCTCGCCGCGATCGAGATGGTAGACATAGGGACCGAACGCGATCTTCTCGATCGCCGCGGTTTGCGGCGGCGGCGCGGCGCGCTTGAGGATGTTGTTGATGCGCAGCGCAAGCTCGCGCGGCTCGAACGGTTTTGCCACGTAATCGTCGGCGCCGATCTGCAAGCCCTCGATGCGGGCTTCCGCCTCATGGCGCGCCGTCAGCATCACGATCGGGACCGAGGAAGACGTGCGGATGAAGCGGGCGAGATCGAAGCCGGTCTCGCCGGGCATCATCACGTCGAGGATCAAAAGATCGAAATGCAGGCCGAGCAGCTTCGAGCGCGCATCTCCGGCGCTCGCCGCAGTCGTGACGCGATAGCCTTCGCTGGCAAGGAAACGCGACAACAGATCGCGGATGCGGCGGTCGTCGTCGACGAGCAGCAGATGCGGGGCATCGTCGGCCGGTTCGATCGGTGGGCGGGCGAGCGTGGCAGCGAGCGGCACGGTCACTCCTTTCCGTCTTGATTGACGGTGGTGGCGAAGATCGTCTCGAGCACCTTGTCCGGATCCTCGCGGTCGATCATCCCGCGCAGGAAGCGCTTGACGGTCTCGGCATCCTGCGGCGCCATCTCGGCGAGTGCCTTGGTGATCCGCGTGGTCTGCAGGCCGGCGAGCTTCTGCACCAGCGCCTCGCCCTTCGGCGTGGCAAAGAGCAGGCGCTGGCGGCGGTCATTGTCGCCGGTCTTCTGTACGATGTAGCCCTCGTCCAGGAGCTGCTTGAGCACCCGGCCGAGCGACTGTTTTGTGATGCGCAGGACGTCGAGCAGGTCGGCGACCTTGAGGCCGGGATAGCGATAGACGAAGTGCATAACCCGGTGGTGGGCCCGGCCGAAGCCGAACGCCTCCAGCTCCTGGTCGGGATCGCCGACGAAATCGCGATAGGCGAAGAACAGCAGCTCGATGATATCCCAGCGCAAATTGCCTCCTTCGCCTGCGGCCGGCCTTGGCTCGACAGCGTCTTGAGAGGGAGTCGCGAAATTTATGTCAGGCATATTGACGTATCTTGGGTTCAATGTTACAAAACGATCAACCCGCACGAAATTTTAGATCGTTTCGCGTCGGGTGGCAGTTCCAGGAGCGGCCGGGGTAAGCCGGACAGGCGGCGACGGCCGAAGCAGATCTACCGTGCGATTGTCGAGCGGCATTTCGGCAAAACATACTGGACTTCTGCCTTCCGCAAAAGCATGTCCTCGGCGGACATGCTGGCTACGGAAACCGGCCGTAACAAGGCTGGCGGCGGTCCGGCCAGAAACCACATCAAGCCAGCCGGGCCCAAACAGGGCAGGCGGGCGCCAGAACAGCGCCGCCACCGGGCAGCGGGAGGCCAAGGACATGACCATGAAATTCGACATCCAGCCCGCATCCAATCCAGTCCCTGAGAAGGACCGCGTTGCCAAGCTGGTGGACCCCGGCTTCGGCCGGGTCTTCACCGATCACATGGCGATCGTCCGCTACAACCAGGCCAAGGGCGGCTGGTACGAGGCGAAGATCGAGGCGCGCGCCAACTTCCAGATGGATCCGGCCGGTGCGGTCCTGCACTACGCTCAGGAAATCTTCGAAGGCCTGAAGGCCTACAAGCGTGACGACGGCGGCGTGAACCTGTTCCGCCCCGACGCCAATGCGCGCCGCTTCAAGGACTCCGCCGACCGCATGGCGATGGCGCAGATTCCGGAAGACGTCTTCATCGAGGCGGTCGAGCAGGTCGTGCGCATCGATCGCGCGTGGATGCCGGGCGGCGAGGGCAGCCTTTATCTGCGGCCCTTCATGATCGCGAGCGAGACCTTCCTCGGCGTCAAGCCGTCGTCCGAATACATTTTTGCGGTGATCGCTTCGCCGGTCGGCTCCTATTTCAAGGGCGGTCCCGCCCCGGTGTCGATCTGGGTCTCCGAAAACTACACGCGCGCCGCGATCGGCGGCACCGGCGCCGTCAAGTGCGGCGGCAATTATGCTGCGAGCCTGCGGGCCCAGGCCGAGGCGATCCAGCATGGTTGCGATCAGGTCGTCTTCCTCGATGCGGTCGAGCGCCGCTACATCGAGGAGCTCGGCGGCATGAACGTCTTCTTCGTGTTCGACGACGGCTCCCTGTCGACGCCGCCGCTCGGTACGATTTTGCCCGGCATCACCCGCGACTCCATCATCGCGCTCGCCCGCGATGCCGGAAAGACCGTGCGCGAGGAACCGTACACGCTCGATCAGTGGCGCAAGGATGCAGCCAGCGGCAAGCTCAAGGAAGCGTTTGCCTGCGGCACCGCCGCCGTGATCTCGCCGATCGGCAAGGTGCGTTCGGTGAGCGGCGATTTCGACATCAGCGGCGGCGCCGCCGGTCCCGTCGCCATGGGCCTGCGCAAGCAGCTCGTCGACATCCAATACGGCCGCACCAACGATCCTCACAACTGGATCCGCAAAGTGTTTTGATCTCTTCTCCCTCTCCCCGCTTGCGGGGAGAGGGTTGGGGTGAGGGGGAGTCTCCTCGGGGGCGGTGGCAATTGGACTCGCGGAGAGTCCCCCTCACCCGGAATTCGCGCGTTCCGCGCGCATTCCGGCCTCTCCCCGCAAGCGGGGAGAGGCGAAGAGCGTGCGTCATGAACGTCCCGTCACGATCCCGCGACAAAGCCCGGAGATATTGACGCATCCGGGCATCGCGATCATGGCAACAAAGCTCTCCCCGTCCCTGAAATGGGCCGTTCTCGCCGTCGTCACCGGCGTTTCCGTTTTCGGCATTCTGTCCATCGGCCCCGTGCACGAGGTCTCGGCCGATGACCACTCGCCCGTCGTCGACGTGCGCACCACTGATCCCGAGATGAACACCGCGATCGCGCGCGCCCGCGGCACGCTGCCGACCTTCTGGGCCTCCTACGAGGCGCCGAAACCGTCGGAGAGCGGGCATTCGCTGAAAGTGCGCTTTTCGACCCGCAAGGGCGGCGAGCACATCTGGATTGCCGAGGTGAAGAAGCAGCCCGGCGGAACCTATACCGGCCTGTTCGCCAACGAACCGCGCGATCTGCCCGGCAAACATGCAGGCGACGCGGTCAAGTTCAGCGAGGCCGACATCTCGGACTGGATGTTCATGCGCAACGGCAAGATCGTCGGCGGCGAAACCATCAAGCCGACGTTGAAGTCGCTGCCAAAGGCGGACGCCGATGCCATCCGGGCGCGGATGGAGCATCCGTAAGGGCCAAGCCAGCGGTTGCCGCACCCCGCCCCGACTGGTAAATGCCGCGCATGGCCGAAAAACCCAAAAAACCCCAGAAACTGAAGGCGCGCCTGCCGCGCGGGCTCGAGGATCGCGATCCCTCAGCGATCCGGGCGACGCGCGAGATGGTCGAGAAGATCCGCGCCGTCTACGAGCTCTACGGGTTCGAGCCGGTGGAAACGCCGGCGATGGAATATACCGACGCGCTCGGAAAATTCCTGCCCGACCAGGACCGTCCGAACGAGGGCGTGTTCTCGTTCCAGGACGACGACGAGCAGTGGATCAGCTTGCGCTACGATCTGACCGCGCCGCTCGCACGCTATGTCGGCGAGCGCTACGGCACCGACGGTCTGGTGTTGCCCTATCGCAGCTACCGCGTCGGCTACGTCTTCCGCAACGAGAAGCCCGGCCCCGGCCGCTTCCGCCAGTTCATGCAGTTCGATGCCGACACGGTCGGCTCGGCGACGCCGGCGGCGGACGCCGAGATCTGCATGATGGCGGCGGACACGATGGAAGCGCTCGGCATCGCGCGCGGCCAGTATGTGGTGAAGGTCAACAACCGAAAAGTGCTCGACGGCGTTCTGGAAGCCATTGGCCTCGGCGGTGACGAGAACGCAGGCCGCAGGCTGACCGTGCTGCGCGCGATCGACAAGCTCGACAAGTTTTCCGCCGACGAAGTGCGCAAGCTGCTTGGCCCCGGTCGGTGGGACGGCGGCGAAGAAGGCAAAGGCGACTTCACGAAGGGCGCCAATTTGAGCGCGGCCGAGGCCGACGTTGTTCTCGCCATCACCAAACCGCGCGACGACTGGAAAGAGGCCATTGCCGCCGCGGAAACCTACCTCGCCAAGAGCGAAGTTGGTCAGGCCGGCGTGAGCGAGCTCGAAGAGATTGCCAAGCTGGTCACGGCGTCGGGTTATGGTGCGGACCGCATCAAGATCGATCCGTCCGTCGTGCGCGGCCTCGAATATTACACCGGCCCCGTCTACGAGGTCGAACTCCTGCTCGAGACCAAGGACGAAAAAGGCCGCCCCGTGCGCTTCGGTTCGGTCGGTGGCGGTGGTCGCTACGACGGCCTCGTCTCGCGCTTCCGCGGCGAGCCGGTGCCGGCGACCGGTTTCTCGATTGGCGTCTCGCGCCTCCAAGCCGCGTTGACGCTGCTTGGTAAACTCGACACGCGGCCCGACTTCGGCCCCGTCGTCGTCACCGTGTTCGACCGCGACCGCGTCGCCGACTATCAGAAGATGGTCGCGTCCTTGCGCACCGCCGGCATCCGCGCCGAGCTCTATCTCGGCAATCCCAAGAACATGGGCAACCAGCTCAAATATGCCGACCGCCGCAACTCACCTTGCGTGATCATCCAGGGCTCGGATGAAAAGGCGCGCGGCGAGGTGCAGGTCAAGGATCTGATCGAAGGCGCCAAGGCCGCCGCTGCGATCGCCTCCAACCAGGAATGGCGCGAGACGCGGCCGGCGCAGTTCTCGTGCAGCGAAGCCGACCTCATTTCAAAAGTGCGCGAGGTGCTCGCCCGCCATGACGTGAGCTGGGGCTAGCCATTCGCTGGGATCGTCATGCCCGGGCTTGTCCCGGGCATCCACGTCCTGTTTGATGGCGACCGTCAATGGCCGGTGTCCGGCCGCAAGGGAGAGAACGATGCCTGAGATCACCGTCAGCATGGCCGAAGGCCGCACCGATGAGCAGAAGGCCGGCATGATGCGCGACATCACCCAGGCGCTGGTGAAGAATCTCGGCGTCGATGCCGATGCCGTCGTCATCCAGATCAACGAAGCCCCGCTGCGTCACAAGATGAAGGGCGGCAAGACGTTTGTGGAGCGCGCGGCGGCTGCGAAGAAGTAGGCCGCGCTGTAGCGCCAATCACCACTGTCGTCCCGGACAAGCGTAAGCGCAGATCCGGGACCCATAACCACAGGGAGTGGTTATCTGGCGAAGCGGTAACTCCGAATCCCCGTAGCCACAACTTTCTGTGGCTATGGGTCCCCGATCGGCGCTCCACTCCAGACAACGCTGCGCGTTGTCGGGAGTTGGGCTTGTCCGGGACGACGGCGGAGCTTGAGGCAGGTAGCATGGATGCACGCGACTTCATCAAGGTCGGCATGAGCGCCGAGCGCATGCTGGTGGTCCCGGCGGAGCGCACGGTCGGGCATTTCGTGCCCGGCATGCCGATGGTCTATGCGACGCCGATGATGATCCTGGACATGGAGATGACCTCGGGCGATGCGATCCGCGCCGCGCTTCAGCCGGGCTGGGTCACCGTTGGTACCGAGGTCGATATCCGCCATCTCGCCGCAGCGTTGGTCGGCGCGACGGTGCGGACCACCGCGAAAGTGGTCGCGGTCGAGCGCCGCGTCATCCGCTTCGAGGTCGAGGCATTCGAGGGCATGCGCAGGCTCGGCGAGGGCCGCCACGCGCGCGGGCTTGTGAATGTCGAGATGTTCAATAAGAGGCTAGCCAAGGGCGCGGTGCCGTAGGGTGGGCAAAGGCGCAAAGCGCCGTGCCCACCCTTCCCCCCTTGATGGACACAGATCGTGGGCACGCTCCGCTTTGCCCACCCTTACGGTACCGTCTTACTTCGCCAATTCCTTCGATCGCTGCGTCGCCGCTGCGATCGCGCGGATCATCAGCTCACGCAGGCCCGGCTCGCCCATGAGAACGCCGAGCGCAGCCGCCGTGGTGCCGCCGGGCGAGGTGACGTTCTGGCGTAGCGTGCTGGAGGGAAGGTCCGACTGGTGCAGCAACTCGCCGGAGCCGGCGACCGTCTCGCGCGCAAGCTTGGTCGCGAGCGCCTCGGGCAACCCCGCCTCGACGCCGGCGCGTGCGAGCTCTTCGGCGAGCAGGAACACATAGGCCGGGCCCGAGCCTGATACTGCGGTCACCGCATCCATCAGGCTCTCATCGTCAACCCATTCGACTGAGCCCGTGGCGCGCAGCAGCGCATCGGCCACGGCGCGTTGGCCGGCGCTGACGTTGTTCGCCGCGACCGCAACGGTGATGCCGCGGCCGATCGCCGCCGGTGTGTTCGGCATCGCGCGCACCACGGCGCCGCCGCAGACCTCCTGAAGCGAAGTGATCGTGGTTCCCGCCATGATCGAGACCACCGACGTCTTGTCCGAGACGAACGCCTTCAGCTTCGCGCCGGCGTCGCGGAACATCTGCGGCTTCACCGCGACGACCATCGTCTCGACGGTGCCAGCTGCCTTCACATCGGGATTGAGCGCGACGCCTTTTGCGGCAAGCGCGGTGATCTCGGGCGAGATGAACGGATCGACCACCGCGACGCGGCGCGGATCGAGCCCGCCCGCCAGCCATCCGGTCAGCATCGCGCCGCCCATCTTGCCGGCCCCGGCAAGGAGGATGGTGCCGGTGATGTTTTTGAGAGTGCTGTTCGCCATCGCTGCTGCCACTTGATCGGTGTCGTCTCCGCGAAGGCGGGGACCCATAACCACGAGTGGTTTTAGTGGATGGAGGTGTTGGCAACAAGCATTGCGCGATACCGAGAAATCACGCGGTATGGGCCCCGGATCTGCGCTTCGCTTGTCCGGGACGACAGTGGGGTGGGAGGCGAGCCTTACGCCTCGCCCACCGTGTCGAACATCGCGGCGTTCATGGCGTCCGTCGTGGTCTTGCCGGCCCACACCACGAACTGGAACGCCGGGAAGTAACGTTCGCAGGCGTGGATGGCGCCGGCGAGCATGGCTTCACATTGCGCGGTGGACGCGGTGAGCCCACCCGGCAGCACCAGTGCCTGGCGGTGCATGATCATGCCGGTGCTGGTCCACAGATCGAAATGCCCGACCCACAACTGCTCGTTGACCGCGGCGACGAGCCGCTGCACCTCACCGCGCCGCGCGACCGGAATCTTCATGTCGAACGCGCAGGCCAGATGCAGCGCCTCGATCTCACCCATCCAGGTGAAGGAGATCTGGTAGTCGGTCCATTGTCCCTTGGAGACAATGGTGAGCTCGTCTTCGCCGGAGCGTTCAAACGGCCAGTTGTTGCTGGCCGCGATGTCCTCGACCACCGCGAGCGGATGGCTTTTGGAATCGATAGTGCCTTCGAGCAGGGACATGCCGTCTCGACCTCTTGCCTTTTTGTTGTCTTTGATACGCACGCGGTTGGTCCGGCGCGCGCTCCCTTAATTATTGCTAAGGCGATCCCCAGGCGTCGCTGTTGCGATCCCGAGATCAGCGCGGGCTTGTCGCGGATCAACTGATGTGATTTGCGGAATCTGCGCAACTGGCTGCCGAGTCCGTCCACAAGCCATGACTCGTTCGTCCACAGCTCATCTCGGCCACAATTATTAACGAAAAGAACAAACCGGAATCGGACTCTCGGACCGCGTCCCAATCGTTAATTCCGCCCCGCGAGGGCGGGACCGTCATGGCGGCATGGGACCATGCGGATTTCCCATGCGGAACGCGCTTGCTGTGGCCCCGAACCGGCGTCATATTTCGCCTCAGGCCGTTCATTCCGGACGGCCGATGTTCTCAGGGCGGGGTGAAAGTCCCCACCGGCGGTAAGGGCCGAAAGGCCTAAGCCCGCGAGCGCCTTCCCCAGGTTCTTCCTGAAAAGGATTTGCCGAAGGGAAGGGTCAGCAGATTCGGTGCAACTCCGAAGCCGACGGTTAAAGTCCGGATGAAAGAGAACGGTCGGTGGCAGACGCATCGCAAGATGCGGCTGTTTGTCGTTCCGTGTGCCCTGATTCTGGTCCTTAACTGAGGAAAGCCATGAATCAGATGTTGCAAGATCCCCAGACCGAAACTTCAGACGTCACCCAACCGCCGGTTCCGCAAGGCCCGGCGACTGAGTATCCTCGCTTTGCAAAGCCGCAGCGGGTGGCCTTCGTGCAGGCCTGCTGGCACCGCGACGTGGTTGAGGAGGCCCGTATCGCCTTCATCAAGGAGGCCGAGGCGCGCCACCTCACCCATGTCGACGTGTTCGAGGTGCCGGGCTCGTTCGAGATCCCGCTGCATGCGCAGGTGCTCGCCAAGACGCGGCGCTATACTGCGATCGTCGCGGCCGGCCTCGTCGTCGACGGTGGCATCTATCGCCACGAGTTCGTCGCCGACACCGTGATCAAGGCGCTGATGGACGTGCAGCTGCGCACCGAGGTGCCGGTGTTCTCGGCGGTGCTGACGCCGCAGCAATTCCACGAGACCGAAGTGCACTACGATTTCTTCCGCAGGCACTTTACGATCAAGGGCATCGAGGTCGCGGCAGCCTGTGCGGAGACGTTGCACGGCCTGGAACGCCTGCGCGGCCAGGTCGCGGCGGGGATTGTGTAAGGAGTCGCAAAGACGTTTCGCCCCTCATCCCGAGGCGCTTGCGAAGCAGGCGTTTCGAGGATGAGGGGTCGATCCACGAGAGCTGCGAAGTCATCACCCCAACGACACACCCGCCTTGGCGCGGCTGATCCCCAGCGCCAGGATGCGCTGCAGGAGATCCGGATATTTGAGCCCGGCATGCTGGGCCGCCGTGGCGAATTCCTGGCTCTTGGCGATCTCGGGGTTGGGGTTTGCTTCGATGAAATACGGCGTGCCGTCGGCGGCGAGGCGAAAGTCGATGCGCGCGTAGCCGTCGAGGCCAAGCGCCCGGTAGATGCGTTTCGCGGCGCGCTGAATGCGCGCGGTGACTTCGGGCGCAAGGTCCTTCGCCGGTCCGTCGACGATGCCGACCTTCTCCTGATAGTCGGTGTCGTGCTTGGCCTTTTCGGTGGCGATGTGGCGTGAGCGGCGCCCGCCCATGCTGCCGAATTTCAATTCCCAAACCGGCAGGACGCGCAGGCGGTTGTTGCCGAGCACGCCGACGTAAAGCTCTCGCCCCTCGATGAACTGCTCGGCGATGGCGGCGGTTTCGCTCCGCTCGTGGATAAAGGCGACGCGCTCCGCGAGCTTTTCGTCGGTATCGACGATGGAGGCCTGAGAAATGCCGGCAGATCCATCCATGTTCAGGCTCTTGACGATCAGCGGCAGCGCAAGACGCGTCGGACGATTCACCTTGCGTCGCATTGGGAAAACGGCGAAGGCCGGCACCGCGATCCGGCGATGATGCACCAGTGTCTTGGACAAATCCTTGCCGCGCGCCAGGATCAGGCCGCGCGGATTACAGCCGGTATAAGCGACCTTCATCAGCTCGAGATAGCTCGCGATGTGCTGGTCATAGGCGACGTTGTTGTGGAATTCCTCCAGCAGCGTGAAAACCACATGCGGCTTGAACTCCTCGATCGCCTCGCGCACCGGCTTGATTTCCTCCTGCGCGCCGAGCGGGCGGACGTCGTGGCCGGCCGCGCGCAAGGTGCTCACCACATCGTATTCGGTTTTCCACGCGTTGATTTCCTGCGCGCTGTATCCGTCGCTTGAGTCCGGCGGCAGGAAGTCCGGATGCATGAGGACCAGAATGCGCAAGCGTCTCATAGTGCGATCCATTTGCGCCGGGACGGGCCAAACATGGCGTGCATCGTCTTGGCGGTCACGAGGACGATGAAATCGAGCACGAGCTTCTGTTCGGGGCCGACGGCGCGCAGGTCGAGCTCACGACAGCGGGAGATCATCTCGTCGAGCACGGCGTCGAGCGTGAGCTGGTTCTCGCCGGTCCATCGCGCGACCAACTGCCTGATCTGGGCGCGGTGGCGCCGGATCAGGGCCGCGGCCGGCTTTGACCGGTGATGCCGTGGATCGGCGGAAAACAGCCGGAAGAGGTCGCGGTCGTAAGTCTTCGGTGGCGTGAACGCGTAGAATGCCTGCTTTTTCTTGTAATGGTCTTCAAGCGTCTGGCTGAGCCTGCTCAGTGGATCGATACGCTCTCGCGTCGTGATCAGCGGTCGCTCTCCCGCGATCTCGCTCATGAGCTCGTCGACATATTCGAGTTTCTTCAGTGCGGGCCATCCAGCGTATCGCGTGCGCCAGTTTGAACGCGGCCGCAACCACACCGCAAAGGTCTCGGCGAAGTCTTCGTCAGGGTGGCTCTGTGCGTACCAGAGCCGGAGGTGCTGGACGTAGCGCCGGCTCGCCGGATTGGGCCGGTAGTAGCGCGGGTAATGTTTCGACGACGGCCCGAACAATTGTTGCCAGCGCCGGCGCCGCTGCAACTGAAAGCCGTGCTGGATGGCATGGCCCGCCTCGTGACGAAGGATGGCCATGCATTCGCGCCAGGTTCCGCCCTCGACGTCGAACATCATCCTCTTCTCCAGCTTCATCAGGCGGGGATGGGCGAGATAGAAGGGAATCGCGATGCCGGGCACACCGCCCGGACTGAACCACTCGCTCGAGATCCACGTGTGCGGCCGCAGCCGGATGCCGCGCTCCTCGAGCTCCTCGTGGAGCGTGGCGACGCAATCCTCGAGCCAGGTGCCTTCGACCGTAACCCTCAGGCTGGAGAGGCGCTGCTTGAGCAACTCGTCGTCCGACAGCTTC
This sequence comes from Bradyrhizobium betae, assembly GCF_004123905.1. Classification (GTDB taxonomy): domain Bacteria; phylum Pseudomonadota; class Alphaproteobacteria; order Rhizobiales; family Xanthobacteraceae; genus Bradyrhizobium; species Bradyrhizobium betae_A. Next base: position 52,563 of record NZ_MZXW01000005.1, read on the forward strand.
TCCCAGGCAAATTTCCGGCGGGGCATCAGGCATCCAGAGGGCAGCGATGACTCGGTCTGCGGATGATGTCATGGGCAGCAGCCCGCAACAACCCGTGGAGCAGGGACGTGCTGCGGTGCGTCAGGGCACGAGATCGTCGGGTGGGTTAGCCGAAGGCGTAACCCACCACGGTCTGTCTCTGCGGAAACAAAAGAGGTGGGTTACACCCAGCGGTCCGCGTTTCGCGCGGCCCGCAGGGCTAACCCACCCTACAAGATCGCACTCAGTCGAACAGGCTCGACACCGACTCTTCCGCGGCGGTGCGCGCGATCGCATCCGAGATCAGGCTGGCGATCGGCAGCGTGCGGATGTTCGGCGCCTTGGTCACCGCATCCGTCGGCAGGATCGAGTCGGTGATCACGAGCTCCTTCAGCTTGGAGTTCGTGATGCGGGCGGCCGCGCCGCCGGAGAGCACGCCGTGGGTGATGTAGGCGTAGACGTCCTTGGCGCCCTTCGCGATCAGCGCGTCGGCTGCGTTCACCAGCGTGCCGCCGGAGTCGACGATGTCGTCGATCAGGATGCAGGTGTAGCCGGCGACGTCGCCGATCACGTTCATGACCTCGGACTCGCCGGCACGTTCGCGGCGCTTGTCGACGATGGCGAGCGGGGTGTTGATGCGCTTGGCAAGGCCGCGCGCACGGGCCACGCCGCCGACGTCGGGCGAGATCACCATCGTCTTGGAGAGGTCGAACTTGTCCTTGATGTCGCGCACCATCAGCGGCGCCGCGTAGAGATTGTCGGTCGGGATGTCGAAGAAGCCCTGGATCTGGCCGGCGTGCAGGTCGAGCGTCATGACGCGGTCGACGCCGGCCTGCGTGATCAAATTGGCGACGAGCTTGGCCGAGATCGGTGTGCGCGAACCCGATTTGCGGTCCTGCCGGGCGTAGCCGAAATAGGGCAGCACCGCGGTGATGCGGCGCGCCGAGGAGCGGCGCAGCGCGTCGGTGATGATCAGCAGTTCCATCAGATGGTCGTTGGCCGGGAACGAGGTCGACTGGATGATGAAGGCATCCGAGCCGCGGACGTTCTCCTGGATCTCGACGAAGATCTCCATGTCGGCGAAGCGCCGGACCACCGCCTTGGTCAGCGGCAGATCGAGGCCCTGCGCGATGGCCTGGGCAAGAGCCGGATTGGAGTTGCCGGCGACAAGTTTGATGGAGCCGTTCTTGGCCGACATGGACGCTTCCTCCCGCGCTTTGCTGGATACGACGTTCAACATCAGAAAATACCCACTGGCAGCACGGTTACGACGGGCGAGGAAATATCAGGCCGGAGGCCGCAATGGCAACCCGGGATGCTACGTTTTCCCTGCGAAATCCTGAGTCGGGCCAACGGCTTGGCCGCAAGTTGAGGTCGTGGTTGAGCGGGGGTTATCGCTCGGCGTAGCCGAGCGCGGAGGCCGGCATGTCAGACGCCGGGGCGTCCGGCATGACGCTCGCCACCGCCGGTCCCCGCAGGCCCGGAACAGTGACTGGAGCATCCGGCGTCCCGTTGATCATGTTGGAAAGTCCGCTGAATCCGGCCTGAGCGATCTTCCGCAGCACCAGATCGTCGGCGGCAGACCAGGGATCTCGCCCACCCTTGGCGGCGGTCAGTTCCTCGCCGGAAAGGCGCAGCGCCCGCTGCTGGTTGGCGTCGTAGACGTCCCAGACCCAGGCGATCACGGTCTTGCCGCGCACCACCTGGGCGGAGAGGTAGCTGCGCACGCGGTAGGCGGCCGAGCCCTCGCGGGAGACCACGGACAGGCTGCGCAGCTTCGATTCGCTGTCGAGCACGCCGACCATGCGATCGAACACCTGCGGCGGGGGCCCGTCGATCGACTCGAAGGCGATCGTGGCCCCGGACCCGGCGCTCGGCGCCATCGCATAGGAGTTGGCAACATTACCGCCGCCGGCGCAGCCGCCAAGCGCGGTCGCCGCCGCCAGCAGCATGACCGCCAGCACGCGCGAACCCGCGCGGCCCAGGATGAATGACGCGTCCCTCATTATGGAGGCAGCGATATCGTTAAAATCGATTAAGGTCTAGGGCAGGCAGGACACAGACCTGCGCATATCCGGGGGGAGCCGATGAGGAGAGCCACACTAGGGTTGTATTTCGCTTGTCTCGCTGCGGGACAGGCTTCAGCCGCGGAAAGTGCCGCCGACGTGATCCGGACGTTCGGGCTGATTGGCACCTGGTCAGTCGATTGCAAACGGGATCCATACCAGGCCTGTGAGAACAACCGATGTGGCGCGCGTCTGACGTATATCGCGCCGTCCTCCGGAGCGCCCACGATCAAGAACGTGATCGGAACGTTTTCATCCGGGCAGGTGCGAACATTCATCAGCACGATCTATTCGGCAACACGCGTCGCGGACGATAAGATCAAGATCGTGTCCGTTCAGGATCCTCCACCCAGCACGACGGCCGTGTGGTGGCGCCAGCCAGGCGAAGCGTGGGAGATCGTCCTGCTCAAGGTCGGCGACAAATATCAAACCTTTTCCGCGCGTCGTGACGACGGGAAAAAGGTCGAGGTCGAGGAAGGTTTCGAGGTCCGGCCGCCGCCGCCTCCTCCACCTGCTAGGAGCTATGACGCGTTGCCAACGCAATGGATACGCACCACGCGACAAATGCCGATGTTTGAGAAATGTAGCGACTGACGTTCACGCCTCGAGCGCGATTGCGTGAACGTGGCGGCCGTAATCCGGCTCCTTGCGATGCACCGAGCGGCGATAGCTGAAGAAGCGCTCGTCGGCATAGGTGTCGAGGCCGAGATCGTCGATCATCAGAATGCCGGCGGCTTCCAGCCGCTTGCGGATGAAGCCTGCGAGATCGAACATCGCGTGGCCCTCGCGCACCGACGGGATGAAGAACATGGCGTTCTCCGCATCTGCCTCCATGAAGCGGGCCACGAACTCGTTGCCGACCTCGTAGCTGTCCTGCCGGATCAGGGGGCCGATCGCTGCGATGATGCCGCTGCGCGTGGCGCCGAGCTTTTCCATCGCCAGAATCGTGGACTCCAGCACGCCCGTGAGTGCGCCTTTCCAGCCGGCATGCGCACCGCCAATCACGCCCGCATTGGGATCGACGAACAGCACCGGCCCGCAATCGGCGGCGGAGACCCCGAGCGCAATGCCGGGCGTCTTCGTGACCAGCGCATCGCCCTTCGGCCGCGGTCCGCTCGGCCATGCGCGATCTGCAACGAGCACGTCGGGCGAATGGATCTGGTGCAGGCTGAGAAAGCGCTCTGGTGCCACGCCGACATGCTCGGCCATGCGGCGGCGGTTTTCCGCGACGAGGGCCTGATCGTCATTCGAGCCGAGCCCGCCGTTCAGCGCGGAATAGATGCCGCCGGAGACGCCGCCCTCACGGGTGAAGAAAGAATGGCGCAGGCCGGGTACCGCCGACAGTAGCGACGAAACAAGCGTCATGAGGCATCTCCGGACCGTTCGAGATCGCTCAAGCCTGCAAGGCCCGTCAGCCGCGGTTCGGAGATGCCGAGCACCTTGAACATCGAGCCCATGCCGCTGCGTCCGGTATCGGTCAGGCGCTTGAGCGCGATCGAAATGTCGGTGGCGACCTCAGGCGTCGCCTTCTGCATCAAGGCATTGGCACGGGTGTCGATGCCGACGCGCTTGAGGAAATCGCCCTGCGTCACCGGTCCGTGCACGCGGGCGCCGACATCCTCCGCCGCACGCGCGAGTGCCTGGAAGTCGACATGAGCGGTGACGTCGGCCTGGCCCGGTGCCTTCAGGGGATCGGTGAAGGTGTGGCGCGCGATCGCCTGAAAGGTGTCGCCGGCATCGCTTCGCAGATGGCCGTAATCGATGATGAGCGCGGCGCCGTCCTGGTCGCGCACGCGCGTCGCGAGCTTCATGATCTCGCCGTCCGGCCGCCATTCGAACACGGCCCCGACGGGCGCGGCGCGCACCAAGGGCGGCAGCAGTACGTCGAAGCGCGGCGTCGGCTCGGCGGCCGCGCCGAATTGAAGCTTGCCGTTGGGGTCGATCTCGATCACGCGCTCGTGCCAGCCGTTCTCACGCTTCACCATCTGGTGGATCGGCAGGACGTCGAAATATTCGTTGGCGAGGATGATGCTGGGACCATCAGGCACGTCGTCGATGCTGTCGTGCCAGGCGATGTTGCGCACGCCCGACAGCGTCGCATTCTGCCGCTCGCGCAGGATCGGATTGACCTCGACCAAATGGATCTGAAGCGCCTGGTAGAGCGGCGGCAGCACGCGCAACGCGCGCAGCGCATCGGCCATCATGGTGCCGCGGCCGGGGCCGAGCTCGATCAGCCGCAGGAATTGCGGCGAGCCCATCTGCTTCCACACCGAGGCGGTCCACAGTCCCAGCAGCTCGCCGAACATCTGGCTGACCTCGGGCGAGGTGGTGAAGTCGCCTTCACGCCCCAAGGGATCGCGCGAGATGTAATAGCCATAGCGCGGATGCATCAGGCACAGTTCCATATACCGCCAGACCGGCATGGGGCCTGAGGATTTGATCAGCGCCTTGATCTCGTTGAGTAGCGGCTGTTCGGTCACGGTCCAGTTTCTCGAAAGGAATTAACGAATAGCCCCTGCTGGCTTCGGCGCACCGCGCCTCACTGCCAATACAATAAGTATGAGGCCGACAATAAGCATCGGGATCGACAACAGCATGCCCATGGTTAATCCGCCCCAGAGGAAGCCGAGCTGCGCGTCCGGCTCGCGGAAATGCTCGCCGGCGATCCGGCTCAAACCATAGATCAGAATGAACGCTCCGAGGATCATGCCGGGGCGCTTCAGTGCACCGAAGCGGACCATGATCGCGAGCACGATGAACAGCAGGATGCCCTCCATGCCGGCCTCGTAGAGCTGGCTGGGATGGCGCGGCAACTGCGTGGGGTCCTTGGGGAAGATGATCGCCCAGGGCAATTCCGGATCGGTGGCGCGGCCCCACAATTCGCCATTGACGAAATTGGCAATCCTCCCGAGCAGCAGCCCGACCGGCGCGACTGCGGTGGTGATGTCGCCAAGCGACAGGATCGAGATGCCGTTGCGATAGGCGAACCACATCACCGCGACGACGCAGCCGAGGAAGCCGCCATGGAAGGACATGCCGCCTTCCCACAATTTGAAGATCGCGGCGGGGTACTCGATGAAGAACGGCAGATTGTAGAACAGCACGTAGCCGGTGCGGCCGCCCAGGATAATGCCGAGCGTGACCCACAGGATGAAGTCGTCGATCTGCACCAGCGAGATCGGTGCCGGCCCGCCCCACAGGCGCTCGTTCTTCAGCAGCGAGCGCGCATAGAGCCAGCCGAACACGATGCCGCTGATATAGGCCAGCGCATACCAGCGGATCGCGAACGGACCGATCTCGAGTGCGATCGGCTTGAAGGCGGGAAAGTCGATCAGAAGAAGCTGCATCAGGCTTTCTATGTCTAAACGAGATTGCGGCGATAGAGCGCCAGCAGACGCTCCCAATGCCGCTCGGCGGCGTCGCGGTCATAGACCGGGCGCTTGGGGAAGGCGAAGCCGTGATGCGTGCCGGGATAGATCTCGACCTCGGCTTTCGCGCCGCTCATGCCCTTCTTGACCTTTTCGACGATCTCGGTCGGCGCATAGATGTCGGTCTCGGCGCAGGCGAAATAGAGCTCGGCCTTGGTCTTGGCGGCCGCAAGATGCGGGCTGTCGTCCTGATCGGTTGCGAGCTGCGTGCCGTAGACCGAGGCGGCGGCCTTGACGCGATCAGGGAAATGCGTGGCGGCGTTGACGGCGTAACGGCCGCTCATGCAATAGCCGACGGTGCCGACGATTTTGGTGTTCGCGGCCGACTGGCCTTCGGCATAGGTCAGCAGCGCTCTTGTGTCGTCCATGATCATGGGAATCGTGAGCGAGCCCATCAGCGCGAACATGCGCTTGCGCTCGGGCGCATTCGGATCGGCCGGCAGCGCGCCCAGCTCCATCACGCCGGAGCGGTAATACAGGTTCGGCAGCATCACGTAATAGCCAGAGGTTGCGAGCCGGCGCGCCATGTCGCGCAGCTCTTCGCGGATCGCCGGCGCATCCATGTAGAACAGGACGACCGGAAACGGCCCGCCGCGTTCGGGGTGGGTGATGAACGTTGCGGTGTGGCCGTCCTTGGTCGGGATCGCGATCTGCTGGTCGATCATCTGTTCGATCCTTTCTTGCGCCTTCTGATTCTTGTTATGCAGGGACGGTGAATACGATTGCAAGGAAACCGGGGCATGACAAGGATACCGCCGATCAGCACTTGAACCGTTCGGCGTGGATTGCCATTGTCTTTCCAAGTGTTCGCGCAAAGTTTATCGGAAGCCGCCAAGAGACCGATCAGGAGACCGACATGACCCAGACCAACAACCGGTTTTTCGACGAGATCGGCCGCCTGATGAACGACGCCGCCGGTGCTGCCCAGGGCGTCAAGCGCGAGGTCGATACGGTATTGCGCACCCAGGCCGAAAAATTCCTGCGCGACATGGATCTGGTCAAGCGTGAGGAGTTCGAGGCGGTCAAGGACATGGCGCGCCTCGCCCGCGAGGAGAACGAGGCCCTGAAGGCGCGCATCGCGGCGCTGGAGGCGAAGCTCGGCGGGTAAAGACGGGGAGGGCAGGAACCCTCCTCCGGCAGCCCATTCTCCTTGTCATTTCCGCATCTTCCGGGTAAAAGCCCGCCACGTCCGCGGCCCCCGCACCCCTGGAGGCTTGCTGTGGACGATGCCATGGGCCGCGCTGCGGCCCATTAACTTTTGCAAAAACAAGGACTTAGACTATGGCGACGACCGTCAAGGAATTGAAGGCGACCGCACGTCCGAAGAGCGGCAAGGGGGCCGCCCGGGCTGAGCGTCGCGCCGGGAGAGTGCCCGGAGTGATCTATGGTAACAACCAGCCCCCGCTCCCGATCTCGGTCGACGATCGCGAACTGCGTGCGCGCATTCTCGCCGGCCGGTTCCTGACCACGCTGGTCGACGTCGAGCTCGACGGCAAGAAGCATCGCGTGATTCCGCGCGACTACCATCTCGATCCGGTCAAGGACTTCCCGATCCACGTCGACTTCATGCGGCTCGGCGAAGGCGCCACCATCCGCATCAGCGTTCCCTTGCATGTCGTGAAGGCGGAAGGCTCGCCCGGCGTGAAGCGCGGCGGCGCCGTCAACATCGTCGCGCATTCGATCGAGCTGGAGTGCGGTGTCGAGAACATCCCGCAATATATCGAGGCTGATGTTGGTTCGCTCGAAATCGGTCACTCGCTGCATCTCGCCGACATCAAGCTGCCGGCTGGCGTCAAGGCGCTGACCGCCGAGGACGCGACCCTCGTCACCATCGTGCCGCCCTCCGGCTACGCCGAAGAGCAGAAGGCAGCGGCTGCTGCTGCAGCTCCGGGTGCTGCTGCGGCTCCGGCGGCTGGTGCGGCTCCGGCGGCTGGCGCTGCGGCTCCGGCGGCTGGCGCGAAGGCTCCGGCAGCGGCTGCCAAGGCCCCCGCCGGCGGCGACAAGAAGAAGTAATCTCTCAAAGCTGGCGCGCGGTCTTTGATCGCGCGCCGAGCGAGGGGCGCGCCGCGTCATGCGACTGTTTGTTGGGCTCGGCAATCCCGGCGCGAAATACGCACGTAACCGGCACAATATCGGCTTCTTGGCCGTCGACGAGATCGCGCGGCGTCATGGTTTCGCACCGTGGCGCCGTCGTTTTCAGGGCGAGACCTCGGAAGGCGCGCTCGGCACTGAGCGCGTGATCCTGCTCAAGCCCACGACCTACATGAACGAGTCCGGCCGCAGCGTTCAGGAAGCCGCAGGCTTCTTCAAGATCGCAACGGGCGACGTCACCGTGTTCCATGACGAGCTCGAACTGCCGCCGGGCAAGGTGCGGGTGAAGATCGGCGGTGGCATCGCCGGCCACAACGGCCTGCGCTCGATCTCCGCGCATATCGGCAACGAGTATCGCCGGGTGCGGCTCGGTATCGGTCATCCCGGCGTCAAGGAGCTGGTGCATGGCCACGTGCTGTCGGACTTCGCCAAGGCCGACAACGACTGGGTGGCGACGCTCTGCGACGCCGTTGCCGAGCACGCGGCATTGGTTGCCAAGGGCACGGACGCGACCTTCGCCAACAGGGTGCACCTCGCCATGCAGGCGAAGGGATTTTTGACCAAAGACGACAACGGCAAGGAATAACGCTCGTGGGATTCAAATGCGGGATCGTCGGATTGCCCAATGTCGGCAAGTCGACCTTGTTCAATGCGCTGACCGAGACGGCCGCGGCGCAGGCTGCGAACTATCCGTTCTGCACCATCGAGCCGAATGTCGGCGAGGTCGCGGTGCCCGATCCCAGGCTCGACAAGCTGTCGGCAATTGCGAAGTCGGCGCAGATCATTCCGACCCGGCTGACCTTCGTCGATATCGCCGGCCTCGTGCGCGGCGCCTCCAAGGGTGAAGGCCTCGGCAACCAGTTCCTGGCCAACATCCGCGAGACCGACGCCATCGCGCATGTCGTGCGCTGCTTTGAAGATTCCGACATCACCCATGTCGAGGGCAAGATCGCCCCGCTCGCCGACATCGAGACCATCGAGACCGAGCTGATGCTCGCCGATCTCGACAGCCTCGAGAAGCGCGTCGACAACCTCACCAAAAAGGCCAAGGGCAACGACAAGGACGCCAAGGAGCAGCTCGACCTCGTCAACCGCACGCTGGTGCTGCTGCGCGAGGGCAAGCCCGCGCGCCTGGTCGAGCGCAAGGCTGAGGAGGAGCGCGCGTTCGGCATGCTCGGCCTGTTGTCGTCGAAGCCGGTGCTTTATGTCTGCAACGTCGAGGAAAGCTCGGCCGCCACGGGTAATTCGTTCTCGAAGGCCGTGCAGGACCAGGCCGCCAAGGAAGGCGCCATCGCAGTCGTCATCTCCGCCAAGATCGAATCCGAGATCGCGACGATCTCGCGCGATGAACGCGCTGACTTCCTGGAGACGCTGGGTCTCGAAGAGGCCGGCCTCGATCGCCTGATCCGCGCCGGCTACACGCTGCTCGACCTCATCACCTACTTTACAGTGGGCCCGAAGGAAGCGCGCGCCTGGACCATCTATCGCGGCACCAAGGCGCCGGGCGCGGCCGGTGTGATCCACACCGATTTCGAGAAGGGTTTTATCCGCGCCGAGACGATTGCGTATGAGGACTACGTCGCGCTGGGCGGCGAAGCCGGCGCTCGCGATGCCGGCAAGCTGCGCCTCGAAGGCAAGGAATACGTCGTCGCCGACGGCGACGTGATGCATTTCCGGTTTAATAATTAAGCTGGATCTCGTGCCCCGGACGCGGCGCAGCGCTTCTTTAGCGGTGCGCTGCAGAGCCGGGGCCCAGAATCTTGGTTGCGGACGCATGGGTCCCGGCTCTGCGTCGCGTCATTTCATGCCGCGCCGCGTCCGGGACACGAGCGCCTCACCGCATCCCGCCGCCCTGATCCCTGATCGCACCGAGATGCTCGTTGATACGGAACACGATCAGGATCAGTTCCGCGACGATGCGCGAGAACACGATGCCGACCACGACGCTCGCGATCGACGACAGCAACACCAGGAAACCGCCGAACGGGCTGATCGCCATCGCGGCGAGGCCAGAGAAGATACCGGAGAGGCCGAACAGGCAGATCAGCGCGATCACCAGCCAGTAGAAGGTCTTGATGATCGTCGGCGTGATGAAGCGGTCCCACTGAAACAGGTCGCTGAATGAAAACATTGCTCTCCCCCGGGCAAATCGCGCCGCCGGCTGCGTTAATTTGACGATGAGGCTGGGCCGACTCGCCAAATGTAGCACGAGCCATGCGGGCCGGCGGGTTGAGATTGCCGCAAACTGCGGCCACAATCTGTCATTCCCTCCAAGCTTTCCCAAGATGACCCTGACCTTCGAAGATTTCCCGCCCGGCCGGTTCGGAACATTCGGCCCGCGCCATGTCACCCGCGACGAGATTCTGGCCTTTGCCGTCGAGTTCGATCCGCAGCCGATGCACCTGGACGAGGACGCCGCCAGCAAAAGCATGCTGCGGGGCCTGTCCGGCTCGGGCTGGCACCTTTGCTCGCTGATGATGCGGATGATGGCCGACGGTTTTATCACCCGCGCCGCGTCGCTGGGATCTCCCGGGGTCGACGAGGTGCGTTGGCTGTCGCCGCTCAGGCCGGGTGACGATTTGACACTCGATGTCGACGTGCTGGAAGCCCGTACCTCGAAGAGCCGCCCCGAGCTCGGCATCGTCAAGTTCAAATGCACCGTGCGCAACGCGGCGGGGCAGGCGCTTTGCGAGATGACCTCGCCGATCCTGATCAAGCGGCGCGAAGGAGCGGCCTGATGCGGTTCTTCGACGACATCGAGATCGGCCAGCGCCGCGAGATCGGCACCTACAATTTCACGGCGGAAGCGATCAAGACATTTGCCGCAAAGTTCGATCCGCAGCGCTTTCACCTCGACGAGGAGGAAGGCAAGAATTCGCTGTTCGGCGGGTTAGCTGCTTCGGGCTGGCATGTCGGCTCGGCCTGCATGAGCCTGCTTGTCGCGGATGGCCAACGTCTGGCGCGTGAGGCCGCAGCGCGCGGCGAGGAGGTCGCGATATGGGGCCCGTCGCCGGGCTTTCGCGATCTGCGCTGGATCAGGCCGGTGCTCGCCGGCGACACCGTTGCTTACGTCAATGTCGTCATCGACAAGCGCACCTCGGCCTCGCGTCCCGGCTGGGGCATTCTGACGGCCCGCACCACCGGCACCAACCAGCGCGGCGAAGAGGTCTACTCCATCACCGCATCAGCCTTCGTGCCGACACGCGCGAAGGGTTAAATTCGTTCCAGGATGAACGGTCCAAATGAGTGCGCGAGTGTTGCCCGCGCGCTATGGACGCGATTCCGGGCGGCTGCCATAAGCCTGCGCAACATGGTGACCCGCGAAGCAGTTGGCGGAACCATCGAGTTGCTAACCAATTATGAACCTGTCGCTGTCTATTTGAACGAACTGGGCAGAGGACAGGGGACGAGGACCATGGCAGATCGCGGCGCACTCAAGCTGGTCGGATTTATCTTTGCTACCGCGACGCTGGCCGTGATGCTGGTCGCCGGCATGGTGGTGAAGGGCTATGCCGACGGCGCCTACACCCTGGAAGCCTCGACCGTGGAAGCAGCTCGGTAAGATTTCGTTAACTCTTCGGGGCCGGTATCCGGTCCCGCTTAGCGGCTATAGACGAACGCCAGCACCGCGATCGCAACCGCCAGCAATCCCACAAAGCGCAGCATGATCGTGCCGAACTGGTTCGGCGCGGGCCGCATCGGTATCGGGTCCGTGGTGTCGGGCCGAATGCTTTCCATGAAAAATGTCCCCAGGCCCGGCCGTCGGTGGCACGGGCGCTTGGCATTGGTCGCCGGGGAGGGGCGGGGGGTTCAAAGAACACTCTCGTGTCCCGGACGCGCTGCAGCGCTCTTGCGCTGCTGCGCAGAGCCGGGACCCATCGTGAGGCGACCTCAACTGAGAGATAGGCCCCGGCTCTGCGGCGCGTCACTGCGTGCCGCACCGCGTCCGGGGCACGAGACCTTCTCCACGAATCAAAACCGCCGCGCCCCTTGCGGAACGCGGCGGCCGGTGATGCTTGGCGTCGGTGCTTAGCTATTCCGCAGGCCGTCGGCGGCGCGCTTCCACTGCGAGACGTTGTCGGCGATCATGCGGGTCGACTTCATCGCGGCCTGGCTGAGCTGGGCGTAGCCGGAGATCTCGCGCTGGACGCGCTGGCCTTCGGCATGAAGCAGGTCGCGCAGGCTCTCGAGCTCGGAGATCAAATTCTCGATCTCGGCGAGCGAGGTGCCGGCGACGCGCTGGATCAGCGAGTTGACGTTGTTGACGGTGGCCTCCGCGCTCGGATCGAGCGGCGGCGCGTCGGCGGTCGCGGCCGGGCGGCGCAGATAGGCGATATCGTTGCGGACGAAGTCGCGGATACCGGCTTCGACTTCCGTCACGGCGGCGAGGTTGGTGTCGACCGTCTCGGTCTCGGTGGTTTCGGTCTTTTCCGGACGCATGGCGTTCATCGTTATTCCCCTGTTCGCGTTGAGCGCAGCGCGAGTGTCCCCCGCACGACGAATTCGGCCATCCGACTAGGGCGTCGGATTTTGACCGCAACTTGGCCGAGATACGGCAAGGGCGGACGATTCGGGGGCTTTGCCGTGGCGTATGGTTAGGAGAGTCTAAACGTCTGCCGTGGCAAGGCGAGCGCGGCTGCGCCGCTCCCTCGCCCCGCTTGCGGGGAGAGAGAAGGAACTACCAGCTCTTCTTGAAGCCCGCCGTCACGCTCTTGTTGATCGCGCCCTGCGAGGTCTCACCGACCGAGCCGGAGACGGTGACGTTGTCGAACAGCTTCTGCTCGGCGCCGACCTTGCGCAGCCATTTGTCGTCGGTGGTCGAGAGCGACTGGCCGGCGCTGATGCTGGTGCCGGTGTCGGTGATGGTGACCTTGGCGGTCTGGTCGGTCTCGTAATTGCGCGTGATGTGGCCACCGACGCCGGGGACGGCGGTGGTGCCCTGCTGGTTGACGCTATAGCCGTTCTGGAGCGTCAGCGACGTGTCGCCCGTCAGCGGCATCGACTTGGTCAGCGACGCCCCGAGCTTGCTCTGTTCAGAGCCGGGATCGACGCGGGCTTCGACCGCGGTCTTGTCCCAGATCACGCCTGCGCCCGGCGCGGTCGCCGCCGCCCAGGCGCTGCCGGAGGATTGCGGCAGGTTGCCGCCATTGGCGGCTTTCTGCGCCAGCAGCTCGGACATCGTCCGCGGCTCGCTCGTCACCGTCATGTCGGCGCCGATCCGCGTATCCCAGAACTCGAAGACCGACTGTTTCACGGTCACGGCCGAGGAGCCGTTAGTGTTGGTATTCGACGACCAGTTCATCCCGTTATTGGCCGCGGCCTGGGCGCGCTTCTTGGCGGCGATGATGTCGTTGAGCGTGCCGGCGTCGATGGCAAGCTGGCCCCAGTCGAGCTTGTCGACGTCGATGCCCTTCATGATGTCGGGATCGTTGACGCTGGGGGCCTCTGCCGTCTCGGCCTCGTCGTCGTCGGGCGCTGCCGCCGTGGAGGGGGCGGGGGAGAAGGGCGGAATGATCTGCGCCGGGGCCGTCAGAACCGAACCCAAAATGAACGCGGCCGCCAGCGGCAGCCTGGTCCAGCCAAAACCTGTCGTGAATTCCATTGCCTTGCCCGCGAGCCCAGTTCGCGCAGAGGATGCGGAACTATCGTTGCGAAATTGTGGCGCCCAGAATGACGAACCAACGGGCCGCGCGCAAGGCGCGCGCCCGATGACGAGCATCTCCACGACGGCATCCGGCGGGGCTGGAGGCCAGAACGCGTCATGGGAGCATCAATCGATCGGTCCCGCATTGCGGAGCCCGTTGGTGTCCCCCTCAGCCGACGCCGGTCATCTTTGGCAGATGAATGGCGCGGCCGAGTGCCTGCTCGACCAGGTCGAACGTGTCGATCAGAACCCGCATGCTGGTGAGCTTACCCGCCCGGAACTGGGCGAACTGCGCGACCCGCAAGGAAATCGGCTTGTTGGAATCCAGCGCCGTGAGCGAATAGCGCAGCATCGAGGCGGCGGAATCGACGCCCAGCATGATGCTCTCGCGGTCGAAACGGCGGACCTGGAAATTGTCGGCGAGCTGGCGGATGACGTCGAGCACGGCGTCCTTGCCCTGGCGCGCGCCGAGGAACGGAAACATGTCGATCGGGCCGTAGAGCGCCCACTCGACGTCCTCGTCGATCAGGGCCTCGATATCCTCGAAATGCCGGTCGTTGATCGCGCGGTGCAATGCGCGCGAGAAACGCCAGAGGCTGTGCTCTGTCATTTGGGGCAGTCCTGACGCTGGCTTGCGGAAAAAAACGGAAAACAACCCCATGCACGACAATGTGCCCGGGGCGGCTCAACTCATTTGTATACAAACAAAATAGGGGATTTCGGCCAAAACGCAATTCACGTTTTCGCAATGCACAATTGATGGTGCTTTGTGAGATTTACAATAGAACCCCGTAATCTCCCGGATTCGGCGGCCGGTTCCCGTTTTCAAAGGCCCGCATCCGCCGACGCCCCCGTGATCAGCGGCCCGATCTCCCGCTCCAGCACCTGCTGCACCAGATCGTAGGAATCGATGATCTCGCGGATCTCGGCCACCAGCCCGCCGCGGAAGCTGTAGAACACCGCCATATCGAACTGCACGACGCGGTCGTTGCTGCGCTTCTTGAAATAGGCGTGCATGTAGGCCGCGACCGCGTCGCCGTCGGCGAGGATGTGCGGCGCCTTGTAGCGGATCTCCGAATAGCGCGACCAGATCGTCTGCCATAGCTCGCGCAGCTCCGCCTTGCCGTGGCGCGGCACCATGTGCGGCAGCACGTCGATCGGTGCGTGGGTGAGGAAGTCGACGTCGTCGGTGCAGCACGACAGCGCCGCTTCGACATCGCCGCGCGCAAAGGCGTCGAGCAGATGCAGCACGCGTTGGCGATTGAGCTTCTCGACCGTCATTCCGCCCGTCCTCATTGGCCGTGTGGAGACACGCAACGCTAACGCGCCGCCTCGCGCACCGGCAATCCGCAAAATCACAGGGATGTTGCAGACGGTGTGACGCGCGAGCGCAATGCCAGGTTCATGGCTGCAATTGCGGGTTGAACGGCCGCGCGCCTGCACGAATTCGTGGCGCGTCAGTGCGTCATGGCGCGCGAAGCCATGGACGAGCGTGCAACGCCATGAAGGCCCGCTTCAATGGAACCGCGGCGCGCCTGAGGCCGTTGAGATTCCGACACCGCATCCTGGAGACATCGGTCCATGAAATCCCTCGCCGCCATCGCCGCCGTACTTCTCATCTGTGGCGCGACCTCCGCCGCCAACGCCAAGGGCTGCATCAAGGGCGCCGTCGTCGGCGGCGTCGCCGGCCATTATGCCGGACATCACGGTGTCCTCGGCGCCGCCGCCGGCTGCCTCTACGGCCGGCACCACGCCAAGGAACAGGAAAAGCAGCAGCAACAGCAGAGCCAAGCGAACGGGCAGGGGAAGTTGTAGTCTTCGTCATTCCGGGGCGCGCCACTTGGCGCGAGCCCGGAATCCATTCCACCCCTTGTTCCGGCTACGGAAAAGGGCGTGACCCGCCTCACATCGCGCCCCGCTCGGCGCGGCTATCGTCATCCCATGTCATCAGGGAGACGTGCCGTGACCGCCATCGCCACCGCAAGAAAGTCCCGCCTGCACAACGCGATCGAAGGCCTCGCGTTGAGCACGACGCTGCAGAGCTTCCCGACCTTCGCCGCCGCCGCCTTCCTGCTCAAGCTGGTCGGCAACCACGACCTCGTCGGCGACCCCGGCGTCGCCATCTTCGTCGCCATCGCCTCGCTCGCCCACGCGATGCTCGCTGTGACCCTGGGCCCGAGCTTCCCGGCTTCATTCAAGACCGTCTACGAACCAAAATTCTTCGAAGCGCATCTGTCGCTGTCCGACAAGATCACAGCATGGCGCACCCAGCCGGTCGCCTCGCTCCAGCTCATGACCATCGTGCTGCTGCTGTCGGTGATGGCGGTGGTGACGGCGAGCGTGGGGTGATCGCCATGCCCTTCATCGCCGCCTCGAAATCCGGTTTGCTCAACTGGCTCGAGGGCTTTGCGCTCACCACGATCCTCCAGGGCTTTCCGATATTCGCCGCCGCGTCTCTGATGGTGAAGCTCCTGGGAGATGACCGCGGCAGCAGTCCCGTCCTCACCATCGCGCTGGCGTCGGTCTTCTACAGCATCTTCGCCATCTCGGTCGGGTCCGCTTTCCCGAGGCTGTTCAAGAACGGCTACGAAACGCAGTTCTTCGACGCGAGCCTGTCCTTCTCCGAAAAGATCGCCCGCTGGCGCGCGAAGCCCACGACTTCGCTGCAGCTCATGGCATCAGTGCTGCTGCTGTCGCTGCTGGCGACGATTGCGGGATGAGGAGCTGAAATCTCTCTCCGTGCGTCATTCAGGGGCGCCGCAAAGCGGCGATCCCGGAATTGATAACCACGACTGGCGCGGATGTGCGGCTCTACCTCTTCTTCCACCCACCCCGCCGCCCCGGCTGCCCGCCCGTCGACTTCGGCGCCGGGCCGAACTCCGGCCCCGACTGCCTTGAGTCCGTCGGCTGGATGATCCGGCTTTCGCCGCCGAACGGTTTTGACGGCAGCGCGCGGTTTTCGCGATAGGGCAGGGATTCCGGGCCGTGCATCTCGTCGAGATGCGGCTTGTGCACGCGTGAGCCCTTGCCGCCGCCGGCTTTGAGCGCGGTTGCGGCGCTTTTGTTCTTCAAGGCGCTGACCGGCAAATTCGCGGCGTCGCCGTATTTCTTCGCTCCCGCATAGGCGCCCGCCTTGCCCGCAACAGTGCGCTGCTTGACGGTGGGGTCGTCGACCACCGCCAGCTCCGTCGCGCGCAGGCGCTTGACTTCGTCGCGGAGGCGGGCGGCTTCCTCGAAGTTCAGATCGGCGGCGGCTTCGCGCATCCTTGTTTCGAGATCGGCGAGCACGGCTTCAAAATTGTGGCCGATCGAGATGACGTCGTCAGTCATGTCGTGTCCGCCGACCTCGACCAGCACGTGGTCGCGCTCGTAGACCGAGTTGAGGATGTCGCCGATCGACTTCTTCACGCTCTCCGGCGTGATGCCGTTGGCCGTGTTGTACTCGACCTGTTTCTCGCGGCGGCGGTTGGTTTCCGCGATGGCGCGCTCCATCGAGCCGGTCATCTGATCGGCATAGAGGATCACCTTGCCGTCGACGTTGCGCGCGGCGCGGCCGATGGTCTGAATCAAGGACGTTTCACTGCGCAAAAAGCCTTCCTTGTCGGCGTCGAGAATGGCGACCAGCGCGCATTCGGGAATGTCGAGACCCTCGCGCAACAGGTTGATGCCGACCAGCGCGTCGAAGGCGCCCAAGCGAAGATCGCGGATGATCTCGATGCGCTCGATGGTGTCGATATCGCTGTGCATGTAGCGGACGCGAATGCCCTGCTCATGCAGATATTCGGTGAGATCCTCCGCCATGCGCTTGGTCAGCACCGTGATCAGCGAGCGATAGCCGGCTTGAGCTGTGGCACGCACCTCGCCGACGAGATCGTCGACCTGGGTGCGGGCGGGGCGGATATTCACCGGAGGATCAATCAGTCCGGTCGGACGGATGACCTGCTCGACGAACACGCCGCCGCTCTCGTTCAACTCCCAGGCGCTCGGCGTCGCCGACACCGCGACCGTCTGCGGCCGCATCATGTCCCATTCCTCGAACCGGAGCGGACGGTTGTCCATGCACGACGGCAGACGGAAACCGTATTCGGCCAGCGTCGCCTTGCGGCGGAAGTCGCCGCGGAACATGCCGCCGATCTGCGGCACGGTGACGTGGCTCTCGTCGGCGAACACCAGCGCGTTGTCGGGGACATATTCGAACAGCGTCGGCGGCGGCTCGCCGGGCAGGCGCCCGGTGAGATAGCGCGAATAGTTCTCGATGCCGGCGCAACTGCCCGTCGCCTCCATCATCTCGAGGTCGAAGGTGGTGCGCTGCTCCAGCCGCTGCGCCTCCAGCAGGCGGCCCTGGTTGTTGAGCTGGTCGAGCCGCATCTTCAATTCGGATTTGATCGACTTGATCGCCTGAACCAGCGTCGGGCGCGGTGTCACATAGTGCGAGTTGGCGTACATCTTGATGAATTCGAGCTCATCCTGCTTGTGGCCGGTGAGCGGATCGAATTCTTCGATATTCTCGATGGTGTCGCCGAACAAGTTCACGCGCCAGGCTCGGTCTTCATAGTGCGCCGGGAAGATGTCGATCACATCGCCGCGCACGCGAAACGTGCCGCGGGTAAAATCGGCCTGGGTGCGCTTGTACTGGAGCGCGACGAGGTCGGCGATGAGCTGGCGCTGGTCGATGCGCTCGCCCTTCTTCAGCGCGAACGTCATCGCGGTGTAGGTCTCGACCGAGCCGATACCGTAGATGCAGGACACCGACGCCACGATGATGACGTCGTCGCGTTCGAGCAGCGCGCGCGTCGCCGAGTGGCGCATGCGGTCGATCTGCTCGTTGATCGAGGAGTCCTTTTCTATGTAGGTGTCCGTGCGGGGGACATACGCTTCCGGCTGGTAGTAGTCGTAATAGCTGACAAAATATTCGACCGCGTTGTCCGGGAAGAAACTCTTGAACTCGCCATAGAGCTGGGCGGCGAGCGTCTTGTTCGGCGCCAGGATGATGGCGGGTCGCTGCGTCGCCTCGATCACCTTGGCCATGGTGTAGGTCTTGCCGGAGCCGGTGACGCCTAGCAGCACCTGCGAGCGGTCGTTGCGCTCGATGCCCTCGACCAGCTCCTTGATCGCGGTCGGCTGATCGCCCCGCGGCTCATAGTGGGACTTGAGCTCGAAGCGCACGCCGCCTTCGGACTTTTCCGGACGCGGCGGCCGGTGCGGCGTCCACACTTTTGTGGAACCGTCGTCCTTGCGGAACTCCGGCCGGCCCTCGCGGATCAGCGATTCCAGCGCGTCGGCGGTGGCCTTGACGCCGAGCGCCTCCATCTTGTTGCGTGGCGGACGTGCGAGGGCTTCCGCGTCGTCCTCTTCGGTGGGAAGCCCGAGCTGCCGCGCCAGTTCCGGATCCAGCGTCGGGATCGTGGCCGCGGTTCCGTAATTCGCCTGCGGTGCCTCGTCGAAACCGCCCTCGGTCGAAGCACGGGCGCCCGGAGGCTGCGGATTGGGCCGCAGTGGCATCGGCCGCGTCGAATCCTGCGGAAACTCCTTCGGCGTCGAGGCCCGCGCGCGATGCGCGGCAGCCTCGCCCCCGGCGCGGCGGTCGCGCGAATTGTCCGGCGGCGGCTGCAGGCCGGTGCCTGAACCCATGCCGGCATCGCCGCGATTGATCGCGGGATTGAGCAACTCGGCCAGCGCCGGCCCGATCGGCTGCACGTCAGGCCGATGTGCCTTGGAATTCGGCGTCTTGATTTTGGGGGATTTTGGGGGAGCAGATTTCTTCGCCATGCCCCGAATATGGGACGAGTCCGCCCCTCAGAAAAGAGCGAATGCCCGTCCGGGTTCAGGCTGCTGACAGCAGGTTGGCAGCAGGGGCGTTCTACGCTGCGGGCAGCGGTCCGTCGTCGCCCTCGGTCGCCCCGCGCGGCTTGAGGATGTCGAGATGGATGCCGCCGCAATCGGTGCAGCGCATGGTCCAGTACTCGCATCCGGCGCGGCCGCCGATCACGCGGAGTACCGTGAGATCGCCATCGCATTCCGGGCATTTCGACAGTACCGACCGTGCGTAGGATCGGGCCAGCGGCTGGGTCTCTTCGATCTCGATATACGACATCACCGGTTCCTCGTGCTGGGATGGGGCTCGCCTATTCGTCGTCGCTGTCGTCCGCCCGCCGGCGGAAGCGATCGATGTGGTGCTTGGCATCGCGGATCGCCGCGTCGCGATCGGGCCAGGCAAAGCCGACCTCCATGGCCGGAAACAGCACGCCGTCGATGGCAACCAGGCTGAAATCGGCGCGCCTGATACGGGCGTGCCACAGCCCCTTGCCAGCTTCGAAGGATTCGATGTCAAAGCCGTCGTAAAGGGTCGTCATTGGTAGTCCCCAAAGTGTCGTGTTTCGTGTCTGGTCGAGTGTCTTGCTCGAGCGCCTTGTTGGAGGGTCAGGGGACCACGTTTGCGGACTTTTGGATGTGAAGCCGTTCACAAGCGGCGGAGTTTTTTGCTGGGTGGCATGGACGAACTGAGTTCCGCAAATGCGGTGCGCTCCCTCTCCCGCTTGCGGGGGAGGGCAGGGTGGGGGTGTCTCCACAGAGAGATTCACAGTGTGGAGAGAGCCCCCACCCGGCGCTTCGCGCCGACCTCCCCCGCAAGCGGGAGAGGTGCACCGTTTTCCGGGCTTGCAGGCCTGCAAGCAAATTGGGGGCAGGCTTAAATGGTCAGTTCCGCGGTGAGGAACGGCTGGTCCGCTTCACCGGCCGGGCGGCGGGCCCGGAGGCCGCGCGCATGATCCAGCGGCGGAACGCGGCAAAGTCGCGCTGCTCGGTCTGAAAGCTGCGATAGAGCAGGTACCAGCGCATGCCCTTGGGTATCGAGAGGTCGAACGGGGCAACCAGCCGGCCGGCAGCGAGATCGTCGTCGATATAGGGCCGGATGCCCATGGCGATGCCGAGCCCGTCGGCGGCGGCCTGGAGCGCCTGGCCGTAGAACTGGAATTCCGGTCCGCGCGCGTTGATCCTTGCGAGGCCTGAGGCCTTCAGCCAGATCGGCCAGTCCTCGGGCGAATGTTCAACGCGGATCAGGCTGGGGCCTTTGAGGTCCGCAGGCCGCTTCAGGCTGGTGGCGAGGCGGGGCACGCAGACCGGCGTGAGGTCGCCGGCGAACAGCGGCTCGGCGACCAGCCCCGGCCAGTCGCCGGTGCCGAGCTTGATGCCGCAGCTCCAGTCCTCACCGAACGGCACCGACGCGCCGCCGGTGGTGAAGCGCACCTCGATGTCGGGCTCCTCGCTACGAAACTCCGACAGCCGCGGGATTAGCCAGCGCATCGCAAACGTATGTCCAACACCGATGGTGAGCACGCGCACGCCGGAGGGGGCCGTCACCTGCGCGGTGAGGCTGGCCAGCGCATCGAAGATCGGCGTCAGCCCGCTCTGATAGGCGCGTCCCGCCTGCGTCAGCACCAGCTTGTTGGCCTTGCGCTCGAACAGCGCGACGCCGAGCCGCTCCTCGAGCAGATGCACCATGCGGCTGACGGCCGCCGCCGACACGCTGAGCTCGAGCCCGGCCGCGGCAAAGCTGCCGGTCCGCGCCGCCGCCTCGAATGCCTTGATGCCGTTGAGAAACAGCAGCCGCCGCAAATGACCCACCCTCAGGAAAGCTGATGCCAGGCCAAGATAACTCAGTTTGCGAAGGCGGGGCAAGCGGGGCACTTTCTCCTTTGCCTCTCCCCGCGTGCGGGGAGAGGCCGACACGCGAAGCGTGGCGGGTGAGGGGGGAGTCTCCGCGAGTCGCACTGCCACCGTGATTGCGGATGCAGCCCCTCACCCCCTCTCCCCGCAAGAGCGGGGCGAGGGGGGAATGAGCAGTCTGCGTCCCTTATTTACCTACAGGAGAATCCCTCGTGACGCCCATCGTGATCGCTGCCCTTGGATTGCTGATGGTCGCCACCGCTTTCCTGTCGGGGTTGTTCGGCATGGCGGGCGGGCTGATCCTGATCGGCGTGCTGCTGGCCTTGATGCCGCTGCCGACCGCGATGGTGCTGCATGCGATCACGCAGATGGCGTCCAATGGCTGGCGCGCGTTGCTGTGGCGGGCGCATATCCGCTGGCGGCCGGTTGCGAACTATATGGTCGGCGCTGCCGTCGCGCTCGCGGCCTGGTCGCTCACCCGCTATGTGCCTGACAAGCCGATGGCGCTGCTGCTGCTCGGCAGCACGCCGTTCATGGCGCGGCTCATGCCCGCGAATATCAAGCCGGATCCCGACCGTCTCTGGCAGGGAACGGTCTATGGCACGATCTGCATGGGCCTGATGCTGATGACCGGCGTCTCCGGCCCGCTGCTCGACACCTTCTTCCTCGGCGGCGATTTCGGCCGGCGCGAGAAGGTGGCGACGAAAGCGATGTGCCAGCTCGTCAGCCATTTTACAAAACTGATCTATTTCGGCGGCATCATCGATCAGGCGGCGAGCCTCGATCCGGTACTGGCCGGCGTCGCGATCCTGGCATCGATGCTCGGCACCACGCTGGCGCGGCGCATCCTCGAAGCCATGACCGACCAGCAATTCGTGGCGTGGTCGAACAAGCTGATCACCACCATCGCCTGCTATTACATCGCCTATGGCGGCTGGCTCTTCGTGCGCGCACCGGTGCTGGCGGCCTTGACCAAGGGAGGTCTGCAATGAGCTGTAACGCCGATCCGCTGGTGCTGGACTTCGTCGAATGGGTCGCGCGCGAACCGCGCGCCTATGCCGAGGTGATTTCGACCTGGAAGACCTCGTGCCCACGCCTCACCATCTGGGAAGACGCCGCCGACCGCGGCTACGTCGCGCGCGAGACCTTGCCCGGTGTGGGGCTGGTGATCGCGGTGACGGAAGGCGGCGAGAAACTGCTGCGCACGAACGGGCGGTGAGTTTCGAGGTGCTCCCGCCAGGGTGCTACCGCGAAGGCGCCACAAGCCGTGGCCGGATGATCTCGACCATGCGCTCGGCAGACGTGCCCGGCGGAAAGAAGCCGAGATATTTTCCGTCGCGGTCCATGAGATAGATGAAGGACGTGTGGTCGACCGTGTAGTCACCGGCCTCCTTTCCGATCGTCACTTTGTCGAAATAGACTTTGTAGGCGACTGCCGCTGTGCGGATTGCTCCAGGACTGCCGGTTAGTCCGATCAGCCGCGGATGAAACAGCGGCACATATTCGGCAAGATGCTCCGCCGTGTCGCGCGCGGGATCGACGGTGATGAAGAGCGGTTGCACGGCGTCGGCGTCGGGCCCGAGCTGCTCGAGCGTCTGTCCGATCGCCATCAGGTCGGTCGGACAAACGTCCGGGCAGTAGGTGAAGCCGAAATAGACCAGCATCAATTGCCCGCGGAAATCCCGGTCGCTGCGCGGTTTGCCGGTGTGATCGGTCAGCTCGAACGGTCCCCCGATCGGCTCCCGATTCCACATCAGGATGTCCATGGTCTCTGCTGCCGTGCGCGCCTGCGCCGCTCCCGCGCAGGCGAGTGCCAGCATCACGCCCAGCCATGCGCCGCTCGCGCCCCGCATCACAGCCCGAAGGTGAGGCGGCTGCCCGTTGTCGTCACCACCACCTTGCCCTCCATCTGGGCGCTGGCCTCCTGCGCGAAGTTGAGCCCGCTGCAATGCATGGGCACCACGACGTCGGGATTGAGCGCCTTGATCTCGCTCACGACCTGCGTGAGGTAGTCCTTCGGCGCCGGGCCGAGATGGAAGCCGCCGACGATGGCGTGCACCTTCTGGACGCCCGACACGTCCTGCGCCTGCTTCACCGAATTGACGATGCCGACATGGCCGCAGGACGAGATCACGACCAGACCGAGATCCCGCACATTGAAGCACGTGGCGTGCTCGTGGATGTGCTCGTCCGGAACGATCTGGCCTTCCATCTCCGCGGGCAGGTAGTGACCGACATTGCAGCCGAGGCCCTCCTTGATGCCGAACTCGACGAGCGTGTTCGGCAGCACGCGTTCACTGCTGCGGCGGGTGATCTTGCCGGTGGTAAAAGCATGGTCAGCGATCACCGTCGGTGTTTCGCACAGCACGGTCGTCACCTTCTGGGCCGCGAGCTGCCGGCGGTCGAGGGTGCCGAAATCGGCAAATTGCCCCTGCGTCGGCGTTGGATTGACGCGATGGCAGAAATTATCCTCTCCGCCCGCGTAGAGCTTGAGGTCGGCAGGCAGCTTGTCGCGGAATTTATCGAGGAAGCCGTTCAGGCCCCCGAAATGATCATAATGGCCGTGGCTGATGATCAGCGCGTCGAGCTTGGCCGGATCGACGCCGATCAACGCCATGTTGTTGAGCAGCACCTCGGGTGTGTAGCCGTAGTCCAGCATCAGCGTGCGCTGATTGCCGCCGCCTTCGGATTCCAGCCAGAGCGACAGCCCCCATTCATTGTGCAGCGATTTGCGGAAATCGCCGCCTCGCGCGGCCGGCGCGATGGAGACGCCGTGGATTTGCTTGGGACGGAAGAACAGGTCGAAGCTCGAATCCACCAGCACGCGGATCGAGAGCTTGTCGACGGTCGGAACAGCGATCGGCGCAGCGCTCGCGATCTCGACGCAAGTGAAGGCATTGGCGGCGGCAGCGCCGGCGAACGCTGCCGAGCCCAACAGGAAATCGCGCCGTGGAATGGTCCTGGTCATTGCAATTCCTCCCGATATGAAATGTTCGAAAAGTCCGAGCTTAGGTCCGATCCGGAGCCGGTTCAACAAGCCGCGGTCATAAGCGTCGTCAGTTTCGCGAGCATGCACGTGCTCGGTGATTGACAGGCCTTTATGCGTCTGCATCCTTGCCTTAAATCCATGGCTTTCTTGAAACCACGGCTTTCTTGCGCTCCTCGCCCTGGGGCTACTCTTTCGTCAATTGCAGCAGCGGGACCAATCATGTCACTCAAACTCTACGAACTCGTCGGCGCCGACGCCGCGCGCCCGTTCAGCCCCTATTGCTGGCGCACGCGGATGGCGCTGGCACATAAGGGACTCGCGGCGGAATCGCTGCCCTGGCGCTTCACGGAGAAGAGCGCGATTGCGCCGCACGGTTCGGAGAAGGTCCCGGTGCTGCTGCATCACGACAAGCCGGTGGTCGATTCCTGGGCGATCGCGACCTATCTCGAAGATAATTTTCCCGATCGCCCCTCGCTGTTCGGCGGCGAGGGCGGCCGCGCCATGGCGCGCATGCTCAACGCGTGGGGCGACATCGCCATCGTCGGCGGCGTCTTTCCGCTGATCATCGCCGACATCCCCAAAAATCTCGCCGAGGTCGATGCCGCCTATTTCCGCCAGTCGCGCGAGGCGCGCTTTGGCGGCAAGAGCCTGGAAGAGGTGATGGCAAGCCGCGACACCGGCGTGGTCGCGTTCCGCAAATCGCTGGAGGTGATGCGGCAGGCGTTGAAGAAGCAGCCCTTCATCGGCGGCAGCGCGCCGAACTATGCCGACTACATCGTGTTCGGCGGCTTTCAATGGGCGCGCGTGACGAGCCCGTTCAAGCTGCTGGAAGCGGATGATCCGGTTTACGCGTGGCGCGAAAAACTGCTCGATGCATTCGACGGCATGGCGCGCAGATCGCCGGGACACGCAGTGTAAGGCACACTGTCGTCCCCGCGAACGCGGGGACCCAGACCGCGTGATCTATGTGTTGTGGATGGTCGAAGTACAGAAACGGCGGGCCTTCGCCAAACCTCTCCCTGTGGTTATGGGTCCCTGCGTTCGCAGGGACGACAGCGGAGGTGTGGCCACGCTCTCCCGCTCAACGCGCAGCCGCGCTCGCCGCCTTGCGCAAACACTCGCGGCACAGGCAGTCCTCGCCCTTGACCGGCATCGGCAGCTTTGCCGTTTCCTCCGCGCACCAGCAATTGCCCGAGAGATCGCAGCCGAACTCGGTGCCGCAGCGCGAGCAGCCGAGGCGGCGCGGTTCCGGCAACGCGGATTCTTTCGAAATTGTCATGATTTGCGCAAAAAACTGGCCGTCATTTTCATGTCGGGTTCATCCGTGGCTGCGGTATATTACGCGCCGCGCAGAGACTCGCAAAGCGGTTCGCAATCCGCGAAGGACAAATCGATGGCCCGCGATTCGCTAGCCGCCCTCATTGCGCTCAACCGTTTTGGCTTCGGCGCCCGTGGCGGTGCCTCCGGTGATCTCATCAACGCAGCGTCCGATCCACGCGGCTTCGTGAAGGCGGAACTTGCTCGCCCCAACGGTGTGCTGCTGGAGGCGCCGGGCCTGCAATCGACGCCGCAACTCGGCCAGGCCGTGTTCGCCTATCAGGACGAGGTCAAGCAGGCGCGCGAAGCGGCCGCCAAGGCCGGGACGCCGCCCGAAGCGCCGCCACCGCAGGCGCCGGCCGACCAGAAGCCCGGGCCGCGCCGCAATCTCTCGCTGAACACGGTGGCAACCGAGATCGCCGGCCAGATGGCCGAAGCCAAGCCTGCCGACACAGCCGCGAAGCCCGAGACCATGCAGCCGAACGCGGCTGTACCGCCTGCCGCAAAGCCCGCGCCGCAGCCGCTCAACGTGATCCAAAAAACCTTTCGCGCGGAGGCGCTGGCGCGGTTGCAACGCGCCACGCTGGTCGAGTGCGGCTTCACCGAGCGCCTCGTCGTGTTCTGGTCGAACCATTTCTGCATCTCCGCCAGCAAGGGCGAGCTGGCGCGGATCTGGGCCGGCGCGTTCGAACGCGAGGCGATCCGTCCGCACGTGCTTGGCCGTTTCGCCGACATGCTGAAGGCTGTCGAGCAGCATCCGGCGATGCTGTTCTTCCTCGACAATCAGCAATCGCTCGGCCCGGATTCACGCGCAGGGCAAAACCGCAAGCGCGGGCTCAACGAAAATCTCGCGCGCGAGATCATGGAGCTGCACACCCTCGGCGTCGGCGGCGGCTACACGCAGGAGGACGTCACCTCGCTCGCGCGCATCATCACCGGCTGGACCTTTGCCGGAAGGCAAGGCGGGCTAGGGGCGCCCGGCTCCTTCGTCTTCAACGCCAACGCGCATCAGCCCGGCCCGCAACAGCTGCTCGGCAAGAGCTACGAGCCGACCGGCCTTGCGCAGGGCGAAGCCGCGCTCGCCGACATCGCGCGCCATCCGTCGACGGCGAATTTCATCGCCACCAAATTCGTCCGCCATTTCGTCGCCGACGATCCGCCGCCGGCTCTGGTCGCACGCTTGCGCGATGTCTTCGTCAAGACCGATGGTGACCTCAAGGCGCTTGCCACGGCGCTCGTCGATTCCGACGAGGCCTGGAAGGGGCCGCTCACCAAGATGCGCTCGCCTTACGACTTCGTGGTCGCGAGCGGCCGGCTGCTCGCGCGCGTGCCGGAGGATCCCGGCGGCTATCTCAACAATCTCAACCTGCTCGGACAGCCGTTGTGGTCGCCGGGCGGTCCCAACGGTTTTCCGGACACCAGCGCCGCATGGGCCGCGCCCGAAGGCATGAAGCTGCGGCTCGACATCGCGGCGCAGATGGGCGCGCGGCTCGGGCCCAACATCGATCCGCTCGACCTCCTGGAGTTCGCGGCCGCCGATGCGGCGTCGGTCGAAACGCGCAAGACCATCGAGCGCGCGGAGTCGCGCCAGCAGGCACTGGCGCTGTTGCTGATGTCGCCGGAAATGCAGAGGAGATGATGATGATCGACTGTGTCGAGAACCGGCTCCTCACCTCGCGCCGCGGCCTGCTGCTCGGCGGTGCGTCGTTCGCGGCCTGGGCCTATTTGCCGAAGTTTGCACGCGCGGCCGACGGGCGCGATCCGCGATTGATCGTGGTGATCCTGCGCGGCGCGCTCGATGGCCTCTCGACCGTCGCGCCGGTCGGTGATCCCGATTATGCGGGCCTGCACGGCACGATCGCGCTGACGTCGGACGGCGCCCATCCTGCGATCATGCTCGATACGTTCTTCGCGCTGCATCCGGCGATGCCGGAGTTTGCGCGGATGTATCGCGACATGCATGCCGCGGTGATCCATGCGGTGGCGACGCCCTATCGCGACCGCTCGCATTTCGACGGCCAGGACGTGCTCGAAAGCGGCTATGCCGGCCCGGGCCGGGTGCAGTCCGGCTGGCTCAACCGCGCGCTCGAAGCGCTGCCGCGCGGCGAGCGCGTGTCAAGCGGTCTTGCGGTGGGGCCGACCACGCCGCTGGTGCTGCGCGGCAATGCGCCGACTGTCGGCTGGGCGCCGGTCGCGCTGCCGCAGGCCGATGACGACACCGCGATGCGGCTGGTCGATCTCTACCGCCATCGCGATCCGGCACTCGCCTCGGCGCTGTCGCAAGGTCTTCAGCTCGATAAGGTCGCGAGCGGTGACGACATGAAGCCGAAGCCGGGCAACCAGGTTGCGCAGATGCGCCAGGTCGCGCGTGGTGCGGCAAAGCTGATGGCGGCCGACGACGGCCCGCGCATCGCCGCGCTCGCCTTCGACGGCTGGGACACCCACGCCAATGAAGGCGGCCCTGTCGGCCGTCTCGCCTTCCTGCTCGGCGGCCTCGACGGCGCGCTCGCTGAATTCGAAAGCGGTCTCGGCGCGCGCTGGCGCGACACCGTCGTCGTCGTCGCCACCGAATTCGGCCGCACCGCGCGCATCAACGGCACCGACGGCACCGATCACGGCACGGGAACGATCGCGCTGCTCGCCGGCGGCGCCGTGAAAGGCGGCCGCGTCATCTCCGACTGGCCCGGCCTCAAGCTCGCCAACCTGTATGAAGGGCGCGACCTCAAGCCGACCACGGATCTGCGCTCGGTGATCAAGGGCGTGCTGCAAGGGCAGTTCGGTCTCTCGGACCGCGTGCTGGCGGAGACGGTGTTCCCGGACAGCGCGGCAGCGCGGCCGATGAAGGGGCTGGTTGCTTAACCTCTCCCCGCCCTTTGCGGGGAGAGGTCGGATCGCATCGCAGATGCGATCCGGGTGAGGGGCAGGGCACACTGTTAGCCCCAGGGGCGCCATCCGACTCGCACAATGACAGTGTGCGGATCGCGACCTTCGCTTACAATTGAGACCGAATTCGCGGAACCAGCCCCTCACCCCACCCTCTCCCCGTAAGAACGGGGCGAGGGAGCGAGAGGGCCGTGCGTCATGACGGGCAGGTAGGGCAATGCGTGGCCACAACGAAAGACCCATCCGACTCGCAAAGACGCTTACGCACCGATCAGACCGACGCTGAGACGGTTCTCTGGAATCGCATTCGCAACCGGAGGATCGACGGGCACAGGTTCGTCAGGCAAGAGCCGATCATCGGATATATCTGTGATTTCGTGTGTCGCGAGAAGCGGATCGTCATCGAGGTCGACGGCGGGCAGCATCATGAATCCGCAGCAGATGCTGTTCGTGATGAACGCCTAAGCGAGAAGGGGTACAAGGTACTTCGCTTTTGGAACAACGAGGTCCTTGGGAATATCGAAGGTGTTCTCACCGTCATTCAGTCCGAACTCGCGGAGACGGAAGACACCCCTTAACCTCTCCCCGCCCTTTGCGGGGAGAGGTCGGATCGCGCAGCGATCCGGGTGAGGGGCAGGGCACACTGTTGCCCAAAGAAGTAGTCCATCCGACGCGCATAACATCAGTGCGCGCGGCACGCGCTTCGCCTACAATTCAAACCGAATTCGCGGAAGCAGCCCCTCACCCCACCCTCTCCCCGTAAGAACGGGGCGAGGGAGCGAGAGGGCGGTGCTTCCCTTACTTGTGGAGACCATACCCATGTACATCGCCATGAACCGCTTCCGCGTCGCCAAGGGCTCTGAGGCCGCCTTCGAGCAGGTCTGGCTTTCGCGGGACACGCATCTGGACAAGGTGCCGGGCTTCGTCGAATTCCATCTGCTGCGCGGGCCGGAAGCCGAGGACCACACGCTTTACGCATCGCATACGATCTGGGCCAATCACGCAGCATTCGAGGCGTGGACCAAATCGGAGGCGTTTCGTGCTGCTCATGCCCGCGCCGGGGACACCAAGCCGACTTATCTCGGCCATCCCCAGTTCGAAGGTTTTGAGGTGATGCAGACGGTCGGACGCGGCGCCAAATAGCGCCGCGCCGTAAAGATCAGCCCAGCGTGATCTTGTCGATCTCAGCCATCTCCTCGGCGCTGAGCTTCCACGCGATCGCTTTGACGTTCTGCTCGATCTGCTCGGCACGGGTGGCCCCCGCAATGACGCTCGAGACCTGCGGGCGCGCGGCGAGCCAGGAGAAGGCGAGCTCGAGCATGCTATGGCCGCGCGCCTTCGCGAAGGCCTGGAGCTTCTCGACGATGTCCTCGTTGCGTGGCGTGACGTAGCGGTCGCGCAGTCGCGCAGTTTGGCCGAAGCGCGTGTCGCCGGGCGCGGCCTCGCCCTTTTTATATTTGCCGGTCAGAAGTCCGCTGGCGAGCGGGAAGAACGGCAACAGGCCGAGCTTGTATTCTGCAGCTGCCGGCAACAGGTCCTTCTCGATGTCGCGCACGACGAGGGAATATTCGTCCTGGCAGGAGACGAAGCGGCTGACATTCATCGCGCGTGCGACGTACTCCGCTTCCGCAATCCGCCACGCCGGAAAGTTCGAATTGCCGATGTAGCGGACCTTGCCCTGGCGGACGAGATCGTCGAGCGCGCGCAGGCTCTCCTCGATCGGCGTCAGCGGGTCATAGTCGTGCTGCTGGTAGAGATCGATGTAATCGGTCTTCAGCCGCTTCAGGCTCGCGTCCACGGCGGCCATGATGTAGCGGCGCGAGGCGCCCTGCTTGGTGCCGTCCTCCGCCATCGGCTTGGAGTATTTCGTCGCCAGCACGATGTCCTTGCGGCGATCGCCGAGCACCGCGCCGAGCACGTTTTCCGAGCCGCCCATGTTCGAATAGATGTCGGCGGTGTCGAACAGCGTGATGCCGAGATCGAGCGCGCGATGGATCACCTTGCGCGAGGCCTCGAGGTCGATGCGCTGGCCGAAATTGTTGCAGCCGAGCCCGACTGCAGACACGCGCAGGCCGGAGGCGCCGAGATTACGAATTTCCATGGGAGGTCCTGTCAGGAGAAAGCAGCGGCCTATTGTGACCGCGGTGCAACGCTGCGGCAATACGCCAGCCGCGTTGCTGCCATGCTGCGATAGACGCCGGACAAAAAAATGCGGCCCCTGTCAGACGCGGCGACTGACGGGGACCGCTTGGGGCGCTTGATCGGTGACGGGGGGCCTGATCAGACGCAACTGCAACTTAATCCCGGTGTGTTACGCGCCGGTGACAGGCAGAGTTATCCACAGGTCCCGAGGCCGCCGGATCAGAAGATCTTGCGATAGACGATGAAGCCGGATCGCTCGGCCACCTTGTCGTAGAGGCTCTGCGCGGTGACGTTGGTCTCGTGCGTCTGCCAGTAGACCCGCGGCGATCCTGCGAGCTTCGCCCGCTCATATACACCATGGATCAGCGCCGAGCCGACACCCTTGCCGCGTGCGGCCTCAGTCGTGAACAGATCCTGCAAATAGCAGGACGGCTCGATCGCGGTGGTGCTGCGATGGAACAGATAGTTCGTCATGCCGAGCAGCTTGCCGTCGCTCTCGGCGACCAGTCCGTGCACCGGCTCATAGGCATCGAAGAAGCGCTGCCACGTCACCTTAGTGATTTCGGGTGCGAGCGCGGTCGGGCCGGAGCGGCCGTAGAAGGCGTTATAGCCGTCCCACAGCGGCAGCCATTGATCGTAATCCTGCCGTGCGACGGAGCGAATGATGAGCGACATGTGAGGATCCCGCGATCGATGCAGCGCCCTTCATACGTGATGATGGGCGTGCTGATCAATCGCGCCTACTCCGCAACGCGCAAATACCGGATCAGCTTGCGGCCCGTGGGATCGCGCAGCGAGCGGTAGTAGTCGGCGCGCGTGGGCGCGTCGGTGTGGCGCACGAGGTCGGTGACCGGCGTATAGCTCAGCATGCGGCCGCCGTCGGGCAGCACGGCGCAGACGAAGCGCAGCACCTCGCCACTGCGCAAGGCGATGTTGATCGGCGTGGCATCGCCGATCCGCACCATCTCCATGCGCTGCGCGATGAAGGTGGCGAGCTCGTCCTCCGGCAGCTCGAACGCGCCGGTGTCACGGCCATGATACATCAGCGCGACGAAGGGCGGCTTGCCGTCGGCGATCTCGTCCGGCAGCGCAAAATAGTCGCGGAAGGCGCGGTTGATGAATTCGGCGCGCGTCTCGGCATCGAGCAGCACGATGCCGATGTCGACCTGGTCGAGCGCAGCCGACAGCCGCGCGGCGGTGGCGTGGCTTTGGCGCTCGGCGGCAAACGTGCCGAGCAGCCGCTCGCGCATCAGGCCGGTGATCGCTGCTGTGCCGGCCGCTGTTGCAGCCAGCAGGCCGAGCCGCACCAGGTCTGCAGGCGCAAAAGCAACACCGCGGTGGTTGAGAAAGAACAGTGCCGCGCAGATCACCGCGAGGCCCGCGCTGATCATGGCGGAGCCCAAACCCGACAGTGCGCCGGCAAGCGCCACGATGCAGACGAACAGTGGTGCAGGCGAGGGGACGGGGACAAAGCGATCAAGCAGGATCGCCAGCAGCGTGATCGCTACCGTTAGCACCGGACCGGAGATCGCACGCCATCCGAACCGCATGGGCCTGTCTCGTTCCTCCCTGAACGAGGAAAGGCCGCAACACTGACTGATCGTTGCTCTGTTGCAGTGCGAATTCGCGCAGGACGCTTAAGGCGCGCTTGGCGCGCCGCGCAAAGCTTTCAGATGATTTTAGACCAAATGCACGTGCCTGAGGCGTTGCTGCGATGCGGGCGCATTCAGCGTCGAGGTCCCCGAGCTCTTCCGCATGCCGGTGAAAATCAGCAGCGATGCCGCGACCAGGATGGCCGCAGTCAGGGTGATTGCCACGATGACCACAGGTGATTTCATCGACGTCCCATCGCGATGCCGGTTGGCGCGGGCCACGCGGCGCCTTGAAGGCTGGTCGAGGATGAGACGGGGATCAGACCGGCAGGCCCATCGCCATGGTCGCCTTGGTCGACAGCACCGTGAGGGTGACGATCAGACACAGCGACAGCGCGGCGACGGCGAGCGAGGCCGCCACCGCGTGGGTCAACCGGGAAGATGCGACGGTATCGGGACGGCTTTGAAAGCCTGCCGTGCCGGACGCCCGAATCATGGTCTAAATCCTTCAACGTGCGAGCGAATCACCCGCGACGCCGAACAACTTCGCTGTTGCAACCGGCAATATTGCGGCGGCTCCAGCAATGAAAATGGCGGGATTACGGCAAAGGTTAACGATATGCCCGTTATTTCTTAACGCCGGCCCGCTTTCAGGCGCCAGCTGCAATGCTGGCGGGGTCGTCGACGTCCGCCGGCCGCCAGTCCATCGCCACGAAGCCGGGGGCCGCTTCCACGCGCTTCAACCAGTCCCGGATCGCCGGGAAGGCCTGGAGGTCGAAGTCGCAGCGGTCGGCGAGATGGGTGTAGCCGTACAGCGCGATGTCGGCGACCGTGAGCTGGCGGGCGGCGAAATAGGAATTGGTCTTGAGGTGGTTCTCCATCACCTGGAGCGCGCCATAGCCGCGTTCCATCCAGTCCTCCAGCGCGTGGGTCTGCAGATCGCGGCCGCCCTTCACCAGCGACAGCCAGAAATAGGCGGCGCCGATGTTCGGCTCGAGCGCGTGCTGCTCGAAGAACATCCATTGCAGCGCCTCGGCGCGGTCGATGCGGTTCTCCGGCGCGAGCGGCGTGCCGACCGCGACGTACCAGAGGATGGCGTTGGACTCGGCAAGATAACGATCGGCGCCGACCTCGAGCAGCGGCACTTGTCCGGACGGGTTCTTGGACAGGAAGTCCGGCGTCTTGCTCTCGCCGCGCAGAATGTCCACCTCGACGGCTTCGTAAGGCAAGTTCAACAGCGCCAGCGCAAGGCGGACCTTGTAGCTGTTGCCCGAGCGTTGCATCGAATAGAGCTTGTACATTCTGGGAGTTCTAAACCGAGCTTGGAATTCTGAACTGAGGACGGGAAGGCGCGGCGCTTGTTGCCCCGCGCCGCGGCTAGACAATGATGCCGATGCGAATCCGCCGCAAGGGCCGGCCAATAGAAAAACTCGAAAACCCTACCGCACTGCAATGCCGCGGAAGATCATTTCCACACCACGATGCAAATCAGATCACGCTTGCGTCAACGCGCGGACGCATCGCGCCGTGCATTGGTGAGCGGGAAGCAATCAGCGTTAGGGCGTTAGTGCTTCCGCATCGTCATGCCCGGGCATAGCCGTCCAAAGGACGGCGTCGCTTCCGCTCGCCTATGTCCCGGCCATCCACGCCTTGCCACGCAGAACCAAGAACGTGGATGCCCGGGACAAGCCCGGGCATGACGACGTTCTGGTTGCGCGGCGCTCTAAACGCCCAAAATTGCTCCGAGGACAAGCCTTGCCGGATATAAGGTGTTCGCGCGGCAAAGTTGCGGAAAATTGCCTTGAAACACTCCAAATCCCGTAAACTTTTGCGAGATCGGGCTGAAGTTTCTTGCGGTGCAGCGGCACACGTTTTAGGGTGTCTGCATTCCCACAATTGGAGTCGTGAGGCCATAGGGTTCACGACGCTTGTCAGGAGATGACGATGTCCTTCCTTGCCGCTGCGCTCGACCGTGTGAAGCCGTCCGCAACCATCGCGGTGACGGATAAAGCACGCGCGCTGAAAGCGGCGGGCCGCAACGTCATCGGCCTCGGCGCCGGCGAGCCCGACTTCGACACGCCCGCCAACATCAAGCTGGCCGCGATCCACGCCATCGAAGCCGGCAAGACCAAGTACACCGCGGTCGACGGCATCCCCGAGCTGAAGGAAGCCATCATCGGCAAGTTTCAGCGCGAGAACGGCGTCGTCTACAAGCCGAACCAGATCATCGTCGGCACCGGCGGCAAGCAGGTGCTCTACAACGCGCTGATGGCGACCATCAATCCGGGCGACGAGGTGATCATCCCCGCGCCGTACTGGGTCAGCTATCCCGAGATGGTGGCGCTCGCCGGCGGCGAGCCGGTGCCGGTGGTCTGCACCGCCGCGACCGGCTTCAAGCTCCAGGCCGAGGCGCTCGAGCGCGCGATCACGCCGAAGACCAAATGGGTGATCCTGTGCTCGCCGTCGAACCCGACCGGCGCGGCCTATACCAGGACCGAGCTGAAGGCGCTCACCGACGTGCTGGTCAGGCATCCGCATGTGTGGGTGATGACCGACGACATGTACGAGCACCTCGTCTATGACGACTTCCAGTTCACCACCGTCGCGCAGGTCGAGCCGAAACTCTACGACCGCACGCTCACCGTGAACGGCGTCTCGAAGGCCTATTGCATGACCGGCTGGCGCATCGGCTATGCCGGTGGTCCGGCGCAGCTGATCAAGGCGATGTCGACGATCCAGTCGCAGTCGACCTCGAACCCGTCCTCGATTGCGCAATGGGCTGCGGTCGAAGCGCTGAACGGTCCGCAGGACTTCATCCCCGCCAACAACAAGGTGTTCAAGGAGCGCCGCGACCTCGTCGTCTCCATGCTCAACCAGGCCAAGGGCATCGAGTGCCCGCGTCCCGAAGGCGCGTTCTACGTCTATCCGTCCTGCGCCGGCACGATCGGCAAGACCGCGCCGTCGGGCAAGGTGATCGACAATGACGAGACCTTCGTCACCGAGCTGCTCGAGACCGAAGGCGTCGCGGTGGTGCAGGGCTCGGCCTTCGGCCTCGGCCCGGCATTCCGTATCTCCTACGCCACCAAGACCTCCGACCTCGAAGACGCCTGCAAGCGCATCCAGCGCTTCTGCGGTAATCTGCGGTAATCTGCGGTAAGTCTGTCGCGACAGTGCAAATTGGAAAGGCCCGCTTCGCGCGGGCCTTTTTATTGCTGGTGCAATCTGGCACGCCCAGGAATGTTGTGGCATAGACCATCGCGCGGCGTGTGCCGCGCCCTCTCTGCTCGCATCACATTCATCGCCGGAGACATTCATGCGCCGTTCGTTCATCCTCGCCGGGCTCACTGCCGCCAGCCTCGTTGCCTCCGTCGCAAATAGCGGCGCTCAGCAGCAGCGGATGGTGCGGGTCGGCGTGCTCGAATGCCGTGGCGGCGCCAGCGTCGGCTTCATCGTGGGCTCCGTGACCAATCTCGGCTGCGTGTTGCGTGCCGACGGTGTGCCGGAAGATCGCTACGTCGCGACGATCCGTAAAGTGGGCCTCGACATCGGCATCACCCAGGAAACCACGCTGGCCTGGGGCGTGTTTGCGCCGGTCGACCGGCTCGGCCCCGGCGATCTCTCCGGCAATTACGCGGGCGCGCAGGGCAGCGCCTCGGTCGGCGTCGGTGTCGGCGGCAACGCGCTGATCGGCGGCTCCAACAATTCGATCGCGCTCCAGCCGCTCAGCGTGCAGGGCCAGGTCGGCCTCAACGTCGCGGCCGGCCTCGAAAGCCTGGAACTTCGGCCCGGTCGCTAAGATCCGGCCGTTAACGATTTGAAATTGCGTGGGACGCGCCGTTTCATCGGCGCGTTTCCGCGACGACGCACCGCAGCGACGTTTGACGCTTGCCAAATCTCGGGGACGGGCAGAGCATCTGTGCTTGCCGACCCAATCATGGGCCGAGCTCCACACCAAGGAGGCGGCGAATGGGACAAGACGTCAGAAGTCCCCGAGGTCCACGGTGCATTGCGCTGGTGGGCCCTTTCCAAAGCGGTAAAACCACACTTCTCGAAGCAATACTGGCGCGAACGGGCGCAATCCCGCGCGCCGGCAGCGTCGACGCCGGAACTTCCGTCGGCGACGCCAGTGCCGAGGCCCGTCATCACAAGATGACCGTTGGGCTGACTGCCGCCACCACGAGTTTCATGGGCGACAGCTACACCTTCCTGGATTGTCCCGGTTCCGTCGAGTTCGCCCACGATATGCGCGCCGTGCTGCCCGCGGTCGACGCCGCGATCGTGGTCTGCGAGGCCGACGAGAAGAAGCTGCCGCAGCTTCAGATCATCCTGCGCGAGCTGGAGGAACTGAAGATCCCGCGTTTCCTTTTCCTCAACAAGATCGACCGCGCCAACAAGCGCATCCGCGAGTCGCTCGCGATGCTCCAGCCCGCCTCGCGCGTGCCGCTGGTGCTGCGCCAGATCCCGATCTGGAAGGGCGAGCTGATCGAGGGCTTTGTCGATCTCGCGCTGGAACGTGCGTTCATCTATCGCGAGCACAAGGCCTCCGAAGTGGTCGCGCTCGAAGGCGGCGATCTTGATCGTGAGAAGGAGGCCCGCTTCTCGATGCTGGAGAAGCTCGCCGATCACGACGACGCGCTGATGGAGCAGCTGCTCGAGGACATCCAGCCGCCGCGCGATGCCGTGTTTGATGATCTCGCGCGCGAATTGCGCGAAGGTCTGATCTGTCCCGTGCTGCTTGGCGCCGCTGCGCGCGAAAATGGCGTGCTGCGTCTGATGAAAGCGCTGCGCCACGAGGCGCCCGGTGTCGCGGAAACCGCCAAACGTCTCGGTGTTCCCGAGACGAAGGATGCACTCGGCTTCGTCTTCAAGACGCTGCATTCGCAGCACGGTGGAAAGCTGTCGCTGACGCGGCTGCTCGCCGGCCATCTCGACGACGGTGCCACGCTGCAATCCTCCTCCGGCGGAGCCAGCCGCATCTCCGGCATCCTCGCCGTCAACGGCGCCTACGAGACCAAGCGTGCCTCGGCCGAAGCCGGCGATACAGTGGCACTCGCCAAGCTCGATCCCGTAAGGACCGGCGACACTGTTACGAACGGCAAGGCCCCGCCGGCTGCGCTCGCAGCCAGCGAGCCGACGCCGCCGGTGCTCGCGATCTCGGTCGCGGCCACCGACCGCAAGGACGACGTCAAGCTCGGCCAGGCACTGATGCGGCTGCACGAGGAAGATCCTTCGCTCGTCATCGTGCAGAACCCCCAGACCCACGACACCGTGCTGTGGGGACAGGGCGAGATGCATCTGCGCGTCGCCAGCGAGCGCTTGCGCGATCGCTTCGGCATCAAGCTCGCCTCGCATCCGCCCGCGATCGGCTATCAGGAAACCATCCGCAAGCCGATCACCCAGCGCGGCCGCCACAAGAAGCAGTCCGGCGGCCACGGCCAGTTCGGTGACGTCGTGCTCGACATCAGGCCGATGCCGCGCGGCGACGGCTTCAAGTTCTCCGAGAAGGTGGTCGGCGGCGCGGTGCCGCGCAACTACATCGGCGCGGTGGAGGAAGGTGTCGTCGACGGATTGACGCGCGGTCCGCTCGGTTTCCCCGTCACCGATGTGCAGGTGACGCTGACCGACGGCTCCTATCACAGCGTCGATTCCTCCGACCTCGCCTTCCGCACGGCGGCGCGGATCGGGCTCAACGAAGGCCTGCCGCAATGTCAGCCGGTGTTGCTGGAGCCGATCCACGTGGTCGAAATCGTCTGCCCGACCGATGCCACCGCCAAGATCAACGCGATCCTGTCGGCGCGGCGCGGCCAGATCCTCGGCTTCGACACCCGCGATGGCTGGAACGGCTGGGACTGCGTCCGCGCCATGATGCCGGAAGCCGAGATCGGCGAGCTGATCGTAGAGCTGCGCTCGGCCACGGCCGGTGCCGGCAGTTTTACGCGCCAGTTCGACCACATGGCCGAAGTCACGGGCCGCGCCGCCGACCAGATCATCGCCGCGCATCAACACGCGGCGTGATCGGATTTCGCGCGGTAAGGAAGGCGCAACTCTCTCACTCCCTCTCCCCGTTCTTACGGGGAGAGAGAGGGGTGAGGGGCTGCGTCAGCGGGCACAGCGCTTCGTTTCGGGCCGCGCCTCTTTCCACGTCATTGCGAGCGCAGCGAAGCAATCCAGAATCTCTCCGCGGAGGCAGCCTGGATTGCTTCGTCGCAAGTGCTCCTCGCAATGACGGAGTGTGGAGCCACGGCGCAACTCCATCACCGTCACCCTGAGGCGGCCGCTTCTTCAGCGGCCCTCGAAGGGCGACGGCCCGGCTGCATCTCGGCCGTACATCCTTCAAGGCTCTGCATGGGACGCGTTGCGTCCCATGCCTCGCACCTCAGGACGACGGAGCTAACAGCGTTGCAGCGGCCTAGGAGATGCTGGCCAAGAGCACTTGCATCTGCCTCCAGATGATGTATTTTACATCATTGTATACGCATCAGATATCACTTATAACCGCTGATACGTGAGGCTAAGGTGATCACGTCATTCCAGATGCGGGCAGCCCGTGCGTTGCTCGGCATCGATCAGAAAACCTTGGCCGAGCTCGCCGGCGTTTCGCTGCCGACCATCCAGCGGATGGAGGCGTCGACCGGCAATGTTCGTGGCGTGGTCGAGACCTTGATGAGAGTGGTCGATGCGTTCGAGCGGGCCGGCGTCGAGCTGATCGGCGAACAGGCGCGCAGCGAAGGCGGCGGACGCGGCGTTCGGCTGAAAGAGCCGGGGCCGCCACGCCGGGTGGGGGCGTGATCCCGCGATGATCATGCTCGAGAGCAGTTTGAACTAACGCACCGTCGCGCCGAAGCACGCGGCCGCACGATGCATCCGAGCATTGTGGGCAGCGGAGCACTTGCCGAAATGAGCATCACGGGCGAACACGCAGGCAAGCTGCACCAGCATCGTCAGCCGACCTTTACCGAACTCTACCTGCCAAAACTCGTCACCGTCTGGCGCGAGGGCTATGGCCTTGCCGATTTCCGCGCCGACGTGTTCGCGGGCCTCACGGTCGCGATCGTGGCGCTGCCGCTGTCGATGGCGATCGCAATCGCCTCGGGCGTGACGCCGGACCGCGGCCTCTATACTGCGGTGGTCGGCGGCTTCATCGTGTCGCTGCTCGGCGGCAGCCGCTTCCAGATCGGCGGGCCTGCGGGCGCCTTCATCGTGCTGGTCGCGTTGACGGCGGAGCGGCACGGCGTCGATGGTGTCATCCTCGCCACCATGATGGCGGGCCTGTTCCTGATCGCCGCAGGCCTGCTCCGCATCGGCACCTACATCAAGTTCATCCCCTATCCCGTCACGGTCGGCTTCACCGCCGGCATCGCCGTGATCATCTTTGCGAGCCAGCTCCGCGATCTCTCAGGGATCACGCTGGTGGGGAAGGAGCCGAGCGAGTTTGTGCCAAAACTCGTAGCGCTCGCCGGCGGCCTGCATACGATCAATCCGTCCGCTATCGCTGTCGCAATCGTCAGCATCGCCATCATTGCGGGCTTGCGACGCTGGCGGCCGTCCTGGCCCGGCATCCTGATCGCGGTCGTGCTGGCGGCGGTCGTGAGTGCCGTGCTGTCGCTGCCGGTCGAGACTATCGGCTCGCGCTTCGGCGGCATCCCGCGCGAATTGCCGTCGCCGGCATTCCCCACCTTCTCGCTGGCGAAGGCGCAAGCGGTGCTGCCGGATGCGATTGCGTTTGCGCTGCTCGCCGCGATTGAATCGCTGCTGTCGGCGGTGGTGGCCGACGGCATGACCGGGCGCCGTCACCGCTCCAATTGCGAGCTGGTCGCGCAAGGCGCGGCCAATATCGGCGCGGCGCTGTTCGGCGGCATCTGCGTGACCGGCCTGATCGCGCGCACCGCGACCAACATCCGCGCCGGCGCGCGTGGGCCGCTGGCGGGTATGTTGCACTCGGTGTTCCTGCTGCTGTTCATGCTGATCGCAGCGCCGCTCGCGAGCTATATCCCGCTCGCAGCACTTGCCGCCGTGCTCGTGGTGGTGGCCTGGACCATGGCGGAGAAGCAGGAATTTGCGACGCTGTTGCGTTCGTCATGGGGCGACGCAATCGTGCTGCTCGCAACCTTCCTGCTCACGATCTTCCGCGATCTGACCGAGGGCATATTGGTCGGCTTCGCGCTCGGCGCGGTGCTATTCATCCATCGCATGGCGGAGATGACGGGCATCGAGGAGCGCTCGCCGCTGGTGGCGGACGACCGTCCCGACGACGGCAATGGCGAGCGCGTGCCTTACGATCCAGCGCTCGCGGTCGACCGCGACGTGCTGGTCTATCGCATCACCGGCGCGTTCTTCTTCGGTGCGGCCTCCGCCATCGGCAACGTGCTCGACGGCATCGCCGACAACCGCAAGGGCTTGGTGGTCGACTTCGCCGCGGTGCCGTTCCTGGATTCGACCGCGGCGAACGTGCTCGGCCGCGTCGCCGTCAAGGCGCACCGCCACGGCATCCGGCTGTTCATCACGGGGGCCTCGCCCACCGTCCGCCGCGCGCTGCTCACCCATGGCGTGACGCCGCCGCGCGCCCGCTACCGCGAGACCATCGCGCGCGCGGTCGCCGACATCAAGGGTGGGCGCGATGCGGCTGCTCCCGTCGCTGGCGAGGCCGTGAGCTAGCCCGAGGAGTTCTCGCAGTCGACCGGTCCGATCGACGCTGCGGCGCCCGCACGCTTGACAGAGCCGGCGGGACGCGAAATGGATCGCCTCGGAAACACGACCCGAGGGAAAGATGACCGCGCCCAGGACGCCCGCTGCCTGTTTGATCGGATGGCCGGCCGCGCATTCGCGCTCGCCGCTGATCCATCATTACTGGCTGCGCACGCTCGGGATCGAGGGCGGCTATGTCGTCGAGGCGGTCCCGCCCGATGATTTGCGCGACTTCGTGCTGCGGCTGTCGCTGCGCGGTTTCGTCGGCGCTAACGTCACCATTCCGCACAAGGAGGGCGTGCTGGCGCTGTCGACGCCCGATGCGCGCGCCAAGGCCGTGGGTGCCGCCAACACGCTGTGGTTCGAAGCCGGCGAGCTGCGCGCGACCAACACCGACGTCGAAGGCTTCATCGGCAATCTCGATGCCAGCGCGCCCGGCTGGGACAGGGCTGAAGAAGCTTTGGTGCTGGGCGCCGGCGGCTCCTCGCGCGCAATCGTGTTCGGCCTGCTCGAACGCGGCATCAAGCGCATTCATCTGGCCAACCGCACCATCGCGCGGGCCGAGACGCTTGCAAAAGAGTTCGGGCCCAACGTGCATCCTGTGACGTGGGACGCGATCGGCGACGTGCTGCCGCGCGCAAGACTTCT
Source organism: Bradyrhizobium betae (assembly GCF_004123905.1). GTDB lineage: Bacteria > Pseudomonadota > Alphaproteobacteria > Rhizobiales > Xanthobacteraceae > Bradyrhizobium > Bradyrhizobium betae_A. The sequence continues at coordinate 93,731 of NZ_MZXW01000005.1, forward strand.
CGTGAACACGACTTCGCTCGGCATGCACGGTCAGCCGTCACTCGATGTCGAATTGGCGCGCCTGCCGCAAGCGGCCGTCGTCGCCGATCTCGTCTACGTCCCGCTGGTGACGCCGCTGCTGGCGGCTGCGCAAGCGCGCGGCCTGAAGACCGCCGACGGGCTCGGCATGCTCTTGCACCAGGCGGTGCGCGGCTTCGAGCTGTGGTTCGGCCAGCGGCCGCAGGTCACCGCCGAGCTGCGCGCGGTGGTCGAGGCCGATCTCACAAAGACTTGAGAGATGAATCGCGAATAGCGCACCATCTCCGGAGTTCTACCCCTGTGGGGACAACCGGAGACCGTCATGACCATTCAACGCGCGACTTTCACACGCCCGCTCATCGCCGTCGCGATGGTGGCTGCTTCCACCCTCTGTGCAGTTGCGCAAAAGGCGCCGGTGCCGACGCGCGTGCGCGGCACGATCGAGAGCGTCAATGGCGACACCATGCAGGTCAAGTCGCGCAGCGGTGAGGACGTCAAGCTCCACATCGCCCCTGACGTGAAGGTGTCAGGCATTACCAAAATTTCACTCGCCGACATCAAGGTCGGCTCCTTCGTCGGCGCCACCACCGTGCCGGGACCTGATGGCGACGACAACGCCGTCGAGGTTCATGTGTTTCCGGAAAACATGCGCGGCACCGGTGAGGGCTCGCGGCCCTACGACCTCAAGCCCAATTCCAGCATGACCAACGCCACCGTGTCGGAAAGCGTGGTCGGCAATGACGGCCATACGCTGCTGGTCAAGTACAAGGACGGCGAGAAGAAGGTGTTTGTCCCCGACGACACGCCGGTGGTGACCTTCGTGCCCGGCGAGAAGTCCGATTTGAAGGCCGGCGCCAAGGTGATCGCCTTCATGAAGCAATTGCCGGATGGCTCGTTCGAGACCAACCGCGTCAGCGTCGGCCGCGACGGACTCACACCGCCGATGTGATCAGTTTAACCGGGAATAGCGGCGGTTGCGCGGGGTTGCCGTGATGTACCGCCGCAACGCCCTGGAGGGGACAATCATGTCGAAGCTGAATAACTGGATGCCGCGCGCCGTCGTGGCTGCATTTGCAGTCGTTTCTATCGTCTCCGTCTCGGCGCAGACAGCGCCGACGGTCCGCATCCGCGGAACCATCGAGAGCGTCGACGGCAACACCCTCGCCATCAAGACCCGCGAGGGCGCCGACGTGAAGGTGAACATGACTGACAATGTCGCGGTCTTCGCCGTGGTGAAGACCTCATTGTCGGAGATCAAGGACGGCTCCTATATCGGCGTCACCGGCATGCCCGAGCCCGACGGCACCCAGAAGGCCATCGCCGTGCACATCTTCCCGGAAAACCAGCGCGGTGCCGCCGAAGGCTTTCGCCCGTGGGATGCGCGCGCCAACTCGACCATGACCAATGCCACCGTGGCGCAGACGGTTAAGGGCACCGACGGCCAGAACATCACGGTGAAATACAAGGACGGTGAGAAGAAAGTCGTGGTGCCGCCGGACACCCCCATCGTCACCTTCGTCGCCAGCGACAAATCCGAGATCAAGCCCGGCGCCAAGCTGATCATTTTCGGTGCCGCGAAGAAGGAGGACGGCACGCTGGAGGCCAACCGGGTGAATGTCGGCCGCGACGGGATTACGCCGCCGATGTGAGGGCGTAAGGGACGCGCGGTCCTCTCACTCCCTCGCCCCGTTCTTACGGGGAGAGGGTGGGGTGAGGGGCTGTCTCCGCGAATTCGGTTTGGATTGTGTTGGGCATTCAACTCCGCGACCATCGAAGGAGTCGGAGGGATTTCCATTTTGGCACTAGTGTGCCTTGCCCCCAACCCGGATTGCTTCGGACGATGCTTCGCATCGCCGAGGGCAATCCGACCTCTCCCCGCAGAAGGGCGGGGAGAGGTTAAGACGCCTCACACCGCAATGATATGATCGTCGATCTCGTCGATCTTGTTCACGCCGCACAGGCCCATCGTCGTGAGCAATTCCTTCTGGATGATCTCGATCGCCTTGGCGACGCCGGCCTGGCCGCCGGCCCCCAGGCCATACGCATAGGCGCGGCCGATCATGCAGGATTTTGCGCCGAGCGCGAGCGCGCGCATCACGTCCTGGCCGGAGCGGATGCCGCCGTCGAACATGATCTCCATCTTGTCACCGACCGCGTCGACGATCTCGGGCAATACCTCGATCGAGGACGGGGCGCCGTCGAGCTGCCGGCCGCCATGGTTGGAGACCACGATCGCCTGCGCCCCGGTCTTTGCGGCGAGCTCGGCGTCCTCGACGTCGAGAATGCCCTTCAGGACCAGCTTGCCCGGCCAGATCGAGCGGATCCAGTCGATGTCGCTCCAGTTCAGCGAGGTGTCGAACTGCGAGTTGATCCAGGTCGACAGCGAGGTGATGTCGTCGCTGACCTTCAGGTGACCGGCGAGATTGCCGAAGGTGCGGCGCTTGCCCTGCAGCACGCCCGACACCCACGCCGGCTTGGTGGCGAAATCGATCAGCTTCGACAGCGACCATTCCGGCGGCACCGTCATGCCGTTCTTGATGTCCTGGTGGCGCTGTCCGATCACTTGCAAATCGACGGTCAGCACCAGCGCGGAGCATTTCGCCGCGATCGCGCGCTCGATCAGCGCCTTGATGAAGCCGCGGTCCTTCATGACGTAGAGCTGGAACCAGAACGGCTTCTCGACATTGGCGGCGATGTCCTCGATCGAACAGATCGACATCGTCGATTGCGTGAACGGGATGCCGGCGGCCTGCGCGGCGCGGCAGGCGTGGATCTCGCCATCACCATGCTGCATGCCGAGCAGGCCCACGGGCGCCAGCATCAGCGGCATGGTCGAGGGCTCGCCCAAAATCGTGGTCGAGGTGTCGCGCTTGGAGACGTCGACCAGGATGCGCTGGCGGAACTTGATGTTCTGCATGTCGTCGCGGTTGGCGCGCAGCGTTTCCTCGGCGTAGGAGCCGCGGTCGCAATAATCGAAGAACGCCTTCGGCACGCGGCGCTGATGCAGTGCGCGAAGGTCGTCGATACAGGTGATGTGCTTCATGAACGTTTTCCCCGGCCCCGTCTTGTCTCGGAAGATTGAGGGGTCATCTAGCATGGTTGGATGCACAGCCAAATCGTTTGAGAAGAGGGCGCCATGAGCAAACCGCGGGGACAGCCGACGCCGGAAGAGATCAAGGAGAAGCAGGACCTCGAGGACGCGCTCGAAGAGGGCCTGGAGGAGACCTTCCCGGGCTCCGATCCGGTCAACGTCATCCAGCCGGCGCCGAGCCGCGGCGACGGCCATGTGAAGCGCAGCGAGTAAGCCGGTTCCCTCCCATTCCGGTTCCTCGGCCGGAACTATAGTGTTAACAAGATGTTACCGGCGCCCCCGTGCGGCCGGTTCCGTAATGATTAATCACATTTTTTGAAACCAAATTAGTCGCGATGGCTCTATAACACCTCAGCAAATCAGGGATGCGGGGTCCGTTCGGGCACCCGGAGGTTGTGTTGGGGGTCCCTGGTTGTTGCGTGGGGGACGATATGAGCCGCAAATATTTCGGGACTGACGGGATTCGGGGCCGCGCCAACGGACTGATCACGCCGGAGCTCGCGCTCAAGGTCGGCCAGGCCGCAGGCCTTGCATTTCAGCGCGGTGACCACCGCCACCGGGTCGTGATCGGCAAGGACACCCGCCTGTCCGGCTACATGATCGAATACGCGATGGTCGCGGGCTTCACCTCGGTCGGCATGGACGTGCTGCTGGTCGGCCCGATGCCGACGCCGGCGGTCGCGATGCTGACCAAGTCGATGCGCGCCGATCTCGGCGTGATGATCTCGGCCTCGCATAATCTGTTCGAGGACAACGGCATCAAGCTGTTCGGCCCGCAGGGTTTTAAGCTCTCCGACGACGTCGAGAAGCAGATCGAGCAGCTGCTCGACGAGCCCATTGATAAGCGTCTTGCGCAAAGCGCGAGCCTGGGTCGCGCCCGCCGTATCGACGGCGTGCATGACCGTTACATCGAATTCGCCAAGCGCACGCTGCCGCGCGATCTCTCGCTCGACGGCCTGCGCGTCGTGATCGATTGCGCCAATGGCGCTGCCTACAAGGTGGTGCCGGAAGCGCTGTGGGAATTGGGCGCCGACGTGGTGCCGATCGGCGTCGAGCCTGATGGTTTCAACATCAACAAGGATTGCGGCTCGACCTCGCCGGAAGCGCTGTCGCGGAAGGTGCGCGAGATGCGCGCCGACATCGGCATTGCGCTCGACGGTGACGCCGATCGCGTCATCCTGGTCGACGAGCGCGGCCATGTCGTCGACGGCGATCAGCTGCTCGCGGTGATCGCGCAGAGCTGGAAGGAAGACGGCCGCCTCTCGCGTCCCGGCATCGTCGCCACCGTGATGTCCAATCTCGGCCTCGAGCGCTTCCTGAAAGAGCAGGGGCTCGATCTCGTGCGCACGCCGGTCGGCGACCGCTACGTGCTCGAGCAGATGCTGAGCGGCGGCTACAATCTCGGCGGCGAGCAGTCCGGCCACATCATCCTGTCCGACTATGCCACCACTGGCGACGGCTTCGTTGCGGCGTTGCAGGTGCTGGCCGTGGTGCAGAAGTCGCGCCGGCCGGTGTCGGAAGTCTGCCACCGCTTCGATCCGCTGCCGCAAATCCTCAAGAACGTCCGCCACAAGGGCGGCAAGCCGCTCGACGATACCAGCGTCAAATCGGCGATCTCCGACGGCGAGCAGCGGCTCAACGGCCACGGCCGCCTGCTGATCCGCTCCTCCGGCACCGAGCCCGTGATCCGCGTCATGGGCGAAGGCGAGGACCGCGTCCTGGTCGAGGACGTCGTCGATACCATCGTCTCCGCGCTCGGCCAGGCGGCGGCCTGAGTCCTTTCTTACCCTCCAGGGGAGGGTAAGAGACGGGAGCGCCCGCGCATCCCAGCCATCGACGATTGGCGGTGGTTTGTCCGCGGCTTGCATCGTAGTTAGGCGATGCGGCGGTTCGCCGCGCCTGCCGGGATGCTGCCTTGAACAAGCCTGTCGTCGTCTCAGAGGAAACGCTGACCGAGCCCGTCGTCGTCAGCGACGTCGCGCCTGCCGCCAAGTCTGTTGCCAATACGGCGGCGGGGCCGGCTTACATCGTGCTTGCAGGCATCAGCTTCTCGCACTTCCTCAACGACACCATGCAGTCGCTGATCGCCTCGGTGTATCCGATCCTGAAGGACACCTACGCGCTCGACTTCGCGCAGATCGGCATGATCACGCTGGCCTTCCAGTTCACGGCCTCGCTGCTCCAGCCGGTGGTCGGGCACTACACCGACAAGAAGGCGCAGCCCTACTCGTTGTCGATCGGCATGGCCTCGACCTTCTTCGGCCTGCTGCTGCTCAGCGCTGCGCACCAATATCTGATCATCCTCGTCGCCGCCGCGCTGGTCGGCCTCGGCTCGGCGGTGTTTCACCCGGAGTCCGCGCGCATCGCGCGGCTGGCCTCCGGCGGCCGTTATGGTTTTGCGCAATCGGTGTTTCAGCTCGGCGGCAGCTTTGGCACGTCGATGGGGCCGGTGCTCGCCGCGCTGATCGTGGTGCCGTTCGGGCAGGGCAGCATCGCCTGGTTCTCCTCGATCGCGTTCCTTGCGATCGTCATCCTCTGGCGCATCGGTCGCTGGTATGAACCGCAGATCAAGGCAAAGAAGACGATCGCGGTTCAGGCCCATCCGGATGCGCCGAGCTCGCGCCGCGTCGCGGTCGCGCTCCTCGTGCTCGTCGCGCTCTTGTTCTCGAAGCAGCTCTACGTCTCGAGCCTGTCGAGCTATTACATCTTCTATCTGATCGACCGTTTCGGCGTGTCGACGCAGGCCGCCCAGATGTATCTCTTCATCTTCCTTGCGGCGAATGCGGTCGGCGCATTTCTCGGTGGTCCGCTCGGCGATCGCTTCGGCCGCAAGATCGTGATCTGGATCTCGATTCTCGGCGCGCTGCCGTTCACGCTGGCGCTGCCCTATGCCGGGCTCTACGCGAGCGCGGTGCTGTCTGTGATCATCGGCCTGATCATCTCCTCGACGACGTCGTCGATCATCGTGTTCGCGCAGGAGCTGGTGCCGCACCGCTTCGGCATGATCTCCGGCGTGTTCTTCGGTGTCGCCTTCGGCATCGGCGGTCTGGGCGCCGCCGTGCTCGGCAAGCTCGCCGACCACACCTCGATCGAGTTCGTCTACCAGGTCTGTGCCTGGCTTCCGGCGATCGGCCTGCTTGCGGTGTTCCTGCCGAAACTACCGCGCCACGTGCGTTAACAAAACTTCTTTTCGCTGCGTTGCGGCTTCATAAATCGTTAGGAATTAGGTCGCGCGCTGCCGCATTTTTGCAACGCTTGCGCCGCATCCGCGTGTGCAGTCAGAAAAAATCAACCTTAAAAATTAGGGTTAAGTGGCGCTTAAACATTTGGTGCGATCGTCCGGCCGTGAGTTTCCAGAACGTGAGGCGCCCGTATTTAGCCTCACCGGCCATAAGGACGAAGCCAATGCGTAGCGTTAAGTCTCTCCTTGCCGCGGGTGCGGCATCCCTGATCTCGTCGATGGCGTTCGCCGCCGATATGCCGATCGCGGCGCCCCCTCCGATGTACGCGCCCCCGGCCCCGCCCGCCGATTTCGGCGGCTGGTATCTCCGCGGTGACATCGGCTTCAGCAATCAGAAGACCAAGGATGTCCACTATACTCGCGAGTCCGCTTATTCGCAGCTCACGTCGTTCAACCAGCAATCCTCGTTCGACACGGGCGGCATCTACGGCATCGGTGCCGGCTATCGCTTCAACAGCTGGTTCCGTGCTGACGTGACCGGACAGTATCGCGGCAACGCCAACTTCAAGGCGACCGATCGTTTCACTGGCACGGCGGGCGGACTGCCTTACAGCGGCATCGACAACTACAGCGCCAGCAAGTCCGAATGGCTGTTCTTGACGAACGCCTATGTTGACCTCGGTACCTGGTGGTGCATCACGCCGTTCGTCGGTGCCGGCGTTGGTGCAGCGCGGGTTTCGATCGCGAACTTCTCTGATACGGGCATCAACAATCTCCCGTTCTCGACCGCGAGCTTCGCCACGGCTCCAACGAGTTCGAAGTGGAATTTTGCCTGGGCGGCACATGCGGGTCTCGCCTACAAGGTCAATCCGAACCTGGTTCTCGAGCTCGCCTATAGCTACGTCAATCTTGGCGAAGGCCAGACCGGCGTTCTGTCGGACTACACCGGCGCGACCACTAACAACGTCTTCAAGTTCAAGGACATCACCTCGCACGACGTGAAGCTCGGCGTGCGCTGGAACTTGGACAGCCCGCCGGCCTATATGCCGCCGCTCGTCACCAAGGGCTGATCGTCAGCCTCATCGGTTAAACTGTCTTAACGGCGCGGGGTCCTCCCGCGCCGTTTTGCTTTGCGTATTTTTCATGGCGAGTGGCGATGAAAACGTCGGGCGCAACCATTGGTTAAGGTTAACGGGCCATGATCACCAGCGAAAGTTCGAGTTCGATGGAGCGTTGCGATGCGTAGGCTTTTGTTGGCAGCGGTGATGTTGGGGACGGTGTCTGCCGCGCATGCGGCCGACATGCCGGACCTGCCCATCCTGCGCGGCAGCGTCACCGACGGCCTGTCGAGGGCGAGCCATAATTGGGATGGCTTCTATGTCGGCGGCCAGGTCGGCTACACCTCGAGCCAGGTCGACTTCGGCCACGCGCCGAAGTCGATGACGAACTTCATGCTTCGAAACAGCGTGTTGCAGGATCCGGTCTCGCAATGGTCGCTGCTGCCGAAGAACCACGTTCAGGCCAACGGCTTCGGCGCGTTCGTCGGCCGCAATTGGCAGTGGTACGACGCAGTGCTCGGTATCGAAGCGAACTACAATTACATGAACAAGCTGGCGAGCGCCGCCAGCGATTCGATGTCGCTCGCGATCGTCAATCCGTCCGGCGAAACTCCGCCGGCGGGCCACACCTACACCTACAACACGACTCTCTCGGGCGGCGCGGCCTTGCAGATCAAGGACATCGTGACGTTCCGAGGACGGGTGGGCTGGGACGGCGGGGACTTCATGCCCTACGCGTTCGCCGGTCTCGCCGTGGGCCGCGCCGACGTCTCGCGTTCAGCCACGGTCTCTTGGACCAAGCTCGACGATTACGACAGGACCACTCAGACGCTGGTCGGCTTCACCGGCGCGGGCGTGCCGATCTACACGACCACCACGACCCATCAAACCGACAATCTTGGATCGAACACCCAAACACAGACCGAGCGGCGAACGAACAGCTTCCTCACCGGATGGACCGGCGGTATAGGCCTCGAATATGCCGTCTGGGACTGCTTGTTCCTGCGGGCTGAATGGGAGCACATCGGATTTTCGAACGTCAAGGATATCTCCGTCAGCCTCGACAATTTCCGCGTCGGCGCCGGCTACAAGTTCTGACGCCGCTCCCTTGCGCCGCGGTTGACAGCTTCCTTCCGTCCTGATGCTCTGTCGCCCGAAAACGGGGCGGCAGCGATGCAGATCTACGGCGATACCAATTCCGGCAATTGTCTCAAGGTGAAGTGGGTCTGCGACAAGCTCGCGCTGCCTTACCAGTGGATCGAGATCGACACCCGCAAGGGCGAGACGCGCACGCCGCAATTCCTCGAGATGAACGGCGCCGGCCAGGTGCCGACCGTCGCCTTCGATGACGGCCGCACGCTGGCGCAGTCCAATGCCATCATCCGCTATCTCGCCCGCGACAGCGCGTTGATCCCGCGCGACGCGTTCGCTGCCGCCAAGATGGATGAATGGCTGTTCTGGGAACAGTACAGCCACGAGCCCTATATCGCGGTGTGCCGCTTCCAGCTGGTCTATCTCGGCAAGGACGCCTCCGAGCTTGACCCCGAGAAGGTCAAACGCGGCTATGCGGCGCTCGACCGCATGGAGCAGCACCTGGCGGCAAGCCGTTTCTTCGCGGGCGAAGAGGTCTCGCTCGCCGACGTCTCGCTGCTGGCCTATACGCGCGTGGCACATGAAGGCGGCTTCGATCTCGGCCGCTACGCGGCTATCCGCCGCTGGATCGGCGCGCTGGAGGCCCATCTCGGCCTGCCGCCGGCGCGTTGAGCCCTGGAATCCCCTATGAACGATAAGTCCGTTTCCATCCGTCCCGCGCGCCGCGACGACGTCCCCGCGATGATCGCGATGCTCGCCGACGATCATCTCGGGCGCGCCCGCGAGCGCGTGGAGGACCCGCTGCCTGCCCTCTATTACGAAGCGTTCGAGCGGGTCGAGCGCGATCCCAACCTCACGCTCGTCGTAGCCGAGAGCGAGGGCAGGGTGGTCGGCTGCCTGCAACTCGCGGTGCTGTCAGGCATCAGCTCGCAAGGCGGCAGCCGCGGCCTGCTCGAAGATGTTCGCGTTGCCACCGATTGCCGCAGCCGCGGCATCGGCGAGCAATTGGTGCAATGGGCGGTGAGCGAAGCAAAAGCGCGCGGTTGTAATCTGGTCGAACTACTGACGCATGCGAGCAGAGTGGACGCGCAGCGCTTCTACAAGCGGCTCGGATTCACAGCGAGTCATGTCGGCATGACTGTCCGCTTTTGAGGCAGCGCCGCGCAGGCGTTGCATGATCAGCGAAATCGGATCGTGCATTCGTTCATCTTAAGAGCTGATAAACTACCCGTTCGTCGTTCACGTTGATTGGGGAACGAAGGGTGCTACGCAGCGTCAGGACACCGGGCTCGGTCGGTTCGGGGATTTCAATGACAAGTTATTCCATGATCAAGGTCGGCAACGACTACGTTGTGCAGGCCAATGACAAATGCATTTTGAAGGTCGGCAGCCGCCGCAAAGCCGCGCAATTGATCAGCGATGCCACGGACTTGCTGAACGCGCTCGCCGTGGTCGAATCCCCTGATATCGCGCCGGAGGCGCCATCACTCGCGCGTGAGGCCCCGGAACTTCCTTGACGACTCTTCCTGTTTCCCGTATCAGCCGCGGCGGGACACCTCCCCCCAACGGGAGGCTTACTATCTGGAAGGGTAGACAATGACTGTAGCGAAGCCCGCTTCGCGGCCCAACGTGCCGCATTTCTCCTCCGGCCCCTGCGCCAAGCGCCCCGGCTGGAACGCCCAAAATCTCAAGGACGCAGCGCTCGGCCGTTCGCATCGCGCGAAGGTCGGCAAGACCAAGCTCAAGCTCGCGATCGATCTGACGCGCGAAGTGCTTGAAGTGCCCGCCGATTATCGCATCGGCATCGTCCCGGCGTCCGATACCGGCGCGGTCGAGATGGCGCTGTGGTCGCTGCTCGGTGCGCGGCCTGTCACCACGCTCGCCTGGGAATCCTTCGGCGAGGGCTGGGTCAGCGACATCGTCAAGGAATTGAAGCTCAAGGACGTCACCAAGCTCAACGCGGCTTACGGTGAGATCCCCGACCTTTCGAAGGTCGATCCCAAGAGCGATGTCATCTTCACCTGGAACGGCACCACCTCCGGCGTGCGCGTGCCGAACGCCGACTGGATCAAGGCGGATCGCGAAGGTCTCACGATCTGCGACGCGACGTCTGCCGCCTTCGCGCAGCCGCTCGATTTTGCAAAACTCGACGTCGTCACCTTCTCCTGGCAGAAGGCCCTCGGTGGTGAGGCCGCGCACGGCATGCTGATCCTGTCGCCCCGCGCGGTGGAGCGGCTCGAGACCTACAAGCCGGCCTGGCCGCTGCCGAAAATCTTCCGCATGACCAAGGGCGGCAAGATCAACGAAGGCATCTTCGTCGGCGAGACCATCAACACGCCGTCGATGCTCTGCGTCGAGGATTATCTCGATGCCCTGAACTGGGCCAAGTCGATCGGTGGCCTGAAGGCGCTGATCGCGCGTGCAGACGCCAACACCAAGGTGCTCGCCGACTGGAAGGCGAAGACGCCCTGGATTGACTTCCTGGCCAAGGACGCGGCGATCCGCTCCAACACCTCCGTGTGCCTGAAGTTCACCGATCCCGCGCTCACCTCGCTTTCGGACGACGCGCAGGCGGAGTTCTCGAAGAAGCTGGTCGCGCTGATCGAGAAGGAAGGCGCGGGCTACGACTTCGCCTATTACCGCGATGCGCCGGCCGGCCTGCGCATCTGGTGTGGCGCCACCGTCGAGGCCAAGGACGTCGAGATCCTGACGCAGTGGATCGACTGGGCCTTCGCCGAGACCAAGGCCACGCTCGCCAAGGCGGCGTAAGTTTTCCTTCTTCGCCTCTCCCCGTTCTTACGGGGAGAGGCCGGGTCGCGCAGCGATCCGGGTGAGGGGCTCTCTCCACGAGCACTTCGCCTGTGGCTGCCACTCACCATAGCCGATGCTTCGCATCGGCATTCTTTCTACGAACGGCGGCCAAAGGCCGCCTATGCCCTCTCCCCGTAAGAACGGAGAGAGGGAGTGCAAAGAGCTTCCGAGCAATTCCTCATTCCGGCCCTCGGGCCGATCCTCCCTCAGGGACGGTGAAGGACACATCCCATGACCAAACCCAAAGTTCTCATCTCCGACGCGCTCTCTCCCGCCGCCGTCCAGATATTCAAGGACCGCGGCGTCGAGGTCGACTTCCAGCCCAATCTCGGCAAGGACAAGGACAAGCTTGCCGAGATCATCGGCAATTACGACGGGCTTGCGATCCGCTCCGCGACGAAAGCGACCGCCAAGATCCTGGAGAAGGCGACCAACCTCAAGGTGATCGGCCGCGCCGGTATCGGCGTCGACAATGTCGAGATCCCCGCGGCGACGGCCAAGGGCATCATCGTGATGAACACGCCGTTCGGCAATTCGATCACGACCGCCGAGCACGCGATTACTCTCATGCTGGCGCTGGCCCGCGAGATCCCGCAGGCCGACGCCTCGACCCAGGCCGGCAAGTGGGAGAAGAACCGCTTCATGGGCGTCGAGATCACCGGCAAGGTGCTCGGCGTCGTCGGCTGCGGCAATATCGGTTCCATCGTCGCCGACCGCGCGCTCGGCCTGCGCATGAAGGTGGTCGCGTTCGATCCGTTCCTGTCGCCGGAGCGCGCCAGGGACATCGGCGTCGAGAAGGTCGATCTCGACGACCTCTTGAAGCGTGCCGATTTCATCACTCTGCATACGCCGCTCACCGAGAAGACCAGGAACATCATCGACGCATCCGCGATCGCCAAGATGAAGAAGGGCGTGCGCCTGATCAATTGCGCCCGCGGCGGTCTCGTCGACGAGCAGGCGGTGGTCGATGCACTCAACTCCAAGCACATCGCGGGCGCCGCCTTCGACGTGTTCGTCGAAGAGCCTGCGACTGCGAACGTGCTGTTCGGCCATCCCAACGTGATCTGCACGCCGCATCTCGGCGCCTCCACCACGGAAGCCCAGGAGAACGTCGCACTCCAGGTCGCCGAGCAGATGTCGGATTATCTGCTCACCGGCGCGATCTCGAACGCGGTCAACTTCCCCTCGATCACTGCGGAAGAAGCGCCGAAGCTGAAGCCGTTCATCGCGCTTGCCGAGAAGCTCGGCTCGTTCGCCGGCCAGCTCACTGAATCCGGCATCCTCAAGGTCGAGATCACCTATGAGGGCCACGTCGCCGAGATGAAGATCAAGGCGATCACCTCCGCCGTGCTGTCGGGCCTGCTGCGGCCGATGCTGGGCGAGGTCAACGTCGTGTCAGCCCCCGTCGTCGCCAAGGAGCGCGGCATGGTGGTGGACGAGATCGTGCGCGCCGCCCAGAGCGACTATGAGAGCCTGATCACCGTCACGGTCGCGACCGAACGCCAGGAGCGCTCGGTCTCCGGTACCGTCTATCATGACGGCAAGCCGCGGCTGGTCGACATCAAGGGCATCCGCGTCGATGCCGAGTTCGGCAAGTCGATGATCTATGTCACTAACGAGGACAAGCCCGGCTTCATCGGCAGTTTCGCGGGCCTTCTGGGTGACGCGAAGATCAACATCGCGACCTTCCACCTAGGCCGCGTCGAACAGGGCGGCGACGCCATCGCGCTGGTCGAGGTCGACGGCGCGGTGCCGGCGGACCTGCTCGCCAAGGTGCAGGCCCTGCCGCAGGTCAAGCAGGTCAAGGCGCTGACGTTCTGAGGCGAGGTCGTCCCGCGGCGCGCGCCACGGAATGACGGCCATCATATATTCCGACCTGCGGAACAACGCCGCCCTCTCGCGAGGGCGGCGTTTTTGTTGATGCAGCGCAGTGCTTTATTTCTCCCAAGCCCGCCAAACTTTGTGTACCAATGGCGCCGAGAACGCCTCGTACCAACGCATCCGTACCAATGTTCGAAAGGGAGAAAACAATGCGTGAAGCCGTCATCGTTTCCTATGCACGCACCGGCCTCGCAAAATCCGGCCGCGGTGGGTTCAACATCACGCCACCGATGTCGCTGGCCGCACACGCCATCAAGCACGCGGTCGATCGCGCCGGCGTCGAGAAGGATTATGTCGAGGACTGCTATCTCGGCAATTGCGCGCACGGCGCGCCGAACATCGGCCGCCAGGCCGCGCTGCTCGCCGGCCTGCCGACGACAACAGCCGGCGTCTCGGTCAACCGCTTCTGCTCCTCGGGCCTCCAGACCATCGCGATGGCCGCCAACTCGATCCGCTCCGACGGCGCTGATTGCATCGTCGCAGGCGGCGTCGAGAGCATTTCGATGCCGGGCGGCGGGACGCCGAAGGAGTCGATTGATCCTGAATTGCTCAAGGTCGCGCCCGATATCTTCATGGCGATGATCGACACCGCCGACATCGTCGCCGAGCGCTACAAGCTCAGCCGCGAATATCAGGACGAGTTCTCGCTGGAATCGCAGCGCCGCATGGCCGCGTCGCAGCAGGCGGGCAAGTACAAGGACGAGATCGTCCCGATGAAGACCAAGATGAAGGTCGTCGACAAGGCGACCAAGGCGGAGTCGATCGTCGACTACGTCGTCGATCGCGATGAGTGCAACCGTCCCGAGACCACGCTGGAAGGGCTGGCAAAACTCGAGCCGGTCAAGGGCCCCGGCAAGTTCGTCACCGCCGGCAACGCCAGCCAGCTCTCCGACGGCGCCGCCGCCGTGGTGCTGATGGAAGCCAAGGACGCCGAGAAGCGCGGCCTCAAGCCGCTCGGCCGCTTCGTTGCCTGGGCGACCGCCGGCTGCGAGCCCGACGAGATGGGCATCGGACCCGTGTTCGCGATCCCGAAGCTCCTCAAGCGCACCGGCCTGAAGATCGACGACATCGATCTGTGGGAGCTCAACGAGGCCTTCGCCAGCCAGTGCCTCTATTCGCGCGACAAGCTCGGCATCGATCCCGCCAAGTACAACGTCAACGGCGGCTCGATCGCGATCGGCCATCCCTTCGGCATGACCGGCGCCCGTCTCACCGGCCACCTCCTCCAGGAAGGCGCCCGCCGCAAGGCCAAGTGGGGCGTCGTGACCATGTGCATCGGCGGCGGCCAGGGCGGCGCCGGCCTGTTCGAGATTTATAGCTGAGGCGAAGCTGCAGGAACACGAAAGGGCACGGCGCGAGCCGTGCCCTTTTTGTTTGGTCCGTGTTCCAAGCTTATTCGCGCTGCCGAGGAAATCTTTGTCTCGCCGGGCGTTGAGCGCGATGGGGCAGATGGAGGAGAATGTTCATGCGCACAACAATGGCAGCAATCCTTATGGTGGTCCCGCTCATGGCAGGGCCGGCGCTCGCGCAGACGACGCCGAACCCGAACATGCAGAGTGAGGCCGACAAGGGCATCAAGACACAAAACTCCGGCGCCTCGGGCTACGTCGGAGAGCAGGAGAAGCCGGGCGCGGCCGCGAACGTGCCGGGAGACCGCACCACTACGACAGGTGGGGTTGCCACCTCTCCCAGCGCACAGAACTCAGGGGCAGGGATCGCGGGCGCCCCGGGCAACAAGAATGGCCCGCCGGCGCGCACCGGAACCGTCGGCTCGAGCTCCCAAAATCAATCAGTTCAGGAGCAAGATCCTTCGAACATAAAGGGTTTGCCCGGCAACAAGAGCGGACCGCCTGCCAAGCGATAGGTGAGCCGGCAAAGAACAGCCGCGTCACCGAAGGCGGAGCTTGAATGCGAGAGGGCACGGCGCTTGCGGCGCGCCGTGCCTTTTTCGTTGCGCATCGATCGCCGCGAAACTATACAGCTCCCGTCGGAAAAGGCAGATTTGGTCTGGTAAGCCCAAATCCTTTCGGTAACGAAAGCTCTGGTCTTTGGCCTTGTGCACGAGATCCCCGCGACGAACATCGGACGCCATGCAGGCGCCCAATCGTTCGTCCGTGTGATTCTCGAAGCCAGGGAACGCTCCGGTCGAACATCGACCACAGGAGCGTCTCATGCAAACCCGATCCACGAATCCATACGACGTCGTCATCGCCGGTGCCGGCCCCGTCGGCCTGTTTCTCGCCTGCGAGCTGCGGCTCGCGGGTCTCTCCGTGCTGGTGCTGGAGCAAGCAGAGGACCCGCATTCTCCCTTGAAGCAGCTCCCGTTCGGCTTGCGTGGCTTGTCGATCCCCACGACCGAGGCTTTTCACCGTCGCGGCTTGCTGGACGATATCGTGGCCGCGCAGCACGCGAAGTCAGGCGCGATCAAGAGTGCTGCCCACTGGATGCAGCAGACACGGCGGCCCGCAGGTCATTTCGCCGGTATCCAGTTCTATCAGGACGATGTTGATGCCGCGAAATCGCCGTATCGCCTGCCAACGCCGGCGGATGGCAATTTCGCCGTCGACATGGAAACACTCGAAACCGTTCTGGTCGCGCGCGCATCCGACCTCGGCGTCGAGATCCGGCGCGGCTTCGGCGTCAATGCCATCATTGTTTCAGACGAAGACGTCGTCGTGCAGGCGGCCGGCGAGACTTGTCGCGGACGCTGGCTTGTCGGTTGCGACGGTGGCCGCAGCAGCGTGCGCAAGATCAGCGGATTCGACTTCGTCGGCACCGATCCGGAGTTCACGGGCTATTCCATCGACGTCGAGCTGGCCGATCCGGACAAGCTTATTCCCGGCCGCAACTACACGCCCACGGGCATGTATACCTATGCGCAGCCGGGGACGATCGCGATGGTCGATTTCGACGGCGGTGCTTTTCACCGGACCGCGCCCATCACAATCGAGCATGTGCAGAAGGTCTTGCGCCATGTCTCCTGCACGGACGTTACCATCACGGTGCTTCGGCTCGCCGCCACCTGGACGGACCGCGCCCATCAGGCCACGACCTATCGCAGGGGGCGCGTGTTTCTCGCGGGCGATGCCGGCCACATCCATTCGCCGCTCGGTGGCCAGGGCCTCAATCTCGGCCTCGGCGATGCCTTGAATCTGCGTTGGAAGCTGGCCGCGACGATCCGCAGGCAAGCACCCGCCGACCTGCTCGATAGCTATTCGCGCGAGCGACATCCTGTCGGCGCGCAGATCCTCGACTGGTCGCGGGCGCAGGTCGCGATCATGCGGCCGGAGCCGGGCACACGCGCGCTCCAGGCCATCATCCGCGATCTCATCGAGACCCGCGATGGTGCGACCTATTTCGCGGAGCGCGTCCGCGGCGTGTCGCTCCGCTACGATCTCGGCGGCAGCCATCCGCTCGTCGGCCGGAGTGTTCCCGATTTCGAATGGCCTGATGGAGCGACGGTCGGCGAACGCCTCAGGACGGCGAAAGGGCTGTTGCTGGACTTCGACGCGCGCGCACCGCGTCAGGCGCTTGCAAGCCGTTGTGGCGACTGCATCACATATGTCGCTGCCGCGCCCGAGGATCGTCTGGGCCTCAGCGCCGTGCTGGTTCGCCCCGATGGTTTTGTCGCGTGGGCCAGTGACAGCGCAGTCGACGATGAAGAAGCAGCTCAGGCCGCGTCGCGATGGTTCGGTGAACCCATGGAGGCGCGCTGAGCGCCTCCGCGCCTTACGCCCCCGCCACCACCGGCGCAAACACCACTTCGATCAGCGTTCCGGAATTTGCCCCGCTCTTGATGTTGAACCGGGCGCGGTTGGCTTCGACCAGCGCCTTGGTCAATGACAGGCTGAGCGCCGAATTGTCCGCGGCATCGCCGGGCGGCGGCGTGCGGAACGGCTCCATGGCGGCTGCGACCTCGCGCTCCGACAGGCCGTGGCCGGTGTCGCGGATGCGAAGGGCGATCTCGCCGCGGTCGGACAGCGCGGTCGAGACGATGACCTGGCCGCCGGCGCTGGCAAGCCGAATCGAGTTCGAGATCAAATTCATCGTGATCTGCCGCATCGCGCGCGCATCGGCCGCGACCTGCGGCAGCGCATGCGCCAGCGAGGTACGGATGATGATGCGCTCGCGGTTGGCCTGCGGCTGCATCACCACGACACAGGCCTCGACGAGGTCGTTGAGGTTGAGGTTGGCGAAATTGAGGTCGAGCTTGCCGGTCTCGATCCGCGACAGCTCCAGCAGATCGTCGATGATGGCAATGACGCGCTCGCCGGAGGCGCGGATGTCCTTCATGTATTCGCCGTAGCGCTCGTTGCCGAGCGTGCCGAAGCGTTCGGAGATCATCACCTCGGCAAAGCCGATGATGGCGTTGAGCGGGGTGCGGATCTCGTGGCTGATCCGCGCCAGCATGTCGGCCTTGGCATTGGCTGCGCCGTCGGCGAGACGTCGTGCACTCTTCAGCTCGCTCTCGCCCTTCTTGCTCTGCGAGAGATCGCGGAACACGGCGAAGAAATTCGGGCCGTCGGGCCTGGTGCGGCCCATGATCATGGCGAGCGGAATGACGCCGCCCTTCTTCTCGCGTCCCAGCACCTCGCGGCCATGGTCGAGCAGGCTCGCGATGTTCTGGCTCTTCATGCTTTCGAGATAGTCGATGACGACATGCTGGCTCTCGGGCGCGAACAGCGTCACCAGGTTCTGCTGCATCAGCATTTCGCCGTCGTAACCGAACAGCGCTTCGGCGCTGCGGTTGCAGGCGTGGATGTTGCCTTCGGCATCGAACATCACGATGCCCTCGGCCGTGGTGTCGAGGATCGCGGCGAGATCCTCCGCGTCCGCGTCGCCGGCTTCAAGATCGGGCTCGACAGCGTAGGGGAAGGATTCCGCGACGACAGTCTCGGCGACAACGGACGGCGCGACGACGGCAGGCGCAGCAACGACGGCAGCTTGCGGCAGCGCGCAGATCAGCGCATGCGCGCTGTCGCCGTCCCAGTCGATCGTGTGCAGATGCGCTTCCGTGGTCGGAAGCGGCCGCTCGCCATTGGCAAAAGTCGCGCTGATCGTCACGGGCGTGCCGGCCTGCGACGTGCTGCTGGCCGAGGACACGCCCGGCTCGACATAGAGCGCATCCAACCCGCCGGCATCCTCCAGCGCGGCGAGGCTGGCATAGCCCATGCGCGCGAGGAAGGCGGGGTTGGCGTAGAGCAGGCGGTCGAGCCGATAGATCAGCATGCCCGTCGGCACCAGGTCGAGCAGCGCGCGGTCGCGCACGCTGTGGCCGTGTGCGGGCGGCGCGGGCTCGGTCAGCCATTCGGCCGTGGATTGCGCCGGCGAAAATTCCTGCGCTGGTGGCTCGGGTGCCGGCGGTTCGGGCGTGAACTCCGCCATCGGCGGCTCTGCCGCGCTGGAAGCGATCGTCTCGCGCTCGCGTTCGAGCCGCTCGGACAATTGCCGGGCGAGCTCGTTGAACGCGCTGTTCTCGACCGGCGTCAGCGTCGGCGATCTCTGATCACCGGGTGATCTGGCATCGCCGGCCGGGCGGAACGGTACGACATTGGGAGGCGTTTCCACTGGCGTTTCCGGTTCGGTTGGGTGTGAATTCACATCGGGTGCGGGTGCGGGCAGTTCGGCGACAGGCACAGGCTCAGGCTCAGGCGGCTCGATCGGCGGAGGCGGCGCCTCTGCCACGGGCTCCGGTTCGGGCTCGACCATTTCGGCGGACAAGCCGTGCTGCGCTGCCGGCTCGACGAACAGCTCATAGCGCCTGAGCGCATCGAGCCGGTTGAGGCTATCGAGATCGCGGCAGACGCCAAAACCACGAAAGCCTGCAAAATTGCGCTCGCGGTCGTAGACGGGGAGGCCCGCCAGCTCGACCGGCAGATGCTCGCCGCCGTCGGCCGGCCAGTTCACGGTGATGCCGGCCCAGGTGTCGTGGCTCGCAAGCGCCTGCGCGACGCGGCCGTCAGGATCGAGCGCAAATTCGTCGGCGATCTCGCGCCAGGAGCGGCCGAAGCTTGAGGCCGTATGCGTGCCAATCAGGCGGATGAACTCGCTGGACGCCAGCACAAAGCGGCCCTCCGCATCCATCTGCCAGAGGAAGCGCAGCGGATGCTGGCGCGGTGCGGGCGGCTCTGCTGATTGCGGCTCGACCATGTGTGAGGTGATCGGCGCGGCCTGCGGCGGCACGATGGCTTCCGGCGGGTTATCAACCGGAGTCTTGGGCGCGGCTTCGAGCGGCGCATCGGCCGCTTCTTTCACGGTGTCTTTAACAGCGTCCTGGATCGTGACGATCTCCGTCGCCGGTGTCTCGACCGGCTCGGCGAAGGCATCGAACAGCGTGATTTCGGATGGAGCCTCGCTCGACGGCGCGCCCTGCGCATCGTCCGGCACCGCCGGCGGCGGAGTGTCCGGTGCAGCAGGCTGAGCGACCTCCTCGGCAGCTTGGGGCATTTCAGCCGCCGGCTGCACAGCCGGCTCGATCAGCGCGACCAGGCCGATATCGTCGCCGGTGCCGACCCGTTGCAGCACCATCTGGCCGATGCCGATCGGCATCGCGACGCGGCCGTTGCGAAGCGCATCGTTGCGGGCCTGTTCGAGGCCGACCTCGGTGAGATCGCGAAAGCCGAGCAGGGGGCGGGCGGCGTCGCTGGCGCCGGCGAACAGTCCGTCGGGCGCGAACGCCGCCATCGGCACCGTCGCGCCGTCGACGAGACGATGCAGCCGCTCGACCAGCGGCATGGCGCGGCCGGCCGGATCCATCGCAGTGACGAGCACGCCATGTCCGCCATCGGCGAAGTCGAGCCGCGCACAGGCGCAGGTCATCAGCGCGCCGAGCCGGGCACCGAAGCCGCGCAGCCGCTCCAGCCTGATGGCGCCGTTCGCCGGCAGCCGACGGGCGAGCCTGACAACCTGGCGGCGATGGCCGTCGGCCGGTCCAAACATCCTCGCAGCGAGCGCCGTGGAATTCTTGGCGCCAAACAGCTTTGCGCCGACCGGATTGGCCCAGAGCACGCGCGTGCCGTCGATCGACCAGAGCCAGGTGGCGAGCTGCGAGGTCGCATGCACGGCCAGCCGGGGATCACCCACGCCTCGCAACTGGAAATCCGAACTCGTCATCCAACCGGCTTCAAGTCTCGCTGTCGCATCTCGTAGGGCAGCTGCCGGGAATGGCAGCCTTAAGAAAGGGTTAGTATCGCCCGCGGGGGCGGGCAGGTCCACGGCCGCAGCCTACGGGCGGAAGCCTAAAGCCGCGATAACCTTAATGTGGCGGGACCCGCAAGCGGGACCTCCGCGGCATCCGCAGGATTCGTGAGTGGACCGTCGGCGTTGGCGTTACGGACGCGACCAGGCCGGCCGCGGGCTCGGTTTCACCTCTCCCGCTTGCGGGAGAGGTCGCGCCGAAGGCGCGGGTGAGGGCTCCTTCCTCATCGGGGCTGTCCCATTGCGGACGCACCCTCACCCCAACCCTCTCCCGCAAGCGGGAGAGGGAGCGGACCACTTTCCTGCTTCGCATCCCGCCAACCTCAACCACGGGTTCCCCTGCCGGGGAACCTCACCCTCCCCGAGATTAAATTTCGCCCGCACCCCCGGATCACATTGCGGTGCACAATGTTGACATGTTAGGCACGGATAAAGCTGGGCGCTGGGCGAGCCATCTCGTTTGTTTCGCGTTTCCAGTCTTCGTACCCGCTGAATGACAGGCCTTCGGGGCCCGGCGGGCGCGCCAGAAGGCTCACTCCATTTTTCATTATCGTGAGGGACCAACCATGACAGGTGCGACTGATCCGTTTTCTGCCTCGATCATTCCGTTCGAGGTGCCCGAGCAGATGCGTGCGTTCGCCGAAAAGGGCGTGTCGCAGGCCCGCGAGAGCTACGCCAAGTTCAAGGACGCGGCCGAGACCCACAACGGCACCGTCGAGGCCGTGTTCACCACCGCCCACAAGGGCGCGAGCGAGTACGCCGCCAAGCTGATGGAGTTCGCGAAGGCCAACACCCAGGCCCATCTCGACTTCACCCAGGAGCTGTTCAGCGTGAAGTCGCCGTCGGATGCGTTCGCGCTGTGGACCGGCCATTCCAAGACGCAGCTCGAGACCTTCCAGGCCCAGGCCAAGGAGCTCGCCGAGATCGCCCAGCGGGCCGCCACCGCGACCGCCGAGCCGATCAAGGCCAGCGCCGCCAAGCTCTACCCGCCCGCCGCCTGATAGGCCGCTGGTCGATCAAGTTAGGAAACCCGGGTCGAAAGGCCCGGGTTTTTCTTCATCTCTCCCGCTTGCGGGAGCGGCCGGGAGAGGGCTCTCTCCCCACCGGGCGTGTCGCCGAAAGCGGGCGAGGGCAGCGTAACGCCGCCGTGGTCACCATCAGGCTCGATTTCATCGCGCCGAGGGCGATTTACCCCGGATTTTAGCCCGGCAGCGGCCTTGCCAAACGGAGCCGTTGCACCTAGTTTCCGCCCCGTCCAGCCCCCTTTGGAAACGGCCCGTTCAGGGCGCCCGTAAGGCGCGGCTCGCAAGGATGCAGTTGTAGCTCAGTTGGTTAGAGCGCCTGTCTGTGGAACAGGAGGTCGGTGGTTCGAGCCCACCCAACTGTACCATGGTTGCGGATAACTCCGCTTTCTCAGCATCTTACTGATAGACCTGACCTATTTGCGCCGCCATAAAATGCAATGGCATCGCGGATGATCAAGTTAGATCGAGCGAGGGAGGCGGGTTTATCGTTCGCAAAGGTATCTCCCCCGCGTCCTACGACTTAACATTGAGCAAGCGCTAAAGGGGCGGCGCAACAAGAATATGCGGGGGTAGGAAAATGGCTGCGTTTTCGTTCGGGGTCATGGCGGCGGGCATTGCTGGCCGATTGTTGACATCCGGATTGCAGAGAGTTGGCACGCTTACCTTTCAAAAAGCGATGCGCATCTCTCGCATCGAGCACACCTTAAAAGGCGTTCCGCTAAGGAATCCGCAGGTTAAGGCTGCGTCGGACGACTTCATTACGCTGATCGGAAATCGATACGGCGAATATACCGAACAGTTGAGTAAGTTTCTTGAAGAGCTGGAGCGCAGCGGCCTCATTACAGCGATGGTCGAAAATGCCTTGGTTGACCGAAAATCCGAAGAAGTTCGTAAAGCGTTCGTGTTGCTGCACGCAAGAGTCATCAATCCAAACGAGGATGACGCGATCTCGCTTTACGAGAAGATGATGGTTTCCTTTGCCATCACATTTAGAGAGGTGTCGAAAGACAAGAACACGCACGCCGTTTTGCAACTCATCAGCCGCAACGTCGCATCAAGGTTTGATCAAGTCGATTCGGCTCTCCAAGCCCTTAACAAGCAGCTTCCTCGAGCGCAGCATAGCTCTGTACAAGGAATGCAGCCAGCATTGCTCAAGCTCGTACGAGGGTTGCAAGCCGTCACAAAGCAGGTGCGCATTGAGACAAACAAAGGCGCGAGATCAGTCGATATCTCGAAAATCTATATCCCGCCGAAACTCAAGTATCGCGACACAGCTAAGAACGCGGATTTGATAAGCAATGCAGCTTCGGTCGTCCGTGCAAAAAGGCAACGCTCGGATGCATCGGAATTAGTCGAGTGGCGCGTCGATCCTACGTCGCTGAATACTATCGGTTACGGGGACCTTAAGCTCTCATTCTCGCGAGTCGTGATTTTGGGAGACCCCGGCGGTGGGAAAAGCACGATCTGCCAAAATCTCTGTTTTGACCTTGCCAAGCAGGCGGCGGGCGCCCTCTTGGCGGCAAACAAACCGTCGGCGCAACTACAAAAATTTCCAATCCGAGTTGTCTTGCGCGCATTCGAGAAAGCCCGCACGGTAAATCCTCAGCTAAGCCTCTTCGATTTCATCATTCGTGATTTAATTAATCACGTTTCTCTCGATTTTGAGGAGCTTCGTGAAGCCGTGCTATATCTGCTCACGACAGGCGCCGCTGTGCTTGCTTTCGATGGGCTTGATGAGATTCTTGCGACGGCACAACGCCGCGAATTTGTAGATCTGGTCCTCTCATTTTGCAATCAGTACCCTCTTTGCCCGGTGGTGGTCACATCCCGCCTCGTTGGCTACGATTCGGCTCCCCTAACCGGAGAATTTGAGGAGCTCGTGCTGGAGCGCTTTGATGAGAATGAGATTCTCAACTACCTAACGAAATTTTTTAAAGTGGTGGGCGAACGTACTGAAGCAGAGTCGTCGCAGTACGCTCAAGACTTCCTGCGGCAAACCGCATCGAATGCATCAGATCTTCGCGCAAATCCGCTCATGTTAGGGCTAATGGCTTGGCTATTCAACGCGAGAGGAGACGTGCCTTCTAATAGGCCCGAAATTTATAGAGAGTGCGCCATCCTAATGTTTGAGCGCTGGGATCCGGATCGCGACATCAAAGCAGACGTCCCGTCTGATTTTGATAAGCTGCATCTGTTCAGTAGTATCGCTGCAAATATGTTTGGCGATCCAGAGCTCGCCGACGGAGTGGAGGAGGCTTGGCTGAGCGCAGAGATCAAGCGCTATCTGGAAGCTCTATACGAAAATAAGTCCCAAGCGACCGCGGGTACGAAAGCTGTTGTTAAATTTATCACCGGGCGTGCCTGGGTGATGACCGATGTCGGCGAGAACGTATTTGCCTTCACCCACCAGACCTTTCTTGAGTATTTCTTCGCTCGCCATATCGACGAGAAGGCTGATAGCGTCGAAGAGGTTCTGGGGGAGATAATTCCGCATGTCGTCGTGAAGGAGTGGGATGTTGTAGCGCACCTCAGTTTGCAGATCAAAACACACCGGAGCCTTCGGCGTCAAAATCAAGCGATTGAACAACTGATCGAATTGATCAATGCTACTTCATCAGTAGAGGAGAGAATGAGCCTCAATCTCTTTGCGGCTCGTGCGCTCGAATATCTCAATGCGTCGGAATCCCAAGTCAAATCGTTAGTCGAGCGCATCTTTAATGAAGCCGTCGAAAACGGCGAACCTAATGATGCCTTCCTTGCAATCCGCCATTGTGCATATTGCTGCGCCGAACGCAGAACCTTCGTGCGCAGCCTACTTCTGGAGCTTATTGTTAGTACGTTCAAGAAGGGTGAGACGCGTCAGCTTGAGCGGCTTGCGAGAGCTATGTCGTCGGTTCGAACAGGTGGTGCGGTAAAAACAGCGGTTATTCCCCCTGAAATTCAGTCAGCCGCTCACCAAGCCGTTAAAAGAATGGTCATTGATCGATCCGGCGAAAGCGAGTTTTTCGCGGGTCTGGCGTGGTCATGGTACGGGCACCTGACGGAGGCTCTTTTGCGAAAGTTTGGGATAGCGCACTTTTACAACGGGACCCTTGAGGCAAATCCATTCTTCATCGACGGCCTCACCCATCTTGTGCTTGCCGGATCGGATCAATTTAGTGCTGAGTTCCCATTATTACCCGAAGCGGCCCGAGAGGCCTTGGTTGCGGTCGGACGTGTAGGGTTTTCAACGCCGGTAGAGGGTAAGCAACGTTTCAATAGGCCGCCGATAAGGGGAGGGGCGCCCTTAACCTTTTGGAAGAGCGTCCTTGGCCAGTATAAGAAATTCCCTGAAGCATTGATTGGGGTGTTTTTCATTTTTCTTCTCGTTTCGGAGTTCGACGGGGACGAGGAACAGTCCGATCCGCAGGCCAGCGAGTTCCGCGGCGACGTAATTGAGGCGGTACTAAAATCGCGGGCTCTGAAGAAAGCGCCCGCCTATGAAGACATCGCGCGGATTGCTCGCGCGCCCATCTTCGATCAGCCCAAGGGACCGTCGAGCAGCGGCATCGAAGGGCAATTGCAAAACGAGGAATTGCAGTGACAGCATACATTGGTCACGGCATCTTGGCGTGAGGTCCTGGCGGATGTCCAATTTCGGTGATCTCTGGCGCGAAGGAGCGCATTATACTCATTTCGTGAACTGAGTATAACCACGTGGACTAATTGGGGCTACGGTGTCAGTGCAACAAACTCCCGACGCGGGAAGCGTCCCTAACGCCGCTCAAAGCATCTCTGTCCCCGGTCGCCGTAGCTCCCAGGATCGCAATGCGATATCGGTAGCGAGCCAAAGACGTTCATGGAAAGCAAGCCAGGCGGAAAAGATCGTGAGTTTCTTCCAGCGTCTCAAGACAGCAGCATCCGCTGAGTGGCGGGCCTACACCGAGCATCCCTTCACGAACGGATTGGCGGACGGCTCGCTCCCTGAAGCTGCGTTTCGTCACTACCTCGTTCAGGACTATCTGTTCCTCATCGAGTTTGCCCGCGCCTACGCGCTCGCGGTCTACAAGTCGCCGAGGCTTGCCGACATGCGTGAGGCAGCGGCCGGCCTTTCGGCCATCCTCGATGTCGAGATGAACCTGCATGTCAAACTCTGTGCCGATTGGGGGCTGTCCCCGGCCGATCTCGAACAGGCCCCTCCGGCGGCCGAGATGCTGGCCTATACGCGCTACGTGCTGGACGCGGGAATGCGCGGCGATCTGCTGGCGCTCAAGGTGGCGCTTGCCCCCTGCGTGATCGGGTACGCGGAGATCGCAACGCGGCTCGCCTCGCTCCCCCTCGCGGACGCCGCGTCGAACGCCTACCGCGTCTGGATCGCCGAGTATGCCGGCGCGCCGTACCAGGAGGTCGCGGCCAAGGCGCGGGCGCACCTGGATCATCTCGCCGATCTCTACGCCACGCCGGCCCGCGAGGCCGAGCTGATGGCGATCTTCAGGGAAGCCACCCGGCTCGAGGCAGATTTCTGGGAGATGGCCTGGCGCGCGGGCCAGCGTGTTGAATAGCGGTTTCGGCAATCCATCAGGCTCTTAATCAACGGGTTCGAGGCCTGGTGCGGGATTGCGGTAACCGTGCACAAAACTTCCGATCTTGCAGGGCGCGAGCTGTCGGCAACGACGGTCAATGCACGAAGTTAGTATGCCGAGCTCGTTGAGGCCGCTTCGAGTTTCCCGAGGCGTCAGTCGACATTGACGTCCGCTGGCCGCGCCCGGCTGGACAAATCCGCCGTTTGGCGTAACCTTTTCGCACAGCAACATGTCAGCGGAGGTCCTCCGTGGAACATCGCGGCGTCAGATTCTCAATTGTTGAAATGAGCTATTTATCCGGTTGGCAGTGGACCGTCGGAAAGGGCCGAACCGTGTCGGTCGGTGTTTGTGCGACGAGGGGCGACGCGATCCGCCAGGCTCGGACTTTTATTGACGCGATCATGGACTGGGCCGCCTAGACTGCCCATGCGCCCGCGTCGTCGCAAATGCCGCTACAGGCGGCTGAGCAGTTCGGCCTTCTTCGACTCGAATTCGCTATCCGTCAGGATGGACTTCTTGTGCAGTTCGGCGAGCTTCTCGATCAGCGAAACGATCTCGTCATGCTGGGCCTGCGGCGCGCCGAACTGGTTCGGTGGCGAACTCGCCACGGTCGGTGGCGGTGGCATCGGCGCCGGCGCGCTCGGCGCAGGCTGCACCCAAGGCGCTGCCTGCATCGAGGGATCGGGTTGGCTGGCATAGGGCTGCTGCGGGGCGGCGCCCGTATTCACAGGGTTGATCCGCGGCAGGTCGGCCACGCGCACCAGCCCGAACTGGCTGGTGAAGGTAATCGACTGATCGCCGCTTTGCTGTTGCGAAAAACCGCCGATCTGGTGCTGGCCCGTATCGTAGACCGACACCTGACCATTGATGTCGACGGCCAACCGCCGCGCCGCCGGAAAGTAGGCATAGCGCAGATTGTTCTGACCGCCCGTCGAACCGGGCATGCCGAGATCAGCGGGCCACCAATTGCTCGATGCTGCGGGCACGAAAAGGCTCGAGCCGCTGCCGCCGTAGCCGCTGTTGCCATAGCCGTTGCTCTGCTGCTGGTGGCTGCCTCCGGACTGGCCTTGCCAGCCGCCGCCGCCTTGGGATTGGCTCTGGCTTTGGGCGGGCATCTGGAACAGGGGTTGTCCCTGGATCAGGCTGGACAACTCCTGGCACAGCGAATCGACGCGGCCCTTGAGGTAGTTGTTGAACATGTCGCCGATCATGATCATCCCGCCCATCGACCATTGGCCCATGCCGCCGAATTCCGGATGATTGAATTGGGCCTGGTTGCCGTATCCGGCCGAAACGGCCAGAAGCATGCACAGGACAGCGTCACTCGAAAATCCGTGCCGGCGCGCCACATCATCGACGATCCGCCGACCTTCGTCCGTCAACTGTTGCATGATCTACCCTTACCTGGACGCGCGTTCGTCGCCGAACCGGGAGAGCCGCAGGACCTATCACACCCGCGACACCGACGATAGGAACATAACCACTCGGGATTGCCCGGTTACACAGCACCGTCGTCGCAAGGCTATTTGAGCCCCGCCACGATCATCACCACAACCGGCAACGTCAGCGCCGCCAGCAGCGTCCCCAGCGCCACCGCGCCCGACACCGGGTTCACCAGCCGCTTGTACTGCGCCGCGAAGATGTAGGCGTTCGCGCCGGTCGGCATCGCCGCGAACAGCACGATCACGCCGGCTGCGACCGGCGGCAGGCCCAGCAGCTTTGCCAGCACGAAGGCGGCCGCCGGCATCGCCAAGAGCTTGAGCGCGCTCATCACAACGACGCTCAACATCTCGCCCTTCACCTCGAACCGGAACAAATTGATGCCGAGCGCGATCAATGCGGCCGGCGATCCCGCCTGCGCGAGCAGCTCGATGGTCCGATCGACGACCGGGTTGAGACCGAGGCCGGTAAAACGCCAGATCACGCCGAAAACGATTCCGAGCATCAGCGGGTTGCGCGCGAGATCGGCGAGCACGGGGCGGATCACCGAGACGGCCGAGCCGGCACGCTCGCGGCTGACCAGCTCCATCTGCAAAATGCCGCAGAGCCAGAGCAGGGGCGTGTTCACCGACAGGATCAGCGACATCGGCCCCGCGGCCTCGTTGCCCAGCGCGGAGAGCACGAGCGGAATGCCGAGCATCACGATGTTGCCGTAGACCGAGCCGATCGCGAACACGACGCCGTCCTCGCGATCCTCGCGCCGTTCGCGCAAGCATGCCGAGATCGCCAGCGCCGCGATCCAGGTGATGGCGAGCGCGCCGTAATAGCTGCCCCACATCCGCCACGGGCTGACGTCCGGGAATTCCGAGACGACGATGGTGCGGAACAGCAGCGCGGGAATCGCGATGCTGAAGGCGAATTCGGAGATGCCCTTGTGCGCGGTCTCCGAGACGAAGCGAAACAGCACTGCGGCATAGCCGGCCGCGATCAGGGCGAACACCGGCGCGACGATCAACACGGTGGCCATGCGCCCCTCAACCTCTCGGGGAGCAGCCGACCACCCCACGCAACTCTCGATGATGACAGTATGCTCCTGTTTTGTCCGACGAGTCAAATCGATTTCGTAAAATCCGTAAAAATTGAAAATCCGCAGGGCCGCCAGGGCCGTCGCTACTGTGCATGGGGTTGTTTTCGTAGTTTTGTTGGAGGGGGCGTCGGGGGCCCGGGCCAATCCATCCCCCCACCGCTGTCATCCCCCGCGCAGGCGAGGGATGAAGTACGCCGCGGCCTCTCGGGGAACGTCCGGCGTCTCTGGAATACTGGGTCACCCGGTCCAGTGCGCAATTGCGCACAAGGCCGGGTAACGACAGCGGAGTGCGTGGCAGGCGCTGCCATCCGCCCTGTTGCCGAGACCGCACACGTCCGAGCTTTCGCCTCCGCCCTCGTTGCCAACGAACCGCCGTTCACCCACACTCCGGCCCGACTCGAATTTGGGGGCATCGATGCCGGCGTTTCGCTTTGGGAAGTCCGTTCTTGCTGCCACGGCCGGGGTCGCCCTGGCCGTCCTGATCCAGCCGGGCGTCAGCTTCGCCTATACGCAGGAAGAGCAGCAGGCCTGCACGCCCGATGCGATGCGGCTGTGCGGCGAGTTCGTGCCGAACGTCGATGCCATCACCACCTGCATGATCCAGAAGAAGGCGCAGCTCTCGCCGCAGTGCAAGCCGTTCTTCCGCCAGGGACCCGAGCCCGGCGAGGCCCGCGCCGGCAAGCCGGTCAACATCGCGCCCAAAACCGCGAAGAAGAGCACCAAGCCGGCGAAGGCGAGCAAGAAGAAGAAATCCGACGAGGGCTGAGCGCTTCGCAAGGCGTTCCTTCTCTGAAACTCCGTCATGCCCGGGCTCACCCCCGGGCATTTGCGTTTCCGCTGCGCGAGCCGCATCAGCTTGCCGACAGCCACCGGACTCCTTTTGTTCGCCGCCTCGCGCGCATGCTTGCGGCGATTACGCGCGCACGCGGTCGAAAAGAGACGCGCAACGGTTTGCGCGGCAAGGTTGCATTCCGCTTTCCCCTTCTCATTGCTCGAAAAAAGCGCGATTGCCCGGTTTACGGGATTGGTTGCTGTTCGTTTCTGTCGTCGCACGAAGCAGTGTGACTCAAAAGCCAACACGCTTTGTTATTTCGTGGCGGCGAGGCAACTCCTGGTAAATTTTTCTTTCCCGAATCAGCGCGGTGATTCATTTTCGTAGCCTGGGGTCAATCTGGAGGCCAAGGGTATGAACGTTATTGTTTTCGCATCGCGTAAAGGCGGCTCGGGCAAGAGTACCCTGGCCGCACATCTCGCCGCGCAGATCAAGGCGACCAAGCCTATCCTGCTCGTCGATGCCGATCCGCAAGGATCTCTCACGCTGTGGCACAAGCTGCGCGGCACCAACGAGCCGCCGATCAAGGCTGCGGTGAATTCCGTCAGTGGCATCGTCTCCGCTGCCAAGCGCGACGGTTATGAATGGGTGTTGATCGACACGCCGCCGAACCTGTCGGCCGTCGTCGACGACGCGATCAAGAACGCCACGATGGTGGTCATTCCCGCCCGTCCCGGCGTGTTCGACGTCAACGCGGTGCAGGAAACCATCCAGATGTGCCGCGCGGCGCGCAAGCCCTACGCGGTCGTGCTCAACGGCGCGCCGGCCCGCCGTGACGAATCCGAAAGCCCGATCGTCACCATCGCCCGCGAGGCGCTGGCCAAATTCCGCGCTCCGGTGTGGGGCGGTCAGATCACCAATCGTTCGGATTTGTTGATGGCACTCAGCCACGGCGAAGGCGCGCGTGAGTATCAGGCCGAGAGCCGTGCAGCCCAGGAAATTGCAAGGCTGTGGGCGGCGATCGAGCGTTCAGTGAAGGCCATCCGCGGCACGGCGTCGGCGTCCGGCGCAATGCACAAGCAGGCGGCATAATTCAAAAATCAATCCCCGGACGAAAACGCGCGGCTGTCCGCGCGTTTTGCGTTTCTGGGATGGCTGATGAGGTCAGGCCACCATCAGCATGTAGAACACGATCACCGGCGACAGCGTCAGGATCACCGACCAGATGCCGACGGCCCAGAGAATGTCCCCGGTGGTGAAGTTCTGCTCGGTGGACAAGCTCCGCTGTGCGCCGAAATGCGACGCCATTTCATTCTGACTATTCACAAACGCCCCCGCGATTTCTTCGCTTATGGGCATCGACGCTAAACGGGATGTTTTAAAATTCCGGATCGCAATCCCCTGCGCATTTTGAGCGCATTTGCCACCTCGGTTTAACCATCCCGCGCGGGATCCGCCTCAGACGAGCCAGACCCGAAACACCAGCACCGGCATCAGGCCGAGCATCACCGCCCAGAACCCGAATGACGATACGACGAGAATTCCCTGCAAGAGATCGGCGGGCGCGAATTGGCTCGCGGCCGTAGGCCGGGTGCGATGCCCCATGGATATTCCCCCTTCGGTAGACTTTGAAGGAAAACGATAGGGGCGGATGCGTAAACGAGACGTAGATGCGCCATGCGGCAACTGCGAAGGGAGTTCGCGCGCGGTTAACCACGGTAACGCTGCTTACCCTCCCCTGGAGGAGGCCGTCCAGGGGAGGGTAGGCGAAGCGCTACGCCGCGACTTTCATCCGCCGCTCGATCTCGCGATCGATCGTGGCGGCGAGCTCGCTGCTCACTTCCACCATCGGCAGGCGCACTTCGGGGCTGTCGATCAGGCCGCTGCGCCACAGCCAGTATTTTGCCGGCGCAGGGCTCGGCTCAGTGAACAACAGGCGCGTCAGCTCGGCGACCTCGTGCCAGCGCGCCCGCGCGGCATCATGGTTGCCGCGCTTCGTCTCGGCGTACACGGCTGCGAACGTCGCGGTCTCGACATGTGCCGACAGCACGATGCCGCCGTCGGCACCGTCGGTGAGCGCCTCGAGATAGTTCGCATCCTCGCCGGTCAGCACGCGAAATTCCTTCGGGCGGTCGCGCAGCAGCGCGATCGACTGCTCGCGGCTCGCGCCGCAATCCTTCAGGCCGACGATGTTTTGATGCTCGGCGAGCCGCAGCATGGTCTGGTTGGTGATGTTGACCGAGGTGCGATAGGGGATGTTGTAGAGCGCCAGTGGCCAGGCGGCGTGATCGGCAAGTGCTTCGAAATGAGCCAGCAGCCCGCGCTGTGACGGCCGTACATAATAGGGGCTCGCGATCAGATAACCGTCGATCGGCCAGTCCGCGGTCTCATCGAGACGATCCCTCAGCCGCGAGGTGTCCGCGCCTGACAGGCCGAGGCAGACCGGGACGTTGCGGCGCCCCGCGGCCATCTCGTCGCGCACGATGGCGACGAGGCGTTCGAGCTCGGCATCGCGCAGCGTCATGCCTTCGCCGGAGGTCGCCCCTAGGATGAAGCCGTCGACGGCGTGCGCGCTGTAGTGCCGCGTCAGCCGCCGCAGCGAGGTCTCGTCAAGCTTGCCGTCGCGGAACGGGGTCACCAGCGGCAGCCAGAGTCCGTGCAGATGTGTTCGCAGGTCAGTCATGTTCCATCTCCTTCTCGGGAAAAAAACCTGAGACGGAGGGCACATGAAAAAACCCCGTCCAGGCGGCGGGGTTTTCGGGATTTGGCTCGCGATGACGAAGTCAGTGTTAGCGCGCGCAAAAATCCGAGGTCCCCGGGAGGGGGCCTTTTTTCGAGACGATTGCGCACGACTTCGTGATCATTTGGAAATGATGCGGGGTATGCCCAAAACTGTCAATACACGCGGAAGGTGAAAGCCGAATGGGACAGAAAAAAAGCCGGACCCAGAGGGCCCGGCTTGAGGTATTGGCCACGTGAGGCCGACACAATCACCTTCCAAGAGGGATTACTGAACTCCCGCGCCACTGGAGGAGGGGGACAAATGCGCAACGCGAAGGCTCAGCGTGCAGCCAGTATGGGCTTGACGAGCGCCATGCAGCAAGCGTCGAGGCCGCATGTCAGACATGCGGAAATCAGGACGGCCAGCGCTGCGCCTTGCTCACCACGAAGTCGCGGAACACTTGCACGCGTGCGACCGTCTTCAACTCCTCGGGATAGACGAAATACGTGTCGAGCTGGATCGAATCCGATTCGCCGAACAGCTGCACGAGTTTGCTTTGTTCCTCGACGAGGTAGTCGGGCAGCGCCGCGATGCCGAGGCCCTGCTGACACGCGCGCACGAGGCCGAGGATGTTGTTGACCTTGAAATAGGCTTCGCGCGGACCCGAGCCGTTGCGCCCGGCTTCGATCAACCAGTTGCGGTTCTGCAGATGCGGCGCGAAGGTGCCGTCGGAGAGCGTGATGATGCGGTGGGAGTCGAGCTCTTCCAGCGTGCGCGGCGTGCCGAAGCGCTTGATGTATTCCGGCGAGCAATAGGCGTGGAAGCCCATCGCGAAGAGCTTGCGCTGAATCAGATCCGGCTGCGTCGGCTTGCGGGTGCGGATAGCGACGTCCGCCTCGCGCATGGAAAGATCCAGCTCCTCGTCGGTGACGATCAGCGAGATCCGGATCTCGGGATACAGCGCGGTGAATTCGCCGAGCCGCGGGATGAGCCAGTTGATGCCGACGCCGGGCGTGGTGGTGATCTTGAGATCGCCGCTCGGCCGCTCGCGGCTGTCGGTCAGTTTGGCGCGCGCCGCCTGCAGCTGCATGAACACGTCATGCGCAGTACGGAACAAGAGGTCGCCCTGTTCGGTGAGGATCAGGCCGCGGGCGTGGCGGTGGAACAGCGAGACCGAGAGCTCCTGCTCCAGGGCCGAGACCTGGCGCGACACCGCCGATTGCGACAGGCCGAGCTGCTCGCCCGCATGCGTGAAGCTGCCCGCTTCCGCTGCCGCGTGAAACACCTTCAGCTTGTCCCAGTCCATATCCGTAAATCCGTCGCGTGTTCGAGGCATGATCTTTATTCCGCTGCGGCGCGCTCGCTGGCGCGCAAGGCCAGGAAACGTTCGGCTTCGAGTGCTGCCATGCAGCCGAGGCCGGCGGCCGTGACGGCCTGGCGATAAGTCTCGTCGGCGACGTCGCCGGCGGCGAACAGGCCGGGCACCGAGGTCGCGGTCGAATTCGGTGCGACCTCGACGTAGCCGGACGGTTTGAGCTTGATCTGGTCCTTGACGAGCTCGGTCGCCGGCGCGTGGCCGATGGCGACGAACACGCCGTCGGTCTTCACATCCGTGAGGGCGCCGGTCTTGACGTTCTTCAGCCGCACATGGGTGACCTTGTTCGGGTTCTCGGTGCCGCAGATCTCGTCGATGGCGGAGTTCCAGACCACTTTGATCTTGGGGTGCTTGAACAGGCGCTCCTGCAGGATGCGTTCGGCGCGGAAGTGATCGCGACGATGCACAATGGTGACCTGCGAGGCATGGTTGGTCAGGTACAGCGCTTCCTCGACCGCGGTATTGCCGCCGCCCACCACCACGACGTCCTTGCCACGGTAGAAGAAGCCGTCGCAAGTGGCGCAGGCCGACACGCCGCCGCCCTGGAATTTCGCCTCGGAGGGCAGCCCGAGCCAGCGCGCTTGCGCGCCGGTGGCGAGGATCACGGCTTCGGCGAGATAGACATCACCGCTGTCACAAGTGAGGCGGAACGGCCGCTGTGAGGTGTCGAGCTTGATCACCAGGTCGGAGACGATTTTGGTGCCGACGTGGACCGCCTGCTTCTCCATCTGCTCCATCAGCCAGGGGCCCTGGATCACGTCGGCGAAGCCCGGATAGTTCTCGACGTCGGTGGTGATGGTGAGCTGGCCGCCGGCCTGTATGCCCTGGATCAGGATCGGCTCGAGCATCGCGCGCGCGGCGTAGATCGCCGCCGTGTAGCCGGCGGGGCCGGAGCCAACAATCACGACCTTTGCATGAACAGGAGCGGACATTTCGATGGACGCCTTTCACGGGGGATTTGCAGCGCGGGCGCGGAACGTGCCGGGAGGCCTCGCGGAGGCGCTGAAATATCAGAGCTAATCTAAGCCTTCTGGTGAGCTATGCAAGAATTGCATTCCCTGTCGGCGGATTTTTCCAACAGGGAACAAAAGTCGATTGCGCTGCACGCGCAATAAAATTGCGCTAACGGTGCGGACTGGGTTATGAGGATTGCGACAAACCCACCCAATACCGCCGCAAAGGCCAGGAGTTCCATTCACGTGTCGCGGAACCTAGACGAGATCGACCTGAAGATTCTCACCGAGATCCAGGCCGACGGTCGAATCACCAATGTCGAGCTGGCCAAGCGCGTCGGCATCTCGCCGCCCCCCTGCCTGCGCCGGGTCCGCGCGCTGGAGGAGGAGGGCTATATCCACGGCTATCGCGGGCTGCTGGATGCCCGCAAGCTCGGTTTCGACGTCACGGTGTTCGCCGCCGTGCACCTGTCCAGCCAGGCCGAGGCCGATTTGCGCGCCTTCGAGGAGTTCGTCCGCGCCGAGCCCCTGGTGCGGGAATGCTGGATGCTGTCGGGCGAGGTGGACTTCATCCTCAAATGCGTCGCCCCCGATATGGCGACCTTCCAGGATTTCGTGACGCATCTCACCGCGGCGCCGCATGTGCGCAACGTGCGGACCTCACTGGTGCTGCATAACTCGAAATACGAGGCGGCCGTGCCGCTGGACGTGAAGGGAAGGCGGTAACTCGCTCCGCTCTCGTGCCCCGGCTCTGCGCTGCAACGCTAAGGCGTTGCAGCGCGTTCGGGACACGAGAGTCGGCGTCGCTGCTGCTCCACACGCCGTCATTGCGAGCGCAGCGAAGCAATCCAGAATCCCTCCGCGGCGGCAGAACTGGATCGCTTCGCTGCGCTCGCAATGACGAGGATGAGGCCGCGTGTCTTACTCATGCAAGCAACACGCAGAAACAAAAAGGCCGCGCAGATCGCGCGGCCATTTCAAAACATCATCACACGCAGCGGCAAATCCTTACCGCCACTCCACCTTGGTGATCTCATACGCCTTGGCGCCGCCTGGGGCGTTGACCTCGACGGTTGAGCCTTTCTTTTTGCCGATCAGCGCGCGCGCGAGCGGCGAGGTGATGGAGATGCGGCCCTTCTTGGCGTCGGCCTCGACCTCGCCGACGATCTGCCACACCGTCTTCTTCTCGGTGTCCTCGTCGACCAGCGTGACAGTCGCGCCGAACTTGATGGTGTCGCCGGACAGTTTCGAGATGTCGATAATGTCGGCGCGCGCGAGCTTGTCCTCGAGCTCGGCGATGCGGCCTTCATTGTGGGACTGCTCTTCCTTCGCGGCGTGATATTCCGCGTTCTCCGACAGGTCTCCGTGCGAACGCGCCTCGGCGATATGCTCGATGATCCGCGGACGATCCTCCGACTGGCGCTTCTTCAATTCTTCCCCGAGCGCGGCAAAGCCGCCCGCTGTCATCGGAACCTTTTCCATCTCTTCTCTCGTCCTTCGGTCGCGCGCGCCCCACAAAAACGGAAGGCGCGGCAACCTTGATTCGTCAGTGCTTCCGGCGCGTACACGCGGCCACCGGAACGTTATGTGGGCTTGGCGCCGGAACAGAACAACCACATGGCCGGACAGTTCCTCCGGCCATTGTGGCTTCATCGCCAATCACTTAGCAGCGGCTTCGCCGCCGCTGGCGATCAGGTTTCCGAAAAGTAGCTCTGCAGGGTCCGAACCTCAAGGTCCCCGCCCAGATAGGCGCGGATGCCCTGCGCGGCCGCCACGGCCCCGGAAAGAGTGGTGTAATACGGCACTTTATGCAAGAGGGCCGCGCGACGCAGCGAACGGCTGTCGGCGAGCGCTTGCGGGCCTTCAGTGGTGTTGAGGACGAGCTGGACGTCGCCATTGGTGATGGCGTCGACGATATGCGGCCGTCCCTCCAGCACCTTGTTCACCTTCTCGGCCGGGATACCCTGATCGGTCAGGAAGCGCGCCGTGCCCGAGGTCGCCAGCACCTTGAAGCCAAGAGAGTGCAGTTGGCGCACGGCGTCGGCGATGCGGACCTTGTCGCTCTCGCGCACCGAGACGAACACCGTGCCCTTGCGGGGCACCCGCGTGCCGCCGCCGAGCTGGCTCTTGGCAAAAGCAACGGCAAAAGAGCGATCGATGCCCATGACCTCGCCGGTCGAGCGCATCTCCGGGCCGAGCACCGTGTCGACGCCGGGGAAGCGGGCGAACGGAAACACCGATTCCTTCACGCCGACATGCTTGAAGTCGGCCTTCTTCAATTTGAAGTCGGCGAGCTTCTCGCCGGCCATGATGCGCGCCGCAATCTTGGCGACCGGCGTGCCGACCACCTTGGCGACGAACGGCACCGTGCGCGAGGCGCGCGGATTGACTTCGAGCACGTAGATCTCGCCGTCCTTGATCGCGTATTGCACGTTCATCAGGCCGACGACGTCGAGACCGAGCGCCAGCTCGCGGGTCTGCCGCTCCAGCTCCTCGATCATCTTGGCATCGAGCGAGTGCGGCGGCAGCGAGCAGGCAGAGTCGCCGGAATGGATGCCGGCTTCCTCGATGTGCTCCATGATGCCGACGATGAAGGTGTCCTTGCCGTCGCAAAGGCAGTCGACATCGATCTCGGTGGCGTCGGACAGATAGCGGTCGAACAGCAGCGGGTTCTTGCCGAGCACGGTGTTGATCTGGCCGGTCTTGTCGTTCGGATAGCGCGCCTTGACGTCGGCCGGCACCAGCTCCGGCAGCGTGCCAAGCAGGTAATCGCTGAGCTGGTTCTCCTCGCGGATGATCTGCATTGCGCGGCCGCCAAGCACGTAGGAGGGGCGTACCACCAGCGGCAGGCCGAGATCGGTCGCGACCAGACGCGCCTGCTCGACCGAATAAGCGATGCCGTTCTTCGGCTGCTTCAGACGCAGCTTGTCGAGCACGCGCTTGAAGCGGTCGCGGTCTTCGGCGAGGTCGATGGCATCGGGTGAGGTGCCGAGGATCGGCACTTCGGCAGCCTCGAGTGCGCGCGCGAGCTTGAGCGGGGTCTGGCCGCCGAACTGCACGATCACGCCGTGCAGCGTGCCGTTGGTGCGCTCCTTCGCGATGATCTCCAGCACGTCCTCGGCGGTGAGCGGCTCGAAATAGAGCCGGTCGGCGGTGTCGTAGTCGGTCGACACCGTCTCCGGGTTGCAGTTGACCATGATGGATTCGTAGCCGGCGTCATGCAGCGCGAAGCAGGCGTGACAGCAGCAATAGTCGAACTCGATGCCCTGGCCGATACGGTTCGGCCCGCCGCCGAGAATGATGACCTTCTTCTTGTCGGACGGCGAGCTCTCATCCGCGGGCGCACCCGCGAACGGCGACTCGTAGGTCGAATACATGTAGGCGGTCGGCGAGGCGAATTCGGCCGCGCAGGTGTCGATGCGCTTGTAGACCGGGCGGACGTCGAGCGCGTGGCGCTTCGCCGTCACCTCGGCCTCGGTCGTCTGCGCGATCACGGCAAGCCGCGCGTCGGAGAAGCCCATGGCCTTGAGCGTGCGCATGCCGAAGGCGTTGCCCGGCAGGCCGTTCTTGCGGACCTTGTCCTCCATGTCGACGATGCCGCGCATCTCGGCCAGGAACCAGGGATCGATCTTGCAGGAGTTGAAGATCTCTTCGTTGGACCAGCCGAGCCGCATCGCCTGCGCAACTTGCAGCAGGCGGTTCGGCGTCGGCGTGCCGAGCGCGGCGCGCACGGCATTCTTGTCGTCGTGCTGGCCGAGCCCTTCGATCTCGATCTCGTCGAGGCCGGTGAGACCGGTCTCGAGCCCGCGCAACGCCTTCTGAAGACTTTCCTGGAAGGTGCGGCCGATCGCCATGACTTCACCGACCGACTTCATGGACGTCGTCAGCGTGGTGGAGGCACCAGGGAATTTCTCGAAGGCGAAGCGCGGCACCTTGGTAACGACGTAGTCGATGGTCGGTTCGAACGAGGCCGGCGTGGCGCCGCCGGTGATGTCGTTGGCGATTTCGTCGAGCGTGTAGCCAACCGCGAGCTTGGCCGCGACCTTGGCGATCGGGAAGCCGGTGGCCTTCGACGCCAGCGCGGAGGAGCGCGACACGCGCGGGTTCATCTCGATGACGACCATGCGGCCGTCTTCGGGATTGACGCCGAACTGCACGTTGGAGCCGCCGGTCTCGACGCCGATCTCGCGCAGCACCGCCAGCGAGGCGTCGCGCATGATCTGGTATTCCTTGTCGGTCAGCGTCAGCGCCGGCGCCACCGTGATGGAATCGCCGGTGTGCACGCCCATCGGATCGAGGTTCTCGATCGAGCAGACGATGATGCAATTGTCTTTCTTGTCGCGCACCACCTCCATCTCGTACTCTTTCCAGCCGAGCACGGATTCTTCGATCAGCACTTCGTTGGTCGGAGACGCATCGAGGCCGCGCTCGATGATGTCGAGGAACTCTTCCTTGTTGTAGGCGATGCCGCCGCCGGTGCCGCCCATGGTGAAGGAGGGGCGGATGATCGCGGGCAGGCCGATCTCGGAGAGCGCCATCAGCGCTTGTCCGAGTGCATATTCCTGGTAGCGCTTGCGGCGATCGCCTTCGCCGAGTGTCCACTGCCGCTCGAGTTCTGCGAGCGCTGCGCCCGATGCCTTCGCGCGTTCGGCCTGGTACTTGTCGCGGAAGGACTTCTTCAGGGCGGAGGCATTGGCGAGCCGCGACTTCGGCGTCTCGAGCCCGATCTTGGTCATGGCCTCGCGGAACAGCTGGCGGTCCTCGGCCTTGTCGATGGCATCAGCGGTGGCGCCGATCATCTCGACGTCGAACTTGTCGAGCGTGCCTTGCTGGCGCAGCGACAGCGCGCAGTTCAGCGCGGTCTGGCCGCCCATGGTTGGCAGCAGCGCGAAGCCGCCGGGAATGACGTGACGTTCCTTCTCGATGATCTTGGCAACGATCTCGGGCGTGATCGGCTCGATATAGGTCGCATCGGCCAATTCCGGATCGGTCATGATGGTCGCCGGATTGGAATTGACGAGGACGATGCGATAGCCCTCTTCCTTCAGCGTCTTCACCGCTTGCGTGCCCGAATAGTCGAACTCGCAGGCCTGGCCGATCACGATGGGGCCGGCGCCGATGATCAGGATGGTGGTGATGTCTGTACGTTTGGGCATCAACTCTCGCCGAAGTGGAATTTGGGCACAAAAAAAGGGCGCGCTTGCCGCGCGTCCCCTTGAGCCGAGAGCGCGGGGCCTTCCCTCGCGCGCGGGTGGGTCTTAGACCAGTTTTCGGGGCGGCGAAACCCCGAAAAACGCCCATCAACCGGCAATTTTGACGGGTTTTGGCCGGGCCTGCCAGCCTCGGGCGAGGTGCACCAGAAGCGAGGCCGCAACGCTCGATCCGCCGATCCAGCCGAGGTCGTTCGGCGAGAGGGTGGCCAGCACCGCACCCCCTAAGGCACCGCCGATGGCAAAGCCCAGATACATCGAGGAGGCATTGAGCGAGAGCGCGATCATCGCGGCCTGCGGTTCGATCCGGATGATGCTGGCGATCTGGGCCGGATAGAACGCCCAACCCGAAATGCCCCAGAGGAAGATCGCGCCCAGCACCGCATAATGCGCCTGCCCGGGCATCAATTTGAGGACCAGTGAGTGCAGGATCAGGGCGCTGGCCATGCCGGCGAGGCCCAGGGCGGCGGTCGTCATCGTGCCGAGCCGGTCGGCGAGGACGCCGCCAAGCATGTTCCCGATCGCGGCCGCACCGCCAAAGACCAGCAGTGCCAAGCTGATCTGCGAGGCATCGAAACCGAGGCCGTGCAGCGGGACCGCGAAATAGGTGAATACGGTGAAGCCGCCGAGCGCCCATAAGACCGTGATCACAAGCGCGATCAGCACGTTGCTGTGACGCGCCACCACCAGCCGATCGGCCAGCGAAGCGGTGTTGTGCGGCAGGCCTTTGGGCAGGCCCAGCAAGAGGCCGGCGAGCGCAACAGCGCCGATCACGGCGACCATCGCAAAGGTCGCGCGCCAGCCGAACAGGCTGCCGACGAGATTGCCGAGGGGAACACCGATGACGGTCGCAACTGTGAGTCCCGACGTGACCAGCGCCACCGCGCGGCCGCGCCGTTCAGGCGAGGCGACCGCCACGGACACCGCGAGGGCCGTCGGCATGCAGAGCCCGGAGCCCAGCGCCATCAGCATGCGCGAGGCCAGCAGCAGGGCGTAGTTGGAGGCCACCATGGCCGCGAGGTTGCCGGCGATGAAGGTCGTCAGCGCCAGCGCCAGCACGGTGCGGCGGTCGATGTTGTTCAGCGTCACCGCCAGGATCGGCGAGCCGACCGCATAGGTGAGGGCGTAGGCGGTGACCAGTTGCCCGGCGGCCGGGACGGAAATCGAAAGGTCGGTGGCGATGGAGGGCAAAAGCCCTGCAATGACAAAGCCTTCGGTGCCGATCGCGAAGGCCGCCAAGGCCAGCCAGAACACGCTCATTGGACGATATCCCTATGTTCAACACTTATTGAACTATCGAATGCGCAAGCGGAGGAGTCAATTGGTTCAAGAACTATTGAACATTGCGGCCACTTCGCTATGATTCCCCGATCATGAGCCGCACGCCTCTCCACCCCACCCGCGAGCAGATCGAGCTGCCGATGGTTCTGGATTGTCTGAGCGATCCGATCCGGTTGGCGATCGTCTACCAGCTTGCCCAGCAGGAACGTGTCAGCAGCGAACTCTGCTGCGGCGACTTCTACGCGCTCAGCGGCAAGTCCAACCTCGCCTATCACTTCGCCAAGCTGCGCGAATGCGGCGTTATGCAGACGCGCGTAGCCGGCACCAACCGCTTCATGCGGTTGCGGCGCGAGGATCTGGACACGCGCTTTCCGGGCCTGCTCGACGCGGTGCTCAGCTCAGCGGCCAAGGACGCGGAGAGGCTTCAGCTGCTGTCGGAGTGTGATGTAGTTGAAGCGGATTGAGGTCTCGGGCGGGCAGTCCGTCTTCGCGTGCCCGTCTTCGCCCTTCGGGCTTCGTCGCGGCAGCCTTCGCCACCATAGGCTCGCCGAGCCGAAGCTGGCGGAGCCGGCGAAGGCTGGAGACCCGGCCTGGATTTGAACCAGGATAAAGAGCGATGCACCGCCCTCGCGTAGACGCTTCCGCCACCGGGCCGTTGCAATCATTGCCGATCGGGCTGCGACAAGCCACCTCAGCCAATTGTTATGCTTAACGGACCCAAGAAGCCTAACGGACCAGAGGCGGCCGCGCGATGATGGTCATGCGCCAGCGATTATGGCCGATATTGGTGTGCGCGCGCTGTGCCGCAAAGCCTGCCGCGGTGAGCTTTGCGAGGATCTCGTCCTCGCTGTAGCGCTGCAGCCCGATGCGCGAGCGCAGATGACGGTAGTCCGACAGCGCGGTGCTGATCAATCCGACCAGCGCGTCCTTCAGGAAGCCGTGACGCAGGCCGAAGCTGAGCAGCGCCATCACATCCCTGAACATGCCGACATTGGGCTGCAAGATATCGCCGAGCACCAGCTTTCCGGACGGGGTCAGGATGCGGCGAATGTTGAGCAGCGCGGCATCGAGTTCCGCCGGCGTCATGTATTGCGCGACTGAGTTCATGACGACGAGGTCGATCGACTGATCCTGCATCTTGCGGACGTCGTCGAGCGAGCGGACGCGGATTTTCGTGTTCGGCGCAAACCGCGCGATCAGCCGGCCGCGTACGCCGGGGGCGGGCTCGGCGAGGATCAGCTTGCCGCAGGCCGATGCTACCTGGCTCGCCGACAGCGCCTCGCCGCAGGCATAGTCCAGCACCGTCGCCTCGGGCGAGGAGATGTAGCCGACGATGTCCCGCGCGATGATCTGGAAGTGCAAATCGCGATGCAGCTTGCTGACATAGATCGTATGCGTGGAGTCGTAATAATCGATCCAATCGTCCATGGTATCCCGCCCGGCGGTTCCTATCTAGGAACCGCGCTGCCCGCCTTGCGTTAGGGGTGCGACAGCGCGCCGTCAATGTCCGCGTCCTAACAGGAAGGTCTCCCGTGAGCAAAACCAACAATAAGGTCTCGCCCGATCTCGACACCCCCACAGATCTGCAGCCCGATGGGGTCAAGAAGGTTTCCGAGGCGCTCAACGTGCTTCTGGCCGATGCATTTGCGCTGTATCTGAAGACCAAGAATTTCCACTGGCACATCAGCGGCCGGCATTTTCGCGACTACCACCTGCTGCTCGACGAGCAGTCGGACCAGATCTTCGCCACCACCGACCAACTCGCCGAGCGCGTCCGCAAGATCGGCGGCACGACGCTGAAGTCGATCGGCCAGGTCGCAAAGCTCCAGACCATCAAGGACAACAACGAGGATTACGTTCCGCCGCGCGAGATGCTGCGCGAGCTGATGCAGGACAACAAGCACGTCACGGCCGCGATGCGCAAGGCGCACGAGGTCTGCGACGAGGCCGGCGACGTCGCCAGCGCCAGCATTTTGGAAAACTTCATCGACGAGACCGAGCGCCGGACCTGGTTCCTGTTCGAAGCGACAAGACAGGAAGGCGGCAACGAGGCGTAAGGGCAGTGTGTAGGGTGGGTTAGCTGAAGGCGTAACCCACCACTGTGTATTTTCGCGGAAGCAGAAGAGGGTGGGTTACGCTTCGCTAACCCACCCTACAGCACTACGACACCTGCGCTCTTGGCTATCGCCACAACCGCATCAACGCCCCATCCTTGCCCGTGACGGGATCAGCCGGCGGCAGCGCAACCTTTGGAATCGTCTTCAGCGCTTTCGCGTGGTTCTCCGGCGTAGCGCGGGTGATCTCCATCTTGCTGCCCGGCGGATAAGCGCCGATCACGCAGAAATCGCCGCTCGCCTTGATGCATTGATGCCCCGTGCCTGCGGGGAGAATCGCGACATCGCCGGCTTTGATCTCCAGCTCCTGGCCATGATCGCCGCCGAAGCGGACGAGGGCGCTGCCACGCGCGACGCCGAGCACCTCGTGCACGGTCGCGTGATAGTGCAGATAATCGTAGACGCCATTGCGCCACGTGCCGCCCCAGCCGTTCGCTTCGAACAGGTTTTCGATCGTCTCTTCCGGCTGCTTTGGATCCAGCTTCACCACTGCCTGGTAGACCAGGAAGGGAAGGATGTTGTTCGGCACGAGCCCGTCATCCTCGAAGACGATGGCGAGCGGTTCGGCATTGTCGCGAACAGCGGACATGGCTGGGCTCCGGAAGAAGACCGTGCACTGTTAACCGACGTCGCCCGGATTGCGTTCCTCTCGTGTCCCGGACGCGATGCAGCGCGAAGCGGTGCGTCGCTGAGCCGGGACCCAGAAATGCCGGCATGGGCCCCGGTTCAGCAGCGCATCACGCCGCGAAGAGCGGCGCGCTGCATTGCGCCCGGGGCACGCAGGAGAAAGCGCGGCTTACGCGCTCTTGTTCTGCCGCATCAGATCCGCAAAGCGCTGGAACAGATAGTGCGAGTCGCGCGGGCCTGGCGATGCTTCCGGGTGGTACTGCACCGAGAACACCGGCTTGCCGTCGAGCTGGATGCCGCAATTGGATCCGTCGAATAGCGAGATGTGGGTCTGCGTCGCGCCCTTCGGCAGCGTGTTCTCGTCCACGGCAAAGCCGTGATTCATCGAGGTGATCTCGACCTT
The DNA here is from genome assembly GCF_004123905.1 of Bradyrhizobium betae. Classification (GTDB taxonomy): domain Bacteria; phylum Pseudomonadota; class Alphaproteobacteria; order Rhizobiales; family Xanthobacteraceae; genus Bradyrhizobium; species Bradyrhizobium betae_A. Next base: position 137,631 of record NZ_MZXW01000005.1, read on the forward strand.
GCCGGTGGTCTCGTCCTTCACGGGATGATTGGCGCCGTGATGGCCCTGATGCATCTTCTTGGTCTTGGCGCCGACGGCGAGGCCGAGCATCTGGTGGCCCAGACAAATCCCGAAGGTCGGTGTGCCCGACTTGATGACGTCCCGGATCACAGGCACGGCATATTTGCCGGTCGCGGCCGGATCGCCCGGACCGTTCGACAGGAACACGCCGTCCGGCTTCATCGCCAGAATGTCTTCGGATGAGGTCGTCGCCGGCACAACCGTCACCTTGCAGCCGACGCCGGCGAGCAGGCGCAGGATGTTGCGCTTGATGCCGTAGTCGATGGCGACGACGTTGAACTCGGTCTTGTCCTGGCGGCCAAAGCCCTTGTCCCACAGCCAAGGCGTCTCGTCCCAGGTGAAGCGCTGGCCGGAGGTGACCATCGGCACGAGGTCCATGCCCTCGAGGCCGGGCCATTCGCGCGCTTCTTCCTTCAGCCCATGCAAATCGAACTCGCCGTCCTTGGCGTGCGCGATCACGGCGTTGGGCATGCCCTTGCTGCGGATCAGCGCAGTCAGCGCACGGGTGTCGATGCCGGAGAGGCCGATGATGCCGCGCGCCTTCAGCCACTGGTCGAGGTGCTTGGTCGCGCGGTAGTTCGAGGGATCGGTGATCGCGGTGCGCAGGATCACGCCGCGCGCGCCTGGTGTCGCTGCCATGTTCACCGTCTCGATATCTTCCTCGTTGGTACCGACATTGCCGATATGCGGGAAGGTGAAGGTAATGAGCTGGCCGGCATAGGAAGGATCGGTGAGGATCTCCTCATAGCCGGTCATCGCGGTGTTGAAGCAGACCTCACCGACGGCTTGGCCTTCGGCGCCGAGACCAAAGCCCTCCAGCACCGTGCCGTCGGCAAGCACCAACAGCGCGGTCGGTTTGTGGTCCGGCCAAGCGGGATCATTGTCATGTTGTGTCATGAGCCCGGTTCATAGTCTCCGCAGACGCCGGCGTCAAAGCGGAGATGCGCCGATTCACATGCGTTTTTGCATATTTGACAGCCCGTCTCGGGCACTTAAGCTCGGCGGCACAATTTCCGGCAAATTCCTGGGCTCGCGAGGCAATAATGGACCAGACCACCCCGATTCTGCTGGTTCCGGGGCTGGCCTCCTCGGCCCGGATCTATGCCCCTGTCATCCCGGCGCTGTGGCGGTTCGGCCCGGTGATGGTCGCCAACCATATCCGCGATGACAGCATGGCGGCGATCGCCCGGCGGGTGCTGAGCGAGGCGCCGCCCCGGTTCGCGCTTGCCGGCCATTCCATGGGCGGCTACATCGCGCTCGAGATCATGCGTCAGGCGCCCGAGCGGGTTTTGAAGCTCGCACTGATCAACACCCAGGCCCGGCCCGATACGCCGGAGGCGACCGCGCGCCGCCGCGGCCTGATGGAGCGGGCGAAGCGCGGCGAGTTGCGCGCCGCGCGCGAGGAGATGTTTCCCGAATTGGTGCATCCCTCGCGCCGCGACGACATGTCGATCCGCCGGCTCGTTCATGAGCAGGGCGAGGACGTCGGCATCGAAGGTTATCTCCGCCAGCAGACCGCGATCATCGCGCGGGTGGATTCGCGGCCGACGCTTTCGACGATCAAATGCCCGACGCTGGTGCTGACCGGCGATCAGGACAACACCATTCCGAATGCGTTCTCGAAGGAAATGGTGGAGCGCATTGCCGGCGCAAGGCTCGTGATCCTCGATCGCTGCGGGCACCTGCCGCAGCCGGAGCAGCCGGAAGCCACAGCGCGGGCACTCGCCGAATGGCTCGAGGGCTGAGCCGCGAGCTCACCCGCAATAGGCGGCCTTGGTCCACAGCGGCAGGAGGAGGCCCACCATGACAATATCGATCAGGTAAAGGGCGCGCCTTGCCCTCGGCGAGACTGGCTTCGTTGAGTGCTCGCCTTCATAGACCACGAGCGGATTGAAATTCGTCTCCCAGCCGAGCCTGTAGGTCAGCAAGGAGATAAAGTCGTAGACTGGCAGGTACAGCAAGAGGGTCAGAAACAGGCCATTCACGGCCATGGCGAGCCCGGTGGAGCTGGTCTCGCTCGCAAAGCCCGGCAGCGTGTCGCAGGCGTAGGGGCCGAAGCGGCTTCCCCAGAGCACCCCGACGCAGACCGCCAGCATGGCGAGATGCTTTCCGGTCTTCATGCAAGCACCTATATTGAGCCCGGATCTTGTTGTAGACCACGAGTCTTTCCGGACTGTTTCCAAGACAGGTTTGAAGTGAGGCGATCATGCTGCGCGACGACATCAACAATGCGGTCAAGGAGGCCATGAAGGCCAAGGACGAGCGCAAGCTCTCCACGCTGCGCATGGTCAACTCGACCATCAAGAACGCCGACATCGACGCCCGCGGGCAGGGCAAGCCGCCGCTGAGCGATGCCGATCTGCTCGGTGTGTTTCAGAAGATGATCAAGCAGCGCCAGGAATCGGTCGAGCTCTACGACAAGGGCGGCCGCGCCGAGCTCGCCGCGCAGGAGCGCGAGGAGATCGCGGTGATCTCGGCCTACCTGCCGAAGCAGATGGCGGACGACGAGGTCAAGAAGGCGATTGCGGACGCGATCGCCGAGACGGGCGCCGCCGGCATGAAGGACATGGGCAAGGTGATCGCGGTGCTGCGCGCGAAGTACGCGGGACAGATGGATTTCGGCAAGGCGTCTGGCCTCGTGAAGGCAGCGCTGTCGGGCTAGCTGCTTACCCTCCCCTTGAGGGGTCCGGGACGAGCGTAGCTCGCCCGTGGGTCGATCGCGCGTAGCGCGAGCGGGGTGGGGTGATCTCTCCACTCGGGCACTGCTTCAATGGAGAGACTGTCACCCCACCGGCACCTTTGATGCGGCGCGCATCCGGTCTACTCTCCACCGAGAGAAACAATCGGGAGGCAACCGATGACCGCCGTCAAACCGTTTCGCATCGCCATCAGCGACGACGTCCTCTCCGACCTGAAGTCGCGGCTCGCCCGCACGCGCTGGCCCGAGGCGGAGCTGGTAGATGACTGGAGCCAGGGCGCGCCGCTGAAATGGATCCAGGAGATCTGCGCCTATTGGGCTGATGGTTACGATTGGCGCGCCCGCGAGGCAAAGCTCAACCGCTTCGAGCAGTTCACCACCGAGATCGACGGGCTCGACATCCACTTCATCCATGCCCGCTCGAAAGAGCCAAACGCACTGCCGCTGATCATCACGCATGGCTGGCCCGGCTCGATCGTGGAATTCCAGAAGGTGATCGCCCCGCTGGTCGATCCCGTCGCGCATGGTGGTAATCCCGCTGATGCCTTCCACGTGATCTGCCCCTCACTGCCGGGCTTCGGCTTCTCCGCCAAGCCTAAGACCACCGGTTGGGGTGTCGATCGTATCGCTGCGACCTGGGCGAAGCTGATGGACCGGCTTGGCTACGCGCGTTACGGCGCGCAGGGCGGCGACTGGGGTTCGGCGGTGACGACCTCGCTCGGTGCGCAGGACCCCACGCATTGCGCCGGCATCCACATCACGCTCGCCTTCAATTCGGCGCCAAAGGTCGAGGGCGAGCCGACGGCCGAAGAGAAGCGCGCGCTCGCCGGCCTCAAGCATTATGTCGATCTCGACTCCGGCTACTCAAAACAGCAATCGACGCGGCCGCAGACGCTCGGTTACGGCCTGACGGATTCGCCGAGCGGGCAGGCGGCGTGGATTTTGGAAAAGTTCTGGGCCTGGACCGATTGCAACGGGCACCCTGAGAACATTTTTGATAGGGACGAACTGCTCGACAACGTCATGCTCTATTGGGTGACCGGGACGGCGACCTCGTCCGCGCGGCTCTATTGGGAGAGTTTTGGCAAGCGCCGGACGACGCCGAAGGTCGGCGTGCCCACGGGGGTCGCCGTGTTCCCGAAGGAGATCATCACGCCGGTGCGGCGCTGGATGGAGCCGAACTTCCTGGACATCACCCATTGGAGCGAGATGGAGAAGGGCGGGCATTTCGCCGCATTCGAGCAGCCGGAGCTGTTCGTGCGGGATGTCAGGAAGTTTTTTGCGACGGTGCGGTAACTACGCACTCAGACGTCACGCCCGGGCTTGTCCCGAGCATCCACGCGCTTAAAGTGGCCGCCAAGCAAGAAGAACGTGGATGGCCGGGACGAGCCCGGCCATGACGCCGAGAATACGGAAACGATCCAAGCCCATGCTGACCGAAGCCACAACCTACGACGAGCTTTACCGCAACTTCCGCTGGGACGTTCCGGCGCGCTTCAACATGGCGGAGGCGTGCTGCGATCGCCATGCCGACGGCACCGGCCGCCTCGCGCTGCTCTATGTCGACGAGAACGGCGCGACCGCGCGCACCTCGTTCGACGAGGTCGCGGAGATGTCGCGCCGCTTCGCCAATGTGCTGAAGGCGGATGGGCTCGGCCGCGGCGACCGGCTCGCGGTATTTTTGTCGCAGTCGCTGGAGCTGCCGGTCGCGCATATGGCGGCGTTCCGTTCGGCGATGATCTCGATCCCGCTGTTTGCACTGTTCGGCGAGGACGCGCTGGAATTCCGTCTGTCGAACTCGCAGGCCAAGGCGATCGTCACCGACGAGGGCGGCTGGGAGAAGCTCGCAAAAATCCGCGACCGGCTGCCGGACCTGAAGAGCGTCTATATAGTCGGCGAGCGCGCGCCATCAGGCACGAAATCGTTTTGGGATGCGGTCAAGGCTGCATCACCCGATTTCACGCGCATCGATACGTCATGCGATGATCCCGCCCTGATCATCTACACCTCGGGTACGACAGGCAATCCGAAGGGCGCGCTGCACGCGCACCGCGTGGTGCTTGGTCATCTCCCCAATGTCGAGATGTGCCACAACTTCCTGCCGCGCCCCGGCGATCTCATGTGGACGCCGGCGGACTGGGCCTGGATCGGCGGGCTCGTCAACGGCCTGTTCGCATTCTGGTATCACGGCATTCCCTTGGTCGGGCACCGTGCGCGAAAGTTCGAGCCGCAGGCGGCGATGCAGATGATGGCCGATCTCGGCGTGCGCAACGTCTTTCTGCCGCCGACGGCGCTCAAACTGATGCGGCAGGCCGGCGTGAAGCACTCCGGTGTGAAGCTGCGCAGCATTTTTACCGGCGGTGAATCCCTCGGCGGCGAACTCTTGGGCTGGGTGCGCGAGACTTTTGGAATCGACGCGCATGAAGTGTTCGGCCAGACCGAGTGCAATCTCGTGATCGGCAGCAACTCCAATTTGTTTCCGATCCGACCGGGTTCGATGGGCAAGGCGACGCCGGGTTTTGATGTGCGCATCGTCAACGACAAGGGCGAGGAGCAGCCGAGGGGACAGCGCGGCATCATCGGCGTGCGTCAGCCGTGTCCGTGCACCATGATCGAGTACTGGCGCAATCCGGACGCCACGGCGAAGAAATATGCCGGCGAATTCCTGCTGACCGGCGATCTCGGCGTGCAGGATGAGGACGGCTATTTCTGGTACGTCAGCCGCGAGGACGACGTCATCACCACCGCCGGCTACCGCGTCGGCCCGTCCGAGATCGAGCACACGCTGATGAAGCATCCGTCAGTGGCGATGGCGGCGGTGGTCGGCATTCCCGATCCGATCCGCACCGAATCGATCAAGGCCTGGATCGTGTTGCGCCCGGGCTTTGCACCCGGCGATGCGCTCGCCCGCGAGATCCAGGAGTTTGTGAAAGTGCAGCTCGCCGCGCATGAATATCCGCGCTTCGTCGAGTTCGCGGAGACGCTGCCGATGACCGCCACGGGAAAGGTGCTCCGGCGCGAGCTGCGGGCGAGAGGTTAGCGTCAGACAATGCCAAAGACCTCTCAAGCCGCAGGGCTTCACCGCGCCTCGCTCGACAAGCTGCATGATCTCGATGCAGCATTGGAGCTGATGTATTACGGCTGGCGCGGAATGACGCTGGAGGCGGACGATTATCTTGCCAGGCAAGGCCTGTCGCGTCCGCACCACCGCATCCTCTACGTGGTCGCGCGCCGGCCCGATATCGCGATCGGCGCGCTGATCGAAATCCTCGGCATCTCCAAGCAGGCCCTGAACCGGCCGCTCAATTTGCTCCTGGAGCGTAAGCTCCTGACCTCGAAGCGGTCGCCCGAGCAGCATCGCTCCAAACTGTTGCGCCTGACGGTTGCGGGGCAACGCATCGAGCAAAAGGCGTCTGACCACGAGCGCAAAGTCATGCGCGCGGCATTTGATCGGGCCGGGGTGTCAGGCGCGGCGGCATGGATGGCCGTCATGGAGGCAATCGCCGACAACAACTGACTATGTATCAAGTCAATATAGTTGACATGAGGGGCGAGCTTTGCCACTTTCCGGCCAACCAGCCAGGGGAGGGCCGCGTCATGAGCGGGCAGACGCCGTGAGCGCAGAGAAGATGGATCGCGCAGCCGCCGAGCGCTTTGTCGCGGCCTGGTGCGCAAGCTGGTGCCGGGTCGACATCGACGCGGTCGTCGCGCATTTTGCCGACCATGCGCAGATGCGCAGCCCTCTCGCGTTGACGCTGACCGGCTCTCCCACCGTCACCGGCGCCGAGAACATCCGCGGCTATTGGCGGAAAGCCTATGGCCACATCGAAAGCGCCGACCTGAAGATACTCAGCTGGAGCTGGGACGAGGCGATCGCGCGCCTGACGGTGTGGTGGCAACTCGGCGACACCCGCGCCAGCGAATTCATGGACTTCGACGATACGGGCCGTGTGGTGCGCAGCGAAGTCTTTTACGGAAAATGATCATGCATCTTTCTGATTTCGTCCTGCTCCTCAACGCGCTCTGGTTCGGTGGCGCCTTCATCCAGTTCAGCATTGCCCAAGGCAACACGCTGAAGATCCTCTTGCCGCGCGAAGAGCGCAGTAACCCGATCGCGCCGACGCTTGCGGCGAGCGTGGCGTTCCTGGGCGGGATGAATCTGCCGATCGGGCTGCTGTCGTTCTATCTTCTGGCCGCGCGACCGGCTTTCTTCCAGCCGGTCGAAGCGCAGCTCGCGCTGTTCTTGTTTTTCGCCGCCTGCCATTTCAGCCAGTTTATCTACAACGTTCCGGTCCTGATGCGCGGCGGCCGCGTCGGGGTGGCCTATTGGCCGGTGTTGAAAGGCCCCATGCTCAGGATCTTCGTCATCGACGCGGCCCTGTTCGCGGCCAATCTCGGTGTCGCGCTCCTGCTCGTGTCTTCTTCCTGAGCTCAACGCTTCGGCGCCGACAGGGCGGACCGCAGCATCGCGGCAAGATCCTTTCGCCGGAACGGCTTTGTCAGAATGCGGGCGTCGCCGACCCCGTCGGGCATCTTGACCGGATTCTGGGTGTAGCCCGAAGTGAAGAGCACCTTGAGCCCGGGCCGCAAGCTGGTTGCCTGCCGCGCAAGCTCCGGCCCGAACATGCCGCCGGGCATCACGACGTCGGTGAACAGCAGGTCGATCTGCCCGGGCTGGCGCAGCAATTCCAGCGCCGCGGGTCCATTCGATCGCGCGATGACGTTGTAGCCGAGCGCCTTCAGCTCGTTCTCGACATAGGTGCGCACCATGTCGTCGTCTTCGACGACGAGGATGGTCTCGCTGCCATCGGGCACTGTGATCCGCTCCGCTGGTACCGGATCCTCGATCGGCGGCGTTGCGAGGCGGGGAAAGAACAGCCTGATGACGCTGCCCTGTCCCGGTTCGGACTGCATCTGCACCAGCCCGCCGGACTGCCGCACGAATCCGTAGACCATGCTCAGCCCCAGCCCGGTGCCTTTGCCAACCTCCTTGGTGGTGAAGAACGGCTCGAACGCGCGTCTCGCCACCTCGGCGGTCATGCCGCTGCCGGTGTCGGTCACGGCCACCATGACATAGTCACCCGGCCGCGGCTCGCCGTTGACGTCCAGATCGGATTCACTGAGCGCAGTGTTGCGCGCCTCGACGGTCAGCTTGCCGCCGTCAGGCAAAGCGTCGCGCGCGTTGAGCACGAGGTTGAGCAGAGCCGTCGCCAACTGGCCGGGATCGACGCTGGTCAACCACAGATCCGCATCGAGCGCGAAGGCGGACTCGATGTGCTCGCCCAGGGACCGGCGCAGCAACGGCTCCATGTCGCGAATCTTCTCGGCGATGTCGATGTCGCGCGGCCGCAGCGGTTGCTTGCGCGCGAAGGCGAGCAGGCTCCGCGTCAGGTCGGAGCCGCGCTCGGCGGCGGTCGCGATATCGCCGGCGATCCGGTGCAATTCCTTGTTGCCCGCCAGACTGTCGGCAAGATGCTCGGCATTGCCGAGAATGACGGTGAGGAGATTGTTGAAATCATGCGCCACGCCGCCGGTGAGCTGGCCCATGGCCTCCATCTTCTGGGATTGGCTGAGCTTCTGGTTGAGGTCCGCAATCGCAGCGCGCTGCTGCTGGAGGGATTCCGCGGTGTCGTTGAGCAGTGTCATCAAGCCGCCGAGCTCGCCGCGCGGATGGGGCGTTTGAATTCGCGCGCTGAGGTCGCCGAGCCCGAGCTTCTTCGCCATCGCGGCGAGCCGGCCGACCTGGCGCCCGACGCTCACGGTCGCAAGGATCCAGACGCCCGCCAGCAGCGCCAACAAGGCCACCGCGAGGATCGCCATGTCCTCGTAAAGCCGGCGGTTCGCCGCTGCGACGAGGCTATCCTTGGACCGTCCGACCAGGATGTAGAGGCCGGCCTTGCGGATCGAGGGCGAGCGGGCGACGGCCCAGACCTGCGTGCGGCCCTCGCGGTCGGTTACCTCCCGAAACGGTTCGCGATCGGGCGCTGCCGCGAAGCGAAGCAGATCGGAGCCCGCGATCGACGCACCGATGGGCTCGCGCCAGCTGCCGCCCTTGGGCGCGACCAGCACCGTCCCCTTGCTGTCGACAAGCAGGATGTCCTTCTCGGCGAGCAGACGCTTGTCGTGAAATTCCGCGAATTTGTTCAGGTTGAACGACGCGAGCAGCACGAACTTCAGCGCGCCCGCATCGGATCGCACCGGATAGGCAATCTGGAGCACCGATAGCCCCGTCAGGCGGCCGAACACCGGCTCCACCGCGACGACGCCTTGCAGACCCTTGACCTGCTTGAAATAGCCGCGGTCATTCAGATCGAGCGTGCGGTTGGTCCGTAGCGAATCGCAAAACAGGCTGCCATCGGGATCGATGGTCAGGATACCCGTGAACTGCGGGTATTCCTCGCGCACATCAGACAGGAACGCCGAGCATGCCGCCTTGTCGCGCGTGTCGAGGTCGCGCGCGCGGGCGAGGCCATAGTGAAGCTGGGCGGTGCCCTGAATCTTCTCATCGAGATCGCTCGCGATGTCGTCGGACGCCGCCGCCAGATTGGCCAGCGCTGCGTTGATCTCGCTGCTGCGGTTTTGCATGAAACGCAGGCCGACGAGACTCGCCGGCACCAGCATGGCCGCGATGACGAGGATCAGTAGCCGGGTACGCAAGCTCATCGGTCGAATGGTCCGCTGTGGTCATCGCGGGTGATGGTTCGAGGGCGCAATCTGCGGCACTACCCTCCGCTCAGTCCATAGGGATCGTGCCGAAAAGCGCTCGATGGGGGAAAGATTCTGGATCACGTGCATCACGGATGAGACGCAACGGCAGCGAGCTATTCGCCCGTTGCCAGGCGGCGAGCGCCGGACGAGGATAGTTCGAGTTCGCCGAGCCGCCGGATCGCGTAGTCAAGGTTGACCAGACGTTCGCCGTGCGCTTGCGGAATTTCGCCTTGCGCCTTGCCCTTGCCGACCTCGGCCAGCGACGCGAATTCATCGGCGCTGAGCGCAGTGGTGCTGTCCGTCATCAGGCAACCTCGTCTGTCCATACCTTGAAATTGAGCAGGGTATTCGGACCGAAGGTCTGGGTGATCGGGACGTCTGCGGCATCGCGTCCGTGCGCGATCAGCACCCGGCCGATCCGCGGCGTGTTGTTGCGCGGATCGAACATGTGCCAGCTCCCACCGAGATAAGCTTCGAACCAGCCGGCAAAATCTCCCGCCGCCCACGGCTGCGGCGTGCCGATGTCGCTGAGGTAGCCGGTACAGTAGCGCGCCGGGATGTTCATGCAGCGGCAGAATGTGATGGCGAGATGGGCATAGTCGCGGCACACGCCCTTGCCTTCGTCGTAGGCCTCCCAGGCCGTCTTGGTCGCACGCGCGTGCTCATAGCCGAACGTGATGTGGCGATGAACAAAATCGCAGATGGCCTGGACCCGCGCCCAGCCCGGCGGCGTCTGCTCGAACAACTTCCATGCGATATCCGACAGGCGATCGGTTTCGCAGTAGCGACTGCCGAGCAGATAGGCCAGCGTGTCGGCCGGTAGCGCTTCGACGGCGTGCTGTATCGCGTTCGGAAACACCGGGTCGGGCAGGCCGTTGTCGCGAACGACGCCATCGCCGGCGAGGCGGAAGGCCCCGGCTGGCGCCACGATGCGGCTGCACCAATTGCCGAAGAGGTCGCGAAAGGGATTGATCGCCACCGAGGGGCTGGTGGTCAGCAGGTCGGGCACGATGACATCGGAGGCGCGCGTAAAGTGCGTGCCCAACACCATGATCATCGGCGTCGGTTGCGGAAATTCGTAAAGCATCTCGAACCCGACGCGGAGCTTCATACGAAAAATTCCCTCGGCCAGGCTCCTAACATGGCTACGGAGCAGTCGAACACAAGGCTCTGGCGGCCGTATTCGATCGAGAGCGGCATTTGGCGCTTCAAAAGCGAGGCGCGGGCGAGAAAACGATGGCTAATTGCAGCGATTGCGCGCACGGTGCGCTCATGTCGGAAAGTTCGGTCGTTTCTGCGCACACGCGGCGCCACGATGATGCGCGCGCGACGTGGGAACGGCTCGTTCTTCGCAGCGGCGGAGCCGACTCCTCACGACGTCGTAACGACGATCGTTGCGGATATTGCCTGCTCCTGCGGGTGAGCCGGACGCGGCGGGCTCGTGCCGCGGCTGCCCGAAAGATTTCATCGCGGTTCGACATTGGATCGAACGCCAACCGAAAGCACCTGATGCAAACTCTCTCCGCACGGCACGTCAAGATAGACGAAGCACTCCGCCTCGGCGTGGAGTCGGGCTGGTACGCGATCAAGGTCAGCGGGACCTTTGTCTCGGGCCCGCACGATTCGGAAGTGGAATGCCTTCGCAAGATCGACGAAATTCATCCGCCGCTGGTGAAGAAGAAGCGATGAGGGCGCAGGTTCCGTCCGCTACGGCGTCCTGATCCCCATCGCCTTCAACGCTTCGAGCATCTTCACCGGTGGCGACATCTTGATCTGGGGCGCTTTGCCGGTCTCAAGCAGGCTCTTCAATCCCGACAGGATCGCGGGCCAGCCGGTGCGCCCGCCGGAGAGGATGTCGTCGCTGAGCGCGCGGTCGTGGCGCTCGCTCATGGTGAGGCGGACGGCCTCGCCGGCGGGCTCGATCTCGTAGGTGACGAGCGTGGTGCCGAGCTTTGCGACGAGGTCGGGCCAGTTGACGTTCCACGTCACCGTCAGCTTCTTCGGCGGATCGTATTCGAACACTTCGCCGGAGATGTGCTCCGAACCATCGGGCGCGCGCACGATGAAGCGGCCGCCGAGCTTCGGCTGCATCTCCACCGCAAAGCCCGAGAAGTACTTTCGGCTGAGCTCGGCCGAGGTCAGCGCCTCCCACACCTTCTCTGGCGTCGCGGCGATGTAGATGGTGTAGACCGTCAGCGGCTTGAACTGATCGAGGTTCATTTTGCGTCGAATCCCTTGTTGAGAGCTGCACGCGGTATGTCCAGCAGCTTGCCGGTCTCGAGCAGGCTCTTGAGCTGGGACAGGATCGCCGGCCAGCCATTGGAGACGGCGCCGAGATATTTGCCGCCTTCGACGAACCCGTCATGCAGCACAGTCAAACGCACGAGCGAGCCGAATGGTTCGATGGTGAAGACGACGCGCGAGATCGGCTCGCCGCGCAGCTCTTCGAACTTCTGGTGCTTGAAGCTGTAGGACAGTCGCCGCGGCGGGTCGGCCTCCAGAATCTCTCCGGAATCGGTGACCTCGCCGTCCAGCAGGAGCGCGAAGGGCGAGCCGACCTTCCAATCCGATCTGACCTCGGCGCCGAACCAGTATTGTTTCGTGAACTCGCTCGACGTCAGCGCCTCCCACAGATTTTCCGGCGTGGTCTCGATGTAGGTCACATAGACGAATTGCGGCTTACTCATCGCGCTTCTCCAACTGGCGTTTCAACTCGCTGAGTGCGGCGAGCTTGCCGCGCTCGAACTTTTTGATCCAGCGTTCGCCAATCTGATGGATCGGCACCGGATTGAGGTAATGCAGCTTCTCGCGGCCATGCCTGATCGTCGTGACCAGATTGGCCTCTTCAAGAATGACAAGGTGTTTTGTGACGGCCTGGCGCGTCATCGCGAGGCCGTCGCAAAGCTCGGTCAGTGTTTGGCCGTTGTTGGCGTGAAGCCTGTCCAGGAGCGAGCGTCGTGACGCATCGGCGAGCGCTTTGAAGACCTCATCCATGGCAGGATAATAGGCAACCAAAAGGTTGCATGTCAAGATGGTGTATTTGGTGCGCGCGATCGGCCGTGCTAGCGTTTCATCTCAGCCAACGCAGATTGGTTCCGGGAGGACATTGATGTTCCGTTGCGTCTTGACTGCTGCCGGCCTCGTCCTTTTCGCCGGCAGCACCTTCGTCCACGCACAGAAGCAGACCATCGGTGCGCCGCCTGAGGCTTCCAACATGAAGCTGGTCGGCACCAACGACCTTCAGGCGCGCAGCGCCTATCAGCCGACCATTCATCATCAGGGCGACCGCTGGATCGCCTATATCGGCCATCACGGCGGCACCGACGACGTGCCCGCTCCCGTCAATCCGATGACGGGAAAGGAGGAGCCGAACGGCACCTCGGTCGTCGACGTCACCGATCCCGCGCATCCCAAATATCTGCGGCACTTGCCGGGGCAGGAGGGCAAGTATGAATCCGGCGGCGCGCAGATGGTGCGCGTCTGTGACGGCAAGTCGTTGCCGAAGGGCGACCCCAATGCGGTCTACATGCTGCGCACCTTCGGCAGCGAGGCGCATGAGATCTGGAACGTCGCCGATCCCGCCGACCCCGTGCTCGTCGCGCGCATCGGCGGTTTGAAGGACACCCACAAGAGCTGGTGGGAATGCGACACCGGCATTGCCTTTCTCGTTTCGGGCGCACCGGACTGGCGCACGCGGCGCATGACGCAAATCTATGATTTCAGCGACCCCGCGCATCCGCAAAAAATCCGCGACTTCGGCTTGCCCGGCCAGGAGCCGGGCGCAACCGGCGCGGTGCCGACCGAATTGCACGGACCGATCTCGACCGGGCCGAACGGCAACCGCGTCTTTTTCGGCTACGGCACCAACAAGGGCGGCATCCTGCAGATCGTCGATCGCGACAAGCTCTTGAACGGGCCGAAGGAGCCGACACCGGACAATCTGCGCTATCCCGAGATTTCGCGCATGCCGATGTCCGCCTTCAACGGCGCGCACACCACGTTCCCTATGCTCGACATGCCGGTCGCGGAATTTGCCGAGGACAAGGACGGCAAGACCCGCGACATCGTCATGATCGTGGACGAGGCGATCCTGAACGAATGCGGCGAGGCGCGGCAGATGGTGTGGTTCGCCGACGTCACCACCGAGACGCGGCCGATGATGATCTCCAGCTACACCGTGCCGGAGGCGAGCGGGCAGTTCTGCCAGCGTGGCGGCCGCTTCGGCTCGCATTCGTCGAACGAGAGCATGGCGCCGGTCTATTACAAGAAGATGGCCTTCATTGCCTTCTTCAATGCCGGCGTCCGTGCGCTCGACATCCGCGATCCCTATCATCCCCGGGAGGTCGGTTATTTCATTCCATCGATCACGAGCGCGACCGACAAGCGCTGCATCCCGATCGAGGGCGGCGCGCGCTGTAAGGTCGCGATCCAGACCAACAATGTCGAGACCGACGACCGCGGCTATATCTATATCGTTGACCGCGCCAATACCGGTTTGCACATCCTCGAACTGACCGGCCCCGCGCGCGCTGCCGCCGGCCTGCCGAGGAACTGACGATGCGGCGCGGGGCGACGATAGCGGCGGTGGCGGTTGCGCTCGGTGTGTCCGGCGTCTGGGCCTATCAGCGTGTGCCGTCGCGGATGGAGGAGGTCGCGCGTTGGCGCGAGATCGCCTGGCCGTTCCCGCGCGATGGTTGGCCCGCCGGCCGCGCATTTCGTTGCGATGGTGCCTGTGAAGGCGCCGAGCTTTACGTGCGCGCCAAGCGCGGCTTCTGCAATTGCGACCGCGGCGTCGCCGATGACGACGAGGTCGATCGTGTTGCCGACGTCGATCTGATCAACCCGCGCTTTGCGGCCGGCGCACCGGGTGAGGAGGTGAGCTTTAACGAGATGCGCGGACGGGCGAGGCGGTATGATCTCGATATGTCCGACGGTGTCCGTCACGCCGCGATCGGCGTTGCGGTCTCACGTCGCTGCGATCTATTCGTTGCTGCGGCGCAGGGGCGAGGGGAAGCGAGCGCGATGCAACGAGCAGCGTTGGCATTCCTGCAGACGCAGGAGATGAAGGGCTGGGTGCTCGCCGCGCTGGACGGACAGTGAGTGCCATGCATTAATACCCCAAACCGACCTCAGCCGAGTCCTCCCCATGATGTCTATGCAAGCCTATCTCGCCTTCGTCGCCGCCTGCATCGCGCTCGCGCTGTTGCCGGGACCGATCGTCACCCTCGTCATCGCCAATGGCTTGCGCCATGGCACCCGTGCCGCACTGACCAACATTCTCGGCGTGCAGGTGGGGCTGTTGATCGTGATTGGTATCCTTGCGGTCGGCCTCACCACGCTGATGGCGACGATGGGCTATTGGTTCAACTGGGTGCGCTTTGCGGGTGCGGCCTATCTGGTCTGGCTCGGCATCAAGCTGATCCGCTCCCCGGTTGAGGGCGTCGACGCCGACGCGCCACCACCTCCCCCTCGCGGCGGCTTTCTTTTACAGGGCTTTGTCGTGGCGTTGTCGAACCCGAAGCTGCTGGTGTTCTTCGGCGCGTTCATTCCGCAATTCATGGACATGAGCAGGGATCACCTGTCGCAGGTCCTGGTGCTCGGAATCACCTTCATGGTGCTTGCCGGCTTGACGGACGGAATCTACGCGCTGCTTGCCGGTCAGGTCCGCGGCTTTTTCTCGGCGCGCCGCACCCGCATGGTGTCGCGCGTGTCCGGCGGCTTCATGATCGGCGGCGGCATCTGGCTGGCGTTGATCCGGGCCAAATGAGCAAGACTAAGTAAGCGAGCTTGCCGGTTGAACCTTCGTCCGCGGCGATGCGTCCAAGGAAGCATTGCCGCTGACGAAGGAATTTGGCCGTGCCCGATCTGCCCTGGTTCGTCTATGCGATGCTGCTCGCACCGCTCGGACTCCTCCTGGTCGCCGCAATCGTCAAGACCTGGCAGGTGCGCGAGGCGCGCAACTGGCCGCGGGCGCCGGGCAAGGTCGTCACCTCGGTTGCAGAGGTGCGCGAGGTCAGGGTCTCCGACAGCGATCGCGAGGAGGGCTATCGCCTCGAGAAACGCAATTTCGCGAACGTGACTTACGAATATGCGGTCGGCCGCCGCAAGCTGCGCTGCAACCGCATCTCGATCGGCGAGGACCTCGGCAATTTCGAGGTCGCCGAGAACCTCGCAAAATATCCCGCCGGCAGCATCGTCACCGTCTACTACAATCCGCGCCATCCCGATCAAGCCGTGCTGGAGCGCGACCTGCCGAAGGGCCTGTGGGGCTGCCTCGGCATCGGTACGGTGATCGTCCTCGCCATCATCTTCGGCTCGGCGTTCGGGCTCAACCAGAGCTACGCCTACCTCACGCATCACATCGCCCGGCCTGATCTCGCAGGCCTCGTCGTTGCCTTTGCCGCGTTCGGCCTCGTCATCGCGCTGATGGGGTATGCGGTGCGGCGACAGGCGTCGATGGCGACGCGCTGGCCGGTGGTGCGGGGCACGATCAAGCTGTCGGGAACCGAGCAATATTTCGAGGCCAGCGAGCCGGGCGAGCGCCGTGGCACCGAGATGTTCGGCAAGCGCGTGACCTACACCTATCGCTATCAGAACGTCAGCTACACCAATGAATGCGCGCGCGTCGCGGCGGGGACGCCGTCGGGGTCCGATGCGATGTTGAAGAAGCTCATGTCGCGCTACCGGGACGGCGCGAACGTCGAGGTGCGCGTCAATCCCGACAACCCGGCCGAGGCCACGCTCGATACAAGCGGCCCCGTCCGCATAGCCTATGTGCTGTGGGGCATCGCCGCGATCTTCGGCGCGCTCGCCGTATTTGTCGCGACGCGCGGCTAATCGACCAGCCTCTCCGCCCGCAACTCCACCTCGATCTCCGCAAAAATCCTTGCCAGCCGCTCCGCCCATTGCTGCTGGCCGGACTGGTCCGCGATCAGATCCTGGCGGATCTCGATGCCGGTGTTGACGAGGCCGCGGGCTTCGCCGTGCACGGGGATGGTGTAGTCGGTGAGGTCGTTCACCGCATAGGGCTCGTTGTCGCCGACGACGAGATCGCCTTCCACGCGCAGATGTTTCAAGAGGAGCTGCGGCAGGACGGTGTCGCGATTGTAGAGCGCGCCGATGTGCCAGGGCCGCGCGACGCCGGCATAAACGGGCGTGAAGCTGTGCAGCGACACCAGCACCGTCGGCCGCCGGTCGTGCAGGCGGCGGCTGATTGCGGCGTCGATGCGGTGATGATAGGGCTCGAAAATCTCGCGCCGCCTTGCCGCGCGCTCGCCCTCGGAGATTGCTTCATTGCGGAGGATCGCCGTCGCTTCGGAAATCACGGGGATCGAGCTCACCGCAGCCGGCGGGCGGTTGCAGTCGATCACGAGCCGCGAATAGCGCTGCGCGATCAGATGCGCATCCAGCATCTCCGCCAGCCGTTCGGCGACGCCGGCGATGCCGATGTCCCAGGCGATATGCCTGACAAGCTCGGCCTCAGCGACGCCGAGATCGCCGAGCGCGCGCGGCAAAATCCGTCCGTAATGATCCGAGGTGAGCAGAAAAGGCGATGTCCCTCCCGCATTCGCCTCATGCACTGGCGGTATATCACCCTCGCCGAGGAGTTGATCGGTCGCGCCAGCTGTGTCTAAAGCCATCCTGATTGCCTATGGAAAGAGCAGTCACCCCAAGAATCGGGCAGAATCGCTATGGATTGATCCGCCCAAACTCACCATGATCGCCTCACGATGCCGCTGCTCACGATTCATCACAAGACCGAATATCGCTACAACCGCCCCGTGGCGTTCGGCGAACACAAGATCATGCTGCGTCCGCGCGACGGGCACGATCTGCGCGTGCTCGACTCCAGGCTCGATATCTCGCCCACACCGATGTCGCTGCACTGGATTCACGACGTGTTCGGCAATTCGGTCGCGATCGCCAATTTCGACGAACGTGCGGAGACGCTGACTTTCGACTGGCATGTCACCGTCGAGCACAATCCGGTGGAAGAATTCGCGCTCACGCCGGATGATTCCGCTTACTTCTATCCCTTCGTCTACGACGACGAGGAATTCCCCGATCTCGTGCAATACATCACGCCGCAATATACCGATCCCGATGGCGAGATCGCGGAATGGGCCCGCGGCTTCCTGGATGAGGATGCGCCGTCGCCGACCTTCAAGATACTGAGCGGCATCACGCACGGCATCCGCGAGCAGTTCAAGTACCGCAAGCGGCATGAGCCGGGCACGCAGCATCCGCTCGACACTTTGCAGTCGGGCACTGGAACTTGTCGGGACTATGCGCTGTTTATGATCGAGGCGTTGCGCCATCTCGGTATCGCCGCCCGATTTGTCTCCGGCTACATCTTCGTGCCGCAGGATATCGAGCAGCGACATGTCGGCGGTGGATCGACCCATGCGTGGGTGCAGGCCTATCTGCCGAGCGCGGGCTGGATCGAGTTCGATCCGACCAACGGCATCGTCGGTACCCGCGACCTCATCCGCGTCGCGGTCGCCCGCGATCCGCGCCAGGCGATCCCGCTGCACGGTGTCTATATCGGCTCCGGGGATGCCTTCGAAGCCATGGACGTGAACATCAAGGTGGTCTCGGACGACCAAAACAGCGACGAAGAGATGGAGGCTGAAGTTTCATAGATGCAAATCAAGGTCGGCTTCGAGCTCACCTACGCGGCAGCGCAGCCGACACCGATGGTGATCATGCTCAACATCCACCCCTCCCGACAGGCCGACATCATCGGCAAGGAGACGGTGGTCGCTGAGCCCGACGTTCCGATCCGCTTCTATCACGACAGCTTTGGCAATGTATGCGGCCGCCTCGTCGTCCCTGCCGGCGGCGTGACGCTGGAGGGCCGCGCGCTGGTGCGCGATACCGGGCTGCCGGACGAGGTGATGCCGGCCGCGAAGCAGATCCCGATCGAGCAATTGCCGAACGAGCTGATGCTCTATCTGATGCCGAGCCGCTATTGCGAGACCGACAAGCTCACCGACATCGCCTGGTCGCTGTTCGGCAAGACCAAGCCTGGTTGGAAGCGCGTCGCCGCCATCACCGCGTTCGTGCATGAGCATGTCACCTTCGGCTACGAGCACGCCCATCACATGAAGTCGGCGCACGACGTCTACGAGCAGAAGACCGGCGTCTGCCGTGATTTCGCGCATCTGGCGTTGACCTTCTGCCGCTGCATGGGCATCCCCGCGCGCTACTGCACCGGCTATATGGGCGACATCGGCATCCCGCCGGATCCTGCGCCGATGGATTTTTCCGGCTGGTTTCAGGTCTGGCTCTCAGGCAAATGGTTCACCTTCGACGCGCGCCACAACATCCCCCGCAGGGGCCGCATCCTGATGGCCACCGGCCGCGACGCCGCCGACGTCGCGCTGTCGACGAGCTTTGGCCGGATGGAGCTGAAGAAGTTCGTGGTGGTGAGCGACGAGGTGGCCAAGGCGGCTTAGCGAAGCAATTCAGACTATTTCCGCGGCGGCAGTCTGGATTGCTTCGTCGCACCAGTGCAAAATTGCATCGCAATTTTGTCGCGGGCTCCTCGCAATGACGAGGTTGAGAGTTTATAGAGCGCCGATGACCTCCGATCGCCTCTTCGTCTACGGCACCCTGATGCGCGGCTTCGACCATCCGATGGCGCGGCTGCTTGCTGGCCATGCCGACTTCGTTGCTGAAGCGACCTGCCGCGGCCGGCTCGTTCTTGTGAAGCACTATCCGGGCCTGTTGTTGTCGGATGCGGCCTCCGACATCGTGCACGGCGAGCTGTTTCACCTGCGCGTGCCCGACGAACTCCTGGGCGAGCTCGACATGTACGAGGCGTGCGGCGAAGGCTTTCCGGAGCCGACGGAGTATCTGCGCCAGCTGATCGACGTCACGCTGCCTGATGGCGCCACCGAGAAGGCCTGGACCTACGTCTACAACTGGCCTGTTGCCGATCTGCCGCGCATCGAGTCCGGACGTTTTCTCGAGCTCTAGTTATGTCTTGAGCATGATCTTTTCGGAAAACCGCTGCGCACTTTTCCGGATTATGCTCTAGGCCGACAGCACTTCCTTCACCACGCGCACGTCCACCTCGCGCTCGACGTAAGTCCATTCCTCGGTCCGCCTGAGCATCGCCACCAGCTCCTCGAACAGCGAGGCATGCGCGGGGGCGAATTCGAACCAGGTCAGGAAATCGAAGGGGCCGCCGAGGTCGCGGCAGTGATAGAGCTGCCGTGCGATCGCGGGCAGGAAACGAAGACTGCTCGCGATGTGGTGCGATCTGTCCTCAAAGATCCTGCGCCGCTCTTCCTGCGTCAGATCCCACCAGGCCTGCGACTTGCGGATCGGGATCAGCGCAGCGCTCGTTGCCTCCAGCCGGCCGAGCCCGGCCTGCACGGCCGTGAGCTGCTCCTTCTCTGGCCGCTCGGTATAGCGCAAGCTGCTCGCCACGCCGACCAGCCGCCACGCATTGCGCGAGGGCACCAGCGGCAATGAGATCGCCTCGCTGTCGGTGACCGACAGCGCCGGCATGAAGGCGAGGGGCTCGCCCGTCACGGGCGAAATCGAGGTCACGCGCCAGCCCCCACTCTGGCCGCCCCGAAAGGTCCTGAACATGGCCCATGGAAGCG
Organism: Bradyrhizobium betae; assembly: GCF_004123905.1. Lineage (GTDB taxonomy): Bacteria > Pseudomonadota > Alphaproteobacteria > Rhizobiales > Xanthobacteraceae > Bradyrhizobium > Bradyrhizobium betae_A. Next base: position 157,713 of record NZ_MZXW01000005.1, read on the forward strand.
TGGAACCGGGCGGGGTTCAAGTGGCTCGTCGTCATTCCGAGGCCCCGTCCGTCATCCTGAGGCGCTCACACTGCAAAGCAGTGTGAGCCTCGAAGGATGAACGGCCGAGATGCAGCCGGGCCGTCGCCCTTCGAGGCTCGCCGAAGAGGCGAGCACCTCAGGGCGACGGTGAAAGACACCCCGGAACGACGGAGGAGGCCCTGTGCACAGGTCGAATAACCCGGATAACCCGCCTAAACCTAACTTTCAGCCTGCCCGCACCTATATCCCTGATCCCCAGCCCGACTCACACGGTTTCGCGTTACACAGAGCCCATGCGCTTCACGCCCCAATTCCTCGACGAGCTTCGTGCCCGGCTTTCGGTTTCCGAAGTCGTGGGCAAGCGCGTCAAGCTGAAGAAGGCGGGGCGGGAGTGGAAAGGGCTGTCGCCGTTCCAGCAGGAGAAGACGCCGTCCTTCTACGTCAACGACCAGAAGGGTTTTTACCACGACTTCTCCTCGGGCAAGCACGGCGACATCATCACCTTCGTGATGGAGACCGATGGCCTGCCGTTCGCGGAAGCCGTGGAGCGGCTGGCCAGTATGGCGGGCCTGCCGCTGCCGGCGGTGACGCCGGATGCGGCGCGCCAGGAGCAACGCCGCCGCTCGCTGCATGACGTGATGGATCTCGCCGCGAAGTATTTTGCGGAGACGCTGGCCTCGCGCTTGGGTGCGAAAGCGCGCGGCTATCTCGCGGACCGCGCGATCTCGCCGGCGACGCAATTGCAGTTCGGCCTCGGCTATGCCTCGCCCGATCGCTTCGCGCTGAAGGAGCATCTCGGCAAGCTCGGCGTTTCTGTCGACGACATGGTCGAGACCGGGCTCTTGGTGGCCGGCAACGACATTCCTGTGCCCTACGACCGCTTCCGCGACCGCGTGATGTTTCCGATTACGGACATCCGCGGCCGTGTCGTCGCCTTTGGCGGGCGCGCGCTGGAGAAGGACGTTCCGGCCAAATATCTGAACTCGCCGGAGACGCCGCTCTTCCACAAGGGCGACAATCTCTACAACCACCAGACCGCGCGCAAAGCCACCTATGACGGCGGCGCGCTGATCGTGGTCGAAGGCTATGTCGACGTCATCGCCATGGTGACCGCGGGCTTTCCGGGCGCTGTCGCGCCGCTCGGCACGGCGCTCACCGAAAACCAGCTCGCGCTGCTCTGGAAGATGGCGGACGAGCCGATCCTCTGCTTCGACGGCGACAAGGCCGGGCAGAAGGCGGCTTATCGTGCGGCGGACCTTGCCTTGCCCTTCCTCGCACCGGGCAAGAGTCTTCGTTTTGCGCTGCTGCCCGAAGGGCAGGACCCCGACGACCTCGCGCGCTCCGGTGGGCGCGGCGCGATCGAGGAGGTGATCGCGGCCGCGCGTCCGCTCGCCGACATGATCTGGGCGCGCGAGCTCGAAGGCGGCAATTTTGCCACGCCCGAGCGCCGCGCCGCGCTCGAGGCACGCATCAAGGAATTGTCCAACGGCATCCGTGACGAGGTGGTGCGGCGCTATTATCGGCAGGATCTCGCCGACCGGCTCCAGCGCACCTTCGCACCGGAAGGCGGACGCGGCGGCTTTGCCGGCCGGGGCAATTTCCGCCCCGGTCAGGCCGGCCGCCAGTTCCAGCCGAGGGGCGGGGGCCAGCCGAATCGATTCGGCGGCCAGGGGTTCGGTAACCAAGGGCGCCGCGGCCCGCCCGGTCCGATCCCGCTGCCGTCCGGCCCCTACCAGGCGGCGAGCCCCCAGCTGGCGTCGAGCCCGATCATGAAGGGCCAGCGCAGCGCCATCTCCCGCCGTGAGTCCCTGATCCTGCAAATCCTGATCAACCACCCCTGGCTGCTGCACGACCACCTCGAGGAGGTTGCCGCCCTGGAGCTGGCCCATCCCGAGGCCCATAAGCTCCGGGCCGGCATCATCGCCGCCTTCGCCAACGACCATCACCATTCGCCTGACCCTGGCGAACTGGCCGAGAAGATGCGCGCCGACATCGAGAAGGGCGGATTTTCACAGCTTCTTCAAAGGGTTGAGAGCGGCATCACCACCGCGGCGGTGTGGGGCGCCCGCGAGGGCGCCGCGAGGGACGACGTTCTCTGCACCTGGCACCAGCTCGTTGCCTTGCATCGGCAATACCATTCACTACTTAGGGAGTTGAAGGACGCCGAGCTGGCCTTGGGGGAGGACCCCAGCGAGGCCAATTTGGCGTGGCTGCGTGACGTCAAGGCTCGGATAGGCGAAGTCGACGGCACCGAGGCCCTGATCGAGGGTTTTGGCGAGCTGTCGGGCCGGTTCCAGAAGAGCGTGTGATGAAAGAATCATGCGGACGGCCGGGCTAGGTACCGCTAAAAGACTCGCCAAATCCATGATTTGGCGGCAAAAACAGGGTTAATCGAGGCTTAACGGTCTTGTAGCACTTTGGCCCAGAGGCGGCCGCAGGCAGAACAGACGCGTCAGGAATGAATCCGCGCATTAGCTGTTGGCACTACACCTGCATCCGCTGCGACAAAGAGGCTCACGAAGCGTTAGGCAATTCCGGCGAGAGAAAGATGGGGGTGGCGAGAGATATGCGCGCCGCCCTTTCCGTGTCGAGAGCTGACGAAGCGAGAGCGTCGAGCAACAGGTTCAAGTGATTTCGCGCGGGCGCGGCGAACCGTCCGTGTGAAGCGCGTTTAGGAGCAATGGATGGCCACCAAGGCAAAGACGCTGCAGGCGAAGGACAAGGAAAAAGACGACAAGGCAGCGGATGCTCCGGAGAAGGATTCCCAGGACGCGCCCTCGCCGTTGCTCGATCTGTCCGACGCGGCCGTGAAGAAGATGATCAAGCAGGCCAAGAAGCGCGGCTTCGTGACCTTCGATCAGCTCAACGAAGTTTTGCCGTCCGACCAGACCTCGCCCGAGCAGATCGAGGACATCATGTCCATGCTCTCGGACATGGGCATCAACGTCACCGAAGCTGACGATAGCGAAGGCGAAGAGGAAAAGGACGAGGGCGGCGAGGACGAGACCGACAACGAGCTCGTCGAGGTCACGCAAAAGGCCGTCACCGAGGTCAAGAAGAGCGAGCCGGGCGAACGCACCGACGATCCCGTGCGCATGTATCTGCGCGAGATGGGCACGGTCGAGCTGCTGTCCCGCGAAGGCGAAATCGCGATTGCCAAGCGCATCGAGGCCGGCCGCGAGGCAATGATCGCAGGCCTGTGCGAAAGCCCGCTGACCTTCCAGGCCATCATCATCTGGCGCGACGAGCTCAACGAAGGCAAGATCTTCCTCCGCGACATCATCGATCTCGAAGCGACCTATGCCGGGCCCGACGCCAAGGCCGGCATGAACACCGCGATGATCGCCGGCCCCAACGGCGAGAACGGCGAAGCCCCGGCCGAAGGCGGCCAGCCTGCCGCTGTCGGCGCGCCCGCGCATGTCGCGCCGCCCGCTGCTCCCCCGTCGCCGACCCCGTTCCGCGCTGGTCAGCCCGCCCCCGGCGGCAGCCAGGGTGGCGAGGAAAAGGATCCGGGCGAAGCCGCCGCCGAAGCGGACATGGACGACGACGACGAGTTCGAGAACCAGATGTCGCTCGCGGCCATCGAGGCCGAGCTCAAGCCGAAGGTCGTCGAGATCTTCGACAAGATCGCCGACAGCTACAAGAAGCTGCGCAAGCTTCAGGAGCAGGACATCCAGAACCAGCTCGAGAGCACCTCGCACGGGCCCTCGCTGTCGCCGCACCAGGAGCGCAAGTACCGCAAGCTCAAGGACGAGATCATCGTCGAGGTGAAGTCGCTGCGCCTGAACCAGGCGCGTATCGATTCACTGGTCGAGCAGCTCTACGACATCAACAAGCGCCTCGTCTCGCACGAGGGCCGACTGATGCGTCTTGCCGACAGCCATGGCGTCGCGCGTGAGGATTTCCTGCGCAACTACACCGGCTCGGAGCTCGATCCGCGCTGGCTCAACCGCGTCTCGAAGCTTTCGGCCAAGGGCTGGAAGAATTTCGTCCATATCGAGAAGGACCGCATCAAGGACCTCCGCCACGAGGTGCATCAGCTTGCGGCCCTCACCGGCCTCGAGATCGTCGAGTTCCGCAAGATCGTGCACTCCGTGCAGAAGGGCGAGCGCGAAGCCCGTCAGGCCAAGAAGGAGATGGTGGAAGCCAACCTCCGTCTCGTGATCTCGATCGCGAAAAAATACACCAACCGCGGCCTGCAGTTCCTCGACCTGATCCAGGAAGGCAACATCGGCCTGATGAAGGCGGTCGACAAGTTCGAGTACCGCCGCGGCTACAAGTTCTCGACCTACGCGACGTGGTGGATCCGGCAGGCGATCACCCGCAGCATTGCGGACCAGGCCCGCACCATCCGCATCCCCGTGCACATGATCGAGACGATCAACAAGATCGTGCGCACGAGCCGCCAGATGCTCAACGAGATCGGCCGCGAGCCGACCCCGGAAGAGCTCGCCGAAAAGCTCGGCATGCCGCTCGAAAAGGTTCGCAAGGTCCTCAAGATCGCCAAGGAGCCGCTGTCGCTCGAAACGCCCGTCGGTGACGAAGAGGATTCACACCTCGGCGATTTCATCGAGGACAAGAACGCGATCCTCCCCATCGACGCCGCGATCCAGTCGAACCTGCGCGAAACCACCACCCGCGTGCTCGCCTCGCTCACCCCGCGCGAAGAGCGCGTCCTGCGCATGCGCTTCGGCATCGGCATGAACACCGATCATACGCTGGAAGAAGTCGGCCAGCAGTTCAGCGTGACGCGCGAACGTATCCGCCAGATCGAGGCGAAGGCGCTGCGCAAGCTGAAGCATCCGTCGAGGTCAAGGAAGCTGCGGAGCTTCTTGGATAACTGATTACTTTTTCCATGCCGGCCATCTGGCATGTATGAACGGCGGGCGAAAGTCCGCCGTTTTATTTTGATCTAGGTTGCTTTGCTTGCATATCGCTCCATAATCGCAGCATGAGCAGGCCGCTTGGACCGAAGGAAACCCAAATCATGGAATTTCTCCATGATCGTGTTTTCGACCCGATACTTAACTCTACAAGCGCATCGGCGCCTCTCAAGCAGGGTATTCGGCTAACTATCATTCGGATGAAAGAGCGGGATGCCGTCGGAATGGTCGACTACTTTTGGGCGGCGTTAAAGGGGACGGAGCGAAGTATTGGCTTCGCGGCTAGGATGCGCAATGAGGGCTTTGAGCGGTTTGAAGAAGCACTCGAAGATTTTCGTATCCGGTTTGACGATCGGTTTTTGAGGCCTTAGTTCCGCGTCGAAACTAGCTAATTGAACTTCAGTTTTATGATGTCTAGGTCACGCGGCTTGCGCGCGCTGCCGATCCAAGTCTGTTCAATCTTGCTAATTTTGGCGAGGTCGACACAGATATCCTTCACGTTCGTAACGCGTAACATGTGAGCCTGAAGAAGCGCTTCCCAAACTTGGACAAACGACATTGGTCCAAATTCACTCAAGAGTTCGACCAAGTTCTTAGAAGCAATGGCTTTCTGCTCTTCGACGATCTCATCAATAGCGATTTCCTGAATATCGGCGTCCAAGCCAGAGAATAAATCTGATAAGCCAGATCGGTCTTGCCTCCTGCGCTCCTTGGCATCGGCGCGATCGCGAGCATTTATCTTTAGTGCGTTGTATTCTGCCTCTCGAAACGCCTTTAGGCCGTCGCGCGATTTGGTTCCGTACGCAATGAAGAAGTGTGGGCGATCAGCAGTCGGACGGTCAATCTTGGTTGAAACTACAAAATCGAAATTTCCTGCCACTGCAAGGTTCTCGCGGAACAAGCGTTCAACTGCGCGCCCTCGTGGCAAGGTTGAGTCGAGTCGGGCTTCCCATCCAGCACCGCCAAGAATAGGATCAAGCGATGCGATAGTCTTCGGATCGTTCATCGAAGCTGCGCGGTTAATGAAGTCATACATGAAGTTGATCAACACTTCACATTTTGGACGCTTGAAAAGCGTCCCAACCTCGCTGAGCGAGTAGCCGGTCCATCCAGTCGGATCGATGAATATCAACGGAAAGAAGCGGCCGATAAACGTCTCTATTTCGGGAATCGCGCTTTCAAATTCACCGCAATAGGTCTTAATCTCGAAATCTTCTTCCGGCTTGTTAAAGGGAGCAATAGCCGCAGCCAATTTTGCGTAAGCTCGGCGATTGTTCTCAGAAAAGAAGCAGCGAACCTTTGGGCGACGGCCGATCTGCGATTGCATCTTTGTTTGCGCGTCTCTCAAGACGCTAATCGCGATCATGAAAGATGAATCAATAAAGTCTTCGGTCTTAGTTTCCCAAGGACCAGAAAATCCATCGACATAGGCTATATCAGAGAAGCGAAGAACTTTGAACGCGAGCGCCTGTAGGTACCTTTTTAAGATGAAGTGCTTTGCCTTGGTTTGCTCGCGATCGAAATAGGGGTCGGTCACAGCGACTCCTCTCTACTCGGCGGCCTCTAGTTGAACGCTTTGACGGCCGATATCGGGATACTGATTCCATTCTCGGCCTCGAAGTAATCGCCCGCCGGACTTTGGGCGCACGCCACCCCACTGCTTGAAAAAAAATGCAACTCTGGCAGTTCGGCATTGATCGCGTATTTCGAGCGCCCACTCTTCATTCATTGGACGGGCGCGAGGACCGCTTTCGCCACCTACAATTGCCCAATTGATTCCTGTTAGATCAACTTTGCCCACAGGGCCGAGCAGAGGTTCAAATGAAACGAACTTTATCGAGGCTGGCGCGGCACGAAGATGCTTCAATCGAACAGCATTCTTCGCGTCCTCTATAGATACGCCAAGCCAAATATGGGGAGGAGCCTTAGCTGGGTCGTATCTCCCGCGGAGATACCGCGCCATAAGCGAACTACGCTTGGTCAACACCTGATACGTATGCCAGTTGGCGGCTTCCATCGTATCGAACACCGCATCAATGAACGACCTTGGAATTTCCTTATGAAATAGGTCGCTCATGGAGTTGACGAAGATGCGTCGCGGCTGTCGCCAGTTCAGCGGTTGCTGCAGCCGCTCCGGACGCAACTGTAGGTCAAAACCATTTTGGAATGGATGACCAGGTACGCCACGAAACCGCTCCGAAAAGCGCTCGGCGTAGCAGAGGTCGCAGCCGCGAGTGATCTTCGTGCAACCCGTCACCGGATTCCACGTCGCATCGGTCCACTCGATTTCAGTCGAACTTGCCATCTATGCACCATAGAACAAAAAGAGAACGTAGTCTAGCTAATAGTAATCTACCAACTCTCGACAACACCTTAGGTTAACTGAACCGTATCAAGCGCTATCGAGAAAGCAGGATTTGGGCTCATCCAACTCAACACCAAGATTGCTATCGTTAACTTATGCCGACTCCCCACTTTACGGTCTGGTACAACACCCGCTGCCCCGTCTGCGATGCCGGCATCGACTGGCAGCGCAACAAGCTGCTGGCGCTGGTGCGCGCGGGCACGATCGAGTTCAGGGATATCAACGAGCAGCCCGATGCGCTGGCGCGCTTTGGCGCCTCGCTCGACGACATCAGGCGGCGACTGCATGCGATCGATGAGGCCGGGCGGCTCGTCGTCGGCGCGGATGTCGCGATTGCGCTGTGGCTGATAACGCCGGGGGAGGGGTGGCTTGCGGCGCTGTTCGGCAATCGCGCGGCGCTGCCGTTCACGCGGTTCTTCTATGATCGGTTTGCCGATCTGCTGTTTGCCTGGAATAAACGGTGCGGGCGCTGGTGAGCGCCTGTCTGTGTCGACCTACTTCTTCTTCGCCCCGACCCGCTCGATCCGCTTGATCTCGGGCGCCGGGCGGCCGCCCTTTTCGGCGATCTCGCGGTCCTGCTCCATGATGAAGTTGCGCGCGGGTTCGTCGCCGTCGAGGCCGCCGAGCAGTTCGGCGGGCACGCGGCGGTTGGAGCGCTGGGTATCGTCTTCATAGAAGACGTTGAAGAAGGCGAATTCGCCTTTGGGATTGGTTCCGGGTTTTTTGGCCATGGCGGGCTTGTCGTCGATCAGGGCGCCGCAGTCAAATGACTTTGCGGGCTGCACGCGCCGATACCCTCGGAATCCACCGCGCAACAGATCGAATAAGCGCATTTTGGGGATGGGAGCGCCCGGCGCTTCGGTCCGATGCAGACCCCTCAATAAACGGCGGGCCGCAAAGCCCGCCGTTTATTTTTGGTCTTCAGCGTCGCCCGGGGCTGGCAGGGCAACAACCTAAAATAGAAGGCTAGTACCTTCGCCCTGCAATGGCAAGGCAAATCGTGGGAGCGCGGTGTCGCAGCGAGCGCATCAGATATGCGTTGATCGCGACGTCCAGTTTCGATGTGCGCCGAAGCAATTGTTTGAACGAACAAATTACTTCGTTCATATTCGTGCCTCTCGCAACGCCGCGAGAGTCGCATGCTCTGTGGGAAGGCGCGTTGGGCTGCACGTCTTCCCGCCTGCGTGCGGATGATGTGATCCCTGTGCGCACGTGCGGGTTCCATTCGTGGCGTCAAATCTCTCCTTCGTCATTCCGAGGCGCGCGTAGCGCGAACCCGGAATCCATGGGGCCGCAGTGTTCGTGGTGGAATGGATTCCGGGCTCGCGACATCGTCGCGCCCCGGAATGACGAGAGAGGGGTGTTAAGGCGCCACCAGCTCCACCCGCCGGTTCAGCGCGCGGCCGGCGTCGGTGGCATTCGAGCCGACCGGTGCCAGCAATCCGACGCCGGCGGTGCGCAGTCTCGGCTGCGCGACGCGAAAGCTCTTCACCAACTCGGCAGCGACCGCCTCCGCGCGGCGCTTCGAGAGGTCGAGATTGTATTCATAGGCGCCCTGGCTGTCGGTGTGGCCGACGATGAAGACGTTGAGCTGCGGCTGGCTCGCCAGCAGCTTTGCGATCTGCTCCAGCGTCGGGCGGCTTTCGGGCTTCAGCACCGCCTTGTCGGTGTCGAAATAGATGCCGTAGAGCGCGATGTGGCCGGTCTCGCCGAGGCCCTTGGCCATCGCAGCCGCATCCACCATCTTGTTCGCGATCGCGCCCAACTCGGCGACGGTGACCTGCGCGGTGATGTCCTGATTGTTCTGGCTGACGATGACGCTGGCAAAGGTCTCGCGCCCGCCCTCGCTCTTGCGACCGGCAAAATAGCGATAGTTGAAGCCGTCGACCCACATCTGCGGCACCGGCAGCGTGTCGATGCTCTCCGTGAAGGGAATGGCGCCGCAAGCGTCGGTGTCGCAGGCGAGCAGGGTCTCGAAGCCGGCTTTCGCGAGCTGCGTCTCGAAATTGCGCGACACCTCCAGGATCGACGGGCCCGGATTGGTGCGATAGGCGATGCGGAAGATCCGGCCTTCGAGCCGCCGCGCATCGGTCGGCTGACCGTCCTTGAAGGCTGCGGCCTGCATCCGCGTCGCGTCAAAATCCTTCATCACATAGCCGGTGATGACGCTGCCGGCGAACCGCCCGATGCCGGGATAATCACGCCCGCCTGCCACATCGCGCGTCTGTGCTGAGGCGGCGGTGTGAAGGGTGAGCAAAGCGAGGACAGCAAGCATCCGGCAGGGAATGGGCATGGTCATCTCGATCGATTGGAGCCAGGGTGAGCGCTGCCCTTTAGTCGCGCCCATGCAGCAATCGGTTCTGGCGGGTTTGCCGCTTTGACGCGAATCCCGTTCCCGGGCATGATCGCGTCGCCTTCCGCACATAGTTCCAAAGGATTTTCCCGCATGTTGAGACACGCCCTAGCCGTCGTTTCCTTTGCTTGTCTCGCCGGCGGATCGGCGCAGGCCGCGCGCTGCGGCGGCGACTTCAACAGTTTTGTCGCCGGCATGACCGCGGAAGCGCAAGCGGCCGGCGTCTCGGCGGGCGTGACCAGCGCGGCCTTCAGCGGCATCACCCAGGATGGCGCCGTGCTCGCCTTCGACCGGCGCCAGCGCTACACTTTTAATAAGAGCTTTGAGCAGTATGTCTCGACCCGCGTCGGCCCCGGCCGCATCAATGGCGGCAAGGCGCTGCTGCAGCGTCACGCCGCGCTGTTGTCGCGCATCGAGCAGCAGTTCGGCGTGCCACGCTACATCCTGGTCGCGATCTGGGGGCTGGAGAGCGATTTCGGCAAAGGCGACATCGGCAAGCTGCCTGTGATCCGTACGCTCGCCACGCTCGCGCATGATTGCCGCCGCACTGAGCTTTTCCAGGGCGAGCTGCTTGCCGCCCTCAAGATCGTGCAGCGCGGCGACCTGCCGCTGCGCGACCTCATCGGCGCCTATGCCGGCGAGATCGGCCAGACCCAGTTCCTGCCGTCGTCCTACATCAAATACGGCGTCGATTTCGACGGCGACGGCCATGTCGACCTCCGCCACAGCGTCCCCGACGTGCTGGCTTCGACCGCGAACCTGCTGCACACCAACGGCTTCAAGATGGGCCAACCCTACGGCGAGGGCACCGCCAATTTCGAGGCGATGCGCGAGTGGAACAGGGCGGTGATCTATCGCAAGACGATCGGGTATTTTGCCGATCGGCTGGCGGGGCAGTAACCACACAACCGGTGTCATCGCCCGGCTTGACCGGGCGATCCAGTACTCCGAGCCGGTTGAGTTCATTCGAGAAGGTGCGGCGTACTGGATTCCCCGCTTTCGCGGGGAATGACAGCGGTGGGCGTGTCGCGACAAAAGCGCCCCTGACTACTTCCCCTTCGCCATCCTCTCCAGCTTCCTTTGCAACGGCGCCCAATAGGTCCCCGGACGAAAGCGCTGCAACAAATCCATGAAGCGGGCGTCGTTGCCGATCAGGATGCGCGGCTCGTTCTTTTCGATGCCCTTGATGATGCACAGCGCCGCGTCCTTCGGCGTGGTCCTGGCCGCAGTCTCGAACCGCTCGATCATCTGCGAGCGGCGGGCATTGTCGGTGACGCCGACCCCGGTGCGCGAATTGCGCGCGATCGCGGTGGCGATGCCGCCGGGATGCACGACCGACAGTTTGACGGGACTGCCCGCAACCGCGAGCTCATGCCGCACGCTCTCGGAAAAACCGCGCACTGCGAATTTGGCTGCCGCATAGGCCGATTGTCCCGGCGGCGCGATGATGCCGAAGATCGAGGAGACGTTGACGATATGCGCCTCTGTCAGCGTTTTCAGATGCGGCAGGAAGGCGCGCGTGCCGTGCACCACGCCCCAGAAATTGATATCGAACAGCCACTCCATTTGCGCCTGATCGATTTCCTCGAACGTCCCCAGCAGCGCCACGCCGGCGTTGTTGATGACGATGTTGAGCACGGGATGCGCCGCTGTCGCTTCGCTCGCAAATTGTGCGATGTCGCCGGCTTCGCTGACATCGACGCGATGGACCGTCACCTTGCGCTGCTTGCCGATCTCCGCCGCAAGCGCCTTCAGCCCGGCCTCGTCGCGGTCGGCGAGCGCGAGGTCACAGCCGCGCTGGGCGAGTTCGATCGCGAGTGCGCGGCCGATGCCGCTGGCGGCTCCCGTAATGGCGGCCGCGCCGCGAATCGTGGTCATGATCCCCCCGTCAAGCCTCCGCTGTGGAACAATGATTTACATTTTTTCAGAATGGAACCGAACTGTATCCGATTTGGCCCCTTAACATACGTTACTTGACGGAGGCGGCAGCATTGGGAGCCATCGATGGGACAAGCACAGCCATTTCGCGCAACCGCACTCATCGTCGAAGACGACCCCATGCAGCGGGAGATGCTCAGTCTGCTGCTCGAGGAGAGCGGCTACCAGGTCATCCAGTGCGAAAGCGCGGAAGCCGCCGAGCTTGTGCTCGATAAGAACGCCGGCGCACTCTGCCTGATGCTGACGGACGTGCAGCTCGCAGGCCGCATGAACGGCGTCGAGCTCGCGCACGTCGCCAAGGACCGCAATCCGAAGCTCGACGTCGTCGTGACCTCCGGCCGCCCGTTGATGCAGCCCTTGCCCGACGGGGCAAAATTCTGGGCCAAGCCCTGGGCACCGTTGGACGTGCTGCGCGAGGCCGAGATCGCGCAATTGTCCTGACGGCCGATCCACGCGGCTGGCTTTCTTGCCATGCGCCGGACTGATAAGGTCCGGCCATGTCCTGGTCCTTCCTGCTCACCTCGCTCATCGTCGTCGCCTCGCCCGGCACCGGCGTGCTCTATACGCTGGCTGCGGCGCTCACCCGCGGCTCGCGCGCCAGCGTCGCGGCGGCGTTCGGCTGCACGCTCGGGATCGTGCCGCACATGATGGCGGCGATGCTGGGCCTTGCCGCCGTGCTCCACACCAGCGCGCTCGCCTTCGCCGCGCTGAAGTGGGGCGGCGTGCTCTATCTGCTCTATATGTCCTGGCAGGCGCTACGGGAAACAGGCGCGCTGGCGGTCGAGGGCGAGATCAAGGAGCGCTCCAGCGGCCGTGTCATCGTCACAGGCTTCCTGATCAACATCCTCAATCCGAAACTGTCGATCTTCTTCCTCGCCTTCCTGCCGCAGTTCATCGCGGTGGACGAGATCCACGTGCTGGCGCGGATGCTGGAATTGAGCGGCGCGTTCATGGCGATGACCTTTGCCGTGTTCGTCCTCTACGGCCTCTGCGCGGCGTCGGTGCGCGAACGCGCCATCTCCCGTCCCCGTGTCATGGCCTGGCTGCGCCGCAGCTTTGCGGCTGGGTTCGCATTGCTCGGCGCCAAACTGGCGTTCGCGGAGCGGTAGCTTCTTCACCCAATAAAAAAGCGGGCCCTGCGCCCGCTGCCTTCCAACTCTCTCACCTTACCCGAGGCCCGGGCGGAGCGAGACTCCACCCGGGCAAAGACACAGGCTGGCTACTTCTTCTTCGCTGCCTTCTTGGCCTTTTTCTTCGTCGCCTTCTTCGCCTTCTTCGCTTTCTTAGCCATAGTATCCTCTTAAGGGTTCATGGTTAAACGCGACACGAGGGATGCTCGGCGGAGGGCCAGCCTCGCAACATCCTCGCGCACAAATTCAGCAGATTCGCAGGTCTCTGCCCTCTGCTGTCACATCCGTGTCATCACGTTATCCACAGCTCAGATGCGTTTTCGGGTGATTTTTGCCCGCGAATCCGCATCGAAGCGCCTGCGGCTGCGTCGCCGACGACATGCCTAACGATCCGACAATCGCCGCGGCGTTCATGAATCCAAAACCAAGGGCGCGCTTTGACGGATCGCGGTGAGGTTCCGTTAAGTGCAATCCGCGCATTGTTCTCCGCAAGAAAACGGGGACGGGTCATGGACGAACGGCTGCCAGAGATTTGGGGCGCGACGCTGCGCGCGTTGCGATCGCCATGCTGAACGTGCCGACACTCTGGACGGTCTTCGTCGTCAACTTCCTGGCGCTCGGCCTGATCTGGGCCTATGTGACGCGCTCCTATCCGAAATTCGCGGCCGCGCGGTTCTGGATGGCATCGTCCTTCGTCGGCGCCACGGGCGCGATGACGGCCCTCATCCGCCTGTTCGTCGATTCTCCGCTGCCGCTTTTGTTCGGAGCCGCCGGTGTCATTGCGGCGAGCTGCTTCGCCGCCATGGGCATCCAGCGCTTCTATGATCGGCCAGTCTCTTGGCGCATCATGGTCGTCACGGGCGCCCTGAGCCTCGGCGGCGTGGTCTTCTTCATGGTCGTCGTCGACCACATGCAACTGCGCATGGCGAGCTACACGCTCGGCCAGGCCCTGCCGCTGGTGCTGTCGCTGCGTCTGCTGCTGGCGCCGCCGGAAGGCCGCGTCAGTCCGGGCGCGCGGCTGTCCGGCATCGTGATCCTCACCATCATCGCGATCTTCATGGTCCGTTCGGTGGGCAATCTGCTCGGCGGCGATTTCTCGGCGGTCGCCGGCGGTCAGGCCCATGCCGTGATGGTGCTCGGGCTGCTGTTCCTGTCGATGACACTCAATTTCGGCTTCCTGCTGATGGCGATGGACCGGCTGCGCAACGAGGTCGCCGACCTCGCGTTGCTCGACGATCTCACCGGCGTCGCCAACCGGCGGCATCTGTTGCAGCGCCTGTCCGAGGAATGCGCCCGTTCGGAGCGCAGCGGCGAGCCGTTCTCGCTGCTGGTGATCGATCTCGACGGCTTCAAGACCATCAACGACACCCATGGCCACGCCGCGGGCGACGAGTGCCTGCGCCACTTCACCCTGATGGCGCAGACGCGGCTCAGGCCCGGCGACATGCTTGCCCGCACCGGCGGCGACGAGTTTTGCGTCGTGCTGCCGTCGTCGTCGCTGCGCGGGGCCGCCGCGATCGCCCGTCGCGTGCTCGAGGTCTGCCGCCAGGACGCTGCCGCCTGCACAGCCAAGGATATCCCGATCGCGATCTCGATCGGCGTCGCCGAGTGGGACCGCGGCATCGGCCAATTCCCGGACCGCCTGATCGCGCATGCCGATCACGCGCTCTATGCCGCCAAGAAGAACGGCAAGAACGATTTTGCGGTCTACGATCCAGCGCCGCCACTCTCGCCCGAACCGAACAGCGTGAGCGAAGCTACGCGCAAATTCGCGTAAAGCCTGCTACGTTGGGGTCTGTTGCTGGACCCTTGTGATGATGTCTCGCCTGTTCGCGGCTTTTTTCGCCGCTCTTTTTCTGATCGCACCTGCTGCCGCAACGGACGCCGAGCTTGCGAAGCTCGCGCGCAGCCCCGGCACGCCCGACATTCCCGGCCTGAAGATTGTCTGGCTCGCGCCGTGGGGCGATGTCGCCAAGGCTCATGCCTGGCGCAACATCATCGTGCACCAGACCGAGGGGCCGACAGGCTCGGCGCGCGGCGGCGCGGCGGAGCAATCGAAGAACCCGACGCGGCGCGGCGTCACGGTGTGGGTGGAGACTGACGGCACGGTGTACTGGGCGGTCGCGGAAAATCTGGTGCCGACCCATGGCGACGGCGCCAACCGCAACGACAACAAGTACATCGACAACCGGTCGACCTATCGCCAGGTGGTGCGCGACACCTCAATCGGGGTCGAGTTCGCCGGCAATTATCCCGACGTCACGGCAGGCCCCACCGAGGCGCAGGTCGCGGCATGGAAGATCCTCGTAAAAGTGCTGCGTGCGCGCTACGACATCCCGCTCGACCACGTCTATGCGCACAACTGGATCGACTACAAGGACGCCCGCTATTGCGAAGGCTGCTGGCTCGCGACGCTGGCGCGGACTTGGGGGGAGTGACGAGCTACACCGTCTCCGCCATCCACCCGAAAAACCGCCGCATCAATCCCGGCCGCCGCGGCAGTTCCGGCGGGTCGTCTGCCGCCAGCACGCGTTTGAAGAAGTAGTCCAGGAACACCATGTCGTTCGGCTCGGTGACGGTGAATGTCTCCTCGCCGAAGAAGACGCTGTAGTTGAAGAAGAACGGCCCCATGATCGGGATCGTCGCGGTTGAGGCGTAGTCCTTGGAGATCACGAACTCCGATGGCTCGAGCCCGTGCTCGCGCATCGCCTGCTCGACCAGCGGCAGCCTGCGCATGAACGGGGCTTCGAAGCCGCCGACGGTGGATTGCAAAATGATCGACACGGTCGGTGTCCGTCCGCTTGATGCTGGTCGCTCTCATGTCTGGGTCGGTTGACCGGCGACGCCGGTTCAAGATGCCTCGCCCGCATCTCCGCGAACATGCTGCAGCTCACACAAACAAAAAAGCCGGCGTTGCCGCCGGCTTTCTGTCTCTTGTCGATCCGCCAATTCCTGGCGCTAAAATCCCGCTTAGAGCGCGGCTTCCAGCGCGGCCTGTTCGGCCCTTGCAATCGTGCCCTTGACCGCGGCCTGCACCTTCTCGAAGGCGCGGACTTCGATCTGGCGGACGCGCTCGCGCGACACGCCGAACTCGGCAGCAAGGTCTTCCAACGTCATCGGCTCATCGGCGAGGCGGCGGGCCTCGAAGATGCGGCGTTCGCGCGGGTTGAGCACACCCATGGCGCCATTGAGGGCGTCGCGGCGGTGATCATACTCCTCATGCTCGGCCAGCATGGCTTCCTGGTTGGGCGAATTGTCGACCAGCCAGTCCTGCCATTCGCCGGCTTCGCCGTCATCGCGGATCGGTGCGTTGAGCGACGCGTCGCCGCCGAGGCGGCGGTTCATGTCGATCACGTCCTGATCGGTGACGCCGAGGCGCTTGGCAATGATCTTCACCTGGTCGGGGCGGAGATCGCCTTCGTCCAGCGCGGAAATCTTGCTCTTCGCCTTGCGCAGGTTGAAGAACAGCTTTTTCTGGTTCGCGGTGGTGCCCATCTTCACGAGCGACCAGGAACGCAGGATGTACTCTTGAATCGACGCCTTGATCCACCACATCGCGTAGGTGGCGAGACGGAAGCCCTTCTCGGGCTCGAAACGCTTCACCGCCTGCATCAGGCCGACATTGCCTTCCGAGACGACCTCGGAGATCGGCAGGCCGTAGCCGCGATAGCCCATGGCGATCTTGGCCACGAGCCGGAGATGGCTGGTGACGAGTTGGTGTGCGGCGTCGCGATCATCGTGTTCACGCCAGCGCTTGGCGAGCATGTATTCCTGCTGGGGTTCCAGCATCGGGAACTTGCGAATTTCGCCGAGGTAACGGGAAAGGCCGGATTCTCCATTGAGGACCGGCAGGGCAGCGGTACGGGCCATGGTTAGCCCCTCCAAAGGTTCAGGCCCCCGATAGCGGCGGGCCAGGCAGACGACCGCTTTGTCAAAGCCGGCCGGGCTGCGATGTTCCGTTGGTCACTTCCAACGCAGCCGCAATATACCCCATGGGGGGGCAAAAAGGGAAGGATTGCTGACGTCACGTCCCCGTGTGGCAGCTATAACTTTTTGTAATGTAACGCTTTTCTTAAAGGCCCTGCGTCATAGCGCCGCTTTCAAAGCGCCTTCAAGGAGAAGCAAATCCTCTGGCAAGCCCGCCTCCCAGTGAAGAAGTTCTCCGCTCCGGGGGTGTTCAAGTACCAGCAAATAAGCATGCAGGGCCTGCCGTCCAAGCGCGGCTAACGCGGCCTGCGACTCGGGGCCGAGCTGGTTCGCCTTGGTCTTGAAATGGGGGCCATAGACCGCGTCGCCCATCAGGGGATGACCGATATGGGCGAGGTGGACCCGGATCTGGTGGGTGCGCCCGGTTTCGAGCTCGCAGGCGAGCAGGGAGGCGATCGGCTTGCCGTCGCGGCCGCTAAAACTCTCGAGCAGCTCCCAATGCGTCACGGCCTCGCGGCCGCCTTGGCGCACCGCCATCTTCTCGCGCGCATGCGGGTGGCGGTCGATCGGGGCATCGACGGTGCCGCGGTGGCGGCCCAGAAGTCCCCAGGCAAAGGCCATGTAGCCGCGCCGCATCGGCCCGGTGCGGCCGTGGTCGGCGAATTGGGCGGTGAGCGAGGCATGGGCGAGGTCGTTCTTGGCGACCACCATCAACCCGGTCGTGTCCTTGTCCAGCCGGTGCACGATGCCGGGCCGGCGCACTCCGCCGATGCCGGACAGCGAGCCGCCGCAATGGGCGATCAGCGCGTTGACCAATGTGCCGGTCTCGTGGCCGGCCGCAGGATGTACGACGAGGCCCTTCGGCTTGTTGAGGACGACGATATCGTCATCCTCAAACACGATATCCAGCGCAATATCCTCTCCCCTGGGCTCCGGCGGGGCGGCTTCAGGTACGTCGATTATGATCGTATCGCCGGATGCGACGTGATAAGCGGGGTCGCGGACCGCGGCGGCCTTGAGGCTCACCGCGCCCGCCAGGATCAGGGCTTTCAGCCGAGATCGCGACAGGTCGGTGAGGTGCGCCGCCAGCACGCGGTCGAGCCGGGTCGAGCCCTCATCGCCGGCAACGATAACCTCCAACCTTTGCGCAGAGCCAGAATTTTCCATGACGACGTCTGATACCGCTGTTCCCGAACCGAGCCCCGAGCAGGCCGCGCTGTTCGCGCGGGTGCGGCGGATGATGCTGATCGCGGGGTTGACCACGGCGCTGGCAATCTGCGCCGTCCTGATCGCGGTGGGCTACCGCCTTTTCAAGTCGGAGGGAAGGGCGGCGGAGGTGGCCAGTGACGTCACAGCGACCCTGCCCAAGGGCGCCAGGATCGTCGCGACCGGGGTCGCCGGCGACCGCCTCGTGGTTACGCTGGATGTCGGCGGGGTCACCGAGATCCGCACCTTTGACGTCCACACGTTGAAGCCGGCCGGAAAGCTGAAATTTGCCAATGAGCCCTAAAAGGGCCATTCGGGTCCTTGCGGCGGACAAATTTCGAGGTTATTGGCTAGCCCTCACGCTCCCTTCGTCTAGCGGTTAGGACGCGGCCCTCTCAAGGCTGAAACAGGGGTTCGATTCCCCTAGGGAGCGCCAAATCCGCGATATTTCAAGACATTGGACGATGCGGCTCCGCATCGCATCGGCGGAATTTGCTACTTTGTGCACGTCGATTAGCCACTTCACGGTCGGTCGTCTGGCCGACCCGAACCGCCCGGCGGCACCGGCAAATCGACGCGCGCCTGTATCGTCTTGCGTTTACACCGACGCAGAGTGAGGCGCTTCGGGCCGCAGCTTTTCCCGCCGCGCGATGGTTGCATGACAAACGCATGGCCCGGCTCAACGTCTGATCGAGCGGCGATCGCGAGAGGAGCGCTGGCCGTATTTCAGTGATGCGCCGAAACACTCCTGACGGTCTCGGTCAGCAAATCACCTGACGTGGAACGGCTGACGTCACCCAGACTGATGATGCCGACCATCCGCTTACTCTTGTTGATGACCGGCAGCCTGCGGACCTGCAGCTTCTCCATATGATGCATCGCCTTTGCGAGGTCATCGTCCTCCCGGCAGCAATGGATGCCTTCAGTCATTACATCGCGCGCCGTCGCGCGGCCGGCATCGAAGTTGTGGCTTGCGAGCCCTTTGCAGACAATGTCGCGGTCGGTCACCATCCCGACCAGTTTGTCGTCCTCGCCAATCGGAATGCAGCCGATGTCATGAGCCCGCATCAATTTGGCGAGTTCGGCGATAGGAGTGTTGGGGCTGACCCAGTCGACGCCCTTGTGCATCGCATCTTTGACTTTCATGGAGAGCCTCCGTTCTTGGGTTTCAGGCATTGATCGCAGCAGCGCCCCATTTTCTGACGGTACAACCGATCTGGTGCGAGGTCGCAGGAGAAAGCATCATTCCTTGGCGATCCGACAAGCATCGACGCTGTCGCCGCCTCCCGACGGTGACTTCGCGGCCGGGTTCCCGCCCAGCATCGCAAGGGCAATGGGCGGTGCGCAAAATCCTCAGTCGTGCGCGCTAAAGCGCCCGTGCGGTACGTTGGCCGTCAGGCGCGCAAACTGAGCGTGACCCATGTGAAGCAGCGTCTCGTGATCGCCGGCTTCCATATAGATATCCGGCTGCGACTGGATGCTGTCGTCGACGATGGTATCCAGCCCGTAGCATTTGCCGACGGCAGGAACTGCACCATGCGCGCAGTCACGGAACAGCTGATTGATCTCGGCTTCATCGGCCATGTGGACATTGTCACCGAGTGTTGTCCTCAGGTCGGATAGGCGGAGGTGATGCGATGCGGGCAAGACGGCCAGCATATATTCGCCGTCGCGCCGCAACACGATGCCCTTGGCGAGGCGATCGCCCGAGATATGGCACGCCTCAGCCGTGCCAGTGGACGTCATGCGGAGTTCGTGCGGGATCACCTCGTATTGGACGTTTTCAGCGGCTAGGTATTTCTGGAGCGTGGGAGCAATGGCCATGACATCACCTCCGGTGCAGAATGCAAACCATCCACCGCGAGGTCTTGGCTGCAGACTCTTGCCATACGATGGGCGGCTGCCTGACTACAGGCACAACATAAGTCTTCCATCAGCAAGCTGCAATTCGTCGTCGTTGACCAACTCCATGGCGAGATAGTCGGGTAATCGTACTGTCCTACGGTGAAGAGCATGCGGATGCCGCAATGCGCTTCCTCTTTCGAACGGCCCTGGCTGCGCTCCGTCTGGGCACATGAGGCCTCGTCGAAGTTATATAGCAATTTCAATTAGATAATAGTTCTCCCTTTTATCCTGAATGGCGCGCCATTTGTGTCCAGGACTGGGCACTCCAAAACCCTGCCACCTTTCCGACCAGAGCCGTAACGGGCGAGGACTAGCTCTTCGCACGGCTCGGTACAGGCGCTCCCTCACGCCGTCGTGCCGTCGATCGAGCGGCGGATCACCCGCTGCACTTCCGCATTCGACAGAAACAGATCGTGGTTGATGAGGCCCCAGCCTTCCTGCGAGGCGTCGACCACGCGCACACCGAGCTGCGCGATGGCGGCCTTCTCGGCGGCGCCGACCCTGGTCATTCCACCTGCGATTTGTCCCGACAGCGCGAGGGCGCGATCGTTCGTCGCGGCGATCACGGTGATCTTGCCGGCAAGCGGACCGATGCGGTAGATCGCCGACGAGAACACGTCCATGTCGATATCAGGCGCGGCAAACACCACCGCGCCGATCTTGCCCGTCACCGTGTCGCCGTATCGCGCATAGAGCTGACGCAGGCTTTCGAGCGACAGCATGGTTCCCATGCTGTGCGCAACGATGTGTACGCGGCCGATGCCTGGAGCCGACACCAGCGCAGAGAGCACGCGCTCGAATTCGTCGCGGGACCACATCGCGCTGTCGCGGTCATAGGCATAATCGAACAGGCCTGCCTTGGAGGGCCAGGAAAACACCATGGTCCGGCCGCGGAACTTGATCCCGTCGGAGAGATGGGCGGCATCGAGCACCGCCGTCTCGAACGTCTGCTTGAAGCCGTGCACATAGATCAGCACGTCGCCACCGCCGGCCTGCGCAACGAGATCGCCAGTGTCGGCCGACATCGGCTCGATCCGGTCGAGGCGCCAATCGCCAAGTCCAACCGAGGCGAGCGAAAGGCGGCTCTCGTCCGGCGCCCCCAGCTTTGCCCGTGCGACCGTCATAGCGGTCGCGCGCTCCGGCCCGAACCAGGGTTTCGCGCGACCACCGTTCACAGGCTTGCGCGTGGTGGCGACGAGCAAGGTGGGGTCAACGGAGAGGGACGATGCGTCGAAGCGCGCACCGGTCGCACCCAGGCCGGCGCATCCGCCGAGCGCGAGGGCACTCCCTGCCGACACAAGTCCGCCGAGCAGAGCGCGGCGCGAAACGGAATGATAGGAATCGCGTTGCAGGAGACGTCGGATGATCACATGGAACCTTCGGGAACTATGCCCCGTAGCGCCGCCCCGCCTAGCTCCCTGAATGACAATGGGGGCGAGAAGACGGCGGAGCCGCTTCGCGGTCGGTTGCATGGTCGTGGCGTCCGAACGAGCGCCAGATCAGTCGATGATTTCGATCGAATTTAGCGCGCACCAATCGCGCAATGCCCGCTTCGTCGCCTCATTCTCGAAGGCGTGCCAGCGATCGATCGCGCCGCGCCGGGCGAGCAGGGCCTTGAACTTCGGATAGGCACCCCGTTTGCTGAAGAAATAACGGACGTTGTCTAAATCGTCGGGCAGGAACTCGCGGGCAAAGTCGAGCACCAGCGGCTTGCCCAGGCCGAGTTCGCGCTTGTCCGGAAGTGCGAGATATTTCGCCTCGTCGTCGATATCGTCAGGCAGTTCGTGGTTCGTCGAAGCGGGTCTGAATGTTCATCCAGAACGCAACGCCGGTCTTGAAGAACTTCCAAGCCGCAGCCGCAATCGCGTAGAGCGTCAGCGTGAGCGGAACGAGAAATTCTTCACGCAAGATTTCGTGAAGCTATCGAAGCGACGCCGCAATGTCTGCAATCGACCGGAAGAGAACGAGCGCATCGTCTTTTGACGGAATGAACCCGCGTCGTGCCCAGAACGCAGCAGCTTCGGCGTCGATTGCGTTGACAATCAGTGCGCGCCCTCCGATCAGGCCTGCGGCCGTGACGCAGCGCTGGAGCGCGTGCTTGAGCAAGCCGGTGCCAATTCCCTTGCCGATCCAGTTCTCATCGGTCGCGAGCTGTCCCAGCAGCAGGCAGGGCACGGGGTCGGGCGGCTGACCGGTCCGTATGGATCGCGGCAGGGATGAGGGCACGATAGCCGTCGGCGCGAGACCATAATAGCCGATCACGCGATTTGCCTCATGAACGACCATGACGGCTGTGAAGCCCTTCTCCTGGTTGGATAGCGCTCGCGTCTTGAGCCAGCGGTCGAGGGATGGCTTGCCGCAGGAGAATTCGTCGAGATGGTGAGCCGGCGTCAGTGGTTCGGGGCCGGAGATTGCCAAGCCTCAGCGCCTCTTGCCCGAGCGGGCTTTTTGCTTTGACGCGTTTTCTTCACGCGAACCGGCGTCCACTTCGCTCGTAAACGCTTTGCTTTCCCATGGCGCCGCGCGCTGGAAGAGTTCAACCATTTCCGGCACTGGGGCTGCCGGTTCGGACAGCGTCGCCATGAAGGCCTTGAATCCGGCCGAACTCATCCGAATGGGGGCCGTCTCCATCAGGACCTCCTCGGCCGCGCGTACGGCCGCGTCGCGTACGAAGTCTGTGCGCGAGCGTCCGCGCAGCGCCGCTGCCCGGTCGATGATGGCGATGTCAGTTTCCGGCAGCCGCATTGAAAGCGGATGCTCCTTGCGCTTAACGGCTCGGGGCATGGCAGATCTCCAGCCACCAATATAGCAGTTGTAGTGCATTTTGCAATACAAGGGCGGTGGATACTGAAGGAGGGTTTGGGCCGTCGACGGGCCGAGGGCTGTCGAGCGAAACACCCCAAAACGCCGTCAACCTCTCTATAAAAATATTCTACTTCACCGAAATTTAGATTTGACTGGTTTCGGCTGCCCTGTGTCTCCCCTGTGCATTGCGTGTGCATCCATTCAGCATGGGGGTCTTATGGGTGCCGGCCGGCGCCCGGTCTTCCCTGCGCCCTCTCTTTCCGAGAGGGTGTGACGAGAAGCATAGCTCGGGCAAATCATGCCGCGAGAATGCGAGCGCATGTCGACCGGCCCGCGGCGTTGTGGCTTTCCAAATCGAACACTTCCGCGAGCACCGGCCTCCCCCTACGGGCATGCAGCATCGGCATCCGCGGCGGTGGTCGTTCCCCCAAAAATCTGCACTATGCGCGCCGGGACGGTGCGCGATACGGCCGCTCTCATCCTCCGACGCTGCCGCCGGGCCTTTGGGGGAGCATGGCTTTCTGCTTTTTGGAGTGACGATATGAGCGGTTTGGTGATCTCTGGCGGCCGGGTGGTGGATCCCGCGAGCGGGATGGACGCGGTTGGCGATGTGGCGGTGGTGGACGGCAAGATCGCCGCTGTCGGCACGGGCCTCGGCGGTGCCGAGCGGGTGATCGACGCCACCGGCCTCGTGGTGGCGCCCGGCTTCATCGATCTGCACGCACATGGCCAATCGATCCCGGCGGACCGCATGCAGGCGTTCGACGGCGTGACGACGACGCTCGATCTCGAGGCCGGCGTGCTGCCGGTCGGGTCCTGGTATGAGCGCCAGGCGCGGAAAGGCCGCGTGCTGAACTACGGTGCGGCCACCAATTGGGCCTTCGCACGCATCGGCGCGATGACGGGCTCCAACGCGGAGAGCTCGCTGGAGGCGTTCGGCAACGCCATGCGCGATCGCCGCTGGATCGACAACGTGGCAACCGATGCGGAGGTATCAGGCGTTCTCGAGCGCCTCACACGCGGCCTCAACGAAGGCGGCATCGGTATCGGCATCTTGAACGCCTATGCGCCGGGCGCCGGCGTGCAGGAACTGACAGCGGTCTGCCAGCTGGCTGCGGCCAAGGACGTGCCGACCTTCACCCATGTCGCCTTCATGTCGCGCATCGACCCCGAAAGCGCGGTGGAAGCCTATATCCGGCTGATCGGCTATGCCGGCGCCACCGGCGCGCATATGCACATCTGCCATTTCAACTCGTCGAGCAAGACCGACATCGAGCGCTGCCGCGTGCTGATCGCCAAGGCGCAGGCGCAGGGCCTGCCGATCACCGTCGAGGCTTACCCTTACGGCACCGGCTCGACGGTGCTGGCCGCCGCCTTCTTCAGCGATCCCCAATTCGTCGAGCGCAACGGCACCGGCTACGACTCCGTGCAGCGCGTGACCGACGGCTATCGCTTCCACGACCGCGAGGAGCTGCTCAAGGCGCAGGCTGAGGAGCCGTCCTCGCTGGTGCTCTGGCACATCCTCGACACCGACAACAATGCGCATCACCGCGATCTGCTCGACATGTCGGTGCTCTATCCCGGCGGCGCGATCGCGTCCGACGCGATGCCGTGGACGACGTCGGACGGCAAGACTTACACCGGCGATGCCTGGCCGCTGCCGGATGATGCGACCTCGCACCCGCGCTCGGCCGGCTGCTTCACAAAGTTCATCCGCGAATGGGTGCGCGAGCGCAAGACCGTGTCGCTGCTGGAAGGCGTGCGCAAATGCGCGCTGATCCCGGCCGAAATCCTGTCACAGAGCACGCCCGCGATGCGGGCCAAGGGCAGGCTCACGCAGGGCGCCGATGCCGACATCGTCGTGTTCGACTATGAGAAGCTCTCGGACCGCGCGACCTTCACGGCGATGAACCGTCCGTCCGATGGCGTGCGGCATCTCGTGGTCAGCGGCCAGCCGCTGATCAGCGACGGTGTGCTGGACGTGACCGCGCGGCCCGGAAAGCCCGTGCGCCGTCCCGTCGTCGAGAGCTGATCCATGCCGGTCCCCATTCTCCTGGTGACGGGCTTTCTGGGGGCGGGCAAGACCACGATCGTCAACCATCTGCTGGCGAACGCCGAGGGACGGCGGATCGCTGCGGTCGTCAACGACTTCGGCGCGATCAACATCGACGCGGAGCTGATCGTGGGCGCAAGCGACGGCGTGGTCAGCCTTGCCAATGGCTGCATCTGCTGCACGCTCGAAAGTGATCTGTTGCGCACGCTCTCGACGCTGCTGCGGCGCGATCCGAAGCCCGAATATATCGTCATCGAGACCAGCGGCGTCGCCGATCCCTCCGACATCGTCCGCAATTTGATGGACCCCGTCATCCTGCGCGAGGCGCCGTTGGAGACGGTGCTGTGCGTGATGGACGCGGGGACGCCGCCGTCGGCGCTCGACGACGCGCTCCAGCGCTCGCAGCTGCGCGTCGCCGATATTGTAGCCTTGAGCAAGCTGGACCTGGCGGACGAGGGCGCGGGTGTCCGCATACGCGAGGCCATCCGCGCGCAGCGCGTCCCTGCTGTGGTAGTCGATGCAAAACACGGCGAGATTCCGTCAGCCCTGCTGTTCCCCGCGAACGTCGATCGTGCGCCCGCGCCGCGCGAGCCCGGGCCGAAACGTCCGGCAGAAGACCGCTTCGAGACACTGAGCTGGACTTCGGAACGTCCGCTCTCGCTGCCGCGCCTGCAACAGGCGATCGGCAAGCTGGCCCCAAAACTCGCCCGCGCAAAAGGCCTGTTCGAGACGATCGAGCAGCCCGGCCGCCAGATGGTGTTTCAGTTCGCCGCCGGCCGCGCGACGCTGGCGCCGGGTGAGGCGCTACCGGCAGGCGTGCCGCGGGCGCGGATCGTCTTCATCGCCGAGCTCGGCGTGCTCTCGAAAGCCGAACTCGACGGGATCATGGAAGCGTGCGTTGCGGGATGAAGCTGTTGCCGCTTCACGCAAATTGCGCGACTCCGTTTCCGACGGACCAGTTTTCCTTGGGCGCATCGAGCACGTTGACGAACACGTCCTCTGGCCGGATGCCCGGACTTTCGCCGAGCAACTCCGCGATCCGCCGGTAGAGCGCCTTCTTCTGCTCCGCCGTGCGCGAGGCGAACACGGTGATCTGGATCAGCACGGCGTCGTCGCTGCGATTGACGCCGTAGGCATTGCCGCAGCGGAAGTTTGCCGGCGAAAGCTCGCTGATGGTCATGAACTCGTCGCCCTCGGGCACGTTCAGCGCCTCGCGCATGGCGCGATAGAGGCCCTCGAGGATCGCCTGCCGGTACGCTTCAGGCTTGCCAGTGCGCATCGAGATGTGGAGGAGCGGCATGAGCTGGTCCCTTTGCATGCGAGGCCGATTGGCCGGGACGCGTGGCGAGCCGGCCGTTTGGCCCATTGACGAAGCGGGCTATCAATCCCAATTGGTTTTTGACACGATGTCGATAAATCATGTTCTTGACACCGTGTCAAATATTTTCCGCGGAGCCCGATTTGAGACCACGCGAGTTCGATCACGACGACGTCCTGCGCATCGCGTTCGACCAGTTCTGGCGCAAGGGCGTGCGCGGCACTTCGCTGTCGGACATCGCCCGCGATGCCGGCGTCCAGCGCGGCAGCCTCTACAATGCCTTCGGCAGCAAGGAGGCGCTGTTCCTCCAGGCCTATGAGCGCTATGCGGGCGACTATCTCATCGCCCTGCAAAAGGCACTCAGTGCGGGCTCGTTGCGAAAGCGCCTCACCGCGTTCCTCGACCTCACCATCACCAACTTCCGCTCCGGCATCCCGCCACGGGGATGTCCGACCACGCGCGGATTGATGGAGCTTGGCGCGGCTGAGGGCGAAGGTTTGGACGATGACGCGCGCCAGGCCTTTGCGAACCTCGTCTCGCGCATCACAGCGCTCGTTCAGGATACGTTGTCGGCAGGCGCAGAGCGCGGCGAATTCAACGGCAATCCCGCGGCCGCGGCGCTGCATATCATCACGGTGACGCGCGGTCTCGCGGTGCTCGAACGCGCCTTCGGCGACGAACCTCAGTTGCGCAAGATTGCCGCTCACACGATCGATCTCGTGCTCGGCAAGAAAGGCAGCTAGGCGATCATACGAGAGCGACGACCCCAGCGGTGGTGATCGCCGGGGTCGTCTGGAGGTTTCATGGCGGGCATCGAGCACTGTGCCGCCATGACGATGTCGATAGCGCAGGACGGCTTTCGTTGCGAGTAGAACCCATCAAAGCATCAGCACAAGGCGAGCGCGTTGACGGCCCGAATCGTCGCGATCTCGTTCTCGTTGCCGACGAACTGGCACACGATGGATGCGAGTTCACCAGGCTGCTTGCTGCGCGCGACCGCCAGCAGCCGCATCAACTCTGCCTCGTCCTTTGACAGGCGCCGGCACGACGGCGGCATGAAGCACAGCTCGCACGGCCGTCCGCTGCGCAGGATCCTGACGAGCGCGGCAGCGCGCGCGACCAGCAGCGGACTGTCGGCGATATCAGGCGCCTCGTCTGCAAAGCGATAGGCCGCCTCCCAGCAATCCGACGTGCCGGTCGCGTAGGCAGCACCAATGAAGCGGAACAGCGACAGCACGACACGGCAGAACTCATCATAGCTTTCGACGTTGGGCCGCGTCGAAAGCGCAGCTTGCAGCGGACAGAGCCGCGGCTGGCTGGTCTCCGGGGCTGCCACAGAACCGCACGCGTCCAGCATCATGGCGATCCCGTCAATGCAGTGTGGGGCTTCCAACAAGCCAGCTCTTCATCGCCATCGTCCGCCCAAGGTCGAACGATTGAACGCGCCGGTCGGGCAGGATGAGGCCCGCCATGCGGAAGATCGTCGCAAGCCCCCGGACCGGCGCCAGCGCCCAATCCGCACCGACGGGCGGCAGCCAGTTTTCGAACTGCTCGCGCGCGACATCGAGGCGCTCCTGCTGTGCGGCGGCGATGGCGTGCAACATTCCGTGCTCGCTCTCCGACATGCGCGGACAGGTGGGGCAATGAACCTCGATGGCCGTATGCGCCGTGCAGGCAAAGATCTCGATGATGGATTCCAGCGAAGGCACCGCGTCGCCGACGCGAAAATGGTCGTAGACCTGCTGGATGTCGGCTGCGGTCGGAACGGCCGTTCCGCTGCGCGCCTTGGCGCGGAATCCCCAGATGAAGAGCCGTTCCGCAGCACACAGCGCGGGAAGGTCGAGCGATTTGGCGGATGTCGATTGATGCATTGAGCTTCCGGCCTTTGGCTGCGCTCACGCCGCGTCGGGCGCAAAATATCTGCGCCGATCGTTCCGCCAGAGGCTCGTGCAAGTCAACGTCGGGAAGGCCGATATCGAGGTCTTCTAGATTTCGCGGAGGTGTGAATGTCGACGAATTCTAAAATGCGCGCACTCGAACGCGAGGTCACCCCAAGCGATCGCCGCGCCCGCTTCCGGTACTTTTGCGGACCTTCGGGAACCCGAATGCTTAAAGGTTTGCTAAGGCGATCGGGATAAAATGGCATATCAGCCCCCGCCAATTGTTGTGAGCACCGATGATTTTCTCCCGTATCAGTTTCAAGCTGGTCCTGATTGTCGGCATCGGCCTTCTCGGCATGATCGCGCTGGCGCCGATCGCGCTCTCGACTCTGCGCACGCAGATGATTTCCGACCGCCAGGCCAAGACACAGCACATGGTCGATGTCGGCTACGGCATCCTGGCGCATTACCAGAAGCTCGAGAGCGACGGAAAACTCACGCGTGAGCAGGCGCAAGCCGGCGCGATCGCCGAGATCAAGAGCCTTCGTTACGACAAGGTCGAGTACTTCTGGATCAACGACATGGCCCCCAAGATGGTCATGCACCCGATCAAGCCCGAGCTCGACGGCAAGGATCTCTCGGGGATGAAGGATCCATCCGGCAACGCGCTGTTCGTCGGCTTCGTTGACGTTGTCAAGAAACAGGGGGCGGGCTTCTACAGCTACCTTTGGCCCAAGCCCGGCTTCGACCAGCCGGTCGGGAAAATCTCCTATGTGAAGGGTTTTGCGCCTTGGGGCTGGATCATCGGCACCGGCATCTATCTCGACGACGTCGACGCCGTGTTCCGGCAGGATGCAATGACGTTCGGCCTTGTGTGTCTTGCGGTGCTCGTGCTGGTGCTCGGCGCGTCCTTCGTGATCGGCCGCAGCGTCACCCGGCCGCTCGCAAAAATCACCGCGCTGACCGAGCGTCTCGCCGCCGGCGACAGTGCGTTCGAGGTGCCCTACACCGACCGCAGCAACGAGGTCGGCGGGCTCGCCAAGGCGCTTGCCGTGTTCAAGGACAATGCGTCCGCCGTGGGCCGGATGCATGCCGAACAGCAGGAAGCCAAGCAGCGGGCCGACGACGAGAAGCGCAGGACGATGACCGACCTCGCCGGCAAGTTCGAGGCGAGCGTTCAGGCCGTCGTCCGCGACGTCTTCAACGAGGCGCGCGCGATGCAGCAGGCCGCGCAAGGCATGTCGGAGACCGCGAACAAGGCGACCGACCGCGCCAGCTTCGTCGCGACCGCCTGCCAGCAGGCCTCCAGCAACGTGCAGACGGTGGCCTCCGCCGCCGGTCAGTTGTCGGCCTCGATCACCGAGATCAGCCAGCGCGTCGCGCAGGCAGCTTCGGTGGCTGACAAAGCCGCCGCCGACGGTCAGCGCACCAACGACACCGTGCAGGGGCTCGCTGCCGCCGCGCACAAGATCGGTGAGGTCATCGACCTCATCAACCAGATTGCCTCGCAGACCAATTTGCTTGCGCTCAACGCCACCATCGAGGCCGCGCGTGCGGGCGAGGCCGGCAAGGGCTTTGCCGTGGTCGCGAGCGAAGTCAAGTCGCTGGCGAGCCAGACCGCGAAGGCGACCGACGAGATCGGCGCGCAGATCACCGCGATCCAGGCCGAGACCAACCAGGTCGTCGGCAACATCGAGAGCATTCGCAAGACCATCATGGAGGTCAACGAGATCTCCTCGTCGATCGCAGCCGCGGTCGAGGAGCAGGGCGCCGCGACGCAGGCGATCGCGCACAGTGTGCAGGAGGCCGCCTCCGGCACCGACCAGGTCTCGCACAACATCTCCGGCGTGACCGATGCGACGGTCGAGACCGGCCAGGCCGCCGGTCTCGTGCTGCAATCGAGTGGCCGGTTGTCGCAGAAGCTGCAATCGCTCGAGGACGAGGTCAGCGCCTTCGTTGCCGGCGTGCGCGCGGCCTAGTATAGCAGGAGGATGGGCCAAAACTCCGATCGCCGCGCGCGCATCCTCCTGATCAATCCGAACAGTAATGGGGCGACCACCGCGATGATGGTGGCGATTGCGAAGTCTGCCGCCACTGACGGCTTCGACGTCGTGGGCGCCACGGCGACGCGGGCATCGTCGATGATCGTGACGCCGGACGCGCTCGAGGCGGCTGCGCCCGAGGTCGAGGAGATCGCGCGGGCGCATCAGGCTTCTTGCGGCGGCATCATTGTTGCGGCGTTCGGCGATCCGGGCCTCGCCGGGATCAAGGGGGCGATGAAGCTGCCCGCGGCAGGCATCGGCGAATCGTCGATGCTGGAGGCTGCACAGGATGGCCGCAGTTTCGGCGTGGCGACCACGACGCCGCTGCTCAAATCGAAGATCGACGCATTGCCGGACGCGCTGGGATTGCGTTCGCGCTACACCGGCACGCGCTTTGCCGACGGCGATCCGCAAGAACTGATGCGCGATCCGGCGCGGCTGCGCGCGGCGCTTGCCGGCGCGGCCGAGGCCTGCATCGCGCAGGACGGCGCTGAGGCCGTCATCATCGGCGGTGGCCCGCTGGGCGAAGCTGCGCGTGAACTGCAGCCGATGTTCACCGTTCCGATCATTGCGCCGATCCCGTCTGCCGTGGCGCGGATTATTCGCCTCATCACGGCGCGCGCTGGTAACTGATATTCCGGCTTGCGGGACCGGTCATGGCGACTGGCTTTCCCGCCCTTGACGGTTGCGGCTAAAGTGAAGAAGCAGGATCATCGAACCTGCCGACCCGCGCGTTGTTGCGCGGCATGGAGACCCCGCATGTCGTTCAAGAAGCTCCTGATTGCCAACCGGGGCGAGATCGCCATCCGCATCGCACGCGCGGCGGCCGATGCCGGCATCGCAACGATTGCGATCCATCCCGCTGACGACGCGCTGTCGTTGCATGTGCGCGTCGCCGATGATGCCGTCGAAATTCCCGGCCGCGGTGCGCGGGCCTATCTCGATATCGAGGCGGTGGTGAAGGTGGCGAAGAGCGCCGGCTGCGATGCCGTGCATCCCGGCTACGGTTTTCTGAGCGAGAACGCGGCGTTCGCGACAGCCTGCGCTGACGCGGGCATCATTTTCGTCGGGCCGAAGGTGACCGCGCTCGAACTGTTCGGCGACAAGGTCGCGGCGAGGCAACTGGCAAAACGCTGCGGCGTGCCGATCATCGCCGGCACCAGCGGGCCGTCGAGCCTCGAGGAGATCACGGCATTTTTCGCCTCGCTCGGCAGCCACGCAGCGATCGTGATCAAGGCGATGGCCGGCGGCGGTGGCCGCGGCATGCGTGTCGTGGAGAATGCAGCCGATCTCGAGGAAGCCCATGCGCGCTGCCAGTCCGAGGCCAAGGCGGCGTTCGGCTTCGACGGCGTCTATGCCGAGCGGCTGATCCGGCAGGCGCGTCACATCGAGGTGCAGATCATCGGCGATCGCCATGGCGCCATCTCCCATCTCTGGGAGCGCGAATGCACCATCCAGCGCCGGCACCAGAAGCTGATCGAGGTGGCGCCGAGCCCGTCGCTGGGAGATGCCCTGCGCGGTCGCATCATCGACGCTGCGAAGCAGCTCGCGACCGCGGCGTCTTACGACAATCTCGGCACCTTCGAATTCCTGGTCGACGGCGCGGCCGACGACAGCTTTGCCTTCATCGAGGCCAATCCGCGGCTCCAGGTCGAGCACACCGTGACGGAAGAGGTGCTCGGCCTCGATCTCGTCCGCGCCCAGCTTGCGGTCGCCGCCGGCAGCTCGCTCGCTTCGCTCGGTCTGGCGCAAGGATCGATCCCGAAGCCGCGCGGCTATGCCATGCAGCTGCGCGTCAATATGGAGACGCTGGACGCAACAGGCGCGACGCATCCGACCGGCGGCGTGCTGGCCGTGTTCGAGCCGCCGTCGGGGCCGGGCGTGCGCGTCGATAGTTTTGGTTATGCCGGCTACAAGACCAGCGCCGCCTTCGACTCGCTGCTTGCAAAAGTCATCGTGCATACGCCCGGCGAGGCCTGGCATGACGTCGTGGCAAAAGCCTCGCGGAGCTTGCGCGAATTCCGGATCGACGGCGTCGTCACCAACATCGCCTTCCTCCAGGCGGTGCTGGCGCATCCTGATTTCAGGACCAACCGCATCGCGACCGACTTCATCGACCGCAATATCGCAAGGCTCGTCGAGGAGGCCGATGGCGCGGCCAAGCCGCTCTACTTTGCCGCGGCCGAGCGGAGCGGCGGCCACGGCACCGAGGCGCACGTCGCGCAGATCGTGCCCGAAGGCGCGGTGATGGTCGCGGCACCCTTGCAAGGGACCATCGTCACCATCCAAGTGAAGGAAGGCGAGATCGTGCGTCCCGGCCAGCAGCTCGCCGTGATCGAGTCCATGAAGATGGAGCATCTCGTCATGGCTGAGCAGGGCGGCCGCGTCATGAAGATCGCTGCCGGTGACGGCGTCACGCTGATGCATGGCGATCCCATCATGTATCTCGAGCCGCTCGACGTCGCGGCTGATAGTTCGGCAGCGGAAGCCGACATCGATCTTGACCACATCCGGCCGGATCTTGCCGAACTGATCGCGCGCCAGGCCAACACGCTCGATGCCAACCGGCCGGCCTCGGTCGAGCGGCGCCGCAACACCAACCAGCGCACCGCCCGCGAGAACGTCGCGCAGCTGGTCGACGACGGCTCGTTCATGGAATATGGTAGCCTCGCGATCGCGGCGCAACGCCGCCGCCGCAAGCTCGACGATCTCATCAAGAACACGCCGGCCGATGGCCTCGTCATGGGCGTTGCCACCGTCAACGCCGAAGAGTTCGGCCCCGATGCCGCGCGCTGCGTCGTCGTGGCCTATGACTATACCGTGCTCGCGGGCACGCAGGGCCACATGAACCACAAGAAGATCGATCGCATGCTGACGCTGGCGGAAGACTGGCGGGTGCCGCTGGTGTTTTACGCCGAAGGCGGTGGCGGCCGTCCGGGTGATACCGACCGGCTCGGCATGACCGGCCTCGATGGCCCATCCTTCGTGCAGTTCGCGAGGCTCTCCGGTCTCGTGCCTGTGATTGGTGTGGTCTCCGGCTATTGCTTCGCCGGCAACGCCGCGATGCTCGGCTGCTGCGACGTCATCATCGCGACCAAGAACGCCTCGATCGGCATGGGCGGCCCCGCCATGATCGAAGGCGGTGGCCTCGGCGTTTATCATCCGGCCGAGGTCGGCCCTGTTGCGTTCCAGTCGCCGAACGGTGTCATCGACGTCCTCGTCGAGGACGAGGAGGAGGCCACATCCGCCGCGCAAAAATATCTGTCCTATTTCCAGGGCGCGGTGTCGGACTGGGAAGCCGCAGACCAGCGCCTGCTCCGCCGTGCGATCCCCGAGAACCGCCTGCGCGTCTACGACATCCGCAGCGTGATCGATCTCGTCGCAGACAAGGGTTCCGTGCTGGAGCTGCGCCGCGACTACGGCATCGGCATGATCACCGCGTTGATTCGTATCGAGGGAAAACCGTTCGGCCTGATTGCCAACAATCCGCGCCATCTCGGCGGCGCCATCGATGCCGATGCCGGCGACAAGGCCGCACGTTTCCTCCAGCTCTGCGACGCCTTCGACCTGCCGATCGTCTCGCTCTGCGATACGCCGGGCTTCATGGTTGGCCCCGAAGCCGAGAAGACGGCGATCGTGCGCCACGTCTCGCGCGTGTTCGTAACAGGCGCGAGCCTCACGGTGCCGTTGTTCGGCATCGTGCTGCGCAAGGGCTATGGGCTGGGCGCGCAGTCGATGATCGGCGGCGGCTTCCACGCCTCGTTCTTCACGGCGGCCTGGCCGACCGGCGAGTTCGGCGGCATGGGGCTTGAAGGCTATGTCCGCCTCGGCTTCCGCAAGGAGATGGAAGCGATCGCCGACCCCGAGGAGCGCGAGACCTACTACCGCAACAAGGTCGCAGAGCTCTATGCCAACGGCAAGGCGGTCTCGATCGCCTCGGTGTTCGAGATCGACAACGTCATCGATCCCGCCGAGACGCGGCGTTGGATCATGGCGGGCTTGCGCTCGGTACCAAAGCCGGAACCGAGGACGACGAAGAAGCGGCCATGCATCGACACGTGGTGAGGGCGGTGCAGCAATAGATGCGTCCCGGTTCCCGATTGACATCCCCGCCTGTGGTGCCAGACTTTGCACAATAATACAGGGTGGAGACGTCCGCGATGGCCAGCCTTTCGGCCTCGAACCATGTCGCCCGTGTCTTGTCCGTCGCCAACCACGTGGCCGACGTGGACGCATCGTCGCGCATCGCTAATTCCTGGCGGCGCTGCCTGATCAGCCACAAGCTCGATCCCGCTCGACTAGGCCCGCCGCAGACGCTCACCGAGTCAGAGGTGCGGCATGTCGCCGAGCCGATGGAAGAGACGATTCGGCTTCTCACGCCCGAGTTGGACGATCTCGCCCGCGTGCTGCGCGATGCCGGCTATTGCGTTAATCTGGCCGACGCCAACGCGACCATGCTGTTCAGCCGTCTGCCGGGCGAGGCCGACGCACGGCTGTTCATGGACTGGAAGATCTACACCGGTTCGAACTTTGCGGAGGCTTTCGAGGGCACCAACGGGTTGGGCACTGCGCTGGCCGAGCAGAAACCGATCCTCGTTCATCGCGACGAGCACTTTCGCGCGCAATGGCACATGTTCTCCTGCGCCGTGGCGCCGCTGTTCGACCAGGCCGGATGTCTTGCCGGCGCCATCAACATCACCTCCTGCCGCGAGGACCTCGAGCGCGCCGCGCATCAGCTGGCGCTTGCAGTGACGATGGAAGCGACCCGGCGGATGGAGGGCGCAATCTTCCGCGGTTATTTCCGCGACGCCTGGATCGCGACCGTGCCGGGTGACGGCGGCAGCGGCTTGCTCGCCTATGATGACGACCGCCGCATCGTCGGTGCCTGCCGCTCGGCGCGTGCGCTGCTGGGCCTCACCGACGGCCTGATCGCCTCCGGCATCGATCTGTCGCGCTACATCAAGTTCGATCATCATGCTGCGCGTGGTGCGGACGAGGTCGTCGAGCTGCGCCGAGCGGATGGCAGTGCGCTGGGGCGGGGGCATGTCGCGCCACCGCTGCGCGCGAAATCGCATGCGCCGCGTCGTGACGGGCCAGTCAACCGCTTCGACGCGCTGCACCGGCTTGCCGGCTGCGACCCTGGCCTGATCAAAAGCGTAAAACGGCTCAGAAGCATCGGCGATCACAATCTGCCGGTGCTGCTGCATGGTGAGACCGGTGTCGGTAAGGATGTGTTCGCACGCGCCATTCACGTCGCCAGCAACCGCGCCCGCAACAATTATGTCGCGCTGAATTGCGCGGCGATGCCGGAGAGCCTGATCGACGCCGAGCTGTTCGGCTACGAGGCCGGCGCCTTCACCGGCGCGCGGCGTGACGGCTCGAAGGGCCTGATCGCGCAGGCCGACGGCGGCACGCTGTTCCTCGACGAGATCGGCGACATGCCGATCGCACTGCAGACGCGCCTGTTGCGCGTGCTGGAGAATCGCGAGGTCTGGCCGCTCGGCGCGCTGAAGCCGGTGCCGGTCGATATCCGCCTGATCAGCGCCACTCATCGAGATCTCGGCCGCATGGCGGAGCAGGGCGCCTTCCGCGCTGACCTCTATTTTCGTCTCCGCGGCATGGAGGTACGGCTGCCGGCTCTGCGCGAGCGCGCGGACAGGGACGATATCATTCGCCAGATCGCGAGGGAGGAGGCGCCGAATTGCCGGCTCTCCGAAGAAGCCTGGTCGCTGCTCTCGGCCTATTCTTATCCCGGCAACATGCGCCAGCTCCGCCACGTGCTGCGGCTCGCCGGCTGCACGGCGGAGAACGGTGTCATCACCGATGCCGATCTCGATCTGCCGCCGTTTGGCGGGAGGACGGAGCCGGACCTCGAAGCGGCTGAACGCGCGACGATCGTGGAAGCCTTGCGCAAGCACGGTGGCCGCGTGACTGAGGCAGCGCGTGCGCTGAAGCTCAGCCGCGCGACGCTGTATCGGAAGATCAAGCAGTTGAAGATCGAGACGGCGCAGTAGTGCCCGGTCGCTTGCGGCGAGTGTTCTTCCCCTCTCTCCTTGTGGGAGAGGGTGGCTCGCCGCGAGAGCGGCGAGACGGGTGAGGGGGCTCTCTCCGCACGTGCCTCTCTTGCTTCTGAATTCGTGGATAGATACCCTCATCCGGCGCTTCGCGCCACCTTCTCCAAGGGGAGAAGGGAAGAGCAGCGAGTTTGGGGCGCTACTTCACGAAAAATCCGTCCAGCTCAGATGCCGCGAATCGAGGTCGCCGACTGAAACGGTGCCGCGGATTTCGTGCGGCACGTGGAAACTGCTGCGCAGATACACCAGCGGCGCGGCTCCGTCGGAATGCGACACGTAGCGCACTTCGCCGACGAAGATCGAATGCGTCGTCGTCTCGAATTCCTGCGCCAGCACGCAGTCGAACGCTGCCACCGCATCCGTCAACACCGGTGCGCCCGTCGCCCCGCGCGTCCACTGCCCGTACGCAAAACGGTCGTCGCCGTTGACGCCCTTCTGGCCACTGAAGGTGAGCGCCAGCAGCGCGTGATCCTCGTGCAGGAAATTGATCGCAAACGCACCTTCCTCGCGGATGCGCGTGTGCGCGCTGGCGTTACGATTGACGCAGACGATCAGCGACGGCGGATTGTCCGATAGCGAGCAGGCCGAGGTCACCGTCAGCCCGGTTCGCTTGCCGTGCTCGGCACCGACCGTGACCAGCGCCACGGCACCGGCGCATTGGCGCATCGCCTGCTTGAAATCCTTTGCGTCGACGCTCACGCCAAAAATCTCCGAAATGAATGCGGGTGCGGCAGGTTCGCGCCGCACCCGCACCCCCGTCAAGCCGCCTTCTTCGCGGAGCCGAGATGCTTCAGGCGCGGCATCACCTCGTTGCTGAGCAGCGAGAGCGAGTGGCGCCACGCCTCCGGCTTGTGCTTGTAGTCGAAGCCGAACACCAGCAGCACGCCGAAGCCGCCGACCTCGTCGTAGATCTTCTCGATCTTCTCGGCGACGGTCGCGGGGGAGCCGACGATCCAGTTCCGCTTGGCGCAATATTCGACCGTCACGTCGCTGTCGGGCACGTCGGGCGCATGCTTCAGATAGTCCTTGAAGCCGAAATGGCCGAGCAACGGCAAAAAGTACTCGTGCATCATCCGGCCCATCATGTCGCCGGTCGAGAGCTTCCAGGCCTCCTCATCGGTGTCGGCGACGAACACCTCGCGCACCAGCCGCCAGTCCTGCCGGTTCGGCTTGCGGCCGGTTTTCGCAGCGCCAATCTCGACCGAGTCCCAATGGCTGCCGACATAGGCCGGGTTGAGGTTGAGGCTCATCGGGATGAAGCCGCGCTCGCCCGCGAGCTTCAAGGTGTCCGAGTTCTTGGAGAGCCCGGCAACGCCGATCGGCGGATGCGGGGCCTGCAACGGCTTGATGTGCGGCTTGAGGAAGTCGAACATCGTGTCAGGCTTGGTCACCGTCCAGAACTTGCCCTTGTAGGTGAAGGGTGCGGGATCAGACCAAAGCTTCAGGATGATCTCCAGCGCCTCGCGGGTCATGTCGCGGTTCTGTCCGCTCATGCCGTCGACGTTGAACATCGCCCAGTCGCTCGGCAGCCCCGAGGCAGCGACGCCGAAATTGAGCCGGCCTTCCGAGAGGTGGTCGAGCATCGCGACGCGGTTGGCGAGTTCGGCGGGATGGTGATAGGGCAGCAGGAAGCCGCCCGGCCCGATGCGGATATTCTTGGTCTGCATCAGCGCCTGCGCGATCAGGAGGTCCGGCGTGGGATTGGGTTCCCAGGGCGCGGTATGGTGCTCGCCGACCCAGGCCTCCTGATAGCCGAGCTCGTCGAGCCAGCGCATGACCTGCAGGTCCCAGTCGTTTCCTTCCTTCAGGCCGCACTCCGGCGGATGCGAAGGCATCGTGAAATAGCCGATCTCCATGGGTTTCCTCTCCAAAATTGACGCGTCTTGTTGCGCGGTTCACGGATGTGAGTGGAGACGCT
The DNA here is from genome assembly GCF_004123905.1 of Bradyrhizobium betae. GTDB lineage: Bacteria > Pseudomonadota > Alphaproteobacteria > Rhizobiales > Xanthobacteraceae > Bradyrhizobium > Bradyrhizobium betae_A. Next base: position 195,531 of record NZ_MZXW01000005.1, read on the forward strand.
TTAGCAAGCGGTGTGCCACCGCTTCGCAAGCGGTGGGCTAGCGCGCCCCGCGCCTCGGACCTGCGAGAAAAGGCTGGTTTGCGGCCGCAATAGCCGATATCCCGGGGCAGATTTGCGCATCGCCGTCTCATTGTCGCGAGACGGCGTCTTGCCCGTGAGACCAAGGATACGCGTCGAGATGACCGAACCCGCCTATGTCGCCGTGGACTGGGGCACCAGCAGTTTTCGGCTGTGGCTGGTCGACCGCGCCGGTCAGGTGCTGGCGGAGCGCCGCAGCGATGAGGGCATGCTGGCGGCGGCCAAGGCCGGCTTCGCAGCCGTGCTGCAATCGCATCTTGCCGCGGTCGAGGCGCCCGCTCATCTGCCCGTTCTCGTCTGCGGCATGGCCGGCGCCAAGACCGGCTGGGTCGAGGCCGGCTATGTCGACACACCAGCTCCGCTCGCGGCCATCCTGAAGCACGCCGCGCGCGTGCCGGGCGAGCCGCGCGACATCCGCATCCTGCCCGGCATCGCGCGGCGCGACGCCAGAGCGCCGGACGTGATGCGCGGCGAAGAGACGCAATTGCTCGGCGCGCTCGGGCTCGAGGCCGCCGGCGAGGCGCTGGTCTGCATGCCCGGCACCCATTCGAAATGGGTGCGCGTGAAGGACGGCACGGTCGCGCATTTTTCGACGTTCATGACCGGCGAGCTCTTCAGCGTGGTCTCGCGCGAGACGATCTTGTCACTTGCGGTTGCCAATGCCGATGACGCCGAGGACATCGCGAGCTTCAAGGCGGCGGTGAAAGCCGCCTATGACGCGCCGGCCTTCGCGGCCAATCTCCTGTTCACTGCGCGGTCGCGGCAGTTGCTGTTCGGCGGCACGCCGGCCGCGGCGCGCGAGACATTGTCGGGCACGTTGATCGGCGTGGAGCTTGCGGCAGGTCTCTCCGGCTCTGTGCCGCAAGCGGGCATCACGCTGATTGCCTCGGGGCGGCTGGCGATGCTGTACCGGCACGCCTTCGACGCGCTGTCGGTCACCGTGCAGCCGATCGATGCGGATGAAGCCGTCCGCCGCGGCCTGTCGATGGCGGCGGCCGCGATCTGGACGAGTTAGGAAGGATTTTTGAGATGACCGTTCCCTTTCCGCCGATGAAGCGTCCGCTGGTCGCGATCCTGCGCGGCGTCAAGCCGGAGGAGACCGAGGCCATTGTGGGTGTGTTGATCGACGCCGGCATGACCGCGATCGAGATCCCCCTGAATTCGCCCGATCCGTTCCGTTCGATCGGGACTGCCGCAAAACTCGCGCCGGCCAATGTGCTAATCGGCGCCGGCACGGTGCTCGCCACCGCAGATGTCGATCGTCTCAACGACGTCGGCGGCAAGCTGATGGTCTCGCCGAATGTCGATACGCAGGTGCTCACGCGTGCACATCAGTACGCCATGGTCTCGTTGCCTGGCGTATTCTCACCCACCGAAGCGCTGCTTGCCGCGCGCTCCGGCGCATCGGGCTTAAAGTTCTTTCCGGCAAGCGTGCTCGGTGCGTCCGGCATCGCCGCGATCAAAGCCGTGCTGCCGGCGGGCGTGATGATCGCCGCGGTGGGCGGCGTCTCCGACCAGAATTTTGCGGAGTACATCAAGGGCGGCGTCACCGCGTTCGGGCTCGGCTCCAGCCTCTACAAGCCCGGCATGACGGCCGCCGATGTCTCCGCGCGCGCGAAGGCGACGATTGCGGCCTACGATCGGGCGATTGCGAAAGACTGATCCGCCAATAAACAAGCCGTGATGCCGTCACGGTCGCGCGTTATCCTATCTTGCTGCATCTGTGAGATCAGGAGACCGACATGGCGATCAACAACGTGGCCGATCTGTTCGTGGCAACGCTCGAACAGGCCGGCGTCAAGCGCATTTACGGCATCGTCGGCGACAGCCTGAACGCGATCACCGAGGCGCTGCGCCGCCGCGGCACCATCGAATGGATCCATGTCCGGCACGAGGAGGTCGCCGCGTTCGCGGCCGCCGGCGAAGCCGAGATGACCGGAAGCCTCGCGGTGTGCGCGGGCTCCTGCGGCCCCGGCAATCTGCATCTGATCAACGGCCTGTTCGACGCGCATCGCAGCCGCGTCCCCGTGCTGGCGATTGCGGCGCAGATTCCGTCAGCCGAGATCGGCGGCGGCTATTTTCAGGAAACCCATCCACAAAACCTGTTTCGCGAATGCAGCCATTATTGCGAGATGATCTCGGATCCGAGCCAGCTTCCTTTCGTGCTGGAAAACGCCATCCGCGCGGCTGTCGGATTGCGCGGCGTCGCCGTCGTCGCGATGCCTGGCGACGTCGCCTTCCGCACGCCGCCGAAGCGCGCACTGTCGACGAATCGCGGGCTTGCATTGTCGGCGCCGAAGGTGGTGCCGCAAGCTGATGAATTGAAGGCGCTCGCGGACCTCCTCAACGGCGCCGAGCGCATCACGTTGTTCTGTGGCCGCGGCTGCGCCGGCGCGCATGCGCCGCTGATGCAGCTCGCCGAAGCGCTGAAGAGCCCGATCGTGCATGCGCTCGGCGGCAAAGAGCATGTCGAGTACGACAACCCCTATGACGTCGGCATGACCGGCTTCATTGGCTTCTCCTCCGGCTACGCCGCCATGCATGCCTGCGACGCTCTGGTGATGCTCGGCACTGATTTCCCCTACAAGCAGTTCTTCCCGACCGATTGCCAGATCGCGCAGATCGACATTCGTCCTGAAAATCTTGGCCGCCGTGCCAAGATCGACCTCGGCCTCGTCGGCGACGTCAAGCTCACCGTCGAGGCGCTGCTGCCGCTGCTCAAGGCCAAGACCCAGCGAAAACATCTCGACGATGCCGTCGCGCATTACAAGAAGGCGCGTGAAGGCCTGGACTCGCTGGCCAAGGGCACGCCGGGCAGCAAACCGATCCATCCGCAATATCTTGCAAAAGTCATCAGCGATCACGCCTCCGACGATGCCGTGTTCACCGCCGATGTCGGCACGCCGACGGTGTGGGCCGCGCGCTATCTCGACATGAACGGTCGCCGCCGGCTGATCGGCTCGTTCGTGCACGGCTCGATGGCCAATGCGATGCCGCAGGCGATCGGCGCGCAGGCCTCGCAGCCCGGCCGTCAGGTCATCTCGCTCTCGGGCGATGGCGGCTTCACCATGCTGATGGGCGATCTGATCACGCTGACGCAGATGAAGCTGCCGGTGAAAATCGTCGTGTTCAACAACGGCGTGCTCGGCTTCGTCGCGCTGGAGATGAAGGCGGCGGGCTTCGTCGACACCAATGTCGATCTGGAGAATCCCGATTTCGCGGCGATGGCGCGTGCGATGGGCATCTTTGCCAAACGCGTCGAGGATCCCGGCGAGCTTCCGGGCGCGATGACCGAGATGCTGGCCCACAACGGCCCGGCGCTGCTCGACGTCGTCACCGCCAAGCAGGAGCTCTCGATGCCACCGACCATCACGGCCGAACAGGTCAAGGGCTTTAGCCTTTGGGTGCTGCGCGCAGTGATGAACGGTCGCGGCGACGAAGTGCTCGATCTTGCGAAGACCAATTTGCTGCCGCGCTAGCCGCGTTTCACCGACGGTAACGGCAACCGCTCGTGGCGGCGCTGGAAGCGCTGCCAGTGCAGCACGATGCCAATCAGCACGGCCGGGACGAAGCCGAGCACGATCAGGAAATGCGGCAGCTCCTTCGGCGAGATGAACGCCATGGCGATGTCGGAGATCAGCCAGAGCGCGGCGAACATCACCGCGAAATCCGTGCGCGGGCAGCGCAAATAGTAGAATACAGCGGTGATGACGACAGCGGGCGCGATCGCGATGCCGATCATCACCGCGGTCAGCTCCTTCGGCGTCAGCGCGTCAAGCACCATCGACGCCAGCAGCCAAAGGGCGGCGAACATGGCGACGATGTCGAGCGGATGCCGCAACCCAATACCTCTCGGAGGAAATGCGTTATCGTTGTGGCCGGAACTCCGGCCGTCAAGTAAAATACGCCTATTCGTCGTCGTTTCCAGGCGTCGGGCGCAGCATGAAATGGCCGAAGGCGGTGGCGATCGGCTTGTCCGCGTCATCCTGCCAGGCGCGCGCCTCGAAGGCGACGATGCGCCGGCCCTGCTTCACGATCGACACATTCGCAAACGTATCGAGCGCGCGGCCAGAGCGCAGATAGTTGACCGTGAGTCCGATCGGCTTGGGCGGCGCGGCGGCGCCGAGCTCGCGCGCCACCCCGATGATGGCCGTGGTCTCGAGGAACGCGCCGGTCATGCCGCCATGGATCGCGGGCAGGATCGGATTGCCGATGATCTTTGGCGAGAACGGCATCGTCAGCGTGCCGTCGTCGTTGAGGCGGATGCCGAGACAGCGCGCGAACGGGCTGTGCGCGAACGGGCCCTCCGGATCCTCCGGCGCCTCCAGGGTGGGGACGCTGAGCGCTTCCATCCTGCGATCGGCCAGCATGTTGGTGCGGTTGGCGCCGATCATGAAGCAAGCGGTCGCGGTCGCGACCGGATCGTCCTCGGAGTCCTGATAGGCCGTCGAGCGCACGAACGCGATCGAGCGCGTGGTGCGGTAGCAGATCGAATGCGCCTTGATGTCGAGGCCCGGCGTTGCCGGCTTCTGATAGTCGATCCGCAAATCCAGGGTTGCGATCGCGCGCGTGCCGTCGAGCGCAAGTTGCACCGCCATGCCGCAGCTTTCGTCGAGCATCGCGGTGACGACGCCACCATGCAGCACGCCGGTCTCGGTGTCGCCGACGAAGACGGGACGGTAGGGCAGGCTGGACCAGGCTTCGGCAGGTGCGAAGCGGTCGAGCTGAAGCCCGCTGATATGGCCGTAGTCGGAGCGGCGGCCCTTGATGGCCTCGGCGAGTTCCTCGAAGGGAAGCGTGGCAGGTGCGCTGGACGTCGATGAGCTGGACATGGCGATGTTCTAGACCAGTGTCGGGCGCGGCGCAAAACCCGGAACGGGCCTCGCACGGCAGGTCTGCCGCGGCCGGTTTGGCCTCGACAGGGCGGACCGAAGCAACGATGGTGGGCGCTTCGCTTGCCGACCAGCCGTAAGGAGCGCCCATGGCCGACCCCGAAACACCCGCCACCAACCCGGGGCCCGTCACGATTTCGAGCTCGAGCTCGGAGCGGGCGCCGATCATCTATTTCGACGGCGCCTCCTGCTTCGGCCACCACAATGGTGCGATCCAGATCGAACTCGCCGCAAATCTCCTGATGCCGGTCGGCGCCGCCGTCAGGGTCGACGTGGTCCAGACCGCGCATCTGCGTTGCAGCGTCGCCGCGGCGCTGGCCTTGCGCGAAGCGCTCGACAAGGCGCTTGCGATGTTCAAGCAGGGCCAGCAGCAGCCGGCGGAGGAGATTCCGGCGATGAAGAATTGAGGTCGCAATTGACAGCAAACTGTCTTTGCGTCACTTTTCGCACAGGTTGATACGACCTGCCGGTTGCCCCCTCTGTGGGATGGTGAACGTATCGAGCCCTGATCGGCCCCCTTTGCCCGAGCGACCGGGTCAGCAACGCAACCGCCTGACACACCTGGATCGCTCATGCAGAGGACGAACCGATGCGCGATTTTCGCGATGCCAAGGCTATGGCGCAGACCCTGCGCGAATCCCTGACCACCAAGTCCGTCACCATTAGTCACAGCGAGAGCCTCGAACTGGTGTCGAGGATGCTGGGCGTTGCCGACTGGAATACTTTGGCGGCGATGCTTCATGCCGAGCGCCGTGAGCCGGCCGCTCCGGCGACACAGCTGAACACGACCACGGCGCTCTATCCTGCCGTTCCGCTGCGCGATCTCGTCCCGTTTCCAAATGCGACGTATCCGATGTTTGTGGGCCGAGAGAGCTCCTTCCAGGCCCTGAACCAGGCGTTTGAAGGCGGACGCGAGGTCGTGCTGGCGGTGCAGCGGGAGGCGAGCGTCGATGATCCCAGATTTGCCGACGTCTACGAGATCGGCATCGTGGCCCAGCTGCTCGAACTCGAACCGCTCGCCGATGGCACGTTCAGGGTGCTGACGCGGGGACTGCGGCGCGTGGAGCTACGCGGCTTCGCTACCGAAGCGTCCGCCTATTGGGCTGAGGCGGTCGACGTCAGCGAGGGAGTTGCCCGCAATGCAAGGGATGTCGTCCGAAGGATCTATCAGCGCTTCCAGGATTACACGGCGGTTCATGGAATTTTGGTGCCGGACATCTGGCTGTTCTTCGATCAAACGCGAGATCCTGGACAGATCGCCGACATCGTCGCGACGCGAATGAAGTTGCCCATCATAGACAAATACGAGCTCCTGGCGACGCTCGATCCCATGAAGCGGCTCGAACGCATCGAAGCGTTGCTCGACCTGCCGCAGCGTCCCGTTTCGGCAAGTTACGCGGCCACGAAACGACAGGCGCTCGATCATGCTGACCGGCGTCGTCATCAATATGCGACGCTCGAGCATCTGCTGCTCGCTCTGACCGATGATGCGGACGCCTCCGCCGTGATGCGCGCCTGCGAGGCTGACCTTGGCAAGCTGAGACAAAGCCTCACGCAGTATCTGGACAACGAGCTCAAGCACATCGTGATCGAGGCCGGAAGCGCCATCCCGACGCCGGCGTTCGAACGCGTCGACCAGCGCGCGGTGCTTCACGCTCAGGAAGTGGGCAATCCCGCCGTGACCGGCGTCAATGCGCTCGTCGCTCTCTTTCCGGAGATGCGAAGCCCCGCGGCCCGCATGCTCGCCGAGCAGGGCGTGTCGCGCTTGCGCATCGACATTGCGCGACAGGCCGGCAAGGGCAAAGGCTAGCCTAAGCCTTCGTCACATGCACCTTCGCGGTCTTGCCGTCGTTCCATTTGCCGTCGAGCGCGCGCTCGATCTGGGCGGCGAGTTGCAGCAGGAGGCCGTCATTGGCCTGCTTGGCGATCGCCTGGATGCCGAGCGGCAGGCCGTGATCCTGTGTTGCCATCGGCATCGAGATCGCGGGCATGCCGCAGAGATTGGCGAGCGGCGTGAAGGCGAAGAAGCGCCAGAGATTACCGAACCAGTCGAGCACATCGGGATTGTCGGAGATGGTGAGATATTCCCTGGTGCCGACCTTCGGCGTCGGCAGCGCGGTGATCGGCGTCAGGATGACGTCCCACTGTTCGAAGAACGCGCCGAAGCCGCGTGAGGTCGTGTTGAACACGCCCTGCATCTTCGCCCGCTCCGCGAAGGTCGTATGGCGGCCGGCTTCCCAGATCCGGATGTTCATGGGTTCGATGAGATCTTCCGGCGGCTTCTCCAGCCCGCGCGCGGCGAGCATGTTGGAGATCACCACCGCAAAATTGCTGATGTAGCAGGTGGTCTGCGCCTCGAACGCGGCGCGGAAGTCGAGCTCGGGCAGCGCATAGTCGACGTGATGGCCGAGGCCTTCGAGGAAGCGGCCGGTCTTCTCCAGCTCGGCGGCGATCTCAGGCGTCGCGGTGTAATCGCCCCAGCTGTGCGACAGCGCGATGCGGAGCTTGCCCGGATCGCGCTTGATCATCTCCGAATAGGGCTGCGCCGTGGTCCAGAACGGCATGAACTCGCCGGGCGCAGGCCCGCGGGCGTGATCGACGAAGGCGGCGGTGTCGCGCACGCTGCGCGACTGGCAGCCCTGGATCGAGACGAGGCCAGTGAGATCGGACATGTGCGGTGCCAGCGAGAACACACCGCGCGAGACTTTCAGCCCGATATTGCCGTTGACGCCGGCGGGAATGCGGATCGAGCCGCCACCGTCGGTCGCATGTGCGATCGGCACCACGCCGGCGGCAACCATCGCCGCGCTGCCCGCGGACGAGCCGCAGGTGGTGTAGTCGGTATTCCACGGATTGCGCGTCACATAGACGGCCGGATTGTCAGCCGAGCTGCACACGCCGAATTCCGGCGTCGTGGTGCGCCCGATCAAATTGAGGCCGGCCTGGCGGAATTTGCCGGTGAGGAACGTATCGGCGCTGGCGCGGTTGCCGCGCATCAGCAGCGAGCCCATTTCCTGGAGCCGGCCCTTCATGGTGGGTCCCAGATCCTTCATCAGGAAGGGCAGGCCGGCGAACGGGCCGGCGAGGTTAGCGCCGTCCTTGGCGGGATCGGCGATCACGTCCTCGAACAGCTCGACCACGCCCGACAGCGCCGGATTGACCTTGGCGACGCCCGCGGCAGCCTGGCGGGCCAGTTCCTTTGCCGTCAGCTCGCCCTTGCGGACGCGTGCCGCGAGGCCGACGCCATCGTGTTGCGCCCATTCATTCCAGGTCATCGGCAAAGTCATGAAATCAAAATCCCCTAAGGTGCGGCGCCACCTTTTTCGCAAGGCCCCGCGTTTATCAACTGAGCCGGCGCGAAGGGCAGGGTTGCGCGGGGCGGAGGGGTCGCGGCATCATCAAGACAGTCGCGCGATCACCGCAACCGGGCCGCCGCCCGCCGGCCCCTGATGCTCGGCCCCGCCGGACACATAGACCGCGCCGGTGCCGGCAAGGCCCGCGATCAGGCCGCCAACCGCCGCGCGGGCGTGGCGTGTCGAGCTGATGTCGGTATCTTCCAGCATGGTGTGGCGGAAGCCGCGCACGTTGCCATCAGGCGAGGCCTCGGCCTTGGCGAAGATGTTGACGAGCTCGCGGCCCGGCTGCGGCGTCGTGCCAAGCCCAACGCTCTCCAACGCCGACATCACCGCGGGAGCATCGATCGCATCGCTCATCACGGCATGCCCGATTTCGAATTCGCTCGCTGAAGCCTTCGAGCTGCCGAGCACGATAACGACGTTATGCATCAGCTCGATCCCCGATGAGGTCGAGGCGACCCTCGAGAACAGATCGTAGCGTCGCAGCACGTCCTCGTCGCGGACATCGGGTGCGATCTCGCCGAGCGCAACGCCAACGCCGAGCGCGGAGGCGCCGCGCGAATAGGCCATCGAGCTATAAGCGCTCGTCGTCACCGTTTTGCTGCCGCGCGCGTTTGCCGCCTCGACACGGTCGCTGGTGAGCAGCGGGCACTTGATCTGCACGAAATGGACGTCAGCGGGATCGGTGATGCCGGCGTCGTCCATCGCGGCCTTCACCGCCTTGGCCGTCTCCGTGATCTGGGCGGAGCGGCCGAGCTCCTCGGGCAGGAAATCCCGCGTGTGCGCCATGCCGATGCTCAGGCGCTTGCCGGACAGGCCTGCCGGTCGCTCGGCCTCGCTGCGGGTGAACACGGTGATGTGCGGGCTGAGCACGCCTTCGGTACCGCCGGACATCACGAAGGCGATGCGCTGCTCGACCGCCTCTGGCGACAGCCCGAGTTTTGGTGCCAGTGCCGTGCACAGCGCCGCGACCGCATACTCCCGGGTGAAATCGTTGACGCCGCCATTGCCCTCGGTCTTGCCGAGGATGGCCAGGATCGATGTGGGATCGATTTCGCCGGAGCCGATCATGCTCATGAGGCCGGAGACGTCGCCGGGTCCCTTGGTGGCGACCTTGAAGATGCCGACCGAAGTGGTGCGCATTGGTAGTCCTCAGTTCGGTGGTCCGGCGGGTCAACCAGCCGTGGAACGGGGGCGCGTGTCAAGGTGCAAGCGGTCATCTCTCACCGTCACCCTGAGGTGGCCGCTTCTTCAGCGGCCCTCGAAGGGCGACGGCCCGGCTGCATCCGGGCCGTACATCCTTCGAGGCTCACTCCGCGGCGCCTCTGGCGCCGCGGAGTGAGCACCTCAGGATGACGGAGCTCGCGTCGGAGCGACGGTAGCCGGATGGAGCGGGGCGCAACCCGGTACAGTCTCCCGCATTCCGCTGCGCTCCATCCGGGCCACGAGAGCTTGTGCTGCCCGACGGGCAAAACACCCCGCCAATTGGTCAATCAGTCTCGATCAAAATATTCCACTTTACCGAAATTCTGTTTTGGCGTATGTGGCGCCCATCCCCGCTCATCCTTGAGGGGCGATCGTACGTCGTCACGATATGCGAGCGGGGTTGCGGTGGACGCGGCAGCGTCGTGCGCGAGAGGTCAAGGGCAGGGCGGGTAGTCCCTGTGAGCCCGTGGCCGCGTGC
>NZ_MZXW01000020.1 GCF_004123905.1 Bradyrhizobium betae
GCTCGCTACTGCAGCGGGATTGATCCGGAAAATGCGCCATTGCTGCCGTTGGCGCTGACGGCATTGTTCCCGTAGGTGGCCAATATGCCGCCTCCGGAGAAGCTCAGACCGGTACCGTTTCCGATTACGGAGGAGCCGTCGACGCGCACTGTCACGTTCGGCCCGATCGACCGAATGCCAATGGCATTGGTCACTGACCTGGTGTTCTTGACATAGATGCCGATCGGAGCGCCGCTGCCGGATGTCGTGGCGACGATGCCGTCCTGGAAGTTGCCGGCTACCATGCTGTCCGCAATCGTCATGTTAATGCCGCCCGTGCTGCGGCTGCCGTCTACGGCGACGCCGAATGCGTTGTCGACGACGGTGACGCGCTCCAGCGCGACTTGAGCGGTGCCGCCAGATTGCGGGTTGATCACAAGGCCACCTCCGGTACCTGTGCCATTGGCATAAAAAACGGAGTCACTCACTTGCAGTTTCGCAGGCCCATTGGGCGCGAAAAACAGGCCGGAAGAGCTTGAGCCGGGGTTGTTGCCAATGCGAACGCGATGAAGCTGAAGGCTTCCTTGACCGGTAAACGAGACAGCGGTTCCGGGAGCTCCTGTACCATCGATCACGAGACCTTCGATGGATACGATCGCCCCAGCGGGCAGGTTGATACGAATCGACCCTGCCGGAGCCTCCCAAAGATCGCCGGCGCACGATATCGTGACCGATTGTTGGATAGTGACGAGGGCGCCATAGGCGCTCTTGTCCATGCAGATGATCTCGTCCCTGTCGCCGGCGACCGAGAGGGCCTTGGCCATGGAGGCGCACGGCTGTGTCGGCCCGCAACTGGCGCTGTCACTCCCGGTCCGCGAAATGTAGATTGATCCTCCGGAGGCGGACGTTGTAGTCAACGCCGCGAGCGCAAGCGTAAGACCGGCAAACAGTGTAATCTTTTTCATGAAATGCCTTTCCACGAACAGCATGAAATCAATCGCTCACGCTCGGAGGCCTGGACGACGTAACGGGGCGCAGAGCCGCGTTCCCCGCCGTTGACATAAAATGAGCGGCAATCAGCCATTTGACGCGCATCTTCCCATTCGTTGCACGCTGCGCGAAGGTGGAGGGAGATCGCGCGCCGCACATCAACCGTTCGGTTGAGGCCCACACAATGATGGTCGCGCGCCACGGATTTTCTGACAGCTGTTGCCGAATTGCATTCCGGCGCTGCTTCGCCGCAAGGCACGCGCTGTTGGCTGGCGGACCGGGCGGCATGAAGTGATCCATGACGGAGCCCGCAACGCCCGATCGTTACGTCAATCACAGCGTGTTCACCGATCCCGGCGCTTACGCCGCCCTGATCGGCGGCTTGCCGCTGGACATTGCAGCGTTGTGCCGCACCTTGCAGGGGCTCCTGATCCACGAAGCATGGATCGAGAGGCAGGGGTTGGACCCCGCTGCCTTCTCCGGTCAAAGCCGAGCCACGTTGCCCGTGGCCCGGCGCCTGGAGCAGCTTCTGACGATCGCCCCGAGGCCGCTGAGCATCGCCCGGCCGGGTGCGTCGAGGGCCCTGGCGACGTGCCGGGACTTTTCACTGATGATGTGCGCCGTGCTGCGGCATCACGGCGTGCCTGCCCGGATACGCTGTGGCTTCGGCAGATATTTTACCGGGCATCCCTATCACGATCATTGGGTGTGCGAGTATTGGGCCCGGGATCAGCAGCGCTGGGTGCTGGTCGATGCCGAGCTCGACGAGCTGCACCGCAGCCTGCTCAAGTTCGATTTCGATCCGGCGGATGTGCCGCGCACCGAGTTCATCACGGGCATCGAGGCATGGCAGCGATGCCGCAGCGGGACCATCGATCCGGCGCAGCTCGGTCATGGGCCGACGACCGGTCTGTTCTTTGCCCGCGTCAACCTGGCGCGCGATCTGCTCGCACTCGCAGGTGTCGAAACCTCGGCATGGGATACATGGCGCGCGGCGGGCGAACCGCACCGCGCCCTGGATGAGGCTGCCTTGTCGCTCTGTGACGGCCTAGCGCAGGGTGGTGAGGAGGGGGCCATCGAGATCGCGCCATCGCTGGCCGCGCCACCCTGGCAGTAAGCGCCGGGCTCTCGTTTGCAAGCCGGGCTCACAAGCGTTATGTCCGGTCCTTTCGGAAAGAGCCCCGCTATGACGATCTCTGACGACAACGATCTCGCGCGCCTGAAGGAGATCGGCCGCATCGTCGCCAACACCCTGGAGGCGATGGCGAAGGCGCTCGAGCCGGGCATGACCACAGCCGAGCTGGACCTGATCGGACGAAAGCTGCTGGAGGCCGCAGGCGCCCGTTCGGCGCCGGAGCTGGCCTATGACTTTCCGGGAGCGACCTGCATCAGCGTGAACGAGGAGATCGCTCATGGCATTCCGGGTGACCGAATGATCGGGCGCGGCGACCTCGTCAACATCGACGTGTCAGCCGAGAAGAACGGCTTCTTTGCCGATACGGGCGCCTCGTTCGCCGTTCCGCCGGTGAAGCGCGCGATCGAACGGCTTTGCAGGGACGGCCGTCGCGCGATGTGGACGGGCCTTCAGCAGGTCGGCGCCGGCAGACCGATTGCCGGCATCGGCAAGGCGATCGGGACCTTTGCGCAGAAGAACGGTTATAGCCTGGTCAGGAATCTCGCCAGCCACGGTGTCGGCCTGTCGCTCCATGAGGAGCCGACGGAGATCGCAACATGGCCCGACCGCTCCGAACGCCGCGTCATGATCGACGGCCTGGTGTTCACCGTCGAGCCGTTCCTGTCCCTGGGCGCCGAGTGGGCCCAGGATGGCGATGATCCCTGGACGCTCTACAGCAGCCCCGAGGCGCCGACCGTTCAATACGAGCACACCGTGATCGCAACCCGAAACGGGCCGTTGATCGTCACGCTGGCCGGTTGAGGCCGCCTGGATCAGAGCAAGACGCGGCAGAATTTGTCGTGACACCCGGTCACGTCAGATCGTTGATGATCTGAAGCAGCCGGTCGGAAGCCGCTTCGATCTTCTTGTGCGGGGTTGTCGCGATGCCCAGCAACAGACCGGGGCGGCACGAAGCCTTCGAGGCGTACCAGAGCGAGAGTGGAGTAGGCGCCAGTCCGAACGACATCGCTTGCCTGGCGATGGAGAGGTCCGGCGCCCTCTTGGGCAATCGCAAGACCGCCGCCAATCCGGCAAGCTCAACGTTTGCGGCGCGCGGGCGAAGGTATTTCAGCAGCGCATCGGCTTGCGCGGCGTAGACTCGCTTGGTGCGTCTCAGATGCCGCAGATAATGGCCGTCTCGGATGAAATCGGCCGTCGCGAGTTGCACCGCGGGCCCGGGCGCCGGCGCAAGGCATGCCGCAACTTCGGCAAAACGCGATACGAGAGCCGCGGGCGCGACGACAAAGCCGAGCCGTAAGGCGGGCGTTACGGTCTTGCTGAAGGAGCCGATGTGAATGACGCGGCCGGCGCGGTCGAGCGAGGCAAGCGCAGGCGTGGCCCGGCCCTTGAGCTGAAGCTCGCTGAGATAGTCATCTTCGATCACCCACGCTTTGTTCTGTGCGGCCCAGTCGAGCAGGCGTGAACGTCTTTCCAGCGAAAGCGTCGATCCGAGCGGCGCTTGCTGTCCGGGTGTCACGACAACCAGCGCGGCGTCAGGGGCATGTTGCAGTCCGTAGCCGACATCGATGCCATCGACGTCAACCGGAATCGGCACGGGCGACAGCCGCGCAAGCTGGAGGCCGTGCCGTGTGAACGGAAAGCCCGGATCCTCGACCCACGCCTTCTTCTGCTCGAGGCCGAGCACACGAAGTGCCAGGCCGAGGCCACCGCTGAAACCGCCGGTGATGATGATCTGGGACGGCGCGCAGGCGATCCCTCGCGCCAACGCCAGGTAGCCCGCAATCTCGCGGCGCAACTCCGGTTCGCCGCGCGGGTCGGGATAGATTGCCGGCGCACTCGCCTCGACGCGAACGGCCCGCGCGCGCATCCGCGCGACAAGCTTGGCAGGAAAGGTCTCCTGCGCCGGCACTCCCATCTGGAAGATGGCCGGACCTGCCGTGAGCTCCTGGTACATCTGCATGAACGAGCCGAGATCCGGCGCTCTCTCCCGCCGGATCGGGAAGGACGGCCGGTCCGCGACATGCGTTCCGGTCGCGCGGGCCGCGACAATCAATTGGGCGGAGGAGAGCTTTTGGTAGGCCGAGCGCACGGTGCCGCGCGCTACGCCAAGTTGGGCTGCCAAATCCTGCCAGGACGGCAGGCGCGAGCCCGGCGCCAGCACACCCCGTTCGATGGCGGTCCTGATCCCCTTGTGGATCTGTTCAGCCAGCGACGCCTTCGCTGATCGATCGAGTTCCAGCCGCAGCGGTTTGATCATGCTTCCTTGGTACACGAGTTTTGCGCCTTCTTGGTGCTTTTTTATGAACCATGGAAAGGACATCTCAGGGGCAAAGGGGGAGCGCTCCGCTCCTCATCGATCATCAAGGAGAAGGCAGATGAGTGAACGTCTCGACTACAATCACATCGCACCGGCAGGTGCGAAGGCGCTGGGTGGGGTCTACGGCTACGTCATGCAGAGCGGACTGCCCGCGACTCTGGTGACCCTCGCTTACTTGCGCGTCTCGCAGATCAACAACTGCGCCTATTGCCTCGACATGCATACGCGCGACCTGCTCAAGCTCGGGGTGAAGATTGAAAAGCTCGCATTGCTGCAGGCCTGGGCCGAGGCTGGTGCTCTGTTCGACGAACGCGAGCGTGCGGCGCTTGCATGGGCGGAGACGGTGACCCGCGTCGCCGAGACCGGCGTGCCGGATGAGGCGTATCAGGCAGCCCGCAAGATCTTCGGCGAGCGCGAGCTGGTCGATCTCACGATCGCAATCAGCCTGATGAATGCGTACAATCGCATGTCGATCAGCTTCCGAAATACGCCCCAGGCCGCCATTGAGAAGGCCGCCTGACGGACCGCGGCACCGCGTCAGCGGAAATGCAAAGCAGGAGCTTAAAATGACGAACGTGATTTCCGGCATCAAAATTCCCGACAGCAAGCTGGCGCGCGAGGCCGCTGAGCTGGTGCGCAGTTACGAGGACGAGATGCTGTTCAACCATTCGGTACGCGTCTACGTGTTCGGCGCGATGAAAGGGCTGCGGCAGAAGCTGAAATTCGATTCCGAGCTTCTCTATGTCGCGGCGCTGTTTCACGACCTCGGCCTGGTCGATCACTACCACACAGAGACCAAGCGATTTGAGGTCGACGGGGCCGACGCCGCACGCGACTTCCTCCGGGCGCGCGGCATCGCTGAGCCGCAAGCCGATCTGGTGTGGGAGGCGATCGCGCTGCACACCACGCCCGGGATTCCGCAATATATGCGGCCGGAGATTGCGCTGACCAACGCCGGCGTTCTGGTCGATGTCGTCGGCGTCGGGTTTGACGAATACACGCCAGAGCAGCGCGATCAGGTCATCTCCGCGCTTCCCCGCGGCGACTTCAAGAACGAGTTTCTGAAGGTCCAGACCTGTTCAGCGCTGAAGAAGCCCCACACGACGTTCGGGACGGTCAATTTCGACTACATCGAGGATCACGATCCGACCTTCCGCAAGCCGAACGCGTGCACCCGCATCCGCAATACGCCTTGGCAAACCTGAGCCGGCTTCTACGCCACCGGCTCACGGGCGGACTCCGTGCGGCTGCGACGGTCCGGCGCCGGCGGTGTCGGCGCGTTCTTCAGCGAAGCAGCACTACCGCCTGAGGCAACGGTGATTGCGGCAGTCTGGGCGTCGCGCCAGGCGACGATCCAGATCAGGAAGCCCAGCAGCGCAAGCGCAGCGCCGACGGGGCCGGTGGAGGTCCAGCCGAGGCCTTCGCGAATGGCGAGCCCGCCCAGGAACGGGCCGAGCGCATTGGCGGTGTTGAATGCCGAATGGTTCAGCGCGGCGGCGAGCGCCTGCGCGTCTCCCGCGACGTCCATGAGGCGTGTCTGGAGGATGGCGCCGAGCGAGACGCTGGCGCCGATCGCGAAAATGTCGATCGCCAGCAGCCAGGGATTGCCGGCGGCGAGCGGAAACACCAGCAGCGCGGCCGCAGCAAACAGAAGGATGACGCCCGCCGTCGGCATCAGGGCGCGGTCCGCGAAACGCGGTACGAACAGATTGCCGAGCGTGGCGCCGACGCCGAACACGGCCAGGAAGAACGGGATGACCTCCGCATTCACCTTGGTGACCTCGATCAGCGTCGTCGCGAGATAAGTGTAGACGGCGAACATGCCGCCGAAGCCGATGGCGCCGATCGCGAGCGTAATCCAGACGCGGCCGCTTCGGAGCGCCCCAAGCTCGCGCAGCGGATCCGACCGGCCGGCCTGGTCGCGCGGCGCGAAAAGGGCGCACAGCAGCACCGTGAGCAGCGCCAGCACCGACACGAGGCCAAAACTCGCGCGCCACCCGACCGCCTGGCCGATCCAATTGGCCAAGGGCACGCCGATGATGGTGGCGGTGGTCAGGCCGAGCATGACCTGGCCGATCGCCTGCGAGCGGCGCTGTTGCGGAACGAGCGAGGCCGCGACCAGCGCGGCGATGCCGAAATAGGCGCCATGCGGCAAGCCTGACAGAAAGCGCGCCGCGATCATTGAGCCAAAGCCGGGTGCAAGCGCGGTGAGCGCATTGCCGATCGCGAACACGGCCATCAGCACCAGCAGCTGTGTGCGCCGGGCAAAGCGCGCGCCAAGCACGGCGATCAGGGGTGCGCCCAGCACGACGCCGAGCGCGTAGGCGCTGATGGCGTGCCCCGCGGTCGGCTCGTCGATGTGGAGGTCGGCGGCGAAGAACGGCAGCAGGCTCATCGATGCGAATTCGGTGGTTCCGATGGCAAAGCCGCCCATCGCAAGCGAGAACAGGACGATGGCGAGGTGAGGGGGCGCCGAGGCCGAACTCGATTTTGCTCTGCGTGAGGTCGCTTGAGGCGAGATCGTCATGTGTCCTGCATTGGTGGCGTCAACGGGAACCAGCCCAGTGAACGTCGCCATCCCTGCAAGATTTGTCTGTCGTACTTAAACCCGCATCAGTCTGCGTCAACACCGCAGGCGCGCCGCAAGGCATGCCGCATATCTGCGTCCCGCGTATGCCAACCCTAATCGGCGCGCCTCGACCGGCGAGGGGGCTTCCTCTGCACAAAATACGGATTCACGGCGCAGCTCGCGGAACGCCCGACGGCGAGAAATCGGCACTGCTCGAGCGAGACGTAGCGGCAATCGAAATAGCCGACGGGGCCGTAGATCTGCATGCAGAAGGGATAGCTCGGATCGTAGGTCTGCGCGTGCGCAGACGCGCCCGCGAAGAGCAGGCCGATCGCGATGAGCGCGAGACGGGCGCTGCGCATCTCAGCGCGGCACGTAGTAGCCCGGCGACTGCGCGCGCGGACGATTCTGATAGGCGTAGGGATCATCGCTCTCACCTGCGAAATACGGATTCGCGATGCAGCTGAGCGCGCGGCCCGACGCGCTCGCCTGACACTGCGCATAAGTGTCGAACGTGCAATTGCTCAGGCCCGGCCATTCATTGCCGGTGATGCAGAACGCGTGATGCGTCCCGAACGCGCGTGCGGGTGTGCTTGCGTTCAGCGTGAGCGCGAATGTGGCGATTGCGAGCGAAAATGTGGCAACAATGGGGAGGGCAAACAATGCACGCATTTCAGTTTCTCCAATCACACGATCGTGCGCGCGACGATGTTACGCGCGCACGCAGTGTATCTCGTGTAATCGACATTGGAATTGCTGAAAACTCTTGTTTCAAAGGGTTTCCGGCGCGCCCTTCTCAATCTTCATTAACGAAGCGCGGGCCTTTGGCTGTGACTGTTGCGTCGGGGTTACAGCAATTCCGTTGTGCACTGTTATGACGACGTCACGGCCCGGGGGCCTACTGAAGAAACTGGAACGGGACTCAAATGAAGAAGAACTTGTTGCTTGCTGCTGTGAGCCTCATCGCGCTCAGCGCGGCTGCACCGGCGCTGGCTGCTGATCTCGCGGCTCGGCCCTATACCAAGGCGCCTGCGATGGTCGCCGCGATCTACGACTGGAGCGGCTTCTACATCGGCATCAACGGCGGCGGCGGTTCCGCGCATTCGACCTGGGATCTCGTCGGCGGCGGCCGCGAGGGTTCCCACGATGCGACGGGTGGCACGGTCGGTGGCCAGATCGGCTACCGCTGGCAGTCCGGCCAGTGGGTGTTCGGCGTGGAAGGCCAGGGCAACTGGGCTGACTTCTCCGGCGACAACGTCAGCGCGCTGTTCGCCACGCGCAACCGGTCGAAGATCGATTCATTCGGTCTGATCACCGGTCAGATCGGCTATGCCTGGAACAACGTGCTGATCTACGCGAAGGGTGGTGCGGCGGTTGCAGGCACCAAGTACGATGTGTTCAGCACCGCATCGGGCGCGCTGCTCGCCTCGAACGACCAGACCCGTTGGGGCGGTACGGTCGGTGCCGGTATCGAGTACGGCTTCGCGCCGAATTGGTCGCTTGGCGTTGAGTACAACCACATCTTCCTGCAGGATAAGGACGTTAGCTTCGCCCTGGTGCCGTCGACCGATCGCATCCGTCAGGACGTCGACATGGGCCTCGTCCGCCTGAACTATAAGTTCGGCCCCGGCCAGATGCTCGGCCGCTACTGAGCTTGATCGCTCATTTCGAGCGATCGTCGAAAGCCCCGGCCGCTGGCCGGGGCTTTTTTATTGTTTGAATTCAGCGAGTTAACCATTTCATTCCGAGATGGATGAGAGCGCTTGACTCTCTAGAACGAAATGAGAACAATGTTCTTCATACGTTCTGGTGATGGAGCAAGCCATGTTCAGGATTTTCGTCGAAGAAGCCGCCGCACTCGCCTCGATCTCGCTGTTCGTCGGGATGATCGCGATCTGGGCGCAGGTCATACCGCAGCTCTGATGCCACGGTCCTGCGCGGGCCTGGTTGGGGAAAAGCGGGACGACGCGGCTGATCAGCCGCTCGGGCGTGGACTCTCGCAGCGCGACGCCCCACCATTGTGAGGCGAGTCGGCCGGGTGGGGCAGAGTGTTCCCGTGATCTCCAGGCGCCGGCAACCGCTCCATCCCATCTGCAAGAGGCCGTCACGCGACCATGCCGAGCGCCGGATTTGTCCACCTTCACGTTCACTCGGCCTATTCGCTGCTCAAGGGCTCGATCAAGATCGGCAAGCTGGCCGAGCTTGCGAAGAAAGACCACCAGCCGGCCCTGGCGCTGACCGACACCGACAATCTGTTCGGCGCGCTGGAATTCTCCGACAAGATGGCGGGCTCCGGCATCCAGCCGATCGTCGGCTGCGAGCTCGCGATCGATTTCGGCGACCAGGATCCCAACGCGCGCAACGCGCTTCCGCCCGCGCGCGTGGTGCTGCTGGCCGCGCAGGAGCGCGGTTATCGCAGCCTGATGCGGTTGAATTCCCGCGCGTTCCTCGAATCGCCCGACAGCCACGCGCCGTTCATCAAATTCGATTGGTTCGACGGCGAGACCGAAGGCCTGATCGCGCTGACCGGCGGCCCGGACGGGCCGATCTCGCTCGCGCTTGCGAGCGGTCAGACCGAGGTTGCGGCCGCGCGCTGCGAGCGTCTCGCCGGCCTGTTCGGCGACCGGCTCTACATCGAATTGCAGCGGCACAATCTCGACAAGGAGCGGCGCATCGAGAGCGCCCTGATCGACATCGCTTACGCAAAGGGCCTGCCGTTGGTTGCGACCAACGAGCCGTATTTCGCGTCGACCGACGATTACGAGGCGCACGATGCGCTGCTGTGCATCGCCGGCGGCCGGCTGATCGCCGAGACCGATCGCGTGCAACTGACGCCCGATCACCGCTTCAAGACCCGCGCCGAGATGGCGGTGCTGTTCGCCGACATTCCGGAGGCGCTGGCCTCGACGGTGGAGATCGCCGAGCGCTGCTCGTTCCGCCCGATGACGCGCAAGCCGATCCTGCCGTTCTTCACCGTGGGTGCCGCCGCCAGCTCCGATGCCGCCTCGGTCGAGGCGGCCGAGTTGAAGCGGCAGGCGGAGGAGGGGCTCGCCAACCGCCTGCGCGTCCACGGCCTGTCGCAGGGCACGACCGAAGAAGACTACAACAGGCGCCTGGCGTTCGAGCTCGACGTCATCATGCGCATGAAGTACGCGGGATACTTCCTGATCGTGTCGGACTTCATCAAATGGGCCAAGGGCCAGGGCATTCCGGTCGGGCCGGGCCGCGGCTCCGGCGCGGGCTCGCTGGTGGCGTGGGCGCTGACCATCACCGACCTCGACCCGATCAAGTTCGGCCTGCTGTTCGAGCGCTTCCTCAATCCCGAACGCGTCTCGATGCCGGACTTCGATATCGATTTCTGCCAGGACCGCCGCGGCGAGGTGATCAAATACGTCCAGGAGCGCTACGGCCGCGACCAGGTCGCGCAGATCATCACCTTCGGTACGCTGCAGGCACGCGGCGTGCTGCGCGACGTCGGCCGCGTTCTGCAGATGCCCTATGGCCAGGTCGACAAGCTGACGAAACTGGTGCCGCAGAATCCAGCCGCGCCGGTGACGCTGGCTGCCGCGATCGAGAGCGAGCCGAAGCTTCAGGCCTTCCGCGATGAAGACCCGGTGGTGGCGCGCGCCTTCGACATCGCGCAGCGTCTCGAAGGCCTGACGCGTCACGCCTCGACCCACGCGGCCGGCATCGTGATCGGCGATCGCCCCTTGAGCGAACTCGTGCCGATGTACCGCGATCCGAAGTCGGACATGCCGGTGACCCAGTTCAACATGAAATGGGTCGAGCCCGCTGGCCTCGTCAAATTCGACTTCCTCGGCCTGAAGACGCTGACCGTGCTCGACGTCGCGTGCAAACTGCTCAAGCCGCGCGACATCCATGTCGATCTCGCGACGCTGCCGATCGACGATGCCGAAAGCTACCAGATGCTGGCGCGCGGCGAGGTGGTCGGCGTGTTCCAGGTTGAAAGCCAGGGCATGCGGCGCGCGCTGGTCGACATGCGCCCCGACCGTTTCGAGGACATCATCGCGCTGGTCGCGCTGTATCGCCCGGGCCCGATGGCGAACATCCCGACCTATTGCGCGCGCAAGCACGGCGACGAGGAGCCGGAATATCTCCATCCCGTGCTGGAGCCGATCCTTAAAGAAACCTTCGGCGTCATCATCTACCAGGAACAGGTGATGCAGATCGCGCAGGTGATGTCGGGCTATTCGCTCGGCGACGCCGACCTCCTGCGCCGCGCCATGGGCAAGAAGATCCGCGCCGAGATGGACAAGCAACGCGACATCTTCGTCGCGGGCGCAGTCAAGAACGGCGTGCCGAAAGCGCAGGCCGAGACCATCTTCGAGCTGCTGGCCAAGTTCGCCGACTACGGCTTCAACAAGAGCCACGCGGCGGCCTATGCGCTGGTGTCCTATCACACCGCCTACATGAAGGCGCATTACCCGGTGGAGTTCATCGCGGCGTCGATGACGCTCGATCTGAACAACACGGACAAGCTCTCCGAATTCCGCTCCGAGGCGCAGCGCCTCGGCATCAAGGTCGAGCCGCCGAACATCAACCGGTCCGGCGCGACCTTCGAGGTCGGCGACAAGGTCATCTACTATGCGCTCGCAGCACTCAAGGGCGTCGGCATCCAGGCCATCGACCAGATCATCGAGGAGCGCACCAAGCGGGGCCTGTTCACCTCGCTCGCCGACTTCGCCGCGCGGGTCAATCCGCGCGCGGTCAACAAGCGCATCATTGAAAGTCTTGCCGCCGCCGGCGCCTTCGATACGCTGGAGCCGAACCGCGCCCGCGTCTTCGCCGGCGCGGATGCGATCCTCGCCGCCTGCCAGCGCGCGCATCAGGCCGAGACCATCGGCCAGAACGACATGTTCGGCAGCTCGGCGGATGCGCCGACCATCATGCTGCCGCAGATCGAACCGTGGCTGCCGGCCGAGCGGCTGCGCCGCGAGTATGATGCGATCGGCTTCTTCCTGTCGGGACATCCGCTCGACGATTACGCGACGGTGCTGAAGCGCCTGCGCGTGCAGTCATGGGCCGAGTTCTCGCGCGCGGTGAAGACCGGCGCCACCGCCGGCAAGGTCGCGGCCACCGTCGTGTCGCGCATGGAGCGGCGCACCAAGACCGGCAACAAGATGGGCATCATGGGACTTTCCGATCCCACGGGCCACTTTGAGGCGGTGCTGTTCTCCGAAGGCCTCGCGCAATATCGCGACGTGCTCGAGCCGGGCGCGGCCGTGCTGCTCCAGCTCGGCGCAGAATTGCAGGGCGAGGACGTGCGCGCCCGCGTGCTGCATGCCGAGCCGCTCGATGACGCGGCCGCCAAGACGCAGAAGGGTCTGCGCATCTTCGTGCGCGACACCAAGCCGCTGGACTCGATCGCCAAGCGTCTCGCCGGACCGGAAGCGGCGGGCGCGAACGGCGCCGCGCCAAAAGTCGGCAGCCCGGGGATTGCGCCGCGGTCCAACGGCGACGGCGAGGTCTCGCTGGTGATGATGCTCGACCTCGAAACCGAGGTGGAGATGAAGCTGCCGGGCCGCTTCAAGGTCTCGCCGCAGATCGCAGGTGCCATCAAGGCGGTCGCGGGCGTGGTGGACGTGCAGCAGATCTAGCGCGCGGCGAAATCTAGCCGAATCGTCGCTGGACCGTGATGTCCGCGCAAACGCGTGCCGCGTTTGTCGCGAGGAAAATTTCTGCGCATCTTGTCGGATCGGGCCTTAGCGATCGATTTCGAATGCACGCAGGCGGACGCAAGTCCGTGCGGTCGTCAGGCTGGCGATGAGCGATCGTTTCGGCTTCGCGGCATGGTTCGCGGTGCAGCAATCACCGGTTGCATCACTTTATCATTTGTTATTTCTTCACATCGGCGTACCTATGATCGCGATGCTTCCATTCGTCCACGGACTTTGGGGAATAGTCACATGTGCGACAGGTGCTCTGACTCTCTGCATCATGAATCTCGACATCAAGACACCGCGCCGTCGCGGCGATCCGCGATGCTGTTTGGCGCCGCTGCGTTCGGCATGGCCTTCGCCGGCGGAGCTTTCGCCAACGGCGCCTTGGCAAAGGAAACCAAGCAGCCACCGAAGCCGCAGAACGTGCTGTCGCCCGACGCATCGTTGAAGCGATTGATGGAGGGCAACGCGCGCTACGTCGCCGGCGTGTCACGGCGGCATGATTTCAAGCACGAGCGCGAAGCACTGGCCGGCGGACAGAACCCGTTCGCGGCCGTGCTGAGCTGCGCAGATTCGCGCATCGCGCCGGAATATGCCTTCGATACCGGCCGCGGCGATCTCTTCGTCTGCCGCGTCGCCGGAAACTTCGCCGGCGTTGAGACCATTGCCAGCATGGAGTATGCGGTCGCCGTGCTCAACGCGCCGCTGATCCTCGTTCTCGGCCATGATGCCTGCGGCGCGGTCGATGCGACGCTGAAGGCGATCAAGGACGACAAACCGCCGCCGGGACACATTCCCTCGCTGGTCGACGCGATCGCACCGGCCGCCAAGGCTGCGATGCAGCAGGGCGGGGACGTCCTCAACAACGCGATCCGGCAGAACGTGATCGACAACATCGCCAAGCTGAAGACGGCCGCGCCGATCCTCAATGCCGCCGTGGAGCAGGGCAAGCTGAAGGTCGTCGGCGGCATCTATCGGCTCACGACGGGCACGGTCGATCTGATCGCGCAGGGCTGAACGACCCGAGGGCGCTCGCGCCGCAGTGCGGTCGCGAGCCTTACGCAGGCCTGACGCAGGGGTTTGATCAGGGGGCGGGGGCGCCATGCCGCCGCCTCAATCCGCGCTTTTCGTTCAAGTGCCATTCAGCCAGCCGCGCGTCTTATGCGCGGTGGCACCTCAACGACAAAAGCGGGCACAAGCCATGCGTGGGACGCTCAAGGCCTTCCTCTGTTTTCTCCTGCCGATCCTGTTTCTCGCCGCAGGCGCGCCAGATCCGGCGCGTGCGCAGCAGCAGGAAAAGCGCATCGCGCTCGTGGTCGGCAACGGCGCCTATGCCAAGTCGCCGCTGGCGACGACCGCGAACGATGCCGG
This sequence comes from Bradyrhizobium betae, assembly GCF_004123905.1. GTDB lineage: Bacteria > Pseudomonadota > Alphaproteobacteria > Rhizobiales > Xanthobacteraceae > Bradyrhizobium > Bradyrhizobium betae_A. The sequence continues at coordinate 14,043 of NZ_MZXW01000020.1, forward strand.
CCTGATCGCGCAGACGCTGCAGGCGGCGGGCTTCGACGTGGTCGGCGCGCGCGATCTCGACGGCGACACGCTGCGCAAGAGTTTTCGCGACTTCATCCAGAAGGCGCAGGCTTCGGGACCCGGCACCGTCGCGATGATCTATCTCGCCGGCTACGGCGTGCAGCTTGCCGGCGAGAACTATTTCATCCCGGTCGATTCCAACATCGCGCGCGACACCGACATTCCGACCGAGGCCTTGCGCATCAGCGACTATGCCCGCCAGCTCGCCTCCATTCCGCTCAAGGCCAACATCGTCGTGCTCGATGCCGCGCGTGCGCAGCCCTTCATCGAGGGCGGCCAGCCGATCGCGAGCGGGCTGGCTTTGGTCGAGCCCGATCCGAACATGCTGATCGCGTTCAATGCCGCACCCGGGACGGTGGCGCCGGAAGAGCCCGGTCCGTACGGCATCTATGCGCAGTCGCTGGCGGAGATGATCCGCACCGGCGGCCTGCCGCTGCCTGAGGTCTTCGACCGCCTCCGCCTCCGCGTCAACGAAGCCAGCAAGGGCGCGCAGGTGCCGTGGAACGAGCAGAAGATTTCGGCGCCGTTCTCGTTCTTCGAGCGCGGGCCCGACGCGCCGCCGCCAGAGACGGCACCGGACCAGGTCGCCGCCATCAGGAGCAAGCCGATCCGCGATCTCGGCGCGCAGGATGCCTATGCGGCCGCGCTCGCGCGCGACACGCTGCCGGCCTATGAGGAGTTTCTCGGCGCCTATCCAAATGATCCGATGTCCAAGCGCGTGATGGCGATCGTCGCGGCGCGGCGCGAGGCGATAACCTGGCGGCGGACCTATCGCACCGACACGCCGGAGGCGTACTGGTCGTATCTGCGGCGCTATTCGCAAGGGCCGCATGCGGCCGACGCGCGCCGTCGCCTGGCGATCCTGACCGCGCCGGTCGAGCCGCCGCCGAGCTTTGCGATGATCGACTATGACGTGCCGCCTCCGCCGCCGGAGGAGATCGTCTATGTCGACCGTCCGGTGCTGCTGTTCGGCGATCCCGTGTTCGGCTTCGCGCCGCCACCGCCGCCACCGGTCTACTATCTGCCGCCGCCGCCGCCGGACTTCGTCGTGCTGGAGCCGCCGTTGCCGGTGGTCGGATTGTTCGTGCTGCCGCAGCCGCTGTTCGTGCCGATCCCGGTGTTCGTCAGGCCGCCGGTCTATGTCGCCCCGCCGCCGAACAACATCATCTACCAGAACATCCACAACACCACGGTCATCAACACCGTGATCAACCGGCCGCCGGCACCGCCGACCGGTTCGGGAGCGGGACCCGGCAATCTGGCGCCAGCCGTTGCCGGCCGCGCCAACCCGGCGGGTCCAGCCTTACCGCAGGCGGTGACGCAGCGCGCTGCGCTGATCCAGCAAGGCAAGGCGCCGATGCCGCCGAGTGCGACGATGCAGCCGACAGCAAGGCCCGGGACGCCTCCGGCCACGCCGGCGAATGTCGCGCCAGGCACGGGGCCAGTGACGGGGCCAGGCACGGGGCCAGGCACGGGACCGGGTACGGGCCCGGGTTCGAGGCCAAATGCGGTGCCAGGCACCGCGCCAAGCGCAGCCCCGGCTGCGGTGCCGGGTGCTGCTCCGAACGTTACGCCACAGACCAAGCTGCCCGCCGCCAACACGCTGCCGGTTCCCGGGGCCCATGGCGGTCCGCCGGCGCCACCGGCGGGGGCAGGGCCTTTGCCGGGCGGCAGGCCCACACCGACCGCGACGGCACCCGGTGCAACGCCGCCGACGCATCCGGGCGCGCCGACGGCCGCAGCGCCGGCAACGGGCTCGCCCCAAAGTCCGGCAGCCGCGCCCGGCCAGCCGCCGAAGCCGGCGGTTGGACAGGCGCCGTCTGGAGCCGGGCCTGCCGACCGTGCCAAGTCGGCAACCCGTGAGCCGGCCGGTACACCGCCCGCCGCAGCTGGACGACCGGTCGCTCCGTCGCCCTCGGCCGCGCGCGAGCCGGTCAGACCGCAGACACATCCGACTGTACCGCCCCAAGCGGCCAGACCCGCGGCTGCCCCGCCACCGCGGCCCCAGGCTGTGGCGCGGCCGACGCCGCCACCTCCGCCGCGGGTGTCGGCACCGCCGCCCCGGGTGGCTGCGCCTCCGCCGCCCCGGGTGGCTGCGCCTCCGCCGCCACGGGTGGCTGCGCCTCCGCCACCACGGGTGGCTGCGCCTCCGCCGCCACGACCGGCTCCTCCGGTCGCTGCAGCCCGGCCCGCGCCGCCGCCAGTGGCCCGGCCGGCTCCGCCACCGCCGCCGCCCCGGGTGGCTGTCGCCCCGCCGCGTCCGGTAGCTCCGCCACCACGCCCGGCGGCGCCGGCGCCGGCGCCCAAGAAGTGCCCACCCAACCAGCCGAGGTGCTAGGGGGCAGGGGTATTTACGGGATGGGGCTCTCGCGGGCGAAAGCCGCCCCCGAAAGGCCCTTATTTCCTTGCTTCTGGCCAAAATCGCGCTATACACCGCGCCATCTCACACGGAAGCATGGCTCACAAGGCCGTCCGGTGGCAGCCGGGGCGACAACGCTCCGTTTTGCTCACACGCTTCCGGAGGAACCAACCGGAGAACTAGAACGATGGCACTACCCGATTTCACTATGCGTCAGCTGCTCGAAGCCGGCGTGCACTTTGGTCACCAGTCTCACCGCTGGAATCCGAAAATGGCACCCTTCATTTTCGGCGCGCGCAACAACATCCACATCGTCGACCTCGCCCAGACCGTGCCGATGCTGCACACGGCCCTCCAGGCCGTCAGTGACACCGTCGCCAAGGGCGGCCGCATCCTGTTCGTCGGCACCAAACGCCAGGCGCAGGACGGCGTCGCGGACGCTGCCAAGCGCTGCGCGCAGTATTTCGTCAACTCGCGCTGGCTCGGCGGCACGTTGACCAACTGGAAGACGATCTCGGGCTCGATCAAGCGCCTGCGTCACCTCGACGACGTGCTCGCCGGCGGCGATGCCTCCTCCTACACCAAGAAGGAGCGCCTGACGCTTCAGCGCGAGCGGGACAAACTCGACCGCTCGCTCGGTGGCATCAAGGACATGGGCGGCCTGCCCGACATGATCTTCGTGATCGACACCAACAAGGAAGACATCGCGATCCAGGAAGCCCAGCGGCTCAACATCCCGGTCGCCGCGATCGTCGACACCAATTCGGACCCGAAGGGCATCACCTACGTGGTCCCCGGCAATGACGACGCGGGTCGTGCGATCGCGCTCTATTGCGATCTGATCGCACGCGCGGCGATCGACGGCATCGGGCGCGCCCAGGGCGATTCCGGCATCGACATCGGTGCATCGACCCGGCCGGTTGTTGAAGAGCTTCCGACCGCGACCAGCGGCTTCCAGGGCCTCGCCGGTCCGCGCGGCACCTCCGACGACCTCAAGAAGCTCCCGGGCGTCTCGGGCGCGATCGAGAAGAAGTTCAACGACCTCGGCATCTTCCACTTCTGGCAGCTGGCCGAGCTCGATCACGACACCGCGCACAAGATCGGCGAAGAAGTCGGTCTGCCGAGCCGCGCGGATGCGTGGGTGGCCAAGGCCAAGGCGCTGACCGCGGAAGCGGAATAGTCAAAACGAGCGATCGGCTGGCCGGAGTGGATCCGGCCACCATTTCATTCAGTTGACGCGAATTCCTGAGATGGACCGCGGCGGGGCAATTGGAGCCGCGCCGCGGCAAACCGGCAGGCAAGAAGGATTTTCAACGATGGCAACGATCACTGCTGCGATGGTCAAGGATCTGCGCGAGTCCACCGGCGCAGGCATGATGGACTGCAAGGCCGCGCTGACCGAGAACGATGGCAACATGGAAGCGGCGCAGGATTGGCTCCGCAAGAAGGGCCTGTCCAAGGCCGCCAAGAAGTCGGGCCGCGTCGCGGCCGAGGGCCTGATCGGCGCGCTCACCAAGGGCAACAAGGGCGTCGTGGTCGAGGTCAACTCCGAGACCGATTTCGTCGCCCGGAACGGCCAGTTCCAGGGCCTCGTCAAGATGATCGCCCAGGTCGCGTTCGACGTCGGCGCCGATGTCGAGAAGATCAAGGCCGCCAAGGTCGGTGACGTCACGGTCGAGACCGCGATCAACGACGCGATCGCCACCATCGGCGAGAACATGACGCTGCGTCGCGCAGCTTCCCTCGAAGTGGGCCAGGGCGTGGTGTCGCACTACGTCCATGGTGCCGTCATCGACGGCGCCGGCAAGATGGGCGTGATCGTGGCGCTGGAATCGCCGGGCAAGGCCGACGAGCTCGCCACGCTCGGCCGCCAGATCGCGATGCATATCGCGGCCACCAACCCGCTCGCGCTCGACCCGACCGGCCTCGATCCGGCGGTCGTCAAGCGCGAGAAGGACGTGCTCGCCGACAAATATCGCCAGCAGGGCAAGCCCGAGAACGTGATCGAGAAGATCGTCGAGTCCGGCCTGAAGACCTATTACAAGGAAGTCTGCCTGCTCGAGCAGGCCTTCATCCACGACACCGGCAAGTCGGTGGCGCAGGCGGTGAAGGAAGCCGAAGGCAAGGTTGGCGGCGCGATCAAGATTGCCGGCTTTGTGCGCTATGCTCTCGGTGAGGGAATCGAGAAGCAGGAAAGCGACTTCGCGGCCGAGGTCGCTGCGGCCAGCGGCAAGAAGTAAGCGCCGGAACGTTCCTTCCGGCGTACCGCCGGAAGCGGCGCCCGGACGAGGAAAGTGCTCATGACTGATCCGGTCTATCGTCGCGTCGTGATCAAGCTGTCCGGCGAGTATCTCGCGGGACAGCAGGGTTTTGGCATCGATCAGCCGACCATGGACCGGGTTGCGGACGATTTGATCGCCGCCCGTCAGCTCGGATGCGAGGTTGCGGTCGTGATCGGCGGCGGCAACATCTTTCGCGGTGTCGAGGTCTCCTCGCGCGGCGTGTCGCGCACGACCGGCGACACCATGGGCATGCTGGCCACCATGATGAACTGCCTCGCGCTCGAAGCCACGATCGAGCGCAAGGGCGCGCCGGCGAGGGCGTTGTCGGCCTTCGTCATGCCCGAGATTTCCGAGCTGTTCACCCGCACCGCGGCGCACAAATACCTCGCCGAGGGCCGGATCTTGCTGCTCGGTGGCGGAACCGGCAATCCGTTCTTCACCACCGACACCACCGCGGTGCTGCGCGCCGCCGAGATCGGCGCCCAGGTGGTGCTGAAGGCGACCAATGTCGACGGTGTCTATTCGGCCGACCCGAAGCAGGATCCGTCCGCCACGCGATTCGACCGCCTGACGCACTCGCAGGCGATCGAGGGCGGCTACAAGGTGATGGATGCGACCGCCTTCGCGCTTGCCCGCGAGACGTCGCTGCCTATCATCGTGTTCTCGATCGCGGAGCCGGGCTCGATCGGTGCTGTACTGCGTGGCGTTGGCCACGGAACCATCGTCGCCGGCTGACGCTCATTGGTCGCGCCCCCAAGGGAGGGGCGCGGAGAAGTCGCCGGGATTTTGAAGGAGAGACGTGATGGCCACGGGTAATTTCGACCTCAACGAAGTCAAGCGCCGCATGCAGGGCGCCGTCGCCTCGCTCAAGCACGAGCTTGGCGGCTTGCGCACAGGCCGGGCCTCGGCCTCGATGCTCGACCCGGTCCAGGTCGAAGCTTACGGCAGCCACATGCCGCTGAACCAGCTGGCGACCGTCAGCGTGCCGGAGCCGCGCATGATCTCGGTGCAGGTCTGGGACAAGACGATGGTCAAGCCGGTGGAGAAGGCGATCGTCGATTCCAATCTCGGCCTGTCGCCCGCGACCGAAGGCCAGGTGCTGCGCCTGCGCATTCCCGAGCTCAACGAAGAGCGCCGCAAGGAGCTGGTGAAGGTCGCGCACAAATACGCCGAAGCTGCCAAGGTCGCGGTGCGTCACGTCCGCCGCGACGGTCTCGACGTTCTCAAGAAGCTCGAGAAGAACCATGAGATGTCGGAGGACGATCAGAAGCGTCACGCCGACGAGGTGCAGAAGGCGACCGACGGCACCATCACCGAGATCGACCAGCTGCTGGCCACCAAGGAAAAAGAAATCCTGACTGTCTAAGGCCGCCATCATGTCCAACGCCGCCGCGCCCGCAACGGAAGGACCCGACCGGTCCGACGCGCCCGCGCATGTCGCCATCATCATGGATGGCAACGGGCGCTGGGCGGCCGCGCGCGGTCTGCCGCGGGCTGAAGGTCATCGCCGCGGCGTCGAGGCGCTGCGCCGCGTGGTGCGCGCCTCCCACGAGCTCGGCATCCGCTATCTCACCATCTTCTCGTTCAGCTCGGAAAACTGGTCGCGCCCGGCGACCGAGATCGGCGATCTCTTCGGCCTGCTCAAGCGCTTCATCCGCAATGATCTGGCGAGCCTGCATCGTGACGGCGTCAAGGTCCGCATCATCGGCGAGCGCGACGGGCTCGAGAGCGACATCTGCGCGCTGCTCAACGAGGCCGAGGAGCTGACGCGCGACAACACGCGCCTGACGCTCGTCGTCGCCTTCAATTACGGCTCGCGGCAGGAGATCGCGAAGGCGGCGCAGAAGCTCGCGCGCGAGGTCGCCGAGGGCAGGCGCGATCCTGGTTCGATCGACGCCGACACGCTCGGGGCGCATCTCGATGCGCCCGACATTCCCGACCCGGATCTCATCATTCGCACCAGCGGCGAGCAGCGCCTGTCCAACTTTCTGATGTGGCAGGCCGCCTATAGCGAGCTGGTCTTCGTGCCGATCCACTGGCCCGATTTCGACAAGGCGGCGCTGGAAGGCGCGATCGCTGAATTTGCCAGGCGAGAGCGCCGTTTCGGCGGCCTGGTCGCGAAAACCGCCTCGTGAGCGAACCCGACGCCGCACCGGCGGGCGCCAAGCCTGCCCCGAGCAATCTGGTGATGCGGGTCCTCGCGGCGCTGGTGCTGGCGCCGCTGACCATTGCGATCGCTTACGCCGGTGGTTGGTTGTGGGCGTTTCTCGTGACCCTTGTCTCGATCGGGCTGTTCGCGGAATGGCTGACGGTGGTGGGCGCAGCTTCGACCGCGCTGACCGGGGCAGGGACGATCGTCATCGCCACGATGGGCTTGTGCGTTGCCTTCGGCGCGCTCAAGACCGCAATCATCGTCGGCTGTGTCGGCGGCGCGATCGTGACGCTGATCGCGCGCGGCAAGTTCGTCTGGGCCGCGACGGGCTTTGCCTATGCGTCGGCGGCGCTGCTGGCCTCGATCCTGGTGCGAAAGGATCTGGTCAACGGTTTTGCGGCGCTGATGTTCGTGCTGCTGGTGGTATGGGCGACCGATATCGGCGGCTATTTCGCCGGGCGCAGCATCGGCGGACCGAAGCTGTGGCCGCGCGTGAGCCCGAAGAAGACCTGGTCCGGAGCGCTCGGCGGTTTTGCCGCAAGCCTCGCGGTGGCCGCCGGCTTTGCCGCTTGCGGGATCGGAAAGCTGGTCCCACTTCTGCTCGTCAGCGCCATCCTGTCTGTGGTGTCGGCACTCGGTGATCTGTTCGAATCCGCCGTGAAGCGGCGCTTCGATGTCAAGGATTCCAGTCACTTAATTCCCGGCCATGGCGGTCTATTGGACCGTCTGGACGGTTTTGTCGCCGCCATCCTGGTGGCATGGATTATCGGCTTCCTCCGCCATGGTGTGCATAGCGCCGGAAGCGGTCTTATGGTTTGGTGAGGATATGAGCGCCGTCCCCTTGCGTAATAACAGGCTTGCTGCGTCCGACATCCGCAGCGTCACTGTCCTCGGTGCCACCGGCTCGATCGGCGACAGCACGATGGATCTGCTGCGCGCTTCGCCCGAGCGCTATCGCGTCGAAGCCTTGACGGCGAACAGCAATGTCGAGGCGCTGGCCAAGCTCGCGAAGGAATTTTCCGCGCGCTTCGTTGCGATCGCCGACACATCGAAGTTCGCCGAGCTTAAGGCCGCACTTGCGGGAACGAGCACCGAATGCGGTGCCGGCGAAAGCGCCGTGATCGAAGCCGGTGCGCGTCCCGCCGATTGGGTGATGGCTGCGGTCAGCGGCGCTGCCGGACTGAAGCCGGCGCTGGCGGCGGTCGACCGCGGCGCGCATGTCGCGCTCGCCAACAAGGAATGCCTCGTCTGCGCCGGTGATTTCTTCATGCAGCGCGCGGCGAAGGCGGGCGCCTGCATCCTGCCGGCCGATTCCGAGCACAACGCGCTGTTCCAGGCGCTGGCATCGGGCAATCGTGACGAGCTTGTCCGCGTCATCATCACCGCCTCGGGCGGTCCGTTCCGCACCTGGAAGCCCGCCGACATCGAGAAGGCGACCCTCGAGCAGGCCCTGAAGCATCCGAACTGGAGCATGGGCCAGAAGATCACGATCGATTCCGCCTCGATGATGAACAAGGGCCTCGAGGTGATCGAAGCGTCCTATCTGTTCGCGCTCTCGCCCGACGAGATCGATGTGCTCGTGCATCCGCAGTCGATCATCCACGGCATGGTGGAATTCTCCGATCGCTCGGTGATGGCCCAGCTCGGCTCGCCCGACATGCGCACGCCGATCGCCCATTGCCTCGGCTGGCCCGACCGGATCAAGGGACCGGCGGCCAAGCTGGACCTCGCCAAGATCGGTCAGCTGACCTTCGAGACGCCGGATTTCGAGCGGTTCCCGGGACTGCGGCTGGCTTACGATTCGCTCCGGACCGGGAAGGGGGCGACCACCGTCTACAACGCCGCCAACGAGGTCGCGGTCGCCGCCTTCATCGCCGGCAAGATCCGGTTTGGCGCCATCGCCCGGCTGGTGGAGGCGACGCTCGATGACTGGATCCGGGGCGGGAACCAGGCCCCCATGACCTCGGCGGATGATGCAATCTCCGTTGACCATGTTGCGCGAAATAGAGCTGCCGCCCTATTGCCTCAAATTGCCTTAAAGGCATCCTAGACGGTCGCGGCCAGGGCCTTGCGGTACTGGATGAGGGAATTCGATGATCGACTTTTTTGTCCATAGTTTCAATACGTTGAGCCATGGGCTCCTTGGCTACGCGGTTCCCTTCCTGTTCGTCCTGACGATCGTCGTGTTCTTCCATGAGCTCGGCCATTTCCTGGTCGCGCGCTGGGCAGGCGTTCGGGTGTTAACCTTTTCGCTCGGCTTCGGGCCTGAGCTGGTCGGCTTCAACGACCGCCATGGCACCCGCTGGAAGATCTCGGCGATCCCGCTCGGCGGTTACGTCAAGTTCTTCGGCGACGAGAGCGAGGCCTCGACCCCGTCGTCCGAGACGCTCGCGGCCATGACGGCCGAAGAGCGCGCCGGCAGCTTCCACCACAAGAAGGTCGGCCCGCGCGCGGCCATCGTCGCCGCCGGCCCGATCGCCAACTTCATCCTGGGCGCGCTGATCTTCGCCGGCATGGCGCTGTACTACGGCAAGCCGAGCACGATCGCGCGCGTCGATGGCGTCGTTGTCGACGGCGCGGCAGCTGCGGCCGGCTTCAAGATCGGGGACGTCGTGGTCCAGATCGACGGCAAGCCGATCGAGAGCTTTGCCGACATGCAGCGAATCGTTGCCATGAACGCTGGTTCGGCGCTTGCGTTCCAGGTGAAGCGGGACGGCGCCGTCGTGGCGCTGACCGCGACGCCGGCGCTGCTCGAGCGCAAGGATCCGTTCGGCAACAGCCACCGTGTCGGTGTGCTCGGTGTCGAGCACAAGTCGCAGGCCGGCGAGACCTCGACCGCTCCGGTCGGCGTCGGTGAGGCGCTGAAGATCGGCGTCGAGCAGGTCTGGTTCATCATCACCAGCACCTTCAAGTTCCTCGGCTCGCTGTTTGTCGGAAACGGCAATCCGAACGAGGTCAGCGGCGTCCTCGGCATCGCCAAGATGTCGGGGCAGGCGGCCAGCGCCGGGTTCCAGTTCGTGATCAACCTGTGTGCGGTGCTGTCGGTCTCGATCGGCCTCTTGAACCTGTTCCCGATCCCGCTGCTCGATGGCGGTCACCTTATGTTCTATGCGGCGGAAGTGGTTCGCGGCCGGCCCCTGTCCGAGCGGACTCAGGAGATGGGGTTCCGAATCGGGCTGGGCTTGGTGCTGATGCTGATGGTGTTTGCCACCTACAACGACATCCTGCGGATGGCCGCTTCCTGATAGGGGCTTTTTTGTGGCGTTGCTCTTGGGCAACGTCTTGGAATGAAATTGAAATTACGGTGTCTGCTGCCGTTTGCGGCACCGGGGAAATTGGCTACAAGCGGCTTCGAACTTGGGGAATCTCCGGACCGGCGTTGGGGTGGGTCTGGCACGGAATGATAAGGGCGCGTTGCGCATGAAGTTTGGACTGCGACTCCGGGGGGGCTTGCTCGCAACCCTGATCATGTTCGGCGCGCCGGTGCTTGCCCCGGTTGGGGCTGCTTTTGTGTCTTCGTCTGCGCTCGCTCAGACCGTCCAGTCGATTTCCGTCGAAGGGAATCGCCGCGTCGAGGTGGAGACCATCCGCTCCTATTTCAAACCCGGCCCGGGTGGCCGCCTGGATCAGGGCGCCATCGATGACGGTCTCAAGGCGTTGATCGAGACCGGCCTGTTCCAGGACGTGCGCATCAACCGTGGCGCCGGTGGCCAGATCGTCGTCTCCGTGGTGGAAAACCCGGTGATCGGCCGTATCGCCTTCGAGGGCAACAAGAAGATCAAGGACGAGCAGCTCACCACTGAAGTCCAGTCCAAGGCGCGCGGCACCTTCTCCCGCGCCATGGTGCAGTCCGACACGCTGCGAATCGCCGAGATCTATCGCCGTTCCGGCCGCTACGACGTGCGCGTCACGCCCGAGATCATCGAGCAGCCGAACAACCGCATCGACCTCATCTTCACGATCGATGAGGGCGCCAAGACCGGCGTCAAGTCGATCGAGTTCGTCGGCAACAGCGCGTTCTCGTCCTATCGCCTGCGCGACGTCATCAAGACCCATGAATCGAATCTGCTGAGCTTCCTCGCCAGCAGCGACATCTACGATCCCGATCGCGTCGAAGCCGACCGCGACCTGATTCGCCGCTTCTATCTCAAGAACGGTTTCGCCGACGTCCAGGTCGTCGCCGCGCTCACCGAATACGATCCGGAGAAGAAGGGTTTCAACGTCACCTTCAAGATCGAGGAAGGCTCGCAGTATCGCGTCGGCGCCATCGATTTCCGCTCCAGCATTCCGAACTTCGATCCCTCCTCGATGCGCAACTATTCGCGCGTCAATGTCGGCTCGCTCTACAACGTCGAATCGGTCGAGAAGTCGGTCGAGGAGATGCAGATCGAGGCCTCGCGCCGCGGCTATGCCTTCGCCGTGGTCCGTCCCGGCGGCGACCGCAATTTTGAGGCGCACACCGTCTCCGTCGTGTTCAACATCGACGAGGGCCCGCGCACCTATATCGAGCGCATCAACCTGCGCGGCAACACCCGCACGCGCGACTACGTGATCCGTCGCGAATTCGACATCTCCGAGGGCGATGCCTACAACCGCGCGCTGGTCGATCGTGCCGAGCGGCGCCTGAAGAACCTCGACTACTTCAAGACCGTGAAGATCACGACGGAGCCCGGCTCCTCGAGCGACCGCGTCATCCTGATCGTCGACATGGAAGAGAAATCGACCGGCGACTTCTCGATCTCGGGCGGTTACTCCACGACCGACGGTGCGCTTGCCGAAGTCTCGGTCTCCGAGCGCAACCTGCTTGGCCGCGGCCTGTTCGCCAAGGCAGCGGTGACCTATGGCCAGTACGCGCGCGGCTACTCGCTGTCGTTCGTCGAACCGTATCTGCTCGACTACCGTGTCGCGCTGGGCCTCGACCTCTATCAACGCCAGCAGCTGTCCAACAGCTACATCTCCTACGGCACCAAGACGCTCGGCTTCTCGCCGCGCCTCGGCTTCTCCTTGCGTGAAGATCTGGCGCTGCAGCTGCGCTACTCGATCTACCAGCAAGAGATCACGCTGCCGTACTACCTGGCGAACTGTAACAACGTCGTCGGTTCGTCAGCATTCAACCCGAGCCCGGCCTTCGCCAACGCTAATGGCATCGACCTGAGCGCGACCAACGGCCTCGGCTGTTACAGCGACGGTGAAGCCTCGCTGCCGGTGCGCAAGGAGCTTGCCGGCGGCAAGACACTGACCTCGGCGCTCGGCTACACGCTGACCTACAACACGCTGGACAACAACAAGAACCCCACCGACGGTTTGCTTGTCGACTTCCGCCAGGACTTCGCCGGTGTCGGCGGCGACGTCTCCTACCTGAAGTCGGTCATCGACGCGAAGTACTACGCTCCGCTGGTGTCTGACATCGTCGGCCTCGTGCACGTCCAGAGCGGCATGCTGAACAAGATCGGCAACAACGAGCTGCGCATGCTCGATCAATTCCAGATGGGTCCGAACCTCGTCCGCGGCTTTGCCCCGAACGGCATCGGCCCGCGTGATTTGAATCCCTACGGCACGCAGGACGCGCTTGGTGGCACCAAATATTGGGGCGCTTCGCTCGAATTGCAGATGCCGTTCTGGTTCCTGCCGAAGGAAGTGGGTCTGAAGGGCGCGGTCTACGCCGATGCCGGCGGCCTGTACGACTACCAGGGCCCGACGACGTGGTCGGTGACCAACGAAATGACCACGACCAAGAACTCGAACTGTACGCCCTCGACGATCAGCCCGGCTGTCACGCCTGGAACTTGTACGGGCTTGGTGTATGACAACGGCAATGTCGTCCGCTCGTCGGTCGGTGTCGGTCTGATCTGGCAGTCGCCGTTTGGCCCGCTGCGCTTCGACTACGCCGTGCCGCTCACCAAGGGCAAGAATGACCGCACGCAGGAGTTCCGGTTCGGCGGCGGCACCTCCTTCTAATTCGATCAGCAGGGCATGATCCGTCCCCCAGAGTTTCTCCCGGGGGGCGGTTTCCAAAAAGATCGTGCTCAATCCATGAGATGAGGCATGATGCGGTCAGGCCGCTTCATGCCGAAGCCGGACCGCGACGGGGTGGAATGGCTCAGCCGACCTTCTTCAAAAAACCGCCTGCCTCAGCGCTGGCCGACATTGCCACGCTGACCAAGGCGGAGCTGGTCGATCCCACCAGGGGCGGCCACGTGATCACGGGCCTGGCTTCGCTCGACGAAGCCGGTCCGATGCATCTGGCGTTCTTCGACAACCTCAAATATGCCGACGAGCTCAAGGCGACCAAGGCCGGTGCCTGCCTGGTGAGCCCGCGCTTCGAAGCCCAGGTGCCTGCGCATGTGGCCGTGCTCCGGGTGGCACAGCCGTTCCGGGCCTTCGTCAGGATCTCGAGGGAATGGCACGGCGATGCGCTGCGCCCGCAGTCCTGGTTCGGCAATGACGGCATTGCGCCGTCGGCCATTATCGATCCCTCGGCGCGGTTCGAGGACGACGTCATCGTCGAGCCTCTGGCTGTCATTGGTCCCGACGTCGAGATCGGCAGTGGCACCGTGATCGGCGCCGGTGCGGTCATCGGCCCCGGCGTCAAGATCGGCCGGGACTGCAATGTCGGGGCACGCACGGCCATCCAGTGCGCGCTGATCGGCAACAACGTGCTGATCCATCCCGGCTGCTCGATCGGCCAGGACGGCTACGGCTTCATCTTCTTCGGCCCCGAGGGCCATCTGAAGGTGCCGCAGACCGGGCGCGTGCTGATCCAGAACGACGTCGAGGTCGGTGCCGGCACCACCATCGATCGCGGATCCCTGCGCGACACCGTGATCGGGGAGGGCACCAAAATCGACAATCAGGTCCAGATCGGCCACAATGTGACGATCGGCCGGAACTGCCTGCTGGCGGCCCAGATCGGGCTCGCGGGCAGCTTGACGATCGGCGACAACGTGGCGCTGGGAGCCAAGGTTGGCATCAACAACCACCTCAAGATCGGCGACGGGGCCCAGGTCACCGCGATGAGCGGCGTCAAGGACGACATCCCGCCGAACGGTCGCTGGGGTGGCTTTTTTGCCAAACCGACCAAGCAGTGGTTCAAGGAAATTATCGCGGTGGAGCGCCTGGTACGCGACAGCAAGGCCGATCCGAAGAACGAGGGACGGGAATGACGGCGGAATCACCAATCAAGTTCGAACTGGTGGATATCAATGCGATCCTCCGGACGCTGCCGCACCGTTTTCCGATGCTGCTGATCGACCGCGTGATCAACATCCGCGCCGATTACAGCGGCATCGGCATCAAGAACGTCACCTTCAACGAGCCGGCCTTCCAGGGGCATTTCCCGGAGCGCCCGGTCTATCCCGGCGTCATGATGATCGAAGCGATGGCGCAGACCGCCGGCGTGATCGGCATCACCTCGGTCGAGGGCACCGAGAAGCCGCGCGCGGTGTACTTTCTCACCATCGACAAGTGCAAGTTTCGCAAGCCCGTGCTGCCCGGCGATACCATCGAGTATCACATGCGTTCGATCGGCCGCCGCAAGGCGATGTGGTGGTTTCACGGCGACGCCAAGGTCAACGGCCAGGTCGTAGCGGAAGCCGACGTCGGCGCCATGCTGACGGACTGAGGCGGCGCTCCCGCACTTAAGGTGCTGGATGAAGTCGTTGAAGTCGCGGGGCGGTTGGTTCGACCGGCATCTGAAATACGCCGAGATGATACGTCACTGGACAGATCGGGCGAAGTCGCGCTAACCACCGGAAAAGCAAGCGACTTCAACACATAAGCAGACCTTTTTGATGAGCAGGATTGATCCCACCGCACGCGTCGCGGACGGCGCCGTGATCGGCGAGGGCACCGAGATCGGACCCTTTTGCATCATCGGCCCGAATGCCGTGATCGGCGCGAACTGCAAGCTGATCGGGCATGTGCACATCACGGCGCAGACCACCATTGGCGACGGTTGCACCATCTACCCCTTTGCTTCGCTCGGCACCCCGCCGCAGTCGCTCAGTTATCGGGGCGAACTAACGAAGCTCCAGATCGGCTCGGGTTGCACCATCCGCGAATCCGTCACCATGAACGCCGGCACTGTCGCCGGCGGCGGCATCACCACGGTCGGAGATCGCGGCTACTTCATGAACTGCAGCCATGTCGGCCATGACTGCCATGTCGGCAACGACGTGATCTTCGCGACGTCGGCAACGCTCGGCGGTCACGCCGAGATCGGCGACTTCGTCTTCATCGGCGGCCTGTCCGCGGTGCACCAGTTCACCCGTATCGGACCGCAGGTGATGGTCGGCGGCGTGTGCGGCGTGCGCGACGACATCATTCCGTTCGGGCTGGTCAACGGCCAGTACGCCGCGCTCGAGGGCCTCAACATCATCGGCATGAAGCGGCGCAAATTCACCAAGCAGCGGCTCGCGACCGTGCGCGCGTTCTACCAAAAGCTCTTCCACGGGCCGGGCATGTTTGCCGAACGGCTCGCCGCGGCGCAGCCGCTCGCGGGCGAAGATCCCGCGATTGCCGAAATCCTCGACTTCATCGGTAAGGGCAAGCATCGCCCGCTCTGTCTTCCCGCCATCGAGAAGTGAATTCGGGATGGCCGCGGACATGACATCGGCGGCTTCGCAAGTTTCATCACCGGTCGGCGTGGTCGCCGGCGGCGGCGCCATGCCGTTTGCGGTTGCCGACTCGCTCGCAGCGCGCGGCGTCACGCCGGTGCTGTTTCCGCTGCGCGGGGCCTGCGATCCGGCGCAGGTGGAAAAATTCCGTCACCGCTGGATCTCGGTCGGCCAGCTCGGCCGTGCCATGCGGCTGTTCCGGGAGGAGGGCTGCCGCGACCTGATCTTCATCGGCACCTTGGTACGGCCTGCGCTGTCCGAGATCCGGTTCGACGTCACGACGCTGCGCCTGCTCGGTAATGTCATCCGCGCCTTTCGCGGCGGCGACGATCATTTGCTGTCCGGGGTCGGCCGCATCCTCGAGCAGGGCGGCTTTCGCATGGTCGGCATCAAGGATGTCGCGCCCGATTTGTTGATGCCCGAGGGCTGCATCAGCCGCGCCTGGCCGAACGACAACAGCAAGGCCGACATCGCGCGCGGCCGCGCTGTGCTGACCGCGCTCGGCCCGTTCGACATCGGGCAAGCTGTAGTCGTGATCGATGGTCATGTGGTGGCGGTCGAGGACATCGAGGGCACCGACGCGCTGCTGGCGCGGGTCGCGCGGCTGCGCGAGGAAGGCCGCATTCGCGCAGCTGCTGGCCGCGGCGTGCTGGTGAAGGCGCCGAAGAGCGGCCAGGATCTGCGCTTCGACCTGCCGACGATTGGCCCGCGCACGCTCGACGGCGTCGCCAAGGCCGGCCTTGCCGGCATCGCCGTCATCGCCGGCAACACCATCGCCGCCGAGCCGCAGGCGATGATCTCATTTGCCGACGCCAAATATCTCTTCGTCATCGGCTTGCCGGCGTGATGCAGACCCGCGATCCCAAGCGAAAGATTTTCCTGATCGCCACGGAAGAATCCGGCGACCGGCTCGGCAGCGCCTTGATGAAGGTGCTGCGCCAGCGCCTCGGCGACGGCGTGCAGTTCGTCGGCGTCGGCGGCCGCACCATGGCGCGCGAAGGGCTCGAGACGCTGTTTCCGATCGAGGAGCTGTCGATCGTCGGCTTCGCTGCGGTGGCGCAGCAATTGCCAAAGATCTTGCGGCTGATCCGCGAGACTGCGGACGCCGTGCTCGAAGCCGTGCCCGACGCGCTCGTCATCATCGACAGTCCCGATTTCACGCATCGTGTCGCCCGCCGCGTGCGCGCGAAGAATCCAGCGATCCCGGTCGTCGATTACGTCTCGCCCTCGGTCTGGGCCTGGCGGCCGGGTCGGGCGCGGGCGATGCTCGGCTATGTCGACCACGTGCTCGGCCTGCTGCCGTTCGAGCCGGAGGAATACCGCAAGCTCGGCGGGCCGCCATGCAGCTATGTCGGCCATCCCCTGATCGAGCAGTTGCCGTCGCTGAGGCCGAACGCGGAGGAGCAGAAGCGCCGCGATGGCGAGCCGCCGGTGCTGCTGGTGCTGCCCGGCAGCCGCCGCAGCGAGGTCAGGCATCATCTCGACATATTCGGGGCGACGCTCGGCCGCTTGCAGGCCGAGGGCCGCGCGTTCGAACTGGTGCTGCCGACCATGCCGCATCTCGAAGCAACCGTCCGCGAAGGAATCGCGAGCTGGCCGGTCAAGCCGCAGATCGTGGTTGGCGAAAACGAGAGGCGCGCTGCCTTCCGCATCGCGCATGCCGCGCTGGCGAAATCCGGCACGGTGACGCTGGAGCTCGCGCTGTCGGGCATTCCGATGGTGACGGCCTATCGCGTCGGCGCGATCGAGGCCTTCATCCTCCGCCGCGCGATCCGCGTCTCCTCAGTGATCCTCGCCAATCTCGTGATCGGTGAGGACGTCATTCCGGAGTTCTTGCAGGAGGACTGCGTACCGGAGAAGCTGGCGCCGGCACTGACGGAGCTGCTCACGGACACGCCGCTGCGCAAGCGGCAGGTCGAGGCCTTTGCGCAGCTCGACACCATCATGTCAACCGACAACAAATCGCCGAGCGTGCTCGCGGCCGACGTCGTGCTCGCGACGATGCGGAAGGGCAAGCGGCAGGCGACGTAGGGTGGGCAAAGCGAAAGCGTGCCCACCATGTTTGCTCGGTCGCGGAGAGACGGTGGGCACGCTGCGCTTTGCCTACGCTACGAGACTAAGCCAAGCCGCCGTCGACCCGGAAGCACTGGCTGGTGATGCGCTGGCTCTCGTCGGATGCGAGAAACAGCGCCATGCTGGCGATGTCCTCGGGCGTCACCGCATCAGGAACGGCCTGGCGCGTGCGCAGCTCGGCAATGGTCTGCTCGTTCGGATACCAGAGCCGGCGCTGCCGTTCGGTGATCACCATGCCCGGCGCGATGGCGTTGACGCGGATGCGGTCGGGGCCGACCGACCGTGCCAGCGAATTGGTGAAGCCGACGATCGCCGCCTTCGCGGCGGCATAGACCGGCAGTGCCGGCGCGCCGCGCATCCAGGCGATCGAGGACATGTTGATGATCGAGCCGCCGCCGCGCGCTCGCATCTGCGGCACCACTGCCTGGGCGGCAAAGAAGACGTGCTTGAGATTGACGCCGATCGTCCAGTCGAACTCGGCCGGCGTCACCTCGGCTAGCACCTGGCGCTGGTCGTTGGCGGCGTTGTTGACGAGGACCGCGGCATCGCCGAGCGTTCGGTGGACCTGCGTCATCGCGGCGCGCAGCGCGTCGATATCAAGGAGATCGCAGGGTACGAACAGCGGCGCGGTGCCCGATGCCGCCGCCACCTCCGCGACCAGCGCCGTGCCGGCGGCTTCGTCGATATCGAGAAAGGCGACGCGGGCTCCCTGGGCCGCGAAGGCGCGCACGAAGGCGGCGCCGATGCCGCTGGCACCACCGGTGATCAGCACCACGCGGTCGGCGAGGTCGGCATAGCTCGTCTGGGTCATGCGATCAGTCGCTCCGTCTCGGGGTCGAACAGGCAGATGCGGCGGGTGTCGAGCGCGAAGGGGGCTTGCGTCCCCGGTGTGGGGCGGATGTCCGGCGAGATGCGCGCAAGCGCCGCTTCGCCACCGAGCCGCAGCAGGACGATGGTCTCGGCGCCGGTGGGCTCGACCATCTCGACCGGTGTGTTGACGACGATGGGCGCCTCGCCGGAGAATACGCGGTCGCCCTCGGCGATGCATTCCGGCCTGATGCCGAACACCACCTCGCGGCCGACATAGGGAGCCGCCGCATCATAGCCCCGGAGCCGCAGGCGAACCTCGTCCGGCCGCCCGGCGCCGATCACGACTATCGGCCCATCGGCGTCGGCCTCGAGCCGCGCCGGCATCGTGTTCATCGGCGGCGAGCCCATGAAACGGGCCACGAACAGATTGGCCGGATAGCGATAGACCGTGTCTGGGTCGGCGAATTGCTGCACCACGCCGCGATGCATCACGGCGATACGGGTTGCCATCGTCATCGCCTCGATCTGGTCGTGGGTGACATAGACGATGGTGGCGCCGATGCGCTGGTGCAGCCGCTTGATCTCCATCCGCATCTCGACCCGCAGCTTGGCATCGAGGTTGGAGAGCGGCTCGTCGAACAGAAACAGCAGGGGGTCGCGCACCAGCGCCCGGCCCATCGCCACGCGCTGGCGCTGGCCGCCGGACAGTTGCGACGGCTTGCGGCCGAGCAGCGGCTCGATCTGGAGCAGCCTCGCCACGTTCGCCAGCGCCTTCTCCTGCTCAGGCTTGGCTACGCCTCGGCATTCCATGCCGAACGTGATGTTCTGGCGCACCGTCATCGACGGGTAGAGTGCATAGGACTGGAACACCATGGCGATGTCGCGGTCCTTGGGCGGGACGTCGTTGACGACGCGCCCTCCGATCTCGATCGTGCCGTCGCTCGCACGATCGAGCCCGGCGATGATGTTGAGCAGGGTGGACTTGCCGCAGCCGGACGGCCCGACCAGCACGGTGAACTCTCCGCTCTCGATGTCGAGATCGATGCCCTTCAGCACCTCCAGATTGGCGTAGCGCTTCGACAAAGCGCGAATGCTCAGTGCTGCCATGACACATCCATCATTTCACGGCCCCGGCAGTGAGGCCGCGTACAAAATACCTGCCGCCGAAGAGATAGATCAGCAGAGTGGGCAGGGCTGCGATAATCACCGCGGCGCTCTGCACGCCATGCTGCGGGATATCCGCGATGGCCGCAGACAGCGCGATGAGCGCGGCTGTGACCGGCTGCTGCTGGCCGGTCGTGAATGTCACGCCATAGAGGAACTCGTTCCAGATATGCGTGAACTGCCAGATCACGGTGACGATCAGGATCGGAGCCGAGAGCGGCAGGATGATGCGCCAGAAGATACGAAAGAACCCGGCGCCGTCGATGCGCGCGGCCCTGATCAGTTCATGCGGGATGGCGATGTAATAGTTCCGGCAGAACAGCACGGTGAAGGACAGCCCCTGGATGGTGTGGATCAGCACGAGACCCGAGAGCGTATTGATGAGCCCGATATCACGCAGCACGATGGTCCAGGGCAACAGGCGCATCTGCTGGGGCAGGAAGAGGCCGAGGGTCACGATACCGTAGATCCAGTTGTCGCCGCGAAAACGCCAGAGCGACACGGCGTAACCGGCGATCGCACCGAGCAGGGTCGAGAAAATCGTCGCTGGGATCGTGACGAGCGCGGAGTTCAGCATGTACGGCCGGATGCCGGCGCAGGTCTCGGCGACGCAGAAACCGCTCCAGGCCAGGGCGTAGTTGCCCCAGGCCAGATGTTGCGGCCAGCCGATCATCGACCCCTGTGCGATCTCCTCGTTGGTGCGGAGCGAATTCAGCACGACGACGACCAGCGGCGCGAGGTAGGCGGCCGCGAAGAGTGACACGACGAGATAGATCAGGATCCGGCTCGGCGCGAAGCTTCGGTCACGCATGAGTGGCCTGCCGTCGCTGGACATAGCGCCACGCCGCATAGGGCAGCAGCACCGCGAGAAGGATGAGCAACATCAGCACCGCCGCCGCCGCACCCCGGCCGAGCTGGCTGCGCTGGAACATCAGATCGTAGACGACAAGGGCCGGCAGCTGGGTCGCGATTCCGGGCCCGCCATTGGTGAGCGCGCGGACGAGGTCGAAGGCCGAAATCGCGAACTGCAACTGGATGACGACGACGGTGATGGTGATCGGCCACAGCGTCGGCAGAATGACGCGCCAATAGGTTCGGATCGGCCCGGCGCCGTCGATCTGCGCGGCCTTGATGATGTCGGCATCGACAGAGCGAAGGCCGGCGAGGAACAGCGCCATGGCGAAGCCCGAGGATTGCCAGATCGCCGCGATGACGATGGTCCAGATCGCCATGTCGCGGTTGACCAGCCAGTCGAAATGGAAGGAGGCCCAGCCGAGATCATGGGCGAGCTTCTCGATCCCGATGCCGGGATTGAGCAGCCAGCTCCAGACCGTGCCGGTGACGACGAACGACACCGCCAGCGGGTACAGGAAGATCGATCGCAGCACATTCTCGCCGCGAATGCGCTGATCGAGCAGGATCGCAAGCATGAGGCCGGTGATCAGGCTCAGCAGCACGAAAGCGCTGCCGAACAGCAGCAGATTGTCGAAGGCGATCTGCCAGTTCCGCGACGCCAGGACTGAGGTGTAGTTGCGCAAGCCCACCCAGCCCGTAACAGGAACGAGGGTGGACGGCGTAAACGAAATCCAGATCGTCCAGATCGAAAACGAGATGAGGTGCGCTGCGGACAATAGCAGCGGCACCCAGATCATCAGATATTCCGGCAGCCGGCGTACCATGTCAGAGGTTGCCGGCCGCGTTGCTGTCGAGACGGCGTTGGTCAACGTGAGCCCTCGACGGCCTCGGCGAGGCGGGTGACGGCCTGGTCCGGCGTGATCGTCTTGTTCTTCACGTATTCGGTGATGACGTCGATCATCGCGGCGGTCAGGCCGTTTTCCTGCGCCATGTTGTGCGCGAGGCTCAGGACGGCCTGATTGCTGGCGATCGCGTCCTTCAGGGCTGCGGCGGTCCGCCGTTGGCCATCCGACCAGCCCTCGCCGGAGAGGTCGACATCGGTGCGCACGGGGATTGATCCCGTGATCTGCGAATACATGGTCTGGATCGCGGGATCCATGACCAGCTGGGCCATCAGGGCCTGACCGGCCTGCAGATCGGGCTCCTTGCGCTGCCAGAAGATGAAGGCATCGGCATTCAACAGGAACACCGGCTTGCCGTTGTCGCTGGGGCCCGGCGCGATCATGAAGTCGTCGAACTTGAATCCGGCGTTGCGCAAGACGCCCTGCGCCCAGCCGCCCATGATCATCATGCCCATGTCGCCGTCGACGAAGCGCTTCAGATTGGTGGCGTAGGGTTGGGCGCCGACGTTGGGATCCATCCAGTTGGAGATCTTGCGCGCCTGGGCGAACGCAGCCTTGATCTCGGGTCCCTCCAGGGCCATCTTGTCGAGATTCATGATGGCTGCGCGGTAGGCCGTCGGACTGATGCCGGCCAAGGAGGCCTCGAATTTTTGTCCGTCGTCGGGGCGGGTGCCGCCGTTGGCGACGGGGTAAGTGATCCCGCCCGCTTTCATCTTCTCGGCGAGATCGTTGAAATCAGCCCAGGTCACGGGGATTTTGTCGGCCTTGGCCTTGTCCATCGCGCGCTTGGAGAGGAACAGCATATTGGTGCTGTAGATCTGCAACGGCAGCGCAATCCACTTGCCGCCCGGCTTGTGCAATTTTGCGAGGTCCGGCGCGACCACCTTCTCGTAACCAGCGGCAGCGACAATGCTGTCGAGATCCACGGTCGGGGCAATCTTCGACCAGGCCGCGATCTCGGGGCCCTTGAGCTGCGAACAGGCCGGCGGATCGCCGGCGATGATCTGGGCGCGCAGCTTGTTCATCATCTCGGTGGTGAAGCCGGGGACAGGCGAGTGCTGCCAGACGCCACCTTTCTCCTCGAATTTCTTGCCGAGCGCGGTGATGGCCGCGCCGTCGCTGCCTGCGGACCATTGCGAGATCGCGGTCAGGCGCGGCTTGGGCGCGCCTTGCGCGCGGGCAAAGGCCGGCAGCGCGAGCGCGGCTGCGGATCCAGCGAGCAGACGGCGCCTTGTTGCCGTGATCGGCATGGCAGTTCCTCCCGGTGTGAACTTTTTTTGCGTGTTGAGGCCGCGCGGTTCAGCGCATGTCAGGCGGCCTCCGTCGATGCGGCGGGCATTCCGCCGCGGCTGGCAAGGCAGAACGCGGCGAACGCCAGCGCGGCCTGCGGATCATTGCCGTTCGAGGGGGGCACGAAAGCGAGCGACACTTGCGCATGCTTGCGGCCGCCGAGCAGGCTGGCATCGACGCCGTCGACGAGCGCCTTCCGATCGTCCTCCGCAAGGAGCGATGGCCAGCCGGAGACGGCGACGCCGTGACTGGGCTTGACGTTCAGCGTGTTGCCGATCGAAAGACCAAGGCGATACAGGCGATGCCGCAGCTCCTGCCGCACGCGCGAAGAGATCGGGATCGCGGTCACCCAATCGCTGCCAAGCTGGAGCAGCTCCTGCTCGGTCACACCGAGGAGCTCGGCCAGCGCCGGCAGCGACGTATAGGCTTCGACGCAGCCGCGATGGCCGCAGCGGCAGCGCGGCCCGTCGGTGCCGAACACCATATGGCCGAGCTCGACCGGTTGCAGCGCATCAGCTTCGTTCGGATCATCCATCCAGGCGCCGGCAACACCCTGGCCGACAAAGACGAACAGATGCGCATCGCTGAATGGATAATTTTCCGCCCGGCAGCGGTGAAAGGTGGCGTGCGCTACGACCGAATTGGTGAACTCGGCCGGGACCTCCGCAAACATCTCACCGAGCACGTCGCTGATACGACCGACATCGCAGGGGATGATCGGATTGCCAAACTCGCTCAGGCGGCCGAGGCCGGGAATGGTGATGCCGATCTGCGCCAGCGTGATGCGGCGCCGCCGCGTCCAGTCGCGCAGCAAGGTCAGCGCTTCGCGAAACACCCGGCCGACGGTCTCGACGGTCGGCTTCTTCGGCAGCGGCACGCGCTCGGTGTAATGCAGTTCGCCCGACAGGCCGCCAACGCCGACGCTAAGCCACTGACTGTTCAGCTCGAGGGCCGCAAGCGCTACGGTGCCATCGAGCGACACGAGACCGGTCGGGCCGCCGACATAAGGGGCAGGGCGCCGCACTTCCTCGATCAGGCCTTCGGCTTTCAGGTCAAACAGGATGCGCGACAGGCTCGCCTCGGACAGGCGCACGGCCTTGGCCAGCGGCGGCCGGAACGAGCCGCCGGACTGGAGCAAGTGAGTCAAAATGGCAGCACGCGTCTGCCGCCGACTTCTCGGCTGCTCCGGCATTTCCATCCCTGTCGTCATTCTTACTTAGTGTAAGAATGCGCGCGGAGCATTTCGGCTGTCAAGCACTCGCCGGCGCGACGCATCGACTTGTTGTTGTGCGCGGCAGCAAGAACAGCCGTGACCCGATCAGGATTTCGGCGGCCTGCCTTCCATCCACTCCGGCAGTTCGACCTTCGGGTCGTACCAGTTGGCGGCATCCGATCGCCAGATGTGGACTTCGGGCCGTTCGGCAATCGGTGTGTCCAGGCAACCCATCCGCAGCAGGACCGTGTCCTTTCCGTCGCGTGCAGCGACGACGTGCGATCCGCATTGCGAGCAGAAGTAACGAGTCTTGCCCGGTGAGGATTCGAAACCGCGCAGCAGCTCTTCGCCCTTGGTCCAGCGAAAGCTGTCGCGCGGAACGTTGGTGACAGTTGAGAACGCCGAGCCGTGCGTCTTCCGGCAGGTCTGGCAATGGCAGTGGACGATCATACTCGGAGACGCATCGACTTCGTAGGCAACGCCTCCGCAGAGACAGCTTCCGCTAAGCATGAGGTTCTCCCGATCTGGATGTTTGTGCCGAAAAAAATCCCGCCGGACCGTGATGGTCGGCGGGATCTTATTGGCGCTGCGATTGCAGTCTTACTTGCGATCCTTGATCGCGACGTAGTCGCGGCGGGTGACGCCGGTGTAGAGCTGGCGCGGACGGCCGATCTTCTGCTGCGGGTCCTCGATCATCTCGCTCCACTGGCTGATCCAGCCGACGGTGCGGGCGACCGCGAACAGCACGGTGAACATCGAGACCGGGAAGCCCATCGCCTTCAGCGTGATGCCCGAATAGAAGTCGACGTTCGGGTACAGCTTGCGGTCGATGAAGTACGGGTCGCTGAGCGCGATCTTCTCGAGCTCGAGCGCCACCTTCAGCATCGGATCGTCGCCATGGCCGGTCTCCTTGAGCACGGCGTGACACATCTTCTGCATGATCTTGGCGCGCGGATCGTAGTTCTTGTAGACGCGATGACCGAAGCCCATCAGGCGGACTTCGGAGTTCTTGTCCTTCACCTTGGCGATGAACTCGGGGATCTTGTCCACGGTTCCGATCTCGGCGAGCATCGCGAGCGCTGCTTCGTTGGCGCCGCCATGCGCCGGGCCCCACAGGCAGGCGATGCCGGCGGCGATGCAGGCGAACGGGTTGGCGCCGGAGGAGCCGGCGATGCGCACCGTCGAGGTCGAGGCGTTCTGCTCGTGGTCGGCGTGGAGGATGAAGATCTTGTCCAGCGCGTCAGCCAGCACCGGGTTGATCTTGTACTCCTCGCAAGGCACGGCGAAGCACATGTTGAGGAAGTTCTCGGCGAAGGAGAGCGAGTTCTTCGGATACACGAAGGGCTGGCCGACCGTGTACTTGTAGGCCATCGCCGCGAGCGTCGGGATCTTCGCGATCATGCGCATGGAAGCGATCATGCGCTGCTTGGGATCGTTGATGTCGGTGCTGTCGTGGTAGAACGCGGCGAGCGCGCCGACGGAGGCCACCATCACCGCCATCGGGTGGGCGTCGCGGCGGAAGCCCTGGAAGAAGCGGGCCATCTGCTCGTGCACCATCGTGTGATGGATCACGCGGTCGTCGAAGTCCTTCTTCTGCGCGGCGGTCGGCAGATCCCCGTAGAGCAGCAGGTAGCAGGTCTCGAGGAAGTCGCCGTTCTCGGCGAGCTGCTCGATCGGGTAGCCGCGGTATTCCAGCACGCCCGCGTCACCGTCGATATAGGTGATCTTGGACTGGCAGCTCGCGGTCGAGGTGAAGCCGGGATCGTAGGTGAACAGGCCGGACTGGCCATAGAGCTTGCCGATATCGATGACATCAGGCCCGACGCTGCCGCTGTGGATCGGGAGATCGTAGTTCTTGTTTCCGACCGTCAGCGTGGCGGTCTTATTGCTTGATTTTGCGTCCATCAGAGGTCCCCGATGTGTGGTGAAACGGGCCGGACCCGGAAGGCCCCGATGAGATAGTGGGGCAGGCCGGATGTTCCAGAAGGTACGGGTGAGATGGGTATATTATTGCTGTGTGCGCTGCAAGATGGCGCCGCGCATGGTCGACTTACGTCGTAGCTAGTCCTTGCCTAGTCCTTGGCCTGATCCTCAAGCCGGCCCAGGCTTTCCTGGCGTCCCAGCACGTCCAAAACCTCAAATATACCAGGCGACGTGGTGCGGCCAGTCAGCGCCGCCCGTAAGGGTTGGGCGACCGCGCCAAGCTTGAGACTATTTTCCTCGGCAAAGGCGCGCAGCGCGGCTTCCGCATTGGCCGCACTCCACGTCTCGACTTTCTCCAGCGCGGAATGAAGCTGGCCAATCAGCTTGCGGTTCTCGCCCGTCAGCAGCGCTGCCGCCTTCGGATCGAGCTCCAGCGGCCGGTCGGCGAAGATGAAATAGGCGCCGTCGATCAGTTCGATCAGCGTCTTGGCGCGCTCCTTCAGGGCCGGCATGGCCTTGAGCAGCTGCGCCCGCGTGGCGTCGTTTAACTTGGCCTTAAGCTCGTCGCGAGCGGGGACGACGTGGTCGAGCACGTCCTCGAACGCCTTCACGAGTGATTGATCGTCGGCGTGGCGGATGTAATGGCCGTTGAGGTTTTCCAGCTTGGCGAAATCGAAGCGGGCGGCGGCGCGGCCGACATTGGCGAGGTCGAACGCGGCGATCATCTCCTCGGTCGAAAAGATCTCCTGGTCGCCATGGCTCCAGCCGAGTCGGACGAGGTAGTTGCGGACCGCAGCCGGGAGGTATCCCAAGGCGCGGTAGGCATCGACGCCGAGCGCGCCATGCCGCTTGGACAGCTTTGAGCCGTCCGGTCCGTGGATCAGCGGGATGTGGGACATGCTCGGCAGCGCCCAGCCCATCGCATCGTAGATCTGCTTCTGGCGCGCGGCGTTGATCAGATGGTCGTCGCCGCGGATGACATGGGTGACGCCCATGTCGTGGTCGTCCACCACCACCGCGAGCATGTAGGTCGGGTTGCCATCGCCGCGCAGCAAGACGAGGTCGTCGAGGTTCTCGTTCTGCCAGACCACGCGGCCCTGGACCTGGTCCTCGATCACGGTCTCGCCGGTCTGCGGCGCGCGCAGGCGGATGGTCGGCTTGACGTCGGAAGGTGCAGTCGCCGGGTCGCGGTCGCGCCACAGGCCGTCATAGAGGCGGGTGCGGCCCTCGGCACGCGCCTTCTCGCGCATGGCGGTGAGCTCCTCGGCGGTGGCGTAGCAGCGGTAGGCCTTGCCATCGGCGAGCAGCTGCTCGGCGACCTCGCGGTGACGGGCGGCGCGGCTGAACTGGTAGATGACATCGCCATCCCAGCCGAGCTCCAGCCACTTCAATCCGTCGAGGATGGCGCCAATGGCGGCCTCGGTGGAGCGCTCCCGGTCGGTGTCCTCGATCCGGAGCAGCATCTTGCCGCCGTGCTTTTTCGCGTAGAGCCAGTTGAACAGCGCCGTGCGGGCACCCCCGATATGGAGGAAGCCGGTCGGGGAAGGAGCAAAGCGGGTGACGACGGGAGAGGTCATTCTTGGCAGGGCCTATGCATTGGAGGCGGTGGTATATAGCAGGACCGGCGCATAACTAAAGCCCGGCAGCGGACCTGCTAGGCCTTGGCGCGGCCACGCGAATTTGGCAGAAGAGCCGCTGATTTCCCTACAGGATTTTCGTAATGACAGAACCGGTGGCTGCTGAGGTTGGGCGCGATTTCATTCGTGACATCATCCAGGCCGACCTCGATCAGGCCAAGTACAAGGAGATCGTGACCCGGTTCCCGCCGGAGCCGAACGGCTACCTCCATATCGGCCACGCCAAGTCGATCGCGCTCAATTTCGGCATCGCCCAGGAATTTCCGGGCCGCTGCCATCTGCGCTTCGACGACACCAATCCGGTCAAGGAAGAGCAGGAATATATCGATTCCATCCAGGCCGACGTGCACTGGCTTGGCTACGACTGGGGCAAGAACCTGTTCTACGCCTCGGACTATTTCGACCGCCTCTATGAATGGGCGGAGAAGCTGATCCGCGACGGGCTCGCCTATGTCGACGACCAGTCCCAGGAGGAGATCCGTCTCGCGCGCGGCACGCTGACCGAGCCCGGCAAGAACTCGCCGTTCCGCGACCGCTCGGTGGACGAGAACCTCGACCTGTTCCGCCGCATGAAAGCCGGTGAATTCCCGAACGGCGCGCGCGTGCTGCGGGCCAAGATCGACATGTCCTCGGGCAACATCAATCTGCGCGATCCCGTGCTGTACCGTATCCTGCATGCGCACCATCCGCGCACCGGGACCAAGTGGAGCATCTATCCGAGCTACGACTATGCCCACGGTCAGTCGGACGCCATTGAAGGCATCACGCACTCGATCTGCACGCTGGAGTTCGAGGACCACCGTCCCCTCTATGACTGGTTCATCGAGAAGCTGCCAGTGCCGTCGAAGCCGCACCAGTACGAAATGGCACGGCTCAATTTGACCTACACCGTGTTGTCGAAGCGTGTGCTGACTCAGCTCGTCCGCGACGGCCATGTCGCCGGATGGGACGATCCGCGCATGCCGACCATGGCCGGCATGCGCCGCCGTGGCGTACCGCCGGCCGCCTTGCGCGAATTCATCAAGCGCATCGGCGTTGCCAAGGCCAACAGCGTGGTCGATGTCGGCATGCTCGAATTCTGCATCCGTGAGGAGCTGAACCGGACGTCGCAGCGGCGTATGGCGGTGCTGAAGCCGCTGAAGGTCGTGATCGAGAACTATCCGGAAGGGCAGACCGAGGAGCTCGAGGCGATCAACCATCCGGACGATCCCAGCGCGGGCACGCGGAAAATCACGTTCGGCCGGGAGCTCTATATCGAGCAGGACGATTTCATGGAGAACCCGCCCAAAAAATTCTTCCGCCTGTCGCCGGGCAACGAGGTGCGGCTGCGCTATGCCTATTTCGTCAAGTGCACAGGCGTGATCAAGAACGATGCCGGCGAAGTGGTGGAGCTGCGCTGCACCTACGACCCCGCGACCAAGGGCGGCAACGCGCCCGACGGCCGCAAGGTCAAGGCGACCATGCACTGGCTGCCGGCGGCGAATTCGGTGCCTGCGGAAATCCGCATCTACAACCAGCTCTTTGCGAACCCGAGCCCGGACGCCTCGAATTTCGCGGCCGACCTCAATCCGAATTCGCTGGAAATTCTGGCTGACGCGCGGATCGAGGCTTCGGTTGCGGAGAGCAATGCGACCGAACCGATGCAGTTCGAGCGCCAGGGCTATTTCGTGCGCGACAAGGACTCGTTGCCGGGCAAGCCGGTGTTTTCGCGCACCATCGGTCTGCGCGACACGTTCGCGAAGGAAGTCGCCAAGGGCTGAGGATTGAGGCATGTGCAGTGAGGCCGACGCCATCGTTTCCGCCGTCATCGCGAAATGGTGCGCCGGCTTCGCGACGCTCGATGCGACCTCGCTTTCGTCGCTCTATGCGAACAACGCGTTCTTCTTCGGCTCCAATCCAAAACTCTATCGGGGCAGGGGCGGCGTCGCCGACTATTTCAACGGCCTGCCGCGCTGGCGCCAGCCCAGCGCGGTGTTTTCCGAGGTCAACGCGGCGCAGGCCGGCCCTGACCTGATCAACATGGGCGCGATCGTTACGTTCGACCTCGCTGGCGAGCGCCCCGATCTCATCGTCAAGATGAGCTGGGTCATCATTCGCGAGGACGGCGACTGGAAGATCGTCAATCACCACGCCTCGGCGAAGGCGCCGCTGATCTGACGGGCCCGCCGCACACGGCGTCGTCATCTCGCGAAAGCAACGAACGCGCTTCCGGCGCGTTGAGGTGGATTCAAGCAAGGATCCCACCATGCAGAACATCGCAGAGCATATGGAAGTCATCGGCGCCGACGGCGTCCATGTCGGCACGGTCGACAAGGTCGAAGGCAACCGCATCAAGCTGACCAAGAAGGACAGCGGCGAGGGTAGCCACAAAGGGCACCATCACTTTATCGACAAGGGCCTCGTCGCCGATGTCGAGGGCAACAAGGTCCGGCTATCAGCCAAGGCGGCCGTTGCCGTGACGATGGAAGAGGAAAAGTAGGGTTTCGTCCTCTCCGTTCCTGATCCGTACCGCTATTCGCGCAGCCGCACGTTCCGGTAGCCTCCAGGCCAGTCGCATATCGTAAGGTGCAGGGAATGGCGGAGCCGGGCCGGCCAGTACGGTCCCAGGGTGTCGCGGGGACTTGGCCCGTTGGCCGGGCTGCGCCTGCCGGTGGCTTCGTGCCGGCGGGGTTCGACCTCTGGACGTCGCTGACCGAGACGCTACGCGAATGGGCGCGCGCCGAAGCGGGCGCCGGGCGGCTGTTGCCGTGGGTGCCCGTGGCCTTTGGCTGCGGCATTGCGCTTTATTTTGCCGCTGACCACGAGCCGGTGCTGTGGGTCGTCGCCGCGACGGCGGTAGCACTCATGCTCGGCGCGGTCCTGCTGCGGCGAAGCTGGTTGTTTGCCCCAGCAATCATGATTGCGGCGGTCGCGGCCGGTTTTGCCATGGCGACCTGGAAGACGGCGCGCATCGCGCACACCGTGCTGGCAAAGCCGCTGTATTCCGTCTCGCTGTCGGGCTTCGTCGAGACCCGCGATATCCGCGAGCGCACCGATCGGTTCGTGCTGCGCGTCACCGCGATGGAGGCGCAGCGCAGCGACGTGAAGCTCGAACGCGTGCGCCTGTCGGTGCGCAAGGGGACAGCGCCCGAGGTCGGCAGCTTCGTGCAGCTGAAGGCGCGGCTGATGCCGCCGCTCTCGCCTTCGCGGCCCGGCAGCTACGATTTCTCCCGCGACATGTTCTTCCAGGGCATCGGCGCCTCTGGTTTTGCCATGGGCGCGATCACGGTGGCGGCGCCGCCCGAGACCGGTGGCATCAGGCTGCGCTACGCCGCGATCATGCAGGGCCTGCGCGATGCGATCGACGCGCGCATCCGTGCCACGCTCGACGGCGACAACCGCGCGATCGCAACCGCGCTGCTGACGGGCCGGCGGGATGCAATCACCGCGCCCGTCAACGACGCGATGTTCGTCTCGGGCCTCGGCCACGTGCTCTCGATCTCCGGCTATCACATGGCGGTCGTTGCCGGCGTCGTGTTCTTCGCGGTGCGCGCGCTGCTCGCGCTGATCCCGGGACTGGCGGTCGGCTTCGCCATCAAGAAATGGTCGGCGGCTGCGGCGCTGGTTGCGGCTGCGTTCTACCTGTTGCTATCGGGCGCGGAGGTCGCGACGCAACGTTCGTTCTTCATGACAGCGGTGGTGCTGATCGCCGTGATGGTCGATCGCCGCGCCATCACTTTTCGCACGCTGGCGGTGGCTGCCCTGATCGTGCTGGCGGTGGCGCCGGAGGCGCTGGTGCATCCGAGCTTTCAGATGTCGTTTGCGGCAACGCTTGGGCTGGTCGCGCTGGTGCAGATCGGCATGCCGAACCTGTTCGCCTCGCCCGATCATTCGGCGACGGCGCGCATCGCGATGTGGGGCGGCCGCGAGATCGCCATGCTGTTTCTGGCCTCGCTGATCGCGGGGCTTGCGACCACGCCCTATGCCGCCTTCCATTTCCACCGCGTCACGCCCTACGGCGTGCTCGCCAATCTCGGTGCAATGCCGGTAGTCTCGGCGCTGGTGATGCCGGCAGGGCTATTGGGATTGCTCGCCGCGCCGTTCGGGCTGGATAGCCCGTTCTGGTGGCTGATGGGGATCGGCATCGACTGGATGATCGCGGTCACGCGCTGGGTGGCGGCGTTGCCCGGCGCAATCGGCAGCCTGCCGGCTTTCGGCATCGCGCCGCTGATCGCGGCCAGCCTCGGCATCATCGTGATGGGTCTGCTGCGCACGCCCTTGCGCTGGTCCGGCGCGCTGGTGCTGCTGGTGGCGATCGTCTGCGGGCTGTCGGTGCGGCAGCCCGACATCCTGATTTCCGGGGACGGCCAGAGCGTCGCGGTGCGGGGCAGGGACGGGCACCTGCATCTGATCAGGGCGAGCAAGGACAGCTTTCTGCTGAAGGAGTGGTTGGCCGCCGACGCCGATCGGCGCGATGCCGGTAGCAGCGCGCTCGCCGACGGCGTGTCGTGTGACGAGGCCGGCTGCGTGACCCCGCTCGCCGATGGGCGGCTGGTCGCGCTGGCCTTGCGCGTCGATGCGCTGGCGGACGATTGCAGCCGTGCCGCGCTGGTGGTGACGGTGCGCCCGGCGCCACCGAATTGCGCGGCAATGGTCGTCGATCGGCAGCGTCTTGCCGCGCAGGGGGCGCTGGCGCTGACGCAGCACGGCGATGGCTTTGCGGTTCAGGCGGTGAAAGCAAGAGGCACGGATCGCCCGTGGTCGCCGGCTGTCGCCGGCGAGGCCGGTTTCGGCGTAAGCCTAGCGCCGCAGGCTGCGGTGCCCCGCAACCGCGACGCGACGCCGTCAGAGGCCGATTTGCAGGCCGAGGATTGAGCCGATCGGCTACAGGTACCAGGCCAGCACCGCATCGAGCCCGGCGCTTCCGATCACCGGAAGGGCCACCATCTGGCTCAGGCCGGCTGCGCGAGCCTTAGCCGCCGCGATCGAACCGTCATGCGCGAGATCGTCGTTGAGCGCAGGCATGCCGGTGGCCCAGGCGCCGCCGATGCTGCCGTCGCCTTTGGCGATGGACTTGTTCGCATAGAGCGCGGCAAGGTCGGTCTGCGCGCTGCAATCGCCGTCGCGATAGACCAGCACCGAGCGGGCCTCGTTCGGGACCCAGATCTCGAAGCGCCGCGCAATTGGCGTTGCCTGCGCAGAGAGGAAGGTCAGCACCCAAGTCTGTTCAGTGTCAGTCTTCTCGCTGCCGGTCCGGTAGGGCACGCCGACGCCGAGATTGATCCCGACCTCGGCGGCCTCTTCCCAGCGCAGGAAACTCTTGGCGTTGTGCAGATCCCTGATGATCAGCGGCAGGCCGGCTTTCCAGGTGCGGCCGGGCAGGCCGAAACCACGTGGAAATCTGGTGTGGCGGGAGTTGAACTCGAACATGTCGGCGGTGCCATAGTAGCCATCCACGAGCGCCATCTCGTGGGAGGTATCGGGGTCGTTGTGCCAGAGCTCGATCGCGCCGACATGCGCCGCGTCATCGCCGCAGAACAGCACCATCACGGCTTGCAGGAATTCGCCTGCAAACACCGGCACCGCGACGCCGCAGGTGAGGCCAGCCGCGAGCGCCTGGTCGGTCCGCTTGAAGTAGGAGTTGGCGAATTTGGTGAGGATCACGGGGTGGCCGCTTGCCCAGGCCTTGCCGGGAAGGCCCTCGTCATAACCGAAGTGCAAGCCCTCGCTCACGGCCTTGAAGGCGGAGAGGCCCTCGTCGCCGTAGAGGCCCCCGCCGAATTCCAGCCGCGTGCGCGTGCTATCAGGCACCCAGAGTTCAACGACGCGAATGAAGGTTTTCATCGAACGTGCCCGCCGCCTCAAACTTGCGACAGCATCAGCCATTTGCTGGCGGAGCGGACGTTCAAAATTCAGGCAGGGCCGCGCAAACTTCGTGCGATCGGGAGGCGCGGCGGACCGGGATTTCCTGGAGACATAAAAACCACCACGTCGCCGGCCACGGCCGGCGATGGCGATTTCAATCCTGGCCCCGACCAGTGAGCCGGGGTAGCAGCGTCAGCCGATCGGCAGGCGTGGGATCGTCGGCCTGTCGGCAATGATCTCAGGCTTTTGCTCGCGCTCGCCGAGTGGCTGGGTCACCGGCAATTGCAGCACGGTTGCGCGCTGGCCTTCGACGAGCTGGGTCACCAGCACGTATTTGCCGTCGGGGAATTCGATCGCATCGTGATGGCGATCGGGAATGTGCGGATCGATCTTGCCGAACTTGCCGACGCGCGAATTGATGGTGCGCGTCCAGATCCAGCGATTGTCGTAACGGACGTTGTCGGCGAAAGCGAGCTCCGTTCCCGGCAGCAGGCAGACCGCGACGGACATGTCGACTTCGGAGGCGAAGCCGCGCGTCGAGGTGCCGCGGAAGGTTGTCGTGACGATGGTCTCGCCGACTTCTGCGGGACGCGTCGCGACGGCGTGCAGGCTGTAGTCACACATCGGGTGCTCCTCATTCGAAGATAGCAACCCGCGCCTCCTCTCGAGTCTCGAGGCGCAGGCCTCTATCAGAGTGGAAGCCTCCGATCATATGCGATTTTGAGGGCAAATCTGCGGCTTGGGTCCGTCGTCTGCAATCACAATATCTTTTTCAAATGCGCGAGGAACAAAGCCTGCTCCCGCGCATTTTGCGAGCCTTGACGTCAGCGGCCAGCAGGCGCCGACCAGCCCGAATATTGCCAGGCCGGCTGCGACGGCTGTTCAATCGCATTGCGGGCACTGCGGAATTGCTCGCCGGTCGCCTGTGGTGCCTTGCGAGCGCGGTGCTGCGACTGCGCGGCGAAGGCTTGGGGGGCTGATGCTGCGATCAGCGCCATCATGACTGTGCTCAAAACGATCTCGCGCATGGTTGTCTCCTCGGTCTCTGAAGCCCGCGAAGCGACGGGTGCTTCTTGCGGTGTGCCGAGGATGTAGCGCTGGAGAGGTGGCCGGATAATCTGTGCAAAACCAGAAAGACTATCCAGCCGGAGCGGACAATCGTCCGCGCCAATTTTGGATCGGCGATGCCGATCGAAAGCGCGCGGACGCGCTCAGTATTTTCGGTACAGCCCGATCAGCTTGCCTTGGATCTTCACCCGGTTGGGCGGCAGGATGCGGACCTCGTAAGCGGCGTTGGCCGGCTCGAGCGCGATCGAGGCGCCGCGGCGGCGGAAACGCTTCAGGGTCGCTTCCTCGTCGTCGATCAGCGCCACCACGATGTCGCCGGTGTCGGCGCTCTCGTTGCGCTGGATCAGCGCCATGTCACCGTCGAGGATGCCGGCCTCGACCATGGAGTCACCGCGGACTTCGAGCGCATAATGCTCGCCCGAACCGAGCATGTCGGGCGGCACGCTGATGGTGTGGCTGCGGGTCTGCAACGCCTCGATCGGCGTGCCGGCCGCGATACGGCCCATCACCGGCACGGCGACGGGACGCTCGCCCTCGTCAGCGGACGGGCTGGAGGTCGTGCGCACCTTGCCGAGATTGCCCTCGATGACGCTCGGCGTGAAGCCGCGGCGGCTGCCGGCGGCGGCCTGCAGCTCGGGCAGCTTGATCACCTCAATCGCGCGGGCGCGGTTGGGCAGGCGGCGGATGAAGCCGCGTTCCTCGAGCGCGGTGATCAGGCGATGGATGCCCGACTTCGAGCGCAGGTCGAGCGCGTCCTTCATCTCGTCGAAGGAGGGCGGCACGCCGCTTTCCTTCAGCCGTTCGCTGATGAACCGCAGGAGCTCGTATTGTTTGCGCGTTAACATCTCGACCAAAATCCCCCGGTTGATGTCGTTCGATTCCGAGACGCTGAATTCGGCAATAAGCCGCTACATGCTCGAAACAAATCATGAACGGACACTATATGTTCGATACATGTTCCGCAACTGCTTAATTTACCGTGAACGCGACAAAGTTCGCGGAACGCACGCGAACGAAGTGCTCAGACGGGCAGGCGCAACACCTCGCAAGGCGTGCCGGCCGCGGCCTTGGGCGCAAACGGCGCGCGCACGAGAAGTGCCTGTGCCGCAGCGAGATTCGCAAGCAGTGAGGAATCCTGGTGATTGACGGGGAGGGCGATGAGCGTGCCGTCGTCGCGCTCTTCCAGGCGCGCGCGCAGATAGTCCTCGCGCTGATCGTTGGCGCCGACGTCGCGGCCGAGCACCGCGCGTTCGCGGCGATGATGAATCATTGAACGGCCCGACAGCGCGCGAATCAGCGGCACCATGAACAGGAAGCCGCAAACATAGGATGACACGGGATTGCCGGGCAGGCCGATCACGCGCATCTCGCCGAGCCGGCCGTGCATCATCGGCTTGCCCGGCCGCATCGCGATCTTCCAGAACGCCATCGCGGTGCCTTCGTCCCCGAGCGCCTGCTGGACCAGATCGTGGTCGCCGACCGAAGCGCCCCCGGTCGTGATCAGGATATCGGCACCGCTCTCGCGGGCGCGGCGGATGCCGGCGGTGGTGGCGTCCAGCGTGTCGGCAGCAACGCCGAGATCGATGGTGTCGGCGCCTTCGCTGCGCGCGAGCGCGTGCAGGGCATAACCGTTGGAATAGACGATCTGGCCGGGACCCGGTGCGGCGCCGGGCATCACCAGCTCATCACCGGTGGCGAGGATGGCGACCTTCGGACGGCGGTGGACAGCGAGGTACGGGTGGTTCATGCCTGCGGCGAGCGCGAGGTCGCGCTCGGTCAGCCGGGCGCCCTTGCGCAAGAGCACGTCGCCTTCCGAGAAATCGACGCCCGCAGGGCGGATGTGCCGCCCTGTGACGGCGGCTTCCTTGATCGTAATACGCTTGCCGTCGGCGACCGTGTCCTCCTGGATCACAACCGCGTCGGCGCCATCGGGAACGACGCCACCAGTGAAGATCCGCACCGCTTCGCCTGTGCCGACCGATCCCGCAAACGGCCGCCCCGCCGCAACCTCGCCGATCATCGTCAGTTGGGCATCGATCTTCGCCGCATCGGCCGCGCGCACCGCATAGCCGTCCATCGCAGACATCGCCTGCGGCGGCTGGGTGCGCCGCGCCGCAACGTCGCGCGCGAGCACGCGATGGAAGGCAGCGTCGAGGGCAATGGTCTCTTCAGGCAGCGGTTCTGCGCCAGCCAGCACCGCGGCA
This sequence comes from Bradyrhizobium betae, assembly GCF_004123905.1. Lineage (GTDB taxonomy): Bacteria > Pseudomonadota > Alphaproteobacteria > Rhizobiales > Xanthobacteraceae > Bradyrhizobium > Bradyrhizobium betae_A. Next base: position 50,494 of record NZ_MZXW01000020.1, read on the forward strand.
AGCGCGTCAGAAACCGGCATCAGGGCCACGGGTGAAAACTCCTGCTTGGCCCGTTCGGGCAAATCGGCGGCGAGAGTTCTAGCCGAGTGCAGGCGCGGAGGCAAAACGGGGCGCGCGCAGGATGATTTATCCTGCATCAGCTGTTCGGCGGGGAGGGCAAGCGTCAACTCCGCCGCGGCATGATCCGGAAGGCGAGACAGACCGGCACGAGGATGGCCACGGCGAGGACGAGAAAAACGAGCGCCACGGCCAGCATCGGTCGGTCCCTGGCTACTTGTACGGACTGACGTCCGGCGCCGCGGGGCCTTGATCTTTGTCGGGCAGCGGATCGGCCTGCGATTTCAGGTCGGCGGCCTTGCTGATCAGCTTAGCGGAAAGCTCAGAATCCGAAGTGGTTCTGGCGAATTTCATCAGCAGGGAGGCCTGCTTGGTGAGGTAGGTTTTGCCCAACACGACGATAGACCCGATGTGTAATTCCCAACGGACTCATGAGTCCTGAGAGGGGCATTCGTTCCCGGAACTTTGTATAAAAATGCACAAAGGGCCTTGGTTCCGTGGCTCCCGGTGAAATAGTTCCGGGAGGCCCGCCGGAGGCCTGCGTCAGATGCCCAGGGCCCGGAGCGCGTTCCCGACATCGCGCGGCGAGGTCACATGCACCGCGGTCAAGCCGCGTGCCCGCGCGCCCTCGATGTTCTCGGCGAGGTCGTCGAAGAACACGATCCGATGCGCCGGCACGCCCATGGCGGCGACCACGTGGTCGAAAGCTTCCGCATCCGGTTTGCGCAGGCCGATGCTGGACGACAGGTACAGCTTGCGGAAATGGCCGAGCAGGTCGGCGTATTCCTTCGAGAAATGGTCCACATGCGGCCGGTTGGTGTTGGAGAAGGCATAGAGCGGCATTCGCTTCGCCGCACGCGGCAGCAACTCGGCGATGTCAGGCATCTCGCCGGCGAAGATCGCGTTCCAGCCCTCCAGGAACTGCGCGTCTGAAATGCCGATTCCGAGCGATGAGCGCAGCGAGGCGAAATAGTCCGCATCGCTGATCTTGCCCATCTCGTGCAGCCGATACGCTTCGCTGTCGCGCACGAAGCGCGCGACGATGGCTTCTGGCTTGCAGCCCGCATGTTGCGCCCAGCAGGCGATCGCCTTGGAGAAATCGATGTCGAGCACGACGCGCCCGAGATCGAACAGAAGCGCATCCGCGCTGCCGGGAGAGAGCGAGGTCACCTGCATCCTTTCACTCAGTAGCGATACGGGTCGTGGTCGAACAGTGGGAACGCGCTGAACACGCTCGGCGCATTCGTCGCGGCGGCCGGGTGCAGGCAGGCCTTGTCGACCTCGGCGAACGAGGTGGCGCCCAACAGGCCGAGGCAACGCAGCACCTCGTCCTCCAGCAGCTCCAGCATCCGCGTCACGCCGGCTTCGCCGTTGGCCGCAAGGGCCCAGCATTGCAGCCGGCCGATGCCGACGAGGTCGGCGCCCGCGGCGATCGCCTTGACGATGTCGGTGCCGCGGCAGATGCCGCCATCGACCATGATTTTTGCTCGGCCCTTCACCGCGTCGACGATCTCGGGGAGCACGTGCATGGCGCCGCGGCCGTGATCGAGCTGACGGCCGCCATGGTTGGAGACGTAGATCCACTCGACGCCGTGATCGACCGCGATCTGGGCGTCCTCGGCCGTGGCGATGCCCTTGAGGATCAGCGGAATCTTGAACTTGTCCTTGATCATCTTCACGGTCCGCCATTCCAGGCCCTTCTGGAAGTCGCCGCCGGTGGCGCGCAGGCGGCTCTCGCGAACATAGCGCTTGGCGATGTCGCGTTCGCGACGACTGTAATGGGCGGTGTCGACGGTCAGGCAGAACGCGGCATAGGCGTTCTTCTCGGCGCGGCTGACGACATCGGCGACGAAGGCGTCATCGCCGCGGACATAGAGCTGATAGAGGCGCAGCGCATCGGGGGCGGCCTCGGCTGTCTTCTCCAGGCCCGGCTCGGACACCGAGCTCAGCATGTGCGCCGCACCAAAGGTGCCGCAGGCGCGCGCGACGCTGGCGGCGCCATCCGGATCGAAGATCTCGAGTGCGCCGACAGGGGCCAGCATCACCGGCAGGCGCATCGTGCGCCCGAACTGCGCGACCGAGCCGTCGATCTTGCGCACGTCGCGCAGCACACGGGGCCGGAAGGCAATCTCGTCCAGCGCCATGCGGTTGCGGCGCATCGTGGTCTCGGTCTCGGCGGCGCCGACGATATAGTCCCAGGCGTTCTGGTTGAGGTTGGAGCGCGCTTTCCGGATGAATTCGTGCAGGTTCTGGAATGGCTCGGTGCTGGCGCCGAGTTCGACATTCCTTTCCGGCTGGATGCGGGCCGCTTCGTTCATTGTTGTCCTCCCGAGAATTTGAAGCCTTATTGTCATCGCCTATCGCGTCCGGCCCTCCAAAACCATCCTAAAATCGCATAGCTGAGAAGCGTGGGTCGGGCCGGATCGTTTCCCGCTTTGCGCGAAACGGTTCGGAACGTTGCCAAAAGTTTAGGCCCGGGCGAAGGGATTTTTGCGGTGCACCCGCCGGCGTGGCATCCCGGCCTTGAAGAAACCTGAATGGTATTGTGAACAACGGGCTGGATCGCCATTTGCATTGCGCGTCGCAAGCCCAAGCAAAGCTCCAAGCAAGAAGGCCAGCCTATCCATGCGGAAAACCCTGCTGTTCCCCCTGGGCGCGCTCACCGGAGTGTGTCTGACCCTTCTGGTATCCGGTCCGCAGGGCGGACTATGGGCGGCGAGGGCGGCGGCAGGCGCGGACGATGCCTATTCCCAGCTCAATTTGTTCGGCGAAGTGTTCGAGCGGGTGAAGGCGAGCTATGTCGAGAAGCCCGATAATGCCAAGCTGATCGAAGGCGCGATCACGGGCATGGTGACCTCGCTCGATCCGCATTCGCGCTACATGAACGACAAGGCCTGGACCGAAATGCAGGAGACCACCTCCGGCGAGTTCGGCGGCCTCGGCATCGAGGTCACGATGGAGGAGGGCCTCGTCAAGGTCGTCTCGCCGATCGACGAGACGCCGGCCTCGAAGGCCGGCATCATGTCCGGCGACCTCATCAGCAAGATCGACGGCGAGGCCGTGCAGGGCATGACGCTCGAGCAGGCCGTCAACAAGATGAAGGGCCCGGTCGACACCCAGACCAAGCTCACCATCGTGCGCAAGGGCGCCGACGCCCCGCTCGATGTCGCGATCAAGCGCGAGATCATTCATGTGCGTCCGGTGCGCTTCCACGTCGAGAACGGCGACATCGGCTATATTCGCGTCACCTCGTTCAACGAGCAGACCACCGACGGCCTGAAGAAGGCGATCGCGTCGATCTCCAAGGATGTCCCGCCGGAGAAGCTCGTCGGCTACGTGATGGACCTGCGCAACAATCCGGGCGGTCTGCTCGATCAGGCCGTGTCGGTGTCGAGCGCCTTCCTTCAGCGCGGCGAGGTCGTCTCGACCCGCGGCCGCAATCCGGAAGAGACCCAGCGCTTCACCGCCCATGGGGGCGACCTCACCAAGGGCAAGCCGCTGGTGATTCTGGTCAACGGCGGCTCTGCTTCGGCCTCCGAGATCGTGGCCGGCGCGCTGCACGACCACAAGCGCGCGACCATCATCGGCACGCGCTCGTTCGGCAAGGGCTCGGTGCAGACCATCATTCCGCTCGGCGCCGGCAATGGCGCGCTGGCGCTGACCACGGCGCGCTACTACACGCCGTCGGGCCGCTCGATCCAGGCCCAGGGCATCGCGCCCGACATCGAGATCCTCCAGGACGTGCCGGCGGAGCTGAAGGGCCGCATGGACACCATGGCGGAGTCGCAGATGCGCGGCCATCTGCAGGCCGCCGACGGCACCGAGCAGACCGGATCGCAGTCCTACGTCCCGCCGGAAGAGAAGGACGACAAGGCCCTGCACACGGCCTACGACTTCCTTCACGGCCAGACCGCGAATGCGGTGGCCGCCAAGCCCGCGCCGAAGGGTGCGGTGCCGAACTAGGCTTTACGACCTCAAGACACCGATCGCCCGGGAGTGGATCACCGCTCCCGGGCGATTTCGTTTCGGGACGTTGCCTCAGCCTGGATTCATCGCCGCAAAGGTCGCCTCGTAACGGCCGTCGCGCTCGGCCCAGCGGCGGGCGCGGTCGCGTTCGACCAGCACTTCATTGCGGGGATGAACGCGTAGCTCCAGCAATTGCATGACCTCGGCAATATACGCATCGAGCGGCATTGCGCGCGCGTCGCTCGCCTGTTGCTCGCCGGTGAGCTCGGTCTGCACATAAGGTGGTGCGAGCTCCAGCACCTCGACCGGGATCTTGCGGAGCTGGTGCCGCAGCGACTGGAGCCAGGAGTGCAGGAACGCCTTGCTGGCGCAGTAGGCCGGGAAGTCGGCGCGGGGCACGAAGGCGAGGTTCGAGCTGGTCGCCATGATCGTCGCGTTTGGCCGCCGCTTCAGGAGCGGCAGGAAGGCTGCGGTCACGCGAAGCACGCCGAGAATGTTGGTCGCGACGATGGCTTCCGCATCGGCGGCGTTCCAGCTCTCGGCTGTCATGTCCTCCGGCCGCGAGATGCCGGCGTTGGCGATCAGCACGTTGAGTTCGGGGAAGCGTTGTCGAACCTCGACCGACAGGCGCGGCAGGTTCGAGGGATCGTCGAGGTCGAGCGGCAGGCCGATCAGGCCAGGGCGGTCAGCCGTGATCTGATCGAGCAGGGCCTGCCGTCGCCCCGTGACAATGACGCGATTGCCGCGATCGTGGAAAGCCTCGGCCAGCGCGCGGCCGATGCCACTGGTCGCGCCGGTGACGAGGATCGTGTTGCCGGTCATCTTCATGGTTGCCTCTCAATGGAGTTGAAGCCACGGCAACCTTGGAAACCCCAGCGGCGGGCAGCCCGGAGAAGACGGCAAACATTCCCGGCGCGCGTCAGCTTCGCCAGAATAGACGTCTTGAACGGACGAGGATTCGCAAACAGGGAGAGTGAGGGCATGACCGTGGCGTCTCGTGAATCGAGAACTCCCAGCCGGGATCCTCTCGACAAAGGACGCGTTGGATGACGGTAACGCCTACGGCAGCGGCGTCTCACGCAGCTGCAAGTGCTGAAATACTTGGGCCTGATGTCTCCGTCAAGCGCAACGGGCGGGCCGAGGACCTAGCTCGCCTCGCGGCGGCGGCTTCCCTCGCCGCCGCGCTGGGCGAGACGGCTGCGATGCAGCGCGAACAGCTCCAGCACCTTGTCGGCCGGCTTTGCGGCGCTGAACAGATAGCCCTGCATCTCGGAACAGCCGAGTGCGCGCAGCAGGCGCTGCTGCTCCTCGGTCTCGACGCCCTCGGCCGTGGTGGTCATGCGGCGGGCGGCCGCCAGATTGACGACGGCCTGCACGATGCTGGCGGAACCGTCGGGGCCGGCGATGTCGTTGACGAAGCAGCGGTCGATCTTGATCTTGTCGAACGGGAAGCGGTGCAGGTAGCTCAGCGAGGAATAGCCGGTGCCGAAATCGTCGAGCGCGATGCGCACGCCGATGGCGCGAAGCTGGTGCAGGATCGCCAATGCCGTGTCGTCGTCGCGGATCAGCACCGCCTCGGTGATCTCGAGCTCGAGCCGGCTCGCCGGCAAATTGGACGCGGCGAGCGCCGACATGATCTTGAGTGCCAGCGTGCCGCTCTTGAACTGCACCGGCGAGACGTTGACGGCGAGGCGGATGTCGTCGGGCCAGTTCGCGGCGTCGCGGCAGGCGGTCGCCAGCACCCATTCGCCGATCTCGTTGATCAGGCCGGTGTCCTCGGCGATCGGGATGAATTCGGCCGGCGAGACCATGCCGCGTTCTGGATGGTGCCAGCGCACCAGCGCCTCGCAGCCGGTGATGCGGTCGTCCTTCAGGCCGAGGCAAGGCTGGTAATAGACCTCGAGGCCGCCTTCGAGCCCGCCTCGGGCGATGGCGTGGCGCAGGTCGATCTCGAGCTGCCGCCGCTCGCGCACCTTGGCATCCATCTCCGGCTCGAAGAAGCGGTAGGTGCGGCGACCGGCGGCCTTGGCGGCGTACATCGCCATATCAGCGTTCTTCAGGATCTGGTCCAGCACCGTGCCGTGTCCCGGCGCCAGCGCGATGCCGATACTGGCGTCGATGGTGAGATGGTGACCCATGCAGTCGAACGGCGTGCGAATGGCGTGGAAGACCCGGGCGACGAGATCGTTGACCTGGTCCTGCGACGTCACCGCGCTCTGCACGACGGCAAATTCGTCGCCGCCGAGCCGCGCCACGAAATCCCCCGGGCCCGCGCAGGAGCTGAGCTTCTCCGCGACCGACTTCAGGAGCTCGTCGCCGACGAGATGGCCGAGCGCGTCGTTGACGCCCTTGAACTCGTCGATGTCGATGTAATGCACCGCGATCTCTTCGCCGCCGGCGATGGCGGCCAGCTCCTGCCGCAGATGCTCGTGGAACATGGCGCGGTTGGGCAGGTCGGTCAGCGCGTCGTAATGGGCGAGGTGGGTGATGCGCTCCTCGATGCGCCTGCGCTCGGTGATGTCTTCGTGCGTCGCCACCCAGCCGCCGTCCGCGAGCGGTTCGTTGAGGATCTGGATCGAGCGCCCGTCCGAGGTGTCGACCACCATGGAGTTGCGGACATGGATGTCGCGCAGCACACGAACGACATAGTCGTCGATGTCGCCGGTGAACGATCCCGTCGTCTTGCGATGGGCGATGATGTCGCGGAAGCTCGAGCCGGGCCTCACCACGTCGGGCGACAGGCCGTACATCTCGATGTAGCGGTGATTGCACACGACGAGCCGCCGCTCGGCGTCGAACAGCAACAGGCCCTGGGTCATGTTGTTGACGGCACGGTCCAGGCGCAGCTTTTCCAGCGTCAGCCGCTCCCGCGAGAGGCGGTGCTGCTCCAGAAGCTTGCGCACGATCGCGATCAGTACACCGGCGATGGCGAGCGCGGACGAGGCGGCGACCGAGATCAGGATGCCGATCTGCTCGCGCCAGTCCGTCAGGGCCGCCGCACGCGTCGTGGTGGCCATCATCAGGATCGGGAAGTGGGGCAGAGCGCGCGAGGAGATCAGGCGGTCCTCGCCGTCGACCGGGCTCATGAAGCGTCCGGCGAAATGGTCGAGCCCGAAGACCCGCTGCTGCTCGAACGGGCCGTTCCTGAAATTCCGTCCCATCAGCTCGCTGGAATGCGGATAGCGGGCGAGCAGCGTGCCGTCACGATGCAGCATGGAGATCGTCGCGCCCTCGCCGAGCACGACCGACTCGAAGAATTTCTCGAAATTGGTGGGTTCGATGCCGCGCCCGACCACACCCATGAATTCGCCATTCGGTCCGACAATCTTGCGGACGATCAGAATGGTCCATTCGCCGGAGATGCGGCTGTGCAGCGGTTCGATCAGCACGTCGGGCGCATTAGGATCATACCGGAAGGTACGGAAATAGGCGCGATCGGCGACGTTCACTTTCGGGGCCGGCCACGTTGTCGACGAGTTGATCAGATTGCCGTCGGCATCGATGACGTTGACCCCGCCCATATAGGGCAACGCCTCGATCTTCGAGCGCAGCAGCCGGTGGATGTCCTGGCCGGAAAGGCGCTTACGATAGTCGTCAGTGCTGGCAACGCCGATCGCGCGGACGTGGTCGACGAAATCCTTCTGGATGACCGCGAAATCCTGCAATTGCTGATCGAAATGATGGGCGAGCATCAGCACGGTGTTTTCCAGCTCGCGGCCGGAGTTGCGCAGCGCGCGCTCGCGGAAATTCTGCGCCATCAGGACTGAGCCGATGGCGATTGCCGCGATCAGCAGCGTGCCGCCGACCACCAGCCAGCGGATCGGTCCGTTGCGTGCGAACGCCTGGTCAAAAAGGCGACTACCGTATTTCGTCATCATGTCGATAATTGCCGTGCACACGTCAGGATCGATTCTTGATCCCCACAACACCCGTTGGTTTACGGAAACGATGTGGAGGCAAAGTTAGGAAGCGCGGTTAATGCGACATGAATTGAAACGAACAAAAGCAATCGATGCGCGGGATTCAAGACGTGCAGGAATTGCCGCACGGCCTCCGCGATGCCGGTCAATTCCTGCCGGTCACGCGATGGTCAACCAGGGCTTAACCATCTAACATGCTGACGATCCTGACGTCGGCATTGGCACGTGATTTGCGATCACGCTTGCCAACGACACGGAGAGGATACGATTATGAAAAACGTTTTGAAGGATTTCGTTGCCGACGAATCCGGTGCGACCGCCATCGAATACGGCCTGATCGCTGCCGGCATCGCGCTTGCGATCATCGCCGTGGTCAACAATCTCGGCTCGACGCTGAAGCTGAAATTCGGATCGATCAGCACGTCGCTGAAATAATCGCGATCAGAGCGTTTTCGAGCGAAGTGGGTACCGGTTCGCGTCAAGAAAACGCGTCAAAACAAAACCTAGAGTGCCGTTCCGATGCAATCGGAACGGGCCTCTAGGCGCGGTAATGGCCGGACTTGCCGCCGAGCTTCTCGACGAGATGGATGCCCTCGATGCGCACGCCGCGCTCCACTGCCTTGATCATGTCGTAGATGGTGAGGCAGGCGACCGACACCGCGGTCAGCGCCTCCATCTCGACGCCGGTGGGACCTGTGACCTTCACGCTTGCACGGACCAGGCAGCCCGGCAGCTTGGTGTCGGGCTCGATGTCCACCGTGACCTTCGACAGCGCGAGGGGATGGCAGAGCGGGATCAATTCCGAGGTACGCTTGGCGGCCATGATGCCGGCGATGCGTGCGGTGCCGAGTACGTCGCCCTTCTTGGCATTGCCCGAGACAATCAGATCGAGCGTCGCCCTGGTCATGACGACGCGGCCTTCCGCGACCGCAAGCCGTTCGGTCGCCGCCTTGTCCGAGACGTCGACCATCCGCGCCTCGCCGGAGGCGCCGATATGGGTGAGGGCAGGGCCGGCCTTGGATGGCCTGGTCTTTGCCGGCTTGCGCGCCATCAGCGCGTGCCTGTGGCGCGCGTCGTCTCGCGTGCGAGCAGCGTGCGCGTGGCGGCAGTGACGTCGGCCTGCCGCATCAGGCTTTCGCCGACCAGGAAGGTCGTTATGCCGACCCGCTCGAGCCGGGCGATATCCGCGGGCGTGAAGATGCCGCTCTCGCCGACCATCAGCCGCTCGCTTGGGATCAGTGGCGCCAGCGCTTCGCTGGTCGCAAGCGTGGTCTCGAAAGTGCGCAAATTGCGGTTGTTGACGCCGATCATCGGCGAACGCAGTTTTAGCGCGCGGTCGAGTTCGGCGCGGTCGTGGATCTCGATCAGCACATCCATGCCGTAGGCAATGGCGGCGTCTTCCAGATCCCTGGCGGTGGCATCATCGAGCGCATCCATGATGATCAGGATGCAATCGGCGCCATGCGCGCGTGCCTCGACCACCTGATAGGTGTCGAACAGAAAATCCTTGCGCAGCACCGGCAGCGACGTCGCCGCACGCGCGGCCACCATGAAGTCGAGATGGCCCTGGAACGAGGGCGTATCCGTCAACACGGAAAGGCAGGCGGCGCCGCCGGCCTCATAAGCCCTGGCGAGCTGTGGCGGATCGAAATCCGCGCGGATCAGCCCTTTCGACGGCGAGGCCTTCTTGACCTCGGCGATCAGCGCGTAATCGCCATTGGCGTGCTTGGCCCTGATGGCGCGTACGAAGCCGCGCGGCGCGGGTTGCGCCTTGGCCGCCGCTTCGACGGAAGAGAGCGGCTGCGCGCGCTTGGCGGCTGCAATCTCCTCGCGCTTGTACGCTTCGATCTTGGTCAGGATGTCCGACATGTCAGGCTCAGCCGTTGGAGACTGCGATCAGATGCTTGAGCCGCGCGCTGGCAGCACCGCTATCGAGCGACTTTGCGCCGATCGCAACACCTTCCCTGAGGTCCTTGGCGCGACCCGCCACGACCAGCGCGGCGGCGGCGTTTATCAGGGCGACGTCGCGATAGGGGCTCGGCTTGCCGTCGAGCACGCTTTGCAGCGCGATCGCATTGGCGTCGGCGTCGCCGCCCTTCAGCGCTCCGGCCTCGCAGCGCGGCAGGGCCGCGTCCTCCGGCGTGACCTCGAAATTCCGGATCTCGCCATTGTGGAGCGCGGATACGAAAGTCGGGCCGGTCAGGGTGATCTCGTCGAGGCCATCGGAGCCGTGCACGACCCAGGCGGATTCGGCGCCGAGGTTTTTGAGCACTTGCGCCAGCGGCTGCACCCACTGCCTGGAGAATACGCCGACCATCTGCCGCTTCACGCCGGCCGGGTTGGAGAGGGGGCCGAGCAGGTTGAAGATCGTGCGGGTGGCGAGTTCGACCCGGGTCGGGCCGACATTCTTCATGGCGGGGTGATGCGCAGGAGCGAACATGAAGCCGATGCCGCATTCGCGCACGCAGCGCCCGACCTGCTCCGGCCTGAGGTCGATCTTCACGCCGAGCGAAGCCAGCACGTCGGCGGCGCCCGAGCGGGACGACAGCGCGCGGTTGCCGTGCTTGGCGACCGGCAGGCCTGTGCCCGCGACGATGAAGGAGGCGCAGGTCGAGACGTTGACCGAGCCGGAGCCGTCACCGCCGGTGCCGACGATGTCGACGGCGTCAGGCGGTGCCGTCACGGTCAGCATCTTGGAGCGCATCGCCGTGACCGCGCCGGTGATCTCGTCCACGGTCTCGCCGCGCACCCTGAGCGCCATCAACAGGCCGCCCATCTGCGAGGGCGTGGCCTCGCCCGACATCATGGCGTCGAAAGCGGAAGCAGCTTCCTCACGCGACAGGCTGGCGCCGGTCGCCACTTTTCCAATGATCGATTTCAGGTCGTCCATCGCGTGCTTTCAACTCACTGGTTCGCGCCCGTCACCTGCGCGAAGGCGGCCTGATTAATGGTGGTCCCGATGTCGGTTTCAAGCTTGTTGACGTAGGAGGCGACCTGCTCCTCTGTCAGCGCCTGGTCGATGCCGCCCTTGAGCTTCTTGAATGCTTCGGAGGCGGCGTCGACCGCGGGATCGACGATGTCGGTGACGCGGAAGACGATCACCTCGGTGCCGCCGGTCACCGGCGTCTGTCCGACACCGTCCTTGGCGGTGCGGAAGGCCGCGGCCACGACGGCGGCGGGCACGCTGGCGGGCGTATCGTCGCGCTTGAAGCCGGTTGCGGTCTCGACCTTGGCGCCGATTGCGGCGGCTTCATCGGCGAGCTTGCCGCCTGCTCCGAGCCTCTGTGCGATCTCGGTCGCCTTGGTCTTCAGCCTGGTCGCGATCTGGTCCTGGCGCCAGCGCGCCTCGACCTGGTCGCGGACCTCGTCGAGATTGCGGTCGCGCGAGGGCGTGATGGCGAGCACGTCGTACCAGACATAGCCGCCCTTGAACGAGATCGCGTCATTGTCGACGCCGACATCGGTGTTGAAGGCCTGCGACACCACATCGAGGCCCTGCGGGATGTTGGCGACCGGCTGGCCGTTCGGCGCGCGGCCGGAGCGGTCGACGGCATCGATGGTGACGGCGGTGAGGCCGAGCTTCTGCGCCGCGTCGATCACGCTGGCGCCGCCGCCGCGCTCGTCCTCCATCTTGTCGCGGAGATCGGCGACTTTGACGCGCGCGCGCTCGGTGGCGATCCCGCGCTTGATCTCGCCGGCGAGGCTGGCGTAGTTCGCCTCATTGCCCGGCTCGATCTTGTCGACCCTGACGATCGATGTGCCGAGAGCACCCTGGATCGGCTGGCTGATCTCGCCTGCGGGAAGCGCGAAGGCGGCATCGCCGACCGCGGGATCGAGCGAGGATTTGGTCACGAGCCCGAGGTCGACTTCGGAGGCGCTGAGCCCGCGCTCCTTGCCGAGGTCCTCGAACGAGGTCCCGGCGACGAGGCGCTCACGTGCGGCCTGCGCCTCGGCCGCGTTCGGGAACACGAGCTGCTGGATCTGGCGCTTCTCGGGCTTACCGAGCAGGTCCTTGCGCTGCTCGAACACTTTCTTCGCGTCCTCGTCGGAAACCTCGGTCCATTTGCCGATCTCTTCCGGCGAGATCACGGCGAAGGCGATCTTGCGATATTCGGGCGCGCGAAACTGAATCTTGTGATCCTCGAAATAGGCGGCGAGCGCCTCGGGCGAGGGCGCCTCGATGGTACCGGCCTGGGCTGCGTCGAGCCTGACGAACTCGATCGCGCGCTGCTCGTTCTGGAAGCGCGTCAGAACGTCGAGCATCGCCTTCGGCGGCTCGAGGCCGGCGCCGATCGTGCCGGTGATCTGCCGGCGCAGCGATACCTTGCGCTGCTCGGAGACGTAGCGCTGCTCGGTGTAGCCGAAATTGCGGATCACGGCCTGGAAGCGGTTCGGATCGAAGCTGCCGCTGACGCCCTTGAAGTTGGGGTCGTTCATGATGAACTGGCGGATCTGGTCGTCGGACTGGCCGAGCCCGAGCCGGCGTGCCTCTTCGTCGAGGGCGGCTTCCGCGATGGTCTGCTGGAGCACCTGACGGTCGAGGCCGAAGGCGCGCGCCTGCTCGGGCGTCAGCGGACGGCCGAACTGTCGGCCGAGCTGCTGGAGGCGGTCGGTGTAGATTTGGCGGAACTCGTTCAGCGAAATCTCGGTGCCGCCGACCTTGGCGACGGTGGACTGCCCAAACCCCTTGAAGATGTCGGCGATGCCCCAAACGCCGAAACTGATGATCAGCACGCCCATCACGATGGCCATGATGGTCTTGCCGACCCAGTTTGATGAGGCCTTGCGCATTCCTCGAAGCATTTGGTCCAACTTGTTTGGCAGGAGGGGAACGGGAGCGCGTCTTAATGCAGATTCCGCGCGTCACCAAATTGATATGCCATCATAAAGTGGCGGCTTTCCCCCCGCAACCTCAGGTCAGGCAGGTCGCCGGTCCTGCGGTTAAAAGCCCCAAAGCGTTTTCCAGCGAAGTGGACCCCGGTTCGCATCAAGAAAACGCGTCAAAACAAGAATCTGGAACTGCCGCGGCAGCTCTGCTAGCGCTGCACAAACCTCATTCTGCTGGAAATTGACATGACCGACGCCATCCGACCGCTGATCGCCGGCAACTGGAAAATGAACGGGCTGAAGGGCTCGGCTGCCGAATTCGACGCCATGCTCAATGGCGCGGCAGACGTCGCCGCGAAGGCCGACCTGCTGGTCTGCCCGCCGGTGACCCTGGTTGCGGCCTTCGCCGACAAGGCGCGCGGCAAGACGGTCGCGGTGGGGGCCCAGGATTGCCACCCCAAGGCCTCCGGCGCCCATACAGGCGATATCGCCGCCGAAATGCTGGCGGATGCGGGCGCGACCGCGATCATCGTCGGCCATTCCGAGCGCCGCGCCGATCACGGCGAGGGCGATGCCCTTGTCAGGCAGAAGGCCGAAGCCGCCTGGCGCGCCGGGGTGATCGCGATCGTCTGCATTGGTGAGACGCAAAGCCAGCGTGACGCCGAACAGACCCTGGACATCCTGCGCGGCCAGCTCGATGGCTCGCTCCCGGATGCCTCGACCGCCGCGAATCTGGTCGTGGCCTATGAACCAGTCTGGGCGATTGGCACCGGCCTGACCCCGACGGCCCAGGATGTTGAGCAAATTCATGGCTTTATCCGGGAGTTCCTGAAGTCCCGGTTCAAGATCGACGGCGCCAGGATGCGGATTCTCTATGGTGGCTCGGTGAAGCCCTCGAACGCGGCCGAGCTGATGGCGGTCAAGAACGTCAACGGTGCGCTGGTCGGCGGCGCCAGCCTGAAAGCGGCCGATTTCCTTGCGATTGCCAAAGGCTGTCCCTAGCTAATCGCAAAGCGCGGCCGGAGCCGATCGGGGGTGGCAATGCCCCTCCCGATCGTGTAACACCGCGCAACTTCAGGAAAACCCGCGAAGCACGATCGGCCGCCGTCTCGGCGCTGTCGGCTTGTGACGGAAGGACATTATGCAGACCGTTGTCATCGTCATTCACCTCATGATCGTCTCCGTCATGATTGGCGCCGTCCTGCTCCAGAAGTCGGAAGGCGGCGGCCTCGGCATGGGCGGCGGCGCGGGCTTCATGTCGAGCCGCGGCACTGCGAACCTTTTGACGCGGACCACCGCGATTCTGGCTGCTGGCTTCTTCCTGACCAGCCTGTTCCTGTCCTGGCACGCCGGCTACAACCGTGCACCCTCGTCGATCATTGGGACGCCCGCGTCGCAGGGCCAGCCGGCCGGCGGATCGCCGCTCGCGCCGCCGACCTCAGGCGGCATCCTGGATTCGCTGAAGAAGGCCGACGAGCAGCAACAGGCGCCGGCTCCGAGCGGCCCGCAGGTACCACGCTCGCAATAAAGCAGGGGGGCCATGCAGGGCGGCTTCTAGCGTCCTGCATCAACAATCCCCATCAAGATACTGTCACCACACTTAGTTTTGGCTCACCCACAGGCCCGCAAAATCTTTGGGGCGGAATACGAATCGCTTTGGCGAATCGAATTCGAGGGATTAGAGGTTAAGCCCCATGGCGCGGTACATCTTCATCACCGGCGGCGTGGTTTCTTCGCTCGGCAAGGGTCTGGCTTCAGCGGCACTCGGTGCCCTGTTGCAGGCCCGGGGCTACAAGGTCCGCCTCCGCAAGCTCGACCCCTATCTCAACCTCGATCCCGGCACGATGTCGCCGTACCAGCACGGCGAAGTGTTCGTGACCGATGACGGCGCGGAGACCGATCTCGATCTCGGTCACTACGAGCGCTTCACGGGTCGGCCTGCGACCAAGCAGGACAACATCACCACGGGGCGCATCTACCAGGACATCATCTCCAAGGAGCGCCGCGGCGACTATCTCGGCGCGACCATCCAGGTGGTTCCGCACGTCACCAACGCCATCAAGGAATTCGTCCTCGACGGCAATGACGACTACGATTTCGTGCTGGTCGAGATCGGCGGCACCGTTGGCGACATCGAGGGGCTGCCGTTCTTCGAGGCGATCCGCCAGCTCAAGAACGAGCTGCCGCGCGATCATGCCATCTACATTCACCTCACGCTGCTGCCCTACATTCCGAGCGCCGGTGAGCTGAAGACCAAGCCGACGCAGCACTCGGTCAAGGAGCTGCGTTCGATCGGCATCCAGCCGGACATCCTGCTCTGCCGCACCGACCGCGAGATCCCGAAGGAGGAGCGGCGCAAGCTCGGCCTGTTCTGTAACGTGCGCGAAAGCGCCGTGATCGAGGCGCGCGACGCCGACAGCATCTACGCCGTGCCCGAAGCCTATCACAACGCGGGCCTCGACGACGAAGTGCTCGCCGCTTTCGGTATCGGCTCGCGGATTCCGCCGGTGCTGCAGAGCTGGCAGAAAATCAACGAGCGCATCCGCAATCCCGAGGGCAACGTCACCATCGCCATCGTCGGCAAATATACCGGCATGAAGGATGCGTATAAGTCGCTGATCGAGGCGCTTTCGCATGGCGGCATTGCCAACAAGGTGAAGGTCAATCTCGACTGGATCGAGAGCGAGATCTTCGAGAAGGAAGATCCGGCGCCGTTCCTCGAGCACGTCAACGGCATCCTGGTGCCCGGCGGCTTCGGCCAGCGCGGCGCCGAAGGCAAGATCAGGGCGGCGCAGTTCGCGCGCGAGCGTCGCGTACCGTATTTCGGCATTTGCTTCGGCATGCAGATGGCGGTGATTGAGGCTGCGCGAAACCTCGTCGGCATCGAGGACGCCAACTCCACTGAGTTCGGCCCGACCAAGGAGCCCTTGGTCGGCCTGATGACGGAGTGGCTGCGCGGCAACGAGCTCGAGAAGCGCAACCAGGCCGGCGATCTCGGCGGCACGATGCGGCTCGGCGCCTATCCGGCCGCGCTCAACCGCGGCAGCCGGGTCTCGCAGGTCTATGACGGCGCGACCGAGATTTCCGAGCGCCACCGCCATCGCTACGAGGTCAACACCGCCTACAAGGATCGCCTCGAGCAGCACGGCTTGAAGTTCTCAGGCCTGTCGCCCGACGGCGTGCTGCCGGAGATCGTCGAGTACGAGGATCACCCCTGGTTCATCGGCGTCCAGTTCCACCCCGAGCTGAAGTCGCGGCCGTTCGAGCCGCACCCGTTGTTCGCCTCGTTCATCCAGGCGGCGATGGTGCAGAGCCGGTTGGTGTGACGTCTCAGCGCGCGCTGGAATGACCGCGCGCGAGATGCATCGGTTCTAGCGCGACGCGCTTGGACGGTTCAGGCGCAACCGATCCTGCGATCAGCTTCATCTGCGGCCGTCGCGTCAGCCTGTAGACGGCGGCGGGGGGCACGTTCAGCAGGGCGCGGTCCACGAGCTTGGCACGCAGGCCCAGCCGGTCGAGCACGGGTCGCGGGATCGGGCAGCTCATACCGTAGGTGAACTGGTAGAACGCGCCACCCGGGCGGACATAGCTGAACGCACCGCCGACGATCGAGATCACCTTGCGCGTCGACATGTTGAGCAGCGGCAGGCCGCTCACGACCGCGCCGACCGGTGCACCGTCATAGAGGCGCTCTGACGCAAGCCGCGACGCGTCCATCCATAGCACGCGCGCGCCGGGAAAGCGCATTTGCAGGAGCTTCGTGAAGTCGGATCCGTATTCGATCAGCGTGAGATCCTGCGGCCGGACGCCGCGTTTGAGCAGCTTGTAAGTGAATGCGCCGGTGCCGGGACCGAGTTCGAGGATCGGACCTGTCGTCGTCGTGATCTCGCGCGTGATGAGATCGGCAAGCGCCGCACCCGATGGTGCGATCGCGCCGACCCGGCGCGGGGACGACATCCAGGACAGGAAGAACGACAGAAAATCGTTGGGCATGCGCACTCCGGCATCTTGGTTTGCACCTCCAGAGACCAGAGGTGAGACGGATGCAGTGTCGCGTGAGCGCATTGCGACAGCATTGCGCTGTCGGAGGCGGATTGCGGATTGAATCAACTCTGTCGTATCGGCGGCAGCGTCATCCTGAAACAGGCCCCGCCATCCGGCCCGTCCGCGACCGAGACGTGGCCGCCATGCAGCAGCACGATCTCGCGCACCATGTTGAGGCCGAGGCCGGCACCGCGATCGAGCGGCGTCAGCCGATAGAACGGCTCGAAGATCTGTTCGCGCTGATCGGCGGGAATGCCGGCGCCTTCATCGGTGACCTCGATGCTCGGGGCTCGGCTGACGCGAATCCCGATCGTGCCGCGGCGAGGGCCGTGCTGGATCGCGTTCTGCACGAGATTGGTCAGTGCGCGTTCCAACGCCGCCGCATCGCCGATCGTCTCGATCGGCGTCTCCGGCGCATCGAGCGCCAGCTCGTAGCCGGCGGCAATCGCCAGCGGTGCGAGATCGGCGGCGACACTTTGCGCAACCGCGGCGAGATTGACGTTCGTGAAGGGGTGGCCGCAGCGGTCGAGGCGCTGGATATCGAGCAATTGCTCGGCGAGCGTCGCCAGCCGCGCGGCATCCTCCAGCAGGCGGGTCTTGTCCGGTCCGGGGGCAAGCGATTCAAGTCGCGTGTTCAGAATCGCGATCGGCGTGCGCAGCTCGTGCGCGGCGTCGGCGACGAAGCGCTTGTGCCGCGCATAGCCCTGGTCGAGCCGCGCCAGCGCGTCGTTGATCGCGGTCACTAAGGGCACGACCTCCAGCGGAATTCCCTCGACCGAGAGCCGCGCACCGCGCTGGTGGATATCGATGCGCCGCGCCTCGTCCGCCGTGGTATCGAGGCCCCTGAACGCGCGCTGCACGATCATCGGTGTCGCAATGAACGTCGCCGTTCCCATCATCAGCAGGCCGGGCAGGGCAATGCCGAGGAACGCAAGTGACGTCGTGAACAGCGCCTTGGCACCGGTCAGCCGTCCCTGCGTCGCCGTGATGATCTGCACATTGCCGGCGTCGGTATCGACCCGCTTCAGCCGCGCCGCCGGCTTGCGCGGATCGTCCTCGAACATCTGCCAGCCGAGCCGTGCCTGGCTGATCTGGTCGAGGCCGCCGCCGATCGCGGCGAATTCGGCCGGCACAGGACCTTCGCTGAGCGAATGTCCTTGCTTGTCGCGGACCAGGAACCAGAGATCAGGTGTTTCAGCACGCAACTGCTTCAACTCGGGCGTCTGGCGTACGATCAGGTCACCTTGCGCATTACGCGCGAGTGCGCGCTGCACGATTTCGATCACGCGATCCTCGTCCCGCTCGGCGAGCATGAAGCCGGACGCGCATAGCCCGGCGAGGACCGCCGCAATCAGCGCGACCAGAATTGCGGCCTGGAGCGAGAGCAGGCGCCAGCTCAGGCGCGAGCGCAGGCAATAGGGATCGGCGTGCTTGCTCACGGCAACTTCCTGAGGAGATAGCCGACACCGCGAATGCCGTGGATCTCCACGCCGCTATCTGCCTCGGCGAGCTTGCGCCGCAGCCGTGAGATGTGGGTGTCCAGCGCGTTCGACTGGATCTCGTCGTCGAAATTGTAGACGGCCTCTTCCAGCGCCGAGCGCAGCACGGTTCGGCCCATGCGGCGGATCAGGGCTTCGAGCACCAGCAGTTCGCGGCGCGGCAGCTCAAACGGCTGGTCGTCGATGCTGGCTTCGCGATGGCCGACATCGAAGGCGAGGCGGCCGGCGCGGATGACATCGGGCGAAAGGCCGGCGGGCCGCCGCAGCACCGCACGCAATCGCGCCAGCAACTCCTCGACTGCGAACGGCTTGGCTAGGTAATCATCGGCGCCGCTGTCGAGCCCGGCGATGCGGTCGGCGAGCTCGCCGCGCGCGGTGAGGACGATGATCGGCACGCCGTCGGCGCGCGCGCGAAGCTTCGGGATCAACGTGAGGCCGTCGCCGTCAGGAAGCTGGCGGTCGAGCAGAACGGCGGCATGGACGTCGGCGGAAATAGCCTCTTCCGCGTCCGCAAGCGTGGGGGCATGGTCCACCACCATGTCGTAGCGCTTCAGCGCCGACGCCAGTGCGCCGGCCATCTCCGCCTCATCCTCAACGAGTAAAATCCGCATGATCGGGCACCTGAACCGCAACTGAGCCATTCTAGCGGCCCGATCATTGCGGCAGCATTGCGGGAGCCGGACGCGGCGCGTTGCCGGAGCCCGCCCAGCCATGCGCAAAACGCCACAGGGGCGGCCGGGCAGGGCTCAAGACACCATCATGGTCAGCCGTTATAACCGCCCGACCTGTTCAGGGAGGAAACGAAAATGATCTACGAAATGCGCATCTATCGCTGCGTGCCCGGCCGCCTGCCGGCGCTCTTGAAGCGGTTCGAGACGGCGACGTTGAAGATCTGGGAGAAGCACGGCATCAAGCAGGCCGGGTTCTTCACCACGCTGATCGGCGAGTCCAACCAGGAGCTGACCTATTTCCTGGCCTGGGAGTCGCTTGCCGAGCGCGAGGCGAAGTGGGGCAAGTTCATGACCGACCCGGACTGGATGAAAGCGCGTGCCGAGAGCGAAGCCGACGGCCAGATCGTCGGCAACATCGTCAGCCAGTTCCTGACGCCGACGGCCTTCTCCTCGGTCAAGTAGCAGCTCCCGTCTCACGGCGCGCCGGGGAACCCCGGCGCAACCCTGATATTCTGGCAGCCCGGGGCGAATGGGGTTGATCCGACCCTGATGGTGGCTATGGTCGCGCCGAAACGAGGGATTTGCCTTGAGCTCTTCGACATCCGCCGCGCCGGTCGTCAGCATTGGCACGATCAAGTTCGGCAATGATCTGCCGATCTCGATCATTGCCGGGCCCTGCCAGCTCGAAAGCCGCCAGCATGCGCTTGAGGTGGCCTCCGCGCTGAAGGAGATCGCCGCGCGGCTGAACATCGGCCTCGTCTACAAGACCTCGTTCGACAAGGCCAACCGCACCAGCGCCTCCGCGGCGCGCGGCCTCGGGCTCGCGCAGTCGCTGCCGATCTTCGCCGAGATCCGTTCCTCGCTCGGCCTGCCCGTGCTGACCGACGTGCATGATGCCGCGCAATGCGCCGAGGTGGCGCAGGCCGTGGACGTCCTTCAGATCCCCGCCTTCCTGTGCCGGCAGACCGATCTGCTGCTGGCGGCGGCTGCAACCGGCAAGGTCGTCAATGTCAAGAAGGGCCAGTTCCTGGCGCCCTGGGACATGGCCAATGTCGTCGCCAAGATCACGGCTGCGAACAATCCCAACGTGCTTGTCACCGAGCGCGGCGCCTCCTTCGGCTACAATACGCTGGTCTCGGACATGCGCGCGCTGCCAATCATGGCGCGCACCACCGGTGCGCCCGTGATATTCGATGCGACCCACTCGGTGCAGCAGCCGGGCGGGAAGGGGACGTCGTCGGGCGGTGAGCGCGAATTCGTGCCAGTGCTGGCGCGCGCGGCTGTCGCTGTCGGTGTCGCCGGTGTCTTCATCGAGACCCATCCCGACCCTGATCGCGCGCCGTCCGACGGTCCCAACATGGTGCCGTTGCGTGAGTTCGAGGGACTGATCGCCAGGCTGATGGCGTTCGACGCGCTGGCGAAAGGCACCACGCGCTGATGCACCAGCCGGTGACCAAGCCGTCCCAAGACCAGAAGTTTCCGCCGGCGATCAACATCATCGCGCTTGCCGGATTCTCCGCCGCCTTGTCGACACGGGCACTCGATCCCGTGCTGCCGCATGTCGCGGAGGATTTTTCGATCAGCATCACCACGGCTGCGAGCATCGCGGCCGGCTTCGCCTTGATCTACGCGCTGGTGCAGCCGGCGATCGGCGCGGCCGCTGATCTGTTCGGCAAGGCGCGCTTGATGACGCTGTGCCTGGCGCTGCTCGGCGTCGCCTGTATTCTGGGTGCGCTCGCCACGTCCTTCTCGGGCCTGTTCGCGACCCGCATCCTGGCCGGTATCGCCTCCGGCGGTGTGTTTCCCGTCGCGCTCGGCCTGACTGCCGACCTCGTCGCGCCCGCCAAGCGGCAGGTCGCAATCGGGCGCACGATGGCGGGGTCGATGACCGGCAATCTGCTCGGCGCATCCGCCAGCGGCATCATCGGCGATTTCATCGGCTGGCGCGGCGTGCTCGTGATCCTCGGCGCGCTCGGCCTGATTGCAGCTGTTGCGGTTGCGGCAGGCTTTCGCGGCGCCGCGCTGACTCCGCCGCCGAAGACCGACCTGAAAACCCTGCGGCAGGGCTATCGCACCATCTTCGCCAATCCCAACACACGCTACTGCTACTCCGCCGTATTCATCGAGGGCTGCTGCGTGTTGGGCCTGTTTCCCTTCATCGCCGCGTTCCTGTTCGATCTCGGCGAGAAGTCGCTGTCGATCGCGGGCATTGTGATCGCAGGTTTTGCGGTCGGCGGATTGCTCTACACCTTTACGGTGTCGCGCATGCTGCCGTGGCTCGGCGTCAAGGGCATGATGATCGCGGGCGGCAGCATCGTGGCGCTCCAGCTTGGTCTGCTCGCCTTCGGTCCCGGCTGGAAGCTGCAATTCGCCAGCATGCTGGCGATGGGCTGGGCTTTCTACATGATCCATGGCTGCTTGCAGGTGTTCGCCAGCGAGCTGACGATCGAGGCGCGTGCGACCGCGATGTCGCTGCACTCTTTCTTCTTCTTCATGGGCCAGACGGTCGGGCCGCTCGCCTATGGTTTCGGGCTTGCGCATGCCGGCAAGGGGCCGACCCTGTTCACGAGCGCTGCGATCATGTTGGTGCTGGGTCTGGTCTGGTCCCGGCTGCTCAAGCCGCGAGCACCGTCGGACGCGCGGGCCTGACGGAAGTATCAAATTACCGATTACCCGTAGTTTCCCCGTGGAGGAACGGTAGCCAAGTCCGTTCAATCTT
This sequence comes from Bradyrhizobium betae, assembly GCF_004123905.1. Classification (GTDB taxonomy): domain Bacteria; phylum Pseudomonadota; class Alphaproteobacteria; order Rhizobiales; family Xanthobacteraceae; genus Bradyrhizobium; species Bradyrhizobium betae_A. The sequence continues at coordinate 72,197 of NZ_MZXW01000020.1, forward strand.
AAATCAAATCTCATCCTTCGATTCCTAGAGTGCCCGCAAGCCGCCGGTTGCGGCATCACGCAATCGGATCGTCAGATGCAAAAGCAGCGTTCGGTCGCCCGTATCCTCGGGGCGGTGGTTGGGTCTCTCGGCCTCATCCTTGTCGTCATCTGCACCTACGCCCTGAAGCTGGCGGTGGCGCGCTATGCGGACAGCAACCGCATCGTCTCGCTCGCCGTCGCCAGCCGCGACCTGACCAACACGCTGGTGATCTTTCGCCTCGAGCGCGGTGACACGCTGAGCTATCTCGCGGCGGCCGCTCCCGCGCCCGACAGCGTCATGAGCAGCCTCGCCGAGCAGCGCGCGACTGTGACGAAGAATTACGCGCAGGCTTTGCAGAGCCTCGCCTCGGTCGATGCGCCCGGCCTCACCGAGAAGCTCGACAAGCTCCGCGGCATCTGGGCGCAGCTCGAGGAGCTGCGGCCGCGCGCGATCACTGCGCTGAAGCAGGAGAAGAGCGCGCGTGAAGCCAACCTGACGCCGGGCTGGGCCAAGGTCAGCGACGCTTATATGGACGCGATCGGCGACGTCACCGCCCATGTCGACAATGCGATGACGCTGATCGATCCCGTGGTCGATCGTCTCCTGATCGCCAAGCAGGCCTCCTGGCAGGCCCGTGCCAATGCCGGCCAGACCATTCTCGTTCAGTTCTCCTCGATCCTCGCCAACAAGACCTGGACCGCTGCCGATGGTGTCCTGTTCGCCGATCTCCGCGGCCGCATCCAGCAGTCCTGGCTCGTGGTGCGTGACCTCAGCCCGAATGTGGCCTCGCCCGAACTGCTCCAGGCGATCCGTAACGCGGAGCCGGAAATCTCCGGCGCGCTCAGCGACGAGCGCAATGCCATTGCCACCAAGCTGCTGGCGGGTGAGCCCGCCGGCGTCGCCGGCATCGACTACCGCGATCGCCAGCTTGTCGGCGCCAACAACGTCGTCATCGTCACGCAGACCGCGCTCGCCAACATGATCTCACGGGCCGAGGACGGCGCCTCGCGCGCCCGCGTCACGCTGATCCTGTTCGGCCTGCTGGTGCCGGCCTCGCTGGCGCTGACGATCGGCGGGATGATGTTGATGCGTAACCGGGTGACGCGTCCGCTCACCGCGATCACCGGAATCATGACCCGTTTCGCTGCGCATGATTTTGCCGGCGAAGTGCCGGGCCTCGACCGCAATGACGAGATCGGCCGCATGGCCGCCGCGTTGCAAGTCTTCAAGGACGCCATGATCAATGCCGAGCGCCTGTCCGGCGATCAGGCCGTCGAGCGCGCCGACAAGGAGAAGCGGGCATCCGAAATGTCCGGCCTCGTGCGGCAGTTCGAAAGCCGCATCGGCCAGATGGTGCAGGCGCTGTCGAGCGCATCGGGCGAGCTGGAGACGACGGCGCGCTCGATGTCGGGCACGGCAGCCGAAGCCCAGACCCAGGCCGGCTCGGCTTCGACCCTTGCCGATCAGGTCGGCAGCGGCGTGCAGACAGTCGCGGCTGCGGCCGAAGAGCTCAACGCTTCCATTCGCGAGATCAACCGCCAGGTCGAGCAGGCGACGCGGGCCACCGAGCAGGCCGTGGTCACCGTCAAGGAGACCGACAGCACCATGCGCGCGCTCGCCGACGGCGCCGATCGCATCGGCGAGGTCATTGGCCTCATCACCTCGATCGCCGGCCAGACCAATCTGCTGGCGCTGAACGCAACCATCGAAGCCGCCCGCGCCGGTGAATCCGGCCGGGGCTTTGCGGTCGTGGCGAGCGAGGTGAAGAACCTGGCCTCACAGACGGCGAAGGCCACTGAGGAGATCAGCGCCCAGATCACGGAGATCCAGGGTGCGACGCAGAGGGCGGTCTCGGCGATCGACGGCATCGTCAAGACCATCGAGGAAGTCTCGAGCATAAACCGCGTCATCGCCGCGGCCATCGAGGAGCAGAACAAGGCCACCGCCGAGATCGCCAACACCGTGCAGCACACGGCGGAAGCGACCTCGACCGTGACGCGCAACATCGCCAGCGTCTCGTCGGCAGCCGACGAGACCGGCCGCGCCGCCTCCGGCGTGCTGAAGGCCGCAGCCAATCTGTCCAGCCAGTCGTCTTCGCTGACGTCGGAGGTCGACGGCTTCATCAGCCAGGTAAGGGCGGTCGCGTAAGCCTGGCGAGAGGGGCGGTAATTCCGAGGGTCCGTCGCAATCAGGCTGCAGTGGGCCTTCTCGCGTCACCGTGTCACGTTGGCCTCCGGTATACATGGCACACGAATTGCTTCGATTTTGGGCGAATCGAGGTGTGAGATCGTGGACGCCCAGACCAGCCGTTCGCCCAGTGCCGCCAGCGCGCGCCGATCGACCGGATATCCCACCAAGCCACCGCTCCGGCGTTTCCTGACCGATTGCCACGCGGAATTCCGTACCGATCATTCGGGCGAGCTCGCCGACTACATCCCCGAGCTGCAGCGTGCCAACCCCGACCATTTCGGCATCGCGCTCGTTACCATCGACGGCCATGTCTATGAGGTCGGCGACAGCGCGGTACCGTTCACGATCCAGTCGGTCTCGAAAGCGTTCGTCTTCGCACTGGCGCTGGAGATGGTCGGCGAGGAGCGGGTGGCGGCCACTATCGGCGTCGAGCCGAGCGGCGAGGCCTTCAATTCGATCCGGCTCACCAACGACAACCGTCCGTTCAACCCGATGGTCAATGCCGGCGCCATCGCCTGCTCGGGCCTGATCTACGAGGTCGACGGGAAGGGCGCCTTCGAGCGCGTCCGCGCAAAGCTCGGCGCGTTCGCCGGCCGCGAGCTCGGCGTTGACGAGGCCGTGCACGCGTCGGAGACCGCAACAGGCAATCGTAACCGGGCGATTGCCTGGCTGCTGCGGAACTACGCGGTGCTGCCCGACGACGTCGATGCCGTGCTCGACGTCTATTTCCGCCAATGCGCGATCCTGGTCACCGCGCGCGATCTCGCGGTGATGGCGGCGACGCTCGCCAACCGCGGCATCAATCCGGTGACGGGGGTGCAGGTGATCACGCCGCACATCGTTGCGCGTACGCTGTCGGTGATGACGAGCTCGGGCATGTACGACTATGCCGGCGAGTGGACCTATCGCGTCGGCATCCCCGCCAAGAGCGGTGTCGGCGGCGGCATCGTGGCGGCGCTGCCCTCGCAGCTCGGGCTCGGCACCTTCTCGCCGCTGCTGGACAACCATTTCAACAGCGCGCGGGGCCTGAAGGTCTGCGAAGCGCTGTCGGCGCGGTTCGACCTGCACATGCTCAACCGCAATGCCGACGTCCGCACCAGCATCATGGCGGATTACGACATTTACGGCATCTCGTCGCGCCGCAGCCGCCAGCCGCGCGAGCAGCAGATCCTCGACGAGCGCCACAGCGACATCCGCGTGCTCGAGCTGGTCGGCGCGATGAACTTCGGCACCATCGACTACGTCACGCGAAGGCTCACCAGCGAGCCGCCGAACGCGCCGCTGCTGATCATCGATTTCCGCCGCGTCCCCGACATCACCGCGGCCGGCGCCGAGTTGCTCGGCGAGACGTTGACTGCGCTCGGCAATGCCGGCGTCATCACCATTCTGTCGGGCTTCGAACAGACGTCTGCGGTGTGGGCCGCGATTTCGGCACGCACGCCGGAGCCGCGACGGCTGCGGCGGTTTGCGCTGCTCGACGATGCCATCGAATGGGCCGAGGACCAGGTGATCTACCGCTTCGGCGGCTTCACCGATGTCAAGGAGAGCGCCCATCTCGGCGAACAGGCGCTGCTGGGCGAGCTCGAGGCCGACGAGATCGCCGCGATCATCAAGCTGTCCACCACGCGCAACTACGGCGCCGGCCAGCGCATCATCGCCGCCGGGGAGCCCGCCAATTCGCTGTTCTTCCTCCAGAGCGGCATGGTCAGCGTGAAGCTGCCGAGCGGCGTGCGCCTTGCGTCACTCGGGCCCGGCATGGCATTCGGCGAGATGGCGATCCTGGAGCAAAGCCGCAGCGCCGACGTCGTCGCCGACACACCCGTCAGTTGCCTCGAATTGCCGCTCGACAGTTTTGCCGACTATCGGCGCGTGCATCCGGAGACGTCGCTGAAGATCATGCGCAACCTTGCCGCGATCCTGGCGCGCCGGCTGGTCGCCGCCAACGCCAAGGTTGACCTGCTGAGCGCGTACTAAGGACGCGACCACACAGCGGGCTGCGCCAATTCGCTCAGGGAATCGGCTCCATGCCGCTCGCGATGATCGTATCGCGCGCGGCGGGGGAGGCGAGGAATTTGATCAAGGCCCGGCCGGCCTCGGGCTCCTTCGAACCGGTGGCGATCCCCGCCGAGAAGATCGTGATCTTCTGCAACTCGTTCGGCAGCGGTCCGACGATGTCGATGCCCTTGACGTGCTTCAGCTCGCTGATCTGCTGAAAGCCGAGCTCGGCCTCGCCATGCGCGACGATCTCGCCGACCGGAGTGGCCGGAATCTTGCGCGCCTTGTCCTTCATGACATCGGCAATGCCGAGCTTCTCGAACATCTCGGTCGAGACGTAGACGCCGCTGGCGCTGTCCGAATAGGCGATGGTCTTCGCCGCGAGCAGCGCGCGCTTGACCGCCTCCACCGAGCTGATGTCCGGCTTCGGCGCGCCTGATTTCACGGCAACTCCGATCGGCGATTTGGTGAGATCAACCTGGCTGCCGGCAACGACCTTGCCCTTGCCGGCGAGATCGGTGAGGGCATAGCCCACCATGATCAACACATCGGCCGCCTCGCCGCGATCGAGCCGGACCGGGATTGCATTGGTGGTGGTGCCCATCGACGGCCCGTAGGCGGTCAGCACCTTGTTGCCGGTGGCTTTCTCGAATTCCGGCACGAGCGCCTGATAGGCCGCCGTCAGGCCGCCTGAAATCATCACCCGGACTTCGGCAGCGTCGGACGCGCCGGTGAGCCACACGAGACCCAGCAGGCCCAAGGCGAGGTTGCGGAATGTTGCTGATGTCGATGTCATCGTCATTTGTCTCCAACTAACCCCGCCCGCGATACGGCGCGACACCTTGCTCGGGCACCCACATGCCCTTCGGCACGCGGCCGGTCTGCCAGAACACGTCGATCGGGATGCCGCCGCGCGGATACCAGTAGCCGCCGATGCGCAGCCATTTCGGCTTGATCTCGGCTGCGATGCGCTTGCCGATCATCACGGTGCAATCCTCGTGGAAGGCGCCATGATTGCGGAAGCTCGCGATGTAGAGTTTGAGCGATTTCGACTCCAGCAGCCATTGGCCCGGCGCGTAGTCGATCATCAGATGGGCGAAATCCGGCTGGCCCGTGACCGGGCAGAGCGAGGTGAATTCCGGCGCGGTGAAACGGACCAGATAGTCGGTGTCCGCTTGCGGATTGGGCACGCGGTCGAGCTTGGCCTTCTCGGGCGTATCGGGCCATTCCACGGCGCGGCCAAGCTGCAGAGCAGGGGAATTGTTCGATTTGCTGGGTTTTTTCGACATGAGGCCGCCTCCGGTGCGGCCCTCTTAGCCAATCATCGGGCGGCCGTCACCCGGCCTTTTCCACTTCGATGCATTGCGGTAGAAGCAGCGCCAACTGCCCCCCTTGTTCCCCGGAAAGAGGCTCCCATGACCGCCATCATCGACATCATCGGCCGCGAAATTCTCGATAGCCGTGGCAACCCCACCGTCGAGGTCGACGTCGTGCTGGAAGATGGCGCGCTCGGCCGCGCTGCGGTGCCGTCTGGCGCCTCGACCGGCGCCCATGAGGCGGTGGAACTGCGCGACGGCGACAAGGCCCGCTATCTCGGCAAGGGCGTCACCAAGGCGGTCGGCGCCGTCAACGGCGAGATATTCGAGGCCCTGAGCGGTCTCGATGTCGAGCAGCAGGCCCAGCTCGACCAGATCATGATCGACCTCGACGGGACGCCCAACAAGAGCCGGCTCGGCGCCAACGCCATCCTCGGCGTGTCGCTCGCCTGCGCGAAGGCTGCCGCGAACTCGCTCGACATGCCGCTCTACCGTTACGTCGGCGGCACCTCGGCGCGCCTCTTGCCGGTGCCGATGATGAACATCATCAATGGCGGCGTGCATGCCGACAACCCGATCGACTTCCAGGAGTTCATGATCCTCCCCGTGGGCGCGTCCTCCTTCGCCGAGGGCCTGCGCTACGGCGCGGAGGTGTTCCACACGCTGAAGTCCGAATTGAAGAAGGCCGGCCACAACACCAATGTCGGCGACGAGGGCGGTTTTGCCCCGAACCTGCCGTCGGCTGATGCCGCGCTCGAATTCGTCATGAACGCGATCGGCAAGGCTGGTTACAAGGCGGGCACCGACATCGTCATCGGCCTCGACTGCGCCTCGACCGAGTTCTTCAAGGACGGCAAGTATGTCTATGAAGGCGAAGGCAAGACCCGCTCGATCTCCGAGCAGGCGAAGTACCTCGCCGACCTCGTCGGCCGCTATCCGATCGTGACCATCGAGGACGGCATGTCGGAAGACGACATGGACGGCTGGAAGGAGATCACGGACCTCATCGGCAAGAAGTGCCAGCTGGTCGGCGACGATCTCTTCGTCACCAACGTCAAGCGTCTCGCCGAAGGCATCAAAGCCGGCCGCGCCAACTCGATCCTGATCAAGGTCAACCAGATCGGCACGCTGACCGAGACGCTGGCCGCCGTCGAGATGGCCCACAAGGCCGGCTACACTTCGGTGATGTCGCACCGCTCCGGCGAAACCGAGGATTCCACCATCGCCGACCTCGCGGTCGCTACCAATTGCGGTCAGATCAAGACCGGCTCCCTTGCGCGTTCCGATCGCACCGCCAAATACAACCAGCTCCTGCGCATCGAGCAGCAGCTCGGCAAGCAGGCGCTCTACGGCGGCAAGGCGGCACTGAAGGCGCTGGCATAAGCCAGCGCTTCAACAAGACCAGGGAGGATCGATATGAGCGACGGCAAGACCGGCCTGCAACTGCGTTCGCTGATCAAAAAGAGCGGCGAGCTCGAAATCTCTCTGCTCGACGTGCCGACCCCCGAGCCCGGCCCGGACGAGGTCGTCGTCCGCGTCGAGGCGGCGCCGATCAATCCGTCCGACCTCGGGCTCCTGATCGGCGCGGCCGACATGAGCACGGCGAAGGCTTCCGGTGGCAAGGATGCCCCTGTTATCACCGCGAAGGTGCCGGAAGGCGCGATGCGGGCGATGGCAGCACGGCTCGACGAATCCATGCCGGTTGGTAACGAAGGCGCGGGCGTCGTCATCCGCACCGGTTCGTCCGATGCCGCGAAGGCGCTGATGGGCAAGACCGTCGCCATGATCGGCGGCGCGATGTATGCGCAGTACCGTACCCTGAAAGTGCGTGAGTGCCTGCCGCTGCCTGAAGGCACCACGCCGGCGGAAGGCGCCTCCTGCTTCGTCAATCCGCTCACCGCGCTCGGCATGACCGAGACCATGCGGCGCGAGGGCCACAAGGCGCTGGTGCACACCGCGGCCGCCTCCAATCTCGGCCAGATGCTGAACAAGATCTGCATCAAGGACGGCATTGCGCTGGTCAACATCGTCCGCAGCAAGGAGCAGGCCGAGATCCTGAAGAAGATCGGCGCCAAGCACGTCGTCGATTCCAGCGCACCTGATTTCCTCGACGATCTCACGGCCGCGCTGGTCGAGACCGGCGCCACCATCGCCTTCGACGCCATCGGCGGTGGCAGGCTTGCCGGCGACATCCTCAACTGCATGGAAATCGCGATCAACAAGACCGCGAAGGAGTACAGCCGTTACGGCTCCAACGTGCACAAGCAGGTCTATGTCTACGGCGGGCTCGACATCCGCCCGATCGAGCTGCCGCGCGGCTTCGGCATGGCCTGGGGCGTCGGCGGCTGGCTGCTGTTTCCGTTCCTGATGAAGATCGGGCAGGCGGACGGCGCCAGACTGCGCCAGCGCGTGGTCGACGAATTGAAGACCACCTTTGCGAGCCACTACACCAAGGTGGTGTCGCTTCAAGAGGCGCTCGATCCCGCCAACATCGCAGTGTATGCGAAACGGGCCACCGGCGAAAAATTCCTCATCAACCCGAATAAATAATCGTGACGTGCGATTTGCGCTGGAGATCAGGCTGCCTCTTGGCGGCCTGATTGTTTTTACGGGCGCGGCATCCTGCGGAACGGCCTGTCCAAACAAAAATGTCGAAAACAACCCCATGCACAGTAGAAATCGGTAGCGATTCCGGATTTCGGTGATACCGAATAAAAGTTGCGCCGTCGGGCAAAACAGGGGTATGGTGCCATGGTGGGCAGGCGCGACCATCCGCTTTCACGAAACTCAGCGTTTCCAAACCCGATCGGTTCATGCACTTGCATCCATCGGTCCGGATCGCTTAAGTGCCGTCCGGCACTCCCACTCAAGCCCTCGAGGATAATCCATGGCCTACAACATCGTCGTGATCGCCGGCAGCCTGCGCAAGGACAGCTTCTCGCTGAAGGTCGCCAATGCGCTGGCAAAGCTCGCACCCAGCTCACTCAAGCTCGAGGTCATGACGCCGGCGGGCATCTCGTTCTTCAACCAGGACCTCGAGGGCGCACCGCCAGCGGACTGGCTGGCCTTCCGCGAAAAACTCCAGAAGTCCGACGGCGTCATCTTCGTGACGCCCGAATACAACCGCGCCATCCCGGGCGTGCTCAAGAACGCCATCGACGTCGCCTCGCGGCCCTATGGCAAGAGCTCGTTCAACGGCAAGCCGGTCGGCATCATCTCGAACTCGCCGGGCCCGCTCGGCGGCGTCAGCGCTGCCAAGACGCTGCAGAACATCCTGCCGGGCATTTCCGGCCCGATCATGCAGCAGCCGGAAGCCTATCTGAATGCTGTCGGCGACGCCTTCGATGCGGAGGGTAACCTGACCAAAGACTCCCTGAAGCCCGTGCTCCAGGCCTATATCGACGCCTTCGCCGCGCACGTGGCGAAGCATCACGGCTGAGGCCACCCAGCTCTCCGTCATGCCCGGGCTTGTCCCGGGCATCCACGCTCTTCGTCATTGCAGGCAGAGGACGTGGATGGCCGGGACGAGCCCGGCCATGACGCGTGGAGACAGTGTGCCCCCGTTCCGGCCCGCGGGCATGGCGCAGTTAGCACTCCCTTAACCAAGCTGCCCCATCTTCCCAAGATGGTCTCCCGCGCGCGCCTGAAATCGATCCTGACCGGCCTTGCCCTCTATGCGATGGCGGCAGCCATCGTCGGCTATTTCGGCGTCAACGCCTATACCGGCAAATACGGCCTCAACGCCCGCCAGGAACTGGACCAGGAGATCATCGCGCTGACCAGCGAACTGGCCCAGCTCAAGCGCGAGCGCGCCCGGAGCGAGCAGCGCGTCTCGCTGCTGCGCACGTCACGGATTGATCCTGACATGCTGGACGAGCGGGCCCGGTTCCAGCTCGACTATGTCAATCCGCATGATCTGGTTCGGATGATCCCGCAGAACTAATCAACGCGTCGCGAGCCCGGCATCGCAGCATACAGGTGAGAAATCACCTTCGCTTTTCGTCATCCGCCTGTCAGAGAATTGGGACAAGACGGCAAGCTCGGCATTCGACGCGATCCTGCGCAAAGACGGAGACTAGTTATGCGGGACAATCGTTCACGACCGACGGTGCGTATGGGAGCTATGCTGCTCGGTGCGGCTGCCTTGGCGTTCGTCCCGCTATCGTCGGCCTTCACACAGACCGGCCCGGCGCCGTCAGCCGCAAAACCCTTCCTGACCGTCGATGGCAAGGCGCCGCTGATCCTCGGACATCGCGGCGTGCCGGGGCTGGTCGCTGAAGAGACCGAGGCGTCGTATGAGCTCGCCGCTGCGCTCGGGACCGACGCGCTCGAAGAGGATTTGCACCTGACCAAGGATTGCGTCCTGGTCGTGCGTCATAACCCCTGGCTGAGCGACAACACCAACGTTGCCGAGGTCGCAAAGACCAATGCGGCCGTGGCGGCGCGCAAGCGCACAGTATCAGGCGTGCGCGTCAAGGCCCCGTCTGCGTCCGGCGTGCCTGCCGACTATCTCACGGATCTCACCGATCCCTCCGACCCCAAATCAGTGTTGAAGTCATTGGTCGTCGATGGTGAGGACCACACCAACGACTGGTCGATTACCGATTTCACCATGGCCGAGCTGAAGGGCTGGATCGGCGGCACCACCTATGATGCGGCCAACGAGCGGCCAAAAGTCTTCAACGGCAAATTCCCGGTCATCAGCTTCCAGGACGTCATCGACATCGCCAAGGCCAGGAGCAAGGAGACCGGGCGTTCCATCCTGGTCTATCCCGAGACCAAGAACCCGACCTGGAACAATGCCCAGGCGATTGCGAATGGCTGCGGCGCCGCCGGCAGCCATCCGCTCGAAGATGCCCTGATCAAGATCATTGGGGATAACGGTCTCAACACCAAGGAGGCGCCGATCCTGGTTCAGAGCTTCGAGCCCGGCAGCCTGAAATATATGCGCAGCCACGGCCTTCAGACGCGGCAGGTGCAGCTCATCGACGGCAACGGCATCGACTTCAAGACTGGAAAAGTTCTGCTCAACAACATCACCAACTCCCGTCCGTTCGACTGGACAGTTGCGGGCGATGCGCGCCTGTATGATGCGATGCTGACGCCTGAGGGCCTGGCCGAGATCAAGACCTATGCCGACGGTATCGGTCCGTGGAAGGCCTATATCGTTCCGCTCAAGATCGCGCCGTGGAAGGACAGCAACGCCGACGGCACGCCTTACAAGGGATCAACGCCGGACGCTTCGACGCAGGGCGCGACCAGCCTGATCGCCGACGCGCACAAGCTCGGCCTGTTCGTGCACGTCTTCACGTTCCGGAACGAGAAGAAATATCTGGCTGCCGATTATCGCGGCGATCCCAGCCTTGAATATCTCAAATTCTTCCGTCTCGGCGTCGACGGGGTCTTCACCGATTTCACGCATACCGGCGTTGCCGCCCGCGCAACATATTTGCGCGAGCTCGGCTGGTAGTCGGAACGGCGAATCGGAGGCGAGATCTCGCCTCTGATACCAACGACAGCGTGTCTGATTTTTTTGCATTGGCTTCTTGCTCCCCGCTCTGCTGGCGGGGAGCAAATGTTGCCTAATCAAGCCCAAAGGTTTTGCAAAGTTTCGGCCACGTTGCACTGCGGCATAATGAAAATCGTGCTATTCCGTTGCGGTGCTTTCCAAGGGCGTTTGACTTGGGTTAGAGAGGGCTGAAGTTTTCTCTGACCCGGAATTCCCATGGCCGCACCCAAGAAAGCCGCCGCAGGCGCTGCACAGGACAAGATTGACGGCGGTTCGCCCCCGGAATTCACCAAGGAGCAGGAGCTGAAGGCACTCCGCGAGATGCTCCTGATCCGGCGGTTCGAGGAAAAGGCCGGCCAGCTCTACGGCATGGGTGCGATCGGCGGCTTCTGCCATCTCTATATCGGCCAGGAGGCCGTGGTCGTCGGCATGCAGATGGCCCTGAAGCAGGGTGATCAGGTCATCACCGGCTATCGCGATCACGGCCATATGCTGGCCACCGGCATGGACGCCAACGGCGTCATGGCCGAGCTCACGGGCCGCCGCGGCGGTTATTCCAAGGGCAAGGGCGGCTCCATGCACATGTTCAGCAAGGAGAAGCACTTTTACGGCGGTCACGGCATCGTCGGTGCCCAGGTCTCGCTCGGCACGGGCCTGGCCTTCGCCAACCACTATCGTGGTAACGACAATGTCAGCGTCGCCTATTTCGGCGACGGCGCGGCCAACCAGGGCCAGGTCTATGAGAGCTTCAACATGGCGGAGCTCTGGAAGCTGCCGGTGATCTACGTCATCGAGAACAACCGCTACGCCATGGGCACCTCGGTCTCGCGCGCCTCGGCGCAGCAGGATTTCTCGAAGCGCGGCGCGTCCTTCAATATTCCCGGCAAGCAGGTCGACGGCATGGACGTTCGTGCCGTGAAGGCGGCGGGCGACGAGGCCGCCGCCTGGTGTCGCGACGGCAAGGGTCCCTACATTCTGGAAATGCAGACCTACCGCTACCGCGGCCACTCGATGTCCGACCCTGCAAAATACCGCACGCGCGAGGAGGTCGAGAAGGTCCGCCATGACCAGGACCCGATCGAGCAGGTGCGCAACCGCCTGCTGGCGGCCAAGGTCAGCGAGGCCGATCTCAAGGCGATCGACGCCGAGGTGCGCGACATCGTCAACGCGTCCGCCGACTTTGCCCAGCATGATCCCGAGCCGGAAGCCGCCGAGCTCTGGACCGACGTTTACCGCTGAACGCGCGCAAGCTTTCTTTTGGAGCCGATATGCCAATTCAAGTGCTGATGCCCGCGTTGTCGCCCACGATGGAAAAGGGCAACCTTGCCAAGTGGCTGAAAAAAGAGGGTGAGACGATCAAGTCGGGTGACGTGATCGCCGAGATCGAGACCGACAAGGCGACCATGGAGGTCGAGGCGACCGACGAGGGTACGCTCGGCAAGATCCTGATCCCGGAAGGGACCGCAGACGTTGCGGTGAACACGCCGATCGCGACCATTCTCGCCGACGGCGAGAGCGCGGCTGATCTCGCCAAGGCGCCCGCGCCGGCCGCGAAGGCTGCGGAGTCCGCGCCGCCCGCCGCTGCAAAGGCTGAAGCGCCCGCACCCAAGGCTGCGCCCGCGCCGCAGGCTGTCGCCGAGCCCGATCCGGAAGTGCCCGCCGGCACCGAGATGATCACCCAGACCATTCGCGAAGCGCTGCGCGACGCCATGGCCGAAGAGATGCGCCGCGACGCCGACGTCTTCGTGATGGGCGAAGAGGTCGCGGAATATCAGGGCGCCTACAAGGTGACGCAAGGGTTGCTCCAGGAATTCGGTGCCAAGCGTGTCATCGACACCCCGATTACCGAGCACGGCTTTGCCGGCGTCGGCGTCGGTGCCGCCATGACGGGGCTGAAGCCGATCGTCGAGTTCATGACCTTCAACTTCGCCATGCAGGCGATCGACCAGATCATCAACTCGGCGGCCAAGACGCTCTACATGTCCGGTGGTCAGATGGGCTGCTCGATCGTGTTCCGCGGGCCGAACGGCGCCGCCGCGCGCGTCGCCGCCCAGCACAGCCAGGACTACTCGGCCTGGTATTCGAGCGTTCCCGGTTTGAAAGTCGTCGCGCCGTTCTCGGCCGCCGATTACAAGGGCCTGCTCAAGGCCGCGATCCGCGATCCCAATCCGGTGATCTTCCTCGAGAACGAAATGCTGTACGGGCACACCGGCGAAGTGCCGAAGCTCGACGATTTCGTGATCCCGATCGGCAAGGCGCGCATCGTGCGCTCCGGCAGCCATGTCAGCATCATCTCGTGGTCGAACGGCATGAGCTACGCGCTCAAGGCCGCCGACGAACTCGCCAAGGAGGGCATCGAGGCCGAGGTGATCGACCTGCGCACGCTGCGCCCGATGGATACCGAGACCATCATCAACTCGGTCAAGAAGACCGGCCGTGCCGTCACGGTGGAAGAGGGCTGGGCCCAGAGCGGCGTCGGCGCCGAAATCGCCGCGCGCATCATGGAGAACGCCTTCGACTATCTCGATGCGCCGGTTGCGCGCGTCTCGGGCAAGGATGTGCCGATGCCCTATGCAGCGAACCTGGAGAAGCTTGCGCTGCCCTCCGCCGCGGAAGTGGTCGAGGCCGCCAAAGCCGTCTGCTACAGGTAGGCCATGACGGGCCCGAAGGAGCAGCCATTGCCACCCGACGTTCTCGCCCGCGATGATGCGGTCGAGATCCTGCGCGTGTTCGTGCTGGATGGCGGGCTGTCGATGGCGTTCCAGCGGGCTTTCGAGGAGCCCGACATGTGGGGGCTCTTGCTGGTTGATCTCGCCCGCCACGCCGCGCGCGCCTATGCGCGCGAGAGCGAATATACCGAGGAAGACGCCTTGAACCGGATCCTGGAAATGTTCCAGGCCGAGATCGAGCGTCCGACCGATACCGGCACCACGACGCCGCGCGGGAAGGGGCACTGACCATGGCGATCGAAGCCTATCATTTCGATTTCATGCTCGAGGCGATCCGCGAGGCGCAGGACTCGATTGCGCAGGGTGGCCTGCCGATCGGCGCCGTGTTGACGCGTGACAACAAGATCATCGCCCGCGGTCACAACAACCGCGTGCAGGAGAACAACGTCATCCTGCACGGCGAGATGAGCTGCCTGCGCGAAGCCGGCGCGATCTCGTTCCACGACACGATCATGTACACCACGCTGTCGCCATGTTCGATGTGCGCCGGCGCGCTCGCTTTGTTCAAGGTGAAGCTGGTGGTAATCGGGGAATCCGTCACCTTCGAGGGATCCAAGGACATTCTCGACAAGTTCGGCATCCCCTGGATCGACCTTGCCGACGACCGCTCCATCACCATGATGAAGAATTGGCGTTCCGTTCCGGCCAATGAGCGCCTGTGGCAAGGCGACATCGGCAACTAAACCTGGTCTGTTCGTTCTCACTTTCGGGGACGAATTTTTGCAAAGTTCTTCTTGAGGTCAGCATGCCCATCAACATCCTGATGCCCGCTCTCTCGCCGACGATGGAGAAGGGCAACCTCGCCAAGTGGCTGAAGAAGGAGGGCGACAAGGTCAAATCCGGCGATGTCATCGCCGAGATCGAGACCGACAAGGCGACCATGGAGGTCGAGGCCATCGACGAGGGCACGATCGCGAAGATTCTCGTGCCCGAGGGCACGCAGGATGTCCCGGTCAACGACGTGATCGCGGTGCTCGCCGGCGAGGGCGAGGACGTCAAGGCTGCGGGTAGCGCCAAGCCCAGCGCGTCGGCCGCACCACCGAAAGCCGCTGAAGCTCCCGCGGCTGCGCCGACCCCCGCTGCGCCCAAGGCTGCACCGGCACCCGCCGCTGCTCCGGCGCCGCAGGCCGCAGCGCCGGCCGCGCAGGGCAACGGCCATGCCGGCCGCGTGTTCTCATCGCCGCTGGCGCGCCGTCTCGCCAAGGACGCCGGCATCGATGTGTCGATGGTCACCGGCACCGGTCCGCACGGCCGCGTCGTCGCCCGCGACGTCGAGCAGGCCAAGTCCGGCAAGGGCCTCAAGGCGCCCGCCGCGGCGCCATCTGGTGCGCCCTCGATCGCGCCGACCATGTCGGACAAGCAGATCCTGTCGCTGTTCGAGCCCGGCTCCTACGAGGTCGTCCCGCATGACGGCATGCGCCGCACGATTGCCCAACGATTGACCGCGTCGATCCAGAACGTCCCGCATTTCTACCTCACCATTGACTGCGACATCGGAAAACTGCTCGCAGCGCGCGAGGAGATCAACGCGGCTGCGCCCAAGGACAAGGAGAAGAAGCCGCTCTACAAGATCTCGGTCAACGACTTCGTCATCAAGGCGATGGCGGTGGCGCTGCAGAAGATCCCGAACTGCAACGTCAGCTGGACCGAAAGCGGCATGGTCAAGCACCATCATTCCGACGTCGGCGTTGCGGTCGCGATGCCCGGTGGCCTGATCACGCCGATCATCCGGAAAGCGGAGACCAAGACGCTCTCCACCATCTCCAACGAGATGAAGGACTTTGCCGCGCGCGCGCGTTCGCGCAAGCTGAAGCCGGAAGAGTACCAGGGCGGGACCACGGCCGTCTCCAACCTCGGCATGTTCGGCATCAGCCACTTCACCGCCGTGATCAACCCGCCGCATGCGACCATCCTTGCGGTCGGCACCAGCGAGGAGCGTCCCGTCGTGCGCGGCGGCAAGATCGAGATCGCGCACATGATGAGCGTGACGCTGTCCTGCGATCACCGCGCCATCGACGGCGCGCTCGGCGCCGAGCTGATCGGCGCCTTCAAGCAGCTGATCGAAAACCCCGTCATGATGATGGTGTGATAAATCGCGTCGTCATTGCGAGCGAAGCGAAGCAATCCAGGGCGTAACCGGCAGACTGGATTGCTTCGTCGCAAGAGCTCCTCGCAATGACGGTCTCGAAGATTGAGGCCGGTTGAAACGAGAACGAGCGCTAGGCATGGCCGACACATCCTTCGACGTCATCATCATCGGCTCCGGCCCCGGCGGCTATGTCACGGCCATTCGCGCCGCCCAGCTCGGCTTCAAGGTCGCGATCGTCGAGAAATCCTATCTCGGCGGCATCTGCCTGAACTGGGGCTGCATCCCGACCAAGGCGCTGCTGCGCTCCGCCGAGATCTACCATTACATGCAGCACGCCAAGGATTACGGCCTCTCGGCCGACAATGTCTCGTTCGATCCGAAGGCCGTGGTGCAGCGCTCGCGCGGCGTCTCGAAGCGGTTGAACGACGGCGTCGGCTTCCTGATGAAGAAGAACAAGGTGAGCGTGATCTGGGGCGCGGCCTCGATCGACGCGCCCGGCAAGGTCACCGTGAAGAAATCCGACGTCGATGCGCCCAAAGGCGCGCTCGGCGAGGGGGCTTATCAGGCCAAACACATCATTGTCGCAACCGGCGCGCGGCCACGCGTGCTGCCGGGGCTCGAGCCCGACAAGAAGCTGATCTGGACCTATTTTGAAGCGATGGTCCCGGAGAAGATGCCGAAATCGCTGCTGGTGGTCGGCTCCGGTGCGATCGGCATCGAGTTCGCCTCGTTCTTCCACACCATGGGCTCCGACGTCACCGTGGTCGAGGTGCTGCCGCAGATCCTGCCCGTCGAGGACGCCGAGATCGCCGGCCTCGCGCGCAAGCGGCTGGAGAAGCAGGGCATCAAGATCATGTCCTCGACCAAGGTCACGAAGCTGGAGAAGAAGGCCGACAGCGTCGTCGCCACCATCGACGACGGCAAGGGCAAGCCCGTCACCACCGAGTTCGAGCGCGTGATCTCGGCGGTGGGCGTGGTCGGCAACATCGAGAATCTCGGCCTCGAAAAGCTCGGTGTCAAAACCGACCGCGGCTGCATCGTGATCGACGGCTACGGCAAGACCAATGTCCCCGGCATCTACGCCATCGGCGACGTCGCGGGTCCCCCGATGCTGGCGCACAAGGCCGAGCATGAGGGCGTGATCTGCGTCGAGGCGATCAAGGGCCTGCATCCGCATCCCATGGACAAGAACATGATCCCGGGCTGCACCTATTGCCAGCCGCAAGTGGCCTCGGTCGGTCTGACGGAAGCCAAGGCCAAGGAGAACGGCCGCGAGATCCGCGTCGGCCGCTTCCCCTTCGTCGGCAACGGCAAGGCCATCGCGCTCGGCGAGGACCAGGGTCTGGTTAAGGTGATCTTCGACAAGAAGACCGGCCAGCTGCTCGGCGCCCACATGGTCGGCGCGGAGGTGACCGAATTGATCCAGGGCTACGTCGTCGCCATGAATCTGGAGACGACGGAAGAGGAGCTGATGCACACGGTGTTCCCGCATCCGACGCTGTCGGAGATGATGAAGGAAGCGGTGCTGGATGCGTATGGGCGGGTGTTGAATATTTGACGGGAGTTGGCTGCGCCGCTCCCGACCCGTCATCCTGAGGTGCTCGCCCCTTCGGCGAGCCTCGAAGGATGAACGGCCGCGATGCAGCAGCCGGGCTCGTCGCCCTTCGAGGCTCTCCATACCGCGCGTTGCGCCGCATGGCTCGCACCTCAGGGTGACGGGTCTAATAGCGAAACACGAGAACAAGAACGAGGGAAGAACCCATGCAAGACAACGACAACCTCACCATCGAACGCCCGACCTTCGTCACCCATCTCGAATGCGCGATGGAAGGCGATCATTACGCCGCCGACCAGGTTCACAACCTCTCCAAGGCCGGCAAGCCCTTGCTGGTGCGCTACGACCTCGCGGGCGTGAAGAAGGCGCTGACCAAGGACGCACTGAGCCAGCGTCCCGCCGACATGTGGCGCTATCGCGAGCTGCTGCCGGTGCGCAAATGCGCGGACATCGTTTCGCTCGGCGAGGTCACGACGCCCCTGATCCGGCTGCCCAAGCTCGGGAAGAAGCTCGGCGGCGGCGAGATCATCGTGAAGGATGAGGGACGGCTGCCGACCGGGTCGTTCAAGGCGCGCGGCCTGGTGATGGCGGTGTCGATGGGCAAGGCGCTCGGCATCAAGCACATGGCGATGCCGACCAATGGTAATGCCGGCGCGGCGCTCGCGGCGTATGCGACATCCTGCGGCATCAAGACCACGATTTTCTGCCCGGCCGATACGCCGGAGGTGAACGTCAGCGAGATCGAGCTGCAGGGCGCGACCGTCTACCGCGTCAACGGCTATATCGATGATTGCGGCAAGATCGTCGGCGAGGGCAAGGCCAAGGTCGGCTGGTTCGATACGTCCACGCTGAAGGAGCCGTACCGCATCGAAGGCAAGAAGACGATGGGCCTCGAACTTGCCGAGCAGCTCGGCTGGGATGTGCCCGACGTGATCTTCTATCCGACCGGCGGCGGCACCGGCCTGATCGGCATGTGGAAGGCCTTTGACGAGCTGGAGAAGATCGGCTTCATCGGCTCGAAGCGCCCGCGCATGGTCGCTGTCCAGGCTTCCGGCTGCGCGCCGATGGTGCGCGCCTATGACGCCGGCACCGAGCACGCCACGCGCTGGGAGGACGCTCACACCATTGCGTCGGGCATCCGCGTGCCGCAGGCGATCGGCGATTTTCTCATTCTGCGCGCCGTGCGCGAGAGCAAGGGCTTTGCCATTGCGGTCGACGACGACAAGATCTCGGAGGCGCTGAGCGAGGTCGCGCGCGAGGAGGGGTTGTTGCTGTGCCCCGAGGGCGCCGCGACCTACGCCGCCTACAAGGACAGCCTCGCCGACGGCCGCGTCTCGAAGGGTGACCGCGTGATGTTGTTCAACTGCGCGACCGGGCTGAAGTACCCGCTGCCGAAGGTCGACCGCGCGCTCGATCGCCACAAGCCGATCGACTACACGCAGTTCTAGCGCGTCATTTCGTCTCTTCACGAACGATCCCTCTTCCCGTACGCGGGAAGAGACAAAAACAAGAATACATCGCAGGGAGACGACAATGAAGAAGGCCATCTGGGCCGGGCTGGTCGGTATTCTCGCTCTCACGGGCGCCGCGCGCGCCGAAGATTATCCCTCGCATCCCATCACCATCATCGTTCCCTTCGCGGCCGGCGGCCCGTCGGATGCGATGGCGCGCGTGCTCGCCGAGCGAATGCGGACCTCGCTCGGCCAGCCGCTGGTGATCGAGAACGTTACCGGTGCGGGCGGCTCGATCGGCGTCGGCCGTGCCGTGCAGTCACCGCCGGACGGATACACCATCTCCTTCGGCCATCTCGGCACCCACGTCGCCAACGGCGCCGTCTACAAGCTCAAATACGACCTCGTCGCCGATCTGGAGCCGGTGGTGCTGCTGCCGAGCAACCCGATGATCGTCGTCAGCAAGACCGCCGTGCCCGCGACCTCGCTGAAAGAGTTGATCGAATGGCTGAAATCACGCCCGTCGCCGCCGACCGCCGGCACCGCCGGCGCAGGCTCCGGCAGCCACATCGCCGGCGTCTATTTCGAGAGCGTCTCCGGCATCAAGCTGCAATACGTGCCGTATCGCGGCACCGCGCCCGCGCTGAACGATCTCATCGCCGGACAGATCGACGTGATCGTCGACCAGACTTCCAACTCCATCAACCAGGTCCGCGCCGGCACCATCCGCGCCTACGCTATTACTGACGACAAGCGGCTCGCTTCCGCGCCGGAGATTCCGACCGCGGAGGAGGCGGGCCTCAAAGGCTTCAACATGACGCTATGGTCGGGAATGTGGGTGCCGAAGGGCACGCCGAAGGAGATCGTCACCAGGCTGAACGCCGCGGCCGTGGAAGCGCTGAACGATCCCGCGGTGAAGAAGCAGCTCGAAAGCCAGGGCCTGGAGATGACGCCGCAGGACCAGCTCACGCCCGAAGCGCTCGGCACCCGCCAGAAGGCCGAGATCGCAAAATGGTGGCCGATGATCAAGGCGGCGAACATCAAGGTGGATTGAGGCACCATGCCTCTTCGTATGCGGCCGCGTTACGTTTTAGCTGCACCGGGCCCCGACAGGGCCGTCTCCAGGCATTGCATCAGAGCTGGCGTGGAGAACGGCTTCGCGAGAAAGCAGATGGCGCCAGCTTTCAGCGCGCGGTCGCGTACGGCATCGTCGGGAAAGGCCGTCATGAAGATGAACGGCGTGCGTTGACCGAGGCCACGCATATGCATCAACAGATCAACGCCGCTCATGGCCGACATCTGCACATCGGCGATCACGCAGGATGTGGTCTTCAGTTCGGCCGATTGGAGAAAATCGCGAGCAGAGCCAAAGATGTAGACCTTGTATCCCCGCGACGTCAGGAGATTGTCGGTCGCAAGGCGGACTGATGGATCATCGTCAATGACGGAAATGATCGAAGGGACTGACAAGATGATCGCTCCTGATCGGGGAGCCGCCGATCATGGTGCAGCGCCCATCGGAAAGTGGGCCCTCTAAGCGAGGTTGAAAAGCATACTTAGGTTTGCACGTTTCCCCTAGGGTGTGGGACTCCGAGCGCCTCGGTCATTCTGACGAGATCGGCCAATGATTTGGCGCCCATTTTCCGCATGATCTGCCCGCGGTAGATCTTGACGGTAATCTCAGCCAGTCCAAGCTCGGCTGCGACTTGCTTGTTCATCAGGCCGGACGCGACCAGAGCGAGGATGTCGCGCTGGCGCGCGGTCAGGCCCTCGAAGCGGGACCGCACTCCGGCGACCGACTTGTCGGCATCGCGCCGCTTGCGATCTCGTTCGATCGCAGCCTGAACCGCATCCAGCATGTCCTGGTCGCGCACCGGCTTCGTCAGAAAATCGATGGCGCCGCTCTTCATGGCCCTGACGGTCATGGGAATATCGCCATGACCGGTGATGAAGATGATGGGCGTGTGAATGTTGGCCTTTGCGAGGTCCGCCTGGATGTCGAAGCCGCTTGAGCCCGGCAGGCGGATGTCGAGCACGAGGCAGCTGGGCACCGCCGGCGGCTTGGCTTCCATGATCTCCGCCGCTGAGCCGAAAGCCTCGACCCTGAGGCCGACCGATTGAAAGAGATTGGTGAGCGCACGTCGCATCGACGGATCGTCATCGACGATCAGGACGATCGGATCATCGGCGCTCGCCTGTGCCTGCGCCTGTATCGGCTTGGCGTGGTCGGTCACGACGTGTCCTCGTGCGGGAAGGGCAGGGCAATCCGGAATGTTGCACCGCTCCCCTCTTCGGAGAGGGCCGAAAGCCGGCCCGCGTGAGCTTCGATGATCGATCGGCAGATCGATAGTCCCATCCCCAGGCCACCCGACTTTGTGGTGAAGAACGGCGTGAAGATGCGGTCCGCCACGTCGCTGCCAAGGCCGACACCGCGATCTCTCACGGTGAGGAGCAGATGGCCTTCGCCGTCCTCGTCAACCCGAGTGGAGCGGATCGCCAGCTCGCGCGGACGGTCGACATTGGCTTGCATGGCTTCGATCCCATTCATGACAAGGTTGATCAGCACCTGCTGCAGCTGGATCCGATCGCCGCAAATCCTGGGCAGGCCGGACGATAACTCCATTCGCACCGACACGGAATGGGTCGCGAGCTCGTGCCGAACGAGGGCCATCGCCTCCCTGACGACCTGATTGATGTCGAGTGGAACCATCTCGATCTCGGTCTTCTTCGCAAGCGCCCGGATCCGGCGGATCACCTCGCTGGCTCGATTGGCGTCCTCGACAATCCATTCCACGGAACGGCGAGCGGCATCCAGATTGGCCGGTTCGCGACCAAGCCAGCCGATGCAGGCGTCCGCATTGGAGATCACGGCTGCAAGAGGTTGGTTGACTTCGTGGGCAATCGAGGCGGTGAGTTCGCCGAGTGTCGTGACGCGCGTGACATGGGCGAGCTCGGCCTGCGCTATGCGCAGCGCTTCTTCAGCCTGCTCGGCGCGGATTGCCGCAGTCACGTCGCTGCTGACGCCCCGATAGCCGAGAAAATGCCCGTCCGCGTCATGTAACGGCTTGCCGCTGGTGCGCACGTAAATGGGAGATCCGTTGCGATCTCTGCCGCGGTAAACCAGATCGCGGAACGGGAGGTGGGCGTCAAGCGCCGCGCGATGCTGCTCCCACTTCCCGGGGTCGAGTTCGGCATCGGGCGGAATGTCCCAACGGGTCAGGCCGATCAACCCCGTCGGCGCAGCACCGGCCGCATCGGTGTGTTCCGATATCTGCGTGATGCGATGATCCGGCCCGCTCTCCCAAAACCAGTCCGATGCAGTTTCAGCATAGTCGCGGAATCGCTGCTCGGATGTCTTGAGTTCATCAAATGCCCGTTGCAGGGCCTCTTTTGCTGCGACCCGCTCGGTGACGTCCACGTGGGTACCGATGATCTCCCTCACTTCGCCGTCGCTGCCGACGACGGGATGTCCCTCGGTATGGACTCGTCGGATCGATCCGTCCGGGCGGACAATACGAAAGTCAACTTCGAAAGGTTCCTTCCGGAGGACGGCCTGACGTTCCACCTCGACGATCCGTTGGAAATCCTCCGGGAGGATGCGTTGCTGAAAAGCCCGGGCCGGCACATCGACCTGGTCCGGCTCAAACCCGAACAGGCGATAGAGTTCAGTCGAGCGGTAGGCGAACTGCTGACGATCAACGTCCCAGGCCCAGCTGCTGGTCTGGCTGAGGCGTTGGGCCTCTGCCAAATAGGCTTCGCTGCGACGCAGCCTCTGTTCCGATTCCTTCGCAATTGTGACATCGGATATAGCCCCGACAAACTCGATATGCCCGGATGCGCGTCGGACCGCGCGTGCCACGGAATGGAGATATTTCACCGAACCGTCCGGCATCAGCAGGCGGTATTCGTGGTCGAAATTCTCCGCCAGGCGCGAGGCCCGATCGAGGGTCCTGCGGACCATATCGCGATCTTCCGGATGGATGCGTTGAAAGACGAAGTTCAGGGTCGGCTTCGTCGCCAGGTCGCATTGGAAGATACGAAACGTCTCCTGCGACCAGATGGCCTCGCCGGTCGCGAGGCTCAAGCCGAAGCTGCCGGTGTGGCTTAATTCCTGAGCCTGGGCGAGATAGGCCTCGCTTTGCCGCAGCGCATCCTCTGCCTCCTTGCGCTGGGTAATATTCTCGCACGCGACCAGCAGGATCGGCATGCCGTCGCCGCGCAGCATCGCCTTGGCGTTTTCTCGGACCCAGAGCACCGAGCCGTCCTTCCGGAACTTGCGAATCTCCCAGGTATGCGACTGGTTCACGGTCGTAAGGCACAAGGCGATGCATTGACGAACCAAGTCGTGGTCTTCCTCGAAGAAGACGTTCAGTACGGGTTTGCCGATCAGCTCGGCCGTCGTGTAGCCCAGTTGTGCGGCGCCAAATGTATTCACGTTGAGCACCGTTCCGGCCGGATCGACCATGAAGTACATGACCGGATTGTGCTCGAACACCTCGCGCCATTGCTTCACGGCGTCGCGTAGACCGACGGCGTCTTGTCGCGAGTTATCTCCGACCGCGGGGCTGTCCTTCTCGCCGTTGCCGAAAGATCGTAGCGCCGCGAGGCCGCCGAGCAGCAATTGCGCGGCCGAATTGCCAAATTTCGCGATTTGGCCAGGCATCATCGCAGGCGTCCCGGCTCGCTAGGGTCGAAGCGAGTAGAGCACTTTGCAACAAGGGGAGCAATTCCCTGCGACCAAAGTAGAACTCCGCACCGAAACTCGCGGTCGCCGTGCAGCCTGCCGGCCTTGCGCCGTCTCGTTGCGAAGGCGCGCGGCGAAGGTCCGGAAAACTACGGGACAAACCTACGTATAGCTCGCGCATTCCTAGTCATAGCGCACATTAACCTCCGTACAATTGAGCGATCCGTTGCATGCGGATTAGTCTCACGATCAATCGAGGGACGCGATGGCGAGGCATAAGCCGGCGATTAGCTCGAGCTCAGAGCGCCGAACCCCGCGTCCGTTGCCCCGACTGCCGCATGATGAGCGAGTCACGATTGAGAGGCCGCATTTCAATAACGAGCGTGGATGGCCGTGCATAAGCGTACGCGCGTAGCCACGATCATGAGAGCCCAGAGGAGAGGATGATGTGCGATACGCCTGAACACTCCGAGCGTGGTCCTGCTGCAAAAGGTTGTGCCGTCTGTAGCGGCAAGTTCGGCCTGATCCGGTATTACTCCTGGCGAACGCCGCTGTGCTCCCGAAAATGTCTCGATCGCTTCAGGGCGCGCCGCGAACGCGACCGCCGATGGTTGTTTCGATTTCAGGCGGCATGAGGATTAGCCCTTCGATCGGCTCCATTCGGCAATTCTGAACAGGAGGCTGCGTGCTGAACCGTGCTTGCAAGCTCCTCCTGATGATCGCGCTGCCGCTTCCACTGATGACGGGTGCAAAGGCCGATGAGGTCGGACAGGATGGTTCGCATCGGCATCATCCGCTCCAGGATCAGCTCCTGCACGAGAAATTCTATTCAAGCTGGCACATGCCCGACAATCCGGTGCTGAGTTGCTGCAACAGCGCGGATTGCTATCCGACCGAGATACGGTACATCGACGGCAAGATCCACGCGCGGCGCCGGGAAGACGGGAAGTACATTCTCATCCCGTCCCAGAAGGTGGAGCGAAACAGGGATAATCCCGACGGCCGCAACCACCTTTGCGCGCCGCCGCCGTCCGCCTCTCTGGTCGACACGGTCTACTGCTTCGCGTTGGGAGGTGCCACGTGAGATTCATATTGGTGAACGGCAGGACCCCTTTTCGCAAGACCTTCTGCCTATGGTGCTGCGAGGAGATCAGTGGCGGCTATCTGCGCGACGCGAAGACGCTGCTGCCCTACTGCGGCTACGAGTGTTACGAACTCCATCACGAAGCAGCGCCGTTGATCGGAAGACGAGCGCAAGCGGCGTCTTGAGCAGACGGGTGGGCGAGGCGCATCGCGGACGCGGCTGCCGGCACGGGAGGACAGGACATTGAGGTTCATGCTTGTCAATCAGGGCCATCCTCGTCATGGCGTCACCTGCAGCGCGTGCGCCCAGCCGCTGGGCTCGAGTTACGTCCGGCATGTGTCCACGCAACGGCGATACTGCGAGTATGATTGCTACCGCCGATATCAGCAGACGACCATGGAAGCGCTCTGGCCTTACCGCAGTTCGCTCGAAATGATCACGGTGTTAGTGGCCATTTCGAGCTGGAGCTGGATGATGCAGATGGGCGCGCTGTCGCGCTCGCTGACCGAGGCATATCTGCGTGCGCACGATCTTCTGACCCCGGAAGGAGGTGACGGCTAGCTGACCAAAATGCAGGCCGCGCAGAGAAGTCGGCCGCAGTCACTGCATCCAGCTTCGCGCGGCGTCCAGCCCCGGCGTTGCGAGGCTAGGGCGCGGGGGCTGCGGCCGATGCCGTCGGCACCGCGCTCACTTCATGCGTCGTGACGCGCTGCTCGGACTTCGCCGTGGCCACGCCGCTGCCCTCGAACCTTGCGCGATACACCAGCACGTTCTCCATCACGCGCTGGACGTAGTTGCGCGTCTCTGACAGTGGAATGCGCTCGACCCAGTCGACCGGATCGACCTTGGGGTCGCGGGGGTCGCCGCGCGCCTGCACCCATTCGCGCACCCGGCCGCGGCCGGCATTGTAGCCGGCGAAGGTCATGATCTGGTCGCCGCGATATTCCGAAAGAAGCGCGCTGAGTTCGGCCGCGCCCATCTGCGTGTTGTAGACGGGATCGGAGACCATCTTGTCCCAATCGTAGGTCAGGCCGAAGCGCTTTGCAGTATCGCGGCCCGCTTCCGGCGTCACCTGCATCAGGCCGACCGCATTCGCAGCCGACTTGTCGCGCTGGTCGAACGAGCTTTCGGTGCGCGCCACCGAATAGATCACGCTGGTCTCGATCGCGGGCGCAACCTGCTTGTGTTCAGGGATGCCGATGGTCGGGAAGGCGTAATGATCGAGCGCGAGCCCGCGCGCGAGCGCCGACTTGCCGACCTCCAGCATCACGCGCGCATCGTTGCGCCGGCCGGCAAGCTCGCCGAGCGCCTCGAGCGCTGCGACGTCGGTGCTCTCCTTGGCGAAATCCTCGGCGTAGTAGAACACCATGTCGCGCTCGCCGACGCCGTAGAGCATGTCGGCGGCACGCACGCGTTCGTCCGATGGCAGCGTGTCGGCTGCAGCCAGCACGGGCGAGGGCGGACGCAGCTCGATCCGGTCGAGGCCGAGCCTGGCGCGGGCGAGCTGGCCGTAATAGGCGGTCGGATAGCGCGCTGCGGTCTGATAGCTCATGCGGGCGTCGGCGGTCGCGCCCATCGCTTCGGCTGCGCGGCCGCGCCAGTAATGCGCGCGCGACAGCGCGATCGGATTGGCCGAGCCTTCGTCGACCGCGGCGAAATGCACCATCGCCGATTTGGGATCGTCGAGATAGCGCAGCGCGATCCAGCCGCACATGAAATGGTAGTCGACGCGGTAGACCTCCATCGCCGGGATCGCTGCGGCGCGCACCACGTCGTAAGCCGTTTTGAACTTACCCTGGTCGAGCAGTTTTCGCGCCAGCAGGCGGCGCTCGCGCCACCACGCGTCGGTGTCCTGCGCCGCCATCATGTCGGGTGCGGCGGCCAGGATCACCTCGGCCGCGTCGTCGATGCGGTCGTTTTGAAGATGCCATTGCGCGCGGCAGAGGACATAGCCGAGATCGCGGCGCGCCTCGGTCGAGACGTCATCCAGATAGTCCTTGGCCTTGCTCGCCTTGCCGGTGACGGCGGAGCAGGCTTTCACGATTGCGAGCGCATCCTCGCCGAGCCGTTTTGCGGCGCGCCTTGCGCCGGCATAGTCCTTGGCGCCGAGCCGCTTGTCCATGCGAGCGCGGTGATCCTCAGCAGTGAGGAGATCGCGAAACGCCTCGTAGGAATCCTCCTCGCTGCGCTCCGACAATTCCTCCGTGCGCCAGGCCTCGCGTACGAGGCGCGTAGCCCTTTCGCTGTCGCCTTCAGTCAGCAGCACGCGGGCGAGCGCGAACTTGCCCTTGGCGCTGGTCGGGCGGTCCATCGTGAATTTGTGCACGGTGGCCGCGTCGCTCTTCTCCTGCCACAGCCGCGCCTCGGCGCGGCGGCGCAAAAGTGCGCTGCTCGGCCAGTCCGGACTGGCGGCGAGGAAGGCGGCGTAGCGTTTGAAAGGTGCCGTGCTCTCGGAATGGCGCAGCATGAACCAGTCGGCGAGCTTTTGCGCGGCGGGGTCAGTAATGCGCTCGCGTGCGGCGGTCGCATCGTCGGTCTTGCCCTTGCGCGCGAGATCGATCGCATCCTTCAGCGCGGCGAGGTCGCCGGTGAGCGGCGGGGCTGCCGGCTTGTCCGCGGGCTCGTCATCCTGCTTCTTCGACTTGCGCCTGGCATCGGCATTCTTGCCGTGGCGCGACTTCGAAGCAGCATGACGCTGCTTGCCGCCGGCTTTCGCCTCATGCGTCTTCTTCGACGCGGACGATTTGTGACTGCTCTTCGCTGCCAACTCCGTCGGGAGGAGGGCCAATGCGGCCACGGCCACGACACACGCGAGCGAGCGTAGGCACTGGTTCATTCGATGGTCCCCCTGCGAAACCACTACAAACCAAGGTCCGCGACGACATGCGGCTTGAGAATCAAAGGCGACACCAAAACGATGCCATGACATCGTTTCCCATTCCTCACGCTCCTTCAACAATGCGGCAAAATACGGATTGGAACTGGGGAACTTCCGAAATAGCGGAAGAAGCGGGGTCTTAACCTTTGTTAACGAAGAGGGCTCGCCCAACGGTTGTGTGCGGTCAGAGGGGCCGCAAATGGCCAGATTGCGCGTGTTCCCGCAGTCAAATCCGGTGTATTGAGGTTCCAATCCGTCCTTTCAGCCTTTGCCCGGGCACCCATGCCGCTTTTCAACCAGTCGATCCGGCGCAAGATCGTCGGCATCGCCCTCGGATTGATCGTCCTGATGCTCGTCACCGCGATCCTGTCGATGGTGATGTCGAGCCAGGTCGGCGTCCTCCTGGACGAGCTGACCAACCGTTACATCCCGGCCTATGGCGACCTTGCGCGCGCCAACATCCGCTCGCTGGAGCGATCCGTGGCGCTGCGGCGGATGGTGATGATGAAGATGCAGGAATCTTCGGACGAGGAGGCGTACGCTGCGCGCCTGAAAGAGTTCGAGGAGGCCGACCGCAGGATCGAGGAGGAGACCTCGGGCGCGCGAAAACTCATCAACGCGATCATCGACGATACCAGGACGCCGTCCGACAATGCCGCGCTGGCGCGGATCGACATCCGAATCGAGACCGCCGTCTCCGAGCTGCGCCGTGCCATGACCGAGGACCATGCAAAACTCCTCAAGCAGATCGATGCCAAGCAGATGGCGGACGCGCGCGGCACGCTGGAGCATCTCGATGCGCTGCGCGACCGGTTCAACCAGAACATCGACGGGATCCGCACCGACATGCTCAAGCAGGTCTTCGCGAGCACGTCGACGGTGATCGGTCACCAGCATCAGGCGATCATCATCTCAGGAATCGTCACCGTCCTCGCGGCGGTCGTCGGCTTTGTCTTTGCGCTGATGGTCTCGAGCGGAATCACGCGGCCGGTACGGCTGCTTCTCGCAGGCACCCGCGAGGTCGAGGCGGGCCACTTCGACAAGGCCATCAATGTCTCGACCCAGGACGAGATCGGCGAGCTCGCGGCCGCGTTCAATCGCATGATCGAGCAGTTGCGCCAGAACGAGCGCATCCGCGAGACCTTTGGCCGCTACATCGATCCGAAGGTGGTGCAGGGGTTGATCGACCGGCCGGAGGTCGCCATCGAAGGCCAGCGCCGGGTGATGACCATCATGTTCTCGGACATGAGCGGCTTCACCTCGATGAGCGAGGGCATGACGCCGCGCGGCCTCGTCAAGGTGATGAACCACTATTTCACCGTCATGTCCGCTCCGATCAGGAACCACCGCGGCGTCATCGACAAATATATCGGCGACGCCATCATGGCCTATTGGGGCCCGCCCTTCATCGAGGAGGACGAGCCGGCACTCCTTGCCGGCATCGCGGCAATCGACATGGCCGACCAGGTGCCCGCGCTGCAGAAGCAATTGCCCGACCTGCTCGGCATCCGCGCCATGCCCGCGCCGTGCGACCTGCGCATCGGCATCGCCACCGGCGAGGTCCTGACCGGCAGCATCGGCTCCGAGCTGATGATGAGCTTTACCGTGATGGGCGATGCCGTGAACCTTGCCTCGCGGTTGGAAGCCGTCAACAAGGTCTACGGTACCCGCATCCTGATCGCGCAGGCTACCGCGGATGCGATCGGCTCGCAGCTCGAGCTGCGCGAGATCGATCGCCTGACGGTTGCCGGCCAGAGCGTGCCGCAGGCGATCTTCGAGGTGATGAGCAAGGCGCACGGGCTTAGCGTCCCGCAGGAAAGCCTGCGCGCGCACTACGCCGAGGGCCTTGCTGCCTATCGCGCGCAGCGCTTCGACAATGCGCGCACCGCGTTCAACGCGGCGTTGGAGAGCGTCCCCGGCGACGGTCCGTCGCGCACCATGCTCGCGCGTATCGCGCAGTTCGAGGCGAACCGGCCGGCGGCCGATTGGGACGGCGCCTGGCGGATGGACAGCAAATAGCCGGGCCGGCTTGGAAGCTGTCTTGGAGCATGTCCTGGAATAATTGATTCTACCTCATAACGATGTTGGCCGTGACCTATTTCCCGGGCTTACGTTAGGTGTCCTTGAGGCGTTTGATGGGGACACGCCGATGACAGAACTTGAGGACAGGCTGGAACGGTTCGAGACGCTCACCGCCGAATGCGAGCTGATCGCCAAGCTCGCCACCGACAGCACCAAGCGCGAATTTTACCTGAAGCTCTCGGAGCAGTATCGCCAGCTTGCGCTGGACATGCGGCAGGCGATCGCGACCAGGGCTGCGGCTTGAGAAGGCTGCTGCTTAAAAGGCGGCTGCTCGAGGCGTGACGTAAGCCTCGGGCATGCAAACCGCTGCACGATGCGTGGAACCATTGCAGAGCCGCGCGGTTGAAAGCCGTTTTTAACGTTTCGCGCGCATCCTTGATCGGGATGCGGGGCACGCCATCCGGCGTCGTTCCTCGCAATGGGAATGCCGGGGCTCGTTGCGGCGCAACGTGCCCTTGGAAACGTCGTTTTGACGTTGGCTTTTGCAGGGCGATCCCATGCGTGTCGTTGCGGTTCTCATCCTCGCGCTCATGACCGCGGCCTGCAATCAGGAGCAGGACATCACGGGCTCGACCGCAGCCTGCCTGGCGCGGAATTACAGCGCCTACAATCCCCGCGACATGAACCAGTGCGTAGCCGCCTGCAAGGCGTGTGACCACGGCAACACCGTGACCTGCACCACCGCCTGCACCCTCAAGGGCGCACGTTGAGCGGCCGGCGGGTTGCCAGAACCGTTGCCTCGTGAGCTGACGGTGCCGGGGCACCGGAACGATTCATATGACTTGATCATTGAGGGAGCGGGCAAGACGCGGAGTCCGATGGAATGGGTATGCTCGATCCCGGTCGCTTTCTGGTGTCATGCTCGCATTGCGAGGCTTGGCCCATGGCTGCCAATGTGAAGCGTTCGAGCTGGTCGGCGTCCCCGCACGAGGTTCGTTTCGTATGTCCGCGCTGTCGCCGCGAGGAGACCGCGATCGTCTCGGCTTCTGGCGAGCTGACGCCGATCCGGCGCCTGGACGTCCCGCCGCGCGATGTCAGCATGGCCTGGGCGCAGGCCCAGCGCCCGCGAGGACGAACGTAAGATCCCCATTTGGAACCCTGCCTTTCCCGAAGCGTTTCCGCCCCGACATCAACGTATCAAGGCCGCGCGCATGATCAGTGAGCATTTCGACACCCGCACACGGATCAACATGAAGCTGGCGCTGGACCGGGTCTGCCGCAGTCGCCCCCGCGGCGAGGATCATGGCTTCCGCAGGTCGGTTGCCGAAAACATCATCCGCTGCGCGCTCACCGGCAGGACCGGAATTGGCCAGCTCGTCGACGCCGGCGAGCGGGCGATGATCCGGACGCATGGGGAGCGGGAGCCGGTCTAGCCAGGATCCGCTGCGTGCACTGCTCGCGCGCATGTCATATCGAGGCCGCCAGGCAAGTGTGCTAGGGTCGCAGCCGGGAGATCCACGATGCCTGCTGACATGCCTTCGCCTCATGCCGATCGTCTCCGCCTTGACCCGGTAACGCCGCGCCTTGCGCCGATGTTTGGCTTTGCGCTGCTGACGGTGGCGTGCGCGCTCGCGAGCTTTACGCTGGCCTGCGCAACGCCGTTCGCGGCCTTCGCCGTCGTCGCCGCCGCGATGCTGCCGCTGCGTCAGGCCGCTCTCGTCGTCGCCGGCGCCTGGCTCGTGAACCAGACCATCGGATTCAGTGTGCTGCACTATCCCGTCGACGGCAGCACCATCGCCTGGGGATTTGTCATCGGCGCGGCTGCACTTCTTGCGACCGCCGTTTCGTGCACCGTTCTCCGCATGCTGCCGCAAGGCCGCACGCCGCTGATGCTGGCGATCACGTTCGTCGCCGCCTACGCGGCCTATGAGCTCGCGCTGCTCGCGGCGACGCCGTTTCTTGGCGGAGAGGGCGCCTTCACTGCGGCCATCGTCGCACGCATCGGGTTGACCAGCGCCATCTGGCTCGCCGGCCTCGTCGCCGCCTGTGAGATCGTGCGGCTCGTCGATCCGTTCGGTCGCAAGGTGCAGAGCGCCTGAGCTGCCTCCCGTAACCCTGATTACGCTGCGCTCCATCCCGGCTACGGGACTGAGGTCCAGTCATGGTCTGAAGGGCGTCCATCAGCTCGCCGGCGGCTTCGGCTTCTTGACGGCGCTGAGGGCGATCGCTACGCCCTCAAGCCACTTGAGGTTCAAGCGCAAAGTGAGAGCTTCCATGAGAATTGGCGTCCTCGCCAAAGCGGCCGGCGTATCGGTCCCGACCATCCGCTATTACGAGAGCATCGGTCTTCTCGCGCCACCGGCGCGCCAGCGCGGCCAGCGCATCTACGGCGGCGAAGCCCTCAAGGCGCTCAATCTCGTCAGGCACTGCCGCGAGCTCGATTTCTCGATCGACGAGATCCGCGACATCCTCGCCTCGGTGCAGCGACGGCTGCCGTGCAGCGACACGAAGAGTTTTGCGGAGAAGCACCTCGGCGCGATCAGGATGAAAATCGCGGAGCTGCGCGCGCTGGAAGCGACCGTGGCCGCGCTGGTCAGCGGCTGCGAGACGACATGCTGCGGCAGTGCCGCGCCGGATTGCGTGATTTTGCAGCCGGGGTGTGGAAGCGCATAGCCCGGACGGCGTGGAGGAAGCACCGCTCTATCACCGTCATCCTGAAGGCGGCCGCTTCTTCAGCGGCCCTCGAAGGGCGACGGGGAGAGATGGTGCGTCGGCCGCGACTCACTCGCCGTGCATTCCATCGGGCCAAGTTGGGCGCGCTGCCCCCGTCGCGAAATCTTCAGTTGTGGATTGTCATCTTCGCGGCGGTATCGCAGTAGCCTTCTCCGTGTCTTCCCGGTAACGATTGTGCTGTCCCCGCAACACTCACGGCAGTTTTAACCCTCATCACCGGTCGTTCGCATCTGCGCCGCTTTTTAGCCACACCCGAACATGAATAAAATCGCTCTAATGTTTTAGAGCAGCGGCGGTCCCCAGGCGGTGACGGAAATCCCAAGGTCGATTCAAATCTTGGGTGTGATTTTCCGGGTCTGACAAGGGTTCGCCAAGGAAACTGGTCGCGATGGACGCGAAGACCAACATCAAGCACAGGCTGCCGAGCCGTCATGTGACGGAAGGCCCGACGCGCGCGCCCCATCGCTCCTACTTCTACGCCATGGGTCTGACCACCGAGCAGATCCATCAGCCCTTCGTCGGCGTCGCCTCGTGCTGGAACGAGGCCGCCCCCTGCAACATCTCGCTGATGCGCCAGGCGCAGGCGGTGAAGAAGGGCGTCGCGTCGGCCGGCGGCACGCCGCGTGAATTCTGCACCATCACCGTCACCGACGGCATCGCCATGGGCCATGACGGCATGCGCTCCTCGCTGCCGTCGCGCGAATGCATCGCCGACTCGGTCGAGTTGACCGTGCGTGGCCATGCCTATGACGCGCTTGTTGGCCTTGCCGGCTGCGACAAGTCGCTGCCGGGCATGATGATGGCGATGGTCCGCCTCAACGTGCCCTCGATTTTCATTTACGGCGGCTCGATCCTGCCCGGCAATTTCCGCGGGCAGCAGGTCACCGTGCAGGACATGTTCGAAGCGGTCGGCAAGCACTCGGTCGGCGCCATGTCGGACGAGGACCTCGACGAGATCGAGCGCGTGGCCTGCCCCTCGGCGGGCGCGTGCGGCGCGCAGTTCACCGCCAACACCATGGCGACCGTCTCCGAGGCGATCGGCTTGGCGCTGCCTTACTCGGCTGGTGCTCCGGCACCGTATGAAATCCGCGACGCCTTCTGCATGACCGCGGGCGAGCAGGTCATGGACCTGATCGCCCAGAACATCCGGCCGCGCGACATCGTCACGCGCAAGGCGCTGGAGAATGCCGCAGCCGTCGTCGCCGCCTCCGGCGGCTCGACCAATGCTGCACTGCACCTG
The DNA here is from genome assembly GCF_004123905.1 of Bradyrhizobium betae. Classification (GTDB taxonomy): domain Bacteria; phylum Pseudomonadota; class Alphaproteobacteria; order Rhizobiales; family Xanthobacteraceae; genus Bradyrhizobium; species Bradyrhizobium betae_A. The sequence continues at coordinate 105,693 of NZ_MZXW01000020.1, forward strand.
CCTGCGATCGCGCATGAGTGCGGTATCAAGTTCGACCTGTTCGACGTCGCCGAAATCTTCAAAAAGACACCATATGTCGCGGATTTGAAGCCGGGTGGCCGTTATGTCGCCAAAGACATGTTTGAAGTAGGTGGCATACCGCTTCTGATGAAGACGCTGCTCGACAACGGATTTCTCCACGGCGACTGCATTACGGTCACCGGTCGAACGATCGCCGAAAACCTCAAAAGCGTGAAATGGAATCCGCACCAGGATGTGGTGCACCCGGCAGACAAACCCATCACCGTGACAGGCGGTGTGGTCGGTCTGAAGGGCAATTTGGCGCCAGAAGGTGCGATCGTGAAAGTCGCGGGAATGTCCAACCTCAAGTTTACCGGTCCGGCGCGATGCTTCGACCGGGAGGAGGACGCGTTCGAGGCGGTCCAGAAGCGCACCTATCGGGAAGGCGAAGTCATCGTGATCCGCTACGAGGGCCCCAAGGGCGGTCCCGGCATGCGGGAGATGCTCCAGACCACCGCGGCGCTGACCGGCCAGGGCATGGGCGGCAAGATCGCGCTCATCACCGACGGCCGCTTCTCCGGCGCCACCCGCGGCTTCTGTATCGGCCATGTCGGGCCGGAAGCCGCCGTCGGCGGCCCGATCGGGCTGCTCGAGGACGGCGATATCATCGAGATCGACGCGGACAACGGCACCCTTAACGTAAAATTGAGCGACCAGGAGCTTGCCCAACGCAAGACCAAATGGACCGCTCGCGCGACTAACCACACGACGGGCGCGCTCTGGAAATATGCTCAACAGGTTGGACCCGCGGTCGGGGGGGCAGTGACCCATCCGGGCGGCGCGCACGAGAAACAGTGCTATGCGGACATCTAGGCGTACAATAGTCGCGTTTGTGTTGGGGGCCAGTGCGCTGGCCGCGCCGGCGGTCGCCTTCGACGGCGCGCCGGTCAACAACAAGGACGCCACCATCCCTGTCGTGACGACCTTGCCGGGCGCTGCGGGGACCGTGCGCAGCAGGACAGCGCCGGCCACCGCACCCCAGGAAACCTCGCTCAGCGCCCTGCAATACGCCGCCGAGGGCGGTCATCCCGGCGCCCAGTTCAAGCTCGGCCGCATGTATGCCAATGGCGACGGCGTCGCCCAGGACGATATGCGCGCGTTCGACTATTTCAACCGGATCGCCAATGCGCATGCCGATGACAGCCCGTCGGCGCCGCAGGCTCAGGTCGTGGCCAACGCCTTCGTCGCGCTCGGCCGCTATTATCTGAGCGGCATCCCGAACTCGAAGATCAAGCCGGACCAGGACCGGGCGCGGGAGATGTTCTCCTATGCAGCCTCCTATTTCGGCAATGCGGATGCGCAGTACGATCTTGCCCGGCTGTACCTGAAGACGCCGGACGCCTCCCGCGAGGACTTCCGCTATGGCGCGCGCTGGCTTGGCCTTGCGGCCCAGAAGGGCCAGCATGAGGCGCAGGCGCTGCTCGGCCAGATGCTGTTCAATGGCGACCGGCTGCCGCGGCAGGCCGCGCGCGGCCTGATGTGGCTGACGCTGGCCCGTGACAGCGCCGGCAGCGAAGAGATCTGGATCAAGGAAAGCTACAACCGCGCCTTCTCCAAGGCCTCCGACGACGATCGCGCCATGTGCCTGCAAATGCTGGAGCAGTGGGTGCAGGGTCGCCGCGAATAGGCTCGGTCCCGCAGGGCGGGTAAATGCGCCTCGGCGCCGTACCCACCGTCTCGCCGCCCGCTTACGCCGCCTCGAGATCCAGATCCGCCCACACCGGCACGTGGTCCGACGGCTTCTCCCAGGCCCGCACATAGCTGTCGATCCCGACATTGGCGAGCTTGTCGCTGGCCTGCGGCGACAGCAGCAGATGGTCGATGCGCAGGCCGTGGTTCTTCTGCCAGGCGCCGGCCTGGTAATCCCAGAAGGTATAGAGCCCGGGCTCATCGGTGACGGCCCGCAAGGCGTCGGTCAGGCCGAGGCCGAGCAGGGACTGAAAGCTCTCCCGCGTCTCGGGCTTGAACAGGGCGTCCTCGGTCCAGGCGGCGGGATTATGGACGTCGCGGGCATGCGGGATGACGTTGAAGTCGCCTGCCAGGATCAGCGGTTCCTCGGTCTTAAGACGCTCCTTCGAATACTCAAGAAGCCGCGACATCCATTTGAGCTTGTAGGGATATTTCTCGGTCCCGACCGGATTGCCGTTGGGCAGATAGAGGCAGGCGATGCGCAGCACGCCGGACTTGAGCGTCACCACGCCCTCAAGGAAGCGGGCATGGGCATCCTCGTCGTCACCGGCGAGCCCCGATTTGGTCTCGTCGAACTTGAGCTTGGAGAGCAGGGCGACGCCGTTGAACGTCTTTTGCCCGTGCGTGACCACGTTGTAGCCGAGCGCCTCGATCTCCAGCCGCGGGAAGGCCTCGTCGAGGCATTTGATCTCCTGGAGGCAGACGATGTCCGGCTGGCACTCCCTGAGCCAGGTCAGCAGGAGGTCGATCCGCTGCCGGACCGAATTGACGTTCCAGGTGGCAACTCTGATGGGCATGTCGCAGGCTCCGGCAGGGGCAATCGTTAGAACAAAATGCAAACCTACCCGTCAAGGACGCCGCAAAATCTCCCACAAAATTAACCCGGCTTAAGCCGGGCCTGGGCCATTGATGCGGAAAAGGTTTTTCGAATGGGATGGCCGGACAAATCCATGAAGCCAAGCGAGCCGCGCGACGGGCTGGTTGGCGCATTCCTGTACTGGCTCGGCGGCTTCGAGATCGAGGACGGCTTGACCGCCGATCTCAGCGAGCGCGAGCTGCGCCGGATTCGCGCCAAGCAGATCGACGCGGTGACGCAACTGATCCCGGTGACGATGGCCGTCACCATGCTCAACGTCGCCATCGTGCTGATCTTGTTTTGGGGCAGGGGCTGGAACGACTTCCTCGCGGTCTGGGGCATGACGCTTGCCGCCACCGGCTCGCTCGCGGTGCGCGCGTGGCGACGGTCGCACCAAAAGCCGCCGCAGGAAGCCGCGCCGCGCGCCGCGCGGCAGATGATGCGGCAGGCGTTTTTCCTCGCAGCGATCTGGGGCACGCTGCCGTTGGCGCTGTTCAGCCGGGTCGAGCCGACCAGCCAGCTGATCCTGGCCTGCCTGATGGTCGGCATGATGTCGGGCGGCGCTTTCACGCTCTCGACCTTCCCGCGCGCCGGCCTCGTCTATCTCGCCACCGTGACGGTCGCCTGCACCGGCGCGCTGTTGCTGTGCGGCACCGGGCCGTATCTGGTGACGGCGGTGTTCCTGCTGCTGTTCGCATTCTTCATGGCGCGCAACATCGTCTCGCAAGGCAATCTGTTTCTCGGCAATCTCAAGGCCCAGCTCGAGCTCGAACGCCAGACTGAGATCATCTCGCTGCTGCTGAAGGATTTTCAGGAGAACGCCAGCGACTGGCTGTGGCAGACCGACGCCGAAGGGCATCTGGTCGACGTGCCCGAACGTTTCGCCGACGTCGCGCAACTGCCGCTCCCGCTGCTGAAGGGCTCGCATTTCGCCGACGTGCTCGACATGCTCTGTCCCGAGGACAAGGCGGCCGCCTACAACGTCGTCGGGCTGATGGAACATGCCGAGCCGCTGCACGAGATGAACCTCAAGGTCGTCGCCGGCGGTGAGGCGCGGTTGTGGTCGCTGACGGCGAAGCCGGCCTATGACCGCGACGGGCAATTTTTGGGCTATCGCGGCTTCGGCCGCGACGTCACCGAGCGCTGGCGCGCCGAAAAGGCCGAGGCCGAGAGCCGCGCCAAATCGGATTTCCTCGCCGTGATGAGTCACGAGATCCGCACGCCCATGAACGGCGTGCTCGGGCTCGCCAGCATGCTGCTGGAGACAAAACTCGATCCGGAGCAGCACGAGGCCGTCACCACGATCCGCGAGTCCGGTGACAATCTCCAGCGCATCCTCAACGACATCCTTGATCTCTCCAAGCTCGAGGCCGGCCGCTTCCAGTTCGAGGCGATCGACTTCGCGCCTCAGACGCTGGTCGAGACGGTCGCGACCGTCGTGCGCGCGAGCGCCAAGAGCACAGGGCTCGCGGTCAAGGTCGAGCTCGATCCGAGCCTGCCGCCGACGCTGCGCGGCGACGTCGCGCGCATCCGGCAGGTGTTGCTCAACCTCGCCTCCAACGCGGTGAAGTTCACCGACGAAGGCGAGGTGACGATCTCAGCGACGTGTCAGGCGCGCCGCGACCGGCTCGCGACCGTCGAGTGGGCCGTGACCGACAGCGGCATCGGTATCGCGCCCGAGAAGGTCGGGCAGCTCTTCAGCGACTTCGCCCAGGCCGACGCCTCGATCAGCCGCCGCTTCGGCGGCACCGGGCTGGGCCTCGCGATCTCCCGGCGTATCATCGAGCAGATGGGCGGCACCATCGGCGTCACCTCGACGCCGGGTGAGGGCTCGACCTTCCGCTTCACGCTGGTGCTGCCCTGGAGCCAGGCGCCGGCCTCGGACCAGTCCGCCGGCCGCGACGAGGCCGACGATCTCAAGGCCCGCATCGCAAGCCTCGATCGGCCGCTGAAGGTACTGGTCGCCGAGGACGACGCCGTCAACCGCATGGTCGTCAGCAAAATGCTCGGCGCCTTCGACGTCGAGCTTCGTGTCGTGACCGACGGCGTCCAGGTCGTCGAGGCGGCCTCGGAGGGCGATTACGATGTCGTGCTGATGGACGTGCGCATGCCCGACATGGACGGCCTTGCCGCCACCCGCGCGATCCGCGCGCAAGCCGGCCGCTTCGAAACCTTGCCGATCGTCGCACTGACCGCCAACGCCTTCCCCGAGGACGTCAAGATCTGCCGCGAGGCGGGCATGTCCGACTTCCTGGCAAAGCCCCTGCGCAAGCCGGCGCTGGCCGCAGCCTTGCTGCGCGCGCTGGACGGCCACGTGATGTCAGAGGACGCGCCGCTTCAGCCGGAGCTGATGCCGGTCGACGTGGAATGGACGGACGAGGAAAGGCAGATGACCGGCGCGTAGAGCGTTTTCGAGCGAAGTGGATACCGGTTTGCGTAAAGAAAACGCGTCACAACTAAAGTGTGTTTAGATCGAGAAGCTGGTCCCGCAGCCGCAGGACGCCGTCGCGTTGGGATTGTTGACGCGGAACGAGGCGCCGATCAGGTCGTCGACGAAATCGACCTGAGAGCCCGCCAGGAATGGCTGGGACGCGGAATCGACCAGCACCACCGCGTTCTCCTGCTCAATCACGAGATCGTCGTCGGTACGGTCGCGGTCGATGTCGAACTTGTACTGGAAGCCGGAGCAGCCGCCGCCCTCGACGGAGATGCGCAACATCGCGCCTGTGCCTTCGCCCTTGAGGATCTCCCCAATCCGGCGTGCGGCGCGGTCACTGATGGTCACGTCAGTCGTCATGGCTCGTCTCCGATAGGCCCGCGGTCATACCAAATTCATTTGGTAGCCCGCGTCCGGCATAGTTAAGTGCAAGAATACGCAGAATCAAATGGATAGGGACTAAATTCGTCGTGTCCGTCGGAATGGCAGCTCCCCGCGCGCCCTATGCCTGCGATCCCGACCGCAGCCGCGGCCGGCTGGTGGCCGAGCCCCCGAGCCGGACCCGCAGCCCGTTCCGGCGGGATTGCGACCGCGTGATCCATTCCACCGCGTTCCGACGCCTGAAGTACAAGACCCAGGTGTTCGTGTTCCATGAGGGTGACCACTACAGGACCCGGCTGACCCATTCGCTGGAGGTGGCCCAGATCGCCCGCGCGCTGGCGCGGCAGCTCGGGCTGGATGAGGACCTCACTGAAACCCTGGCGCTCGCCCATGATCTCGGCCATCCGCCGTTCGGCCACGCCGGCGAGCGGGCGCTGGACGCCTGCCTGAAGGATTTCGGCGGCTTCGACCACAACGCCCAGGCACTCCGCGTCGTCGGCTCGCTGGAGCACCGCTACCCTGAATTCGACGGGCTGAACCTCACCTGGGAGTCGCTAGAGGGCATCGTCAAGCACAACGGTCCGCTGACCGACCGCAGCGGCGCGCCGGTCGGCCGCTATCGCGAGCACGGCATTCCCGTCGGGATCGCCGACTACATCAAGACCTACGATCTCGAACTGTGGAGTTTTGCTTCGCTCGAAGCACAGGTCGCCGCGATCGCCGACGACATCGCCTATGATGCGCATGACATCGACGACGGCCTGCGCGCCGGGCTGTTCCATCTCGACGATCTCAAGGTGATGCCGCTGACCGCCGAGATCATCTCGGAGACCTCGGCGCATTATCCCGATCTCGAAGATGTCAGGCGCGGCGCCGAGCTGGTGCGCGAGCTGATCTCGCATCTGATCGGCGCGGTGTTTGCGGAGGCCGAGAGGAACCTCGCCGCCGTGAAACCGCAATCGGCCCAGGACGTGCGCCAGCAGAGCCGGGCGCTGGTCGCATTCCCGGCCGCCGTCGCCGAGGAAGAGGCCGCCATCAAGCGCTTCCTGTACCAGCACATGTACCGCCACAAGCGGGTGATGCGGGTGATGGGGGAGGCGGAGCAGATCCTGTTCGACCTGTTCGCAAAATACCTGAAGTCTCCCGCCGACCTGCCGCCGGAATGGTTGCTGGGGGCGGAGGTTGATAATGAGGGCGACCGAGCCCGGCGGATCGGCAATTTCATTGCGGGAATGACCGACCGTTTCGCCCTGACCGAGCACCAGCGGCTCTTTGACTCGACCCCGGATTTGCGTTAGGCGGCGACCATGCCCGACACATCCTCAGCACCGCATTTGTTCGCCGACGTGCTCGCACGCGTGCACGCCGCCTGCCGCGCGCTCGCGGCGGACGCCAACTGGCCCGAGGGCATCGATTTCTCGCGCGTGGTGGTCGAGCCGCCGCGCGATGCCACCCATGGCGACATGGCGACCAACGCCGCCATGGTGCTTGCGAAAGAGGCAAAGGCAAAGCCGCGCGACCTCGCCGAGCAGATCGCCGAGCGGCTGCGCGCAGACGCGCTGATTGCCAAGGTCGACGTCGCCGGTCCCGGGTTCATCAATCTGACGCTGCAGCCGGCCGCCTGGGCCGAGGCGCTGCGGACGGTGCTGCGCGAGGGCGCCGATTACGGCCGCGTCCGCGGCGGCTCCAAGGTCAACGTCGAATACGTCTCGGCCAATCCGACCGGACCAATGCATGTCGGCCACTGCCGTGGCGCCGTGTTCGGCGATGCGCTGGCGAGCCTGCTCCAGTTCGGCGGCCATGACGTCACGCGCGAGTATTACATCAACGATGCCGGCGCGCAGGTCGACGTGCTCGCGCGCTCTGCGTTCCTGCGGTATCGCGAGGCGCTTGGCGAAAACATCGGCGCGATCCCGGAAGGGCTCTATCCCGGCGACTATCTGAAGCCGGTCGGCGCGGCGCTCGCGAAAGTGCATGGCGACAAGCTCCTCGCGATGAGCGAGGCGCAATGGCTGCCGACCGTGCGCGCCACGGCGATCGCGATGATGATGGACGAGATCAAGGGCGATCTCGCCGCCCTCAACATCCGCCACGACGTGTTTTTCTCGGAGCGATCGCTGATCGAGACCGGCAACAACAAGGTTGCCGAGACCATCGACTTTCTGAAAGCCAAGGGCGACATCTACGAGGGACGCCTGCCGCCGCCGAAGGGCGCGCCGGTCGAGGATTGGGAAGATCGCGAGCAGCTGCTGTTCAAGGCAACCGCTTACGGCGACGACGTCGATCGTCCGCTGATCAAGTCGGATGGTTCCTACACCTACTTCGCCTCCGACATCGCCTACCACAAGAACAAGTTCGACCGTGGTTTTGCGGAGATGATCGACGTCTGGGGCGCCGACCATGGCGGCTACATCAAGCGGATGCAGGCGGCGGTGAGGGCGACGACCTCAGGCAAGGGCGCGCTCGACGTCAAGATCGTCCAGCTCGTGAAGTTGCTGCGCAACGGCGAGCCGGTGAAAATGTCGAAGCGGAGCGGGGACTTCGTCACCTTGCGTGAGGTGGTGGATGAAGTCGGCCAGGACGCTGTCCGCTTCATGATGCTCTACCGCAAGAACGACGCGGTGCTCGACTTCGACCTCGCCAAGGTCATGGAACAGTCGCGCGACAACCCGGTGTTCTACGTCCAGTACGGCCACGCCCGCGGCCACTCGATCTTCCGCAACGCGCGGGCTGAGGTGTTCCCGGAACTCCCGGAGGATGCGGACAAGCGCATCGCCTGGCTCAGTGAGTCGGCGGTGGAGCGGCTGTCAGACCCGGTGGAGCTTGATCTTCTCAAGCGCCTCGCAATTTTTCCGCGCATGCTGGAGGCTGCCGCCGCGGCCCACGAGCCGCACCGAATTGCCTTCTACCTCTATGACTTAGCGAGTGAATTTCACGCACTTTGGACGAAGGGGCGCGATTTGCCCTATTTACGCTTCATTATCAATAATGATGCAGATCTAACGAAGGCGCGACTGGCCATGGTCCAGGGCGTCGTCTCGGTTCTGGCATCGGGCCTCGCCATCCTCGGCGTCCATGCCCCGGACGAGATGCGGTAGTTTGGGGCGAACTACTTAAGGGGAATTTTTGGGGGTAACCGGCAGAAGCCGGATCGCTTAGACTTGGTTGAAAGTCTTGTGGGTCGAAAGCCGTGCCTTGGTCGAGGGGCGCGCGGCTTTCCCGAAGGGACGCATCATTACGATGGCCGAACGATATCAGGACAGACCGTTTCCTTCCGATGACTATGGTCGCGGTGGCGACCAGCATGGCAAGGCGGACAATGATCCCTTGGCCGAACTCGCCCGCCTGATTGGACAGACCGATCCATTCGCAGCGCAGGGACGGCCGAGTGCGCAGCCGCCGGCAGCGCCCGCTCAGAGTTATCAGGATCAGGACTATCCGCAGGACGACTATCAGCAGGACTATGCCGAGCAGGCCTCGCCGGCTCCGCCCGGGCCGCCCTCATGGATGCGACGCGCCAACGTGCAGCCGCAGCCGGCCCCCGCGCCGGAGCCCGACTACCCCGTTTCAGCAAACCCGGTTCATCCATTGCATCGCTATTCAGCCCAGCCGACCGCTCCCGAGCCTGATTTTCATCAGCCGCAGGCCTATCAGGAGCACGCCTACCAGGCGCAAGCCTACCAGGATCAGGCTTACCAGCAGCACGATCAGGCGTACCAGGACCAAGCCTATCAGGAACCGCATCAGCAGCCCGACCCGTCGCGCTACGACGATGCGCTCTATGGACGGCTTGAAGCGGGCGAGCAGGACTATCAGCGCGATCCCGCCTATCCTGATGACCCCTATGCATTCCAGAGCGACTATCCCGAAGCCGATCTCGACGAGCCGAAGAAGTCGCGCGGTGGCATGATGACGGTCGCGGCGATCCTCGCACTTGCGGTGGTCGGGACGGGCGCGGCCTTTGCCTACAAGACCTATGTGGGCTCGCCCCGCAGCGGCGAGCCGCCGATCATCAAGGCCGACAACACCCCGACCAAGGTCGTGCCGGCGCCGACGGATTCCTCGGCCAAGGTGCCGGATCGCATGGTCACCGGTGACGGCACCGAGAAGATCGTGCCGCGCGAGGAAGCGCCCGTCGATGTCAACGCCAGGGCGAGCGGTCCCCGCGTCGTATTCCCGCCGCTGAACCCGAATGCGAACCCGCCGCCGGTGGCGAGCGTGTCGTCGTCCAATTTGCCGCCAAGCGCAGGTCCGGTCCCGAGCAACGGCACGATGCCGGCCACCACGCCGCGCCCGGTCCGGACTGTTGCCGTGAAGGGCGATCAGACCGATAGCGCCATGCCGCAATCGGCGGCCAAGCCGGCAGCTCAGCCGAAGCCGGTGGCAGCACCCGCCGCGCCGCGTACGCCGCCGACCTCGGCCAACGCCAGCGCCAACCAGCCGCTCTCGCTGGCGCCGCAGGCCTCGCCCGCCGAGCCGCCGCAGCGGATGGCTGCCACCAATCCGACCCAGATCGCGCCAAGCGCCCCGCCCGAGAGCCAGGGCGTCATGGTGTCGGTTTCGTCTCAGGATACCGAAGCGGCGGCCAAGGAGTCGTATCGCGTGACCCAAGGCAAGTATCCGTCGGTTCTGGGCTCGCGCTCGGCGGTGATCAGGCGGACCGAATTGTCCGACGGCAAGGTCAAGTACCGCGCGCTGGTCGGTCCTTATCGGACGCGCCAGGAGGCCTCGCAGTTCTGTAAGGAACTGATGGCCGCCGGCGGGCAGTGCTTTATCCCGTAGTATTATCGGCCGATTCCTTGACCCTCTGCCGGGGCAGGGTTAATCGGCCGTTATGAGCACGCGGGCCTTCATAACAGGCGTTTCCGGAACGGAACTGACCGCCGCCGAGCGGGAGTTTATCCGCAATGAGCGCCCATGGGGCTTCATCCTGTTCAAGCGCAATGTCGCGACCCCGGCTCAAGTTGCTGCATTGGTTGCGGAATTGCGGGTGGTTGCGAGTGCCCCCGACGCGCCCGTTCTGATCGATCAGGAGGGCGGACGGGTGCAGCGGCTGGGTCCGCCGCACTGGCAGGCCTATCCGCCGGGCGCCGTGTTCTCGACCCTGTACGATATTGATTCGGCGCTCGGGCTCACCGCCGCGCGCCTCAGCGCCCGGCTGATCGCGGCCGATCTCGCCGATCTCGGCATTACCGTGGATTGCTTGCCGCTGGCCGATGTGCCGGTGCAAGGCGCCGATGCCGTCATCGGGAACCGGGCCTATGGCACCGACCCTGGCAAGGTCGCCGCGATCGCGCGGGCGGTCACCGAGGGCCTGGAGCAGGGTGGTGTGCTGCCGGTGCTCAAGCACGTTCCCGGCCATGGCCGAGCCACCGCCGACACCCATTTCAAGCTGCCGATGGTCGATACGCCGAGGGATGAACTGGAACGAACCGACTTCGCCGCGTTCAAGCCGCTGGCCGATCTGCCGATGGCCATGACTGCACATGTTGTGTTTAGCGCGGTCGACCCCGCCCATCCGGCGACGACTTCTGCGACAATGATTGCTCAGGTGATTCGCGGCGTGATCGGGTTCCAGGGTTTGTTAATGAGTGATGACGTGTCGATGAACGCGCTGTCGGGGAATATCGCCGAACGGACCCGCGCCATCTTCGCGGCCGGTTGCGACGTCGTCCTGCATTGCAACGGAAACGTCGAGGAGATGCGCGAAGTCGCTGCCCAGACGCCTGAATTGTCTGATAGGGCGCTTGAGCGCGCGAAGGCTGCGCTTGTCGCACGCAAGGCACCGCAGCCATTCGACCGCGCGGCCGCTCGCACTGAGCTGGACGCATTGATCGCACGGGCAAACACGGCATCCGCATGACCGCAGAAATCCTATCGTTCGAAACCGGGCGGCCCGCAGAGCTCGCCGAGGATGAACCGGCGTTGGTGGTGGACGTCGAGGGCTATGAGGGCCCGCTCGACCTGTTGCTCGCGCTTGCTCGCAACCAGAAGGTCGATCTCGCCAAGATCTCGATCCTGGCGCTGGCCGACCAGTACCTCCACTTCATCGAAGCCGCGCGAAAAATCCGGCTGGAGTTAGCCGCCGACTATCTCGTGATGGCGGCGTGGCTCGCCTTTCTTAAATCGCGCCTGCTGCTGCCGGAGCCGCCGAGCGCGGAAGGTCCGAGCGCCGAAGAGATGGCAACCGCGCTCGCCAACCGCCTGCGCCGTCTCGAAGCCATCCGCGAAGCTGCCAACCGGCTGATGAACCGGCCGCAATTGCAGCGCGATATTTTTCCGCGCGGCGAGCCCGAGCAGATCGCCGAGATCAGGCATCCGAAATACACCGCGACGCTGTACGATTTGCTCACCGCCTATGCCTCGCAGCGCCAGTCGCGCGTGCTGGCGAGCGTGCATCTGGCCAAGCGCACCGTGTGGTCGCTCGCCGAGGCGCGCGCCACGCTGGAGCGGCTGGTCGGCAGCATCAGCGAGCAGGACGACTGGGGCGTTCTCGACGACTATCTGCTCCGGCACGTCGCCGATCCGACCCAGCGCGCGACGGTGCTCGCCTCAAGCTTTGCCGCCGCGCTCGAGCTGGTGCGTGAAGGTCAGCTCGAGCTGAACCAGAAAGAAGCGTTTGCGCCCATCTATTTCCGGAAGGGTCGCCCCAAGCCGGTCATGGACGCAGCTCCTGCGCCCGATGCGCCGGTCGCTTAAGTGCAACAAGGAGAATCTGCCATGGCAAGCCTGGCTGAAGTGCGGGTAGAAGAGGCCGAGCCGATGGAGAACGAGTCCCAGGCACGTCCCGAAGAATTGCGGCTGCTGGAAGCGCTGCTGTTTGCTTCGAACGAACCGCTGGATACCGCGACGCTGGCCAAGCGCATGCCTGAGGGCGTCGACGTCAAGGCTGCGCTCGAACAGCTCCAGGCCGACTATGCCTTACGCGGCGTGAACCTCGTGCGCGTCGCCAACAAATGGACCTTCCGCACCGCCGGCGATCTCGCCTGGCTGATGACGCGGGAGAGCACCGAGACCCGCCGCCTGTCGCGCGCTGCGATCGAGGTGCTGGCGATCATCGCCTATCACCAGCCGGTGACGCGCGCCGAGATCGAGGAGATCCGCGGCGTCATCACCTCAAAGGGCACGCTCGACGTGCTCTTGGAGACCGGCTGGATCAAGCCGCGCGGCCGTCGCAAGACGCCGGGCCGTCCGCTGACCTTCGGAACCACCGAGGACTTCCTGTCGCAGTTCACGCTGGAACAGCTCGGCGATCTGCCGGGCCTGGAAGAGCTGAAGGGCACGGGCCTGTTGGATTCGCGTCTGCCGACCGGATTCAGCGTGCCGACGCCGTCCGATGACCCGCAGTTGCGCGAGGACGAGGATCCGCTGGAACCCGGCGAGGACCTCGATCTGGCGCTGGCGCCTGCAGTCGAGCCCGAGACGCCGGAAGCTGCGCCGGAAGGCGGCAATGAGGGCGGCGAGGGCGGCAGCGAGGACTGACGTCCCGCGCTTTTACCGGCGCCCTGCGACCAGTTAACGCTTAGCAAGATTACGTAGCGCCAACAGCGAATTGGCGCTGCCTTGGTCCTTGTTTTTGAGGCCTGCCGCGCCTAGGTTTCGGGGAAGATCGGTCGGGTCCCCGGCCACGTGTGTTTGGAGGGTTGCAGGATGGGTTCGCTTAGCATTTGGCACTGGATCCTGGTGATCGCAGTCGTCCTGCTGCTGTTCGGCCGCGGCAAGATTTCGGATCTGATGGGCGACGTCGCGCAGGGCATCAAGGCCTTCAAGAAGGGCATGCAGGACGACGACAAGGTCGCCGACAAGCCCGAGCCGTCGAAGTCCCTCGAGCACAATGCCGCGCCGACCGCGGCACGGTCCGACGTCGGCAGCAAGGCCGTCTGAGCCAGGAGCACGCGAGACGCGGATAGCGGCCCTGATCCTGCGCGTGGGGGATTGGGCCGGTCGTGGCTTCGCGTGAACGGAAGACCTCATGTTCGACATCGGGTGGAGTGAACTGGTTCTGATCGGGGTCGTGGCCCTGATCGCCATCGGCCCGAAGGAGCTGCCGGGCGTGCTGCGCATGGTTGGGCAGTGGATGGGCAAGGCCCGCAAGATGGCCGCCGAATTCCAGGGCCAGTTCCAGGAAGCGATGCGCGAGGCCGAGATGGCCGACCTCAAGAAGAGTTTTGACGAGGTCAAGGAAGCGGCGTCCGGCTTTGCCGGCAACAATCTGATGACCTCGCTCCAGAAGGACGTCAGCGACGCGCTCCGCGTCGATGCGCTGGACAAGCCGGCGGAGACCGCGACGACAACTGTCGCCGAACCGCCTGCGACTCCAACCACTCCGGAAGCGCCGACGCCCGAGACCTTCGTGGAGGCCGAGGCGCATGCGGCCGTGAACGAACCGCTCGCCATCACCCGTGAGGTCGAGCAGGCAGCGGTCGCACAAGACACTGCGCCATCCGAGGCGATCAAGGACGCCAAAGCGTCATGAGCGACGCCGATATCGAGGCCAGCAAAGCCCCATTGATGGACCATCTGATCGAGCTGCGGTCGCGGCTGATCAAGGCGCTGCTTGGCTTTGGCATCGCGTTCATCCTGTGCTTCTTCTTCGCCAAGCAGATCTACAACGTGCTGGTCTGGCCGTTCGTGTGGGTCGCGGGTCCGGAGAATTCCAAGTTCATCTACACGGCGCTGCTGGAATATTTCATCACCCAGCTCAAGCTCGCGCTGTTCGGCGCCGGCTTCATCTCGTTCCCGATCGTCGCGACCCAGATCTACAAATTCGTCGCGCCGGGCCTCTACAAGCATGAGAAGAACGCCTTCGTGCCGTATCTGGTCGCGACGCCGTTCTTCTTCGTGCTCGGCGCGGCGCTGGTCTATTTCGTCGTGCTGCCGATGCTGGTCCGCTTCTCGCTCGGCATGCAGCAGGCCGGCAGCGACGAGACCGCGCAGATCCAGCTGCTGCCTAAGGTCGGCGAATATCTGTCGCTGATGATGTCGCTGATCTTTGCCTTCGGCATCGCCTTCCAGCTTCCGGTGATCCTGACGCTGCTCGGCCGCATCGGTATCGTCACCTCGAAAATGCTGCGCGAGAAGCGCCGCTATTTCATCGTCATCGCCTTCGTCATCGCCGCGGTGCTGACGCCGCCTGACGTGCTGAGCCAGTGCTCGCTGGCAATTCCTTTGCTGGCGCTCTATGAGGGCTCGATCATCGCGGTCGGGATCGTGGAGAAGAAGGCGGCGTCGTCGCAGGCCAGCACCGGCACCGACGTGTCTACGCCGGCCAATCCGGCGGAGTAGGGGCGGCATCCCCGCTGTCATTCCCCGCCTTGTGCGCAATTGCGCACTGGAGCGGGGAATCCAGTACGCCGCGCCCTTTCGGGAAATCACCGCCGTCTCTGGAATACTGGATCGCCCGCTTTCGCGGGCGATGTCAGCTGTGCTAGGGGAACGCGCGGACGTACAACTTTTTCCGCTGTATGTTTCCGCGCTGATCCAGGACCACAGCCATGCACGACATCAAATCGATCCGCGACAATCCGCAAGCCTTCGACGCCGGCCTCGCCCGGCGGGGCCTGAAGCCGTTGTCGGCGTCGCTGCTCGCGATCGACGAGACGCGGCGCGCGGCGATCCTGGCCTCCGAGCAGGCGCAGGCGCGGCGCAACGCGGCCTCGAAGGAAATCGGCGACGCCAAGAAGGCGAAGGACGACGCGCGCGCGGCCAAGCTGATGGCCGAGGTTGCCGAGCTCAAGACCACGATGCCGGAGCTCGAAGCCGCCGCGAAGGCCGCCGACGAGGAGCTCATGAAAGAGCTGTCCGCAATTCCGAACATTCCGTTCGACGAAGTGCCCGATGGCGTCGACGAGCACGGCAACGTCCAGCACCATGTGTTCGGCAACAAGCGCAACTACAGCTTTGCACCAAAACTGCATGACGATCTCGGCACCGCGCTCGGCTACATGGATTTCGAGGCGGCGGCAAAGCTCTCCGGCGCGCGCTTCGTCGTGCTGAAGAAGGGGCTCGCACGTCTCGAACGCGCGATCGGCCAGTTCATGCTCGACCTGCACACCAACGAGCACGGCTACACCGAGATCAACCCGCCGCTCATGGTCCGCGACGAAGTGATGTATGGTACGGCACAACTGCCTAAGTTTAGTGCGGATCAATTCCGAGTAGAGACTGAAGATGATCAAATACGGAACGCCTACGTAAATTTTGACCTTGCTAAGCAACACATCTTGAATTTTGCGGAGGAGAAAGGCGTTCAAGCTGCACGTGAAGCAAAGCACGAAGTATTGGGCTTTGAGTACAAACAGAATCCCGATCGTCGCTGGCTCATTCCGACTGCAGAAGTTTCGCTCACGAACCTCGTGCGAGAATCTATCCTCGACGAGAAGCAGTTGCCGATGCGGCTGACCGCACTGACACCCAGCTTCCGTGCGGAGGCTGGTGCTGCGGGCCGCGATACTCGCGGTATGATCCGCCAGCACCAGTTCACCAAGGTCGAGCTGGTCTCGATCACGACGCCGGAGGCGAGCAAGGACGAGCTGGAGCGGATGCTGTCCTGCGCCGAGCAGGTGCTGCAGAAGCTCGACCTGCATTATCGCGTGATGACGCTCTGCGCAGGAGATATGGGTTTCTCGTCGCAAAAAACCTATGACATCGAGGTCTGGATGCCCGGGCAGGGCGACGGCGGCATGTTCCGCGAGATCTCGAGCTGCTCGGTCTGCGGCGACTTCCAGGCGCGGCGCATGGATGCGCGGTCGCGCGGCCCGGACGGCAAGCCGCGCTTCGTGCACACGCTGAACGGCTCCGGCACCGCGGTCGGCCGCGCGCTGATCGCGGTTATGGAGACCTATCAGCAGGAGGACGGTTCGATCGCAGTCCCCAGCGTGCTCCAGCCTTACATGGGCGGCTTGAAGGTGGTCGCGCGGGACTAATCGCGTTGCCCGCCTGAAACGCGGAAACGTTTGGTTGCGAAGATCGGGCGGCGGGTTATCCTGCCGGCTACCTGACAACGCGAACCCACCGTTCATGGCCTTGCACCACGACATCTTCTGGGTTGGCAGACAGTGGGCGGTGACGGGTGCCGGCATCCAGGCCGTCGACCAACGCCTGCGCGGCGTGCTCGACATCGATGTCGCGCGGCTCTGGGACGACAATCTCGTGCAGAGCAGGCGGGCCAAGCCCGGCGTGAACGCCGTGGACTTCGACAAGGCGCTGACGACGGCACGCGAACGCTTTCCGCAGACACTGGACTCGGCTCCGATCGTCGCACAACTGGAGGCGCTTGGCGTGATCGAGACGCCCGTCGTGAGCCCGGTTGTTCCGGCGATGCAGCTGCGCGCGGAAGGCAGGCTCGCGCGCTTCCTGCCGCAATGGCGCATCCGTCGCCAATAGTGCATTGGGCTCGGATAGTTCGGTGTCATCCGGAAGTAGGCGCCCGGATTGATCGGCTGCGATCGATGCCGTGCCGGCACGCAGCCGTGGCGCGTCGCGACCATGCCTTTGGCGCAATGGCGCGGCCGCTCGGGCTCGTCCGATGACAGCCGTGGCGAAGCCTCGCCCTCCGGCTTCGTTGCTGCCGTGAGGCAAGGACCCTCGCGCGGACAGCGTTTCGGCACGCATTTGCCTCGCGACAATTCGAGGTCATAGACTTGGCCGGACATCGTGACCTGGCCGTTACAGAGGCATTCGCCGGTGACTGTCAACGCGCCGCCTTGGCAGTTCTCCGCATTGGTTTGCACACAGGTGCCGCCGGGATCTGCGCCTGATGGCATCAACTGGAAGCCGGCCGGGCAGGCGCATTGGCCGTTGCTCGCGGTGCCACCGGTGCAGGTGATGGTGATCAGCGCGCGGGGTGGGGCTGGTGGAGGCGGAGTGGCCGTTTCCCGGCGCTCCGGGGCCTCGGGGACTGGGAGCAGGGGCTGTGTCTCCGCCGGCGCCGAAGCCAGAGGGGCTTTGGCGACGCAATTGCCGTTGCGGAATTCTTGCCAGGGGAAGCAGCGGTCCGTAGCCCCTGAATCCTGTGCCAGCCCCGGCTGAGGCGCGAGTGCGCTGAGGCCAAGAGTAACTCCAACACAGATGAGGGCAGCAAAGCGGGTCATTCGGTGTCCCGTCGCCTCGGCGTATGGATCAAAAAATAGGGCTTCGTGCTGCGCCGCCGCAATGAGCTAGATCACAGATGCGCTCTGCCCACATCCCCCGCCGCCCGGTTTGCCTGATGAGCCCCAGCCGGATAATACGGCTCAAACGGCTTCAGGAATCGACCTTTCGCATGCGCATCCTCTGCACCAATGACGACGGCATCCACGCTCCCGGCCTCAAGGTCGTGGAGGAGATCGCCAAGGCGCTGTCCGACGACGTCTGGGTGGTCGCGCCCGAGCTCGACCAGTCCGGCGTGTCGCACTCGCTGTCGCTGAACGACCCCTTGCGCCTGCGCGAGGTCGGCGAGCGGCACTTCGCCGTGCGCGGTACGCCGACCGACTGCGTCATCATGGGCGCGCGGCATATTCTGGGCACCAAGCCGCCGGATCTCGTGCTGTCGGGCGTCAACAAGGGCCGCAACGTTGCCGAGGACGTGGTCTATTCCGGCACTATCGCCGGCGCGCTGGAAGGCACCATTTTGGGGCTGCCGTCATTCGCGCTGTCGCAGGAGTTCAGCGTCGAGACCCGCGACCGGCCGCTCTGGGACACCGCGCTCAAGTTCGGGCCCGACATTCTGCGCAAGGTGATCAAGGCCGGCATCCCCAAGGACACCGTCATCAACGTCAACTTCCCGGCCTGCGCGCCGGAGGATGTGCTCGGCATCCGCGTCACCCGCCAGGGCAAGCGCAATCTCGGCTTCCTCAGGATCGACGAGCGCCGGGACGGCCGCAACAATCCCTATTTCTGGATCGGTTTTGAGCGCGCAGCGATGATGGATACGCCCGCCGATGGCACGGATCTGGCAGCGCTGCGCGAGCGCTACGTCTCGGTCACACCGCTCCGGCTCGATCGCACCAACGAGGCGTTTTCGGAAGAATTGAGCGCGACGCTGAAGTGAGGGCTGGCTGTCGTAGCCCCGATGGAGCGCAGCGCAATCCGGGCTACGGAGAAATCGGTTGGCTGCCGCGCAGCGCGGCTTCGATGGTCTTGCCGAGCGCGTCGAGCTGGAACGGCTTCTGCAGCGCCGGCCGGTCGCGGTACTGCTCGGGCAGGCCGGACGAGCCGTAGCCGGTGGCGAAGATGAACGGGCAGCCCTTCGCCTTGATGACGTCGGCGACCGGCGAGATGACCTTGCCGTTGACGTTGACGTCGAGAATGGCGATGTCGAACTCGGTCGCCTGGGCGAGCCGCATCGCCTCGGTGATATCGCCGGCCTCGGCTGCGACCTTGTAGCCGAGCTCTTCGAGCATGTCCGCGACCATCATCCTGATCATCACCTCGTCTTCGACGAGGAATACAGAGCGGCCGGAAAGCCCTGTCGCAGTCATTGTCGGTGAGTCCTTGCCCATTGCGGAAAACGTTCGCAGATAACACGAATCGACGCAATGCGCGTTTCGGCGAACGGCCACCCGAAATTGGCCTTTGCGGCCAGTCCGCCGCAAGCCAATTTGTGGTCAAATACTGCGACCTAAGGCTATCATGAGTTCCTGAGCAGGAACAAGATTCTTGCCTCGCGCCCAGGCGAGGCAGGCGACGATCCGGGTCCTGACAAGGACGACACGAGCAGCGATGATCTCCAGCCAGCACCCACCGGAAAAGATGATGTTTCAGCTCACGCTGAGGCGTCGGGGCATCAGCGACCAGGCGGTGCTGCGGACCATGGAGGAGGTGCCGCGCGACGAGTTCGTCGACGAGGCCGATCGCGAGGGCGCCTATCGCGATAGCGCGCTGCCGATCGCCTGCGGGCAGACCATCAGCCAGCCCTTCGTCGTCGCCTACATGACCGAGCAGCTCCAGCTCCGGAGGCAGCATCGCGTGCTCGAGATCGGCGCGGGCTCCGGCTATCAGGCGGCGGTGCTGTCGCGGTTGGCAGGCCAGGTGCTGACGGTCGAGCGCTACCGCAAGCTCGCGGACACCGCGCGCGCCAGGCTTGAAAAGCTGAACTGTCACAATGTCGAGGTGATGCTCGGCGACGGTCTCAATCTGCCGCCCAATATCGGCCCGTTCGACCGCATCATCGTCACCGCCGCGGTGGAGCAGCTTCCGGAGAATCTGGTCGAGCGGCTCGAGGTCGGCGGCATCCTGATCGCCCCGGTCGGCCCGCATCATGGTGTGCAGACGCTGATCCGGCTCGTCAGGACCGAGACCGGGATCGAGCGCAAGGAACTCGTGGAGGTCCGCTTCGTGCCGGCGCTGCCCGGGGTGGCGCGAGAGCTGTAGAATTCCGGATCAGCTGTGCTGCCAACATCTTATTGGGAGGGTTAAGCCGTTATTTACTCGGCGCGTGTTTACTTAAAACATCAGTTCTGTTGCGTACGAGTGAGTAACCATGTCTGTTGTCGCCGAGTTGCTTAACTCGCGCCGCGTGCCGCAGGTTGCGGTCTTGGCGCTGATCTCGTTCAGCTTTGCAGGGTGCAGCGCCGACATGCAGTCGCGGCTGTCCCAGTCGAATTTCTCCAATCCCTTCTCGTCTGATCAGACCGGATCGGTGCAGCAGGCACCGCCGCAGCAGCGTGAGCTGCCGCAATATTCGCGGCCGCAAACCCAGCCCGGTTATTATCAGTCGCAGCCCTTGGCGCCGCCGGCGGTGTCTGCGCCGCAATCCTATCCCGTTGCGGCAGGTGGCGGCGTGTCCGGTGGCGGGCGCGGCGTCAGCTCCTATGCGCCCCCGGCGCAGCCGCATCTTGAAACCACCGCCACGGTGCCGCCGCGTTCGGTCGCGGTTGCCCAGCCGGCGGGTGGGACCAAGATCATCGTCGGCACCAGCGACACGCTCGACGTGATCGCCAAGCGCTATCACGTCACGCCGCAGGCGATCCTCGCCGCCAACGGCTACAAGGGCCCGCGCGCGCTCTCGCCCGGCCAGCAGCTCATCATCCCGCATCCGGGCGCAACTGCGGCTGCGCCCGCGCCGTTGATGGCTCCGGTCGCGGCAGCTCCCGCGATGGCGCCTGCCGCGAAGCCGGTTGCAATCATGGCTGCACCGTCGAGCATGCACTTCGTCAATCGCGGCGACACGCTCGCCAGCATTGCGCGCAAGAACCATATCTCGTCGGCTGAGCTGGCTCGCGCCAACGGCCTCGCGCCGGAAGCCAAGCTCAAGCTCGGCACCAAGCTGACGGTGCCGGGTGCCAGGACCGCCGCAGTTGCAGCGCCGGTTGCGGCTGCCCCCGTCGTCGGGACGCTTCAGCCCGTTGCGGCCGCTCCCGCACCCGCCACCAAGTTGGCCGCTGTCGCCGCGCCCGTGCAGAGCGCGCGGCTGGCCCAGGCCACGACCAATGTCGAAGAGAAGCCTGCTGAGGCTCCGGCGAAAGCTGCGGAGACCACCAGCGCGCTGCCGACCTTCCGTTGGCCCGTGCGCGGCAAGGTGGTCACGACCTACGGCGCCAAGACCAATGGCAAGTCCAATGACGGCATCAATCTCGCGGTGCCCGAGGGTACGCCGGTCAAGGCGGCTGAAGACGGTGTCGTTGCCTATTCCGGCAACGAGCTGAAAGGTTACGGCAATCTGGTCCTGGTTCGGCACTCCAACGGCTACGTCACCGCATATGCCCATGCGAGTGAGCTGATGGTGAAGCGCGGCGATACCATCAAGCGCGGTCAGGTCATTGCCAAGTCGGGTCAATCCGGGGAGGTGGCGTCGCCGCAGCTCCACTTCGAGATCCGCAAGGGATCGAGTCCGGTTGACCCGCTTCAATTCCTGAACGGGGCGTAAGGCTAGGGCTTCGGTTCGGAGCACGCCGTCACTCCAAGCACGCTGTCATCGCCCGGCTTCGACCGGGCGATCCAGTATCCAGAGACAGTTGTTGTTGAGCCGAGACGCCGCGGCGTACTGGATTCCCCGCCTGCGCGGGGAATGACAGTTGTGGGTGGAGCGAAACCGTTCGCTATGTCCCGGTCAGCCTCACACCGAGCCGTCCCGCCAGCTCCTGCACGAACTGCCAGGCGACGCGGCCCGAGCGCGAGCCACGCGTGGTCGACCATTCCAGCGCCTCGCGCTCCAAGGCCTCGTCATCGACCTCAATGCCGAAATGGCTGCAATAGCCGCGCACCATGGCGAGGTATTCGTCCTGGCTGCAACGGTGGAAGCCGAGCCAGAGGCCGAAGCGATCCGACAGCGAGACCTTCTCCTCCACGGCTTCACCGGGATTGATCGCGGTCGAGCGCTCGTTCTCGATCATCTCGCGCGCGAGCAGGTGGCGGCGATTGGAGGTGGCGTAGAGGATGACGTTCTCGGGCCGGCCCTCGATGCCGCCTTCGAGCACCGCCTTGAGCGACTTGTACGAGGCATCATTGCCGTCGAAGGAGAGGTCGTCGCAGAACACGATGAAGCGGAACGAGGAGGCGCGCAGTTGATCCATCAATGCGGGCAAGCTCTCGATGTCCTCGCGGTGGATCTCGATCAGCTTGAGCTTGTCGGCAGACTTGCGGTCCGCGTTGATGCTGGCGTGCGCGGCCTTCACCAGCGATGACTTGCCCATGCCGCGCGCGCCCCAGAGCAGGGCGTTGTTGGCGGGGAGCCCATTGGTGAAGCGCTCGGTGTTCTCCATCAGGATGTCGCGCATCCGGTCGACGCCCTTCAGCAGGAACAGCTCGACGCGGCTGACCCGCGGCACCGCCGCAAGGCGTCCGTCCGGATGCCAGACATAGGCGTCGGCCTGCTTGAACGACTCGCGTTCGGCGGCGGGGTTGCCCTGGGCGGCAAGGTGCGCCGCAATGGTCTCCAGGGCGCGGACGATGCGCTCCTGGGAGAGGTCCGGAGCGGGCTTGCGGGCTGCCTTGACGGTCGCTGTGGGGCGTTTTGCCGCGACGCGGGCGGGCTTCCTGGCAGGGGTACGGGGGCCTTTGCCGGCTGGGCTTTTGCTTGGTTTTTTGGGCATGTCCGAAGTTCCTGAGAATGCAGCCTTTATCGGGCCTGAGCGCGCGCCGCAAGGTGGCCAAATCGGCGGTCTGGCAGCGTTGCAATTGGGGCAATGGCCGCTATAGTCCGCGCGAATTTGACCGAACCGGTCGCCTTCGAGGGCCTGACCGGTTTTCCCCCGTTTCCACGAGGATCGTCCGAATGTTCATTACCCCTGCGTATGCCCAGGCCGCGGGCGCCGGCGACACCAACAGCATGTTGATGTCGCTGCTGCCGTTCGCCCTGATCTTCGTGATCATGTACTTCCTGATTCTGCGTCCGCAGCAGAAGAAGGTGAAGGACCACGCCGATCTCGTGAAGAACATCCGCCGCGGCGACACCGTCGTGACCTCGGGCGGCCTTGTCGGCAAGGTCACCAAGGTCGTCGACGACGACCAGATCGAATTCGAGATCGCCGATGGCGTGCGCGTGCGGCAGATGCGCTCGATGGTCTCCGGCGTGCGCGCCAAGGGCGAACCGGCCAAGGAATCCAAGGATAGCGCCAAGGAAGCCGCCAAGGACGACGCCGCGTCGAAGTGAGTGCTTCCGCGAGTCTTTCCAGTCTCCTGATCTGACAGGTCCAGTCGATGTTGTATTTCACGCGGTGGAAGGCGCTCGGGATTATCCTGACGGCGCTGATCGTGTGCCTCTGCGCGGTCCCGAACTTCTTCCCCGAAGCGCAGGTCAAGACCTGGCCCGCCTGGGCGCAGCGCCGGCTGGTGCTCGGCCTCGATCTCCAGGGCGGCTCTTACCTGCTGCTGGAAGTTGATTCCGCCTATGTGAAGAAGGAACGGCTGGACCAGGTCCGCGACGACGTTCGCCGCACGCTACGCGATGCCAAAATCGGCTTCACCGGCGGCGTCACAATTCGCAACGATGCGGCCGAGGTTCGCATCACCAAGGACACCGATTTTCAGCCGGCGCTCGCCAAGCTGCGCGAGTTGGCCCAGCCCCTCGGCGGACTGATGGGATCCAGCGGCCAGCGCGACCTCGAGGTGACTGACGCCGGTGGCGGCGTGATCCGCCTGAGTATCCCGCAGGCTGCGATGCTCGACCGCATGCGCAAGACGATCGAGCAATCGATCCAGATCGTCGAGAAGCGCGTGAACGAGCTCGGCACCGTCGAGCCTGTGATCCAGCGTCAGGGCAATGACCGTATCCTGGTGCAGGTCCCCGGCCTTCAGGACCCGACGCGTCTAAAGGAGTTGCTGGGCAAGACCGCGAAGATGGAATTCCGCATGGTCGATCCCTCGGTGCCGCCGGACCAGGCGCAGCGGGGCGGGTTGCCGCCGGAAACCGAGTTCCTGCCGGCCGCCACGCCGCCGCCGACCGGTTACGTGGTCAAGAAGCAGGTGCTGGTTGCGGGCGGCGATCTGACCGATGCCCAGGCGACCTTCGACCAGCGTACCAATGAGCCGGTCGTCAGCTTTAAGTTCAATACCTCTGGCGCGCGCAAGTTTGCGCAGGCCACGCAGGAGAATGTCGGGGTGCCCTTCGCGATCATCCTCGACGGCAAGGTGATCTCGGCGCCCGTCATTCGCGAGCCGATCACTGGCGGGCAGGGCCAGATCTCCGGCAGTTTCACCGTGCAGTCGGCCAACGATCTCGCGATCCTCTTGCGCGCCGGCGCGCTGCCGGCGCCGCTGACCGTGGTCGAGGAGCGCACCGTCGGTCCGGGCCTCGGCCAGGACTCGATCGAGAAAGGTGAGCTTGCGGCCTATGTCGGCTCGATCCTGGTCATCATCTTCATGCTGCTGACCTACCGGTTGTTCGGCGTGTTCGCCAACATCGCGGTGGCCATCAACGTTGCCATGATCTTCGGCCTGCTGTCGCTGCTCAACGCCACGCTGACCTTGCCCGGCATCGCAGGCATCGTGCTCACCGTCGGTATCGCGGTGGACTCGAACGTGCTGATCTACGAGCGTATCCGCGAGGAGCTGCGCGGTGGCCGCAACGCGATTTCGGCGATCGATGCCGGCTTCAAACGGGCGCTCGCGACCATTCTCGATTCCAACATCACCACCTTCATTGCCGCCGCGGTACTGTTCTATATCGGCACCGGCCCGGTGCGCGGCTTCGCCGTGACGCTCGGCATCGGCATCATCACCACGGTGTTCACCGCCTTCACCATGACCCGGCTGATCGTCGCCTGGTGGGTGCGGTGGAAGCGGCCGCAGAGCGTGCCGATCTAGGAGCCTGATCGTGACTCACACCGTTCTCATCGGGCTCGGCGTCCTCATCGCCATCCTCACCGTGGTCGCGGCCATGGGTTGGCTGCCGTCGCTGCGTATTGTCCCTGATGATACGCATTTCGACTTCACGCGCTTCCGCCGCATCAGCTTCCCGATCTCGGCGGCGCTGTCGATCGTCGCCATCACGCTGTTCTTCACCCATGGCCTCAACCTCGGCATCGACTTCAAGGGCGGCACGCTGCTGGAGGTGCGGGCCAAGTCCGGTGCCGCCGACATCGCGGCGATGCGGACGACGCTGGATGGCTTGCGTCTTGGAGAAATCCAGCTGCAGCAGTTTGGCGGCCCCGAGAACGTCTTGATCCGCGTTGCGGAACAGCCCGGCGGCGACAAGGCGCAGCAGGATGCCGTGCAGAAGGTCCGTGACGCGCTTGGCGATTCTATCGAATATCGCCGCGTCGAGGTGCTCGGTCCGCGCGTCGCCGGCGAGCTGCTTGCCTATGGCATGCTGGGCCTGATGCTCGCGATCGTCTCGATCCTGATCTATCTCTGGTTCCGCTTCGAATGGCAGTTCGCGCTCGGCGCCATGATCGCCAACGTGCACGACATCGTGCTGACCATCGGCTTCATGTCGATCAGCCAGGTCGATTTCGACCTGACCAGCATCGCCGCACTTCTAACCATTCTCGGCTATTCGCTCAACGACACCGTCGTCATCTACGACCGCATCCGTGAAATGCTGCGGCGCTACAAGAAGATGCCGATGCCGCAGCTGCTCAACGAGTCCATCAACTCGACGCTGTCGCGCTCGATCATCACCCACTTCACCGTGACGCTGGCCCTGCTTGCGCTGCTGCTGTTCGGCGGCCATGCCATCCACAGCTTCACCGCGGTGATGATGTTCGGCGTGGTGCTGGTCGGCACCTACACCTCGATCTTCATTGCGGCGCCGATCCTGATCTATCTCGGCGTCGGCGAGCATCGCGAGGATGCGGTCGAGACGGCTACGCCGGCGAAGAAAAACAAGGCATGATCCGAACCGCATTGCCCTCGCATACGTTTGCGAGGGCAGTAAGCCAATTCGGACGACACTGATGGCCGGCGATCCCAACGCTCCGCATTTCCCGCGCTCGGCGCCGATCGATGCCTATGGCAAGGGCGGCTTCGCCTTCGCCGGCATGTCGCATCGGGGATCGCTGCTGTGCCTGCCCGACGCGATCTGGGCCTGGGACGTGACCGACCCGGCCAAGATCGATCGCTACTCGCTGGACCGGGTGTTCGCGGCCGCCAACAGTATCGACACGCTCCTGGTCGGCACCGGAACCGGCCTTTGGCTGCCGCCGCCGCAGCTGCGCCAGGCGCTCAAGGCGGTGAGGGTGGTGCTGGATACGATGCAGACCGGCCCCGCCGTGCGCACCTACAACATCATGATCGGCGAACGGCGCCGCGTCGCGGCCGCGCTGATCGCCGTGCCATGAGCAGCGTTTCGCCGCCGCCTGATACCGTGACCTTCTGCGCCGATCTCGTGCGCAGCCACGATTTTCCGCGCTATGCCGCGACCCTGTTCGCGCCCGCCGCCGAGCGCCGTGCGCTGCTGGCGCTCTATGCCTTCAACGTCGAGATCGTCCGCGTCCGCGACCAGGTCAGCCAGCCCTTGCCCGGCGAGATCCGCTTTCAATGGTGGACTGATCTGTTCTCGGGCCTCGTCCATGGCAGCGCCGAGGGCAATCCGGTCGCAGCCGAGCTGCTGCGTGCGGTGCGCGATTTCGGCCTGCCGGTCGAACCGCTGTCGCTGCTGGTCGATGAGCACCAGTTCGACCTCTACAACGACCCGATGCCGACGCTGACGGCGCTGGAGGGCTATCTGGCCGCGACGTCCTCGGCATTGTTCGGTCTGGCTGCCAGGATCATGGGCGCACCTGCCGATGCCGCTGAGCATCTTGCCCGCCATGCCGGCTTGGCCCAGGGCATCGTTCAGATCATTGCCAATCTGCCGCGCGATGCCGCGCACCGGCAGCTGTTCCTGCCGCAGCAGGTGCTGGCGGGTCATGGCTGCAACATGGAAGACGTGTTCGCCGGCAAGGCGACGCCGAACCTGCGTGCCGTGCTGGAGCAGCTTGCGGGCGAGGCACAGCAGCATTTGACCACGGCCATGTCGCTGCTGGCGGAGGTGCCGGCTTCCGTGCGTCCTGCGTTCCTGCCGCTGAGCCAGGTGCGGGCCGACCTCAAGCGCCTGTCACAGCCCGGGCGCAATCCGTTTACGCCGCAGCCGACGTCGCGGCTGCGGACGCTGTGGACGCTGTGGCGGGCTTCACGTTCCCGGGAATTTACCAAATAGCGGTTGGCTTATCGCGAGAGCCTGCCAAATGCTCTATGTTGTCCTATGGCTGAGTTGTCCCAAACCAATTCCTCAGATCTCAGCGGCCTTCCGGTCGCACCGGATGACATTCACGCAGCCGCCGAGATCATCCGCGGTGCCGTCGTCGAGACGCCCTGCAGCTATAGCCGCACGCTGAGCAACATCTGCGGCTGCGACATCTGGCTGAAATTCGAGAACCTCCAGTTCACCTCCTCGTTCAAGGAGCGCGGCGCGCTCAACCGGCTTACGGCGCTGGCGCCGGAGGAGCGTGCGCGGGGCGTGATCGCGATGTCCGCGGGCAACCACGCGCAGGGCGTTGCCTACCACGCCAAGCGGCTCGGCATCCCCGCCACCATCGTGATGCCGGTCGGCACGCCCATGGTGAAGGTCGAGAACACCAGGCATCACGGCGCCGAGGTGGTGGTGACGGGTGCGACGCTGGAGGAGGCGGCCGCGTATGCACGCAGCCACGGCGAAGCCCGCGGCATGATCTTCGTTCACCCCTATGACGACCCGCTGGTCATCGCGGGGCAGGGCACCGTCGGGCTCGAGATCATGAAGGCGGTACCGGAGCTCGACACGCTTGTCGTCCCGATCGGCGGCGGCGGCCTGATCAGCGGCATCGGCATTGCCGCCAAATCGATCAAGCCGTCACTGCGGATTCTCGGCGTCGAGGCCTGGCTCTATCCCTCGATGTACAACGCCATCCATGGCGGCACTCTGCCGGCGCGGGGTGATACGCTGGCCGAAGGCATCGCGGTGAAATCGCCGGGCAAGATCACCACCGAAATCGTCCGCCGCCTCGTCGACGACATTGCGCTCGTCAACGAAGCCGAGCTCGAACGCGCGCTCGCGACCCTGATCTCGATCGAGAAGACCGTCGTCGAGGGCGCCGGTGCGGCCGGCCTCGCAGCGCTGATGTCAGATCCTTCCCGCTTCGCCGGCCAGAAGGTCGGGCTGGTGCTGAGCGGCGGCAACATCGACACGCGGCTGATCGCATCCGTCCTCACGCGCGAACTGGCACGCGAGGGGCGGCTGACCCAGCTGTCGCTCGATATCCCCGACAGGCCGGGGCAGCTCGCTGCGGTAGCGTCGCTGCTCGCCGAAGCCGGCGCCAATATCATCGAGGTCTCGCATCAACGGACCTTCTCCGACCTGCCGGCCAAGGCGACGCTGCTGCAACTCGTCATCGAGACCCGCGACAGCGCACATCTCGACGAGGTCATGGCCAAGCTCAGTGCATCCGGATTGAGCGCGCGCTGCACCTGAGCGGTACGCGTGTCTCGCTATCGCGGCGCCAAGCCAGCGAGGAGATCGATGAGACGATCGATTTCGGATTCCGTGTTGTAGTAATGCGGGGACGCCCGCACGACCGGCGGCAACGCGCGAAGTTCGGCATCGATGCGCGTGCTCGACGGATGTGACGCGCCGATCGTGATGCCGGCGGCGGCAGCGCTGCTGACAATGGCATTCGCCTCGCACCCATC
This sequence comes from Bradyrhizobium betae, assembly GCF_004123905.1. Taxonomy (GTDB): domain Bacteria; phylum Pseudomonadota; class Alphaproteobacteria; order Rhizobiales; family Xanthobacteraceae; genus Bradyrhizobium; species Bradyrhizobium betae_A. Next base: position 134,183 of record NZ_MZXW01000020.1, read on the forward strand.
CATCGTAAAGCTGACGATGGCGCCTGGCGTACGTCCGAGGTCGCGAATGGTGACGCCGCGAATGGTGGCGAGGCCGTTGCGAAGACGGTCTGCAAGCAACCGGCAGCGCTGTTCGATAGGGCCGAGGCCGATCTCAAGGGCATAGTCGACAGCAGCGCCGAGACCAAGCCTTGCCGCGTAATTGTTCTCCCAGGTCTCGAAGCGGCGGGCATCGTCCCGCAGTTGATAGGTGTCCCGCGAGACCCAGGGCGCCGCGAAGTGATCGATCATCGGCGGCTCGAGCTGCTGTAGCAGCGCCCGGCGGACATAGAGAAAACCGGTGCCGCGCGGGCCACGGAGGAATTTGCGGCCCGTCGCCGATAGCATGTCACAGCCGATCGCTGCGACGTCGACCTCCATCTGTCCAACCGCCTGGCAGGCATCGAGCAGGTAGGGGATGCCGTGCGCCCGCGCGATCTTGCCGACGGCCGCTGCGGGATTGACCAGCCCGCCATTGGTCGGAACCCAGGTGATAGCGATCAGTTTGACGCGCGTATCGATCATGCGTTCGAGCGCGCCGACGTCGAGCTCGCCGCTGGCATCGCTCGGCACCACGTCGATGACCGCGCCCGTGCGCCTGGCGACCTGAAGAAAGGCGACATAGTTGGCGGCGTATTCCGCCTCGGCGGTCAGGATGCGATCGCCCTTGGCAAATGGCAACGCATAGAACGCCATTTGCCAGGCAACCGTCGCGTTCTCCATGAGGGCGATCTCGTCTGGCGCGGCATTGAGTAGGCGAGCCACCGAGCTGTAGACCGCTTCAAGGCGATCGGACTCGCGGTCGGCAGCGGCGTAACCGCCGATCTCGCTCTCCAGATCGATATGCCCTTTCATCGCCGCGATGACGCGCGTCGGCATGAGAGCGGCGCCAGCATTGTGGAGATATGCGAGTCGGGAGGCGGCCGGCGTGTCTGCACGAATTCGGTCGATATCGATCAACAACGCCTCCGCTCCTCGCGATCTTCATGCATGAATTAGACGCGTTGAGGAATGCGAACAAGATGTCCGGCAGCAATCAGATGCAGAGGCCGAGCAGCCTGATGTGGCAATTGCTGGATTTGGATTGGGATTTCGGCTTGCTCGCGGGGGCGACCTCGCGCTTCACGGCGACCAGCGGCTCGGCGTCCTTCTTGCCTTTGCCCTTACCCTTATCCTTGCCTTTGGGCTCGTAATCGCCGGCGATCACCATGGCCCAATAGGTGCGCTTGCCGCTGGCATTCTTGGCGCTCGCGATGCCGACGCGGGAGGCATTGTGCAGCAGCAGGTTCTTACGGTGGCCGGAGGAGTCGATCCACTGTCCCAGCGTCTTCTCGAAATTGTCGTAGCCGTAGGCGATGTTCTCCGCTGCGCGCCCGGCACCGGCGGGCGCGACGCGCCGGTTGAATGGGCCGAGGGCGTCGTGGCTGAGGTCGTCCTTTGCCGCCATCGCCTTCGCCTGGTCCATGGCGATGCGGTCGAGGGTGGAATCACGCGCGACGCGGACCTCGCCATGCTTGAGGCGGAAGCTGGAGATCTGCTCGGCCGGGGATTCTGCTTTGGCGGGGGTAGCGGCCAGCAGCAGGAGGCCGGCGATCAGGCCGCCAGCCACACATTGCATCATCGTCCCCCGAGTGCCCATACTCCCGCCAAGCCTGCCTATGCTTGCCCGCTTCTCTATCGCCAATGTGGACGCTTCAAGGCGCGGCCCATCAGCCCGCCGGCAGGTCCGCCTCGAAATTGAAGCGGTCGCGCAGGTTCTTGCGCTGTTCCAGAATGTCCTTGAGGAAGGCGCGGTCCTGGTCGTTCTTCATCATCGGCTCGATCAGGTCGAGCTGGTTCATGGCGACCAGTTGCAGGATCTCGGTGCGCGGCTTGCCGCTGGTGTCACGCGGCAGCGCGTGGACGACCTGGATGTGTTCCGGCGGCTTCGGGCCCTTGGCGGCGGTGAGCTCATTGCGGAGCTGGCCTTCGAGCGTGGCCTGATCCGCCTCGACGAAGGCGTAGAGCCCGACGCCAGAGCGCCGATCGGCAAACGCGACGATCGCGGTGTCGCGCACCGCCGGATTGTTGCGGATCAGTTCCGCCAGCACCGGCGCATCGTTGACCAGCCGGCGGCCGCCGCCTTCGCGGTCGGTGAAATTGAACAGGCCGCGCGTGATCGCGCGATAGACCTTCTTGCCGGTTGCGAGCCACAGGCTCGCGGCGAAGGATTTTTTGGCCAGGATTTTTCGCTCGCGTGGCGTCAGCGCTTCAGGCGCGTAGGAGCGCTTGTGCTTGAGCAGATGCCGGAGGTCCTCATAGGCGAGGATGCGGTAGAGCCGGCCGCGGCGGTTGAAGCAGGCCGCAAGCTGGAAGTCGGTCACATAGGCACGGCCGTCGCGGCCGACCAGCCAGTTCTGTTCCTTGGCGAGATCGTTGTGGCAGATGCCGGCGCGGCGCAACCGGCGCAGCGCCGCCTTGGCCGAGCGGAAATAGGCGAGGTCGCCATGGGGCTTCGCCAGGTGCAGCGCGACGCCGTCGACGAAGCCGCGGGCGAGCGCGCGGCGGCCGGCCCACAGCAGCTCGGGACCGACATTCAGGCCTTTTGCAAGGGCGAGTGCGTGCTTCTCGCGGGCGAACAGATGGCGCGCCAGGGGGAATGACCACCACGGCACTTCGTCGAGCCGGCGCAGCACGGCATCGACCTCGCCGCTGTCGGCGCGAAAGCGGCCGCGCTCGACGGTCGAGAACACGTCGCGCTTGAGCAGCACGCCTTCGGTCCAGCGCGCCGAGAGTGTCGCGGCGTCGTCTTTGGGAAGGTTCATCGCAAACTCACGCGGCGGCGGCAATGCGCAGATGATCGGCGATCCAGCGATCGAGATCGGCGAGCGCCAGCGCGCTCATCGCCTGCTTCTTGGCCACCGTCTTCTCGTTGCCGCGCAGGCGCGTGCCGTCGGGCTTCTTCGTTGGCGCGGTCGCAAGCGGCGGGAACAGGCCGAAATTGATGTTCATCGGCTGGAACGAGCGCGTGCCCGGCTCGATGGTCTCGATATGGCCGCCGGTGATATGGCCGAGCAGAGAGCCCAAGGCCGTTGTGCCCGGCGGGCTGGCCAGCGTTTCGCCGCGCGCGTCGGCTACCGCATAGAGGCCGGCGATCAGGCCGACGCTGGCGGATTCCACATATCCCTCGCAGCCCGTCATCTGGCCGGCGAAGCGCAGCCGCGGCTGCGCGCGCAGGCGCAGTTGGCTGTCGAGCAGCTTCGGTGAATTGAGGAAGGTGTTGCGATGCAGGCCGCCGAGGCGCGCGAACTCGGCCTTCTCCAGCCCCGGAATGGTGCGGAAAATGCGCTGCTGCTCGCCGTACTTCAATTTCGTCTGGAAGCCGACGATGTTGTAGAGCGTGCCGAGCTTGTTGTCCTGGCGCAGCTGCACGATCGCGTAGGCCTTCGTGGTGGGATCGTGCGGGTTGGTCAAGCCGACCGGCTTCATGGGGCCGTGGCGCAGCGTCTCGGGCCCGCGCTCCGCCATCACCTCGATCGGCAGGCAGCCGTCGAAATAAGGCGTGTTGGTCTCCCACTCCTTGAACTCGGTCTTCTCGCCGGCGATCAGCGCGGCGACGAAGCCGTCGTACTGCTCCTTGGTCATGGGGCAGTTGATGTAGTCGGCGCCGGTGCCGCCGGGACCGACCTTGTCGTAGCGCGACTGGAACCAAGCCACCGACATGTCGATGGATTCGCGGTGCACGATCGGCGCGATCGCGTCGAAGAAGGCGAGCGCGTTCTCGTCGGTCAGTTCGCGGATGGCATCCGCGAGGGCTGCGGAGGTGAGGGGGCCGGTGGCAACGATGACGTTGCTCCAGTCGGCCGGCGGCAGGCCTGAAACCTCGCCGCGGGCGATCTCGATCAGCGGATGCTCGTTCAGCGTCTTGGTGACGGCGGCCGAGAAGCCGTCGCGGTCGACAGCCAGCGCGCCACCCGCTGGCACCTGGTTGGCGTCGGCCGCGCGCATGATCAGCGAGTCGAGCCGGCGCATCTCCGCATGGAGCAGGCCGACAGCGTTGTTGGCGGCGTCGTCCGAGCGGAACGAGTTGGAGCAGACGAGTTCGGCGAGCCCGTCGGTGCGGTGCGCCTCGGTCATGCGGTCCGGCCGCATCTCGTGCAGCACCACGGGCACGCCGGCCTTGGCGACCTGCCAGGCGGCCTCGGAGCCGGCAAGGCCTGCGCCGATCACGTGCACAATATTCGATTGGGGTCCTGTCATGGGGCGGACAGGTAGCGCTTTTCGGCGGTCAGTGAAATCGCCGAGATCGAATTTTCTGCCACTGAAAACGACAGCGCCCGCACGAGGCGGGCGTTATCGGTTCGACCGGTTAAGGGCTGAACGATATCAGCCCTGGTACTGACCGGCGGCAACGCGCGGGATGTCCGAGCGATCGAGGCCGATATCGGCCAGTTCGCGATCGCTGAGCTGGGACAGCTCGGCAACATTGCGCTGATAGTCGCGGAAAGCCTGAACCATACGGATAAGCGAGAGCAGCATTGGTAGTCTCCTGTAGTTCGATTCAACCCTTGCCCGGGCCTCATCGTTGAAATGAATATAGATGGGAGTGGTGCAGTGCGAAAGTTCCGATGTTGCGATGCAGCTAAGCGGTGAGCGCATGGCATCGGTAAGGACCGATTAACCTCTTGGCAGTCCTGCCCAACAGCTGGGCGGAAGCCCCCGTGTATTGCAATAAATGTCCGTGAAATCACGGCCTTATGACAATTCCTACGGTTCCGCTGATGGTGCAAATAAGTTGCGTTCTCGTGGCCCGCAAGGCGAAGCGGCAGCTTGTAAGCCCAAGTCTCGCATGCGTGATTCGCATGAACGGCCAATTGTAAGAGTGATTATATATTCATATCATGGGATCTGTTCCGACTCGCGAGGAGAAGGAGCCAACCGCGATTCGCCCGACCGGGGCTGACGAGATTCATCGTAGCGACCGCGGCGAAGCCGGATATTTCGGTCCATCCACGAGGCGCATGTGTGCCGTCGCACGGCCGTCGGCCATACATGGAGGCTCGATGCGCGCGTGTTCTGGCCCGAGATCGACCGCATGAATCGTTGGTGCGGCGCACACACGCCGAGCGTGCAATCGTCTTATTACCAAGTTGTAATGAAAATCAGAATTTTCGCATGCGGCTCTGCACGGCGCGCAACATCACGCAATTCTCGCGGGGAATTTATTGCGGCAAGTTGCCGCGTCCGGAGGAAAGTCGTGTCGCGGATTTCGGCAATGTCGCCGAGTCTGTCCCAAGAACAAGAGAAGGAAAGTAATATCATGACGAAGTTACTCGGGGTTATCGCAATTGCCGCCGTCGCATTCGCCGTCGCGCCGGCCCAGGCCGCCAAGCACCACGCCATGGGCGGCTGCAGCGGGGCCAATCTGGAGAAGACCGAGACCGCGATCGACAACATGGCCGACGGCGACAGCAAGATGGTCGCCCAGAAGGAGATCGCGGCGGCGCAGGACTCGCTGCTCAACAGCAAAATGGGTGCGTGCGGCATGCACCTGAACAAGGCGATGCACGCCACCATGGGCAAGTAAACGGGTAGGTCAACGCAATCCAAGTGAGGGCCGGTCGCCGGGCGATCGGCCCTACGCGTTTGGTCGAACGCTATTTAAGGAGCGCGTGCGAGCTGGGTGGCGAAATAGGCGATGGTCTTGGAGTAGACCTCGCTCTTGTTCCACTGCTGGAGCACCGCAAAATTCGGAGCGCCAGGCTGCCAGTCCTTGCCTTTCTGCCAGCCATAGCCGGCGAGATAATTGGCGGTGGAGGCGAGCACGTCGGGCGCGTTGTGCAGGAGATCGCGCTTGCCGTTGCCGTCGAAATCGACAGCATACTTCATCCACGACGAGGGCATGAACTGGGTCTGGCCTAGCTCGCCGGCCCAGGCGCCCTTCATGTCGCCGGGCGCGAGATCGCCCCGCTGGACGATGCGCAGCGCATCCAGCAGCTCCGCGCGAAACTGCTCGGAGCGGCGGCAGTCATAGGCCAGCGTGGCGAGCGAGCGGATGGTGGCGAACTTGCCGGTGTTGACGCCGAAATCGGTCTCGAGACCCCAGATTGCGACCAGCACCTCGCCCGGCACGCCATAGGTCTGCTCGATACGCGACAGCACCGAGCCGTATTGCTTCATCATGTTGGAGCCGCGCGTCATTCGCGGCGGCACCATGCGGCCGGAGAACTCTTCAAAAGTCTGGGTGAAGACCTTTTGCGACTTGTCACGGTTGAGCACGCCCTGGTCGAGCGTTACGCCGGCAAGCCCCGCTGCAATGGCCTGCTGCGAGATGCCCTTGGCGGCGGCGTCGGTTTTGAAGTCCGCAAGCCAGGCGTCGAAATTGCCCGAGCCGCAGGCAACAGCGGCAAGGGCCGGCTGGGCGGACAGGATGGATGCGGTGAGGGCGAGGGCTGCGAGAGCGAGACGAGAAATCGTCGGGGTCATCAGATGAAATGGATTCCGTGAAGTGATCTGACCGGCGGGCGCAATGTCGATTGTAACCGCGGCCAAAGCAAGGCGTATGACAGCGCACGACCCTGCCCAAGCCGAGCCCGGGCAGGACCGCCTGTCACGAGTTCGTCAGGCGTCCGTCCGATTGCGCCAGGGGAAGAGGTTGGCGGGGAAGTCGGCGGCCGGCTTGCGTGGACGATGCGGCGGGGGCGGCACCGGACGTGCGCCGGGATCGGAGACGATCACCTTGCGGTAGAGATGCCAGGTGGCGTGGCCGAGCAGGGGAATGACGACGGCGAGGCCGAGGAAGGCGGGGATGGTGCCCAGCGCCAGCAGCACCGCCACGATCAGGCCCCAGGCCGCCATCGGCACCGGGTTCTTTGCGACGACGCGCAGCGAGGTCACCATCGCCTCGAACGCGCCGGCATGGCGGTCCAGCATCAACGGGAACGACACGGCGCTGATGCAGAGCGCGGCAAGTGCGAACAGGAAGCCGGTGCCGCAGCCGACCACGATCAGCCACCAGCCTTGCCGGGTCGTCAGCACGCGCGTCGTGAAATCCGAGATCCCGGAGGCGCCCTCATAGCCGAACGCCGCGACATAGATCGCCTGCGCGGTCGCAACCCAGGTCACGAACAGAGCGAGCAGCAGCGTGCCGAGGCCGAGCATCGCGCCGAACGAAGGCGAACGCAGCACCTCCATGGCGTCCCAGGCGCTGGCCTCTTCATAGCGTTCGCGACGGCTGGAGAGCTCGTAGAGACCGAGCGCCGCGAACGGGCCGATCAGGGCGAAGCCAGCGGCGAGTGGAAACAGCAATGGCAGCACCGAATAGCCCATCGCTACGCGCGCGATCACGAGGCCCAGCACGGGATAGATCACGCAGAGGATGATGGCGTGGCTCGGAACCGCCTTGAAATCGTCCCAGCCGCGCTTGAGCGCGTCGTGCAGGTCGGACAGTTGGATGGTTCGGATCGCAGGTCCAGCCGCATCAGTGGGCTGGCCTACAGTGGGGACATTGCCCTGGTATAGTGTGGCCATGGTCGCTAGCTCCCTTGCCGGGCAGCCGAATCCGGCGCCGGCAAACGGCGCAAGCGGCCGCTCTTCTCTGAGTTTCGCGATTCCAACCAGACGCGAATTCCGGACGGGCTCGCGAGTTGAATGCAAAGGCTACTCTCAATTCCGAGTCCTGTCCCTCACGCTTGGGTGAAATTCGATGCCGCGGTGCAACCTCAATGTGTCATTCGGTCGTCATTTCGCCGCAGATAAGCTGATGCTGGTCGTGGGTTCGCAGAACTCCGCGGGCGCAACGCAGTAACTTCGTCTATAAGTGCCACTCAAGGCCCTTCCAACGGATCCTTTTCGGGGAGCAGACATGAGCATTTTCGGGAAAATCATGGGCGCGATCTTCGGCAGCCATCCGGCTTCCGCCGCACCCGCAGGCAGCGCACCGGCCGGCGCCGCGCCGAGCGGATCGGCGCCGTCGTCGGCTCCCGCTGCGGCGCCCGCCGCAACGGTGGACGTTGCGGCCATCGTCGACGCGGCCGTCGCCGCGCACAAGGGTGAGAAGCTGGAGTGGCGCACCTCGATCGTCGACCTCATGAAGGCGCTCGAGATCGACTCCAGCCTTGCCGCGCGCAAGGACCTCGCCAAGGAGCTCGGCTACAGCGGCGACATGAACGACTCGGCCAGCATGAACGTCTGGCTGCACAAGCAGGTGATGTCCAAGCTCGCCGCCAATGGCGGCAAGCTGCCGCCGGAAATCAAGCACTGACCGATCCTCGGTCGTTGCCAGGGCCCGCGCTTGCGCGGGCCCTTTTATGTCAGGCGACGAGGTCCGCGTCCTCCGGATGCTTGTCGAGATAGTCGACGACGAAACCGCAGCCGGCGATCACCTTCCTGCCGTCGCGTCGGATCAATCCCAGCGCGCCCTTGACCAGCTCGGAGGCGATGCCGCGGCCGCGCAGCGCGCGCGGCGTCTCGGTGTGGGTGATGATCACGGCCGACGGCGTCAGCCGGTAATTGGCGAAGGCAAGCTCGCTGCCGACATCGAGCTCGAAGCGGCTTCTGTCCTTGTTGTCGCGTACCGATGCCGCCATGCAAGATCCTCCGATGCGTCCTCGTGGCTGCAGTGCGAAGACAAGCCTCGCTCTGCGAGCATGATGCAGTGACCACAAATAATCCTCGACATTGCTCTTGCAAGTTCCACGCGTGGTTCCCACGTCCTTGACAGGACATACGCCCGAATGCGGCCGGCAGGCTCGTTGGACATTCGGAGTGTCATGATCGCCAGCCGCAGACGTATGCCTCTTTCGTAGGAGGTTACGATGTCGGACTTTGGTTTTTTGAATACTCATAGAACATGGGAAGACTGGTGCGGGATGCTGCTCGGCGCGCTGATCGTCGTTTCGCCGTGGTTTCCCGTTCAGGAGCAACCGACGATCGTCGGGCACCAGACGATGATCCTGAATGCAGTCGCGGTCGGCCTGGTCGTGTTTGGCCTCAGCCAGCTCGAATATGTCGCGCTGCAGCGCTGGCAAGAGGTGATGACGATCCTGATCGGGCTGTGGCTCAGCGCCTCGCCTTACGTTATCGGCTATTCCGGCGAAGGCTTTCTTCGCGTTTATCACACGAGCCTCGGCGCGGTGGTCGTGCTGCTCGGCATACTCCAGCTGTGGCAGGACTGGGATCTGAATGACCAGGACATGCTCAAGCATGGACAATAGGCCGTAGATATCGACAGGCCCGCCGGCTACGGGTGGCGGGCCTGTGGTGCTCTTATCTCGTCACGAGATCTGCATAATCCGGGTGCTTCTCGATCCACGCCTTCACGAACGGGCACTCCGGGACCAGCTTCAGGCCGGCGGCGCGGACCTGGTCAAGCGCGCCTTGCACCAGTTTTGAGCCGACGCCCTTGCCGCCGAGCTCCTTCGGCACGTCCGTGTGCTCGAACGTGATGACGTTTCCGTCGAGCTTATAATGCTCGGTTGCGAGATGGCCCTCCACTTCGAGTTCGAAGCGGTGATGGGCCCTGTTGTCGATGACGTCGCTCATGTCGTCTCCGGTCAGCTCTTCAGCGAATCCGTCAAGGAGATATGGTTCAATCGCTCGCTTTGGCGAGCCTTGCGTCTTCCGTCTGCGGCTGCGGGCGGAGGCAGCCCTGGCAGATGACGAGGGAGCGGTTGACCCTGGCGTCTCGCTCGGCCTCGATGCCGTCCTGCGCCTGCCACCATTCCCTGGAATAGGGCTGAAGTCCGGCTTGCGACCTGGTGCGTTCGGAGCCAACGGCAGCGCGCGTTGCGCGTGAGGCATCGCCGGGCCGATTGGGATCTTCGCCGGCGCCATCCCAGGCATAGCGTGTCGGCTTGAAGGCGGGATCCGAGGCGAAATGGGCTTGCGGAGCCACGGCACATCCGCCTAGCGCCAGCGACAACAGCAGGAAGGCGGGCGCTTTGACCATGATGCGGCACTCTGTACGCGGGGACTGATGAAGGTTGCGCCGATCATGTTTAAAATTCCCTGAACGCTACGAGTTGTGCTGGCGACAAACCCGCATGCGCTATCTGATCCTCCTGCTCGCCCTGTTCGCCACGACTGCGCGTGCCGATGATGCGAATCCGTTCAATTTCTCGAATTATCCGCCCGGCGTGCAGAAGGCTGTGCGCTACGCCAATGAGGAATGCGAGAGCCAGGGTGGTGGCGCGGTGAGCTTTGCAGCGAATACGGTGCGCAGGATCGACCTGACCGGCGATGGCCGCGACGACTACATCGTCGATTTCAGCAACACCAAATGTGGCGAGCGCGAGACCACCTACTGCGGAACCGGCGGCTGTGTCATGACCATCTTGGTGACGCTGCCGGACAGAAGCGTACGCCAGGTATTCGACGGTTACGTCCGCAGCTACGCGATCGTTGCGCCGCCGATGAAGCGCGGCGCCCCGCGGACCATCCGTTTCGATCTGCATGGCAGCTATTGCGGCGGCTTTGGCGCGCAGGCCTGTGTCAAGCAGAAGGCCATCACGACGACGCCGTTTGCGTTTTCGCAGCCGTAGAGCAGGGGCGCGGCCATCGGCCTTGCGATGCCGGAGGCGATCGCGATAAATGGGCTGCAATGAGCGGACGGCTCGCACGCCACCGCACCCGAAGAGGAAGCCCCATGCAGCCCCTGCGCATGTCCCGCCGCGTCATGAATCTCGCCTACATGCTGACCCAGAATGCGCGGCGGCATGGGGCGCGTCCCGGCTTCGTCTGGGGTGACAGATCCTGGACGTGGCGCGAGATCGATGCGCAGGTCTCGGCTCTGGCCGCGGCGCTCGCCGCGCGCGGCATCGCCAAGGGTGACCGCATCCTCGTCCATTCCAAGAATGGCGACGAGATGTTTGTCTCGATGTTCGCCGCGTTCCGCCTCGGCGCGGTCTGGGTGCCCACCAATTTCCGTCTGATGCCCGATGAGGTCACCTATCTCGCAGAGGCCTCCGGCGCGAAGGCGTTTCTGTGCCACGTGGATTTTCCCGAGCACGCGGCGGCGGTGACCGGCGGGGCACTGGAGTTCACCTGGAGCATCGACGGCAAGGCCGCATTCGGCGAGCGCCCGGTGGCCGATGCCATCGCCGCGAACGCTGGCAGCGTGGTCGAGAATGTCGCTGTCGAGCACGACGATCCCTGCTGGTTCTTCTTCACCTCGGGTACCACCGGCCGTTCCAAGGCCGCGGTGCTGACCCACGGCCAGATGGGTTTTGTCGTCACCAATCATCTCGCCGATCTGACGCCCGGCGTCACTGAGGATGATGCCTCGCTGGTGGTGGCGCCGCTGTCGCATGGCGCCGGCGTGCATCAGCTGGTGCAGACCGCGCGTGGCGTCTGCACCGTGCTGCTGCCGACGGAAAAATTCGATATCGACGAGGCTTTCCGCCTGATCGCAGCGCATCGGGTCAGCAATCTCTTCACGGTGCCGACGATTCTGAAGATGATGGTCGAGCATCCCGCCGTCGACAAATACGATCATTCCTCGCTGCGTCACGTCATCTATGCCGGGGCGCCGATGTATCGCGAGGACCAGAAGGCCGCGCTGAAGAAGCTCGGCAAGGTCATCGTGCAGTATTTTGGCCTCGGCGAGGTCACCGGCAACATCACGGTGCTGCCGGCGGCACTGCACGATCTCGAGGACGGCCCGCATGCCAAGATCGGCACCTGCGGCTTCGAGCGCACCGGCATGCAGGTCTCGATCCAGGACGACGAGGGCCGCGAGCTCGGGGCGAACCAGAGCGGCGAGATCTGCGTGATCGGCCCTGCGGTGCTCGCCGGCTACCACGACAATCCCGAAGCCAATGCCAAGGCGTTCCGCAACGGCTGGTTCCGTACCGGAGATCTCGGCCACATGGACGAGGAGGGCTTCGTCTACATCACCGGACGGGCCTCCGACATGTACATCTCCGGCGGCTCCAACATCTATCCACGCGAGATCGAGGAGAAGATCTTGACGCATCCCGCGATCGGCGAGGTCGCGGTGCTCGGCGTGCCCGATGCGACCTGGGGCGAGGTCGGCGTTGCCGTTTGCGTTCCGCGCGACGGCGAGAAGGCGGTGAGTGAAGCGGAGATGGCCGCGTTTCTGTTGCCGAAGGTGCCGCGCTACAAGATGCCAAAACGGTTCTTCTTCTGGGAGGCGCTGCCGAAATCCGGCTATGGCAAGGTGCCGAAGCGCCTGGTGCGCGACGAGCTCGAGGCGCGCGGGCTGCTCGATCTCGACAAGACCAAGACGGGCTGAGCGCAGAGCATGCGGAATATCAAGCAGCCGGGCGCGCCCGTCACTGAGCGTATCCAATGGGTGGAGGCGAGGGGGCGCGCCTTCACGTTCACGCTTGAAGCAGGCCTGCCGCTGCTCGAAGCTGCGCGCCGCGGCTTTGCGGGCGAGGGATTTGCCGGCGGCGTGTTGAACTTCGGCAGCGGTGCATTTGGGCCGTTCGCCTATGTCATGCCGGCACTGTCGAAGACCGGGGAGAACGCCGCGTTCTACAGCGATACGTATCGGCCCGCGGGCGTGACGCGCACGAGGCTCGGCAGCATGACGCTCGGCATGCGCGACGGTGCGCCGTTCTTTCATTGCCATGGGCTGTGGAGCGAGGCGGACGGCAAGGCAGGCGGCGGCCACATGATGCCGGACGAGACCATCGTCGCCGAGCCGTTCGAAGTTGAGGCGTTCGGCCTCGATGGCGCGATGTTCACCGCCGAGCCTGATCCGGAGACGAACTTCAAGCTGTTCGGACCGGTCGCGGCCGCGAGCACCAGCGTGCGCACGACCAGCCGCGCCTTCGCACTGCGGCTGCGGCCCAATCAGGATTTTGCCGGTTGCCTCGAGGGCTTTTGCCGCGCGCACGGTATCGCGCGCGCGAAGATTCGCGGCGGCGTCGGCTCCACGATCGGTGCGCGTTTCACCCATGGCGGCGTGACCGAGCCGTTTGCGACTGAGCTCGCGATAACGGCCGGGACAATCGCAGCTGGCTCCTCCGGCGGGCTGGAGGCTGCGCTCGACGTTGCCCTGATCGACTACACCGGTGGCATTGCAGAGGGCCGTCTGATCCGTGGTGACAATCCCGTGCTGATGACCATGGAGCTGGTGCTCGAGGTGCTGGGCTGAATACCGGCGCGCGATCATCGCAACTTGGCAATGGCCAGGTACGCCGCGTCACTGATCCCCGAGCTCGATCCCTGAAAGAGGTTGAGCAGGGGAGATTGAACCTGGCCGTTGATCTGGTTGTTCTTGACGTCATACATGGCGGAGAAGCGGTTCATCAGCTTCGCGACCTTCGCGGGATCGGACAGATCCTTGATCTTCATGAACTTGTCCACGAACTTGGCCTGCTGATCGATCGGCATCGCAGCCATCGAATCCGGCAGATTGAAGGTGGTACGGAACACCTCCGAAAGCGCCTTGTCGGCCAGGATGTCGTATGCGGAGGTGATGTCCCCCGCTTTTCGCTGGAAATAGAGCGCCAGTCGCACGCCGGGATTGGTATCGCCCTGCTGCTGCTCCAGGCTTTGCTGAACATAGTTCGCCTGCGTTTCCCGGAATTGATCGCGCTTCTGCGGACCCATCATCGGCAGGCGCGCGACGTTGCCCTTGCTGTCGAAATTGAACGACGCAACGATCTCGGCAAAGCGTGGATCGCTCTCGGTGTTGGCGAAGCTCTTGGGATTGTTCAAATCGGAGGCGAAGATCTTCTCGAGATATTTGTCGCTGACTTTCCGGGGGTCCAAACCCTTGGCCAGCAGAATCAAATCGACCATCGGCCTGTTTGCAAGAAGATCGGAAACGCTGTCGATGCCTGCGATCGCCTGCTGATACTCCGTCGCATCCTTGGTGGCTTGGGCCCGGACTGCCTTTTGCTGCTGAGGGCTCGCCGTGCTTGCGCTCTTCACCGCTTGAATGACGTAGTCCTTCGCAATCTGGAGGACTTCAGCGGAGTCCTGCGCCACCAGGGGCGTGGTCAGATTGCCCTTTGCATCGAAGTTGAAGGCGTGCGCGAGCTGAACGTATCGATTGTCCTTGAGAGTATACACGTAACTCTTGGGGTTGCTGAGGTCGCTTTCGAGAACAGCCTTGATCGTATCTTGCGAGACCTTTGCGGGATCGAGGCCGACGGCGCCAAGCGCAAAATCATACACGTTTGGCGTCGATAGAAACGCCTGGAGTGAATTGATCTTGAGGAGGTCCGTTCTGAACTGCTTGATCGCCAAAGCTTCGTAGATCGGGCTTGCTGCCGTATAGACGGCGGCCTTGCTGTCGTCGAACCGCTTTGTCGTGTTCGTGATATTTGCAGCAGTCTGCGCGGAGACACCTGGCGGAAGCGATCCGTCAGGCGAAAACTCGAATGCGCCGGCCAGATCTACAAAGTTGCCGATCGTCGCGATCTGGTTGCCGAGGTCGGAAACGCTCTTCGTATACGTCTCCAAGTGATATTTCTCGACCAGGATCTGGACGTTCAGCTGGGCCACGTCCGCGCCCGGTTGCGAGAGTTGGGCCGTGTAGTCGGCGATCTTCGTATTGGTGGCGCTCACGTCCGATTTGGCCTGCGTGAGCTGGGCGTTGAGGCCGCTCAGTTGCGACGTGAAAGTGGTGCTGACGTAGCTGTTGGGATCGGATGGGTCGCTGCGCAGGACCTGGCTGATTGTGTCGCGTGGCCACTTGCTTTCGTCGATCCCGAAGGCCGAATAGACATAGTTGCGAAGACGGTCGTCGTTCAGCAACTGGTCTGCGCTCGTGATGCCGCCGATTTTGGAGTTGTAGTAGGTCTTGTCGCTGGCAAGAGCATCGACCTGGCTCTTCTTGGTCGCCGTGTACAGGCCGATCATCTCGTCGGTCTGGTTCTCCGATTGCGCAACCGGCGTCGCTGTCCCTTTGAAGGAAAATGCCGCGGCGAATTCCCGGTAGCGCTTGTCCACCAGCTTGTTGACGAAGCTGTTTGAGTCGTTGAGGTCGCTGTCCAGCACCTTTTTCATGAAGGCCTTGGCGTAGGCCATGTCTTCCAGGCCATACGCCTTCGTCGCAAAATGATAAAGGCGGTAGTCCTTCATGAAGTCGTCGACGGTCTTCACCTTGCCGATGTTGGCCTTGTAATAGGCCTCCTCTCGCGCCACGTCCGGCTGCTGTTCGACCCGCGCCAGGGACTGCTTGAGATTGCGCGTGATGTAGCTGTAACTGAAATAGGTTGATACCATCGCGCATTCCTCGCGGCTTACTGTCCCGGACGTCCGTCAATCATTGCCGGGGTCGCGAGGTGGGAGCTGGCCTCATGCCAGCAACCTGTCCGTAGCTCCGTCGTCTTAATTTGCACCCGGTGACGGACACCGGCTTTGTTTCAATTTGTTTCCGTATGTTTCTCAAATGCAGCTTTCGCGAGGGTTGTGTTCTTGATATGTTCCGATCGAGAGATGGATCGGATTAATGGGTTGGAAGCCGGGCATGAGCCGAAGAAGCGGTCGAACGATCAACCTGCCGGCGCCTTACCTGAAGCGGGTCTGGCTCGACGCCTCGCAAGTTCACGATCGCGGGGCCTACCCGTTCTGCCTGCCGATTTTCCCGGATGATTTCGAGCTCAACTTCGAGACCGCCATCACGATCATCGTTGGCGAAAACGGCACCGGAAAGTCGACGATCCTCGAGGGGATCGCAGCGCTCGCCGGCTACGACGATGCCGGTGGCGGCAAGGGTTACATGCCGGTCGACCATTCCGAAGCGCGCGAGAAGATGGGCGGTCAACTTTCCCGGGCCTTGCGCGCAAGCTGGCTGCCGAAGATCACAAATGGCTGGTTCTTCCGTGCCGAGAGCTTTTTCTCGGTGGCGCGATACCTGGACAAGGCTGCGCGCGACGCCGGCCAGGTCGGCCCCGACTTCCTGTCGCACTCTCACGGCGAAGGTTTTCTGCGTTTTTTCGAGGAGCGCTGCCAGCGCCAGGGGATTTTCATCTTCGACGAACCGGAATCCGCGCTGTCGCCGGCGCGCCAGATTGAATTCCTCAAGCTTCTGCGTCGTATGGAAGATTCCCGCATCTGCCAGGTGATCATGGCGACCCATGCGCCGATGCTGATGGCCTATCCCGGCGCTCGGTTGCTGCGGCTGGGCAAATACGGCCTGGAGCCGACGACGGTGGAACAGACCGATCACTACCGGGTGATGCGGGAGTTCTGCGACGATCCGCACGGGTTCGTGGAAGCGACGCTGGGGGAATAGGCGAGGGCGCCGGCTCTCTCAATCGTCATTGCGAGCGCAGCGAAGCAATCCAGAATCTTTCGGCAGCGGCAAAAAATGCGCTACGATGATTCCAGCGCGCCCCAAGTCGCGCACGATCAACGAGACGCATGAGGAAACGAGATGAGGGTGACGATTGGACGGCGCACGGCCATGGCCGCGGTATTGAGTGCTGCGGGCGCGGCGGTTTTGACGGCGGCGTTTGCGCCGGTTTGGGCGCATGGGCCGACCCGGCAGAAGGTGCGGGAATCCATCGAGCTCAATGCGCCGCCGGCCAAGGTGTGGGCGGTGATCGGCAATTTCCAGGACATGAACTGGCTGCCGCCCGTCACCAAGACCGAGGGCGACAAGGGCAACGAGATCGGCGCGACGCGGAGGCTGACGCTCACCAGTGGCGCCACCATCGACGAGGAGCTCTACAAGCTCGACGCCAGTGCGATGACCTATTCCTACCGGATCACCAATGTGGACGTGAAGGTGTTGCCGGTCACCAATTATTCCTCGACCTTGACGGTGACGCCGAGCGCCGACGGCAAGAGTTCGACGCTGGAATGGGCCGGCGCGTTCTACCGCGGCTTTCCCAACAACGATCCGCCGCCGGAGCTGAGCGACGAAGCCGCCAAGACTGCGGTGAGCGGGCTCTACAAGGCCGGGCTCGAAGCGCTGAAGAAGAAGCTCGAGAGCGGAAGCTGACCGTGCGGGCGATGGTTCTGGCGGCGCTCGCCGCCAGCCTTTGCGCCGCCGGTGTCGGCAGCGCGTGCGCCGAGGAGGCGTTCGTCACCAACCAGCTCAGCGACGATCTGATGGTCGTGGACCTCGCCACGGCGCGCAGCGTCGCGACCATCCCGATCGGCGGCAAGCCGGCGGGCGTTGCCGTCAGCGCGGACGGGCGCTTTGCCTATGTCACGAGCCCCGATGCCAAGGCGGTGACGGTGGTGGACGCCGCAACGCGGCAGGTTGCGGGGCGGATCGAGGTCGGCGGCGGGCCGCTCGGCATTGCGGTGGCGCCCGACGGCCGGACCGTCTATGTCGCCGACTGGTACGCGGCCGCAGTGCGGGTGATCGACGCGGCAAACCGCAGCGTCACCGCCAGCATCGCGGTTGGCGCTTCGCCATCGGGCCTCGCGGTGACGCCTGATGGCAGACTTCTGCTCTCGGCCGACCGCGACGACGACAGCGTCTCGGTCGTGGACACCGCGACGCGCCGGCGCAAGGCGGTCATCAAGGTCGGCACCCGCCCGTTCGGCGTCACCATCGATGCCGAGGGCAAGCGCGCCTACACCGCCAATGTCGGCTCCAACGACGTCTCCGTGATCGACCTTGCGGAGGCGCGCGAGATCGCCCGCGTGCCAGTCGGCATGCGTCCCTATGCGGTGGCGCTGACGCTGGGCCGCGGCTTCGTCACCGATCAATATGGCGGCACCGTCAGCGTGTTCGACCTCGCGACGCTGCAGCCCGTCAAGCGCATCAATGTCGGCGACTATCCCGAAGGCATCGCCGCCACCGCCGACGGCAAGCGCATCGTCGTCGCCTGCTGGGAAAGCAACACGCTGGATATCATCGACGCGGCCGAGCTGAAGGTCGTGGGCGAGGTCAAGACCGGCGACGGCCCGCGCGCGTTCGGGGCGTTCTTGCGCAGGACGGAGTAGGGGGCTCCGGCACCGGACTCGTTGTTTGCCCCACCATCGAACCGGATGTCGCGCCGACCCGACAGATGCTATCCAGGATTGTTGTCATGCGCCGACCAGCGAGCGGCGGAAATGGAGACGTGGCTGATGGAAAAGTGGATGGTCGAGCTTGCGATGTCCTGGTTGCCGTTCGTCGCGCTGGTCGTGCTGTGGATCTGGTTTTCGCGGCGGCAGGGCATGCAGGCGCGCGGCAAGTCGGGCGTGACCCTGATCGAGCTCTATGAACAGCAGGTCGCCGAGACCCGGCGCATGAATGGCTTTCTGGAGCGGATCGCGCTGTCGATGGAGAAGCACGAACCGCCGCGCTAGGCCGGCGTCGGATCGCGCAAATTGACGGCGCCGGGCAGCAAGGCCGGCGCAATGTCCTCGATCCGCTCGAAGACGAGATCGGGCCCCAGCGCCCGTAGCGCCGCCGGTGCCGCATAGCCCCAGCACACCGCACCGCAGGCGATGCCCGCAGCCCGCGCCGCCTCGATATCGCGGACCTCGTCGCCGATCGCGATGACCTTGCCCGGCTCCGCGCCCGCACGGCGGATGACCCGGCGGAATTTCGCGGATTTGCCGAACAGCGATGCCGAGCAGGCGTAATGTGAAAACAGCGCCGCTGCCTCGCCGAGCTTCTCACGCGCATTGGCTTCGCTGTCGGACGACACCAGCGCAAGCTGAACGCCGTTTTCAGCCAGTGTCTGCAGCATCGCCTCGACGCCCGCAAACAGCGGGATCTCGCCGGCCGCCTCCGCCTTCAACCGCCGCGCATGCCGCGCGATCGCCGGCAGCTTCCACAAGGGCACCTCAAGCCGGGCGAGGATCTCGCGGCTCGACGCATGCCGCAGCTCTTCGATCTCCTCACGCGTAACGCGGCGGAAATCGAAGCGATCGGCGACATCGTTGATGGTGCGCAGAAACCACGGGAAGCTGTCGGCCAGCGTGCCGTCGAGGTCGAAGATGGCGAGGGAATAGGGCATGGAAGGGATTTTCGAGTTCGCTGACAGGCGGGATGCGGCGTGCTAATGTTGGGCGGACTTAGGAGACAGCCATGCGGCACGAGCGGATTGAAATCAACCCGGCGATCATGGACGGCAAGCCTGTGATCCGCGGGACGCGTGTGCCGGTCGAATTGGTGTTACGCGAGCTGGGCGCGGGCATGAGCACCGAGGCCGTCATCTTGGAGCATCCGCGGCTTACGCCGGATGATATTCGGGCGGCGCAGGCCTTCGCGGCCGATTATTTGGCCGACGAAGACATCATTTATCGCTGAATCGTGCTCTGGCTCGCCGACGAGTGCGTCACAGCCTCCCTGGTGCGAGAACTGCGGGGCGCCGGTCATGACGTCCTCTATATCGCTGAGTTTGCCGCGAGCCTGAGTGACGTGGGAGGTCATGGCTGTGGCGTCCCGGGAAGGACGTCTTCTCCTCACGGCTGACAAGGATTTTGGCGAGCTTGTCTTTCGTCGCAACCAAGTCGTTCCAGGCCTGGTCTTGCTGCGCATCGATCCGGAGAGCGGGGAACTGGTGCGGGCGCGGCTTCGAGAGGCCGTTGACCAATTCGGTCAGGCACTCTTCGGCCGTTATGTCGTGATTGACGAGATTCGTTTTCGATCCCGTCGCTTGTAGCGTCGCCTCGCATCGGGAGAGGACTACCGCAGTTTGCGCACGTGAACATTGATATCGAGATCGATGTTCTTGATGCAGGTCTGTGCCGTCCGATGCGAGCCGCCCTCACGCCAGCGGCCATCGCGCGCCCGGGCGCCACTGACATTGGCCAGCTTCAGGCATCGCCATTGCGGCAGCGGCCCGCTGCTCTCGCCGGCAAATTGCCAGGCCAGCACGGCTTCTTCACCGGTTTTGTTGGTGCCGATGATGTGCGGGCAGAGCTCACGGTAGCGGCCTTCGTAGACGCAGGTTACCTGCTGCTGGGCGAGGATGGCGTTGCGGAAGAGTGTGTAGGTTCGGCTGGGCATTGCGGACTCATGAGAACCCGAGGTCGGCGGCTGATCGTGTTTGGCTAGGACTTCCACACCGTCTCCTCGGTCCAGCCGAGCTCGGCGAACTCGGCAGCCCGAAGAGGGGCTTCCCCCTCGGCGAAGAACTCGTCGAGCTGCGGCGGTGCGACGCTCGTCTCGGACAGCATGGCGTGCGCCTGTCCGCGGTGATGGATCTGGTGCTGAAACAGATGCATCAGCAGCCGGTCGCGGCGTTCCGTCTGGACGCGCGTATCGCGGTTGATCTTGACGACGTCCTCAAGCCGCGCGGGCGTCAGTGCATCGCAGATCGCAATCAGGCGCCTGTCCATCGCCGCTTGCGCAGGCTTCAGCGCGGTGAGGGAAGGAAAGGGCACTTCGTTCTTCCAGGCCGCCGGTCCGAGCCAGCCACCCTCGAGCGCGTCGATGTAGAAGAGGTCGATGATGTAGATGTGGTTCAGCGTACGTTGCAGGCTCGGAAAGAAGCCGGTGCGGTGGGCCTCGAATTCCGGCTGGGATAGCGCGGCGCAAGCCGTGAGCAGGCGATGGTTCGCCCAAGCATTATTGTGGGCGAAGGCGCGATAGGTTTGCACAAGTCCAGCGGACATGTCGGTTCTTCCCGGATCCTGCGTGGTTCGCCGGGCGAGAATAGCAAAGCGTGGCCCACCGGTCTTACGACAAGAACAGTGGCGGATTACGCTTCGCTAATCCGCCGTACGGCTTCGATCCAAAGCTTCTACTCCGCCGCCTCGCTCGTGCTCCGCCGTTTCGGCTTCCTCGCCTTCTTCAGCACCGGCTCCAGGAATTTGCCGGTATAGCTCCGCGGCGCCTTGGCGATGTCCTCGGGCGGACCCCAGGCGACGATCTCGCCGCCGCCGTCGCCGCCTTCGGGGCCGAGGTCGATGACCCAGTCTGCGGTCTTGATGACTTCGAGGTTGTGCTCGATGACGACGACGGTGTTGCCCTGCGCGACCAGCTCGTGCAGCACCTCGAGCAGCTTCTTGACGTCGTGAAAGTGAAGACCGGTGGTCGGCTCGTCCAGGATGTAGAGCGTGCGGCCGGTGGCGCGCTTTGACAGTTCTTTTGCGAGCTTGACGCGCTGGGCTTCGCCGCCTGACAGGGTCGTCGCCTGCTGGCCGACATGGATGTAGTCGAGGCCGACGCGATGGAGCGTCTGGAAGGTCTCGCGCACACGCGGGACGGCCTTGAAGAATTCGGCGGCTTCTTCCACGGTCATGTCGAGCACGTCGGCGATGGACTTGCCCTTGAACAGGACTTCGAGCGTCTCGCGGTTGTAGCGCTTGCCCTTGCAGACGTCGCAGGTGACGTAGACGTCGGGCAAAAAGTGCATCTCGATCTTGATGACGCCGTCGCCCTGGCAGGCCTCGCAGCGGCCGCCCTTGACGTTGAAGGAGAAGCGGCCGGGCTCGTAGCCGCGCGCTTTCGCTTCGGGGAGCCCTGCGAACCATTCCCGGATCGGCGTGAAGGCGCCGGTATAGGTCGCGGGGTTCGAGCGCGGGGTGCGGCCGATCGGTGACTGGTCGATGTCGATGATCTTGTCGATATGCTCGAGGCCCTCGATGCGGTCGTGCGGCGCGGCGCCCTCGCTGGCATTGTTCAGCTTGCGCGCGATGGCCTTGTAGAGCGTGTCGATCAGCAGCGTCGACTTGCCGCCGCCGGAGACGCCGGTGACGGCCGTGAACAGGCCGAGCGGAATCTCGGCCGTGACGTTCTTGAGGTTATTGCCGCGCGCGTTGACCACCTTGATGGTGCGGCGATGGTTCGGCGGACGCCGCTCCGGCACCTCGACCTCGAGCTCGCCGGTCAGGTATTTGCCGGTCAGCGATTTCGGGTTGCGCATGATCTCGGCGGGCGTGCCCTCGGCGACGATGTTGCCGCCATGCATGCCGGCGCCGGGGCCGATGTCGAGGACGTAGTCGGCGAGGAGAATGGCGTCCTCGTCATGCTCGACCACGATCACGGTGTTGCCGAGGTCGCGCAGCCGCTTGAGGGTGTCGAGCAGGCGGGCATTGTCGCGCTGGTGCAGGCCGATCGAGGGCTCGTCGAGCACGTAGAGCACGCCCGTCAGGCCCGAGCCGATCTGCGAGGCCAGGCGGATGCGCTGGCTCTCGCCGCCGGACAGCGTGCCGGAGGAGCGGGACAGGGTGAGATAGTTGAGGCCAACGTCCAGCAGGAAGGTGAGGCGCTCGCGGATCTCCTTGAGGATGCGTCCGGCGATTTCGTTCTGCTGCGCGTTCAGGGAATCCGGCACGGTCTCGAACCAGGTGCCGGCATTCTTCACCGACAGCTCCGAGATCTCGCCGATATGCTTGGTGCCGACCTTGACGCAGAGCGCCTCCGGCTTCAGCCGGAAACCGTTACAGCCGCCGCACGGCACGTCGTGGAAATACTTTGCGAGTTCCTCGCGCGCCCACTCGCTCTCGGTCTCGCGATAGCGGCGGTTGATGTTGGTGATGACGCCTTCGAACGGTTTTTTGGTGTCGTAGGAGCGGACGCCGTCCTCGTAGGAGAACTTGATCTCGTCCTCGCCGGAGCCATGGAGGATCGCGTTCTGCGTCTTCTTCGGCAGATCCTTCCATTTGGTGGTCAGCGTGAACTTGTAGTGCTTGCCGAGCGCGGTCAGCGTCTGCACGTAGTAGGGCGACGACGACTTGGCCCAGGGCGCGATCGCGCCCTTGCCGATCGCAAGCTCCTTGTCGGGAATGACGAGGTCCTCGTCGACATGCTGCTCGACGCCGAGACCGCCGCACGCGGGGCAGGCGCCATAGGGATTGTTGAACGAGAACAGGCGCGGCTCGACCTCGGGGATGGTGAAGCCGGACACCGGGCAGGCGAATTTTTCCGAGAACAGGATGCGCTCGGGGCCGCTCTTGTCGTGGATCTTTGCGGTCTTCTTCTTTTCTTCGGCGGGTGCCGCCGCGGGCGCGTCGGCGAACTCGACGACGGCGAGGCCTTCGGCGAGCTTCAGCGCGGTCTCAAAGCTTTCGGCGAGGCGCTGGCCGATATCGGCGCGCACCACGATGCGATCGACGACGACGTCGATGTCGTGCGGGAATTTCTTGTCGAGAACAGGCGCTTCCGCCAGTTCATGGAAGCTGCCGTCGATCTTGACGCGCTGAAAGCCCTTCTTCAGCCATTCGGCGAGCTCTTTCCTGTATTCGCCCTTGCGGCCGCGAACGACGGGCGCGAGCAGATAGAGGCGGGTGCCTTCGGGCAGCGCGAGCACGCGGTCGACCATCTGCGAAACGGTCTGGCTCTCGATCGGCAGGCCCGTCGCTGGCGAATAGGGCACGCCGACGCGCGCCCACAAGAGGCGCATGTAGTCGTAGATCTCGGTGACGGTGCCGACGGTCGAGCGCGGGTTCTTCGAGGTCGTCTTCTGCTCGATCGAGATCGCCGGCGACAGGCCGTCGATCTGGTCGACGTCGGGCTTCTGCATCATCTCCAGGAATTGGCGCGCATACGCCGACAGCGACTCGACGTAGCGGCGCTGGCCCTCGGCGTAGATGGTGTCGAAGGCGAGCGAGGACTTACCGGAGCCTGAGAGCCCGGTGAACACCACGAGCTTGTCGCGGGGAATCTCGACGTCGACGTTCTTGAGGTTGTGCTCGCGCGCGCCGCGGATCGTAATTGCGTGCCGGCTGGAGCCTGCGTTCTGCTGTTGGCGCTTCGCCTTGATCACTTCATCCATCCGGGTTGCCCTCAAGGAATCCCAAAGGTGCGCGATCGCGCCAGCGCTGGAGGCGCGCTTCGTCCGGAACCGGGATCGGCGCCGATGGGGTTGTCAGCGAACGTAGGAAGAACGAGGACAGATTTCCAGTGCGACTTGCGAATCGTCAACGGATTGTTGGCGCGCTGGCGGCATCTGGCAGCAGGAGGGAGGGCGGAACTGCGTTGAAACGTTCCGTGCAAACAAAAAGGCCGGCGCGAGGCCGGCCCTTCGTAACGCTAGGCGTTGAAGTGTAGCTTAGTACTTGGCGACCACGGGGGCGCCGAAGTGATAGTTCACGCCGACCTGCACGGTGTGGAAGTTGAGCGTGCCGGACGAAGCGGGGGCGATACCGCTGAAGTAGGTCTCGCTGCCGAGGCTGCGATAGAGGTACTCGCCCTTGACCGACCACTGCGGCGCGAAGAACGCTTCGACGCCAGCGCCGACGGTCCAGCCCGAGTGGAACTTGGTGTCGGACACAGTCACGCCGAGCGCGCTGCCGCTGATCTTGTTGTCGATCCAGGCGTAACCACCGGTGCCGTAGAACAGCACGTTGTTGACGGCCCAGCCGATGCGACCACGCACGGTGCCCATCGCGTCGGTCTTCGAGCTCGCGCTCACGAGACCAAGGCCGGGAACGGCGCCTGCGACGGAGGCGCTGACGTCAGCCCAGGCGGCATCCGCCTCGAGGCCGAACACGACGTTGCCGGTCTGCCAGTTGTAGCCGGCGGTGCCGCCGACGAAGCCGCCCTTCATCTTCGGATCGGAATCAGCCTCCCAAGCGCCGCCCCCGACGATACCGAGGTAGAAGCCGGTCCAGTTGTAGACCGAGGCCACCGCCACCGGCGCCTTGGTGTAGGGGCGGGCCGCGAGATCAGCGGCCGAAGCCGGAGCAGCGAGTGCGAACAAACAGGCCGAAGCCAACAAAACCTTCTTCATTTTCAACCTAATCCCAGTCCCAGTTTCTGTTGTGCCTTCCACGGTCGGGAAGGGCATCGGACGCTGTGGTCCAACTGATGTCGTACCTACACCAGCAAAGCCGCAAGTTGTGTCTCTGAAAAGCCACAACAATGACAAAACGTAATGGTCGCTGACCGATTGTTCCAAACCAGGCACCAAAGCAAAAGGCCGGCGCGAGGCCGGCCTTTGATCTCCAAATGATATCAGAGAGATATCAGTATTTCGCGATCACCGGACCGCCCCAGCGATAGTTCACGCGGACCAAGCCGATATCGACGTCCTGGCCGATGCGGTAGCTCTGGAAGGTAGCGCCGGTTGGCGTATTGAACGTCAGGGTCCGGTGGCCCAGGAAGATGTGGTCGTACTCGACGCCGACCGACCAGTTTGGTGCGAATCCGAACTCGAAGCCGGCGCCGACCGTACCGCCCCAGCGCGTTTCGTCGGTCGAAGCGAGCAGGGTGTCGGCACCGGCGAAGCCGGGTGCAATGAAGACACTGTACTTGTCGGCGACGACGGCACCGCCGCCCTTCACATAAAACAGCACGTTGTTCCAGGCGTAGCCGATCTGGCCCGTGATCAGGCCGAAGGCGTCGATCTTGGAGCGGTCGCGCCGGGCGCCGATGAACGTGCCGATGTTGTCGCCCGAAAAATCGGCCCAGTTGCCCTGGCCTTCGAGGCCGAACACCCAATTGGCGGACTGCCAGCGGTAGCCGACCTGACCACCGACCGTGCCGCCGACCGCGTTGTGGCAGCCATCAGCGACGAGTGTACCGAGGGTCGGCGAGACGAAGTCCCAGCACTTGTGGCTCGAACCGCCGCCGCCGTTGATGCCGATGTAGAAGCCGCTCCAGTCGTAGATGGCGGCGATCATTGGCGGCGGCGCCTTGGTGTAGGGACGCGCCGCGAGATCCGCCGCGCTTGCCGGAGCCGACAGAGCCAGCGCCGCTGCGCCGATTGCACCAATCAAAATCTTATTCATTGCAGTCTCCCCAGTTTCGTCCGCTTCTTGATGTCCCCGAAGCGGTGATCAGGCGCGACGCCCATATAAATTAACTCCGACTCGACCGTAGCCGAACAAAAGGCCGGAGTCCGTCTCCGAAATGCAACACTCGGTCGCCGACTGATGCAGTTGCAACTTGATGAATGTTATGCGGTTTTTCTCCTCCGCGGGAACCGGCCGGGGTCCGTCCGACGCGAGCCTTTGTTGAGGACAGGAGCCCGATCGGGCTCACACATTTGATGCCCTTGCCTGCAAGAACAAATCTGGAACACGCGGGAGGTCGATGCTATATATGGGGATAAGTTGAGGGGTGACGGGCTGCTCGGCGGCCGCAAGCGTATAGGGTCGCCTCAACAGAGGTCGCACAGGAACGCGGGGAGCGGGCCCGGCCTTGTGAATTCAGTGGCATTTGGAGTGGAGAGCGGCGATGGCGGGAAGCGTCAACAAGGTCATTCTGGTTGGAAATCTCGGCAAGGATCCGGAAATCCGCCGCACCCAGGACGGGCGGCCGATCGCGAATTTGAGCATCGCGACGTCCGAGACCTGGCGCGACAAGAACAGTGGCGAGCGCAAGGAAAAGACCGAGTGGCATCGCGTCGTGATCTTCAATGAAGGGCTCTGCAAGGTCGCCGAGCAGTACCTGAAGAAGGGCGCCAAGGTTTACATCGAGGGTGCGCTCCAGACCCGCAAATGGACCGACCAGGCCGGCGTCGAGAAATATTCCACCGAGGTCGTGCTCCAGGGCTTCAACTCGACCCTGACGATGCTCGATGGCCGCGCCGGCGGCGGGGCAGGCGGCAGCTTCGGCGACGAGCCCGGCGGCGATTTCGGCTCCTCCGGTCCCGGCAGCAGCGCGCCGCGCCGCGCCGTGGCCGCTGGCGGCGGTGGTGGCCGCAACAACGACATGGACGACGACATCCCGTTCTGAGGCGAGGCCTTCTACGGGGTGGGACGATCTGGCGCGGGTCGGGACAGAAAGCGGCCCGCGCGGCTTTCGAGCATCCGGATCAAGACCGGATCCATGAATTCGTAGTCGTCGGGAATGTCGAGGCAGATGACCCGCTTGTTGTTCAAGCTGGATCGGAATTTCCGGTTCAGCTTGTTGCGGTGGATCTTCTCCATGACGAAGACGATATCGGCCCATTCGACCTGTTCGGTGGACAACAGCACGTCCGCATCGTTCGAGATGCCGGCCGAGTCGGTCTCGATGCCCGGCCAGGTCGAAAAGACTTGTTCGGCTGTCGGGCTGCGGAGGCGATCGGCACTGCAGACGAAGAGGACGTTGGTCACTTGACTGCTCCAGAGGAAGGGGCGTGGAATAGTCCGATCAATCTCTAGGTCCACGGCATTTGGTAGTCGACGAAGTCTTCGACATCCCGTTCTGCCGGATGAGCTCGGCCTGCATGGTTCGAGACGCCCGCTTTGCCGGGCTCCTTACCCTGAGGGTCTGATATCTCGCTGCAGGAACCGACCTCATCCTGAGGGCCCGCCGCAGGCGGGCGTCTCTAACAATGGCCACCGGCAACCCGGTCGGGCTGTTTGCTCGCGTGAAGCGGCAGGATTTCTTACCAATTGGCGGGCAGGATTGGTTTTTCCGGGCTGGCCTCATGTGGCGCCTCAAGCCTTTGACGGGCCGCGATGTGAATGATATTAACTTTATGTTAATCCTATTCACATGTTCCCGTCTGGAGAATGCGCCAAATGAGCCTCGCGCCGTTGCTTGACGCCGCTCCAGTGATCCCGCTGCATGCCTTTGCCGCCATGGCCGCCTTCGTGCTCGGTCTCGTCCAGTTTTCCGCCCCCAAGGGCACGATGCCGCACCGGACGATCGGCTGGATCTGGGTGACGCTGATGGCGATCGTGGCTGCATCGTCATTCTGGATTCACCAGATCCGCCTGGTCGGCCCGTTCAGCCCGATCCATCTGCTGTCGATCTTCACCCTGGTGATGCTGCCGCTCGCGGTGTGGCGGGCGCACAGCCATCGCGTCACCGACCACCGGCGGATCATGATCCTGCTGTTCACCGGCGCGCTGGTGGTGGCGGGGCTGTTCACACTGGTGCCCGGGCGCATCATGCACCGGGTGATTTTCGGGGCCTGACGGGCGGTTTCCGGCAAGCTATTTCGAGGTCGCTCCCGATGGCGGCGCGGAGTGCGTAAGTCTCTGGAAAAACAGTCGGAAAAAGCGCTTCCCTAGGGCTTGCAAGGGTGGTTATCAGGGGGGTGATGCGCTATATGATTCCCAGACAAAAACTCACCGGATTCCCCCTTGGCTGACGACGACGACAAGCCCGGCGACCAGCCGGCGCAACCCTCCGACATTCGCCCCGTTTCCATCTACGAGGAGATGAAGAAGTCGTACCTCGATTACGCCATGAGCGTGATCGTGGCGCGTGCGCTGCCCGATGCGCGCGACGGGTTGAAGCCGGTGCATCGCCGCATCCTGTTCTCGATGAACGAGCAGGGGCACACGCCTGACAAGAAGTACGTCAAATCCGCCCGCGTGGTCGGTGACGTCATCGGTAAGTATCACCCGCACGGCGACCAGTCGATCTACGACGCCATGGTTCGCATGGCGCAGGACTTCTCGATGCGCGTGCCGCTGATCGACGGTCAGGGCAATTTCGGCTCGGTCGACGGCGATCCCCCGGCCGCCTATCGTTACACCGAAGCGCGGCTGACGAAGGCGGCGCTGGCGCTGCTAGCCGACATCGACAAGGACACCGTCGATTTCCAGCCGAACTACGACAACAACGAGACCGAACCGTCGGTCTTGCCGGCCAAGTTCCCGAACCTTCTCGTCAACGGCGCGGGCGGCATCGCGGTCGGCATGGCGACCAACATCCCGCCGCACAATCTCGGCGAGGTCATCGACGCCTGCGTCGCGTTGATCGACAACCCGGCGCTCACCATCGAGGAGCTCATCAACATCGTGCCGGGACCGGATTTCCCGACCGGCGGCGTGATTCTCGGTCGCGCAGGCATCCGCGCCGCCTATCACCTCGGCCGCGGCTCGATCGTGATGCGCGGCAAGGTCGTGATCGAGACCATCCGCAAGGAGCGCGAGGCGATCATCATCAGCGAGATTCCCTACCAGGTGAACAAGGCGACGATGGTCGAGCGCATCGCCGAGCTGGTCAAGGAAAAGAAGATCGAAGGCATCGGCGACCTGCGCGATGAATCGGATCGCGACGGTTACCGCGTCGTCATCGAATTGAAGCGCGACGCCGTGCCGGACGTGGTGCTAAACCAGCTGTACAGATTCACGCCGTTGCAGACGAGTTTCGGCGTCAACATGGTGGCGCTCGACAGCGGCCGTCCGCGGATCATGCATCTGAAGGACCTGCTGGCGATCTTCGTCGACTTCCGTGAGCGGGTGGTCACGCGTCGCACCAAGTACTTGCTCGCCAAGGCGCGCGACCGGGCGCATATTTTGGTCGGTCTCGCCATCGCTGTCGCCAATATCGACGAGATGATCCGCGTGATCAGGACCTCGCCCGACCCGACCACCGCCCGCGACACCCTGATGTCGC
Source organism: Bradyrhizobium betae (assembly GCF_004123905.1). Classification (GTDB taxonomy): domain Bacteria; phylum Pseudomonadota; class Alphaproteobacteria; order Rhizobiales; family Xanthobacteraceae; genus Bradyrhizobium; species Bradyrhizobium betae_A. The sequence goes on from NZ_MZXW01000020.1 coordinate 163,284, forward strand.
GCGACTGGCCGGCCCGGGACGTCGAGGATATGCTGACGCTGATCGACGATCCGCGCCACCGCATCAGCGAGGACGGCACGATCCGGCTGTCGATGGAGCAGGCGAGGGCCATTCTCGACCTGCGTTTGCAGCGCCTCACCGCACTCGGCCGCGACGAAATCCGCGAGGAGCTCGACAAGCTCGCCGGCGAGATCGCCGATTATCTCGACATCCTGCGCTCGCGCGAGCGTGTGCTGACAATCATCAAGACCGAGCTCGCCGAGGTGAAGGAAGAATTCGCCACGCCGCGCCGCACCGTCATCATCGAGCAGGAAGGCGAGGTCGAGGACGAGGACCTGATCCAGCGCGAGGACATGGTCGTCACCGTCTCCCACGCCGGCTACGTCAAGCGCGTGCCGCTGTCGGCCTATCGGGCGCAGCGCCGCGGCGGCAAGGGCCGCGCCGGCATGCAGACCCGCGACGAGGATTTTGTCTCGCGCCTGTTCGTGGCCTCCACGCACACGCCGGTGCTGTTCTTCTCGTCGCGCGGCCAGGTCTACAAGGAAAAGGTCTGGCGCCTGCCGATGGCCGCGCCGAACGCGCGCGGCAAGGCGCTGATCAACATCCTGCCGCTGGAGCAGGGCGAACGCATCACCACCATCATGCCGCTGCCCGAGGATGAATCCACCTGGGGCAACCTCGACGTGATGTTCGCCACGACGGGCGGCAACGTCCGGCGCAACAAGCTGTCCGATTTCGTCGACGTCCGCCGCTCCGGCATCATCGCCATGAAGCTGGACGAGAATGAAGCGATCGTCGACGTGCAGATCTGCACCGAGCGCGACGACGTGCTGCTGACCGGCGCCGCCGGCCAGTGCATCCGCTTCCCTGTCCCCGACGTGCGCGTGTTCACCGGGCGCACCTCGATGGGCGTGCGCGGCATCGCGCTTGGCGCGGGCGACAAGGTGATCTCGCTGGCGATCCTGCGCCATGTCGAGACCACCTCGGACGAACGCTCGGCTTACCTGAAGATGCGGCGCGCGGTCGCCGGCGAAGCCGCGGCCGAAGAACCCGCGGTGGATGCCGAGGGCGAGGAGGGCTCCGGCAGCTTCCAGCTCCCGCCGGAGCGCTATGTCGAGATGTCGGCGGCCGAGCAGGTCGTGCTCACAGTCTCCGTCAACGGCTACGGCAAGCGGACCTCGTCCTACGAGTATCGCACCACGGGCCGCGGCGGCAAAGGCATCGTCGCCATGAGCGTCAACAACCGCAATGGCAACCTGGTCGCGTCCTTCCCCGTGGAGGATGCCGATCAAATCATGCTGGTCACCGACAAGGGCCAGCTGATCCGCTGCCCGGTCGAGGGCATCCGCGTCGCCGGCCGCTCGACCCAGGGCGTGATCGTATTCGACACCGCCGAGGACGAGCATGTGGTCTCGGTCGAGCACATCACGGAAGAGGCCGAGAGCGGGAATGGCGCGAATGGCGAGGCAAACGGGGAGTAACGCCCCGTTTAAACGCCGTTCGCCAGCTCACGGGTCAGATCGGCAAGCGCATCATGCTTGCCGATCTGCGCCATCCAGCACCAGAGCTCGAGCGTGCAATACATGCGGTAAAGGTCGAGCGTCTGCTGCCAGTCGGGGCGCGCGATCGGGCCATAGCCAGCGAGCAAGCCCTCGCGCTTGGGCGCGTCCTTTTCAGTGAAGTAGTACAGCGCCTTCGCGATATCCATCAGCGGATCGCCTGATGTCGCGTTCTCGAAGTCGACGATGCCCGTCAGGTGCGGCTCGCCCTGCGACGTCACCAGAACATTGCCGGCATGAAAATCGTAGTGGCAGAGGCGGGGGACGGTGGCTGCCTCAAACAGATGCTGCTGCGCCGTGACGCGGTCGCGGAGGCGTGCGGCGAGCACGGAATCGCCGCCGCGCGTGCCAAACTCCGTCAGCTTCCTGTCGAGCTGCGCGGACATGTAGGCATGGTTGCTCGGATGCGCCGTCCAGACCCCGTTGAGGCCGATATAGCCAAAACTGTCGAGGGTGACGTCGTTGATCCGGCGCAACGCCGCGCCCATCTCGGCGTAGATCGCAAGCAGTTCCGCCTCCGACAGCGCCGCCTCGCGCCGGCCGAGCACCGTGCCGTCGAGCCTCGTCATGAGCACATAGTTCAGGTCGATCACCGATCGCGTGTCGTCGGCGAGCAGGATTTTTGGAATGGCCGTGCCCAGGTTCTGCAGCAGACCCAGCACGAGGACCTCCTTCGCCATCTTCCATTGAAGCGCTTCAGGGTAGGCCTTAAGGATGCAAGTCGGCCCGTCCGCGAGCGCGATCTCGACGACGGTGCTGATCTCGCCGCCGCGCAGCTCGGTGACACCGAGCACCGAGGCATTAGGAGATATCCGGCGCACCATCGCTTGCGCCTGATCGACCGAGATCGCCAGCCGAGGTTTGAGTTGCAACGGCGCTTCGCTCGACATCGGCGCTCGCCTCCGGATAGCACGGCGGAGCCGAACTAAATCTCCAGCTCCGTGCCGAACTCCACCACCTGCTTGGTCGGCACGCCGAAGAACGCGGCGGAGCGTTCGGCGTTGCGCTGGAGGAAGGCGAACAGGCCTTCGCGCCAGACCCACATGCCCGGGATGTCCTCGCGCGGGATGATGGTCTCGCGGCCGACATAATAGGTGATGTCGGAGAGGTCGATGCCGGGCAGCTTGCCCTGGCGGCAGGCGAGCGTCAGTCCCTCATAGATCGTCGGGTTCTGCATGAAACCGTAATGCAGGACCACGCGGGTGATGCCGGTGATGATCTCGATCACCTCGGCGCGGTCCGTCTCGGTGATGTGCGGGGATTCCTCGATCAGCACGGTGACGAGGATGATGCGCTCGTGCAGGACGTGGTTGTGCTTGACGAACTGCGTCAGTGCCAGCGGCACGCCGTTCGGCGCCGACGCCAGGAACACGGCGGTGCCCGGCAGCCTGGCGCTGCACTTGTTCACCGCGGTCTCGATCAGATCCTCCTCGGGCTGCCGCAGCTTGCCGCGCGCGGCCTCGACCAGCTTCACGCCGCTGCGCCAGGTCAGCATCAGGAAGGCGACGAGGGCTGCCAGCAAGAGCGGAAACCAGCCGCCCTCGAACAGCTTGATCGAATTGGCGGAGAAGAAGATGACGTCGATGACGAAGAAGAAGCCGTTCACGGTGACCACGAGCCACGGCGAATAGCCCCACTGGATCGCGACGAGGGCCGCCAGCAATGTGGTGATCGCCATCAGAAGCGACACCGCAATGCCATAGGCGCCGGCCAGCGCCTCCGAGGTGCCGAAGCTGAGGACGGCGCCGAGCGTTGCGGCAGCCAGCAGCCAGTTCACCAGCGGCACGTAGATCTGGCCGATCGCATCGCTGGTGGTGTGGCGGATCTGCATGCGCGGCAGGAAGCCGAGCTGGATCGATTGCTGGGTCAGCGAGAACACGCCGGAGATGATCGCCTGCGAGGCGATAACGGTTGCGACCGCGGAGAAGGCGACCAGCGGATAGTGCAGGGCGTCGGGGCAAAGCTGGAAGAACGGATTTTCGATCATCGTGGGATCGGTGATCAGGAGTGCGGCCTGGCCGAAATAGTTCAGCACCAGCGCGGGCAGGCAGATGGCGAACCAGGCCAGCCGGATAGGGAAGCGGCCGAAATGACCCATGTCGGCATACATCGCTTCGCCCCCGGTCACGGCGAGGAAGGCCGCGCCGAGGATCGCGAAGGAGACGTGAAAATCCTGGTGGATCAGGAAGTCGAAGGCATAGAGCGGACTGAGCGCCGCGAGCACTGCCGGCGCCTTGACGATGCCGTGGATGCCGAGCGCGGCCAGTACGCCGAACCAGGCCAGCATCACCGGTCCGAAGATGCGGCCGATGAAGCCGGTGCCCTGCTTCTGCATCATGAAGAGGCCGATCAAGATGGCGACGGTGATCGGTACCACCACCGGTGCCAGCGAGGGCGCATCGACCTTGAGACCTTCGATGGCTGAGAGGACCGAGATCGCCGGCGTGATCGCGCCGTCGCCATAAAGCAGTGCGGCACCGACGAGGCCGACGACCAGAAGATGCGCGCGCCAGGTGCCGGACTGGGCGTGGCGGGCATGCAGCAGGGCCAGAAGGGCGACGATGCCGCCTTCGCCGCGGTTGTCCGCGCGCAGGATCAGCAGCGCGTACTTCAACGAGATGATCAGCAGCAGGGCCCAGAGGATCAGCGAGGCAACGCCCAGGACAGCTTCGGGAGAGACTGTCGCACCATGGGCGGCCGCCTTGGCGGCTTCCTTCAGGGCGTAGAGGGGGCTAGTGCCGATATCGCCATAGACCACCCCGAGGGCGCCCATGGTCATTGCAATCGGCAGCGGATCGGGGTGATGGCCGGAAGCGACTGCGGGCGTACTGGACAAAGGCAACCCCCCGATGGGATCGCGCCCGCCGGGCCATTCCGACGGGCGCGAGCATCACGCAGTCTGCGACGAGACGTCGCAAATATCCATCGGTTTTGTCTTGGGGTTTGTCTTGGGGTTCTGTCTTGCGGTTTATATCGGGAAGTACCTGACGCGAAACTGACAGAGCCTACGGCGTGCGGTCGGCGGTCACGAGGCGAGCCTCGCGGACAGTGCTGGTCTTGGTGCCGGCACGGCGCAGGCACGACGCCTCGAAATTCGGCCAGGCCTGCTGCGAGCAGTCCTTGCCGATGGTGCGAATGTCGAGCCGGTCTGCCTTGGCGAGCGGCTGCGGCACGCTGGCTTCGACGGTCGGTGCAAAGCCCGGCAGGAGGGTGAGGGCAGCAGCAACACACGCAGCAATTGCGATCGCTGAAAGAGCCTTGATCATTGACGGTCCCCTGTGATGCGGCCGCTACGCCCAGTGTGCGGCCCGTCGTTCGTTGGGCAGATTAGTAACCATGGCCAGTTTCCGGACGTCTTCGCGGATACGGGAAATGGTTTCGTTCGCGGTCCGGTTTGTTTCGTGGCTGCCCTAAGGACGAAACAATTCGGGGCCCTCCGACAGGGATTGGCGGAAAAACCGGCAAGAAACTGACCAGGAAACTGACAAGGAACCTGCCCGGCTTGCCGGGCCGGGCCGGGCGCGGTAGGAGGAGGCTATGCCGCGCATTGCCTTTTATCCGGGTTCCTTCGACCCCATTACCAACGGCCATCTGGACGTCGTCCGGCATGCCGTTCCCCTGTGCGACAGGCTGGTGGTCGCGGTCGGTGTCCATCCCGGCAAGAAGCCGCTGTTCTCGACCGAGGAGCGGCTGAAGATGCTTCTGGACGTCTGCGGGCCGATAGCGGCCCAGGCCGGCTGCGTACTCGAAGCCGTGACGTTTGACGATCTATCCGTGGCTGCGGCGCGCAAAGCTGGCGCGACCATCATGATTCGGGGCCTGCGCGACGGCACCGACCTCGACTACGAGATGCAGCTTGCCGGCATGAACGAGGCCATGGCGCCGGAGGTGCACACGGTCTTTTTGCCGGCCTCTCCAATGGTCCGCCCGATCACCGCCACTTTGGTGCGCCAGATCGCAGGGATGGGCGGAGATGTTTCGACCTTCGTGCCGCCGCTCGTAGCAAGCCTGCTCAAGGCCAAATTCGCCGGATAACGGCGCGCTTCCTCAATCTCACCTGATCCGGAGTTCTCATGATCCGTCGTCTCGCAATTCTTGCCACGATTTTTGCCGCGCTCTTCAGTGCGGTCCCGGCGGTGGCGCAGCAACTGCCGGCGAACCTCGACAAGGCCAACGCGCTCGTCATCGACACCACCAAGGGCCGCATCGTCATCAAGCTGCGCACCGATCTGGCGCCGCAGCACGCCGAGCGCCTCAAGCAGCTCGCGCGCGAGGGTTATTACAACAACGTGCCGTTCCACCGCGTGATGGACGGCTTCATGGCGCAGACCGGCGACGGCGAGAAGTTCAACGGCACCGGCGGTTCGAAATACCCGAACCTGAAGCAGGAATTCTCCAAGGTGCATTTTGCCCGCGGCATCGTCGGCATGGCCCGGCGCGGCGACAGCGTCGATACCGCCAACTCGCAGTTCTTCATCATGTTCGCCGACGGCGGCAGCCTGGATAACCAGTACACCGTGGTCGGCGAGGTCGTGCAGGGCATGGACGTGGTCGACAAGCTGAAGAAGGCGCCGGCCGGCTCGTCCAGCGGCACCGTCACCGATCCCGACAAGATGGTGAAGGTGCAGGTCGCCTCCGACATCAAATAGGAGAGGGCCACCATGGCGCGCTGCGGCAACAAGCTCCTGCTGGCTGCCGCGGTGTTGCTGCTGGGCGTCTCGGGTGCGGCCGCCGAGGATGGACAGGTCAACACCATCCAGGACATCTTCCGGCACTTGCGCACCTGCTGGAAGCCGCCGGCGCCCAGCAAGGCTCGCCCACTCGACATCACCGTCGTCGTGAGCTTTAACCGGTCCGGAAACATTCTGGGCCATCCGAGGATTACCTATGAATCCGCGGAGGCCTCCGACAATGACCGGCTGCAATACCGGATCGCGGTGATGGAGGCGTTGCAACGCTGCACGCCGATGCCATTTACCGATGCAATGGCCGGCGCCGCCGCGGGACGTCCATTCGCGATCCAGTTCCGTAACCGCAAAACGTCACCTGACAAGACTTCACCTCCAACGCAAGAGAGACGAGCATGAGCGTCACCGAAAACACATTGATCCTCGAGACCACGCAGGGCCCCGTCACCATCGAGATGCGCCCCGACCTCGCGCCCGGCCATGTCGCGCGCATCAAGGAGCTGGTTCGCGAGGGCTTTTACGACGGCATCGTGTTCCACCGCGTGATCGAGGGCTTCATGGCCCAGACCGGCTGCCCGCAGGGCACCGGCACCGGCGGCTCGGGCAAGAAGCTGAAGGCCGAGTTCAACAAGGAGCCGCATGTGCGCGGCGTCACCTCGATGGCCCGTGCGGCGAGCCCCGATTCCGGCGACAGCCAGTTCTTCATCGTGTTCGACGACGCCCGCTTCCTCGACAACCAGTACACGGTGTGGGGCAAGGTCACTGAAGGCATGGAGAACGTCGACAAGATCAAGCGCGGCGAGCCCGTGCAGAACCCCGACAAGATCGTCAAGGCGCGGATGGCCGCGGACGCGGAGTAACACCTGCGGTCGTGCCCCGCTTCGGCGGGGCACGACAAGGTATCAAACGTGCGCACCGACCTCTTCGACTTCGACCTGCCGCCCGAGCGCATCGCGTTGCGCCCCGCGAGCCCGCGCGACTCCGCGAAGATGCTGGTGGTGGAGAACGGCGCGCTGCGCGACGAGGTCATCTCCGATCTGCCGCAATGGCTGAAGCCGGGCGACCAGCTCGTCGTCAACGACACCAAGGTGATTGCGGCGCAGCTCAAGGGCCGCCGCATCGGCCGTGAGACCGAGCCGAAGATCGAGGCGACCCTGATCAAGCGTCTCGACGGCTCGCGCTGGCAGGCGCTGGTGAAGCCGGCGAAAAAGCTCACCGCCGGCGACCGCATCCGCTTCGGCAACGAAGGCAAGGTCTGCCTGCTCGGCCATCTCGATGCCGAGGTCGAGGCCAAGGGCGCGGAAGGCGAGGTGACGCTGTCATTCTCGTTCCACGGCCCCGCGCTCGACCAGGCCATCGCCGATCTCGGCAGCCCGCCGCTGCCGCCCTACATCGCCTCCAAGCGCACGCCCGACGATCAGGACCTCGCCGACTACCAGACCATGTTCGCCGCGAATGAAGGCGCGGTCGCTGCGCCGACCGCGGGGCTACATTTCACGCCAGCGCTGGAGCAGGCGCTGCGCGCGCGCGGCGTCGGCATCAACCGCATCACGCTGCATGTCGGGGCAGGGACGTTCCTGCCGGTGAAGGTGGACGATACCGAAGGCCACAAGATGCATGCCGAGTGGGGCACGATCTCGGCCGAGACAGCGGAGCGGCTCAACACCGCGCGGAAAAATGGCGGCCGCATCGTCGCCGTCGGCACCACATCGCTTCGACTGCTCGAAAGCGCAGCCGCCGAAGATGGTACCGTTCAGCCGTTCGCGGCCGAGACGTCGATTTTCATCACGCCTGGCTATCGCTTCCGCGCCGTCGATATCATGATGACGAACTTCCACCTGCCAAAGTCGACACTGTTCATGCTGGTGTCGGCATTCGCGGGACTGGAGACGATGCAGCGGGCCTACGCGCATGCGATCGCGAGCGGGTACCGGTTCTATTCGTACGGGGATGCGTGCTTGCTATTCCGGGCCTAGAAGCCGGCCGCAAACGCGAATTTATCCCCGTCACCCTGAGGTGCTCGCCTCTTCGGCGAGCCTCGAAGGGCGACGGCCCCACTGCTGCATCTCGGCCGTGCATCCTTCGAGGCTCCCTCAGCGGCGCTTTGCACCGCTGAGCTCACACCTCAGGATGACGGGTCGAGAGTTCGCCCCGCGCTTACGCCATCACCCGCTGCGGCAACAGCTCCGCAATCTGCACCGCGTTCAGCGCCGCGCCCTTGAGCAGCTGATCGGCCGCCACGAACATCGAGATCGAATGCCCACTGGGATCGCTGAGGTCCTTGCGGATGCGGCCGACCAGGACGTCGTCCTGGCCCGAGGCGTCGATCGGCATCGGGAAGTAGTTCTTGACGCGGTCGTCGACGACCCTCACGCCGGGGGCCTGCGCCATGATGGCGCGGACCTGGTCCTCGGTGATCGGCTTCTCGCATTCGAAGGTGATGGCCTCGCAGTGCGCGCGCAGCACCGGCACGCGGACACACGTCACGCCGATCGCAATCTTGTCGTCCTCGAAAATCTTGCGGGTCTCCTTGATGACCTTGGTCTCTTCGTCGTTGTAGCCGGTCTCGGGGTCGACGGCGGTGTTGTGGTTGAAGAGATTGAAGGCGTAGGGGTGCGGCATCACCTTGGGCGTATAGACCTGCCCGTTGAGGTTGGCGCGGGTGGACTCGACGAGCTCCTCCATCGCGGCGGCCCCGGCGCCGGAGGCCGCCTGATAGGTCGAGATGATGACGCGCTTGATGCGGTTGTTCTGGTGGATGGGCCAGAGTGGTACCAGCGCGGTGATCGCCGCGCAGTTCGGGTTGGCGATGATGCCCTTGTGGTCGCGGATGCGGTTACCATTGACCTCGGGGATCACCAGCGGCACGTTCGGATCCATGCGGAAGGCGGAGGAGTTGTCGACCACGACCGCGCCGGCCTTCACTGCGATCGGCGCGTACTTCTTCGAGATGCCGCTGCCGGCGGAGAACAGGGCGATGTCGACGCCCTCGAAGGCGCGCTCGGTCAGCTCCTCGATGACGACGTCTTGCCCGCGAAACGACACCGTCTTGCCTGCGGAGCGGGCGCTGGCCAGCGCCTTGAGCTTGCCGACGCGAAAGCCGCGCTTGTCCATGGTGGCGATGAATTCGGCGCCCACCGCACCGGTGACGCCGACAATCGCGACGACGGGATCGTTACTCACTGTGTCCTCCATTCCATTTCGGTTGAGCTGAGATCTAGACAACAAAAAAGCCCCGGACCTTTAAGGCGGGGCTTCGGTAGAGCTGATGCGTTTTAGTCGACGACTATGCGCGCACGCCTCCCCGGGCCCCGAAGGCCGTGGTGGTTTTGGTCGTGCGTTTGGTGGTCGTGAACATGGCGGCGACTTATGCGGGAGAGTTTTGCGCCCGTCAATGGCTTTTCGGCGGGATTGTGGCCGCCGTTATTTCGTTCGGGCGCCCGGCGGCTCCAGGATGACCTCCTTGAGGTCGTCGCCGCTGATCACGACGATCGCAAAATTGAGCCGGCCGCGCTCGCGCACGAGGCCACCGCTGATCGCCTTGCCGGAGGCCGCGCGCTCGGCAACATGCACGGCATCCGCGAGGCGATGCCTGATCGCACCGAGCGCTGCGAGGTTGCTGCGATCGTCGCCGTCGAGCTCGGCGAGGGGGAGGGCGGCCTCGCCGCCGATGAGCTCGCCGGTCGTCGCATTGATGGTGTGACGCCAGATCCGGTCGTTGTGCAGGGTTTTCACCCGGTAGACCGGCACGCCGGAGCCTCCGTCGAAACTCACATCTGCGGTGGTGGCGCCGGCGTGGCGGGCTTCGGCAATCGCCATGGCCTGGCTGATCGAGACCGACGAAGAGCGGAATCGTTCGATTTCGCGGCTGACCGCTTGGCGGTCCGCCTCAGTGTCACCATCTGTGTCGCTGCGAAGCGTGGTCGGCGTGCCCGTGGTCACGATCGCCTGCGCGGGCGCTGCGAGCAGCAGCGCGGGCAAGGCGATCGCAAGCAGTTGCGAAGTCCATCGTTTGGCGGTCGTCATGCTCGAAACCCTCGGCCAGCGAGTGTGCCGGATGATCGTAAAGAATTCGCGGCCGACCTTGGGCATCGGCCGGCCGCGGAGCGTCACGACGGGCTGTACCCGTTGCGGCGATCTTAGCGATACGGACCCCTTTTGGGGCTGGTGAAAAAAGTGGTCCGTATCGCCCATAACAAAACCATACCGTATCGTTTTATTTCGGTCAACGGCGAGGGCGTGTTCCCCGAGGGGATAAATCGCAACCTCACGGAATTGTCAGCGGGACCGGCGCGGTCGTTGGGGGCTCTTTGCAGCGTTCTGAACGCGGTCCGCAGGTCCCAGCGCACCGGCCAGGAACAGCTTGATCGCGGCGCGCATGCGCTTCTCCGCGGCCTTCATCTCCGGCGGCGTTCCAAACGTCGCAAGGCGATGATTGTGACCGACGACGACGTCGAGGAAGACTTCCGCCGCGATGGTGGTGTCGTCGACGTCAAGCGCGCCCTGCGCCACCAGATGATCGAAGAAGCGTGCCGTGGTGGCGACGGCTTTCAACCAGCCTTCCTCCTTGCCGAGCTTGGCGATATCGGGAAAGTTGATGGCCTGTGACGTCATCATGCGGCTGAACGCGACAGCATCGGGTCCGCAGGTGAAGTTCAGCATCTCGCGCCCGATCTCGACCAGCCGCTGCTCGACCGAGATATCCGAAGCACTGCCGAGCTGCATCTCGGCCGCTGCCGACAATGGCGCCAGCCAGCGCGCGATTTCGCGTCTCAGCACAGCGGCAAAAAGACCGCGCTTGTCGCCATAGCGGGAATAGACGGTGGGTTTGCTGACGCGGGCCGCTTCCGCAACCGCATCGAGCGAGGTCGCGTCAAACCCGCGGTCCAGGAACAGGCGGGTGGCGACCTCGATCAGGCGCTGGTCGCGCTCGATCGCGGCTGACTTCGTCGGCCTGCCGCCGCGCGATTTCGGTAGCTCGCGCCGCGCGGTCGCCGGTCTTGTCCTGGTCGCAGTCAATCCCATGCCCAATGATTCCTGCGCGTTCCTCGTCACTTGCTCTATATCGCGCAGGAGCGGAGGCGTCATCGCGAATCTGGCCGAATTGGCCGTATCGTCAACGGTTTCAGCAGGGCCTCGTTCCGTCGCGCGCGTTCACGGCAGCGTCGAGGCCCACGCCTGGCCGGCAGCGGCCTTCTCGTATCCGTACTGATACAGGGCCCGCATATAGGTGGTGTCGAACCCTTCCGAGGGCGGCGCGGGATAATCGCGCGCGATGTAGGAGAGGTGGAAACCCAGCCGGTTGCGCTTGGCGAAATCATAGGTCGAGAAGATGATCGAGCGGGTCTGCGACTGTGTGATCGCCGACAGGCTGCGCGAGGCAACGTCGATGGTGCTGTTGGACACCAGCTCGAAATTGCGTTCGATCTTCTTGTTGACGAGGATATAGATGTCCATCTTCGCGGCGCCCGGAAGGCGGCTATCCTGGAATAGCAGAGCTTCCGGCAGCGTCAGCACCGGGGCCGTCACGCCGCCGTCGACATGCATCTCCTGAAATTTGCGGCCCTGGCCTTCGGCGTCGATCATGATCGGCGGGAATACCAGTGGAATACTGGCGGAGGCCGCCATCACGTCGCGAAACAGTTTGAGCGCTTCTGGCGTGCCGACCGCGGCGATCTTGCCCATGTCCCAGATCGCGGTGCGCTGGGTGTCGAGATCGGTGGTTACGATCAGCAGCCGTCGTCCCCGGGCGTTCTCGCGCGCAACCTGCGCCATGATCTCCGGCCCGACATAGCGGGCGACGAGCTCGCGCAGCCGCGTATTGCCGAACAGGCCGGAGCCGAACAGCACGCGCATGATGCTGGGGTCGCTCAGCAGGCTCTCCGCGATGCCGCTGGTGTAGACGTCCTTCAGCGTGTCGTCATATTGCCGTCCGAGGAACGCAAAGGGCGCGATCAGGCCGCCGGTGCTCACGCCAGAGACCACGGAAAAGCTCGGGCGGGTGCCGGCGACACTCCAGCCATTGAGCACGCCGACGCCATAGGCGCCGTCAGCGCCTCCGCCTGAGAGCGCGAGGTACGACTTCGTGGCGGTGCTGGTGTCTTTCTCGAAGCTGAATTTGGTGATCGGGTCGTCGGCGTAGCGCCTGAGGCCGTCGATATCGAGCACGCGCGATGTGCTGGCCTCAGCGGCCGTATAGGGCGTCCGGGGCAGGGAGGTGCAGGCGCCGAGCGCCAGGATGCACGTCAGGACCAGCAATTTGGTCAGGCGCGCGCCTGTCAGCCTGATCCAGCCATGAGAGGGGCCGGACATCTCAGTCGAACATGAAGCGGGGGGCATTGTCGGGGCTGGCGATCACGCATCTACCGCCGCCGGCAACGCGCCGCGGCATCTCGTCCAGCCCCCAAATAAAACTACACTGTGTCGTTTTGTTTGACAAGTCTTGGCGGCCATCAAGTCCGCGTCAAATGTGTCCCAGTCTGACGCAGGGACCGCTCCGAGCGGGTTGATCGGCCTCCGCCGACACGCAATAAGCACCGCCATGAATCTCCCTGACACCGATCTGCCCAACACCGGCCTTCCCAATCATTTCGAGCTGCGCGCCACCGATGGCGCTGCGCGCACCGGGCGCCTGACGACGCCGCATGGCGTGGTGCGGACGCCGGCCTTCATGCCGGTCGGAACCGCCGGCGCCATGAAGGGCATGCACTGGCGCGAGGTACGCGACGCCGGCGCCGACATCGTGCTCGGCAACACCTATCACCTGATGCTGCGTCCAGGCGCGGAGCGGATCGCGGCACTCGGGGGCTTGCAGACATTCACCGGCTGGAACGGACCGATGCTGACGGATTCCGGCGGCTTCCAGGTGATGTCGCTGGCGGACCTGCGCAAGGTCACCGAGCACGCCGTCACCTTTCGCTCGCATATCGACGGCGCCAAGGTCGAGCTGTCGCCGGAGCGCTCAATCGAGGTGCAGCGCTTCCTCGGCTCCGACATCGCCATGCAGATGGACGAATGCGTGCGGCTGCCGGCCGAGCGCGATGACATTGAGCGGGCGATGCGGCTGTCGCTGCGCTGGGCCGAGCGGAGCAAACGCGCTTTCGAGAGCGCGCCCGACGGCTACATGCTGTTCGGCATCGTGCAGGGCGGGGATATCCCGCAACTTCGTCATGCCAGCGCCGAGGGCTTGGTCGAGATCGGCTTCCACGGCTATGCGATCGGCGGCCTCGCCGTCGGCGAACCGCAGACGGTGATGCTGGCGATGATCGACGAGACGGCGCCGAGGCTGCCAAAAGAGCGCCCGCGCTATCTGATGGGCGTCGGCACACCCGACGACATCCTCGAAGCCGTCAAGCGCGGCATCGACATGTTCGATTGCGTGATGCCGACGCGCAATGGTCGTCACGGCGTCGCCTTCACCCGCTTCGGCCAGGTCAATCTGCGCAACGCGCGCCACGCCGACGATCCGCGTCCGCTCGACGAAGAGAGCTCATGGCCGTCGACGCGCAACTACGCGCGCGCCTATCTGCACCATCTCGTCAAGGCCGGCGAGACGCTGGGGGCGATGCTGCTGTCCGAGATCAATATCGCTTACTACCAGTTCCTGATGCAGGGCATCAGGGACGCGATCGCACACGGAAAATTCGAGGAGTTCTATCAGCGTACGCGCGAGGACTGGGCGAGGGGCGATATCGCCCCGCGCTAAGGCGTAACAGGCGTCAGTTGCAGACGATCCGCCGCTTGACAGCGTGCTTGGTCACGAAGCCGTAGCCGCAAGTGTCGCAGGTCCAGAGATAGCTGATCATGTGGTCCGAGACGTAAGCGGATGCTTCGGCGGCGACCATGGAGTCGGCGCAGACGGGACAGGTAGGCAACTCGCTGCAACGCGGATCGCGGTGGTGCGCTACGGTCGACAGCACTTCAGCAACTGCTGACATCGTGGTGACCTCCCTGCTTTGAGACGTAAGTCTAACATAAGCAGAATCACTTGACGAGGTCGCAACACAAACGCGTTGGCTTTTATAAAATTGGCTTCACCTCGACGTGTCCACCAACGGTTTTCCGGCCGGGTTTCGCAGCGCAAACAATTCGTGTGCGTTGCGATAGGGCAGTGACGCTGCTTCACGCGTCGCGATGTTCGATCACTGCGACGCACCCTGCCGGCTGAGAGCCGGCTCGAGAACGACTTGAGTCCTGCGGTCCGAGCGGAGCTTGCGTCCGAACGCGATCGCGGGTTTCTCGACGAGCGAATATGTCATCCAGCTGACAAAAATCGACGACGCCACGACCTCGGCGACGAAAGCGAGCCATCCCAGCGGCTCGTCGCCAAGCCAGGCGTAGTGATGGACCCAGACCATTGCGAACGGCGACATCAGGTAGACTGAATAGCTGATGACGCCGACGAACGCGAACGGGCGCCAGGCCATTCGCTCGCCGAACGCGGCGAATGCGATAAAGACGAGAGCCGCGCAGACATAGGCTCCGCCGATCGAATAGCTGTAGAAGAAGTTGTCGTCGTAGACCCCGCCATAGCGGCTGTTGCACAGCGTGATGGCGAAGAGGGCGTAAAGCGCCGTGCAGACGGCGACATGTCGCCATCGCAGCGTTCCCGAGATGACGGTGTCGCGAACGATCTTGCCGAGGAACATCGCCGACAGGTTCAGCCCGGCCTCCATCACCACCCAGGCCGCCCTGTCCTCGACCAGGACGGCCACCGCAGTGCCGGCCAGGGCGATTGCAACGAGGATCGCAACAGCGGTGAGGCGTTGGCTCAGAAGCCCTGCGGCAAAGAGACCGATGCAGACGACATAGAACAGCAGCTCGATTGTCAGCGTCCAGTAGAAGTCCCAGAGGTGAGGGACCTCCAGGAAGGACTGGAGCATGGTGAGGTTCGCGGCGATCTGCGACACGGGATAGGTCTTGGACTCGACCGCCTGCATCGTGACCAGCCCGATCGCGATCGAGGTCCAGTAGGCCGGATAGAGCCGGAAGAAACGACTGATCGAAAAGTCGTTCACGGGAGACGCGCTGCCGGGAAAGCTGAACGGGATGACGAAGCCGCTGACGAAGAAGAACAGCACAACGCCGAACCGCCCGAAATTCATGTAGTAGCCGATCGCGTCGTGAAGGATCGCATGATACGCGCCGGTCGGATGCTCCCGCACGATCACCTCGAGCGCGTGCTGGACCACCACCGACAGGACGGCGATCCCGCGCAGGGTATCGATGAAGGCGAGCCGTTGATGCATCATGCGTTCTCTGCCGCTTCCGCTCACGTCCGATGACCGGATCGGCCGCATCGCCCTGACCGCAACGGGGGGCGCCTGGCGGGATACTTGGCTGAGGCACAAGTGGTGATCAGGAGGCTGGGCGCTGGTCCGGCAGTTCAGCACGGCAATCGTGAACAGATTGACAACGGGGATCGGCAGGACGGTCAGCCCGGGCCCCGCGGGCGGAACGGCCGACCGGGTCACATAATTTTGCTATGAGGTGGGTTCCGTGCGGGCCGCATTGTCGCTTGCGTGCCGCCGCCAGCTGTCTGTAACTGCGCCACAGCCGTACAAATTGTCGCCATAGGGAGTTCACGATGGACGCATCGTCCAAAGCAGGTGCAGTGCACCAACCCGGCCGCGGCCGGATCTATGATTCGATCGTCGAGGCTTTTGGCGATACGCCGATCGTGCGGTTGCGCCGCCTGCCGGCCATGCACGGCGTGAATGCGACGATTTTGGCAAAACTTGAATATTTCAACCCGGCGGCAAGCGTGAAGGACCGCATCGGCGCGGCCATGATCATCGCCATGGAGAAGGCAGGTCACGTCAAGCCCGATACCGTGCTGATCGAGCCGACCTCCGGCAATACCGGCATCGCGCTCGCCTTCGTGGCGGCCTCGCGCGGCTACCGGCTCAAGCTGGTGATGCCGGAATCCATGTCGATCGAACGGCGCAAGATGCTGGCTTTCCTCGGCGCCGAGCTGGTGCTGACGCCGGCGGCGCAGGGCATGAAGGGCGCGATTGCTGCCGCCGAGGAGCTGTTGAAGACGACGCCGAACTCGGTGATGCCGCAGCAGTTCAAGAACCTCGCCAATCCCGAGATCCATCGTAGCACCACCGCCGAGGAGATCTGGAACGATACCGGCGGCAACATCGACTTCTTCGTTGCCGGCGTCGGCACCGGCGGCACCATCACCGGCGTCGGCCAGGTGCTGAAGCCGCGCAAGGCCTCGTTGCGTGTCGTCGCGGTCGAGCCGGAGGAGAGCCCGGTGCTGTCAGGCGGCCAGCACACGCCGCACAAGATCCAGGGCATTGGCGCGGGGTTCGTCCCTGACATCCTCGACCGCTCCGTGATCGACGAGATCGTGAAGATCAACTCGACCACGGCGATCGAGACCTCGCGCGCATTGGCGCGGCACGAGGGCATTCCCGGTGGCATCTCCTCGGGCGCGGCGATCGCGGCGGCGCTTGAGATCGGCAAGCGGCCGGAAGCTGCGGGAAAAACCATCCTGGCTATAGTGCCGTCCTTCTCCGAGCGGTATCTTTCGACGGCTCTGTTTGAGGGAATCTAGCACATGGCGGATCAACCACCGAGGCGGCCGCGCACGCTTGGCGATGCCAGGACCGAGGCTGAGGCGGCGTTCAAGAAGGTGACCGCCAAGGTCGCCGTCGCGCCTCCGAAGCCGAATGTGGCGCCGGGGATCAAGGAGCAGGTCACGCTGCGCATCGACCAGGACGTGCTGGAGTTCTTCCAGGAAGGCGGCCCCGGCTGGCAGGACCGCGTCAACGAGGCGCTGCGCAAGGCCGCGGGGAAGTAGGCGCCGGCTGCCCAGAGACGCCCGAAAGCCGGCACACCAGCGAAATCAGAGGACCTGCGACAGGAACCGCTGCGTTCGCTCGTCCTTGGCCGCCGTAAACAATGTTTCCGGCGGCCCGTGCTCGACGATTACACCGCGATCGGTGAAGTAGACGTGATCGGCGACCTCACGGGCGAAGTTCATTTCATGGGTGACGAGGAGGCATGTCATCCCGTCCTCGGCAAGCTCCCGGATGGTGACCAGGACCTCCTTGACCGTTTCCGGATCGAGGGCGGCGGTTACCTCGTCGAACAGCATGATGTCCGGCCGCATCGCCAGCGAGCGGGCGATGGCGACGCGCTGCTGCTGTCCGCCGGAGAGTTCGCCGGGATAGGTGTCCTCCTTCCCCGCGAGCCGCACCTTGGCGAGGAGTGCCCGGGCGCGCGCGTCGACCTCGGCACGTTTCTGGCCGAGAACATGGATCGGCGCCATCATCACGTTCTGAAGCGCGGTCTTGTGCGGGAAGAGGTTGTACTGCTGAAACACCATCCCGACCTTGCGGCGCAGCGCCAGCTTGTCGAGCCTGGGATCGGACACCTCGATGCCCTCGATTTGAATGCTGCCGGACGAGATCGGTTGAAGGGCATTGATGCAGCGGATCAACGTGGATTTCCCGGATCCGGACGGGCCGATGATACAGATGACCTCGCCCTTCCTGACCGACAGGCTGATGCCTTTCAGAACCTCGAGAGCTCCGAATGACTTTCTGACGTCGACGCATTGGACGATAGGCTGATCCGGAGTCCAGCTCGTGGCCATGCTCTGCTCCCTCAGCGTACGCGGAACCGGCGCTCGAGACGAGCGGTCCAGAGATTGATCGGATAACAGTAGAGGAAGAAGCACAGCAGCGCGAAGCCGTAGAGCGGTGCGAACAGTTCCGGTCTGCCGCCTTCGGCGGCATGGACCTGCGCCGTCAGCGTGAGCATTTCCGAAACACCGACGATCGATGCCAGCACCGTGGACATCGCGACCAGCGCGTAGACGTTCATCCAGGGCGGCAGCATGCGCTTGATGCATTGTGGCAGCATGATCAGCCACATCGTCTGGCGCCGCGTGAACGAGAGCGATTCCGCCGCCTCCCATTGCGTCGACGGAATGGAGCGGACGGCGCCACGCACGACCTCGGCGACATTCGCCATGACGGGCAATGCAAAGCCCACCGTCGCCTTGATCCAGTCCGGCAACGGGATGGTCGTCTTGAAGACGGTGATCTGGAAGGGCACCAGAAACATGATGAAGAACAGCAACACCAGCCAGGGCGCGTTGCGGAAGAATTGAGTGAGGAGCCAACTGACGGCGGCGAGCGGCCGGAACTCCGACAGCAATCCCAGACCCAGGCCAAGCCCGGCGGCGGTCCCCAACAGCATGGCCAGCAGGGAGATCAGGATGTTGAAGGCGAATCCTTGCAGCAGGAGCGGTGACCACTTCACGATGACCTGCAGCGGGGACAGCATCGTCGGTGCGGTCTGTGCCCACGCGGTGGATGCCGCCATCATGATGCAGAAACAGAGGATGGCCGCGGACAGCGGGCCGATCCGAATGGACATCCTGGTCGGCGCGAGACGGTACGGCAAAAGGACGGCGGGCCTGTGCTCGGAGCCGGCTGTCTTCATCGCGCATAACCGGGGATGTGCATCGCCCGTTCCCACCGATGCATCAGCCAGACGAGGACGCCAACAAGGATGCCGTAGGTCGCCAGCAATACGATCATCATTTCGAGGACATTCTGCGATTCCGACCAGATCTGCTTGACCGCGTACAGCGTCTCGGGAACGGCGATCGCGTAGGCGAGGGTGGTCGTCTTGAGCAGGTTGACGAGGTTGTTGTTCAGTGCGGGAAGACAGACGCGGACGGCCAGCGGAAGGACGATATGGACGTAAGCCTTGAGGCGCGTGTATCCGAGCGCCTCTGCAGCTTCGATCGTCGTCCTCGGCACCGCCTCAATGCCGGAGCGGAAGATTTCCACGTTGAAGGCAGCCGCGAACAGTGACAGCGAAATGATGGCCCACTGAACGTTGCTCAGCAGCGGAACGCGCATGCCCGCCGCCTCGACGGCCGGAAGCATGGTGCCGAGGCCGAAATAGAAAAAGAAGAGCTGGACCAGCGGGGGCGTGTTGCGGAACACCACGACGAAAGCATTGACGGGCAGCCGCAGCAACATCGACGGACTGCCTTGCATCAAGGCGCCAACCGCGCCGATGGCGAGGCTCAGCACGATGGTCGTGACACTCAGAAGCAGCGTCATCTTGAGGCCGCCGAAGTAGCGGCCCCAGTCGTACGCATCGTAGAACACGGAGAAATTCAGCCCCGTCGTCTCGTAGAGCCGCTGAAACCAGTCGCCGATTGCCTGCATGTTGCGCGACACCGAGATGTTGAGGCGATGCCTCGTATCAGTGCATTGGTTCGATCTGTTCGGAGCGCAGGACCGTTCTGACGCTCCGCCTCATGCACTCATTTGTCCTTGAATTGCTCGTGCATGGAGAGCGAATACTCGGTCGGCGCAATGCCCCACTTCTTTTCCGCTGCCACGATGAATCCGGTCTTCATCCAGTCCTTGGTCGTATCTTCGAGCAGCTTCTGAAGGCTGGTATTTTCGAGCGCAACGGCGATCATCCACGGCGAAGGCAGAACGCCTTTCAGCAGGAGGTCATAATCCGTCTTCCACTCGTCCTCCAGCAGCTTACCCTGCAGGAAGGTCTGATCGTAGACATAACCGATGCAGTTGCCCTGCTTCATGGCGAACAGAGGTTTCTCCGAGCCGTCAAACGCAACAATCTCGGGGCCGTAGGATTTGGCGACGTCCTTGTTGTACCAGGCTCCCGACGTGGCGCAGACGGGTTTTCCCTTGAGGTCGGCCCAGTCCTTGATGCCCGCCTTCTTGTTGAGAAGGATGTTCACGTAGTCAGAATAATACAGCGGTTCGATGGCTTGAACGACGCGGCGGCGTTCCGGCCTGTCCGCCATGGTCGCGATCAGCAGGTCAACCTTTCCCTGCTGCAGAAATTCGATTCTGTTGGAGGCCGCGACCGGAACGAGTTCGAGTTTGACGCCACGGCGCTTGGCGATGTCTGCGGCGAGATCCGGCTCGATGCCGACAACGTTTCCCGTGGGATCGCGGAAGCCGAAGAGCTTGTAGTCAGCCTTGACGCCGACGTTCAACGTGCCGCGCTGCTTGATGGCATCGACGCCATCGGCTGCTTGGGCACTGCCAAGCATCAGCAGCGCCGCGACTCCTGTCATCATGGAACGGACAATGTCTCTCATCGGATGACGCCTCCAGGATTGTAATCACGACGCGCGTTGCGCGCACATTTTCAAGATACAAGGCTCGTTCAAGATACAAGGCTCGTGCCAAACGTCACGAAAATCGGGAGATGGAGAATGGGCTGAGGTCGATCGCGCTTCGGCCGTCGGTCACCATCCCGGCCACGACATTGCCAATACCTGCCGAGTGCTTGAAGCCGTGGCCCGAGCAGGCCGAGACGACAAAAATTCTGTCCTGCTCGGGATGGCGGTCGATGATGAAACCCCGATCGGGCGTCACCGTATAGATGCAGGCGGCCGCCTGTGCGACGCGCGGCGTGGCGCCCGCGAGCCGCCCTTCGACGTGTTTGCGGTACATCTCAGCCGACTCCCCGGAATCAACGGCGCGGTCGACTGTATCGGCCGTCGTGCTGGTCTCGTACTGCTCTGTCGCGACCTTGAGGCGACGATCGCCGGACGGGGGCGGGAAGCCGTAGAGGTAATCGACGTCAGTCGCGCCGTGCATCCAGATGAAGACGGGCGCGTTGGCGCGATAGGCGCTGGTGTCGTCGAGCTCGTACCAATGCAGCACCTGCCGCTTCACGCTGAGCACGCGGTCAAATGGCGCGCCGAGCAGGTGAGCATTCCAGCCGCCGGCCGACACCACCACCTGGTCCGCGTCGAATGTGCCTGACGACGTTTCCACCCGAACGGCGGAGCCTCTCTGCGCGATTGAGAGAACTTCGACCCCCGTGCGTATCGTGGCTCCCAGTTGCTCCGCGCGCGTCAGCTGCGCCTTGATGCAGCGTTCCGGGAAAACGTATCCCCCGCCGGGCTCGTAATAGGCCTTCTCGTCGCCCGCGAGGTTCAGGAATTGGGGGAAGCGGTAAGCCACTTCTCGCCCGTCGATCACTTCATGAGCGATGCCGAAGTCACGAGCTGCCCCGATCGAGCGCGCGACGAAATCAGGCTTGCCGTGGTGCGACGTCTCGCCAACGCCGGGTGCCATGACGACGAGGCCACAGGGGTTCAGGAGCTCGGCAGACGTCTCGGCTTCGAGCTCACGCCAGATCCGGTGCGAATCCAGGGCCAGCGGTACGTAATCGCGGCCCTCGCCGACGGCCTGTCGGGTGATGCGGGTTTCGCCGTGGCTGGACCCCATCGTGTGGGGAGGGGCGAAGCGATCAAGGCCAACTGCCTTCACCCCGCGCTTGGCCAGTTGATAGAGCGTCGCGCTGCCCATGGCACCGAGGCCAATCACCAGAATATCCGCTTTCTCGCTCATCGGCTCGGCACTGCTTAATTGTTAGGATAGCGCGGATTGTGCTGTCGAATGCGGCTTTGCTACAAGGATAATTCATATAATGAAGGAAATTTGCATCTTCATATGACTTTTGCTTAAGTAGAGGAATGCAGCCACCCGTCCCCGACCTGAGAAGCCTACAGATTGTCGCGGCTGTCGCGGACTCCGGCAGCATGCTCGAGGCGTCCCGCCAATTCGGGATGACGCAATCCGCCGTGTCCCAGGCGGTCCGGCGTGCCGAAGCCGCGCTCGGCGTCGCGTTCTTCAACCGGACCCGCAGGCCGCTCACGCCGACCCGGGCGGGGCGTATCCTGACGAGCCGGGTTCTCGATCTGAACCGCGACTTTGATGCACTTGTCAGCGCGCTCCGGGGCGCGGCGGAACAGTCTGAACGGGTTGATCTGAGGCTCGGCGTCATCGACTCCTATGCGGCCACGGTCGGCGCGCATCTCGTGAAAGAACTCATGACGGGCGAGATCGCACTGAGCCTGTCCGTATGGTCGGGTCTCGCTCACTCACATGCCGAGGCGCTGATGAATCGCAAGATCGAGGCCGCGATCACATGCGATGCAATGGATGATCTGTATGATGTCGAGCGCTTCCCATTCTATCGCGAGCCAAATCTGTTGGTGGTGCCGCGCGGCATGGAGGCCGAATTTGCCGGCCTTGATCTGCGGGAGGTTCTCGCCCGACATCGCCTGGTTCGGTACAGCGAGCGTTCCTGGGCAGGGGCTCAGGTCGAGCGCCATCTGAGCCGTCTGGGCATTCGGCCGCCACGGGCCTTCGAGTTCGACACCTCGGACAGTCTGGTCGCCATGGTGGCGACAGGCATGGGCGTGGCGATCACCACGCCGCTGTGTCTGTTGCAGGGACTCGCGCATGCGGCTCAAGTCAGCGCTCTGCCTTTGCCGGGTCCTGGATTTTTTCGTGAGCTGCTTCTGGTGACCCGCCGTGGCGAGCTCTCATCGCTGGCGCCGCGCATCGCAGAGATGGCCCGGAGCAGCATTACGACGCAGGCGATGCCGCGCATCCGAACGCTGGTGCCCTGGTTCACCCAAGATTACTAGCCAAGATTACTAGCCAGGACTATTAGCAACAAGAAAGCCCGGCGCGAGCCGGGCTTTTGTGCTTGCGATCTGATCTCGCCTCAGCGGCGGAACATGCCGCCCATCATGCCGCCGACGACACCGCCGACGAAGGCCGCGCCGGCATCGCCGCCACCGCCGCGATGCTGCGCCGGTGCGCTCTGCTGGGCTTGGGCCGGAGCACGCCGGGCCGGCTTCTGGCTGTCCTCGCTCGCGGTGGCCGGGGCGGCCGCCACGATCTCGGAGAGCAGCGCCTTGTGCTGGAATTTGTTGAGGTAGCCGGTCGACGGATAGCCGCGCGCGGCCTGCCAGCGCTTGAGCACGGTACGGGTTTCCTCGCTGAAGGCACCGGTGACCTTGGTGTCGAAGCCGAGCCCGGTCAGGCGGCGCTGCACGTCGCGGCGCTGGCCCTTGTCGAGGCCGATCTGGTCTTCGGTGAGCTGGGTCGCGTCATCGGTGAAGGTCGCGGGATCGACGCCTCCGTTGAGGTTGCGGGTCGTGGTCGACGGACCGCTCTTGATCGCGGCAAGCCGCGCCAGCGCCAGCGCCTTGAACTGGCCGTTCGGGTAGGCGGAGAGATAGGCGTTGAGCTCTTCCGGCTTGTTGGATTCCTTGACCGAGCGCCAGTATTCGAGCTCGACACCGTCGTTGCTGCCGCTCGCCGCCGGCACGATGCCTGCCGCGGTAGGCGCCGCATTGGCGACCTGGGTCGTCGGCGCCTGGTTGAGATAGACTGCGCCGATCAGGTTGGTATGGCCCCAGGGAAGCTGGCCCTTGTGGGTCTCTTCGTTGACCTGGGCGCGTACCGAGGTCATTGCCTGCTGGATCTCGACGCCGGGCTTGGTGATGTTGTCGATCAGGGCGCGGGTGAACGGGCTGTTGTTGCCCTCCTGGCCGTCGAGCGCGGTCTGGCCCGGGCCGGTGGCGAATGCGATCAGCGTGCCTTCGCCGGACTTCATTTCGGCAAGGCCGCTCTGCACATTGACGCTGCGGGTCGCCGAGTTCGACTTGATCTTGGCGGCAAAGGGATTGTCACGACAGGCGTCGAGGAAGACGAGCTTGACCTTGGCATCGCCCATGGTCTGGTCGAGCGTCAGGTCGATGTTGATGGCGGCGCCGAGCTTGACGTCCATTTCCGATTTGATGTCGGCATCGACCGGCAGGAGATAGTTGGAGCCGCCGACGGCGATGCCGTGGCCGGCGTAATAGAACACCGCGACATCGGAGCCCTGGGCCTTGCGACCGAAGTCGAGCAGCTTCTCCGTCATCTGGTCACGGGTGAGGTTGGATCCTTCGATCACCTCGAAGCCGACATTGCGCAGCGTCGACGCCATCGCCTTGGCGTCGATCGGCGGGTTTGGCAATTGCGCGACATTTTTGTAGGCGCCGTTGCCGACGACGAAAGCGACGCGGCGGTCGGCCTTGGCGGCGCTGATCGACAATGCCATGCACATCAGCGAAGCGAGGAAGGTGAGAGTGCGCATCTGAAATCCCCAACAGAATCGAATTGCAGGCAGCAACAAACTGGCACCAAACTTACACGAAATCGCCCGGCCTCGTGCAAGCAAAACACAGCCACATATTGCTTTGCGGCCGAGTGTTGCACGCTGGAATGCCCCTCCAACGTGATCCAAATCACGCTCGACCAATTTGTTTGTCGCGCGAAGCAGTGCGCGGGTTCACTGCGCGCGGGCAGGACCCGGCGGCGCCGGTTTCAAATTCAGGAGATTGCCGCACAGGATCAGCGCTGCGCCGAGCACGGTCCAGGCGTCGAGCCGTTCGGAATAGAGCAGCCAGCCTGCGGTCGCTGTAAGTGGAACCCGGAGGAAGTCCATGGGAACCACGACCGTTGCGTCGGCATAGCGCATCGCGCTGGCGAGGCAGTAATGCGCGAACGTGCCGCAGATCGAGATCACCATTACCCAGCCCCAGATGTGGCCGGGCGGCCAGGCCCAGACGTAGAGCGACGGCAGGACGCCCGCGACCGACTGCACCACCAGCATCCAGAACAGGACCGCGAGCGCGCTCTCGGTGCGGGTCAGCGATTTGACCAGCGCCATGGAGACGCCGAAGCCGATCGCCGCGCCGAGTGCGATCAACTGTCCCTGATTGATCTCGCCGGTCGAAGGCCGCACGATGACGATGACCCCGACGAGTCCGAGCACGATCGCCGCGATCTTCCACGATGTCATGCGCTCGGACAGAAAGCTCGCGGCGAGGATCGCGGTCCATATCGGCATCGTGAACTCGATCGCCACCACCTGGCCGATCGGGATCAATGTCAGCGCAAAGAACCAGCCGAGCTGCGAGACATAGTGGATCAAATTGCGCGCGATGTGCTGGGGCAGCCGCCTGGTCTGGAGCTTTGCAAAGCCGCCGGCGCGGCGGATCATCGGATAGAGCAGGCAGAGACCGACCAGCGAACGCACCTCCATCACCTGGAAGACGTTCATTTCGCGCACGGCTTCGCGTCCCGCCACCGCCATGACGAGCGTCAGGGACAGCCAGCCGGCCATCCACAGTGCAGCCATCGTTTTGGACGGTGTCGTGCTCATCGGGCGAGATGTGGGGGCAAAGTCCTGAGGGGAGGCCGGTATCGGCGACATCAATGCCGTTTGCAACGCCCAAATCTGCGGATGCAGCGATGCAGCGCGGCGTGCTAAGCCA
This sequence comes from Bradyrhizobium betae, assembly GCF_004123905.1. Taxonomy (GTDB): domain Bacteria; phylum Pseudomonadota; class Alphaproteobacteria; order Rhizobiales; family Xanthobacteraceae; genus Bradyrhizobium; species Bradyrhizobium betae_A. The sequence goes on from NZ_MZXW01000020.1 coordinate 188,678, forward strand.
ACGCCGAACAACGAGAAAATCGGGAGATATTCGCTCATGCAAATCTTGCAGCCGGCCGAGTGGAAAAAACCGCGCGGCTTCTCTCACGGTGTCGTGGCGGAAGGGCCGGGCCGCTGGGTGGTGCTGGCGGGGCAGACCGGCGGCGACGAGACCGGCAATTACGCGCCGGACATGGCGGCGCAGGTCGCCGCCGCGCTGAAGCGGATCATCAAGCTGCTGGGCGAGGCCGGAGCCGGCCCCGAGCACATTGTCCGCCTGACCTGGTACCTGACCAGCCGCAGTGAGTATGAGGCGGCCGGCGCCGGCATCGGCGCGGCGTGGAAGGAGACGCTGGGACGCAATTTCCCGCCTTCGACGCTGCTCTACATCGGCGGTCTCGTGGACGACCGGGCCAAGGTCGAGATCGAGGTCACCGCGTTCGTGCCGAACGCATAAAAAAGACCCGGCGAGGTCGCCGGGTCGATTGTCGTGTCACCGTGCTGTCGTCCTACTTCGACATCGAGATGTTGGCGCCGCGGAACTGGCTGTCTGCGCGCATCGTCACGTTCTGCTTGTTGCCGCTGGTCTTCAGCGAAATGTTGGCGTTGAAGCCGGCGGTCGAGGCGACCAGCTCGTAGTTGCCGCCGGCACCGCGGCCCTGGAGCGAGCCGGAGATGTTGCGGCTGGCCTCGGACCAGTTGCCGGCGATGGCGCCGCCTTCAGCCCTGACGTTGGCGCCGAGGTTGAACTTGTAGGCGTCGCTGGCGCAGGTCAGCGACATCTCCATGGTCGGTCCGATCGGCGCGTATTTGGCCCGGCAGCGGATACGCTCGGTCGAGCCGTCATCCAGCGTGACGGTGCCGGCGCCGCTCCAGCTGCCAGCAAGCGGGGCAAACGGGCCGGACTGGGCCTGGCTTTCAGAGTTGACGAACCCCGCCGCAAACAAAACGGCGGCCGCAATCAGCAGCCGCCGGCCTGGGACGCTGGTTCCAAATTGCTTATTGGCGCGATGCTTCCCATCGCCCGCTGCACGGTATGCCTGCAGATGCTCCATTCCACTTCCCCGATCCGGCGTTGCCGCTGAGTTGACCGTTGGCATATGCACCATTGATCGAAACTTTCACAAGTCCCCCACTGCCGATGGTGCCGGAAACGTTAGCGCCGGGTGCGGTGATCCTGCCGTCGGCAACCGTCAGCATCGAGCTCGCGGTCGGCTCGCAGGTGCCGCTCTTGGTGACGATGGTGACCTGCCAGTTGCCGTCATAGGGGGTCTGGGCGAAGGCGGGAGCGGCGAGGGTGCCGGAGAAAACTGAAACGGCACAGAACGCCGCGATGCGGGCAAAACGCATGAATTCCGTCCTTGGATGTGTCTGATATGCTGTCGCTTATCCGGACCAAATGTGACGGAAATTTGTTGCAATGCCAAAGCGAAAATTGTTCCTGTGGAAACAATAGTTTATTTGTGTTTTCGACTCCAATTTTCGAAGCAGAATCAACGCGGCTTCACGTTAATCCTTAACGTCAGGAGACGACTCAGGAGAGACTCGGTGCCGAGGTGGCGAACTGCTCGTCCTGAATCTTGGACGGCAGCGCCTTGTGGACCTTGGCGTAGTCGATCACATCGGCCAGCAATTTGAGCCCGAGCGGGGCGAGCGCGCGCTCCCATAGTTCCCGCGCCGTCTCGCCTTTCTTGACGAAGCACCACTCCTGGGCGGCGATGGCGCCGGCATCCATGCGGTCGGCGAGGTGATAGATCGTGCCGCCGGCGATCGGGTCGCCTTCCTTGATGGTCCATTCCACCGCCGCTTTGCCACGATGGCGCGGCAGCAGCGAGGGGTGATAGCCGATCCCGCCGAGCCTGGAGGCCGCGAGGGCATCCTTGCCAATCCGGGCGTGGCTGTGGGCGGTGATAATCAGGTCGGTGTCGGGGGCGATCTCGGCGGCCACCACCAGCTTCGGATTGGCCTGGACCGCCACCTCGATGCCGGCTGCCTGGGCAGCCGCGGCGAGGCGGTCCTCGGCGTCGGCGACGACAACCCGCACGATCGAGACGCTGTGCTCCCGGAGCATGTTCAGGGTGGTCACACCGAAATGGCGGGAGCCGACGAGGGTAATGCGCATGGGGGTCCGATCCGTCTCGCAACTGCGTCAACCCCCGATAACACGTCGGTGCGCCCTGTCACCACCCGCGCGCCGTTTGTGCCGGTTATCAACAATGCGCGGGGCGCACGGCGCGCCGAACTCCGCGATTGCGCGGCCGGTCGTTCCGGTGCTTCCATGCGCGCACGGCACCGGCTCGGGAGCAAGTGCATGCGAAGCGCGTGGTTTGTCCTTCTTGCGACACTGATCGTGGCTGCCCCGGCCCGCGCAGGCGGTCCATATCCGGCGGTGCCACCTGAGACCGGGGTTGCGCCCTTTATCGGTCCGACCTGGGACGCCTATCGTTGCGCGGAAGGGCCGGTCTATAATTTCTACCACGGTGCCTATTACGGCGAGGAGCCGCCGGCGCTCTATCGCGGCTACGCCTACCGCCCGTATTACCGCTACAGCGCCTATCGTAGGCTGCCGCGCAAATATGCCTGCGTCATCGACTAGCGTTGCCGTACGGCCACGGTCGGACGGCAAATGGTGAACATGCCGGTTCCTGTGTTTGGTTTGTAACAGAAGCGTCCCCGGTTTGCCGCTAGAACTGCGCCAACCGGGGCTGGCCACATTTCATTCCGGATCCGTTTTCGAACCCGGCTTTGGCCGCTGGCGTGAATGCCAGCGGCTTTTTCATGCCGCGCATCACGAAATCATCAGGCGGTAATACCTTCTCAACCAACCGGGCGTATCGACGAATCCGTCGCGGATTTGTATTGCGTACCGCGACACCGAAATATCCCGCCGGCGTGGGTGCGCCGCGCGGGTTTTTTCGCCGGGACCGATTTCATGCCGAGCGCGATTGAGCAGATCGTGGACGCCTATGTGCGTCTGAAGAACCGTCGTGGCCTCGACGAGCTGATGATGCACAGGCAGCGGCTCGCGGTCGATCTGAAGAGCAGGTCCGGTTATGATTTCAGCCTGCCGATCGGCAAGATCGACGAAGAGATCGCGATCATCGAGGCGGGCCTCAGCCGGCTGAAGGCCGAAGCCGCTGATCCCGGTGCGACGCCTCCGAGCTGACGTGTTCAGTCGCGCCGGCCGCCATCGATGACGGTGAACAACGGCCGCGCCTGGGTCGGCTCGACCAGCAGCTCTTCCACCAGCGCGGTCGCCGCATCGACATATTTGCGTGTCGGCTTGTCGAGCTCGCGCTTGGCCTCGTCGTCGAGCGCGATCTTTGCGGCCTCGACCAGCTTGCGCATCCGCTGCGCATGGTCGTCGCCCGCCGTCAGCGTCGCGCGCGCCAGCGAGCGCAGCACGAACAGCTCGCCCTCGAGGCGGAGCAGACGGTCGTTGAGCCTGGTGAGGACGGCGTTGAGATCGGCCATGTCAGCTGTTCGTCGCGGAAGAACTGTCCTGATCTAGCGGCGATCGGTGAACGGAGTGCAAACGGGACTGGCGCAATTGGGGAGATCTCCGATGCCGCCGATGTGAGACATCGTGACGTTGCGGTGCATCGTTTGAACCTGGTTCCCGTACCACATGACAGCCCGGGTGGACGTCTGGAGCACATGCGATGCGGTCTGTCCTGGCCTTGGTCCTCCTGATTTCGACATGCGCGTCGGCGGCCGCCGCGCCGGCACATCACGCCCGTGCGCGGCATCACATCCTTGCCCGCCCGGCAGAAGACGCGCCCGTGCCGCCTGGCTGGTACAAATTTCCCGGATGGCCGCCGATCCCGCCGTCGGAGAACAGGAATCTCGATCCCTCCAATTTCGGAGGTGCTTGATGGCCGCTCATGCCGTCCGCGCCAGATAATCGCGCGCGAAGGCGAGATACCAATCGAGGCAGGCGGGATTGGCCATCGCCTCCTTGTTGATGACTTTCTCGACCGGCTGGCCGAGCAACAGCTTCTTGATCGGCAGCTCCTGCTTCTTGCCCGAGAGCGTGCGCGGGATCTCGGCGACGGCGAAGATTTCATTCGGCAGGAAACGCCGGGACAGGCCGGCCTCGATCGCCTTGTTGATTTTCGCCTGCATCGCGCCGTCGAAGACCACGCCGTCGCGCAGCACCACGAACAGCGGCATGTAGCTGTCGCGGCCGAGATATTCGAGGTCGACGACGAGGCTATCGAGCACCTCCGGCAGCGCCTCGATCGCGGAATAGAGCTCGCTGGTGCCCATGCGCAGGCCGTGGCGGTTGATGGTGGCATCGCTGCGGCCGTAGATGATGCAGGATCCATCAGGGTCGACCTTGAGCCAGTCGCCGTGGCGCCACACCGGCCCGCGGCCGCTGCCGTCAAAGTTGTCCGGGTAGGTCTCGAAATAGCTGGAGCGATAGCGCGCACCGTCCTTGTCGTTCCAGAAATAGAGCGGCATTGACGGCATGGGCTCGGTGCAGACGAGCTCGCCGACCTCGCCTGTGACGGCGCGGCCTTGTTCGCTGAAGGCTTCGACGGCTGCGCCGAGCAGGCGGCACTGCATCGCGCCCGGCGTCTGCGGTAGTTCACGATTGCCGCCGATGAAGGCGCCGGCGAAATCGGTGCCGCCGGAGATGTTCGCCCACCAGATGTCGGCCTGCGCCTTGCTGCCGTTGGTCTTCGACAACACGGCGAAGCGGTCGTTGAACCAGGCTTGCGTATCGGCGCTCAGCGGTGAGCCGGTTGAGCCGAGGCAGCGCAGCTGCGATAGGTCGCCGGCGGCAGCAAGTTCGATCTCGGCCTTGGCGCAATTGGCGAAGAACGCCGCGCCCGCGCCGAAGAAGGTCGCTTTCGACTGCGCGACGAAGCGCCACAGCGTGGTCCAGTCCGGCTTGTCCCTGGCGCCGCCGGGGCTGCCGTCGAAGATGCAGCAGGTGGTGCCGCTGAGCAGGCCGCCGATTTGCGAATTCCACATGATCCAGCCGGTCGAAGAGTACCAGTGATAGCGCTCGCCGAACGAGTTCGGATGATAGGAGCAGCCGATGTCGTTGTGCAGGCCGAGCAGCGCCAGCACCACGATGACGATGCCGCCATGCCCGTGCACGATCGGCTTCGGCAGGCCGGTGGTGCCGCTGGAATAGACGATCCAGAGCGGGTGATCGAACGGCAGCCACATCGGCTCGAACGCGTCGATCGCCGCGCCCGTCCTTGCGACGATGTCGGAGAGCCGCGCGTCTGGCGCGGCGGGTGCGGCGGCCTCGCTGTGCAGGATGACATGCGCGACCGTCGGCAACGATCGCCGCAGCTCCGCGACGACGTCTTTGCGATCGTGCGAACGGCCGGCATAGGTGACGGCGTCGCAGGCGATCAGAACCTTTGGCTCGATCTGCTTGAAGCGGTCGATCACGGCGGGCGCGGCCATGTCGGGCGCGCAGACGCTCCAGATCGCGCCGATGCTGGCGCTTGCGAGAAACGCGATGATGGTCTCGGGGATGTTGGGCAGGTACGCCGCGACGCGGTCGCCGGGCTTGATGTCCTTGTCCTTGAGATGCAGCGCAAGCGCAGCCGCCTTGCGCCGCAGCTCCGGCCAGCTTGTCTCCGTGATCCTGCCGTCCTCGCCACAGCTGACGATCGCGGGCAGGCCCGCGGCATGCGCCGCGTCGACATGCCGGAACACCTGCCGTGCGTAGTTGACCTGCGCGCCCGGAAACCAGACCGCGCCGGGCATCTTGCGCTCGGTGATCACGGCCGCAAACGGCGTCGGCGATTGCAGATCGTAATAATCCCAGATGCTGCGCCAGAAACCGTCGAGATCGCGCACCGACCATTGCCGCATGTCTTCGTAGCTCGCAAAGGAGAGGCCGCGCTGCGCGGTGAGCCAGTTGCGGTAGAGAGCGATCTGGGGAACGAAGGGAGTCATTGCGTGTCGACTTCAATTGCGGGGAAGGGGAGTGTAACGGGTCTTGCAGCGTGGCAGAAGCGCCAGTTTTCGCAGGGAGGTCGGTGCTTCAACGTTGTCATTGCGAGCCACCGGGTCCGCGCGAAGCGCGGCCCGATGACAGGCTCCGCGAAGCAATCCGGAATCCCTCCGCGGTAACGGCCTGGATTGCTTCGCTGCGCTCGCAATGACGGAGTGTTGTGCACTGGTTTCGCTTGTTCAACTCGCATCCCGAACCGCAGACATGACATCGCATTCTCGCGGCGCGTTTCGCCCGAGTCTTGCGTCGTCCTTTTGCCCCTGTCGAAACAAGGGCGCAGGGAAGGCCGGGCGCCGGCGGCACCCGCGATCCGTGCGCCGTAAAAATGCACACGGGGTGGACCACAGGCTCAGCCGATGCTCGGCCTTCCCTGCGCGATGGGTTACGGCGTACTTCGTGCTCTCCCCGGGGAGCGATGCACTATTGCCCCCGTCGTCCTGCGGATGGCTGACGCGCGCGCCCGGTTGGACATCACACATCACCACAGGACTTGACGCACAGACCCCGGGCGTCAGGACCACACGACTTGGCCGTCCGCGCACGTCTTCGCTGGGACTTCGAGCGCTGGCGTGTGCTCACGCCCGAAGCCATGCGAAGACGCTGTCGGCGCCGTGTCGTCGGCGCGAGAACTCCTGCTCACGGTTTCCCGCCCTGCAAAGCTCGTCGCGCCCGACGCCGTCGCGTCCATCGCTCCCAGGCCCGCGGTTCGTGACGATCGCGATCCGCCCCTTGTCTCGGGCCAGGGTGTGTCGTGTGTACGACAAATCCGAATTTCGGCAAAGTGGAATATTTTTGCCGGAGAGGATTGACAAGCGGGGTGGAGAATTTGCGCGGGGTGTTTTGCCCGACGGGAGACTGACTTCTGGACCCTCCGTCTATTTCCACGCGCCCTTGTTCTTGGCAGCCTCCCTGATCCAGTCGGCGTCTTGGCCACGATCTGATATGGCGGTTTTGGACAGAAGCGGACATCAACTAACCGATAGACTCAGCCGAAACCGTCGAGAATGACCCTAAGCAGAAGTCGAAAACGGCCCAGTTGTGCTCTGGTCGAGCAAGTTCGCCAAATCATCGTGCCCACCGGGTCTTGCATAGTCGGCGGCCGCAAAACGTCCGGCGCGAGCGGCCGGATTGGCCCCCAGTTGGAGCAGAAGCCTAACAACCTCCGTGTCGCCCTTGCGGGCTGCCACCATCAAAGCAGTCACGCCGTCAGCGGAATGATTAACATTGGCGCCGCCAGCGACTAGCGCCGTTACTGCCTCCTCGCATCCGCTCTGTGCCGCGAGGATCAGGCAACTTGAATCCCCTGCGCTGGTGATTGCGTCCGGGTCTGCGCCGGCCGCAAGGAGCGCTTGGATTACAGGTACTTGATCTCCGACCGCGGCTCGAAAGCTCGCCCATAGTAGAGGCGTATAACCTTTCTTGTCGCGCTGGTCAGGCAACACGCCCGCATCTAAAAGACGTCGCACGGTTTCTATGTCTGCATCAAATGCGGCGCTGTGGAGATGGGACACGAGAGTTCTCGCAGTGGTCTTTGCCGCGACCATACCTCAGCCTCGACGAAATGTCGCCACATGACCCATCGCGTTGGTTGGCACACCGAAGGGACATGTCGGGTACGAGGGGTAGAGCAGAAGCTGTCCGACTCATGGCCGACCGCCGCCTTTGACCGATTCCGTTGAAAAAGGGAAACAGTAATCGGATGTATTGGCGTCAGCGCGATGCGGCCCAATGGCTTTGGCGGTTTCTACCCCAAGGTGGGCATTGGGATCAGCTTGGCCATCTTGCGAAGGTTCTG
>NZ_MZXW01000008.1 GCF_004123905.1 Bradyrhizobium betae
GAGCAGCTGGCCGTCAGGCCGCTCGACCGCGACGGCCGTTACGGTGTCTTCTTTGCCAGCTGGCAGGTCGGCTCAATCGACTTGACCCGCGGTCAAACTGTCAGTGATGTGTCCGAACAACCGTCAGTTATGTCCCCGGTCTGAACATCAAGCCCGGCCATGACGAAGGGAGAGAGCGGAGCCGCAGCTTAGTGCCCCTCGCCCTCGAGCCCGCCGACGTGCTTCTGGGTGTAGAGCTCGAGGCCGATGCGGCCGATCAAATCGAGCTGGGTTTCGAGGAAGTCGATGTGGTGCTCTTCGTCACTCATCAGCTTCTCGAACAGATCACGCGTGACGTAGTCCTTGGCGCTGTTGCAATAGCCGGCCGCCTCCTGGTAGAGCGCCCGCGCGCTCATCTCGGCAGCGAGATCGCACTCGATGATCTCCTTGACGTTCTGGCCGATGCGCAATGGATCGAGCACCTGCATGTTCGGGAAGCCGTCGAAGAACAGGATCCGCTCGGTGAGCTTGTCGGCGTGCTCCATCTCCTCGATGGACTCCTTGCGCCAGACCTTGGCCATGTCGCGCAGGCCCCAATTGTCGAGGAAGCGGTAGTGCAGCCAGTACTGGTTGATTGCAGTCAGCTCGTGGCGCAGCGCCTTGTTGAGATAGTCGATGACTTTTGCGTCGCCCTGCATGATGCACTCCAAATCTTGCGTCCAAATCGGCCCTAACCGACTTTAGAATGTTTCTAAGTCAGTTTAAACACGAGGGCAACCGGCTACGGGAGCGCAGCCGGGGAAAAGCTCAGCCTACGATGTGGAAAGTTTCAGCAGGCGGCGAGGGCGAACTGGGCGGGCTCGGCCGTCTCATCATTGGCGGCCACAGTGTGGCTGTGCGGGCAACCGGAGCAGCAAGACGCGGCACACGGACCAAGCGCTTCATCGATGATGGTCTTGATGGTGCGGGCGCAGCGGCCGCATTCGGCGCTACAGCCGAGGCATCCATAGACCTGCTTGGCGTGGCGCACGGCGTCGTCGGACTCGGCGACGGCGGCGCGGATGTCGTCATCGCTCAGCACGTTACAGGAACAAACGATCATGGAAGCGGTAGGCCCTTCGGTGATGCGCCATCATCGATATTTAACGGGCCGTCCGGATGCAAAGGGAAAAAGCGGTATTTGAAGCTATTCCAAACTGGCCGGAAAACAGCCTAGAACGGCTCTAAATCAAGACGTTGCGCTGGATCAAGAATGGGCCGGATCTAGTCACCGCCACCGCCTCCTCCGCCATCGGCGCCGCCCCCGCAATCCCCGCCGCTGCTGCCGCCATCGCTGCTGGAACAACTGCCGCCGTCGCTCGAGCTTGCCGAGCTGTCGCTGGAAAACCAGCTTCCCAGGAAGCCGTCATTCGCTCCTGAATAGCTGTCGCCGCCGTCACTGCCGGCCCCTGCGCGCGAACGCCGGCCGCGGTTCTGGAGGTGGGTGATCCAGCCATAGCCGATCGCGAAGACGATCCCGGCCGCGATCAGTGCATTTACCAGCGCATTGCCCATCATCGCCTCCCTGGCGGAGCTCCGGTCCATACCAATTGGTCGAGCCGGGCAAAGGTGCCGTTCATTGATCATTCAAACGAAGTGTGGAACTCTGCTCCCCAAAGAGTTCCCGCGTGCTTGTGCGAAAGGTCCAGCCAATGAAGAAGTCGCTCCTGGCAATTGCCGCCATCACTATCCTGGCCCTGACGGCCGGGACACCCGCTCATGCCCAGCGCGGTGTCGCCGCAGGCGTTGCGGCCGGGATCATCGGCGGCGCCATTGTCGGCGGCGCGCTGGCTTCTCCGTATTATTACGGACCCGGTCCGGGCTATGGCCCCGGTTACTACCCGCCCCGCTACTACGCGCCGGGACCGGGCTACGTCGCCGACGACTATTATGGCGATGGCTGCGTCTGGCAGAAGCAGCGCTTTTGGGACGGCTACGCCTGGCGCGTCCGCCGCGTCAGAGTCTGTGGCTGAGGCGCGTTAGACCGGTTCGCTTGAAGCGATTCAGTTGGGCCGGTTCACTACGGATGCGCTGTTCATTTTGGGGCCTGAAAAAGACCGCTTTTTCTCGTCACATCTCCGCGTGCGTTTACCGCGGATTGACCATTTGCGCGCTTCCTAGCTGCAAGGCCAATTCCATCAAAGTCTGCGGAACCTTTGAACCCCGGACGCTCCTAACAAGGTGCGTCCATCTCTCAGGAGAGCCAAGAGTATGAAGAAGACTATTGTTGCCGCCCTCACGGTTGCGACGATCGCCGGTTCGCTGGTGACCGCTACGCCGTCCGCCCAGGCCCATGACGGCGTCGGCGTCGGCATTGCAGCCGGCCTCCTCGGCGGCGCCATCGTCGGTGGTGCCATCGCGTCGAGCCGTCCGGCCTATGGTGGCCCGGTGTACGTGGCCGAGCCCGGCCCGCCGCCCCCGCCCTGCTACTGGCAGCGTCAGCGCTATTGGGACGGTTACGGCTGGGTCGTCCGCCCGGTTCGCGTTTGCTACTGATCTGATCGCACGGCGCATACGCGCCGCGATCGAAGCCCGGCCGAGCCTCTCGGCCGGGCTTTTTTATTTGCCGCGCTACCGCGCCGCCTGGATCGAGCGCAGCACCTCTTCGTTCGGCCAGCAATCGACCTTGAGGCCTGCCGACTTCTGATAGGCGCCGAGTGCCGCGCGCGTCTGCATGCCGGCCTTGCCGTCGATCTTGTCCTTGTAGAGCCCGGCGCGCGTCAGCCCGCGCTGCATCGTCTCAACGTCCTTGGTGCGCATTTGCTTGGAGGCCGACCACGGTGTCGCGAACGGCAGCGGGCTCGTCATGCGGTCGCTGAGATGGCCGACGAACAGCACATAGAGGTCGGAGAAATTGTATTCCTTGATGACGAAGTAATTCTTCGTGGTCAGGAATGACGGACCGTAGGTGCCCTCTGGCTGTAGCAGCGATGCCGGCTGCGCCTGCTCGGCAGCGCTCAGCTTTTGCCCACGCACCGGCACAAAGCCTTCGCGCAGCCATTGGCCGATCGGCTTCGTCACCTCGGGCACGCCGGTGGTGCAATCGACCTTCGCCGACGCCTGCACCTCGTAGGCCCAGCGCACACCGCTCTGCCACCCCTTGTTGACGAGTTGCTGCGCGGCCGACGCCAGGGCATCCGGCACCGAGTGCCAGATGTCGATGCGGCCGTCACCGTCGAAGTCGACGCCGTGCTTGTAATATTCCGAGGGCAGGAACTGCGTCAGCCCGGTGGCGCCCGCCCAGGAGGAGCGCATGTCCTTGCGCGTCACCACGCCCTCGTCGAGGATCTTCAGCGAGAGAATGAACTCGTTGCGATAGGTGTCCTTGCGGCGTCCGACATAGGCCTGCGTCGCCAGCACGCGCACGAGATCGTAGGGCAGCGTGTAGCGGCCATAGTCGGTCTCGCGTCCCCAGATCGCGAGCATCACGGTCGCCGGCACGCCGGACTTCTTCTCGATCTCAGTCAGTGCGGAATTGTATTTTTGCAGCAGCCGCTGCCCCTCACTCGCAAGCCGCGCGATCGAGGCATCCCTGACGTAGTCCGCCGGCACCTGCACGAACTCGGCTTGTGACGGCGCGCCGGTCGCGGGCCGTCCCGGCAGGATCAAATCAGGCAGCCTGTAGTCGGGCTCGAGCCCGCGCGTCTGTTGCTCGAACGTCGCGCGGGAGACGCCTGCGGCCTGCGCCTCCGGCCAGAGCGAGGCGATGAACTGCGTGAAAGCGGCGTCGGCGGCGCGGGCGGGCGACCAACCGCAGGTGACGACGATCACCGCAGCGATGAGCGCCCGCCGCATCATGCCGACATCACCGCGTCAGCTTCTTGTACTTCACGCGATGCGGAATGATGCTGTCCTGGCCGAGCCGGCGCATCTTGTCCTTCTCATAGTCCTGGAAGTTGCCTTCGAACCATTCGACGTGGCTGTCGCCTTCGAAGGCCAGGATGTGGGTCGCGATGCGGTCGAGGAACCAGCGATCATGGCTGATGATGACGGCGCAACCGGCGAAGTCTTCCAAAGCCTCTTCCAGCGCGCGCAGCGTGTCGACGTCGAGATCGTTGGTCGGTTCGTCGAGCAGCAGCACATTGGCGCCGGACTTCAGCATTTTTGCCAGATGCACGCGGTTGCGTTCACCGCCCGAGAGCGCACCGACCTTCTTCTGCTGGTCGGCGCCCTTGAAGTTGAACGACGAGCAATAGCCGCGCGAGTTGACTTCCTTCTTGCCGAGCAGGATCAGCTCGTTGCCGCCGGAGATCTCCTCCCACACGTTCTTGTTGCCGTCGAGCGCATCACGCGACTGGTCGACATAGCCGAGATGCACGGTCTCGCCGACCGTGATCGTGCCTTTATCGGGCTGCTCCTGCTTCGTGATCATCTTGAACAGCGTAGTCTTGCCGGCGCCGTTGGCGCCGATCACGCCTACGATGCCGCCGGGCGGCAGCTTGAAGGTGAGATCCTCGATCAGGAGACGGTCGCCATAGCCTTTGCTGAGCCCCTCGAAATCGACCACGTTGGCACCGAGCCGCTCGGCGACGGGGATGATGATCTGCGCGGTCTGGCTCTGCTTGTCGCTCGCCTGCTTGAGCAGATCCTCGTAGCGCTGATAGCGCGCCTTGGACTTGGCCTGGCGTGCCTTCGGCGAGGACGCGACCCATTCCTGCTCGCGGGCAATCGTCTTCTGGTGCGCGGCGTCCTCGCGGCCTTCCTGCTCCAGCCGCTTCTGCTTCTGCACCAGCCAGGACGAATAGTTGCCCTCGTAGGGAATGCCCTTGCCGCGGTCGAGCTCGAGGATCCAGCTCGTGACGTTGTCGAGGAAGTAGCGGTCGTGGGTCACGATCAGGATCGCGCCGGGGTAGCTGCGCAGATGACCTTCCAGCCATGACACCGACTCGGCGTCGAGATGGTTGGTCGGTTCGTCGAGCAGTAACAAGTCAGGCTGGTCGAGCAGCAGCTTGCACAGCGCGACGCGGCGGCGCTCACCGCCGGAGAGTTTCGTCACGTCGGCATCGTCGGGCGGGCAGCGCAGCGCGTCCATGGCCTGGTCGACCTTGCTGTCGAGATCCCAGAGGCCCTGGGCCTCGATCTCGTCCTGCAGCTTGGTCATCTCGTCGGCGGTCTCCTCGGAATAGTTCATCGCCAATTCGTTGTAGCGATCGAGGATGGCCTTCTGCTTGGCGACGCCCAGCATGACGTTCTCTCGCACGGAGAGCGTCGCATCGAGATGCGGTTCCTGCTCGAGATAACCGACACGGGCGCCCTGGGCGACCCACGCCTCGCCGTTATACTCCTTGTCGAGGCCGGCCATGATCTTGAGCAGCGTCGATTTGCCCGAGCCGTTGACGCCGAGCACGCCGATCTTGGCGTCCGGGTAGAACGACAGATGGACGTTATCGAGCACCTTGCGGGTCGGGTAGCTCTTGGTCAGGCCCTGCATGAAATAGACGAACTGGCGCGCCATGGGTCCCGAATACCTTCGATTTGAGGAAATTTGCTTGCCGCCGATGTAGCGATCCCGCCCCCAAAGGGCAATGTTTTCCCTCCGTTCACCACGGATGAATACTGGATAGACACCATCCGGACCCCCGATCCGGACAATTGAAACTATCTTTTAATAAATCAGGCGAAAGCTCGGTCTCGCGCTGACAAAAGCGTCCCCGCTCAGAATGAACGGGAGCACAGCGAGGCCCGTCATGGCTCTGATCGAGACTCACTCCTTTCCCGTTCCGGCCGAGGCCGGGAACGCGGCCGGACTCGCGTCCGAGGTCAAAGGCTTCTGGAAGCGCTTCTTCGCCACCGCCTTCAACCCCTACCGGCCCGAGCTGCACTACATGCGCGGCCCCGGCCCCGCCTGGCGCGCCAAGCACGGCATGAATGCGCCGGTCCGGCTGAAGCCCCGCGACCTCTGAGCCCCTTGCACCTATCGGATTTTTGAAGACCCAGACTGCTTGCGCGCTAGCGTGATTGCGCGCAACCATGGCCCGGTTCCGACGATGGCGCCCCCGCCTCGCGCCGTCACCTCTCGCCGTACACTCTGGCCCTGGATGAACGCTGATGACGCGGCTGCGCTGTGCAATTCTCGACGACTATTTCAACCTCGCCCAAGACGTCGCCGACTGGCCGAAACTGTCCGACCGCGTCGACGTCACCGTGTTCAGCCATCCCTTCGCCTCGGAAGCCGCCGCGGCCAGCGCACTGGCGGATTTCGACATCATCTGCGCGATGCGTGAGCGCACTGCGTTCCCGAAGAGCCTGTTCGAGAGCTTGCCGAAGCTGAAGCTGCTGCTGACCTCCGGCATGCGCAACGCCTCGATCGACATGGAGGCCGCGAAGGCGAAAGGTGTCGTCCTCGGCGGCACGCAATATTCGCGCGATCCGACCGCCCCCCTCACCATGGGCCTGATCCTGGAACTGACCCGCGGCATCGGCCGCGAGAATGCCCGCATGCACGCGGGCGAGCCCTGGCAGACCTTTGCCGGCGTCGAGATCGAGGGGATGACGCTCGGCGTCGTCGGGCTCGGCAAGCTCGGGAGCAAGATGGCGGGCATTGCGAAGGCGTTCGGCATGAACGTGATCGCCTGGAGCCCGAACCTGACGCCGGAGAAGTGCGCGGCGGCCGGTGTCGGCTACGCCACCAAGGAAGAGATGTTTGCCAAGGCCGATATCGTCACCATCCATGTGGTGTTGAGCGAGCGTTCCCGCGGACTGGTCGGGCGCGACGATCTCGCGCGAATGAAGCCGACGGCCTTCCTCGTCAACACCGCGCGCGGGCCAATTGTCGATGAGGCGGCGCTGCTCGAGGCCTTGCAGCAGCGGAAGATCGCCGGCGCCGGCATCGACGTGTTCTCGGTCGAGCCGCTGCCGGTCGATCATCCCTTCCGCAAGCTCGACAATCTCGTGCTGACGCCGCATCTCGGCTACGCCACGGAGGACGGTCTTCGCATCCATTACGGACAGATGGTCGAGGCGATCGACGCCTTCACCAAGGGCAATGAGCTGCCGCGGAAGCTGGCCTGAAACGAAAAGGGCGTGCCGTTGGCACGCCCTTCGCAATCTGAACTGTTTCGTAGTGCCTAGCGCACGGTCACCGGCGCGGGCAGCGGCGGCACCACCGTCGGCTGCGTGCCCGGAACGGGGCCGGCCTGAGCGGACATTGGAGCCGGCCCACCAGGCGCGGGCGCAGCCGAGGCCGTCGCCGTCCCCGGCGCCTGACCGCCCGGCATCACCACCACGCGGGTGCCAACCTTGGTGCGCTCGAACAGATCGGAGACATCGTCGTTCAGCATGCCGATGCAGCCGGAGGAGACGAACTTGCCGATCGTCGAGGGCTGGTTGGTGCCGTGGATGCGGTACACGGTCGAGCCGAGATACATCGCGCGGGCGCCAAGCGGATTGCCGGGGCCACCGGCCATGAAACGCGGCAGATAGGGCTGGCGCTCGATCATCTCGGTCGGCGGATGCCAATCCGGCCACTCGGCCTTGCGGGTGATCTTCTGAACGCCGGTCCAGGTGAAACCGTCGCGGCCAACGCGGACGCCGTAGCGGATCGCACGGCC
This sequence comes from Bradyrhizobium betae, assembly GCF_004123905.1. Taxonomy (GTDB): domain Bacteria; phylum Pseudomonadota; class Alphaproteobacteria; order Rhizobiales; family Xanthobacteraceae; genus Bradyrhizobium; species Bradyrhizobium betae_A. The sequence goes on from NZ_MZXW01000008.1 coordinate 7,569, forward strand.
ATTGCCGAGGACGTAATAGAGATAGGTGTTCGGGGTATCGACGATGATCGTGCCAGCCGGCTCCTTGGTCGCCAGCGACACTTCCTGGCGGCGCAGATTCGGCGGCAGCTGCGCAGGCGCAGCGTCGGGCTGCTCCTCGGGCGGCAGCAAGGCGACCGACATCGGCCGGCCATCGGCACCGACAGGGGGCTGTCCGGCCTGGACCGCTCCAGTCGCGGCCGGGCCACCGACGGCTTCCGGCGGACGCATGCCGTCATTGGCGGGCGGCTGGCCCGAACGATCGCCATAGATCACCGGGGGCGGGCCGGCAGGGCGGCCGTAGCGGGGATCGTCGGGCGACATCACGGGACCCTGCGGCGGCGCAGCCGAATAGACGGGCGGAGCGCCGGCGGGACGGCCATAACGGGGATCATCCGGCGACATCACCGGGCCCTGCGGCGGGGCAGCGGAATAGACCGGCGGGCCAACGGGGCGGCCATAGCGCGGATCCGGGCCGGGCGGCGGCAGCGAGGCCTGCGGCATCGCGTCGTCCTCGTCGTCCAGCGAGTCGAAATTCGGCGTGCGGTCGCCGGGGCGATATTCGGCCGGCGCGCCGTAGCTCGGCGCCTGCTGGACCGGATAGCTCTGGGCTTGTGCGAGCGAGGTTCCCGCCGCAGCGACTGTTGCGGCAGCGCATATCGTCAGAAAATGTTTGATCATCATCGCTCTTGTATAGTCCCCGGGCCCCGTCCGGACCGTTAACGGCCAGATGACCGAAGATAGCGGCACATTCAAGACATTGCAGGCTGATTTGTGCCTGATTGTGCAATTTGTGATGCAATCGCACACAGTTGCTCCGTTGCATCACGGGGCGGAAATCGCATCACGCCGTAGATTGCCGGAGTCACCCGCCCCGTTTTTTACGGAACGGCGCGGAGGCGTTGCGATATGGTCGAATCAGCCTGATTCGCCACCGCTTTAAGCTCGAATCCCCGCGTGGCGAACGCGGCAAGCAGTACCGTCACCGCGTTCAGATGGCTCATGGGCCCTGGCCACACGCCGCCGGGGCGGAAATTCGCAACCCGTCAATGCTTCCCGGCTTTCGCTTCCTGCTTGCCGCGATCCTGCTGTCTACCTCCATCCTGGTGTTCGGCTTAGGGGCCGCCTCGCTGCTGCGGGCGAGCCACGAGCAGTATGTCAGCAACCCGTCCTGGCGGAACGGCCCGCAGGAGCAGGTGTTCACGCAGGCGTCCGAGCCGGCCCAGCCGGTGCTCGCGGCACTCCGCGTGGAGCCCGTCGCCAACGAGGCGACGCCTGCGATGCAGGACCAGGTCCCGAGCATCGGGCTGCCCGCGGTCGAAACAAGCCCCGAGCAGATGGCTGCGGTGACGCTCGAGGCTAAAGCCCAGCCTCAGGTCGCCGCCATCGCGCCGGTTCTGGAGGCGGCTCCGCCCGTCGCCGAAACGCCAGTCCCCGAGCCGGCCAAGAGCGAGGCTGCGCCTCCCGCGCCCGCGGACACACTCACCCTCGCCGACACGACGGCTTCCATCACCACGAAGACGCCCGCGCCCGAAGTGCCGCGAACCGCGACAGTGGCGCCAGCATCACGCGTGACCGACATTGCAGCGGCCAGGATGGCTGCGCTGAACGAGCTTGCGCCGGCGAAAACCAAAGCCGACAGCGCGACGGCCAAGCCGCGCGCAAACAAGCAGAAGAAGCGTCGTCGCATCGTCCGGCGCCCGCCGCCGCCGGTTCAGCAACTCGATGCGTTCGGGCAGCCGCAGCCCACACTCGCCGCGACAGCCACGCGCACGCGCTGACCTCACGCCGGCCCGGTTGCGATCGGCGGGCCTTTTTCCTGGCCCCATTCCGACCATGAGCCGTCATAGAGCGCGGTGTCGGTAATCCCCAGGCGATAGAGCGCGAGCGTCAGCACGCCGGCTGAGACGCCGGAGCCGCAGCTCGTCACGATCGGCGCATCGAGCTTGACGCCTGCGCCAGTGAAGGCGGCGCGGAGATCTTCGAGCGGCTTCATCGTGCCGGTCGCGGCATCGAACAGCTGGTTATACGGCACGTTGCGGGCGCCGGGGATGTGACCGGAGCGGATGCCCGCCCGCGGCTCGGGCGCGCGGCCTTCGAAACGCTCGGCGGCACGCGCGTCGATCACCTGCTCGGCACGGCTTTCGACGTTGGCGATGAGCTGCTGCATGCTGCGCACGCGCTTTGCATCGTAGCTCGCCTTGAAGCTCGCAGGCTTCGGCTTCGCTTCGCCGCTCTCGACCGGGCGTCCTTCAGCGCGCCACTTCTTCAGACCGCCATTGAGGATGCGCACATTGGCGTGGCCGAAGGCCAGGAACATCCACCACGCACGCGGTGCTGCGACCCAGCCGCCGGCATCGTAGAGCACGACGGTGTCGGCATTGGAGATGCCGAGATTGCCGATGTCGCGACCGAATTGCTCGGCGCTCGGATACATGTGGGGCAACGGGTTGGAATGATCCGACACCGCATCGACGTCGAAGAACACGGCGCCGGGCAGATGCGCGGCGAGATAGTCATCCTTCGGCAACGGCAGCACGCCCGGCAGCTTGAAGCTGGCGTCGAGCACTTTGACGTTGGAATCGTTGATGTGAGCGGCGAGCCATTCGGTGGAGACGAGGGGATCGGTGGTCATTGCTTATTTCCTTGCAGTCATTCCGAACGCGTGAAGCGAGCGAGATTGAAGTAGCGCGCGTCAAACTCCGCTGTCATCGCCCGGCTTGACCGGGCGATCCAGTACTCCGAGACGGCTGTGATTCAGCCGATGGGCTGCGGCGTACTGGATTCCCCGCTTTCGCGGGGAATGACAGCATGGGTTGGAGCGACAGGCGTTGTCCACCTCACCCCTTCTTCTTCGGCTCCCATTGCTCAGTCGGACCACCGGCATCGCGCCAGGCGGCGTAGCCGCCGGCGATGTGGGCGACGGGCTTCAGGCCCATGTCCTTCGCGGTCTTGGCCGCGAGCGCGGAGCGCAGGCCGCCGGCGCAGTGGAACACGAACTTCTTGTCTTCCTGGAAGATCGGCTTTGCGTAGGGGCTCTGCGGATCGATCCAGAATTCGAGCATGCCGCGGGTGCAGGCGAAGGCGCCGGGGATGCGGCCGTCGCGTTCGATCTCGCGGGGATCGCGGATATCGACGATGACGACGTCGCCGTTCTTGGATATCTCGATCGCGTCCTTGGCGTTGAGCGTCTCGATCTCGGCGCTGGCCTCGTCGATCAGCGCTTTGATGCCGCGGGTGATGTTTTGGGGCATGTGGTTCTCCCTCGATTAACTCGTATCCGTTATTACGGCATCTACCGGCCGCACACTCGGTCTAACCTCTCCCGCTTGCGGGGGAGGTCGCGGCGCGAAGCGACGCGGGTGGGGGCTCTCTCCTCTTGGGGAGCGTCGCCCGTGGCGAGATCCCCTCCCCGGCCCTCCCCCGCAAGCGGGAGAGGGAGCTCACTTCCGTTGCCGATCGACCCGGCCTCATCATGGGTCAGTGCGTCAATTCCTTCATCGCACCTTCCAGACCTTCAATCGTGATCGGGTACATGCGGTTCGCAAAAATGCGTTTGATGATGGTGGTCGATTCCGAATAGTCCCAGTGCTTCTGGGCGACCGGGTTCAGCCACACCGAATGCGGATAGGTGCGGATGATGCGATCGAGCCAGACCGAGCCCGGCTCCTCGTTGACATGCTCGACCGAGCCGCCCGGCACCATGATCTCGTAAGGCGACATCGAGGCGTCGCCGACGAACACGATCTTGTAGTCGTGCGGGTATTTGTGCAGCACGTCCCAGGTCGGGGTGCGGTCGGTGAAGCGGCGCTTGTTCTGCTTCCACACGCCTTCATAGAGGCAATTGTGGAAGTAGAAATACTCCATGTGCTTGAACTCGCTCTTCGCCGCCGAGAACAACTCCTCGACCTGCTCGATATGCGCGTCCATCGAGCCGCCGATGTCGAAGAACACCAAAAGCTTCACCGCATTTCGCCGCTCGGGGCGCATGTGCACGTCGAGATAGCCGTGATTGGCGGTCTCGCGGATGGTGGTGTCGAGATCGAGCTCGTCCGGCGCGCCGGTGCGCGCGAATTTGCGCAGGCGGCGCAGCGCCACCTTGATGTTGCGGATGCCGAGTTCGACATTGCCGTCGAGATCCTTGAACTCGCGCTTGTCCCACACCTTCACGGCGCGGTTGTTGCGGTTCTTCTCCTGGCCGATGCGGACGCCTTCGGGATTGTAGCCGTGGGCGCCGAACGGCGAGGTGCCTGCCGTGCCGATCCACTTCGAGCCGCCCTGGTGCCGGCCCTTCTGCTCCTCGAGGCGCTTCTTCAAGGTCTCCATGAGCTTGTCCCAGCCCATGGCCTCGATCTGCTTCTTCTCTTCGTCCGTCAGATATTTTTCGGCGAGCTTCTTCAGCCACTCCTCGGGGATCTCGGCCCCCTCCAGGGCGTCGAGCAGGCTCTCCAGCCCCTTGAACACGGTGCCGAAGACGCGGTCGAACTTGTCGAGGTTGCGCTCGTCCTTCACCAGTGCGGTGCGCGACAGATAGTAGAAATTCTCGACCGAGTAGTCCGCCAGATCAGCGTCGAGCGCCTCCACCAGCGTGAGGTATTCGCGCAGCGTCACGGGGACCTGCGCATCGCGCAGAGACGTAAAGAATTGCAGGAACATGGGTGACAGATTGCCCGTCGGGGGACGAACGTCAAGGGGCGGAGGCGGCTGCTCTGCGCTGGACCGGGAGGCTTTTTGCTCTAGAATTGGCGGCCTCAAGGTTGTTTTGGGGACGTTTGCAATGGGAATACTCGCGGCGCTCATCATCGGCGCGATCGCCGGCTGGCTTGCCGGCAAGATTGTCCACGGGGCGGGATTTGGGCTGATCGGCAACATGGTTGTCGGCATCATCGGCGCGCTGGTCGCGAGCTGGGTGTTACCCCAGCTGCACATTGAACTCGCCACCGGCACGGTCGGCGCCATCGTGGACGCCACCATCGGCGCGGTGATTGTGCTCGTCATCCTTTCGCTGATAAAACGGGTCTGAAAGCCTGACCGAACCAGGAACGGCCGCCATGAGCGGCCGTTCCCATGTCGCGACCGAGGACCGCTTCGGACGACGACCAACAAGGACGCGCAATGAAATTTACCGGCACCAAGGACTATGTTGCGACCGACGATCTCAAGGTCGCCGTCAATGCCTCGATCGTGCTGGAGCGCCCGCTCCTCATCAAGGGCGAGCCCGGCACCGGCAAGACCGTGCTGGCCGAGGAAGTGGCGAAGGCGCTGAACGCGCCGCTTCTGACCTGGCACATCAAGTCCACCACCAAGGCGCAGCAGGGCCTCTACGAATACGACGCGGTGTCGCGCCTGCGCGACAGCCAGCTCGGCGATGCCCGCGTGTCCGACATCAAGAATTACATCAAACGCGGCAAGCTGTGGGAGGCCTTCACCGCCGAGCAGCGCCCGGTGTTGCTGATCGACGAGATCGACAAGGCCGACATCGAATTCCCGAACGATCTGCTGCTCGAGCTCGACCGCATGGAATTCCATGTCTACGAGACCGGCGAGACCATCAAGGCCAAGCAGCGCCCGATCATGATGATCACCTCCAACAACGAGAAGGAGCTGCCGGACGCTTTTCTCCGCCGCTGCTTCTTCCACTACATCAAGTTCCCCGATGCCGACACGATGGGCCGCATCGTCGACGTGCACTTCCCTGACATCAAGAAGCGCCTGGTCGAGGAAGCGCTGCGCATCTTCTTCGAGGTGCGCGAGGTGCCGGGGTTGAAGAAGAAGCCGTCGACGTCGGAGCTTCTGGACTGGCTCAAGCTGCTGCTCAACGAAGACATGAGCGTCGAGCAATTGCGCGAACGCGACCCGCGCAAACTGATCCCGCCGCTGCACGGCGCGCTGCTTAAGAACGAACAGGACGTGCATCTGTTCGAGCGGCTGGCGTTTTTGAGCAGACGGGAAGTGTAGGTTCGCTGCCAGTCCCGTCATCCTGAGGTGCGAGTGGCGCGATGCACAGCATCGCGCCGGGAGCCTCGAAGGATGAACGGCCGAGATGCAGCCGGGCCGTCGCCCTTCGAGGGCCGCTGAAGAAGCGGCCACCTCAGGGTGACGGTGATGGGTTGACGCGCGCTGCTTCAACATCGTCATTGCGAGCGCAGCGAAGCAATCCAGAATCCCTCCGCGGAAAGACTCTGGATTGCTTCGCTGCGCTCGCAATGGCGGAGCAAGGTGCGGCATCGCCTTCTCCAACCAGCATCTCAATCGCAGACGCACCTTCGCATCCTCGCGGCGCATTTCGCCCGAGCTTTGCTCTCTCTATCGCCCTCAAGGAAAGAGGGCGCAGGGAAGGCCGGGTGCCGGCTGGCACCCACGGTCCGCTGTGCGCAAATAGCGCAAAAAGACTGCACAGCGGCATACAGGTGGGCCAAACACACGGCCTTCCCTGCGCAGTGGTCGGACGGCTTATGCCGTGCTCTCCCGGGAGCCGAGTTCGCTCTGGCCTCCCTCACCCCGCGAATTGGATGATGCAGTCTGCCCGGTTCGGCTCGCTCGCACCTCCGAGGGGCTTGACCGTAGCAACGACGGCCAGGACCACACGGTTTTGCCGTACGCGCTCAGCGCCGTTCGTCCACACGTGGCCGCGGACTCACAGGGACTACCCGCCCTGCCCGCACCTGTCGTGCCGACGCTGCCGCATCCACCGCAACCCGGCCCGCGCTTCGAACGACTCGCGAACCGCCCTCTTCGTCGGGCCGGGCTGTCTCGACTTATGCCGCAATTCCGAATTTCGGTAAAGTGGAATATTTTTGCGCGGAGGGATTGACGGGGTGGCGGGTGTGTTGCCCGACGGGACAATGTGCCGGCACACTCTCGTGTCCCGGACGCGCTGCAGCGTGCAACGCTGCTGCGCAGAACCGGGACCCAGAAGTCGCGCGGAAATCGCGGCGAGATGGGCCCCGGCTCTGCAGCGCACCGCAAGGGCGCTGCGCTGCGTCCGGGGCACGAGACCGTATCTTTACGTCACCGCGGCGTCCGGAATCCTTGCGGCTTCCATTGGCGCCTTGCCACGGATCAGGTCGGAGGCGCGGTCGGCGATCATCATCGTCGACGCATTCAAATTCGCCGAGATCATGCGCGGCATCACCGAGGCGTCGATGACGCGCAGACCCTCCAGCCCATGGACCCGGAGTTGGTCGTCGACCACCGCCCACGTAGAGTCCGCCGGGCCCATGCGGCAGGTGCAGCCGGGGTGGAAGGTGGTGGTGCCGCGTTCGGTGGCTGCCGCCAGGAATTCGTCGTCGGTGTTGATGTTGGGGCCCGGGAAATCCTCGTAGGCGTAATAGGGCGAGAGCGGCGCGGACTTCAAAAGGCGCCGCGCGAGCTTCATGCCGCCGACGATGACGCGGCGGTCGAGCTCGGCGTCGAGATAATTGGTCTGGATGATCGGCGGGGCGAACGGATCAGACGAGCGGATGCGGACATAGCCGCGGCTCTCGGGACGCTGCTGCCAGGAGGCCACCGTCATGCCGGGCTCGTCCTCAAGCTGGCCCTGCACGCCCTCCTTGTAGGACGCCGGCGTGAAGGTGAGTTGCAAGTCGGACGAGTCGGCGCTCTCGCCGGAGTGCCAGAAGCAATAGACCATGGTCGGCGACAGCGACAGCAGGCCTTTGCGCGCGGTCGCCCATTTCAGCGCCTCGATCCACAGCGAGAAACCGCGACGAAGCTCGTTGATGGTCTTGATGTCTTTTACGCGCGCCACCGTGCGGGGGGCGTAGTGGTCCTGAAGCCCCTCGCCGACCGGCAGCGCATGACGCACCCGGATGCCGTGGGCGTTGAGCAGATCGGGCGAGCCGATGCCGGAGAGCTGAAGCAGCTGCGGCGAGTTATAGGTGCCGCCGGACAGGATGACTTCCTTGTTGGCGCGCACTTCCACAGGCGTGCCGCCACGGCCGCCCTTCATGTAGCGCACGCCGACGGCGCGCTTGCCCTCGAAGATGATCTCGGTCGCGTGCGCATGGGTGTGCACATGCACGTTGGGCCGCTTCATCGCGGGCTTGAGGAACGCGGTCGAGCCGGAGACGCGCAGGCCCTTGTCGATGGTGCGCTGGCAGTAAGAGACGCCCTCTTGCTTGGCGCCGTTGTAATCGGGATTACGCGGAATGCCGAGTGACACCGCGCCTTCCATAAAGGCTTCGCACAGCGGATCGCGCCACTCCATCGTCGTGACCGTGAGCTTGCCGTCGCGCCCGCGAAACGTATTGTCGCCCTCCCCGACCCGCTTCTCCAGCCGCTTGAAATAGGGCAGCACGTCGGCATAACCCCAGCCGCGATTGCCCATCTGCGCCCAGGTGTCGAAATCCATCCGCTGGCCGCGGTTGTAGATGTGGCCGTTGATCGAGGACGAGCCGCCGAGCGTCTTGCCGCGCGGCGCGTAGATGCTGCGCCCGCCGGTGTAAGGTCCCACCTCCTGCTGGTAGGCCCAGTTGATGCTCTTCATGTGGAAGGTCTTGATGAAACCCGCCGGCAGATGGATGTAGGGATGCCAGTCGCTGGGCCCCGCCTCGAGCACGCAGACGCTGGTGTTGGGATCTTCGCTCAGCCGGCTGGTGAGGATGCAACCGGCGGAGCCTGCGCCGATGATCACATAATCAAATCTGTCCATGGTGCCTCGGCCGCCTTTAACGCGGCTTGTCGTTGAGTTGATATTCGAGATGCGTCTGCACCGTCGGCCATTCGGCAGCGGTGATGCTGTAAACCACGGTGTCGCGCAACGTGCCGTTCGGCGTGACCTGGTGGCTGCGCAGGATGCCGTCCTGCTTGGCGCCGAGGCGCTCGATGGCGCGGCGGCTCTGGTGATTGAAGAAATGCGTGCGGAATTCGACCGCGATGCAGTTCAGCGTTTCGAAGGCGTGCCGGAGCAGCAACAGCTTGCACTGGGTGTTGAGCGGCCCGCGCTGCGCACCCTTGCCGTACCAGGTCGAACCGATCTCGACGCGGCGGTTGGTGGCATCGATGTTCATGTAGGTGGTCATGCCGACGATCGTGCCGCCGGCATCGAACACCGTGAACGGCAGCATCGAGCCGGCAGCCTGCAAGCCAAGGCGGCGGTCGATCTCCTTGCCCATGTTTTCCGGCAGCGGGATCGCCGTGTACCAGAGCTTTGACAGCTCGCCGTCCTTCACGGCCTCCGTCAGCCCCTCGCGATGCTGATGCGACAGCGGCTCGAGACGGGCGTGCTGTCCACGCAGGGTGATGGGATCAGGCCAGGGCATTTGAGACTCTCTCTTTTGTCATTGCGAGGCGCGAAGCGACGAAGCAATCCAGACTGTCACCGCGGAGGCATTCCTGGATTGCTTCGCTTCGCTCGCAATGACGGTCACTAGCACCGTTTACTTGTTTAGGAAATTGAGCGGCAAACCGCTGCGCGGCCAGTCCATCGCGATCAGCTCGCCCTTGCCCGACAGCGTGATGTAGGCGGTCTTCAGCTCGGGGCCGCCGAAGGCGATGTTGGTGGTGACGCGGTCGCCGGTCGGGACCTGCTCGACCAGGGTGCCGTCGGGCGCGATCACCGAGATGCAGCCGGACACGAGGGTGGCGACGCAGACATTGCCGTTGGCTTCGACCGCGAGCGAGTCGAACATCTGGTAGCCGCCAAGGCCGCAGATCGGCTTGCCCCGCTCGCCGCGATAGATCACCTCGCGCGGCTTCAGCGTGCCCGGCGCGGAGAGCTCATAGGCCCAGAGCCGGCCGGTCGGCGTCTCCGCGATGTAGACGGTGTTTTCGTCCGGCGACAGGCCAATGCCGTTCGCCGGCAGCACGCCATGCACGACCTCGACGATCTCGGTCATACCGGGCTTGAGATAGTACATGCCGCCGACATCCATCTCGCGGGGGCGGCGCTTGCCGAGATCGGAGAACCACAGGCCGCCATGCTTGTCGAAGACTAGATCGTTCGGCCCGCGCAGGTCATGCCCGCCGCATGTGGTCACGACGGTCTCGACCTTGCCCGATTGCAGGTCGATGCGCTGGATCGAGCCGCCGAGATAATCGTCAGGCTGCGGGCCCGGCATGATCATCTGGCCGGTCGGGATCCAGGAGAAGCCGCCATTGTTGCAGATGTAGATCTTGCCGTCGGGGCCCAGCGCCGCACCGTTCGGGCCTCCCGGCACCTTGGCGACGATCTCCTTCCGCCCGTCGGGATAAACGCGGGTCAATCGCTGGCCGCGGATCTCCACCAGCACGACCGAGCCGTCCGGCATCACGACCGGCCCTTCGGGAAACTCGAGGTCGGTGGCAAGAATGCGGACGTTGGACATGTGAGACCCTCCCGGCTGCTTGTTATGGCTTGCACGGGATGTCCGGCACGGGCCCCACACGCAAGATTTGCCTGTGGTTATGACAAAGTCACCGGGGCTTGCCAAGCAAGCGGGATGGTATGCCAGCGTTGCGCTGCAAAGCGCGATGAGGGTCGTCGCGCCTTGCGTTATTGTTTGAGCATGATCTTGTCGGAAAACCGCTTCGCACTTTTCCGGATCATGCTTACTCCTTCACCGGCACCCAGATCTCGAAGCCGCCATTGCCAGTCACCGGATCGAATGTCTCGTCATAGCGCTCGAAGTTCGGCGCGTCCGCGGCCTTCAGGCCGGAGGCCGGCAGCCATTGATTCCAGATCGTGTTGACGGTGCGGCGGATCGAGGCGACGTGGTCCGAATGCGTGAACACCGCATAGCGCTGTTCGGGAATGCGGATGCGACCGAAGCGGCGAGCGAGGTCCGAGAAATCGGCGACCTCGACGCCGGCGATGTAGTCGAAATTGCCGGCATCGTCGCCGTTGCAGCAGACGCCATAGGCGACGTTACCAATGCGTGCGGGAATGCCCGCGACCTCCTGATGGAAACGCTGCCACAGCCCGGGAATGGCTGCGCCGTTGTCGCAGGAGATGCGCTCAATGATGCCGGCGACGAGGAAGGCTTTCGCGGTTTCGAAGCGCGGGGCTTTGAGGTTGTCGATCATGGTGGAGTCCATGAGGATCGGCTCCTGTAGCTTGAGGTGGCCGGTGCATGTCGCGGCCCGGACCGCTTCCGGCGTGGTGCCGAACTGGTCGCGGAACGCGCGGGTGAACGCTTCGTGCGAGCCGTAATCCGCCTCCAGCGCCAGCGACAGGATGTCCGGCGCGCCGTTCGCAAGACTGCGCGCCGCCTCGCTCAGCCGCCTTGCGCGCACGTAACGGATCACCGGCAAGCCGGTAGCTGCGGCAAACGCGCGCACGATGTGGAACCGCGACACGCCCGAGATCGCAGCGATCTCGTCGAGCGTCATCGGCTCGGCCAGATGGCTCTCGATATACCAGAGCGCGCGCTGGGCTGGGTTCATGGGTTTAACGCTCTCGTTCGAAGCGAGGTGATGGTGCGTCGTCGCCGCGCGCCTTGCTTGATCGGCATTGCTCTCGTGCCGCAGGCGCAGCAATCGTAGGGTGGGTTAGCCCAGCGGACTGCGCTTCGCGCAGCCGCGGGGCTAACCCACCCTACGGCACCTACTTCGCATCCTTCGGCGGCGGCGCGTCCTGCTTCTTCTTCAGATCCTCCGCGATCTTCGTCTGCGCGGTCTGGAGATCGCCGAGCGTCTTCTGCAAGCCGGCGACCGTCATCTTCAATGCGTCGATCTGGCGAGCCGCGGCATCCAGCTTCTGCTGGTGGTCGAGGTTCAGCTTGGTGATCGTCTTTTGGAGGAAGTCGACATTGCTCTGCAGGCAGCTCGTGCGCCGCTCCATGGTCTTCTCGACGGTGCAGATCTCGATGCCGGGGACGTCCTGGGCACGGACCGGCGCCAGCGCGGCGAGCAGCAACATCACGAAACAAACGCCGGCGCTTCGAAGTTGCATGCAGGTTCCTCACCAAATCAATCACGGCAATGTGCGCTGTTTGCGCGCAGCTGCCAACGGCTACCACACTCGCACCGCATTCTCGCGTTGAGCTTGGCGCGTTCCCTCGGACGGGGAACGATGATCCGCACGCGGAAGAAATGGGCACTCTTTCCGCGGCTTTGTTTAGGGGAGATTTTTGGAATGGCAACGCGCGATAGACGTCTGGCGGAATTCGATGGCGCCGGAGAGCCGCCACCTGGCCTGCCGGTCGAAGTTTTGTGCGAGGACCACAGCGGTACGTATCAACTGCCGTTCGCCTGCCGCTATGTCGAGGGGCGCTGGCAGAACGATGCGGCCGGCGTCGCGGTCGAAGCGACCGTGATCGGCTGGCGCCTGCCGCGCCTGAAGCACACCAGCGTCGCCTGAGCTGACGGCGATTTTTGTCTCAAAATGCAACGGGGCCGCGCTCCGCCTTAACCTGGGGAACGCGGCCTGAACGAATCACGTCCGAATCAGCGGAGCGGCCTTGTACGCAGCTGTTCACGGCTAGATGTCGGGGCGCCTCCTCAGGCCCGCACAATATCTACGAGACGGGCGGGCCGGTTCGGGCCTGGAGCCGGCGCCAAAAGTTAACGGCGGAAAAGGCTTGGCTTTCAGAGACTTGGCTCTCAAAGGCATGGCTCTCACCGCCGCCCCGGGCGATCGCCGCCCCCGAAACAGGCAGGGCAGAGGCAGGCCTGCCTAATATTCGACCTCGAGCTCCTCGATCTCGGCCGGCTCGTCCTTGGCCGCCGCGACCCATTCCATCATCTCGGGCATGGCCATGATGGTATCGGCATAGGCCTGCAGCCGCGGCTCGAGCTTGACGTTGTAGGTCACGAAGCGCGTCACCACGGGCGCGTACATCGCGTCCGCCATGGTGCGCTTCTCGCCGAACAGGAAGGGTCCGCCCGACTTCTCCAGGCAGTCGCGCCAGATCGCCCAGACGCGGTCGATGTCGGCCTGCGCCCGCGACCAGATCTTGAAGCCGGGGAAGTGTCCCTTCAGATTGACCGGCAGCGAGGCGCGCAGCGTGGTGAAGCCGGAATGGATCTCGCCGCAAATCGAGCGGCAATGGGCGCGCTGGACGCGGTCGGCCGGCAACAGCCCGGCGTCTGGCATCGCCTCGTTGAGATATTCCGCGATCGCCAGCGTATCCCAGACGGTGGCGCCGTCGTGCCGCAGGCACGGCACCAGGATCGACGACGACAGCAGCAGGATTTCCGCGCGTGCGGACGCGTCGTCCGGCGCGGTCACGATCTCCTCGAAATCGAGCCCGGAAAATTTCGTCAGCAGCCAGCCACGCAGCGACCACGACGAGTAGTTCTTGCTGCTGATGGTCAGTGTTGCTTTCGCCATATGGCCCTTCCCTCACGCTGATACCGGCACTCCGCCCGGTCCGCCGGCGTGCCCATTACCTGTGCTTCCCGGGAAATGAACAGCAAGCGACGTGCCAGTTTTGAGGGCGGTTTGACTCCCGTCTGGCTTCGATATTGCATAGCAGTACGGGACAGGTGGGCGCTTCAGAATGATGTCGATGTATTATCAGGCCTTTCAGAACCACATGGATTTGACGGCGCCGTTTCGGGCTGGCGCCTCGTCCGCGCTCAGATTCCTCCATCTGGTGCCGCAGGGCCTATCAGATCAGGTCGTCGGCCGGCTCTCGGCCGCGCTGGAGCTGATTTCCCGGTCCACGCTCACCTACCACCGCCCCGCCTATGGCATCGACAGCGTCATGGTGGGCAACCGCGAGGTCGGCATCACCGAGGAGATCGCCTACGCGACGCCGTTCGGCTCGCTGCTGCACTTCAAGAAGGATGGCGCGCCGGAGCAGCCGCGCATGCTGCTGGTGGCGCCGATGTCCGGACACTTCGCCACGCTGTTGCGCGGCACCGTGAAGACGCTGCTCCAGGATCACGACGTCTATATCACCGACTGGCACAATCCGCGCGACATTCCGCGCAGCGAGGGCCGCTTCGGGCTCGACGACTACACCGAGCATCTGATCGACTTCCTCGGACAGCTCGGCCCGCGCCCGCACATGGTGGCGATCTGCCAGCCGTCGGTGTCGGCGCTCGCGGCCGCCGCCATCATGTGCGAGGGCAATCATCCGTCGCGGCCGGCGACGCTGACGCTGATGGCGGGCCCGATCGACACGCGCATCCTGCCGACCAGGGTCAACGAGTTCGCCAAGAGCAGGCCGATCGACTGGTTCGAGAGCAATTTGATCAACTACGTGCCGATGCAGTGCCGCGGCGCCCTGCGCAAAGTCTATCCCGGCTTCGTGCAGCTCACCGCCTTCGTCTCGATGAATCTCGAGCGCCACATCAAGCAGCACATGGATCTCGCCAACCACATCGCCAAGGGCGAGAAGGAGAAGGCGGCGAGCATCAAGACCTTCTACGACGAATATTTCGCCGTGATGGATTTGCCGGCCGAGTTCTACATCGAGACCGTGCGCGACGTGTTCCAGGAGCATTTGCTGCCGCAGGGCAAGCTGATGCACCGCGGACGTCCCGTGAACACCAAGGCGGTCAGCCGCATGGGGCTGATGACGGTCGAAGGCGAGAAGGACGACATCTGCTCGATCGGCCAGACGCTCGCCGCCCAGGACCTCTGCACCGGCGTGCGCGCCTATCGCCGCGTCCACCACATGCAGGCCGGAGTCGGCCATTACGGCGTGTTCTCCGGCAAGCGCTGGAACAACGAGATCTATCCCCTGCTGCGGGATTTCGTGCACGTCAATTCGTAGAGGCGCATTCGTCACGGCGGGGCCCCACGACGGCAGCCAGGGATGATCTGCTGCGGCGGAACGGCGCTTCGGCGAGAGTCGGGGCACATGCAACCTTGTGACGCGCCTCAACTTCTGAAATTATGCGCCGCATGCACGACAGATTGCCCGCACGACGACAAAAGACTTCGGAAGCCCCCGGAGACGAGGCGGCAATTTCCCGCAAGACTCCGACGAAATCGAGACGGCAGCCGCGAACAGGCCGCGCGGGTGACGATGCCATCATCGTCGAACTCGGCAGCCGGGTGAAGCAGCTGCGGACGCAGGCGGCCCTGACGCTGGAGGAATTTGCGGCGCAATCCGGCGTTAGCCGGGCCATGCTGTCCAAGGTCGAACGAGGCGAGAAGAGCCCGACTCTCGCGATCATCGTGCGGATCGCCAAGGGGCTCAATGTCTCGATGTCCACGCTGATGGGCGCGGAGCCCGATCCAGCGCAGGTCGCGGTGATCCGCAGAGCCAACCGACTGGCCTTCAAGGATCCCGAGACGGGCTTTGAACGTCACAATTTATCGCCGTCCCATCTGGACAACGATCTCGAATTCCTGCTGCACCGAATTCCGCCGGGCGAATCCTCCGGTGAGCTGCCGCCCTACAAGGTGGCGACGGAAAAATATCTGGTCGTGCATGAGGGCCAGCTGACGGTGCAGACGGGCGACGCGAATTACGTCCTCGATACCGGCGACTCCTTCTACTTCGATGTGCGCGAGCCCTACCGCTTCATCAATGCGGGCAGGACTCCATGCGCGTACTATCTCGTCATCCGGCGCCGCCGAGCCTGACCCGAATTACTGCAACGTAAACGGATTAGAGATCGATGGCGTCGGATTGATGAAGACGCTCTTGGCCTCCAGATATTCGTAGATCGCCTCGAGCCCGTTCTCCCGGCCGAGGCCGGACTCCTTGAAGCCGCCGAATGGCGAGAGATAGCTGACAACGCGATAGGCATTGACCCAGACCGTTCCCGCCCGCAGCCGCTTCGGCAGCGCGATCGCGCGGCCAAGATCGGTGGTCCAGAGGCCTGCCGCAAGGCCGAACGGCGTATCATTGGCGAGCGCGATCGCCTCGTCGTCGGAATGGAATTTGATCACGCTGAGAACCGGACCGAACACCTCCTCACGCGCGATCCGCATGTCGTTGGTGACGTCGGCGAAGATGGTTGGCTCCACGAACCAGCCGTCGCCGCATTCCGGCCGGGAAGCCCGCCGGCCGCCGAGAACACAGCGAGCACCCTCCTGTTTGGCGAGCTCGATGTAGTGAAGCACCTTCTGCAATTGCTGCTCCGTCGCAACCGGTCCGACGTCGGTATCGGGACTGTCGGGATCGCCGAGACGTGCCGCCTTCATCACCTCGACGAGACGCGAAAGGAACGCGTCGTGTATCGAGGAATGCAACAGCAGTCGCGATCCGGCCATGCAGGTCTGGCCGCTCGCGGCGAAGATGCCGGAGATGACGCCCTTGACCGCGTCCTCGATGCTGGCGTCGCCGAAGACGATGTTCGGCGACTTGCCGCCGAGCTCGAGCGAGACGCGCTTGAACTGCAGGGCCGCCGCTTCATAGATCTTGCGGCCGGCAAGATTGCCGCCGGTGAAGGCGATACGGTCGATGAAGGGATGCTCTACCAGAGGCTCCCCAGTTTCGGCGCCCAGGCCGGTGACGACGTTGACCACGCCTTTCGGGAAGCCGGCCTGTTCGAACAGCTCGACCAATGCGAGCAGAGACGTGGACGCGAACTCGGACGGCTTGATGACCACGGTGTTGCCGGCGGCAAGCGCGGGTGCGAGTTTCCAGACCGTCAGCAGCAGCGGCGAATTCCACGGCGTGATCGCGCCGACGACGCCGACCGGCTCGTAGGAGACGTAGTGCAGCATGCCTTTCTTGTCGGTCGGCGGCATGCGGCCTTCGATCTTGTCGGCAAGCCCGCCGTAATACTGAAACCAGCGCGGCAGATATCTCATCTGGCCGAGCATCTCGACCCTGAGCTTGCCATTGTCGCGCACTTCTAACTCGGCCAACCGCTCCGCATTCGCGGCGATGAGGTCGGCAACCCGGTTCAGCAGGACGCCCCGGTCGCTCGGATGCATGGTTGCCCAGGGACCGGCGACGAAGGCGCGGTTCGCCGCCTGCACGGCCCTGTCGATGTCCTCAGCATTTCCCCTGGGGATGACGGCCCATGCCTTTCCCGTATATGGATTCTTGGTCTCCAGCCAACGCCCGGAGGCTGACTCGCACCATTCGCCGTCGATGAACATCTTGAACGCCCGGAGCTGATGCGGGGCATCGCCCCGCATCTCATCCTGCGACGTCGTGCGCACAGTACCCTCTGCATTCATGGCAGCACCTCATTCCCAACTTCGGCCCTACCTCACGGCAAGGTAAGGACATCCGCTCTTCTCGGCCGGGACGAACAGGCCATCGCCCGGTAGCGTCGCGACCAGCTTGTACAGATCCGCCGGGCTCTTGGATTCCTGCGGGCTCTTCACCTCGAAAATGTGCATGTCGGAAACGACGCGGCCGTTGGGCTGGATATGCGCGTGCTGGATCAGGTTGCCCTCGATCGGCTGCTGCAGCATCTTGACCTGCACCTGCGCTGCATCGTCGGAGCCCACCGCGGCGACGGCCTTCAGGTAGTGTGTGGTCGCGAGATAGGCGAGCACGTGCCCCATGGTCGGCACTGCGTTGCCGTTGCGGGCCATGAAGCGCTTCGACCAGCCGCGGGTCTCGTCGTTCAGATCCCAGTAAAACGACGCCGCGAGCCGCAGGCCCTGCGCGGTCGAAAGCCCCAGCGCGGTGACGTTGTTCTCGAACACCAGCATGGTCGCGAGCTTGGCGCTGACGCCGAATTCCCTGGCCTGCTTGATCGCGAGCACGAGATCGGGCCCGGCATTGGCCAGCCCGATCACGTCGGCGCCGGAGCCCTGCGCCGCCAGCAGCTGGGACGCGAGATCGGTCACATTGAGGGGATGCAGCACCTGGCCGACGACCTGGCCGCCGGAAGCCTTCACGGTCTCGCCGGCGTCAGCCGCGAGATTCTTGCCGAACACGTAGTCGGCGACAATGAAGAACCATTTCTTGCCGCCGCCATCGACAATGCCCTTGGCAATGGTCCTGGAGAGCTCGCTGGTCGATGGCGCCCATTGCGTGCCGTAGGGCGAGCAGCCGTCGCCGCTGAAGTTGGAAGCATAGCCGCCGCTTATCAGCGTGGTCTTCTTCAGCGAGCGCGCAATCGCCTGTACCGCGAGCCCGACCGAACTCGCGCCGCCCGGAATGATCGCGCTGACGCCCTGCTGCTCGATGTACTGACGCGCCAGAGCCGCGCCGATGTCCGGCTTGCTTTGATGGTCGGCCGAGATGACTTCGATCGGACGTCCCAGCACCTTGCCGCCGAAATCCTCAACGGCCATCTTGGTCGCGAGCACCGTGCCGGGTCCGCCATTGCCCGAATAGACCCCGGACATGTCGTCGATCACGCCGATCCGGAACGGGGCGTCCTCCGCGAAAGCCGCCGCAGGAGCGCCCAGCAGCATTGCCAGCACCATCGCGCGAAGCAGTGACAAGGTCATGTTTCCCTCCCTGATGTATCGCTGATTGCTCGTTCTCATTGTCGCTAGAAAGCTACTTTGACCGCGCCTTGCAGGGCGAATTGCGGATTGCTGGTGCCGAACGTTCCGGCCGCGGTCAGCATGGCGTTGACATTGCCTGATAGCGCCGTGCTGAGGCCGCCCACCACCTTGCCGTAAGTGCGATCAGGATTGCCCGCCACGACAGTGTAGATCGGCAAGGCGAGCGCCACCGTCTCCGCCGCGAGCAGGGTCCGGGCGCCCCCAAGGAAATCGTGCTCGGCGGTCAGATTGACGAAGGAATTGACCGGACGCGTCCCGACCATGAAAGGCGCACGGACCTGCACGCCCGCGCTGCCGGTCAGGCCTTCTAGCTTTTGCCGCGCGACGAACTGGGTGATGATGGGATCGCCGGTCTCGGTGTACGGATTGACGTTGGAGTAGTCGTAGACGAGCCCGGCCAGCGGACCGATCCGGACGGCGCCGACATCGAACAGATAAGCGGACTTGGCGCCGACGGTGAAGGTGTCGCCGGTCGTGCTGCCGCGGATCGTATCGACGACGCCGGGACGATCGATGCGGTAGTTGTTGTAGCCGTAGGTCGCGACGATGTCCGTCAACAGATGCGAATAGGTGAAGGATGCGAAGCCGCCGATCTGATAGCTGTCGAGATTGAGGTGACCGGTGCCGCCATGCAGATTGGCGACAGGATTGGTGTAGTTGAGCGCGGCGCCGACGCGGATGTTGGGATCGACCTTATAGTCGGCGCCGAAGGTGCCACCCGCCAGCGTGTAGTCGAAACCGACGGCGTTGCCGTCGGCGCCGAAGCGGTCGCCGCGGCTGCCGCTGCCATAGGCTGCGTCCAGATAGACCGAGAACGGCAATTCGGGCGCAAGACGCGGCGGCGCCTTCGTGCTCATGCCAGGCCGGTCCATGGACGCAAAGGCTTGAGACGGTGACGCCATCCCTGTTACACGCGGATCGTTGGCGCGATAGGCATCCAGCCGCGAGAAGATCGAGTTGGAGAAATTCTGGGCGGTGAGTTGTGCAATGTCGCCCTGCGCGGCGACTCCGTCCTGCGCCGCAAGCAGATTGGCTTCGTAGCGCGCAATCACCGCATAGCCGGCATCGGTCGGATGCAGATCGAACATGAAGTGCTGGTTCTGCACGTCCTTCGACGCCGTCAAGCAGCTTCCGTCGAAAATGCAGGCCGTACCTGTCTTGAACCCAAGGCTGGTCGGATCAGTGTAGGCCTTGGTATAGATCGCGGCGAGATCGATGACGTGCAGGCGCACGCCCGGAGCGGCAAGCGGCGCGAGTGTGGCCGCGAGATTGCTGTTCGCCAGGCCGAAGAACGTCGTGGCCCCCGGGATGTTCGGAAATGCATACGGCGCACCAAGCGGATAGAAGCCGCCGATCACATAGAAATTGTAGGCGGACGACGAGAACATGTTCTCGACGACGAAATTGTGTCCACCTGCTTTGATCAGTTGCGCGATGTTGCTGTACTGCTGGGACAAGGTTGCTGCGGACAGCGTTTGCGGCGTGTAGGGAACTCCGTTCGAATCGAGGATTCCCAGCAACGGTGCTGCCGAGTTGTTGGGCATGCCGCCGACGACGATCAGGTCGTTTGGCTGGAAGCTTCGGCCGGACCCGGTGAACTCGACGATCTGTTGCGCCACGGTCGGCCCGCCGTTGAATGCCGGAAAGACGCCGTTGCCCACGCCGTTATAGGCGTAGTCGTTGGTCTTGATGAAGCTGTAGTTCGTGAGCTGCGACAGCCATTGCAGCGTGCCCCGTCCGTTGCCGCAGGCGCCGTAGGGCGCAGATTGCGGAAACGCGATCGGGCAATTGCGCGACACGTCGAGCAGACTGTCGCCGAATCCGTAGATCGTTCCGAGCTGCTGCGCCTGCGCGCAGGCAAAAGGCATTCCCGCGGCCAGCAGCAATGCTGCGGCCGGTACCGCTGACTTCAGTCTCACGGCGATCCCCCGTTTTGCGTTGTCGTCCCCGAGTGGCGTCTTGATCGCGCCTTACAAAACGAAGCCTAGCAGAAATCTTCTATTATAAAAGAGAAATCTTCTATAGGAGAATTGGCAGATCGTTTGGAAGAGACGACATGGAGGGTCCACTCAGCGGCATTCGCGTGCGCGAGCTCGGCACGCTGATCGCAGCACCTTTGGAGCACGGCTGTTCGCCGAATTGGGCGCTCCAGACCTGAAACCGATTCCAGCACTGCGGCTTGCGCTCACGTCACGACGCCAGGCAGACGTCGTTCCGTGAGCACCGCTCCTTCATTCCTTGCCTATGGCGCTTCGTAGTTGCGAGCCATCGTGCCCGCCGCAACTTGAAGCGAAGAACCAGCCACCCAACAGCCGGCAACAAAGGCTATCAGGCCACTGGGCAGGTTCTGATCAAGGACAAGGATGATGACGGACAGGGTCGCAGCAATCGCGGCGCCGAAAGTTCCGGCCGCACTCATGATCTCAGCCGGCTCGGAACCGTCCCATTCTTCCGAGGCGCTCGAAATCGACTTCCGTGCGACACTGCCAGACAGATCAACTCCGACATAATAGCTAAGAGCTCCGTAGAGCGTCGTTATCAGCACGATCCAGCCGCTTTCAAACAGTCCATCTTTCTGACGCAACAGGGTCGCGCCCACATAGAGGCCGCAAGAGGCCCCAACGGCTGCGAGCCCAATTCTTTCAAGGAGATGGGCCGACCTGATCAGACTGGAACGAGCGATTCGAAGATTGCCGGCGTGCCGTGTGAGCGAAAATGCGGAAACTGCATTGCTTATCTTCATTGGGGGCTCCTTCTCGGATAAGTAGCGGCCCACCGGCCACCCCCGAATAGAGGCAGCTTCGTGGACGGGTCTTGCGATTCCCTTGATTCCAATTTCTGAAAGATCTGTGCTGAGTGATGGGGCTGGCTTGCTCGTGAGCAATGACGAGAGCCAATCCAAAGCTGCGAGCACGCGGCTACGCAGGCATTGCATCTCACCCGTGTCTGTCAGTTAGGTCCGGGTGCGGCAATTTCTTGCGAGGACTGATAGCTCGAAAAGAAAGTGATGGAATATGAGGCGGTTCACATTCCGTGGCTCCCTGTCGCTCCATCCGGTCACAATTTCCGGAGCAGGAGCAGCAAGCCGTCCCGCATTTCGCCGGCATCAGAATCTATCCACGCGTGCTTGTTTCGTGCACGTCAACTCATGAGGTTCGGCCGCGTCACCGGAAGACGCTCCGCGACTTCGCACTTCACGCCGACCGCTCCTCGCCCCAGATCTGCACGACGTGGTCCGGCGAGACTTCGCGATACTCCCGGACCGGCGGCTGGTAATCCAGCGCGCGCACCGGGCTTCTGATCTCGTCGTTGGCGACCTCGCGCTTCGTGCCGCGGCGCCTGCAAAGTCTATCCCGGCTTCGTGCAGCTTCTCCGGCAAGCGCTGGAACAACGAGATCTATCCGCTGCTGCGGGATTTCGTGCACGTCAATTCGTGAGGCTCAAGCGGCGCGGCGGGCGCTGCGACGTGCTGCCCAGCGCGGCTGGGCGCAGATGTGGCCGAGGAATTCGATGACGGTCAGCGCGCCGAGATAGGCGGTGACGCCGGTACCGACATCGAGCGGCGGATTGACCTCGACGAAGTCGAAGCCCGCGATGTCGTGTCTCTCGGCGATCGCCTTCAGGCTGTCGCGCAACTCGACATAGCTCATCCCGTTCGGCTCGGCCGAGACGCAGCCCGGGACCAGCGACATGTCCATGGCGTCCACGTCGATGCTGACATAGACGCGGGAATTGGCGGGCAGCAGAGCAGCAATCCCCTCCGGACCGATCCGCCGGAATTCGCCCATCGGGATGATCCGGTTGCCGCCGGCGATGACGTCCTCGACCTGCTCCGGCGAATGACGCAGGCTGCGGATGCCGACCTGGGTCAGGCTGAGCGTGTTGTCCATGCCGGCGATATGGCGGAAGGCATGGCTGTTGGTGATGGTCAGATCGTTCTCGAACGGCGCATAGTCGGTGTGCGCGTCGAAATGGATGACGTGCAGCTTCTCGTCGAAAGCGCGAAACACCGGATAGGTGATCGAGTGATCGCCGCCGAGCACCACGGGAAGCGCACCACGATCGAGAATGCCGCGCACCATGGCGGTGATGTTTTCGAAGGTGCGGGGCGCGTTGGCGGGATGAATATCGACGTCGCCGACGTCGGCGATCAGGCCCTGTGACATTTCCTCGACCAGATATTCGCGCCGGGTCTCCGGATCGTAATAGCCCTGGCCGCTGCCGTAGAAGCGCAGCGAGTGCTCGCGCAGCGCGCGCGGCGCAAGGCGGCTGCCCGGCATGAACGGCGAGCCCTCGTCGAAGGGCACGCCGAGCACGGCGATGGCGGCGTCCAGCATGGACAAATCCTCGCAGATCCGCGAGCGCAGGAAAGAGGGGATCCCGACATAGGGACGGTTGACGCGCGGCATGGCTCTACTCCGTGGGGTTGGCTGTTGTCCTGGTGATGCGATGGTCCGTACGCACCAGATCGAGAAAGCTTTGCAGGCGCGGCTCCTTCGGCGCGGTCATGATGTCGCGCGCCGGCCCTTCCTCGAGGATGCGACCATGATCCATGAACGCGATGCGGTCGGCGAGGCTCGCCGCGAAGCCGATCTCGTGCGTGACGACCAGCATGGTCATGCCGATGCTCGCGAGCGAACGCAGCACGGCGAGCACCTCGCCGACCAGCTCCGGATCGAGCGCCGAGGTCGGCTCGTCGAACAACATCAGGGCCGGATCCATCGCCAGCGCGCGGGCGATGGCGACCCGCTGCTTCTGTCCTCCGGAGAGCGCGTGCGGATGGCGGTCCATCCGGTCGACAAGCCCAAGCCGCGTCAGCAACTCTACGCCGCGCCGCGTCGCCTCGGCCCGCGACCGGCCGAGCACCACGGTCTGCGCCCGCACCACGTTTTCGAGCGCGGTCATGTGCGGCCAGAGATGGAATTGCTGAAAGACGATGCCGATCCGCGGACGCAGGGCGTCGATCTGCCGGCGGCTGTGGCGGCGCACGACGCCGCCCGGCATCAATTCGCGGCCCAATGGCTTGCCCGCCACTTCGATGAAGCCGTCGTCGGGCTGATCGAGCCAGGTCAGGCAGCGCAGCAGGGTGCTCTTGCCGCACCCGCTCGGACCGATCAGCGCGACGATCTGACCCGCGTGCACGTCGAGATAGACCTGGTCGAGCGCGGTGACGCCGTGAAAGCGCTTGGTCAAGTTGGAGACGCGGAGGACGGGCGTCGCGCTCATCACGCCTTCCTCGCGACGAGCGAGAGATAGCGGTCCGCGATCCGGTTGCGGCTGGTCGCCTCGGCCTGAACCGCGCCGACACTGCGTTCAAGCCGCCTGGACGCTTCCGCGATGACGACCGCGATCAGCCAGTAGATCGAAGCGACGGCCGCGAACACCTCAAAGGTGGCGAAGGTGTTTCCCTGCACCACGAGGCTCTGATAGGTGAGCTCCGGCACCGTGATGGAGGACAGGACGGCCGACTCCTTCATCATGGTCAGCGTCATGTTGGTGGACGGCGGTACCAGCGTGCGCAGGATCTGCGGCGCCACCACGTGCCGCATCGCGCTCATCGGCGACATGCCGATGGCGCGCGCACTTTCGAACTGGCCGCGCGGCAATGCGAGAATCGCAGCGCGCACGATCTCGGCGTAATAGGCGCTGGCGAACAGCGCCAGGGCTACGGTCCCGACCAGGACCGCCGGCAGCCGGATGCCCGAAAACGGCAATCCGTAGTAGACGACGAAGAGAATGATGATGAAGGGAATGTTGCGCAGGGTTTCGACATAGAGACCGGTCACGAGTCGCGGCAGCCAGCCCGGCACGAGCGCGATCAAGGCAACCGCAATCCCCGCGACATAGCCCATCACGAACGCCGCAGCCGAAACCTGCAGGGTCAACCACGCGCCTTGCAACAGCAGCGGCCAGTAGTCGACCAGGACGGCGGGATCGAAATGCATCGCTTCAGACCCGCGCCGCAGCGAAGCGGGCCTCAGCCACCCTGCCGGACAGGCTAATGACGAGATTGATGACGAGAAAGACGAGCGCCGAGCCGATCATGGTCTCGAACGGCCGATAGCTGGCGCTGGCCATCTGCTGCGCGGTACGCAGCACGTCGACGACGGTGATGACCGACAGAAGCGCCGTGCCTTTCACCACGATCGTCGCCTCGTTGATCAGCACCGGCACGATGCGCCGGAACAGTTGGGGCAGCACCACCTTGAGCCAGATGGCATGCGGCGGGAGCCCGAGCACTGTCGAAGCCTCGATCTGGCCGGCCTCGATGGTGGCGAGACCACCGCGCATGCTCTCGCTGACGAAGACCATGCTGTTGAAGGCGATGGCCGAGATACCAGCCACTTCCGGCGAGAGGTCGAGGCCAACCGCCGGAAGCACGTAATAGGCGATGAAGATCTGGATCAGGAGCGGCGTGCCGCGCACGAAGCTGATGATGACAGCGATGAGCGCATTGACCGACGCGATCTTCTGCGCGCGGACGATGGTCAACGCGGTGCCGAGCAAGAGGGCGAGCAGCATGATGATGATCGCCAAACGGATGTTCACGGCCGCCGCACCGATCAGACGAGGCAGGATCGACAGCAGATAGTCGAGCTTGAAGCCCATGACACGGGCCTTTCATGTCGGAAGGTGCCTGGTCTTGCCATTACCCCTGGTCGCCACGTCGAACGGCTACATGGCTCCGGGCGGCAGATAGTCTTGATCCGGGATCGTCATCTCGAAGCCGAACCATTTCTTCTGGAGTGTCGCGAGGCGTCCATCGTCGCGCATCTTGCGGATCACCGCGGAGATGGCATCACGCAAATCCTTGTCGTCAGGCCGCGTTACCCAGGCGAGATAGGGGTGTCCGCTGTCCTGGGGTATCGGCGCCATCAGTTCGAAGACATCGGACTTGTCCTTGACCAGCGCAGCAAGGCTCGGCAGTGGCTGGAGCACGGCGTCGGCCTCACCATTCGCGAGCGCGACGTAGCTCTCGGGGTAAGCGGTGAAGAGCTTCAGCTCCTTGAAGCCCGTTCCACCGGCGGCCTTCAGCTTGGCATCGAGCGCACGGGCGACCGGTTCGGTCGACGAGGCCAGCTGGGTTGCGACCACCTTGCCGTTGAGGTCTTCCAGCTTGGTGAGCTTGTCGCCCTTGCGCTTCATGGCATAGGGCAAACCGTCGGCAATCGGCATCGTATAGGCGTAGCGCTTGGCGCGCTCCGCGTTGATGCCGACCGTGGTGGCGACAAAATCGAACTTGCCGGCCAGCACGCCCGGCAGGATGCCCTGCCAGGGCAGATCGAGCTGGTTCAGCTTCTTGACGCCGAACTCCTTGACCACTTCGGCCAGGATGTCGGAGCCGTAGCCGATGATCTTGCCGTCCTTGACGAATTCGAAGGGAGGAAAGGCCGCCTCGGTGCCGACCGTCAGTTCGCCGGTCCGCTTGATCTTGTCCAGCGTCGTCTCCGCGAAGGCAGGCTGGCTCGCGACCAGCGCGAGGCAGGCGCTGCCGGCCAGGATGCCGAACAATTTGCGATTGGTCTTCCGCATGGCTGATCCCTCTATTTTCATGTTCGCAAAGATTGCCGTCGCCTCAGGCGGGCGGCGCGTCGAAATAATTCGCCCTCACCGCAGCGCCGATCAGATTCACGATCAGGCGTCCGGCCGTGATGCAGGTGATCATGTTGACGTCGATGGCCGGCGTGATCTCCACGATGTCCATGCCGACCACCCGTCCCTTGCGCACGAGACCGTGGATGAGCTTGCGGACCTGATGGAAGGTGAGGCCCCCCGGCGCCGGGCCCTCGACAGCAGGCATGACGGTCGGATCGAGGCCGTCGGCGTCGATCGTGATGTAATACTGACCGCCCTCCGGAATTCGATCGAGCACGGAATCCATGCCCTTGTCGTGCACCTCGAAGGCCGGAATGATGTTGGAGCCGTAGGCCGCCGCCGCCTCGACTTCTTCGGGCCGCGCGCTCCCCGACGAGCGGATGCCGATCTGAAATATCTCGCCGATGTGGGGCATCTCGGAGGCCCGCCGGATCGGACTCGAGAGGCCATCGCGAACGCCGTTCACCTCGTCGCGCCAGTCGATATGGGCATCGACCTGGATCAGCGTGATCGGACCATGGCCCTTGAAGGCGCGCAGGATCGGGATCGGGATGCCATGGTCGCCACCGATGGTGATGGGCATGGCACCGGCGGCAAGGATCTTGCTTACCGCTTGCTCGGCGCGGACGGAGTGGCTGCGGAGATCGGTCATGTCGGCAGGCACGTTGCCGACATCGACCACTTTCAAGGCACGTCCGCCGTAGATCGGACCACCGACGTCGAAATCGTAGCGCTCCAGGCCGCGACAGATGCGATCGGTGACCGAACGGACGGCATCGGGTGCCTTCGATTGATCGTTTGTGATCGCGGCGGCATCGTATGCGCTGCCGTAGGGAATGCCGAGGATGGCAATGTGCGCGTCGAGAGCGTCGAGATCGGTGCAAATTGGCGACCAGAGCAGGCTCTGGTGCTTGAGCGAAGGCGGCACCGTCAGGGGCAGAACCATAGGTCCTCCAGGTCACAGCAGGTTGGTCTTGCCGAACAAATCGGCATCTGGCCGCCAAGCGGCCGGTCTGCGCATCGCTCGGACGTTCAGCGACGGTAACGCGCAGCCGACAGCGTCCGGAATGATTTTTCCCGAAACCATGCTTGTAGGAACCGCAACATGAAGCACGTCCCGCCGGCACCCGTTCCGCAGCTCACCGAGAGTGATCTCAGGCTGATGCGCATCTTTCGCGCGGTCGCCGAGGCCGGCGGACTAACTGCGGCGGAAGCCCAGCTCGGGATGGAGCGATCGACCATCAGCCGGCATCTGCTCGCGCTGGAAACGCGCCTCGGCAGCAGGCTCTGCTTTCGCGGCCCTTCCGGCTTCGAGTTGACTGATTTCGGCCACAAGGCCCTGCTCGCCAGCATCGCGGCCTGCGACGCGCTCGAAATGGTGCATCACGAGCTCAATCTGGCCAGGAACATCCTGTCGGGCGAACTGAAGGTTGGTATCGCCGACAACTGCCTGTCCAACCCGCATTGCCGGCTGGCGGACACGCTGGCCCGGTTTCGCGCCGCTGCTCCCAATGTCACCCTGAACGTGGCGATCGGCCTGCCAAACACACTCGTCGAGGACGTGCTGGAGCGACGACTGCATCTCGCGATCAGCGGGCAGCCCGCCGTCAACAGCAAGCTCGAATACGTCTCACTCTTCACCGAGGAGTTCCGACTTTACACGGCGGCCGCAACGCCGCTTGCGCTCGATGCCCTGCGCGATGGCGGTGTGGTTCTGGTGACGCGGACAAACGATCGACGCACGCAAAACCTCGCCCGGCGGCTTCACATGAAGCAACACGCTGTCGCTTTCGGGCTGGAGGCGGTCGCGACGATGCTGGTCGGCGGCGGGTTTGTCGGCTTCCTGCCGATGCATTATGTCGAGATGCTGCGACCGATCCATCAATTGGAGGAAGTCTCGGGCGCCGAGGCATTTCGCTACACGACCCAGTTCTCTCTGATCTCGGCGATCAATCGACCGCTGCCGCCGAGCGGCCGGCTGCTGACGAGATTGCTGACCGATCCGCAGAGCGCGAGCTAGAGCCTGACGAAATGAGGTTTGATCGAGGCGACGACGGAGGTGTGCTCCCTCTCCCGCTTGCGGGAGAGGGTTGGGGAGAGGGTGTCTCCTCCAGGGAGACTCCCCCAGAGGAGAGAACCCTCACCCGGCGCGCGGGACGATGCTTCGCATCGCCCTGGACGCGATAGCCGAGGCTATGCCTCGGCGTCTCTTAAAAGGAACGGCCGCCGAAGGCGGCCTATGCTCTCCCGCAAGCGGGAGAGGTGCACCGACCTCGCGGTGATCGATTCAACCTAAAGCCACTCCGCTTTCCGCCGACCACTCCTCGCCCCAGACCTGGACGACGTGGCCCGGCGACACTTCACGATATTGCCGCACCGGCGGCTGGTAGTCCGGCGCGCGGACCGGGCTTCTGATCTCGTCGTTCGAGGTCTCGCGTTTCACGCCGCGGCGTGATGGATCCGGCACCGGCACGGCGGCCATCAGCTTCTTCGTATAGGGATGCTGCGGATTGCCGAACACGGAAGCGCGCGGGCCGGTCTCGACGATCTCGCCGAGATACATCACCGCGACGCGGTGGCTCATGCGCTCGACCACCGCGATGTCGTGGGAAATGAAGAGATAGGCGAGGCCCATACTGGCCTGAAGGTCGAGCATGAGATTGACGACCTGCGCCTTGACCGAGACGTCGAGCGCCGAGACCGCCTCATCCGCGACGATCAGTTTCGGTCCGAGCGCGAGCGCGCGAGCGATGCAGATGCGCTGGCGCTGGCCGCCGGAGAATTCGTGCGGGAAGCGCGCGGCCATGTCGGCGGTGAGACCAACGCGGACGAGCAGGTCGGCGACCTCATCGCGCGCCTGCGACGCCGTGGCGAGGCCGTTGGCGAGCAAGGGGGCTGCGATCGCCGTTCCCACCGACATGCGCGGATTGAGGCTCGCAAACGGATCCTGAAACACGATCTGCATGTGCTTGCGGAAATCGCGCAAGGTGCGGGCGTTCATGGCCAGCACATCCTGGCCATCGATCAGGACGGTGCCGCTGTCCGGCTCCGTCAGCTTGAGGATGGACCGGCCCGTGGTCGACTTGCCGCAGCCGGATTCGCCGACCAGCGCCAGCGTCTCGCCGGCGCGCAAGGTGAAGGAGATGTTCTCGACGGCGTGGACGCGGCCCGAGACTTTGCCGAACAGGCCGGAGCGGATCGGAAAGCGCGTGGTGAGATTGGCAACTTCGAGCAGCGGACGCTCGGCGGGCGAGACCGTATCCGGCGTCTCGGTCGGCTCGTCCGAGGTGCCAGTCACCTTGTCGACAATGGGAAACCGCATCGGCCTTGGGCGACCGTCCATCGAGCCGAGACGTGGCACGGCTGCGAGCAGCGAGCGGGTATAGGGATGCGAGGGTGAAGCAAAGATGCGCGACGTCGCATCCGTCTCCACTGCCTGCCCGCCATACATCACCACGGTACGGTCCGCGATCTCGGCGACCACGCCCATGTCGTGAGTGATGAAGAGGATCGACATCCCCTCTTCCTGCTGAAGCTCCTTCAGCAGCTCCAGGATCTGGGCCTGGATGGTGACGTCGAGCGCGGTGGTCGGCTCATCCGCGATCAGCAGCTTCGGCTTGCAGGCCAGCGCCATCGCGATCATGACGCGCTGGCGCATGCCGCCGGAGAAGCGATGCGGATGCTCGTGGAAACGCGACTTCGCCGCGGGAATGCGGACACGATCGAGCAGGCGGATCGTTTCGGCTTCGGCTGCCGCGCGCGACAGACCGCGGTGCTGGATCAGCGCTTCCGCAATCTGGAAGCCGATGGTGAGCACCGGATTGAGGCTCGTCATCGGCTCCTGGAAGATCATCGCGACATCGTTGCCACGGATATCCGTCATGCTGGCTTCGGGCAGCGCCAGCAGATCGCGGCCGGCGAGCGTGACGCGCCCCTCGATGCGGCCACTCTCCTTCGGAACGAGCCGCATGATCGAGAGCGCGGTGACACTTTTGCCGGATCCGGACTCGCCGACGATCGCCACGGTTTCGCGTGACGCGATATCGAACGAGACGTTGCGAACGACGGGAAGCCATTGCCGCTCGCGCAAGAAGGACGTGGTGAGTCCCGCGACCGACAGCACCGGCGCCTGCGTCTCGGCGAAGACCTGGTCGGATGCGTTTGCGCCGATGCTCATGCGAGGACCTTAATAACCGCGATCACGGTCGACACGCCCCGGCAAGGGCTCGCCGCGGCGGTGGCGCGCGATGGTGTCGAGCACGTAGTCAACCGCGGTCTCCGGCTTCGTCGTGCTGGCGATGTGCGGCGTCAGGAGAATGCGCGGATGGCTCCAGAACGGATGGCCCGCAGGCACCGGCTCGGGCTCGGCGACGTCAAGCACGGCCGACGAGAGCACACCGCTGTCGAGCGCCGCAATCAGGTCGGCCTCGACCAGATGCCCGCCCCGCCCGACATTGAGCAGCCGCGCACCGCGCGGCAGACGCGCGAACAGCTTCGCATCGAGGATGCCGCGCGTCTCCGATGTCAGGGGCAACAGGCAGACAAGAATGTCGGTCTGCCCGAGGAAATCCGGCAAGGCGTCCGCACCCGCATGGCAGGTGACGCCCGCGATGCTGCGCGGCGAACGATTCCAGCCGAGCAGCGGAAAGCCGAATGATTTGAGTCGCTCGAGCAGGGCCTGCCCGAGCAGACCGAGCCCCATCACCCCGACACGCCGCTCCGCGGTGTACGTGGCGGGGAGCTCGCGCCAGACCTGCGCGCGCTGCTGGCCGATGAACTGCACGAGATCGCGATGCAGCGCGAGCACGGACATGCAGGCATATTCGACCATGCGGTCGGTGATGCCCGGCTCCAGCATGCGGATCAGCGGCACATGCGGCGGCAG
Organism: Bradyrhizobium betae; assembly: GCF_004123905.1. Lineage (GTDB taxonomy): Bacteria > Pseudomonadota > Alphaproteobacteria > Rhizobiales > Xanthobacteraceae > Bradyrhizobium > Bradyrhizobium betae_A. Next base: position 38,372 of record NZ_MZXW01000008.1, read on the forward strand.
CTTGGTGATGTCGAACTGATCGACGCCGGCGCCGACCGAGAACACCAGCTCGAGATTGGGAAAGGTCGTTGCGATGTCGTCCGGCGGCTGCCAGGCCACCAGATAGCGCACCGCGTGGGGATCTCCGATATCGGGCCAGAGCCGGAACGGAAGATCCGGCGCACGCTCGGCGAACAGGCGCGCCCATTCGGCGCCGCGGACCAGATTGGCCTTGTAGAGGAATGTCATCTCGGCCACCGCGGTTAGAACGGGCTGACCGGCGCGAGCCTGCGGCCGTCGATCATGCGCTTGTGGCTGTAGGCGGCGGGATCGACCAGCGGCGTCGCCCCAGTCACGAGGTCGGCCGCAAGCTTTCCGGCGGCGGGGCCGATGCCGAAACCGTGGCCGGAGAAACCGGTGGCGAGGAAGAAGCCCGGCAAGGCGTCGACCGGCGAGATCACCGGGATCGTGTCCGGCGTGCAGTCGATCGTGCCGCCCCAGGCCTCCGCGACCTCGATGTCCTTCAATTCAGGGTTCGACTTGATCAGCGCGGCCAGCGCCGCACTGACCAGCGACATGTCGGGCGCGGGATCGCGCACGCGCTCGGCCTCGAACGGCGACGGCTTGTCGAAACTCCAGCTGGTGCCGCGCGTGAGCTGATCGAAGAACGACTTGCCGAACGACATCTTCAGACCGTTGCGGCGATGCAGATAGGTCGGCCAGAAGGTCCGCGCGTAGCGGAACAGGTCGGGTGACAGCTCGACCGTGCCGCGGTTGCGCAGCGCCAGCGTGAAGCCGCCGTCGAGCCGGCGACGGATGCAGTAGAAATCAGTACCGAGCGCGCCCGAGGTGATCTCCGGCCCCGGCGTGGTCCGGCACGCCGTGGCGTTGACGAGACCGATCGGCAGCTCGATGCCGTGGCGGCGGCAGAACAGCGACGACCACGCGCCGCCCGACAGCAGCACGGCTTGCGTGCGAATGGTGCCCTTCTCGGTGACGACGGCGCTGACCTTTCCGCCCTGCGTCTCCAGCCCGCGCGCGGCGCAGCCCTGATGGATGGTGACGCCGTGTTTTCGCGCGGCGGTGGCGAGCGCGGGCACGGCCATCGAGGGCTCGGCGCGTCCGTCGCTCGGCGTGTGCAGGCCGCCGACCCATTTGTCGGCATTGCCGGGCAGGCGCTCGGCGACTTCTGCCGGCGTCAGCACGGTCGAGTGGACCTGCATTTCGCGCGCGACCGCTGCCCAGCGCTCCCAGCTCGCGAGCTCGTCCTTGCTCTTGGTCAGAAACAAGACGCCGGTGCGGCGGAAGCCGGCATCGACGCCGGCATCGTTCTGCATGTCTTCCCACAGCCGCAGCGCTTCACGGGCGAGCGGAATCTCTTCACGCGCGCGGCCCTGCTGGCGGCACCAGCCCCAATTGCGGCTCGACTGCTCGCCGCCGACATGGCCCTTCTCGACCAAGGCGACGGAAAGACCCTTCTTGGCGAGGTGATAGGCCGCGGAGACGCCGATCACGCCGCCGCCGATGACGACGACGTCCACCTGCGCCGGCAGGCGTTCGTCGCTGTTTATACGGGTGAGCGGCGGGGACATGGGACACTCCTGGTAATCAGTCCGATCGAGATCTTGCTCGTCATGGGATGTTCATTCGCGGATCGAGCGCGTCGCGCAGGCCGTCGCCGAGAAAGTTGAAGCTCGTCACCGCCAGCGTAATCGCAACGCCCGGCGCGATCGCGAGCCACGGCGCGCTGGTCAGATAGATCTGCGCGTTGTTGAGCATGTTACCCAGGCTCGCCGCCGGCGGCTGGATGCCGTAGCCGAGATAGCTGAGATAGGATTCCAGCAGGATCGCCTTGGCGACGTTCAGCGTCGCCGCCACCACGATCGGCGCAACCGCATTGGGCACGAGCTCGCGGAACATGATCCGCAGGTTCGACGAGCCGAAGGCGAGTGCCGCGACCGCAAACTCGCGTTCACGCAGCGAACGCACCTGGGCCTCGACGACGCGGGCCACCCACATCCAGGCGGTCGCCGCGATCAGCACGGTGGTGGTGACCAGACCGGGCTCGGTGAGCGCCGCCAGCGTGAGCAGCAGAAAGATCGTCGGAAAGCACAGCACGGCGTCGACAAGTCGCATCAGGACAGCCCCGACCACGCCGCCATAGAAGCCGGCAAAGGCGCCGACGACGATGCCGACCACCGTCGCGATCACCATCGCGACGATGCCGATCGAGAGCGAGACACGCCCGCCCATCATCAGGCGCGCCAGCACGTCGCGGCCGAGTTCGTCGGTGCCGAGGATATGCGCGCCCGACAGCGGCGGCGCGAACCGCTTCATGATGTCGATATAGGTGTCATCGAACGGCAGCAGAAAGGGACCGAACACCGAACCGAGGACGAGAACGAGGATGATCACGGCGCCTGCGAGCGCGAGGCGATGCCGGCGGAAACGCCGCCACGCAGCCTGGCCGGGCGCGAGCTGAGCATTGGAGAGAGCCGCAGTCGCCATCCCTAGCCCACCCGGATACGCGGATCGACGACGGCATAGAAGATGTCGGCAAGCAGCGAGCCGATCAGCACCATGGTCGCCGAGAACATCAAAATGCCCATCACCACGGGATAGTCGCGGTAGCCGATGGAATCGAGGAACAGCCGGCCCATGCCGGGCCAGGTGAACACGGTCTCGGCGACCAGCGCGCCGCCGAGCAGCGTCGGCAACTGGAGGCCGGCGACCGTGATCATCGGCAGCAGCGCGTTGCGCAGCGCGTGCACGGTGAGAATGCGCCATTCCGGCATGCCCTTGGCGCGCGCGGTGCGGATGTAGTCCTGATTGATGACTTCGAGCATGGAGGAGCGCATGAAGCGGCCCCACATCGCGGTCTCGACCAGCGCCAACACCAGCGACGGCGCAATCAAATGATGCAGGAGGTCGAGGAAGGAACCGTCGCCGATCGTCTGCCGGTTGCCGGCAGGCAGCCAGCCGAGCTTCACGGAGAACACGTAGATGGTGACGAGGCCGAACCAGAAGGTCGGGATCGACAGCGCGATCATGGCGCCGACGGTCGCCAGCGAATCGAACAGCGAATAGCGGCGCAGCGCACCGAGCACGCCGATCCAGCCGCCGAGCAGCACCGCGATGATGGTCGCCGTCGCCATCAGTTCCAGGGTGGCGCCGAGATGCGAGGAGATCACCGACAGCACCGCATCGCCGTCGCGATAGGATTTGCCCCAGTCGCCTTTCAGCATGCGGCCGAACCAGTCGAGATACTGGATCGGCAGCGGGCGATCGAGCCCGAGCTGTTTGGTGACGCGCTCGAGATCCTCCTGCGTCATTTGCCCGGAGACGGCAAACTGCGAGAGCGGCCCGCCCGGCGCCATGTGCAGGATGGCGAAGCCGATCGCCGAGACGATCACAAGCAGCATGACCGCCTGTGCAAGGCGATTGGCGACGTAACGGGCCATCTCAGCCGATCCAGCGCGCCTGAGGCATCAGGCCCAGTACCATTCGCGGATGTTCCAGCAATTGATGGAGGCATTGATGTTGGGCCGGAAACCTTGCAGTCCTTCCTTCACGCCTTCGGCGATGAAGCCCTGGAACAGCGGCAGGATCGCGAGATCGTTGCGGATCAGCTTTTGCAGATCGCCATAGGTCGTCTTGCGTTGCGCGAGATCGAACTGCCTGGCGCCTTCGGCAAGCAGCCGGTCGGCTTCCGCGCTCTGGTATTGATAGGTGTTGTAGCCGCGGCCGCCCTTGGCGGGAATGGCGCCGGAGCCGAAGCGCGGCGTCACATCGGGGTCGCTGCCCAGCATGAAGTTCACCCCCACGATCACCGAGTTGAACTTCGACTGCTGCCAGAAGTCGCCCCAGATCACCGCGGCCGGCATGTTATTGACGCGCATCGCCGCGCCGATCGCGCGCCAGTCCTGGATCAGCAATTGCTGGGTCTGCTCGCGCACCGCACTGCCCGAGGTCGTCGAGTTGGTGAATTCGAGCTTGACGCCGCCCTTCTCGCGCACGCCGCCGGAGCCGCGCACCCAGCCGGCCCCATCGAGCAGCGCGTTGGCCTTGGAAGGATCGTATTTGTGCTGCGGCAGGCTCTTCTGGAACGACCACGCCTGCTGCGGCACGAAGCTTTCGGTCTGCGTCGGCAGGCCGTAATAGAGCGCGTCGATGATCGCCTGCTTGTTGATGGCGAGGTAGAGCGCCTGGCGCACCGCCCGGTCGGCGAAGGGGCCGAAGTCCAGATTGGGCGCGATGTGCTCGACCGATGACGTCGACGACACGAATATCCTGCGGCCCTTCAGCGTCTTCGCCTCCTGCACGAAGTTCGGCAAAATGCCCTGCAGGCCGGTGTAGTCGACCTGGCCGGTGCGGAACTGGGTGTAGAGCACCGTGAGGTCGGGGATGTATTTGAAGACCACGCGTTCGACGTACGGCCCCTTGCCGTGATAGCCGGTGTGGGCATTGAGCAGGATGTGGTCGCCGGGCACGCGCTCGCCCCAGCGGAACGGTCCGGTGCCAACAGGCGCGTTGTGGAACGGCGAGGCGTTCGGATCGGACACCTTCTCCAGGATATGTTTTGGCACGATGAAGGTCAGCGAGCCCAGGATCGACATGTAGGGCGAATAGGGCGCTTCCATGCGCCAGTGGATCTCGTCCGCCGCGACGACCTTGATGTCCTTGACGAGGCTGTGGCCGACGCGGCTGCGCGCGCGGAAATTGGAATCGTTGATCAGATCGAGCGAGAACTTGACGTCGTCCGCCGTGAACGGCGTGCCGTCGTGCCACTTCACGTCGCTGCGCAGCTTGATCTTCCAGGTCAGGCCGTCGGCCGACAGGCCGCCATTCTCGATGGTCGGGACTTCGCGCGCGAGGTCGGGAACGAAATTGCCCTCGGGATCGATGTACCAGAGCAGCGAGAACACCTGCCACCAGATGCCCTGATCGACCTCGATGCCGGGCATCAGCGGATGAAACACCGTCGGCTCCTGCGACAGCGCTGCGATCACCTGCCCGCGCGGCTTGTCCGGCGGATTGGAGGGTCGTTCCGTCTGCGCGAACGCGTCGCCTGCAAGGCTCCATCCCGCCGCGGCGCCCGCGCCGAGCTGGAAGAATTGTCGGCGAGTAGGAATGCCGAGGTGATGCAGTCCGCCAGTGCCGAACTTGCCGGTGCTGTCTGCCATGACCAGTCTCCGTTCCCGCACGCGGCACCTCTCCCGCGCCCCGAGACCCCGGCAAAGGGACAGGAGTGGGCTTTAGTGCTTCTATATTTTTCGATCAAAAGTTCATCATGACTAAATACAGCTGTCAATCACATTGCTAGGATGCGCGACGTTTTCACTCTGAGTGGGCCTCGAACCGATGTGGTCCGGGCTGAGACGATGCATGGGAGAGCGACATGGATGGTCGCGGCGATACCAACGGCACCAAGGACGCCCCGCAGATCGGGACCGACGATGCAGTCGACCAGCGCCTCGGCGAGACCGTGCGGCTGCTGCGGCAGCGCGCCGGCCTCTCGATCCAGGACGTCGCCACGAAGACCGGTCTCTCCAACGGCATGATCAGCCAGCTCGAGCGCGCCCGCGCGATGCCGTCGATCCGCACCCTGCGCCTGCTCAGCATCGCGCTCGACGTTCCCATTTCCTATTTCTTCGAGACCACCGATTCCGCCGACCTGCAGCGCTACATCGTGCGCAAGAACTCCAGGCGCCTGCTGCGCCTGACCGCCAGCGGCGTCGTCAAGGAGGCGCTGACGCCGGACGGCAAAGGTCAGCTCGAGCTCTACGAGCTCACGCTCAATCCAGGCGCCTCCTCGGGCACCGATTTCCTGCAGCACACCGGCGAGAAGGCCGGCTACATCCTGTCCGGCAGCTTGCGGCTATGGCTCGACAACCAGGCCCATGTGCTGGAAGCCGGCGATAGCTTCCGCTTCCCGAGCATCGTGCCGCACATGTTCGACAACCCGACCCAGCAGGTGGCGCGTGCGATCTGGGTGACGACGCTGCGCCAGACCGATTCGCCGGCAGGTTGAGGCCGCCCGCCCGTCCGCTCCGGAAATTGCCCCTCGACGGAGGGGCGCGGAATCGGTAGCTCACATGATTGCCTGACTCCTCGACAGAGCGGCCGGGGCCAATCCGCGGCCGAATTGTTTGGTATGAGCGCATGAAACCCAGGGGGCTTCTGACACTCGCGATGGCCGCGCAGGTCGTCGTGACCGCGGCGGCCCTCCTCGCCTCCTATGCCGTCACCCGAGCCGGGTTCGGCATGGCCCAGATCGTCGCGCTGCTTGCGAGCGGCGCTGTCGCGGTGCTGCTCGCACGGTTCTGCACGCGCGAGATTGAGACGGCACAAGACAAGCGCGCCGCCGCGCAACTCGCCGAGCAGGCGCAGGCCAGCGCACAGATCACGCAAGCCGTCATCAAGACCGCGCTCGATGCCTTCGTTCAGACCGACGAAAGGGGTATCGTCCTCGAGTGGAGCGTTCAGGCGGAGGCGCTGACCGGATGGACGCGTAAGGAAGCGCTGGGCGTCGACGTCGTCGACCTTCTGATCGCCCAGCCGCTCCGCGACGGCTTCAGGCAACGCATGATGCGACTGCTGCCGGAACTGACCGATACGCCGATCGGCATCCGCTTCGAAGCGTCCCTGTTGCACCGGAACGGCGAGGCGATCCTGATCGAGGCGTCGAGCACGGCGCTCCACCTCGGAGGCCGCACCATCATCAACAATTTCGTCAAGGACGTCACCCAGAAGCGTGCCGCCGAGGAGCAGCTGATCCAGGCCCAGAAGATGGAGGCGATCGGGCAGCTCACCGGCGGCATCGCGCACGAATTCAACAACATGCTCACCGTGATCACGGGCACGATCGAGATCCTCGCCGACGCGGTGAAGGACAACCCGCCGCTCGCGACCATCACCAAGCTGATCAGCGAGGCGGCCGATCGCGGCGCCGCGCTGACGTCGAGCCTGTTGTCCTTTGCCCGCAAGCAGGCGCTGCAGCCGGCCGAGATCGACGTCAACGAATTGCTCGAAGAGCTAGCAAAGCTGCTGCTGGCGACCTTCGACAAGAAGATCGAGATCGTGACCAGGCTCGACGGCAACGCCTGGCTCGCCTTCGCCGACCGTGGCCAATTGAGCTCGGCGCTGCTCAACCTCGCGATCAACGCCCGCGATGCGATGCTGGACGGCGGCAGGCTGACACTGTCGACGCGCAACGTCGTATTCGGCGTGCGCGAGGCGGTCGCGGTCGGCGCCGGCTATGCCGGCGACTATGTCGAGATCGAGATCGCCGACAGTGGCACCGGCATTCCGCAGACCATCCTCGAGCGCATCTTCGATCCCTTCTTCTCGACCAAGGACGTCGGCAAGGGCACCGGGCTCGGGCTCAGCATGGTGTTCGGTTTCGTCAAGCAGTCCGGCGGCGGCATCAAGGTCTCTTCCGTCGAAGGCCGCGGCACGACATTCACGATCTATTTGCCGAAGGCCGAGACCAGCACGCTTCGCCCGACCGGTTATGACCAGCGTAAGGTCGTCGGCGGAACGGAAACCATCCTCTGCGTCGAGGACGACCGCGACGTCCGCCAATACGTCACGGTGCAGCTCGAAAGCCTCGGCTACAAGGTCATCCCCGCCGCCAACGCGACCGAGGCGCTCGCCATCGCGGCCGCGGGCACGCCGTTCGATCTGCTCTTCACCGATATCGTGATGGCCGGAGCCTTGAATGGGCGGGAGCTCGCCGACGAGATGGTGGCCGCGCGTCCCTCGCTGCGGGTGCTGTTCACGTCGGGCTATGCCCACGACGCCCCGCATGGGCCGGGACACGCCACCATGGGCGCGCCGCTTCTGACTAAGCCCTACCGCAAAGCCGAGCTCGCGCGCATGCTGCGCCGCTCTCTCGACACCGCCGTCGATGCCGCGGGCGATCCGATCCCGACGCCCTACTCGGTGCAGGCCGACGTCGAAGGCTTTTTGCGCAAATCCGAGCGCGACGGCCGTTAGTGCAAGTCTGACCGATGGACAGCACGTGCGGGGTTGGGCAAAACTCCGGCGCAACCGGAATTCATTGGAGGCGAGCCATGACGTCACTCGAAAAGACTGCACTGGAAAAGGGCATTACCGCTGCTGGCACCGGCTATGGCGGCAAGAGCTGGAATATCCTCGGCCAAGTCTATTTCCCCAAGGCTGTCACTGATTCCACCTTCGCATTCGAGACCAACAGCGATCCCGGCCAGTTCGTGCCGGTGCACATCCATCCGACCCAGGACGAGTTCATCCTGGTGCAGGAGGGCACACTCGACCTCAAGCTCGACGGCCAATGGGTCAAGGCCCATGCCGGCGACCTCGTGCGCCTGCCGCGCGGCATCCCGCACGGCTATTTCAACAAATCCGACAAGCCGGCCCGCGCGCTGTTCTGGGTCTCGCCGATGCAGAAGCTGGAGGCGTTGTTCAACCAGCTCCACAATCTGACCGACCCCGCCGAGGTCGTGCGCATCTCGGCCCTGCACGAGGTCGACTTCCTGCCGCCGGAAGCCAACGACTAGGCTACGATCCCCCGATCGACGAATCGTTGGGGAACCGGCCATGCGTGGACATCATATCATCGCGACCATTGCGGGACTTGGGCTGATCCTTACGACATTCGCCGTGAGCCAGGCGCAACCGCTCACGGCGAAGCAATCGGATGCGCAAGCCGCCTACGATCGCGCGCTCGGCGATTTCAAATCAATCCTGGCCGAACGGCGCCGCCAGATCGAGACGAAGCAGCCGTTGCCGAACCTGCCGGGCCAGGCGCTCTATCTCGCGCGCGTCGCCATGATCAGCGCCTACAAGGATCTCACCGACGCCGTGCCGTCGCGTATCGGCAAGCCGAACAAGTTCGGGATTCCGCCGACCTATTTCGATGCCGCGATCGAGCCGCTGGTCGACGAATATGCAGACATCTTCGAGATCATGGAGGCACCGCCCGCGAACGCGCAGAATTCGGCGACGCCGTTCAAGGACGTGGTCGATCTCGGCACTGCGATTGCGCGCGCCAAGGGGCTTGCGCCTGCTGACGCCGACGCCGCGGGCCGCATCAGCCTGGGGCTGTTCTATGCCGAGACGAACGGCAAGCAGAACGTCCGCAATGCGCGCTCGAACACCTATATGGGCAGCTTCCAGACCGGCCCGTCCGAGGACCGCAACGGCCAGCGCAAATGGGAGGCGATCAAGGGCACGATCGCGGCCACCGATCCCGCATTGAACGCCCGCGACGACAAGGAAGAGGCGCGGTCCCGCGGCACCGATCGCCGCTTCAATCACTGGACCAATGTGCGCGATGGCCTCATGAACGCGCATGCGGAGCTGTTTGCCGAGATCCCGGCGATCGCGAAGACGCTGCCCGATCCGATCGAGCAGATGAAGCTGTTCGAACTGATCCAGATCATCCCAACACCGACGCGCTCAGCACTCAAGTCGGGCGATCTCCTGAACTACAGGGTGTCCAATCCCACCATCATGAAGCACCTGCGCAACAACAGCATCTTCGCCTTCGGCAAGGTCGACCGGGCGCGAAGCTCGGCCAGCTTTCGCGAAATTTTGGGCGCGATGTGGCTGTTCAAGCGCAAGTTCGATAAGGCAATGACCAAATACGCCGAGATCAAGCCGCGCTGAGGGACCTGTCGGCGCGGAGCACGTGGCACCGGCTCGCCCAACTTGCTCCGCCGTCATTGCGAGGAGCCCTTGCGACGAAGCATTCCAGGACCGCGGAACGATTCTGGATTGCTTCGCTTCGCTCGCAATGACGGAGGAGGGGGCGCCGTCTCGCCTTAGTTCTCCGGCTTGTAGCCGTCCGTCAGCGTCTTCAGGAAGGCGATGATGTCGGCTTCGTCCTGCTCCGTCATCGCCGGCTTGTCACCGGGGTGACGATCGAACGGCGGATCGATGACGTCGACATTGGCGTGATATTTTTGCGGCAGGTCGTCGTACTTCCGCACGGTGCCGTCGGCGGCGCGCGGAAACACCCTTTCCGGATTGGTGTCGCGGAAATTGTAGAAATCCATCACCTGTTCGAGCGTACTGAAGACGCCGTTGTGGAAGAAGGCGTGGCGCGTGGCGGTGTTGCGCAGCGTCGGCGTCAGGAACATGCCGCAATATTGCGTCTGCTCGGAGATGTCGGTGCGATGCGGACCGCAGACGCCGAGGTCGAAATAACCGGCGTCGCGATTACCCGCTAGCGCAGCATTGCGCGGCGCGCCGAGCGCCTCGTATTGATGATCGGTGAACAGCGGCGGCAGGCCGTCGCGGGTCGGTGCCGAGGTGTGGCATCCCGCGCAATTGGCCTTGTCAGAATCGTTGAACGCTTGCAAGCCGCGCAGCTCGCTCCCGGTGAGCCGCGCCTTGCCCTCAAGCCAGTAATCGTACTTGCTGGTATAGGGATGGAAGCTGACTTCCTCGACCTGATAGCGCGCCACCGCGAACATCGCCTCCGCGATCAGCAGCCGCTGATTCCTCAGCACACCGGCGCCGAACAGTTCGACGAAGCGGTTGACATAAGGCGCGCGGCGCAGCTTGTCCGCGACGATCTCGGCGCTGCCGCCGTCCATCTCGTTGGGATCGAGTAGCGGAAACAGCGCCTGATCCTGCAACGTGTCGGCGCGGCCGTCCCAGAACAGGCCGCCCTGCGGCACGATGTTCGCCGATGCGCCGGTGCCGCCCGCGGTCTTGGTCGTGCGCGCCGCCTGCTGGCCGAGCGCGGCCATCTGCGCGAGATCGATGACGTTGTCGTCGTCGCCCTTGTCAGGGCCGATGCTGAAATTAGGGTGGCGGTCGAGATAGGTCAGCGACGGCACCGCGCGCGCGCCTTGGCGCGACAGGTTGGCGCCGCCAAGCATGACCGGCCCGTCATTGGGCGGACCGTAAGCATGATCCGGGCTGTGGCAGGACCCACATGAGAGCGTGCCTGACGACGACAACGAGGCGTCGTAGAAAATCTCCTTGCCGAGCTGCGCCATCGCGGACAATTGCGCGACCGGCGGTCGCATGAGACGAACCGGGTTGGGGTTCAAACCCGTCTGGTTCGTCTCCGCAAATCCTTGCGTCCCGGCAGCAAAGACGGCGCCGGCCAGACAAAGCAGGCCGGCGCCGAAGAGCCACGTGGTGCGGCTGTTCATATGACTGGACGTCCTAGTGGTGATGGTGCTCGTCCGGCGGGCTGGTCATGACAGTGCCGGTGGTCGGGTCGAGGAACAGCGCATCGGTCCGGAGATCGTGGCGATGATCCTGGTCGAAGTCGAACAGATCCATGATCGAGCCGGAGCTCGCATCGAACGAGCCGCCGCCGAGGCGCTGGCCGCGCAGCCAATTGTCCTCGATGAACCGCACCACGGAAGCCTGCGAGATGTAGGTGCTGCTCACGTGGTTGGTCCTGGCGTAGGGTGAGACCACGATGAAGGGCACGCGGGTGCCCGGACCGCAGCGGCCGTTCACCGGCTTGCCGACCAGACCCTTCGGCGCAGGCTGCTTGTTGGCGCCGAGGCCGCACAGGCCCGGACCGTTGACCTGGTCGGCCGCCGGATCATACGAGGCGCTCTTCGGCGCGACGTACTGATGGTCGTACCAGCCGTCGGAGTCGTCATAGGTGATGATGACCGCGGTCTCGCGCCATTCCGGCTGCTTCTGGAGGAAATTGATCAGCTCGACATTGCCGGCCTGCTCGTCGAGCGGATCGGAGTAGCCGGCGTGACCGTCCTGATAAGCGGGCATCTTGATATAGGAGACAGCCGGGAAATTGCCGGCCTTCACCGCGGCGTAGAAGTCCTCGATATCGTAATTGTGGTTGGCCGGATCGACCTTGCCGTTGAAGTCATGGGTATGGCCGATCGCGCGGACCGAGCTCGGCCGCGCATGGGTCGGGTTGGCGGTCGACTTGTAGTACTGGAACCAGGCGTGATGCGGAATGTAGTCCGCGGTGGAGGCGCCCACGACACTGGAGAAGGTGCTGCGCGCGCAACCGGTCGTGCCGTTGGCGTTCTTGAGCGTCAGGTCGAAGCCACCCATGAAGCCGCCCCAGCTGATGTGCTCGGCACTGAGCAGGTCGCCGATGTTCTTGCCGTCCATCAGGATCGTGCTGGTGGTGCTCGAGCAGGCGTCGACACCCGGATCGGTGTCGCCGATCAGCGTCAGGCCGCCCTGACCATCGGGAACAGTCTGGGTCGAGGTGCCGACGATGTTCTGCGCGCCGTTGGTCTGGCCGGAGATCACTTCAAGCATGCCCGGCGTCGACGGACCAAAGGTGTCGGTCCAGGCATTGTCGCTCATGGCGAAGTGCTGGGCGTAATTCCAGAAGGCGGTGGTGGTGTTGCCGTCGAAATAACCCATCACCTGCCCGTTGGTGCCGAACGCGCCGGCGCCGCCGGCAGTGCCGCGGCCGGTGAATTTCGGGAACAGGTCTTCCTTGCCGTTGTCCACGGCCTGCTGCTCGGGCGTGTAGGCGTGATTCTGCGAACGCGTGTTGGCCTGGGTGCGGTCGAGGCGGAACGGGTCGGTCGCGCCGGTGCCGTTGGCCGGATTGGTGTTCGGATTATTCACCAGCAGATTGGCATTGGCGAGGTTGTTGACCCTCGGCGTATGCGGCTTCGGCACGAACGGGATCGAGCCGGACGGATTGGCCGCGTTCGGATAGGTCGCGAAGTAATGGTCGAACGAACGGTTCTCATTGAAGATGATCACGAGATGCTTGATCGGCGTCTCGGTGTGGATGTTGTGCGGATGACGGTGATGATCGTCCTGATCATGCCCGTGATCGCGGTCGCGGCCGAAATCGTCCGCGAGGACGGGAAGCGTGCACGCGAGTGCGCTCGCGGCGGCGAAAATCGCCACCGTCGTCAATAGCCTGGATTTCATTTTTTGACGCCCCGGAAAGTAAGGATGTTACGATCAGAAATATTCTAAACACCGCCGGTGACAGAGCTGTGTCAGTTTGACGCAAGAGACACTTTGCGCAGTTGCCCGGACGAATTTCTTCATGGCAGCGCGCCGCCGAGATTCGCGTTCCCGGCTTTATTCCCCCGGCCGGCGCAAATATGATCCCCGCTGCATTGTTGCGAAATCCGCAGGGTTGCATTTAGCTAGCCGGAACAAAAGACAACCTGCGGGGGAAACATGACAGCCTTTCGTCGCACGCGCTCATGGCGCGCAGCCTCAGTCCTGGTCGCAACCTCCTTGGCTGGCCTTGCAAATTTCGCCGCGCAGGCTGAGATCGTCGTCACCGCCAATGACGGCAAGATGGTGCTGGAGAACGGCAACGCGGTGGTGCGCAAGCAGCCGCTGCCGGACACGGTCAGCGTCATCGATCTCACCGACGGTGCGCTAAAACTTCTCGGCGAGGTGCCGGCGCCTGCCAGCGTCGTCGGGCCGCCGCCGAGCGTGGCGGTCGCGCCGGATGGCGCGTTTGCGCTGGTCACGGGCGCCATGAAGATCGATCCGGCGGATCCGACCAAGGCTGTGCCCGACGACAAGCTCTCGGTCATCGACATCAAAGCCAACCCGCCAAAGGTGCTCGCGACGCTTCAGGCCGGCGCAGGCGCGGCCGGCGTCTCGATCAACCGCGCGGGCACGCTGGCACTGGTTGCGAATCGCAGCGAAGGCACGGTTTCGGTCTTCACGATCAACGGGAGCACGCTGACGCCGGCCGGCAAGATCCCGCTCGGTGACGCCAAGTCGGGCCCGAGCCACGCCGTGTTCTCGCGCGACGGCGCGACCGCGCTGGTCACCCGCGACGGCGACAGCAAGATCTCGCTTCTCACCGTGGACGGGAGCAAGGTCGAATACGCCAAGCGCGATCTCTCTGCGGGCATCCGCCCCTACGACATCGACCTCACCGGCAGCGCCGCGGCGGTCGTCGGCAATGTCGGCGCCAGCAGCGGCGACAGCGACACGATCAGCCTGATCGACATGACCGCAAAGCCGATCCGCGTCGTCACGACTGTTACCGTCGGACAGACGCCGGAGGCTGTGAAGATGTCGCCGGACGGCAACCATGTGGCGGTCACCGTCATGAACGGCTCGAACAAGCCACAGGCCTCACCCTTCTTCAACGATTTCGGCCTGCTGAAGGTCTACAGGATTTCCGGCACCGACCTCACGCCGGTGGCGGAAGCGAAGATCGGCCATTGGTGCCAGGGCATGGTGTGGTCGAAGGACTCCAAACATGTCGTGGCGCAGTGCATGGTCGAGAACGAGCTGACCGCGTTCTCGTTCGATGGCAAAGCGCTGACCAAGACGTCCACGCTCAAGATGCAGGTGAGCCCCGCCGGCATTCGCACCGCGGAGCCATGAGATCGGAGCGCGGCGCAGCGAACCTGCGCCGCCTGCCCTACTCGGTGCGGATCGGCGTGTCCTTCAGGCCGTTGTTGTCATAGGCCTTGCGCAAGGTGCCGTTCGTCACCGCCTCGGTCATGAATTTTGTGACAAAGGCAAGCGACTGCTGATGGCCGAGCGGCACGGCAACCGCAGTCACCGTCTTCTTGAACGTCTCGTCCAGCACCTTGGTGCCCGGAATCTTCTGCGTCATCTTGTTGAGCTGATCGCGCGACAGTGCGAAGGCATCGACCTCGCCGCTCTTCAGGAGGCCGAAGATCTCGTCATAGGTCTGATAGCCCGTGACGTCAGCATTCTTCAGATGCGCAACGGCGCCGCGCATGGTGGTGGTGGCGTTGACGGCCGCGACCTTGATACCGGGCTGGTCGAGCGTGGCGAAATTGGTGACGTTCGAACCAGCCTTGACGATGTAGGTGGCGTCGGCGACCTCGTAGATCGGGCCGAACATCATTTTGGCCTCGCGCTCGGGATCCTTCGGGAGCCAGGTGACATCCCAGGTGCCTTTGCCGGCTGCGTCGGTGATCTGCCCGGAATTCTGGTGCACGATATACTCGACGGGCACGCGGAGCTGCGCGGCCATCTCGCTGCCGAGATCGACCGGCACGCCGGCATAGCCGGCCTCCGTCTTCGTCGACCAGAACGCCCCGCCCGCCGGGCTGATTGCAATCGCGACCCGCAGCTTGCCGGTCGGTGCGATCTCGTCCTTCAAGCCATCGGCTAGCGCGGGCATGGCGAGGGCCGCTGCGAGAACGAGGCCGGCAAGAGCCGAGTGGAGGGACGTTGGCATGTCATGTTCTCCTCACCTTTTCTTCTTCAGACCGCTTCGCTTCCGTCACGCGTCTTTGACACAATTCTGGTCGATCGTGCGACCGATGAAAAGCGGTTTGTCATGACCAACCTCCCAGAGGCCACGCCGCTGTTTGCAGTGCAAGGACCGGTGACTGCCACGCGACTGCCATGGCTATGGTGTTCCACGGCCGGGCATTTGTTGCTAGCCTGCCGCACCGACAGACCGCAATCGGGGGCCATCGAATGACCTGCGCGAATCCCGCATCTCTCGCACATCGCAATGGAGAGTGGAGACAGATCGGGCGAGCGCTGACCGCCTTGGCGGCCGTGGCCGTCCTCGCGGGCTGCGAGGACAAGAACACCTTCGTGGCCCCGCCGCCGCCCAAGGTGGACGTCGCGACGCCGGTGCAGCGGCCGGTGACGCGCTATGTCGAGGCCACCGGCAACACCGCGCCGATCAAGAATGTCGACCTGGTCGCGCGCGTGCAGGGTTTTCTGCAATCGATCGACTATCAGGATGGCACCTTCGTCAAGCAGGGCACCCAGCTGTTCACGATCGAGCCCGAGACCTACAAGCTGAAGCTCGAGCAGGCGCAGGCAGCCGAGGTCGGCGCGCAGGCCTCGCTCAAGCAGGCGGAAGCCGACTTCAAGCGACAGGTCGAGCTGGTGCAGCGCCAGGCGGTGTCGCAGGCCACCCTCGATACCTCGACATCGACACGCGACAACGCCCAGGCCAATCTTCAGCAGGCGCAGGCCAACACAAGGCTCGCCGAACTCAATTACAGCTATACCAAAGTGAGCGCGCCGTTCGACGGCATCGTCAGCGCGCATATGGTCTCGATCGGCGAGCTCGTCGGCGTCGCCTCGCCAACCCAGCTCGCAACCATCGTCGCGATGGATCCGATCTGGGTGAACTTCACCGTCAACGAGCAGGACGTGCTGCGCATCCGCGCCGAAGCTGCGCGCCGTGGACTCACCGCCGCCGACCTCAAGCAATTCCCGATTCAGGTCGGCCTCCAGACCGAGACCGGCTATCCGCATGAAGGCCATCTCGACTATGTCGCGCCCACCATCAACCAGTCGACCGGCACGCTCGCGGTGCGCGGCCTTGTGCCCAATGACAAGCGGGTGCTGCTGCCCGGCTATTTCGTCCGGGTAAGGGTGCCCTTCGATCAGGACAAGAACGCCCTCCTCGTCCCCGACACCGCGCTCGGCAGCGACCAGGGCGGCCGTTATCTCCTGGTCGTTGGTAAAGACGACATCGTCGAGCAGCGCAAGGTGCAGATCGGTCCCGTCGACAACGGCCTGCGTGTGATTGAAAGCGGCCTGAAGCCTGATGACCGCGTCGTGACCGCGGGGCTGCTGCGCGTGATCCCGGGCCAGAAGATCGACCCGCAGGTGACGAAGATCGAGCAGCCCCAGGCGTCTGCGAAGTAGGGAGCGGCGCCATGATCTCGAAATTCTTTATCGAGCGGCCGGTCCTCTCGAACGTCATCGCGCTGCTGATGATCCTGATCGGCGGCGTCGCGCTGTTCAACCTCGCGGTTGCGCAATATCCCGACGTGGTGCCGCCGACGGTGCAGGTCACCACGCGCTATCCCGGCGCCAGCGCCAAGACCGTGATCGACACGGTCGCCTTGCCGATCGAGCAACAGGTCAACGGCGTCGAGGACATGCTCTACATGCAGTCCTACAGCGCCTCCGACGGCACTTATACGCTGACCGTGACCTTCAAGATCGGCACCGACCTCAATTTCGCGCAGGTGCTGGTGCAGAACCGCGTCTCCAGCGCGCTGTCGCAATTGCCGCAGTCGGTGCAGAACCAGGGCGTCACCGTTCAGAAGAAATCGACCTCGATCCTCTTGTTCGTGACGCTGACCTCGCCGGACTCCCGGTTCGACAGCCTCTATTTGAGCAACTACGCCACCATCAACATCCGCGACGAGCTTTCACGTTTGCCCGGCGTCGGCAACGTCACCGTGTTCGGCGCCGGCCAGTATTCGATGCGCATCTGGCTCGATCCGAACAAGCTCCAGGCCCGCGGGTTGGTGCCGCAGGACGTCATCCAGGCGATCCAGCAGCAGAGCCAGCAGGTCTCCGCCGGCCAGGTCGGCGCGCCGCCGACGCCGCCGGGCCAGGCGTTCCAGTACACGCTCAACGTCAATGGCCGGCTCGACGACACCAGCCAGTTCGACAACATCATCGTCAAATCAGGCACCAGCGGCGACGTCACGCGCGTGCGCGACGTCGGCTCGGTCGAACTGGGCGCGCAGACCTACAGCCAGATCTTCTCGCTGAACAAGCAGCCCGCCACCGGCATCGGCGTGTTCCAGTCGCCAGGCGCCAATGCGCTCGAGGTCGAGCGGGCCGTCGAGAAGAAGATGGTGGAGCTCGCCAAGCGCTTCCCCGAGGGCATCAAATACGACACGCCGTTCGACACCACCAAATTCGTCGAGGCCTCGGTGCACGAGGTCTACATGACGCTGATCGAGGCCGGCCTGTTGGTGCTGGTCGTGATCCTGGTGTTCCTGCAGGACTGGCGCGCGATGCTGGTGCCGGCGACGACCGTGCCCGTCACCATCATCGGCGCCTTCGCGGCGATGGCGGCGCTCGGCTTCACCATCAACATGTCGACGCTGTTTGCGATCGTGCTCGCGATCGGCATCGTCGTCGACGACGCGATCGTCGTGGTCGAAGGCGCGGCGCACAATATCGAGCAGGGCATGAACGGCCACGACGCCGCGATCAAGGCGATGGACCAGTTGTTCGCGCCGATCGTCGGCATCACCTTGGTGCTGATCTCGGTGTTCCTGCCGGCGTCGTTCCTCGCCGGCCTCACCGGGCGCATCTATTCGCAATTCGCGCTGGTGATCGCGGCGACCGCGCTGTTGTCGGCCATCAACGCGGCGACCTTGAAGCCGACGCAGTGCGCATTGTGGCTGCGGCCGACGGTGCCGCCGGAGCAGCGCAACTTCTTCTATCGCGGCTTCAACAACGTCTATAACCGCGTCGAGCGTGGCTATACGCGGCTGATCACCTTCCTGTGCAGGCACGCCACCGTCTCGGTCGCATTCGCGCTGGTGGTGATCGGGCTCAGCGGCTACGGCCTGTCGCGGGTGCCGACCGGCTTCCTGCCGATCGAGGATCAAGGCTATCTGATCGCCGCCATCCAGCTGCCCGACGGCGCTTCGCTGGAGCGGACCCAGACGGTGCTCGACCGGGCCAGCGGGATCATCAAGGAGACGCCGGGCGTTCAGCAGGTCATCACCATCGCCGGCATCTCCGCGCTCGACAGCAGCGCCAGCCTTGCCAATGCCGGCGTCGCGTACATCATCCTGAAGGACTGGGAGGCGCGCAAAGGCCCCGGCGAGGATTTGCGCTCGCTGGTGTACGGGCTCAACGACAAGCTCGCGGTGATCATGGAGGCGCGCACGCTGGTGCTGCCGCCGCCGCCCATTCAAGGCATCGGCAACGCGGCCGGCTTCTCGATGCAGGTCGAGCTCCGCGACGGCAACAGCGATTTCGCCAAGCTGCAGGCGATTACCGGCGCGATGGTCTCCAACGGCCAGAGTCAGAGCGCGCTCCAGCGCGTGCAGTCCTCGTTCCGCTCGTCGGTGCCACAGTTCAACGTCGAGATCGACCGCATCAAGACCCAGACGCTGCACGTCACGACCGATCAAGTGTTCTCGGCGCTGTCGACCTATCTCGGCTCGTCCTATGTCAACCAGTTCAACAAGTTCGGCCGCGTGTTCCAGGTCTATACGCAAGCCGATCCCGCCTTCCGCATCACCGAGCGCGACATCGCCAACATGCAGGTGCGCAACTCGAACGGCGACATGATTCCGATCGGCACCGTCGCCACGATCACGCCGGCCACCGGTCCGTCGCTGATCAGCCTCTACAACCTCTATCCGTCCTCGACCATCATCGGCCTGCCGGCGCAGGGCTATTCGTCCGGCCAGTCGCTGACGCTGATGGAGGACATCGCGGCAAAGACGCTGCCGCCGGGTACCGGCTTCGAATGGACCGCGATGTCCTATCAGGAGAAGGCAGTCAGTAACCAGATCTACTGGGTGTTCGGGCTCGCGATGCTGCTGGTCTACATGGTGCTGGCCGGTCAGTACGAGAGCTGGTACGCGCCGATCTCGGTGATCCTCGCGGTGCCGCTGTCGCTGCTCGGACCGATGCTGATCCTCTCCGGCCTGAAGATCGACAACAACCTCTATTGCCAGATCGGTCTGATCCTCTTGATCGCGCTGTCGGCCAAGAACGCGATCCTGATCGTCGAGGTCGGGCTCGAGCTGCACAACCGCGACGGCAAGCCGGTGCTGGAAAGTGCGATCGAGGCGGCGCGCGCCCGCTTCCGCCCGATCCTGATGACGTCGTTCGCCTTCATCCTCGGCGTGGTGCCGCTGGTGATCGCGACCGGTGCCGGTGCCAGCGCCCGCAAGTCGATCGGCATCACGGTGTTCTCAGGGATGCTGGCCTCGACCTGCCTCGCGGTGCTGTTCGTGCCGGCCTTCTTCGTGGTGGTGCAGCGCTTCGAGAACTGGCGGGCGAGGAAGAAGGCGCAAGCGGTGGCGGTGGTGAAGTCCTAGAGGCCGGTCCGGCAAAAAATCGCGAAACAACCCCATGCACAGTAGGCACCGGGTTGTCGGCATTGAGAATTTTCGCATTTTACGAAATAAACTTGACGCGTCGGGCAAAACAGGTTCATGATGCCATCGTCGCAGCACGTGCCACCCAAAAGCGCGATGAGTTTGGTTTGAATTGTCTTTGCGCTTTAGTGCCTTGTTTAGAGCGCCTCACGAAACTTCGGTGAGAGGGCACGCGAGCAGACAACGGCGGCAGCGTGAACCAGGAAGGCGCGGTCATCGGCGAAGATGCGGCGGACGATCGCCGCCTCCGCGGCATTGATGGTTCGCTCGCCTCCAGCTAGTTGCCCATCAACGGCGGCTTGGCCGAGCCCGCTGGCCATTTCGCGCTTGGACCTTCTGCCAGTGACGCCACACGCCCCTCCGCTCATCATACCATAAAGGTCTTGGCACCAATACCTAAGGTATTGGCTTGATCGCTGTTTGATCAATATCTGATCGGCAGCGAGAGCAAACGAACTCGCACCGTGAACCCTCCGTTCGGGACACGCCTGAAGAAGTGGAGATGTTTTGTGACGCGCATCGACAATGACTCTGCCTGGTCGACCTCGGAATGGCTCAAGATCTATTATTTCACGCGCTTCGCGTTTTCGGCCGCCTGGGTGGCGGTCGCCCTCGGCCTTGCAAAGAACAACCCGCCGTTGGCCGCGATCATGCTGGTCGGCTATCCGGCCTGGGACGCGATCGCCAACTTCGTCGATGCCCAGCGCAGCGGCGGCATCACCCGTAACAGATCGCAGCTCCTCAACTTCGTCGTCAGCATCGTCACGGCCATTGCCGTCGCCGTTGCGCTGAGCGACGGCATGGCAAGCGTGCTGTTGGTGTTCGGTATCTGGGCTGGCTTTGCCGGCATCTTCCAGCTCGCCACCGCCGTCGGCCGCTGGAAATCCTATGGCGCGCAATGGGCAATGATCCTGAGCGGCGCGCAATCCGCCCTGGCAGGCATCTTTATGGTCAAGATCGCGTATGGCCCGACACCCGTCGGCATCGCCGACATCGCTCCCTATGCCGCGTTCGGCGCCTTCTACTTCCTCGTTTCGGCCATCTGGCTGACCGTCAGCGAGGCCCGGCGCGGGGCATCGCGCGCGGCACACTGAGGTCACGGCAAGTATCCTCCCTTGCAAGTATCCTCCGTTGGCGGCGCGTCCGAACGCCTCTTCGAGCACCGCGCAGCTGTCCATCTGCGCTGCCGCTCACGTCCCTCAAGCGGCAGAGCCACCCTTTCACGCCTCAGGGCAAGGCATGGCGCCATCCCCTTACCGATCCAAGGAGCAGCTATGACGATTGAAGCCAAGTATCGCACGACGGCCACCGCAATCGGCGGTCGTGATGGACGTGCATATACCGAGGACGAAACCTTCGACCTGGAGGTGAGCACGCCGAAGGAGCTTGGCGGCACTGGCGGCCCGGGCACCAATCCGGAGCAGCTCTTCGCGGCCGGTTATTCAGCCTGCTTCCTGAGTGCCTTGAAGCTGGTGGGCAGTAAAAGAAAGATCGACATCGCTGCCGACTCGTCGATTTCGGCGACCGTAGGGATCGGCCCGAACGGTCAGGGCGGCTTTGGCCTGGTCGTCCAGCTCTCGGCCAGCCTTCCGGGGGTCGAGCGGACGACTGCGGAGCGGCTGGTCGCGGAAGCCCATCAGATCTGCCCTTATTCCAACGCCATCCGCGGTAATGTTGACGTGCACATCGTCATCGCGTGAGCCGGCTCACGCCGGCGCCAAGACGTCCAGATAAGCACCGATGACAAAGCCTCGCCGTCGCCGGACACCTGTCGCACCGGCCACAGCCTATGAAATGGAGGATATTCGATGAAGGGGCGCGATTTCGATGCGATCATCATTGGTGCGGGACAGGCAGGTCCTTCGCTTGCCGGGCGGCTGAACGATGCCGGCATGAAGGTGGCGATCATCGAGCGCCATCTCGTGGGAGGGACCTGCGTCAACACAGGTTGCAAGCCGACCAAGACGTTGGTCGCGAGCGCTTATGCCGCCCACACGGCCAGACGGGGAGAAGACTATGGGTTCAAGGTCGGCGGTGCCGTGGAGATCGACATGCCCGCTGTCGCAGCCAGAGCTCGAAAGGTCATCTTGGACTCTCGGGCCGCCAACGAGAACTGGCTGGTCGCCATGCAGAACGTCGAGCTCATTCGCGGGCATGCTCGCTTCACCGGGACCAAGAGCGTCGAGGTGAATGGCGAGCAACTGACTGCGCCGCGCATCTTCATCAATGTCGGCGGCCGCGCGGTCGTGCCCGATATGCCGGGCGTCAAGGACCTAACGGTGCTCACCAATACCGACATGGTGGCGCTCGACGAGTTGCCGCGGCATCTCGTCGTGATCGGCGGGAGCTATATCGGCCTCGAATTTGCACAGATGTACCGCCGCTTCGGCGCGGAGGTCACGATCGTCGAGCGCATGAATCGGCTGATCGCGCGTGAGGATCCGGACATTTCGGAAGAGGTGCGCGCAATCCTTGAACACGAAGGGATCACCGTTCGCACCGGTGCGGATTGCATTGGCTTCGCAAAGCACGAGAACGGCATCGCAGTGTCCGTCGATTGCAAAATGGACAGCTCGCCGGCGATCGGCAGCCACGTGCTGATGGCCGTCGGACGTCGCCCCAACACCGATGAATTGGGTCTCGATCGCGCCGGGATCGAGACCGACGCGCGCGGCTACATCATCGTGGACGACGAATTGCAGACCAATGTCGCCGGCGTCTACGCAATGGGCGACTGCAACGGTCGGGGTGCATTCACGCACACCGCCTACAATGATTTCGAGATCGTCGCGGCCAACCTGCTGGATGGCGAGAATCGCAAGGTGAGCGAGCGCCTCACCGGCTATGCGCTGTACATCGATCCGCCGCTCGGCCGGATCGGAATGACCGAGGCGGAGGCCGTTCGAAGCGGCCGTCGGCTTCTGCACGCGAAACGCCCGATGACACGCGTCGGTCGCGCGGTCGAAAAGGGCGAGACGCACGGCCTCATGAAGATCGTGGCTGATGCGGACACGCGGCGCATCCTCGGCGCAGCGATCCTCGGCACTGGCGGCGATGAAGCGATCCACGGGATCCTCGACATGATGAACGCCGACCAGCCCATCGAGACGCTCCGCTGGGCGGTGCCGATCCACCCGACCGTTTCCGAACTGATCCCGACCGTTCTTCTCGATCTCAAAGCCTCGCTATAGTCACTCCACCTCTCAAATGGGAAATCTCATGAAAAGGGTCTTGTCTGTCGCAGCCATCGTCGTCGGCCTTGGTTCGTCTTTCGGGGTGGCTCATGCCGCCCAGCCGATCAAGAACGTGGTGCTGGTCCACGGAGCCTTTGCGGACGGTTCGGGCTGGAGGGCCGTCTCCGATATCCTGTCGCGCGATGGTTATAGGGTGACCGTCGTGCAGGAGCCGGAGACATCGTTGGAAGACGACGTCGCGGCCACGCAGCGGGCTATCAAGCAGGCGGGGGGACCGGTCGTCCTGGTCGGCCACAGCTACGGGGGCATTGTGATCACGCAGGCGGGAAACGTGCCCGAAGTGCAGGCACTGGTGTATGTCGCGGCCTTGGCACCGGATGCGAACGAAAATATCGTGGAGGTCCGGAGCAAGTTTCCGCCGGCGACCAACAATGTGGTGAAGAGCACCGACGGCTTTCTGACGCTCAATCAGGAAACCTTCCACCACGATTTCGCGGCGGACCTTCCGAAGGCGGATGCGGATTTCATGGCCCGGTCGCAGGTGCCCGTGAGCGAGAAGGCGCTGGGTGCGATCGTCAAGGATGCCGCATGGAAGTCCAAGCCGAGCTGGTATGCCGTCGCGACCGAGGACAAAAAGATCGATCCCGACTTCGAACGTTTCATGGCAAAGCGCGCCGGAAGCGTCACTATCGAGGTCAAGGGAAGCCACGCGGTGTATGTCTCGCAGCCCAAAGCGATCGCGGACCTGATTGAGAAGGCGGCCGCGGGCGAGAACACGAAATAACGCCCTGCCAAATCGGCGACCGCGTCCTGATCCTTTGATGCTGAAGGGGCGGTCGCCGATTGTGGGATCTGACCGCCCATCGGCATCGCTCACCCGCTGGATCACCAGCGCACGCAGCATGTTGTAACTGTGCTTGATCGGCTGCGCGATAGCCGCATCAGAAAATCGCGCGTATCGATGAGGACAGATCGAATCTGGTCAGCCGGTCCACCTCCGCGAGAATACTTGCCACGATCTCGCCGTTCGTTCCCCGCCGGATCGTCACGACCACAGGCGAGCTTCCGCCATCTTCGGCCAGCGGCGCGAAGCAGATATCCTGTCCACGCATGAGAAGGGCCCTGGCCGGCACGATGCTGATGCCGACCCCCGCGGCGACCAGGCCGAGCGCAGCCGCCAGTCCGCGGATCGTCATCGTGTTGGCAGGTGTGAACCCGACAAGTTCCATGAAGCGTGTGACGGGATGGCGCGGTCCCCCGGACGCCCGCTCATCGTAGAGTATCAGTGTCTCATTGCTGACCTCCGACAACTTGATCGGCTGGTCGCGCCCGCGGAATGCCGGATGGCCGATTGCAAGCGCGAGCATCAGCTGCTCGTTCCGGATGACGACTTGCTCGACCTGATCATCGACCAGGAGGGTCAGCCCGAGGGCCAGATCAATCTCTCCGTCTCGGACAGCCCGCACCTGGTCGGCGGATGCGACCTCGGCATACTCGAAGTCATACTCGGCATAGCTCTCGCGCAGATATCGAAATATCCGTGGGGTCCGTCCGTACAGTAGCGAGAGGTCGAAGCCGATCTTGAACAGACGCCTGCGCTTGTCGTTGAACGCCGCTACCTCACGCCTGGTCTGCTCCACTTTCTGCAGGATCTCGTTCGCGCGCTCAACCAATAACGCGCCGGCCCGGGTGAGCTTGACGCCCCGAGGGCTTCGCTCGACCAGCCCGACGTCAAGCTCTGCCTCGAGGTTTGCGATCTGCCTGCTGAGTGGAGGCTGGGCGATATGGAGCTCGGCGGCTGCCTTGGTAAAACTGAGCGTCCTGGCAACGGCCAGAAAATATCGGAGCTGCCGCAATTCCATCGCTCATACCAAAAAAGTCTACCCCCAAATACCTATAGTATTGGCTCGAACGATGTCCAACACTAATCGATCAGGCACCGCCGCCGCCTTGGCGATTCAGTTCAGCCCAAACGCGTTCCGCGTTTGTCGCGAGGAAAACCGCTTCGCACTGTTCCGGATCATGCTTGAGCTAGACCTCGACGCGGAAGCCGACCTCGATCACCGCGTCGTGGGGAATCTTGAAGAAGTCGGGCGCGCGGCTGGCGATGCGGTTCAGGAACGAGAAGATGCCGAACGAGACCGGATCGATCGCCGATCCGCTCTCGCGGCGGACGATGGTCTCGTGGGCGAGATAATAGTTCTTGTGCTCGAGATCGGCGTCGAAGCCGAGCTTGTTGCAATTGTCGAGCGTGAGCGGAATGTCCGGCGTCTGCATGAAGCCGAGCCGGACCTGGATGCGATAGAAACCGCGGCCGAGGCGATGCACCGAGTGACGCTCGCCGAACGGCACGCGCGGCCGGCGATCGGAGACGTATGTCAGCAGCACCACGGTCTCGTGCAGCACGCGGTTGTGCTCGATATGGCGCAGCAGCATCGGCGAGACGCCGTGCTCGACCTTGGTCAGCCACACGCCCATGCCGGGCGCGCGGCCGATCACGGCGGTGTCGGCGTAGCCGAGAAATTCCTTTAGCGGCATCGACATGTCGTTGAGACGCTGCCGCACCATGGATGAGCCCCTGCGCCAGGACAGCATCAGCGCGGCGATGGCGGTACCGACGACCAGCGGAAACCAGCCGCCCTCGAAGATCTTCAGCGAGTTCGAGACCAGGAAGGTGGCATCGATCGCGCCGAAGGCGAGGATGACGGGCAGCGCCAGCCGGCGCGGCCATGTCCAGCGCGAACGGGCGACGTGATAAAGCAGGATGGTGGTGATCAGCATCGTGCCCGACACGGCGATGCCGTAGGCGGCAGCGAGGTTCTCCGACGAGCGGAACATGATCACGGTGAGCAGCGTGCCGGTCATCAGCAGCCAGTTGGCGGCGGGCACGTAGATCTGGCCGGCCTCGTCATAGGACGTCGGCGTGATCCGTGCTCGCGGCACGAGCCCCATCTGCATCGCCTGCCGCGTCAGCGAGAACACGCCTGATATCAGCGCCTGGGACGCGATGATGGTGGCGAAGGTTGCGAGGACCACCATCGGAATCAGCGCCCAGCCCGGTGCAAGCTTGTAGAACGGATTGTCCGCGGCACCGGGATCGGACAGCACCAGCGCGCCCTGGCCAAAATAGTTCAGCATCAGGGCCGGCAGCACCAGCGCGAACCAGGCGCGGCGGATCGCGGTGGCGCCGACATGGCCCATGTCGGCATAGAGCGCCTCGCCGCCGGTCAGTGCGAGGAAGACGGCGCCGATCACGACGAAGGCGACCTTGACATCGGAGACCAGAAACTGCGCCGCGGCGAGCGGATTGACCGCCAGCAGGATCGCCGGCGCCTTCCAGACATTGGCGACGCCGAGCGCGGCGATCACGACGAACCAGATCACCATGACCGGTCCGAACAATTTTCCGATGCTGCCGGTGCCATGGCGCTGGATCACGAACAGGCCGATCAGCACGGCGAGCGTCGCCGGCAGGATGAAGTGCTCGAAGGCGGGTGCGACCAGCTTGAGGCCCTCCATCGCCGACAGCACCGAGATCGCCGGCGTGATGACACCGTCGCCATAGAGCAGCGAGGCGCCGATCACGCCGAGCAGGACGAGGATCGGAAGCTTCGCGCCGTTCGCCACCTTCTCGGCGGCGACGAGCGACAGCAGGGCCAGGATGCCGCCCTCCCCGTCATTGTCTGCCCGCAGGATGAACACGACGTATTTCAGCGCCACCATGGCGATCAGCGCCCAAAGAATGAGCGAGACGATCCCGATCACCTCGGCTGCCACGGGCGCGGGATGGCCGAGGCCGGAGAGCGCGACCTGGAAGGCGTAGAGCGGACTGGTGCCGATGTCGCCGAACACGACACCGAGCGCGGTCAGCGCCAGAAACAGGGGATTGCCGAGGTGATGGACGAATTTTGGATGCTCGCTCGCCGCTTCGAGCGGATCATACGCCACACCGGTCGCGGCCCGATCGATCAGGCTCCGGACCGGGAGATCGGACGGCATATCCATGCAGGGCCTCGGGAGGAGGACAGATACCCGCAGGGGATAAATGCAAGCGGCGTGCCGGGGCCTGTTGGCAAAAGTGCGAAACAACCCCATGCACAGTAGAGGGGGGCCTGATAAGGCCCGAGAAATTTCGGTCTTACCGAAAGAACTTGCTCCGTCGGGCAAAACAGGGGCATGATGGCATTGTGGGCGGGCCGTGAGCGGAGTGGTTCTACGTGCCTCCGCCGCCAGCCCCCTCCTCGGTCATTGCGAGCGCAGCGACTTGTCCGCCGAAGCTTTAGCGAAGGCGGAAGCAATCCAGAGTCCCTCCGCGGAAAGATTCTGGATTGCTTCGCTGCGCTCGCAATGACGGGCGGAGAGAGTAACCGCCTCACACCGCCTGCGGCGTCCTGATCTCGCGGGGCAGGATGATCGCGGCTGCGATTGCCAGCAGGCAGAGGGCGGCGAAGGCGTGCAGCATGGTGACGAAGCCGCCTTGCTCGTAGAGCCAGGCGACCAGGCCGACCGAGGCGCCGGCCGCGGTGAAGCCAATGAAGTAGCGCACCGCATAGGCGCGCGAGCGCCATTCCTCGCTGGTGTATTTGCCGACCATGGCGTCGTTCACCGTGACCTGTCCGAACGCGCCCATGACGATGCCGATCGACACGAGAATCAGCGGCAGGTTGGACAGGCTCGCGGCAAGATACAAAAACGGCGCCAGCATGAAGGACAGCGGCAACGCCACCGTCTTCAGCGAATAGCGGTCGAGCAACCGGCCGATCGTGTACTGCGTCATCGCGCCGAACACGTAGACGCAGGCTGCGATCACCCCTAACAGCGCCGGGCTCTTGGTCAGATCCGCAAGCCGCTCCGCGAACAGCTTTGGCAGCGCGACGGTGACGGCATTGAACGTCGTCGAGATCGCTATCACGACGATGAGCAGCGACAGGATCACGCGCCACATGTCCTTCTTCGCCACGCGCGCTTGCGGTGCCGCCTGCTTCGAGCCCTTGCGGTCCTCATGCACCACCAGCATGGCAAAGGCGACGCCGATCAGGATGGTGACGATACCAGGGACGATGAAAGCAAAACGCCAGCCGAGATATTGGCCGATCACGCCGGTGACCAGCGCCGAGGAGGCCACACCGAGATTGCCCCAGACGCCGTTGATGCCCATCTCGCGGCCGAGCCGGTCGGCATAGGACACGATCATGGCGGTGCCGACGGGATGATAGATCGAGGCAAAAATGCCGATCGCGAATAGTGCGGCGCCGAGCTGCGCCGGGGTCTGCACGAAGCCGACCGAGATCATGGAGAGCCCGATGCCGACGAAGAAGATCAGCATCATGTGGCGGCGGCTCCAGCGGTCGCCGAGCCAGCCGGTGATCAGCGAGCCGGCGCCGAAGGCCACGAAGCCCGGCGTCGCATAAGGCAAGAGTTCCGAATAGGCCATGCCGAGCGCGGGGCCCATGATGATCACGGCGGCGGCAAAGATCAGCATCGCATAGTGGTCGATGAAATGGCCTGCGTTGACGAAACTGATGACCCGGCTGGGGCTGTTCATTCGAATCCTCTCCTGCTCCGAAATGAGTTATATGTCGGACCCATGACGGGATGCTGCCAATGACTGTCTTGGAAACGCCAATCCTGCGGGAGGTCCGGAGCAACCATCGCTCGCCGGCAGGCGTGCATCTGGTTGCGCGCGACTATCCCAAGGGCATGCGGATCGATCCGCATATGCATCGCGAGGCGCAGCTGATCTATGCCGCCAAGGGCACGATGCAGGTAACGACGCCCGAGGGACGCTGGCTGGTGCCGCCCGACCGCGCGGTGTGGGTGCCGGCCGGGCTCGAGCACGCCCTCGACCTGCTCGCCGACATCGAGATGCGCACGCTGTATTTCGACCTGCCCTGGCTCAAGCGCGAAAGGCGCTATGCGGGGCTGACCAGGGAATTCGTGGTGCGGGTGTCGCCGCTGCTCAACCAGGCGATTCTCGCGCTGTTCGACGCACGCAACACCGAAGAGCGCACCGAGCTACTCGTGCGGCTGGTGATGCTGGAATTGCACCAGGCCGAGGATTCCGCGACCTTCGTGCCGCTGCCGCACGAGCCGCGCTGCCGGCGCGCCGCCATGATCGTGCTCGACGATCCCACCGGCCTGCACGACATCGACACGCTGGCGCGCGAGGTCGGAACCTCCGCGCGGACGCTGTCGCGGTTGTTTTCGAGCGAGACGCAGCTGAGCTTCAAGAGCTGGTGCCAGCGCGCGAGGATTGCGGCGGCGATCCAGCGGCTGTCGATTGATGCCAACGTGTCGGTGAAGCAGCTCGCGACGCAACTCGGCTATGCCAGCGTGCCGGCGTTCTCGGCCGCGTTCCGTCAGGTGACGGGGCGGACGCCGACGGAATTTGCGGGGAAGGGGTAGCCGCAGATGCGGCGGCCGGTCAGCTTCGCGATGGCCGTTATGTCAAACGACGCGATAGCCCTACGAATTCCTCAGACCACGATGATCTCCGCAACATTTACTCTTCAGGAAGTCCTGCCTTGCGTAAGCCCTCGGCAATGCGAGCTCGCTGCGCAAGACAGGTCGGATGATCCGTTGGCGAACTGGCCTGGAATTGGGCGACGCTGAAGTTCGGAGCGAGGGTGAGCCCAGCCTGCACACATACCCGTGCTTCCCTGATCTGACCAAGATGCGCCTGCCCGGCGGCGAGATAGAAATGAACAAACGGCGCAATATTCCGATTGGTCTCGATCGATTGCTTGAACCAGCGCACGGCGGCCTCATCGGCGCCAAGATATGATTGCGCGACGCCTGCCGTATTCATCCAGGAAGAGGCCTTGTTATCGCGGGGAGAGAGCCGGAATGCTTCCATGATGTGGGCCTCGGTCTCCTCGGCTCGACCGAGATTGTTTTTACCGAGCCCAATCCACGCGTGGGCCGTGGCCAGATTTCGATCCAGCACCAACGCCCGCTCACATTCGGCGATGCCCTGTGCGGCGCGCTTTGTGAAAATCTGGACGACGCCCATCAGGCAATGCGCCCTCGCGTGATTGGGCGTGTGGGCAAGTATCCTCGTTAAGTACGCTTCGACCACTTGCAGAGGCGCCGTCCGATCGATCAGCATGGAGGTCGCCCGCATGGTATCGACGTCTGCGATTCCCACCCTGGCTTCGACGTTCGTTGCGTCCAGCAGGAGCGCTTGTTCGAAGAACGGGCGAGCCTGCGACAGGCTAGTGGGATCCGTTCCGCGATTCAGATACGCCATGCCCTGGAAATAAAGGTCCGTCGAATCTGGATGTGGCGCCCGCGCAGCGCGCCGTGCCTCTACCCTGACGAGCTCGGTTCCCAATTGATTGGCGAGACGCGCTCCGATCTCGTCCTGCATGTCAAAAAGATCTGCTACCTGCTTGTCGAAACGTTCGCCCCATAAGTGACTTCCGGTCTCGGCATCAATGAGCTGGACGTTGATGCGCATCCGGCTTCCGGCCCGCTGCACCGAGCCCTCGAGCACGTAGCGAACGCCGAGTTCGCGGCCTAGCTGCTTCAGATCAACATGCATACCCTTGTAGGTGAAAGCGGTGTTACGGCCGATCACAAAGATGCCGGCCATTCGGGACAGATCCGTGGTCAGGCTCTCGGTTACGCCGTCGACGAAATATTCCTGCGCGGGATCGGGGCTCAGATTGGCGAAGGGAAGAACCACGAGCGACGGCTTGCCTGCAGCGGGGCTCGGCAAGACGGCGACAGTTGCGGTCGTCGGCACTTCGCGGACCTCAGCGACGAAGCGGACGCCCTTACGCGGAAAGGTCTTGATCAGGCGCTGCGCCTCTCCGGAATCGCCGATCGCCTTGCGCACGGCATTGAGTCGGGTGGTCAGGGCGACGTCGGAGACGATACGGCCATCCCAAATGGCGCGGATCAGATCGTCCTTGCTGACCACGCGCTCGCGGTTGCCGATCAGATAGCCGAGCAGGTCGAACACCTGCGGCGTGATGGCGACCGCATCCGTTCCGCGGCGCAGCTCGCGCCGCTCGATGTCGAGTGAAAAATCTTCAAAGAGATAGCGCAAGCCGTTTCCCTGCAGCCGCGGTCGATCGCTGAAATCCTTTGCAAGGATAAGCTGCCGGTAAGGAAAATGTAAGCCGGCGACCAAGTCCGTTTATCCGGCACGTGGTACATTCAATAGCAGGACCCGCGCGGACACACCAAATGGATCCAGGAGACAGTGATGATCACGCGTCGTGACGTATTGGCCGCGTCGGCGGCCTGTGTGGCGAGCTCCGCTTCGTGCCTCGTGCCGCGCGCGCTCGCACAGCCGCTCGCAAAAACCGCGCACATTCTGACAGGTTTCTCACCCGGACTACAGGACGCCATGGCGCGGCTGGTGGTCGGGCAGATGAGCGACTATGCGGAAACCTTCGTGGTCGAGAATCGGCCAGGAGCAGGCGGTCGCATCGCGGCGGAGGCGGTGAAGAACGCCGATGCCGACGGATCGACCATGCTGTTCGCGCCGCTCGGCTTCATGATGTTCTTTCCGCACGTCTACAAGACGTTGAGGTACCAGCCGCGGGATTTCACGCCAGTGTCGACCGTGGCCTCGACCCCGACATTGCTGACGGTCGGCCCAACGGTACCGGCCGACGTCAAGACGCTGGCGGATTTCGTTGCCTGGTGCCGCGCCAATCCGAAGCTTGCCACTTTTGGCACGCCGGGCGCCGGAACCACCCTGCATTTTCTCGGTACGATGCTGGGCCGCATCGCGGGCTTCGATTTTCTTCACGTGCCTTATCAGGGCGGTGGCGCGATTCAGGATCTGGTCAAGGGCGTGATAGCAGCGACGGTCATGCCGATCGGCAGCGCGCTCGGACTTGTCCAATCTGGAGATATTCGCGCCCTGGCGACCACCGGGCCGCGCCGCAGCTCGTTCGTTCCGGCGGTACCGACGGTGCGGGAAGCCGGATACCCCTCGCTCGAGGATCTCACATGGTTTGCTTTTTTCGTTCCGGCGAAGACACCGGCGCCGATTGTTGATAAGCTAAATGCCGCGATCCATGCGGCCGTGCGCACCGACGAGGTCAGGGCCGGCATGGCAAAGCTGGCCGTCGAGCCCGATGTGATCGCGATGAACGACTTCGCACGGTTGATCGCATCCGAATCCGACCGGTGGAAGGCAATCGTGCAAGAAACGGGGTTTGTCCCGACCGATTGAGCGCAGCATTGGCAGGAGGCAACACATGAGCGGGCCGGCATCCGTGCTTGATCTCGTGCAATCACATCGCATCACCGCGGTGATCTATGCCGCCGCGAAGCTCAATCTCGCCGAGGCCATCCGCGATGAGTCGAAGTCGGTGTCCGAGCTTGCCAGTGCGGTATCTGCCGACGAAAACGCACTGCGCAGACTGCTCATCGGTCTGACGACAATTGGCCTCTGCAGGCGCGCCGAAGGGGATCGGTTTGCCATGACCGATCTCGGCCTGCAGCTCGGCGAGACCGCCGACCCATCGTTCAAGGACTGGATTCTCTTTGAGGGCGAGATGCTCACACAATCCTGGAGCGGACTGGTCGATTCGGTTCGCACCGGCAAGACTGCGACCCAATTGCGCGGAGAAGGCGATGACCGTTATGCCGCCTCAGGCAATGCGCCGGAAGCAAACCGCCGGTTCAACGCTGCGATGGTCAGCCTGACGCGATCCATCGTGCCCAAGATCGTTGCGGCGCACGACTTCGCAGCCGCGCGCCTCGTCATGGACCTCGGTGGCGGCAACGGCGAATTGATCGGCAGCGTACTTCAACACAACCCTCATCTGGAAGGCGTCGTCCTTGATCTCGCGCGTTGCGAGGCAAGCGCGCGCGCGCATTTCGAACGGCTCGGTATCGCCGATCGCTGTCGGTTCGTCGCCGGCAGCTTCTTTGAAGAAGTCCCGAGCGGTGCCGACACAATCGTGATGAAGAGCATTCTCCATAACTGGAATGACGACCGTTGCCGGATCATCCTGCGCAATTGCCGGAACGCGCTGCCGTCCGGTGGGACGCTGATCGTGATCGAGCGGATCATGCCGGAGCGCGCCACGACGGACCCCCGGGATCGCTCCTGCGTCATGAGCGATCTCAACATGCTGCGGGGACCCGGCGGCTGCGAGCGGACGGAGGCCGAGTATCGCAAGCTGGCGGGCTCGGCCGGCTTCGCTTTCGTCCGGACAACCGACATCGGTTCGTTCAGCCTGGTCCAGCTCAGGAAATCCGGTGATTGACGAGGCTTTCTCCTGGCGTCGGAGACCGGATCATGGAGGGACCAATTGCATTCGCGGAGCGGCGCGACAGGCCGCGAGATACCGATGCCCGCCCTCGCGGGGCATGACCGCATTCCCGGAATGCACCGCCCAACGAAAGTTGCCGCATTCCTCCGCTTGATTGTGATCGGCATCCGCCTAAATCCCGTGTAAGCTTCCGCAACGCACAAACCCGGACCTGAAAAAGCCCAGATGGCCAACGCCTTCTTCTCCGACCTGCTCGCCACCATCTCCGAGCGCGGCCGCACGCTGCTGCGCCGCGACTCTGCCGACACCAAACAGGACGCCGACGGGCTGATCGAGCTCTGCGGCGCGCTGCTGTCAGGCCGGGGCGAAGCGTCCGGCACCGCCTTGGCGCGTGAGGTGCTCGACATCTACCAGGAGTTGGATGCGGCAGGACGCCGCGCTTTCTTCGAAGGATTGGTGCGCGATTTCGGGCCGGACCGGGAACGCCTGTCCAAGGCGATCGAAAAATGGCGCGCCAAGCCCAGTGATGAAGACGCAAGCGCGCTGCATTTCGCATCCGAGCCGCGGCGGCAGGAGCTGATCCGCCGCCTCAACCGCGCGCCGGGCGGCACCGGCGATCTCGTCGCCATGCGTGCCGATTTGCTCGGCATGATGAAGGGGCACACCGATTTCGCCGCGCTCGATCGCGACGTCTCCCATCTTCTCTCGTCGTGGTTCAACAGGGGGTTTCTCGTGCTGCGCCGGATTGACTGGTCGACCCCGGCCAACATCCTCGAAAAGATCATCCGCTACGAAGCCGTGCACGAGATCTCCGACTGGGACGATCTGCGCCGCCGCATCGATCCGGCCGATCGCCGCTGCTACGCGTTCTTCCATCCCGCGATGGTCGACGAGCCCTTGATTTTCGTCGAGGTCGCACTGACGGAGACCATTCCCGGTGCGATCGCGCCGCTGCTCGCGGTCGACCGCCAGCACCTGCCGATCGAGCGCGCGCGCACCGCCGTGTTCTATTCGATCTCCAACACCCAGCGCGGCTTAGGCGGCATCTCCTTCGGCAGCTTCCTCATCAAGCAGGTGGTCGAGGAGCTGCGCCGCGAGACCCCGAAGCTGGATACGTTCGTGACGCTGTCGCCGGTGCCGGGCTTCATGCAATGGATCAAGCAGGACAAGGAGCTGCCGCTGTCGGACGAGGACCGCGAGGTGCTGAAGCGCCTCGACGATCCCAAATGGTTCGAGAACCCCGAGACGACCACGCTGATGCGCGGCGTGATCGAGCCGCTCGCGGCGCATTACTTCCTCAAGGCCCGCACGCCGAAGGGCAAGCTGATCGATTCCGTCGCCCGCTTCCATCTCGGCAACGGCGCACGGCTCGAGCGCATCAACTGGCTCGGCGACCTCTCGCCCAAGGGCGTCCGCGAATCCGCCGGCGTGATGGTCAACTACCTCTACCGCCTCGACGACATCGAGAAGAACCACGAAGCCTACGCCAATGACGGCGAGGTCGTGGCCTCGAGCGCGGTGAAGAAGTTGCTGAAGGGCGAAGGGCGGCGGCTGCTGGATATGCGGTTGTCGTAGGCGTCCCGCTCCCACCGCCGTCATTGCGAGGAGCCCTTGCGACGAAGCAATCCAGATTGCCTCCGCGGAAAGACTCTGGATTGCTTCGCGGAGCCTGTCATCGGGCCGCGCTTCGCGCGGACCCGGTGGCTCGCAATGACAGAGATTGTGGCGAGCGCCTTGGCCCATCTGGAATTCTCCCATGACTTCCGATCGCGCCGCATTTCCCCGGCCAACAAATCCCTCGGAGCGCATTGACGCCATCGACGTGCTGCGGGGCATCGCCCTGCTCGGCGTCATGGCAATCAACCTTGTCATGGAATTTCGCCTTTCGATCTTCGAGCAGTTCCTTGGTCCCAAGACGCACGCATCGCCGCTCGATGACGCAATCGAAATGATCCTGACGCAGGCCGTGGAACTCAAGGCGTTTGCGCTGTTTTCGCTGCTGTTCGGCGCAGGCCTTGCCATTCAATTCGATCGCCTCGCGAACAGCGAGCGCCGCACCTCGCTGCTGCTGCGCCGGCTCGCTGTGCTGCTGGTGTTCGGCGTCATTCATTTGTGCCTGATCTGGAACGGCGATATCCTCACCGAATACGCGCTCGCGGGATTTATCGTGCTGCCGCTCCTGTTTGCTCCGCGCTGGCTGCTGGCGCTGGCCGCGCTTGCGTTTCTGGCGCTGTATCTGGCCATGCAGGCCCTTCCCCCGGCTGGATTGTATCCCAGCAGGGCCGCGATCTGGCGGGATGTCATGGATGCAAATCGCATCTATGCGACGGGCGGCTTCCTCGATGTGCTGGCGTTCCGTCTCCGCGAGATTCCCCTCATCGCGTCCCTGCACGCGTTCGTCTTTTCACGCACGATCGGGCTGTTTCTAGTCGGAGCGCTCGCCTGGCGCAGCGGCATTCTGCAAAATATTCGCGGCCTGTTCGTCATCGCGCTCCCCAGTATCGGTCTCGGCGCGGCCTTGCTCCATGTCGGCATCGAGCCACTCGGCACCATCCTGCTGGCGCTGGGCTATGGGGCCGCCATCCTCGGCATCGCCAGCTTTGAGCGCGGCAAGAGACTGCTTGGCTGGGCGGCGCCGTTGGGCCAGATGGCATTCACCAACTACGTCGCACAATCCGTCATCTTCGGCTGGATCTTTTACGGTTACGGCCTCGGCCTGTTCGGGCGGCTGGGCATAGCCCAGGCCCTCGCCATCGGCATCGCCGTCTACGCCGGCCAGGTGCTGTTCAGCGCGTGGTGGCTCCGGTACTATCGATACGGCCCGATCGAATGGCTGTGGCGCACGCTGATGTATGGCGCATGGCAGCCGATGTTGCCGTCACGGGTGGCGGCCGTGCGAACTCAACTGTCGTCCCGGACAAGCGAAGCGCAGATCCGGGACCCATAGCCACGGGGCCGGGTTTGGTGATGACTCGGAGTTACCAGCGCGCGCCACGACTCCTCCCTGGGGTTATGGGTCCCCGCGTTCGCGGGGACGACAGCGGAGTGTGTGGCGCGGCCGTCGTGCCTCAACAGCCACCGCTACTCCGCCAGCGCCTTCATCTCCTTGTAGAGATCGGACTTGCCTTCGAAGCCGATGCCCGGGAGGTCGGGCATGGTGATGTGGCCGTTCTCGACGCGGACGCCGTCGGGGAAACCGCCGTAGGGCTGGAAAAGATCCGGGTAGCTTTCGTTGCCGCCTAAGCCGAGGCCGGCTGCGATGTTGAGCGACATCTGGTGGCCGCCGTGCGGGATACAGCGGCTGGGCGACCAGCCGTGGGTTTTCAGCACGTCCAGCGTGCGCTGGTATTCGCACAGGCCATAGGACAGCGCGCAGTCGAATTGCAGCCAGTCGCGATCCGGGCGCATGCCGCCGTAGCGGATAAGGTTGCGGGCGTCCTGGTGACTGAAGAGATTCTCGCCGGTTGCCATCGGGCCCGGATAGAATTCGGCGAGTGCGGCCTGCAGCGCGTAGTCGAGGGGATCTCCGACTTCCTCGTACCAGAACAAGGGATAATCGCGCAGCATCTTGGCGTAGGCGATGCCGGTCTCCAGGTTGAAGCGGCCGTTCGCATCGACAGCGAGCTGCGCGTCCTTGCCGATCTCCTTCAGCACCGCCTCGATGCGGGTGCGATCGTCCTCGATCGAGGCGCCGCCGATCTTCATCTTGACGACGTTGTAGCCGCGATCGAGATAGCCGCGCATCTCAGCCCGCAGCATCGAGAGATCCTTGCCGGGATAATAGTAGCCGCCTGCGGCGTAGACGAACACGCGCGGATTGGCGGTCACGCCGTGGCGTTCGGCGAGCAGACGAAACAGCGGTTGGCCCGCGATCTTCGCCACCGCATCCCACACCGCCATGTCGATGGTGCCGACCGCGACCGAGCGTTCGCCATGGCCGCCAGGCTTCTCGTTGGTCATCATCGCGGCCCAGACCTTGTCGGGGTCGAGATTATCGCCTGATACGTTGAGCAGCGACTTCGGATCGGCTTCGAGAATGCGCGAGGCGAAACGCTCGCGGATCAGGCCGCCCTGGCCGTAGCGGCCGTTGGAGTTGAAGCCGTAGCCGACGACGCGTTTGCCGTCGCGGACGACGTCAGTGACCACGGCGACGAGGCTCGTCGTCATCTTGGTGAAGTCGATATAGGCGTTGCGGATCGGCGATGAGATCGGTTTGGTGATCTCGCGGACGTCGACGATGCGGACGGACATGGGGGTTGGCCTTCGGTAACGGTGAGAGACGTCGTCATTGCGAGCGGAGCGAAGCAATCCAGACTGTCACTGCGGAAATAGTCTGGATTGCTTCGTCCCAAGAGCTCCTCGCAATGACGAGGAGGGAGGCGCGTCCAGCTTACTTCTTATCCCTGAAATACGGCTCCACCGGGCCGTGCACCTTGATGGTCAGCGGGTTGCCGTGGCGGTCCTTGGCGTTGCCGGCGGTGACGCGGACCCAGCCTTCGCTGATGCAGTACTCCTCGACATTGGTCTTCTCGACGCCCTTGAATCGAATGCCGACGTCGCGCGAAAGAATATCCGCGTTGTAATAGGGGCTGTTCGGATCGACCGACAGGCGGTCCGGAAATTCGTCGCTCATGATTGTCTCGCTCATAACAGGGTCTCGATTTGATTCCGCAGTCCTTCGGGCCGCGCGGTCGGCGCGTAGCGCGCGATCACTCGGCCTGCACGGTCCACCAGGAATTTGGTGAAATTCCATTTGATGGAGGCCCCCAACAGGCCGGATTGCTGGCGTTTCAGGTACTCATACAAGGGATGCGCATGGGCACCGTTGACGTCGATCTTCTCGAACAACGGGAAGGTGACGTCGTAATTGGTGGAGCAGAACGCCTGGATCTCACTCGCCTGTCCCGGCTCCTGCGCGCCGAACTGGTTGCAGGGAAAGCCGAGCACCGAGAAGCCGCGCGGCGAGAGATCGCGGTGCAGATCCTCCAGACCGCGATATTGCGGCGTGAAGCCGCATTTGCTCGCGGTGTTGACGATCAGCAGCACCTGCCCCTCGAAGCGGCGCATCGGCACCTCGTCGCCGAGAAGCGAATTGGCCTTGAAGTCGTAGATAACAGACATCGCTAACCCACGGGGTCGATCGGCGACGGCGGCACGCCGCCCGCCTCGATCGCTTCGCCTGCGAGGAGACACAGGTCCTCGCGATAGCGGCCGGAGACGATGTGCACGCCGACGGGCGCCTTGCCGACGAGACCGGTGGAGACCACGAGGCCGGGCAATCCCATGAAGGGCGTTGCGATCTGCGGCATCTGCGCTTCCCAGACGCGGTCGAAGGAAGCGGCGTCCTTGCGGTCGAGATGATCGGGGAATGGCAGCTCGCCCGAGACCGGCGTCAGCACCACGGCATATTTTTCGAAGAACAGCATCCAGTCGCGGGTCAACGTGGCGCGGCGGGTCAACGCCTGTGCGTAGTTGGCCTGGTCCATCGGCGTGACTTTGGCGCGGTTGCCGCGGAGGCAGGCCAGTGCGCCGGGATCGCCCTCGCGCTCGGCCATGTCCAGCTGCGCCTCGTAGCCGTCGCCGAGCCAGAGCTTTCGCTGCCACTCGACGGCTTCGCGCATTGGCGGGGTGTTCTCGATCGTCTCGACGGTCCAGCCCGCGCGCTCGAGGCGCTTGCCGGCGTCGATCACCGCGGCCTTGACCTCCGGCGTGGTGGCGAGGCCATCCGGATTGAGGCAGAGCGCGGCGCGCTTGGGACGCGCGGGGCCTTCCAGCGGCGCCGGCACGAACCAGGGGTCGCGGACGTCGCGGGCCGACATGGCGGCAAGCGAAATCCTGAGGTCGTTGACCGTGCGGGCCAGCGGGCCCGACACCGCCATGATCTGCGGCCCGATCGGGCGCTCCGGCAGCGCCGGGTTGAAGGCCGGGATGCGGCCCAAAGTCGGGCGCAGGCCGTGCACGCCGCAGGCATAGGCGGGGTAGCGGATCGAGCCGGCGATGTCGGTGCCGTGGGCGATGTGACCGATGCCGGCCGCGACCGCTGAGCCGGCGCCGCCGGACGAGCCGCCCGGGGTCAGCGAGGCGTCGCGGGGGTTCTTGGTATCGCCATGGACGAGGTTGGTGGTGAACCAGCGGTAGGAGAAGGCCGGGCAATTGGTGCGCCCAAGGAGAATGGCGCCGGATTTGCGGAAATTGGCGACCACCGGATTGTCCTCGCGCGCGATCAGGTCGCGCTGAAGTTTTAAGCCGTTGGTGGTGGCAAAGCCTTCCTGGTCGACATTGGCCTTGATGGTGACGGGCACGCCGGCGAGCACACCTGTGTCCTCGCCCCGCGCGATGGCGGCATCGACGGCGTCAGCCTGCTTGAGCACGTCCTCGGGCCGGTGGTCGATCACGGCGTTGAGCTGGGGATTTACGGCCTCCAGGCGGGCGAGACCGGCCTTGGCGGCCTCTTTCGCGGACACTTTTTTGGCTTTGACGAGGGTAGCGAGGTCGGCTGCCGACAGGCGCCAGAGATCTTGCATGGCTTGCTCCGTATGACCGGCGTCTTTTAGCGCCGGGAACGCAGCAAAGCCATGCGGATTTCGCAGGGGTAACCTCCCCCGTCATTGCTCCCTCCGCCGCCAGCGAGGAGCTCTTGCGACGAAGCAATCCAGACTGCCTGCTCGGAGGCATTCTGGATTGCTTCGCTTCGCTCGCAATGACGACGGAGGGAGCAATGACGGCGGAGGGAGCGGGGGTGTGGGACCTCAATGCCGCGTCGCGGATTGGTCCGGGACGTCCAGCAGGGCCTCGGTGAAGGGGAATTCGAGCACGATCTCCCCGTCGTCGTCGGTCACCTCGATCACCGCCTCCATCAGGGCCGGCTGGGTGCCCTCGGACTTCAGGACTTCCAGGATCATCTGGCGGGCGACCTCCCAGGCACGGTCAGGGTTGCGCAAATCCTCGCCGTCAGGATCCACGATCAATTCGTCGCCGATACGGGTGTTGAAGAAATATTTGGGCATCGCCGAATTCCACTTGGGTCGCCTGTACCGGATTGAAAGCTGCACTGCACTCACAACTGCTTTATCAGGACAGGGTTCGCGACCGAATGCGCCGGGCGCAAGGCAGCGTCACCAGAAGTGATGTTCCCCATCATTTTTCGCGGCGCAACATGGACTTTCTCGGGAAAATTTCACTGGCGAACTTTTGCGCCCGCATTACTTTAACCGTTGGGCGGATACGTCCGAATTCGCGAATATGGAGAGCCAAAATGGCCTGGAAAACCCCGAAGATCATCGAAGTGCCCTGCGGCATGGAAATCAACATGTATGTGAGCGCCACCCGCAAGTAAGCGGTTGGCGCGTTTGCGTTCTGCGCAGGTGGGTATTTCGGTCACGAACCGTTTCCGGACGACGGAAACTGTGTCGGCCTGATATCCACCTGGCGACGTTGCTTCCAGGAGACGTATCATGCTTCGCGTCGTCGTCCTGGGCGCCGGGGCCGGCGGCGGAGTCCCGCAATGGAATTGCGGGTGTGAGGGCTGCCGGGCGGCACGTAGCGGCGGACATGAGCTTCAGAGAAGCCAGGCCTCGGTCGCCTTCAGTGGCGATGGCGAGCATTGGTTTCTGATCAACGCCTCCCCCGATCTGCGCCAGCAATTGAATGCCACGCCGCAGTTGCACCCCAAGCCGGGCGCGCTGCGCCATACGCCTGTTGCGGGCGTGATCCTGACCAACAGCGAGGTGGATGCGGTCGCGGGCCTGCTGTCGATGCGCGAAGGCTCGCCCTTCACGGTCTATGCGCATGAGAAGGTGCTGGCGATCCTGGCCAGCAACAGCATCTTCAATGTGCTGAACGAGAAGAACGTCAAGCGGCAGCCGATCGGGATCAGCGACCCGTTTGAGCCGCGATTGCCCGATGGCGCACGCTCAGGGCTGGAGGTGCGGCCCTTTGCGGTGCCGGGCAAATCGGCCTGGTATCTGGAAGGCAAGGCCCACCCCGGCGGCGAGACCGGCGATGGCGATACGCTGGGCCTCAAGATCACCGACAAGACCACCGGCAACTGCTTCTATTTCATTGCCGCCTGCGCCGAAGTGACCGATGCGCTCAAGGCCGAGATCGACGGCGCTGCGCTGGTGTTCTTCGACGGCACGGTGTGGCAGGACGACGAGATGATCAGGGCCGGGCTCGGCCACAAGACCGGCAAGAGCATGGGCCACGTCGCGATGTCCGGTCACGATGGCGCGATTGCCCGGCTGGCCGACCTCAGGATCGACAAGAAGATATTTCTGCATATCAATAACTCGAATCCGGCGCTGCTGCCTGACACACCCGAGCGCAAGGCAATCGAAGAAGCGGGCTGGCAGATACCCGCCGACGGAACGGAGATCGTGCTGTGAATGCCGCGTCACTGACTGGAATGACTGCGCTCTCTGTTGGCAAGGACATCAGGCTCACGAGCGCCGATGAGCTGGAGGCGACGCTGCGCCATATCGGCGCCACACGCTATCACAGCCTGCATCCGTTCCATAAGCTTTTGCACGGCGGCAAGCTGAACAAGGGCCAGGTGCAGGCCTGGGCGCTGAACCGCTACTATTACCAGAGCACGATCCCGATCAAGGACGCGGTGGTGATCTCGCGCTTCCGCGACCGCGCCACGCGGCTGGAATGGCGCCACCGCATCGAGGATCATGACGGCGATGTCGGCAGCGAAGGCGGCATCGAGCGCTGGCTGAAGCTGACCAGCGGCCTCGGCCTCGACCCGGCCTATGTGGAATCGACCGAAGGCATTTTGCCGGCGACGCGCTTTGCGGTGGAGGCCTATGTCCATTACTGCCGCGAGAAGTCGCCGCTGGAGGCGATCGCCTCCTCGCTCACCGAGCTGTTCGCGCCGAACCTGCACGAGGAACGCATCTCCGGCATGCTGGAGCACTACAACTTCGTCAATCCTGACATCATGAGCTACTTCAAGCGGCGGCTGGCGCAGGCGCCGCGCGATGCCGGCTTTGCGCTCGACTATGTCAAGGTGCATGCCACAACGCCGGAGCAGCGCGCGCTTGTGTGCAACGCGCTGATCTTCAAGACCAACGTGCTGTGGGTGCAACTCGACGCGCTCCAGCACGCCTATGTCGAGGGCAACATTCCGCCGGGCGCGTTTGTGCCCAAGGCGAGTTAAGGGATAAGCGATGGCCGGGCCGCGGAACATCAGCGTCAGCGAGGCAAGCCGCCCCGTGCTGCCGCGGCATGCCAAGCTCAAATATGACGAGACGCGAAAAGTCTGGGTGATCCTGGCGCCGGAACGGGTGCTGGCGCCTGATGAGATCGCGGTCGAGGTCTTGCAACTCTGCAACGGCCAGCGCAGTGTTGGTGACGTGTCCGACCAGCTCGCAGCGAAATACGCCGCCCCGCGCGAGGCGATCCTCGCCGACGTCATCGTCATGCTGCAGGATCTCGCCGACAAGGGCTTTCTCACCGAGATCAGGGAGAAGACGCCATGAGCGATGTGCTCCCGATCATCCCGCCCGATACCAGCGACAGCCTTGCGGTGCTGGAGAAAAGCCGCTCGACGGCGGAGACCTTTGGCATTCCGCTCGCGGTGCTGCTCGAGATCACGCATCGCTGTCCGCTGCAATGCCCCTATTGCTCCAACCCTGTCGAGCTCGATCGCTCGGGCAAGGAGCTGACCACGGATGAGTGGAAGAAGGTTTTGAGCGAGCTCGCCGAGATCGGCGTGCTCCAGGTGCATTTTTCCGGCGGCGAGCCGACGGCGCGGAAGGACCTGGTCGAGCTGGTCAAGCATGCCAGCGACGTCGGCCTCTACACCAATCTGATCACCTCGGCCGTGCTGCTGACGCGCGAGCGGCTGGGTGAGCTGGCCGATGCCGGGCTATGCCATGTGCAGATTAGTTTCCAGGGTGTTGAAGAGGGCCTCGCCGACCGCGTCGCCGGCTACAAGAACGGGCATCGCAAGAAGCTCGAAGTGGCAAAGTGGACGCGCGAGCTCGATCTGCCGCTCACCGTGAACGCGGTGATGCACCGGCAGAACCTGCACCAGCTCCCCGACATCATCCAGATGTCTGTTGATCTCGACGCCGACCGGCTCGAGGTCGCCAATGTCCAGTATTACGGCTGGGCGCTGAGGAACCGCGCCGCGCTGATGCCGACGGTGGCGCAGCTTGACGAGTGCACCCGCCTCGTCGAGGAGGCGCGTGATCGGCTCAAGGGTACGCTCGCGATCGACTACGTCGTGCCGGATTATTACGCGCTGCGGCCAAAGAAGTGCATGGGTGGCTGGGGCCGGCAGTTCTTCAACATCTCGCCGGCCGGCAAGGTGCTGCCCTGCCATGCCGCGGAGAGCATCACCGGGCTCGATTTCTTGTCCGTGCGCTCCAACCATTCGATCGCCTGGATCTGGCAAAACTCCGACGCCTTCAACCGCTATCGTGGCACCGGCTGGATGAAGGAGCCGTGCAAGTCTTGCGAATTCCGCGAGATCGATTTCGGCGGCTGCCGCTGCCAGGCTTTTGCGCTGACCGGCGACGCAGCCAACACCGACCCGGCCTGCGCGCTGTCGCCGCTGCACGAGACCATCTTCAAGCAGGCTGAGCGCGAGGCCGAGGGCGAGACCAACCGCTTCCTCTACCGCAATTT
This sequence comes from Bradyrhizobium betae, assembly GCF_004123905.1. GTDB lineage: Bacteria > Pseudomonadota > Alphaproteobacteria > Rhizobiales > Xanthobacteraceae > Bradyrhizobium > Bradyrhizobium betae_A. Next base: position 82,226 of record NZ_MZXW01000008.1, read on the forward strand.
CGCCGGCGGCACCCTGGAATCCGAGAATGGTGCCTGACGCCGACGCGGCCGCATCGGCCAACCGCGCCGATTCCTTTGCACCGCTGACCTCCGAGATGCTGGATGTCGGCGACGGCCACGAGCTCTATGTCGAGAGTGTCGGCCGCGCCGATGGCATTCCCGCGATCTATCTGCATGGCGGGCCGGGCTCCGGCTGCCAGCCCGACCATCGCCGGCTCTTTGATCCCGATCGCTTCTGCGCCGTGCTGTTCGACCAGCGCGGCTGCGGCCGCAGCCGTCCGAAGGGATCGCGGGAAAACAACACGACCGCGCATCTGATCGCGGACATGGAGAAAATCCGCGAAAAGTTCGGCTTCGACCGCTGGATGGTGGTCGGCGGCTCCTGGGGCGCGACGCTGGCGTTGGCTTATGCGCAGGCCCATCCCGAGCGCGTCTCGGGCATTGCGCTCCGCGCGACCTTTCTGGGCACGCGGGCGGAAGTCGAGACGGCCTTCACCTCGCGCCTCTCGCAATTCTATCCCGCGCTCTACGAGGATTTTTTGAGCGTGCTGCCGCCGGAAGAACGTGCGCGACCGGTGGAAACTTACTATCGCCGCATCCTCGATGCCGATCCAGCCGTGCACGGTCCCGCCTCGCGCGCCTGGCACGACACCGAACGCGCCCTGTCGGAGCACAAGGCAGCCAAGACGCGGATCGACCTGACGTCGCTGAACGTCTGGCGCACGCTGCCGGCGACGCCGTTCATGGAGGCGCATTATTTCGTCAACAATTCCTTCATGAGCGAAGACCAGTTGCTGCGGAACGCGGGCCGGCTCGCCGGCATTCCCGGCATCATTGTGCAGGGCCGCTACGATCTGTTGTGCCCTCCTGAGACATCGGAGCGGCTCGCGAAACTTTGGCCGGGTTCCGAGGTCAGGATCGTGGAAGAGGCCGGGCATTCGCTCTATGATGCCGGCGTGCGGGACGCGGTCATGAAGTCGATCGCCGATCTCGCGTCGAAGGCCGCGCGCTGACGCACGAAAAAAGGACAACAAGAAAATGCCGCTCGCCGGGACAGGCATGCTGCTGACGTCGATGAACATCGACGCGGCAGATGAAGCCGATTTCAACCGCTGGTACGATCGCGAGCATCTGGAAGAGCGCGTCGCGATCGAGGGATTTCTGGAGGCGCGGCGCTATGTCGCGCACGCCGCCAATCCCAAATATCTCTCGCTGTATTCGACCGCGACGTTAGAGGTGCTCGACAGTCCCGCCTACCGGGCGCGGCTCGCCAACCAGACCGAATGGTCGCGGCGAAGCATGGCGCATTTCAAGAACATGCTGCGCGTGGTCGCACGCATCACCATCAGCAAGGGCACCGGCCGCGGCGCCGCGCTCGGCCTGGTACGGCTGCGGCCGACGCCCGACAATGCCGGCGCATGGCGTGATGCACTGCAAGAAAAACTGGCGCCGCAAGACCGCGAAGGCATCATCTCGATGCATCTGCTCGAGAGCGAGCCCGAATTGTCGGGTGCAACGGCAGATATTCCAGCCGAGCGCAATGAAGGTGCACGCGACTGGTTCGTGCTGATCGACGGCACGCAGGTCGGCGCGGTGTCGGCTGTGATCGCCGAACGCTTCACCGGCCCTGCTGCATCGCCGCTTCCGTTGCCGGTCTCCGTCGGCACCTACAGCCTGATGTGGGACCTCGCGAAGAGCGACATCGCGAATAACTAAAGCGCCATCTGCATCGCAACATATTGCACCGCCGCATCACTGCGCGCGGCCATTAATGACGTGCGCGCGCAGCTCCCATGAAAGCGGGTGATCCCCCAAATTTGCCGTTGTACTTCGGAGCGGTTCTAATAAGCTAACCCAATGACGTCATTCAGAAACCAGATCGCCGCGCGTTAAGCGTTCGACAAGCTCAAAGAAAAGGCCGCCGGGTCTTTGAGCCTGCGCGGACAGGGTAGGAATGAAACCGACCGATATCGCGGCCCCCGACTACTTTCACAAAGTGGTCGATTGCCAGTGGGCCTGTCCTGCACACACCCCGGTTCCCGAATATATTCGACTGATCGCCCAAGGCCGCTACAGCGACGCCTACATGATCAATTGGAAATCGAACGTGTTTCCCGGAATCCTGGGACGCACCTGCGATCGTCCATGCGAGCCGGCGTGCCGGCGTGGACGCGTCGAGGAGACACCTGTCGCGATCTGCCGTCTCAAGCGCGTCGCCGCGGACTTCAAGGACGACATCACGCAGCGCCTGCCGCATCCCACTGCGAAGAACGGCAAGCGCGTCGCGTTCGTCGGCGGCGGTCCGGCGTCGCTGACGGTGGCGCGCGATCTCGCGCCGCTCGGCTATCACTGCACCGTGTTCGACGGCGATCCCCAGGCCGGCGGCATGATGCGCACGCAAATCCCGAAATTCCGCCTGCCCAATTCGGTGATCGACGAGGAGACCGGCTACATCCTCAATCTCGGCGTCGACTTCAAAGGCGGCCATCGCATCGAGAGCATGAAGGCGCTGCTCGCGGAGAAGTACGACGCGATCTTCGTCGGCTCCGGCGCGCCGCGCGGACGCGAGCTCGACATTCCCGGACGCAAGGAAGCAGCCGCCAACATCCATATCGGCATCGACTGGCTGTCGTCGGTCTCCTTCGGGCACATCGACAAGATCGGCAAGCGCGTGATCGTGCTCGGCGGCGGCAACACCGCGATGGATTGCTGCCGCACCGCTCGCCGCCTTGGCGGCGAGAGCGTCAAAGTGGTCGTCCGCTCCGGCTTCGAGGAGATGAAGGCCTCGCCCTGGGAGAAGGAAGACGCGCTCCATGAGGACATTCCGATCCTCAATTACATGGTCCCGGTGGCTTTCAAGCATGTCGCCGGCAAGCTGATCGGCGTCACCTTCCAGAAGGTGAAGGCCGAATACGACGCCAAGGGCAGGCGCAACCTGGTGCCGTCGGGCGAGCCGGACGAGACGATCACCTGCGACGACGTGCTGGTCGCGGTCGGCCAGGAGAACGCCTTCCCCTGGATCGAGCAGGATTGCGGCATCGAGTTCGACAAATGGCACATGCCCAAGGTCGATCCCAAAACCTTCGTCTCGACCAATCCAAAAGTGTTCTTCGGCGGCGACGCCGCGTTCGGGCCGAAGAACATCATCTGGGCGGTGGCGCAGGGCCATGACGCCGCGCTATCGATCCACAAGCTGCTGTCGGGCGAGGACATCACCGAGCGCCCGCTGCCGGAGGTGCATGTCTCGTCGCAAAAGATGGGCATCCACGAATGGAGCTATGACAACGACATCTCCAACGACAAGCGCTACAAGGTGCCGCATCGCGACAAGGTGATCGCGTTGAAGGACATCCGCACCGAGGTCGAGCTCGGCTACGACGTCAAGCTCGCGCTGGGCGAAGCGGAACGCTGCCTGAACTGCGACGTGCAGACCGTGTTCTCGACCTCGCTCTGCATCGAATGCGATGCCTGTGTCGACATCTGTCCCATGGACTGCATTACCTTCACGCAAAATGGCGAAGAAGATGATCTGCGCCATCGCTTGAAGGCACCCTCGCCGCATCCGGACCAGGACCTCTACGTCTCCAGCGACCTCAAGACCGGGCGCGTGATGGTCAAGGACGAGGATGTCTGCCTGCATTGCGGGCTGTGCGCCGAGCGCTGTCCCACCGGTGCCTGGGACATGCAGAAATATTTCATCGAGATGACTCACGCAGGTTCGACATGTCCGACAAAAAGCCGCTCAGCAGCGTAAACGACTTCGTCGTCCGCTTCGCCAACGTCAACGGCTCGGGCTCGGCCAGCGCCAACGAGATGTTCGCGCGCGCGATCCTGCGCCATGGCGTGCCGGTGTCGCCGCGCAACATATTCCCCTCCAACATCCAGGGCCTGCCGACCTGGTACGAGGTGCGTGTGACGGAAGACGGCCATCTCGGCGCCCGCGGCGGCGTCGACATGATGGTGGCGATGAACCCGCAGACCTGGGACAAGGACGTCGCCGGCATCGAGCCGGGCGGCTATCTGTTCTACGATTCCACCAAGCCGATGCCGTCGACCAAATTCCGCGACGACATCACCGTGATTGGCGTGCCCTTAACCGCGATCACCAACTCGACCTACACCGATCCGCGCCAGCGCCAGCTGTTCAAGAACATCATCTATCTCGGCGCGCTCAGTGCGCTGCTCGACATGGATCCGAAGCTAATCGAGCAGCTGATCGGCGAGCAGTACAAGGGCAAGGAGAAGCTGCTCTCCTCCAACGTCCACGCGCTGCATCTCGGCCGCGACTGGGCGCTGCAGAATTTGAAATGCCCGCTGGGCTTGCGCATCAAGAAGTCCGACAAGGTCGGCGACCGCATCTTCATCGAGGGCAACAGCGCCGCCGCGCTCGGCGCCGTCTATGGCGGCGCGACGGTGTGTGCGTGGTATCCGATCACGCCGTCCTCGTCGGTGGCGGAAGCCTTCACCGCCCATTGCAAGAAGTACCGGCACGATGCCGAGACCGGCAAGGCGAAGTACGCGATCGTGCAGGGCGAGGACGAACTCGCCTCGATCGGTATCGTCATCGGCGCGTCCTGGAACGGCGCGCGCGCCTTCACCGCGACGTCAGGCCCCGGCATCTCCTTGATGACAGAGTTCATCGGCCTCTCATACTTCGCCGAGATCCCGGCCGTGATCATGAACATCCAGCGCGCCGGTCCCTCGACGGGCATGCCGACCCGCACCCAGCAATGCGACATCATCGCCTGCGCTTATGCTTCGCACGGCGATACCAAGCACGTACTGCTGTTCCCGGAAGATCCGGCTGAAGCCTTCGAGTTCGCGGCGGCCGCGTTCGATCTTGCCGAACGGCTGCAGACCACGATCTTCCTGATGCTCGACCTCGACATCGGAATGAACCACCGGCTCTGCCGCCCGTTGAAGTGGGATGACGCGAAACAGTATGACCGCGGCAAGGTGATGACCACGGAGATGCTGGAGGAAGGCCGTGACTTCGGCCGCTATCTCGACGTCGACGGCGACGGCATCCCCTACCGCACCTATCCCGGCACGCATCCGACCAAGGGCTCCTATTTTACCCGCGGCACCTCGCGCGACCGTTATGCGCGCTATTCCGAGGAAGGCTCGGTCTATGCCGACAACATGCAGCGCCTCGTCCGCAAGTTCGAGACCGCGCAGGACCTGGTGCCGCGGCCCTTGCAGGCCAACGCGGAACGGCCGACCAAATACGGCGTGATCTATTTTGGCTCGACCTCACCCGCAATGGACGAGGCGATCGGACTATTGGAAACGCGCGGGCATCAGCTCGACCGCCTGCGCATCCGCGCCTTCCCGTTCCATTCGAGCGTGGCAAGCTTCCTCGCCGAGCATGATTTCGTCTACGTCGTTGAGCAGAACCGTGATGCCCAGCTCCGTCAGCTCATCGTCAACGAGAACGGCATCGACCCCGTCCGCCTCGTGCCGATCGTGCACTACGACGGCACCCCGATCACCGCCCGTTTCATCGCAAAAGCCATTGGCGACCACCAGGATCACCTCAAGGTGACCCCGCTCCGCAAGGCCGTGTCATGACCTATATTGCAAAGCCGAAATTCCATCATCCGGGCCTCAAGAAGAACGAGCTCGGCTACACCCATCGCGACTACGAGGGCAAGATCTCGACGCTGTGCGCCGGCTGCGGCCATGATTCGATCACGGCCTCGATCATCGAGGCCTGCTACGAGCTGTCGATCGAGCCACATCGGGTTGCAAAGATCTCCGGGATCGGCTGCTCGTCGAAGACGCCGGATTATTTCCTCGGCAATTCACACGGCTTCAACACCGTGCACGGCCGCATGCCCAGCGTGCTGACTGGCGCGAACCTCGCCAACCGCGATCTGGTCTATCTCGGCGTCTCCGGCGACGGCGATTCCGCCTCGATCGGCTTCGGCCAGTTCGCGCATTCGATCCGGCGCGGCGTCAACATGACCTACATCGTCGAGAACAACGGCGTTTATGGCCTGACCAAGGGCCAGTTCTCGGCCACCGCCGACCGCGGCTCGAAGAGCAAGAAGGGCGTCACCAACACCGACAACGCCATCGACCTCGTCGCGATGGCGCTTCAGCTCGGCGCCACCTTCGTCGCGCGCTCGTTCTCCGGCGACAAGAGCCAGCTGGTGCCGCTGATCGCGGCCGCGATCGGCCACAAGGGCGCGTCCTTCATCGACGTCATCAGCCCCTGCATCGCCTTCAATAACCACGCCGGCTCGACCAAGAGCTTTGACTATGTCCGCGAGCACAATGACGCCGTGAACCGGCTCGACGTGCTGGTCGGCCGCGATCCCATCGCGGTGGACTATGCGCCGGGCACGGTGCAGGTGGTGGAGCAGCATGACGGCAGCAAGATCGCGCTGCGGAAGATCGACGCCGACTACGATCCGCACGACCGGCTGGGCGCCCAGACCTTCCTCGCGAGGCACGCCGCCAAGGGCCAGATCGTCACCGGTCTGCTCTATGTCGATCCCGACGCGGAAGATTTGCACGCGCATCTCGACACGGTCGAGACGCCGCTCAACACGCTGGAAGCGGATACGCTGTGCCCGGGTTCGGCGGCGCTGGACAAGTTCAACGCCAGCCTGCGGTGATCATTTGCCGCGCTGAGATGGCTGCCTGACGCGTACGGTGATCTTGTCCGACACAACGGGCGGATCGAACGGATAGTGCTTGGCATCGCCCAGCACGAGTTGCAGCGTGTGCGTCCCCGGCGGAAGCTCGAGGAAGGTCTCGGTCTGCCCTGCCCCGAAATGAAGATGCGACTTGTCCTGGAGGATCGGCTCCTTGGGATCGATGGGCTCGTTGACGTCGACCAACAGATGATGATGACCGGCGTTCTGGTATTCGTCGCCGGCATGCGTCACGCCCATGTTGCGCAAGCCGAACCGGACCCAGAATCCGCCGCGGACCTTCTGCCCGTCATACGGGGTGATGAAGTAGAGCTTGGCGTCCTTGGGCGCGGTCTTGCCCTGCGAGAAGGCTGCGCCCGGAAGCAATGCGAGCGCCGCCGCCAGCGCGGCACAATAAATGACTTTCATCAAATCTACTCCAGCACTTACGGGCTGAGCGCGACGCGGAATCCATGCGTGGGGTAACGGACGTTGGTGTCGTAGCCATCACGGTTGGACGGCCTCACATATCTCGAATCGTTCTTCCACGAGCCCGAACGCAGGACATGCGATGCGCAGTCCCCGCCACCCCAGGCCGAGCCGTCGCTGGGTGCGCCCTGATAGCTCTTGTGCCAGCAGTCCTCGACCCACTGATCGATACCGCCACCCATGTCGTGGAGGCCGAACGGATTCGGCTTGAAGCTGCCGACCTTCGCCGGCTGCTCGGCCGCGAGGTCACCGCAATCCTTGCATCCGGCCATGCCTGGCTGGAGCTTGTCGCCCCACCAATATTTGCTCTGCGTACCGCCGCGCGCCGCGTATTCCCATTCGGCTTCGCTCGGAAGCCGGTAGGGCTTCTTCGTCGCCTGCGCGAGATACCCCACATATTGCTGCGCGTCGGTCCAACTCACATTGCTGATCGGCGCATTGTCTTTGCCGGTGGCCGTGAAGCCGCACGCCTTTGCAGCCGCGCATTCGTTCCATTCCTGCACCGTCACCGGATATTTGCCGATCGAGAACGGTTTGATCGAGACCTGGTGGACGGGACGCTCGGTCGGATCATCGTTGCTTCCCATCGCGAAGCTGCCGCCGCGAATGGCGATCATCTCGGGTTCGCGGACCGGTGTCACCGATGGGCTCGGCGCCGGGGCGGGCGACGGAGTTGACAAAGCCAACGAGGGCGACGGCTGCGGCGTCTGTGTCGCGGCTTCGCGCGGCGGAGGCTGCGGGCTGGGGGACGCGGCGGGAGACGCGGTCGGCATGGCTGCCTGCTCGCTCCTCCGGCCGGGCGTCTGCGCCAGCAGGTACCAGAGCACGCCGGCGGCAATGACCAGCAGCGTGATGGCTAGCAGGAAGATGAGGGTATTCTCGCGCCGGCCTCGCGTCCTGCCGACCGCGTCAGCGTCCGGCAGCACGCGATAGACGCGCACGGGATCCGTAATGTTCTTGACCTTGCGATCGCCGAGCGACTCATAGCCGCACACCACCTTGTGCTTGATCTGCTCGTAGATCGCACCCGAGATGTAGACCTGACCAGGCTCGGCAATGCCCTCGAGGCGTGTGGCGATGTTGACGCCGTCGCCGTAGACATCGTCCGGCTCCACGATGACATCACCGAGATTGACGCCGATCCGGTACTCGATGCGGGAATCCTTCGGAAGCGAGGCGTTGCGGCCGACGAGATTCTGCTGGATGACGATGCTACATCGCACGGCCTCGACGGGGCTATCAAAAATGGCGATGAATCCGTCGCCCGTCGTCTTCACCAGACTGCCATGGTGCTCGACGATGCTGGGCTGGATCAGATCCCGCTCGATCCGCTTGACGCGGACATGCGTGCCTTCCTCATCGGCCTGCATCAAGCGACTGTAGGACGCGATGTCACCGACAATGATGGCTGCGAGGCGGCGGGGCATCGGGCCGTGTGGAGGCGGCCCATCCTGATTTCCGGATCTGAAGTTGCGAATTTCGCCCATCGCGGGGCACTCCACAAACTTGCAAGAGGCAGTCCCAGCCTACGACGTCGAGATGAGGTTGTCTGTGAAGGCTATCACATTGACGAACTGGGACAATGCCGGAGGAATCGCAAGATCGAGTTCCAGAGAGCGGCGGCAACACGTTACTTGAACCTTCCTGGTCCAGCTTGCGACTAAATCAACGCGCGGAACTATCTGAATTCTGTCCTGCGATGACGGTGTCGAAGAATTGAGAAAGCGCCCGCGGCTGCGCAGATGTATGCGGGCGCGCCCCGCAACAAGGCCTAGCCTGCGGCTGGCGCATCGACTCGGCCGATGCGGAAATTCCACATCGCCTTAGCTGACAGGCTCAGGCTCGGCTGCTGCGCGACCGGAATAGGCCAATCGGCCGGCTGCCCAATATTGCTTGCAGGTGTCGAACAGCCTTTCTCCATCCATGGTCAGGCCGCCCGCATTGACGAGCACGCCGTCAGCACCAATTGGCTTGTTCAGCAGCACCAAGACGCGCTTCAGAAAGCCCCCGTCGAACCGCTCGGCGAGGAGAGGATCGAGCTGCAGCACGACAACTTTCTGGCTGCGATACCGAAAGATCGAGATGTCCCGCACCGATCTCCAGGAGATCGTGTCATCGGCGATCCTGGTGTCGCGAATGCCGATGCGGGTGATGAAGACGACCGGCTCGCTGGACGAGATCAACGTCCAGAGCATCTTGCAGGTGACCAGGCCGAAAAACACGATGCCGAAATAGCAGAGCGCGATCTGGAACGTGGTGATGTCCTTGACGTACTGCCAGCTGAATGCGAGCGCGGCACAGAGCAATGTCAGCACCAGGCCAGCCCCCACGAGCGTGAGCAGCCGCGGCACTGAATAGCCGATCGCAAGGTTGGGCAAGTTGTGACCTTCGGACATTTTGAGCGCCACCAGCCATTTGCAACAACCAGGGGTTTACCAATACCCCTCCTTCCAAAGTGTTTAAGACTGGAACCTTGCGCGGGGCTGCCCATGGGATTGCAAGGCAAGTGCACTTGAACGCACCGCTCGCCGCCCGCGACTAACCGCCAACCGGCCGCCCCCGCCACTCCAGGGGGCCGCCAACGGCTCACTCGTGTGGTGCGATCATGAAGTTTGCCCTCGTTGTTTCGCTTGCTCTTGCCGCGTTCCTCAGTGCCGCCCGGGCCGAAGAGGCCGACGACATCCGCGAGGCCACCAAGGCCGAGGCCGAGACGTTCAATGCGCGCATGTATGCGGGCACGCCCGGCGACAAGGCCTATGCCTGCTTCGTCCGGCGCTACGACGCCGAGCACCTGGCGCGGCATCCGAAGCAGAAGGTCGCCGCGATGAAGCTGCTGATCTCCGCGGAGCTCGACAAGGAGGACAAGCAGCTCCACAACTCGTTCCGGCTCGGCTTCAGATACCGCCATCGCTCGGGCGAGTTCGACTCCAGCGGCTCCTGCAACCACGCGGTGTTCACCACCGATGGCACCGAGATCCGGCTCGGCTGCGGCGTCGACTGCGAAGGCGGCGGCATCGGCGTTGCGCTGTCGAAGGACGACAAGTCGACGATCGTGCGGCTGGCGCGGGTCAGGGTCTGGCAGAACAACAAGCCGGACAATGATCTCGATCAGGAGCTGGTGGCCGGCGCCGATGACGGGATGTTCCGTCTCGACCGCACCGACAATGCCGAATGCGCCTCGCTCGTGACCGACCGCAAGGAACTCGCCGCGCTCCGCCACAAATGATATGTGTCCGGTAAAGTCAGGGAGATCGCCATGAACCGCCGGAACGTGCTGTGGAGTGCCGTCTCGGCTTTGGGCGCAGCGTTCGGCGCCTCCAGCGCAAAGGCCGCGACCGAGGCTCCGTCGTCGAACAAGCTGAAGGTCGTCTACCATCTCAGCGATGCCGAGAAGGTCAATTTCGTGCTCGGCAACGTCCAGAACCACATCGACGGCGTCGGCGGCCCCGAGCACGTCACGATCGCGCTGGTGATTCACGGTCCCGCGCTGAAGGCGTTTCACTGGGCGCAGGCCAACCCTGACATCAGCAAGCGCGTCGGTGATTTTTCCAAGGACGGCGTCGAGCTCGCCGCGTGCGGCAACACCATGAAGGCACAAAACGTCACGCTGACGGATCTGCTGCCGGGTTTTGTCAGCGCGGAAAAGGGCGGCGTGGTTCGTTTGGCCGAGCTGCAGTCGCAGGGGTATTTGTATCTGCGGCCTTAGGGTTGCCTGCGGTGGCGCCGCCGCATTCTCCACCGTCATTGCGAGGAGCCCTTGCGACGAAGCAATCCAGACTGCCACTGAGGAGGGATTCTGGATTGCTTCGCTACGTTCGCAATGACAGCGGAGAAAGCGCCTTGACTTATCCATAACTCCAAGGTTATGAATTAATCCATAACCTGATAGTTATGGATTTCGCATGTCGACCGCACCCGACCTCCTGTTTAGAACCCTCGCCGACCCGACCCGGCGGGCGATCTTCGAGCGGCTGTGCCGCGAGGGCGAGCAGACGGTCGGGGCACTGACGGCGCAGTCGGGCGTTTCCCAGCCGGCGGTCTCAAAACATCTCGGCGCGCTGAAGCAGGCTGGCCTGGTGCGCGACCGGCATGAGGGACGCCAGACGCACTACAGCGCGCAACCCGGCGCGCTCAATCCGCTGGTCGACTGGACCAGTCAGATGGCCGGCTTCTGGCAGAACCGGCTCGATGCGCTCGATGATCTCCTGAAGAGGATGGACCAATGACTGAAACACGATCCGTCGTCGTCGAACGCGAATTTGCCTTTCCGGCCGAGCGGATCTGGCGCGCGCTGACGCAGCCGCATCTGATCGAGGAATGGCTGATGAAGAACGACTTCAAGCCTGATGTCGGTCATCGCTTCAATTTGCGCGGCGAATGGGGTGGCGTGCTGGACTGCGAGGTGCTCACCATCGAGCCCCAGAAGACCCTCGCCTACACCTGGAATTTCTCGCATGAGGACGCCGCGTTCGATCTGAAAAGCGTCGTGACATTCACGCTGACGCCGACGGGCGCCGGCACGCATTTGCGCGTCGAGCAAGCCGGCTTCAGCCCGACGCAGAAGCAGGCCTATGGCGGCGCGCATGCCGGCTGGAAGCAGTTTTTCAACAAGCTGGACGAGGTGCTGGCGCGGGCGGAATAGCCCGGCCGGCGGACTTCATTCGATCATCTCAAGAGGAGGTTTCATTGACCGGGAATATGTGGGTTCGGCAGATCCATCGCTGGTTGTCGATCGTTTTCACGCTCGCCGTCATCGCCAACATCGTCGCCATGACGCAGCAGATCCAGGCCGCGTGGATTGGCTTCCTGGCGCTCGTCCCGCTGATTCCAATGCTCATCACCGGGCTCTATCTGTTCGCGCTGCCCTATCTCGGCCTGCGCGACGACACGCGACGCGAGGCGAGGTCATGAAGGAGGCCGTGACCGCGAAGAAGACTCCCGCGAAGGACGCGGCTGGGCCTTCACCCTCCAGGATGATCGACGGCAGGATCAAGGAGCTCGGCGACTGGCGCGGCGAGATGCTGGCGCGGATCCGCGGCCTGATCAAGGACGCCGATCCTGAGGTCGTCGAGGAATGGAAGTGGCGCGGCGTTCCCGTGTGGGAGCACGACGGCATTATCTGCACCGGCGAGACCTACAAGGCGGTGGTGAAGATGACCTTTGCCAAGGGCGCGGCGCTCGCCGATCCTGCGGGCCTGTTCAATTCCAGCCTCGACGGAAATGTGCGGCGCGCGATCGATATTCGCGAAGGCGAAAAGATCAACGAGAAAGCGTTGAAGGCGCTGATCCGCGCGGCGGTGGAGCTGAACGCGTCGAAGGCCAAGAAGAAGCCAGCAAAACGCTCGGCGTAACCGGCGGCCTCAGGCCGCCGCGGTGATCGGACGCGGGCTCACGACATATTCGCGCAAGACCTTGTCGTTGGCATCGACCTCGATCAGCGAGACGTCGTAGGTCCAGAGATCGGCCAGATGCTGAAGCACGCGCTTGGTGTCGGTCTCGTTGAGCTGCGAGCCCTTGATGACGTGGTGGTGCAGGATCAGCCGGCGGTCGCCGGAGAGATCGACGTCCACCACCTCGATATTGGCGTCGATGTAGCCGACATCGTGCTGCCGCGCCAATTCGCGACGGACGCGGCGGAAGCCGCGATCGTCGTGAATGGCATCGACCCGGATGCCGGCGCGCTCTTCGGGATCGTCGTGCAGATGGAACATGCGGAACTGCCGCATCAGCTTCGGACTGAGGAACTGCGCGATGAAACTTTCGTCGCGGTAATTGGCCCAGACGTCGCGCAGCACGCCCATCACGTCGTTCTTGCCGGCGATGTCGGGGAACCACTCGCGGTCCTCGTCTTCGGGCCTGGTGACGATGCGCTCGATGTCCTGCATCACGGCAAAGCCGAGCGCATAGGGATTGAAGCCCGAGAAGCGCGGGTCATCGAATTCGGGCTGGAACACCACGTTGGTGTGCGATCCCAGAAATTCGAGGAAATTGCCGTCGGTGATGCGGCCCTGCTCGTGCAGCTTGGTCATGATGCGATAGTGGACGTAGGTCGCCGTCCCCTCGTTCATCACCTTGGTCTGGCTCTGCGGGTAGAAATATTGCGCGATGTGACGGACGATGCGAAGCAACTCGCGTTGCCAGGGCGCCAACCGCGGCGCGCTCTTCTCGAGGAAATAGAGCAGGTTTTCCTGCGGCAGTCCGAGCAGCTTGCGGCGACGCTCGATGCTGAGCGCGGACTTGGTCTTCGACGCCCCCTTCGGCACGGTACGCCAGAGATCGTTGAAGACCTCCTCCTCATGCTGGCGGCGGCGCCCTGCCCGCTTTTCTTCGGCGCGCAGGTCCAGCTTCTTCTTGCCGGGATAGCGGTCGATGCCGTGCGACATCAGCGCGTGCGCAGCGTCCAGCGTGCGCTCGACCTCGGTGCGGCCGTAGCGCTCCTCGCACTGCATGACGTAGGTCTTGGCGAAGTCGAGATAATCCAGAATGCCGTCGGCGTCGGTCCACTGCCTGAACAGATAATTGTTCTTGAAGAAGTGGTTGTGGCCGAAGGCGGCGTGCGCGATCACCAGCGTCTGCATCGTCGCCGTGTTCTCCTCCATCAGATAGGAGATGCACGGCGAGGAGTTGATCACGATCTCATAGGCGAGCCCCATCAGGCCCTTGCGGTAGGACGCCTCGTGATACGCGAACTGCTTGCCGAACGACCAGTGCTTGTAGAACAGCGGCATGCCGACGGAGGAGTAGGCATCCAGCATCTGCTCGGCGGTGATGACTTCGATCTGGTTCGGATAGACGTCGAGACCGAGATCTTTCAGCGCCACCTCCTCGCAGGCATCGGTGATGCGCTGCAAGGTGTGGAAATCCCAATCCGCGCCTTCGAACAATCTTTCCGTCATGGAGCGGCTTTCTCCTTGGCAGTTTCGCGGCGCTGGAACAGATCGTGGAACACCGGAAAGATCTCGCTGCGCTCGCTGACCTTGCGCATCGAGAGTGGCGCCCCGCTGTTGCGCAGGCGATCATAGAGGGTCCAGAGCGAGGAGTCGGAGAGATCGAAGGCGCTGCCGCCTGACTCGCCAACCTCGAGATAGGCAAAGAACTGGCAGACCGGCAAAATCTTGTCGGTCAGCAGCAGGCCCGTGAGCTCGCCGTCGGAATAGGAATTGTCGCCGTCGGACGCTTGCGCGGCGTAGATGTTCCAGTCCGACGGGTTGAAGCGCTCGCGCACGATCTCGTGCATCGCCTGCAGCGCGCTGGAGACCAGCGTGCCGCCCGAGGCCGGCCCGTAGAAGAAGGTCTGCTCGTCGACCTCCTCGGCGCGATCGGTGTGGCGGATGAAGACGATCTCGACATGCTTGTAGCGGCGCTTCAGGAACACGTAGAGCAGCATGTAGAAGCGCTTGGCGAGGTCCTTCATGTGCTCGGACATCGAGCCCGAGACGTCCATCAGGCAGAACATCACGGCCTGCGCGACGGGTTTTGGCACCGTCTCGAAGCGGCGATAGCGGATGTCGAGCGGGTCGATGAAGGGAATGCGCTTCGACCTCGCCTTCAGCTTTTCGAGCTGAGCGACAAGCTCGACGCGCTCGTCCTCATCCGTGCATGCGGCGATCGCGGCTTCCAGCTCTTCGAGCTCGTCCTTGCGGGGACGCTTGAGCGCAATGCGGCGCGCCAGCGCGAGCCGGACCGTCCGGCTGACCGAGATGTTGGAGGGCGAACCCGAGGTGGTGTAGCCGGCGCGCTGGATGCCTTCGCTTTCGGTCTGTGCAACCTTGCGCTTGGCGAGATCGGGAAGCTCGAGATCGTCGAGGAAGAGATCGACGAACTCGTCGCGGCTCAGCACGAAGCGGAAGGCGTCCTCGCCGTCGCCTTCACCGGGGCCGGAATCCTTGGCGCTGCCCTGGCCGGAGCGCTGGAGATAGTCGCCCTCGACGAACTTCTTGTTCCCGGGCAGCACCATGTCGCGCGTTCCGCCTTCGCGGCGGAAACGCGGCTCGTGCATGCCGTCGAGCGGGATCGTGACTTCACCACCCTCCAGGACGTCCTTGATGTCGCGTTCCTGCGAGGTCTTCTTGACGGCGCCCTGCACCAGGGATTTGGCCCGACGCAAGAACCGCTGGCGGTTCTCAAGACTCTTGCCGCCTGGATTCAGGCGCCTGTCAATAATGTGAATCGGCACTTTTCCATCCGCCTCAACCGGCCTGCTTCACGCGCATGTACCATTCGACGAGCCGGCGAACCTGACGCTCGGTGTAGCCGCGCTCCACCATGCGTGCGACGAACTCGCCGTGCTTCTTCTCCGTCTCGCCGTCCTTCTTCGACCCGAAGGAGATGACCGGAAGCAGATCCTCGACCTGGGAGAATATCCGCTTTTCGATCACCTCGCGAATCTTCTCGTAGGAGGTCCAGGTCGGATTCTTGCCGCCGTTCTGGGCCCGCGACCGTAACGAGAATTTGACCACCTCGTTGCGGAAGTCCTTGGGATTGGCGATGCCCGCCGGCTTCTCGATTTTCGTCAATTCCTGGTTCAAAAGCTCGCGATCGAGCAGCTGGCCGGTGTCGGGATCCTTGAAATCCTGATCCTCGATCCATGCATCGGCATAATCGACGTAGCGGTCGAACAGATTCTGGCCGTAATCCGAGTAGGATTCGAGATAGGCCTTCTGGATCTCGTTTCCGATGAACTCGGCGTAGCGCGGCGCGAGCTCCGCCTTGATGAATTCGAGGTAGCGCTTCTCGACTTCCTCGGGCAGCTGCTCGCGGCGGATCGACTGCTCCAGCGCGTACATCAGATGCACGGCGTCGGCGGCGACTTCCTGCGGATCGTGGTTGAAGGTCGCAGCCATGATCTTGAAGGCGAAGCGGGTGGAGACGCCGTCCATGCCTTCGTCGACACCGGCGGCATCACGATACTCCTGGACGCTGCGCGCTTTCGGATCGGATTCCTTCAGGCTCTCGCCGTCATAGACCCGCATCTTGCCGAACAGGGTGGAGTTCTCGTGCTTGCGCAGGCGCGACATCACGGAGAACCGCGCCAGCGTCTCCAGCGTCGACGGCGCGCAGGGTGCAGCCGCAAGCTCGGAGCCCTGGATCAGCTTCTCGTAGATCTTCTGCTCTTCGGTGACCCGCAGGCAGTAAGGCACCTTGATCACGCAGATGCGGTCGATGAAGGCCTCGTTGTTCTTGTTGGCCTTGAAGCTCGCCCACTCCGCTTCGTTGGAGTGCGCGAGGATGACGCCGGTGAACGGGATCGCGCCGATGTTCTCGGTGCCGATGTAGTTGCCTTCCTGCGTCGCCGTGAGCAGGGGGTGCAGCATCTTGATCGGCGCCTTGAACATCTCGACGAACTCAAGCACGCCCTGGTTGGCGCGGTTGAGGCCGCCCGAATAGCTGTAGGCGTCGGGATCGTTCTGCGCGTAGGTCTCGAGCTTGCGGATGTCGACCTTGCCGACCAGCGAGGAGATGTCCTGATTGTTCTCGTCGCCCGGCTCGGTCTTGGAGACTGCAATCTGGCGCAACCGCGACGGCTGGATTTTTGCAACACGGAACTGAGAAATGTCGCCGCCGAAGGCTTCGAGCCGCTTGTAGCACCACGGGCTCATCAAGCCGGTGAGACGCCGGCGCGGAATGCCGTACTTCTCTTCCAGCATCGGCCCGAGGTTATCCGGATCGAACAGGCTGAGCGGGCTCTCGAACACGGGCGAGAGTTCGTCGCCGGCCTTTAGCACATAGATCGGATGCACTTCCATCAGTGACTTCAGCCGCTCGGCGAGCGACGACTTGCCGCCGCCAACCGGCCCGAGCAGATAGAGGATCTGCTTGCGCTCTTCGAGGCCCTGCGCCGCGTGCCTGAAGAAGCCGACGATGCGCTCGATGGTTTCTTCCATGCCGTAGAAGCCGGCGAAGGCCGGATAGGTACGGATGGTGCGGTTCAAAAAAATACGGCCAAGGCGTGGGTCCTTGGCCGTGTCAATCATCTGAGGCTCGCCGATCGCTGCTAGCAGTCGTTCGGCCGCGTTGGCGTATTTCATGGGATCGCTTCGACACGATTCCAGATATTCCGCCATCGACATGTCGTGCTGGCTTCTCGCCTCGAACGACCGAGCGAAAGCATTGAATAGAGAATCGTTATACATGATCCCTCTCCGCGTGATTTCCGCTACAAGCTGAAACGAAAGCAGTTACTGGACCGTTCCTCAGGCCGCTTCTCGAATCAGCGTGAGCCCATGACATTCATTGGACACCCGGCGACCGACTCGACGCAACGCACAACGTAGGCAACCGAGTGAGTTACGAACAGGCACCTGCCTGTTATTTATGCGAATCTATGTATATCTTCGCTCATTTCCAGCAAATGTCACTCGGCCGCAACATCCGGGCGTTACCGGGTATCGGCCTTTCCGGCGGTGCAGCATAGGCGTTCGCCGGAGGCGGCTTTATGACGCTTGTGCGGCCAAGCCTTGTGCGTCTGGGCCCTGTGCGACCGAGTCCTGCCTGCCTTGATCGCGGTCTCGCCGCAATGCAGTGCGTGAATCGTTGGCGGCATGACAGTCACGGCAGGCACGCAGCAATGTCTCAAAATCGGTCGCCAGCCCATCGAGGCGAATGACGATGCGATCATCCCGCACGCCGCCCGACTTCGATCGCGTCTTACCTCCGATCTTGCCTCGGATCCAGCAGAGCTGCCGCTGCAAGGCCGGCGTCGGCGTCAGCACGATCATCCTGTGACCGCGGCGCTCCTCGGCCGAAACCTCCGCAATCGACTCCCACAGCAGAAATTCATTGCCGATGCGGAGGTCACGGATGCCACAGGGGGTCACGATCACCACCGCCCCCCGTTCGGCCGGGAGCATCCAGATCAGCCGGCTGGTGACCAGGCCGAACACCGCGACGCCGGCATAGCCGACCGTCGTGTCGTAGTCGCCAAGACCATTCCCCAAAAGGCCGTCCCACCAGTCGAACGCAAGGCTCGCGCTGAGCAGGGTCATGGCAAAGCCCACCGCGACCAGCAACCGCAGGCGCGTCGCGCATTGATTGATTTCGAGATCGTGAGCCACGTCGACGCACACGGCCGGCGCGTCCGATGGCGGACTTTCGGCGACGGCAACCACAGGGCCGTCCGGATCTGCGTGCATGCTTTCCCCCAGCATGGCCATTCGCGGCCGAACCACGATGACGTTACGCAACGAGACCTTGGCCGCTTCCTCCCGGCCAACGACTATTTTACGCAACACCGCCACTCCCGCCTGGATCGACATGATCGGGACGGAGTTAGACTGAGAGTATGACGCCTATACGGTTGATTGGTTCCCTCCCGGGAGCATGTAAGCTAGAGGATAGCGCGTCAGGACCGGCGCGGAAACCCCTCGCCCGCAGGCTTGGAGATAAATAAGCATCATGAATCCCGTCAAAGAACTGGAAAAGCACGGACAAGCCGTCTGGCTGGACTTCCTGGCCCGTGGCTTCATCGCCAAGGGCGATTTGAAGCGGTTGATCGACACCGACGGCGTCAAGGGCGTCACCTCTAACCCCTCGATCTTCGAGAAGGCGATCGGCAGCTCGGATGAATACGACGCTCCGATCGGCAAGGCGCTCAAGCGCGACGACCGGACCGTGGCCGATCTGTTCGAGGCCGTCGCGGTCGAGGACATCCAGAACGCCGCCGACGTGCTCCGCCCAGTCTATGACCGCCTCAAGGGCGGCGACGGTTATGTCAGCCTGGAAGTCTCGCCTTATCTGGCGATGGACACCGCCGGCACGGTCGCCGAGGCGCGGCGGCTCTGGAAGGACGTCAACCGCAAGAACCTGATGGTGAAGGTGCCTGCGACGCCGGAAGGCCTGCCGGCGATCGAGACGCTGATCGGCGACGGCATCAGCATCAACATCACCCTGCTGTTCTCCAAGGCGGTCTACCTCCAGGTCGCCGAGGCCTACCTCGCCGGTCTGGAAAAATACGTCGCAGGCGGCGGTGATCCCTCGCATGTCGCGAGCGTGGCGAGCTTCTTCGTCAGCCGCATCGACTCGGTCGTCGACAAGCAGCTCGACGAGAAGATCGCCCGCGCCAACGACCCGTCCGAGAAGGAGCGGCTCGCTGCGCTCAAGGGCAAGGTCGCGATCGCCAACGCCAAGGTCGCCTATCAGGATTACAAGCGGCTGTTCTCGGGCCCGCGCTGGGACAAGCTCGCCGCCAAGGGCGCCAAGCCGCAGCGCATGCTGTGGGCCTCGACCGGCACCAAGAACAAGGATTACCGCGACGTCCTCTATGTCGAGGAGCTGATCGGCCCCGACACCATCAACACCGTGCCGCCGGCAACGCTCGATGCATTCCGCGACCACGGCAAGCCGCGCGACAGCCTGGAAGAGAACGTCGAGGACGCCATCCGCGTGCTGGAAGAGCTGGAGCGCTCCGGCGTCTCGCTCGACGCGATCACCGAGGAGCTCGTCAAGGACGGCGTCAAGCAGTTCGCGGATGCCGCCGACAAGCTCTACGGCGCCGTCGCCCACAAGCGGGCAACCGTGCTCGGACCCGCGATCGACCGCCAGCTTCTCTCGCTCGGCGACGGGCTCGGCAAGGCCGTCGCGAAGAGCACCGAGGAATGGCGCGCGTCCGCCAAAATCCGCAGGCTGTGGCAGCGCGACAAATCGGTCTGGACTGGCACCGACGAGGACAAATGGCTCGGCTGGCTCGACAGCGCGGCAAAGACCGATGTTGCCGACTATGAAGATTACGCCAACCGCGTAAAGGGTCAAAAATTCTCCGACGCTGTCGTGCTCGGCATGGGCGGATCGAGCCTTGGACCGGAGGTGCTGGCCGAAACCTTTGCACGGAAGCCGGGCTTCCCGAAGCTGCACGTGCTGGATTCAACCGATCCGGCGCAGGTGCGGGCGATGGAGGCGAAGATCGACATCGCCAACACCGTGTTCATCGTGTCGAGCAAATCGGGCGGCACCACCGAGCCGAACGCGATGAAGGATTATTTCCATGACCGCGTCGCGCAGGCCCTCGGCCCCAAGGCCAAGACAGGCTTTCGCTTCATCGCGGTGACCGATCCCGGCTCGTCGCTGGAGAAGGCCGCCAAGACGCTGAACTACGCCCGCATCTTCCATGGCGAGCCGTCGATCGGCGGACGCTATTCGGTGCTGTCGCCGTTCGGCCTGGTGCCGGCGGCAACCGCGGGCATCGACATCAAGACCTTCGTCAAGCACGCGCTGGCAATGGCCCGCTCCTGCGGGCCGGACGTGCCGCCAGCTGAGAACCCCGGCGTGCAGCTTGGCCTCGCCATGGGCCTCGCTGGGCTCGAAGGCCGCGACAAGGTGACGATCCTGTCGTCGAAGAAGATCGCCGATTTCGGCGCCTGGGCCGAGCAGCTGATCGCGGAATCGACCGGCAAGGAAGGCAAGGGCCTGATCCCGATCGCGGGCGAGCCGCTCGGCGAGCCTGCGCTTTACGGCAACGACCGCTTCTTCATCGACATCCGCACCGAAGGCGACGCGGACGCCGCCCACGACTCCAAGCTTGCCGCGATCGAAGCGGCCGGCCATCCCGTCGTGCGCATCGTCATGAAGTCGATCGACCATCTCGGCCAGGAGTTCTTCCGCTTCGAGATGGCGACCGCTGTGGCAGGCTCGATCCTCGGCATCAACCCGTTCGACCAGCCGGACGTGGAAGCGGCCAAGATCAAGACCCGCGAGTTGACGTCAGCCTACGAGAAGACCGGCGCGCTACCGGCCGAAGAGCCCGTTGTCACCACCGCAGAGGTCGACCTCTATACCAACGACACCAACGCCGCCGCGTTGCGCACGATGGGAGCCAATGGCGACCTCACCTCCTGGCTCAGGGCACATATCACGCGCTCGCGGCGCGGCGACTATTTTGCCCTGCTTGGCTACATCGCGCGCGACAAGGCGACGATCGAGGCGCTCCAGCAAATGCGGACGGCCGTGCTCGAGAAGCGGCATCTGGCGACCGCCGCCGAATTCGGTCCGCGCTTCCTGCACTCCACGGGACAAGCCTACAAGGGCGGACCCGACAGCGGCGTGTTCCTCCAGATCACCGCTGACGACGCCAAGGATCTTCCGGTGCCGGGCCAGAAGGCGAGCTTTGGCGTCATCAAGGCGGCGCAGGCGCGCGGCGACTTCGACGTGCTCACCGAGCGTGGCCGACGCGCACTGCGCGTGCACCTCAAGGGGCCGCTCAAGAAGGGTCTTGCGGCGCTCAACGCAGCGCTTAACGACGCACTGAATTAAGGATATCTCAAATGCAACTCGGCATGATCGGCCTCGGCCGGATGGGCGGCAACATCGTTCGCCGGCTGATGCGCCACGGCCATACGACCGTGGTTTATGACAAGGACGCCAAGGCCGTCGCGGGCCTTGCCGCAGACGGCGCAGTCGGCTCGGCGACGCTCGAAGAATTCATCTCGAAACTCGAGCGGCCGCGCACGGCCTGGGTGATGCTGCCTGCAGGCCGCATCACCGAGCAAACGATCGATACGATCGCGGGCGTGATGCAGGACGGCGACGTCATCATCGATGGCGGCAACACTTTTTGGCAGGACGACGTCCGCCGCGGCAAGGCGCTGAAGGCGCGCGGCATCCACTATGTCGACGTCGGCACATCAGGCGGTGTCTGGGGACTCGACCGCGGCTATTGCATGATGATCGGCGGCGAGAAGCAGGTGGTCGACCGGCTCGATCCGATCTTCGCCGCGCTCGCGCCGGGCGCCGGAGACATTCCGCGCACCGACGGACGTGATGGACGCGATCCCCGCATCGAGCAGGGCTACATCCATGCCGGTCCCGTGGGCGCGGGCCACTTCGTCAAGATGATCCACAACGGCATCGAATACGGCCTGATGCAGGCCTATGCCGAAGGTTTTGATATTCTCAAGAATGCCAACATCGACGCGCTGCCGGCGGACCATCGCTACGATTTCGATCTCGCCGACATTGCAGAGGTGTGGCGACGCGGCAGCGTGATCCCGTCCTGGCTGCTCGACCTGACCTCGACGGCGCTCGCCGACAGCCCGGCGCTGGAAGAATATTCCGGCTTCGTGGAGGATTCCGGCGAAGGACGCTGGACCGTGAATGCCGCGATCGACGAAGCCGTGCCGGCCGAAGTGTTGACCGCGGCGCTCTACACACGTTTCCGTTCCCGCAGGGAACACACCTTCGCCGAAAAAATTCTCTCCGCGATGCGCGCGGGGTTCGGCGGCCACAAGGAGCCGAAGCGGCCGGACGCTTCGAAACCCAAATAACAAGACCAAGTAAGACGCAACAAGCGAAGGCCGATATTTCGTGACAAAAGACCCGCAAGCAAAGCGCAAGCCGGAAAATTGCGCCTTCGTCATTTTTGGTGTCACCGGTGACCTCACTCACCGTCTCGTGATGCCGTCGCTGTACAATCTGGCCGCCGAGCACCTGCTGCCGGAGAAGTTCTGTGTCGTCGGCGTGGCCCGCAAAGGCCAGTCGGATGACGAGCTGCGGGAAAGCCTGATGAAGGGCCTGCGCCAGTTCGCAACGCGGCCCATTGACGACGACATCGCCCGGAAGCTGCTGGAATGCGTGACATTCGTCGAGGCCGATCCGAAGGACCCGCCCTCGTTCGATCGCCTGCGCGAGCATCTGGATTCGCTCGAATGCGCGCAGGACACCGGCGGCAACCGGCTGTTTTATCTCGCGACCCCGCCGGCCGCCTTCGCGCCGACCGCGCGCGAGCTCGGCCGCACCGGCATGACGAAGGAGAACGGTGCCTGGCGGCGGCTCATCATCGAAAAGCCGTTCGGCACCGACCTCGAATCTGCGCGTGCGCTGAACGCCGAGCTGCTGAACATCATGGACGAGCACCAGATCTACCGGATCGATCACTATCTCGGCAAGGAGACGGTGCAGAACATTTTGGTGCTGCGCTTTGCCAATGGCATGTTCGAGCCGATCTGGAATCGTAACCATATCGACCACATCCAGATCACCGTGGAAGAGAAGCTCGGCGTCGGTCATCGCGGCGGCTTCTATGATGCCACCGGCGCGCTACGCGACATGGTGCCGAACCATCTGTTCCAGTTGATGTCGCTGGTCGCGATGGAGCCGCCGGCCCGCTTCGACGCGCATTCGGTGCGATCCGAAAAGGCGGAGGTGCTGACCTCGATCCAGCGGCCGACCGAAGAGGAAGCGCTGAAGAGCTCGGTGCGTGCGCAATATCTGGCGGGCCGCATCGGCGACGACGAGATCACGGACTATCGCAAGACCGAGGACGTCAAGCCCGGCAGCACCACCGAGACCTTTGTCGCGCTGAAACTGATGATCGACAATTGGCGCTGGGCCGGCGTGCCCTTCTATCTGCGCACCGGCAAGGCGCTGGGCCACAAGCGCACCGAAGTCGCGATCAAGTTCAAGCAGGCGCCGCTGTCGATGTTCTCGGGCACGACGGTCGACCGGCTCTCGCAGAACTTCCTCACCATCGGCATCGCGCCGACCGAGACGATCGAGCTCCAGTTCAACGCCAAGATTCCGGGGCCAAGCATCACGATCGACGGCGTCGAGATGAAATTCAAGTACGGCGACTATTTCCAGGCCGATCCCTCCACCGGCTATGAGACGCTCATCTACGACTGCATGATCGGCGACAACATCCTGTTCCAGCGCGCCGACGGCGTCGAGGCCGGATGGCAGGCGGTGCAGCCGTTCCTCGATGCGTGGAAAAATGCCGGCACCAACGGCATCGAGACCTATGAAGCCGGCAGCGACGGGCCGGCCTGCGCCGACGAGCTGCTGCGGCGCGACGGGCGAAGCTGGCGGAAATTTTCGTGATGGAAGCGGCCGACCAGCCGAAGCTGATCATCGAGGCCGATGCCGAGGCGCTGGCGCAGGCCGCCGCCAACCGGGTAATGGCGCGCATTGGCGCCAATCCCGGACGGATCGCGATCTGCCTGACCGGCGGCTCCAGCCCGAAGAAGCTCTATCAGCTGCTCGGCAGCGATACCTGGCGTGGCAAGATCCCGTGGGACCGCGTGCACTGGTTCATCGGCGATGAACGCTTCGTGCCCGACAGCGATCCCCTCAACAACATGGCGGTCGCGCGTGCGACCTTCCTCGATCACAATGCGCCCTCCGGCCAAATCCACCCGATCCCGACCACGGCTGAAAATCCGGATCAAAGCGCCGACGCCTACGCGCGCGAGCTGCAAGCCTTCTACGGTTCTGAAAGCCTCGATCCGTCGCGGCCGCTGTTCGACCTGGTTTTGATGGGCGCAGGGCCGGACGGCCACACCGCCTCGCTCTTTCCGGGCTATCCCGCTGTCGAGGAGACCGCGCGCTGGGTCGTGGGCGTGCCCAAGGCCAATGTGGCGCCTTTCGTGCCGCGGGTCTCGCTGACCCTGCCCGCGCTGGCGTCCTGCCGCGAAATGCTGTTCGAGATTGCAGGGCATGACAAGCAGCCGATCTTGACGCGCCTGCTCAATGGCGAGACTCTCCCGGCCGTACGCGCGCGCTCGAATGGTGAGACCGTCTGGCTCGTCGACCAGGCCGCGCTTCCGGAGGAAATACGTGGCGGGCGTTGAAGCACCTTGTGCATTGATCGTGATGGGCGTGTCGGGTTCGGGCAAGAGCACGGTTGCGGAATTGCTTGGCAAACGTCTCGGCTGGCGATTCGAGGACGGCGACAGCTTTCACCCCGCCAGCAATGTCGAGAAGATGCGGGCCGGCCACCCCCTCACCGACGAGGACCGCTGGCCCTGGCTCAACGCCATCGCCGACGAGATCGCTGCGGTTTGCGACAAGGGCGAGCACATCATCATCGCCTGCTCGGCGCTGAAGCACACCTATCGTGACGTGTTGCTGCGCGGACGCGACGACGTTCGCTTCGTCTTCCTGAAGGGCACCAAGGAGCTGATCGCCGAGCGGCTCGCGCACCGCAAGGGGCACTTCATGCCGCCCGGGCTGCTGACGAGCCAGTTCACGACGCTGGAGCCGCCCGAGGCGAGCGAGCACGTCATCACCGTCTCGATCGACGAATCGGTCGAGGCGATCGTCGACGGGGTCATCAGGCAATTGAAACTGGGCGGCGACAAACGCTGAGACCGAGAAACCCTAAGGTCCTGCCATGACGAAAATCTCACTGGTCGTCTCCGACGTCGACGGCACGCTGCTGACCAAGGACAAGACGCTGACCGAGCGCGCGAGGAGCGCGGTGCAACGGCTGCACCAGGCCGGCATCGGCTTCACCATCACCTCCAGCCGCCCCGCGATCGGCATGCGCTTCCTGATCGAGCCGCTGGCGCTGTGGCTGCCGGTTGGCCCGTTCAACGGCTCCTCGATCGTCGATCCCGAGATGAATCCGGTCGAGCAGCATTTGATCCCGGCAAGCGCCGCCGAGCGCAGCTTGCAGATCCTGCGCGAATTCGGCGCCGACATCTGGCTGTTCACTTACGACAAATGGCTGATCGACAATCCAAGCGGAAAGTACGTCGCGCATGAGCAGCACACGATCCGCTCCGAGCCCACGATCGTGACTGATTTCTCGCCGTATCTCGCCAGCGCCTGCAAGATCGTCGGCGCCAGCGCCGATGCAGCCGGCCTCGAGCGTTGCGAGAAGGCGATGCAGGAGGCGCTCGGCAGCGAGGCGACCGCAGTCCGCTCGCAGACCTATTATCTCGACATCACCCCGCCCGGCTTCGACAAGGGCACCTTCGTGCAGGCCATGGCCAAGCGCCTCGGCATTTCCCTCGATGCGGTCGCCACCATCGGCGACATGCAGAACGACCTCGCGATGTTCCGCGTCAGCGGCACCTCGATCGCCATGGGCAACGCCACCGACAGCGTCAAGGACCAGGCCACGCACGTCACCGCGACCAACGAGCAGGACGGTTTTGCGGAAGCGATGGAGATGATCTTGAAGTGGAATGGGGCGGGCTAGTTAAAGCCTGTTGTTGTTGAATTGGTTGATCGGGCCGCGGTCTCTTAACCTCTCCCGCTTGCGGGAGAGGTCGCCGCGTAGCGGCGGGTGAGGGTTCTCTCCTCTTGGGGATTCTCGCCCAGCGGAGAGACCCCCACCCCAGCCCTCCCCCGCAAGCGGAAGAGGGAGCGCACCTCCGCTGGTGATGCAGCCAAGGCGTTTATTACTTCGACCGCTGCGCCGCCGGCTTCTGGCTCTCGTGCCTTGCCGCCGACAGATTATGCGCGGTGTTGATCAGGGCGATGTGGGTCAGCGCCTGCGGGAAATTGCCGGTCTGGCGCCGGGCGCCTGAATCATATTCCTCGGCCAGCAGCCCGACGTCGTTGGCGATGCCGACCACGCGGTCGAGCAGGATCTGCGCCTTGTCGAGATCGCCGGCCAGCACATGGGCGTCGGCCAGCCACAGGGAGCAGGCCAGGAACGCACCCTCGATCGGCTGCTTCTCGTCGGAGATCTCGCGCGGATCGTGCCGCAAGACAAAACCGTCGCGCATCATGTGCTTCTCGACGGCGGCGATGGTGCCGCGGATGCGCGGGTCCTCCGCCGGCAGGAAGCCGACGGCCGGCAGCAGCAGCACGCTGGCATCAAGCATTTTCGAGCCGTAGGACTCGACGAAGGCGTTTTCCTCGGCGTCAAAGCCCTTGTTGCAGACATCGCGGTGAATCGCCTCGCGCAGCGCGCGCCAATGCAGCAATGGCGCCTTGAAGCCAAACGTCTCGGCGCTCTTGATGCCGCGATCGAACGCGACCCAGGTCATCACCTTCGAGAAGACGTAGTGTCTTGGCTGGCCACGCCGCTCCCAGATGCCGTGATCGGGCTGATCCCAGACCTCGGCGAGATGATTGAGCACCGAACATTCCAGCGCCCAGGTGGTTTCATCATCGAGCTTGAGCTTGGCCATGCGCGACTGGTGGAAGGCGTCGATCAGCTCGCCATAAACGTCGAGCTGGAGCTGCGCATGCGCGGCATTGCCGATGCGCACCGGCTGCGAGCCCTCATAGCCGTCGAGCCAGCCCGCCTCCCATTCCAGCAGCCGCCGCTGGCCCCAGATGCCGTACATGATCTGCATGTTATCAGGCGATCCGGCCGCCGCGCGCAACAGCCAGTTGTGCCAGGCCAGGGCTTCCTCGGTATAGCCCGAGTTCATCAGCGCCAGCAGCGTGAAGGTGGCATCGCGCAGCCAGCAGAAGCGGTAGTCCCAATTCCTGCTACCACCGAGCTTCTCCGGCAACGAGGTGGTTGGCGCCGCGACGATGCCGCCGGTGGGAGCGAAGGTCAGCGCCTTCAGCGTGATCAGCGAACGCATGATGAGATCGCGATACTCGCCGTCATGCGTCGAGCGGCTGCTCCATTCCTGCCAGAATTTTTCGGTCTCCTGGAGCGCGATCTCGGGGTCGATCGGCGCGGGCGGATCGAGATGCGAGGGACCGTAGGTCAACACGAACGGCACGGTCTCGCCGGCCTTCACCTCGAAATCGGACACCGTGGTCATGTCCTCGCCACGGGTCTCGGCGGGCGTTCGCAGCACCGTCATGTCCTGGCCGGCGATGGCCAGCAGCGAATGGTCGATCCGCCGCACCCAGGGAATGGCGACGCCGAAGCCGAAGCGGAGCACAAGCTCCATCCGCATCTTCACCGTGCCCGTGACGCCGCGCACCAGCCGCACGATGTCGGAGGCCTTGCCGCGCGGCGGCATGAAGTCGATCAGCGCGACGGTGCCGCTTTTCGTTTCAAAGCGCGTTTCGAGGATGAGGGTGTCGCCGAGATAGCGGCGCGAGATGGCCGTAACGTCCTCGCTTGGCGTGATCAGCCAGCGGCCGTTCCTGGGCGTGCCGAGGATGGCGGCAAAGCAGGCATCGGAATCGAAGGCCGGCCAGCACAGCCAGTCGATCGAGCCGTTGCGCCCCACCAGCGCCGCGGTCTCGCAGTCGCCGATCAGCGCATAGTCTTCGATCTTCTGCGACAATGTCTTGCGAGCCTTGGTCTTGCGAGCCTTGGAAACTGCCCTTGGAAAATCTCGGCCGATCAACTCCCGCCGATCAGCGAACGTTCCCGCGTCGCGGCCTTCAAAGCCGCGAGATCGATCTTCGAGGCGATCTTGTCGAGTGTGACAGGCAGGCGCTGGCGCCAGTTCGGATGTTCGTCGATCGTGCCGGGGATGTTGGGCTGGTCGAGCACGCCGAGCAGATCCTCCAGCGACACCGCCAGGAGCCGCGACGGCGTGCGCGACAGGAAGCCGAGCACCGAATAGAGGTCGTTGGCGGTAATGCCGTTCTGGCGCAGGATCTCGTCGAGCGCACCGAGCGCATTCCAGCGGGCCTGGTCGTCCTCGCCGGGATCGAGCCCGAGCGACAGCTTCATCCTGAGATCGCTGAAGGAGCGCCAGCCTGCATAGGTGCAGAGATCATGCGTGTTCAGCGTCACCAGCGCGTTCGGCCGGTAGAAGTCGATATTGCGGAAATGGCCGGCATCGTCCCGCTCGAACATCATGACGAGGTAGGACCAGATGCCGAAATCCTGCATGGTCTCGCGGAAACCTTCCGGCACGGTGCCGAGGTCCTCGCCGATCACGATGCACTTATGCGCCGCGCTCTCGCGCGCGATCGCGCCAAGCAGGGCCTCGAACGGCATCTGCACATAGGCGCCGTTATCAGGCTTGAAGCCGCGCGGCACGAGATAAAGCCGCTTCAGCCCGAGGACGTGATCGATCCGGATGGCGCCGGCATGGCGCATCGAGGCTGCCAGCATGTCCGCAAACGGCACGAAAGACTGCGCTTCGAGGCCGCCCGAGTTGAAGCCGGCGAGCCCCCAGTCCTGGCCTGCGGTGTTGAGCACGTCGGGCGGCGCGCCGACGGCGAGATGGCGCGAGATCGCGGTCTGCTCGTTCCAGGCATCGAAGCCGTTGGACTGCACGCCGACGGCGACGTCGAGATAGAGCCCGACACGCATGCCGAGCTGGCCCGCCAACTCCTTGGCCGCATGCAATTGGCTATCGGCCGTCCATTGCACGAATTCGACGAATTCGACCTCGTGTCTGTCGGGGCCGTTGCGCAGCTCCGCGCATTTGGCCTCATCCGGCTGCTGCCATTCCACCGGCCATTCCCACCACGGCGCCGTGAAGCGATGGCGCAGCACTTCGAAGCAGGCAAAGCGGGACAACAACGGCGCGCGCTCGGCCCGGAAGGCGTCGAACTGGTTGCGGCGGACACCGCTCGCACTCTTCACAAAGCTGTTGAAGGCCGCGCGCAGGCCCAGCCATTTCAGCGCCGCCATGTCGGCATAGGGGACGCGGTCGCCGTCACGCAGCCGCGCGGCGGTTGCGGTGGCATCAGGCACGAGATCGGCGGAATATTCCGGGATCGCCTCGACGTCGATATAGAGCGGATTGAGAAACAGCCGGCTGTTCGGCGAATAGGGGCTGCAATCGGCCGGGTGATTGTCGAACAGGACATGCAGCGGGTTGAGCCCGACACCGTCGGCGCCGAGTTGCTTGGCGAGCCGGACGAGGCCGGCAAGGTCGGTGAAATCGCCGATGCCCCAATTGCGATCCGAGCGGATGCTGTAGAGCTGGACGGCGAGCAGCCAGCCGCGGTCGAAATCGCCACCAAAGGCGCGCTCGGGTGCCACGATCATGGGCACGTCTTCCGTTGCTCCTTCGGCGTCGGTCAGCGTCAACCGGTGATAACCGAGCGGCAGGTCGGCGGGCCAGGCGATCACGGGCTCGCGCGTCTCGCCTTGTGCGATCAGATTGCCGTTGCCGGTGATGCCCCATTTCAGCGGCGGCGCGCCGATGGCCGCCAATTCGGTGCGCGCATGTCGCAAGGCACGCACCACGACGGGCCCGCCGACGAAGCGATAGACCCGCTTCTCCGGCAGGGCGTCGAGGATGGATTGGAGCGCCTCGGGCGCGGTGACCCGCAACTTTCCGAGGGCGTCTACGAATTCGGACTGAACGCCCTTGATCTGGGCTTGAGCTAAAAGATCCATTCGGCACGCAGCTTGCAAGCCAGTTTCTGGCCGGGGGTATCGATTTTAACGAGGCGGTGGAAGACGTTAGTCAGGGTCAACTCGCCAACCGCGCTGGCCGTTCCCTGGGGAACCAATGACACACAAGCGGCTTTCTATATAGGTATAAAGCGTAGGTTCCCGACAAGGGAAACGGGCTCCTGCTTTCTTGTCAATGGCATCACCGTGAACAAGACAATTCAAACTGTCGAGAGTGCCGCAGCCGGCAGCACTTTCATCATCGAGGACGTCTATCCCTTGATCGACGGCGGCCGCTTCGCCGTGAAGCGGATCGCGGGCGAGCGTGTCGAGGTCTGGGCCGACATCTACCGCGATGGCGACGCCGTGGTCAGTGCCGCACTGATCTGGCGCCGCGAGCAGGACCGGGAATGGCGGAGCGAGCCAATGACGCCTGACGGCAATGACCGCTGGTCCGGCGCGTTCACGCCCCATGAGCCCGGCCCATATGTCTACGCGATCGAAGCCTGGACCGACGAGTTCGCGACGTGGTCGCACGCCGTCGCGCGAAAACAGCGCAGTGGTGCCGATATCAGCCTCGATGCGATCGAGGGCGCCGGCCTTCTGACCAAGGCGCATGGCGCGCGGCAGGACGCCGCAGAGGTCATTGTCAGGCAATGCGACGATTATCTTCAGACCGGCGATGTGACCCCGCTGCTTTCAACCGAGCTCGGCGAAGCCATGGCCGACAGCCAGTCGCGGCCCGACCTGACCCGCTCGCCACTCTTCCCGCTGGTCATCGACCGTGACAGAGCGCGCTTCGGCGCCTGGTATCAGATGATGCCGCGCAGCCAGAGCCAGATCTCCGGCCAGCACGGCACGCTCCGCGACTGCATTGCGCGCGTGCCTGACATCGCCGCGATGGGCTTTGACGTGCTCTACTTCACGCCGATCCACCCGATCGGCAAGACCCGCCGCAAGGGCCGCAACAATGCACCGGTGGCAAGCGAAACCGATCCTGGCTCGCCCTATGCGATCGGCAGCGCCGAAGGTGGACACGATGCGCTGCATCCCGAACTCGGCACGATCGAGGATTTTCGCGCGCTGGTCGCGACCTGTCTCGAATACGGCCTCGAGCTCGCGCTCGACTTTGCCGTGCAATGCTCGCCGGATCATCCCTGGCTGACGCAGCACCCGGAATGGTTCAAATGGCGGCCGGATCGCTCGGTGCGGACGGCCGACGGCCCCTACTCGGACATCATCATCCCCGATTTCGCCTCGGTCGATCGGGCCGGGCTGTGGAACGCGTTCCGCGATGCCATGCTGTTCTGGATCGACCATGGCGTGACCATCTTCGCCATCGACAATCACGACACCGCGCCGCTGCCGTTCTGGGACTGGCTGATCGGCGACATCCGCCGCCGGCATCCCGAGGTGATCCTGTTCTCCAAAACATATGCGCGGCCGAAGCTGATGAAGGGACTCGCAAAACTCGGCTTCGCGCAATCCTTCAGCTATTTCCCCTGGCGCACGACGAAGTGGGAGCTGGAGCAATATTTTGGCGAGCTGACGGGCTATCCCGAGCGGGATTTTTACCGGGCGAACCTGTTCGTGAACACACCGGATTTGTTGCCCTATCATCTCCAGAGTGGAGAGCCCTGGGCGTTCAAATCCCGCGTCGCGTTGGCAGCCACACTGTCCGGCAATTTCGGCATCTTTGGTGGATTCGAGCTGCTTGAACACGAGGCTGTGCCCGGCCGCGAAGAATATCTCGATTCCGAAAAATACCGGATCAAGCAGCGCGACTGGGACAAGCCCGGCAACATCAAGCCCTACATCGCCGCGCTCAACCGCATCCGCAACGACAACGCAGCGCTCCAGCAGACCGCGAACTTGCGTTTCCTCAATATCGAGGACGGCGAGACGATTGCCTTCGCCAAGGAGGCGGCCGATCCCGCCAACACCGTCGTCGCGGTCATCGCCCTCTCGCGCCATGTGCGCGAGTTCTGGTTGCCGCTCGGCGACCTCACCATCGACGTTGGCGGCGAGCGCCGCCACGTCACCGCACTCGAAAATCTCCTCACCGGCGAACAGTCCCGCATCGAATGGGGCGGGATCAGATTGCGCATCGATCCCGACCGCGATCCGGCGCTGCTGTTCCGCTGCCTGGCGTAAGGATCACGCCATGAACGTTTTGTCTTCCGTCGACACCCAGAAAGCCGAGGCTGCCGAGATCGTGGATGAGCTCTGGTACAAGGACGCGATTATCTACCAGCTCCACGTCAAGGCGTTCGCCGACAGCAACAATGACGGCATCGGCGATTTCGCAGGCCTGACCGAGAAGCTGCCCTATCTCCAGGAGCTCGGCGTCACCGCACTGTGGCTGCTGCCGTTCTATCCCTCGCCCGGTCGCGACGACGGCTACGACATCGCCGACTACGGCGCGGTCAATCCCGATTTCGGGACGATGAAGGATTTCAAGCGCTTCATTCAGGAAGCGCAGAAGCGCGGCCTGCGGGTCATCACCGAGCTCGTCGTCAACCACACCTCCGACCAGCACAATTGGTTCAAGCGCGCACGCCGCAGCCCGGCAGGCTCGAGCGCCCGCAACTGGTATGTCTGGAGCGACACCGACCAGAAATACCAGGGCACGCGGATCATCTTCACCGACACGGAGAAATCCAACTGGACCTGGGATCCCGAGGCCGGCGCGTTCTACTGGCATCGCTTCTTCTCGCACCAACCGGACCTCAATTTCGACAATCCGCGCGTGGTCAGCGCGCTCATCCAGGTGATGAAGCGCTGGCTCGATGCCGGCGTCGACGGCTTCCGCCTGGACGCGATTCCCTATCTCTGCGAGCGCGAAGGCACCTCGAACGAGAACCTTCCCGAGACGCATGCGATCATCAAGCGCCTGCGCCAGGAGCTCGACTCCTACTCCAAGGGCAAGCTGCTGCTGGCCGAGGCCAACCAATGGCCGGAGGATGTGCAGGAATATTTCGGCCGCGGCGACGAATGCCACATGGCCTATCACTTCCCGCTGATGCCGCGCATCTACATGGCGATCGCGCAGGAGGACCGCTTCCCGATCACCGACATTCTGCGCCAGACGCCGGACATTCCGGCGAGCTGCCAGTGGGCGCTGTTCCTGCGCAACCATGATGAGCTGACGCTGGAAATGGTCACCGACGTCGAGCGCGATTATCTGTGGTCGACCTACGCCAACGATCCGCGCGCGCGCATCAATGTCGGCATCCGCCGGCGCCTCGCGCCGCTGATGGACAATGACCGCCGCAAGATCGAGCTGATGAACTCGCTGCTGCTGTCCTTCCCCGGTACGCCGATCATCTATTATGGCGACGAGATCGGGATGGGCGACAACATCTACCTCGGCGACCGCAACGGCGTACGCACGCCGATGCAGTGGAGCCCGGATCGCAATGGCGGCTTCTCACGCGCCGATCCGGCACGCCTCTATGCACCGCCGATCATGGACCCCGTCTATGGCTATGAATCGGTGAACGTCGAGGCGCAGTCGCGCAGCCTGTCGTCGCAGCTCAACGCCACCAAGCGGCTGATCTCGGTGCGCAAATCGACGCTCGCCTTCGGCCGCGGCACCATGACCTTCATCCGTCCTGCCAATCGCGCCGTGCTGGCCTATGTCCGGCAGTATCGCGACGAGGTCATCCTCTGCGTCGCCAACCTGTCGCGCGCAGCACAAGCGACCGAGCTTGATCTGTCACCGTGGAAGGACCGCATCCCGCAGGAGATGCTGGGACGCACGCGCTTCCCTGCGATCGGCGAGCTGCCCTACATGATCACGCTGGGGCCCTACGGCTTCTACTGGTTCCAGCTCACCGAGCGCGACAAATCCGAGCCGGTGACACCGCGCGCGGTGCCGGAATTCGAGACGCTGGTGGTGCCGGTCAATTCGAACTGGGTGTCGCTTGCGCGCGAGCGCGGCATGTTCGAGCGCGACGTGCTTCCGGGCTTCCTGTCGCGGACACGCTGGTATCCCGAACACAATCCCAAGCACATCAAGGCCACGCTGACCTCGGCGGTGCCTTTCAGCGACATCGGCGACAACAGACCCTGGATCGCGTTTTTCGAGACCACACGGGACGATGTGACCACGCGCTACGTGCTGCCCATGCAGATCGAATGGGTGCGCTTCGACCGCGAACGCTTCAACCCCAAAGCGCTCGCCGCCGTACGCCAGGGTGCACGCGAGGGCACGCTGCTCGACGTCGCGACCGATCAGATCTTCATCGGGCTTTTCCTGCGTGGTCTTTCGCAGAACCTGGTGGTGGACGAGAACAATCTGCGGCTGGAGTTCAAGGCCACCAGCAGATTCGCCGATTACACCATCAAGGAGCCTGGACGCATCCGCGCGATCGAGCAGTCAAACAGCACGGCGCTGGTCGACAACCAGTACGTCGCCAAGATTCATCGCCAGCTCGAAAGCGGCATCAATCCCGAAATCGAGATCGGCTGCTACCTGACCGAGGTCGCCCGCTTCGCCAACACGCCGGCGCTGCTCGGCAGCGTCGAGCTGGTCGAAGGCGATGGCCGCAGCGCGCTGGGCGTGCTGCACGCCTATGTCGAGAACCAGGGCGACGGCTGGACAGTGACCAACGGCTATCTCGACCGCTATATCGACGAGCAACGGTTGGCGCCGGTTGGCGAAGCGCGCCGCGAAACCCAGGAGCAGGCGCCTTACCTGCACTTCGTCGCGCAGATCGGCCGGCGGCTCGCGGAACTGCATGTGGCGCTGGCCGCGGCGAAGCCCACCGATCTCGCCCCGGAGCCGATCGGCTCCGCCCATATCAAGCGCTGGGTCTCCGACCTCAAGGCCCGCGCTGAGCGGGTTGTCGAGCGGCTGGCCGACAGTCGCGACGGCCTGCGCGAGGCCGACCGGCCGCTGGTCGACCAGCTCGCCGCGATCCGCGCGACCCTGCCCGACCATTTGAATGCGCTCTTGCCTTCCGGGATCGGCGGGTTGAACATCCGTCATCATGGCGACTTCCGCCTCGGGCAAACTCTGATCGTGAAGGACGACATCTTCATCATCGATTTCGACGGCGATCCGCGCCTGCATCTGGCCGACAAGCGGCGCAAGCTGCCTGCCGCGCGCGACGTCGCCGGCCTGATCCGCTCGATTGATCTTTCGGTTAACGCAGCTCTTAACCGCGCACTCACTGGCGCCTCCGACGAACACGACCGGCTTACGGCAGCGCTGGGCGAATGGCGCGAAGGCGCAACGGCGACGTTCCTCACAGCCTATCGCGAGGCCATGACCGATCGGCTTCTGTGGCCGCAAGAGCGGAAGGCCGCGGACGGCCTGTTAAGGTTTTTCCTGCTTGATCAAGCGTTCGACGAAGTAGAGTACGAGCTGTCCCACCGGCCTGAGGGGCTCCATGCGCCGCTGACCGGACTGCTTCGCATTCTGTCCAATGAAAGCGAAGCCCATGCCTAAACTGCCAGCCGAGGCCTATGCGATCATCGAGGGCCGCCACTCCGACCCCTTCCACTATCTCGGGCTGCATCCCGAGGGAGGCAAGAGCGTGGTGCGCGCGTTTCTGCCCGAGGCGTCCAATGTCGAGGCGGTGGGCGAGCATGGCGAGGTCGCGAAGCTCGACCGCGTCCATGATGCCGGCTTGTTCGTCGGCGCGCTGCCCAACGGTTCGAAGCGCTATCAGCTGCGCGCAAAATTCGGCGACAAATTCGTCGAGTTCGAGGATGCCTACCGCTTTCCGCCGATCCTGACCGACTTCGACCTCTACCTGCTCGGCGAAGGCACCCACCAGCGCCTCTATGACAAGCTCGGCGCGCATCCGATGACACTCGAGGGTATCGACGGCATCGGCTTTGTGGTGCTGGCGCCGAATGCACGGCGCGTGTCCGTGGTCGGCGATTTCAACTTCTGGGACGGGCGGCGACATCCCATGCGGGTGCGCGGTGCCGGCTATTGGGAATTGTTCATCCCCCACGCCAAGGCCGGCGACCACTACAAGTTCGAGATCATCGGGCCACGCGGTCATCTGCTGCCGCTGAAATCCGATCCCATGGCGTTCGCGAGCGAGGTGCGGCCGAAGACGGCGTCGATCGTGTTCGACGAGGCACATCTCGCGCGGCCGCGCCCGGCGCCCGACGGCATCAACGCGCTGTCAGCGCCGATGTCGATCTACGAGGTCCATCTCGGCTCGTGGCGGCGCAAGAACGGCGATGAATGGCTGACCTATCGCGAGCTTGCCGAACAGCTGCCGGCCTATGCCCGCGACATGGGCTTTACCCATCTCGAATTCCTGCCCGTCAGCGAGCATCCGTTCGACGGCTCATGGGGCTATCAGCCGACCGGGCTCTATGCACCGACCAGCCGCTTCGGCGGGCCTGAGGATTTTGCCGCGCTGGTCGACGCTTGCCATCGCGAAGGCGTCGGCGTCCTGCTCGACTGGGTGCCCGGCCACTTCCCGGATGATCCGCACGGGCTCGGCAGCTTTGACGGCACCGCGCTCTACGAGCACGCCAATCCGCTCCAGGGCCGCCACCTCGACTGGGGCACGCTGATCTACAATTACGGCCGCACCGAAGTGACGAACTTTCTGGTGTCGAACGCGCTGTTCTGGCTGGAACGCTACGCGATCGATGGGCTGCGCGTCGATGCGGTCGCCTCCATGCTCTATCTCGACTACAGCCGCCCGCCCGGCGCCTGGATTCCGAACCTGTATGGCGGCCGCGAGAACATCGAGGCGGTCGCGTTCCTGCGCCGCTTCAACACCGAGCTGTTCGCGCGCTTCCCGCAGGCGACTACGGCGGCGGAAGAATCCACCGCGTGGCCGCAGGTCTCGCGTCCGGTCGAATTCGGCGGGCTCGGCTTCGGCTACAAGTGGAACATGGGCTGGATGCACGACACGCTGAACTACATCAGCAAGGATCCCATTCACCGCAAGCATCATCACGGCGACATCCTGTTCGGCCTGCACTACGCGTTCTCGGAAAACTTCATCCTGCCTCTGTCGCATGACGAGGTCGTGCACGGCAAACGCTCGATCCTGGGACGGATGCCTGGCGACGAATGGCAGCGCTTTGCGAATCTGCGCGCCTATTACAGCTTCATGTTCGGACATCCCGGCAAGAAGCTCTTGTTCATGGGCGCGGAGATTGCGCAAAGCCGCGAATGGAATCACGACCAATCGCTCGACTGGCATCTGCTCGAGTACAAATATCATTCCGGCATCCAGGCGCTGATCCGCGATCTCAACCGGCTCTATCGCGCCGTGCACGCGCTGCATCAGATGGATTGCGATCCGGCCGGCTTCGAATGGCTGATCACGGATGACGCCAACCGCAACGTCTTCGCCTGGCTGCGCAAGGGAATTGACGAGCACGCGCGGTGTCTGGTGATCGTCAACTTCTCCCCTAACGTCTATCGCAACTATCGCGTTCGCGTACCCTTTGCCGGCAAGTGGAAAGAGGTGTTCAATTCGGACTCCGCCCATTATGGCGGCACCAATGTCGGGAACATCGGCGAGGTTCAGACGGTTGACGGCAAGACGCCCGAGCTTCGCCTCACCATCCCGCCGCTCGCCGCGATCTTCCTCGTTCCGGAAAGCTGACCGATGCGCCTGACTGCTGGATCGCCCGCACGCCTCGGTGCAAGCTGGGACGGACGCGGCACCAATTTTGCGCTGTTCTCGGCTAATGCGCAGAAGGTCGAGCTCTGCCTGTTCGACCCGCAGGGGCGCCGCGAGCTCGAACGTATCGAACTGCCTGAAAGAACCGAGGACGTCTGGCACGGCTATCTCAACGACGTCTCGCCGGGCCAGCTCTACGGCTATCGCGTGCACGGTCCCTACGAGCCCGAGCATGGCCATCGCTTCAACGCCAACAAGCTGCTGCTCGACCCCTATGCCAAGCGGCTCGCGGGACGGCTGGTCTGGAGCGATGCGCATTTCGCTTATCGGACCGGCAGCCCGCGCGAAGACCTCTCGTTCGACCGGCGCGACAACGCGCGCGGCATGCCGAAGGGCGTCGTCGTCGACGAGACTTTTAATTGGGGGCGGCGCGAGATCCGCCCCAATATTCCGTGGGAAGACACCATCATCTACGAGGCGCACGTCAAGGGCCTGACGCAGAAGCGCGACGACGTTCCGCCGAATCTGCGCGGCACTTACGGCGGGCTGTCGTCGCCGGCGATGATCGAGCATCTGAAGAAACTCGGTGTCACCACCGTTGAGCTTCTTCCGATCCACGCCTTTGTCGACGACCGGGTTCTAGTCGAGAAGAAGCTCGCCAATTACTGGGGCTACAACACGCTGTCCTTCTTCGCGCCCGAGCAGCGCTACGCCCAGGACAACGCGCTCGATTCCTTCCGCACCACGGTTGCGCGCCTGCACGATGCCGGCATCGAGGTGATGCTCGACGTGGTCTACAACCACACCGCCGAGGGCAACCATCTCGGCCCGACGCTGTGCTACCGCGGCATCGACAACGCGTCCTATTACTGGCTGAACCGCGAGAACCCGCGCTATTACGACGACTTCACCGGCTGCGGCTCGTCGGTGAACCTCACCCATCCGCGTGTGCTCCAGATGGTGATGGATTCGCTGCGCTACTGGGTCGAGGTCTGCCATGTCGACGGCTTCCGCTTCGACCTCGCC
Organism: Bradyrhizobium betae; assembly: GCF_004123905.1. GTDB lineage: Bacteria > Pseudomonadota > Alphaproteobacteria > Rhizobiales > Xanthobacteraceae > Bradyrhizobium > Bradyrhizobium betae_A. The sequence goes on from NZ_MZXW01000008.1 coordinate 120,928, forward strand.
ACCACGCTCGCGCGCGGGGCGAACGGCTATGATCGCGGCAGCTCGTTCCTGACCGCGATCCGGCAGGACCCGGTGCTGGCGGCGGTCAAGCTCGTCGCCGAGCCTTGGGATCTAGGTCTCGGCGGCTATCAGGTCGGCGCATTCCCATCGCAATGGTCGGAATGGAACGACCGTTATCGCAGCGCCATGCGGCGCTACTGGAGCGGCGAAGGCAGCCTGATCGGCGACATCTCCAGCCGCATGACGGCGTCGTCCGACCTGTTCAACCATGACGGACGGCGGCCGCGCGCCAGCATCAATCACATCACCGTGCACGACGGCTTCACGCTGGCCGATCTCTTCAGCTATAACGAGAAGCACAACGAGGCCAACGGCGAGGACAATCGCGACGGCTCCAGCGACAACCACAGCAACAATTGCGGTGTCGAGGGGCCGACTGACGATCCCAACATCCTCGCGCTACGCCGGCAGCTTCGCAAGAACGTGCTGGCCTGCCTGATGCTGGCGCAGGGCGTTCCACTGATGCTTGCCGGCGACGAGGTCGGAAATTCGCAATCCGGCAACAACAACGCCTATTGCCAGGACAACGAGGTCGGCTGGGTCGGCTGGGACAATCTCGGCAAGGACGACGACGACATGGTCGATTTCGTCGCCGATCTCGCCGACATCCGCCGCCGCTTCTCGCAGCTGCGCAGCCATCGCTGGCTCGACGGCCGGCCCAAGGACGGGCTCTCCTACGGCGCGCTGTGGCTGACGCCCGCAGGCGACGAGATGACGGAGAGCGACTGGAAATTTCCGGAAGGCAGGTTCCTCTCCTATGTGATGGGGCCGATGGAACCGGGGCGCGCCGCGATCTTTATCGTACTGAACGCCGCCCCCGAAGAGATCGCATTCAGATTGCCCAAAATGCCCGAATACAAGAGCTGGCAGCAGATCCTGAACACGACGGATGCCAAGCTGAACAGCGTTGATTTCCTGCCCGGAAGCGACAGCAAGGCGCCGCCGCGCTCCGTGCTCGCCTTCGCGGGGGCGCTATGAGGCCATCCTTCGGGGCGAGGCCGATCCAGGACGGCGTGTCGTTCCGGCTGTGGGCGCCCGGCGCGCGACGCGTCGATCTGCTGCTCGACCGAAGGCACGCGATGCAGCGCCGGCAGGATGGCTGGTATGTCGCCGAGATCTCAGGCCTGCCGATCGGCAGTGAATACAAATTCAGGATCGACGACGAGATCGACGTGCCCGATCCGGCATCGGCTTTCCAGCCAGAGGACGTGTTCGGCCCGAGCGAAGTGATCGATCACGATGCCTTCACATGGCGCGCGAAAGACTGGCGCGGCCGTCCGTGGGAAGAGACGGTGCTGATCGAGACCCATGTCGGCACTTTCACTGCTGAGGGCACCTACCGCGCCATGATCGACAAGCTCGATCATCTCGCCGCGACCGGAATCACCGCGCTGGAATTGATGCCGCTGGCCGATTTCGCCGGCCGCCGCGGCTGGGGGTATGACGGCGTGTTGTGGTACGCGCCCGACAGCGCCTATGGCCGGCCGGAAGACCTGAAGACGCTGATCGACGAGGCGCATCTGCGCGGGCTGATGGTGTTTCTCGACGTCGTCTACAATCATTTCGGTCCCGAAGGGAATTACCTCGGCCGCTACGCACCGACCTTCTTCACCGACGCGCATACGCCCTGGGGCAGCGCGATCGATTTTCGCGTAGCGCAGGTACGCGCCTTTGCGGTCGAGAATGCGCTGTCCTGGTTGACCGACTATCGCTTCGACGGATTGAGGCTGGATGCCGCCAACCACATCATGGCGGTCCCCGGCGAGCAATCGATGCTGCAGGACCTCAGCGTCGCCGCCGGCGAGCTTGCCAAGGCGACGGGGCGGCAGATCCATCTCGTGCTCGAGAACGGCGACAACCGCGCCAGCCTGCTCGATGCCGCGCAGGATCCGCCGAACGGCAAATATCGCGCCCAGTGGAACGACGACTATCACCACGTCTGGCACGTGATGTTGACGGGTGAGCTCGCCGGCTACTATGCCGACTATCAGACCCCGCGCATGGACCTTGCGCGCGCGCTCGCTTCCGGCTTCGTTTATCAGGGCGAGATCTCCGAGTTCTGGGGCAAGAAGCCGCGTGGCGAGGCGAGCGGCACGCTGCCGCCGGCGACTTTCGTCAACTTCCTGCAGAACCACGACCAGATCGGCAACCGACCGCTCGGCGATCGGCTCGAAAGCCTGGCATCGCCACAGCAGATCGAGGCGGCGCTCGCAGTGACGCTGCTCGCGCCGATGGTACCGATGCTGTTTCAGGGCGAGGAATGGGGCTCGACGGTGCCCTTCCCGTTCTTTTGCGATTTCCAGGGCGGCCTGGCCGATGCCGTGCGCAAGGGGCGCAAGCAGGAATATGCCTGGGCGTACGAGAAGTATGGCGACGAGGTGCCGGATCCGCTCGATCCCGCAACGATGCAATCGGCTGTGCTCGACTGGACTGACCGCACGCCGGAGCAGAAGGAGCGGCTTGCGCTGGTGCGTGACTTGCTCGCACTCCGCGGCAAAGAGATCGCGCCACGGCTGAAAGGGGCGAGATTCGGCGATGCCGCGGCGGCCGACAACGGCCTGCTCACCGCACATTGGCGTATGGGCGATGGTGCGACGCTGCGCCTTGTCGCCAATCTCTCGGACAAGGATATCGCGCGGCCCGACGGCGCTACGGGCACGACGCTCTGGGGCGTCGCAAGCGGCGACCGGCTCCCGCCCTGGTCGGTGATCTGGCATCTCGGAGGTTAGCATGCCTCCTGCCATTCCTCTTGCGACCTACCGGCTTCAGCTCACCACGGATTTTGATTTCGACAAGGCCGCTGCCGTTGTGCCTTATCTCAAGTCGCTGGGGATCACGCATCTCTATACTTCGCCGGTGATGAAGGCGCGCAAAGGCTCGACCCACGGCTACGACACCGTCGATCACAGCCAGTTCAATCCGGAGCTTGGTGGCGAAGCCGGCTTCGTGCGGCTGAGCGAAGCGCTCAAGCAGTACGACCTCGGACTCATCATCGACTTCGTGCCCAACCATGTCGGCGTGCATTATGCCGACAATCCCTGGTGGCTCGACGTGCTGGAATGGGGACCGACTTCGCCGCACGCAGTCGCATTCGATATTGACTGGGATCTGCTGCCCCACCGCGCCCGTGGCGGCGTACTGCTGCCGATCCTCGGCTCGTCGTATGGCGAAGCACTCGAACGCGGCGACATCGAGTTGCGCTACGATTCCAGGGAAGGCAGCTTTTCGGCGTGGTATTTCGAGCACCGGCTGCCGATCGCGCCGGAGCGATATGGCGAGCTGCTGCGGATGATCGTGAAGGAAGCGGACGCGACCGAGACCGAGGCCGGCAAGCGCCTGCTCTCGCTCGCGGCGCACTACACGGGATTACGCCGTCCCAACCGCAAGGAAGCGCCCGGCTTCAAGGCGGAGCTGACGGAGATCGCAGGCGCTGCCGACATCATCAGTCACGGCCTCGCTGCCTACCGCGCCGGCAAGGACCGCCCGGCACAGACTTTGGCGCTTCATCATCTGCTGGAGCGACAGCACTACAAGCTCGGGCACTGGCGGCTGGCGTCCAGCGACATCAACTATCGCCGCTTCTTCGACGTGAACGGGCTCGCGGGCCTGCGCGTCGAGGACGCGAGCACCTTCGCCGCCACGCACCGGCTGGTGAAGCAACTCGTTGCGGACGGCAGGCTGCAAGGCATCCGCCTCGACCACATCGACGGCCTGCGCGATCCCGCACAATATTGCCAGCGGTTGCGTCGCCTCGTGCGCGACGCGCAGGGCAACGCAAAGCCGTTCTACACGGTGATCGAAAAGATCCTGTGCGAGGACGAGAAACTGCCGCATTTCGCTGGCGTCCAGGGCACCACCGGCTACGAGTGGATGAACGTCATCACGCAAGTGCTGATCGATCCCAAGGGGCTGGACGCGCTGGACGAGACCTGGCGGCAGATCAGCAACCGCTCGCCGCGGCTTGCGCCTTTCGTCAAGGACGCCAAGCGGCGCGTGCTGGAGACGCTGCTGACCAGCGAATTCACCGTGCTGACGCGCCTGCTCGCCCGCATCGCCAACGGCCACTATTCGACCCGCGATTTTTCCGCCGACAGCCTGCGGCAGGCGCTCGAACTCTACGTGCTGCATTTCCCGGTCTACCGCACTTATCTGACGCATAGCGGCCCGAACGCCCTCGACCGCAAGCTGATCGACGACACCATCGCGCGCGCCCGCGCGGAATGGTTCGCCGCGGACGAAGGCATCTTCGACTTCCTGCGCGATGCCCTGACCATGGACCTGCTCAAGCCCGGCCGCCCGCCGCACAGCACCCCGCGGGTGCGCCGCTTTGCACTGAAGGTGCAGCAGTTCACCGGGCCGGTGATGGCGAAGTCGCTGGAGGACACCGCGTTCTATCAATTCCACCGGCTGCTCGCCTTGAACGAAGTCGGGGGCGATCCCGCGAGCACCGGCCTCACCATTCCCGCCTTCCACGAGGCCATGCGGGCCCGCGCCAAGGAATGGCCGCAAGGGATGACGGCGACCGCAACCCACGACACCAAGCGCGGCGAGGACGCGCGGGCACGGATCGCGGCGTTGAGCGAAATTCCCGGCGAATGGACCAGCGCGGTTTCGCGCTGGAAGGTCCTCAACGCGCCGCACCTCGCGCTCAACGGCAATCTGCGCGCACCGTCGGCAACGTTCGAATACATGCTCTACCAGACACTACTCGGCGCCTGGCCGCTTCAGGGGCCGGCCGACGCCGGCTTCGTCGAGCGTATCCAGGCTTATGCGCTCAAGGCCGCGCGCGAGGGCAAGGAAGAGACGAGCTGGCTCAATCCGCATGAGGCCTATGAGAGCGGCATCAAGAGTTTCATCGCTGAGATCCTCGATCCCGCGCTGTCAGGCGAATTTTTGGACGCGCTACAGACCCTCGCCCGCCGCGTTGCGCTGCTCGGTGCGCTGAACTCGCTGAGTCAGATCACGCTGAAGGCCACGCTGCCCGGCGTCCCCGACTTCTACCAGGGCACCGAATTCTGGGACCTGTCGCTGGTTGATCCCGACAACCGCCGCCCGGTGGAGTTTGCTGCGCGGCAAGCGGCGCTGGCGTTACTGGAAGCACCGGATTGGCGCGCCTTGATCAAGAACTGGCCGGACGGCCAGATCAAGCTGGCCTGGACGCGACACCTCCTCAAGCTGCGCAACGAACTCGCCGACGTTTTTGCGCAAGGCGATTACCAGCCGCTTGAGGTGCGCGGTGCGCACGCCAATCACGTCATCGCCTTTGCGCGTCGGCACGGCCGAGCCGCGGCGATCGTGGTGGCCGGGCGCCAATTCGCGCCGTTCACGCAGGCGGGACGGGAATGGCCCGCGCTCGAGGCTCTCGACGCCACCATCGACATCACCGGCTACACCGCACCGGGCCTTGCCGGCAGCGAATTGCCGCTCGCACAGGCCTTCGGCTATTTTCCCGCCGGTGTCATCGAGGCCCGCGCAGCAAGCGCCATCAGGCCTGCCCGGCAGCGCGTGCGCGCCTGAGATCTACTTCCCGCCGTCCTTCGTCAGCAATAATTGCCCGCGCTTGCGGATCGCCGCCTGCGCCATCTCGGCAAAGCGCTGCAACAGCCACGGCAGTACCACCTCGACCTTCACATGATCGTCGGCGACATCGACCTGCCCTGTCGCGATCTGACCGAGCGCCCGGATACGAAAGGCCAGAGTGTCGCCGCTCCAGCGCTCCTCTTCGACCTGCATCACGGGAATACTCGCTGCGGCGCGGCCGAGCCCTGTCTTGAGCCGGCGCACCGCCTCCTCGCGGCCGAGACTGTGCGGAATGGAGACGACAAGCGGTGCTGACATGATCCCTCCCCGGGCTGGTTGATCCTCATCTAGTCATGCCGGATGAAGCAGCAAAGGTTCCATGCAACTTGAACCTGTGGCCCCGTTTCAAATCCGGAACTTTAAAACCTGCGGCAAGTTGCCCTCGCACCACGGGACAGGTGCAAGCGACCCTTTCAACAAAGGGCTGGAGGAGATTGTTATGTCTATCGGTACGATCATTCTGATCATTTTGGTCATCGCGCTGCTCGGCGGCTTCAGCGGTATCGGCGGCGGTCCGTTCTACGGCACCGGCTATTACGGCGGCGGCGGCCTCGGGCTCGTCATCGTTATTCTGCTGATCTTGCTGCTGCTGGGACGAATCTAGGCAAGAACTCGTAGGGTGGGCAAAGGCGCAACGCGCCGTGCCCACCTTTTCTCTGAAGGACGCAGATGGTGGGCACGCTTCCGCCTTCGCTCTTCGAGCTACGGCAGACAAGTCGCTTTGCTCACCCTACGGGAGTTGCGCCCGTAGCAAAAACCTATTTCACCTTCCCCGCCAGCTTCTTCATCGCCGCCTTGATCGACGCGGCCGCATCGTCATAGCCCTCCCACGCCTTCGACCGCACCAGCAAACCCGGCACAGTCCGCACCGTATAGCGCTTCGGATCGAGATCACCCTTCACCTGCGCCCAGGTGACCGGCATCGATACGGTCGCGCCATCGCGCGCACGCGGTGACAGCGGCGCCACCGCGGTCGACATCCGGTCGTTGCGCAAATAATCGAGAAAGATCTTTCCGTTGCGCAGCTTCTTGGACATGTTGAGTAAATAGCGCTCTGGATCGTCATCGGCCATCCACTGGCAGACCCCTTGCGCGAACGCTTTTGCCTCTTTCCAGCTCACCCTGTCGCGCGCGCCATGGAGCAGCGGCACCACCACATGCAGGCCCTTGCCACCAGTGGTCTTGCAAAAGCTTTCCATGCCGAGGTCACTCAAGCGCTGCCGCATCTCCTTGGCGGCGTCGACGACATCGGCAAACTCGACGTCCGGCGCGGGGTCGAGATCGAACACCAGCCGGCCCGGCGTGTCGTAGGCGTTCTCGGCACAATTCCAGGGGTGCAGCTCTACGCCGCCGATCTGCGCGACAGCGGCGAGCCCCTCGACGCGATCGATCTGCAAGTACGGCTTGCGATCGCCTGAAACCTTTGCGAGCGCGAGCAGGTTCGAGCTGCCCTGCATGGCATGGCGCTGGAAGAACCTTTCGCCGCCGATGCCGTCCGGCGCACGCACGATCGAACAAGGGCGGCCTTTGATATGCGCGATCATCCAATTGCCGACCGCCTCGTAGAAGCGCGCAAGGTCGAGCTTCGTGACGCCCTCGCCGTCGCCTCCGTCGGGCCACAGCTCCTTGTCCGGCTTCGAGATGACAACGCCCATGACCTCGGCCGTGCCGGTGTCTTTCGACCGCTTCGCTGTCTTAGTGACGCGTTTCCCGGTCGAGGGCTTTGCGAGTGCGGTATCGGCAGGCTTTTCTGCCTCGACCTCCTCGGCCGGCTTATCCTGCCGCAGACCCTTGAATGCGGCTTGGCGAATATTGCCGTCCGCGGTGAAGCCCGCAAATTCGATCTCTGCGACGAGTTCCGGCTTGAGCCAATGCACGTCCCGCGTCTTCTTCGGCGCGTTCTTGCCGCCGAACGGACTTTCGCTGGCCTCCATCGCCTTCAGGGATGGCATAATGCGCTTGACCTTGTCGGCACCAAATCCAGTCCCGACCATGCCGACGAAGGCGAGATGGTCATCGCGATGGACGCCCGCCATCAGCGAACGGAACTTGCCATTCGTGGTCTTCCAGCCGCCGATCACGACCTCATGGCCGGCCCGGCATTTTGCTTTTGTCCAACTCTCCGTTCGTCCCGATCGATACGGCGCATCGAGCTTCTTCGACACCACGCCTTCGAGCTCGAGCTTGCAGGCTGATTGCAGCACCGCGTCGCCGCCGCTCTCAAAATGCTCGACATAGCGGATCTGGCTCGCTTTCTTCTTGCGCGCCGCCAGCAACTCCTTGAGGCGCTCCTTCCGCTCGCCAAGCGGTAGCCGGCGATAATCGAGGCCCTCGGCGAACAGCAGATCGAAGGCAAAGAAGATCAGGTCTTCGGTCTTGCCATCCGACAGCGCAGCCTGGAGCGAAGAGAAATTTGGCGCGCCGTTATGGTCGAGCGCGACGATCTCGCCGTCGATCATGGCGTCGGGCAGCGCTCCCGCCTCCTTCGCGATCGACGCAAACTTGTCGGTCCAGTCGAGGCCTTTGCGCGTCTTCAGCGTCGCCTTGCCGTCCTCGACCCGGAGCTGCACGCGATAGCCGTCGAACTTGATCTCGTGGCACCACCCCTCGCCGGCCGGCGGGCGCTCGACCGGCGTGCAGAGCTGCGGCGCGACGAAGTCCGGCATCTCGGAGATACTTTTGGCGGTCGTTGCCGTCGTCGCTTTTTTCTTTGCAGTCTTGCCGCTCTTCAACGCCGCGCGAGGCGCCGGCTTGACGGTTCGCCCTTTGGTCTCTTCAACGCGGTTGGATTGCCAGACGGCATCGGCCTTGCCCGTGCCCTTCGCCAGCATGAAGGGCTTTGGCGCGCGGCCCTTGCCATCGGCGATCTGCTCCATCGCACGGCCGGAGGCGACGGACTTGTCCTCGCTAAGAATGTCCTCGTCCTCACTGGCATATTCGTCGCGATGCTTGATCAGGAGCCAGTTGGTGCGCTTTTCGCCGCCACGGTTACGCATCCGCACCAGCACCCAGCTTCCATGCAGCTTGTCGCCATGCAGCGTGAACTTGAGATCGCCTTTCTTGAAGCCGCGCTCAGGATCTTCGGATTCCCAGGTGCCACGGTCCCACAGCATCACCGTGCCGCCGCCATACTGCCCTTCCGGAATCGTGCCTTCGAAATCGCCATAGTCGAGCGGGTGGTCCTCGACCTCGACGGCCAGCCGCTTGTCATGCGGGTCGAGCGAGGGGCCCTTGGTCACCGCCCAGGATTTGAAGACACCGTCGAATTCGAGGCGGAGATCGTAATGCAGCCGGGTCGCATCGTGCTTCTGGATCACGAAACGGCGCTGCTTCGATGGCGCCACGGCGGTCTTACCCGACGGCTCGGGTGTCTTCTCGAAATCACGCTTCCGTCGATAAGTGGAGAGTTTCTGCAGCACGAGCGGTCCCGCTTTTCCTTCGGGAATTCAAGCCTAACATGCCCAAAGTCCCATCCGGAACCAAAACCCTGTGGGAGGGTTGGGGTTCCAAAATGCCTTGAAAACGCTGGAGAATGGAATGGCCCCACGCGCCTATTGGAAGGGAACGTTGAAACTCTCGCTGGTCGGCTGCCCGGTCGTCCTTTATCCCGCGACCACCGCCGCCGAGAAGACGCGATTTCATATGATCAACCGCGAGACCGGTAACCGGCTCAAGCAGCAGATGGTGGATTCCGAAACCGGCGACGTGGTCGAGGGCGAGGACAAGGGCCGCGGCTACGAGCTGCGCAAGGGCAAATATGTCGAGATCGAGCCCCAGGAGCTCGAAGCGGTCCAGATCGAGAGCAACCACACCATCGACATCGAGAGCTTCGTGCCTAGCGAGGAGATCGACCAGCGCTATCTCAACCATCCCTACTACATCGCGCCGGACGGAAAAGCCGCCATTGACGCCTTTGCCGTGATCCGCGACGCCATGAAGGACCAGGATCGCGTGGCCCTCGCCAAGATCGTGCTCACCAACCGCGAGCACATCATCGCGATCGAACCACTCGGCAAGGGTCTGCTCGGCACCACGTTGCGCTTCCCCTACGAGCTGCGCGACGAGGACCAGTTCTTCGACGACATCAAGAGCCCGAAGATCACCAAGGACATGGTCGAGCTCGCCGGCCACATCCTGCACAGCAAGGCGTCGCATTTCGACCCGAGCAAGTTCAAGGACGAGTACGAGACCGCCCTGAAGGCGCTGGTGAAGCGCAAGGCCAGCGGCAAGAAGATCGAGCTGCCTGAGCCCGAGGAACGGCCGAGCAATGTCGTCAGCCTGATGGACGCGCTGAAGCAAAGCCTGAAAGGACGCGGCGGAAAGAAGACGGCGGCGAAGTCGCATGCACGCCGCGCGACCGGGCGGCGGCAGGCCGCGAAGAAGACGCACCGGTCGACGGCGGGGCAGAGGAAGGCGGGCTGATTTAGGCCGTCGTTGATGCCGCTCCCGTAGGATGGGGTGAGCTCTTGCGAAACCCATCACGCGTCAGCGAACGCAGAGACACGATGGGTTTCGCAAGAGCTCACCCCATCCTACAGATCTGCGGGATCAATCCCCCGCCTTCAGCCGGTACCCGATCCCCGTCTCCGTCAGCACATATTGCGGGCGTTCGGGGTCGGCTTCGATCTTCTGGCGGAGCTGGCGGACATAGACGCGGAGATATTGCGCGTCGGTCAGCTCGTCCCAGAGCTCCTTGAGCAGGAAGCGATGGGTGAGCACCTTGCCGGCGTGCTGCACCAGCACGCGCAGGAGATCATATTCCTTTGGCGACAGCTTTACATCGCGCTCGCCGAGCTTGACGATGCGGCGGACCAGATCGACGGAGAGATCACCGGTGCGAAACACCGGGCGCTCGCCCTGCACCTGGAGCTGATGGCGCAGCGCGGCGCGCAGGCGCGCCAGCAGCTCGTCCATGCCGAACGGCTTTGTCAAATAATCGTCGGCGCCGAGATCGAGCGCCTGCACCTTGCCGGCCTCGTCGCCACGGCTCGACAGCACCACGATCGGCACCGCCTCATTGCGGGCACGGATGGTGCGCAGCAGCTCATGACCCTGGATGTCGGGCAGGCCGAGATCGAGGATGATCAGCGCGGGCTCCTCGGTGAGCTTCTCCAGCGCGGTCTTGCCGTTCGACGCTTCCAGGATCTCATAACCCTGTGTCGAGAGGCCCATCCGCAGCAATTTTCGGATCGGCGGCTCGTCATCGATGACAAGAACCTTGATCGGGGCAGCACTCATGCGGCGGTATCCAATGCGTGGGTCTGTGCCGGGACGGGCAGACGGATGGTGAGAACGGCGCCACTGCGGTCGCTGCGGTTAGCGGCCGAGATCGTCCCCCGCATCGCTTCGACGAAGCCGCGGGAAATGGCGAGCCCGAGCCCGGTGCCGGGACGGACGTGATCGCCCTTCTGCGCGCGGTAGAACTTGTCGAACACGCTTTCGAGCTCATCGGGCGGAATGCCGTCGCCTTCATCAGTGACCTCCAGCGTCACCTGATCGCGCTCGCGTCGGCCCTTGATCGAGATCGTGGTCTCGGGCGACGAATATTTTGCGGCATTGTCCAGCAGATTGAACAGCACCTGCTCGAACAGCACGGCATCGAGCTGCAGCATCGGGAGATCGGCCGCCAGCAACAGTTCGACCTTGTGCGCGGTGAGGATCTTGGCTGCGCGACGCAGCGCGCTGCCGACGATCTCGCCGAGATCATGCAGCGCCGTGTTGGGCACGATGGCGCCGGACTCGAGCTTGGTCATGTCGAGCAGATTGGCGATGAAGCGGTTGAGCCGCTCGGATTCGTCGATCACGGTCGCAAGCAGATCGCGCTTCTCGGTGTCGGACAAGGCACCGGCCAGATCGCGCATGGTCGAGGCGGCGCCAAGAACCGAGGCGAGCGGTGTCTTCAAATCATGCGAGATCGAGGTCAGCAGCGCCGAGCGCAGCCGCTCGGATTCGACCGTGCGCTTGACGCGGTCCATGTCCTCCACCAGCAGCACGCGTTCGATCGCCAGCGCGCCCTGGTCGACCAGCGCGTCGAGCAGCCGGCGCTGGTCCGGCGTCAGCAGCGGACCGGGACGGTCGTTGTCGATGCCGATGACGCCGATCGGGCCGCGCCCGGTGCGCATCGGCAGGAACAGCCGCTTTGCGCCCGGCAGCGTGTCCGAGCCGCGGCCTGCCGTGCGGTCGTTGCTCCAGGCCCAGTTGGCGGCGGCGAGGTCGGCCTGGTCGAGCTGGTCCTCCGGCGGATAGCCGGATTTCACCGTGAGCAGGCCGTCCTCCGGCAGCAGCAGCACGACGCGCACCTTCAGCATCAGCGCGATCTGATAGGCGCTCGCCCACAAGACGTCGTCGAGCGTGGCGGTGCCGGCGAGCTTCCGGCTGAAGGCATAAAGCTGTTCGGTGGTCCTGATGCGCCCGATCGCGGTGTCGGCCTGCGTGCGGACCCGCCCCGCAACATTCGACACCACGAACGCAATCAGCATGAAGAAGAAGAAGGCCGCGACATTGGTCGGATCGGTGATGGTGAAGGTGTAAACCGGCGGCAGGAAAAAGAAATTGTAGGCCAGCGACGCCGCGACGCTCGCGAGCAGCGACGGCCAAAGCCCATAGCGAACGGCAACGGCCACCACCGCGGTGAGGAACATCAGGTCGACGTTCTCGACACCGAAATACGGTTTTATGACTACCGCTGCCGCAAGGCCGAGCGCCGCAATGCCGAGCGCCTTCAAATAAGGGCGTGGATCGAACGGCTCCGATCGCGCCGCGGTCTGCACCGTCGTCTTGGGCGCCGCCTCGTCGGAGAGCTCGTCGCCGGGGATGACGTGAACGCTGATATTGCCGGCGCGGCGAACCAGATCGTGCACGACCGAGCCGCGCGTCATCTCGAACCAGCGCGACCGCGTCGATTTGCCGATCACGATCTGGGTGACGTTGTTGCCTTGCGCGAAATTGATGACGTCGTCGGCAATGCGGCGGCCGACGGCCGGAATGGCGAGCGCCTCGCCGCCCAGCGATTCCGCAAGCCGTAGCGTATCGGCCAGCCGGTCGCGTTGTTCGTCGGACAATTGCAGCGATCGGCGTGTCTCGATCGAGATCGCCGTGAAAGGCGCGTGCAGCCGGTCGGCCAGCCGCTTGGTGTAGCGGACGAGCCCGGCCGCGCGCGGATCCTCGCTGACGCAGACCAGGATGCGCTCGCCCGCGGCCCAGGGGCCGGCGATGGCGTTCGCCTGCATGTGGGTGAGAAGCTGCTCATCGACCCGCTCGGCCGTGCGCCGCAACGCAAGCTCACGCAGGGCAGTGAGATTGCCCGGCGAGAAATAATGCTCCAGCGCCCGCTCGGCCTGCTTGGGAACGTAAACCTTGCCTTCCCGCAGCCGCTGGATCAGATCGTCGGGCGTGAGATCGATCAGTTCGATCGCGTCGGCGCGATCGAACACCGAATCCGGAACGGTCTCGCGCACCCGGACATGGGTGATCTGGGCAACGACGTCGTTCAGGCTTTCGATGTGCTGGATGTTGACCGCGGTGTAGACGTCGATGCCGTGGGAGAGCAGCTCCTCGACATCGAGATAACGCTTGGGATGCCGGCTGCCGGCCGCGTTGGTGTGGGCGAGCTCGTCAACCAATGCGATCTTCGGGCGCCGCGCAATCACGGCGTCGAGGTCCATCTCCTCGACCGTCTGGCCACGATAGTCGAGCTCCTTGCGCGGGATCACTTCCAGCCCCCGCACCAGCGCCTCGGTCTCGGCGCGTCCATGGGTCTCGACGAATCCAACCACGACATCGACGCCGGCCTTGCGCTTGGCGTGGGCGCTCAGCAGCATCTCGTAGGTCTTGCCGACGCCGGGCGCGGCTCCGACGAAGATCTTCAGCTTGCCGTTCGCGCTCTCCTCCCGGCGCGCGGCTTCCAGCAGCGCCTCGGGAGACGGACGTTGTTCGGGATCGCGGCGCTCTCGGACCATCAGGCCAATATAATCATCTGGGCGCCGCGAGCCTAGACCGCTACTTCGCGGGTGCACGATCCAGCGCGAGGTTCAGCGCCAAAACGTTAACCCTGGGTTCGCCGAGCAAGCCGAACAGACGGCCATGGACGTTGGAAGCCACAAGCTGGTTCACTGCCTCCTCCGGCATATTCCGGGCCTTGGCGATACGCGGCACCTGGAATTGCGCGGCCTCTGGCGAGATGTCGGGGTCGAGGCCACTGGCCGAGGTGGTGACGAGGTCGACCGGCACCGCTGCGTTCGGGTTTTCGGCCTTCAGCTTGTCCACATCCTCCTTCAGCCGGTCGGCGAGCGCCTTGCTGGTCGGGCCGAGATTGGAGCCGCCGGAGTTGGCGGCGTTGTAGGGCGCCGACACCGTCTTGGTCGAATCATTCGGGTCGGGCGCCAGCGTCGCCGAAAGACGGCCGTGGAAATATTTGTCGTCCTTGAACTCCTGCCCGATCAGGGCGGAGCCAACGACCTTGCCGTCCTTCTCGACCAGGCTGCCTTGCGCCTGCGCGGGAAAGATCGCGCCGGCAATGGCGGTCATCGCGAGCGGATAGGCTAGGCCCGTGATCGCGGTGAGCACCAGCAACAGGACGATGGCGGGGCGAATTTCTCTGAGCATGTGTTTTCTCCTATGTCTTTCGTCATTGCGAGCGAAGCGAAACAATCCAGAGTCTTTCCACGGAGGCAGTCTGGATTGCTTCGTCGCTTCGCTCCTCGCAATGACGCGGTTAGGCCAGGTGCAAGGCAACGACGACGAGGTCGATCGCCTTGATGCCGACGAAGGGAATGACGATACCGCCAAGCCCGTAGATCAGCAGGTTACGGCGGAGCAGCGCGCCGGCGCCGACCGCACGATAGGCGACGCCCTTCAGCGCCAGCGGAATCAGCGCGATGATGATCAACGCGTTGAAGATGATCGCCGACAGGATGGCGCTCTGCGGGCTCGACAGGTGCATGACGTTGAGCACGTTGAGCTGCGGGTAGAACGCCAGGAACATAGCCGGGATGATCGCAAAGTATTTTGCGACGTCATTGGCGATCGAGAACGTCGTCAGCGCACCACGCGTCATCAAGAGCTGCTTGCCGATCTCGACCACCTCGATCAGCTTGGTCGGGTTGGAATCGAGGTCGACCATGTTGCCGGCCTCGCGGGCGGCCTGGGTGCCGGTGTTCATGGCGACACCGACATCGGCCTGGGCCAGCGCCGGCGCGTCGTTGGTGCCGTCGCCGCACATGGCGACCAGCTTGCCCTTGGCCTGCTCGTCGCGGATCAGCTTGAGCTTGTCCTCCGGCGTTGCCTGCGCCAGGAAGTCGTCGACGCCGGCCTCCGCCGCGATCGCAGCCGCCGTCATCGGGTTGTCGCCGGTGATCATGATGGTGCGGATGCCCATGCGGCGCAGCTCGGCGAAACGCTCGCGGATGCCGCCCTTGACGATGTCCTTGAGCTGGATGACGCCGAGCAGCTTGCCGTCCTTGGCCACGGCCAACGGCGTGCCGCCGGCCTTGGAGATCTCGTCCGCAATGGTCTGGACCTCACGGCCGATGTCCGAGAGCCCGGCGGGCTGGATCGCAAGCGCCGTGTTGCCGGAGGCCACGGCCAGCGGCGCACCGCCACCGACGTAGTTCAGCATGGCATCGACCGCACCCTTGCGCACCGACGAGCCGCCGGCATCGACACCGCTCATGCGGGTCTGCGCCGTGAACGGGATGAAGGTCGCGCCAAGCTCAGCCATGTCGCGGCCGCGGATGCCGTATTTCTCCTTCGCCAGCACGACGATGGAACGGCCCTCCGGCGTCTCGTCGGCGAGCGAGGCGAGCTGCGCTGCGTCGGCCAGCTCCTGCTCGGTCACGCCGCGCACGGGGCGGAACGACGTCGCCTGCCGGTTGCCGAGCGTGATCGTGCCGGTCTTGTCGAGCAGCAGCGTATCGACGTCACCGGCTGCCTCCACCGCACGGCCGGACATCGCCAGCACGTTGAAGCGCACCAGGCGGTCCATGCCGGCGATGCCGATCGCCGACAGCAGCGCACCGATGGTGGTCGGGATCAGCGTCACGAACAGCGCGACCAGCACGATCACCGAGATCGAGCCGCCGGCATAGGCCGCGTAGCTCGGAATGGTGACGGTGGCGAACACGAAGATGATGGTGAGGCCGGCCAGCAGGATGTTGAGAGCGATCTCGTTCGGCGTCTTCTGCCGCTCTGCGCCTTCGACCAGCTTGATCATGCGATCGATGAAGGTGGAGCCCTGCGCCGCGGTGATGCGGACGCGGATCCAGTCGGACAGCACCTGCGTGCCGCCTGTTACCGCCGAGCGGTCACCGCCGGACTCGCGAATGACGGGCGCGGATTCGCCGGTGATGGCGGCTTCGTTGACGGAGGCGACGCCCTCGATCACTTCGCCATCGGAAGGGATGGTGTCTCCCGCCTCGACCAGCACGACATCGCCGACCTTGAGGCTGGTGCCCGGAACCAGCTTGAAGGCCTGGCCGGCGCCGGTCAGCAGCTTGGCCTGGCTCTCGGTGCGGGTCTTGCGCAGCGATTCCGCCTGCGCCTTGCCGCGGCCTTCAGCCACCGCTTCGGCGAAATTAGCGAACAGCACCGTGAACCAGAGCCAGAGGATGATCTGGAAGGTGAAGCCGAGGCCTGCACCGCCGGTGACGACATCGCGCAGAAAAATCACGGTGGTGAGCGCGGCCACGACCTCGACCACGAACATCACGGGGTTCTTCACCATCAGCCGCGGGGCGAGCTTGGTGAAGGACGCCCGGATCGCGGGGAGCACGATCTTGGGATCGAGCATCGCCGACATCGGGGCACGTTTTTGCAGTTTCATCGTATCCATGGAGGTCACTCCAAACAATCAGAAGAGGTTCGATCAGAACACTTGGCCGGCGTTCATCGCGAGATGCTCGACGATGGGGCCGAGCGCGAGTGCCGGGAAGAAGGTCAGGCCACCGATGATCAGGATCACGCCGACGACGAGACCGACGAACAGCCCGCCCGTGGTCGGGAAGGTGCCCGCCGACGGGGGGATGGACTTCTTGGCCGCGAGCGAACCCGCAATCGCCATCGCCGGGACGATCATGAAAAAGCGGCCGACGAACATCGCGCTGGCCAGCGTGAGATTGTAGAAGAAGGTGTTGCCGGTGAGGCCCGCGAAGGCCGAGCCGTTATTGCCGGTCGCCGAGGTGAAGGCGTAGAGCACCTCGGTGAAGCCGTGCGGTCCGGCATTGGCCATCGAGGCGACCGCCGCCGGATAGACCACGCCGACCGCGGTCCAGCCGAGATACATCAGCGGCAGCACCAGGATCGCGAGCATCGCCATCTTGACCTCGCGCGCCTCGATCTTCTTGCCGACATATTCCGGCGTGCGGCCGACCATCAGGCCTGCGACGAAGATCGCGAGCACGACGAACAACAACATGCCGTAGAGGCCGGCGCCGACGCCGCCGATGATGATCTCGCCTAGCTGCATGTTGATCAGCGGGATCATGCCGCCGAGCGCCGTGAAGCTGTCATGCATCGCGTTGACCGCACCGCAGGAGGCCGCGGTCGTGATCACGGCGAACAGCGAGGACGCGACGATGCCGAAGCGGACCTCCTTGCCTTCCATGTTGCCGCCGGTAAGGCCCAGCGCATGCAGCGTCGAGGTGCCGTTGGCTTCCGCCCAATAGGTGACGGCGACGCCGGCGACGAACAGCACGCCCATCACGGCGAGGATCGCCCAGCCCTGGCGCTGGTTGCCGACCATGCGGCCGAACACGTTGGTGAGTGCGGCCCCGATCGCGAAGATCGACAGCATCTGCACGAAGTTCGACAGCGCGGTCGGGTTCTCGAAGGGATGCGCCGCGTTGGCGTTGAAGAAGCCGCCGCCATTGGTGCCGAGCATCTTGATCGCAACCTGCGAAGCCACCGGGCCGACCGCAATGGTCTGCTTGGCACCTTCGAGCGTGGTCGCTTCGACATACGGCCCGAGCGTCTGCGGAATGCCCTGCCAGACCAGGAACAGCGTGTAGACGACGCAAATCGGCATCAGCACGTAGAGCGTCGTGCGGGTGACGTCGACCCAGAAATTGCCGACCGTGCGCATCGAGGCGCGCGAGAAGCCCCGGATCAGGGCCACTGCGAGCGCGATACCGGTGGCAGCCGATAGGAAGTTCTGGTGCGTCAGGCCGAGCATCTGGACGAGATAAGAGATCGTGCTCTCGCCGCCGTAGTTCTGCCAGTTGGTGTTGGTGATGAAGGAGATCGCGGTGTTGAAGGAGAGGTCCTCGGCGACCGCCGATTGCCCCGCCGGATTGAACGGCAGCACGGCCTGGAGCCGCATCACGCCGTAGATGATCAGGAAGCCGCCGACATGGAACAGCAGCATGGCGACCGTATAGGTCAGCCAATGCTGCTCGCGCTTCTCGTCGACGCCGGAGAACCAGTAGATGCCGGCCTCGATGGGGCGCAGCACCGGCGACAGGAATGTCCGATCGCCGTTGAAAACGCGCGTCATGTACCAGCCGAGCGGCTTGGTCAGCGCGACGATGATGACGCAGTAGAGAATGATCTGGAGCCAACCGATCATAGTCATGGCATTAACCCTTTAGACCTTGTGCAACTCTTCAGACGTTGTGCCCGCAGGAGCTGCAGGAGCAGCGCAGTCAGACCGGCGACGAGCACGGCGTCGGCCAGCAGCAATTCGAGAAGCAGCAGCACGGCTCAGAACCGCTCGGGCCGCAGCAGCGCGTAGGTGAGGTAGACCAGGAGGCCGAACGAGACGGTGCCGGCGAGTGCATAATCGAAGATCATGATCCGCTCCCTCACAGCCGTTCGCAGGCATAGGTGTAGCCGATCGCAAGGGCGAAGAAGACGAAGCCCAGCGCCAGCATCAGAATGTCCATCATGGCGTTCTCCTCATTGCGCGATATCCGGCGTCACCTGTCTCTGAATTCCGGCCGGCCGCTGCGCCAATGCAATGCATGTCTCCGCAATGGGCCGGAACTTTCACTGCGCTGATGTGCCAACACGCGCATAGGTTTTCGAGATGAGCCCTATGGCGACCTTATAGGAATCCCATAAAGACCGGCCCGCGGTCGAGAGTGGACCGAGACAGGC
Organism: Bradyrhizobium betae; assembly: GCF_004123905.1. Lineage (GTDB taxonomy): Bacteria > Pseudomonadota > Alphaproteobacteria > Rhizobiales > Xanthobacteraceae > Bradyrhizobium > Bradyrhizobium betae_A. The sequence goes on from NZ_MZXW01000008.1 coordinate 139,657, forward strand.
AGCTCGGCGATGCCGGCCGGTATCACCTTCGTTGCCGATTGTTACAGCGGACAGTCGCTCCGGTCTTCCACAAACGCCTGCCTCGAAAAGCTGCGGCGTTTCGCAAAAACGACAGTCGGACATGGAGGCCAGGTGAGTGCCCTGTCCGGCAGCGTCCGTGCATTTATGAAATCCCTATATCTCTCGCCCCTTCTCCATCTCGTTTTCAAATGCCCTTCCGGCGATCTTGGAGAGGCCGGCCGACTGACCGACGCCCATTCCAGGAGGCCTGACATGACCGCCGCTCTCCGTCACAACGATCCACCATCGCTCAGTGCGCGCCTCCGTCGCGCGCAGGCAATGACGCGGCCATTGATGCTCGACATCGTGCGTGGCTGCCGGCGCTTCGCGTCGCCCGGCGGAAGCGAGCGCACCGCGCGCGTCATGCGCCTGATCGAGGAAGAGGCCTGGACCGACGCGGCGCTGGCGCTGATGGAGCTCGAGCTGCCGCGGTGGCAGGTTCGCCGTCTCGCCTATGACGAAGGCGAATGGCACTGCGCGCTCTCGCGCGAACGTGAGTTACCGGACTGGCTGGACGCCGCGGTCGAGGCGCGCCACGCCGACCTCGCGCTCGCCTTGCTGTCGGCGTTCATCGAGGTGCAGGCGTTGGCCGTGGAGACGTCACGGCCAAGCGTTCCCACTGTGCGGCCCGCCCTGGATCCGCTCTACGAGCCGGCTGCTTGCGAGAACTTCAGCTGAGCCAGCCGGAGAGGTTCGCGCCTTGCCGCAACCTTCGGACATATCGCGGGCTCTGAGCCCGGCACGGGTGATCGCACGCTTTGCCGTGCGCGTCGTCCTGCTGGCGGCCTTTGCCGCGTTCGGCAGCGTCGGCTTCGGACGGAGCCTTGCCGCCCTGCTCTGGATGTCGATCATCCTCTGCTCTGCCGTCGCCGTTCTCAGGCGCGAAGCGCTGTTTGGCGCAGTCCTCAATCATTGGGACGAATGCGCCGCGTTCGGCGCGCTGTTCGCACTGGTTCACGTCGTGAGCGAGCTGAGCTGAACACGGGCCTTATGATCTTCCTATGAGATCGCAGCACCGCCTCACTCGAAATCATATTCGCTTGACAAGATATTGATCGAACGGTTGCGGGTGAGAGCCTGCCACCGCCGTCAATCGGAAGGACTACATCCATGAAACTCGTCGAACCTCCCTCGTGCAGCTCGCCCTCGACCATCGTCTTCATCGGCCGTAACCGCAGGGGACAATGGGTCGCACAAGAACAGAACGGCCTCTATGGCGGCCTGTTCGTCAGTCGCGCCCAGGCCGTCAAATATGCGCTGTTCGAAAACGGACAGCATCCGGAGACCATCGTCGAGCTGCCGCGCGAGATCGAGCTCGACATGGGCAAGAACCCCAACACCATCGTCTCGCAGCGCGCCGCCTGAGCCGGCGCCATCAGGCGAAAAGCCATGTTCATTCCCCCCTCTGCCTGGTTCACCGGATTCATTCCGGACCTGCCGACGCCGTTCGACGCGGCTGATGCCATCGACCTCAAGGCGTTCGCCGCGCTCTGCGAGCGCCAGATCGCGGCAGGCGTTCCCGCGATCGTGGTCTGCGAGACAACAGGCGAAGCGCCGACGCTCTCGCCGGCCGAGCAGGAGCTCGTCATACGCACCGCGGTCGATGTCGCCCGCGGCCGCGTGCGGATCATCGCCGGCGCGCTATCGAATGCCACCAGCCAGGTCATCGAACTTGCGCGGCGTGCGGAAGCGGCCGGCGCCGATGCGGTCATGGCAGTGGTGCCCGCCTACAACAAGCCGATGCAGGAGGGGATGCTCGCGCACTTCCGCAGCATCGCCGGCGCGATCGGACTGCCCGTGATCCTGCACGACGTCCCCTCCCGCACGCTACGCCCGCTCGCCGACGAGACGCTTTTGCGTCTGGTCGAATCCCGCCAGTTCGTCGGCCTGCGCGATGCAAGCGCCGATATTACTCGCCCGATGCGGCTGGCCCGGCTGCTTCCGGCAGGCTTTCGGCTGCTCTCCGGCGACGACGTCACCGCCTTCGGCTATATCGCGAGCGGTGGCGACGGCGCGATCTCGGAAGTCTCCAATATCGCCCCCGATCTCTGCCGCACGATCTTTTCGCAAGTGAGACAAGGTCGCCTGCAATCCGCCCGCTATTTGCACAGGCGCCTGGTCCCGCTCATCGCCTGCCTCTCCAAGGACAGCCCGGCGGCGCTCAAGAGCGGCCTGAGCGTGCTGGGGCTGATGTCGCCGGCCACGCGGCTGCCGATCGTGCCGCTGGACGCGGCCGCGCAGAGGGAGGTGGTGCGCGCCTTCGCCGCGATCGCCGACGAGGAGCTGATCGACAGCGTCGGGGCCTGACAGCTCGCTGCCGTTCGGATATCGCATGCAGTCATCCGTCGAAGACCATCAGAGGCTGCTCTGCGCCTGGCAACTGGCAGTGCTGCGTTTTGCCGTGACGCGGAGCGATTGCGACAAGCTCAACGTTGCCGCGCTCGCTGCCGAGCTCGATCGTCTCGGCGGCCGGCGCAGCGGCGAGGATTCGCTACACTTCTTCCGGCGGACCACCGCCCATCTCTGCGCGGCCATCGACGGCCAGCTGCAAGATGCAGAAGCGACTTTGGATTGCTTCTGCGAGCAGATCGAGGAACCGCGGCTACGGCACGCCTTCGCCGCTGCCGTCGGGCTGGTGCGCGTGAAGCCTGCGCGATCCAAACCGCGACCGAAGCGCAGCCAAAACCTCTTCAGAGGACTGCCGGCGCGACCGCCCGCGTCTTTATGACTTTCCTATACGGCGGCTACGGCGGTCATCTCGCAATCATACGCGACGGCGACCATCATACGAAACATGATTGGAGCGGCCGTCTCGCCGCACCAGGTAAGGACTTACAAATGTCGATCCTGACACATGGCCTTGACCGGCCCTTCGGGTGCGAACGGCCGGCCCGCATCTCGGCGGCGGCGCGCAAGGCGCAGCTCAAGGACCTCGCCCTCGGCGCGCTGACTTTGCTCTCGATGGGCAGCGTGCTCACCGCACTGATCGCGCTGAAGACGGCGATCTATGTCTGGCACATGCACGGTTGACGCGCAGGGAGGCTCCCATGACCTTGCAAATGTGTGAAGAGGCCGCGATGGCCGCAATTGCCCTTCAGGCTTCCCGTCGCCGAGCCGACACCAAACCGGCGACGGCGCTCAGGCCACTCGATCCTGATGTCGTCAGCGCCGCCCTCGCCGCCTTCTTCATTGGACGCAACAGTGCCGGCCTCTGGGTCGCGCGCGAAGCTCAGGGGCGCGTCGGCGGACTGTTCCTGTTCAAGAGCTCCGCGGTGGATTTCGCCAACCGCGAGAGCGCGCCGGATCGCTGCGCCCTGGTATTCCCCACCGAGACCTTTGAGCTCGACGTCGAGAACCGCGGCAACTTTCTGATCGTCCTGGCTGAGGCAGCCAGGCAGATGCTAACGCGCGTGGTGACAAGGCTGAGGACATGATCGAGCTCAAGATCGCCATCCTGATTGCGTTGATCGGCTCGCTTTTGCTCGGCTTGCGCATCGGATCAACGCCCGCATCGGACAAATAGCGTGCAGCTTCTCAAGGGAAATCTCGAGCACGCGGTCACGACGACGGTCCTGACCATGACGCTGAGCCTGGTCTGGGGCGCGGTCCTGACGATCGTGATCACGCTCGTCGCGCGCGGGCTTGGAGTCTAAAGTGCGAAGCGTCTGCGCCAGCCGGCGATGGACGCGATGCGCGCGGCGATCGACCGCGAATTGACCATGGTTGCCTACGAGGCAAGCAGCCGGGCGCGCAGCGCGGTCGCGATGCCCGCCTGAGGCCACCAAACCCAGCGGAAAACACCCGCCCGATCTGGCGTAATTTCACGGAACCGTGTAGATCGGTTTCATGAGCACAAGCAGCGTCAACGTCGTCGCCCACCCCCTGATCCAGCACAAGCTGTCCCTGATGCGGGAGAAGGACCGCTCGACCAAGAGCTTTCGCGAGATCCTGAACGAGATCGGGATGCTGCTCGGCTACGAGGTGACGCGCGACCTGCCGCTGGAGCTGGTGGACATCGAGACGCCGATCTCGCCGATGCGGGCGCCGAAAATCGCCGGCAAGAAGCTCACGCTGGCGCCGATCCTGCGCGCCGGCGTCGGCTTCCTCGACGGCATGCTGGCGCTGATGCCCTCGGCGCGCATCGCCCATATCGGGCTCTACCGCGATCCCGAGACCTTGCAGGCCGTGGAATATTACTTCAAGGCGCCGCAGGACCTGTCCGACCGCACCGTGATCCTGATGGATCCGATGCTCGCGACCGGCAACTCGGCCTGCGCCGGCGCGTCCCTGCTCAAGGCGCGCGGCGCCCGCGACATCCGCTTCGTGTGCCTGCTGGCCGCGCCCGAGGGCATCGCGCAGTTCCAGAGCGAGCATCCCGACGTGCCGGTCTGGACCGCCGCGATCGACGAGCGGCTCAACGACCACGGCTACATCGTGCCGGGCCTGGGCGACGCCGGCGACCGGATGTTCGGCACCAAGTAGACAGGTTTGCGCGATCGGGTTACTCCGGTTGCCATGAGCGCCGACGACTTTTCACTGGAATCGCTGATCCACACCGAGGCTGCCGAGCCAGCCTTCGTGTTCGGCGGCACACAGGTCTCACGCGCGGAATTCACAGCAAAGGTTGAGCAGACCGCTGCCTGGCTTGCCGCGCAGGACATCGGCCAAGGCGACGTCGTCGCGGTCTGGCTGGTCAACCGGGTCGAATGGATCACACTTCTGTTCGCTGCCGCCCGGCGCGGAGCCATCGTCGCCGCCGTCAATACGCGTTACCGCAGCGCGGAGGTTGCGCATCTGCTTCGCCTGTCCGGCGCGAAGTTGATGGTGGTCGAGGCCGCGTTCCGCTCGATCGACTTTGCCGCCATCCTCGCCGATATCGCCGGGGATGAGGTGCCCGCGCTGCAAAAACTTGCTGTAGTCGGCGCGGATGCGATCCCGGCCCAGTGGCCCTGCGTGCGGTTCGATGCGTTCGAGAGATCCTATCCGCCGGTGCCGCCCGCCCAGGATGAGATCGACCTGCCCGTGCTGCTCTACACCACATCAGGCACGACCAAGGGCCCAAAACTCGTCGCACACACGCAGCGGACGCTGGCGACCCACGCCGCCTCCGTCGCCAAAGCGCTCAAGCTTGATCCGCAGCGCCACTCACTGCTGGCCATGCTCCCGTTCTGCGGCACCTTTGGCATGACGAGCCTGCTCGGCTTCATCGCTGCGGGCGCAACCGTCCATGTGCTCGATGCATTCGAGGCGGCACCGGCGGTAAAAATCCTCGGTGAACAGAACATCACGCACGCCTTCGGCTCGGACGAGATGTTCCGCCGCATCCTCGCCCTCACCGATGTGCCGCGGCCATTCCCGCACCTCGAAGTTTGCGGCTTCGCTGCGTTCCAGCCCGGCTGGCGCGAGCTTGCGGCGGAAGCCGAGGCGCGCGGCTTGCCGCTGTTCGGCCTCTACGGGTCGAGCGAGGTGCAGGCGCTGTTCTCGATCGCGCGCGAAGGCGACGCCTTCGCCGATCGCATCGAGGGCGGCGGCTGGCCGATGTCGCCCGATGCGCAGGTGCGCGTACGCGACACCGAGACCGGCGAGTTGGCGGCGCAAGGCGTCTCCGGCGAGATCGAGATCCGCGCGCCCTCACGCTTCCTGGGCTACTTCAACAATCCCGACGCAACGCGCGATGCGATCACCGCGGACGGCTTCTTCCGCACCGGCGACATCGGCCGGCTGCGCGGCGACGGTGCCTTCGTCTACGAGACCCGTGCGGGTGACGCCATGCGGCTCGGCGGCTTCCTGGTTGCGCCCGGCGAGATCGAGGACGAACTCAAATCCTGCGCCGGCGTGGCCGATGCCCAGGTCGTGGCGGTCGATCTGAAGGGCCAGGCGCGCTGCGTCGCCTTCGTGATCCCGCACCAAGAGCCGCCGCATCAGGAGGCGCTGGTTGCGCGCCTGCGCGAGCGGCTCGCCGGCTACAAGGTCCCGGCACGGATCTATGTCGTCGATGCCTTCCCGGTCACCGACAGCGCCAACGGCGTCAAGATCCAGCGCGCCCGGCTTCGCACCATGGCCCTAGAGCGGATCGCCGCCGAATAGCGCCCGGCGAGGAGCATCCACACACCGCGCCGTCATGCCCCGCGAAGGCGGGGCATCCAGTATTCCAGAGACAGCGGCGATAGAACCGATAGACTGCGGCGTACTGGATTCCCCGCCTTCGCGGGGAATGACACCGAGAGTGTTGAACCTATTTCAGGTAGCTCGCCAGATTGATGCTCAGGATCTTGGCGAGGGCCGAATAGGATGCGGTGAGCTGGGCCTGATAGGTCGAGAGCTGCGCCGTGACGGCGGCGACATCGACCCCGGTCAGGTCGTTCGACAGGGTCTCGGCGTAGCTCTTGTAGTCCGTCTGGCGGGTGCTCGCCGTCTCGATCGAGGACGCGTTGTTCGACAGCTTGGCCTGCACCGCCGCCGTGTCGTCGATCGCCGTGCCGGCGAGATCGAGCGCGCTGGTGATGTCCGAGGATGACAGCGAGGTGCTGTTGGCCACGAATTTGAGAACCCGCATCACCTCCTCGAACGCCGAATTGTCGGCGGTGACGCCGTAGGCGACCGTTTCGTCCGAGGCGACCCGCACCGAAGCGACCTCGTCGTCACCGTTGTAGTAGCTGGTATCGGTCGTCGTCAGCGAGCCGCTGACCGACGAGAAGCTCGTGAGATCGACCGGCGCCGTGTCGGTCTTGCCGCCGGCGAACACATACTGGCCGTCATATTGCGTGTTCATCAGCGAGCCCATCTCCTCCAGCATCTGCTGGGCGGTGGTGATCACCGAATTGGTCTCGGTCGAGCTGCCCGTCGAGGCCGCGCTGAGCTGGGAGCGGAGCTGCGTGAGGATGTCGGTCATCGATCCGACCGCCGAATACATCACCTGCACCTTGCTGTCGGCGAGCGTCGCGGCGTCGATATAGGATTGCGCGCGCGTCACGGAGACCTGGAGATTGACGACATGCTGCGCATCGGAGCCATAGCCGCCGAAATCGCCCGAGATCACGCCCGACGATTCCTGGATCTGCTTGTTCGCCATGACCGTCTCCACGCGCATCGCGTCGGCGATCATCTTGTTCGACTGCGCGAAGGTGGCGACCCGCATCGCGACCATGAGCCCGCTCCCGGCTGTTACGACTGCACGGCGGACAGCAGCGCCGAATACATGGTGTTGATGGCCTGGATCAGCGCGGAGGCCGCGGTGTATTTGTTCTGGAGCGTGCTGAGCTTGGCGGATTCCTCATCGAGGTTGACGCCGGATTGCGAGGACAGCGAGCTCGCATAGTTCGACTGTGCGGTTTCCTTTGCCGTGTAGTTGCTGGATGCCTGCGAGGCCTTGCTGGCGACGTCGGCCACTATGGTGGACGCATAATCCGCCAGCGAACCGGTGGTGGTGGCAAGCCCACCGGTGGAGGCGAATGTCCGGGAGCTCGTCAGCGCATCATAGAAGGCGTTGACGACGACGGCCGATCCCGACGACAGCACGGTGCTGCCGACGGTCAGGCTCGACGAGGAATCCAGTGTCGCGAGCTGAATCTCGTTGGTGCCGGACAGGATCTTGCTGTTGACCGCGATATCAGCCGCGCTCGTGCCGGTCACGAGGTCGTTGAGGCCGAAATACTCCGAAAAGCCCTCTGCCGAGCTTCCCACCGAGCTGGTCATCTCGTTGATGGCGACACCGTTGCCCGAGCCGGTTGCCGTGATCGCGAGATGGCCGTCCGCATCGACCGAGGCCGACAATCCGGAAATGCCGTTGATGGCGGTGACGAGATCGCCGACCGTGGAATAGGACGACAGATCGAGATCGCCGTAGGAGACCAGATCGCCGCTTTGGTCCGTAACGGCAAGGCGCACCGTGCCCGAGGCGGACAGCGCTGTGCTGCTGGCGATGCTGGTCGTCCCGGTGAGGCTCGTCGGCGCCGGCACCGCGGAGGCGCTGTTCGAGACGCTGTTCATCGCCGACGCAAGCTGCTGGGCGAGTTGATCGAGCTGCGACTGCGCCGCCGGCAGCGTCGTATCACGGAGCGTGATGAGCGAGCCGATGTCCCCACCGGTGATCTGCGAGGTGATATCCACCCCGTTCACCGTGATCGCGCTGAAGCCGCTGGACGAGGAACCGGCGGTGTAGTTCGTCGCCGCCGTCACATTGGCCGCGGCGGTATAGCTGATCGTATGCGCGGAACTATCGACCAGCGCCTGACCGGACTTGGTGTAGATCTGGAGATCGCCGTTCGACGCCGTGAAGTAGCTGACGTTCATCTTCGAGGCGAGGTCCTGGAGCGCGGTGTTGCGCTGGTCCTCCAGGTCCGCGGTCGACTGGCCGGCCGCCGCCGTCTGCTTGATCTGCGCGTTCAGATCCGAGATCTGCTGCAGGTCGGTATTGACGTCGTCTATCGAGGACGAGATGTCCTGGTCGGCATTGGAACGCAGCTTCTGGATGCTGCTCGATGTCTCCCGCAACTGGCTCGCGACGTCATCGAGCGCACTGACGACGTTGGATTGCAGCGAGGCGCTGCTCGGCGTGCTCGCCAGCGAGGACAGCGCCGATTCCAGTGAGGCGATGCTGTTGGCGAGCGAGGTCCCGGTCGACGAACTGTCGGTGCTGCTGGTCGAGCCGTAAAGCTTTTCGAGCGAGGTCAGATAGGTGTTGGTGGTGTCGGCCGATCCGAGATCGGATGTCGCCGAGATCAGCGACTTCAACAGCAGCTTGTCGACCGTCGAGGTGATGCCCGTCACCGTGACGCCGGTACCGACGCCGTTGGTGACGCTGCTCGACTGGTTCGCGGTCTTTTCGGTATAGCCCGTCGTGTCGGCGTTCGAAATGTTCGACGACGTCACGCTGATCTGCACCGATGTGGCCGAGAGGCCGCTGAAGGCGATCGATCGTGCGATATCGAGTGACACGGCGAACCTCTCGATCCGTCAGGCGCTGCGGCTGGTGCCGCTGGAGACCGCGCGCGCGGCGAGACGGCCGGAGGCGCCATAGGGCGACACCGCCGCGATCTGCTCGCGGATCGCCTGCATGACGGCCTCGATCCGGCGGTTGCTGGCTTCGATCGCCGCGCGCAGGCGCACCAGATTCTCGTCCATCGCCATACGCAGCTTCAGGATCCTCTCCATCAGCTGCTCGCGCAGGATCCGGTCGTGCACGTTGAGGCTGGTCGTGCCCGCCGCGCATTCGGCGACGGTGCGCTCGAACATCTCAGCCAGCTGGTTCTTCTCGTCGACCTGCTTGAGGCGCGAGGCCGGCAGGCCCTTTGCGAGCTCGGCATTCTCCTCGGCGACCAGCGCGGTCAATGTGTCGATCAGCGTGATCAGCGACTTGATCCGTGCGTCGCCGTTCGCGGCGGTCGTCCTCGTGGCTTGGCTCTTGGCTTGGCTCTTGGCCAGGGTTACAGTCATGGTCATCGCCTTCTTTTAATTGTGCCGTTTGCCGCGCTGGACTTGCGAGCCACGCAAATATGCGCCGATCGCGGTCGCCCTGACGGTCGCCTGCCTCATCTCGCCCTCGATCTCCGCGCATTCCCGCAAGAGACCCCGACGGGTCGTTTCGACGTCGTCGAGCAGCGCCAGCAATTGCTTGCGGTTGCTGCCTTTGGCGGTCCCGGCCCGGGCCACTAGCCGCTGGAGCCGGCGCAGCAGCGCCCCTCCGGCGGCGCTCGCTTTTTCACCTGGCATCACTCACCTCATCGCCGAGATCAGGGTGTCGTACATCTTGTTGACGGTGGAGATGACCTGGGAGGCGGCGGAATAGGCCTGCTGCGCCGAGATCATGCTCGAGAACTGGCCGGAGGTGTCGGTCGTCGAGGATTCCAGCTCGCTGCCGTAGATCGTGCCCGCGCCGTTCTCGCCGGAGGCCTGCAACGAGGCGTTGCCGGAGGTCACGGTCGCCGAATAGAGCCCGTCGCTGGCAGCGGAAAGACCGTTGGGATCGGCAAAGGTCGCCACCGCGATCTTGTAGATCGCAATGGTCTGGCCATTGGAATAAGTCGCGTCGACGACCCCGTTCTTGCCGATCGAGACGCTCGACAGCTTGCCGTAGGACAGACCATCGGAGTCGATGCTGGTGACGTTGACGTCGGGCGTCGTCTCGCCCGAGGCATATTGCGTCAGGCCATCGGTGCCGCCGACCGTGCCGAGGTTCATGGTAATGGTGCTGTCGGCGGCACCGTCAGTCCAGCCCGTGACCGCGACGGTTGCCGGGCTCGGGCTGGTGCTGGCCAGCGAGCCGTCGCTGTTGAAGGTGATGTCGATGGTGCCGGACGCCGTACCTGTCGCGGTCGTGGTATCCGACGACGTCGTCGGATTGGCAAAGCTCGCGCTCCAGGCGTTCGTGCCGGTCTTGGTCCAGGTGATCTGCATCGTGTTTGCGGCACCGAGAGAGTCATACGCCGTCATCGAGCTGGTATAGGTGTCGCCGGTGGCAGCATCCGACGGCAGATTGGCCGCGATCGTGGTCTTGGTCGTCGCGCTGCCGCTGGTCGAGGCGATTTGAGTGTTGATGGAGGAAAGATTGCTGGCCGACTCGCTGCCGACGACATTGCCGTCCGCGTCGGTGCGCCATCCTTCCAGATAGCTTCCGTTGTTCTCGAGGTAGCCTGCATTGTCGATCGTGAAGGCGCCGTTGCGGGTGTAGGACGTGATGCCGCCGGATGTGGCGCTGCCCACCACGAAGAAGCCCGTGCCCTGGATCGCGACATCGGTGGCATTGGAGGTCGCGGCCAGCAGGCCCTGCTGGGTGATGTTGGCCCGGCCCGAGACGGTGACGCCGCCCGAGGCGTAGGAGGTCGTGTTGCTCGACGCGGTCACGAGCGCGTCGAACATTCCGGACGTCGTCTTGTAGCCGGTCGTATCGGAGTTGGCGATGTTGTCGCTGATCATCGATAACGACTGGCTCTGGGCGCTGAGCGCCGAGATCGCCGAGGACAATGCACCGGTGAGACTCATGATGAAACTCCGAGGAAATCAGGACAAGAGATCAGGACGTGACGCCGAGAATATTGGCGGCGCTGACGGAGGCGCCGTTCACCGTGAGCGAGGGCGTGGATGTCGAGGTGTCGATGCCGGTCACTGTGCCGGTGACGGTCGTGTAATTCAGGACCGAGTTGCCGGCGGTATCCGTCGCGGTCACCGAGATGGTGTACTTGCCGCCATCCGAGAGCTGGTTGCCGCTGGAGTCCTTGCCGTCCCAGCTAAAGCTGTTGGAGCCGGAATTTCCCGTGCCGGTTCCGGTGTAGACGACGTTGCCGGACGAGTCCGAGATGCTGATCGACACATTCGAAGGAGCCGAGGACAGCGAGTAGCCGAACGTCGCCGAGCCGTTGCTCAAGGTCGACGTATCGGTCTTCGCCTCGACGGTGTGGCCGATATAGTTCACCGAGTTGAGCGTCACGAGGCTCGAGAACGAACCCGCGAGCGAAGTGAGGCTGGAGTTGATCGACTGCTGGGACGTGAAATTGGCGTAGGAGGTGAGCTGATTGACGAGGTCGGTGGTCGAGGTCGCGTTCAGGGGATCCTGGTTCTGCAGCTCGCTGACGAGCAGGTTCAGGAAGTCGCTGGACGTCAGTGTCGACGAGGACGACGTGCTCGACGTCGTCGTCGCAGTCGTCGCGGAACTCGTGGCGGAAACGGTCATCAGAAACTCCGGCTTTCCTGCGCTGCCGGCGACGAGATGTCGGCCGGCGGCGCTTGAAATCTGTGTGCTGATGAAACGGGTGGGCGCGCGGATTCAGGCGAGGATTCACGCGCGCAAAAACGGCTTTCGACACGGCAAAATCTGCCGCGCGCGCGTTAGAAGAGCGGTGCTTTCAACGTTAGGAGTGCGGAGGATTCCACAGCGTCATGGCCGGGCTTGTCCCGGCCATCCACGACTTGCTGCTCAGCACGAAGAACGTGGATGCCCGGGACAAGCCCGGGCATGACGACGTCTCGCAATATTCGATCTCGGAAAGAGCCGCTCAGCTATCCGCCGTCTCGCCCTCGGTGCGCGGCTCGGCGGTGTCGGCCTTCATTTTCGCGGCCGCAGCGACGATGCGGTCGGCGAGGCCCGCGGGTGCCCGGACCGCAGGTGCGGCGAGCGCGAGGCGCAAGGCGCGCGCCTCCTCCAGCAGAGCTTGCGCGGCGGCCGATTGCGCCAGCAGCTGTTCGGCGGGCAAACGCCGATCGTCGGGCCAGAGCGAGAGATCCTCGCCCAGCCGATCGATCAATTCCTCAAACTCGGTGACGTCCATCGCCTGCCGGTCCCGCCTCGGTCAGGCTCGTCATAAAGCATTGCAGGCGTGGCGGAAACCGGATTTCGGCTGTTACGGGCGCCAAAACCGCCCGCAGCACTACGGAAAGCGGCCAAACTGCCGCCCGCACCCATCGCCGCCCCCTCCCCGCGTCGCGGAGGACCAGGCTGCGTCAGCCCGTGCGGGCCGAATCGGCCGGCGCGGCCTTGCCGCTGCGCACCGTCGCATCGACGTGCCCCCAGGCCTCCTGCAGCTCGGTCAGGGAGGCGATGATGCGGCGGAAACTCTCGCGGGCATACGGCCGGCCATAGGCCCTGAGGCTCGCCAGGATCATCGCGTTGTAGGTCTGGAACAGCCGCTCGGCCACCGCGCCGCCCTTGGTGAAATCGAGATTATGGCCGAGCCCGCGCAGGATCGCGGTCGCCTTCATCAGGTATTCGTGCCCCTCCTCGAAGCGGCGCGCTTCCTGCGCGGCCAGCGACTTCTGGAGAAAGGTGATCGCGCCGCCGAGCAGCATCGAAATCGCCTTGAGCGGCGGCACGCTGGTCGCGGCGCCCCGATAGGCCTGGTTGGCCATGTACGCCATCGGATTATGCATCATCAATCACTCGAGCTGGAGTTGAGCAGGGCCTTGAGATAGTCGAGCGTGTTGTTCGCGCTCTCGATCGCGGCCTGGTATTGCGCGTATTGTGTCTGGAGCTGCGCCTTGTAGGCGGAAGCGGCGCTCTCGATATCGTCGACCTTCTGCTGGAGATCGTTGTCGCGGTCGGTCAGATTCGTGATCAACGTCTGCAACGCGCCCGAACTCGACGAGTAGGTCTTGGCGAGCTGGTAGAGCTGGGTGGCGATGCCGGAGGTCGAGGTCACCGCAATCGACTGCGACGCGGACCCCGAATAGGTGAAGGCCATGCCGGCATAGGCCGTTCCGGCATTGCCGATGATCGTGGTGCCGCTCACCGTGAACATCGAGGCATCGCCGCCGATCGAGGCCGAGGAAAGATTGCCGTCGGAATCCACGGTCAAGTCCAGCGTGAAAGACTGCGGCGACGTTCCGGTGTTGACGACGGTGAGCTGGCTCGACGAGGTCTTGGTCTGCGCCGACAGCAGCGTCGTCACCCCGCTCAAATTCGTGCTGAGGATCTCCGACAGCGTCGATGTATCGAGCTCAAGTTCGTTGTTCTCGTTGAAGGACAGGCCGAGATCCGCCATGGTGAGGCCGCCGACCGTGCTGTTGAGCGCGTTCTGGAGCGCGTCCATGATGTCGCGCATGGTGCCGTCGCCGAACAGCACCGCGCTCGAATCCGCCGTACCGTCCGATCCGGTCGCCTGTTGCGCGATCACCGCATCGCGAAATGTGTTGTAATTGGTGACGAGGTTCTCGACCGCCGTCTCGATCTGGCTGGTATCGGGCTCGATGCTGATGTTCACCGTGGCTCCGTCGGGCGTGGCCTGGAGCAGGTTGAACGTCACTCCCGTCAGCACGTCGGTGATATCGTTGGTGTCCCGGGTCATCGAGATACCGTCGAGCGAAAACTCGGCAGCTTGCGACGTTTGCAGGACATCGCTGAAGGCGCCGGAGCTATCGGTCACGCCAAGCTTGTTCAGGATGTCATCGCCGGACGAGCTCGAATAGGTGATGTCGGCTGCATCTTTGGTCCCCGTCAGCACCATCTCGTAGGACCCGCTCGACACCTGCACGATCGAGGCCTGGACGTTGGTGGTCGAGGTCTGGGCATTGATGGTGTCGACGACGTCCTGGAGCGACATCGTGCTGTCGATCGTGATGTCGGACGTAGCACCGCCTTCGAGGCCAACGGAAAACGTACCGGAATAGCCGAGTTCGTCGGTCTGGCTCGACTGCGAACTGCCGACCACCTTCTGTGCGGTCGCGATCTGGCTGATCGTCAGCGTATGGTCGCCGGTCGCGGCGCCATTGCCGACCGACATCGAGAGCGCGGAGGACGCGCTCACGTCGCCGGTCGTGCCAATGGTCGCCGAACGGGTGGCGAAGACGTTGGTCGCCAACGAGTTGATGACGGAGGTCGCCAGCGAGGAAAGCCCGCTCGACAGTGTCGAGAGGTCGGTCTGGAGCGTCTCGTAGGCGGAGATTTTTGCTTCGTTGTTGGTGATCGTGGTCGAGATCGTGGTGGCCTGGGTGAGCTTGGCATCCACCGCCGAGGTAATCAGCGCGTCCCAGTCGATGCTGGTCGACGTGGTGGTGCCGGTCGTGGTCACCGACGAGCTGCTCGACGAGCTCGTGGTCGACGCGCTGCTGGTGCTCGAACTGACGCTTGTCACTTTGGGGCCCGATCCATCGCGAGGTGGACCAGGCCGGCTTCACGCCGGCCTGGTGTGACGTCGTGAGCCCAGCGCTTAGCTGAGCAGCTTGAGCAGGTATTGCGGCATCTGATTCGCCGCGGATTCGGCCGACACCGCGGCCTGGGTCTTCACTTCGGCCGAGGACAGCTTCGCCTGCTCGGAGGCGATATCGACATCCTTGATCGCCGAATTCGCTGATTGCAGGTTCTGGGTCTGGGTCGAGATCGAGTCGGACGAGAAGTTGAACCGCGATTCCTGCGCGCCGATGCTGGCGCGGGCGGCCGAGACGGTGTCGATCGCGGTATCAAGCGTCGTCAGCGCCGAGGTCGCGTCCGACAGCGAACTGACGTCGAGCGAGGACACGCCGAGCGACGACGCCGTCAGGCTGGTCAGCGTGATGGTGATGGTATCCGAACCGGAGGAACCGACCAGGACCGAGACGCCCGAGGCGAACACGCTGGAGCCGTCGAGCAGGCTCTGGCTGGAATAGCGCGTGCCGCTCGCGATCGAATCGATTTCGCTCGTGAGCTGCGTGAATTCCGAGTTGATGTAGGCGCGGCTGGAATCGGTCGTGGTGCCCGACGCGGATTCCGAGGCCAGCGACTTCATGCGCGCCAGGATGTCCGAGATGTTGGAAGCACCGCCGTCGGCGGTCTGGAGGATCGCGGTCGCCTGGGAGGCGTTGGTCGCGGCCTGCTGCAGCGTGGTCACGTCCGAGGAGATGCGGGTGGAGATCGCGAGGCCGGCGGCGTCGTCGGAGGCCGAGGTGATACGCGAACCGCTCGACAGCTTCGCGAGCGAGCTGCTCTCCTGCGCGGAATTGATGTTGAGGTAGCGGACCGCGGAGTTCGCGGCGGTGTTGGTGTTGATTGCGGGCATTGGAAGCTCCTGTGCTGATGGGCATGGCGTGCCGCATCGTTGAAGACGATTGACGACGCAGACCGCAGCCCCGTCCGTTCGCTCAAACGGCGGAGTGCAAGGAGATCAGGCGCGAAAATTTTCGCGGGCCGATTTTTATGGTTAGCAATCGGTAAACGCGGTGCGGATGTCCCGCTCGTGCTTGCGCAGCAGCTGGCGAAGTTGCTGGCGGCCGCGCTTGAGCAGCGACTCGACCGCGGCCACCGTGGTGTCCATCACCTGGGCGATCTCACCATTGCTCATGTTCTCGTGGTACGAGAAGATCACTGCGATGCGCTGCTGCTCCGGCAGCCGCTGCATCGCGAGCTCCAGCATGCCGTTCAGCTCGTTACGCTCGATGATCTCGACCGCGCCGGGCTGACCGTCGGCGACCTCAGGCACCGTCTCGACATTCTCGTTGCGCGGCTTGCGCCTGAGGTCGATGCAGCGGTTGGAGATGACACGGTAGAGCCATGTCGAGAACTTGGCGCGGCCGTGCTGCCAGCGACCGCGATGGCTCCAGATCTTGAGCATGGTGTCCTGCACCACGTCTTCGGCATCCGCTGCATTGCCGACGATGCGTAGCGCGATCGCGTAGGCGCGGTCGATGTGACGCTCAACCAGCATGCGGAAGGCCGCTTCGTCGCCGGTCGCGAGCCTGTCCAGGAGTTCGCTGTCTTCATCGAAGACGACATCGTCGCCAACAGGCGCGCCGTCCGGCGCGAGCGGCGCCGACGGCATCATCGGCACGGTCGCGTCAGTCGGCAGCGTCGTCGCGATCTCGGCCTCGGCGGGAGCCATGACATCAGCAGCGTAACTCATCCCGCAATCTCCAACCCGCAATGCCGGCGGCGCATATGCCACACGGCTTCCAAGCGTTGAACGCGGGGCCAAAACAATCCAGGCGGATAATTTTTGTTATTTTTCAAGATGTTAGCAGGTCACTTTTGCCGAGCATCGGGCAATAATTGCCGACTGCGCGCTTCTCTCGCGCCTCACACCTGCAATCATCACCTCGTCTCGCGCCATGGCGGATCATCCATCCTGAACAGACGTACTCGGGAGAAAACGCTGACATTACGCGGCACTAGGTGATCAAGCGCGACACGCGCACAGCGCGTGAAGACACGATTGTTTCCGAGTGTGAATGAACGCGAGACCGCTTCTGCACCCGGCAATTTTTTCCGAATCACCTTTTTTTTCGAACCTAGCGATTTTTTTCAATCTGTCAGTCGCGACGAGCGTGTTTTTGAATCGCGCGTGAACTTTTTTCGTATTTGTGGCGCCTGACCTCGCGCGTGCGCACGTTAATCGTCATGGTGGACGGGGAATTGCAGCATGAGGATCGCAATGGCCAGCGCGGAACGCCGCGCGAAAATTGTTTCTGCTTGGTCGTTCGATGTTTTCGATACATTTCTGCTTCGTGCCTGCACGACGCCAGATGGTGTGTTTGAAAGGACTTACGAGCTATCGGGCATTTCAGGAACTTGTCCGAATGTTTCTGAGAGTTTCGTTCAGCATCGCATCCAGGCTGAAGCGCGAGCGCGCAAGACCGCGAAGGAGAAGCGCGGCGCAAGCGAAGTGCGCATCGATGAAATCTATTCCTACTTTCCGTTCAAGCTGTTCGGCCTCACACGCGGCGATCTGAACGACCTGGTCGAATCAGAGTTTTCCGCGGAGCTCGAGCTTTGCCGCGCCAATCCGGACATGCTTCGGCAATATCTGGACATGAAGCGCGCCGGCCACCGCGTCGGATTCATTTCCGACACCTATTGGGATTCCGATCGGCTGGCGCGGCTGCTGCGGGCCTGCCGCCCTGGCCTCGCCTGGGACTTTCTCTACGCCTCCTGCGATCACGGCAGCAGCAAGAGCGAGGCGTTGTTCGCGAAATACCTCGCTCACGAGGGCATCGACGCCGGCGCCTCCTTTCACGTCGGCGACAATGACAAGGCCGATATCAACGGTGCCAAGCGCCACGGCATTCGCGCGCGCTATTATCCGCAGGCGACCGCCCGGCTCGCATCGACGTTTCAGCGCGAAACCGCATTGTTCGAGCTCATATGCACGGGCGCGCCATCCCGGCTCGACCGCGGCGCGCGCACCTTGCGGCGCATGGTCGCCGCGCGCAGCGCCGAGAGGTCGCCGGCCTTTCACCTGGGCCTCACGGTGCTTGGCCCGGTGATGACGGCGTTCGACGCCTTCGTCGCGAGGCGCTGCGAAGCGGTCGCGGGACCCGGCCGGCAGGTGGCCCTCGGTTTCCTCGGCCGCGACGGTTTCCTGTCGTACCGGATCTGGCAGGACTTGCACGGCATGTCGTCGGCCTATGTCGAGATCAACCGCCGCGTCAGCCTGATCGCCTCCGCCGACACCATGCAGCCGCTGGTCGATCTGCTCAGCAAGGTCTTCAAGATCGACGCCCCGACCTTTCGCGACATGATGAAGATCATGCCGCCGAAGGTCGCGGCGTTCTTTGCCGGCTGTCCCGGCGGTGTCGCCGCCGGCGAAGATCTCGCCGAGGCGCTTCCCGGTCTGATGGATCCGGCTGAAATCGTTGCGCTCGCCGCGGGCCTGCGAGCCCGGCTGCTCGCCTATCTCCGTCTTGCTATCCCGGACTTCGAGGACTGTACTGATCTGGTGCTCGCCGATCTCGGCTATTCCGGCAGCGTGCAGAAGGCGCTGCGTCGTGTCTTCGACATGGAGGGCATCAAGATCCGTCTCCACGGCGCCTATCTGATGTCACTCGACGACGCCTTCGACGATCTCGCCGACGAGGACAGCGCGGAAGGTTTTGTCTCCGACCTCGTGGTCACGCCGCATGTCAAGCGCATGCTGATCCGCAACGTGGCCCTGCTGGAGCAGGCCTGCTGCGCGGCCGATGGTTCGGTTCGCGATTACGCCGGCGGCGCGGTGCTGCGCGAGATCAATCCGCGTCCCGCGGAACAAATGGCGCGTGCCGCGGAGATCCAGGCCGGCGCACAGGCCTTCGCGCAGAGCGCGGGCGATGTCGCGCTCGACCATGGCCTCGATCCCCATGCTGCATCCGACGTCGCCGCGCGCTGGTGCGCGGCGACGCTAGCCCGCCTCCTGCTGCTGCCCGACGACGACGAGCTCGCGCTGCTTGGCACGTTGAAGCACGACGTCAATCTCGGCACCCACGCACTGGCACCGATGCTCGACGAAAGATTCGTCCGCGATCAGATCACCGCCCGCGGCCTCTCTGCCGCCTGCACATCGGCGGCACCGCCGATGTGGCTCGCCGGCAGCTTTGCCAGCCTGTCACCGTCCTACGGTTATCTCTATGTGCTGTTCGGCGCCAACCGTCTGCCCGCCGACGTCTTTGAGGAACGGCCGTGCGGCCCGGTTCAGGTCGGATTGTTTCGTGCCGGCGCCGATGCGACGCTGGAGACGGCGACCCTCCATCGCACCGGTCTCGGCGAGTTGCGTCTGCGCATCCCGCTGTCCCGGACCATGGCGGTCATCATGATCGCGCTGCCGCTGGCAAAATTCGCCCCCGAAGGCCTTCTTCACGGCGTCACGGTGCAACGGGGTGACGACGTTCGCGACGCCGCCGAGAGCCAAGACGTCATCGGCCTCGCCGCCGAAAGCCTGGTCTATGCCGGAGTGCAGCGGACCGGCGCGCAATATCGCGCCGAGAGCGACGACGGCTGCCTGCTGATCCCGGTCGCCCCGATGACGCAGGAGATCGCGATCTATTCCATCGCAATCTCGCCGCTCGGCTCCAGCCCCAAATAATGCGCCTGATCGCGCCGCCCCGGCCGTTCAAGTGCGAGGGGCTGGCGACGTGAGGGGCACGGAATTGACGGACGAGACGCACGCGGACCTTGATCGGCTGCTGCTAACTGGCGGTGTCAAGCTCGGCCCGGCCCAGCGCGACCGCCTGGGCTGGCTGGTCGGCCAGTACGGCGCACTGAGGCTCGACGGCGTCAGCGAGCGCCGGCAGAACGGCGTCATCATTCTCAGGGAGCCATTGAGCGGCGCGGCAGCCGAGCTGCTCTACCGCTCGCTCACACCCGGCTGCGCAATTGTCATTCCCCGAAGCGAGAATCCCGGCTTCGACTTCCTCAAGTCCAAGCTGACCGAGTTCGGCACCGTCGCGCCCTGCGGCGCAGACGGCCCGCATGAGATGTGGTGGGGCGGCATCGGCTGGTCGAAATTCCTCACTGCGGCCGATGCTTCGACGGTCCGCCCCCGGATCGTCTGCTGCTATCCGCGCGGCGGCGACGCGACTGCAGTCTTCGCGCTCCGGCACTCGCTTGAGCGGTTCGATCTCGCCTGCCATATCGAGCCGATCGATACGGAGTTCAGCGACCGCCTGCTCTGCTTCGAGAAGGCCGAGTTCCTGCTGCGGATGTGGAACAAGTATCGCGAGCCGTTGCTGTTCGTCGAACCCGGCGCCGTTCTGCGCGAGGCACCATTGCTGCCGTCTTTCCTCGGCTGCGACGTCGCCCTGCACAAGTGGAATCGCTGGGAGATGTCGGCGCGCACGCTCTATCTCGGCCGCACC
Source organism: Bradyrhizobium betae (assembly GCF_004123905.1). Lineage (GTDB taxonomy): Bacteria > Pseudomonadota > Alphaproteobacteria > Rhizobiales > Xanthobacteraceae > Bradyrhizobium > Bradyrhizobium betae_A. The sequence continues at coordinate 159,721 of NZ_MZXW01000008.1, forward strand.
GAGCGCGCCGAACGGCTGCTGTGGACCTGGCAACAGCTTGCCGCGTCATACCCCGCGATCTGGGAGGGCTATCTGCTCGACCAGGCCTGGAGCCTGACATCCTCGCAGATGCCGCTCGACACCGTATGGCTGCCGCGCTCCTATCACGCGCTGAAGGGCTACCTCGGCGCGATGCGCGCCACGATCCTGCACGACCAGCAGACGACGACGCTGGAGCTCGGACCCGATCCGGCCTTCGCAGGCATCGCACGCACGGCCCGCCGCGCCGGACGTACCGGCGCCCGCGACGCCTTCATGGTGATGACCTCGAAAGCCGAGACCGGCAACGGCATCGCCGTGATCCTGCGCGACGTCTCGGCCAGTGACGCGGGCGCAGTTGCCGCGACCGTGGAAGCCGTGACCGGCGCCTATGCGGCCGATTGCGGCGGATATGGCCGGCTCGAGCTGTCGCTCTGCGCCTGGCAGGACGACGTCGGCGCCGCGCGCGAAGCCGCGGCCATGGCGCGCTATCGCATCCTGGAGATCGCGCCGGGGCAGCGCATCGCCAACGATTTCTTCGCCACCCGCGCGACTGACGACGCAGTCATGACCGCCCGCCATCTCTTTCCCTAACGGACAGCACAAGATGCTCAAGACCATCATCCTGCTCACCGACACCGTGCAACAGCAACAGCCGCTGGCCAATCTGCTCCGCGAGCACAATCGCGAGCTTGCCTTTTGCTCCGCACTGCGCGCCCAGGACCTCAGCGCCATCGAACCGGACGTGCTGAGCGAGGCACGGCTGGTGTCCTTCGCCGCCGACGCCGCCGTCCCCGAAAAATTCCTGCTCAGGCTCGGCTATGGCGCCTACAAATTCTACGCCGCACCGACGCAATATCCGGGCCTGCCGCCGGCACCCGACGAGAACGACGAAGATTCGCGTTGCTACTCCGTGATCGCGCAGTCGATGACGATCTGGCCGGATTTCAAGAAGGTTGTCGGCCTCGAAACCGTGACGATCCCGGAAGGTACCCTTCCTGCCGAGCGCGAGCGGCTGGTGTTCTCCCGCCTTGCACATTTGTTCTGGTGCATGTCGCACATGATCGCCGGCGAGGCGACGGATCTCCCTGGGATCATCGGGTCCGGCGAGAGCCAGCGCCCAACACTTGCGATGATGAACTAGCGCCGCGCCGATAGCGCGTCGCGGTGCTCGGGCGCGGCGATCGCGATCATGCGGCGCGCGCGCTCGGCAAGGTCGCAGCCGCGCAGCTCGGCAATCCCCCATTCGGTGACGATAGCGTCGACATCGGCGCGTGGGGTCGTCACCGTCTCGACGTCAGCGACGATCCGGCTGGTCCCGTCGGAGGCCGTCGCCGGCAGCGCGATGATCGCCCGGCCGCCGGGAGAGGCGTTGGCCCCGCGCACGAAATCGAGCTGCCCGCCAATCGCACCGATCGCGACGCCATTCAGCGTCTCTGAATTGACGCTGCCGTCCAGCCCGACCTGAAGCGCCGAATTGATCGCAACCAGCCGGTTGATCCGCGCCAGTATGCCCTGGCCGTGCGTATAGGACGTCGGCCGCACCGAGACCTCCTTGTTCTCGTGCGCGAAGCGATAGAGCCGCTGCGTCCCGATGACCTGGTTGGCGACGGTGATCCCGGAATCGACACCCTTCTCCGCATTCGTCACAGCGCCGCGCTCGATCAGATCGACGATGGCGTCGTTGATCAGGCCGGAATGGATGCCGAGATTGCGCGCATGCGACAGCGAGGACAGGATCGCGTCCGGAATACGGCCGACGCCGGACTGGAGCGTGCTGCCGTCGGCGATCAGGCTCGCTGCATGGGCGGCAATACGGCGCGAGATATCATCGAGCGGCGGTGAAGCCAGCTCAACCGGCGGCCTGCGGGCGGCCACGCGGAAATGGATCGGTACGTCCTCGGGCCATTCCGCGCCGAACGTAAAAGGCGCATCCGGATTGATCTCGGCGATGACGAGACGCGCACCGCGCGCGGCATCGATGACATAGTCGTTGGACAGGCTGGCGCTGAGCCGCCGTCCGGACTCCGCAAGCTGTACCAGCACGACATCGGCCTTGTGGCGGCGCGAGGCGAAGTCGGCACAGAAAGCGCTGTAATTGCTCGGAATCACGTCCAGCCGCCCTGCTTTCGCAAGCCGCCGCGCGTTGCCGATCACGCCGTAGCTCTGAAACGCAACGTTCGGCGCGCAGGCGGCGGAGAACGTGTCGGAGAACAGCGGCCCGACCATCATACGGAACGGAGGAAGATGCGCGGCCTGAGCCATCAGCGCTTCGGTCAGCGTAACCGGCTCGGCCGTTGCCTGCCCGCACACGACGAGATCGCCCTCATGGATCACGCCAGGAAAGTCGATCGGCGATGCTTCCTGGGGCAAGATCAGGGGGACCCTTGTTAGTAAGACTTCGCCAGCCCTAGCACCTTTTCCGCAATAAAACTGAGCGCGAGCTGCGGGCTCACCGGCGCGATGCGCGGGATCAGCACTTCGCGCAAATAGCGCTCGACATGGAATTCCTTGGCGTAGCCGAAGCCGCCATGGGTCATCACGGCCTGCTCGCAGGCATGGTAGCCGGCTTCACCCGCAAAGTATTTCGCGGCGTTCGCGCCAGCGCCGCAGGGCAAACCCTTGTCGTATTGCCAGGCCGCCTGCATCACCATCAGCCAGGCCGCCTCCAACTCGACCCAGTTCACGGCAAGCGGATGCTGGATACCCTGATTCTTGCCGATCGGACGATTGAAGACCACGCGGGTCTTGGCATATTCGGTCGCGCGCGACAGTGCGAGCTTGCCGAGGCCGACGGCTTCCGCCGCGATCAGGATGCGCTCGGGGTTCATGCCTTCGAGGATGTACTGGAAGCCTTTGCCCTCTTCGCCGATGCGGTCTTCCATCGGGATCTCGAAGTCCTCGAAGAACAGCTCATTGGAATCGACGACCTTGCGGCCCATCTTCTCGATCTCGTGGACCTTGATCTTCTGGCGGTCGAAATCCGTATAGAACAGGCTGAGGCCATGGGTCGGCGAGCGCACCTCCTCCAGCGGCGTGGTGCGTGCCAGCAGCAAAATCTTGTGCGCGACCTGCGCGGTCGAGATCCACACCTTCTGGCCGTTGACGATGTAGCGGTCGTTCTTGGCCACGGCCCGGGTCTTGAGCTGGGTCGTGTTGAGGCCGGTGTTGGGCTCGGTGACGGCGAAGCACGCCTTCTCGCGGCCCTCGACCATCGGCGGCAGCATGCGCTTGCGCTGCTCCTCGGTGCCGAACACGACGACCGGATTGAGGCCGAACACGTTGATGTGCACCGCCGACGCACCGGACATGCCGGCGCCGGATTCCGCGATGGCGCGCATCATGACCGCGGCTTCGGTGATGCCGAGCCCGGAGCCGCCATAGGCCTCCGGCACGCAGATGCCGAGCCAGCCGGCGTCGGCGAGTGCCTTATGGAAATCGTGCGGGAAGCCGCCGTCGTGGTCCTTCTTCAGCCAATAGGCATCGGGAAAGCCTTCGCAGATCTTTGCGATGGCGTCGCGAATGGCTTCCTGCTGATCGGTGAGCGCGAAATCCATGTTCTTGATCTCCTTGTTGGGAGCCGAGCTCCGATCCTAGCGCCCCATCTGCGAGGGCAGCCAGAGGATGATAGACGGAAACGCGACCAGAATCGCGATCGCAATCAGGTGCGCGATGAAGTGCGGGAAGGTGCCGTGGAACACTTCCGCCACCGGCCGCTTGGCGTATCGGGCAACGATGAAGCAGTTCAGCCCGACCGGCGGTGTGATCATGCCGACTTCGGCCGTGACGATCTTGATGACCCCGAACCAGATCGGATCGAAGCCGAGCGTCTTGATCAACGGCAGCACGATCGGCACGGTCAACACGAGGATCGCGATCTGGTCCATGAAGGAGCCGAGCACGATGTAGCCGCACAGGATCAAGGTAATGATGACCCAGCGCGAGGCCGGCAGGCTGCCGATCCAGGCGACGAGGTCCTGGGTCACATGCGTGAGCGTGAAGAAGTAGCCGAAGATCGAGGCACCGACCAGGATCATGATGATCATGCAGGTGCCATGGCTGGCGCGCAGCAGCGTATGATACAGCGAGGACGGCGTGATCTTGCCCTTGACCATCGCGAGCAGGAAGGCGCCGAACGCGCCGAAGGCGGAAGCTTCCGTCGGCGTCGCGACGCCGAGATAGATCGTGCCTGTCACGATCGAGAACAGCACCACCATCGGCGAGACCTGCCACAGCAGCGCAAACTTCTCGCGCCACGGCACCGATTTCGCGGCGGGCGCGCGCGAGGGATCCTGCCAGACCAGGAAATAGATCGTGGCCATGATGGTGAACGTCACCAGGATCGCAGGGACGATGCCAGAGATCAGGAGCTTGCCAATGTTGACCTCGGCGAGCAGGCCGAAGATGACGAGCGCGACGCTGGTCGGCAGCAGCATCGACAACGTGCCCGAGATGGCGACCACGCCCGCAGCCATCTTCGGCTCGTAGCCCTGGCGGATCATCGCAGGCAAGCTGGTCGAGGACAACGTCGCGGCGGAGGCCGTTGAGGTCCCGCAGATAGCGCCAAAACCGGCGCCGGCGAGAGCGGTGGCCATGCCGAGGCCACCGGGAATGCGGCCGACCCAGGCCGACGCCGTCTTGAACAGATCATCCGCGACACCCGACAGCAGCACGAGGTCCGCCATCAGCAAGAACATCGGAATAGTGATCAACTCGTAGGACGAGACCGTCGAGAGCGGGGCGGTTTGCAGGATGCCGAACAGTGTCGACCAGCCGCCGACCATGACGAGGCCGACCGAGCCGGAAAAGGCCATGGCGAAACCGACGGGCGTGCCGAGCGCGAGCAGGCCGAACAGCAAAGCGAGAACGATGAAAGGGGTCATGGATGCCTGCTGTTACTCGAAGCTGCGGGCTTCACCGACGCCTGTTACCGGCGGCAGCGGATAGAGGTCGCGGCCGCTGACGAGGCTCAGCACGTTGCCGACCAGCTGGAGCGCCAGCCGCAGCACCAGCACGCCGCAGCCGAACGGCACCAGCGCCGCCGAGATCCAGGTCGGCCAAGGGATCGCGCCGGAGAGAACATCGTGCTGCTCGTAATTCTCCAGCGCGCGCTCGAAGCCCACCTTGCAGATCAGGACGAACACGAACAGGCCGGCGAGCGCGGTGACGATCTCGGACAGCCGCCGCCCCGCCGGAGAGAAGCGCGACAGCAGGATGTCGACGCCGACATGCACGTGCTCGCGCAACGCGTCCGACACCGTGAAGAAAAATACGCCGGCGAGGAGATAGAGGCCGATCAGATCATAGGTGAAGGAGAACGGACTGTTCAGTGCGTAGCGCATGAACACGTCGGTCACGACCAGCATCATGATCACGAACATGAACACCACCGCGATCACCGTCAGCGCGCGCTCCAGCGCGCCAAGCACATCCCCTACCCGTTTGATCACCTCTAGCGCCTCCTTCTCGGTGGATTGCTTGATGCCTTACTTGGTGCCGCCGGCGGCGAGCAGGTCTTCGAACTCCTTCAGCGCGGCGGATGCCTGCTTGCCGCGGCTGTCGAGCCCGCTCGCCCACTCCTTGCCGACGCCCTTCAGCTTGTCCTTCATCTCAGCGCGTGTCGCCTCGGGCAGCGGATCGAAGCTGACGCCCTCGTCCTGCATCTGCTTCCTGGTGACTGCGCCTTCCTTGTCGACGTCGGCGCAGGCTTTTGGCGTGATGGCTTCAGAGGCCTCGTTCATTGCCTTCTTCACATCGTCGGGCAGCTTGTCCCAGGCCGACTGGTTGATGGAGTAGGCGACGATGAAGCTGCCGAAGCTGACGCCTTCGGTGGCGTGCTTGACCAGCTTGTCGAGGCCGTAGGACACGACGCTGTCGAGCGGGAACAGCAGGCCGTCCATGGTGCCGCGCGACAGCGACTCATAGGCATCGGGCGCGGCCATGCGCACCGGCACGGCGTTGAGCGCACGCAACGTCAGATCCTGCGCGCCGCCTGTGGTGCGCAACTTCAGGCCCTGCATATCCTTGGTGGTTTCCACCTTCGACTTGATGGTCCACACCTGGTAGGGCGGCAACGCCACGGCCATCAGAAGCTTGATCTTGTTCGGTGCGTATTCCTGCTTGGACAAAATTCCTTCGCGCGCGGTCTTCCAGTAAGCCAGCGTGCCCTGGCAGCTGGTCGCGAACGCGCCCGGCAATTGCGCGACTTCCGACAGCGGCATCTTGTCGGAGACATAGGACGGCCCGATGTAGCCGATGTCGACCACGCCCGACTGCGTCAGACGCAGCATGTCGGCGGCCTTGCCGATCTGCTGGTTCGGATAATAGGTGAAGGTCACCGCGCCGTTGGTGCGCTTGGTGACGTCGTCCATCCAGGGCTTCAGCATCAGGCGGACGAGATAGTGACCGGCGGGGAAGCTATCGGCGACCTTCAGCTCGAGCGCTTGCGCCGACATCGTCGAGACCGGCAGCGAAAGCGCCAGCACCGCAGCAGCCCGGCCCAGATTCGTCTTCATATCGTTCTCCCTCACGCGTCCCCGTGCCGAAGGCGGCAGCTTCTCGCCGCCAGCCGTTTGGCCCTCGCTCCATTTCTTGCTTGAGGAAAAGGTACATATATGTGAATTTAACTGTCAAGTATATGAACTGTACATACCGCTATGCACCGCGAAGTGGGGTCATTGAATTGACACCGGTGTTTTATGAACCCTAACTCCACCTATATGAATTCACCCACGAGGCTCCATGGGACCGCTCGCCGGCTTCACCATTCTCGACCTGACCTCGGTGCTGATGGGCCCCTACGGCACCCAGGTGCTGGCGGACATGGGCGCTGACATCATCAAGATCGAAAGCCCCGAGGGCGACATCGTTCGTCAGATCGGTCCCGGCCGCACGCCCGGCATGGGCGGAATGTTTCTCAATGCCAATCGCGGCAAGCGCAGCATCGTGCTCGATCTGAAGAAGCCCGAAGGACGCGACGCGCTGCTGCGGCTGGCCAAGCGCGCCAACGCGCTCGTCTACAATGTGCGCCCGCAGGCGATGGCGCGGCTCGGCCTCGATTACGAAACGCTTGCCGCGATCAATCCCGCCCTCGTCTATGTCGGCGCGTTCGGCTACGGCCAGTCCGGCCCCTACGCAGCGAAGCCCGCGTATGACGATCTGATCCAGGGCGCGGCCACCATCCCGACACTGCTTGCGGCTGCCGGCGACGGTACGCCGCGCTACGTCCCCGTCACCATCGCCGACCGCATCGTTGGCCTGATGATGGTCAATGCGGTCATGGGCGGGTTGATGCATCAGAGCCGGACCGGCGTGGGCCAGCGCATCGACGTGCCGATGTTCGAATCGATGACCGAGTTCGTGCTGGTCGATCACTTAGGCGGACTCACCTACGATCCGCCGCTCGACCATGGCGGCTACGCCCGTCTGCTTTCGCGCTATCGAAAACCCTACAAGACCAACGACGGCTATCTCTGCGTGCTCATCTACAACGACAAGCATTGGTGCAGTTTTTTCGAGGCGATCGGACAGCCGGAGTTCCTCGATCAGCCGCGTTTTGCCAACCACGCCGCGCGCACCAAGCACATCGACGAGATCTACGAGGAGATCGGCCACATCTTCGCAACGCGCACCACCGCGGAATGGCGCGAGCTGCTGGAGCGTGCCGACATTCCGGTGATGCCGATGCATACGCTGGAGACGATTCTGGATGATCCGCATCTCAATGCGATCGACTTCTTCCGGACGGTTGATCACCCCGTGGAAGGCCGCATCCGGCAGATGCGCGTGCCCTCGACCTGGAGCGTGACCCAGCCGGAACCAGCCGGGCCCGCACCGACGCTCGGCCAGCATGGCCACGACATCTTGGCCGAGGCCGGTTTCTCGGCGGACGAGATCGAGCAGCTCGCCCAGCAAAAAGCAGTTCACCTGCCGGCGCCGCCGTAACGGCAGCGCGGGCCAGATCGCAACGATACAGGGAGGAAACCGCGATGGCCGGACTTTATTTCGAAGAGTTTTCCGTAGGCCAGGAGTTCAGGCATCCGCTGACCCGGACCGTCACGGAAATGGACAACACCATGTTCAGCCTGCTGACGCTCAACCCGCAGCCGCTGCACATCGACGCGCATTTCGCCGAAAAGACCGAGTTCGGCCAGCGCATTTTCAACAGCCTTTACACCCTCGGCATCATGATCGGCATGACGGTCTATGATACGACCATGGGCACCACCGTCGCCAATCTCGGCATGACCGACGTCACTTTTCCAAAACCGGTCTTCCACGGCGACACCTTGCGGGCGACGACGAAGGTGCTTTCGTTGAGGGAATCCAAATCGCGCCCGAAGGCGGGCATCGTCGAGTTCGAGCACCACGCCTTGAACCAGAACGACGAGATCGTCGGCAAATGCCGCCGCATGGCGATGATGCACAAGAGGCCGGTCTGATGCGTTCGATGCTGTTCGTGCCGGGCGATTCCCCGCGCAAATTCGAGAAGGCGAGCGAAGGCAAGGCCGACGCGCTGATCATCGATCTGGAGGATTCCGTCGTCACCGACAAGAAGCCGGAGGCGCGCGGGTTGACGCTGGCGATGCTGAGGGGCCCTCGCGGCCCGCACCAGCTCTATGTCCGCGTCAACGCGCTCGACACCGGCATGACGCTGGCGGACCTCGCCGCAGTGATGCCGGGCAAGCCCGACGGCATCGTCCTGCCGAAATCGCAAGGCGGCGACGACGTGCGGCAGATCGCGACCTGGCTCGAAGCCCTGGAAGCTGCGGCTGGCATCACCGTCGGCGCAACGCGCATCGTCTGCGTCGCGACGGAAACCGCGAGCTCGATCTTCGGGCTCGGCAGCTACAAGGGTTGCTCCCCGCGCCTCGCCGGCCTGATGTGGGGCGCGGAGGATCTCTCGGCTTCTCTCGGCGCCACGGAAAAAGCCTCGGGCGGCGTATTCCACAGCCCTTATCGGCTCGCGCGCGATCTCTGCCTGATGGCGGCGGCCGCGGCCGAGGTCGCCCCGATCGACACCGTCTATACCGACATCGACAATCTCGCGGGCCTCGAGCAGGAAACGCGCGCCGCACGGCGCGACGGCTTTTCGGCGAAGGCGCTGATCCATCCGAAACATGTCGACGTCGTCAACGCGGCCTTCGAGCCGACCGAGGCTGAGCACACCTGGGCAGAAAAAGTGATCGCGGCGTTCGCGAACAATCCGAACTCCGGCACCTTGCGGCTCGACGGCCAGATGATCGACAAGCCGCATCTTCGCGCCGCAAAGAAGATCCTCGGCCAGACCTAGATCGGAACGCCGCCGCCATGATCGTTCGCCAAGCCGCAAACGTCCTGGAGATCATGGAATTCTTCGCGCAAACGAGGAAGCCGGCGACGCTTGCCGAGATCGCCGATCATTTCGGCTGGCCGCGTTCGTCGACCTTCAATCTGCTCGCGACGCTGTCGGAGAAGGGCTATCTCTATGAGCCGCGGCCGCGCGCCGGTCTCTACCCGACGCCGCGATGGCTGGCCATGGCGCGGATGATCTCCGAGGTCGAGCCGCTGCCGCCCTGGACGCACACGCTGATCGCCGATCTCTCCGCCGAGACCGGCGAGACTGCATCGATCGTGGCGCCGGCCGGCGTCATGGCCGTGTTCATCGACGTCGTCGAATCCCAGGCCGCGATCCGCTATTTCGCCACCATCGGTCACCGCGTGCCGATCCACGCCACCGCCAGCGGCCGCGCGCTGCTGCTGCAATATTCGCCGGAAGAACGCGACTCGGTCTACCGCAAGATCGAGTTTAGGCAATACGGCCCATCGACCCCGATCAGCATCGAGGCGGTGGAGACCGAGCTGCGCAACTCGATCGCGCGCGGTTACTGCCAGAGTTTTGCGGATTACAGCCGCGACCTCGCCGGTGCGGCGATCCCGCTGCCGATCGGCGATCGCCGTCTCTCCGTTGTCGTCGCAGGGCCGGAATTTCGCATTGGCCCGAAGGTGCCGGAGGTGGCCGCGTTGATCGCGCGGACGGTTGACCGGTTGCGGCCGAAGACGACCGCAGCCTGAAGCCGAAGCCTCATTCGAATCCCTGAATCGGCGGCGTCGAGGTCTCCACCGGCGCAACAGGCGCAGCTTGAACAGGCTGCACCGCGGGCGCGGCTTGAACCGGCGGATTGCTTGCAGCTCTGATTTGGCCGTTGGCATTCATCGCCTCACGCGCGCGCGGCGGAGCGCCGGTCGCGGCTGCACGATACGCCTCGCGACGCGGTGCCTGCCGATGTCTCGCCGAGCGCGAACCTCTCATGCCCCATGACCTGGCGATCGAAGGTCCGGCGGTGTAGCCGACCACAGCTCCCGCGACCGCGCCGATCGGACCCAGCACAACAGCGCCGGACACGGCGCCCAATGCCGCAGCGCCAGCGCGCTCCTGCGCAACGGCGCTTGCGGGTACGCCAGCCAGCATCACGATGGCGGTGATCAAAGCTTTCTTCATCGGAGCGTCTCCCTCTCGGGAGATCACTCTTACTCAAATATGGCCGCACGAGGTTTGTTCGTTGCCCAACACGGGGCAATGGTCGACGGAACTCCGGCAATTCAAAGACCCCGCCGACAGTCGCGGTTCCAGCGCACGCAGCTCGGCGCAACTACGGCGCGATCTTGTCGCTGGTAAATCCGTTACCGTCGAGCGCGCGACGCACTGTGCCGTCCGCCTTGGCCTCATCCAGGAAATGCGCGGCCCAGACCTTCGCCGCAGCCTTGCCCTTGGGAACGACGACGACCACGCCGGTCGACTGGATCACCGCTGGCCGCGGCGATCTCGTCAGAACTTTGGTATTCGACGAGTTGCAGCGGCCCATGCAGCTTGTCCGCGGCAGCCTTGGCAAGCTCTACGGTGACCCCGCGCGGCTTTCCCGTCGCCGGATCGCGCGTGGTCCAGAACGCCGAGGCGGCAGGCCCGACAGCCACCGCCACGCGCAACGGCCCGGTTGGTGCGACATCACTCGGCCCTTCGGCTTTCACCCCGAGAGCACCAGTCATGACGAAGACCAAACCCAACGCCGCGATCAAGCCATGCCGCAACATAAACGCGGCCTCCAGCATCGACCAACCGCCGGATCGTTCAGACGATCTTGATCGACATGTCCGGCAAGCCCTCGAGCTTGCACAGCAGCACGTCGCCTTTCACCACCGGGCCAACATTCTCCGGCGTGCCGGAATAGATGATGTCGCCGGCCTTCAGCTCGAATGCCTCCGACAGCTTTGCGATCTGCTCGGCGACGCTCCAGATCATCTTGCTGAGATCCGAGCTTTGCTTCACCGTGCCGTTGATCGCCAGCGAAATCGGGCCCTTCTCGAAATGACCGGTCTTGCTTGCGGGGTGGATCGGACCGATCACCGCGGCGTGGTCAAAGCTCTTGCCGATCTCCCACGGCTTCTTCTCAGCGGCCATGCCGTTCTGAAGGTCGCGCCGGGTCATGTCGAGGCCGAGCGCATAGCCGTAGACATGGTCGAGGGCCTTCTCGGCTGGAATGTTGGAGCCGCCGGATTTCAGCGCGGCGACCAGCTCGACCTCGTGATGGTAGTTCTTGGTCAGCGACGGATAGGGATGGTCGGCGACCTCGCCGACCGCGACGTTCTGGATCGCGTCGGTCGGCTTCTGGAAGAAGAACGGCGGCTCGCGGTTCGGATCCGAGCCGCGCTCGATCGCGTGGGCGGCATAATTGCGGCCGATGCAATAGATGCGGCGGACCTGGAACACACTGGTTTCGCCGACGATCGGGATCGCGACCATCGGCACCGTGAAGATGGGCTTGGGACCGGCCTGCGCCGCGGCCGGCGCCGCGTCGGCGAGGCCGGCCGCGGTCATCGCGGCTGCGGCCGTGAGCACGCTGCGTCGCGTGGTTTTTGTCATGGCTTCACTCCCTGCTTTTTCTTGTCGGAACGCCAGTCATAGAGCCAAACAGAGGCCGGGCCAATGGCCCGCTTTGTACGTCTTGTCGCGATGCGAAGAACCGCCGGCTCTGCTGCCACCGACCGCGCCTGTCCCCAAGGCGATCGCACCTTCGCTACTGGCGAAGCGTAGCTATCGTTCTCAGGATTTCAGCGCATCGCGCGCCGTCTCCGGCGCCATCAATGTCGCGATGATCGTGATGATCGACAGTGCGATGATGTAGACCGACACGGGCCAGTACGAACCGGCCCATGCCAGCAGCGCGGTCGCGATCAGCGGCGAGAAGCCACCGCTCAGCGCGGCTGCAACGTTGGCCCCGAGCGACGCCCCGCTGTAGCGCACCTGGGTGCGGAACAGCTCCGGCATGAACGCGGCCTTCGGTCCGAACAGCAGTGCATGCGTCAGCGTCATCGTGACGACGAGGGCGAATGTGATCAGAGCCGGCTCTTTGGTGTCGAGGAACCAGAACAGCGGAAACGCCAGCGCCACCGAGAACACACCGCCGGCAAGATACAGCGCCTTACGGCCAAAAATGTCGGAGAGCCAGCCCGCGAGCGGCAGCGTCGCGAACTCGACGATCGCGGCATAGACCACCGCGTTCAGGATCACCTGGCGCGGCAGACCGAGTTTCGTCGTGGCGTAGACCACGGTGAAGACGGTGAGGAGATAAGCCAGCCCGACTTCCGACACCGTGATGCCGACCGCGAGCAGAAAACTGCGCCAGTCGCGGCGCAGCACTTCCATCACCGGCTGCGCCAGCACTTCCTTGCGTTCGACCACCTCCTTGAAGTGCGGCGTCTCGGCGAGCCTCAGCCGCACGATGAAGCCGACGCCGACCAGCAGAATGCTGATCCAGAACGGCACGCGCCAGCCCCAGCTCAAAAAGTCGGCCTCGGGCAATTGCGTCATCAGGGCAAAGATGCCGGTGGAGGCGGCGACGCCGACGGGAAAGCCGATCTGCACCAGGCTGCCGTAGAAGCCGCGGCGGTTGCCGGCATGCTCGATCACCATCACGACCGCGCCGCTCCATTCGCCCCCGAGCCCGATGCCCTGGATGAAGCGCAGCATGATGAGGAAAATCGGCGCCCAGACGCCGATCTGGCTGTAGGTCGGCAGGCAGCCGATCAGGAAGGTGCCGAGCCCCATCGCGATCATGGTCGCGACCAGCATCTTCTTGCGGCCAAGCCGGTCGCCATAATGTCCGATGACCGCGCCGCCGATTGGCCGCGCGACGAAGCCGACCGCGTAGGTCGAGAATGCCGCCAGCGTGCCGACGAAGGGATCGAAGCTCGGGAAGAACAGCTTGTTGAGCACGAGGGCTGCAGCCGTGCCGTAGATCAGGAAGTCGTACCACTCGATCGCTGTCCCGAGCGCACTCGCCCACACCACATGCGCCGTCGTCGATCTCTCCGTCGAAGCGGAGACCCCCGTTGCTGCCGTCATGTCCTGCCCCAATAGATTCCAGAGGGCATCATGGCCAATCGCGCGGAGGGTTGCAACCTGCGGAGGTGATAGCTCTCACAGGATAACAACGCGAGATGTATGCGCGCCGTTGCTTCCGCACCCGTCATTGCGAGGAGCGAAGCGACGAAGCAATCCAGGCCGTCTCCGAGGAAACGGTCTGGATTGCTTCGCTGCGCTCGCAATGACGGGTGTGGAGATGGCTGCGCGTATCTCCTCGACGTTGCCTGCGGCGACCACGGAACCTACCCGGCGCACCTAATTCGTCATTGACAAACTTGTTTGCTAATATCTAACTTATCGCCAGAACAACCGGCCGCGCCAAGCGGCCCATAAACGAGAGGGAACCACGATGAGAGGGCTTTTGGCCTGCGCCATGTTCGCGGCCATGACGTCGGCTGCCATGACCACAATCGCCAGCGCGCAAGTTTCCGACGATGCGGTGCGGATCGGCGTGCTGACGGATCTGTCGAGCTGGGGCCGCGACAACTCTGGGCCGGGCTCGGTCGAGGCGGCCAAGATGGCCGTCGAGGAGTTCGGGCCAACCGTGCTCGGCAAGCCGATCGAGATCATCAGCGCCGATCACCAGATGAAGACCGACGTCGGCGTTCAGATCGTCCGCGGCTGGTTCGACAATGGCAAGGTCGATGCCGTCGTCGACATCCCCAATTCCGGCATCGCGATCGCCGTGCACAACATGGTGCGCGAGCGCAACAAGATCGCCCTGCTCTCCGGACCCGGCGCGAGCTCACTCACCGACGAGCTATGCAGCCCCAACACCGTGCACTTCACTTACGACACCTACGCGCTGTCCAAGGTGACCGCGTCCGCGGTGATCAAGGAAGGCGGAAAATCCTGGTACTTCATCACCGCGGACTACGCCTTCGGCCAGCAACTCGAGAAGGACGCCACCCGCTTCATCAACGAGATGGGCGGCAAGGTGCTCGGCGGCGTCAAGCATCCGACCAACACCGCAGACTTCTCGTCCTTTGCGCTGCAGGCGCAGAGTTCGAAGGCCGATGTGGTCGCCTTCGCCAATGCCGGACAGGATACCGACAACGCTATCAAGCAGTCCGGCGAGTTCGGCCTGGTCCAGGGCGGCCAGAAGCTCGTCGGCCTGCTGATGTTCGACACCGACGTGCATGCGGTCGGCCTCAAGGCTGCGCAGGGCACCTACATGACCACGGCGTCCTACTGGAACATGGACGAGGCAACGCGCGCCTGGTCCAAGAAGTTCTATGAGCGTACCAAGGTGATGCCGACCATGATCCACACTGGCGTCTACGGCTCGGTGCTGCATTATCTGAAAGGCATCAAGGCCGCCGGCACCGACGATCCCGCCAAGGTGATGGCCAAGATGCGCGAGCTACCGATCGAGGACGTTTTTGTCCATGCCGGCAAGCTACGTGAAGACGGCCGCGTCATCCGCGACATGTATCTGGCCAAGGTGAAGTCGCCTGAGCAATCGAAGGAGCCGTGGGATTATCTGGACATCGTCAAGACCGTGAAGGGAGAGGACGCGTTCCGCCCAGTCTCCGAATCCAAATGTCCGCTCTTGAAGAAGTGAGGTGAGACATGACCGGCAACGCGCGCAACGCAATTGAGACTTACGAGTGCGATGTGCTCGTGGCCGGATCGGGCGCCTCCGGCATGTCGGCGGCGATCACCGCGCGCTATCGCGGCCTCGACGTGCTGATCGTCGAGAAGGAGCCGCGCTTCGGCGGCACCACCGCCCGCTCCGGCGGCTGGCTTTGGATCCCCGGCACATCGCTGGCGAAAGCCTACGGCATCGAGGAGGCACCGGAGCAGGCGCGCACCTATCTCCGCCATGAGGCCGGCAACAACTTCGACGCCGCGCGCGTCGATGCGTTCCTCAGCGCCGGCCCCGAGGCGGTCGACTTCTTCACCAGCAAGACTGCGCTGCAGTTCGACATGCCGCTGGTGTTTCCCGACTATGACGCCGAAGCGCCGGGCGGCGCGCAGGGCGGCCGCTCCATGGTGACGCGGCCGTTCGACGGCCGCGAGCTCGGCGAGCAGATCAAGACGCTGGGCATGCCGCTGCCGGAACTTACCGTGTTCGGCATGATGCTCGGAAGCGGCAAGGAGATCATCCATTTCATGCGGGTGACGAAATCGCTGAATTCGGCGATCTATGTCGCCAAGCGGCTGTCGCGCCACTTCATGGACGTGCTGCGTTATGGCCGCGGCATGACGCTGACCAACGGCAATGCGCTCGCAGGGCGCCTGGCGAAATCCGCGCAGGATTTGAAGATTCCGATGTGGCTGTCCTCGCCAGTGCGCGAGCTGACCGTTGACAACGGCGCGGTCACCGGCGCCATCGTTTCGCGTGAGGGACGCGATGTGCGTGTCCGTGCAAGACAAGGCGTCGTGCTCGCCTGCGGCGGCTTCCCGCATGACATCGAGCGCCGCAAAAAGATGTTTCCGCATGCACCGACCGGCAACGAGCATTATTCACCGGGGCCGACCGGCAACACCGGCGACGGCCTGCGCCTCGCCGAAAGCGCCGGCGGGCATGTCGAGGACCGGCTGCCGAATGCGGCGGCATGGGTGCCGGTGTCGCTGACCACGCGCAAGGACGGCTCGAAGGGGGTGATGCCGCATTTCATCGACCGCGCCAAACCCGGCGTGATCGCGGTGATGCGCGACGGCAAGCGCTTTGCCAATGAAGGCAATTCCTATCACCATTTCGTCCAGGCCATGGTCAAGGCCGCAAAACCCGGCGAGGAGATCGCGGCATTTCTCATTTGCGATCACCAGGCGCTGCGAAAATACGGTCTCGGCTGCGTGCCGCCGTTCCCGATGCCGTTGGGTCATCACCTCAAGACCGGTTACCTCATGCGCGGCGACACGCTGGAGGCGCTGGCGGCGAAAGCCGGCATTGATGCCAAGGCCTTCACCGAAACCGTCAAGCAGTTCAATGCCACTGCCCCGCAAGGCCATGACGCCGCCTTCGGCAAGGGCTCAAGAGCCTATAACCGCTACCAGGGCGACTCCATGCACGGCCCCAACCCTTGCGTCGCGCCGATCGAGAACGGCCCGTTCTACGCCATCAAGATGGTGATCGGCGATCTCGGCACCTATGCCGGCATCGTCACCGACGAGAACGCGCGCGCGCTCGACGCCGAGGGCCGGGTGATTCCCGGGCTCTATGCCGCCGGCAACGACATGGCGAGCATCATGGGTGGCAATTATCCTGGCGCCGGCATCACGCTTGGGCCTGCGCTGACCTTCGGCTACATTGCCGGCCGTCATCTCGCCGACAGCGCCGCCAGGCGCGACGCGGCGTAAGCGAGCGCATTGGAGGCGCATGAAGAGAGAAAGCCGCGGCATCCAGTCGATCGAAGTCGGCGGAGAATTGCTCCGGGCGCTTGCCCGCAGCGGCGAGCCGATGATGCTGCGCGATCTCGCGCGCGAGGCCGGCATGACGCCGGCCAAGGCGCATCCCTATCTCGCCAGCTTCTCCCGCATCGGCCTGATCGAGCAGGACGAGACCACCGGCCGCTACGAGATCGGCGCGCTGGCGCTGGAGCTTGGCCTGATCAGCCTGCGGCGGCTCTCCGGCGTGCGCATCGCGCAGCCGAAGATCGCCGCGCTCGCGAGCCAGATCGGGCACGCAGTCTCGCTCGCGGTCTGGGGCACGCACGGCCCGACCGTGGTGCAATTGGAAGAGCCCGGCCAGCCCGTTCACATCGTGATGCGCGCGGGATCGGTGATGGCGCTGCTGGAGACGGCGACAGGCCGCGCCTTCGCGGCGTTCCTGCCGGAGAAGACAATCAATGCCGCGCTGGAAAGCGGCCTCGACCGCCACGGCGTCGGCTACAATCCGAAGCGTGCGGTGAAAGGCGCGAAGGTTGCCGAGATGCTCACGGAGGTGCGCAAGCACGGCCTCGCCCGCGCGCTCGGCGATCCCCTGCCCGGCGTCAATGCGTTCTCCGCGCCGGTGTTGGACCATGCCGGCCATGTCGCGTTGGTCATCACCGCGATGGGGCCGGAAGGCACTTTTGATGCGCGCTGGGACAGCCCGATCGCGCATGCGCTGCGCGACTGCGCGGGGGGCATTTCGAAACGGCTGGGTTATGGGATGACGGTGGCGGCGGAGTGAGAATGTGGCACAGGTCCGCCCCACACTCTCCCGTCATCGCCCGGCTTGATGTTTAGACCGGACAGATCACTGACAGGTGTTCGGAGACATAGCTGACACATCAAACTGGGCTGGATTGGTCGATTCGGGAGGCCGTCCATGCCCTGGAACGAGGTGTCGGTAATGGATCAGCGACG
>NZ_MZXW01000057.1 GCF_004123905.1 Bradyrhizobium betae
ACGAAAAGCGGAAACTCTCGGAGTTCGTCGCGCCAAGCCTTAGTGCTTGTCCGGCGAGGACTGGGCAACAAACCTCAAGACCTTCAGTGCTTCAAGACCGAATGCGCCTGATTGGGCTACCAGGTACCCGCATGGACAAACCTAAGTATGATTTCAGAATCCAGATTGGCGGCTCATTTTTTTTAAGGCGATGCTGAGAGAGCGTCTTGCTCCCGCGCCTGTAAGGCTGTCTTGTCGATGCTTTCGATGATTTCGGTTATTGACGACGATGCAGCCGTCCGTGCAGCAATCGACAATCTGCTCAGCTCAGAAGGATATCTGGTCCGCACATTTGCGTCCGCCGAAGAGTTCCTGCAGTCACCCCAGTTGCACGACTGCGCATGTGTCGTTGCGGATGTGCAGATGACCGGCATGAGCGGGGTTGACCTCCTCAACCATATGCGCGCGCAAGGGCACAGTACGCCGTTCGTTTTCATTACAGGCGTCCCCGAAGACAGCGTGCGGGACGGGGCGCGGAAGGCCGGAGCCGTTGGCTTCCTGGCCAAGCCCTTTGCGGCACCCGAATTGATCAAATATGTCGAGGCTGCCATCACGCGCGGGAGTGCCAGCTAAGAACGCAAGAGCCGGTTCATGATCTAAGGCCGCCTGCGCCAACTCGTCACGTTCTTCAGCATGCACGAGGCGTTTCGCACGCATAAACCAAAGGTATGGGGCCTCTCAAACCAAGACGACAGTCGGAACAACATCCGTAGGATCGAGCCGCTCGCGCTGTTCGGGTTAGGCTGGCGCGCGTAACTGGAATCAAGGATGCGCCGGACGGTGCGGGCAGACGAGCGAAATGCGCAGGATGCATCCATGTCAACGGGGTCGTGCGAGCTCGTTTCACGGCTTCGCAGCGACCCCTCAGGCCGAGCAGAACTGTGGAGCATTTCTGCGATCTTTCGGGCGAGACAACGTGATGCACTTGCCTGAATTCATCCGATCCAGCAGGATGCGGTGGACCGTAGTGGTGACCTGCATCTTTGCGACATTTACCGTTGCTCTGCTCGGGTTCGTCTACTTGAGGACGAAGCATGACCTTACGCTGCGATCCGACCGCGCGATCGCTGCGGAGATCGAAAATCTTGTTGCCTTGCGGTCCGGTGAGAGGCTCGACGCGATCAACGACGGCCTGCAGTACGATCCAGGGCGCCATCGGATGGTGGGACTGTTTGGTGCGCACGGCGACAGGATCGCAGGCGATATGGAAAGGGAACCAGCCGATCTCCGGATCGATGGCACGGCACAAAATGCGGTGGCCGATAGAATAGACGGACTTGGTCGGGAGCAACAGGCCGTACGGCTGATCGCGCGAACGTTGCCGGATGGCAATGTGTTGCTGGTCGGACGCGATGTGGATGAAATCGAGGAGATTGCACGGGTCGTTGGGGGTACGCTCGCGCTGGCGCTATTTCCCGCGGTGTTCCTTTGCATTGCAGTCGGCACGGCGCTGAGCGCGCGCGCCCGAAAGCGTATCGTAGAGGTCAACGAGCGAGTGCAGCGCATCGTCGCGGGTAATTTGCGTGAACGGCTCCCGCTTGGGAGCAGCGACGATCCCCTCTCGCAACTAGCGACGATAGTCAATGGCATGCTCGACGAGATGGAGACTCTCATCGAGTCCCTCGCAGGCGTCGGTCGGGACATCGCGCACGACTTGCGTACGCCTCTTACCCGTGCGCGTTTGATGCTCGATCGCGGTCGCCGCAACGCCACGACACTGGAGCAATTGCAGGCAGTTGCGGACAAGACGACGGAGGCGCTTGATCAATCGCTATCCATCATCACGGCCATCCTGCGTCTTGCCGAAATAGAAGTAAGTCAGAGATCAGCTGGCTTCGGCCACGTCGCACTTGCGGATATAGTAACAGAAGTCGGCGACATGTATGAGCCGATAGCGGAAGATAAGGGAATCAGCCTTGTCGTCCAGTCACCAAACAAACTTACCGTTCATGGTGACCGTGATCTTTTGATTGAGGCGGTCGCCAATCTGGTCGACAACGCCGTTAAATTTACGCCGGCGGGCGGGCGGGTGGAGATCAATTTGGTACGCAGCCACGACGAGACCATCGTCCGCGTCAAGGATACCGGCTCGGGCATAAGCGAACAGGAGCGCGACGCTGTCTTGAGGCGCTTCTATCGGTCGGACAAGATGAGGCACACGCCGGGCCTGGGCCTCGGCCTGAACCTGGTTGCGGCAATCGTGAAGCTGCACGGATTCCGATTGACCATCCATCCAGGGGCTGGTTGCATCGTCGAGATCGCTTGCCCTTATGCTCCGGAGCGAACGTGACATAGGATTCGGTGACGTGAGGTGCCTAGTGACGCCGTCGCGGTGTTCGCCATCTCGGTGTCGGCTTCCTTGCTCATGCCGGCAACACGGACTTCGCCCACGACTTGGCCGTTTATGCGTATCGGAACGCCGCCGTGCAGTAGCTGCGATGCCGGCGGTGACAAACGCAATCGGGCACGATTGATGTTGTCCTCCATATTCTCCTTCAGCCGCTGCAGCCGCGCAGCGGTTCGAGCCTTGTCGTTGGCGAGTCTGCGCTTGCCGTACGGACGCCATCCATACGCCGGAAAGCAAGTAGATCGCCGGCTGGATCATCCGCTGCGATCGCCGAGGGCGCATTCCGTTGCTCTGCGCTCTCCCTGGCCGCTTGCAGGACGGTCTGGGCTCCCTGCTCACGAACGCGGCTACGAGTGGCACCCCTGGGCGGCGACGCGCCGAGTGCGGACGATAATGCGCGGTACTGACTGTCGAATCCAGTTCAGCAGTTTCGTCGGCATGAACAGGATCCGCTTGCACATTTCGCCTACGCGCCGGTTTACTGCGGTGCAGGACCTGTCAGAGGTCGGCCATCGCTTTGGTTAACGCCGACTGTGCGCCGGACGCGCTCGCTTATACGCCGATCACTTGCGCCAAGCCAAAACGGGCGATCGCCGTCATCCCCAACAACCCGTCACGGGCGCTCAAATATCCGCTCGACATACATCTCTATGCCCAGCGCCCTCTCGTCGAATGCTGCTTCTCGAAGCTGAAGCAATTCAGCCGCGTAGAAATCCGATTCGAAAAGACCGCCCGAAATTACCTTGCTGTCGTCACTCTCGCAGGAATCGTCTTATGGATGCGATAAGTGTCCGCAACGCTTAGCTCGGAGAGACATTGACGGTGTGGTGGTGGATGCCCGAAAGTACTTGACTCCAACCCGGTCGATCGTGGAAGCGGATGGCCGCACCCGACCCGCGCTGGGCCGCCGTGACGCCAGTGCAATGAGGCCCGATGGGGCTAATGTCTCGAGTTCTGAGTAAATTGCTTCGTTGCCGGTCGGCAACACACCGTGGACGTTTGCTCGGTCCACGATGCTGTCGCGGGAATCGGAAGACGCTGACGCAGCGATGCGCCCAGTCCGACTTTGTTCAGGCTGCTCCGGAGAGTTGCCGGTGTGGATCAATAACGAATTTGCTTGCGACGCCGGCGTCGAATGATTCGTAACCTGCGGGCGCCTGCTCAAGATCGATCACTTTGACATTTACGATTTTGGCGATGGGCAGTCTGTCCCAAAGTATCGCCTGCATGAGCTGCCGATTGTATTTGAGCACCGGCGTCTGGCCGGTATGGAGCGCATGCGATTTTGCCCAGCCAAGACCGAGGCGAAGACTGAGGTTGCCGTGTTTGGCAGCCTGCTCCTTCGCGCCAGGATCGTCGGTCACATACAGGCCGGGAATGCCGATCGCGCCGGCCGCCCGGGTAATTTCCATCAGACTATTGAGCACGACGGCAGGCGCTTCGGTCACCTTGCCGTCTGTTCCTTGCGCTTTCGCTTCAAAGCCGACGCAGTCGATCGCGGAGTCGACTTCTGGTACGCCGAGGACCTCAGCAACGAGTTCGCCGAGGCAATCGTGCCTGGTGAGATCGATGGGCTCGAAACCGACCTTCTTGGCGTGAGCGAGCCGCTCCTTGTTCATGTCTCCGATCAGCACGGCTGCCGCGCCAAGGATACGTGCGGCCGCGGCCGCCGCAAGCCCGACCGGCCCTGCCCCGGCGACGTAGACTGTCGATCCGACTCCGACCTTGGCGGTAACGGCGCCGTGGAACCCCGTCGGCAGAATATCGGAGAGGCAGGTCAGATCGCGGATCTTGTCCATCGCCTGAGCTTTGTCCGGAAATTTCAGCAGATTGAAGTCGGCATAGGGCACCATGACGTAGTCGGCCTGCCCGCCGATCCATCCGCCCATATCGACATATCCGTAGGCCCCCCCGGCGCGGTCGGAGTTGACGTGAAGGCAGACTCCGGTGTCGCCCTCTCGACAGGTTCGGCAGCGTCCGCATGCAACGTTGAAAGGAACCGATACCAGGTCGCCGATCTTGAGATATTCGACGTCGCGGCCCTTCTCGATTACTTCACCGGTGATCTCGTGCCCGAGCACCATGCCGGCCGGCGCTGTCGTGCGGCCGCGCACCATGTGTTGATCGGAGCCGCAGATGTTCGTCGTTACGACCTTGAGAATGACGCCGTGATCGATCGTCTTTCCTGCCGGATTGCGGAAGGTCGGAAAGTCGATGTTCTGGACTTCGACGCGGCCGGGCTTGAGGTAAACGACGCCGCGATTGGAGTTGGAAGGCATCTGCAATCTCCTTAGGTCTCACGCTGTGCGTCATGTCGACGCGATAGGTTTTCTGCTGGACGCAGGCGCTTCGGCGCGCGCAGCTGGTCCCAGTCATCCTCGAGGTATGGACGATCTTGAAGAGTACTTTGGCCGTCTTGCTGCAATTACCCCAATCTTGCGCTAATTCTATTTTGCATAGCGTCTTTTTGTTGCGTCAATTCTCCATCGCAACTTGCCAATGTCTCGATGCCTTGATCTTGTGGCAAATTCGCGCGCGGGGGCTTTGCCCCGGCTTCGTTCCACAATTGCGGGCTAAACACGTGAACCTCAATCGATCGTGACGGTCGAGTCTCAACTCCGCGTGAGCGGAGCCGACTTCACATCTTGTTCGTCGTCGCGACCGCCCCACTAATACGTCTGGGGTTGGACGGTATCAAAGCAATTCAGATCGAATAATGGCCAGCTCCACCGAATCGACCTTGAATCAACCCGCTGCACTTCCAGCTCCCCCAGGCTCGATCGCCGAGCACCAGCCGGGATGGCCGCAAACAAATTTTGAAACTCGTTCGCTCGTCAATATTTCCCCGCCTGAGATCGCCAAGCGCCGTTCCTCGAACTGGTGGGGGTTTCGCGGAGAGACGGTCCAGATCACCCGGCACACGCAATTTGAATACGGATTCGGAAATCCATGGCATCTGCTCATTGCGACAGACGTCGCCGAGCGCTTCGATGGCGAGTCCTTTGTTGAAGGCCTGCCGCGGTCGACCTTGCGCGATTCCACGCACAAGCTCACTTTTGTTCCCGCCGGGCGCGACTTCCGCGGATGGCAGAAACCGCGCGTATTGACGCACACAACCTGCTTTTACATTGATCCGCGCGGGCTTCTCGCCGATCCCGAGCTGCGGTTTGAGGAGATCGAATTCAAGCCCCGCCTGCTGTTTTACGATCGCGATGTATGGCAAACCGCGCTCAAACTCAAGCCCGCAATCGAGAACGCGGACACGGTGCATCGGCAATACGCCGAAGCACTCGGCATCATGCTGACGCATGAGCTCGTTCGCATCAACGCTGACACGGAGCTCCACGAGCCGGTCGGTCGGGGCGGCCTTGCGTCCTGGCAACAGAAGCGGGTGGCCGCCTATATGGAGGCGCATGTCGCGGACGATATTCCGCTTATGATGGGCGGCGTCGGGGCGCCTCCAGCGCTCATGCATTGACGATAGCGACCGGCTGCTTTGCGCCAGAAGGGGCCGTTCACAAGCGTGACTCCCTGCCCGCCGGGCGAACTGATAAGCTTTTGTTAGAAAGCTTATCAGTCCCGAAAATGAACTGCCGTTCTCGGGCGGCGGTCGTGATCAAACCAGTTTCCGCCAATAGTCTCCGCAAAACGGGAGTATTCGCGGACAAGGCCGGAAACTTTCGGCCATTCACCTCAAGTTCGACGAATCGGAAGTCCGGAGATGAAAGCGAATGCGAGAAAAGCTGGGATTTACGACACGTTTTCGCGTCTGTCAGGGAGCCAGGCGGAACGCACGATTGGGTGGCTGGGGCGGCAGGTATCGAATCGCCAAATTGCTGACCGTGGGCCAGCGATCCACTTGTCGAAGACGATCCCGTTGACGCGGATGATATCTACGCCGTGCTTGGTCCCGAAATCGCTGCCGCGGATCCAGGGCACGAGGCCGACCCGGCGCGTCGACAGCAGGCACCGCGGTCCAAGCATGGCGTCGTCGAGATAACCTGAATCCACCCCGAGCCGGAACACGCGGTTCAGAGTTTCATAGTCGATGCTCTCTCGCTTCACCGAAGGCTTGGCGTAGTCGGGCCATCGCACGCGAAAGCCCTGGAATGGGTCACGCGACCGATGCAGCCACGTTGCGGGGTGGATTATTGCGCGAACGATCTGCACGTAACCGTCCTGCATCGTCTTCAGCGCAATCGATTCGTAGCAATGCTCCGCCTTGTTCTTGGCGATCGCAGCCTTAATGCCCATCGCCAGCAATTCTTCCGTCTGATCTCCCTTTTGGGAGAATTGCAGCAGCAGATATTGCAGTTCATTGACATAGTTCTGCAGGTCGATCGGCATGTACTGATCGAGCGGCCGATCTCCGACCAAGGTTTTGAACACGCTGGTGCGCCAGCGAGCGGTGCTGATCGCGCCCGCGGAAGCGCCGCCATTTTCGCGGATCGCGAGGTATTCGTCCTCGATCTGGCTGAACAGCGGCGAGGGCCCGGCATTGGCCTCACGCTGTTCGGGAAGCGCAGCCGGTGGATCGCGGCGGACCAGCACGACGGGACGATCCACCCTGTCCGAAGCGGGCTGTGGTGGATCGCGGTGGCCTGCTGCAGCAAAGCAAGCTGCCGATCGGCGACCTCGGCGAGCTTCCCGATGGCATCCGTCAGAGGTGCGGCGAGCGGCGGAAGCCCCTCGCCGGCGCGCCAGCGATCCCAGATGTCGTTGCGCAGCAGGTCGGCACGTCCCGTCACGGTCGGGTGGCCCGCATCGCCTTTGTTGACTGTGTTTCGGCGCGGGGTCTTGACGCTTATCGGCGTGGGGGTCCAATGGATCAGGTTAAATGCAATCAATGACTTGAAGGGGTCCCCAAGACGCCGATGGGGGTCATTTTTCGATCAGCATTTACACTCTGAGCGCCGATCGCTGGCCGGACGATGTTCGCTTGTCTGATGTTGAGCCGCGCTTCGTCTGCGGCGGATGCGGCAACCGGGGTTCTGACGTCAGACCGGATTTCAGCAGCGGCAAGCCGCCGCAATTTGCGACGCCGAACGCTCGTTAGAGGAACGAACGCGCAGAGGAACACTTGCAGCTTTTGCTAGCTGTCTCCCTTGAGCTGGCGGAGCGGCCCCGGCATCAACCCTCAGGCCCCCCAGCCGGGGTCGCCTCTAAGCCGCGCGGCCTTGCCTTACTCCGCGGGGCTTCCTTGGGAAAACAAAGTTGCGTCCAGAGTCTGCCCATGTAGTGGCGAGACGTCCTATAACATCACGACAAGATTCCGTCCGATGTGCAAAGTGCGACCGCCCGACAAGGTTATAGAGCGCATTTGGAACCCAAAGCCACCCGGCTTCCTCCGGATCTTCGAATGCGAATGCGGCGAGTTGGTCTGGGAAGAACAGCTACATGAGGAGGTGGAGGCAGGGCCTTGAACAACGCGCCCGCCCTACGCACGCCGATGGCCGGCAGATGAAGATTACCTTTGGCGAGATGCGCGAGATGGGCCTGCGTGGCGTCCTGGTCGACTGCCATTGCGGTCACAACGTTGCTCTAAGCGCCGATCGCTGGCCAGACGATGTTCGCTTGTCTGATATCGAACCACGGTTCGTTTGCGAAGGGTGCGGATCTCGCGGCGCAGACGTTCGGCCGGACTTCGACTGGAAGGCCAAAGCGCCTTTCGGTGGCTTGGGTAAAGACGGCCCCGGCCGTGGGGGCTTTTGAGGTGTGGGAGGCCGGGGCCGCTGGAGGTGCTGGACTGCGTCGGTCCAGCGACCCGAGCCTAGGAAAGTTCGGCGTTTCGCTCTGTTCGCTTTCACACCTTGGCAGTACAGTTCCCCTCGGGGAACGGAGTAGCTGCAATGAAAGACATGCAGGTTCAGTTGGAAAAGCTCCGCACAGATGCCGCCGAGTGCGCCCTCATCGGTGATCTGGCGACCGACCCGAAGAAACGAGAGCTGTTTACGAGGCTGGCTGATCACCTGACGGTTCTCGCCTCAGAAGTCGAACGCGCAATCGCGGACAGCGTGAAGCACAATTGATGGAGATAGCCGGCGGCGGCCTTTCGAGGATCCGGTGAGAATTGGCGATTCCGGGTTTCTAAGGCTGTAGGGGTGGTTTTTGATTCGTATTTCCCTGCCACGGCTTCGAGTGCTCATGCTCAGCAATCCACTTGACCGCGTCGCCTTCCGAAATAAAGCCCTTGATTACTTCCGTTTCGCCATCGGGCCACAGAATATCGACCCCCCAGCCAAGTCCGGGATTTTTCCGAGCCATGAAAATTGGTCGCTGCTCGAACATCCGCCGAATATGCGCCTATGGTGCCCAGGTTCAAGCCAGCTATCCTGCCGCAATCAAACTCGCACACTGCCCCCCGCATCCGCCCGCCAAGCCGGGCCGGTTCGCTTCATGACGGCCTCTCATCCCCACGGTTTGATGACGCTCTCGGCGTCACGGAAGATGAGAGGAAAGTCTAATGAATATTCCCGTTCGTATCGGCATGGACACTTCGAAGTCGGTGTTCCAGCTTCACGGTGTTGATGAGAATGAGGTAGTGGTCGTTCGGCGCCAGTTTCGGCGAGCCGAGATGATCCGCTACTTCGAGCGGCTTCCGCCAGTTCTCGTCGCCATCGAGTCCTGCGGCAGCTCGCACCATTGGGGACGCCTGCTGCAATCGTTTGGACACGTGGTAAAGCTAATCCCACCTCAGTATGTGAAGGCCTACGGAAACGCGGCAAGAACGACGCGGCCGGTGCCGAGGCGCTGTGCGAGGCGGTTACCCGGCCCAGCATGCGGTTCGTACCGGTGAAATCGAAGGAACGGCAAGCGGGTTGCATGTTGATGACCGTGCGAGAACGCCTGGTCAGCGTGAAGTCTCAGCTCTCCAATGCTTTCAGAAGCTATGCCGCTGAGTTTGGTATCGTCGGCCCCGCCGGCCGGCAGAACGTAGCCGCACTCATCAAACGTGTGCTGGAAGACGATAGCCTGCCGGAAATGGCGCGGGATCTCTTCCGCTTTCAGGCGGACGAGTATGCTGCGGCTGAAGCCCGCCTGGCGAAGATCGAGGCCAAGCTGATGAAGTGGCATCGCGATGATGACATCAGCAGGCGTATTGCGACAATTCCCGGCATCGGTCCGATTGGGTCGTCGATGCTCAGCATGAAGGCACCACCGCCCGAGACGTTCAGATAGGGTCGCGACTTTGCGGCATGGCTCGGACTGACACCAAGGATCATTCAACCGGCGGCCGGCAAAGACTCGGCGGCATTACAAAGGCTGGAGATTCTGTACTGCGATCGACGTTGATTGTCGGGCCACCGCGCTGCTGAGGCATATCCGCAAGGGTCGTCATAAGCCCACACCATGGCTCGCCTCACTGCTGGAGCGAAAGCCGCCGAAATTGGTTGCGGTGGCATTGGCCAACAAGTTTGCCCGCATCGCTTTGGCGCTTGATGATATCGGGCGGCGTGTACAACCAGCCGGTAGCAGCCATGCCGACTTGATCTGAAATCGGGCGCGAGCGAGGTTGCTCGGCGGATTGCCCACGAACTTGCAGCACGCAGTAGATGGAAGGACCGATCGGTCGATACGCGCGAGCTTCCGAAGATTACACTGGCACCACGAGTGTCGCCCATGTGCTTGGAGCGTGCGTAGCGAACACCATCTCGGCCAGCGGACTTTGTCCGCGCAAACAGGCCGGACATCTGATAGCAAGCGATCTGGTCGGAAGTCTGCTACAATCCTGACAAGTGGGGGGCCGTCCACATCTGCAATGTCTAACCCCCGACGCGCAGTAGCTCGCGCGCGTTCCGGGGCGCTCATTGAGAGCGTGAGGCTGCTTGGTCATCCAAGGTTCAGGGAGGAACGCCTAACTTGGTTGGCGGGGATAGTCTCCGCTGGAGTAGCATAGATGAAATTCACACTTACTCTTGCCGCCCTGGCCGTTCTCGGTGGGACCGCATTCACAATTGCAACGGCATCGGCAATGCCAGTTGCTCCGCTGGGACAATCCAACAACGTCGCGAACGTTGAGACAGTAGCCCTGGTGTGCGGCCGGCACGGATGTGTCCGAACTCGCCCGGTCTATCGTCCCGCCTATCGCCGCGGCGTAGTCGTCGTCCGTCGGCCTTATGCCCATCGGTACTATCGGCGCTACTGATTCAGACTTTCGTTCAAACGAAAGCCCTGCCGGCGTAAACCGGCGCACAGAAAGAGGCCGCCAACCAAGGCGGCCTTAGCTCTTGTTTTCCGCAGGCGGATACACTCGCGTTCGCAACGTGTTCACGGGCGGACTAAATACCTTGAGATAGCTCAAGGTAAGCACAAAACGGAAACACGGCACTGAGCACGATTCCTTAGTTCGGAGATTGTAGGCCGGGAGAGCTCAGCCAATCGCTGATATGCGCGCCAGTATTAGCTAACCGTGCTTTCCTAAGAAGTGCCTCGCGTTCCGCGCCTGCCGGTAATGCGCTGGCCTGCTCCTTGTACCTTGTTGCCAGTTCGGCCAATCGTTCCTCAAGAGAGTAGGTCTGCTTCACTCGGCGGCGCTCCGTCATGGCGCTTTCCTCGGCCGTTAACAACGACTCCAAAACCAGAAAACCTAAGTTCAGTTCCAACGGGGGGAACGAACTTAGCCCCTGAACATTCTAATAAGGGAGATTAGCCCGCCAGCGTGAACCGGCGGGCCTTTGATCCTCACTGCGCTTGCTTCTTTGTCGAGGTCGGCGGCTTCCCTGTGCCGCTCTTCGGGGGACCATAATCGCTGAGTTACGTCCGCCATAGCCCCAGCCTTGCAATCCATTTTGTTAGCCGATGCTGGCGATGTCATGAAGCCGGCGGCGATCATGGCCGCCCCCGAATGTAGCGATTATCTCAGCAGAGCGAAGCAGCTCCCCCACGTCGTCCGCGTGTGTCTCGCCGTTGTGGAGAATCGGGAAGTAGTAACGCATAGCCGCGGCCCTCGTCCTTTAGCCGCGATCATGCCCACATGTCGGGGCGGCCCGCACCTGTCAAAACGACAGGGTCTCGCGAGCGGATCACCGGGTGCCCTCCTCACAGCCCCCACAGCGTGTGTCGTCGTTGACCCGCAGCAACAACGCTCGACGCATCCCGCTAGACGGCGTGGTAACAATACGTGACCTTGTCCCCTTGGGCACTTGGCTGGCGCCGACAACCTACCGAAACCGACTCAATTGGCTTTAAACACCACGCCGACGCGAGTATCACTGGACCAAACGAGACGACAATCTCTGATGATACGGTCTCTTTCCAACATCATCTTGAATGTGGCACGCATGTGCAGCTTCGTCGGTAGCTCGATCCCAGCCCCGTCCTCCGAGATGTTGAAAACGCGGCAACGTTGGCTGCCGCCATCTCAAAAAATGTATGCGACCAAGTCGACGTCCGAACGATCGATCTTCCGGCGATCCGACATGATTACTTATCCTTGAGTTGACGCGGCTGTCTCGGGTCCTTCATTGGTCGAAGCTATTTCAAGCAGTCTAAACTGCCTCGCGATCCGTGTTGCCAAGCGCGACCGCTCTTTGGCTAACTCTCTCTCATAGTCGGATACGTCGTGTCCGTCTCGCTTAAGGACCTCGATCAGGATCGTTTGGCTCTGAACATAGGTCACCTTGTCAGCGATCTCTCGCGTCAAAACAGCCAGCTCGTCATCATTATCTGATGTCACGGCGATCTCCTTGGTCGGACTGATCACGCGCAGAAAGGCGCTATTTTGCATGCCCAATACTTACAGATCGTTACGCGGGCACCCTGGACCGCCCCTATAGGCGCGTGGCCAGTTCGGCCCTGGCCAAGCAAGCTGGGTGCAAGCGCAACCTCGCGACGCTCCAAACCTGGAACTCATCATTTACCAGCATGCTATACGATGGTGGTCCGCAGCGCTTTTGCTGGCGAGAAATCGATGTCCAACGATCGACAAGAGATCCGCCCGTGGTCGCCGGAAGAAGAAGCGCAACTACTTGCGCTACTCGATGAGGGCATGACTGCAACCGAGCTTGGCGAGCGCTTGGGTCGCAGTCGCCAGGCCGTCTACGGTCGGTTACAACGTTTCCGCAAGCAGCGAGGCCGAGTAAGCCGCACCAGCAGGCGCGCCTTCGCGCAATGGATCGGTTAGCCGGCGGTGTCCCTCCCCGGCGCAGCAGCCGCCGCGGCTTTGCATCATTCATCCGGCAACAACCTTGCTCGGCAGTGCGGCGTCGTGTTGTGCGCGCCAGCTGGACGATCGCAACCGTCGAGGCAACGTACCCTCGAAGAGTGTTGACTTGCGCTGACCCTGAGGGAATGGACGGGATAGCGGAGAATTGCCTAAACTGACGCGATGCACCGCGAAATCAAAGAGATGCTGATCGGTTCAGGCATCATAATCCTACTCGGCATCGGCATCATCGCATGGCCGCCCCTCGGCCTATTCGTTGATCGCTACTTTTTCTCGTACCTGAGACTGGCGCTGCAGTGGGCCATCTCTTGAAGCAAATCGGCACCGACCCTGAGACAGTTTCAGATTCCCCTCGCCGCGGCGTCCAAGGAATGCCCGAAAATCCATTGAGTAACGAAAACGTCGCCGAAAGGCTCAAGGTCGTGCGAAAAGCCGTTGCCGGGACGCAGACGGCGTTTTGTAAGCGCATCGGGATTGAAGTGCAGCGCTGGAACAATTTCGAACGGGGCCTGCCAAACAGCGGCGGCATTTTGTTGGTGCAAAAGAGTCCTGGCCTTACCTTGCATTGGTTATTCTTAGGGAAAAGCGGATGGGTTGCCACTCCAACTTCGCGATGAGTTGGAGTTCCACAACGCCGCAGCTACAACCCTGAACATGCGCGTCACTCCTGTCGGTGAAGGCGCGTTTAAATTTCGTTGCGCGTATTGGGTGAGTGCGCGGCTTGCGAACTGCGCCCTATGTTGTTAGAGACGCGCCTTCAACATCGAAGGAGCATCGCTTTGCCTAAAAAGAAACAAGTAGTTCGCCGCGAGTGGACGAAGAATGACATCAAGGAACTTAAAGCGCACTCAAAGGCGCGAACGCCTGTCGCCAAAATATCCAAGGCAACCAAGCGCACCGTTGGTGCGCTCCGTCAGAAGGCGCTCAATCTCGGAATAGGCCTCGGGCATCAGCGCTAAATTGACGGTGGTCTAGGTGATACTGAGTCCGTTGAGCGAGCCGCCAAAAACCGATATGATTTAACGGTCGCATCTGCGCCGATCATGTGCAGACTGCTGCATCCGTTAAGGCCGCCGGAGAACTTCGCGGCTTTGGGGTTGAGGGCTCGCCATCCAGCCCCGGCGGGCCCTCCCTCCGTCAGCAAGACTTTTTCCCCGAGTGTGACCTCGACAACATTGCGGACTCGTGCCGTCGCTGTAGGCTTATCTCGCCGGGGCTGGAATCAATATTTCACGTCTTCATTTTACCCGGCTGGCCGCAGTGGTACGCCGCTGCGGCCTTTTCGTTTGGCGCCTATCTTCACGGCGCGTTTGGAGGGCTCACCCCATCCGTAGATTTTCAGCCGAGTCGTTTCCGCGGTTGTTCACGACATCGAAGCTGCCAAGGACGTGTAACCAGCCTTCTCAACCGCTGAGATATGGACGAAGACGTCCTTGCCGCCGTTGTCAGGTTGAATGAACCCGTAACCCTTCGTCGGGTTGAACCACTTCACGGTCCCCATAGCCACTTAACTTCTCCGTTCTTCAAACAGGAAAACTAGTACTAGAGCTCAGACAAAAGCAAGGCTGATGCGGACGCGTATTTACGCAATGGATCGGATAGCCGAGGGTTGCTCACCCGTCACAACTCCAGTTTCTTGGCGTCCCTGACCGCAGCCACAACGCTCGACGTGGCCTCCTGCTGGACAGCGTTGGCAACACTGCCGATCCGGGGTGCGCCTGTACGACTGCCAGCCTGTAAGCGGTTGTTTTCGGGATGCCAGTTTGTCTACGGCAGCAAGACGGACGTATTGAAGTCCGATGTACGATGATAGTCTTCTGTTTTTGCTGCTCGCGCTATTTGCTCTGACGCCGTCCTGATAGTGCTTTTTTGTGCTGGGGAGGACATTATGCGAGGCTCTCGCGCAATCCTTTACGAACGACTTAGCGAACTCGCTTCTCAACTCTCAGAGTTGGAGGATCTTCGAGATCTGGTGGAAGAAGCTGAGCGAAGCGCCCGCGGTGTGCCTCCATTACGCTTGACACATGCTCCTTCGCGCCGCCTTCGAAGTCGTAATCCGGGGGCCATGTCTGTCCGTCTCCGTCGCCACGCGCCACCAGCGGGGAATGCAGGAGCTATCAGCCTCCCGGATATCCTCGCGACGCGCACCGATGTGCTCTCGCCTCGCATGTTACGCATCATCGAGGATCTCGCGGGCGACTGGCGCCGGCGGGCTGCGCGTATCGAGGACCTCTCCCGCGAAATCGGGGCCTTGGCCCGTCAAGAAAAAGGCTGCGAGCGACTGATGACGGTGCCCGGCATTGGCCCGATCATCTCGAGCGCGATGGTGGCTGCGATCGGCACTGGAGACGTGTTCTCGAAAGGCCGCGACTTCGGCGCCTGGCTTGGACTGGTGCCGAAGCAGATATCGACCGGCGACCGCACGATCCTCGGCAAGATATCAAGGCGCGGAAATCGGTACCTGCGCGCGCTGTTTGTGCAGGCCGCGTGGGTTGTGC
Organism: Bradyrhizobium betae; assembly: GCF_004123905.1. Taxonomy (GTDB): domain Bacteria; phylum Pseudomonadota; class Alphaproteobacteria; order Rhizobiales; family Xanthobacteraceae; genus Bradyrhizobium; species Bradyrhizobium betae_A. The sequence goes on from NZ_MZXW01000057.1 coordinate 15,050, forward strand.
TGGTCAAGGTCAAGGGTTGGGAGCGCTATGGCCTCAAATCTTGGATCGAAGCCGCCAAGAAACGATTGCACCACAACGTGCTGGCGATTGCGCTCGCCAACAAGCTCGCCCGGATCGCCTGGGCGGTTCTCAACAAGGGACGCGCCTTCGAGTGCGTCAACACGGAGGAGACGGCGTCCCGAGCTGCCTGATCCTCGCACCGTGCTCGGGGCCATCAAGGCGCGACCTAACCGCGGTAGAGCAAGACGTCAGGACAGCACGACGGCCGGCCTTGACGGCCCTTGCGCGGCGCGTCTGCGCGCGCAGGCCGGGACAAAGGAACGACCGCCAGGCACGAACTAAGGAACAGCACGAAGTGAGGTGCGATCGATGACGTAACCAACATCCCTTACCCGCCGAGGTCTGCGAGAGGAATGAGACAACGATGGAGGATCGGTCTTCCCGGCGCATGCGAACACTGGTGACCCGAATGGCCCGTTCGAGGCCTGTCCGCTAATTAGCTCGAATGCGCGCTGATACCCATGATGGCCCGGAGCACAACACGCTCGAATCAGAGGCCGGATACATTGATGCAAGACCGCATCTGCCAGGTTGACGAAACCTCTTGCAACGCGCGGCCGGACCATACATTGGGTCACAATCGGCCTTTCGGTATCCCGGCTGCTGACTTCCGGTTGAGCACCGGGAATGGACATCATCGGCGCCGGTTAAGATGTGCCAGCCGTAGTCCCGTTGTGCCGCGGCAAGGTAATAATCAACTCTGTAAAGATGCCCGGCTCGGTGTCGACATCGATCCGGCCGCCATGCTGCTTGACTATGATGTCATGTGTCATCGAGAGTCCTAGGCCTGTTCCTTCTCCCGCCGGTTTCGTTGTGAAAAAGGGATCGAACATTTTTCCCTTTACGTCGGGCGGGATACCTATTCCGTTGTCGCGAATGCGGATCTCGACGGCTTTGCCGAGATGTCTGGTGACGGCGCTAAGGACTGGCTCAAAGGCTACGTCGCCGGTCTCTGCCTTGCGTTTTGTCGCTGCATAGAAGCCGTTGGAGATCAGATTTAGCAGCGCCCTGGTCATCTCCTGCGGGTAAAGATCCAAAGCACCCGCCTCAGGATCAAGGTCACGCCTAATCGTTATGCTGAAGCCAGCCTTTTCCGCTCGGGCGCCGTGATAGGCAAGGCTAAGGCTCTCCTCAACTAGCCTGTTGATCTCGGCGGACCGGCGCTCGCCGGAGCCTTCACGAGAGTGTAGCAACATGTTCTTGACGATCGAGTCGGCACGGTTGCCATGTTGGAGATTATCTTTAAGCAACCCGGTCAACTCGTTCGTTTCCTCACGGCCCTTCTCAGTCAGGCCCTCCTGCGTCAAAACCTCTTTTAGCTCGTCAGTCAATTCTACGCAGAGCGCCGAAAAGTTGTTGACGAAGTTTAGCGGGTTCTTGATCTCGTGCGCAATGCCCGCGGTGAGCTGACCGAGAGAAGCCAGCTTCTCGGTCTGCACTAACCGATCTTGTGCAGCGCGGAGGTCTTCAAGGGACTGCGATAGCTGTCCCGTGCGCATGCGCAATTCGTTAAGTAGACGAGCACTCTCAATGGCGATCACTGCCTGATCTGCGAAGTTCGTGACAAGCTCAATCTGCTTTTCGCTGAAGGGACGCATGTCTTGGCGATAGATGACGATGACGCCAACTAGATCGCTTTCTTTGAGCGTCGGTACGGCAAGCAAGGTCCGAGCCCGCATGTTCGTGAGAGTGACAATGCGAAGCGCGGTTTGCTGAACAGCAGGGCCCTCTGCCAAGAGGTCGGGAACATGGACGGCTTTTTTGGTGGCAAGAACTCGGCCGAGCGCTGTTGCAGGTGGGGGCGTAAGCGGCCCGTTCTTGAATAGGTCAGCAAATGCTGGCGGCGAGTTGTACAGTTCCGCCAGCTCGAGTCCGCCGTTGGTGGCGAGCATCATGTTGCCGTACGACGCCTCGCAAATTTTTAAGGCCTTGTCGAGCATGACCCTGAATACCGACCGAAGATCGCCGGATGAGCCGCTGATGACGCGCAAAACGTCCGACATCGCGTCTGTTGCCCCAGCGCTTCCGACAGGTCGCGCGTGCGCAGCTGAACTTCGTTGAACAGCCGCGCGTTCTGGATCGCGATTACGGCCTGATCGGCGAATGTCTGAATGAAATCCAGCTGCCGTTCCGAGTATCTGAATCCGGCTTCCGGGTGAGTAAAAATGATGGTGCCGATACCCTTCTTCCGCTCGATGAGCGGCACGAAGGTGATGGATCGAAAGCCACCGGTCGCGGCGGCCCTTTGCGTCATGGCCGGCGTGTCGGACCGGTCAGTATCCGGAATCTCAATGATCCGCCGCTCTAGAACCGCTCGCGCGGATGGTGACAGGTTTACATCAAATGGAATCGGATAAATCGTTCGAACACGATCCACATCGAAGCCGGAGATTGAAGCGGCCGACGCGCCCCAGTACAGCTTATTGTCCTGCAGAATTGTAATGGTCGCGGAGCAAGGCTCGAACAGCTTCGCCGCGCTGGTGACTATTGCTTCGAACACCGGCTGCACGCTATCGGGCGAACTGGCGATTACCTTCAATATCTCGGCCGTCGCTGCCTGCTGCTCGCGGGCTTCCTTCAGATCTTCGCTTATATCGGAGACCGAACGACGCTTACCGCGGATGGCTGCTGATGCAATGCGGTTCTTGGTCTTGCTACCCTTACGGCCCGCCGATGGGCTCTTGCCGCGCCTTTTCGCCGACCGCGCCATATCTGCCCCCAGGGGTAGAAAGGCATATTGTCAGAAGACTTCGCTCTGGAAGAGGCGTTTGAGTGAGGATCTTGCTCGCCGGCTGGCAGCGGCTAGGTGAGCTAAGGAGAGGGCCGGCAGGCTCGCTTCGGGCAGAAGCGGCCGTTTGGCATTCCGGCTGCTTACTTCCGGTTGAGCAGCGGGTGCGGACATCACCGGCACTGGTCGGGAGGTCAGAGATGGGCAACAGTGGAAGCGATGGCAGTTCCGAAGCGGTTTTTAAATGGAACGAGTGCTCAGAAGATCAACGCTCTGCGAGGAGGTGAACGGCTTGGCGGCTTCTATTATTGAAGAAGAATTCAATGGAACGGGTGCCGGTGTGTCTTATCTGTTCGACTAAGCGACACAATTATGCGCAGATCCAGTATGAACCTTACGACAATCGGAATAGCAATACTCCTCGTTGTCCCAAGTGAAGTTGCGCTTGCAGAAGGCACATTGAACTACAACCTTCCCACTGTTCGCCCTGTTGTTCGAGGCGTCACGATCCTGGCCCCTGGGCGATCAGGCTTTAGAACATTCCCTCCGGGAATTCGGTCACCAGCTTATGTCACTCCAGGTGGTGTGCGGATCTATCGCGACGACTCCGTTCCGGGTGGTCTGCGGACGGACCACGACGACCCTCCTTCCTACAATGATCCATCCAAGTTTGGCGGCGGCTGATCTGTGACATACAACAGCGATCGGCTCGCCGCACAAAGCGAATAGTGACCCGACGCTCGCGCTACATGACCGCAAAAAGAGAGGAGAGACCACCCAGAAAGGTGGTTCGCTGTCCTTTTTGACGCCGCCTCGTTACACATTCGCAGTACTATAGCGCCTGCGAATAAATTGCGTGAAGGCTTGCTGGCCACTTTAGGGTGCCGTGCATGCGCGGCGCTGGCTGCGCCTCAATTTTACCATCCGACTCAGGCTGTCCTTGTATTCGTTGCCGGCGTCTCGTCCGTGACGGTTCTCGATCCCGAACCGGCGCGCGACGAAGCGGAGCCAGGGGCCCGGAGAGAACCCCATCAAACCGGGCCTTTGCGCTGTCCGTTGAGCGAAGCGCATGCGCGCGGTGCGCCAACGTCATCGCCTGATCGTGCCGACGTCGCTCGGTCACGACGCCCGCGCCCGATCTAGCCCTTGGCCGGAAGACGAGTAGCCACCTTCGCTTTGCCTAGGATCATTCTTTCCTTCTGGGTTCAACAGCAGTCGGCGCTTGCAGTACCGTTAAGCTCGCCGCACTGGCTCACAAATTGGAGCTTGACGAACGGCCAATTCCTAGCGGCTTGCCTCCAGCTGTCTCCCGCGGAATCATCCGCCATGAGCACGAAGTTGCGGGAGGTTATTTGGGGCGGCCGGATCATGGGCGCGAAGATCCGCGCGCAAGGAGCCCGTGAGCGTGCTCAACAAGCCATCCGAGTGGCCGATCGCGCGGAGGCCGAAGCTTGGTCCGTTCGCATGGAGGACTATAGCGGCCCTGCCCAGCCCTCGCCTACGATCGGCCAGTGCATCAACGGCGACCTAGCCTGGCTGGAAGTCGAGTGCGCCCGCTGGAAGACCCGCGCCAGCCTCCCGCTGGATGCTATCCGACGGCCTAAGGACACGCCGCTTTGGAAGCTGGAAGCGTCGCTCAAGGACACAGGAGGCCCGCGCCAGCCGTTCGTAAACGCGTCTTCAGTTGATGGTGGCGCCTCACCAGCATGCTCCGCCCAGACAAGCCTTCCGGAACGCAGGTAGCCTTGGTAATTGCAAGCTCCTTGAAGACCGCGTTGCGACAGATCCCGCTGTCATGAGGCAATACGTCGGCCTGGATGTCTCGCAAAGAGAAACTTCGGTTTTGCGTGGTCAACGAGACTGGTCAGGCGATTTTTGAAGGAAAGGGCAAGTCTGATCCCGGCGATCTGTCCAAGCTGCTTCGTAAACATGCGCCACTGGCGGAGCGGATCGGCTTTGAGACGGGCGCGATGGCAAGCTGGCTTTGGCACGAGCTTCGTAGGGTTGAACTTCCCGTCGTTTGTATCGATGCAAGGCATGCACACGCTGTACTGTCGGTCCGCATGAACAAGAGCGATCGGAATATGCTCGGGGCCTTGCCGAACTGGTGCGGGTCGGGTGGTATCGTGAAGTCAAAATCAAGAGCGAGGAGAGCCAGAAGGTTCGAGCGATCCTTGTCGCGCGATTCCGCCTTGTGTCCATGCGCCGGGATATCGAGAACCAGGTCCGCAGTCTGATCAAGGAATGTGGGTTGCTATTCCCTCGCGCCATTGGCCAACAGTTCCGTAACCAGGTCGGCTTGCTATTGGGCGAAGGTCATCAACTTATAAACTGATCGAGCCGCTCCTGTCGATTCATGAACATATCTGCCAGCAGCAGAGCAAACTCGACGACGAGGTCCGCCGATTGGCGAAGTCTGACGAGACGACGCGTCGCCTGATGACGGTTCCTGGTGTCGGCGTGGTGACTGCCTTGACGTTCCGCCATACGATCGATGACCCGTCCCGCTTCCGATCGGCCTCGACAGTCGGCGCCTATCTCGGCCTCACACCTCGGCGCAACCAATCTGGTGAAAGTGACACTAGTGGCAATATATCCCGATGGGGCGACAGGCTTCTCCGAACCTACCTGTTCGAGGCAGCGACCGTCCTTCTCTATCGGACCCAAAAATGGTCTTCCCTCAAGGCCTGGGGAATAAAGCTCGCGAAGCGGGTCGGCATGAAAAAGGCAAAGGTCGCCATTGCGCGCAAGATCGCTGTGATCCTCCACTGCATTTGGGTCGATGGTACGTCGTTCGACTGGGGCCACGCGCCGGCCTGACCTTATTTTGCAAGTTCCTGGCCCGGTCCGCCGGGCCCGGCGATGTCCCGCTGGGACGGTGGTCGTGGTGACCTCGGTCAATCGGCTGGTGGCGGGCTCGCCCGCACACCGTTGCAAACGATGAGGCACCCGATCCGGACATCATCATGAGGCGCTTGCGACCTCGGAAAGGACCATGACCCCAGCGACGGGCAGCTGATCGCATTGAGATTTAGGTAATATCGGCCCACGACTACCGAGCTGGCTATCGATCTACCAGCCGCGCGCTCGCCCCGTCTCCGCAACCCGACCCGCTCCGACGGGGCGAGCGCTACCGTCTTGCCGAATGGCTTCAAAAAGAGAATTGACATCAATCCGCAATTAAAGGGCCGATTGACAGCATTTCCCGCCAAACGATTGGTTTGCGTTGGCCGCAACGGCGGGCAACGCGGTCACGGGTGTCGATTTGAAGAAATTAGAGGCGGCAGCGCACCGATGCCATCGGGCCGCGCTCAAAGACACTGATGAACAAGCCGCCGTAGCTCTTCCTGGCGCGACGGTCGGCTGTCTGGCATTTACCAGAGACCGCGGAGGCATGATCGTGGATGTAGCGATACCGCTGCGAAAGGGCTGAACTGTTCAACGCAGAGCCGCCCGGCACTCCGCCGCGTTGTTGCCCGCGAAATAGCCAGAGCCTGCCCGAATTGGTTAAAGATTTGTTAATCCGCCTTCGGCAGGCTTGCGGTAAGCGCTGCCGATTAGCCCCCCAGCCACGGTAGCGCGAAGCGATGGCCGGCGGCAGTGATGCCCGCCGGCCATTTCGTTGGTGAGCGCCGCTCGCAAACACCGCGGCGGAGCCCCAGAGGCGGGTGTGTGGACGCGTCGGTCTGAGGCCAACGCTTACCTGCCTACGACCGCCATAATCCGTACTGTCAAGCCAGAACGTCCGGAAAAGTCTTTCCAAAAGTCCTTTCCAACAAGCAGGAACGGACTGCGGACGAAAGACGAACCTCCGGATTTGATCAAGCTGTCCAATTTAGCGCTTGTCGAAGGCCTTCGCACGCTGGAACAGAACGGTTTGAAGTCCGGTGATGATCAACTTGTTCAGTGTCTAGCAATCGCTGGGCGACAGGTAAGGAAGCTGGCGCGAACTCTTCCACTGCTCAATGGCGGCGGTGACCGCGGCGCATAATTCGTCATCAGTCGGGCTGGTCATTTGTCGACCTCAATGCGATCGGATCGGCGCTACTTAATCCGCTGCGGATGTGACCTTGCCACCTTATAGTCGACCGCCGCCGTCGATCACTCTAGTAACTGAGCAAAGATTTTCCCACTCTTCCTACTCGCTCGCCCACGCTGTTTTTGAAAGCGCTGCAAGCGAGCGTAAACCGCTTGGCGAGTGCGGCCTAGCCGGCGGCCGACCTCCTGAGCTGTGGCGCCTGCGCCAAAGAGCGAGAGCAATTCCGCCTCTTCGTCCGGCAGCCACGGACGCGTCGATGTGCCATCGTTCGTCATGCGCGACGCCCCAAACGCCTAGATACGCGGCGGCGCCGGGCGGCGCGGTGGGTCGGGAAACCGAGTTGGCTGTTCCGAGCGCGGCGGCGCCGGCAAGCGGCTGTGGTCTGGCACGCGATTACCGCGCGTCATCCACGCTGCCAGTCGAGCGTAGCTTCGCCTGAGAGCCGGAGCGAGCCAAGCAGATGCACCCTCGTGATCCTTCATGCCGCAGAACAATATCCATGAACCATTTAGAAAAGATTGCCGGTTGTTCCTGATTTGTAACTGATCGTAAACCATGCGATGGCAACAAACGGCCATGGAAGCCGAACACCCGCTTGAAGCGATAGGTCAAGACATCGGTCAGGAGGAAAGGCGCGGGCCCCTTTTCAATCAGCATCACCGGCAAATGCTCGATCCTCTTCGTGACCGCGATTGGGTGTCTTCTTCGAAGCTTACCGATCACCCCGGAACAAAGCTCGCCCGCGGATGGATGGAGCGACGCTCAACCGGCAAAGGTGTCGAATATCGTTTGACGGGAGCCGGCCTGGCAGAACTTAGCCGCGCCCGATAGGCGCAAACCGGTGGGAAACGACGAAACATGTCGAAATCCATGCAAATGATCGTCGCTAGCTGCGTCAAGGTGCGGGACCGTCGCGCGCTGACGGAGTTGCTGGCGCATCGGTGCAAGGTGCTCGCTGAACTGCAAGCTGTATCAGGCATCAACCCCGAAAACGCAGTAAGGGCGATCCAAGACGAACTGGCTGTGATCGAAGCTGGCCTCGAAGAACTTAAACCTCCGCCCGGTTCGCTCCCTGAGAACGAGTGGAGCTAGTGATGCGCGTTAACAAGATCAATTGGGACAAAATCGGCCGAGTGACGGACCCGGGCCGATACAGGTGCTTTTTCGGATATCTCACCGTCACGCCTGACGACCTCGATGTGTGGGCACGCTATCCGGACGCGACGTTTACTCTGGTCACGAAAACGGCGGATGAGCAGTCAGTTGGCGAAGAATATCGTCTCGGCGCCTTCGATATCGGAAATCCTGAACAGTAGGATGGCGCGCGATCGCCACCTGCGACACTGCCTCTATTGGCGCGGTCTCCAATAGATCGCGTTCGGCGCTACCTTGCGGATCGTGAACGGAACCGCTAGCGGTCGAGAACCCGAGAATTGGCCCGGACCCATCGTGATCTGTGGCTGCGCTAGCCCCACTATTCAGACCGCTTTCCCACTTCGGCTGCGAGCAAATCCCGCTCTTGCAAATGAGCCTTCTGGGTCTCAATCAGGGCATCGAGGATGGAAAACGCGAGAGCGAGATCGCGCCCCTCGCGCTTGAGGTGGGCGATGACCCTCTCTTGCTGACTGATGAGTTGCTCCCCTTCGCGAAGATAGCGTTCGGCTACGATCAAGCGCTCGCCCAAACGCGAAAGCGGTCGGTCCTGCCTCCGCTCCGGCTCAAAGCGGGCGAGACGCCGAGGACCGCACCAAACCTCGACTGGGTCGTTCGCCACCGCGGCAGAGCCTAGCTGTAGAGCCTCTTCGGCGTTATTGCAGTCGATTTCGTGCGCGTTCAGCGTGCTACCGCAGTCGTCGAGCGTGAAGATATAGCAGCGCATCGAGGTTTCGCAGCTCTTGTTCAGTCACGAATTGACGAAGACCCAGACGTTCCTTCATTGGGCATTCACTGGGTCAGTACCTTCAGACCTTCCGTCGCGGCTTCTCGGTTCCCGAATTAACTTCCAGCAAGGGCATCAAGCTTAATCCGCGGTTTCGATTGCACCGGGGCTGCTGAGCGCTAGCCTCTCTGCGCCGGACATTGCGCCGTCCGGGTCCACCATGGCGAGGCCGTCGCGCCAAGATACTCGACGCGGCGGCTTCGTTTATCCGTTGCAACGCTATGAGCTTCATTTGGCAAATAAGCCCGACGGTGACCCGTTCGATCTCGTTGAGATGCGACGACAGATCACGAACTTGCGCTCGCAGCACTCTGACAATCTTCTCGTCACATCGCGATTGAACCGCTTCCTCGTGAAGATTGCTTTTCTCTCAGAGCCAAAAGATGCGGCGCACGCTCGACATCTTCAGTCTGAATTTGCTCGGATGCTGCGAACTGTTGACGAAATGGTCTCACGAGGCCGATCCACGAAGCCGCGGCCCAAGTAACACTAACGCACGCACGTTCTTGCGCCGATCGGCCCTGCGCAGATGCTGGATGCAGTCGCGAAGTCGTCCTCGTTTCGCGTATCGGCGCCTTCGCGGCGAGGGGCCGCCGTCCCCCGTCGGCGGCCCCGCCCATGGGCGACCTAGTAAGCACGCCGCACTACCCGGGGCAGAGATGGCAGTCTCGGAGTAAACCGGTGGGCAAGCGCGAGCACTGCGGCTTCGTCGGTTTCGAGCGCGATCTTCTGGGCGAGCATCACATCGCCAGCCGCCAGGGCATGTTCGGGAACGAAACACCAGCCGATCGCGGGCTGCCCTGATGCGTCGAGCTCTACAACATTGCTCAGGGTACCATATTGAACTCGGTATCGTCTGCCGGTGTGAGAACCGGTGACTTCGAAATAGTTGTTGGCATCGAATTGCGCGCGCTGCTCTGGAGATAACCAATCCCGCAGCAGACGCCGCGAACGCGCCTCCGGGCCATTTTGCTCGGTGAAGCTCCGATAGAGCTCGCGGAGGGCACGGAAGCGCGTTCTGTTAGCGTCACTGCGTCTGAACAGAAACATTGTCGCATCGTGATAGCTTAGCCGCCGACGAGACGCGGATAGAATAGCGTCTCTTCCGCGGTGGGATCAAACGACCGTGTGACCTTTAGTTCACTACCCGCCTTCCGCGTGGCGGCGGTAAACCCCTGATCAGTGAGCTGCTTAAATCGCCGTTCAACCTCGGCGAGCCCCTTCGGATCAGTTTGTTCAAAGAAATGTCTGCTGTCGCCGGTGTCGTCCATAACGATCTGGATAGCCATGGAAGAGAACTCCGCAATGCTCTAGGCCTCTGATGAGGAAGGAAACCTCGCGTCACCAAAAAGTGTTCCTAAGCTCGGCATGACTGGCAGTTCTTCCGGCGACGCTCGAAGTCGACAAATACCTGATCCGCCGCCACTAACGCCGCACGGATCGGCGCGGTCGATCCGCCGCGACCCGACCCGCGCCAACGCGTAAAGGCGCCGATCTCGACCGTTTCACGACGTCGCGTACCAACCGTCAGGAAATGGAATGAGCGGCCAGTGCGTGTTTTCGGCGTTGTCTTTCGCGGCGGCGGGTTTCCTCGCAGTTGTAATATCGGAGGGGCAGTCCTCCACCTCAGCATCACGCGCCGGGCTGCGCTCGGCGCACCTCAGATCGATTTGCATGAACAAAGCTCCCCACCGGAAGCGCGGTTAAATTTGCAGGGTTCAAAAAGTCGATCAAAACTTAATCATCACCCGACAAGATATCGGGTCGCCTTGGTTCGCGATAGGAGCGCGAACCTGACTTAGTTGGTGGGCAGCGCTATCGGGCGTTGCCGCGCGGCCAACACTCATCCCTCGACCGAAAGAAGACGGCGCGTCACAGTCGGCATGGTTGAGGAGTCAAACGCCGAAGCCTAGGCGCTGCTCCCTCCGGTGTGCGGCTGAGGCACAAGGAGCCAATGGGGCCCGATATAAGACTGTCGCCGGATGACCGCCGTTTAAGGTCGCGCTTTTTCCAAGGTGCGCCAAACTGCTCCGGACCATCACGCAAGGCGACCGGGCCGTCGCCGCCGACCCGAATTCCCGGTCGAAGAACGCCTTGACGGCCGGGACATACCGCCCCCCATCAGGCCGTCCACTTTAGGGAAGCTGCGGCCTTCGAGCAAAGTAACGATTGCTCGCCAGTGCGACCCGCCGCTGCCGAGAAGGCCCGGCGGGCTGAGGATGAAAAGGCGCGGCTCGCGGCAGACCGTGCTAACAAGGCCGATCAGGAGAAGGCGGCAGCCGCTGCGAAAGCCGCTGAGGATGCCAGGCTGGCCGCCGAGAAGGCCAAGCAGATCGAGAACGCGAAGGCTGCGGCGGCGGAGCAGCGCAGGAAGGATGCAGAAGCGGCGGTAGCGAAGGCGCTGGCGGACAAGCAGGCTGCTGTGCAAAAGTTGGGCATCGAAGCGATGGCCACCGATGCCTGGCTTTCCCGAACCACGCTAACACCGTCCTGGTCGCGGATGAGGCCGGGCTCCTGCCCATTCACGATTTCTCATGTGAGTGGCGCCATCGCGTGTAAGTCCCGAGCCTCGATATTGCAGCAAGATCGGCGCCGTCAGGTTCCTCCAAGAACCCCGTGCTGCGCCGCAAACGCCTCTCCTTCGGCTGAACCGCGGACTCCGGCCCAGCTGCTGCGATTCATGTTTAATTTTACTTTTTGAAACGAAGCGACAAGCACGGCCGTTTACGGAGCGGAAAAAGAAAAAAGGAACGAGGAGGAAGACAATGAATACCACGCCACTGAGACTTCTTATTGCAACAGGCGCCGCTGCGGGTCTTCTAGCGGTCTCCGCCGCGAGCGCCTCGGCCGCGATTGCTTGTAGAGGGGACTTTTGCTGGCGTATTCATTCCCCGTATCCCTATCCGCCGTCCCCGACCATTGTCATCCATCCTGACTATTGGAGGCCGCCGACTGCGACCATCGTTATTCACGAGCGCTGGCGTCCGGCCGAACGCTACACCCGACAGTACATCGTTCGGGACTATGATGGCTTCGGCGATCCAGAATGGTAGTCGGGTCGCATTTGGAAACGCGATGGCCCCAGCAGGTAAAACGCTGGGGCCGTTTTAATGATGGGCGGCGGAATACTTTCGCACTACGGCGTCGAATCCAAGCTCCCGACCATCCCCGCCCCCGGTCGGAAGCGAACCTTCCCAAAAGGTTGGCGACCTCGGCCCAAGCTGAGGTCATATGCCGGCGACCGACCTAACGGACCGAAACGCCCGAGCCTAGCCTGAGCGATGTCCCGACAACGTGGTGGCTCGACCAGTTGAGCGCGCGGCTGCATTTTGCAACCGCCGGCTGCTGGACTGGGGTTCTCAATGGGATGCGGATCTGATTCAGGAGCACAATGAATCCATCGCGCCGCCAGATTTGAGCCGCATGGCGGCCCATGTCGCCGCGAAGGGTCGTGCCAGTGGGGGGCACAACACCGGGAGATTTCGATGTCCGGTCATTTGCGATTTTCCTTCGCCGGTTTAGTTCTCGTTGCCGGTCTTTCGGCGACACCTACGTTCGCCAGCCCTTTTGCTGACTTCTTCAATAACGCGCCCCAACCTGCCGTAGCCTCTCCGCCGCAGGCGGAATGCTTGGGACGCCCCGGCAACTCGCCGCCCGAGGGCCAGCATTGGGTCTATCGAATGGACGGGCACCGCAAATGCTGGTTCCTGGCTGAGGGCACCGCGACGGTGCACAAGCCGGCGCATCGTCGCCTGGCCAATCGCGGCGCCAGTCCCGACGAGAACGAGACCGCGCGGCGCAGGCGGAGCTCGGTGGTTGATGCGCGCGCGGAGCTGCTGCGTCCCGCACCGGCCGAGGGGGCTCAGCCGACGCCGCCTGCACGCGAAGTCGAGGTAGCTGATGCCGCTTCCGTTTTCGGTACGGGCGCGACGGCCCTGATGCCGGCGGCACCCGTCACCGATCTTCCGCCCGGCCAGGTCACGCCCGATCATCCCGTGCCGCGCCAAGTCGACTTGGAGAAAGTTCTCGCGGCCGCGCCGTCCGCCAGCGAAGGGCTGCTTCGCTCCGGGCCTGCCGTTATGCCGGCCGATGTGCGTGCTACGAAGTCCGGGGGACGAGGCTGGACGGCAAGTTGGACAGGCGTCCTGCTAATGGCATTTGGCACCATCTCGCTCTTGAGCTCGAGCCGCGTGCTTCGGAGTTGTGCTGTTGCGCTGTTGAGGGGAAGGTATACTCGGGGGCTGTACCAAGCAGAGAAAGGCCCCAGCCCGGGCCGCGCATGAGCTGATGCGGATCAATGCTCGGGTGCATTTAACATCGTCTCCAAACGGCTCTTGCTCTGCTGCCCGCTCCGGCCCGCCGTCTTCTGCCGATTCTTCTCGCCTCTACGATTCGAAGCCAATTTCGAAGCTTCTCCACCTCTCTAAGCTCGGCGATGAGCGTTTGGAGGCGTGCGTGCACAACAGCACAGCTATAGCCCTCGCGACTATTGGTCATTACCTGTCCCGAAATATGATTTGAATTAGGCAACTTCCGATAGAACAGAACAATTGCGCGATCGCTACTTCGTGCGCTTAGTGGGCTAGAGCTGTAGCCGCCAGATGCTCCCAGTACTCTGCCTCTGCGAGCAGCTTCCAGCTTCTCTCGGGATCACGCACAGCGGCCTGTCGGCATAGCAACGCCATCGCGCGAAAGCGGCGCATAGCTTCCATCGCAAAACTCCCTGCTTTCTATTTTCCCCAACCTTATTTTTTATTTATTGCGGTAGAGTCATCATGATTATTGCGCATAACTAAATTCCTCGTTCAGCGGCAGCGAGTTAAGTTCCGCCGGAGGGTCAAAGCGGAACTATTTTCGCTTTATGCCTCACGTTGGTTTCGAATCCGAGTTGGTGCGGGATAATCGCGCGCGCATTGCGTAGCTCGGCGCAATCGACCGCAGCGCCATGGAACATGCTGCGGCAGCAACATGCATGCGAAGCGGCCTGAGTAGGCATGCAATGTCGGAAACCGAACCGACCCGACCGCGGAGGGTCTTTTCTAGTTGGCGGGTTGCTGAGCACCTGAACCTTACTGGCGATCAGCCCGGCGCAAATGCTGGGCTCATTCGTCAGGCTCATTCCGCGGGACCAGCTTGAACGAACGACCAAGTGCCGAGGCGACCAAGTCTTAGCGATCCCTGGGATTTACTAGCGGTCTCGCTCGGGATTACTCCTCGAGAACGCTATCGTTTCCCTTCGGTCCCGCGATGGTCTGACGCTCTGGGACCTGCTGCGGGCGATTGCGCGACTCGCGCTCGCGGGCAATTGGGCGTTCGGACGGATTCCGGCCGATCTTAGCTTGGAGCTCGATAAGATCGGTGAACACGTCGGCTTGGCGGCGCAGCTCGTCGGCGATCATCGGCGGCTGGCTCGCGATCGTGGAAATGACGGTGACCCGAACGCCGTGGCGCTGCACCGCCTCAACCAGGGACCGGAAGTCGCCGTCACCGGAGAACAGCACCATCTCGTCGATATGCGCGGCGAGCTCCATGGCATTGACAGCGAGCTCAATGTCCATGTTGCCCTTGACCTTGCGTCGGCCGCCAGCGTCAATGAACTCCTTGGTCGGCTTGGTGACGACCGTGTAGCCGTTATAATCAAGCCAATCGATCAGCGGCCGGATCGACGAGTACTCTTGGTCCTCGATAGTGGCGGTGTAGTAGAACGCGCGCAGAAGCGTGCCACGGGACTGAAATTCGCTCAGCAGGCGTTTGTAATCGATATCGAATCCGAGCGTTTTCGCGGTGGCATAGAGATTGGCTCCGTCGACGAAGAGCGCAATCTTGCTGGGAGACGACATGTTGTGATCTCGGAAAGACGAAGTACCATGCTGCGGGAATATGAACCCGCCAATGAGGCGGCACTTCCAAAGCTTTCATCAAAGCCGGATTTTCCGATGCTATACCGCGGTCCTTTAGCCTTCAAACAGTTTTCCTGAACCACTCCAACTCGTACCCCCCACGGCAGCAAAATTCCGATTGGGGGCATGTCAGCCACTTCTGGATTGGGTCGGTGCTTTCGACTATTCTCGACCTGCCCGGAATTGTTGTGCAACGCAATGCCTGACCAGTTCGAAGTCTTTGATATCGCCTTTGCCGGCGAGCCCGAAGGTGGGCCTGGCGCGTGTGCACCCGCGAAGAGACAACCGTGATGTCAGGACGGGAGACCAGCACAGCCGCCGCCAGATACAAAGCAGCCAGGGCGCTTTTTCTGATGCTGCTCTCGGCTCCCTATCAATCGGCGAGATCGAAGGTATCCACCGGAGGAGCGGCTCAACGAGCAAAACAATCGTCCGACCAATCCCAGCGACGAAGGCAGGCCTCATAGCAACGAACTCAAAACGCCGCATACCCTGTAGAAGAACGCACGACGGCCGCGCGCCATTCATCGGGTCGTGATCAATCCGCTATCCGTCGCCACTATCCAGCGGTCACCCCAACGCACGATAGAGTCGATGCGCCCAATGCCGGGGACTGTGTCGCCGCGCATTCCCATCCGAACGCCATCAGGCCCGGCGAGAACCGCCGTCCCGCCTCGAACATCAAGGACGGTCCAACCCTCAATCGTCGTCGGCCTTGTGTCTGGCGCGGGTGCGAGAGGCGCTCTGGGCTCTATCGAGCCGGTCACAGTCTCATCTGCTTGGATGGTCGGAGAACTCCTGCTTGAAGACTCCGCGGACTCGGCCCCGTCCGACGATCTGGCCAGAGGCTTGGCGGAAATGCTCGTTGCAACTGCGGAGATCTGCCTTACAGTTGATAATGGTTGCAAAACTGACGTGGATGCCGTCTTTCGAGTGCCTTCGGTCTTGCCTGACTTTGATTGGGCAACTTGGCGCGGAGGCGTTTCTGGTTGTGTGATAGCATTGAGAAATGAGCTAGTTGCACCACCATACCAACTTAGCCCTCCAGCCCATCCTAGTCCAAAGCCCGCAACCAATGCGCCTGCGACCAGCCAAGCCGCCCGCCTTCGATTACCGTCCTGCTTCAACAATGCCAGCGTCTGATCTCGATCCGGATTTGAGAAGTCCCAGGGATCGAGCATCGAAGCCTGAATTTTGCCTTCGCTGCTGCATTCAGCAATCGTAGCCTTGGACTCTTCCAAGGTACTCGCCTGGTGTAATGGCATGATAGGACCCCTGCTGGCTCCGCAATGATCATGCTCGGGCCTAAACCAACTCTTAACGGCCGATCAACCACGGCAGGAATAATGACGACAAGACCGCGCACAGGACGATGGCACCGATCATCACTCGGCTGCGAAGACGGCATTGACAACAATTGAGGTTTCGCAGCTGCGAAAAAGTGCAGCCACTGCGGCGGCTCTGGGAAGTTGCATTGCGAGAGTTGCAACGGCACGGCCGCAAAATGAGGCATGAAGTCAACACTTACCCTCGCGCGGCGCTAGCCTCCTCACTTCTGTTTCCCACTCGGCGTTTCAGCCGTGACAGGGCATTGCGGCTAGGGGACGCGCCAGACGACTAGGCGCGTCCCCAGGTTGGAGACTATCCACCTTCACTTTCACTCTGGCTGACCGGCCGTCAGGCTTCGCCAGTCTCAAACAAGTTTCTTTTCAAGAAGACGATGCATTCCTGCATTTCTGCTTGTGCTGACGGGCGTTGGGTCTGCAACTGTTCGCGATCTGCATCAGATAATGGTCTCGCGTCGTGCTTAAGAGCGCCGGCGAAGTATCGATCGTACAAGGCACTCGCTTGCGTAGACAATCGACAAAACAGAAGATTGTCCGCAAGGCATACACAGCACCCGACATCAGACTATTGAAAGCCCATTCCAGAGCCAGAAACGCCGGCTTTGAAGTTGTCGAAGATGATGAAGCCATCGGAAGGATCGTTGAGACAGAAGGCACGGATCTTGGGTAAACGATACCGTAGTCATCTTTTAAGTCGCTTGAAACAAACCTCTGCCAGCGCGGCGCGCTTCCCTAGTAGGTAAAGGTACCTGTCGCATCGGGTACGATCGATGCAAAGCAACGGCCTACGTAAATCTCGCATGACGCATTCATTTGGGCGATTGCATATCATGCGCTTGGTCGGCCCAAGATCTCTGCCAAGAACAAACAAGCGGATCCGAAGTGAATTCAGGAGCTTTGTCTTTCTGCCGGAGGCGGCCCCCCATCGCCGTATGAGTGCACGACCATGCGTTACGTGGCATACGCGGTCGATCTATGGGGAGTCGCGCATGCGATCTACGAGCTAGAGTGCGGCGATGACGGCGACGCGAGACGTCGATCATTGAATTTCCTCGAAACGCATCCGGTGATCGAGCTCTGGAGCGGCCCGCGGCGAATAGCAAAGCTAACTGTGGATGGGCCTGGGAAGACGGAGCATGGGGCCGCGCCTCATCAACACGTTAGCTCGAAGAATCTCAGGACGACATGGCGCGTGAGCAGCTCGGCCCGCTCGGTATTCCTGGCTCGCCGGGTCCAGGCGCGCATAGCCCGCAAGTACAGGAAAACACACGACGGTTGTTCATAACTTCCGATATGTTACGTGCGCCGTCGCAAACGGAATGCCCGCACGTCCAGCGCTCCCACGTACGATGCAGGCGCGATCGTCGATCGCATAGAACCAATCGTCGAAGTTCAGCTTGAAAGATTTGCCACCGATTTGCGGGGTGTCGCGCGTGTACTTCCAATGAAAGGCGCAACCTGCTTGCCCACCTATGGCGTCGCCTTCGAGTCGGTTTTCCAATCCGGTGTACCTACCCTGGTCGCCTTTTCGTATCGTCCAATGCAACGTGTCAGAATGTCCGTCGTCAAATGTGTAAGTCTCGGTGAAGAGAACGATTTGCGTGTCTGACTCGAATTCACCGTGCGCCGCGATCGTCGCGCGGTTCAACAACCCGCCCACCAAACTTTCTACCACCGCCCAACCTTCGATCCGTCCCACAAAAAATCGCTCGGGAAGAAATATCGGCCTTGTCCCTCTGAAATTGCCGATTGCCATTGGTGGATCCCGCTCAGGAATGCTCCCGAAAACTAAGTCTCCTGTTGCCAATCATCGGTTCCGATCGGCGCTGCACAGCACGACGGGCCTCACGTTCTGAAGCCACCCAGCCGTGCGACAACTACTACCGAAGAACTCCTTAGACCCCGGATCATTGGAGCAATACCTACGAGCATTCTTCGCTCTGCGGGTCATATAAGCAGCCGGAGCAGCTCATGGGCCTGTTCACGACGCTCGCTAGCGTTCTCGACGCGCTGCGCTAGACGCCCGGTTCAGTTACATTCGGCCATAACGGCGCAGGCACGAACGGGCATCTGGCCATCCGCATGCTCGCAAAGGCCGCCGGCGTCGAGCCCAATGAGAGTTCCTATCGCGGAACAGCAGCGCAGAGGACCGACGTGCTCGGCGGCAATCTGGATGTAGGAATGGTCAGCCTGAGCGAAGTGCCTGAGCTTCACGGCACCAACAAAGGAGAGCTCCGGGCTATCGCAATCCTGTCTAAGGCCCGCTCCTTATCATTGCCCGGCGTCCCCACGGCCGAGGAAGCCGGCGTTCCCGTCATCATGACCGCCGAACGCGGCTTTGCGCTTCCGAAGGGCGCGCCCGATGACATTGCGAAGAAGCTGGAAGCCACGATCGCCGAGAGCCTCAACGATCCCGAATACATCAGGAGCTCACCCGGTGATGCTCCCGTCCTCGCTTTCATGGCCGGAGCCGAATGGCAGAAGCGTCTCGACGATATGACAAAGGGATTGCAGCCGCTTGCGAGCGAACTGGCCGAGCCGAAATAGCTTCAGTCGATCGGACCGCGCCGCTTAGGCCAATCCGTAACTGACTGCAAGTCCTACGGACGGTAGGAAGTCATTGAATCTGGGTGGTGTCCGGGGCTCTCGGGGCTCCCCAAAAGCGCTTACCCAGCCATCCGCTGAGATCGACGATATGCGGTTCGATCTGACTTCCGCTCATGGCCGTAGCTGGCTTTCTACAACTCATGCCTGCTAGCTGGGCCGGCGGCGTCACCCTATCTACGCCCGGCCGTCACTGATAAGCTTTCAGCAATTTCCTTATCAGTTCGCGAAACTGCTCCATTTGCGACCAAGTCATATCGGTTGCCGACTGACCGCTGCGCTCACCAACCCACTTCGTCTCGGACTCGCTAAATGAGCCCTATCTTCCAGGCGACTCCGCAGGCTAGGAGATTGCGCGCGCGTCTTGATATTCCGTGACACCGTTCATTCGATGGGCGCGCGCCGGGTGTGCCAGTCCGTCACCGACTGGAAGGCATGACCAGCGCGGGCAAGCACATCCTCGGACAAATGCGGACCCACCAACTGCATGCTGAGCGGCAGGCCGTCCGACGCCATCCCGTTCGGCAGCGTGATCGTGGGGCTGCCCGAGAAGTCGAACACTGCGGTGAAGCGCAGGATACTGAGCAGCACGTTCGGATCAGCACCGTATTCGCCCATCTTGGTCAGCGTTGGGATCGGCACAGGCATTGTCGGGATCAGCAGCAGGTCGATATCGCCGAACAAGGCGGCGAGACTGCCGCAAAACTTCAGTCGCTCATGATGGATCTGCGCGATTTCGACACCGCTCATCGACCTGCCCTGCTCGATCAGCTGCGCCAGATCGGGGCCGTATTCCGATTTTCGCGACGGATAGGTCTCCAGGTGCGCCTCCGCCGTTTCGATCGAGCACATCGGGATCCACATGCTGACAAGCTTCTGGTAGGCCGGGAACTTGACCTCGCGGATATCGGCACCGAGCGCTGCCAGCGTGCGTTCGGCATCCAGCAACGCAGCGACGACCTGGGGATCGACCCCGTCCTGGATGTAGCTGCGGTCCACGCCGATCCGTACGCCCCGGATGCCGTCACCGACACCGGCCAGATAGTTCGGCACCGGCGCCTGCAGGGCCGTGGAATCATTCACATCGGCGCCCGCGATGACACCAAGCATAGCGGCGGCATCGGCCGCGCTCCGGCACATGGGCCCGACATGGTCGAGCGAGTCCGCCAGCGGAAACACGCCGTGACGGCTGACGCGTCCCCAGGTAGGCTTGATTCCTGTCAGTCCGCAGGTTGCGGACGGAAACCGGATCGAGCCGCCAGTATCAGTGCCAATCGAACCGAAGCATAGGCCCGCCGAGGTTGCCGCGCCCGATCCGCTTGAGGAAGAGCCGACCCAGTAGTCGACGCCCCAGGGATTGAGAGGTGCCTCGTCGCTCGGATGATGACTGGTGTAGGCGCCCTCAGTCATCTTCAGCTTGCCGAGTATGATGGCGCCGGCATGCTCGAGCCGGTCCACGATGGTCGCGTTGAAGGGCGGGATAAATTTGGCGTGCATCGTCGTGCCGCCCGCAGTCGGCACAAAGGTCGTGTAGCAGAGATCCTTCAATCCGATCGGCACGCCGTGCAGCGGTCCGCGCCAGATGCCTTTCGCTAGCTCGGCGTCACATAGCTTCGCTTGCGCCATGGCGCGCTCAGCGAGAACGAGTGCGTAGCTGTGGAACTTTCCATCGAGCTTGTCGATCCGGCTCACTATGGCCTCGGTTACCTTCGAGGGCAGCAGCTTGCCCCGGCGGAACAGATCGGAGAGTTCGATAATCGATTTGTAGTGAATTGGCTCTGCTGACATTTGACAGACTTCTTGTTGTCGAAAGCGGCTTCGGCCACCTACTCCCGCAACCGACCCGGTGCGGTGACCATGCGGCTCTCGATGCTTAGAACTGCACGCCGCGCGTGAGGGCCCCATCGACCACGAGGTTGGTTCCCGTGATGAAGCTCGCCGCCTTGCTGGCGAGGAACACCGCGCCGTTCGCCATCTCCTGTGGCGTGCCCATGCGGCCGGTAGGGTTCAGCGCCAATGCGCTCTTGTACAGCTCGGGATTGCCGTCCTTAATCTGATTCCAGACACCGCCCTCGAAATAGGTGTTGCCCGGCGACACCGAATTGGCGCGGATGCCTTTGCCGGCAAGCTGGAAGGCAAGTCCTTGCGTGTAGTGAATGATTGCGGCCTTGAACGTGCCGTAGGGACCGCTGGCGAAATCGACCTCGCGGCCTGACACGCTGGAGATGGTGACGATCGCGCCGGCCTTGCTCTTCTCCAGATACGGCATCGCTGCATTGACCAGCCGCACCGTACCCATCATGTCGGTCGAAAATTCCTTCTCCCAGCTCTCCTCGTCCTGTCCGATCGACAGCGCACTAACGTTGGCAACGACGATGTCAATGCCGCCGAGCTTGGAGGCCATGTCCTCGACCCAGCCCTTGAGCGCCGGGCCGTTGGAAACGTCGACCGAGCTGCCGAACGCGGCGACGCCCTTCGCCTTGATCGCGGTGACCGCGTTGTCGACGTCGGCCTGGTTGCGCGCGCAGATGCCGACATTGGCGCCTTCGGCCGCAAACGTGTCGGCGATCGCCCTGCCGATGCCCTTGGTGCTGCCGGTGACGAGAACCTTCGCTCCCTTGAGTCCCAGATCCATGTCCATTCCCTCCCTATTGACGACTTGAAAACATGCCATGTGGCCATTCAGAGTAGGAGCTGCTCGCGAACATTGTCCTCGTTGACCTCGCCACCTGCCAGCGATTGCGTGATCTTGCCCTTCTCCATGATGTAACAACGCTCGGCGATCGCCAGGATCGTGTCGAGATTTTGCTCCACGAAGATAATCGTGGTGCCGAGCTCGTTCCGAAACGACCTTAGCGCCTCGCAGATGTGCTGGACGATCGAGGGCTGGATTCCCTCGGACGGCTCGTCCAGGATCATCAAGGACGGATTGCCGATCAGCGCACGGCCTATGGCGAGCTGTTGCTGCTCGCCGCCCGACATGGTGCCTGCGGCCTGCCGCCGGCGTTCTTTCAGTCTCGGAAAATACTCATAGACGAGTTCAGGCAGCTTCTTGCCACCGGGACCGCCAATCAACTCTCCCACCTGCAGGTTTTCCTCGACAGTCATCTGCGGAAAGACATCGCGTCCCTGCGGGATGTAGCCGAAGCCTGCCCTCGCCCGCGCGTCGGCTTCGAGCCTTGTGATGTCCTGCCCCATGAAGCTGATCATGCCACGCCAGGTCTGCAGCAAACCGATCAGGCACCGCATCAGAGTCGATTTGCCTACACCGTTACGGCCGATCACGCCGACGATCTCGCCGCGCGAGACCGACATGGTGACGCCCTGCAGGATCGGCGTCGCACCGTATCCCGCCCACAATTCCGACACGTCGAGAATCTGGTCAGTGGGATTGGGTTTAGTGAGCATGGGTCTTACCGAGATAGATTTGCGCGACCTTTTCGTCCTGCAAAATGCCTTTGAGATCGCCGCGCGCGAAAATCTTGCCGAGATGCAACACCGTGACGCGCTGGGCAACCTGGCGCACGAAGGCCATGTCATGCTCGACGACAAGCACCGTCATGCCTTCGGCATTGAATGACTTGATCAACTCGCCGGTCTTGAACGTTTCATCCGGAGACATGCCGGCGGTCGGCTCGTCCAGCAGCAAGAGCTGAGGCTTCAGCGCCAGCGCCATCCCGATCTCGAGCCATTGCTGCTGGCCATGCGACAGCGCACCCGCGAGCTTCTCGCTGTCCGGCCCGAGGTTGAGCAGAGTCAGCAGGCGATCCTCCTCGGCGATGCGTTCCGCACCGGATAATCGCTCCTGGAGCGCAATCCGGATGTTTTGCCGAACCGGCAGCTCCTTGAACACGCTTGGAGCCTGCATCTTGATGCTCATGCCCCGCTGCACGCGCGCATATGGACGTTCAGCCGTGATGTCGACGGTATCGAACAGGATGCTGCCCTGGCTCGGCGGGTAAAGACCCACGATCAGCTTGAACAATGTGCTCTTGCCGGCGCCATTGGGGCCGATCAGGCAGTGGACCTCGCCGGCGTTGACGGCGAGGTCGACCTTGGAGACTGCGGTCAATCCGCCGAAATGCTTGGATACGCCTTTGACTTCGACCAGTGCCATGATCAGGTCTCTTCCGATTGCAAGCGACCAGCCTCCGCCATGACGGGGCTCTCCTCGCGCCGCCGATGCCCGCTCCACCAGTCGGCAGCAAACTTGCCGATGCCGAGCACAAAACCCTGCGGCGCCAGCATCACCGTGGCGAGCAGCAGCGCCCCCATCAACACGAGTGCTGCCTGCTGGCTGTAGACCGTGATAGTCTGAAAGCCGAACAGCAGCAGGAACGATCCGACCAGCGTCGCGGTCAGATCGCTCCGTCCGGAGAACGCTACCCATATGATGGGCATTGCCGCAGCGGGCAGGCCGATGCTGGACGGCGTGATGAACTGTCCCCAGGACGTGTACAACGCGCCGCTGAGGCCGGCGAGGCCGCTGCCAATCACAAAAGTCAGCAGCTGATATTTCCGGACGTCGTAACCTAGCATCTCGGCACGCTGCGGGTTTTCCCGCGTTGCCACGATGACGTTGCCTATGCCCGAATTCACCAGCATGCGCAGCGCGAGGTAGACGATCACGATCAACGCGATCATGACGTAGTACAGCGTCGATCCTTCGATAAAGAAGTCGCCCACGGTCAGCGGGTCCATGCCCTTCATGCCGTTGAAGCCGTTGAGCCGAGCCGAGCCTATGTGCCACTCCGGCCCTGCAGTCTGGCCAAGGAAGAAGGCGAGCACGAGGGTCGCGGACAGCGTCACGATACCGAAGAAGATGCCGCTGATCCCGCCCCAAATCATGAAATAGCCGAGGATGCCCGCCGCCACCATCGCTAGGACAACCGAGAGCATCAGCGCGACGATCGTTGCTGTGCCGCCGCCCATGTTGATCGCGAGCACGCCATACCCGTAGCCGGCAATGCCGAAGAACAAGGTCTGACCGAACGATAGCATGCCGCCATAACCCCACATCAAGCATAGGCCGAGCGCCATGAAGATCCAGATCAGAAAGTAGGCGAAATTGCCAACGTCGTAGGAATCAGCGAACAGCGGATATGTCAGCGCGCCCGCGAGCACGACAAGGAAGCTAGACCAGAAGACCTTGCCACGTCCGAGCGTCTGCGGACCTTCCAGCAGCTTCAACATCACAAATTCCCTTTAGCGCCCACGACGAACTAGAACACTGGAGAGTCCCTCGGGCAGAACCCGAATGATCAAAATAACAGCGACCAGCATGCCAATCTGCCCGATGATCTGGCCGTAGCTCGCGTTCAGCGCCATCCGGATTATCGCCAGCAACACGGCCGCCGGCGCTGTTCCGAGCAGCACGTTCGCCCCTCCGATCACGACTGTGACAAAGCTTTCAACCACGAAGGTCGCTCCCATTGTCGGGATCAGCGTCATGGTTGGTGCGTAAAGGGCCCCGCAAAGCCCGGCGAGACCCGTGCCGATTCCGAAACTGATCGCATAGATGCGGCCAGTGCGCGCGCCCAGCGCCTTCGCCATGGCCGCATTCTGCATCGTCGCGCGCGAGATCACGCCGAATCGCGTCTTCATGAAGATGATGTAAAGACCAGCCAGCACCGCTACCGCGCACGCGAACAGCACCAGACGATAGGTCGAAAACGTATAGCCACCGATCGCAAAACTTCCCTCGGGCGTTCCGATGCCCCGCACCGCGGAGCCTACGATCAGAAGCATCGATTGCGTTACGATCAGACTAAGGCCCCAGGTCGCGAGCAGAGAGTCCAGCGGCCGCTTGTAGAAGCGCCGGACAACCAGGAACTCGACAAGGACACCAATGAGCCCCGCCGTGAGCGCGGCCAGGATCTGGGCAATTGCGAGCGGAACGCCCAGATTCACAAGGCCGACGGTGACATAGGCGCCGCACATGATGAACTCGCCATGCGCCATGTTGATGACGCCCATCATACCGAACACGATGGCAAGACCTGCAGCCGAGAGAATGAGGAACGCGAACACGTCGGCGAACTGATAGAATACCGAGAATACTTCAGCCGACATCTTGGTCCCTCTGTCGATCCCGGCGCCGCATCGTTGCGGCGCCGGCCTTGTCCAGGCAACTCTCAATACGAGCAAAATCCGTGCCCGTCAGGCGTCACGATTTCTTCGGAAGGTGGCTCGGCGTGTATTGGTCCTTGTCGTTCTTCTTGGTGAGATCGCAACCGATTTCGCTAAGCCAGTACGGCTGGATCGTCCCATAGTCCTTCTCGACTTTCACCTCATGCTTCGGCCCGACCGAGATCAGACGCATGCGGTGCGATGTGTGCTGGCTCTTAGGATCGATGCACACCTTGCCTTCGGGAGCGTCGATGCATGCATCGCCGGTCGCGATCACCTTGCGCATGTCGTCGAGCTTGATCGACTTCGCTTTCTCGACCAGCGCCTTGTACATATAGAGCGCATTATAGGCATTGTAGCCCATGTCGTTGATGTAGAGTTCGTCAGGGAATTTCGCATGCCAGCGCTTCTTGAACTCGGTCGCTTCCGGCGTGTCGATCTCCTCAAACCAATTCGCAGTCGCATGCATGTTGTTAAGCGCAGGCGGCTTGAACCGCTTGTGCTCGAAGCCGAGCATGACCTTGATCGACGATCCCATCGGCAGATTGAGGTTGGCCGCAGCCGCCTGCTCGAAGAATGAATCCTGCGCAGCGCCGACATTGATCGTGAGTAGCCAATCCGGCTTCGCTTTCTGGATGTTCTGGATCGTCTGCGCGAACTGCGACACGCCGAGCGGGATGAACTCCTCGCCTACGACCTCGCCGCCGAGATCCTTCATGATCTTGCGGTTCCACTCGGCCGAGATTTGACCGAAATTGTAATCAGCGGCGATGACATAGACCTTCTTTCCGAATTTCTCGACCATCCATGGAATCAACGTTGAGAATTGCTGCTCCGGCACTGCACCCATGCTAATCATGCTGGCGTCACAGACGCCGCCTTCATACTGATTGGTGTAGAAGTACGGTGTCGAGGTGCGATCGACGATGGGACGTAGCGCCTCGCGAGAAGCCGAGGTGATGCCCCCGATCAGAACGTCGACCTTGTCGCGGTTGAGCAGTCGACGGCCGAACTCCTGATAGCGCGCGTTGTCGCCCTGCGGATCAAGGTGAATCAGCTCGATCTGTCGCCCCAGGATGCCACCGCTTTTGTTGATCTCCTCGACTGCCAGCTGCGATCCATGCAGCTTTGGCATTCCCATGAAGGCGAGGTCCCCGGACACATCCTCGAGCAGACCTACCTTCAACGGCGGTTCCGCCGCCCGACCAACACTCGCGCCTGCCACTGTACCGAGCATGGCGCCAAGCAAGACCATTCTGAGCTTTCGTCCCGAATTCATCGTGATATCCCCTGTTTCTGAGAGCGGCTGGATGTCATGGCTTGAGGTAATTCTTCAGGATGGATGCCCCCATCGTGTATTTTGGATCGACCATGTTGCCGAGCCGCATGCGGCCGGCTTGGCTGAGCAGCATGTAGGCGTCGATCTCGTCGAAGCCGTAATCGGCCGCCATCCACCGCACGAGTTCGCGATAGGCGATACGCGCCGCGTCCTCAAGCGGACGCGCGCTGCCGATCGTCATGATGAAGTCCTTCGTTTCGAGCCGCGGCCAGGCGAAGCTCCAGTTCTTGATCAGGTCGACCTGCAACGTGACGGTTGCGCGCTGCTCCAGCGCCACGCCCGAGAGCTCACCGTCGCCCTGCGTCGCATGGCAGTCGCCGACGTAAAGCATCCCGCCCTCGGTATGCACCGGGAAATAGATGATTGCTCCGGGAGCGACATCGGGCAGATCCATGTTGCCGCCGTGGTAGTCGGGTTGCAGCGACGAGATCGCCTCGATCTCCGGAGAGACGCCGATTGTGCCGATGAACGGCTCGTAGGGCAGCGTGATCTTATCGTTCCAGCGCACGCCGGTCCTGTCGACATGCAGCTTCTTCACACGCTCCGGCAGCGGCGGATTGAGCAGCGCCGTCGAGCTTGTTCCAACCAACCCCCCGAACTCCGGAATAATGCAGGTCGTTCCGGCCGGCTGTTCACCCCGCGTCTCGACATCGCGGATATAGATTGCAAGGCAATCGCCCTTCTTGGCGCCTTTGACGGCGATCGGTCCGCATTGCGGGTTGAGATAGGGGAAGTTCAGTTTGGCCGTGGGGCTGTCGCTCTCCTTGGTGAGCACGCCGCCGAAGGCGTCTTCCGTCTCGACGACGACCACTCCGCCCGGATCGATGGACAAGGTCGGCGTGGCATAGGGACCGTAGACGTAGTGGAAGCTACCTTGTTGCTCGATGGTCAGACTATGCGACGCGCCGATCGCACCCTTGGCGACTGCGCGTTCAGCCATGATGGATGTCTTCAACCAGTCTTCGGACATGTGATCGGCTCCTCAGCTCAGATCGGGGGATGACGCTTGTGCCAGTCGGTAAGGCGCTGGAACGCATCGCCTGCGCGAACGAGGCCGGCCTCATCGAAGTGACGGCCGACGAACTGGAAGCCGACCGGACCGCCATTTGCGGTGAAGCCCCCGGGCAGCGTCACGGTCGGGCTTCCCGTCATGTCGAACGGACACGTAAAGCGGAGCAATCCAGAGATGAGGGAGGCGTCCTCGCCGAGGGCCGCCATCTTGGCGAGGGTTGGCGCCGCGAATGCCTGCGCCGGCACCGCGAGGAGGTCGACCGACTCGAACAGAAGGCGGACGGCGCCACGAAACGCCTCGCGGCGAAGCACGATCTTCTGATAGTCCATGCCGGACTGCTGCCGGCCGAGATCGAGCAGGCTCGCGAGCGCCGGGCCGTACTCGTCCTTGCGCGCAGGATAAGTGTCCTCGTGCGCGACGGCCACCTCGATGCCGCAGAGCGGGAACCAGTCGTCGATGACCGCCTTCGCATCGGGGAACGTGACCTCCTTGATCTTCGCGCCGAGGTCGGCCGCCACACGCAACCCCTCAGTCAACACCAAGGCCGCATCGCCGTCGGTGCCTTCGCTGGTCCAGCGCCGGTCGACGCCGATCGTCACGCCACGCAGGTCGCCGGAGAGACCAGCGAGATAGTCGGGCACGAGCAGCGGGACCGACGTCGTGTCCTTGGGGTCCTGACCCGCGATCACGCCGAGGATGGCGCCGCAGTCGACCGCGCTCCGCGCCATCGGGCCGATGTGGTCCAGCGTCGCCGCGAGTTCGAACGCGCCATAGCGGCTGACGCGGCCCCAGGTCGGCTTGAGCCCGGTGACACCGTTGGCCGCGGACGGAAAGCGGATCGATCCGCCGGTATCGGTGCCGAGCGAGCCGAAGCAGAGCCCTGCCGCGGTGGCGACGCCGGAGCCGCTCGAGGACGCGCCGGGCCAGAGATCCGCGTTCCACGGATTTTTCGGCGGGTCGATCTTCGGGTGATGATCGGCGTAAGCGCCTTCGGTCTGCTGCAGCTTGCCGAGAATGATTGCGCCGGCTTCCTTCAACCGCGCCACGACAGTTGCGTCCTCGGTTGGACGAAAGTCGTGATGGATGGTCATGCCGTGCGCGGCGGGCGCGCCCTTTGCCCAGCAGAGGTCCTTCACCGCCACCGGCACGCCGTGCAGCGGCCCCCTGATCTTGCCGGAAGCGACCTCCTTCTCGGCCGCCGCCGCTTCGGCGAGCGCCGAGTCGGCCATTACACAAGCAAAGCTCTTGAGCTTGCCGTCGAGCTGCTCGATCCGCCCGAGCATCGCTTTGGTCGCTTCGACCGGCGATAGCTCCTTCGCCTGGATCTTCCGCCCGACGTCAACGAGTCCTAGATAGTGGAGATCTGCTGTCGCCATCGCTTATCATCCTCCCACTCGATGTGACACACGGTCGTCTTCACGCATGCGCTATCCTCACTGGCGACGCGGACGCATCGCCAGCTTCCCCGGCGGCAAACGAAAAAAGCCACCCGTCCCTCCCGAATGAGGCGACGAATGGCTCAAATGCCGCGGCTATGATCTATCGCTTAGGGTCCACAATCGAACGAAGCACTTAGTGCAAAGAGCTGGACGTCATCGGCCAGATCGGCGCACGCAAGGTTCGGCAGGTAACCCCTAGGAGAAAAGTCTAAGTAACTGCCCATCGCATTGTCAACGATGCTCTCTGCCTAAATTTCGATAGTGCTGCGCAGCAAAACGGCAGGCTACTTGCACTGCCATCCCCGATGATGATTTCATTGTCGCGTTGCACCACCGAAAGTCGGCAATGACAAAATCGTCTGTTCCCGTTGGCATCATCTGCTCGCAGTCCGGGCCCTATCAGGCCATGGGCCGCGAGATCCTCAAGAGCGCCATAATGGCGGTCGACGAGATCAACAACCAGGCGGAGTTTGATTTCTCGATCGCTCCCCATATTCGCGATCCCCACGGCGTCATCTCGGAGTATCATACGGTCTGCGACGACCTCATCCGCAATGTCCGCGTCGAGCACATCATCGGCTGCTACACGTCCGCATCGCGCAAACAAGTGCTGCCCATCGTGGAGCGCACCGATCGCCTACTCTGGTATCCTGCGCGCTATGAAGGCTTCGAGTGCTCCGACAACGTGATTTATGTTGGCGCTTCTCCAAATCACAACGTCTTGCCGCTCGTCCAATACGTGCTCGACAATCTGTCACGGGAGATCTTCTGCGTCGGCTCCAACTACGTTTGGACTTGGGAGACAAATCGCGTCACCCGTGAACTGGTCAGCGCGGCAGATGGCCAAATCCTCGCCGAACGGCTGCTCGAACTCGGCGAAGGTGCCGTCGATCACATTGTCGACGAGATCGTTCGTCGCAAACCGCCAGTCGTGTTCAATACGTTGGTCGGAAGCTCGAGCTACGACTTTATCCACGCCTTTCACGCCGGCACCAAGGCCGCGGGTCTGGAGATTCCCATGTTGAGCTGCAGCCTCTGCGAGCCGGAACTCGCGATCATCGGACCGGCATCGGCCGGCTGCATCACGTCGTCGGCCTATTTCGAGAGCATCCGCCTGCCGGAGAACCGCGCGTTCGTCGCACGCTGGAAGGCGCGGTATGGTGACGACAGCAGCCCCTCCGTCGACGGGCAATCCGCCTATGTTGCGGTCTATTTGCTGGCGCGCGCGCTGCAGCGCGCGGGCACATCCGACATCGCCGAGGTGCGGCGCGCCGCGGCAGGCTATCGCTACAATTCGCCGCAAGGGCCGGTCTGGATCGACGGCGGCAACAATCATTGCGTCCTTACACCGCGGCTGGCCGTATCCAATCCGCACGGACAATTTGATATCTTCTGGGAAGCCGACGCGCCTGTTAAGCCTGATCCTTACCTGACGCAGCTCGACGTTGCGGTCAGCCCTTCGAGGGAGATCTCGGTGGGCGGCGCATTGCCGAGCGCGCCGCATTTGCGGGTTGTGAAATGAGCAGACCGTCTTCGTTTTCGCTGCGCGGACGCAAGGCGCTCGTTGCCATCAAGGACGAACGCGATGCAATCATCGTGCGACGCCAGTTCGAGCGTCTCGGGATCGCGGGTGTCGCATGGACGCCGGGTGAGCCCGTCGGCTTCGCACCGGACCTGTCGCTGATCGATGACGAGTTCCTACCCTTGCTGCAGCCGGCGCAACGCGCGTACCTGGCGCGGTCACCTGTCATCGCACTGGTCGGCACCGAGACCCCAAGCCGCCTGAAGTTGGTGTTCGAGCTCGACCCAGCTTCGTTCCTCATCAAGCCGCTGCGATCGGCCGGCATCTATGCAGCGCTCGTCATGGCATTCGAGCGAAACGAACGCACAAGCGAATTGAAGCAACAGATCGTCAAACTCGAGCAGCGCCTGCGGTCACGTCGTGTCGTACTTGCCGCCGTTCTCCAGGTGATGCATTCGCATGCGCTTGCCGAACCTGCCGCCTTTGCGCTGATCCGAAAAGCCGCCATGGAGCAACGCAAGACGATCGAAGAGCTTTCGGCAGAGATTGCGGCAACGGGCATGCTCCCGCGCGCAACAGGTTAGATCGCCTTCTGCGGCGGGCGTGGCAGGCCGCAATCTCCTGTGCCCGCTGGACTCTTTGCTGTTTGCATCGTCACATCGAGAAGATGAGCCGTAGCACGCGCATCGCATAGCGCTTGATAAGCTCTCAACTGATTGGCATCATCGGGCAAACTCTGTTTCGGCTTCTGCCCCATAGTTGACATTCCAGCGGTTTTAGCTGCGGTCTGCTATTCGGGCGAATCAGGCATCCACCTCCCGTCCAGCGCCCAAATGATAAGCTTTTGCGTATTTCCTTATCAGTTCGCCAACTGACTCTGATACGGCCGTTCCCTATCGCGCAAGTTCGTCATTGGAAGGCACGCCTTCCATGACCATAAGGTTGACCCTGGAGAATATCAAAGCGAGGCGTTCGCGTTCGTTGGGCTAGGACCGCAGTGCAGCTGTCGCATCCTTGTCGAGGTCGCGTTTATAGCCCGTAATTACAACACCATAGATCGATCGATCCCTCTCCGGGCTTACGAGTCCATCGCGAACATCGCGTAGCACTGCTTGAGGATCCGGACGAAGCGGGTCGCCATAGCCTCGCGAAACCATCGTGACTCGGAGCGAGGGAAGGTAACGAACGCCGTACTGGGGGACCTCGAATTGCACAAACCATGACAGCCGCCACGGCCTTATTGTCGCCGCCAGCGCGGTTCGGATCAACCCTTCTCTCATCTCCTTCGGGTCAGAGGCTTCCCTCCAACGCCGGCCTAAGCGCAGTCAGTTCACCTCAAGGGAGCAGGCCTACTGCCAAATTTAACTGAGGTCTGCGCGGGTCCCATGCGTTCATTTTATAGCTCGCTGATTATGCAGCAGCATCGGTGACGACGAAGCCAGTGCTCGCGGCGACCGCCTGACACGTGACTGAGGCAGGAGGTCGGCTTTCGGGAACAACCTGTCGGAGGCGTCATGTCTGCTCCGCAGGGTCTACATCGCGAGATAGCGCCTTCGAATATCATCATTTCCTGAAAGGCCTGTCGTGCTTTCACGATGTACGACTTTGCCCTTATCGATGACGAGCGCCTCCTGTGCAATCCGCAGGCAGAAATGCATGTTCTGTTCAGCCAGCAATATCGTGGCGCCACCCGCGCCCAATTCTCGCAAGACCCTGCTGATGTCGGCGACAATGATCGGCGCCAGCCCTTCGCTAGGCTCGTCAAGCAGCAGGACCAGCGGGTTTCCCATCAGCGCACGAGCGATCACCAGCAGCTGTTGCTCGCCACCGGAAAGGCGGCCTGCCTGGCGGGATCGAAGCCTTGTAAGAAGCGGGAACGTTTCCCAGATCCGCGGCAGCGTCCAGTCACGCCGGCCACCAGGGCCGCTCTTGGCCGCGATCAGGAGGTTGTCCTCCACACTGTGCTCGGGGAATACTTGCCGGTCTTCCGGCACATAAGCCATTCCCAGTTGCGCGCGCGCGTGAGGCGGTGCGTGCGTGATGTCGCGGCCAGCGAAGAAGATGCGGCCGCTGCGCACTGGGACAATGCCAGCGAGCGCCTTCATTGTCGTGCTCTTGCCCGCGCCATTTCGGCCGAGCAGCGCTAGTGTACACTTTTCCTGGAGCGCAGCATCGACGCCGAATAGGATCTGGCTCGCGCCGTAGAACACGCTTACGCCCTCCGCACGCAAGAGCTCGGTCAAGTTGCGTTCTCCTCTGCCCCAAGATAGGCGTCGATGACAGCCTGGTTGTTGCGGATCTGGTCTGGGGTGCCCTCGGCCAGCACCTTGCCGTAGCAGAGCACGCGAATGCTGCTGGCAACCTTGAAGACGATATCCATGTCGTGCTCGATGAAAATAAGGGTTAGCTTTCGGCGTTCCCAAAGAGCGCGAACGCGCTCAATCATGCGCCAGCGTTCGTCCGGGCCCATGCCAGCCGTAGGTTCATCGAGCAACAGCACTTTGGGCTCCAACGCGAGCGCAAGAGCGATATCGAGCAGCTTCTGATCGCCATGCGAGAGGATGTTCGCCTCGACATCGGCGACATCGGTCAACCCGACGAACTCCATCACATCGTCGGCACGCTCGCGCATGCCAGGAGACGGAAAGCGATGAGATAGGCTGGCCCAGCGGCCGGCGTGGGCCGTGACCGCAGCCATCAAGTTCGCGCGCACAGTCATGGTCGGAAAACAACTCGCGACTTGGAAGGCACGACCAATGCCCCGCCGCATGCGTTCCGTTTTGGAGAGCTGGAGAATGTCCTCACGGTCAAGCAGCACCTCGCCAGAATCGGCGATGAACGCGCCACTGATCAGGTTGAAGAAGGTCGTCTTGCCGGCCCCGTTCGGTCCGATAATTGCTGATAAGCTGCCGGAGGGAAAGGCAAGCGACACGTCGTCGATCGCGCGCACGCCGCCGAATGACTTCGTGAGATGATTGATCTCAACGTTCATCGCGCGCGCTTGCTCCAGACGAGGTGGATGAAATCGAGTACGCCTCGGCGCAGGCCAAGCGCGAATGCGAGGATCACGACGCCCAGGACAAGTCCGTGATACTCCGTAAAACGCTGTACCAGATCGTTCAGCGCGAGCAGGATCATCGCGCCCAGCACGGGCCCAAGGAAGCTGTTGATGCCTCCCAGCATGACCGCAAAAATCGCTTGGCCCGAGTTGGGCCAATCGGCCAGCTCGGGATAGGCGCCTGATACGAACAGGGCTGCCAGCACGCCTCCAATCCCGGCGAAGCCGCCCGCGATCGTGAATGCCAGCAGCCGGGCGCGCCACAGGACGATGCCGACAAAGCTGGCACGTTCCGCATTGTCGCGGACCATGCGCAACGTATTCCCAAACGGACTCATCGAGACATGGCGGAGCGCCAACAATCCGAGCACGGCTACGATGGCGCAGAACTGGTATAGATGAAGCTGCGAGCCCAGATCGAAACCCAAGATGTGACGGCGAGGAATACCACCGCGCAACCCCTGATCACCTCCCGTCAGGCTCTGCCATGAAACAATAACGCTGAAGAAGAGCATCTGCACCGCGAGGGTGATGAAAGCGAAATAGTCCGTGCTTAGTCGGACGCACATTGCGCCAACCACGAAAGCGGCGATGGTCGTCAGAGCCACCGCGAATAGCGCCGCGACCGGCAGAGACAATTCCGTCAACTGCATCGTGAGGCCAAATGCATAGGCGGCGAAGCCATAGAACATTCCGTGGCCGAATGAGACCATTCCTGTATTGCCGACCAGCAGATTGAGCGAGGTCGCGAACAGCGCCATCGCGCTGAGACGGATAATGAAATCCTCGAAGGCGGGGCTGCGATGCAACATTGGGATCGCGAGCACCAAGATCAGCACGATCGCGGCGAACAGGGCATCGCGCAAGGCAGGATTGCGATTCATAGAGGGCGGCCGAACAGTCCTTGCGGGCGCAGGACCAAGATACCAATCATGACGATGTAGATAAGCCCATCTGTGAAGCCAGGGAAGCCGATCGTGCCGAAGCCTCGAACGAGCCCGATGACGAGCGCCGCAACCATCGCGCCAGCGATCGAGCCCATACCGCCGATCACGGTGACGATGAATCCCTCGATCAGGATCGAGAAGCCCATGCCGGGCGAAAGCGAGCGAACGGGACCCGCGAGCGCGCCTGCGAGGCCAGCGAGCCCGCCACCGATCGCAAAGACGATCGCGAATAGCACCGTCGTATTGACCCCGAGTGCCGAGACCATCTGCGGATTGACCGCCGCGGCCCGAACTGTCTTGCCGAGGCGCGTTCTGGACAGCCCGAGGCTGAGCACCATGGCTATCAGCGCTGCTATTCCGATCAGCACGGCGTAAAATGGGGGCACGACGCCGCCTGCAATGAACAGTGGCGGGACCTGAAAGGCAGCCGGCATTCCCATGGCGCGGAACTCGGGACCCCAGACACTCTTGACGATGTCGTCGAAGATTAGGACCACCGCGTAGCACACCAGAAGCTGCATAAGCACGTTGCTGCCGTAGACCCGGCTCATCAGCACGCGTTCGAAGAGCACGCCGAACAAGGCCATGGCCACCGCACCCGCCAACACGGCGAGCGCGTAACTATCCGTCGCGGCATATGCGCTGTAAGCTACATAGCCGCCTAGCATGTAGAAGGTGCCGTGGGCGAAGTTGACGATCTTGAGAACGCCGAAGATCAGCGTCAAGCCGGCAGCCACCAGGAATAACAGCATGCCCACGATCAGGCCGCTAGTGGCCTGCGTCACCACACAGGCGGGCGTCGTAAAACATACGCCGAGCGCGTTAAAGTCCATCGATCGTCAGCTGTAATTCTGCTGCTTCTTCCACTCCGTCTCAAGTTCGATAATCTTGCCCCAATCGGCGGGTTTGATGTCGGTGATGAAAGGATCCTTCGGAATGGTCTGTCCCCACCCGATCGCATAGCCGATTGTCGTGTGATCGTCCCGCATGGTGATGGTGCCGTCGGCGCCAAAGGGCGAATTGATCTTCAGTCCCGTCAGGGCAGCCGCTATCGCCTTGCCGTCCAGAGAATTGGCCTTCTTGATGGCTGCCTCATAGAAGTGCATGGCGACCGAATTCTGCCAGGACCAATTAGTCGGCCGTTCGTTCCACCTTTTGAAGTACGCCTGACCCCATTCCTTGTTCGCCGGCGTATCCGGGAATGTCTCAAGATAGCGGGTGGCCGACTGGATGCCCGCGGGCAGATTCTTGATCGCGGCCAGTACTGGATAGTCGACGTTCGGAGTTGCGACTGTCATCTGCCCGAACAGAGCATAGACATTCCCCTGGTTCACGAACGCCGAGAGATCGCCGGCATACAGCAGCGTGAACAGCGCCTGCGGCTTGGCCTGGATAAGTTTGGTAATCACTTCGGTGAAGTCCGGCTGGCCGAGCTTGGGCCAGGCCTCGGTTACGACCTCGACATCCGGTTTGAACTTCTTGAAAAACTGCAGATACTGCGCCGTCGTGTCGCGCCCATAGGCGTAGTCCGGTGAGCAGGTCGCCCATTTGTTGATTTTCTTGGCATTGGCGAAGTCGGCGAGATAGAGGCTGCCGGCCACAGCATCGTGCACGCCCTGACGCGCCACGCGAAATGCGGTGGGCACCCGGATCTTCGGATCTGCGGTGAGCGATGACGTCTCGCTGTTGGTGTGAATGCAGGCCACATTGAGGTCGCGCATAACCTCCTGCACCGCGAATGAGGCGGACGACGCTTCCGCATCGACCAGCAGCTCGCAGCCTGCAGTGTTCACCAGTTCACGTGCGACGCGCGCGGCTTCCTGCGGCTGGCCTTTGGAATCCCGGAATACAAACTCGATTTGCCGGCCCAGGAAGCCGCCAGCGGCATTGATGCGATCTTGCTCGACTAGGAGCGAGTTGCGCGAAGAGGTGCCGAGCAGCGCGATGGGTCCCGATAGGATGCTTTGCATGCCTATGCGGAGAGTATTTGCCTGTGCCCTGGCTACCCATGGGGCGGCCACCAAGGTAGCCGTGCCACCGGCCAAAAGCGTGCGACGCGTGACGGGTCCGCTCATCGAACTGCACCTCCCTGTGATCCGGCTGTTGAATCAACCAGTCGTGTTGTGCCCCGACTGTAGATCAGCGAGGCCATGCTGATCAAGCGACATAAAGGTGG
The DNA here is from genome assembly GCF_004123905.1 of Bradyrhizobium betae. Lineage (GTDB taxonomy): Bacteria > Pseudomonadota > Alphaproteobacteria > Rhizobiales > Xanthobacteraceae > Bradyrhizobium > Bradyrhizobium betae_A. The sequence continues at coordinate 51,288 of NZ_MZXW01000057.1, forward strand.
AGCGAGGCCGGAGCCTCGGTAATGGGCATTGTACCTTCCGGTAGAGTTGGGCGCAGCCTTGCTGCTCAATATACGTCACGGGATCGAACCGCGATGCGCTGGTGCCGCGCTATCCACCTTGCCCATTCCGGTCATCGCATGGACTTTCGCGAAGCGGATCCGCTTCGGGAATGAACACTCACGACTTAACATCGCAAGATGAGCGCACGGCGCCTGTCGCTCGAGGTGTTTAGCGCGAAGGAAGGACGGCTACTCGTGGTCCCTCACGTCGAGCTCATCCAGCGCCGGTCATTTCCCTTTCAACCTTAACTGCGGACAGATGGCGACCCGGGAGAACTCAGACGCAAATGATACATGACGCAGCTCCGCTCACCAGGAGCGATCTACGGCAGTACGCGGGTCATTTCGAGCCGACGAGCGAGATATACGGGCGGCTCGCTCGCACAAGGCGGACGCCCCTTGCCAGCCTTCGGGAACGAGCGCATCCTGCTATGTTACTTCATAATAACAAAAGGAGGAAACATGACATACGACCTTTCGCGGCGCTCCTTGCTCGCCCTCGGCGCAGGATTAGGCGCATCGACCGTGCTGGGCAGTAACGCTTTTGCGCGAGCACCCAAGCTTGGGACGCAGCCAGCTTATTTCTATCGCTTCGGTCTCGGAGACGCCGAAGTGACGGTCGTTTCTGACGGTCCGCTGCCACTCGGTCCTCCGAAAGGGACCTTCATCGGCGTGCCTGATGAAGAAGTGAAGAAGATGCTGAGCGACAATTTCCTCTCAGCGGAAAATGTGGTGCTGGAGCAGAATTCGCCAATCGTGAATATGGGTGATAGGCTAGTTCTATTCGACACTGGCATGGGAACGTCTAAGGCCTTCGGACCGACCACCGGCCGTCAGCAGAAGAGTATGGCAGAGGCTGGCATTAAACCAGCCGACATCGACGCCGTGGTCTTATCACACGCGCACATCGATCATATCGGCGGCATTGTGGACGTGGACGGTAAGCCATTATTCCCCAACGCACAGTACTACATAGCTCAGAGCGATTTCGATTTCTGGACCGATGAAGGCAAGCTTGGCAGTCCATTGAAGGACTTTGTCGTTCATGCACGCAAGAACTTACTGCCGGTACGAGATCGCCTTGTGTTCTTCAAGGACGGTCAGGAATTCCTTCCCGGCGTGCAGGCCATGGCAGCTCCTGGCCACACCGTAGGTCACACAATCTTCATGGTCTCGTCGGCAGGGAAATCGTTCGCCTTCCTCGGTGATCTTACTCACCATCCGATACTGCTGCTCGAAAAACCGCGGATGCAGTTCTCGTACGACACCGATCCGCAGCAGGCAGCTGAAAGCCGGGTCAAACTGCTGGATATGATTGCTGGAAACAAGATTCCTGTGATGTCCTATCATTTTGCCTGGCCAGGTTACGGCCATATCGCCAAGACATCGGAGGGCTTCCACTATTACCCGGAAGCGATGAGCTTGAATCTCTGAGCTCCGAGCGCCAGACAAAAGAGACGACCTCCAAAGCAAACTCTAGCCCCGGACTTGACGGGGCATTTTTGCGCCTTGTCTCTGACGAGAACGGTGTCGGACTGCGATGTGGCCTTCGAGTCAGACTCGGACGTGTTAGTCAAAATCACGACGCACGATAATGGTCCTCGCAGACATGCTGGAGCTCAACCTGCGTAGGCTTGTGCTCCGCACATCCCGACTTAGAAGAACACCGGCTTGGGCGTCAATCTTGTAGGATTTTCCACCTGCAGCTGGCGGCTTTCTGGGGCGCGCTTCGGCCGTGAGGGGCGGTGGCCTCGGAAGGATAGGTGCTTGCAGCTCCGCTAGGCACGATTCAGGTTAACGACCGGACCATCGCCGAGGAAGACGAGCCGAACTCATAGCAAACGACTATGACAGAGCGAAACCTTCGTAGCCGCGGGTGACGACCTTCTGACAGATCTCGCGATAACGGACCAAGCCGCCCGCATATGGCATGAACACCTGCGGCTTGCCTGGAATATTCGCCCCGAGATACCAGGAATGCTTTGCCTGCGGCAGTAGTGTTCGGGCAGCAGCCTCGTTGACTTCGCTTACCCATTTCTCGACGGCGTCGGCCCGTGCCTCGATCCGCTCCAGCCCGTTAGTCCGCATATGAGCGATGCAATCGGTGATCCAATCGACATGTTGCTCTATGGCTACGGGCATGTTGCACAGAACCGATGGACTGCCGGGCCCCGTGATGGTGAAGAGGTTTGGAAAACCAGCGACCTGCAAACCTAGATAATTGCGTGGTCCTGCCTCCCAGACATCCTTGAGTGCGATCCCGCCCCGCCCGCGGATATCCATCTTGAGCAGCGGTCCCGTCAACGCATCGAACCCTGTCGCAAAAACTATGATGTCTAGGGGGTACTCGGCCTGATCTGTGCGGATTCCAATCTCGGAGATCTGCCGGATTGGCGCAGCTTTGACGTCCACGAGCGTGACATTCGGCCGATTGTAGGTCTCAAAATAGTCGGTATCGATCGGCGGGCGCTTGGCCGCATACGGATGATCAATGTCAGCGAGGACCGCCGCCGTCTTGGGATCCTTCACAATCGAGCGGATCTTCCTTTTTATGAAATCGGCAGCGGTGTCGTTTGCTTCCTTAGAAACGAGCATGTCCTCAAAGGATGCGCGGAACTGCAGCCCGCCACGCTCCCAGGCCTCGTCATAAATTCTCTCGCGCTCCTCTGGCGGCGTGTCGACCGCTTTGCGTTCCGAAACCTTGAAGCCCATGCCATTGTAGGTTTGATGCGTAGTCGCACGTATTTCGCTGGCGCTGCTTTTGACATATTGCTTGAAGTCCGCCGTCAATGGGATGTTGCGTGCTGGTACTGAATAGTTCGCGGTACGCTGAAATACGGTCAGATGCTTGGCTTGATCGGCGATCACCGGCGCCGCCTGGATGGCGGTCGATCCGGTGCCGATCATCCCCACTCGCTTGCCCGTAAACTCGACGCCTTCGTGCGGCCACTGCCCTGTATGGTACCACTCACCCTTGAAGGTCTTCAGTCCCAGAATGTCGGGCACGTTGGCAGAGGAGAGGCAGCCGACCGCGGTAATGAGAAACTTCGCGATGAAGGTCTCGCCCGTTTCTGCACGCATGTGCCAGCGATTCGTCGCTTCGTCGTAATGCGCCGACGCAACCCGGGTACCAAATTGAATGTCGCGTTTCAGGTCGAGCTTGTCGGCAACGAAATTCAGATAACGCAGAATTTCTGCTTGGCCCGGATAGCGTTCGGACCACTCCCATTGTCGCATCAAATCCAGGGAAAACGTATACCAATAGACATGGCTTTCAGAGTCGCACCGAGCTCCAGGGTAGCGATTCCAGAACCACGTGCCCCCAACCCCCTGAGCCGCTTCTACGGCCTTGACTTTCAAGCCAAGGTTGTCCCGAAGGCGAAACAGCTGGTAGAGGCCCGCAAAGCCCGCACCAACAACCAGCGCGTCTAGCTCAACCGGTTCATTCGACATTGCCGCACTCGTTCATTGCGCCGCCCCACAAACAAGGCTCGGTATAACGCCAGCGCCCGAAGGGTGACAGTGCGCTGCGTCAAAGTGAATTGGATTAGTATAACCGTCCCGGTGAGTGCGCTCAAGCTCGCCTTCTCTGCTCAATGCAGCTCACTGCCGGGCCTCGCCTTCAAATCGGACTGCACTCCTTCAAAGACCTAGCCGGTCCAGAAGCAATCAACGTCGATTTGCGGGGATCCCATTTCTCGGACCTGCCGTTTCGACGTACCATGAGAGGAATTGCAGCGGCCGCTAGATTCGATTCCGGTCGATACCTAACTGGAGCGACCGCGACTTTGGCCGCAGGCATGCGTCATCTTGTGGGCGCGGCAACCCGCCGTGTGCTCGCAAGTAGACGCGGCGTCTTCCAGGAAGATTGGCGGGAGAGACTGTAAGGGTACCGCTCGATCCAATGGCAGCTCCGAGATGTGCTTCGGATCCGGCTTCAGCTCACCGCATTCAACGCGTTTGACGATATTAGTCAGTGCGGCAGCTTCCACCCTCATCCACGACGAAGCCATTGAGGGGTTCGATTTCGGTGCGACGGCCCTTCTGCATGTCTTGGGCCATCGAGGGGCGCTGCTCGGAGAAAGTGTATTTGGAATCCGAAAAGCGCTGCTGGTCGCAGACGCGCATCGACGCTTCGTCGCCCCCGGCAGGGCCTGGGATGGTCTCGGCCGGCAAATGCAGGATCTCCTCCAGCTGAGACCCCAGCGCCTGGCCCACACGATACGCCCGTTCGCGAATGTTTTGTTCCAGCTCAGACATCGTGCTCCTCCGGTATCAGAGCGGCATCCGCGGAAGTCGATTGAACAATATTTCAAGGGCGGCCATGTTGAACTCGCGAGGCTCGCTGTCCAGTCACGACACGCCCTCGCCTCGTCGACAGTTCACTTTAATCTTGTCGTTCTCGTCCGGACGCTGTCATCTAGACTGCTACTCCATTGCGAGCTGTGAAGGAGATGAGTAGGGCGAGGTTGATCGACATCGTTGACGACCGCAGGTTGGCGCGCAGCGGTCGGGCCGCCTGTCGGCTGCCGCGTCAACCGAGCCCTCGCTACGGCCGGCGGCGGCCAGCGAGGTTGGCCTACAGCCGCGCCGGAGACGTAGTTCTAGCCAGCCTTGGAGAAGCTGCCTGCTCGTAGTAAGTGGCCGTAGCATTTCTTCCCGGCTTCAGACGCTCACGTGAAATCGATGGTTTTTCAGTTCTTTGCGCGTCCACTGTAGAGGAGGGGATATCCGCTGAGCGGCATCGATGACGTCTTGATAGTTATCTCGCTCGGCTAATCGTTCCACCAAGGGTATTGACTGGGCATATCGCTGGATACCTTCCCAGGAAACGTGGGCGAACGTTTCTCCAAAAAGGAGGCGACGCCCTCGCGTACATCTGCGTGAGCGCCACGCTCCCGCGAGATCGGACCATCGATCGTCAACAGTTCGAACGGATCCGGTGCGCCGGCGAAGCGCCACAGCATCTGCCGGGTGAGCGCAACCGAGACGGCCGAGGTCTCGGAGGTCAATTCCAGCGCTAATTCCTTGGCGCGATCCAGGAGATCCGCAGGTTCGGTCGTTTCGCTGACGAGGCCGCCGCTTAAAGCCTCCTCGGCGCCAAAAGTTCGACCGGAGATCGCCCAACGTAGCGCCTGCGGCAGGCCGACGAGCTTGGGGAGAAACCAGGCGCTGCCGGCCTCCGGCACCAGGCCGCGCCTGGCGAAAATGAAACCGATCTTCGCACCCTTGACCGCGATGCGCACGTCCATCGGCAGCGTCATGGTGATCCCGATGCCGACCGCAGGACCGTTGATGGCGGCGATCGACGGCTTCCGGCAGCGGAAGATCGCATCGACAAAGCCGCTGCCCGATCGCGTACCGCTCCCCGCCAGACGATTGCCGAAGACGCCGGCGCCATGCGTGCCCGACGTATCGAAGCTCGACGCGCCGCCGGACACGTCGGCACCAGCGCAGAAGGCGCGGCCCGCGCCGGTGACGATAATCGCGCGAATATCGTCATCGGCATCGGCCTTGCGGAAGGCATCCTCGATTTCGGAGCCCATCGCGCCAGTATAGGCATTGAGCTTATCGGGGCGATTGAGCGTGATCACCAGGATCGAGCGGTCGATCTCGCAGGTGATGAGGCTGTAGGCAGCATATTGTTGATCCACGAAACTCTCCTTCGCTGTTCGCTCAGATCGAACGGCCGGTGCCCTGCCAGAACGGCTCCTTCAGCTTTCGCTTGAAGATCTTGCCGGTGTCTTCGCGCGGCAGCGTGCTGGCAAACTCGATCCGCCGCGGGATCTTGTAGCCGGCGAGCCGCGATTTCAGGTCGGCGCGGACGGCCTCCTCGTCGAGCACGGCACCCGCGGCCGGCTGGATGAAGGCGCAGACCTTCTCGCCGAACTCGTCGTCAGGTATCCCAAACACCGCGCAGTCGGCGACGCCCTGCACCTTCATCAGCTCCGACTCGATCTCGGCCGGATAGATGTTGGTGCCGCCGAAGATGATCATGTCGCTGGCGCGGCCCGAGAGGTACAGGAATCCGTCCGCGTCGAAGAAGCCGACGTCGCCGGTGGCGACCAGATGGCCGCGCGCCGACTTCGCGCGCTTGCCGGGGTCGTCGTGATAGGTGAATTCCGGATAGAGGTCGCGTCCGCAGACGATCTCGCCGGATTGCCCGAGCGGCAGCTCCCTGCCCTCCTCGTCCATGACAACGACAGCACAGCCGGGCAAACGCTGCCCGACGGTACCGGGATGCGCGAGCCATTCATCCGATGTGCAGAAGGTCACCGCGCCCACTTCGGTCGAACCATAGTGTTCGGTGATGACCGGGCCCCACCAGTCGATCATGCCGCGCTTGACGTGCGGCGGACAGGGCGCACCGACATGCATGGCAAACGTCAGGCTCGACAGGTCGTAGCGCGACCGTGTCTCGGCCGGCAGCGCCAGCAATCTCACGAACATGGTCGGCACGACCAGCGCATGGGTGACGCGATGGCTTGCGATCGTGGCTAGCATCCGCTCGGGCTCGAAGCGGGGCTCGACGATGATGTTGGCACCCATGTTGTAGAACGAGAACATCCAGCCGTTCGGGCTGGAATGATAGGCCGGTCCGGGAATCAGCAGCACGACATCGCCCAGGCGATCCGCCCAATCCGTCAGACCTCCGACCAAGCGCATCATCTGCTGGCTGGCCAAGGCCTGCTCCGGCGTCGGCGGCTGGCGGCGCACGCCCTTGGGATGGCCCGTCGTACCCGAGGTGTAGATCATCGAGCCTGGCGACGTCGGGAATGGCGGCGCCGCCGGCGCGAAGCCCGCAAGCCAGCTCTCCCAGTCAGTCATGCCGGCCGGGACCTTTGCAGCCTCGTCGCCGACGCGGTACGAACCGCGCAGACCTGGCGGCGTCTCGGCAACGATCACGGCAACCGAGGCGGGAACGGCATGGCCGATGTTGCGCCAGAGGTCGGCGTGGATTACCAGCACCTTTGCGCCAGAATTCTCCAGGACGTAACGGGCTTCCTCCGGCGTGTCGTGCCAGTTGACCGGTACGACATAGGCGCCGCACAGGCCGGCCGCGAGCGACGCTTCCATGAAAGCGAAATCGTTGCGCATGTAGACCGCGACGACATCGCCGCAGCCGACACCGAGGCTGGCATATCCGCGCGCGGCGCGTTGGGCGCGCGCGTCCATCTCCGCCTTTGTCTTGACGCGATCGCCAATCCTGACCCACGAACTCATCGCGCGCCTCCCGGCCCTGTTGCAGTCCCCGCTTGTCGCGGTGTTGCGGCGTTGGCGAGGACGGTGATTCGGCCCCGCTCGTCTCCGATATCAGCGCCCGGTGAACACGGGCTCCCGCTTCTCCAGGAAGCTGCGCACGCCCTCGTGGTGATCCTCGGTGTCGAACAGCTTGTAGATCACCTCGATGGCCCAGCTTCCGGCCTCGCGGGGGTCGCCGTGCGTCGCGCGGCGCAGGCCTTCCTTCATGAAGCGCAGCGCCAGCGGCGAATTGCGCGCGATGCGCGCCGCAAGGCCCATGGCCTTTGTCATGAGATCGCCATGCGCCGTCACCTCGCCGACCAGGCCGATGCGGGCGGCTTCTCGCGCGTCGATGACGTCGCCGGTATAGAGCAGTTCAGCCGCCTTCGCCGGACCGACGATAGCCGGCAAACGCAGCAGCCCGCCGACGTCGCAAATCAATCCGCGGCGGATGAAGAGCTCGGCGAAGCTCGCTCTCTCCGAGGCTAGGCGAATATCGGCGTAGAGCGCCAGCTCCATGCCCCAGCCGACCGCCGAGCCGTTCACGGCGGCGATCACCGGCACTTGGCACTCCAGCGCGGCCATGGCCGCAGGCGTCGGCGGACGGTGAACCACGGGCGTCGTCGCCCGCTTCTCGCCGGTCATCATCTCCTTGACGTCCTCGCCGGCGCAGAACGCCGGGTCGGCGCCGGTGACGACCACGCAGCGGACCTCGTTATCACCAGACGCGGCGCGGAAGGCGGACTCGACCTCGTCATAGGCGCGGCGGTTGAGCGCATTGCGCCGCTCCGGCCGGTTGAGCGTGACGACCGCGACATGGTCCGTCACGTCGTATTTGAGGCACTTGAAGTCGATCGGAGAAATCTTTGGCTGCACGGTCATCGCAGGCTCTCCCCTTCAATCGCGCGTTTCGGGCTGCATGACCGTCTCCGACATGATCGAACCGACCTTGTCGTAGCTGGTGCCGTTGAAGCGCAGCATCTGCATCTGGGTAATCGGGAAGTAGTTGGTCGGGCTGGTGTTGACGGTGATACCGTCGAACAGCAGGCCGAGCTTCAATTCCTTCAGGTTGGCGGCCTGCTTCATGATGTTGTCGCGAGACAGGTCGTCGCCGCACTGTTCAAGCACCTTCTGCAACACTTGCGCGGCAAGAAATCCGTAGGCGTTCTGGCCATTGGCGATGTCACCCTCCGGATTGTAGCGCTTCATGAAATCGAGATATTCCTTGATGCCGGGGTCATCTGCGTAGCGAGGATCGTTCGCCTCCTTCATCGAAGTTGCGGTGATCAGGCCGATTGCATTCTCCAACCCGGCAGTCTTGAAGTTCGAGATCGCCGCGGCGGTGGTGTTGATGAACTGGACCGGCTTCCAGCCGAGCTCGGCCACCCTCCGGATCGCCAACGCGCCAAACCGCGGCGTCGAGAAGTTGACGAAGATGTCAGCCCCCGACGCCTTCAGCTTGCCGATCTGGGAGTCGATCGTCGGCTCAGCGCTGTCGTAGGACGCCTCTGCCACGATCGTCGTCCTGGCCTTGGCGCCGAGCGCATCCTTGAACCCGCCGTAGATGTCGCGGCCATAATCGTCGTTGGGAAACAGCACGGCGACCTTCCCCTCCGGATAGATCGCCAGGATGTACTTCGCATAGATCGCGCTCTCGATCCGGTACACCGAGGTGGAGAAGCCCATCGTCCAGGGAAAGTTCTTAGGATCCCCAAACTTGGTCGCGCCTGTGGCGGAGAACAGCTGCGGCACCTTCTTGGCGTTCATGTATTTCATCATGGCCGCGTTCGAGGGCGTGCCGACCGCCTGGAAGATCGCCAGCACCTCGTCCTGCTCGACGAGCTTGCGCGCCTGCTCGACCGCCTTTGGCGGGCTGTAGGCGTCGTCATAGGAGATGAACTGGATCTTTCGTCCGTTGATGCCGCCCTTGTCGTTCAGCATCTTCATGTAGGCCGCCTCGGTCTTGGCGAAGGCGCTGTAGGCCGAGGCCGGACCGCTGTAGGGCGCAATATTGCCGATCTTGATGTCGCCCTTTGCAGTCTCCGCACGGAGCGTGGCCGGCGACTGGACTGCGAGCACCACGCCGGCGAGCAGAACGCAGGCGCGCGACGACAGCCACGATCCATTGCAGATGCGCATGGCATTTCTCCCTGACGACGATTCCGAACCGGCCGACATCGTCGCGCCGTCCGTGCGCCGAATATTTTTATAACACGTTCTTATAACGTGATATAAATTTGTCAGGGTGTCAACCAGCGCTTATCGTTCGCGCGAGGGGTACGGCAGGCAGGCGAGAATGGAAAACCGACGCGACACGGCAAAGGCAGAGCGGCGCTCGCGCATCATCAAGGCGGCGCGCGACCTGATCCGCGAAACCGGTGACGCCGGCCTCTCGATGCGCGCGCTCGCGGCAAAAGCCGGCGTCAGCCTCGCCACGCCCTACAATCTGTTCGGCTCAAAGCGTGCCGTGCTGGTCGCCGTGCTCGAGGACATCAAGGGATTCGGCACCCGCTTTGCGAGCTTCAAATCGCAGGATCCGCTGGAGCGTATCCTGCGCGCCGCCCGGCTCGCAGTCAGCTATTACGAAGACGATCCGGCGTTCTATCGGGCGCTGTGGACCAGCATCCTCGCTGCGTCCGCCTCCGAGGAGCGCAGTGCGATTTTCAACCAGAAGCGCGATAGTTTCTGGATGAAGCTGCTCGACGATGCCGTCGCCGAAGGCCTGCTGCTGCCGGACATCGATACCGCGGTGTTGCTGCGCAATCTCGACTACACGTTTCGCTCGGTGATGTTGCACTGGGTCATCGCGGAGATCGAGATTGAGGATATCCAGCCGCGGGTCGGCTACGGCTATGCACTCGCCTTGCGCGGCGCCGCGACGCCGAAGGGACAGCAATTGATGCTCAAGCGCCTGAAGACGTTTCAGGGGCAATGCCCGACACACTCCGCGACCCGCGCCCACCGGCCCGCCGCCGCGGAAACGACGGCCTGACAAACCTGCAGGGGAACCGCGCGGGCGGCGACAAGACGCAAGTCTGATACTGACGTCAGTGTCAGTTTATTACGGCAACGACGACGTGCATCCATGCACGCGAGACAGGGAAGAGACGTGACAGGGAAACGACGCATCACGCGCTCGGCCGCCGTGCGCCGCGGCGCGCTGCCGGGAGAGCTGCGGCGGCCCCGCAACTCGGCCGAGGCCACCGAGCAGATCCTGCTCGATGCCGCGAGGCGCGTGTTCGCCGACAAGGGCTACATCCGCGCCACCGTCCAGGACATTATCGAATTGACCGGCCTGAGCCGGGGCACCTTCTACCTCTATTTCCGCAGCACCGACGACATCTTCGTCCGCACCGTCACCAAAGTGGTCGACGACATCGTCGCGTCTTCCCGGGTCCGCTCCGGCAACACGCTGCGCCAGCGCGTCTACGAGAACAATCTTCGCTATTTCGAGATCTTCGGCGCCAATCGCGGGCTGCTGCGGGCCTTCTTCGAGGCGAGCTATGTCGATCCTGAGATCGGCCGGAAGCGCGCCGAGATGCGCAGCGCCTACATCATCCGCGTGCGCGATCATCTGGAACGCCAGCGCCAGCTCTGCCGCTGCCTGCCGATCGATCCCGATGCCGCAGCGCTCTCGCTTGCGATGATGGCCGAGGGCACGGCCCAATCCTTTGCGATCCTGAAGATGGAGCCGTTCGAACGGCCGCTGGAGCTGAAGCGGCTCTGCACCGAGGTCACCGAGATCTGGTGCCGCGCGGTCTACACCGATCCGGATCGATTGCTTACGCTCGAGGCTGCAAAACTGCCGGCCGTCGCGACCGGCAGCAAGCGCAAGGGATGGCGGCACGACGGATGAGCGCGATGGACAACGCCTTCAGCCAAGCCCTCGAGACCATGACGGTCCGCATCGTTCCGGGCGCGCGCGGCATCGCCCATCTGCGGCGGCTGTCGGCGGGAGCGACCCTGGAGACCTGGTCGTTCGACGCCGTCGACGGCGACAGAGTGTTGCACCCGCTGATCCTGCGCCGCTCGCCCGGCGGCCTGCGCAGCACGGAATCGCTATCGCTGGAGGCTGAGGCCGATCTGATCCGCTTGCTCGATGGCAGCGGCGTTCCGGTGGCAACCGTCGTGCACACGCTGGTGCCCGAGGACGGGCTCGGCGAGGGCTTTCTGATGACGCGGATCGAAGGCGAGACGATCGCACGCAAGGTGTTGCGCGACGCCAAGTTCGCAGCCGTGCGCGCTCACCTCGCTTCGCAGTTCGGCACCATCCGGGGCACCATGACGAGGGTCGACGCCGCGCGCCTGCCGGCGCTGCCGTTCAAGCCGGCCGACGTGATCCTGGCGCGGCTGGCCAGCCGCTACGATAGCCTCGGCGTCGCACGGCCGGTGTTCGACCTCGCGCTGCGCTGGCTTGCGCAGAACGCACCCGCGCCGCTCGACCAATATCGTCTGGTGCATGGCGATTTCCGGAATGGCAACATCATCTTCGGCAGCGAGGGCGTGCGCGCGGTGCTCGACTGGGAAGTCGCCCATATCGGCGATCCCGCCGAGGATCTCGCCTGGATCTCCACGCCGCCATGGCGTTTCGGCGAACTCGACCGTCCCGTTGGCGGGCTCGGCTCGCGGCAGCAATTGTTCGACGCCTACGAGGCGGCCTGCGGCGAACGCGCGGATCCCTCGCGCGTGCACTATTGGGAAGTGCTCGGCAGCCTGCGCTGGGGCGTGAGCTGTGCCAGCATGCTGGAGTGGTTCACCAGCGGGCGCGACCCTACCGTGGAGCGTGCGATGATCGCGCGGCGCGTGTCCGAGAACGAACTTGATTTGATGCGCATCCTGACCGGGACCGACTGACATGCTGGACCACCCCCGCGGCGCCGACATTCTCACTGCCGTCTCGAAGCTGCTGCGCGAGACGTTGATGCCGCAGCTGCCGGCCAATGCCGCCTTTCAGGCGCGGGTCGCCGCCAATGCGATCGACCTCGTCGCCCGCGAGATCAATTTCGGCGAGACGGTCGAACGCGAGGCGCTCGAACGATTGCAGGCGCTGCTGAGCCGGGACGGCTCGCTGGACGAACTGGAAGCCGAACTGTCGGGCCGTATCCACCGCGGCGAGCTCGATCTGAAAAGCCCAGGTCTCGCCGACCATCTCTGGCAGACCACGCTCGACAAGATGAAGATCGATCAGCCCGCCTACGCCAGCTATCGCCGCGCGCTCGACGCACGCGCCGGCCAGCAGAATATCCAGAAAGAGGATTGAGCAGCAATGGATTTCAGCATTCCGAAAGATCTCGTCGACTATCTCGCGAAAATCGACGCCTTCGTCCAGGCCGAGATAAAGCCGCTGCAGGCGCAGGACGACAATGAGCGCTTCTTCGACCATCGCCGCGAATGGGCGCGGACCGATTTCGACAATGACGGCCTGCCCCGTCCCGAATGGGAAGCGCTGCTCGAAAAGGCCAAGGCGCTGGCCGACAAGGCCGGTTTCTTCCGCTTCTCGCTACCCAAGGAGTTCGGCGGACAGGGCGGCGGAAATCTCTGGATGGCCGTGATCCGCGAGCATTTGGCAACCCAGGGCCTCGGCTTGCACAACGACCTGCAGAACGAGCATTCCGTGGTCGGCAACTTCCCCTTCATCGTGATGCTGCGCGATTTCGGCACACAGGAGCAGAAGGAGAAGTTCATCCGGGGATCGCTCGACCGCAAGATCCGCGTCACCTTTGGATTGACCGAGCCGCATCACGGCTCCGACGCCACCCACATGGAGTCGCGCGCGGTGCGCGAGACCCGGGACGGCGTCGCCGGCTGGCTGATCAACGGCGAGAAGATGTGGACCACCGGCATGCACACAGCGTCGCATTGCTGCCTGTTTGCCCGCACTAGCGGCGAGGACGGCGACGCCAAGGGCATCACCGCATTCCTCGTGCCGGCCAATTCGCCGGGCGTGAAGGTCGAGGAATATATGTGGACCTTCAACATGCCGACCGACCATCCGCGCGTCAGTTTCACCAATGTCTGGGTGCCGGAAAGCGCGATGTTCGGACAGATCGATCGCGGCCTCGCGCTGGCGCAGGCCTTCGTGCACGAGAACCGCATCCGCCAGGCAGCGAGTTCGCTCGGCGCCGCCGCCTATTGCGTCAACGAGAGCGTCAAATACGCCAACCAGCGCAAGCCGTTCGGCAAGCCGCTGTCGGTCAACCAGGGCATCCAGTTTCCGCTCGTCGAGCTGGCCACCCAGATCGAGATGCTGCGCCTGCTGATCCGCAAGACCGCGTGGGAAATGGACAGCATGCCCCATCCCGAAGTCGAGAAGCGGCTCTCCGACAAGGTCTCGATGTGTAATTACTGGGCCAACCGGCTCTGCTGCGAGGCGGCCGACCGCGCCATGCAAGTGCACGGCGGCATCGGCTACTCTCGCCACAAGGCATTCGAGCACATTTATCGCCATCACCGGCGCTACCGGATCACCGAGGGCTCCGAGGAGATCCAGATGCGCAAGGTGGCTGGATATCTGTTTGGTTTCATGGGCCCCCACAAGAGGGCCTAGGACCAGATCCGCCGGTGCCGACGGCCCGGCGGACGACGTAGGGAAGCACAAGGAGGACATCATGCCGAACGTCTCTCGGCGAACGATCGCGCTCGCGTCGCTTGCCACACTTGCCGCCACGCTTGCACCAAAGGACCGCGCCTGGGCCGAGAAGAAATACGGCCCTGGCGTCAGCGACACCGAAATCAAGGTCGGCCAGACCATCGCCTATAGCGGTCCTGCCTCAGCCTATGGTCAGCTCGGCCAGGCCGAAGCGGCCTATTTCAAGATGATCAACGATCGCGGCGGCATCAATGGCCGCAAGATCAACTTCATTACGGTCGACGACGGCTATAGCCCGCCAAAAGCGGTCGAGCAGACTCGCCGCCTGGTCGAGCAGGAAGAAGTGGCGTTGATGTTCGGCATGCTCGGCACCCCGCTGAACCTTGCGACACGCACCTATCTGAACTCCAACAAGGTGCCTCAGCTGTTCGTCGCCGCCGGCTCCGAGCAGTTCGCCAATCCGGAGAAATTTCCGTGGACCATCGGCTTTCAGCCGACGCTACGCTCCGAGGGAATCTTCTTCGGCAAGCAGATCCTGGCTGTCAATGCCAACCCCAAGATCGGCGTGCTCTACCAATACGATGATTTTGGCAAGGAGATGTTGTCTGGCCTTTCCGATGGCTTGGGATCGAAGGCTGCGGCGATCGTGGCGAGCGAGAGCTTTACTCCCACCGATCCGACGATCGACTCGCAGATTGTCAAACTGAAGTCGGTCGGCGTCGACACCGTCATGCTGTTTGCCTATGCCAAGCAGGCGGCCCAAGCCATCCGCAAGATCTACGAACTGAACTGGCAACCCGACACCTATCTGCATTCAGGGTCGGCGTCGATGAGTGCGACCCTGATACCGGCCGGCCTCGAGCGTTGCGTCGGCATCAAGACCGCGCGCTACATGAAGGATCCCTCCGATCCGCGGTGGCGCGACGACCCCGAGCTGAAACCATTCTACGAATGGCTCAATGAATACCTGCCAACCGCCAATTCGTCCGATACCTTCTTCCTGTCCGGATGGACCTTCAGTCAAATGCTGGTGCAGGTGCTGCGACAATGCGGCGACGACCTGACGCGCGAGAACATCATGCGCCAGGCCGCCAGTCTGAAGGATTTTCGCAATCCCGGACTCCTGCCGGGCAGCCTGATCAACACCAGTCGGACCGATTATCGCGTCGTGAAATTCATGACGCTCGAACGCTTCAACGGCAAAAACTGGGAGAGTGCCGGGACCTGACGATACGTCGTCTCGCGCATGAGTGACCGCTCGCCAGCAGCTCAACGCAAGCCGCATCTCGAGCGATCACTCAAGGTTTTGTCGCGCGGCGCTTTCGTTGAATTACGCCCTGCCAACAATGTTCGGCGCATGGTTGAGCCGTGCGCAACGGAGAAGAGCGCATGCCGCCACCTATAGCTCCTTCAGGCAGGTCGCTGCCATGAACAGCCCGCGACGCGATTGGCCGGTGGTCTCGCTCCAGGAGACTTACGCCATCCTGACCGCTGCAGGTGCTCCGTTCGAGATGGAAACGCTCGACATCGCAGGCCGTCCCGTCCGGGTCTACAAGAACGCCCACCGCGATCTCCGCGCGATCTTCGAGGCAAGCAAGCTTTGGGGTGACCGCACCTACATCGTCTTTGGCAACGAGCGCGTCTCCTTTCGCGGACACTATCGTGCCGCATCTGCCCTGGCGTGGCGGTTGGTCGATGATTACGGCGTGCAGAAGGGAGATCGCGTCGCCATCGCCATGCGGAATTTCCCGGAATGGCCGCTGGCGTTCTGGGCGGCGACGGTCATCGGCGCGGTTGCGGTGCCGCTCAATGCCTGGGGGACCGGGGACGACCTCGCCTATGGTCTGCGCGATTCCGGCGCATGCGTCGCCATCCTCGATGGTGAGCGTCTGGCTCGGCTCAAATCGCTCGCCCCGGGGGACCACACCGCCGCGCTTATCGCAGTGCGCGCTGCGCCCGAGACCCGGGACGATGCGACCGCGCTCGAGGATCTGATCGGCCCAAGATCGAATTACCACGCGCTGCCGGACCGGGCGCCCCCCGATCGGGACATTCAGCCGGATGACGACGCAACCATCCTCTACACATCGGGCACCACCGGCCGCTCCAAGGGAGCGCTGGGAACGCATCGCAACATCATGTGCAACCTCGTGAACATTACGTTCTCGGGGGCCCGCGCGGCGATCCGGCGCGGCGATCCGCTGCCCGCACCGCCGGACGCGCAGAAGGCGGTCCTGCTGCCGGTCCCGTTCTTTCACGTCACGGGGTGCCACTCGATCATGATCCCGGCCTTGGCGAACGGCGCGAAGATCGTGCTGATGTACAAGTGGAATGCCGAAGCGGCGCTCGAGCTGATCGAGCGCGAGCGCGTCAACGGCATGTCCGGCGTGCCATCGATGACGTGGCAATTGCTGGAATCGCCGGACTTCCAGGGCCGTGACGTTTCGAGCCTTGAAGGCCTGTCCTACGGCGGCGCCGCCGCATCGCCGGAGTTGACCCGGAAGGTCGCCGCGCTGTTCCCCGGCAAATTCGGAGGCACAGGCTATGGCGCTACCGAGACGTCCTCGGTCTCGACGTCGAACGGGGCCGAGGACTATCTGGCGCGGCCGGACTCGGTCGGGCCGGCCGTTCCCGGATGCGACCTGCGCGTCATCGACGATGCCGGAAACACGCTGCCCGTCGGCGCCATCGGCGAGCTCGAAATCTACGGCGGCAACGTCGTGAAAGGCTACTGGAACAATCCGCAGGCGACTGCGGCTGCGTTTCGCGATGGATGGTACCGGACGGGCGACATCGTCCGGATGGACGCGGACGGCTTTGTCTACCTGCTCGATCGCGTCAAGGACATGTTGATACGCGGCGGCGAGAACATCTACTGCGTCGAGATCGAGGACGCCCTGCTCGCTCATCCCGACATCTTCGAGGCTGCCATCGTCGGCATCCCCGACCGCGTGCTCGGTGAACGCGTCGGAGCCGTCGTGCGCGCAAGGGCGGGATCGCACCTCAGTCCCGAACAGGTGATCGAGCACCTGCGCCCAAGGCTCGCGACTTTCAAGCTGCCGGTCCACGTCGACATCCGCTTCGAGGAGCTGCCACGCACCGCGAGCGGCAAGATCGTCAAGCGACAGCTTCGCGAAGAACTCGCCGCAAAGGCAAGTACACCCGGATCAGGGTGAAAAACCGACATAATCGGGAGGAAGAAATGAAGAAACTCTTGTCGGCCATATCAGCCCTATCGGCCGGGCTGCTTTTTGTGACAGGCGCAACGGCCGCCGAGAAGAAATACGACGAAGGCGCCTCGGATACCGAGATCAAGCTCGGCCAGACCATGCCCTATAGTGGCCCGCTGTCGATCCATGGCATCCAGGGCCGCACCGAGGTCGCCTATTTCAGGATGCTAAACGAGGAGAAAGGCGGCATCAACGGCCGCAAGATCACTCTGATCTCCCTCGACGATGCCTTCTCGCCGCCCAAGACCGTCGAACAGACCCGCAAGCTGGTCGAGAACGACGGCGTGCTCGCGCTGTTCGGATCGTCCGGGACGGCGGCGCAGTCCTCCGTCCAGAAATACCTCAACAGCAAGGGCGTGCCGCAGCTGCTGGTTTCGACGGGCGCGAACAAGTGGAATCAGCCAAAAGCCTTCAAGTGGTCAACGCCCGCGTTCCATCTCTACGGCACCGAAGGGGAGATCCTCGCGAAGTACCTGCTGTCCGTGAAGCCGGACGCCAAGATCGCGATCCTCATGCAGAACGACGATTTCGGCCGCGACTACGTCTCAGGCTTCAAGAAGGGCCTCGGCGACAAGGCCTCCACCATGATCGTCAAGGAGGTCACCTACGAGCTGACCGATCCCACGATGGATTCCCCGATCGCGCAGCTCAAATCGTCCGGCGCCGACGTGTTCTTCAACGTCTCGCTCGGCAAGGCCGCCTCGCAATCGATGAAGAAGGCCTATGAACTCGACTGGAAGCCGCTGCAGCTGGTTGTCAGCCCGTCGGTCGGCCGGCAATTCCTCGAGGCCGCGGGCTTCGATTCCGTCACCGGCATCATCGCGGCCACCCCTTACAAGCAGGTGTCGAGCCCCAAATGGGCCGAAGACCCTGATGTCGTCGCCTATCAGGCGTTCATGAAGAAGTATCTCCCCAGCGAAGACCCCAAGAACGAGATCGGCTTTGCGGTCTATTCGTTCGCCTACGTCATGGGAAAGATCATAGAGGCCTGCGGAGACAACCTCACGCGGGAGAACCTACTGTACCAGGCCACGCATATGAACAACGTTCCCGCGCCCTCGCTGCTGCCCGGCACCACCTACACGACGACACCGGACAATTATGTCCCGTTCAAGCGGCTGGTCGTGCAGAAGTTCGACGGCAACGACTGGATCCAGGTCACGGCAATCACGGTCGATTAGACCGTTTTCGAGCGAGGTGGACCCCGGCTCGCGTCAAGAAGACGCGCCTCGTTCCGATTCCATCGGAACGGGAAAGGCTCTCGTCCGGGTCAACAGGCAATCATTGGGCGATCGGATCTGATGACCGGTCGCCCTCTCTTATGCGAAATGGCCTAGCGGGGGGCCATGCGGATGGCACCGTCGAGGCGGACGTCTTCGCCGTTGAAGTAGCCGTTGGTGATCATGGTCAGCGCGAGCTGTGCATATTCCTCGGGCAGGCCGAGGCGCTTTGGGAACGGCACCGAGGCGCTGAGCGCTGCCTTGACGTTTTCCGGCGCTCCCTGCAGCAGCGGCGTGTTGAAGATGCCCGGCAGGATGGTGTTGACGCGGATGCCCTCGTTCATCAGGTCGCGCGCGATCGGCAGCGTCATGCCGACGACGCCGCCCTTGGAAGCCGAATACGCGGCCTGCCCCATCTACCCGTCCTCGGCCGCGACCGAAGCGGTGTTGACGATCGCGCCGCGCTCACCGTCCTCCAGCGGGTCAGCGACAGCATGCCCTTCGCCGACTTCGCGATGCAGCGGAAAGTGCCGACAAGGTTGATCTGGATGATGCGGTTGAAGGCATCGAGCGGAAAGTGGGTGGGTTCGCCGGTGCTCTTGTCCCGGCCGGCGGTCTTCACCGCGTTGCCGGTGCCTGCGCAGTTCACCAGGATACGCTCCTGGCCGTGCGCCGCACGGGCCTTGGCAAAGGCCGCATCGACCTCGGCGTCAGAAGTGACATCGACCTTGCAGAACACGCCGCCGATTTCCTTGGCGACGGCTTCGCCCTTCTCCACGTTGAAGTCGAAGATGGCGACCTTTACGCCTTGGGCAGCAAGCGCGCGCGAGGTGGCTGCGCCGAGGCCGGAGGCGCCGCCGGAGACCACCGCGGCAACCGATGAATCGAGTTTCATTGCAGTACCCCTTTCTGGTCAGATGCGTTCGATGATGATGGCCGGCGCCATTCCGCCGGCGGCACACATGGTGACGAGACCATAGCGTCCACCGCTTCGCTCGAGCTCGTCGAGCGCGGTGCCAATCAAAATCGATCCGGTTGCGCCGATCGGGTGGCCGAGTGCGATCGAGCCGCCATTGATGTTGACCTTTTCACGATCAAGCTCGAGATCGCGAATGAACTTCTCGGCGACGACCGCAAAGGCCTCGTTGATCTCCCAGACGTCGATCTCGTCCGTGGTCAGGCCAGCCTTGGCGAGAACCTTCTTGGCGGCCGGAACCGGAGCGTTCAGCATCAGCGTCGGGTCGTCGCCCTGATTGGCATAGGCTACGATCCGACCGCGCGGCTTGAGGCCGTTTTTCGCAGCGTACTCTTTCGACGTGATCAGGACCGCGGCTGCGCCGTCCACCACGCCCGAGCTGTTGCCGGCATGATGCACGCCTTTCCATTCGAGGCCGGCGTAGCGGCGCTGGATCTGCTTCTTGAACGTCACGCCGTTGCCGAGATCGAAATCGGCAAGCTGCTCGAAACTGGGCTTGAGCGCGGCAAGGCCTTCAGCCGTCGTCTCCGGGCGCGGGAATTCCTCACGATTGAGGGCAACGCTGCCGTCCTCGTTGTAGACAGGCACCATCGACTTGGCGAAGCGGCCTTCGTCGATTGCCCTCTTGGCGCGCTGTTGGCTGACCAGCGCCAGGGCATCGCAGGCCTCGCGGCTGATGCCTTCGCGGGTCGCAATGGCGTCGCCGCACACCCCCTGGTGAGACTGCGGGTGGATGGCATCGAGCGCCGCATTGCCCGCCCCCATCAGCCGCGCCGGCTGTCCCGCCTTGGACCGCTCGGCTGCCAAGGCCTGTTGATAGCTCATCATCTCGGTACCTCCGGCGATGACGCAATCCTCCATTCCCGACATCACCGACGCGGCTGCCAGGTTGACCGATGTAATACCGCCGCCGCAGAAGCGATCCAGCGTCGTGGCGCTGGCGTTGATGTCGTACCCGGCGGCGAGCGCCGACATGCGTCCGAGATCGCCGCCCTGCTTGCCTTCCTGGGTCGACGTCGACCAGATGATGTCATCGACCGTTGACGTATCAAGGTTGTTGCGCTCCTTGAGCGCCTTGAGCACCGTTGCGGCCACCTGCTGCGGATGGAGGTGCGACAGCGCCCCCTTGCCCGGCTTGCCGATGCCCCGCGGCGTGCGAACAGCGTCGATAATGTATGCTTCAGACATGCGTTCCTCTTGGTTTTGAACGTTCTTGCTTCAAGGCGCGAGTTGATGTTCCGCTATGCGCACACTTGCGCCTTCATGGATACCCCGTTCTGCCACACAGGCGGGCCCGTTGCAGCTCTCGGCAAACCAGGAGGCGCCGGACACCATTGCATAGCTTCTGCTCACCCGCTCGACGCGGACCGTGTTTCAATTTCGTGAGGTGGAATGGCTGCGTCCGCACACCGTTAAAGGCTCTTTCTTCCAGCGCGCCTCATATCTCCAACACGGCAACCGTGTTGCCCTCGTTGACGGCGGCACCCTCCTCGACCGAGATCTTCACGACCACACCGTCAGCTTCCGCCACCACAGGTATCTCCATCTTCATGGATTCGATAAGGATGAGCGTGTCGCCCTTCGCGACGCGCTTGCCAAGTTCGGTTTCCACCTTCCAGACGAAGCCGCTGACCTCCGATTTAGCTTCCAGCCGTGCCATTCAGATACCTTTCTATTTTCTCGACCTGACTCACTCTGCGGTTCGATTATTCGCAGCCAAAGGCGATCGCGGCGGCGCGTTGCAGCAGCCGTTTCTCGTCGCGGTTCAGAGTTCTTTCATCATGTTGCGCCCTCAGAACGGCTCAATGATCCGCTTGCGCGTCGTGCGCGGCGCGGGCTGCTGTAGTGTCTCCAGCGTCTTGACGAGGATATCGCGCGTGTCGGCGGGATCGATCACGTCATCGTAGAGGAACTTGGCACCGCTTTCGACCGCTGTGTTCGAGCGCTTCAGCTCCGCGGTCAGGCCGGCATGCAGCTCGGCACGCTCCTCCGGCGTCGCCGCAGCCGCAAGCTCCTTCGCGTAGATGATGTTGACGGCGCCTTCGAGACCCATACCGCCGAACTCGGCAGTAGGCCACGCAACAAGGACCGCCGGCTCGAGCGGGCGCGAGCCCATGATGTAATAGCCGAGGCCGTAGGCCTTGCGCAGCACCACCGTCAGCACCGGAATGGTGGCGTTGGCGAGCGCCGACAGCACGCGCGCGCTGTGACGCATCAACCCGGTCTTCTCGACCTCTGGTCCGACCATTAAGCCGGGCGTGTCGCAGAGGACGACGAGCGGAATGTCGAAAGCGTCGCAGATCTGGATGAAGCGCGCCATCTTCAGGCAGGCAGGCGTATCCATGGCACCGGCGAGATACATCGGCTGATTGGCGACCATGCCCACGGTGCGGCCCGCGATGCGGCCGAACGCTGTGACCGCCGCCTTGCCGTAGCCCGCCTTGACCTCCAGCACGCTGTCGAGGTCGCAGAGCGTCTGGATCACGGTGCGGACATTGTAGGCCCGGCGCGGATTTTCCGGCACGAGGTCGCGCAGCAGCGTCTGGTCCGGTGCCTCGCCCGCCGGCTGCTGCATGTCGAAATAACCGAGATATTTCTTCGCCGCCGCGATCGCCTCTTCCTCGTCCTTGACGAGGATGTCGATCACGCCGGAGGCATAGTGCACCGACGACGGGCCGATCTCTTCCGGCGTGTATTTCTTGCCGAGCGCGGCTTCGACCAGCGGTGGCCCCGCCATGCCCATGGCCGAATCCTCGGTGGCGATCAGGACGTCACACAGACCGGCGAGATTGGCGTGCCCCGCAAAGGCGCGGCCCGGCGAGATGCCGACCGTCGGCACGAGGCCGGACAGGCGGGCATACACAACGAAGGTCGGCGTCGAGGGCCTTGCGGTAACGTGCATATCGTGTGGCCGGGCGCCGCCGCCGTCGAGCCAGCAGATCACCGGCAGCCGGTGTTTCTCGGCATGCGAGAACATCCGCGTGATCTTGGCGTGGTTCATCGCACTCTGGGTGCCGGCATAGACCGAGTAGTCGTAGAGCACCAGATCGATCGGCCGTCCGCCGACCTTGGCCGTTCCCATCACGAGCCCGTCGGCCGCGCCTTCCATGCCCTTGGTCGCAGGACGCACCAGCCCGCCATATTCGACGAAGCTGTCGTGATCTGCGATGGCTTCGACCGCACGGCGCACCGTCCAGCGGCCACGCTTGTCCTGGCGCGCGACGGCTGCGGGGCGCGCCGCATCGAGACGCGCGGCCTGGGCGTCGAGAACGAGCCTGAGATCGGCGCGCAACTTGGTATCGTCCTTCATCGTGTAACCTTCAAATCTCCGGCGGTCAGCTTCTCGCGCTTGAGGCGGATCCCCGCCCGCTCGCGATCCCAGGTGTCGCCGGTCACGCCTTCCGAGCGCAGCACGTGCTTCTCGATCTTCTGCGTCGGCGTCTTCGGCAGTTCCGCCAGAAGGCGGACGTAGCGCGGCACCATGAAGTGCGGCAGCCGCGGCGTCAGGAACGAGATGATCTCGAGCGGGTCGATGTCGGCCCCGGGCACGGGAGAGACGACGGCCATGACCTCGTCCTCGCCGAACTCGCTGGGGACGCCGACCACGGCACTTTCGCGCACCTTCGGATGTGCGCCGATCTCGGCCTCGACCTCGAAGGAGGAGATGTTCTCGCCGCGGCGGCGGATGGCATCCTTGATGCGGTCGACGAAGAAAAAATTGCCGGCATCGTCGCGGCGAAACGCGTCGCCGGTGTGGAACCAGCCATTGCGCCAGGCGCGCGCGGTCGCCTCCGGGTTGGCGTTGTAGCCGTGGTTCATGGTCCAGGGTTCGTCGGCGCGCACCATCAGCTCGCCGACGGTACCGTGCGGCACCTCGACGTTGTTGGCATCGACCACCCGCGCCTCGAAGCCGGCGCGGATGCGGCCGCAGGTCTTGGGCACGTCGGGATTGCACACCGAAACGATCGGGCACGAGATCTCCGTCATGTTGAAGACCGTGTAGATGTCGACGCCGAAACGCGCGGTGAACTCCGCCGCGTCGTCGGCCAGCGGCACCATGATCGCTTGCCGGAACGTATGATCACGATCGCGGGGGCTCGGCGGCGCCTTCATCAGGAACGGGATCATCGCGCCGAGCAGCGTCGTGGTGGTGGCGCCGGTCCGGCGCACGGTGTCCCAGAAGGTCTGGGTGTCGAATGACTCGACCAGCGCGATGGACCCGCCGCGCACCAGCATTCGGTACACGCCACTGGTGCCGCCGACATGGAACAGCGGCAGGTTCACCATCGCGCGGTCGTCCGAAGTCACGGTATCGATCGCCTCTGTCGTCGCCGCCAGATGGCGATAGGAGGACAGTACGCCTTTGGAGGGGCCCGTAGTGCCGGAGGTGTAGATCACCGCATGCGTATCCCAGGGCATGATCTCGCGCGCCGGATCGGCCGGCTCGGAGGTTGCTGACGACAGCGCGTCCTCGGTCAGGCCGCGTATGCCAGACAGGCCCTGCGGCGGCTCGCCCGCCACCGTGACCAGGGTATCCAGCGCGGCGGTCTCCACCTCGCCGAGCCGCTCGGCAAGCCGTGCGTCGGCGATCATCAGCCGCGCGCCGGAGTTCCTGATCACGTGGGCCAGCAACCGTCCGCGATAGGAGACGTTTACCGGCACGTATACCGCGCCGATGTAGTTCAGCGCGAACCAGACCGCGATCGAATGCGGACCGTTGGGGAGCCAGGACAGAACGAAATCGTCCTGCTTGACGCCGAGCGCCTGCAGGTTGGCGGCGACCCGGCGTACATTGTCACGCAGCCGCGTGTAGCTCCATTCCTCACCCGTCGACAGCACGACAAAGGTCTTGTGGCCGCGCTCGCGCGCATAACGATCGACCAGATTGCGCAGCACGTATCTGTCCGACGGGGACAGACGATCGTTGTCGCCACTCATTGGCGCCTCCCATTGCGCCGCCTTCAGGCGGTCGTTGATTCCGGCGCGAACGCCGTCAGCTGTTCTTGCGGCGGCCGGGCGCGTGTTGCCCCGCGCCGTCGACGCGCTTGCGCAGGCCCGCGTCGATGAATGCGTGAATCTGCGCCCGGTTGGTCGCAAGCCCGGTCGCATCGCCCTCGAGCAGCGACTGGATGATCAGGCCGCGCAGCATCCCGGCCAGGATGTTGGCCATCTTCGCGCAATCCACCCCCTCGCGGAGTTCGCCGGCGCGGCGTGCCTGCTCGAGATGCAGGCGAAAGCCGTCGTGGAAGCTGGCGCTCAGCGCGCGCGTGCGTGGCTGCAGCTCCGGGATTGCGCACAGCGATTCGACGAACAGCGAATAGAGCGCGGCGGTGGCCACCGGGCTCGCGCAGGCACTGTCGACATGCGCGTCGAGCCGCGCCCGCACCGCGTCGATGCCGACCTTCTCGCCGATCGCATGGCTCAACCGCTCGGCAAACCAGCCCTCCATGAAATCCATCAGCGCATTCAAGAGCGCGAACTTGGTGCCGAACCGCTCGGCCGGCAGCCCACGGCTGAAGCCGGCGGCGAGACCGATCTCGGCAAGCGTCGCGCCCGCCGCGCCCTTCTGCGCAATGGTCGACATCGCCGCGCGCAGCATGCGCGCATCTGACGCACGTCGCCGCTCATCCTGCCGCGACATAGGCTTAGTCTTGAGTTGAGGCGCTGAAGAAACCATGGCTGACCTTAATAATTCACTTGCTGGTCGGTCAACAAGTATTATGATCGCGCCAAATTGCGGCCGACCAAAGAGCCGCCACCTTGGGAGAGAAACTGCATGCGCTCGACGCCCGCAATCCCTCTGCTCGCCCGCAACGTCATCGACCGACGCGCATTGCTGCGGCTCGCCGCACAGCTCGGCGCCGCCTCGTTCGCCAGCGCCGCCTTCGCGCAGCAACAGCAAGCCTTCAAGGTCGGATGGATCAGGCCGACCACCGGCCGCCTCGCCTCCTCCTTTGCGCCGCTCTATTTCGGCGGGCTTATCGCCGTCGACGAGATCAACGCCGCCGGCGGCATTTTGGGCCGCCAGATCGCGCGCGTCGAGGAGGATGACGAAGCCTCGCCAGCGAAGGAGCCGGGCATCGTGCGCAAGCTGCGCGAGCAGGATGTCGGATGTTTCGTCGGACCGACCGGCAGTTCGCAATCGCTGGCCTCGATCGCGGCCGCGACGTCGGCCAAGACCATCCAGGCGACCTATGCCGCCGCCGCGGAAGCCGGCGATGGCCGCAAATATCCCTATCACTACCAGATCATGTTCAACACCGACCAGCAGGCCGACGTCTGCGTCGAATACATGATCAAGACGCTCGGCCTGAAGAAGATCGGCATCCTCCAGGAGAACACCGCGTTCGGCGAGCAGGGCACAGCCGCAACGAAGGCGATCCTGCAGAAGAAGTTCGGCCTGACGCCGGTCAGCGAGCAGGTCTATCCGATCTCTGCGCCCGACCTGTCGGCCTATGTCGGCAACTTGCAGAAGGCCGGCGCGGACGGCGTGATCGGCTGGATCGCCAACGTTCCGAATGCCGCGATGATCTTCAACGCGATGAAGACGTTGAAATGGTCTCCGCCGGTCACCGGCCACAGCGGCCTGATGCTGCCGGCCCTGTTCGATCTGGTGCCTGCCGAAACCATCAAGAACGTGTTCGCGACCTACTACCGCAACTTCACCTGGACCGAGACCGAGCAGCCCGGAGCGCGGCAGCTCGAATTCGCCAGGAAGCTCGCGCAGTACCCGGAGGCGAAGGGCTACGAGGTCAACGTCGCCGCCGCGCCCTATTACGATTTCCTCTATTGCCTAAAGGCTGCGATCGAATCGGAGAAGAGCTTCGAGCCCGAAGCGATCAAGCGCGGGCTCGACAATCTCAAGAATCACAAGGGCCTGCTCGGCGACATCTCCTTCACGCCGGAGAATCATTCAGGCGTCGGGGCAAAGGACGTCGTGCTGGTCGCGGTCGCCTCGGGACAGGATCCGCGCGCGATGGGCTGCCTGCGCGCCCGCGCACCCGGCCAGTGAAGGCCAGCCGATGGATATCGACGTCTTCGCGCACGGCATCGTCGCCGGCAGCCTGTACGCACTGGTCGCGGTGAGCTTCAACATTCTCTACCGACCGACCAACGTGTTCAATTTCGCGCAGGGCGAGCTCGTCATGCTCGGCGCGATGATCTTTGCGAGCCTCACCTCGCTCGCGGGGATGCCATGGTTCGTCGCGTTCGCAGCGACGCTTCTCGCTGTCGGATGCATCGGGCTAGTAGAGGAGCGCATCGCGGTCGCGCCCATCCTGGCGCGGTCGCAGACCGGAACGGGCTGGGTCATCACCACGCTCGCGACCTCGCTGATCATCTCCAACCTGGTCGGACGCTTCTGGGGACCCGACCCGATCCTGGTCAAGCCGCCGGCGCTGCTGAGCATGGACTCGCTCGATATCGCCTCGTCGCGCATTTCGTCCTACGAGATCGCGCTCGTGCTGCTGACCGTGGTTCTCGTCGCCATCGTCGAGCGGGTGTACCGCACCCTCAAGGGCAAGGCCGTGATGGCCGTCGCCGAAGACCGCGAGGCTGCGCTATTGCGCGGCATCGACCCCGGCAGTCTCGGTCGCTGGTCGTTTTTCCTCGGCGCGGCTTTCGCGGCGATGACCGGCGTGCTCGCCGCGCCCATTCTCTATGCTTCGACCTCGCTCGGCCCGGATCTGCTGCTCAAGGGTTTTGCGGCGGCTGCGGTCGGCTCGATCGGCAACAACCGCGGAGCGCTTATTGCCGGTTATGTCATCGGCGTGACGGAGGCGGTCGGCGCCTCGCTGCTGTCGCCCGGCTATCAGGAGGCGGTGATCTTCATGGTCGTGCTGGCCGTGCTGCTGCTGAAGCCGGAAGGCCTGTTCGGCAGCCCGAACGCACGGACGGTCTGACCATGTTGCGCGCCGTCGTCCCCTACGTCGCACAGGCCGCCGCGCTCGGCGCTGCGCTCGCACTGCCCGCCTTCGTCGGCGCCAACTCCTATGCGCTTTTCGTCGCGACCCAGCTCGGCATCTACGTCATCGCGGCGATCGGCCTCAATCTGCTCGCCGGCTATGCCGGCCAGGTCTCGCTCGGGCACGCCGCCTTTGTTGCAATCGGCGCCTACTCGGTCGCGCTTCTAACCGTCGATCATCATTGGCCGTTCTGGGCCGCGGCCGTGGTCGGGATGGTGCTGGCGGCCGGCCTCGGCGTGCTCGCCGCCCTGCCCGCGTTTAGGCTCAACACCTGGTACTTCGCCTTCATCACGCTCGCCTTTGCGCTCGTCTTCGAGAAGATGATCGTCGAATGGCGCTGGCTGACGAAGGGCTTTGCCGGCGTCGTTGGGGTGCCGCCACCCTCCGCCTTCGGTCACGAATTCGGCCCGCGGCCGCTCTATTATACAGTGGTCGCAGTCACCGTCGTCGCCTTCATCCTGGTGCGCAATATCGTCCATTCGCGTTTCGGCCGCGCTTTCGTCGCCGTGCGCGACGTCGAGCCGGCGGCGCTTGCGATCGGGGCCTCGCCGCAGCGGACCAAGCTCACAGCCTTCGTGATCTCGGCTGCGCTCGCGGGCGTCGCTGGCGCCTTCTTCGCCGTGCAGAAAACGGTGGTCACGCCGGACGACTTTACCGCCGACTTCTCGATCTTCTTCCTGCTGACCGTCGTGCTCGGTGGCCTCGGCACGCCGTGGGGACCGATCATCGGCGCGCTCGTGTTCTTCCTCATCCCCGAACTGCTGGCCGGCCTGCAAAGCTGGCGCATGCTGATCTATGGCGGCCTGCTGCTCGGCCTCATGCTATTCGCGCCGCATGGCCTCTACGGCGCGCTGCGCCAAGCGTGGCGGCGCTTTGCTCCGGCACCGCCAAAAGCAGGTGCTGCTGCGGACGCCTCGGAGGCCAGAGAACACCCGCCGATCGCGGGGCTTGCACTCGACATTTCCGGCCTGCGCAAACAATTCGGCGGCGTGCTCGCGCTCGACGGGGTGGATCTTTCCGTCCCCGCCGGAAGCTGCTGCGCCATCGTCGGGCCAAACGGCTCCGGCAAGACCACGCTGCTCAATCTCGCCAGCGGATATTATGTGCCCGATGCCGGCAGCGTGAAGATCGGCGGGGTGGAGGCGCTCGGCTCCAGCGCACAGAAGATCGCCGCCCGCGGCGTCGGACGCACCTTCCAGACCCCGAGGCTGATCGCCGACCTGACGGCGCTCGACAACGTCATGCTCGGCGCCTACACGCGTGAGCGCGCCGGGCTACTTGCGACGGCGCTGCGACTGCCCTCCGCCCGCGCCGAAGCACGCCGATTGCGGCAGGAGGCGCTCGGCTTCCTGCACTTCGTCGGCGTCGCCGACCGCGCCGATGTCGAGGCCGGCGAGATTCCGCACGGCCAGCAGCGGCTGATCGAGATCGCCCGCGCGATGATGGGCGGCGCACGGTTGATCCTACTCGACGAGCCCGCAGCCGGGCTATCGATGTCCGAGTTGGAGCGGCTCGAACGGCTGATCATGCGCATCTGCGGCCTCGGCGCCACGATCGTCATCGTCGAACACCATCTCGATCTCGTCGCCAATGTCGCAAGCGATGTCACCGTTCTCGATCGCGGCACCGTGCTCGCCGCGGGCAAGCCTGCCATGGTGTTCAACGACGAGCGCGTGATGCGGGCCTATATGGGCGAGCGGGCGCTGAAAGCAGGGGTGCCCGCATGAAGGCCACGGTCTCCCTGCCACTGCTATCGGCCAGCAATGTCGACGCAGGCTATGGCCACGTCCGCGTGCTGGAGAACGTCTCCATCGATGTGCGCCAGGGACGCATCGTCGTGCTGGTCGGCCGCAACGGCGCCGGCAAGTCGACCTTGCTGCGTGCCTTGTCCGGCCTCAATCGGCCGACCTCGGGCAAGGTCACTTTCGATGGAAGCGACATCACGACCGCGCCGCCAAATGCCATCGTCAAGGCCGGCCTGCTGCATGTCGCCGAAGGCCGGCGGCTGTTTCGGCGCCAAAGCGTTGCCGACAATATCGAGCTCGGTCGCTATGGCCTGCGCCTGACCGAACAGGACCATCACTGGCGCGTCGAATGTATCCACCAGCTCTTTCCGATTTTACGCGAAAAGATGGAACTGCCGGCCGGCAGCCTGTCCGGCGGCCAGCAGCAGATGCTCGCCATCGCGCAGGCGATGATGCGCGAGCCGAAGCTGCTGATGCTCGACGAGCCGTCGCTCGGGCTTGCGCCCGTGCTGGTGGACCAAGTGCTGGCCGCCATCCTCACGCTAAGGGCGCAGCGCGTCGCCATTCTCCTCGTCGAGCAGATGGTCGAGCGCGCGCTCGAGATTGCCGACGACGCCTATGTCATGCAGAACGGCCGCGTCATCACCAGCGGCCCGGCCGCCGAAATCGCCGCCGGCGCCGCCCTGCACGCCGCGTTCATGGGCGAGCACGGCGCGCCGCATCATTCCGAAGCACGACAGGGCCGACCATGACCTCGCATCCGGACGCCGGACAACGGCAGATTCTCGCAGACATCGAGAGCGAGCGCGCCAAATTGATGGACGAGGCGCGTCCCGAGGCGATGAAGCGGCTGGCCGAGCGCGGCCGCCTGTCGCCGCGTGCGCGGATCGCACGGCTGGTCGACCCCGATACGTTCGACGAGATCGGCGCGCTCGCATCCGAAGAATCGGAAGCCGGCCAGCCGCATCCGCGCGACAAATCGCCGGCCGACGGCGTCGTCACCGGCACGGCGCGCATCGACGGGCGGCCCGTCGCGATCGTCGCGCAGGATTTCAGCGTCTTCGGCGGCAGCATCGGCAAGCTCGGAAGCGCCAAAACCCATCGCATGGTCAGAATCGCCATCCGCCGCGGCATCCCCGTGGTCATGATGCTCGACGGCGGCGGCCACCGGATCCAGGGCGGACAGAACTCGCGGCACTTCGCCCAGGCCAACAGCATGTTTCACGACCTCGCGCGGGCGTCGGGCTGGATTCCGATGGTGGCACTGATGCTGGGCGCAGGCTTTGCCGGACCGACCAACTACGCGGGCCTTGCCGATCTCGTGATTATGGTGCGCGGCCAGTCCGTGATGGGCCTCGCGGGACCGGCGCTGGTGAAGGCTGGAACCGGCGAAGACACCGACCAGGAGACCCTCGGCGGCGCCGCGGTTCAGGTCGACAAGCAGGGCCTTGCCGATCTCGGCGTCGCCAACGAGGACGAGGCTTTTGCGGCAGCCAGGCGCTTCCTGTCCTATCTGCCGGCGAACGCGCGCAAGCCGCTGCCCGTGGCCGCAACCAACGATCCCGCCGACCGCGGCGACGAGGCGCTGCTCGACATCGTGCCGCCCTCGACGCGGCGCGCTTACGACATGCGCCAGATCGTCAGCGGCATCGCCGACACCGGCAGCCCGTTCGAGATCAAGCCGACCTTCGCCGCCAACCTCATCACGAGCTTCGCGCGGCTCGGCGGCCGGCCCGTCGGCTTCATCGCCAACCAGCCGATGCGCATCGGCGGCATCCTCGATGCCAACGCCTGCGAGAAAGGCGCCCACTTCATTGCGCTCTGCGATGCCTATGGCCTGCCGTTGATCTCGCTCATCGACGTGCCCGGCTTCTACATCGGCTCGGCGGCGGAACGCACCACACTCGGGCGGCGCAGCGCCAAGCTGATCCACGAATGGGGCCATGCCAGCGTGCCGCGCGTCTCGGTGGTGATCCGCAAGGGCTTTGGCCTCGGCTATTTCGCCATGAACGGCGGCCGCGCCTTCGATTCCGATGCGTCCTTTGCCTGGCCGTCGGCGCAGATCTGCGCGATGTCGATCGAGGGCGCGATCGATGTGGCATTCCGGAAAGAGTACATGTCGGCCCCCGATCCGCAGGTCCGCCGGCGGGAGATGATCGAGGAGACGCGCGCGCAGACCGGCTCCATCCACGCGGCCGAGGGTTTCGGCGTGGACGACGTGATCGATCCGCGCACCACACGCCGGCGCATCATCGAGATCTTCGCGCAGGCACCGCCGCGGCGCGAGCCCGATCAACCGCCAAAATTCCGGTCGATCGCGCCGATCTAGCACCGGAGCAGGCCGCGGCGCACGCAAGCGACATTGAAATAAAAGGGAGGAGTGCCATGACGACCCAACGCAACCTGGACCGCCGCCTGTTTCTCGGCAGCGCCGCGGCACTCGGCGCCAGCGCCCTGCTCCGGCCGGCCTTCGCCGCGGACGACACCTTCAATGTGGGCTGGGTGCGACCGACGACCGGCCGGCTCGCCTCCTCCTATGCTCCGCTCTATATCGGCGGGCTGATCGCGATCGACGAGATCAATGCCAGCGGCGGCGTGATGGGCCGCAAGATCGTGCGACAGGAGGAGGACGACGAAGCCTCTCCCGCACGCGAGCCCGCCGTCGTCAAGAAACTCCAGGAAGCCGGCGTCCGCTATATCTGCGGCCCCACCGGATCGAGCCAATCGCTGGCTGCACTCGCGGTCACGACCCCGGCCAAGACCATCACCACCATGTATGCGATCGCCTCGGAGGCCGGGGACGGCACGCGCTACCCCTGGCACTATCAATGCACGTTCAATTCCGACCTCCAGGCGGAGATGGCGTCGCGCTACCTCGTCGAGACACTGAAGCTGAAGAAGATCGGCATTCTTCAGGAGAACACCGCCTATGGCGAGCAGGTCGTGGCGGCCTGCCACACCATCCTGAAGAAGCTCGGCGTAAGCCCGGTGGGGGTCGAGGTGTTCCCGATCACGGCGCCGGACCTCAACGGCTATGTCGGCAATTTGCGCAAGGCCGGCGCAGACGGCGTGCTGTACTGGACCGGCTCGACGCCGATCACAGCCAAGGGCTTCAACTCCATGCACAGCCAGAAATACTATCCGGCGATCGCCGGCCACAGCGCATTGTTCGCGGATTCGCTGCTCGATCTCGTGCCCGCGGAAGCGCTACAGAACGCGGCCGGCACCTACTACAAGACGCTGACCTGGAGCGACAAGGACGAGATCGGGACCCGGCAGATGGACTTCGCGAAGAAGGCGAACGCCTTTCCCGAAACCAAGGAGACCGGCGTCAATGTCGCCGCCTCGCCGTTCTATGACTTCCTCCACATGGTGCGCGCGGCGATCGAACAGGAGAAGTCGTTCGATCCCGAGAAGGTCAAGCGCGCCATGGATGCGACCAAGGACTACAAGGGCCTGCTCGGCAATCTGAACTTCACGCCGACCAATCACGCCGCGATCTCGATCGAGGACATGACGATGGCAACGCTGCTGTCGGGCCGCGATCCCAAGGCGATGGCGGTGTTCCGCAAGCGCGCGATCTAGGAAATGGCGGACATGCAAGGCACCAGCGCAGCAGCGACGCCCTGGAGCGACCCGCGCGTTCTGGCGCCCGAAATCTGCGTCCTGCGCGACGTTCTCGACCGCAATGCGGTGGACATCCCCGACAAGGTCTTCGTCCGCTTCGACGACGGCCACGAGTGGACCTACGCCCAGACCCGCGCGACCGTTCGCCGCGCCGCCGCGGCGCTGCAAGGCATGGGGGTTGCCCAAGGAGATCACGTCCTCACTTGGCTGCCCAACAGTCCGGATGCGCTGCGCATCTGGTTCGCCATCAACTACATCGGCGCCGTCTACGTCCCCATGAACATCGCCTGGCGCGGACAGGTTCTGGAGAACGCCGTCCGGATCTCCGGCGCGAAGCTACTCATCTCGCACGCAGGGCTCGTGGACCGACTGCGCGACATCGACCGCTGCGCGCTGACCGACCTGCTGCCGATCGGGCCGGACGCCGGCGACAAACGGCTTTCCGGCTTCCGTCATCATGATGCCGCTGAGCTCTCCGTGTCCGCCGAGCCGGAGCCTCTGCAACAGCCGATCATGCCCTGGGACAACCAGATGATCATCTACACGTCGGGCACGACCGGCCCGTCGAAAGGCGTGCTCTGCACCTACATGCATTGCGCCTCCAGCGCGCTCGCTTTCGCACCGCTGACGGCGGACGATCGCAACCTGGTCAATCTGCCGCTGTTCCACATGAGCGGCACGGGGGCGGTCTACCGCATGCTGGTGAAGGGCGGATCGATCGCGCTCGTCAAATCCTTCGACACGCGCTCGTTCTGGGACACGGTGCGGCGAACGCAATCCACCTATTTGACCCTGCTCGGCGCCATGCTGCCCTTCCTTCTCAAGGAGCCGCCGGGTCCGGGCGACCGCGACCATACGCTGCGCGTCGTCAACATCGTGCCGCTGGCCGACGGCTTTAGGGAGTTCGGCGAGCGCTTCGGCGTCGAGGTCTACACAGTGTTCAACATGACCGAGACCTCATGGCCGATCATCTCCGAGCGCGCTCCGGAGACACTCGGCACCTGTGGCCGTCCCCGCCCCGGCGTGTTTGCCCGCATTGTCGACGAAAACGACGTCGAGATCGCACCGGGCAAGACCGGCGAGCTCGTCTTGCGCACGGATGCGCCCTGGGCCATGAGCCATGGCTATTACGGCAATCCGGAAGCGACCGCGCGGGCCTGGCGCAACGGATGGTTCCACACCGGCGATGCCTTCCGCCAGAACGAGCGCGGCGAGTTCTTCTTCGTCGACCGCATCAAGGACGCGATCCGGCGGCGCGGCGAGAACATCTCCTCGTTCGAGGTCGAGGCCGCGATCAACGCACACCCCGACGTCCGCGAGGTCGCGGTCGTCGGCGTTCCCAGCGAGTTCGGCGAGGACGAGGTGCTGGCCGTGGTCGCACCGGGCGCCGGACGAACGATCGACGCTGCCGCCCTGATTGAATGGCTGCGGCCGCGGCTCGCGCATTTCATGATCCCGCGCTACATCCGGATCATGCGGGAGCTGCCGAAGACGCCGACACAGAAGGTGCAGAAGCACCTGCTGCGTGCCGACGGCCTCGCCAGTGACGCATGGGACCGCGAAGCGGCCGGGCTCAGAGTCCGCCGCGAGAAACTCGCAAGCCTCGGCGGCGCCGGAGACATCGGCCGATGAGCGGTCCGCTCGCCGGCCTGCGCGTGGTCGAGATGGCCGGCATCGGTCCAGGCCCATTCTGCGCCATGCTGCTGGCGGATCTCGGCGCAGAGGTCGTCCGGATTCGCCGGCCGGGCGGCAGCATGTTCGACACCGAGCCACGCTTCGACGTGACCGGGCGTGGCTGCCGCTTTGTCGATCTCGACTTGCGCGAGAGCGACGCAGTCACAAACGCTCTCGCCCTGATCGAGAAGGCCGAGGTACTGATCGAGGGCTATCGCCCGGGCGTGATGGAGCGCCTGGACCTTGGACCCGACATCTGCCTCGCGCGCAATCCGCGTCTCGTCTATGGCCGCATGACGGGCTGGGGCCAGGACGGCCCGCTCGCGCAGCGCGCCGGGCACGACATCAATTACATCGCCCTGACCGGAGCGCTGCATGCGATCGGCCGGCCCGGCTCGCCACCGCCGCCGCCGCTGAACCTGGTCGGCGACTTCGGCGGCGGCGCGATGTTCCTGGCCTTGGGCGTCATGGCCGCCCTGCTGGAGGCCCGCGCCTCAGGCCAAGGACAGGTGGTCGACGCCGCCATGACCGACGGCGTCGCCCTGCTGGCTGCAGGACGCTATGCCGGCCGCGCCTCTGGACGCCAGAGCAACGAGCGCGGCGACAATCTGCTCGACGGTGGCGCGCCGTTCTATGACACCTATGAATGCGCCGACGGAGAATTCATCGCGCTTGGTGCCATCGAACCGCAATTCTATGCCCGTTTCCGCACGCTTTGCGGATTGACCGACCCACTGTTCGACGACCAGATGAACAAGTCAAAATGGCCGGCGCAGAAGCATCAGCTCACGACGATGTTTCGCACCCGGAGCTGCGCCGCGTGGATCGCGCTTCTCGGAAACGACGACACCTGCATCGCGCCCGTGCTCGACTGGGACAAGGCGCCCAACGACCCGCACAACATCGCGCGCAGCACCTTCGTCACGATCGACGAAGTGATCCAGCCGGCCCCGGCGCCGCGCTTCAGCCGCACGCCGGCAACGCTGCCGCGCTCCGCCCGCATCTCCGGCGACGACACAGGCGAGGTCCTGCACCGTTGGGGGCTCGCACAGCCGCTGGTCGACCGCCTGCTGGCGTGACGTCACGTCTCCCTCACCGATCGCGACGCCCCTTCATCCGGCGGGCGCCGAATACCGTCAACGGATCGACGCCGCCATTCATGTAAAGATATTGACATATATCGACCTCCGTGAAAACGTGGATGCAAAGATCTAATGAAACCACGGGGAGGACAGAATGATGCGGACAAGGACGACGACGCTTGCATCGCTTGCGCTCTTGGCAGCCGTCGCAGGCATGGGCATGGCTTCCGCCCAGGACAGGCCGGTCAAGATCGGCGTCCTGAACGACCAGGCCTCAGTCTACTCCGCCATCACCGGCCCCGGATCGGTCGCGGCTGCGCGCCTCGCCATCGAGGACATGGGCGGCACGATGTTCGGCAAGCCGATCGAGCTGATTTCCGCGGACCACAGCCACAAGCCGGATATCGGCTCGGCAATCGCACGGCGCTGGTTCGACGTCGAAGGCGTCGACGCGATCTTCGACATCTACAGCTCCGGCGTCGCGCTCGCCGTGCAGGGCATCGCCGAACAGAAGAACAAGCTGCTGGTGGTGTCGATGGCGTCGAGCCGCGACATCAGCGGCAAGTCCTGCTCGCCGAACGGCATGCAATGGGCCAATGACGGCTACGAAGTCGCCAACCTGACTATCAAGGGCGCATCCGACGGCAAGCCGACGTCCTGGTTCTTCCTGACCGTCGATTACGCGGCGGGGCACTCGATCGAACGCGATTCCCAGAAGATGATCGAGCAGGACGGCGGCAAGTTCGTCGGCGCCGTGCGGTTTCCGCTCAACACGCCGGATTTCAGCTCGTTCCTGCTGCAGGCGCAGAATTCCGGCGCCAAGAACATCGGCTTCATCGGCGGGGGCGCCGACATGACCAACGCGATCAAGCAGGCGGCGGAGTTCGGCATCGACCGCACCGGCCAGCGCTTCGTGCCGTTCTCGCTGACGACGGTGGACATCGACGCGCTCGGCAACGCGGCCACGCAGGGCATGCCGCTGGTGCTGAGCTATTACTGGGACGCCTCCGACCAGACCAAGGCGTTCGCCGCGCGATTCAAGAAGGCCTTCGGCAAGCTGCCGAGCGATCCGCAGGCCAACGTCTACAGCGCGGTGCTGCATTATCTGAAATCGGTGAAGGCGGCCGGAACCAGCGAGACGAATGCTGTGCTGGCGAAGATGAGGGAGACGCCCGTCGAGGATCTCTTCACCTCGGGCGCCCGCATCCGTGAAGACGGGCGCCTGATGCGCGAGGTCTACTACGCCGAGACGAAGAAGCCCGACGCCATGAGCGGTCCGACCGACCTGATCACGCTGGTCAAGAAGATGCCGGGATTGGACGCCTTCATCCCGGCCAGCGAAAGCGAATGCAAGCTCATCAGGAAGTGAGCCTCGCATGAGGAACGGGCTCGCTCAGCCGTAAAGCCGGGCGAGCTCCTCCTTCTTGACCTTGCCGGTCGCCGTCATCGGCAAGGCGTCGACGATCCGGATTTCAGGGATCTTGTAGACCGCGAGGCGTTCCCGGCAGAAGACCGCGAGCACGTCGGCGGTCGTGGCCGCCTTGCGCTCCGGCAACACCGTGACGAAGGCAACCGGGACCTGTCCGCGACTGTCGTCAACCCGGCCGATGACGCCGCTTCCGGTGACGTCGGGATGCTGGCCGAGCGCCGCCTCGATCTCCGAAGGAAACACGCTCATGCCCTTCACCTTCAGCATCTCCTTGCGCCGACCGAGGAAGTGGATGGTGCCCTGCTCCGAGATCATGCCGATGTCACCGGTTCGCAGCCAGCCGTCGACGAGGCCTTCAGCGGTCGCATCCGGCTTGTTCCAATAGCCCTTCAGCAGCGACGGCGTGCGCACGCACAATTCGCCCTCCTCGCCGAGCGGGAGCAGCCGGTCCGAGCCGAATTCGAGGATCTTGAAGTCGGTCTCCGGCACGGGGATGCCGCAGAAGATCTGGCGCTGCTTGAGGTCGCGCTCATCGTCCTGCCAGCCGCGGTTGAAGGCGTCGTAGGAATGGGTCTCGGTCATCCCCCAGGCCGCCTCGCGCAAGGTCGTGCCGGTTAGCCTGCGCCAGCCGTCGCGGAAGACCGGATTGAGCTTCTTGACGAAGGACGCCACCATAACTTCGCGCAACGAGCTCATGTCATACTGGTTCGCGTCCGGCCGGTTCATGATCTCGACCGCGTTGTCCACGACCATGTTCGAGATAGTCGCGCGATGGCGCTGGACCGCGGACATGTAGGCCTGCGGGTCCCAACGCGCCATCAGCACGCAGGTTGCGCCCGTCACCATCGGCAGGATGATGCCGAGATCCTCGCCGGCCATCCAGAATATCGGCCAAAAATTGATGATGACGTCCTCAGCGGTGACCGTCATCGACACCGAGCCCATGACGGCGCCTGTGAACAGCATGTCGAATTGGGTGTGGACGCAGCCCTTCGGCATGCCGGTGGTGCCGCCCGTGTAGTTCAGGGCCCCGATGTCGTCCAGGCCGATGTCGACCTGCGGCGGAGTGCCGGTCTCCCGCGCAAGCGCAGCCATGAGATCGATGGAATCGGCGACTGCGAGCCGCGGCGCCGTCAACGCTGGCGGCAAGGGCCCTTCCGGCTCCGCACCCAACGCATCGCCAAAGCTCGTGACGACGAGATGTGTGATGCCGCACTCCTGGAGGACCTCTTCGACGAGATGGGCCAACTGGTCGTGCGCGACCACGATCCGCGACTGCGTGTCGTTGATCTCGTAAGCGAGCTCGGGCCGGGTGAACATCGGGTTGACGGGCACGTGAACGCAGCCTGCCTTGAGGATGCCGAAGAAGCAGACAAAGAACTGCGGGCAATTCGGCAGGAACATCGCGACGCGGTCTCCCTTGCGCGCGCCGAGGCGATGCAGCAGGCTCGCAAAGCGATCGCTGAGACGATCGAGCTCGGCATAGCTGAGGGCACAGCCGTAGAACAGCACCGCCGCCTTGTCGGGCTGCCGCCGCGCCCATTCGCGCAGATACTCCGTCAACGGCCGTCGGCCGAGCGGAAACACCGGCTCCCTGGGAACGCCGGCCGGCCACAGCCCCGCTTGCAGGCCGCGAACGTGAGCCAAATAACTCTCTTCGCTCCGTGTGTAGTCCGTGTCGGGTTTTTCCCTTGTCATTGTTTCCTCCCTTGGTTGTGGTGCGCTCACCACAAGTCGACACGCGTCGTTCGCCTTTCGCTGAAGCGGCCCGGCTGCATCGACGCCTTGAGCCCGCGGGCAATCCAGCGCCGGGTCTCGCAGGGATCGATGACGTCGTCGACCTCGAGGAAGGTCGCGCCGCTCAGCGCCCTGTTCTCCTCGTAGGATTTGGCGACCATCTGATCGAACCAGGCTTTTCGTGCAGCAGGGTCCTCGATCGCTGCGAGTTCCTTCCGGTAGGCGAGCTTCACCGCGCCTTCGAGGCCCATGGCGCCGAACTCGGCGCTCGGCCAGGCCACCATGAAGAACGACATCTGGCTCGATCCGCCGGCCATCGCCAGCGCGCCGAGCCCATAGGCCTTGCGCAGCACCACCGTGAAATACGGCACCGTTGCCCGCGACGCCGCGACGAACACCCGCGAGACGTGCCGCACCTGGGCGGTCTTCTCGACCTCCGGTCCCACCATCATCCCTGGCGTGTCGCACAGCGAGATGATGGGAATGCCGAACCCGTCGCAGAGCTGGATGAAGCGCGCTGCCTTGTCGCCGCCGTCGGCATCGATGGCGCCGCCGAGATGACGTGAATCATTCGCGATCAGACCGACGGGGATGCCTTCGACGCGGGCGAGCGCCGTGATCATGCCACGCCCGAAGGACGGACGCAGTTCGAGCACGGAGCCTGCATCGGCAAGCGTCGCGATGATCGGCCGCACGTCATAGGCGCGGAGCCGGTTCTCCGGCACGCCGTGGCGCAGCAGGCGCTGGTCGGCGCATGACCAGTCACGCACCCGCCCTTGGAAGTATCCGATATATTTGCGGGCGGCGGCAACGCCCTCCGCCTCGTCCGCGACCAGAACGTCGATCACCCCGTTAGGCGCCTGCACCTCGACCGGGCCGATGTCCTCGGGGCGAAACACACCGAGGCCGCCGCCCTCGATCATCGCCGGCCCCCCCATGCCGATGTTCGACGTCCGGTCTGCAATGATGACGTCGCAGCTGCCCAGCAGCGCAGCGTTCCCCGCAAAGCATCGTCCCGAGACCACGCCCACGAGCGGCACCTTGCCGTTGAGGGCCCCGGTCTTCGAAAACGTCGTGGTTTCCAGCCCCGCGGGCGTCGGCCATTCGTCGCCGGGCCGGCCGCCGCCACCTTCCGCGAACAGCACCACGGGAAGTGCCCATCGGTCGGCGAGCGTCAGCAGGCGATCCTTCTTCTTGTGATTGACGACGCCCTGCGTGCCCGCGAACACGGTGTAGTCGTAGGCCATGACCGCGCAGCGGGACTGCTCGTCTCCGAACAGCTCGCCGTTGACGGCACCGACGCCCGTGATCAGGCCATCGGCCGGACTCATGCGGCGCAGCTCCTCCAGCGAACGCCGTTGGCGCTGCGCCGCGAGCGCGAGGCCACCATACTCGAGGAACGAGTCGGGATCGCAGAGGTCTGCGACATTCTCGCGCGCGGTGCGCTGGTTGGTCTTGCGGCGGCGCGCGACGGCATCGGCACGGCCTTCGTCGAGCCGTTCCGCGCGGCGCGCCATCGCTTCGGCCAGATCTCCCCTTATGTGGTCGAGGTCGATCGCCTCGGCCTCCTCGAAACCCGCACCGGCGTCATCGGAAGGGCTGATGTGCAGTAAGGCCTCGCCTTCGAAGATCGTGTCGCCGGCCACAACCAGAATGTCCTCGACGACGCCCGCCACCGGTGCCGCGACGACGTGCTCCATCTTCATCGCCTCGATCGCGAGCAGCTGCTGTCCTGCACGCACCCGGTCGCCCCTCGCCACATTGCAGGCAACGATCGTTCCCTGCAGCGGCGCCGGCACCGCGACAAGTCCTTCCGGAACGTGGACGGCCTCTCTCGTGCGTCCCCCGCTCGACTGCGGCGGGGCGATAGCCGCCCTGGCATCGAAGACGCCGAGCGGATCGATGGCACGGACGTCCCTGGAGCGCTTGGCCGGCGGCTCATCCCTGTTGGTCAATTGGGCCGCGGCCGCGAGGATACTTTCGAGGTGCTGCTCCAGGAAGTTGGTCGACACGCGGTCGGCCAGAAAATCACCGTTCTCCGTGAGTGCCCGCAAGACGGGAATGTTGGTTTCGACGCCGTCGATGCGAAACTCTTCGAGGGCCCGCCGCCCGCGCCGGATGGCGTCGTCCATGCCTTCCGGCGAATACGCGATCACCTTCGCTAGCAATGAATCGTACCGGGGGCTGGTGCGATAGCCGACATAGCCGAACGTATCGACGCGGATGCCCGGACCACCCGGCAAGGTGAAGCCGGTCAGCACGCCGCCGGTCGGCCGCGCGCCGCCGTCAGCCGTCATCCGCTCCATGTTGACGCGG
This sequence comes from Bradyrhizobium betae, assembly GCF_004123905.1. Taxonomy (GTDB): domain Bacteria; phylum Pseudomonadota; class Alphaproteobacteria; order Rhizobiales; family Xanthobacteraceae; genus Bradyrhizobium; species Bradyrhizobium betae_A. The sequence continues at coordinate 92,179 of NZ_MZXW01000057.1, forward strand.
AACTGGATTGCCCCGCCGCGCGCAACGGGGACGCTGCCGAGACCTATGTCGCGCAGCCGCAGGCCTGAAGCGACCCTGATCTGGGTCTTGACCAGGTCGATCCCGTAGATCTCCTCGGTCACCGTGTGCTCCACCTGCAAGCGCGGATTGGCCTCGATGAAGACGAACTCGCCGCCTTCCGCAGGCATCAGGAACTCGAAGGTACCGAGGCCTCGATAGGCCGCCGCGCCGGCCATGCGGACCGCTGCCCCGCAAAGCGCCTCACGAATCTTTGGCGCCAGACTCCGGCTGGGCGCCATCTCAACCACCTTCTGGTGACGCCGCTGGATGGTGCATTCGCGCTCGCCGAAGTGGAGGACATCCTGCCCATCGCCAACAATCTGCACCTCGAGATGACGCGCATTCGGCAGGTAGCGTTCGACGTACAGCGCAGCGGCGCCAAACGCGGCCAGCGCCTCGGACCGGCAACGCTCCCAGGCGCGGGCAAGCTCCGCCGGCGACGACACCACGCGCATGCCGCGGCCGCCGCCCCCGGCGACGGCCTTGACCATGATCGCTCCGCCGCGGCCGAGCTTGCCGAGAAACGCTGCGGCCTCCGCCTGCGATACCGGCCCCGCCGATCCCTCCAGCACGGGTACGCCGGCGCCGCGCGCATGCCGCCGCGCCTCCGACTTGTCGCCGAACAGCTCAAGCGTCGCCGCGGCCGGGCCGATGAACGTCATGCCGGCCGCGGCCACGGCCCGCGCGAAACCGGGATTCTCCGAGAGGAATCCATATCCGGGGTGCACCGCGTCACAACCGGTCTGCCGCGCCGCATCGACGATCGCCGCGATATCGAGATAGGCTGCAGCACCAACTCCGGGCAATTCGCGCCTCTCGCCGCCGATCCGCGCATGGGCGGAGCCCGCGTCATCTGCAGGAAACACAGCGACGACCGGGATATCGAGCTCAAATGCCGCCCGCGCGATGCGCAGCGCGATTTCTCCGCGGTTGGCGATGAGCATCTTGCGAAACGGCATGTCGATCCTTCCCAGCTCGCGGGCTTCAGCCGCGCCAAAGGCTATGGACAAGCCGATATTATGTCAATATCATTACACAGTTGGAGAAAAACGCGCGATGCCGACAGCCATCAAGATTGCGACGAGAGCCGGCCGCGACCTGCCGGCCGGCAATTCCTCGCGGGACCATCTCAACAACAAGCTGTTTTTCAGGCTGTTTCAGGCCGCCAACATCTACGAGACGCAGGCCATGCGCGAGCTGGGCTTCTCGGCCGTGACGGGCGCGACGCTGGGCGCGCTGTACCGCGACCCCGAGGGCATGCTGTTCGCCGAACTCTATGCCTATCTCGGCGTGAGCCGCCAAAATCTTGATGCCGTGCTGAAGGGACTGGAAAAGAAGGGCCTGGTGGAGCGCATCGAGGCCGAGGACGACCGCCGAAAGAGAATGGTGCGCCTCACACAGGACGGCATCGAAGCCTGGAAGGATCTTCACCAGCGCTCGCTCGAATTCTTCCGGCAAGGGACCAAGGGCGTGTCTGCGACGGAGATGACCGATTGCATCGAAACGCTGGCCCGCATTGCGCGGGGGTTGCGTGCAATCGGGCCCGACCGAAATTGAACGACCGCGCCCACCCGCGCGGGACAGAAGGAAGCCCCGGCAAGTCCAAACGACCGGGGCCATTCAAGTCGCCCGGCACGCCTTCGGCGTCCGGCCGCGACGGACACAAGCAGGGAGGTTTCGATGACGAGCCACAAGGTTCCCGCCGCCGAGGAGTGCGTCCTCCGTTACCTGGTCGAGCGCTGGGCACGAGAGACCCCCGATCAGGTCTATGCGACCTTCGACGACGGTAGCCGCTTGACATACGGCGATCTGCTGCATCTGGCGAGACGGACCGGCAACGCGCTGCAGCTGCTGGGCGTGAAGCAGGGCGACACCGTCATGGTCTGGCTTCCGAACGGCTGCGAATGCCTGCGCGCCTGGTTCGGCATCAACATGATCGGCGCCGTGTACGTTCCGATCAACACCGCCTATCGCGGCGGCATCCTTCAGCACGTCGTGAACAACGCCGGCGCGAGCGTCGCCGTCATCCATGCGAGCCTGCTGCCGCGGCTTGCCGACATAGACACGGGCGAGCTGCGCAAGATCGTCGTGATCGGGGGTGAACCGGGCCCCGTCGCCGGGCTCGACGTGCTGCCATCGATCGCCCTCGAATCGACGACCGACGATGCGCCACCGCTCGAGCGTCCGATCGCGCCGTGGGACACGCAGTCGATCATCTACACCTCCGGGACGACCGGCCCCTCGAAAGGCGTGCTGTCGTCCTACGCCCATCTCTACGCCACCGGGCGCGGCATCTCGGCGGACCGGGATGGAATCCCCTATCTCGGAGCCAGCCACACCTTCATGGTGAACCTTCCCCTGTTCCATGTCGGCGGCACGGGACCGAGCTATGCCATGCTGATCAACGGGGGCGCGATCGCCATGGTCGATCGCTTCGACACCGGAACGTTCTGGTCCACGGTCGCGAAGACCGGGACCACGATGGTGATCCTGCTCGGCGTCATGGCAAGCTTCCTGGTGAAGCGGACCGACGATGGCGATGAGAAGAACAGCCCGCTCAAGCACGTCACCGTCATTCCACTGAGCGAGGAAGGCATCGCCTTCGGCAAGCGCTACGGCGTCACGACGCACACGCTTTTCAACATGTCGGAGGTCTCCTGCCCGCTGTCGACCGCCCCCAACCCGACCGTTGCGGCAGCCTGCGGCAAGCCGCGGGCCGGCGTCGAGGCGCGTCTCGTCGACGCCCACGACTGCGAGGTTGCGCCGGGCGAGATCGGGGAACTGATCCTCCGCACCGACGCGCCCTGGGCCATGAACCACGGATACAACAAGGCGCCGGAAGCGACCGCGCTCGCCTGGCGCAACGGCTGGTTTCACACCGGTGACGCCTTCCGCGTCGACCAGGACGGCAATTTCTTCTTCGTCGATCGGTTCAAGGACGCGATCCGCCGGCGCGGCGAGAACATTTCATCGTTTGAAGTCGAGCTCGAAGTCGCTGCGCACCCCGCCATTCGGGAGGCTGCCGCCGTCTCCGTGCCGAGCGAGCATGGCGAGGACGACGTGATGGTCGCCGTCTCGCTTGCGGAGGGACAAACGCTGGACCCCGCGGACCTCATCCACTTTCTTAAGCCGCGAATGGCCCATTTCATGGTCCCGCGCTACATCCGCATCCTTGAGGATCTACCAAAGACGCCGACCAACAAGGTCGAAAAGTATCTGTTGCGCAAAGACGGAGTGACGTCTGACACCTTCGACCGCGATGCTGCAGGCATTGTCATCAAGAGCGAGCCGGTGCGCTCGTCGCGTTAGGCAAAAGGCGCGGGCGTCGGGTCCCCGACATAGTACTGATAAGCTTTCGGCAATTACCTTATCAGTCGGCCAACTGACTCCATTTGCGACCAAACCTTATCAGTCCGCATCCGACCGTCTGAGCATTTCTTATCCATCCTCTTTCAAGACCTCACATGCTTTCTCGATAGGCGTGCTCAGTAGGCGCGCGCGAAGTCACCCTCCTGCTTGATATCAGTGAACACAGGATAGCGCGGTTTCCAGGCCGTGCCCTTGGCCGTGGTCAGCTGGCTGAGCCGTTCGAGCACGTGGAGACCGTCGTTGCGCAGACTTGCAGACACCGCGGCGCGATCCGGAAAATTCTTTAGAACGGCGTCGAGCCAGATCGTGCGGCCCGCCAGGAAGCCGCTCGCCCCTGCAGCATAAGAGTAGTCGAGCACGCGTTCGAATTTCGCCGGCGCAGCGCCGCCCGACAGCAGCACCCAAGGAATGTTGCGCTCGCGGCAGATATCGCCGATTGCATCGAACTCCATCTGCGCGGCTCTGGCTGCCCCGCTGCCGTCACTGGCCGGCAGGCCGTTGGCCGCGACCGGGCTCTCCAGCTTGAGGAGATCGACGCCATATTCGGGCTTGGCAAACTCGCGCACGCTGTCGATGACCAGACCGGGAAGTTTGCCCGGCGATTCCACGTAATCAGCGGTGTGATCAACGCTGCCCAGGAACGGATAAACCAGCAGCTCGAGAACATAGGGAATGTCGTGGCGGGCGCAGTCCTCGCCGATCTCGCGCACGAACTTCTTCTGGTGTTCGTTCACCGCGGCATCGGCGTCTGGCCGGTACCAGGCCAGCACCTTGACCGCGTCACCGCCCATGGCGCGGATCTTCTCCACGCTCCAGTTGGTGATGGCCCGCGACTTGCGACCGCCCGCGGTCTCCTCGACGCGGTGCTCTTCCAGAGTCATGATCAGGCCGCAGCGCGGCGGCAGCAGATCGATCGCGGCGGGCACGGCAAAGTTCGGGTCGAACAGCATCGAGCTGCAGTGCGGCGCGAGATTCTCGACCAGAAGACGCTTGGCCGCCGTGACGTCGGAATACTCGACCTGGTCCCGCGTGATGCCTTTTGCTTTCGCGATGGCATCGAACAAGGGCGGCCGCTGGTCCAGCGCGACCATTCGAAAATGGCCGTCCGCGTCAGCAAGCCGCGCCAGGCCGCGGTTCTTTCCAATCGTTCTCATGGCTTCGTCCTCATGAATGCAAGACACTCGTTGATGTCGGGGATTCCGTTGCGGCCGCCAGCGTGGCGGCATTTCATGGCGGCCGTCGCTGCCGAAAAAGCCACGGCGGCGCGCACGTCCAGGCCGGCGCCGATCGCCAACGCGTAGGCCCCGTGAAAAACATCGCCCGCGCCTGTGGTGTCGACGACCTCGACGGCGTAGGCGACCTGCCGCTGCAGCTGGCCGTTCTGGTACCAGCTCACGCCGCCCTCACCACGCGTGACGGCGATGACGCGGCAGCCGAAGCGAGCGAGGGCTGCGAGAGATTTATCATCGGCGGAGCCGGCAAAGGCGGCAAGCGCCGGCTCGGAGAAGATGGCGTGATCGGTTAAGGGCAGCAGCCGCTCGAACACTTCGGCATCGGCCATGTCGCCGTCGAGCACCGTCGGAACGTCGCGCGAGCGCGCCTCGCGGAACAGCGTTGCGGCGCCCTCGACCCAGCGCGGGTCGGCCAGCACGGAGGATGCGCGGCCGATTGCTTCGAGCGGAAGCCAATCCGCGGATTCAGGAAAAAGGCCGCGGAAGTTCACGATCTGCCGCTCGCCGCTGCTGTCGACGATAATTCCGGAGACAGAGGAGCGGCCATCGGGAAACAGCCGGAAATTCTCGACGTCGACGCCTTCGGCGGCGAAGGCGGACTTCATCTCGTGGCCGGCGGCATCATTCCCTGCCCGCCCCCAGAACGCGACGGACGCGCCGAGCTTCGCCACCGCCACGCTCGCATTGGCGGCCATGCCGCCGCCCAGCGTGCCGTACGCGGCAGCTTTGATCTTCTCGCTTCCACCCGCGAACGGCCGATCGACGCGCCAAACCTGGTCAAGCGCAGAGAGCCCAAGGCAGATCACGTGCACGGGCCTGGCCTTGGACCCGACGTCCGCTAGCGCCAAGAGATCGCCGATGTTGGCTGACGTACTCACCGGAGGACCTGTCCGTTGGTGGCATCGAACAGATGCGTCTTGCCAGGCTGCGGGCGCAGCGCGAGGCGATCGCCGACTTTCGGTCGCAGCGACGGGTCGATCCGCGCGATCGCGGAGATACCGGCGAGATCAAAATGGATTAGCGTATCGGAGCCGAGCGGCTCGACCAGCTTGACCTCGATGGCAATGCCATCGGCAGCATTGGTGGCGACAGTGAAATGTTCGGGACGAATGCCGAGTAAGGCATTGCCGGCCCGTCGCAGACTACTCGCGGTCTCGCCGTCCACCGGCACCGCCGTACCACCTTGCGAGAGGATTGCGCAGTCGTCGTGCCACTCGACCGCGAAGAAATTCATGGCGGGCGAGCCGATGAAGCCGGCGACGAACTGGTTGGCGGGTCGCTCGTAGACCGTCTCCGGCGTGTCGTATTGCTGGATCGCGCCGCTCTGGAGCACCACGATGCGGTCGGCCATGGTCATGGCCTCGATCTGGTCATGGGTGACAAAGACCATGGTAGTCTTCAACTGCTGCGAGAGTGCCTTGATCTCGGCCCGCACCTGCCCGCGCAGCTTGGCGTCGAGGTTGGACAGCGGCTCGTCGAACAGGAACGCCTTGGGATTGCGCACGATGGCGCGGCCCATGGCGACGCGCTGGCGCTGGCCACCGGACAGCTCCTTCGGCTTGCGGTCGAGATAAGGCTCGATGTGCAAAAGCGCGGCGGCGCGCTTCACCCGCGCGTCGATTTCCGCTTTCGGCGTTCCCCGCAGCTCCAGCGCAAACGACATGTTGTCGTAGACTCGCATGTGTGGATAGAGCGCGTAATCCTGGAACACCATCGCGATATCGCGCTGGGCCGCCTGCACGCCATTCACGCGCTTGTCGCCAATGTAAAGGTCTCCACCCGAAATAGGCTCGAGGCCCGCGATGATGCGCAGCAAGGTCGACTTGCCGCAGCCGGATGGGCCGACGAACACCACGAATTCATGGTCCGCGATCTCCAGATTGAGATCGGGGATCACGGTGAAATTACCGTAGCGCTTGGTGAGATTGCGGATCGAGATCGAGGCCATGATCGCTTAGTCCAGCGCCAGCACAGGCTTGATCAGCTCGCCGTTGGCGAACCGCGCGAAGTTTTCAGGGAGATCCGAAAGACCGAACTCGCCGTCAACGAGGACGCGGTATTCGTCCTTGTACTTGCGCAGCAGCTCGACATTCTGCTCGAAATCCGAGACAGGGAAGTAGAAGGTCCGGATCATGTAAAAATCCTTGCGGCGGAATACCTTGCCCTCCTCGATGGTCCATGGCGCGGCGTTCTCGCCGACCAGCACCAGCGCGCCGCGCGGCAACACGAGCTCGATGCCGAGATTGCGCGCCGCATGGGCGCCCGAGCATTCCATGATGAGCGCGAAGCGCTTCGAGGTGTCGCCGACCGGGTGCGCCTTCGCGCCGAAGGACTGTGCGATCTTCAGCCGCGCCGCATTGGGATCGGCGACATGAATGTCGTTGTAGCCAAGCGCGCGAAGCGCCAGCACGACGCCGAGACCGACAGGCCCCGCCCCCATCACGAGGGCCGGACCGGCCTCGTTCGCCGGCACCACGCGGCTGACGAACCGTACGGCGTGGCCGGATGTGCCGATGGTGTCGAGCAACAGCGGCGCGAGGCTGTCCTCGATATCATTGGGTACCGGCAGCAAACAATTTTCCGGCACGGGCACGTATTCGGCATAGCCGCCCGGCCTGTTCCAGCCGATCAGGCTGGAGACCTCGAGGCACATCTGGGTATCGCCGCGCTTGCAGGCGGCACAGTGATCGCAGTGCAAGGGAATGTAGACGGCGCAGCGGCGGCCATGCAGACTGTGGCCTGGCTGCTCGACGACGCCGAAGATCTCGTGGCCGGCGGTGAACTCGGCGCCCTTGTGCCAGAGCTTGAAGTCTGAGCCGCACAGCGCCGTTCGCGAGACACGGACCAGCACCTCGCCGGCGCCGATTTCGGGCATCGCCACACGCTCGATGGTGATTCGGTCGCCGCCGTGGAAGACCGCGGCCTGCATGATCGAATTCGAGCGGGGAGACATATTCATCAAATACCTAGCCTTTCACCGCGCCGAGCGTCAGTCCGGACACCAGCCAGCGCTGAACCAGGGCCGCCAGCACCAGCGGCGGCAAGGCGATCAGCGTCGCCGCGGCCATGAGGGCGCCCCATTGCGTCGAGCCTTCGCCGATGAAGTTGAAGGCCGCCGCGATCAGCGTCTTGGTGTCGCCGTTGGAGAGCACCAGCGCAAACAGGAAGTAGTTCCACGAGAAGACGAAGGCGAGGATCGCCGAGACCGCGACGCCCGACGCCACCAGCGGCATCGCGATGCGCCAGAGAATGCGCGTGACGCTGCATCCATCGACTTGCGCAGCCTCGAACACACTGCGCGGGATGGCATCGAACGACGGCAGCAAGACCCAGATCACGATCGGCAGCGTGATGACGGCGTGGCTGAGGATCAACGCGGTGTAGGAGCCGATCATGCCGATTTGCCGGAACATGACGTACCACGGCAGCAGGAACAGCGTGCCGGGCGCCATGCGCGCCGCCAGCGTCAGGATTGCCGGCCACGTAATCCGGGTCCAGGAGACGGCGAAGGCGGCGGGAATCCCGAACAGCAGCCCGAGCGAGGTCGAGCCGACGGTAACGATGAGGCTGTTGAGCGCATAACTCAGGAACGGCGTGGTCTTGGTCAGCTCGGCGTAATTCTCCAGCGTCGGTGTGAAGACCAGCGTCGGCGGATAGGCGGTGACCTCGAAGGACGGCTTGAACGAGGACAGCACCATCCAGACCGTGGGCGCCATGATGATGATGCCGGCGAGCACGAGCTGCACCGTGTTGAGCCAGCGGATCCAGCGGTCGGTGTTGGCGGCATCGTTCATGACATCACCACGCCACTGCGCCGCGCAGGCGGTTGAAGGCGAGCACGGCGCCGAACACGATCGCCGTCAGTGTCAGCATCAGGGCGCTGGCATAGCCGATGTTGAAGAACTCGAAACCGACCCGGAACCCATAAATGTTGAGTGTGTTCGAGGCGTTGCCCGGGCCGCCCTGGGTGGTGATGTAGATGATGTCAAAGAAGCGCAGGAGATCGACGCTGCGCAGGATCGCGGCAGTGACAATGGTCGGCAGCAGCAGCGGCAGCGTGATGCGCTGAAACGTCTTGAATGGGGATGCGCCATCGATCTGGGCAGCCTCGTAGACACTCGGCGGCAGGGATTGCAACCCGCCCAGCACGATCAGAGCGACATAAGGCGTCCACTGCCAGCTGTCGATCAGCGCCACCGTCGGAATGACCAGGGACGGCGAGGCCAGCCAGTCCGACGAGGGCAGGCCGAACGACTGCAAGACATAGTTGGCGGCACCCAGCGAGGGATCGAGGATTACCAGCCACATCATGCCCGCGACCACCGGCGGCATCATGAACGGCGAAATGAACAACGAGCGCACGATGCCCGGTAGCCGCTTGGCGTGGAACAGCACCAACGCCAGCCAGACGCCGAAGACGAGTTGCAGCACTAGCGACAGCACGAAGAGGGCTATGGTGATCCACAGCCCGTGCCAGAATTCGTAATCGGAGATCAGCTTGGAATAATTGGCAAGCCCTGCGAAGGACTGCTTGCCGGTCGAGGAAAACGTCTGGAAGCCTAGCCAGATCGTATAGACGACCGGAAACGCGATCATCGCAACCGTGAAGATCACGGCCGGCGCTGAAAGCGCCGCCATTTCCAGCTTCTGCCGGTCCTGCGTGAGTGTCGCAGCCGAGTCAGACATCCGTCCGCGTCCTCAGGTGGGGAGAAATGCCGGCATGCAGCGAGCCTGCCGGCATGAAGTCCTTACTTCTGGGCGATCAGCGCATCGAGCGCCTTGTCGGCATCCGCGCAGGCCTGGTCGATCGGCTTTTGCTTGAGGATCAGGTCCTGCACCGCCTGGCCGATGAACTCGCGCGATTCCGGATTGGCGACGATGGGATAGCCGACCTCGGAGGAACCCTTGGTGGCGAGCACGTCGAGAGCGGCCTGCCATTCCTTGCGCACCGGCTCCTCATCGATCCATTTACGATACTCGGGATCCTTGGCGACCGATGGACGCGGCGGGGCAATGCCCTGGAGCGCCATCTTCTTCTGCACCTCGGGGCTGGTCGCCCACTGCACGAAATACCAGGCCGCATCCGGCTGCTTGCTGTGCGAGGATACCGCCATGCCCCAGCCGATCGTGGTCGGCACCTGGCCGGCCTCACCCGCCGGGAACGGCAGAAGACCGGTGTCCTTCAACCGCGCGCCACCGTCCATGACGGTGCGAAGCTCGTTGGACGATTCAAACGCCATTGCGGCGCGGCCGCTGCGATAGAGCGCCGAAATCTGCTGGAAGCTGTAATTGACGACGCCAGGCGGACCGAAGTCGCGCAGCAGCCGGCTATAGGTTTCGAGCGCTTCCTTGCCCTTGGCGGAGCACAGGTTCGACTTGCCGTTGGCGATATAGGTGCCGCCGACATTGTGCAGCATGTTGCTGAAGGTGTAGGCGACCGCGGGCTTGAGGCCGCGCGAGACGAACGGCGTCACCGCGCTGTCGCAGGTCTTGATCTTTTCGGCGGCGGCTTCGACGTCCTTGATGGTCTTCGGCGCCTCGAGACCGCAGTTCTTGAAGATGTCGGTGCGGTAATAGAAGATCGGCCCTTCGAGATTCATCGGCATGCTGGTGAGCTTGCCGTTGAAGGTCGCCGCCTTCAGCAGGGCTTGGCTGAGCCCGGCCGGATCGTAGTCCTTGGCCACGTCGTTCTTGGCCATCGTGGTGAGGTCGGCATACCAGCCGGCGGCGGCGAACTGCTCGCCCTCGCGCGAGGGCAGCGTCATGAACACGTCGACCTCGTCGCTGTTCGCATTCATGACGGTCACCAGACGCTGGCGCATCTGCTGTTCCTGATAACCGTCGACCTTGAGGGTCATGCCGGTCAACTTCTCGAAATCGACCTTGTAGGTCAGGAGCGCCTGCGCGACCGGATTGTTGTTGGCGAGAAAGGTGACGGTCTTGCCCTTGAACTTCATCCAGTCGTAATCGGCGGCGTGCGAGGGCGCGCCAACAGCGGCGATCGCGAGAACGGGCAACGAGAGATGCGTCGCGAGCATCCTGGCCTTCATTGGACTCTCCTCCCGGCTGGCCGCCTTAAGCTGGCGGACCATTTCGAATAAGTTCGTGCATATCTGAAAACGGTTACAAACTAGACCGCACGCTCGCCGTGTCAAGCGCTGGACAAGCTGAGTGATCTGCGGCAATACATGTGATTCTTACCACCGCCCGGATTTGCGGTGCAACATGTACCGTTACATTTATGGGACTGACCGACGCCAAGTCTGTGAAACATGGCATCCGCGCCGTAGCCGCCCGCGCCGGCGTCTCAACCGCATCGGTCTCTCGTGCCCTCAACAATCCGGATGCGGTGAGCCCATCTCTGCGCGTGCGCATCGAACAGGCGATTGACGCGCTCGGCTACATCCCGCATGCGCCCGCGCGCATCCTGTCCTCACGTCGCTCGCGCACTCTTGGCGCGATCGTGCCGACCATCGACAACACGATGTTCGCGCGCGGCATCGCTTCGCTGCAGCACTATCTGTCGTCGGTCGGATACATGCTGTTCCTCACGACGAGCGGCTACGATCTTGACGTCGAATTGCAGCAGGCGCGCAATCTGATTAGCCGCGGCGTCGACGGCCTGGTGCTGCGCGGCGACTGCCATCACGAGGGCTTGCGCAAGCTGCTCGCGGACAACGCAGTGCCGTTCATCAATGTGGGCATATACCAGCCCGACCGGCCCTACCCTTGCGTCGGCACCGACAACGAAGCGGGCGCCCATCGCGCCGCCGCCCATGTCATCGAACTCGGCCATCGCCGCATCGGGATCGTCTCGGCTCTCCAGCGCAACAACGACCGTGCCAGCGCTCGCGTTGCCGGCTTTCGCCGCGCGCTGACCGAGAGCGGCCTCGAACTGCGGTCGCAATGGCATGTCGAGGTGCCCTATACGCTGGACGACGCCCGCGAAGCGGCGCGCTATCTCCTGGGTCTCAAGGATCGTCCCACAGCCGTAGTGTGCGGCAACGATGTCATCGCCTACGGCGTGCTGCTCGAGGCGGAACGCAGCGGCTTTTCGGTACCACGCGATCTGTCGGTCGTTGGGTTCGACGATCTCGACTGGAGCCGCCATCTGCGACCGAGCCTGACCACGATTTACGTTCCGACCGGAGAAACCTGGCAACGCGCCGGCGAATATCTGGTGCGCAGCCTCGCCGGCGAGCAGACCATCATGCACCGCGAGATCGACTTTTCACTGGTGGTCCGCGAGTCGACGGCGCCGCCTCCAAAATCCCTGAAGTGAGACAGTCCCGATGAGTTTGAATTTCTCTCTAGCCTCCGGCTTTCATGCCATCGTGATCGGGGGCGCCGGCGACATTGGCGCAGCAATCAGCAACCAGTTTTGCGATCTCGGCGCGACGGTGACCGCAACCGGCGCCAACGATGCCGATCTCGCCCGCACACTCCTCAAGCCGCGCGCGGGCCTCACGCTCGGGACGCTCGACGTCACCGATGATGCGGCCGTCAAATTCTTCGCCAACAAGTACAAGCGGGTCGACGCGCTCGTCAATTGCGCCGGGATTCTCGCCCGCGACAAAGAATTCGAGATCGAGACTTTCGTGAAGGTTCTCGATGTCAATCTCACCGGCACCTTCCGGACCTGCATGGCTTTTCGCGCGCTGCTTGCGGAGGCAAAGGGATCGATCGTCAACATCGCCTCGATGAACGCGGTTTTGGCGCTACCGCGTATCCCCGCCTATTGCGCCAGTAAGGGTGGCGTCGTGATGTTGACCAAGGCACTCGCCTTGAAGTGGGCCGAAGAGGGCATTCGCGTCAACGCAGTTGCGCCGGGCTATATCGAGACCGCGATCAACGCCGCCGGCCGGACTGATCTCGCGCATTACCAGCGCATCGCCGACCGCACCGCGTTCAAGCGGTGGGGACAGCCGGAAGATATTGCCGGCGCCGTCGCGTTCCTCTGCATGCCGGCGTCGCAATATGCGACCGGTACCGTCGTTGCTGTGGATGGCGGGTTTCTCGCAGGTTGACGTCGCGCGAGCACCGGCGGCTGGACATCAACGGATACGTCAAGCGGCGCATCGTCGGCTTCAAACCATCTCTGGAAGCGAGCGCCGCAGTTCCGAGGCGCGCAAGATGACGTCCTATGGCAACGACGAGTGGCAACCTTGCCGCGGTTGACTTGTTATAACATTTCGGCAAATGTCCTTACTAACCGGAGCGCAAAATCCGGATTTTCGGGAGGACCGTATGACGTCATTCAAGCCGACGCGACGAACGCTCATCAAAACCGGAACCGCGGCAGCGGCTCTGGCGACGTTTGGACCTACTCTTCTCCGACAGGCCGCCGCGCAGGATGCCGACCTCGCGCCATACAAGTCCGCCAAGATCGATTGGCAGCAGGTATCAGGCGAAACAATCACTGTCGCGGTTATCCCGGCGAGCTACTTCGAAAACCTGATCACGCTGGCGCCTCAGTTCAAGGCGCTGACCGGCATTGATGTCCGTTTTGAAAAGATCCCCCCGGCGCAGATCCGGCAGAAGAGCGTCATCGACCTGACCTCGAAGACCGGTACCTACGCGACCCACGCCGCCGACCCCATGTATTACGCGCTCTACGCCGCGAACAAATGGGTCGAGCCGCTCGACACCTATCTGAACGACAAGTCGCTGACCGACCAGGCCTGGTTCAAGCTTGATGACATCATTCCAGCCTGGCGCAGCGCCAACGGCATCGACGGCAAGCTCTACGGGATGCCCTATGACGGCGAAGTCACCATTCAGGTCTATCGCAAGGATCTCTATGACGCGAAGGGCCTGAAGCCGGCCGACACGTTAGAGGCCTACATGTCCAACGCCGCGGCGCTGAACACGCCGAACGACCGCATCTGGGGCGCAGCGCTGCGCGGCGTCGCCGGTGCCGGCCAGAACATGTACATCTATCCGTCGATTTTTCGAGAGTTCGGCGGCGACTGGATGAAGGGCGGCAAGCTCACCGTCAATGGCCCCGAGGCCGAGGCGGCGCTCGCCTGGTATATCGACATCATGAAGAAGTACGCGCCGACGGCGGCCGCGAACTGGAACTGGCCCGATATTGCCGATGCGTTCTCGCAAGGAACGGTCGCAAGCTACATCGACGCGCATTCCTCGGCCTCCGTTATCAACAATCCCGAGAAGTCCAGGGTCATCGGCAAGGTCGCCTATGCACGCTGGCCGAAAGGCCCGTCGGGCAAGCGCACCACCTCGATCTGGAACTGGGGCTTCCCGATCAATTCCGCGCTGCCGGAAAAGAAGCGAAAGGCGACCTGGCTTTTTATCCAGTGGGCCGCCAGCGCCGAAACCCAGGCCCGCACCGCACATCGTTTTGCAGGTCCGACCAAGCGTTCTGGCGTCAACCGCACCTCAGTCTGGAAGGATCCCGACTACATCAAGCTGATGAACGGCTTTGGTGAGAACTTCGTCGAGGCTACGATGGGCGCCCTGCAGGAGGACACCGACGTCGACTGGCGGCCGCGCGTGCCACAATGGCCGGCGATCGGCGACACCATGGCAACTGCGATCCAGTCGGCCCTCTCGGGCCAGGCCACGATCAAGGCCGCACTCGACGATGCGCAACGCCGCATCGAACCGATGATGCGCGGCTGATCCATGGCGACCACAGTGGTGACATCGGCCGGGATCGCGAGCGAGGCGCCTCGCAGCGATTTCGGCCGCATCCTGGCGCAGCGCGAGCGCCGGTTCGCAGCAGCCTTGCTTGCGCCGGCATTTCTCGCCCTGCTTGCCACGACGACGTTTCCGCTGCTCTTCTTGGTCTATACCAGCGCGTTCCGGATGGATCTGGCGATGCCGTTCACCAACGGCTTCGTCGGATTCGAGAACTATCAGGTGCTGCTCTCCGACGAGCGCTTCTGGACGTCGCTGCTGGTAAGCCTCGTCTACACCGGCTCGACCGTCGCGCTCCAGGTCATCATCGGGCTGGCGCTCGCCTTGCTGGTCATAGACATGAAGCGCGGCCAGGGCTGGTTTCGTGTCATCGCGATCCTGCCTGTCGTGCTGTCGCCGGCCGTCGTCGGCATGATCTGGCGCACCTTCATGCTGGCGCCGGAATTCGGCATCGTCGACTTTCTCGCCATCAACGCCGGTCTCGGCAGCAAGAACTGGCTCGGCGATCCCACGCTTGCGATGGTCTCGGTGATCGCAATCCATACCTGGCAATGGACGCCGTTCGCGTTCATGGTGCTGCTGGCCTCGCTGGCCTCACTGCCCGAGGACATCTATGAGGCCGCGCGGCTCGATCGTGCCTCGGCCTGGCAGCGCTTCCGCCGCATCACCCTACCCTTGCTGCGGCCCGCGATCGTGATGGTCGTCATCATGCGGACGATGGTGGCGCTGACGGCGTTCGCGGCGATCTTCACCGTCACGGCCGGCGGGCCCGGGACCGCGACCGAGATCCTCAACCTCTACGCCTACAGGAAATCCTTCACTGAGTTGTCAATCGGGTACGGTGCGGCGCTGGCGGTGGCGCTGCTGATCGTGACCATCATCATCTCCGGCATCCTGTTTGCTCTGCGGAGGGCAAAGTGACGGCAAAGCGCCTCCGCGCCATCGCCCTGCTCGCGTTTTCCATGGTCTTCCTGCTGGCCTGGGCGTTCCCGATCATCTGGAGCGTGCTGAACTCGCTCAAGACCGATTCCGACGTATTGGCCTATCCGCCCAAGCTGGTTTTCTCGCCGACGCTGGAGGCCTATCGCGACGTGCTGTTCGGCTCCGGATCGATCCTCCCGAACCTCCTTTCGAGTGCCATCATCTCGGTCGGCACTACTATCGTGACCATGTTGATGGCGGTGCCTGCGGCCTATGCGCTGGCGCGGCTGCGCTTTCGCGGCAAGAAGTTCGCGGGCTTCTATGTCCTGGCGACACAGATGCTGCCGCCAGTCGGCATCATCATCCCCTATTTCTTGGTGCTGCGGAACATCGGCTGGATCGATACCTATCAGGGCATCATCCTGATCTACCTGTCGTTCTCCCTGCCTTTCGCGATCTGGCTGCTGGTATCCTATTTCGAGGACATTCCCTTCGAGATGGAGGAAGCCGCCTATCTCGACGGCGCCAGCAGGCTCAAGACGCTGTGGCTCATCATCATCCCGCAGGTCCGCGGCGGCATCGCCGTCACCGTCGTGTTCGTATTCCTCAATGCCTGGAACGAATTTCTGTTCGCGGTCGTGCTCAGCGGTAACACGGTGCGTCCGGTCACGGTCGCCATGTTCAACTTCGTCTCCGTCGAGCAGACGCTGTGGGCCAAGCTCGCAGCTGTCTCGGTCCTGGCCATGCTTCCTGTAGTCGTGCTCGGAGTAGTCGCGCAGAAGCACATCGTGAAGGGTCTGACGGTCGGTGCAGTCAAAGGCGGAGGGCGCCGATGAGCGGCCAGGGTCAGGTCAGTTTTCGCAACATCGTCAAGATGCACGGCGAGTTCGCCGCGCTCAAGGGCGTCAATTTCGAAATCAAGCCGGGCGAGTTTTTTGCCCTGCTCGGCCCGTCCGGCTCCGGCAAGAGCACGACGCTGCGCATCCTTGCCGGTCTCGATGCGCCGACCGCCGGCCGAGTGCTGATCGACGACAAGGACGTCACCTCGACTGACGCGCGCGATCGTGACATCGCCATGGTGTTTCAAAGCTACGCGCTCTATCCGCACATGACCGTCGCCGAGAACATCGCCTTCCCACTCGAGATGGCCAGGCTTCCGAAGGCCGAAATTGCTTCCGCCGTGCACGAAGCAGCAAGAAAAGTGAAGATCGACCACCTTCTGGACCGGAAGCCGGGCCAGCTCTCGGGCGGTCAGCAGCAGCGCTGCGCACTCGCCCGCGCGATCGTGCGCAAGGCGCGCTTGTTCCTGCTCGACGAACCCCTCTCCAACCTTGACGCCAAGCTTCGGCTGGAGACCCGGGCCGAATTAAAGAAGTTGCAGCGCTCCCTGGGCGTCACCGCGGTCTACGTCACCCATGACCAGGAAGAGGCCATGACGCTGGCCGACCGCATGGCGGTGTTCATGTCAGGCGAGATCCAGCAGATCGGCACGCCCGCAGAAGTGTTCGCGCGCCCGAACTCGATTGATATCGCCGGCTTCATCGGCAATCCCCCGATGAACCTCGTCCCCGCCCGCTATGTCGACGGCGACGTGATCATTGCCGGGCATCGTCTCAAGACGACCACCACAACCGCGGGCGAGCGTGATGTGGTGGTCGGGTTTCGTCCCGGCGCCCTGCGCATGACGGAGGGCGGACTCGGCGCGCGCGTCGACCTGATCGAGGACCTCGGAGATACCGCCGTGCTCGACCTCGACTGCGCCGGCATCATGATCCGCATGCGCGTCAGCGACGGCAACATCCCCGGCGAAGGCGAGACCATCTCGATCACCACCCGTCCCCAGGACATTCACTTGTTCGATCCCACGACCCGCATGCGGCTCTGACACCATGGCTGTTCAAACCCACAAGAAGAAGTCCGCTCCGCTCGGCAGCGATGTCGTCGCGGAAGGCTCGACGCCCCTGCACGTCCAGATTCGCGAGTCCATTCGCAGTCAGGTTCGGGACGGCAAGCTGATCGACGCCACCGGCCGCCTGATGACCGAGGCCGAGCTCGGCCGTCATTTCAGCGTCAGCCGCATCACCATCCGCAATGCCATCGCGCCGCTGGTGAACGAAGGCATGTTCGACCGCTCACGCGGCCGCGGCACTTTTCTGCGCTCGAACCAGCCCGAAAACTGGGTCGGCCACCTCATGGGTTTTTCGGAAACCATCCGCGACGCTGGCTATCAGGCCGGTGCAAAGATCCTGCAGCAGGGTATGACCAACCGCCATGATCCCGCCGTTCGCGAGCAGCTGCGTGAGCGCGCCGTCTGGCAACTTAGGCGTCTGCGGTTCGCGGATGACACACCGATCGCGATCGAGCACGCCTTCTATCCGCCGGACATCGGTCTCGAGCTCGAGAAACGGGATCTGATATCGATCATTATGTATCGCGTTTTCGAGGACGAACTCGGCTTCGCCATCAAGGACGCGCAGCAGACCATCAGCGCCGATCTCGCTGATGCCAGCAGCGCAAAACTGCTCGGCGTGAAGGTCGGATCGCCCCTGCTCGCGATCGAGCGCGTCACCTTCAGCAAGGACGGACGGGCGCTGGAGCTTCTCCGCGCCGTTTATCTGCCGAAATATTTCCGCCTGAGCATCAGCCTGACGCGCCGCCACTAAGATCGCCACACGCCAAAAACGAGGACACAAACATGCCGAATGGCGCCAAAACTTCCGAGAGCCCCAACATCCTGCTCATCCTCAACGACGACATGGGCTTTTCGGACATTGGCTGTTACGGCGGCGAGATCCAGACGCCGAACCTCGATCGTCTTGCGGCGAACGGGCTGCGTTACTCTCAGTTCTACAACACCGCGCGCTGCAGCCCGTCTCGCGCCTCGCTGCTGACCGGCCTGCATCCGCACCAGACCGGCATCGGCATCCTCACCTACAGCAACGGTCCGGAAGGCTATGCCGGCAATCTGAACAAGAGTTGCGTGACGATCGCCGAAGCGCTCAAGAGCAGGAATTATACGAGCTATCTCAGCGGCAAGTGGCATATCGCCAGCACCCTCACCGAGCCGACCGACGCCTGGCCGATGCAGCGCGGCTTCGACCATTTCTATGGCACCATCATCGGTGCCGGCAGCTTCTATCACCCGAATACGCTAACCCGCGGCAACGACAATATCGAACACGAGCCGGTTAAGGACCCGTCGTTCTTCTATACGGATGCGATCAGCGACCAGGCGGCCACCTTCATCCGTGAGCACAGGGCGGAAAAGCCCGGCGCGCCGTTCTTCCAGTACGTCGCCTATACCGCCCCGCACTGGCCGCTCCACGCCCATGACGAGGACATAGCAAAATACAAGGGCCGCTTCGACGCCGGCTGGGACAAGCTACGCGAGGAGCGCCTCAAGCGCCTCGTGGAGGACGGCATCATCCATCCGAACTGGCGCCTCACCGATCGTGATCCGACCCAGCCCGCGTGGACCGACGCCGAGCAGCGCGAATGGACGCTGCGCTGCATGGAGGTGTACGCGGCCCAGATCGACCGGATGGACCAGGGCATCGGGCGTATCCTGAAGGCGCTGGAAGAAACCGGCCAGATGGACAACACGCTGATCATCTTCCTCTCGGACAACGGCGCCTGCGCCGAGAACATTCCGGAAGGCGTCACTGCGAAGGAGCTGGTCGACCAGCTCATGATCGCGCAGGCAAAGACCCGCGACGGCAGGCCGGTGCGCTTCGGCAACGATCCAAGCCTTATGCCCGGCGGCGAGGACACTTACCAGAGCTACGGCACCGCCTGGGCCAATCTCTCCAACACCCCGTTCCGGCTCTATAAGCACTGGGTTCACGAGGGCGGTATCGCCACGCCGTTCATTGTGCACTGGCCGCGCGGCATCTCCGAAAAGGGCGGCCTGCGGCACAATCCAAGCCAGCTCACCGACGTGATGGCGACCATTCTTGACGTCACCGGTGCCACCTACCCCAGTGAATACAACGGCAACACTATTTTGCCCTGCGAGGGCGAGAGCCTGGTGCCATCATTCGGGGCAGCTTATGGCAATCGGGGCCCGCTGTTCTGGGAGCACGAAGGCAATGCGGCTGTGCGCACCGGCAAGTGGAAGCTGGTGCGGAAATATCCTGGCCCTTGGGAACTCTACGACATGGAAACCGACCGCACCGAGATGAACGATCTGGCCGCGCAACATCCGGATCGCGTCCGCGAGTTGACGGCGCAGTATCAGCAATGGGCCAATCGTTGCGGCGTGATCCCGCGCGAGAAGATTCTCGAATTGATGAAGGCGGAAGGCGGCACGGCCTTCTGGGAAGAAGAGAAGCAGAAATAACTCATGACCGGGGATCGTTCACATTGCTGCACCCGAGGCGACGCCGGCAAGGAGTCGGCGCCGTCCAGCGAGGCGCAAGGAGCTATCCCCCCTGGTCCGACGATGATCCAGCGCCGCTGGAGCTCATTGCTCGGTGGCACCTTCCACATGGGTTCGGCCGACAAAAGGTTTGTCGAAGATGGCGAGGGCCCGGTGCGGCCGGTCACCTTGTCGCCGTTCGCCATCGCCTGTCATGCCGTGAGCAATCTGCAGTTCGGCGACTTCGTCCGCGCTACGGGCTATACGACCGAGGCCGAACGCTACGGCTGGAGTTTTGTCTTTGGAGGCTTGTTGCCGGAAGAGACGCGCACCGTCCAATTGACACGCGTTCAGGAGACACCATGGTGGCTTGCGGTGCTGCGCGCATATTGGGCACAGCCAGAGGGACCGGCGAGCAGCATTCTCGACCGGCTCGACCACCCCGTCGTCCACGTCTCCTGGAACGACGCACAGGCTTACTGCGCATGGTCAGGGACGCGGCTGCCGACCGAAGCGGAATGGGAGATGGCCGCGCGCGGCGGGTTGGACCAGGCCACCTATCCCTGGGGCAACCAGCTGCAGCCCGACGGCGAGCATCGCTGCAACATCTGGCAGGGCAACTTTCCCGACCGCAATACCATGGATGATAGCTATTTTGGTACAGCGCCCGTTCATGCATTCGCCCCAAACGGATACGGTCTGCACAATGTGGCCGGAAACGTCTGGGAATGGTGCGAGGACTATTTTTCGCCGAGCTATCACCGCCTCACCACATCTAACGATCCCTTGAACCGCGAACCGGCTCCGAACCGTTCGATGCGCGGCGGATCCTTCCTCTGCCAGGAATCCTACTGCAACCGCTACCGCGTCGCGGCGCGAAGCTCTAATACGCCCAACTCTTCGTCGAGCAATATCGGCTTCCGCGTCGTGCGTACCGAGCCGTTGCGGGATCCGGCGTAGTTATGGTGTCGGCACCCCATCCTGCGAAGCCGGCCGGTACGCCCGGCGTCCGCCTGCTGCCGTTGTTCCTGCGCAATTTCGTGCGCAATCGCGAGACTGGCCTCGTGCTGGTCGCCATCGTCGTCGGACTGCTCGGCGGCGTGCTCGTGGCCGCGATCTCGAGCCTCAGCCAGGTCTCTCACGCACTGCTGTTCGACATTCCTGTCGACGCACATCTCAGCGCCACCGGCGTGATTTCGTGGCAGCGAACACTGCTGATCCCGATGCTCGGCGGCTTGGTGCTGGCGCTGATCGGGCTCTACTTCGCCCGACGCGTAAAGGGCCAGCAGCTCGCCGACGCGATTGAGGCGAATGCGCTCTATGGCGGCCGGCTGTCGTTTCGCGGCAGCCTCCTGATTTCGATGCAGACGCTGCTCTCAAACGGTTTCGGTGGATCAGTCGGACTGGAGGCGGGATACACCCAGATCTGCGCGATGTTCGGCTCTCATGTCGGGCAGCGCCTCGCCGCACGACGTAACGACATGCGGCTCCTGGTCGCCTGCGGCGCCGCGGGTGCGATCAGCGCTGCGTTTTCTGCACCTCTGGCCGGCGCCTTCTACGCCTTCGAGGTCGTGATGGGCATGTACACTTCCGCGGCACTTGTTCCCGTCACCGCTAGCGCCGTTACTGCGTGGCTGGTCGCGCGGCAATTGACGCACCAGTCGTTCCTGATGGTGCCCGGCTTCCCCTCACCGGTGTCCGTCGAGATGATCGGGCAAACCGTGCTGATCGGCGTCATCTGCGCCTTCGTCAGCATTATCGTCATGCTCGCAGTCGCATTCTCGGAACGGTGCTTTCAGCGCATCACGGTATTCAAGGGATTCGTACGGCCGATCCTCGGAGGCCTGCTGCTCGGCGGTCTTGCCCTGCTGACGCCGACCGTGCTGGGCGCCGGCCATGGCGCGATGCAGATCCTTCTCGTCAGCAATCCGACCTGGCTCCTGCTCACCACGACTATCGTATTCAAGATTCTTGCCTCAGCCATCTCGCTCGGCTCGGGCTTCCGTGGCGGTCTGTTCTTCGCTTCACTACTGCTCGGCGCGCTGATCGGGCAGCTCTACAGCATCGTGCTGACCGGCCTTCTTCCTACGCTCGCCCTGCAACCGGGCACCGCTGCCATTGCCGCACTGGCTGCTCTGGGCACCGGCGTGCTGGGCGCGCCGTTCAGCATGGTCTGTCTCGCGCTCGAAATCACCGGCGACTTCTCCGTCACGGTTGGCGCGGTGGTCGCATCATCGGTCTGCGCGCTCATTGTCCGCGAGCTTTTCGGCTACAGCTTTGCGACGTGGCGCTTCCATTTGAGGGGCGAGGTCATCCGTGGCCCGCAAGACATCGGCTGGGCCAGACAAATGAGCGCGGCGTCCCTGATGCGCACGGACTTCGAGAACGCCCCGACGACGATGCCGATCGGCGAGGCGCAAAGGCTGTTTTCGCCGGCGCTGGTCCGGCAGGTCGTGCTGCTCGATCCCAACGACGCTTATGCCGGCATCGTTCCGGCCGCGACGCTGCATTCGGTCGCCAACCGGGACGACGAGCCGCTCGGATCGCTGGCGCAGCAACAGGATGAATGCCTGCTTCCGACTACGTCCGTTCGTGAGATCCTGAAAGCCTTCGAGCGCAGCGAGGCAGACGTCCTAGCAGTCGTTGACCGCGGCGACAGTCGCACAGCGATCGGAACGCTAAGCGAATCCCACGTGCTGCGCACCTATGGCGAAGAACTCGAGCGTCGGAACCAGGAATTGTTTTCCCGGTAGACGGTCAAAGTCCAGGTTTGAGCATGACCTGGCCGGAAAGCCGCATCGCGCTTTTACGGCCGCAAGTCCATGTCGATACGCACGAAATCGCCGCGATAGGTGACCTCGCCGAGATAGATCACTGTACGGTCGCTGGTTGTGAAGACACGACGGACTTCGGCCACGGGCGAGTTGAGGGGCACGCGAAGCAGCCGCGCCGCCTCGAGATCCGCGGTACCGATCGTAAGCGTCTGACGGGCGCTGGCGATCGCGGGATCCCTGAGATCGTTGAGGATCGGGATCACGGTCTCGTTGCGAAAGCGCTTTGGCGACCTGCGAAAGATCTTCTCGTCGAGATAGATGGAAATGACGCAGTAAGGCTGCTTCTGGCGTGAGTGCAGGCGGCGCATAAAGACGTATTTCTCGGCCGGCTTGCCGTCTTCGGGAAGCAGCGGCGCATCACTGCGGCTTTCCGAGATGTTGATGATCTCCGGCGAGGTGTCGCGGTACATGTCCGCAAGGTCCGACAGCGTAGTCTCGACCTTGAGCCAGCGATCCTGCCGCAAAGAGCCCGTGACAAACGTGCCGCGTCCCTGCTGGGCCCCGATGACGCCGTCGCGGGCAAGCAGCTCGACCGCCTGACGGATCGTGACGCGCGACACCCCGAACTCGGCCGCAAGCTCCTCATTGGCTGGCAGGCGAAAGCCGCGGGTCCAGGTGCCGCGCGCAATCCGCTGGCGGAAGATGTCGGCAATCTGCGCGTATTTGGGGACGTGACTGTCGGAATTCAATTCCATCTCGCCTCCGGTAGATCAATGAATCGATCAGGCCATGACAAGAGCTGCACCGCGCTCGCCAATCATCAGGCTGGTCGCGTTCGTGTTGGCCGAAGTGATCTGCGGCATCACCGAGGCATCGATCACCCGGAGCCGCTCGACGCCGCGCACGCGCAGCTGCGGATCGAGCACCGCTCGCTCGTCCCGGCCCATGCGGCAGGTCCCGGCACAGTGAAACACGGTGCCACCCGTGTTGCGCGCAAAATCCCACAGCCCGGCATCGTCCGTTGCCGCATCTCCCGGCACCACCTCGATGTCCCACAGCGGACGAAACGCCTTCTGTTGGTAGATCTCGCGCAGGATGTTCAGGCCCGCAACGATGGTCTTGCGATCGATCTCCTCGGCGAAATAGTTGGGCGCGATCCGCGGCTGCTCGAACGGATCGGTCGAACTGATCGCAAGCCGGCCGCGCGATTTTCCGTGGCATTGCCACACCGAAGCGGTAAATCCGGAATAGGTGTGAAGGGGCTCACCGGGCTTGTCGACCGACAGTGGCATCACGTTAAACTGCACGTCCGGCCTGCCGCCGACGGCGTATTCGGTGCAGGCTGCGCCCCCCACCTGCCCTGCGCCGACCGTCAACGGGCCGCTGCCTGCCAGCATCCATTGCAGGCCCATCTTCGCAAGCTCGACCGGATTTCGGACCTGATCGTTGAGCGAGATCCGCTCCTTCAGGCGGACGATCAGCCGGGCTTGATAGTGGTCCTGAAGATTTGCGCCGACCTCCGGAGCATCGGCAACGACGGGGATGCCGAGCTTGTGCAGTAGATCAGCAGGACCGACGCCGGAAAGCTGGAGGATTTGCGGCGACTGCAGCGCCCCGCCCGACAAAATGACCTCGCGATCGGCTCTCGCGCGGTGCACCTGCCCCTTCCTGATCCATTCGACGCCGTTCGCAACGGGGCCTGCGAATGTGACCTTACTGACCTGCGCATGGGTGATGATAGTGAGATTGGGCCTGGCAGCAATCGGACGAAGAAAGGCGGAGGCGGAGCTGGTCCGCCAGTGACGCCCAATGCCGAGCTGGTAAGTGCCGACGCCGAGCGTGGTTGCGCCGTTGAAGTCGGGATTGGATGGCAGACCAAACTGCACACCCGCCTCGACCCAGGCCCTAGATGCTCGATTGTCGTTGCGGAGATCTGAGACCTCGAACTCCCCAAGCCCGCCGTGAAACTGGCTCTCGCCGCCGCGGTAGCGTTCGTAGCGCCGGAAATACGGCAGGACGTCACGATAGCTCCAGCCATCGGCGCCAAAGCGTTCCCAGTCGTCGAAATCCTCGTGCTGGCCGCGGATGAAGATCAGGCCGTTAATCGACGAGGACCCTCCGAGCACACGGCCGCGCGGCCAGACGATGGCGCGCCCGCCGCTGCCTTCCGACGGCTCCGTCCTGAACAGGCGCGAGAAACGTTCGTTGTAGATGGTCCGATAGTACCCGACCGGAAGCCTGAGCCAAAAATTCCGGTCCGATCCACCGGCTTCCAGCAGCAGCACGCGGCAGGCGGGATCGGCGGACAGCCGGTTTGCGACCACGCAGCCCGCCGAGCCCGCGCCGACGATGATGTAGTCGTAGCCGGGCGATGACATCAGGCGGTCCGGTACTGTTCGATCGACGCAAGGTCAGGCTTGAGCCCAAGACCTGGCCCGTCGCCGAGTTCGATCGCACCGTCCCGGACATCTAACACGGGGCCACAGAAGCGATCGCGCAGCGGGTTCTCATTGCAATCGACTTCCAGCAGCCCGTCTCCGCCGATGCCGGCCAGAAGATGGGCCGATGCGAGAAGTCCGATGCCGGCACCAAGATAGTGCGGACAGAACATCTTGCCTGACTGCAGGATATCGCGGGCGATGCCCGCGCAAGCCGAGAGTCCACCCCATTTCGCGATGTCCGGCTGGACCACGCCGAGAATCCGCTCACCCAGCACCTCGGCAAATCCGGCGTGGCTGGCGATGTTCTCGCCGGCCGCGAGCGGAAACCCGACTTTCTGGCGGAGCTGCTTCCACTCCTGCCGCGGGCGGTCGGCGCGGATCGGCTCCTCGAGCCAGCCAAGGCCGAACGCTTCCAGCTGCGGAGCAAGCTCAAGCGCCTGCGCGACGGTCCAGCCCTGGTTAACGTCAGCGGCGAGCAGGCCTTCGCCAACAAGCCGCCGCAGGGCCGCCAGATTGGCACGGTCGGCCGCCGGATCAAAACCTATCTTCAGCTTCAGAGCGCGGTAGCCGCGTGCGAGGGCTGCCTCCGCGGCGCGCTCTGATCCTGCGGGATTGATGCCGCTGGCATATACCTTGATCCTGTTCCGGGATCCGCCGAGCAGCCTCCACAGCGCAACGTTCTGGCGGCGCGCGTGAAGATCCCAAATAGCAAGGTCGATGCCGGCGATGGACTGTGCGAACGGACCCGCTTCGCCGGACTGCAGCGCGAGCACCGAGGTTCCCTGCGTCAGGCGCTCGAAAGCAGCTGATGGACCTTGCGCCTTGAATCCGACAAGGGCCGGCGCGAGCACCTCGTTGACCAGCCGAACACGATGCTCGGCTCCCGGCGCCGGAAAATTGCACCACACCTCGCCCCACCCCACGTGACCGTCCGTATCCTCGACGCGAACGAAAACGGCCGGCCGATCCGCCATCCGCCCGAACGAGGTGATGACAGGGGTCGTCAACGGATAGCGATAGCCGAAAGCCTGGAGGCTGCGAATGGAGAAGGGCGACGATGTCATGCGCGGAAGGCCTGCGACGCCTATGACCAAAGGCGCTCTTGTATGGTCATCCTATTTATCATATGACTTTCGAAAACATCAACCGCTATCCGGGTGGAATGCGTCGAATGAACGGAGCAGGCGTGAGACGCTTTGGTCTCGGATTGATTCCGTGGTTCGGTGCAATCCTTCTCTGGTACGCGGTGCGCTGGAGCGGCTTCGTCAACGTCTCGCTGATCCCCGCTCCGCACCAGGTGGCCGCGAAATTCTTCGAGCTTCTCACCAAAGAAGGCCTTCTCGTCGACATCTTCGCCTCCACCAGACGCGTCTTCTTCGGCGTCGCGCTCGGGATTCTTGCAGCGGTGCCCGTTGGCTTCCTGCTCGGCTGGTATCGCCCGGCCCGCACCTTCGCCGACCCGATGATCAACTTCTTCCGCGCGCTGCCACCAATCGCGCTGATCCCGCTCGTGATTGTCTATTTCGGCGTGGACGAGGTCGCAAAACTGGTCATCTTGTTCTACGCCTCATTCTTCTCCGGCGTGATCGTGATGTATGAAGGCGTCTCGCAGATCACGCCCCTCTACATCCGCGTAGCGCAGACGCTCGGTGCCAGTCAGGGCGAAATCTTCCGCAAGGTCATCATTCCCCTCACCGTCCCGCATATCCTCACCGCGTTACGGGTCGCATTGGGTGTGGCCTGGGCGACTCTCGTGGCATCTGAGCTGATCGCCGCCCAGCGCGGACTTGGTGCGATGATCCAGAATGCCTCGACCTATTTCCTGCTCGATGTCATTTATGTCGGCATCATCTGTATCGGCCTGATCGCTCTGCTCATGGACATGATCCTGCGCAAAATCACGGCGCGGTTGCTGGTGTGGCAGGATCGGGTCATCGCATGAAGAAGCGTGCGCAGTTCGAAAATGTTTCGTTGTCATTCGAAACTCCGAGGGGCCGCCTCAACGTCGTCGAGGACGTAAGCTACGACATCAACGATGGGGATTTCATCGCGGTGATCGGCCCCTCCGGCTGTGGCAAGACCACGATGATGAGCATGCTCGCGGGTTTCCAGAGGCCGACGACCGGCAATGTGCTGTTCGACGGACGTCCCGTCGCGGGCCCCGAGCCCGAGCGCGGCGTCATCTTTCAGGAATATGGCGTCTTCCCGTGGCTGACCGTGAAGCAGAACATAGCTTTCGGCCTGAAGCTCAGCGCCAACCGCGTCCCGGCCGGTGAGCGCGATGCCATCTGCGATCACTATCTCGGCCTGATGGGATTGTCCGACTTCGCCAGCTCCTATCCGAAGCATTTATCCGGCGGCATGCGTCAGCGGCTCGCGATCGCGCGTGCCTATGCCGTCAAGCCGCAGTTCCTGCTGATGGATGAGCCGTTCGGCGCGCTCGATGCCCAGACCCGATCCAACATGCAGAACCTACTGCTGAAAGTGCTCGAGACCGAAGGCAAGACTGTCATGCTAATCACCCACTCCGTGGAAGAGGCTATCTACCTCGCCTCCCGCATCGTGGTGGTGACCGCACGGCCGGCACGGATCAGGCAGATCATCGACGTGCCGTTCGCCTATCCGCGCGACGAATCAATCCAGGAGCGAGCCGAATTCGGGGAGCTGCGAAGCTACATCAGGCGACTGGTGATGGATGAGTATCGCGCCCAGCAGGCGCAAATGCGTCCGGCATCGTTCGCGGAATAACAAACAAAACGGAGGATACCATGGACCGCAGACAATTTCTGACCACGACGGCGGGCCTTGCGCTCGGCACCTTCACGGCCTCAGCACCGGCGATCGCGCAAGCGAAAACGAAAGTCCGCGTCGGCTATCTGCACACCGTCGCGGTCGACGGCCAGATCTGGACCGGCATGGATCGCGGTTCCTTTGAAAGGCAGGGCCTCGATCTCGAGCTGCGACAGTTCAACACCGGCCTCGAGATCTTCCAGGCGCTGATCGGCGGCAGCCTCGACGTACTGGCCACCGGCGCCGTGCTCTCGAACTTCCCTGCCCGGGGGCAGGGCAAGGTGTTCCTGATCAACGACATTGAGGTCGCGACCGCACAGCTCTGGGTTCGCGGCGACCAGGGCATCAAGTCGTTTGAGGACCTGAAGGGCAAGCGGATCGCGACCGCGACCGGTACCACCGCGCATGTGTTCCTGGATACCGCGCTTCGCGCCAACAAGGTCGATCCGAAGGAGGTCGAACTCGTCAACCAGACCATGCCAGCGGCCGTGACCGCCTTTATCTCCGGCGCGGTACCGGCCGTCGCTCTTTGGGTACCCTTCAACGTCACGGTTCGGGACAAGGTGCCAGGGGCGGTCAAGCTCGCCGATGCGTCAGCCTACTATCCAAAGGCCGCTATCATCGGCGGCTGGGCGGCGGCCAACGATTATTACGAGCCAAACAAGGAAACGCTGGCGAAGCTGATCCGTGGCTGGGCGGATGCGAATGACTACATTGTCGCGAACAGCACCGAAGCGATGGAGAAGCTGCAGAAGGGTCACTATAGCCAAACCCCGCTGGCCGACATCAACGAATCGTTCAAGGCCCAGAAGATGTTCACGTCCAGGGAGTGGAAGCGAATGTACTCAGACGGGACGGTCACCAACTGGCTGCAGCAGTCGACAGATTTCTTCATGGCCAACGCAGGCATCAAGGACTCCACGCCGGCAACCAAATATTTCGATCCCAGTCTGTATCTAAAAACAATCGTGTGATCTGATCGCGGAAGCTGGCGGCTCCCTTGCGCCGTAGCACCCGCGCTCTCTTCATGTTGAAGAGGCTTTCGTTTCGAAAGCTGATCAGTCGATGATATGGGTCCCGTTTAGTTGAAGCGTACTGGCGGCGAACCGCCTCCGTTTGCATGACACTGAGCGATCCTGCGGCTTCATTGGCCCTGCTCATCACTGTAGGACCGCTGTTGCCCTGTTTCGGCTGTCTCGTTCGAGGCCAAGCAACGCTGCGCCCGCTCGATCTGGAAGTACAAGAACTAGTCAATCGACGGCTACATAGTCGCCATCTAGCTTCTGCGGCCGTTCTGCTTAACTCAGGCGAAGTTGATCCGAAACACAGCCGGAGCGCTTCTCGCCGAGCATGCGCCACCCGGATTTTGTCGCATATCAACTGCCGCTGACTGATAAGGTTTGCCGACAATCTTTATCAGTCTAGAACCGTCTCCAATTCGGATCGTTACAAGCAAGCCGACTGATGCCGCGTCCTTAAATTGTCATCAGATGAGGCGCCACCTTCCGCCGCTGCGCTCGTCTTCAGGAGCGGATGGCGTCAATCGCGTGAGCTATTAGAAACGCAACGCTTGCCGCGATTATGATCACTAAAAACCAACTGATCACGTCCGTCTCCATCAACATTATGGAGTGAACGCGCTCAAACGCGCACAGTCAAAAACAAGTCGCCGAAAAGCTTAATTTCAGCGATGGGCTGAGGACTCGAGGCAACTCTTGCGTCCGCAGTCGGTCCTATCGGCGAGATGCCAGTAGCCGGGTCTCACAACCCACCATGATGGGTCTCGGTGCAGCTCCCCTCTCGCTTGGCAGCAATAGAAGCAGAATTGTTCCGTCCTCGGAACAGAATGCCCGCCAGGTTGATTTCGGTTCCGCCGAAATTGTGTTTGCAAAAGAGACAAAGTTGGGGCAGAATTTTTGCTACCGGGGCTGGCTGCATATTTCACTTGGTATTTTTGACCCGGCTTCATTTGACGACGCGTGGGCCGCAGCGATTTAACCTCCCGCTGCGGCCTTCGCCGCACGGCAGGCCAGCGTGAACCGGCGAGCGCCCCTCAAGGTAGGCCCTGTCGTTGGCGCCTCAGAGTCGGAGGACCGTGAGAACGGCTCAAGCGTCTCCAGCCGCAGCTTTCCCGTCTGCTCCGCTGATTGAGCTTCGCAGGAGCGGCTCGCCCTGGGCATTAGCCATTGGGACAGTGGCCCCGAATCGATGCCGATTGCACGAAAGGGGCGGAATCCGCATTATGGTTTTGCTGGGCGAAGCGGATCTACCGTGGCTCTGAAGAACCCCGACGCTATTGCGGCAGTCGTGACTGCGCTGCGGCTTACTTACGGCGACGAAACGGCACGAGCCATGCTGGTCGGCGGCATGAGCCTGGCCGCGCTGATAGAGGCGATGTTCTCCGCCTCGGTTGAGCGACGCGATGCCGTTCGATACGTTGCGTCTGCCTTGGACGACTTCGCCATCTCGCCGGAACCCGGCCCCGTCTGGCACCTTCGCTACGTTTACGAAAGTCATGGCTCGTTTCGCGTCGTCGATATGGAGATTGCGACGCCAACAGGCACGCTGTCCAGTAAAGACGTCCGGCTACGTCTGCCCGTCTAGCTACCTTGCCACTTCTGCAATGTGACCAGTGCTGTCGACGATTAGCGAGCGCGCGGTACCTTCTCTGACGGCCTTGTAAGTCTTGATCTTTCCGGCCGGCACCTCCTGGATCTGCGAGTAGCCTGCGGCGCGAAGCTTGGCGATGATCTCCTCCGGCGTCAGGCTGAGCGCGGACGAGGATCCCCAGACCAGTACGAGGGCAGCCATTACGAACGATCGCAGCACTTGCCCTCCTTGCGCGCACGCCGTCATCGGGTTGACTCCTTATCCTAGCCGCCGACCGGCCCCGACAACGTCTCCAGTCCCGCCTCTATTGCCGCGATGTCCTGCTCGATTTGCGCAATCGACAACCTGCAGTCAAAGCCCACCCAGGCCTTCAGGTCTCCGGCAAGTCGCCGGCGATGGATCCTCAGCTCTTCAAGCGACTGGCGGTCTTTCACTCTTGCGTAGCCATCCACAATCAACTCAATCGCACTCGACATGACGCTACTCCACAAAAACATTCTGATTTAATCGAATAAAGCTTAGTGCAAGCCGCCCGTTCGGCGCAACTTGTGCGCTGGCTTTGTACAAAATGGCCGCTCCGCCGGCTTACGCTTCAGCCAATGGGGCGGCTGGGGAACAACAAGAGCCAGAGAGCCCCTCGAATGTCCAACCAGGCCGTCGTCAAAATCGGTCAAGATCATTGACGGGTTGGCATTGCACTCAGCGTTCAACGGCAAATTCTTCGAAAACGGTTGAGCACAGGGTTTTAGTTTCTTCTAGCTTTTCCCGAACGGGGGCGTCAAACTTGCGTCCATTGAGAACGTAATTTTTTCAGGGACATTGCGATGGGAAAACCTGCCGTTTCCCGTGATGCCTTCCGGGGACTATTCGCTTTCTATGCGGCGAAGGCTCATAAGCCCGAGGCCGAACATTCCCTTTTGCGGATGTTCGGATCTGCGGACGATATACCCGATGCTTTGCTGCAGCAGTGGTCGGACAGAGCTGAGTTGC
This sequence comes from Bradyrhizobium betae, assembly GCF_004123905.1. Classification (GTDB taxonomy): domain Bacteria; phylum Pseudomonadota; class Alphaproteobacteria; order Rhizobiales; family Xanthobacteraceae; genus Bradyrhizobium; species Bradyrhizobium betae_A. The sequence goes on from NZ_MZXW01000057.1 coordinate 123,383, forward strand.
TCGGCTCCGAAACCGTTGGCCGCGTAATGGATCCACACGTCCGTCAAATCACGAACGGCAATGCACAATACGACCATGCCAGCGACTTTCTCCACACGCTGCTGAGAGACCTCGGGCGGAAAATGCAGTGATCGAACCGCCACGCCATTGGCGCTTATCAGACGCATAGACTTCGCAGCTTGTTTCCGGCGTTTTCGAACGACTTGGACTTCATAAAAGACCTTCTGGCCTTCAGCCAAGCCCGATGAACCGGCGCGCTGCACTGCGCTAGGCTCTACCGCCGTCATCGGGTTGGATGAAGCCGACCCACGCCCATTAAACCACTGCAGTGTGTCCGCTGCCAGCTAGGTGTGATCGCAAAGGCCGTGTGATATAGTTCACAGATGGGCAAGAAAAGCTCGCTACCATGGAGAGAGCGGCGGAGATGCTCCGGCCTGCTGTTGCCCGGTCGTCTGCCCATCCGGCTTGATGATGAATTGTTGTCTCGGTAGCGGAAAAGGCGGCGACGATGATTGACGACGATTTAGTCCGGGCACATCGCAACAATATTCAACGCTATCACCTCTTATTGCATACCACTCTGACGGACTTCGAGCGGCAGTATGTCGAAAGACGTCCGAGCGAGGAGCAATCGAAGCTGGATAGGCTAACGACTCGTGCTCAAGCAGAGCGAGACGGCCAAGCGGCTACAGATCACGCAGGGTAGGACACCCGATGGAGCACACGGCTTGCTGTTAAGGGCTGCGGCAGAAAGGCTTGTGCGAGCAGCTGCGCAGCTTCAGCATTCGGAGCCGAGAGACAACTAGCCGAAGCACGGCAGCACCACCTAAACACTTGCACTCGCCCTTCGGTTGCGGTTGGATCGTCTTTTTAGGATTTGATCCAATGGCAATTCAATTGCTTGTGGCGAAGGTTCTCAGGGACGAGCTATCTTTAAGGGGCATGCAATCATTAAGCGTTGAAGATTCCGAGGCGATTGCTGCTCGCATCTTCGAGCGGATCACTGAGCTCGAGCTGGAACTTGCCGCCCGGGGGTTCAACATCCCGCGAGCGGCGATGATAGACCAACATGACGAGCCGAGCGTCATGTCCGTTTACGATCCGCTATTGAGGGAGCTGGTGCGCACAAGGGCGCAAACTATTCGGCTCACGTTCTCGGAAATCGAGGGAATTCTTGGGAGGCCGTTACCGCCGTCAGCTTACAAGTTCAGTGCCTGGTGGGGAAATGAGAGTTCGCGCAAAGCTGGCACACGCAGGCGATGGCGTGGCTGCAGGCAGGCTTCACGGCCAGAGTTTCACTGAAACAGCGGGCAGTGGAATTCCATCGAGCCTAAAGGCTTGTACGTCGCGCCACCTTAGTGTTGCGGCTTTCCCGCGCGTCCCGGCAGCGTCAGTCCACGGAGAATCAATCCGAACGCGGCGGCCTGTTCTACCCTCTCCTCGCGGTCCTCGGCTCTTCTTATCCTCCAAGGCTGCGTCGATGAAAAGGAGGTCCAGAATTGCATTCTTTGAGACAAAATAGCTACCATTCGAACGCCCCAGTGCTTGGGTTATCGCTCAAGCCGAATAGCGGCCTACTGGGCAGACGACGAAGAGGTTCACCGTACTGCCGATTTCAAGTGCCAAATCGATCAGGGCAGCACTCCGAAATCAATAAGCCAATACACCTAGGTGGCACCGGACAGATCACGCAACACTCTTCAACACCAAGGTTGTGGTTGCAATGGACGAGACCGCTGTGGCGTCGCCGCATGAGCGTGGCTCGAATTTTAGCCCGGGGAAAGGCGTACGTCCGAGCTCCTCGCCTCTGCGGGGCGACGCCTGGGGCGCGTCCGCGGTGAATGGCGCTCGCCGAGGTCCTATAGTCGGCACCGTCATCAGTTCAGCTTGAAAAACGTCTGCCCTAGCCGCTCCTTGAGCGTTTCCAGTAACGACAGTCTTGTATCAGGCGCCGCAGCTTGCGCTCCCGTTGCGGGTGCGGGAATAATATTCAACGGTTTCGCTGTTCGGCGGTTAGAGGCTTTTTTCCCAGATTCGCCTTTTGCCGCATGCTTCGGCTTCAAGACCTCGCCGCCTGATCTCGGAGTGACCGGCTTTCCGGCGACGTCAAGTTCGGAGAATGCGCTCTGCAGAGGCCGAGCAGATTGCACCAACGTCGTCGATGTAGAAGGACTGATGTTCGACGGAGCCACAAGCGTCGGCAAACTGGTATCGATTATTACCCGTTCAGGTGCCTGCTCAACTGAGCTGATCCTTATGGACGGTCGCTCTACGTCACTGTTCCCTGGGCCCAGCGCCTGCTGCGGCAGGCACCAGCCGATTCCGATCATCAACAGGACGAGAGCGCTGCCGACGAATCCGAAGTATTTCATCAAAGGCACAGGCCGCCTCCGTTTGGGGACGACCTTGCGGCCTCGTTTGTTAGCAAAAAGCTAAAGGTAGATTAAAACGGAAGACATGGTTACTACGCACGTTGCGATGCAAAGTGGCTATCTCGCGGGCGTCCGTGACTTCGATGCTGCGTCGTAGATCTCGATCTTCAGCATCGGATACTTGGCCAACAATTCAAGGGCCGCTTTAGTCGCGGCGTCCTGATCAAGAAATTCAGTCTTGAAGCGACCATCGACGAGCATCGCAAAGCCGGTGGCCGGCGCGAGGTCAGCACGCCGAACTTGGTTTGGTTGCGGACGTTCCAGGTGAAGGGTTGTTTTGTTCATTCCTTACCTATCCGGCTGGAGAACGCCCTTGCTGCTGAGGCTCTCGCAAATCGCCGAATTGAATGCCTGGGGTTTCCCAACCGGCGTAAGCACAGAACAAGAGAACAGAGATTCGAAATGCAATCGACATGCCGCCCGCCTTTTCTTGTTGGTGAGGACGGTACAAGCAACGTCTTACGGCCAGCTTAGGAGAAAGGGTTTGCGCAAGGTATACGCCTGATCAAAAGTGCGAGGCTGGTTTGCCGAAGCCCCCGTCACATTTCTGTCGGTGACCGCACCGATTCAGCATTCATGAATGAATTCGCTATCGTGACCAGGTGTACTGCGGCGGTGCCCAGCTGCTCCATTTCCTTGTCAGCAGTGTAGGCTGAAGCCGCTCGTCGATAGGCGATTGCAACGGTTGCGTATGCATCCGTGATCAGTACAGCTGAATGGTCGTGCGCATCCTTGGCTTTCCGATCACGTGCTTGGACGACTTTTGTTGCCGCCTGAGCGGTTAATTCAGCAAGCTTCTCGTTACTTAAGCTCGGATCATCAATACCAGGCTGACATGCAGAAGCCGCGCCGGCGATGGCCTGATAGTATTGGCGCTTTTGCCACTCATTGGCCGTCAGGTAACTCTGCAGCAGGCGGCGAGCCCTCGTTTCAAGCTGCTTTCGATCGCTTCGGATCTTTTGATGATCTGAGCTAAGCCAGCGGAGCATCGTCTGCCTATTCACTTCGGCGCCTAACGCAAAGATCAAGGGGCTATAGAGTTCCATCAGCGCACTTGAGCTCGTTCGCCCAGCGCCCTCGGGAAATGTTGAAGTCGATTACAGCCTGCAGGTCTAGCGAATGAGAACGAATTCTACGACGAATCAAGTGAGGGGAAAGAGGGAGTTGAGCGCAGGTCGAAAGTAATTTGCCTCCATGTTGCTTTGTCCGCCCTGCGAAGGATGCGTGCCGTCAGGGTATAAAGCTTGGTTTGCGGCAGCGGAGTCAGGGCCCCAGGTCGGATCGGCAGCCCAATCGACAACAAAGTCGCACTTTCCTTCACTCGGAAAACGTCGCAGACCCCCATCGGCGGTGGCCCGATTAACATTGAAGAGACCTTCGTTACGAGGATTGTGAGTGCTGATTCCGAGCTGCACGATTTTGCGTGAGGATTTAATTGCATCCTGGAAAGTGGCCAAGTACCCTGCAAATGCAGCAAGCCACGCTGAAGCGTCAGTCGAACGAAGATCGTTTTGTCCGGCCTGAACGAACAGGATGTTCGGGACATCTTTGAATGCGGCGATCACTGACGGTTGTCGGCCGAGCATATCTGCAAGAAGAGCACCATCCGTCGCAAAGCATTGCTGACTAGTCTCATGGACAGCGTTTGGTAGGTAGAGGGTGTGGTACGATATCGTCCTAGCCCCGCCATTATCGACACTGGAGCTTGAACCTTCGACGATGAGGTGACGCATCAGAGGCATTCACGTCGTCTCCCAGTTGCAGATCATCAGCGCAGCTGTACCAAGAGCATTTCGTCCCTACCTAGCTGCTCGGCGGAAGTGCATGGCGCCCCGCGCTGGTTGCAGAATCCGATCATGCTCCCCCCAAGTAATCTGATTCAGCGCCTTGTTGTCCTGGTGCGACTTCCATTTGGAACGGGATCGAGGTGGGGCGTTTGTTCCTTGCAGCATAGGAGTTCAGAATGAGATCTTCCAGATTTCTCTTGGTAGCGGCGCTCGTTTTGACCAGCACCTCGGCTTTGGCGCAAGCTGGCGGAGGTGGTTCAGGTGGAGCTTCGGGAGGAGGAACAAGCTCAGGCAGCGCAGCGGCCGGCTCGATGTCGAGCAGTGGCACCGCGAACGGTACGGGTGGTTCGCCCGGACCTAACACGAGCAACGCTCTCAACCATCAAACCACGGGAAATCGGCTGGGCGATCCGGCTAGGAATGAGAACAATGGCTCTTCAACCCCCGCCAGCGGCTACGTCAACGATCCTACGATGAACAAGGCTGTGCAGGATTTGGGTAATACGAATACTGGTATTGTAGCGCCTACGCGCTAGGCCTCCGCCACCGGCGGGCGCCCCACATGAGCGCCCTGGTTGGAATTAGAACGGCTACCGCACGCCACGACGTGAAGACTATGCGGCGCGGCCCGAACGGGTTTAGCCAGACGGGCCCTTGGACTGATAAGCTTTTGCATAGAACCTTATCGGTTGGAGAACTGAGGCCCATTTGCGACCAAACCTTATAGGTCGAGGCAAAAACGACGTAAGGCGCAGCACCTGAGCCGTAAAGCCCTGAAGGTTCGGTGCGTTCGGTCCAGGGTGGTCTTGTCAACCCGGTTGATATAGCTACCCTTCTTCGAACGGGGCGCAGGCAATCTACCGTCTTAGGCACGGTCTTTTTTGCGGCCTCATGACGGCACCGAACGCGACGCCGTCCGCGCAAGGTTGAGGCTAATCGCTGCCCAAAGCGCACATTGTGCCAGAGGAGATCAGGCCTGCAATGTCACTCCGGGAACCGGCTGTTGAACGCGTTCGTTCGGCAGCGCCGACTTACCTTTGAGGCTGCTCGGCGATCTGAAGGGCTTGGAGAGGATGACCCGGAAACGCGTCTGATCCGCCTCTATAGTCAGTCCTTACGCTTCGCATCTCCTTCTGACGCTCGGTATTACGCTTCTCTGCCCAGAAATCCCGCAGCCATTGCCTAGCGGGGGTGCTGGTCAAGCCGAACGAATTCAGCTAACGTGCATGCCAGATCTTGTTCTCTGCATACATCGAGCTTCGCCCATGACCGCGCTGGACCTGTCGTTCCAGTATCTCTATGCGGCGCCCGGCCGGGACGCCCCGCTAGCCGGCGGAGCAATAAGTCTTTCCGGGGACCGGATCGCTGAGGTGAAACCCGCTGTCAGCAGCCGCGGCGGGCTCCTCGCGATGCCCGCGCTGGCGGATGCCCACGACCATGCGCGAGGGTTTCATCACATCGGCTTCGGCGCGAAGGACCAAAAGTTCGAATTGTGGCGCGCTGCGCTGTATGCCCAGCCGCCGATCGATCCTTATCTCAACGCTGCCCTTGCTTTCGGACGTCTGGCCCAGTCTGGCGTCGGATCTGTGATGCACGTCTATTCTTCCATCCGGGTCGACCGGCTGATCGATGATGCACGGGCGATCACCCGCGCCGCACGCGACGTGGGGATTCGCCTCGGTTTCGTCGTGCCGCTGCGGGACGTTCAAACTCTCGGCTATGGCCCGGACCAGGAGCTGCTCGCGCTGCATGATCCGCGCGACCAGGCGTTCGTAAAGGAGACCTGGCTATATCCCTTTCCCTCGCCCGAACGCTACATGGAGCTCGTGCGCGAGGTGGCCCGCGCCATCGAGGGGCCAACCGTAACAGTCCAGCTCGGGCCCAACAGCCCCCAGGCCTGCAGCGATGGGCTACTCGAGGCGATCGGCGACGCGTCTGCGCGCGAGAACCGTCGCGTGACCACGCATCTGCTCGAGACATCCATTCAGCGCAAATGGGCCGATGCGAGCTATCCCGGAAAGTTCATCCGACGCCTGTGCGACATGGATGTGATCAGCGAACGCTTCACCGGTGCCCACGGCGTTTGGCTCAGGCCGGATGAAGTCGCGATGATGGCCGAGCGGCGCGCCCAGATCGCCGTCAACCTGAGCTCGAATTACCGTTTACGCTCCGGTGTTGCGCCGGTTGACAGCTATATCAAAGCCGGCATGCCTTTCAGTTTCGGCGTGGATTCCTTTGGTTTCGACGATGACGACGATGCCTTGCGCGAGCTGCGTATCGGCCACTGGGTCTTCTCACCCCTTGACACCGACGCGCCTCTAACCCAGGAGCTGTTGTTTCGCGGGTGGCATCAGAACGGCTTCCTCGCAGTGAATGGCCGCAACGATTACGGCAGGCTCACGCCCGGGGCGCCCGCCGACATTCTCGTGCTCGATTACGAGGCGCTCAGCTACGACCTGATCGAGAACATGATCGACCCGCTCGAAGTCGTTCTCACGCGAGCCAGCTCCCGCCACGTCAAATCGCTTTATGTCGCCGGGCGCGAGATCGTGCGCGATGGCAAGGTTACGGGCGTGGATCTTCCCGCTATCGAGCGGGAAGTGATCGCGCAGACTAGACGGGGTGCGGAGCGGGCCCGCGCGCTAAAACCGGTTTTGGAGCGCTCCCAGGCGACTCTCGAAGAATTCTACAGGGCCGGCGGCCACACCCGCGCCGCCAGATGACACCGATCATGCTTCCCGATACATCTCAACCTGTGGCACGATCGCTGGCACACGTCTTGCCAGACCTGGCATGCAGGTCCTGCTTCTTCCGCGCGTTCCATCGTCGACACATCTTTTGTCTTGAACCGTTTGTGTGACGACCACCTTGATCCCTTAGCTGCTGGAGGCACTCTCATGTCGAAATTCGTTCTGCGGGCGCAAGCCCTCGCCGTCACGACGACGCTGCTACTCGCGGGCGGTGCCTGCCTTGCGGACACCATCAAGGTCGGCGCGGTCTATCCGCTGACGGGTCCCGTCGCCGAAGACGGCGCCACCGTGCTCAAGGGCGCCAAGCTCGCGGTCAAGCTGTTCAACGATGCCGGCGAATTTAAAGGCGACAAGATCGAACTGCTGGTCGAGGATGGCGCTTGCATTCCGGCACAGTCCGTTGCGGCCGCCGAAAAGCTGGTATCCTCGAGCAAGGTCGTGGCCCTCGCTGGTGCCTTCTGCAGTTCCTCCACCGGAGCGACGATGGACGTTGCCCTCCGCTACAAAGTGCCGATGGTTTCGGGCGTGTCTACCGCGCCAAACCTGACCGAGCGCGGCAATCCATACCTTTTCCGCATCCAGGCTACTTCACAGATGCTCGCTGATGCCTTCGCGCCGAAGATGATGGAACTCGCCGGCGGCAAGAAAATCGCGTTCCTGGTCGTCAACGACGATTGGGGACGCTCGATTGCACAATACTACAAGACATCGCTGGAGCGCAGTGGCGCGCAGCCGGTCTCCACGCAGATCTTCGATGCTAACGAAACGGACCTGTTCTCCTACATCACCAACATCAAACGCGCCGAACCCGATGCGATTATGATGGCCGCCAATACGCAGAACGCGGTAACCGTGACCGAGCAACTGCGGCAGATGAACATAAAGTCCCGGCTGTTCGCCGAAGGCTCCTTCACCGCCAAGTCCTATTATGACGTTGTCGGCAAGAAGGGCGACGGCATCAACGGCCTGATGCCCTATGTCTCGACCTATGACAGCCCCATGAGCAAGAAGTTTGTTGAGATGTACAAGGCAGCCTATGGCGAATTGCCGAACAACAATGCGGCGGCCGGTTTTGAGGAACTCACTATCATCACCAACGCGATCAAGACCTCGGGCAAGATCGACCCTCAGTCGATCCGCGACGCAATCGCAACCAGCACAACGCCCGGGCCCGCCGGCGACATCAAGTTCAATGAAAAGGGACAGGGCTACGGGTTTACAGTGTTTCTAACACGCAACGAGAACGCCGCTCCAATGATCGAGGGCACGGCACAAATCGCAAAACCCTGAGCCGGATGACGTCGACAGGCCATGGATCTCATTCCTCAATACATCTTCAACGGCCTGGTCGTCGGATCCAGCTATGCTTTGATCGCGGTCGGTCTGACCGCAATCTTCGGGCTGATGGAGATAGCTAACTTCGCTCACGGTCAGTTCTACATGCTGGGGGCGTTCTTCGCCTACACGCTGACGCGCCTGCTTGGCCTCGATTTCTGGACCGGTCTCGTCGGCAGCGTGATGGGCGTCATGATCGTCGGTGTCGTGCTGGAGCGAACCCTGTTCCGCATCTTGCGGGGGGCCTCTCTGTCCAGCAGCGTACTAGCGACTATTGCGCTCTCGATATTTCTCGAGAACCTCGCGCTTAACGTCTGGGGTCCCCGGCCCCAGAAGATCCCGACGCCGTTCGAAACCGGCAGCATCGCATTCGCCGGGGTCTTCACCACGCCGGAGCGACTCTTAATGCTCGCGGTAACGGTCGTGATCGTGATCCTCTTGCATGTTGGGCTGCGGCACACCCAGACCGGCAAGGCGATCCGCGCCACTTTCCAGCAGCGCGAGGCCGCGGCGCTGGTCGGAATCGACATCGACCGCCTCTATACGCTGACCTTCGCCATTGGCGCCGGCGTCGCGGGGCTCGCCGGTGTCCTGCTCGGCACGATCTTCGTGGTTCAGCCGGCGATGGGTGGTATAGCCACTCTGAAGGCCTTCATCGTCGTCACGCTAGGCGGCATCTCCAGCTTTGCCGGTGGTATCGCCGGGGGTCTCTTGCTGGGTCTGGCGGAGAGCTTCGGCGCGATCATCTCGCCCGCCTACAAGGACGCGGTCGGCTTCATTCTGGTAATGCTCGTCCTGCTCTACAAGCCGGACGGCCTGTTCGGGAAACGGTCATGAAGTCGCGTGTCAGCCTGCCGTCCTGGCTTGCACTCTCCGTGACTGCTCTCATCCTTCTTGTACTGCCACGGCTGATCGGCACGGACTATTACCTGCACATCGCCATCATCTCGCTAGTGTTCGTGATTCTTGCGACCAGCCTGGACATCCTCGTTGGCTACAGCGGACTCTTATCGCTCTGCCACACCGCATTCTTCGCGTTCGGCGCCTATGCGGCGGCGCTCCTGTTTCTCCACTTCCAAATGTCGCTCTGGTTGACGATGTTCGCGGGCGGCGTCTTTGCGGCGTCGATCGCCTGGCTGCTCGGCCTGCTCGTGCTCAGCGTTCGCGGCCATCGCTTTATTATCACCACCGTAATCTTCGCCGAGATCGGTCGGCTGATAGCCTACAACTGGACTGACCTCACGCAGGGCCAGATCGGCCTGTCTGGAATTCGTCCCCCTGTTTTCGATCTACCTGGGTTGCCGCGCATCGATTTCAGCTCGCGCGAGGCCTACTACTATTTAGCCCTCGTGGTCACGACGACCTGCGTGACGATCATTTGGAGAATTACCCATTCCCCCATCGGCTGGCGCATGCTGGCCCTGCGCGAGAATGAAGCCCTCGCTGAGGCGAGCGGCGTGGACACGCGGCGCATCGCAACCACGGCCTTCGTCTCCAGCGCCTTTTTCGCCGGGCTAGCTGGGGCCGTCTATGCGCACTACACTGGTTTCGTCAGTCCCGACCTCTTCTACTTCACCTACACCACCACCATGCTGATAATGGTTTTCCTGGGTGGCAAGGGCACCATCATCGGACCTGTCATGGGCGCTGTGCTCTTTACCATCCTGCCCGAGGCCTTGCGCGTCACTGCGAACTACCGCCTCATGACCTTCAGTGCCATCCTCCTCGTTCTCGTCGTGTTCGCGCCCGAAGGACTGGTCGGCCTCTTTGCACGAATTCGGCGACGTTTCGCTGGGCAAGGGAGCGTCCAGGATGCTTGAGGCGATGGATGTCAGCGTCTCGTTCGGTGGCGTCCATGCGGTGCGTGCGGTCAGCTTTCGTGCGGAGGGCCGGGACATTACAAGCGTCGTTGGCCCGAACGGCGCAGGCAAGACCACCCTGTTCAACGTCCTCACGGGATTCCAGAAGCCGAACATTGGCAATGTCGTCTTCGCCGATCGGAGCATCGTTGGGCTGAAGCCGAGCGGGATCGCCGCCCTCGGTCTCGTGCGTACGTTCCAGAAGACGGAGGTATTCAAGGGCCTCACTGTGGAGCGGGCGGTCGAGATCGGCACAACTTGTGGAAGGGACTTCCCGATGTGGCAGACGGTGTGGCCTGGCGCCATCGGTCGCGCGCGCGAAACGGCCCGAAACGAAGCGAGGCGCATTCTGCAGAGGTGCGTCCTCGAAGATGTCGCCGGTGAGCCATGCGCCGCGCTGTCTTATGGCGAACAGCGCATTCTCGAAATCGCACTCGCCCTTGCGGCGCGACCGCGCCTGTTGATGCTCGACGAGCCGGCCTCCGGACTCAATCCGACCGAGGCCCGCCGGCTCGGAGATCTGATCACCAGTATCCGGGCGGACGGCGTCGGCGTAATCCTGATCGAGCACAACATGCAACTGGTAATGCGGATCTCGGACAGCATTATCGTCCTGCATCATGGTGAGAAGATCGCCGAGGGCACGCCTTCTGTCATTGCCCGTGACCAGCGCGTTGTTGATGCATATCTTGGTGGAAGTGGCTTTGCTGCAGCTTGAGAAAGTCGAAAGCGGCTATGGCCGCGCCCGCGCCCTCCATGGTGTCGATCTCACGGTCGCTGCCGGGGAGGCCGTGGCTCTGATCGGGGCCAATGGTGCCGGCAAGTCCACAATCCTGCGCGCAATTTCGGGCCTCAACAGGGTGCTCGCCGGCTCTATCCGCTTCGATGGCAAGGAAATCGGCAATGCGACGCCGCGGCAGATCGTGCGGCTCGGCGTAGCCCACTGCCCGGAGGAGCGAAAGATCTGGCCGAACCTCACGGTTCTGGAACATCTAGAGCTCGGTGCAACCATTCGCGGCGGTGCCGGCACCCAGGACATCGACGAGATGTACAAACTGTTCCCGATTCTGAACGAGCGGCGGCATCAGCTCGCCGGCACGCTTTCTGGCGGCCAGCAGCAGATGGTCGCTATCGCGCGGGCGCTGATGTCCCGCCCACGACTGCTCATGCTCGATGAGCCCTCTCTTGGTCTTGCGCCGAAGGTGACGGAGGAAGTGCTCACCACTATCCGGCGCGTCAACGGCACCGGCACCGCCATCCTTCTAGTCGAGCAGAACGCCAGCCTCGCGCTTGCAGCCACAAGTCGGGCCTACGTTATTGAGAACGGGCTGATGTCCCGCGAAGGATCGACCGCCGAACTCGCGAACGACCCGGCAATCCGCAGCGCTTATCTGGGGTTTTGATTCTCATGCGCCGCCTCATCGAGAACATCGACACACTACACACCTGCGACGATGAAGGCCGCGTGCTGCGCCGCGCGTGGATCGTCGTCGCGGGCAGCAGAATTGCAGCGCTGGGCGACGGCCCGCCCCCCGCCGGCGACTTCGATGAGCGAATCGATCTGTCCAGCTCGGTGGCAATGCCTGGACTGGTGAATGCCCACCATCATTTCTTCCAGACTCTGACGCGCGCCCTGCCGCGGGCTCAGCGCGGTCACCTGCTCGACTGGCTATCGGTACTCTACCCCGTCTGGGGCCTGATGCAGCCGGAGGATCTCGCTGCAGTGGCTTCAGCCAGCGCAGCTGAGCTGCTGCTCACCGGTGCGACCACCACCGTCGATCACTTCTATCTCGTTCCGCGCTGCGAGGACGCGTATCTAGAGACCGAAGTCGAGGCGCTGGGCCGCATGGGCATCCGACTCCATCTCGTGCGCGGCAGCATGACGACGATCGAAAGCGATCTGGAGGCACGCCTCAGCATTACGCTCGGCCCACGCGCCGGCGGTATTATCGATGACCCAGCACCGGTACTCGCCTCGATGCGCCGGGCAGTGGAACGCTGGCACGACGCATCGGCGGGTTCGATGCTGACCGTCGCGCTCGGCCCAACGACACCGACCTGGGGCGATCCGGATTTCATGCGAGCAGTAGCGCAGCTGAGCGACGAGCTCGCCGTCGGGATCCATATGCACGTGCATCCGCAGAGTACCGACCGGATGCTGTGCCGGGATCAGTTTGAAAAAGGTCCGGTCGAATGGCTTGATAGCCTCGGCATGCTGGGACCGCGAACCTGGTTCGCCCATGCCACGCGGATGAACGATAGCGAGATCGCCCTGCTGGGCGAGCGCGGCGTCGGTGTCGCCCATTGCCCGCGCATGATCATGCGCCTGGGCGCCCGTATTCCTTATATTCACCGCATGCGTGCGGCCGGCATGCCGGTCGGCATCGGTGTCGATGGCGCCGCCAGCAATGATAGCGGCTCAATGCTCAATGAACTGCGATTGGCCTTGCTGTTGCACCGTCTCGCCGATGGTGGCGGCGAGGTCGCGCCGGAGTTTTGGATGACGCCACAGGACGTGCTCGGAATGGCCACGCGCACCGGGGCCGCATTGATCGGCCGCAGCGACATCGGTGCGATCGCGCCCGGCATGCAGGCCGATATCACCGCCTTTGACATGCGCGGCGTCGGTTTCGCCGGCGCGCGCGCCGACCTTCTGTCCGGACTGCTTCTTGCCGGAGACAATACCATGAGTTCGCTCACCATGGTCGGAGGGACGCCGCTGGTGGTGGACGGCAAACTGCTTCGGCAGGACGAAGAGGCACTGCGAGCTGCTGCGGATCGCGCAGCCAAGAGGGTTATCGAACGCGCGGCCCGCCTCACCGGCATCGACTATCTCGCATTCACGGACGGCCGCACCTGATTGGGCCGCCCTTTCCTGGGTCATCAACACATGCGTGCACTCGTAGTCACGGCTCATCCTCTTGAAGAGAGCTTCAATTGCGCTCTACGCAGGACGATCGTCCAGACTCTCAATGACGCTGGACACGAAGTCGATGTGTGCGATCTCTACGCGGAGAACTTCCAGCCCGTTCTCGATGCGGGCATGCGCAGCCGCTATTTCGATCCTGCGGTCAATCGTACCGGCGTCGAGCACTATGTCGAGCGCCTGTTCGCGGCCGAGGCGCTGATCCTTTGCTTTCCGGTGTGGTGCTTCGGGCCACCGGCCATCCTAAAAGGATTCATGGATCGGGTCCTGATCCCGGGCGTCTCCTTCGCGCTCGGGGATGACGGTCGCATGCATCCCAATCTACGTCACATCCGCCATCTCGTCGGCGTGACGACGTATGGCCGTTCGCGTCTCGACGCATGGTATATCGGCGATCCGCCGCGACGCATCATCACGCGCTATCTGCGCTGGTTCATGGCGAAGGATGTTCGCGTTCGTTACCTGCCGCTATACAACCTGCATCGTAGCGACGCATTGCATGAGGCGCGGGATCACGCTCCGTTTCTGCAGCGGGTGAGCTCCGAGATGCGGAAACTCGGTTGAGGACATAACGTGAGCAGATCGACCGCGATAGATCGTCTCGGCAGACGCGTAAGCGTTCGCGGTGCCCCGTCCGACCGAAACGCCCTCGGTGCCGAGCCAGCCCGGCTTTCCTGCCGATCGGCACAAACTCTATTGATCGCCGGACTCTCGCTTGCGTGCGGGTGCCGGCCGCCCCCTTCCGTTCCGCCCCCTGCAAGCCATCGGTTCTGGTTGAAGCTCGGAGATCAGGCGTGATCCGTATCGGCAACCGAAAAGGTCGAAGCCACGACCCGCCCGCCGAACAGTACGGTGCGCTCGCGTGCCCCACCGGCGACGAGGCTTTCGACGTCATCCGAGCGCGCAACGAGAAGATCAGCCCGCGCACCCACGCGCAAGCCAGCATCGAGCTCCATCAACCCGGCCGGGATGCGGCTTACCATGTCGAAAGCTTGTCCGAGATCGTTGATGCCGAGATGACCGGCCAAAAGGGTCCAGCGCGCAATCTCGAGAAGATCGCCGGAGCCTGTCGGCACGAAAGCATCCTGGATATTGTCGGAAGCGGCTGCCACCGGCACGCCGCGCGCGATCAGTTCGCCAACACGCGTGAGCCCCCGCGGCACCAATCGATCGGCGCTGCGCCCCTGCAGGAAGAGATTGGCCGCGGGCAACGTCACGACGGCAACCCCGGCCTCGTGCAGGAGGTCGATCGTGCGCAGCGCATCATCGCGCGGCATCGCGCCGAGAGCGGAAGAATGCCCCGCAACGACGCGCCCGGCGAGGCCGCGCTCACGCGTCATGCGGGCAAGTGCGTCGAACAGCACCCTGCCAGCATCAATATGCTCGTCGATATGCATGTCGAGCGGCCGGCCGGTACGCTCTGCCGTGTCGAAAAGCAGTTCCATGAAGGCCAGCGGCTCGCGAGAATAGGCTGGCACACCGCCGATCACGTCGGCGCCGAGCGCCAGCGCAGCGGACAGCCACTCTTCGCTTTCAACGAGCATCGAGGGCGCCTCGCCGGTCAGATGCGCCACCACCTGGATGTGCATCCGGTCGCGGCATCGCTCGCGCATGGCGACCATCGCCTCGATCCCGCGCAGTCCAGTCTGCGGATCGATATTGGTATGCGTGCGGATTGCAACCGTGCCGAGGGCGCTGCAGTTCTCGACGGTCCGCAGCGCGCGCGCGATCATGTCCTCCGCCGTGATCGTCGGCGCGATGCCCCTGTACGCCGCGATGGCGCCCTCCAGCGTTCCTGCCGGATTATTGATCAGCGCGCGGGTGCGAGACTTGTCGAGATGCTGGTGGATGTCGACGAGACCCGGCACCACGAGGCGGCCCTCAAGGGCCATCACCTCCGCGCCGTCCGCGGGCAACGCTCGCCCTATTGCGGAGATGCGACCGTTCTTTCCGATCCGGATGTCGAGGAGCTCCGGCGCGCTTGCGCCTTCTCGGCAGATCCGTCCACCCCTGAGAAGGAGTTCGAGGCGCATCGGACGAGCTCCCGGCGCTAAGGGTTTTCAAGAAAGAGGCCAGAATGTTCCGACCGCCGCACAAAGTGCAGGAAATCGGCGATGCCGTCGCTGAGCATGGCCAAGTGATTGCGCATCAGGGTACCGGCAGTGGCGGCATCATTGTCGATGATTGCCCGCAGCACCTGCTCGTGCTCAAGCTGGGAGGAGATCATCCGTCCGGGCTGGAAAGTAATCGTACGGCGGTACGGCGCGGTCTTGAGCGACAGCCTGCGCAGTTCATCCTGCAGCACGCGATTATGGCACGCCTCAGCGATGGCATTGTGGAAATCGATATTGGCGTCATAGAAGGCATCGGCATCGCCGCTGATGGCCGCCTTACCGCAGGCTTCGTGCGCCTTGCGCAGCACATCACGCTGCTCATGCGTGATCCGGCGCGCCGCCTGCACGCAAGCCAGCGCCTCCAGTTCGGCAACCACGCTGAGCGCATCGAGCAGGTCCGCAACCGACATCTGCGCGACCTGAAGTCCCTGGCGCCCACGCGCGACGGCAAGACCGCTCGCCGAGAGCCGCTGCAGTGCCTCGCGTACCGGCGTCCGGGAAACCTGGTAGCGATCGGACAGCTCGCGCTCGTCGAGCCGCGAGCCAGGACGGACACGCCCCCGCAGGATCTCCTCTTCCATCCGCTCGGCGATGTCGCTCGCCAGGGAGGAATCCTCGCCGCGCGACGGCTTCGGCGATTGTTTCGCAGGCGGATTGGTGTCGGCGACTGGCCGCGCGCGACGCGGACGGCTGGATTGGGCAGTGGTGCGTGCAGTCATGAGGCGCAGCAAGCCTTGCAATGAGGGATTCGAAGTAGAGCATGTTTGTACATCGCCGCAGCCAGAAAAACCACCTCGCACGCGATTGCATGCCAAAAAGGCTTGTTGGCATGCACGTTTCAGCTTAAAGAGAGCGAAAGTCGAGGCCCCGTCCCATGAAGCGCTTTGAGACCCGCAACGCCCATTTCGACCGGCTGGTGAACACCCCTGGCCTGAAATGGTTGGGCCAGAACACCAACCACATTCCCGCCCATCCGGCCGTCATCGACGCCATGGTCGCCTGCGCGCGGGACGAGCAGTTCCACGTCTATGCCCCGCCTGCCGGCCTCGAGGCGCTGCGCGCTGGCATCGTTGCCGATGTGGGGCTACCCGCGCAGGCCGCCCTCGTCTCGGATGGGGCCGTCGCCTCGCTCTATCACGTCTGCCACACCCTGCTGCGCGCCGGTGACGAATTCATCACAACCGACCCGACCTGGAACTGGCCGATGGCGTTTGCTCGTTCGGTCGGCGCCACGGTGACCCAGATCCCGATTTATGGCGCGGAGTACAATTACCGGCTCGATCCGGCTCGTCTCGCCGCGGCGATCACACCGCGCACGAAGATGATCTACATTGTCGATCCGAACAATCCGCTCGGCGTAGCCTGCACGAAGGCTGAGATCGAGGAGGTCGCTAAGATCGCGCGCACGGCCGGAGCATGGCTGGTGCATGACTGCACGTATCGCGACTTCGCGCACGAGCATCACCTCGCCGCTTCGATCTATCCGGAGCGTACGATCACAATCTACAGCTTTTCGAAATGGCTCGGTCTTGCCGGGCTCCGTGTCGGCGCAATCATTGCGGATCCCGAGGTCCTCGAGCAACTTGCAGCCGCCCCGCCCAACAATCTCGGCTCAAGCATTTTGTCGCAGCGGGCTGCCCTCGCCGGTCTTGCGATCAAGGCCGAGTGGTTTCCGCAGGTACTGGATATCACGCGCCGCAACCAGGCGATGATCTACGAGGCCCTGCCCCGCGTGGAAGGCCTCTCGATGCCCGTATATCCCTCAAACGGCAATTTTATCGTGATCGAATGCAGCGCGAGCGGGGTGCAGCCGGAGGCGCTGGCCGCCGCTTATGGCGAGCGCGGGATCATGATCCGCCAGGGCGCCTACCACACCCCGAATTTCGGCGACCGCTTTGTCAAGGTATCGACATCGGTGCCGCAGGTGTGGGTGGAGGAATTCCTTGAACTGCTGCCCGCGATGATGGAGCGGGCGCGCGGCATCAACCTGGACACGCCGCTGTTCTGACAACTGTAGCTGAGGGTCGGCGCGATGGATTTGCAATTAGGTGGCAAAAAGGTTGTGATCACGGGCGCCTCGCAGGGCATCGGCGAAGGTCTCGCCCATGCCTTCGCCGGCGAGGGATGCCATCTTCACCTCACGGCGCGGTCGGCCGAGAAGCTTGCCACGCTGGCGCGCGAGATCCGCGAGCGTAACGACGTGACCATCACGTCGACCGCCGTCGACATGACCGAATCCGGGGCCCCCGAGCGCATCGTCGACGAAGCAGGGAACGTCGACATCCTGATCAACAATGCCGGCGTCATTCCCAGCGGCACGATCTTCGACATCGGGCCGGAGAAGTGGCGCGAAGGCTGGGCTCTCAAAGGCTTCGGGTATGCCGACATGATCCGCCTCGTCTATCCGCGCTTGAAGGAGCGCGGCGGCGGCGTCATTCTCAATAATATTGGCAATGGCGGCGAGATCTGCGATCCGCAATATATTGAGGGTGCCGCGGGTAACGCCTCAATTATGGCGATGACGCGGGCTCTCGGCGGTCGCAGCCTCGACGACAATATCCGCGTCGTCGGCGTCAATCCAGGTCCGGTCGACACGACGCGGATCTACAACATGCTGCGGAAGTTCGCGGAGAATACGCTGGGCGATCCGGCACGGTATGGCGAATTGCTGGCAAAATATCCGCTCAAGCGCCCGGCGAAGATCCACGAAATCACCGATTTATTCCTCTTTCTCGCCTCCTTCCGCTCCGGCTACACCTCCGGCACCATCGTCACAGTCGACGGCGGGATCGCCTCACGGCGCTCGGTCGTTTGATTAAACTGAACAGCAGGATCCTGCCATGGCAATTGCGACAACATCCGATGGCGTGAAGCTGCATTATGAGACGGCTGGATCCGGCACGCCAATCGTCTTCGTCCATGAGTTCGGCGGCAACCACTGGAGCTGGGAGCCGCAGATGAGCTTCTTCACGCGGCGTCACCAGTGTCTGACCTTCGCTGCGCGCGGATTTCCGCCGTCTGAAATCCCCCAAGACGTAACGTCCTACTCGCAGGCGCGCGCGGCGGATGACATTTTCGACATCATGGACTGCGCCGGCCTGGCCAGGGCTCATCTGGTCGGCCTGTCCATGGGCGGCTTCGCCGTTCTGCATGCTGGCCTGCGCCGGCCCGAGCGCGTCCAGTCGGTCTGCGCAGCGGGCGCCGGGTATGGCGCCGAAAAAGCCTATGAAGAGTACTTCAAGGGTATCTCCGAGCAGGTCGCCAGGAACTTCGAAAAGCAGGGCTCGGAGCTTTTCGCGAAGACCTATGCCGAGGGCGCCTCGCGCGTGCAGTTTCAGGAGAAGGACCCGCGCGGTTGGGGGTTGTTTGCCGAACGGCTGGGTAAGCATTCATCGAAGGGCGCCGCCAACACCATGCGCGGCGTCCAGATGCAGCGACCTTCGCTCTACGATCTAGAGCCGGAGTTCAGCAACATGAAGCCGCCCGTGCTCGTAATGGTTGGCGATGAGGATGACCACTGCTTGCAACCTGGCATTTTCCTAAAGAAGACGGTGCCCGCCTGTGGCCTCGCCGTATTTCCGAAGAGCGGCCACACGCTGAATCTCGAGGAGCCAGCGCTGTTCAACCATCTGCTATCGGAATTCCTCGCCCAGGTCGAAAGCGGTCGCTGGAACAAGCGCGACCCACGCGCCAATCCGGCGCAGATCATGCGGACGGACTGAGGCGATGCGCCCTTCCGATCGCGTAGATGGCGCGCGGCTGTTGGCACGGCTGATGGATCTCGCCCGCTTTGGTGCGCGCGAGGATGGCGGCGTCGATCGCCAGGCACTCACAGCCGGTGAAATTCTCGCTCGCGCCGAGCTGGTGCGCTGGGGACGAGAACTCGGCCTTCGTCCCTACACTGACGCCGCCGCCAATCTCTTTCTGCGTCTCGACGGCGCGGAGCCGTCACTGCCGCCGATCCTCACCGGCTCCCACATCGATAGCCAGCCGACCGGTGGCAAGTTCGACGGCGCCTACGGCGTGATCGCCGCGCTGGAGACGGTGCAAGCCATTCGTGACGCCGGCTTGCAGCCCCGACGCTCCATCGAGGTGGTGGCTTGGACCAACGAGGAAGGCTCTCGTTTCTCGCCCGGCATGACCGGCTCGGATCTCTTTACCGGCACGCGTCAGCTCACCATCATCGAAAGCGACGCCGACGCCGCGGGGGTCCGGCTCGGCGACGCACTCGCCGGCGTTCTTGGTGCCGATGTCGATATCCCGCACAGGCCGTTCCAATTTGAGGTCGCAGCTTTCGTCGAGGCCCATATCGAACAGGGCCCCCTCCTCGAACGCGCCGGCATTCCGGTCGGCGTCGTCACCGGCATCCAAGGCACCCGGCGCTACCGCGTGCGCGTCCACGGCGAGCCGGCGCACGCAGGCACCGCCGACCGCGCCGAGCGCAAGGACGCGTTAATGGCTGCAGTGCGCATGATCGCCGCCATCGATACGGCCGCATCGAGCCCTGCCGATACCAAGCTCACTGTCGGCCTGTTCGAAATCAAGCCCAATGCCCCCTCGGTAGTACCGGCGGACGCCTTGTTTTCAATCGACCTGCGTCATCCCGACAATGCAGTAGTCGATCGGCTCGATACCGAGATTCGCAAGATCGTCGAGCGTGAGCGCGGCCCCTGTACCGTCGAGCTGAAACAAATCCAGCACTCGCCGTCGCTGACCTTCGATTCCGCGGTCCGTGCGACCATCGCGCGCTGCGCGCAGGTGCTCGGGTTTCCGCATCAGGATATTCATTCGGCAGCCGGTCATGACGCGCGACAGCTGCATTATGTCTGCCCGACAGGCATGATCTTTGTGCCATGCCGCGACGGCATCAGCCACAACCCGGCCGAATGGAGCGAGCCAGACGACCTCACCGCGGGCACGCGCGTCCTTGCCGATACCGTGTGGACGCTCGCGAGCGAAGCATGACCAGCCCGCCGACCGGGTCATTGATCGGTACCCCTGTGCGGCGCCGGGAGGACCTTCGCTTCGTGACTGGGCGGGGCTGCTATACTGACGATCTGTGGCCCAAAGGGATGCTGCATGGCCTGGTCGTCCGCTCTCTCCGCGCACACGCTCGCGGCCTGTCAGTCGATGCCTCTGAGGCGCGGACAATGTTCGGTGTGCATCTTGTTCTCACCGGGAGGGATCTCGAGGCCGCTGGCCTGGCACATGTTCCGGTTGACCTGCCGCCGCCGGGCGCGACTTTCGAGACGTGGCAGGCTCGCCCGCAACCGGTTCTTGCCATCGAGGAGGTACGCTACGTCGGCGACCCGCTCGCTTTCATTGTTGCCGAGAGCATGGGGGCCGCAAAAGACGCAGCCGAGGCGCTCATCATCGACATGGAGCCATGCGAGCCCTTGCCGAACCTATCGGCCGGCGCCCCGGACTTTTCGTACGAGGAAGGCGATGCCACAGCGGTGAAAGCGCTTATGGCGGCTGCCCGCCGCATTGTGGAGCTCGACATTCCTGTGCACCGGGTCGACGCGCTACCGCTGGAGCCGCGCGGCTGCCTCGGCCATTTTCAGGATGACACCTTCACGCTGCACGTCTCGACACAACGCGTTCAAATCCTGCAGCGCTCATTGGCGGACCGGATCTTCCGTGTGCCCCGCGAACGCATGCGCGTGGTCGCGCCTGACACTGGCGGCGGCTTCGGCCAGAAAAACGGTGTCTACCCCGAATACGTCCTGTGCCTTGAGGCTGCACGCCGCCTCTCCCGTCCTGTGAAATGGATACCCGAGCGCAGCGAGGCGATCAGCTCCGGGTGTCACGCGCGCGACAATCACTTTCATCTTGCCGCTGCCCTCGACGATGAAGGCCGCATCCTGGCAATTGAGGCGACTCGACGAATGAATCTCGGCGCCTACGCATCGTCGCGATCGATGGTGCCGGTGCAGAACGGCCTGACGCACCTGACGGGCGTCTACCCTGTTTCTCAAGCTCACGTGCGTGTCGATGGTGTCTTCACCAGCACTGCGCCGACCTGCTCGTATCGCGGCGCTGGCCGCCCCGAGAATGTCTATGCCTGCGAGCGTCTTGTCGACGTCGTCGCAAGAAACTGCGGCAAGGATCCGATCGCATGGCGGCGTGCAAATTGCCTAAGCAGCAAGCAGCAGCCATTGACATCGCCGCTCGGTACCACTTTCGACGGTCACGACTTCCACGGCCTGCTCGAAGCGGCGCTGGCGCGGCTGGATTACGATCACTTCCGCGCACGGCGGCGAACGAGCGCTAGCTCAGGGTGGTTGCGCGGGTTCGGTGTCGCGCTGTTCGCGGAAGATCTCCACGGCTCCAACGAGCCGATCCCCGCACGCTTTGAGTGGAGCGGCGAGCGACTGGAGCTAGTCGTCGGAACGGGCTCGGCCGGTCATGGACACGAAACGACGTTTCTCCAGATGACCGCGGAGCGTCTGGGACTGCCCATGGAGCGTCTCGGCTTCGTGCAGTCCGATACCGCACGCATGAGCGAAGGCGTCGGAACGGCCGCCTCGTGGTCCACCACCCTTGCCGGTTCATCCGTGCATTTGGCAACTGCCGCCGCGATTGAGAAGGCTCTCGCGATTGCCGGCGAACTCCTTGAGGTCTCGCGCACCGACGTCGAGTTTGTTGACGGCCTGTTTCGTGTGGTCGGCACGGATCGCTGTCTCCGCTGGGACGATATCTTCGCCCATGCGCCGGACTTCACGGCAGGTGCGGCGTTCGCCGGGACAGGACATAATGTCACCGCCTCGTGCCATGCTTGTGAGATCGAGGTCGAGAAGGAAACAGGGACGGCTCGCCTGCTCACCTATGCCATCGCGCAGAATTCGGGAGTTGTCATCAATCCGATGATCTTCATCGGTCAGCTTCATGGTGGCATGGCCCAAGGCGTAGGCCAGGTCCTGATGGAGCAGATCGTCTATGACGAGGCCGACGGCCAACTCCTCTCCGGTTCGCTCAACGATTATGCGTTGCCACGGGCCACTGACCTGCCATATATCGCAACGGACATCCAGCCCTCGCGGGCGCTCGACAATCCGCTCGGCGTCAAGGGGGTCGGGGAAGCCGCCGCTACCGGATCGCCGGCCGCAGTCGCCAATGCCATCATCGATGCGCTCGCGCCGCTCGGAATCCTGCATCTCGATCCGCCATTCACTAGCGAAAAGCTTTGGCGAGCCATTCGCAACCATCGCACGCTATAGCCGTGAAGAGCTTCACGTCTCATCTTACGCGTACGCGTACGCCGCTGATGCCGCTGTGCTTATCCGAACAAGGACCAGAAGCCGATATCGCAGGCTAGCGTACCACGGACGCGCCCGCACGTTGTTCGCTTCTGGCTGCCAAGTGCCTGGGGGCGCCCCAATACGTCCCGATCCACGCCAGCCCCGACTGATAAGCTATCGTATGAAACCTTATCAGTTGACGGACTGACTCCATTTGCGACCAAAGCTTATCAGTGCCTACACAATTACTCCTGCACCAACTCTTAGGTTGTCGGCAAAGCACTGAACGCCTCGGCATGTTCGGGACCAGGGGTGTCCTGTCAACCGGCTTGAAATGGCTCGGTTTTTTCGTCTGCGCCGAGAGCAATCTACGGTCCTGACTACTGTCCTCTTTGAACCCGGGGACCGTGGCTTTCGGCCATTTTGCGCGGAGCAGAGTCGGACAAGTCGAAGCAATCCAGCACGCCGCGGGATCCGACTTCGAAATGAAGATCGTCACCTACGAGATGCTGGTTCAAGAGGAAGAGAACCGGCAGTTGGCGGCCGCGCTCCCAACCGGCGCCGCTGCGGCGCCAACGCATACAGCGCATCTCGCGCCGGTTAAGGCAGCTAGACAACGCCTAGCGGCCGGACAGGCACCTTCTACAGCCCAACGGCAGCGGCAATCGCACAGGGCAACGCTGCCGCTTAAAACGATGCAATGATCGCCAGGACGGTCGAGGCGGCCCAGCGCAACATGGCCGTGCTCGAGTAAGCAGTGATCAAAGACAACACGTTCCTCCCGGTGAGTGGTACGGCGGACAATTGCATGTCGCTCTCCCTACCGATCAAGGCGGAGCTCAAAAGAGCTGCACGATCATCACCGTCGGCTCGGATCGCCATGTCCTGGACGTGGCTCAGGGCCCGCCAGGAGTTTAGTGAATTCGCAGCTCACATTCGGGCAGGCGCTGGCAGAGGACCGCCCCGCTGTGATCACGTGCAACTCCATCCCCGCCATGGAGTAAACGCGCTCGATGACGCTGGGCTGAGGATTCAGGCGGCTCTTGCGTTCGTAATCGGTCCCATCGGCCGAATGGGCCCTCCACCGGAATGTGTTGCCGTGATCCTGAAGGCCCAATTCCCGCCTCGGATTCATTGACCCGCCTTCAACGATTTTGCGTGTCCAGATGCTTTTGCAACGTATCTATCTGGCCGGAAGCATATTCACCGGCAGCATCCTTGCTTTTGGATGCTTTCTTGTACTCGGCGATATCTTTCTGGTGATCTGCGACCATGTGGGTAGCGAACATCTTATCGAAACCTGTGCCGGACATCTTTGCCATCTTGTCGTGGTCGGCTTTTTGCTTCGCACTCGGGCCGCTCGGTGGGTTCATTCCTGCTGCTTGGGCGGCATTTAAAGCCTTCTGATTGGCGGCAGCGTGGTCGGTGGAGAGCATCCTGCCGAACGACTTGACAGCATCGCTCTGCCCGTTCTGCTGCGCCAGCTCTCCTATGCTCACTTCAGCGAAATTGCCCTCGATTGCCTTCCTGAGGAACGTTTCGCTTTGCTTATCTTTCGCAGACGCGTTGGCAATTGAGATCGCGATCAAGGTTGCTGTCCCCGAGCGACACAAGCATTCTGTTCATCGGCAACTCCTGCGGGTTGTTCGCCCATGAACAATCCAGTTGCAGAAGAGGTTCCAATTGCGCACATCCTGACCGCGTGATTGTCCTTCCGGTAGTAACGGTTGCTCGGTGCACCAGTCCTTCGAACGTATCGGTGGGGCGCCTGCCTACCGCTCACCCGCTCCGAGGTGCAGACCCGCCTCACTGGCCGCGATGTTCTCCTCGGCCTAATTGCCTGGCCCGTGAACATCCCTCCTCGCATTCAGGTAGCTGATAAGGCTCCGACGCAACTTTTGATCTTCTTCGATTTAGATAAGGAGCGGTCAGCAGCAACTGGAAGAGGGCCCGAGCAGCCATGTATTGCGCTGCGGGCCGGCTTCTCTCGCTCCCGGCTAACAGAACATTTCCGCGCGGACCTGAAACAGACCATCGCCAGCCGCGGCCGCGCCGATGGATCCAAAGATCTAAGAGAGCAAAATCGCCAACTGTCATGGCGCGAGCACCCCGAAAAAACACCCGAAATTAGACAGGAGACTTTACAGATCCGACAGACCAACTTTCGGCTAACGTCGGAGTTCTCAGTTCGGTCGAAAATAGTTGAAGCTTAAAGCATCCGTCTGTACTCTAAGATCTTCGCTAGCGATCTATCTAGAATGCGGCCGAGATATCCGTGTCGCGGTCTCCCCAACCTTTCCAGCTCAATCTGCGCTGCTTCACGGAAAGCGTGAACTGAATGTCACCTTCCTCTACCGACAAGACCGCGCTCTTCATCGATGGAGCCAATCTCTACGCGACGGCGAAAACTCTGGGCTTCGACATCGATTACAAGCGCCTGCTGAAGGAGTTTCAGAGCCGCGGCACGCTGCTTAGGGCGTTCTACTACACCGCGATCATCGAGGATCAGGAGTACTCCTCGATCCGGCCGCTGATCGACTGGCTCGACTACAACGGCTACACCGTCGTCACCAAGGCGACCAAGGAGTTCATCGACGCCTCCGGCCGCCGCAAGGTCAAGGGCAACATGGACATCGAGCTCGCCGTGAACGCCATGGAGCTCGCCGAGCACATCGACCAGATGGTGCTGTTCTCGGGTGACGGCGACTTCCGCTCACTGGTCGAGGCCGTTCAGCGCCGCGGCGTGCGGGTCACCGTGATCTCCACGATCGCGAGCCAGCCGCCGATGATCGCCGACGAGCTGCGCCGCCAGGCCGATGTCTTCACCGACCTCGTCGAGCTGCAGTCCAAGCTCGGCCGCGACCCGTCCGAACGCCCCGTCCCGCGTGATCGTGATGCGCGTGGACACATGCCTAAATTCTTGCAGGAACCGAAGGGAAACGACCCACACGAGTAGGCCGTGAAGGCGGCGCTTTCCCTCAACCTAAAACGATAGTATCGACTCTCACGCAGAGCATGCATCTGTAGGCGTAGGCAGCGGGTAGGTTTGCAATTGCCGGTAGCAACGCGAGAAACTCCATTGGCCGCTGACATCTGCTGCAGATGAGGCTTGGCGCCTTTTCCTTGTCACCGCCGCGCGCCATTGCCGGACCGCCCGAAGGTGAGGATGGTAATCCATCGATCGGCGTTTACATCTCCGGGCAACTACCGGGCTGCCGAATCGAAAACAAGCCCCGCCAGCGTGACTGCCCCGCAGGTTTTCCATTTCTGTACGATCAGCCGCGGCGTCCCAATTGCCATTCGAAAGCGAGATTTTGCCGCCGAGTCGCGGGACGGCCGCGACCGAGCACCATTCTGATTCCGATTGCTCAGACCTCCTTCGCGGTGTCAAACAACCCGCCGCCATGCGACCTCGCACGAAGCCATTTCCCGGCCCCGCGAAATCTTGCTGAAACAGAGGGGGTTGAAAGTAACGGAATCGAACACGGGGACGTCACATGCTAGTCCTGATGAACCTAATCTGGCGACGCCTTGCCTACACGATGCTCGCGGGTATGCGGTCCAAGCTTGTGCGCCAATGACGAGAGGCGGCCGCGCAAGACCGAAATCATCGTGCCCGGTCCAGGAGGGTCCACGGGCCTGCCCCGGAGCCGGCCCGCCTTTTTAGAGTGCCGCGACTTCAACCGCCGACGGGTGTCGAAGGGGCTTCCGTTTCACTGGCAGCGCTGGCCCGACGACGTTCGCTTGTCTGATATCGAGCCGCGGTTCGTGTGCGGTGGATGCGGCAGCTGGGGTTCTGAAGTCAGACCGGGTTTAGCAGCGGCAAGCGGCCTCAATTTGCAACCTCGAGCGCTCGTCAGCCGAACCCGTATTTTGCCAGGGGCAAGACGCCGCCAGCCCACGTAATGCGCGTCTACGGACTCGCGGCCCGACGCATCATTGTCCGGTAAGACGCGCCGGGCCTGACCATTCCCTGCTTTCCCCGTAAGGTTTGGCCGACCCAGCATAGAGCGATTCTACAAGCGACTTATACGTCTACGTCTCTGTGCACCGCTCCTCTCGCTTCGGAGCAAAAATCCCATGTCTCGGGCCTCACGTTTGACGGACGCGATATACCTTCCAAGCTCGGTTGCGATTCACCTGCGGTCGAGCCAACGGATCATTTTGATCAGCATCTATGTGGCGCCGCAGGATCTGTGCATATCGTCCCGAATTGGCATGACAGTCGCGGGCAAGTCAGGCCAAGCAGGGGCTTGAGGTTTTGATTCCAGCGATGAAGCACGTCACCGAACGCCCTTTTGCCGATCCACAAGCCGCAGCCCGCAAGCTGCTCGAGCTCGCCGCCAGCATAGAGCAGGTGCAGGAGGGCCGAATCCACATCGAGAAGATCAACTACCCATTCCTCTACACGGTCAAGGCAAGCGGCGCGGAGTTCGGTGCCGGCATCAGGTGCGCTGTCGAGAAGGGCTGGCTGGAGCTGCATGAGAGCGGCACCTATGTGCGGCCCCTGACGCCCGGCTAGGATCTGCTGGGCCCTCCGGTAGGAACCATGCATCTTTGCCGGGCTTGCTGTCTCGCTAGCTCGCCCAAGCTGGCGGAGCGGCCCTGGCCTTGAATCTCCAGACCCAATGAAGCCGGGCCGCCTCTAAGCCGCTACCGGGACACCCCTGCGACAAGGCGAGGACAGCAGCCATGCTTCTTTGCACTTACAGCATAAGCAATCTGACCGAGTTCGAATCCGATCTCGCCCCTATCATCTTGGATCGGGATGAGGCGCAACGGTTTGCGTCCGTGCTGGCGCAACAGATCCTCGCGGAGCTGCCCGAGCTAAGTTGTAAAGGAATGTGCATCGTCGTTTAGTTTACGACGAGGATGGCAACGCCATTGCGCATGCTCCGCTGGGCGCATGGCAATAGCGACTTGCCGCGCTTCGTCTGCCAGGGCTGCGGTGGTCGCGGCGCGGATGTGCGGCCTGACTTTGCGCCTCCCAAAATGGGCACCAACGTATGAGGCCCGCCAGCTTAACCGGCGGGCCCTTTGGTGGCTCACTGAGGAGGCTTCTTCGTTGCGGTCGGCGGCTTCGCTGTGCCGCTCTTCGGGGGACCATAGTTCGCTGAGCCACGAGAGCCATAGCCCCCAGCCTTGCCATCCATTTTGTTAGCCGATGCTGGCGATGTCATGAACCCGGCGGCGATCATGGCGCCCCCGAATGCAACGATTACGATCATGGCGATAGCTCTTAAGATTGACATTGGCTGCTCCAAAATAGTTTTTCTGAAATCCCATGCCGAAATGCACGTAGCAGGTGCAGCCTATTCCCGACTAGCTTGGCCCGCGAGTCTTTCCTGTAGGCAAAAGTCCAGTCTGACCTGCGCGAGATGGGCCTACGTCGTGTCCTGGTCTACTGCCATTGCGGTCACAACGTTGCTCTGAGCGCCGATCGCTGGCCGGACGATGTTCGCTTGTCTGATATCGAGCCCCGCTTCGTGTGCGCCGGATGCGGCAACCGAGGAGCTGATGTGAGGCCGGATTTCAGCAGCGGCAAGCCGCCGCAGTTTGCGAGCGCGAACGCGCGGTAGGAACGTCAGTGGGGAGAGACGATAGCCGCGACCCCAAAGGCCACCAAGCAGGCGGCTGCCAATGACCACAACGTTATCCTGATTTCTCGAGGCATGTCCGGTAACGCAGGACATGGAACCGAGTTCCTAGGAAGAAACCCCGCTCCTGTAGAGCAGTATCCCCCAGCTGCCCTGCTTGTCTGCCCACGAGACAGCCTGCTGATTTACGTTAGCGCGGGAGCGAGGAACGGACGCGCAGAGGAAAACTTGGACGCTTGCTGGCTCACTTGACCGGGAGCCGGCGGAGCGGCCCCGGCATCAACCCTCAGGCCCCCAAGCCGGGGCCGTCTCTAAGCCGCCTACTGCGGCCTTAGTGCATCTTGCGGCGGAGCTGCGGTTGGATCGCACGCTGGTCATCAAGGTGCTCTTGGATACCGCGCCGCGATTCTAGCTCGGCAAGCTGCTCATCTACAGCTTTTAGCTCTGCTTCCAGATTCCGAATGATCTGGTCGTTTGATGCCCCGACGCGTCATTGGCCCCCCATGCAACTGTCGTCCTCCGAACGGCTTAGGCCTGAAAGCACAACCGTGGCAATCATCAGCACTAGAACGTCAGATTCCCTGTCGTCCATTCTGCAACACTCGCCGCGGTTCCGCTAGCAGAAACAACGATTTATGTTGCGCCCGAAACACGCGGGCCTAGCATCACCCACGCCGGGGCTGGTCCATATTTCACCTGTTCTTTTGACCCGGCGCGGGGCCGCAGCATCGAGAGGTGTTGCGGCCTTTTCTTGAGGATGCCGAGCTCGGTGTTCGGATGGACGAACACACCGTTCCGAAAATGGGATTGGTAAGACTCCGCTCAGATCCTTGCGCGTGGATAGCGAAACATGGCACGGCTTGGTTTCCAGCCCCCAATGCTCTCGGCAGCCGATCCAATTGCGGATTAGAGCGCCGGGAGCGCATGGCCAGGCGACGTGATGCCCAGCGGGGAACCGTTGTCACTGTGCCGGCTTGTCCAGCAAGCGTTCTCCAACGAACGCCCACACACACTCGGCCTCAGCTTCCCCCATTGACGCAGGAGCTGAGGTCGTTTCTTTTGGATGGGAGAGCGGCTCAGTCCTGAACGCGCCGACCAGCCGCCAAGCGGTCACTACTTCGACCCTGTCCCCGGAGTTGTGGATGGCGCGCTGGCGGGACCAGCCCCCGAGCCGGTCGCTGTTGGCGGGTTCGTTGAGCTGGTTGTGGTTGCGGGCGCGCTGGTCTGGTTGGACGCGATAGTGTGGTTGCCGATGCTGTAGAAAATCGCGGCAATCGCGGCGATCACGACAATGGCGATGACCACCCAGGCTTGGGGGTTGTCGCGGTAATTCCGATCTCGATTGATCATGCGGAATCCTCTTGGGCTAGACAACCAGACAAACCCGAGTTGCCTCCAGCGTTCCTACCGTCGCTTTGCCCACTTCCAGCAGGCGCGGCGCGAAGCTAACCTGCAATTCCAACACCTCAATGGCCGCTGCAACTGCCGGTCGACTTGCGGCTCGACGGGCTCCGCAGGATCTGTGCATATCGTCCCCAAATGGCATGACAGTCGCGGGCAAGTCAGGCCAAGCATGGACGCTTGGGTTTTGATTCCAGCGATGAAGCACGTCACCGAACGCCTCTTTTACCAATCCGGAAGCCGCCGCCCGCCAGCTCGTTCAGGGCATCGAGGCGGTACAGGACGGCAGAATCCATATCGAGAAGATCAACTACCCCTTCCTCTACACGCTCAAGGCAAGCGGCGCAGAGTTCGGTGCCGGCGTCAGGTGCGCTGTCGAGAAGGGCTGGCTTGAGCTGCATGAGAGCCGCACCTACGTGCGGCTGCTGACCGCTGTAGGAACCTGGCATTATTGCCCGGCTTGCTGTCTTGCTAGCTCACCTTTCCGAGCTGGCGGAGCGGCCCCGGCATCAACCCTCAGGCCCCAAGCCGGGGCCGTCTCTCCGAGTGCCGCGACCGGAAACGTCTTTTCCCGGTGGTTTCAGCGGGAAGGCGCTCGCTAGCCCCAGCTCGCTGATCCCCCAATGAGCTGTGGCCTTTCTGCTTCAAGTTTAGGAGTCGCCTGCGGTTGCTGGAGTGGGTACAGGCCCGCGCCCTGCAGCCGTTGGATCCGGGAGCCCTTTCACTCGCAGTGAGATTCGAAGTTGATGGGCCTTTACGGAGATGGCGGACTGGCCTCGTTCTAATTCCGAGGCGATCTTTTGACGGGAATGCTTCCCCGCCATCGCCTTGAGCTTTTCAATATCGCTTGTGGTCCAGCGCCGGACAAAATGCGACATCTTCCTGTCTCCATGAAATGAATTTCGCCGAATGCAAAATTATAAGAAAACAAAAGACCCCTAGAGATCAAGGCTTTCATGAGGGACAAGCCGCCAGGTGCGCTGCAGGGCTATTGTTTGTGCGCATTGCACAATATTTCTGCGCGCCCACCAGGAGCCGACGGCGTTCTGATCAGGTGCGGGTCCTCGGGGCGACACCTCACACCTGAGCCTCGCGCCATCCACCTGCGCAGCCCCTGTCGAGTGCACCGGCAGGGGCTTGTTGGGTCAACTGAGGCGGCCCTACCGGCCGCCCCTTACAACGCGAAGCTGCGCCGATGCCAGTTTGTCAGGGCGCACGCTAACCGGGTTGAACTTCGTATCCGTCCGCTGAGCGCGGTTGCAGTTCGGGCAGACAAAAAGGTGGGCCATGATCGGTTCCCGGGTATCTCGCAACTGCTCCGAGCGGAGCCATCTCATAGTGATGCGGCAATTCGGACAGTGAGGGGGGTCGAGTTGCCCCAGTGCTTTCTTTAGCTGGTCCCTGTCGCCCCCATCGTTGGGAAACAGTAGCAGACCACAACCGGGCGCGAGGTATCAACAGATACATAAGGGGGCGAGCAGGACCCAGAAAACTTCTGACTCCAACTAACAAAGGTTATGGCTGGAACATTGGTAACCGGGAAAACTAAGCAAACCGGGGAGGCGCAGCGATTTCATTTCGAACACTTTGAAACCCGGAAAGAGGGCCGCTGTCGCAACACAGCGGCCCTTTCCGCTTTGGCACCTTGCTGCTGTTGCCACGTTTGCCCAGCGCCCCTCCGAGGGCGTGTCCGCCCCCGGCTCGCAATCCCGTCATTGCCCCAAAGCCGGGTCATGTCCACGGCGGTTAGAGCTAATCCGGCCGCCGTCCTTTTGTACCAATGACTTCGGCGTCCTGTGCCATTGGAGATGGTATTATGTCCAAAGAGAAGAATTGCCTGATCGTTCGTGCTGCGGGAAGACAACTGGACCTGTTACGCGGCGAAGCCTCCCGTATCGCTAAACGCAGTAACATCGATTGGTGGATCGATCAGGCGGAGGTCGGCACTCGCTTCTGCTTCGAGGATACAAAAGCAAAGGAGTCATTCGCTCTCGCTTGTGACAACTTCGGTATTCCCTGCCAAGACGGCTAACCCGCGCTCTCCTGGGCCTGCTTCGAGCAGAGCCGCTCGAAGGTCATAAGCTCGTCGATGATGCGCTGATGCTGCTCCATACTGATCTGATTGCGGGAGGTCGCCGCCCCCCGTCAAGGGTCAATAAGAGCGCGCAGCAGTTTCGGCCGGCCCGGCTTAATTAGTCGTTTTGATCCAGACTATCTTTGATTTGCTGCACGTATTCGTTTGCGAGATCCAGAAGGCGTTGAGCTGTTCCCTGATCACCGATTTGGCGTGCGAGCCATCGGCATTGCTCTACCTTCGCAAGCATCTGGAATTGCAATTGCGGTTGGTCGTCAAATGCTTCCGTCATCCCATTATATTACGCCCGCGACGAACAGCCCGCATCCAACTCCTTGACCGTAGTGCTACGGCGAGCGTGCTCGCGTGAATGAAATGCACCGGCGGTGATCTTGCTGTAGCTCCCTCGCGAGTGTAAGCGTCGCTGTCAGGCCACGGCTTTGAGGGCTTGAGCGCGGTAGGCCCAGGGCAGTAGCAGGTCGATGTCGCGGTTTGGATGTCCGTTGACGATCCTGGTCAGGACGTCGGTGAGGTAGGCGAG
>NZ_MZXW01000033.1 GCF_004123905.1 Bradyrhizobium betae
GAACTCGTAGAACAACGCAGCCTGTTCGACTTGCCGATGTCCCATCATGATCTTCAGTCCTGCCAATTAGACTGACTGAATCACTGATCCCTCTGCGTCGCAACAGTCGCCTTTTTCAACACAATCGACCCTCAGCGGACATTCAGCAGAAGCCTCGAAATTCCATCACGGAATTCTGGCCAAGCGCGCGCAGCGTGAGCCCGGAACGATTTTTACCGAAGGTTGTTGAGGCTCAAGTTGTCTGATGTCGCTTCTATCCTGGCATGAGGCAGCAAGGGAGGGCACTTGGTCCAGCTTGGGGCCCCGAGCTCTTTGTTGAGGAGTTGCGGCGGCCTTTCGTTCGGTCGAACTCTCAAAGGAAAAATGGCATGACGAACAGCACACTCGATCTGGCACGTGCCAGGTTAAAGGCATACGTCCATAAGGATCGGACAGCAATTGAAGCGCTTCTTGCGGACGATTATCACTTCTCAAGTCCAATCGACAATGAGTTGGATCGCGCGACTTATCTGCGGCGCTGCTGGCCCAACAGCGAAAAAACCAGTTCGTTCGATGAAGTCATCGCGACCGAGGATGGAAACCGAGCAGTCATCGTCTATGAGGCAGCTGCTGCAGGAGGTCACAGGTTTCGTAATTGTGAGGTAACCACCGCTCGCGGAGACAAGATCGTTCGGGTGGAAGTCTACTTTGGATGGGATATGCCTCACAAAGCTCCGAAGGGCGGCTTTATCGAAAATGACGGCGAGGGTCACGCTTAGCAGGATGCCGGTCGATCTGCCATCAATAACGCGGCTTTGGCATTTGTCCGTGTTGAGGCAGCGCTGACGATTTTCGTGCTGATGCCGCTTCTGCTGTTCGCGATGGACGCGCTTTTCCTGCGCATCATGGTCCCGACTGCGATAACCACCGCCTGGTTCTCAATAGAGTATTGTTAGTAGTCGGTAGACAGACGGACGTATTGTGCCGCTCGACACATCCTTTGCGACTGAGGCAACGTCCCTTGAGACATCCGCGATCTATGATTCCGCCAAGGCGGGTGCAAAAGGCCCCGGACGATGCCGGGGCCTTTGAGTCGCCGGAGAGAAGCCCAGATCAGAACTTCGCGACGAGCGGACTACCCCAGTTGAAGCGGTAGTTGATGCGCGCCGTGATCAGATCGACATCCTGACGAATCGTGTCGGTGCGGAATACGCCGCCGACCGGTATGACAGCGGCACCCAAAACGCCTGTCGACGTGAAGCTGTGGCTATGGTTACCCATGAACAGGTGATCGTACTCGACCGCAACGGACCAATTCGGCGCGAAACCGAATTCGAGGCCCGTTCCGACGACACCACCCCAGCGGGTTTCACTCGCTGAATCGAACAGCGCGCCAGTGGCGGTCACCGTGCCACGGTATTTGTCGTCGGTTACGGCGGCGCCACCCTTTACATACCAAAGAACGTTGTTCCAGGCATAGCCGACCTGGCCGGTGAACAGGCCGAACGCCTCGATCTTGGAATTGTTAGTCCAAGCGGGAATGAAAGCGCTGACATTGGATCCGTTTAAATCAGCCCAGTCGCCCTGCGCTTCGAGACCGAACACCCAACCGGCGGTCTGCCAACGATAGCCAATCTGACCGCCAACCACGCCGCCGGTCGCATCATGACAACCTTCGCGGAAAATGGGGACGACAGTTGCACCGGGGAAGTTCGTAATATCCCAGCACTTATGGCTCGATCCCCAACCGCCGTTGGCGCCGATATAGAAGCCGCTCCAGTCGTAGATCGCAGCCACCGCCGGAGGTGGCGCCTTGGTGTAGGGACGTGCAGCCAGATCAGCGGCCGACGCGGGAGCGGCCACGCCTACTGCTATTAGACCCGCCATACCAACCAGAAACTTCTGCATGGGATTTCTCCATCTCCATCGCTTCTGATTTGTACGAAGCGATAACTGCACTGGCGACCGCCAACAACTTTGTTCCGGCCAATTGCGATTGCTTCCACGCTGAATGATAGACGATCCGGCCCTGAGATTCCGTGCCTCAAATGCAACTATCGGTTTTTGAAGTGCGGCGAAAAAAGGACCAGTTGCATGGACAGGCCTGCTGACCTTTCAAGGCAGATGCGAAGATTGGAGAATGCTGTTTGCTGCGCTGGCTCGAGTCCGGAAGTGGCCCCATAACCGACGTTGAATTTACAGCGGTCGAATGTCCGTTACTGGCGCTTCCGAACCCTTGACGGCGTCAGGGTACTGCTGGCTCCGCTTTGCCGCCGCGCGAAGTCGACAAACGCCTTGAACGCGGCGGTCGGGTTGCGTCGGCTCGGATAGTAGAGGCTTAACGGCGACCGAATGGGCGTCCAATCCTCGAGCACGGGCACAAGGCGACCTGCCTCGATGTCGTCTCGCACGTCGGACTCCATCGCCAGGGTGAGACCGACGGAAGCGAGGGCCGCGGTGCGCGCGAGGCTCGCTTCGTCGAGGGTGATGGGACCCTCAACGTCGACATGGACCGATTGTCCGTCCTTCTCGAACGGCCAGCGGTAGATTGCACCATCGGGAAGCCGGACGCGGAGACAGGAATGCTCGGCGAGATCCTGGGGGATCAGGGGCGTCCCATGCGCTTTCAAATAGCTCGGTGTTCCCACCACAACACTGCGCCGCGCGCCCCCCAATGGCAGTGCGATCATGTCGGCCGGCACAAGATCTGAGCTACGGACGCCGAGGTCGAAGCCGCCCGCGACAACGTCCACCAGGCGCCCCTCTGTGACGATGTCGATGTGGACCTGAGGGTGCGCTCGGAGAAACGGTAGGACAAGCCACGAGAAGATTTCCCGCGCCGCTGTCGGAAACGCATTGATGCGCAGTGTGCCCGAAGGCGTGGCTTGTTGAGAGCGCGCAACTTCCATCGCCTCATGAATGTCCTGCACGGCAGGAGCGACTTGTGCGACGAACCGCTGACCTGCCTCTGTCAAGGAGACGCTTCGCGTCGTCCGGTTGAAGAGCCGGACGCCGAGCGTGCGCTCCAGCTTTCCGACCGCATTGCTGAGCGCGGTCGTTGAGACCCCGAGCTCAAGCGCCGCCGTTCGGAACTTGCCCCGGCGGGCGACCATGAGAACGGCGTCCAATTCGTTCAGGCTGCTCTGCAATATTATCCCGATTTTCGTGATGAAACGTCCCGAATTGTCCTGATTATCGTCCCAGATGTCCATCGCTATCTTGGCTGGCACGCGCACTTGCAGCCGCCCCAGGCTGCGACCGCAGCAAGCAGGACAAAAACAATGTCGCTCGAACTACCTACCCCGATCGCCGCGTATGTGGCTGCGAACGCCCGCCTCGACGCCGATGGCATGCTGAAACCCTTCGCAGCCGACGCCATCCTTCGCGATAACGGCACCGTTCTTCGGGGGCACGCGGAAATCAGGCGGTTGCTTGAGGAAGCGGTGGTCGCTGCAAAGGCGATCTTTACGCCGGACACCCTCCGGCACGAGGGCGGTCAGGTCGTGCTCGAAGGCCCTGGCCATGGCGACTTCAAGGGCAGCCCGATCCGATTCACCTATCGCTTCACGCTCGAAAATGACGCCATCAAAGCCCTGGAGATCACGGCATGAGCATCGCAGCTGATCCGACAGAGTTCGCGGGCAAGCGCGTCCTCGTCAGCGGCGGCACCAAAGGTCTGGGCCGCGCCACCGTCGACCGCTTCCTGGCCGGCGGCGGCCGGGTGATCACCGCCGCCCGCGGAGCGATGGAGCCTGTCGACGGCGTCGAGTTCGTCCAGGCAGACCTGACAACGTCCGAGGGTGGGGAAGCGCTGGCCAAGGCGGCGCTCGCGCGTATGGGCGGCTTAGACATCTTGGCCCACGTCATCGGCGGTTCGTCCACGCCAGGCGGCGGCTTTGTCGCTCTGACGGACGAGCACTGGCTCTCCGAACTGAATCTGAACCTCCTGGCCACGGTCCGCCTTGATCGTCTCCTGGTTCCGCAGATGATCGAGCGGGGCGCCGGCGCGGTGGTGCACGTCGGCTCCATCCAGTCGGTCCTGCCTCTGCCCGAGGCGACGACCGCCTACGCCGCCGCCAAAGCCGCGCTCAGAACCTACAGCAAGTCGATCTCCAAGGAGCTGGGACCGAAGGGCGTGCGGGTCAACGTCGTCTCCCCCGGCTGGATCATGACCGAGTCCTCCGTCGACCTGTTGAAACGTCTGCAGGCCGCCAATGGCGGCACGATCGAGCAGGCGCGGCAAGTCGTCCTCGACAGTCTGGGCGGGATTTCCATCGGGCGTGCGGCCGAACCTTATGAGGTCGCCGACGTCATCGCCTATTTGGCCTCGGATCGCGCCGCCTCGATCCACGGCGCGGAGTTTGTCATCGACGGCGGCACCGTCCCGACCGTCTGATCAGAGGGACTCGTCCACGCTTGGCCGAGCTGACCGAGCGTGGACAGACGCATGCCCATGGCCTGATTGTCCCCCTCTGCTCTCCGGCCTTACAGCGGTGTCCGCTGTTGGGCCCACAGGCGACGTCCGACCTTGTCCGCGTTTGCGCCGCAACGAGAGGAGAAGCGAACATCGGTCACGCGGTCGCTCAATGAGCACGCGCCCTACCAGCGTTCATCGCGCTTTGAGTTGTCGATTGGGCGTGATCTTTGCGGAAAACCCCTTCGCAACTTCCGGATCATGCCTTAGTTCGTCAGCCGTCGCGACAGGCCGGTGACGCGCTCCATCACCGCGACCAGCGCGACGGTGGCGATGATCAGCACGCCCGAAAGTGCTGCGATGGTCACATCCAGCTTGCCCTCGAGATCCTGCCACATCCGGATCGGCAGCATGTCGGTGGCGGCATCGCGCAGGAACAGCGAGACCGGCACGTTGTCGAAGGACGACATGAAGGCGATGAAGGCGCCCGCAATGATGCCCGGCCGGATCAGCGGCAGCACGATGCGGCGGAACGTGTAGAGGCGGCTGGCGCCCAGCACCGCCGAGCTTTCGAGCAGGGTCGGCTCCAGCTGGGCGAGCGCTGCGACCGTGTTGCGCACGACATAGGGCACGCAAACCACGGTGTGACCGATCACCAGCGTCAGCGGCGACACCGGCAGGCCGACCAGCGAGAACAGCATCAAGGCGGCAAGGCCGAAGGCCAGCGCGGGCAAGACCAGCGGCGACATGAAGAGCGAATCGAGCAGGCGCGCCGACAGCGTCGGCGAGCGCGAGATCGCGAGTGCGGCGGCGACGCCGAGCACGACGGACAGGCCCGTCGCCCACAGCGCGACGATGAGGCTGTTCTTGGCGGCAAAATGCAGCTGCCAGGCATCCCAGAGCTCGGCGTACCAGCGCAGCGAATAGCCGGGCGGCGGGAATCGCAGCGAGAAACCGCTGGTGAAGGAGACGATCAGCACCACGAGAGAGGGCGCGATGATGATGATCAGCGCGATCAGTGCGATCACGGTCATGACAAACTCGAAGCTGAAGGCTTCCAGGGTGCGCTTGCGGCCAGCCATCACGCGCCTCCATAGCCGCGCGACAGGCGGCCGAGCGTGGTGAAGACGGAGACGACCGCGAGCACGGCGAGCAGGAAGATGATCGAGATTGCCGATGCAAACGGCCAGTTCTGCAAGGTCGAGGCCTGCTGATACAGATACATCGGCATGAACAGCATCTGCCCGCCGCCGATCAGCGACTGGGTGATGAAGGCGGTGATCGCGGCGGCATAGGTCAGCGTGCACCCGGCGATCACGCCCGGCAGCGACAGCGGCAGCACGACCTTGAAGAACGTGCGCCAGCTGCCGGCGCCGAGCGAGCAGGAGGCATCATCGAGATTGGGATCGATCCGGCCGAGCGCGGTGATCAATGGCAGCGTCATCAGCGGCATCTGCACCTGCGCCAGCGCAATCACCACGCCGAACTGGGTGTAGAGCAGCTTTAAGGGCGTATCGATGACTCCGAGGGATTGCAGCGTCGCATTGATGATGCCCTGGCGGCCCAGGATGACGATCCAGGCGAAGGTGCGCACCACGACGCTGGTCAAAAGCGGCAGCAGCACGATCAGGATGATGACAGTCTGAAGCTTTGGTCCGACCCGTTGGTAGAGCCAGGCGATGGGGAAGCCGAGCACGAGGCAGACGGCGGTCACCTCGGCGCCCAGCAGCAGCGTCGAGCCGAGCACGCTGAGGCTGAAGGGGTCGGTGAGGAAGTGCAGGTACTGGCCGAGCCCCCAATGGAGCCCGGCCGTGTCGTTGTGCAGTGAGAGCCAGAGCAGTTGCAGCAGCGGCGCGACGAAGAAGAACAGAAAGAACAGCGCCAGCGGCGCTGCCAATCCCATCCCGTAAGACGTTACGTCGCGTGATGCCGGTGCTGTGCCCATCGCTCAGACCTTCATGGCTTTAGATCTTGATCTCGCGATTAAAACGCTCGATCCAGGCCGAGCGCTGCTCGTTGATCTTCTTCCAGTCCTGGAACACGAATTTCTGCTTCAGCTCGGCGGTGTCCTTGGCCAGCACGCGCGCGATCTCGCCGCCCATCGTCACCTTGGAATTGGTAGGCACGATCAGATAGGGCGGGTTCATCAGCGTGGTCTGCACCTCCGGCGTCAGCGACGCCTCGATCAGCTTGAAGGCGAGCTCG
Source organism: Bradyrhizobium betae (assembly GCF_004123905.1). GTDB lineage: Bacteria > Pseudomonadota > Alphaproteobacteria > Rhizobiales > Xanthobacteraceae > Bradyrhizobium > Bradyrhizobium betae_A. The sequence goes on from NZ_MZXW01000033.1 coordinate 6,599, forward strand.
CGGTTGGACGAGTTCTTGACGATGTGGATCGTGGTCTTGAAGGCGATGGCGCCTTCCTTCGGCGCCACGAACTCGACCGGCACGCCGCGCGCTTTCAGGATCTGGATCGCGTTGAAATTGCCGGGCGAGATGTCGATCTGGCCCTGCTGGAACAGGGTCGCAAGCGCACCGGGATTGGCCGCGACCGCGGCGAGATTGGGCTTCAGCTCCTCCAGTGCCTTGAAGGCGGGATCGACATTGGCTTCGGAGCCGCCGCGCATCTTGGCGATCTCGACCAACCAGCCGGTGCCGAGCGTCGAGTTGAGATTGGTGATGCCGACGCGGCCCTTGAACTCCGGCTTCCAGAGATCGGCCCACGAGGTCGGCGGCGTCTTGATCGCCTCCGGATTGTAGGTGAGGCCGACGACCTGGAAAAACGGGGCGGGGCCCATCGGCTCCTGGGCCTCGGCGATCAGGTCCTTGTAATAGGCGCTCTTCTCGACCGGATAGGGCTCGACCAGATCCTGGCCGATCGCGACGAGCGCGGGGCCCGGATCGTGCAGCATGACGTCGATCGGCGGATTGGCCTTGGCCGCATTCACCTTCGCGATTTGGTCGACCGAGAGCATGGGGTCGAGCACCATCGCGGCATCGGCGTTGGCTTTCCGGAACGCCGGCACCAGCACGGCCTTGTGCGCTTCCTCCCAGCTTCCTGTAAAAGTCGCAAACACCAGCGGCCGGGCCTGGGCAAAGCTCAGTCCCGGAAACGCCTTCATGGCGCCGAGCGCGAGCGCGGTCGTCATCAGGCTTCGGCGGTTCATGATCATGGTCGAACTCCCTCTGGACTGGATCTAAAGCGTTGCGGGAAAGGCGTTGGCGAGTGATGGGGCGAGCGGCGCGAGGCGCACCGCCGCGCCACTCTCCAGCGCGCGCGTCTCGCCGATGCGCGCCTGGGAGACCTTGACGCCGGAGCCGTCGGCGGTGGTGACCTCATGCACGACCGTGGCGCCCAGCGGCAGCGACATGCCGACGACGCCGGCAAACCCGGTCTCGTCGCCGACGAATTGCAGATGCTCCGGGCGGATGCAGACGGTGACGCGGCCGCCCTCGGTGAGGACGCCGCCCGCAGGCCGCGCAATGATCTCAGCGCCGGCGTCGAGCCGTACTTTGGCGGCGGTCCGGTCCGCCGAGATCACAACGCCAGGCATGCGGTTGCTGGAGCCGACAAAGGTGTTCACGAACAGCGTTTGCGGGCGGTCGTAGACGTCGGACGGCGTGCCGAACTGTTCGAGCTTGCCGTGGCCCAGCACGGCGACACGATCGGCCATCGACAGCGCCTCTTCCTGGTCGTGCGTCACGATCAGCGTGGTGATGCCGGAGACGCGTTGCAGCCGCTTGATCTCGATCTGCATGTCGAGGCGCAAATTCTTGTCCAGCGCCGCAAAGGGCTCGTCGAGCAGCAGGATCGACGGCTTGATGGCGAGCGCGCGGGCCAGCGCGACGCGCTGCTGCTGGCCGCCGGAGAGCTGTCGCGGCAGCCGCTCGGCCATAGCAGGCAGTTGCACCAGCTCCAGCAGTCGCTGCGCCTCGCGCTGGCGTGTCGCCCTGTCGATGCCGCGGGCGGCAAGGCCGTAGCCGACGTTCTCGCTGATCGACAGATGCGGAAACAGCGCGTAATTCTGGAACACGATGCCCACCGCGCGCCGGTTCGGCGGCAGCGCGTCGACGATGTCGTCGCCGATGATGATCCGCCCCTGCGTCTGCGCGATGAAGCCGGCGATGATCCGCAAGAGCGTGGTCTTGCCGCAGCCGGAGGGCCCAAGCAGCGCGATGATCTCGCCGCCCTTGACATCGAGATTGATGTTCTCGACCGCGAGCGCACCGCTAGGATAGCGGTGGGTGACGGCGTCGACGACGAGCGAACGTCCGCCTTGCGCTTCAGCCATGATGTTGCCTCCCGTTGCCCCGGAGGGGAAAGCAAGTCTCGTGCCCTGGTCCGGCCGCGCGATCGAAAAGCGATTGAAGCTCCTTCGTCACCGGCCAAAGCTCCCCTAGCTGTCGCGATGCTCGAGCCGCGCGGCGAGCGCGTCGGCAAGACCCATGGTGGGTTTGGCGGCGGGCCGGCGGAACGTCCCGGCTGTCGCCTTGCGCAGGCGCAGCGCCACCAGCGCCTCCGCCTGCTTGACGGCGGCGACGACCTGATCGACCACGGGGACAGGGATCCGGTCGGCGACGCGCCCGGCCAAGCCGGAGAGCGGGGCGCCCGCAAAGATCAACACGTCGGCCTCGTCCTCGACGATGGCGCGCTGCGCGAGCTCAACGAGCAGGTTCTCCTTCTCGGTGCCGACCTCCGAAATCGCCTTGAACGGCGTATCGAGCATGCGAATGCCGGCGCAGCGCTCCCACAGCCCATGGGCGCGGACACATTCCTGGTACCAGGGCCCCAGGGCCTGGGCGAAAGTGACGATGGCGAAGCGGCGCCCAGCCATGCAGGCCGTCAGCATCGCGGCTTCAGCCAAGCCGATGACGGGAATGTCGAAGGTTTCGCGCGCGGCGAACAGGCCGGGATCACCGAACGCGGCGATGATTGCGGCATCGACCCTGGTGTGCTGCTCGGCCAGCATCTCCAGCGCGATGGCGCCGCCGATCTGCGCCTCGGTGCGCGTGGAGATATAAGGCACACCGCGCGAGGCGGTGCAGGGGACGATCTCGGTGCCGGGCGCGGCGGCGCGCTGCCCGACATCCGTCATCAACTCGGTGACGGCGGTGCTGGTGTTGGGGTTGAGCAGCAGCAGCTTCATGATCAGGCCGCCGTCAGCTTGGGTTTGGAGAGGGCGAGCGTCTCGAGCAGCGCGGTACCGGTCTGGCGGACATGGGCGCCGAGCAGGCGTCCTGCGGCCTCGCTATCGCGCGCCTCGAGGGCCGCGAGAATGCCGGCGTGCTCGTCGACCGAATTGCTCCAGCGCCGGTCGGCGCCAAGCGCCAGATAACGCGCGCGTTCGGCGCGGGAGATCAAGGTCTCGTGCGCCTCGCGCAGCGGCGTGTTGCGGGCCATGCGGACGATGGTGTTGTGGATCTCGCCGTTGATCGCGAAGTAATCGTCGAGCTTGCCGTTGCGGTGGTGACCCTCCATGCGGGCTTGAAGCGTGCGCAGGCGGGCGAGATCGCGTTCGGTGGCGCGCTCAGCGGCAAGCTCGGCGGCCAGCCGCTCGATGCCGGCGAGGGCTTCGAACAGCTCCGAAATTCCGTCGATCGCGATGCCGGCGATGCGTGGGCTGCGGTTGGGGCGCAGCTCGATCAACCCCTCGGCGGCCAGCACCTTCATGGCTTCACGAAGCGGCGTGCGCGACACGCCGAGCTCCTTCGATAGTTTTGTCTCCTGGGTCTGCGATCCCGGCGGCAGCTCGCCGCGAATGATCATCGTCCGCATCCGCGCGGCGGCGCGCTCGTGCAGCCCCATCCGCTTGAGTTTGGGCGACTTTCGTCCCTTCGGCGCTTCCGATTTTGGCTGCACGCGTTCCTCTTTGCTTCAGTTCATCCTAGCCGTTTCCGGTCCTTTGGCTTGCTTAAAATACCGACGCATCTCGCTGAAAACAATGGCACAACGCGCAAATTGTATGCAGCATGCAGAAACCGGATTGCGCTGCGGCGAAGGCCGACCGATGATCTCCGCAAGACGCGCGAGATCTCGCGCCTTCGAAACGGAGTGAGCGATGCGGACGAGTTTGCGACTGGGCCTCGTGGTAATGGCGGCAATGGTTGGTGGAGGCGATCTCGCCATCGCGCAGACCGCGAAGATTAAGCTCGGCTATGCCAAATGCGCGCACTGCCTGCCGATGTCGCTGATCTCGGGCATGGCGAAAGGCGTCGAGGTCGAGGCCACCGGATTCAACTCGGGCAATGACGTGCTCACGGCGCTGATCTCGAAGAGCATCGACGTCGCGCAGGTGACTTACCTTCACTACATCACCGCGCTCGACAAGGGTTTTGACGTCGTCGCCGTGTCCGGCCAGATCAACGGCGGTTCGGAATGCCTGTCGTCGGCGAAGCTGAACCTCCCGCCGGAGGATTGGGCCACGTTCAAGACGACTGTCGCCAAGGCGAAGAGCGACGGTCAGCCGCTGAAGGTCGCGGCCTCCCGCGGCAACGCGCAGGACATCCACATGCGCGGCGCGTTCCTGAAGCAGGGCGTCGATCCCAACAAGGACATCCAGTTCATCAACATTCCCAATCCGTCCGACCATCTCGCAGCGTTGCAGCGCGGCGAGGTCGACATGATCTGCACGGTCGAGCCGTTCGCCTCGCAAATCCGGCTTGCCGGTGCCGGCAAGCATTTTGTGCTGCCGTATGACCAGGCCGCGGGCAATCTGACCAACCTCATCGTCACCCGTTCCGACGTCATTGCCAGCCAGCGCGCCGGTGTGCAGGGCGTCGTCACCGCCGTGGTCGAGCTCGACAACAAGCTGATCGCCGACAAGGGCCCGTGGATCGAGGTCATCAACAAGCTCACCGGCCTCGACAAGAATGTTGCGACCGAGGCGCTGAAGAATGCTGCGCCCGATCCCGCGATCCATCGCTCGCAGACGCTCGCAATCGCCGCGATGATGCGCGACCTCAAATACATCTCGAAGGATGTCTCCCCGGACGCGGAGAAGAACATGGACTATTCGTTCCTGGAGCAGGCGACGGGAAAAGCCAAGAATGACCTCGGCTATTGATGTTGCTCCGGCCAAGCCGGCGTTCCGGCTGACGCGGGCGTTTCAGGGGCTCGAACGCCTCATCGTGCCCGCACTGCTGATCGCAGGCTGGGAAGCCTTCGCCCGCAGCGGCGTGTTGCCGCCCGCGCTGTTGCCGGCGCCGAGCGCGGTGCTGCATGCGCTCGGCGACTGGGTGTTCGGCTTCGACGAGACCACGCAGACCTATTCCGGGCACTGGCTGCGCGACGCGCTGGCCAGCGCTGTTCGCGTGTTCGGCGGCTTTGCACTGGCGAGCCTGCTCGGCATTCTCGCCGGTGTCGCGATCGGCTGGTCGCGCCTGTTCGAGAAGACGCTGGAGCCGACGCTGCAGATGCTGCGTCCGATCCCGCCGGTGTCGTGGATTCCGCTCGCCATCATCTGGTTCGGCATTGCCGACAAGCCGGCGATCTTCCTCGTCTTCCTCGGCGCCTTCTTTCCCGTGCTGATGAACGCCATTCACGGCGTGAAGACCGTGGACCATAATCTCGTGCGCGCAGGTGCGATGATGGGCGCCAACCAACGGCAGATGCTGACCGACATCGTGCTGCCGGCCGCGCTGCCGTCGATTTTCGCGGGCCTGCGCATCGCGGTCGGATCGGCCTGGATGCTGACGGTCACGGCCGAAATGGTCGCGGTGAAAAGCGGGCTCGGCTACGTCTTGTGGGATTCCTATTACTTCCTGCGCTATGACATCGTGCTTGCGGCGATGATCTCGATCGGGCTGCTCGGCTATCTCTCCGATTTCGGCCTCAAGGTGATCATGGCGCGCACGCTGCGCTGGCAGCAGACGACAACCGTGCAGGGCAGGGCGGGCTGATGGCGGCAATCGAGCTTCGCAACATCGTCAAAGTGTTTTCCGACAAGCGGCGCGGCCGCGACCTCCTGACGCTGGACAACATCAATCTCGACATCGAGGCCAATGATTTCGTCTGCTTGCTTGGTCCGTCCGGCTGCGGCAAGTCGACTTTGCTCAACATCATCGCCGGCTTCGAACAGGCGACGTCCGGCCGCACGCTGGTCGACGGCAAGCAGGTGGAACGACCCGGCTCGGACCGCGGCGTGGTGTTCCAGCAGCCGACCCTGATGCCGTGGCTGACGGCGATCGACAACATCGCCTTCCACCTCAAGCTCAAGGGCGTTGCGAAAGCCGAGCGCTACGACCGCGCCATGGAGTTCATTGATCTCGTGGGCTTGCGCGGTTTCGAGCACCACCATCCCTCCGAGATGTCCGGCGGCATGAACCAGCGCGTCGGCATCGCCCGTGCTCTGCTGATGAACCCGAGCGTGATCCTGATGGACGAGCCGTTCGCGGCGCTGGACGCCCAGACCAAGCTCGAAATGCAGGAGGAACTGGTGGCGATCTGGCAGAAGCGCCGCTGTACCATCGTGTTCGTCACTCACAGCGTCGACGAGGCGCTGGTGCTCGGCAACAAGATCGTGGTGATGACAAAGCGGCCGGGCCGGATCCGTGAGGCCGTCAATTTCGACCTGCCGCGGCCACGGGACATCACCAGCCCCGAATTCAATGACGCCAAGCGTCGCATCCTGTCCCTGATCCGGGAGGAGTCGACGCGCCTTGCACAGGCGTCGTAAGGTAGAGCCATGCGCAAACGTCTCGGCATGATCACGCCGTCCTCCAATTCGGTGCTGGAGCCCGTCACCAGCGCCATGCTGCATGGCGTGACTGATGTCACCGCGCATTTCTCCCGTTTCCGCGTCACCGAGATCGCGCTCGATGCCGCCGCGCTGAACCAGTTCGACGCCTCGGTGATGTTGCCGGCGGCCGATCTGCTGGCGGACGCCAAGGTCGACGCCATTGCCTGGAACGGCACCTCGGCGAGCTGGCTCGGCATTGGCCGCGACCGGAGCCTGTGCGAGGCAATCACGGCGCGCACCGGTGTCCCCGCGACGACCTCCACGCTCGCCTGTATCGATGCCGCCCGCGCACTGGGCGCAAGGCGCGTCGGCCTGGTCTCGCCCTATACCGACGACGTGCAGCGGCGGATTGGCGATGTCTGGGCCGATGAGGGGATCGCCCCGCATGCCGAGCGGCATCTCGGGCTTCGCGACAACTTTTCCTTTGGCGAGGTCACGCCCGCAACCATAGCGGACATGATCCGCGCGGTCGCGGCCGAGGGCGCCGATGCCGTCGTGATCCTCTGCACCAATCTCGACGGTGCGGCGCTTGCGCCCTCGCTCGAACGGGAACTGGACATCGCCGTCCTGGATTCGGTCGCGGTCACGCTGTGGCGGACCCTTGAGCTCGCCGGCGGCGACATCGGGGCCCTTGCGGAGTGGGGCCGGATATTCCAGACATCGGCGGCCATCAAGTAAGGGAGACTCACGTGACGCAGCTCGATCTCGCCATTCGCGGCGGCACCATCGTGACGGCCAGCGACGAGTTTCGCGCCGATATCGGCGTTCGCGACGGTCGCATCGTCAGCATTGCTGACAGCATCGAAGGCGCCGCGAGCGAGATCGACGCGACGGGCCTGCTGGCTCTGCCGGGCGGCATCGACAGCCATGTGCATATCTCGCAAGCCTCGGGCCCCGACGTGGTGATGGCGGACGATTTTGCCTCGGCGACGCGCTCGGCGGCGGCCGGCGGCAACACCATGGTGCTGCCCTTTGCGCTTCAGGAGAAAGGCACGTCGCTGCGAACCTGTGTCGAGAACTACCGCAAGCTCGCCGAGGGCGAGTGCTATATCGACACCGCGTTCCACCTGATCATCTCCGATCCCACCGCGGTCGTGCTCGGGCAGGAGCTGCCGGCGCTGGTCAAGGACGGTTACACCTCGTTCAAGGTGTTTATGACCTATGACGACCTCGTGCTCAGCGACAAGCAGCTGCTCGAGGTGTTCGACGTCGCGCGCCGCGAGGAGGCGCTGGTGATGGTCCATTGCGAGGGCTACGACGCCATCCGCTTCCTCACCAGCAAGCTCGAGCGCGAGGGCCATATCGCCCCCTATTATCACGGCACCTCGCGGCCGCAGGCCGTCGAGCGCGAGGCGACGCATCGCGCCATCAGCCATGCCGAGGTGATCGGCGTTCCCATCATGATCGTGCACGTGTCCGGGCGCGAGGCGATGGAGCAGGTGCGTTGGGCCCAGCAGCGCGGATTGCCGGTGCATGCGGAAACCTGCCCACAATACATCACGCTCACGGCCGACGACATGAAGGGCCTGAACATGGACATCACGGGCGCAAAATATGTCTGCTCGCCTCCGCCGCGCGATGCCGAGAGCCAGCAGGCGATCTGGGAGGGCATCACCACGGGCGTGTTCCAGACCTTCTCGTCCGATCACTGCCCATTCCGCTACGACGATCCCAAGGGCAAGCTGACGCCGAATGCGCGGACCTCGTTCCGCTGGGTGCCGAACGGCATCCCCGGCGTCGAGACGCGGCTGCCGATCCTGTTCTCAGAGGGCGTCTCGAAGGGACGCATCAGCTTGCAGAAGTTCGTCGAGCTGACCGCGACCAACCATGCGCGGATTTACGGCCTTTACCCGCGCAAGGGCTCGATCGGTGTCGGCTTCGATGCCGATATCGTGCTGTGGGACCCGAAGCTGACGAAGAAGATTCAGCAGGCCGATCTGCACCACGGCGCGGACTACACGCCGTGGGAGAGCTTTGACGTCACCGGCTGGCCGGTCACCACCATCGCACGCGGCCGCGTGGTGTACGAGCAGGGCAAGATCGTCGGCGACAAGGGCGCGGGCGAGGTGCTGAGCCGCGGCAAGTCGAGCCTGGTGTAGCCAGTCACATCTGCTCGATGTGGCTGATCACATCGGCTCGATGCCGATCTTCTTGATGATCCCGGCCCATTTCGTGGTCTCTGATGTCATGAAGTCCGTCAGGCTCTTGGGGTCCATCACCAAGGGCTCGGCGCCCTGCTCGACGAAGAGGGCTCGCACCTTCGGATCGTTCACGGCTTCGACCATCGCTTTATAGAGTTTGTCGATGACGGCCTTATCGCTATTCGCCGGCGCAAGCAGCGCAAGCCAGGCGGCGCTCTCGTAATTCTTCAGGCCGGCTTCGGCCGCGGTCGGCACATCCGGCAGCGCGGTCATGCGCTTGTCGTTGGCAACCGCGAGCGGACGTGCATCGCCGCTCTTGATCAGGCCAAGGACGTTCGGCAACAGCTGGAAACCGAGCGGGACCTGGCCCGCGATAAAATCAGGCGTGTAGGCGGCGATGTTGCGGTAGGGAACGTGCGTGAGCTCGGTGCCGGTCAGCTGCTCGAAATAGGCGGCGGCCAAATGCTGCGACGAACCGACACCGACCGTGCCATAGTTCAGTTCGCGGGGATGCGCCTTGGCGTAGTCGATCAGCTCGGCCAGCGATTTCGGCGGCAGTTTTGAATTGATCACGATGACATTCGGCAGCGTGGCGAACAGGCCGATCGGGGTGAGGTCCTTCAACGGATCGTAGGGCAGATCCTTGTAGAGCGACTTGTTCGCAGCCAGCGGGCCGGAGGTGCTCATCAGCAGGGTGTAGCCGTCTGGTGCGGCATGCGCGGCGGCCGCGGTGCCGATATTGCCGCCGGCGCCGGGGCGGTTGTCGACCACAAAGGCTTGTCCTGTTGACGTCGACATACGGTTGAGCAGGATGCGCGTGATGACGTCGCTGGCGCTGCCGCCGGCAAAGGGCACGAGCACCTGGACAGGACGGGCGGGATAGTCTTGCGCTTGCGCAGGTCGCAGCCCCGCGGCGGCGAGAGCGGCGCCTGCGCCGAGTGAGAGCAACGATCTCCGGTCAGGGCGAAATGCCTTGCTCGGCTGCTGAGCGCTGACCGTGATGTTGCTGTGATCGAACCGTGTCATCTCGGACTGAATCTCCCGACTGTATCTTGTTCTGCCAGACCTGGGACTGTCCGGGACAAGGGTCATCGGGGATAAGCGCCAGGTCGCGATTTTCTGCGCCTGGATCGTAGTTAGCTCGCGAATACGACCGTCATGCCTGCTCGTCTCAAAACTTACCAACCCGTCTCATTCTGCCGCGGGCGCGACATCTTGTCCGAGTGCGACGACAGGGACGCTAGTCGAGTCCGATCTTGCCGGGAGCCCAATAGGCTTTGGCCTTGATCCGCAATGACGCGACGCCCGCAGCTTTCAGCGCGCGGCTGACACGCTGGATCGACGACGCTTTGCCTGTCAGGACGAATTGCGCTCCGTTTGCAGCAAGGCGCAGCATTTCCGCCTCGACGGCCGCGAGATGGGTGTCGCCGGCGCTGCGGGTGATCAGTCTCGCTTGACCGAGGTTGATGCCATCCAGCACTTGCCGCGATTCTGCGACATCTGTGACTTCGAACATGTGGAGCGCGCCGCCGGCCCGCGAATTGTCGCGCAGGGCTGCAGCCAGTGCGAACGACGTCTCATCGCCGAACAGAACGACGGGCGCTACGAGGTCGGCAATATCGAGTGAGCGGCGCGGACCGAAGAGCTGACACCTATCGCCTTCGCGCAAACCGCTCGCCCATCGGCTGCCGGGGCCGTCGCCATGCGCGAAGGCGAGGAGGCGGGTCCTGCCGTGGCCGGTGTCCCACGACATCGGCGTGTAGGTGCGCGCGCTGAGGCCCGCACCCATCGCGACCTGGATCTTCTGGCCGGCGGTCCATGCGACGTCCCTGAGTGCTTCGCCTTCGAGCTCGATGAGCCGAAGGCGCCGCGAGAGCGTCTCGACGGCAGCGACGCGCGCAGGGCGCATCAGCCATCGCAGCAGCATCCGCGTGACGCGCCCTTGCGGTGCCTGCGATGGCTCGGAGATTTGCGGCTGCTGGCTGGGCTCGTTCAAGGCTTGGCTCCCGGATTGTCAGGTCTTGATCGTGAATTCGTTGCCGCGCCCCGGATTGAAAGGTAGCGGCAGCGAGAGATAACCGTTCCGGGGATCGCGGACGTAGTCGATGTAGCCTGAGGCTTCCTCGAACGCGTTCTCGCCGACGACGAGCGCGCCGGGCTTCAGGTGCGGCTCCAGCAATTTGAGAATGGGAAGATAGAGTGTGAAGGCGCCATCGAGCATCACCATGTCGATGTCGCCGCCGAGGTCGGAGTTGAGGGTTTCGCGCGCATCGCCGAGTCGAAACTCGACGAAATCGGCGAGCCCCGCGGCGGCGACGTTCGCCCGCGCCCGCTCAATCTTGCCGGGTTCGAGATCGGTCCCGATCAGGCGGCCGCCGCCCATGTCGCGCAGTGCTGCCGCCATGTAGATCGCGGAAATCCCCATCGAGGAGCCGAACTCGACGATGCGTTTCGCCTTGCAGGAGCGGACGCACATGTAGAGGAAGAGTCCCAACCGCGGCGAAACGCTCAGGAAGTTGTCTGCGAAACCGTTGTAGAGCCCCTTCAAGTCGCGGCTTTCGGCCTCGATGACCCGGCCAATGATCTCCTCGCGGCTGCTGGTCCCATTTGTAAAGGTCTGTGCCAGCGGCGCATCGGCGGCTTCCGCTTCCTGATGGAGACGACGAAGAACGTCGGCGGCGAGGTCGTCAGTGAGTGAATCCATGTTTGTCGGCTCCTTCGGAATGCGCACGGCGCGCGTCGGAGCCTGCTTACGAAATCGCCCCTCCATCCGCATTCCGCGGACGCGACAATCGATTGCGATTTCCGGTCAATGCGCAGCGAGACGGCGTTCGGCGAGATATCGCGCCGGCGGCTTACCCAGTGCCTTGCGGAACATGGTGACGAAGGCGCTCGCGCCCTCGTAGCCGAGATCGAGCGCCACGGCCTGGACCGACGATCCCTGGTCGAGGCGTTGAAGCGCGATCAGGATGTGGAGCTGCTGGCGCCAGCGGCCAAAGCTCATGCCGGTCTCGCGTTGCAGGATGCGGGTGAGGGTGCGCGGCGCCATCGCGATGCGCCGGCCCCAATCGTCGATGGTCGCGCGGTCGGAAGGATTTTCCATCATCGCGCTGGCAATCCGGCGCAACCTGACATCTTCAGGCATCGGGAAGCGCAATCCCTCGACCGGTGCCAGCGAGAGCTGGTCGAGCAGCACCGTCGCGATCCGGCCGTCGGTGCCGTCGATGTCGTACAGGGCAGGCATGTGGGTGGCATGGACCAGCAGGCGCTCCAGCAAGGGAGAGATCGTCAGCGCGCAGCATTGCCGGGGCAGCCTCAGTGCCGCATCCGGCTCGACGAACAGACAATAGATCTCGACATCGCCGGCGACGTTCACGCTGTGGGCGACATCACGGGGAATCCAGACCGCGCAGCGCGGCGGCACGATCCAGACGCTTTGCCCGGCTTCCAGCCTGACGACGCCGCGCAAGGCCAACACAAGCTCGTCCTTGCGATGCGCGTGCATGGCCACCTCGGTGCCGTTCGTGACCATTTCGCCGCCGAAAGCAGCGATGGCGCGCGGCACGTCCTCCGGATTGAAATCGATGGTGTCATCCGGGCGAAGATCGCCGTCGTTGAGCCGGAAGAAGGGCATGGCGGGATGATTGATCGACCTGGAGGGATGGGCAGGACCCAACCAATATCAGGCCGACGATTGCGACTTTCAACGCAGTGAGATCGAATCTCGATGGGTTCTAAACAGCTCGCTTCCTTGGCTTCCTGCGGGAGGACGGCTCCACGAACTCTCTCGCGACCGCTGCGGCCTGCGCGAGGTCGTGGCTGATGATTTCGAGCACGGCCTTGGCCGCGACAGACACCGCCCGCCGGGGATGATGCACCCAGGCGATCGAGCGCACGATCCGCTGTTCGTCGAAGCGATGTGCACGGATGGTGCCGCTTGCAAGCGACTGCCGAAGCGCGATCGTCGGCAGCACCGTCGCGAAATCGGTGGTTGCGATGACGTCGCAGAGGGCGGGCAGCGTGTCGAGCTCGAGCCGCGGGCGCAGGTCGATACCGACAGCAGCGGCGTGCTCGTCCAGGATCAGCCGCAGGCCGTGGCGTTTCGAGGGCAGCACCAGGTCGAAATTCGCGATGTGGTCGAAGCGCAGTTTGGCCGCTGGCTTCATTGGGCTGTCCTTGCGGAAGGCGAACACCATCTCCTCGTCCATGATGTGATGCGCGGCCAGTGGCGTCTTCCGGCGCGGCACGTTGATCAGCGCGAAATCGAGCTGGCCGGTGTTGACCCAGTCGACCAGCGTCTCCGTGTAGCCCTCGCAGGCCGACAGCGTGATCTCGGGATAGCGGCTGGCAACCGTCGCCGACGAACTCGCCATCGTGCTCTGCGCCACCGAGGTGATGAGGCCGACCGAGACGCGGCCCGAGATGCGCCCGCCGAGTTGCGCCATCTCCTGGCGCGCATGCTCGGCATCGCGCACGATCGGCGCCGTCAGCCGCACCAGCGCCTCGCCGGCACTGGTCAGCGTCATGCCCTGGACGCTGCGGTCGAACAGCTTTTGGCCAAGCTCGGCCTCGAGCTTGGCGATCTGCATGCTCAGCGCCGGCTGCACGATGTTGAGCTGGCGCGCGGCGCGCGTGACGTTCTTCTCCTCGGCCAGGCACAGGAAATATTGCATCTGCCGGAGTTCCACGGGCGTGTCCTTCGTTCGCCGATCTTGCTTGCTGTCGATCATTTCAGATGATGAATGATATAATCAATCATTATTTGTGGTGATGGTTGCGATTGCCTAGTCTGGTGATGGACCGCAGCCTCAGGCGCGCGTGCCCAGGGAGCGAAACCAGAAATATGCAGGACGCAACGCCCAAGCGGATGATCATCGGCATTTCCGGCGCTTCGGGCGTCACCTATGGCGTGCGCCTGCTCCAGCTGCTGCGCAATGCCGGCGTCGAGACCCATCTGGTGATGTCGAAGACGGCCGAGCTGACTTTTGCCTATGAGACCGATCTGAAGATCGCGGAGGTAAGGGAGCTCGCCAATGTCTGCCATGCGATCGACGACATGGCCTCGGCAATCTCGAGCGGCTCGTTCCGCACCGCGGGGATGATCGTGGCGCCGTGCTCGATGCGCTCGATGTCCGAGATCGCTTCGGGCGTCACTACCACGCTGCTCACCCGCGCCGCAGACGTCGTGCTCAAGGAGCGCCGGCGCCTGGTGCTGATGGTGCGCGAGACCCCGCTGCACACCGGGCATTTGCGGACGATGACGGCGCTGTCCGAGACGGGTGCGATCATCGCGCCGCCGGTGCCGGCCTTCTACGCCAAGCCGGAAAACCTCGACGACATGGTCGAGCACACCGTCGGCCGTGTGCTCGACCTCTTTGACATCGATATCGGCGTGGTGCGCCGCTGGGGCGAGGACGAGGCGCTCAAGCGCCGCTCGCCGTCGCTGCGCAAGATCGGGCCCTGACCTGAAGACCTCCAAGGAAAGTCATATGCAAATGGAAACTCCGGCCAGGACAAGTGTAAATGCGCCTGCTGATCTGCGCGCGTGGCTCGCTTATCTCGCCCAACGCGGCAAGCTCGCGATTGCCCGCGAGGGCATTGGTCTGGCCGACGAACTCGCCGCAATCGCCAAGCGTCTGGAGCGCGAAAGTGCCGTGCTGTTTCCGCGTCCTGACGGGCACGCGATTCCCGTTGTTGCGAACCTCTTTGCCGGCCGCGACTGGGTCGCCGAGTCCATCGGGGTGACCGAGGACCAGCTGCTGCCGCGGTTTCTTGCTGCCGCAAGCCATCCGCTGCCGACGCATGAGGTTGCGAGTGGGCCGGTGCAGGACGTCGTTCACAACGAGGTCGATCTGCTCCGCCAGCTTCCGGTGCCCAAGCACAATGAGCGCGACAGCGGTCCCTACATCACCGCCGGCCTGCTGATCGCCCGCAATCCCAGGACGGGTGTGCAGAACGTCTCGATCCACCGCTGCCAGATCTCTGGCAAGAACCGCATCGGCGTGCTGCTACTGCCGCGGCACACGTTCTCCTATTATCGCTTTGCGGAGGAGATGGGCCAGGCGCTGGAGATCGCGATCGTCATCGGCGCGCATCCGGCGCTGATGCTGGCATCTCAAGCCATCGCCGCGCTCGACGAGGACGAGATGGCGATCGCAGGCGCGCTGCTTGGTTCGCCGGTCGATGTCGTGAAATGCCGCACCAATTCGGTTCGCGTTCCCGCGCATGCGGAGATCGTGATCGAAGGACGTATCCTGCAGGGCGTGCGCGAGCCGGAAGGGCCGTTCGGCGAATTCCCTCAATATTACGGCCCGCGCGCCAATCGCGAGGTGATCGAGGTCGATGCGATCACGCATCGCAGGGCGCCAATCTTTCACACGATCGTCGGCGGCGGTTTCGAGCATCTGATCCTCGGCGGCGTGCCACGCGAGGCGACGCTGCTTCAGCATCTGCGCCGCAGCTTCCCGAATGTGCTCGACGTTCGCCTGACGCGCGGCGGCACCTGCCGCTACCATCTTGCCATCAAGATCGACAAGACCAACGACGGTGAGCCCAAGAACATCATGATGTGCGCTTTCGGCGCGCATTACGACATCAAGCAGGTGATCGTGGTGGACAAGGACGTCGACATCTCCTCGTCCGAGGAGATCGAATGGGCGGTGGCGACGCGCTTCCAGGCCGACCGCGATCTCATGGTCGTATCAGGCGCGCTCGGCTCAAAGCTCGATCCGACCACCGACAACGG
Organism: Bradyrhizobium betae; assembly: GCF_004123905.1. Taxonomy (GTDB): domain Bacteria; phylum Pseudomonadota; class Alphaproteobacteria; order Rhizobiales; family Xanthobacteraceae; genus Bradyrhizobium; species Bradyrhizobium betae_A. The sequence continues at coordinate 21,856 of NZ_MZXW01000033.1, forward strand.
CATCGGCGCCAAGATGGGCCTCGATGCGACCGCGCCGGTCAGCGCGCCCGAGCTCGCTTTCAAGCGCATCCGCGTCAGGGGCGAGGAGGAGGTCGATCTCGCCACCGCCTTGCAGGCCGACCCGGGCGCCGCGGTCGCGCGGTTTCTTGCGGAGGCGCGGACGTGAGCGGGTTACCGGCCGATAGGGACTTGCGTCGCTTTGCGCGGTTGGAATATGTAGCCGGTGCTGCTTATAGTGCCGCGCCAACAAGCCAATCATTTTGCGGCGCAATGCCGGGAGGAAGGAACTGATGTCGACGGCCCTGCGCATCGCCCATGGCGCTTTCGGCAGGGTCGCTCTGCTCGACATGGATCGTTCGCTGGTCCGTCACGCCCATCATCACTGCCACGTCCTGCTCAAGGTCGAGGGCGCCGACACCCAGTTCATGGTCGGCGACCAGGTGACGCCGCTGACGGACGCCGCCGCCGTCCTCGTCGACGGCTGGAAGCCGCACGCTTACGTGCATGACGTCAATCGCCCGAAAACCCTCATCATGGCGCTCTACATTGAGCCGGAATGGCTGAAGGAGTTCCGTCCCGGCTGGGCCGCGAGCGGCGCGCCCGGCTTTTTCGAGCGTCCGTCGGGCGAGGTGTCGCCGCGCATCCGCCAGCTTACGCTGCATTTGGCGGCCGAAATGATGGCGAATCCGGATGCGGTGCGGACTCACGAGCAGACGCTGTCCGACCTCATGATCGCGGTGATCGAGCGCTTCACGCCCTGGCGCAGCTTTCCGACCTCGATCCGCGGCATGAGCGCGGTGAGCTGCGACTGGCGCATCCGCCGCGCGATGGACGCGATGCGGGTGCATGATTCCTATGCCAACGTCGATCAGTTCGTGAAGGGCGCAGGGCTCTCGCGTGCGCAGTTCTTCCGCCTGTTCGAGACATCGCTCGGTGTCTCGCCGAAGATTTATCTCAACGTCGTGCGCATCGAGCGCGCGCTCGATGCTGTGATGCGCGAGGACACGCCGCTCGGTGAGCTCAGCGAGCGGTTTGGCTTTCCGGAGCCGGCGCATTTCACGCGGTTTTTCCGCGATCATGCCGGCGTCAGCCCGCGCGAGTTTCGCAACGTCTCGCGTCTCGCTGGTTGATTCTTTTGGGTTGATATTGCGCTGCACGCGCGCGAATGAGACGATTTGGTAAGTCGTGAGAGCGGGTGGTATGGCCCCCGCATCCCCTGTCCTGACATCTGTCACCGTCGCGTCAAAGAACGCGTCGGGAGGTATGCCGGGACATGGTGCAGGCTGCGGTTCAATCCGCAAATTCAGTCGATCAGGGTGGCGAGAGGCCGTGGGTCGGGCGTTCGATCGAGCGCGTCGAGGACGCCGCGCTGCTCTCTGGCCGCGGCCGCTTCATCGACGATCTCGGCGTCGCGCCCGGCACGCTGCACGCGACGATTTTGCGCTCGCCGCACGCGCATGCCGATATTCTTTCCATCGATACTGAAGCCGCGAAGCGTCTGCCGGGCGTTGCCGCGGTCCTGACGGGCGAGGACGTCAAGGCGGTCACGACAACCCTCGTCGTCGGTGTGAAGGCGCCGGTCGAATGCTGGCCGATTGCGATGGACCGCGTGCGCTATGTCGGCGAGCCCGTCGCCGTGGTCGTTGCGACCGACCGCGCACGTGCCGAGGATGCGGCAGAGCTGATCAACGTCGAATATCGCCCGCGCGGCGCCGTGGTCGATCCGCTCGGCGCGCTCGCATCAGGCGCGCCGGTGCTGCATGACGGCTTCCCCGGCAATCTCGCCAGCGAACGCACTTTCCGTTACGGCGACCCTGAAAAGGCGTTTGCGGACGCGCCGCATCGCTTCTCCATCGACATCAGATACCCCCGCAACTCATGCACGCCGATCGAGACCTATGGCGTCGTTGCATCGCACGATGCCGGCGAGGATGCCTACGAGGTGCTCGCCAATTTCCAGGGCCCGTTCAGCATCCACACGGTCATTGCGCGTGCGCTGAAGGTGCCGGGCAACCGGCTGCGGCTGCGCACGCCGCCTGATTCCGGTGGCAGCTTTGGCGTCAAGCAGGGTGTGTTTCCCTACATCGTGCTGATCGCGGCCGCCGCGCGCGTTGCGGGTCGGCCAGTGAAGTGGATCGAGGATCGGCTCGAGCATCTCGCTGCGTCGGTGTCGGCGACCAATCGCGCGACGACCTTGGCGGCGGCGGTCGCGGCTGACGGAAAGATCCTCGCGCTCGATTGGGACCAGGTCGAGGATTGCGGCGCGCATCTGCGCGCACCCGAGCCGGCGACGCTCTACCGCATGCACGGCAACATGACCGGCGCCTACGACATTGGTCACGTCAAGATCCGCAACCGCGTCGTCGTCACCAACAAGACGCCGACCGGTCTCAATCGAGGTTTTGGCGGACCGCAGGTCTATTTCGCGCTGGAGCGATTGGTTCAGAGGATCGCAATCGGCCTCGGCCTCGATCCGCTCGATGTGATCAAGCGCAATCTGATTGACGCCGGCGCGTTTCCCTATCGCACCGCGACCGGTGCCTTGCTTGATTCCGGCAACTACCAGGAAGCGGTTTCGCGCGCGGTCGCGCAGGGCAGGCTTGCCGAGTTGAAGGCGAAGCGCGACGAGGCGCGGGCGCAGGGGCGGCTCTACGGCATCGGCTTCACCGCGGTGGTCGAGCCCAGCGTCTCCAACATGGGCTATATCACGACCGTGCTGACGGCGGCCGAGCGCCGCAAGGCCGGTCCGAAGAACGGCGCGCAGGCAACGGCGACTGTTGGGCTTGATCCGGTCGGCAGCGTCACCGTTCACGTTGCCTCCGTGCCGCAGGGGCAGGGCCACCGCACGGTGCTGTCGCAGGTCGTCGCCGACGTGTTCGGCCTTCAGCCAAAGGATATCCGCGTCAATACCGAGATCGACACGGCCAAGGATGCCTGGTCGATCGCGTCGGGGAATTACGCCAGCCGTTTTGCGGCAGCAGTCGCCGGTACCGCAAAGCTCGCGGCGGAGCGCGTCGCCGGGCGTCTCGCTCGCATTGCAGCCAGCCAGTTGAACGTCGAGGTCGTCGACATCGTGTTCGCGAAGGGCTTCGTCGCTTCCAAACATAATCCTGAAAACCGCATTGCGTTCTCGCGCGTCGCGGCGCTCAGCCACTGGTCGCCGGGCTCGCTGCCTGACGATGCCGGCCAGACCATTCGCGAGACAATGTTCTGGACGCCGCCGGAGCTGACGCCGCCTGACGAGGACGACCGCATCAACTCCTCGCTTTGCCACGGTTTCATTTTCGACTTCTGCGGCGTCGAGATCGACCGCGTTACGCTGGAGACGCGGATCGACCGGTACGTCACCATGCATGACTGCGGCACCATTTTGCATCCCGGCATGGTCAACGGCCAGATCCGCGGCGGTTTTGCCCAGGCGCTCGGCGCCGCGCTCTACGAGGAATATGCCTACGCCGAGGACGGCAGCTTTCTCACCGGGACTCTCGCCGACTATCTGCTGCCGACCACAACCGAGGTGCCGGAGCCCGAGATCATCCACATGGAGACGCCGTCGCCGTTCACGCCGCTCGGCGCAAAAGGCGTCGGCGAGGGCAATTGCATGTCGACACCGGTCTGCCTCGCCAATGCGGTTGCGGATGCGCTCGGCGTTGCCGACATCACGCTGCCTCTGGTGCCGGCGCGACTGGCTGAACTCGTGCGCGGCGCCGAACCGCCGCCTCCGGCTGGCGGCGCGGCTGTCGCGCCTGTGCGCGAAGGCGACCGGCGATTGCGCGGCGAGGGGCAGGCCTTGGTCAAGGGCGTGCCCGAGCAGGTCTGGGCGATGCTGCTCGATCCCGCGACGCTGCAATCGGTCATTCCCGGCTGCCAGCGCGTCGACAAGATCACGGACACGCATTTCCGCGCCGACGTGACGCTCGGCATAGGCCCCGTCTCGGGGCGCTATCGCGCCGATGTCGAGCTGTTCGATCTCGATCCGCCACGCGCCGTCTCCTTGCGCGGAGGAGCGACCGGTGCGCTCGGCTTTGGCAACGCCGAGGGACGCATCACGCTAGCGCCCGACGGCAAGGACGGAACGAAGCTGACCTACAGCTATGACGCCGCTATCGGCGGCAAGGTCGCGAGCATCGGCGGCCGCCTGCTCGACGGCGCAACGCGGGTGATCATCGACCAGTTCTTCACGGCGCTCGCCCGCAAGGCCGGCGGCGGCGCGCCGGGCGGCGGCTTCTCGCTGTTCGCGCTGCTGGCGAAGGTGGCCGGCCTGTTCGGAGGGCGCCGATGAAGCCGCCCGCATTCGATTATCTCCGCGCCGAGAGCATCGGTGACGTCCTCGAAGGGCTTGCGCAGCAAGGCGGCGACGCGCGCGTGCTCGCGGGCGGGCAGTCGCTGATGGCGATGCTCAACATGCGCCTCGCAAAGCCAAAGCTGCTGATCGACATCATGCGGATCGGGGAACTTCGCCAGATCGAGCGGAAGGGCGATGCCGTCGTGATCGGCGCCGGCGTTCGCCAGGCCGATCTCTTGGCATGGTCTGACCTCACCGAGGCGCTGCCGCTGGTGGCGCTGGCGCTGCCCTGGGTCGGGCACATGCAGACCCGCAGCCGCGGCACGATCTGCGGCTCGCTCGCGCATGCCGACCCCAGCGCCGAGATGCCGCTGACGCTGGTCGCGCTTGGCGGCGAGGTGTTTCTGCGCGATGCCAAACGACGACGCCGCGTCGCGGCCAAGGACTTCTTTGCCGGCATGATGCTGACCGCACGTGCCGATGACGAGCTGATCGAGGGTATCTCGCTGCCCGTCATCAAGGGATCGCGCTTCGCCTTCCGCGAGGTCGCGCGTCGTCACGGCGATTTTGCCATCGTTGCCTGCGCCGCTTTGAAGACGCCGACAGGTGTGCGGCTCGCCGTCGGCGGCATCGCCGATGTTCCGACGGTGCGGGACTGGCCGCGGCTGGAGGGCAGCGCGCTCGACGATGCCCTCAACGCCTTTGCCTACGAGCTCGGCGCGCGAGACGACGTCCATGCCACCGCGCGTTACCGCCGCGACCTCGTGCGCATGATCGGCCGCGACCTGATCGGCGAGGTGCTGCAATGACCCGTCTCAAGGCAGACAGCCGCCATTCCGTTCGTTTCTCGCTCAACGGTAAGTCCGTCGAGGGTGAGGCCGAGCCGCGCATGCTGCTCTCGGATTTCCTGCGCCATCAGCTGGGTGCGACCGGCACCCATGTCGGATGCGAGCATGGCGCCTGCGGTGCCTGCACCATCGTTGTCGATGGCATGCTGACCCGCGCTTGTCTCACGCTAGCCGCGCAAGTGGATGGCTGCGAGATCAAGACGGTCGAAGGGCTCGCGCCCTCGGCCGACCGGCTCGGCGTGTTGCAGCAGGCGTTTCGCCGCAACCACGCGCTTCAGTGCGGCTTCTGCACCGCCGGCATTTTGATGTCGCTCGACCATTATCTCGCTAGCAACCCGGCGCCTACCGAAGCGGAGATCCGCGATCTCCTCAGCGGGCACCTGTGCCGCTGCACCGGCTACACCCCGATCATCACGGCGGCGCTCGAAGCCGCCGCAAAACTCGCTTCATCCAAACAAGAGACGTCAGATGCTTGATCTCGCCAGCAGCTTCATGGCCAGCGCAGCGCGCGATCCCCATGCCATCGCATTGGTCGACGGCGATCTCCGCCTGACCTATCGGCAGTGGTACGACAAGATCTCCGCGCTGGTGGTGTCGTTCGACCGCCTTGGCCTCAAGCCCGGCGATCACGTCGTCACGCTGCTGCAAAACCGCTGGGAGGCCGCGACACTGCACTGGGCCTGCCAGTTCGCCGGCCTCGTGATCACGCCGATCAACTGGCGCGCCAAGGCCGACGAGCTGGATTACTGTATCGAGAACGCCGAGGCCTGCGCGATTGTCTATCAGGACATTTCCGCTGAGGCCGTGCAGGGCTCTGCGCTATCAGGCAAGCTGCTGCGCGTGTCCGTCGATCCCGGCACGGGCGAGGCGACCAGCTTCGCAAGTCTGATCAAGGACAGCGCGCCGGACGCCGAGCCGCGCGTTGGCGCCGATGCCTGGTCGATCATGCTCTACACCTCGGGCACGACTTCGCGGCCGAAGGGCGTGCCGCGCCGGCATCGCGCCGAGCGCGCCGCGGCGATCGCCCATGTGGCGCAAAATCTCTATGGCCGCGGCGAGCGCACGCTCGGCGTGATGCCGCTCTATCACACCATGGGCGTCCGCTCGCTGCTGGCGATGTCGCTGATCGGCGGCCGTTTTATTTGCCTGCCGCGCTATGACAGCCGCCAGGCGCTGGCGCTGATCGAGCAGGAGGCGATCACCAATCTCTATCTGGTGCCGACGCTCTATCACGACCTCGTCCATCACGACGCCTTTGCCAAAACCGACGTCTCCAGCGTGCGCAAGCTCGGCTTCGCCGGCGCGTCGATGACCGATGGCCTCCTAAAGAAGCTGAACGAGGCGTTCAAGCCGAACCTGTTCGTCAACCATTACGGCAGCTCCGAGATCTACACCTTTACGATCGACCAGAACGCGGCGGCAAAGCCCGGGTCGGCGGGCAAGGCCGGGCTGAACCAGCACGTGAAGGTCGTGCGCATCGGCGCGCGCTCGATCGCGGATCTTGCCGCGGTCGGTGAGGAGGGCGAGATCATCGCGACGCTCGCCGGTGACGAGGCCTTCGAAGGCTATTGGCGCCGCCCGGAGGCCGACGCAAAATCGCTGCGCGAGGGCTGGTATTTTACCGGCGACACCGGCTTCGTCGATCCCGACGGCGATCTGTTCGTCACCGGCCGCGTCGACGACATGATCATCACCGGTGGCGAGAACGTCTCGCCGGTCGAGATCGAGAGCTGCCTGTCGCTACATCCGGCGGTTGATGAGGTTGCCGTGGTCGGCGTCGCCGATGAGAAATGGGGCAAAATCGTCGCCGCCTTCGTCAAGCGCAATCGCGCGGTCTCCGATGTCGAGCTGGAACAGTTCTGCCGCACCTCGGGGCTCGCCAATTTCAAGCGTCCGCGCCGCTACGTCTTCGTCGACGCGATTCCGAAATCGCCGGTAGGCAAGCTGCTGCGGCGACTGCTCGTCGCCGGAGAATACGAGGCCGAGCGCCTGCCGCCATCGGACGCGGCGTGATCAACAATCATCAACAGAAGGAAGCACAGATGCCGTCAGCCTATAATTTTACCGATCCCCGATTAGCAAAACTCGACGGGTTCAAGGTCGAGATCGACGAGGCGCATGAGCGCGCCGACATCATTCTGGGACGTCCGCCCTACAATATCGTGGCGATGCCGCAGCGCGACCAGTTGCGGCTGACCTTCGAGACGCTGGACGAAGATCCGCGCGTCCGCGTCATCGTCGTACGCGGCGAGGGCGAGCACTTCTCCAGCGGCGGGAACATCGGCGGCTTCATGGAAGCGAGCCCGGAGCACGTCTCCAAGCTCGCCTGGAACATCGCGGCGCCCGCGCGCTGCGCAAAACCCGTGATCGTCGCCAATCGCGGCTATTGCTTCGGCGTCGGCTTTGAGCTGTCGCTGGCCTGCGATTTCCGCATCGCCTCGGAGACCACGCAATACGCGCTCCCGGAGCAGAGGCTCGGCCAGATCCCGGGCTCGGGCGGCTCGGCACGCCTGCAGAAGATGGTCGGCATCACCCGCACCAAGGACATCGTGATGCGCTCCAAGCGCATCTCGGCCAAGCAGGCGTTCGACTGGGGTATCGCCACCGAATGCGTGCCGGATGCCGAGCTGGAGAAGGCGACCGACAAGCTGGTCGACGAGCTCCGCACCTTCTCGCCGCTGGCGCAGCGCACCGCCAAAAAGCTCCTCAATGACACCGAGGATTCGACGCTCGCCATCGCGATCGAGCTCGAAGGCCATTGCTACAGCCGCCTGCGCCAGTCGGAAGACTTCAAGGAAGGCGTCGAGGCTTTCAACGCCAAGCGTCCGCCGAAGTTCGCCGGCCGCTGAGACGCGACAAAACTGCCGCGGTTCGCAATGGCGCGGACCGCGGCTCAACCAAAACGGGGAGGTAAATAAAAATGGCTGAGATGGATATGCCGGTCGCAGGTGCACAAGCGTCCGCAGATAACAAGCAGATGGTCAATGCGATCATCGCGTCGGTGCTCGGATGGGCACTCGACCTGTTTGATTTGTTCATTCTTCTTTATGTGGCGCCTGTTATCGGCGCGCTGTTCTTTCCGTCGAGCAATCCGGCGCTGTCGCTGGCCGCGGTCTACGGCTCGTTCGCCGTCACGCTGTTGATGCGGCCGCTCGGCTCGGCAATCTTCGGCCATTATGCCGACGTCCACGGCCGCAAGCAGGCCATGCTGATCGCCATCGTCGGCGTCGGTCTCAGCACGGCGGCGTTCGGCCTGCTGCCGACCATTGCGCAGGTCGGTGTCATCGCGCCGGTCATCTTCCTGATCCTGCGCCTGGTGCAGGGCATCTTCGTCGGCGGCGTCGTGGCGTCCACCCATACGATCGGCACGGAATCGGTGCCGGCGAATTGGCGCGGCGCGATGTCGGGCCTGGTTGGCGGCGGCGGTGCCGGCATCGGCGCATTGCTGGCGTCCTTCATCTTCCTGATCACGTCCTCGATCTTTCCGGGCGATGCCTTCGCCGTCTGGGGCTGGCGCTTCATGTTCTTCTCGGGGCTGCTGAGCTCGCTGCTCGGCTGGTTCATCTTCCGCAACCTCGAAGAATCTCCCTATTTCAAGGAGCTCAAGCGCCAGCAGGGCAACAAGCAAGCAAAGGTCTCGAAGGCGCCGGTCAAGGACGTATTCTCGGGCGAATATCGCGGCGTTCTGCTGGTCAATTTGCTGATCACCTTCGGTGGCGGCGCGGGCTACTATCTGACCTCCGGCTATCTGCCGAGCTTCCTGAAAGTCATCAACGCGGTCCCGAACCAGACCTCGTCGCTGATTCTGATGGGAGCGAGCGTGTCGGCGTTCGTTTCCGCGGTGCTGATCGGTGCACTCAGCGACCGTATCGGCCGCAAGAAGACGTTCCTTCTGATCGGTGTCCTCGCGGCGGTTCTGTTGCCGCTGTGCTATCTCAACCTCGCGGCGACCAAGGACACGACGCAGATCACGCTCTATGCGTTCGCCATCGCCTTCATCGGCAATGCCGGCTATGCGCCGGTGCTGATCTTCCTGAACGAGCGCTTTCCGACCGCGCTGCGCGCGAGCGGCACGGGCCTGTCCTGGAACATCGGCTTTGCGCTGGGCGGCATGATGCCGACCTTCGTCTCGCTGGTGAGCGGCAGCCCCGCGGAGATTCCGATGTCGCTGGCCTATTTTTCAGTCGGTGTCTTCGTGATCTATTCGATCGGTGCGGTCGTGATCCCCGAGACCAAGGGCAATTTCCGTTGAGCCAAATCGGCGCGGCCCGCAAAGGCCGCGACTACCCATCCATGACCGTCACCCTGAGGTGGCCGCTTCTTCAGCGGCCCTCGAAGGGCGACGGCCCGGCTGCATCATCTCGGCCGTGCATCCTTCGAGGCTCCCCGCGCGCTGCTTCGCAACGCACGTCTCGCACCTCAGGATGACGGAGCGGACATGGCGGTCATTGCGAGCGCGAGGAGAGCCGCCGCCCCCTCAATTCGTCGGCCCGTCACCCCTGATCGCGAACGTCGTGGTCTTCAGCTTGGTCATGCCGAACTTGTCGAACAGTCTATCATAGGTGCCGTCGGCGCGGGCCGCCGTCAGCGCGTCGGCGAAAGCTTGCGCGAGCAGCTTGTCGCGGAAGGCGAAGGTGATGTCGGTGCCGGCGATGTCGCGCACCCAGATCTTTGCGATGCCCTTCTGCTCGAGCGAATTCGCCGTCTCGTTGATGTTGAGCGCGGCCTCTAACTGGCCGGCGCGCAGCGCTGCCGAGGTCGCGGTCACCGTGGTGAAGGTGCGCAGCTCGATCGGCTTGAGGCCCTTGGCTTCCATCGCCGCGCTGAATTCGCGCGCCTTGCGCTCGGTGTAGGTCGCGGATTCGACACCGACCACGCGGCCAGCGAGGTCCTCGAACTTCTCCAGCTTCAGGCTGGAGGAGGGATCGGTGTAGATGCTGATCGCCTGCTGTGCGTAAGGCACGAGGTAGAGCATCTTCGAGCGCTCCTCGGTCCAGAACAGGCCGGTGTTGATGGCATCGAAGCGGCCGGAGCGCAGCGCCGGGATCATCGGCGGGAAGTCCATGCGCAGGAACACAGCCTCGATGCAGATGCGCTTGGCGATCTCGCGGGCGAGTTCGACATTGAGGCCCTGCAACTCGCCCTTGTCGTCGACGAATTGCTGCGGCGGCAGCGTCGGGTTGATCGACATCTGCCATTTCGGTGCCTCGATCAGGCTCGATGCCGGCACCTTCGGTGTGCAGGTCTGGGCGCCGGCCGCTTGCGTCAGGCCGATCAGAACGGCGAGGGCGGAGAAGGTTTTTGGAAATCGCATCAAATTACTCCTGTCAAATCGTGGGTGGCAGTTGAGCCGTCTCCGGTCCGACGTCTCCGTTCATTGTCACGTGGCAGAAGTCGCGTCGCGCGCGGCCTGCCGGGTCAGGATCAGCGAGATATGACGCGCGGCGGTCACGACCTCGTCGCGCTGGTTGAGGAGGTCGAGCGTCTCGACGACGATGCCTCGTTCAGGATTTTTGGTCGGCCGCTTCTCGACGAAGCGGAAGCGGACGCGCAGGGCGTCACCGGCGACTATGGGCCCCTTGAACTTCACCTCGTCCCAACCGAGCGAGGCGACCGAGGTCTCCTCGTACAGCTTCAATTCCGACTTCAGCCCTTCCATCAGCGACAACCCGAACAGCCCGTGACCGATCACCGCGGGAAAGCCGCGCGAGCGGGCGTAGCTTGAGTGGATATGAAGCGGATGATGGTCGCGTGTGACGTCGGCGAAGACCGCGATGTCGGCCTCCGTCACAGTGTGCACGGCGGTCTCGAACTCCTCTCCGAGCGCGATGTCTTCGTAACGGAGATTGATCGGGGCGCTCGTGTCCATGCTGATCCCTCAGGCGACCTTGCGCGACCGCGCCGGCAGCGCCATAAAACTTTGCGCAATCCCCATCGGGCCGGAGCGGAAGATGCGCGGGTCCATATCTTTCAATTGCGGGCTGATGCGCGGTCGGAAGCCCATATGGGCGAGGATGTCCTCCTCCAGCCGCACACCGGGCGCGATCTCGGTCAGGGTGACGCTGCCGTTCTCCAGCTCGAACACGGCGCGCTCGGTGACGTAGCTGACGTGCTGGCCGCGCTGCGCGGCAAGCGAGGCGCTGAAGCTGATCTGGCCCACCTTAGACACGAATTTCCGGAAGGCGCCATCGCGCCGGATCGCGAGGCGGCCGTTCTCGACACCGATGTCGAACTTGCCGCCGGTCATGGTGCCGCTGAAAATCAGCCGCTTGGCGTTCTGCGTGATGTCGATGAAGCCGCCGGAGCCATCGCGGCGCTCGCCGAAGCGGGTGACGTTGACGTTGCCGGTCTCATCCACCTCAGCGAAGGAGAGGAACGCGCAGGAGAGGCCACCGCCGTCGTAGAAGTCGAACTGATAGGCCTGGTCGAGAATGACTCGCGGATTGATGGCGGTGCCGAACTCGCGGGCGTGCCCGGGCACGCCGCCGACCACGCCGGATTCGACCGTCAACGTGATCAGGTCGGAGATGCCCTCCTCGGCCGCGACATTCGGGATCATCGCGGAGATGCCGACGCCGAGATTGACGACATCGCGCGGGCGCAGCTCGAAGGCGGCGCGGCGGGCGATCACGCGCCGCTCGGTGAGCGGATCGGGCGTGATCATCGCCACAGGTACACGCGTCTCGCCGCAGCGCGCGGGATCGTAGACGGTGCCGTAGGTCTGCATCTGATCCGGCTCGAGCACGACGTGGTCGATCAGGAAGCCGGGGATCTTCACCATCTGCGGATGGATCGAGCCGCGCTTGACGATGCGCTTGACCTGGCAGATCACGGTGCCGCCGGCATTGTGCACGGCCTGCGCGATCGAGAGATCCTCGCGCGTCGTGCCCTCGTGCTCCATGCTGATATAACCGTCCTCGTCCGCCGAGGTGCCGCGGATGATCGCGACATCGGGCGGGGCGGGGACGCGATAGAGCAGGTACGACTGGCCATGTAGCTCGAGCAGATCGACCAGAGGCGCAGTGGTGCGCTTGTTCATGCGGCCGCCGTCCTGGCGCGGATCCATGTAGGTGTCGAGGCCGACATGGGTGAGCACGCCCGGATGCTTCGCCGCCATGGCGCGGCAGAGCTGGCTCATCACGCCCTGTGGGAAATTATAGGCATCGATCAGCTCGTCGCGGACGAGGCGCATGAACGGCACCTGAAGTCCAAAATTGCCGCCGATCACGCGCGCGATCAGGCCCTCGTGGGCGAGATGGCACAGGCCTTTCTCGGTGACGGCGCCGACGCCGGTGATGTTGATCAGCGTCAGATTGTGCGGGCCCTGGCCACTGACGAAGCGCTGCTCCAGCGCGTCGAGGATGGCTTCGGCAACGCCGGTGCCACCATTGCCGCCGACGATCAGCGTATCGGTGTCGCGGATGAGGCTAGCTGCTTGCTCCGCCGTGATGATGCTCAGCATGTGCGCGCGTCCCGCATCACGCGGCCTCCTTCTCGACCTGCCGGGCGATGATCAGCCGCTGGATCTGGTTGGTGCCTTCATAGATCTGGGCAAGGCGGACATCGCGAAAAATGCGCTCGATGCGGTATTCGCGGGAATAGCCGTTACCGCCGTGGATCTGGAGTGCGTTGGAGACGTGCTTCATCGCCATGTCGGTGGTAAACAGCTTTGCCTGCGCGGCTTCCTTGGCAATGGGCTCACCGGCATCGTGCAGGCGCGCGGCGTGATGGATCAGAAGGCGCGCAGCCGCGATGTCGGTCGACATGTCCGCGAGCATGAACTGCACCGCCTGGTAGCCGATGATGGCCTGGCCGAACTGCTTGCGGTCCTTGGCGTAAGCGGTGGCGTCCTCGAACGCCGCCTGCGCCATGCCGAGCGCCATCGAAGCCATCATCAGCCGGCTGAAGTTGAAATTGCTCATGGCCATCTTGAAGGCCTGGTTCTCCGGACCCATCACGCTGTCGGCCGGCAACTGCACATCGGAAAACGTGATCTGGCAGTCGTCGAGGCCGTGCATGCCGAGCAGCTCCTCGTTCTTGCCGCGCGCGATGCCGGGCAGGGTGCCGTCGACGAGCAGACAGGAGATGGCGCGATGGCCCGCATCCGCGCCGGTGCGCGCGAACACCATGATGCGGTCAGCGACACCGCCGAGCGTCACCCAGGCCTTGGTGCCGTTGAGCCGCCAGCCGTTGCCCTCGCGCACTGCGTTGGTGCGGATGCCCGCGACGTCTGAGCCATGATCTGGCTCGGACACGGCGGTGGCCGGAATGATGTCGCCGCTGAGAATCTTGGGGATCAGCGCCTTGTGCGCGTCGGTGCCGTGATGGTCGAAGAACAGCACGGCTTCGACGGGAATAGCAAACGCATTGGCGACCGCGCCGGAGCAGCGCGCCAGCTCCTCCATCGCAATGCAGGCCGCAATCGCGTCGAGGCCGGCGCCACCGGCGCCTTCGCGCAGGCAGATCCCGAACAGGCCGAGATCGGCCATGCCCTTGTAGAGGGTGCGGTCAAACCGGTCCTCGCGGTCGATCGCGGCGGCGCGCGGCAGGATCTCCGCTTCCGCGAAGCGGCGGGCGGTCTCGCGCAGGGCTTTCTGGTCTTGGCTATAGAAACGATCCATGGCGTGCGGCTCCCGTCAGTCGCTGGCGAGCTTGGAATCGTGTGACACCTCGCTCTTGTCGCGATCGCAGAAATAGACCGCGACGTCGTCGCCGGGCACGCCATAGGCGGTGCAGACGCCGCGGGTCAGCGCGATGGCCGCGGCGCGTCGCTCGGGCTCGGTACGACGGAACGCGTGGACCTTGAGCAGGATGCGTTGGCCGGTCGCTTGAGCGCCGAAGACGCCGGCATGGGCATAATCGTCGGCCGCGATCGGCAGGAAATAGAGTGTGACGGTGTCGGCGGTGACGCCGAACGCCGACATCAGGCCGTCGGTGACGGACCTCGCCAGTGCGGCCTTGCGTTGGGATGGAACTTGTGGGGCGAGCACCTCGACATAGGGCATCGATCAGACCTTCGCGGGCTTGGCCGCAGACGATTTGGATTTTGGGGATTTCGGCTTGCTGGCGGCATCGATCCGGCGGCAAGAATCGCGCTGCACCAGCCGGGCGCCGACGCGATATTCGCGCACGCCGTCATTGCCGTTGCCTTTCGCATCCATGCGATGCAGCAGCCGGTCGACCGCGAGATTGGCGAGATCGCGCGCGCCGTTGTCGACGATGCTGATCGCCGGGCGATGCCATTCGAACCAGGGCATGTCCTCGTAGCAGAGCAGCGAGAGATCGTCGGGGATCGCGATGTTCCGTTCCGCAATCACGCGCAGCGCGCCGAGCGTCGCCTCGTGATTGGCGACGAAGATCGCGCTGGGCGGGCGGGGGAGATCGAGCAGCTTGCGGCAGCAGCTCGCACCGGTCTCGGGCACGAAATGGCCGGCATGAATTAATGTGTCGTCCTTGGCGATGCCGGCCTCACGCAGCGCGCGGACATAGCCGGACAGGCGTTCGCGGCCTGACGTGGTATCCTGACGGCCGACGATCAGCCCGATGCGCTTGTGTCCGAGCTCGATCAGATGGCGCGTGCCGAGATAGGCGCCTTGCGGATCGTCGGCGAGCACGGTTTCGAGGTCGGTCGCGTCATCGCGACGCACGAGGCAGACGATCGGGACGTCTTTCGCCAAGGTCTTGAGCTGCGCACCATTCTTTCCCGTCGGCACGACGATCAGCCCGTCGATGCGGTGGTCGACCAGCGTGGTCAGCGTGTCGCTCTCCTGTTGCGCGTCGTCGCCTCCGATGCACAGCAGCATCTGATAGTTCAGCGCCTTCAGGCGCGCCTGCACCACTTCGGCCATCACCTGGAACGAGGCGTTGGTGAGATTGTGCACGAGGAGGGCCACGAGCCGCGACTGCCCGGTCTTCAGGCCGCGCGCGATCGGGTTCGGTCGATAGCCGAGCTCGCGCGCGATGCGCGTCAGGCGCTGCTGCGTGCGCTCGCTCGTCAGCCCGGTTCCCGTCAGCGCGCGGGACGCCGTACTGACCGAAACGCGGGCCGCCTGTGCCACATCTTTGAGCGTGACGCTCATCCAACCTGCCGATAGACTGCAAACGATTGCAAAAAGCTAAGAGCTAATTCCACGCGGATCAAGCTCAAAAAATGGATGGTGTTGCCCAATGCAGAGCCAGTTCTGCAATCGTTTGCATCAATGTTGCGGATATTCCGCAGGCGGCCGCCATCGCCTGAATTCAACCGATTACCGGGCTGTTCCCTGATGAAGACGTTCCGCGGCACCTACACCGTCATGATTACCCCGTTCACGGCAGCCGGCGAGATCGATGTCGCGGCCCTCCGTGCCTTCGTCGACTGGCAGATTGCCGAAGGCATTCACGGACTGATCCCGCTCGGCTCCACCGGCGAGTTCCTGTCGCTGGACGATGACGAGAAGGCGCTGGTCGCCGAAATCGTCATCACTCAGGCCGCGGGACGCGTGCCCGTGCTGATCGGCACCGGCGCGGAGGATACGCGCGAGGTGGTGCGCCTCAGCCGCCGTGCCGAAAAGCTGGGCGCCGACGGCGTCATGATCATCCCGCCGTTCTATTCGACGCCGACCGACGATGAGCTCGTCCATCATTACAAGACGGTGGCGGATGCGATCGCGCTGCCGATCATGGTCTACAACAATCCGGCGACCGCCAATGTCGATCTCAAGCCACAGTTGGTGGCGCGCATCGCCGAGATCGACAACTGTCTCTATATCAAGGAGTCGACGCTGGAGGTGACGCGGGTGCGCGACATCATCCGGCTCTGCGGCGACAGGATGACCGTGTTCGGCGGCATCCTCGGCTTCGAATCCTTCGTCGAAGGGGCGCAGGGCTGGGTGGCGGTCGCCTCCAATGTGGTGCCGGCGGAGATGGCGCGCATCTTCAGCCTGGTTGCTGATCAGGGTGCGATCAAAGAGGCGCGCGAGCTTTATCTCAAATATCTGCCCGTGATCGAATTCGTTGGCGGTCAGGCCTATGTCGCTGGCAGCAAGGCGCTGCTCGGCCACATGGGCTTTGCGGTCGGCCATCCGCGTCCGCCGCGGCTGCCGTTGCCAGCGGCGCAGGATGCTGCTGCACGCGCCCTGGTCAAGGCGTTCGATCTGGCGTGGCGCAGTGCGCCAATTGCGGCTGCCTAAATTGGATGTGAACGGATGAACCTGCTCGACGGCGTCAAGATCCTCAGCTTCAATCACTACCTCGCGGGACCACTGGCCGCTCAGACGCTCGCCGATCTCGGCGCCGACGTCATCGCGGTTGAGCCGATCGAGGGCGCGTTTCAGCGCAACTGGGCGGTCGCCAATCATTTCGTCGCGGGCGACAGCGTCAATCATCTGGCCACCGGGCGCAACAAGCGCAGCATCGCCGTCGACCTCAAGCATCCCGACGGCATCGCCGTCGTGAAGAAGCTGGTCGCGTCCTCCGATGTCGTGATGGAGAATTTCCGGCCGGGCACCATGGCCAAGCTGGGGCTCGGTTACGACACGCTGAAGGCCATCAATCCGGGCCTGATCTATGCGGTTGCTACCGGCTTCGGATCGGACGGTCCCTACAAGGATCGTCCGGGTCAGGACCTGCTGCTCCAGGCGATGTCGGGGCTTGCGATGCGAACGGGACGCGCAGATGGCGAGCCGACGGCGGTCGGCGCCGTCATCGTCGACCAGCACGCGGCCTCACTCTATGCCATGAGCATTCTCGCCGCGTTGTTCGCCCGGACGAAGACAGGCAAGGGACGGCTCGTCGAGGTCAACCTCTATCAAGCGGCGCTCGATCTCCAGGTCGAGCCGCTGACAGCCTGGCTGAACGGCGCGCCGTCGCCGACGTCGCGCGGTCCGGCCGGCATCGCCGCCTGGTTCAGCCCCGGACCTTACGGCGTTCACGCCACAGCGGACGGTCATATGGCGATCTCCATGGCCGCGCCCAAGGCGCTGGCGGTCGCGTTCGACAGCGAGGAGCTGAAGCAGTTTGGGGAGAGCGACAGTTTTTCGAAGCGTGAGGAGATCACGCGGATCGTCGCGGCCAAGCTGAAGCAGAAGTCGACCGCCGATTGGTTGCCCTCGCTTGAGGCCGCGAAGGTCTGGCACGCGCCGGTGCAGGACTATCGCGATCTCGTATCCGATCCCCAGCTCAACCATCTCGGCGTGTTCAAGAGCGCCGAGAGCGCAGGCGGCGCGCCCATCCGCATGGTCGCGCATCCCGCCCGCTATGACGGCCAGACGCCCGAGGTGCGGCTGGTGCCGCAGCGGCTCGGCGCGCAGACCCGCGAGGTGCTCGGCGAGATCGGCTACGGTGCCACCGACATCGACGCGATGATCGCCGGCAAGGCTGTCGGAGTGGCGCGATGATCGATTTCTCAATCCCAGAGGATACGCGCCTGCTGATCGACACCGTCCGCCGCTTCGTCGAGACGGAGGTGCAACCGCTCGAAGAAATCGTGGAGCAGACGGCCACGGTGCCAGCCGACAAGCTGGCGGTGACCAAGGCCGAGGCCCAAAAACTCGGCCTTTACGCGATGAACATGCCGGCGGATGTCGGCGGTGGCGGGCTGTCCTGTATCGAGCATTGTCTCGTCGAGGAAGAGTTCGGCAAGACCTCCGATGCGCTGATCCGCCGCGTGTTCGGCCAGGTCTATCCGATGCTGATGGCCTGCAAGGGCGACCAGGTCGAGCGTTATCTGCTGCCGACGGTGAAGGGCGACAAGATCTGCGCGATGGCGATCACCGAGCCGGGCGCCGGCTCCGATGCGGCGTCGATCAGCACCACGGCTCACCTTGACGGCGACGAATGGGTGCTCAACGGCACCAAGCATTTCATCAGCGACGGCGACATCGCCGACTACGTGATCCTGATGGCGCTGACCGACAAGGACAAGCGGGCGCGCGGCGGCATCACGCTGTTCCTGGTCGATCGTGGCACGCCCGGCTTCAAGGTCGCGCGCACCCAGCCAATGATGGGCCATCGCGGCTACGGCCATGCCGAGCTGAGTTTCGAGGATTGCCGCATTCCGAAGGCGGCCGTGCTCGGCGAGGTCGGCGGCGGCTTCAAACTGATCATGCAGAGTGTGCTCCAGATCCGGCTTGCCCATATCGGCGCGCGCGCCGTCGGCATGGCGCAGCGCGCGCTCGAAATGATGCGCAAGCACGCCGGCGAGCGGCGCCAGTTCGGCCAGCTGATCGGCGATTTTCAGATGGTGCAGAAGCTGATTGCCGATTCCGCAACCGAAATCTTCGGCGTCAAGATGATGGTGATGAACGCCGCCTGGGACATCGATCAGGGCCGGGATGCGCGCGACAAGGTTTCGATGATCAAGGTCGCGGCGTCCGAGATGCAGGGCCGCGTGGTCGACCGTGCCATCCAGGTGTTCGGCGGCATGGGCTTCAGCAAGGATTTGCCGCTGGAGCGCATGTATCGCGATGCGCGCGTCACCCGCATCTATGACGGCACCTCCGAAATCCACCGCATGCTGGTTGCGCGCAGCACCATCAAGAACGGCTTGCAGCTCTAGGGAACGACCGATGTCTCACGCACCTCTCAAGCCCGGCGCCGCCTTTGCCTTCCGCAAGACCATGACGGTGGCCGAGCAGGCCATGTTCACCGGCATCAGTGGCAATCTCGGCGGTCTCTATGTCGATGCTATCAGGGCCAAAAAGGCCGGCGCCTCCAACATGGTCGCCTTCGAGCTCGCGGTCGGAGGTCTCGCCACGACGTGCCTCAGCCAGCTCGGCGGGCCGACCCGGCGGATCGGCAGCATCGTGCTGAATTTCGCCGCGCCCGTGATCGTCGGCGATTCCGTCGAGGCCAAGGCCGAGATCGTCTCGGTTGCGGGCGAGGAGGCGGTCTGCCGCGTGACCTGCACCTTGTCGCCTTCGGACGTGACCGTGGTGGACGGCACCGCAACGCTCGTTCCCTTCGCGCTGGGCTGAGCCATGTACGAGTCAAAATCCTTCGACGATCTCAGGGTGAACGACAGGGTCAGCCTGAGCAAGACCATCACCGAGGCGGACGGCGCGCTCTACATCGCCGCGACCGGCGATTTCGGCCCGGTTCATGTCGACGATGTCTATGCCGGCGCGACGCGCTTCGGCCGCAGGCTGGCGCCGGGGATCATGGTCGCGGGGCTCTGCACCAGCATCCTCACCAGCGAGCTGGTCGGCACCATCGGCGTGTCGGTGGAGGACCGGTTCTGGTTCACTGGTCCCGTGTTCTACGGCGACACGCTCACCTTCGACGTCTGGATCGCCGAGCAGCACGACGAGACCCGCACCATCATCTGGGAAGCGAGTGCCCGCAACGAGGGCGGCCTCGAAGTGTTGAAAGCGCGTGCGAGCCTGAAATTCCCGCGGCGCAAACTGTCATGAGCAAGCCGATGAAGAAAGCTGACTTGCGCGGCGTCACGGTCGCAACCGTGCTGCCCTTCAGGGACGACAGCTCGATCGATTGGGACGGCTATGCCCGCGTGCTCGACTATTGCGCCTGTCCGGATGGAATTGCGGCGGTGTTCGTCAACGGACATGCCGGCGAGGGCGGATCGCTCTCGGATGACGAGCGTCAGGCGGTGATCTCGCGGACGCGCCGGCAGATCGGCGGCAAGCCGCTGCTGTCAGGCATCATCGCGCATTCCACCGCCGAGGCGATCCATCAGGCGCAGCTCGCCGAGGCTGCCGGGGCCGATTGCGCGGTGTTGTTTCCACCGGCGCCGCTCGGCGGCGGTGCATCCGCGACCTCGCGCGCGCCGGTGGCCTTCGTGCAGGCGGTCAGCTCCGCGATCGGAATTCCGGTGTCGATCTTCCAGTATCCGCTGGCGTCCGGCTCCGGCTATTCGCCGGAAACGCTGGCGAAGATCGCGGCGCTGGACAGCGTCATCGCCATCAAGGAAGGCAGCGACACCATGCTGGCCTATGATGAGAACCGCCGGGCGGTGAAGCAGGCCGATCCCTCCGTCGCGATCCTGCCGTCGAACTTCAACTGGTTCCTGCCGCAGCTCGCCGTCGGCGGCGACGGCATACTGTCCGGCCTTGTCAGCCTCGCGCCGGACCTGTTCATCGCGCTGTGGCAGGCATCGCTCGCCGACGATCTCAAGGCGATGCGTGCCGTCAACGAGCGGCTCTATCCGATCGTCCGCGTCATCTACGGGCCGGCGCCGATCATGGACATGCATACGCGCATGAAGGTCGGGCTCAGGGCGCTTGGCCTGATCCGCAACGCCGATCCGCGGCCACCGCTGCTGCCGGTCCTTCCCGCGCTGTGCGAGGCCATTGCAACGACCGTCGGCGCGGCGCGCGCCGCCGGCGACATCCGTCTGGCGTGAGGCGCGAGCCCATGACCGACGAAGCCTTCATCCACATCGTGCGGGTCGACATCGACCCCGAGCACGAAGCTGCGTTCAACGCCTGGTACGAGCAGAGGCATTTTCCCGATCTGCTCGCCTGTCCCGGCTGGTTGTCGGCAAAGCGCTTCGTCTCGGTCGGCGACGGGCCGAAATACGCGGCCATGTACGAGGTCGCGGGACGCTGGGCGTTCGAGACGCCGGAGTTTTTGAAAGTGAAGGGATTCGGCCCGTTCGAATCCCTCGTGAAGAATTTCATGCGCATCCAGCTCAGGCCGATGTCGGGACCGGCTTGAAGCGGGACAAAGACGGTGCTGCCTGCCGTGTCGCGAGATCCGGTCGGCGGCATCCAAGAAACGTCGAGGGGGAATCCCGGGCGAGGGACTGCATCGGTCATTGGCGTCTTACTGGAGGTAAAGAATGTTCTCGACACTGCTTCGCTTGAGTGCCGCTGCCGCACTCGTCTTCGTAGCCAATGCAGCGCATGCCGCATGCACGCCCGCGATCGCCGACAGCGATCTGATTGCGCCGGGCAAGTTGCAGCTCTCGATCAACCCGACCAACCCGCCGCAGCAATTCGTCGACAAGGATGGCCAGTTGCAGGGCCTCAACGTGGAACTCGCCGCCGAGCTCGGCAAGCGGTTGTGCCTTCCGGTCGAACTCGTCCGGATGGATTTTCCGGCGATGATCCCGGCCATGGGTGCGGCGCGCATCGATGGCGTCAATACCGGGATGTTCTGGACCGAGGAACGCTCGAAGCTGATGTACATGGTGCCTTACGCCATTCAGGCCATTTCGGTCGTGGTTGCGCCCGACAGCGGCATAAAAATTGCTACCGAGAATGACCTGATCGGAAAAACATCCGCGGTCGAGGTCTCTACCTACCAGATGAACTGGCTCAAGAAGCTCAGCGATACCAATGTGGCGAAGGGCGGCCCTGCCATCGAGATGCGTACGTTTCCGACCGCGACCAACGTCGTCAGCGCGCTGCTCGCAGGACAGGTGGACAACGCGCTGCTGGTCGACAGCGTGGCGCGCGATCTCGTCGGCCGTGGCCGCGTCAAGGAAGTGTTGAGCGGGCTCGGCACGGCGCGGACCACGCTGGGTTTCCGCAACAAGACGGTGGCCGATACCGTCGTCAAGGCGCTCAACGCGATGCGTGCCGACGGCTTTTATCAGGCGCTGTTCGACAAGTTCGGCCTGACCAGCATGCCGGCCGATCAGCCGCTTGCGATCGCCGGCCCCGGTCCAGCCTGAACCTTACGGAGACGAGCCGATGAGCCATTTCAGTCCGACGGCCGCCGTCAACTACTTCTTCAACTACTTCCTGATGAAGGGTGTGCTCGTCACCATCGGCTTGACGGTGGCGGCTGTGATCGGCGGATTGATCCTCGGCATGGGCATCGCGTTGATGCGCATGTCGTCCAATCCGGTGCTCTCTGGCTTCTCGCGCTTCTACATCTGGTTCTTCCGCGGTACGCCGCTGCTGATCCAGCTGGTGGTGATCTACAGCGGCCTGCCGCAATTGGGGATCAAGTTCTCCGTGATCACCTGCGCACTCGTCGGCCTCATCCTCAACGAGGCCGCCTATCTCGCCGAGATCGTGCGCAGCGGTTTCATGGCGGTGTCGGCGGGGCAGCGCGAAGCCGCCTGGGCGCTGAGCTTGTCGCCCTGGACGACGTTCCGGCGGGTCACCCTGCCGCAGGCATTCCGGCTGATGATCCCGCCGCTCGGCAACTCCATCAATTCGCTGCTGAAGGCGACGTCGCTTGCCTCCGTCATCTCGGTCGAGGAGCTCATGCGCCGCAGCGACATGCTGATGCAGGAGCATTTCCAGATCCTCGAAGTCTACGCTGCGGCAACGGCCTATTACCTGATCCTCACGTCGGTCTGGGATGCGGTTCAGCGCCGGCTGGAGAAGCATTTCGGTCGATCGAGCGCTGCGAAATCGAGGCGGGTCGCGGCGAGTGCGCCGGTTGCGCAGACAAGCGTGGAGGCCAGGGCATGAGCGAGATGTCGATGAATATTGCCGGCGGTGCCGAGGGCGTCGCGGCGCAGCCGCAGTTGCGTGAGGTGCCCGCGGTTCGCATGGAGGCCGTCTACAAGCACTATGGCGACTTCACCGCGTTGAACGAGGTCGACCTCAAGGTCGCCAAGGGCGAGAAGATCGTGGTCTGCGGTCCCTCCGGCTCGGGCAAGTCGACACTCATTCGCTGCATCAACCACATCGAGAAGCACGACGAGGGTCTGATCTACGTCAACGGCATCGAGCTCGATCACCAGCGCAAAAACATCGATGCGGTCAGGCGCGACACCGGCATGGTGTTCCAGAGTTTTAATCTGTTCCCGCACATGACGGTGCTGGAGAACTGCATCCTGGCGCCGATGACCGTAAGCGGCATGTCGCAGGCTGAGGCAAAAGACCTCGCCATGCATTTCCTCACCAAGGTCCGGATTCCCGATCAGGCCGAGAAATTCCCCGGGCAGCTCTCGGGCGGCCAGCAACAGCGCGTCGCCATTGCGCGGGCGCTGTGCATGCGGCCGAAGATCATGCTGTTCGACGAGCCGACCTCGGCGCTCGACCCGGAAATGGTCAAGGAAGTGCTGGAGACCATGAAGAAGCTCGCGGAAGAGGGCATGACCATGCTGTGCGTCACGCACGAGATGGGCTTTGCCCGCGAGGTCGCCGACCGTATCGTGTTCATGAACGAGGGCAAGGTCGTCGAGCAGGCCGCGCCGGAGGAGTTCTTCAAGAACCCGAAGTCCGAGCGTGCCCGGACCTTCCTCGACCAAATCATTCACTAGCCGATGTCGATCGCGATGCGGACATTCAGCGATCGCCTGCGCGGCATCCATGCCGCGACGATCGTGCCTATGACGCCTGACTTTGGGATCGATGAGGCGAAGCTCGTAGCGCATCTCGCCTCGGTCGCGTCAACGCCGGGCGTCAATGGGGTGTTGGTCAACGGCCACGCCGGCGAGAACTTTGTGCTGTCGCTGGCCGAGAAACGGCGCGTGGTGGAGCTGGCGCGCAAGCATGCCCCAAAGGACTGCCTGATCGTCTCTGGCGTCAATCATGAATCCAGCCTGGAGGCCGCGCGCGAGGCGGCTGCGCTGGAGCAGGCCGGCGCGGACGGGCTCCTGGTGTTTCCTCCGAACAGCTGGGCGCTCGGCCACGCCGACGACTGTGCCATCGAACATCACCGCCATGTCCGCGATGCCACGACGGTGCCGTTGATGCTCTACGCCGCGCCCGTCGGTGCGGGCGCCATGGCCTATGCGCCGCCGCTGCTGGCACGGCTCGTCGCCGATCCTCGCTTCGTCGCGATCAAGGAGGGCAGCTGGGAAGTCGCGACCTACGAGCAGAATCTGCGGCTGATCCGCAAGCTGCGGCCGGAATTCGTCGTGCTCGGCTCGGGCGACGAACATCTGTTGACGAGCTATCTCGTCGGCTCGGCCGGCAGCCAGGTGAGCCTTGCCTGCGTCGTGCCGGAGCTTGTCGTCGGCCTCTGGACCGCGGCGGAAGCCGGTGATTGGGAGCGGGCGCGCGCCGCGCACGAGAAGCTCTATCCGCTGGCGGTCGCGATCTACCGCGATGCGCCCGGGGGGCGGGCAACGGTGCGGCTCAAGGCCTGCCTGAAACTGCTCGGCCGTCTCTCATGCGACGCCGTGCGGCCGCCGCAGCCACCGGCAACACCAAACGAGGTGCAGGCGCTCGATCAGGCACTGCGGATCGCCGGCGCGCTCTAGGCCGCGAAGAACGGATTCGCGGGACGCGCGAGGCCGAGATGATCGCGCAAGGTCGTGCCTTCGTACTCCGCGCGGAACAGCCCGCGCTCTTGCAAGATCGGCACGACGAGCTCGACGAAATCCTCGAACCCTTCGTGGAAATAGGGCGGCATGACGTTGAAACCGTCGGCGGCATGTTCCTCGAACCAGAGCTGGAGCGTGTCGGCGATGCGCTCGGCCGAGCCGCACAGCACCCAATGGCCGCGGGCTGCTGCCGTGAGATTATAGAGATCGCGCAGCGTCATGTTCTCGCGGCGGCCCTTGGCGAGCATGACGCTGGCAAAACTGTGATAGCTGTCCGACGGCGCGATGTCCGGGATCGGCCCGTCGAGATCGTAGGCCGACATGTCGCGCCCGAAGCGGTCGGACAGGATGGCGAGGGCATTGCTGCCACTGACAAAGCTCTGGAGCGTGTTGAGCTTCTCGAACGCTTCTCTGTCGGTGCGGCCGACGACGGGCATCACGCCCGGCAGCACCGTGACATCCTCAGGCCAGCGGCCGAACGACGGCAGCCGCGTCTTCAGTGAAGCATAGCCGGCCTTGGCTTCGTCGATGTCCTGCACCACCGAGAATACGATATCGGCGGTGCGCGCGGCGAGCGCTTGTCCGGCCTCGGAGCCGCCGGCCTGGAGAACGATGGGGTGGCCTTGCGGGGTCCGGCCGATATTGAGCAGGCCCTTCACCTTGAAGAATGGGCCCTCATGGTCGATCGGACGGAGCCTCGCTGGATCGATGTAAAGGCCGTTGGTGCGATCGGCGACGATGGCATCGTCGGCCCAGCCGTCCCACAATCCCTTGACGACGTCGAGGAATTCGCTGGCCATCTCGTAGCGGCGGGCGTGGTCGGGATGGGTGGTGCCGAAATTCGCCGCGGTGGCCGGATTGGCCGTTGTCACCGCGTTCCACGCCGCGCGGCCGTTCGAGATGTGATCGAGCGAGGCGAACACGCGTGCGACCGAGAACGGATCGCTGTAGGTGGTTGAGACGGTGGCGCCGAGGCCGATATGGCTGGTGGAGGTTGCGAGCGCAGCCAGCATGGTCAGCGGCTCGAGCCGCAACGTGTAGGAGGGGTGGGCGGCGGCATCGGCGTAGAGATTGTCGCCCATGAAGATCAGGTCGAACTTGCCGCGCTCGGCGGTGCGGCCCATCTGCTGGATCGCTGCAAAATCCTGAAAGCTGTCGACCGCGCCGGGATAGCGCCAGCCCGCGACATGGCTGCCGGTCCCCAGGATGAACAGGCCGAGATGCATCTGTCGTTTCATGGCGTGTTTTCCTGACGTGTTTCCTGGCGTCATGTCCAGAACAGGATTTTTCGTTCGAGAAAACCGATCAGGCCGAAGAAGGCGAGGCTCGCCGCGGACGCGACAAAGATCGCCGCCCAGACCTGGACGAAGTCGATCTGGAGCACGGCCTGGTAGATCACCCAGCCGAGGCCGCCCTGGGCGCCGAGCATTTCGGTGACGATCGCCACGATCACGCTGCGCACCGTGGAGACGCGCATGCCGGAGAGCAGCAGCGGCAGCGCGGTCGGCAGGCGCAGGCGCCACAGCACACCGAAGCGGCTGGCGCCAAAACTCTTCATGAGGTCGACGGCGCGGCGATCGACACGGTCGAGCCCGGCCAGCATCGACAGCAGGATGGTGAAGCTCACCGCCATCGCCACCATCACGATCTTCGAGCTTACGCCGATGCCGAACCAGAGCAGGATCAGCGGCGAATAGCCGACCACGGGCACCGAATTGATCGCGGTCGCGAACGGCAGGATCGCGCTGCGCAGCGCCGGCACCAGGGCGATGGCAACGGCAAGACCGATGCCGATCAGGCAGCCGAGCCCGTAGCCGACCAGCGCTTCGAGCAGGGTGTAGCCGGCGGCATCGATGAGCGTTACACGTTTCGACCATAGGCCCGCGAGGATGTCGCTGACGGCTGGGAGCACATAGGCCGGCAGGTGCAATCCACGCGCCGCGCCTTCCCAGCACGCGACCAGGAGGACGGCGCCCAGAATGCCGCGCTGGACCGCGAGCGAAGGTGAGGCAAGGGCGCGGCTCATTGCTCGGCGTTCCAGAACACGAGCCTGCGCTCGACCGCGGCGACCACCGCATAGAAGCCGGTGCCGAGCAGGGCGGCGGCGAGCAGGGCGGCCC
Source organism: Bradyrhizobium betae (assembly GCF_004123905.1). Lineage (GTDB taxonomy): Bacteria > Pseudomonadota > Alphaproteobacteria > Rhizobiales > Xanthobacteraceae > Bradyrhizobium > Bradyrhizobium betae_A. The sequence continues at coordinate 48,280 of NZ_MZXW01000033.1, forward strand.
AGATCGCAACGACGTTCTCGGTGAACATGGCCTGGAGCAGCAGCACGCCGAGCCCGGTGGTGTCCCCGAACCATTCGCCGACAATGGCGCCGACGAGGCTCAAGGATGCCGCGAGCCGCAGCGCCACAAAAATCTGCGGCAGCGCGGTCGGAAGCTGCAAGCGGAGCAGGAGCTGGCGGCTAGAGGCGCCGAAGCTGCGCATCAGGTCGACCTGCCTGGGATCGACGGTCTCCAGCCCCAGCAGCGTGTTCACCGTGACCGGAAAGAAGGTCAGATAGAACGCGATGATCGCCTTGGCGAGCAGGGTGTTGCCGAACCACAGCACCACCAGCGCGCCGAAGGCGATGACCGGAATGGTCTGCGACACCACGAAGATCGGAAAGATCATCTCGCGCAGCGGGCGGACGCGGAAGAACACGACTCCCATCAGCACGCCGAACGCGCCGCCGGAGGCGAAGCCGATCAGCGTCTCAGCCAACGTGCGCAGGAAGCCGTCGACATAGGCCCGAGGTGTGGCCGCCATCGCCATCAAGATGGTGCTGAGGCGCGGCAGATAATAGGGCCGGATGCCGAACAGCAGCACCGCGCCTTCCCAGATCACCGCCGCAATGGCGAGGCCGAGCAGAAGCCGGATCAGCTTGCGCATCGAATCCGGCATGGCCATCGACCGCGCAGCCGCGCGGCCGTCACCTAGCGATGTCGCGGCAGGGCTGCTCACGGCAGCCGGTCCGCCGCCGGGATGCTCTGGATGAAGCTCGCGTCATAGGCGGCTGCGAGATCGACCGGCTTGGAGATGACGCCGTATTTCAGGAAGAAATCGTGGGCGGTCTTGACGGCGTCAGTATCGATCCAGAACAGGCCGTTCTTCGCTGCCGCGCCTGCGGTCATCAGACGCTTCACCTCGGTCAGCATGAACTCCTGCTGCGCGCGGTCGAGCGTCGGGGCCGTGGCCATCACGGTGTCGACTGCGCCCTTGGGATCGGAGAACGCATCCTTCCAGCCCTTCAGCGAGGCGCGCAGGAACGCCTTGACGAGCTCCGGCTTCTCCTTGGCAGTTGCTTCGGCCACGATCAGCGTATCGCGCGGGAAGGTGATGCCGTAATCCTCGGCGACGAAGGTCTTCAGGCTGTCCTTCGGCATGCGCGACTGGATGGTGTAGAACTCGTTGTAATAAGTCGCCGTGATGACGTCGACGTTGCCGTCGACGAACGGCGTCACCGAAACCTGCTGCGGCTGGATTTTCAATTCATCCGGCTTGATGCCTTCCTTGGCCAGCATGCCGTTCAGCACATGATTGGCGCCGGTGAACCAGGTGGTGACGGTCTTGCCTTTGAAGTCCTGGATCGTCTTCACCGGGCCGTCCTTGCGGGTGACGAAGATGAATGGCGTGATCTGGTGCGAGACGCCGATGCAGACGATAGGCAGCCCCTTGTCGCGCGCCGCGAACACGCTGTCGGTGCCGCCCGACAGGCCGAATGTGTCGGCGCCGGTCGCGACCAGGTTTTCGGTCAGCAAATTGGGCCCGCCGGGATTGATGGTGAGGTCGATCCCCTCGGCCTTGTAATAGCCCTTGGCTGCCGCGACGTAAAAGCCTGCGAACTGCGCCTGCGGCAGCCATTTCAGGCGCAGGCTCGCCTTCTGCAATTCGGCTGCGGGTGCAGCCGTGACGAGGGAGCCGGTCGCCAGTGCGATGGCGGAGAGGACGGAGAGGGCGTGGCGTCGGCTCAACATGGTCATACTCCAGGCGGTGAAATCAATTGCGATAGGATGGATCGGTGCGGTCGAGCTGGCGCATCAGCGCCGGCCATTCGCGTTCGCCGGGCACGAGGATGTCGCCCTGCAATTCCCAGAATTGGCGGGCGGCTTTCTCGCAGACCTCGTGCGGCGGCATCACCAGCTTGGCGCCTGAAGCCGCGGCGGCTTGCATCTGGAGCTGGATCCGCGCGGCGCGCTCGAAATAATAGAGCAGCATGAAGGCTTCGCCCGGCGTCCGGCCGACCGTGAGGATGCCGTGGTTGCGCATCAGCATCACCTTGTGCGGACCGAGATCGCGCACGAGGCGGACCTGCTCGTCGAGGTCGATGGCAACGCCTTCGTAATCGTGGAAAGCTTGTCTGTCGTAGAAGCGCATTGCGAACTGGCTGAGCGGTAGCAGGCCCTTCTCCTGCCCCGAGACCGCGACGCTCGCGTCGGAATGGGTGTGCAGCACGCAGGCAGCGTCGTGGTTCGAGGTGTGGATCGCGGCATGGATGACGAAGGCTGCGACATTGACGGCCTGCGGCGTGTCGTCGAGCTTGTTACCCTTGGTGTCGATCTTGACCAGGCTCGATGCGGTGATCTCGTCGAACAGCAGACCATAGGGGTTGATCAGGAACTGATCGTCATGGCCGGGCACGCGCGAGGAGATGTGATTGTAGATCAAATCGTCCATGCCGAGCCTGGCGACCATGCGATAACAGGCCGCGAGCTTGATGCGGGCATCCCATTCCGACGGATCAATCCCGCGCGGTTCTCTCGCTGACATCGCATTCACGGCGTCTTCTCCTGCGCGATGGAGGACTGGAACGATTTCATGCTTTCCTCCTCGATCGCATCGAGCAGCGTGCGCTTGAGGCGCACGAATTCAGGGGAGGTGACGATCTCGGGCCGGCGCGGGCGAGGGAGGTCGACGACCTGTTCGAGCTTCACCGCGCCGGGACGCGCCGTCATGACCAGCACGCGGTCGCCGAGGAAGATGGCTTCGTCGACGTCATGGGTGATGAAGAGGATGGTGCGGCGGTATTTCTGCCAGACGTCGAGCAGCCAGCGCTGCATCATCGCCCGCGTCAGCGCATCGAGCGCGCCAAAGGGCTCGTCGAGCAGCATCAGGTCGCGCTCGAACAGGAAGGTCCGCATCAGGGCGACGCGCTGGCGCATGCCGCCGGACAATTGATTGGGATATTGCTTCTCGAAGCCGGCGAGGCCGAACTCGGGCAGCATCTTCAGCGCCTTGGCGCGCGCCTGGTCGCGCCTCATGCCCTCGACCTCGAGCGCGAGGATGGCGTTGTCCACCACATTGCGCCAGGGAAACAGCAGGTCGCGCTGCGGCATGAAGGAGACGCGGCCGAGTAGATCGGCGGAATGGCAGCTGTTGCCTTCGAAGCGCAGGATGCCGCCGGCATCAGGCTCCTCTAGTCCGGCGACAATATTAAAGAGCGTGCTCTTGCCGCAGCCGCTCGGGCCGACGACGGTGACGAATTCGCCGGGGGCGATGGTCGCCTGAAGTCCCGAGAGCGCCGCGACGGCGCCGAAGGTCTTGTTGATCGCGCGCAGTTCGAGCAGCGGCTCAGGCTTGCTCTGAGCCTGCGGCGCTTCGGTCGCCGGTCCGGGATGGGGGAGGCGGGCAGCCTGCACCGGGATGTCCTTGTATAATGGCGGCGGCCATTCGCATACGAAAGCGGACCGCGTCGAAATCTCTTAGCAACTCGTGTGCCAGCGCGATTTCGATGCAAATCAGGCATAGGATTTGCGAGGTCGACGGCGAATAGGCCGGCGCCGCGCGCATCTCCGCACGAAAATCGGTCGTTTCGCTGGAATGTTAGTGCCGTTTTGTATACATATATTGATGTTGGAGAAACATGATGGCGGATATTGGTGCACATAGCGGAGGCAGGCGCGTGAAAAATGGGCATGAATCCCTCGCCACGAGCCCCGGTGTGACGCTGGCCGAGAGCCTGCGCCAGAAGCTCGAAGGGGCGATTGCGGCGGGTCATCTCGAACCCGGCAGCCGGCTCGACGAGCAGGAGATCGCCCAGCGTTTTGGTGTCTCGCGCACACCGGTGCGCGAGGCGTTCCGCCTGATGGCCGCCAACAATCTGGTCGAGCTGCGGGGCCGGCAGGGCGCGACCGTCCGCAGCATCAAGGCGCAGGCGCTGATCGAGATGTTCCAGGTCATGGCGGAGCTCGAAGGTCTCTGCGCGCGGCTCGCCGCAAGGCGCGTCTCCCAGGCCTGGGGAGCCGAAATTGGCGAGATTCACCAGCGACTTGTGGCCGCAGGCGAAACAGGCGACATTGACGTCTTCTACGACATCAACCAGGAATTCCACGAAGCGATCTACGAGGCCTCGCGCAATAGCTTCCTCGCAGATCAAACCCGGAAGCTGCGCAATCAGGTGGCGGCCTATCGCCGCCGGGTGACGCGGATGCCGAACCGGATCGCCGACACCGTCAGGGAGCACGAGGCAATCATGCAGGCGATCCTGGCCCATGATCCGGAGCGGGCTCACAGCGCCATGCGCGACCACGTCAACCTGCTCGGCGACAACCTGTTGGACTTTCTCGCCGCCTTCGAATGACCGTCCCCGGTCGTCTGGTATGCAAATTGCTAGACATTGTATATCTGGCTTGCATTCTGGAGACCCCGAGTGGACCTGAAGCTGACGAACAAGACCGCGCTGATCACCGGCGCGTCAAAAGGAATTGGTTTGGCGGTGGCCGAGCTCTTCGCCGCGGAAGGGTGTCATCTGCATCTCGCCGCCCGCAACGGCGAGGCCATGCTTGAGGCCAAGAAACAGCTCGAAGCCCGCTTTGGCGTGAAGATCACCATCCACGCGCTCGATTTGTCGAGCACTTCAGCAATGGAGAAGCTCGCGGCCGAGGTCGGCGACATCGACATCCTCATCAACAATGCCGGCGACATCCCCGCGGGCTCGCTGGAAATCCTCGACGATGCTGCCTGGCGGCGCGGCTTCGATCTCAAGGTGTTCGGCTACATCACGCTGTCGCGCCTCTATTATCCGCGCATGAAGGGCAAGGACGGCGTCATCCTCAACATCATCGGCAATTCCGGCGAGAACTGGGACGCCAGCTACATCGCCGGTTCGACCGGCAATGCGGCGCTGATGTCCTTCACCAAGGCGCTCGGCGGCCGCAGCCTCGACCACGGCGTGCGCGTCGTCGCAGTCAATCCGGGACCGGTTGCCACCGACCGCATGCTCAAGATCATGAAGCGCAAGGCGATCGACATGCTCGGCGACGAAAGCCGCTGGGAGGAGCTGTTCGACAAATATCCGGGCAAGCGGCCGGCGACGTCGGAAGAGGTCGCCGATCTCGTCGCCTTCCTGTCCTCGCCGCGGTCCGGCTACATCACCGGCACCGTGGTGACGATCGACGGCGGCATTGCTGCGCGCGGTTCGGTGATCTGAGGCGCCAATGTCTGGAGTGCAATCCGCGGCGCTGGTCCGCAACCGCTATTTCGACGAGCTCTCGGCGACGCCGGGGCTGTATTGGCTCGGACAGAACACCAACCATATCGAGAGCCATCCCGCCGTGCGTGAGGCGATGCTGCGCTCGATCGAGGCGGGCGAGTTCAACGCCTATGCCCCGCCGCTCGGCTTCGAGGCGCTGCGTGCCGCGATCGTCGCCGACCTCGAGACGCCAGGCGCCGAGGCGCTAGTGACCGAGGGCGGCGTCAACGCGCTCGCCATGATCTGCCGTGCGCGCTGCAAGCCCGGCACCACGCTGGTGACAACCGATCCGACCTGGAAATGGCCGTGCCTGTTCGCGCGCCAGCAGGGCGCCGAGGTGATCGAGATTCCGATCTACGATCCCGCCTGCAACTACCGCCTGACGCCGGAGGCGTTGAAGGCGAATGTCGATGAACGCACCGCTATCATCTATCTCGTCGATCCCAACAATCCGCTCGGCATTCGCTATACGCGTGAAGAGATCGAGAGCTTTGCCGCGATCGCGCGCGATTGCGGCGCGCTGCTGGTGCACGATTGCACCTACCGCGATTTCGCCGACGGCCACACCCCGGCGCTTCACGTCGCGCCGCAAGGCACGGTGGTCTCGACGAGCTTCTCGAAATGGCTCGGCCTTGCGGGCTTGCGGATCGGGGCGCTCGTCGCGGCGCCCGATCTGTTCGAGGAACTGGCGCAGACCTCCACCAGCGTGCTCGGCGCGAGCGTCATCGCCCAGCGCGCGGCGCAGGCGGGCTTGTCGGTCAAGGCCGAATGGATGAAGAAGGTCCGCAGCACCGATCGCGCCAACAAGGCGATGATCCAGGAGGCGGCGGTGGGCATCGAAGGGCTGGCGCTGCCGATCATGCCCTCGCACGGAAATTTTCTGGTGCTGGAGACGATCGCGGCGGGCATCCGCCCGGAGGCGCTGGTCGAGTGCTATCTCCGCCAGGGCATCATGATCCGCCAGGGCACGTATCACACCCAGCGCTTCGGCGACCGTTTTGTGAAGATCAGCACCTCCGTGCCGCAGGCGTGGGTCGAGAAACTCTGCACGCTGCTGCCGGACATGGTCGCGCAGGCGCGCACGCTCAACGACCTGCCGCCGCAATTCTAGGGACGATGCCAATGACGACGATCACAGCGAAAGACGGTGTGAAGCTCCATGTGGAAGAGGCGGGCGAGGGCACGCCGATCCTCTTCATCCACGAATTCGGTGGCAATCATCAAAGCTGGGAGCCGCAGCTGCGCTATTTCAGCCGGCGCCACCGATGCATCAGCTACGCCGCGCGCGGCTATCCGCCGTCGGACGTGCCTGACAGCGTGGAGGCCTATTCGCAGGCGATTGCTGCGGACGATGCGGTGGCCGTGCTCGACGCGTTCAAGATCGAGAAGGCGCATATCGTCGGACTGTCGATGGGCGGCTTCTGCACCGTTCATTTTGGCCTGCGCACGCCGGAGCGCGCTTTGTCGCTGACGGTGGCCGGCGCCGGCTATGGCTGCGAGAAGGAGTTCGAGGAGTATTTTCGCGGCGTCTCGCGCGAAGTCGCCGACAATTTCGAGAAGCAGGGCGCGAAGGAATTTTCCAAGGTCTATGCGCTCGGTGCGAGCCGGGTGCAGTTCCAAAACAAGGATCCGCGCGGCTGGCAGGAATTCGCGGATCGCCTCGCCACCCATTCCGATCGCGGCGCTGCCAACACCATGCGCGGCGTCCAGGCACGGCGGCCGTCGTTCTACGATCTCGAAGACGGCCTGAGAAAGATGATGGTGCCGACACTGGTGGTCGTCGGTGACGAGGACGATCACTGCCTCCAGCCCGGTATCTTCCTGAAGAAGACCCTTCCGGCCTGCGGCCTCTCGGTCTTCCCCAAGACCGGCCACACGCTCAATCTGGAAGAACCGGCGGCGTTCAACGCGCTGCTCGCCGAGTTCATCGCCCAGGTCGAGGCCGGGCACTGGCTGCCGCGCGATCCGCGCGCGCTGCCGGGCCAGATCATGCGCACGAAGTAGGTCGATGGCATCGGGCACCCTGATCAACCGGGATCGGCTCTGGACGCGCTTGATGTCGCTTGCCGAGATCGGCGCGACGCCGGCCGGCGGGGTCAATCGTCAGGCGCTGAGCGACGGCGAGATCGCCGCCTGGCGCCGCGTGATCGGTTGGGCGGTTGAAGCGGGCATGACGCCGTCGACGGATGCCGCGGCAAACCTGTTCCTGACGCTGGCCGGCCGCGATCGCGCCGCGCCACCGTTTCTGCTTGGCAGTCATCTCGACAGCCAGCCGACCGGCGGCAAATTCGACGGCGCGGCCGGTGTGATGGCGGCGTTGGAGGCGGTCGTGTCACTCGCCGAGCAGGGCGGCACACCCGCGCGCGATGTCATCGTCGTTGCCTGGATGAACGAGGAAGGCTCGCGCTTCGCCCCGGGCATGATGGGCTCGGAGGCCTTCACCGGGGAGCGCGACATCGACGCGATCCGCGCCGCGCGCGACGCAGACGGCATCACCGTCGGCGAAGCGCTCGATCGCTTCCACCAGGCCTTCCCCGACCTGCCGCACAGGCCGCTTGGCTTTGCCGCCGGGGCCTATCTCGAACTGCACATCGAGCAGGGACCGCTGCTGGAGGCGGCCGACCGCACCATTGGGGTCGTCACAGGTATTCAGGGCAAGAAGACCTTTCAGGTGGTGGTCGAGGGCGCCGAGGGCCATGCCGGCACGCTGGCGCAGTCGGAGAGGCGGGATGCGCTCGCGGCCTTTGCCCGGATGGCCTCAGTGCTCCATGCCGAGATCGGCGCCATCGATGCCGACATCAAATTCACCGTCGGCCGGGTTACGGTCATGCCGAACGCGCCGTCAGTGGTGCCGTCGCGTGTCAGCTTCAGCATCGATCTGCGCCATCCTGATAATGCGGTGCTCGATGCCGCGGGTGCGCGCATCATGGCGCTCTGCCGGGAACACGCTCGACCATGTGCAGTGACGGTGACGCCACTGGTCGATGCGCCGTCGAACCAATTCGATCCGCGCCTGCGGGCTAGCATCGCGGAAGCTGCGCGTGAGCAGGAGCATCCTGCGATGCCTATCCTCTCGGCTGCCGGTCACGACGCCCGCCACCTCGCAAAAATCTGTCCGGCGGCGATGATCTTCATTCCGTGCCGCGACGGCGCCAGCCATGTCGAGCACGAATGGGCCGAGCCTGATCATGTTGCGGCCGGCGCCTCCGTTCTGGCGCAGGTGCTGCGCGGGCTCGCGCTTGCGCCTGCGATCGAGGCGTGAGGACGCTGATGCAGGACGTCGCCCCTCAGGATTACCGTGACGCGATGGCCTGTCTCGGCGCGGCCGTCAGCATCGTGACGACCGACGGCAGCGCGGGCCGCGCCGGATTTACTGCATCGGCAATTTGCAGCGTCACCGACGATCCGCCGACGCTTCTGGTCTGCATCAATCGCGCCTCCTCCGCCTATGCCAGCGTGACGCGCAACGAGGTGGTGTGCGTCAACGTGCTTTCGGCCCGTCACGAGCAACTGTCCCGCTTGTTCGGCGGCAAGGTGCCCGCCGACGAGCGGTTTGCCGCGGCCAATTGGTCGACACTCGAAACTGGTGCGCCGGTGCTGGCCGATAGTGCCGCTGCGTTCGACTGCCGGATTACCGATATCGTCAATGTCGGGACGCATGACGTGCTGTTCTGCCGGGTCGTCGCGCTGCAGAGGTCCGGCTGCACGGACAATCTGATCTATTTCGGCCGCGCCTACCACACGATCGGGGTGACCGATCCGGCGGAGGCTGGACCCGACTCCACTTCTGGCCCATCCTGAGGCGATGCCGGCGGATATCGCCGCCCGTTCCAACAGCCGCTCCACGCGATGGACAATAGCCGTCAACCGCACCAGCGCGTATCCCTTGCGGGGATGCATATCGACCGGACCTCGGCCATGCCGCTGCATTTGCAGATCGCGGCCCACATCCGTGGCTGCATTCTGCGTGGCGCCTTTCCGGCCGGAACGCAGTTTCTGGGCTCGCGCGAGATCGCGCGGGAATTGGGCTGCTCGCGCACGGTGGTGCTAACCGCGTGGGATCTGCTCTATGCTGAGGGCTATCTTGAATCGACGCCGCGCGGCAGCGTCATGGTGGCGTCCGTCGCGACACCACATGTCGAGCCTTCGTCCGCCAAATTGCCCACGGCCAAGCCTGCGCATATGTCGGAGCGCTGGCGATCGCTGCTCGCCTTCGACTACGAGACCAACTGGCCGTCGGAGTTCAGTCCTGGTGCGCCTGACATCTCGAGCTTTCCTTTCAAGGACTGGTCGCGCCTGCTGCGCCAGAGCTGGCAAAATCCGCGAGAGCAGGAGTGCCTCGACCTTCCGTCCGAGGGACATCCGCGGCTGCGGAGCGAGATCGCGAACTTCCTCGGCTCGGTCCGCGGTCTGGTCTGTTCGCCGGAGGAGGTCGTGGTCACCTCGGGCACGTCAGGCGCACTGGATTTTTGCGCCCGGATGATCCTCGATCCCGGCGACGAGGTCTGGGTCGAGGAGCCCGGTTTTATCGAGGCCCGCTTTGCGCTCACGGCGACCGGCGCAAAACTCGTCCCGGTTCCGGTCGACGACAAGGGGCTGGTCGTTTCGGAAGGGATCAGGCGCGCGCCGGGCGCGCGGCTGATCGTGGTCACGCCGTCGCACCAATATCCGCTCGGAATCAGCATGGGGCTGGAGCGGCGGCTCGAGCTGCTCGACTGGGCCGACAGGAATGACGTCTGGGTGATCGAGGACGATTACAATTCGGAGTTCAGGCATCAGGACAGCATGATCGCGTCGTTGCGCTCGCTCGACCGCGAGGGGCGGGTGATCTATTTCGGCACTTTTTCGAAGATCATGATGCCGAACCTGCGGCTCGGCTACATGGTCGCCAACAGGCATTTCATCGACGGCTTTTCCAAGGGCCGCGCGCGAATCGACGTCCATACCTCCGGCATCGGGCAACTTGCGCTGGCCGAGTTCATGCGCGAAGGGCATCTGCTGCGGCATCTGCGCGGGATGCGGCGGCTCTATGCCAGCAGGCGCAAGGCGCTGATCGACGCAATCGCGGCCCTGATGCCCGATGATTTGACCGTGTCCTCCGCCGTCACTGGGCTGCATCTGGTGGCGCTGTTCACCGACGCGATGCAGGCGCGGATGAGCGACCGCGAAGCGGCAGCCATCCTGAAACAGGCCGGCATCCATGTGCAGCCCTTGTCGCAGAATTTTCTGGAAGCGCCGACCCGTCAGGGATTGGTGTTCGGCTACGGGCGGCTGCATGTCGAGGACGCCGCGCCGCTGCTTGCGAGAATCGCGGCTTGCATCGGCAGCGGCAACGCACCGTCCGACGTGGCAATATCCTCTCTTACTGTTCGTACAATAAAGAGAAGCTGAGGCGACCGGCATGCATAGCTCATAGGCAGGCGGATATCCCTCAGAGCCGTTCGATCGCCTGCAAATTAGACAGGCGATTTGGGGCGCTCCGATTGCACTGCAGCGGGCGTCACGATTTGCGCGGAGAAATCCGTGGTGCGCCGCACTTTTCGTGCGTGGACCAGTCCTCGTCGGCGTGCTCTCTGCGCGGGCACCGCTGCACCAAAACGTGCAGCAGGTGGCGCGGTGCGCGGCGCCCGTCGCTTGCTGGTCTAATGATTTGCGACATCTCTGGCCCTATCCCGAGCCCGTCGCCCTGTCGCACGCTCGAAGTCGGTGGCATGACAGGGGATGATGATGAGCGCTCTCGGTTTGGCATTGGACGTTGCGATGGACCCGGCGTCCGGTTCGGACGTCACGCGTAGCTGACCCCGCACATGAGCTCTTCTGAACATCACTGGGAAGTCGGCACCGATATCGGTGGCACCTTCACCGACATCATTGCCATCCGGCGCGACTCCGCGGAGGCGCGGATCGCAAAAGTGCCGTCGCGCCCCGACGCCCCGGTTCAGGCGATGCTGGAGGCGATCGAGGCGGTGGGCCTGCGCAAGAGCGAGGTCAAGCGCTTCGTCCACGGCACCACGCGCGTGACCAACGCCATCGTTGAGGGCCGGCTGCCAAAGGTGGCGCTGGTCGCGACTGAAGGCTTTGCCGACGTGCTGGAGATCGCGCGCTATCGGCGCCGCGATCTCTATCGTCTCGACATTCCCCCGAAATCGCCGCCGCTGGTGCCGCCGGAACGATGCTTTGGGCTTGCCGAGCGCCTCGATCACGAGGGGCGGGTGCTGAAGGCGCTGGATGAAGCGGAAATCGAGCGCCTGGTGGCGTGGTTGAAGCAGACCGGCGTGCAGAGCGTCGCGGTCGCGCTCCTTCACGCCTATGCCAATCCAATCCACGAAAAGATGCTGGGCGAACGCCTCAAGGATGTCGTTGCCCACGTCTCGCTGTCGCACGAGGTCAATCCCGAGGCGCGTGAATATGAGCGGACCTCGGCGACCGTGTTCAACGCGGCCGCGATGCCGATCGCGGTGGAATATCTGAGCGAGCTGGAGCAGCGGCTCCCGATCGGCCCAGGTTTGCAGGTGTTTCATTCGGCCGGCGCGATGATCCCGATCTCGGCCGTGAAGCGGCGGCCGCTGGTGATGGCGATGTCGGGCCCGGCGGCCGGCGTCTCGGCCTCCGTCAGCATCGCGCGCCAGCTCGGCACATCGCGGATGCTGACGTTCGACATGGGCGGCACAACGACCGACGTCTGCCTGATCGTCGACGGCCAGGCCGAGATGACCGACGGCCGCATGCTCGGCGACAAGCCGCTGCGCCAGCCGATGCTCGCGGTTCACTCGATCGGGGCAGGCGGCGGATCGATCGTGCGTAATGGCCCGGGCGGCTTGACGGTCGGCCCGGAGAGCGCCGGCTCCGAGCCGGGACCGGCCTGCTACGGCCGCGGCGGCCTTGAGCCGACCATCACCGATGCCAATGCCGTGCTCGGCTATCTCAATCCCGAAACCAAACTTGGCGACCGTATCGGCATCGACATCGATGCAGCCAGGCGCGTCGTCGAGCCGGTCGCGCGCGCGTTGGGTCTGAGCCTGACCGAAACCGCGCTCGGCATCATCAAGGTCGCGAACGCGACCATGGCGCGTGCGTTGCGCCGCGTCACGGTCGAGCGCGGCATCGACGGCCGCGACTGCACGCTGCTCGCCTTCGGCGGCGGCGGCCCGATGCATGCCGCAGGTCTCGCCGATCTCTACGGAATAGCAGAGGTCGTCGTGCCCAGCGCGTCGAGCGCGTTCTCGGCGCTGGGTTGTCTCACCGCCGATTTCAGTTTCCTCCAGCAGCAGACGCTTCGCGCGGCACTTGATGGGATCGATCTTGCCCGGGTGTCAGAACGGATCGCGACACTGATTGACGATGCCTCGTCGCCGCTGATTGCGAATGGCGTTGCGCAGGCGGAGATCCAGGTCGAGCTCGTCGCGCTGATGCGCTACGCGGCGCAGAACGACGCTATTCCGGTGCCCTTCGCGCTGCCGCTTGATATTAGCAAGCTGAAGAAAGACTTTCTGGCGCGGCATCACGAGCTGTTCGGCTATGCCACGAGCGAGCCGTGCGTCATCGAATCCGTGCGGGTGCAGGCGCGTCGTCCGTCGACGACGGTGGTGAGCCGGCCTGCGACCGCGGTGAGGGCGGTATCCACCGGCAAGCGCATCTGCTCGTTCGACGGTCTCCACGACACAGCTACCGCGATCATCGATCGCGCCTCGCTGACTGACATTGTCAGCGGGCCCGCGATCATCGAAGACGCCTGGTCAACCGTGGTGGTGCCGCCGGGTTGGCAGGCAAGGCCTGATACCGCCGGCAATCTGTTCCTGACGCGGGGGGCGGCATGAAGCTCGATCCCTTTGTCGTCGAGGTCATCCGGCACGGGCTTTCCGCCGCGGCCGAGGAAATGAGCCTGGTGATGACGCGCTCGGCGCGCTCACCTCTGCTGCGCGAAGCCGGGGACCTGTCGTCGGCGATCACCGACGGCCATGGTGGCCTGGTCGGGCAGGGCCGCGACATCCCGATTCATCTCGGCGCGATGGCCTACACCATCCCCGAGCTGCTGAAGGTCATGCCGCGCGAAAACCTGAACGACGGCGACGTGGTGATCTACAATGTCGGCGCGCTCGGCGGCAATCACCTCAACGACGTCAAGGTCGTGCGCCCGGTCTTCGTCGACGGCGAGATCGTGGCCTTCGCGGTCAGCCTCGCGCACTGGCCTGATATCGGCGGCACCTGGCCCGGCAGCTATTTTGCAAAAGCCATCGACACCTTTCAGGAGGCGATGCGAATTCCGCCGGTGCTGATCGCGACTGCGGCCGGCGTCAACACGCCGATCGTGCAGCTGCTCAAGGCCAACGTGCGCGATCCTGAGTCCTGCGAGGGCGATCTGCTCGCCCAGATCGCTGCGACCAAGGCCGGTGAGAAGCGTATCGTCGAGCTCTGCCGCGAGCACGGCAAGGCGGTGTTCACGGCAACACAGTCGCGCCTGCACGATCTCTCCGAAATCGAGATGCGCGAAGCGATCCGCGCGCTGCCCGATGGCGTCTACGAGGGCGAGGATCATCTCGACGATGGCAGCGTCAACAACGCGCCGGCCCGGATTCACGTCAAGATCACCATCGCACGCGACGAGGCGATCTTCGATCTCTCCGGAAGCTGCGACCGCGTCTCGAACTTCTGCAACACCACGCCGTTCATGGCGCGCTCGGCGGTCGCCTATGCCGCGCGGATCATGAGCGGGCAAGATATGCACCAGAACGCAGGCGCGCTGCGGCCTCTGACCATCATCACGCGCCCGGGCTCGATCCTGGAGCCGGGCTGGATGGCCTCCGTTGCCGCCGGCAACCACGAGACCTCCATGCGCATCGTCGATGCGATTTTTCGCGCGATGCAGGACACCATCCCGGAGCGCCTGTCGGCTGGCGGCGCGACAACTGCAGGTGTGCTGTTCTTTGCCGAACCTCGGCCGAACGGCTCCTGGAAGATGCTCTATGAGGTTCACGGTGGCGGCGAAGGCGCGCGTCATGACCGGGCTGGAATGTCGGCGACGCGGGTGCATCTGTCCAACACGTCGAACACGCCGGTCGAGGTGATCGAGGCGAGCTACGCAATCCGCCTCGAGCAGCAGGCCATTCGCTGGAATTCCGGCGGCGCCGGCGCGCATCGCGGCGGTGACGGCTCGATTCGCACCTATCGCATCCTGGCGCCCTCGATGCACCTGACCACCTGCATCGAGCGCATGGTGATCGCGCCGTTCGGCATGCAGGGCGGAGAACCGGGCAAGGCGTGCCGCATCTCGCTGATCCGGCGGGGCGCGAACGTCGCCATCGACGGCAAATCGAACCTGGTGTTGCAGCAAGACGATCTCGTCACGATCGAGATGTGCGGCGGCGGTGGCTACGGCGCCGCGGCTGCGGAGTGAGGGGACCCGCGATGAGCAAATTGTTGCGAACCGGACTGAACGCTGGCGACAGCGCGCCCATGGCCGTGGTCGGCGGCGAGGGCGTCTACTTTCATTTGTCGGATGGTCGCAAACTGATCGACGGCAGCAACACCGGCGGCGGCCTTGGCCATCGGCACCCCGCGATGGTGGAAGCGATCCGTCGCGCGGCCGATACGCCGGTCGTGAACGAAGGCTGGACTTGGATCGGGCGCGAGCAGGCCGCCGATGATCTGATGGCCACCGCATTCGCGGGCGAAGAGGATTGGGTCGGCGCGGTGCGTTTCTGCATCAGCGGCAGCGAGGCCAACGACATGGCACTGTCGCTGTGCCAGGCGCTGACGCAGCGCTCGGCGCTGGCGACGCGCGAGCGCGCCTATCACGGCATCACCGGCCTGTCGCGCAGCATGACGGTGCAGCCGCAATGGCATGGCGGTCTCGCCGTGCACGCCGGTGGCTCAAAACTGCCGGCGCCGATGGCGCCGGCGCGGGTTCTTCCTGCGCCGGATGGCGCGATCTACGGTGCGCCTGCCAACAACACCCCGCCGAGCGAATATCTGGCGGATGCCGCGCGGCTGCTCTCGGACACCGCGGCAACGATTATCGACTACACCCAGGGCGGCATCTACTACGACGGCGCCTATCAGGACGAGGTGGCGCGCTATGCCCGCGAGGCGAGTTCGTACTGGATCGCGGACGAGGTCGTCACCGGCGCGGGCCGCGCGGGGCGCTGGTTCGCGTTTCAGGGCGCCGAGAGCCGCCCGGATATCGTGACGCTCGGAAAATCGCTCGGCGGCGGTGCGGCTGCGGTCGCTGCGGTCGTGGTCTCGAAAGACATCGTCGAGCGGCTCAAGGGCTCGAGTTGGCAGAACTACGGCACGCTGCGCGGCCACCCGATCAGCATGGCCGCCGTGAGCGCCTATCTGAAGGTCGTCACCGACGAGAAGATCCTCGCGCACGTGCAGATGCTCGAAGCGCTGTTCACGCGCCGTCTGCTCGCGATCGCGCAAAAACATCCGAGCGTGCAGCGCGTGGCGGGGCAGGGGCTGCACTGGACGGTGGAGTTGCACGGCCCGGACTGGCGCACCTGGCGTGCCGACACCACCGAGGTGCCGATCGCCTCGCGCGTCGCGGAGCGGGCGCTGGAGGCTGGCGCGGTGATCGGAACCAGCGGCGAGCAGACCTCGCTGTTCCTGGCGCCGCCGCTGGTGATCTCCGAGCGGGAAGCGACGCTGCTTCTGGATGCACTCGATTACGGTCTCGACATTGCGGACAGGGAGCACGGGTGAGCGCGGATCACGCAACGCCGCATCGATCGCCGGCCTGGCCGGTGGATGAGCCCTGGCATCTCGCGATGCCGGAGGGGACGCTGTACGATGCGCTGGTGCGTGCGGCGCTCGATCGGCCGTCGCACCCGGCGACGGTGTTTTACGGCGCGAGCCTGAGCTACGCGGAGCTGCGCGAGCGCGTCGATGCCATGGCCGGCTTCCTGCAACATGCTTGCGGCGTGAAGCGTGGCGACCGCGTGATGATCGCGCTCCAGAACTCGCCGCAATATGTCATCGCCTACTACGCGGTGATGCGGGCGGATGCCGTGATCGTGCCGGTCAATCCCATGAACAAGACCGCGGAGATCGCGTATCTCGCGGAGGACAGCGGCGCCAAAGTCGCGATCATCGGCAGCGAGCTGATCGATGTCTTTGCGCCGCTGGTGGGCGGAGCCATCGCGCATGCGATCGTTGCGCAATATCGCGACGAGGCGCCTGATGCCACGCCCTATACGCTGCCGTCATGCGTGACTGAGGCGCCGTCGGAGGTGCCTTCATCGCCGGGCTGGCAGTCCTGGCCGTCCGTAATCGCGCAAGGCTTGCGCCCGGGCGCAATGACCGCGGGGCCGGGCGACCTGATGATCCTGCCCTACACGTCGGGGACAACAGGTAAGCCCAAGGCCTGCATGCACACCCATCGCAGCGCGCTGTTCACAGCTGTGCTTCAGGCGCGCTGGTACGGTCTCGACGGCGATGACGTCATGACCGGCTTCATGCCGCTGTTCCACGTCGCGGGCATGCAGGGCTCGATGAATGCCGCGATGGTGACAGGTGCGACGCTGCTGCTGATGGCTCGCTGGGACAAGGATTTGTTACCCGACCTGTTCGAGACCTATGGCGTGTCATTCTGGAATGCGGCGCCGACCATGATCGTCGATGTGCTCGCCAGCGCCCGCTTCCGCGACCGGTGCTTTGCAAAGCTTAAAGTGCTGACCGGCGGCGGCGCGGCGATGCCGACGGCCGTGGCCGATCGGCTGAAAGGCCGCTTCGGCCTCGATTTCGTCGAGGGCTACGGCATGACCGAGACGATGTCGCCGACCCATCTCAATCCGATCGCCGCACCAAAGCGGGAGTGCCTCGGCATCGCCGTGCAGGAGACCGATGCGCGGATCGTCGATCCCGAGAGCTTGATCGAGCTCGACGACCATGTCGTCGGCGAGATTGTCGTGCACGGGCCGCAGGTGCTGCAAGGTTACTGGAACAGGCCACAGGCCAATGCCGAGTCCTTCATCGAGATCTCGGGAAAGCGGTTCCTGCGCACGGGCGATCTCGGCTATCGCGACTCCGACGGCTATTTCTTCGCGGTCGACCGCCTGAAGCGGATGATCAATGTCAGCGGCTTCAAGGTGTGGCCGGCCGAAGTCGAGGCCGCGATGTACCAGAACCGTGCCATCCGGGAGTGCTGCATCATCTCCGCGCCCGACGTCTACCGTGGCGAGACCGTCAAGGCGCTGGTGGTGCTGGACGATGCCGCGCGTGCAACCACGTCTCCAGACGATGTCGTGAGCTGGGCGCGCAGCGCGATGGCCAGCTACAAGGCGCCGCGCGCTGTGGTCTTTGTCGACGAGCTGCCGCGTACCGCGAGCAACAAGATCAACTGGCGGCTTTTGCAGGACGCCGAATGGGGGCGGACGGCATGAAAACTGCTTGGCTGGAAAAATTGGGCAAGGCTGCGTTATGCTGCACGCGCCGACGGGCCCTTGAAACCAAAATCCCTAGCTCCGCCAAGAAATCAGGAACTCGCTGATGCGTATCGTCAATGTTGCCGCCGCCCAAATGGGGCCGATCCAGAAGGCCGACAGCCGCGAGGCCGTGGTCAAGCGCATGATAGCGCTGATGGACGAAGCCAAGGCCAAAGGCGCCGACCTGATCGTCTATCCCGAACTGGCGCTGACCACGTTCTTCCCGCGCTGGTATTCGGAGGATCGGGCCGAGGCCGACATCTGGTTCGAGCGCGAGATGCCGAATGCGGCGACGAAGCCGCTGTTCGAGCGCGCCGCACAGCACCAGATGGCGATGAATTTCGGCTATGCCGAGCTGACGCCCGATGGCCACCATTTCAACACAGCGATCCTCACCGACAAGTCCGGCAAGATCGTCGGCAAATACCGCAAGGTCCATCTGCCGGGCCATGTTGAGTACGACACCAAGCGTTCGCACCAGCACCTCGAAAAGCGTTATTTCGAGCCGGGCGATCTCGGCTTCAAGGTCTGGCGCGAGCTGGGCGGTATCATCGGCATGGCGATCTGCAATGATCGCCGCTGGCCCGAGACCTATCGCGTCATGGGCCTGCAGGGCGTCGAGATGGTGCTGATCGGCTACAACACGCCGTCGGTGAATGCGGAGAAGAGCGAGGAGGGCGTCGAGAAGCGCCTGTTCCACAACCGCCTCTCCGTGCAGGCCGGCGCCTATCAGAACGCGACCTGGGTGGTCGCGGTCGCCAAGGCCGGCGACGAGGATGGCCACCCGCTGTTCGGCGGTAGCCTGATCGTCGATCCCAATGGCGAGATCGTCGCCGAGGCCAAGACCGAGGATGACGAGGTTCTGGTTCACGCTTGTGACCTCGACGCCACCATTTTCGGCAAGACCACGATCTTCGATTTCGCCCGGCATCGGCGCATCGAGCACTACGGCCTGATCACCAGCCAGACCGGCGCGGTGCCGCCGCCGGAGAAGTGACGCCGATGGTGGATAAAGGCATATCCCTGCGGGAGCTCGATCCGCGCGATCGCTACAAGCTGCTCTGCGGCGTGGTGGTGCCGCGACCGATCGCGCTGGTGACGACGCTGGACGAGAACGGTGCCGTCAATGCCGCGCCGTTCAGCTTCTTCAACGTCTTCTCGGAAAGTCCGGCGCTGGTCGTGCTCGGGCTCCAGCACAAGCCGGATCACTCGCCAAAGGACACCACCCGTAACATCCATCGCGACGGCGAGTTCGTCGTGCACATGGTCGACGAGGCACTGTCGGGTGCGATGAACGACTGCGCTGTCGATTTCCCCTCCGGCGACAGCGAGGTCGCGGCGACGGGACTTGCGACGCTTCCCTCAATTGACGTGAAGGTGCCGCGCCTCGCCGCAGCGCCGTTCGCACTGGAATGCCGGCGCCATGTCGTGCTGAACTTCTCGCCCGACCGCGAGCTATTGGTCGGCGAGGTGCTCAGGGTTCACGCCCGCGAGGGTCTGGTCGACGAAGCCAACATGTATGTCGATCTCGACGCCTATCGGCCGATCGGCCGCATGTTCGGCAATCTCTACACGACGCAGCGGGATACGTTTGCGCTGTCGCGCGAGAGTCATGCGCAATGGCTCGCGCGCACACAAGAGCTGAAGGACGCTTAATGAGCCGAGAACTGCACCGTACCCAGCGCCATGGTGACGGCCGCCTGTGTCGGGTCGATCACGGGAATAGCCAGCGCGTCTTCGAGCGGCCGGCGGTGGCGTGCCATGCCGGCGCAGCCCATTACGATGGCGCGGGCGCCGTCCTCGTCGCGCAGCGCGCGGCCGATCTCGATCATCTTGGCCAGCGTGCCTTCGCCCGAGGCGGTCTCCGCAACGCTCATGTTGAGGGGGCGTTCGCCGGCGAGACGCTCGGTCAGTCCCATCTGCCTGAGATAGCGCATGTGGCGCGGGATCGAACGCTGGGCGATGGCGATGACGCCGAACGTCTCGGCGCGGGCCAGCGCCGTCAGTACGCCACACTCGGCGATGCCGAACACCGGGCGGTTGGTGCCTTCGCGGCAGACCTGAAGCCCGGGATCACTGTAGCAGGCGATGACGAAAGCGGCAGAACTGTTGTCGCCTTCGACCAGCTTTCGGAGCGGCATCGCGACGCCGTCGACATCGGCCTGGCTTTCAATGCCGAACGGACCCTCGGCCAGCGACTGGCAGACCAGTTCCGGCCCGCCCTCGAAGCCGAGCGGCTTCAACGCTTCCTCCAGCCCTCGCGTGACCGCAGGGTTGGAGTTCGGATTGATGACGAGAATGCGTGGCCGGGCCATGGTGGTCTACCTGCGAAATTGCGATCACGTGCCCTAAGCCTATCACGGAGTGCCTCATGACTGAACCCACTTACGACCTGATCATTCGCGGCGGCCGCGTCGCCACCACGACCGATGTGTTCGAGGCTGATGTCGCCATCTCCGGCGAGACCATCGCCGCCGTCGGCAAGGGCCTTCCGGCCGCGAAGCGCGAGATCGACGCGCGCGGCAAGCTGGTGCTGCCAGGCGGTGTCGACAGCCATGCCCATATCGAGCAGCTCTCCGCCGCCGGCATCATGAACGCCGACACCTTTGAAAGCGCGACCGTCTCCGCCGCTTTCGGCGGCACCACCACGGTGATCCCGTTCGCGGCCCAGCATGTCGGCATGAAGCTGCCGCAGGTGGTGGAGGATTATCACGCGCTCGCAAAGAAGGGCGCGGTGATCGATTACGCCTTCCACATGATCATTGCCGATGCGACCAAGGAGACGGTCGAGGAGCACATTCCCGCGCTGGTGAAGCAGGGGCATGCGTCGATCAAGATTTTCATGACCTACGACCGCCTCAAGGTCGACGACGAGCCTTTGCTCGATATCCTCCTCGCCGCGCGCCAATCCGGTGCGATGTTGTGCGCACATGCCGAAAACCACGGCATCATCGCCTGGATGGTGAAGCGTCTGCTCGCGCGCGGCTACACGATGCCGAAGTACCACGCTGTCAGCCACGCCCGCGTCTCGGAGGCGGAGGCCTTCACGCGCCTGATCGGCATGGCGGCGCTGATCGACCAGCCGATCATGATCTTCCATGTCTCGACGACCGAAGGCACCAAGGTGATCCGGGACGCGCGCGGGCAGGGGTTGAAGGTTTTTGCCGAGACTTGCCCGCAATATCTGTTCCTCACCGCCAACGATCTCGACAAGCCCGGCGCGGAGGGCGCGAAGTGGATGTGCAGCCCGCCGCCGCGCACGCATTCCGACCAGGAGGCGCTGTGGCAGGCGCTGTCGCTCGGCGATCTCCAGACCATCTCGTCGGATCACGCACCGTATCGCTACGACGAAACCGGCAAGCTGCGCGCCGGACCCAATCCCAACTTCAAGCAGGTCGCCAACGGCTTGCCCGGACTGGAGCTGCGGCTGCCGCTGCTGTTCGACGCGATGGTGTCGAAGGGTCGGCTGGGTCTCGAGAAGTTCGTCGAGCTGACGTCGACGGCGCCGGCAAAAATCTACAATCTGCATCCGCGCAAGGGCTCGATCGCGGTCGGCGCCGATGCCGATATCGCGATCTGGGATCCGAACCGCGAGACCGTGATCGCCGACGAGATGATGCACGATCTCGCCGGCTACACGCCGTTTGCGGGCCGCAAGCTGAAGGGCTGGCCGGTGTCGGTGCTCTCGCGTGGCCGCGTCATCATCGACGGCGACAAGTGTCTTGCGAGTGCCGGCAGCGGGAAATTCCTGCCGCGCAGCGGCGGGGAGGCGGCCAAGCCCACCGGCCGGCTCGTTGCCGACATGGATCCGGAACGGAACTTTGGGGCGAAGCTGCTGTGACGGTGGATCGCGCGCGATGAAGGTTCTCATCTTCGGCGGTGCCGGCTTCGTCGGCCTCAATGTTGCGGACGCGCTGCTCGCGCGCGGCCACGATGTGACGCTTTATGACCGCGCGGAGTTGCCGCCATCCGCGCGGCGATCGCTTGCTGATTATGGCATGCGGCTCAAGGCCGTGCAGGGCGATATCACCGACGCAGTAGCCATCGACGCCGTCATCGCCGAAGGCTGCGATGCGATTGTACTGGGTGCCGCAGTCACCGCTGGCGAAGAACTCGAGCGTGCCTCGACCGCGCGCGTTCTCGAAATCAACGTGATGGCGCAGATCCCGGTCCTGCTCTCCGCGATCCGCCATGGCGTGCGCCGCGTCGTCAACCTGTCGTCGGCCTCGGCCTATGGCGCTGCGGGTGGGCGGGTTGACGTGCTGGACGAGGAAACGCCGTGCGATCCCGTCTCGTTCTATGCGATCAGCAAGTTCACCTCGGAGCGCTCGGTCGCGCGCCATGCCGAACTCTTTGGCGGCGACTTTTTGAGCGTGCGCCTGAGCGCCCTGTTCGGCCCCTGGGAAAAACCCAGCTCGGTGCGCGATACGCCGAGCCTCCAGTACCAGATCCTGGCTGCGTTCGCGCGCGGCGCGCCAGCGCTGATGCCGGAGCCGGGCATGCGGGACTGGATCTACGCGCCGGATGCGGCCGAAGCCGTGGCTCTGCTGATCGAAGCCGAGCGGCCGCGCCATCGGCTCTACAACATCTCCCGCGGCGAATTATGGCCGGCGCTACAATGGGGTGAGGCTTTTGCGGCGCTAAATCCCGGCCTGCAATGCCGGCTCGCAGCGTCCGGAGAGAAGACGGGCATCAAGCTGCATGGACCTTATCGCGCACCGCTGTCGGTGTCGCGGATGGCGGATGAGTTCGGTTGGCGTGCGCGGTTCGGCTGTGCCGAGTCGGCGGCTGAGATGAGCGTCTGGTTGACGCAGCACAAGGAGTGGATCTGACATGCGGCTGCAGGGGCGCACGGCGATCATCACGGGAGCAGCTTCGGGCATCGGCCGCGCCAGCGCAAAGCTGTTCGCCGAAGAAGGTGCGCATCTTGCTCTGGTCGATCGGGATGCCGCGGGCCTCGCAGAGACTCTGAGCTTGGCCGGCGAAGCAACCACGCATGTCGGCGACGTCGGTGATGCCGGTTTCGCCGAGACCGTCGTCAGAGACGTCGTGGCACGGCACGGCCAACTCGATATCCTCATGACCGCGGCCGGCTTCTCCGTCGGCGGTACGGTGCTGACGACGAGCCCGGAGGACTGGGACGCGGTGTTCCGCGCCAATGTCGGCGGCACCTGGCTGTGGGCGCGCGCCGCGGTGCCGCAGATGCAAAAACAGAAGAGCGGCTCGATCATCACACTGGCGTCGCAGCTTGCGATCGCCGGCGGCAAGGGCAACAGCGCCTATATCGCCGCCAAGGGTGCGATCATCAGCCTCACGCGGACCATGGCGGTGGATTTTGCGACCGACGGCATCCGTGTCAATGCGATTGCGCCGGGCGCGATCGATACGCCGATGCTTCGCCGCAGCTTTGCCCGCCACGCCAATTCGGACGAGGTGCGCGAAGCCTCGCGCAATCGCCACGCCATGAAGCGGTTTGGCCAGGCGGAGGAAATCGCGCAGACTGCGCTGCATCTTGCCAGCGATGCCTCCTCGTTCACGACCGGCACCGTGGCGGTGGTCGACGGAGGCTGGCTCGCGGCATGAGTGACGCGCTGACAGAGCTCGAAGCGGGCGTTCGCGCCGATCTCGCCATGATCGCACATCCGCACGCGGCATGGCTCGAACCGAAGACCGGCCCGGACGGCAAGCCCGCGCTCGATGTGCTCATCATCGGCGCCGGCCAGTCGGGCATCGCCATCGGCTTCGGCCTTCTGCGTTCGCGCGTCAGCAACATCCTGCTGCTGGACAAGGCCGAGGAGGGAAAGGAGGGCCCGTGGCTCACCTATGCCCGCATGCCGACGCTGCGCAGCCCGAAGGATTACACCGGCCCTGACCTCGATATTCCCAGCCTGACCTATCAGTCCTGGCACGAAGCCCGCTTCGGCAAGGAGAGCTGGCAGACGCTGAACCTGATCCTGAGGGAGCATTGGGCGGAGTATCTGCTCTGGCTGCGGCGCACGATCGGCTTGCCGGTTCGCAATGGCTGTGAGCTCCTGGAGATTGCTCCGGCGGCCGATGGCCTGCTCGCCGCGCGCGTGAAGCGCGCCGACGGCGTCGCGACGCTTTACGCGCGCAAGATCGTGCTGGCGACAGGGCAGGAGGGCACGGGCGACTGGATGATCCCGGAGCCGCTGCGCGCTCTGCCGGCGAGCTCGATCGCAACCGTTGCCGACGACATCGATTTCGAAAGCCTGCGCGGCAGGCGCGTCGCCGTGATCGGTGCCGGCGCGTCTGCCTTCGACAATGCGGCAACGGCGCTCGAGGCCGGCGCAGCCGAAGTGCATCTGCTTTGCCGCCGCGCGCAGATCCAGGTGATCCAGCCCTATCGCTGGCTGACTTTTCGCGGGTTCCTGCGTCATCTCAGCGATCTCGACGATGCCTGGCGCTGGCGCTTCATGCGCACCATCCTCGAGATGCGCGAAGGGTTTCCGCAGCCGACATACGACCGCTGTGCGCGCCACGCCAATTTCACATTGCACGAAGGCGCGCCGCTGGAAGCGGCACGACAGACCGCGGGCGGCGTCGAGTTGCAGACGCCGCGCGGCATCGTCGCGGCCGATCTCGTCATCTGCGGCACCGGCATCGACATGAATTTTACCGGCCGCGGCGAACTCGCCAAATTCGCCGGCAATATCGCGACGTGGGCGGATCGCTATCAGCCGCCGGAGAATGAGCGCAACGCGCGGCTCGGCCGCTTCCCTTATCTCGGCGACGATTACGCCTTCACCGAGCGCGTGCCGGGCGAAACGCCTTGGATCTCCGACATCCATCTCTTCGCCATCGCCTCCACCATGAGCTTTGGTCCGTCGGGATCGTCGATCAACGCGATGACGACCGCCGTGCCGAAGCTGGTGAATGGCCTGACGCGCGGGCTGTTTCGCGCGGATATCGCGCGTCATTGGGCCTCGCTCAGCGCCTATGACGTGCCGCAGGCCGTGGTCACCCGGCCGGCGGGAAAAATGGGGGAATCGCGGTGATCATCCATGCGCCGCCGCGACGAAGCGCCCTCCAGGTTTGGCGCGCAACTTGCTTCTTTCTTAACCTGCCTTGCTGGCGTTCTCGTACGAAATTCAGGGAAAAACCAATGCGTTTTGTGTCTTTCAGGCCGGCGGCCGGCGTCCTCGCCACCACCGCGCTGTTGCTCATCGCCACCGCGCCTTCGCAGGCGCAGACCAGGGCCGAGACATTGCGCTACGTCACCGGCGCATCGGTGAACACGCTCGATCCCAACATTCCGGGCTCGACGCGCGAGTCGTTCGCGCTGAGCATGAGCACCTATGACCGGCTGGTGGCGTTCGGCCGCAAGCAGCTCAACGGCAAATGGGTGTTCGATCTCGACACGATCACGGGCGAGCTCGCCGAGAGCTACGACGTCAGCCCGGACGGCCTGAAGATCACCTTCCGCTTGCGCAAGGACGCAAAATTCCAGGACGGCTCGCCTGTCACGGCCGAGGACGTGAAATGGTCGCTCGATCGCTGCGTCACCGCACCGATCCTCGGCAAGGCGCAGCTGCTGACGGGGTCGCTGACGTCGGCCGATCAGTTCAAGGTGATCGATCCTCTGACCATCGAGGTGACGCTGCCAAAGCCCGACAAGCTCGCGCTGCCAAATCTCGCCACCGTCTATCCCATGATCATCAACTCGAAGGTCGCGAAGGAGCACGCTACCGCGGATGATCCCTGGGCGACCGCGTGGCTGAAGGAGCACACCGCCGGCAGCGGCGCTTATGTTGTGGAAACTTTCAAGCCCGGTGAGCAGGTCATGCTCAAGCGCGACGAGGCCTGGAATCGCGGCTCGGCCAACAAGCCGGCGTTCTTCAAGCGTGTGATCATTCAGTCGGTGCCGGAGCCGGCAACGCGCGCCAACCTCGTCGAGCGCGGCGATGCTGATATCGTCGTCGATCTCCAGGCCAGCGACGTGCAGTCGCTCGAGGCCAAGGGCAAGCTCAAGGTGATCTCCACGCCGCAATACAATGCGATCACCTTCGTCTCGATGAACAACCAGATGCCGCCGTTCGACAACGTCAATGTCCGCCGCGCCATCGCCTACGCGCTGCCATATGACGACATGTTCAAGGCGGCGCTGTTCGGCCGCGGCTCGCCGCTGTTCGGCGCGACCTGGGCAGACGGCAAACCGGCGAACGGCATCTATCCGTTCCAGCAGCCGGTGAAGCTCGATCTCGACAAGGCCCGCGAATATCTCAAGGCCGCAGGCCTTCCGGAAGGCTTCTCGACCACCTTCAGCTTCAACGTCGGCCAGGCCTCGACCGCGGAGCCGATGGCCGCGCTGGTGAAGGAATCGCTTGGCAAGATCGGGATCAAGGTCGACATCCAGAAGCTGCCGGATGCGCAGATGTCGACACAGATCAACGAGAAGAAGCTTCCGTTCTACACCGAAGGCATCGTCGCCTGGCTGCCGTCGACCGACTACTTCTACCGCAACTTCTACACCGGTAATCAGCGGTGGAATTACAGCTCGATCAACAACCCGGACCTTGCTGCGATCGCGCAGGAAGCACGGTTCGAGCCGGATAAGGCCAAGTATGAGGAAGCCGGCCGCAAGCTCAATGCGATGCATTTCGACCTGATGCCGCAGGTGATGCTGTGGCAGCCGAACCAGGATGCGGTGATGGCCTCGTCGGTCGAGGGATACACCTACGAGTTCCATCGTCAGGTCGACTATCGCGACGTCAGCCGCAAGTGATAGCGTCAAACGCTGGGGAGTTCTGAATCGTGAAGACCGGTCTTGGCGCAACGATGGTGCGGGCGGGCAGGCGGCTTCTGTCGTCGCTGCCGGCGCTGTTCGGTGTGCTGGTCTTCACCTTTCTCCTGATGCGCGTCCTGCCCGGCGACCCCGCGGTGTTCTTCGCCTCGGGGCCTAACGCCGGCAAGGAGGAGATCGAGCTGATCCGCAAGCAGATGGGGCTCGACAAGTCGGTGCCGGAGCAGCTCGTGTTCTATCTCTCCGACATCGGCCGCGGCAATCTCGGCCGCTCCATGATGACGGGGCAGCCGGTGCTCAAGGATCTGCGCGAGCGGCTGCCGGCCTCGTTGGAGCTCACCTTCACCGCGCTGTTGATTGCGCTGATCGCTGCGGTGCCGCTCGGCGTGGTCGCGGCGCTGCGGCCGGGGTCGGCAGTCGATCACGGCGTACGGCTGTTCTGCGCGCTCGGCGTCTGCGTGCCGACCTTTGTTTCTGGCCTCTTGCTGATCTACGTCTTCTACTACCTGCTCGGGCTCGCACCCGATCCGACCGGGCGCATTGACGTCTTCACGTCGTTGCCGCCGTCACGCACCGGCTTCCTGTCGATCGATTTCCTGCTGGCTGGAGATTTTGAGGGCTGGTGGGCGGCCTGCAAGCAGCTGATCCTGCCGGCGGTGAGTATGGCGCTGTTTGTCATCGCGCCGCTGGCGCGGATCACACGCGCCTCGATGCTGGTCTCGCTCGGCAGCGATTTCGTCCGCACCGCGCGCTCGGTCGGATTGTCCTGGCATAAGGTGGTCGTCACCTACGCGCTCCGGAACGCGATCCTCCCCGTCATCACCATCGCCGGCATCGTGTTCTCGACCATGCTGGGCGCCAATGTGCTGGTGGAGAAGGTGTTCTCCTGGCCGGGCGTGGCGTCCTACGCGCTCGATGCGCTGTTGTCCTCCGACTATGCGCCGGTGCAGGGTTTTGTGCTGCTGATGGCTGGCATCTTCGTGCTGGTTAATCTCATCGTCGATGTCTGCTACGGCATCGCCGATCCCAGGGTGTCGATCGAATGACCAGCGCAACCCTCCGTCATTCGGTCTGGATCCTCCGCGGCAACCCGCTTACGGCTGTGGCCGCAGCCGGTGTAATGCTGTTCGTTCTGCTCGCGATCTTCGGCCCCTGGATCGTTCCTTACGATCCTGTGGTCTCCAATGTCTCGGAAGCCCTACTGCCGCCGAGCGCGGCTCATCTCGCCGGCACCGACCAGCTCGGGCGCGATGTGTTCAGCCGCCTCGTCATCGCCGCGCGGCTCGACCTCACGATTGCGGTGTCGGCGGTCGGTATCTCCTTCGTAATCGGCGCCGTCGTCGGCGCGTTCTGCGGTTATACTGGCGGCAAGCTTGACCGCGCGGTCGGCCGCTTCGTCGACGTGATGATGGCGTTCCCGCTGTTCGTGCTGGCCATGGCGATGGTCGCAGCGCTCGGTAACCGGATCGAGAACATCGTGATCGCAACCGCGATCATCAATCTTCCCTTCTACATCCGTTTCGCGCGGGCCGAGGTCAACGTCCGCCGCAACGTCGGCTGGGTGGAAGCCGCGCGCGCCTGCGGCGAGAGCCATTTTTCGGTGGTGCTGCGCTTTCTGCTGCCGAACATCCTGCCGGCGATGGCGGTGCAGATCTCACTCAACCTCGGCTGGGCCATTCTCAATGCGGCCGGTCTGTCCTTCATCGGCCTCGGCGTCAAGCCGCCGACGCCGGAATGGGGCATCATGGTCGCGGAAGGCGCACGCTTCATCTCGACCGGGCGGTGGTGGCTGGTGGCCTTTCCGGGCCTTGCGCTGATGATGGCCGTGCTGTGCTTCAATCTCCTCGGGGACGGGATGCGGGACATTCTCGATCCCCGCATGCGCACATGAGCGAGGACCTGCTAGAGATCAACGACCTCCAGGTCGCGTTCACGACGCGGCGTGGCGTGGTCGAGGCGGTGCGCGGCATCACGCTCACCGTCGCAAAGGGCGAGATGCTTGGCCTTGTCGGCGAGAGCGGCTCGGGCAAGTCGGTCACAGGGTTCGCAACGACACGGCTGCTCGATGCGGCCGGGCGCGTCACCGGCGGCAAAATCCTGTTCCGCGGACAGGACGTGACAAAACTCAGGGGAGACGACCTCCGTCAGCTCCAGGGTGCCGCGATGTCGATGATCTTCCAGAATCCGCGGGCGGCGCTAAACCCCATCCGCGCGATCGGTCTCCAGATCGCGGATGCGATCCTTACGCACAAGAAGATATCGAAGGACGCCGCGCGCGCCGAGGCGCTGGAGTTGCTGCGCGCCGTCCAGATCCGCGACCCCGAAGCGCGGATGAACGCCTATCCGCACGAGCTCTCCGGCGGCATGTGCCAGCGCGTGATGATCGCAATCGCGATCTCCTGCAATCCCGCGCTGCTGATCGCGGACGAGCCGACCACCGGCCTCGATGTCACCACCCAGAAGGTTGTGATGGACCTGCTTGCGGAGATCGCCGCCGCGCGCGGCATGGCGACGATTTTGATCACGCACGATCTCGGGCTCGCAGCGCGCTATTGCCGCCGCATTGCCGTGATGGAGCGCGGCCGCATCGTCGAGGAGGCAAGTCCCAAGATTCTCTTCACCGCGCCACAGCACGCTTACACAAAACGCCTCGTTGCGGCATCGCCCACCGCGACATCCCGGATCGAGGATCTCGTGACGGAGGAGGAGCGGGAGCGCACCGCGGCCGTTGTCAGCAAGCCGAGGCCCGCGCCCGCACACGGTACGCCGCCGCTGCTGGAGGTGCGCAAGCTCGCAAAACGTTTTGACCAGGGCTCTGCCGCTGTCGCCGACTTCTCGATGACGATGGCAGGCGGCGAGAGCGTCGGCCTCGTCGGCGAATCCGGATCCGGCAAGAGCACGACCTCGCGGATGATCTGCCGCCTGATCGACCCGAGCGAGGGCGATATCGTGTTCGACGGACAGTCGATCGGCCATGTCGCGGCGCGCGATTTCCACCGCTCGCGCTTCCGCAAGGACATCCAGATCGTGTTCCAGGATCCCAACGAGAGCCTCAATCCGCGCTACACGGCCTTCGACTGCATCGCCCATCCTTTGATGCGTCTCGACGGCATGCGTGGGGGTGACGCGCTGCGCAAGCGGGTGGAAGAGTGCGCCGAGCGGGTGGGGTTGCCGCTCGACCTGCTGCCGCGCTTTCCGCATCAGCTCTCCGGCGGCCAGAAGGCCCGCGTCGGCATTGCCCGTGCCATCGCCTGCCGGCCGCGGCTTCTGGTACTGGATGAGCCGACCGCCGCACTTGACGTCTCGGTGCAGGCGGTTGTGCTGCAACTGCTTGATCGCCTTCGGCGCGAGAACGACATCGCACTTCTGTTCGTCAGCCACGATCTCAACGTGGTGCGCATGCTGTGCGACCGCACCATCGTGCTGCGCAACGGCAGCATCGTGGAGCAGGGGGAGAGCAGGGCGCTGTTCGATAATCCGAAGACCGACTACACGCGCAAGCTGGTCGAGGCGATCCCGCATATCGAGACTGGGCCTGCGCTCGCGGCCGCCCTCTGAGGCCGCGGTCAAATCAACCTGGTTCGGCCCAAAAGTCGGTGGCGGAGGCCCATTTACTGGCATACCATTTGCAGGCCAATGGGCTCTGTTTCACTTGCCTTTGGCCAATGATTGGCCGGTATCACGGCATTACTGGGAGGACTTCATGGATCGCAGGACCGTATTGAAGGGACTGGCTGGCGCTGGCGGCTTGGCATTGTCGGGTGGCCTTTCGGCCCCTGCGATCGCTCAGGGCGCAGCAGCCCGCACCCTGCGATTTGTGCCCCAAGCCAATCTCGCCAATTTCGATCCGATCTGGGGCACGCAGTATGTCGTCCGCAACGCGGCCGCGATGGTCTGGGACACGCTCTACGGCATCGATTCTTCGTTCCAGCCGCAGCGGCAGATGGTCGAGTCCGAGCAGGTCAGCGACGACGGCACGACCTGGATTTTCAAGCTGCGGTCCGGGCTCAAATTCCACGACGGCGAGCCGGTGCTGAGCAAGGACGTCGTCGCGAGCCTCAACCGCTGGGCGGTGCGCGATCCGATGGGCCTGATGATCAAGGCGCTCCAGCAGGAGCTGACCGCCGTCGACGACCGTACCTTCAAATGGGTGCTGAAGCAGCCTTTCCCGAAAATGCTGTTTGCGCTGGGCAAGAACAACGCGCCGGTCGCCTTCATCATGCCGGAGCGCATCGCGCAGACCGACCCGTTCAAGCAGATCTCGGAATATGTCGGCTCCGGTCCGCTAAAATTCGCCAAGGCTGAATGGGTCCCCGGCGCGAAAGCGGTGTTCGAGAAATTCACCGACTACGTCCCGCGGCAGGAGAAGCCGTCATGGCTCGCCGGCGGCAAGCAGGTGATGGTCGATCGCGTCGAGTGGGTGATCATGCCTGACGCGGCAACCGCGGCAGCCGCGTTGCAGAACGGCGAGGTCGACTGGTGGGAGAATCCGATCGCGGATCTCGTTCCGGTTCTGAAGAAGAACAAGAACATCAGCGTCGATATCGGCGATCCCCTCGGCAATATCGGCTCGTTCCGCATGAATTTCCTCTACCCGCCCTTCAACGACGTCAAGGCGCGGCGTGCGGTGATGATGGCGCTCAGCCAGGAAGACTACATGCGCGCGATCGTCGGCGACGACAATTCGCTGTGGAAGTCGCTGCCCAGCTACTTCACGCCGGATACACCGCTCTATACCGAGATGGGCGGCGAAATCCTGAAGGGCAAGCGCGACCTCGATGCCGCCAAGAAGCTGCTCGCCGAGAGCGGCTATTCCGGCCAGCCGGTGACCTGCCTCGTCGCGCAGGATCAGCCGATCACAAAGGCCATGGGTGACGTGACCGCGGACCTCCTGAAGCAGCTCGGCATGAATGTCGACTTCGTGGCGACCGATTGGGGCACCGTCGGCGCGCGACGCGCGCAGAAGACACCGCCCGGACAGGGCGGTTGGAACATGTTCCACACTTGGCATGCCGGCGCGGATTGCGTCAATCCGGCGGCCTACACCGCCATTCGCGCCACCGGCGACAAGGCGTGGTTCGGCTGGCCGACCAGCCCGGGCACCGAAAAGGAAGTGGCGTCGTGGTTCGAGGCCAAGAACATCGACGAGGAGAAGGCCGCCATCGGCCGTCTCAACAAAGCGGCGATGGACGACGTCGTCTACGCTCCGACCGGCTTCTTCCTGGGCTACACCGCGTGGCGCAAGAACGTCTCCGGTGTTACCAAGGGACCGGTGCCCTTGTTCTGGGGCGTGTCGAAATCGGCATGATCGTGCGCTGAAGCCAGATGCTCTCCTACATCCTCCGTCGCATCGTCGCGACCTTGCCGGTCATGGCAATCGTCGCGCTGTTCGTGTTCAGCCTGCTTTACATCGCGCCGGGAGATCCGGCAGTGGTGATCGCGGGCGACCAGGCAAGCCCGGAGGATGTGGAGCGCATCCGCCAGAGCCTCGGCCTCGACCGGCCGTTCCTGATCCAGTTCGGAAGCTGGGTCTGGCGCATCCTGCATGGTGATCTCGGCACCTCGATCTTCACCAATCTGCCGGTCTCGACGATGATCGGACAGCGTCTCGGACCGACGCTGTCGCTGATGATCGTCACGCTGCTGCTCACGATCGTGGTCGCCGTGCCGCTCGGCGTGCTGGCGGCGTGGAAGGCCGGCAGCCTGATCGACCGCGTCATCATGGGATTTGCCGTATTCGGCTTCTCGCTGCCCGTCTTCGTGGTCGGCTACATCCTCGCCTATATCTTTGCGCTCGAGCTCGAATGGCTTCCGGTGCAGGGCTATACGCCGCTCACGCAGGGCTTTTGGCCGTGGCTGCAAAACCTGATCCTGCCGGCCATCGCGCTCGGCTGCGTCTACATCGCGCTGGTCGCGCGCATCACCCGCGCCGCCATGCTCGAAGTGCTGCAGCAGGACTATATCCGCACCGCGCGCGCCAAGGGCATGGGGCAGGGCGGCATCCTGTTCATTCACGCACTGAAGAACGCGGCGGTGCCGATCGTGACCGTGATCGGGATCGGCATCGCGCTCCTGATCGGCGGCGCGGTGGTCACGGAAAGCGTGTTCGCGATCCCCGGCCTCGGCCGGCTCACGATCGATGCGATCCTGCGCCGCGACTATCCCGTCATCCAGGGCATCGTGCTGCTGTTCAGCTTCGTCTACGTCCTCGTCAATCTGATGATCGACGTCACCTATACGCTCGTCGACCCGAGGATCCGCTATTGACCGACACCACCGTCAATCCCCAATCGCTTCCGGCCGGCTTCGTCCTCGCGCCGCAACTGCCGGAGATCCTGCGGCCGGTCAAGATCCGGCGCGGCTTCATCGGCCTGTTGCGCGGTCATCCGACGGTCGCCATCGGCGGCGCGCTGCTGCTGATGCTCGTCCTGATGGCAGTCTTCGCGCCCTATCTCTTCACGGTCGACCCGACCGCACTCGCGCCCGCAAAACGCACCCGTGCGCCGTCGGCGCTTTACTGGTTTGGCACCGACGTGCTCGGCCGCGACGTCTATTCGCGCGTGCTGTTTGGCGCGCGGGTCTCGCTCACGGTCGGCCTGTCGGTTGCGATCTTCGCGTCCGCGATCGGCCTTGCCATCGGCATCGTCTCCGGCTTCATCCGCTGGGCCGACGGCATCTTGATGCGCTTCATGGACGGCCTGATGTCGATCCCGCCGATCCTGCTGGCGATCGCGCTGATGGCGCTGACGCGCGGCAGCGTCGGTAACGTGATTCTGGCGATCACCATCGCCGAGATCCCGCGGGTTTCCCGTCTTGTTCGCAGCGTCGTGCTGTCGCTGCGCGAGCAGCCCTATGTGGACGCCGCGGTCGCCTGCGGCACGCGTACGCCGATGATCATCCTGCGCCACATCCTGCCCAACACGCTCGCGCCGATGCTGGTCCAGGCGACCTATATCTGCGCCAGCGCCATGATCACGGAGGCGATCCTGTCCTTCATCGGCGCGGGCACCCCGCCGACGATTCCGTCCTGGGGCAACATCATGGCCGAGGGCCGCGCGCTCTGGCAGGTCAAGCCTTACATCGTGTTCTTCCCGGCGGCCTTCCTGTCCGTCACCGTGCTTGCCGTAAATCTGCTCGGCGACGGCCTTCGCGATGCGCTCGATCCGCGCATGGCCAAGAGCCTGTGATGTCGAGAGGCTGATCACGATGGCGCTGCTCGAAGTCGAGAACCTCCAGACCCATTTCCGGACCCCCAGCGGCATCAACCGCGCGGTCGACGGTGTGTCCTTCCATGTCAACGAGGGCGAGACGCTCGCCATCGTCGGTGAGTCCGGCTGCGGCAAGTCGGTGACCTCGATGTCGCTGATGCGGCTGGTGCCGGAGCCGCCCGGCAGGATCGCCGGCAGCATCCGCTTCGCGGGCAAGGATCTCCTCGAACTGTCCGACCGCGAGATGCGCGCGATCCGCGGCAACGACATTTCGATGATCTTCCAGGAGCCGATGACCAGCCTCAATCCGGTGCTGACCGTCGGCCGCCAGATCCGCGAGACCCTGATGATCCATCAGGGCCTGGACCAGCAGGCCGCCGAGGCCCACGCGGTCGAGATGCTGACCTTGGTCGGAATCCCGGAGCCGAAACGGCGGGTGCGCGAATATCCGCACCAGCTCTCCGGCGGCATGCGCCAGCGCGTGATGATCGCGATTGCGCTGGCCTGCAATCCAAAACTCCTGATCGCGGACGAGCCGACCACCGCGCTCGACGTGACCATCCAGGCGCAAATTCTCAAGCTGATGCTCGACTTGAAGCATCGGGTTGGTGCAGCGATCATCCTGATCACCCACGACCTCGGCGTCGTCGCAGAGATCGCCGAGCGCGTCATGGTCATGTATGCCGGCCGCAAGGTCGAGGAGGCGCCGGTCGCCGAGCTGTTCCGTTCGCCGCGCCACCCCTATACGCAAGGCCTGCTCGGCGCGGTGCCGCGGCTCGGCTCTTCGCTGACCGGTACCGCGAGGCGGCTCGCCGAGATTCCCGGTCAGGTGCCCGATCTGCGCAAGCCGATCATCGGCTGCGTGTTTGCCGGGCGCTGTGCGCTTGCGACCGATCTCTGCCGCCAATACGCGCCCGGGCTCGAGGAGAAGGGGCCCCGCCACATTGCCGCCTGCCACTACGCGGCCAAGGGAGCAGTTGCGGCATGAGTGTTCCGCTGCTCCAGGTCAACGACCTCAAGAAGCATTTTCCGGTCAACAAGGGTCTGTTCGGGCGAAAGTCCGAATGGGTCTACGCAGTCGACGGTGTGTCCTTCGAGATCGCGAAGGGCGAGACGCTGTCGCTGGTCGGCGAGTCCGGCTGCGGCAAGTCGACGGTCGGCCGCGCCGTCCTGCGGCTGTTCGACATCACGTCGGGGCAGGTGATCCTCGACGGCCAGCGCATCGACGACGCACATCCGAGCACGATGCGCCAGATGCGCCGGCGCGTGCAGGTCGTGTTCCAGGATCCGTTCTCCAGCCTCAATCCGCGCATGCGCGTGCGCGACATTCTCGCCGAGCCGATCCGCAATTTCGGCCTCGCCAAATCCAGGGAGGATCTCGAGGTCCGCGTCACCGAGCTGATGGACACGGTGAGGCTGCCGCGCGAGGCGCTGAACCGCCGGCCGCATGAATTCTCGGGCGGCCAGCGCCAGCGTATCGGCATCGCGCGAGCGCTCGCGGCGGAGCCCGAGCTGATCGTTTGCGACGAGGCGGTCTCGGCGCTCGACGTGTCGGTCAAGGCACAGGTCGTCAATCTGTTGCAGGACCTTCAGCAGAAATTCGGCCTCGCGCTGCTGTTTATCAGCCACGACCTCGCCATCGTCGAGCACATGACCCATCGCGTCGCGGTGATGTATCTCGGCAAGATCGTCGAAGTCGCGCCGCGCCGGGAGATCTTTGCCGCGCCGAGGCATCCCTACACCAAGGCGCTGCTCTCGGCGGTGCCGCTGCCCGAGCCCGGCGCCCAGCGCAATCCGATCATCCTCGGCGGCGACGTGCCGAGCCCGATCAATCCGCCCAGCGGGTGCCGCTTCCACACCCGCTGCCCCTACGTGTTCGACCGTTGTCGCACGGAAGAGCCGCAGCTCCGTTCGACTGAAGGCGAGCAATGGGTGGCGTGCCACCTGGACGCATTGCCGGCGACGTAGAGGGCAACGTCAGCTGATCCCGGTCAGGGCGCGGCGGATCGCAGCAAAAATGTCCGCGATCTGCTCTTCTGTGATGATCAGGGGCGGCGAGATCAACAGCGTGTCACCGCTGCCGCGGATCAGGATGCCGTCCTCATAGCAGCGGTTGGCGCACTCGCTGCCGCGCGCGCCTGGTGCGCCCTCGCGCGGCTTCAGGTCGATTGCGGCCAACAGCCCGATGTTGCGGATATCGATGACGTGAGGAAGGTCGCGCAAGCCGTGCGCATGGTTCTCCCACACCGGCGCGAGGCGGCGCGCCCGCTCGAACAGGCCGAGATCCTGGTACACGTCGAGCGCGGCTAGGCCCGCGGCGCAGGCGAGCGGATGCGCCGAATAAGTATAGCCGTGGAACAGCTCGATCGCGTTGTCCGGCCCCTGCATCAGCGCATCATAGACCTTGCCGCTGGCGATGACGCCGCCCATCGGCACCGCGGCATTGGTCATGCCCTTGGCGCAGGTGATGATATCAGGCGTCACGCCGAAGGCGTTGGCGCCGAACGCCGCGCCCAGGCGGCCAAACCCCGTGATGACTTCGTCGAAGATCAGGAGAATACCGTGCTGGTCGCAGATTTTTCGCAGCCGCTCGAGATAGCCGACCGGCGGCGGCAGCACGCCGCCGGAGCCGGTAACGGGCTCGACGATGACGGCGGCAATGGTCGAGGGATCGTGGACTTGCAGCAGCTTCGACAACTCGTCGGCGAGATGCGCGCCCCATTGCGGCTGCCCGCGCGAAAACGCCGCGTGCTCGGGGTTATGGGTATGCGGGAGATGATCGACCTCCGGGAGCAGCGGACCGAAATCCCGGCGGTGGCGGACGATGCCGCTCACCGACAGGCCGCCCCATCCCATGCCGTGATAGGCCTTGGCGCGCGAGATGAAGCGGATGCGGCTGGCGTCCCCATGGGCGCGGTGATAGCCGCGCGCGATCTTCAGCGCAGTGTCGACCGCTTCCGAACCGGAATTGGTGAAGAAGACGTGGTCGAGGCCGGCGGGCGCGATCTCGGTGATGCGACGGGCAAGCTCGAAGGCGGCCGGATGGCTCATCTGGAACGAGGAGACGAAGTCGAGCTTCGCCGCCTGCGCCTGGATCGCCTCGACGATGCGCCGCTGCGCATGGCCTGCGTTCACGCACCACAGCCCCGCCATGCCGTCGAGAATGCGCCTGTTGTCATCGGTGACGTAGTGCATTCCTTCGGCGCCGACGAAGATGCGCGGCTTCGACTTGAACTGCCGGTTCGGCGTCATCGGCAGCCAGAACGGCTCCATGGCCTCGCGGGTGAGGGGGCTGTTGGACGAGGCGAACGCATTCATGGTCATGGCAGCTCTTGCAAATCGTTAGGCGGTCTTTGATGGGGCGTTGGAATTGGCCGGGCTGCGCTTGAGCTTGGCGGCGCCTTCGAGATGCCGGCGCAGTAGCGCAGCGGCGGCCTCGTTCTGGCCGGCTTCGAGCTGGTCGAGGATGGCGAGATGCTCGCGGCAGTTCACGATCACGCGCTCATGGCCGAAGGTCCAGTCGTAATTGCCGAAGCGCCGCAGCCGGTTCTGCTGCTGAACGGCGACCAGCAGATAGCGGTTGCCTGATGCGGCGGCGAGGCCTTCGTGAAAGGCCGCGTTCATTTCGTAGAGCGCGATGCTGGCCGTGTCGCTCCACGGCATCGCCAGCATCTCCTGATGACGGCGGCGCATCTCGCCGGCCCATGCCGGATCGAGCTGGAATCCGGGCTCGAGCAGGCCGGCCGGTTCGATCAGCAGGCGATATCGGTAACTCTCATCGCGCGCCTTTGTATCCGCAAGCGTCGGCTGGAAGCGCCAGCCATGTCCCGGCTTGCGCTGCACGGCCGCAACTTCGGCAAGCTTGGTGAGCACGCGCTGCACGACCGGCCGCGTCGCATCGTAGCGCTGCATCAAATCGCGCTCGGACACTTCGTCGGGCAGCCGGCCGGCGCGGCGATCGCGCGCAATCGCAAGGAACAGCCGGTCGGTATCGTCGGGGCTTGGCTTGGGCGGCGCCTTGTGCAGGGCAGGGGCGCTGTCCGCGACGAAATAGCCGCGGCTTTCGCCGGCGTGCACGAGCTTGCGCCGCGCCAAAAGCTTCAGCGCGGCACGCACCGGCGTGCGCGAGACCTGGAGGCGTTCGGCGAGCGCAACTTCAGCAAGCCTTGTTCCCGGCGCGAGTCCTTCGCTCCGGATCAGCTCGACGATCCCGGCGGACAATTCGCGCTGGAGCCGGCTTGGAGGCGTTTTTTCCACGGTGGATTTCGAGGCGGAAGATTTTTGTTTCATGTCATCACAAAATACATTAGGCTTCATGAGAAAGCAAAAGGAACTTGGCATCCCCATGGTCGAACCCTTCCCCCTGATCGAAATTTCGGGTCCGCCCCGGGAGCGCGGACGTCAGTACGGACAGAAGGCGGCGAGCCGCATCAAGAAGGGGACCACGCATTACTTCGCGCAGTTGAAGGAGCTCTCGCTCGACGCGAAGGGCGTGTCCGAGTTGGTGCGGGACTATCTGCCCGTCATTGAGGCGTTCGAGCCGAGCTATATCGAGGAGATGCGCGGCATCGCCGAGGGCGCTGACGTTCCGTTCGAAGACATCGTGCTGCTCAACGCCCGCACGGAGATCCTCAAGCTTGCCAATCCAAAAATCCGCGCGCGCCTGAAGGCGCCCGATGAGCCCGATGGCTGCACCGGCGTCGTTGTGCTGCCGACGGCGACCGGCAGCGGTCGTCTGATCCATGCCCAGAACTGGGACTGGAAGCGCGAATGCGCGGAGACCGCGGTGGTGCTGAAGGTGCGCCGCGATGACGGTCCTGATCTCATGACCTTCACCGAGGCCGGCGCGCTCGGTCGCTGTGGCTTCAACGCGGTCGGCATCGCGATCACTGCGAACTATCTCCAAAGTGACCGTGACTATCGCCAGGTCGGTGTGCCGCTGGCGCTGATCCGTCGCAAGGTGCTGGAGCAGGAGCACGTCGCGCTTGCCATGCGTGCGGTCTATTGCACGAAGAAATCCGCGGCCAACAACATGATCGTCAGCCATCGCGAGGGCGTGGCGATCGATTTCGAATGCGCGCCGGATGAGACCTTTCAGGTGCATCCGCAGAACGGCCTGCTCGTGCACGCCAATCACTTCGTGAGCCCAGTTGCGCTCGGCAAGCTCAAGGACGCCGGTATCCAGGATACGCCGGACAGTCTCTACCGCGACATTCGCGTTCGCGATCTGCTCCAGCCGCACATCGGCAGCATCACCTTCGACACGGTCAAGAACGCGCTGTTCGACGAGTTCGCCTATCCCTGGTCGGTGTGCCGTCCGCCGCGCCGCAATCTCAGCAACAATCTCAGCGCCACCGTGGCGATGATCCTGATGGAGCCGGCGAGCGGGTTGATGCAGGCGGCGCCGCTGCCCGCGCTCAATCGCGAGTTCACCGAGTACCGGCTCGAGATCGACGAGATCGGGCGGGCCGCGTTCGAGCGGTCGGCCGGGGCGGGGGCGGCGTGATGCGTCGGCGTCGGCCATCGCCGGCATGGGCGGTCGGTCTGGCCGCGTTGGCCCTGCTGGCCATGCTGGGGAGGGCCGATGCCGAGACCTTGCTGCGGACGCGGCTCAACGCCGACATCCGCTCGACCGATCCCGGCACCAATCGCGACGCCAACACCGACGGTGTCATTGGGCATGTGGTGGAAGGGTTGGTCGCCTTCCGCGACGATACCTCGATCGGTCCGATGCTGGCCGACAGCTGGGCTGTTTCGAACGAAGGCAAGACCTACACGTTCCGCCTGCGGCAAGGCGTCAAGTTCCACAACGGCGCGACCATGACGGCCGATGACGTGGTCTGGTCACTGAAGCGCTGGCTGGATCCGGCGACGCAATGGCGCTGCCTCTCCGAGTTCGGCGCGACCGGTATTGCGCGGATCGAGAAGATCGAGGCGCCGGATCCGCAGACCGTCGCCATCACGCTTGACCAGCCGACAGCTCTGTTCCTTCCGACCCTGGCGCGGCCCGATTGCGGCCAGACCGCGATCATCCACCGCGATTCCGTCGCCCCCGACGGCAAGTGGATTGCCCCTGTCGGCACCGGCCCGTTCAAGCTCGCTGAATGGAAGCGAGGGCAATATGTCGATATCGTCCGTTTCGAGGGCTATGTCTCGCGCAGCGAGCCGCGTACCGGCTACACCGGCGCGAAGGACGTCAAGGTCGATCGTGTACGCTTCAATGTGATCCCGGACAGTTCGGCCGCGAAGGCTGGGCTGCTCAGCGGTTCGCTCGACGTGATCCTGAGCCTGTCGATCCCCGATCTCGAAGAGCTCAAATCGCGTCCCGAGGTGCAGCTCAGCATCACGCCGGCGCTCGGCCTCACCGGCATCCTGTTCCAGACCAAGGATCCGCTGCTGAAGGACGTCCGCATCCGCCGTGCCATCGCGCTGTCCATCGATACCGCGCAGATCGCGGACGCCGTGATGATGGGCACCGCGCGTCCGAACAATTCCGCGCTGCCGCTCGGCAGCCCGTTCTACAGCGAGGCGCAGTCGCACGGCTATGCACAGAACATCGCCGAGGCCAAGAAGCTGCTGCTGGAGGCCGGCTATCGCGGCCAGCCGATCAAGATGATCACCAACAAGCGCTACAGCTATGTGTTCGATGCCTCCGTGCTGGTGCAGGCGATGGCGCAGTCCGCGGGGATCAACATCGAGCTCGAGGTCATGGACTGGGCAGCGCAACTCGATCGCTACAACCGCGGCGACTACCAGTCGATGGCCTTCACCTATTCGGCGCGGCTCGATCCCTCGCTGAGCTTCGAGATGCTGACCGGGCCGAAGGCGACGCAGCCGCGCAAGGTCTGGGACAATCCGGAGGCGCAGGAAATGCTGCGCCAGTCCATGATGATCGATGACACCGCGAAACGGCAGGCGCTGTTCGACGAGATGCACAGGCGATTCATCGCCGATGTGCCGATGATCGTGCTGTTCAACGGCGCCGAGCTGACGGCGCTGCGCACGGGCATCAAGGGCTATGCCGGCTGGCTCTATCCCCAGCCGCGGTTCTGGGGCGTCACGGTCGAGTAGAGCAGGGGCGCGCGATGTTGGGTTACCTCGCAAGACGGCTGGTCATGACGATCCCGACACTGCTGCTGGTCGCGATCGCCGTGTTTGCGCTGGTCCGGCTCATCCCCGGCGATCCCGTGCAGGTGATGCTCGGCGATGCCGCCGATCCCGCGCAGGCGGCGCAGCTCCGCGCCCAGCTTGGCCTCGACCAGCCGATCCCAGCCCAGTTCATGCACTGGATCGCGAAGCTTGCGACAGGCGATTTCGGGCACTCCATCACCAACAATCTCGCGGTGCTGCCGCTGATCCTCGATCGCTTCCAGGTCAGCGCCGTCATCGTGCTGGTCGCGGTCGCAGCGGCGGCCTGCATCGCGGTCCCGGCCGGGCTGGTCGCAGCGTGGAAGCAGAACAGCCTGCTCGATCTCTCCGTCGTCGGCGGGGCTACGCTGCTGCTGTCGATTCCGAGCTTCTGGCTCGGCCTGTTGCTGCTGCTCCTGTTCGGGCTCAAGCTGAAATGGCTGCCGGTGATCGGCTACGTGCCTTTCACGGAGAATTTCTGGCAGGCGGCGACCTTCATCGTGCTGCCGATTGCCACCCTGACCATGGTGGAGATCGGCGTGCTGACGCGTATGGCGCGGGCTGCCTCGATCGAGGTGCTCAGGCTCGAATATGTCACGCATGCGCGCGCCAAGGGCGTGCCGGAATGGCGCGTGCTTGCCCGCCACGTCTTGCCCAACGCATTCGCGCCGACCTGGACGCTGATCGGTCTCGTGCTCGGTCATCTGCTCGGCGGTATCGCCGTGATCGAAACCGTGTTCACGCTGCCCGGGCTCGGACGGTTGCTGGTCGATTCCATCTTCGCCCGCGACTATCCGGTGGTGCAGGGCTGCCTGCTGTTCACCGCCGTGATCTACGTCGTGGTCAATCTGATCGTCGACCTCTGCTATCCGCTGTTCGATCCCAGGGTGGCGGTGGCATGAGGATGCGCGCCAACACAGCGATCGGCGGCGCCTTGATGGCAATTCTGCTCGGTGCGGCCATCACCGGCGCCTTCTGGACGCCGTTCGATCCGCTGCGGATCAATCTGCGGGCTCGGCTTCAGGCGCCGTCGCCGCTGCACTGGCTCGGTACCGACGAATTCGGCCGCGACGTGCTCAGCCGCATCATGGTCGGGGCCGGCGCCAGCGTCGTCATTGCCTTTGTCACGGTGCTGATCGCCGTGACGGCCGGCATAGTGATCGGCTGCACGGCCGGATACATCCGCGGCTGGGCCGACCGCGTCATCATGGCCGTCAACGACGCGCTGTTGGCATTCCCCGGCATCCTGCTGGCGCTGGCCGTGATGATCGTGGTTGGCGCCAACAAGGTCGGCCTGATCCTGGCGCTCGGCCTTGCCTACATCCCGTCGGTCGTCCGCGTGGTGCGAGGCACCGTGCTCTCGATCCGCGAGAAGGAGTATGTCGAGGCCTCGCGCGTCATCGGCAATTCCGAGGTCTATTCGATGATCCGCCATGTGATGCCGAATGCGATTGCGCCGGTCGCGGTGCTCGCGACCAGCATGTTCGGCTGGGTGCTCTTGGCCGAGAGCGCGCTGAGCTTCCTCGGCCTTGGCGTGCCGCCGCCGGCGCCGACCTGGGGCAACATGCTGGCGGCGAGCCGTCCGTTCATGGAGACGGCGGCCTGGCTCTCGATCGCGCCGGGCCTCTGCATTGCGCTCACATTGCTCGGCATCAATCTGCTCGGCGATTCCCTGCGGGACCGCCTCGACCCCAGGATGGCGCACGGATGACGCTGCTGTCGGTCGAAAATCTGCGAATTGAGGTCGCTGCCAGCA
Source organism: Bradyrhizobium betae (assembly GCF_004123905.1). Lineage (GTDB taxonomy): Bacteria > Pseudomonadota > Alphaproteobacteria > Rhizobiales > Xanthobacteraceae > Bradyrhizobium > Bradyrhizobium betae_A. Next base: position 90,780 of record NZ_MZXW01000033.1, read on the forward strand.
AGGCTGTGATCGTCGACGAGGTCTCCTTCGCCGTCGAGCGCGGCGAGTTCCTCGCCATCGTCGGCGAATCCGGTAGCGGCAAGACCGCAGCGGCACGTGCGGTGCTCGGCCTGTTGCCACCAGGATTGCGCAAGGCTAGCGGCCGCATCGTGCTCGACGGCGTTGATCTCGCCAACGTCTCCGCGCGCAAGATGCGGACGCTGCGCGGGCCCACCGTCGGCATGGTGTTCCAGGAGCCGATGGTCTCGCTCAACCCCGCCATCAGCGTCGGGGCGCAGATGGCCGAAGGGCTCGGCTTGCACGAGCGGCTCGGCAAGCGCGAGATCAGGCAGCGCTGCCTTGACATGCTGGCGCGCGTGCAGATCCGCGATCCCGAGCGGACGTTTGGCGCCTATCCGCATGAGTTCTCCGGCGGCATGCGCCAGCGCATCATGCTGGCCTCGGTGATGCTGCTGAAGCCGAAGCTGCTGATCGCGGACGAGCCGACCACGGCGCTTGATACGCTGACCCAGCGCGAGGTGCTCGATCTCATGGTTGGGCTCGCCCGCGATCACGGTACGTCGGTGATGCTGATCACCCACAATCTGGGCCTTGTCTCGCGCTATGCGCAGCGCGCGCTGGTGTTGCGCCAGGGCAAGATGATCGAAACCGGCACGACGCGGCAAATCCTGTTCTCGCCGCGGGAGGCCTATACCAAACGGCTGGTCGAGGCCCTGCCGCGCCGTGGGGCCACGACCAAGGCGCGCCAGGGTGGCGAGCCTCTCGTCAGCGCGCGCGGCCTCAAGGTCGGCTTCGCCGGGCGGCAGCGATTGTTCCGGCGCGATACCGGCGTCTCCGCCGTCAACGGCGTCGATCTCGATATCGCCGCGGGCGAAACGGTCGCCGTGGTCGGCGGCAGCGGCTCGGGCAAGACCACGCTCGGCCGCGCCATGCTGCGGCTGATCCCGACGTCGGGTGGTGAAATCAGGTTCCGGGGCAGGGACGTGACGGCAACGATCGATCGCGACTTTCGTCTCGCCTCGCAGCTCGTGTTCCAGGATCCTTACTCCTCGCTCGATCCGCGCATGCGCGTCGGCGAGATCGTCGCCGAGCCGCTGCGTCATGTGGCGCAACTGACGACGGCCGAGCGCGACAGGCGAGCCGAGGCGATGCTGGACGAGGTCGGGCTTGCCGGTCTGGCTGCGCGCTGGCCGCATGAATTGTCCGGGGGGCAGCGGCAGCGCATCGCGATCGCGCGCGCCATCGTGCGCGAGCCGGCCTTCGTCGTGGCGGACGAGCCTGTCTCGGCGCTGGACATGACCATTCAGGCGCAGGTGCTGAAATTGTTCGAGCGGCTGCAGGCGCAATACGGTTTTGCCTGCCTGTTCATCAGCCATGACCTCGCGGCGGTCGAGCAGGTCGCCGACCGCGTCGTGGTGATGCAGGGCGGCAAAATCGTCGAGCAAGGCTCGCGTGACGAGATATTCGATCATCCCCAGCACGACTACACCAAGGCGCTGCTCGCGGCCGCGCCCGTGCTGGATTTTGCCGGGGCGGCGGAGACGCACGCGTCGGGCTAGACAGGATCTTGCGTACGAAGCGGTTTGTCGTTGATCGACGCCGTCTGGAGCGATCGGACCTAAATTGGCTTCACGGGCATGCGGGATTTCGCCAGTACGCAGTGAATGCCCTTGTTGCCGTCGACCAGCTGCGTGACCCGCAAGTCTGCGGCAATCGAGCAGAGCGTATAGGCATCCTGCGCGCTGAGGCCGCTTCTCTCCCGGATCAGCGCGATCATGTCGCGTAGCGCGGCCTTGGCCGCATCGTCGAGGTCCTCGTCGAATCCCATGGTGATCCAGTCCGACGCCGTCTCCGCGCGCGGCGAGGTGAGGCGGAGATCACGGCGGACGTGGAATTCGAAGGTGCCGGTGAGCGCGGCCTCGATTGCGGTCAGGCAGACTTCGCCATCGCCCTGGAGCGCGTGGCCGTCGCCGGCCGAGAACAGCGCGCCCGGCACGAACACCGGAAAATACAGCGTGCTGCCGGCACCGAGCTCCTTGTTGTCCATGTTGCCGCCGAACGCGCGCGGCTCCTTCGAGGACAGCCGACCCCATGACGGCGGCGGCGCGACGCCGAAATTGCCGAAGAAGGGGGCGAGCGGCAGCTCCTGCCCCCAGGGAAGTGTTGCGACGTTGCGCGCGCGGTCCAGGGGAATGTGGATGCGGCGGAACTCCGGGAAATCCTCCGGAAGGGTGCCGAGAGTCGGGACCTGGATATTCCAGCCCCAATTGCAGCGCAGCTCGATGTTGAGGATGCGCACTTCGAGGACGTCGCCGGGCTCAGCGCCCTCGATATGAACAGGTCCGGTGAGGAGATGCGGCCCCGGACCGCGAAAGGCGCTTGCCAGCACCTCTGCATGTCCGGGAACGATATCATAGCCGAGCGACGGATCAGGCAGATCGTCCGGTTCGCCCGACAGCGTCTCGATGGTCACCCGGTCTCCGGATGCGATCCGGAGCACCGGTTTCGATCGTCCATCCCAGAGACCCCATTGGACATTTCCGGGCGTCGATTGCAGGACGAAGTCCATGATCTGCGACTACCTGCCTGCGCTACTCGCAACGATCGAGGAGGGCGAGGTCGCGAACTTGCCGAGCCCAAGATAGACGAGGCCCGCAACGCCGATGCCGAACAGCCAGCTCAGGTCGGCACCGCCGAGCAGGTTGATCGAGATCGGCCCCTGCAGCGCGCCGACGAGGCCGTCTTCCACGAGCCAGCCGGCAACGAGGCCCGCGAAGAACGCGATCATGCCGGCCCAGTTGATGTCGCCATAGGCGCTGGTCTCCGGCGAGCGATAGAGCTCGGCGACGTCGATCTTGCCCTTCCGCTTGATGAAGAAGTCGGCCAGCACCACGCCGGCCCACGGGCTCATCCACAGCAGCAGGCTGATCATCCAGTTGTCGAACGCCTTCGCGAAGGACGGCGCGAAGATGAAGTAGAGCGTGACCAGATAGCCGGCGACGCCGACGATGAGCGTGAGCCAGAAGCGCGAGAGTTTCAGCCCCGCGCTCAGCGCCGCCAGCGTCGCCGAGTAGACGTTGAGGATGTTGGTGGCGATCGGACCGTGCAGCACCATCAAGAGCACGAGGATGCTGACGGGACCGCCGAATACCGCGCTGACCATTTTTGCAGGGTCCGTGTCCAGCGTCGTCGAGGCGATGGTCGCGCCGAGAATGCCGAGCCAGACCGTTGGCACGAACATGCCGACATAGCTGTACCAGAACACGGATTTCGACGACACGCTGCGCGGCACGAAGCGCGAATAGTCGGAGGCCCAGGTCACCCAGGAAATGCCCCAGCCGACGCCGATCGCGGTCATCAGCAGCGTCAGCATCGCCAGATGCGCGCCCGGCGGCAGCGACGTCGTGAGGCCCCAGTTGACGACGCCGGGACGCGTCCAGGCCAAAATGCTCATCAGCACCATGATGGCGATGGTGGGCGGCACCGTGTATTTCTCGAAGGTGCGGATCGCATAGAAGCCGTAGATGCCGATGAGGACCTGCACGGCCATCACCAGCGTGATGACGACGATCTCGATGAACCAGGTGTCGGGAACACCGAACTGGCCGAGGATGCCCATCGAGACCTTGACCGGGAAGTAGGTGTTCACGCCGATCCAGCCCAGCGTCATCACGAACATCAGGATGCTCGGCAGGTAGGCGCCGCGGACGCCGAAGGCGGAGCGGCTCAATACCATCTGGTTGACGCCGGTCTTGTGTCCCATCACCGTGAAGGTCGCGAAGATCGCGCAGCCCACGATGTTGCCGAGCACGATGACCGCGATCGTCTCCATCAGGCCGAGCTTGAGAATAATGCCGAGCGCGCCGAGCGCCCAGTTCACCGGTGCGATGTTGGCGCCGGCCCAGATCCACATCTGCTGCGGGCCGGTCGAGTCCCGGTCCGCATCGGGAATGGGTTCGATGCTGTGAATATCAGCGCGAAGTTCGGAATCCGTCATGACATCCCCCAAATACGAAGCACGCTTCGCATCATCGCAGCATAAATCGTGCCATCGGTTGCGGAGACGCCGGAGCAGGGGGTGCACGGACGCTGGATGCAACGTGCCTCGCGCGGGATTGCACCTGAAATTTCAAGCGCGCTTCGTCACGCGCCGGCTCGCCGCTACATGTTCGATACAGCGCTCCTCTGCGCCGGCTAGTCGGCGAGAAGCGGAGGACGTTGCATGGCCGGGCGGCGGTACGATGATAAAATGAGCAGCCCAACTCAAAAGTGCAGCAGCAGCTTCTAGTCGAATAGGGCAGCGGAGCTGTCGCGACTGGGATTGCCGGCCACGATGCGCTGCATCATTTCGATGAAGAGCGCCTGTTCCTTTTCGCTGAGATCGCCGAGCGTCGCACGATGGGCCCGCCGCGCGGCGTCCTCGATCTTGACCAGCAGCGCGGCGCCGGCCGGTGTCAGGCGGCACAAGCGCGCGCGGCGATCGTCCTTGTTGACGGCGCGCTCGACCAGGTTTCGTGCGGCGAGCCGCTTCAACGCACCGGTCGTCGTGGTCCGGTCGAGGGCGATATCGGCCGCCAAAGTGGTCTGATCGGCGGTTTCGCGCACTGCCAGCGCCGAGAGCAGGCTGTATTGCAGCGGCGTGACCTCGAACGCGCCGCAGGCGTCCTGAAACAGCGCGACGTGAATCTGGTGCAGCCGCCGGATCAGATAGCCGGGACGTTGCGACAATGGCCAGGGGCGGTGCTTGCCCCCGCCGCGACGCTTCTGTGCTTGCCGCAATGCACGCTCTCCCAACCCAAGACCTGCCGCGCTTAGCTCGATTCGAGTGCGCCCGCCACCGATTGATCACCACCCGATCATGGCATGATGCTTGCTTTTGTCAAAATACGAAGCATACTTCGTATATCGAAATGCGAAGCATGCTTCGTAATTCCCGAGCGAGGCAATCGCCCGTGTGAGGAGAGGAGACCGTCATGTCCGTCACAGCCAGCTTCGACCTTCTGCTGCGAGGCGGTCGCGTGATCTGTCCGGGCTCGGGCGTGGACGGCATCCGGGACATCGCCATCCGCAACGGCAAGATCGCGGCGGTCGCGCCTGATATCCTGCCCACGAGTGCGAAGGAGGTCGTCGATGTCGGCGGCAAGCTGGTGCTGCCCGGGCTGATCGACACCCACGCGCATGTCTATCAATATGTCTCGGGACGTTTCGGCATGAACCCCGACATGGTCGGCGTGCAGTCGGGCGTGACGACGGTGATCGACCAGGGCGGTCCGTCCTGCATGACGCTGCCCGGCTTCCGTCATTTCATCGCCGAGCCCTCGGCCACGCGCGTCTACGCCTTCCTATCGGCCTATCTCGTCGGCGGTCTCGAGGGACATTTCTATCCGCAGCTCTACAGCCCCGATGGCGTCGACATCGATGCGACGGTGAAGGCGGCGACGGCCAATCTCGACATCGTGCGCGGCATCAAGGCCCATGCCGAGATCGGCGGCTTCGCGCGCTGGGGCATCCGCGTCATCGAGATGGCGGCAGAGATCGGCAAGCGCGCCGATCTGCCGGTCTATGTGCATTTCGGCCAGCTCTGGGGCCTCCCCGAGAGCGGTGCCAATGGCGAGGATGCCGACACCATCCTCACGCGCGTGATTCCGCTGCTGCGCGAAGGCGACGTGCTCGCTCATCCGTTCACGCGCCATCCCGGCGGCTTCGTCAACCGCGAGGGCGAGGTGCATCCCGTGATCCAGGCCGCGCTCGACCGCGGCCTCAAGGTCGATGTCGGCCACGGCAGCCACTTCTCCTACCGGCTTGCCAAGAAGGCGATCGCCGCCGGCATCGTTCCGGCCACGCTCGGCGCCGACATCCACGGCTACAACACCCACGTGCCCGCGCCGGCCGGAACGCCGGACCAGCATGAGGACGAGGAGAACCATCCGTTCGCAGGCCAGGCCAAGTTCAGCCTGGTGCAAGCGATGAGCTCGATGATGGCGCTTGGCCTGTCGCTGGAGCAGGTGGTGCCGATGGTCACCTCCAACCCTGCAAAGATGCTCGGCCGCAGCGGGGAGATCGGCGCGCTCAAAGTCGGCATGGACGCCGACGTCTCGGTGCTCTCGGAGAAGAACGGCCGGTTTGTTCTGACGGACAATGAAAAGAACGAGGTGATCGCCGAGCGCCTGCTGCAGCCGGCGTTCTGCCTGCGCGCCGGCACGCGCTTCGACGCGGTCGCGCCGATCCTGCCGCAAGCCGTCGCGGCGTAAGGCCGGGCGGCGATGGAGGGCGCGGAGTTGCGCAACGAGCGAGAGTTTCCTTCTGGAAAGTCCGGGCAGGGCGTGGGCGCACGGCTGCCGCGGAAGGAGGACGACCGTCTGATGCGCGGCCGCGGCCAGTACGTCGCTGACATCAGGCTCGCCGGTCTTCAGGACGTCGCCTTCGTGCGCAGCCCGATGGCGCATGCGCGGATTCGCGGCATCCACGTGCCCGAGCGCCATCGCGGCAGCGTCTTCACGGCAGCAGACCTCGTCGGCATCAAGCCGATCCGTGCGGTGTCGGGATTGCCAGGCTTCAAGATTTCCGAGCAGCCGGTGCTGGCGACCGGAAAAGTGCGCCAGGTCGGCGAGCTCGTCGCGATGTGCCTGGCGCCGACGCGGGCCGAGGCGGAGGACATCGCGGCCTCCGTGACGCTGGATCTGGAGGAGCTGCCGGCGATCACCGACATGCTGAAGGCGCGCGAGCCCGGCTCGGCGCTGGTGCACGAGCATTGGGGCGACAACGTCTTCCTGGAGACCAATTACGAGGTCGATATCTCCGCAGCACTCGACGCGCCGATCAAGGTGACGCGCGAGATCTCGACCGCGCGGCAGTGCATGTCGCCGCTGGAAGGCCGCGGCGTGGTCGCGACGTTCGACCGCCGGCTCGATCAGCTGACGTTGCATTCGGCGGCGCAAATGCCGCACATCACGCGCAGCGGCCTTGCCGAATGCCTTGATATGGACGAGGGCCAGATCCGCGTCATCTCTCCCGATGTCGGCGGTGGTTTTGGCCACAAGGGAATTTTGCTGCCCGAAGAGGTCTGCCTGTCCTGGCTGACCATGCAGCGCGGCCATCCCGTGCGCTGGATTGAAGATCGCCGCGAGCATCTCATCGCCAGCTCGAATTGCCGCGAGCATCATTACAAGATCACGCTCTATGCTGACCGCGACGGCACGCTGCGCGGCATCGATTGCGAGGCGACCGTGGATTCCGGCGCCTACTCGTCCTATCCGTTCTCGGCCTGTCTCGAAGCCGCGCAGGTCGCGAGCATCCTGCCCGGCCCCTACAAGATGCCGGCCTATCGCTGCCGCACCTTCTCGGTCGCCACCAACAAATGCCCGATCCTGCCGTATCGCGGCGTCGCGCGCACCGGCGTCTGCTTTGCGCTGGAGCTGATGCTCGATCTCGTGGCGACTGAGGCCGGGCTCGAGCCCGGTGAGGTCAGGCTGCGCAATCTGGTGCAGCCGGAGCAGATGCCGTTCGACAACATCACCAGGAAGCACTTTGACAGCGGCGATTATCCGCAAGCGATGCGCCGCGCGCTGGCCGCTATTAACATCGATGCCATTCGTGCCAGGCAAAGCCTGGGCGAGACCGACGGCCGCCGCATCGGCGTCGGAATCTCCATCTATTGCGAGCAGGCCGCGCACGGCACCTCGGTCTATGCCGGCTGGGGCATCCCGATGGTGCCGGGCCATGAGCAGGCCTCGGCACGGCTGACGCCGGACGGCGGCCTCGAATTGCGCGTCGGCGTGCATTCGCACGGGCAGGGCATGGAGACCACGCTCGCCCAGGTCGCGCATGAGATGCTCGGCATCGACGTCGCAAAGATCCGCATTATCCTCGGCGACACCGCGATGACGCCCTATTCGACCGGCACCTGGGGCTCGCGCTCGATGGTGATGGCGGGCGGCGCGGTAGCGACGGCCTGCCGCGAGCTCGGCGAACGCGCCCTGCGCATCGGCGCAAAGCTGCTGCAGCACGATCCGGCGGCCGTGGTGCTGCAGAATGGCGAAGTGTGCGGCGTCAATGGCAGCGTCAGCCTGAAGACGATCGCCCACACCTGGTATCGCCGCCCGCAAGACCTGCCGGCGGACGTCGATCCCGGCGGGCTGGAAGTCACCCAAGGCTACAAGCCCGTGCGCGACAGCGGAACCTTCAGCTACGCCGCGCATGCGGCCCTCGTCGCGGTCGATCCTGATCTCGGCGAGGTGGAAATTCTGGACTATGTGATCGTCGAGGACGGCGGCGTGCTGGTCAATCCGCTCGTCGTCGACGGCCAGATCTATGGCGGCCTCGCCCAAGGCATCGGCACCGCGCTCTACGAGGAGATGCCGTTCGATGCGTCCGGTCAGCCGCTGGCGACGACGCTTGCCGACTATCTGCTGCCGGGCCCGACTGAGGTCCCGGCCGCGCGTCTCGATCACATGGAGACGCCGTCGCCTTACACGCAGTTCGGCGTCAAGGGGATCGGCGAGGGTGGTGCCATTGCGCCGCCGGCCGCGATCGCCAACGCCGTCAACGATGCGCTGCGCCCGCTCGGTGTCGAGCTGATGCAATCGCCGATCACGCCGCATCGCGTCGTCACGGCCGTGCTGGCCGCGCGCGCCGCCGAAAGGAGCGCGGCATGAAGCCGGCGCCCTTCAGCTACGAGCGCCCGCGCGATCTCAGCGCGGCCCTGTCGATGCTGGCCGCAAGCAGCGGCTCCGCAAAAATCATCGCCGGCGGCCAGTCGCTCGGTCCGATGCTCAATCTGCGGCTGGTGCAGCCGGAGCTGATCGTCGACATCTCCGGCCTGTCCGAGCTCAAGCGGGCCGAGGTTTCCGGCAATGAGCTCGTGCTTGGGGCCCTGGTCACCCATGCCGATATCGAGGACGGACGCACGGCCGACGTGACGCGCGGCGCCATGCGCGCCGTCGCGGCCAATATCGCCTATCGCGCGGTGCGCAACCGCGGCACCATCGGCGGCTCGCTCAGCCACGCCGATCCCGCCGCGGACTGGGTGTCCGCGTTCGCGGCATTGGGCGCGCGGCTGACGCTGCGCAACCTCGCCGGCGCGCGCATGATGGCGATCGAGGCTTTCGTCGTCGGCGCCCTTGAATCTGCGCTGCACGCCGGCGAGATCGTCGAGTCCGTTCATGTTCCGGCACGAACGGTTTCGTCTCATTGGGGCTATGCCAAGAGCTGCCGCAAGACCGGCGAGTTCGCCCATGCCATCGGCGCGGTGCTGGTCGATCCGGCCGCCGCTTCGGCGCGAATCGTAATCGGCGCGATCGACACGACGCCGATCGTCGTGACCGAGGCCGCGGAGCTGTTCGGCGGGCGTATTGCGGCCGACTACAAGCAGCGTTTCGACACCCGCGTCGCGGACGCGCTTCTCGCGAAAGCCGGCATCGACGATGCCGCGCAGCGCCATATCCATGTCAGCGTGCTCAAGCGCGCCGTCCTGGAGGCCGCGGCATGACCACGATCGCGCTTCACGTCAATCGCCGCGCGGTGGAGCTGTCGGCCGAGCCGCGCACCAGCCTGGCCGATTTCGTCCGCGACAGGCTCGATCTGACCGGCACGCATCTCGGCTGCGAGCACGGCGTTTGCGGCGCCTGCACCGTGCTGCTCGACGGCGTGCCGGCGCGGTCCTGCATCACTTATGCGGTCGCCTGCGAGGGCGCGGATGTCACCACGATCGAAGGTCTCGACGAGGACGAGGTCACGACCGAGCTGCGCGCGGCCTTCACCCGGGAGCATGCCCTGCAATGCGGCTATTGCACGCCCGGCATGCTGGTCGCGGCACGGGACCTGGTGCTGCGTCTGCCCGATGCCGACGAGCGGCGCATTCGCGTCGGCCTCAGCGGCAATCTCTGCCGCTGCACCGGTTATGTCGGGATCGTGCGGGCGGTGCAGTCGGTTATCGAAGCCCGGCGCGCGCGCAACATCGCGCCGCAGGCCGATGCGGGCCGGACCCATCTCGGCCCCGCCGGATCGGGGCGGGCCACTTCCACCAGAGACGAGCCGAGGCGCGCGACGCAGGCGTCGGCGCCGGCATCAGAGAGTGCCGCACCGGGGCGAATCCCGGACTTCACGCCGGCGACCGTGCTCGACCAGCGCTTCACGCTGCCGCACCCGCCGGCAAAAGTATTCGCGATGTTCGATGATATCGCAGCCATCGCGGCCTGCTTGCCCGGCGTATCGCTGACGGCACCGCCGAAGCCCGAGCGCGTCGTAGGTTTGATCCGGGTCAGGCTCGGACCGATCGCGGCGGCCTTCGAGGGGGCCGCGCGCGTCGAACGCGATCCGGCAACGCTCTCCGGCCGCATCGTCGGTATCGGCACCGACCAGCGCAGCCATTCGGCGACGCAAGGCGAGATTCGTTACCGCCTCGTGCCGCTCGAAGGCGGCGCGGCGACCGCCGTCGAATTGTCGATCGGCTACACGCTCACGGGAATGCTGGCGCAATTCGGCCGGCCCGGCCTGGTGCGGGATCTCGCCAGACGCCTGATTGCGGAGTTCGCGGGAAATCTCGACCGACACATGTCCGGCGCGTCGCCGGAGCAGGCGGCCGAGCTCAGCTTCTGGTCGATTGCATCGGACGTTCTGCGCGCCCGGCTCGCGCGCATGTTTGGCCGCGTCTTCACCGGAAAAGGTGGCGCGGAATGATCGGCGTGCCGGCGCCGCGAAGTGACGAAGCCTGGACTGCTCTAGACATCAACAGCGTGGGATTTGGAGAGACAACATGACACGAGCACTCGGACTGGTTGGGACAATCGCGCTGGCGACGGCCTTGTTCGGCGGCACGGCAGGGGCGCAGACCATCAAGATCGGCGTCAATGAGCCGCTCACCGGTGCGTTCGCTGCTTCAGGCACCTACGTTGTCAACGGCGCCAAGATCGCCGCCGACGAGATCAACGCCAAGGGTGGCGTGCTCGGCAAGAAGATCGAGCTCGTCATCGAGGACAACAAGAGCAACCCGACGGAAGCTGCCGCCGTCGCCGAAAAGCTCATCACCAGCGACAAGGTGCCGGTGCTGATGGGCGCCTGGGGCTCGAGCCTGACGCTCGCGGTGATGCCCAAGCTGATGGAATACGAGACGCCGATGGTGGTGGAGACCTCGTCCTCCGGCAAGATCACGACCACCGGCAATCCCTTCATCTTCCGCATCTCGCCGCCCTCGGCGGTCGAGGCAGCCGCGTTCAAGGGCATCGTCGACAAGCTCGCGCTCAAGAAGGTCGACTTCCTCGTCATCAACAACGACTGGGGCCGCGGCACCGCCGAGGATTTCAGCAAGATGATGAAGGACAAGGGCATCACCATCGGTCTCGTTGAGACCATGGACCAGGGCGCGCAGGACATGAGCGCGCAGCTCTCCAAGATCAAGAGCTCGGATTCCGAGACTGTCATCGTCACCACCGCTGTCGACCAGCTCACGCTGATCTTCAAGCAGGCGGCAGCGCTCGGTTTGAAGAAGCGCATCATCACCACCGGCGGTTCGCAGAACCCGGACCAGATCATCGCCCAGGCGGGAGCGGCCGCCAACGGCACCATGCATCTGACCACCTTCCTGCCCTGGTTCCCGGACAAGACGCCGAACCCGGAAGCAACCAACTATTTCATCACCGAATGGAAGAAGCGCGGCTTCGAGTTCGCCGGCTGCACCGAGAGTTTCCGCGGCTATGACGGCATCCGCACCGCGGCAGCTGCGATCGAGAAGGCGGGCAAGGCCGAGCCGGCTGCGATCAAGGCGGCGCTCTGGGACATCAACATCAAGGGGCTGAACGGCGACATCGTGTTCCGCAAGTCCGGCCCCGAGGGCAAGGAAAGCGGCCAGAGCCAGCCGAACGTCTATCTCATCGAGATCAACGACGGCAAGGTCGAGATGAAGACGCTCTGACGTCGCGCCAAGGGCGAGGGCGGCACATCGCCGCTCTCGCCGTATTGCAGGTCAATCGGGAATGGCTTTGAGCGAATTCCTCCAGCATCTCGTCAACATGCTCGTGCTCGGCGGCACTTATGCGCTGCTGGGCATCGGGCTGACCTTGATCTTCGGCATCATGAACGTCGTGAATTTCACGCACGGCGTGCTTTACACGTTCGGCGCCTACATCATGTTCATCGTGGTGCAGCAGCTAGGGCTGAACTTCTTCCTGGCCTTGCCGGTGGCCGTGCTGGCCGGATGGCTGCTGGGAGCCGCCATCGAGCTGACGCTGCTGCGACCCTTGCGCGGCTCCGACATCGACACCACGATGCTGGTCATGATTGGCGCCTGGATCGCGATGCAGTCGGGCACGCTGTGGATCTGGGGCGGTGTCGCCAAATCGGTAACGACACCGTTTCCCGAGGCGCCGCTGGTGCTCGGACCGGTCTCGGTCTCGTGGCTGCGCCTGTTCGTCCTGGCCGCGGCGGCACTTCTGATCGTGGTGACGTATCTGCTGATCAACAAGACGAGCCTCGGACGCGCGATGCGGGCGACGTTCCAGGACCACGACACGGCCTCGCTGATGGGCGTCAATGTCGACATGATCTACACCTCGACCTTCGCGATCGGCTCCAGCCTCGCCGCCGCCGCTGGCGCCTTGCTCGGGCCGGTCTACGTCATCTTCCCGCAAATGGGTGACCTCGCCGCGGTCAAGGCGTTTGCCATCGTCATCCTCGGTGGTCTGGGCAACATCACCGGTGCGGTGATCGGCGGCTTCATTTTGGCGCTGGCCGAGGAGCTTGGCGCCGGTTACGTCTCATCGGGCTACCGCGACGCCATGGGTTTTTTGATCATCATCGCGGTCCTCATCTTCAAGCCCACCGGCCTGTTTGCGCGCGCGGAGCGCGTCGGATGAGGATCGTCGTCACCATCCTCGCCGTCGCGGCCCTTGCCTCGGTGCCGCTCTGGCTGCGCGATCCCTATCTGCTCAACGCGCTGATCACGACCGGAATCTTCGTCATCGGCGCGATGAGCCTCAATCTGCTGCTCGGCTTCACCGGCCAGCTCAGCCTCGGCCACATCGCCTTCTTCGGGATCGGCGCCTATGTGAGCGCGCTGACATCGCTCGGCTTCGACGTCGGCCTGCCCGGAGGCTTTCGCGTGGTCCACGAGCCATGGCCGCCGATCATAGGGCTTGTGTTCGCAATTCTGGCAGCCGGATTGTGCGGCTATTTCGTCGGACTGCTCTCGTTCCGGGTTCGCGGCGCCTATTTCGTCATCGTGACGATCTCCTTTGCCGAAGTCGTGCGGCTGGTGGCGCTGAACTGGGTCGAGCTGACGCAGGGACCGCTGGCGTTGACCAACATTCCCTCCATCGCGCTGCCTTTGCCGGGTTTCGGTGAGCTGACGCTGCGCACCAAGATGCAGAACTATTATCTCGTGCTGGTGGTCGCGCTGATCGCCTATCTCTTGATCGCACGCCTCGTTCGGTCCCATTTCGGCCGCGCCATGCGCGGGCTGATGGAGAACGAGACGCTGGCCGTCTCCGTCGGCATCGATGTGACCAGGACGCTGACGCTGGCCGCGGTGATCTCGGCTGCGATCGCGGGCGCGGCCGGCAGCCTCTATGCGCATTACATCCGGATCATCGACCCCGAGGTGTTCGCCTTCATCAACACCGTCACCATGGTGATCATGGTGATCAGCGGCGGCAAGGGTTCGCTGGCAGGTCCCGTCGTCGGCGGTTTGATCTTCGGGCTGCTGCCGGTTGCGCTGCGTCCGGTGATGGCGCCGGAAGCGCAGTGGATCGCCTATGGCGGTGTGCTCATGGCGATCCTGTTCGTGCTGCCGCGCGGCATCGTGCCGTCGCTGGCGCAACGATTGACGAAGCGGCGGAGCTCGACGGCGGCGCTTGCGCTCACTGAGACCGGCATCGAGGAGCGGGCGTGATGACGGCGCGCAGCGTTGCCATGACGATCGAGCAGGTCGCCGTCCGCTTCGGCGGGCTGGTCGCGATCTCCGACATGAGCTTTACCGTGGGCGAGGGCGAGATCGTCAGCCTGATCGGTCCGAACGGCGCCGGCAAGACCACCGCGTTCAATGTCATGACCGGTTTCCTGACGCCGAGCGCGGGCCGCGTCACCTATCGTGACACCGCGCTCAACGGATTGAAGCCGCACGAGATCGCCGATCTCGGCCTGATCCGCACCTTCCAGCGCACCAGCGTGTTTCCCAACGATACCGTCTACGACAATCTCCTGATCGGCTTGCACCGACAGGGCCGGGTCCGGCTGCTCGACGCCATCCTCGGGCTGCCCGGTGCGCGCGCCTCGGAGCGCAAGCTGCGGCAGCGGGCGAGCGAGCTGATCGAATGGGTCGGTCTCGAACGCCGTGCGCACGATTTGGCCGGCTCGCTCTCCTACGGCGAGCAGCGTCTCGTCGGCGTCGCGCTGGCGCTCGCGGCCGAGCCGTCGATGCTGCTGCTCGACGAGCCGGTCTCCGGCATGAATGCCTCGGAGACGCACCGCTTCGTCGAGCTGATCCGCAGCATTCGCGACCGCGGCATCACCATTCTGCTGGTCGAGCACGACATGCCGATGGTGATGACGGTTTCGGACCGCATCGTGGTGCTCAACTACGGCCGCATCATCGCGGAAGGAACGCCCGATGTGATCCGCAACGATCCCGCCGTGATCGAGGCCTATCTCGGACATGGAGCGGCGCGTGCTTGAAATCCGCGACATGGTGTGCGGCTATGGCGGCGTCACCGCGCTGCGCGGCATCTCGCTCGACGTCAAGGCCGGGCAGCTTGTCGCCCTGATCGGCGCCAACGGCGCCGGCAAGAGCACGACGTTGCGCGCGATTTCCGGGCTCGTGCCGCCGCGCTCAGGACAAATGCGGTTCGAAGGTACTGACATCACCGGGGCGAAGCCGCCGCGCGTGCTGGCCAGCGGCATCGCGCATTGTCCGGAAGGCCGGCGCGTGTTTCCGCATATGAGCGTCGAGGAAAATCTCGACATGGGGGCTTACCTCCGTCGCGGGTCAGGCGAGATCGCGGCCGATCGCGATCGCATCTACAGGGAATTTCCGCGGCTCGCCGAGCGGCGCAAGCAGGCGGCGGGCACGCTGTCCGGCGGCGAGCAGCAGATGCTGGCGATCGGGCGCGCGCTGATGTCGCGGCCGCGGCTGATCATGTTCGACGAGCCCTCGCTCGGGCTCGCGCCCAACATCGTCGAGCGCACCTTTGCGATCATTCGCGGCATTCGCGATGCCGGCACCACGGTGCTGCTGGTCGAGCAGAACGCGTTTGCTGCGCTGGAGATGTGCGATCATGCGTATCTGCTTGAGAGCGGCCGCATCGTGCTGTCAGGCGCAGGCTTCGAACTGATCGAGAACGAGCATGTGCGGAAAGCCTATCTCGGTGGATGATCCGGACGAACCGGGGTGGATTCCGGTCTGCGATCTCAGTCGGTTGAAGGCAGAGACGATCGTTCGCGTTGCCGGCCGCGATTTGCTCGTGATCTGGAACGAGGGCGATGTCGTCGCCTGCGAACGCGCGTGCCCGCACGAACAGGCCGATCTCGGTCTTGGGCATGTCGCGGAGAAGCGCCTGTTCTGCCCGCGCCATGCCGCATCATTCGATCTACGTGACGGGGCAATCACGGCGGGATGGCCGGGCCCGCCATTGCGGCTCTATCCGATCCGCATCACGGGAGAGCAGATCTGGATCGAGGTGCCGGAGCGTCGATCGGTGCGATGATGGCATCAGTCCAGCAAGTGCCTGATGGCGTCGACCAGAATGCCGTCGGGGCGCCGCAATGCCTCAAGAATGGTGAAATGGTCGGCGCCTTCGACCGGGATGAGCTTGCCGGGCGCGTTCGCGGCCGCGCGCTTGTCGTGGAGAGCGATTGAATCGCAGACCAGCGCCGGCAGCTCGTTGCTGCCATAGGCGATGTCGAGCCGCTTCTGCGTCACGGGCAGACGAAGCGGCGAAAGCTCAGCGATCTCCTCATCCGTCAGCTTCAGCGCGGTGTTGAGGCCGGTATCGCGGATCGGCGCGAGATCGTAGACGCCCGATAGCGCGAGCCCGGCATGGACGCGTGGATGGTCCAGCCCCATCGCAACGAGATGGGCGCCGGCTGACCAGCCCGACAGCACGACCGGCCCGGCAATGCCATAGGCTGCACCGTGTGCGGCAAGCCAGTCGAGCGCGCGCGGGATTTCGGCGACGATGTCGGTAAGGGACACTTCGGGCGCCAGCGAATAGCCGGGAATGGCGACCGACCAGCCATGCGCCGCGACGCCCTCGACGAGCATGGCAAACAGCTCGCGGGAATTGCGCTGCCAATAGCCGCCATGCACGAACACCAGGCATGGCGCATCGGGCTTCGCGGCCGGATAGAGGTCGATCTTGTTGTTGGCGCGCTCGCCGTAAGGAAGGTCGAGATGGGATTTCAGCGTGGCCCGCAGCCGTCCCGAAGCTTCGTTGCGCTCAGCAATCAACTCTGCGCTGTTCTTGACCGCCGCGTTGTTGTCATAGGCGGCGCTGCGTTCCGCCGGGGACAGTTTTGCCCATGTGCTGCGGGGATCGAACGGCCGATGTATCGAGCTTGTGTCGTCTGCCATTGGAATCTCCGTGCGGGGGCATCACTCGCTCCTGTCTGCCACGAATCCCGCTCGAATTGAACATCGCTCGCGCCCAGGCGAGCAATGCGTCGTGCGCGGGACGCGCTTCAGCAGGCGGTGAATGGACGGGTTCGCGCAGGCAAGACGGCCGATGGGAGTTGGCGCGCGAAGGCACGCGTCTTCGGCTGAACGCGCGAGCCGTCGATCACCTCCAGCCGGCCGCAGCGGTTCAGGGTGTGCAGCTTCCGGCCGGGCCATGCCGGGCCGGGCTTCAGCGAGTGGCGGACGATCTGCCTGAACGTCGTCGGCGACAGCTCGACGACTTCCGCAAGCCCGAGCGCTGCGCCATAACCGTCGGCACAATCCTGCACCGGGCGCCACAGCCTGTCATTGATGGTGACGAAATTCCCCGCCGGTCGCGCGCTCGCGCGATCGATCAGGACCGGATTGCTGGCATGGGGCAGCCAGGGGCCGAGCAGGTGTTCGGCGTAGTAGATCGCAAGCGAATCCGAATAGCCGCCGGTTCCGTCGCGCCAGGCGCCAAACAAATAGTGCAGGCCGTTGTGCCGCGTGATCGTCACGTCGGCCAGTTCGAGGCCCGACAGCAGCGTTACGTGCCGCTCCCATTTGTCCGGAAACCGGACGCATTTGTAGAGCGCGACGTCGCCGTGGAGCGAGCTCTCCGGGATCATCCACAACTCGCCATCGTCCTCGAGCAGGAAGGGATAGGAGAGATGCCAGGTCTCCTCCAGCACGGGCACGACGTTTCCGACCGGCCCGGTGTCACCGAACTCGATGGCCGAAATGATGCCCTTGCCGACGCGGTGATCGAGATCCTCGAAGAAGACGAATGTTCGTCCGCGCCATGTGATGGGGAAAGGATCGGCGTAGAAGTGGTTTCCGGGATCGGCGAGGACGTTCCAGCCCGGCCCCGAGAGATCGCCCGTCTGCCAGACGCCGGCATTGTCGTTGAAGCGCCATCCGATGTGCCAATGCGGCGCATAGCAGCAGAGGCGATAGATCTCCTTGGCGATCGACACGGCGAGGCCGCGTGCGACGTAGCCGACAGGTCCACGGTGGCTCGTTGCACCGGCGGGACGCGCGAGCTGTGGCAGAATGCGCGGCCGTCCCGACAGGATGGCTGCCACCATGGTCAGGGTTCGCGCCATGACCGTTTCAAGCGCACCGCTCAGGCCCGCCGCAATCTCTGCTGACGGGTGGCCGCGATCGAGGACCGCGCCGTCGACCTCGTTGACGATCTCGATCACCGGAAGGTCGCCGGCCAGAATGGCGGCGAGCGCAGCGTTCTCGCCTGTGGCGCCATTGAACAGCGGGCGGAGATACAGTTTGGCCGAACGGTCGGGATCCCGTGCGGCGGTCGTGAAATCGACGATCACATCGGCCGTGCCGGCGCGAGCCTGCGTCTGGTCCGGAATGCGCGTCAGCCTGTCGGCGCCGCCGGGTTTGCCCTTGCGCAGCACCATGCGTTCGAGCCCGAACAGCGCGTCGAGACCTGCCGGCCGCGGCTCCGCTGTCGTCGTCCATGCGATTTGCACCGGAACGTCGCGGCCGTCGATCGACAGCGTATCGCGGCCCATCCATTGCCGCGCGTGGTCAATTTCACAGCGAAACTCGATGATCATGTCGAGCCAATCTATTTCAGCGTATCAGGTCAAATGACTTGGTCGAGAATTCGAATGTATTCCTCCACCATCGCATCCACTGAATAGCGCAACCTGAGGCCTTTGGCGGTTTGCCGCAGTTCGTTGCTCAGCGGTTGGTCGGTCAGGAGTCTTGAGACGGCCGCCGACAGTTTTGCGTGATCGGAGGCATCGACGAAGAGGGCGGTCGGTCTTCCTTCGAAGGACAACACCTCGCGCAGGACGGGTAGATCGGTGACGACGGAGGGGACACCGGCGTTTGCGGCCTCGACCGCGGCGAGACCAAAGGTCTCGGCCTGCGTCGGAAACACGAAGACGTCGAGAGAAGCGAGAAAGTCCGCCATCCGGCGCGGGGGGATTTCCCCGAGCAGATGCAGCCTGTCCGAGACGTTCAAGTCATTTGCCAGCTGCCTCAGCCGGGCCTCGTCGTCGCCCTGGCCGGCCAGCGCAAGGTGCCAGGATGGCTGATCAGGCAGCAGCCGTATCGCGGCATCGAGCCGCTTGTGCGGATGCAGCCGCGCGGCGCAGCCGAGCAGGATGCGGTCCGGCGGCAGATTGAATGTCTGTCGTGCCGCGTCCTTCGACAGGGTGAGGGCCTTGTCGTCGAAGCCGTGCGGGACATGTATCATGCGCGAGCGATAGGCCGCGGGGTAGCGCGAATATTCGCGCTGCATGTCCTGCGAATTGAGCGTGATGCGGTCGAAGAAGCCGAGGCTGCCCATGACGATGTCGGCGGTGCGGACCGGCCAGCTCATCGACAGCGCGGAGGAGACCTGATTAGCGACGATTGGGGCGCGGCTGACGAGGCGGGACGTGCCTGCGCCGATGACGTTGCCGAAATGCTGAAAGGTCAGAAGGGCATCGGGCTTGATGGTCCTGATATGACGGCCGAGCGTCCACAGCATTCGCAGCAAGGCCAGCGGGTTTCCCGGCCGGCGCGATGCGCAGTAGAGCGTATCCGGCGGCTCATCGAAGGACGCCGATTTGCGGAAGAAGAACAGATTGGTGACACGGTAGCCGCGCGCGGTCAGGCCGGCGCCGAGCAGCCTGGAGATCTCCTGCGCGCCCGCGTTCTCGGCTTGGGTCTGGATGAGAAGCACGTGCGGCTTTGGTCTGCCGCTGTCCGGTCTTGCGGAGGCTGCTGCGGTCGAAGGCAGCTTCGGTGCATCGCCCGGTTCTGCGCCTGGCTGGTAATGGAGCACGACTTCCGACCTGCTAATGAAACGCTCACCTTCTTAACCCGGTACCTACCATGCGAGCATCGCGCGGACACTGACTAGCGACAAACGGAGTTAATGCGCTGGCTGCCGCAACGGCATCTTTCGCAGGGCAATTTCGATGATTCCCGATGGCGCGAGACGCGCGCGTTAACCAGTTGGTCATGATTGCGCGGAGGGCGGAGTAACTGCCGATTAACCATAGATATTTACGGTAGCTCAGGCCACTGAACAGTGTTCGCCAGTTGAATCCGAGTAAAGTCCATGACGTTCGGTCGCCGCGCAGAGCCGACAAGTTCCGGATCGACCGGTGTCTCCGCGTCGTGGCAGACTCAGACTGCGTCGAACGACGAGGCGCGCGGAACCGCGGCGCGCCTTGGCGGCGTGCTCACCGCCGCAGGCGCGCTCTCTTTCATGCGGGACAATGCCCGCCGCATCCTGACGCTCGCGCTCGCGATCTTCGCCCTCGGCGTCGTCGTTCTCCTGGTGATCCCGGTTCGATTTGCCGCAACCGCGCTGGTCGTCGTCGATCCCCGCGAGCAACGTATCACCACCGAACAGGACGTTCTGCCGGGCATCGGGCAGGACAGCGCCGCACTGCAAAGCCTGGTCGAAGTGGCGAAGTCCGACGGCTTCCTCAAGCCGCTGATCGAGCAGCTCAGGGTTCAGGATGATGAAGACATTTCCGGGGGACACACCGATCCCGCGCGCCTGCTCGAGAGGTTCCGCAACCGTCTCGATATTTCCCGCCGTGGGCTGACCTACGTCATCGCCATTCGCTTCACCTCGAACCGGCCGGAGCGGGCGGCCTATTATGCCAATGCGATCGCCGAGGCGTTCGTCGCGGGCCAGAGAAGTATCCGCACCGATGCGACCGACGAGGCCGCCGACTGGCTGAGCAGCCGGCTCAAGACGTTGAACGACCGGCTGAAGGCGTCGGAGGATGCCGTCGCCGGGTTCAAGCTCGAGCACAGGATCGTCAACGCCGGCAAGGACTCCACGACCCAGCAATTGCGCGTGACCGAATTGTCGCAGCAGGTTTCTGCCGCGCGTGCCCGGACCGAAGAGGCGAAAGCGCGCTACGAGCAGGTGCAGCGCGACGTGAAGGCGAATGTCGAGGCTCCCGCCAGGCAGGATCTGCTCAGCGCCCTGCGCGCACAGCGTTCCGCGCTCAACGATCAGATCGCGCAGAAGCGTGCGGTGTTCGGCGATCGCCATCCCGACCTCGTCATGTCGTACAGCCAGCTGAACGATCTCAACAGGCAGATCGAGGTCGAGCGGACCAAGGGCATCGACACCGCCAAGTCGGAATATGAGGCCCAGCGCGATCAGCAGAAGGCGCTGGAGAGCCAGATGAAGGCGGCGGAATCGCAGCTGCTGGTCGACGGTCAGGCGCTGGTGAAGCTCCAGGAATTGCAGCGCGACGCCGAAGCCAACAGGAACATCTACGAGCAATTCCTGTCGCGTTCGAAGACGACAAACGAGCAGCGTCTCCTGCAGAGCTCCCAGACCAAGATCGCGTCCTCCGCCATTCCGCCGCTGCGCTCGACCCTTCCGCCGCTCCCCCTGCTGCTCGCCGCGCTCGCGATCGGCTCGCTGCTGACGTCGACGGCGGTCGTCGTCGCCACCGGCCGCGGATCCGACAAGGCCGTTGAAGAAGTTCGTGCGCCCGATCCGGCACCGCGCCAGCCTGCGCCGGCGTGGCCACGTCCGCCCCTGTGGGCCCGCATTCCCGATCTCGTACCGGGCGATGCTCCCAGAAACATCTGGCAAGGTCCCGTGTCCGCGACGGCTGAACTCGATCTCGGTCCTTATCTGCGCCCGCTGTTCGACAGGCTGGAGAAATTGCCGGCACAGCGGGGCAAGGTCGCCCTCGTGATGTCGGTCGGCAAGCGCGCCGGCGGCAACACCGTCGCCCGATCGCTGAACCGGTGGGCGGTGAACAGGGGGAAGCTGAGCGTCCTGATCCGGGTCGAGCCGGACCTCGGCGGTGCCGGGGCCGGACAGGCGAGAGGGCACGCGGACGGCACGACCACAGCAAGCTTTCCCGGTGTCGATGCGCTTCTGAGTGCCGGCAAGGGGCCCGGACTGTCGCCCGCGGAAGACATCCGTTCGGAGTTCGATCTGATCGTCGTCCACGCAAGCTCTCTGGCCTTGCAGCCGGAGGCGGCGGCGCTGGCTGCTCACGCCGATCTGATCATGCTGGTCGCGCGCGAGGACGCCGTCGATTCAGCCGCCATGCGCAGGGTGACGGCGGCGCTCTCCCGCTTCGGCGGCGTGCCGACCGGGATCGTCGTCAATCGCGTGCCTGCCGATCCCTCGGCTCAGCGTCGCGGTGAAGTGCTCGGCTTGACCGGTTGATCGGCGCCTAGTCGCCGGAGTCGGCGCCGCGAACCGCATAGGCGCCGCGCTTCGATGCCGAGAAGCGCAAAATCACGAGAATTGAGGGATCGACCCCGGTTCGCCGCCGGCAGAGGATGTTGAGCGCGATGGTCGCGAGCGCCAGCGACACGGTCGCCGAGATCGCAGCGCCAAGCACGCCGAGCCAGGGGATCAGCACGAGAAATCCGACCAGCCGCAGCGCCACGTTCGCCGCGACGACGGGCACGTAGATGCGCTCATGGCCGGTGAGCTGCAAGATCGCCGCGGATGGACCGCCCGCTGCCTGGAATGCCGTCCCGATCGCAAGCACGATCAGCACCCAGTGCTGCGCGGCGAAATGGGGGCCGAACAGGTTGAGCAGATACGGACTGCCGATCCAGATCAGGAGGAGTCCGCCGGCCACGCAAAGTGCGGTCACCTCCGCCATGAGCTGCAACGTTCGCTCGAACTCCTCGTGGTTCTTGCTGAAGTACAGCGAGGGAAGCCGGCGCGCGCCGAAACTGTAGAGCGCAGCCGACAGCATGGCGAAGATGTTGGCAAGGCGCGAAGCCGCGAAATAGATTCCGGCGGTCGCCGGATCCAGCAACCAGTAGACCAGGATGACGTCGAAATACTGGTTTGCCGCCTCGAGGATCGACGCGACCCAGAAATGAAGCGCGCTCGATCTCCAGCGCGACGTCTCGGAACGCGCCGGTGTGCCGCGGAAATCCGGCAGCGCTCGCGCGATCGCAATGATTTGGGCGCCGAGGCCCACCGACATCGCGATCGTCATCACGGCGATCAGTTCGGCGGGATCGAGCTGCCGATGACCGAACAACATGGCAAGCAGAAACAGGACGACGATGACCCGCCAGAAGAACTCGCGGTTTCCTTCGCCCATGAGAATGCTGACCAGTGAGCGCGCGATCTGGCTGCCGAGCATCAGCCCGGCACTCACGGCGGTATAGGCCGACACCGCGAGGATCAGCAGCCACCCATCGCCCCGCAAGCTCGCGACCAATGCGACTGCGGCGATCGCGATCAGCATCGCGACGGAGGCAATCCTGAAGCTCGACAGCAGGACACCCTTGGTGAGGTCGGGCCTGTCTCCGACGTGATACTCGTTCAGGAAACGCACCAGGAGGGATTCCTGGCCGACCAGTCCCACCACCGCTGCGATCTGGGCAACCGAAAGCCAGGTCGCAAAGATGCCGAATCCATCGGGCGACATCGTCCGTGCCGCGAGCGAGAACAACGCGAACGCAAGCGCGCCGCTGCCAACCTTGAGGAGGATGGTCCCGGCAACACCGCGCGTCACGTCGCGCCGCATGAACTGGATGATGGATTTGATCATGGAGGTTTAAGGGGCAGCTCTCCCCTGAAGAGACATGTTTAGATACCGGCGAGAGCCTAGCATGTCGAGAAATCGCGAGTGTTAATGGGCGGCCTTCCGAGGCCTGTTGGTCGCTGACGAGCCTGGCGATGGGCCGGGTGCGTCACCGTGAAACACCTTCGTCCAGTTGTCCCGGATCGAGCAAAGCGCGGCTGTGATCGAACAGCGATGTGATCCCGCGCGGATGAGGAACCGCCATGCATTCCACCGTGGCATTGCCGAAGTCCTGACGTCGTCGACCATCCTGAGCAAGACGCGTGCCGGGACGTCGCCCGGCGAGATCCGTTCATCGGTTCATTAACCTCGATCGACGGAAATGATCGCGCTTGGCCCTGCGATGCGACATCAGGCGGGATAATTGCACTTCGGGATAATAGCGGAACCGCCGTTAACCCTCGGGAGCCTGGACCATGACGGCGGACATCACCGTGACCGAGCCGATCGCCGCAGCGGGGACCGCAACGATCGTCGCTGAGATCGCGATCGTCGGCGGCGGCCTTGCGGGTTCGCTTGCGGCGGCCGTTCTGGCGCGGGCAGGGCATCATGTTGTGCTCGTCGACAAGCGCGCGGTTCATCCGGATGAGTTTCGGGTCGAGAAGATCGGCGGCCCGCAATTGCAGATGTTCCGCAGGCTCGGCTTCATCGATGCTCTCGCGAACGCCGCTTGTCGATACGACCGTGTGCTCAATGTCAGGGAAGGCAAGGTGGTCGATGTCAGCGTCAGCCAGGCTTATGGGCTTCCCTATGCCGATCTCGTTGCGATGGCGCGCAGCCAGTTGCCTGATCCGTCGAGTCTGATCGTTGACGACGTCACCGCTATCGGCTGTAGCGACGATATCCAGCATCTCGAACTTGCGTCCGGACGGCGCATCGACGCGCGCCTCGTCGTTCTCGCGACGGGCATGGCGGGCGCACTCGGTTACAAGCTCGGTATCAAGCGGCGTGTGCTGGCCGAGCGCCATTCGGTTTCGTTCGGCTTCACGATTGCCCGCACGGATGGCACACCGTTCGATTTCGAGGCGCTGACCTGCTACGGCGAGCGCACGGCAGACGGCGTCGACTATCTCAGCCTGTTTCCGGTCCGCGCCGGCATGCGGGCCAATCTCTTCATGTTTCGCGATCCGACCGATCCGGTCATGCGCGATCTGCGGCGTGATACGGAAGCGACGCTTCAGCGGTTGCTGCCGGGATTGCAGCCCTTCCTCGGCGATTTCCGCGTGACAGACCGGGTTCAGAACTGGGTGATGGACCTGTCCATCGTCGAAGGACACCTCCAGCCCGGAATAGTGATCATCGGCGATGCGTTCCAGACCAACTGTCCTGCCGCCGGCACCGGCGTTGCCCGACTGCTGGTGGATGTCGAGCGTCTCTGCACCGAATATGCGCCGCGCTGGCTCATGACCGAGGGCATGAGCCAAGAGAAGATCGCGGAGTTCTATTCCGATCCCGACAAGATCGCGGCAGACCAGCAATCGCTCAAAATGGCGCGCTTCCGCCAGGCGCTGACGTCACGCGACGACATCAGCTGGAATGTGCGGCGGCGCCTTCACTTCCTGCGGCGCAGGATCACCCATCGGGTCGACCAAATGCGGCCAGGCTGGCTCGCGCAGGTGCGAAGCGCACTGCGGGCCTGAGGGGCGCTCGTCGGCGCCTCAGCGCGTGGGCGTTGAGGTGCGGGTTGGCGAGAGCCTGAACTCCGACAGTCGCTTCGCCGCCAGTTTGAGCCAGGGCGCCTGCTTCAGGGCGAACAGGGAGATTGCGCCTGTGGTGCTGCCGGCTTGCGCAACCGCCCACATCGGCGAGGGCTGCGCGCCGAACAATTTCTTGTAGGGCTCGTCACCGATGGTGAAGTCGAGCATCTGGTCCCCGCGTTCGATGCAATCCCTCGCCACCTGCTCGAACATCAGCGCGCCCAGGGACTGGCTCTTGTACCCGTCGATATCGAAGGCGCTCATGATGACGAGGAAGCTGTCGCGATGGTGCAGTCCGAGCACGGCGGCGATCGCCTGGCCATCCATCTTCATGGCATAGAGCCGCACGAACGCGCCGAGACCGCGGACCGCCACGTCGGAATAGAAGTCGTAATATTCCGGGCGCTGAAGCAGGTCGCCGTCGCCTTGCGACTGAAACCGCGGACCGCGGAATTTCCTCATCACGTCCAGCGTGTCGAGGACGGAGACGCTGTCATCGCAGCATGCGAAGCTCAGCACACCCTTCTTCTGGAGCTGGCGATATTTCTTGGCGAGCTCCTTCTGATAGGAGCGATCCAGTGCACTGGCCCGCCATTGCTCGAATGGCGCGACGAGGACGGTGGCGTAGGCATTGGTGTCCATCGCCACCCGGCGCGGTGCAGCCAGCAGGTTCTCGATCGGAAGCCGCCCGTCCGGCAGCTTGGTCATTCGGAGCAGGTCGAAGGGGTGGACGAGATGCCGAATCTCCGCACATGCGTCCGCATCCCTGAGCAGCCCGGAAAACACCTCCGGACTGCAAACGGGCGCAAGATAGTCGGAGACGCGGAGGTCGGCGAATTCGACGGTCCGGATTGGCCCGCGCCGGATCCGGAGCAGGGGCAACACCATCGCAAGGGCACCCGTCGCGCGGTGGCGAGCCACGACAACCAGAGCGGTTGCCCCGGCATGAGACGCGAGCCTGGTGTAGAGGCTGTTCAGCCAGAGCGGATGCTGGAATGCGGTGGCGGCCGAGCCGGCGAACAGCGCTGCATATTCCGGAGACAGGAAGTCGAATGCCGGCTCGACGGTGATATCGAAGTGGTTGCCAGACGTAGTCATGCGTAACCAGGAAAATGATCTAACTCGGGAAATGGTCGATCGGGCCGGAGCCAAGGTTTATAGCAGGGGAGTGAGGAGCGAGATACCGACGGGGTACGATTTGCATTAATGCCTCGAAGCTGGCTCGTATCGTTACCGAACTCTTAAGATCCCGCGGCCGTGCGCATCGAGGTCGAGCCCGCGCTAGCAAATAATTAACCGCGATTAAGGAAGGTCAACTCATGGCCAGCCTGCAGACCGAGGTGGATTCCGGGGCACCCGGGAGCGCGATCTGGAAGACGCGCAGCGTTGGCGTGGAGAAGATGGCCAGGGCCGCCATCGGCTGCTCGATCACCGTCAATGTGGTCGCGTCGATGGGCACCTTCAATACGGCGCTGCTACCGACCGAGCTGACCTATCTCCAACAGGCCGTCGCGATCCTGATGTGGGTCGTCCTGATTTATGCAAGTGCATTCGTGCGCCCGCGCCTGCGTCTGCAATTCAATCCCGATTTGATCGCGCTGGTCGCATTCTACACCTTCGCCGTCATCTCCGTGTTCTGGACCAGCCTGAATGCCGCAGCGATCATGAAGAGCGCGGCGCTTGCGATGACGACCTTCGGCGCATTCTGCCTGATCACCCGTATCGACATGGACGAGGTCGTCAGGGCCACGGCCCTTGGGCTCTTCATACTGGTCGCCGCATCGGCGTTCTGCGCGCTTGCCGTGCCCGATATCGGGATAGACCATAGCTGGATGCACAATGGTCAATGGCAGGGCGTCTATGAATCGAAGCAGACGCTCGGTTTCGTCGGCGCCTATCTGATGTTCTTCGCCTGCTATCTGAAGATGAGGGGGCAGGGATGGCTGGTCTTTCTCGCGATGTTCCTTCTGGCCTCAACATGTGTCCTCGCGTCGGAATCGCGAGGCGCGGGTGCTGTGGCCCTGGCCGCCTGTGCACTGCTCGTGACCTCGATGCGGTCCGTCACCTGCATGAGACTTTATGCGATCCTGCCGTTCGTCATGTGTCTGCTGGCCGGCGCGCTGATCGTCTATTTCTACGCGACGGGTTATGACGCGATCCATGTCGGCGATGCCGCCATTGACCTGACCGAGCGGACTTTCATCTGGCACTACGCCATCAGCCATTTCGACGACGCCCCGCTGCTCGGCTTCGGGATCAACGGATTCTGGACCGTCCCGTCGATCTACGATTATTTCGAGCAGAACCACGGCTGGGTGCTCGACAATTATCACAGCGGCTATATCGCGATCCTGATGGAAACGGGATTTCTGGGCTACGTGCTTTTCGCGGGAAGCGTCCTTCTGTTCTCAAGCAAGGTTCTCCATCTGATTTCGGCGCGCGCGATTGACCGGTCGCACTGCGCCCTCATCATCGGCTTTGTCGTTCTCAGCTTTCAGACCAATTTTACGGAGACGACGTTCCTTCGGTCGACGATGTTCACGTCGGTGCTGCTGGTGTCGTTCTTCTTCACGACGTGCAGGCCGGTGCCGCAGACCGATCTCTGATCTCTGGAATGGAAGCAAGATGATCGCGATTCGCGCTCGCTGGCCGAGAAGCCTCAGTTTCCTGGGCGCGGTATTGCTCCTGACGTCACTGCTCTCGCATGCTCGTTCGGCCGAGCAGGGCGCGTCCCGCGACCTGCCGAAATTGGGACGCGGCATCAATATTCTTGGCTATGACGGGATTTGGGAAGGCGGTCGGAATGCGCCATTCCGCCTCGACAATCTGACGGCCATCAAGCGGGCGGGATTCTCGCACGTCCGGATCAATTTCTTCGGCTTCAAGTTCATGGGCGAGGCGAACGTGCTCGACGAGATCGTCCTGAGGCGGCTTGACGCCGTCATCGAGGACGTTCTCGCGCGCAATCTCATCCCCGTCCTCGACGAGCACGATACCCATGTCTGCCAAAGCGACGTTTCCGGATGCGGCGAAAAACTGAGGACGTTCTGGCGGCAGATCGCCGAGCGCTATGCCGGAAAATATCCCGCGCTGGTGTTCGAGGTCCTGAACGAGCCCGGTGGACAGATGACGTCCGCCGGCTGGAATTCGCTCCTCAACGAATGTCTTGAAATCATCCGCCGCACCAACCCCGAGCGGCCGGTGGTTGCCGCTGCTCTCAACACGGATGATGTTTTAATCGACGATCTGGCGCTGCCGGCTGGCGACAGAAATCTCATCGTCACGTTTCATTACTATGCGCCGATACGATTCACCCATCAGGGCGCGCCGTGGTCCCGCACGTTTTCGCGGATCGGGCCACTCGATTGGGGCAGCCCGGACGACGAGGCAAAGGCTGCCGCGGACTTCAGGAAGATCAGTCTCTGGGCCGAGAAAGAGAAGCGCCCCATCTATCTCGGCGAGTTCGGGGTCTACGAGCGGGCGCCATCCGAGAGTCGCGCGAGATATCTGTCGTTCGTGGCGAGAAGCGCCGACAGGCTCGGCTGGTCGTGGGCCTATTGGCAATTCGACCACGATTTCGCGGCCTTCGACAGTGCTCGCCAGGCCTGGAAGTCGGACATCCTGCGTGCCCTGATCCCGCCGTCGCACTGAAGCGACGGTCCCGATCGAGGTCAGTCCCACGCGACGCGGCCATGTGCTCGCGTACGCGCTTGGCGCGCATCTCGTCAGCCGCAAATCTCCAGGATGGCGAGCATGTAGATGCGGATCATGTCGGCGAAGTCGACGATATCGACGCGTTCGTCGGGCATGGTGTTGTAACGGCCGCCGGGACCGCAGACGATGCCCTCCATCCCGCCGAAATAGTGCAGATGACCAGCGTCGGTGCCGTAGAAGCAGCTCGGCGCAACGGCTCCCGTCGGCTGGTCCTCGCCGCGCACCGTGCGATAGGCGCGGTTGACCGCCGCGACGATCGGGCTGGTGCGCGCCACCTCGAAGGGCGGCATGGTCGGCACGCCGGCGCGGTCCTCCGACATGATCTCGGCCTTGAGGCCCGGAAACCGCGCTTCGAGCGCATCGAGCTCGCGGCGCATGTCGGCCATGGCGCCGGCCTCGGTCTGCCCCGGTGCGTAGCGGCCCGAACCCTTGATCCGCACGAAGTCCGCAACCTGGGGCGTACGCCATTCGTGCAGCTCGCGCCCGAGCGCGCCGTGGACGACGCCGACATGGACACGGTTGATCCGTTCATGCTCCGGCGAGAGCGCGCCCGAGAATGTCATCGCATTGAGGCGCGGGATCAGGTCACAGGCCGCCGTGATCGCATCGACCGCCTCTTCGCGCTTGGACAGATGGCGGGTATTGCCGGTCAACTCGATGATGAACATGAACGCCGCGGCGTGCATGGTCATCGCCTTCAGATCGGTCGGCTCCGAATTGATGAAGTAGTCCGCGCGAAGCCCTTGCTCGACCAGCGAGTAGGTGCCGACGCCGCCCTGCAGCTCACCGACCACGTAGGTGAGGATGACGTCGCCGCGGAGCTTGACGCCGGCATCGATCAGCGTTTTCACCGCGCAGAAATAGGCGGCGTCACCGGCCTTCATGTTGGAGACGCCGATGCCGTAGATGAAGGCATCATCGACCTTGCCGGCCCAGGGATCGACGGTCCAGCCCTCGGTCACCGGGTTGGTGTCGAGATGGCCATTGAACAGCAGGCTCTTGCCGCCACCCGACCCTTTCCAGCGGCCGACGGCGTTGACCCGGCCTTCATTGCCGAACGGCGTGAGCTCGGTCGCAAGGCCGATCTCGCGCATGCGGCCGGCCATGAAGGAGGCCAGTTGCTTTTCGCCGTCCGACTTGGAGTAGCTTTTCTGCTGCACCATGCGCGACAGCAGGTCGAGGGCCGCGGGCACGTCGATCCGGGCGAGAAGGGCGTTGTGATCCATGGAAGAAATCCTTGTCGTCAGCCGACCGGTACGGGGGAGGCGGCCATCAGTTCGCTTGTGTAGGGATGAACGTGATCTGCGTCGAAATCCTCGATCGGCAACAGGTCGACCATTTCGCCTTGGCGCATCACGGCGATGCGATGGGCGATCTGACGGATCAGGTTGAGATCGTGGGTGATGAAGAGGAAGGCGGTCCCGGTCGCCGCGCGCAGCGCCAGCAGCAATTCGATGATCTGCGCCTGCACCGAAACATCCAGCGGCGCGGTGATCTCGTCGCAGATCACGAGCTTCGGCCGAGCGGCAAACGCGCGTGCGATGGCGACTCGCTGCTTCTCGCCGCCCGAGAGCTGGTGGGGCCAGCGACGGGCATAGGAATCCGGCAGGCGAACCTGCTCGAGAAGGCGGGGAATCTCGGCGGCACTGCCGCCATAGAGTTTGAGCGGCCGCGACAGGATTTCGCCGACCTTGTGGCGTGGATTGAGCGAGGCATCCGGATGCTGGAAGATGATCTGGACGTCGCGGCGATAGGCCGCGTTCATGTCGCGCGCACCCGTGATCACGCGATTGTCGAAGCGGACCTTCCCCGAGAAGCGGGCAAGACCGGTGAGTGCGCGCGCCATGGACGATTTGCCCGACCCGGATTCGCCGACCAGGCCGAGGATTTCTCCAGCCCGCACGTCGAGGCCGATGCGCCTGGTCGCAGGCGGCGGTGCATCGCCAAACAGTTTGGCGCGGCCGTAATGAACTTCGATGTCCGACGCTGCGAGAAGAACGTCATCGCCAGGCTTGTCGTGAACGAGGCGCCGTTCCGGCCGCGGCACGGCTTGCACCAGGGCCTTCGTATCGGCATGGCGTGGCGCGCGGAAAATATCGGCGGCCGGCGCCTCTTCCACCAAACGGCCGCGTTTGAGGACCGCGACGCGGTCGGCGACCCGCGTCACCAGCGCGAGATCGTGGGAGATATAGAGCGCGGCAACGCCGGTTTCCTCGCGCAGCCGGGCAAACAGCGCGAGGATGCGTGCGCCGGTGATGACGTCGAGCGCCGTGGTCGGCTCGTCGAACAGGATGACGTCCGGCCGGCAACCGAATGCCGTGGCAATGATGACACGCTGCTTTTCACCGCCGGAGATCTCGTGCGGATAGCGCCGCATGATCGCGGCGGGGTCGCGCAGCTCGACATGACCGAGCAGGTCCACGGCCAGCGCATTCGCCTCGCGCTGGCTGAGCCCGCGATGCTGGAGCAGCGTCTCCGTCACCTGCCGCCCGATACTGAGCGTCGGGTTGAGGGCGGTCGACGGATCCTGGAACACCATGCCGAGCCGGCGTCCCCGGATTTTCGTCAGCTCGCGCGGGCCCAGGCGCTGAAGGTCGGTGTCGCTGAGACGCAGGGAGCCCGCGATTTCGCGGGCGTTGTCCGGCAAATGGCGCATCAGCGCCCAGGCGAGCGAGCTCTTGCCGGAGCCGGATTCTCCGACCAGGCCCAGCACTTCACCGGGGGCGATCTCCAGCGAAATGTCGTGCAGCACGCGCACCGGTCCCGCGGCCGTGACGTAGTCGAGCGTGTAGTTCTTGATGGCAAGCGCCGGGGTCACCGCTCATCCTTCGGATTGAGAGCGTCGCGAAGGCCGTCGCCCAGGAGGTTGAACGCAATGGCGGTGAGCGCGATCGCGGCGGACGGCGCGATCAGCCCCCACGGCGCCTGATACATATATTGTCGGGCATCCGCCACCATAAGCCCCCATTCGGATGCAGGCGGCTGCGCGCCGACGCCGAGGAAGCTGAGCGTTGCGAACAGCATGACGGCAAAGGACACGCGGATGGTGGATTCGATGACGATCGGCGCCATCACATTGGGCAGCATCTCGCGGAAGATGATCCACACTGCGCTTTCGCCACGCGCGATGGCTGCCTTGACGTAGTCCTGGTTGCGGATGTTGAGCGCGACCGAGCGGGTCACGCGCGCCATGCCGGGCGCAAAGGCGACCGCGATGGCGACGACAGCGTTGCCGGCGCCGTTGCCGAGCGTCGAGACCAGCAGCAGGGCCATCAGAAGGCCGGGGATCGCCATCACGGCATCGTTGGTGCGCATGATCGCCTCGTCGGTGCGGCCGCCGAGATAGGCCGAGCCGACGCCGATGATGGCGCCGGCTGCGCTGCCGACGAAGGTTGCGACCAGCGCCATCGGCACGGTCGAACGCGCGCCGACCATCAGGCGGCTCAGGATGTCGCGGCCGAATTGGTCTGCGCCAAGCCAGTTCTGCCAGCCCGGCGGGCGAAATCGGCCCAGAAAGTCGATCTTCTCCGGCGCATAGGGCGCGAGCGCCGGCCCGAACAGGCAGGCAATGGCGATGAGCGCCAGCAGCGCGACGCCGACAAGTCCCTGCGGTCTTCTGACCAGGCGGATGAGCAGCTCAATCATAGCGGATCCGGCGGTCGAGAAGGGCGTAGGTCATGTCGGCAAGCGTGTTGGTGATCGCGTAGGTCGCAGCCATGATCAACGCGCCTGCCTGGATCGATGGCAGGTCGCGCGTGGTGATGGCGACCATCAGCGCACGCCCGATGCCGGGAATGGCAAAAATCTCCTCGATCACGATGATGCCGCCGAGCAGGTAGCCGACATCAAGCGCGATGATCGTCACCACCGGCAGCAACGCATTGCGGAGCGCGTGGCGAAACAACACCGTGCGTTCCGGCAATCCCTTCAAGCGTGCGGCGCGGATATAATCCGATTTCAGCACGTCGAGCGTCTCGGAGCGCATCATGCGCATCACGTGAGCGATGAGGATCACCGAGATGGTCAGGACCGGCAGTGCCAGGTGACGGATGCCGTCGCCAAAATCCTCCGGCAGCGAGACGTAGCCGGTTGCCGGCAGCCAGTGCAGCGTGTCGGCCAGCAGGAGTGCGAGCAGGGTCGCGGTGACGAATTCCGGCAGCGAGACACCGAGATAGGCGATCAGGCTCACGCCCGTGTCGGTGAGCCGGCCATGCCGCAGCGCCGCTACCACGCCAAGCGGCACGGCAACGAGCAGCGTGACGAGGATGGAGGACGCCGCGAGCAGCAGCGAACGCGACAGTGCCGTCAGCATATCTGGACCGACGGGCTGGCTGGTTCGCATCGAGATGCCGAAATCGCCGCTGAAGACGCGGCCGGCCCAGCGCAGATATTGCTGCCAGGCCGGATCGCCGAGCCCGAGCTTTGCCCTGAGCGCGGCCAGCATTTCCGGCGTCGCGTTCTCACCGAGCAGCGACTGGGCTGCGTCGGCCGGCAAGACCTGCGTGATGGCGAACACCAGCATCGAGACCACGACGAGAGTGTAGGCCATCAGCAGCAGACGGCGCGCGAGCCAGGCGAATGACACCCGATATCTCCGGTGTCAGGCGCGCTTCGGCGCGCCGGTGCCGAGCGAGACCATGTCGAGGCGGAACACCGAGCCGCGCGGATGCAGCGTATAACCTTCGACATAGGCGCGCTGTGCGGCCAGAAGATCGAAGAACGCCGAGATCACCGAAGGGACTTCCGTGTTCATCAATTCCTGCGCCTTGGCATAGAGCGCGTTGCGCTTGACCTCGTCGGTCTCGACGCGAGCCGCGTTGATGATGGTGTCGAACTCGGCGTTGTTCCAGTGGGTCTCGTTCCAGGTCGCATTCGACGTGTAGAGCAGGTTGAAGATCGCATCTGCGGTCGGCTGCATGTTGTAGAAGCCGACGTAAAAATTGCCCTTCTTCCAGACCTGGTCGAGATAGGTCGCGTGCGGCATCGTCTGCACGTTGATGCGGAAGCCCGCCGCCGCGGCCATTTCGCGAACCGCGACCCCGAGCTGGGTGCGGGTGGCCGGCCTGTCGGAAGCGATCAGCGTCAGGTCGATCCCGTTGGGATAACCGGCCTCGGCCAGAAGCTGCTTCGCCTTGGCGACATCGGGCTTCTTTATCGGGATATTCTTGTAGAAATGATAGGCGGAGTTCAACGGCGTGTCATTGCCCGGCGTTCCGTAGCCGCCGGCGACGAAGCCGACGGTGGCCTCGCGATCGACCGCCAAGGCGAGGGCCTGGCGGACCCTGATGTCGTTGAATGGCTTCTGGTCGCATCCGAGGTTGATATTGAGGAACTGGCCGGAGGGCGTTCGCAATGCCTTGACGCCGCTGGCCTTCACAAGCCGCTCATACTCGCCGGGCGTTGTCGTCAGCAGCAGGTCGATCTCGCCGGACATCATCGCTGACGCTTCGGCGGTGCGATCGGGATAGACGAGCAATTCCACGCGGTCGAGGTACGGCCTCGTCGGGTCGTAATAGGCGCCGTTGCGTTCGACGACGATCTTCCGGTCGGGCTCATAGGACACCAGCTTGAACGGCCCGGTGCCGTTCGCCGTCGTCGAAAGGCTGGCGAGATCGGACGCGATGACCTTTGCCGGAACGATACGCGCGTTGAGATAGGTGAGAGCCACCGGCAGGTCGGCGTAGGCGCCGGAGAGCGTGAACTTGACGGTCAAGGCATCGATCGCGGCGACCTCCTTGATCGGACCGACATTGGTTCGGCCGGGGGAAGCGGTCTTCGGATCGAGGATGGCGTTGATGGTGGCGACGACATCTTCCGATGTCAGCGGCGAGCCGTCGTGGAATGTCACGCCCGGGCGCAGCTTGAAGGTCCACTCCGTCCGCGTCTCGTTCGGCTCCCAGGAGATCGCGAGGTCCGGCTCGACGGTCATGTCCGGCTTCAGCCGCGTCAGGTTGGAGTAGAGCAATTCGGTGACGAGATATTCCGGATTGACCCGCGCCAGCATCGGATGAATCACCGATGCCGCCTGGTCCAGCGACATCCGCAGCACGCCACCACGCTTGGGGGTATCGGCGACGGCGATCCTGGGAAGGGTGACGAGGCTTATGGCAGTCCCGGCAAGGAAGAGGCGGCGGGTGACGGACAGCATCGGAGTACGCTCCTGAGTTAGCGAATGGCGGTTGCTTCGGGCGAAAGATCGGAACGGAATTCGGCGGAGAGATAGGCGAGGACCGACTTCGCCAACGCGACGATGTCGGCGAGCGTGGTGAACTCACCGGGCGCGTGAATGCGGCTGTCCGGCCGGCCGAGGCCGGTCAACAGGATCTCCTGCATGCCGGTGGCTTGCACCCAGCCGAAGTCGGAGCAGCTTGTCGCGCCCCACTTGGCGAACTCATCGGGAGCGTAGCCGAACCCGGCCGACAGGGCCTCTTGCCAACGCGGCCAGTGCGGACCTGTCGGATCGGACGTCGGCATCAGATGACCGGTGAGGGCGATCTCAATCTCGGCCTGTGGCGCGGCCTTGCGGATGGCATCCTCGATCTCGCGACGCGCGGCGGAAAAGTCCTCTTCCGGCGCGTAGCGGCGGCAGACGAGGATCTCGAACTGCGAGGGGATCTGGCCGCCGCATTGGCCGCCATGCGCGGCGGAAATATCGAGCTGTGCGGCGAGCGGACGCGTCGCACCCGGCGGGGCGGGCAGGGCGGAGATGCGACCTGCGATCTCCGGCTTCAATGCGTTGAGCGCATTGAGGATCGGCAGGGCGGCCTCGATGGCATTGGCACCTCCTCCGGCGCTTGCGGCCTCGCTCGCATGAACTGTCCTGCCTTGGACGCGCACCAGAAGCGTGAACAGGCCGAAGCAGCCGGCCCAGATGCGTGGCGCGGCCGCACCGTTGAAATTGAGGATGTGACCTTCCAGCAAACCCTGTTCGGCGAGATAGCGTATGCCGGGATAGAGCCCGGCTTCCTCGTCGGTGCAGAGCAGCAGCATCGGATCGTAGCCGAGCGGCAGGCCGGTTCTGTCCGCGGCGCGCAACGCCAGCAGCACGGCGGCGATGGTGCCCTTCATATCGGCGGCGCCAAGGCCGATCAGCCGGTCGCCATCGCGCGTCAGCCGCAGTGGATCGGTGGTCCAGCCCGGCGAAGCCGGCACGGTATCGACATGGAAATACAAACCCAGCACCGGCTTGCCGGAGCGGCGGCGTGCGATGAGATTGGTGCGCGCGCCATGCGCCGGGCCGCCGTCGACGCGCCATAGCTGTTCTGGCACATCGACGCGCCGGCATTCCAGGCCGAGCCTTGCGACGACGCTCTCCATCTGCCCGGCAAACGCGCCGTATCCCGCACCGGGCGGAAAACTCGTGTCCACCGAAATCATCCGCGCGAGATCATCGACCGCGCTTTCAGCGGTGCGTTCGATCTCGGCAAAGCCGTCGGCCAGGGGCGGCCCGGCCAGCCGGGGGCTTGATGGAGGCGAAATCATTTGCGGCGGCTCATTTCTATATTCTATAAAGAAATAGACGATGGACGCCGACTGCTGTCAATTCCAAAGAATGAGGCATACGTGACCGGCAAACAGGCAAAGGCAGCGACCAGCGGCGCCACGAGCTTGCCGGTTCCGCTGTATGAGCACGTCAAGCGGCAGATCGCCGAGGCGATCCTCGTTGGGGAATTATCCCCCGGTACGGTCCTGCCCGGCGAAGTCGCGCTTGCGGCGCGGTATGGTGTTGCGGTCGGTACCATCCGCCGCGCGCTGGCGGACCTGACGGCCGACGGCATGCTGGTGCGCCGTCGCAAGACCGGAACGGTCGTGACCGGTCGCGCGCCGCAGCATAGCCTTCGCTTCTTCTTTCAGTATTTCCGGCTGCACGGTGAGAACGGAAGCCTGCAGCGCTCCGTGCCCGAAGTGCTGGCCGTGGCGATCCGGCCGGCAAGCTCCGAGGAGGCCGCGCTGTTCTCGGAAGCCACCGGAGAGCCGCTGATCTGCCTCCACCGCATCCGGCGCATCGGTCGCGTCCCGGTCATGCATTCGCGCATCAGTCTGGTTGCACGCCGCGTCCCGGATTTCCCCCACTCCGCGGCGCGCGTGCCGGCGCTGCTCTATCTTCACCTGCTCGATGCCTATGGCATTCGTATTACCGCCATCCGCGAAAAGCTGCTGGCTGAGCTCGCGGACGCGGAGGATCGGCGTCTGCTTGGGCTACGATCGCCGAGTGCCGTGCTGGTCATCCGTGAGGAAGCCTACGACCAGGCCGGGACGTTGGCGCTGCTCAGCGAGCACCGCGCGACGACCGCGCATCATCACTATGTGAACGAGACCCGCTGACGGCCCGAACCGTCCTGGTCGGTTTCCCGGCCCGCCGCGGAAGGCGCGCAGGCGTTCGCCGCGGGCCGCGATATGGGCCCCATCCGGCGATTGACATGGAATTATTACATGTCTAAAAATATGCAAATACATATAATCGTGAGATGCCTGGATGGACGTGCATCCGCTCAAGCTCAAGGTAAGGTCGTGGTCCGCGGAAACCCCGCTGGTGCGGAGCCTTGTGTTTGACGTGGAGGCGGGCGCCGCGCCGCAATGGCAGGCGGGCGCACATGTTCGCGTGGCGCTCCCTGACGGAGGCGACCGGCCATATTCACTGATGGCCTTGCCGGGGCTTCCCGACGGGGCTCTGGCGCTTGGTGTCCTGCGCGAGCAGGCCTCGACCGGAGGCTCGCAATTCATGCACGCGCTGAAGGTCGGCGATGTCGTGAGGGCCACCGCGCCGGTCAACAATTTCGGTCTGCACAAGGAGGCGTCGCCCGCGCTGCTGTTTGCCGGTGGCATCGGCATCACGCCCATCCTGTCGATGGCGGCTGAGCTGAAGGCCCGCGGCAATCCATATCGTCTGCACTATGCCGGCCGCGCGCGCGGGACGCTGGCGTTCCTGCCGCTATTGCAGGAGATCTGCGCGGACAGCTTCTCCATCCATCACGACGACGACGCCTCCCGCCTGGATCTTGCGGCAGCGCTCGGCGATGTGCCGGTCGGCCGCCACATCTACGTCTGCGGCCCCATGGGCATGATCGACGCGGTGAAAGCGGCGGCGCTGGCCAGGGGCATCGCGCCGGACCACATTCATTACGAGCTGTTCAAGGCGGAGCAGCCGAACACGCCGGACGCGCCGTTCGAGGTCGAGCTCAAGTCGAGCGGGCAGGTCGTCACCGTCGCAGCCGGCCAGACCATCATCCAGGCGCTGGAGGCCGCCGGTCTCGACGTTCTCTACGACTGCCAGCGCGGCGATTGCGGCATCTGCCAGTGCGGCGTGATCTCAGGCATTCCCGATCATCGCGACGTCATTCTCAGCGACGACGAGAAGGCGTCCAACACGGTCATGCAGATCTGCGTGTCGCGGGCGAAATCGGAGCGGCTGGTGTTGGATCTCTAGCAGGAGGCAAGGGGCGTCATGGACAGGTACCGGAATAATGCCTTTGCGGTCGAGGCGCTGGTGCGCGACACCGAGGTGCATCGCGACGTCTATGTCGACCCCGAGATTTTCGAGCTCGAGATGGAGCATCTGTTCCCCAACAGCTGGATCTATGTCGGGCATGCGAGCCAGTTGGCGAAGCCCGGCGATTTCATCACTGCCAATATCGGCCGGCAGCCGGTGCTGGCGAGCCGCCACACCGACGGCGCCATCCACGTCTTCTACAACCGCTGCCCGCACAAGGGCGTGAAGATCGCGTCGGAACCCTGCGGCAACACCGGAAAGTTCTTCCGCTGTCCCTATCACGCCTGGTCGTTCAAGACCGACGGCTTGCTGCTCGCGATTCCCCTGAAGAAGGGCTACGAGGGGACGGGGTTCGGCGATGCGCGCGCCAACGAAGGGCTGTCGCGGATCAGGAACGTCGTCGTCTACCGCGATTTCATCTTCGCGCAGCTGAACGACAACGGCGTCTCCTTCGCGGACTATTTCGGTGAGAGCCTCTCGACCATCGACAACATGGTCGACCGCTCGCCGGAGGGGAAGCTCGCGGTCGTGGCAGCGCCGATCCGCTACATGCACACCTGCAATTGGAAGATGCTGGTCGAGAACCAGACCGACACCTGCCATCCGATGGTGGCGCATGAAAGCTCGGCCGGCACCGCGGTCAAGGTCTGGAAGCGCGAGCAGGGGGATTCCACGGAAACGCCGATGGCGGTGCAGCTCTACGGTCCCTTCATGAGCCCGTACGAATTCTACGAGCAGAGCGGCATCAGGATCTGGCCGAACGGCCACGGCCACACCGGCGTCGCCAACTCAATCCATTCGAATTATTCGGACATCGAAGGCTATCTCGGCCAGATGGTCGCGGCCTATGGCGAGGCGCGCGCGCACGAGATCCTCGGCGATGTCAGGCACAACACGGTGTATTTTCCCAACATCATGGTGAAGGGCGCCGTCGCGATCCTGCGTAACTTCATTCCGATCGCGGTCGACAAGACGCTGGTCGAGAGCTGGGTCTATCGCCTGGTCGGCGCGCCCGACAAGCTCTATGAACGCGCGTTGATGTACAACCGCTTCATCAACGCGCCGACCTCGATCGTCGGGCACGACGATCTCGAAATGTATGAACGCGCCCAGGAGGGGCTGAAGTCGAACGGCAATCAATGGGTCAATCTGCAGCGCCTCTATGAGGCCGGTGAGCAGGCGGACGTCACCGCCGTCATCAACGGCACGTCCGAGCGGCAGATGCGGAACCAGTTTCATGCCTGGGCCAAATTCATGACCATCGACATGGACAAGCGCGTCGAGGCCGCGGAATGATCACCGAGAAGAACATCACGGACTTCATCTATCGCGAGGCCGATCTGCTCGATACGATGCAATGGCAGGCCTGGCTTGACCTGTTTCATCCCGAAGGGC
This sequence comes from Bradyrhizobium betae, assembly GCF_004123905.1. GTDB lineage: Bacteria > Pseudomonadota > Alphaproteobacteria > Rhizobiales > Xanthobacteraceae > Bradyrhizobium > Bradyrhizobium betae_A. The sequence continues at coordinate 130,260 of NZ_MZXW01000033.1, forward strand.
GTTACTGGATGCCGCTAGAATGGCAACAGCAGGACCCGGTGCTCCAGCCGTCGCTGATGTACGAGGATTTGCTGCTGTTGAAGGTGCGGGTCGAGCGCCTCGCCGGCGAGCGGACTTTCAGCCAGAAGCCGAAAAGCCGCTGTCACCATCTGCTCCAGGCGCCGCAGATCGTCGCGTGCGATCCGGAGGCCGGATCGTTCAAGGCGCGGACCTCCTACATTTATAGCGAGACGCGCGGCGACATGCTGGAGCGTTTTTCCGGATGGGCCTCGCACGATCTCGTTCAGGTCGATGACGGCCTGAAGATCAAGCTCAAGCGCGTCGATCTCGTCAATTTCGACGCTCCGTTCGGCAACATCCAGCTTTTCATGTGAGAATGCCTTGACCGCTGCGACCACCGTCTACGCACGCTTTCGCGAAACCGCCCTCCGGAACAGTGAGGCGGGCTTCCTCAATGTCCTGCCGGAAACCGCCGGGATCTACGGCATCCCTGCGGGCGAAATCTCCTATCGCGCCATGCTCGAACGGGTCGAGCATTGGCGGTCGGCGTTTGCGAGTCGGGGCTATGGCGAAGGCCACCGGGTCGGTCTTCTGCTCCGGAACCGGCCGGTATTCATCGAGCTGTGGTTCGCGCTGAACGCGCTCGGCGTCTCCGTCGTGCCGATCAATCCCGATTTGCGAACGAGCGAGCTCGAATACATCATCTCCCATTCCGAGATGAATGCGGCCTTCGTGGTTGCGGAGCGGCGCGCCGAGGTCGAGACGGCAGCGCGTCAGGCCGGCCGCGCCATTGCAGTCATGACCGACACGGATGAGGTTCCTCCGCCGTTCGGCGGCGCGCTGGCTGCGGCCGCAGGCGACGGCACGACCGAATGCGCGCTGCTCTACACATCAGGGACGACGGGGCAGCCGAAGGGCTGCGTGCTCACCAACACTTATTTCCTGCATTCCGGAAACTGGTATCGCGACGTCGGCGGCCTGTGTGGGCTGAAGGCCGAGGGCGAGCGCATGATCACGCCGCTGCCGTTGTTCCACATGAACGCGATGGCGGTGTCGCTGATGGCGATGCTGTCGGTCGGCGGCTGCCTGACCATGCTCGATCGCTTCCATCCGCGCAGCTGGTGGCAGTCCGTGCGCGACAGCCGCGCCACATGCCTGCACTATCTCGGTGTGATGCCATCGATGCTGATGAGTGCGCCTGAAACCGATCAGGACAAGGCCCACAATGTGCGGTTCGGCTTCGGCGCCGGCGTGGACAAGCTGCTGCACGCGCCGTTCGAACAGCGGTTCGGCTTTCCCCTGATCGAAGCCTGGGCGATGACGGAGACCGGCAGCGGCGGCGTGATCGCCGCCAATGTCGAGCCGCGCAAGATCGGTACCAGCTGCTTCGGCCGTCCCGCGGGCGAGGTCGACATCCGCATCGTCGACGAGAGCAGCAATGACGCGCCGGTGGACATGCCGGGCGAGCTGCTGGTGCGGCGGGCCGGTGCAGATCCGCGCTACGGCTTCTTCCGGGAATATTTGAAAAATCCGCAAGCCACCGCTGAGGCCTGGGACGGCGGCTGGCTGCACACCGGCGACATCGTTTCGCGTGATGCGGACGGTGATCTGCATTTCGTCGACCGCAAGAAGAACGTGATCCGCCGATCCGGCGAGAACATCGCCGCGGTCGAGGTCGAGTCCGTTCTCAACCGCCATCCCGCGATCCGCCAGGCGGCGGTTGCGGCGACGCCCGACCAGGTGCGCGGCGATGAGGTCGCTGCCGTCATTATCGCCGAGCAGGCCGGTGTCGACCGTGCGCTGGCCGAGGACATCGTCCGTTGGAGCCTGGAGCAGATGGCCTATTACAAGGCGCCCGGCTGGATCTGCTTCGTCGACAGCCTGCCGCTGACCGCGACCGAAAAGATCCAGCGCGGCGGGTTGAAGGATTTTGTGGCGAAGCTGATGGGCGAGGGCGCGTTCATCGACCTGCGCGATCTCAAGCGGCGGCAGGTCTGAGGGTATCGATCATGAACGCGATCCGCACCACACTCGTCACCGGCGGCAATTCCGGAATCGGTGAAGCGCTCGCCAAGAGGCTCGTCGAGAAAGGCCAGCGCGTCGTCTCGGTCGGGCTCGAGAAGCCCGCCTGGACTCATGATCTGCTAGCCGCCTATTGCGCCGATCTGACCGACATCGAGCAGACGCGCGCCATCGCGCAAGAGATATGCAGGGATCACGTGATCGACTGCCTCGTGCACAATGCCGGCATCATCCTGCCGAACCTGCTCCAGGATGCAAAACCCGAAGACATCCTGACGCTGGCGCAACTGCATCTGGGCGCGCCGATGCTGTTGACCCAGGCGGCGATGGCGGGGATGCGTGCGCGCCGCTTCGGCCGCGTCGTTTTCGTCTCCTCGCGAGCCGCGATGGGCGCGCCGACGCGCTCGGCCTATTCCGCGACCAAGGCCGGCGTGCACGGCATGGCGCGGACCTGGGCGCTGGAACTTGCCGCCGATGGCATCACGGTGAACGTCGTCGCACCCGGGCCGATCCTGACCGAGAATTTCTGGGGCATCATCCCGAAGGGCTCGGAGCAGCAGGAGCGGATGGCGCGCAACGTGCCCGTCGGCCGGCTCGGCTCGCGCGAGGATGTCGCCCACGCGATCGAGTTCTTCCTCGACGAGCGCTCCGATTTCGTCACCGGCCAGGTGCTCTATGTCTGCGGCGGCACCAGCCTGGTCGGGCTGGGTCCGAGCTAGATCTGGTTCTGGCGGATATTCTCGACCATCTTCGCCAGCACGCGGCCACAGATTTCGATCTCGTCGGGGTCAATGCCCGCGATCAGCCGGTCGTAATTGGTCGCCATGATCGGCCAGATCTTGCGCAGCAGCGCTTCGCCGTCCGGCGTCAGCGCCACCACCCGGCGCCGCTGGTCTTCCTCCGCGATCTCGCGCATCACGAGGCCCGACGACACCATGGACTCGACCATGCGGCTCGCGGTCGATTGCTCGGTGACCGCGAGAACGGAGATCTCATTGACGGTCAGGCTCTTGTAGATGAACAGCACCGACAGCGTTCGAAACACGACATTGTTGATGCCATGCTCGGTGAGATCGCGGTTCTGGTCCAGGTTCCAGCGATTGGCGAGCCGGTTGAACAGATACGGGATGTAGCTTTGCAGCTGCTCCCTGGTCCGGGGCGGACCCGATTTCCACCTGCTCTTGGAATCTTTGGCCATTATCTTTTGCGTCTTTACTTTTTGCTTCAGGGGCGAATTTTCGAGGAGAGGGAGCGCAGCACCGATAATGCGGCGTCCAGCTCCCGGGCCGGAATGTTCTCCAGCCGTTTGCTGAGATGTTTTTTGTGGATTTCGGCCGCCTTGCGGAACAGCTGCTCACCCTTGGGCGTCAGGCGCACGATGAACGAGCGCCGGTCCTCGCTCGACATTTCCTTGCTGATGAGGTCATCGGCCAGCAGGCGCTGCACCAGCCCCGAGACGTTGCCGCCGGAGACTTTTAGATTTTGCGACAGCTGCCCGAGCGCGAGGCCGTCCGGGTAACGATCGAGCTGGGCCAGCACGTCGAACTTCGCCAGCGACAGCCCGAACTCCGCGCCCAGCATCGCGTTCAGCGACGCAAAGATCTCGCCGTGCAGCGACAGCAGCTGAAGCCAGAGCCGGGTTTCGATCTGCCCATAGGCGGGACCAATGTTCTCTTTGAGTGCTGCCGGCATCACGCAAAACTCTTGATGGTCTGGATCACGCCGTCGAGCTCCTTGCCCGGGCCGTCCTTCAGCGCCGCCTCCCGCAACCGCCGGGCCCAGTCGGCGGCATCGTCGCGCCGCTCCACCAGCTTGATCGCAGCCAGCGTCTTGTCGAATTTCGACAGCCCGCGGCTGTGGGTATCGGAATATCCCTTCACCAGCCGGCGGCATTGCAGGATTTCGACGCCGAGCTGGTAGTTGGTGCCGACCGCCGCGGTCGCGGCCCTCAGCCATTGGTCCCGATGATCAGTCTCGACCGCATGACGCAGCGAGCGGCGGCGCAGGCCGCGCAAGCCCCCCACCACATAGAGCGCCATGAACCACGGCAGCGAATAGGTTCGCACCCGGCGCCCCTTGTTGACGCGGCGGTCGAGCCAGCCGAGCAGGCGCGGCTTCGCGCCAAGCCAGCGGCCAAAACCTGCCGGCAGCATGCCCATGACCTCTTCCATGCGCGGATGCATGAATTCGGTGGTGTGAAGCACCTGGTCTTGCGACAGCTCCAGCTCGCTCTCGATCCGCGTGCGACGACTGGCGCGGGTCTTGAGGTCGGCGACGCGGATGACGTCGTCATAGCTCATCGCATTGGCGAGATGTTTTGCCGCGGCCTGCGTGAAGGCGTAGCTCTTGTCGGCGCCGCCGGCATTCCGGTCGGCAGTGGACAGTTTGCCGAGGATGTCGAGATATTCGCTGCCGTAGGCGACGTCCTGGAAGTCGACCACCTTCCTCAGGCCGGCCCGCGCCATCGCCTGCGCCGGCTCCGGCAATTCCTGCGTCAGCCGCGCGACAAGCCCACCGAGTTCAGGATCGAGCGGCGCGGGCTTTGTGCTGATCTGCGCCCGCTCGGCCGGTGCCGCAACCTCCGCAGGCCCGGTCTTGACGCGATCAAAGGCGGCATCAAAGGTCTCGATGCTGGCCTTTGCACCCTTGCCGCCGGCGCGGATCACGTCGAGATAGTTTTCGCGGCTGAAGGGCAGCACATCAGCCGCGGCGAGCGCACCGAACATTGCCGCCGAGATGACGCTGCCATGCGCGATCGCCAGCGCATTCAGGTCGAAGATGATCTCGGTCTTGGCGGCAATGCCGATCGCGCCGGTCACGGCGCCGTCGTCGGCAATGCCGTTGCCCGGCGCGACTTTCTCGCCGATCGCAAATGAGCGGTGATTGGAGGCGATCAGCGTCGTGCGCTCCGGCGTCACGAGGCCGCGCAGGATCGAGCGGCCGGCCTCCATGAATTCCGCCGCCATCACCACGTCGACGTCGCCGGGCGTCGGCATCAGCGACAGGATCGGCTTGCGGCCATCGAGCAGTGGCATCGCCTCGATGTAGTAGATCGTGGCGCCGGTGCGCTGGGCAACACCGGGCACCGACGTCGATTGCGCGGCCCAGCCGTGGTTTTCGGCGAGCTGCACGATCCAGTCGGTGAGGACGCCGCCGCCCTGGCCGCCCATCGCGACGATCGCGATCGAGATCGGCCGTTCGGTCGCTTCACCCGCGGCGGGCAAGGCTAGCCGTACCGTCTCGTCTCTCATGCCAGCGCCTCGAGCGCGGGACGCCGGCGGTCGCGCCGCCGTTGCAGCCAGGAGATCACGGACATCACGATTTTCGATCTGAACTTGTCCCATCGGCTCGGATTGTGGATGACGTCGGCGCGGTAGAACGAGGGGCAGAGCACGGCAGCTTCAGCGACCTCGCCGCAATTGCCGCATCCGACGCAGGAATTGTCGATCGCCGCGACCGGATCGTCGCGCAGGGGATCGTCGAGCTGTTTGACGGAGAGCGACGGGCAGCCGGACAGGCGGATGCAGGCATGGTCGCCGGTGCAGACGTCCTCATCGACACCGAAGCGCTCCTTCACGATGCGCGCGCCGTCCTTGATCGCCTTGTTGATCTGCGGCTTGACGCGGCGCTGCTTGTTCAGCATGCATTCGGAGGAGGCGACGATGACCTTGGGACCTTCCTCCTTGGTCGTGAGCGCTTCCTTCAGCGTGTCGCGCATCTTGCCGACATCATAGGTGCGGTCGAGCTGGCGGACCCATTGGCCGCCGATGCCCTTCACCGCCTGCGTGATCGAGTTGTTGGTCTTGCGCCGCTTGTTGGCCGCACGCGACGACAGGATGTCCTGACCGCCGGTCGCCGACGTGTAGTAATTGTCGACGATGACGAAGACGCCGTCATGCTTGTTGAAGACGGCATTGCCTATGCCGCTGGTCAGGCCGTTGTGCCAGAAGCCGCCGTCGCCCATCACGGCGATCGAGCGCTTGTCGGCCTTGACGTTGAAGGCCGAGGTCGAGGCCGGCCCGAGGCCAAAGCCCATGGTGGTCGCGCCGATGTTGAACGGCGGCAGGATCGAGAACAGATGGCAGCCGATATCGGCCGAGACGTGGTGCTGGCCGAGCTCTTCCTCGACCAGCTTCATCGCCGCGAAGATCGGCCGCTCCGGGCAGCCGGTGCAGAGACCGGGCGGACGCGCCGGCACCACCTGCTTGAGTTTTTCGACCGCGGGATGATTGAGCACGGGCGCCGCATCGGGCGCCGGCGGCCGGTTACCGAGCAGCCGCGGCTCGGTCTTTTCCAGAAAATCCCTGACGCCGCCGAGCAGCACCTGCGCGGTGTAGTCGCCGCCCATCGGCAGCACGTCCTTGCCATGCACGCGTGCCTGGATATCCCTGCGGCGCAGCACGGTGTTGATCGCCTGCTCCAGATATTCCGGCTGGCCCTCTTCGACGATCAGCACAGCCTCCTTGTCGAGGCAGAACTCCGCGACCTCCGTGTCGATCACGGGGTAGGTGACGTTCATGACGTAGAGCGGCACTTGTGTGTTGCCATAGGCGTCCGACAGCCCGAGATATTGCAGCGCGCGGATCACGTTGTTGTACATGCCACCCTGCATGATGATGCCGACCTTGCCCTGCTTCGGCCCCATCCATTCGTTCAGCCTGTTGTCGCGGACGAAGCTGACGGCCGCGGGCAGCCGCGTCCGGATTTTCTCCTGCTCGTGCTCATAGGCCGCTGGCGGCAGCACGATGCGGTTGACGTCGCGCTTGGGGTTGTTGAGCGCGTCCTTGATGGTGTGCGCCGGCTTGACGTTGTCCTTGCAGGCGAAGCTGCCGTGCATGTGGCAGGCGCGCACGCGGACCTCCAGCATCACCGGCGTGTTCGAGACTTCCGAGAGCTCAAAACCCTTCTCGATCAGATTGACGATGCATTCATGGTCGGGGCGCGGGTCGAGCAGCCAGATCTGTGACTTCATCGCAAAGGCGTGGGTCCGCTCCTGCATGATCGAGGAGCCCTCGCCATAGTCCTCGCCGACGATGATCATGGTGCCGCCGGTGACGCCGCCCGAGGCGAGGTTGGCCAACGCATCGGAAGCGACGTTGGTGCCGACGGTGGACTTCCAGGCCACCGCGCCGCGCAGCGGATACATCACCGAGGCCGACAGCATGGCGGCGGCCGCCGCTTCGTTGGCGGAGCTCTGGAACACGACGCCGAGATCGTCGAGCACGTCCTTGGCATCCGCCAGCACGTCCATCAGATGCGAGATCGGCGAGCCCTGATATCCCCCGACATAGGCGACACCCGATTGCAGCAGCGCTTTGGTGATGGCGAGGATGCCTTCGCCGCGGAAAATGTCGCCGTCGCCGAGCCGGAGATCCTCGACCTCACGAGCAAAGGAACGTTCAGCCATTGCACCCTCCAGAAATATGCGATAGCATACGTTTACATGTAAAGTAAGTCAACGCCGCGCCATGCTATCACGCCCGTGGAGCTCTGCTCTGAAAGCGGACCATGAGCCGGCGACAGGGTAGGGCCCATGCTGAAGCTGCCTCGCTTTAGAGCCGCCGCCGTCCAGGCCTCACCCGTCTATCTCAACCCGGGCGCGACCGCCGACAAAGCGGCTTCACTGGTCCGTGAGGCAGCCGCCAACGGCGCGAAGCTCGTCGCGTTCCCGGAAGTGTTCGTTCCCGGCTATCCCTATTGGAACTGGATCACCGATCCCGTTACGGGCAGCGCGTGGTTCGAGAAGCTTGCGAAAGCGTCAGTGCTGGTGCCGGGTCCGGAAATCGATGTCGTCAGGAAAGCGGCACGCGATGCGGGCTGCTACGTCGTGCTCGGCGTCAACGAGCGCAGCCCGGTGTCGCTCGGCGCGATCTACAACACGCTGGTGTTCATCGGGCCGGATGGCGCGCTGCTCGGCAAGCATCGCAAGCTGGTGCCGACCTGGGCAGAGAAGCTGACCTGGACCGGCGGGGACGGATCGAGCCTGCGCGTCTATGATACCGCGATCGGACCTCTCGGCGCGCTGGCGTGCGGTGAGAACACCAACACGCTCGCGCGCTTTGCGCTGCTCGGCCAGGGTGAGCTCGTGCATGTCGCCAGCTACATCTCGCTTCCCGTCGCGCCTCCCGACTACGACATGGCGGAGGCGATCAAGTTGCGTGCGATCGCCCATTCCTTCGAAGGCAAGATTTTTACGGTCGTCTCCTGCTCGACGGTCTCGGAGGAGATCATCGCGACGATGGAGACGATCGTTCCCGATGCACGCGCGCGCTTGCAGCGCAAGTCGAGTGCGTTCTCCGGCATCATCGGCCCCGATGGCCGCGTGGTTGGCGACGCGCTGATCGACGACGAAGGCATCGTCTACGCCGACATCGACCTCGAGCGCTGCATCCAGCCGAAGCAGATGCATGACATCGTCGGGCACTACAACCGCTTCGATATTTTCGATCTGCGGGTCAACCGCCGGCCGCAGGCGCCGCTCGGCTTTGCGGAGGGTGAGGACGATGTCGCAGAGCAGGGCTTCACGCCGATTCCGCTCAGATCGGAATAATGGTTTGGGATACGCTGACTTGAAGCATGGTGCTGATACTTCCACGGCCGTCATGGCCGGGCCTGGTCATCGTGCTCTAGCTCAAACGACGAGACAGGACTTGGAGGATAGCATGCGCGAGAACATCATCGGCCGGGCCAATGTCGAGGACACCCCCGAGCTCAAGGCCTATTACAAGGACCTCGAAAAATACGAAGCCGGCGCGCTCTGGACGGTCGCCAACAAGATCGAGCCATGGGCGCCGCAATCGGCGTCCGTTCCCGTGCTCTGGCGCTACGAGGATCTGCGTGAGCACGTGCTGCGCTCGGTCGAGCTGGTGTCGCCGGAAAAGGCGGGACGGCGGGTGATCTACCTGAACAATCCCGGCCGCCGCGAGGTGTCGGCCGCGGTCGGCTGGCTCTATTCGGGACTCCAGGTGATGCATCCCGGCGAGGTCGCCAGCGCGCACGCGCACTCGGCCTCCGCGCTGCGCTTCATCATGGAAGGCGCGGGCGCATACACCATCGTCGACGGCCACAAGATGACGCTCGGCGCGCGCGATTTCGTGCTGACGCCGAACGGCACCTGGCACGAGCACGGCGTCGATGCGAACGGCTCGGTCTGCATCTGGCAGGACGGGCTCGACATCCCGCTGGTCAATGCGCTCGAAGCCAATTTCTTCGCCGTGCATCCGAAGATCCAGCAGGAGGCCTCCGGCTATCCCGTGGACGGCACGACCAAGACCTGGGGCAATCCCGGACTTCGGCCGGCCGGTTCGACATGGTCGAAGGGCTATTCGCCCATGTTCAAATATGAGTGGGAGCCGACCTACGAATCCTTGCAGAAATATGCCGCCGCGACCGACGGCTCGCCCTATGACGGCATTCTCATGAACTATGTCAATCCGGTCACGGGCGGGCATGTGATGCAGACGATCGGCGCCAGCATGCAGCTGCTGCGGCCGGGCGAAAAGACAAAGTCGCACCGCCACACCGGCAGCTTCCTCTATCAGGTCGCCAAGGGCAGCGGCTATTCGATCATCGCCGGCAAGCGTCTGGATTGGGAGGAGCGCGACATCTTCTGCGTGCCGTCCTGGGCCTGGCACGAGCACGGCAATGCGTCGTCGCACGAGGACGCCTGCCTGTTCTGCTTCAACGATCTGCCCGTCATCGAGGGTCTCGGCTTCTACCGGGAGGAGGCCTATGGCGACAATGCCGGCCACCAGCCGGTGGCCGCCTGACGTCCTCTTGCAGAACTCAACCGAAGAGCTGGATATAACTTCATGCGCCTTGTCACTTACTCCTTGGGCTCCAGTGGTGCCCGCCTCGGGGCCCTCGTTGATGGCTTGGTCGTGGACGTCGAGCGCCTCGGCGCCTCGCGCGGCCTTGCCTGGCCGAGCGACATGCTGTCGTTCATCGACAATAGCGTGACCTTGCTGCCGGCGCTGCGAGACTATCTGGAGAGCGGCAGTGGACGCTTGCCGAGTGGCTCCGCCGTTCCGGTCGAGGATGTGAAGCTGCAAGCGCCGATCCCGCGCCCGCGCAAGAACATTTTTGGCATCGGTCTGAACTACCGTGAGCATGTCGCGGAATCCGCCAAGAGCCTGGATACCAGCAAGGAGCTGCCGAAGCAGCCGGTGGTGTTCTCGAAGCCGCCGACGTCGGTGATCGGCCCCGGCGCTGCAATTCACCACAACGCAAAAATGACGCAGCAACTCGACTGGGAGGTCGAGCTCGCCGTCATCATCGGCAAGACCGCGACGCGTATCACGACCGAGAAGGCCATGGACCACGTCTTCGGCTATTCGGTGATGATCGACATTTCCGCGCGTGACAATCGCCGCGCCGGCCAGTGGATTTTTTCCAAGGGCATGGACACCTACGCGCCGTTCGGCCCCTGCATCGTGACCGCTGACGAGATTCCCGATCCGCATGATCTCAGGCTGTGGCTGACCAAGAACGGGATCATGAAGCAGGACTCCAACACCAAATACATGATCTTCGACATCCCGGTCCTGATTGCGGACATCTCGTCGGGCATGACGCTCGAGCCCGGCGACATCATCGCGACCGGGACGCCCGAAGGCGTTGGCGCGGGGAGGAGCCCGCAGGAATGGCTGTGGCCGGGCGACGTCTTGGAAGCCGGCGTTGACGGCGTCGGTGTCATCCGGCATCCGGTTGTCGCCATCTGATGGCGTCGTTCTCGTTCGATCGCGAGCTGCGGTTCGGTGATTGCGACCCTTCCGGGATCGCGTACTTCCCGTCGTACCTGAACATTCTCAACGGCGTCGTCGAGGATTTCTGGGCAGGCATCGGCTTTCCATGGCCGGAATTGATCACGGTCCGAAAAATCGGGACGCCCACGGTGCACCTCACATGCGATTTTTCGCGGCCATCGAAATTCGGCGATGTCCTAAGCTTTGGCTTGGGCATCAGCAAGGTCGGCGGCTCGTCGCTCCATCTGGGCCATGTCATATCAGGCGCCGATGGCATCCGTTGGCGCGCGCGCCAGATCCTCGCCGCGACCTCGCTGGTCGATCACCATGCCATTCCGTGGCCCGATGACGTTCGCGCGGCTCTCGTGGCGCATGTGAGCGTGGGCGAGGGCACCGAGGCAACGCCAGCATGATCTCGCTCTTCATGACATTCTCTGATCCCACCGGCGAACGGCGAGTTCTTCCTGACGAGGTTGGCGCCGTCGCAGAGTTGGTCGGATCGATCCAAGACATGACCGAGGGCCTGCTGTTCACGCCGCTCGAACAGTCGGTCGACCATCCCTACAAGGCCGATGGTTCCGGCCCCGTGTTTGCGCTTCAGCTGCGGTTTGCCGACCTGTTCGCTTGCGAGGCGGTGATGGACCGCGGCAGTGTCCTTGCCGGCCTCGCGACCGGTGCCGGACTATCCGACCTCACCGGACTGGACGTCACGCACCAGGTCATGCTGACACGCGCATTTCCCGTCGATGTCGCAGATTATCCGGCAGGAACGACAACGCCGTGCAGTTACCTCGTCCATTATCCCGGGCCTGCCGAGGACATGAACGCCTGGAATCTGCATTACCTGGAGCATCATCCCTCGATCATGCGAACCTTTCCAAATGTCCGCCAGATCGAGATCTACACCCGCATCGACTGGGTCGACCGGCTGCCGTCGAACCGCGTCGAGCACATGCAGCGCAACAAGCTGGTGTTCGACAGCCCGCAAGCCCTCGCGCACGCGCTCGGCTCCGACGTGATCAAGCACATGCGCGCGGACTTTGTGAAGTTTCCGCCGTTTGCGGGCGGTAACAAGCATTTTCCGATGCTGACGCGGGTGGTGCGGCCGGGCGCTAGATTGCCGAGAGCGTGAAGACCAGAGCGTAAGCAGTCGGGTCCCTTTTCGCGCCCGGCTCAGTCCTCGTCCTGCCACCTGCGCAGATCCGTCTGGTCGTGATAGGCCATGCGGTCCGGCGTGGTGATGAATTCCATCGTCGTGCCCCACGGCATGCGGCAGTAGCAGACCTTGTTTCCAGGACCTTTCTCGGTTGCATAGGGAATAGCGCGCGGCGCGGTGAGGGGTGTGCCTCCCGCCTTCTCGAAGCGCTCCACCGATGCGTCGATGTCGTCGGTGTAGAGAGCGAAGTGCGTGATGCCGAAGTCGCTCGCCCGGATCGGCTTGGCTTGCTCGGGACCGTGCATTTCGAAGAGCTCGATATCGGGTCCGGTTCCGATCTTGACCATCGCCTGCGCACGCACGATCGTTCCGGGAAAAGCGCCGACGGCCCGCTCGAATTCGGGTCCCTGCCGCGGCGGATCCTGCGGTCCGAAGGACTGATAGATCACCTGGCCGCCGAAAGCTTCCACCAGGAACGATTTTGCTGCTTCGATGTCGGGCACGGTGATGCCGATATGATTGACGCCGCGAATGACGGGTGCGGTCATGACGGTCTCCATTGTTATTTATTCGATCCATCGCGATCGCTGCAGGCGCAATTCGCCCGCAGCCTCGCGATCTGCCCGGCCCACGAGGCGCGGGCGCCGAGTTTCAATTGGCCTTGAGGAACTCGATCAGGGCGGCTGCGACTTCATCCGGCTGCTCGTCCGCGACATAGTGGCTGCACCGCGCGATCGAGCCGCCCGTCACATTGGTGGCGAACTCCTTGAGCATCGGCACCATCTGCGCACCGAACCGCTGGTCCCCACCCAGGCCAAGCACCGGTATCTCGAGCGGCTGCTTCTTGTACTCGAGCGCAGTCGCATCGTCCGCGGCGAGGGTGCGGTACCATTCCATGCCGCCACGCGTGCGGCCGGGAAGCGCCATCGCCCTGGCGTAGATCTCGATGTCCGCCGGATTGAAGGTGCTGTGATCGTAGAACCGCTCTGCCATGAAGGTCGAAACATAGTCATATTCACGGCCATGAATCAGGCGCTCGGGCAGGTCCCGGTTCATATGGAAGCCGAAGTGCCAAAGCCTTGCGGTCGTCGCCTCCCATCCGGTCCAGCCGGGAAGCGGTACATCGAGGACGATCAGGTGGGTAACAGCTTCCCGATAGATGGCGGCCTGCGGCAAGGCGACCATTCCGCCGATGTCATGTCCGCACACGGCGTAGCGTTCATGCCCAAGGGCAACCATAACTTCATGCGCGTCGCGGGCCATCGTCGCCTTGTCATAGCCGTCGAGCGGGCAGTCGGAAAAGCCCGCGCCGCGCAGATCCATGGCCACCACGCTGAAATGCTTGGCCAGCGGCGGCATCACCTTGTGCCATTCCCACCATGTTTCCGGCCAGCCGTGAAGCAGAAGGATCGGCGGGCCTGAGCCTCCCGTGACGGCGTTGATCTTGATGCCATTCACCGGCACCAGTTGCTGGGTAAACCCCTTCAAAGTTGCGATCATGATCGCCTTCCAGTCAGATGTTGACGTTCAAACAGAGCTCGTGGGCAGCGCTCAGGGCTGGTCGAAATCGGTGGCGATCGTGATGTCGCGGCAGGCGTCGATATCGCTGCGGAAGGCAGCCAGCTTTCGCTCGGCGATCGCGTGCGCGGCCAAGTTCTCATGACTTCTTCTCCGAGTTGTTTTCAGACGAAGCCACGCTTTCGCCGCCGCGCACCGTCATATCGGCCATGATCGACCAGTCCTTCTCCCCGAGGCCCGCCGACACAGCTTTGCTGAGCCCCTCGCGGACAGCTTCAAGCATCGGGAGCGTGCGTCCGATCTCGTTGCTGGCCTCAGTCGCCAGGCGCATGTCCTTGAGAGCGAGCTTGGCTTTGAAACCCGGCTCGAATGATCGTTCCGTGATCTGCGCGCTGTAGCTCTCATAGGCGCGGCCCGAGAACAGGGTCCCCAGGATGAGTTCAAAGAAATCCGCACGGTCGAGGCCGACGCTCTCGGTCAGCACGACACCCTCAGCCATGGCCTCGATGGCCATGGCGATCATCATGTTGCAAGCGAGCTTTGCCGCATTCGCCCGAGCGGGGTTCTCCCCCAACTTCCAGACCTTTTTGCTGAGCGGGGCGAGCAGCGGCTCGATCGCGGCAATCGCATCGGCCTTCCCGGCCGCCAGGATGTTGAGCTGGCCACGCGCCGCTACGTTCGGGCGACCGAGGACCGGCGCGGACACATAGCCAAGGCCCGCCTCTTTATGCAGGAACTCCAGTTCCCGCGCGAATGCGACCGAGATCGTCGATGTGACGACATGGGTCAGCCCTGGTTGCGCGCTTGCGAGCAGGCCGGCATCGAGGATCACCTCCCGAATGGCAATGTCGTCGGACAGCATCGTGAAGACTGCGTCAGCCTGGAAAGCATCCGCCGCGAGTTCGACAAGCGTCACCCCGGGGACGCTATCCTGGGCGACCTTGCTACGGTTCCAGGCCCGAACATCATGGCCTGCCTTCACCAGGTTCAGGGCCATTGCCGAGCCCATACTGCCGAGACCGATGAAGCCGATCTGCATGTTCTATCTCCTGTTGTTCGGGTCAGAGCTGTGCGTCGAATCGGACGCAGGCTGCTGGGCGATGACAGGAACCTAGGTGCTTAGATTTGTTCTTTAACTGACATAACTGTACTATCGGCGTTCAGTTTTGTGTGGGTGTTGAGATGGAGTGGAGTGACGTCAGAATCTTTCTTGCTGTTGCGCGATCCAGCACGCTTGGCGGCGCCGCGCGTTCTCTTCGGACGAGCCATCCGACGGTTGGCCGGCGCCTTCGCGCACTTGAGCAGGCGATCGGTCACGCGCTCTTCCAGCGCACAGCGGACGGTCTTGTTCTGACCGACGAGGGCCACGGGATCATCGCGCTGGCCGAGCAAATGGAAGAAGGTGCGCTGGCCATGGAGCGCCGGCTTGCGGGGCAGGAGCAGAATCTCAAAGGCAGTCTGCGTATTACGTCAGCGGACTGGTTTGGGGCCTATGTCCTCCCTCCAATCCTGGCGGATTTCTCGAAAGCCTACCCCAATGTCGATGTCGAGATCCTGACCGGCACGCGCCGAGTCAACCTTGCCCAACGGGAGGCCGACGTCGCTTTTCGTATCGTTCCCTTCGATACTGCCGATGTCGTTCAGCGGCGGCTCTTCAGACTCGAATACGGCGTCTACATCGCCGAGGAAGCGGTTGATCCCAAATATGGCGATGGGACCGGTTTCCGCCTGATCACCCATGACACATCCACGGGACATTTCCCTGACATCGCGTGGCTCGTCGAGAGTTTCCCCAACGCGAGACCGGTCCTTCGATCGAACAATCGCAACGTCCAGGGGCGCATGTGCAGGCAAGGCGTCGGCATCGCCGTCCTGCCCCGCGTGGTCGGCAATCAGATCCCGGGTATCCGCAGACTGGAACTGCCGACGCCGCCGCCAGCGCGAGACATTTGGATGGGATACCACCGGGACCTGCGGCGCCTTGAGCGTCTTCGCGCGTTCATCTCGACGGTATCGGACCATCTCGTGAACGCGACGGGATGATAAGCGGCCCGGAAATGACTCAAGGCTCCCGGAGAAACTCCAAGGTCGCTGCAGCTCGTCTCGGCCGGTCGCTCCTCGGCGATCCAGTGTCCGGTTTCGTTGGATTCGCTATTGCGGTGACAGTGCACTCAATAGCCTTCGACCCGCTTCAAGCCCGGCAAGCGCGGACCGAAGCCAACGCTGTCTGATGGCGATGATCGTAATTCACGGCATTTCCGAAACGGGCCAATTCCGGACGTAGCAGGGTTGTCGGCCCGATCCTGAGATGACGGCCGGCCGTCCTTTCCCCCGCCGGGGAAACATCAATGCTCTGACTGCGCTCGCGCTTTGAGCGACCACCCTTTACATGTACCTTGCAATAACAGGTACCTTGCGATATTCTCTTCGGATTGAGCAACCGTGCGGCCGCAATGACCGAGTCCACCAATCAGATCCAGCTCAAGAAAGGCGCGCTCGAATTATGCGTGCTGGCGCTGTTGGCGCGCGGCGAGAGCTATGCCTACGAGATTGCCAGCGCGCTCGCCTCCGGCGTCGGCATGGGAGAGGGAACGATCTATCCCCTGATGCGGCGCATGCAGGACGACGCGCTGGTCGAAACCCGACTTGCCGAATCGAACAGCGGACCACCGCGCAAATATTATCGGCTCACCCCGGCCGGCCGCGCGGCCTTCGCGGCGCAGAAGCGCGAGTGGCGCACGTTCACGCATGCCGTCAACCAGTTGTTGGGAGAACGCTGAATGGACCGCGTCGCCTTCTTGACCATCCTCAATGACGGACTAGCCGGGCTCCCGGCGCGGGAGATCGACGAAATCATCGCCGACTACATGTCCTACTTCGACGAGGCCCTGACCTCCGGGCGAAGCGAGGCCGAGGTGGCTGCGGCACTCGGCGATCCACGGCGGCTGGCGCGCGAGTTGCGCGCCGAAACGGGGCTACGCCACTGGGAAAATCACCGCAGCCTGGGCAATTCCGCCGCCGCCCTGCTGGCGCTCGGTGGATTGGCCACGGTCGATATCCTGTTGCTTCTGCCGCTGCTGTGCGCCGTGACGCTGATCATGCTGGTGGTCGGCCTCGTCATCCTCGCGCTCGGCATCGTCGGCATCGGATTGCTGCTGAGCCTGGTCAAGGTCGGCCACTTCGCCTCAGTCGCAGCGATGCTGCCGCGCGCGGTGGCCGGCATCGGGCTGATCACCGGAAGCGTCGGCGGCGGCGCGCTGCTGCTGTTGGCGCTGAACGGCGCGGTGAAGATGCTCGGGAACTACGCCCGGCTGCACTATCAGCTGCTCAAGCCGGAACAGGACCCAACCTAGCGCGTATCGGAGGTTCGCCATGAACAGACGTCTTATGAGGATTGCACTGGTGTCGCTGAGCATTGCGGCCGCTTGCGGGATAGTCACGGTTCTCACTTCGGCAACCGGCTGGATCGACGGCGATGCTCGATCCTGGGCCGCCCCGTTGCGAACCTGCGCGTCGGCGAAAAAGACTAGCTCGGGCGAGCGCCGCACCGTCGATCTCGATTGGGGCGGTAGCGACGCCATCAAGATCAAGATTCCGGCGAAGGTGCATTATCAGCCAGGACCCAAGCCACAGGCCAGCGTCAGCGGGAACGCCGATCTGGTCGATCATGTGCGCCTACACGACGGCGCGCTCGCGTGGGACACTGTGGAATGGGACAATCTTGTCGATTGCTTTCCAGCGGACGATCTCGTCGTCCAGCTCGCCGGTCCGGCCGTCACCGCATGGACGTTGAATGGTTCAGGCGAGCTCAACCTCGCCGACCTCAAGCAAGATGTGTTGCGCATCACCCTGCACGGCAGCGGCGTCGTCACGGCAAGCGGGGAAGTCCGCGAGGCCTCGCTCGATGCCGCAGGCTCCGGACGTGCCGACCTCGGCCGGCTTGTCACCCAGACGACCATCGCGAACATCCACGGTAGCGCCACCCTCAAGCTCGCCGACATCAAGCAGGACGTGCTGCACGTCACCATGCACGGGAGCGGCTTCGTCACCGCCAGCGGCTCGGCCAAGAACGTGTCGCTCGAGTCCGCCGGCTCCAGCCGCGCCGACCTCGGTCGGCTGATCGCGGACCGAGCCAGCGCGCAGATTCACGGCAGCGGCGACGTCGACCTCGCTCCGCGTCAGGACGCCGATATCTCCGTCTCCGGCAGCAGCGTGGTGAAACTGCACGGCACTGTGGCGCGGATCAATTCGCACGTGTCCGGTTCAGGTGCGATCAAGCCGGTGCCCTAAGCTGTTTGCATTTAGATGGCCGCGCGTAACAGGGAGAAGGAGTCAATGCAAGCTTCCAGCCAGGTTTTCCGATTGCTTTCCGTCATCGGCTTCTGCCTCACAGCAACGCTTGCGCAAGCTGCAGGCTTACGATCGATCGATATTCCCGCCGACGCCGATGGCCCGGCGATTCACGGCATGATCTGGTATCCTTGCGCCGAAACGCCGGGAAAGAATCCTGTCGGCGTTTTCATCTTGCCGGGAGTAAAGGACTGCCCACTCGCGGGAGACCACCTTCCGCTGGTCGCCGCCTCTCATGGGCGAGGCGGCTCGTTTCTCGGCAATCATGACACCGCCGAGACCCTCGCGGACAACGGTTTCGTGGTCGCAGCCATCAATCATCCCGGCGATACCGCGCAGGATCTGAGCCGTTCCGGCGACCTCTCAGTCTTCATCGAGCGGCCTGCCGACATCAAGCGGCTGATCGACTTCATGATCGGTGCCTCGTCGTTCGCCGCAAGAATCGATCACGATAGAATTGGCTTCTTCGGCTTCTCGCGTGGTGGATATACCGGCCTCATACTGCTTGGCGCCGATCCGGATTGGGCCGGAGTCGCATCGAACTATTGTCAGCAAAGCCAGCGGCCGTTCTGCCAACAAATCCTGAGCAAAGGATACCCGTCACAACCCCTCACGCACGATCCGCGGATCAAAGTCGCGGTGCTTGCCGATCCGTTGGCCATCTTCTTCTCGGCGGACAGTCTGGCGCAACTCAAGGCGCCAGTCCAACTCTGGGCGTCGGAACGGGGCGGTGACGGCGTGCTGCCTCGCGATGTCGCCGCCGTGGACGCAAACCTTCCGGCACAACATGACTATCGCATAGTTTCGAATGCCGGGCATTTCGCCTTCTTCCTGTGTCCACCAGCGCTGGTCCAGGCTCAGCCCGAACTCTGCGCGGATGCCGTGGGATTCGACCGCCTCGCATTCCATGCAGAGTTTAACGCTGACGTGCTCGCATTCTTCCGGAAATGGCTGGCCCGGCCAGCGGAGTGAGGCCGCACATCATGATCAGGTAGGTCGTTGAGATGCGCATGTCCGTTTCGGGTCACCAGAAGCGACGTGCACTACTTTGTCATCGGCCAAAAGCCGCATCGAGAAATTTGAACGTGGGAAGCATCTGCGTGGCCATGAAGGCCGGATCCTCATGACCGGCACCCGACAAAATCGTGAGGGTGGATTTCGCCCCCTTCTTCAGCAGTTGGTCGTTGAGCCGGATCGCTTCGACCACGGGAACGCTGGTGTCGGCATCGCCATTGGCGATCAGGACTGGCGGGATGAGTTTTGCTGCAGAAATGTAGTGAGCAATGCTTAAGTCGCCGACCTCGATCGCACCGTACCAGATGACGGCGGCTTGGATCGCGCCGGAAATGCCGGGGTCACCGAGGGCCGGGTCGTCGAAAATCGTCGGATCGTCTCCGGTCGCCGCCAGCATCGCGGCGATGAAGCCTCCGGCCGAATTGCCCCAGACTGCGAACTTTCCGGGATCAAGACCGTACAGCGCCGCATTGGCGCGAAGAAAACGCACGGCGGCCTTGCCGTCTTGAACGGCGGGGCGGGCAAAATCGACAAAATGATCGCCGGGACGGCGAAGGAGGCGGTAATTGAGGCTGGCGACCGCATAACCTTCGCGGGTCAGCGCGGCGACATCTGGGACTTGGATCTGATAAGGCCCGTCTGGCCCTTTTGGTTTGGGTGCAGGGCCGAAATTGCGTCTGGGCATCGAGCTCTTGTCACCGACACGGAAACCGCCGCCGTGAATCCAGATCACCAATGGTGCCGGCCCGTTTTTCACCACAGGCAGATAGAGATCGAGCTTCTGTGACGGTGACTGGGTCGCATAGGGAAGATCGGAAAAAGTTGGTTCTATGGCCTGGGAGTACTGATATTCGACCGGACCGGGCGAGGTCTCCCCGCCAAACGCCGGACTCACGGAAAGAACCGAGAGCAAGATTGTTGGTACCAACAGGCCCAGTCGGAAATCCATCAATAGGCCCCCAGTGCACTCAATTGACCCGCTCCGGTTCAAGCCCGGCATGCGTAGGCCGGAGCCAGCGCTGTCCGACGGTGATATTAATGCACTCTCACCGTAATTCGATAGCAGAGGTCGGAGTTGGGCCGATTGTGTTGAAAAAGGCGACTGTTGCGACGCAGAGGGATCAGTGATTCAGTCAGTCTAATTGGCAGGACTGAAGATCATGATGGGACATCGGCAAGTCGAACAGGCTGCGTTGTTCTACGAGTTC
>NZ_MZXW01000035.1 GCF_004123905.1 Bradyrhizobium betae
GGCAGGCATCGTCGCGCTCGGCGGCATCTGGCCGACGGCGCGCTGGATGCGCGCGAAGCGGGACGAGCAGCACTGGGGCGGAGTGCGGAGCCGACTGGGCGGGGAGCGCGCGGGAGAGGGCTGACGCGCGTGAAGAGGTCTACGTGCGTCGGTGCCGGGGTGGTGCCGGCCGTCCGCGTTTCGGGATACGTGGCCCGAAGAGCGTGGATGGCCGGGACAGGCCCGGCCATGACGACGTCGGGAGCATCCGCTCCTATCGCCGCGCGAGACTGCAGCCGCTCGAAAGTTGGCGCGTCGATCCGGTCGAACCGTCGTTCGACTGCGAGGGGAATTCCTCGAACGGCGAGTTCTGCTTGCCGGTGTTGAACTCCATGATCTTCCGGGTCACGCCGGGAAAGATCGCCGAGATCGGATTGACGCGCATCACGGGTGCCGCCGGCGTGCCGACGACCTCGTAGGTCACGCCGATCAGTCCCTCTTTATCGCCAGCACCCAGGACCAACCCGAGGAGCGGTATCTGTCCGAACATGTTGTTCAACCCGTACATCGGCACGAAGGTGCCGCTCATACAGACCTGGTTGCCGGGATAGTCGATCGAACCCTCGATGGTGGCGCCGATCATCGGGCCTTTAACGACGCCGTCACGAACGGTGAGTGCGCCGTTCTGGCGGATGAACTCGGCTCGCAACGCGCTGAAGGAAACGCCGTTGCCGGTGCCATTGGGTGCGCCCGCGGCGACGCGTTCTAGCTGCGCCTCGCCCTTCACCGTGAAGTCGCGGACGTTGATGAGGCCCTCGCGCGTCGTGTTCGGCTCGGACGTCGGCGGCTCCATCGCCACCA
Organism: Bradyrhizobium betae; assembly: GCF_004123905.1. Classification (GTDB taxonomy): domain Bacteria; phylum Pseudomonadota; class Alphaproteobacteria; order Rhizobiales; family Xanthobacteraceae; genus Bradyrhizobium; species Bradyrhizobium betae_A. The sequence goes on from NZ_MZXW01000035.1 coordinate 841, forward strand.
CCATCTGGCCGCCGACCGCCTTGGTGTAGGTGTCGGTGAAGCGCAGCAGCGCGCCGGCATCGTTGGTCTGGAGGTAGATCACCTCGCGGTTGCCCTGGGCACGACCGCCGCGCAGATCCGCCGCAACCGGCGTGTCCTTGCCGATCCTGCCGTTCAGCGTGAAGGCTTTGACTGCGCCGCTGCGGCGCGACATCTTGGCATCGACGCTGCGCATCGCCTCGCCGTTGAAACCCATGACGGCGCCGAGCTTCACGTCGATGTCGAAATCGACGTTCTTCATCTTGTTCTTGGCGTCATCCTTGGAATTGCCTGAGATCGCCGATTTCAGGAAGCCGCGACCGTCGAACACGTCGCCGCGCATCGTGCCCTTGACCACGCCGTCCTGACCGCGCTCGACCTTCAGCGACGCCTTGTCACCGTCGGACGGCGAATAGGTCGGGAAGTTCGCATTGATGAGGTCGCCGTTCGGATCGACTTCGAGCGAGCCCTTGATCGAGGCCCCGCCGCCTTCGATGACGATGTCCTCCAGCCGCGTCGATTGCGCCGTCGGCACCACCTTGAAGATGGCCTTGCCCGACTTGCCGGGCAGCTTGACCCAGCCGGGCAGGATGTTGTCGAGCTTGACCGAGGTCAGGTCGGCCTCGATGCCGAGCTTGGTCGTCGCGTCGGGACCGCCGGCAATCTTGCCGGACACCTTGATCGGCAGCGATCCGCTGAGGGCGGGGCTAAGATCGAAGCCGAGGCGAGCGCGACTGGCGTCGTCCAGCGTCGTCTGCAGCTTGACGTCCGCGTCGCCCTCGGCCGGCTTGCGGTAGTCGAGCGAGGCGGCCTGCCCGTTGATCTTGACGTCGCCCTTGACCTGATAGCCCTGGTTGTTGGCGGCGATCTTGAGGTTGTTGGCCTCCAGCTTCTGGTTCATCACCAGCTTGTCCGCGGCAAAACCGTTGAGATCGGCGGTCACCGCGTAAACGGTGTCGGCCTTGGTCAGCTCGCCTTTGACCGGCAGCGCGAGCTGGATGTTCGCCGAGAACGTGCCCTTGCTGGTGTTGGGGTCGATGACGGTCGACGACAGATCGCTCAGGCGATCGTTGGAGAGCATCTCGGCCGCCGCAGGCACCGGCCCTTCGGCGCGGAACCTGGTCCGTGACGGTGACGGCTTGGGCGCCATGTCAGGCACCTCGAAGACGAAGTCGGAAATCGTGACCTTGCGGCCCGCCGGCGTATCGGCGATGCCCTGCCCGATCGTCACGGTCGCGGTACGCCCGGTCACGCGCGCCTTCAGATCGGCGTCGTGCACGACGGGCATGCCATCCACCGGGCGGACTGCGACGCCACTGGCGACGATGTTCACCGACAGGCCGTCATCGGGAATCGGCGGGCCCTTGCGCGGAAGGTTCTTCGTCGGCGAATTGATACCGATCTCGATGCGCTGGAGCGTGCCGCGCTCGATCCGCTCGATCACCCATTCGCGCAGCTCCGGAACGACCAGCGTCGGCCACATCCGCTTCAGCACGGAGGCCGACATCGGCGTCCCCGCAAAGCCCAGCGTCAGCCGCGGCTCGCCGGAATAGTCGATGGCGCCGGTGCCGGCGACGCCGATTTCGCCATTGGAGATATCGGCCTGCGTCAGCAGAAGGCGCTTGTGGTCGGTGTCGAAGCGGAAGCCGATCGCAATCCGGTTGAAGACGAGCGGCGGCTCGTTGTCGATACCGCCAAGCAGGATCGATCCACCGCTGAAGCCGAGCTGCCAGTCGTTGATGCTGCCATTCGGCGGTTCGAGATGGGCCAGAAGCGTCAGGCGGTTGGCGCCCGAGAGAATCTTGAAGGGCGCGACCAGCACGCGCCGGTTGGCGTCCCACTCGACATTGATCTCGGCCGAGTCGATCGCCATCGGATAATCGGGCGTATCGGTGTCGATGATGTTGCCGGCGCCGATCGTGACCTTGCCGCGGAAGAAGGTCGGCACGCCGTCGCGGCCGAGCTCACCCTTGAGCTCGCCGGTCAGCGGCAGATCGGCGGTATAGGTGAGATCCTTCACCCGCAGCGCCAGCAGGATGTTGGCGGTCGAGACCTTGTCGGCGCGGATATCGACCGAGCGCACGCCGTTCTCGGCGGGGCCGATCGTGGCGCGCAGCGACCACGGGCGCGCGCCCTCTTCGCCGAGGCTGAGCGTGACGCCGCCCTGGCTCGGCCGGCGCAGACTGAGCGTGATGTTCTCGAACGACCATTTGCTGCCGCGCTGCTGATCGTCGACGATCAGATTGCCGTTCTTCAGACCGATCTCGTTGAGGTTCTGGCCGTCGAGGCCGGTCATGCTCAGACTGTCGAGCCAGTCGAGGCCCTGAAGAATGCCGCTCTGCGCGGCCGCCTGTGGCGCGGCCTGCGATGCGTCGGGCGTTGCGGGCGCCATCCCAAAGGGCGGTGGTGGGACCCCGTTGCGCGGGAATGTCGGCGGCAGGCCCGCTTCCTTCTTCGACGCGACGCCGGTTGCGAGCGGCTTGGCCGTGTCGCCGGCGGACACGGTGACGGTCCCGTCGGGGGAGATCCGGATCGCAAGCTCGGCATCGACGAGATTGAGGCTTTCGGCGCGGAGGTGGCCCATCAAGAGGCCCGCGCCCGACAGCTTCACCTCGGCCTTCGGAGCGGTAGCGACGATGGCGTGGTCGTGGTCGCGGACGACGATGTCGCGGATGCGGACGGCGATCCTGATACGGCCGGCCCGCTCGATCTGGGTGCCGCCGACCTCGACCGTATTGCCATGACCGATATTGTCCTCGATCGCAGCCGCCAGCCAGGGTGTCGCGATGTCGAGGTTGATGGGACCGGCGCCAAGCCGCCACCACAGCGTGCCGAAACAGCCGACGAAGATGACGACGAGAGCCCCGACCACGATGGCCAGCCGCTTCAGCCAGCGGCCTCCGCCGAGCCAGCGGCGCATCGACCCAAACCCGTCACCAAAGCGATGGAAGCCCGAATTGGAACGCGACAACAGCCGGCGCGCCCGATGGCCCGCCGCCGCTTCCTGATCCGGATCCCAGTCGGCGTCGTCCCATTCCTGCGGCTGTGGTTGGCCGCCGCGCCGATCAAGCTCCCGATTGTAATCCTGGGGCGACGTATTCCTTGCCATTGCCTCTCGATACAGGCGCCCGTCGTAGGATTGAGCGCCGCCGGGACCGCAGCCGCCTGCGGGAAGCGAAGCTCCCTGCACCGGCACTGCCGCCATACCTCGAATATTCCTGCTGTTCGTCATTTCGCCCCGGGAGCGCGTTCAACGAGCAGTGGGGTGGTGCGTGGAATTCCTTGTAACCATACTCCGGCGTCGTCAGAGTTGCCCAGCCGAGGGCACGATTCCGGCACACCGGACGAGAGCTGCAATACCGCTTTGGTTGACCCGCCGAAAGCGACGAAAGGAAGGCGTATGTCCAAGACATCCCGAAAGAAATCGTCCAAAACGCCCTCCGCCAGTCCGACGGTAAAAAAGAAGGCCCTGAAAACGCGGGCATCTGTTCAAACAAAGTCCGCAAGAACCCAGCGGACAACGGCCAGCAAATCAAGCGCGACCATATCAAAGACAGCATCGCATGGGGCCGCATCGAAACAGTTAAATTCCTCCAAATCGGCCGCTGCGGCGAAGGCCACCCTGACCGAAGGCCAGAAGGCCCCAGCCTTCCGGCTGCCCCGCGACGGCGGCAGCGTGGCCACGCTGTCGGAATACGCCGGCCAGAAGCTCGTCTTGTTCTTCTATCCCCGCGCCGACACGCCCGGCTGCACCCGGGAGGCCATCGACTTCACCCGGCTGGCCCAAGACTTCAAAGCAGCCGGCACGGCGGTGCTCGGCATCTCCGCCGATTCGTTAAAGGCCCAGGAGAAGTTCCGCGACAAGCACAGCCTCGGCGTCCCCCTGATCTCCGACGAGGCACACGAGATGCTGGAGGCGTATGGCGCCTGGGGCGAAAAATCTATGTATGGCAAGAGCTTCCTCGGGATTCTTCGCACGACGGTGCTGGTCGGGAGCGACGGCAAAGTGGCCAGGATCTGGCGTAACGTCCGGGTCGACGGCCATGCCGACCAGGTGCTGGAAGCGGCAAGAAGTCTTTAACCAGTCCGTTAAGTTCAAGCAGTTCCGTTTCCGGAAAATTAACCATGACCGGCCCAGATTGCTGCGGCAATTAGGCCGCAAGGAACCCATCCGACCGGCGCGGGAGTGCCGATGTCGAAAAGTTCTGCCCAATTCTCGCAGTACCCCCAGCATCATCCCCACGACCACGGACGGGCCTTCCAGCGCCGTCACGCCGCCACAGCGACCACCACTGCGATTCCCCTTCCCGACGCTGACGACGCCTACACCATCGCGCATCACGGCAAGCAGGTTCGCCTGGGACCCGTGGTATTCTGGATCGTGGTCGGCACCGTCGTCCTGCTCGGCCTCTGGTCGGCTGCGACCGCCACCTATTTCGCATTCCGCGACGACGTCCTGACTCGGCTGATCGCCCGCCAGGCCGAGATGCAATACGCCTATGAGGACCGCATCACCGAGCTGCGCGCCAAGGTCGACCGCACCACCAGCCGGCAGCTGCTCGACCAGGAGCAGTTCGACCAGAAGCTCGACCAGATCATGAAGCGTCAGACGGCGCTGGAGTCCCGGGCCACGGCGCTCGGAGCCATGCCCGACGTGACCGGATCGATCCCTCGCGCGACGCCGCAGCGTGGCGATGCGAGTCAGGGTGCGACACAGGGCACGCCAAAGCCCTCGCCGATCAGCGACACCGTGATCTTCGTGGCGCCGCCGGATCGCGAAGCGCGGCTTGAGTCGCGCGCGCCGGCCGTGATGGCGCCGCCGACCAATCAATTCGCCAAGAACCAGGGCTTTGACAATGTCCTGGTCCGGCTCACGAGCTCACTCGACCAGGTCGAGCGTCGCCAGATGGCGTCGCTCAGCGCCGTCGAGGAAGGCATGGATTCGCGCATGCGCCGGATGCGCGGCGTCGTCAGCGATCTCGGTTTGAACCTCGCCAATCTGGAAGCCGCTGTGCCGCGGGCCGCGATGGGCGGCCCGTTCGTTCCCGTCAAGCTGACAGCCAATGCCGGACCATTTGAGAAGCAGCTCAATCGCATCAACATCGCCCGCGCCGAGCTGGATCGTCTCAATCGCACGCTGGCGCTGGTGCCCTACCGCAAGCCCGTCATCGGCGAGGTCGAGTTCACCTCCGGTTTCGGCGTGCGCAGCGATCCCTTCCTCGGACGGCCCGCGATGCACACCGGTCTCGACTTCCGCGCCGCCACCGGCGATCCCGCACGCGTCACCGCCAGCGGCAAGGTGGTGTCGGCCGGCTGGTCCGGTGGTTACGGCCGCATGGTCGAGGTCGACCACGGCAACGGGCTGTCGACGCGCTACGGCCATCTCTCCGAGATCAACGTCAAGGTCGGCGAGATCGTCAAGCTCGGCCAGGTCGTCGGCCTCGTCGGATCCACGGGCCGCTCGACCGGTCCGCATCTTCATTACGAAACCCGCATCGACGGCGAAGCAGTCGACCCGCAGAAATTTTTGCGCGCGGGCGTGCGGCTCAGCGCGGGCTAGAGCCGGCCTCTGCCTTCATGAAACATGCGTGCGGGCTTCAGCCGCGAGGCTGACACGCTTTCAGAAAGAAATTGAGTCCCGCCTCGATCTCCTGTTCGATCATTCCCTCCGTGAGCTCGTTGAGACCCAACACGATCAGCAGCGGTAGCTCGCCGCGGACCAGGCTCAGGAATTGTTTGGCGGCGCCAATCGAGTCGTCAAATTCCAGCAGCTTCGCCGCCCTCGCCTCTTCAAGGAATTGAGAGAGCCGCCGGATCGTCGCCTCGGGACCGCTTTCATAGAACAGCCGCGCGAGCGCAGGAAACCGTCCGCTTTCGTTGGCGATGATGCGCACGAAGGCGACGTCTTTCCGATCGATGAAGGTGCGGATGTATTGCCTGGCGAACTCCCTCAACGCCTCGGATAGTCCGGCCGACAGTTTGGGCATCGGCAGGTCGTGTTGCAGGCTCTCGCATTCCGCCACGATCAACGAGGCAAACAAGGCTTCCTTGCTCGGGAAATACGCGTAGAGCGTGGCTTTCGACACACCGGCGGCTTTCGCGACGGCGTCCATGCTGGTTGCGGAAAAGCCGTGGTCGAGAAACAGCTGCCACGCCGCGCGAATGACAATGTCCATCTTGCGGCCTGCCGGCGCGCTTGGCTGCTCAAGAGCGGGATGGGCGATCGTGTCGATCAATGATGGCACTCCGTCGGCTCGCGAATCGGTGTCGCTGGTGTCGGCGCACAATGACGGCGCATCAACGTCTTGAAAGAACAAAGAACCGGGTCCTGTTGCCGGCGATACACAAATGTGCATCATTCAGCAACAAAACTAAACAGTTCAGTACCGTTGACAACCCTACTCGACTCCGTCAAGTACTAAACGGTCTAGTTTAGTATAGGCGGCGGATGTCGGTTAGAACGTTGCTCCACAGAGGTGCTTTAGTACCTATCGTTCAGGCTGCCCTTTCCCTTTGCGGCTGCGCGGTCGGCCCTGATTTTGAGTCGCCGGCCGCTCCGGCGGTGAGCGGTTACACGACGGGCCGACTGCCCGTGACGCAAGGCGCAGACGGGCCCGGCGGCATGGCGCAACGGTTCGCTTACGGTGCCGACGTGCCCGCGGTCTGGTGGCAGGTGTTCCGCTCGCGGCAGATCGAAGTCTTCGTCCGGGAGGCGATCGACAACCATCCGGATCTCGCCGCCGCCCAGGCGGCGCTGCGCCAGGCCCGCGAAGTTGCGGCGGCAGACACCAGCGCGTTGCTGCCGTCGATCACCGGGGAAAGCAGCGTGACACGCAACGAAGTGCCGCTGGCACAATCCGGACAAACCGGACCATCGTCGCTGTACACCCTCTACAAGACCTCGGTCCCGGTTTCATTCACGCCGGACATTTTCGGTGGCAAGGCGCGCGGCATCGAGGCCGATCTCGCCAGTGCGGACTATCAGCGCTTCCAGCTCGAGGCGACGTACCTGACGCTGACGGCAAACGTCGTGACGACCGCAATCAGCGATGCGTCCTACGCGGCGCAAATTCGCGTAACCCAGGAGCAGATCGAAGGTCAGCGTCAGCTGGTCGCGTTGCTGGAACAGCAGTTTGCCCTCGGCGCCGTCGCCAACAGCGATGTCCTGACTCAGAAGGCCCAACTGGCGCAGACGATTGCGACGCTGCCGCCGCTGCAAAAGTCGCGCGCGCAAAATCGCAACCAGCTGATGGCTTATCTCGGCAGGCTGCCCAGCCAGGACAGAGGCGAGGCGGTGCCGCTGGCAAATCTGCGCCTGCCGCGCGATCTGCCGGTCAGCGTGCCGTCGTTGCTGGTGCGGCAGCGCCCGGACATTCGTGCCGCCGAAAGCCAGGTGCATCAGGCCAGCGCCAACGTGGGTGTCGCCACGGCCAACATGCTGCCAAGCGTGACGCTGTCGGCCTCGGGTGGCAGCTCCGCGTCGGCGCTGGCGGGCCTCTATGGTCCGCAATCGGCGGCCTGGAGCGTGGCGGCGAGTGTCACCGGCCCGATCTTCGATGCCGGGTCCCTGTTCCACACCAAGGAGTCCAAGGTCGCAGCTTTGGAGCAGAGCGGCGCAAAATATCGCTCGACCGTGATCACCGCGTTCCAGAATGTCGCCGACGCGCTCCGCGCGATTCAATCGGACGCTGATCTGCTGAAGGCCCAGCTCGAGGCGGAAAAGGCCTCCGCCGAAAGCCTGAAGATGTCCCAGGCCCAATTCAAGGCCGGTTCCACCACCTTCATCTCCGTCATCAACGCCGAACAGACGCTGCTGACGGCGCGGATCAACCGCGTGAAGGCGCAGGCCTCGCGCTATGCCGACACCGTGGCGCTGTACCAGTCGCTCGGCGGCGGCTGGTGGAATCGTGTCGATGAAACTCCGGCAGCCACGGCAAAGCCCGCAGGCATTGCCGCGATATTCACTCCCGCGGGCGCCCTGCCGGCACAGCCGACCCCGCCAGCCAACTGATCCGAGAGTCCGAAGCCATGTTGAAGCGCATGATGATCATGCTGTGTGTCGTGGGTGCGGTGTTCGCCGCGCTGGCGTGGTTCGTCAATTTCCGCGCCGGCATGATCAGGCAGGCCATGGCCGCCCTCGCCGATCCGCCGCAGACAGTGTCGACCACCACCGCGGTGCTCAGCGACTGGCAGTCGGCGCTGACCGCCATCGGCACGTTTCGCGCGGTAAACGGCGCCGATCTCTCGCTGCAGCAGTCCGGCATCGTGGATAGCCTGCACTTCGAGTCGGGCAAGGACGTCGCCGCGGGTGACGTGCTGCTTGACCTGCGCAAGGAGGACGATATCGCCAAGCTGCAATCACTGCAGGCCACCGCTGACGGCTCCGCCATCACGTTGCGGCGCGATCAGGGCCAGTTGAAGATCAATGCGGTCAGCCAGGCGACGGTCGACAGTGATCTCGTCAATGAGCGCAACGCGTTGGCGCTGGTCGCCCAGCAGCAGGCGCTGCTGGAGCAGAAGACCCTGAAGGCACCGTTTGCAGGGCGTCTCGGCGTGCGTCAGGTCGACGTCGGCCAATATCTCACCGCGGGCACCGCCATCGTCACGCTGCAGGCGCTCGACCGCCTCTTTGTCGACTTCACCCTGCCGCAGCAGGCGGTCGACCAGGTCAAGGTCGGGCAGGAGGTTGCTGCCCGCATCGACGCGTTTCCGGGGCACACCTTCAAGGGCGTCGTGCAGGCGTTCAATTCCAAGGTCGATCAAACCAGCCGCAACGTTCAGGTCCGCGCGATCTTCGACAATCCGGATCGCAAGCTCCTGCCCGGCATGTTCGCGCGGATCGACCTCAACATCGGCCACGCCACGAGCTACGTCACGCTGCCGCAGACCGCCATCGTCTACAACACCTACGGAGATTCCGTGTTCCTGGCGGTCAAGAGCGAGGCCGCGGACAAGCAGGGGCTGGTCGCCCGACAGACCTTCATCAAGACCGGCGCCACCCGCGGCGATCAGGTGGCGGTGATCTCGGGTCTCGACCAGGGCGCGACCGTCGTCACTGCCGGCCAGATCAAGCTGCGCAACGGCACCCTGCTGAAGGTCGACAACTCCATTGCCTTGGCGAACGATCCCAATCCGGCACCCGCCGACCAGTGAGGAGCGAGAACGTGTCCTTTACCGACCTCTTCATTCGTCGGCCGGTGCTTGCGATCGTCGTCAGCCTGATGATCCTGGTGCTGGGTCTCAAGTCGATGACTGCGCTGCCGATCCTGCAATATCCGCGGACCCAGAATGCGATCGTCACCGTGTCGACGACGTATTACGGCGCGGATCCGGCGATCGTCGCCGGCTTCATCACCACGCCGCTGGAAAATGCCATCGCGCAGGCCAACGGCATCGACTACATGACGTCGAACAGCCAATCGAGCACCTCGACCATCACCGTCAATCTGCGGCTGAACTTCGATTCCGGCAAAGCGCTGACCGAAATCAACACCAAGGTGAACTCGGTGCTCAATCAGCTTCCGAGCGGCGCGCAGCAGCCGGTGCTGACGATCAAGGTCGGTCAGACCATCGACGCCATGTATCTCGGCTTCAGCAGCGACGTGCTGGCGCCGAACCAGATCACCGATTACCTGATCCGGGTGGTGCAGCCGAAGCTCCAGGCCGTGTCGGGCGTGCAGACCGCGGAACTGCTCGGCAACAAGACCTTCGCGCTACGCGCCTGGCTCGATCCGATCAAGCTTGCGGCGTATGGGCTGACCGCGTCGGACGTGTCGACCGCGCTCTCCGCCAACGACTACATCGCCGGGCTCGGTACCACCAAGGGCCAGATGGTGCAGGTCAACCTCACGGCCGCGACCAACCTGAAGTCGCTGCAGGAGTTTCGCGACCTGGTCGTGAAGCAGGCCGGCGCCTCCAACGTCAAGCTGTCGGATGTGGCCAACGTCACCCTGGGCTCCGAAGATTACGACTCGTCGGTCGGCTTCAACGGCAAGCGCGCGGTCTATATCGGCATCCAGGTGGCGCCGAACGCCAACCTGCTCGACGTCATCAAGGGCATCCGCGCGGTCTATCCCGACATCAAGGCGCAGCAGCCGGACGGGCTGAATTCCGAGATCATCTACGACTCCACCGAATTCGTGAACAGCTCGATCGACGAGGTGATCCATACCCTGGTCGAAGCGCTTCTCATCGTCACGGTGGTCGTCTTCCTGTTCCTCGGCTCGTGGCGCTCGGTGCTGATTCCGGTGATCGCTATACCGCTCTCGCTGGTCGGCACCTTCACCCTGCTGCTGGCGCTCGGCTTCTCGATCAACCTCCTGACGCTGCTCGCGCTGGTGCTCGCGATCGGTCTTGTGGTCGACGACGCCATCATCGTGGTCGAGAACGTCAACCGGCATCTGGCCGAGGGCGCAAAGCCGTTGCAGGCCGCGATCGCCGCCGCGCGCGAGCTTGCGGGTCCGATCGTGGCCATGACCGTGGTGCTGATCGCAGTCTACGTGCCGATCGGATTCCAGGGCGGCCTGACCGGAGCGCTCTTCACCGAGTTCGCCTTTACCCTTGCCGGCGCCGTCGCGGTGTCGGCCGTCGTCGCGCTGACGCTGACGCCGATGTGCTGCGCCTACATCCTCAAGCCGCCGACCACCGGCAAGCCGACGCTCGACGATCGCATCGTCGCGTTCATCGATGCGCGGATGGAGACGTTGCAGCATCGATACCGGCGCCTGCTCGCCGGCAGCCTGACGACGATCCCGGTCACGGTCGTGTTCGCGGCCCTGGTCCTGAGCAGCATCTATTGGCTCTATACGAACTCCAAGAACGAGCTGGCGCCGGAGGAGGATCAGGGCGCGATCCTGATGCAGTCGACGCTGGCGCCGAACGCAACGCTGCAGCAGAAGCTGCTGTATTCGGCCGAGGTCCACCGGCGCATTTCCGCCTATGCCGAAACCGCGGGCGTGTTTCAGCTGGATCTCGTCGGCAGCTCGATTGCAGGCTGGGTCCTGAAGCCCTGGGACAAGCGCGACAAGACCGCGGCGCAACTGCAGCCGGTGCTACAACAGGAGATGGCCGGGGTTGCCGGTGCCAAGATCGTGGCGTTCCAATTGCCGCCGCTGCCCGGGGCGAGCGGACTTCCGATCCAGTTCGTGATCCAGACCACCGACCCGTTCGACCGGCTTGACGGCATCGCCAAGGCGTTCACCGCCGAGGCGCTGAAAAGCGGCAAGTTCATCTTCCTCGACAACGACCTGAAGGTGGACCAGCCGCAAACCACGGTGCTGATCGATCGTGAAAAGACCGCGCAGCTCGGGCTGAAGCTCAGCGATGTCGGCAGCGCGCTCGGCAACATGCTGGGCGGCGGGTATGTCAACTATTTCGGCCTTGACGGTCGCTCCTACAAGGTGATCCCCCAGGTTGAGCAGCGCGAGCGACTTAATGCCGATCAGGTGCTGAACTACTATATCAAGACCTCCGACGGCACGTCGGTTCCGCTGTCGACGGTGGCGTCGCTGAAAACGACCACGGTCCCGCAATCCCTGAACCATTTCCAGCAGGTCAATGCCGCCACCATCTCCGGCGTGGCCATGCCGGGAGTGATCACCGGCGAAGCGCTCGCAATGCTGAAGGAGATTGCGGACCGGACCCTGCCCAAAGGCTACAGCATCGACTATGGCGGACAATCGCGGCAGTTCATCCAGGAATCATCCGGCTTCGCCGCCACCTTCGGGTTTGCGCTGATCATCATCTTCCTGGCGCTGTCGGCACAGTTCGAAAGTTTCCGCGATCCGCTCATCATCCTGGTCTCGGTGCCGATGTCGATCGCAGGCGCCCTGATCTTCATCACGCTGGGCATCAAGGGCGCGAGCCTGAACATCTACACCGAGGTCGGCCTCGTGACGCTGATGGGATTGATCAGCAAGCACGGCATTCTCATCGTCGAGTTCGCCAACGAGCTGCAGCATGCCGGCCGCTCCAAGCGCGATGCAGTCATCGAGGCCACCGCGATCCGGCTGCGCCCGATTCTGATGACGACTGCGGCGATGGTGATCGGCGTAATGCCGCTGATCACCGCGTCCGGCGCCGGCGCCGCCTCGCGCTTCAACATGGGGCTGGTGATCGCCTCCGGACTTTCGATCGGAACGCTGTTCACCCTGTTCGTGGTGCCGGCCTTCTATGTGCTGCTGGCCGCCGACCATTCCGTAGCGGCGACGGATGAGGACACGGCGTTACGCGACGCCGCCGGCTCCAAAGCCAGCGGTGAGCCGCGAACAGCTCATTGAGCCAAGCAAATGAAGAAACCCGGATCAACCCGCCCGACGGCCGATCCGGTTTCCTCAGCGCCGGCCGCCGCCCATACCGCCGCCGGGTCCACCGAAGCCTCCACCTCCCGGTCCGCCAGGCCCCATCGGACCTCCACCGGGCGAGCCAAACCCGCCGGGACCCGACGGACCGCTTGGGCGGGCGCCCGGGGGCGCACCCGGGCTGGCCCCCGGCGCAGGGGCACCCGCGGGGCCGGGCTGGCTACCGCCTGGCGTGGTGGCAGGACGACTCGGATGCATGATCGAGCCACCCGGCGAGCGATTGCCGGCACCGCCCGGCCCTTGCGGGGATGGTCCAGGGCCCTGGCCGATCGCCTGAGCCGAATCGACCTGAAGACCACGCGAGCGATCGAACACGCCGTTGACCACCATGCGGGCTTCGCCGGCTGCCGGGCCGAACCGCGAGCCGTCACGGGCCACGAGGCCCGAGCCAAGCTGGAGATTCGCACCCGCGCGCTGCACGTAAGCCTCGATCGACAGGCGGCTGGCGCCGACCAGATCCGAGAAATCGTCGATCCGCGTCCGCGCGGCCTGCATCGTGCCCTGGCTCGCACTGCCTTCGATCTGGACGCGCTGGCCGACCAGCAGCGGATCGACGCCGCTCAGCTTCAGCCCGCCGATGCGCAGGCCATCGGGCCCGCGCTCGACCAGACCGGTGACACGCTCGGTCGCCTCGCGCCGCGGCTCGACCAGGCTTGCGACGATCACGCCGTCGGCCCGGCGCAAGCCGTAGACGGCCACCTGCGTGCCCGCACGAAGCTTGGTCTCCTTGCCGCTCGCGACGATGTTCTGGCCGAGCACCGTCAACTCGTTGCCCTTGACCTGCTCGATCGGGCCGGAGACCTCGCTTGCGATCGTGATGTTGCGCGTGACGAGGGTGCCGTCGGCTTGACGGGTGGCGACCAAGCGGGCGAGCTGGCCGATCCGCAATGCCTTGGGGCTCGCGGCCTCGCCGTCGATCCTGACAGGCACGTCGCTGGCATAGGTCACGCGTTCGCCGTTGACGTAGATGCTGCCAAAACGCTGGATCACGCCGACGATGCCGGTGCCGCCGATGCCGTGATCATCTCCGCGCGTAATTCCGGTGCCGCCGATGCCCTGATCGGTGCCGCGCTTGACCTGCGCACGCGCAATCGCCGTGCCGGCGAGCCAGAACCCCGTCAGCAGCAGACGGCGGGAGATCAGCGGCGGCCGGCTCATGAATGACCGCCCTCATTGCCCGCTTCCTTCCCGGCGCTCTCCTCATCGGCATCTTCGCTGTAGATGTAGATGCCGAAATTCCAGCGGGCATCCCCGCCCTTGTCCTTGGCGAGCGCGCGGTTGGCCTCGCGGTTGGCCGTCTTCAGCGCGTCCATGGCGAGCTCGCGCGAGCGTGCCTCGAGCTTCTGTGCCAGCTTCGGCGAGATGTTGTTGTAGTGCACCGCGCGTTCGAGGAAGCGCGGCCCGCCCGAGACGTTCTGCGCGGCCGCGGCGATGTGGTCGTGCAGATTACGGCCGAGATAGTGCCATTTGCTGTCGTCCTCGCCGCTCGGAACGAAGGCGGCTTCGACCAGCTCGATCTCGTCGGCATCATTGATGGTCACGAGCTTGCGGTCGACCCATTCGTCGAGCACGGCGCGGGGCCGGACGTCCTTGGTGACGGACGCGACGAGTTGCTCGAAGGACGGCGCATCGCCTTCGGCGGTGCGCGGCAGCGCCAGCGGCTCGCCCTTCGAATCAGTGAACTCGGGCGCGGCGAGCCAGCGCGCGATCACCGCGCTGGTCAGCGACACCGCCGCCGGCGCCTCGTGCACGGGCGCGCCCGCGCCGCGCAGCCGCGCCACCTCCTTGCGGTGGATGCCGGTGAGCAGGCTGACGCGGCTGTCGGTCTGCTCCTTTTCCTCCAACGCGAAATCATGCTCGGCGACGTTGACGAAAAGCTCGCGAAGCAATTGGGCCAGGGCCGGAAAGGTCATTCCGCTGCGGATGCAGAGCCGCACGAGCGGGCGCAGCAGCCGCGCCAGCGGCGCGTGCAGCTTCTCGGCAGCGTTCGGCTGTGGCGCCGCTGCTTTGGGCCCGGACTTGGCATTCATGTCTGAATTGTACCAACGCCTCACGTGGGACACAATCCCACATTTTCGCCCATCCCCAATTGACGTGGTAAATTTTCCCACATATACGAGACGGCACTGAGGGCGCGACGTAAAGGGACACACCACCCATGGCCGACCGCTTGGTCCGCAATTCCAGCTCGCTGCATGCTTTGTCGGCTCCCGACCCGGGGCGCGGCACGATCGAGCCGATGCTGCCGGCGCTGCTGCGCGGAATCATCTTCATCTCGGTGCTCGCAGCACCGTTCGTCGCCGCGCTTCTCGCAGGCTGACCAACATGATGCATCACATCAACGAAACCCCGCGCCGCCCGTCGGTGCTGCACATCTTCAAGATCTATTATCCCGACCTGTTCGGCGGCACGCTCACGGTGATCCGCGACATCTGCACGAGCCTGAAAGACGCTTTCGCCTCGGCCGTGCTGGTCTGTTCGCAATCGCCGGAGCGGCGTGAGATCGTCGTCAACGACGTGCCGGTCGAGCGCGTGCGCTCGTTCGGCAATGTGCTGTCGCTGCCCGCCGCCCCCGCCTATCCCTGGCGTCTGTGGCGCAGGATCGCCGAGCACGATCTGCTCGCCCTCCACGCCCCCTTCCCGCTCGCCGATCTCATCTTCGCTTTTGGCTTCGGCGCCAGGCGGCCGCTGGTGGTGCACTGGCACGCCGACATCGTCACCCATGCCGGCCTGCGCTGGTTCATCGAACCGCTGATGCGGCGGACGCTGCGCCGCGCCAAGGCGATCATCGTCTCGGACCACGTGCTGGTCGACAACACGCCGCTCTTGCGCGAATTCGAGGACAAATGCCACGTCGTGCCGTTCGGCATCGACACCAGCGGCTATGACTGCTCGAAGATCGAGCCGCACCACGTCAACGATCGCGGCCGGCTCGTGCTCGCCTGCGGCCGGCTCGTACCCTACAAGGGTTTTGACGTCCTGATCCGCGCGGCGGCGGCGCACAATTTCGAAACCTGGATCATCGGCGAGGGCGCCGAGCGACCGCGGCTCGAGCAATTGATCCAAGAGCTCGGCCTGGGTGAGCGCGTTCGCCTGCTCGGCTCGGTCAGTGACAGCGAGCGCATCAAGCTGATGTGCCTGTCCGACGTCTTCGTGATGCCGTCGGTGACCAATGCCGAGACCTTCGGGCTGGTCCAGCTCGAAGCCATGGCCGCCGGCCGCCCCGTGGTGAACACGGCGCTCGACACGGCAGTGCCGCACGTCGCCCGCCATGGCATGGAGGCGATCACCGTGCCGCCCGGCGACGCCGAGAAGCTGGGTGAGGCCATCGACACCCTGATCCGCGATCCCGAGCGCCGCCGCCGCATGGGACTTTCGGCACGCACGCGCGCCTTCACCCGCTATTCGGCCACGGCCTTCAAGCAGGGGATGGAGACTGTCTACCGCAACGCTGTCACTGCATCCTGCGAGGAGCGATCGGCGACCTGCGAGCCGGTGCCGACGACCGGCTGGCTGGACACGGTGCGGATCGCAGCGGCGCTGGCCTGGTCCGACATGCGGCATCGCTACGTCCGCTCGCTGCTCGGCCCGTTCTGGATGTCGCTCCAGATGGCGATCGTGGTCGCAGTGCTGGGCTCGGTGATCGGCCAGATCTCGAACACCAGCATGCTGTCGCGTCTGCCGATGCTCGCGCTGTCGATGACGGCCTGGACCTTCCTCAACAGCGTGGTGCTCGATGCGACCACGGCGTTACAGAACTCGGCGAGCCTGATCCGCGACCGGGCACTGCCGCCGGTCATCTTCCTGCTGCAATGCACGTTCCGCCAGGCGCTGTTCGCGCTGCATAATGCCTGCGTGCCGCTGCTACTGTGGCTGGTCATCTCCCCACACGACCTCTCTCATGCGTTGGCGGCACTGCCCGGCCTGCTTCTCTTCATCGCCTGCACTTTCGCCCTGAGCCTCGTCCTCGGCGCCATGGCGACGCGCTATCGCGACCTCAAGCCGATCATCGAATCCACGCTGATGCTGGCCTTTCTTGCCTCGCCGGTGATCTGGTCGTCCGACATCATCAACCACCGCTCGACGGTGATGCGGCTCAATCCGCTGACGCATCTGTTCGCCGTGTGGCGCGAGCCGCTGGCAGGCGTCCCGATCGATCCCGTCAGCATCGTCTACGTGCTGATTACGCTGACGCTGCTGATCTTTGCGAGCCTCCTGACGCTGGTCCATCTGCGCAAAGCCGCATTCTGGATCTGACGCATGGTCTCGATCAGCCTTCGCAATATCTGCCTCGATTACCCGCTCTACGGCGCCTACGACTTCTCGCTGAAGCGGCGGCTGCTCGGGCACCTCATCCGCGAGCCGGGCGAGATGCGGATCATCCGCGCCGTCGACAATGTCACGATCGAGGCGGAAGCCGGCGCCCGCATCGGGCTGGCCGGTCCCAACGGCTCCGGCAAGTCGACGCTACTGCGGCTGATCGCCGGCGTCTACCCGCCGAGCAGCGGCAGCATCGCGGTCCAGGGCAACGTCGTGCCCCTGCTCGGCCTGAACGCCGGCGTCAACCTGGATTTCGTCGCGGAGGACAACATCGCGCTGCTGCTGCGGATCAGCGGCCGCAAGCCGACCCGCAGCGTGATCGACGAGATCTGGGCCTTCACCGA
Organism: Bradyrhizobium betae; assembly: GCF_004123905.1. GTDB lineage: Bacteria > Pseudomonadota > Alphaproteobacteria > Rhizobiales > Xanthobacteraceae > Bradyrhizobium > Bradyrhizobium betae_A. Next base: position 17,882 of record NZ_MZXW01000035.1, read on the forward strand.
GCTCGAGACGCGGATGCGGCGGCTGCCGCTGCGGATGTTCTCCTCGGGCATGCTGATGCGGGTGCTGTTTGCGACGGCCACCGCCTTTCCGGCCGACATCCTCCTGCTCGACGAATGGCTCAGCGTGGTCGACGAGCACTTTGCGGAGAAGGCCGAGGTGCGGCTGTTGAACCTGGTGTCGCAGGCCGCGATCGTGATCATCGCCTCGCACGACCAGCCGCTGCTGCGCCGTACCTGCTCCACCATCATCAATCTCGATCACGGCCGCATCGCTTCGACCGTCACGGTCGAGCCATCAGGCACGCACGCCTTGGAGCTCCGCGAGAAACGCGCATGAAACAGAACATCCTCGTCGTCTCCGAGTCGCTCGGACAACCCAACCACAAGCGCGGCATCTTCCACTTCACCCGGGAATTGGTACGTTCGCTCGCCGCGGAGGGCCATGAACTCACGCTGCTGGTGGAGACCTCGAAGCGCTATCGCAAGCTGTGCCGGCGCGAGCGACGCACAAAACTGTTTGCGGCGCCATCACGCAACATCGAGCTGCTTGCTCTTTATCGTTTCCTGGACGAAATCAACGTCAGCGGGCCGGTGACGCTCAGCGGCACGCGCCGCAAATTCGACTGGCTCCGCCACAGGGCAGGCATGTTGCTCTCGCGGGACAACCTCCTTTGCCTCCTGCGCGCGATCGGCCTGCGCGGCCTGCAAGCGCGGCTGATCGAGAACCGGACCGCCGCGCTCGAATACATTCCGCCGGATCTGAGCCACCTCGAACTGTTCGGCGACTTTCAGCTCGAGCCCGGATTCTTCAACTATCAGGACTCCTCCGCCTTCTTCCTGCTGCCGCCGCCGCGGATCGATGCGCGGGACTACGACATCATCGTCGTGGACACCCCAACCCGGGTGGCGATCAAGCGCAAGCCCGGCGCCAAGGTGATCTGCGTGGTCCATGATCTGCTGCCGCTCACCGACCTCAAGCTCAGCGACATCGCGACGCGGCAGTTCCTGGCGCGAATCCGCACCAGCCTGCGTCAGGCCGACGAACTCGCCTTCGTTTCAAACTATAGCATGATGCGGTTCAGGGAACTATTGCCGCAATATGCGCAGCTGCCGGCGCGGGTCGTATATCCCCGCACCCGGTTCGACGCCCCGGATGTCCTGCACCTCCCAGCCCCGTCGGGGCGTCCGGGGCGGCCGAGCTTTGTCGTCATCGTCTCGAACGAGCCGCGCAAGAACGTCGCCACCGTCATCCGCGCTTTCCGCAACGTGCCGCAGGCCGATCTCGTGGTGATCGGCTATGCCGGCGAGACCAGCCGGACACGCAACCTGCCGCCAAACGTCCGCTTCGCCGGCTATGTCGACGAGCACGAGAAGGCGGCCCTGATCGCGGAGGCGCACGGCCTCATCATGCCGAGCTTCGCTGAAGGCTTTGGCGTGCCGATCATTGAGGCGCTGGCTGCGAACACGCCTGTGCTCTGCTCGGATATCGCAGTATTCCGAGAGGTCGCGGGCGAGCTCGCCGATTATTTCGACCCGTTCTCGACCGACTCCATTGCAGCCTCGATCACCCGCGGGCTGACGCGACAGGAGGAGTGCCGCGGCAAGATCCGCGCGAGGCGCCACGAGCTTGCCGAACGGTTCGGCTACGAGACCCAGGCCCGCGATTTCCTCGGCCATGAGATGCCGAGGGAACGATTGGTCGCGGCACAGTAAGCGCATCCACATGACCGCTGAACCTGCCGTATTGTCCGGTCCGGCCGGTCCGGGTGAGCTGCGCCGCCGATGGCTGGCTTTGGGCCATTCGGCCGCGCTGGTCCGAGCGGCAGATGTGCTGGTCATCCTGATCGCGGCATCGTTGCCGTGGTCGACCACGGCGCCTTCGATCTTCGTCGGGCTGTGGCTGCTCGCGGTGACGCCGACCATCGACTGGCGCCACTATGCGCGCGAACTGACGCGGCCGGCATTCGCCCTGCCATTCGCGCTCTTGCTGCTCGCGCTCGTGGGCACGCTGTGGTCGGACGGCGACTGGGCTGACCGACTGCATGCGATCAAGCCGGTCGCAAAGCTCGTGCTGATTCCGCCGCTGCTCTACCATTTCAGCCGGTCGGAGCGCGGCTTCCAGGTTTGCCTCGCTTTTCTTGCCTCCTGCGCGCTGCTTGCGCTCTACTCCTGGATCGTGCTGCTCGACCCCACCTGGAAAATCACCGCGACGGCATCATCAGGCGTTCCCGTCAAGAACTACATCGACCAGAGCCAGGAGTTCACGCTGTGCGCCTTTGCGCTTGCGCTGCCGGCGTTGACCTTCTGGCGCGCCGGAAGCATGGCCGCAACGGCCGCTTGCCTGGCACTGATCCTGCTGTTCGCCACCAACATGGTGTTCGTCGCGTCAAGCCGCACCGCCCTGCTCTGCATCCCGGTGCTGCTAGGCCTGTTTGCCTGGAAACATCTCAGCCGGCGAGCGACGCTGCTCCTGCTCGCAGGCACAGTCGCCGCTAGCGCGCTCGCGTGGACGACGTCGCCCTATCTGCGCCAGCGCATCACCGACATCGCCGTCGAATACCGACATGGCCATGAGGATATCAGCCGCGCCTCGACCGCGCAGCGGCTGACCTATTGGCGGAAGGCGCTACACGCCTTTACCGAGGCTCCTCTGATCGGCCATGGCACCGGCTCGATCAAGCGCCAGTTCGAGCGCGCTGCGACCAGCAGCAACAGCCTTGATGCGGAGATCGTCAACAATCCGCACAACCAGACCCTCAATGTCGCGATGCAGTGGGGCTTGCTCGGCGTCGTCCTGCTCTACGCGATGTGGATCGCACACCTTCGCCTGTTGCTGGGCGAAGGCCTTACCGCCTGGATCGGCCTCGTGGTCATCGTGCAGAACATCGCAAGCTCGCTGCTGAACTCGCATCTGTTCGATTTTCACGAGGGCTGGATGTATATGCTCGGCGTCGGCGTCGCGGGCGGCATGGCGTTGAAGGCGCAAGCCGCCAGCCGATCCTGACCTACTGGCCACGCTCGTGGCCGACCTCGCCGGTGATGACGTCACCGAACAGCTCCCAGGCCTGCCCGTTGAAGCGCATCAGCTGCATCTGCTCGATCGGGAAATAATCGTCCGGTGAGGTGTTGACCATGATGCCCGGCAGCATCAGATCGGTGTGGAAATCCTTCAGGTTCGCCGCCTGCTTCATGACGTTCTCGCGCGTGAGGTTGTCACCGCACTGCTTCAAGACCTGGGCCATCGCCTCGGCCTGCACGTAGCCATAGACGTTGTTCGCGTTGGCCTTGTCGCCATCAGGGTAATATTTGTCCATGAACGCACGCCATTTGATCACCGCGGGATCCTTGTCCCAGGTCGGATCGGTCGGGTCCTTCAGATAGACCGTCGAGACGATGTCCTTGGAATAGTCGAGCCCGGCGGGCTTGAGCACCGAGGCGACCGAAGTCGCGGTGTTGGCGAGGAAGAATTTTGGCTTCCAGCCGAGCTCGCCGACCTTGCGGATCGCCTGTGCCGAGCCTTTTGGCGCGGCCCACGAGAAGAAGATGTCGGCACCGGAATCGTGCAGTGCGACGATCTGCGAGTCGATCGAGGGATCGCTGACCTCGTAGGATTTGTCGGCGATGATCATGTTGACCTTGTCGCCGAGCCCGTCCTTGAGGCCCTTGAACTGGTCCTTGCCGGCGTCGTCGTTCTGCCAGAACACCGCGATCTTGCCGTTCGGAAAGTTGTCGCGGATGCATTTTGCGTAGATCCGCCCCTCGCTCTGGTAGTTGGGCTGAAAACCCATGGTCCACGGGAAGTTTTTGGGATCGCCGAACTTGGTGCCGCCGGAGGCGACGAACAGCTGCGGCACTTTCTTCGCATTCATGTATTTCATGATCGCGGAGTTCGAAGGCGTGCCGAGCGGTTGGAAGATCAGCAACACCTCGTCGCTCTCGACCAGCTTGCGCGCCTGCTCGATCGCCTTCGGCGGCGAATAGGCGTCGTCATAGCTGATGAAGTCGATCTTGCGCCCGTTGATCCCGCCCTGATCGTTGATCATCCTGAAAAAGGCGGCCTCGGTCTTGCCGATCACGCCATAGGACGACGCCGGCCCGCTATAGGGCATGATGTTGCCGATCTTGATGTCGGTGTCGGTGGCGCCGGGGTCGTATTTCTTCTGCGCCATTGCCGGTGCTGCGATGAGCACTACAGCAGCAAGAATGGCGAGGGCAGCAAGGTTTTGGCGACGACCCGGCATCGTTCTCTCCCCTATGTTTTGTAGTCTTGTTTTGTGGAGAGTGTCGCAAGGCGGTTGACCGCTGGCAAGCGGCTCGTTTTTCCGTGAGGTGAAACGCTCGATCGGGAACTTACGCGCCGCGCCGCAGCATGACACGCCCGTCGATTACGAGCAGCGCACTAGCGATGACGATGGCGCCGGCGATCTCGCGCAGGGAGATCGGCTCACCCAGCACCAGCCATCCCAGAAGAATGGCGGTAACCGGAATGAGCAGCGTCACCAGCATCACATTGGTCGCGCCCGAGCGCCGAATGATCTGAAAGAAGACGATGTAGGCGAGCGCCGTCGACAGTCCGGCAAGGCCGAACACCGCGAGCCAGGTCGTGAGGCCCGGCATCGGAAGATGCCACGGCTGCTCCACCGCACCGGCGACAACCGCCATCATTACTGCCGACGCCATCAGCTGAAACGTCGCCGTGCCGAGCGGCGGAGAGCCCTTCAACAGCCGTCGCGCCGCCAACGCGGCGAGACCATAGCTGAAGGCACCACCCAGGCAGAGCAGGATGCCAATCCCCTGCCCGGCCCTCGTCTCGATCCCCCATCCGCGCAGGATGATCACGCCGGCGAGGCCCAGCGCCACGCCGGCGACACGGCGCATCTGCAAGCGCTCTTCGCGCGCCGCCGCCATCACGAGCACGGTGAAAAGCGGCGTGGTCGCGTTCAGAATCGACGCCAGCCCACTCGGAATAAAGGTCTGGCCGATCACGATCAGCGAGAACGGAATGACGTTGTTGAGCAGCCCGATCGCAACGAACGGTTTCCAGCCCGTCATGCCCTTGGGAAGACCAATGCCCTGCATCCGGAGCAACGGCAGAAGGATGGCCGCACCAAGCGCGACGCGCAAAAACACCAGCGTCAGCGGCGGCAATTCCCGCAACGCCGCGCCATTGAAGAAAAACGAGCCGCCCCAGAGCACCGAGAGCACGGCAAGCAGCGACCAGTCGCGTGCGTCGATCCGGTTGTCGTTCGCGGGCATGCGTCTCTCCTCGGCGGCCGAGCCTGCCGCCTAGGACGACGCGGCGGACAAGGCCACCCGATTTCCGAAGACGCAGTTCACGAGGATTGGCCCGACCGGGCAGCGCCGGCGATGTCGGCAACGACAGCACCAATGACGAGAGCCCCGCCAATCAGCGCATGCACGGCCGGCAGCTCGCGGAATGCGACCCAGATCCAGAACGCCATCAGCGGCGTCTCCAGCGTCGCGATCAGGGAGGCCTGCCCTGACGGCAGCAGGCGCGAGCCGAGCATGTAGAAGGTCAGGCCGAGTGCGACCTGGAGGCAGCCGAACATCGCGAGGATCGCTAGGCTATTGCCGCCGACATGGGCGATGTCGTGGGCGAATGGAAAGCTGACGAGGCTTCCCAGGAAGTTGGAGAGTGCGGCGGCCGCCACCATCGACGTCTCGCGGTGGCGCCGGACCACCACCGTCATGGCGGAGATGGCGAGCACCATCAGACAGCTCAGGGCCACACCGCCGAGATCGGCGCCGGCCGCAACGCCGCCAACCGTGATGACGACGCCGGCAAAGGCGATCAGGCTCGCGACCAGCGTGCGCCATGTCGCGACCTCACCGAGCCAGAGCCACGCCAGCGCAGCCGCGACGAAGGGCTGAGTGGCGATCAGCACTGCCACATTCATCACCTTGGTCATCTGAAGCGCCGGAATGAACGCGACCATGCCGATGGTGGACAATGACGCCACCAACAGGCCGCCGCGCCCCGGCACCAGCAATTGCCACAGGGCGGCGCGGCCCTGCATCACCACGAGAAACATGCTGATCAGGCTGCCCGCGAACAGGCCGCGCCAGAACAGGATGGTCCAGGGATCGAACGGCAGCAGCCGGGTGAAGAACGGCGCCGTGCTCCAGGCGACCGCGGCCGCGGTGACGAGGGCAATGCCGAGACCGCGTTCCGAACGAGGCTGCCCCATGTCGACGTGCCCGGCTAAAGCGGCTTCTTCGGCCGCGACACCAGCTCGATCATCTTGCCTTCGTCATCATCCGGCATCGTGGCCTTGGCCTGCGCGTAGGCCTCGACGGCCGCGCGCGAAACCAGCGGCTTGCCGGCCAGCAGGCTCTCGGCGAGCTTCACGGCATAGGCGGCATCCTTGTGCCGCAGCGCCGCCGTGAAGGTCGCGCCGCTGAAATCGCGGGCGACCATGCGCCTGGAGTGGCGCTGCACCTGCGGGCTCGCGGCGACTCCCGCCTGGATCGATTCAAGCACGAGGTTCATGTCGAGCCCGGCCTGCTCGGCGATCGCCAGGCCCTCGGCGAGGCCGGCGATCTGGATCGCACCCATCAGATTGTTGATGAGTTTGTAGACCGTGCCGGAGCCGACCGCGCCGAAATGGCGGATGGTCGAGCCGATCGGCGTCAGATACGGCCGCGCGCGTTCGAGGTCGGCCGCGTCCGCGCCGGCGAGCAACGTCAGCTTTCCGCTGGCAGCTGCATCCGGCAATCCGGTCACGGGGCAATCGATATAGATCAGCCCGAGCGCGTTCAGCTCGCGGCCCATCTCGCGGGCGTGGTCATAGGAGACGGTCGAGCATTCGATCGCAATGGTGCCTGATTTGGCCGTCTTGGCCGCGCCCTCGGGCCCGAGCCAGACCGCGCGCGAGGCCTCGTCGTCGGCAACCATGGTCACGACGGCGTCGGCATCGATCGCGGCATCCTCAGGCGAGGTCGCCCAAAGCGCGCCGCGCGCGATCAGGTCTTCCGCTTTTGATTTGCTGCGATTCCACAGCGTCACCGTGAAGCCTGCATCGAGATAGCGGCCGGCCATGCCATGGCCCATCCGTCCAAGCCCGATGAAGGCAACGCGGGGCATGATCAGTCCACGTCCTCGATGTCAGCGCCGGTGGTGCCGAAGGCGCGCTGCGCCAGTGTCGCGGCCATGAAGTCGTCGAGCTCGCCGTTGAGCACGCCCGAGGTGTCGGAGGTCTGCACCCCCGTGCGCAGATCCTTCACCATCTGGTAGGGCTGCAGCACGTAGGAACGGATCTGGTGGCCCCAGCCGATATCGGTCTTGGCGGCCTGGTCGGCGGCGGCTTTCTCTTCGCGCCGCTTCAGCTCCATCTGATAGAGCCGTGCGCGCAGCATGTCCCACGCCTGCGCCCGGTTCTTGTGCTGGGAGCGGCCGGCCTGGCAGACCACCGCGACGCCGGTCGGAATATGCGTCAGGCGCACTGCGGATTCGGTCTTGTTGACGTGCTGGCCGCCGGCACCGCCCGAGCGCATGGTGTCGGTCCGGACGTCGGATTCCTTGATGTCGATCTTGATGCTGTCATCGATGACGGGGAAGACCTGCACGCTCGAGAACGAGGTGTGCCGCCGCGCGTTGGAATCGAACGGCGAGATGCGCACCAGCCGATGCACGCCAGCCTCTGTCTTGAGCCAGCCATAGGCATTGTGCCCGGAGACCTGGATCGTTGCGGACTTGATGCCGGCCTCTTCGCCCTCGGACTCTTCGAGGAATTCGACCTTGAAGCCGTGGGTCTCGGCCCAGCGCGTGTACATGCGCAGCAGCATCTGCGCCCAGTCCTGGCTCTCGGTGCCGCCGGCGCCGGCATGGACTTCGAGATAGGAATCAAAGCCGTCGGCTTCGCCCGACAGCAGCGCCTCGAGCTCGCGCCGCGCCACTTCCTTCTTGAGGTTCTTCAATGCGGCTTCGGCTTCAGCGACGACACCCGCATCGCCCTCGGCCTCGCCGAGCTCGATCATGCCGATGTCGTCTTCAAGCTGCTGCTCGACCTTGCCGATGCCCGAGAGCGAATCCTCCAGCGAGGTCCGCTCCTGCATCAGCTTCTGGGCTTTCTGGGAATCGTTCCAGAGATTGGGATCTTCTGCGAGCTTGTTCAGCTCAGCGAGGCGCGCCGTCGACTTATCGACGTCAAAGATGCCTCCTCAGCAGCCCGACCGACTGCTTGATCTCTTCTACCAACCGTTCGATTTCGGCGCGCATGTCGTTCTCTGGTCTCGCGGAATCCCGCGTGCAATTGAAAAGGGGATGTAGCGGCGGCGGCGCCAAAGCGCAACCGCCCGCTCCCTCAAACGTCGGCCTTATACGCTAGTACAGCCCGCCGGTGCCCGGCCGCATGAAGAAGCCGGAATCCGGCTGCTGCTGTTGCGAGGCCGGCACGCCGCCGCGGCCGTCGGCATCTGCAACGCCGATGACGGAGTAATTATCCGGCGGCGCCGTGCCCGGCTTGAAGGCTTCGAGGATCGTTCCACCGGTCTCACCGGGGCCGGCACGCATGCCGGTCTTGGCGACGACGCGCACCAGCTTGATGCCGGCCGGCACCTTGAACGGAACGGCGGGCTTGTCGGCGAGCGCGAGCTTGAGGAAGTCGCGCGCGATGGGCGCGGCCAGATGGCCGCCGGTCGCGGCGTTGCCCTTACCGAGCGCGCGCGGCTTGTCGTAGCCCATGTAGATGGCGACGGCGACGTCAGGCGAGAAGCCAACGAACCAGGCGTCCTTGGCCTCGTTGGTGGTGCCGGTCTTGCCGGCAATCGGCTTGCCGACCTCCTTGACTACGGTCGCGGTACCGGCCTGCACCACGCCTTCCATCAGCTCGGTGATCTGATAGGCGGTCATGGAATCCAGCACCTGCTCGCGGCGGTCGATCAGCTGCGGCTCGTTCTGGCTCTTCCAGCCGCCCGGTGCATCGCAGCCGCGGCATTCACGCTGGTCGTGCTTGAAGATGGTGCGGCCGTAGCGATCCTGGATGCGGTCGATCAGGGTCGGCTTCACGCGGCGGCCGCCATTGGCGAGCATCGAATAGGCCGTGACCATGCGCATCGCCGTCGTCTCGCCGGCGCCGAGCGCATAGGACAGATAGTTCGGCAGCTCGTCATAGACACCGAAGCGGCGCGCATATTCGCCGATCAAGGGCATGCCGATGTCCTGCGCAAGGCGCACCGTCACGGTGTTGAGCGACTGCCGCAACGCATTGCGCAGCGTCACCGGGCCCTGGAACTTGCCCGAGGAGAAGTTTTCCGGCCGCCACACGCCGGCGCCCTGGCCCTGGTCGATTTCGATGGGGGCGTCGAGCACGACGGTCGACGGCGTATAGCCGTTGTCGAGGGCTGCCGAATAGACGATCGGCTTGAACGACGAACCCGGCTGCCGGTAGGCCTGGGTGGCGCGGTTGAACTGGCTCTGGTCGAACGAGAAGCCGCCGACCATCGCGAGCACGCGGCCGGTCCAGGGATCCATCACCACCATCGCGCCCGAGACCTCGGGGATCTGGCGCAGGCGGTACTGGCCTTCGACCGGCTGTCCCTCCTTGCTGTAGAGCGGATCGGCATAGATCACGTCGCCGGGCTGCAGCACCTGCGACACCGCAGTCGCCGCCCTGCCCTTCGCAGGCCCCGAGGCCGCCCTGGCCCATTTGATGCCGTCAAGTGAGATGAGACCGGTCTCGCGCTGCTTGCTGATGGCGCCGCCGAGCTCGCGGCTGGGCTGGAAGCCGATGCGCGCCGACTGGTCGCTGGTCTCCAGCACTACCGCCATGCGCCACGGCGAGATGTCGGACAGCGACTTGATCTCGGCGAGCTTCACGCCCCAATCGCCCGAAATGTCGAGCTTGCTCATGGCGCCGCGATAGCCCTGCTGCTCGTCATAGTTCACGAGGCCCGAGACCATGGTCTTGCGCGCCATCACCTGGATCTTCGGATCGAGCGTGGTGCGGACGGACAGACCGCCCTCGTACAGCTTCTTCTCGCCATAGCGCTCGAAGATGTCGCGGCGGACTTCCTCGGCGAAATATTCGCCCGCGAAGGTGTGGGCACCGTTGGAGCGGTTGGTGACGGTCAGCAGCTCCTTGCGGGCCTTGTCGGCGTCGGCTTGCTTGATCCAGCCGTTCTCCAGCAGACGGTCGATCACGTAATTGCGGCGCTCGACGGCGCGGTCGCGGTTACGCACCGGATGCAGGGTCGCGGGCATCTTCGGCAGCGCCGCCAGATAGGAGGCTTCCGCCACGGTCAGCTCGTTCACCGACTTGTCGAAATAGACCAGCGAGGCGGCCGCGATGCCGTAGGCGCCGAGGCCGAGATAGATCTCGTTCAGATACAGCTCGAGGATCTTGTCCTTCGAATAGGTCTTCTCGATCCGCATCGCCAGCAAGGCTTCCTTGATCTTGCGGGCGAAGGAGACCTCGTTGGTCAGAAGGAAATTCTTGGCGACCTGCTGGGTGATCGTGGACGCACCCTGCGGACGGCGGTTGGAGCCGAAGTTCTGGAGATAGAGCACGCCCGCGCGCGCCATTCCGGTGTAGTCGATGCCGCCATGTTCGTAGAAATTCTTGTCCTCGGCGGCGAGGAAGGCGTTGATCACGAGCTTTGGCACGGCCTGGATCGGCAGATACAGCCGCCGCTCCTTGGCGTATTCGCCGAGCAGCGAACCGTCGACCGCGTGGACGCGCGTCATCACCGGCGGCTCGTAATCCTGAAGCTGAGAGTAATCGGGCAAGTCCTTGGAGAAATGCCAGATCAGGCCTGCCACGGCCCCGACACCGACCAGGAACAACACTGTTCCCGCGGCGAACAGGAAGCCCATGAACCGCACCAGCAAGCGCATTATGTGTTTATCCGTTCAATCCTGGCGCCGCTCAAATGGCGCTTTCCAACGAAGCAATTCACCAAAACGCCAGCACATTGACGCCGAGCTCCGGCTGGTCTGCCGGAAGGATTTTCGCTGATTCCGCGTTTTATAATGCGTCCGCTGTGGCCAAACTAGGGCTTTGGGCGGGTCAGGCAAAGTCCCTTTTTGCGATTGGCGGTCGCGAGCGGGCATTGGCGCCCTCCCCGATGGACTACCACAGTCCACCGGTCCCCGGCCGCATGATGAAACCGGTCTCGGGCGGCGGCAACTGCGGCGCGCGTCCGTCATCATCGGTCATGCCGATCGCGGAATAGTTGTCCGACGGCGCGGTGCCGGGCTTGAAGGCCTCCAGGATGGTTCGGCCGGAATCGCCCGGCACGGCACGCAGGCCGGTCTTGGCATCGACCCGAACCAGCTTGATGCCGGCGGGAATCCGAAACGGCGTCGCCGGCTTGTCCGCCAGCGCCAACTTCATGAAGTCCCTGGCAATGGGGGCTGCCGTATGGCCTGCTTGGGCGTTTCGGCCCAGGCTGCGAGGCTTGTCGTAGCCAACATAGAGACCGACGACGAGATCGGACGAGAAGCCGACGAACCACAGATCCTTTGCATCGGAGGAGGTCCCCGTTTTGCCGGCAATCGGCTTGCCCACCTCACGCAGCGCGATGGCCGTGCCGCCCTGGACCACGCCTTCCATCATCGACGTGATCTGATAAGCCGACAACACATCCAGAACCTGTTCGCGACGGTCGATGAGCTGGGGTTCGGACTGGTTCTTCCACCCATCAGGCGCGTCGCATCCGCGGCATTCGCGCTGGTCATGCTTGAAAATAGTATGGCCGTAGCGGTCCTGGATGCGGTCGATCAGGGTCGGCTTCACCCGACGGCCGCCATTGGCGATCATCGAATAGGCCGTGGCCATTCGGATCACCGTGGTTTCTCCGGTCCCGAGCGCGTAGGAGAGATAATTCGGCAGCTCGTCGTAGACGCCGTACCGCTTGGCATATTCTCCGATCAACGGCATTCCGATGTCCTGCGCAAGGCGCACCGTCACGGTGTTGAGCGACAGCCGCAGCGCATTGCGCAGCGTCGTCGGCCCCTGATATTTGCCCACCGAAAAATTGTCCGGCCGCCAGACGCCGGCACCCTGGCCCTGGTCGATCTCAATCGGCCCGTCGACCAGGACGGTCGACGGCGTATAGCCGTTGTCGAGCGCGGCCGAGTAGACGATCGGCTTGATGGTCGAACCCGGCTGTCGGTAGGCCTGCGTGGCGCGGTTGAACTGGCTCTGGTCGAACGAGAAGCCGCCGACCATCGCGAGCACGCGGCCGGTCCACGGGTCCATCGCCACCATCGCGCCGGAGATTTCGGGGATCTGCCGCAGCCGGTACTGGCCCTCGACCGGCTGCCCGTCCTTGTAAAGCGGGTCGGCATAGATGACGTCGCCGGGCTGGAGAACCTGCGACACGCCGGTCGGGGCCCTGCCCTTGGCCGCGCTCTGAGCGATTCTTGCCCAACGCACGCCGTCGAGTGTCACGATGCCGGTCTCGCGCTGCTTGCTGACGGCGCCGCCGAGCTCGCGGGGCGGTTGGAAGCCGATGCGCGCCGACTGGTCGCCCGCCTCCAGCACCACGGCCATGCGCCAGGGCGAAATGTCAGAGAGCGACTTGATCTCGGCGAGCTTGACACCCCAGTCGCCCGAAATATCGAGCTTGCTCACGGCACCACGATAGCCCTGCAGCTCGTCGTAGTTCACGAGGCCCGAGACCATGGCCTTGCGCGCCATCACCTGGATCTTCGGATCGAGCGTGGTGCGGACGGACAGACCGCCCTCGTACAGCTTCTTCTCGCCATAGCGTTCGAGGATGTCGCGGCGGACTTCCTCGGCGAAATATTCGCCGGCGAAGGTGTGAGCGCCGTTGGACCGGCTGGTGACGGCCAGCGGCTCCTTACGCGCCTTGTCGGCGTCAGCCTGCTGAATCCAGCCGTTTTCCAGCAGACGGTCGATCACGTAATTGCGGCGCTCGATGGCGCGATCCCGATTCTTCACCGGATGCAGAAGGGCTGGCGCCTTCGGCAGCGCCGCGAGGTAAGAGGCTTCGGCAACGGTGAGTTCGTTCACGGACTTGTCGAAATAGACCAGCGAGGCCGCTGCAATGCCGTAGGCGCCGAGACCGAGATAGATCTCGTTCAGATACAGTTCGAGGATCTTGTCCTTCGAATAGGCTTTCTCGATCCGCATCGCCAACAAGGCTTCCTTGATCTTGCGGGCGAACGAAACCTCGTTGGTCAGGAGAAAGTTCTTGGCAACCTGCTGGGTAATCGTGGACGCACCCTGCGGACGGCGGTTTGAGCCGAAGTTCTGGATCAACAGCAGGCCGGCACGGGCCATTCCGGTGTAGTCGATGCCGCCATGTTCGTAGAAATTCTTGTCCTCTGCTGCGAGGAAGGCGTTGATCACGAGCTTGGGCATCGCCTGGATCGGCAAATACAGCCGCCGCTCCTTGGCGTATTCGCCAAGCAGCGAACCGTCGACCGCATGCACGCGGGTCATCACCGGCGGCTCGTAATCTTGAAGCTGGGAGTACTCCGGCAAGTCCTTGGAGAAATGCCACATCAAGCCAGCCGCGACGCCAACGCCGGCCAAGAAGACAACCGTTCCTGCGGTGAACAGGAAGCCCAGGAACCGCACCAGCAAGCGCATTATCTGACGATCTACCCAGCCCAAGGCGCCGAACAGGCGCTACCCCGCCAAGGCGCGGAACGGGCGCCAACCCGATATTGCAAATTCACCAGCCTACGCAATCACATCAGGCCGGACCTGGAGACACTTGCCGAACGGGATTCTCGTCGATTCCGAGCCCCCTCCGGCGCTTCTATAAAGCGCCCGCTGTGGCCAAACTAGGGCCTTTGCGGCAGCACGGCAAAAGCCCTCTCAATTCCCCGCCCCCGCCGTCGCCAGCCGTTTGGCCAGAAACCCGTCGATCGCCTGCGCCATCGAGCCCACGGCCTTGGACCGCCAGCCCTCGGACACCAGATGCTCGAGGTCGCCCTTGTTGGAGACATAGCCGATCTCGACCAGCACCGAGGGCACGTCGGGCGCCTTCAGCACCCGGAAACCGGCCGATTTCAGGGGATGCTTGTGCATCCGCACGGCCGACTTCATTTCGCCCATCAGCAAATGGGCAAAACGATTTGAAAACGTGCGGGTTTCCCGCTGCGTCAGATCGATCAGAATGTCGGCGACGTCGGTCGGCTCCTCCGCCAGATTGAAGCCGGCGATCGCGTCCGCGCGGTTTTCGGCGTCCGCCAGACGCTGGGCCTCGGCGTCGGAGGCCTTGTCGGACAGCGTGTAGATGGTGGCGCCCTGCGCGTCCCCCTCGGCACGCGGCAGTGCATCGGCGTGAATAGAGACGAACAGCGCGGCCTTTAGGTTGCGCGCGATCTTGGTCCGGTCACTGAGCGGGATGAAGGTGTCGTCGTTCCGCGTCATCACCACCCGGTATTTGCCGGCCTTTTCCAGCCGATCGCGCAGCGCCAGGCCAAAGGCCAGCACCAGATTCTTCTCGCTCTCGCCGCTCGACTGCGTGCCGTTGTCGATGCCGCCGTGACCGGGATCGATCACGACCACTGGGCGTCCATCGACCTTCTGCTGCGGCACCTCTGGGGCAGCCGCAGCGGGAACCGTTGCCGGCGGCGCGGGCGCGATCGCGGGCCGCAGCTCGGGGCGGTTTTCCGGGGCGAGCGATTGCACGAAGGCGGTGCGGTCGACCTCCTCCAGCTCGAGCACCAGCCGGGCCGGCTGGCCGTTGGCTGCCTCCAGCACGTAGGAATTGGCGATCTTGGCCGGGCCCGTCAGGTCGAACACGATTCGCGAGCCGCCGGGCATGACGAGCCCGTAGCGGAAGGCCTTGACCAGCCCCCGTCCTCCGGAGCCGATGCCCGTGGGCAGCTGAAAATTGATCTGTGGGACGTCCACCACGACCCGATAGGGGTCGGCGAGCGTCACGGCGCGGAAGCTGACGGTCTGGTCGATGTCGAGGATGAAGCGGGTCTGCTTGCCATCGCCGGCGAGGCGCGCGGCCGAGGCGATTGGAAAATTCGCTACCGCAACAGAGGGTTGCGACTGGCTTTCCGCCGCGCTCAGGCGCGAGGAATCAGCACATGGCAGTACTGCGGCGCACAGCAGCGCGCATCCCAGCAAAACCCTTTGATTTGTGCGGCTCGCCACCGATTCCGTGCCTCCGAGCAGCCTCTTTAACGCAATAGAACCACAGGGTTAATCGATCCTTAATGACAGAAACGCGAAACTCGCTGACTGTGACCGCCGTGCGACGCTCCTTGCACGACTGGCCCAATCCACGTATGTACGGAGTGCTGACGGCCGATATTTCCGGTTGTGTCGCATTCAGCCTCCCGGTGCAGCGCCGGAACTCCCAAGGTTTGGGAATTCCAGCGTTTTCCGTTCCCCTCTAAGACCAGCGCGGTGCGCGGCAGCGAGGTGGAACGGGTCAAGCCCCGGCGGCGGACGGTTCCAGGGTACCACTCATGTATCAGGGACAGTTCTGACAGCGGCGTAACCCATTACCCGGTCCCTTGATCCCAAGGGGACGGTTCGTGATCTCCAAGGCGAGCGCGCTCGCGCCATGCCTGGCCAGCAGCAACTGATTGAGGGGCGGCCCCGCCGCCCAATGTTTCATACGGGCCGACGCTTGATGCGCCAGACTGTGCCGACGAATTCTGAAGGACCATTCGCGACGCTGCGGAGTGACAATCCCGCGCGCCGCTGTGGTCCTCCGGCTTCCGATTCGGCGAGGCGCGAGAGACGGCGTTTCGGCCTTCCCCTCACCCCCGAATCAGGTGGACCGTCGCGTCACCCGGCAGCGCAGATCGCGCCCACGGTGAATCGCGCCCGCCGCCGCCAAGAGTTAAGACATGCCCAACAAGATGTTGATCGATGCCACCCACCCGGAAGAGACCCGGGTCGTCGTGGTCCGCGGCAATCGCGTCGAAGAGTTTGATTTCGAGACCGCGCAACGCAAGCAACTACGCGGGAATATCTACCTCGCCAAGGTCACAAGGGTCGAACCCTCGCTCCAGGCCGCTTTCGTCGAATATGGCGGCAACCGCCACGGCTTCCTCGCCTTCAGCGAAATCCATCCCGACTACTACCAGATCCCGGTTGCCGACCGGCAGGCGCTGATCGAAGCCGAGGAACAGGCCCATCGCGAAGCCGAAGAAGAGAGCGAGAACCGCTCCCACGGCCGCCGCCGCTCGCGCCACCGCAATTCCCGCCGCCGCAGTCAGGGCGAACGCGTCCGCAGCGACATCGTCGAAGGCGCCGATCCCGCGGCCCAGCCGGTTGAGGGCGAGGCCCTTCACACCGAGGGCGCTCCGCACGAGGGCGAGCATCTGCACGCCGATGCGGAGCACCACGGCGAGCACGAAGGTCACGAGCATCACGACCATGGCGACCACGATCACCATGACCATGGTCACGACGACCATCATCATGCCCATGATGACGATCACCCTCACGATCATGACCATCATCATGACGGCGAGCACGATCATCACGACCATGACCGCGCCGAGACGCCCGCGCCTGTCGCAGCCATTGGCGCCGAGCCCGTAGCCGCGGCCGAGACGGTTGCCGAACCGCAGGAAGCTGCAGCTTTCGAAACTCACGCCGAGGCTCTCGCCGAAGCCGTGACCGCAGCCGCTGAACCGGCCGACGCCGTGTATGGCGACAGCGCCGGGGCGCCGCACGCCGAGGCCGCGGAAGCCGCCCATGAAGACGACGACGAGGACGAGGACGACGAGGAAGCCGAAGAGGAAGTCGTCGAATCCGTCGGCGGCGACGACGTGCTGGAGGAAGTGCCGGAGCGCACCTTCCGCCCGCGCCGCCAGTACAAGATCCAGGAAGTCATCAAGCGCCGCCAGGTGATGCTGGTGCAGGTCGTCAAGGAAGAGCGCGGCAACAAGGGCGCAGCGCTCACGACCTACCTGTCGCTCGCCGGCCGCTACGCCGTGTTGATGCCGAACACCGCACGTGGCGGCGGCATCAGCCGCAAGATCACCTCAGCGCAGGACCGTTCGCGCCTGAAGGAAGTGGTGCAGGATCTCGACGTGCCCGAGGGCATGGGCATCATCCTGCGCACCGCCGGTGCCGCCCGCACCAAGCCCGAGATCAAGCGCGACTTCGAATATCTGATCCGGATGTGGGAGACGGTGCGCGACCTCACGCTGCAGTCGCAGGCCCCGACCCTCGTCTACGAGGAAGGCTCGCTGATCAAGCGCTCGCTGCGCGACCTCTACAACAAGGAGATCGACGAGATCCAGGTTGCCGGTGAAGCCGGCCACCGCGAAGCGCGCGACTTCATGAAGATGCTGATGCCCGCCAATGTCAGCGCGGTGAAGCAGTATCGCGACGGCCAGCCGCTTTTCTCCCGGATGGGCGTCGAAAGCCAGCTCGACGCGATGTTCTCGCCGACCGTTCAGCTGCGCTCCGGCGGCTACATCGTGATCAACCAGACCGAGGCGCTGGTCTCGATCGACGTCAACTCCGGACGGTCGACCCGCGAGCACCACATCGAGGACACCGCGCTCAAGACCAATCTGGAAGCGTCCGAAGAGGTCGCCCGCCAGCTCCGTCTGCGCGATCTCGCCGGCCTGATCGTCATCGACTTCATCGACATGGACGAGAAGCGCAACAACCGTGCGGTTGAGCGCAAGCTCTCCGATTGCCTCAGGCAAGATCGCGCGCGCATCCAGGTCGGCCGCATCTCGCATTTCGGCCTGCTGGAAATGTCGCGCCAGCGCATCCGCGCCAGCGTGCTGGAATCCTCGACAGATCCCTGCCCGCACTGCGGCGGCACCGGCCATGTCCGCTCGGTGTCCTCGGTGGCGCTGCAGCTGCTGCGCGGCCTCGAAGAGATCCTGATGAAGGGCGCGACCCACAATCTCGTGGTCCGCACCCGCACCGACGTCGCGCTCTATGTGCTGAACCACAAGCGCGGCCATCTGCGCGATCTCGAGAACGGTTTCAAGGTTACGCTGTCGGTCATCGCCGACCCCAGCGTCAGCGGACCGCAGGCCTATCTCATCGACCGCGGCGAGCAGGTGCATACGCTCGAAGCCGCCAAGGCACTGCTTGCGGCGCAGGCGGCCGCAAGCCCGCCGCCGTTGCCCGAAGAAGCCTATGACGACGAGGAGTTCGATCCGGAGTTGGAATCCGAGGTCGAGACCGAGGAGACCGAAGGTCTCGCCGAGGAGCAGGCCGCGGGTGACGCAGCCTCCGAACAGGATGGGCAGCGTCGCGGCAAGCGCCGCCGTCGCCGCCGCGGCCGCGGTGGCCAGCGCGACGGTGAACCTCGCGAGGATGGCGCTCCGGTGTCGTCTGAAGCAGCCGTCGCGACCAGCGAAGGTGAAGAGGAATCCGAGTCCGAGCAGGATGGCGAGGAAGGCGAAGAACAGGCCGCCCGCGGCGAGCAGCAGGGCAGCGCCGATCGCCGCCGCCGGCGCGGTCGTCGCGGCGGGCGCCGCCGGCGTGGCAATGGCGAGGAAGGTCTTGCCGGATCCATCGGCGACGAGCTCGCGGCCAATGCGCCGCCGGAAGCAGCCGACGCGGTTGCAGACTTCGATGGCGCCGGCGACGAGGCTGCGCCTTCGATCGCGCAGGCCGAACACACTGCGGAGCCACAGTTCACTCAGCCAGAACCGCGCGCCGAAGTGCGGACCGAGGCACCGGCCCAGCCGGAGCCGGCTCCCGCTGTCGTTGCAGCGGAGGAAGAGCCTGCCGACGACAAGGCCGCGCGGCGCCGTTCCACGGTCCGGGAAAAGGTGAGCTTCCTGTCGAGCAACCCGAGCGAGCCGGCAGCGCCGGTTGCACAGGCGACCGAATCGGTCGCTCCGCCCGCACCGGCACCTCAGCCCGCGCCGGAAGAAGCAAGCGAGACTTCGTCCGCCCCGCGTCGCGCCGGCTGGTGGTCGCGCCGCTTCGGCGGCGGCGAGTAAGCCGGACACCCCATAAAAAACGCCCGGCCAAGCCGGGCGTTTTTCGTTTCAAGACTCGCCAAAACGCTACGGCGGCAATTCGTCGCCGCCGAGCGGCGCCACCTCGCGCGAGGCGATCTGGCGAAGCTGGTCGTAGAGATCCGGCGCCTCGCTGGTGCAGAGGCAAACGCCCGTTGCGGACGTCGCCTCGCCGGCATTGAGGTAGGCGTGGCCCATGGTGCTGTCGAGATAGATGCCGTCGCCTACGCCCAGGATCTCCGGCGCGTAGAACTCGGTGTGGACAGCGACGCGTCCGCTGGTCACCAGAAAATACTCTTCACCGCCATGGCGCAGCAGCGGGCCAAACTCCTCCAGCGAGCGCGCGCGGACGTCGGCCACGATCGGCACCATGCGTTTGCCGATCAGGTCGGTGCATTGATAGGTGTAGGTGTAGAATTTCGTGGTGATGACCTGCCCCTGCCCGACCCGGCTGATGCTCCGCCGCGCGGTGACCGGCCGTCCCGGCGCAGGCGCCGCGACCGCCGGATTGAACAGCTCGGCGATCTCCATCTTCAGGCCCGAGGTGAGCTGGACCAGCTTGTCGTAGGTCAGCGACATCAGGCCGTTCTCGACCTTGGACAGGGTCGAGAGCGCCATGCCGGTCCGCTCCGCCACCTGCTTGAGCGTCAGGCC
Source organism: Bradyrhizobium betae (assembly GCF_004123905.1). Taxonomy (GTDB): domain Bacteria; phylum Pseudomonadota; class Alphaproteobacteria; order Rhizobiales; family Xanthobacteraceae; genus Bradyrhizobium; species Bradyrhizobium betae_A. The sequence goes on from NZ_MZXW01000035.1 coordinate 37,446, forward strand.
GCGCGCCTGGCGGGCGGCCTTCAGGCATTGGCCGAGCTGCGAATTGGCCCCTTCGGGCGTCGTGATCTCGCTCATGCAGCAAGGCTACCACGGTGGTTGAAAAATTGTTGGCCTATCCGTCTAATCTTTTCGACTGAATCGCTTGATGGAACCGATTTGGCAGCCCACCGGGCAGCCACGCCAGCATTTGTGCATGAAATACCCCGGTTTGACGATTATTGGTGCGTCACACTTACTTTCCGATATGCTAAATCGTTTTCATAATCTGAAAGGACTGGCTTTGTCCGAACTGTGCGATTCCAGCGCCGTTGAGCTGCGCCGCCTGCTGTCCGCCAAGGCGATCTCGCCCGTCGAGCTGCTCGACGCCTGCCTGTCGCGCATCGCCACCGTCAACCCCGCCGTCAACGCCGTCGTGACGCTGGACGAGCCGGGGGCGCGCGCCGCCGCGAAGGCGGCCGAGGCGGCGATCCTGCGCGGCGAGGATCGCGGCGCGCTCACCGGGCTCCCCGTCCTGATCAAGGACACCCAGGACACCGCCGGGATGCGCTCCACCTATGGCAGCCCGCTGTTGCGCGACAACGTCCCGGTCGCGGACCAGGGCTCGGTTGCGCGTTTACGCGCAGCCGGCGCCATCATCTTCGGCAAGACCAACACGCCGGAATGGGCGGCCGGCGCCAACACCCGCAATCCCGTGTTCGGCGCAACCGGCAATCCCTTCGATCCCATGCGCTCGGCGGCCGGCTCCTCCGGCGGTTCGGCGGTCGCGCTCGCCTGCGGCATGGCCCCGCTCGCCTCGGGCTCCGACACCGGCGGCTCCCTGCGCAATCCCGCCGGCTTCTCCGGCATCGTCGGCATGCGTCCCTCCTATGGCCTCGTGCCCAGCGAAAAGCGCATCTTCGGCTGGTCCAATCTGTCGACCGACGGGCCGATGGCGCGCAATGTCGCCGATGTCGCGCTGATGCTGTCGGTGATGGCAAGCGACGATGCCCGCGACCCGCTCGCCTACACCTTGCCCGGCGAGCCCGTGCGTGCGCGGCCCGAACGCTGGGCCGCGCCGCATCCTGCGGACCTTGGCAAGCTGCGTCTCGCTTTTACGGAAGATTTCGGCTTCGCACCGACCGAGCAGGCGATCCGCCGCGTGTTCCGCGCGCGCGTGAGCAAGCTCGCGCCGCTGTTCGGCGAAAGCCGCGAGGCGACGCCCGACTGTTCCGGCGCCGACGATGCCTTCGCCGTGCTGCGCGCGGGGATGTTCCTGGCGACGCATGGCAAGAACTACAAAGAACGTCCCGAGATGCTCGGTCCCAACGTTCGCACCAATGTCGAGGAAGGCCTCGGCTATTCGCTCGAAGACCACGCCCGCGCCACCACGATCCAGACGCGGATCTATCGCGCCTGGCAGACCTTCTTCGCAAACTGCGACGTGCTGATCAGCCCGACGATCACGCTCAGCCCGCGTCCCTGGTCGGAAGCCTATCCCGCCGAGATCGACGGCATGCCGACCAGATCCTATTTCCACTGGCTCGCGCTCGCTTACGCCGTGACGCTTCCCGGCCATCCCGCGATCAGCATTCCGCTCGGGCTCGATGAAGCCGGGCTGCCGTTCGGGCTCCAGATCGTCGGCCCGCGCGGCGGCGATGCCATCGTGCTTGCGGTCGCCGCGAGCATCGAGGCTGCGTTCGCGAACGATGCGCAATTGTGCCGGCCGGTGCCTGACCTGGCACGGCTTGCGGCTTCGCCGCCGCTGTCGGCCGCGCCCGGCTTCCTCACCTGGGAATGAACCGACACCAGCCAGGGCTCGTGCAGACGCCAGCCTGACAGGAGATTTCTACCAATGCAAAGCGCAATCATTCTCGGCGGTGGCATGGTCGGTGTGGGCGCGGCGCTGCATTTGCAGCAGCGCGGCTGGTCGGTCACGCTGGTCGACCGCAGGGAGCCCGGCCGCGAGACCAGCTACGGCAATGCCGGCATGATCCAGGCCGAAGCGGTCCGCCCCTATCCGATGCCGCGCGACCTCGCCACGCTCGTGAAGATCGCGACCGGCCGCACCAACGACGTGCGCTACAGCCTGTCGTCGCTTCACCGCCACATCGAGCCGCTGCTGCGCTACTGGTGGCATTCGGCGCCGAAGCGGCATCGTGAGGCGATCGTCGGCTGGGCGCGGCTGATCGCCTACGCGACACCCGAGCACGACATCCTCATTCGCGAGGCCCATGCCGACAATCTGATCCGCCGCGCCGGCTATCGGGCGCTTTATCGCGATGCCGCCGCCCTGGAGCACTCGATCAAGGACGCGGAACAAGACCAGCGCGAATTCGGCGTGAAGTTTCGCGTGCTGTCGGGCAGCGAACTGACCAAAGCCGAGCCGATCCTGCGCGACGATCTTCCCGGCGCGATCCATTGGCTCGACACCTGGACCGTGTCCGATCCCGGTGCGCTGGTCACCGCCTATGCCGAGCTGTTCGTGCGCCTCGGCGGCAGGATCGTGCTCGGCGATGCGCAGTCGCTGCAACAGACCGCAACCGGTTGGTCGGTCAACACCGACCAGGGCCGCATCGACGCCGCCAACGCCGTCGTGACGCTCGGGCCGTGGTCGCCCGATCTCCTGTACAAATTCGGCTATCGCGTCCCGCTGGTGCGCAAGCGCGGCTATCACATGCACTACAGCGGTGGTGCATCGCTCGACCTGCCCCTGGTCGACAAGGGCAGTGGCTACGCCATGGGTCCGATGGCCAAGGGCATCCGCATCACCACCGGCGCCGAGCTCACCGGGCCGCACGCGCTCGCAACCCCGGTTCAGCTCGCCAGTGCAGAAGCCTCCGCACGCGAGCTGATCGATCTCGGCAAGCGCGCCGAACCCGAGCCATGGTTCGGCACGCGCCCCTGCACGCCCGACATGCTGCCGGTGCTCGGCCGCGCCCCGCGCCACCCCGGCCTCTGGATGAACTTCGGCCACGGCCACCAGGGCTTTACGCTCGGGCCCGCAACCGGACGCTTGCTCGCGGAGATGATGAACGGCGAGACGCCGTCGATCGATCCGACGCCTTATCGGCCGGAGCGCTTCTAGCCCTCCGCGTTCGCGGCCAGCACTGCGAGCGCGGCCGACATCCGCAGCAACGGATCGTCCCATTCGCGCGGGGCGCGCTGGCGGAACAGCCGCATGGTCGGATACCACGGACTGTCTTCGCGGTTCCGCAGCCAGCGCCAATCGAGCGCGTAAGGCGTCAGCATCCACACCGGACGGCCGAGCGCCCCGGCAAGATGCGCAACTGATGTATCGACGGCGATGACGAGATCGAGCGCTGCGACCGCCGCGGCGGTGTCGGCGAAGTCACCGAGCGCTGATGCCAGATCGATGATGTCCTTACCGAGCGACGCCAGCACCTCACCATCTTCGGGCCGCGGCTCCTTTTGCAAGGAGTAGAGCTGCACGCCCGGCATCACGAGGCGTGGCAGCAACAGCTTTGGCCGATAGCGAGCGCTGCCGGTCGCCCTTGTGCCTGGCATTGCCGGCCCAGACCACACCGACCTTCAGCGCCGTCACATCCGCAAGCGCCGCGCGCCGTCGGGCTAGCTTCGCTGGATCGGGATGCAGATACGGGATATCGGCCGGAATGGTATCGAGCGTGGTACCGAACACGCGCGGCAGGCTCATCAGCGGCAGCTGCACATCGAACGGCGGCAGCTTCTCGCCACGCGCGATCACGGTGACGTCGGGGAGCTGCCGCAGCAGCGCAGCGAGCGCGGGTTGAACCTGCAGGATGATCCTGCCGCCCTTCGCCGTCACCATCGGCAGATAGCGCACGAAATGCAGGGCATCGCCAAGCCCATATTCGGCGAACACCAACAGCGTGCGGCCGTCGAGCGGCTCGCCCTGCCATTCCGGCTCGGTGAACTCGGGATCGCCGTCCGACAGCGTCTTGCATTTGCGCCGCCAGCGATAGGTCTCGAACCCGTTCAGGAGATCGCCGTTCATCAGCAGGAAATGCGCGTGGTTGTACTGCGCGAGTGGCTGCTCCGGATCGAGCGCGATCGCGCGATGCGAGACCGCGAGCGCCTCGTCGATCTCGCCGGCATTGCGCAGCGCGACCGCGAGGTTGGCGTGGCCCTTGGCATAGGCGGGGTCGGCCACGACCGCGCAGCGATGCGCGGCGACCGCCTCCTCGGTGCGCTCCTGCTTCTCGAAGATGATGCCGAGATTGGTCCAGGCCGGCGCATGATCCGGCTTGAGCAGCAGCGCATGCTCGCAAGCCGCAATCGCCTCGTCCAATGTGCCGAGCTCGGAAAGACAGGCGCCGAGATTGCTGGCGATCACATGATCCGAGGCATCCAGCGCGAAGGCCCGCCGGTAGATCGCGGCAGCTTCCAGCAGATGACCGGCCTCATGCAGGACGAGACCGAGCAAGCGCAGCGCTGGACCGTTGTCCGGCGCGAGCGCAATCGCGTGGCGGTACTGGACGATGGCACCTTCCAGCAGCCCCTGCCGATAAAGCGCGGCGCCGAGATTGCAGAGCAGTCCGGGATCATCGGGATCGTGGTCGAGCGCGCGGCGATAGGCTGTCTCCGCCTCGCCGAGCCTTTTTTGATCCACGAGGATGTTGCCGAGATTGAGCCAGACGCCGCGATAGGCCGGCTCTCGCGCAATCACCGCGCGATAGGCCTCTTCGGCCTCGGCGAGCCGTCCCTGCTCCGCGAGCGCGACGGCGAGGTTGAAGCAGGCTCGCGTCAGATGCGCATCGAGTGCCAGCGCGCGGCGATAGGCGGCCTCGGCCTCGTCGAAGCGGGCGAGTTCGCCGAGCGCCACGCCGAGCTTGTTGTGCAGGCCGGCATCATCCGGCCGCCGAACCAGCGCGCGTCGGAACGCGGCCACCGCCCCCTCCTGCTCGCCCTTCACGGCGAGCGCATCGCCGAGCGTGACGAGGGCCGGCGCGTGGTCGGGATCGATGTTGAAGACGCGGCCGAGCAGCGCAGCACCCGCACTCGCGCGGTCGGTAAGGAAGGCGGCGACCGCAGCCAGATGCAGCGCCGGGACGTGATCCGGATCGGCCCTCAAAACCTCCGCGCAGAGCGCATCGGCCTGGTCCGGACGCCCCGCCGCAAAGTGCTCCGCCGCCTGCACCACAATCGGATTCACTGCCGCCTTGCCCACGATACCACCCACCCCTTCGAGGTCCGAGATGGGGATTAAACGGGCGAGGTCGCAAATTCCGTCAGTCGGCGCGCTCGACGAGCAGTGTCCTGATGCGGTCGGCATCCTCCTGCGTCGCCGGGTTGTAGACGATCATGCTGAGATCCGGTCGGCCCTCGACATTGAAGCTCGAATATTCGAACGACATGGTGCCGTGCACGGGGTGCTTCAGCCGCTTGGTGCCGTCGCCATGATGGCGTACGTCATTGTCGCGCCAAAGCGCTGCGAATTCCGGACTGGTCCGGCACAGCTCGTCGACGAAATCGGCGACATGCGACACCGCGCCTGCGCGCGCGGCGTCCGCCCTGAACGCCGCCACCACGAAACGGGCGACGCTGTCCCAGTCATATTGCGCGGCGCGCACGCGCGGATCGCAGAAGATGAACCGCAGGATGTTGCGCTTGTCCGGCGGGATCGCGCCGTAGTCCGTCAGCACCACGCTCGCCGCGCGATTCCAGGCGACGACGTCCCAGGTCGCGGTCCGCACCAGCGCGGGACTGAACGCGAGCGCATCGAGCACGCGCTGGAGCCGAGGCGAGACGCCTTCGGTGGCCTGGTAGCGCACCTCAGGCGGGCGGCCGAGGCCGATCAGGAACAGATGCTCGCGCTCGACATCGGTCAGCATCAGCGCACGCGCAATGCGGTCGAGCACATCGGCCGACGGCGCCCCGCCCCGGCCCTGCTCCAGCCACGTGTACCAGGTCGGGCTGATATTGGCGCGCTGGGCCACCTCCTCGCGACGCAGGCCGGGCGTGCGCCTGCGGCTGCCGCCAAGGCCGAACGCCGCCGCATCGAGCCGGGTGCGACGGTCCTTCAGATAGGTCCCGAGCAGGTTCTCGGCTGAAACGGTTTCGCTCATCCTGTTAGCTATTATACCCTAATAACGTCACTACTTTACCCGGATAATCCTAGCGCAGAAGCTCGTCTCGACCAACCTCTGGAGATATCTCATGCGTGTTTTCGTCACCGGCGCCACCGGCTTCGTCGGCTCCGCCGTAGTGCGCGACCTGATCGCCGCCGGCCACCGTGTCACCGGTCTCGCCCGCTCCGACGCGGGTGCCACAACACTCATTGCGATGGGCGCCGAGGTCCATCGCGGCTCGCTGGAGGACCATGCGTCCTTGCGCAGCGGCGCCGCCGCCTCCGACGGCGTGCTGCATCTCGGCTTCAACCACGACTTCTCGAAATTCCTCGACAATTGCGAGCTCGACCGCCGCGCGATCCTCGCGCTCGGCGAGGAGCTAAAGGGCTCCGAGCGTCCGCTCATCGTCACGTCAGGCGTGGCACTGCTCGCGCCCGGACGTCTCGCGACCGAGGACGACGAGGCGGCGCAGCATTTCCCGCGCGTGTCGGAATCGGCCGCACTGTCGCTCGCCGGCGTCCGCGCCGCCGCCGTTCGGCTTCCGCCGTCCACGCACGGCGAAGGCGATCACGGCTTCGTTCCGATCCTGATCAATCTTGCGCGCGAGAAGGGCGTGGCGGCCTATATCGGTGATGGCATGAACCGCTGGCCGGCCACGCACCGTGTCGACGCTGCGCGCGTCTATCGTGTCGCTCTGGAGCAAGGCGCAACCATGAAGCACTATCACGCGATCGCCGAGGAAGGCGTGCCGTTCAAGGCAATCGCGGAGGTGATCGGCAAAAGTCTTGGCGTGCCCGTGGTCTCGAAATCCCCTGATGAAGCCGAAGCGCATTTCGGCTGGTTCGCGCGATTTGCGGACGTCGACGTCCCGACCTCGAGCGCGAAGACACGCGCCCTCCTCGGCTGGGAGCCGAAAGAAAAAGGGCTGATCGAGGATCTCGACCAGCCCTATTACTTCAAGACCTGACGGCGCACCGCGCCGCCATATGCAGTTCGCAGATCAGTCCGTCGTAACAGCCGTTTCCATGTCGGTCGGATCGATCTGCCGGCTGAGCCGCGCGTTGAGCTTGTCGCGATCGAGCTCGCCCTCCCACCAGGCGACGATGACGCAGGCGACGCCGTTGCCGCACAGATTGGTCAGCGCGCGGCACTCGCTCATGAACTTGTCGATGCCGAGCACGATTGCCATGCCCGGCACGAGGCGCGGGTCGACCACGGCCAGCGTCGCGGCCAGGGTGATGAAGCCCGCGCCGGTGATGCCGGAGGCGCCCTTCGAGGTCAGCATCGCCACCACGAGGATGGTGAGCTGCTGGCCGAAGGTGAGGTCGAAGCCCAGCGCCTGCGCGATGAACAAAGTCGCCAGCGTCATGTAGATGTTGGTGCCGTCGAGATTGAACGAATAGCCCGTGGGGACCACGAGGCCGACAACCGACTTGGAGCAGCCGAGACGTTCGAGCTTCTCCATCAGGGACGGCAGCGCGCTTTCCGACGACGAGGTGCCGAGCACGATCAGGAGCTCGTCCTTGATGTAGGCCAGGAAGCGGAAGATCGAGAAGCCCGCGACCCGCGCGATGATCCCGAGCACCACGAAGACAAACAGCGCAGCGGTCAGATAGAATGTCGCAATCAGCCCCATCAAATTGAGGATCGCGCCGGTACCAAATTTGCCGATGGTGAAAGCCATCGCGCCGAACGCGCCGATCGGCGCCGCACGCATCACGATGGAGATGACGCCGAACACCGCATGCGCGGCATCGTCGATGAAGGTGCGAATGGTGTGGCCGCGCTCGCCGAGCCCCATGATGGCGAAGCCGAACAGCACCGAGAACAGCAGCACCTGCAGAATCTCGCCCTGCGCGAAGGCGCCGACGACCGTGTCGGGAATGATGTGCAGGATGAAGTCGACCGACTTCTGGCCTTCGGCCTGCTTGGCATAATTCGCGACGGCCTGAGCGTTGGCGGCGGCGCTGCCGAAGCCCGCGCCGGGCTTGACGACATTGCCGACGATGAGCCCGATCACCAGCGCGAAGGTCGAGACGATCTCGAAATAGACCAGCGCCTTGACGCCGATGCGGCCGACCTTCTTGGCGTCCTGGATGTGGGCGATGCCGGAGACCACGGTGCAGAAGATGATCGGCGCGATCACCATCTTGATCAGCTTGATGAAGCCGTCGCCGAGCGCCTTGATCCAGTCGTTGGTGGCAACCGTCGGCCAGAGCCAGCCGACGATGGCGCCGAGCACGATCGCGATCAACACCTGAACGTAGAGAACTTTATACCACGGCTTTGCGGCGCTGGGTGCGACCGGCGCCCCCGCCATCGTTGTCGTCGTCATTGTTTCACTCCCCCTCAAACTCAGAGCCAGCCAAGATCAACTTGGCCGGCCCTGTCAATTGGAACTGCTCTTTTTTAGCGCGCTTTAACCGCGACGATTGATGATCCGGCGGGCCGCCGGCATCAACGTCGCGCCCAGCGCGTTCTTGACCAGAGATGCTGCAATGAACGGCGCAAGGCCGACCTGCCAGGCCTTGGCCATGCCAAGGCCGATGCCGAAGGCCAGCCAGCCGAATCCGGCGGCCAGAATGACGATGTGGCCAACCGCCATCGCCGCAAACAGCAGCACCACGCTGCGATCCCAGCCGCGTTCGGCGAGCCAGCCCGTGACGAAGGCAGCTAGTACGAAGCCGAACAGGTAGCCGGCAGTCGGGCCGACCAGCGGTGCAATTCCACCGACCGGACCGGCGAACACCGGCAGGCCCATCGCGCCCTCGGCGAGGTAGGCGATCATGGTTGCGCTGCCAAGGCGCCAGCCATAGGCGGCGCCGATCATCAGCACCACCAGCGTCTGCAACGTCATGGGCACGTAAGGCAGCGGCAGGTTCACCTTGGCCGACAGCGTCATAAGTGCGGTACCGAGCGCGATCAGCACGACGGCGCGCAGGGCGCCGACGCTTTCACCCGGCCGGGTCGGCCACATCAAAGCGGCGAGAGGAGAATGTGTGGCGGTCGAGACGGAACGGTCAGACAAGGGGCACTCCAGAATTCTGTCGAAAACTGGCGGCTATTTAAGCCAGTGAGCGATCCGGTCAACTGCCTCCCGCATCTCGTCAGGCGAGCGTGCATAGGACAACCGTATGAACGAGCGGCCATGGATGGGGTCGAAATCGAGGCCCGGCGTGACCGCAACGTGCGCCTGTTCCAGCATCTGCTTGGCGAACTCGAAACTGTCGGAGGTAAAATCCGAGACATCGGCATAGAGATAGAATGCGCCGTCAGCCGGCAGGAACTTGCTGAGGCCGGCTTTCGGCAATCCCTCGATCAGAATGCGCCGGTTTTCCTGATAGCCGTGCTTGATCTCCTCCATCTCGGCCGCGCCGTCGAAGGCGGCCTCTGCCGCGATCTGCGACAGCGACGGTACCGAGATCGAGAGGTTCTGCTGGAGCCGCTCGATCGGCCGCACCAGAACGTCAGGCACGACCATCCAGCCAACGCGCCAGCCCGTCATGCAAAAATACTTCGAGAACGAGTTGATCACGAGTGCGTGGTCGGAGAGCGAGGCCGCCGTCACCGCAGGAAATGCGTAGTCGAGCCCGTGATAGATCTCGTCGGAGATAAAGCGGATGCCGGCGTCTTCCGCAGCGATGATGAGACCGGCGAGCGCCTCGCGGGACATCATCGTCCCCGTCGGGTTGGCGGGACTGCCCACCAGCACGCCCTTCAGCGGTGCCTTGCGATGCGCCGCCAGCAGCGCCTCGCCGGTCAGGGCATGGCGCGTCTCGTTGGTGGTCTCGATCAGCACCGGCTCGCAGCCGAGCGCGGTGAGGATATGACGGTATGGCGGATAGCCCGGCACCGTCACGGCGACGCGATCCCCGGGCTCGAACATAGACAGGAAGGCCAGGATGAAGCCGCCGGATGAGCCCGTCGTCACCACGATCCTGTCAGGACTGACGTCGCAGCCGTAGGCGTCACGATAGTGGCGCGCGATGCGGGCGCGCAGGGAGGGAATGCCGAGCGCGGAGGTATAGTCGATCCGCCCCGCCTCGAGCGCCGCGTGGGCGGCCGCGATCGCGGTCTTCGGGGCGCCTGCCGCGGGCTGGCCGACCTCCATATGGATGACATGGCCGCCAGCCGCCTCGATTCGGGCCGCAGCGGCCATCACGTCCATCACCATGAACGGGGGAACGTCGCTGCGGCGGGAGGGCTCGAGCCACTGCCCCAACCGGTTCCTCAATGTCGCATCGTGCATCGATTTCTGCTATTTCGCTGGCGAACCGGGCCGTCCGGTCCGGAAAACAGGGCGCTTGCGCCCCAGACTGGCCGCATTGTACGGCTCATAAGGGGTACGGCTTATAAGGGCATATCGCGTATCCGGTCCGCCGCCAATCGCCAAAACCAATCACGAAACTGCTTCCAAGCCTGTCTAACCATGCCCGTTTGACCAAGACCGTTTGATGTTGCTCCAGATCGCATTGCGCAAGAAGGCCTCCGCCCTCACCGCCCTCGTCACGGCGGCGGCGATCGCGCTGTTGCCGTTGCCGGCCGTGCACGCCCAGGGCAAGGGACCGCCGGTCCTGCGTGACACCGAGACCGAGCAGCTGCTGCGCGAATATACCCGCCCGATCCTGCGCGCCGCCGGTCTGGAAAAGCAGAACATCCAGATGGTGATCGTCAACGAGGGCTCGTTCAACGCCTTCGTGGCGGACGGCCGCCGCATCTTCGTCAATTACGGCGCGATCCTCCAGTCGGAGACGCCGAACCAGATCATCGGCGTGCTTGCGCACGAGACCGGGCATCTGGCCGGCGGCCATCTGTCCAAGCTGCGCGAACAGCTCGCCAACGCCCAGACCCAGATGATCATCGCGATGCTGCTCGGCGCCGGCGCGATCGCCGTCGGCAGCACGCGCAACAGCAGCACCGGCAACAACGGGCTCGCCAATGCAGGAGCTGCCGCGATCGCCGGCCCGCAGGAGATGATCCGCCGGACGCTGTTGTCCTATCAGCGCCAGCAGGAGGAGAACGCCGACCGTGCCGGCGTGAAATTCCTGACAGCGACCCAGCAATCGCCCAAGGGCATGTACGAGACCTTCAAGCGCTTCACCAGCGAGAGCCTGTTTGCGGCCCGCGGCGCCGATCCCTATCTCCAGTCGCACCCGATGCCCGCCGAGCGCGTCGCCTCGCTGCAGGAGTTCGCCAGCGCCAGTCCCTATTGGGACAAGAAGGACGATCCGGCCCTCCAGCTCCGCCACGACATGGTGCGCGCCAAGATCTCGGCCTTCATGGAGCGGCCGGAGACGGTGTATCGCCGCTATCCCCAGACCAACGACAGCCTGCCGGCGCGTTATGCCCGCGCCATCAGCACCTATCTGCACGGCGATCTGCGCAGCGCGCTCGCCCAGATCGACACGCTGATTCAGGTCCAGCCGAACAACCCGTACTTCTACGAGGTGCGCGGCCAGGCGCTTCTGGAGGGCGGCAAGCCGGCCGAGGCCATCGCGCCCCTGCGCAAGGCTGTCGCGCTCTCCAACAACGCGCCCCTCATCGAGATGTTACTTGGGCAGGCTCTGGTTGGATCAGATAATAAGGCCTACACGGACGATGCCGTTCGGATTCTCCGGGCCGCGGTGGCACGGGAACCCGAGGCTGCCCTCGGCTACATGCAGCTCGCGATGGCCTATGGCCGGAAGGGCGACTATGCCGAGGCGGATCTGGCCTCGGCGCAGGCCGCTTATCTGCGCGGCGACAACAAGACCGCCCGCGAGCTTGCCACGCGCGCGAAAACCCGTTTCGCCGTCGGCACGCCCGGATGGGTCAAGGCCGACGACATCGTGGCGTCAAAAGCGCCGCGCGACTAACGCGACCAAGACGACGCCACTGAGACGCCTTGCACCACGACGTCACGACACCGGGCTTGAGTCCGCCGGGACGTTTTCCGAAACCTGCTTTGGATAAGAGGATTTGCCTATGCCTTCGCTGCGCCTGCTTGCTCCCGCGCTGTTCGCGCTCGCCATGTTCGGCGCAGCCGTGCCGGCGTCGGCCGACAGCTTCTCCGATGCCCAGCGCACCGACATCGAGGCGATCGTCAAGAACTACCTCATCAGCCATCCCGAGGTGCTCGAGGAGGCCATGGCCGAGCTCAGCAAGCGCCAGGCCGCGGCCGAAACGCAGAAGCACGAGGCCAGCATCGCGCAGAATTCCGACGCGATCTTCAACTCGCCGCGCCAGGTCGTGCTTGGCAACAAGGAAGGCGACGTCACCTTCGTCGAGTTCTTCGACTACAATTGCGGCTACTGCAAGCGCGCCATGGGCGACATGCTCGACCTCATGAAGGCCGATCCGAAGCTGAAGGTCGTGCTGAAGGAGTTTCCGGTGCTGAGCCAGGGCTCGGTGGAAGCAGCGCAGGTTGCGGTCGCCGTGCGCATGCAGGATCCCTCCGGCAAGAAGTATCTCGACTTCCACCAGAAGCTGCTCGGTGGCCGCGGCGCCGCCGACAAGGCGCGTGCGCTTCAGGCCGCCAAGGAAGCCGGCCTCGACACCGCCAAGATCGAGAAGGACATCGGCAGCCCCGAGGTGCGCGCCACCATCGAGGAGAACTTCAAGCTTGCCGAAGCCATGGGCATGAACGGCACGCCGAGCTACGTGATCGGCAAGCAGATCGTGATCGGCGCCGTCGGCCTCGAAGGCCTCAAGGAAAAGATCGGCGTCGCCCGCTGCGGCAAGGCGACTTGCTAAAAGAGGCGACTTGCTGATCGCTTCCAGATCTCACACGCATGCAACGAGGCCGGCTGAAAAGCCGGCCTTTTTCGTTGGCCGAATATTGGCGCGAATCCAGCGCGCGCGTTCATCCCGCATTTAAGAAACAAATACCCCGGAACCCCCAATGTTCCGGAACAACTCAAATCCCCTTTCGTTGTCGGCGCGGGCAATGACGCAAAGAAACACGTGAGGAGAATTCGATGTCTAACCGCTTTATGATCTCGGTTGCCGCTCTCGCGCTCGTCGCGGGCACCGGTCTGGCGAACGCACAAGACAAGGGCCGCGACGCTGGCGGCGCTGGCTCGCAGCAGCAGATGCAGCATTCACAGCCGTCCGGCGGCGCCGCCGAGCGCGGCTCGATGGGCAAGGAATCCGCGGCTCCTGAGAAGGGCACCGTCGGTCAGGCTGGCGGCGCCAGCACCAAGCCTGGAGCTGCCGCCGAGGACAAGTCTTCCGGCGCGATGAAGGACGAGCGGCCCTCGGGCGGCGCGATGCACAAGAACGCGGCTGAGGACAAGGCCGGCGCCGCCAAGGGCCAGCGCACCGATGAACGCGCGCAGGACAAGTCCCAGCAGGACAAGTCCAAGAGCATGAGCCAGGACACGACAAAGTCCGGCCAGAAGGACAAGGACATGAAGGCTGAGGGCAGCAAGAGCGGCACCTCGACCAACAACGCCGAGAATCGCCCGGGTACCGGCACGACCCCCAACCAGAATGCTCAGGGTCAGACCGGCACCAGCACCAACCAGAACGCACAGGGCCAGAGCTCGTCCTCGACCACCGTCGGTCAGGCCGGCGCGGGTGCGAAACTCTCGACGGAGCAGCGGACGCAGATCACGTCCGTCATCCGCGAACAGCGCGTGTCCCCCGTGACCAACGTGAACTTCGCAATCTCGGTCGGCACCCGCATTCCGCGCGAGGGCATCGAACTGCATGCCCTGCCGTCCCGCGTTGCGACGATCTATCCGGAATGGCGGAGCTATCGGTACGTGATGGTCCGCGAGCAGATCGTGATCATTGACCCGAACACCTACGAGATCGTTGCCGTTCTCGACGTGTAAGGCTCAAGGCCGTTAACCTCGGAGGGCGGGCAGCGATGCCCGCCCTCCTGCGTTGGGCCGACAGCCATGGTTCGGACTTGTTAACAAGCAATTTCCGTAGCTTCCGCACAGGTTTTTGCACCCTGGATGAGGTACCTGAAGGCCTCCGGGAGGCCCTTCAAGGCTTCCCCTAGGACGCTTTGTTACCTATAACCCCCGCCACGCCGAAGCACCTCTTCCGGGATTGGAATGGCTGAACCTGCAACCGACACGATCCTCGTCCTCAACGGGCCGAACCTCAACATGTTGGGGACGCGCGAGCCCGAGAAGTATGGTCACGCGACACTGGCCGACGTCGAGGCGCTGTGCCGGGAGACCGCAGCAGCGTTCGGCCTCAAGGCAGATTGCCGCCAGTCCAACCGCGAGGGCGAGCTGATCGACTTCATCCACGAGGCGCATGCGCGCAAGATGAAGGGCATCATCATCAATGCCGGCGGCTATTCGCACACCTCGATCGCGTTGCACGACGCGCTGCTCGCGGTGCAGATCCCGACGGTCGAAGTGCACGTGACCAACATTCACGCCCGCGAGAGTTTCCGCCACCACTCCTACACCGCGCGCGCGGCCTTCGCCTCGCTCTGCGGTTTCGGCATCGAGGGCTACCGCCTCGCCATCCAGGGCCTTGCCGCCAAGCTCGGCATCAAGCCCAAAGCCTGACGCTCCCTCCTCACACAGAACATTCGGATCAAACAACATGGCGCGCCAGCCAGACGACAAAGCAGCCGCAAAGTTTTCCAGCGAGGATTCCGCGCTCGTCCGCGAGCTCGCGCTTCTGCTCGACGAGACCAGCCTGACCGAGATCGAGATCGAGCGCGCCGGCCTGCGCCTGCGGGTTGCCCGCAACATCAGCGTCGCCGCAACCATGCCGGTGCCGATGGCGCATGCGGCCCACGCGCCGGTCGCCATTGCCGCCGCCGCACCAGCGGCCGCCGCTCCGGATCTGTCGAAGCATCCGGGCGCCGTGACCTCGCCGATGGTCGGCACCGCCTATTGGTCGCCGGAGCCCGGCGCCAAGCCATTCATCGAGGTCGGCAGCAAGGTCTCGGTCGGCCAGACGCTGCTGATCATCGAAGCCATGAAGACCATGAACCAGATCCCCTCGCCGCGCGCAGGCACGGTGACGCAGATCCTGGTCGAGGACGGCCAGCCGGTCGAGTTCGGCGAGCCGCTCGTCATCATTGAGTAACGGCTGAAGGCGGCCAACCCGCCCTCGCCGCTTTTCGCGCGCCAGTCCCCAAAGGACACCATGTTCGACAAGATCCTCATAGCCAATCGCGGCGAGATCGCCCTTCGCATCCTGCGCGCCTGCAAGGAGCTCGGGATCGCGACCGTCGCCGTGCACTCCACCGCCGATGCCGACGCCATGCATGTGCGCCTGTCGGACGAGAGCGTCTGCATCGGGCCGCCGCCGTCCAAGGACAGCTATCTCAACGTGCCCGCGCTGCTCGCGGCCTGCGAGATCACCGGTGCTGATGCCGTGCATCCCGGCTACGGCTTCCTGTCCGAGAACGCGCGCTTCGCGGAAATCCTCGGCGAGCACAATCTGCATTTCATCGGCCCCAAGGCCGAGCACATCCGCCTGATGGGCGACAAGATCGAGGCCAAGAAGACCGCCAAGCGGCTCGGCATCCCCGTGGTGCCCGGCTCCGACGGCGGGGTCGGCCCTGATGACGACGCGATGGCGATCGCGAAGAAGATCGGCTTCCCCGTGCTGGTGAAGGCCGCAGCCGGTGGTGGTGGCCGCGGCATGAAGGTCGCGCAGAGCGAGGCGGATCTTCAGATCGCGCTATCGACGGCCGCCAACGAAGCCAAATCCGCCTTCGGCGACGCCTCGGTCTACCTCGAAAAATACCTCCAGAAGCCGCGCCACATCGAGATCCAGATCCTCGGCGACGGCCGCGGCGGTGCGATCCATCTCGGCGAGCGCGACTGCTCGCTGCAGCGCCGTCACCAGAAGGTCTGGGAAGAAGGCCCCTCGCCCGTGCTGGAGGCAGCCGCGCGCGCAAAAATCGGCGAGACCTGTGCCAAGGCGATGCGCGAGATGAAATATCTCGGCGTTGGCACCATCGAATTCCTGTTCGAGGACGGCGAGTTCTACTTCATCGAGATGAACACCCGCATCCAGGTCGAGCATCCCGTCACCGAGAGCATCACCGACATCGACCTCGTGCTGGAGCAGATCCGCATCGCCGCCGGCGGCGAATTGCCGGCCAAGCAGAGCGAGATCCAGATCATCGGCCACGCCATCGAGTGCCGCATCAACGCCGAGAACCCGCAGACCTTCCGTCCCTCGCCCGGCCGCATCACGCAATACCACCCGCCCGGCGGTCTCGGCGTGCGCATCGATTCCGCAGTCTATCAGGGCTACACTATCCCGCCCTATTACGACTCGCTCGTCGGCAAGCTGATCGTCCACGGCAAGACCCGCAGCGAATGCCTGATGCGCTTGCGCCGCGCGCTGGACGAGATGGTGGTCGAGGGCATCGAGACGACGCTGCCGCTGTTCCGTGACCTCGTGCGCCAACCATCCATCATCGACGGCGACTATCACATCCACTGGCTGGAACAGTACCTCGCCGGTAAAACGGAACCGACCGCGAAATAACCGCCTCGCTGATGGAACCCTTTGACCCCAATCGCGTTTGCGACGGAGGGGACAAGTTCCAAGGGGCCGTTTTGAACTCCGTCGACGCAAGAAGGCCATACTGCCGTGACCGCTGAGGGACAACGGCGGCGCGCGTTTTGGCAGATCCTGCTGTTCTCGGCGGGGCTTTTGGTGTTGACCGTGATCAGTGCCGGCTCGGTCTATCTCGTCAACAAGGCGCGCGACGACAGCAAATGGGTGGTTCACACCATCGAGGTGGAGAACCAGCTCAACACCCTGCTGCTCGAAGTCCGGCGCGCCGAGAGCGGCGCCCGCGGCTTTCTGCTGACGCAGGGGCCCGACTTCCTGTCGGATCATGAGAAGGCCATCGCAGCGATCGTTCCGGCGCTCGACAAGCTCACGCGCCAGATCGGCGACAATCCGGCGCAACGCGACAGCATTGAGAAGTTGAGCGCAGCCATCGAGACCCGGCTCGATCAGTTTTCGCGCGAAATGAATTTCGTCAGGCAGGGTGAACCCGGCAATGCCGTGGCGCTCATCCGCGAGGCCGCTGCCGGCAACACCACAACCACGATCGGCAATCTGGCCAATGCGATGATCCGCGAGGAGGAACGGCTGTTCCGGCTCCGCTCGGCAAACGCGGACCGCAGCCAGACCCTCGCCGCATCGATGACCGGCATCGGCTCCGGCCTCGTCGTGCTGCTGGCCGGCATCTCGATCTGGCTGGTGCGTCGTTCCGCCCGGGCCCGCGACGAGGCCGAGACGCGGCTGCGCGACGCCAATCTCAACCTCGAGGCCACCGTCGAGGCGCGCACGGCCGACCTGCGCGAAGCCAACGACGAGATCCAGCGCTTTGCCTATATCGTCAGCCACGATCTGCGTTCGCCGCTGGTGAACATCATGGGCTTTACCAGCGAGCTGGAGGAGCTCGGCGGCGACATCTTCCGCCGTATCGGCGGCCTCACCCATGCCGCGACCGGCGGGCCGCCGCCGGCCGCCGGCGAGATTGCGCTCGAAGGTCCGGACCAGCAATTGTCGACGGATTTTGCCGAAGCGCTCGGCTTCATCAAGTCCTCGATCGCCAAGATGGACCGCCTGATCTCGGCGATCCTCAATCTCACCCGCGAGGGTCGGCGCGAGTTCCAGCCGGAGAGGATCGACACACGCGAGCTGATCGAGGCCATCGTGTCGACGCTTGCGCATCAGGCCGCCGAAGCGCAGGCCGAAATCCATATCGAACCGCTGCCGGATCTCGTCAGTGACCGCCTTGCGCTGGAGCAGATCTTCTCCAATCTGATCGACAACGGGATTAAATATTTGAAGAACGGTGTTCCCGGCGCGATCAGAATCCGCGGGCGCACCAAGCTCGGCTACGCTATCTTCGAGATCAGCGACAACGGCCGCGGCATCGACGCCAGGGATCATCAGCGGATCTTCGACTTGTTCCGCCGTGCGGGAACCCAGGACAAGCCCGGTCAGGGCATAGGTCTTGCGCATGTGCGTGCACTTGTGCGCCGCCTCGGCGGCACGATGTCGGTATCGTCGGAACTGAACACGGGCAGCACCTTCACGATCACGCTGCCCATCAATTGGAACGCCAGCAACCGGAACGCCGATAAATGACATTGCCCGTCAGCATCATCATGATCGAGGACGACGAGGGACACGCGCGGCTGATCGAGCGCAACATCCGCAGGTCCGGCGTCAACAACGAGATCATCTCCTTCAAGAACGGCACTGACGCGATGAAGCATCTGTTCGGCGCCGACGGAAGCGGCCTCGTGCAGAAGGGCAATGCGCTCCTGATCCTGCTCGATCTCAACCTGCCCGACATGACCGGGATCGACATCCTGAAGCAGATCAAGGAGAATAAATATCTGAAGGCCTCGCCCGTGGTGGTGCTGACCACCACCGACGATTCCCAGGAAATCAAGCGCTGCTACGAGCTCGGCTGCAACGTCTACATCACCAAGCCCGTCAATTACGAGAATTTCGCCAACGCCATCCGACAGCTCGGGCTGTTCTTCTCCGTCATCCAGGTCCCGCCAGCCGCCTCATGACCCAGCACACGCCAACACTGCTCTATATCGACGACGACTCAGCGCTCGCGCGCCTGGTCGATCGCGGCCTGACGCGGCGCGGCTACAAGGTCATCCATGCCGCAAGCGGCGAGGAAGGCCTGGAGCGGATTCGCCGCGCCGAGATGGAGGGCCGCATCGACGTGGTCGCGCTCGACCAGTACATGCCGGGCCTCGACGGGCTGGAGACGCTCGAGCAGATCATGGCGATCCCGGACGCGCCGCCCGTGGTGTTCGTGACGGCCTCGCAGGATTCCACCATCGCGGTCACTGCGCTGAAGGCAGGCGCAGCCGACTACCTCGTCAAGGACGTCAAGGGCGACTTCATCCCCCTGCTCCACGTCGCCGCCGACGGCGCGCTGCGCCAGGCCGAATTGCAGAAGGCGCGCGAGGAGGCCGAAGCCGAGATCCATGCTTCGCGCGACCGCTACGCGGCGCTTGCCGCCGAACGCGAGCTGCTGCTGCGCGAAGTCAATCACCGCGTAGGCAACTCGCTCCAGATCATCGCCTCGCTGCTGCATCTCCAGGCGAACTCCGCAGGGCAGGAAGAGGTCAAGGCCGCGCTGACCAATGCGATGGGCCGTGTCGCCGCGGTCGCGCAGGTGCACCGCCGCCTCTACACCTCGCAGGACCTGAAGAGCGTGGTGCTGAACCAATATCTGGACTCGCTGCTCGAGGATTTGCGCCGCTCGGCCGAAGGCAACCGGATGTCACGCCTGACGGTGAAGGCGGAAGCCATCGAGATCGATCCGGACCGCGCGGTCGCCGTCGGTATCATCGTCAACGAGCTGGTGATGAACGCGGTGAAATACGCCTATCCCGATGGCGCCGGCCCGATCCATGTCGAGCTGACCTCGCAGGGCGACGATCTGCTGCTGTCGATCGCCGACGACGGCGTCGGCGACAAGGTCAAGGCCGATCCGCGCTCCACCGGCATGGGCCAGCGCATCGTCGCGGCGATGGCCACCAAGCTGGATGCCACCGTCGAGCGCGATCCCGCCCATTCCGGAACGCGTATTCTGCTGAAGTTCCGCCGCGTGCCCGCAGCACCGGACCGGGCGAGCACCGCTGCGGCGAGCTGATCCGCGATTACACGGGGCTTTCGCCCCATCGCACGCGCATCGCAATCCTGCTATTGTCGCGCCATGACTTCGCGCGACTCCGCCTCGTCTGAAATCACGCCCGCCGTGCTGCTGCGCGCCTATGCCTGCGGCATCTTTCCGATGGCCGAGAGCGCCGACGATCCGACCCTGTTCTGGGTCGAGCCGGAATTGCGCGGCGTCATCCCGCTCGAGGGATTTCGCGTCGCCTCGCGCCTCGCGCGCACCGTGCGCTCGGATAATTTTCGCGTCACCGTCAATACCGCGTTCAAGGCGACGATCGCGGGCTGCGCCGCGCCGCAGGAAGGGCGCGAGGACACCTGGATCAACAAGCGCATCCGCGATCTCTATGGCGGCCTCTACGAGCTCGGCCATTGCCACAGCGTCGAGGCCTGGCAGGGCGACGACCTCGTCGGCGGTCTCTACGGCGTCAGCCTCGGGCGCGCCTTCTTCGGTGAGAGCATGTTTCACACCGCGCGCGATGCCTCGAAGGTGGCGCTGGTGCATCTGGTGGCGCGGCTGATCCATGGCGGCTTCGAGCTGCTCGACACGCAATATGTCACCGAGCATCTGAAGAGCTTTGGTGCGGTCGAGATTTCGCGACGGCGCTACACCGCTCTGCTCGACAAGGCGCTCGCCGGTGATCCCGGCGATTTCTTGAGGCTCTCGCCCGGCGACGCAATCCCTGGCGCACGCGCGCTCGAGATCATCGCCTCACGGCAATAGGGCCTAGCGGCCGAACCCGGGGAAACCGAACAGGCCCCGTTGCTCCTGTGGCTGCGGGGGTGGCGGCGCCGGTTGCTGCTGCTGGATCGGCGGCAAGGGCTGCGGCGGACGCTGCTGCACGGCCTGTTTTGGCGCGGCCTTCTTCTGCGCGGGCGGCGGCGGTGGCGTAGCCGGCTTGCTCGCGGGATCGGGTGCCGCGGTCGCGATGGTCTGCTGCGGCTCTTTGCAGTCGGTGAGCCAGATATCGTAGATCGGGTGCTCGACGCCGTGCAGGCCGGGGCTTGCCGCGTACATCCAGCCCGAGAAGATGCGCTTCACCTCGCCCTGCAAGGTGATCTCGTCGACTTCGACGAAGGCATCGGTGTTGGTGGCTTCCGTCGCTGGCCGCGTATAGCAGGCGTCGGTCTTGACCCTGAGCGCGCCGAACTGGACGGTCTCGCCGATCTCCTCGTCGAAATTGATGATGCGCCCGGTGATCTTGTCCAGGCCCGAGAAAGTCGCCTTCTTGTTCACGATCTTCTGGGCCGGCGGTTCGGTCACGACCTCATCGCCCGGCTGGAGGCTCGCCGGCGCCTGCGGCACGGGACCGCCCTTCTGCAGGGGCTGACGCTGACCGGGCGCACCCGGCGGCGCGGCGCCCGGCGCGTTGGGCGGCGCGACTGCAACGGCCGGCGGCTGGTTGGGCGGCGCGGCGGCGGAGCCCGGCGGCGGCGCCAGAGGCTGGCTCTCGACCGGCCCCGGCATCACGTTACCCTGCCGTCCCTGAGGCGGCGGCATCGGGCGCGAGGGCAGCACGCGGCCTTGCGGCGGCAGCTCGGGGACCTCTTCATCGTCGTCGGGAATCTGCTGCGGCTGCGGCTGGCCACGCGGAATGCTGCCGGGCGGCCGCAGCGGCGGCGGATCGGAAAAGATCGTGCCGATCTGCGCCTGAGCCGGCGTCGCAGCCGTCAGTGCGGTGGCGGCCAAAAGGGCCGCAAGACCTGTCAGGGTAAAGGTTCGAAACATCTCGCGCGGCTTCAACAGCGAATCGGGCTTGCTGGACATTTTACAGTGGATACCGCCGCTCGCAGGCCATCCGGTTAACACGACGAATACGGCGGGGAAAGGGCGCCATTCCCTGCCCGTCCCCGCCCGGTCTGGCCAGATTGGCCCCCTGATGGGATAGTCGGAAGCCCCTTCCCCGGGTCAAGCCGGTGCCGCCCCCGCAAACGACGTCCAACGATAACTGGAAACCCAGAGGTCGCTTCCCATGCCCGTTGTGCTCGATCCCGACGCTGCCGCCGTCTACAAGGCCTTTCAGGAGGCCGGTCGCCCTGCTTACGAGACCCTGACCGCGCCGGAAGCGCGCGCCTATTACGCGCAGGCGCGCTTTGTGACCAACCCCGAGCCGCCGGAACTGGCACGCGTCGCGCCGCTGGCGATCCCGGCGCCGCATGGAGCGATCCCAGCGCGCATCTACGTTCCGAAGGAGCCGCGCCGGCACGACGGCCTGTCGCCGGCACTGGTGTTCTTCCATGGCGGCGGCTGGGTCATCGGTGATCTCGATTCCCATGATGTGGTCTGCCGCCAGCTCGCGGTCGAGGGCGCGCTGATCGTGATCTCGGTCGATTATCGCCTCGCCCCCGAGCACAAGTTTCCCGCCGCAGTCGATGATGCGATTGCCGCGACCCAATGGATCGCTGCGAACGCCCGCGAGCTCGGCATCGACGCCTCGCGCCTCTCGATCGGCGGCGACAGCGCCGGCGGCAATCTCGCGGCCGTCGTCGCGCTCGCCGCGCGCAACGCTGGCGGCCCCGCGATCTCCGGCCAGGTGCTGATCTACCCCGCGACCGATTTCGCCACGACGCACGGCTCGCACAGCGAGCCCGAGACCAGCGTGCTGCTGACACATTCGGTGATCCCCTGGTTCCGCGATCATTACCTCAACGGCGCCGCCGACATCCACGACTGGCGCGCCTCGCCGGCGCGCGCGAAAAGCCTGGCCGGCCTGCCGCCGGCCTATGTGCTCACCGCCGGCGCCGATCCCCTGCGCGACGAAGGCGATGAATATGCCGCGCGCCTGAAGCAGGCCGGCGTGAGCGTGGCTACCAAGCACTATCCCGGCCAGTTCCACGGCTTCTTCACCATGGGCAAGCTGTTGCAACAGGCCAATGTCGCCGTGGGCGAGATCGGCGCGTGGTTGAAGGGATTGGGTTAGTCCAGTAGCCCGACCACGCCGATCAAGATGCCTTCCATCCTCAAAATCCTCCTCACCCTTCCCCTGCGCGCCCTCACATGGCTCGGCGGCCAGGGCACGCGCGCGGTGGCGGCGATCGCGTTCATCGCGGTTGCAGTGCCGCCGCTCGGCGCGCTGCTGCGCCCCTACGTCACCGAGGCGATCCTTGGCCTGCTCTGCATCTCCTTCATGCGGGTCGATCTCGTCGCGCTTCTTGGCCACCTCCGCCGTCCCGCGCTGATCGCCAGCGCAACGGTCTGGACCACGATCGCCGTGCCGCTGATCGTCGGGCTGCTCGCCCATGCAACCGGGCTCGACAAAAGCTCGCCCGGCCTCTTCCTCGCATTGATGCTCCAGGGCATGGCCTCGCCGATGATGGCCGCCCCTGCGCTCGCAGCACTGATCGGCCTCGATGCCACGCTGCCGCTGGTCACGCTGGTGACCGCAACTGCGCTGGTGCCCTTCACGGCCTCGCTGTTCGCAAGCCTGTTTCTCGGCGGCATGCTCGGCATCTCGCCGCTCGCGCTCGGCGCAAAGCTGCTCGCCATCCTCGCGGTCTCGCTGATTGGCGCAACCGCGATCCGCTGGATCTTCGGCGCGGAAGCGATCCAGCGCCACAAGCGCCCGATCGACGGCTTCACCATCCTCATCCTGCTGGTGTTCGCCTCCGCCGTGATGGGCGACGTCGCGCACGACTTCGTCGCCGATCCCGTTTTCACGATCGGCGTCGTGCTGCTCGCCTTCGCGGTCTATTTCACCCTGCTCACTGTGACGACGCTGATCTTCCGCCGCGCCGGTTACGAGCGCGCCTTCGCGGTCGGGCTGATGGTATCACAGCGCAATCTCGGCCTGATGCTGGCCGCGACCGCCGGCGCGCTGCCGCCGACGACATGGCTCTACTTTGCCGTCACGCAGTTTCCGATTCATCTTGCGCCGTATCTGTTGACGCCGATCGCACGGCGATTGACGGCGCGCGCGCAAGCCAGCACGGTCGCCGAACCGACCTAGCCCGCCCGCGCCGCGCGCCGCAGCGCCTGCGGGGGCTGGCCGAAGGCGCGGATGAAGGCGCGCCGCATCCGTTCGGGATCGCGGAATCCGGTCGTTTCCGCGACGAGCTCGATCGCCTCGCGCGAGGACTGCACGCGCTCGCGCGCGACCTCGAGCCGCAGCCGCTCGATCGCCTTGGACGGCGTCGTCCCGGTCTCGGCGGCGAAGGCGCGGGCAAAATGCCGCGCGCTCATGCCCGCGCGATCGGCGAGATCCTCCACCGTCAGCGGTGCGTCGAGATTTTCGCGCGCCCAGGACAGCAGCGCGCCGAAGCGACCGTTCGGCGTCTTCAATTCGAGCAGCGAAGAAAATTGCGACTGGCCGCCGCTGCGGCGGTGGTAGAGCACGAGCTGGCGCGCCGTCTGTTGCGCGATCTCCTCGCCATGGTCCTCGGTGACCATCGCCAGCGCGAGGTCGATGCCCGCCGTGATGCCCGCGGAGGTCCAGACATTGCCGTCCCGGGTAAAAATCTGGTCCGGCTCGAACTTCACCTTGGGATAGCGCGCGACAAACTCCCGCGTCCGCCCCCAATGCGTGGTGGCGCGGCGGCCGTCGAGCAATCCTGCTTCGGCGAGCACATAGGCGCCCGAGCAGACGCTCGCGACCCGCACGCCGCGCTTCGCCAGCCGCTGCACGAAGGCGCGCGTGACCTCGCAGCGCGCGGCGTCGGCAACGCCGGCACCGCCGGCGATGACCAGCGTCGTCAGCGCATTCACCGATTTGAAATCACGCGCCATCATCTCGACGCCCGACGAGCTCCGCACCAGCCCCGCCTTCGCCGCCAGCACCCGGAGCGCAAGCGGCCTGTCGCCGGCACGTGCCGCGATCTCGAACACCGAGATTGGACCGGCCGCGTCGAGCAGCTGGAAATCCGGGAAGATCAGAATGCCGATCATGGGTCACGTCCTCATGAGATGTCCGAAAGTGAGGGAATTACGCCATTTTGGACAGAAGGGCATCATGCCAGTTTGTCGGCGTCAAGCTCTTCATTGGAGGTTCTCATGCCGGCGCCGCTCCAGATCGGACTTTTGGTGTTTCCCCGCGTCACCCAGCTCGACTTCACCGGCCCGTTGCAGGTGTTCTCGATGCTTCCCGACGCAAAACTGCACCTGATCTGGAAGCGGATCGAACCGGTACCGAGCGATTCCGTGATGGCACTGACGCCGACCACGACGTTTGCCGACTGCCCGCAGCTCGACGTGATCTGCGTGCCCGGTGGCGGCGGCACCAACGACCTGCTCAACGACGAGGAGGTGCTTGATTTCCTGCGCAAGCAGGCCGAAGGCGCCAAATACGTCACCTCGGTCTGCACGGGGTCGCTGGCGCTCGGCGCCGCCGGCCTGTTGAAAGGCTATCGCGCCGCCACCCATTGGAGCGCGATGGAGATGCTCGGCCAGTTCGGCGCGACGCCGACCAAGACCCGCGTCTGCGTCGACCGCAACCGCATCACCGGCGGCGGCGTCACCGCAGGCATCGACTTCGCGCTGACCCTGGTGTCGATCCTGCGCGACCGCACCACGGCGGAAGCGATCCAGCTCCAGATGGAGTACAACCCCGCCCCCCCGTTCAACGCGGGCTCGCCCGACACCGCGCCGGCCGAAGTGCTGGCCTTGCTGAGAGAACGTGGCGCAGCAAATCAGGCGCGGCGGCTCGAGGCAGTGAAGCGCGCGGCCGAGCGGGTGAACTAGCCTCCCCTCTCGTGTCCCGGACGCGATGCGGCGTGCAACGCTGCTGCGCAGAGCCGGGACCCAGGAAGCCACACGCATCGCTGCTGCATGGGCCCCGACTCTGCAGCGCACCACATCGTGCTGCGCAGCGTCCGCGGCACGCGACAGAAGTTTGGCGCACAGTTGCATCAACACCGTCATTGCGAGCGCAGCGAAGCAATCCAGACTGTCACCGCGGAAAGACTCTGGATTGCTTCGCTGCGCTTGCAATGACGGAGTGTGGAGCAGCGGCATTCGCTCCCGCCCGTGTCCCGGACGCGGCACTCGTGTCCTGGCGCTGCACTGCTGACATGACGCTGTCAGGAGCCTGTCGCGACAATCCGGATCGCGACTAACATCGACGGATGATTGCCAGTCGCGTGCGCACGGGAGGACCTGACCATGGCGCGATACCGGCTGCACTGCGTCGGAGCTTCGGGCAATTCGTTCAAGGTCGCCCTATTCCTCAACTGCGCCGGGCTCGACTGGGAGCCGGTCGGCGTCGACTTCGCCGGCGGTGAGACCCGCACCCCTGACTGGCGGGCCGCGACCAATGTCATGGGCGAAGTGCCCGTGCTCGAGGCCGATGGCCGGCAGATGAGTCAATCCGGTGCGATCCTGCTGTGGCTCGCCGAAACCCACGGTATGTTCGGCCCGACCCGCGGGGAGATATTCGAGACGCGGCGGTGGCTGCTGTTCGACAACCACAAATTCACGGGGAATTTTGCGCAGCACCGGTTTCAGCGTTGCTTCATGCCGGAGCCCGCCCATCCAGCTGTGCTCGCTTATCTGCGCGCGCGGACCGAAAGCGCCTTCGCGATCGTCGACAGGCACCTCGCCAACCGCCGCTTCATGCTGGGGGACCGGCCGACGATCGTGGATTTCTCGATGCTCGGCTATCTCTACTATCCAGCCGAAGAGACGGGTTTCAATCTTGCCACGGCGTTCCCGGCCATCGATGCCTGGCGCCGGCGCGTCGCCGCACTACCGGGATGGAAGCCGCCCTACGAGATGATGCCGCTCGGCAACTCACCGCCGCTCCACCTCTATCTCTGAGGCGGAGCAGAGCGACAGATCAAAGAAAAAGGCCGCCCGGTTTCCCAAGCGGCCTTTCCTGTCTTACGGCGGCTGCACATTTCATCGGGCGATTTCGGAGCTTCCAGACCGGGGGCCTATCTCCCGATCGAGTCCTGGTCGGCGGCCGCTGCATTTCGGGACAGTCGCGAACTGTTGCCCGAACCGAACGCGATGGTCTCCCATCTCCGTAAGATGTGACCATAGAGCCGCATCGCCCGCGCCGGCGCAACGCCCGCGCAAGCGTCATCCCCGCTGATCCCGTTGTCCACAGCGGCGTGAGGCGGATGCGGATGCATCCAGTCGAAGGAAGAAGAAGCGCGGTCGGCTAGCCAGGCGTCCAGGGCTGGTAGTCGCCGGTCGCCTTGGGGCGCTTGCCGCTGGCCAGCGTCGAGCCCGAGGGGCGGTAGGCGTTGGGCGTGCCGGTCGGGTTCGGCTGGTGCGGCTTCTGCCATTCGCGCGGCTGGTAGTTCTCTTCCGTCGGCGGCACATCGACCACATGATGCATCCAGCCGTGCCAACCCGTCGGTATGCGGCTCGCCTCGGCATAGCCGTTATAGATCACCCAGCGCCGCTCAAAGCCGAGCGTCGGATCGATCGCCCCGCCGCGGGTGCGATAGTAGCGGTTGCCCTGCTCGTCTTGGCCGACCAGCTCGCCGTAGCGCTTGGTCCAGAGCTGGGTGCCAAACGTCTGGCCACTCCACCAGGTGAAGAACTTCAGAAAGAACTGTTTCATGCGGCAAGGGCCCTGCTTCGTCGGGTCCTGATGCCATCCGGGCGGCGAAATGTCCAGTTCGGCGGGCGCGGCCGTACCCCACGCAAATGTGTGCTCCGTCGCAGACAGCGCCGCAAATCGGGCGCGATCCGTTCATGCCGGGTACAGCCACCGCGTGGAAATCTCCGCTCACGCGCGCACAGCCGCGTGAACCCAGGAACCGCGGCCCTTTCAAGGGGTTTGCTTCCGGGAAAAGGAGTTTGAACATGAACAATCTGAGAATTTTCAGCGCCGCTGCAGCATTGGCACTGATTCTTCCGCTGGCGACGCCGAGCTTCGCGCAGGGCCGTGGTGGACACGGCGGCGGTGGTGGCGGCGCCCATTTTGGTGGTGGTGGCGGCGGCGCGCACTTCGGCGGTGGCGGTGCTCATTTCGGCGGTGGCGGCGGCCCGCGCATGGGCGGCGGCAGCTTTGGTGGCGGCCCGCGGATCGGTGGCGGTGGCGGTGGCGCCAATTTCGCCGCCGGCGCGGCAGTCCGCCCGAGCGGCGGAGCGAACTTTGGCGGCGGTGGCCGTAACTTCGCGGCAGCCGGCAATCACTGGAACGGCGGCGGCGGAAACTGGCACGGTGGCGGCTGGCGTCGTCACGGTGGCGGCTTCTGGCCCGGCGTCGCGGCGGGTGCTGCGATCGGTGGCCTCGGCTCCTACGCCTACTATGGTGGCGGGTACTACAACGACCCCTACTATTATGGCGACGACAGCTACTATGACGAGCCGTCGGTTGCCGTGGTGCCCGACAGTGGCGGCGACTCGTCGGCCTACTGCGCGCAAAGGTACCGGTCCTACGATCCGGCCTCCGGCACCTATCTCGGCTATGACGGTCTGCGCCATCCCTGCCCGTAAGGTGGGCTGACCGATCGACGCAGCGATCCACGGGCGGGGCCGGGAATCACCGGCCCCGCCCGCACGTTTTGGCGAGCCGCTCGAAATTTTCCAGCTTGCGATAGAGCTCCAGCCAGCGCCGCTCGCACGCCGTCAGCGGCTCGCCCTCGAACGACCAGGCCGGACACCCCGTCTCGTCGAGCGGTGCGGTGGCGTCGAGCCTTTCGAACTCCGCAACTTCGTCCGGCGTCGGACGAATGGCGGACGATGCATCCAGGCCTGTCGGGCGGCCGGCCCCGCGCGATATCAAACGCATCAGGTGACCTCCGATCGGCGCGGCAGATAGCGGCTCGGACCGGCCACGTCCGGACGCGGATCGCCGCTGCGCCGGTCGTCTGTGCCCTCGCGCCACGCGCCGATCAGCCTGACGACGTTGACCGGAATGAGCGCGCCATGAAGGATGGCGATCGGCGCGAGATGAAGCGCGAAGGCGTAAGTGAGAAACGCGACGTTGCTGCACAGCGCGACCAGCCGCAACGGGACCATGCGGCGCATATAGAAGGTCAGGAACACCAGCGAGGAGGCGATGTATCCGGCCACTTCGACCCACCGCACGGCAGACCTCATTGCAATTGCATCCGGCAGCATCGGGCTTGCCTTGATGCGACATTTAACGGACCGGCACATCGGCCGTCATCACCCGGCCGGGTGATGCATCACGATCCGCGATCGGTCTCCCCGATCCGCACGCTTCCGATTGCCGTGATCAGCCCGGCGAGCTCGGCCTGGCGGCCGGTCGCGGTTTTGGCGAAGACGCGACGCAGATGCGTCTTGATGGTGTTGGGCGACAGCTTCAGCGACTGCGCGGTCTCCAGGACCGTGTTGCCGGACGACGCCGCGAGCGCCACCCGCGCCTCGGCGTGAGTGAGCCCATAGGCATCCATGATCTGTCCGAGCGGGATCGATCGCCGGTTGGCGGGATCGACCACGAACAGCAGCACCGCCGCGTCCTTCACACCTGCGTCTGACAGCCGCCCGAGATCCTTGCTGCGGATGGCAGAGACCAGAATGGTCAGGAGCCGGCCGTCGGGATTGCGCGGCAGGCTCATGGTGCCGCCGGCCCCTCCCTGGAGCGCGGCGCGGATCAGCTCGTTGAGGCGCTGCGAATGCACCGGCGAATAGGTCGCCATCGACTGGTGCAGGCGCAGCGATCCCTCCTCTGCCATGCGGCGCGCCGCCGCGTTGGCGAACAGCACCAGCGCCTTGCGGTCGAGGACGACGACGCCGTCGGCGAGGCGGTCCAGGACGTTGAATGCTGCTTGCTGCATGGCCAAATAGCCGTCGATCCGAAATCCAAGCGTCACCGATCGGCACAGATGCGGTGACAACCATTCCATAAGCCGCTGCTCATCGGGACCGAACGGCCCCCGCTGCGCGGTGCGGCACATGCTGAAGGCGGCGCGGAAGTCATCCCGTTTGGCCAGCGACAGCATTCCGTTGTGCGCCACGCCCTGCGGCCGCAGCACCTCGTCGTAGAATGACGTCGAACGGAGATCGTCCAGTTCGATGATGCTGTCGGACACCACCAACCGCCCGACCGGCTGGCCCATCATGTGTCGCGACCACGGATTCAGCATGTGCCGTTCCCGATAGGCGCGGTTGCACTCCTCGCTGAGGCGACCATTGAAATCGAAATAGACACGCTCGGCCGAAAAGGATTGGCCATGCATGATGCCGCCCTCGCTGCCCGTCAGGTCGGCGATCGCCGTAAGCACCTGCGGCCACAAATCGTTGTCGGCCGCGGCGTCATAAACCAGGTCGAGAACCTTCTCGATCTTGTCGCTGGAGAAATTCATCACACGTCCTCGCCCAGTTGCTCAACGACAACCGGTTGTTGATGCAATCTCAGGAGGTAACATGATGATATCGTGACTTTCGCCTTGACGCCTCACCCAGTCGGGTGATGAGCCGCTTCGATCCCGCTTTCGCTCTCCTTTCAACTTCACGATCGCGTGGGCGCCCACAACACGGGCGTGATGCCCATCGCCTGTGCAGATCAATTAAGATAACGGCGCTTGGATTTTCCGCCGGGAATTTGCGACGTCGGCAAATCGCTGGCCGCATCGATGCCGACCGGATGACTTTGATCCGCCACCGTCACGCTCCTGTCGTGAATCCAGAAGCCGACGAACAGGACAGCAAGTACGATCGCATAGGCCACGTATGAACGGCGCGCCCATCGCCGATATGTCGCGCGATCTTCCTCGCTCAGCTCCTGCACATCCGTCGCCGAACGCAACCCATGAAGCGCGAGTTTGGTCATTCTCGGACCTCCTGCGTGAGCCGATACGTCAATACGCATCGGCCCGGAGCGAGATCTCCGGCCAGCCCGACCGGGATCACGGTTCGGAAATACGTCAAGGCGAGATCGCGCGTCATCATCCGCCTGGGTGAGGCGCGCGTGAGGTGATGTGATTTCTCACTTTGCCGCGGCTCTCGTGCCCACAACCACGGCACGAAGACAACTTCTGATGGTTTTCGAACGACGGCTCCTCGCGCGCAAGGAGAGTGTGCCCTGCGCGCCACGGTTGCCGCGGAAGTCGCGTCGCCTCACCCGGGTGGGCGACGCGACGACCCCACGCGTTCGGTATTCACATCCGGACACGCCTTGGCACGAGTCGAAACAAACTGAGCCTGCGTGCAGGGAACTGGGAATAACAATGCAGCAATCGGTCGGTACCGTCGGACACAGGCCCCCTAAACGCCGAAGCTCCGGCGGCCATGGCTCCGAACTGAGGCGCATCCTCATCGGCAGCATTGCCGGCTCCGTGACGATGTCGGCAGCGATGCTGGCGAGCGAACCGGGATGGGCCGCCTGCTCGCCGGCGTCCGCCAACAATGTGACGGCCACTTGTACCGGCACCACTGTCAACCAGGGCGCGGGCGCGCCGGGAACAAGCGCCGGCACCGACGGCTATGGCGTAGGTGCCGAAACCGGCATCACCGTCAACGTCACCGACGGTGCGACAGTCAGCGGAACTGGAGGCGTATTCCCGACGGGAATCCTGATTTCGACGGGAACCATCAACAACGGCGTCGGCTCGACTGTGATCGGCTCGCGGACCGGAATCAACTTCAACTCGGCCACACTCACCAACTTCGGCGCCATCACCGGCACCAGCCAGACAGGGATTCTCGTCGACGTTGGCGCGACCATTACGAACCAGGCAAGCGGCACGATTACCGGCGGCCAATATGCAATCGGGGGCGGCACCGGAACAACCAGCGTTGCAAATTACGGCACCATCACCGGGCTCACGGCTTGGGGCATTAGCGGTAACACCGTCACAGTCACCAATTATGCTGGCGCGAGCATCACCGGTCCAGGCTCGGGGATCTCGGGCTTCGATACCGCGTCCGTCAACAACTCCGGGACTATTACAGGCAACTTGGCGTTCGGCGGCGTCGGCGTCTTAGGCAACAACGGCGTAACCGTCACCAACAATACCGGCGGCAGCATTACCGGCGGTCTTTATGGTATCTATACCAACGGCACCGGCGCGGTCTCTAATGCCGGTACAATCACAGGCGCGAGCAGGGCCATCGTCTTCGGCAACGGCAACTCGTCCGTCTTCAACGCCGGCACCATCAGCGTGACGAGCAGCTTCGATGCCATCGTGTTCAGCGGCAGCGGCAACACGCTCACACTCGCGCCCGGGTCGAGTATTACGGGCAACGCGGTCGGCACCGGCAACGACACCTTCCAGCTTGGCGGCAGCGGCGCCGCAAGCTTCGACGCGTCCCGGCTTGGCCCGGCGCAATATGCCGGTTTCGGCACGTTCAACAAGGTCGGCGATTCCACCTGGACCGTGACCGGATCGAGCGTCTTCACCGGAGCGATCAACGTTAATGCCGGCAGGCTGCTCGTCAACGGCGACATCACCGGCGCCGGCACCACCACGGTCAATCCAGGTGGCACGCTGGGCGGCACCGGCACGGTCAACCACGTGATCGTCAACGGCGGTGCGCTCGCGCCCGGCAACGGCATCGGCACGTTGACGGTCTGGCACGGGCTCACCTTCACCGCCGCCTCGACCTACATGATCGAGGTCTCCCCCTCGAGCGCTGATCGTACCAACGTCTTGGGGACGGCAACGCTTGGAGGCGCCACGGTGCAGGCCAGCTTCGCGCCGGGAACCTACGTTGCAAAGCAATACACGATCATGAACGCCAGCCTCGGCGTGAGCGGCACGTTCGGCTCGCTCGTCAACACTGGCCTGCCGCTCAATTTCAGCTCGAGCCTGAGCTACGATGCCAACAACGTCTATCTCAACCTGACGCTGAGCTACGCGATCCCCGGCGGTCTGAATGCCAACCAGCAGAACGTGGGCAATGCGCTCACGAACTTCTTCAATGCCAATGGCAGCATCCCCGCTGTCTACGGTGCGCTGACCCCAGCCGGCCTGACCCAGGCCTCGGGCGAGACCGCCACCGGCAGCCAGCAGGCGACGTTCAACGCAACGACCCAGTTCATGGGCGTGCTGACCGGTCCCTTCATTGCCGGACGCGGCGAACCGGTGACGTCGGCTGGTCCGTCCTCTTACGCGGCTGGCGATGCGGGGCGCGGCGCATCGCGGCCAGAACGGGACGCCTATGCCGCGATGTTCGCGAAGGCGCCGGTCGCACAGGCCTACGATCCCCGCTGGAGCGTGTGGACCGCGGGCTTCGGCGGATCGCAGACGACGGATGGCAACGGCGCAACCGGGAGCAACAACACGACGAGCAGCTTGGCCGGCGTCGCCGTCGGCGCCGACTATCGCTTCTCGCCCGATACGGTCGCGGGCTTCGCGCTCGCCGGCGGCGGAACGAGTTTTTCCGTCGACAACAGCGGTTATGGCCGCTCCGACCTGTTCCAGGCGGGCGCGTTCGTACGCCACAGATCGGGCCCCGCCTATATTTCCGCGGCGCTGGCCTATGGCTTCCAGGACATCACCACCGATCGCATCGTGACCATCGCCGGCGTCGACCGCTTGCATGCCGCGTTGAACGCGAATGCCTATTCGGGCCGCGTCGAAGGCGGCTATCGCTTCCTGACGCCGTGGCTCGGCGGCCTCGGCGTCACCCCCTATGCCGCAGGTCAGTTCACGACGTTCGACCTCCCGGCGTATGCCGAAACCGCCCTGGTCGGCACGCCGGCCTTTGCACTCGCCTATGGCGCGAAGAGCGTCACCGACACGCGCAGCGAGCTTGGCGTCCGCGGCGACAAATCCTACGCCCTGGCCAACGCGATGCTGACACTGCGCGGACGGGTCGCCTGGGCGCATGATTACAACACCGGCCGCTCGGCTGCCGCGACGTTCCAGGCACTGCCGGGTGCGAGCTTCGTCGTCAACGGCGCGGCTCAGCCGCACGATTCCGCATTGACCAGCGCATCGGCCGAAATTCGATGGATGAATGGCTGGTCCGCCGCCGCCGCGTTCGAAGGCGAATTCGCCGACACGGTACGCAGCTACGCGGGCAAGGGCTCCGTGCGCTACTCCTGGTAGTAGACCGCCCACGCCGATGCGATGGACGACCCGGCACACACGCGTCATGGAACCGGACGCTCCCTCGCGAAGCGGACACGCGCTGCAAATTTCAGCAACGAACTGTCACCTGCCCGGGTTACGCTTTGGATTGAGCGCGCAATTTTTGCGGAGCGTCAATCCTTGCAAGCCGAGTTGCTCGATCTGATCTACGGCGCGGTCGCCGCTCCCGAGCGTTGGGAGGAAGTGCTGGTCGGCGTGTCCGATCATCTGGGCGCGCTCGGCGGCATGCTTGCCTATGTGCCGCCGCGCGGGAGCAATCTGCCTCCGACCCAAATTCTCGGCCGCCTGCCGGAGGAGCCGTCCGCGATCTTCCGCAAGCATTACGCGTGGAATCCCTGGACCGTCGCGGTCACCAAAGTCCCATTCGGCAAGGCGGTCAGCGCCAACTCGCTCGTCGAGCCAGGTTCGATTCGAAAGACCGCGTTCTATGCCGACGTACTGGCCCCCTGGGGTCATGAGGACATCCTGGATATCAACTACAAGGGCTTCGCCGTCCACGGCAGCGTCGGCGGTTTTGGATTTTGCCTCTCGGAACGCGGCACCGACCAAGCGGAACAACGCGTTCGCTTGCTCGACCGGCTGAGCCCGCATCTCTGCCGGGCCCTCGATGCCTCGCTCCTGCTCGGCAGCCGTGCGGACGGGCAGCGGCAATTGTCGGCCGTCCTTGATCTGATGCCGAACGCCGCGGTGCTGCTCGATCGTCGCGGCCGCATCACGCAGACCAACAGGGCTGCCGACGAATTGCTGCGTGGATCGGACGGCATCGCCTTCGATGCCGACGGAAGCCTCCAGCTCGTCTCCGCCTTGCCCGGCGAACGGCATACGCTGTCACGCGCGCTGAAGGATGCGCTTGTCGTCGCCTCCGGCCTCGGCACATTTCTCTCCGAGCCTGTGCGCGTCAGCCGCCCTTCCGGCGTGGCGCCGCTGCTGGTGGTTGCCGTGCCGCTGCCGCGACCGTCCTTTCCGTTCCTGGAGCTGGCCATGCAGGCCCGCGTGCTGGTCGTGATCGTCGATCCAACGGCACAGTCGCGCGCGACGATCGCGGCCATGCGGGCCGCCTACGGCCTCACCGCAGCGGAGGCCCGCGTCGCGCTTCTGCTGGCGAGCGGCGTGGCCGGCGCGCAGATGCCTGCCATGCTCGGCGTCACGCCTGCGACGATCAAGACGCATCTGCGTCGCTGCTTCGAGAAGACCGGCACCCATTCGCAGGTCGAATTGTCGCGTCTGTTCGCGATGTTTCCGCCGACCGATCTCGCGGGCGGATGAATTTTGGCGGCCGCCCGCTTCCATGATTGAGGGACCACGGCAGCTTTCGCTGGCCGCTCCGGTTCGTTCAACCTTTCATCGAAAGCCGACGAAATTCACCCGCTTCATGACATTGATGCAGTGGCCAGGCAGCTATGGCGTTGGGCTGCTCCTTGGCGGGAACCCGCGCATCGCTATGCACCGCGCCGTGCATATCTACCACGATCCAATCCCAAATTGACCGATCCCGCGATTCGCCTATATCACCGGTATGGGGACTTCGATTTGCTGGGAAATGTCATGCCGCGCATCCTCGTGGTAGACGACGATCCGATGGTCGGCGCGACCATCGAGGTCCTCCTCCAACGTCAGGGCTTCGACGTCACGCTGGCCGATGGCGGTGAAACAGGGCTGGCTGCGCTGGAAGCGCAGACGTTTGATGTGATGCTGGTCGATATCTTCATGCCGCATATGCGCGGCTTCGAATCCATCCGCATCTTTCACGAGCGGGCCCCCGCGATTCCGCTGATCGCGATGTCCGGCTATGCCTTCGCCTCGTCCGCCTCGCCCACCCCCGATTTCCTGCGCATGGCACTGGAGCTCGGTGCGGCGCGCTGCCTGCGCAAGCCGTTCACGCCGGACGCGCTGCTGACCACCATCCGGGAATGTCTCGCCGATGCGGGCGGGAACGCACAGCCGAAGGACAAGAAAGAAGCCCCTTGATCCCAACGCAGCGCGTCATTCTCGGTGCTGGACTTGCCATCCTCCTGATCATCACCGCAGCCTCGATCGGCCTCGACGTCAAGTCGCGGTCGGATACGGCCTGGGTCAATCACACCGTCCAGGTGCAGAAGAAGATCTCCGATCTGCGCGTCTTGTTGCGCCGCGCCGAGAGCGCTGCGCGCGGCTACGAGATCTATCGCAGCCAGGGCTTCAACGACGAGTTCCAGGCGGTCCGCGCCCAGATCTCGCCTGCCCTCGCCGACCTCAAGCGCGGCGTGCGCGACAATCCCGATCAGGTCGCGCTGCTGGAGGGCACCGAGCCGCTGGCGCTGCGCCGGGTCGAGGTCGCCGCCGAGGCAATGCGCCTGCGCGCTGCAAACGACCAGGCCGGCATCGCCGCACTCCAGGGCAAGAGCGAGGGCCGCGGCCTGATGGACACGGTGATGGCCAATCTCGACCATTTGAGCGCTGAGGAAGAACGGGTGCTCAACGCGCGCTCGCAGGATTCGCGCCGCACCGGCATCGTGCTGCTCGGCATCGACGTCGCCGGCGCGCTGGTGATCCTGCTGCTGGTGGTGATGGTGATGCGCGAGAGCCAGCGCACCCAGGTCGCGCTGAAGAGCACGCTGCTGGAGACGACGGCGGAGAAGCATCAACTCGAGGCCGCGGTCGCCGAGCGTACCGAGCATCTCGTCACCGCCCATGACGAGCTGCGCCTGTCGGTCAACGTGCTCCAGAGCACGTTCCACAGCATGGCGGAGGCGGTGCTGGTCATCGACGCCGAAGGCACCGTGCTGTTGTCCAATCCGGCCGCCGAGCGCATGCTACTGCATCGCACCGGCATGAACCTCGGCAATCTGCGCGCGCTGTCCGACGTCTATCACGGCGACGGCGTCACACCGCTCAAGCCCGACGAGCTGCCGTCGGCGCGCGTGCTGCGCGGCGAGCAGTTCGAGGCGATGGAGATGATCGTCCGCCCGCATCGCGGCGGCCCGGCGCGCCATCTCATGATCAGCGGGCGGCCGATGCGGGACGGACAAGGCGACGTCTCGGGCGCCGTGCTGGTCTATCACGATGCGACCATTTCGCGCGAGACCGAGCGGCAACTGCACCAGTCGCAGAAGCTGGACGCGATCGGCAAGCTGACCGGCGGCGTCGCGCACGACTTCAACAACATGCTGACCGTCATCTCCGGCAACACCGAGACGCTGGTGGCAAGCCTGAAGCAGCAGCCCGAGCTGCAGCGCGTGGCGCGGCTGATCGACGATGCCGCCGAGCGCTGCGCCGAGCTGATCCAGCACCTGCTCGCCTTTGCGCGCAAGCAGCCGCTCCGGCCGCGCAATGTCGAGATCAACGCGGCGATATCGGATGTCGCAAAACTGCTGCGCCCCACCCTCGGCGAGCAGATCCAGATCGAAACCGTGCTGGAACAGGGACCGATGACGGCGCACATCGATCCGTCCACGCTGACGAATGCCGTGCTCAACATGGCGATCAACGCCCGCGACGCCATGCCGAACGGCGGCAAGCTGCTGCTGGAGACCCACCGCGTCGTGCTGGATGAGGCCTATGCGCGGGCCAATGCGGAGGTACGGCCGGGCCCTTACGTGATGCTCGCGGTCAGCGACACCGGCACCGGCATGCCGCTGGACGTCCAGGAGAAGGCGTTCGAGCCGTTCTTCACCACCAAGGAGGTCGGCAAAGGCAGTGGCCTCGGTCTCTCCATGGTCTACGGCTTCGTCAAGCAGTCCGGCGGCCACATCAAGATCTACAGCGAGGAAGGCCACGGCACCACGATCAAGCTCTATCTGCCGCCGGGCGAAGGCGCGACGGAAGTGGCAGCAAACCTCGCGCCGCAGGCCGAAGGCGGCGCCGAGACCATTTTCGTGGTCGAGGACGATCCGCTGGTGCGCAACTTCGTCACCGCGCAACTCCAGAGCCTCGGCTACAAGACCGTCGCCGCCGCCGACAGCCGCGCCGCGCTGGAATTGATCGAGGCCGGCCAGGCCTTCGACCTCCTCTTCACCGACGTCGTCATCCCCGGCGGCATGAGCGGACGCGAGCTCGCCGACGAAGTGGCCAAGCTGCGGCCCGGCCTCAAGGTGCTCTACACCTCCGGCTACACCGACAACGCCATCGTGCACCACGGCAAGCTCGACGACGGCGTGCTGCTGTTGACCAAGCCGTATCGCCGCAACCAGCTCGCCGAGATGATCAGGAAGGCGCTGGGTGGCGGGACGTCCTAGCGCGTCGCCAGCACCACGGCCGCGAGCGTAAAGACCAGCCCGGCGATCTGCCCCGGTCCGAGCGGCTCGTGCAGCGCCAGCGCCGAGGCGACGACGCCGATCACCGGCACCGCCATCGTCCCGATCGCGGCGACCGAGGCCGGCAGCCGCGCCAGCGCTGCGAACCAGCTGACATAGGCGATGCAGAACTGCACCACGGTCGAATAGACCAGCAGCCACCAGCCGACCGGCGTCACCAAGTCTAGATGCGTGGTCTCGATGCACAGTCCGATGATTGAGATCGGCAGGCAACCGATCCCGATCTGCCAGGCCGCGGCCGTGATCGGCGGCAGGTGGATCGGATATTTCTTCGAGACCACGGTGCCGACGGCAAAGCCGAGCGCGCCGAACAGCGCCATGATGATGCCAGGCGCTTTCTCCGCGCTCGCGGCAATGCCGTTGCCGCCCATGATCGAGGCAAGCCCCGCAAAGGCCATCACCAGCCCCAGCGTGCGCAAGAGCGTCGGCCGCTCGCCCAGCACCGGCCAGGCGATGATCGAGGCCCAGACCGGCATGGTGTAGGCGATCAGCGCCGCCTCGCTCGCCGGCAGCCAGAGCAGCGCCAGGCCCATCAGCACCATCCAGCCGGTGACATTGAGCATCGCGGCCGTGATCAGGCGCGGCCAGATCGCGGGGTCCACCTTGAGGCTCTGCCGTCGCACCACCGCCAGCGCCGCCAGCAGGATCGCGCCCAGCACGCCGGTCACCCCGCGAAGGGTCAGCGGCGGCAGCTCGGCGAGCAGGAATTTCGTGACCGGCCAATTAAAGCCCCAGCCGATCGAGGTGATCGCGAGGAACATCAGGCCGGCCGGGGCGATGCGTGGCCGCAGCACCGGGCGGGTCGAATCAAGCATGTGGGCAGTCCGGCAAAATCGGGGGCAGCTTGGCGCGGATTCGGCTCCCCCACCACCATCTCGGCGGGCATGCCTGCCCTCACCTTCCGTACCCCTACGTGAGTCCCGCCCACACAAGCCCGTTGCCTAAAAATATACCTGCCCTGTGAACAGCGGGGTGAAGGGCCCGAAACACCACGGGGTACAAATTTTTTCGGTTGGGAATCCCTGAGGACTCACTGATACTTGGCTCCACAACAGGCGCGGGCATGCCCCCTGTTATCCCCCGCAATCCACCATATTTAG
Source organism: Bradyrhizobium betae (assembly GCF_004123905.1). Lineage (GTDB taxonomy): Bacteria > Pseudomonadota > Alphaproteobacteria > Rhizobiales > Xanthobacteraceae > Bradyrhizobium > Bradyrhizobium betae_A. Next base: position 76,476 of record NZ_MZXW01000035.1, read on the forward strand.
TATTTGATTCAGGAACTCGCACTAGTTCTTGACGGGCGCAACGGAGAGTCCTAGCTTTCGGTCCGTTCGGCGCGAGTGAGTTTGCGTCCCGCCGGCACTCCCCCAAAGGGTCTCGCAAATTGCCACTCCGCCGGCCAGCCAAAGGTAGCGGGACGAGGGCTTGTCTGCCCGCGATAGCGGACTCCCGGGGCGCCAGAACGGGCCGGCAACAGGTTCGGATGGCAATTGGTTGAAGTGGCGTTGTGGGGCGTTGAACGCATGTCGGGCTCATCCCCTTGGGGGCGGATGGATCTGGACATGCCGGCCGGTCAAGAGGTGCTCGCACCGATCGACCGCCGGGAGAAAAAGGGCCGGGCTCACCGGCTGAACTGCGAAGCCTTAGAGCCACCAGGCCCGACGGGACTCGCGAACCGAAATAACGATCCGGTCGCCTTGCGGAGGCGATCCGGCACAAAATAGGACGGGGCAAGACAATGCGGATCGAGCGGCGCCACACCACCACGGGACAGTCACCTTACGCTGGGATCGAATTCCGGCAGACCACGTCGGAGATCAGGAATCCCGACGGCTCGGTCGTGTTTAAATTGGACGGCGTCGAGGTCCCGACCGAATGGTCGCAGGTCGCCTCCGACGTGCTCGCCCAGAAGTATTTCCGGAAAGCCGGCGTCGCCGCGCGCCTGAAGAAGGTCGAGGAAGAATCTGTCCCCTCCTTCCTGTGGCGCTCCGTGCCCGACACCGAAGCTCTCGCCCTGCTGCCCGAGAAAGAGCGCTATGTCAGCGAGCTCTCGGCAAAGCAGGTGTTCGACCGTCTCGCCGGCTGCTGGACCTATTGGGGCTGGAAGGGCAAGTACTTCTCGTCCGACGAGGACGCGCAGACCTTTTACGACGAGCTTCGCTACATGCTCGCGATGCAGATGGTCGCGCCGAACTCGCCGCAATGGTTCAACACCGGGCTTCACTGGGCCTATGGCATCGACGGCCCCGGCCAGGGCCATTATTACGTCGACCCCTTCACCGGCAAGCTGACCCGGTCAAAATCCTCCTACGAGCATCCGCAGCCGCACGCCTGCTTCATCCAGGGCGTCGGTGACGACCTCGTCAACGAGGGCGGCATCATGGACCTCTGGGTCCGCGAAGCCCGCTTGTTCAAATACGGCTCCGGCACCGGCTCCAACTTCTCGCGTCTGCGCGGCGAAGGCGAACGCCTCTCCGGCGGCGGCCGCTCAAGCGGCCTGATGAGCTTCCTCAAGATCGGCGACCGCGCAGCCGGCGCGATCAAGTCGGGCGGCACCACGCGCCGCGCGGCCAAGATGGTCGTCGTCGACGTCGATCACCCCGATATCGAGACCTATATCGACTGGAAGGTGAAGGAGGAGCAGAAGGTCGCTGCCCTCGTCACGGGATCCAAGATCAACCAGAAGCACCTCAAGGCGGTGCTGAAGGCCTGCGTCAACTGCGAAGGCTCGGGCGACGATTGCTTCGACCCCGAGAAGAACCCTGCCCTCCGCCGCGAGATCAAGCTCGCGCGCCGCTCGCTGGTGCCCGACAACTACATCAAGCGGGTCATCCAGTTCGCCAAGCAGGGCTACAAGGACATCCAGTTCGACGTCTATGACACCGACTGGGATTCGGAAGCCTACCTCACCGTTTCGGGGCAGAACTCCAACAACTCGGTCTCGCTGAAAGACGACTTCCTGCGCGCGGTCGAGACCGATGGCGACTGGAATCTCGTGGGACGCACGACGAAGAAGATCACCAAGACGCTGAAGGCGCGCGACCTCTGGGAAAAAATCGGCTACGCCGCCTGGGCGTCGGCCGACCCGGGCCTGCACTTCAACACCACCATGAACGACTGGCACACCTGCAAGGCGTCCGGCGACATCCGCGCGTCCAATCCGTGCTCGGAATACATGTTCCTGGACGACACCGCGTGCAACCTGGCCTCCGCGAACCTGCTGACGTTCTACAACACCGAGACCAGGCAGTTCGACGTCGCCGGCTACGAGCATCTCTGCCAGCTCTGGACCATCGTGCTCGAAATTTCCGTGATGATGGCGCAGTTCCCGTCGCGCGCGATCGCCGAGCTCTCCTACGAGTTCCGCACGCTCGGCCTCGGCTACGCCAACATCGGCGGCCTCTTGATGACCATGGGTCTGTCCTATGACAGCAAGGAAGGCCGTGCGATCGCCGGCGCGCTGACCGCGATCATGACCGGCATCACCTACAAGACCTCGGCGGAGATGGCCTCCGAGCTCGGCACCTTCCCCGGCTACAAGAAGAACGCCGCGCACATGCTGCGCGTCATCCGCAACCACCGCCGCGCCGCCCATGGCCAGTCCAACGGCTACGAGTCGCTCTCGGTGAACCCGGTGCCGATGGACCTCGTCTCCTGCCCGCAGGCCGACCTCGTCACCCACGCGCAGGCCGCCTGGGATGCGGCGCTCGAGCTCGGCGAGAAGCACGGCTATCGCAACGCCCAGACCACGGTGATCGCGCCGACCGGCACGATCGGCCTGGTCATGGATTGTGACACCACGGGCATCGAGCCCGACTTCGCGCTGGTGAAGTTCAAGAAGCTCGCCGGCGGCGGCTACTTCAAGATCATCAACCGCGCGGTTCCCGCAGCGCTCCGCGCGCTCGGCTATCGCGAGAGCGAGATTGCGGAGATCGAAGCCTACGCCGTCGGCCACGGCTCGCTCTCCAACGCCCCCGGCATCAACGCCTCGACGCTGAAGTCGAAGGGCTTTACGGACGAAGCCATCGCCAAGGTCGAAAAGGCCCTGCCGACCGCCTTCGACATCAAGTTCGCCTTCAACAAGTGGACCTTTGGCGAAGATTTTATTCGCGACCAGTTGGGCATCGGTGCCGAAGCCATTGCGGCTCCGGGCTTCGACCTGCTCCAGGCCGTGGGCTTCACCAAGCGCGAGATCGAGGCGGCCAACGTCCACATCTGCGGCGCGATGACGGTGGAAGGTGCCCCGCACCTCAAGGCCGAACATTACGCCGTGTTCGATTGCGCCAACCCCTGCGGCAAGATCGGCAAGCGTTACCTGTCGGTCGAGAGCCACATCCGCATGATGGCGGCAGCCCAGCCCTTCATCTCGGGTGCGATCTCCAAGACCATCAACATGCCGAACGACGCCACGGTGGAGGACTGCAAGTCCGCCTACATGCTGTCGTGGAAGCTGGCGCTGAAGGCCAACGCGCTCTATCGCGACGGCTCGAAGCTGTCCCAGCCGCTCAACTCGCAGCTCATCAGCGATGATGAGGACGAGGACGATGCGGTCGAGGCTCTCTACGAGAAGCCGATGGCGGCGCGTGCCGCCCAGGTCTCGGAGAAGATCGTCGAGAAGCTGGTCGAGCGCATCATCGTGATGCGCGAGCGCGAGAAGATGCCTGACCGCCGCAAGGGCTACACCCAGAAGGCGGTCGTCGGCGGCCACAAGGTGTACTTGCGCACCGGCGAGTATGACGACGGCCGTCTCGGCGAGATCTTCATCGACATGCACAAGGAAGGCGCAGCGCTGCGCTCCTTCATCAACAATTTTGCGATCGCGGTCTCCCTCGGTCTGCAATACGGCGTGCCGCTCGAGGAATATGTCGATGCCTTCACCTTCACCCGCTTCGAGCCGGCGGGCCCCGTGCAGGGCAACGACAGCATCAAGTACGCGACCTCGATCCTCGACTACGTCTTCCGCGAGCTCGCGGTGAGCTACATGTCGCGCTTCGACCTCGCCCATGTCGACCCGACCGAGTCGAATTTTGACGCGCTCGGAAAGGGTGTGGAAGAAGGCAAGGAGCCGGAGGAGCCGAACCACCAGGCGACCAGGCTGGTCTCGCGCGGCCTCACCCGTTCCCGCACCGACAATCTGTTCGTGATGCGCAGCGGCTCCGCCGCGGTGGTCTCGGGCAACGACAGTGCTCCGACCGGCGGCAGCAAGGTCACGGCGCTGGCCGGGCACGGCGCGAGCGCACGGGTCGGCGATGTCCTGGAAGGCGCGGTCGCGCTGAAGCAGGAAGTGGCCCACGACCTCTCCCCCACGGAGAAGCTCGAAGCTCTCCAGTGGAGCAAGTCGGGCTCCGCCGCGCAGGCGGTGCCCAGCAAGGCCGAGCGCCGCGCCGAAGCCAAGGCCAAGGGCTACGAAGGCGAGATGTGCTCAGAGTGCGGCAACTTCACGCTGGTGCGGAATGGGACGTGCATGAAGTGCGATACTTGCGGCAGCACGACGGGGTGTTCGTGAGGGGGTAGCGAGCTAAGCACGACCAAACCAACGGGAGCGACGCAGCCTGCGTCGCTCCTAGATCTTACAGAACAAATAGGGCACAATCTTTTTTTTAGCTGTCGAGTTGCGTATGTCCGACCTTACAGCCTCCCCAGACAAGGCTCCCATAGTCCGGTCGCAAATCGGACCGCGACCTCGACCCGTCGCGCAAGCGCAGCAAATTGACTATGCATTACACACTCTCGGATGGGCCTCCTTTCAAGACCTCTGCGCGTCCGTATTCGAAGTCGTTTTCAACCGGCCCGTGGCTGTCTATGCCAAGACGCACGACGGAGGACGCGACGGATCATTCAAGGGCCTTATCAATCATCCTTTAGAAGTCGGGGAAGCGCGAGATTCGACGCTTCAGACCAAGCATGTAAGCCGCCCAGACGTATCCCTAACTCTCGCTCAACTAACCGAAGAGCGCGCGAAGGTACGTAAACTCGTCGAGCAGGGACGAGCACATAGTTACGTCGTGATGACTAATGCTACCGTTACAGCGACCGAAGCGCGGACTATCCAAGATGCTTTTCTCTCGGACGGCGCTTTAGAAGTCGAAATCTTGGGCCGTGACTGGATCAACAAAAAAATACATGAACATCCAAAGATCCGCGCAACGGTACCCCGCCTCTACGGTTTAGGTGATCTTAGCTGGATCGTCGACGAACGTGCCATAGCCCAAGCGATGGAAGTGCTTGGATCTCTTGGTAACGACATGCGTTGCTACGTTCGTACCAAGGCACATCTAAAGGCAGTCGATGCGCTGCTAAACCATGACTTTGTCTTGCTCATAGGCGAGCCCGCCGCAGGAAAATCAACAATTGCCGCGAACTTGGCTATGGCAGCCATTGATATTAGCGGCTGTGACGTTGTCCGCGTCACGGGCCCTTCGGACATCGTAAAGCACTGGAACCCTCACCAAAAGGATCGCTTCTTTTGGGTGGATGATGCGTTCGGTTCGACCCAATACAATCAGGAGTCGGCAGATCAGTGGAACAAGGTCCTTCCGACAATGGCCGCCGCGCTCAGATGTGGTAACCGCTTTGTTCTCACCTCACGTGACTACATCTGGCGTCGTGCTCTTCAGAATCTAAAGACTGAGTCTTTTAAGCCGCTCCTCGAAGGACGAGTAGTAATCTACACGGAAGACCTCACCAAATCTGAGAAGGAGCGAATTCTTTACAACCATATCAAATTCGGTGACCAACCGCTCTTTCGCCGACAACAGATGAAGCCTCACCTTGAAGCGATTGCCGCTTTACCTAATTTCAAGCCGGAGATTGCTAGACGGCTGGGAAGTTCGTTTTTCACGAAGGACTTAGCATGGACACGGGACGGACTCCAAAAATTCGTGGACGCCCCTCGCCAATTTCTAGCGGACATAATTCAGCAACTGGACCCCGCGGCGCGAGCGGCCGTCGCCCTGATATTTCTCAACGGCGGACGAGTCGCTTCTCCGATCGAAGATGATCAGTCCACGCGAATCATCGAGGCAACATTGGGGGTATCATGCCCCGACATAAAACCCGCAATGGAGCATCTCAACAACACCCTGTTTCTCCATATAGTCGAAAGCGGACAGACATACTGGACCTACAAACACCCAACAATTGCTGACGCTTACGCAGAGCTAATTTCAGCCCAACCCGAACTGGTCGACATTTACCTCCGCGGCGCCAAACTCACCTCAATTCTCAATGAAGTTGTTTATGGCACGAAGACGTTGACGGGAGCCAAGCTCAGAGTATCCCGCAAACTCTATAGTACGCTCGCCTCCCGCCTAGACGAAGCTTCGCCGAAAGCGCAGCGCTTTTTCCTATCGACTAGAGCGGACGCGGAATTCCGAAAGAGATATCTTGCAGAGCACCCACGAGCGCTGCTCCAAGATATCGATTTCTCAAACCCTCTAATCCGCGACCCACAGAGCCAATTCTTCGTATCCGCTGGCAGGGAAGGAAATTTATCAGAAGCTTGTCACCGCTATATTGTTGACCGCTTCAAACAACAAATGACTAGCGTCGGAGATGTCACCTTTCTACTTAATGACGACTATGTCGCATTTTTAGGACCCGTCGCTTACGCAGAGCTCTTGGATACTGCGCGCCTTGATCTGGCCCCTCGATATGCCGACATCATCGCAAGTTATGCGAGCGATTGCGACCAGGATGATCCAGAAGGCTTTTTCAACGAAGATACACAAGCGTTGGAGGCGCTGGAAACGCTTTTTCCAAACGACAATGAGCTGGTATCTCATGTACTCGCCGCGCATTCCGCAATCGAGGAAGTTGTGAGTGAAGTTAGAGAGCGCCCTACTCGATCGGACGACGATGATTCATGGCATTACCATAGGGAAAGTTACTCGGGTGCGAGCTATCGATCTACGCCAGCCAACGGGTCACTTTTCTCTATCAACCAACCGAATTCCATATTTGATGACATTGATAAGTAACCGCGGCATCGCGCTAGACCAGCGAGGCGACATCCTAGGAATGAATTAGGCTTGCGCTGTCAGCACACTACATTCGCTCGTTTCTTGCCTATCCAACTTTCCGAGTCGCGTTTGTTGAACGGCCTCAATCAAACGCACTATCACCGTAATCGCCGATCGGTTCCGGCTTCGATGCCATCAACACCCCGCCACCGAATTGCCTTTGCGGCCGAGCCCTTCCCTCTTAAACTCCAGACACCGCCGGCACGAGTTCCGACGGGCCCGGTAGAAGCGGAGTCGAGTTATGCCCAAACCGGAAAGCTTCCCGATCGAGACGATCTTCGTTCCCACGAAGTTGAAGAAGACCCTCAAACCCGAGACCGTCGCCGAGATCGCGGAAAGTATGCTGGACATCGGACAACAGGAGCCCATTTCCGTTCGGCTCGACGGAGACCGCCTCGTTCTGGTCGAGGGACTGCATCGGTTAGAGGCCTGCAAGGCGCTCGGCGAGACAACCATACTCGGTGTCGTGGTACCGGCCGAGCTTGCTCAACCCAAGCCGCTGCTCGCCGAACGGCCCGAAGTCGAGGCAGAGCGCATCAAGATGGCGCGATTGAAACAGTTGCGCCTGGAGAAGGAAGCCGCGGAGGCGTCGACGGCCGCCTCGAGGAGCGTCAACGCAACGCAAGCGACGCGCAGCTATCAGGCGAAAGGCGTCCGCGACAATCCGAAGGCATCACCGGGCCGGACTGCGAAATCGGCGCCGAAAACATTGTCGGACTGGATCACGCAGCAAAAGGGCAGCGGCGGCCGCTATTGATTGCCGGCTCCGACGGTGCACTAAATTCGTTCGCCGTGATCGAATGACGGTGACAGCCAACGCCCGTTGCTGCGGCGCTTGATGGATCGGAACTTATTCGACCTCCATGGCTTTGGAATGTACTGCCTCCGTGACCGGTGGGCAGTGACAAGTTGAGAGGCGAAAATGTTCCTGACGGGACTTGGCGCGCTGCTCATCATCGGCGGACTCCTGTACATGCTGCGCGCCACGATTTGGCGGGGCCCATTGAGCGGTCGGGATTCCTCTCGACCGGTTCGGGGCACGCTGGAGCCGCCGCGCCGCGGCCTGGGATTCCTTGGGATCGGATCGAACTGGCCGGGAATCGTTCTGATGGCCGCCGGTGTCGTGCTGATGGCGTCAGGCGCGAGCTTTTAGGGCTTGAATTACGCCAGTGCTGTCACCGTAACTGAGGGCGGCGATTGAGCCGCGGTGCGCCCTCCGCCCTGCCCCGAGCCCGCCATAATTTCTCCTTTGCGCGCGCGTTGTGTTGGACAGCGGCGAGACCTATCCTTCCCAAGATCGGACTGCCTCCCATTGACGCCCGACCGGATGGAGAGCGCATCGGTGCCTGACACGAACGACCCCAAACCTGATATCGGCAAGCCTGATAGCGCCAAGCCTGATAGCGCCAAGCCCGATACCGCCAAGCCCGATACCAAGCCGGACGAGGCGCGCGCCGATGGCGGGCTGGCGCGGGCCTACGACCGGATCAAGAGCGCGGAGCAAGACCTTGAGCGGCTGGACCGGCTGGTTTCCGGAATGGAACGCGACGGCGAAGGCCCGCACGCCTCGCACGCAAGTCCTGCTGCGACAGCAGCAGGAATTTCCGGACACAAGCCGCCGACGCCGGATGCCAACGTCCCGAATGCCGGGCCTCGCGATCAAGGCCTGAAGGGAGATCGGACCATGGTGCGCGCTTTGATTGGTCTCGTGCTGGCGATCGGCCTTCTCGGTGCCGCCTTCGCTTCGCAATATCGCGATGAGGCCAAATCGATCCTGGCACGATGGGCTCCGCCGGCCACGAGCACGCCCCCGCAAGCGACCGCGGCGGAAAGTCCGGCGCAGCCGCAGCCCGTGCTGCTGGCCGCTGCGGATGAGCCGAGCCCGGTGCCTGCGGCGCCGGCGAAGGAAACGAACAGCGCTCCCAAGCCTGCCACCACGGCGCCCGACCCGTCATCGTCCGAGCTCGCGCAATCGCTCAAGGCCATCACCAGCGAGCTTGCGAACATCAACGGCAAGCTCGAGCAACTGAAAAGCCGCAACGAGCAGACCCTGCGTGAACAGGCCGACACCATTCAACAGCTCAAGGCGGCGCAGGAGAAGGAAGCGGCGGACAATGCACGTCTCGCCGCGCAGGTCCAGGCGCTGCAAACGCAACCGGCCGCTTCATCCACGCCTGCAGCCCCAAAGCCCGTCGTGCGAAGCGTGAACAATGATGCGGCTGCGCGTGCACGGCCGCATCTGCCGGAGCCCCCACCACCCCGGCGCCCCAGACCGCCGCGGGGGCCCTGGATGCCCCCGCCCTACATGGTCGACCCCTACGGCGATCCGGATTGGTGAGCCCGCAAAGCGCGCGGGCCACCTGACGGACCTATGCCCGTCTCACCGTATTTCGCTCAACGTCACCTTGGCGGCGATCCCGGTCAACTCGAGGTCTTGCGGTGCAAGCTCCTCATCGGAAGACGGGCCGACCGAGACTTCCGCCATTCTGCGCTTGACCTGTTCGCATGTCTTGCGGACGTCCTCGGTGAACAGCGCGCATTCTTCGATGCGCTTGAAGATCTTCCGTCCCTCTTCACGATAGCCCGCCGCCGTTTCCCGCATGAAGGCGATGGCGTCATGGACCTGAGCTGTCAGCTCCTCGCACTTTTGCGCGGCGTCGATCAACTCGGTGCCCATGGCCTCGATCTCTTTTGCAGCGGACTCATAGTCGCGAATGACCGCCTCTGCACTGAGTGCGCCGACGCGCGTGACGCCTTCGGTGTGCTCGACGTAATCAGGTAAAGCAATGGACGCAAGAGAACTTCCCGAGCGTATCGACGCAATGTCCGCTTCGAGCTGGACCAGGTTTACGCCTTGCCGTCTGTGCAATTGTTCGACACTTGCCATGATGGTCCTCCCAATACGCACCCAGAACCCCAAACAGTATTGGGTTTATTACGGGGGTAAGTCGCGTTCTACCTCTATGTATCCTTGACAGTCGCAGCTTTGCCACTTTTTCCCGACCGCTGACGCCGCACGCAGCGATGAGGGATTCATCGTCGCGCAACCTCTCCTGAGTTACGATGACAGTGCACTAATTCATGCCTGCCGGATTTGCCGCCGCCCACTGCCCTGTCCAACGGCGCACCCTACTCCCGCGCCCGACGAACCGCCTCTTGCAGCTTGATCCGCTGCTTGTCCCAGCGTGCCTCCTCCGCCCCGGCACGTTCATCGAGCGCGGCGCGCTCGGCTTCGATCTCCTCTGCCCGCGCGTCGTGGTCCCGCCTTGCCTGCTCCAGTACCGCCTCGGCGGCCGCGACCGCTTTCTCCCGGCGCGCGCGGTCCTTGGCGCGGGCGGCCTCTTCCTTGCGGCGCGCGGTTTCGCGTCGCTGTTCTTCCTTCGCGAAGGCCGCGGCGGCCGCGCGCGCTTGTCGATCATCGATCGCGGATTTTGCCGCACGCTTGGTCGCACTCTTGGCTGAACCTTTGGGCGGACGCTTGGCCAAACCCTTCTTGGGCCTGGCCCTGGATTTCGGCTTGCCCTCGTCCTCGGCGAGATCGGTCGGCAGTTCGGAATGCTCGGTGAACGGGCCGTCCGATCCGACCGGCCGCCTGAGCACGACGCCCGGTGCTGCCATGGTCGCGGCGACGATATCGGGGTCGTCGGTCTCCTTCGCGATCCCCTGATGGAACAGATTGGATTTTGCGCCCCAGGCGTCCAGCGCCGCCTTCATCGATGGCGCGGCGACCGCCTGGTCGAAGAAGCCGAGCGAGGTCTGATAGGTCTTCAGCTTTCTTGATGGCTTTCTTGGCATGTCGCCTCACGGCCTGATATTGCGATGCGGAGCGGGCCGCGGAGTCCTGCCCGGCGCCGAAACGATGCCCATCAACTCAGTCGGCTGATGGATCTCGCAAGCGCTCCCCCCATCCTACCCGCTCGCACAAGTCCCATGCCAAGGAAAAGCAAGCGCCTGCTTCCTCGCCTTCGCAGCGTTCGGCGAGGCATGCGATGGACACGACAAACGTTCGCGCGCGCCCCGCGCATGGTCCGGATCGCTGGCACCGTGGCGATGCTGCTTGCCGCCATCGCGCTCCTGAACATCGTCTATCAATTGATCCGCAAGCCGACCGAGCTGTTCGTCTTCGTCGACCATTCCCTGGACAAGGAGCCCGCCGAGACCTGGCGGCAATACGGCCCTCTCTTCCGCACCTATTCGACCACGACGATCACGCCCGAATTGCTCGCCGCGCTGGCGCAGGTCGAAAGTACCGGCAATCCGGTGGCGCGCACTTATTGGCGCTGGCGATGGAGTTTTAATCCACTGGCGATTTACAAGCCCGCCTCCAGCGCCGTCGGTCTGTTCCAGATGACCGATCCGGCCCTCAGCGAGGCTGCGCGGTTCTGTGTCCGCGACAATGCGGTCACGGTGTCAGGCTGCGGGTCGACCTTCTTCTATGTTCGCGCGATCCCGAGCCACGCCATCGAGCTGGCCTCGGTGTATCTGGACCGCAATGTCGCGCTGGTTCTCACGCTGGCGGGCGATGTGAAGCCAAACGCGCAGCAGAAGCAGGATCTGGCAACCATCATCCATCTCTGCGGCGTAGGTCCCGCCACCGCCTATGCGCGCCACAAGTTTCAGATAATCGCAGGCGAGCGGTGCGGCGATCATCTCGTCGCGGGCTATCTCGCCAGGGTCAACGCGATGAAGCGGCAGTTTCTGCGGCTTGCGGCGGATGATCCGTAGGGTGGGTTAGCCCTGCGACTGCGCGAAGCGCAGTTCGCACGGCGTAACCCACCTCTTCTGTCTCTGCGGATGCAAAAAGCGGTGGATTACGCTGGCGGACTGCGCTTCGCGCAGCCGCGAGCCAATCCACCCTGCGCTTGATCGCATTCGGTGGCCTTCACCACCAATACGGCCACCGCCACGCCTCATAGCGGACATACGACGGCACCAGCGGCGGGCCGTAGGGATCGACACGATCGTCTTCAGGGCGATAACGGTAGCGTGGAACAACATTGTAATCCCACGGTGTCGGCCTGAGCACCGGGACATCCACGCGCAGCCGTTCGTGAGCGACTTGGGCTTTCCGCGTCCGGGCTTCGGCCCCCGTCATTCCCAGGTTGCACAGCACCAGCGCTGTTCCGAGTGCGCTCGCGACAGTCATGATCTTCATGCGTTGGCCTCCTTGCTCCGGAAGAGTGCTCAAGGACACCAGGCAAGGCAAGTCAATTCGCGATGACAGGCTACGGGCTGTCGCGAGGCTCGCGCGCCTCACGCCGCCGGCCGCTCGCCTTGCACCGGGTTGATATCCCGCAGGCTCGCATCGCTCAGATGCACGGCGAGAATGTTGATGCCGAGCGCCATGGTCTGGTAGCCGTTCTCTCGCAGCCACTGCTCGAGCTGCTGGTTGTCGGTCTTGATCTTCTCGATCAGTAGGATCGGGCGATATTTCCGGATCGTCTCCCGCGCGCCCGCAAGGGCCTCCAGCTCCATGCCCTCGATGTCGATCTTGATGAAATCGAGGCGCGGCAGATTGAGCTCGTCCAGCGTCATGGTCCGGACCAGGACGGTGTTGTCGGCATAGTCGATCGGCTGGCCGATGAACTCGTTGCCCGGGCGCTGCCGCAGCTCCAGGCTGCCAAAGCTCGACGGCAGGAAATAGTTCGGGTTCGGGATCTGCATCGTGCCTGACACGGACGACACGGCCGCATTCACCGCGAGCGCATTGAAGCAGTTGTTGATGGCGATGTTTCCGGCCAGTGCGTAGTAGATCCGCTCCTGGGCTTCGATCGCGAACACCGAGCCCCAGCCAGTCATCGCCGAGGCCCATTCGACCGTGTGCACGCCGATATTGGCGCCGCAATCGACCGCGATCACGCCGTCACCGAAGTGCTTGCGCCGCAAGGCCAGCAATTCGAGCGCGATCTTGACTTCGCCCGGATCGAACGCGGCCGTCTCCAGGATCTGGAAGCCCACGCCGTAGCCGCGGTCAGGACCGACCATGCGATAGTCGAAGCGATTGACGATCATCGTGCCATGGTTGGACGAGGTCAACACGAAGGCCAGCTTTTGCCCCGCGATAGGCATGGTGGAATCTCCTCTCAGAAAGAAGTAGATGCCACTATCCCAACGCCCGCTTGCGCGAGGCTTGTCCCGGCGCAGGCCTCCAGCCCCGCCTCTGGCCACGATGCCATCATGCGCCTGTTTTGCCCGACGGCGCAAGCGAATTTCGTAAAATCAGCAATCGCCGCGAATTCAAAGGCGAATTCAACGATTTGGCTACTGTGCATGGGGTTTTCGCAGATTATGTTTCAGGCGGCCCCCGACGCCGCGTCGACGTCCTCGGGCGCCGGACCGGCCACGAGCCCGTCGAGACCGACCATCAGCAGATCAGCGATGTGCATCAGCTGATACAGCGGAATGTCCGCCTCGCCCTTTTCGGCCAGCGCCAGAAAGCCTGATGTGACGCCGATACGCTCGGCGAGCTGCGCCTCGGTGTAGCCACGGTTCTCGCGCGCAGCCTTGACGCGCGCGCCGATCCCGAGCCGGTGCCGGGACTGCTCGTCCGCAGTCATCATCGCGGCCTGCTCGTCCGGGCTCGCGTAGCCGTCGGCGAACGCGCCACCGATCAGCCGCTCCTTGCGCCAGGCGAGCCGGCAGGCCTTGCGCAGTCCACCGGAGAAGATCACCGCAAATCTATCCGGCACCCAGGCCGAGCTGTTGAGCTGCAGCCGCACGCCGCTGCCGGAGACATCGCGGATCGTGCAGGGCACGCTGACGGTGCTGCCGGTGCCGTTGTCGAATTCGACCAGTCCGGTCCGCAGCGTATGATGTCTGACGGCAGCGCGATGCTCGCTCATGACAGCTCCAATCATTTGCGGATGGGTCGAACGGCGTGTCCGGCCCATCCGTCTTGTCAGGACATGGATACCGTGGAATTTTTCCTGAACTCCTAAGGTTCCGGCGCTTCAACCCCGACCGGACGCCATGGTAAAGGAATTGCTCCAAAACCATCTTTTCCGGCGGAATGCGTGCGGCGCGCCCGTGACGGGTGACGAGGCAAGCGATGACCGAACCGATGACATGCCCGAACTGCCAATCCGAGCACGCCTACCAGGACCGCGATCTCTGGGTCTGCCCGGAATGCGCCCATGAATGGAGCGACGCCGCCGCACCGGTCGCGCAGGAGGCCGGCGTGCGCGATGCGCATGGCAATGTGCTCAGCGACGGCGACAGCGTCATCGTGATGAAGGACCTCAAGGTCAAGGGATCCTCGTCGGTCGTCAAGGGCGGTACCAAGGTCCGCAACATCCGCCTCCAGGACGCCACCGACGGCCACAACATCGCCTGCAAGATCGACGGCATCGGCGCGATGAATTTGAAATCGGAGTTCGTGAAAAAGGCGTAAGCGGCGGAAGCGAACTCAGCGCTGCCGTTGCGCCAGATAGAACCCGCACAGCACCGTCACCAGCCCCGCGGCCTGCAACATCGTCGGCGGCTCGCCGAGCAGCAGCCAGCCGGTGAGCAACGTCAGCGCCGGCACGCAAGCCGGAAACACCGCGGCACGCGCGACGCCGAGGCGCTGCACCGAGACGGCGTAGAGATACAGCGCGGCGGGGCCGGCGAGCACGCCCTGCGCCAGCGCCTGTATCGCGTTTTCACTGATGCCGATCGCCATGATGCGGGCGAGCCCGTCGCTCAAGAGATAGACCGGTAAGAGCAGCAGCGACAGCACGTTGATGACGAGCGCGGCCGATACGGCGGAGACGCGCCAGCCGCGCAGCAGCGCGCCGAAGCCCGCGAACATCAATCCCGTCAGCACGAAGATCAGATCGCCCTGCACGCCGTCGGCGCCGATATGGCCGATCGATTCCGCGCCGATCACGCCGAGCCCGCCGACGATCACCAGCGCGCCCACGAAGCGCGAGGCGGAGATCCTCTCTTTCAGGAACAGGGCTGCGAGCAGCAGCCCGCCGAGCGTAGCGCAGGACGGCTGGATCACGCTGCCATGGCCGAGCGGCACGTACAGAAAGCCGGTGTAGGAGATCAGCGACATCACGGGGCCGCCGAGCACCATCAGCACGAGGCCCCTGCCCCAGCCGATGCCGCAGAGATCGGAGATTCCTGCGCGCAGCACCAGCGGCAGGAACGCGATCCCCGACCAGACATAGCGATGCACCAGCAGATCGACCGGCGTGAAGCCGATTTTGAGGCCATGCCGCGTGCCGGCAAAGCCAAGCGCCCAGAACAGCGCCGCCGACAGGCCACAGACGACGCCAAGAAGCGCCGGTGCCGCATCCTTCCCGTGAATGAGAGCGTCAGCGCCGCTCGTCCGCTGATCCATGGATCAAGCGATACGTCGGTAGCCGCCGTGGCTCAACCCATTTGCTTGCAGGGCTGGCACGCGGGCTCAGCCCGCGTGAGCGCAACGCTCAGAAAAACCCCGGGCTGAGATCGAGGCCATAAGTGAGGCTCAGCACGAACACGAACAACGCGGCGGCGGCGAACATCGCGAGATGCCTGACGATGAACTCTCGCGGCGAGGTGCTGGCAACAACGGCTTTTTGCGCAACGGGCATGACGACTCCAGTATGATTCCAGAATGGGCCGCTCAATATGCATGCGGCGCAGGCATCAGGCGCCGCGATTTCCAAAACAACTATTAAGAAGATCACACTCGTCTTGAACCGCCGTACACAACACAGAGAGCGCACGATTCTTTTTCAGCTCTCGCTTCTCGATCAGCGCACGCACACAGAAAAACGCGCTGTTCCCTGCCGCAAAGAAAAAACCGCGCTCCCCTGGAGGGAACGCGGCTTCAATGTGAGGCCTTCTTAAAACCCGAATCTTGCGGTAGGCACGATCCGCCCGAACGGTGCAGTCTGGTCTAGCGGGCCGAACCCGTGGTCACCGTCGCGGTCTTCAGCTTGCGCGGCGTCAGGACGCTGGCCTGGAGCGCCGTCACGCTGGTGGCGGGCGCCGTCACCTGCTGCTCGACATGGCTGGCGCCGAGCACGCGGACCTGCACGGGCGAAGCCGGAATGCCGTTGGCCTCATAGGCCGGCAGCTCGGCGGCGAAGGTGGCAGTCGAGCCCGCGATGACGAGGGCGGCGGCTGCGATCGACAAAGTCTTCTTGTTCATTGGTGATGCTCCAGAGATAAGTCTCGGAGCACATCTAAGCCTGATTTGCTGCGTTGCGATATGCATTGCTGCATCGCAACATCGCGCCCCGCGCATGGACGCAATGGTTAACTGTCACGACGATGCGCACGGCCCCGCCCTATTTCAGCGCCGTCGCCAGCGCTTGCAGCTTTGCCACGAGATTGGTGCCGAGCGCGTAGATGATCTCGATGATGGCAAGCGCGATGCCCGCTGCGATCAGGCCGTATTCGATGGCGGTGGCGCCGGATTCATCGGCAGCAAATTCGGCCAACAGGCATTTCAATTTCACGACTCGCGTCCTTCCCAGTTCTACCGGAAATTGCCGGCGCGAGAGCAATGCCAGACCGCAATCCAAGATTGAGTAAATTCGCTCACCTCAATTTGACGACAATGAACGCCGAATTGGCCGGCCTTTCCAGAACCGCAGCGAATCCGCGTTGCCCGCGGGCAACACCTGCCCGAAAAAGCCCGTTTTCGCCGATTTGCGCCATTGCACCGCCACATCATCCTCCGAACAATGGACGCACCGCGTGAGCAAGCTGTGCAAACTGGTTCGGTCAGAACCTTTTGGAGGCAGGGATCATGAATGATCGGCGGTCTCTTCTGGTGGCAGTGTCGTGCCCCTCGGCCGTCATGGCCGGCTGGCTGGCGCTTTCTCTGTCCGCCTATGCACCTGCCCTCATCGAAAGCAGCGGCGCCAATGCGGCTGCCGTCTCGCGCGCGAAAGATGTCAGCGCTCTCGAGATCGCCGACGTCCCGCGCGCCGCGACGATCGAGGATGGCATCGCGTTGACCGCCGAGATCGCGGCTGCAGTCGCTGCAACGCCACCGCCCGTTGAATCGGTGCCCGAAACCCCCGCCCCTGCGATCAAGCTCGCATCCGCCGATCCGGCGCTGATCTTGCCGGCGGAGCCGCCGCCAGCACCGCAGATTTCGCCTGAACCAGAGCCAGTCATCAGCGAGGCGCCGCCGGAGCCCGTGATAAAACTCGCATCCGCCGATCCCACCGAGATCGTGACGACGGATGCGCTATCGCCCGCTTCCATCGCGACCGGGCCGGCCGCTGTCGCGAGCAAGGCGTCGCCGTCAGCCGACACCGTCGCGGTGCTCGACGAATGTTACGTGATGGACGCCTGCATCGACCGCTATCTCTGGGCGCTCTACCAGCGCACGCCCAAGGAAGACTCGATCAAGGTCGAGGAGCGCCGCGCCGTCACCGTCAAGCGCAGGGGCAAGATGGTCACGGTGATGCGCAGCTTCACCAAACTCGTCGACGAGGATTTTGGCTGGAAGGATCCGAAGGCGGCCGAGCACGCCGGCAAGCCGATGATGGACTACGTGATCGGCGGCATGGATCGCAGCTTCAAGCAAAAACTGTTTCGCACGCTGCTCGCAGCTGAGGCCGCCGGCCTCTCGCCGGGCATCACCAGCGCGTTCCGTGACGATTATCGCCAGTCGATTGCGAGTGGCCTGAAGGCGGCGTCCGACCGCTCGTACCACGGCGGCAGCACGCGCGGCGGCTATGGCCACGGCATGGCGGCCGACATCGTCTCGACCGCGGGCAACAACCGCGCGCAGCGTTGGGTCTCGACCGAGGTGCTGTGGAAATGGGTCGATGCCAACGGCAAGGCGCTCGGCATCGGCCGGCCCTATCTCGGCCGCGATCCGCCGCATGTCGGCCCGATCGATGGCGCGGAGTACATCTCCAAGCGCGGCGTTGCGACCAAGGAGGCCGCCAACGTCAGGCCGAAGAAGACACGGGCCGCGGCCAGCGCGAAGCCGCCGAAGGCACAGGCGGCGCGTGAGCAGAAGAGCCCGGCCAAGCCGCAGAAGTCGGCGCAATCGGCCGGCAAGCGCGCGACCTGAGCGATTACTGCTTCTGGCCCGGCAACGGCACGAGGCGCATCTCGGCTGTCCCGGCGTCCTGCGTGCGCACCAGCACCGCAAAAATGGTTTCGACTGCGAGCCGCACCGCCGCCTCCATCGCCTTGCCCTTGGCCAGATGCGCCGCGATCAGGCCGGTGAGGAGATCCCCGGTCCCTGAGGGGCGGATCGGCAGACGCGGCGTCGCAAAGCGCGACAGCTGGCCATCCGCGCACAGGATCGTCTCCACCTGCCCCTCTGGCGTGTCCGTGAGCGTGCAGCCGGTCGCAACGACATCGGTGCGCCCAGCCCCCGCGAGCGCCGTGCATGCCGCGCGCAGGCCCGCAGCGTCCGCGATCGTGATGCCGGAGAGCAGCTCGAGCTCGAACTGGTTCGGCGTCGTCAGGTTGGCGGCCGGCAGCAGCCGGTGCCGCACCACGTCCAAAATGCCGTCGGCGACATAGACGCGGCCGTCGTCCCCGATCACGGGGTCACAGAGATAGATCAGCTTCGAATTGCGGATCAGGGCCCGTTCGACGAAGTCGGCGACGACTGCGGCATTGCCGGGCGAGCCGAGATAGCCTGTTACCAGCACCGCGGCCTCGTCGACGAGATCGCGTTCCTCGACGCCCTTGAGGAGGTCGGCGACAAGCTCGGTCTCCAGCACGCGTCCGCGCAAGGTCGGATAGCGCGGATGGTTCGACAGCAGCGTCGTCGGCACTGCCGCGGCGTTCACGCCCTCCGCCTGCATGGCATAGGCAGCCGCGCTGTTGCCGACATGGCCGTGGACCACCTGGCTTTGAATGGAGATGACGAGCATGCAGAGGTCCGTAAGGTCAAACGTTGGATGTGGCAAGCGTAGCCGGGATCACAAGGTCTCATACCCAAGGCCCGGCCGCAGCGCCTGCATCTTCTGCGCCAAGCGCCGATGCCCGCTTTCTTCCGACCGCGCCAGCCGGCCCACGACCGCGGCATGATCCGCATCGCTCTTGTGCTGGTTGAGCTTGGCCTGCCCCTCGACGCTGTCCACCACGAGATCGATGACACGGATCGCGGCCAACATGCTCTCGCGCTCGTCGGGCTCCATCTGCGCGAGGTCCCAGGGCGCCTTCGGCAACCGCGCCTCGGAGACTGCGAGTAGCGCATCGCCATGGCCGCGATTCTCATCCAGCTCGCGCAGATGGGCGACGCCCGACAGGTGCACGGCCTCGTAGAGCCAGGTCGAGACATTGTCGCGCGAGGCGTACCAATCGTTGGAGATGTAGGCATCGTCGCCGGCCACGATCAGCAGGAAGCGCCGCGCGCCGTCCGCGAGCGGCACGAGCGGATTTTTGGCGGTGAAATGGATCTGCACGATCGTGCGCCCCTCACGCTGGTCCAGCACGAACGGCACATGCGAGGCACGCGGGCCGCGCTCATCCGCCGCCACGATCATGCCGAAACCGCGCCGACTTGCGAATTCCAGCGCGTGCTGCTCCTCGATGCGGAACTGGGGACGGAGGACATGCATGGCGCGGCGCTCGATGGCTGGATGGACGACGAGCCGAGGCTAACTCATGATCCTGCCAAATCAGAAACGATATTGGTGCGCAAACGCGGATGTCAGGAATGATCTCGACGCCGTGCAAGCTCGCCGAGATAGGCACAGAACATGTCGGCCAGCCCGTCGGCATGACGCGCGATCTCCGCCTCGCTCCGAGACGTCTCCGAGAATTTTTTGCCGACCTCGCTCAGCGTCGTCTTGATCAGCTCGCCGGCGAGCATGCGCGTCGCATCCGGGACTTTAGGCAATGCCTCCCGCATGAAGACCGCGACGATGCCCTCGCCTGATGCCCGCGCGCTCTGCGCCTCGGGCGCGTCGCGATAGAGCGGTGCGGCGTCGCTGAGCGCGCCGCGGATCGCGGCCTCCTCGCATTCCGAACGAATGAAGGCATGGACCAATGCGCGCAGCCGCACCAGTGGCGGTTTCGCCCGGTCCGCGAGAATGCCGCGCAACAGCTCGCTCGTGCGTCGCCATTCGTCGCTCTGGAGGCGGAACAGGATCGCCGCCTTGTTCGGAAAATATTGATAGAGCGATCCGACGCTCACGCCGGCCCGCTCCGCCACCCGCGCCGTGGTGAAACGCTGCGCGCCTTCCTTCGCCAGAACCTGAACAGCAGCATCGAGAACGGCCGCCACCAGCTCGCTGGAGCGGGCCTGCTGCGGCTGTTTTCGTGAGGAAACTGAACGGCTTCGGCGATCGGCCATGATGTGGTCCAGGCAATGCGAATAGGAAACGCGACGAATTAGTCGTATTTCGACCTCAGCGCAAGCGCGCGGCTTTTTCGCGAATGTGGAGACTTCCAATGAACACCCCGACTATGACTTCGCTTGCCATCACATCACTTGCCCCGCTGCTGGATCGCCTGTTCGACCAGGACGAAGCAGCAAGGAGCGCACTGCGTGCCGCCGTAGCCGACCTGTCCGACGCCGACCGCGAACGGATGATGCGGAGCAAGACCGATTACCGCGACCTCTACGGACGGCTGAAGGACGTTCCGCTCGCGGTCTCCCGCGAGACCGGTCATCTGCTCTACATGCTCGCGCGCAGCTCACGGGCCAGAACGATCGTCGAGTTCGGCGCCTCGTTCGGCATCTCCACCCTGCACCTTGCCGCAGGCTTGCGCGACAATGGCGGCGGCCGTCTCATCACCAGCGAGTTCGAGCCGTCCAAGGTGGCACGGGCGCGGGAGAATCTCTCCGCCGCCGGCCTGCTCGATCTCGTCGAAATCCGCGAGGGCGATGCGCTGAC
Organism: Bradyrhizobium betae; assembly: GCF_004123905.1. GTDB lineage: Bacteria > Pseudomonadota > Alphaproteobacteria > Rhizobiales > Xanthobacteraceae > Bradyrhizobium > Bradyrhizobium betae_A. The sequence continues at coordinate 97,031 of NZ_MZXW01000035.1, forward strand.
GACGCTCAGCGCCGATCTGCCTGAGACGATCGACCTCGTACTGCTCGACGGCGCCAAGGCGCTCTACCCTGAGATCCTGGATCTGGTCGAAGGCCATCTCAGGCCGGGCGCGATCATCGTCGCCGACAATGCCGACGACAGCCTCGACTATCTGGCGCGAGTGCGCGCACCGGAAAGCGGCTATCTGTCCACGCCCTTTGCCGAGGACGTCGAACTCTCCGTGCGGATCAACTGACGCCGCACGAACCGCAACGACATCCCAGGGCCACCGCGCGATTCGTCGCGCGGCGGCTCCGCGCGGCGTTCCGCGCCTGTCGCAGGTTCGTCACTCACACGTGATATCTCCTCCCGCCAAAAGTCATGTTCTGCGTGCTAAACATACCTACCGCGCGGTATCTTTCCACGTACTACACTCGAGCTTGTCATGACTTCCGCCTTCAATCCCTACGCAGCTCTTGCCCTCGCCATCGTCTTCGAGGTGACGGCGTCCGCCTTCCTGCAGCAATCCGCACAGTTCACGCGGCCGTGGCCGACGCTCGCCATGGTGCTGTTCTATGTCGCCTCGTTCTATGCCCTGTCGGTCGCGATCCGGGTCATCCCCCTGAGCATCGCCTACGCGATCTGGGGCGGCGTCGGCATCATTCTGACCGCGACCGTTTCCTTCGTGCTGTTCCGCCAGATGCTGGATGCGGCGGCCTTCGTCGGCATCGGACTGATCGTGTCAGGGGTCGTGGTCATCAATCTGTTCTCGCAGACAACGGCGCACTGATGCCGGCGAGCGCCTATACCCGCGCCAAGCAGCCCGAGCAGGTCCGGCGCGCCCTGCTCGACCACGCCGCGGCGATCGCCATGGACCACGGCGTATCAGGCGTCACGGTGCAGGCGGTGGCGGCGGCGGCCGGCGTCACCAAGGGCGGGCTGTTTCATCACTTCGGCAGCAAGCAGGCGTTGATCGAGGGGCTGTTCGCCGATCTCCTCGCCCGCGTCGATGCCGAGATCGACGCCGCCGTTGAAGCCGATCCCAGGCCGCGCGGCAGCTTTACACGCGCCTACGTCAATGCCGTCTTCACCGGCAAGGCCTTCGGCTTCGCCACGCCCTGGGCGGCGCTCAGCATGGTCGTGGTCACTGATCCATCACTGCGCCGGCTCTGGAACGACTGGATCAAGGCGCGGCTGAAACGTCATCGTGGCACCGACGCCGCGCCCGAGCTTCACGTCGTGCGGCTAGCAGCCGACGGCGCGTGGCTGTCATTTGTAACGACGGGGCAGACGCGGATGAGCGCGGATTTACGTGCGGTGCACGACCGACTGATCGCGCAGACTTACAGGCGATAGGTCAATCAGCAGCTTCTTGCGGAATATCTGCTTGCCTCTCACCGCTATCTGACTGTCTGGCCGCTCGGTACCGACCGGGCGATAGGCCGTGATATCGATGGAACAGCTTGGAAAATGCCGCCGCCGTCTCGTAGCCGACCCGGCTGGCAATCCGTGCAATGGGCTCATCGCTGGTTTCCAACAGGAACGCCGCTTCCGCCATCCGCCGCTCGATCACATAACGGTGCACGGACTGGCCGACGAGCTTGGTAAAGCGCGCCGAAAATACCGAGCGGCCGAGCCCCACGCGCTGGCCAAGGTCGCTCAAGGTCCAGGGCCGGTCGGGTTTTTCGTGAATGAGCCTAAGTGCCGGTCCGATATGCGGGTCGGATATGGCCCCGAGCCAGCCGCCTTGTCCGGGACTGAGAGACGAGATCCAGCTTCGGAGTACCTCGACAAAGAGCACTTCCGTCAGGCGTGAAAGCGCAACGCTTTGGCCGGGACGCTCGATCGCGAACTCGCTGACCATGCGACGCAGGATTGCCTCGAGCCAACCGCCGTCTGCCGTCGGCTTCAGCACAAGCACAGGCGGAAGCAGCTCCAGCACACTGCAGAACATCGGTCGGGACACCGTGAAATTGCCGCAGATCATGGTCGAGAGCGGCTTTACCCGACTGCCGTGACGAACGACACCGAACCGCGACGACGCTCGCTCGATATCCCTGATCCGCAAGGGCTCGGCCCCGCGATCCGAATAGAACACATGCGGCTGTCCGCGTGTGATGACGACAAAATCGCCCGCGGTCATCTGGATTTCCTGCCCTTGCTCGAGCGCGAGGGTCGCAGTGCCTTCGCTGAGATAATGAAACAGGGCGTAGGGGCGCGCCGGCAACTCGAGATGCCAGGGATGGCCGAGCTCGAAGTGAAAGAGCAGCGTCCCACCGAGGCGAACGCGATCCAGCACCTGGGCGAGGATGTCCATGCCGGCGAGACTAGACCGGTGGACGATAGGACACAACATCCGGACGATTGATCTCTTTGGTCCGAGAGGTCGGCAAACCAACTCCTGTCGCGGCGGGCCGACGTTACGTACGGCAGCCATTTCGCCAACGGCAGATGGAAGAACCGCGACCAAGCTGGAAACGCCCGTCCATTCCACCGGACTGTGTTCGTCCGACATCATGCCAACAGGACCAATTCATGCGAAATATTCTCCTCTCAGCCGCTACCGTACTTCTGGCCGGAACGACATTGGCCGGCTCCGTCCGTTCCGCCGAACTGCCCAAGGGAGCAGCGCACAACATCGTGCTCGTGCATGGCGCTTTCGTGGACCAGACGAGCTGGCAGCCCGTTGCCGATATTCTCACGAAGAAGGGCTACAATGTCACGCTGGTCGAAAATCCGCTCACCTCGCTTGCCGCTGACGTCGATGCCACGAAGCAGGCGCTGGCGAAGCAGAACGGCAAGACCGTCCTCGTCGGCCACTCCTGGGGTGGCGTGGTGATCACGCAGGCCGGTAACGATCCCAAGGTGTCGGCGCTCGTCTACGTCTCCGCTTTCGCACCCGACGTGGGACAATCCCTGGCGACCCTCGCCAAGAGTGGCCCGGCAACCGAAGGCGCCGCGGCGATTCACCCTGACGCGAAGGGTAATTTGTACATCGATCCCAAAGTGTTTCCGTCAGCGGTCGCAGCTGACCTTCCCCCCGAAATCGCTGAGCACCTGGCCAACTCGCAGCTTCCGTTGAACCACGTTGCGTTCGAAGCCCCCGTCGACGTTGCCGCCTGGCGCGACAAGCCGACGTTCTACGTGATTAGCACCAAGGACAAGGTGATCGCACCGGAGGTTCAGAAGCTTTTTGCCGCCGGTATGAAGGCCCAGACGACGGAAGTCGCCGGCAGCCATGCTTCGCTCGTCGTTCATGCAAAAGAAGTCGCCGCGGTGATCGAAAAGGCCTCGCTCGCAAAGTGACGACGCCGCTCCCGGCGCCCTCGTGCCGGGAGCGCTCACTGCAAATGGCGTTACTCAGCCCGGGCCGGCCGGTCCCGCATCGCGGCTCTTGAGCCAGGCTTGGCACTCATCCATGAGAGTATTGAAGAGGATAAAATGACGATCGCGAAAGTGGAAGTGGCTCGCTTCAGCCTCACAAGCTCGAAACCATTCGACGCGGTAGTGGCCACGCTCAGGTCGGCCATCGGGCAGCCCGACATGATCGAATTTTTCAGGGCGACGCGGGCAACAAACAACTTCCGGGATTTGGAGCGCGTTGTGCAAAGCGGTCTCGGGCGTACGGGTCTTATGCTTTTCGCGGAATTCGACTTGGGCGACATTCTGCGGCGCGAAACAGGAAGCGAGACACCTAAGATCATGCGATTTGTCGTCGGAAATCCGCTCATCATGAAGGAGATGGTCAAGCACGTGCCCGATGCTGGATCTTACGCTCCTGTCACAATCCTCATTGATGAACGTCCCGATGGCGTGCATCTCTCGTACGACCAAATGGAAAGTTATTTATTGCCTTATGCCAGCGCCGAAGCCCTTGCCATCGCCCGAGATCTGGATGCGGGGGTAACAACTGTGATGCGCGAATGCGCCGGGCTCAAACATTCTGATGACGCCGCGCGTCCACAAGAATAGTCGAAAAGCCGGAAGTGAAATTCTGCGCGAGGATCAAGCAATGTCGTCGTGTGGCGACGCACGACGACAGGCTTGCGGGAAACGACCTCGCCTTCGTCCAACTCGCATCTATCCGGCTATGGCTTGCCGCGCGTTGTGAGTCCGCGGCCTAGCGGCTTGTCACCGGCTTGGGCGGGCGCGGCGCGGACTTGGACGGCTTCGCGCCGGGCTTCACCGCCGCGCGCGGCGGCGGTCCGTCGACGGACTGCAAATATGCTGCGAGCGCCTTGGCGGTGTCGGAACTGGTCGCGTAATGATCCGTCAGGAACCAGGACAGCGTCAGGCTCATGCGCCCCTTGGCAAGACCACGCGGGCTCCGATGGCAGGTCGTGCAGCCGTCGGCGAACAGCTTCTCGGCCGGCTTGCCGGCATCGAGATTTTGCGCGGACGCGACAGTCACCGTCAGTGTGGCGACGGCCGCGAGAGTCATCAGGGGCGCGATCACCTCGCGCCCCGGTCGAAATAGCGAAGTCAAATCTCGTCCCCTAGCCCCGTTGCGCGGTCAGGCCGCCAGCAATTGATCGAATTCGGGCGGCGTATAGGCCTTGCCGTCCTGGTCGGTGATGACGACCCGCCACCCCTCACTGGCCCACACCCTTGCTTTCGCCACGATGAGCAGCCGGCTCTCGCGGGCGAAACTGCACTTCTCATTATCGCGTTCTGCGATCATTTTATAGGCCAATGCCCATCCCCTTGCGTTGCCCTGCACCCGTTTCCCTCGTGGCAGCGGGCTTTGGCGGCAATTCGCCGGGAGCGTGGCAATTTGGTGCCATCCACGATCGCGCCAGGGATCATGAATGCGATTCCGCTTGCCGCGGGCTTGCTTGGTGCAGGCCTGTCCGGCGCGATGTCGGCTGCCGCGCAGACCTATGATCCGCGCAATCCCGATAGCGCAGTGCGTGGCGACAGCGTCCGGGCAATCCGCCCAGTGCTGCGCCAATCCCTATGCCATGCAAAACCGCAAGCCGGGCCCGGGCCCATCGCCGCCGCGACGGAACCGCTAGCGCCCGCGCTTAGTGCACGCGGATGACGTGCGGGCGGCCGAGATCGATCAGTCCCTGCACCGCCGAGAGGCGGTCGTCGAGGGCAGCGATCGTCAGCAACAGATTGTTGCGGCGCTCATCGAGAAGACCCATCTCGGCGCCGGTGAGCTTGGTGCTCGCTCGCTGCTTGTGAATGGCATCAAGCGATTTGCGCAGTCCGGCAATCAGGCCGGACAGCTTTTTGGCCTCTGTGGTCATCGACCGCTTCGCGACATTATGGCGGCGCGTCTCCGCCTGACTCTGTCTCATCTCATCCTCCCGTGCCCCGCTGCCCCGAGTGGATGCTTACATCTTTGGATACACATCTTACGATCGATGAAATCTGCCCGCGAAGAACCGTCTTAAATTGTACGCGCAGGGAACCCGGGGCATCCATACAGAAAGCCCGGCGCGAGGGCCGGGCTTTCGTTGACAACGCTAATGCTTCTCGTGCCCGCCGCCGGGACCACCGGCCGGCGCACCACCACGCGGAGCAGCATTGATGTGCGGAGCACCGCCGCCGGGATGGGCCATCGCAGGTGCAGCCGCGCGCGGCGCCGGCATCTGCGCATGCGCATTCATCGGCGCGCCATGGCTGACGTTCGGCTGCGCCACATGCGGCATCGCAGGACGCGCGGCAGGTGCCGCCGAGACACGCGGCGCTTCATGCGCTCGTGCCATCGGTTGCGCGCGCGCCGTAGCCGCGCGGCTCGCCGCCGCATGGTCGTGCATCATGCGCGCCTGCGCATCGCGCGGATTATGGTTCTGCACAGCGATCCGTTCGTTCACGACGCGATCGTGCCGCCCGGCGCGCGTCCGGTCAGCCGCGACCGCTGCTTCCCGCTTGGCGATTGCGGCGTCGTGCCGTGCCGTTGCGGCGTCACGTCCGGAAATCGCGGCGCGGCCCCCGATGTTGTCCCTGGCATTCGCGCCGTTGCGTCCCAGCGCGATTGCAGCATCACGCGTCGCCGCGCGGCCGATACGGGCCGCATGCGGATCGATCGTCATCCGCGCCGCGACGTTCTGATGCGAGGTCCAGTAACTATTCCAGTAGGCGTGCCGCCGATACCAGGGCCGCGCCTCATAATAGCTCGACCAGTACGAGCTCAGCACGAAGGGCGCGACGGGCACGTCGATCTCGTCGATATAGTCGGGCAGATAGACGTAGTGATTGCGGTAGAGATATTCGAGATATTGCGACGACACCCAGCCGCGATCATCCGAGAAGCTCACGTCGCACCAGGCATTGCCGCGCAGGCAACCATGGATGTTGACGCGGGCGCCCTCGGGGATGCGATCGACCAGGGGAAAGCCCGAACCCGGCCCGGCACGCAGGCCGGTCGAGACGGTGACGATGCCCGGCGCGGCCAGCGCGGCCGTCGGGGCAAGCAGCAATGCGGCAACTAAAGCGGTTCTGAGCCTCATGGCGTATTCCTCCTCTTCGAGTCGGAACGCGCGGGCGGAACGAGCGTTCCGCGCACAGAGGTCGCATCCGCCGAAAGATCGAGATGCACGCCACCCGCGGTTCAATATTCATTTGCCGTTCATCGGCACAGCGCTGAGAACGGCAATCCGTCAGCTCACCGGTAACATGAACGCATCGAAGTACGACGCAAGCGCAGCAAAATCATCGAGCGGCAACACGGTTGCAACGTACTGGTCAGGCCGCACGACAACCATGCAGCCGGCCTTCCGGTCGATGCCGCGCATCGTGAAGACATCATGGCCGCTCTTGAAGTCCGGGCAGAACATTTTCTCGTAGTCGTACAAACCGTAGCGGCCTTTGCTTGGGAGCAGCATCGGCGGCGTCGCCTCGATGGCGAGATCGCGATGTTCCTGTTGAAACACCGCGCGCAGGTCGATCACGCCATCGATGTCGCCGCTTCTGGGCGTATATCGCCGGATCGGAGATTGCCGGGACTCGGCGAGGAAATTGCACAGAGCACGAATGGCCGAGCCCGACGCTGCGGGATTCTCAGCAGGCGAAAACGCGTAGATCCGGAAGCGTCCATCCGCCTGCCCGGCATGGCCGAGATGAACCGGCTTGGCGTCCCCAAGCCGGATGACCGGCGCGGAATGGAAGCGCGTCCCGATGACGAAGCCTTCGGCGAGATGCTGATGTGACGTCGCTCCCGTGAGAACCGACGGACGATAGTGCGTCGCCGTGCCCGCCGTGTAGCGCCCATGCTTGACGAAATAGTCCTGCGTCTTGGCGGCATCCGCACCACCAACTTTCGCTGCGGAAGCCAAAATCCCCGCCCACTCGCGATCGAAGTCGATCAGCTCCTTTGCAACGGCCTGCCGCTCGGCGGAGTAGGAATGCAGCAGAGTTGGCGCACTTTTCTTCTGCAGCACAGCGGCGAGCTTCCAGCCGAGATTGAAGGCGTCCTGCATCGAGACGTTCATGCCCTGCCCCGCCTTCGGGCTGTGGGTATGACAGGCATCGCCGGCGATGAAGATGCGCGGCAGGCGCGTATCGATCTCGGCCTCCGGCACGTCGTCGAACTTGTCGGTCAGACGCTGGCCGATCTCGTAGACCGACCACCAGCCGATCTCCTTCACCTCCAGCGTATGCGGTTTGAGGATCCGCTGTGCTTTCGCAATCACGTTCTCCGCGGTGATGTTGCGGCTGGCGACGCGCTCGCCGACGTCGAGTTTTGCGAGCTCGACATAGAGCCGGACCATGTAGCCGCCTTCGCGCGGAATGATCAGCAGGCTGCCGTCCTTCGCCGACTGGATCAGGCTCTTGAAGCGAATGTCCGGAAAATCGGTCACCGCCAGCACGTCCATCACGCCCCAGGCGTGGTTGGCGGAATCGCCATGCAGCTCGCGGCCGATCGATTTGCGCACGGTGCTGCGCGCGCCGTCGCAGCCGACGACATAGCGCGCCTTGATGGTCTCGACCTTGCCCTCATTGCCGGCATCGACGCGCTCGATACGCACGGTCACGGCGTGATCGGTAGCGCCCGCGGCCGGATCGACATGGAGGTCCAGCAGGCGGCGGCTGTAATGGGGCTCGAGCTTCGCCGGCGCCTTGCGCATGACGTCGAGAAAGCCGTCATGGATGCGCGCCTGGTTGAGGATGACGTGCGGGAATTCCGACAGCCCGTCCTCGACGTCCTGCACCCGGCCGCTGCGGATGATCTTCTCGGGCGTCCGCTCGTCCGGCTTCCAGAACGTCGTCTCGTTGACCCAACAGGCTTCCTTCAACACGCGCTCGCTGAAGCCGTAGGCGTGGAACATCTCCATGGTGCGACAGGCGATACCGTCGGCCTGCCCGACCAGCAAGCGGCTTGGCTTCTGCTCGACGATGCAGGTCTTGATATCAGGGAATTGCGCGAGCTGGGCCGCGAGCGTCAGGCCCGCAGGGCCGCAGCCGACGATGAGGACGTCGACCTCCGTGGGCACGGCGCCCGAAGCGCCGGAGGCCTGAATGCGTTCGGCAGGATCGGCGATTTCAGGGTCGCCCGGCTGAAATCCATTGAGATGGAATTGCATGAGCACCTCTCCCGTCAACGTCTTCTTCGATATTGCTCAGTATGCTGACTATCAGTATACTTGTCAATAATCGCGCCCCTCCCTGCTGCCGAGGAGAACTTCGTGAAAGACAACAGCGACATGCCCGGACATCTGGCGCGCCGGTTCCAGCAGATCGCGGTCGCGGTGTTCCTGGCCGAGGTTGGCGAAGCCGGATTCGATCTCACGCCGGTGCAATACGCAGCCCTTGCGACCATCAAGGCCAATCCGGGGCTCGACCAGGTGACGCTCGCAGGCCTGATCGCCTACGATCGTACCACCATCACCGGCGTGATCGACCGCCTGGTGCAGAAGGGGCTGGCGGAGCGGCGCGCCAGTAGCCGCGATCGGCGCGCACGCGAGCTCGAGATCACCGACGAGGGCCGGCGCACGCTGCGCAAGATCACGCCTGCGGTGGAATCGGCGCAGCGCATCATGCTGCAAGGCCTCAGCACTGGGGAAGGCGATGAGCTGATGCGGCTGTTGCGCAAGGCCATTGCCGCCGGCAACGAGCTCAGCCGCGCGCCTTTGCGCGAGGCCTAACCCCGTATTTCTATCAGTATGTTTCGCAGTGCCGCGAAACCTGGAACTAACCTTCGGCTGTTAGCCTCGGCAACATTCTGCGCTTAACGCGCGATTAACTTTGCCGATTCGGGAGTTTCGGATGCTCAGGTTCCACATCGCGGCCGCGGTCATCGTGCTCTCGGCAGTTCCTGCGCTCGCGAACGGACATGGCGGCGAAGCTGCTCCTGCGCCGAAGCCCGAGGCCACGACCGCACCGGCGAAGGTGGTCCTGACCAAGCAGGGCCCCAAGCTGGTCGATCTCAAGGGCATGACGCTCTACTATTATGAGCGCGACACCAACGGCAAGAGTTCGAACTGCAATGGCAAGTGCGCCGAAAGCTGGGTCCCGCTGACCGCAACGACCGACGCCAAGGCCGTCGGCGACTTCACCGTGATCAGCCGCAACGACGGCAGCAAGATGTGGGCCTACCGCTACCGCCCGCTCTACACCTCGCCCGCCGACAGGGCGCCGGGCGATGCCAACGGCAATGCGACGACGCTGCAATGGCGGATTGCCCGGCCCGAGGAGTGAGACCCGACCGGGACACGTTGCGCTCAGTGCCGTGGCGCGCTCATGACCTTTGGATGTGCTATGGCATCGACCGAGGCATAATTGACCTCCGGTGTCCAATGCAGCGCCATATACACGACCATTCCGGCCAGGATCGATCCATAAAAGCCGAGGGACGCCAGCCGCCACTTGCGGACGACCCCGCGGTCGCTTTCATTCAATTGAGCCAGAAATTTTTGCATGATGCCTCCAATGGCAACCGGCCATTGAGGCATAGCGCAAAACCAGCGCATCTCCTGTGAAGCAATTCACTCTTCAGGAATCGTCAGTCCTGCGCGCATTCACGCCAGGGTGAGCTCCTCTCACCCGCGCCAGTTCCTACCCGCCTCGACCTGTGCGTTCTGTCCGGGCGGCAGCACGACGACGGTCGAATTGAGCTTCACGCGGTCGTAGAGATCGATCACGTCCTCGTTGCGCATCCGGATGCAGCCCGACGAGATCGCCTGCCCGATATATTCGGGCTGGTTGGTGCCGTGGATGCGGTAGAGCGTGTCCTTGTTGCCGGTATAGAGATAGATGCCGCGCGCGCCCAGCGGATTGGCGGGACCACCGGCAACACGCGCCGGATAGGGTCCGAGCCGCGCCTGGATCTCCGCCGTCGGAACCCAGTCCGGCCATTCCGCGAGGCGACCGACCCGCGCCACGCCGGAGAAGGCCATGGCCTCCTCGCCGACCGCGACGCCGTAGCGGATCGCCTTGCCATCCGGCAGCACGAAATAGAGGTAGCGCGCGTCGGTATCGACCAGGATCGTGCCCGGCTGCTCCTTGCGCGGATAATCGACGATGTGACGGAGATATTGCTCGGGCACATTCGCCTGGGCGTAAGGCGTGTGCGAGAGCAACTGGCGATCGCGCGGCGTCATGCTCGCGTCGGTCGATGGCGAAAGCGTCGCCTGCATGCAACCGCCGAGCGGCAGCAAGGCTACGACGAACAAAGCAAGTAGAGATTTTGGCACCGCCGGCCCCCCAATAGCGGACAACAGCGCCCCCAGCATCGCCAGATGCTGCCCAAATCGTGCTGAAAACAAGGCAGGCTGGAACACGTCCCCGTGTTGGGCAGAACGGGTTCCATCACCACAAACGGCGGAGGAGCGTCGCATCATCTCCATCCCCTCGCCTTGCTTTCGTCAAACCCGGCTGGACTCGTGCGCCATCGGGCAAACCTCATTCAGATTTGGATGGGCCACCTCAACAGATCGGCTCGCGCCAATGCGGACGAACAAAGCTTCAAAGGAGCTGCGATGCTCGCGACGCTGAACCCCAGGCAAATCGTCGATGAGATCGTGAAGGACACGGTCAAGGACAACGATCCGCACGACGCGGTTCAGATCTCGCCGGAGATGGTGCTGGCCTCGCGCCCGATCGGCGTTGCGCCCGCGCTGGCGCCTGAGATCACGCCCCGTCCCGAACCCAGGATCAATCCGAAGTTCACGCCTGAGCCGGCGCGCGCGGAGCCCACAATCAATGTGGTCTACGAGAAGCCCGCTGCGGCAGCGCCACCGGTCGACACGGCCGTGCGCCTGACGGCGAGCGATGGTCACGGCCGGCCAAAACGATCCGCCGCCGGCAAATGGCTGCGCGGCGCGTTCGTCACGTTCCTGTTTGCGGGCGGCAGCGCGGCCGCCGCCATCGCCTGGGAGCAACACGGCGACAGGGCAAGGCAAATGCTTGCCGAATGGACGCCGGCATTGGCCTCGCTGCTGCCTTCGACGTCGCAGACAACTCCTGTCGCCGCCGCGCAGGCCGCCCCGCCCGCAGTCGAAGCGGCCACCGATCAGACGGCCGACCAATCTGCGACGCCGCCCGCGGCTCAGGCTGCGGCCGTGCCCGGAGCAACGCCGTCCGATCCAGCGCAGTCGGTGCAGTCGATGACACGCGATCTCGCCGCGATGGCGCAACAGATCGAAACGCTCAAGGCGAGCATCGCCGAGTTGAAGGCTGGACAGGAGCAGATGGCGCGCGAGATGGCGAAGCCCTCCGCGCCGAAGCCCGTGGCCGAGACGAGGCCGGTCGATCCGCGCGCTCGCGTGTCCGCGCTGCCGTCGCGTCCTGCACCGCCGCCGGTTCGCAAGCCCAGACCCGCCGTGTCGCAGACCTATATGCCGGCGTATCCGCCGACGCCGCTCGCGCCTCCGCCGCCGTCTTCGCAGGCCGCCACGGTCCCGCCGCCGGTCGCACCTGTTACGACGACACAGGCCGTTGCCGATGACGACGGACCCGTCGTGCGCCCGCCGATGCCGGTGCACTAGAGCTGCGTCAAAAGACCGGCATCGCGCGACAACGCGCGCGTTGCGTAAGCTGTCCGACTCGATGTGATGCGTTGAGTCCGGGCGACTACGGAGATCGATGCGTCGATCGTCGTCCATCAAGAGAAAAGGCCGTCGGGATCTATGCCGACGGCCTTCTCTTGCAGCTGCCGGTTCCCGGAGTCCGGTTCTGCTGCAATTCCATGCCTTATGATCGCGCCGACATATTTAATAAAATCTTAATGCGCCCGCGTGTTGCACATCATTTCTGCGCTATAGGCACAGAGATTGTGCGGCCCGTTCATTCGAAAATCAGAGACTCAGTGATATCATCCGGCATGTGTTGAAGACTTCCGTTGAAGGCTTCTCTTGAAGACTCCTCTTCAAGATTTGGGTCGTCACACCGGGGAATTCGGATGCCTTACTATTCCTTCGATCTCGTGGTTGGTGAAGAGTTCAAGAACCAGGGCGGAATCATCCTCGAAGACATCGAGGTCGCCTCCGATCGCGCCGTTCAACTGGCCACCGAGCTGTCGCAGGTGAAGCCGGAGTTACAGCAGAAAGGCTGCGCGGTGCGCGTCACCGACCGCGATCACAACGAGGTCTATCGCACGCCGCTCGATCCCGTGCCGGCCTGGCAGCGCTAAGCTATTCGTCCAAGACAGGCGCTTCGAACCAGTTTGTCAGCGACAGCCCGCCGTCGACGACGAAGGCCGCGCCGGTGACGTAAGCCGAGAGCTTGTTCGAGAGCACCGTGAGCGCCATCGGGGCGAGGTCATCAGCCGCGCCGAGACGCCCGAGCGGAATGTGTTTTGCGAGCGAAGCATCCGCGACGAATCCGCCGGCCGCGATCGCACCCGGCACCAGCGCGTTGACGCGGATGTCGTAACGCCCAAAGCTCTTCGCGAGCTCCTTCACCAGCATCGCCATCCCCGCCTTCGCCGTCGAATAATGCGGCAGGTTGCGCGGCGTGCCCGCATGCAGCGAGGTGAGGAACAGGAACGAGCCGGGCCGCTTCGCCGCGATCAGCCGTTTTGCGAGCTCGCGCGCCAGATGAAAGCCGGCATCGAGGTTGACGGCGTGCATCTCCTGCCAGGTCCTGCGATCGACCGCGAGCGCGTGATCGGCCTCGCGCCGCGGCGGCGAGGCGCTGTGGACGAAATGCGAGACCTCGCCGAGCGCGGCATGTGCGGCGGCCAGCAGCGCGTCGCAGGCGTCCAGCGTGGCGAGATCGCCGACCCAGGGCACCGCCAATTCGGGCCTGCTGCTCGCGGCAATCGCGGCAGTCACCCGTTCCGCGCTGATATCGGCGAACACCGTCCGGACGCCCTCGCCGACCAGAGCCTGCGCGATCGCACGGCCGATGCCGTTGCCGGCGCCGGTGACGAGCGCTGTGTCTCTGACGGGATCGAACGGCGTGCTGAACAGGCTCATGTCGCGCTCCGGGTCCGGGAGCCGCCAATTTAGCGCACCGCAGCAGGGTGCGACAATTGCGGCACGGCACCATTGCGGAGCGGCGCGCCGAACGCTAGCCTTGCAAAAAACTAGCCTTGCAAAAAAATCGAGGAGGATACCCAGGAATGCGCACCGGTTTTCTGATGGCCAGCCTGTTGCTGATCGCGGCCCCAGCCCAGGCGGCTGACGACCATCCGCGTTCGACCTATGTGACCATGGTCTTGCAGGCCTTCGCCGCCAAAGTCGAATGCCCGGGCACCGATGTCGTCTACCAGGATCTGGTGCAGAGGGCGCAGCAGATGCAGCTGCCCGACGGCACCACCGAGCAGGTGCGCAAGGCGATTGCCTGGATGCATACCGGCGGCAAGATGGGCGAGAAGCAGGCCGACGACATCATGGCGGAGGTCGCCGTCGCGACCCAGATGACCGATCTCGACCAACGCCGGCTCGGCATGAGCAATTGGTGCGAGAAACAGAAGACCGCCGGCCTGATCCGCAGCAAGGGCGGCTAGCGAGCCGATTTTCGCAACGTTAAGCACGCGACGGCGGAAGCGCCGTCGTGGCTAACAATTGTCACAATTTTTGCCAGCATGCGGGCCTCTTCGAAATCGAAAAGGAGGACCTCATGCGGATCATCCATGTCGTTTTCGCCGGCGCATTCGCAGCCGCTATGGCGCTGACCGCCCCGGCATTGGCAAAGAATTCCGACGCCCAGAGGAGCGAGGACAAATCGACCTCGTTGTCATCGTGTAGTGCCTATCAGCAGGCACCGGACGGCTCATGGGAACCACTTCCCTGCAAGGAGACGGGCGAGCGTGGCCAGCCGCAGGCGCGGAATAGCAGTTCCCAGCAAGCCGTCGATCGCAGGCAGCGCTAAGCGCCCTCGGGCTCCGCAGGTGTCAGCTATGATGCGGCCCGCGCATGATCTTCATGGCGTCCTCGATGTGACGCCATTCCCTGGCCTCATCGGCCTCGCCGCGGCCCTCGCAGGCCTGGGCCTGCTCGGCGGCCTTCGCAATTGCAGCGAAGCCGTGCTTTTCGAGCATCTGCCGCGCAACGGTATGGACCTGGACCTCGGACATCATGGGCGCTCTCCCGATTGAAGGAAACCGCGGCGCCCGGCTCGGCGCTCCGCGGGTCCAGGATAACGGCCTGACCGCTTGTGCCGTTCCGCTGGTCAAACGACAAGGGCGGCCCGCTATGCCCAGCGGACCGCCCTATCACCCACCCCAATATGGGCCGTCGTCAGTCGCGTCCCCTACGCGACCGCCGCCTTCTTGCGCTCGAAATCGTTGGGCACCTCGATATCGACCTCGAGGGTTGAGACCTCGTCGCCGCGCTCGAGCCGCACGATGACTTTTGTCGGGTCCAGCGTCACGTGCCTGGACACGACGGCCAAAATTTCCTCACGCAGCACACCGAGCAGATCGGGCTGGCCGCGCATTCCGCGTTCATGGGCAAGCAGGATCTGCAACCGCTCACGAGCGACCGGTGCAGAGGGCTTTTTGCCGCGGAGAAGCCGAAGCAGACCCATGCTCATGCGGCCCTCCGTCGTAGCAGACGATCCATGAAACCCTTGCGCTCGGTCGGCACCTGCATCGGCACGGTGTCGCCGCACAGCCGCCGCGCCGCGTCGATATAGGCCCGCGCGGGTGCGCCGTCCGCGTTCGACAGCGTCACTGGCGTGCCGACGTTGGAAGCCTTCAACACGTCCTGGCTCTCGGGGATGATGCCGAGCAAGGGCGTGGCAAGGATTTCGAGGATGTCGTCGATGGTCAGCATTTCGCCGCGCGCGGCGCGCGAGGCATCGTAGCGGGTGATGAGAATGTGCTTCTCGACGCGCTCGCCCTTCTCGGCCCGCACCGTCTTGGAATCGAGCATGCCGATGATGCGGTCGGAATCGCGCACCGAGGACACCTCCGGATTGGTGACGATGACGGCCTCATCGGCAAAGCGCATCGCCATGGAGGCGCCGCGCTCGATGCCGGCCGGGCTGTCGCAGATCACCCAGTCGAAACGGCTGCGCAGATCATCGATGACCTTGCCGACGCCCTCTTCCGTCAGCGCGTCCTTGTCGCGGGTTTGCGAAGCCGGCAGCAGCCAGAGGTTCTCAAGCCGCTTGTCCTTGATCAGCGCCTGCGGGAGTTTTGCGACGCCCTGCACCACGTTGATGAGGTCGAACACGACGCGGCGTTCGGCGCCCATCACGAGGTCGAGGTTGCGCAAGCCGACATCGAAATCGACGACGACAACCTTCTCGCCGCGTTGCGCCAGCGCAGCGCCCAGCGCGGCGGTCGTCGTGGTCTTGCCGACGCCGCCCTTGCCTGATGTCACGACCAGTACCTTGGCCATCTCAAAAATCTCCTTCTGGTCAGTTCAGTGCTGTAATTCGCATGGTATTCCCCTGCAGCCAGGCCTGCGCCGGCTTGCCGCGCAAGGCCGCGTCGATGTCGTCCGCAGTCTGGTAAAACCCATCGATTGCAAGCAGTTCGGCCTCGATCTTCTGGCAGTAGATACGCGCGCTGGTGTGACCGTTCACGCCCGCCATGGCGCGGCCGCGGAGCGCGCCGTAGATGTGGATGGAACCACCGGCGACGACCTCCGCGCCGGAGCCGACCGAACCCAGAATGGTGACGTCGCCTTCCGGGAAGATCACGGTCTGGCCGGAGCGCACGGGGGTCTCCAGCAACAGCGAGGTCGGCTTGGTCTCGGCCTTCGCCTCCGCCTTCTTCGGCGCGGTCGGCTCGATCACGCAGCTCCGCCCGCCCGAGAGCACCGGCGGCATGGAGGGCGTCAACCGGCCCTCCTCCACGCCCTCGATGCCGAGCACGCGGATGTTGCGATCCTGAAGGCTGGTGAGCAGATGGCCGATGCCGGACTGGCTGAGGTCGACCGAGGACAGGTCGATCACCACGGGCCGGCCGGCGAAGAAACCCGGCGAGCGGGCGATGGTGGTGTCGATTTCCTGGAGCCAGTCCTGGATCGGAACCGTCGGCACGAACACGAAGGCCACATAGGAGCGCCCGCGCAGGCGCACCATTTGGCGTTGGACTTTTGCTGCAGCCTCCATGGCGGCCGACTCGTTCCCTGTTATTGAATGGTTAACGATGCCGCCGATATGGTTAATGGCCGGTTAATTTCTCCGTGGGGATACGTGGGGTGGGGGCGGGTCTCAAGCAGGGCGCCAATCTCACCCCGTCATCCTGAGGTGCGAGGCATGGGACGCAACGCGTCCCATGGGGAGCCTCGAAGGATGCGCGGCCGAGCAGCGAGCCGCGCGGAAGGAGCCGGGCCGTCGCCCTTCGAGGGCCGCTGAAGAAGCGGCCACCTCAGGGTGACGGTGATAGATTGGCGCGCCGCTCTGTCTACGTCGTCATTACGAGCGCAGCGAAGCAATCCAGACTGCCTCCGTGGAAAGACTCTGGATTGCTTCGCTGCGCTCGCAATGACGGCGCAGAGCCTGCGTGCCCCCGCCCCTCACCTCTCGCGCCGTCCATCGTGATCACAGGCGCGATTGACACGATCGTGGCATCTGGCTTCGATCCCGCCCCTCGCTGAAGGAGCCGATCATGTCAGTTCAGTCCGCCATCAGACGCAAGACCGCGCCGGATATCCGTGCACGCAAGCGGGGCGAACCGATCGTCATGCTGACCTCCTATCACGCGCATACGGCAGCGCTGGTGGATCGGCATTGCGATGTCATTCTGGTCGGCGATTCCCTTGGCAACGTGATGCACGGCTTCGAGACGACGGTGCCTGTGACGCTCGAGATGATGATCCTCCAGGGCGCGGCCGTGATGCGTGGCTCGAAGCAGGCACTGGTCGTCGTCGACATGCCGTTCGGATCGTATGAAGCCTCCAGAGAGCAGGCGTTCAACTCCGCCGTGCGGATCATGAAGGAGACACAATGCGGCGCCGTGAAGCTGGAAGGCGGCGTCCGCATGGCGGAGACGATTGCGTTCCTGTCCGGACGCGGCATTCCGGTGATGGGCCATATCGGCCTGACGCCGCAATCCATCAACACGCTCGGCTCGTTTCGTGCCCAAGGGCGCAACGAGGTTGACTGGGGCCCCATCGAGGACGATGCGAAGGCCGTCGCCGATGCCGGTGCATTCTCGGTCGTCGTCGAAGCCGTGGCCGAACCATTGGCGCGCAAGATTACGGAGACGATTGCGATCCCCACCATTGGCATCGGTGCGAGCGCGGCCTGCGACGGCCAGGTGCTCGTGCTCGAGGATATGCTCGGGCTGTCGCCGCGAACCCCGAAATTCGTCCGGCGGTACGGCAATCTCGGTCCGGCCATGGAGGCCGCGATCGAAAGCTATGCCGCCGACGTGCGGTCGCGCGCCTTTCCCGGGCCTGAACACGTCTACGACATGAAGAAAAGCTGATGACGCGCGGCCGCAGTCAGGCCGTACCCGCCCGCGCTCCTATTTCTTCACCTTGCTCGCATCCATCTTGATGCCGGGATCCAGCATCTTCGTCGTGAATGCCGTGCTGACGTCGAACGGCTTCTCCATGCCGAGATAGGTCTGGACCAGCTCATAGTCCTTCTTCATCCGCTCGCCGTCGATCCAGCCGAGACCATTGGTCGTCGTGAACTCGTCCGTCATCAGGAACTTGATGCGCTCCCACTGGCGCTCCTGGTTCGCCTGGTCGAGGCCGGAGACCTGGTCGAGCAGCGCCTTCAGACAGGGCGTGACGTCGGCGACGCAGGCCGCGAAGGCCTTCTGCGTGACGCGGACAAAGTCCTCGGCCACCTTCGGGTTCTTCTGGAGATAGGCGCCGTTGACGATCAGCGAGTTGCCGTAAGGGTTGAGCCCGATGTCCTTCCAGTTGACGTAGCCGAGGTCCTGCCCGAACTCGATCACCTTCAAATCGTGCTCGTTGTAGAAGTCGCTGATGATGTCGACGGTGTGGCTCTTCAGCGCCGCGATCTTCGCGGTCGGCCCGACATTGACGAAGCCGACCGCATCGGGCGCAAGGCCTGCGGCTTTGGCGAAGGCCGGCCACATCACGCGCGAGGCGTCGCCCGGCGGATTGCCGATCTTGTGCCCGGCAAAATCCTTCACCCCGTTCACGCCGTAGCTCTTCAGCCAGTAGAAGGTCTGGCCGGTGTTGGCGTAGACGCTCATCACCGCAACCGTGTCGGCACCTTTGCTCTTGGCCACCAGCATGGTGGCAAGGTCGGCGACGCCGAACGGCGAACCGCCCGAGCCGACCTTGGCGGCCGAGACGCCCGAGCCCTTGCCGGTCTCGATGGTGAGGTCGATGCCCGCCTTCTCGTACCAGCCTAGCGCCTTGGCGTAGTAGTAAGGCGAGTGGTCCGCCGTCGGCGTCCAGTTCAGGATGAGATTGACCGCCTCGCCCGCGCCTGCCGGCGCTGCCGGCAAACCGAGCACCAGCGCCACCAACGCCGCCTGCAAATGCTTCATCGCATCTCTCCTCATTGCCCGCGACCCGGCTTGTCGCTCTCCCCGTGTGAGGATACCAATGCAACAAGCCCGCCCTCCACTTGTCAACTGTTTGGTTGGAAATGCCTGCAAAACGATCTGGCGACACCGTGCCGCAGCGGCGCGATCCCATCGCCACCCGCAAGAAGCTGCTCACCGCAGCACGCCAGGAGTTCGCCCGGCACGGCTTTGCGGGCGCCCGCGTCGACGAGATCGCCGAGCGCGCCGGTGTCAACAAGCAGCTGGTCTATCACTACTTTGGCGACAAGGACGCGCTGTACCTTGCCGTGCTCGAGTGGGTCTATGAGGACATCCGCGAGCAGGAGCGCAAGCTCAATCTCGAAGGCCTGCCGCCGGACAAGGCGATCCGCCGGCTGATCGAGGCCTCGTTCGACCACCTCGCCGCAAACCCTGATTTCATCGTGCTTCTGAACGACGAGAACCGCGGCGGCGCCCGCCACGTCCGCGGCTCGACGCGGCTGGAGGCGATGCATTCGCCGCTGGTCAAGAGCGTCTCCCACATCCTGCATGAAGGCGTGCGCAGCGGCATGTTCCGCAAGGGGATCGATCCCATCCAGCTCTATATCTCCATTGCGGGGCTGAGCTATTTCTTCTTCTCGAACACGCCGACGCTGTCGGCGATCTTCGGCAAGGACCTGTCGAGCCGCGCCCAGCGCCGCTCCCGCCGCCGCCATGTCGTCGATCTCGTGCTGCAGTCGCTCCGGCCATAATCAACCAACTGGTTGAAACTTGACCCGAGGCCGGTTAGGCTTACCGTTGTGGCCAGCGAGGCCGCGGACAAAAGGGAGCAGACGGGTGGCAGCCGACGGAGCAAGCCCGGCACGCAGCTTTGCGATCATCCTGATCGTGCATCTCGTCGTGCTCGTGCTCTGGCAGGTCCTGGTCGACGCCTTCCACGTGCCGAAATTCATCCTGCCCTCCCCGCTCGCGACGGTGCAGACGCTGGGCACCGCGAACTATGCCTGGGGCGCCAACGCGCTGGTCACCGCAATCGAGATCCTCGGTGGCTTTGCGCTCGGCGCCTTCGTCGGGGTCGCGCTCGCCGTCATCTTCAGCTGGGCGCCGCTGCTGAGCATGGCGCTGCTGCCGCTGTTCGTGACGCTGAACATGATCCCGAAGGTCGCGCTCGGCCCGCTCCTCATCGTCTGGTTCTCCTACGGCATCGTTCCGAACATTTTGATCGCCTTCAGTATCTGCTTCTTCCCGATCCTGCTCACCACCGCGCGGGGACTGCGCGAGGTCGAGCCTGATCTGCTGGACCTCGTCAAATCGCTGCGCGGCTCGCGCTGGACGCTGTTCCGCAAGATCCAGCTGCCGGGATCGCTGCCTTATGTGTTCTCCGGCATGAAAGTCGGCGCCATCCTCGCGGTCGCCGGCGCCATCGTCGGCGAGTTCATCGCCTCCGAGCGCGGGCTCGGCTACCTCATGATCCAGGTGCAGTCCTCGCTCGACACGCCCGCGATGGTGATGGCGGTCGTCCTGCTGACGCTGCTGGGCGTTGCTCTCTACGGCCTGGTGCTCGTCCTCGAACGCATGTTCGTGGTCGGCGACGCCAGGCAAGCCTAACGAAGGACCGAACGATGCTGCTCACCCGCCAGACGCTGCCGAAGACCATTCCTGATATCGCAGCGCTCGACGATCTCCTGTGCCGTCCCTCTCAGGCGCTGATCGACGACCTCGCCAAGGTCGAGGGCGACATCATGATTTTGGGTGTTGCCGGCAAGATGGGACCGACGCTGGCTGGTCTGGCGAAAGCCGCCGCGCCGGATCGCCGCGTCATCGGCGTCGCCCGCTTCAGCGAAGCCGGTATCAAGGAATGGCTGCACGCCCGCGGCGTCGAGACCATCAATTGCGACCTGATGGACGAGACCGCCATTGAGGCGCTGCCGAAGGCACCGAACATCATCTTCATGGCCGGCCGCAAATTCGGCGCCGAGGGCGATCTGTCGCTGACCTGGGCGATGAATGCGCATGTGCCGGCGCTGGTCGCGCAGGCCTTCCCGTCGTCGCGGATCGTGGCGTTCTCGACCGGCTGCATCTATCCGTTCGTGCCCGTCGACGGCAAAGGCTCGACCGAGGACATGGCGCCGAACCCGCCCGGCGAATACGCCCAGTCCTGCGTCGGCCGCGAGCGCATGTTCGAATATTTTTCGCGCAAGTTTTCGACGCCCGGCCGGCTGTTCCGCCTCAACTACGCGATCGACATGCGCTACGGTGTGCTGCACGACATCGCGACAAAAGTGCTGACGGGCACGCCGATCGACGTCAGCCTCGGCCATGTCAATTTCATCTGGCAGGGCGATGCCTCCGCGCAGGCGCTGCGGTGCCTCGCGCATTGCACGGCGCCGACCACGCCGATCAACGTCAGCGGCCACGAGATCCTTGCGGTGCGCGATCTCGCGGCAAAATTCGGCGCAAGGTTCGGCCGCGCGCCGGTGCTATCAGGCAAGGAGGAACCGACGGCGTGGCTCACGGATACCTCCAAGGCGGTCGAGCTGTTCGGCCTGCCGGTGGTCGACACCGAGCAGTTGATCGCCTGGACCGCCGACTGGGTCTCGCGCGCCATGCCGAGCCTCGGCAAGCCCACCAAATACGAGGTGCGCGATGGACGCTACTGACGGCCCGCCCATCCTCAAGCTCGGCGTCGATGATGCGATCGCCGGGCTCGTGCTGTCGACGGAAGCGCACTGGAACCAGACCGAGGAGGACTGGCGCGTCTTCCTGCACGATGGCGTCGTGTTCGGAATCCGCGACGGGATGCGGCTGGTCGCCACGGCCGCGCTGCTGCCCTATTCCGGCAACAACGCCTGGATCAGCATGGTGCTGGTATCAGGCACGCATCGCCGTCGCGGCTTCGCCACGCGTCTCGTCGATGCCTGCCTGGAAACGGCGCGCAGGAACGGCCTGACCAGCTGGCTCGACGCCACGCCCGACGGTGCCGCCGTCTACGGCCCACTCGGCTTCACGCCGACCCTGCAATTGCGCCGGCTCAAGCTGGTGAATCCGGCCCGAGCGGAAGCGCCACCAACGTCATCCGCGACCATCGATGCATTGCGTGCGCGGGACCGGCGGGCCACCGGTTTCGACCGGACCGCGCTCCTGACCGCCTTCGCGCAGCGCTCGGGCTCGCGCATCGTCTCCGCGCATGGCGCCATCGCGCTGGTTCGCGACGGCCGGACCGCCCGCCATATCGGCCCGCTATTTGCCGACAACGCCGCGGCCGCGATGGCCCTGGTTCATGCGATCGCGCGATCCGAGACCGGCCCGCTTCTGGTCGACGCCATCGCATCACAATCCGCATTCCTGGAAGGATTGACCGCATCCGGCTGGACCATCGAGCGTCCGTTCCAGCGCATGCGGTTCGGCCCTGCCACCGCCATGGCTGAGGAAATGCCGTTCGCCGTCGCCGGCCCTGAATTCGGATAGGACATCATGCACCACAGCCAGATCAACGCCGACATCCGCAAGCTGATCGCCGAGGGCACCGTGATGCCGGCGCATCCGCTGGCGCTCACCGCCGAGCGCGAGCTCGACAAGACTTATCAGCGCGCGTTGACGCGCTATTACATCGACGCCGGCTCAGGCGGCCTTGCCGTCGGCGTGCACACCACGCAATTCGCAATCCGAGATGTCGGCCTTTATCGTCCCGTGCTCGAGCTCGCCGCCGAGACCGCCGCGAACTGGACCAGGCGTCCGCTGGCGATGGTTGCGGGCCTCGCCGGTCCAACCAATCAGGCGACCACGGAAGCCCGTACCGCGCGCGACATCGGCTATCACGCCGGGCTCCTCAGCCTCGCCGCGATGAGGAGCGCCTCCGAGGACGAGATCATCGCGCATTGCACGGCCGTCGCCGCCGAGATCCCGTTGGTCGGCTTCTATCTTCAGCCGGCGGTCGGCGGCGTCATCCTGTCGAGCCGATTCTGGCAGCGCTTTGCCTCGATCGACAACGTCATCGCCATCAAGATCGCGCCGTTCAACCGCTACCGTACCCTCGATGTGCTGCGCGGTGTCGCCGCAGCCGGCGCGCTCGACCGCGTCGCGCTCTACACCGGCAATGACGATCACATCCTGCTCGATCTGATGCTGCCGTTCGATTTGCGTGACAAGGGCGTCACCACCCGCACCTATTTCAAAGGCGGCCTGCTCGGCCACTGGTCGGTCTGGACCGCGAGCGCAATCCAACAGTTCGAGCGCTGCAAACAGGCGCGGCACAAGGACAACGTGCCAGCCGATCTGCTCGCGCTCGATGCCCGCGTCACCGATTGCAACAGCGCCTTCTTCGACGTCGCCAACAATTTTCACGGCTGCATCGCCGGCTGTCACGAGATCTTGCGGCGCCAGGGCCTGCTGAAAGGTCTGTGGTGCCTCGATCCCAACGAGGGTCTCAGCCCCGGCCAGAAGGAGGAGATCGATCGCGTCACGCGCGAGCATGCCGACCTCAGCGACGATGCCTTCGTCGCCGCCAATTTGAACAAATGGCTGGCATGACGGACGGGCCCTTCATCAGCCTGCGCGGCGTCCGAAAAGTCTATCGCAGCGGCGGCGCCGAATTCCTGGCGGTGTCCGACGTCACCATGGACGTGCAGGAAGGTGAGCTGGTCTCGCTGGTCGGCCCGTCCGGCTGCGGCAAGACCACGGTGATGAAGATTCTTGCGGGCCTGCATAGTGCCGACGGCGGCACCGTCACAATCGGCAATGCCAACAGCCCGTTCGATCCGACCCGCGACATCGGCATGGTGTTCCAGCAGGCGCTGCTGCTGAAATGGCGGACCATTTTGGACAACGTGCTGCTGCCGGCCGAGATCGTGGGCCTACCGATGAAAGCCGCGCGCGAGCGGGCGCGCGATCTGCTCAATCTGGTCGGGCTTGCCGGCTACGAGCAGAAATATCCGCGCGAGCTCTCCGGCGGCATGCAGCAGCGCACCGCGATCGCGCGCGCCTTCATCCACGATCCAAAACTGATTTTGATGGACGAGCCGTTCGGCGCGCTGGACGCGCTGACGCGCGAGCAGATGAATCTGGAGATGCTGCGGATCTGGCGCGAGAGCGGCAAGACCATCATCTTCGTCACGCACTCGATCCAGGAAGCCGTATTCCTGTCCTCGCACTGCGCGGTGCTGACGGCGGGGCCGGCCAAGATGGCCGACTATTTCCCGATCGCCCTGCCCTTCCCGCGCGACCTGCCGCTGAAGACGACGGATGCGTTCGGTGCCTATGCGAGGCGGATTTACGCGAAGCTGGGCCTCAGTTCGTAGGATCACTAAGGCAGACCCGTCATCCTGAGGTGCGCGGCCCGCAACGCGAAGCGGCGCGGGCCAAGCCTCGAAGGATGCACGGCCTCCGCTGCATCCGGGCCGTCGTCCTTCGAGGCTCGTCCTGCTTTGCAGGACGAGCACCTCAGGATGACCGGGATCGGTCCAGGCGCACCTCTCCGCGCACCCGCGGCTTGCTCTCAGCTCTTGTTACGCATCTTGCTGAGCAGATAATTGTCGTAAAAATTCTCCGCGATCTGCGTATAGAACAGCAGCTCCTTCATATAGGCGTCGTGGCTGTCCTTAGTGCGCTTGAACAGATCGCTCTTGGCGGCGAGCTCGTTCAGGTGCTCCTGGGTCGCGTTGTAGCAGGCTTCCAGCACCGGCTGCGGGAAGGCCTTCAGCTCGGCGCCGTTGGCGATCAGCCGCTTCAGCGCCGCCGGATTCACGCTGTCGTATTTTTCGAGCATCCATGCACCGGCCGCAGACGCAGCCTGGTTGACGACGGCCTGGTACTGCTTCGGCAGGCTCGCCCATTTCTCGTCATTGACGATCATGTGCAGCATGGCGCCGCCTTCCCACCAGCCCGGGAAGTAATAGTATTTTGCGACCTTCTGGAAGCCGAGCTTCTCGTCGTCATAGGGACCGACGAACTCGACCGCGTCGAGCGAGCCCTTCTCCAGCGCCGCATAGATGTCGCCGCCGGCGAGCTGCTGCGGCACCACGCCAAGCCTGGCCAGCACATGGCCGCCCATGCCGGCGATGCGGAATTTGAGGCCCTTGAGATCATCGACGGTCTTGATCTCCTTGCGGAACCAGCCGCCCATCTGGGTGCCGGAATTGCCGCAAAGGATGGCGTGCGTCTTGAAGGGTTTGAGCGCCTCGTTGGTCAGCTCGGCGCCGCCGCCAAAGTGCCACCAGGATTCCTGATGGCGATGGTTCATGCCGAACGGCGCGCCGGTGGCATAGGCCAGCGCCGGCTCCTTGCCGATGTAGAAATACAGCGGCGTCTGCGCCATCTCGACGGTAGAGACGCTGACGGCGTCGAGCGCCTGCAGGCCGGGGACGAGCTCGCCGGCGGCAAAGGTCTGGATCTGGAATTTGTTGTCAGTGGCTTCCGCGACGTATTTCGCAAAGGTCTGCGCGGTGCCGTAGATGGTGTCGAGCGACTTCGGGAAGCTCGAGGTCAGGCGCCATTTGATCTCGGGCGCGCTCTGCGCGATCGCAGGGGCTGCAACCAGCGTCGTCGCGCCGGCAACCGCGCCGCCCTTGAGGAATGTACGGCGTTCCATGATGGGGTCTCTCCCTTGAAGTCAGGCTTGAAATGGGTGGCGTAAGCCACGGTCTTCGCGGACCGTTTGCCCGTTCCAGCCACGCAGTTCAAGCCACGATAGTTCAAGCCAAGATAAAGAAGGGGTGACCTGCCAGATCAGGCCGGCGCGCTCAGGCATCCCCGACGAAGGTCGACAGCGCCCGCTGCAATTCCTTGTAGGCGCGCGGTCCGATCTTGGCCGCGAGCGCCTTGTCGCTTGCGGCGGCCGCCGGCCTCAGCCGGCCCAGCAGTGCCGTGCCAGTATCGGTCAGATAGAGCACGTAATAGCGGCGGTTGACCGCCGACGCGCTGCGCCGCACCAGGCCACGGCCTTCCAGATGGTCCACCAGCCTGCCGAGCCCGGCACGTTCGATCGACAACAGCTGCGCGACGGCAAGCTGATTGACGCCGGGATTGGCGTCGATCACGCAGAGCACGGAAAATTGGGCAGGGCTGATTTCGAAGGCCGCCAGTTGCCGGCTGAACTCCTTGAAGATCCAGAGCTGCGCGCGACGGATGGAATAGCCCAGCAGTTGCGAAAGGTCGCCGAGGGCAAGCGGTTTCGCCCGGGTCGAGGTCGCGCCGGACGCGGCGCGCGGCACTGAGCGCTGCGGCTTTGTCGTGCGTGCCGCCCGCTGCGGTCCCGCGATCCGTTTCCTCACCCGTGCCTTGGCTGGCCGCATCGACGCGCATCTTTCGCAGAGCCGATGCAGGCGCATCCGGCCGTGACTGGAGGATTCGGACAGCGAGACTAACGCAACGCATTCGAATCGAGAAGCCGGGCGAAACTTCGTTCCGCGCCTACAGCTTCCACGACAGGTTGCATGGCAATATCGCGCAATGCGGCATGTTGACACGGCAACATCGCTTGCCTAAGGATCGTGAAAGTCCGCCGTAACACGAGCGGGTTTAAGGGGAGCGAACGTCCGTGCCGTCATCTGGGGTGGGCACCGATCCGCATGCCACAGCGCATCGCGGCGGACTGGTTTTGCACGCAACTGCGTTGCAGCGCATCGCGAGCGCGTTTCTCCCAACAGCAATTCTACAAAGGTTTCCAGCAACGCGTCGCCAACCGGCGAGGCGTCGGACGCTTTCGTTCAATCATCAACGTTGAAACCGGGAGGGCATGACATGAAACGACTTTTCCTCGCCTCGACGATCATCGCCACATGGGCGTCTCTCGGCGCCCATGCCGCCGCACACGGGCTGCCACCGGCCGGCGTCGCGCCGCGCGCGTCCTGTACCGCCCTCACCGGCCTCACCTTGCCGAACACGCAGATCCTGAGCGCGACGCAGAAGTCGGGCTATTGCAACGTCATCGGCATCATCAACAAGCGCGTCTCGACGCAGGACCCCGATCATTTCACCTACGGGATCGGCTTTGCGCTCAACCTGCCCAACACCTGGCATGGCCGCTTCGAGATGATGGGCGGCGGCGGCACCGACGGCAGCCTCAATGCCGATCCGCAAGGTGCGGCCGGCGTCGAGCTCGGCCAGGGCTGGGCTGTCGCCGCCGATGACGGCGGCCACGAAGACAACGCCGCCAATGTCGTCGGCGGACATCAGGACGACGATGCCAATGCCGGAGGCTCCGCGCATTTCGCCATCGACGCCCAGGCGCGCCGCGACTACGGCTACAACGGCATCGAGAAAACCGCGACGACCTCGAAGCAGATCATCTCCTATTTCTACGGCTTCGAGACCGTCAATTCCTACATCATGGGCTGCTCGAACGGCGGCCGCGACGCCATGGTGGCGTCGCAGCGCTTCCCCTGGCTGTTCGACGGCGTGATCTCGCAAAATCCCGGCTTCAACCTGCCGCAGGCGGGCCTCGCGGAAGCCTGGAACGAGCAGGTGCTCGGCACCCTCGCAACCAGCAACGACGTCAACGGACAGCCGTTCATCCCCGACACGTTCCCCGTGCAGGATCTCCAGGTGGCTTCCGCCGCGATCCTGAGCGCCTGCGACGCGCTCGATGGCCTCGTTGACGGCATCATCGACAATTACCACGCCTGCACGGCCAAGAAGGTCTATCCGGCGCTTGCCAGCTACACCTGCGGCTCCGGCTCGCACGGCAGCACGCCGCATGGCGGCACCTGCCTCACCAGCAAGCAAGTCGACGCGCTCAAGAAGATCTATGCCGGGCCGGTCAACTCGCGAGGACAGCGGCTCTATTCGAACTGGTTCTGGGATGCCGGCATCTGGACGCCGCCCACCGCGCCCGGCGCGGGCTGGCAACTCTGGAACGTCGTCACCGCACCGGTGCCTGGTGTCAACACCGCCATCAACCTGACGCTCGGCGCAGGCGCGATCCCGATGATCTTCCAGACCCCGCCCGTCGTCACGCCGGTCAACGGGCCGAACGGCCAGGAAGCCTTCGTGTTCAAATTCAACTTCGACACCGACGCGCCAAAAATCTTCACCAAGACCCAGGCCTATCCCGAAAGCAGCATGGACTTCATGGCCGCCGTCTCGACCGATCTGCGGCCGTTCAGGGCGCGCGGCGGCAAGCTGATCATCTCCTCTTCCGTCAATGACGGCATCTTCTCGGGGGCTGCGATCGCCCGCTGGTATCGCCACATGGACCGACACATGAGCGGTCGTGCGACCGATTTCGCGCGGTTGTTCATGGTGCCGAACATGGCCCATTGCGGCGGCGGCGCGGCCACCACGAGCTTCGCCGGCAACCAGCTCAAGGCCATCACCGACTGGGTCGAGCACGGCATCGCGCCGGAACGCATCGTCGCGGCCAATACCAACGCCACCTCGCCTTATCCTGCCGGCGGACTGTTCGATCCGCGCATTGCCATGAACTTTCCGGCCAGTGGCACGCGGCCGCTCTGCGTCTATCCGAAGATCGCGGCCTACAAGGGCAGCGGCCTGACCAACGACGCCGGCAGCTTTGCCTGCATCGACCCCGGTTTCAGGCCGGGCGGCGACCACGACTTCCACGATGACGACGACGGGCACGGCGACGACAGGCATTGATCGTCGAATACTCTTGTGCCCCGGACGCAGCGCAGCGCTTCTTCAGCGTTGCGCTGCGTCCGGGGCCCATGCTTCCACTGGCTCTGTGATCTCTGGGTCCCGGCTCTGCGCAGCAGCGTTGCACGCTGCAGCGCGTCCGGGACTCGCCGACTATAAAGGCACCCTCAGAGCAGCTTCGCGCTCACCAGCAGGGCGCGCACGGCGTTGGTCGCCTGCACCGCAAGCATCGCATTGCCGGCAGCACCTTCCAGCGCCGCAACCGCGTCCTCATGCAGGGCGCGGAATTCCATCCACTCGACCGACTTGAAGTTGGTGAGAAACTGATAGGCTTGGCCGACGGTCGCGATCGCCAGCGTATCGCCGTTCAGCTTGATCTTGAACGTCGTGCGCAGCGGGGTCTCTGAATTTTGCGGATCACTCATGGGCTGCTTCTGGACGATGACGGCTTAACGAAGGGACAACGGCAGCCCCGCCGCGGCAGGCAAACGTCGGATATCGAAATCAGGAATCGGTGCTCGCGCGCTGCGCGGCAACCGCCGATCCGCTGAGGCTCGGCACCACGACCAGGCGGTTGAACTCGCCATTGTCATAGGCCTTCATGAATCGATCATAGTCCTTGATCGAAACGCAACCGTTGGAATCGCCGCGCGGCCCGAGCATGAAATTGTGGGTGAGCAGGCCGACACGGCCGAGCGCACTGGTGCCGTCAGTAGGCGTCAGGCGCAGCGCGCGGACGCCATGGAACAGCTTTTCGCGCGGCTTCAAATCGTAGGTCGCAGGCGGGGTCGCGCCAACCATGCGCTGGTCGACATGCTGAGGATCATCCATCAGCGCGCCCATGCCTGAATGCGCCTCCAGCGCGATGCCGCTCGGCAAATAAAGCGCCTTGGCCGAGATGTCATAGACCGCGGTGCGCGAATCGTAGCCGAGAGCCACGAGATCCGGCGCCCTGCCGAGCAGACCGTCGCCAGGCGTCAGCGAAGCCAGTCTGATCTTGTCAGTGAATTTTTCGAAGAAGTTGCGGTTGTCGACCCTGGGGTTGGCTTCGGCAAAGGCCTGGCTCGAGGCGATCTGGGAAGCGAAGTCCGCCTGGGTCGGGCGCGAGCGCGGCATCGGCACGACGTCGGCGCGCTGCGACGGCCTCGTCTCCTCAACCACATGCCGGTCGTCCTCGGTCAAGGTCGAGCGCCAGTCGTTGCCCTGGAGTTTCTCGGTCAGCATCGCCTTGGCATCGCGCAGCTTGATCTGGACCGCATTCACGGCGGAGCGCTCCAGCGTCCGCAGCCCGATGTCGCGCGCGGACGGATTACCCGACAGCGAGGTGAAACGGTCTTCAAAGGACGGTGCATTGGACGGCGGCAACGCGGCAGAGATCAGCGGGGTCGAGTCGCCGATGTCAGCGACCCAGGCGGCGGCCCCCAGCGCCAGCGCGACGGCCGCCAAAGACAGCAGAATCGTCTCCGCTCGCCCAATACGGCGGCGCGACAACAGCCTCTCGGCGCTTGCGCGGTCGGAAACCATCAGATCCCCAAATCGACCCCCGGGGGTACCCACCCCCACCCGGAGACTCTATACCAGCTACCACATTGGGAGCCAAAAGTTAGGCAGAATCGCGACCGGCAAGGTCCGGAAAGCCACCCAGGGGGTACCCAATGCCCGATCCTTTCGATCTAGACCGCTTCATCCAGGCCCAAAATCCGGTTTTTCGCGCCGTCCAGGGGGAGCTGGCCCAGGGGCGGAAGCAAAGCCACTGGATGTGGTTCGTCTTCCCGCAGATCGCCGGCCTCGGCTTCAGCGCCATGTCCAGGCGCTACGCCATCGGCTCCCGCGCGGAGGCGGTGGCCTATCTCGCCCACCCCGTCCTCGGCCCGCGCCTGATCGAATGCACCCGCCTCGTGCTCGCGGTCGAGGGGCGCACCATCAACGCCATCCTCGGCGCGCCCGATGATGCCAAATTCCGCTCGTCGATGACGTTGTTCGGCGAGGTGTCCGACCAGCCGGTTTTCGGCGAGGCCCTCGCCCGCTATTTCGCGGGCGAACGCGACGACGCGACGCTGGAGATCCTGGCGACCCTTGATCGAAAGGCCTAGCTGACCTGCGTATCGCGGCAGGCAGCATAAACCCGCGATTAATACGCTCCCCCTATTTTTCGGAGAATATCTTTCTCCCTGCGCAATTGCCGGACAGATCATGAAAATCGGTACGCTCCTGACCACGGCCATCGTCTCGCTCTCGACTGTCGGCGGCGGCCTCGCCGTCTACGTCGCCGTGACGAAGTACCAGACCATGGACAGGATCACCGAGGCGCAGGGGCGGCTTGCGATCGTCCGCGCCGTCAGCGACATCCCGCGCTATCTCAACCCCGAGCGCGGCTTTGCCACCAACATCCTCTACGGGCCCGCGACCTACGACCCCGTGCAGCTCTCCGAGCACGACAAGCTGCGCAAGCAGACCGACGGCGCCCGCGACAGGATGAACGCGCTGCGCAAGGAGCTGCCGGGTCCGTTCGACGACGGCAGCACCATCGGCGGCAACATCGACGGCATCAACTCGAAATTCAGCGCGCTGCGCGAGGCCATCGACAAGGCGATGGCGGGACCGGCAGAGACGCGCAAGGACGCCGCCAAGAAGATCGTCGCCGACAACGCCGTGCTCAACGGCGGCGTGACCGCCCTGCTCAACGAGCAGGTCCGCCGCATGGCGATCCTCAACGGCGACGCCTACCGGCAGGCCAGCTACGCCAACATCGCGATGACATTGCGCGACGTCGGCGGCTTCAACTCAAGCCTGCACAAGAATCTCGTCGGCGGCAAGAAACCGGCGACCGACGCGGAGAAGGCCGACATCACCCGCTCGCAGGGCCGCAACGACCAGATCGTGATGTCGCTTCAGGAGCTGCGTGGCAACCCGTCAACTCCGGCGAACGTCGCCGCGGCACTGGAGAAGTTCAACGCGATCTATATCGAGGAGTTCGGCCGCGAGCTCAAGCTGGTGAAGGAAGGCGCGATCAGCGGCAAGTACGAACACGACGTCGACACCTATTACACCGCCACGCAGCGGGGCCTCAGCACCATCATCGACGTCCGCGACGCCTTCTATGACAACGCCGAACAGATTCTCGCCGGCGCCTCCTCCGCCGCGCGCACCAGCTTCACCATCGCCCTCGTCGGCCTCCTCGCCGTGCTGATCGCCAGTGCCGGTCTCATCGTCATGGTCCGCCGCCGCGTTTGCGCTCCGATCGTCAGCCTGACGAGCCGGATGTCGCGGCTCGCCGACGGCGACGTGACGGAAGAGATCCCCGGCGCCGCGCGCTCCGACGAGATCGGCGCGATGGCCGCCGCCGTCCAGGTGTTCAAGGACAGCATGATCCGCGCCGAGCGGCTGGCAGCCGAGAAGCAGATCGAGAACGACGGCAAGATGCGCCGCGCCCAGGCGCTCGACGGCCTCACCCGCGCCTTCGAGGCCAAGGTCACTGAACTGGTCGGCGGCCTGTCGAGCGCCTCCTCCACCATGGAAAGCACGGCGCAGTCGATGACCTCGACCGCAGCCCAGACCAACAGCCAGGCCGCAATCGTCGCCGCCGCCTCCCAGCAGACCTCGACCAACGTGCAGACGGTCGCGAGCGCCACGGAAGAGCTGACATCGTCGATCTCCGAGATCGGCCGCCAGGTCGCACAATCCACCGAGATCGCGGCCCGCGCCGTCGACAACGCCCGCCGCACCGGCGACACCGCCCGCGCGCTCGCCGAGGGCGCGCAGAAGATCGGCGACGTCGTCACGCTGATCCAGAGCATCGCCGAGCAGACCAACCTGCTCGCGCTCAACGCGACCATCGAAGCCGCCCGCGCTGGCGATGCCGGCCGTGGCTTTGCCGTCGTCGCCTCCGAAGTGAAATCGCTGGCCGGACAGACCGCCAAGGCCACCACCGAAATCTCCGAGCAGATCTCGGCGATCCAGACCGCAAGCGACGAGACCGTGACCGCGATCCGCAACGTCGCCGACGTCATCGCCGAGATCGACCAGATCGGCACCGCGATTGCCGCCGCCATCGAGGAACAGGGCTCGGCGACCCGGGAGATTTCGCGCAGCGTCCAGGAGGCCGCCCGCGGCACCCAGGAGGTCAACACCAACATCACGGGCGTGCAGCGCGCCGCCGACGACACCGGTGCTGCCGCGAGGGAAGTGCTGGGCGCCGCCGAGCAGCTCTCGACGCAATCGCGCGATCTCGCCGGCCAGTTCGACCGCTTCCTCGGTGAGGTCAGGGCGGCGTAAGACGCCCTCTCAGTAAGGCGGCGCCTTGCGCGCCCGCTGCGCTTTCGCAGCCTCGATCCACCACTGGAGATCATCGGCAAAGCGCGGGAACGAGCGCTCCAGCGCCTTGCCGCCCTCGCCGATCGGCTCGCTTTCGGCCGAAAGCGTCTGTGCGATCGGGCCGACGCCAATGGTGCTCGACACCACCACCATGCCCATCTCCGACAGCGTGCCGTGCCAGGCAGTCGAGGCGCGCGCGCCGGACAGGCGGCCGGCGGAGTAGCTCACGATCGCGGCCGGCCGCCAGAACCATTCTTCGAGGAAATGGTCGGTGAGGTTCTTCAGGCCGGGCTGGATGCCCCAATTGTACTCGCCGGTGACGAACACAAAACCGTCTGCGCCGCGGATCTGCCCGGCCAGCTTCTCCAGCGCCTCGGGCGCTGCGCCCTTGGGATGTTCCTTGTACATGCGGTCGAGCATCGGCAGGCCGATCGCCTTGGCGTCGATGAACTCGACCTCCTCGCCGCGCTTGCGCAGGCGATCGATGACGAAGTTCGCAAGGCGGATGCCCATGCGGTCGGAACGGTAGGAACCGTAGAGGACGAGGATGCGATTGCTCATGGGCAGAAGCTAGCACAAACCCGGTCGCCTTGTCGCGCTATCGCCGGCGTCCGTGCTCCAGGGTTTCCGATGGCGCCTCGCCAAACTGGTCGCGGTAGCTTCGGGAGAAATCGCTGAGATGCCAGAAGCCGAGCGCCAGCGCGACGGCTTTTACGCTCTCGGCGCCGGCGAGCAGCCTCCGGCGCACCAGCCACAGACGCCGCAGGCGCAAATAGCGATGCAGGCTCATGCCGCGATAGCGGCGGACGACGTCATGCAAGGTGCGGACTGACAAATTGAGCTTGCGCGCGATCTCCTCGCTGTAGATCGGCTGCGAGAGGTCGTCGGACAACAGCGCGCGGATGTCCTGGAATATCCTGAAGTTCCGCTCGTCATTGGGATGCAGGATCCATCGCGCGGAAACGACGCTTTCGAACGCGTCGTCGACGGCGCTGAGCAGCGACTCCTTCATGGCCGCGGCCTTCAATGGCATCTCCGATGCACCGATGGGGTCCGACGCAGCGGCCAGCACCTCCCGGACCACGCTGCGCAGCCGGTTCAGGCCCGCGGCCGTCGTTTCGAAAATCTTGAAGCTCGTGATCGCCTGAGGCCAGCCGCGATCCGTCACCTCCGGCCTGAAGATCACCGAGGCAATTTCCCGCTGCACCTCCTCGATGGTGGTGTAGGCGGCGCCGCCGCTGCCGATGACGACGACCGGCCGGGCGCGTTGCGAACCATTGAAGCGGATGGGCACGTTGAGGTCGTCCATCGTGAACCCGATCGCCGTGCAATTCTCGACGAGCTGCGCGTCAACCACGCGGGGAAACGCCCTGGTCAGATTCACGTCGCAGCCGGGCAGCGACAAAATGCGCTGCTCAGCCGAAATCTTCCGTACGAAAGGCGTGAACTCGAAGTTCAGGCCGCGTATGGCATTCCGAAATTCGTCGACATCGGAGAAGCGAAATATCTTTGGCGCCAACCCGGGCGCATCATCATTGCTGTTCATGACAAATGAAAAACCGCGTCAGAAAACGACGCGTGTCCGGCAATAGCGCCGACTGAATTCGCCCCTTTCGGTTGTCCCATAAGACCGAAAGAATCATCCTGACTACACGCAGTAGTTGACGATCGTCCCGTTCAAAGGACAAGTCGCTGCATCAAGCCTCGCCAAATTTCGATATCGTTTCCAGTAATGTGAGAGGTGTATTAATACCCAAACGCTCAGGATCTAAATTTCGAATTAACACGTATAGGATGCAATGACGGTCGTCGGATAGTTGAAATTTATTTTGAGTACAGGCCCCTGCCATGATGGCAAATTCGCCTGCTGATATTCTGGCTGAACTGGAAGAGGCGGTCGCAACCTGTCCGCTGGATCGCTGCGCTCGCATCCTGTCCGGCATTGTGCAGTTGCTCACTAGCAGCCGCGACAGGCCTCAGGAACTGCTTGCAGGCGTCGTCGACGGCGTTCTGCTGCGATTGACGGAACGGGTCGAGGCCCGCGCACTGGCTCAGCTCAGCACCACGCTGGCCGAGCTCGAGGTCGCTCCGCCCGAGACATTG
Organism: Bradyrhizobium betae; assembly: GCF_004123905.1. Classification (GTDB taxonomy): domain Bacteria; phylum Pseudomonadota; class Alphaproteobacteria; order Rhizobiales; family Xanthobacteraceae; genus Bradyrhizobium; species Bradyrhizobium betae_A. Next base: position 131,835 of record NZ_MZXW01000035.1, read on the forward strand.
CGACGTCTCGTCTCACACGACGACCCCGATGTGGCGTGTCCGGTCCTGCTCAAATCCCAGGCAGTCTCAGCGGCGGATCTCGCCGCAGTCGCGGCCTCCTGCGGCGAGCGGCAGCAACGCGCGATCGCGGCTCGCAACTCGATCGAGCCTGTTGTGACCGAGGCGCTGATCGCGCGCGGCGGACCGATCTGCCTCGCGTTGATCAGCAACCCCGGAACCAAATTCTCCGAGGCGGCCTATGCCGCGCTGATCGCCAGGGCTGAGCAGAATGGCGAGATCATGAAGGCGCTGGCGCTGCGGCCCGGCACACCCGACCTGGTCGTGCGGAAGCTGCTCGCGGCCCCTCCCGGCCAGAAGGCGGCGGCCAAGCCCGGTGCATCCGCCGCCCCGCCAATGCAAGACATGGCGCCAAGACGGCCCTGCGCCGCCGACTACGCAAGCGCCAGGCCGGAGATCGTCGCGCTCAACCGCGTCGGCAAGCTCAACGATTCCACCGTGAACCGTTTCGCGATCCGCGGCGAGACCGCCAATCTCTTCACCGCGCTGTCGGTGCTGTCGGGCGCGCCGCTCGAGATCGTCGAGCATGTCGTGACCGACGACGATTGCGAGGGCCTGGTAATGGCCTGCCGTGCGTCGCGGCTGAACTGGGCGACCACGCTTGCGATCCTGAGCAACCGCAGCGGCGCGCGGCTCTCCTTCGCGGAGCGCGAACGCGCGCAACTCCTCTTCGAGACACTTCTTCTGTCGACCAGCCAATGGTCCGTGCGTTGGGGGGAAATCGCAGCATGTGCCGGGACAAGCGATCTGGGAAATCGCGGCATGAAGATAGGGGTTAACCGATGAAGTTCAACGGCCGCAAAGCGTCGCGCGTGAAAATGGACCACAAACAGCCGGTCCATCTGATGGGCTCGGACGGCACCTGGCAGCGCAGCTGCCTGCTGCTCGATGTGTCGCAGACCGGTGCCAAGCTCGAGGTCGAGGGCACGCTCGACGTGCTCCAGGCCAAGGAATTCTTCATGCTGCTGTCCTCGACGGGCCTTGCCTATCGGCGCTGCGAACTGGTCTGGATCGACGGCACCATTGCCGGCATCCATTTCATCAACGCAGACGGCAAGCGGAAGCTCGCAAGCCCACGACCGGCCACCACGCAGAATGTCGCTCAGAGCAAGTAGATTCGAACATTTCAACCCGCGCATCGAACGCCACTAACGTCAACGTCCAGGTCAGACCGTGCAGAAGGCGCGAACCATACAAAACCCCGTCGATCGCGTCGGCGGCATCCGGGCAACGGAAGCAGCCCGCCCGCTCGTGCAGGTGCTGGCCGACACCTCCGACAAATTGTCGAGCGTTCGCTCGATCCTCGAGGAGAAGTTCACCGTTGCGGGCGAACGGCTCGACGCCGACTCCAGGCTGACGCAGGTGCCGTCCGCCATCGTCGTCCGCGCCGAGTTGCGCGACATCGACAACATCGCGGCCATCAAGAAGCGCGCCGGCAAGCTCGCGAAGGCCAGGAAGCGCATCTTCCTGCTCGAGCACACCTCTCACGTCGGCATTTCGCAGGCCTATGCGCTCGGGGCAACACTCGTCCTTCCCGGCACGGTCAACCGGATCAAATTGCTGGCGGCACTGACCGATCCGCCCGACGGCGCGACCGCTCCGTCGGGCGGTGCGAAGCAGCCGGACAATGCCGTCGAGACCGCGGCGACCGCGATCGCATCGATGTTCATGTCCGTCACCCTCGGCCAGCCGCTCGATGTCGACGGCACCAGGGACGCCGGCCGCCAGATCGCCGACCGCATCACCCAGCATGGCCTGTCGGAATGGCTCATGACAGTGCGGCGCCACCACGAGGGAACCTATCAGCATTGTCTGCTGGTCACCGGCGTCGCCATCGACTTCGGCTTGAGCCTCGGCGTCGGCAGAGCCGATCTGGAGCGCCTATATACGGCGGCGATGTTCCACGACATCGGCAAGGCCCAGATCCCGCTCGCCATCCTCGACAAGCCCGGCCGCCTCGACGCCGAGGAGCGCGCCATGATCGAAACCCATCCGGCCGCTGGCTTTGCCTTCCTGAAGGGCCACGACAAGATCTCACCCGAGATTCTCGACGCCGTGCGCCATCACCACGAATTTCTCGACGGCAGCGGCTATCCGGATGGACTCTGCGCCGAAAGCATCGGCGACATCGTGCGCATTCTCACCATCTCGGACATTTTTGCGGCGCTGATCGAGCACCGGCACTACAAGCCGACGATGCCGCGCAACGACGCTTACAACATTCTCTGCGGAATGAGCGGGAGGCTGGAGAAGGCGCTGGTGCGGTCATTCAAGCAGGTAGCGCTCACGCGGTGAGCGCGGCAAACGCCTCTTCAACCCGACCTAATGCGTCGCGCGATATCTGGCGGGACGCGGAATGGAGCGACAGGCCAATCCTTCCGCAAGCAGCTTCATGTCCTCGCGTCTGCCACTGCGGATAAGCCTCGAGAGCTCTTCGGGTGTGAAGGGAAGACTTGGATCATGATCGATCGTGTGCCGCGGTCGCGGACCGAACAACCGTCGAACCAGGCTAGCCAGCCGCCGCATGTCAATTCCCTCGCGCCAGCAACAAACCTTTCAGTCCGCATATTGTTCCTCCCGCACGATCGAGATTGCAAGAGGCAGCAACGAGTCCACACCAAAAATTTCCGCGAGAGAATAATCTCCTCCGCGCGAGTCGGCGCATCAGTCGGCAAAGCCGACATAGCGCACGAAATCGTCATTGCCCTCGCGTTCGGAGCGAACCGCGTTCGCGGCAAAGTTGTCGTCGGGATAGCCCATCGCGACGCAGGTCATGATGACCTCGTCCTCCGGAATGTTGGCGACCTCGCGCACGATGTCCGATCGCATGATGCCCTGCCCGTTGATGACGGAGCCGAGGCCGCGGTCCCACGCGGCGAGCACGATGCCGTAGCAGAGCGCGCCGAGATCGAAATGGCAGACCGCGCCGGGATCGAGCACGCGGTCATAGGTCAAGACCAGCGAGACCGGCGCGTCGAACTGGCGGAAGCCGCGCAGCACCCAGTCCTGGCGCATCGGCTTGTCGTCGCGCGCGATCCCCATCGCGCTGAACAATTGCTTGGCGATGTCGACCTGCCGGGTGCGGTGAACGCCCTGATACTCGCCATGGCTGATGATGTCGCGCTTGACCTTGGCGCCGCCGACCATCTCCTCCATGTTGCGGCGGCGCACCTCTTCCAGCGGACCGCCTGTGAGCACATGGACATGCCAGGGCTGCGTGTTCATCGACGACGGCGCACGCTTGGCGCTGTCGATGATCGCCTCGATCACCGCGCGGGATACCTGCTCGTTCTTGAAACCGCGCACGCTGCGGCGCGACTGGACCAGCGTTTCGAATTCCACCTGTTTGGCCTCCCTGCCCGTTCATCCCACGGCATTGCAATTGTAACGCGTAACCGGTTGCCGATGCTGTCAGCCAAATCTATGCTAACCCGCAAGCAAGACCAAGAACCCAGCGAGGACGTAAGCCATGCCCGCACCGCTCGATCCCGTCATCGCCCAGATCATTCCGCTGCTGCCGCTGCGCGATCCCGCGACGATGACGCCACAGAGCGCCCGCGATTCCTTGCGTGCACTGGCTGACTCGCGCGCGGCCGTGCCGCCGCCGCCGGTCGACACCGTGCAGAACATCAAGGTCGAAGGCGGCGCCAGCCCGCTCGATGCCCGCGTCTATCGCATCGGCAGCAATCGCGCGCCGACCGTGGTGTTCTTCCATGGCGGCGGCTGGGTCGCGGGCGATCTCGAGACCCATGACCGGCAGGCACGCAATCTCGCGATCGAGACCGGCGCCGTCGTGGTCTCCGTCGACTATCGGCGTCCGCCGGAAACGCGTTTTCCCGGCGCCTTCGATGACGCCTTTGCCGCCGCACGCGATGTGTTCAACCGGGTCGCGGAATTTGGCGGCGACGCGAGGCGCCTTGGCGTTGCCGGCGACAGCGCCGGCGGCAATCTCGCAGCCGCCACCGCAATTGCCTGCCGCGAAGCCGGCATCAGACTCGCCGCGCAACTGCTGGTCTATCCCGTCACCGACGTCGTCGGCCTCTATGCGGACGCGCGCGAGAACGCACGCTTTCCGTCGCGCACCGAGAACGCCGATGGCTACTTCCTCACGCGTGCCACGATGGAATGGTTTTGCGGCCATTATCTCACCGACCCCGGCCAGGCCGCCGACTGGCGCGTCTCGCCGCTGCGCGCCGCATCGCTGGCCGGCCTCGCGCCGGCGATCGTGACCACCGCCTGGTTCGATCCCCTGCGCGACGAGGGCGCGGCCTATGCGCGGGCGCTGGAGGCCGCCGGCGTGCGGGTCAAGCACCACGAGGGCGCCGGCCTGATCCATGGTTATTTCGGCCTTGGCGATACTTCCGAGGTCGCGCGGGCGGAAGCGCAGCGTGCGCGGGCCGACTTCAAGGCATTGCTCACGCGCGGCATCTGATGCAAGGGCTTGTGCGCTGAGGCGTTCGCCCTTCCGCACCCGCCAGCGATCAGCCCCTGCCGGCCGGCACCTCGAAGAAGCCGGTCGCCTGAATCAGCCGCCCGTCTTCGCCGAAACGGCCGAAGCTCTCGCCCTTGACGAACACGCGGCCGGCGCCGTCGTACATCGTCCAGCGGAACAGGCCCTGCTCGTGGTGCTCGAGGAAGCTGTCGTTCCTGAAAGAGGCACCGGGAAACTTGAGCTGGGTCTGACCAATGCGGGTCATCAGAGCGTCCCGCCCCTCAATCTGCGAACCGGGATCGGTGTAGGCGAAATTTGCGGTCACGCTTTGCGCAAGCAGGCGACGGCGCTCATCCTCGTCAACGGGGCCCCAGGCCGCTTGGTAGATGTTCCAGGTTCTCAGGCGGGCTTCATCATTCATCTGCAGTCCCTCACGGCATCGTCACTCTTACACATTGACATTTTTCGATATTTTGTCAATGATGACGGCATGACGTCTTGCAAGACGTCCAGATGGAGTGAAGGCCGTGCCTCATCCCCGTGCTTCAAAGGAGGAGCTTGCCGCCGCGGCTGCGACGGAGGTCTTCTCGCGCTACGGCTATGCCCGCACCACCATGGGCGACATCGCCGCGCGGGCCGGAATCTCCAGGCCCGCGCTCTATCTGCTCTTCCCCGACAAGGATGCCGTGTTCGCCGCGGCGATCCGGAGAATGGACGAGCAAAAACATCGCGAGATCAAGGCGGCCCTTGCCGGACTGGACGGACTTCACGCCAGGCTGCTCCACGCCTGCAAATCCTGGGGGTGCCATGGGTTCGACCTGATCGAGGCGCATCCCGATTCGGCAGACCTGTTCGACCTGCGTTTCCCCGCGGTCCGGAAGGTCTACGACAATTTTCAGGCGCTGGTCACCGACCTCATCCGTGACCAGGTGCGGTCGGCGGGGATTGCGGACACGCCCGAGGTACTGGCGCGATGTCTGGTCTTCGGCATGCGGGGGCTGCGCGAAACGGCAAGGAACGGCAAGGACATGGGGCGCCTGATCGCGGTTCAGGTCGCGATGCTCCTCAGAAGCATCGGTGATCATTCTTGAGACCGCGCCGATCGCAAAATCGACGAGGTGTCCCGATCCTGCTTGATTGCGCCACGATTCCAGTCTCCAATTCGCGCGCTATCTTTTGGTTTAGGGAGACACCCATGATGAAACGGATTTTCCTGGCTGCGATCGTTGCCACCTTTGCAGCGGGCTCGGCCTTGGCGGACGACACATGCGAGAGCAAGGCGGTCGGCAAGGACGGCAAGGCGCTTGCCGGCGCCGCCAAGACCTCGTTCATGAAGAAGTGCAAGGCCGATGCCTGCGCGCCCAAGGCCGTCAGCGCCGACGGCAAGCCGCTCGCCGGCGCCGCCAAGAACAGTTTTATGAAGAAGTGCGAAGTCGGCGCGTAAGGCGCTGCGAATTCGCCGCTTCTTTAGCGAGCAATCGCCAAACGAACTGCCACATGGCCGGGCAAAAGCGCGAAGCGCGTCTTCGCGCAGATGTGCCGGCCATTCGCGTGCGTGCTTCCGTCTGCCCGGCGTCCAGATCAGATCATCCGAACGCATCGCCACGCTGGACAGGAGGCCTCGGCTGACGGATCATGCAGTGCTGAGCGAACCGGGGCGCATCGGCGAGGCTTTCTAGCAAAGGGATATCGAGATGTGGCAGTTTCGAGTGCGCGATCACATACTGGCGACAATGAGCTTGCTCTTCGCGTTGCTCATCAGTCTTGACGTCGCGAACGCAAGGGGCGCCGGTCTGCCCAACGTCATGGTGCTGGCCACCGGTGGCACGATCGCCGGCAGCGGCGCGAGCAGCACCACGGTGGTCGGTTACACCGCAGCCACGGTGGGCATCGAGACCCTCCTGAACGCCGTCCCCGAACTGAAAACGGTGGCGAACGTCAAGGGCGAGCAGGTCTTCCAGATCGCCAGCGAGAACATGAACAATGACTACTGGCTCAAGCTCGCCAAGCGCGTCAACACGCTCCTCGCGCAGGACGACGTCGATGGCATCGTGATCACGCACGGCACTGATACGATCGAGGAGACCAGCTATTTCCTGGACCTCGTCGTCAAGAGCAAGAAACCCGTCGTCATCGTCGGCGCGATGCGGCCGTCGACGGCGATCAGTGCGGATGGGCCGATCAACCTCTTCAATGCGGTGATCCTCGCAGGCAGTGAAGAAGCCGTCGGCAAGGGCGTGCTCGTTGCCCTCAATGATCAGATCAACGCGGCGCGCGATGTGACCAAGAACAACACCTCGACGGCGGACACCTTCCGCACGCCGGAACTCGGCTTTCTCGGCTACATGCAGGGCAACAAACCGTACTTCTATCGTCAATCGACGCGCCGGCACACGGCCGATTCCGAATTTGACGTCTCCAGCCTCGATGTCCTGCCGCAAGTCGACATCGTCTACGGCTATGCCAACATGAACCGGGTCGCGATCGACGCTTTTGTCGGCGCCGGAGCCAAGGGGATCGTGCATGCCGGCGTCGGCGACGGCAGCCTCGCCCGGCCCGCGGTCGAGCCGGCTCTCGACGAGGCCCGCAAGAAGGGTGTCGTGATCGTTCGCAGCAGCCGCGTCGGCAACGGCATCGTCGCGCGCAACGGCGAGGCCAAGGACGACGAACACGACTTCGTCGTCTCGGATACGCTCAATCCGCAGAAGGCGCGCATCTTGCTGATGCTGGCGCTGACCAAGACGACCGACACCAAGGAAATCCAGCGGATGTTCTACACTTACTAGACTATCCGAACCGTGCGCGCGCGGTAGCGCTCTCACAGACGCTCCACGATTTCGTCATGGCCGGGCTTGTCCCGGCCATGACGATGAGGAAACACTTCACTCCCGCTTGAACCGATAATCAAACGCCCCATCCAGCGGCTTGATCAGCCCGACCGTCGGCGCCGGAAAGTGAATCGGCAGGATCAGCGTGTCGGTGTCGGCGACGGAAGCAAAAACTTTTCGCCGCGACACTGCCGACTGTTTCGCATCCCAATCAGGCTTCGACGACCACTCGGGCTCGCGGCACTGGATCTGGTGATGCATGAGGTCGCCCGCGACCACTGCGCGCTGCCCTTTCGAGAAGATGTTGACGCAGCAATGGCAGGGCGAATGCCCTGGAGTCGGCGTCAGCGTCACGGTGTCGTCGAGCGCGTAATCATCATCCACGAGCAGCGCCTGCCCGGCCTCGACGATCGGCAGGCAATTGTCGCGAAACACCGTGCCGGGCGGATTGTTGCCCTTCGCGTTCTCGGCCTCCCAGGCCGCATACTCGCCCTTGTGAAACACGTATTTCGCGTTCGGGAACGTCGGCACCCAGCGGCCGTCGCGCAAGGTCGTGTTCCAGCCGGTGTGGTCGATGTGCAGATGGGTGCAGAAGACGTAGTCGATCTGCTCGAAGCCGATGCCGAGCGCGAACAGCTCGTTGCGCCAGCGCTCCTTGCCCGGGAAATCGAACGGCGGCGGGTGCCCCTTGTCCTCGCCGGTGCAGGTGTCGACCAAAATGGTGTAGCGCGGCGTGCGCACCACGAAGGTCTGGTAGGTGATCACCATCATGCCGCGCGTGGCGTCGAACACCTCCGGCTCCATGGTCGGCAGGTGCCGCTTGAACACGCTGTCGTCGTAAGCCGGAAAAAAATCCTGCGGCCGCCGCCACGGCCCCTCCCGCTCGATCACCGCATCGATGGTGATGTCGCCGATCCTGAGCTGCTTCACACGTTCACTCCCCAATTTTCGCAAGCGTAGCGAACCAGTTCACAGCGTTCAAGACGCATCACCGCTTGCCTGCACGGGCGAGTTCCCATCGCCGGCGCGACGCAGATATCAGTTGGACTCTCGCGACAGCTTCACGCAGCGACGCATATGCGTCGCCGAAGCGTCACACGCGCGTCGTCGGACACACTCGATAATCTCCGTGTCATCTTGAGATACACGCGCACAGATTGCGCAACAAAAAAGCATGGGGCGGTCTCGTGAAAAAACTTATCTTCCTGATATCTTCGATATCGCTCGCAGCAACGCTGGCCGGCACGGCTGTGCCTGTTCACGCCGATCAGGATGACAACGGCCGCGATCGCGGTTCCGACAATTTTGGGGATCGCGACCGTGATCGGGGTCATCATCACGGACGCCGATCGCCGCCGGTGGTCCTCATCTCGCTCGACGGTGCCAAGCCCGATTTCATCCAGCAGTTTATCAATGAGGGCGTGCTGCCGCGCGACGGCGGCCTGGCGCGGCTGAGCCGCCGCGGCGCGGTGGCGGTGCAGAACATCACGGCATCACCGTCGCTCACCGCGGTCTCGCATATCGAGATCGCCACCGGCTCGACCGCTGTCCACAACGACATCCCCTCCAACACCTTCCAGGCGATCGTCGGAGCGAGCACATCGAGCCTCAGCGGCTTTGCGGCTCCCATCGGCGGCTATCGCGAGAGCCCGCTCGGGCCTTCGCCGCACCCGACCGCGTCGCCGCTGTGGGTGCAGCTGCGACAGCAGGGCAAGAAGGTGGTCACCGCAACGTGGCCCGGCGGCGACGGCGCCGACATCTCGATCAACGGCGCCGTGGTGCAACCGGCCCAGCCGATCCGCACCACCGACTTCACCGTGCCGTTCGGCGCATTCGGCGGGCTCAGTGCCCAGGGTTTTTCGCTCACCCAGACTGACTTTACCGCCGATCCGGCGGTGGCCGCGGCGCTCCAGGCAGCCGGCCGCTTCTCGTTCAGCCCGGTGCTGGCGACGTCCACGCCGATCGAGACGTTCTCATGCGCATCGGCTTCGACCGCAACCTGCACCAGCGGGGCAACGCAGGACCTCAAATATGCGATCCGCGTTGCGGCGCTCGACACCACCAATGACAACAAGGTGAACTACGACACCCTGGTCTTCTTCGATGCCACGCGCGGCATCACGGCGGGACCGTTCGCGCCGCCGGCGACGGGACCGGCCTATGCCAAATTCGGCGGCGAGAACGCGCCGTTCTTCTTCGACGGCAGCGGGGCGAAGGTTGGCACTGCGTACTTCGTCTCGCAGCTCGCGCCTGATCTCTCGGTGGTGCGCTTCGCCCGTTACGGGGCCAACTTCATTCCGCGCAATGCACCGGTGCTGGCCGATGTCGACGACATCAACAATAGCATCGGGTTCTGGCGTCCGCAGGCTGATTTCCGCATTCCGGAGCGGCTGAGCCCGGGCTTCACCAACTTCCCCGACGTCGAGATCGAGGCGATGTTCGAGGACATGGTCAAGACCTTCGTGCGCTATCAGGCCGATATCGGCGAGCGCGCGATCAAGAACCATCCCGACGCCGACCTCGTGATGGTCTATATCGAACAGCCCGACGGCTCCGAGCACCAGTTCCTGCTCACCGATCCGCGCCAAGGCACCAATCCGAAGGACCCCAACTCGACCGGCGCCAACCAGGACCCCGCCAAGGTCGCGCGCTACGCATCCTATATCCGCTTCGCCTATCAGACGGCGGACAAGGCCGTGAAGCGGATCACTGAGGCGGCGGGCGAGGACAGCAATGTCATCGTGGTGTCCGACCACGGTTTTGCGCCGTTCCACACCTCGGTCAGCATGACCAACATTCTGAAGAATGCCGGCATCGACACCACCAAACTGGCGATCCGCACCTCGGGTCCCGCCGTCAACATCTACGTCAACCTGCAGCAGCGCGAATCCGGCGGCACTGTCGATCCCGCCACCTACGCAGCGCTGGTCGCGCAGATCACCGATGCCGTGAAAAATGCGGCCGATCCCAACCCGAAGTTCAACGGCTCACTCGAGGGCGGGAAACTCTTCACCGTGGTCGAGACCCGTCCGCTCCAGTGCGAGGCCGGCATCGGTCAGTGCACCAGCAAGACCATCGGCCAGGATTTTGGCGATGTGTTCGCGCTGATGGCTCCGGGCTACAATTTCGACGGCATCCAGAGCCCCGGCGTCGCCCGGCTCGGCGATGCCGCGTTCAGCGCGGCGACGACGACGTTGTCGATGCCCAATTTCTACGGGGCCCACGGCCACGATCCAAAACTGCCGGTGATGAGCGCAACCTTCATCGCCGCCGGCCCGCGAATCCGCGACAACACCACGATCCGCCGCATGCGCAATCTCGACGTGGCCCCGACCATCATGCAGATCCTGGGCGTCAGGCCGCACGGGGTCGATGGTGAGGTGCTGCACGAGATCCTGCGGTAGAGAGATCACGCGAAATCCGGGCTACGCGGCCGGATCTCGTAGGGTGGGCAAAGCGCGGCGTGCCCACGATCTGCCGCAGATCAGAACGAGATGGTGGGCACGGCGCAAGTGCGCCTTTGCCCATCCTACGAGAGCTGAGTCGTTGCGGGGTCCGCAGGCCCAGCGCTAGCTCCGCAACCCCGGCGCTTCCTGCCCGGTCCGCGCGACATACTCCGTGTAACCGCCGCCGAACTGGTGGATGCCCTCCGGCGTCAGCTCCAGCACGCGGTTCGACAGCGTCGCCAGGAAATGGCGGTCATGCGAGACGAACAGCATGGTGCCCTCGAAATCCGACAGCGCCGTGATCAGCATTTCCTTGGTGGCGAGATCGAGATGGTTGGTCGGCTCGTCCAGCACCAGAAAATTCGGCGGGTCGAACAGCATCTTTGCCATCACGAGCCGCGCCTTCTCGCCGCCCGAGAGCACGCGGCAGCGCTTCTCGACATCGTCGCCGGAGAAGCCGAAGCAGCCGGCGAGCGCGCGTAGGGAGCCCTGCCCTGCGGTCGGAAACTGATCTTCCAGCGACTGGAACACGGTGCGTTCGCCATCGAGCAGATCCATCGCATGCTGGGCGAAATAGCCCATCTTGACGCTGCCGCCGACCGCGACCGTGCCCTGATCCGGCTCACTCGCACCCGCAATCAGCTTGAGCAGCGTCGACTTGCCGGCGCCATTGACGCCCATCACGCACCAGCGCTCCCTACGGCGGATCATGAAATCCAGCCCGTCATAGATCCGCTTGCTGCCATAGCCCTTGTGGACACCCTTGAGCGCCACGACGTCCTCGCCCGAGCGCGGTGCCGGCAGGAAGTCGAAGGCAATCGTCTGGCGGCGGCGCGGCGGCTCGACCCGCTCGATCTTGTCGAGCTTCTTCACCCGGCTCTGCACCTGGGCCGCGTGCGAGGCGCGTGCCTTGAAGCGCTCGATGAACTTGATCTCCTTGGCGAGCATCGCCTGCTGGCGCTCGAATTGCGCCTGCTGTTGCTTCTCGCTCAGCGCGCGCTGCTGCTCGTAGAACTCGTAATTGCCGGCGTAGGTCGTGAGCGAGCCGGAATCGATCTCGACCACTTTCGAGATCACGCGGTTGATGAACTCGCGGTCATGCGAGGTCATCAGCAGCGTGCCTTCGTAATCGTGCAAGAACTTCTCGAGCCAGATCAGGCTTTCCAAATCGAGATGGTTGCTCGGCTCGTCGAGCAGCATGACGTCGGGACGCATCAGGAGAATGCGGGCGAGCGCCACGCGCATCTTCCAGCCGCCCGAGAGTTTTCCGACGTCGCCGTCCATCATCTCCTGGCTGAAGCCGAGGCCGGACAGGGCTTCGCGCGCACGGCCGTCGAGCGCGTAGCCGTCGAGCTCTTCGAACGCGTGCTGCACCTCGCCATAGCGCGCGATGATCTCGTCCATCTGGTCGGCCTTGTCAGGGTCGGCCATCGCGGTTTCGAGCTCGCGCAACTCGGCCGCGACCTCGCTGACGGGGCCGGCACCATTCATCACCTCGGCCACGGCGCTGCGGCCGGACATCTCGCCGACGTCCTGGTTGAAATAGCCGATGGTGATGCCGCGATCGGTCGAGACCTGCCCCTCGTCGGGCAGTTCCTCGCCGGCGATCATCCGGAACAGGGTGGTCTTTCCGGCGCCATTCGGGCCGACGAGACCGATCTTCTCGCCCTTGTTGAGGGCGGCCGAGGCTTCGATGAACAGGATCTGGTGGCCGGCTTGCTTGCTGACGTTGTCGAGGCGGATCATGGGGTCTTTTTGGGGGGATTGTTGCGTTGCAGCGTCATAGGCCATGTAGGCCCTGAGGGGAAGCCCGGCGCGGTACGGATCCCTGTCGCCGCCGCCCAACTCCCGCAATCCGCCCCGAGACTTAATAGCCCTTGAAGCGTCAGGCACCGAAAGCCGCAAGACCTGCCGCGGCGACTTGCGCATCCTGGGTCGACTGCATGCCCGAGACGCCGATTGCTCCGACCACCCTGCCCTCGCGCAGGATCGGAACGCCACCTTCCAGAGGCGTCAGGTTGGTCATGCCCAGCAGTCGCCAGTGAAGGCCGCCATCCGCCAGCGCGGATTCGAAGGCCCCTGTGGGCCGCCTGAAATCGACGGCGGTCTGTGCTTTCTGTTGCGCAACGACCACGCTGCCATGCTGCGCCTGATCGAGGCGGTACAACAGCACGAGATGGCCGCTGCTGTCGGCAATGGCGATCACCATGGGCCAGCCATGACGCTGCGCTTCGGCACGCGCCGCATCGGCCACGCGCGTCGCCTCATCGAGCGCGATTGGGGCGCCGTAGAGCGGCGTCAGGGCCGCCAGAGGGACATTGACCGCACAGGAATCCGGTTTCGTCATGACAAGCTCCAAATCATCGGGAGCCCATTCACAACACATCACACTTATGATGATAATATTCGACGCTATGGATATATTATCTCACTTTTCAGGAGAATGACCGCTGGCCTCACTTGCAGACTATGCGGTGTTTCTGGCCGTCATTGACGAGGGGAGCCTGACGTCCGCGGCGACCCGTCTCGGCAGATCGCTGCAGTCGGTCAGCCGTTCGCTTGCGCGGCTCGAGGACGACCTTGGCGTGGAGCTCGTCTCGCGAACGACGCGGCGCCTGCATCCAACGCCCGCGGGCCTCGAATTTGCCGGCCGCATCCGCCTCGCGCTCACGACCATCGACGCCGCGCGTGAAGATCTGCTCGCCACCGACCGGCGACTTGCCGGCACCATCCGCGTGGGCACATCGAGCCTCTTCGGCCCCGAATATGTGGCTCCCGTCCTGAGCCAATTCCTGACGCGGAATCCCGAAATCGACATCGAACTCGTCCTGTCCGACGAGCGTGTCGACCTCGTCGCCGGGAAGCTCGATTTTGCTGTTCGCATCGGCAACTTGCCGGACTCGAATTTGCGGATTCGACGGCTCGGTGGACTGAGCTGGGCCGTGTTCGCTTCGCCGGTCTATCTCGCCGCTTATGGTAGTCCAGAGCATCCGCAAGACCTATCCGGTCACGCGTGCGTATTGCGGGCGAGCGATGACGACCGCTGGGCCTTTGGCGACAAGAGGCAGCGCATCGAAGTCCACGGTCGGTTTCGGTCGGAAAGTGCCGCAGCACGCAACGCGGCCGTCGCATCCGGCTTCGGCATCGGGCTCGCTCCGCTCTGGCAGGTCCGCAGGCTCATCGATCAGGGGGTCGTCGAGCAAATCCTTGTTGGCCACGAGCCGCCGCCAATCCCGCTCCAGATTGTCTGGCCCAAGCGAGGCGCCGGCGCGATGCCTCGACGGGTCCGCGCCGCCATCGAATTCCTCGTCGCGCGGCTTTCCGTCCTGCGGATATGACGGCCGTCGCACCCCGCGAATTGACGCTCACGCCCTTCCATCAGCCCGCCTGGCTGCAGGCTGGCCGCCCCCGCCGCGCCGGGCGCGGGCGGAGCGGCGGCACCGGGGTGCCGCCGGCTTTGCCAACCCCTCCTTGGTCAGCCACTCCGCATGCGTCGCCCCTATCGGCGAGGCGGGAGCGTCGTCGAGAAGCAGTAACGAGCGATCTGCCACTCGCCGTCATCGCCCTTTTGGAAAACGAACAGTTCGTGGTTGGCGTCGGGGTCGCGCTCTCCGGTCGCGAGCGCAATCACGAACCCGGTCGAGTTCGTCCGGACAAACGCCCATTTCGGTGCGACTTGCACGATCTCTTCGATCCGCAGCTCAACATCGAATGTCATCGATTGAAATATGCCATTATAGGCAGCATGGATCGCGTCGGTGCCAATCGACGATGGGCTATGCTGGGGCATGAAGACAGCATCAGATGAAAATAGGGTCATCACCTTGTCAGCATCCGAGGTGTTGAGAGCCGCCTCGTAGGCCTGCAATACCTGTTCGATCCCGTGACGATCCGCGTCAGCCTGTGCTGAAGCGACATTTGCGGTTTCGCCCGGGGTTTTCATGAGCTTCTTCATCAATTTGCATTCCAGTTTTGTTTGAATGGTTGTTTGCTATACGGGCGTATATCGCTTCCGGTGACCGGAGTAGCCGGAGGACATGCGAAGCTGTGTCGCCGTTTCCGGAACGCTGCGCCATCAAGGAAGGTGAGCAGAGGGTGCGGGTCGAGTAACTCCTCCGCTTTTTGGCATGTCCAAGACCTGGCATGTCCAAGACCTGGCATGTCCAAGGCCCGCCCAAGATGAGGCGATGGTTTCATAGTCAGAATCTGTAGTTCGCCATGATGCCAAGCATCCTTATGGTCTGCGCCGGCCCGGTTTCCCGGATGAACGTCCCCGCCTCGAACGCGCTCACCGATGCCGTCACATTAAGTTCCGGCGTTGCCTGCCAGGCGACGGTCAGTTCAATCTGTGTGCCGATAAAGCGCGCCGTGCTGTCCCGGCCGCTTCGCACGACATTGCCCGCAACTCCGTAAACGCCGTCGGCCACACTCTGCCGCCAATAAGCCGCGCCCGTCAGCGACACCGCAACGTCCGTGTAGGGCACCACCGTTACGCCCGGCCGCGCACGTATCAAATTCCGGGGCCCGATCGGAGACAGCGCTCCAAAGTATTTGCCGCGAGGAAAGAGAGGATTGAAGGTCCCAAGGCGCTGATCGCGCGGGTTGTCATCGCCCGAGATGACTTCAGACAGGAAGCTGAAATCCGGCGTCGTGGGAACGTTCAGAAAACGGTAGCCAACTTCGCCTCCTATTCCCCAGCCGGTCCGGGGGTGGCCTGCGAAATGTCCCCCCTGAAGCGCGCCTTCGATATTCCAATGCCAGGATCCCTTATCTCCAAAGACCCTGCTTCCAAAGGTGTGAACGATCTCTTTGCCCGTGCCCTGGTCATAGACCGCAGCGTTGTCGCGCAAACCCAGATAGAACGCATCGATGCCGATCGCGCGTTTAGCGTCCAGCCATTGGGTCGCATAGACACCCCAAACAGCTTTCTGCCGCGAGCTGCGATCGTCGAAATCCCCCGGCCCGTTGTCGACAGGGTGATAGTATAGAGCCGTGACCTGGCGGAATTGACTCGTCAGTGTCGCGTCAGCGCCCTCAAAGGCTTGGGGAATATTGACACCGTAACGCGTATCTATGAAGCGGCCTGCTCCCAGCGACACCAGCTTGCGTCCCATCGACAAGCTCAGCGACATGCGTTCCGTGACATCCATCCGGAGCTCGCCGAACGCCTGAAGCATATCCGTACCAGTCGTATCGACGGGGCGCGTTGGGCGGTCAACGCCTGAGATTGAAGATACGATGGGCTGCGCAAAAAATCGGACCGCGCCCATGTGAAGGTCGGCATAAGGCATAAAGCGATGCCAGATGTAAGCATCGTTTGGCGCCGATCCCCAATTCACATTGGCATAGCCCTCATAGCGAGAGCGGGCTTCCATTCCTGTCACGAGATACGTCGATCGATTATCGTCGAGCGCAATGTACTTGAACGGCTCTGTCCAGTGACCCGTGCGCGAAACGGGATCTGCGAGATAAATCCAGTCCTCGTTGTAACGCTCGTTGGTCAGTGTCGGTGCACGTCCGAGACCTGTTCCGACCTGCGCCTGCGCAACAAGCGGCGTGGCGGCAAGCGCCGTCGCCAGCGCAACGCTCTGCTTGACGATCCGCAAGCGCGCTCGGCCGGAGCGACGGCAGGGACGCCTTTGCAGGCTTTTGAAAATGAGAGCAGGTTCTGTCGGAGTGACGAGGTCCGATACCGATAGGTTCTTTACACGACGCATACTGCACGCACCTCGTCACCCCGCTCGAGTTAAGCCTGAGATGGCGCTGGCGTTTTCAGGAGCTGCTGCTCCCACAGATAAGCGATGCCGGTGCCGCCGAGGTGCGAGATCAACACCTCGGTGAGCGCTTCGACGTGCTCGGTGCGCGCCCAGTCGCGCTGCCATTCGCCAGCCAGGGCCATCCAGGTCATCGGATTTGCGCCGGCCGCGATCATCCGCTGGATCGCAACCTCATGAGACTCGGTCGAAACGCCGCCCGACGCGTCCGTGATCACGGTCACGTCCCAACCTTCGCCGGCAGCTTGAATGACAGGCATGGCAACGCAGACTTCGGTCCACAGGCCTGCGATGATCAGCTGCTTGCGGCCGGTGGCCTTGACCAGGTCCACCACCTTCTTGTCCTCCCAGGTGTTCACCCAGGTCCGATCGATCACCTCCTGGCCCGGGAATACATCCGTGATCTGCTTGAAGAGAACGCCACCGCGTTCCGCGAGCACGCTGGTAAGGATCGTCGGAACATTGAACGCCTTCGCAAGCTTCGCCAGAGCGGTCACATTGTTGACCACGGCCTGCGGGTCGTGACTGTTCACGTTGGTAAGCTGAAAAGCCTGATGATCGATAAGAACGAGAACCGAGTCCTCGGGACGAAGAAGTGAAGATAGGCCATTGCGGAGTTTCATGAAAACCTTCTGCTGTTAGCGATTGGACAGGTGCTCGCGCCGTGCTGCGATACCGTGCGGAGGTTGCCAGCATCGCTTACGATCCGGTAGAACCGCCCCTAGGCACACTGTGTCGCGAAATCAGGAACGGGCGATTGTTTTGGAAATCGAAGACCTGCGTACATTTGTCGAGGTTGCCGCAGCGGAGGGCATAACGCCGGCCGCGCACCGGCTTGGCGTGTCCAAGTCTATCGTCAGCAGGCGTCTCACGCGGCTGGAAGAAGAGCTCGGCGTTCAATTGGTGGCCCGCACAACGCGTGGCGCTGGTCTGACGGAAGCCGGAATCACGTTCCGAGACTACGCAGCCAGGATCTGTGCCGAGATTGATCTGGCGAAAGAGACAATCCTGCCAACCGGCAGTCTCCGCGGTCGGCTGCGCATCGCCGCTCCGCTTTCCTTCGGCCCGCTACATTTTGCCCCAGTATTCGCAGAAATGGCGCGACGCCACCCGGATCTGCATATCCACGCCAGCTACACCGACAGGTTCGTGGACTTGATCGCAGAGGGCTTCGATTGCGCGGTTCGTGTTGGGCGCCTTCCAGACTCCAATTTGCTGGCACGGCGGGTAGGCCCCATTAACGGACGATTTGTCGCAAGTCCGGAGTACATCAAGAAGCACGGATCGCCCGAAACGCCAGAGGAGCTTCTAGATCACGAGACACTCATGCAGGGAACCGAGCCGTGGCAAGTGATGGATGGGAACAAGACCATTACAATCAATCCGCAGGGCAGGTTCAAAGCAGACAATGGAGCAGCTCTTGCGGCCGCGGCTCTTGCGGGAATAGGTGTCGCTATGCTGCCAGACGGACTCATGACCGAGCATCTCGCTTCAGGCGCGCTTGTCCCGGTCATGACGCGCTATCCAATCACGCCTGCGGCTGTTTACGTCGTGCGGCCAGCGGGGCAACAGCAGCCGTCGCGGAAGATACGTCTACTGACCGAGTTGCTGATCGAATGCTTCGGGCAGGATCCGCACGCTACGAGGGCTGAGCAGCGCGAGTGATATTCGGGGCGGTGCGCGCCCTTCGCATCAGCTTGAGCGAAGCCGCCAGCCGCAGGCTGTGCTTGCCGGCCAGTGCAATGCCTTCGAGCTCGCCGGTCGGCCCTCTACCTCACTGCGAACGGCGCCTGGTACGGCCGGCCGAAGGGCACACCGTTGATGACGGTCTGGATCGGCTTGAGCTGAGCCGTCCCATCTCGCTTGTTGTTGCGCGTGTCGACGAAGCTGACCGGACCCTCCACCAGTTCCATGATCGCGACGTCGGCGGGCGCACCGATCTGCAGCGTGCCGATTTTCGGCGCGCGATTGATGATCTTCGCCGGCGCTGTCGTCGCCATTGCAACCACCTGCTCCAGCGTGAACCCAAGCGTCATGAACTTGCTCATCACGTTGGGCAGGAAGGGCATGCCCGGCGAATTGCCGGAGAAGACGTGGATGTCGGAGGAGATGGTGTCCGGAGTGCATCCACCGGGGATCGCGACGTCCGCCACGGTGAAATCGAAGCTGCCGCCGCCATGACCGACGTCGAACAATACGCCGCGCTGCTTGGCCGCCAGAGCCGCAGGCAGCAACCTGCCCTCCTGAACGATATTCGTGAAGACGTTGGACATGTTCGGGGCGCCTGAATAGGCATGCGTCAGCACGTCGCCGGGCCGCAGCAGGTCCAGAATCTGCGACATCAGCTCCTTGGACTCGACGCCGCCGATATGCACCATCATCTTCGCCGGCCAGCCGCACATCTCGCAGGCCAGGATCCCGCGCTTGAGCGGCTCGAGCCCGTGCTTGAAGATCACGTTCTCGGACATGCGCACCTTGACCCCGAGGAGGAAGTCCGGGTTCTCGGCGAGCGCCATCGCGCAGGCTTCGGTCTGCGCGATGTCGATGTTGTAGAGCTCGGCGACCGGGAACGCCGACAGGCCGTTATTGGCGATGTGAACGAAGGCATACATCCGCGCCCGCGTCTGGGCCACGATGAAGCGGCGCAACGCGGCGAGATTGTTGACGCCGGCATCGCCCGCCGACACGACGGTCGTCGTGGCCTGGAATTGCACCAGTTCGTCCGGGGGAATGCCGATCGCCGAACCGTAGGGGTAGACGTGACAATGCAGATCGATGAGGCCCGGCATCACGAGCTTGCCGGACGCCTCGATGCTCTTCAGCGCACGCTCGGCCGGGATGGTCTCCTGGACGGCTTCGATCATGCCCCAGCGGATACCGATATCGCGCCTGGCGCGCAGTGACTGGCTGGGGTCGAGGACCTCTCCCCCGCGGATCACCAGATCGTATTTGTCGTTCGGCCCCATCGCGGCTCGCGCCGGCGCGGCGAGGCCGACGGCTGCGGCTGATGTCGAAAGTGCCAGGAAATCGCGGCGTGACAACGCGGACATGATGCCCCCTGTGATTTTTTCTCGTTCGACGGCATATCGGCGGACGGCTCGATGTGTCCGTTCCAAATGCGTGCAATAGGACCGCAGCCGCTTCGCCGCGAACAATCCAATCCTATGACTGCTCACCGGCGCCGAGGAGCCACAAAATATTCCGGGATGCATGAACCTTCGAAGACAAATGTCGACTAAGCGAACGTCGCGCCGATCAGGCCATATGCGGATTGACCACCTTTCCGCGATGAAAGGCCCTATTCGGCCAAAGCAGCGGGATAGACAGTTTCCCACACATCGGCCGCACCGTTGGCAAGCGACCAGAAGCCATCCGCTACGCCGTCGGCCTCGGCCGAATGTGGAGTGATCAAGGTTGCGACGGTCATCATTGCGATACGAACATTGCGCTTCGCGAGCTGGGGCGCGATCGCTTGCACGACGTTTCGCAGCGCGGCCTTTCCCATGCCGAGGCTGGCGTAGCTGTGGTGCGGGGTCGTCGCGAGGCCACCTCCCGTGACGAGAATTGTTCCGCCGCGCTTATCGAACAGTTCCGTCGCCGCACGAATCGCATGGAGCCCACCTGCAACATTGACGGCAAGATCGTTCAGCACATCGGCATCGGTCATGGTGAACAGGTCTTGCCGGCGCACGAATGCGGCGTTGTAGAGCACTCCTGTCAGCCCGCCCGATATCCGGTCGGCATTACGGACCGCAGAACGCATGGCTTGCGCGTCGGTAGCGTCGAGGACGATCCCGTGGGCGGCGATACCTTTGGCGACGAGTTCGGCCACCAGCGGATCAAGATTGCGCGGGTTGCGGCTGGCCATAACAATGGTCCAGCCCTCGTGGCCAAAGCGTTCGGCGGTGGCCTGGCCGATGCCAGGCCCAGCGCCGATGATGAATAGTGATTTGGACATTTCAGTTACCTTTCGCTGGAGCCGTCAGACCAACACTTCAGCCAGCTCGATCAAATTGCCGAATGGATCGCAGAAAAAGGCCAGCTTGCGGCTGATGGCCGGCAGGACGAACGGTTCGGTGACGATGGTGACGCCGCGCGCACGCAGCTTGGCGACGGTCTGTTCGACGCTGTCGACGTTCAGACAGAAGTGGTGGTAGCCGCGGTATTTCAGACTGTCGGCCAGATCCGTGTACGGCCGCACGTCCGTAGGCGCCGGCTCTCCCCCGCCGAGGATCTCGACATAGAAGCGATCGTCGTTGGCTGGCGCGATGTAGGCGAGTTTCTCGTCGGCATAGTCCCATGTCGCGACAACGCGAAAGTCGAGCTTTTCGACGTAGAAGGCCAGCGCGCTTGCAAGGTCGGGTGTGCGCACGGCGACGTGGTGCCCCTTCATATCGGCAAAGGGCGAGTTGGCGTTGTTCGCGGGAGGAATGAAATCGGCCATGTGCATCTCCTTTCGTGGCCGGCATCAGCGCCGGACATCGCCAAAGTGGCCGATCAACGTGCCCTTGATTAGGTAGATAATCTTGAAGATAATGCTGAGCAGGATTCAGCAATGAGAGCGACTGACCTTAGCGAACTGGCGGCCTTCGATGCCGTCGCCCGACATCGCAGTTTCCGCCGTGCCGGCGAGGAACGGGGTGTGACCGCATCCGCGATCAGTCATGCCGTGTCCAGTTTGGAGGCCCGGCTCGGCATCCGTCTTCTCAACCGCACCACGCGAAGTGTGTCAGTGACAGACGCGGGCGCCATGCTGATGGCGCGGCTTTCTCCAGCCTACGCCGACATCGGTTCGGCCCTGGACAGCCTGAACCAGTTTCGAGACACACCGTTCGGCAAGGTGCGCATCAATGTGCCCTCGTCCATCGCATCCTTTGTCGTCGGTCCGGTCTTGAAGCCGCTTCTGGTCAACAATCCGAGCCTTCAACTCGAGATCGTCGCGACCGATCGCCTCGTGGACATCGTTGAAGAAGGTTTTGATGCCGGAATACGCTTAGGGGAAAGTCTCCGGGATGGCATGACTGCCGTGAAGATCAAGACGCGATTGCGCTTCGCGGTCGTGGGCTCGCCGAGCTACTTCAGAGCGCGCCCAATTCCAAAATCCCCGCATGACCTAAAGCATCATACCTGCCTCCAAAACCTGTACCCCAGCGGAGCGCGATATGCCTGGAGCTTTGCCAAAGGCGGCAAGGAAGTGGAATTTCAGCCGACCGGCCCGTTATCGCTGGATGACCACGCTCTCATGCTCAAAGCCGCACTTGATGGTATTGGCCTGGCTTATCTTTGGGAAAACTATGCTCTTCGAGCGATTTCCGAAGGCAAGCTGGTCCGCGTGCTGGACGCATGGTGCCCGCCTGAAGATTGGATCTATCTGTACTATCCCGCCCGAAAGTATCTGTCTGCAGGCTTGAGGGCGGTGATTACCGCACTTAGAGCTTAGGCTCGCAGCCGACTCGCTCGCATGACGCCGTGAAGCATGAACGCTGCTGGCGGCCCTTCAATTCGTCGTGGTCTTGCCGCCGCGCATGGACACGAGCTTGTCCTCACGAAATCGGAGAATGAGCCATGCGGTCTCTTCGAAACCGTCTGCGAGCTTTCCCTCGTGAGAATACACCATCTGAGCCGCTTCCGACTTCGATGGCGGTCCCAGCGCCGTGACCACCTCCAGACGCGACATACCCAAATGCAGCTTGCCGTCGAAGGCGACGGGCGCAAACTTTTTCGGGATGGTGGCGCAATCGGTCGAGGTCTCGGTGTCTTGTTCGGTGAGCTCTTCAACGATCTCTGTGACGAGATGGTCCGGGCCGCCCATCTCTCCGCTGGACACGACCCACAGTCGATGCTGCGCGCGCCGATAACACAGCCAGTAGATGCTGGCTCCAGCGTCGCCCTGGTGTTGGATGGCCCCTTCGCCAACGGCTTCGCGGACCGCGCCGAGCCGCGTCTCCTCGAAGCGGCCGCCGAATGCGCCCAGCGAAAAGCGGGTCGCCAATCTCTTCACGACCGTCGGCGGCACGCGCTCGAACGCATGTTCGTCGACCGGCGGCGGCGGTGTCTGCGCGGAGCAGTCGCCCGCGGGGATCGCGAAAAGGAGAAGCAGCAAGAAGAGCGTCTTTCGACCAACAATTCCGAATTGCGTTACATTGGAGATTGAGCCCGTCTGCATAGCTCACTTGCTCATCATTTTGTGCTCAAAGCTTTCTTCACTCGCCCGATCGCTTCCGGGGCGTGGGGATCCTGCGGATCAAGTTTGGAAGCTGTGTCATAATCCACCAACGCCTTTTGGAGATCGTGCTTCGCTTCCCAGGTCGCAGCGCGATTGAAGTGGGCCGGCGCAGATTTCGGGTCAAGGCGGATTGCCTCGGAGTAGTCCGCGAGAGCGCGGTCGAGATCGCCCTGGTCGAAATACGCGTTGCCGCGGTGGGCATAGGGCAGAGCGGCCCCACCGGCTATCGTCGCTGGATCCAGCCGGATCGCTTCGGTGTAGTCTTCGATAGCCCGGTCAGAGGCGCCCTTGGCATTGTACGCTGCGCCGCGGTTGGTATAAGCACTTGCGAATTTGGGATTGAGCCGGATCGCCTCGTTTTGGTCGGCGATGTCGCGGTCCAGGTCGCCCTTCTGGCGGTATGTGATACCGCGGTTGTTGTATGCTGGCGCATATTGCGGATCCAGCCGGATCGCTTCGGAGTAGTCCGCGATGGCGCGGTCGGGGTCGCCCTCCTGGTAGTACGCGGCGCCACGGTTGTTGTAGCTGATCGCAAGATCACGACCGTGCCAGCGGCCCGAATTGATGTCGCGCGTACAGGCCGCTATGGCGCGGTCGCCCGATCGCTTGGCGCAAATATCAGAGTCGTCTGCGGCAGGAACCATCAGTAATCCTGCCAGAGCCGCCACGGCCAGGCCCGAGAACAACCATTTAACTGATGAACTCATCTGCATCGGCTGCGATTTCCGCACGTGGGTCGGAGCGCCGGGGATAGCCGATCGCTATTCCCCGAACCCTTCCGACCCTTCGTCGGGATCACAATTCAAATGGTTCATCCACGAACTTGGTCGGCTTTCGATCCGGGTCACTTGCCGAAATTGGCACGGGCGAAGCGTAAGGCCGGCTTCAGTTCACGAAGCGGACTCCTTATGCCGACGAATGTGCACCTAAGCCCTTCGCATGAGCTTGAGCGAGGCCGCCAGCCGCAAGCTGCGCTTGCCGGCAAGCGCAATGCCCTCCAGTTCGCCGCTGTCTTCCGTGCAAGTCCCGGAGAAGCCGATCCCGACCTCATAGCCGCCGAACACGGGGTTCTCGCCTTTCGCCGGCGTGTGCTCCTGGTTCAGCATCTCGCCCTTCCAGCGACCATCCGCCGAGGAATAGGAGCCGAGATAGTAGAAGAACGCATCGCCGCCGAGGATGCGGCCGTCGATCAGCAGCATCACGCCGGAGAGCCCGGCATCGACGCCGTCGAGCGCGCGCAGGCTCATTCCGTAGAGGCCGTTGGCGATGCCACCCGGGCCGACCGTGCCGCTCGGCGGCAGCGCCTCGTCGTCGAGTGGCGTGAGGTTGGCCCAGAACCGCGCACCCGGCATGGTGTTGGCGCCGCCCTCGAGACGGATCTGGTTGCCGTACAGCCGCCCGCGCGCGCCGATCGAGGCGACATCGGCGCCCATCAGCGGCTTGTAATTGGGATCGAAATTATGCCGCTCGGTGATGACCTCGGCGACGATCTCGTCGCCCTGCTCGGCATAGGTGCCGAGATGCGCAAAGCCCGAATTGCCGCCGAGCATCTTGCCGTCATGCAGGCACATGATGCTGCAGCCGAACGCATCGTTGACGCCGTATTCAACCTTGTACAGTCCGTCCAGCAACGCAATGAGCCCACAATATCGGAAAAGAATCGCTGGCTACCTAGCACCGACAGCGCATCCAAACCATCCGGCTTTTCCGCGCAGGGGCCGCCCGCGGGAGCCTTCGCTGCATGATGACATCATGCTCCTGTTTTGCCCGACGGGTCAAGCCGAATTCGTAAAATCCGTAATTTTTACGATTCCACTGTGATTTCAATGCGCCGTCTACTGTGCATGGGGTTGTTTTCGCAATTTTGGTTTGCGGGGCCCGCTGAGAGGCGTCAGTGACGCTTGAAATACTGCACCTCGCGCTCGTGCTTTTCGGCCGCCGCGCGGCTTTTGAAGGTGCCGAGGTTGCGCCGCTTGCCAGTCTTCGGATTCACCTTGCGTGAATAGAGCCGGTATTCGCCGGATGCGAGCTTGCGGATCATGATCGCGCCTCCTGCTTGTCGTGGATCAACGGCCTGCATTCAGGCCGGTTCCTCGCTCAGAAGCACAGCGTGGTGACGAGCTTGCCCTGCTTGTCCTTGATCGCATAGGGGCAGCGCAGCCGCTCCAGCGCCGCCTTGGCGTCCTCGTCGCCGAGCGCGGCGGCGCGTTCGTAATAGGCCTTTGCGGCGTCCTTGTCCTTCGCCCCGCCGCGGCCCTCCTGCGCGAAGGCGCCCATCCGTTCCAGCGCACCGGGATGGTTTTGCGCCGCCGCCTTCTCGAACAGCGCGCGCGCTGCGACGTCATCCTTTGCGCCGCCGGTGCCTTCGGAGAGCATCAGGCCGAGCTGGTACTGCGCCTCTGCGTTGGTCTCGGCGGATTTGCCCAGCAGCGCGCGGGCCTGCGCGGGATCGGCGGGCGCGCTACCTCCTGCACCGCCGAGGGCGGCAAGGTTGCTGACGCCGCGGGGATTGCCTGCCTGCGCCGCCTTCTCGAACAGTTTGCGCGCCTGCGCCTCGTCCTTCGCAACGCCGGAGCCGGTGCCGTAGAGCACGCCGAGCTCGACCATGGCCGCGCTCGATCCCTTGTCGGCTGCCTTGCGCCAGGCGGCGATCGCCTCCGCCGTCTGCCGGTTGGCCGCATAGGCGCGCCCGAGCGCGAACATCGCGCGCCGCGACGATGGTGCCGCCTGCTTGCAGAATTTTATCGCGGTCGCGATATCGGAAGCCGTGATTTCCGGCACGCCCTTCACATCGGCCGGCTTGTCGGGATCGCTGGGATCGGCGGCGACACGGTCGCACAGGACGAGGTCGGCCGATTGCGCATGCGCCGTAACAGGCACGGCAAGCGCGAGGATGATGGCAAGGAGATAAGTCCGCATGGACACCACGTTGCGTCCGCGTGCCGGCGATTTCAAGGCTCGAGTCCCGATTGGCGCAGCACCGGCACGACCTCGGGCGAAGCCAGATAGCGCAGCAGCCGATCGGCCGCGACGGCGTTGTTCGCGTTAGCCATGCGACCGGCGGAGAACACGGCCGGTGTCTGCAAATCGAGCGGGATCGGGCCGACGACCTCGATGCCCTCGACCTGCTTCAGCTCGCTGATCTGCTGCACGGCAAGGTCAGCTTCACCGCTGACGAGCCGCTCCGCGGTAAAACCTTGCTCGACGATGGTCGCCTTGGCGTTGATCTCATCCGCGATCCCCATCCGCACGATCAACTGGGCAAAATACACCCCGCTCGCGCCCAGCCGCGAATAGGCGACCGACCGCGCCGCCAGCAGCGCCCCGCGCAGCGCGGCTTCGGTTGCGATATCGGGATGCGGCTGCCCTGCCCGCACGGCGATGCCGACGAAGGAGCGCGCCAGATCGGCTGCGCCCTCGGCGATCACGCGGCCCTCGCCGATCATCTCGTCGAGCCCCTCGCGCGTCAGGATCACCAGATCGGCGGCCTCGCCGCCGCGCAGGCGCTTGAGCAGCGCCAGGGTCGGCGCGAAGCCGGCATCGACGTGAATGCCGCTCGCCGCCTCGAAGGCGAAGGACAGGCTGCGCATCGCGCCCATCAGGCCCAGGGTCGAGAGCATGCGAATGGTGTTTGTCATTTGTCTTTCCGGATAACGATCAGGCGCGGTGCATCAGCTTGAGCGCGGCGGTCAGGCGCAGGCTGCGCTTGCCGGCGAGCGCCGTTGCCTCCAGCACCGCCTCTTCGCCGTCATAGCTGCCGGAGAAGCCGATGCCGACCTCGTGGCCGCCAAAGATCGGATCGTCCTTGGCCGGCGTGTGTTCCTGATTGAGGATCTGGCCCTTCCAGCGGCCATTCGTGGCGGTGTAGCTGCCGAGATAGTAGAACGAGGCGTCGCCGCCAAGGATGCGGCCCTGGTTGAGCAGCATCACGCCGGTGAGACCGCCATCGACACCGTCGAGCATGCGCAGGTGAACTGAGTAGAGGCCATCGGCGATACCGCCCTCGCCGACACCGCCGGCGATCGGCACCTCGTCTTCCCTGATCGGTGTCATCACCGACTGGAACGGCACGCCCGGCAGCTCCTTGAGCTCGCCCTTGAAGCGATAGAGATCGCCGTCGGGCCAGCCTTTCGCCAGCAAAGTCGCATCATCGGTGCCGGCCATGGCGCGGTAGGTCGGATCGGGATTGTGGCGCACGGTCTTGATGACGATGTCGACGCCGGATTCGGTTCTCTCATAGGTGCCGATATGGGCGAAGGCCGAATTGCCGCCCAGCATCTTGCCATTGCCGGCATGCATCACGCTCCGGCCGACGGCGTCGCCGAGCTGAAATCTCGTCTTGTAGAAGCCTTCAAACACCAGCCGTGTCCCCGGCCCCGCGCGCATCCAACGATACTCTATCCCGGTTTGGCCGGCGATGGACAGACGGCAAGCCGGCATGGCCGGCAGACCCACGACAACGACTGTCATCAAAATGCAAAAATCCGCCGGAGCCTCTCGGCTCCGGCGGATTGAATGCCAACCCGGGCCAGCCCCCTAGCCCGGGCCGGGAGGATCTTTAAGCCGCGGCCTTCTTGTCAGCCGGGACGGACGCGATCGTCTTCAGGATCTGCGAAGCGATCTGGTATGGGTCGCCCTGCGAGTTCGGACGGCGGTCTTCCAGATAGCCCTTGTAGCCGTTGTTGACGAAGGAGTGCGGAACGCGGATCGAGGCGCCGCGGTCGGCAATGCCGTAGCTGAACTTGTTCCACGGCGCGGTCTCGTGCTTGCCGGTCAGACGCTTGTCGTTGTCCGGGCCGTAGACGGCGATGTGGTCCATCAGGTTCTTGTCGAAGGCGGCCATCAGCGCCTCGAAATACTCCTTGCCGCCGACCGTACGCATGTACTCGGTCGAGAAGTTGGCGTGCATGCCGGAGCCGTTCCAGTCGGTGTCGCCGAGCGGCTTGCAGTGGAACTCGATGTCGACGCCGTACTTTTCGGTCAGGCGCAGCATGAGGTAGCGGGCCATCCACATTTCGTCAGCGGCCTTCTTGGAGCCCTTGCCGAAGATCTGGAATTCCCACTGGCCCTTCGCGACTTCCGCGTTGATGCCTTCGTGGTTGATGCCGGCCGCGAGGCAGAGGTCGAGATGCTCTTCCACCATCTTGCGGGCGATATCGCCGACGTTCGAATAGCCGACGCCGGTGTAGTACGGGCCCTGCGGCGCCGGATAGCCGGAGGCCGGGAAGCCGAGCGGACGGCCGTCCTTGTAGAAGAAATATTCCTGCTCGAAACCGAACCACGCGCCCTCGTCATCGAGGATGGTCGCACGCTTGTTGGTCGCGTGCGGGGTCTTGCCGTCGGGCATCATGACTTCGCACATCACCAGCACGCCGTTGGTGCGGGCGCCGTCCGGGAACACCGCGACCGGCTTCAGCACGCAATCGGAGCTGTGGCCTTCGGCCTGCTGGGTGGAGGAGCCGTCGAAGCCCCAGAGCGGAAGCTGCTCGAGCGTCGGGAACGACGCGAATTCCTTGATCTGGGTTTTGCCGCGCAAGTTCGGAGTCGGCGTATATCCGTCGAGCCAGATGTACTCGAGCTTATACTTGGTCATTGAGCCTCTCTGTAGATGATGCGAAAGGTGGGGGCCCGGAGGCCCCCGCACGATTGTTTACCCGGCCAACATCGGCCGACCCTTTCCAAGCATTTTGCGTGCCAAAAGGCCGCAGCGCGGGAGGTTATCCACCGCAGCCAGGGCCTCCCCGCCATAGGCAAACCGTCCACAGCGGCATGCGTCATAGAAGCGCACCTTCCCGTGAAGCTGCACTGCAAAAATCCCGCGGAAAACGCTCGATTCTGGAGCAGATGGTGCGTTGCCAGAGGTTGCCGATGAAACGCGCATCAACGTCCGGCAATTTTCGCAAAGTCTTCTGCCCCCGCCCGCAACCTTCGCAATGGCCCAAGCGTTAGTCATCGACGTGGTGCCTTGGAGGATGCAGGCGGCTTACTGCCTACAAAATGAGCTGAAATTGATTTCCTTTTCAGCACTTTGCATTTCGGCGTCTGCGGCCGATATGGGGATTCCAGTAACCACAATCGAACGAGTCGGGCGCACCATGGAGGTTAAGCGCTTTGGCCCGAGGAGATACCGAAATGATGAACAATGGACTGAGTCAGGGATCGGCAACGATCTATCAATTCCCTGCCGGGGGCCGCGCGGCTCTCGCAGGACGCCGCTACGGTGAGGCTCGCCCTCCTGCCGACCGCCTCTCGCTCCCCGTGAACGAGACGATCTGCAGTGGCAGTTGGTACCACCAGGAAGCGGTCGATGAGGCCAAGCCGAAATGGGATCGCTGATGCCTGCGTTTGGTTTGATACCCCGGCGCTCTCACACGCGCCTGGCGGCAATTTGAAAAAGGGTCGAAACAACGAGGTTTCGGCCCTTTTTGATTCGTGTTGTCCTTCCGGCTAGAGGCCGGGCTTGTCGGCCACGGCGCAGGCCGTCACCGGCCGCTTCAGATGCTTGACCGTCGTGGCCCCGCTGTTGGGGATCCTCAGTGTGATTCCCGCCCCCGAATAGCGCGCGCCGGAAACCGCCAGCCGCTTGGCAAGTGTCACAGGCTCGCCGTCGATCTGGAGGAAGGCGCGCTTGTCGTCGTCATAAAACCCGACGATGAACTGCGTACCATCGGCGCAGCGATAGGTCCGGAACGTCTGCGCATCGGCCTGCCGCGCGCCGAAAATTCCGCCCGCCAGCATGGTGATCGCCAAAACAATGGCCTTGTGTCGGTTCATGATCGCCCCCTGTAATAGCCCGCCGGCAACATAACAAAAGCTGATCCGATGCAAGACTCCTCTGTGCAAGACTCCCCTCTCCGTCATCTCGCCCTGCAAGGCGCCAGCAATTTTCGCGACCTCGGCGGCTACCCGACCGCCGACGGCCGTACCACGCGCTGGCGCCACATCTTCCGCTCCAACCATCTCGGCCAGCTCACGGCTGCCGACATCGAGATCGTCCGCGCGCTCGGGGTGCGAAGCGCATTCGACTTTCGCGGCGTCGAGGAACGCGCGGCCGGTGTCTGCGTGGTGAACGAGATCACGGTGCACTCGCTGCCGATCGAGCCGACCGTCGTGGCCGGGCTGCGCGCCGAGCTCGCCAGGGGCACGCTGACCGCACCGGTCGCGCTCGAGCTCATGCGCGAGTCCTATCGCAATTATGTCCGCCACAACACGCACAGCTTTTGCGCGCTGTTCGGCCATCTGCTGGAAGACCGCGCGCCGCTCGTGATCCATTGCACCGCCGGCAAGGACCGCACCGGCTTTGCCAGCGCGCTGATCCTGCATGCACTGGGCGTGGCCGATGACGTCATTGCCGAGGACTATCTGTTGACCAACCAGCACTACAGGCGCGATGCGACAGCCGCCACCGACCTGCCCGAGGACGTCCGCAACGCCATCGGCAACGTCGAGGCCTCTTACCTCGCCGCGGCGTTCGAGGCCGTCAGCAAGGACTATGGCGATCTCGAAACCTACTTGCGCGACGGGCTCAAGCTCGGCACATCGGAGCAGACCGCACTGAAGGCGCGTTATCTGCAATCGTAAGCGACGCTGCCTGGGAGAACGATGATGCAAGGCAAAGTTTTGATCGTGACAGGCGCCCTCGGCGCACTTGGAAAAGTCGTCGCCGAGACGGCGCGGTCGCGCGGCGCGCGCATTGCCGGCATCGATCACGCGCCCTCGCAAATCTCCGCGACGCCTGAAAGCATCGAGATCAGCGGCGTCGACCTGTCCGACGCGACGCAGGCGAAGACGGCCATCGAGGCGGCCGCAAAGCACTTTGGCAGGCTCGACGCACTGATCAACATCGCCGGCGGCTTCGCCTTCGAGATCGTCGGCGACGGTGACTTCACGACGTGGCAGCGCATGTATGCGCTTAACGTGCTGACCGCGCTCAATGCCTCGCGCGCGGCGCTGCCGCATCTCGCCGTCTCCAAGGCAGGCCGCATCGTCAACATCGGCGCCATGGGCGCGCTCCAGGCGGGCTCCGGCATGGGCCCCTATGCAGCCTCGAAGGCGGGCGTGCATCGCCTCACCGAGGCGCTGGCGAGCGAGTGGAAAGGCAAGGTCACGGTGAATGCTGTGCTGCCCTCGATCATCGACACCAAGGCCAACCGCGCCGACATGCCGAAGGCGGACTTTTCCAAATGGGTGACGCCGCAGGAGCTGGCGGAGGTGATCCTGTTCCTCGCCAGCGATGCAGCGAGCGGTGTCACCAGCGCGCTGATCCCCGTGGGTGGGCGGGTGTAGGCTCTGTCGCCGCGCACCTTTTCCAAACCTCACCGAATTGCTATATTCGAACCATGACAACGGAAGATATCGAGCAAGCGATCGAACGACTGACGCCTGACGAAGTGGCGCGATTTCGTGCATGGTTCGAGCAGTTCGATGCCGTACGCTTCGATGAGGCCTTGGAGCAAGGCGCCAAGGCGGGCAAGCTGGACGCCTTTGCCGAGGAAGCGCTGAGCGACTACCGCGCCGGCCAAACGCGCGACTTGTGAAGCACACGGCTTCGACGAAATTCTGGAAGGCTTATGAGGCATTGCCGGTCCACGTTCGCAGGCTGGCCGATGCCAATTTCAAGCTGCTGAAGAGCAACCCCACTCATCCGTCACTTCAATTCAAACGAGTCGGACGATTTTGGTCCGCTAGAGTCGGCCTGCATTGTCGCGCCCTGGCTATTGAGTCCACGACGCCTACGTTTGGTTCTGGATCGGCGCGCACGCGGACTACGACCGTCTTATAGGCTGAAGGGTTAATCCGGCACCAACAGCCGCAGATTGCCCTTGAAACGAATGCTCTGCTTGCCCGCGAGCGCGATGCCTTCGCCGTACGCGGTCTCGTCATTGTAGGTGCCGCTGAAGCCGATGGTCACGACCTTGCGCCCCCACACCGGACGTTCGTCGAACGAGGGTGAATGCTCCTCGTTGGTCAGCTCGCCCTTCCACTTGCCGGCGGCCGAGGTGTAGGTGCCGTAGGCGAAGAAGAATGAATCGCCGCCGCGCATGGTGCCGTCGCGCAGCACCATGACGCCCTGATTGCCGCCCTGGACCGCATCGAGCATCTCGATGCGGATGTGATAGAGCCCGTTCCTGATTGTCATCGTTGCAAGCGCCCGGCTGTGCCATCCGCAGAATAACCGCACCATCGGTTCCCGATCAAATGGTGCAAAGTTCCGAGCCCGTTCCGGGCTAAACTGCCCGCAACTGATTCTCGGATCCGAACGCAAGACTCGGAAGCTTTCCTTGGAAACTGAACTTTATCTCCCCGTCAAACGCTTCCTCGAAGAACTCGGCTTCTCGGTCAAGGGCGAGATCGGCGGCTGCGATCTCGTGGGCCTCAGCGCCGGCGATCCGCCTGTCGTGGTGATCGGCGAGCTCAAGCTCGCCTTCAATCTCGAGCTGATCCTGCAAGCGGTCGACCGCGCGCCCGCCGGTGACGAGGTCTGGATCGCCGCCAAAATGTCGGTGCGCGGCAAGGGACGCGAGAGCGATGCGCGCTATCGCAATCTCTGCCGCCGGCTCGGCTTCGGTATGCTCGGGGTCACCGACCGCGGCCAGGTCGAGGTGCTGGTGAAGCCGCCGACGGCAGCCCCGCGCCGCGAGCCGAAGGTCCGTTCGCGCCTCGTCGCCGAACATCAGCGCCGCCAGGGCGATCCCGTGCTCGGCGGCAGCACGCGCGCACCAATCATGACGGCCTATCGGCAGCAGGCGCTGGCCTGCGCTTCGGAGCTGGCCGACGGCCCGCGGCGCGTGAGCGAATTGCGCCAACGCTGTCCCGATGTCGGCAAGATCATGCTTAACAATGTGTATGGCTGGTTCGAACGCACTGAGCGGGGAATCTATGGGCTGACCGCGGCCGGACGCGCGGCGCTGAAGCGCTGGCCGCAGGCGCCGGTGAAAGACATCGCCCGTGAGGCATCCCTGCCCTAGGCGGCACACACATCGGGAGACATCGCATGATCGTGGTAACCGGCAGCGTAACGGCCCGACCAGAGACATTGGAGGAGGCGCGGCGCCTGAGCCTCGAGCACGTTCATCGGTCGCGACAGGAGCCCGGCTGCATCTCGCATGCGGTGCATGTCGACTGCGAGAACCCGCTCAGGCTGGTGTTCTTCGAGCAATGGGCTGACCGCGCCGCGCTTGCGGCTCATTTTGCGGTACCTGCATCCGGCGAAACGGTGCGGGCCTTGCGCTCACTTTCTGTTGGTCCGACCACGCTCGAGCTTTATGACGCCAGCAAGCTCGAGAAGCTGTGAGTGCATAGCTGAGATGCCACACCAAATTCATATTGCAATGCAACATGGACGGCACTAGGTATCCCGGCATCGAAACGAGGCCGTTATGAGCGCAGACTGGAATACCAAATATGGCACGCGGCGCGTGCGCCACGATCCCCCGACCCTGGACGAGGCGATTTTCGCCGCCGTCGGCATCACCGACGACCAGGAGCAGCAGGCCGAGATCGCCGCAGCGCTGATGGGCATGCCAATCGAAATCGTCCAGGCTGAGGTGAAGAAGCAGGCCCGCACCAACAGCCGCATCACCGCCACGCGCGTGATCGCCGGCGAACAGGGCGCGCAGCGCTCGGTGGTGGTCGAGCGTCGTGTCGTCCGCCGTTTCGGCAACGATAAGCGCACCGGCACCTGAGCGCATCGTTCCCTGCCCCAATACAAAAGCGGACCGGTTTTAGCCGGTCCGCTTTTTGATTCAGGTGGCTTTCGCCTCAGGCGGCGCGGTTGCCGTACATGCTGGAGATGATCTTCCAGCAGGTTGAATTGAAGCTGAGCAAAGCGCGCCCCGCCGTGAACGGCGAGGCCGCGAGATCGGCGAGCTCGGCTTCAGGTGTCTTGATGAGATCGATCGTGCCGGTCGATTCGCCA
This sequence comes from Bradyrhizobium betae, assembly GCF_004123905.1. Classification (GTDB taxonomy): domain Bacteria; phylum Pseudomonadota; class Alphaproteobacteria; order Rhizobiales; family Xanthobacteraceae; genus Bradyrhizobium; species Bradyrhizobium betae_A. Next base: position 165,516 of record NZ_MZXW01000035.1, read on the forward strand.
TGGCGGAATTGCAGATTTGCGCCGAACTTCCGGGCCAGCGCGCGCATGGCGTGATTCTCGGCGCCGGTGGTGATGCGCAGGCGCTTAAAGCCCTTCCAGCGCGCTTCGGCGATCAGGCGGCTGAACAGGATGGTGCCGACGTTCTGGCGGCGCGCGGAGGCTTCCACGCTGAAGGCGACCTCGGGTAGCGAATCGCCCTCCGGCGGATGCAGCTCGGCCGCACCGCGGACCATGCCATCGACGATATAGGCGACAATCACGGTGCCGTCCTCGGCGCAGCGGGCGGCGTAGCGCTCGATGAAGCTATCGTCGAGAAAGCCGTTGAAACGATCGTGCCGGCTTGCGGCATCGAGCCTGAGCAGGTGATCGCGCAAAAGCGGCAATTCTTCCTGCTGACTCAAGGTCCGCACATAGCCCGGAACGGACTGCGCGCGGGTCGCATCTTCAAGTGTCAAATCTGCTTCGCGTGACAAGTCAAAACTCCTCTTGGTATCCCTCGAGGAGGCGTTCGAATCCCTAGGCCTCCAATATTGTGCGTCGCAGCAAATTTTTCAAGACGGGAACCTGCCCAAGTTTCGGGCATTGAACGCGACTAATTCGTTAACAAAATCAAGGTCCCGTAGTCTTACAGGACCAGCTGCGTCTGGGTCACCAATGCGACCAGCTTGCCGTCCTCGGTTTCCAGCCGGGTGGTCCAGACCTGGGTGCGACGGCCCCGGTGCACCGGGGTCGCCGTGGCAATGACCGTGGTTCCCTCCTTGGCCCCGCCGATGAAATTGGTCTTGCTCTCGAGCGTGGTCGTGCCCTTGGCGTCTTCCGGCAGGTTGATCACGGTCGCCGCCGCGCCGACGGAATCGGCCAGCGCCATCACCGCCCCGCCATGGATGGTGTGGTGAAGCGTGCAGAGGTCGGGTCTGACGATCATCCGCGCCACCACGCGATCCTTCTCGGCCTCGACGAACTCGACGCCCTTGAGCTCGGCGAACGGCATCTTCATCGCTTTAAGTTTCTCCAGCGGCGTCATCAGAAGTCCTCCCAATTCATTGTTGCCTCAGCGTGAATGGCTCCGCGCGGCAAAGCAATGACGTCTGAGGTAATAGCCGTGCTGACATCGGCGCCCGCATTGGCGCATATGCTTCCCTCATGCGCCACTTCCCACCTCGCCGTATCGTCTGCCTGACCGAAGAGACGGTCGAAACCCTCTATCTGCTCGGCGAGCAGGACCGCATCGTCGGCGTCTCCGGCTACGCCGTCCGTCCGCCGCAGGTGCGGCGCGAGAAGCCGCGGGTGTCGGCCTTCGTCTCCGCGGACATCCCGAAGATCCTCGCGCTGGAACCGGATCTGGTGCTGGCGTTCTCCGACCTCCAGGCCGGCATCGTCGCCGACCTCGTCCGCGCCGGCGTCGACGTCCACGTCTTCAACCAGCGCGAACTTGCCGGGATTTTGGCGATGATCCGGACCTTGGGCGCGCTGGTTTGCGCGACGGAGCGCGCGGGGGAGCTCGCCCAAGGTCTTGAGCGGCGCCTCGCCACGATCGCGGCAATACCCCGCCCCTCGCCGCGCCCAAGAGTCTATTTCGAGGAATGGGACGAGCCGTTGATCTCGGGCATCGGCTGGGTGTCGGAGCTGATCGAGATTGCCGGCGGCGAGGATGTGTTTGCGGAATTGCGACATCGGCAGGCCGCGAAGGATCGCATCATCTCGGCGGATGCGGTGCGCGAGGCCAAACCCGATGTGATCCTCGCGTCATGGTGCGGCAAGAAGGTTGTTCCTGCGCGTATCCGAGCGCGTGATGGCTGGAATGAGATTCCGGCTGTACGGGACGATCGCATTGTCGAGATCAAGTCGACGATCATCTTGCAGCCGGGACCCGCCGCGCTGACGGATGGCCTCGATGCGATCGTGATGGCGTTGTGGGGGTGAGCGCAGATAGCGCGACTGGCCGACGCTCTCGTGTCCCGGACGCGCTGCAACGCCCTAGCGTTGCTGCGCTGAGCCGGGATCCATCTCGCGACGGCTTCCGGTGCAGCATGGGCCCCGGCTCTGCAGCGCACCGCCAAGAGGCGCTGCGCCGCGTCCGGGGCACGAGACCGTCCTTACGTCACCGCGTTCACGACCTGATATTCCGGCCGGCGCCAAACCTCGCCGGCGATCACCTCCTCGATGATCTCGGCGGCGCGCACGATCTCGCTTTCGCCAATGTATAGCGGCGTGATGCCGAACCGCATGATGTCAGGCGCGCGGAAATCGCCGATCACGCCGCGGGCGATCAGGGCTTGCATTGCGGCATAGCCGCCGTCGAAGGCGAAGGAGATCTGTGAGCCACGGCGCTCGTGCACGCGTGGGGTCACCAGCTTCAGGGACGGACAACGGCGTTCGATCTCGGCGATCAGGAGATCACCAAGCGCCAGCGAACGCACCCGCACCTCCGCGATATCGACGCGGTCCCAGATGTCGAGCGAGGCCTCCAGCGCTGCCATCGCAAGCACCGGCGGCGTGCCCACCCGCATGCGCTCGACGCCGCCGGCGGCTGCATAGCCGAGTTCAAACGCAAACGGTTTTGCATGGCCCATCCACCCCGACAGCGCAGCGCGTGCACTGTCGGCGTGGCGTGGCGCGACGTAGAGGAAGGCCGGCGCGCCCGGGCCGGCGTTGATGTATTTGTAGGTGCAGCCCGCGGCGAAATCGGCGCCGCTTCCGGCGAGATCGACCGGCAGCGCGCCGGCGGAATGGGCGAGATCCCAGACGGTGACGATACCGAGCGCATGCGCTTTCGCGGTCAGCGTCGCCATGTCGTGACGGCGGCCGGTCCGGTAATCGACCTCGGTGATGTACAGGACGGCGATCTCTCCCGACAGCGCGGCCTCGATTTCCTCCGGCGCAACCAGGCGCAGTTGATGGCCGCGCCCGAGCGTCGCGATCAGGCCCTCGGCCATGTAGAGATCGGTCGGGAAATTGCCGGTGTCTGACAGGACGATCTTGCGCGATACGTTCATGTCGAGCGCGGCTGCGAGCGCCTGATAGACTTTCAGCGACAGCGTGTCGCCGACCATCACTGAGCCGGCTTCCGCACCGATCAGCCGCGCGATGCGATCGCCGACGTGGCGCGGCTGGGCGTACCAGCCTGCGGTATTCCAGGCGCGGATCAGCTCGTTGCCCCACTCGGTCGTGATGACGCGATTGACTCGCTCGGCAACACCCAGCGGCAGCGCGCCGAGCGAGTTGCCGTCGAGATAGATCACGCCGTCAGGCAGATGGAACAAAACCTTGGTGTCGTCGTAGACGCGATATCTGGTCATGGATTTGTTCTTGGGCATTTCTACAGAATGGTGCGGACGCGCCAAAGCTCGGGGAACAGCTCGACCTCCAGCATGCGCTTGAGATAGCTGACACCGCCGGTGCCGCCGGTGCCGCGCTTGAAGCCGATGACGCGCTCGACCGTCGTCACATGGTTGAAGCGCCAGCGGCGAAAATAGTCCTCGAAATCGACCAGCTTCTCAGCGAGCTCGTACAGCATCCAGTTCGTCTCCGGCGCTTCATAGACCACACGCCAGGCCTGGAGCACGCCTTCGTTAAAACTGTGGGTCTCGCGGACGTCGCGCGCCAGCACGGCCGCCGGCATCTTGAGCCCGTTGCGATTGGCGAGCCTGAGCACCTCGTCATAGAGGCTCGGCGTGGCGAGTTCGGCCTCGAGCAGTTTTGTCGTTTCCGCATCATGCTCGTGCGGCTTCAGCATGGCGTGATTGCGGTTGCCGAGCAGGAATTCGATCAGCCGGTATTGGCGCGACTGGAAGCCCGAGGACTGGCCGAGCTGCGAGCGGAAGCGCGTATATTCGCTCGGCGTCATCGTCCGCAGCACGTCCCAGGCGTTGTTGAGCTGCTCGAAGATGCGCGACATCCGCGCCAGCATCTTCATCGCGGGCTGCACCTCGTCTTTGGCGATGGCACGGCGCGCGGCACTGAGCTCGTGGATGGCAAGCCGCATCCACAGCTCGGTGGTCTGATGCTGGATGATGAACAACATCTCGTCATGCGCTTCCGACAGCGGATGCTGCGCGCCGAGAATGGCGTCCAGCGCCAGATAGTCGCCATAGGACATGCGCCGGGCGAAATCGGTCTCGGCGCCTTCCTTTGTGGGATCGTAATCGCTGGACGTCATGGCTGGCCCTTTCGATCGATCATCCCCGGCCCTCGTCAGTCGAGGCCGATCAGGCGCGCGGTGATATGCGACGACGGATCCTTGAGCCCGTCGATGACAGTGAAATGGTTGAGCCCGGGATCGACGACGAGATGTGTCGACACGTCAAAACCGGTCCACACGTTGGCCATCAGGTCGGACTGGCGGATGAATTCGGGCCGCTCGCTGCCGCCGACCCAGGCAGTGACCGGCGAATGCCCGCGCGGCAGGTGCAGCGCCGCGCTTTCGAGCGTCGCCTCCTCCATCGTCATGCCAAGCGTCTCGTTCATTTTGGTCTTCAGCAGCGGGCGCAGATCGTGCAGACCGCTGATCGAGAGCGTGCCGGTGATCCGGTTGAAGATTGCGGGCTCGAGCCGGCTGTCGTCGCACAGCGTGCGCGTGACGAGATGGCCGCCGGCCGAATGCCCGGCGAGCCGGATCGGGCCGGAGACGAGTGAGGCCGCCTTGGCGATCGCGGCGGTGATCTCTGCTGTGATGTCGGAGATGCGCGCGGCCGGCGTCAGCGTGTAGCTCGGCAGCGCCACGGTCCAGCCGTGGTGCCGCGCGCCTTCGGCCAGATCGGTCCAGGTCGACTTGTCGAAGCGCATCCAGTAGCCGCCATGGACGAAGACGACGAGGCCCTTGCTCTCGCCGTCGGACGGGATCAGGTCGAGACGCTGGCGCTCACCGGAGCCATAGGCAATGTCGGCGCGGAAATCCTTCAGACGGGCGCGGTAAGCGGCGGCCCGTTCCGCCCACTGTGCCGGCAGCTTGTCCGAGCCCGGGATATGGGCCGAATTGGCGTAAGCATCATCCCAATCGCGCATCGTGACTCCCAAGGACTCGTCCTGCGACCGGATGCCAGTCTGCCACCGGTCAGGGTGGCATCCTAGTCTTTATTTTAAGCTTAAAGTATTTGAAGAAGCCGGTGGATTGGGCAGCCTTCGCCGCAACCGAGATTTCGTAGGGTGGGCAAAGCGAAGCCTGCCCACGATTTCGTTCCGGATCGAAGAGAGATGGTGGGCACGGCGCAAACGCGCCTTTGCCCACCCTACGGCACCGCAGACGGAGCGACCGTTACGCCTTCTCCACCCCGCACCATTCCGCGATGAACAGCGCCGTTGCCTTGGTGGTCTTCTTCAGCGACTCCAGGTCGACGAATTCGTTGAAGCCGTGCATCTCGCCGCCGCTGGCGCCGAAGCACAGGCTGGGGATGCCGTAGTTGAGGCCGTAGAAGCGGGTGTCGGTGAGCGCGGTGAAGACGAGGTCCTCGACAGCGCCGCCATAGACCTTGTTGAAGGCCTTGCCGAACGCGGCTTCCGGTGCGGCGGAGTCGGTCAGCTCGTAACCCTCCGACAGGAAGCCGGACCATTCGACCTCGGGCGGATTGTTGGCGAGGAAGCGGTGGTTGCGCGAGGCGGCAGCGACGCAGGCCATGATCTCCTTCTGGTGATCGGCCACCGACCAGCCCGGCAGGATCGCGATACGGCAGTCGACGTCGCACCAGGCCGGCACGCTGGAGGCCCAGTCGCCGCCCTTGATGATGCCGGGGTTGAAGTTGATGGGGTGGTTGAGCGTCCCAAAATGACGGTCGGCCTTGGCGCGCTCGTTCCACTCGATCTCGAGCTTTTGCAGGGCATGGACGAGATGATAGGCCGCCATGATCGCGTTGGAGCCTGAGCCGGCAAAGGCGACATGGGTCGGATGGCCCTTCACGCGCAGGCGGAACCAGATCACACCGACCTGCGAGCGCACCATCTTGCCGGCGGTCGGCTCCGGAATGAAGCAGGCATCGGCACGATAGCCGCGCTGGAGCGTCGAGAGCGCGCCGACGCCGGTGCTCTCCTCCTCGATCACGGACTGGAAGTGGATCCGCGCCGTCGGCTTGAGGCCGGCGGCCTTGATCGCATCAAGCGCTGAGAGCGCGCCGATGGTGCCTGACTTCATGTCGCAGGCACCACGGCCGAACATCTTGCCGTCCTTGATGACCGGCGAGAACGGCGGCGTGTCCCACAATTCCAGCGGCCCCGCGGGCACCACGTCGCAATGGCCCTGGAGGATCAGCGATTTGCCGGCCTCGGTCTTGGGACGATACGTGCCGACCACGGTGCGTGCCTTCGAGAAATCGTGCTCGATCGGGCCGAAGCCGCGCAAATCCTTGAGATCATCGACGTTGATGTGCCAGTCGTCGACCTCGTAGCCGCGCGCGCGCAGGAGGTCGCCGATCATGTCCTGGCACGGCCCCTCCGCTCCGCGGGTCGAAGGGATCGCGACGAAATCGCGTGTGGTCGCAAGCTGGGCTTCGAAGCCGGCGTCGACGGCGTCAAGAATCCTCTGCTGCGTTTCGGCATTCATCAGGCTACTCCGGGCATCCAGTTGGTCGAAGGAGCGCGCAAGCTAGCCGATTTCAGCCGTTCGGGTACTCCACAAAATAAGCATCCCGCAATGCATCTTCGAGCAGTCGGCCTTCCGAATAGCCAGCGAGCGTCGCAGGCCGGCTGACACCGTCGAGCAGGCGCGGGCACGGCTCCGGCGCGCCGAGCACGGTGCGCACGGGAATGCGCTCGGCATAGATCGGCAATTCGTAGTCCTCGTCGTCATCCGCCACGCCCTTGGCGCGGACCTTGGCCGAGGCTTCCTCGATCTCCATTGCGATGAAGGAGGTCGCCTTGATCTCCTGGGTGTTGCTCGCCCGCAGGCTCGCGGTGCGGTCGGGGAAGAAGCGATCGACCATGGCGATCACCGCCCGCTCCTTCTCCTCGGGGTCTGTGACGAGATAGGCGGTGCCGAACGCCATCACGGCGCGGTAGTCGGCGGAATGGTTGAAGCCGCAGCGCGCCAGCACGAGGCTGTCGAGATGGGCGACCGTGAGGCAGACGCGCTCGCCCTTGGTCTGGTTGCGCAGCATGCGGCTGGCGCTCGAGCCGTGCCAGTACAGCTTGGTCCCTTCGCGCCAGAAGAACGTCGGCGTGCAATAGGGTTGGCCGTCGATCACGTAGGAGACGTGGCACATCATCGAGGCATCCAGGATGCGGTGAACGGTGTCGTGATCGTAGAAGCCGCGGTCGTGGCGGCGCTTGACCTGGCTGCGCGGTGACGTCGGATAGGAATTTGGGCTCTCGGTCTGGCTCACGGCCGCTCCTGTCGGGATTGGAACAATTCCAGGAGAGTTGTAGCGGCGGATTTGGTCTGCGATAGTGCCAATTCCATGCAAAAAATTCCGACCAATTCGCCCTCGCCCGGCAAGGCCGAGCTGCCGCTCGATCTCACCGGCCCGCACATCACGGCCAGCGCCTCCGCGGCGCACCGGCTCTACCAGGCGCTGTGCGAGATGATCGTCGGCGGCTTGGTGAAGCCCGGCGAACCGCTGCCGCCGTCACGGACGCTGGCGAAGCAGACGGGCTTTCGGCGCAACGCGGTCGTCACCGCCTATGAGCGGCTAATCGCCGACGGTTTTGCCGATGCAACCGTCGGCTCCGGCACCTTCGTTGCCGCGCGCATTCCGGCGCGCGCGACTGAACCGAGGAAGCCGAAGGTCGTGGTCGAAGCTCCCAGGCAAGGCGCGTTCTCGCTCGGCTGCACCCATATCGACGAGCGCGCGGTGCAGCGTTTTCGCGCTTTCGTCGGCCGGCGCATGCGCGCGTTCGGATCCGAGCACCTGCACTATGGCGATCCGCGCGGCAGCCGCGAGCTGCGTGCGGCAATCGCCGATCATCTGTTGTCGGCGCGCGGCCTGCGCTGCGATCCCGATCAGATCATGCTGACCTCAGGCACGCTGCATGCGCTGCGCATCGTGCTGAGCGCAATCCTCAAACCCAACGACCGGGTCTGGTGCGAGGACCCCGGTTACCCCGCCGCGCGAAACACCATCGCGCATTGCGGCTATCGCGCCGTGCCCGTTCCGGTCGACCAGCACGGCATGCGCGTCGCCAAGGGGCGCACTGCGGGGGCCAACGCCCGCGCGGCCTATGTGACGCCGTCGCATCAATTTCCATTGGGCGTGCAGATGTCGATGCCACGGCGGCTCGAACTGCTGGACTGGGCGAAGCAAGCCGGCGCCTTCGTGCTGGAGGACGATTACGACAGCGAGTTCCGCTACGATGGCGCGCCGCTGATGTCGCTCGCCGGCATCGATCACCTCCAGCGCGTGATCTACATGGGCACCTTTGCCAAGACGCTGTTTCCGGGTCTGCGCATCGGCTATTGCGCCCTGCCCGAGCGCCTGATCGGCGACGTGACTGCCGCACGCGCCGCGCTCGACCGCTTTCCCGGCACGCTGATGGAAGGCGCGGTCGCCGACATGCTCAATTCCGGCGCCTTCGCCGCGAACCTGAAGCGGGTGCGAAAGCTCTATCGCGAGGCGCGCGACGCACTGGCCGAGACGCTGGAAGCCAGATCCGACGGCGCGCTATCGGTGCCGGTGCCGTCGCAAGGGCTGCATCTCGTCGCCCGGTTCGATCCATCGGTCGAACTGTCGGTCGCAGCAGGGGCGAAGCAGGCGGCCGGCGCGGAAGGCTGGCTGCTGGCCGACACTTATTCGCGCACGCGCCCCCTGCCCGGCTTCGTCCTGGGATTTTCGGGGCACACGGTTCCCCAACTCGTGGCATCGGCAGAACGGCTCGCGCGGGAATCGCGCGCCGCCTTGCGCGCTAAAGGCAAGTCGGCCCGGCGCGCGTGACAAAGGTTCACTGTCAGAATCGCGAACCGGTCCCTACATTGCGGCATCGATGCCGGGACCTTTCGCCATGCCTCTCCGCCACGTAGCCTGCCTTTCGCTCTTGATCTCCGCCGCGTTCACGACGACGGCGCACGCCGTCACCGTCGGACGCGAACAGGACATCACCGATCTCAAGCTTGGCCAGCGCGTGCAGGTGGATGACGGAACCTGCCCGGCCGGGCAGGTCAAGGAAATACGCGGCGCTAAGATGACCGACCAGGGCGTGGCACGGACCGCGACCTGCGTGCCGCGGTTTGGTCCGAAATCGAAGTGAGGGCTCAGGATTTCGCCGGGTCGAACATGCACTGAAGGGTCGGCTTGGCGATCTTGGTGAAGGTTGGGCCGATCTCGCTTTGCTTCGACGCCGGCACCCAATCGGTCTCGATCGTCGGCACGCCGGTCTCGCTGATGCCACGCAACAACGCCTCGCGCAGGTCACGATCCTCGACGGCCGCGGCGGCATGATCGTGCAGGCAGCCGCAAACTTCTTCGGGATGTTCCCACCGTCCGAGCATTCGCGGCGCGCACTGGCGCACGAACTCAGTGCGGGGGTCTGGGAGCCTGGAGGGAGCGCGGACCTGCGCCTCAGCGGCACTGATGGTCAGAAGGGAGACGAATGCTGCGGCGCAAATGCGGAAATTCATGATGGCCTTTGACGGCTGATTTTCTTGTTGGCGATCAGAAGCGCGCCGCGACGACGATCGGCTGCGGCGCCGTCGTGGTGATCGGCGTGCCGCTGTACTGGAAGGTGCCGATACCGGGGAGGTTCCCATCAGGCGCCCCCGCGAACGAGGAACCGGCGAGCACGAAACCGAAAGCAAGGATGAAGCTGAGCGCGCGCATGGTCTTGTCCCTCAATCCGTGGCCGGCGGTGCGCCATCGTCGTTGTGAAGCTGATAACCATGGGCGGTTTCGCGCGTGATGCGCCAAAAATGGAAAATGGTTTCGTCTTCGTGAGAATTGTTTCGTCCGGTCCGGGACGACGAAACATTCGGCGGAAAATACCAATCATTTCAGTCAGGTTGCGCCGCAGCTCAAAGTAACGAGGCAAGTCCTCGTTTCGCTACGGACATGCGCCTGATGCAGCCGCCGTCACGAGCGCGCCTTGCATCCTTCACATGCATTTTACGCTTTTCTGCTGAAGAGAAGCCAAACGAAGGTTGGGTCCCGTCGAACCGGGGGCGCGTCGGCTGCGACCCAAGCCATCGAAACCGAGACGCTTGGGATCACCGGGCGCATTCACGTGAGGGATGGCCATCATGATGGCGGAACATCGCGCAACGCCGCGCGACGCGGACCAATCGACTGACCGCGCCGACCAACAATTCATTCGCAACCGCGTCGCCTCAGTCGGCGCGATGTCGCGACAGTCAGGCCGCGGCTATGAGGCCGCGCCGCAAGCGTTCGTACGGCTGACCGGCTCGCATCTCGCGAAGCCGCGCGCCAGCCGCACTCTCGTCACCGAGTGAACGCAAGCGCGTCACTGAGTGAACGCAAGCGCGTCACTGAGTGAAGAACTCTCCGCACTTCTGGACGTTGGCGTCAGCCGGTCCCCACGGCATAATCGGCACCGTCGAGGTCGAGTTCTTCGGTGAGCCCTCGATCAGCTTGTCCGAATAGACCATGTAGACCAGCACGTTGCGCTTGGCGTCACAGCCGCGCACGATCTGCATCTTCTTGAAGAACAATGAGCGGCGCTGGCGGAACATGTCGTCGCCCTGCTCCATCTTGTTCTTGAACTTGATCGGGCCGACCTGGCGGCAGGCCAGCGAGATATCCGAGACCTCCTCGGCGAGGCCGAGCCAGCCCTTGAAGCCGCCCTTTTCCGGTATCGTGAAATGACAGGCGACGCCCTCGACCTCGGGGTCGTCGAGGCCATAGGTCGCAAGCTTGTCGTTCGGGCTCATCCATTTGAACACGGTCGAACGGCGGAAGATCAGATCGGGCTCATCGGCAGCCAGGGCGGAGGCTGCAGGAACGGCCAGAGCCAGGAGGAATAAAGCGAGGCCTTTCAAGCGGATGCCGGAAAGACCGGGGAAACGAGATGACATGACGTTCTCCGGTAACAAGTCCTGGCAATGTAGGCATGAGGTGGCCGCTCAGGAAGGTGATGGGCAGCCGGGCGCGGCCGCCGTTTACCGTCCTGTGAGGCTTTTTTGCTACGACTTGGACAAAAGTAGCTGACGGCAGAACCGCTCTGCTGGTGAACGCGTATCCCCTCTGAGAGACTAATGTCTGATTTGGATTATGGATTCGAGAATGAATAGCGTGAACGGGTCCGGTTGCTCCGCCAAGCCGACGCGGTTTTGGCAGGTGGCCATTTTGACGGCCGCGGGAGTGATCGGTACGGCAAGCCAGGCAGACGCAGCGTTTTATTACTGGACGGATTATTCCGACGGGTCCTACGGGCGCCAGGAGCGCCATCCGGAAGTCCCGCGCCAGAAGCCACAGAAGCGCAGCGCGTCTGGCAAGAAAGACATCGTCGCCGAGAAGGAAGCCGGCACCAAACCGCAGGGCCCCCTCGTCATCGTCGTCTCGATCGACCGGCAGAAGGTAACGGTCTACGACACCCATGGCGTGTTCGCTGAATCTCCGGTGTCGACAGGCATGAAGGGCCATTCGACGCCGATGGGTGTGTTCAGCGTCATCCAGAAGCATAAATTCCACCACTCCAACATCTATAGCGGCGCGCCGATGCCGTACATGCAGCGGATCACCTGGTCCGGCGTTGCCATGCACGCGGGCGTGCTGCCGGGCTACCCGGCCTCGCATGGCTGCATCCGCATGCCGATGGCGTTCGCCGTGAAGATGTGGAACTGGACCAAGATGGGTGCGCGCGTGATCGTCTCGCCCGGCGAGATGACGCCGCACGATTTCCAGCACCCGTTGCTCGCCTCCGTGCGCGTGCCGCCGCAGCCCGCGGCCAGCCTCGCGCCGCAGACCAATGCCGGTGACAAGGCGGACAAGGTTGCCGCCGACGCCAAGGTCACTGAAGCAAAGCCGGTCGAGACCAAGACCGCCAGCGCCGATGCGGTGCTGGAGCTGCGCTCATCGGTCGGCCACACCGTGATGTCGGATATGACGACCGGAAACGCGCCGGCGCGCGAGGAAGCCGGCACATCAGCAGACAAGGTCGAGGCAACTGACGCGGCCAAGCCGCAGTCGGAAGCCGCCAAGCCCGCCAACACCGAAGCGAAGCTCGCCGAGGCCGCTGAAGCAACCAAAACTTCGACGCCAACCGACGACAAGGTCGAGGCTGCCAAGACAGAACCGACCAAGTCTGAGCCCGCGAAGGCCGAGCCTGCCAAAGCCGAAGCCGCCGACACCGCGAAGAAGCCCGTCGCGCCCCTGACGGCTACGGCACCAGCGCCTGATGCCAAGAAAGACGAGACCCGCGTCGCCGATCCCGCGCCCGCGGCAAAGCCGGAAGCGCCCAAGCGGGCCGGACAGATCGCGGTCTTCATCAGCCGCAAGGATTCCAAGCTCTACGTGCGGCAGAATTTTGCGCCGTTGTTCGAGGTGCCGGTCACGATCGCCGCGAGCGACCGGCCACTCGGCACGCATATCTTCACCGCCGAAGTCGACAAGACCGATTCCAACGCGCTGCATTGGTCGGTGGTGTCGCTGCCCGTCTCCGCCCGCTCCGCCGCGCGCGAGGATGACAGCCGCGTGACGCGCCACCAGCGTGGCGCCGCCGTGATCCCCGTCGCCGCCAAGCCTGTTACCGTCAAGCCGGTGGTGATGCCGGACAGCCCGACCGAAGCCCTCGACCGCATCGCGATCCCCGCCGATACCATGGCGAAGATCAACGAGATGCTGACGTCGGGCGCCTCGATTATCGTCTCCGACCAGGGCATCAACCAAGGCGAGACCGGCGAAGGCACCGATTTCATCGTCCGCCTGTACTAAGGTCTTTGTCGCTCCCGATAACGCGGTGTTGACGAGGCTGATCGCGCCGGCGAGGTAGAGTGCGCCCCGGAACACGTCGCGGGGGACGTTGCCATATGCTAGACCGCAGGACCATGCTCGGCGCGCTTGTTGCGACGACCGCATCGGCGACACGCGCGCTCGCCGACGGCGGCATGAGCCGGATCCCGGCCTACGCGTTCTCCTTCCCGGCATTGTCCGGCGACGACATCCGCCTTGCCGCGTTCACCGGCAAGCCACTGCTGGTGGTGAATACCGCGTCGCTCTGCGGCTACACCCCGCAATACGCAGGCCTGCAAGAGCTCTGGAGCGAGTTTCGCGAACGCGGGCTCACCATCATCGGCGTGCCCTCCAACGATTTCGGCGGTCAGGAGCCTGGCGGCACGAGCGAGATCACCGAGACCGCGCACCATCAATACGGCGTTACCTTCCCGATCGCGACCAAGGCCGTCGTGGTCGGCGCCAAGGCGCATCCGTTCTACAAATGGGCGGCAGAGGCCCGTCCCCGGGATGTTCCGCGCTGGAACTTCCACAAATACCTGATCGGCCGTGACGGCTACATTGCCGAGGTCTACCCGTCCGCCGTCGAGCCAACGGATACGCGGATCAAGACGGCCGTCGCCAAGGCGCTGGCCGACAGCTGACCCAACGCGGCCCAATCCGGTTGGGCACAATTGTGGCGCGGTGCCAAACAGCCGTTGCAATGGCGAGGGCCCACCATCTAGGCTAGGATCGTTTGGGGCAGGATGGTTTTGCCGGAGGCGAAAAGCCACGGTGGAACAACGGGATCAATCTCGAGGACAACACCATGCGTGTGGCGGCAAAACTGATTTTGGCAAGCGCGATGTCTCTGGGCATGGCAGGCGCGGCATGGTCGCAGACCCCGGCCGCAAAGCCTGCCGCCGCGACACAGGCCGCACCGGCCGCAGCACCTGCTGCGGCTCCCGCGCCGGCTGCCGCCGCGCCCGCCGGCTTCGTCAATCCGCCCCCGCCGCAACAGGCACCGCAGCCCGCCCGTGCGGCCTGCAACACACCCGGCGCGCTCGGTGTCGCCCGCACCGTCGAGATCGACACGACAGGCGGTCCGGGCTTCGGCTTCGAGCACTTCAAGGAGCTCGACTTCCTGCGCGACAAGGAGGTCGTGCTGACCTTCGACGATGGCCCCTGGCCGAAGAACACACCCGCTGTGCTGAAGGCGCTCGCCGACGAATGCACCACCGGCATCTTCTTCTCGATCGGCAAGCACGCGACCTACGAGCCGGAGATCCTCAAGCAGGTCTACGCGGCCGGCCACACCGTGGGCACCCACACCTGGTCGCACGCCAACCTCAACAACAAGAAGCTTAACGAGGCGCAGCGCAAGGAAGAGATCGAGAAGGGCCTGTCCGCGGTGAAGTGGGCGCTCGGCGGCATCTCGCCCTCGCCGTTCTTCCGCTTCCCGGCGCTGCAGCATCCGCCGGAGATGGTCACCTATCTCGGCAACCGCAACACGGCGATCTTCTCCTGCGACATCGACTCCTTCGACTTCAAGGCGTCGAAGCCCGAGAAGGTGATCGAGACCGTGATGAAGAAGCTCGACAACAGGGGCAAGGGCATCATCCTGATGCACGACTTCCAGAAGCATACCGCGGAGGCGTTGCCCGAGCTGCTCAAGCGGCTGAAGGCCGGCGGCTACAAGGTCGTGGCGATGCGCGCAAAATTCCCGGCCTCGACGCTGCCCGAATACGACCAGGAGCTGATGAAGGACATCAAGCTGCCGACGGTGAGCAGCCGGCCGGTCAATTCCGTGGTGACGACCGTTTCCGAATAGCCTGCAATTGTCTTTCCGTTTCGAAGGCTACGTCATCATCTCCGCGGACGGCATGCTCGCGGACCCCTCGCATATCATGCCCGACAGCCTCAAGTTCGAGGGCGACAAGCTATTCTTCGAGCAGGCGCTCGATCGCGCCGCCCTGGTCGTGCACGGCCGGCACTCGCACGAGCAACAGCCGAACTCACCGAAGCGCAAGCGCCTGATCCTGACCGGCAAGATCAAGGCCCTCACCGTCGATCCGGAGATGCCGAACGCGACCTTGTGGAATCCGGACCATGCGAGCTTCGAGGAGGCCTGCGCTTTCGCCGACGTCGCCTCCGGCACGGTCGCGATTATCGGCGGTCCGGTCGTATTCGACATGTTCATGGACCGCTACGACACGTTCTGGCTGTCGGAGGCCCCGCATCTGCGCCTGCCCGGCGGCGAAGGCTGCTTTGTGGGTGTCCCCGAGCGGACACCACATGAAGTGCTGGCCTCACATGGGATGAAGCCGGGCGCACCGTATCTGCTCGACGCGGCGCATGAGGTGACCGTCACGCCATGGCGTAGGGTGTAGGACCTCCTACACGTCCCCGTAGGCCGTCTCGACCGAGCGCGTCGCGCGGCCGTAGCCCATGATCATGAACAGCGCGCCGATGATCGAGAGATTCTTGAGAGCATCAACCAGCATCTTGGCGTTCTCGGGCGCCGCCTGATTCCAGAAATCGTAGAACAGCACGGTCGCGACCGCGACATAGACGATCAACAGCATCGCGAAGAAACGCGCGGCGAAGTTCAGCGCGATCATCAGGCCTGCGATGATCTCCAGCCCACCGACCGCAATCGCCAGCAGTTGCGGCGTGGTCATGGCGGTGGCCGTCTCGATCTGCTTGGCATAGGGCGCGATGACGTCAGGCACCATGACCTTAGTGGCGATGAAATCGGCGGTCGCCTGGATGGCAAAGAGCTTGGTCGCGCCCGTGTAGATGAACAGCACGGCGAACAGGATCCGCCCGAAAGTCACGAACGCTGGCATGATCGGCCTCTTGGCTCAGGCTTTTTGAAATCGGCATTTTGACGAAAGCACCGAGGGATTATGGAGAGTCGTTCGCCGGTTTACAAACGGGGAAATGACGAAACTCTTTTGAAAAGATTGAGACCGGAGGCTCCGGCGGTCCGCTCCCTCGCCCCGTTCTTACGGGGCCGCGACGAGCTGCGCTCGCGCTGAGAGGGTTGGGGTGAGGGGCTGCCTCCGCAACCACGGTGAAAGTCGGACTCGCGGAGAGTCCCCCCCTCACCCGGAATCCGCGCGTCCCGCGCGCATTCCGGCCTCTCCCCGCAGGCGGGGAGAGGCGAAGAGGCCCCTTACGTAAACAACGTCGGCTGCTGGCGCGAGGCGCGCTCTTGCGCTTCCACCACCGCGACCGCGGTCATGTTGAGGATGCCGCGCGCGGTCACCGAGGGCGTGAGGATGTGGGCCGGGCGCGCCGGGCCGATCAGGATCGGACCGACGGGGAGCGCATCGGCCAGCGACTTGATCATCTGGTAGGCGACGTTGGCTGTGTCCAGCGTCGGCATGATCATGATGTTGGCCTCGCCCTCCAGCTTGGAATGCGGCAGCACCATTTTTCGCGCAGCGGCGGAGAGCGCGGTGTCGCCCTGCATCTCGCCGTCGGCCTCGATCTCCGGATGCTTCTCCTTCAGAAGCTGGGTCGCCCGGCGCATCTTGCGCGAGGAATCCGTGTCGTAGCTGCCGAAATCCGAATGCGAGACGAACGCGATCTTCGGCTTGAGCGCGAAACGCTGGACATGGACCGCCGCAAGCGAAGCGATCTCGGCGAGCTCTTCCGCGGTCGGATTGGGGCGCACCTGGGTGTCGGCGATGAAGAAGGCACCCTTGCTGGTGATCAGCAGCGCCAGCGCGGCATAGTCGCTGACGCCAGCCTGAAAGCCGACGATCTCGCGGACATGACGCAGATGGTGCATGTAGCGGCCCTCGACGCCGCAGAGCATGGCGTCCGCCTCCCCGCGCGTCACCGCGAGTGCGGCGATCACCGTGTTGTTGGTGCGGACCACCGTGCGCGCCGCATCCGGCGTCACGCCGCGGCGGCCGGCGAGTTCGACATAGGACTGCACGTAGGAGCGGTAGCGCGGATCGTCCTCGGGGTTGATGAGATCAAAATCCTTGCCCGCCCGGATCTGAAGGCCGAAGCGCTTGATGCGTGCCTCCACCACCGACGGACGGCCGACCAGGATCGGCGTCGCGAGCTTCTCCTCCAGCACCACCTGCGTGGCACGGAGCACGCGCTCGTCCTCGCCTTCGGCGTAGATCACGCGCACCGGCTGGGTCTTCGCCTTGGCGAACATCGGCTTCATGACGAGGCCGGAGCGGAAGGCAAAGCGCTCGAGCAGCGCGGTGTATTCGTCGAAATTGGTGATGGGGCGCGTCGCCACGCCCGACTCCATCGCCGCCTTGGCGACAGCCGGCGCAATGCGCAGGATCAGGCGTGGATCAAACGGGCTCGGGATCAGCGAGCCCGGACCAAAACCTTGCGTCTCGCCGGTGTCAAAGCCCTGCGCCACCGCATCTGACGGCGCCTCGCGCGCGAGCTGCGCGATGGCCTCGACGGCGGCGTGCTTCATCTCCTCGTTGATGGCGCTGGCACCGACGTCGAGCGCGCCGCGGAAGATGAAGGGAAAGCAGAGGACGTTGTTGACCTGGTTCGGATAGTCGGAGCGGCCGGTGCAGATCATGGCGTCGGGACGCACTTTTCGCGCTTCTTCCGGCATGATCTCCGGGGTCGGATTGGCGAGCGCCATGATCAGCGGCTTGTCGCCCATTGCCTTCGCCATCTCCGGCTTGAGCACGCCCGGTGCCGAGAGCCCGATGAAGATGTCGGCGCCGCCGATGACGTCGCCGAGCGTGCGCTTGTCGGTCTTCTGCGCATAGACCGCCTTCCAGCGGTCCATCGTGGTGTTGCGGCCCTCATGCACGAGGCCGTCGATGTCGCAAACCCAGATGTTCTTGCGCTGCGCGCCCATCGATACCAAGAGATTGAGCGTAGCGATTGCGGCCGCCCCTGCCCCCGACGCCACGATCTTGACGTCGGAAAGCTTCTTGCCGTTCAGCCTGAGGCCATTGGTGATGGCGGCGGCGACGATGATGGCGGTGCCGTGCTGGTCGTCATGGAAGACCGGGATCTTCATGCGCTCCTTCAGCTGCGCCTCGATCTCGAAGCACTCCGGTCCGCGGATGTCTTCCAGGTTGATGCCGCCGAAGGTCGGCTCGAGCGCCGCCACGGTCTCGACCACGCGCTCGATGGTGTCGGCGGCGATCTCGATGTCGAACACGTCGATGCCGGCGAACTTCTTGAACAGAACGGCCTTGCCTTCCATCACGGGCTTGGACGCCAGCGGGCCGATATTGCCGAGGCCGAGCACCGCGGTGCCGTTGGAGACCACGGCGACCAGATTGGAGCGGATCGTCAGCGTGGCGGCTTCTGCGGGGTTCTTGGCGATCTCCATGCAGGCGGCGGCGACGCCCGGAGAATAGGCAAGCGCGAGGTCGCGCTGGTTGGCAAGCGGCTTGCTCGCCTGGATCTCGAGCTTTCCGGGGCGCGGCAGTCGGTGATAGGCCAGCGCCGCCTGGTGGAGATCATCGGAATAGGACGACATGCGGTCTCTTGCCTCGCGTTACCGGCCTCAAAATGCCTCATCCGGAGCGGCCGTCCAAGCGGGCGGAATTTCCGGGTCGTGGAAACGGGATGAAGCACGGCCGGCGCCCCGGTGGCAATATCCGATTGCGTCCCCATCAACAGGGCTCATGGTCAAATATCTGATAGCGCTAGCTTTCCCTGGACCGCGCGGCGTTTCCCGAATATGGCAGGTTGCGCAGTGCAAAACGAGCAACTGGAGCTGGGAATGAAGCGCATCCTGATCGGCCTGATCGCGGCAGTCGTGCTCGCCGCGGGCGGATGGTTCGGCTTCAATCTTTATGTCCAGCACCGGGCCACGGCCGAGGTCGAGGCGGCGTTCGAGCGGCTCCGCGCAGGCGGCAGCAAAGCGAGCCACGGCAAGGTCGCCTTCGACCTGCCGAGCCGGACGCTGACGATCGAGGACATCGCGGTCGATCCCGGCAACCAGCCACAGGCCCATGTCAAGATCGGCGCCATCAAGAGCACCGGCGTCCGCCAGGTCGATGAGACGCGTTTTGCGGCAGACAGCATCGACATCTCGGGCTTCGAGGCGGCTTTCGACGAGGTCGGTCCCGGGAAGCTGAAAGTCTTCTACAAGGTCCCGCAGATGACCCTGCGCGACTATGCCGGCCCCCTCCACGTTCAAAGCGCGCCGGCATCCGGCTCCCTGATCGACATGTACCGGTTCGTGCTCGACCAGTTCGCGAGCGTGACGGCAACGTCCGTGACGGTTCCGGCAGTCAACATCAATTTCGACGCTGGCAGCAGCGGCGGCAGCGGTGAAGTGGTCTATTCCGGCCTCGCGCTCCAGAACCTCGGCCGAGGCAAGGTCGATGCGATGAAGACGGAGCGCGCCACCTTCACGATCAACGTTCCGCAGCCGGGGAAGGCGGACAAGCTGACCGGCGAGATCTCCACCATCATCGTCAATGATTTCGACTCGACCCCGATCCTTGCCGCGCTCGATCCGCAGACGAGCGGTGACGACGGCTACCGCCGGGTCTACCGGCAAATCTCGACCGGCCCCTGTGTGCTGAAGTCGGTGCAGGGGATGCGGATGGATATCGACGGCTTCGCCATGGAGGACATCGACGTGCAGCCGTCGAAATTCCACCTGGCCGAGATGTTTGCCATGCTGCCCCAGGACAAGCCGGCCCCTCCAACGCCGGCGCAAGCGCGCGAGCTGCTGGAGAAGATCGCCGGATTCTATGAGGGTATTCGCATCGGCAAGCTCGAGATCGGCAAGACCTCGGTCAGCACACCTCAGGGAACGGGGAAGATCAATGCGGTCCGCTACCGGCAGGGCGAATTCGCGGTCGAGGGCGTCGATGCACCGTCTCCGCAGGGACAGTTCAAGATGGAGCGCTTCGCGCTGAAGTCTTTCAGCGTGCCGAACCTGATGCGCTGGGCGGCGGGCCTCGCCACTCCCGGCCAGGCGGCCTCGCCCAACCAGATGCTGGGGTTGTTCCGGGTGCTCGAAGGCGCCGAGATCAAGGGCGTGGTCTCGCCTTTCAAGAACACGCGGCAGCTTGTCACCATTGATACGATCAGCCTGAGCTGGGGCCAGCTGGTCGGATCGATCCCGAGCAAGGCCAATCTGGTCGTGAAGATGGTGACCCCCACCGACCCGACCAGTCCGGCGCAGCGGGCGTTGACCATGGCGGGCGTCGACAAGCTCGCGATCGATCTCGATCTCGGCGCGGCCTGGACGGAGTCGTCGGGCGCGTTCGCGCTCACGCCGGCCACGATCGATCTCGGCAATCTCGCCAAGGCGCAGGCCCGCTTCGCGCTCGCCAACGTCCCGCGCGGCCTGTTCACGACCGACCCGGCGCAGGCCATGGGTCAGGCGGCGCAGATCGAGACCGGCGCGATCGAGCTCTCCTTGCGCGACAGCGGCGTCGTCGATCTCGTCGTGGCGCAGTTCTCGCGCATGCAGAATGTCAGCCGCGACGCCGCCCGCAGCGCCATCGTCGAGATGATCCGGGCGCAGGGCGAGAAGGTCACGGCGTCCAATCTCGATGCAAGGGCAGCGGTGGACGCTATCGCGGGCTTCGTCGCGACGTCAGGACAAACGCTCACCATCAAGCTGACCCCGCTCGGCAAGCTGCCGGTGCTTCAGCTCATGGACGCCCTGAATCACGAGCCGATCGTCGCGCTGGCACAGTTCAGGATCGAGGCGTCGACGGGGTTGTAGAGGGGACGGTCTCGTGTCCCGGACGCGGCGCAGCGCGTAAGCGGTGCGACGCAGAGCCGGGACCCAGAAATCTTGCCGTGCGACGAAGCGTGGGCCCCGGCTCAGCAGCGCATCACTGCGTGCTGCGCTGCGTCCGGGGCACGAGACTTCACTTCTGCGGCAGGTTCACCCGCACATGCAGCTCGCGGAGCTGTTTTGTGCTGGCTTCCGACGGCGCGCCCATCAGCAGGTCCATAGCCTGCTGGTTCATCGGAAACAGCGATATCTCGCGCAGATTGTTGGTGCCGCACAAAAGCATCACGATGCGGTCGACGCCCGCGGCCATGCCGCCATGCGGCGGCGCGCCGTACTGGAAGGCGCGGTACATACCACCAAAACGGTCGACCACTTCCTGCTCGCCGTAACCTGCGATTTCGAACGCCTTCACCATCGCTTCCGGCACATGGTTGCGGATGCCGCCCGAGGCGATCTCGTAGCCGTTGCAGGTGATGTCGTACTGAAACGCCTTGATGGTCAGCGGATCCTGGCCCGTCAGCGCCTCGAGTCCGCCCTGCGGCATCGAGAACGGGTTGTGCGAGAAGTCGACCTTCTTGTCGTCCTCGTTGTACTCGTACATCGGGAAGTCGACGATCCAGGCGAGCTCGAACCGCTCCTTGTCGGTGAGGTTCAATTCCTCGCCGACCTTGTTGCGGGCGAGACCTGAGAACTTCCAGAACTTGTCGGGATCGCCGGCGACGAAGAAGGCGGCATCGCCTTCCTTGACGCCGATCTGCGCGCGGATCGCAGCGGTGCGCTCCGGCCCGATGTTGTTCGCAAGGGGACCTGCACCCTCGCCGCCCTCGCGCCACATGATATAGCCGAGGCCGGGCTGGCCTTCGCCCTGCGCCCACGAGTTCATGCGGTCACAGAAGGCGCGGCTGCCGCCGCCCGGTGCCGGGATCGCCCAGACCTGGTTCTTGGGGTCTTCGAGCATGCGCGCGAACACCTTGAAGCCGGAGCCGCGGAAATGCTCGGAGACGTCCTGCATCTCGATGGGGTTGCGCAGGTCCGGCTTGTCGCTGCCGTATTTGCGGAGCGCTTCGGCGAACGGAATGCGGCGCCAGTTCTTGCTCACCGGCTTGCCCTTGGCGAACTCCTCGAACACGCCCGTGATGACGGGCTCCATCGCCGCGAACACGTCTTCCTGCGTGACAAAGCTCATCTCGACGTCGAGCTGGTAGAACTCGCCCGGCAGACGGTCGGCGCGCGGGTCCTCGTCGCGGAAGCAGGGCGCGATCTGGAAGTAGCGGTCGAAGCCCGACATCATCAGCAGCTGCTTGTACTGCTGCGGCGCCTGCGGCAGCGCGTAGAACTTGCCGGGATGGATGCGCGAGGGCACCAGGAAGTCGCGCGCGCCTTCCGGCGAGGACGCCGTCAGGATCGGGGTGTTGAACTCGAAGAAGCCCTGCCCCTCCATGCGCCGGCGCATGGACTTGATGATCTCGATGCGCGTCATGATATTCTGGTGCAGCTTTTCGCGGCGCAGATCGAGGAAGCGGTATTTTAGGCGGATGTCTTCAGGATATTCCTGGTCGCCGAACACCGGCAGCGGCAAATCGCCGGCCGGGCCCAGCACCTCGATCTCGCTGACATAGATCTCGATCTTGCCGGTCGGCAGATCGTCATTGTCGGTGCCCTCAGGACGGCGGCGGACCTTGCCGTCCATCTTGACCACGAATTCCGAACGTAGCTTTTCGGCCTGCGCAAACGCCGGCGAGTCCGGGTCGACCACGCATTGGGTCAGGCCATAATGGTCACGCAGGTCGATGAACAGCACGCCGCCATGGTCGCGAACGCGATGGACCCAGCCCGAGAGGCGGGTCGTCTCGCCGATGTTGCTCTCGCGGAGCGCGCCGCATGTATGTGACCGGTAGCGATGCATGGTCGTCCCAAAATCAATGTCGGAGGGGTCGAATCGGACGACCTGTCACGGCCGGTCCGAAGTTGCGGCAGGGTTTACCCGACGAGGAACGGGGCGGCAACCAAGGGAAAGCCCTGTTTTGAGCCCGAACTGGCCATTTTTAGCCGATTGAGCCTCAAGCCTTTGCCGATCCGCGTTCCCCGCCTATCTTTACCGCCATGACCGTTCATTTCCCCTTCCAGAACTCCTATTCGGCGCTGCCGGACAGCTTCTTCGCCCGCGTTGCGCCGACCCCTGTGGCCGCGCCCCGGCTGATCAAGCT
Organism: Bradyrhizobium betae; assembly: GCF_004123905.1. Taxonomy (GTDB): domain Bacteria; phylum Pseudomonadota; class Alphaproteobacteria; order Rhizobiales; family Xanthobacteraceae; genus Bradyrhizobium; species Bradyrhizobium betae_A. The sequence goes on from NZ_MZXW01000035.1 coordinate 188,240, forward strand.
GAACCGGCCCTTGGCGGTCGAGCTCGGGCTCGATCCTGATATGCTGGAGACCCCTGAGGGTGCCGCAATCCTTGCGGGCAAGACGGTTCCCGTCGGCGCCGACCCGATCGCCATGGCCTATGCCGGCCACCAGTTCGGGCAGTTCGTGCCCCAGCTCGGCGACGGCCGCGCCATCCTGCTGGGCGAGGTCATCGACAGAGGCGGCGTCCGCCGCGACATCCAGCTCAAGGGAAGCGGCCCCACCCCGTTCTCCCGCCGCGGCGATGGCCGCGCCGCGCTTGGCCCCGTGCTGCGCGAATACATTGTCAGCGAAGCGATGTATGCGCTCGGCATTCCGACCACGCGCTCGCTTGCCGCCGTCGTCACCGGCGAGCACGTCATCCGCGAGACCGCGCTGCCCGGTGCCGTGCTCACCCGCGTTGCCTCCAGCCACATCCGCGTCGGCACCTTCCAGTTCTTTGCCGTCCGCCGCGACACCGATGCCATCCGCCGGCTCGCCGACCACGTGATCACCAGGCACTATCCGGACCTGCTTCATGCCGAGCGGCCCTATCATGCGTTGCTTGCCGGTGTCGTGGCGCGCCAGGCCGAGCTCATCGCGCGCTGGCTGCTGGTCGGCTTCATCCACGGCGTGATGAACACCGACAACTCTTCCATCTCCGGCGAGACCATCGACTACGGCCCTTGCGCCTTCATGGATGCCTACAACCCTTCGCAGGTGTTCTCCTCCATCGACGAGATGGGCCGCTACGCCTATGCCAACCAGCCGCGCATCGCGCTGTGGAATCTGACGCGGCTCGCCGAATGCCTGCTGCCGCTGTTCTCCGACGACCAGGAGAAGGCGGTCGCGGAAGCCCAGGATATTCTCGGCGCCTTCTCGGAGACGTTCAGCGCGGCCTATCAAGCCGGTCTGCGCAAGAAGGTCGGGCTGTTCACCGAGCGCGACGGCGACGACGCTCTGATCCAGGACCTGCTCGACGCCATGGCCAAGAACCAGGCCGACTTCACGCTGACATTCCGCAAGCTCGGCGATGCCGGGGGCGATGACGCCACTGACGTCCGCACGCAGTTCATGGAGCCCGCAGCCTTCGACGAGTGGGCCGGACGCTGGCGCGCGCGCATCGCGCTGGAGCCGCAGAGCACGACTGAGCGGCAAGCGGCGATGCATGCCGTCAATCCAATCTTCATCCCGCGCAACCACCGCGTCGAGACCGTGATCCAGGCCGCGGTGAACGATGACGACTACGCGCCGTTCGAGGAATTGGTGAAGGTGCTGGCGAAGCCGTTCGAGGAGCAGCCGGAGTATGCGGCTTACGCCGATCCGCCGCTGCCGGATCAGCGGGTGCTGCAGACGTTCTGCGGGACATGAGGGGCGGCTGTCCCCTTTTCCGATGCACGGCTACCAGGCGTAGCGCACGACGCCTTTGCCGGCGTAGGAGCGTGTGACGTTGGAGAATTCGCCCTCGAATGTCGCCGCGGCCGACCACCCGTTCAGCCACTTCCTCTCGATCGCACCGGTCACGAGTGCGGCGTCGGCGGCCATGGCTGCACCGTTCACGACGAAGCTCGCGCCGGGCAGTGCCTGGAAGGTCGCCCCGACGGCACGATCCGGATTGAAGTCGTGCGCCCAGGCGGCGCGCCCGCGCAGCGTGACGATACCGTCCGACGCCGCAAACGATTTGTCGGTCCGCAGGCCGAGTTCGCTGCGCGTATCCGTGACGCTCTTGCCGTTGTAGGCCAGCGCAAACTGGTCGGTGCCGACGATCGCGTGCTCGGCATAGGAGGGCAGATCGAAGATGGTGAACTGTGCAGCGGCATAGGGCGCAAGGCCAATGCCCTGCTTCACAAAGCGATAGCCGCCCTCGAGCCGGCCGGAATAGGCATTGGCATTGAACTCGGCACGCAGTCGATCGACACCCGCGACGGTGACCGTGCGATCGGTGACGACATCCTGCCAGCCATAGGCGAACGCGCCGGAGATGTAGGCGGGACCGACGACGTGCCGGACATGCACGCCGGCCTGGAACAGGTCGGAGCGGCCGCCGCCCAGATTGTTGGCGGCGGTGAAATTCGTGCCGCCGCCGGCGAGTGCAAAGCCGACCAGCGTGTTGCGCGAGATGCGATAGTCAGCGCCGACCGCCGTACCGTAGAGGCTGCTGGTGGTGTTGTTCGAGCCGGTGGCAATGCTGCCGTCGGTCGTCTGCGAGCCGCCAAAACCCGCCGCCCATACGCTCCAGCGCTGCCCGAACGAGGGGGCAGGAGGCGCCTTGGTGGACATGGCCGCGTAGGCCTCGCGCTCACGCCTCCCGCCTCCCTTGCCGCTTGCCGCATAAGCTATGCTCTCCTCGGCGTAAGCGTTGGAGGCGCCATCCGGGCCCACGGCATCGTCACGCCCGGCGACGAACGGATCCGTCATCACTCCCATGAACTGGATCATGGCGCCGAACGTGGTCTGCTGCGGCGCGCTCCCGACCTCGCCGGACAGTTGGGCCAGCCCGGCCGGCCCAAGGCCGCCGAACGCCATCGGGATGGTGCCGTTCGTGTTGAAGAAGTTGATGATCGCGTTGCCGACGTTCTGCTGATTGCCGTTCAGGCCGCCCGACGGCGGTGCGAAATCCAGTGCGAGATTCAGATAGGCGTGGTTCGTGTCCTGGCTCAAGCTGGTGTGAAAGCCCGTCGGCAGCCCGAGCGAGAGCACGGTGGGATCGAACGAGCCCGTGATGCTGCCGGCGCTGAGGATGGTGTATCGCTTCGCGACATAGCTGCCGGGGATAAAGGCGACGCCTACCGTGGCGCCGCCGAGCGATGCATTGCCGGTCACGGTCGCGAAGGTCGAGGTCGTGGGATTGACGAAGACGAGATAGGCCGCGTCGGACTGCATCGCGAGACTCGCGAGCGTCATCGACGTGCCCGGCGTGAAGCTGCCAGGCGCGAGCAAGCCGCCGGCGTTGACCTGGGTTGCGCCGAGCGTGCCGGATCCATTGAGCGCCCCGCCGATGCCGACCGTCACAGCCGATGCCCCGAGCGAGCCATTCACCATGAGGGTGCCGGCATTCACGGTCGTGGTGCCGGTGTATGTGCCGCTATCGCCCGAGAGCAACATCGTTCCGGAGCCGGTCTTCACGAAATTGCCGGTGCCGGTCATCGAGCCGGCAAACGTCGAATCCGAATTGTCGCCTCCGACGGTCAAAGTGAATCCACCAACGTCGGCCTGGGTACCCGCGACGCCCGCAAGCGACCCGTAGGTCGCGCCGCCCGACGTCGAGTAAACCTGCGATCCGCTGGCTGCCAGGTTCACACGGCCGGAGACGCTGCCTCCGTAGCTGTTCATCGAGGCAAGGCTGCCCGAAAGCGTGAGGTTTCCGTTGATGGTACCGTAGAGCTGGATGTATCCGCCGGCGGTGTCGACCGATCCATTGATCCTGCCGGTCGTATCGACAACGAGGTTGCCGCCGAATGCATTGGCAAAGCTATTCGTCGCGTTCACCGTTCCCGAGACGATCATATTGCCATTGTTGACGACATTGGCCGCCGTCAGCGACCGTCCCGCATTGATCTGCGTAAAATAGATCATGCCGGCAGCGTTGTTGGTGAATGTGCTGATGCCGGTGATGTCGCCACCCGATACCGTGAAGTACGCACCGTCGCCGGCAGTCACAGCGCCGTTGGCAAGCAGATTCCCGGTGACAGTGAAGTTGCCGCCGGTTTGATTGGTGATCCCGCCATTGATCGTGCCGGCGGCATTCACCGTACCGGCGTTCGTGAGCCCGCCATTGACCGTGCCCGTGCTGGTGAACGTCGCGCCGGCGGCGTTGGTGATCCCGGCGGTCGTCGTGACCGTTCCGCCGTTTGTAAACGTACCCGCATTGTTGGCGATGCTGGTCGCGCCCAGTGTACGGCCCGCTGAGACCTGGACGGCACTGGCCGAGGTCGAATTGTTCGTGAGCGCAGTCAGGCCCGTGAAGTCGCCGCCAGAGACGAGAAGGCGTCCCGTGCCGTTGTTGTCGAATGTACTATTGGCCGTCACAATACCGGTGATGGAGAACGTTCCGGCTGCGAAATTGCCGTTCGCACCGTTGAGGGCTCCACCGCTGGCAATCACCGTGCCATTACTGTTGGTGATGCCGCCATTCGTTGAACCGGCCGTCTGCGTATAGGTGCCGTAGTTCAGCACCGCTGAATTCATCGTTCCGGAATTGACGAACTGGGCCCCCGTATTGTTGAGCGTGCCGCTCGGTGCAACTGTGACGGTGCCGTTGTTAGTGAACGTCCCACTATTGTTGCTGATAGCCGCGAGGTTTAACGTCCGCGTCGCCGACACCACCACGGCGTTTGCCGAGGTCGAGCTGTTGTTGAGATCCGAGTGAATACCTGTCAAATCGCCGCCCGACACCAACAGCTGCGCGGTGCCAGAGTTGAGCCAAGTATTGTCTGTCGACAGTGCGCCCGTCACATTGAGCACACTGGTGCCCATATTGAAAACGGCGCTAACCGTACCCTGCGCATTCACGGTGGAGTTTGTGCTGCTCAGTTGGGTCTGGATGGTGCCGGTGGTTGTCAACGTACCGCCGGTCAGGGTCATGCCAGCGTTGATGGAGCCGCTGTTGGTGGTCGTTCCGGCGCTCTGTGTCACGGCACCGGTAATCGTGCCTCCATTGTTGTCGAGCGTTCCTGTGTTGCTGACGGAACCGGCCAGGGTGGCGTTGTTGCGGAAGGTAGCGCTGTTGGTGACCGAAGTCGTCAAGCTGCCGCCATTGACCAGCGTGCCGGCAGTAGCACTGGCGGTGGTGAAAGAATTGGTGCCCGACAGCGTCAGCGTACTTGCCGCGGCCTGCGAGATCGCGGTCCCGGTCATGTTATTGCTGATCGAGATCGACTGGCCGGCGCTCGCATTGTTGACGATGTTCGGCCCGGCGCCGTTGAAGTTCACGGCCTGGCCGCTGATGGTGAAGCTCTTCGCGTTGGCACCGAATGTCCAGGAATCGGGCGTGATCGGACCGGCCGTGACCGTAACGGTCGCGCTGCCCGTCGACGAAAACGTCGCAGCCTGCCCCGCATTGACCGGTGGCGCCCCCGCCGGCGCAGTGCTCCAGTTGGTGCCGAGATTGTAGTCGGCGGTCGTCGTGGTCGAACCGGCGCCACCCCAGGTCTGCGCACGAACACTCGACAGACTCGTGCTCGCCAACGCGAGGGCGAGCAGGCCTATCTTGGTTGCCCGACCGGCGGTCCGGCTTCGTCTCCGCACTGCCAGGACGCTTTCGACCCCACCTGCCCGCGTCTGCTCAAACGGATCAATGACCCCAACGGCCCGACATGCGGGCCTCGAAAAACCTGCCCCGAACATTCCAAATTCCAGAACCGCGTAATGCGTTCGTTTCTAATTATTTCAGACAATTAATGGCTAGCCGGTTCGCGGCCGGCTAGCCATGGCTGTGGTTCAACGGGTGATCGAATCCTGTTCGACTGTGTCTCGACCGCAACATGAGGTTGCGATGCTGCCTCCAAACCGGCGCGGGCCGCGAGCCGCTGAAGCCTCCGGCCGAGACTGTCCTGCTCGGCGAGACGACCGCCGCTGCCCCGGGCTGCTCTTCCGCCGGACATTTTCTGCATTGGCCATCGCTGTCATCAAACTGAAACACTCGCACTCTAACGGGCTGGCAACGCGTCTTGCCGGAGGCGCCGATCCTCCAACAGTCCCCGACACACAGCGCGCTATGCCCTTCAAATTCATCCACATCACCGACACGCATCTCGCGAACCCCGGGCTGAAGCTCTACGGCCTCGATCCGCGCGCCCGGCTGGATGCGGCGATCGCCGACATCAACAAGCACCAGTCCGATGCTGCTTTCGCGGTGGTGACCGGCGACCTCACCCATTGGGGCGAGGCTGAATCCTACGCCAATTTCGCCGAGGCGATGGCCGCGCTGAAAATCCCGTACATCGCCATGGTCGGCAATCACGACAAGCGCGTGGCCTGCCTCGACGGCCTGAAGGCCGCACCACGCGATCCAAACGGCTTCGTGCAGGGCACCCGCACCACCGAGCACGGCCTGTTCGTCTTCCTCGACACGCTGGACGAGACCAGCCATGCCGGCGAGATGTGCGCAAAACGCCTCGGCTGGCTCGCGAGCACGCTGGCGGCCGCGCCTGTCGACCAGCAGTTCGTCGTGTTCATGCACCATCCGCCGTTCCCGGTCGGCGTCCACGCGATGGACGAGATCGCGCTGGCGCAGAGCGCCGAATTCGCCGAGGTGATCGCGCCTTATCGTTCGCGCATCCGCCATCTCTTCTTCGGCCATGTGCACCGGCCGATCTTCGGCAGCTATGGCAATATCCCGTTCTCGACCCTGCGCGGCACCAACCACCAGGTCTGGTTCGAGCTCGATGCTTCCGCCACCGACCATCTGGCCAGCCACGAGCCGCCGGCCTACGGCGTCGTTCTGATCGACCATCAGAACCTCGTCGTGCACAGCCACGATTTCCTCGACACCAGTCTGCGCTTTCCGTTCGAACCACCCGCGGGAGTGGACGGCCGCGACTATGCGCTCAATTTCCCGGCGCGATGAGATGAGCCTCGCTGAACCCGCGGCTCTCCCGGTCGCGGCATCGGCGGCACCGCGCCTGCACGTCCTGAAGCGGTTTTCCGACCGCTTCAAAGCCTCGCTGCCTGCCTATCTCCTGCTGCTGCCATCGCTGGTCTTCCTCGCGCTGTTCACCTATGGCGCGATAGGACGCGTCTTCATCGACGCGCTCTATCAGCGTGCCACGCCCAAGGCGCCGGTCCGCTTCGTCGGCCTCGACAATATCAGCGCGGTGCTGGCCGACCCCGCCTTCACCGGCGCGGTCGTCAACAACCTCGTCTATGCCGTCGGCACGGCGATCCCTAGCATCGGCCTTGCACTGCTGTTCGCGCTGGCGCTGTCGCGCACCAACGCGGTCAGCAGTGCGCTGCGCGCCGCGCTGTTCCTGCCGGTGCTGATCCCGATGGTCGCAGCGTCTGCGCTGTTCCTGTTCATCTTTCTGCCCAATGTCGGCCTGCTCGACCATTACATCGGCCGCCTGCTTCCGGTGCTGCCGAACTGGCTCGGCGATTCCGACATCGCGCTTTACGCGATCATGGTCATCACGGTCTGGAAGAACGCCGGCTACTACATGCTGTTCTTCCTGGCCGGCCTCCAGGCCGTGCCCGAGGACGTCATGGAAGCAGCCCATCTCGACGGAGCAGGTCCGTTCATGCGGTTCCGCCACATCATCCTGCCCGAGCTCAAGCCCACCTTCCTGTTCGTCATCGTGATCGCCACGCTCAACGCGGTGACGCAGGTCGACCACGTCTTCGTCATGACCAAGGGCGGACCGTCGAACTCGACCAATCTCGTGCTGTTCTACATCTACCAGCAGGCGGTCGAGCATTACGACATCGGCAAGGCTTCGGCGGCAACGCTGCTGACGCTCGCCGCCCTGATGGGGCTCACCGCGCTCTCCTTCCGCACGATGGCCAACCGCGAGGGTGGGCCATGAAGCTGATCGATGCGCTCTGGAAGGACGCCCCGCTTGCGACCCGCCGCGAGATCACGCCCAAGCTCGGCTTCCTGCTGACCGTGCTGCTCGCGATCGTCTGGCTGATCCCGTTCCTTTGGATGGGTGTTGCGACGCTGCGCCCGGCATCCGACGGCATCAATCTCATGGCCGAGCTGATGCCGAGCCTGAAGCCGACGCTCGACAATATCAGGGATGCCTGGGAGATCGGCGATTTCCCGCGCTATGCCCTCAACACCACGATCATCTGCACCGGCATCCTGCTGGTGCAGTTCTTCACGATCACGCTGGCGGGCTTTGCCTTTGCGCGGCTCGACTTCGCCGGAAAGTCGCTGATCTTCTATCTGTTCCTGATGCAGCTGATGCTGGTGCCGGTGCTGTTGATCGTGCCGAACCTGCGCATCATCGCGCAATTTGGCCTCTACGACACGCTCGCCGGCGTGATGATGCCGTTCTTCGCGTCCGCCTTCGGCACCTTCCTGATGCGCCAGGCCTTCGAGGCCATTCCAACCGAGCTGGAGGACGCCGCCCTGATCGATGGCGCCAGCCTGTTCCAGCGCATCCGTCACATCTACGTGCCGCTGTCGATGCCGAGCTTCTCGGCGTTCGCGATCATCTCGGTCACCAGCCACTGGAACGACTTCCTGTGGCCGCTGATGGTGATCAATTCGCCGGACAAGCGGCCGCTCACGGTGGGGTTGTCCGTCTTCACCGCGACCGCGGAAGGCACGCAGGCCTGGGGCACCATCGCCGCCGGCACGCTGATGGTGATCGCGCCGCTGCTCATCACCTTCCTGATCTTCCAGAAGCGCTTCATCAGTTCTTTCGTCACCTCAGGCATCAAATAGGAGATTCTTCGATGCTGTTTACCCGCAGGCTCATGCTCGGCCTCGCCATGGCAGGCACTATGGCAGGTGCCCTCGCCGTCCCGGCGCTGGCCGAAGGTCCGACCGAAATCGATCTGTTCTTCCCCGTCCCCGTCGACGGCAAGCTCGCCCGCGACATGGGCACCTTGATCAAGGAGTTCAACGAGACCCATCCCGCCATCAAGGCGACCGCGGTCTATACCGGCTCCTATGATGATACGCTGATCAAGACGCGCGCATCGATCAAGGCCGGCAAGCCGCCGTCCGCCGTGATCATGTCGGCGAACTTCCTCCTCGACATGCAGATCGAGAACGAGCTCACCAATCTCGACGGCCTGATTGCCGCCGACGGCACCACTAAAGAAAAGTTTTTGGGCCAGTTCTTCCCGGCACTTCAGGGCAACGCGGTGATCGACCGCTCGGTCTACGGCGTGCCCTTCCACAATTCGACGCCGCTGCTCTACATCAATGCCGACAAGGCCAAGGAAGCCGGCCTCGATCCGAGCAAGCCGCCGCAGACCTGGGCCGAGCTCACCGACTGGGCCAAGAAGCTCACCAAGCGCGAGGGCGACAAGGTGACCCAATGGGGCATCGCGATCCCCTGCGCCTACGACTATTGCGGCTGGATGATGGAGACGCTCACCATGACCAATGGCGGGCGCTACTACAACGAGGAATTCGGCGGCGAGGTCTATTACGACACGCCCTCGATGCTCGGCGCGCTGACCTGGTGGAACGACCTCGTCACCAAGCACAAGGTCCATCCGCCCGGCGCCACGCCCGGTCCTGCCGTCAGCACCTCCTTCATCTCCGGCAACGCCGCGATGATGATGCTGTCGACGGGCTCGCTGACCTATGTGCGTGACAACGCCAAGTTCAACTACAAGGTCGCCTTCATCCCGCGCAACGTCCGCAACGCCGTGCCGATCGGCGGCGCCTCGCTGATCATTCCGGCAGGGCTCGAGGCCGATAAGCAGAAGGCCGCCTGGACGCTGATCAAGTGGATGACCTCGCCCGAGAAGAGCGCCTGGTGGAGCCGCGCTACTGGCTATTTCGCGCCGAACATGGCCGCCTACAAGACGCCCGACATGGTCGACTTCCTCAACAAGAACCCGGACGCCAAGACCGCCGTCGAGCAGCTCGACGTCGCCAAGCCGTGGTTTGCGACCTACAAGACCGTGCCGGTGCGCAAGAACCTCGAAGACGAAGTGATGCTGGTCCTCAACGGCAAGAAGCAGCCGAAGGAGGCGTTGGTTGCCGCCCAGAAGGCCGCCGACGAGACGCTGAAGCCGTACAACGCTGAGACGTCGCTGAAGCTGCCGTAAGGCCTCCTGCAACGACAAACGAACATCGGCGCTCCGTCATGCGGGGCGCCGAATTCGTTTTGGACGGTGACCGCCATTAACGCCCCGTGCACCATCCGGCCCACCCCGCCGCTGGTAACCACGAGAATTAACAGACCCTCAACGCACCCCAGACAAGTCTAGCAATGTTTCCTAAGGGGTTTTGCCGTGGATCTGTTGGTTTTCGAGTTCCTGGGACTGGCTCTGGTCGCCATGTGCGTGCTCGTGGTGGCTCTGCCCTGCGCCCGCAAATCCTCGCAACGGGTCCGCTACGAATAGGAATTTCGTCGGAAAGGAGCGATTCCAGCCCGATGCAAGCCCCGAATTCGCTTAGAGCCCCTTGACATCACAGTGCTTTCGGCAGAACGGCTGATGGTCTTGTCATGGGCCGTTCATGGATTTGATTACCACCACCGCTGACCTCGCGGCTGCCTGCAGCCGGCTGGCCAAGCATCCTGTCATTACAGTCGATACAGAGTTCCTGCGCGAAACCACCTATTACCCGCTGCTATGCGTGGTGCAGATGGCCAGCCCCGAGGAAGCGATCGTCATCGACACCCTGGCCGAGGGTATCGACCTCAAGCCGTTCTTCGAGCTGATGGGCAACGAGAGCGTGCTGAAGGTGTTCCACGCCGCCCGCCAGGACATCGAAATCATCTGGCATCAGGCCAACATCATCCCGCACCCGGTGTTCGACACCCAGGTCGCGGCCATGGTGCTCGGCTATGGCGACAGCATCGCCTACGACGCGCTGGTCGAGAAGGTCACCGGCCACCGCCCGGACAAGACCCACCGCTTCACCGATTGGTCGCGCCGGCCGCTGACCAAGGAGCAGATGCATTACGCGGTGTCCGACGTCACGCATCTGCGCGACGTGTTCGCGGCGCTCGATGCCGACCTCAAGAAGCGCCGCCGCAGCGAATGGGTCTCCATCGAGATGGAGGTTTTGACCTCGCCCAAGACCTACGACTTCCATCCAGAACGTGCCTGGGAGCGGCTGAAGACGCGGGTGCGCAAGCCGAAGGACCTCGCGGTCCTGATGGAGGTCGCTGCCTGGCGCGAGCAGGAAGCGCAAAGCCGCGACGTGCCCCGCGGCCGCGTGCTGCGCGACGAAGCCATCAGCGATATCGCGACCCACGCGCCGAACACGCTCGAAAAGCTCGCGAACTTGCGCTCGGTGCCGAAGGGGTTCGAGAAGTCGAAATGGGGCGCGGATATCGTTGCCGCGGTCACGCGCGGGCTGGCGCGGGACCCAGCTACGCTGCCGAAGCTGGAAAAGCCGCGCAACAATAACAATGGCGCCGCCATCGTCGAGCTGTTGAAGGTGCTGCTGCGGATGACCGCCGAGCGCCACGCCGTCGCCAGCAAGGTAATCGCGACGGTCGACGACCTCGAGGAGATCGCAGCAAGTGACGAGGCCGACGTACCGGCCTTGCGCGGCTGGCGCCGCGAGCTGTTCGGTGACGCCGCGCTCAAGTTGAAGCGCGGCGAGCTGGCGCTTGCGGTCGAGAAAGGCCGCGTGATCGGGGTTCAGCGGGCGGAATAGCCCGCGACCTCCACCTCGTCATTGCGAGCGTAGCGAAGCAATCCAGAGTCTGTCCGCGGAGGCAGTCTGGATTGCTTCGTCGCAAGGGCTCCTCCCAATGACGAGGAGAGAGCAAGACCTTACGCCGGCGTCAGCTTCGCGACTTCCGGCTTCATGTCATTCAGCACACCTGATATCGCCGCAATCAGCTCGTCGATCTGGGCCTTGGTGACGATCAGCGGCGGGCAGATGGCGATGGCATCGAGCATGTTGCGCGAGATCACGCCGCGCTCCTGGAGCATGCGGCTGGCCATGCCGCCGACCGCACCGGGGGTGCTCGCTGCCGTCTTGCGCCCCTTGTCGAGCACGAGCTCGATCGCCGCGATCATGCCGACGCCGCGGACCTCGCCGACCAGCGGATGGCCGGTGAGCTCGCGCAGCTTGCCCTGCATGTAGGCACCGAGCTCAGCGGCATGCGCGACCAGGCCACGCTCCTCGATGATCTTGAGGTTTTCCAGCGCAATGGCCGAGCCGACCGGATGACCGCCGGCGGTGAAGCCATGGCCGAGCACGCCGATCTTGTTGCTCTCGTCCGCTATCGGCTCGAACATCTTGTCGTTCATCAGGATCGCCGAGAACGGGAAATAGCTCGAGGTGATCTGCTTGGAGACCACCAGCACATCAGGCTTGATGCCATAGGTCTCGCAGCCGAACATCTTGCCGGTGCGGCCGAAGCCGCAGATCACCTCGTCGGCGACCAGCAGGATGTCGTACTTCTTCAGGACCGCCTGGATCTTGTCCCAATAGGTCGCCGGCGGCACGATGACGCCGCCCGCTCCCATCACCGGCTCGCCGAAGAAGGCCGCGATCGTCTCCGGCCCCTCCTTCTGGATCAGCGCATCAAGCTCTTCCGCCCGGCGCGTCGCAAAAGCTTCCTCGCTCTCGCCGGGCGCGCCGTCCTTGTAGAAATGCGGCGAGCCCGTGTGCAGGATGTTCGGCAGCGGCAGGTCGAACGAGCGATGGTTGTTCGGCAGGCCCGTAAGGCTGGCCGACGCAATGGTGACGCCGTGATAGGCGCGCATGCGGCTGATGATCTTCTTGCGCTGGGGCTGGCCGAGCGCGTTTGAACGATAGGCGATCAGCTTCAGAACGGTGTCGTTGGCCTCCGAGCCGGAATTGGTGAAAAACACCTTGCTCATCGCAACAGGCGCGAGCGAGACCAGCTTCTCGGCGAGATCGATCGAAGGCCCGTGCGATTTGGCGGAGAACGTGTGATAGAACGGCAGCGCCAGCATCTGCTTGTGCGCGGCGTCGACCAGCCGCCTCTCATTGAAGCCGAGCCCGACGCTCCACAGGCCCGCCATCGCCTCGAAATAGCGCTTGCCCGCCGCGTCGAACACGTAGGGCCCCTCGCCGCGCTCGATCACCAGCGGACCGGCCTGCTGATGCGCGCGCGCGTTGGTATAGGAATGGAGCTGGTAGGCCACATCCCGGGCCTCTTGCGAATTGGGCAGCATGGACATTTGCGGGGATCCCTAAAGTCGTCGCGTCGCCGGCGCGGCTCACGTCATCACTTGGCTATTGCCATGAGACAGAACTTGCAACGTCAATTCGTCGGCAGCGAACGCTCAGCAGCGTTGCACAAAGCCGCACACGGTACTTCGTAAACTTGGTGGCCCTCAGGCCGCGCTGTCGTCATCGCCATCGTCGACGGCAGCAGCGGCCTCCTTCACCTCCACCAGCGCCATCGAGAGCAGATAGACGGTCGTGGGCAAGCCGACGCGGCGCGCCGTCTCCACGGCACGCGACAAATCGCTCGCCAGCTCCTTGAGCTCATCTCCCCGTGACAATGTCCCACCCCATCCGCCGATCGCGGCCGCCTACACCGCAACGGCGCCGCTGGCTCTGATCAGTTCGGCGCTGGACTGGATAGTAGCAAAATTCCCGATGACATTCACCACCGACTGCTTGTAGGCGGCTGCCTCACCCGTGCCCGGCTGCCGGCAGGCTACGGCATCGGCCACGACCTGGTAGCGATGGCTGCGGTGAAACCCGTCCACGGCGGTGGCCAGGATGGTCTCATCCAGGGAGAAGCCGATCACCACGCAGCGTACATTGCGGATATTGGACATGTAGTCCACAAACCGCGCGGAGCTGTAGGCCGACGGCAGCGGGTGCTCGAACGTCATCTCTCCCGGCTTCGGCTTGGCCTCCACGATCCAATCGGTCAGCTTCGATGCCGGATTGAACCAGGCCGCCTGGGCGATGCGCTTCAGGTGCATCACCGGCCAGAGATTGGTGCGCCACAGCGCCAGAAGCTCCAGGCCGCGCAGGGTTGCGGCGTCGCCGTCGAGGATGACGTGGCGACGCCCAGGGGTCAGATATTCGACCTGGAGATCCGCACAGACCAGGATCGGTGGATCGTCTTGGATGGAAGCCAGCATTGTCTTGCGCGGGTCTGCACCAGTTTCAACGGTCGGCGACGGCGAGGTCGCGCAGCGGCGAGCTCACTGCCCGCCCCGCCGATGCGTCGAGCACACCGGGCCGGTCCCAATCGCCCTCGGGACGGATGATCACATAGGGATCGCTGTCCAGCGTGATGGCGTCCGGCCCCGGCTCGATCTCCAGCAGCATCTCCGTGTAGGAGAAATCCGAGAAGGTGATCTTGCGATTGTGACCGAGCGGCTTGGCGCCGAAATGGGCCCAGAAATCGACCAGGCGGTCCTGCGCCTGGCCGTAGATCTTGCGAAACCCCTTGCGCTTCACGTAGTCGACGCTGGCCTGCACCAGCTTGAACGAGACGCGCGAGCGCCGGTATTGGTGCCGCACCGCGAGCCGCTCCACCTTGGCGAAATCGCCGAAGAAGCGGACCCGCAGGCAGCCCGCAGGCTCGTTGCCGACATAGCCAATGAAATGGGCAGCAACCATGTCGTTGCCGTCGAACTCCTCCTCGAACGGACAATCCTGCTCGGCGAGATAGACCGCCGAGCGGATGGCCGTGACCAGCATGAGATCGCCGGGATCACGTGCGAGGCGGATGGTGATGGCGCGGGAGTCGGGTTTGGCGAGGGGAATCCTAGTGCCGTGCATCTGCAAAACTCCTTGCTTGGATGACCGCGCCCGGCATCAGCATCGGTTGCCGGTGCCAGGGGCGCTCGTAACACCAGAGGTCGGGCTGGAAGCTCGGGACGGGGGCAAAGCCGGTCGCTCTCATGATCTCTCGTCCGGCCACGGTTGACGGCTGCGCATAGCAATCGGCGCCGCGAAATCTTAGCTGTCGCAGATGAGCCGCAGCCTTGCCGAGACCGGCAACGCCGCGCCCGGTCGCCGCGATCGCCCAGATGTAGATGGCAGCAACGTCCTCCTGGGGGGAAGCAAGATAATGCATCTCGGGCGCCGTGAGGCAGATCTCGTCGAGCAACAGCGCATCGTGGCCGCGCTCGCTCAGAAACAGGAACGCCATGCCGCCGACGAGATGGCCCTGCCGGTTGAAGGTCAGGATGCTCTGGGGATCGAATGTGAAGTATCTGGCGAGCTCGGCCGCACCGATCTGCACGCCCGGCACCAGCCGCCGCGCCATTTCGGAAAGCGCCGCAATTTCGGAAAATTGCGCGCAGCGCACGTCGATGTCCGGACTGGGCGGCAGTGCGTCGAAATCATGCCTTGCGGCAAACGAGCCTCTTTCCATACCACCCTCGCCCCTCTATCGTTCGCGGCTTTCGTACCCCGCTACGAGGATGAGCTTAGCGGCTGGGGATCTGGAGTATGCAGCAGTTATTGCACCGGGGTGCTGCGATGATGCAGCACCGTGAAGAAGCCCTGGACGCGTCCTGGGACGATTTGAAATTGTTCTTAGCTTGCGCAAAATATAAAAGTTTCCGCAACGCCGCCGAGGAGCTCGGGCTTACCTCCACCACGTTGATGCGCCGGATCGACCGGCTCGAAGAAAGCATCGGCTGCAAGCTGTTCCTGCGCGACCAGAGCGGGCTCACGCTGAGCGATGAAGGCACCGGGATGATCGCCGACGTCGCGCATATGGAGCGTCACGCCTTCAACGTGTTCCGTCGCGCCTCGCGCGCGTCGAACGATACGTCAGGCACGGTGCGCGTCGCAGTGACGGAAGGCCCCGGCAATTTCTGGATCCTGCCGCGGCTGATCGATTTCCAGAAAACCTATCGCAAGATCACCGTCGATCTGCGCTGCGCGATGGAGCAGGCCGACGTCGCACGCCTGGAGTCGGACATCGCGATCCAACTCGAGCCGCCGACCAATCCCGATCTGATCGTCGCCAAGCTCGGCCGCCTGCACATCTATCCCTTCGTCTCCAAGGAGTACGAGAACCTCTACGGCGTGCCGACGACGCTCGCGGACTTGCCGAACCACCGCATCATCAAGCAAAGCGCGCCGCAGGTCGACGATAGCGCCTATGCCCGCGTGCTCGGGCTGAAATCGCTCGAAGGCATCGTCGGGATCAAGACCAACTCCTCGGTCGGCGTGCTCTATGCGGTGGAGCGCGGCGCCGGCATCGGCTTCCTGCCGACCGTGTCGATCGCGCTCGGCGCGCCGCTGGTTGCCGTCGATCTCGGCGTCAGCCACCATGCCGATCTCTGGCTTACCTATCACAGCGAGTTTCGCGCCTCCGAGCGCCACAAGATCGTGGTCGACTGGCTGAAGAAGATCTTCGATCCCAAGACCCATCCCTGCTTCCGCGACGAGTTCATTCATCCGAATGCACTGGTGCCGATGATGACGGCCGCGCGGGAGGGATTCGGATTGACAGGTTATGTCGCGGCAACACCGACGTGAGCTTGAACGATCGGCGTCCTACCACCGATATTCGAAGCCGACCGTGCCCTGGTGCGACGTCAGCTCGTTGCGGAACTTACCGTCGTAATTGATGTAGAGCCGCGCAGTGTTGGTCAGGCTGAGCGAGGCCGAGGCGCCGGCATCCATGCCGTAGCGGCTCTCGCCGATGCCGGGGACGACGATGCTCTGGCTCCCCAGGCTGACCTGCACCGATCCCAAATTCTGGTAAAAATTGTCGACGAACTTGCCGTAGGCTGACAGGTCCAGAATCTTCCGGTCGAAGATGAAGTAGCGCCCGATCTCCGCGCCGATCATCACGCGCGCGCGTGAGAGTGCCGTGGAGCCGACGTTCAATGGATCGAGCCCTCCCGCCTCCTGGAACGCCACGCTGGTGGCGCGCACATATTCGAGCGCGCCCTTCGGCACGACGCGCATCTGATCCTTGGTCCAGTAGTAGCTGATCTCGGTCAGCGCGCCGTCGACGGCGGCGCGATAGCCCGCGGTGGCAAGGCCAAAGCCGGTATCCCGGCTGGAATGGACCTTGCCGAAACCGTGCACCACCGCGAAGGCCCAGGTCCATGGGCCCTTGTCGACCGAGCCGTTGAAACCGATCTGGGTCAGGTCGAGCGTCGCCGACTGCAGCGCCAGCGGCACATCGATGTCGGTATGGCTTTGGTCGACGGAGAAGCCGAGATTGACGCCGGGCGCGACCCGCGCGCCGAAACCGGCGACGCCGCCGAACGTCTTGCGCTTGTCGCCGACGAAGTCGCCCTGCGCATCGGTCCGCACCGAAATGCCGTAGCCCTCGAACCAGGTCCGGTAGCGCGGATCTTCGGTGCTCACTGAAGCCCCGCCGCCGCCGGGATTGGTCCGGAACGCCCGGTTGACGCCGCCAGAGGCCTGATTTCCGAGGCGCTCCAGGAAATTCGAGCCGAGATTGAGCGCACTGTTGCCGGCCGACTGGTCATAATTGGTCGAGGTCGGCGTCGGCACCGGGGTTGGTGACGCCGTCGGCGTTGGCGTTGGCGTCGGCGTCGGCGTCGGTGATGCCGTCGGCGTCGGGGTCGGCGTGGGCGTGGGACTTTGCGCGAAGCCTGATGTCGCCGACAGCATCACGACCAGCACAAACGCGAGCGCAGCCGCGATCCGGCGGACGCGGTCCAGCCCGATCGTCTGCCTTGTCCCGGACAGCCGCGAGGCGCAGCGCATGACGATGAATCCCAAAGCAAAATGGCGGCGCGCAAAAATGCAACACGATCTGCGGCGCATGCGGCGATTTGTGCCGAACTGCCACGAAGGGTCAACGGCTGGCACACCTTGGCCGAGGCTATTGCCCTCGATTGTGGTTCCGATGCCACAGGTCGCAAATTGCAGGCGATAACACCCGACCCGGTCTTGAAATCCGCGTGCGGCTTGCTAACGCGCGATTTTCATGTTGCAATATTGAACACAATCGGAATTGGCCGCTCGGCTGTGCGTTTCGCGACGATGAGACTCGAACAGACTTCCGGAAGCCCGTTTGTGGCGTGGCACGCAAAAAAGCGGCCGCGTCGTTTTTGTATCTAGCGGAGGAGACTGAGGATGCCGCAAAAGGGCACCGTCAAATGGTTCAACCCCACCAAGGGCTATGGGTTCATCAAGCCGAACGGCAGCGATAAGGACGTGTTCGTCCACATCTCGGCCGTCGAGCGCGCCGGACTCTCGACCCTTAATGAAAACCAGGTGGTTGAATACGACCTCGTGGAGAACCGCGGCAAAGCATCCGCGGAGAACCTCAAGGTCTCCTGATTTCTCTCAAAGCTACGCGCGAGAGATCGTGACGTTGCCCCCGGCTCTGCCGGGGGATTTTGTTTTGGGACAATGAAACGCGACAGCGCTTCAGTGCACCACTGGCGCAACCAGAAAATTCTCCGACGCCGAGCTGCCCGCCGTCTTGCAGACCTCGCCCTCGATCCGCACCTTGCCTGTCGCCAGCAGCCGCAGCGCTTCGGGATAGATGCGGTGCTCGACTTCGAGGATGCGTTCCGACAGCGTATCCCCCGTGTCGTGGTCGCTCACGGGCACTGCGCCCTGCATCACGATCGGGCCGGCGTCGGTCTCGGGGATCACGAAGTGGACTGTCGCGCCAGACAGCTTTACGCCGGCGCGCAAAGCTTGGCCGTGCGGGTCGAGGCCCGGGAACGACGGCAGCAGCGAGGGATGGATGTTGAGCATCCGCCCGTACCAGGCCTTGGTGAATTCCGCCGTGAACAGGCGCATGAAGCCGCCCAGGCAAATCAGCTCGATGCCGTGCTCATCGAGGGCTGCTTGCAACACTTTCTCGAAGCCGGCGCGATCCTTGCCGAACGGCTTGCTCTCGATCACCAGCGTGTTCACGCCGCTCGCTTTGGCCCGTTCGAGCCCGAGCGCATCGGCCTTGTTCGAGATGACGAGCGAGATCTCCGCCGGAAAATCCGCGGCACTGGCGGCCCTGATCAGCGCGGACATGTTGGAGCCGCGACCGGAAATCAGGATGGCGACGCGGCGCTTCATCACAGCGCCAGGTCGAGATGGCCGTTATAGACGACGCGGTGCTCGCCGTCGGCCGGGATCACGGTGCCGAGCTGCGCCACGGTCTCGCCGGCATCGATGAAGACCTGTACAACCTGATCGACCTTGTCAGGCTCGACGATCGCGATCATGCCGATGCCGCAGTTGAAGGTCCGCAGCATTTCGAGCTCGGTGATGCCGGCTTGAGCGGCCAGCCATTTGAACACCGGCAGCACCGGCAGGCGGGCCAGATCAATGCCAACGCCGAGATGGCTCGGCAGCACGCGCGGAATGTTGTCGGTGAAACCGCCGCCGGTGATGTGGGCAAGCCCCTTCACCGCGCCGGTCTCGCGGATCGCGCGCAGGCAGGATTTGACGTAGAGCCGGGTCGGCGTCAGCAGCGCGCCGCCGAGCGTCATCACGGGGGCAAACGGCGCCTGCGCCTCGAAACCGAGGCCGGATTGCTCGACGATCTTGCGCACCAGCGAGAAGCCGTTGGAGTGCACCCCCGATGAGGCCAGGCCAATCACGGCATCGCCCGCGGCAATGTCCTTGCGCGGCAACAGCGTGCCCCGCTCCGCAGCGCCCACGGCAAAGCCGCCGAGGTCGTAATCGCCGTCCTTGTAGAGGCCGGGCATTTCGGCGGTCTCGCCGCCGATCAGGGCGCAGCCGGATTCCCGGCAGCCTTCGGCGACGCCGGCGACGATTGACGCCGTGGCCTCCGGGTCGAGCTTTCCGCAGGCGAAATAGTCCAGGAAGAACAGCGGCTCGGCGCCCTGCACGACGAGGTCGTTGACGCTCATGGCGACGAGGTCGATGCCGATCCCACCATGCAGGCCGGTCTCGATCGCGATCTTGACCTTGGTTCCAACGCCGTCGGTGGCGGCGACCAGGACGGGGTCCTTGAAGCCGGCCGCCTTGAGGTCGAACAGGCCGCCGAAGCCGCCGATCTCGGCGTCAGCGCCGGGGCGCGCGGTGGCGCGAACCATCGGCTTGATCAGGTCGACGAGGCGGTTGCCCGCGTCGATATCGACGCCTGAATCGGCGTAGGTAAGGCCGTTTTTGCGGTCGGTCATGCCCGATTTCCAGTGGGTTTGCGGCTGGTTACGTCGAATTCCGGGGACGCGCAATGGCTCGCATGGCGCCCCGCCCTATACTATGTAGATATCAACCGGTTCAGCCTCTCGAAGGGGCGGGATTCGAGGTCAGGCCGGGTGCCGGGAAGCGCCGCGTGAGTATTCCGAACATCATTACCCTGGGCCGCATCCTGCTGGTCCCGATCATCGTCTGGGCCATCGTGTCGAGCCAAATGGAGGTGGCGTTCGCCCTCTTCCTGATCGCCGGCATCAGCGATGCCGTCGACGGCTTCCTGGCCAAGCGTTTCAACATGACGAGCGAACTCGGCGCGCTGCTCGATCCGCTCGCCGACAAGGCCCTGCTGGTGTCGATCTACCTCGCGCTCGGCATCTGGGGCGCCATCCCGCGCTGGATCGTGATCCTGGTGGTGTCACGCGACATCATGATCGTCGCCGCGGTGATCGTGTCCTGGCTGTTCGACAAGCCGGTCGAGATGAAGCCGTCGAGAGTATCCAAGCTAAACACAGCGGCCCAGGTCGCTTACGCCGCCCTGATGCTGGCCTCTCTTGCCTTCGGCTTCAAGCCCGCGCCCTATGATATTATCCTGATGAGCCTCGTCACGGTCTTCACGCTCTCCTCCGTGTCGCTCTATCTCGTCGAGTGGCTGCGGCACATGAGCACGATCGAAGCCAAGTAGAGGCCAAGTAGCACGGTCGAGGCCAAATGAGCCGGGACGCTGCCTCGCAAAAGGCCAACTCGCGCTCGATGAAGTCGAATCTTTCAACCGAGGCCGGCCATCCGGCATGGAGCAAACCAAGCGTGGCAGGCCGCGTTCACCCCCGACAATTGGCGTTCTCGCTTCCGCATGCGGAGAGCCTCAGCCGGGACAATTTCCTCGAAGGCCCCGCCAACACCGCTGGTCTTGCCCTCATCGACGCCTGGCCGGAATGGCCGCACCGGATCATGTGGCTGGCCGGCCCCGAAGGCAGCGGCAAGAGCCATCTCGCGGCGATCTGGGCTGAGGACTCCGGTGCCCGCTCGACCACGGCCAATGCGCTCACCGCCGCAGGTGTCCCCGGCGCGCTCGCCACCGGCGCGCTGGTGGTCGAGGATCTCAAGGCCGGGGATTTTGACGATCGTGCCCTGTTCCACCTGATGAACCTCGCCCGCGAGGACGGCGCCTACATCCTGTTCACGGGACGCGAGGTGCCGGCTTCGCTGGAGATCGAGCTCCGCGACCTGCGCTCGCGGCTGCGCGCCGTACCTGTCATCTCGCTGCTGCCGCCTGATGACCAGCTGTTCCGCGGCCTGATCGTCAAATTCTGTGCCGACCGTCAGCTCGCCGTGGATGAGAGCGTGGTCAGCTACCTCACCACCCGCCTGGAGCGGTCCTCGGCCGCCGCCCGGCAGGCCGTGGAAATGCTCGACAGCGAGGCCCTGCGCCTCGGCCGCCCGGTCACCAGGGTGCTGGCCGCCGAGCTGCTCCGGGACGCCTGAACTCGGCCCGGCCGGCGCCAAGGCCGCTTGACGAGGCGCGCCAGCGGAACATCAATGTCATCGAAACGTCATCGGACTAACACATGCTCCCGCCGATTTTGCGCGTAGGACGCAAATTGGGGCGAACTGGATGGATCGACTTCTCATGGACTCCGTGCAAGCTGTTGAAATTAAAGAAAAAGTCACGGAGACCGAGAGCCTGCCGGCAATCGCAACGAGCCCCGAGCGATTCATCAATCGCGAGCTGTCCTGGCTGCATTTCAACCGCCGCGTCTTGGAGGAATCGGTCAATCCCAGCCATCCCGCGCTGGAGCGGGTGCGATTCCTGTCGATTTCGGCGAATAACTTCGACGAGTTCTTCATGGTCCGTGTCGCCGGCATCAAGGCCCAGGTCCGCGAAGGCATCGCCGAGCGCAGCCCCGATGGCCTGACCCCCTCCGAGCAGCTCACGTTGATCAACCACACGGTCTCGCAGCTCGCTTCCGACCAGCAGGCGATCTGGGCCGACCTGCGCGGCACATTGGCCGACGTCGGCATCGTGCTGGTCGAGGGCAAGGACGTCACCAA
The DNA here is from genome assembly GCF_004123905.1 of Bradyrhizobium betae. Lineage (GTDB taxonomy): Bacteria > Pseudomonadota > Alphaproteobacteria > Rhizobiales > Xanthobacteraceae > Bradyrhizobium > Bradyrhizobium betae_A. The sequence continues at coordinate 209,986 of NZ_MZXW01000035.1, forward strand.
GGCGGAACGGACCTGGATCGAGGACTACTTCCTCAACAACGTGTTCCCGCTGCTGACGCCGCTGGCGATCGACCCGGCCCACCCCTTCCCGTTCATTCCGAGCCTCGGCTTCACCATCGCGCTCCAGCTGACGCGTGCCGCCGACGGCAAGCAGATGAACGCGCTCATCCGCATGCCCGGCAAGATCGACCGCTTCATCCGCCTGCCGGCTGACGGCAAGGTCGTCCGGCTCATTTCGCTGGAACAGGCGACCGGCCTGTTCATCAACCGCCTGTTCCCCGGCTACAATCTGCACGGCCAGGGCGCCTTCCGCATCATCCGCGACTCCGAGCTCGAAATCGAGGAAGAGGCCGAAGATCTCGTTCGCCTGTTCGAGACCGCGCTGAAGCGTCGCCGCCGTGGATCGGTGATCCGGCTCGAGATCGACGCCAAGATGCCGGAGCAGCTGCGCAACTTCGTGCAGCATGCGCTCTCGGCCGCCGACGACGAAGTGTTCCTGGTCGACGGCGTGCTCGCCATGAACGAGCTGTCGCAGCTCACCCGCCTCGACCGGCCCGACCTCGAATTCACCCCTTACGTGCCGCGCCATCCCGAGCGCGTGCGCGAGCATGGCGGCGATATTTTTGCTGCGATCCGGCAGAAGGACCTCGTCGTCCATCATCCTTACGAATCCTTCGACGTGGTGGTGCAGTTCCTCCAGCAGGCTACGCGCGATCCTGATGTCGTCGCGATCAAGCAGACGCTCTACCGTACCTCCAGCAACTCGCCGATCGTGCGCGCGCTCGTGGAAGCCGCCGAGGCCGGCAAATCCGTCACCGCGCTGATCGAGCTGAAGGCTCGCTTCGACGAAGAGGCCAACATCCGCTGGGCGCGCGACCTGGAGCGCGCCGGCGTGCAGGTCGTCTACGGCTTCCTCGAACTGAAGACGCACGCAAAACTCTCGATGGTGGTCCGCCGCGAAGGCGGCAGCCTCACGACCTATGTCCACACTGGCACCGGCAATTATCATCCGGTGACCGCGCGCATCTACACCGACCTCTCCTACTTCACCTCGGATCCCACCATCGGCCGCGACGCTGCGCGCGTGTTCAACTTCATCACCGGCTATGCCGCGCCGAGCGATCTGGAAAAGATGGCGGTGTCGCCGCTGACCCTGCGCAAGCGCATCATCGAGCATATCCAGGGCGAGACCGCGCATGCGCGGCACGGCCGCCCCGGCGCGGTGTGGATGAAGATGAATGCGCTGGTCGACCCCGACATCATCGACGCGCTGTACGAGGCCTCGCAGGCCGGCGTGCAGGTCGAGCTCGTGGTGCGCGGTATCTGCTGCCTCCGGCCCGGCATTCCCGGCCTGTCGGAGAACATCCGCGTCAAGTCGATCATCGGCCGCTTCCTGGAACACGGCCGAATCTACTGCTTCGGCATGGGCCAGGGCCTGCCGAGCGCGAAAGCGGCTGTGTATATCTCCTCGGCCGACATGATGCCGCGCAACCTCGACCGCCGCGTCGAGGTGCTATGTCCGCTGCAAAATCCCACGGTGCATCAGCAGGTTCTCGAACAGATCATGGTCGCGAATTTGAAGGACAACGAGCAGAGCTGGCAATTGTTGCCGGACGGGTCCTCAACGCGTATGAAGACGGCGAAGGGCGAGGAGCCTTTCAACGTCCACAACTACTTCATGACAAATCCGAGTCTGTCTGGCCGTGGAAAGTCGCTCAAGGAATCCTCGCCGCGTCGTCTCACGCGCCGGAATGAACGTCATCAATCCTGATCCGGGATCGCTGACGTGACGCGGCCGCGCAAGCGCGGCTCCAGCGTCGCGGTCATCGATATCGGCTCCAACTCGGTCCGTCTCGTCGTTTACGAAGGACTGACGCGGAGCCTCATTCCGATCTTCAACGAGAAGACGCTGTGCGGCCTCGGGCGCGAGGTGCAGAGCACGGGCCTGCTCGCGCCCGATGCCGTCGACAAGGCGCTGACCTCGCTCAGGCGTTTTCGTGCGCTGTGCCGGGTGATGCAGGTCGGACGTGTGTTCGCGATCGCGACCGCGGCCTGCCGCGACGCCTCCAACGGCCCCGACTTCATCGCCAAGGCCGAGCGCATCTGCGCGGTCAAGATCGAGATCCTGTCGGGGCCGCGCGAGGCGCGGCTGTCGGCGCTCGGCGTGATCTCAGGCATCCACCATCCCGACGGCATCGTCGGCGATCTCGGCGGCGGCTCGCTCGAGCTGATCGACGTGCGCAGGAACGCCGTGCGCAGTGGCGTGACGCTGCCGCTCGGCGGCCTCGCGCTGCAGGACCTCGCGCACAAATCGCTCAAGCGCGCCGACCGCATCGTGCGCGAGGAGATCGACGAGGTCCAGCTGCTCACCGCGGGCCGCGGCCGCACCTTCTATGCCGTCGGCGGCACCTGGCGCGCGCTGGCGCGCATCCACATCATCCAGAGCGGCTATCCGCTCCAGGTGATGCACGGCTATTCGATTTCGGCCGCCGAAGCGCTCGACTTCTCGCGTCGTCTGCGCCGGCTTGCGGCCACTGGCATGCTCGCCGACATCGAGATCGTCGCCGATGCACGCCGCCCGCTCCTCACCTATGCGGCGCTCGTGCTCGAGCACATCATCCGCGTGGCAAAGCCGAAGACCATCGTGTTCTCGACCTTTGGCGTGCGCGAGGGCCTGCTGCACGAGAAGCTCTCGGAATCCGAGCGCAACAAGGACGGGCTGATCTGCGCGGCGGAAGAGCTGAACCAGTTGCTGTCGCGTTCGGCCAAGCACGCCCGTGAGCTGATCGCCTGGACCGACCGCCTCGCCCGCGTCGTGAAGCTGCGCGAGACCGAAGAAGACCGCCGCCTGCGCCACACCGCCTGCCTGCTGTCCGACATCGGCTGGCGCGTGCATCCCGACCATCGCGGCGAGCAGACGCTCAGCCTCGTCGTCAACGGCAATTTCGGCGCGGTCACCCACACCGAGCGCGCCTTTGTCGGCCTCTCGGTGTTCTATCGCTATGCGGGCCTGAGCGAGGAGAACCAGCCGCCGGTCGCCACGCAGGAGCTGCTGACGCCGGCCCAGCTCGAACGCGCCCGTCTCCTCGGCGCGGCGTTCCGCGTCGCCCATCTGATCTCGGCAGCACGCCCGGGCGTGCTGCCCGCCACGCAATTCCGCAGCCAAGGGCGCAATCTGATGCTGGTGTTCGAGCACCGGCTCGGTGACCTCGTCGCCGACCGCGTCGGCAGCCGGTTCAAGCAGCTCGCACGACTGGTCAGTCGCGCCGGCTCGATCGTGCGGCGGTGATTGGCTAGCTGGTCCTTATCCTACCGGGACGTTTCTTGAGCCACATGAGCAGGCCAGAGACGAACAGGACGAGAGGCGCGAAGCCGGCTGCGAACACCAGCAGGCGTCCCCCGAGTCCGAACGCCGCCCCGTTGTGAAGCCAGAGCTGTTCGGCCAGATAGCGATCAGCCATCGACATTGTGCCGGGGGTGCGGTCGTGCACCACGGCGCCACTCCATGGATCAAGCCAGATTGCGCCCCGTGACCGCACGGCGGGATCAGCGCCCTCGGGACGGAACTGCACGCGCCACGTGTTGCGCGTTGCGGTTGGCGGATTGAGGATTGCGATAGCTACGCCAGGCTTGGCCGCCTGCGCGATCCGCACGATCGTGTCCGCCGCGAGCTGCGGCGTCCCAGCCGAAGGCGGTGTTTCAATCCGCGGCGACGGATCGGTTGTCGGTTGCGACAGAAGGCCAATGACAGGGCGCACCACGCCGGGAAAGATGATCCCGGCTCCTGTGATTGAGATCACCAGAAGCGCGAGCAGCGCCCAAAAGCCGGCCGCACGATGAACGTCGAAAACAAATCGAAATAGCGAAACGTTCGTTCGCACCGACACCGATCGCCAGAATCGATCCGCCCGCGGCCACCACAGGATGAGGCCCGACAGGGTGAGGCCGAGCAGTATGAAGCCGACCACGCCGACCAGCTCTTTGCCCCACCACTCATAGAGCAACAGCGTGTAATGAAGACGATAGACCTTGAGTGCGAACGCGTTGGCGTAGTCACGCCGCCCAAGCACCTTCCCGTTCGAAGGATCGACCATGGTCGTCCAGCGATTCGGATAGCGGCCTGTCGCGATTTCGTGCGCATGGATCACGATCCAGACCGGCCAGGTACGATCCGGCGCCAGGATCGTGGCAATCGGCGCGGGATCCGCTGCCGCAGCGGCACGCATCACCTCGCTCAAGGTGATCCTCTGTTCCGGACCAGCGGCAGCGTAGAGCGCCGGATTTAGGACAACGTCGATCTCCCGGTAGAAGACAATAAAGCTTCCGGTCAGGCCGATCAGCACGACGACGATACCACCGAGCAATCCCAGCCATCGGTGAGACCACAGCAGGACATGCCGCACGCGTCCGGGCAGCATTCGGCCTGGCTCAGAAATCGGTCGACATCGACAAGAGCAGGGTTCGTGGCGCGCCTTGTGACAAGGCGGAGAAGCTCGCCACGCCAGCCCAGTAATTCTTGTCGAACACGTTCTGGACCAGCGCCCGCAGCGTGACCGGCCGGTTGTTGATGCGCGTGACGTAACGGGCACCGAGGTCGAGTCTCGTCCATGCCGGAACGACCTGCGTGTTTGCCGCATCCAGATATTGGTATCCCGTATAGACCGTGTTGGCGACCAGCGTCAGACCGGGCGCGAACGGGGTGTCCCATTCAGCGGACAGATTGGCTTGCACCTGAGGCACACCGATCGGCGTCTTGCCGAGATTGGCTAGCGTGCTCGTCTTTGTCAGCTCCGGATTGATCAGCGTCACCCCGCCAAGCACGCGAACGCCCGGCTGCACCTCGCCGAACACCGTGAATTCCACGCCGCGATTGCGCTGTTCAGCGTCGGCCCGGAAGACCTTGTCGGTACCCAGCTGTCCCGACGGCTTGGTGGTCTCGAACACGCTGATCGTGGTGGCCAGCATGCCGAAATCGACCTTGACGCCTGCTTCCTGCTGCTTGCTGAAATAAGGCGCAAGGACTTCTCCGGAATTGCTCGCCGTCGTCGGTGCGATGTCGCCTTTGCTGAGCCCTTCGATGTAGTTGGCGTAAAGCGAAACGTTGTTCCAGGGCTTGACGACGAGGCCGACCATCGGCGTGAGCGCCGTCTGGTCATAGGAAGCGGTGACCGCGCCCGTGGCGGTGTTGTAGTTGTTCGACTTGACGCCCTGTTGCCGGACGCCGACGGTCAGCTGAATACGCTCCTGGAAAACGGACAACGTGTCGGCCAGCGCCAGGCCGGTCAATTCGGTATCTGAAAGCTTCGGAACAGTCGCGGGAGCCGCAACGAGCTGCTCGGGACGGGTGATCGGCGCATAGATGTTGGACAGAACAGGCGTGCCAGACACGGAGCCCCGCGAGATCTCATCTGTGTAGTAGCTCCCCTGGAAACTCACGGCATGAGCGATCGCGCCGGTTTCAAACCGGGCGCGCACGCCGGCGTCCGCCACGTTCCTGTCGATGTCGAACTTGAAGCGCCCCGGCGTCGAGGTGGTATTGCCGGCCGCGTTCAAGATCGTCGGCGTGCCAAACAGACGGTCGACCTGGGTCCTGCCGCCACCGGCGTCGGCGAACACCGTCACGGAATCCGTCACATCGTATTCGGCGCGCCCCAGCAGCGAGTTGTCATGCACCTTGGACCATTCCCAGGCCTGCGTGACATTGCGCGTCCCGGCCGGAGCGGTCGGGACAGCTACGCCGGTTGCGACCAGAAACGGCCTCGTGGGAGCGTCGAACTTCTCTTCCTGATCGATGAAGTCGAGCGAAGCCCTGAATCTCTCGCCGCGATAGTCGAACGCCGCGGAACCGACATGCGCCTCCCGGCTTTGGTTGTCCAGCGGCGTGTCGCCATTGTGGTAGCTGCCATTGACGCGAATTCCGAATTCGCGGTTCTCGCCGAACCGTCGGCTCACGTCGAGATGCGTGCCTAGCTGGGAGCTGGTCGCATAGTCAGTCGTAACCCGTGTAAGATCGACATCCCCGGCACGTTTAGGAACGATGTTGATCGTGCCACCGACGCTGCTGTTCGGGGCCATGCCGTAAAGCAGCGCGGTCGGGCCCTTGATGATTTCGATGCGCTCGACGTAATCGGTGAACACACGGTAGTTCGGCGCAACGCCATAGACGCCGTTGAAGGCAATTTCTCCGACATTCCCCTCGCCGATCGGAAAGCCGCGGATGAAGAAGGAGTCGAGAATGCCGCCGGTCTGCCCCGTGAAACGGACCGAAGGGTCATTGCTGACGACGTCGGCTACGGTGACGGCCTGCTGATCTTCGATCTTCTTCGCCGTGTAACTGGTGACGTTGAACGGCGTATCCATGAAATCCTTGTTGCCGAGCAAGCCGACCTGGCCTCCACGAGCGATCTGACCACCTGCGTAGGACGGCGGAAGCGAGCCCCGTTTCGGCGCGGCGGGATTTCCTTCCGCCTGGACCGTGGGCCGCTCGGTTGCACGCGATCTGCCGCGGGCCGTCGTTCGGCCAGGGCTGGATCGCGGGCGCGCGCGCGGCTTCGGCGCGTCTGCGGTCACGGTCACCGCCGGCAACGTGGTCCCGCGCTCCGCCTCTGGCGCCGAGCTTTGCGCGCTGGCGCACCGCGGCAGCACGGCGCCGAACAAGGCGATGGACGCCACAGTGACCGCGAAGGCCATTGGGCCGGAATATGTCGGAACTGTTTTGACCGTGGCGGCAAGAACAGCAACAGGACGGCGAATGACTCGCGACGGCATGGCACCAGCTTCCGATTTCATGAACATGAACGACGGAGCGACGTGCCGCGGGCAGCGTTATCGAGTCAACGAAAGTGGCCTTTCGTTTCAGCAGTTTATAATGAGATAAACTCTAGATCGCCCAGAGGTTGCGAACGCTGTGCGTCACGCTGCGACATGTCGAAGCGCGCCACGCGCGACCGCTTGACGGGAGAGCTCGGGGAGAGTTCGCGAGAAGCCGAAATGCTCGCCGGCGCGCGTGCGCCGGCAAGACTGATACGCCAACTGCTAAAGGCTTGAGAATTACTCAGCCGAGGCCTTGGCGTGCCGCTCGGAGGATTCGAGCGCGGCCGCGCTCAGGCTGCGCCGGCGCCAGATGGTGCCGACAATCAGCACCACCACGACACCGAGCGCCGCGCAGAGATATTCGCCGCCCGACCCGCCATGGCCGAATTGCAGCGGGATGCGCAGGCTGGAGAGCATCTTGTCCAGCGAAGCGCCGAACGGGCCGTCGAACAGCGTGTGAAGCTTCGGCGCGATGCCGGGATCGGTCGCGATCACCTCGCCCGCGATCCAGCCGAGCAGCGCAGCACCGGCCCAGACCAGCACAGGCAGCTTGGCGAGCAGCGCCATGATCAGCGCCGCACCGGCGACGATCAGGGGCACGCTGATGGCGAGGCCGAGCACCAGCAGCGGCACGCTGCCGTTGGCGGCGGCAGCGACCGCGATGACGTTGTCGAGGCTCATGACGATGTCGGCGACGACGACGATCTGCACCGCCTGCCACAGATGCGAGGCCGACTCGACGCCGTCCTCGTCCTCCTGTTCCGGCACCAGCAGCTTGGCCGCGATCACGATCAGCGCGAGACCACCGACGAGCTTGAGATACGGCAGCTCCATCAGGCTCGCGACGATGCCGGTGAAGATGATTCGCAGCAGCACCGCCGCGCCGGCGCCCAGGATCATGCCCCACAGCCGGTGCCGCGGCTTGAGGCCGCGGCAGGCAAGCGCAATCACCAGCGCGTTGTCGCCGGAGAGCAGGATGTTGATCCAGATGATCTTGCCGACCGCAATCCAGAAGGTCGGTTCGGCCATCTCGTTGCGGAACTGGGTGAAGAATGCCCCGATCGTAGCGGGATCGAAGACCTGCCAGAGCCAGTTCACAATACGTCCTTTCGCCCCGTCGAAATTAACCTGTCGGCTGACGGATCAGCCGACGATCTCGTTGCCCGAGAAGAACTGCGCGATCTCGATCGCAGCGGTCTCCGGGGCATCCGAGCCGTGAGCGGAGTTCTCGCCGATCGACTTTGCGTAGAGCTTGCGGATGGTGCCGTCGGCCGCCTTGGACGGATCGGTCGCGCCCATCACGTCGCGATACTTGGCAACCGCGCCCTCGCCTTCCAGCACCTGGACGACCACCGGGCCCGAGGTCATGAACTCGACGAGCTCGCCGAAGAACGGGCGGGCCTTGTGGACCGCATAGAAGGTCTCGGCCTGCTCCTTGGTCATGCGGATGCGCTTCTGCGCAACGATACGCAGGCCCGCCTTTTCGATCACGGCGTTCACCGCGCCGGTCAGGTTACGGGCGGTCGCGTCGGGCTTGATGATCGAGAAGGTGCGTTCGATGGCCATAATCTTGTCCTTGAGAAGAAAGCGATGGTTTTGCGAGTTGCGGGGCTTATATCGGCGCCGCCGCCGAACGGCAAGCGACGGCCGGAACGGCGCTCACAGGCGCTTCGCCGCAGGGCCCGGTCCGGGAATCCAGCATGGATTACAACAATTTCACCCAGATGAACCCAATCTGAAACCTCTGTCAGGGTCCGGTTCAGCTTCGCCGGCGTAAGGTCAGGCCTATCGAAACCGAAGCCTGAATATAAGGCGGACCGTTTCGGCGGCTTTTGCATCGACGCGATAGCCCCGCGCCGGCAGTTTTGAGGAGATCACCATGTTGAGGAAACTTTCGCTTGCCGCTGTCGCTGCGGTCGCGCTGGGTGCCGCGCTGGCACCGACCTCCGCCTCGGCTCATTGGCATGGCGGCGGCTGGGGCTGGCACGGCGGCGGCGGTGGCTGGCATCACGGCTACGGCTGGGGTGGCCCCCGCTTCTACGCCCCCGTCGCCTACGGTTATGGCGGTGGCTGCTATGTGCGCCGGCTGGTCCCGACCCCCTGGGGCCCCCGCTGGCGGCTGATCAACCGCTGCTACTGAGCCCGACAGCACCTTTCTCAAATACCTTCCAGAGGTACCTTCCCCCCAGGGTACCTTCCAAGCGAAGCCCCGGCGTTTCCCCCTGCGCCGGGGCTTTGTATTTGGGCCGACACGCCAAATTCATACAATTTTTACTAGAATGCCGGGCATCCCCCACCGTCCGCGAAACCATTTTGGGGGCCAAGGACTTGGTACCGTGTCTTCACTTTGAAACACGGAACTCCATCATGGCTGGCCTTTCTGCCAATGACTGCGAACAGATCGACCGGCGCACCAGCCGCTCGATTTGCGATGCCGTGGGCGAACGGCTCCAGCAGAGCCTGCGCCCCGAAACCCGGCTCCCGACGCATCTGGAGCAGCTCCTCAACGAGCTGAAGCAGCGCGAGCACGACTCACACTGACGAAAAATCGGGTTGCGTTTGATCCCACCTGCGGTGACAAGGCCGCATGCTATCCATCACCGACCTCTCGATCCGCCTCGCCGGACGCCTTCTGATTGACCAGAGTTCCGTGCAGATCACGCCCGGATCTCGCGTCGGCATGGTCGGGCGCAACGGCACCGGGAAATCAACCCTGTTCAAGGTGATCCGGGGCGAGCTCGCCGCAGAGCACGGCACGGTGTCCCTGCCGCCACGCTGGCGCGTCGGCAGCCTCGCGCAGGAGGCTCCGAACGGCCCGGAAAGCCTGATCTCGGTCGTGCTCAAGGCCGACCTCGAACGCGACGCCCTGCTGCATGAGGCCGAGAGCGCCATCGATCCGCACCGGATCGCGGAGATCCAGACCCGGCTGGTCGACATCGACGCCCATTCGGCGCCGAGCCGGGCGGCCGCGATCCTCTCCGGCCTCGGATTCTCCGCCACCGACCAACTGCGCCCCTGCGCCGAATTCTCCGGCGGCTGGCGCATGCGCGTTGCGCTCGCCGCGACGCTGTTCGCGGCCCCTGACTTGCTGCTGCTCGACGAGCCCACCAACTATCTCGATCTCGAGGGAACGCTGTGGCTGGAGGATCACCTCGCGCACTATCCGCGCACGGTGATCGTGATCAGCCATGACCGCGATCTCCTCGAAAGCTCGGTCGACCAGATCCTGCATCTGGAGCGCGGCAAGCTCACGCTCTACAAGGGCACCTACTCGTCGTTCGAGGAACAGCGCGCCATGCGCGAGATGCTCGACGCCAAAGCCGTCAAGCGTCAGGAGGCCGAGCGCGCGCGCCTGCAAGCCTTCGTCGACCGCTTCAAGGCCAAGGCCTCGAAAGCCCGGCAGGCGCAGTCCCGCGTGAAGATGCTGGAGCGGCTGAAGCCGATCACGGCGCTGGTCACCCAGGATGTGCGCGAGATCAGCTTCCCCGCGCCGGAGAAGATCCTGTCGCCGCCGATCATCGCCGTCGACAACGCCGCGGTCGGCTATGACCCGGCAGCGCCCGTGCTCGGCCGCGTCACCTTGCGCGTCGACAATGACGATCGCATCGCGCTGCTCGGCTCCAACGGCAACGGCAAATCGACGCTCGTCAAACTGCTCGCCGGCCGTCTCGCGCCGTTCTCCGGCAAGGTGACGCGCGCCGACAAGCTGTCGATCGCCTATTTCGCCCAGCACCAGCTCGACGAGCTGAACGAGGACGGCTCCGCCTACGACCACGTCCGCAAGCTGATGGGCGAGGCGCCCGAAGCAAAGGTGCGCGCCCGCGCCGGCGGGATCGGCTTCTCCGGAAAGGCGGCCGACACCAAGGTCAGTAAATTGTCGGGCGGCGAGAAGGCGCGGCTGCTGCTGGGCCTTGCGACCTTCTTCGGCCCCAACATGATCATTCTGGACGAGCCGACCAACCATCTCGACATCGACAGCCGCGCAGCACTTGCCGAAGCCATCAACGAATTCCCCGGCGCGGTGATCATGGTCTCGCATGACCGCTATCTGATCGAAGCCTGCGCCGACCAGCTCTGGATCGTCGCCGACCGCACCGTCACCAATTACGACGGCGACCTCGACGAGTATCGCCGCTTGGTGCTGTCATCGCGCAACGGTGAGCCCGCCCCGCGCGAGCGTAGCGCGCCAAACGAGAAGCCGCAGCGTCCGAAGTCGGACAATCGCGGCTCGCTGAAGAAGCGGATCGCGGAAGCCGAGAGCGAGATCGCGCGCGTCAGCGACATCATCACCAAGATCGACACCGCGCTTTCGCTACCCGACATCTTCACCAGGGATCCCAAGCAGGCCGCGCAACTATCGAAGGCCCGCGCGAATGCCGCGGACGCGCTGGCGCGGGCGGAGGAGCAGTGGCTGGAGGCGAGCACGCAGTTTGATGAGGCGGCGGGCTAGATTCAAAAACTGAAAAACAACCCCATGCACAGTAGCGGACGGGCTGTGGCCTGAGGACCGAAAGACCATTCAAGTCATTGAAACACTTAATCTAATCGGCGAGCACTAGCGCTCCCGCATGATTTCGTGCCGGTAGCGCTGCAATGGCGACAAAAGATAACTCAAAATGGTGCGCGAGCCGGTCCTGATCTCCACGGTCACCGCCATGCCCGGGGACAGGCTGACGAGGCGGTCGTCCACCTGCATCCGGGTACGATCAAGCGAGATGCGGGCGCTGTAGCTCAGCTCCTGCCCGTTGGGTTCGCTGCTGTCGTGCTGCGACCCGGACGCGCGGTCGCCGCGCTCCGGCGGACGGTCGCGGATGATGGCGTCCTGCGAGACGCTCAGCACCCGGCCTTCGAGCAGGCCGTAACGGGTGAAATTAAAAGTGTCGATCTTGATGGCGGCGCCCTGCCCGGCCTCGACGAAGCCGATATCGCGGTTGGAGATCATCGCCTCGATCTCGAGCCGCGTATCTGACGGGACGATCACCAGCAGCGATTGCGCGGGCGTGACCACGCCGCCGACGGTGTGGACCGCAAGCTGCTGCACGACGCCATCAACCGGCGACGTCAATTGCTGGAGTTTTGTCCGCTGTTGCGCCTTGATCAGATCGCGCGCGACGCCATTGGCCTTCTGCTCGCTCTTGGCAAGCTCGTCCGACAGGCTCTTCCTATACTCGGCCACGGCCTGGATGCGGGTCTCGCGGATCGCGGCGACGGCGGATTCGGCTTCCTTCAGGCGGCTGCTCTGGACGCGAAGCTCCTCCTGCTGCTCGATCTGAAGCTGAAGCGTCTCGTAATAAGTCAGCTTCGAGCCGATCTCTTTTTCCATCAGCGTCTTGCGGATATCGACGCGCTGCCCCGTGACCGGGAGCAGCGCATCCAGCTTGTGGATCGTTGCGACGATCGTCTGATGCTCGGCGTCCTTCTGCGCCTCCTGGCGCGCCAGCGCAGCCAGCTTGGCCCTGTGCTCGCTGACCTGATTGGCGAGCAACTGCCGCTGCGTTGCGACCAGCACGGGATCGGCATCCGCGGGTGGGACGAGATCGGCGGAGCTATCCTCACCGCTTGCGAGCGCAGCACGGAGGCGCGCGATATTGAGCCGCTCGGCCATGAGATCGTCGTGCAGATGGTCGCGCTCTGCCGCGTTCACGGTCGGATCGAGCTCGATCAGCAAATCGCCTGATTTGACCGTCTGCCCATCCTGCACGTGGATCGCGCGCACCACACCGGTCTCAAACGGCTGCACCACCTTGCTCCTTCCGCTCGACACGACCTTGCCGGTTGCGGACGCCACGATGTCGATCGTGCCCCAGGCCGACCATGCGAGCGCGGCACAGACGAGAGCCATCAGGGCCATCGCGATGGCGCGACCGATTGGCGATGGTGGCGTCTCGGTGATTTCCAGCGCCGCGGGCAGGAAAGCGATCTCTTCGACGCGGCGGCCCTTTGCGTTCCGGAAAGGAACGACCCTCGGTTCCTCGCGGGCGGAAGCGGTGCTAGCCGACCTCATAGATCCCTCCCTGAAGCCGATGCAGCGCTGCGTAACGTCCGCCGTTCCTGATCAGCGCCTCATGCGTGCCATCCTCGACCAGACGTCCCCGCTCCAGCGTAAAAATGCGATCGGCGCCGCGGACGGTGGACAGGCGATGCGCGATGATCAGCACCGTGCGGCCCCTCGCGATCTCCTTCATGTTGTCGTGGATGATCCGCTCGCTCTCATAGTCGAGCGCGCTGGTGGCTTCATCGAAGATCAGGATCCGGGGATTGCTCACCAGCGCACGCGCAATCGCGATGCGCTGGCGTTGCCCGCCCGAGAGCGTCGAGCCACGCTCGCCGACGACCGTGTCGTAGCCCTCAGGGAGCTCCAGAATGAAATCATGCGCGCCCGCAAGCATTGCCGCATCCATGATGCGGTCCATCGGCAGGGTCGGATCGGCCAGTGCGATGTTGTCGCGCACCGAACGGTTGAACAACATGTTGTCCTGGAGCACCACGCCGATCTGCCGCCGCAGCCAGGCCGGATCGGTCATGATCAGATCCATGCCGTCAATCAGCACGCGGCCGCCCTGCGGCACGTAGAGCCGCTGCACCAGCTTTGCAAAGGTGCTCTTGCCCGAGCCCGAGGACCCCACGATGCCGACGGTTTGGCCCGCCGGAATATCGAACGAGACGTCGCGCAGGATTTCCGGCCCGTCGAGCCGGTAGCGGAATGCCACGTGCTCGAAGCGGATGTTGCCCCGGAGCGGCGGCATTCCCGCGCGACCTGCGGAGTAAGCCGGCTCTGCCGCGCTGTTGAGGATGTCGCCGAGCCGCGCGATCGAGAGCCGCGCCTGATGAAAATCCTGCCAGACCTGCGCCAGCCGTAGCACCGGGGCCGAAACCCTCCCTGCAAAAATGTTGAACGCGACAAGCTCGCCGACGGTCAGGGCGTCTCCGATCACGAGCCGCGCGCCGACATAGAGAATCGCGGCCGTGACGATCTTGCTGACGAACTGCACAAGCTGGCTCGCGGTGTTGCCGAGGCTGGTGACGCCAAAGCTCGCGGCGACGTAGCCGGCAAGCTGCTCCTCCCAGCGGCGCTGCATCTGCGGCTCGACCGCCATCGCCTTCAGCGTCTCGATTCCGCTGACACTCTCGACCAGAAACGCCTGGTTCTCAGCGCCGCGGCGGAATTTCTCGTCCAGCCTGCGGCGAAACAGCGGCGTCGCCACCGCCGAGATTGCGATGTAGAACGGAAACGATCCGAGCACGATGCAGGTCATCAGCGGCGAATAGGCGAACATCACCGCCAGAAACACCGAGGTGAAGACCAGGTCGATCAGAAGCGTCAGCGACGAAGAGGTGATAAAATTGCGGATGTTCTCGAGCTCGCGCACGCGCGCCACGGAATCGCCGACGCGCCTCGCCTGAAACCACGCCATCGGCAGCGCCAGCAGATGATGGAACAGGCGCGCGCCCAGCTCGACGTCGATGCGGTTGGTGGTGTGCGCAAACAGATAATTGCGCAAGATTCCGAGCACGGTGTCGAATAGCGAGACGACGACAAGGCCGATGACGAGAACATCGAGCGTGGACAGCGAGCGGTGCACCAGCACCTTGTCGATCACGACCTGGAAGAACAGCGGCGAGACAAGCGCGAACAGCTGGAGGAAGAACGAGGCGGCCACCACCTCGCCCAGCAGCCGCCGGTATTTGCCGATCGCGCCGATGAACCAGGTGATGTCGAACTGGCGGCCAAGGTCGGATAGCCCGGCACGCCGAGCCATCAGGATCAACCCGCCGGCCCAGATCGCGCACAGCTCATCGCGCTCCATCAGTACCGGGCGCTGCGCCTGCGGCGACTGCACGAGCACCTTGTCCGCGGAGGCTTTTGCGATGACCATAAAACTACCGTCGCGCAGCATCGCGATCGCCGGCAGCGGGCTGCCGGCCAGGCGGCTCCATTGCGTGCGATAGGTTCGGGCCTTCAGTCCGAGAGATCTAGCGCAGCGGATGATGTCCGCTGCGCCAAAATTTTCCGTTCCGCTCCGGTGCCTGAGCTGGTCGCGATCGGCGGCAACACCCTGCATATGCAGCAGGGTGAGCAGCGCGTCGAGCCCCGTATCACTCGGGACCACGTTCGTCGTCATGAGCGTTCTCCAGGCTGGAGCAGCGGGTATCAGGCGTGCTGCGGCGGAGCGAGCGTCTGGGTCTGCGCCGCGTGCGGATCGGGCAACGGCATCTCGCCGTGACCGTCGCCTGCCGGAACAAAGCTCGCCGCCATGGCCTGGTTGAGCATCATCGCGGCTGCAAACGCTCCGCCTCCGTTGATGACGACGTTGTTGCCGCTGCCGCCATCAAGGATATCGGCACCGCCACCGCCGATCAGCACGTCGTCCCCCGCGCCACCGGCCAGCGTGTCGTTGCCGGGGCTGCCGATCAGGATGTCGTCGCCATTGCCGCCATTGGCCACGAGCTGGATGCCGCCGTGCAGGCCGGAGGCCGTGATGACGTCGTCGCCATCGAGGCCGTTGATGACGATCCTGTCGCCCGCGCCGGCATCGCTGATATTGATGTCCTGGCCGAGCCCCGACACCGTGATGATGCCGTCGTGCTCGGTTACCATGATGACGTCGCTGCCGCCGGTTCCGTTGATGGTCACGGTGTCAGCGGCGCCGTCATTGGCGCCGAGGTCGAGGTTGACCTGGTTGACGCCGGTGCCGGAGAGGTCGTTGACTGTGATGTTGTCGGCACCGCCGAGGGCGTTGAAGTCGATGTGCTCGACCCCATTGAGGTCCATCGCGATGGCGGCGACATCGCGGGTGAACAGCACCCTTCCGCCATTGGCCGAGATGTTGATGTTCTCGCTGATATTGGCGCCGTTGAATAGCAGCGCGTCGGTGCCCTTGCCGCCTTCGACGATGTCGCTGCCGTCGCCGGGATTCCATATAAAGGTGTCGTCGCCGGCGCCGAGATTGGCGACATCGTTGCCGCGTCCGCCGATCACGGTGTCGTTGCAGGCGCTGCCGGTGATGGTGTCGTTGCCGTCGCCACCGTTGATGTTGAGGCTGAACAGCTGCCCAGCCTTGATCGCGGAGGCGTTGATGACGTCGTTGCCACCTCCGCCGTTGACGGTCAGCACATCACCGGCATCTGCATGTGCGATCGTCACCTGGGCGGCGAGGCCGTTGACAACGATCGATCCGCCTGACGTCACGACCGAGATGTTGTCGTCACCGGCCGTGCCGTTCACCGTCACACGGTCCGCCGCGCCGTCACCGCTCTGGCTACCTGGGCTGGCGCTGAGGTCGATGGCGACCTGCGTCACCCCGGTGCCCGTTAGATCGTTGACAGTGATGTTGTCGGCGCCGCCCGCGGTGGCGATCTGCACGCGCTCGACGCCGTTGAGATCCATCACGATGGTGCCGACGTCGCGGGTGAGAAGCGCGCGGCTTCCGTTCGCCGAGATCGACATGTTCTCGGCTGCATTGGAGCCGTTAAACACCAGCGTATCCGTTCCCGTGCCGCCTTCGACGACGTCGCTGCCCTCACCGGGATTCCACGTGAACAGATCGTCACCCGCACCGAGAAGCGCGACGTCATTGCCGCGGCCGCCGATGACCTTGTCGTTGCCGTCGCCGCCGATCAGGGTGTCGGCGCCCTGACTGCCGGTGATGGTGTCGTTCCCTGCACCGCCGTCGATCGTCAGGCCGATCACAGCGGCAAGCGCGGATGCATCGATGACGTCGTTGCCGCCGAGCGCCTGGATTACCAGCCGGTCGTTGGCGGCCTCCGCATTTGCGATCGTCACGACCTCCGGCAAGCCCGTCACAGTGACGGTCGTGCCCACGGCCGTGACCTCGATGTGCTGATTGCCGCCGGTGCCGTTGACGGTCACCGTATCAGCCGCGCCGTCGCCTTGCGTGCCGCCGGGAACGGCTGCGAGATCGACCAGCACCTGCTTGACGCCGGTCCCGGTGAGATCTCCGACGGTGATGTTGTCGGCGCCGCCGCGCGCATCGAATTCGATCTGCTCGATGCTGTTGAGGTCCATCGTGATGTTGGCGACGTCGCGGGTGAAGCGAACCCGTCCGCCATTGGCCGAGATGTCGATGGTCTCGCTGATGTTCGCACCGTTGAACAACAGCTTGTCGTTGCCCGATCCGCCTTCGACCGTGTCGCTGCCGTCGCCGGGATTCCAGATGAAGGTGTCGTCGCCGGTGCCGAGCTGGGCGACGTCGTTGCCGCGCCCGCCATTGACGATGTCGTCGCCGCTGCCGCCGATGATCAGATCATTGCCATCGCCGCCGGTGATCCGGTCGTTGCCGGCGCCGCCATCGAGCGTCAGCGAGATCAGGCTGACGAGCCCGTTGCCCGCGGTGATGACATCGTCGCCGCCACCGGCGTGCAGCACGAGATTCTCCGTCGTGCCGATGTCGAGCGAAAATGGCGCGGCACCCGTGCCGTCCAGCCGCACGCGCGTGCCGTTCGCCGTGATCGTGAACGTCTCGGAGTCATTGCTGCCGTTGACCTGCGCCGTATCGTTGCCGTCACCGCCCTCGAACAGATTGGTGCCGCCGCCGGGATTCCAGATCATGAGGTCGTTGCCGGCCTCGCCGAACAGCTGATTGTCGCCGCTGCCGCCATCCAGCGTATCGTTCCCCGCGCCGCCGAACAGCAGATCATTGCCGCCGCCACCCTTGATCACATCGTCGCCGGCCTGACCGAACAGCAGATCGGCGCCCGAGCCACCGGTGATCCTGTCGTTGCCGTCGCCGCCAAAAATGTGCACCGCGGGCATCGGCCCGTGGCATTCGTTGACGGTGATCGTGTCGTCGCCGCCTTGACCGAAGATGTCGATCTCGTTGGTGTTGGTAATTGTGGGGTCGCCACCGATCGTTTTCACGTGCCCGTTATTGACAAGAATGCGGCCTGCCTTGTCGCGGCTGATCACGACGCCGTTATTGGCACTGTCGCCGAAAATGGTGAGCTGCCCCGTAACCGGGGAAAACACTGAGGTAATGGACATCCAAAAGATCCTTCGATCGACCTAGCCCCTCCTCTCGATGCGTAGCAGCCGCCAACATGACATGCTTGAGCCACTGCTTGAGACGCGCGTGATTATTCTGGAGATTTCCTCCAGATTTGCTCCGGAGGCGGTTTTGACAGCGGATGCGGGAGCTCTCTCATCGGGCCGCATGATCTCTCGTAACGATAGCGTGATTTTCAACGCGCGAGAACGCGGCGAACACATTGATGCCGGCTAAGAAGTAACGGCTCGACGCGAGCACAAGATTTGACGAGGCCGCGGGCTGGCATCCGCTATTCGATGATGCGATGGACGCGCGCGAGTAGCACAGGCGGCACGTCAACTACGTTGCACGTTGGAAAATGTCGGGCTCGCAAACTTGCGGTGTCCCGTCGCGGGCGGCGCGGCACCATGCTACAAAAAGGACCGGCCTTTTCGGCCCCAGCGATATTTGGATAGGCAATTTTAGGGAGATCTCGGATGTCGGCACCCGAACCGATCAAATTCACCGACGGCGCGGCCTACGAGCGCTTCATGGCACCCTGGAGCCGTTCGGCCGGCTCTCTTTTTCTCGACTGGCTGACGCCGGGCGCAGGACGAGCCTGGGTGGATGTCGGTGCCGGCAACGGCGCGTTCACTGAGCTCATTCTCGCGAAGTCTAAGCCTTCATCCGTCTGCGCGATCGATCCCTCAGACGCACAGATTGACACTGCACGCCAAAAGTTCTCGGCACAGCAGGTCGAGCTTTCGATTGGCGATGCAATGGCCCTTCCGTACGAGGACAACCGCTTCGACATTGCGGTGATGGCGCTGGTGCTGTTCTTTGTCCCTGATCCGCGTAAGGGCGCCGCGGAAATGCTCCGCGTCACCAAACCCGGCGGCATTGTCGCGTCCTACACCTGGGATGTCATGCGCGGCGGCACCCCGACGCAGCATGTGTGGGAGGAGCTGGACGCGATCGGCAAACCGGCTGCACGTCCACCGAGTGCCGAAGTATCGCGTTTCGCGGCACTGAAGGCGCTTTGGGCGGAGCTCGGCATCCGCGACGTCGAGACGCGCGAGCTCGTCGTTGAACGCACCTTCGCTGACTTCGACGACTATTGGTTGTCCATGGTCGTGAGCAGCCCGAGTGGAATCGTCGGGAGGCTGTCGGATGCGGAGATCGCGGAGCTGAAACACCGTCTCCAGGACAGACTGCCAGCGACCGCGACGGGAGCGATCACGGTTCACGCCTGGTCGACGGCGATCAAGGGGCGAAAGGCCGCTTGAGGCGCTCGCCTTACGCCGATTTCTTCTTGGCCTTCGGCTTGGCCGCCTTCGGCACGGGCTGCGGCTCGGGGTTGCCCTCGATCGAGGACAGGCGGCCCGAGGTGAAGGTGTAGATGCCCGCGCGCGGACCGGTGGTCCAGGTCACGACGGCCACGCGCCTTCCGGCGGCATCGCCGGAGAGGTTGACGGTCGAGGGCGCGCCGATGCCGCGGACCACGTCGCATTCGGTGTGACCGAGCGCGACCGTTCCGCCAGCGGGCGCCGGCGAAGTCGTCGAGGCGTTGGCGTCGGCCGGCCCGGGGGGCGGCGCCATGCCGGGACAGGCGCCGTCGGCGCTGACCAGATCCTCGGCCCCGACTGCCCTGTCGGGGGTCAGCGGCGGCGACTCAATCGAGATGTTCCGGATGAACAGGCGGCTCGGCGTGTTGAACCATTGGGCGTCCTTGGACAGCAGATCGGTCCCGCCCGAGCAGCCCGCGACCAGCGGTGCTACGGCAGCCAACGCAACTATGAGCGAGCTGGGAAGCTTTTGATGTCGCACGATAAACTAAATTCCCCGCGTGAAGGATCGGCCCTAAGCGTTTGTCCCAACATCACTTTGCGGCACGAAGGTGGCCAAAACCATGATCGCCCGGAAAGTGCAAATTATCATTAATTGCAAACGGCCGCTAATTCCGCTTCTGCCACCGGCCCCGTTCGTCGGCCTGCCAATAGGTGACATCAAATCCCCGCGCCTTGCAATCCGTCCAGGCGCTGCGGGCCAAATCGAGCGCGTCCGGATCGTCGCCGTTGAACAGCAGCACCATGCGCTCATAGCCCTGCGCGTCCTGCGGCAGCGCGGCACTGTCGACCAGGAAGCGGACATTGGCGCCGTTAGGATTGCCCTCCTCGATCGCCAGCACGATCGGCTGATCGGCGGCATCGTTCACCCGCCATGTCGCGTGCGGCAGGAAGGAATCGTCGCGATAGGTCCATAAATGCGCGTCGAGCGCGTCGGCGCGCTCCTCCGACGTCGACTGCACCACGACGCGCCAGCCGCGCTCGAGCGATTTCTCGAGAAGCGGCGGCAACACGTTCTCTACCGTCATGTTTTGCAAATGGTAGAACAGCACTTCAGTCATCTTGGATCATTTGCGCTCGTAATGGTCGGCGACCAGACGGTCGAGCAAACGGACGCCATAGCCGCTGCCCCAGCTCTGGTTGATGTCGGTCTTCGGCGCGCCCATGGCGGTGCCGGCGATGTCGAGATGGGCCCAGGGGATGCCGTCGACGAAGCGCTGGAGGAACTGCGCTGCGGTGATCGAACCGCCGTGACGGCCGCCGGTGTTCTTCATGTCGGCGAACTGGGAATCGATCAGCTTGTCGTATTCGGGGCCGAGCGGCATGCGCCAGACCTTTTCCCCGCTCTCGATGCCGGCCGCCAGCAGGCGGTCGGCGAGTTCATCATTGTTGGAGAACATGCCGGCATGGTCGGTGCCGAGAGCGACCATGATGGCGCCGGTCAGCGTCGCCAGATCCACCATGAATTTCGGCTTGGTCTTTTTCGCGACGTACCAGAGCACATCGGCCAGCACGAGGCGGCCTTCGGCGTCGGTGTTGATGATCTCGATGGTCTGGCCCGACATCGAGGTGACGATGTCGCCCGGCCGCTGCGCATTGCCGTCGGGCATGTTCTCGACGAGGCCGATGGCGCCGACAACGTTGGCCTTGGCCTTGCGCGCCGCCAGCGCATGCATCAGGCCGACGACGCAGGCCGCGCCCCCCATGTCGCCCTTCATGTCCTCCATGCTGCCTGCCGGCTTGATCGAAATGCCGCCGGTGTCGAAGCAGACGCCCTTGCCGACGAAGGCGACCGGCGCCTCGCCCTTCTTGCCGCCGTCCCAGCGCATGATCACGGTGCGGCTCGGCCGCACCGAGCCCTGGCCGACGCCGAGCAGCGCGCCCATGCCGAGCTTGTCCATCGCCTTGACGTCGAGCACCTCGACCTTGACGCCGAGCTTGCGGAGCTGGCTGGCGCGGCGCGCGAATTCCTCGGGGAACAGCACGTTCGGCGGTTCGTTGACGAGGTCGCGCGCGATGATCACGCCATCGACGATCGCGCCAGCCGAGACGAAGGCCTTCTTCGCGGCAGCGGCATCGCCGACCGCAAGGGAGACGTCAGCACGCAAGCCGCCCTCCTCGCCGTCCTTCTTTTTCGTCTTGTAGCGGTCGAACTTGTAGGCGCGTAAGCGAAGGCCCGAGGCAATCGCGACGGCCTGCTCGCTCGTCATGGCGCCGCTTGGCAGTTCCGCGACGATGGTCATGGCCGCAGCGCTGGCCGAGAGCTTGCTCGCCGCAACGCCGCCGAATTTGAGGAAGTCGTTCCCCTTCAGGCTCGCCGCCTTGCCGGCGCCGATCACGACCAGGCGGGTGGCCTTCAGCCCCTCCGGTGCCAGGATGTCGAGGGCCGCGCCGCTTTTGCCCTTGAAGCCGGCGGCGGACGCCGCCCGCTTCACCAGATCAGCGGCGCCGCCGAGCGCCTTGGCCGTCGCCGGGCCTAGCTTCAAACCGTCGTCGCAGAACACCACGAGGATGCCACGGGCGGCTGATGACAATTGGACGAAGCCGACCTTGATGGCATCGGACATTGGTAACTCCTTCAAAACATCAGGCTTTTTGCCGTTCGGCGGTCCCGGCGACGGGCCGGAGCTGAATGGCGATTCACTGGACTTTCCCCACTATGGGCCACCGGCGCGGCAGATGCCAAGCACCCCCGTGGCCGCCAGGCCACAACGAGGGAAATATTAACCATATGGCGAGGGTGCCACGGGGCAGCCATTTTGTTGACGGATCAAAGGGATGGTAGTGAGAGAGTAAGCCGGTGGAAGAGGTGGTTGGCCGACCTTGGGGATCCCCTATCAGGGGATTGGTCGGACGGCCAGGCTTCCGGCCTGTATTGGGGTCTTGGTGGGAATTCGTGCGGTAGCGCATGGGGTCGATCGATAAGTATATCTTCCGCACGACGCTGGCGTCGTTTGCGCTGGTCCTGGTCAGCCTCACCGGCGTGATCTGGATTACGCAGGCGTTGCGCGGCATCGACCTGATGACGAGCCAGGGTCAGACGATCCTCACCTTCCTCGGCATCACCAGCCTCGTCATCCCGGCGCTGGTCCTGATCATCTCGCCGATCGCACTGATGATCGCGATCTCGCACACGCTGAACAAGCTCGCGACCGATTCCGAGATCATCGTGATGAATGCCGCCGGCTTCTCGCCGTTCCGGCTGTTCTATCCGTTCTTCTACGCCACCTGCGTGGTGGCGGCGCTGGTTGCCTTCATCGCGGCCTATCTGGCCCCCGACGGCATGCGGCGGATCAAGCAGTGGGATGCCGAGATCACCGCCGACGTGCTCACCAACATCCTGCAGCCCGGCCGCTTCGCCCAGCTCGACAAGAACCTCACGATCCGGATCCGCGAGCGCCTGCCCGGCGGTATCCTCGCCGGCATCTTCATCGACGACCGCCGCGATCCCAACGAGCGCGTGTCCATCGTCGCCGAGCATGGCGAGGTCGTGAAGAACGAGAACGGCTCGTTCCTGGTGCTGAAGGACGGCAATCTCCAGCGCTTCGAGGCCGGCAAGCGCGACCCCGCGCTGGTGGCGTTCGGCCGCTACGGCTTCGACATGTCGAAGTTCGGCAACCAGGGCCATGACGTCACCCTCGGCATCCGCGAGCGCTATCTCTGGGAGCTGTTCTCGCCATCCGAGGACGACCCGGTCTACAAGCAGATTCCCGGGCAGTTCCGCTCGGCCCTGCATGACAGCCTGTTGGCGCCGATCTATCCGTTCGCGTTTGCCGTGCTGACCTTCGCCTTTCTCGGCGCACCGCGCACCACCCGCCAGAGCCGCAATTTCTCGATCGGCGGCTCAATCATCGCGGTGTTCGGCCTGCGCATGGCCGGCTTC
The DNA here is from genome assembly GCF_004123905.1 of Bradyrhizobium betae. Classification (GTDB taxonomy): domain Bacteria; phylum Pseudomonadota; class Alphaproteobacteria; order Rhizobiales; family Xanthobacteraceae; genus Bradyrhizobium; species Bradyrhizobium betae_A. The sequence continues at coordinate 233,013 of NZ_MZXW01000035.1, forward strand.
GCCTGCTCGGTGATGGCGGTGAAATCGCAGGGCCCGGTGCTGGTCCAATACGCGATGGTTCTCGGTGGCATCGGCATCGGGCTGTGGATGATCATCGGTGGCATCGTGGTCGAGCCGCCCGCCGGCCTGATGGAGGCCATCAACAAATCGAACGCGCGGATCGCGCGGCTGTTCGGACGGCCGGCCACCGCATGAGCATGCTCACCAACACACTCGGGCGCTATTTCGCCGGACGCTTCGTGGTCGCCGCACTCGGCGTCTTCGCCAGCATCTTCCTGCTGCTGGTGCTGGTCGACTACATCGAGATGGTGCGCAAGACTTCAGGGCTCGCATCGGCGTCCGCGATGATGGTGGCCGAGACCTCGCTGTTCCGGGTGCCGCAATTGCTGGAGAAGTTGACGCCGTTCTGCATGCTGATCGGCGCCATGACCTGCTATCTCGCCCTCTCCCGCCGGCTCGAGCTGGTGGTGGCGCGTGCCGCCGGCATCTCGGCCTGGCAATTCATCTCGCCGGCGCTCGGCAGCGCGCTTCTGATCGGGGTGATCGCCACCGTCGCCTACAATCCGATGTCGGCGAATTTGCGCGAGCTCTCCAAGCGCATGGAAGCCGAGCTGTTCGGCTCGGCTCCCGGCGGCGGCATCCAGGACGCCTCGGGCTTCTGGCTCAACCAGGTCACCAATGACGGCCAGGTCATCATCAATGCCGCGCGGAGCGAGCAGCAGGGCGTGCGGCTGACGGGGCTGACGCTGTTCCGGTTTGACACAGAGCAGCACTTCAAGGAACGGGTCGAGGCGCGCGAGGCGACACTGGAATCGGGCCATTGGCTGTTCAAGGGCGTGCGCCGTTTCTCGCTCGACTCCCCGCCGGTCGACCAGGCCAGCCTGGAGATTCCGACGACGCTGACCGAAGCGCAGGTCCGCAACAGCTTTTCCACACCCGAGACTGTGTCCTTTTGGCAACTACCGAGCTACATCCGTTCGTCCGAAAGCTCGGGCTTCGCGACAGCCGGCTATCGACTCCAGTATCACAAGCTGTTGGCGCAGCCGTTTTTGCTTGCCGCCATGGTGATGCTTGCGGCTTCTGTGTCGTTGCGCTTCTTCCGGATGGGCGGCGTGCAGAAGATGGTTTTGAGTGGCGTGGGTGCAGGCTTTCTGCTCTACGTTTTGTCGAAAGTGACTGAAGACTTGAGCAAGGCTGAGTTGATGCATCCGATCGCTGCGGCGTGGTTGCCCGTGGTGGTGGGCGGCCTCACCGGCTTTTTGGCCTTGTTGTACCAGGAGGACGGTTAGTGACTGCCGTCCATCGAGGACACGTGTCTCGTTTGACGCGCCGCATCGTGATGCGCGCGAACGGGGTCGGCTTGTCTGTTCGCAGGCTCCTGCTGGCCGTTGCCGCTGTGGCATCGCTCGGCGGGCTGATGGACGCAGCCCTCGTCGCCCCCGCCTCCGCCCAGAGCTTCACCTACAATCCGCTGCCGCCGCGCCCGAAGCCGCCGAGAGCCGCCAACGACAACCAAATGCTGGTTCAGGCGACTGAGGTCGATTACGACTACAACAATTCGCGCGTCTCCGCGGTCGGTAACGTCCAGCTGTTCTACAACGGCACCAGCGTCGAGGCCGACCGGGTCATCTACGACCAGAAGACCAAGCGGCTGCATGCCGAAGGCAACATCCGCATGACGGATGCCGACGGCAAGATCACCTATGCCGAGATCCTGGATCTGTCCGACGACTATCGCGACGGATTCGTCGATTCGCTGCGCGTGGACACCGCCGACCAGACCCGCATGGCCGCGAGCCGCGCCGACCGCTCCAGCGGCAACTACACGGTGTTCGAGAACGGCGTCTACACGGCCTGCGCGCCGTGCAAGGACGATCCGAAGAAGCCGCCGCTCTGGCAGGTCAAGGGTGCCCGCATCATCCACGACCAGCAGGAGAAGATGCTGTATTTCGAGACGGCGCAGCTCGAATTCTTCGGCGTGCCGCTCGCCTACCTGCCCTATTTCTCGACGCCCGACCCGACCGTGAAGCGCAAGACCGGCTTCCTGGTGCCGGCCTTCACGTCGAACACGCCATTCGGCTACGGCGTCGATATTCCGTTCTACTGGGCCATTGCGCCCGACATGGACCTGACCTTCAGCCCGCGCATCACGAGCCGCCAGGGCGTGCTGTTCCAGACCGAGTTCCGCCAGCGCCTGATGGACGGCGCCTACCAGATTCGCGTCTACGGCATCGACCAGCTCGATCCGAGCGCGCTTGCCGGCCAGCCCGGCGACCGCCAGTTCCGCGGCGCCGTCGACACCAAGGGTCAGTTCGCACTGAACGACAAGTGGGTCTGGGGCTGGGACGGCGTCGTGATGTCCGACTATTACTTTTTCTCGGACTACCGCCTGGCACAGTATCGCGATCCGCTCGGATCGTTCCTGTATCTGCCAACCGACGCGCTGTCGCAGCTCTATCTGACCGGCGTCGGCAATCGCAGCTTCTTCGATGCGCGCACGATGTACTGGCTGAGCTTCTCGGGCTTCCAGAACCAGGTTCCGGTCGTCTACCCCGTGATCGACTATTCCAACGTGCTCAACTATCCCGTGTTCGGCGGCGAGTTCAGCTACAAGACGAATTTCGTCAACCTGTCGCGCGACAGCGCGGTGTTCGATCCGATCACGACGCTCGCCAACACCAACAGCCTGTGCACGACGACGTCGGCCGACCCGCTCGCCCGCACGCCGTCGCAGTGCCTCCTGCGCGGCTTCCCCGGCACCTACACCCGCCTGACGGCGGAAGCGCAGTGGCGCAAGTCCTTCACCGATCCGCTCGGCCAGATCTGGACGCCGTTCGCCAGTCTCCGCGCCGACGCGATCAACGCCGACGTCTCCAATCAGCCGGGCGTGTCGAACTACCTGGCCACCGGCGACACCCAGGCGTTCCGCCTGATGCCGACCGTCGGTCTCGAATACCGCTATCCCTTCATCAACGTTCAGCCGTGGGGCTCGACCACCATCGAGCCGATCGCGCAGATCATCATCCGGCCGAACGAGACCTATGCCGGCAAGCTGCCGAACGAGGACGCGCAGAGCATGGTGTTCGACACCTCGAACCTGTTCAGCGTCGACAAGTTCTCCGGTTACGACCGCGTCGAGGGCGGCGGCCGCGCCAATGTCGGCGTGCAGGCCACTACGCAGTTCGACAGGGGCGGCGCCGTCAAGACGCTGTTCGGGCAGTCCTACCAGCTGTTCGGCATGAACTCCTACGCGGTCCAGGACACCATCAACACGGGGCTGGATTCCGGCCTCGACAAGCCGCGCTCCGACTACGTGGCGAGCGCCGCCTACTCGCCCAACAGCACCTATACGTTCAGCGTCCGCTCCCGCATGGACGAGCAGACCTGGAACGTGCAGCGCTTCGAGGCGGAAGGCCGCGCCAACTTCAATCGCTGGTCCGTCAGCATGATGTACGGCAATTACGCGGCGCAGCCGGAGCTCGGCTATCTGACCCGCCGCGAGGGCATCCTGACGTCGGGCTCGCTGAAGGTCGCCGCCAACTGGGTCGTGAGCGGCTCGGCGCGCTGGGATCTCGAGGCCAACAAGATCAACCAGTATGTGGTCGGTGCCGGCTATGTCGACGATTGCTTCGTGCTGGCGGCGAATTATGTAACTTCGTATAGCTACTCGGCCGGCTCGACGCCGCCCGTGCTGAGCCACGCGTTCATGTTCCAGATCGGCCTGCGCACGCTGGCGACTTCGAGCGGAAGCAGCAGTTCCGCCGGCCTTCAGTGATCTATTTGAAGTGACGGCCCGGGGGCTCCGATCGCGAGTTCGTCCCGGCTGACATGTGAGCGACAACAATCATGACGACCCCATTGCCTGTCTTCCGCCTTCTCCTTGCCTTCGGTGCCGGACTGATCATGACCGGTCTGCCCGCGCCGTCGCGCGCGCAGAACATCGTCGTCATGGTCAACGGCGATCCGATCACCGATTTCGACATCGAACAGCGCTCCAAGCTGGACACGCTGACGACCCAGAAGACCCCGTCCCGGCAGGAGGTCATCAACGAGCTGATCGACGACAAGGTGAAGATGAAGGAGGGCAAGAAGTACGGCGTCGATCCCGGCATCTCCGACATCAACCAGTCCTACGATGGCATGGCACAGCGCATGCGCCTCACCCCGGACCAGCTCACCAAGTCGCTGGAATCGAAAGGCGTCCGCCCCGAGACGCTGAAGGGCCGCATGAAGGCCGAGATGGTCTGGACCAGCCTCGTACGCGGCCGCTACAAGGAGAAGCTGATGGTCGGCGAGCGCGACGTCGCGCAGGCCGTGCAGGCCCAGACCGGCGACAAGCTCCAGATCGAGGGCACTGAATACAAGATGCAGCCGATCGTGCTGATCGTGCCGCGCGGCTCCTCCCAGGCCTTCCAGGAGACGCGCATGAAGGAAGCCGAGACCTACCGCTCGCGCGTCGGAAGCTGTGAGGAAGCCAATTCGTTGTTCCGCTCGACGCCGAACGCCACCATCCGCGAGAGCGTCACCAAGACCACCGCGGAGCTGCCCGAGGCGCTCCGCAAGGTGCTCGACGACTTGCCTATCGGCCATCTGACCGCACCGGAGGTGACCAAGGCGGGCATCGAGATGGTGGTGCTGTGCGCGCGCAAGCCGACCATGATCGACACGCCGAAGAAGCGCGAGGTCCGTGAGAAGATGTATCAGGAGAAGTACGAGAAGACCCAGAAGACCTATCTCGAAGAGCTCCGCAAGGCGGCGATGATCGAATATCGCAACCGCTGATGGCCAACGACGCGATAAAGCCCCTCGCCCTGACCCTGGGAGAGCCCGCCGGCATCGGCCCCGACATCACGATCGCAGCCTGGCTCCGGCGCCGTGAGCTGAACCTGCCCGTCTTCTATCTGCTCGGCGACGAGGCTTTCATCGTCCGCCGCGCCAAGGCCCTGGAGAAGGCGCTCGGCGCCGATATCCGGATCGCCTCTGTGAGCCCGAGCGAGGCCGCAGCCACCTTCACCGAGGCCCTGCCCGTGGTGGCAACCGGCGTGCGCGCAACCGCCGAGCCCGGCAAGCCCGACGAGTCGAGCGCGCAGGCTGCGCTCGCCTCGATCCGCCAGGCGGTCGGTGATGTGCGCGCGGGCCGTGCCAGCGCCGTCGTCACCAATCCGATCGCCAAGAGCGTGCTCTACCGCGCCGGCTTCCGCCATCCCGGCCACACCGAATTCCTCGCCGAGCTCGCCGCGACCGACGGCCGCGTGCCGCAGCCGGTGATGATGCTGTGGTCGCCGCGGCTCGCCGTGGTCCCCGTGACCATCCACGTCTCCTTGCGCGATGCGCTGGTCCAGCTCACCAGCGAGCTGATCGTCTCGACCGTGCGCATCGCTGCCAGCGAGCTGAAATCCCGCTTCGGCATCGACAGGCCGCGGATCGCGATCTCCGGCCTCAATCCGCATGCCGGCGAGGACGGCTCGCTCGGCCATGAGGAGCAGACCGTGATTGCGCCGGCGCTTAAAGTCCTGCGCAATGACGGCATCGAGGCCAGGGGCCCGCTGCCCGCCGACACCATGTTTCACGAGGCTGCGCGTGCGACCTATGACTGCGCGGTCTGCATGTATCACGACCAGGCGCTGATCCCGATCAAGACGGTCGCCTTCGACGACGCCGTCAACGTCACGCTCGGCCTGCCCTTCATCCGCACCTCGCCCGATCACGGCACCGCCTTCGACATCGCCGGCACGGCCAAGGCCAATCCCGCCAGCCTGATCGCCGCGCTGAAGCTCGCCAGCCGCATGGCGGCTGCGCAAAGCTGATGAGCGCGATCGACGACCTCCCGCCGCTGCGCGAGGTCATTCGCCAGCACGCGCTGTCGGCCCGCAAATCGCTCGGTCAGAATTTTCTGCTCGACCTCAATCTCACCGCCCGCATCGCACGTGCGGCGGCTCCCCTTGAAGACTCCACCATCGTCGAGATCGGTCCCGGCCCCGGCGGACTGACGCGTGCGCTGCTCGCGCTCGGCGCCAAACGCGTCATCGCAATCGAGCACGACGAGCGCGCGATCCCGGCGTTAGAGGATATTTCCGCGCACTACCCTGACAGGCTCGAGATCGTGCATGGCGATGCCATGACCTTCGATCCGCGTCCGCTGCTCGCGGGCGAGCGCGCAAAAATCGTCGCCAATTTGCCCTACAACATTGCGACCCAGTTGCTGATCGGCTGGCTCACCACAGAGCCCTGGCCGCCCTGGTACGACATGTTGGTGCTGATGTTCCAGCGCGAGGTCGGCGAGCGCATCGTCGCCCGCGAGGACGAGGAGGCCTATGGCCGCCTCGGCGTGCTCGCCAACTGGCGTTGCGAGACAAAGATCCTGTTCGACATTGCGCCGTCCGCCTTCGTGCCGCCGCCGAAGGTCACCTCCTCCGTCGTGCGCCTCGTGCCGCGCGCCGAGCCGCTGCCCTGCGATCGCAAGATGCTCGAACAGGTCGCAGCTAGCGCCTTCGGCCAGCGCCGGAAAATGCTGCGGCAAAGCCTGAAATCACTGGGCGTCGATCCCACGCGGCTTGCACAAGCAGCCGGCGTCGATGCGACACGACGCGCCGAGACCATTCCGATATCAGGCTTTGTTGCCATGGCGCGTGAATTGGCGGATATACGAAAGAAGGCTGGATAACAGGAATTTCGGAGGAAGGAATATGGCGTTGATGCGTCGGCAGTCCCTGGTCAAGTTCGATGCGCCCTTGTGCGAGACCATCGTCGACACGCCAAAGCCGCAGGGACGCGAGGTGCTGGTGCGCATCGAGCGCTGCGGCCTCTGCCATTCCGACCTGCACATCCAGGACGGCTATGCCGATCTCGGCGGCGGCAAGAAGCTCGACACCACGCGCGGCATGACACTGCCCTTCACGCTCGGCCACGAGATCGCGGGCGTCGTCGACGAAGTCGGCCCCGACGTGCCGGCGAGCCTCGTCGGCGCGAAGAAGGCCGTCTTCCCGTGGATCGGCTGCGGCCAGTGCCGCGACTGCGCCAATGGCGATGAGAACCTCTGTGCGAAGCAGCGCTTCCTCGGCGTCTCCATCGACGGCGGCTTTGCCACCCACGTGCTGGTGCCCGACGCAAAATATCTGCTCGACTATGATCCCCTGCCCGTCAACCAGGCCGCGACCCTGATGTGCTCCGGCGTCACCGCCTATGGCGCGCTCAAGCGCCTCGTCGACCGTCCGCGCCAGCGTAACCTCCTGCTGATCGGCCTCGGCGGCGTCGGCATGATGGGCATGTCGTTCGCGCAAGCCATGTTCAAGCAGCCGGTCACGGTCGCCGACCTCTCGCCGGCCGCGCGCGACACGGCGCTGAAGAACGGTGCAGCCAACGCCTACGATCCGTCCGAGCCCGACGTGATCAAGCGCATCCTCAAGGAAACCGAGGGCGGCTTCGACGAGGTCGTCGACTTCGCCGGCAACGAGAAGTCGATGGCGTTTGCGGTTGCGGTCGCCGCGCGCGGCGGCAAGGTCGTGGTCTCCGGCCTGATGGGCGGCCAGTTCACGCTGCCGATGGTGCAATGGGTCTACAAGCGCCTCACCGTCGAAGGCTTCATGGTCGGCACGCTAGCGGAAGCGCAGGAGTTGATGGCGCTCGCCCGCGCCGGCAAGATCAAGCCGACGCCGATGCGCGAGGAGCCGATGGGTGATGTCCAGAAATGGATCGACGAGCTTCGGGCCGGCAAGGTCGTCGGCCGCATCGTGCTGAAGAACTGACGCAAGAAAATCTGAAGAGGCCTGACTCTGAAGAGGCTTGACTCTCAAGAGGCTTGGCGACGGGATTTGCCTCTCGCCGCCACGCTTTCCCCGGCGCAATTAACCCGGAATTGACGCAAGGTCCGGTTCCAAATAGGGGAACCGGTGACCGGCGAGCTATAAGCCCCACCAGCTTGCAATTCGGAATTCTGGTGAGACCATGCAGACCATCCGCCGATTTCTGGCCGACGAATCCGGCGCGACCGCGATCGAGTACGGCCTGATCGCTGCCGGCATCGCGCTTGCGATCATCGCCGTGGTCAACAATCTCGGCTCGACGATGAAGCTGAAGTTCGGCTCGATCAGCACCTCGCTGAAGTAGCGCGACGCCGTTCGCTCACGGCACTCCCCGCGCGCGGAACGCCCGCGCGCGCGCCGCGTTGGCAGCGCATGTCCATTCGCAGCACCGTCGAAAGCGCATTCTTCATCGCCTGGAGTTTTCTGGAGGGAAGCGGCGAGCTCGGGCCTCCGGACGAGACCGCGAACGTTCTTCTCGACGCCATCGAAGCGCAGCTCAGGCGCGGCGAACGCCGGCAGCTGATGCTCGCCAACAAGGCGATCGACACCTGGCGCGCGCACGCGGCGCAAAGCCGGCCGTCGCAGCCAGCACGCTTCGGGTGACCGGAGGCGCCAATTCCGAAGGATGGATTTGGCGACGTCGCAATCCCGGTTTTTCCAAATTTCGATAGCGATTCCGGCGCGTTTCGCTCGTCATCGGCTTGCGCCCCTCAGGCACAACTTGCGTTAGTGCGCCGCTCGATCGCTACAGGAGCAAAGCCTTCGCAACGCCTACCCTTTCGACGAAGACGACAAGGTGTCGCTTCGCCACACCATCATCGCCATCGCGATGGGCGCGCTGTTCTCGCTGACACCGCCGCTGCTGCAAGCCGCCGACGACATCAAGCGGCTGGTCAGGAAGTACTGCAAGTCGCGCCCGCCGCCCGGGACCGAGGCCAGCGAACGATCGCTGGAGACGATCCTCGAAGAGGTCCGCGCCGGCGAGGCGCGACAACAGCCCGACATATCGCCGCCTGATGCGCGAGATGAGCCGAAGCGATAGCCCTCGGCGCCTGATCACGACCGATTACATCGGCATCGACATTGGAACGTCACGCGCCTCCCATGCGTTTGCTTCTCGTCAGGCACACCAGACACTCATCCGGGGGACCGAAGAGGAGAGACGAGCTTGGTCATGACAGACAAATGGTACGATCCGATATCCGAGCGCTGGATCGCACCGCGTGAAACGCGCCTTCGGCCGACAGCCCCGGCTGCAAGCGCGAACCACGTGCTGGAGCTCGAGAAGACGATCGAAGTCCAGCGCATCTGGCGCGCGCTCGTCGATTGCTGCGCAGGCGATTGACGCATTCACCGTGCGCAACGGCGGAGGAACCCACCGTCGGCTGCGCCGTTGGTACCCTGCATGAACGATCCCGCATCACCGGCAAGATCACCGGCAAGGCCGATGGCGACCGCGATCCGCTATCTTGCAATCGCCGTCGGCGGTACCTGCCTGCTGCTCGCCGCCATCTGCATCGCCATCGCGTGCCAGGTCTTTATTCAGACCGGTGTGTTTGCGCAGTCATATGCGATGGTGGGATTGATCAGCGTCGTGCTAGGCAGCTTGGCGCTCATGCTGGCGCGGGTGTGGAAGTAGAGCCATTTATCTAGGCGAGACAGTCCGGACAATCGAATTGATCTCGACCCAGCCAAAGGCCCCATGCCCCCTGATGGTGCCCTTGATCTCGCAACGATCCCCCAATTTGCAGACATTCAGCACACGGCTTCTGTACTTGTCATCGATATCGGCATCACACCATGTCAGCATGTTCTGATCCGGCGTCAGCAGGAGAATGCCCTGTTCTTCGGCCAGGACGCCGCTGCAAGTAAACCGATTGTCCTTTGGCCATACAAGTTTCGGGTCCGGCTTGTTTGTCGCCGCCAGTGCTGCGCCGGCACCGAGGCAGGTCACCGCCAATCCTGCCATTGCCAGACGTGCTGCGACCCGGTTCATCGTTAGACTCGCGATTCGTCGTTCGTAGGATGGGGAGAGCGCTTGCGAAACCCATCGCCTGCCTATCGCCGTTCTCCATAGTCACGGCCATCACCCGACTGGTCGCCCGCCCAATCCATCGGATAGTTGCCAATCGCGCACCCGGTCGTCCAGCCCATACTCGGCCGGGTTGACCTTTCTTGATCCGCAACACAGCGACGGGTTTCGCAAGCGCTCAATGCCCGGCCTTCCCTGCGCCCTTTGGCTTCCATCGGGCGAACGTGACGAAGCAAGGCTCGGGCAGAACCTGCCCCGGGGAGTGCGAAACCATGTCCCCTCGCCGTTCGCTGCGCGCGCAAGCAACGGCGCCAGCAAAAAGCCTGATTTCGCGGCGGAACGAACGCGCGCGAGGTCCAATTGAGGCCACATCCTCTCCGGATTTGCGGCTCATTGCCACCCAAGTCTTTGATGACAAAGGGCCGGTAAAGAGTTGCGTCATGCGTAACCGGGAGACCAGGATGGGCAACCGCACCGCAAAGTTCATATCAGCGCTTGTTGGCAGTATCATTGCCGGCGTACCGCTGGCCGCCGTGTCGCAAAACGCACCGGCCGTATCGAGCACGGCGAGTGCCGCGAGCGACTGTCTCGCCTCGGCGAAAGGCACCGCGCCGCAGGGCCAGCACTGGTACTATCGCCTCGATCGCGCGACCAAGCGGCAGTGCTGGTATCTGCGCGCCGAAGGCGGCAAGGTCACGCAGAGCGCGCAGGCGACCGACACGCCAGACGCGGATTCTGCCGCATCGCCATCGGTGCAGAATGCGCGTGCCGAATACATCGCGCCGCAGACCGCGCCGAACGTGACCGCGCCAGCGCTGGCCGCAGCGAGTGCACCGCTGGTCGAACAGCAGCCGTCGAGCACCGTCACCGATAGCAACGCGGAACAGCCCGCGGTCGCCGCGCGCTGGCCCGATGCCTCCGCAACGGCCGCTGCGGCGCAGCCGAGCGCGAAGCCGGCAAAGCCCGCAGCAGCTCCTGTGGCGCTAGCCGCAGCCGAAATTCCCGCCGACAAGCCGACCGGCTCGCTGCAGATGCTGCTGCTCGTGATCGGCGGCGCGCTGGCGCTCGCAGGCCTCCTCGCCAGCATCATCTACCGCTTCGCCGGCGGGCGCGTCCGCGCCAAGGCGGGCGACCACCGCCGCGTGAATTGGGACGATCGGGAGCCGCACGATCTCGACGACAGTCGCGCCCCCTGGCTCGAAGCGACGCCGGCCGTCACGCCACGCGCGCAGCGGCCACACCCGATCGACTTCGATGCCGTAAGATCGCAGGCGACGCGGCCGCAGGCCCCGCAACTCGCCGCGTTCAGCAACGAGATCGGCCGGATCGCGGCACAATCCCGTTCCCCTCGCGATGAGGTCGCAGTAGACCTCGACGAGGCCGCCATATTCGACGGAGAGTTCGAGATCGAGAGGTCAGCGCCTCGTCTCGCGGTCAACGCCACGCAGGACGAGGAGCCCGTCGACGACAAGCCCGTCGATCGCAACGAAGACGTGCAGACCGAGGACGCCGTCGACATCGACATCATCACGGCGATGCTGGAACGGCTGGCGCAGGAAGGGCCGCGGCTGTCGCGGCCTGACCCTGACCCTAGCCTCGATTCTAGCCCTGGAGCTGCCCTTGTAGACCTCGCACGAACCCCACGAGGCCAGTCCGCCGCTCGCGCTTGAGCCGTTCGGCCTTGAGGATCGACTGCACCTCGGCGAAGGCTTCGTCGACGTCGTGGTTGATCACGATGTAGTCGTACTCGGCCCAGTGGCTCATCTCGTGGCTGGCGCGGCTCATGCGCTTGCGGATCACCTCGTCGGAATCCTGCGCGCGCGAATGCAGCCGCTTCTCGAGATCGGCCGCCGACGGCGGCAGAATGAACACGCGCACCACGTCAACGCTGGCTTTCTGGTGCAGTTGCTGGGTGCCCTGCCAATCGATGTCGAACAGCACGTCCTTGCCGGCAGACAGTGCTGCCTCCACCGGCGCACGCGGCGTGCCGTAGAGATTGTCGAACACGGTCGCCCATTCGAGCAGCTCGTCGTCCTTGACCATCGCTTCGAAGCGCGGCTTGTCCACGAAGAAATAGTCCCGCCCGTCGACCTCACCGGGTCGCTTTGCGCGCGTGGTCGCCGACACCGACATTTTCAGGCCGGGCTCGCGGTCGAGCAGCATCCGCGACAGCGTCGTCTTGCCCGCGCCCGATGGCGAGGACAGCACGAACATCAATCCGCGCCGCTCGACACCGTCAGTAACGTGACCGCCCGTCGCCATCGATCACTCCAGATTCTGGACCTGCTCGCGGAACTGCTCGACCACGTTCTTCATGGCGAGGCCCGTATTGGTCAATTCGATATCGTTCGATTTCGAGCAGCAGGTGTTGACCTCACGGTGAAACTCCTGCGCCAGGAAGTCGAGCTTGCGCCCAATCGGGCCGCCCTTGCCGATCAGCTCGCGCGCCTGCGCGACGTGCGAGGCGATACGGTCGAGCTCCTCGCGGATGTCGGCCCTGGTCGCGATCAGGATCGCTTCCTGCATCAGGCGGTCGGAATCGAAACGGTCGGAGGTGTCCAGCAGCGCGGTGATCTGCTCGGCGAGCCTCGCCTTGATCGCCTCGGGCTTGCGGCCCGGCGAGCCTTCCGCCTTTTTGGCCAGCTGCTCGACCTCGTCGACCCGCTGGGTCAGGATCTGCCCCAGCGAAGTCCCCTCGCGCTTGCGCATCGCGACGAGTTCGTCGAGCGCCTTGTCGAAGGCTTCGGCCACCGCCACTCGCGCGGCGTTGTCCTCCTCCTCGTCGCCCTCGGGCTCGGCGACCTCAATGACACCCTTGATGGCCAGAAGGCCGTCGACGCTCGGCGCGACCGCGTCGACCTTGCCGGCGATGACCGCGGCGGCCTTGAGGACGGCGTTGAGCACGTCCTCGTTGACGCGGACGGAGGCGGCCGCATTGGCGCGCTTGACGGTGAGATTGGCGTAGACGGTGCCGCGCGAAAGCAGCTCGCCGGCGCGCTTCTTGGCGTGGGCCTCGAGCTCGTCGAACCCCTGCGGCAGCCGCACCCTGAGGTCAAAGCCCTTGGCGTTGACCGACTTCAATTCCCATTCAAACGTATACGGCCCGCTCGCGCCGTGGCTTCGGGCAAAGCCGGTCATGGACGACAAGGCCATCAGGTCAGATTCTCCGGAAACACAGGATTCGCGAGGCCATCAGGCCACGCGAATCTTAAGACTATTTTGCAGGAAAGTGTAATCCGCAAAGTCCCGTAGGCAGGTCTGCGCGGGGCCTAGCGCTGGATCACCGGCAGCGTCGGCTGCGCCGCGCCCTGGCGGGCCGGCGGGGGATTGGCCGGGCGCGCGGCCGGCGGCTTCTTCTGCTGATTCGGCCTGGGCGTCGTCGCGGTCGGCGTGTCGGCGGCTGCGGGCGCCGCAGCGGCCGGCGGCGGCGCATCCTCGGCCGGCTCGACCGTGTCGTTCTGGATCTGCTTCTCCATCGCGCGCAGCTTGGCGACGTTTTTCTGGTGCGCGTCGTAGGTCTCGGTGAAGGCATGCCCGCCGCTGCCGTCGGCAACGAAGAACAGGTCGCGGGTACGAGCCGGATTGGCGGCGGCCTCGAGCGAGGCGCGGCCGGGGTTGGCAATCGGGCCCGGCGGCAGGCCTTCGATCACATAGGTGTTGTAGGGCGAGGGCTGCGTGATCTCGCTGCGCTTGATCGGACGGCCGAGCGTGCCCTTGCCGCCGACGAGGCCGTAGATGATCGTGGGATCGGACTGCAGCTTGATTTTCTGCTTCAACCGGTTGGTGAACACGGCGGCGACACGGCTGCGCTCGTCCGGCTTGCCGGTTTCCTTCTCGACGATCGAGGCCAGCGTCACTAATTGCTCCGGCGTCTTGACCGGAACGTCCTGGCTGCGGCGCTCCCAGATCTCCGCGAGCACGCGCTTGTGCGCCTGCTGCATGCGCTGGATTACCTGATCACGCGGGGTCCCGCGCGGGAACTTGTAGGTCTCCGGCAGCAGCGTGCCTTCGCGCGGCAGTTCGCGCACGCTGCCGGTGAAGATGTCGTTGTCGGACAGCCGCGCCACGATCTGCTCGGAGGTCAGGCCTTCCGGGATCGTGACGGAATGCTGCACCACCTTGCCTTCGACGATGGTGCCGATGACGTCGCGCAAGGAGGCGTTCTTCTGGAACGAATACTCACCGGGCTTGAGGTCCGAGCTCGCCTTCAGCGCGGCGACGCTGGCGATGAAAATCCACGGATTGACGTCGGTCACGCCTTCCCGGTTCAGCGTCTCGGCGATGTCGCGCTTGCCCGCACGCTGCGGGATGTTGACGATCTTGTCCTCCTTCAGCGGCCCCGGCGCCTCGAGCACCTGCCGGCCGTAATAGTAGACGCCGCCGGCGCCGATCATGGAGATCAGCAGCAAGGTGATGATGGCGTTGCCGACGATCACGAAGGGGTTGCGCGCGCGGTCCGATCGCTTCGGCGGCGGCGGGACCTGCTCGGGCTCAAGCGCTGCCCGCGGACTCCGGGGCGAAATGGGCGGCCTCTCACTCATCAAAACAACCTGAATCCTGCCGGTTCAATCGCGGCCTGACAATCGCTTGTCCGGCCAAATGCAAGCGCCCACGCCCATGACTATCGCCGAATACGGCAAAACGGTGGATTCGTCGCAACCACAAACTAATGGACCAGCCGCCGGAAGATCACCGACGCATTGGTACCGCCAAAACCAAAAGAATTCGACAAAGCGACGTTCACCTCGCGCTTCTTGCCGCTGTGAGGCACGAGATCGATCGCGGTCTCGACCGACGGATTGTCCAGGTTGATCGTCGGCGGCACGACATTATCGCGAATCGCGAGAATGGCGAAGATCGCCTCGATCGCGCCGGCCGCACCCAGGAGATGCCCGGTCGACGATTTGGTCGAGGACATCGCGACCTTGGAAGCAGCGTTGCCGAGCAGCCGCTCCACGGCACCAAGCTCGATCTCATCGCCGAGCGGTGTCGAGGTGCCGTGCGCGTTGATGTAGTCGAGATCGGACGCCGTGAGGCCAGCGCGCTTGAGCGCTGCCGACATGCTGCGGAAACCGCCATCGCCATCGGGCGACGGCGACGTAATGTGATAGGCGTCACCCGAGAGGCCGTAGCCGACCACCTCGGCGTAGATCCTGGCGCCGCGGCGCTGGGCATGCTCGAGCTCTTCCAGGACCAGGACGCCGGCGCCCTCGCCCATCACGAAGCCGTCGCGATCCCGGTCGTAGGGACGCGAGGCCTTCTCGGGCATCTCGTTGAAGCCGGTCGAGAGCGCGCGCGCGGCATTGAAGCCGGCAATGCCGATACGGCCGATCGGCGATTCCGCGCCGCCGGCAACCATGACGTCGGCATCGCCGAGCGCGATCAGGCGAGCAGCATCACCGACCGCATGCGCGCCGGTCGAGCAGGCCGTGACCACCGAATGGTTCGGCCCCTTCAGCCCGTGTTTGATCGAGACATAGCCGGAGGCAAGATTTATCAGGCGTCCCGGGATGAAGAACGGCGACACCCGGCGCGGTCCGCGTTCCTTCAACAGAACCGCGGTGTCGGCAATGCCGTTGAGGCCGCCGATGCCGGAACCGATCATGGTGCCGGTCGCGCATTTGTCCTCCTCGGTCTCGGGATGCCAGTTGGCATCGTCGAGCGCCTGGCCCGCTGCGGCCATGCCGAAGATGATGAAGTCGTCGACCTTGCGCTGGTCCTTCGGCTCCATCCAGATATCGGGATTGAAGCTGTCGTTGCTGCCGTCACCGCGCACGACGGTGCAGGCGTATTTGGTCTGAAGATCGGAGACATCGAAGCTCTCGATCTTCCGCGCACCGCTTTCGCCGTTGAGGATTCGTTTCCAGGTCGGCTCGACGCCGCAGCCGAGTGGCGACACCATACCGAGACCAGTGACGACAACCCGCCTCATATCCGAAAACTCCGCATCGACAGCTTCACGGCCAATAACAAGAAACCGGCTGACCGCTGGGAAGCGGCCCGTCCGGTTTCAATGTTGTCCCCGCGAAAATGAAGAGCCTTAGCTCTTCGCGTTCTTCTCGAGAAACTTCGTGGCGTCGCCGACGGTGAGAATCGTCTCCGCCGCGTCGTCCGGAATCTCGCAACCGAATTCTTCTTCGAACGCCATCACCAGCTCGACGGTGTCCAGACTGTCGGCGCCGAGGTCGTCGATGAAGCTCGCTGCGTCGACAACCTTCTCGGGTTCAACACCAAGGTGTTCGACCACGATCTTCTTAACCCGCTCGCCAATCTCACTCATTGCATAACCTCGTGTTGTTCCCTGTAGACCCGACCCCCCGGGACGATACGAGCCGTCGTGGTCGTGTGACTGCCTTCGCTTACGAACTTTGATTTGGCCCCATCCAAACCGATGCAGGGCCCGGCGAACGACGGCCAAGGCACCGCATCGCCAATATACAGGGTTTCAAAAACCTGCAATGGCGTTCTTTGCCCATCCGTTGAAGGTCCGGTTATCATACTTCAACTGCCTTGACTACAAGCCTCATTTCGCTCCGGAAACGGCCGTTTGCCGCATCCCGCACCGCCCATGTGGGCAGTGCGGAACGAGGGCTTCAGATCATGGCCATGCCGCCATTGACATGGATGGTTTGCCCCGTGACGTAGGCTGCTTCGTTCGAACTCAGGTAGACGGCGGCGGCCGCGATGTCCTCCGGCGTCCCTAGGCGGTTGGCCGGAACCTTGGTCAGAATCGTCTCGCGCTGCTTGTCGTTGAGCGCGTCCGTCATCGGCGTCTTGATGAAGCCGGGCGCGATGCAGTTCGCGGTCACGCCGCGCTTGGCGTATTCGGCACCCAGCGTCTTGATCATGCCGATCAGGCCCGCCTTCGACGCGGTGTAATTGCCCTGCCCGGGATTGCCGGTGACGCCGACCACCGAGGTGATGGCGATGATGCGGCCGAAGCGCTTGCGCATCATCAGCTTGGTCGCAGCGCGCGCCAGGCGGAAGGTCGAGGTCAGATTGACGTTAATGACCTCCTCCCAGTCCTCGTCGCGGAGCTGGACGAAGAGATTGTCGCGGGTGATGCCGGCATTGGCGACGAGGATGTCGACCTGGCCCATCGCCGCTTCCGCGGCAGGCACCAACGCCTCGACCTCGTCGGCCTTGGAGAGATTGCAGGGCAACACGTGAGTGCGCTCGCCGAGCTTGCCGGCAAGCTCATCCAGCACTTCCTTGCGCGTTCCAGAAATCGAAACGGTGGCGCCTTGCGCGTGCAGCGCCTGCGCGATTGCGCCGCCGATACCGCCGGTCGCGCCTGTCACGAGCGCCTTTTTGCCAGTGAGATCGAACATCGATAACAACTCCTCTAGGCCTGCTTCGCAGCGGCCAATGCATCCTTGGCGGCGGCAATGTCGTTGGGACCGCCAACTGCAATACCGACGGCACCGTCGGCGATACGCTTGACGAGACCCGTCAGCACCTTGCCCGCGCCGATCTCGAAGAAACGCGTGACGCCCTGCCCTGCCATATAGGCGACCGACTCGCGCCAGCGCACGGTGCCGGTGACCTGCTCGACCAGGCGACGGCGAATCTCGTCGGGATCGGTGATGGCGCTCGCCAGCACGTTCGACACCAGCGGCGCCGCCGGCGCCTTGATCGTGACCTTCGCCAGCGCCTCGGCCATGGCATCGGCCGCGGGCTGCATCAGCTTGCAATGGAACGGCGCGGACACCGGCAGCAGCATTGCACGCTTGGCGCCCTTGGTCTTGGCGATCTCGACGGCGCGATCGACCGCAGCCTTGTCGCCGGAGACGACCACCTGGCCGCCGCCATTGTCGTTGGCAGCCTGGCAGACCTGGCCCCGCGCTGCCTCCTGGGCGACCGCCATGGCCGCCTCGTAGTCGAGGCCGAGCAGCGCGGCCATCGCACCGGCCCCAACCGGGACCGCCTTTTGCATGGCAAGACCGCGGATGCGAAGCAGCCGCGCGGTATCGGACACCGTCAGGCTGCCGGCGGCAGCCAGTGCCGAATATTCACCGAGCGAGTGGCCGGCGACGAAAGCCGCATCCCGCCCCACGGAAAATCCGGCTTCAGCCTCCAGCACGCGCAGGGTCGCAACGGACACCGCCATGAGGGCCGGCTGGGCGTTCTCGGTGAGCTGGAGGGTTTCGGCCGGGCCATCCCAGATGGTCGCCGTCAGCTTCTCCCCAAGCGCGGCGTCGACCTCGTCGAATACGGCGCGCGCCACCGGGAAGGCGTCGGCCAGGGCCTTGCCCATGCCAACCGCCTGGGACCCCTGCCCCGGAAATGTGAATGCTGCCGTCATCGGCGCTCCCTGCTTGTCCGGCGTGATCCCTGCGAGAACCGGCAGCCGATGACGCACGGCCTTAAGCCATGGTTCCTTGGGCCATGGTTCCGGATCATGCTCCAAAGGGGGCCGTAGACACTGTCCGGGGCCGGAATGTCAAGCCGAGATAGGAACTTCGGCCAGCATTCACCTGGGGATGCGGCCTCCTAAAACCCACCATTGGTCTGGTTGGCATCCACTGCGGCCCCTGCCTGGGCGCGGCGCGCGCTGTTCACGAGTTGGCCCGGCCGGTCGTCATGGTCCGGCTTCGCCGTGGCGAGCCGCAGCACGGCGCCATAGCCCGGCTGCACCTCCATGCGTTCCGCGTGCCGGCTCGCACTCAGCAAGCGATGCACCTTCGGCAGATTGTAGCAGGGCACGTAGAACAGCAGATGATGCTCGAGGTGGTAGTTCACGTAATACGGCGCGATGAACAGGCGCTCGAGAAAATTGGCATGCGTGGTGCGGGTGTTGCGCAAGGGATCGCTGCTATCTGGCACGACGGCGTGCTCGGCGATGTTGCGGATGCGGGTGATCACCATCATCCAGGTCACGAGCGGCACCAGCCATAGCAGCGGATAGGCCCACCACACGCCGGCCGCCGCGAGGGCTGCGAACATGATCGCATTGACCACGCTTTGCGGGCCGAGCTTCTCCCAGAAATGCGCGACGCGCTGACGCCACGGCCACTCCTTCGGCCCGAGCGCGTTGAGCAGTTGCGCCTTGCGCTGCTGGTAGCCGGTCTGCCCGGTGATGTCGCGAATGAACTTGCGGCGATAGCTCAGCTTCGTGATCGGAAACGGCGCCGACAGCACGAGGTCAGGATCGTCCTCCTGCTGGGTGCGCGCATGATGCTGGAGGTGATAGCGCCGATAGCTGCGCGTCTCGGCAAAGAGAGGATAGGCGCAGAACCATTGGCTCAGCGACAGATTGGTTTTTTCGTCGGCGGACAGGCAGCCGTGGGCGCCGTCATGCATCAGGATCGCCAGGCCCAGCTGGCGCGAGCCGATGATGGCGACAGCGAGAACATAGGTGATCGGATTGGGCCACCACGCGACCAACGCGATCGCACCGATAATGAGTGCCCAGGCGTGGGCGATCAGCGCAACGCCTTTCCACGTCACGCGCTGGCGCACGTCGGCGAGTTGATCGTCGGTCAGGAAATCGCGGGCACGCATGCGAAGCGCGGTCATGGCCTAACTCTCCTCGTTCGAATGATTTGACGCATCGCTCTCGCCGACGAGACGGAGGCGCGCGGCATCGCCGGTGGATTTGGCCTGCTCGCCGAGCACGCGCAGCATCTCGGCACACAGTGCCTCGGGCGAACGGCCCATGGCGTAACCTTCGAGGATGACGCCGATGGCGACAGCCCAGAACCGCCGCGAGCTTTCGTCAGGTGCGCGCAATGAGCGCCAGCCATGCCGTGCGACCTGGCTCGCATAGGCCCGCGTGCCCTCGCTGTGCAGCCGCTCGATGGTGCGTTCGACCAGCGGCGCGAGATCCTGGCGCCGGCGCGTCAACGTCAACGCCTCGGCGAAGAAAGCGACCGAATCACTCGCCGTCACCGTCTCGGCCAGCGCGTGGGTGTAATCCCCAGGCGTGCGCGCCTTCAGCGCCGCCTGCTCGGTCGCACGCGCGAGGTACAGGAGGTCGCGGCAGGCGCATTCGACGAACAGCGCCTCCTTGGTGCGGAAGTAATAGGTGATCTGGCTCGGGAATGCGTCCGCGGCGGCTGCAATGTCGGTGATCGCCGTGCCCGACAACCCCCGCTCCCGGAACAGCGGGCTTGCCGCGTCCAGCAGCAGCGAACGCATTTTGCGGCCGGCCGAGCGCGTGGCGCGCGCCGCATGCTTGGGATCGCCCGCCGCCTCTAGCGGCTCATGGACCGACTTTTCCGCCATGGAGGCCCTCTCATTCGACTTATTTGTATGATATACAAACAAATAAATCAAGCAGGATGTGGTATGTGAGGACCGGTCCCAGCCGCCTGCACCGGAACCCTCCCGGCCGAAAACACGGCGCCCAACCTTGCAAAGCCGGCCAAAATCCGTATAAGCGCGCCATCCGCAGACCCCGGCCGGGAGCTGAACGGACGGTCTCAGCAAATCATTCGTGATTTTGATGTGGCAGGGCCAGTCGGCCCGTCGTCCCGTGTTTCCGCCTTCTGAGCTTAATCCCAGAGTCCTTTCCGAAGGCCTCTTAAGGGCTTGACGCCGGGCGATGCGCCAACATGAGGAAAGGACCACCATGGCTCTCTATGAGCATGTTTTTCTTGCGCGTCAGGACGCGAGCACGCAGCAGGTTGAAGAGCTGACTGCGCAGATGACCGGTATCGTCGAGGGTCTCGGCGGCAAGGTCACCAAGACCGAGAATTGGGGCGTTCGCTCCCTCACCT
The DNA here is from genome assembly GCF_004123905.1 of Bradyrhizobium betae. Classification (GTDB taxonomy): domain Bacteria; phylum Pseudomonadota; class Alphaproteobacteria; order Rhizobiales; family Xanthobacteraceae; genus Bradyrhizobium; species Bradyrhizobium betae_A. Next base: position 253,568 of record NZ_MZXW01000035.1, read on the forward strand.
ACCGCATGAACAAGAACCGCAAGGCGCACTTCGTCCTGCTCAACATCGACGCGCCGTCCGCGGCGATCGCCGAGATCGAGCGCCAGGAGCGCATCAGCGAAGACGTGATCCGCTATATCAGCGTCCGCGTCGAGGAGCTCGAGGAAGGCCCGTCCGCGATGATGCGCAAGGCCGACCGTGACCGCGAGCGTGACGACCGTGGCGGCGGCTTCCGTGGCGATCGTGAAGGCGGTGGCTTCCGTGGCGACCGCGAGGGCGGTTTCCGTGGCGGCGATCGCGACGGTGGCGGCTTCCGCGGTGATCGCGGCCCGCGCCGTCCGCGCGAAGACGCTGAAACCACTACCACCACGACGGATGGGGAGTAAGAACAATGGCTGAAGCTGGTGCACGCCGCCCGTTTTTCCGTCGTCGCAAGAGCTGCCCGTTCACGGGCGCGAATGCTCCGAAGATCGACTACAAGGACTCCAAGCTCCTGATGCGTTACGTTTCCGAGCGCGGCAAGATCGTGCCGAGCCGCATCACCGCGGTGTCCGCGAAGAAGCAGCGTGAGCTCGCCCGCGCCATCAAGCGCGCGCGGTTCCTGGGCCTCTTGCCCTACGTCATTCGCTAAGACGAATTCGGCCGGCGGCGATATCGCCGCCGGTCGCACTACTTCGTTTTCTCATAAGGCTTCCGGGTCGTCCGGTCGCCGATGGTTGGGGCGAAATGCCTCTAACCGCTCGAAAGGAGCGGGACAGCTGATGATGGTCTTTGGACTGATAGCCCTGATCGCCGGCGCTGCGTCGGCCCTGATGTTCGCCTCGATCGTATCGGGCGCGCTGATCTCGCTCGTCCTGTTCTATCTCGCTCCGCTACCGCTGATGGTCGCCGCGATCGGCTGGGGACCGCTTTGCGCGAGCCTCGGAGGCATCGCTGCTGCGATCGGCCTCGGCGCCCTGTTCGGCCTGCCCTACTGCATCGCCTTTGCCGTCACCGTCGCGCTTCCGGCCTGGTGGCTCGGCCATCTCGTCCTGCTCAGCCGGCGGGTCGGACCCGTCACGCCGGAGGGCGCCACCGAGCCGACGGCGGAGCCAGAGCTCGAATGGTATCCGGTCGGACGCATCCTGCTGTGGATCGCAGGCTTCGCTGCGCTGACCACGATCGCTGCCCTGCTCACGCTCGGCACCGACGCCGAGACCATCATCGGCACGCTGCGGCGCGGCTTGATGCGGCTCCTTCGTGCCACGGATCCGCAAGCCTCAGGCGACGCCGACCAGTTCGTCGACGCGCTGGTCCGCGTCGCACCGGCCGCCGCCACCATCGTGGCGATGATGACGCTGACGCTCAATCTCTGGCTCAGCGCCAAGGTGACGGCGACGTCGGGCCGGCTGCGCCGTCCATGGCCCGACATGATGACGGCGGAGCTGCCGCCGATGACGCTGGTGGCGCTCTGCATTGCGCTAGCCTTCTGCTTCACCGGTGGGCTGCTCGCGATCGTCGCGCAGATCGCCACGGCGGCGCTGATGATGGGCTACGCGCTCACCGGCTTCGCCGTGCTGCATACGCTGACGCTGGCACTGAAGAGCCGCACCTTCTGGCTCGGCTCGACCTACGCCGTTGTCGTGGTGTTCGGCTGGCCCGTCATCGCGATGGTGATCCTCGGCCTTGCGGACGCCGTGTTCGGCTTCCGCGAGCGCTTCCTGCGCACGCGACAACCGCCGCCGCTGCCGGCCCCTTGAGTTCACGTCCGAAAATCCAACTCACTCAACACTTCAAAGGAGAACGAATATGGAAGTCATTTTGCTGGAACGCGTCAACAAGCTCGGCCACATGGGCGAAGTCGTGAAGGTTCGCGACGGCTATGCCCGCAATTTCCTGCTCAAGCGCGGCAAGGCGCTCCGCGCCACCGCCGACAACAAGGCCAAGTACGACGGGATGAAGGCCGACCTCGAGGCCCGCAACCTTGAGAGCAAGGGCGAAGCGTCCAAGGTCGCCGAGAAGATCCAGGGCAAGAACATCATCGTGATCCGCCAGGCCTCGGAAGCCGGCCAGCTGTTCGGCTCGGTCAACGTGCGCGACATCGTGGTGGCATTCGAAGCCGACGGCATTTCGCTGGCTCGCCCGCAGGTCCAACTCGACGCACCGATCAAGACCATCGGCAAGCGCTCCATCACTGTTGCTATCCACCCCGAGGTTGAAGTCGAGATCACCGTCACGGTTGCACGCAGCCAGGACGAGGCCGAGCGCATCAATCGCGGCGAAGACATCTCGACCCGCAACGAGGACCGCGATGCGGCCGCCGAGGCGATCGCCGCCGCGGGCGAGTTCTTCGATCCGGAAGCCCAGCACGACGAAGAGCCGGCGCCGGCTGCGGAAGAGACCGAGAAGTAAGCCTCGCATTCACGCAGGCTGCGAAGCCCGGTCGCCTCAGGCGGCCGGGCTTTTCGTTTGGGCGGCGACGTCCTCGCTCAGCATCGCGATCGAGGCGAGCGCCGTTGCCGTGTGCTTCTCGACACCGTCGCTGACACAGAACACGTCGGCCGCAACCACCGAGACCTGACGGCCCGGCTTGATCACCCTGGCCCGGCAGATCAGTTTCTCGCCGACCGCGGGCGAGAGCAGATTGAGCTTGTATTCCGCCGTCAGCGCCGCCTGGCCACGCGAGGTGGCAGCCGCGATCGTCGTGGCGTTGTCGACCAGGAAGGCGGTGACGCCGCCGTGGAAGAAGCCGTGCTGCTGCAACAGCTCCGGCCGGCGCTCGACTGCAATCGTGCAGGTGCCGCGCGACAATTCCGACAGCTCGGCACCGACCAGATTCATAAAGCCTTGCCGGCCGACATTGGCGTGAATGCGCTCGGCTACGGCTGCGAATTCGGGATCTGCTTCGTTGCGCATGCGACCTCTCCTTATTATTTCCTGATGCGATCGGGCGGCACCAGCGCGCGAATGGCGCAGGCAACCAGCGAATCGACCTCGCTGCGCGGATCGGCGCGGTCGCGTCCCGACAGGAAGGCGCGGCAAAAAATCTGGGCCGGACCGATGAGCTGGCTGACGAACATCACCGGCGTCATCGGCAGCAGCTCGCCGTGTGCGACCAGCGGCACGCGCCAACGCTCGATGCCTTCGGCAAGGCGCGCATTCTGCGCACGCTGGGCGTCGCGGACGTCCTCACCCCATTCGCTGCGCGAGATCTCGAACAGATAGCGCGCTTCGCGCCGGCTGGTGGCCACCCAGTCGAGATGCGCCCGGATCAGGCGATCGATGCCTTGCCCGGCATCGGGCACCGGATCGAGCGCGGCCAGCACCGCGGCGTGATAGTGCCGGAGCACCTCCAGGAACAGCGCGCCCGCGAGCTCCTTCTTCGATCCGAACACATGAAAGAAGCTGCCGTTGGAGGCGCGCGCCCGGGTACGGATCGCCGCCACCGTCGCAGCCTCGAAGCCGACGCGGTCGAACACGGCAAGCCCGGCCGCCAACAAATCGTCACGTACACTCGCGGTCATCGGCGCCTCCTAGAGCAATACTCTAGAGTGTTACTCTAGCCACGGTCAAGACGACGCGGAGACCGCGATGAACGCGGCCTCCGCAAGTCGATCGGAAAATGGGGGTGTTACCGCGAGATCGGCGGCGCGGGCGGTCCGGAGGACTCTGCCGGCGGCGGGGCCGCGGCGGTCGCGGGCGGAGCCGGCTCCTGCGGCTTGGCCGCCGGTTCGGAGCTCGCGGCGGGCGCAACCGGCTTGGGAGCCGCTTCTTCCACCGGCTTGGGCGCGGCGGCACCCGGCGGGGCCGGCGTCACCTGCGGCACCGGATCTGGCCGCAGCGCCGGCGGCTCGCTCCCGCGCGGCTCGACCTTGGCGCTGTCAGGCCTGGTTTCGACGGGCTTCTCGGCCGGCTTGCCGCTCTCAGGCTTGCCGCTGTCAGGCTTGGCCTCGGGCTCGACCTTGGCGGCCTCGGGCTTGGACTCGGCCTTCGGCTCGCTCTTCTTCTCTTCACTTGCCGGTGCGGCGGCGTCGATCTTCGGTGCTTCCTCGGTCCCGGGCTTGCCGCGACGCTTGCCCTTGCGTCCTTCTGGCGCTGCCTGACCTTCAGGCTTCAGGCCTTCCTTGGCGCCCTCCTCGCTCGGCCGCGCCGCGCGCTTCTGGCGGCCTTCGGCGGCCGGAGCTGCGCCTTCGGCGTCCGGCTTGGCGGTTTCCTGCGAACGCTGGCGGCGCCCCTGATGCTCGGGCGACTGGCCAGGCGCGGTGTTCGCTTCTTTCTCCTTGGCGCCGTCCTTCCTGTCCTTGCCGTCCTTGGCCTGGTAGCGGGTGTCGGCAGCACCGTTGGAGACGAGGTAGGAGGCGAGAATGCCCGCCATGTCCGAGCTCGTCGTGTAGTGCTGGCGCAGGAATCCCGGCAGCGACCCCGGCGGCACGGACTTCAACAGACCGCGCGGGCTCTTGTGGCACGCGTTACAGGTCTGCGCGAAAATCTGGGACGGGCTCTTGCCGGCCTCGAGGTTCGTTGCCTGCGCAAGAACGGTATCGGTCGCGCCGAAGCCGATCAAAAGCAATACCGTCGCGAGGCTGAGCGCTCGGCTCGACATTCCCATCATCTCCATTGAATTCCGAGAGGTGCAGCCGGCAGGCGGCGCGGCGGCGGGTCACCTTTTATCCGATTGAGCCGCGAATGGAAGCAGGCCCCGCGCGCAAGGATGTGATTAAGCGCTTTTCGAATATCAGCCATGAACACAGCCTGGTAGCGGCCCCGGACATCCTTCCTCCATTTAGATGCAAACGCATAGGAACCGTTGCGACGCCCGGGCGTCAATATGGAGGCGGGTTAGTCGCATCTTTCGGGTTACCGAGAGGCAAGATGTCGATGGACCGTTTGTTGCGTAGATTCCTGTCTCAATTTATTCGCCGCGGGTCGATGACGGTGACCACGGCAAAGCGATCGAAGTTCACCGTCGGCGACGGCTCGGGCGAGCCGATCGCAGTCCGCTTCGTCACTGCGGATGCAGAACGAAAGATCCTCGTCAATCCCGAGCTCGGACTTGGCGAGGCCTATATGGACGGCGAGTTCGTCGTCGAGCGCGGCAGCATAGCTGATGCCCTCGCGATCCTGCTCGATCAACCCGACCTATTGCCGCAGTGGGCAAAGCCCTGGTGGCACCTGCGCTACCTGACGCGGCGTTTGAAGCAGTTCAATCCGCGCTCGCGCTCGCGCAAAAATGTCGCGCATCATTACGATCTCGACGCGCGGCTCTATTCGCTCTTCCTCGATGCCGACAAGCAATACAGCTGCGCCTATTTCGAGACGCAGGACACGACGATCGACGACGCGCAACTCGCCAAGAAGCGGCACGTCGCCGCAAAGCTGCGCATCAAGCGCGGCCAGCGCGTGCTCGACATCGGCTCGGGTTGGGGCGGGCTCGGCCTCTATCTCGCCGAGATTGCCGGCGCCGACGTCACCGGCGTCACGCTGTCGACCGAGCAATTACAGGTCGCCAATGCGCGCGCGGCCGAGAAGGGCCTGACCGGATCGGCGAGATTCCTGCTCCAGGACTATCGCGACATTAACGGCCCATTCGACCGCATCGTCTCGGTCGGCATGTTCGAGCATGTCGGGGCCAGGTTCTACGATGCTTATTTCCAGCGCTGCGCCGAACTCCTGAGCGAAGACGGTGTCATGTTGCTGCACTCGATCGGCCGTTCGCAGGGCCCGGATTCCACCAATCCCTGGATCGCCAAATACATCTTCCCCGGCGCCTACATCCCCGCTCTGTCCGAGGTGCTGCCGGCGATCGAACGCGCGGGCCTTCTGGTCTGCGACATCGAGATCCTGCGCCTGCATTATGCCGAGACGCTGAAGGCCTGGCGGGAGCGCTTCATGGCGCGGCGCGAGGAGGCCGTGCAGCTCTACGACGAGCGCTTCGCCTTGATGTGGGAATTCTATCTGGCGGCCTGCGAGATGACCTTCCGCAAGCAGGCCATGATGAACTTCCAGATCCAGCTCACCAGGCGTCAGGGCGTCGTGCCGATCACGCGCGCCTACATCGCGCGCGAGGAAACCCGACTGCGGGCGATCGAAGGCGGCGTCAGGCCCAGGCTGAAGCTGGCTGGTGAATAAGTCCTAGTGACGCAGGGTCGAGATCTGGGAGGGCCGGCAAGAGGCCGTTAACGCCAATTGCGCCCGCAGTGCGTCAAGGATTTCGGGGGCGACCGGCTGGCGGCGGACTTCCGGCTGCTCGGCATGCTGCATGGCCGCGATCAGCCCGGACAGCCAAAGCCGGCTGCCTGCCTCGCTTCGCCAATTCTGGTGCTGCCGTTCTGGCCGCATCGCTCGCCTCGTTCCCTGTTGGCGGGTCGTCGGGGATAATCCCCTGCCCGCCCGCCTGTTCCGGCTCTACTCCCGAAAGAATCCGGGGAGATGTGATCTGCTTCACATAAGTCTGGTCGGGGCTGGCTTAGACCGTCGCCATGAGCAAAGAGACCCAAACCTCGTTCGACGTGCAGGACGACCTCCGCACCGATTACGCCCTGATCGCCACCGGCGTCGGAGCGGCCCTAGTGGCGCTGGTCTACCTCCTGCTGGTCTGAAGGCGAGCCGAAAGCTCCCGGCGCGTGCCATTTTGCACGCTCTTCGATACGTCTTCGCGCCAATTCATTAGGTTCACCGTTTCAGGATTTTTCCACGGCACGGTCGCGGCCCGTTTCAGGCCGGGCGAGTTCCGCAAAAATCCGTCAAGCGCGGCGCGTGCTGCGGCTGCTAATCATCCACCATTTTAACTGAGCGGTTGATAGCGGTCAGCTTTTGCTTCCGCTTTGCCCTGAGGCGGCGCTTTATCCCGGCCCCGCATCCGCCCCAGAAAATTGCTAACCACGTCCGACCATGGCCCTGACTGATTCGAACGTTCTCAAACTCGCGCCCGAAGCCGGAACTCCCGCCTATCGGAGCGCGCCGCATAATATCGAGGCGGAACAGAGCCTTCTGGGCGCGATCCTGGTCAACAACGACGCCTTCTATCGTGTCTCCGACTTCCTGGAGCCGAAGCATTATTTCGAACCGCTGCACCAGACCATCTACGAGACCGCCAGCAGCCTGATCCGGATGGGCAAGATTGCCACGCCCGTGACGCTGAAGACGTTCCTCCCCGCCGACACCGACGTCGGCGGCATGACCATCGGGCAATATCTGGCGCGCCTCGCGGCCGAAGCGACCACCATCATCAACGCCCAGGACTATGGCCGGACCATCTACGATCTCGCGCTGCGCCGCGACCTGATCGGCATCGGCGAGGACATGGTCAATGTCGCCTATGACGCGCCGGTCGATTTTGCACCGCGGGCGCAGATCGAGGACGCCGAGCGCCGGCTCTACGAGCTTGCCGAGTCCGGCCGCTATGACGGCGGCTTCCAGAAATTCTCGCAGGCGTTGGCGGTCGCGGTCGATCTCGCGGCAAAGGCGTTCCAGCGCGACGGCAAGCTGTCGGGCATCTCGACGGGTATGCGCGACCTCGACACCAAGATGGGCGGGTTGCAGCACTCCGACCTCATCATCGTCGCGGGACGCCCCGGCATGGGCAAGACGTCGCTTGCGACCAACATCGCCTACAATGTCGCACGAGCCTACGTTCCGGAACTCCAGGCCGACGGCACCACGAAGGCCGCCAATGGCGGCGTGATCGGCTTCTTCTCCTGCGAAATGTCGGCCGACCAGCTCGCCACGCGCATCGTGGCCGAGCGCACCGGCGTTCCCTCCTCCCACATCCGCCGCGGCGGCATCTCGGAAGCCGATTTCGAGAAGATCCGGGAGGTCTCGATCGAGCTGCAATCGCTGCCTTTCTATGTCGACGCGACCGGCGGTCTGTCGATCGCGCAGCTGATGGCGCGCGCGCGCCGCCTGAAGCGCCAGAAGGGCCTCGATCTCCTCGTGATCGACTACATCCAGCTGCTCTCGGGTTCGGGCAAGCGGAGCGATAATCGCGTGCAAGAAATCACGGAGATCACGACCAGCCTGAAGGCACTCGCCAAGGAGCTCAACGTTCCCGTGATCGCGCTGTCCCAGCTCTCACGCCAGGTCGAATCCCGCGACGACAAACGGCCGCAGCTCTCCGACTTGCGTGAATCCGGTTCGATCGAGCAGGACGCCGACGTCGTCCTATTCGTTTACCGCGAGGAATATTACCTCGCGATGAAGGAGCCCCGCCCAGGCACGCCTGAACACGAGAAGTGGCAGCTTGACATGAGTCTTGCGCACGGAAAGGCCGAGGTCATCATCGGCAAGCAGCGTCACGGCCCGACCGGCACCGTCGATTTGGCGTTCGAAGCCTCGGTCACCAGGTTCGGCGACCTCGCGCCTGACAGCCAGATGCCGGCTCGCAGCGGCAACGACTACTGAGTTCCTAGAACCAGCAGAGTTCCTTGAACAGTATCCGCCTCTTGCGTAAAACGTCGCCATGACAATGGCGTCCGACACGAAAATGACCCCGCAATCCGGCCTCCTCTCCGCGGAGGCCAATCAGGCTGCCGCGCTCGCTGCCTTTGGCGGCGTGCTCACCGTCGATCTCGACGCCATCATCGCCAATTGGCGCAAGCTCGAGAAGACGGCGGTGCCGGCCGAGTGCTCGGCGGTGATCAAGGCCGACGCCTATGGCTGCGGCGCCGCACAGGTCGCGCGGGCCCTGAACAAGGCCGGTTGCAAGACCTTCTTCGTCGCCACCATCGAGGAAGCCCGCAACGTGCGCGGTGCCGTGCCGGAAGCCGCGCTCTACGTGCTCGGCGGCTATTTCCAGAACACCGGCGAGCACTACGCCAAGATCAACTGCCGGCCGGTGATCGGCGATCTCAACGAGCTCGCCGAATGGGACGTGTTCTGCCGCCGCACCGGCTGGAGCGGTGGCGCCGCGATCCATATCGACACCGGCATGAACCGGCTCGGGCTGACGTTATCGGAAGCGCAGGCCATCATCCCCCGCATCAATGCCGGCGACCACGGCATCACGCTGGTGATGAGCCATCTGGTCTCGGCCGAGCAGCTCAACAGCCAGATCAACGCAAAACAGCTCGCAGCCTTCCGCGGCATCGCCAGCGAATTCTCCGGCGTGCCGGCAGCGCTCGCCAATTCGTCCGGAATCTTCCTCGGCGCTCCCTTCCAGTTCGACCTGGTGCGGCCCGGCGCCGCCCTCTATGGCGTCAATCCGACGCCGGAGGCCGACAATCCGATGCAGCCGGTCGTCGACCTCAAGGCGCGCATCGTGCAGACCCGCACTATCGAGCGCGGCGAGACCGTTGGTTATGGCGGCACCTGGACCGCGCGGCGGCCGACCAAGCTCGCGATCATCGCGGTCGGCTATGCCGATGGCTATTTCCGCGCCGCCAGCTCCAACGACGGCACCCGCGGCGCCGAAGTGATCGTCGCCGGCAAGCGCTGCCCGGTCGCGGGCCGCGTCTCGATGGACCTGATCGCAATCGACATCACCGATTTGCCGCCGAACGCAGCGCGGCGCGGCCACATGGTGACGCTGCTCGGCGAAGGCATCACCGTCGACGAGCTCGCGCATCATTTCGGCACGATCGGCTACGAGGTGCTGACCAGCCTCGGCCACCGGTACGCGCGAGTCTACAAGGGCGGCAATGCGGTAGAGCCGCTGACGAAGCCGGAGCCCGCGCCGGCAGCCGAGCAGCCCCCCGCGCCGCCGCCGATCGAGCAGCCTACGGCTCCGCCGCCACTGCCCTCCTAGTCAACACTTTCGTGCCCCGGACGCAGCGCAATGCGCCGCGCTTCGCGGCGTAGTGCGCTGCAGAGTCGGGGCCCAGCGCTTGTGGTGAGAGGGGTCCCGGCTCTGCGTCGCATCACTTCGTGCTGCGCCGCGTCCGGGACACGAAGCTTACTTCTTCTTCCGGCCGTCGAGCGCGGTCTTGCAGCTCGCGCTGAGCTGATCGCGCTTGGCGTCGAGGCAGGCGATGACCTTGCCGCCACCAGGCGCAATGCCGGCGCAGAATTTGTCATAGTCGGCCTTGCAGGCGCCGCGCGGATCGGACGATTGTGCCGACGCCGCTCCGGAGATCGCGACAACGACGACGAAAGCGGCAAAGTTCAACTTGGACATTGTATCTCCGGTGACGGAAGGTGAGAGGCCGCTAGCTCTACATGAAGATCGCGACATTCAACATCAACAACATCAACCGCCGCCTGCCCAATCTGTTGGCATGGATGAAAGTGGCGAAGCCTGATGTCGTCGCGCTTCAGGAATTGAAGGCAAGTGATGGCGAATTTCCGGCGGCCGCGATCGAAAAGGCCGGTTACGGCGCGGTATGGCGTGGACAAAAAACCTGGAACGGCGTCGCCATCCTCGCCCGCAACACTGACCCCATTCTCACCCGCGACCGCTTGCCGGGAAAACCTGACGATCTCGAAGCCCGCTACATCGAAGCCGCCGTGCGCGGTGTCATCGTCACCAGCATCTATCTGCCGAACGGCAATCCGCAGCCGGGGCCGAAGTTTGATTACAAGCTCGACTGGTTCGCGCGGCTCAAGCGCCACGCCAAAACCTTCATCAAGCAGGATCTGCCGGTCGTGCTCGCCGGCGACTACAACGTCGCGCCTGATGAGATCGACATCTATCCGACGCGCTCATGGGACAAGGATGCCTTGATCCAGCCGAAGAGCCGCGCGGCGTTTGCATCACTCGTCGAACAAGGCTGGTGCGATGCGATCCGCGAGCTGCATCCGGAGAAGCGCATCTACACGTTCTGGGATTACAAGCGAAACCGCTGGCCGCGCGATGCTGGCCTGCGGCTCGATCATCTGCTGCTGAGCCCTGCCCTCGTCTCACGCCTGGCCAAGGCCGGCGTCGACAAGACGGTTCGCGGCGAGGATGGTGCGAGCGATCACGCGCCGACGTGGGTGGTGTTGAAATAGATCAACGCCGCCGTAGCAAAGGCGGCCTTGCGCCGTGCCCACCATCTCCTTCAACCAAATCAGAATTGGTGGGCACGCTTCGCTTTGCCCACCCTACGAGATCGCGCCAGATCAGCGCCCGTAATAGTCCTGCACCGTCTCCCAGGCTGCCTTTTGCAGCAGCTCCACCGCCGGCGCATCCAGGCCCATCGTGTAGGAGTTACCGACCGGCGACCGTCCTGTCAGCGCGGCAAACGTCACGCAGGTCGCCAGATACGTACCGGCGGGACTCGGATGCCGCTTGTCCGGCGCATAGAGATTGAGCTCCGGTTGCAGCTTGCGCACGCGCGCGAAGGCGAGACCTGCGGGAATGACGAGCGCATCATTGGCATTGCCCGCCACGGTGTAGGCCTCAGCGAGCCCCTCCGTCATCTCCGGCTTGTCGGCATAGGCCCAGGACATGAACAGCACCGGCCGCATGCCGTGGGCGCGAACGATCTCGCTGTCCTTCTTGGCGAAGGTCGTGAATGCGTCCTTCAGCTGTGGATGGATCGGGCACTGACTGCAATCCATCATCACGACGGCATCGAACTGCCTGCCCGGCTTGTTGAAGATGACGACATTCTGATCGTCGAAGGAATAAGCGCCGAGGCCACCCGGGCGCAGCAGATTGTCCATGTCGTGCCAGTCGAGGCCGGAGCCGCCGATCGTGGCCATGGTGTTGCGATACGCCGCCTTGTTCTCAGCATCCGCGGCCCGCTCCATGAAGGAGAGATGCCCGGGCATGCCGTTGTTGTAATAGAAAAAGCTGTTGCCGACGAACAGCGCGGCTTTAGGAAAGTCAGGTCCGAGCGAGGTAACTTTCGGCCTGGTCTGCGCCTGTGCATGGAAGCCGGCTGCAACGACCAGACACATTGCGAGCATCACTCGCGTAAAAAGACGCATCATGGTTTCCTCCCTTTTTCTGGGGCGGAACAAACCAGCTTTTCAAAACGGTCTCAAGAGCAGGGACGTGCAGCAGGTATGCGTGCCCCCAAAGTGCTCACCACAAATTCTTGCCGTCGATCATGTTCACCGGCACGGCCTCGAGATCGAAATCGTCGAACAGGCGCGCGTTGACGCCAACTCTGGGATTATCGAAATCGGGTTTGCCGGTCGACCAGTCCGGCGACTCCGAATAGGTGCCGCAGCCGCAGTTCGCGCAGAAATGATGTTTGACCGTGCGGCTGCCCCAGAGATAGGTCGCGACGTTGTCGGCGGGCGACAGCAGGCGAAACTGCGCCGGCGTGTAATAGGCCCACAGCGCGCCGCGCTTGGCGCAGAGCGAGCAGGTGCAGCGCGTCACGTTCGCTGGCGCCTCCGTCACCTCGAACACCGTCTCACCGCAATGACAGCTTGCCTCGATCGGCATGAACCGCTCCCCGTTTTGTCAGGAGGTGGTCGTAGCCCGCCCCTGCTGCCAACATGCTGTCAGCAGCGAAAGCTCCGTCAGGGAGTTTCGTTCGCGGACAGCCGCTTGGCGTTCGCCGCGACATGCTCGCGATAGCGCTGGACGACGGCCGCCGGCGTTGCGCCAGCCAGCAGGCTCACGGTCGCCTCGAAGGCCGCGGCGATCTTCTCGCTCACCATCAGCACCGCTTCCTGCCCCGCGGCCTCGTCGCCATGGCTGAGCTTCTCGCAGCGCAGCCGCACCACCTCGCTCGCCTCAAACGCGAGCATCGCGCCAGCGTACCAGGGAAAGCCATTGTCGGATCCGCTGAGCACCGCATGGCGGTCGAGGGCGGAGAAGGAATGATGATCGGGCATCGCGGGCCTCAAATTCTTTGAGTGAACGCTCCGATCAATACGCTTCAAATTTGAAGGATCCGGCCGGGGAACCGGTCGGATTGGGCGCGCCTGCGACATCGGCCGTTTACCAAGGCCCTTGACGCGGCTGCTCTGGTTAGCTTACTGGTCTGACCAAGATCAGACCAAAAAGAGACAGGGAATGGAGCTCAAGCGAGCCGCCGAAGGCGAAAAAGGGTTTGAGAAGGTGTTCGCCTTCTTGCGCGAGCGCCTGCTTGCTGGCTCGCTCAAGCCCGGCGACCGCCTGATTTCCGAGCGCGAGCTGGCAACCCTTCTCGGCGTCAGCCGGCCCATTGTCCGCGAGGCGCTACGCGCCCTCACCGTGCTCGGCATCGTCGAGATCCGCGACCGGATCGGCACCGTCGTGACCCGGCCGGACGTCTCGGTCCTGAACGACTTCTTCACCTTCGCGCTCGCCCAGCAGGCCGACATGCTCGACGACGTCATGCAGGCGCGCGTCGCGATCGAATGCCAGGCGATCCGTCTCGCCTGCGAACGCGCCAACATTGCCGATTTCGAACGCCTGCAACGCACGCTTGCGAAGATCGGCGAGACGATCGACGAGGCCGATGCCGGCGGCATGGCCGACTTCGAATTCCATCGCTCGATTGTGGTGGCCTCGCATTCGGAGACGTTGACGGTCCTGCATAGCTCGATGGCGGGCCTGCTGACCCATTCGCACCGCAACCGCCGCGAGCTGGTGCAGGCCTTCCCGTCGATGAAGACCTATCTGATCGACGACCACCGCCGCATCTTCGAAGCCGTGATCGCACGCGACCCCGAGCGGGCGGACGCGACGCTGCGCAAGCATTTTGCAATTGGCGACGAATTCCGCCGACGCGCCGTCGTCGGCGACTTGGACAAGACCTTGGACAAGACCAGCGCCTCGCGCTGAGCACAGACAGACGAAACAAGAAACGGAAGACTAACATGGGACGGAACGACAAGGGCAATGTCGGCTTCATCGGCATCGGCACGATGGGCCTGGAGATGGTGCGCAATCTTCTCAAAGCCGGGCACGCGGTGCGCGCGTTCGATCTCAATGAGGCTGCTGTTGCTGATGTCGTCAAGGAAGGCGCGACACGCGCCAAGAGCCCTGCCGATGCCGCACAAGGCGCCGACATCGTCATCACCATGCTGCCCGACACGCCCCATGTCGAGGCAACCATTTACGGCGAGCACGGCCTCCTGAAGTCCCCGCCCCCAGGCAAGCTCATCGTCGACATGAGTACGATCTCGCCGGTCGCCGTCCGCCGCATTCATGCCGACCTGCAAAAAGTCGGCGTCAGCTTCATCGACGCGCCGGTCTCGGGTGGGCCCGTTGGCGCCAAGAACGCCGCGCTCTCGATCATGGCCGGCGGCGATGCGGCCGCCTTCGCGCAGGCCGAGCCGTTCTTCCGCGCGTTGGGCACGACGATCACGCATGTCGGGGCGGCCGGCGCAGGCCAGACCGTCAAGCTCTGCAATCAGCTGATCTGCGGCATCAACATCCAGGCGATCTGTGAAGCGCTCGCGCTCGGTCGCGCGTCCGGCCTCGATCTCAATCTGCTGCGCCGCGTGCTGCTCGGCGGCTCCGCCGCCTCCTGGATGCTCGACAAGCTCGGCCCCGCGATGATCGCGGGCGACGCCTCCGCCGGCTTCCGGATCGATCTGCAGCTCAAGGACCTTCGCCTCGTGCAGGAGCAAGCGCAGGCGCTGAGCGTGCCCCTGCCCGGCACCGCGCTCGTCACCAGCCAGTATGTCGATGCGCGCGCGCACGGCGAAGGCAACAACGGCAACCAGGCGCTGTTCCGCGTCTATGACCGCATGACCAACCAGACGACCGGCTGCCCCTGATACGATGAGCCTCCAACTCGACTTTCCCGCAGTGCTGGAGCGTTGGCCAAATTTCCTGGCCGGCGCTGCGCTGACGCTGGAGTTGGCGGCTTTCGCGACGGTGTTCGGCGCCCTGTTCGGCACGCTCGCGGCCATCGGCCGTGGCTCGCGAAGCTCGCTGATCGCAGGCGCCTGCAAAGTCTATGTCGAGGCCATCCGCAACACGCCGCTGCTGGTGCAGATCTTCCTGGTTTATTTCGGCCTCGCCAGCCTCGGCCTGAAATTCTCCGCCTTCATCGTGGCCGTGGCCGCGCTGACCATCAATGTCGGTGCCTACACCGCCGAGATCATGCGCGCCGGCTTCGAGGCGATCCCGCGCGGACAGATCGAGGCGGCAGAGGGCCTGGCGCTGTCGCGCCTGCAAATCTACTGGCACATCATCCTGCTGCCGGCGATCGAGAGGGTCTATCCGGCGCTGACCAGCCAGTTCGTGCTGCTGATGCTGGCCTCCTCGGTCTGCTCGCAGATATCGGCGGAAGAACTCACCGCCGTCGCCAACTACATCCAGTCGGACACCTATCGTGCGTTCGAGACCTACATCATCGTCGCCGTGCTCTACGTCATCCTGTCGCTGGTGATGCGCGCGGGCTTCTGGGGCCTCGGCCTCGTGCTGTTTCCGCGCCGGCGCCGGCTCGGCACCCCCTTGTGAGATGACCATGGGCGGACATCTCAACATCAACCATCTGATGTTTCTCGGCCAGGGCGCGCTATGGACCATTGGTCTCTCGGTGATCGCACTGATCGGCGGCGGCATCGTCGGCTTCGTGATCGCGCTGGCGCGGATCTCGCCGCTCAAATCGGTACGCATCGCCAGCGCGGTCTACGTCCAGCTCATTCAGGGCACGCCGCTGCTCGTCATCCTGTTCCTCGGCTATTTCGGCCTCGCCGCCATCGGGCTCAAGGTCTCGCCGCTCGCGGCCGCCGGCGCCTCGCTGACGCTGTATGTTGCCGCCTATCTCGGCGAGATCTGGCGCGGCTGCATCCAGTCGGTGCCGAAACCGCAATGGGAAGCCGCCGAGGGCCTGGCGCTGAGCCGCACCCAGCGCATGATGAAGGTGATCCTGCCGCAGGCGATCCGCATCGCGACGCCGCCGACCGTCGGCTTCGTGGTGCAGATCATCAAGAACACCTCGCTCGCCTCCGTCGTCGGCTTCGTCGAGCTGATGCGCTCGGGCCAGATCGTCAACAACTCGCTGTTCGAGCCGTTCGCGATCTACGCCATCATCGCCGTCACCTATTTCGCCATGTGCTATCCCCTGTCGCTGTTCAGCCAGAGGCTGGAGCGGTGGATGGGGCGTGGCAGATCCAACCTCGCACCAGCCTGACATGCAGCAAAACAATCCCTCCTCCGAACCGATCGTGTCGCTTCGCGACGTGCAGAAGAGCTTTGGCCCGCTTCGGGTGCTCGATGGCGTCTCCTTTGCCGTCGAGCGCGGCGAGGTGTTGGCGCTGATCGGCCGTTCCGGTTCCGGCAAAAGCACGGCGCTGCGCTGCATCGACCGCTTCGAGAAGGTCGACGGCGGCGAGATCGTCGTCTGCGGACACCGGGTCGACCGTCCCGACGTCGATCTGCGCGCGCTACGCCAGGACGTCGGCATCGTGTTCCAGAGCTACAATCTGTTTCCGCATCTCACCATCGAGCAGAACATCACGCTCGCGCCCTGCGCGGTAAAGGGTATCGCCGCGTCGCAGGCGAGGGACCTCGCGCGAAAAGTGCTGGCGCAGGTCGGACTCGAGGAGAAGCTGCACGCCTATCCCGAGCAGCTCTCCGGCGGCCAGCAACAGCGCGCCGCGATCGCCCGCTCGCTCGCGATGCAGCCGAAAGTCATGCTGTTCGACGAGGTTACCTCCGCGCTCGATCCCGAGCTCACCGCCGAGGTGCTCAAGGTGATCGAGCAACTCGCGGCGGACGGCATGACCATGGTGATGGTCACCCACGAGATGGGTTTTGCCAAGGGCATCGCCGATCGCATCGTCTTCATGCATCGCGGCAAGGTCCATGAGACCGGACCCGCCTCGATCCTGACGTCGCCAACGACGCCGGAGCTGACGCAGTTCGTCGGCACAGGAAACTTAAAATCGTAACAGGGAGAGGAGAACCAGGGATGACAAACAAGAAACTGCTGGGGAGAGCCGCTGCGCTATTTGGCCTCGTCATGATGGCCGCTACGCCGGCATGGGCTGATCTGCTCGACGACATCAATCAGGCCAAGAAGATCCGCATCTCGACCGACCTCGCCATTCCGCCCTCGGGCATGATGGATTCCACCATGAAGCCGACCGGCTCCGATGTCGAAGTGGCGCAACTGCTCGCCAAGGACTGGGGGCTTGAGCTCGAATTCGTCCAGACCACCGGCGCAACGCGCATCCCGAACGTCCTGACCGGCAAGGCCGATATCATCATCTCGACGCTGTCGGTGACGGCCGAACGCGCCAAGGTGATCGACTTCACCAAGCGCTATGCGACGCTGCAATCCGACGTCGGCTGCTTGAAATCGCTCAACGTCAAGGACTGGTCCGACCTGAAGGACAAGACGATCGGCGTCTCGCGCGGCACCACGCAGGACACCACCTTGTCGAACATGAAGGACAAGGATCTCAAGATCGCCCGCTATGACGACGACGCCACGGAAGTGACGGCGGCCGTCTCCGGCCAGGTCGATTGCGTCGGCACCTCGGCCACGATCATCAACCAGATCGGCGTCAAGAATCCCGCGCGCATCTTCGAATCCAAGATTCCGCTCGCGACCTTCGACCTCGCCATCGGCCTGAAGAAGGGTGAGCAGCGCCTGATGGACAAGCTCAACGCCTGGATTGTCGAGAACGTCAAGAACGGCAAGCTCAACGCGGTCTACAAGAAATTCCACGGCGTCGATCTGCCGGCCGACATGCGTAGCTAAGACCAGAGAAAACCATGACAGCCGCATTCCGGCTGTCATGGCCCATGCAAGATCAAGAAGGAACTCACATGCGTCTCGTCATCGGATCCGACCACGCCGGCTGGCCGCTCAAACAGACAATTATCGACCACATCCGCAGCCTCGGCCACGACGTCCTCGACGTCGGCTCCTATGACGACAAGCCGGTCGACTTCCCCGACATCGCACGCGCGGTGGCGCAGAAGGTGACCTCGGGCGAAGCGGCCCGCGGCATCATGGTCTGCGGCACCGGCGTCGGCGCCTCGATCGCGGCCAACAAGATGAAGGGTATCCGCGCCGCGGTCTGCCACGACATCCATTCCGCCCATCAGAG
The DNA here is from genome assembly GCF_004123905.1 of Bradyrhizobium betae. Lineage (GTDB taxonomy): Bacteria > Pseudomonadota > Alphaproteobacteria > Rhizobiales > Xanthobacteraceae > Bradyrhizobium > Bradyrhizobium betae_A. Next base: position 271,400 of record NZ_MZXW01000035.1, read on the forward strand.
CGTCGAGCATGACGACGTCAACGTCATGTGCATCGGTGCGCAGATCGTTGGCGCCTGGCTCGCCGTGGATCTGGTCTCGTCCTATCTTTCCGCTGAATTCTCCACGGACGAGGATTTCCGCCGTCGCGTCGAGAAGCTGCGGGTCATGGACGAGCAAGGCTGAGGGGCGCTGCCGTTCATCCTCTGTCATTGCGAGCGCAGCGAAGCAATCCAGAGTCTTTCCGCGGCGACAGTGCGGATTGCTTCGCTGCGCTCGCAATGACGAAGTTGAAGCAGTTGCGCGCGAAAACCCCGCTCGTGTCCCGGACGCAGCGCAGCAACGCGAAGAGCGTTGCAGCGCGTCCGGGACGCGGAACACGGAGCGCCGCCATTCACTCACGCCCCCTCTTCCGGCTAGACTGCTCCGATTCTCGGGGTTCCGTCGTTGGCCGTCCTCTTCGTCCTCATCGTCGGCCTCATCGCCGGCACCGTCTCAGGCATCGTCGGCACGGGATCGTCGATCATGCTGATGCCGGTGCTGGTCTACGCCTACGGGCCGAAGGAAGCCGTGCCGATCATGGCGGTCGCCTCCGTGATGGCGAATTTTTCGCGGATTTTGGCATGGTGGCGCGAGGTCGACTGGCGGGCCTGCGCGGCCTATTCGGTGACGGGCATTCCGTCTGCAGTCCTTGGTGCGCGGACGTTGCTGGCGCTGCCCTCGCATGCCGTCGATCTCGCCATCGGCATCTTTCTGATCGCGATGGTGCCGGTCCGGCACTGGCTGGCGCGGCATGACCTGAAGGCCAATCTCTGGCATCTCGCGATCGGCGGCGCGGTTATTGGCTATCTCACCGGCATCGTGGTCTCGACCGGCCCGCTCAGCGTGCCGCTGTTCCTGTTCTACGGGCTCAGCAAGGGCGCCTTCCTCGCCACCGAGGCCGCCTCCTCGCTTGGCCTCTACTTCGCAAAATCCGTGACCTTCGAACGTTTCGGCGCACTGACGCAGGACGTCTTCATCAAGGGGCTGGTCGCAGGCGCCTCGCTGATGTCGGGCGCGTTCATCGCAAAACGCTTCGTGCTGCACCTGAAGCCGGACATGTTCCGCCTGGTGATGGACGCGATCATGATCGCCGCCGGGCTCTCGATGCTCTGGAACGCGACGCAGCCGTAATCGCGCTCAGGCGGCGAATTCGGGCGCGATCGACGGGCTGTCGGAGAGGATGCGGCTCTCGGCCTGTCCCTCGAGCCATTGCAAGACAGCATCGAGTGGCTGCGGCCGATGATAGAGGTAGCCCTGCCCGAGCGTCACGCCCATCTCGCGCATCGCCTGCGCCTGCTCGGCCCGCTCGATGCCTTCCGCGACAAGCGTCAGCCCGAGCGTGCCGGCGAGCGAGGCAATGACGCCGACGATCGCCTTGTCTTCCGCACTGTCTGGGATCTCGCTGATGAAGGCCTTGTCGATCTTGACCGTGTCCAACGGGAAATGCCTGAGGTGCGCCAGCGAGCTGTAGCCCGTGCCGAAATCATCGAGCGCGATCGTGGCGCCCAGGCGCCGCAGCCGATGCAGCGTCTCGGAGGCGCTGGCGATGTTGTTGATCAGCGAGCCCTCGGTGATCTCCAGCTCCAGCGAGGAAGGCGCGACATCGAAGCGCGCACAGGTCGCGCGCAGCTCGGCGGCGAGCGAATGGTCGGCGAGCTCGGAGGGCGGCAGATTGATTGCGATCCGGATATCCGGCCTGCCGGCGGCAGCCAGGCGCTTGAGCGCGCGACAGGCGTCGGTGAGCACATAGTGCGTCAGCCGCGCATTGTTGCCGCTGCGCTCGATCAGCGGCAGGAATTCGCCGGGACCGATGACACCGTGCTCGGGGTGACGCCAGCGAATGAGCGCTTCGAGGCCGACGACAGCCTGGCTCGCCAGATCGACCTGGCTCTGATACCAGACCTCGAACTGCCCCTCGGCGAAGCCTGCGGGAATGGCGAGCTCAAAATCCCGGCGGCGGCGATAGTCGCGCTGGAGCGCTTCGTCCAGCACCGCGACGGTGCCCGGCGCCTTGCTCTTGGCATGGTAGAGCGCGATGTCGGCGAGCGCCGGCAGATGCGACAATTCGGGATCGCCGGCGCGGCGCACGGCAAGGCCGATGCTGGCGCGCGGCACGACCTGCTTGTCGTGCAGCCGGATCGGTTCGGAAATCGCGTCCAGCAGCTGGCGCGCGAATGCCTGCGCGCTCGCCTCGTTGCTGACCTCCGGGCGGATGACGACGAATTCGTCGCCACCGAGCCGCGCGACCCAGTCCTGCGGCTCGACCGCGTTGCGAAGACGCTCGGAAATGTGCACCAGGAACTTGTCGCCGGCATCATGGCCAAACGTGTCGTTGATGCCCTTGAAGTCGTCGAGATCGATGAAGCAGAAGGCGATCAGCGAGTCCGGCGAGCCGGCATCGTGGCTCAAGGTCACCAGGTGCTCCGACAGCGAACGGCGATTGGGCAGGCCCGTGAGCGGATCGTGCGAGGCCATGTGCCCGAGCCGGTCGAGCGCACCCGACGTCGTGTGCTGCATGGCATTGAAGGCCTGCGCGAGCTGGCCGAATTCGTTCGACGATCTGATGTCCGCCGGATAAGCGCGCCCGTCCTGTTTGCTGCGCTGGATTGCCGACGTGATCGCGGCGAGCGGCCTGCCGATGAAGATGTTGGCCGATATCCGCATGGCAACGACAGTCGCAAGCGTTGCGAGCAGGCCGACGACGAGAAGCAGCATCAGCTGGCTGCCGGTATCGGCATAGACCGTCGCGTAGGAATAGGCGATCACGATGCGGCCGGCCTCAACGGCGATGTTGCCGTTGCGGTAGCCGATCGGACGGGAAACCTCCGAAACCGCCTGATCCGCAGGTCGCGCCACCACCCGGGCGATTGCAACGCCTGTGTCGTCATAGACAGCCGCGGCGGCGATGGTCTCGTCGTGCATGATCTCGTTGAGCACGCTCGTGACCTGGTCGTAGCGCATCTTCCAGAGCGGCTCAGCGATCAGCTCGGCACGGCTCTCGGCAACGCGTGCAATGCGCGCGTCGAGCTGTTTGATCTGCGACCAGAAGCTCGAGACCTCGACTCCGGCGGAGGCAAGCAGCTGCACCACCAGCAGCACCGGCACGGTGGCCCAGATCATCGCACGAACCACCGAACGCGCGCGTGAAGGCGCCGCCTTGCGGTCCGGATTACTCATGTCGTCGCCGTTTCGCATCAGTCAGCGGTACCTTCCAGAGGCGCCAGCGACGAGATGAGCGCATCGATGGAGAAATCATATTGCCCGCAGCGTCCCGCCCTCGCCCTGAACCGCGTGAAGTCAATCCGCTCGAAGGCACGGGTCCTGATCAGGTCACTGACGGAAGCAAGGTTTGCGCGGGTGATCGCAGCCGTCTTGACCTCGATGCGAGGCGAAACCGTTGCGAAGTCGCAGCCATCGGCATAGTCGCGGAGTAGCACAATCGACCACCCGCCGAGCAGGAAGTGGCCGCCGTCGGTCAGAAGCAGACGCCCCGCCCTGATCGCGCGCAGCGCATCCTCTGACCAGTTGAGGCCGACCACCTGGATGTCCTGGCCGGGCACAAGGCCTGCCGTCGAGATGGCCTTGATGGCTCCCAGCGCCATCGGATCGTTGCCGGCCCACACGCCGGCGGGCCGGATGCCCTTGCGGGAGGCCCAGCTCAGATAATTCGCAGTGACCTGCTCGGCCTCGGACTGCGTCCAGTTGGCGAACAGCATCCGGTCCACCACCACATCGGACGCGGCGTCTGCGGCAAGCTTGAGACCGGCGTTGCGGGCGATCGAGGCCGGCGTGATCTCGTCGCCGCCGATACCGAGAATGTGGATCTTGCCGTCCGGGCTCTGCCATTTCTCGGCACGCGCCACGCTGATCAGCGCATTGGCCATGCGCGCGCCAGCGGTCCGAAGATCGGTCGTGATGTCGCCAAGCCACGTCTTGAGCTTCTGGCGCGGCGGCCCGAGACGCACCGCATCCTCGCCAATCAGCGTGTTCGACAGCAGCAGCGTCTTGACCCCGGCAGCCTCGGCCGCCTCCAGAATCGGAACGGCAGCGGCCTCCTCGTTCGAGAGAATGAGGAAATCGGGCTTGTCGGAACGTGCCAGCACGCCGAGCCCGAGCTCCTGCATGGTGCGGTAATTGCGCTCGCTGGTCAGCACCTCGACATGCGCATCGAGCTCACGGGCGGCGGCCTGCATGGTCTGCGCGACCATGTCCCAATAGACCTCGCCGGTCTTGCCGGGATTGACGAAAACGATGTTGAGAGGCTTTGCATCGGACGCGACGGCGCCGCCGATCAGCGTGAACACGCCGCAGGCCATGCCCACAACGAGCAAGAAGCGCAAGAGAACCGTCATTCGTTTTCGCCACCCCGTATTGGCTCCGAAACTAGACCCGCGTCCGCTAACATTTGGCAAAGTCCGGCCTGGCGCGCCGGCCTAGAGCTAACAAAGGGTGTACCGGTTGCGTTGAATTGCGATATTGGGCGCGCGGGTGATCGGCCTCACGGCTCGCCATTCCGTGCTATCAGCAGATCTCTAACCCTCCGACTCAACCGTCCCCATGGCCAAGAACACGCTTTCCTTCGTCTGCCAGAACTGCGGCGCGGCCTATAACCGCTGGCAGGGCAAGTGCGAGTCCTGTGGCGAGTGGAATACGCTCGCCGAAGAGGACGCGACCGGCAGCGTGCCGGTCTCGATCCGCTCCAAGCGCAAGGGCCGCACGTTTGCGCTGGAGAGCCTGGCCGGAAAAACCCAGGACGCCCCGCGCCTGTCCTCCGGGATGACCGAGCTCGACCGCGTCACCGGCGGCGGCTTCGTCCGCGGCTCGGTGCTGCTGGTCGGCGGCGATCCCGGCATCGGCAAATCGACGCTGCTCACTCAAGCCACCAGCCTGATGGCGCGTGCCGGCCACCGCATCGTCTATATCTCCGGCGAAGAGGCGATCGCGCAGGTGCGCCTGCGCGCCGAGCGGCTCGGGCTGTCCGATGCCCCGGTGCAGCTGGCTGCCGAGACCTCGGTCGAGGACATCGTCTCGACGCTGTCGGAAGGCGCGGTGCCGCGGCTGATCGTGATCGATTCGATCCAGACGATGTGGACCGACACGGTGGAATCCGCCCCCGGCACCGTCACACAGGTCCGCGCCTCGGCACAGGCGCTGATTCGTTTCGCCAAGAAGACCGGCGCCGCCATCATCCTGGTCGGTCACGTCACCAAGGACGGCCAGATCGCCGGCCCCCGCGTGGTCGAGCACATGGTCGATGCCGTCCTGTCGTTCGAAGGCGAAGGCTCGCAGCAATTCCGCATCCTGCGGGCCGTGAAGAACCGCTTCGGCCCGACCGACGAGATCGGTGTGTTCGAGATGACGGGCCTGGGCTTGCGCGAGGTCACCAATCCCTCCGAACTGTTCCTGTCCGAACGCGACCTCGGCACGCCCGGCACCGCCGTCTTCGCAGGGATCGAGGGCACGCGGCCTGTTCTGGTCGAATTGCAGGCACTGGTGGCGCCGACCTCGCTCGGCACCCCGCGCCGGGCCGTGGTCGGCTGGGATCAGAGCCGGCTCTCGATGGTGCTGGCGGTGCTGGAGGCCCATTGCGGGGTGAAACTGTCCGGCCACGACGTCTATCTGAACGTCGCCGGCGGCCTGCGCATCCACGAGCCGGCGGCCGATATGGCCGCCGCGGCCGCGCTGGTATCATCCCTGGTTAATGCGCAGTTACCCACCGATGCGGTCTATTTCGGCGAGATTTCGCTCTCCGGCGTCATCCGGCCGGTGGCGCAGACCCCGGCTCGGCTCAAGGAAGCGGTCAAGCTAGGCTTCAAGCGCGCCGTGCTGCCCGAATCGGCGCGGGGCGGCGATGCCAACAGTGACGCCGGATTGTCCCTGAACTCGGTCAACAGCCTCACGACACTGGTCGCCGAAATTGCCGCCAAGGGCTCCCGCCGTGGCGACTCCCCCCCGCCGGCAGAGAAAAATGCCACACCGGCAAGATTCCGCCGTGGAGAGGGTTAGGTGGAGGTGACGTTTCCGGCCCCCACCGCTATACAGCCGTCACAAAAGCAGCGCGGGATTGCGTGGTTGCGGCCTTGCCGGGAAGCCCGTCTGGCCCTCACTTAGGGCCACGGCCAAACACCGATTCGCTGAGCACCTTTGAAGTACGAGCGGACCAAACCAGCCGATGCCAGTAACACTCCTCGACCTGATCCTGCTCGGTGTGATGCTGATCTCGGGCCTGCTCGCCATGGTCCGCGGCTTCATGCGCGAAATCCTGTCGATCGCGGCCTGGGGCGCCGCGGCGATTGTGACGCTGTATTCCTTCTCGAAGCTGCTGCCGACCGCAAAAACCTATTTCAACAACGACACCGTCGCGAGCGTGGTCGTGGTGGCCGGCGTGTTCATCGGTACTCTGGTCGTGGTCTCCGTGATCACGGTCCGGATCTCCGACATGATCCTGGACTCGCGCATCGGCGCGCTGGATCGCACCCTGGGCTTCCTGTTTGGCCTCGCTCGCGGGCTTTTGATCGTCGTGGTCGCGTTCCTGTTCTTCACCTGGCTGGTGCCGGACAAGCAGCGCCCGGACTGGGTCGCGGGAGCCAAATCCCGCGTGGTGCTCCAGGGAACCGGGGATTGGCTGATGTCCCTCTTGCCTGATGACCCCGAGAACACCATCTTGAAGAGATTCAAGAAAAACAAACCAGATGATGATCAAGCTGATACCGACCAGCAGCCTTCGGGCACTGGCGACGGCTACAGCAAACCGGCTCGTGACGGCCTGAAAAAGCTGATCGAGAAACCTGCGGCGCGTTGATTTTAGCCCAAAGAGAGGCTCGGACGAGATGCGACACCCTGACCAGGACGCCCAATTTGATCTCGGCCCAACCGCGCTCGAGCTACAGGACGACCTGGAGGGGGATACGCTGCGCGAGGAATGCGGCGTCTTCGGCATCTACGGACACCCGGACGCAGCCGCCATCACGGCGCTCGGCCTTCACGCCCTTCAGCATCGCGGCCAGGAAGCCGCCGGCATCGTCTCCTACGACGGCGGCCGCTTTCACTCCGAACGCCGCCTGGGCCTCGTCGGCGACACCTTCTCCCGCCGCGAGGTGATCGACCGCCTGCCCGGCAACATGGCGGTCGGCCACGTCCGCTACGCCACGACCGGCGCCACCATCCTGCGCAACGTGCAGCCGCTGTTCGCCGAACTCAATGCCGGCGGCCTCGCGGTCGCTCACAACGGCAACCTCTCCAACGGCCTGACGCTGCGCCGCGAACTCGTCAAGAGCGGCGCGATGATGCAGTCGACGTCCGACACCGAGGTGATCCTGCACCTCGTCGCCCGCTCCAGGCGCGCCCGCTTCATCGAGCGCTATATCGACGCGCTGCGCGAGATCGAGGGTGCCTATGCGCTGGTCTCGCTGACCAACAAGAAGCTGGTCGGCGCGCGCGATCCGCGCGGTATCCGCCCGCTGGTGCTGGGCGACCTCGACGGCTGCCCGATCCTGACCTCGGAGACCTGCGCGCTCGACATCATCGGTGCACGCTTCGTCCGCGACATCGAGCCCGGCGAAGTCATCGTGTTCGACGAGAACGGCCAGGACATCCACAAGCCGTTCCCGCCGATGGCGCCGCGGCCCTGCATCTTCGAATACATCTACTTCTCCCGTCCAGACTCCATCGTCCACGGCCGCTCCGTCTACGAGGTGCGCAAGAATTTTGGCGCGCAGCTCGCGCGCGAGAGCCATGTCGAGGTCGACGTCGTCGTGCCGGTGCCGGATTCCGGCGTGCCCGCCGCGGTCGGCTACAGCCAGCATTCCGGCGTGCCGTTCGAACTCGGCATCATCCGCAATCATTATGTCGGCCGCACCTTCATCCAGCCGACGCAGGCGATCCGCGAGTCCGGCGTGCGCATGAAGCATTCGGCCAACCGCGCAGCGATCGAAGGCAAGCGCATCATCCTGATCGACGACTCGCTGGTGCGCGGCACCACGTCCAAGAAGATCGTGCGCATGATGCGCGACGCCGGCGCGAAGGAAGTGCACTTCCGCCTCGCCTCGCCGCCGATCCTCTATCCCGATTATTACGGCATCGACCTGCCCGACCGCGGCGGCCTGCTGGCCGCGACGCATTCGCTCGAGGAGATGCGCGAGCTCATCGGCGCCGACTCGCTTGCCTTCCTGTCAATCGACGGCATGTACCGTGCGATGGGCGAACCCGGCCGCGACCCCGCCAATCCGAAGTTTGCGGATCACTGCTTCACCGGCGAGTATCCGACCCACCTCACCGACCAGACCCATACTGAGCCGCAGCCGCGGCAGCTGTCGCTCCTGGCGGAGGCGAGCTAACGCGAGAGCGCGACGATGCAGACCATCATCGCAATCGTCGGCGGCCTGTTGTTGGTCGGGTTTATCTGGTTTGCCTTTCGCCAAGGCAGCAAGGTCACCCCGGACGATCGCCCGGATCGAAGCGGGCAAACCAATTATGGCGGCGGTGGCGGAGATAGCTAGCAGGGCCTTCGGTCGAGATAGTTCCGGAAAAATGCCGACTCCATCTGGCGCGATTAAGACAGCCAAAATTCCGTCATGGCCGGGCTTGTCCCGGCCATCCACGCCTGTAAAACCCCGCCAATGACAAAACCCCTCGCCGACCGTATCGCTCTGGTCACCGGCGCCTCGCGCGGCATCGGCTATGCCACGGCCATCGCCCTGGCGAAGGCCGGCGCGCATATCGTTGCCACGGCGCGGACCCAAGGCGGGCTGGAAGAGCTCGACGACGAGATCCGGAAAGGTGGCGGCAGCGTCACGCTGGTGCCGCTCAACCTCACTGATTCCGACGGCATCGCACGGCTCGGCGCGGGCCTGCACGAGCGCTACGGCAAGCTCGACATCCTCGTCGGCAATGCCGGCGTGCTCGGCCCCTCCTCGCCGATCGGCCATATCGAGCTGAAGGCCTTCACCGACGTCATGGCCGTCAACGTCTCCGCGAACTTCCAGCTGATCCGCTGCATGGAGCCGCTGCTGAGGCAGTCCGACGCCGGCCGTGCCGTGTTCATCACCTCGGGCGCGGCCAACAAGGCGACCGCCTATGTCAGCCCCTACGCCGCCTCCAAGGCCGCGCTGGAGACGCTGGCGCGCGCCTGGGCGCAGGAGACCGCGAACACGCCTCTGCGCGTCAACCTGTTCAACCCCGGCCCGGTCCGCACCCGCATGCGCGCCACGCTGATGCCGGGCGAGGATCCGGCGACTCTCGACACGGCCGATCAGGTCGCCGAATTCATCGTGCCGATGTGCGCGCCCGACTGGACAGAGACCGGCAAGTTCTACGATTACAAGACCCGCACGCTGATGAGCTTCCGCGCACCGGCGTAATTACCTTGCCTGATTGACTTGACCGCCTCCCCGCGATTGACTGCCCGCGCTCAAGCGGCAGCAAGCCGTAGAGCCAAAAAAGGGAGGTCGCCATGGCGCCATGGCATGATCGCGCAGGCTTTTCGCGTGCGCTCGCAAATGTCTCTCATGCTTTCTCTATCCTGATCGCAGCCATCGCCTTTGCGCTTCCGGGCGCGGCAACCGCCGGCGATGTCCCGACCTTCACGGTCGATGCCTCCTGGCCAAAGCCGCTGCCGAACAACTGGATCCTCGGCCAGGTCGGCGGCATCACCGTGGACTGGCAGGGCCATATCTGGGTGATCCATCGCCCGCGCTCGCTCACCGACGACGAAAAAGGCGCAAGCCTCAACCCGCCCCGCTCGAAGTGCTGCGTATCGGCGCCGCCCGTGCTCGAATTCGACACGGATGGCAATCTGCTGCGGTCCTGGGGCGGACCGGGCGAAGGCTATGAATGGGTCGGCCGCGAGCACGGCATCGAGGTCGACGAGCGCGGCTTCGTCTGGGTCGGCGGCAATGCCGACAACGACAACGCCATCCTGAAGTTCACGCTCGACGGCAAGTTCGTGGCGCAGATCGGCAAGATCGCGCCGAGCCTCGGCAGCAACGACACGACCCAACTCGGCAAGCCTGCCGAGACCGCGATCGACAAGGCAGCGAACGAGATCTACGTCGCCGACGGCTACGGCAACCGCCGCGTCATCGTGTTCGATGCGACCACGCTCGCCTACAAGCGGCACTGGGGCGCCTACGGCAACAAGCCTGATGACAGCAAGCAGGCGGCGTATGATCCCAAGGCGCCGGTGTCGCAGCAGTTCGGCAATCCCGTCCACTGCGTGAAGCTCGCCAATGATGGGCTCGTCTATGTCTGCGACCGCATCAACAACCGCATCCAGGTGTTCAGGAAGGACGGCACCTTCGTGAAAGAGTTCTTCTTCGAGAAGAACACGCTCGGCAACGGCGCGGTGTGGGACATCGCGATCTGGCCCGACCCGAAGCAGACCTTTTTGCTCAGCGCCGACGGCGAGAACAACGAGATCCGGGTGATCAAGCGCGACGACGGCAGCGTGGTCGGCAGCTTCGGCCACAACGGCCGCAATGCCGGGCAATTCCACTGGGTGCATGCCATGGCGATCGATTCCAAGGGTAACGTCTATACCGCCGAGGTCGATACCGGAAAGCGCATCCAGAAATTCAAGCTGACATCGGATGCACTCAAATAGCGTCTCAACGCATTTTGCCCAAAAGTTAACCGACGGATGACGCGACAACGATGGCGTCATCCGGCTTTAGGCGCATTGCAGCAGACCGCGGGACACGGTAGAGCCATCAGCCGGACCAAGGCCCCTCAAGAGAGCCGTCCGCATATTTGACAATGGAGGAAACCTTTTATGACGACGACGTTCGCGCGCCGCTCTGCGGCCCTGCTCGCCTGTGCCGCTTTCGGTTTTGCCACATCCGCGTCCGCTCAGGACAAGACCGTCACGATCGGCGTGCTCAACGACATGTCCAGCCTCTACGCCGACATTGGCGGCCCCGGCGCCGTGGCGGCCATCAACATGGCGGTGGAAGATTCCGGTATCCGCGCCAAGGGCTGGAAGATCGAGGTGATCAGCGGCGATCACCAGAACAAGCCTGATGTCGGCGTCAACATCGCGCGCCAGTGGATCGATACCCAGAAGGTCGACGTGATCGCGGATACGCCGAACTCGGGCGTCGCCCTGGCGGTCAGCAACGTCGTCAAGGAAAAGAACGCCGTCCTGCTCAACAATGGCGGCGCCAGCGCTGACCTTACCGGCAAGGCCTGCAACGCCAACACCATCTCCTACACCTACGACACCTACATGCTCGCCAACGGCACCGGCAAGGCGCTGACCAAGGCCGGCGGCGACAGCTGGTTCTTCCTGACCGCCGACTACGCCTTCGGTGCCGCGCTCGAGCGTGACACCAGCGCGGTCGTCACCGCGAACGGCGGCAAGGTGCTCGGCGGCGTCAAGCATCCGCTCAACACGTCGGACTTCTCGTCCTTCCTGCTGCAGGCGCAGAACTCGAAGGCGAAGATCGTCGGACTTGCGAACGCCGGCGGCGACACCACCAACTCGATCAAGCAAGCGGCCGAGTTCGGCATCGTCGAAGGCGGCCAGAAGCTCGCCGCGCTTTTGCTGTTCATCAACGACGTCCACTCGCTCGGTCTGAAGACCGCGCACGGCCTCACCTTCACCGAATCCTTCTACTGGGACCTCAACGAAGGCACCCGCGCGTTCTCAAAGCGCTTCCAGGACAAGGTGGCCAACAAGGCGATGCCCTCGATGACGCAGGCCGGCAATTATGCGGCCGTGCTGCATTACCTGAAGGCGCTGGACGCCCTCGGCGGCAATCCGCATGACGGCGCCAAGGTCGTCGCCAAGATGAAGGAAATCCCGACCGACGATCCGCTGTTCGGCAAGGGCCCGCTGCGCGAGGACGGTCGCCGGATCATTCCCGCCTTCCTGTTCGAGGTGAAGAAGCCGGAAGAATCGAAGGGACCGTGGGACTATTACAAGCTGGTCGCCACCATCCCGGCTGAAGACGCGGCCAAGCCGCTCAAGGACAGCGAGTGCCCGCTGGTGAAGAAGTAAACCAGTCAACGCTGCCACAGGGTGGGCAATGGCGCGAAAGCGCCGTGCCCACCATCTCTCTGCGACATCAAGAGGCGGTGGGCACGCTTCGCTTTGCCCACCCTACGAGATTGTCTTCGTGGTCCCCACCGTCCGCACCGCAATCGTTGCGCAAACCACCATCAACGCCGCCGCGAGCAGGAACGGCGCGCCGGGCAGATGCAGCGGTGCGCTGGTGCCGATGAAGTATGAAAATGTCAGCGTGAACAGGAACGGGCCGACGAGCTGCGACACGCTCTGCACGCTCGCGGTCGCGCCCTGCAACTGGCCCTGCTGATCGGGCGCAACCAGCCGCGTCATCAGCGATTGCATGGCGGCGCCCGAGATGCCCCACAGCGACATCACGGGAATGCCGATCCAGAACAGCGGTCCCGTCGGCGCAGCGCCGAAGATCACGAAACCGATTGCCCCACAGCACAGGCCCATCACCAGCGCATTCCGCTCGCCGAGCACGCGCACGATCGGCCCGATCGCGAGTCCCTGCACCACCATCGCGCAAACGCCGACCATCGCGAGCGTCAGCCCGACCGTCTTGGAATCCCAGCCGTAGCGATAGGTCGCATAGAGCACGAAGGTCGAGGGCAGCACCACATGCGCGACCTGCGCGATGAAATTGACGATCGACAGCCCGGCCAGCATCCCATTGGAACGCAGCAGGTGCAGCGCGCCAACCGGATTGGCGCTGGTCCAGCGGAACGGCGCACGCTTGTCGGGCGCCAGCGATTCCGGCAGGACGAACAACCCATAGAGCGCGTTGGCAAAGCTGAGAGCGGCCGATGCCCAGAACGGCAGACGCGGATCGATATCCCCGAGTAGGCCGCCGAGCGCCGGGCCCAGGATGAAACCGGCACCGAACGCGGCGCCGATCTTGCCGAAGATTGCCGCCCGGCGCTCCGGCGGCGTGATATCGGCGATATAGGCGAACGCAGTCGAGATGCTTGCCGAGGTGATGCCGGAGATCACGCGACCGACGAACAGCCAGACAAGCGACGGCGCCAGCGCCATCAGCACGTAATCGGCCGCGAGCCCGAAATTCGACAGCAGCACCACCGGTCGCCGCCCGAAGCGATCCGACAGCGCGCCGAGCACCGGCGAGAACACGAACTGCATCAGCGCCCAGGCGGTGCCGAACAGGCCGAAGATGCGAGCCGCATGCGCCGTGTCGTTGCCGGTGAAGCTCTCGATGAGCTTCGGCAGGATCGGCATGATCACGCCGAGCGCGAGCATGTCGAGCAGGATGGTGACGAAGATAAAGGCAACCGCGCCGCGCCGGACTGGCGCAGCGCTTTGCACCATCGCCTCGCCGGCATCGCCGCTCACGACGGCCGCTTGCGCTTGTGGGCGAAGGGGTTGGCCTTTTCACGCAAGGTGATGCGCACCGGCGTGCCCGGGAGCTCAAAAGCCTCTCGCATGGAATTGGTCAGGTAGCGCAAATAGGACTGCGGCACCGCGTCGGCACGTGAGCAGAACAGCACGAAGCTCGGCGGACGCGCCTTGGTCTGCGTGATGTAGTTGAGCTTCAGACGGCGGCCGGACACGGCGGGCGGCGGGTTGGCCTGGACCGCCTCCTCGAACCAGCGGTTCAATGCCGCGGTCGAGACGCGCCTGTTCCAGAGCGCGTAAGCATCCTGGATCGCCTGCATCAGGCGATCGATGCCTTCGCCCATCAGGCCGGAGACGGCGACGATCGGCACGCCCTTGACCTGCGGCAGCAAGTGGTCGGCATCGCGGCGCAGACCGGAGATGGCGCCGCCGCCCTTGCTCTCCATCAGGTCCCATTTGTTGACGGCGAGAACGACCGCGCGGCCCTCGCGCTCGATCAGGTCGGCGATGCGCAGATCCTGCTCCTCGAAGCGGTTCTGCGCATCCATCATCATCACGACGACTTCGGCAAAGCGCACCGCGCGTAGCGCGTCCGCAACCGAGAGCTTTTCCAGCTTCTCTTCGATGCGTGAACGTCGGCGGAGACCAGCGGTATCGAACACGCGAAATTCGCGGCCCTTCCAGGTGATTTCGACCGCAATGGAATCGCGCGTGGTGCCGGCCTCGGGGCTGGTCAGCAGGCGCTCCTCGCCGAGCAGATGGTTGATCATCGTCGACTTGCCGGCATTGGGCCGGCCGACGATGGCGACCCGGATCGGACGCGTCGCGGCCTCTTCCTCGGTGAGCGGCGCGTCGTCCTCGCCTTCATCCTCATCGTCTTCGACGGGCTCCGGCATCAGCTTGGCGAGCGCATCGTAGAGCTCGCCCATGCCCTCGCCGTGCTCGGCCGAGATCTGGATGGGATCACCGAGGCCGAGCGCGAAGGACTCCATCGCGCCGGCATCGCCATGCTTGCCCTCGCTCTTGTTGGCGACCAGCAGCACCGGCTTGTTGGCCTTGCGGGCGAAATCGGCGAAGGCGCGGTCGGTCGGCGTGAGACCGATGCGGGCATCGATCACGAAGAACAGCGCGTCGGCCTGCGCGATCGCGGCCTCCGTCTGCTCCTGCATCCGCGCGGTCAGCGAGCCCTTGGCGCCCTCGTCCAGGCCGGCGGTGTCGATGATGGTGAATTCGAGATCGCCGAGCCTGGCCTCACCCTCACGGCGGTCGCGGGTGACGCCGGGCAGGTCATCGACCAGCGCGAGCTTCTGCCCAACCAGGCGGTTGAACAGCGTCGACTTGCCGACATTGGGTCGGCCGATAATGGCAATCGAAAAGGACATTGGTCATTCGTGCGCCGCGGAGGCTGCGCCTGTCAATTCAGTGAAATTATTAGCGGGAGAAGCTGCCGCTCGGCATCGGCGCCGGGAAGGCCCCTTGCGATTGCTGCTGCGTGGTCTGGGTCGGTTGCGCCTGCTGGACCGACTGGTACGGCGGCGGCGCGGTGGTGCGCTTGCGGACGATCTTCTGCTTGGGCGGCGGAGCGGCCGCGGGCGGTGCCGCCTCGGGCTGGGCCTCGCCATCGACTTCGCCGGCAGGCGCCTCGGCCGGAGCAGCGGCGGCGGCCGGCGGCCTGGTCTGCTGTCCCGTCTTCCTGGCCTTGGCGCCCTTCCCCGACTTTGCAGTCTCGGGCGGCTGCGGCTCCGCGGGCAAAGAGGCAACGGCAGGCGCGTTCGGATCCGGCTGTTGTTGCTGGGCGCCCTTGTACATGTCCTTCGGCACGCCCTGCTCGAGGCCCGGCACGCCCTCCGGGAAGACCGGCTTGCGGTCGCCCGGTAGCTTCTTCTTGGTGTCGAGCCAGTCGAGCATGTCGCTCGGATCGAAGCTGGAGCAGCCGCCCAGGACGCCGGTGAAGGCGATCAGGACGGCGGCTGCGATCAAGCGTGGCGTGCGGCGCATGTCGTATCTCGTAAGGTCAGGTCAGCTTTTGGCGACGGGCGGCAGCAGGGCCTGGAGCGCCTCGGCGCGCGAGCGCAGGCTGGATGGCGTCTCGCCGTCCTCGGCGATCGCGTCGAGCCATTTGCGGGCCGCAGTGGCGTCGTTGTTGCGCCAAGCCGACAGCGCCAGCATCTCGCGGGCGCTGTGGCGGAAGGTCGATTTGGGTGCAGCGGAAGACTCCAGCCGCTGCTGCATGTCGGCGTAGGACGCGCTGTCGACCAAGAGGCCGGCGGCGCGGATCTTCGCCAGATCCTGCCACTCGCCACCAACGCTGCGGTCCGCGGCGATGTCGTCATACATCTTGGCGGCGGCCTTGGGATCGCGGGCGGCAGCCTCGGCCGCAGCACGCAGCCGCGCCAGGGTGCGGTAGCCCGACGGAGCCTTGGCGACGAGCTCGGTGAAGGCCGTCTCGGCCTCCGCGTGCTTGTTCTGCTCAGACAGCTCGACGGCCTTCTCGAAGGCGGCCCCGGCCTCGGCGGCCTTCTTGGCCTCCAGGTATTTATAACCCTGCCAGCCAGCGGCGGCGGCCACGATCAGCACCATCAGGGCGATGAAGACAATCGAATACTTGTCCCACAGCTTCTTGAACTGTTCGCGACGTACTTCCTCGTCGACTTCGTCAAATAATTCAGACACTTATGCTAATCCCATGCCCGTCCGGGTGCGCGCGCCAAAGCGTTCGCGTCAGGAATCCCGTCCCCACATGGCGGCGGGGTACCCTAACGATATGGCGGTGGCAAGGCAAAGCGAGCCCGATCAAGGCGTTAACCACCCGGAAGAGCCCGGGACCACCCGCCCCGTTCAGGCTCCCAGGAGCTCCCGGAACTGTCGTTTCAGCACCTTGCCATTGGCATTGCGCGGCAGCGGCTCGGCAGTGATCATCATGGTCTCCGGGACCTTGTAATCGGACAGCCGTTCGGCGCACCAGGCCCGCAGCGCCTCGCCGGTCACCGGCGCGCGCGTCACCACCACGGCGTGGACGCGCTCGCCCAGCACCGGGCAAGCCTTGGCGATGATCGCGCTCTCGATCACCGCGGGATGGCCGGCCAGCACGGATTCGACCTCGGCCGAATAGATCTTCAGGCCACCGCGGTTGATCATGTCCTTCTGCCGGTCGAACACGCGGACAAACCCCTGCGCATCGACCGAGCCGAGATCGCCGGAATGCCAGAAGCCGGCGGTAAAACTCTCGGCCGTGGCCTTCGGGTTGTTCCAATAGCCCTTGATGACGGAGGCGCTCTGGATCCAGAGCTCGCCGATCTCGCCATACGGCAGCTCGCGCCCATCCGGTCCCATCGCGACGATGCGCGCACCGGGACACGGCAGGCCGACGCTGTCGATATGGCTCGCGGTCAGCTCGCCCGGCATGATCGTGGACGGCGACGTCGTCTCGGTCGCGCCGTAGCAGTTCATCAGCTTCAGACCGGGAATCGTCGCCTTGAGCTTCTCGATGGTCGCGACCGGCATCGGCGCGCCGCCGAAACCGCCGATGCGCCAGCTCGACAGGTCATAGCTGTCGAAATCAGGCTGAAGCAGGCACAGATTGTACATCGCCGGCACCATCACCGTGTAGGTGACGCGCTCGCGTGCGGCGAGCTTGAGATAATCGGCCGCCTTGAACTCCGGCATGATGATCAGCGCACCGCCGCAGCGGATCATGGTCGTGATATTGGCGACGACGCCGGTGACATGACCGAGCGGCACCGCTGCGATCGAACGGTCCGCCTCCGTTAGTTGCAGGCAGGACACGAACACCATCGAGGAATGGACGATGTTGCAATGGGCGAGCATCGCGCCCTTCGGCTTGCCTGTCGTGCCCGAGGTGTAGAGGATCATCGCGGTGTCCTCCTCACCGACCTCGACCGGCGCGTGGGCCGGCGCATTGTCGGCGAGTATGGCGAAGCGCGACAAAGCCGGATCACTGTCGACGGCGATGCGGTGGATCACATCGGGCACATCGCGCGCATCGGGTAGCCGCTCAGTGAGTGCGGCCTCGTGGATCAGGATCTTGGCGCCGCAATCGGCGAGCACATAGGCGATCTCGGGCTTCTGCTGGCGCGTGCTGATCAACACCGTCACGAGCCCTTCATGCGCGGCCGCAAACAGCAGCGACGGAAACTCGATGCGGTTGCCGAGCAGGATCGCGACACGATCGCCGCGCTGTAATCCGAGCTTGCGAAAGCCCGCCGCGAGCCGCGCGGCCTGCTCCACCGCCTGGCGCCAGCTCAGCCGGACATTGCCTGCGATCAGCGCCTCGCCATCAGCATTGCGGGCGCATGCGTCCGCAATCATCGCCCACAAGCTCGCCGGCCGGTCGCAGAACGCCGGGACAACCCGGTCGCCAAAGCGCGCCTCGAGCCGCATCGGCGGGAGCTGAGATTGCGACCAGTCCATCGGAATGCTCCGAGCTTGTTGCTTTGACACTTCCGCGCACGCGTGCGGACGTGTTTTGCGCTGATTGGCTAGACACCCACGACGGGAACACCGATCACGACGGGATGGAACGCAAACGCCAGCGCCAGATAGGCGACGACGCCGACCGCAACCGCGATCAGATCGTTGGTCACGCCGCCCACCGGAATCGGCGGGCCGCCGCCATCGGTGCGATGCTTCAGCGAAATGCGGTCATACACCGCCCAGCCCAGGAACGAGCCGAACAGGATGATGGAGCCGAGATCGCCGTTGGCGAGCAGATGCGCCGCTGCCCACAGCTTGATGCCGGCCAGCATCGGATGTTTCAGCGTCGCATAGATGCGCCCGCGCAAGTAGGAGGCGACCACCAGGATCACCGCGGGCAGCATCAGCGCGAGCGTGATGTGCTTCAGCGCCTTCGGCGGATACCAGACGTCGATCCAGCCGGAGCTGCGATAATGCGCAAAGCCCCAGATGATCAGCGCAAGGCCTCCAAGCGAGACCACGGAATAAAGGATCTTGTAGGTCCCGTCACCCAGTCTCGCGATCGCCTGCGCACGTGCGTCACGCTTCGTTGTGAAAATATGGGCCGCGAAAAACAGCACCAGCCCCAGGATCATGACCAGCAGACCCACGATATCCTCCCCCTCAAGCAGCCCCAGCCTCTGAGGTATCATCGATTGGCCGCCGGTCGCAACTAATGCGGCTACTTGCCCAGCTCTCGATTATCGACATAGCGGATCGCGATCGGCCGCCCGGCCAGCGCGCCGCCGAGGCCGCCGGTGAATTTCAGCGGCAGACAGGCCTTCAACGACGAATTGATCGCGTTGAGATAAGTCGTCCGCGTGTCGGCCGGGACGCCAGCGGTCGCATATGTGAGCCGCGGCGGGCCGATCAGGCCGCCCGCCTTGTTGAAGCTGAAGCGCACCGACATCTGCATACCCGCGCGCGCATTGTCTGACGGCGGCGGCGACCAGCAGGTGCGCAACTCGGCGAAGAGGTCACCGATCGTATCGAGATCATGATCGGGCCTTTGATATTTGGCGCGATCAGCCTCCGCCGGCACGCTCTCGACCGTGAGCTGGAGATTCTGGCCGTAGGGATAATCGATCTCGGGAATGCAGGGGCCGGGCTCGAGCGGGCTGCAATAGGACGGCGTGCAGGGCCGACCGTCGAGCACGCTGCACGGCTCGTGCGAAAACGGGATCGGATTGATCTCGCGGCGCTGCGCGTCGGCGGCAACGGTCGAGATCGCCAGCAGTATGAGAACGAGAATGCCGCGCCACATGATGCGAGCTCGCAAGATCATATGGGTGGAACGTGGCATTGCAGATGATCCCGTCAACCCTGCGGCTGTTCACATGCTCGCGTTCAACCCCGCTGTCGTCGCCCGGCTTGACGGGCGACCCAGTACTCCGTGACATTTGTGATTGAATCGAGGGGGCGCTGCATACTGGATGCCCCGGTCAAGCCGGGGCATGACAGCCGAAGTTGGGGCACGCCTACCCCTTCTTCTTGACGTCCTTGACGTTGGTGAACTCGATGCCCTCGGCGCGTTCCCTGGTGTAGCCGAGATAGAACTCGTTCCGCGCCAGATACACGGGATCGCCGTCGACGTCGTCGGCGATGCTCGACGTGTTGGCGGCGATGAAGGTGTCGAGCTTCTTGCGGTCCTCCGAGGAGACCCAGCGGGCGAGCTGGAACTCGCTGACCTCGAACTCGACCGGCAGCGAATATTCCGCATCCAGCCGCGCCTTGAGTACGTCGAGCTGGAGCGCGCCGACCACACCGACCAGCGCCGGCGCACCGTCGCGCGGGCGGAACACCTGCACAACGCCCTCTTCCGACATCTGCTGAAGCGCCTCTTTCAGCTTCTTCGCCTTCATCGCGTCGGTGAGACGGACGCGTCGGACGATTTCCGGCGCAAAACTCGGCACGCCGACGAAGTTGAAATCCTCGCCCTCGGTCAGCGTGTCGCCGATCCGCAGGGTGCCGTGGTTGGGAATGCCGACGACGTCGCCGGCGAAGGCTTCATCCGCCACCGAGCGATCCTGGGCAAAGAAGAATTGCGGGCTCGACAGCGGCATGCTCTTGCCGGTGCGCACGAGCTTGGCCTTCATGCCGCGGCTGAGCTTGCCGGAACAGAGCCGCGCAAACGCGATGCGGTCGCGGTGGTTCGGGTCCATGTTCGCCTGGATCTTGAACACGAAGGCGCTCATGCGCGGATCGGTGGCTTCGACCTTGCGCTGGTCGCTGTCCTGCGCGCGCGGCTCGGGCGCGAATTTGCCAAGGCCTTCCAGCAGGTCGCCGACGCCGAAATTGCGCAGCGCGCTGCCGAAATAGACCGGCGTCAGATGTCCCTCGCGAAACGCCTCCAACTCGAAGGGCTTCGACGCCTCGGTGACGAGCTCAAGCTCCTCCTTCACCGCGGAGACATCGAGGTTCGCATTGAGCTTGCCGAGCTCGGCGATCTCGATCTGCTGGGCCGCGCCCGTCTTGGCGCCGCCGCCTTCGAGCAGGCGCACGCCGCCATTGGCGACGTCATAGGTGCCGAGGAAGTCGCGGCCGCGGCCGACCGGCCAGGTCATCGGCGTGGTGTCCAGCGCCAGTGTCTTCTCGATCTCGTCGAGCAGCTCGAACACGTCGCGGCTCTCGCGGTCCATTTTATTGATGAACGTGATGATCGGGATGTCGCGCAGGCGGCAAACCTCGAACAGCTTTCGCGTGCGCGCCTCGATACCTTTGGCGGCGTCAATCACCATCACGGCGGAATCGACGGCCGTGAGAGTCCGGTAGGTGTCTTCCGAAAAGTCCTCGTGGCCCGGCGTGTCCAGCAGGTTGAAGACGAGGCCCTCGAACTCGAAGGTCATGACCGAGGTCACGACCGAGATGCCGCGCTCGCGCTCGATCTTCATCCAGTCCGAGCGCGTGTTGCGCCGCTCGCCCTTGGCCTTGACCTGACCGGCGAGATTAATGGCGCCGCCGAACAGCAGCAGTTTTTCGGTCAGCGTGGTCTTGCCGGCGTCCGGATGCGAGATGATCGCAAAAGTGCGCCGCCGCGCCACTTCAGCGGCAAGCGGGGAACGGGCCGGCGATTCGGCTGTGGTGGTGGCAATGTCGGACATGGCGGCAGCGTTTGGCAGGGAAAATGGGCCGGATCAAGCCTGATTTGGTGATTGCGGGGCCCTTCGACCGGCCCCATATCGGCCTTGGTCATATTGACCTTGGGGGAGGACGGCCTTCCTGCTTATCAGCACATCAGCCGCGGGGACGAGCCTGCCTTGAATGGAGGGTCCTCATGGCCTGGAGCATCCTGTTCGTCGCCGGTCTTCTCGAGATCACCTGGGCGATCGGCCTGAAATACACCGAGGGATTTACCAGGCTGGTTCCGTCCATCATCACGCTCGTGGCCATGGCCGGCAGCGTCATTCTGCTCGGGATAGCGCTCAAATCGCTGCCCGTCGGAACTGCTTATGCGGTCTGGACCGGCATCGGCGCGGTCGGGACCGCGACACTCGGCATCATCCTGTTCGGCGAGCCCGCCACCGCGTTCCGCCTCGCCAGCATCGCCCTGATCGTCGCCGGCATCGCGGGGCTGAAATTCGTTACCTGACGAAGATCTTGACCGCCCACCAGGTCAGGGCCGCGACGATGGCCGAGGCCGGAATGGTGATCACCCAGGCATAGACGATCGAGCTTGCCACGTTCCAGCGCACCGCCGAGACCCGGCGGGCCGCACCGACGCCGACGATCGCGCCGGTGATGGTGTGGGTGGTCGAGACGGGAACGCCGAGGAAGGTCGCCATGAACAGGGTCGCCGCGCCCCCGGTCTCGGCGCAAAAACCCTGCATCGGCGTCAGTTTTGTGATGCGCAGGCCCATGGTGCGGACGATGCGCCAGCCGCCCATCAGCGTGCCCAGCGCCATCGCCGCCTGGCAGGACAGCACCACCCAGAACGGCACCGAGAATTCGCCGCCGAGATGGCCCTGCGAATAGAGCAGTACGGCGATGATGCCCATGGTCTTCTGGGCGTCATTGCCGCCATGGCCGAGCGAATAGAGCGAGGCGGACGCGAATTGCAGGATGCGGAAGGCTCGGTCGACAGCAAACGGCGTCGAACGCACCGAGAGCCAGGACACGATCGCCACCAGCATCATCGCAAGCAGGAAGCCAACCAGCGGCGACAGCACGATCGCGAGCACCGCCTTGGACAATCCGCTCCACACCGCCGCCGAAATGCCCGCCTTGGCCATGCCGCCGCCGACGAGCCCGCCGATCAGCGCGTGCGACGACGAGGACGGAATGCCAAGCGCCCAGGTCACGAGGTTCCAGACGATGGCACCGACGAGGGCCGCGAAGATCACCTGGGCATCGACAATCGCAGGATCGATGATGCCGGTGCCGATGGTCTGGGCGACGTGCAGGCCGAACACCATGAAGGCAACGAAATTGAAGAACGCGGCCCAGAATACCGCGAATTGCGGCCGCAGCACGCGGGTCGAAACGATGGTCGCGATCGAATTGGCGGCATCGTGCAGGCCGTTCAGGAAGTCGAACAGCAGCGCGACGGCAATCAATCCGACCAGGACGGGAAGACCCAACGCAGCATCCACGGCGCGGCCCTGCCCTAAACTTGCTCGATGACGATGCTGTTGATCTCGTTCGCCACGTCGTCGAAGCGGTCGGCCACCTTTTCGAGGTGGTCGTAGATCTCGGCACCGACGATGAAGTCCATCGCGTTGCCGTCACGGTGCTTCAGGAACAGCTCCTTCAGTCCGATATCCTGGAGATCGTCGACGCGGCCCTCCAGCTTGGTCAGCTCTTCCGTGATCGCGGTCAGCATGGCGACGTTCTTGCCGATCTCCTGCATCAGCGGCAGCGCACGTCCCACCAGATTGGCGCATTCGATCAGCAGCGCGCCGATCTCGCGCATCGGTGGCTCGAAGGTGCGGACCTCGAACAGCATCACGGCCTTCGCCGTCTGCTGCATCTGGTCGATGGCATCGTCCATCGAGGTGATGAGGTTCTTGATGTCGCCGCGGTCGAACGGGGTGATGAAGGTGCGGCGCACCGCCGTCAGCACCTCGCGGGTGATGTTGTCGGCGTCGTTCTCGAACTGGTTGACGCGCTGGCAAAAGACGGGCGTCTCCTCGCCGCCGTTCAGCACGCCCTGGAGCGCGATCGAGCCCTGGATTACGGTCTGGGCATGGCGGTCGAACAGGTCGAAGAACCGTTCTTCCTTGGGCAGGAACGCGCGAAACCATCGCATCATGGGGAGTGGCTACCGGTTGGAAATGGCCCGGCCCGAACGGGCCGTCACAAAACTGTCATAGACCATTTTCAATCCGCGCGCGTGTCACCTCACGCCCGCGGAGCCGGATCATCCACCGCTTTCACGCGGCGGCTAATTTCAATTAAAATCAATGACTTAGAGCGAACGACGGAAGTAATGCGCGATTTCGCCGATGACGCCGCGGCGGAATGTGAGCACGCAGATCACGAAGATCGAGCCCTGGATCACCGTCACCCATTGGCCGAAGCTCGCCAGATATTGCTGCATGGCGATGATCGCGAAGGCGCCGACCACGGGGCCGAAGATGGTGCCGAGACCGCCGACCAGCGTCATCAGCACGACCTCGCCGGACATCGACCAGTGCACGTCGGTGAGCGAGGCATTCTGCGCCACGAACACTTTCAGCGCGCCGGCAAAGCCCGCCAGCGTCCCCGACAGGACAAACGCCAGGAACTTGTACTGGTCGGTCCGGTAGCCAAGCGAGATGGCGCGCGGCTCGTTCTCGCGGATCGCCTTCAGCACCTCGCCGAACGGCGAGTTGATGATGCGGTAGATCAGCAGGAAGCCGGCGAGGAAGCCGACCAGCACGACATAATAAAGCACCGTCGGCTTGGAGAGATCGAAGACGCCGAACATGCGCCCTTGCGGAATGCCCTGGATGCCGTCCTCACCATGGGTGAACGGCGCCTGGAGGTAGATGAAGTACAGCAGCTGCGACAGCGCCAGCGTGATCATCGAGAAATAGATGCCCTGCCGGCGGATCGAGATATACCCGGTGATGAGCGAGAGCACGAAAGCCGCAGCAATGCCGACGGGGATGCCGAGCTCCGGCGGCAGCGCCCACACTTTCAGCGCATGCGCGCTGCAATAGCCGGCGGTACCGAGGAACATCGCGTGGCCGAACGACAGCAAGCCGCCGTAGCCGATCAGCAAGTTGAAGGCGCAGGCGAGCAGCGCAAAGCACAGTGCCTGCATCACGAAGAACGGATAGACTCCCGTAAAAGGCACCGACGCCAGCAGCAGCGCCATCACCACGAATACGACCATCTCGTCACGCATCGCGCGCGGGGTTACCGGCAGCGTATCGTCCGTCAAGGCTGTCATATCAGGCCGCCCTCCCCGTCAATCCCGTTGGCTTCACCAAGAGCACCAGCACCATCAGCACGAACACGACGGTATTGGAGGCCTCGGGGTAGAAATACTTGGTCAGGCCCTCGATCACGCCGAGCGCAAAGCCGGTGATGATGGAGCCCATGATCGATCCCATGCCGCCGATCACCACCACCGCGAACACGACGATGATGAGGTCGGCGCCCATCAGCGGCCGGACCTGGTTGATCGGCGCCGAGAGCACGCCGGCCAGCGCGGCAAGGCCGACGCCGAGACCGTAGGTCAGCGTGATCATGCGCGGCACGTTGATGCCGAAGGCGCGCACCAGCGTCGGATTTTCAGTGGCAGCCCGCAGATAGGCGCCAAGCCGCGTCTTCTCGATCAGGAACCAGGTGGCGATACACACGACCAGCGAGAAGATGACGACCCAGGCGCGATAGACGGGCAGGAACATGAAGCCGAGGTTCAAGCCGCCCTTGAGCTGGTCCGGAATGGCGTAAGGCAGCCCCGACGATCCAAAATAGTTCTGGAACACGCCCTGAACGATCAGCGCGATGCCGAAGGTGAGCAGCAGGCCGTAGAGATGATCGAGCCCGGTCAGCCATTGCAGCATGGTCCGTTCCAGGATCATGCCGAAGATGCCGACAATGACAGGCGCAAGCAGCAGCGCCCACCAGTAGTTGATGCCACCAAGGCTCAGCAGGAAATAGGCGACGAAGGCGCCCATCATGTAGAGCGCGCCATGGGCGAAATTGATGATGTTGAGCATGCCGAAGATCACGGCAAGCCCGAGACTGAGCAGCGCGTAGAACGAGCCGTTGATCAGTCCCACCAGTAGCTGTGCGTAGAGAGCCTGCATCGATCCAGCACCCAGTCCCTTCGGCGTTCCCTAGAGGCGCCCGCCGGCTCACGGCCGGCGGGCTGTTGGTCTTACTTCTTCAGCAGCGCGCACTTGCTCTCGGAGAGCGGCGTGAAGGCCTGGTCGCCCGGCACCGTGCCGACCAGCTTGTAGAAGTCCCACGGCCCCTTGGACTCCGAGGGCGTCTTCACCTCGAACAGATAGGCGCTGTGGATGGTGCGGCCGTTCGGCTGGATCTCGCCCTTGCCGAACAGATCGTCCTCGGTCGGCATCGACTTCATTTTCTCGACGACCTTGACGCCGTCATGCGGATTACCGCCGAGCGCTTCCAGCGCCTTGAGATAGTGGCGCACGCCGGCATAAACGCCCGCCTGCACCATGGTCGGGGGCGCGCTGCTCTTCATCTTGGCGGCAAAGCGCTTCGAGAATGCGCGGGTCTGGTCGTTCATGTCCCAGTAGAACGTCTCGGTGAAGTTGAGGCCCTGCGCGGTCTCCAGACCGATCGCCTTGACGTCGGTGAGGAACAGCAGCAGCGCCGCGAGCTTCTGGCCGCCCTTGACGATGCCGAACTCGGCCGCCTGCTTGATCGTGTTGGTGGTGTCGCCGCCGGCATTGGCAAGGCCGATGATCTTGGCCTTGGAGGCCTGCGCCTGGAGCAGGAAGGACGAGAAGTCCGGCGTATTCAGCGGATGCTTGACGCCGCCGACGATCTTGCCGCCGTTGGCGGTGACCACGGCCGTGGTGTCGCGCTCGAGCGCCGCACCGAAGGCGTAGTCCGCGGTCAGGAAGAACCAGCTGTCGCCGCCGGCCTTCACCAGCGCCTGGCCCGTGGTGTGGGCCAACATGTAGGTATCGTACGTCCAGTGCACGGTATTGGGCGAGCACTGCGCGTTGGTGAGATCCGAGGTCGCCGCACCCGAGTTGATGTAGACGCCGTTCTTTTCCTTGATGACATTGTTGACGGCGAGCGCCACGCCGGAGTTCGGCACGTCGACGATGACATCGACCTTGTCGACGTCGAACCACTGCCGCGCAATCGCGGTGCCGATGTCGGGCTTGTTCTGGTGGTCACCCGAAATGATGTCGATCTTCCAGCCCTTCGCAGCCAGGCCGGAATCCTCAACGGCCATTTGGGCTGCGAGCGTCGAGCCGGGACCGCCGAGATCGGCATAGAGGCCGGACTGATCGGACAGCGCGCCGATCTTGACGGTCTTGTCCTGCGCGAAGGCTGCGCCCGCGGTGGTCACGGCCAACGCCGTGCCGAGCAGAAACGATGCAATCGACTTTTTCATGTGACTTCCCTCGTGAATTTTCTCTTCGCCGTTTTTCTTGGCCGTTCTAGACGCCGAGATAGGTGTGGAGCTTGTCCATGTTGGCGGCAAGCTCCGCGTTGGAAAATCCGTCAATGATCTTGCCGTGTTCGACCACGTAATAACGATCGGCGACGGTCGATGCGAAGCGGAAGTTCTGCTCGACCAGGAGGATGGTAAAACCCTCCTTTTTGAGCCGCGCAATGGTGTGACCGATCTGCTGGATGATGACGGGCGCGAGGCCCTCGGTCGGCTCGTCCAGCATCAGGAAGCTCGCACCTGTGCGCAGGATGCGCGCGATCGCGAGCATCTGCTGTTCGCCACCCGACAGTTTCGTGCCCTGGCTGTTGAGCCGCTCCTTCAGGTTCGGAAACAGATCGAAGATCTGTTCCAGCGGCAATCCGCCCGGGCGGACCACCGGCGGCAGCAGCAAATTCTCCCGCACGTCGAGACTGGAGAATATCCCCCGCTCTTCCGGGCAGAACGCGATGCCCATCCGCGCGATCTTGTCGGAGGTCGTGCGAATGATGTCCTGGTTGTTGAACTTCACCGCGCCGGTACGCTTGCCGATGATACCCATGATCGACTTCAGCGTGGTCGTCTTGCCGGCGCCATTGCGCCCGAGCAGGGTGACGACCTCGCCCGCGTTCACGTCGAAATTGATCCCGTGCAGGATGTGCGACTCGCCGTACCAGGCTTCCAGGTTGCGCACCTGAAGGATGTTGCCGCCGGCAGCAGTCTTTGCGGGAGCGTCCGCGGTTGCAGTCTCAGGCATGACCAGCTCCCAGATACGCTTCCTTGACGCGCTCGTCCTTGGTGAGCTCGCTGTAATGGCCCTGCGCAAGCACCTGCCCGCGCGTCAGCACGGTGATGATGTCGGAGAGATTGGCGACGACGCTTAAGTTATGCTCGACCATCAGGATGGTGTATTTCGCGGAGATGCGCTTGATCAGCGCTGCGATCTTGTCGATGTCCTCGTGGCCCATGCCGGCCATCGGCTCGTCCAGCAGCATCATCTCGGGGTCGAGCGCGAGCGTGGTTGCGATCTCGAGTGCGCGCTTGCGGCCATAGGCCATCTCGACCGCGGGCGTGTTGGCAAACTCGCTGAGGCCGACATCGTTCAACAGTTCGCGCGCGCGATCGTTGAACTGGTTCAGCACGGACTTGGAACGCCAGAAATCGAACGAAGAGCCGTGCTGGCGCTGAAGCGCGACACGGACGTTTTCCAGCGCGGTGAGATGCGGAAATACCGCCGAGATCTGGAACGAACGAACCAGTCCCAGGCGAGCCACGTCGGCCGGCGCCATCGCGGTAATGTCCTGCCCCTTGTACAGGATTTTTCCGGCGGACGGTTTGAGGAACTTGGTCAGAAGATTGAAGCATGTCGTCTTGCCGGCGCCGTTCGGGCCGATCAACGCGTGAATGCTCCCACGGCGGACCTTGAGCGCAACGTCGCGGACGGCGAAGAAGCCCGCGAACTCCTTGGTCAAGCCTTCCGTTTCGAGAATGAACTCATCGGCCAAACAGATTTCCCCCTGCCCGCGTAATACGCGTGGCTGTCCTTAGTTGCTTCGGCTTACCGGGGGCCTTGGAGCCTATCCCGGAACGCCGCCTCCGGGCGCGGAATATGCCGGAGGTGACGGGGGTTAGGCAAGGCGGAAAGCTGAGCAGATCAGGTCTCCGGCCGAGAGACTTATGCTCCCTTAGTCGGACGTGTTTTCGATGTCGCCTGCCCGGCCTCCCGGTTCACAAGGCGCCGGTCATCAAGCCGTCGTTAACGGTCTTTCGTCCCGCGCGCCAGCCTTCATAGAAAATTTTCCCGCAAGGTGCATCATGCGCGGGTTTTTATACGTCGGGAATTTTGTCTTGGATTTTGCGAGCGCCGCTCCCTCCGTCGTCAAGTCGATCAGGCAGCGTGATCTCCTGAACACGTGGCTGCGACTTTATGCGCGCGAGCAGACCGCACCGGCGATCTGGGAGTATCAGCCCGCGCGGCTCGAGGAAGAGCTGTCCGATCTCATCTATTATACGGTGGACCTTTCGACACCGACGCCACACCTCACCATCCAGAGCGAAGGCACGCGCATCTCGCGCGCCTATGGACATACCGGCAAGGGCGTTCTGCTGGATGAATATATCGGGCCGCGGCTCGTGCCCTTCGTGATGCCGATCTATCATGAATGCGTGGCGCGCGGGCTGCCGGTTTATAGCGTTGCCGACGTCGATGACATCTATGGACGTGTGGTTGCCTACGAACGGCTGCTGCTGCCGTTCCAGACCGAAGGCAAGGTCTGCCACATCATCGCCTCGCTCAAGACCTTCTGCGAGGACGGCGGCTTCGAGATCAAGAATCTGATGCGCGGAAATGACGCGCTGCCGCGGCCGAAATTGCGCGCGATGATCGATCGCGACCTGTTTCATCGCGCGCCCGGCCGCATCGCCGCGGCCGACGTCGTCGAGTTTGCCGAACAGCCCGGCGTTACCACCGAGATTGTCGAGCTGAAC
This sequence comes from Bradyrhizobium betae, assembly GCF_004123905.1. Taxonomy (GTDB): domain Bacteria; phylum Pseudomonadota; class Alphaproteobacteria; order Rhizobiales; family Xanthobacteraceae; genus Bradyrhizobium; species Bradyrhizobium betae_A. The sequence continues at coordinate 300,302 of NZ_MZXW01000035.1, forward strand.
TAGCGCCAGCGCGATTTGGTCCTACTTGGCCGTGACGTCCTTGGCATAGATATCAGGCTTGAAGCCGACCAGCAGCTTGCCGCCGACTTCCAGCACCGGCCGCTTGATCATCGATGGTTGCGCTAGCATCAAGGCCAGCGCCTTCCTCTCGGTGAGGCCCTCCTTGTCGGCATCGGGAAGCTTCTTGAAGGTCGTGCCGGCGCGATTGAGCAGCGCTTCCCAGCCGACCTTGTCGCTCCACTGCTTGAGCTTGTCCTTCTCGACGCCCGCCACCTTGTAGTCGTGGAATTCATACGCGACGCCATGGCTATCGAGCCAGGTGCGCGCCTTCTTCATGGTGTCGCAGTTCTTGATGCCGTAGATGATGTTGGGCAAGACCAGTCCCTCGTGCATGCGTGGTGCTTCGGCTGCGGCGTTGTACGAAACTCCGGTTCGCGCGACAATATTGCGAACGAAGCTCTCGACCTCTGCCGAACGGACACATGATGCACGTCACCCACGATCCCGCCGCGGCCGTATCACCGACCATCGATTTCAACACCTTCCTTGCGGTCGACATCCGGGTCGGCACCATCGTCGATGCAAAGCCGTTCCCGGAGGCGCGCAAGCCGGCCTGGCGGCTGTGGATCGACTTCGGCCCCGCGATCGGCGTGCGCAAGAGCTCGGCGCAGATCACCGAAAACCACCCGCTCGAGACGCTGGTGGGCCAACAGGTCGCGGCGGTCGTCAATTTCCCGCCGCGCCAGATCGGACCTGTCGTGTCGGAGGTGCTGACGCTCGGCTTTCCCGATGCCGATGGCAAGGTCGTGCTGGTGCAGCCAAGCAAGCCCGTGCCGAACGGCGGACGGCTGTTTTAGCCGCGCGCGATCGAGCTGCAGCGCCGCGTCTGCCGGCGCTCTAACAGCGGTTTACCCTCTGTTTCCCAACTCCGGACGGCCCGGACTTGACCAAAATCGCGTTTGCTAATAAAAATGACTGACCGATCGTTTTTTTATTTCGATCGACACCTTTGAGACCCCTCTCGTAAATTACTAAAACGATCGATCTGTCAGTTATTTATGGACGGCCAAAATGCCCAAGATCAGCGCCAAGCAGCGCGAAGGCCGGCGGCAGCAGATCCTCGAAGCAGCGCTTGCCTGCTTCGCCGAGGACGGCTTTCACCAGACCGGCATGGCCGACATCGTCAAACGGTCGGGCTTGAGCCACGGCGCGGTCTATCTCTACTTCCAGAGCAAGGACGATCTGATCGAAGCGCTCGCCGACGACCGGCATCGCCGCGAGGCCGTGCTCAACTCGGTTGCGCAGGGATCGGGCGATCCGATCGAAGGCCTGCTCGCGCTGGTGCGCGTCTACGCGCAATGGCTCACCGATCCCACGGGCGAAGCGCGCCGTCGCGTCGGCATCCATGGCTGGGCCGAGGCGCTGCGCAACCGCCGCGTCCGCTCCAGCGTCGTCGAAGGCATCGACATGCCGCGCGCGCTGATCGTCGCGCTGGTCGAGCGCGGCCAGCACGACGGCCTGATCAAGCGCGATCTCGATGCCAATGCGATCGCGCGCGTGCTGATCGCGATCTTCCAGGGCTTTGTGCTGCAAAAATGCTGGGGCGAGGATTTTGAGGTCGAGGCCTGCATGACGGCGGTGGCCGGCGTGATCGAAGGATTCCGCAGTAGGCCCGATATCAAACGACGAACCAGGACGTAAATGATGTCCTGGCTTCACGAACTCATCGCCGGTGGCGGTGTCGGTCTGGTCGCAGGGCTGGCATCGGGTTTCACGGGCACGAGCCCCGGCGGCGGCCTCGTGATCTTCTCTGTACTGCTGCTCGGGGCGGGGCAACACGTCGCCCAGGGCACGTCGCTGATCACGCAAATCCCTCCGACGGGTCTCGCCGGCGTGCGCCGCTACTGGCAGAACGGCAATCGCAGTCCCTTGCTGTGGATCGTCTGGATCGGCATCGGATTTCTCGCCGGTGGTGCGGGCGGCGGCTATGCCGCGGCCGCGGTGTCCGACCCGGTCCTGCAATGGACCTATGTCGTCTATCTCGTCGCGTTGATCGTTCTGCTGATCCTGCGCGGTGAGAGCAAGAACGGGAGCAGCGAGACCCGCAACAGCGACGAACTGCATTGGCTCCCCCTGTTCCTCATCGGCACGCTGGCCGGCTTTTCTTCCGGCTTCATGGGCATCGGCGGCGGTCTCGCGATCACGGTCGGCCTCACCGCCGGGCTTCGCGTGCCCCAACATCAGGCGCAGCTCGTCAGTCTCATCTTCTCGGTGATCCCGACCAACATTCCGGCGGCCTGGATCTACTGGAGCAAGGGCCTCATGGTCGGCTGGCCGGCCATCGCCGGCATCGTTGCAGGCCTCTGGATCGGGACCGATCTCGGCGCACGCATGGCCAATGGCGTCAGCAAATCGGCGCTGCGCCGGGCCATGATCGCCCTGGTCTCGCTGATGGCGCTCTACATGACCCACAAGGCGCTGAGCTAGGTTCAAGGCCGCTTCGGAATATTCAGCCCGCGCTCCACGGCCGGCCGCGCCAGCCCCCGCTCGAGCCACGCGGCAACCGACTTGAACTGGCTGAACCCGACGAGATCACCGGCGCCGTAGAAACCGATGAGATTGCGCACCCAGCCGAGCATGGAGATGTCGGCGATGGTGTAGTCGTCATCCATGAACCATTGCCGGCCCGCGAGATGCGTTTCCATCACGCCGAGCAGGCGCTTGGACTCGCCGACGTAACGCTCGAGCGGCCGCTTGTCCTCAAAATCCTTGCCGGCGAATTTGTGGAAGAAGCCGACCTGGCCGAACATCGGCCCGATGCCTCCCATCTGGAAATGCAGCCACGCGAGCGTCTGGTAGCGACGCGCGGCATCTTCCGGCAATAGCTTGCCGGTTTTCTCCGCGAGATATTGCAGGATCGCACCGGACTCAAACAGCGGCAACGGCCTGCCGCCGGGACCGTTGGGATCAAGGATCGCCGGGATCTTGCCGTTCGGATTGAGCGAGAGGAATTCCGGCGTCTTCTGATCGTCCTTGCCGAAGTCGACGAGATGGACTTCGTAGGGAAGCCCTATCTCCTCCAGCATGATCGAGACCTTGACGCCGTTCGGCGTCGGCAGCGAATAGAGCTGAAGCAATTCCGGATGCTTGGCCGGCCAGCGCTTGGTGATGGCAAAGGAGGAAAGATCGGACATCTGGACCCCAGGTTCGTTCACGAAATGCCGCCTAATCTAGGCGAGCTGACGAACGACGCAAGGTCGAGTGGTCAGATCATTTCCCGCACGGGATCGGGTCACAATGGCCGCGGCAAATGACTGGTGGCGTAAGTCATATCGCGCTGCGCACGCTGCTCGATGAAGAGCTGCCCGGTGAAGAGCAGCGCTCCGATGAAAACGAGCGCGAGCATCGCGGTCGCGAACTGACTGGTATCATTCATCGCACGAGCTTCTCTGAATCGATTGCACGGGGAACGCGGACCGACCGTCGACAGTTCCTGCACATGTCAAATAAATTGCCACTTTTTCCCGATTCCTATCCCGTCGGCCGGCGGCCTCAATAATTGATCTCCATCCGCAGCCCGCGCGGATCCGTCTCCTCACCGCCGACACGCTGCTTGCTGTCGCGCGCCGCAATCGCACAAGCACAAGCGTCAATGAGATCGTCACGGCCGATACCGGTGCCGTGTCGCTGCGTCAGCCATTTTGGCAAGCGTGTGAAACCGCATCTCTCCAGAAGCGCGATGCGTTGTTCGCGGCCTTCCGAGGATGTCTTCTTCGCAAGCCGAGCGCGCCCTGCCAAATTCCAGAAGATCAATTCCGGATGCGCTTCGCCGATCTTCGCCTGCCGCGCCGGCGTCATGATCTCGTCGACGTCCCGAATCTTGTCCCGGATGTTCCAGAGTTGCGCCGACACGCCCTTACCTTTGCCTTCGTGCTCCCAGTAGTGGCGATTGGCTGTCGCCATGTCCGGGAATTTCCAGAGATCACGTCGCGCGCCGAGAAACACCGCAGCGCCGACCAATGCCCGCGCTCGCAGGTCGCAGATGCGATAGCCGCTCGGCTTCAATCCGATCGGCATGTCGATCATCGCCCGCGCATGCGGCATCGCGAGCAAACGCGTCAGGCCCGGCGAATAATCAAAGCCGTGATCGCCATGCTCGTCGATCCACGCAGCAACCCAGCCGAAACGAAATCCGTCGAGTCCAAGATAGTTTGGCACGCGTGCGATCCTGCCCGCTTATCAGCGTTTGCTCATTCGGTACCTTCGCCGCGATGTCGCTCAAACAGCCGTTGCGCCAATAGCGCATGGCCGAGCGTGCCGCCGGCGCGCACGGCCGCCGCGATCAATGCGGCTTCCGCGACCTCCTCGCGTGTGGCGCCGGCCTTCGCCGCCTGCGACGTATGCACGTCGAGGCAATAGGCGCACTGCGTGGTGAGCGCGACTGCCAGCGAAATAAGCTCGCGATATTTCGGCGGGATCAAGCCGTCCTTACGCTCGACCGCATGGTTGAACGCAATGAACGCATTCGCCTCGACCGGCGCCAGCGCGACGAAGGCCGGGATGGATTTCAGATCGTCAGGCGTTTGATAATCGGCCATGGCTCACCTCGTCAGATATTCGCGCATCAGGGCGCGGGCGCGATGCAGCCGTGCCTTGACGGCTTGCCGGGACGCGCCGAGTGCGACGGCGATTTCGTCGATGGTCATTTCCTTGACGTCGCGCATCAGCGCGACATCGCGATATTGCGGCGACAGCGCCTCGAAGGCCGCAGCCACGTCGAGCCGCAGGTCGGCCTCGGGGCGCGACAGCAGAAGCGCCTCCGCCTCACTGTCGTCGATCGCCGACGCGAGGCCGGCCTTGCGAGCGAGCCGCAGGCATTCGCGGCGGACCACGCGGAACAGCCAGCCCGAGATCGCCAACAGCGAACGGATCGTCCCGACATGGCGAAACAAAATCCACAGCGCCTCCTGCGTCGCGTCCTGGGCATCGGCCGAGCTGCGACAGGTTGCGCGCGCGTAGCGGCGGATATCCGGCTGCGCCGTCTCGAGCAGGCGCGCGATCGCCTGGGGATCGCCGAGCCGCGCCGCCTCGAACAGGCTTGGCGAGATCGCAGCCGCGCTCACGACACCCTTCCTCGCCCGATCCCGGCCATCGCGCACATCGGGCAATAGCCGACGAGCCCCGTCAAAGCGAACCCGGCACCACCGAGCGCAATCAACCAGGCGACAGCGCCTGTGAAATAGACGAAGGCGGCCACTGCAACTGCAATTCCGAGCAGGACCCGCACCGCCTGATGGAGACCGCCGATGTTCTTCCTGTAAAACGCCATCGCATCCTCCGAGATGAGCCGAGGCTCACTGCCTCGATCACTAAGAGGGCGCGATGGCCGGAAAGGATTCGCGGCAGCAGACAATTTTTCGCGGTCAGCCTCCGACGGCCTGATAGGCCAGACGCTTGAATTCGAAGAAGAACGGATTCCAGAAGCCCATGTGGCGCTGGGCCATCAGAACGCCGGCGGTGTTGGCCTCGGGACAAATCCACCAATGGGTGCCGGCAAGCCCGCCCCACTGGAATTCCCCGGTGGAATTTGCGGGATCGAACGGCATTGGCGCAAAGGTGACGGCGCCGCCGAGGCCAAAGCCCTTGCCGGGGATCGGGCCGAGATTGGCAAAGCGGATGGTCTGCCCCGCGGGCAATTGGTTCGTCATCATCTGCCGCAACGTCTCGGGCTTCAGCAGCGCATCCGATCCAGGTAGCAGCGCGCGCACCAGCGCGAGCATATCAGGCAAGGTCGAGACCAGACCGCCACCACCCGACAGCCGCGGGAACGGCCGCCGATAGGCCTGCGGATAAGGCAGATTGTCGGCGCGCGTCAGGCCCGGCTTCATGGGATCGAGCACATCGGCGCCGGTGTAGTGCGCAACCAGCCTGCCCTGCTGCGCCTCGGGCACGAAAAATCCGGTGTCTGTCATGCCGAGCGGATCGAATATCCACGCCTTGAGGAAAGCATCGAGGGATTTTCCCGAGACGACCTCCACGACGCGGCCGAGCACGTCGGTCGCCACCGAATACTCCCAGGCCGTGCCGGGATGATAGGACAGCGGCAGATCGGCGAGCTTGTCGATCATGTCGGTCAGCGGCGTCAGCGGATTGAGCACGCCCGCCGCGTTGTAACCTTTGAACAGCACCGAACCGGGATCGAAGATGCCGTAGCTGAGGCCGGAGGTGTGGGTCAGAAGCTGCCGGATTGTGATCGGGCTGTTCGCCGGCTCGACATCGGCAAGGCTCAAAGCGCCCTGCTTCAAGACCTTGCGATCGCCGAGCTGCGGCAGGAATTTCTCGACCGTGTCATCGAGCCCGATGCGGCCCTCCTCGACCAGCAGCATGATCGAGCATGTGACGAAGATCTTGGTGTTGGAATACGCGCGAAAAATGTGGTCGGGCCGCAGCGCCGTCTTCGCCTCGCGGTCGGCGAAGCCGACGCATTGCTGGTCGACCACCTCGCGCCCGCGCAGCACCGCCCAGGACGCGCCGGGGATGATCTCCTGATCGACATAGCGCTGCATCGCTGTCCGCACGGCGGAAAAATCAGTTGCCCTGGCGTCCATGAAGTTCGGCCTCCCTGAATTGGTTGAGATGGATATAACGACGAATCGGCTGCGGGGAAGTCCGTTTGCACTAGGCTCCGGACGCGCCGAAAAACCCACATTTTTGTTTCGCCGCGTGTTCGTCCCGGGGCGAGCAACACAACGAAAAGCACTGCAATCCCCGCGGAAAGACCTCATTAATCGCGCGACCTTTAGCCTCACCCCATGTTCCGCGTATCTTCATTTTCACCAGGGGTGACCAGCAATGACCTCGATCTCTGCAACGACTACCAATTCTTACTCCCCGCTCGACCGCCTTAAGAGCGAGCTCACCAAGGAAATCTCGGCGGGCACGATCAGCTCGAGCGACGAATCGGCGCTCTCCTCCGCGCTCGACGACATCGATTCCGCGCTCAAGAGCGGCGCATCCAGCTCCGGCTCCAGTTCGAGCTCATCCTCGCCGCCCTCGTCCGACGAGATGCAGTCCAAGATCGAGGATCTCCTCCAGAACGAGGTGTCGAGCGGCAAGCTGACCAGCGACCAGGCCAGCGAATTGAAGAACGTCTTCGCCAACACGTTCTCCGGCGACGCCGGTGGCCCGCCTCCGCCGCCGGATGGAAGCAGTGACTCATCGAGCACGACTAGCACAGACTCCACATCCTCGACCGATTCCTCGTCCAGTTCGTCTTCCACTACCACTGCGGAGCTGATGAAGGAGCTGATCGCGATGCTTCAGAGCGCGACCAGCCAGTCGACCTCCTACAGCTCCAGCGGCAACTCCAACTCGTCTTCGGCGAGTTCGCTGCTCGTCGATTACAAGACCTGAGGCTTGCGGCCCGGCGCGAACCACCGGGCCGTCATTCCTGCTTCATCAGCGCCGTGACATGAAGGCGACGACGGATCCGCATGCCCTGCCGCTGATAGAGTGCAATGGCGGACGCGTTGCTGGAAAACACGTGCAGGAACGGAATTTCACCGCGCGCCTCGATCTGGCGCGCGACGGCCGACAGCAGCGCCTGCGCGTAACCGCGGCCGCGATGATCCGGATGCACACAGACCGCCGTCATCTCGGTGAACTTGCCCGGCTTCATCCGCTCGCCGGTCATCGCGACCAACTCGCCGCCAGCGCGGATGCCGAGGAACGTGCCGAGCTCGTGCGTCCGCGCGGCGAACGGCCCCGGCTTGGTCAGCGTAGTCAGGGCCATCATGGCGGGAACGTCCGCCTTGCCGAGCGTGACGATCTCGGCCTCGCGAAGCGGGCTTTCGGCCGGCGAGCCGATCATCTGCTCGCCGGTCTCGGCCAGTACGACCTTGAAGCCGTCGGGAACGACAACCGGCTCCGGCGTGAACAGCGCGGCCACCTGTGATCCCGACATGAGATCGCCGAGCGCGGCAAAGCTTGCCGCCGACATGTCGACCATGTCGGCAAACGGCGTCATATCCTCGGGATAGCGCATCGCGCGCGGCCCGCGCTCCGCCAGATGCTTCTGGCTCGTCGTCAGCGCACTCCAGATCGGGCGATCCAGAAGCCGCTCATCGCTGTCGGACACCGGACCTAATCCTTCTCGAAGCTGACGATCACCGCCGCATTGGCGATCAGAATGGGGTCGTTGGCCTGTTCCGTTGCCGAAGGAATCTCCAGCCCGCCCTTGACCGCGTTGACGGTCACGGTGCCGTAAGGAAGCTCCTTGGCCACCGCCTCCTTGTCGACGGCTTCAGGATTGGGCACCGCGATCGTGACGTCGACGAACATGTCGTTCGCGGTCTTGCCGATCATCCGGAAGAAGCCGAGGCTCGAATGCCTGATCGCATCCGACACCGCGCGCTTCGCGGCCTTGGTGGCGTCCCTGCCGTGAACGTCGACGCCCATGCCCATCTCGGTGACACAACGAACGCGAGTCATTTCATATTCCTGTGGTTGGTTGGGTGATTGGAAATGTCGGAGATCGGGGCGCGCAGCACAAGTGCGGTCGTTCCTCTCGTGCCCCGGACGCGCTGCAACGCTCCATAGTGCGTCGAAGACGCGCGTAAACGCGCCGATGGCGTTGCTGCGCAGAGCCGGGACCCAGAAAGCCGCAACGCTCGCAGATAGATGGGCCCCGGCTCTGCAGCGCACCGCCGAAGTGGCGCTGCGCTGCGTCCGGGGCACGAGACCGTGGCTTTCACACCTTCGCCTTCTCATGCGCCCGCAGCTCATCCACGAGCACCCGCACGTTCTCCGAATAATCGATCGGGATCACGACCAGATGCACGCCACCTTCCTTGAAGGCGGCATCGAGCGTCGGGCCGAAACTATCGATGCTCGCGATGCGATGGCCCTTGGCGCCATAAGACTGCGCGTAGAGGACAAAATCCGGATTGCCGAAGGTCATGCCATAATCGGCAAAATGATCGACGGCCTGCTTCCAGCGGATCATGCCGTAGGCGTTATCCTCGAGCACCAGCACGACGAGGTTGAGCTTGAGGCGGACCGCCGTCTCCATCTCCTGGCTGTTCATCATGAAGCCGCCGTCGCCGGCGACCGCGAGCACGCGGCGGTCGGGATAGAGCATCGCCGCCATCATCGCCGACGGCAGCCCTGCGCCCATGGTCGCCAGCGCATTGTCGAGTAACAGCGTGTTGGCGACACGGGTGCGGTAGTTGCGCGCGAACCAGATCTTGTACATGCCGTTGTCGAGCGCGACGATGCCGTTCTCGGGGATCACCTGGCGGATGTCGTGGACGATCCGCTGCGGCGTCGGCGGCCAGCGCTGTTCGGTAGCGCGGTCGGCGATGTGGCCAAGGATCTTCTCACGCAGCGGCAGCAGCGCCGCCGCCTGCGGCAGCTTGCCTTCGAGCCGATCGGCGAGCAGCTCGAGGCTCGGGCCGACGTCGCCGAGGACCTCGGCATCCGGGAAATAGACCTGCTCGACGCTGGCCGAGGTGTAGCTGACGTGAATGACCTTCGGCCCCGACGGTCCCATGATGAAAGGCGGCTTCTCGATCGGGTCGTGACCGATCGCCACGATCAGGTCGGCGGCGTCGATCGCATCGTGGACATAGTCGCGCTCGGACAGCGCCGCGGTGCCCATGTAAAGATTGGTGCCGCCGGGCACGGTGCCCTTCCCCATCTGCGTGGTGAAAAAGGGAATGCCGGTCCGCCGCACGAAGCTCGCAATGCCGTGGGTCGAGCGCGGCCGGCTGGTCGCAGCTCCCATCATCACCAGCGGACGCTGTGCGGCCAGGATCATCTCGGCCGCACGATCGAGTGCAGCGCGATGGGCGACAGGGATTTCGATCGGGTGAATCGGGATCACGGGGACGGCAGGCACCTCGTCGCCGGCGATGTCCTCGGGCAGCTCGAGATGCACCGGCCCGGGCCGCTCCTCCATCGCCACGCGAAAGGCGTCGCGCACCACGGTCGGAATGCTGGAGGCGCTGATGATCTGCCGCGACAGCTTTGTCAGCGGCTTCATGGTCGCGACCACGTCCACGATCTGGAAGCGCGCCTGCCGGCTGCTCATGATCGGCTTCTGGCCGGTGATCAGGATCATCGGCATCGCGCCGAGATGCGCATAGGCAGCACCGGTGGAGAGGTTAAGTGCGCCAGGCCCGAGTGTCGACAGACATACGCCGGGCTTGCCGGTCAAACGGCCGTGCGTAGCGGCCATGAAGGCCGCGGCCTGCTCGTGGCGCGTCAGGACCAGCTCGATCTTGGAGGTGCGGAGCGATTCGACGAGATCGAGGTTCTCCTCGCCGGGCACGCCAAAAATGCGATCGACACCTTCATTCTCCAGTGCCGCAACAAACAGATCCGATCCTTTGACTTTGCGTTCCTGTTCGCTCATGTCGCCTCCCGGTCGCTGCTGGCTCCCGTGTTCCGGAAGCGGGCGCATCGTAGCTGCTCGGGACGACAGCACAACTCACAAAGAGGCGGGTGAGCATTTCAACATCGTCATTCGTAGGATGGGTAGAGCGAAGCGAAACCGATCATGTTTCTCCGAGGAGAGAAGATGATGGGTTTCGCAAGTGCTCTACCCATCCTACGCATCCAGGCACACCTTCGCATCCTCGCGGCTTTTCTCGCCCGAGCTTTGCTTCATCTCGACACCCTCTTGTCAGAGGGCGCAGGGAAGGCCGGGTGCCGGCCGGCACCCACGGTCCACTGTGCGAAGGTTGCGCTACGAAGAGCTGCACAGCGGCATACAGGTGAAGCCAAAACATCCGGCCTTCCCTGCGCAGTGGTTTGACGGCTTATGCCGAGTTCTCCCCGGGGAGCGATGCACTATTGCCCCCGTCGCCTTGCAGATGGCTGATGTGCGCACCCGGTCGGGCCGCCACATCACTGCAAGACTTGGCGCACAGACCCCGGGCGCCAGGACGACACGGTTTTGCCGTACGCAGACCACACCGGTCGTGTGCGCGACGTCTTTCGCTCACGGTTGCCCGCCCTGCAAAACCCGTCGCGCCGATGTGACTAGCGTCCACCGCAGCTCACCCCACGTTCGTGACGATCGCGATACGCCCCTCTGACCGGGGTGAGGTGGCGCATGACTACGCCAAAGCCGAATTTCGGTAAAGTGGAATATTTTCACGCGGGTGGATTGACCCGTTGGTTGTGTGTTTTGCCCGACGGGCACCACAAAGTCTCGTAGCCCGGACGGAGCTTTGCAGCCAACCAACGCCCCCTCACAGCTTCGCCTCGGCAAAAATGCCCGAAATCCAGTCCAGGAACACACGCAGGCGCAGCGCGAGCTGGCGGTTCTGCGGATAGAGCGCGGAGAGCGGCGTCGGCGACGGCGGATAGTCGGCGAGCACCTCGACCAGCGCGCCGCTGGCGAGATCGTCAGCGAAACGATAGCGGGGCGCCTGTGCGAGGCCGAAGCCGAGCCGTGCGAGATCGGCCATGGTGTCGGAATTGTTGACGCGAACCCGGCCCGGCAGCACGACCTGCCGAAGCCCGCCCGCGACGGAAAATTCCAGCGGCAACACATCGCCGGTGCGCGAGGAGACGAAGGCCACCATCTGGTGGCCGTCGAGCGCATCAGGCGTCACGGGCATGCCGTGGCTGGCGATGTAGGCCGGGCTCGCCACCGTGATCTCCGCGATGGTGCCGAGCCGGCGCAAGATCATCCCGCTGTCCTCGGGCTCGCCCGAGCGGATCACGCAGTCGATGCCCTCGCGGACGAGATCGACCAGGCGGTCACCCTGCCCGATCTGCAATTCGAGCTGCGGATAGCACGCCAAAAATTCCGGCAGATGCGGCAGGATGAAGGTGCGGGTCAGCAAGGGATGCGCGTCGATGCGCAAGAGGCCGCGCGGCCGCGCATCGCGCATGGCGGTTTCGGCTTCCTCGACCTCCGCCAAAATGGCGACGCAGCGGCGGTAATAGTCCTCGCCGTCGAGCGTCGGCGTGACATGCCGCGTCGTCCGCTCGAGCAGGCGCGCACCGAGACGCGCCTCGAGACCGCGCAACACCTCGCTCGCCGTCGAGCGGGGAATGCCGAGGTCGGCCGCGGCGGCCGTAAAACTCTGCCGTTCGACGAGGCGGACGAACAGGCGCATGGCGTCAAATCGGTCCATGGGCGATTGTTCACCACAGCCGACAAGTCATGGCAAGCCTAAGGCGATTATCCGGCCACAGCGATCAGGTATCTCTCGGTCAGACCACACCTGAGGAGACCTGTCATGAATCCCGCCATGAATCCCGCCATGACCAATCAATCCCAGCGCGCGGCCATCGTGACCGGCGGCTCCCGCGGCATTGGTGCTGCGATCGCCCGCCGGCTGGCGCAGGACGGAATTGCGGTTGCTATCAATTATGCCAGGGGCCGCGACGCTGCCGAGGCGCTCGTTGGCGAGATCGAAGCCGCCGGTGGACGCGCCGTCGCCGTGCAGGCTGATCTTGCCGATCCGGCAACGCCGGCCCGGCTGTTCGATGCGGCCGAGCACGCCTTCGGCGGCGTCGACATCCTCGTCAACAATGCCGGCGTGATGGAGCTCGGGCCCCTTGCCGAGGTGACCGACGAGGCGTTTGCACGCCAGACCTCGATCAACCTCGACAGCGTGTTCCGGTCCCTGCGCGAAGCCGCGCGGCGGCTCCGCGACGGCGGCCGCATCGTCAGCTTCTCCTCAAGTGTCATCGGCCTCTATCAGCCCGGCTATGGCGTCTACGCCGCGACCAAGGCTGCGGTCGAAGCCATGACGCACATCCTCGCCAAGGAACTCGGCAACCGGCGCATCACCGTCAACGCGGTCGCGCCCGGGCCGGTCGAGACCCGGCTGTTCCTCGAAGGCAAGAGCGAGCAGCAGGTGCGCGCCGTCGCCGCCATGAATCCGTTCGGCCGCCTCGGCCAGCCCGACGACATCGCAGGTGTCGTCGCTTTCCTCGCAGGACAAGACAGCGGCTGGATCAACGGCCAGGTCATCCGCGCCAATGGCGGCGTGGTCTGACGCATCACACGACACTTCACACGGAGACACCCATCATGCCTTTCGCCAACATCAAGATCCCGCAAGCCGCGCTGTCGCGCAGCCAGAAGGCGGAGATCGTGCATAACCTCACCGCGCTGTTCGTCCACTATTTTGGCGAAGCGGCACGGCCGCACACGATGGTATTGATCGAGGAAGTGCCAGATGGCGGCTATGGCCGCGCCGACGAGGTGTTCGTGGTTCCCGACGCCTATCGCGCCAAGGACGCGGCCTGACGGCTCACCTCACCTTCAGCGACAACTCCGTCCCGCCCTTGAGCGGCAGCGTCATCGAGACGAAGCCGTTTTGGGGATCGCGGATGAAATCGAGATAGTCGGGCTCGGCGTTGTCGTTCATGACGTGCGCCAGCAACCAACAAATCCGTGATCGGATACCTTTGCGCCGATTCCCCGGCGGAATCGGCGGCGCAGCGCTATTCGGCGGCCTCGCTGTGGGGAACGCCGTGCTCGACCTCGAGCTGAAGGATGTCGTTGAAGCGGTTGAAGGCGCCGCACAGTGCGATGCGCCAGGTCAGCTCCACAATCTGCGCTTCCGAGAAATGCGCGCGCAGGCGGACAAAGATCTCGTCGCGGGTCTTGTTCCAGTTGTTGGTGACGGCAACGGAATATTCGACGACGAGCTTGTCGAGCTCATCGAGCTCGGGATGGTCCTTGTAGTCGACGAGGCGCGCAGCGCCCTCTTCCGATACGCCCTGGATTGCCAGCTTTGGCGCGTGGTGCGAGACACAATAGTCGCATTTGTTGAGCAGCGAGACCGTGACCAGCGCCAATTCGAGATGGCGCTTCGACACATTGCCTTCCTGGGCGAGATCGACCAGCAGCGACCACATGTGCTTGAAGATCGGCAGGCGGTGCGCCATGACACCCGCCTGGTTCTCGAACGCACCGTAGGTTGTCATCTTGTCCCACAGCGGCTTAATTGCGTCCGGCAGGTCGTCCCTGGTCTTGATCGAAATGCGCGACATGGCAATTCATCCCTGGTTGGAACGCGTATGCTGCCATAAAGGCGGGCCTTGCGTCTCGGTCGCGATCGCATGACACCCAAGACATTCGAAGCGCACTGCCTGCGCCTGCCCGCCGCCACCAAGGTGGTACAGTGGGAAGGCACCTCCGTGTTCAAGGTCGGCGGCAAGATGTTCGCGCTCGGCGGCGGATTTGCCGCAAGCTCCGGCGGCTACATGTTCAAGGTCTCGGACATGGCTTATGGAATGCTGATCGAGCACGGGCTGGCGCGGCCGGCACCCTATCTGGCACGCGCCAAATGGGTACAGCTCGTCGGCAACAACGCGCTGCGCGATGCGGAGCTGATCGGCTATCTCGCGCAGGCCCATGCCCTGATCGTCGCAAAGCTCACGCGCAAATCGCGCAAGGCGCTGGGGCTGGAGTGAGCGTGAGCTGGCGTAGGGCCGGTTCCCTCTCCACAACGTGATGAGATGATCCTCATCCTCCCACTGGCACCATGCTGCACCGCAACTAGCTCAATGGAAAGTTCATTCCCAATGGAGATTTTCCATGACCAAGTCCCGCACGGCATCCACCAAGACCCATCGCTACGAACTGGTGCACGGTGAAGAGGCCGACTTCGTTACTTATCAGCGACGCCGCGAGGACGGCCTGTGGCAGACCTTTGCGGCGTGGATGATTCCGCGCGCGATCTACAACTAGACCGGCGCACACTCGTCCTTCATATCCGCCTCGGAGGCATTGTTGCCTCCGAACGCGCCCCCACGCGTCTTGATCAGTGCTTCTTTTTCGCGTTGCCCGCTTGCGTGTGCTGCAGCAGGTTGTCACGCAGCCGGCTTACCGTCGCCTGCACCACCGGAAATTCGCCGCCGAGCCCGGTCGCCTCGATCAGGGAATCGCCGAGCCCCTGCTCGATCAGCTTTCTGCCACCCGTTGTCAGGCTCACCCGGACCTGCCGCTCGTCGGCGGGATCACGCTGGCGGTCGATGTAGCCCATTTGCTCGAGCTTCTTGAGAATGGGCGTCAGCGTGTTGGATTCCAGGAACAGCTTTTCGCCGAGCGCGCTGACGGTTAGTTCGTCCTCGTCCGACAGCGCCACCATGGCGATGTACTGGGTGTAGGTCAGCCCGACCTTGTCCAGCAGCGGCTTGTAGGCGCGGCCAAACGCCAGATTGGCCGAATAAATCGCAAAGCACAGAAAGTTCGACAATTTTCGGCCTTTGCCGGCAGATTTGGGGGGACGGGCCATTGGAACCTCCGCAATTCGTGATCGTATCCACCATATAAATCGCATGCGATTAAATCGGAAGAGCTTGACCAGGTGCGGTGTCGGGTTTATTTCACAACGCACCCGATTAGATCGGACACGATCTAAATAACCAAGCAAAGGATTATGACCATGACCGCCACTGCAAAGGTTCTTTTCACCGGCAAGACCAACGTCACCTCCGGCCCCAATGGCGCCGCGCATGCCAGCGACGGCACGCTCGACATCAAGCTGGCCCAGCCGCACCCGGCCGCCGAAAACCTGTTCGCTGCCGCCTGGTCGGCCTGCTACCTCGGCGCCATCGGCCTCGCCGCCGCTCAGCGCAAGGTCAAGCTGCCGAGCGAGCCGTCTGTCGACACCGCGATCGACCTGAACAACGCCGGCGGCGCCTTCTTCCTGCGCGCCCGGCTCGACGTCAGCGTGCCCGGCGTCGACCGCGCGGTCGCGCAGGAGTTGATCGAGGCGGCGCACGGCATCTGCCCCTACTCCAAAGCGGTGCACGGCAACATCGAGGTAACGACCACGCTGGTCTGAAACTGCGCGAAGCGGCCCGGCCGGCATCGGCCGGGCGCGCGGTGTGGGCCATCAAGCGAACACCAAGGAGTTGACCATGAGCCATTCCCTCTTGCGAGCCGCCCGCATGCTGGCGAGCGCCGCCATCCTCGCCACAAATCTCCTCACCCTGCCGGCGGCAGCGCACGCCCAGCCGGCCGGCGTGACGCGCACCGACCTTCAGCGCCACGATCTCAGCGCACCCGGCCGTGAGGCCGTGCAGGTGCGCGTCGACCTCGCCCCCGGCGTCGCGTTCGGCCGGCACACCCATCCCGGCGAAGAGATCATCTACGTGCTGGCCGGCGCTATCGAATACGACGTCGAGGGGAAGCCGCCGGTGACGCTGAAGGCCGGCGACGTGCTGTTCATCCCGGCAGGCACGGTGCATGCGGCGAAGAACGTGGGCACGCTGCCTGCGAGCGAACTCGCGACCTACGTCGTCGAGAAGAACAAGCCGCTGCTGACGCTTGTGAAGTGAACCTGGATTGACTGGGGATGATATCTGACTAAAGTCAGATATCATGCTCGACCCCGTCTCCCGCGTCCGCCGCTTCAACCGCGCCGTCACCTCCGCCGTCGGTGCGCTCGACACCTCGTTTCTCGGGCGCGGGCGGCCGCTGGGCGCTGCACGGGTGCTCAATGCGATCGGGCACGGGCGCTCGGACGTGGCCGAGATCCGCGACTATCTCGCGCTCGATTCCGGCCTGATGAGCCGGCTGCTGCGCAGCCTCGAGGACGAAGGGGTGGTCGAGACCACCGCGCATGAGGACGATGCGCGCCGCCGTGTGGCCAAGCTGACGCGTGCGGGCCGTCGCGAGTTCGCGGCCTATGAGGCGCTGTCGAACGCGCAGGCCGAGGGCTTCCTCGCGCAGCATTCGCAGCGCGATGCGCTGCTGGCGGCGATGGACCTGATCGCCTCGGCGCTGACGCGCGACCGCGTCGCGCTCGCCGAGATGGACCCGCAGAGCGAGGAAGCCCGCTATTGCCTCGGCGAGTATTATTCCGAGCTCGGCCGCCGTTTCAAACAGGGGTTTGACGTTTCTCTTTCGAGAGACCCGGATGCCAAGGACATGCGTCCCCCGCGCGGCACCTTCATCGTCGCGATGTCGGACACGCTGCCGATCGGCTGCGTCGGCTTGAAGGGAACCGATCACGGTTACGCCGAGATCAAGCGCCTCTGGGTCGCCCCCGCCGCGCGCGGATTGCGGTTGGGCCGGCGCCTGATGGATGCGACTGAAGATGCCGCGCGGGGGCTCGGCATCGCGCTGCTGCGGCTCGACACCAACAGCGCGCTGCCGGAAGCCGGCCAGCTCTACCGCAGCACCGGGTGGACCGAGATTCCGCGCTTTAACGACGATCCCTATCCCGACCTGTTCTTCGAAAAGCGGCTATGAGCTGAGCCCAATTCCTCTCCTCCGCGTTATCATCGAAGCCTTGGGAGCTTCGATATGACAAGTGCCGATCTCGCCGACTTCTACCGCGACTACATCGCCTGCCTGAACCGGCAGGATTGGTCAGCGCTCGGGCAGTTCGTGCATGATGACGTCGCGCACAACGCGCGGCCCTTCGGCCTTCCCGGCTATCGCGCGATGCTGGAACAGGATTTTCGCCAGATTCCGGATCTGCATTTCAGCATCGATCTGCTGATCTCCGATCCGCCCCGCATCGCGGCCCGGCTGAAATTCGATTGCACGCCGGTCGGGAAATTTCTGGGGCTCGATGTGAACGGCAAGCGGGTCTCCTTCTGCGAGAACGTATTTTACGAACTCCGCGACGGAAAAATCCGGCAGGTGTGGTCGGTGATCGACAAGATCGCAATCGAGGCCCAGCTCTAGCGCGCGGAGAGCTGGACCGACCATGATTTACGCGCTGTTCCCGGCGATTTGCCTCGCATAAGCAGCAAGCCCGCGACCGAGGCAATGACCAGTGCTGCACCTCCAAGCATCCACAGCGATGGCGTCTCGCCGAGAAAGGCCCAGCCGAGCAGCACCGCGATGATCGGATTGACGAAGGTGTAGGTGGCGACCAGCGTCGTCGGCACCTGCTTGAGCAGCCAAGTATAGGCTGCAAACGCGACCACGGTGCCCATCAATGTCAGATAGGCCCAGCCTGCGATCGACGCGACCGAGACGTTCGACAGATGCAGACTGCTGAATTCGCCGCGTGTTGCGCCGACCGCCAGCAACACCACCCCGCCGACAAGCAGCTCCAGCCCAGACAGCCCGACAGGCGAGAATGCCCCGGAATGGCGCTCGGATACGAAGGTGCCGGCCGCCCAGGACAGCGCTGCGC
Source organism: Bradyrhizobium betae (assembly GCF_004123905.1). Lineage (GTDB taxonomy): Bacteria > Pseudomonadota > Alphaproteobacteria > Rhizobiales > Xanthobacteraceae > Bradyrhizobium > Bradyrhizobium betae_A. Next base: position 318,433 of record NZ_MZXW01000035.1, read on the forward strand.
CCAGCAGTAGAAGGACGTCGCTTGCGCGCAGCCCGCCGCTGCCCGCAGACGCCTCGTGAGACGCGATCAGGGCGACGCCGGCGATACCGGGAATGAGGAACGTCACGGTCTTCCACGTTGGGCGCTCGCTGCCGGAAAAGACGAGCTGCAACAGCACGATCCAGAGTGGAATCGTTGCAAGGAAGACTGCGGCAAGGCCCGAATGCACCCGCTGCTGCGCATAGGCGAGCACACCATGGCATCCGACGAAGAAGAGGACGCCGCAAACCGATGCGACGATGCAGGTTCTCGGCGACGGCGAGGAAGCACCAGTGGCGCGTGCGGCCCCGTACAGGACGGCCCCGCCGACCAGGCATCGTGCGGCCATCAGCGTGAATGGCGGCAGGGATTGCAGCGCCAGCGCCAAAGCGAGATAGGTCGAGCCCCAGATGATATAGATGGCGGCAAATGCCGCGATGATCGCCAGATGCACCCTTGAAAGCCGCATGATGATCTCATAACCTGTTATGTGGTTAGATTGACCAACCGTGCGGGTGCGCTTTGGGTTCCCAAAAAACCGACAGTTCCCGCGAGAATGCGGACGGTGAAGAGTTGGCGATCCGGTTCGTCAACACGGCGGCATGGCGACTGCGCGATCCGTCCGAGGAACGGCTCGCGGACGCCGATGAGCTCCTTGCGTGGCTCGGAGAGAACGGCATCGGCAGTGCGCGCGAGCTGAAACGCATTCGGTCCGCGTGGCAGGCTGACGTCGGGCGCGGCGAGGCCGCATATCGCGACGCGATCATGCTGCGCGAAGCGATCTACGGCATCCTCATCGCCCGGATCGAGCAACACGCGCCTGCCGAGGCAGCACTGAAGACCTTTAACCAGATGCTTGCGCGGTCGATGCCGGCGGCGACGCTCAACTGGATCAGCGGCGACGTAGGGTGGAGTTTGACGTCCGAAGGCGACGGGCCCGACTTGCTCAAGCCCATCGTCACTTCGGCCGCCGCGCTGATGACCGGACCGCGGGCGCGACGCGTGAAACAATGCCAGGACGACCGCGGATGCGGCTGGCTCTTCGTCGACGAGAGCCGCGCGCAGAACCGGCGCTGGTGCGCGATGGGCGATTGCGGAAACCGCGCCAAGGCGCACCGGCATTATCAGCGGACGCGCGACCAAGAGCGGCGTTGACGCTCACGCCGTCGCCGGCGCTGCCGCCTCGCCCTGCGGCTTCGCAAACGGCCGGAAATTCATCGCCATCAGGAACGCACCCAGGCCCATCGCCCAGGAAGCGATGTAAAGCCAGGCGTAACTGGAGAAGGCGTCGTAGATCAGGCCGCCGGCGAGCGGGCCGGTGGCCATGCCAAGGCTGCCGGCCATCGCGGTGCCGCCGATCACCGTACCCATCATGCGCAGCGGAAAGTTTTCACGCACCAGCACCGCGTAGAGCGGCATGGTGCCGGCATAGATGAAGCCGAACACGGCGCCGACTGCGTAGAATGTCGCGAGCTGGTGCGCGAAGGCATAGGCGAGTGCGCCGAACGCCTGTAGCAGCAGGCCCGTCACCAGCACGCGCTTGGCGCCGAAGCGGTCACCCATCAGGCCGAAGGCGATGCGCCCGCCCATGCCGGCAAAGCCCTCGATGCTGTAGATCGTCACCGCCGCGACCAGCGGAATGCCGCAGCTCACGGCATAACTGACCGTGTGGATGATCGGTCCGGAATGGGTGGCGCAGCAGAAGAAATTGGTCGCGAGCAGGATCAGGAATTGCGGCGAGCGCAGCGCCTCGCCCATCGACATCTCAGCCTGCCCCGCGCTTTCGCCGGATGGCGCGGCCACGGCATGCGCGAGCGCGGGCGGGCGGCGCACCAGGAACGAGACCGGGATCATGATGGCGCCGACCACCAGCGCCACGATCTGCATCGAGGTGCGCCAGTCGTGGCCGGAGACGAGCCAGGCCGCGAGCGGCGCCATCGTCATCGGCGCCATGCCCATGCCGGCCGACACCAGCGACACCGCGAGGCTGCGATGGGTGTCGAACCAGCCGGTGACGGTCGCCATCATCGGCGCGAAGATCGCCGCGCAGGAGGCGCCGACCAAGAGGCCGAACACGAACTGGAAGACGAGCAGCGAGGTCGCATGGCTCGCCGCGAACAGGCTCAGCGACAGCACGGTCGATCCCGTCAGCACCACCGGCAGTGGTCCGAACTTATCCGTCAGCGTGCCCCAGGCCATGCTGGTGAAGGCCATTGCCAGAAAGCCGATCGTCATCGCGCTGGAAATGCCCGTCACCGACCATCCGGTGTCCCTGGCGATCGGTTGCAGGAACACCGGCAGCGAGAACATGCCGCCGATCGCGACGCAGCCGAGCAGGCCGCCGGCGGCGACGATCACCCAGCGATAGGAGGAAGCATTCATGTTGGTCTCCCGTCAGGTCTGTCTGGGTGGAAGACGAATGGGAACCGTGGGGGCCGACAATCCCTTATCCATTTTCTGTCCGACGGGAACTCCTCGTTACCCTGCCGCGGGCCACGCCTAGTTCGACAGGCCCTGCTTCCCGATCCAGTCGTTGACGAGCCTTGCGACGTCATCCGAGTTGCGGTCCATCATCATCATGTGGGTGTTGCCCTTGATGCCCATCTTCGGCAGCTCGAACGTGTCAACCTTGCCGCCGGCGGCCGCGACCGCCTGCCCCCATTTGGTCGGGTTGACTGCGAGCTTCGACCACACCGGGACCTTGTCGAGGAAATCTCCCCACACGATCAGATGCGGCACGCCCTTGAGCTTTGCCGCATCGGCCTTGGCCGGATCCGGTGCGCCCGACGGCTCGATGGTGATCAGCGCCTTCACCTTGTCGGGCGCATTGAGCGCGGCGGTGAAGCCGAAATTGCCGCCCTGGCTGTGGACCAGGACGATGCACGGGCACACCTTCTGCACCAGCGCGTCATAGGCCTTTTGCGTGGCGGCGTCATTCGTGGCCCAGCGCGGAATGCCCTGCTTGGCGAACTGGTCGAACGCCTCGATCGGAAACTGCTCGCCCTCGAACGCCTCGCGCTTGCCGCCGACCTCGTAACTCGGCCCGATCCGGAACAGCTCCCAAGCCTCCTTCTTCGGCCGGAAGAACGGTTCACTCTTGAAGATTTCGGGATAGCGCGCCCAGGAGGCGCGACCGCGCTCGACCGCATCGGAGACGTAGACGTCGAAGCCGGCATTGAGGAAGAACTGCTGCCAGCCCGGCTTGCCATCGGGCTTGGTCTCCCATGTCACGCCCGACAGGCCGCCGCCATGCCAGAGCAGCAGCGGCAGTTTGGATTTCGGCGCGGCCTGCTTGACGAACTGGACATACATCTGCTCGACCTCGAACTCGCCGTTCGGATCGACCTTGATCGGCGGCGCGCCGGGCGAGAACACGATCTCCTTCGACGGCAGCCCGCTCAACGTTTCGGTGTGGCCACCGACATGGAAGCTGCCGACCTCCTTGACCAGGTATTCGGCCGCAGCCGGCGTTGCGGCTACGATGGTTGCCGCCAGTGCGATTGCGATCCTGCGCATGACGTTTCCTCCGACTCTTGTTGTTGGCGGCATAGTTGCCAACAACAATATCGAAAACAACCCCATACGCAGTGCCGGCTCCAATGGGATCAATGACTCGGGATGGCAGCGAACATCATCCCCAAACCGCTCTTGCATTACCCAAGCTGAGCGCGCTGGCGCCATTCGCTGACGGCGAGCCACACTGCCGAGACCAGGAAGTAGAGCGCACCGACCGCAGCATAGCCCGCGACAGTCGTGATCGTGGGTGACATCGGGGTTGTAGCCTGAAAGACGAAGAAGCCGCCAGCGAGCGCCGACTGGCCGCCGCTGAGCACCATCGCCCATTGCGCGCCAAAGCCCTTCCAGCGCCTGATAGCCGTCGCGAGCTGGAGCAGGCCCGACAGGATCGCCCAGGCGCCGAACACGCCGAGTACCCAGTTCATGCTCGTCTGCAAGGCAACGAGCACCGCGATCATGGTCGCGAGGCTGACGACGACGTTCAGCGCCTGCGTGCGGTTTTGATTGAGCCCGCCGCTGCGCAAGCCGTCCACAAAGTTCGCCGCGGCGTCCCATGCCGGATAGAGCACGAGCAAGGCCCCGGCGATCGCCGGAGACGAGGACCCAACGGCAAACGCGGCAACGACCCAGGCGACCGAGAACGCCGCCCGGATGAAATAGTATTGCTTCAGCCATCGCTCGCGATCGGCACGAACGAGATCTAATTGATGATGGGCCACTGCACTCTCTCTCCTTTACCTACTAGTTGGTAGTTTCGCACACAACAAGATGCTCTCACCCGGCGTGCCTGCGGGGCATGCCGTGTCGTTTCGCCGAAATGTTTCAGTGCTTGCTGGACAGCCGCTCCAGCAGGGGTGCGGTGATCACACCGAACATCTTTGGATCGCCATAGGCGCGCGCCGACAGCATCGCGCCGTGGATGGTCGCCATGAATCCTTCAGCCTCGACCTTCGCCGTGCTGGAGAGATGCAGCCGCCCCTTCCGTTTTCCCCGCTCCATCACCGATGTCAGCCACGACGCCAGGAAGCGGAAATGCGCACGGACTTCGAGCGCGACTTCCTCGGGCAGGATCGGAAGCTCGCTGGCCAGCAGCGCACAGACGCAGAAGGGCGCGGTTGCATCGGTGATGCACGCCTCCCAGTACCCGAGGTAGCTTTTTAGCTGGTCGCGCGGATCAGGGATATTGCGCTCGAGGGCCGCCAGCCCCGCCTCCGCTTCCCCGCGGTAGCGCGACAAGAGCGTGCGGACCAGATCGACCTTGCTGGCGAAATGGTGGTGAATGCTCGGTTTGCGAATGCCGACGACCTCGGCGACGTCAGCGTAGCTGAAGCCGTTATAGCCGCCCGCGATGATCAGGCTGCGCGCGCAGGTCAGGATGTCGTCGGCGGTCGAGGAAGCGTTGGTCATGGAGCTCAACTACCTTCCAGTTGGTAGGCCGTCAAGAATGTGATGCTTCAACGATCCGTGAGTGGTAGGAGCCCCCGCATGACCATTCGCCCGATCCTCCGTTACCCCGACCGCCGTCTCGCAACGCCCGCCCGCCCCGTCACCGTCTTCGACGACGGCTTGCGCGAGCTCGCAACGGACCTGCTCGAGACCATGCGCGCCGCGCCCGGCATCGGCATCACCGCGCCGCATATCGGCGTGCCCCTGCGCGTCGTCGTGCTCGAGCTCGATGCCAAGACGGGTGCGCAGACCTACGTCAATCCTGAGCTCGAATGGGCCTCGCCCGAGATGATCCTGCACAAGGAAGGCAGCGTCTCGATGCCCGGCGTCAACGACGAAGTGCAGCGCTACGCTCGCGTGCGGATCAGCTATTGGGATCTCGACGGCAACATGCAAAGCGAGGAGTCCGACGGTTTGCGCGCCGTCTGCCACCAGCACGAGATCGACCAGCTCGACGGGATGTTCTGGATCCAGCGGCTGTCACGGCTGAAGCGGGATCGGCTGGTGAAGAGGTTCGAGAAAATATCGCGACCGTAGCGCGGATTCGTAATCCGCCGTCCTGAGTATGCTTTGATGAAAGATGGCGGATTAGGCACTGCGGCTCATCTACCCTACGCTTGAGCAGTCGCAATCCCCGCCAGGATCAAGTCGACACCGGCGAGGAACTGCGCGCGGTCGTCGTGGTCGCGCAGTTGCGTCGCCATCTGCCGTACGAACGGATATTTCGCGGGGTCGAGTGCGGCCCACTTGCCCGCGACACCGGCGAGAAAAACCGACCGGTCCGTCCCGGGTGCAACAAGGCGGGCATTGGCGGCGTTCTGTCCGGCGACGCCGAGGATGTAGTGCACGAGCGCTGATGCGGAATCGAAGAGTGCGGCCTCGGGCACGCCAAGCGCCTTGAGGCGGCTGCCAACGCTCTCGACGATCTCCAGCGTTGCGGGCCGCCATGGCTCGCGGAACAGCTGCGCACCGACCCAGGGGTGGGCGTCGATCGCGTCGAACACGCCGAGCGCCACCGCGCGGATCGCCTCGCGCGGCCTGGCGCCACCGGCCACCTCCGACACGACACGGGCAATAATATCGTCGGTAGCCGTCGCGAGAAGCTCGTTCTTATCGGCGACGTGCCAGTAGATCGCCCCGCTGCCAGTTGCGAGATGCGCCGCGAGCGCACGGACGGTCAACGCGCCCTCGCCGCCGCGGTCGAGGATCTCGATTGCGGCCGCGATGATCCGCTCCCTCGAGAGCGCGTCGCTTCGCCGTTCAATCCGGTGCGTCTTCTTCGCCATGGACGCCATCTTGACATGAATGGAACGCTGCTCCAATACTATGGAACAGCGTTCCATTATCTTTGGTGAAGGGCTTTCCGATGACGACACCGGTCACGATTGTCGGTGCAGGCCTCGGCGGCCTCACCCTCGCCCGCGTGCTCCACCTGCATGGCATTCCCGTGCACATCTACGAGGCCGAAGCTTCGGCGATGGAGCGGACGCAAGGCGGGATGCTCGATATCCACGACGACAGCGGACAGCTTGCCCTCAAGGCAGCCGGCCTGTTCGAGGAATTTTACAAACTCATCCACACCGGTGGCCAGGCCTCGCGCGTGCTCGACCGGAACGGCAAAGTGCTGCTCGACGAACCCGACGACGGCACGGGCGGCCGGCCCGAGGTGAACAGGGGCGCCCTGCGGGGCATCCTGCTGGATTCTCTTCCACCAGCGACGATCCAATGGGGCAAGAAGCTCGCGAGCGCCGAGGCGCAAGGCGACGGCCGGCATGAGCTGACATTCGCCGACGGATCGAGCGTGAGCACAAAACTGCTCGTGGGTGCTGATGGCGCATGGTCGAAGGTGCGGCCGCTGCTGTCGGATGCTGTGCCCCGCTATGTCGGCACGTCGTTCATCGAGGCTTACCTGCGCGACGCCGACTCCAGGCACCCAGCGACAGCCGAAGCGGTCGGCAGCGGTGCATTGTTCGCGCTCGCACCCGGCAAGGGCATTTTTGCGCACCGCGAACCCGAGAGCGTGCTTCACGCCTACATCGCACTGAACCGCTCCGCCGAATGGTTTGCCGCGATCGACTTCAGCGACGCTCCCGCAGCGGTCGCGCGCATTGCGGCCGAGTTCGGCGGCTGGGCGCCTGATCTCACCGCGCTGATCACCGATGCCGATACGCCACCGGTGCTGCGCATGCTCCACACGCTGCCGAACGACCATCGCTGGGATCGTGCGCCCGGGGTGACGCTCATCGGCGATGCCGCGCATCTGATGCCGCCGGCCGGCGATGGCGCCAACCTCGCGATGCTCGACGGCGCCGAGCTCGGCAAAGCCATCGCTGCCCGCCCCGACGACGTCGAGGCCGCGCTCGCGGCTTACGAAGCGGCGTTGTTCCCGCGCAGCCAATCGGCAGCGATCGGCGCGCACCAGATCCTGGAGCTCTGCCTCGGCGAGCGCGCGCCGTTCAGCCTGGTGGAGTTTTTCAGCGGCATGCGTGGGCCGGAGCGCGGCTGAATCGCTGCAACCACTCCTGCGTCAAACCGCCTCGCAGCCGGCGTGAACAAAACACCTGCTCGCGCGTCTATCGCTTCCCCCTCCGCCAGGCTCTGGCGCAAGACGGAAAGCTGCCATGAAAGTCCAGAAATTCGCCATCGCCGACGCCTCGTTCGAACGCTCGCCCGGTCAGGACGGCGAGATCTTCGCCGGCAACGTCATCGACCAGCGCCACGGCGGACCTGTCACCATCGGCTTCGGCCGCTATGGGCCGAACCAGAACCTCGACGAAAAGCTCACCGTCGACGACGTCATGCTGGTCCTCGAAGGAAAGCTCTCGGTGACGAGCAACGGAAGCACCGTCACCGCGGGGCCCGGCGAGATCGTCTACATGCCGAAGGGGGAGACGGTCACCATCCGCTCGCACGAGCAAGGCGCGGTCACCGCCTACGTCACCTATCCGCATTGGCAGGAGGCACGCGGGTGAGGCGTGGCTTGGTCATGGATAGTGGCCTGTCGGTCTCCCGCTGTGGAAAGGACAGGCCGCCGTTGTCGAGCCCCTATTTCAGTGGCAAGAACAACTCCGCGACCGTCTCATGCTCCGGCACCTCCGGGAAGAAGCTCAGCCGCTGGCAATAGATCGGGAAGTCGCGCGCTTCCTCGCCGCTGGCCGGGAGCCAGTCGCGATAGAGATAGAGCGCGGCGGGCTCGAGATTGTCGGTGTAGCCGACGATGCGCAGCACGGCGCAGCGTCCGCCGGGAATCTCGCCGGCCTTGATCCCCTCGCCGTTTGCTGCGATCGGCTGGTCGGTCCCGACACAGAGATCCACGCTGTAATCGGCAGGCGATACAGGACGACGCTCGGACCGCCAGACATTGAAGGTCGGACTTGTGCTGGGGTGCAGGCCCGCAGCCTTGCGCCATGCGATGAACCGCTGGATGGTGGCACGAAGCGTCTCAGGGCTCCCGCGATGCTCCATGATCGCGATCTTCGTCCTGGGCACATTGCGGATCGTCACGTCGTTCGTCGTATAGGTCGTCTGCATCAGCTTGCTCCTCGCGGTCTCGAGAGGCCCGAAGGCCACAAGCCACGGCTCCCATTCCGGCGATGTCCGGAACGACGACGGCGACTGCCCGAACCGTTGCCGAAAGGCGCGGGCGAAGGCATCGGGTGCATCGTAGCCGGCATCCATTGCGATCTCCGTGACGCTCTGCGCATCACCATAGGCCAGCTGATGCGATGCACGCTTCATACGGGCCAGCTGGACATAGCGATGCACGGACAGCCCGAAGGTCGCCGAAAACTGCCGGTGGAAGTGGAATTTCGAGAAGGCCGCAACGCCGCTCAGCGTGTCGAGGTCGAGATCATCGTCGAGATGCCGATCGATATGATCGAGCACCCGCCGCATCCGGTCCTGATAGTTTTGCAGCGCCGCCTTCATCGTTCTTTCTCCGTGGCGGCGTAGTGTTAGGCGATGACGGCGGCAATGTGCTCGACCGATCTTGCGGTTTGGCACCCTGTCGTCGCCCGGCTCGACCGGGCGACCCAGTACGCCGCGGCCTATCGGTTCAATCACGGTCTTCTCTGGAATACTGGATCGCCCGATTAAATCGGGCGATGACAGCGAGTGTAAGGCGCGCCCTACCCGCCCGCCATCAGCTCCTTCGCCAGCGCCATGTACGCCGGCAGCGTTACGGGATCGTTGGCGGCATTGCCTGCCACGGGATGCGAGGCGTAGCGCGCTATCACCATCTCGGCCTTGGGATCGATATAGATGCCCTGGCCGTGAACGCCGCGCGCCATGTAGGCGCCGTGCGCATTATGCGTGACCCACCATTGATTGCGGTAGGATGCGCCGGGCAAGGTTGTGTAGCCGGCCGGCTTGAATTTCTTGGGATCGCCGCCGCGTGCGATATCGTCGATGACGGACGACGGCACGATCTGGCGGCCGTTGCAGCGGCCGTGATTGCGGATCATCTCGCCGAAGCGGGCGAGATCGCGCAACGTCGTGGACAGGCCGCCACCGCCGCTCTCGGTGCCGATGCGATCGACGTGATAATGCGCGTCCTCTTCCGCGCCCATCGGCTGCCAGATGCGCTCAGAGAGAAGATCGGACAGCGTCATGCCGCTGGCGCGCCTGATGATCCAGGCCAGCACGTCGGAATTGACGGTCTTGTAGGCAAACGCCTTGCCGTGCTCGCCCTGCTTCTTCTGCGCAATGAGGAAATCGAAGATGTTGGTGGCGCCCTCATAGTCCGGCGGGATCGGCGCCATACCGTTGGCGCGCCGCAAGCTCCACACCGCCGAGTTCTTGTCGGTATAGATCTCGGTGTATGCGAGGCCCGTGGTCATATCCATGGCTTCGTGCACGCGCACATCGCCGAACGCGCTCGCCTTCAGCTCCGGCACATACTCCGTAACTGGCGCCTGCGGATCGATCTTGCCTTCCGCGATCAAAATCCCGGCGAGCGTGCCGGTGAACGACTTCGTCACCGACATCGCGATATGCGGCTTGTGCGGCTTCAGCGCGCCAAAATAGCGCTCGTAGATCAGCTTGCCCCGATGCAGCACCGCGATGCCGTCGGTGTAAGTCTCCTCCAGCATGTTTGCGAACGTCATGGGCCGGCCGTCCATCGTGGTCGAGGCGACCGCGCCGATGTCATGATCCGCGCGCGGCAACACCGATGCAGGCCCTGCCCCGCGCCAGACGTTCACCGTCGGCACCAGCTGGCGGACGTTGCTCCAGGCCCAGCGGAGTTCAGGGAAGCTGCGGAACGAGCCGTCCTGGAAGGTGATGGTACGGTTCGGCGCCGGCGGGAAGCCGCGCATCCAGCCGAGGGTTTCAGGGTTGGTTTCAGTGGCGGGTGGTTGGGTGGCGACATTGACGGACATTGACACGAGCTCCGGAGACGGAGCTCGTGTCGTAGCATGGAGCGGCGCGACGCACATCTTGTCGATATGCTGGACTGCCGCGCGAGGGTCACCGCGGTCTTGCTGTCGACGGCCCGATCACCCCTTCCGCCCGGTCCGCTTCTTCGCCTTCGCCGCGCGCTTCCGTCCCGGCGCTGCCGTTCGCGCCGGCGTGCGGCTGCCGGGGTCGGCGGTCAGTTCGGGGCGCAATCTTGCGAGCTTGGCGCGGTCGGGCATCAGGTCGGCAAAGCCGTCGAGCACGCGCGGCGCGGGCGCGCCGTCGCCGGGGGCCATTGCTGCGGGTGATGCGGTCTGGCTGAGCGCCTGCAAGCGGCGGCAGGCTTCGCCGAGGTGATAGGCCTCGCCGCCGAGCGCCACCCATTTGCCGACCTCGGGATGCAGCACGAGATTGGCCGAATGATTGTCGGCGTTGCTGGTCGGATAGTCGACGAAGACGTCGAGGCCCGACTGCACGCCCACCATCACGCCCTGCGCCGACCACGACACCGCGACGTCGACGCGGTAGCGGCCCGGCTTCTCGAAGGCGAAGCCCGCGGTGCTCCAGAACACTTTTGCCGACGCCGTGACGCTTTCGCCGGGCTCGAGCTCGGCGAGCTTGGCGTGCTCGCACAGGATCACGAAGGGCCGCACCGGTCGCTCGTGGCCCTCGCCGTCGGTGACGGTGATCGAGGCGAACAGGGCCTCGGTGCTGACGTCGTTCGGCGCGCGCAGCGACACGCCGCTATTGTTCGTCATCGTCCAGGTCAGATCCAGCGGCTGGCCGAGCGCGACGCGGTCGGTTGCAGCCGTCACCGTCAGCGCCAGTTCGGAAGGCTCAAAATCGTGCCGGTCGGTGGCCTGCGGCGCGCCGGTCGGGAACCAGCTTGCGAACGGCCATCCGCCCGGACGGATGACCGGATCCGGCATGTGGTTGAGGTGATGACGCACATTGGTGTTGTGCGCGAGCGCGATCTGATCCGGGAACACACCGGGAGCGCCGGTCGCGGGACCGCCGAGCACGTCCGCGACGCTCGGCGTCGTGGTCATGATCGAGTTGTCGGCCGCCGTCTCCTGCTCCTGGTGGATCTGGTTCAGCGTGTGCGTCAGCTCGTGGGTCGCGCTACGCAGGAACGCACGCGGCACGTCGCGCTGCTTCTTGTTGGCGGCGAGGCCAAAGTTCGAGGAATCCCCGACGGGATAGCCGTCATCGGAGAAGCTGGCGCAGCCTTCACGGGGCACGCCGATCTGGTCGTACATGATGCCGCGCGAGCAGCCGAGTTTTGCGGGCACCACGATCATGTGCACGTGCCATTCGGTGTCGAGATTGGTCGCGGGGTTGCGCACGGCCGTCATCAGCGCGTGCAGATCCGCCGAGCTCCAGCAATTGGTCGACGTGACGCCTGCGGGGACCGGGACATTGAGCTGGTCCTGAACCACCCTCAGCTGCCAGCCGGTCTTCGCAAAGACCGTGTCGAAGAACTCCGTGCCGCCGGCGCCATCCGGCACGGGCGCAGGCCTGACCGCGCCGACCAGCGTGTCGATCTCCAGCGTCGCGCGGCGGAAGAATTTTGATACCCAGGCGAGCGTGACGCTGCCCTTGTCGACGCCGCCGTCGAACAGCCGCCCCTCGTAGAACGGCCCGCCGGTCAACGAGAGCGGAAACGGCGCCGGCACCTTTGAAAGCTTCAGCGTCACCGTGCGCGACGGCGTCGCCGGGAACGTGCCCTTGAACTGACCGGCCGGCGGTTGCGTGTAGTTGAACTGCTCGGCAATGATCGTCAGCTCGCACTTCTTCGGGAACGGCACCGCGACCGGCGCGGACACGCTCGTCACCCTGAGATAGGAATGATAGCGCGCGCGGGGGAAGATCGGGATGACCGGCCTGCGGATCGGATGCGGAATGACGGGCTCGTCGACCGCGCTGAGCGAAGCGGCAAGGCTCGTCAGGCTTGTGTCCGCTGCGGACTCATCTTCATCCTTGTTGCCCACGGGTGGCAACGGATGGGGTATCGGACCAATCACCAGCCGCTTCGAGTAGAGATCGCCGCTGACGATCAGATGGTCCGCGCCGCCGTCGGGCGCCGAGCGATCGACGCGCAGCGTGCCCTCGAACGACACCAGGCTCGCCGTCGGCCTGAAGTTGATCTGGTAGCAGCCTTCGCGGAAATCGAGCTTGCACAGCCTGAACGGCGGAATGGGCGGAATCGGCTGCAGATCGGTCGAGGCCGGCTGGTCGCCGGACTCCTCGTCGCTGAAGCTGATCTGGCGCGACAGCGGCACCAGCGGCTGCATCGCCGGCGCGACCGATGCCGCGGTCATCTTCGATAGGCTTCCACTCTCATGCTCTGAGCAATTGCACATGTCGTTGTCTCCTCGTTGAAATGGCGAGGCGATCGACGCGAGCAGCGGGCTCATTCGCGGGTACGGCCGCGTTATTCTGGCAGGCCAGGGTGTCCTTGCGATCCTACGCGCGCCGATAGGTCACAAGGCAGCCCTCTGAATCCGTAAACTCAAACCGGTCGGCCTCGAGTGAAATGCGATAGGTCACAAGTTCATCGTTCGCCGTCCCGACGACGAGCGTGTTGGAGTCTTCGAGACGGTAGATGCCCGCGTCCCACCACACCATGCCCTGCCCTGCTCCGCGCACGCCGCGGTAGGTGCCGGTCGAGAAAGTGAGGGTCGCGGGATATTTGTCCGCACACGCGGCCGCCGTGGTCTTGGTCCACGCACCAACCATGCTCTGTCCGTGTTTGTCAGCCATAGTGTCTCCATAGCTCTCACCGGCCGGCGCGAGGCCGGTCGATGGCTATTTCAACATGTCGCTCTGGCGTGTGCAGCTCATTTGAAGCTGATGTGGTGGGGATTTTCCGCGCACAATCACAACAGGTATTTTGTCGCATGATTGATGCGAGCGTGCATGTGAACGATTTCACAGCGGGGGTGCGACAATTGCGCGCCGGGGTGGGCGACATGAAATCGCGGCGCCCACCGCGCATCAGTCGCGCGATACGGACAGCCCCGCGAGAAGCGGCGCGTAGGCGGCGAGCCTGCGGGATACGAACTCGGTGAAGAGCCGCACGCGCTTGGTCTTGCGTGTCTCGCCCTGGGTGAGAAGCCAGAGCGTCCCGTACATGTGCAGCTCGGTGCCCGGCACCCTCGCCAGCAGGGGGTCGGCATCTCCGACGAAGCACGGCAGTGTCGTGATCCCGAGCCCTTGCCTGACAGCAACGATCTGCGCACCGGCGTCCGTGACCCTGAACGGAACATCCGTGGTGCGAACCTCGCCCGCGCCGGCCCAATCCGGAATGCCATGAATGCTGATGACGATCCACCTGACGGGATCGGGCGCGCCCGCGCGCCACGCGGCCAGTCGATCGCGCGAGATGTAGACGGCTCCGAACAGCTCCGGCCCCTTCTGGCCATGGAGATTGAGCGGCAGGGTTTTGCGGTCGTAGACGACGCGGATCGCGACGTCGGCCTCCCGGTTGGTCAGGTTTGCCAGTTCGCCGAACGACAGGATGTCCATCTCGATATCCGGATGCAGGCGCGCGAATTCGGCGAAATCCGGCATGAGCAGGTGTGTCGCAAGTGGCGGCGCCAGCGTCACCCGCAGAAGCCCGCGCACGCTCTGGTCGCGCCCGAACACGCGCGTCTCCAGCTGGTGCGACGACGCTTCCATCTGGTTCGCGAGTTCGAGGACCTCCTCGCCCGCAGCCGTCAGGCGGTATCCCGACGGCAGCTTCTCGAACATCTGCGCCCCGAGGCGCTCCTCGAGCTGGGCGATGCGTCGCAGCACGGTCGAGTGATTGACCCCGAGGCCCTCGGCGGCGGCCCGCACCGAGCCTCCGCGTGCCACGGCAATAAAATAGCGAACGTCATCCCAGTCGATCATGGTGCAATCCGGCACCACGCGGTGCGCCTTCCAAGCCCGTATCCGACGCATCGTACAGCAGGATGGGCGATCTCATAGCCCATATCGACGCACGCGGCCCGATTTCGAACGGCGGACACCGATTCTCGCGGCTGGCGTCGGTTGTCCAACCGGATCGATTTTGCACCACCGATGTGCGCGTTTCCGCACTCAACGCCTGACGCCGGCAGACCTATGTCGGGGGTCTCGGGGGACCTCCCCGATCGGCCAGGACGGAGTCTGAAGGAAAGATCATGGGAAAGCTTGAAGGTAAGGTTGCAGTCATCACGGGCGGATCGAGCGGCATGGCGCTGGCGAGCGCCAGGAAGTTCGTCGAAGAAGGCGCCTACGTCTTCATCACGGGCCGGAGACAGGAGACGCTCGACGAAGCCGTCAAGCTGATTGGCCGGAACGTGACAGGCGTGCGCGGCGACGCAGCCGATCTCGACGACCTCGACCGTCTGTTCGACACGGTCAAGCGGGTCAAGGGCAAGATCGATGTGCTGTACGCGAGCGCCGGCACGGGCGAAGCCCTCCCGCTCGGCGAGATCACCGAGCGGCATTTCGATGCGACCTTCGGCCTGAATACGCGCGGCACACTGTTCACGGTGCAAAAGGCGTTGCCGCTTTTCAACGATGGCGGATCGATCTTCATGACCGGATCAGTCGCTTCGCTGAAGGGCTTTCCCGGTTACAGCGTCTATGCGGCGAGCAAGGCGGCGTTGCACGCGTTCGCGCGCGGGTGGCTCAACGAGCTGAAGGCCAGGAATATCAGGGTGAACGTGCTGCATCCGGGGCCGATCGCCACGCCGATGCAGGACCAGGTTCTCACCCCGGAAGCCAAGCAGATGTTCGAATCCCTGATCCCACGGGGAACAATGGGGCGTCCTGAGGAAATTGCGGCGGCTGCGCTGTTTCTCGCGTCTGACGATTCCAGCTTCGTGAATGGGCTGGAGCTGTCCGTCGACGGCGGCTTCTCGGCCATCTGAAAACAGGAGACGCATCATGAGCTACGCAATCATAGGATTCGGCAAGATAGGCCAGGCCCTCGCCCACGCCTTCGCCCGCAAGAATATCGAGGTCACAGTCGCGAGCCGCCGGCCGCCCGAGGCGTTGGCGCCGCAGGCGCGTGCGATCGGACCCACGGTCGTCGCCAAGTCGCTGCGGGACGCGCTCGCGGCCGACACCATCATCCTGGCGGTCCCGTTCGGGGAGCATCGCGAAGTTGCGAAGGCCCTGCCGAGCTGGAAAGGCAAGACGATCATCGACGCGACGAACGGGTTTGGAGAAGAGCTGGACGGTCTCCTATCCTCCGCCGTCGTCGCGAAAGCGTTCACCGGTGCCAGGCTCGTGAAAGGCTTCAATCATTTGGGTGCGACCAAACTGGCGGCCGATCCGGCCGTCGAGGGCGGCCACCGGGTCGTCTTCCTGTCGAGTGACGACGAGGACGCGATCGGTCCGGTGGAGGCCCTGGCCAAACAACTCGGCTTCGCACCCGTCAAGCTGGGCAAGCTCAACGAGGGTGGCGCACTGGTGCACGCACGCGGCCGCGTTTGGGGTCCGCTCATCTTCCAGGATTTGTTCAGGAAGGAGCAGTAATCAATCCACGACCGTGTGACCGACGCCGAGAACCGGTCGCGCGCGCCAACTTCCTCGAGCAGCGCGCGACCGGATATAGCTGGGGTCAGCTGATCTTCGAGGACCTGATCAAGTTCGACTGAACAACGCGACGTCCCCACCGTCGGGGGCAGGACGCACGCGATCGGATCGAGCGCGATCCGATCGGAGCGAAATGGAGAAATGACCATGAGCACCGAGACAAACGTCCGGACCGTGAAGGACTTCTTCGCCGCGATCGGCCGCGGCGACAAAGCGGGTCTGCTGGCGCTGGTCGCCGAAGACATCGCGTGGATCATTCCGGGCGAGGACTGGCCGCTGGCCGGCACGCACCGCGGACACGCCGAAGTGGCGGCTGTGCTGCAGAAGGCGTCCGAAGAGGTGGAAATGACATACACACAGCCCCCGGAATTCGTGGCGCAGGGAGACCGGGTTCTGGTCGTCGGCGTCGCTACCGGAAAAATCAAAGCCACGAACAAGCCGTTCAAGGACGAGTGGGTCTTCGACATTACCGTTCGAGATGGAAAAGTCGCACACATCCAGGAGTACATCGACACGCAAGCACTGGCGCGGGCCTCGCAGATGGACGCAAAGACCTAGTCAAGCTCGACGTGGGAATCGAATGCCCCCCGTAATGGAGATCCCGATGTACGACCAATCCAAGCTGTCCGAGTTGATCCGGTTCGCACGCGTCGACGCGGGCGCCACCGTCATCGACGTTTACCCGGGCGACGGCGACTGGACCCGTCTCTTCTCCGAAATCGTGGGACCCGACGGACGGGTCTACAGCTTCGTGCCGGCCGAAGTCGCCCACTTCAAGAACGATCCGGTCGGCCGCATGCGCACACTCGCGAAGGAGCCCGGCCGGGAGAACGTCGAAGCCGTCTCGGCGGACCTCGTCGCGATGCCGCAGGCCACGCAGCCAGCGGACGTGCTGTGGCTGCACCTGTTCTACCACGATCTCCACACCGCGCTGATACAGGCCAGGGGCGCGACGGCGGCCCACTTCAATCGTGCCGTCTATGAGCGGCTGAAGCCCGGTGGGTCCTACGTCATCGTCGACCACGCCGCCGCCGTCGGGGCGGGCACGAGCGACGCCCAGTCGCTGCATCGGATCGAGCCTGCATTCGTTCGCGAGGAGGTGGAGGCCGCCGGCTTCGCGCTGGACGCGGAAAGCACAATGCTCGCGAACAAGGACGATCCGCACGCGATCAAGGTGTTCGATCCCTCGATCAAGGGCGACACCGATCGCTTCGCCTATCGGTTCGTGAAGCCCTGACAGTGCACCCGTCAAGCTGGGAAAGCTCAGCGAGGGTGGTGCGCTGATGCACGCACGCGGCCGCGTTTGGGGGCCGCTCATCTTCCAGGATTGACGCCCAGAACAGGTCGCGCGCCAACTTCTTTGACCAGCGCGCGACCGAATATGATTATAGGAGGCTGCGGTCGAGATCCGGTGTTTGTGCCGGGGGCCACGCGATGACCCCTATCCCGCGCCGACTTCGGCAAACCCGCGCATGAGGTTCGGCGTCGACCAGGTTGCGACGCCGGTCCCCGCAAAGTCGCGGTCCGTCGCCCAGACGTCAGCCTCGACACTCCAGGCCAGCGCCAGCACGTGGGCGGCGCGCACCGACCCGTTGCGGCTGGGCGCGGCGTCGCGAAGGGTTTCCTCGCATCGGGCAAACATCGGCTCCAGAGCGGCGACGGGCACGACGGTGAGCACATCCGCGAGATCGTCGAGAACGCCGAGCAGCTCGGGGCGCTTCAATCCGAGCTCGATACGCTGACGCTCCTCCTGGACGACACGATCGGTCGTGCCAAGATCGCGTTCCCAGCGGCCTTCAGGATCGCGCCGGAACTTCGACCTCGAACCGCGGCAATCAGAACAGCCGCGTCGACGACGATCGTCGTCGACGGCCGTCTCACGGCTTCGCCTTGCGCGACTTGCCGGGCTTGCCCGTCAGGGCTTTCACGGCCGCGACCGACCAATCGACCGGATCGACATCGCCGAACGCCGCCAGTGCCGCATCGTCCGCGCGCGCATCGCGGTCCTTGGCCAGCACCGTCGCTCGTTTCAAGACGGCAGCAAGGCGATCCGGATCGGCCGACTTGAAAGGAATGAGCAGCCCGACCGTCCGCTCACCCGATTTCACGGGCGTCGGCCCCGGCAGCGCACCGATCGCCTCGCCGGAAATCTTCTGGAGATCGCGGATGCTGATGTGGGTCATGAGGATTACATGCGCCTGTATGTAACCGATTTCAATGTCTATGCTGCGAGGTGGCAAGCGGGTTGGGTGAACTCACCGTAAAGCCCGACCAATGAAAGCTGGCGCTGCATTGCGAGTATTGTGCACAGTCACCGTAACCCCCACCTCTTCTCCGTTCAAATGAAGCGTTGGTGACCTTGGCCGACGAAAGGCATACCATGCCATTTCTCAGCAATGTTCTCATTGCTTGAAACAATGCTCGCGGTGCCACTTTAGAAAATGCGGATGAGGTCGATCCGACCGTTTTCTTGGTTCAAGTGCACGGCCGCTCTTGTTGATCACCGAACGGACTCCTTCCGAGTCGTTTGTATGGCGCGAGATCAATATTTCCAAGTTGTCGGCCAAGCTGATCAAACCACGATCGAACATCCAATGAGCTGTACCGGACAGTGCGATCCCATTGCTTACGGTGTCTGGCCCATTGGCCTCAACAGGCCTTATGTGCGCCGCTGCTACTTCTGCGCGCCCCATTCCATTGATGAGCTTCAGCCCTGTAACGGCGCAGCGTTCATCATAGGCACGCAGCACGATCCGACGAAATACGCGATCGCGCAGAACTCGAGATACGGTAAGGCTGACGCGATCTCTTTGCTTCTCAAATATGAACGGCGTCTGCTCCCCTTCATCGAGTTGAGCCAACCGAACATCGGCATCAATTCGGGGCAGCAGCGGCGCACCTTCCGCAAAACCAAGTTCGAATATTCTCTTGAAATCGTCAGGCGAGATGGGACGGACTGCAGACTGAGCACGTCCTGAAATGCGGCCCTGCTCATTCACGACACCGCGCTCTACGGGGCCACTCGGCCCGTTGAAAGAAACTGGATTGGCAAATTCGAGATAACTTCCGGCCTCGATGAGAGCGAGATACATCCCCGCAGTGCCGGGATCAGGAATAACCTGCTGAACCCGAGCAATCGCAAAGTAGCCGCGCGTCTCGGCGACCTTGCTCGGTTCGTAATAAATGATCCAATCGCCGATGCAGGCTTCGACGCGGCGTAAATACTGGTTGGGAAACTGATACCGTTCAGCGGGGCTGTCATCGTAGATCGAGTCCGATCGATGGATGAAGACCCCAAATCCCATGATCTATGCGTCACGACCTCTACGGAGCGTTACGGATGGAGTAGGCATCACCCTACTCCCACTCAATCGTCCCAGGCGGCTTGCTCGTCACGTCGTACACCACCCGGTTCACGCCCTTCACCTCGTTGATGATGCGCGTGGCGGTCTCGCCTAAGAACTTCATGTCGAACTGGTAGAAGTCCGCGGTCATGCCGTCGGTCGAGGTGACGGCGCGGAGGCCGACGACGTAGTCGTAGGTGCGGCCGTCGCCCATGACGCCGACGGTCTTGACGGGGAGCAGCACGGCAAAGGCCTGCCAGATGTCGTCGTAGAGGCCGTGCTTGCGGATCTGGTCGATGTAGACGGCGTCGGCCTTGCGCAGGATGTCGAGTTTTTCGCGGGTGATGTCGCCGGGGCAGCGGATGGCAAGGCCCGGGCCGGGGAACGGGTGGCGGCCGACGAAGATTTCGGGGAGGCCGAGCTCGCGGCCGAGCTTGCGCACCTCGTCCTTGAACAGCTCGCGCAGGGGCTCGACGAGCTTCATGTTCATGCGCTCGGGCAGACCGCCGACATTGTGGTGCGACTTGATCGTGACAGAAGGTCCGCCGGTGAAGGAGACGCTCTCGATCACATCAGGATAGAGCGTGCCTTGGGCGAGGAAATCGGCGCCGCCGAGCTTCTTGGCCTCGGCGTCGAACACCTCGATGAAGAGGCGGCCGATGGTCTTGCGCTTGGTCTCTGGATCGGTGACGCCTTCGAGCTCGCCCAAGAATTGCTTGGACGCATCCACGTGCACGAGCGGGATGTTGTAGTGGTGACGGAACAGGTCGACGACGGTCTTGGCTTCGTCGAGGCGCAGCATGCCGTGATCGACGAAGACGCAGGTGAGCTGGTCCCCGATGGCTTCGTGAATCAAGACGGCCGCGACCGCTGAATCGACGCCGCCGGAGAGGCCGCAGATCACCTTGCCTCGGCCTACCTGCGCGCGGATCTTTGCGATCTCCTCCTCGCGGAAGGCGCGCATGGTCCAGTCGCCGGTGAGGCCGGCGATCTTGCGGACGAAGTTGCGGATCAGTTTGGCGCCGTCGGGCGTGTGCACCACTTCGGGGTGGAACATCAGACCGTAATACTTGCGCGTCTCGTCCTGGATGATCGCGAACGGCGCGTTCGGCGAGGTGCCGGCCACCGAGAAGCCCGGCGGCATTTTTGTGATGCGGTCGCCATGGCTCATCCAGACCTGGTTCTTGCCGCCCGGCGACCAGACATCCTCGAACAGCTTGCTCGGCGCCTTGACCTCGACGTCGGCGCGGCCGAATTCGCGGTGATGGCCGCCCTCGACGGTGCCGCCGAGCTGCTCGGCCATGGTCATCTGGCCGTAGCAGATGCCCATCACGGGCACGCCGGAGGCGAAGATCAGTTGCGGAGCGCGGGGGGAGCCGGCCTCGTGCACCGACTCGGGGCCGCCGGAGAGGATCACCGCTTTCGGCTTCATCTCCAGAAAGGCCTGTTCGGCCTTGTTGAACGGGACGATCTCGCAATAGACGCCGTCCTCGCGCACGCGACGCGCGATCAGCTGCGTCACCTGGCTGCCGAAGTCGACGATGAGAATCTTGTCGTGCGCCGAGGCCACCGAAGGCGTCGACGCGGAGCGGTCGTTCTGTGCTGCTGTCATGGCAAGCAGATACGCGACGGCGCTCCTCGCCGCAACCGCGCAGGTTTGGGCGCCCACATGCTTCTTTGGGCATGGACAAATCGATATAGGTAAGTATTATTGACCTAATTTGACCCTTCAGCAAACAGGGGTCCAGTCAGGGAGAACGCCATGTCACAGTTTCATCAGTCATCAATGCTTGCAGCCCTCGGCCGGACCTGGGTCGAGGCCTGGAACACTGGCGATCTCCAGCGCGTGCTTACGCTCTATGCCGAGGACGCCGTGATGACCTCGGACCGCATTCCCATGATGGGGTTCGATGCCAGCGGCACCGTGCGCGGCAAGGACGCGTTGCGGGCGTATTGGGGCAAGGCGCTCGGGCTGATTCCGGGGCTGCATTTCACGCTGATCGATGTGTTCGTCAGCCCGGATAGCGTGGTGGTGTTTTACGAGAACGAGCGCTGCAAGCGGATCTGCGAGTATCTGCGGGTGAATGATGCGGGGCTGATCGTGCAGGGCTCGGCGAACCATTTGCCGCATTGAACGATGCGGCGGCGCCTACTCTTCCCCGTCATCCTGAGGCGCGAGTGGCGCGATGCTAAAAGCATCGCGCCGGGAGCCTCGAAGGATGCACGGCCGAGCTGGCAGCCGGGCCGTCGCCCTTCGAGGGCCGCTGAAGAAGCGGCCGCCTCAGGGTGACGGTGAGAGAGTTGAGCGTGCTGCTTCCACAGGCGTCATTGCGAGCGCAGCGAAGCAATCCAGACTGCCGCCGCGGATGCATTTCTGGATTGCTTCGCTGTGCTCGCAATGACGGAGACTGAGGCGTGAGCCTGCGCTAACACTCCGCCCGCCGGCTCTGACACAGGATTCCCCGATGAAACTCCCCACCTCCCCCTTCACCGTCACCGACTGGAGCAAGGTCGAGGCCACCACGCATCCCGGCGAGACCGGCCAAGCCAAGTGGCGCACGCTCAATATCGGCGATCTCAGGGTGCGGATGGTCGAGTATTCGCCGGGCTATCTCGCCGACCATTGGTGCGACCGCGGCCACGTGATCTACGTGGTCAAGGGCGAGCTCGTCTCGGAGCTGCGCGACGGGCGCAAGTTCAAGCTGACGGCGGGGATGAGCTACCAGGTCTCCGATTTCGGCGACGCCGCGCACCGGTCCTCGACGGCATCAGGCGCGACGCTTTTCATCGTCGATTGAGGTCCGCCGGAACGGTCAATTTGCACCGCAAAATAGCAAAGCCACCCGATGTACCGGGTGGCGGGTGGTGCCTTGAAGTGGCCCAAAATCTCGCTATAATGTGATCATCGATACTTGGCCGAACGACTGGGCCGCTTCGCCTCGTCTAAGACAGGCGCGCACGCCAGATGAATTCTCCAAACATCGACTCATCAGGGTTATGGGCGCAGCGATGCGTACCGGCCCGCGTGCGTATCCTCTCTAACTAACTAAAGGAAATTCCCATGGCTATGGGCACCGTGAAGTGGTTCAACACCCAAAAGGGTTATGGTTTCATCCAGCCGGATGACGGCCAGAAGGACGTGTTCGTTCACATCAGCGCCGTCGAGCGCGCTGGCCTCTCCTCCCTCAACGAGGGTCAGAAGGTCTCGTTCGACATCGTCGCCGATCGTCGCAGCGGCAAGTCGTCGGCTGACAATCTCCGCGTCGGCTAACGCCTGCGCAGTGCTCTGACCACGGACGTACCGGCAGAGCGCTAGAGTTAGAAAGCCCCGCGAGCTTCGGTTCGCGGGGTTTTTGTTTTTGGCCGGGATGACAACGTTGATCAGCGGTGCCGTAGGGCGAGCAAAGGCGCGCTCTTCGCGCCGTGCCCACGATCTTCGTCTCACTGGGAATGGTGGTGGGCACGCTACGCTTTGCCCACCCTGCGAGACCTACGCTTTCCGCAACACCGAGACGAAGAACCCGTCCGTCCCCGTCCGCCGCGGCGTCATCAGCCAGCCTTCGGCCGACTGCATCGCGGCTTGCGCAAAATCTTCCGCCTTGTCCCAGAGCACGCTTGCGGTCTGCTCGGGCGGGACGACCCCAAATTCCGGATGGCGGCCAATGAACGCCCTCACCTGCTCGCCGTTCTCCTCCGCCAGCACCGAGCAGGTGATGTAGGCGATGCGGCCGCCGGCCTTCACCAACGGAACCGCGCGCTCCAGCACCGCGGCCTGGTCGCGCAGGCGGATCTCTAGCGCGCCCGGCCGCATGCGCCATTTTGCGTCGGGATTGCGGCGCCAGGTTCCGGTTCCCGTGCAGGGGGCATCGATCACGACAAGGTCGGCGGTGGCGTGGATGTCGGCAAGCGTATCCGTCTCACCCTTGGGCGTGCGCACATCGGCATTGTGGACGCCGGCACGAGACAGGCGTTCGTGGATCGGCACAAGCTGGCGCTTGTCGCTGTCGGTCGCGATCAGGCGGCCCTTGCCCTGCATCATGGCGGCGAGCGCCAGCGTCTTGCCGCCGGCCCCCGCACAGAGATCGATCACCTGCTCGCCGGGTTTTGCCGCAGTCAAAGCGGCTGCCAGCTGCGATCCCTCATCCTGCACTTCAACGCCGCCCTTGATGAAATCCTCTTCGGCCTGGATGCCGGGGTTGCGCGCATCAGCCGAAAGTGCGATGCGCAAGCCGTTTGCGGACCATGGCGTCGGTTCAGCATGAAGATGAGCCAGCGCCTTCAGCACCTTGTCGCGATTGGATTTTAGCGTGTTGACGCGCAGATCGAGTGGCGCCCGGCTCGCCATCGCGGCCGCCTCCGCGGCGCGGTCCTCGCCGAAGACTTTGGCCAGGTGGGAATCGAGCCATTCGGGATAGTCGCCGGCGATGGCGGCCGGTGCGTCCTTCAGGGAGCGATGGCTGAGCGCGGCTTGCTCGGCCTCGGTCAGCGGCGCCGGCGCGAAACGGCCGCCGTCAAACAAGGCGGCCATGGTCGCCATGTCCATCTCGCGCTCGAGGCGGAGCATGCCGATCAGCCGCGCGCGTGCGGTGTCGGCATCCATCAGATACGCGCTCGAGGCGTAGCGGCGCAGCACGTCCCAGACGAGGCCGGCGATCGCGGCGCGGTCGCCGGAGCCGGCAAAGCGATGCGCGGTGCCCCACTCCTTCAGCGCCTTGGCCGCGGGCACGCGGTCTCTCTCGATGGTGTCGATCAGTTCGATGGCTGCGGACAGCCGGGCAGCGGGAGTCATTTGAATCTTTCAGATGAAATCGGACTCCTAAGAGTCAGATCAGCAACAGCATTTTGAGGGCGAAGTAGATCCACATCGCCAGCAGCACCAGCACGCCGGCGAGCCAGATCGTGGAGCGGCGGCCGAGATCGTTCGAGGAGACGAACACGCCGGCATGGGCAAAGCGCGTCACCACGAACACCCAGGACATCAACACGATGAAGAGATCGGCATGGCGCAAGGGCAGCGCCAGCGCGATCATGGCGTAGAACAGCACCGGCAGCTCGAACTGGTTGCGGTAGCAATTGCCGATTTGGGTGGCGCCCTGCGGCCAGTTCGGCTCGCCCAGCGCAATGTCGCGGATCTTGGTCTCGCCCGAGACCAGCGCCTTCCGGCGCCCGAACACCATGCCGATCAGGAGCGCGAAGGTGAGGCCGACCTGCACGAAGACAGGCAGCAGAACCATTTGGATGGACATCGGAACTTTCCCGTAAGGCGGAACGCCGCGAGCCGTCATTAGCCGCGACTGCTGGCGCTGACAATCAACGAGTTGAACCGGCGTTCCATATCTTGCGACCAACCACCGATAGTTAAAGCGATTTTGGTCCCTTTTCGGGACCTGAGGCGAGATGGCGCCATGAACACCCTGTCAGGCCTGATGAGCTCCTGGGCCGAATCCGCTGACGGCCAGCTCGGCATGCTGATGTCGGCGCTCTCAGGTGTCGCGACGGCGCTCGCGGTTGCGCTGGCACTGACGGTCTATTTCCGCCTGAGCTACCGGACCTGGCGCGACGTCGTCAGGCATGGCCTGGCTGCGCTCACTGCCGTCGCCCTGTTCGGCTTCGCCGCCTACGACATGCGCCACGCTGCGCTGGCCTATCTCGGCCTCAACCCATCCAAACCCGCGGTCGAGTTCGAGATCCGCATGCCCAGGGAGACACTAACGGCGGTGTCCGATAGCCAGATCGAGCTGCACACCGACCGCAACCAGACGCTGGCGCTGGTCGACGGCGTGCGCGACCTCGCCGACGGACGCGCCGTGCTGCGCGGCGCAGTGGCGCTCAACCACCGCACCGCCGACCGCGTGCTGGTCGTGAACCTGCCCGGCAAGGGCACGTTCGAATTCCGCCTCCGCCTGCCCGCCGAACCACATCGGTCCGAGCAGTTCGGCCCCTGGCACCTCGCCGATCGCATCGCCTCACCTGGGGCCGTCGCGGTCGTCCCGCAGGACGCCTACACCATCCGCTATCGCGTGCTTTAAACTTTGTTCGATCGCGGATGACGCGTGCGCGTCATCGTTCCGACGTTTGGCCGCGCGATACTTCGTGCATGTCCGAATTTCGCCTGACGCAGATTTCCGACACGCATCTCGGCCGGCGCTTTCCCGGCCTGATCGCAAACTTCCACGCGGTCAGCGAGCATATCGACGCGAACAGACCCGATCTCGTCATCAACACCGGCGACGTTTCCTTCGACGGGCCCACAAGTCGTGACGATGTCGAATTCGCGAAAAGCCTGCACAACGCCCTGCCCGGCGCCTGCCGCTACATCCCCGGCAATCACGATATCGGCGACAATCCGACCGCGATCGGGCCCGCGCCAAAACCGCCGGTCGCGGAAGCGCACCGCCAGCAATTTTGCGATATCATCGGCGAGGATCATTGGTCGTTCGAGGCCGCAGGCTGGCGCTTCATCGGCCTCAACACGCTGGTGATGAATTCGGGCCTCGCCTTCGAGGCCGAGCAGTTCGACTGGCTGTCCCAGGAAGTTTCGCGCGTGAACGGCGGGCCGGTCGCGCTGTTCGTGCACAAGCCGCTCTTTCTCAACCTGCCCGACGACCCCGAGACACCGGAAACCTCGATCCGCTACGTGCCGCAGCCGGCGCGCGCGCGGCTGATCGAAATGTTCGCGCATGTCGATTTGCGGCTGATCGCCAGCGGCCATGTGCACCAGCGGCGCGACTTCAGCTATCGCCACACCCGCCACGTCTGGGCGCCATCAGCCGGCTTCAAGATCAACGATCAGCGCCAGGACCGGATCGCGATCAAGGAGACGGGCCTCGTCGAGTATCGCTTTCAGCCCGACAGCTTTGAGGTTCGTCACCTCCGCGCGGCCGGCCAGGTCGATGTCGATATCGAGGAGTTGCTCGCGCAGATGGGCGGCGAGCATTAGCCCAGGCGACGAGCACCATTCCCTACCCTAATACCTCATTGCATCAAATTTGGCTTAGGAACGACTAAAAGAGCCTAATGACAACGTTGTCATTCCGACATATCGTTCTCTTCAGCGGTCGAGGGCCGCTGAGGGAGCGATGATGCAGTTCTTGTCCCGGTGGGATGGCCAACGTCTTTCAGCGACCATTCGGGGTATTCCCCTGGTCGATGGCCTGCCGGTCGATGAGATCGCCAGCGAGAATTGGCAGCCTTCCCGCGGCGATCTTGCCCTGCCCGTCCTCACGCTCGATGAGGCCGCCTTCGCCGCCAATCGCGACCTCTTCCTGCGCTGGTGTAAGAGCGCCGGTGTTGCCGTTGCCCCCCACGCCAAGACGCCGATGTCGCCGGAGCTCGCGCGCTCGCTACGCGCGGCCGGCGCCTGGGGCACGACGGTCGCCAACATCCAGCAGGCCGCCGTGCTGCTCGCGAGCGGCGAGCGACGCCTGCTGCTGGCCAACGAGATCGGCGGGCTCGCTTCCGGCCGGCGGCTCGGCGCGCTGCTCCGCGCCTATCCCGACGTCGAGTTTCACGCCTTCGCCGATTCACCCGCCGCAGTCGCAGCGCTCGCTGAGGCGGCGCGGATCGCAGAACGCGGCGACTTGTCCGTGCTGGTCGAGCTCGGTGCGGGCCGCGCCGGCGCCCGAGATCGCACCGCAATCGAAGCGACGATCGCGGCCGTGCTCGCCGCCGACCGGCTCGTGCTCGGCGGCATTGCGACCTATGAAGGCGCAGCCGCAACAGCCGATGCCGAGGAGACGATGCGCGCGATCGCGGCACTGCTGGAGCGCACCATCGAGACGTTTGCCATGGTCCGCGCCGCTGCCCCGCAGCGGCCACTGATCATGAGCGCCGGCGGCTCCGCCTATTTCGATGTCGTCGCCCGGGCGCTCGCACCAGGCGCACAGGCCGATGACAACGCCACGGTCATCCTCCGCTCCGGCGCGCTGTTCTTCGCCGATCACGGCATCTATGCCCGCGCCTTCGCCGAGATCGACCGGCGCGGTGGTCTTCTCATCAACGGCGCGCGACATTCTGCGTCCGACAGTTTTCGTCCGGCACTCTCGCTCTGGGCCGAAGTGCTGTCGCGCCCCGAGGCCGGGCTTGCGATCGCAGGCTTCGGTATGCGCGATGCCTCCTTCGATCAGGGACTGCCGGTGCCCTTGCGCGTCTTCCGCGACGGCGTCGAGCAGCAAGGGCTCGCCACTCAGCTGGCGGTGACGCGCCTCAACGACCAGCACGCGTTCCTCTCCGTCGCGCCCGAAGCAGCGCTGGCCGTCGGCGACATCATCGCCTTCGGCATCTCGCATCCCTGCACCTGCCTCGACCGCTGGCGCGTGATCCTCGCCCTCGATGCCGACGGCGTCGTGACGCGCGCCCTCCCTACCCAGTTCGGCTGAGCGCGCACGATGAATTTCCTGCCGCTCTGGCGCTATCAGAATCAGCTCATCGACGGGGCCATCGTCACGCTCGAGCTGACGGTGATCTCGGCGGTATGCGGCCTCCTGATCGGCGTTGCCGGCGCGGTCGCGCTGAACGGCCGCATCACGCCACTGCGCTGGCTGGTGCGCGGTTACATCGAATTGTTCCGCAACACGCCGTCGCTGATCCAGCTCTTCATCGTGTTCTTCGTGCTGCCGAACTTCGGCCTGAAGTTGCCGGCGTTCGAGGCCGCCGCCGTCGCGCTCTCGCTCTATTTCGGCGCCTATTCGGTCGAGATCGTCCGCGCCGGCCTCGACTCCATCCCGCGCAACCAGGTCGAAGCCGGCCAGTGCCTCGGGCTATCAGGCTGGCAGGTGTTTCGCCACATCGTGCTGCCGCCGGCGCTGCGCAACGCCTATCCGGCGGTGACCAGCCAGTTCGTGCTCCTGCTGCTCGGCACCTCGCTCGCCTCGCAGGTCGCCACTGATGAGCTGTTTCATGTCGCAGGCTTCATCGAAAGCCGCACCTACCGCAGCTTCGAGGTCTATGCGGTGATCTGCGTGATCTATTTCGCGATGGCGATGTCGTTCAAGGCGCTGTTCGCCATCATCGGTGCGGCGGCCTTCCGCTGGCCGCGGCGGCGCTGAGGGCAAGCGATGCGATCCTTCTCCCTCATCGACTTCGTCTCGCTGTTTGCGGCCCTGCGCTGGACCGTTGCGCTGGTCGTGCTCGCGCTCGGCTTCGGTGCGCCGCTGGCGCTCGGGCTCGCGATGGGCCGCATCAGCCGCTTTGCCGGCCTGCGCTGGACCATGGCGGCGTGCATCCAGATCGTCCAGAGCGTGCCGCTGCTCGGGCTGTTGTTCTTCTTCTATTTCGGTATGCCGGTGTTTTTGGGAATCCAGGTGCCGGCGCTCGTTGCCGTCACCGTGGCCTACACACTCTACACCGCCGCATTCCTCGGCGAGATCTGGCGCGGTGGGCTCGAGGCCGTGAAGCAGGCGCAATGGGAGGCCGGCGCCTGCCTCGGCGTCTCGGCCTGGCAACAATTCCGCCACATCATCGCACCGCAGGCGCTGCGCCTGTCGCTGCCGCCGACCGTCGGCTTCCTGGTGCAGCTCATCAAGGGCACCTCGCTTGCCTCGATCCTCGGCTTCGTCGAGCTCGCGCGCGCAGGTCAGGTGGTGAGCGCGGCGACGTTCCAGCCATTGCTCACCTACGCGCTGGTCGCCGCGATCTATTTCGCTCTGTGCCTGCCGTTTACGCTCTGGTCCCGCTCCCTGGAGGCCCGCCTCGATGGCTCTCGTTGAAATCCGTGACGTGCACAAGACATTCGGCAAGGTCGAGGTGCTCAAGGGCGTCTCGCTCGATGTCGAGGAAGGCGAGATCGTCACGATCATCGGCCGCTCCGGCTCGGGCAAGTCGACGCTGCTCCGCTGCATCAACGCGCTGGAGAGCGTCGATTCCGGCGAGATCCGCGTCGAGGGCGAGCGGGTCCATGCCAAAATGCCTGACCTGAAGAAATTCCGTCAGCGCGTCGGCATCGTGTTCCAGGCCTTCAATTTGTTTCCGCATCTGAAGGTCGAGCGCAACGTCACGCTGGCCCCGCTCCTCACCGGCCGTACCGACAAGGCCCGCGCGCGAGCGCTGGCCGAGGATGTGCTCGCCCGCGTCGGCCTCGCCGACAAGATCGACGCCTGGCCGGAGCAGCTCTCCGGCGGCCAGCAGCAGCGCGTCGCGATCGCGCGCTGTCTCGCGATGGCCCCTCACCTCATGCTGTTCGACGAGGTGACCTCGGCACTCGACCCCGAGCTCGTCGGCGAAGTCTTGAAGGTGATGGAGGCGATGGCGAAGCAGGGCATGACCATGATCCTCGTCACCCACGAGATGGGCTTTGCCCGCAACGTCGCCAACCGCATCGTCTTCATGCATCAGGGCCGCGTCTGGGAACAGGGCCCACCGGCAAAGCTGTTCGCCAGCCCCGAGACCCCCGAGCTCGCAAGCTTCATCGCTTCCGCGAAATGATCAACCCGCCATCCGCCACCAGGAGAGAGTCATGAGACAACTGAAGTCCCTCTTTGCGATCGCAGCCACTGCGCTTGCCGTCATTGCTGCGCCGAACCTTGCCCACGCCGACAAGCTCCAGGACGTGCTCGGCTCGGGCAAGCTCCGCGTCGGCCTTCTGACCGATGCCGCGCCGTGGGGCTTCAAGGATGACAAGGGCGAGATCGCAGGCCTCGACGCCGATCTTGCCAAGCTGATCGCCGCCGACATGGGCGTGAAGCTCGAGCTGGTCCCAGTCACCGGCGCCGCGCGTATTCCCAGCCTTCTGTCGGACAAGATCGACATCTTGATCGCGGGCCTCGGCGCCACGCCCGAGCGCGCCCAGCAGGTGATGTTCTCGCAGCCCTATGCGGTGGTGAATCTCGGCGTCTACGGTGCCAAGTCAATTCCGGCCGCCGGCGGCAAGAAGCCCGACAATCTCGACGGCCGCAGCGTTGCCGTGGCCAAGGGCTCGACGCTCGACGTCTGGCTCACCGACAACGCGCCGAAGGTGAAGCTGGTGCGTTTCGAGGACACGCCGGCCGCCCTCGCCGCCTACCTCGCGGGACAGGCCGACACATTTGCCGAGAACAGCGCCATCGCGCTGAAGGTGCAGGACCAGAACCCGACCAAGGAGGTCGAGCTGAAATTCCTGATCCGCCAGTCTCCCGCCCATGTCGGCGTTCGCCAGGGCGAGCAGAACCTGCTCAACTGGATCAACACCGACATCTTCTTCAACAAGCTCAACGGCAAGCTCGGCGCCTTGCAGCTGAAATGGTTCAAGGAAGAGCAGACGCTTCCGACGCTGTAAGCTCGCACGCGCTCCCGCGCGCGTCGCGGGAGCCTCACCTTCACGAGGAGACTTTCAGATGATCAAACGTTACGTCGTGGGTTCACGCATGAGCCAGGCGGTCGCCGCCGGCGGCATGGTGCACATCGCTGGTCAAGTGGCGGATGACCGCAAGGCCGGCATCGTGTCGCAGACCCAGCAGGTGCTCGCCAAGATCGACGCGCTGCTGAAGGAGGCCGGCTCCGACCGCTCCAAGCTGATCGCGGTCAACGTCTTCCTGCCGCACATCATCGACTTCGACACCATGAACTCGGTCTACGATGCCTGGATCGATCCGGCCAATCCGCCGGCGCGCGCCTGCGTCGAGGCTCGCCTTGCCGATCCCGATTTGCGTGTCGAGATGACCGCGGTCGCCTTGCTCTGACGAGCGCTTCTTCCAACCTTCGGCCGGCGTCGGCAACGACGCGGCCCCGAGGCCTCCCATGCATACCGGACTGTTCCACAACATCGATTTCGAGAAGGACCAGAAATGGTCCGGCCATCTCGGCATTCCCTTCTCGATCGACCGCTCGCCCTATTACCAGCTCAAGATCCCGATCTTCCGGATCAAGAACGACGCCGGCCCCAAGCTTCTTTTGATGGCCGGCAATCACGGCGACGAATATGAGGGCGAGATCACGCTGACGCGGCTGTATCGCCGGCTCGATGCTGCCGCCATCAAGGGTGAGATTACCATCCTGCCCTTCGCCAACTGGCCCGCCGTGATGGCGGCGCGCCGCCGCTCGCCGCTGGACGAGGGCAACCTCAATCGCGCCTTCCCCGGCGATGCCGCGGGCACGCCAACGTTTCGTCTGGCGCATTTCCTCGAGCACGAGCTGTTTCCGCGGCATGACGTCGTGTTCGATATCCACTCCGGTGGCACCTCGATGGCCCATGTGCCCTGCGCGCTGATCGAGCGGCAGGGACCGCCCGAGATGTTTGGTCATGCGCTGCGCCTGATGGAGGGGTTGGGCATGCCCTTCGCCTTCGTCGCCGAGAACGGCGCGACCGCGCCGACCTCGATGGCGGCAACCGCGCGCGCCGGCGCGATCGGGCTGTCGGGCGAATTCGGCGGCGGCGGTACCGTCACGCCGGAGACCATGGCGCTCACCGCGCGCGCCGTCGATCGCCTGCTGCTGGCGCTCGGCATCGTCCAGGCACCAGTGCTGGGACCGCATGCGCCGGTCGAACGCGCCACTGAGCTACTGGCGCTGCAAAGCCACGCACAGGCGGTGTTCGCGACGCGGCGCGGCTGGTTCGAGCCCGCGGTCACAGTCGGCGCGCGCGTGGCGGCTGGCGATGTCGCCGGCTGGTATCACGACTTCGAGCGACCGGAACTGCCGGAAGAGGTGCTGCGCTTTCCCGCAGACGGCATCGTGATCTCGCAGCGCCTGCACACCGACAGCCAGAGCGGCGACTGCCTGGTCCAGGTCGGCCGCGCCTTGAAGCGCGAGGAGGTTTTGACGACGAGCTGAGTTCGATTAGCCTCCTGTTGCATCCACCCTTTCAGGATTCGATGACCGATCCGGCAAAGCCAGGCTATGACGACGTGGTGCGCATTCCGGCGCCGCCCGGCCGCGCCAGCGCGACCGGACGGCCGCCGCGCATCGAGGAGGTGGCAGAGCGCGCGGGCGTGTCGCCGATCACGGTGTCGCGGGTGTTGCGCCACCCCGAGAAGGTCAATCGCGAAACCCGCGAGCGCATTCTCGAAGTGATCGAGGCGACCGGCTACGCCTCCAACCCGCACGCGCGCGCGCTGCGCTCGGGCCGGTCGAATTTAGTCGTCGCCTTCGTCTCCAACATCCTCAGCCAGCAGTTCGGCCTTGCGGTGCGCAGCTTCGCGGCGACGCTGGAGCCTGAGGGTTTCGAGGTGCTGGTCGGCCAGACCTCCTACTCCTATGCCAAGGAAGTCGCGATGATCCAGTCGCTGCGCGGCATCCGCCCCGCAGCGGTGCTGTTCACCGGCGTGATCGAGCTCGAGGAGAACCGCGCGGCGCTTGCCGAGCTCGGCATTCCCGTGATCGAGACCTGGGCGTTTCCGCGCGACCCCATCGACATGCTGGTCGGACTGCCCAATGCGGATGCCGGCGCGATGGCGGCGCGCAGGCTGGCTGAGGCCGGTCGCCGCCGCGTTGCCTTCATCGGACGCAGCAGTGGCCGCGGCGCGCTGCGCCGCGACGGTTTTCGTGCGGCAGCGGCCGAGCTTGGGCTCACGATCGTTCACGAGATCCTCGTTGGGGAGGTCACAGGGTTAGTTGACGGACGCGCCGCCTTCACCGCCCTGCTCGAGCGCGGCGGCGACGTCGATGCGGTGTTCTGCGCCAACGACCTGCTCGCGACCGGCGCGCTGATCGAGGCCCGCGCCCGCGGCCTGTCGGTGCCGCGCGACCTCGCGGTGCTCGGCTTCGGCGACAACGACGTCGCCGATCAGATCACGCCCGGCCTCACCACCATCTCGTTCGACGCGACGGCAGTGGGGCGCATCGCGGGCGAGCTCTTGCTGGCGCGCCTGTCCGGCACGCAACTGGCCGAACAGAGGCTGGCCGTCGATCTGTTCCTGGTCGAGCGCGGCAGCGTCTGAGCGTGCTTACGCGACGCTCTTGAGATCCTGCTGGATCGCAGCGAGCAACGATTCCAGCGCGGCGCTGTTCACCGGCTTCGCTTCAGCGATCGCGGGCTGGACACTGGCAGACCGGACACTGCCGGTCCGGACACTGCCGGGCTGCACAGCCTTGACCGGACGCTTCGGGAACGGCGGTAGCGCCGGCATCGCGGCCTGCGCGAAATCGCCCGCCTCCTCGGCGTGGACGAACTTGCCATGAATGACGTCGTCGTGGCGGCCCATGACGAACATCGCCACCCAATAGCCGGCAGCCAGAAGGATTACGCAGAAAATACTGATCTCTAACATCGCAGCACCTAAAATATGCGCGATGATTCAATGCCTTCGCCGGTCCGTCAATGAACCGACGGTCACACCCGCGGCTTTTGCGGACGGGTGTGGCCGTTCGGTGACTCTTTTTTAACCATCCAGCCCGCCAAAGGCGGTGGATTGCAGCCAAATCAGGCTTTGTCCGGCCCGACCCGCACCAGCTGCTTGCCGAAATTGGCGCCCTTCAGCAGCCCCATGAAGGCACCGGGCGCGCTCTCCAGGCCCTCGGTGACGAACTCCTTGTACTTTACCTTGCCGTCGCGGACCCACCCAGACATGTCGCGCAGGAAGTCGCCATGGCGGGCGGCGAAGTCGGAGACGATGAAGCCGCGGAAGGTCAGCCGCTTGGTCAGGGTCGCGCGCATCATCGCGCCAGCCCATTTCGGCGGCTTGGCCTCGGTGTCGTTGTAATGCGCGATGAGGCCGCAGACCGGCACACGCGCGAATGGATTGAGCAGCGGAAACACCGCCTCGAACACGGCGCCGCCGACATTCTCGAAATAGACGTCGATGCCCTTCGGACAGGCGTCCTTCAGCTTGGCGGCCAGATCAGGATCGCGGTGATCGATGCAGGCATCGAAGCCGAGCTCCTTCACCACGTAGTCGCACTTGTCCTTGCCACCGGCGATGCCGACAGCGCGCGCCCCCTTGATCTTCGCGATCTGGCCAACGGCCGAGCCGACCGCGCCGGAGGCGCCGGCGACAACGACGGTCTCACCCTCTTGTGGCTTGCCGATGTCGAGCAGGCCCGTATACGCCGTCATGCCAGGCATGCCGAGCACGCCGATGGACGTGGAGATCGGACCGAGCTTGGGATCGACCTTCGTCAGGCCCTTGCCGTTCGAGATCGCATGCGACTGCCAGCCGGTACGAGCTCGCACGATGTCTCCTACCGCGAAGTCAGGATTGTTGGAGGCCGCGACCTCGCTGACCGCCTCGCCTTCCATCACGCCGCCGATCGGCACGGGTGCGGCGTAGGACGGACCATCGCTCATGCGGCCGCGCATATAGGGATCGAGCGACAGCCAGATCGTGCGCAGCAGGACTTCGCCCTGCCCTGGCGTTGGGACGGCGAATTCCTCAATGCGGAAATCTGACGGCTTTGGCTCGCCAACGGGACGCGCGGCGAGAACGATGCGCTTGGCTTGGGACATGATGGCTTCCTCCGGATTGCTTGTCGCCATGATTTAGGGGGAGCGGCGCGGCGAAGCAAACTCCCGGTCAATTAAGGCTTTGGTCGCGATTGCGAACTAAAATTGCGTGGCCATTCCACGATCAAAGAGCCGATCCGGTGCCAGAGCTTTCCCTGCCGTCCGAACCTTCCTCCAACATCGGAACGAAGGGCGGCATCAGCCTGCGCTGGCGTGTCCTGGCAGGCAATCTGATCACGAGCCTTCTGGCGGTCGCGTTCGCAGGCGCCGTCGCCTGGGGCGGATGGGGCGATCTGCGCAAACGGGAGGCGGCCGCGCGCTCGCTGACCGCCTTCGAGCTGACGATGAAGGCGAGCAGCCTGGTTCCGGTCGAACGCACCGCCTGGTTCGCGGTGGCAACCCCGGCCGACCCCGCCACGCCTGAAAAACTATCAACCCTGGACAAGACCGTCGCCAGCACGGACGCCGCCGTCGCCGCGGCCAAGGCGGCTATTCTCGCAGCCGAGCTGCCAACGAAATCGATCGAAGCAACCGAGCAGGCGTTGCAGCAGCTGCGCAGTGCAGGCCGTCAGGCCGTGGTCCTGCCCAAGCCGCAACGCCCCGCCAACAGCCAGACGGCGATCGTGGATGGACTTGCACGCTCCATCGACGCCCTCACCGCGGCGACAAGCGAGGCCTCGATCAACCTGTCGCGGACCGGCAGCGACATCGAGAACCTGCTGCCTTCGGCGGCGTTGGCGCAGAGCGCACAAAGCATGCGCGCCATCAATGGCGCACGTGCCGCCGTGCTCGGCCTGTTTGCCCGCAACCAGCCCTTGTCCGCAGCCCAGCGCGTCGAGGTGACGGAATTGACGGGTCAGGTCGCGCTGATCTGGATGCAGATCGAGCAGGGCGTGCACAATGTCGGCGATGCGCCGGCGCTCGTGAACGCCATCGACAAGGTGCGCGCGAAGCTGATGACCGAAGGCGAGCCGCGACTTCGCGAGATGGTCGCGGCCGCACGTGAAGGCCGTCCGAGCCCGATCAGCGAGGCCGAGTGGCCCGGCTGGCTCGCGCCCGTCATGAACAGCGTGCTCGTTCTGCGCGACGCCGCCCTGACCTTTGCCCACGACGCCAATGACGCTGCGATCGCGCAGGCGCAGATGCGGCTGACCTGGGCGCTCGCGGCCCTGCTGGTTGTGCTGATCGCCTCGGTCGCCGTCGTGATCGCCGTGATGCGCCAGGTGATCGGCCCGCTGGTGCGACTGACCGGAACGACGCTGCGGCTCGCCGACGGCGAGCTCGACGCTGAAATCCCCGACGGGCATCGCAAGGACGAGATCGGCACCATGGCTGGCGCGCTCCAGATCTTCAAGAACGCCCTGGTCTCGAAAAAGCTCGCCGACGAGGATGCTGCCCGCAACGCCGAAGCGCAGATCGAACGTGGTCGCCGCGTCAACGTCATCACGCGCGATTTCGAGGTCGCGATCGGCGAGATCGTCAGCACGGTGTCGTCGGCGGCAACCAAGCTCGAAGGTTCGGCCGGCACCTTGAACACGACAGCCGATCGCTCGCAAACGCTGACGACGGCCGTCGCGGCTGCGTCGGAGGAGGCATCCGCCAACGTGCAATCGGTCGCTTCCGCGACCGAGGAGCTGACGTCGTCGGTCAACGAGATCAGCCGGCAGGTTCAGGAATCCGCGCGCGTGGCCGGCGACGCCGTCGAGCAGGCCCGCCGCACCAACGAACGCGTCGGCGAATTGTCGCTAGCGGCAAGCCGGATCGGCGACGTCATCGAGCTCATCAACTCGATCGCAGGCCAGACCAATCTGTTGGCGCTGAACGCGACGATCGAGGCCGCCCGCGCCGGCGACGCCGGCCGCGGCTTCGCCGTTGTCGCCTCGGAGGTAAAGGCACTGGCGCAGCAGACCGCGAAGGCGACCGAGGAAATCCAGCAGCAGATCGGCAGCGTCCAGACGGCGACGCAGGAATCCGTCGGCGCCATCAAGGCGATCGGCGAGACGATCGGGAGACTGTCGGAAATCTCCTCGACGATTGCCGCCGCCGTCGAGGAACAGGGCGCAGCCACGCAGGAGATTGCGCGAAACGTGCAGCAGGCCGCGCACGGCACCCAGCAGGTCTCCGCCAACATCAATGACGTCCAGCAGGGCGCCAGCGAGACCGGCTCGGCCTCGTCCCAGGTGCTGACCGCCGCCCAACTGCTCGCCTCGGATTCGAGCCGCCTCAAGCTCGAGGTCGGGAAATTTCTCGAGGCCGTGCGCGCGGCCTAGAGGCGGCGCCAAAGACCCCGTCTTCCGGAAAATTTTAAGGGCCGGATTAAGGCCGCGATCGACCCATCTCTACTAGTCTAGGCTGTATCAAGGCGGTCGCCTCGCCTCTGCCGTGCGCGGCATCATCGGCGGCGGCAAAAGTGGTCAGCAAAATAACAGTTGGACGGGAAATGACATCGCTGAGGCAGCACGTCGGGCAAATGGGTCTCGCAGCCCCGAAGAGCATGGCATGGAAAATAACGGCCGCCCTGGCTTCCTTGCCGATACTGATCTTTGTGATCGGCCCCATAGTTACTGCGTGGCTCTCAGACGCATCCCCTGATTTTCGTGAAGCGGCCCACTATTTCGCAGGTTTCGTGCTCATCCTCTCGCCAACATGGATCGCACTCTTGCTCAATCATCCTTGTGTCTTGTTTATATTCCTGTTGAATTTCCTATCCTTCTTCATGTCCCTCCTCTGCCTGGCCGGGATAGCTGTCAACAGCTGGGTCGGCCTCGGCGGCCAAGCGTGGTGGTCAATCCTGGCGTGGCCGGCCGCGCTGATCTGGTCGTTCATCAACACCAAAAGACCGGCCGCCGCGGAGCTGGATCATTCCGCTCCGCCGATCCCATCACCGATAACGATCAGCACATGACCTCGCGTCGGGCGAACTAGCCGCCGCCCGGATAGTTCGGGGCCTCGCGCGTGATGGTCACGTCGTGGACGTGGCTTTCGCGCAGGCCTGCGCCGGTGATGCGGACGAAGTTTGCCTTGTCGTGCAATTCCTTCATGTCCTTGGCGCCGACATAGCCCATCGCGGCACGAAGACCGCCGGCGAGCTGGTGCATGACATTGCCGACCGGACCCTTGTAGGGCACCTGGCCCTCGATGCCTTCGGGCACGAGCTTGAGTGTGTCCTTGATGTCCTGCTGGAAGTAGCGATCCGCCGAACCGCGCGCCATCGCGCCGACGGAGCCCATGCCGCGATAGGCCTTGTAGGAACGGCCCTGCCACAGGAACACTTCGCCCGGCGTCTCGTCGGTGCCGGCGAGCAGCGAGCCGACCATCGCGATGTCGGCACCGGCGGCGAGCGCTTTCGCAAGATCGCCGGAGAATTTGATGCCGCCGTCGGCGATGACGGGGATATCCGACTTCTTCGCGGCTTCCACCGCATCCATGATCGCGGTGAGCTGGGGAACGCCCACGCCGGCGACGATGCGCGTGGTGCAGATCGAGCCCGGGCCGATGCCGACCTTGATGCAGTCCGCCCCCGCATCGATCAGCGCCTGCGCGCCTTCGGACGTCGCCACGTTGCCGGCCACGACCTGCACCGAGTTGGACAGGCGCTTGATGCGGTTCACCGCATGCAGCACGTGACGGGAATGGCCATGCGCGGTGTCGACGACGACGAGATCGACGCCGGCATCGATCAGCCGCTCGGTGCGCTCGAAGCCGCTATCACCGACGGTGGTGGCGGCGGCGACGCGCAGGCGCCCCTGCGCGTCCTTGCAGGCGAGCGGATGGGCGACCGCCTTCTCCATGTCCTTGACGGTGACCAGGCCGACGCAGCGATACTGCTCGTCGACCACCAGCAGCTTCTCGATGCGATGCTGGTGCAGCATCCGCCGCGCCTCGTCCTGGTTGACATTCTCGCGCACGGTGACGAGACCTTCATGCGTCATCAGCTCGGAGACTTTTTGCCGGCGGTCGGTGGCAAAGCGCACATCGCGGTTGGTGAGGATGCCGACCAGCTTGCCTGGCGTGTTCTTGCCTGCGCCAGTGACGACGGGAATGCCGGAGATGCCGTGGTCGCTCATGAGCTTGAGCGCGTCATCCAGCGTGGCGTCGGGGCTGATGGTGAGCGGGTTCACCACCATGCCCGATTCGTAGCGCTTGACCTGCCGCACCTGGGCGGCCTGCCCTTCGGGATCGAAATTGCGGTGGATGACGCCGAGGCCGCCGGCCTGCGCCATGGCGATCGCCATGCGGGATTCGGTGACGGTGTCCATGGCAGAGGCCATGATCGGAATGTTGAGCGGAATGGCGCGGGTCACGCGGGAGCGGATATCGACCTCGCCCGGCATCACGTCCGACAGGCCCGGCTTCAACAGCACGTCGTCGAACGTAAAGGCTTCGCGAATGCCTTGTTGCACCGTGGCCATGTGCCAACTCCTTCCGCGGCCCTGCCGCAAATAGCTATGGATGAGCGCCGCCCACGGCGTACCTTGCGGCATCGCCTGAGAATCGGAGCCCATCGGTGGGGTTGACGCGGGTCGATAGCATGCCCGCGTGACGAATCAAAGCAATTCGGCCCGCTGGCCAGCCATGCACAGGCTTTTTAGGTAAATTCAGCGTGGATAGCCCATGCTCACTGCCATTCCGGGGCGCGATGGGTGGCGCGTCCGCGAGCGACGCGAGAGCGAGACGACGTGTCCCGCCATCGGGCGCAACCCTGAAGGGAGGGTCACACCGTTGTTACGCAGGATTTAGGTGCTATGCGTTGATCCGCAATGGTCCCGGTCTGATGGCGGTGATAAGCCGCAATTGCGCCCCTCCTTCCGATTTCCATTACCAATCCGTCATGGTCGACAAGCAACGCATCATTCCGCTGATCGTGGCCACTGCTCTCTTCATGGAGAACATGGACTCGACCGTCATAGCCACCTCGCTGCCGGCGATCGCGGCCGATATCGGCACCAGCCCGCTGACGCTGAAGCTCGCGATCACCTCCTACCTGCTGTCGCTGGCCGTGTTCATCCCGGCGAGCGGCTGGACCGCCGACCGGTTCGGCGCGCGGATGGTGTTCGCGATCGCGGTCGGCGTGTTCATGGTGGGATCGGTCGGTTGCGCGCTCTCGACCTCTGTCACCGACTTCGTGTTCGCGCGCATCCTGCAAGGCATGGGCGGCGCCATGATGACGCCGGTCGGGCGTCTGGTGCTGCTGCGCTCGGTGGACAAGAGCGCGCTGGTCAATGCGATGGCCTGGGTGACGATCCCAGCCCTGATCGGTCCCGTGATCGGGCCGCCGCTCGGCGGCTTCATCACGACCTATGCGTCGTGGCACTGGATCTTCCTGATCAACATCCCGATCGGGCTGCTCGGCATCTTCATGGCCTTGAAGTTCATTGATCCGATCAAGAGCGACGAGCGGGAGCCGTTCGACCTCTACGGCATGGTGCTCGCGGGGCTGGGGCTCGCCGGCATCGCCTTCGGTCTGTCCGTTGCCGGCCTCAATTTGCTGCCGTGGAGCACGATCGCAGCCCTCGTCGTGGGCGGTTCGATCTCGATGACGCTCTATGTCATTCACGCCCGGCGAACGGGATCGCCGGTGCTGGACTTTTCGCTGCTCAAGCTGCCGACGCTGCGCGCGGCGATCCTCGGCGGCTTCCTGTTCCGCCTCGGCATCGGCGCGCTGCCCTTCCTGCTGCCGCTCCTGATGCAGATCGGCTTCGGCCTGTCGCCGTTCCATTCGGGCCTCGTCACCTTCGCCTCCTCGCTCGGGGCCATGGGCATGAAGACGCTGGCCGCGCGCCTCATCCGCACCTTCGGCTTCCGCAATCTGATGACGGTGAACGCGATCGTCAGCGCCGTCTTCCTCGCCGCCTGTGCGCTGTTCACGGTGAGCACGCCGCTGCTGATCATCATGATCATCCTGGTGGTCGGCGGCTTCTTCCGCTCGCTCGAGTTCACCGCGATCAACACGGTCGCCTATGCCGACGTCGAGCCGCCGCAGATGAGCCGCGCCACCACGCTCGTCAGCGTCAACCAGCAGCTCGCGGTCTCCGCCGGCGTCGCCGTCGGCGCAGCCTCGGTGGAGACGACGATGTGGCTCAGCCACGTCAGCGAGCTCAACGCCACCGTGTTCGCGCCCGCCTTCGTCGTGGTGGCGCTGACCTCGGCGGTATCGAGCTTCTTCTTCTGGCAGATGCCCGCGGACGCCGGCCACGAGATCTCCGGCCGCAAGGCGGTGGATATTTCCAGCCGCAAGGGTGCCGCCAAGAGCGCGGCGAGCGCCGCCGTCAAGACGGCGACGGAAGATACCCAGGACGTGCGGGATCAGCGGCTAGGGTGACTGCCGTTCGATCCGGTAGAGGACCACGCCGAGCCCCAGCGGCGACGCGCTGCTGATTGCGAGCTGATTGTCCGACACATGGCCCGTGGTCTGCGGGTCGACGAGTTGCAGCTCGGGTGAAGGATGCGTGCCATCCGGCTTCAGGAAGGCGGAGAGATTGCTCGTATTGGCATCGATCAAATACCGCTTGACCGTCACGGGACCGGTATAGCCTTGGGGGCCCCAGAGGTTGCCAATGTTGATCGTGAAGATTTCGGGCGTCTCGACCGTCGAACTGGCGTTGTTGTTGAACACCGACGAATTGTAATTGTAGACGAGAACGCTCGCCGAATTCGCATCGCTGGTTACGAACGCACCTAGATTAGAAGCTGATCCGGTCGGCGACACGGTGACCGCATTGCGGGTGCCCGTCATCATGTTGAACATCTTGAAGACATTGGCCACAGGCTTTGGATAATAATGCACCCCGCCGCTGGCGTCGGTGAGCTTGTGCATCATGCTTTGCATGCCCAGGTCGCCGTCCGCAGCGTTGCCGACGGCGTCGCTCAGGATCAGATAGGATCCTGCCGTGATGCCATCAGCCACGGCTTCGGTCAGGAAAGCTGCCGCCCATGCCGCGCCGGTGTGAGTATAGTTGATGTTGGCGCCGATCGCAGCCGGTCCCCACTCCGTCAGGAACAGCGGCGTGTTCGGTTTTCCCAGGGCGGTCAATTTGGCCTTGACGGTGTCCGTCACGAATTTCAGCGTCGTCTTCGGTCCCGCGCCGGGATCCCAGCCAAAGCCGTTCTGGAAGTCGCCGTAATAGTGGAACGAGAAGCGATCGAGCGGCGCGTTGAACTTCCCGGTCAGCGCTGTCGGGCTCAACATCTGATCGAGAAAATCCTCTTCCAGGGTCTGCTGGCCGTGCAACGGATACCAATTGAAGCCGGCGCTCGAGAATGCCGGACCTGCAATTTCAATGGTTTTGCCGGGATACGTTCCGCTCGCAGCAAGCTCGTCCCTGACCGTCTTGATCACGTCTGCGTAGATCTTCTGGATCGGAGAGATGGCATGCTCCACGCGCCGTTTATCGGTTGAGTAAGGATAAGACCCCGGCATCCCCGGCCACCCGTGGACATCGAAGGAGCTTGGATCGATCCACCACAGCCAGCGTTCCCAGGGGCCCAACGGCGCGAGCTTGTTGTTCGCAGGATGGTTCTGGTCGAAGGTCTGCGGCGAACTGTCGGCGATGTCGAGCTCGTTGCTGACTTCGAAGATCACCGACGGCGCACCGTTGTCGAACGCCCTGGTCACGATGAAGCGCACCAGGCGATCCGCGTAGGTCTTGTACAGCGCAAGGGTCGCCGGGCTCCAGTTCTCCGCGCCATCGTAGGGCGACGCCGGCGTCCTGCCGATGAAGCTCGGCGGCATGAACGAGCCCACCGCCGCATGAACCGACAGACCGTTGTTGAGCGACCAGGGCAAGGTCCAGTCGATCAGATTGCAGCCGCCCGAGGTTACCGGCGTAAACACGTAGCTGCCGTCGGGATTCCTGACGGCGCTTCCGTCGGGATTCGCCGCGATCGTGACGCTACCAAGATTGCCGTTCGCATCCAGGTCGCACAGATTGTCGCCCTGGAGCATGCGGAGCCGCTTGATCTTGAGCTCGGCGATTCTCGCCGACAGCGCCGAGAGCGCCGTACCCATCGCGGGCTCTGCCGGAACATTCGCTCCCTGGTAGATGTTCTGCAAAGTCTTGAGGTCGTCGCAGCCGGCACCCGCGCAGAGCTGTACGATCGACGATGCATCGACGAAAATGCCGGCGTCGGCAGCGGCCATCCGCACCTGGCTCAGGCTGAGGGCCGTAGCGGCAAGAGCCGCAAGAACAAGACGACGATCTTGCCGGCCGGCTCGACGGGCGCGATTAGTCAGGATGCACATGCCATTCCCCAAAAACAGGATTGCCCGCCTAGATTGCGGCAAGCAGCATCATCACCCTCGATCGCTACAGGATTATGATACTATAACATATTTTATGATATCTATATTCCGCGCGGCTTCGCACGCGCGAATGCGCGCCGCGACAAGCACGACGCCGGCGCAACTCCAGAACATTGGAAGGATGAGCGAACCGCTCGGGAGAAAAT
The DNA here is from genome assembly GCF_004123905.1 of Bradyrhizobium betae. Taxonomy (GTDB): domain Bacteria; phylum Pseudomonadota; class Alphaproteobacteria; order Rhizobiales; family Xanthobacteraceae; genus Bradyrhizobium; species Bradyrhizobium betae_A. The sequence continues at coordinate 361,522 of NZ_MZXW01000035.1, forward strand.
CCCGACTGCTATTCTCGGTCCGCTCCGCCCCGAAACCCCGTCGCGAGCACGTAGCGCTCCGACGAATCCTGTCGGCTCGCAGCGGGCTTCACATGGCGCACCGTCGCAAAATCGCGCTTGAGCTGGGCGAGGAGGTCGGCGTCAGCGCCACTCTGGAACGCCTTCGCCAAAAAAGTCCCGCCGGGCTTCAGGACGTCGCAGGCAAAGGCGGCGGCGGTCTCGATCAGGCCGACGATGCGGAGCTGATCGGTCTTGCGGTGGCCGGTGGTGTTGGCGGCCATGTCGGACATCACGACGTCCGCGCCGCCCCCGAGCATCGCGGTGAGCTTTTCCGGTGCATCATTGTCCATGAAGTCGAGCTGCGCGAACTCGACGCCGGCAATCTCTGGCATTTCCAGCAGATCGATCGCGATCACCTTGCCCTTGCCGTCAACCGAGCCGACGCGCTTGGCCGCGATCTGGCTCCAGCCGCCTGGTGCCGCGCCGAGGTCAACCACGGCCATACCCGATTTCAGCAGGCGATATTTGTCGTCGATCTCGAGCAGCTTGAACGCGGCGCGCGAGCGATAGCCGAGCGCCTTCGCCTTGACGACATAGGGATCGTTGAGCTGCCGCTCCAGCCAGAGCTTCGACGAGAGCTTGCGCTTGCCGTGGGTTTTGACCTGGACGTGCAAGCGGCCGGTGGTGTCCTTGGCCATCTCACCAGCTCCTGAGCGCGCCGTCTTCGCGCATCATCTCGACCAGCATGCCCTCGCGCAGGCCCCGGTCGGCGACGCGCAGGCGCGGCAGCGGGAACGCGCTCCTGATCGCATCGAGGATGGCGCAGCCGGCGAGCACGAGATCGGCGCGCTCGACGCTGATGCAGCTGTTGTTCGCGCGCTCCTCATAGCTCATGCCGAGCAGCTTGCTGATGGTGGCGGTGATGTCGGAATCGTTCATCCAGATGCTGTCGATGCGGCGGCGGTCATAGCGCGCGAGATTGAGGTGGATGCCGGCGAGCGTCGTCACCGTGCCTGATGTGCCGAGCAGGTGCATATCGGTGAGATCGCGGCCGTGCTGTTCCGCGAACGGCGCGACGTGGTGTGCGACCTCCCGCTCCATCGCGGCGTAGATCTCCGGCGTCACGTCGCGGCCGCCGAACTGCTCGGCAAGCGTGACCACGCCATACGGGATCGACATCCAGGCATTGATACGCGGCTCCGGATTGGTGGAATCGCGCTCGATCCGCACCAGCTCGGTCGAACCGCCGCCGATGTCGAACAGGATCGCGCCCCTGCCCCTGGGATCCACCAGCGGCGAGCAGCCAAGCACGGCGAGCGAAGCCTCGGTCTCGCGGTCGATCACCTCGAGCTCGATACCGGTCTCGGCCGCGACGCGGCTGCGGAAACCTTCCGCGTTCGAGGCGGCGCGGCAGGCTTCGGTCGCGATCAGCCGCAGCCGCCTGGCCTTACGGAGGTTGATCTTGTCCCGGCAGATGCTGAGCGCAGCGATGGCGCGTTCGATCGCGGCCTCGCTGATGCAGCCGGTCGCCGAGACGCCCTCGCCGAGCCGGATGATGCGCGAGAAGGAATCGACCACGCGAAAGCCATCGCTGGTCGGACAGGCGATCAGCAGCCTGCAATTGTTGGTGCCGAGGTCCAGCGCCGCATAGACACCGGTTCCCGCTTGCGCGGGGACGGCCGGTTCGGGGGCCAACGCCACCGCCGCCATCGACCCCTCCAGCTCACCGTGCGGCGCATGGCCGTCGCGGAGCCGCGTGTGGTCATTCATACAAACTGTCTTTCCGCGGCCGGTCGGGCCGGTCTGGAATTGATTTTTCGCCTGAAACATTAGCAGCGCGGCAGGCCTGCGCAACAACGCATCACATAGGACCATGCCCATTCGTGCGTTGTCGTGAACGGGGCCGTGGGTTATTTTTGGAGGGTCCGGTCCTCCAGGCGCCCCCCAAAACGCGCAATTGCCGGCTTTTCAGGTCATTTCCATGCAAGAACACACCAAATCCTCCACGCTCGAAAACGCTATTGCACTGCAAAAATACGGCGTCGGGCAACCCGTCCGCCGCAAGGAAGACGACACCCTGGTGCGCGGCAAGGGCCGCTACACCGACGATTTCAACCTGCCCGGCCAGGCCTATGCCGTGATCGTCCGCTCCACCCATGCCCATGGCATCATCCGCGCCATCGGAACCGACGCCGCCAGGGCGATGCCGGGCGTGCTGGGGGTCTGGACCGGCAAGGACCTCGATGCCGCCGGCTACGGCCCCTTCACCTGCGGCCTGCCGCTGAAAAGCCGCGACGGCTCGCCCCTGCTCCAGACCAACCGCCCGCCGCTCGCAACCGACAAGGTCCGCTTCGTCGGCGATCCCGTCGCCTTCGTGGTGGCGGAGACGCTCGCCCAGGCGCGCGATGCGGCCGAGGCCGTCGAGGTCGATATCGAGCCGCTGCCGGCGGTGACCGATCCCGAGGACGCCGCCAAGCCCGGCGCGCCCCAGCTCTACGACCACATCCCGAACAACGTCGCGCTCGACTACCACTATGGCGACATGGACAAGGTCAACGCGGCGTTCGCCAGCGCCGCCCATGTCACCAAGGTCGACATCGACAACACCCGCGTCGCCGTGGTCTCGATGGAACCGCGCGTGGGGCTTGCCTCCTACGACAAGACAACCGAGCGCTACACCATCCAGATGCCGACGCAGGGCGTTGCGGGTAACCGCGCCAACCTCGCCAAGAACCTGAAAGTACCGAACGAGAAGGTGCGCATCCTCACCGCCAATGTCGGCGGCTCCTTCGGCATGAAGAACGTCAACTATCCCGAATACATGTGCATCCTTTATGCGGCGAAGGCATTGGGTAAGCCGGTGAAATGGCTGGACGAGCGCTCGACCAGCTTCCTCTCCGACAGCCACGGCCGTGCCCAGAAGATTCACGCTGAGCTCGCGCTCGATGCCGAGGGCCACTTCCTCGCGGCAAAACTGTCCGGCTACGGCAATCTCGGCGCCTACATCACCGGCGTTGCACCGGGACCGCTGTCGCTCAATACCGGCAAGAACTTTTCCAGCGTCTACCGCACGCCGCTGATGGGCGTCGACATCAAGACGGTCTTGACCAACACCACGCTGATGGGCGCCTATCGCGGCGCTGGCCGGCCCGAGGCCAACTATTACATGGAGCGGCTGATCGACCGTGCCGCCGACGAGATGGGCATCAACCGCCTGACGCTGCGCAAGCGCAACTTCATCAAGCAGAACCAGATGCCGTTCGCGGCGTCCTCCGGCGTCACCTATGACAGCGGCGACTTCCAGGCCGTCTTCAGCAAGGCGCTCGAGATCTCCGACCACGAGAACTTTGCCAAGCGCAAGAAGGAGAGCAAGAAGGCCGGCAAGCTGCGCGGCATCGCCGTCGGCTCCTATCTCGAGGTCACGGCACCACCGAGCCCCGAGCTCGGCAAGATCGTGTTCGATGCCGATGGCAGCGTGCAGCTCATCACCGGCACGCTCGATTACGGCCAGGGCCACGCGTCCGCCTTCGCGCAGGTGCTGTGCGCGCAGCTGGGCGTGCCCTTCGACAGCGTCAAGCTGGTGCAGGGCGACAGCGACATCGTCCACACCGGCAACGGCACCGGCGGCTCGCGCTCGATCACCGCAAGCGGCATGGCGATCGTGGGCGCTGCCAAGCTCGTCATCGAGAAGGGCAAGCGCGCCGCCGCGCACATGCTCGAAGCCTCCGAAGCCGACATCGAGTTCGCCGACGGCAGCTTTACGATCGCCGGCACCGACCGGAGCATCGACATCATGGAGCTGGCGAAGAAGCTGCATGACGGCAAGACGCCGGACGGCGTGCCTGACTCACTCGACGTCGACCACACCAGCGATCCGGTGCCGTCGGCCTTCCCTAACGGTTGCCACGTTGCTGAAGTGGAGATCGATCCCGACACCGGCGTGGTGCAGATCGTGCGCTACAGCGCGGTGAACGATTTCGGCACGGTGATCAACCCGATGCTGGTCGCGGGCCAGCTCCATGGCGGTGTCGTCCAGGGTATTGGCCAGGCGCTGATGGAGCACGTCCGCTACGACGAGAGCGGCCAGCCGATCACGGGCTCGCTGATGGACTACGCCCTGCCCCGCGCTGAAGATGTGCCGTTCATGGAGGTCGGCGATCATCCCGTGCCGGCCACGACCAATCCGCTCGGCAGCAAGGGCTGCGGTGAAGCCGGCTGCGCCGGCAGCCTGTCTACGGTGGTGAACGCGGTGCTCGATGCGCTCTCGGAGTATGGCATCAAGCACATCGACATGCCGCTGACGCCTGAGAGGGTGTGGCGCGCGATCCAGGACGCGAAGCGGGCGGCGTAAGGGGCTCGCGCGCGCTCCCCAGTTTTCCGCTGTCACCACCCGCGAAGGCGGGTGGTCCAGTATTCCAGAGACGGCGCGGCTAGAAACGATAAGCCGCGGCGTACTGGATTCCCCGCCTTCGAGGGGAATGACAGCGAATATGGGGACGCGCTGTGCCCCTCCCCTACGCCGCCTGCTCACGCGGCATGTAGATCGCGGTGTGCAGGCAATGCGCAAGAGGCGTGGTGCCGTTGGCAACCACGAGTGCGTCGAGCTCGACGAAACGGTGGCCCTTCTTTTCGTAGTTCGCGGTGACCTTGGCCCGCGCGGTGATCTCGTCACCAGCGCGCGCCGCTGACAAAAGCTGCATGCGGCTGCCGACGTGGATCCACGGGCCCAGAATAGTGTTGTCGACGAGGACGCGGTTCATGACGCGCTGGATCAGGCCGGGGTGGCAAAACCCCTCGCGCGCGAAGATCGGATCATTTTCCCTGACATCGGCGAGATAGCCGGTCGCATCCCGCCCGGCCCAGCGGCGCGGCGCCGTGCCCAGCCATTTGCCTGTCTCGAACGTCGCGGGACTGACCGGCTTGCGCTCGGCCACAGACGGGACCGCGACATAGTCGCCCAGCAAAACCGCAGGCGCTGCGGCCGGCAGCGAGGCCGTCCCGGTCGCGCACAGCTCGGTACGACCGAACACCTCGATCGTGAGCAGGCCGTTGTGCTCGGTCGCATCGACGTCCGCCGTCTCGCCGTCATAGACCGGCTTGATGAAGCGGGCCTCGACCAGCCCGCGCGACAAGAAATCGCGGCCCCAGCGCGCCACCGGCACGTGCATCATATAGGCGAAGACATCGACGCCGGGGACCAGCCCGCCGGAAAAGCCGAAGCGGCGCGCCACCGTGTCGTCATGCATCTTGTTTTCGGACTGCTTGGCGGTGTTGTAGGCCTCGACACGGTAGGTTTCGAGCCGGTTCGGCATGGTGGGCCTTCCCTAAATTCTTGTTGTTTCGGGCCGATCGTAGGCCCCCGGGAACACCGGTCAATCCCCTCGCCTTTGCGGCCCGAATGGGGTACCACGCGGCGAATGACTGACACCCCCACCCGCATCTATATCGACGCCGACGCCTGCCCGGTGAAGGACGAAATCTACCGCGTCGCGAGCCGGCATGGCGTGCCCGTGAGCGTGGTCGCCGGCAACTTTATTCGCGTGCCGCAGGACCCGCTGATCGAGCGCATTGCCGCGGGCAGCGGCATGGACGCGGCCGACGACTGGATCGCCGAGCGGGCCAAGCCGGGCGACGTCGTCGTGACCTCCGACATTCCGCTGGCGAGCCGCTGCGTGAAGGCGGGCGCCGACGTGATCGCGCCGAACGGCAAGCCGTTCACGGAGGAATCGATCGGGATGACGCTGGCGGTGCGCAATCTGATGACGGATCTGCGCTCGGCCGGCGAGGTCACGGGCGGCCCGCGCTCGTTCTCGCCGCGCGACCGCTCCACCTTTCTCTCGGCGCTCGACCAGACGCTGCGCCGGATCCAGCGCCGCCGCGCCGATCAGGCCGCAACGAGCCAGAATTTGAGTCAAGGCTAGTCATGGCGCCGCCGCTAATTCAACTCAAGGACATCAAGCTGACCTTTGGCGGCACGCCGCTGCTGTCAGGCGTCGAGCTCAATGTCGCACCATCCGAGCGCGTCTGCCTGATCGGTCGCAACGGCTCGGGCAAGTCGACGCTGCTGAAGATCGCGGCCGGCCTCGTCGAGGCCGACGGCGGCACGCGCTTCGTGCAGCCGGGCGCGACCGTCCGCTATCTGCCGCAGGAGCCTGATTTCGGCGAGCACAAGACCACGCTCGCTTATGTCGAAGCCGGACTCGCACCGGGCGACGATCCGTACCAGGCGCGCTATCTGGTGGAGCAGCTCGGGCTGACCGGCGAAGAGAACCCGGCCAACGTCTCCGGCGGGGAGGCCCGCCGCGCGGCGCTCGCCCGGGTGCTGGCGCCCTCGCCCGACATCTTGCTGCTGGACGAGCCGACCAACCATCTCGATCTCTCCACCATCGAATGGCTGGAAAAGGAGCTCGACTCCAGGCGCAGCGCGCTGGTGATCATCAGCCATGACCGCCGCTTCCTCGCCAATCTCTCGCGCTCCACGGCGTGGCTCGACCGCGGCAAGATCAAGCAGATCGATCGTGGCTTTGCCTCGTTCGAGAGCTGGCGCGATGAGGTGCTGGCGGAAGAGGAACGCGACCAGCACAAGCTCGACCGCAAGATCGTCGACGAGGAGCACTGGCTGCGCCACGGCGTCTCCGGCCGCCGCAAGCGCAACGTCAAGCGGCTCGGCAATCTGCACGCACTGCGCGACCAGCGGCGCAATTATCGCGGCACCGCCGGCAGCGCCAATCTCGCCGCCGCGGAAGCCGAGCAATCCGGCAAGCTCGTGATCGAGGCCAAGGGCGTCACCAAGGCTTTTGGCGATCGCATGATCATCGACAATTTTTCCACCCGCATCCAGCGCGGCGACCGGCTCGGCATCGTCGGCCCGAACGGCGCCGGCAAGACCACGCTGGTCAATCTGCTCACCGGCGGCGCGCAACCTGATTCCGGCACGATACGACTCGGCGCCAATCTGGAGATGGCGACGCTCGACCAGCACCGCGAAAGCCTCGATCCCAAGACGACGCTGGCAGACGCGCTGACTGGCGGCCGCGGCGACCAGATCATGGTCGGCGGCAAGCCGAAGCATGTCGTCGGCTACATGAAGGACTTTTTGTTCGCGCAGGAGCAGCGCGGCACGCCGCTGGAGGTGCTCTCCGGCGGCGAACGTGGCCGGCTGATGCTGGCGCGCGCGCTGGCAAAACCTTCGAACCTGCTGGTGCTGGACGAGCCGACCAACGATCTCGATCTCGAGACCCTCGACGTGCTCGAAGACATGCTCGGCGATTACGAGGGCACGGTGATCCTGATCAGCCATGACCGCGACTTCCTCGATCGCGTCGTCACCTCGGTGATCGCGCCAGAGGGCAACGGCAAGTGGACGGAATATGCCGGCGGCTACAGCGACATGCTGGCGCAACGCGGCGCGGATTTGAAGCGCGAGACGGCAAAAGCGCAGGCACCTGCGGAGAAGAAAGAGGAGCGCGCTGCGGCTCCCTCGTCCGCGCCCAAGCGGAAGCTGAGCTTCAACGACAAGCACGCGCTGGAAACGCTACCGAAGAAGATGGAAAAATTGCAGGCCGATATCGCCAGGCTGCAACGCGTGCTCGACGATCCCAACCTCTACGCCAGGGATCGCAAGACATTCGACGACACCTCCGCCGCTATCGCCAAGGCGCATGACGAATTGTCCACCGCCGAAGAGCGCTGGCTCGAACTTGAAATGCTCCGTGAAGAGATTGAACAGGCCTAGCGCGCATTCCGCAAAAGTGGGCACCGGTTTTGCGACCAGAATGCGCGCCAACTAAGAGACTCCCATGACAACGCCCCTCGCCGCCAAGATCGCACGTGAATACGGTACTCCTTGCGCCGTCATCGACATGGACAAGGTCGAGCGCAACATCGCGCGGATCCAGAAGGCCTGCGACGACGCTGGAGTAGCCAACCGTCCCCACATCAAGACGCACAAGAACCCGACGATCGCAAAAATGCAGGTCGCGGCCGGCGCCAAGGGCATCACCTGCCAGAAGCTCGGCGAGGCCGAGATCATGGCCAATACCGGCATCGACGACATCCTGATCAGCTACAATCTGCTCGGCGAAGAGAAGATGGCGCGGCTCGGCGCGCTCCAGGCCAAGGCCAACATGACGGTCGCCGCCGACAATTCCACCGTCGTCGCGGGTCTGCCGAAGGCAGCTGCAGCCTCAGGCCGTCCGCTCTCGGTCGTCGTCGAATGCGACACGGGCCGCAGGCGCGCGGGCGTCGAGACGCCGGCGGAAGCGATTGCGCTGGCGCGCGAGATCGCCGCGTCCCAGGGGCTGCAATTCGCGGGCTTCATGATGTACCCGACCGAGACCGGCTGGGCGGATGCGCAGAAGTTCTTCGATGAGGCGCTGGCCGGCGTGCGCGCACACGGGCTCGATGCAAGGATCGTCTCGACCGGCGGCACGCCGAACCTCGTTAACATCGGCAAGCTCAAGGGAGGCACCGAGCACCGTTTCGGCACCTACATCTACAACGACCGCATGCAGGTCGCGGCTGGCTCCGCCACCTGGGACGATTGCGCGCTGCACATCTATTCGACCGTGGTGAGCCGTGCCGCGCCCGAACGCGGCATTCTGGACGCCGGCTCGAAGACGCTGACAACCGACACCGGCGGGCTCGACGGCCACGGCCTGATCCTCGAGCACCCCGAAGCCAAGATCGCGCGCTTCGCCGAGGAGCACGGCTTTCTCGACCTCTCCCGCAGCAACACGCGGCCGAATGTCGGCGACGTGGTGCGGATCGTGCCCAATCATGTTTGCGTCGTCGTCAACATGATGGACGAAGTCGTGATGGTCCGCGGCGAGGAGATCATCGGCACGCTGCCCGTGGCGGCGCGCGGGAAGCTACGGTAGCTAGCCCCCGATCAGCGCCTGGAGCTCCCGGACCAGCCCTTCGCGGAAGAGTTTGATCGGCCGCTCCAGCCGACCGGCTGGGGGGCGATGCACTACCCATGCGCGCACGGCGGGCTTGAAGTCGTTCGCAGCAACCGGCTTGAGCTTGTCGCGAAACGCGCTGTGCTTCAGCGCGATCGGAGTGACCAGCCCGACGCCGAGGCCGCGCGACACCAGCGACAGGCGAAGTTCGCTATCCAGCGCCTCGACGGCGATGTTGAACGGCAGATGCTCGGCATCGAACTTTCGTCTCAGCGTGTCGCGAAATCCGCAGCCGTCCTGGTTGATCACCCACGATAGCTGCGACAGGCGCTCCAGATCGACGGTGCGCGGGATCTTCATGTCGCGCGCGACGACGAACACGACCGGCTGCGCGCCGAGGTCGTCGGCGATGAGATCGGCGGGCGGCGCTGCCCCGTCGGGCAGGCAGATTGCGGCAGCATCCAACTCGTTGCGGCTGACCCGCTCGACCTGGTTGGGCGACCAGCCCGAGACGACGCGCACGCTCAGCGCCGGAAATTCGGCACGCACCGCATCGAGCGGCGCGCTGAGTCCGGCCTCGGAGAGAAACGGCGTGAGGCCGAGTCTGAACTCGCCGCGCACCACGCCGTCATTGGCGACGCCGGCCTTGAAATCATCCAGCATCCTGAGCAGGCGCCGGCCCTGCTCATAGGCCTCATGACCTGCGGCTGTGGGCTTCAGCGGCTTCGACAGACGGTCCAACAATTGCGCGCCCAGCATCTCCTCGAGATTCTGGATGCGCCGCGTCACGCCGGGCTGCGTGAGATTGAGGCGGGCTGACGCCGCGACGATCGATCCGGTCTCGACCACAGCAACGAACGCGATGAGGTCACGGGTATTCATAACAAACTCGCATATTCTTTATAGGCTTAATTGAATTGTAGCATATTAGACCTGCGGCTTAAAGGGGACCGGCACTGAGCCCGACGAGGTCCCATGACGATTTCCGAAACCACCAAGCTTACGTCCCGAAACCAGCTCGCCGAGCGGCCCCCGATCTGGCTTGGCGCCATCACCGCCGGTGTCGTCGTCACCAATCTGTTCGCGCCGCAGATCCTGCTCGGGCTGATCGGGCGCTCATTGTCGATGCCCGCGTGGCAGGTGGGCCTGATCAGCACGCTGACGCTGCTCGGCTATGCGCTCGGCCTCCTTCTGCTCGTTCCCCTCGTCGATCTCGCGGAGAACCGGCGCGTCATCCTGCGCACGCTCGGCTGTGCCATCCTTGCCGCGCTCGCCACGGCGCTTGCGCCAGCGCCATCACTGCTGCTGCTCGCGACCTTCGTTCTCGGCGCCTGCTGCGCGGCGATCCAGATGATGGTTCCGCTGGTTGCATCCATGGTGACGCCGGAGCGTCGCGGCCAGGCCATCGGCGAGGTGATGAGCGGATTGATGATCGGCATCCTGTTGTCGCGGCCTGCGGCGAGCCTGATCGCCGATCTCTGGAGCTGGCGCGCCTATTACGTCGTCTCGGCCGCTCTGATGGCTCTGCTTGCCGGCGCGCTCGCGCGTTACCTTCCAACCCTTCAACCGACGGCACGCACGAGTTACGCCGAATTGCTCCTCTCCTTTCCAAAGCTGCTGCGCGAAGAGCCCGTGCTGCGCGTGCGCGCCTGGACCGCATCGCTGGTCATGGCTTCCTTCACCGCCTTCTGGTCGGCGATCGCGCTGCGGCTGCCGGAGGCGCCGTTCGGCCTCGATGCCAGGGGAATAGCCGCTTTCGCACTGATCGGCGTCGCCGGTGCCGCGGCGACCCCGATGGCGGGCCGCTGGGGCGACAAGGGCTGGGCACGCCCGATGTTTGTCGCTGCCCACCTGCTCATCATCGGCTCGCTCGCGCTCTGTGCCTGGGCCGGCGCGCTGGAGTCCTCCTTCTCCGCACTATTCGTACTGAGCCTCGGGACGATCTTTCTCGACGTCGGCATCACGACCGACCAGACGCTCGGCCGCCGCGCGATCAACCTTTTGCGTCCCGAAGCGCGCGGCCGCATCAACGGCCTGTTCGTCGCGCTGTTCTTCATCGGTGGCGGTGTCGGTGCCGCGTCGGCCTCACTGGCTTGGAGCTATGGCGGCTGGACCATGGTTTGCGCCGTGGCCGCGAGCTTCGGTCTGCTCGGTTTGATTACGGATCTCGTGACGAGGACGGGAACCTCGTGATGGGCAGTGATCAGCACGAAGATTGCGCAAGCCATCGCAGCACGCCCCTCCCCGCCGCCGCACCGGTGGCAAACGACGCCTGCAGCAGATAGCCGCCGGTCGGCGCCTCCCAGTCCAGCATCTCGCCGGCGGCGAACACGCCCGGCAATTTGCGCAGCATGAAGTGGTCGTCGAGCTCGTCGAAGGTCACCCCGCCCGCCGTCGAGATCGCGCGCTCGATCGGCGCGACGCCGGTGAGCTGAACCGGAATGGCGTTGATCAGCTTCGCAAGCTCCGCCGGCGAGAGCGCTGCCAGCGGCCGGCCGGACGCGATGGCGGCCTCCTGCATCAGGCCGACGCCGACCGGCGACAATTGCGCGGCCTTGCGCAAAAAGTTCGCCAGCGATTGCTTGCCGCGCGTCCCTGATAGCCGCGTGGTCAGCGCCGCGGCGTCGAGGTCGGGCCGCAACGCGATCGTCAGCCGCGCCTGCCCGAGACCCAGCACCGCCTCGCGCAGCTCCGCCGACAGCGCATAGATCGCGCCGCCCTCGATGCCGCTCCGCGTGATCATGGCTTCGCCGCGCACCGTGTGTGCGCCGATCGTCAGCGCCACGCCCTTGAGCGGCTGGCCCTCGAAACGATCGCGGAACACGTCGGACCATGCGAGCGTGAAGCCGGAATTGGCCGGTCGCAGCTTTGAAACGGCGATGCGCTTCTCTGCGAGGATATCGACCCAACCTCCGTCCGAGCCGAGCCGCGGCCAGCTTGCGCCGCCGAGCGCAAGCATGGCGGCGTCGGCATTAACAATGGAGGGACCATTGGGTGTTTGAAACAGCAGCCGTCCCTCCTCGTCCCACCCGGTCCAGCGATGCCGAAAGGCAAAACGGACGCCGGCAGAGTCGAGCCGCCGCAGCCAGGCGCGCAGCAATGGCGACGCCTTGAACGTCTTTGGAAACACCCGCCCGCTGCTGCCGACGAAGGTCAGCTGCCCAAGGCCTAAGCTCCAGTCGCGCAGCGCATCGGGCGGAAACGCCTCGATCGCAGCGCGCAGATGCGGCATAGCCTCGCGGTAGCGGGCGAGGAAATCCGGCAGCGGCTCGCTGTGGGTGAGATTGAGTCCACCGCGGCCGGCCATCAGGAATTTGCGGCCCGCGGACGGCGTGGCGTCGTAGACGGTGACGCCGGCGCCGCCCTGCGCCAGCACCTCCGCCGCCATCAGCCCGGCGGGACCGGCCCCGATGACGGCGACGTCAGTCAGAGCTTGATCCCCGCCCGCGCCGCGGCCTGCGCCACGTATTTCTGCGTCTGCTCGAATGCACCCGTCAGCGCCTTGGCCTTCGACATATCGCTGATCTCGGCGAAATGCGCGGCGACTGCGTCCGGCGTCCATTCGGACTCCGGCAGGTTGATGCCCTCGCTCTCCAGAATCTTGATCACGGCGAAGGAGCCGGCGCCCGCCCCCATGATGGTGCGGGTCGGCGCGTCCTCGCTGAGCATATATTCGACCGCGGGCGTGATCGCGTTCGGCTTCATCAGTTGCAACGCCTGCGGCGGCAGCAGCTCTTCGGTCATGCGGGTCGCAGCGGTCGGCGAGATGATGTTGACGCGGATGTTGGTCTTGCGGCCTTCCTCGGCGAGCACGTTCATCAACCCGACCATGCCGGACTTGGCCGCGCCGTAATTGGCCTGGCCGAAATTGCCGTAGAGGCCGGAGGACGACGTCGTCAGCACGATGCGGCCGTAATTGCGGTCGCGCATGCCGGCCCACGCCGCCTTGCAGCAATAGAAGGTGCCGACGAGGTGTACGTCGAGCACCTTCTGGAAATCGGCGGCTTCCATCTTGCCGAACGATTTGTCGCGCAGGATGCCGGCATTGGCGCACATCAGGTCGACGCTACCCCACTCCTTGGTGGCGCGCTCGACCATGGCGATGACCTGCTCGAAATTCGACACGTCGGCGCCGTCGGCCATCGCGGTGCCGCCGGCCTTGCGGATCTCCTCGACCACCGCTTCGGCGGGCGAGAGCGAGCCGCCGCTGCCGTCACGTGCGCCGCCGAAATCGTTGACGACGACCTTGGCGCCGCGGCTGGCGAGGCCCAGCGCATGCGCCTTGCCGAGACCGTTACCCGCGCCGGTGACGATGGCGACGCGTCCGTCGAACCTGATTGCCATGGGTGTGCTTCCTGTTGGATCGTCATGGCCGGGCTTGCCCCGGCCATCCATCAAAATCGACAGGCTTTTGAGCAGCGATGGGTGGCCGGGTCAAGCCCGGCATAGTCACGCGAAATAGATCAGGCCCAGCCACTCCGCGACCAGCGCCGGCTTATCCTCGCCCTCGATCTCCACGGTGACGCTGGTGCGGGACTGCAATTCATTCGGCTTGCGGAGCTTGGCTTCCGCCAAGACAAAACGGCCGCGGACGCGCTTGCCCGAGCGCACCGGGGAGATGAAGCGCAGCTTGTCGAAACCGTAATTGACGCCCATCGTGGTGCCGGCGATGACAGGCATCACCTCATAGGACATGATCGAGAGCAGCGACATCGTGAGAAAACCGTGCGCGATGGTGGTGCCGAAGGCGGTTTCCTTCTTCGCGCGTTCCGGGTCGACGTGGATGAACTGGTGATCCTCGATCACATCGGCATAGGTGTCGATGCGCGGCTGATCAATCAGATGCCACGACGATACGCCGATCTCCTTGCCGACCATGGCCTGATAGGCATCGAGGGAAATCGGCGGCTTCTTCCAGATTTCGTTCACTTAGGTCTCACTCCGTGTTTTCGGCAGCTCCGGAAAATCCTCCTCGCGGAATTCCCGGCCGCGCAGCGGATCGTTGCGATCATCGTCGCGTTCGAGCCGTCGTAGCTGCACGCGGCGGATTTTTCCAGAGATCGTCTTCGGCAGCTCGGTGACGATTTCGAGCCGGCGGATGCGCTTGAATGGCGCAAGCCGCGTGTGCAGATGCTTGAAGATCGACAGCGCCGTCTCCGGCGAACGTTCCGCGCCCGAAATCAGCAGCACGAAAGCTTTGGGGATCGCCAGCCGGATCGGATCGGGGCTCGGCACCACCGCGGCTTCGGCCACCAGCTCATGCTCGAGCAGCACGCTCTCCAGCTCGAACGGGCTGATGCGGTAATCGGAAGATTTGAAGACGTCGTCGGAGCGGCCGACGAAGGTGAGATAGCCGTCCTCGTCTTCGAACACGACATCGCCGCTGCGATAGAGATCGCCTTCGGCACCGGAAAGCTCGCCGTCGTCACCCTGATAGCCCTGCATCAGGCCGGCCGGACGGTTATCGCCCAGCACCAGCGTCACCTCGCCCTCTTTCGCCGGTTGGCCATCGGCATCGCTGACCTGCACGCGATAGCCCGGCAGCGGCCGGCCCATCGAGCCGACCTTGATCTTTTGGCCCGGCGAGTTGCCGGCAAGCGCCGTCGTTTCGGTCTGGCCGTAGCCGTCGCGGATGGTGAGGCGCCAGGCGGCCTGCACCTGGTCGATCACTTCAGGATTGAGCGGCTCACCAGCGCCGCAGACTTCGCGCAACGCGACCTTGAAGGACGCAAGGTTCTCCTGGATGAACAGCCGCCACACCGTCGGCGGCGCGCACAGCGTGGTGACGCCGCAGCGGCCGATGGTGGCAAGCAGCGCCTTGGCATCGAAGCGTGGCTGATTGACCACGAACACGGTCGCGCCCGCATTCCACGGCGCGAAGAAACAGCTCCAGGCGTGCTTGGCCCAGCCGGGCGAGGAAATGTTGAGGTGGACGTCGCCGGGCTTCAGCCCGATCCAGTACATGGTGGAGAGATGTCCGACCGGATAGCTGCGCTGGCTATGCAGAACAAGCTTTGGCTTTGCAGTCGTGCCCGAGGTGAAATAGAGCAGCATCGGATCGTCGGCGTTGGTCGGGCCGTCCGGCGTAAAACTCTCGGGCGCTTTCGCCGCCTCGTCGTAAGCGAGCCAGCCATCGGAGGCCGCACCGACCACAATGCGCACGATATTCTCGGCACCAAGGCTCGCGAATTTCGCGACCTGGTCTTGCGCCGCCATCACCGCCTTCGCCTTGCCGCGATCGAGCCGGTCGCGCAGTTCGTCGGCGGTGAGCAGAGTGGTCGCGGGGATCACGACAACGCCGAGCTTCATCGCCGCCAGCATCGTCTCCCACAGCGGAACCACATTGCCGAGCAGCAGCAGGAGATGATCGCCGCGCTTCAGGCCCTGCGCGCGGAGGAAGTTGGCGACCTGGTTCGAGCGTTTAGAAAGCGCAGCGAAGGAGAGCTTTGTCTGCTTGTCCTGCGCGGCGTCGACAATCCAGAGCGCGGGGCGGTCCTTGCTGTCCGCATTCGTCGCCAGCTCGGCGTCGAACCAGTCGAGCGCCCAGTTGAAGGGAACCGGATCGGGCCAGCGGAAGTCCTTGACCGCTGTCTCGTAATCCGTGCGGCTGTGCAGCAGAAACGCGCGCGCTTCCTGAAATGTGGTCATCAAGCTTTCCCGGCCAGCCCCCTAACGTGCTTGATAATTCCGGAAAAATCCACCCCGCCCTGGCCGGCTGCGTCGAACGCCTGATAAATCTCCTGCGCGTGCTGACCGAGCGGCGTCGCCGCGCCAGCCGCCTTGGCGGCGTCCTGCGCCAGCGTCAGGTCCTTCACCATCAGCGCCGAGGCAAAGCCCGGCTTGTAATCGTTGTTCGCCGGCGAGGTCGGCACCGGGCCCGGAACCGGGCAATAGGTCGTCAGCGACCAGCACTGGCCCGACGAGGTCGAGGCGACGTCGAACAACGCCTGATGCGAGAGGCCGAGCTTCTCAGCCAACGCAAACGCCTCGCTCACCGCGATCATGGAAATGCCGAGGATCATGTTGTTGCAGATTTTTGCCGCCTGCCCCGCGCCGGCGCCGCCGCAATGCACGATCTTCTTGCCCATCCTCTCCAGCACGGGCTTTGCCGCCGCGAATGCGTTCTCCTCACCGCCGCACATGAAGGTGAGCGTTGCGCCCTTGGCGCCGCCGGTGCCACCGGAGACCGGTGCGTCGACCGAGAGGACGCCGTTCTTGGCAGCGAGCGCATGCGCCTGCCGCGCGCTTTCGACGTCGATGGTGGAACTGTCGATGATCAGCGTGCCCTTGGTCATGGCGGGAACGACCTCGTTCCAGACGCCGAGCACATGCTTGCCTGCGGGGAGCATAGTGACGACGATATCAGCGCCCTTCACCGCACCCGACGCGCTGTCGGCGATGCCGGCGCCGTCAGCCTTCGCCTGCGCGCGCGAGGCCTCGACGAGGTCGAACGCGACGACCTTGTGGCCGGCCTTGACAAGGTTGGCCGCCATCGGGCCGCCCATGTTGCCGAGACCGATGAATGCGATCGTGGCCATCTTCGTTTCCTCCGCTAGATTGACGTTATTAGTTGAACTTCAGCTCGTCGGCGCCGATCTCGGCGAGATACGGCGCAAGCATCTCTTGCGTCACATCCTCGATCCGCGGCGGCGAAAAGATCGGATTGCGGTCCTTGTCGATCACGGCCGCGCGGACACCCTCGCGGAAATCGTCGCTGCGGAAGACCTCCAGCGCGGCGCGATATTCACGCACGAGGCATTCTTCCAGGCTCGACGCTGTGCGCGCAAGCCGCAGCAGTTTCAGCGTCACCACCATGCCGCGGGGCGATTTTTCATTGAGCGTCTTCATCGTCGCCAGCGCGAAGTCGGAGCCGTCGCGCTTGAGCGCAGCGAAAATGTCTTCCATGCGGTCGAAGCCGAACAATGCGTCGATAACGGGCTCTTTGGCGGCGACCGGCCCCGCCGCCTCGCCGGTCGCAAAGCCATTGATGAGCTTGGTGACGTCGGCCGCGGTCACGCCCTGACGAACCCTCGTCAGCGCCTCGCGCAGCTCCGGCCATTTGGCCGCAGGCACCACGGCATCGGCAAACTTTGCATGGATCGCGTCCGGACCGTTCATGGTCTGCCCAGTCAAACCAAAGTAGGTGCCGATCTCGCCGGGCGAGCGCGACAGCAGCCAGGTGCCGCCAACATCGGGGAAGAAGCCCAGCCCGACCTCCGGCATTGCGAGCTTGGTGCGGTCGGTGACGATGCGATGGCTGGCGTGGCCTGACAGCCCGACGCCGCCGCCCATCACGAGGCCGTCCATGAATGCGACATACGGCTTCGGATATTTCGCGATCCGCGCATTCATGACGTATTCCTGGCGCCAGAACCGCGCGCCGAGATCGCCGCCTTCGCGCGAGCTGTCCCAGAGGCTGCGGATATCGCCGCCGGCGCAGAGGCCGCGTTCGCCCGCACCTTCCAAGATCATCAGCGCGACCTCGGCATCGGTCTCGAACTGATCGAGCGCCGCGTCGATGCCGATCGACATCTCCAGCGTCATGGCGTTGATCGCCTTGGGACGGTTGAGCCGGATCACGCCCGCCGCGCCTTCGCGGCGAACGATGAGATCGCCCTCTTCCACTGAACTCATCGCGCGCCCTCGATCAATTTGCGGGCCACGATCAGCCGCATGATTTCGTTGGTGCCTTCGAGGATCTGGTGCACGCGCAAATCGCGGACGATCTTCTCGATGCCGTATTCGCTGAGGTAGCCATAGCCGCCGTGCAGCTGGAGCGCGTGGTTGGCGACCTCGAAGCCGACATCGGTGCCGAAGCGTTTTGCCATCGCGCACAGCATGGTGGCATCCGCGTCTTTCCGATCGAGCGCGGCAGCGGCGCGCCACAAAAAGGTGCGCGCGGCCTCGAGCTCGATGGCCATGTCGGCGAGCTTGAACTGCAGCGCCTGGAATTCGTCAAGACGTTTTCCAAAGGCCTTGCGTTCCTTCATGTAGGCGCGCGCCTTGTCGAGTGCAGTTTGGGCGCCACCAAGAGAACAGGCCGTGATGTTGAGGCGGCCGCCGTCGAGCCCGGCCATCGCAATCTTGAAGCCTGTGCCCTCTTCGCTCAACCGATTGGCCACGGGCACGCGGGCATTCTCGAAAATGACAGCGCGGGTCGGCTGCGCGTTCCAGCCCATCTTGCGCTCATTGGCGCCAAAGGAGACGCCCGGGGTCTTGCCGTCGATCACGAGTGTCGAGATGCCGCCGGGACCATCGCCGCCGGTGCGCACCATCACGACCAACACATCAGTGCCGCCGGCGCCGGAGATGAATTGTTTCTGGCCGTTCAGCACATAATGGTCGCCGTCGGGCACCGCGCGCGTGCGCAGCGCCGCTGCATCCGAACCTGCGCCCGGCTCGGTCAGGCAGTAGCTCGCGATCAACTCCATGGTGCAGAGCTTTGGCAGCCATGTGTGGCGCTGGGTGTCGCTGCCGTAGGCATCGATCATCCAGCTCGCCATGTTGTGGATGGAGATGAAGGCCGATGTGGTCGGGCAGCCCGTCGCCAGCGCTTCAAAAATCAGCGCCGCGTCGAACCGCGTCATGGCGGAGCCGCCGACATCCTCGCGGATATAGATACCGCCCATGCCGAGGGTTGCCGCCTCGCGCATCACATCGACCGGGAAATGCTTCTCCTCGTCCCAGCGCAACGCGTGCGGCGCGATCTTTTCCGCCGCAAACGCCAACGCCATGTCGCGAACCGCGATCTGATCCTCGTTCAGAGCGAACTGCATGCTGCCGCGTACCCTTTCACTCCGTCGTCATTGCGAGCGCAGCGAAGCAATCCAGTATCCCTCCGCAGAGATAGTCTGGATTGCTTCGTCGCAAGAGCTCCTCGCAATGACGACTGAGGGAGTTTACTTCATCAGCGGGATCGAGAACTCCGCACCTTCCTTGACGCCGGACGGCCAGCGCGAGGTCACCGTCTTGGTCTTGGTGTAGAAGCGGACCGAGTCCGGGCCGTGCTGGTTGAGATCGCCGAAGCCGGACTTCTTCCAGCCGCCGAAAGTGTAATAGGCGATCGGCACCGGGATCGGCACGTTGATGCCGACCATGCCGACGTTGACCTTGGCCGCGAAGTCGCGCGCGGCGTCGCCGTCGCGGGTGAAGATGGCAACGCCGTTGCCGTAATCGTGCTCGGACGGCAGGGCGAGTGCTTCCTTGTAGTCATGCGCGCGCACGACCGAGAGCACCGGGCCAAAGATCTCTTCCTTATAGATCCGCATGTCCTTGGTGACGTTGTCGAACAGCGAACCGCCGAGATAGAAGCCGTTCTCGTAGCCCTGCATCTTGAAGCCGCGGCCGTCGACGGCGAGCGTCGCGCCTTCCTTGATGCCGATATCGATGTAACCCTTGACCTTCTCGACCGCCTCGCGCGTCACCAGCGGACCGTAATCGGCCGACGGATCGATCGAGGTGCCGATCTTGAGCGACTCGACGCGCGGGATCAGCTTTTCCATCAACCGGTCGGCGGTGGACTTGCCAACGGGAACCGCGACCGAGACGGCCATGCAGCGCTCGCCGGCCGAGCCGTAGCCGGCGCCGATCAGCGCATCGACGGCCTGGTCCATGTCGGCGTCCGGCATGATGATGGCGTGGTTCTTGGCGCCGCCAAAGCACTGGCAGCGCTTGCCCGTCTGGGCCGCGCGCTCATAGATGTACTGCGCGATCGGGGTGGAGCCGACGAAGCCGACGGCCTTGACGTCGGGATCGTCGAGGATGGCGTCGACCGCTTCCTTGTCGCCGTTGACGACGTTGAGGATGCCGGCTGGCAGGCCCGCCTCGATCATCAGTTCGGCGAGCATCATCGGCACGCCCGGATCACGCTCGGAGGGCTTGAGGATGAAGGCGTTGCCGCAGGCGATCGCGGGCGCGAATTTCCACATCGGGATCATCGCCGGGAAATTGAACGGCGTGATGCCGGCAACGACGCCGAGCGCCTGGCGCATGGAATAGATGTCGATGCCGGGGCCGGCGCCTTCGGTGTATTCGCCCTTCATCAGATGCGGGATGCCGCAGGCAAATTCCGCAACCTCGAGGCCGCGCTGGATATCGCCCTTGGCGTCGGGAACGGTCTTGCCGTGCTCGCGGGCAAGCATCTCGGCGAGCTTGTCGTAGTCGCGCTGCACCAGCTCGACGAATTTCATCATCACGCGAGCGCGGCGCTGCGGGTTGGTCGCAGCCCACTCGGGCTGTGCTGCGCGCGCGTTCTCGACGGCGGCGCGAACCTCGGCCTTGGACGCCAGCGCGACCTTGGCCTGGACGTCGCCGGTCATCGGCTCGAAAACGTCGGCGGTGCGGCCCGAGGTACCCTTGACCTCCTTGCCACCGATGAAATGTCCGACTGCGCGCATGGCAAACTCCTTAGGTCCCGGTCTGATCGCTTTGACAAATCCTATCGACCTGCATTTTATAGGATTCAAGTCTGAGATAATGCACCATAGATGTGCGAAAATGCTGGATCAAGGCGCTATCGATTGGGACGACTTTCGTTTCGTGCTGGCCATCGTGCGGGGCGGCTCGGTTTCGGCTGCGGCAAAGCAACTCGGCGTCGATCATGCCACCGTGATCCGCCGCGTGGACCGGCTGGAAAAGCACCTTTCCGCGAAGCTGTTTGACCGGCGCAAGACCGGCTATCTCCTCACCGAGGCCGGCCAGCGCGTCGCCGACAGCGCGGAAGCCATGGAATCGACCATCGTCGCCAACCAGGAGCAGGTCGGCGGCTCGGTGGCGCGGCTGACCGGAACGGTCAGGATCGGCGCGCCCGACGGGTTCGGCACCGCATTCCTGGCGCCGCGGCTGGCGCCGTTCGCGGACCGCTATCCCGATCTCGATCTGCAACTTGTAGCGACAGCGCGGCTGTTCAGTCTCTCCAAGCGCGAGGCCGACATCGCGATCAGCCTGACCATGCCGAAGGAAGGCCGCATCGTCGGCCGCAAGCTTCTGGACTATCGCCTCGGGCTCTATGCGGCCCCTGGCTATCTCGACCGCCATCCGAAGATCACCTCGCGCGAAATGCTGCCGCAGCACCGCTTCGTCGGTTACATCGAGGAGCTCTTGTTCACGCCGGAGCTCGACTATCTGCCGCAGGTCTCGCCGCGGATTTCGGCGCGCTTCCGCAGTGCCAATCTGATCGCCCAGCTCAACGCCACATTGTCAGGCTTCGGCATCGCCGTGCTGCCGCACTTCATGGCGGCCGACTATCCACAGCTCGTCGCGGTGTTGCCCGAAGAGATCTCGATCACGCGGACGTTCTGGATGCTGATGCACGCCGACAGCAAGGATCTCGCGCGGATCAGGGCTGTGGCGGATTACATCGGCGAGATCGTGGAGCGCGATCGGGCGCTGTTTGCGGGGAAGTAAACGATGGTCCCGTAGGGTGGGCAAAGCGAAGCGTGCCCACCATGTCAGCCGCGCATGGAGAGATGGTGGGCACGGCGCAAGGGCGCCTTTGCCCACGCTACGGCACCGCGGCCTAATTCTGCTTCGCTTTCTTCGCCGCGGTCACCTTCGGCTCCCGCTTCGCGCCCTCCAGCGCGGAGTCCTTGCCCGCCTTCAGCACCTCGTCCGACAACTCGCTCGACCCCGCAATGCGCGCGAGCAACATGGTGCCGGCCATGGTCGCCAGCGTCGCGATCGCCTGCTTGCGCGCGGCCTTGCGCGGCAGGTTCGGGATGTAGTCCGTCATCATCTCGACCATCTCGTCGAGCTTGCCGGCAAAGGCTTTTCGCGTTTTCGGGCTCTCGCGGGCGATCTCGGCGCCGAGCGCAGGGATCGAGCAGCCATGGCCGGGATTGTCGCGATGGAGCGCCGAGAGATAGGTCTCGACCATCTGGGTGAGCTGCTTCTCGGGTGCGACCTGATGCGACTGTTTGCGCCAGTTCTCCATCGCGCGGTCCATGGCATAGCCAAAGGCCTCGA
This sequence comes from Bradyrhizobium betae, assembly GCF_004123905.1. GTDB lineage: Bacteria > Pseudomonadota > Alphaproteobacteria > Rhizobiales > Xanthobacteraceae > Bradyrhizobium > Bradyrhizobium betae_A. The sequence goes on from NZ_MZXW01000035.1 coordinate 383,385, forward strand.
TCACCAGCGCCTCGCGGGAATCGAAATGCGCGTAGAAGCCGCCATGGGTCAGGCCCGCCTCCTTCATGAGGTCGGCGACGCCGATGCCGTGAGCGCCCTTTTCGCGCAGCCGCACCGAGGCCTTCTTGACGATGCGGTCGTGGGTTTCCTGCTTGTGTTCCCGGGAATAGCGCATACGGATCTCATTGAATGTCGGAGATCATCTCATAACACAGAAATGGACCGGACAGCGTATTAATTCACGCTAAGTTGTTGCCGATCATGGAAAAGGTTGCAGTTGCATGGACCGCGAGCGCGCCCTTGCCGTCGCGGACAAATCCCTCGGTGTAGCTGGTCTGGCGCCCCAGCTTGATGATTTTACCTTCCGCCGAGATCAGCCCGGAACGGACCGACAGCGGGCGCAGAAAGGTCATCTTCAAATCGAGCGTGACGGACGACTGCCCGGCCTCCAGCCGCGTCGAAATCGCGCAGCCCATAGCGGTGTCGATCAGCGCCGCGGCGGTCGCGCCATGCAGGAGGCCGATAGTATTTTCGAGGTCCTCACGCGGCTCCAGCTCCATCACGATCCGGCCCGGCTCGACCACCGCCATGGTGAAGCCGATCAGCTTTGCGAAGGGCGGCGGCGGCAAGCGGCCGTCGCGGATGCCGAGCATGGCGTCTATGCCGGAGAGCCCCATCGCGACTTTCGCGACCTGCGCCGGCACCTGCCAGTCCACGACGCGCTCACGGCGCTGCGCGGGCGAAAACAGGTCGAGTTGAGCGATGTCAGTCATCAGGCGCCTCTTTGTATGATTAATATCATACTATGCTGCGGACTTCCCGCTGGCAACTCAGGCGCCACCCGCTTGACAAGCGGGACGTTTCGGCCCGGAAGTGATCGCGACCGGTGCGCCTCGCGCCTGTCCACGAAACTCCGAGATCCCGCGATGGAAATGCTCAACAACCACTGTGGCGTCACGCGCGATGCGCGCGGCGTCGTCCATGTCGCGATCTGCAACGCCGGCTCGCTGAATATTCTGGGCTCGCCCGTCACCGACGCGGTGCGCGAAGGCTTGCAGCAGCTTTCCTCCGACCGCAGCATCCGCGTCGTGGTGCTGCGCGGCCAGAGCGAGAAGAGCATGATCGGCGGCGCCGACATCAAGGAGATGGCGAAGCTCGACCAGACATCGGCCGAAGCCTTCATCAGCCGCCTGCGCGATCTCTGCGAAGCCGTGCGCCAGTTCCCCGCTCCCGTGATCGCGCGCATGCCCGGCTGGTGTCTCGGCGGCGGGCTCGAGGTCGCAGCCGCCTGCGACTTCCGGATCGCCGCGCATGATGCGCATTTCGGCATGCCCGAGGTCCGCGTCGGCATCCCCTCGGTGATCCATGCAGCACTTTTGCCGCGCCTGATCGGCTGGGCCCGCGCGCGCTGGCTGGTGATGACGGCGGAAAACATCGACGCACCGACGGCGCTGGCCTGGGGACTGGTCGACAAGGTAGCCGCGCCAGGTGGGCTCGATGCCGAGGTCGAGCACGTCGTGAAAGCGCTGCTCGAATGCGGCCCCGAGGCGCTGCGGTCGCAGAAGGCGCTGCTCCGGCAATGGGAGGAATTGCCGCTGACGGAGTCGGTCAATCTGAGCGTGAAGGTGTTCGGCGAGTCGTTCCTGACGGACGAGCCGACGCGGCTGATGCAGGCGTTTGTAAACAGGAAGCGGTAAGGGCTCCAAAGACGGTGTCATGCTCCGCGAAAGCGGGGCATCCAGTACGCCGCGGCCCCTCCGTATTCCCGCACGGCCTCTGGAATACTGGATCACCCGCTTTCGCGGGTGATGACAGCTGAGGGGACGCTCACACGAGCAAATCTCATGCGAACCGCAGATTTTCTCATCCCCGGCGCGGTTGCATTTTTTGCACCGCATCATATGATGAGCGTAATCTTACCCATCATCACAGGGAGTTTTGTCATGGCCGAAGCCGCCGATCCCGTCGTCATCGTCTCCGCCGCCCGCACCCCGCTTGGCCGTTTCATGGGCGAGCTGTCGCCGCTGCCCGCGCACAAGCTCGGCTCGCATGTGATCGGTGCGGTGCTGGAGCGCGCAAAACTCGCGCCCGAGAAAGTCGACGAGGTCTTCATGGGCTGCGTGCTACCGGCCGGTCAGGGCCAGGCACCGGCGCGCCAGGCTGCCCGCGCGGCCGGCCTGCCCGATGCCACCGGCGCGACTACGGTCAACAAGGTCTGCGGCTCCGGCATGAAGGCGACCATGCTGGCGCACGACATCATCCGCGCCGGCTCGGCCGACATCGTCGTCTCCGGCGGCATGGAGAGCATGAGCAACGCGCCCTACCTGCTCGCCAAGGCCCGCGGCGGCTACCGCGCCGGCCACGACCGCATCATTGACCACATGATGATGGACGGCCTCGAGGACGCCTACGAGAGCGGCCGCTCGATGGGCGATTTCGGCGAGGCCACGGCCGAAGCCTACCAGTTCACCCGCAAGGACCAGGACGCCTACGCCATGGAAACGCTGAGCCGCGCGCGCAAGGCGGTCGAGAGCGGCGCGTTCAAGGCCGAGATTGTGCCGATCACGCTGAGCGAGAAGGCCGGCCCGCGCATCGTTGCCAATGACGAGCATCCGCTGAAGGTCGATCCCGCCAAGATCCCCGGCCTGAAGCCGGCATTCCGCGCCAACGGCACCATCACGCCCGCCGCCTCCTCCGCCAATGCCGACGGCGCCGCCGCGCTGGTGCTGACGAAACGCTCGCTCGCCGATCGCAATGGGCTACCAGCGATCGCCGAGATCAAGGGCCACGCCACCCACAGCCAGGAGCCGCAATGGTTCACCACGGCGCCGATCCCGGCGATCCGCAAGCTGCTGGACAAGGTCGGCTGGAGCGCCGGCGACGTCGACCTGTTCGAGATCAACGAGGCCTTCGCCGTGGTGGCAATGGCGGCGCAGCGCGATCTCGGCATCGCCAGAGAGAAGCTCAACATCAATGGCGGCGCCTGCGCGCTCGGCCATCCCATCGGCGCCACCGGCGCGCGGCTGATCGTGACGCTGCTGCACGCGCTCGAGGCCAACAATCTCAAGCGCGGCGTTGCGGCGCTCTGTATCGGCGGCGGTGAAGCCACGGCGATCGCGGTGGAGCGTTTCACGCACTGACGACCAAAGTCCGTAAACGAGGGAAGTCTGTCATTTCAGACTTCCCACTTCCATGCCAGACTGGAACAATGACGCCGGTCTCCCTGAGACCGCCAACCAAGATTGAGGGGCAATGATCTCGAACTGGCTCGCGGCAGCGCTCGGCCGCCGCAATATCCACTATGGCTGGGTGATGGTCGGCGTGACTTTCCTTGCCGCGCTGATCAGCGCCGGCACGGTCGGCGCGCCCGGCGTGTTCATCGTTCCGCTTCAGAAGGAGTTCGGCTGGAGCACGGCGGAGATTTCGTCGGCGCTCTCGATCCGCTTCATCCTGTTCGGCTTGATGGCGCCGTTTGCGGCCGCCCTGCTCAACCGCTACGGCCTGCGTAACGTGACGCTGTTAGCCCAGCTCATCGTGGTGTCGGCGCTGGTGGCCTCGCTCGGCATGACCCAGGTCTGGCAACTCGTGGCGCTTTGGGGCGTGGTGATCGGTATCGGCACCGGCATGACTGCGCTCGTGCTCGGCGCCACCATCGCGACGCGCTGGTTCGCGGCGCGGCGCGGCCTCGTCGTCGGCATCCTGACCGCGAGCGTCGCCACCGGCCAGCTCGTGTTCCTGCCGCTGCTCGCAAGCCTGACCGAACGCTACGGCTGGCGGCTTGCGCTCGGCTTCGTCTGCATCGCGCTTGGCGTTTCCGCCCTCGCCGTCCTCCTCGTGATGCGCGACCGGCCGAGCGACGTCGGCTTACGCCCGTTCGGCGACGAGGGCACCGAGCCCCTGCCCGTGCCGCCGGTGAACCACGGCTCGATCACGGCCGTGGCACTTGGCACGCTGCGCGATGCCTCGAAGTCGAGTGCGTTCTGGATCCTGTTTGCGACCTTCTTCGTCTGCGGCGCCTCGACCAACGGCCTCGTCCAGGTCCACCTGATTCCGATGTGCCTCGATTTCGGCATCCCGCAGGTGCAGGCCGCCAGCCTGCTCGCTGCGATGGGCATCTTCGACTTCTTCGGCACCATCATGTCGGGCTGGCTGTCGGACCGCTACGACAACCGTTACCTCCTGTTCTGGTACTACGGCCTGCGCGGGCTCTCGCTGATCTTCCTGCCCTTCAGCGATTTCTCGTTCTATGGGCTCTCGATCTTCGCGATGTTCTACGGGCTCGACTGGATCGCGACGGTGCCGCCGACGGTACGTCTCACCGCGCGGAAGTTCGGACCCGAGCGCGCCAATCTGGTGTTCGGCTGGATCTTTGCCGGCCACCAGCTCGGCGCCGGTACCGCCGCGTTCGGCGCCGGTTTCTCGCGGACGGTCTATCAGAGTTACCTGCCCGCCTTCTTCATCGCCGGCGCGCTCTGCGTGTTCGCCTCACTGATCGTGCTGGCGCTGTCCCGGCAGCCGAAGCCGCAAGCGAAACCTGCGATGGCCTAGTACCTGATCGTGGTGGTGACGCCGAACACTGCGGCGTCACCGATCCGCGCCACGCCGCTCGGATCGTTCGGGTTCGGGATGCCGCCCGAGGGACGAAACACGTACTGGAAGTAAGGCGCGATCAGCCAACCCGGCTTGATGTGCGCCTCGTAGATCATCTCGATCAGGGTCTCGTTGCTGCGCACCGGGCTCTGCACACCGGTGAAGGTCTGCGTATCGATATCGAGATTGCGCGCGGTGTTCGATATCCGCATATAGGCCGCCGCCACGCCGAAGCGGTCGATCGGACGGCCGGGGACGAAGCCGACGAAACCGACGCCGCCGTCGAGATAGAGATCGATCAGATTGCGGTCCGGCGGGCTGTAGGCGATACGGCCGAACGCGGTGACGCCGGGGACCGAGGCTGACGTGGTGTTGTCCTTGACCTCCGGCGGCCGGTACAGCACCTGCTCGATCACGGCGAAGATGCCGTAATTGCCGCGGAGCTTTGCCGGAATGCCGCTGCCGTCGGGATCGGCGATCGACTGGCCCTGCACCGTAAAGCGCTGGCTGTCGAACGAGCCGTAGTGCTTCCAGGCGCCCGGCGTGAAATTGCCGGCGAGCGGGCGACCGCCGATATCGATGTCGTAATCGAACCTGACCTGCCCGATCACCCACGGCGGATCGTTGACGCGAAACGCGAGTCCGTGATGGTCGCGCAATTGCGGATCGGCATCGCCAGGCCCGGACGGATCGCCGTTGAAGACAGCGCCGAAGATGGTGATCTTGTCGGTCAGCGCCGCCTTGATGCGAATGCCGGGCACCGCAATCGGTGGCGCCGGGCCGCCGGCCGGAAGGTTGGAAGCCTTGATCGCGGGCCAGCCGAAGGTGCCGTTGATGAAGAGGTCGTCGGTCTCGCTGTCGAAGAACTCGACGTCGGCGGCCTGCTGGCCGGCCCTGATGTTCAGCCTTCCGTCGAAGAAGCTCTGCTCGAAATAGGCGTTATAGAGCCGCTGGTCCGGCAGCGCCTCGATCTCGCTGATGGTCGCGAGATTCATCACGTAGTTGCGGGAGAGCCCCTGGCCGTAGATCACGAATGCATTGGCGTAGAAGCGGCCGCCGGTCCAGCCGACCAGCTTGTCCAGATCGGCATCGACCGACAGATCGAGCCGGCCGAAATGGATGGCGCCGCGCTTCACGCCGCCGGAGACGTTGCCGATGTTGTCGGCGATATAGGTGGCGCCGAAATTCAGGCCCTTGTTGGCGAGGCCGTCATGCCATTCGTTGAACCATTTCGGTGCCAGCCATGCGGCCGCGCTCTCGTCCTTGGCGCCGGCGAACGCGCTGGTGCTCGTCACCGCGGAGGCCAGCGCAATCGCGGCCGTCCATCGCAACAGAGAACTATGGGCAGTCCCGATCACGGCTGATATCCGCTGGCATACTCTATTTGAATATGCCCGTGCGCCGCATAAAGAGATAGGCCCCAGCGATCGACGAGGCCATCAGCACCGCCGCCCAGAGAAATCCGCTCTCGACGTCGGTCAGCGGCAGCCCCTTGGTGTTCATGCCGAAGATGCCGGTGATCAGCGTCGGCGGCAGCAAGAGCGAGGTCACGACGGAGAGCGTGTGGAGGTGCCGGTTGCTCTCCTCCTCGTTCTTGAAGCGCAGTTCCTCCTCGAGCAGCCGGCTGCGCTCGCGTAGTTCGACGATGTCGTGGTCGAGGCCATCCAGCCGTTGCGCCAGCTTGCCGGCCTGAATGCGCAGCGCCGGCGATAGATGATCGGTGTTCTTCTGATCGAGCCGGTGGAACAGCACGCGCAGGCCGGTAAGCTGGCGATGCAGCCTGACGCAGGTGCGGCGGAGACGGCCGAGATCGCGGCGCATCTCGGGTTTGACATCGTCGGCCAGGATCCGCTCCTCGATGCCATCGATCTCCTGACCGAGCTTGTCGGCCATCCGATCGAGCGTGTCGGCGACCTCGTCGACGATCTTCTCCAAGAGATGGGCGACGTTGTCGACGCGGTAGCCGCCTTCGAGCACCCGGCGCGTCGCATCCGCCGAGCACAGCGCCTGATGACGGCCGCTGACCAGAAGGCGCTCGGTCATGGCGAAGCGCAGGAATGCCGTGTCCTCCGTCGCGCTGCCGATGTCGCGCACGAGGTCGGAGAACACGCCGTAGACGCAATGGTCGATGACATGGAGCTGCTGGAACGTGTCGTTCGAGAGCAGCAATTCGCGCGCGAGCGGCGGCAGGTGTGAGGCTGCGATCCACGGCCGCGCCCGCGCATCGGTCAGGTTGAAATGCAGCCAGAGCCGGCCGTCATGGCTGAACTCGATCGGCTGGTCGATCGCGAGCGCCTCGGCGCTGCCGTCGCTGTGCAGGCGGAACGCCCACACCAAGCCCGGAATGGCAGGTTCGGTGTTCGATATCGCGCTGGCAAGCTTTGCCGGCTCAGCCATGGCCAACCCCAACCGTCAACAGATGCCCCGTCTCCGGAAGATGGCTGACGGCATCCTCCGGAGCACGGGTACTCAATTACGGCATTGTTACAGTTTGATGATGGCGCCCTATTCCGCGGCCAGCCCCGTTGCGGCGGCCGCCTCGGCTTCCCTGACATAGTCGTGCACGACACGGCCGAACGGCAACGTCAGGTCGGCGATATAGTGATGCGCGCCGAGACAGCGGCGGACCGGGAAATCGGCCACCGGCGCATTGACATGCGGCACCAGATGCAGCCGGCCCGGGCCGATCCAGGAGCCCTTCGGCACGATGTCGATCAGGTTGATCGCGACCAGCTGGCAGATCTCGAGCCGGCCGTCGACACCCGGGATCATCTTCAGATTGATCTGCGTCTTCGACAGCGTGGCGCGGGTGAGATCGCCGTTGCCGGCCATGCTCTCATGCTTGTAGCCCATCGTGCCCATGGCGACGAGCTGGCCGGCATATTCCAAGGTGCCCGTCAGCGTATCCTTGACGATCTCGAGTTTTGGATGGGCATACTTCTTGGGAAAGCCCCAGATCTCGCGGCCGGCGGCGATCGGCGGATCATCGTCCAGGTACATCTGCGAGACGAAATTGACCTCCTCGCCGTTGAGGCGCGCGGGGATGACGAGGCCGGATTCGGTGTAGCTGCCGAAGCCGGAGGAATCCGGCATCTTGATCCATTCGTAATGCACGATCGGCTGGTCGATCGGCTCCAGCGGCTCAGGCAGGCCGGCGCGGATAAGGTCCGCATCGGTCTCGTAGGTGATGACGAGGAATTCGCGGTTGACGAAGCGGTAGGGCCCGGCCGGATAGCTTGGCCCTGCGGCCGGCATGGACGGAAGTCTCAGCAAATCTTCCCTGCGCATCGCTGGTCTCCTGTGTGATGTCTGTGACGCTCGCTTCCGGCCTGATGTAAATTGCTAGCCGCTGTCATTGACTGCGATGTGAAGGATTTCCGTCAGCGGCACGACCGGCTGCCATTCCCGGCGCGGTTGAGGTGCATGCAAAGGATGCATCGACGCCAACATTGTCATCACGCCGTCACCGCGCGACGCAATCGTTTGGGAAGGCAGGAGGCATCGCCATGGACGCCCGGACGTCGCAACCGACCCATCAGACCCATCAGCCCCCGTCCAAAGGCTGGCGTCCCGAGCGCTGCGACCGCGTCGCGCTGGTGCTGCAAGGCGGCGGCGCGCTCGGCGCCTACCAGGCCGGCGTCTACCAGGCGCTGCACGAAGCCGGCATCGAGCCCGACTGGGTCTGCGGTGTCTCGATCGGTGCAATCAATTCGGCCATCATCGCCGGCAACAAGCCGGAGAAGCGGCTGGAGGCGCTGCGCATCTTCTGGGAGCGCATCACCAACCGCAAGATCTGGCACTACACGCCCGACGGCGACATCTTCCGTCAGTGGCGCAATCTCACCAGCGCCTGGATGACGTCAGCGATGGGCCAGCCCGGCTTCTTCACCCCGCATCAGGTCAATCCCTGGCTCAGCCCGGTCGGCGCACGCACTGCGACCAGCTATTACGACACGATGCCGCTGAAGGAGAGCCTGCTCGAGCTCTGCGACTTCGATCTCATCAACGAGAAGAAGGTCCGCTTCGCGGTCGGCGCGGTCAACGTGCTCTCCGGCAACTTCATCTATTTCGACAACGCCCATGACGAGATCGAGCCGGAGCACATCATGGCCTCCGGCGCCCTCCCCCCGGCGCTGCCGATGGTGCGGATCGGCACCGATCATTTCTGGGACGGCGGCATCGTCTCCAACACGCCGCTGCAGCATCTGCTCGACCAGGAGGACGCGCTCAATTCGCTGGTGTTCCAGGTCGACCTGTTCAGCGCGCGCGGCGTGCTGCCGCGCTCGATGCAGGACGTGATGGCCCGCCACAAGGACATCATGTATTCCTCGCGCACCCGCCACAACACCGACGTCTATCGCCGCACCCACAATCTCAAGGTCCTGCTCTACAAGGCGTTGGCGAAGGTCCCGGACGAACAACTGTCCGATGAGGATCGCAGCCTCAAGGCGAGCCTGCGCAACATGCCGGAGATCGCGATCCTGCACCTGATCTACCAGCAGAAGGCCTATGAGGGCGACGCCAAGGACCACGAGTTCTCGGGCACCTCGATGCGCGAGCACTGGACCTCCGGCTACGAGGACACCAAGCGCACGCTGAAGCGCCGCGACTGGATCAAGATGCCGGACGAAGGCATGGGGCTGGTGGTGCATGATGTGCACCGGGAGACGGAGAGCGCGTAGAAAAACGCGCTCACAGTTCACTCAAAACAAAAATGCGAAAACAACCCCATGCACAGTAGCCGGAGCGTGGACGATCAATGACTTTCGATTTGCCGAAATAAAACTTGACCCGTCGGGCAAAACAGGGGCATGATGGCATGATCGTTCCCCGAACGTTTTGACCTTTCGACGACGTGAAGCAGAGCCTCGGCGGGTTGGTCTCGATACCCATAGGCTCGCTGACGCATCACGATTGCCTGCGGTAACTCATCGGTTGTGAGCTGGTGAGTTGCCCCCGCATTTCGTCGACATCGATGATACCGTCGAACCGAACCTGCATTCCATTGAGGTTGACTTGCATGATCACCTTGTCGCCGGACATGGAGAAGTTTGCCGGGACAGTCTGGCCATTCTCGCTCAATCCGTAGCCGCCGGGCGTCTTCACAACCGTCATCACGCCCCCCGACGGGTTGACCCACGCCCCGACAAACGGGTCTTTCGGGATTGGAGGCGGCTGCGGCGGAGGTACCGGATCGGGGATCGTGCCGTATCCATGACAAGAATTGCAGTTCAACTTTCCTCTCCCACCGCAAGGACCGCAGATGGGAAAGTCGAGGAAACCGCCTGGCTTCGGAATGGGTTTGCCTTGGCCTTTGCCGTTGCACGCAAAACAAGTGATCTTGCCGGCACCGAAACACGAGGGACAGATCATCGCTCGCCTCTCAATAAACCTTGGGTTGTCAACCCTATTGGTGCATTCGGACGGCAGCAAGAAGGAACCGCAAGAGCACAATCACAAACGAGAGACCCGTCGAACCTCTTCGGCTTGACCCTTGTCCGTTGCGCAATTGCGCACGGGGGGCCGGATGACTCCACAGGCTCGTCATTGCGAGCGCGGCGAAGCAATCCAGACGATCTACGCGGAGGGATTTCTGGATTGCTTCGTCGCAAGAGCTCCTCGCAATGACGGTTGAGCGCTACGGCCCGACGAGGAGGCCAGGCTACTTCGCCTCCTTGTTCAATTCGATCGCCACCTCCGACATCCAGGATCCTGGCGCTTCCATCAGGAACGACTGATGACTACCCTTGGTCTGGATCGTCACCAGCGCCGCCACGGTCTGTCCCTCGATCCGCGCTTCGATCAGGCCGTCCTTGTTGGTGCCATAGACCTTGCCGCCCTGCCGGTATTCGCTCTCGAACCAGTTGCCCGAAAGCTCCGTCCCGTTTTGATCGATGTTGGCTGACAGAATCATCTTGTACGCGTCGCTCGCGCAGCGCAGGTCGAGGCTCACGGAACGTCCGGGCTTGGTGATGTTGTAGGCCACCTTGCAACGGACCTTCTCACGCGGGCCGTCCGACGGCTTCATCGAGCCGGTGCCCGACCATGTGCCGCCGAGACTTTCGAACACCGGCTCGGCGCGCACCGGGGTGATGTCTACGAGTAGCAGGCAGGCAGCGCCTGCGCCGAGACATGCCACCCAAGAGTTCAATCGCATTCCATCCATCCTGATTCTTAAATTCCTGTCGCCTCCTAGGCCGAGACAGCCGCAACATGTTGGCGAAGACGTTGCCGGATGTTGCGGTAAATTGTCCTGGTGTTGCCGATATTGCCGTTAGACTCCCCGTCCCAAACGTGGACAATGCGGCCCAAGCGCTTCGCGCGCGCAGTGCACATCAAGATGCGCCAGGGGAAACAAAATGCCGGCTGCCTTCCCGTCGTCCGTACCCACCATCCCGACCGCGCCTTTGACCGCCCGGATACGCGATGCATTGCGTGCGATCGTTGGCGAGAAAGGCCTGATCGAGGACGAGCACGGCATGCAGCCGTACGTGACGGATTGGCGGGGCCTGCTGGTTGGCGGTGCCGGCGCCGTCGTTCGCCCTGGCAGCACTGAGGAGGTCTCCAAGGTCGTGCGGCTTTGCCATCAGCACGGCGTCGCGATCGTGCCACAGGGCGGCAACACCGGGCTGATGGGTGGCGCCACACCCTGGCCTGCGCACACCGGCATCTTGTTGTCGCTGGGCCGGATGAACCGCGTGTTCGACGTCGATCCCGTCGGCTACGCGATGACGGTCGAGGCCGGCTGCGTTTTGCAGACGCTTCAGGAGACAGCAAGCCAGCACGACAGGTTCCTGCCCCTCAGCCTTGGCGCCCAGGGCTCGTGCATGATCGGCGGCAATCTCTCGACCAATGCCGGCGGCGTGCAGGTGCTGCGCTATGGCAATGCGCGCAATCTCGTGCTGGGGCTCGAGGTCGTCTTGCCCAACGGCGACGTCTGGGACGGATTGCGTGCGCTGAAGAAGGACAACACCGGCTACGACTTAAAACACCTCTTCATGGGCGCGGAAGGCACGCTCGGCATCATCACCAAGGCCGTCCTCAAGCTGTGGCCGGCACCCAAGGACATCTGCACGGCGTGGCTGGCAGTCCGCGATCCCAGTGCGGCGCTGGAGATCCTGTCCGAAGCGCATGCAGCCTCTGAAGACAATGTCGGCTCCTGCGAGCTGATGAGCCGCAGCGCCATCGACATGATCTTGCGCCACATTCCCGGCGTCCAGGATCCGTTGAGGGCGGACACGCCATGGTACCTGCTGCTCGAATGGTCGTCCGCGCGCGCTCGCCGGGACGGCACCGAGGGCATGTCGGAGAAGATGGAGCAATTCCTCGCCGATCAGCTCGAGGCCGGTCGCGTGCTCGATGCGGCGATCGGACAATCGGTCGGTCAATCGCGCAACATGTGGCGCATCCGCGAGGGTGCCGCCGCGGCGTCGCGGGCCGAAGGACCGGGGCTCAGCTATGACGTGTCGGTGGCGATCTCCAAGATTCCTGACTTCATCGACAAGGGGCTCAAGGCCGTGCTCGATATTCTCCCGAGCATTCGTCCCTATCCGCTCGGACACATCGGCGACGGCAATCTGCATTTCTCGTTCATGGGGCCTGTTGGGATGGATCAGCAGACGCTGAACCAATACACGGCCGCCATCACGCGCGCCGTGAACGATCTTGTCACCTCGATGGGCGGCTCGATCTCGGCGGAGCACGGCATCGGCATCGACAAGCTCGACGAGCTCAGCCACTACCGCTCGAAGACCGAGCTCGACATCATGCGCACCATCAAGCGCGCGCTCGATCCGCAGAATATCATGAATCCGGGGAAGGTGCTGCGGGTGTGATGGAGACCGAGCACCCTCCCCGTCGTCTCAGCCGCGCGGGTTGACGATGGTGTAGCCTCGCAGCGAACGCGCGTGCATGCGGGTGGCGTGACCGCCCGAATTGGCGTCATAGGCCATCCACATGTCGCCGCCGAGGTGCTGCTCCAGAACGAAGACGTGCCCGCGGCGCGCCGCAACCATTCCTGGCGCCGGCGACGTCCGCGGGAAACGGAGCCAGTTGGCCGCGAGATTCAACTCCGGCACGACATGACCGAACACGCGCAGGGCCGCGCCGCAGCCGCAGAAGGACGAGGGACAACCGGCCGGACGGCCGCCGACGACGCGATCACCGGAGACGCTGATTGTCGTCGCGGTATTACCTGCGTCGGTCACCGTCATTTGCGTTGCGCGATAGGCTTGCAATGACTGGCGGGGAGACCGCTCGCGTCGCGTTTGCGAATAAGAGAAGTCGCAGGGCATGGTGACATTGCACCCAGGTGCTTGATGAATGCGATAGGTCCGCGCTTCGGAAGCGACGGAGCTCAAGGCAACGAAGAGACACGCAGAAAGAACTGGCTTGAACATTGCAGGGCTCCAAATTGAGGGCCCCGCCCCGGGCAACGAGAAACCAATAACAGTTTGGCCGAAATGGGCTCAAAGAGCGGCTGAAAGTGGCTGCAATTGCGGGCCGCTCCCTGCAATCATCATAGCCCACACGTAGCGACGGAAATGATTAGCTCGCAGAGGACGAATGCGTATCGTCGCAACTGAGACGCGACCATTTGTGCATTCGCTACGGCTGTGTCGCAGCGAACCGCGGTAGCGAGTGAATGCCGTTACTGTCCGCTAGCGGTCAGGCGCGCGCGGAATCTCCCATTGCTGGAGACGATCGATTGACGCCTGCTGTTCGTGCTGGCCCAACCAAACCATGAGGAGAACCAGCGCGCCGGCGAGAGCGCCGATGCCGAAATAGAGTTTCCTCATGCGCGTTGAATGCCGAGCGCCGGGAATCGTTCCTTCGGCACTCCGCTTCGCTTGTCCGGGACGACGTTGGAGAGACGAGCCTAGGGCCTGATCGAAAAATTTGCCGGCGGCCCGGCTTTCCGCAGCGGCTCTGCCAGCCTTGCAAACTCGCACAGCAGCGACCTGGTTTTCCTGGGATCGATGATCTCCTCGACCCAGAACTTTTCGGCCGAGCGGAACGGCGAGCGGAGCTTGTTGAGGCGCTCCTGGATTTCCTCCAGCTTCGCTCCCTTGTCCTCGGCCGCATCGATGTCGGCGCGGTAGGCGGCTTCAATGCCGCCTTCGAGCGGCAGCGAGCCCCAATAGGCCGACGGCCAGGCGTAGCGGATCGAGAAGCGGTCGGCCGGCTGATGCACGACGCCGGCGACACCAAAAGCGTTGCGCAGGATGACGGTGCACCAGGGCACGGTGGTCTGGTTGACCGCGGCCATGGCGCGGACGCCGTGGCGGATGGTCGCCGCCTTCTCGGCATCGAGGCCGATCATGAAGCCGGGGCAGTCCATGAGATAGACGATCGGCAGATGGAAGGTTTCGGCGAAATCGACCCAGCGCACCACCTTCTGGCAGGCATCCGCGGTCCAGGAGCCGCCGTAGTGGAAGCTGTCACTGGCGAGCACCATCACTGCCCGGCCTTCGAGCCGTGCCAGGCCGACAATGAGCGGCTTTCCAAAGTTCTTGGCGACTTCGAAGAACGAGCCCTTGTCGACGACCTGCTCGATGATCGGCCGGATCTTGTAGACCTGCTTGCGGTTGCGCGGCACCGCGTTCATCAGCGCTTCCTCGCTGCGCTCGGGATTGTCGGCGCAGGGCAAGGTCGGCGGCAGCTCGTAGACTGATGACGGCAGGTAAGAGAGGAAACGCCGCGCGCAGGCGAACGCCTCCTCTTCGGAGTCGACGGCATGATCGACCGCGCCGGCGCGGGTCTGGATGTCGGCGCCGCCGAGCTCCTCCTTCGAGAGATCCTGCCCCAGCGCCTTCACCACCGGCGGGCCCGCAACGAACATCGCGGATTTTCGCGTCATGATCGAATAGTGGCTGGCAGCGAGACGCGCGGCGCCGAGGCCAGCAACCGAGCCGAGGCCGAGCGCGACCACCGGCACGCGCGAGAGATTCTCGGTCGTGAAGCGATACCAGCGCGTGCCGCCGATGCCGCCGGGCAAATTCGCCGCGCCCTTGGTCTCGATGGTCTTGACCGAGCCGCCGCCGCCGGACCCCTCGATGATGCGGATGATGGGCAGGCGGAAATCGTGCGCCATCTCCTCCGCCATCAGCGGCTTTGCGGAGATGGAAGCATCCGCCGAACCGCCGCGGACCGTAAAATCGTCGCCGACCACGACCACAGTGCGGCCATCGACGCGCGCGCGGCCGAACACGCAGTTCGCCGGCGTCAATTTCTGCAACTCGCCGCCGGAATCGTACTCACCGATGCCTGAGACGGCACCGATCTCGTGAAAGCTGCCTTTGTCGGTCAGTCCCTCGATGCGCTCCCGAACAGTCAGCCGGCCCTGGTCATGCTGGCGCTTGACCTTGTCAACGCCGCCCATCTCCCGCGCGAAGGCTTCGCGCCGGGCGAGCTCGTCGAGTTCCGGCTTCCAGTTCATCCACTCCCTCCGAATTGATCGGCTTGTTATTGTTATGCACCGCCATGGCGACCGGTTTGCGCGAGATGCGGTTGTTGAAGACGTCGCCTTCCGCACCCTCGAGCAGGCTGCCGAGCGAGCGGCCAAGCGCGACCATCAGCGGCGCGACTTCGGCATGCAGGCGCTGCTCGTCATACATCGACGACAGCAGGCCGATCGTGATGACGACGAAGGTCTGGTATTGCGGCGACCAGATCGGCACCGCGAGACCGTTGATGTGCGGGCTCCAGATGCCGCAGGCCGTCACATAGCCGTGCTCGCGCAGCGACTGCCTGTTGGCCTCGATGCGGGGACGCAGGATTTTTGCGGCTTCGGGAGCTTCACGCTCCATGTCCGTAATGAAGGTGTCGCCGACCTCCGGCGCCAGCGCCGCGGTATAGGCCGCGCCAGCGGCCGTCGAGGCCATCGAGATGCGGCTGCCGGTGCCCTCGTGCAGGCCAAGCGCCGAGGCCGAGCGCGCGAACTGGAGATAGACCAGATGGAAGCGATCGGGGACGACGAAGCCGACCGTACCGGGCAGTTGCTCGGCGACTTCCTGAAGCCGCTGCCGGATCATGCTGCGCAGTTGCGCGCCCTTCATCATCGAGGCGCTCATCGCCACCGCGCTCGGGCCGATGCGATATTTCTGGTCGCGCGGCAGGTAAACCAGCTGGCCCATGCGCGTCAGCGTGTGCGTGAGCCGCGACACGGTGGAGCGCGGCAGGCCGCAGCGGTTTGAAATTTCGAGATTGCCGAGCCTGGCTTCGTGGCCCTCGAAGCATCGCAACACGTCGAACGCGCGCGAAACCACCTGGATGACATCACCCTCGCCGGCATCGCCAGCGAGCGCACCTTGCCTGCTTAACCGCTCTGAACGTCGTCCCATGTTCCCTACCGTTTGTTCCGCTGTGCGGAATTAAATTCCACTTGCAGACGACGCTACCTCAGGCATTTTGCGCCGACAACAAAAAGGCGATGGCATGCCAGAAATAAAGATCGTCACTGAGGTCGCGGGACGTATCTGCGCAACGCCCGTGCAAGTTGGAGGAACCGTTGCGGACGGTGACGACGTTGTGGTGGTCGAAGCCATGAAGATGGAGATACCCGTGCTCTCACCCGCGAGCGGCACGATCACATCGTTGCTCGTCAAGCTCGACGATGTCGTTGCCGAGGGACAGGCGATCGCAATCGTCGTGAGCTGACCGCATTCACCGCAGCTTCCGCGACAATCTGTCTGCTTCTTTCCTGCGTTCGCGGTACGGCGTTGCCATCGCTCGGTCGCGATGACATGATCCGCCTCAAACAAAATCTGTTTCAAACAAAGAACGAAAATCTTCGCGGCAAACGCGAGGAGCATTGGAGGGAAACATGTTTCGTGGGCTGGTCATGCTCGCGCCTGCCTTGGCTGCGGGCATTTCTTTTGCGTCTACACGCTACGCATGCGCCGAGGACATCAAGCTGCCGGCGACATTGACGTTCACCGCCTATGACACCGGCACCGCCGGCTTCAACATCGCGGTCGGCGTCGGCAAGATGATGAAGGATAAATACTCCACCGACGTGCGCGTGCTCCCCGCGGGCAACGACGTCGCGCGACTCGCGCCGCTGCGCGCCAAGCGCGCGGCGTCTGCGGCGATGGGATCGGGCACCTATTTCGCGCAGGAGGGCGTGTTCGAGTTTGGCTCGCGGGAATGGGGTCCGCAGCCGCTCCAGATCATGCTGTCGAGCGTCGATTGCAATTGCGGTTCGCTTGGCGTTGCCGCCGATAGCGGTGTGAAAGATCTGAAGGACCTGAAAGGCAAGCGCGTCGGCTTCGTAGTCGGCTCGCCCGCGCTGAACCAGAATTCGCTCGCGGTGCTCGCCTTCGCCGGCCTGACGCAGAAGGACGTCAAGATCGTCGAGTTCGCGAGTTACGGCGCGATGTGGAAGGGCCTGATCAACAACGACACGGATGCGGCCTTCGGCACCACCATCACCGGCCCCGCCAAGGAAGCCGAGACCTCGCCGCGCGGCCTGATCTGGCCGCCGCTGCCGGCCAAGGACAAGGAAGGCTGGGCGCGGATGCAGAAGGTCGGCTCGTTCTTCTTCCCGCAGACGGCGACCTGCGGCGCCGGCATCACGCCCGAGAAACCAATTGAGCTTGGCAACTACCCCTACCCGATCTTCGTCGCCTACGCCTCGCAAGCGCCCGACCAGGTCTATGCCATCACCAAGGCGATGATCACAAACTACGATGCCTATAAGGGCTCCGCGCCCGGCGCCGGCGGGCTTGCCGCCGACCGGCAGACCAAGAACTGGGTGGTGCCGGTGCATCCCGGCGCGGTGAAGGCGCTGAAGGAGGCCGGACAATGGAGCGACGCGCAGGACGCGCACAACAGCAAGCTGATCAAGCGGCAAGAAGTGCTTGGCGCAGCGTGGACCGACTACGGCAAGTCCAATCCGCCTGCGGATGACAAGGCGTTCTTGGAGGGATGGATGAAGGCGCGTGCCGCGGCGCTTGCGAAAGCCGACATGCCGAACGGGTTCGAGGATTAGTGCTCAACGCACGCGCGGGGTCGATCATGTCGTCTGCTTCCATCTCCACCATCCCCGAGAGCGAGGCCAAGCGGGTCGTGTTCGACGATCCGCATGGGGCTGCCGCCAACATGCAGGAAGCCGAGGTCACGCGGGTTCGCGCGCTTCGGGGCGTCTGGCGCTGGGCACTGGTCATCGCGACGGCGGCAACGATCCTGCTTTGCATCAACCAGCAATTCTCGCTGCGCTTCTTCGTCGGCTACACCCAGCTCAACACGGAGTATTTTTATCTCCTGATCGCGTTGATGCTGCCGTTCACGTTTTTGATCTTTCCGGGCACGGAACGCGCGCCGCTCGACCGCATTCCCTGGTACGATCTGCTGTTCTCCCTCGTGACCTTCGCCGCGGCGCTGCTGTTGATGTCGAACGTACGCAAGGCGGCGGAGGCCGGATGGGAGTTCGGGGGCGCACCGACCAAGGTGATCGCCGCGGGCCTCGTGATGTGGGTGATGCTGATGGAGGCGCTGCGCCGCACCGGCGGCTGGAGCCTGCTGCTCAGCGTCTTCCCCTTCACGGTCTATCCGCTGTTCGCGGAGTCCGGCTGGCTCGGGCCGTTCCGCGGCACGCAGTCGACGCTGGAGCAGGCGACCGCCTATCACGTGCTGTCGGGCGAGAGCCTGCTCGGCATTCCCATCCAGGCCTTTGCCGACACCGTGATCGGCTTCCTCGTGTTCGGCACGGCGTTGATGATGACGGGCGCCGGAAAATTCTTCATCAACCTTGCGTTTGCGCTGTGCGGCACGTTTCGCGGGGGTGCCGCAAAAGTCTGCATCTTTGCGAGCGGCCTGCTCGGCATGATGTCGGGCTCGATCATCTCCAACGTGCTCACCGCCGGCACCATGACCATTCCCGTCATGAAGAAGAGCGGTTTCCGCGCCTCCTATGCCGGCGCGATCGAGGCCTGCGCCTCGACCGGCGCGGTGCTGGCGCCGCCGGTGATGGGCGCGACCGCCTTCGTGATCGCGCAATTCCTCAATGTCAGCTACGCCGACGTCGCGATCGCCGCGATCATTCCCGCCGCGCTCTATTACATCGGCTTGTTCATGCAGGTCGATTCCTATGCCGCCCGCCACGGCCTGAAGGGCATTCCGCGCGCCGATCTGCCGCGGATCATGGATACGATCAAGGACGGCTGGTACTACGTGTTCGTCATCGCGCTGCTGATCGTGATGCTGCTCTATTTCAAGCGCGAGAGCCACGCGCCGTTCTACGCGACCGCGCTGCTGCTGGTTCTCAACCAGCTGTTCTCCAGGGACACGCGCTGGACGCTGGCAACGATCGGAAAATTCCTCGAGGTCAATGGCCGCACCTTCGTCGAGCTGGTCGGCATCCTCGCCGGCTGCGGCCTGCTGATCGGGGCGTTCTCGATGACCGGCGTGGTGTCGAGCCTCGCCAACGACCTGCTGCACATTGCCGGCGACAATCCGTTCCTGCTGCTCGGCATGTGTGCGCTGACCAGCCTCATCCTGGGGCTCGGGCTGACGACGACGGCCTGCTATATCTTCCTCGCCATTCTGGTGGCCCCCGCGCTGGAGAAGCTCGGGCTCAACAAGATGGCCGTGCACATGTTCATCTTCTACTGGGGCATGCTGTCGTCGATCACGCCGCCGGTCGCGATCGCCTCGTTCGCCGCGGCCGGCATCGCCGGGTCGCCGGCGATGAAGACGGGATGGGAATCGATGTGGGTCGGCAGCATCATCTACTTCATCCCGTTCTTCTTCGTGCTCAATCCGGCGCTGGTGTTGCAGGGGCCGAGCCCCTATCTCACCGGTCTCGGTCTGATGGCGCTGGCGGCCTTCGGCACGCTGTTCATCTGCGGCGGCATCCAAGGCTATCAGCCCTTCGTCGGCGACCTCCGCGGTGCCGGTGCGCTGGAGTGGCCATTGCGCGTGCTGCTGGTGATCGGCGGCTTCGTGGTGGCGACCCCGGGCGGCGGGATCATGCCGCTGTCGCAAATGCAGGTGACGCTGCTGGGCCTTGCCATCCTCGTGCCCACGGTCCTGATCGCCCTGCTGCTGGTCCGGCGGCAACCGCCGATGCCGGACGGGTTGCGCATCCCCTGATTGCGTTGCACAAGGGAGGCGATGACCCAATCGCCGCCCGCCTCCGCCTGGATCCGCTCAAAACCGCCTTTGCTGCGGTTTCTGGACACTTGCCTCAACGAATTCTCCGCCGAAACGTCAGGTCATGTCGCCGACTACATTCCCGAGCTTGGCAAGGCCGACCCTGCCCATTTTGGCATCAGCCTCGCGACGCTGGACGGCCATGTCTACGAGGTCGGTGACTCCAGGGTGCCCTTCACCATCCAGTCGATGTCGAAGCCGTTCGTGTTCGCGCTGGCGCTGGACCTGCTCGGCGCGAGCAAGGTCGAGAGCGCGATCGGGGTCGAGCCCTCGGGCGATCCCTTCAACTCGATCCGGCTCAATTCCGACAACCATCCGTTCAACCCGATGGTCAATGCCGGCGCGATCGCCTGCACCGGGCTGATCTATGACAGCAAGGGCGCGGACGCCTTCGAGCAGATCCGCCTCGCGCTCAGCCGCTTTGCCGGGCGCGATCTCGCGGTGGACGAGGCCGTCTACGCTTCCGAAAGCCAGACCGGCGACCGCAACCGCGCGATCGGCTATCTCCTCAAGACCAACGCGGTGATCTCCGACAATGTCGCCGGCGTCCTCGACGTCTATTTCCGGCAATGTGCGGTGCTGGTCACCGCGCGCGACATCGCGGTGATGGCGGCGACGCTCGCCAATCGCGGTATCAACCCGGTGACGGGCGAGCAGGTGCTGACGCCTTACGCGATCTCGCGCACGCTGTCGGTGATGACGTCGTCGGGCATGTACGACTATGCCGGCGAATGGATCTACCGGATCGGCATCCCCGCCAAGAGCGGCGTCGGCGGCGGCATCTTGGCGGCCCTCCCCGCCCGCCTCGGCCTCGGCAGCTATTCGCCAAAGCTCGACAAGCACGGCAACAGCGTGCGCGGCATCAAGGTTTGCGAAGCGCTGTCCTCGCACTACGATCTGCATATGCTCAATCGCAGCGACGACGCACGCAACGCGGTTATTGCAGACTACGATATCGGCAAGAGCCCGTCCCGCCGCGTCCGCCGTCCGCAGGAGCGCGAGATTTTGGCCGCGCACGAGCAGGAGGTGCGGATCATCGAGCTGGTCGGCACATTGTCGCTGTCGGCGGTCGACTACGTCTCGCGCCGGCTCGCCGGGCGGCCACGGCCGCAATTCGTGATCTTCGATCTGCATCGCGTCACCTCCACCACCCGTGCCGGGGCGCGGCTCGTGGCTGAAGCCTTCGAGGAGCTGGCCGCGCTGAATGTCACCGTCGTGATTTCAGGCGTCAGGCGCGCCTCCAAGGAATGGAATACGCTGCGGGAGTGGACGGCCGAGCTGAAGAACGTCCGCGACTTCTACCTGCTCGACGCCGCGATCGAATGGGCGGAAGACCAGATCGTGTACCGCCATGGTGGCTCCATCGACTTTCACGAAACCACCGAGCTGTCCGAGCAGCCATTGCTGGCAGGTCTCAGCGACGAAGAGCTGGCCGACCTGGCGTCGCTCAGCACGATCCGGACACATCATTCGGGCGAGAAGATCGTCACCACCGGCGATCCCGCCGATATGCTGCATTTCCTGCGCAGCGGCGCCGTCCACGTCACGCTGCCCGACGGCGTGCGGCTGGCGACGCTGACCGCGGGCATGGCTTTTGGCGAGATGGCGCTGCTTGAAGCGACCCGCTCTGCCGACGTGTTCGCGGATATGGCGGCGACGGCGTTCGAGGTTCCGCTCAAGGATTTCGAACGCTTCCGTGAGCAGCACCCGCGCGCATCCGAGCGGATCATGCGCAATCTGGCGCAGCTGCTGGCGGACCGCCTGATCGTCGCCAACGCCAAGGTGGACATCCTGACGTCGACGTGAGCGGCGCCTATCGGCTCGCCGCCTCGCTGATCCGCCGCTTGATCTTGGCGGCGCTGGCCTCGAGCAATTCGGATGGCTGCTGGCCGGTCGCGGCGCACAGGCAGGCCCAGTAGTAGACGACATCGCCGAGCTCTTCGATGAGACCCGCCTTGTCCAACCAGTCATCGCGCAACAGCTTCTTGATGTGCTCGGCAACCTCGCCGGATTCACCTGCGAGGCCAAGACCGAGATAGGACAGCCGCTCGTTGGACGGATGCTCATCGACTTTCGCAACGCTTGCGGCCCAGGCCGCGTATTCATCGATCGTCATCGGCAGACCTCGCCGCGGTTTTTGAATCAGCCCACCACTTCCGTGACGGGCTGGAGATCGATCTCGAATGTCTCCAGGAATTTCGAGGTCATGATGTAGAAGCCGACCGAGAGCTGGAGTTCGACCAGCGCGGCCGGCGTCAGCTTTGCGGCGATCGCCTTGAAGGTCGCATCGGTCGGCTTGTTCAATTTCACGATCTCGTCCGTGAACGCGAGGGCGGCGCGCTGCACTTCATTGAAACAGCTCGCCGCCTGCCAGTTGTCGAGCGCCTCGTTCTGCTCGTCGGTGACGCCGACATTCTTGCCGATACGCTTGTGCGCGACGATCTCGTACGGTGCCTCGCACAGGATCCCGGTGCGCGTGATCGCAAGCTCGCGGACCACAGGATCGAGCTCGCCCTTGTGGCGGATGGCGCCACCGAGGCGGCAATACTGCTCAAAATAGCTCGGCGAATGCGCCATCATGCGGAAGATGTTGGCGTGGCGGTTCTTGTCGAGGATTTCGCGGGTGCGGTCGGACGCGTTGATCGGGTCGCTGTAGAGGATACGGGCCATCAGTCACCTTGGGTCTTGTTGTCGTTTTTTGGCAGTCCCCAAGACTATTCTTGCGACGACCCGAGAGCAACATCATGCCGAGGATTTGGGCTCCGGAAACGGCGTCGAATCGGCGAAGCGCCTGACGATGTTGGTCACCAGCAGGGCCGCCACGTTGTTGTAGCCGTCCACCGGCAACGCGCCGATGAAATTCATCGAGCCGACCGAAAACACCGCGCCACCGTTCGGCGTTTCGAAAAAGGTCAGGTCGGAGCGGATGATGTCCTCGCGCGAGGCCGGCCAGGTGTGGTCGTAGCGCTCCTCGTTGACGGGCTGATAGGTCGGATCATCAAGCACGGCGCGGCCGATGATGATCGCGTGATGCGGCGTGCCGAGGCGTGTATCCGCACGATCGAGCTCGTGGCCGGCCGCGCCGCCGCCCATGAAGCCGCGCTCGCCGAGCCTGGCACCGGGGCTCGCCAGGTCCTCGATCCCCTCGCGCATGAACGCGACGCGGGGATCGAGAATGCCGTCGAGGAAGGTGTAGGGGAAACCCTTATATTCCCCTTGCGTGCTGAAGCCGACGCCGACCAGCGCCTGCGGCGGCCGGCCGAGCCGTCGCCAGAGGCCGCCATAGGAGCCGTCGAACGCATGATAGCTCTCGCCGGGCAGCGTCTCCCAGAGCCGGATGCCGCCCTCGGCGCGCCGCAGCTCGAACGCCCAGGTACCCGTCGCATGGGGCACCACTTTCCAGTAGAAGCCGTTGCCGCCGAGATACATGAAGCGACCGCCATTGCCGAGATAGGCACCGAGCGCATCGAGCGTCTCATGGGTGTGGTATTCCGGATGCTGGCCGGTGAGAACGACCGCATATTTCGACAACAGCTCGACGCCCTCGGCATGGACATCATGATCGGTGATGACCTCGAAGTCGATGTCCTTGCGCGTGAGAAGATCGGTGATGGCGCTGTCGGCGGAGATCCAGTAGAGGCCCGAGCCGGCATCGCTGGGGTCGACCAGATGGATCTGGTTGACGCGTTTGTCGATCAGCGGCCGGCGCATGGTCGACATCACCACGCCGCTGCCGTCCGAATGGAAATTGTAGGGCGAGACGCCGTATTCCGGATGGCCGTCCGGCGCCTGCGCCAGCGCGCCCCAGGCCAGCGAGCGCTCCGTGATCAGGGCCTGCCTGCCCTTCTTCTGATACTGGCTGTAGACCGTGTAACTGAAGGTCGGCGCGAGGAACGCCACCTTGGCCTGCGATCCCGGTATCTTGGCGCGGACATAGAAGACGATGTTGTCGCGCGCGCCGTCCTTTTCGAGATGCAGCGCATAGACGCCGCTTTTCCAATCGTCCGGCACGGTGAAGCTCAGCGACGGCTGCCAGCCGGAATCGCCGATGTCGTCGTCGTGGAAATGGATCGCGCCCCACAGCTTCGGCTCTTCGGTCCAGCGATGCGTCACGCCGCCGGTCCAGCGCGAGCCCGTCATCGCGCGCGTCGGCAAATTGATGCAGGTGCCGTGCGCCTTGGCGGCGCCGATATCGGTCGCGGTGTCGGTCGGAATGCCGATGGAGAAATCCCATTCAGCGATGGCGGGTGTCGCCGCGCCAGAGGCAAGCGCGGCGATAACGCCGTCGAGCCCAGCGCTACCATCGACGATGCGCGGTCGTTCGATCTTGCCGTTGAAGTGGTGGACGACACCCTGCCCTGCACGCTCAGCGGCAATCGCGACGGCCCCCGTGCCGGCCAAGACAGCCTTTGCGACGCTCGATGATTTCGTCGCGCGCTCGTCGCGGTCCAGTCTGATCTTGCGCGGCGCCTGCGCGATCGCCAGCGATCCTGTGGCCGGGTCGAACAGGCACGCGATGTCGTGCCAGGCACGCTCGGTGAGCGCGACACCGGCCTCGACCTCGACGGTGCCCTCGCCGGTCACGAGCCCGGCGAAAGCGCCGCTTTCACTGATGCCGAGCGTCAGCGCGCCGCCGGCGCCCGCAAAATTCAGCACGGCCTGCTTGCCCGCGGCGAGCAAGGTCGGCCAGACGGTCGCAGCAAAGGCGACCGGACCTGGCGGCAAAGCCAGTGCTGATACATCGACCCATGAGCCCTTGGCGATGGTCTGCTCGATCCCCTCGTGCTGGCCTTCGAGATCCCACTTGACCGGAATCTCGCGATAGCCCGGTCCCCTGGGGTTCGGGTCGCCACAGATCACGCGCGCGATCCGCGCCGAATAGCGGCCGCCGCCCTTGACCGCGATCATGAACTTGATGTCGTCGCCGGAGCGCACGCTCCAGCGGTCCGCATAGCCGGTGATTGGAAGCATCGAAAATCCTTCAGGCGCCGCGCACGTTCCAGAACAACGGCAAGCCCTTGAGCATGCCGGTCAGGCTCTTCTTGTACGCGGTCGGCTGATAGAAGACACCAAGCGGCACATAGGGAACATCGACAAAGCACTGCTTCTGCATCTCGATGCCGATCTTGCTCTGCGCGGCGGCATCGGGCGCGGCGAACCAGGCATCACGCAGTTGCTCGAGCTTCTCGCTCTTGGCCCAGCCGAAGGTCGCCTTGTCACCGCTGCCGCGGATGAAGTTATGGGCCGACGGGTTCAGTTGGGTGACGCCGGCGGAATAGGTGCAGAAGGCGCTGTATCCGCCCTTGTCCGGCGTCTCGCGGTTACCCATGCGCCTCAGCATCGAGCCCCAGTCCATCATCACGTAGTCGACATTGAGGTCGAGCTTGCGGAACAGATCGGCGGTGACCTCACTCATCTGTCCGATGACGGGGAAATCGCCCGGCGCCATCAACAGCACTTTCTCGCCCTTGTAGCCGGCGTCCTTGATGGCCTTGGCGGCTGCGGCTATGTCGCGGGGGCCGGTCAACGCTTCCATGCCGGCGTCGTTCGCCATGACGCCACCGGGCGCGAAGAAGCCGATCTTGTCGCGCCACAGGCTGGTGTCGTCTCCCGCAATCGCGGACATGAACTCCTTCTGGCTGATGGCGGAGAGCACGGCACGGCGGATGGCCGGATTGTCGAACGGCGGCTGCGTGTGGTTGAAGCGCAGCACGCCGACATTACCGATGGGGTCGAGCAGTTCGACGTTCAGCGCCTTGTTTGCCTTCAGCTTCGGCAGCAGGTCGACGATCGGCTGATCCCACCAGTCGATCTCGCCCTGCTGAAGCGCGGCCGCGGCCGTCGCGGGATCCGGCAGGACCTGCCACTCGACCCGGTCGAAATAAGCGACCTTCGGACCGGCGAGCAGGCTCGGCGTCCCCTCGGGGCGCGGCACATAGCCGTCGAAGCGCGAGTAAACAAGACGCGCGCCGGGCACGTGCTGATCGGCCTGGAATTTGAACGGACCGGAGCCGATCAGTTCCTTGACCGGCGTGACGCTGTCGGTCAGCGCAAGACGCTCCGGCATGACGAAGGCGATGATGGCACCGACCTTGCCGAGCGCCTCCGGCAGCAGCGGAAACGGCGACTTGAGCCGCCAGCGCACGGTCTTGTCATCAGGTGCGGAGAGCTCGTCGACCAGAGTGAAGAGGGAATTGCCAAACGCATCGCGCGAGGCCCAGCGCTTCAGGCTCGCCACCACGTCGCGTCCGCGTACCGGCTCGCCGTCGTGGAATTTCAAGCCGTCGCGCAAGGTCATGGTCCAGAGCTTGCCGTCGTTCTCGACCGTATGACCGGCGACCATCTGCGGCTGAACCCGGAATTTCTCATCGACGCCGTAGAGCGTGTCCCAGATCAGGAAGCCGTGGTTCCGGTTGACCAGACCGGTGGTGATCATCGGATCGAGAATGGCCGCATCGGCCTGCGGCACGAAACGCAGCACGCGCGACCCCTGCGCACGGGCGAGCCGTGGCATCGGAAAAGTCGAGCCCAAGGCGACGCCGAGACCGGCGCCCAGTGTGGATCGGAGCAGGTCTCGACGGCGCATGCTAAGTCTCCTCAGGGGTTACGCAGATGGACGTGTCTCGGCAAGCCTGGCTTCGGCGCTGGACAAGGTTTTCGCGAACAGGTCGAGCGCCTCGTCGACGCCGGCCTCGTTGATGATCAGCGGCGGGCAGAACCCGATCGTGTCGCCCATGGCGCGGATGATCAGGCCAGTCTCGATCGCAAGTGCATCGAACATTGCGCCGACCTTCAGCGCGGGATCGAACGCCTGCCGCGTCGCGGGATCAGCGACCAGCTCGACGCCGATCATCAGTCCCTCGCCCCTGACCTGGCCGACGATGCGCGAATCCCGCGCGATCTGCTCCAGCCCGGCGCGGAGCCTGCCGCCCATGCGGCGCACATGCGGCACCACATCCATCTCGTGATAGATTTTTAGCGTCTCGAGCGCGATGGCCGCGCCGACCGGGTGTCCGGAATTGGTGAAACCGTGGCCAAACAGCTCGCCGCCCCTGTTCATCTCGGCGAGCGCATCCCGGATCGGACGTCCCAGCAGCACGGCTGACATCGGGAAGTAGGACGAGGTGATGCCCTTGGCGAGCGCCACCATGTCCGGCTTCATGCCGACCGTCTGGCAGCCGAACCAGTTGCCGGTGCGACCAAAACCGCAGACCACCTCGTCGCCGAGCACCAGGATATCGTGACGGCGCAGCACTGCCTCGATCGCAGTGAAGTAGCCCTTCGGCGGCACGACGATGCCGCCGCCCGCGTTGATCGGCTCGGCGATGAAGGCGGCGATCGTGTCAGGTCCCTCGGCCATGATCAGCGCTTCGAGATCGGCCGCGAGACGGGCGACGAACGCTTCCTCGCTCTCGCCGGGCCTGGTGCCGCGATAGGCATCCGGGCAATGCGTGTGCAGGAAGCCGTCGAGCGGGAGGCCGAATTCGCGGTGCATGCGGGGCAGACCGCACATCGAGGCCGCAACGATCGTCGAGCCATGGAAGCCGCGGTCGCGCGCGATGATCTTGCGCTTGCCGGGCTTGCCGTGGACCGCGTGATACACCCAGGCGAGCTTCACCATGGTCTCGGTGGCCTCCGAGCCGGACGTAGCGAAATAGGCCTGCGCATCCGGGATCGGCGAGATCTCGACCAGCTTCTCGGCGAGGTCGATCGTGTTGTCGGGCGTCTTGTGATTGAAGCTGTGATAGAAGCCGAACTTGTCGTAGGCAGCAAGCGCCGCCGCCTTGAGCCGCGTCTCGGAAAAGCCGAGCGAGGTGCACCAGAGCCCTGCCATCGCTTCCAGATAACGCTTGCCGCTTGCGTCATAGACATGGACGCCCTCGCCGCGCGCCATGATCAGCGGTCCGATTTCTGCATGACGCTGAGGGTTGGTCTGCGAGTGCAGATGGAACGCGATGTCGCGCGCCTCGGCTGAATTCAGTCTTCTGTCGGACACGCGCAGACGCTCCGTATTCCCGCCGGTGAGGCAGATCCGGCGTCAGTCGACCCAAATTGGTCAGGCCAAATTGGTCTGACCAGCTTGGCTTTCGTGCGGCAGCTTGTCAAATTCAAAAAAACAGCTGATGAGCACGAAGATGTTGCACGACCCTCCGTCCAGGCCTGAACGCAGCTTCGAGATCGTCGCGCGGCGCATTGCTGCAATGATCCAGGCGAGTTACCGGATCGGCCAGCGCCTGCCGGCCGAGCGCGATCTCGCAAAGACGTTTGGCGTGTCGCGGCCGACGGTGCGCGAGGCCATCCTGTCGCTGGCGATGGCGGGGATGCTGAAGGTCCGCAGCAACAGCGGCGTCTATGTGATCAGCCGTCAGGAAGCGCCTGACGTGCATGCGCTCGAAGGCTTTGGACCGTTCGAAAACCTGGAAGCGCGTCAGCTGATCGAGCCGCAGATCGCCGCGATCGCGGCGCAGCGTGGGTCGGAGACGACCTTCGCCCAGCTTGCAGAAGCGCTCGCCATGATGCGCTGGGAACATGCGCAGGGACGCGAGGCCGACACGTCGGACCACCGCTTCCACATGGTGCTGGCCGAAGCGACCGGGAACGGCGCGCTGGTGTCGATCAGCGACTCGCTGTGGCGCGCGCAAACCGAGTCCGGCATCTGGCAGGAGATTCACAACCACATGCAGATGGAGGATTATCGTCCCATGTGGCGCCGGGATCACGAAGCCATCTTCGACGCCGTTCAGGCGCGGAACCCGCGCAAGGCGAGTGGTGCCATGACGCGTCATCTCAACAATATCAGGGATGCGCTGATGGAGGCTTCGAAGGCCAAATCGATGGCCACGACCAAGCCTACGAATTCTCGTGGAAAAATCCGGTGATTTGCCGCGGTTGAATAAAGTTTCCGCACACCCTCTGCGCCACGACCGCAACAGCAACATCATCGAGTCAAAATGCCGCCGCATTGCTGAACGACCTTGGCACAGTCGATATTCGCCGCGTGGGGACAAATCGCGGTGAGTACTCGCAAGGGGTGTTCCGAGTAAAAACAATTGGCCGTCTTTGCGCTTCAAACGCGCATCGATGAGTCACGCCCAAGTCTAGGGAGAAAACGGCATGAAGGAAGCCACCAAGGGGGCGGCCTCGGAAGCGTTCGCGCATATGCTGGCGGTGATGGCAATGCTCGTCATCGCCAGCATCTTGTTTTACGGGCGTTAGTAAGAGTTGTGTGAGAGTTTTCGTCATTCCGGGGTGGCCCTCGCACAAGCCAGGCCCAGAATTCCCGTTCCAGGCTCGGTCTCTCAGGACCGCCCCCGAATGACGAATCCCACTACTTCCTCTTCGTGAAGAAGGGCACCAGCTTTCCGGCAAACGGCTTGAAGCCCGCGATCACGTCGTCGCCGATAGCGAGATCGTTCTCGCCATGCGCCATCATGCGAAAACCCTCGGCGCAATCGACCAGCAAAATATTGTAGGGCACATGCGCGCGCGTCTCCGGCGTGGCAGCGCGGCAGACCAGCGAGGTTGCGTAGACCCTGCCCTTGCCGCTGGCGCGTTGTTCGCGCGAATCGGATGCGCCGCAGGTCGCGCAGAAGGCGCGATGAAAATACTGCACATGGCCGCATGCGGTGCAGGTCTGGTAGGTGATGGCCTGTTCGCCCCTGGTCCAGTCCGCTAGACGCTTACTCATCGCACCCGCTCCAGGAACATGCTGACATGGGACGACAGCACGCCGCCGTCGCCGTGCAGCAGCGCGATCGAAGCATCCCGTACCTGACGATTCGCCGCCCGCCCCGTCATCTGCAAATGCGCCTCGACCAGATGCGCCATGGCGCCGCCGACGCCGCAATGGCCGTAGCTGAGCAATCCGCCATGGGTGTTGAGCGGCATGGCGCCGTCGCGGCCGAAATGACCCGCACGCACGCGCGCCGCTGCTTCGCCGCGAGCCGCGAGGCCGAGGTCTTCCAGCAGCATCGCAAGCGTGATGGTAAAGCTGTCGTAGATCGCGGCGTAGCGGATGTCGGAGATCGCAAGGCCCGTGGCCTCCCTGGCGCGCGCGATGGAGATCTCGGCGCCGAGCTCGCTGAGCGCGGGCGCGGCCGTGACATGCTGATGCGTATGCGCCTGGGCGCAGCCGCGGATGCGCACGCCGGCCTCCCCGGTCCGCTCGCGACTGATGACGAAGGCGGCGCCACCGTCGGAGACCGGGCAGCAATCCAGCAGTTTTAGCGGCATCGCGACCGGCTTCGAGGCCATGACGTCAGCGACCTCGATGGGATCGTGGAATTGCGCGCCGGGATGCGTGCAGGCGTGCGCGCGCATCAGCACCGCGAACTCGGCGAGGTCCTGTTCGGTCACGCCGTATTCGTGCATGTAGCGTGTGGCGACCAGACCATAATAGGCGGGAATGGTCGCCCCGAGCGGCACCTCGTAGTCGGGATGGCCGACTTGCGCGAGTGCCTGGATCGAGGCATCGCGGCTCTGTCCAGTGAGACGGTTCTCGCCGGCGACCACGAGTACGTTGCGCGCGACGCCTGCGTCCACGAGGTGATGGGCGAGCATCGTCATCGCGAGGCCCGTGGCGCCGCCGACCTGCACAGCGTGGGCGTAAGCCGGGCGGATACCAAAATGCTCGGCGAACACGGTCGCCAGCATGATGTGCGGTGACACCGTGGAATAGCCGCAGAGAATGCCGTCGATCTCGGCGCGCTTGAGCCCGGCATCGTCGAGCGCCGCTTGCGCGGCCTTGCTCATCAGGTCGAGCGAGGACGAGCCTTCGTGCTTGCCGAAAGATGTGAGGCCGACCCCGGTGATGAAGCTCATGATGCCCCCTGCTCCGGCGCCGAGCGCGTGGCGCCATCGCGGATCATGGCGGCGATCTCATCAGTGGAGTACCCGACCTCGCTCAAAATCTCCGCGCCGTGCTCGTTGAGCCGCGGCGCAAGCCGCTGCGGCTCGGCCTCGGTCTCGGACCAGCTCGCTGTCACCTTCATGCTGCGGATCGGGCCTTCGGTCGGGTGCTCGACGACCGGGAAGAAGCCGGTCGCCTCCAGATGTTCGTCGTGCAGGATCGAGGCGAGGTCGTGCATCGGCATGACCGGGACGTCGGCCTTCGTCAGAAGGTCGATCCACTCGGCGGTAGTGCGTGTCTCGAAGATGCGGGCGAGCTCGGCATAGACGACATCGATGTTGGCGGCGCGGCCGGCGAAGGTCGCGAACTTTGCATCGGCGCGCAGATCGTCGCGGCCGGTGGCTTTGAAAAAGTTCTCCCACTGCTTGTCGTTATAGACGATGACGCTGAGATAACCGTCCGAGGTCTTGTACGGCCGGCGGTCGCGCGAGAGGTGGCGGGCATAGCCGCCCTTGTCGAGCGGAGGCTCATAGGTGAGCCCACCCATGTGGTCGCCCATGACGAAGCCGGCCATGGTCTCGAACATCGGGATGTCGACGCGCTGGCCGCGCCCGGTGCGGTCGCGGTGCACGAGGCTGGCGCAGATCGCGCCGACGGCGGTGAGGCCGACGATGCGGTCGACCAGCGCGTTCGGCACGTAGCGCGGCACGCCGTCGCCGGTCTGCGCCATCAGCGCGGGCAATGCGGTGGCGCCCTGGATCAAATCGTCATAAGCGGGCTTTGCGGCATAGGGCCCGTCCTGGCCAAAACCGAACACCCCGGCATAGACGAGGCGCGGATTGATTTTGGAGACGACGTCGTAGCCGAGCTGAAGCCGTGCCATCGCCTGCGGACGGACATTGTAGACGAGAACGTCGGCATCCTTCAGCAGCCGCAGCACGGCATCGCGACCCGCAGGCTTCTTCAGGTCGAGGCAGATCGAGCGCTTGCTGCGGTTCGTGTTGAGGAACACCGGACCCATGCCGGCATGGCGCATCGGGCCGATCAGGCGGGTAACGTCACCGTCGAGCGATTCCACCTTGATGACATCGGCACCGTAATCGCCGAGCATCTGGGTCGCATAGGGCCCCATCAGCACGGTGGTCATGTCGACGACCTTGATGCCCTTCAGCGGCCCCATTCGTTCGCTCCCGATTGCGCGGGCTCAATCGATCCCGCAATTTCGGTCCAGCTAACGGCAGCGGCGCCGCATGCGCAAGGGCGGCCGGGGTATGGCCGCATGCGCAGCCTACGCCGCTATTTCTTCTGGCGGGAATCGCGGATCTTGATGAGGCGGTCGAGCTCGTCGTTCTGCTGGTTGATGCGGTCGGCGATACGCGACTCGTTCTGCTCGCCGGAAGCCGCCGCAGCCTGCTCGATCAGCTGGCGGATATTGTCCTCGAGGATCGCAATGCGATCGTTGAGTGCGTCGAGAGAAAGGGAGTCTTCGTAGTCATTGCTCATAATGTCGTCCTAGCAATCAGAAGCCGCAGGGTGGGCCAAGCGAAGCGGGCCCACCTTGATCTGGCGCAAAGGAAAGACGGTGGGCACGGCGCTTTCGCGCCCTTGCCCACCCTACGAGACCTACTTCAGCGGCTCCAGCACGGAGACGTAATTGGCGACGGCCGCGCCGCCCATGTTGAAGATGCCGCCGAGTTTTGCATTTTTGAGCTGCATGCCCTCGGGCGCCTGTCCGGCGAGCTGCATCGCGGTCATCACGTGCATGGAGACGCCGGTGGCACCGATCGGGTGGCCCTTGGCCTTCAGGCCGCCGGACGGATTGACCGGCAGCTTGCCGTCCTTGAGCGTCCAGCCTTCCTTGATGGCGCGGGCGCCCTGCCCCTTCGGCGTCAGGCCCATCGCTTCGTATTCGATCAGCTCGGCGATGGTGAAGCAGTCATGGGTCTCGACGAAGGAGAGATCGGACAGCGTCACGCCGGCCTGCTCCAGCGCGCGCTGCCAGGCGACCGTGCAGCCCTCAAACTGGAGGATGTCGCGCTTGGACATCGGCAAGAAGTCCTGGGCGTGTGCGGTGGCGCGGAAGCCAATCGACTTAGCCATGCCCTTGGCGGTCTCGGCATCGGCCAAAATCAGCGCCGCAGCGCCGTCGGAGACGAGCGAGCAGTCGGTGCGCTTCAGGGGGCCCGCGACATAGGGATTCTTCTCGCTCTCGGCGCGGCAGAAGTCGAAGCCAAAGTCCTTGCGCATCTGGGCATAGGGATTGGCGACGCCGTTCTTGTGGTTCTTGGCCGCGATCAGCGCCAGCGCATCGGACTGGTCGCCGTATTTCTGGAAGTAGGAGCTGGCGATCTTGCCGAACACGCCGGCAAAGCCGCCGACGGTGTCGCCGTCTTCAGGCAGGTAGGACGCCTTGAGCAGGTTCTTGCCGATCTCAGGCCCCGGCGTGCGCGTCATCTGCTCGACGCCGACGACCAGCACGATTTTGGCCGCGCCTGCGGCAATTGCACGAACACCCTGATGCACGGCGGCGGAGCCCGTGGCGCAGGCATTCTCGACGCGGGTGGTCGGCTTGAAGCGCAGTTTTGGGTCGGCCTGGAGCACCAGCGAGGCGGTAAAATCCTGCGGCGAGAAGCCGGCGTTGAAATGGCCGAGCACGATCTCGTCGACATCGGAGGCGGAAATGCCGGCGTCCGCCATCGCCTCATTGGCAACGCGGGTGACGAGGCTTTCGACGGTTTCGGTGTCGAACTTGCCGAACGGCGTATGCGCCCATCCGACGATGCTGGCGGTCATGGTCTCTTCTCCCTGGGATCTCTACCTGAGCTAAGTCTTAGCCCAAGGATGGCAAGACTTCACGCCGGTTTGAGGGCCTGGACGGTGCGCTGGCAGATGGCAGTTATGCCGGCCCAGTTCCCGGCCCTGATCTCTGCCGTCGGGCACAGCCAGGAACCGCCGACCGCCACGACATTGGGCTCGGCGAGCCATGTCGCCGCATTGGCCTCGCCGACGCCGCCTGTGGGGCAGAACCGCACGTTCGGGAACGGCCCACCGAGGGCGCGCAGGCCCTTGATGCCGCCGGCCTGCTCGGCCGGGAAGAATTTTGCGACGTCGAGGCCGTAGGACAGCGCCAACATCAGTTCGGACGCCGTGGCAATGCCCGGCGCGAACGGCAAGGAGCTGTCGGCGGCGACCTTGAGGAGATCGGGAGTCAGGCCCGGGCTGATGCCGAACGCGACGCCGAGCTTCTCGACGCGGGTGAAGTCGGCCGGATTGAGGATCGTGCCGATGCCGACCACCGCTTCGGGGACTTCGGACATCATCGCCCGCGCGGCCTCGATCGCCACAGGGGTGCGCATGGTCACCTCCAGCGTGCGGACGCCGCCGGCCACCAGCGCACGCGCCAGCGGCACGGCATCCTGGATGCGCTCGATGGTCAGGACGGGAATAACGGTCGCGGCCTTGAACAGCGCGACGAGGTGGTTCTGTTGGGCTGCTGTGGTCATCTTGGCTTTCGTTTCACTTGGTCGCTTGACGCGTGGTCGCCGGCCGGTGCCGCTTCTTCGGCGGCATGGCATAGCCCGGAATGATGGCGCCGGGATAGCAGATCACGAGACTGGCGAGGCGATGCCCGGCCTGGGCGGCCTCGACCGGCTCGGATCCGGCAAGCCGGGCCGCGATATAGGCCGCGGCAAAGCTGTCGCCGGCCGCCGTGGTGTCAACGACCGGTTTGGTCATCGGTTCGGCGCGGACCTCGCTGGTGCCGCCGGGGAAGCGCAGCAGGCTGACGGGCTCGGCGAGCCGGAACACCAGCTCGGGCGCCGGAATGCGCGCCATCAATTGCTCATGGCTCTCGCCGGGATAGAGCGCGAGCAGATCCTCGGTCGAGGTCAGCACGATGTCGGCGGCGGCAAAGGCTGCCGCAAACACCTCGCGCGCGACATCGCGGTCCGGCCATCCGCGCGCGCGGAAGTTTGTGTCGAACACGAAGCGGGTGCCGAGCAGGCGCGCGCGCTTGATCGCCGCGAACAGGCGCTCGCGCCCGGGGGCATCGTAGATCGAGAGCGTGATCGCGGAGAGATAGACGATGTCGTAGCTCATCAGCGAGTTGAGCAGCTCGTCCGTCTCCGGCAGGCTCATCAGCTGGCGCGCCGCCGCGCTGTCGCGCCAGTGGAAGAACTGGCGCTCGCCCTTCGCATCCGTCTGGATCATGTAGAGGCCGGGCAGCTTGCCCGGCAGCCGCATGACCCGCCTTGTGCCCACGCTCTCGGCATTCCAGGCCGCGATCATCTCATCGCTCAAGGCATCATCGCCGAGCGCGGTGAGATAGTCGACCTTGACCTCGAGCCGGGCCAGATACACCGCCGTGTTGAGGGTGTCGCCGCCGAAGCCGCGCGAGTACAGGCCGCCGCCCTGCCCGGCAGATTGCCCTGTGGAATGTCCACCTTGGGCCTGCCGGAGCTCGACCATGCATTCACCGATGCAAGCTACGCTCGCCATCGTCATATCCACGCTGTTCATCTGATACGATCAGGCGACGAAATTGCCGCCGAGCTCGTCCTCGATGTGAATGCGGATGATATCGTCGAAAGTCTTCTCGGCGGTGGTGAAGCCGAGCTCGAGCGACCGCTTTGCGTTGAAGTTGCGCGGCCAGCCGCCAACGATGCCGACGATGAAGGGATCGGGCTCCCGCTTGATGCGGGCGGCGACCTTGTCGCCGGCGACGCGCTTCAGCGCCGCGATCTGCTCGCCGACCGTGGCCGAGAGGCCCGGCATGGTCAAATTACGGCGCGGGCCGACCGTGGCGAGGTCCATGGTACCCGCATGGAGCAGGAAGCCGACGGCCGAGCGCGGCGTGGCGTGCCAGTGGCGGACGTCCTCGGACACCGGGAGCACGGCCTCCTTGCCGGCCAGGGGCTCACGCAGGATGTTGGAGAAGAAACCCGATGCCGCCTTGTTGGGCAGGCCCGGCCGGATGCAGATGGTCGGCAGGCGAATGCCGATGCCGTCGAGGAAGCCGCGGCGGGAATAGTCGGCGAGCAGCAATTCGCCGATCGCCTTCTGCGTGCCGTAACTAAGCAGCGGGGTGTGGAAGAATTCGTCGCCAATCGCGTCCGGGAACGGCGCGCCGAACACCGCGATCGAGGACGTGAACACCACGCGCGGCTTGTAGCCGCCGCCAATGACCCGGATCGCGTCGAGCAGCATCCGCGTGCCGTCGAGATTGATGCGGTAACCCTTGTCGAAATCCAGCTCGGCCTCGCCCGAGACGATCGCGGCGAGATGGAAGATCGCATCCGGGCGGCCCGCGATCAGCTTCTCGGCCGCACCTGGGACTGCGAAATCGCCGGACACCGTTTCGACGGCAAAGGGGGCCTTCTCCGGCTTCTTCGGCTCGACCACGTCATGCATGGTCAGCTTGGTGATCTCGCTCTTGCCGAGCCGACCGTCGCGCAGCAGCCGTTCACAGAATTTGCGGCCGACCATGCCGGCGGCGCCCAGAACCAGAATGTGCAAGAGCCTACTCCTTCTTATTGGCCGGGACGCGCCGCTCCTGACGCGCCCTCGGCAGGCCCCGCGATCATTCCTTCACGGCGCCGGTCATTGCCGACACATAGTACTCCACGAAGAAGGAATAAAGGATAACTACAGGGACCGAGCCGGTCAGGGCCGCCGCCATCAGCGCGCCCCAATGGTAGACGTCGCCATTGACGAGCTCGGTGATGGCGCCGACGGGGATGGTCTTGTTCTCGGACGAGGAGATGAAGGTCAACGCGTAGATGAACTCGTTCCAGGACAACGTGAAGGCGAAAATTCCCGCCGAGATCACCCCTGGCAGCGAGAGCGGCAGCGTGATCTTGATGAGGATCTGAAGCCGCGTCGCCCCGTCGATCAGCGCGCACTCCTCCAGCTCGTAAGGAATGGTGCGGAAATAGCCCATCAGCAGCCAGGTGCAGAACGGAATCAGGAAGGTCGGATAGGTCAGGATAAGCGCCAGATTGCCGTCGAACAGCCCGAGCTGGAACACGATCGCCGCCAGCGGAATGAACAGGATCGAGGGCGGCACGAGATAGCCGAGGAAGATCGCGAGCCCGACATAGCGCGAGCCCTTATAGCGCAGACGCTCGATCGCATAGGCGGCGCAGACGCTCGCGAACAGCGAGATGAAGGTCGAGGACACCGAGACGATCACGGTGTTCCACATCCAGAGCGGATAGTCGGTGTCGAAGAACAGCTTCTTGATATGCTCCAGCGTCGGATTCACGATCCAGAACGGATTGTACTTCTCGTAATCGTACATCTCCGCGTCCGGCTTGAACGTCGCGACCGCCATCCAATAGAACGGGAACAGCAGGAAGAAGATGATCAGGAGCAGCGGAAGGTAGACGCGCAGGAATTTGCGCGGAAAACTTTCCAGATAGTCCATTCCGACGCTTTCGTCGTCTGCGGTGCTCATGGTCAGTCCCTCCCGCCCTGTTGCCAGCGGGAACGCTGAAGTCCGAAGAAACTCAACAGGATTGCCGCGACCAGGAACGGAATCATCGCGTTCGAGATCGCCGCGCCCTCCCCGAGATTGCCGCCGGTGATGGCGCGCTGGAACGACAGCGTCGCCATCAGATGCGTGGCATTGATCGGCCCGCCCCGCGTGATGGTGTAGATCAGCTGGAAGTCGGTGAAGGTCATCAGCACCGAGAACGTCATCACGACCGCGATGATCGGCGACAGCATCGGCAGCGTGATGTGGCGGAAGCGCTGCATGTTGGTGGCGCCATCGAGATTGGCAGCCTCATAGAGCGAGGGCGAGATGGTCTGAAGTCCCGCCAGCAGCGTGATCGCCACGAAAGGTACGCCGCGCCAGATATTGGCAGCCACCACCGACCAGCGCGCATTCCAGGGATCGCCGAGGAAATCGATGTAGCGCGTGATCAGGCCGGCCTTGATCAGCACCCAGGAGATGATCGAGAACTGGCTGTCATAGATCCACCAGAACGCGATCGCGGACAGCACCGTCGGCACCACGAAGGGCAACAGCACGATCGCGCGGACCATCGACTTGAACGGCAGCCGCTCGTTGAGCAGCAGCGCCAGGTAAAGCCCGATGGCGAATTTCACGAGGCTCGCGGCGACCGTATAGAAGATGGTGTTGAACACCGAGAGCCAGAACACCGAGTCTTTCGACAGCGAGACGAAGTTCTGGAAGCCGATGTAGCGCCCGGCCCCGCCGATCTTGGTGTCGGTCATGCCGAGCCAGAAACCCAGCGCCAGCGGGTATGCCAGGAACAGGATGAGAATCGCGATCGCCGGCACCATGAACATCGCGCCGAGAAAGTTCCGGCTC
The DNA here is from genome assembly GCF_004123905.1 of Bradyrhizobium betae. GTDB lineage: Bacteria > Pseudomonadota > Alphaproteobacteria > Rhizobiales > Xanthobacteraceae > Bradyrhizobium > Bradyrhizobium betae_A. Next base: position 421,313 of record NZ_MZXW01000035.1, read on the forward strand.
TCGAATGCTCTGGTCCACATGCTGCTGCGCTTGACCTGCGCGACAGCGGACTCGGCCATGACTGCCATGTCGGATTCCCCTGGAACGAACAATCACGGCGTCCGGCGAACCGGACGCCGCGCGGATTGGAGTTGATCAGACCTGGTAGTAGCGCTTGGCGCGCTCGGCGGCGCGCGCAGCCGCCTGCTTCGGCGTCGCCGAGCCCGAGGCTGCTTCCGCAAACATGTCGACGACGACAAAGTCGCCCATCACGGCGGCCGAGGCGTAACCAAGATCGCCGGCATAGCCGTTGTCACGGCAGCGCTTCAGGCAGTCACGATACGGGGTGATCTTCGGGTCCGACGTCCAGACCGGATTGTCGTTATAGGCCGGCAGCGGCGGAGACACGTAGCCGTTCGAGGAAACCTCCCAGGCGTCGTAGTTCTCCTTGTCCATCATGAACTTGATGTATTCCTTGACCGCCTTCGGATACTTCGAGTGCTTGTAACCGTAGTAGACCAGTACGTTCTGCTGCTCGGTCGACACGCCAACCGGGCCGATCGGCATCGGCGCGTGGTTCATGTCCTTGGCGATCTCCTGCTGCTTGGGATCGGTGGAGTTCTTGCCCACGGTCCAGATCGAGATGCCGTTCAGGGTCAGGCTGAGTTCGCCGTTCAGGAACGCCTTGTTGTTGTTCGAGTCGTTCCAGGACAGCACGCCGGGGATGAAGGTCTCGTAGAGCTGCTTGACGTATTCGAGCGCGGCGATCGTCTCCGGCGAGTCGATCACGACCTCGTTCTTGTCGCTGACGACCTTGCCGCCGAACGCCCACAGCGCCCACTGGCACCAACCGTTGGCATCGCCGGTGGCGTGGCCGAGCGCGAAGCCGGCCGGCGTGTTGTTCTTCTTCAACGCCTGGCACAGCTTGAGGAAGCCGGCGGTGTCCTTGGGGAATTCGTCGAAGCCCGCGGCCTTCACATGGCTGATGCGGTAGTTCAGGCAGCCGCCGGTCGCGCCCTGCGGAATGGCGATCCAGCTGTTGCCCTTCTTGCCGTAACGCTCGGCAACCGGATACCAGCCGCCATACTGCGCGCCGAGATAGTCGGCGATGTCAGTCATGTCGATCAGCTTTTCCGGGAATTTGTGGGGATCATCGAGCGTGCCGATGATCAGGTCGGGGCCGGCGCCGACATTGGCGGCGACCGCCGCCTTCGGACGGATGTCTTCCCAGCTCTCAGCCTCGAGCTTGACCTTGACGCCGGTCGTCTCGGAGAACTTCTTGGTCTGCTCGGCGAACTTGTCGAACTCGGCCTGGATGAACTGCTTCCAGCGCAACACGCGAATGGAGGCGTTCGGCTCCGGCGTGTTGGTCCAGGTCGCCGCACGCACCGGGACGATGCCCGGGCCGGCCAGCAACGCTGCGCCGCCCAGGCCGGCTTTAAGCACACTTCGCCTGTCGAAATTGCTCATCGTTCTCTCCCTAAGATTTTATATTTGTATTTATTTGGTAGTTCGGCAGTCCTTCGGCGTCGCTACAGGCGTTTGCCCGTCGCGTCGTCGAACAGATGAACCAGCGACGGGTCAGGCTTCAGCTTGACCTTGTCGCCCGGATTGAACTGGTGACGCTCGCGGAAGACCGCAACGACCTGCTCGCCGCCGACCTTCGCGAACACCTGTGTCTCCGAGCCGGTCGGCTCGACCACGACGATCTCTGCATCGGCACCGTCGTCCGCGATGGTGAAATGCTCGGGCCGCACGCCATAGACGACAGGGCGTCCGTCAGACGCCGCCGGCGCGCTCTTGAGCGGCAGCTTGACGCCGTTCGGCCCCTCGAAGGTCGCAACGCCGTTGACGCGCACATGACCCTTGAGGAAGTTCATGGCAGGCGAGCCGATGAAGCCGGCGACGAACTGGTTTTCCGGCTTGTCGTAGAGCTCGAGCGGCGTGCCCATCTGCTCGACGATGCCGTCATGCATGACGACGATCTTGTCGGCCATGGTCATGGCCTCGATCTGGTCGTGGGTGACGTAGACGGTCGTGGTCTTGAGCCGCTGATGCAGCTCCTTGATCTCGGTGCGCATCGCGACGCGCAGCTTGGCATCGAGGTTCGACAACGGCTCGTCGAACAGGAAGACCTGGGGATCACGCACGATGGCGCGGCCCATGGCGACGCGCTGGCGCTGGCCGCCGGAGAGCTGGCGCGGATAGCGCTCCAGCAGCGGCGACAGTGCGAGGATTTCGGCGGCGCGCTTGACGCGCTTGTTGATCTCGTCGGAGCTTGCGTTACGCAGCTTCAGCGAGAAGCCCATGTTCTCGCCGACGGTCATGTGCGGATAGAGCGCGTAATTCTGGAACACCATCGCAATGTCCCGCTCCTTGGGCTGGACATTGTTGACGACGCGATCGCCGATCGAGATCGTGCCGGAGGTAATGTTCTCGAGACCGGCGAGCATGCGCAGAAGCGTCGACTTGCCGCAGCCGGAGGGGCCGACCAGGACGACGAACTGACCATCCTCGATCGGAATCGAAACGCCGTGCAGGACTTCAAAATTGCCGAACGATTTCCGCACGTCGCGGATTTGCACAGACGACATCTAGCTCCCTCCTCGAAAGTCCACGACGCCTCTCGCGCCGCGACCGTCTTGTTTTTTCAGACTTCACCAACCGAAGCCCGATCTTACCAGGCGACATTGTCGGCAGTTTGTGCGGTTTTGGCAATTTGTCTTTGGTTAGTCTGTGCTGGTAGCGCTGTCAACGATCCTTTGGTTTCGGGAGTGGCTATGCTATGAGCAGGAAATGGGTCGAAAACGCACCAAGTCAGGCAAAATCCGGCTGGCGGAAGTCGCCGAGCTCGCCGGCGTGAGCCCGATTACAGCATCCCGATTCTTCCGTAATCCGGAGGCGCTGTCGGTCGCCAAGCGGACGCGGGTCGAGAGCGCAGCCAAGGAGCTCGGCTATGTGCCGAACCTGGCGGCACGCGCGCTGGCCTCACAACGCACCGAAGTGATCGGTGTCTTGATTCCGTCACTGACCAACAACGTGTTTTCCGACGTGCTGCGCGGCATCTATGACGCCTATGAGGGCAGCCGCTACTCGATCCAGCTGTCCAACACACGCTACAGCATCCTCCAGGAGGAGCGACTGCTGCGCCTGTTTCTCGCACAGAAGCCGGCCGGGCTGATCGTCACCGGCATCGACCAGACCACGGAATCGCGGGCGATGCTGGAGGCGGCCGACTGCCCGATCGTCCAGATCATGGAGATCGGCCCAAACCCGGTCGACATGATGATCGGCTTTTCCCACTATGATGCAGCACGCGCGGCTATTGCGCATCTGTTCGCGCAAGGCCACCGCAGGATCGGCTTCGTCGGCGCGCGCATGGATCCGCGGGTGCAGCGGCGGCTGGACGGATATGTCTCAGCCATGAAGGACGCCTCCCTGTTCGAGCAGCGCCTCGTCGTCACGACGGCAACGCCGACCTCGGTGACACTCGGCGGCGCCCTGTTCACCGATCTGCTGGCACGAGAGCCCGGCATCGATGCGGTGTTCTGCGCCAACGACGACCTTGCACTCGGTGTCCTGTTCGAATGCCGCCGCCGGGAGATCGCAATCCCCGAGCAGATCGCGATCGTCGGCTTCAACGATCTCGAATTCATGGCCTCCGCCGTCCCGACGCTGACCAGTGTGCGCACCAACCGTTACGAGATGGGCAAAACGGCAGCCACCATGCTGATCGAGGCGATCGACGGGCGGCGCCCGGAGCAGCCGGTGCTCGACCTCGGCTTCAAGGTGATCGAGCGGCAAAGCTCATCGTCGCGACATCAGGACAGCAGGCCGGCTGCATCAGGCGGCAGCGCGCAGAACAAAATGGTAGCGTTACCAAGTGGCCATGACTAGTATCGAACTTGTGAGGAAACGACCCACCAATGGGCAGGCCCACCATCGCCCACACCGTTGGGCATCGCACAAGCCGACAGCTTAAGACGCGACGCCAGTGCGTTTGCATTGCAGGAGAAACCAATGACAAAAAAGCCAACCAATGGGCACGCGCCCGCCGGTAACGGCACCCGCCGCCACCTTCGCTCCCAGGAATGGTTCAACAACCCGCATAACCCGGGTATGACCGCGCTCTACATGGAGCGCTATCTGAACTACGGCCTCACCCGCGCCGAGCTTCAGTCCGGCAAGCCGATCATCGGCATCGCCCAGACCGGCAACGACCTCTCCCCCTGCAACCGCCACCATATCGAGCTGGCGCATCGCGTCCGCGAAGGCATCCGCGAGGCCGGCGGCATCGCAATGGAATTCCCGACCCATCCGATCCAGGAGACCGGCAAGCGCCCGACCGCGGCGCTCGACCGCAACCTCGCCTATCTCGGCCTGGTCGAGATCCTCTATGGCTATCCGCTTGACGGCGTCGTGCTGACCACCGGCTGCGACAAGACCACGCCCGCCTGCATGATGGCGGCGGCAACCGTGAATCTGCCCGCGATCGTGCTGTCGGGCGGCCCGATGCTGAACGGCTGGCACAATGGCGAGCGCACCGGCTCCGGCACCATCGTCTGGAAGTCGCGCGAGCGGCTCGCCGCGGGCGAGATCGACTACGACGAATTCATGGAGATCGTGGCGTCATCGGCGCCCTCGGTCGGCCATTGCAACACCATGGGCACGGCGTCGACCATGAACGGGCTTGCCGAAGCGCTCGGCTTCTCGCTGCCGGGCTGTGCTGCGATCCCGGCGCCCTATCGCGAGCGCGGCCAGATCGCCTACGAGACCGGAAAACGCGCCGTCGAAATGGTCTGGGAAGACCTCAAGCCCTCGGACATCCTGACCCGCAAGGCGTTTGAGAACTGCATCGTCATCAACTCCGCGATCGGCGGCTCGACCAATGCGCCGATCCACATCAATGCGCTGGCCCGCCACATCGGCGTCGAGCTGTCGATCGACGACTGGCAGAAATTCGGCCATGACGTGCCGCTGCTGGTCAACATGCAGCCGGCCGGCTTCTATCTCGGCGAGGAATTCCACCGCGCCGGCGGCGTGCCGGCCGTGGTGCGCGAATTGATGAAGCACAAGCGCATCCACGAGGACGCGGTCACCGTCAACGGCCGCGGCATCGGCGAGAACTGCAAGGATGCGCCCGCGCCCGACAACGACGTGATCCACGCCTACGACAAGCCGCTGGTGAAGGACGCCGGCTTCCTCGTGCTGAAGGGCAATCTGTTCGATTCCGCGATCATGAAGACCAGCGTGATCTCGAAGGAATTCCGTGACCGCTATCTGAGCAATCCGAAGGACCTGAACGCCTTCGAGGGCCGCGCCATCGTGTTCGAGGGCCCGGAAGATTATCACGAGCGGATCGACGATGCCTCGCTCGACATCGACGAGCGCTGCGTGCTGTTCATCCGCGGCACCGGCCCGATCGGCTATCCCGGCGGCGCCGAGGTCGTGAACATGCAGCCGCCGGCAGCGCTGATCAAGCGCGGCATCCACTCCCTGCCCTGCATCGGCGACGGCCGCCAGTCCGGCACCTCGGGCTCGCCCTCGATCCTGAACGCCTCGCCGGAAGCCGCCGCCAATGGCGGGCTTGCGATCCTCAGGACCGGCGACAAGGTGCGCGTCGACCTCAACAAGGGCAGCGCGAATATCCTGATCTCGGACGACGAGGTGAAGAAGCGTCACGCCGAGCTGATGGCCAATGGCGGCTTCAAGCATCCGGCGAACCAGACGCCGTGGCAGGAGCTTTATCGCAACACCGTCGGCCAGCAATCGACCGGCGCCTGCATGGAGCTCGCCACAAGGTACCAGAATGTCGCGGGTACGTTTGGCGTGGCGCGGGACAATCACTAGCAGCCACACCGTCATTGCGAGGAGCGAAGCGACGAAGCAATCCAGACTGCCTCAGCGGCATGATTCTGGATTGGTTCGCTGCGCTCGCGATGACGATCGGATAGACCTTTCAAGAAGGAGAAAAACAAAATGGCAGACCGCCTCAAGGGAAAACGCGCCGTCATCACCGCTGCCGCGGCCGGCATCGGGCGCGCCTGCGCGATCGCATTCGCGCGTGAAGGCGCGACCGTCATCGCCACCGACATCAACGAAAGCGGCATCGCGAGCCTGACGAAAGAAGGCATCACCGAGACCGCAAAACTCGACGTCCGCAACACCGCCGACGTCAACGCCTTTGCCAAGCGGATCGGCAAGATCGACATCCTGCTCAACGCGGCCGGCTTCGTGCATCACGGCACCATCCTGGAATGCTCGGAAGAGGATTTTGATTTCTCGTTCGACCTCAACGTCAAATCCATGCACCGGACCATCCGGGCGTTCCTGCCGGACATGCTGGCAGGCGGCGGCGGCAGCATCGTCAACATCTCCTCCTGCGCCGCGCTGCGGCCGCCGGCCAACCGCTATGTCTACAGCTCGTCGAAGGCTGCGGTGTCACTGCTGACGCGCGCGGTCGCGCTCGACTTCATCACCAAGGGCATCCGCTGCAACTCGATCTGCCCCGGCACCGTCGAGACGCCCTCGATGCTCGACCGTGCCGCAGCCCAGGGGCCGCAGGGCAAGGAGATGTTCGTCTCCCGCCAGAAGATGGGCCGGCTCGGCACCGCCGACGAGATCGCCTCCATGGCGGTCTATCTCGGCAGCGACGAGAGCGCCTTCACCACCGGCGTCGACCTCGTCGTCGACGGCGGCTACATGCTCTGACGCCAGAGGCCTCCAGCATGAACAAGATCGATCTCAACGGCCGCGTCGCCATCGTCACCGGGGGCGCGCAGGGCTTTGGCCGCGCCATCACCGAGCGTTTTGTTTCCTCCGGCGCCAAGGTTGCGATCTGGGATTTCGATGCCGCACTGGCTGAGAAAACCGCAAAAGAGATCGGCGACAGCGTCCGCGTCTTCAAGGTCGACGTCACCGACACCGCAGGCGTCGAGCAGGCCCGCGATGCGACGCTTGCCGCCTTCGGCAAAATCGACATCCTCGTCAACAATGCCGGCATCGCCGGGATCAACAAGCCGGTCTGGGAGACTGATCTGGAGGAATGGCGCAAGGTGCTGCGCATCAACCTCGACGGTCCCTTCATCGTCTGCAAGGCGATCGTGCCCGTGATGCTCAAGCAGAAATACGGGCGGATCGTGAACATCGCCTCGATCGCCGGCAAGGAAGGCAATCCGAACGCCTCGCATTATTCGGCCTCCAAGGCCGGCTTGATCGCGCTGACGAAGTCGCTCGGCAAGGAATTGGCCGCACATGACATCCTCGTGAATGCGGTGACGCCGGCCGCCGCGAAGACCGCGATCTTCGATCAGATGACGCAGCAGCATATCGATTTCATGCTGTCGAAAATCCCCAAGGCACGTTTCGTGCTGGTGGAAGAGCTCGCCGCAATGGCGGCCTGGCTCGCATCCGAAGATTGTGCCTTCTCCACCGGCGCGGTGTTTGACATCTCGGGCGGACGCGCAACCTATTGAGGACACCATGATCCGGGAAGGTGGGTGCCTGTGCGGCGCGGTGCGGTTCAAGTCGGAAGGCGAGCCGCTCAACGTCCGCATCTGCCATTGCCGCATGTGCCAGAAGGCGATGGGCTCGCCCTATTTTGCGCGCGCGCAATTCGATCAACGCGCGCTGACGGTCGAGGGCGACACCGAGCGTTATGCCTCGTCCGAGAACATCGACCGCGTGTTCTGCAAGCGCTGCGGCACGCGCCTGTTCTCGTGGCGGCGCAACGGCACGCTGGCGGGCGTCTCGCTCACGACCTTCGACGACCGCAACGCCTTTGCCCCGACCGAGCACATCTGGGTCTCGGAGAAGCTGGCGTGGCTGAAGCTCGACGACGGCCTGACGCAATATCAGGGGACGATCCCGGCGTGACCTCAGACCTGGCTTGAAGCGGACGCGCTCACTGCGTCCGTGCGCCGGCCTGTCGTCGTCGCGATCCAGATTCCGGCAAACACCGCGACAATGCCGGCCGCCAGATTCCAGCGCAGCGGTTCGTCCAGCAGCCAGGCGCCGACCAGCGAGGCCGTGATTGGATTGACCGTCACCGAGATCGCGACGCGCGTCGGGGTCGTCCGCTCCAGCGCGAAGGCCCAGAGATAGAAGGTCAGCGCCGCGCCGAACGCTCCGAGGTAAGAGGCCGCCAGCCATTGCGGCGCGCCGAAAGCTGCGACCGGCGCAAAACTGCCGCTGAGATACGAGAGCAGGATGAGACAGGCCGCGCCGGCGGCCATGCTCATCGTCGTGAAGGCGATCGGGCTGGAGCGCCGGATCAGCGGTTTTGACCAGATGCCGTACAGCGCCATGCACAGGGCGGCTGCCATCATCAGGAGATCACCGCGCCAGGCGCCTGATGGTGCCGAGGTCAGGTCGGAGAGCAGCGCGACCGCTACGCCTGAGGTCGCGATCACGACGCCGATCGATTTGCGCCAGGTCAGGGCTTCGGCACCGAGCGCGGCCCCGATCACGAGCGACAGCAGTGGAAGCGTCGACAAAGCGAGCGCGCCGCGCGCAGCGGTCGTGAAGATCAGCGATGCGTTGAACAGGATCGGGAACAGCGCGAAGAACAGGACGCCGAGCCCGATTGCGGCGGCAAAATCCCGTCGCCCCGGCCAGCGATCGCCGCGCAGCAGCGTCAGGGGCAACAGCAGGAGGAAGCCGATACCGAACCGGAACGAGCCGATCGCCAGCGGATCGAGGCTGCTCACGAGATAGCGCGTGGCGCCGATCGAGGTGCCGCCCAGGCCGCTCGACAGCACGGCAGCCAGAACGCCGGAGATTTCGCCCACGCTTCCTCCCGTTGATGCTTTGAAAGCAGCATACGAGGCGCGCCGAAACAGGGAATGGAATTTCCGTCATGCCAGGATAAGTTTTCGTCATGAGCGCACCCGTTCTCGATCCCGATCTGCTGAAGGCCTTTGTCGCCGTTGCCGAGCACCGCTCCTTCACGGGTGCGGCCGCGACGCTCAACCGCACGCAATCTGCGGTCAGCGTCCAGATCAGGCGTTTGGAGGAGCGGCTCGGCACAAAGCTGTTTCAACGCACCAGGGCCGGCGTCGCACTGACCGCAGCAGGCGATGAACTCCTCGTCTATGCGCGGCGGCTGCTCGACCTCAACGCAGAGGCGGTCGATGCGCTCAGCACGCGCAAGCGCGAATTGGTGGTCCGCCTTGGCGTGATGGACGACTACGGCACGATCGTCATTCCGCCATTGCTCGCGCGCTTTGCCGAAAGCCATCCGGACATTCGCGTCGAGATCGAGACCGGGCTAACCGCGACGATGCCGGCCCGGCTCGGAGAGGCCTATGACCTCGTCATCGCCATGCATCCGGAAGGACGCGGCGATGGCGAGCTATTGCGACGCGAGCAGGCGGTCTGGGCGGCGGCCGGCTCGTATCCGCTCGGAGCGCACGACACGCTGCCCGTCGCACTCTACCCGCCGGGCTGCCTGTTCCGGCAATGGGCCGCGGAGGCCCTCGATGCCGTCGGCCGGCCCTGGCGGCTCGCCTTTGTCAGCCGGACGCTTGCTGCGGTCGAAGCCATCGCGGCAGAGGGGCTCGCGGTGACCGTGGTGAAGTCCGGCACCCTGCCGCCCCGCCTCCGCGCCCTCACCGAACGCGACGGCCTGCCGCCGCTGCCGGGAGCGGACATCCGCCTCCACCGCGCGCGCAACCTGTCGCGCCCGGCGGCTCTGCTGGCGGATCATTTACAGCTTGGGATTTCGGAACCGGCGTCCCATATCCTGACCTGACGCGTTGCCCCATCACCGGATTGGCCGGGTTGGCTGCAAGGCCGCGAGCGAACCGGGACGGACGAGCCGTGAACATTTCCCTTTATGAACTCTCCGTGTGGGTGCTGCCGCTGGTGCTCGCGATCACCTTTCACGAGGCCGCGCACGCCTTTGTTGCGGACCGTCTCGGCGACAACACGGCCGCGCAGCTCGGCCGCGTCAGCTTCAACCCTATCAAGCATATCGACCCGTTCGGCACCGTCATCCTGCCGGCGATGCTGCTGTTCGCGCATTCGCCGTTCCTGTTCGGCTACGCCAAGCCGGTGCCGGTGAATTTCCGCAAGCTCAACAACCCCAGGCTCGACATGGTCTGGGTCGCGTTGGCCGGTCCCGCCACCAACATCCTGCTGGCGCTCGCCGCGGCCCTCGCCCTGCACGCCCTGCCCTTGGCACCGGCCGGCTCGGCACAGTGGATCTTCGACAACCTCAAGAACGCGCTGCTCATTAACGCGGTCCTGGCGGTGTTCAACATGATGCCGATCCCGCCGCTCGATGGCGGGCGGGTCGCGGTCGGGCTGCTGCCGCGGCCGCTCGCGCTGCCGCTGGCCCGGCTCGAGCCGTTCGGGATGCTGATCCTGATCGGCCTGCTGATCCTGCTGCCGCTCGCGGGCTCGCAGTTCGGTCTAAATCTTGATGTTATTTCAGCAATACTGCGAACGTTGACCGGTTATGTGATTCAGGCTGTTCTCTTTCTGACCGGCAATGCGTAGTTGATCAGAACACCCGAACACAAGCCGAAGGGCCAGAGGCCGACTTGGTCAAAGCTGCCGATATGCTGATCGCGCGACGCGCGGACACCCGTGCCCGCGCTGATTTTGCGACCTGGAAGATGATGGCCAAGCTCAACGGCTCATCCGCGTTGCCTCCGGAGGCCCAGGAGTTCCTCGCGAGCTACAAGAACCTGCTGGCGCAGATGAGTGAGGGCGAAGCCACCGAGGCCACCATCGCCGCGATCTACAAGGCCTATTATGCCGAGATGGGCGGCGCCGGAACCCCACCCGACGTCCGCACCCGACCGCCCGAAGCGGCGGCGGACAATGTTACCGCTTTCCGGCGCCCGGCGCCCAAGCCAAAGGCGAAAGTCAGCTTCTTTGGGTCGACCGCCAGCGCCACCCAGAGGCGGCCGCTCCCGGTGGCGCTGATCTTCGCCTGCCTGGTCGTGGTCTATGTCGGGATCCGGCTCTACTGGCGCTGAGCCTGCTTCTTCTTTTTCTTCTCCTCCGACGGAGGCTTGAAGAATATCTCGACGGTGCGCTCGATCCGGTCTTCGGTCAGGCCGGCCGGCGGTTGCGGGAACGGGTCGGACTTGCGGACCATGGCGATCGCGGCGGCATCGTACGCCTTATCCCCGGACGACGTCGCGATATCGACCGAAAGCACGTTGCCCCTGCGGTTGAGCGCAAAGCTCACCTTGGCCACCTCGTTATTGGGCTCCTTGCCCTCCGGATTGACCTTGTGCGCCGAAAGGTGCGCGCTGATCTTGCGGTTCCAGTCGGCCGTCAGCTTCAGAAGGTCCTTGCCGATGCCGAGCACCGGCGCCATGGCCTTCTCGGCCTCGCGGGTCGCATCCTCAAAGGTCTGCCGCTCCATCGCAACCGACTTCTGTGCGGCCTCCATGGCCGGCGTTTCGACGGCGGCGATCTTCGGCTCCTCGTCCTGCTCCTTCTTCGGCTTGTTCTCGGTGACGAGGCGATCGGCCTCCTCGACCTGTTGCGGCCGGTCCTGTGGAAGATCCGTCTCTTTGACCTCGGCCTTCTGCTCGGGCATCTCCGGGCGCTCTTCCTGCTCCTCGGAATCCTGGGGCCCGGGTGCCCGGTCGGATTCCTGAGCCGGCGGCGACGTCATCTCGACTGCGAACTCCGCCCCCGCAGCGCCTAGCCCTTCGTCGCCATCGTCGGCCTTCAGGTTCGCCAGCGCGAGCGCCGCACCACCGACATGGAGGACGAGCGCGGTCACGGCGGCCAAAATCCAAAGCCGTCGGGATGATCTGGGTTCGAGCTCGGTGTCAGACATGACGAACCTCTAAGGCTGCGCAGCGCCCGCGGCAGGCGCTCCCGCCGCCATGGGAGGCCCCTCGAGCGTCACCAGCTTCACCTTGGTGTAGCCGCCGGAGCGCAACAGCTCCATGACGCCCATCAACTCGCCGTAAGGAACGGAACGATCGGCACGCAGGAAGACGTACTTGTCCTTGCTCATGTCCGACATCGAGTCGAGGGTCGTGATCAAATCGGCCCGGTGGACGGCATCCTCTCCGATCGCAAGCCCCAGATCGCGCTTGATGCTGAGATAGGTCGGCTTGTCCGGCTTCTTCTGCGGCATCGAGCTCGACGTCGGCAGATCGATCGGCAGGTCGACCGTGGACAGCGGAGCAGCGACCATGAAGATGATCAGCAGCACCAGGATGACGTCGATGAACGGCGTGACGTTGATGTCATGCGTTTCCGAGAAATCGTCGTCGTCATCATTGTCCGTGAGCGAAACGGCCATGGGTCACTCCGCTGCGCGCGAATGCACGCTGCCGTGGCTGCGATCGAGATCGCGCGAGAGCAGCCGCCCCGCCGCGCCCGAGGCACGGCTGACGAGTTCGAGATAGCTCTTCGTCACGCGCGAGAAGTGGTTGTAGATGATGACCGCGGGAATGGCGGCGACGAGGCCGATCGCGGTCGCGAGCAGCGCCTCGGCGATGCCGGGCGCGACCACCGCGAGGTTGGTCGTCTGCGACTTCGAGATGCCGATGAAACTGTTCATGATGCCCCAGACCGTGCCGAACAGGCCGACGAAGGGCGATGTCGAGCCGATCGTCGCCAGCACGCCCATGCCGATGCGGATGCGCCGCGCCTCGGCACGCACGATCTCCTGGAAGCTCGAGGCCGCCCGCTCCTTGATACCGGTATCGCTGGACAGGCCCGCCGACATCCGCGCCTCGCGCAACGCCGCCGCCAGGAAGGACGGCAGGATGCCCTCCTTGGCGCCGAGCGCCATTTGCGCTTCCGCAAGCGAGCGCACCTCCGCGATCTTCTTCAACGCCGAACGAAGCTTGGTCGAAGCAACCGACAGCTCGATCGATTTGGCGATGAGGACGGTCCAGGTCATCAGCGATGCGAAGGCGAGCCCGATCATCACCGCCTTGACGACGACGTCCGCCGACATGAACATCACCCAGGGTGACAATTCCTTCATGACCGGCGGGGCACCGAACACGTCCGGCTTCGCGGCCGGTACGGTGGCCGAGGGAGCCGCCGGCGCGGCCGCGGTCGGGGCCGCAGCTGCCGGAACCGGACTGGCCGCGGGCGCCGTCGACTGGGCCGGCGCTGCCGGCTGGGTCGGTGTCTGGGCGGAAACGGGCGATGCGAGCCAGGCGGCCGTCAGAATGGCGGCTGTGGCAAGGCTTGCTTGGAAGGACATGATCTTCATACTTCGGCCCAGTAGCGAATGAGATTGTGATAGATACCCGTCAATTTGACCGTTTCGGGATCGTCACGCCCGAGCCGTCCCACCAGCGCCTGTATCGCGGTGTCGAGGTCAAAGATCATGCTCCGGGCTTGATCGTCCCGTATCATGCTCTGAAGCCAGAAGAAAGACGCAACCCGCACTCCCCGGGTCACCGGCGTGACGAGATGCAGGCTGGTCGAGGGATAGAGCACGCAGTCGCCTGCTTGCAACTTGACTTCGTGCGAACCGTAGGTGTCCTCGATCACAAGTTCGCCACCGTCGTATTCCTCCGGCTCGCTGAGGAACAGCGTGACCGACAAATCCGTGCGGATGCGAAGGCCGGTCAGGCGGTCGCCGCGGATCGCGTTGTCGACATGCAGGCCGAAATGATGGCCGCTGTCCGCCGCATAGCGGTTGAACAGCGGCGGAAAGATCTGGAGCGGGATCGCCGCAGCCAGGAACCGCGGGTTCGACGTCAACGCCGAAATGATGCGGTTGCCGAGCTTGCGCGCGACCTCGCTATCCGGCGGCAACTGCTCGTTGCGCTTGACCATTGCTGACTGTGCGCCCGCGGTGGAACGGCCGTCTTCCCACTCGCTGGCGTCCATGATGCGGCGGAACTCCGCCACATCTTCCTTGCTGAGAACGCCAGGCAGGCACGTCAACATGCTCAGAACTTTGCCGTTGTCACGATGTAGAACGCCCTGCCCGGCGCGACCGCCACGAACGGCGTCGCACTGCGATAGAGCGTGTCGTAATAGAGCTTGTTGGTGAGGTTCTGCGCGTAGAACTTCATGGTCCAGTTCTTGTCGATCTTCTTCTCGACGAACGCATCGAAGCGCCAATAGCTCGGGATCAGCGTGCCGGTGTTGGCGCCGAAGGTGCCGCCGTAGACCTTGGAGCGGAACACCGCCTGGCCGCCGAGCTCCCAGTCGCCGTCGAACTTGTACTTGGTGAGCAAGCTGAACGACTGATGCGCGACGTTGGCGAGCTGCAGGCCGACATTGCTGGCGATGTTGCTCTTGGTCACCTTCGAGTCCATCAGCACGATGCCGCCGAAGATGCTCCAGCGATCGGTCAGCTTGCCGCTCGCCTCGATGTCGATACCCTGGATCCGATACGCCGCACCCGAGGTGAGTTGACCGGCAGCGTTGGTCTCGCGGGCATTGTCCTTGGTCGTGTGGAACAGCGCGCCGCTCACCAGCAGGTGGCGGTCGAACAGCTCCCATTTGGTGCCGACTTCCGCCGCCTTGTTCTTCTCGGGTCCCAGGATCGTGGTGCCGGTCGGCGGAGACGAGCCATAATCCGTACCGGTTGCGTCAAGCTCGGAACCGAACGGATTGGTCGAGGTCGCATAGGCCGCATAAAGGCTGCCGATCGAAACCGGCTTGTAGACGATGCCGGCGTTGTAGTTGACGAAGTCTGAGTCGACACTGCTCGAAGCCGCGGCAATCGACGAATTCAGCTTATAGCTGTCCCAGCGCACGCCGCCGTTCAAGATGATGGTGTCTTCCCAGTTCGCCGTGTCCATCACGTAGACGGCACCGCTGTCGACGTTGTAGCGGGTCGGATCGCCGGTGAGCACCGGGTTAAACGGACCAGGGGTGTAGGTGTAGCCCGGTGAATACATATTCTGGAGGGTCAGAGCTCCACTACTGCTGAATCCCGATCCAAACACCTCCGACGCAAGCCCGTTGTAGCGGCCGATTCCGATACGCTCGTTCGAGACCTCGAGCCCGGTCACCGCCGTGTGCTTGACCGATCCCGTGTTGAACTTGAACGTGGCGTCTTCCTGGTTGGCGATGACGTCGACCCACTGATTGCGGCTCTGCGCGCTCGCGGTGATCGTCCACTTTGTCGGATCGGGGTCGGTCGTTATGGGCGACTGCGGCAACGTGCCGATATATTCCAGCGTCGACTGCTCCATGCGAGTCCGGCTGGTCAGGGTGATGTTGTTGGTCGGCTTATATTCTGCCGTCAGCGTGCCGAAATCCTGCCGCGCGGTCTGGAAGTCGCGATTGAGGAGGCCGTACCAGGTCCCACGCGGAATGCCTGCTTCGGTGGCCGGGGCGTTGCCCTGCTTGTAGTAGGGCACACCGAAATCCGGGTAGCCGCTGAGATCGGTGTGGACGTAGTTCGTGGTGATCTTGAAGTCGTTGGTTGGGGCGTATTTGGTCGAGATGAAAGTGCCCCATCGATTGTCGGTCACGTAGTTGCGACCGGCGACATTGGCGTCCTGGAACAGGCCGCCGACGCGCACCGAGAAGGTCGGATCGATGACCTGGTTGACGTCGATCGTGACGCGCTTGGTCATGTCGGTGCCGAAGGTGGTCTCAGCGTTCTGGAAGTTACGATCGGTCGCCTGCTTGGTGACGATGTTGATCGCACCGCCCGCGGTGCCGCGGCCTGCATAGGAGGAGGCCGGGCCGCGCAGGATCTCGAGCTGCTCGGTGAAGAAGTTCTCGCGGATGGACACCGCGGGATCGCGGATGCCGTCGATGAAGACGTCGTTGCGCGCATCGAAGCCGCGGATGAAAAAGCGGTCGCCGAACGCATTGCCGCCTTCGCCCGAGCCGAGCGTCACGCCGGCAGTCGAGCGCCCAACCTCCCTCAGCGACGTGGCGTTCTTGTCGTCCAGCACTTCCTTGCTGAGCACGGTGATGGTCTTCGGCGTGTTCAGAAGTGGCTCAGGAAACTTGCCCGAGGCCTGGACACGGTCGATCTTGTAGGGCGCCGCCGGATCGGCATAGGGATTGCCGTCGGGGGCACCGGACGGCGTGGCGGGAGCAGCCTGCTGCGCTGCCTGCTGACGCTGCGCGGCGCGGCGAAGCGCGTTGCGCGCGCGGACCTGATCCGCTGTGGGCTTGGAAGCCGTCGGACGCGGACGTTGTACCGGCGCATCGACCGTCACCGGCGGCAGGTTCGACTGCTGCGCTTCTGCGCCGCTCGACACCGACGCCACCGCGATCAGGCTCGCGACGGCCGAGACCTTCTTGCCGGAAACGCCTGCGGACTTCTCATCCACCGGATTGAACGCTGCCACCGCACGCAACGACTTCGGTGCGACCACCTGCCCCATTACACCACGCCCCATCTTCATGTTCGCTCATTCACTTCGATGAGCGATTAGGCTGTTGGTATCGGTGGCAAAATAGTGGGTCAATGCGGGCAAGCCGCGAGAACGCTTGAATAAGTCCAGATCAAAACGATTCTAAATTGCAGTTTGAAACGGTTCTAAACGTAGATTGGACTCGTTCTAAAACGAACGCGAGAAATGCCGCTAAATCAGCGCTCGCGCGCGGCATCAATCGCTGCTCGGCGGCTTCATCAGCGAGAACAATTCGTCGACGGTCTTCTGCGCGACCGCTCGCACCCGATCGCTGTTGTCCATGCCCGCGATGTTGACGCCGTTGACAACCGCTTTGATCTCGTCGCGGAAGTCGGTGAGGAAGCGCAAGGGGTCGCGCTGCTCGTTGGCGACGCGCGCGATCAATCCAGTGATCAGGATCTGACACGCGATCAGCTTGCCGTTCAATTCGTCCATGCTGTGCTCCCCTGGTGGCGGCGCCGATATGGACGATGCCGATTTTCCTGACAACCGAAACGCCGCCCGCCCGACTTAGAACCGTTCTCGAAAGGCGCTAATCCTGCGGCGGCTGATCAAGCGATGCGCGACCCGTTCCGCTCCGTCCACACCGTCTGCGAGTGCTGTCTAATTTTTGCACGCTGATGGTTCGTGCCGGGAAAATGCAGCACTGCACACCGACGCGCCAGAGGGTTGCCTAAGCAGTGCAAAGCTTTCCAATTGTTTAGGATTCTCAGCGGATAGTGCTGTTTACAGTGGAACTTGGCGTGTATTATACAAGCGCGCTGGAACCCTACGATTGCCCCATAATTTGTCGTTTTGGGCATACGAGCCAACGAGCCGATATGAAAAAATCACGGCCGATACTCTGGATTGTCATCATCGCGGCCGTGGCCACCGCGGGTTACTATGGTTGGCAGAAATACGGCTCGCCCGAGGCCGGAAAAGCCCAGACCGCACAGAAAGGCCCGCCGCGCGCGTCCGCCATTCCCGTGAGCGTTGCACCGGTCCAGAAGGTCGATTTCCCGGTCTACCTGACCGGTCTCGGCACGGTGCAGGGTTTCAACACCGTACAAGTCCGGACAAGGGTGGACGGCCAGATCGACAAGATCGCCTTCGCCGAAGGCCAGATCGTCAAGGAAGGTGACCTTCTCGCCTCGATCGATCCCCGCCCCTATCAAGCCACGCTCGACCAGGCCAAGGCCAAGAAGGCGCAGGACGAGGCGAGCCTCGCCAACGCCAATCTCGAACTCCAGCGCGCCATGAAACTCGGCGAGTTCGCCACCGCGCAACGCGTCGACACCCAGCGCTCCACCGTTGCCCAACTCACCGCGCAGATCGCCGCCGACGAGGCCGCTATCTCCAACGCCCAGACCCAGCTCGACTACACCCAGGTCAAAACGCCAATCACCGGCGTCGCCGGCCTGCGCCAAGTCGACGTCGGCAACATCGTGACCGCCTCTACGCAGACCGGCATCGTGATGATCTCGCAGGTCGAGCCGATCTCGGTGATCTTCACCGCGCCAGAGGATCAGCTGCCTTACATCAGCGAAGGCCAGAAGGCCGGCGCATTGAAGGTGATCGCCTACACCACCGACGGGAAAAAGACGCTTGCCGAGGGCAAGCTTGCCGTCATCAACAACCAGGTCGACACGTCCAGCGGGACTATTCGGCTCAAGGCGGTGTTCGAGAACAAGGACCACGCGCTGTGGCCGGGCCAGTCGGTTTCGACGCGCCTTCTGGTCCGGACGCTGAAGGATGCGACCGTGGTTCCGGATGACGCGGTTCAGCATTCGACCAATGGCCTCTACGCCTATACCGTCAATCAGGACAACAAGGCCGAAGTGCACAAGATCAAGGTCAGCTACGGCATCGACGGTCGTTCGGTCGTTGATGACGGCTTGAGCCCGGGTCAGCAGGTGATCACCGGCGGTCAATTCAAGGTCCAGCCCGGAAGCCTCGTCTCGACGGCGGTGGCGAGCTCGGATCCGGCCCAGAACAAGGTACGACAGGAATGACCGAGGGCGGGATTTCGGCACCTTTCATCCGTTATCCCATCGGCACCTCGCTGCTGATGGCCGGCATTCTCTTTGTCGGTCTCGTCGCCTACCCCCTGCTACCGGTCGCGCCGCTGCCGCAAGTGGACTTCCCGACCATCCAGATCACGGCCAATTTGCCGGGCGGCAGCCCGGAGACGATGGCCTCGTCGGTGGCGCAGCCTCTGGAGCGCCAGTTCGCCCAGATTCCCGGCATCGCCCAGATGACCTCGACGAGTTATCTCGGCACCGCCTCGATCACCATCCAGTTCGACCTCAACCGCAGCATCGACGGCGCCGCCAACGACGTGCAGGGCGCGATCAACGCCGCCAGCGGCCAATTGCCGAAGAACCTGCCCTCGCCGCCGACCTACCGCAAGGTCAACCCGGCCGACGCCCCGATCCTGCTGCTGTCGGCGACGTCGGAGACGCTGCCGCTGACCAGCGTCAGCGACGCGGTCGACGCCCAGCTGGCCCAGCAGATCAGCCAGCTCTCCGGCGTCGCGCAGGTCTTCATCGGCGGCCAGCAGAAGCCGTCCATCCGCATTCAGATCGACCCGGCGAAACTCGTCGCCAAGGGCCTGTCGATGGAGGACGTGCGCAGTCAGATCGCGATCACCACCGTCGACAGCCCCAAGGGCAATATCGACGGCGAGAAGCGCGCCTATACGATCTACGCCAACGACCAGCTGACCCAGTCCAAGGACTGGAACGACGTCATCATTGCCTATCGCAACGGCGGTCCGTTGCGAATCCGCGACATCGGCCAAGCCGTCAGCGGCGCCGAAGACGCCAAGCAGGCAGCCTGGGCCAACGGCAAACGCGGCGTGTTCCTGGTCATCTTCAAGCAGCCGGGCGCCAACGTCATCGAGACCGTCGATCGGATCAAGGCGACCCTGCCTCGCCTCGTGGCGGCGATCCCGCCCGCGATCAAGATCGAGCTCATCAGCGACCGCACCACGACCATCCGCGCCGCCGTCGAGGACGTCCAGTTCACACTGCTTCTGACCATCGCCCTCGTGGTCATGGTCATCTTCATCTTCCTGCGCAGCTTCTGGGCGACCGTCATTCCCACCATCACGGTTCCGCTGGCGCTGCTGGGTGCGTGCGCCCTGATGTGGGTGGCCGGCTATTCGCTCGACAATCTGTCGCTGATGGCGCTCACCATCGCGGTCGGTTTCGTCGTCGACGACGCCATCGTGATGCTGGAGAACATCACGCGTTATATCGAAGAAGGCGAATCGCCGATGGCGGCGGCCTTCCGCGGCTCCAAGGAAATCGGCTTCACCATCGTCTCGATCTCTATCTCGCTGGTCGCGGTGCTGATCCCGCTGCTGCTGATGGGCGGCATCATCGGCCGCCTGTTCCGCGAATTCGCGGTCGTGCTGGCGATGACGATCTTCGTCTCGATGTTCGTGTCGCTGACGCTGACGCCGATGATGGCCTCGCGCTTCCTGCGCGCCCATGGGGAAGTCACCCACGGCAAGTTCTACCAGTGGAGCGAGCGCGCCTTCGACGCCATGCTGCGCGGTTATGAATACGGACTGGATCACGCCCTTGCCTGGCGGCGCACGACGCTTGCGATCTTCTTCGCCACGCTCGCTCTGTCGGTCTACCTGTTCGTCCTGATCCCGAAGGGCTTCTTCCCGCAGCAGGACGTCGGCCTGATCACCGCGACCTCGGAAGCCTCGCAGGACATCTCGTTCAAGGAGATGCAGCGGCGCCAAGTCGAGCTCGGGAAGATCGTGATGGAAGACCCGGACGTCGCCACGATCGCGATGAACATCGGCGGCAGCGGCCGCGCGGGCAACAACGGCAACATGTTCATCACGCTGAAGCCGCGCGACGAGCGCGAGGCCTCGGCACAGCAGATCATCGCGCGGCTGCGTCCCAAACTCGAGAAGGTGTCGGGTGCCCGCCTCTACATGCAGGCGGCGCAGGACGTCCGGCTCGGCGGCCGGCCGACGCGCACGCAGTTCGAATTCACCTTGCAGGATGCCGATCTCGCCGAGCTCAACGACTGGGCGCCAAAGATCCTTGCCAAGATGGCGACGCTGCCGGAGCTGCGCGACGTCGCGACCGACCAGCAGACGCAAGGCACCACGGTCCAGCTCAAGATCAACCGCGATACTGCGGCGCGCTACGGCATCCAGCCGCAGCTGATCGACGACACGCTGTACGACGCGTTCGGACAGCGGCAGGTCACGCAGTATTTCACCCAGCTCAACACCTACAAGGTGATCCTCGAGATCCTGCCGGAGATGCAGGGCAGTCTCGACAGCCTGAACAAGCTCTACCTGAAATCGCCGCTGACCGGCGACCAGGTGCCGCTGTCGACCTTTGCGACCTGGACCACCGATCCGGTCCGTCCGCTCTCGATCAGCCACCAGGGCCAGTTCCCGGCGATCACGATCAGCTTCAACCTGGCGCAAGGCGTCGCGCTCGGTCAGGCCACCGAGGCCGTGCAGAAGGCGATGGCCGATCTCGGTGCACCGCCGACACTGAACTCGAGCTTCCAGGGCACGGCGCAGGCGTTCCAGCAGTCGCTCGGCACCGTGCCGCTGCTGATCCTCGCCGCTCTCGTCGTGGTCTATCTGATCCTCGGCATCCTCTATGAGAGCTACATCCATCCGATCACGATTCTGTCGACCCTGCCATCGGCCGGCGTCGGCGCGCTCGCGATCCTGATGGCGGCCGGCTTCGAGTTCAGCCTCATTGCCTTGATCGGCGTCATTCTGCTGATCGGCATCGTGAAGAAGAACGGCATCATGATGGTCGACTTCGCGATTGCCGCCGAGCGCGATCATCACAAGACGCCGGAGGAATCGATCCGCCAGGCTGCGCTCTTACGCTTCCGTCCGATCATGATGACGACGATGGCAGCACTGCTCGGCGGCGTGCCCTTGATGCTCGGCCACGGCACCGGCGCCGAAATCCGCCAGCCGCTCGGCTACGCCATGGTCGGCGGCCTGATCGTCAGCCAGGCGCTGACGCTGTTCACGACGCCCGTCGTCTATCTCTACCTCGACAAGCTCAACAACTGGTTCTCCGCCTGGGGCCGTTCGGACGACGACGAAGGCCACGAGACGCCCGAGCACCGCACCGTCAAGGAAGCCGCCGAGTAAGCTTGCGCCACGGCTCCCGCGACGCTACAGCGGGGCCCTCGGTTCACGCCAACGCGGTTTTGCCATGCTCATGCAATCCAGACTTGTCGCCCTCGCCGCCGTGCTCCTGTTGTCGAGCGGCGCCGTGTATGCCCAGCAGGGCGCCAAGAAGAACGCCGCCCCTGCTGCCCCGGCCGCACAGCCCGCGCCCGCCCCGACGCAGCCGCAGACCGACGGTGCTCCGGCGCAGCAGGCCGGCTGGGTCGTGCGCTGCACCAGCGTGAGCCGCGATGCGCCGCTCGAATGCGCGATGGAGCAGAACGCGGTGCTGACCAAGACTGGCCAGACCATCGTCCTGATCAACATCCGCATCGCGCCCGACACCCGCACGCCGGTGGCGCTGCTGCAATTGCCGCTCGGCCTCAACCTTCCCGTCGGCGCAAAACTCCAGGTCGACGAGGGCAAGGCGGTCGACCTCCAGATCCAGACCTGCGAGAACCGCGGTTGCTACGCCTCGACGCCGATCGCGCCGGACCTGCTGGCAACCCTGCGCTCGGGCAAGCAGCTGAAGGTCGCCTTCCAGAACATGGCCAAGGAGACCATCGCGATCCCGATGCCACTGGGCGATTTCGCGGCGGCCTACGACAAGATCAAGTAGCTACTGCCCCGGGGTGTTGCTGGGCCTGGAGATCAATCAGCCCACCCCGAGATAGGCCTTCTGCACCTGCGGGTCCTCCGCGAGCGCCGCCGCCGTGCCCGACAGCACGCTCTTGCCGACCTGAAGCACGGTGGCAAAATCCGAGACCTCCAGCGCGAGCTCGATCGATTGCTCGGCGAGCAGGATGGTCAGGCCCTCGCGATGCAGGCGGCCGAAGGTTTCGTACATGGATTCGACCACCGCCGGCGCGAGGCCGAGCGAGGGTTCATCCAGCATCAGCAGCTTCGGGTCGCTCATCAGTGCACGGCCGACTGCGAGCATCTGCCGTTCACCGCCGGACATGGTGCCGGCGCGCTGATTGCGACGCTCCTTCAGGCGCGGGAAGAACTCGTAGACGCGCTCCAAGAGCGTCGCCTGGCGCGATCTATCGTGCAGCGGCGTCGCGCCGAGCATGAGGTTGTTCTCGACGCTCTGCTGCACGAACAGCCGCCAGCCTTCCGGCGACAGCGCAAGGCCCTTGCGCACGATCGCAAACGCCTTCTGGCCGGCGATCTCCTCGCCGCGAAAGCTGATCGATCCGGAATGCACGGGAATGAGTCCGGCGATCGCATTCAACGTCGTGGTCTTGCCGCCGCCATTGGAGCCGAGCAGCGCGACGACGCTGCCTTCGGGCACCTCCAGCGACACATCGGAGACGCCGATGAGGTCGCCATAGCGTACTTCGAGATGCTCGATCCGCAGCAGCGCGCCACTCATAGGTCCGGCCCGCCCATCAGCTCGACCGGCGTGTGGCCGGCGGCCGCCTTGGCCGCACGCTTGCCGAGATAGGCCTCGATCACCGCGGGGTTGGAGGTGACTTCGCGAGGTGACCCGCGGGCGATCTCCTTGCCCTGGTGAAACACCATCACGCGGCTCGCGAGCGACATGATCACTTCCATGATGTGCTCGACGATGACGAGCGTGATGCCGGAACGGTGGATGTCGCGGACGAGATCGATCGCGAGCCTCACCTCATGCGCGTTGAGGCCGGCCATGGCCTCGTCGAGCAGCAGCACTTTTGGCTCGGTCGCAAGTGCGCGCGCAATCTCCAGCCGCTTGCGGCCGGGCGTGCCGAGCGAGCGCGCCGGCGCATCCGCAAGCCTGCTCATGCCGACACGCTCCAGCACGGCGCGCGCCTTGGTCTCGGCCTCCTTGCGATGCGAGGTGCGCAGGAAGGCGCCGATCATGACGTTCTCGAGCACCGTCATGCCTTCGAACGTCTGCGGCACCTGGAAAGTACGCGCGAGCCCGAGTCCAGCGCGCTGCTCCGGCGTGAAGTCGGTGATGTCGCGCCCCTCGAACAGCACGCGGCCCGAGGTGGCCTTGAGATCGCCGGTGAGGCAGTTGAAGAAGGTGGATTTTCCGGCGCCGTTCGGGCCGATCAGGCCGAGAATGTCGCCCTGCTCCAGCGTCACGGACGCGTCGTCCACCGCCTTGAAGCTGCCGAACGCCTTTGTGATGCCGCGCGCTTCAAGGAGCATGGCCCGCTCCTGTGTCGCTCTTGGATTCTGTGTCGCTCTTGGATTTTCTTCGCTGCGTGAACAGGCTGAGCAGGCCGCCCGGCTGGAACCGCGCGATCAGCACGATGATCGCGCCATAGACCACGAAGGTGAGCCCGGCGCCCTTGCCGCCGAGCCAGCTGTTGGAGATCTCCTCCAGCGGCACCAGGATCGCCGCGCCCACCAGCGGCCCGAACAGCAGCCCCGCTCCGCCGAGTGCTGCCATGATCAGGATTTTGACCGAGATCAGGATGCCAAGCCCTGACTCGGGATCGACGAAGCCGAACATCATCGCATAGAGCGCACCGGCGACGCTCGTCAGCGCCGCACTCAGCATGTAGGCGTAGAGTTTTGTGCGGCTGGCAGGCGCGCCGAGCGAGCGCGCGGCCCGCTCGGAATCCTTGATCGCGCGCAGGTAAAACCCCATCCGGCTGTTGGTCATCCACCAGGTGATAAACAGCGTGATCACGAGCACGAACAGGAAGAGATAGTAATACGGCAGCGACGACAGGAACGAGAGATCGAAGATGTTGCGCGGCACGGTCGGACCCGAGAGGCCGACGGCGGCGCCCAGCCAGTCGGTGTTGGTCACGATCAGCCGCATCGTCTCGGCCACCGCGATCGTCGCCATGCTGAAATAATGGCCTGACAGCCGCAGCGTCGGCACGCCGATGATTGCGGCGAGCCCGACCGCGATCACGATGCCGCCGGGAATGCCGAATAGCGGCGACAGGCCGAATTTTGCGTAGGAGCCCATCGCGGCATAAGCGCCGCAGCCGAAGAACACGACATGGCCGACCGAGACCTGGCCGGCGTAACCGCCCACGATGTTCCAGGCCGAGGCCGCAATCGCATAGAGCAGCACCAGCGCGCCCAGGCGCTGCTGGAACGGCGAGGACAGCAGCAGCGGATAGGCGATCGCAAAGACTGCGACGACCGAGAGCCAGATCCAGCGCCGCATCACAGCTTTCTCATCACATCTTGCCCATCAGGCCCTGTGGCCGGAACGAGAGGAAGAGCAGGAACAGGACATAGACGACGATATCCTTGTAGATCGCGCCGATCAGATAGCCGGACAGCGACTCGATCACGCCGATCAAGAGGCCCGCGACCAGCGCGCCCGGCACGCTACCAAAACCGCCGAGCGAGACCGTGACGAAGGCGACGATGCCGAGCGTCTCGCCGACCGTCGGCACGATATAGAAGAAGTTCGCGATCAGCGCGCCGGCTAGCCCAGTGGCGCCCGCCGCGATCGCCCAGGCGATCGCCTGCATGGTATCGGGACGGATGCCCATGAGTTGAGCTGCGGTCTGGTCCTCCGCCACCGCCAGCATCTTTGAGCCGAGCGAGGTACGGGTCAGCAGCAGATGCAGGCCGAGCGTCACCAGCAGCGCGACGACGCCAGCCAGCAACCGCGAGGCCTCGATACGCAAGCCTGCGAACGCGTAGGTGCCGCCGACAATGTTCGGCGGCATCGACAGGAAGTTGGCGCCGAACCACCAGAACACCGAATAGCGCAGCAGCAGCGCAAGCCCGAAGGTGCCGAGGATCTGCGCCAGCATCGGCCCCTTCATGATGCCGCGGATCAGGGCGAAATAGACCACGACACCGACGGTCGCGAGCACCAGCGTCGCCAGCGGCGCGCCGAGGATCGGTCCGCCCCCCATCAGGGTATAGACCACATAGGCGACGTACATGCCGAGCATGACGAAGTCGCCATGCGCGAAATTGACGATGTTCATCATGCCCCACACCAGCGTGAGGCCCGAGGAAAACAGGGCGTAGACGGCGCCAAGCAGGAGCCCGCCGACGATCACCTGCACGAGGACAAAGGACATGAGCCGCGTTGCTCTGATCAAATCAATTGGCAAATGGCGGGGCGCGTGACCCCGCCTCCAAAAACTCTCACCAGCCCTTGTAGGGCAGCACCGGCGGCTTCTCGGCATTGGCCTTCGGCCAGACGGCCGTGTAATTCTCGCCGTCCTGGAGCTGGATGATGAGGCCGGAGGCGAGCACGTTCTGGCCCTTGTCGTCGAACTTCACGCCCTTGTAGCCCATCATCAATTGCTCGGGCTTCAGGTCCGTCGCCTTCAGCGCGGCCTGGATTTTTGCGGGATCGGTCGAGCCGGCGCGGTCGATGGCATCCGCCAGCACGAAGAAGCCCTGCATCTGGCGGCCGACGGTGTCATCCATCTCCTCGCCGCTCTTCTTCTTGTACATGTCGGCGATGATGGCCGAGGGCGAACCTGATGGCCCGACGGCCCAGGACGAGCGGTTGAACACGCCCTGCGAGATCTTGCCGACCGCCTTGATGAAGGACGGATCGGAATAGCCGGCATCGTCGGCGAGCAGAATCGCCGGCTTGTAGTCGAGCGACTGCATGGTCTTGGCGAACAGGATCGCATCCGACGTGTAGCTGATCATGATGATCACGTCGGGCTTCTTGTCCTTGAGCTGGAGCACCTGGCCCTGCACGTCCGTCGCATTGACGGGATAGGCGACGTCGAGCGCGACCGGCTGGCCCTTCTCCTTGAAGGCGCCGGCGATCGTGTTGGCGACCGAGGTGCCGTATTCGGTGTTGTCATGGACCAGTGCGATCGCATCGGTCTTGGCACCGGCAGCCTTCATATCAGCGAGGAAGTCGACATAGGCTTTGGCAAAATCGGTCGCGATCGGCGTGGTGCGGAAGAACCATTTGAAGCCGCGCTCGGTGAGATTGGCGGCGACCGATTCCGAGTTCAGATAGGGAATGCCGTATTTCTCGGCGATCGCGCTCGAGGTCAGCGTGATGCCGGACTGGTAGGCGCCGAACACAGCTGCCACCTTGTCTTCCGTGATCAGGCGCAGCGCCTGGTTCTGGCCGGTCGCCGGGTTGCCCTGATTGTCGGCGATGACGACCTCGATCTTGGCGCCGCCGAGGCCGGCAAGGCCTGCGTTCTTCGCCAGCGGCAGATTGCCGAGCTCGGGATGGGCGTTGTTGACGATATCAGTGGCGACCTCGAGCGCCGCCTTGGCATGCGCCCCGATCGAGGCCGTGCCGCCCGACATCGGCAGGATCACGCCGATCTTGACGACCTTGTCCTCGGCTTGGGCGCCGGCGGCCAACACAAGGGACATCGCGGCCGCGCAAAGCAGCCCGGTGACGTGCTTCAAATTCATGAAATCAGACCTCCCAAAGGGTTTCCCCAACCAAGATTTTTTGGAAGGCTTGGGCGAGCCGCCCGCTTCCGTTTGATTATGCCTGGCGGTGAGAGGATGGCATGCCAGCCGAGTACCGGCAAGGTGACACGGATTGCGACGATGCTGCATGAGGGAGCAGCAATGACGCGCGGGCGTGCCGCGCTCTATCTGCCGTGGCTTTGTTCGCGTGAGACAACCCGAAGAGCGGTCGTAGGGTGGATTAGCCGACAGGCGTAATCCACCACTGTCTGTCTCTGCGGGGATGAAAGAGGTGGATTACGCTATCGCTAATCCACCCTACGAAGCGTGGGCTCAGCTACCCATCTCGCTCGCCCGCAGCAGTGTCGTGAAACCGCCATAGATCATGCGCTTGCCGTCGAACGGCATGTCGGCGCCCTTGAACCGCTCGTCCGCCATCACCTTCTTGTTGACGGCATCACGCGTCTCTCGGTCGCGGTAGACGATCCAGGAGAACACCACGACCTCGTCCTCCTTCGCCATCACCGCGCGCGGAAACGACGTCAGCTCGCCATAGGGTACGTCGTCACCGATGCATTCGACGTAATCGAGCGCGCCGTGCTCCATCCAGACTGCGCAGGCCATTTTCGCCAGGGCCTTGTAAGCCTCGATCCTGTCCTTCGGCACCGCCAGCACGAAACCATCGACATAGGGCATCACGGATCTCCTTGGGTTATGCGTCCCAAGGACGACGGGGCGCGCGGCGATCCGACCCGGACGATGCGATTTCAGATGAGGCAAACCGTCGCGATGGGCGAAGTTTTACAAGGGTGCGGCCCCGGGGCGAAAATCACGAGGTGGGAAAAGCGCCCGGAATTGGCTGGGGAACCTGGATTCGAACCAAGACAAACAGAGTCAGAGTCTGTTGTGCTACCGTTACACCATTCCCCAACGGAATAGCCGAACAAATTCAACGACTTGATCATTTGTCCGACTGCGGCCGGAAGCGCGTTTGGGCGCAAATCACGGCTCAGGCGTGGCAGCCTTCTACCCGCTCGCATCTGGGCTGGCAAGCGCTGCGGTGGATCGCTCCCGCAACCGCGTTGGCGGGCCGGAACACCACCGGCGCGACCGTCCGGCTAAAGCGTGCGGCCAACGCAGACGACGATTTCGCCCCGGCCGTTCGCGATCATCACCTGGCCGTACTCGTCCTGCGGCGGGCTTTCCTCATAGCGCAGCGGGATCGTGGTGATCTCCTCCTGCCCCACGCCGCCCGGGTGCTCGGTGTTCACGTCGAGGATCAGGATCTTCGGATTGATCCCCTGCGGCGAGCGCTTGGTCAGCCGGGCCTGCCAGCCGTTGGTCGGGACCCGCACGTTGCCGGTCATGACCAGCTTCGGCGGCGCGCCCGGTGCGCGGTCGATCCAGGCCTTGAAGGTGTTTCTCAGCAGGACAGCCATGACGAGTCCTTCCTATGCTAAGTTGCGCGATCCTTCAGTCACGGACGCAACATAGGCCGGCGAAGCGAAGCGAAACGTGAATGGCCCGTGAATCCGATATGATCTCCTGACGACGTGAGCGCGGGCGGGCCTGCTCGCCGCGCTCGCGCCACTCTCCATGACACATCCGGCCGACGGATCGCGGTTCGTCGCTCCCGGGCAGGATCGATTCACGTTCAAATCACGTTGCCGAAAATAGGATCGCCCTTGACTTCGGGAGGTCAACAATGGGCAGACATGGTGGCGGCTTCTCCATCGCACGAGAGCGACTCGGCGGTGACACGGACGCAAGGCGGGCCGGGACCAGCGACCACCAATTGTCCGCTCCGCTGAGGGCCGACGCATTACCGGCCGCAGTATCCGCTCCACCCGAGCCAGGCATTTCAGGCTTCCGGCATTTCCTGTCAGACGTCGACACATTGCCACTGGAGAAGCGTTTCAAGGTCGACGGCGACGATCCGCTCAGGACGGACGAGAGCAAGGAGCGGCTGCGGAGCCTGATGGAGCGCCTGGCCAGACGCATGCTCGTCGTCCCGGTATGGGAGGGCGGACAAGGCCCGCTCGAAAATGCCGACATTCCGGCCGGATATACTTATCTCCTCCAGCTGGTCGCGCACGACCTCGTCCAGACCTCATTCCCGCTGTCGGTGCTCGAAAATACGGCAACCGGCGTGCGCAACGACCGGGCCTACCGGCTGAAGCTGGATACGATCTATGGCGGGGGTCCCGAAGTATGCCCGTTTGCCTACGAAGCCAGGCCGAAGGCCGCGCGCTCAAGGCTGCGTCTGGGTGGCGGCGAGGTCAACAGCGACGACCCGGTCGCGATGAATCCGAAAGGCCGCGACATCGCGCGCGTGGCCTGCCCCTGGGATCCGAATAGCCAGCCGCAACGGCTGACCGATGTCATGATCGCCGACCAGCGCAACGACGATCATGCGATCCTGTCCCAGCTCACGACGCTGTTCCACCATTTGCACAACGGTCTGCTGGCCAAGCTCTCACCACCGACGGCCGGCACGACCGTGTCCGACACGGCCGCGACCGACAAGGCATTTCTCTGCGCACGCGGCGCAGCCACGCTGATCTATCGCCACATCATACGCCGTGACGTGATGCGCAGGGTCCTCAACCGCAAGATCTACAATAGGTACAATGTCGATCAGCCTCACCTGCTGAGTGCCTCCTCCGCGCAGCACCCCTTTCGCGGATCGTCGATACCGCTGGAATTCACGCATGCCGCGTTTCGCTTTGGGCACGCGATGGTTCGCGACAGCTACCAGATCAATCCCGCCAACGCCTTCGCGCTCGGCGAGGTGCTGCGCGCGACGTCCTATTCCGCGCCTGGCAATATGCCATTGCATCGGAAATGGATCGCGAGCTGGTCGCACTTCTTCGACGTGCCGGGCAGACCTCGACCGCAATCGAGCATGCGCATCAGCCCTCATTTCAGCGGCCAGCTCTCCGACAGGACGCTATTTCCCCCGATCATGCGCGACGGCGCATGGGGCCTCGCGTACAGGGATCTGATGAGTGCCGCTTTCGCCGGCCTGTGGTCGGTGAACAGCCTCGTCGACGAGATCAGATCGCGCCAGCCCTCCCTGATCGGCAGCGATCCGCTGCTCGAGGATCGCGGCTACCGCGTGGCGCAGCTGCGAGCCTGGCTCGAGCAGAACCGCGGCGAGCTGACCGATGCCGACATTCAGACCCTCGCAAACGACCCGCCGCTGTCCTTTTACATTCTGTTCGAAGCAGCCGCGGGTCCCAATGATCCGGCGAAACAGGGCAAGACACTTGGCACGTTGGGCTCGATCATCGTTGCCGAGGTCATTTTCGGAGCGATGCTCGAAGGCAGGATACCGGACGAAACCGCATCGAGCCCACTCAGGGAGGCGCTCTCCCGCCTGTCGTCGCGCATCTACGCGGCCAACCGACTCGACTTCGTGCCGGAGCTCGACAACATGGGCGACCTCGTCCCGTTCGTCGCCGACATCGCAAACCTGCGAGATGCTGATCCGACGTTTATTTGACGGCCGGCAATTCCGCCGGTCGCACACCAAGGGAGATTGTCATGCAAACCGAGATGTTCGAGATTGTGAACTATGACGTCTGGGGCGACCTCGTGAAGAAGTGGGCACGCGATCCGACGACGCGCCCGGCCACCATCGCCGAATTCCAGAAACAGCTCGACGACTACGGCGTGATAGCGACATTCCCCCGCCCGTTCACCGAGATCAACTTCATCCAGCCCAGTTACAAGGACGGCAAACTGCTCATCAAGCTGCCGGACGCCGACGTGCTCGCCGAGACCGAAAAGGCATTGATGGGCTCGGCAAACTATCCGCTGCCGCTGTTCTACACGGACGACATGAAGGACAGCAATCTGGAGAACGACACCCCCGACGGCAGGCTGCTCTTCCATTCCAAGCGCGTCGGCGAGTACACGATCAAGTTCTGCGGTTGAGCCGACGCGTGCTCACCAGGCGTGATGCCTGAGGTCGACAACCGGAACGCCTGCGCCGCCTATTCCATCGCGCAGGCGTTCCCAATCCTCGCGTCTGGCAATCGGATGAGCATGGAGCAACCAGAGTGCGATCTCGCGGTCGCTGGGTGGTTTGCCAAACCACATCGCGCGGATGCCGTCGAGGAACTTCCTCGCCTCGAGGCGCGCCTCCTCCGTTCTTCCCAGATGAAACAATGCGGCCGCCTTCCAGCCCGGAAGCGTTTTCGCCACGTTGCTGGCGCGATCGATCCCCTCGATCGCCTCCTGGTAGTTGCCTCGCATGAATTGGAGCACGGCTCTATAGGGCCAGTGCAGCGGCGGCGGTGTCCACGATACCTTGAGAGCTTCCGCCACGAGTTCGGTGCCACGCTCGAAATTGCCGCAAAAACCCTGGCAGGAAGCCGCCGACAACAACGTCCAGGGATCATTGCCGTTGAGTTCGCATGCGAGATCGATATGGGCGCTGGCGTCCGAATATTGCATCAGCATCGCCTGCGACCAACCGAGGCAGAGCTGAGCCCGGGAATCGACGGGATCGAGCTGCACCGCCGTTCTTGCAAGCTCGAGCGTGGACCTCGCTTTGGTCAAATTGCGGAACAGGCCGGGAAAGACCAGATGCTCGGTGTTGTTGAGTTGAACCAACGCACTGTAACTGGGAGAGAAGTTTGGCGCGACATTGATCGCCTCAGTCAGGAGCGCGATCGACTCCCGCCAATTTTCGGCGCTGAAGCTGCCAAAACTCGCCTGCGCGCGGAGCCAGCGGTCATATATGTCCAGCGACACGTCCGGCGCCGTGGCCACGCGTGTCAGCCTCTCGGTGGACAGGTAGACGTTCACCGACAGCGCCGTGCGCTGAACGATCCTCTGTTGGACCTGGAACCAGTTCTCGAGCTTCAGCTCGAACGTGTCGCTCCAGATGTAGACGCCGGTATTCGTCTCGCGCAGCGTCAGCACCATGCTGATCGTGTCACCCGCCTGATAGGCGGTTGCCGCCACGCTATAGCGCGAGGCTGCCGCCCGCTCTCCCGACTCCGGCGGCTGCTGCGCGGTGCCGTCACCGACATACCATTCGCGAAATTTGGTCAGGCAGGCGATGAGGTGATGACGGAAACCGGTCACGAGATGGACGCGATCGGCGCTCACGCCGTTCATGCTGAAAGGATCGACCAGGATCGCGATCTTGGCAGCCGTCCGGGACAATGCCGGCGATTGTCGCAGCGTCTCGTCGGAAGGCGGCGCCGGGGCGCTGTCCCGCAACCCAAGTTCGCCCGCAATGGACACGACCTCGCCCTCGAATTGACCGTTCTTGATGTCGGCGATCAATTGCTGGGTTTTGGCCGAGGGCTCCATGCCGTATTCTTCGTCGAGGATATTCCACAAGGTCCTGTAGGCGCGGAGCGCGCCGGACAGATCTCCTTCCTCCGCGCGCGTCTGCATCGCGTAGCGGCACGCCTCCTCATGGGTCGGGTCGAGGCTGAGGATCGCTTGCGCCAGCTCGCGCCGGTTTGCCGCGGCAAGCTCGACGCTCCTGAGGCCGCCTTCAAGGGCACGCAGAATGCGATCGTGGAAGGTCTGCCGCTTGGCGAGAAGCCAGACGCGGAACGAAGGGTCGATATCGTCGAGCCCTTCGAGGAGCGTCTCCATCAGTCCGGGCGCACTCATCAGGGCTGGATGCGCATGTTGGGCTTCGGCCTCCCGCAAGGCGTCCCAGAGATCAACTTGAAGCCGGTCGCGCTCCAATTCGACGAGCATCTTTTCGATCTGCAACCCTTCGTATCCCGCTTCCAGAAAGGTCTCCCGCAACTCATGGAGGACCTGGCGAAGCGATGCACGCGCCTTGTACTCGTCGGACTCGCTCCACAGCAGCCCGACCAGACGCTCACGCGTTTCCTGGTGGCGGTCCGTCAGGGCCAAATAGCCGAGAACCGCGCGCGACTTTCGGCTCTTGATGCGAATGTCCCGGCCCGCGAATGCGACGGACAGGCCGCCCAAAACAGAAATTGTCAGGCTTTCGCGCGGCTTGGGAATTCCACCGTCCCTTGCAAGGGACTTCGGGAGAGGTACTCGAGCGCTCACTTCCGATCCGCCTCGATAAACCGCACTTGCGAAGTGCAGCGACTATAACAAACTAACTCCGCGTGTATAGGTGTCGCCCCCGCCGGTCCGGCTTCGCGCGGACGCCAGGCGTTCGGTCGCGACTTCGGACGGCTCCATCTGGAGCGCCGGCGCGGCGATCCGCACGACCGGAATACCGAACATGGGACGGGTCAGATCGACGGCAAACGTCTCGACGCCCCTGGCGGACAATCTCTCGATGAGCGCGTCAAGCTGCCGCGCCGGAGGGCCCGGGCCGAACTCGGCGATGGGCCGGCTTGGTGCGACCGGATGCAGCAATTCGCAGCTCGCCGCATCGATCAGTGTGCTGCGGGCGACGTGGCGACAATCATATTCGTTCAACGCCGCCTCGCCTCCTTCCCGCCGCTTCTGCTCCACGACGGCATAGGCCAACTCCATCTGGCACATCTCCATCAGCGCGGAGCGGACCGCAGTCTCGACGCTCAGGCGGGCCGCAAGCCCACAGGCGAACCCTCGTCCGTCCGGACGGCAGGACATCGCGACAATGCAGGGAACGTCCATGTCGGTGGTGATGTCGAGGAGCCAGGTCCGTCTCGTCGTGACGCCGCGGCGTGCCTGTGCCACCAACGCTGCGCCCGCCGCCATCGCATGTCCTTCGAGCGCAACCAGCCGTCCGCGAACGCCGCCGCGCCACCAGAGACTGGCGGCATCCCTCTCGACCAGCTCCAGCATCCCATGCAATGCGGCCGCCTCAAAGGAAGGTCCGGCCGCGCAGCCCGAGCTCAGGCTGAATGGCGGCGTGAGCGCACGGCGCTCCGGCGTGCGTCGCAGGCAAAGGTCTGCCGGAAACGGCACCGACCGGCCGCTCGTGAGCTGCCTCGCATCGATCCAGTCGACGTCGCGATGCGCGGACAATCGCATGACCTCAGTGAGGACCGCCCGCGATGCGGGATCGAAGGCGTCAAGACCATCTTCGATCGCGCCGCGCTGAAGCCGATCCGACGCCGTCTCGAACTGCGAGAGGTACTCGACCCCTTCCCCGACACATGATTCGAACGCCTGACGAAGCGACAGACCGGCACCGGACGCGCTTAAGCGAGCCTGATACGAGAAGGTGGTATCGACACCGGCCGCGCTGATGTCCGCGCCGAAAAACACCACTCCCGGCGCGTCACGGGAGACGAGCTGGAAGACATCGGAAAATCCAGCCGCGGCCCGGAGCAGCGCAATGCGGTTCCGCGTTTCTGATGGCTCCGCTGCTTCCAGCGGGAGATATTCGAGTTTCTCGAGAATGGCATCGAGGCCGCCGTCGCGGCCTGACGAGGGCGGGCCCGCCAGATATGCGGCCAACCGCTCGAACTGACTGGTTGCGTTCGGTGCGTCCATCGGTCGAGTTCCACGACCCCTGCAAGGTATAGGCCCGATCCCCAGCATGCCACCAAGGCCCGGCGAAAGGTCGAAGAAATCGTGCGATTTGGCCGCAACCGTGCGAATTCACGCTGGCTTCACGCCGCGGCATGATGATCCGGACCGACCGCAATGCTTTAGATGGCCGGTATGTGGAAAAATGGTTTTGTCGTTGCAATGGCTGCTGAACTCTCCTTTGCAGCCTATCACCGACCGATTGCGATCCAACGCAAGACCCGGCGATGGATCATCGTATCGCGCTGCGGTCCAGGCTCGGAATTCGTTACCATCGCAAGTGCGGCCGGCAAGGTCGAGCTCGATGCCGACGCCCCGATCGGCCTCGCGCCGATCAACACGGCGGTTGGCGTTCTCCTCTCGGAAACAGCCGAAGAGCTCACGTTCCTGATGGTCCGGCAGCAGCCGACCCATTTTCCGATCGCGGGCGCATTTCTCCCGACCGACGGCTATTGTCGGATTTTCGAGTCACAAGGTACGCTTCAGCTGCGGAGCGAAGGACGCCACGCCCACAGCGCGAAGGGCCCGGATAGCCATGCCCGCTGCGACATGCCGGATCCCTCGCCGAACGCGCGGCGCGCGCTCGGCTGGCACGTCGAGGCTGTCAGGCACCACTGGGTCGGCGAGTTCATCAGCTGAGCGTCGAGCCTTCTTGTCAATCCCGGTCGGCGACCCGCGCCCTGGAGCCCGCCAGCCAGCCCCTACTCCAGCTTGATGTTCGCCGCTTCGATCACCTTCTTCCAGCGCGCGGTCTCCGAGGCGATGTAGGCTGCGAACGGCTCCGAATCCACCGCGACCGGGGTGGCGCCGAGCTCGGCCATCTTCTGCATTGTCTCCGGCTGCTGCATATAGGCGCGGATCTCGGCGGAGAGCTTTTCGACGATCGGCTTCGGCGTGCCCGCGGGCACGAAGAAGCCGTGCCAGGCGACCGCTTCGAAGCCCGGCAGGAATTCGGCGACGGCGGGGACTTGCGGATCGAAGTCTGCACGCTTCGGCGTTGCGGTCGCCAGCATCGCAAGCTGGCCGGTCTTCACCTGCGGCAGCAGCAACGGCACGTTGTCGAAGGCGAGATCGATCTGGCCGCTGAGGAGATCCGTCAGCATCTGGCTCGAGCCCTTGTAGGGCACGTGCACCATCTTGGTGCCGGTCATCTGCTGAAACAGCTCGCCGGACAGATGCTGCGAGGTGCCGACGCCGGCCGATCCGAACGAGACCTTGTCCGGATTCGCCTTCAGATAGGCGATCAGCTCCGGCACGGTCCGCGCCTTGATCTTGTCGGGGTTCACCACGAGAACGTTGGGCACGACGCTGATCTGGGCGATCGGCACCAGATCCCTGTCCGGCTGGTAGCTGAGCTTGGGGCCATAGAGCGACGGATTGATCGCGAGCGCGGAAGTGCTGGCAAGGCCGAGCGTGATACCGTCGGGCGCGGATTTCGCCAGCCGCGTCACGCCGAGGATCGAGCCGGCGCCGCCGACATTCTCCACCACGAAGGGCTTGCCGAACTTCATCTGCAAATGGTTCGAGACCATGCGCGCGAAGATGTCGGCGGTACCGCCGGCGGCGAAGGGAACGATCACCGTCACCTGCTTGGACGGATAGCCGTCCTGCGCCTTCGCCGGCGACGTCGCCAGCAGCATCACTGAGGCAAGAACAAGCCACATCGATCTCATCGAAGTTTCCTCTACGTTCACTGTGTCGTTGATTGGCTGCCGCGCGCCGCGGGCGCGCTAGAACGCGACCTCGTACATGTTCAGGATCGCATCCCGGCTCAAATCGCGTGGATTGTTGTCGAGCAGGCGGCGAATGGCGTGCGCCTCGTCAGCCATCACGCCGAGATCATTCTTGGGCACGCCGAGCGCGGACAGCCGCATCTCGATGCCGAGGTTTTTGCAGAACCCATAGGTCGCCTCGAATGCATGCTTCGGATCGCGCTGCTCCGGCAGGCCGAGCGCCGCTAGCACCGCGACCGTCTTCGCCTCCACCGCCGGCATGTTGAAGGCCAGCGTGTGGGGAAAGATCACGGCGCAGGCGAGCCCGTGCGCGACGTGATGGCGGGTGCCGAGCGGATAAGCCACGGCATGGCCTGCGGTGGTGTTCACCGGTCCGAGGCAATAGCCGCCATAGAGCGAGGCCAGGGAAAGACCGGCGCGCGCCTCGCGATCGCCGCCGTCGGCCACTGCGCGCGCGAGGTAGCGCCCGACCAGCCGCGCGCCCTCGAGCGCATAGAGGTCGATGGTCGGATGCGCCTTGCGGCTGGTATAGGCCTCGACGCAATGCGCCAGCGCATCGACGCCGGTTGCCGCAGTGACCTCCTTCGGCACGGTCATGGTCAGGTCGGGATCGACGATGGCGATATCGGCGAGCATGAAGCGGCTCTGCACCGCCTGCTTGTTCTGGCTGACGGGGTCGGTGACGAGCGCGCGGGTGCCGGCCTCGCTGCCGGTGCCTGACGTGGTCGGGATCTGCATCAGCGCAACACTGCGGCTGGCCACCTTCTCCGGGCCGACAATGTCGGCAAAGGGCACATCGCTCGTGCACATCACCGCGACCAGTTTTGCAAGATCCATCGCGCTGCCGCCGCCGAAGCCGACGACGAGATCGGGCCTGGCCTCTTTCGCCATCGCCACCGCCTTCTCGAGATTCGGCAGATCCGGCTCGGGCTTGACGTCGCCGAACACTTTTACGGCGCCCGGCAGCGCCAGCGTGTCGACGCGGCGCGCATTGAACGGGTCGGAGATCACGAGCGGCCGCTTGGCGCCGATCCGCTCGGCGAAGCGCGCCGCAGCACCGATCGTGCCGTTGCCGAACTCGAGGATGGTGGGACGCTGGATTTCGATGGGCGTGAAAGCGTTGGTCATAGCTGGGCTCGATCTCATGACTTTGATGCAGAGGCGCCGGCCGCCAGCCGTTCCGCATAGTCGATGGCCTCGATCAGGCTGTGCTCGTTGGCGATGCCCTTGCCGGCGATATCGAAGGCGGTGCCGTGATCGACGGAGGTGCGGATGATCGGCAGACCCAGCGTGATGTTGACGCCGGACAGCTCCTGCCAGCGGCCGGTCGCGGGATCGACCTGGAAACCGAGCAGTTTGACCGGGATGTGCCCCTGGTCGTGGTACATCGCGACCGCCGCATCGTACTGGCCGGCGCGCAGCTTGACGAAGATGGTGTCGCCGGGTACGGGGCCGACGACGTCGAGACCGTCGGCAACGGCCTTGGCGATCGTCGGCGCGGACACGTCGATATCCTGCCGGCCGAACAGGCCGCCCTCACCCGCATGCGGATTGAGGGCGGCGATCGCGATCTTCGGCTTGGCAATGCCGAGCCGCAGCAAGGCATCGTTGGTGAGGTCGATCACCATGCGCAGCCGCTCCGGCGTCAGGCGCTTCGGCACGTCCTCCAGCGCGACATGGGTCGAGACATGGCTGACGCGCATGTTGCCGTGGGCGAGCAGCATCACCGAGCCGCGCACGCCGGTGAGATGCGCCAGCATTTCGGTATGACCGGGAAAATGATAGCCAGCCTTGTTGAGCGCTTCCTTGTTGAGCGGCGCCGTGACGATGGCGCCAGTCCGGCCGGCCTGCGTCAGGCGCACGCCCTGCTCGATCGCCTTGTAGGCGAAGCGGCCGCCATCGGCACTGAGCACGCCCGGCTTGATCGGATCTCCCTCGGCATCGGCTTGCAGGTAACAGAGGTTGGGCCATTCGCGATCGTCGGCCGTCACTTGCGGGATCGCGACGTTGACGCCGAGTGCGGCCTTGGCGCCATCCAGCGCCGTGCCGCTGCCGATGATCAGCAAGCGCAGATCGCCCGTTGCGATCCGGTCCTTCAGCCCGATGCAGGCCTTGACGATGATCTCCGGCCCGATCCCGGCGGGATCGCCCATGGTGATGGCAAGATGACGAGAGGTCATATCGGACTCTCCATTCTGAGCAGATGATTGTCCCGGAGCAGGTCGCGCCACAGCTCGCTGGGGCCGAATGCACCGGATTTCGAGATGATGTCGACGCCGGCCCACCGGCTGCCTTGCAGCACCGAGCGGGGCAACCCCGGCACGATACGTCCCGTCACCTGGAGCGCATGCGCGCCGAGCGCAATGCATACGGCCTTCAGGGTCTCGCCGCCAGCGACGATCAAGGTGCCGGGCGGATCGAGCGTCGCAATCAGCGTCGTCAGCTCGCGCGCGATGCGCTGCGCCGCTTCGACGCGCGACAGGCCATCCGCGAGCGCGAATTTCACCAGCGCCACGCCGTCGTCGACCAGCTTGCGCTGGACACGCGCCGTGCCCTCACCCTCGGCAAGCGCGATGGTCGCCTCGCCACACGCCGCGAGTTGTGCTGCGGTGGCGGCCTGGTCGGAGCCGAACAGCCCCAATACCGGCCGTTTCAACTGCGACGGCGCAGCGGCGCCATGACTGCGGGCAAGCGCGCCTGCCAGCCCTCCGCTTCCGCACCAAAGCAGCGGCCCCGGCATGCGGCACGCCATCTCGACAACGCGGTCGAGATCAAGATCGTTCTCGGCATCGAACACCTGAACGCCGCCCTGCGACAGGGTCTCCATCTGCCCCGGCCGCGCATCGATGCCGTCCTGTCTCAATTGATCCAGCAGATTGTCGCCGACGCGATGCCACTCGCCTTGCACCGTGCGGGCAAATTGCTGGCCACCGACGGTGCGGCGCCCTTGATAGTCGAAGGCTGGCGCGACCACGCAGGACGCCCAATGGCCGCTGCGCAGGCAGGCGCCAAGCTCGGCCGCCCACGCCCCACGCAGGAGGCTGTCGACCTTCTTGTAGGCGATCGTCGCTCCCTGGAGCTGCGGCGCCAGCCGTCCGACAATCTCGACGCTCTCGGCCTTCGATCGTTCGCGGGTCCCGCTGTCGATCGCGAGGCTGCCGGAACGTTGCGCCGCGGGCGCCTCCGGCCAGGTGACGTCGAACGGTCCGCACAGGCCGACGAACTCCGCCGCGGTGTCGAGCGCACCGGTGAGATCGTCAGCGAGCAGGCGGACATTCGTCATCGTCCTGCTGCTCCCGCGCCGAAAATCTTGCCCGGATTCATCAGATCGTTCGGATCGAGCAAGCGCTTGATGTCGCGCATCAGCGCGATGTCGAGGGGATCGGCGACACGGGCGAGCCGGCCGCGGTTGGTGATGCCGATGCCGTGCTCGGCGCTGATCGCTCCGCCCTGCGCCGCGGTCTCGTCATCGACGATTTCGTTGATCGCAGCCACCAGTGCGGCGGTAGCGTCCGGGTCCAGGCAATGCACGCGGTCGATCAGGGCGACGACATGGATATTGCCGTCGCCGATATGGCCGTGCATGACGACGTTCGCATGCGGCACGGCAGCCTTGATCCGGGCTTCGACATTGTTGACGAAGGCCGCCTGGCGCTCCAGTGGCACCACGCTGTCATGCGACACCACATAGCCGCTGCGCTTGTTGCCTTCGGACACGCTGTGCCTGACAGCCCAGATCGCCTTCGCCTGCGCGAGGTTGGTTGCGAGGATCACGTCTTCGGCGAGCCCGGCTTCCATGGCGTCCGCCAGCACCGTGGCAAGCGGCTCGTCGAGATCGACACCTGCGAGCGTGTCGGTCAGCTCAACGATCAGATACCACGGCGTCGTCAGCTCGAAGGGCACGGTGACGTGCGGCACCGTCGCGGCGATCGCCTCGATCTGTGAGCGCGACATGATCTCGAGGCTGCCGAGCCGGTCGCCGACCGCGCCGCGCAGGCGCGCCATGATCTCCAGCGCCTGCTCGACGCCTCGTAATTTCAGCAACGCCAGAGCCGAGCTGCGCGGCGGCGCGAACAGTTTCAGCACCGCCGCGGTGACGATGCCGAGCGTGCCCTCCGCACCGATGATGAGCTGCTTGAGCGCGTAGCCGGTGTTGTCCTTGCGCAGCGCGCGCAGGCCGTTGAAGATTCGCCCGTCCGGCAGCACGACCTCGAGCCCGAGCACGAGATCGCGCGTCGGCCCGTAACGCAGCACGGCGGTACCGCCGGCATTGGTCGCGATATTGCCGCCAATCTGGCAAGAGCCCTCGGCACCCAGGCTCAGCGGGAAATAGCGATCGACGTCCCTCGCCGCGTTCTGCACCTCGGCGAGGATGCAGCCGGCCTCCACGGTGATCGTGTTGGCAAGCGGGCTGACGTCACGCACGGCCCGCATGCGGTCGAGCCGGATCACGACATTGCCCGCGCGATCGTCCGGCGTCGCAGCCCCGCACATGCCGGTGTTGCCGCCCTGCGGCACGATGGCGAGCCGCCTCGCCGCGCAGAACTTCACGACGGAGGCGACCTCGGCGGTCGAGCCGGGCTTCACCACCGCAACCGCGCGGCCGCGATAGCGCCCGCGCCAGTCCACCACATAAGGCTCCTGGTCGGGTCCGGACGCGACGACGTATTTGTCGCCGACAATATCAGCGAGCCCGGCCAGCGCATCCTCAAGAGAACAGGACATCGGATCGTCTCGTCGCCCGCGCCAAGTCTAGACGGCAGCGGCCGCAAATGCAGCGGCATCCGCAAGCAGCTCTTTCACTTGCGCCAGCGGCAGGGATTCCAGCGGCGGCCGCAGACGCTGCCATCCGGCCTGACCGGTGCGCTCGGCAACGATGGCCTTCAGCGAGGCCATCTGCGCGAAGCGCGAGACCAGCTCGCGCGCCTTGACGATGCGCGCCTGTGCCGCCTTGAGCGCCGCATCATCGTCGCTGTCGCGAAAGTGCTTGTAGACATAGGCAAGGTCGCGCGCGATGAGATTGGAGGTCGCGGTGATGCAGCCCGCCCCGCCCTTGCGCAGTAGCGGCAGCAGCAACGGATCGGCGCCAACCAGAACCGCAAAGCCCGGGAAGCGATCGACCATCGCGGTCATGTTGGCGAAGTCGCCGGAGGAATCCTTGATGCCGACGAAGGTGGCCGGATAGACCTTGCGCAGCCGCTCGATCAGCGCATGCGAGATCGGCTGCGCCGACATCTGCGGGATATGATAGAGCACGACCTTGAGCCTGGCATCGCCGATGCGCTGCACGACTTCGCTGTAGGACGCGAAGATGCCGTCGTCGCTGACGCCCTTGTAGTAGAACGGCGGCAGCATCACGACGGTGTCGACGCCGACCGACAGCGCATGACGCGTCAGCGCAATGGTCTCGGTGAGCGCGGCAACGCCGGTGCCCGGAAGCAGCCGCTGCGGCGCGATGCCGCCGGCGACTACTGCCTCCAGCAGTGCGGCGCGTTCGGCGGCCGAGAAGGAGTTCGCCTCACCGGTGGTGCCGAGCAGCGCGATGCCATCGCAGCCCTCGTCGAGCAGGTAACGGCAATGCGCAATGAAGCGCGCATGATCGGGGGCGAGCTCGGCGTCGAGCGGCGTCAGCGCGGCGGAGAACACGCCATGAGGGTGCAGCGATGATGTCGACAAACTTCCTCCGATCGTCAAATCGATGTTGTTCGGATTGCGAACATTTGTTATGATCTGCCACGTTGGTAGGATCAGGCCGCCGCCGCGTCAAGGGCGACGGCTGTCATGGCAGGGCATTGGAGCATGGCCAAGGCGGAAAAGAAGGCCGCAAAGCGCGCAGCGGAAACGACGTCGAAAAACCCAAAGAACTACGTCGCCTCCGTCGGCAAGGCGTTCGCCGTGCTGAAGAGTTTCACCAGCGAGGCCTTCGAGCTCACCCTGAGTGAGATTGCCGCACGCGCCGATCTCGATCGCGGAACCGCGTTCCGCCTGATCCAGACCCTGGTCGAACTGGGTTATCTCCAGGCCATGCCGCAGAGCCGCCGGTTCCGCCTTGGCCTGGCCTGTCTCGACCTCGGCTACACCGTGCTGTCGCACGGATCGCTCCGGACCATCGTCGAGCCGCTGTTGCGCGGCCTCGTGCCTGATGTCGGCGATGCCGCCTCGCTCGGCATCCTCGACGGCGGCGACGTGATCTATCTTGCACGCATCGGCGCCGGCCTCGACCGCCACAAGATGGATCGCCGGCCGGGCTCGCGCATTCCCGCCTACAGCGCCGCGCTCGGCCATGTCATGCTGGCGCATCTGGCAAGGGACGAACAGATCGCGCGGCTGGAAGCGCGCCCCCGCGTCAAGCTGTCGGAGCGAACGCTGACCGATCTCGATGCGCTGCTTGCCCGGCTCGATCAGGTGAAGAAGAAGGGCCATGCCGTCTCCGACGGCGAGAATGCCTATGGCCTGCGCACGCTGGCAACGCCGATCTTCGACGCCCAGGGTCTCGTGATCGGCGGATTGAGCGTCACTGTCGATGCGATGCGCATAGACATGCCGGCCTTTCGCGACCAGGCGCTGCCACGGCTGATGCAGGTGACGACGCAGGTGCAGGATCTCGCGATCAAGTCGGGCTTGTCGGGCTGAGGGCGGTCTAGATCACGATGTGATCGAAATCGGCCGCGATCTTGCTGTTCGGAAAAATCCTTGCCGCCTCGGCGAGAATCTCTTCGTCCTCGTAACGCCCTGACATATGGACCAGCACGAGCTGCTTGACGTTGTTTGAAGCGGCAAACGCAGCGGCTTCG
This sequence comes from Bradyrhizobium betae, assembly GCF_004123905.1. Taxonomy (GTDB): domain Bacteria; phylum Pseudomonadota; class Alphaproteobacteria; order Rhizobiales; family Xanthobacteraceae; genus Bradyrhizobium; species Bradyrhizobium betae_A. Next base: position 464,097 of record NZ_MZXW01000035.1, read on the forward strand.
GCTGCCGTGAGATGGCCATAGTCCCGCGCGGTCGAGGCGTCGCGATCGAGGAACGTCGCCTCGATCACCAGCATGTCGGCGTCAGCGACACTTTTCGAAAGCCCATCCGTGGTTTCGGTGTCGCCGATCACGACGAGCTTCTTGCCGCCGCTCGGCGGCCCCAAAACGTCTTCCGGATCGATCGTACGATCACCGGTCATGACCGGCCGTCCCGCGGCCAGCTCTCCGCGCAAGGGACCGTCGGGGACACCAAGCGCAGCAAGGCGATCGGACAACAGGTGACGGCGCGCGGGGCTTTGGAAGACGAAACCAAAACTATCGGTGTCGCGGTGGCGGACCGGAAAACAGTCGATGGTGAAGTCGCTGGCCTCGATGAACCGCCCTTCGGTCAGCGCCGCGAATTCCACCGGGACCGGCGCCCTGCCCTCGCCCCAGATGCCCGCCAGCATGCGGATGACGATGTCGAGCGTCTCCGCGCCGCCATGTATGGTCATCACATCGGAGCTCTGCCGCAAGCGCAGCGTCGAGAACAGACCGGGGATGCCGAGCACGTGATCGAGATGGCCGTGCGTCAGCAGGATGCGGTCAAGCCGCCGGAAGCCGGCGCCACTGCGCAGCAGTTGGCGCTGCGTGCCCTCACCGCAATCGACCAGCATGCGCTGGCCGGCCACCTCTACCAGCAGGGCTGGATGGTTGCGCTTCGCGGAGGGAACACTGGCGGAGGTCCCGAGAAATGTCAGGGCGAACATGGTCACGCATCCAGCGGCACCTTGGTGGGCCTCAGCGTCCCCAATGCCATGCGAGCAGCAGCGCGTACAGGCCCATCAACGCAGCGTAGAGCGTGGCAAGAAGCGCGTAGCCCGCGATCTGGCGGCCGAGCGTCGCCTTTGGCGTCACCCACCAGTCCAACGCCCTGAAGGCGGCGGGCACGAGCCACCAGCCGAGCAGCTGGGTGCTGACGAGATTGCCGACGAAGAGCGACAGCCAGATCGGCACGCCGTGGCTATCGATCAGCGGATGGCTGATGAAATAGCCCCAGAGGTAGACCACGGGATAGAGCACCAGCAGGACAATCAGGTTGCTCTTCCAGATCAGCGCAGGGCCCTGCTCGGGCGCCTTCGTCTTGCCGGAAGGGAACCAGAAATTGAAGCCGTAGCTCGCCCGCTTCACGTTCATGTCGGCGTTGAAGCGCGCGCCCTCCCTCAGCAATGTCTGCCGCAAGGACGAGTCGAGCCACGCATTGAGGTTGGCATCGCTGTCGAACGACAGGATGACGATCCATTCGTCATGCAGGCCCGGAATCGGCCGCTCGATCTTATGGCGCAGGAAGCCCTTGAACTCGGCTTCCGCCGCCTGGATGCGCTGCTGCCAGGTGAGGAAGGCGTCCTCCAATCCAGCAGGCACCTTGAAGGAGATCACGGCGGAGACCGCGCTGTCGCGCTGAACGCCGGTGTCGGGCAGGATGTGGACATCCTCCGACCCGACGAAGTAGCGCTGCACCTGCCCGATCAGCTTCGTCCGCACCTCGCTCTGAAGCCAGGCGCGTGCGGCGGCCGAGCTCGCGAAGCGCACAATCGTCACCCAGTCCACATGCGCAGGCGGCTGTGGCGGCACCACCTCCTGGCTGAGGAAGCCGGGCCAGGACTTGAGCACCTCGCCGACCTCGCCGTTCCACCGCGCGAACGCGGCAAAGCCGTCGTCCGCGATGCGACGCTGGATGACGAGGGCGACCGGCTGAGCCGTGTCAGGTGATCCGTTCATCGCGGCGGTCCGCTTCAGCTCTTCTTGTAGAGACGCTTGCCCATCACCCAGGTCTCGTCGACGCAGCGATCGTCGCCGACCATCATGATGGCGAACAGCATGCTCGCGGCCTCGTCCATCGAGCGCGGCCCGCCACCATCGGCGATCAGCGACTGATGCCAGGGCTGCGCCGTCGGGCCACCGTTGGGATCGAGCGCGACGAAATCGGCCTCCTTGCCGGGCTCGAAATTGCCGAGCTTGTCGTCGATGTAGAGACCCTCGGCACCGCCGAGCGTGATCGACCAGAAGCCGCGATAGGGCGAGAGCTTGTTGCGCTCGGCCTCGGCCAGGTCTTTGCGCGTCGGATCGATGCTGCCGTCGAGCAGCGTGTTGTTGCACATGCCGACCTTGTAGGCATCGTCCAGCACGTGGATCATCGAGAAGCGATTACCGCCGCCCACGTCAGTGCCGAACGACATCTTCACGCGATGCTCGGGATCGGTGGCGCGGCCGAGACGGAACAGGCCGCTGCCGAGGAACAGGTTCGAGCACGGACAGAACACCACCGCCGCGCCCTTCTTCGACATGCGGCGGAATTCGTTGTTCGAGAGATAGACGCCGTGGCCGCCGGAGAATTTTGGCCCGACCAGGTCGAACTTCTCGTAGACACCGAGATAGTCCTGGCAATCCGGATGCTCGACCAGCACGCCGCTGCATTCGGCCGGGTTCTCGGAGATGTGGGTGTTGACCCAGCAATCCGGATGCTCGTGCTTGAGGCGCTGACACGCTTTCAGCAGCTCCGGCGAGGCGCCGAAGGCGAAGCGGGGCGTGATGGCGTAGAGGTTGCGGCCCTTGTTGTGATACTCTGCGATCAGCCGCTTGCTGTCGCGATAAAAATTCTCGGGCGTATCGACATAGTCGGCCGGCGCGTTCCGATCGATGCCGGTGAGGCCCGCGATCACGCGCATGTTGCGGCGGGCTGCTTCGTCGAACAGCTCTTCGGTCGCGACCGGCGAGGAACTCGTGAAGGCCTGGCACGTGGTGGTGCCGGAGGCGAGCAGCGCGTCGAGAAAACGCTTCACGCCCTCGCGTGCGTAGTTGCGGTCCTTGTACTTCATCTCCTCGGGATAGACCCACATCTGCAGCCACGGCAGCAACTGCTCCCCATAGGCGCCGAGCACGCGGGTCTGCGGCAGATGGATGTGGCCGTCGATGAAGCCCGGAACGATGATGCGGTCCTTGATGTGGGTGACCTGCACGCCAGGATGTGCGGCGGCGATCGTCTCGTAGGGACCGAACGCCTTGATGACGCCGTCAGTGACGACCATGAGGCCGTCCTGATGAAAGCGCGCGGCGGCCTGCTCGTTGCCGACGTGCTTCCAGGGATCGTCGACGAAGTCGAAGAACGTGCCGCGAATACCGACGGTGGTCATGAGGATGTTCCTTCTTGGGTCTGTGTGGCGTGCTGCGCCGAAGGCAACGAGACCGCGAGCAGCGTGCCGGCAATTGCGCAGAGGCCGAGATAGAGCCAGCCGATCGGCGCCTGCGTGGCTTCAGGCAGCACCGCCGCGATCGCCATGGCGCCGCTGACCGCGAGATAGCAGAGCGCGCTGATGAGGCCGCCGATCAGGCCGTGGTCGCGCTCGAACAGGCCGAGCGCCATGCCGTACATCATCGGGCACAGCACGCCGCAGCCGCCAAGCACCAGCGCACCGCCGAGCGTGATCGACGCAAAATCGAGACCGACGGTCATGCCTGTGACGGTCAGGACCGCAGCACCGGCGAGGAACAGCGCGAAGGCGCCGAAGCCCATCACGCGGGCCGGCATCCAGCTCGCGGAATGCGCGCAGCCGAGCTCGCCGGCGAGATTGACGCCACCAAGGCCGAGCGCAACGAGGCCGTAGATCGCCGCCGAATAGCCGAGACCGGTCTGGTAGAAGAACGGCGCGACGACGCCGAACGCCAGCTGCGCGCTCGCCGCCGCGGCGAACACCAGCACGAAGGCCAGGAAGCCGGGACGAACCAGCGCATCGCGCAAAATGCCGGCGGTGCGGCGCGGGTCGAACGGTGCGCGCCGTTCCGCGGGCAACGTCTCCGGCAGAAGCAGCATGACGATCGCGGCGACGATAGCCGCTGCAATGGCAATGATGACGAAGACGCCGCGCCAGGACGTCAGCTCGACGATGAAGCCGCCGGCCGCCGGCGCAAGCACAGGCGCGAGCCCCCAGGCAGCGCCAAGCAGGCCGGAGATCGCCGTGAGCTCACGGCCGCGAAAACAATCAGCCGCCACCGCATAGGCAACGACGAGGCAGGTGCAGCCGCCGACGCCTTGCAGGAAGCGCAAGCCAAGCAGCAGCGAGGCGCTGGTCGCGAGCGCGCAGGCGATGCTCATCGCGATCAGCACCGAGAGCCCCGCGAGCAGGACGTTGCGGCGGCCGAGCGTATCGGAGGCGATGCCGACCGGCACCAGCGCCAAACTCATGCCGAGCATGTAGGCGGTGACGGTGTTCTGCATCGAGGCGGAATCGGTTGCGAGATCCACCACCATCTGTGGCAGGCCGGGCGTGTAGGCATCGAGCGGGATCTGGCTGAACGGCACGACGCACAGCAGGATCGGTACGATCCCGCTCCTGGCGCGACCGGCGTCCGAAGCAAGTGCAGTCATGGCTCACGCCCCCTCGATTCCCGCGGGTCCCGTCTTTTCGTGCGCGCAATGAGACGCGACGATGCGGGTTGCGGATTTGACGCGCGGGAGCGTGCCAGAACTGTGTGTAAAAATTCTTAGGAGGTCCGCTTCAATGCGGACGGCCGGGACGGTTCAAACTAAAAAACGTGAAAACAACCCCATGCACAGTACAAATCACTGAAGAATTTCGCGCCGCATGGGTGCGGCCTTGCCAGCGAGGGCGTTTGACACGTCGGGCAAAACAGGAGGAGAATTGCATCATCCCGAAATCGCGAATTCGCCGCCGAGCCGACGCCGTTAACCGTTCGGAAGGCATCGCCGCTTCGAAGCGTGGCTGTCGATCAGGGCAAGAAACCCTCGAGAGCTCCGAGAAACTGGCGCGGCGATTGAAGCTGCGGCACGTGCGCGCAACCCTCGAGGATCTTGAGCTCGGCGCGCGGCAATCCGGCGGCCAGCTCATGCGACATCGGCGGAGGCGTCGCTTCGTCGTGCTCGCCGACCAGGACGAGGGTCGGCACTTTCACCGCGGAAAGTTCTGAGCGGAGATCGAGGCTTGCCAACGCGTCGCACGCAGCGCGAAACACATCAGGATCCGTCCGCAGGAACGCCGCACGGCGATCCTGCATCAGTTCCGGGTGCTGCGCCTGAAATTCTGGCGCGAACAGGCGACGCATCGCGACGTCGGTGATCGCCTCCAGGCCTTTCTCGCGCGATGCCTTCGCCATGTTGCGAAACGCGTCGCGGCCGGGCTCCGAGAATGCTGCGCCGCTGTCGGCGAGAACAAGCTTGCTGGCGATCTCGGGATGACGGATCGCCATCTGCAAGGCGACGAAGCCACCGTAGCCGTTGCCGAGCACGATCGCCGGCGCGCCGGCCGCAGCATCCCTCACGGCCTCGGCCATCCGGTCCGCGATGGCGGCAAGTCCACCTTCGACCGCACGTGAGCGGCCGAACCCCGGCAATTCCGGCACGATGGTCCGAAACGATTTTTCGAGGTCAGGCACGATCGCGTCAAAACTCGCGCGATCCGACAGCAGCGAGTGGAACAGGAACAGCGGCGGCCCCTCGCCCGATTGCGCGGCGTTGACGGTCCCGTTGGCAAGAAGCCTGTCCATGTCCGGTCTTTCCTTCAACTTTATCGGTCGTTTGCATGCCGTGGAGGCCCTGACTGATAAATCAACTGTCAGGGAATTCAAGCTTTTAGCCCTTGACGTGAAATATCACGATTGAGATATTAGGCACCAGAAGAGGCCAAATAACATGCTTTTGCGCGAAAACATCTACGATCAGCTTCGCTCTGATATTTTAGCATGCCGCCTCGCGCCGGGTGACGAAATGCGCGAGCAGGAGTTGGCCGAGCTCTATGAGGTGAGCCGGCAACCGGTCCGGGACGCGCTTCTGCGGCTGCAGCGCGAGCACCTCGTGACGGTGCAGCCGCGCCAGGGCTACCGGGTCACCCCGATCTCGCTGTCCGACGCCCGCGATCTCCTGCGCTTCCGTCTAGCGCTGGAGCCGGCCTGCGTTGCCGAGGCGATCGAGCGCGCGCCCGACAGCGTTCTGAAATCGCTCGACGAATTTCGCCGCTTCGCCGGCAACCACGAAGACTTCATCGCCTACAATCGCGGCTTTCACACCGCGCTCGCGCATGCGTCCGGCAATCGCCGCATGGCGACGGCTCTGTGCGACCTGATCGGCCAGGCCGACCGGCTGGTCCGCGTCAGCGTGTCCAATTTGAAAGGCCACGACCCCGCAAAGCTCGTCGCCGAGCACGTCGCCCTGATCGACGCCATGCAGAGCCGCGAGACCCGAACCGCCGCGCGCATCATCAAGGCCCATATCGGGGCCACCGAAAAACGGGTGCTGCCGGCGCTGAGGCGCAACGCCGTCATCGTCGAAGAGAGGTCATCATGAATATTTCCTCCAAGCCTGCGTCCATCGACGTCGAAATCCATGGTAACTTCATCGACGGGCGTGAGGTCGAAGCCGGCAACGGCGCGATGCTTGATGTCCGCAATCCAGCGACCGGCGACGTGATCGCCCGCATCCCCAATTCGACCGCCGAAGACATTGACCGCGCCATGAAAAGCGCCCGCGCCGCGTTCGAAGGCAAGGCCTGGGGTGGCATGGACACGCGCACGCGGGCCAGGCTGGTGAACAAGCTCGCCGATGCGTTCGAGGCCAACCTCGACAGCCTGTACCGGCTGGAGACCCTCAACAACGGCCGCCCGATCAATGAAACCCGCGCCCAGCTTTCCCGCCTGCCCGATTTCTTCCGGTACTTTGCTGGTGTTGCGCTCGCGCGCCGCGACTCCGTGATCCCCGTCGAAGGCGCGTATCTCAACTACACGCTCCGCACGCCGATCGGCATCGTCGCCAATTGCACGCCGTTCAACCATCCGCTGATGATCCTGTGCAAGTCGCTCGCCGTGGTGCTGGCGACCGGATGTGTCACGGTGGTCAAGCCGTCCGAATACACGCCGCTGACGACCTTGAAGCTCGCGCAGATCTTCACCGAAGCGGGCCTTCCGCCCGGCGTCTTCAACATCGTGCTCGGCCTTGGCCAAAACGCCGGCAAGATGCTGGCCGAGCATGGCGACATCAACAAGCTGGTCCTGACCGGCGGCACCGAGGCAGGCCGCATCGCCGGCAGCGCGGCCGCAAAGGTGTTTGCGCATCAGACCATGGAGCTTGGCGGCAAGACGCCGGTGATGGTGTTCGACGATTTCGACGTCGACCGCGCCGTCAACTACGCCGCGTTCGGCGCCTTCATCGGCGCCGGCCAGACCTGCGTCTGCGCCTCGCGCCATATCGTCCAGGCCTCGATCTACGACGAGTTCGTCGAGAAGCTGCAGGCCAAGACCCGCACCATCCGCGTCGGCGATCCCTTCGATGCGAGCACGCAGATGGGCCCCGTGATCTCCGCCCGGCAGCGCGACCGTGTTCTCGCCTACGTGGGCTACGGTCATGCCGACGGCGCGCGTCTCGTCACCGGCGGCGTTGCCGCGAAGGTACCGGGTCACGACAACGGCTATTTCGTTGAGCCGACCGTGTTCGCCGACGTCAGATCCGACATGCGCATCTTCCAGGAGGAAGTGTTCGGGCCCTTCACCTCGGTGACGCCGTTCAAGGACGAGGCCGATGCGCTGCGGCTGGCCAACGACTCGCCGTTTGGGCTTGCTGCCGCGATCCGCACCCGCGACGTCGCCCGCGCCCATCGTGTCGCGGCGTCGGTCAAGGCCGGCATCGTCTGGATCAACGATCACCACCGGCTCGATCCGGCCTCGCCCTGGGGCGGCGTCGACGAGTCCGGCATCGGCCGCGAATGCGGCACCGAGAGTTTTAACGACCACTTCAACACCAAGAGCGTGATGGTCGCGACCCACGAGCAGCCATTCGACTGGTATCGCGACACGGCCAACCAGAAGCGACTGAACTAGCCAGACACGACCAGCGGCAGATCGCTCATAGAAGGCGGCCGCATCAACCAGAATAACAGTCAGGGGAGAGCGTATATGTCGACACCGGTAAACGCAGGCAGCCGTCTCGATCGGCTGCCGATCGGGCCATTCCATCGCCGCATCATGCTGCTGATCGGCATCGGCATGTTTTTCGATGGCTTCGACATCTACATCGCCGGCACCGTGCTCAGCGTCACGCTGAAGACGGGCTTTTCGACCCTCGCACAGAACGCTGTTTTCATCTCCGCGACCTTCGTCGGCATGATGCTGGGATCGTTCGGCACCGGCTTCCTCGGCGACCGCTACGGACGCCGCTTCACCTATCAATTCAATTTGCTCCTCTTCGGCATCGCTTCGCTCGCCGCGGCGTTCTCGCCAAACATGGCCTTTCTGATCGCCTGCCGCTTCGTGATGGGCGTCGGTCTTGGCGCCGAGAACGTCGTCGGTTATTCGACGATGACGGAATTCGTGCCCGCGCGCACCCGCGGCAAATGGCTCGGCTTCACGACCGTGTGCGTCGTCACCGGTTTGCCCGTGGCGCTGTTGATTGCGTCCGTGGTGGTGCCGCAATTCGGCTGGCGCTCGATGTTCGTGCTCGGCGGCGTCGGCGCCCTGGTGGTTTGGTACATGCGCAAGTCGCTGCCGGAATCGCCGCGCTGGCTGGAAGCGGTGGGGCGCACCGCAGAAGCGGAAGCGCTGATGCAAGCCATCGAGAAGGAGGCGGCGCAAGGCCAACCCTTGCCTGCTCCCTCGCCCGTCCTGCCGGCGCCGGTCTCCGCCGATCTCGGCACGCTGTTCACCGCGCCTTTGCTGTCGCGGATGATCGTCGGCGCCGTCTGCCTGATCACGATCAACACCCTGCTCTATGGTTTCGTGACCTGGCTGCCCGTATTCTTCGTTAAGCAGGGCCTCTCGATCGCGACCTCGTTCGGCTATTCGCTGCTGATGGCACTCGGCGCCCCCGTCGGCTCGGCCATCGGTGCATTGACCGCCGACCGCTGGGGCCGCAAACCCACCATCATCGGCGCGTCCCTTGTCACGGTGGCGCTGGGCATCCTCTACCCCATGATCTCGGATCCGATCCTGCTGCCGGCGGTGGGCTTTGCGCTGACGGTGCCGATCTACGTCCTGGTCGCGCTCCTGTTCGGCATCTACATCCCCGAACTGTTTCCGACCGAGGTCCGCCTGCGCGCGTCCGGCATCGTCAACACGCTGGGGCGCGGCGCCACCATCGTCACGCCGTTCCTCGTGGTGTCGCTGTTCGAGTCGCGCGGCGTGGCCGGCGTGATGGCGCTGATGATTGGTCTCTTGGTGGTGCAGATCATCACGGTCTGGGCGCTGGGCATCGAGCCCAGGCATCGCAGCCTCGAGGAGCTGAAGGCCGAGGAAACGGCGGCACCGGTTCTCAAGGAAGCGTCCTGACGATTGGTGGCCTGCACTGCGGACGCTCCGATGCTCACATCGGAGCGTCATACGTTGCTGCGCTCACTGATCGCGACCTCATTCCGCGCCGATCGCGCCTCGAGCGCAGCACGCGACGTTGGCCCCCAGCCGCCGCGAAAAATCCGGGCCGGCGAGGTTGCCTCCGCGATCTCAGTTTGCACAATGCCATGCTTGGCCAGCCGATGGATCGAGCCCGGCAGACTTCGGCAATCGAGGTGAGAAATGAGTTTCCGCAGAAGTGATGGTGTGTGGCTAAATGAACCGGAACGATGGACGGCAGAGGGCGATAGTCTCCGGATCGTCACTGACAAAGGCTCCGACTTCTGGCGCGAAACCCACTACGGCTTCAATCGCGACAGCGGGCATTTCCTGGGCTTTCCAACCGGCGCGGCGTTCACCGCCAGTTTGCGCGTTCAGGGTCAGTTCCAGGCGCTCTACGATCAGGCGGGCATCATGGTGCGCATCGACGCGCACCATTGGGTCAAGGCCGGGATCGAACTCTCGGACGGCCGCGCCATGCTCGCGAGCGTGCTAACGGATGGGCGATCGGACTGGGCAACGGCGCCCTATGAGCATGACGCCGGTGACTTCTGGATGCGCGCAACCGTCGCCGACGGCGTCCTTCGTCTGCAAGTTTCGGCCGACGGCAAGTACTGGCCTCTCACGCGGCTCGCGCCGTTTCCGAGCGCAAGCTCATACCTTGTGGGGCCGATGGCCTGCACACCCGAACGCGCGGGGCTCGAAGTCGTATTCTCGACGTTTCGTCTAACACCGCCGCTTGGAAAGGACCTGCACGACCTGAGCTGAGCGGTTACCAGGCCCCGAGCGCGCAGATGATCGTTCACCCACGGAGACCTGCCACTCGCCTCTCCTCAGCCGCCGACTGCGCCTCGACCGCCTGCACGGCGACATCGGCAACTTGCCGCAGCGCTTCACGATCCGCGCCTGACGACGCCATCACGCCCATGCCGACTGCCACTGCCGAGACATAGCGCGCCAACGCGGCGGGATCCGCGCTCTCCTTGAGATCGCCTTCCGCCTTAGCGCGAACAAAGCGGTCGCGAAGCTGGTCTTCGTTCTGGGCACGGCGGGCGGCGAGTTCGAAGGGCACGTTTTCGGAGCCGGTGCCGCAGGCGATGCCGCCCTGCACCAGCAGGCAGCCGGGCGGATTGGCGGGATCGGTCTGCTTGTCGGCGATGCCCATCAGCATCCGCTCGGCAACCTCGCGGGCGGTCGGTGCGGCCACCACCTCGTCCATCCAGACGCCGCGCAATTTGGTGTAGCGGTCGAGCGCGGCCTTCAGCAGGCCTTCCTTATTGCCGAAGCAGGCGTAGAGGCTCGGGGGGTTGATGCCCATGGCCTCGGTCAGCTGGGCAATGGTGGCGCCCTCATAGCCATGGCGCCAAAACACTTCCATCGCCTGGTCCAACGCCATTTCAGCGTCGAATTCGCGGGGGCGTCCCATGCCCATGTGCCTGTTCTCCTTGGAATCGGCGCCGTCCCTCAACCTAACACCCGACCCTATCTATTTGTTCTCACTTTATTTTCTGTTCCGCTTGCCAACTCTTGCGGTAAGCGGCTACAATTTTCTTAGTGAACGGTACATAAGTATCTTGCGCTGCGATATCCAGATCCACATCTGTAGTGAACACTACATATCTGGAGCGCGCAAATGCCCCCGTCCCAAAACACCTCTCGCCCGGGCCGTGTCCGCCGTCTTCTCGGCGGCGTCGCCATCGTGGGCGTCCTCGCCGCAGCCGGCTCGATCGCGACCGGCCACTACTTCCGTGCAGCCCAGGCGACGGCAACGGCCGCCGCGGCTGAACAAGCCGTGCCCGTCACCGTCGCGTTGATCGAACCCAAGCAGACCGTGCTGTGGGACGATTTTTCGGGCCGGCTCGAGGCCATCCAGCGCGTCGAGCTTCGCCCGCGCGTTGCGGGTGCGATCCTCTCGACCAATTTTACTGAAGGCGCGCTGGTGAAGGCCGGTGACGTGCTCTTCAAGATCGATCCGGCGCCTTACGCGGCCGAGGTCGACAAGGCCGCCGCCCAGCTCGAGGCTGCGAAAGCGCGCGTCGTCTTCACCCAGAGCGAGCTCGAGCGCGGCGCGCAGCTGGTCGGTAACGCCGTGGTCACGCGGCGTGACTATGACCAGCGCGACAACGCCAATCGCGAAGCCATCGCGAATGTGAAGGCAGCCGAAGCGACGCTCCAGACCGCAAAGCTCAATCTCGACTACACCGAGGTGCGCGCGCCCGTGGACGGCCGCGTCGGCAAGTTCGAGATCACCGTCGGCAACCTCGTCGCCGCCGGCACCGCCTCGCCGGTCCTGACCTCGCTGGTCTCGGTCAATCCGATCTACGCCTCGTTCGATGCGGATGAAGAAGTGGTGTTGCGCGCACTGAACTCGATCGCAGACGCTTCCGGGCAGCGCGGCAAGCTCGACCAGATCCCGGTGGAGATGGCGACGTCGGGCGGCCTCTCGGCGAAGGGCCACATCCAGCTCATCGACAACCAGGTCAACGGCCAGAGCGGCACCATCCGCGTCCGCGCGGTGTTCCGGAACGACGACGGGCGTCTCATCCCCGGCCAGTTCGCCCGTGTGCGCATGGGCCAGCCCAAGCAGCAGGCGCTGGTGATGATCGACGAACGCGCGATCGGCACCGACCAGGACAAGAAGTTCGTGATGGCGGTCGGTGACGACAGCCGCGCCGTCTATCGTCCGATCACGCTTGGTGGCGCTGTCGACGGTCTTCGCATTGTCACCACGGGCCTGAAGCCCGGCGACCGCATCGTGGTCAACGGCTTGCAGCGCGTGCGTCCCGGCGCCCTCCTCAAGACGGAGGTCGCCGCGATGGGCGCGCGTGGGCAGCAGGCATCGAACCACAGCGACCAGGACGTGGTGCAACGCTAGTTACCTCATTCCGGGCCGCGCGCCCGGAATGATCAAGTCATAACGACCAAGACATCGCATCCCGATTCCGGAGTCGCGGGCACAGCTCGCGTCCCGGTGACGGGAGAGCTGTCTCTCGCGCAGGGGCAAGGCCATGAATCTCTCAAAATTCTTCATCGATCGTCCGATTTTCGCCGGCGTGCTGTCGGTCCTGATTTTCCTCGCGGGGCTGATCTCGCTGTTCGCAATGCCGATCTCGGAGTACCCCGATGTCGTGCCTCCCTCGGTGCTGGTGCGCGCGACCTATCCCGGCGCCAATCCCAAGGTGATCGCGGAGACGGTGGCAACACCGATCGAGGAGCAGATCAACGGCGTCGAAGGCATGCTCTACATGTCGAGCCAGGCGACCACCGACGGCGCGATGACGCTGACGGTGACGTTCCGCCTCGGCACCGATCCTGACAAGGCGACGCAGCTGGTGCAGAACCGCGTGCAGCAGGCCGAGCCGCGCCTGCCCGCCGTGGTGCGCCAGCTCGGCATCATCACGAAGAAGTCGTCGCCCGACCTCACCATGGTCGTGCATTTGCTATCGCCGAACGGCCGTTACGACATGACGTATCTGCGTAACTACGCGGTGCTCAACGTCAAGGACCGGCTGGCGCGGATCGATGGCGTCGGCGACGTGCAGCTTTATGGTGCCGGCGACTATTCGATGCGGGTCTGGGTCGATCCGCAGAAGGCCGCCGAGCACGGCCTGACCGCCAGCGACATCGTCAAGGCGATCCAGGCGCAGAACGTCGAGGCCGCCGCCGGCGTGGTCGGCTCCTCCCCGAATGTCAGGGGTATCGATCTGCAAATGTCCGTCAATGCGGAAGGGCGGCTCGCCAACGAGGAGCAGTTCGGCGACATCGTGGTCAAGACCGGCACGCGCGGCGAAGTGGTGCGGCTGCGCGACGTCGCCCGCATCGAGCTTGGCGCTTCCGAATACGGCCTGCGCTCGCTGCTCGACAACAAGCAGGCCGTCGCCATCCCGATCTTCCAGGCGCCCGGCTCCAATGCGCTCGAGATTTCCGATCACGTCCGCGCCACCATGGCCGAGATCAAGAAGAACATGCCGGAGGGCGTGTCCTACCAGATCGTCTACGACCCCACCCAGTTCGTGCGCTCCTCGATCGAGGCCGTGATCCACACGCTGCTGGAGGCGATCGCGCTGGTGGTGCTGGTGGTGATCCTGTTCCTGCAGACCTGGCGCGCCTCGATCATTCCGCTGCTCGCGGTGCCGGTGTCAATCGTCGGCACGTTTGCAGTGATGCACCTGTTCGGCTTCTCCATCAACGCGCTCAGCCTGTTTGGCCTGGTGCTCGCGATCGGCATCGTGGTCGATGATGCCATCGTCGTGGTCGAGAACGTCGAGCGCAACATCGAGGGCGGGCTGTCGCCGCGCGATGCCACCTACCAGGCGATGCGCGAAGTCTCGGGGCCGATCATTGCGATTGCGATGGTGCTGATTGCGGTGTTCGTGCCGCTCGCCTTCATCTCCGGCCTCACCGGGCAGTTCTACAAGCAATTCGCGCTGACGATTGCGATCTCGACCGTGATCTCGGCCGTCAACTCGCTGACACTGTCGCCGGCGCTGTCGGCACTGCTGCTCAAGGGGCATAACGAGCCGAAGGACCGGCTGACGATCATCATGGAAAAGGGCCTTGGCTGGTTCTTCCGCGGCTTCAACAAGGCCTTTACGCGCTCCTCGGAGAATTACAGCGGCACCGTCACCAAGGTGATCTCGGGCAAGGCCGCGGTGATGGGGCTCTATGTGGTGCTGGTCGGCGTGACCGCCTTCCTGTTCCAGCAAGTGCCTGGTGGATTCGTGCCGGGCCAGGACAAGCAATATCTGGTTGGCTTCTCGCGGTTGCCCGATGGTGCTGCGCTCGACCGCACCGAAGAAGTGATCCGCAAGATGAGCGACGTCGCGCTGACCCAGCCCGGTGTCGAGAGTTCGGTCGCGTTCCCGGGTCTGTCGATCGCCGGTTTCACCAACTCCTCCAACGCCGGCATCGTGTTCTCGACGCTGAAGCCATTCGACGAGCGCAAGGGTCCCGAACTGAGCGGCAATGCAATCGCCGCCGACCTCAACAAGAAATACGCCGGGATCCAGGAAGCCTTCATCGCCATGTTCCCGCCGCCGCCGGTCAACGGTCTCGGCACTATCGGCGGCTTCAAGCTGCAGATCGAGGACCGTGCCGGTCTCGGCTATGACGCGCTGAACGAGGCGACGAAAGCGTTCATGGCGGCGATGCAGAAAGCGCCGGAGATCGCCGGCGTGTTCTCGAGCTTCCAGGTCAACGTGCCGCAGCTGTTCGCCGACATCGACCGCACCAAGGCGCTGCAGTTGGGCGTGCCCGTGACGGAAGTGTTCAACACGCTGCAGATCTATTTGGGGTCCTACTACGTCAACGACTTCAACAAATTCGGCCGCACCTACTCCGTCTACGTCCAGGCCGATGCGCCGTTCCGCGCGCGGGCCGACGACATCAGGCAGTTGAAGGTGCGCTCGTCCTCCGGCGACATGGTGCCGCTGTCGGCGCTGCTGAAGATCCGCCAGAGCGCGGGGCCCGAGCGCGCGATCCGCTACAACGGGTTCCTGTCGTCCGACATCAACGCGGCCGCCGCGCCCGGCTTCTCATCGGGCCAGGCGCAGGAAGTCGCGACGCGGATCGCGGCGGAGACGTTGCCGCCAGGCTTTGCCTTCGAATGGACCGACCTGACCTATCAGGAGTTCATCGCCGGCAATTCCGGGCTCTGGGTGTTCCCGCTGGCGATCCTGCTGGTGTTCCTGGTGCTGGCCGCGCTCTATGAGAGCCTGACCCTGCCGCTCTCGATCATCATGATCGTGCCGATGGGCCTGCTGGCGGCAATGTTCGGCGTCTGGATCTCCAAGGGCGACAACAACGTCTTCACCCAGATCGGCCTGATCGTGCTGGTGGGACTCTCGGCCAAGAACGCGATCCTGATCGTCGAATTCGCGCGCGAGCTCGAATTCGCCGGACGCACGCCGATCCGGGCTGCGATCGAGGCGAGCCGGCTGCGATTGCGCCCGATCCTGATGACGTCGATGGCGTTCATCATGGGCGTGCTGCCGCTGGTGCTTTCGACCGGCGCGGGCTCGGAGATGCGGCGCGCGATGGGTGTCGCGGTGTTCTCCGGCATGATCGGCGTCACCGTGTTCGGCCTGTTCCTGACGCCGGTGTTCTACGTGCTGCTGCGAACCGTCACCGGCAACAAGCCGCTGGTGCATCACGGCAGCGACATCAGCGCGGCGCCGATTCAAACTGCGGGTCACTAGATCAGGGAAATCCCCGAGATCAACAACAGAACGAGCACGGTCTTGCGAAAGACCGTCTCGTTGACCCGGTGAAAGGCGATCACGCCGAGCGCCGAACCTGCGAACAACGCCGGCAGGCTGATCGCGAGATCGACCAAGACTTTTGACGAGAGATCTTGGTGCCCGACCAATAGCGCGATCGCAAAGAGCTGCATCGCCGCAATGAACGGCTGTACCAGGCCGCGCTGCTCGCTCTTGGGCATGCCGCGCATGTCGCACCAGATCGTCGGGATCGCCCCGGGCATGGCGGTGAGCCCGCCGACCAGCCCTCCCCCGAATCCGATCAGCGCGACCCAGTGGCGGCCGACGGCTTCACTGGCCGTCACCAGCGTCGGCCGCAGCAGCATGTACGCCGCGTACAATGCGACGATGATGCCAAAACCGCGCCGGAGCAGATGTGTGTCCGTTGACTGCAATAGCGACACCGCGATGGGAACGCCGATCAATCCGCCGACGATCAGCAGCAGGCTGCCCTCCCAGCGAATGTTGCGCCGGAGCGCCCACAGATTGGTCGCCTGCACGCCGATGCTGCACGCCATCATCAGCGGCACGGCCTCCAGCGGCTGAAACACCCGGAGCAGAATGGCGCCCGCCACCGCGGAGAAGGCGAAGCCCGAGAGACCCGAGACGAAGGCGCCTGCGAACACGGCGACGCTGAGCAGAAGGCTGGTTGCGATGTCAGGCACGATGCGTCCTCTCGGATCAATCGTAATGCGATTGTGGTACGGGGACCTCGACGCTGCCGGTGCAGAGCACCGGCTCGCTTCCACTCACCTGCGACGACGAGACCGGCTGCGCGTGAGACCGTTCCAGCATCGCGAGCCCGACCAGCTGAAGCGCGACCAGTGCGGCGGTCAGCGCGACCGCAACGATGTTGGCGTTACGCGCGTTCGAACGCGGGGTGGCCGGCGGCGCGCTCGTGCGCATCAGATCCGTAGGCATGTCCTGAAACGTCCTCTTCGTTGCTGACCGGAATGATTTCATTCAAAGGCAATGTGTCGTGCGGCTGCTCCAGCAGGTGGCGGTAGCGCTGCAACGCGCGACGCGCCTCGATCTCGCGCTGCACGTGGAACGCCGCGCCGGCCCGCGCGGCAATGCTGCGGAACCGGCCTGCCAAATTCGGTAACCTTGTTCGCATGACAATCTCCTCTCAACCTGTGGGCGAGATTGACGGGATTCACTCCCGCTTGCAGTGAGTTGCTTCACACAACGATCGAACGCGTCAAACAACAGATCGTATGACGTCTCGTAGGTGAGAACGCCGAAAGTCGCGTCACCCAATCGAATGACGCGCGATAACTTTCTAATGATGCTCCTGATTGAACCTATTGCGAGCTGGAGCGACCCGCATGCGCGTCAGTGCACGAGCGGATTGGAGAATCCGGCCGCGAGCTTGACGAGATCGGCCTGGCGCGAAACGCCGGTCTTGGCGAACACGCGATGCAGATGCGTCTTCACCGTGGTCTCGGCGATGCCGAGCGCGATAGCCGTCTCCGGCACGCCGCCGATCTCGACGATCGATTGTAGAACCCTGAGTTCCGCAGGCGTGAGTTCGAACGTGCGGTCGATGACGCCCGCACAGGAGCGGCCGTCAAGCTCCGCCTTCCAGATGAACAGGGCCCCGACGGCGGACGTGCGTTCGGCCGCGCCCTCGCGCAGCAGCGACGGCAGCGCGATGACGTGCGCGACGTAGTGGGAGCCGTCATGCGACATCAGCGGAATCTTCCGCCCCGAAGCCGCAGCCAGGGCAACCCCGCCGGCGTCGCGGAAGATATCGCGCAACGCTGAACTCGCCGCAGTGGACCTTGCCACCAGCCGGCCTGCGACCGACCGCAGGACATCGTCGGCGGCCAAAATCGTCTCCGCGGCCGGATTGCTGTGGACGATATGACAGGCTGCATCGAGCAGGATAACGCCGGCATTCAACCGGTCGACGACATCGGCGAGCGCGGTCGCCCGCTGCTGCTTCCGCTCGATCGCCTTGTTGATCAGCAGCGCCCGGCTCGCATGCGGAACCAGGGACTGCATCCGCGCGCGCTGCTCCGCGTCGAGCATCTGCCTGCCCGGGATCACGGTCATCAGCATCGGGCATGGCGACTTCGACTGCTCCAGCACCACGTTGGCGACATCGATGCAGCCCTGCGGGCGCAGCCATTCCTGATAGAAACGGCCACGGCGATATTCGTCGTAATCGACGAGATCGGGGATGTTGCGCACCTCGCCGTACCGCGGCAGCCGCGCCAGCGGATCATACTGCGCGTAGGTCTCGGCATAGAGCTGGATGTAGTGCGGATCGACGCCGCAGTAATAATGCGTCGCGCCTGATTTGCTGACCGGGTCTTTCGAGATCAGGCCGCAGGCCTGGCTGCCGACGAACGCGTTGAGCATAACGACGACATCGCCCCACAACTCAGGGTGGAGACCAGCGTCATAGATATTCTCGATCAACTCGGACTGTTTGGGAGGTCGGGGCATCGGAAGAGCCAATGGTCACATGGAGACAGCGAAATGTTCTTCGTGCCCGGCGGCTTTTGTGAGTCGATCACGGGAGCAAAAGGTTCAACTCCGGCGGCGATTCAACGATCAATGGACCAGCGGATTGGAGAACCCGGCCGCGAGCTTGACGAGATCGGCCTGCCGGGACACCCCGGTCTTGGCGAAGACGCGATGCAAATGCGTCTTCGCGGTCGTTTCCGCAATTCCCAGCGCGGCCGCCGTCTCCGGAACGCCGCCGACCTCGACGATCGAGAGGAACACGCGCAGCTCGGCCGGCGTGAGATCGAAGGTCCGCGCAATCAATTCGCCATAGGACTGCCCGCCGAGCGACACCTTGCGCAGCAGCAGCGCACCGACAGTATCGACCACTTGCTCGCTACCGTTCCGCAGCACGGACGACAGCGGCAAAACATGCGCGACATAGCGCTCGCCCGTGGGTGACAGCAGCGGAATCGCACGGTCCCTGGCGGCAAGCCGAGTAACGTCATTGCGCGTCGCGAATGCTTCGCGCAGCGTCTGATTGGCCTCCGGGCTGCAGGTCACGAGCTGTCCTGCGACGGCGCGAACCACGTCGTCGGCTGCGAGCAAGGCATGCCCTGCGGAATTGGCATGCACCAGGCGGCAAGCCGCATCGAGCAGGAAGATGCCGGATGCCAGATTGTCCAGGACGTCGGCCAGCGCGGTCGCCAGGGTCAATTTCGAATCGATGGCGCGGTTGATCAGCAGCGCGCGGCTGGCGTGCGGGACGATGAGCGAGAGACGATGCTTCATCGCGGGATCGACCATGCGCCGGCCGGACAACACCGTCATCATCACCGGGCAGCTCGCATTCGACTTGTCGAGCACGACATTGGCCGCATCGCTGCACCCCTGCGGCCGCATCCATTCCTGGTAGAAACGCCCTCTCCGATATTCCTCGAAATTGACCAGCTCGGGGATGCTGACGATCCGGCCGTGTGGCGGCAGCACCGTCAGCGGGTCGAATTTCGAATGGGTCTCGGAATAGAGTTGGATGTAGTGCGGGTCCGCCCCGCAATAATAGTGCGTGACGCCGAACTTGCTGATCGAATCCTTGGAAAACAGCCCGCAGGCCTGACCGCCGACGAAATCGCGAATGCCGGTGACGACATTGTCCCACAGCGAGGGGTCGAGCCCCGCGTCATAGATGGACTCGACCAGTTCCGGCAGCTTCCGAGGTCCGTGCATGGGTTTTAAATGGCCAGAGTGATCAATATCACCAAGCCTAGCACAACCAGTGCATGCGGCATCCTCCGATCGGAGGAGGCGCCGGCCGGGCGGATGGCGCCCGGCCGGCGGGCGTCGCGTTCAAGCCAACGGGCTGGTGCCGGCTCAGAACGCGACGCGAACACCGCCCTTCGCCGTGCCGGTGCGGCTCTGATCGGACATCATCATGCCCTCCACCGCGCCGAACACGGACACGTTCCTGGTCGTCCGATAATCGAAGCCGAAGCCGGCGACCGCGCCGACGGTGCTGCGGCTGCCCGGCGTGACGAAGGAGAGGTTTTGTCCGAGCAGCACCGTGTTGATATTGGTGTCGCCGACGCGCTGGAGCGCGATCACGCCGCCATGGATGTTGGCCTTGAGCTCGCCGCCGGCGAGGCTCGTGACCCGCGAGAGATCGACCTCGCCGCGCTCCTCGAAGTCCTGGAGCGTGCGGCTGCCGACCGACAGCCCCTGCGCCGATCCGGTTTCGCTGTAGCTATCGAACCGGCCCGCGACGTAGCGCAGCCGCGCCGTCGGCGTCAGCAAATAGCCGTTGCCGATGTCGAGCTTGGTGCCATAGGCAACCTCCGGGCTGATATACCAGCCGCTGTAGTTGGCGGTCGCGGTCTCCATGCCGCCGACCGCGGCATTGTTCAGCACCAGGCGGCGCGATCTGTTGTCGGCATTACCGCCCTGGATCGTGAAGTCGAAGAACTGCGCGGCCCATTCGAACCGGCTGTAAGCACCGGCGAAGACATAGTTCGTATCCACCGACTGCGAGTTGAGATCAACCGAGAGACCGCCCTGCCCGCCGCCGAGGAAGGCGCCGACCAGCCAGTTCGGCTGCACCTTGCGGTCGATGCCGATCGCCCCACCCCACGCCGTCGAGGTCGCGCGCAAGGTCGAGGCCGTCTCGTCCTGGATACGCTGGCCGCCAAAACTGTTAGCCCAGACCGTGATCGGCGCCGGATCGGTCCAGAGGCTGTGCGGCGCCTTGGTGAAGGGACCAGCCTGCGCCGTCTCCGGCGCATAGGCCATCGCCATCATGTCGCTGCCGGCGGTCCCACCACCGCTCAGCCGGCCCTGCACCAGCGACGAGACGCCGCCGGTAAAATCCATCAGCGTGCGATCGGTCTGCGCCAGCGCGGTGGGATCGAGCGTTGCAAGTGCGCCGCCGGAAACGACGGAGGGGCCGTTGAAGCTTCCGCCGGAGACGTTAGTGTTGATGGTGCCGTTGAAGTTGATGAAGGTCGGCAGCGCGACGGTCGTCAGCGACGACACTTTGCTGCTCAACGGGGTGAGGTTGACGTTGATCACGTCGGCACCGAAGCCGAAATCGACCACGCCGTTGATCCTCGAGCCCGGCAGCAATGTCAGAGTGTCGGCCGCGTTCGTCAGCTTGATCGCCGTGCCGCTGGTACCGGTGATTGTGCCGGAGTTCGTGATATTCGCTGCACCAAACACGCGGAGACCGGTCTGGCCGGAAATCAAGCCCGAGTTGACGATTGTAGCGTCGGTATTCGTCCCGACACCGAGCACACCTCCCGAGATATTGCCGGCATTGCCAATCACGGCCACGCCCTGAGCGAAAACACCTTCGATCGTGCCGGCAATAGTGCCGCCCGCCATGTTGGTCAGATTGAGCGCGCCCCCGGTCACGATGCCGTTCTTTCCCGTGATCGACCCGGAGTTGACGACATCCGCTTGGCCGCCGGAAAGGATACCATTTGCGCCGGCGGCACCGCTGATCGTGCCGGAGTTCTGCAAAGCCACCGCAGCAAAAGCCTCAACGACGGTCCCGGTCGCCGCGCGAAGCGTGCCTGAGTTGGTGACACTCACGGTCGTGGCATTGATCGCAGCCCCCGCTCCCGTTGCCTCGACAACGCCGGCATTGTTGACCGAGACCTTATCGGCGTCGATGCCAAACAGCCCGGCGGAGATGAGGCCCCCGGCGGCGTTCACGACTGTCGCTGTATCGGTCGCGTGAATGGCTGTTCCGCCGGTCACGCCGCCCTTGATCGCACCGGCATTTGCCACGTTCGCGTCCGTCACAGAAGAGATCGCTGTCGAGTTGACGTTCGCGCTTTGAATTGTGCCTCCGGCATTGTTATTGGCGATCACCGCCCCGGAGACTGACATGATTGCGCCGCTCTCGCCTGCGATCACACCGGTGTTGGACGTGACGTTCACCGTGCTTGCGCGGATTCCGACACCGCCAGTGGCGGAGGCCGTAATGCTTCCGGCATTCGAGACGGTCGCCGTTACCGCTTTGAGGGCAACCCCGCCGGCGTCAAATGCCGATATCGTACCGCCAGCGCTGTTCGTGATAGTTGCGGTGTTAGCATCAATTCCGCTGCGTCCTCCGGAAATGCGAGAAGAATTGGCGGTCAAAACGACTGTTCCTGCTTTGATGCCGACGCCGCCCGCAGCGAGCGCGTTGATGTCGCCCGCATTGGTGATTGTGGCGGTGCCGACGACTCGGACGGCGATGCCGTTTGCGGCGTTCGCCAGGATCTGGCCCGTATTGTTGATGGTGGCGTCGGTTCCCGCATTGGCACCGATTGCGTCGCCCTCGATACGTGACGTGTTGGCGGTCATCGTAACCGAACCAAGAACGTTGACAGCGATGCCCCCGGCCGCCACCGCCGAGATGGTCCCGCGGTTGTCGATCGAGGCGTTGCCGCTGGCGGAAACGGCTACGCCACTTGCACCAGTTGCCCTGATGCTTCCATTGTTGGCGACGGCGACGTCGGCCGTCGCAGAAACGCCAAAACGGGCGCCGACGATCGTGCCGGTATTCGCAGTCACGTTCAACATCGTTGCCTGGATTCCGGTGGAATCCGCACCAATACCGGCAATCATGCCAGCATTGCTCACGGTGACAGTAGTCGCCTCAATGCCGCGCCCTCCGAGACCGCTGGTGATCGTCCCTGCATTGTCGAGATTGAGCGTCGATGCCGTGATGCCACTGAAGCCCGAGATCGTGGCCCCGCTGGCATTGGCGACTGTGACATTGCCGGCCCTGAGGCCGGCCGCGCCGGCTCCGTCGATTGTGCCGAAATTGGTTACTACGCCCCCCGAGCCAGTCTCAATGCCGAAGGATGGTCCGTGAACATTCGCCCCCGCTTCGACTTGGTAGGTGTTGTTGTTGTCGTTGATGGTCCCGTATCCGGTAACACCGCCTTGCTGCGTGTCGACGTTTCCAGAGCAGACAATGGCTGCGTTGTTTACCGGTGCTACCGGCGAACAGGCCGCCTTCGCCCGGTCGACCGCGATCCACGGCGCCAGCAGAACGACCGGCACGGAGATTCGCAGCAGGCGATGGCTGACGGTTGCGAGAAGTCGTCGTTTCATTTTTATTCCCCAATCGAGCCTGCAGCACGACTGGCGTGCAGGTGTGCAGGCTTATTGCAACCGTCCTCCTCCGATCGGACGAGGACGCCGCAGCCAACTGTGAATCGCTGACCGCTAAGCTAGAAGGACAGGCATCTTCCGACTTGGACTGATGCGACCGGGTCTCAGCTCAGAGCGAACTGTTGCCCTTTCGGCCGTCAGTGGTGCAAAGTTGCGACACTGCCAGCGGGGTTCAGGCCTGGTCCCATCCCGCCTTCTCCGCGTTCTCGGCCCAGACCGCGGCGCGATAGATTTCGCGCCCGCTGTTGTCCCTGACGCGGATCCAGGCATCTCGGTCGCGCAGATCATCGCGCCAGACGAACAGATGGTTTGCCATCTCGTTGGCCACCACGAATGTCGCTTCCGCGCATTCGAACACCATGCCGCCCGGGTCGATCTTCACGATGTTGCCGACCAGGAGGTCGAAAAAGAAACGGCGCATTCAACACTCCGGCTGCGGATGCCGCACGCAACACTTGGGTCATGGCTTCGCAATCAAGGATCACGTCAGATCCCTGTCTGCTGGTTGAAATCGGCAGTTGTTTGAATTCAGCCGCGCGCGGTCACATCGCCCCGCCGCTCCTGACGTCACTCGGTGTCGCGCCATAGGCGCGCCGGAAGCAGCGGTTGAAATAAGAGAGATCGCCGAAGCCGACGTCGTAGGCGATCGAGCTCACGGGACGCTCGGCGAAATCGGGCTCGCGCAACATGCGATGGGCGCGCTTGAGACGCTGCTCGGTCAGGAACGACGAGAAGGTCTTGCCGTCAGCCTCGAACAGCCGCTGGAGATAGCGCGGAGTCACGCCGAGCTCTTGGGAAACCGTCGCCACCGAAATATCCTGCTGCCAGCAATTGTTGACGATGAGGAATTTCGCCTTCTGGAGTCGCGCCGCCTTGATGCCCCGCCGCCCGGTCGATTCCCTCGCGTGATCCGTGGCGCCGAGAACCAGCGCCAGGAGATCATGCAGATGGGCGACGCCGAATTGTCGCAACGCCGGCACCGCCAACGCCTTTTCGTGCACCAGTGCCATCGCATAGTCGACGAGCAGCCGAAGCCCTGTGGCGGTCTCCGGGATGACGCGCATCACCACATCGTCCACGTCCACGATCATCGGAGCCAGCACGCGTCGGGGCACGCGCAGCGAGAAACCACTTCCCAGCGAGAGACGCTCGAAGGTCGTGACGTCCTCCGCGCTCGTCAGGACCGCCTGTCCCGCCTGAAGCCTCAGATCGTGTCCTCGCTCGGATATCCCGAGAACGCCGGACCTGTTCAGGATCAGGGCGAGGCTGTCGTCG
Source organism: Bradyrhizobium betae (assembly GCF_004123905.1). GTDB lineage: Bacteria > Pseudomonadota > Alphaproteobacteria > Rhizobiales > Xanthobacteraceae > Bradyrhizobium > Bradyrhizobium betae_A. The sequence continues at coordinate 488,108 of NZ_MZXW01000035.1, forward strand.
CCATCCGCAACCAGCTGCTTCGTCCGAATGACCCGCGCCCCGCACAATCCTCCGATCAGCAACTGGGCTTCCGGCAGGACGTGCGAGGTGAAGCTCGCCGCGGCCGGCCTTCCCTCCTTTGCCTCGACCTCCGCCTTCAGCACGCCACGGCAGTAGAACTCGCGCAGCAGCGGCACGCGCTCGTCTTCCGGAATGTGGTCCGTTGAAACATTGAAAATCGAAAATTCTTCCTTGCCGCTCACTGCAACCTCTCCAACCAACGAGCAAGCCTCGGCCATGCACCACCGCCCCGCCTCGCGTTCGATACGCATTGCACATCGTCTCCGTGGCGCACGCGGCGCATGTCGAGTGCGGCGCGATATACGAAAGTATCAAATGATGCGCGTCGTACGTTCGGAGGACCGGCGGCCCTTGCTCATCACAATGGATTGAGATCGCGCAGTCTTGGGGGTCGCGATGTGAAATGGATCACATCGTGTCGTTGCCGCTGCCCGTCCGCTGAACGAATGGCGCGGCAAAGCCGGCCGCGATCTTGACGAGATCCGCCTGTCTGCCGGCGCCCGTCTTTTCGAACAGCCGGCCGAGATGCGTCTTCACCGTGGTCTCGGCGATGCCGAGCTTGGCCGCAATGTCGGGAACGCCGCCGATCTCGACAATGGCCATCATGACGCGCAATTCCGACGGCGTCAGCCTGAACGCCGCGGCGATCGCATCGGGCACCAGCGATGACACCATCGACGCCTTCTGAACGAACAGCACGGTGGTTGCAATATCCCGCGACAGATGGCGCTCCCGCTTCAAGGCGGAGGCGTGAAGCAGATAATGCTCGCCGTCGATCGACGTTGCGAGCCCGACCTGCCGACGAGGTGCGGACTCAATTTCGCTGCTGGAGACGATTTCGAGCAGGCTGCGGAATATTTTGTCGGTCTGGGTGTTGCGGGCGACGATCCTGTCGCCGACCATCGCGAGCAGATTGGCATCGGCAAACAGCCGGCGGCCTGCCGCGTTGGCATGCACGACCCGTCCTTCCGCATCGAGCAGGCAGATCGCCGTGCTGAGCCCGTCCAGGACATCGGCAAGATCGTCCACGGTATGCGAGCGCGCCCCGATCTGGCGGCCCATGACCCTGGAACGCTGGAGGTGAGGCGCGAGCAGCCGCATGCGCTCGCGCATGGCGTCGTCGACAGTGCCGCGCGACCGGTGACGCAGCACCTGCAGGATCGTGGTGCGCGCACCCGACCTCTCGAGCGCGACGGTTGCGAGATCAATCGCGCCTTGCGGTTCCACCCACTCGCGATAGAAGCTGGTCGCCACGAAGTCCGAATGCGGCATGATGTCGGTGACGCCGACCGTCTGGTCCGCGGCGAAATGGAGATGGCGGTCGAGCAGCGGATCGAGCTCGACATATCTGTCGCGATAGAGCTGACGGAACCGCGGGTCGGTGCCGAAATGCTGGTGGATCTCGATCGCGAGCCCGGCTGCGTCTCTGGACAGGATGGTCGCGGCACACCCGCCGACGAAATTCGAAACCTGCTCCAGCGCGGCGCTGCGCAGCGCGGGGTTGGCCGCCGCGTCGTAGATCTCGCCGACCAGCGACGAGAACCGGTTTGCCTGCAGGATCGTCATCGGGAGAACAATGCGATCTGCGTGTTGCCCCGGTGGCGAACGAGACAGGCGCATCGGGAATTGGTGAAGGAAACGGGATGGCAGAGCACCATCCTCGGCGCGGAAAAGACGTTGCAGCGAAATGCTGGAATATCGAACATCGTCCTTGCGTAACGTCAACCGCTGGGTGCGGCTTGGACGTTTTCGCCAAAGACTAGGATAAATGCGCACAGCGCGCGGACAGTGTGCGTTGGGTCACGCGCTCGCGCGCTGCCGCCGGATTTTATTGCCCAGTTCCCGCTGAGGCGGTGAGCAGCTCGCGTCACGTCTGCTCTCGTAGGGCGGGCAAAGCCGCGCAAGCGGCATGCCCACCATCTTGCGTCGAATGTGGAATTGGTGGGCACGCTTGCGCTTTGCCTACCCTACGGCAGCTGTGCCTCGCAGCCGCCGCCGGCAATTTACTTCCGGTTCTCCTCGCAGAATTTCAGCGCGGCGAGCGCCTCGCCGGCACGCGGGATCTGCATCTCGATGCTGTCGTCGTCATCGTCCTCGAAATCGAGCGTGAGGCGCTTGGCCTTCGAGAGCCGGTCCATGATCGACTGATCGTACTCGAAGATGCCGCGCACGGTGGTCTTGTCCATCACCTCCCACTTCGCCTTCTTCATGATGTCGGCATCGTCGGTGCCGACATCGGCGCGGAGGATCTCGCCGACATTGTCCCACTCCCAGCCGTCATAGATCATCACGATCACGATCGCCTTGTCGGAATAGGTGACGACGATGACGTAGTCGCGGTTCTCGTCGTCCTTGTCCTTGTAGCCGCGGCTCGCATTGCAATGCGTGTCCTGCGTGCGCTTCTCGATGGTCCAGTCGCCGACCTTGGATTGTTGCGCGAGCGCGGGTCTTGTGGTCAAGGCGCCTGCGCTCAAGACGCCGGCGAGCATTCCGGCGACGAAAAGCAATCGTTTCATGTCAGCCTCCAGCGTATTCCCCACGCGGAGATGATCACCTCTGCCAGCGGCCCGCAAGGGTTTCAGGCGCCGGCTTTACACCCGCCGCGGCACGATCGCGATCGGGGTGAAGGTGTAAACCTCCTCGCCGTTCTGGTTGAACATCGTCCATTTCACCAGCGCGATTCCTTGCGGCTTCGACTTCGACGGCGTCAGGCTCATGACCTCGCCGACCAGATGCAGGCGGTCGTTGGGGCGCACCGGAATGGTCCAGCGCAGGCCGTCGACGCCGGCGCCGATCAGCGGATGCGGGCCGAACGGGCGGGCCTGGATCGCAAGGTTCATGGCCATCGCAGCAGTGTGCCATCCTGACGCGGCGAGCCCCTTGAACAGGGTCTGCTTCGCTGCCTCATGGTCGAGATGCATCGGCTGCGGATCGAACTCGGCGGCAAAGCGCTTGATGTCGGCCTCGGTGACCTCGACCTCAGGCGATTTGAACCGCATTCCGACGGTGAGATCGTCGAACCACTCGACCTGCGCCATGATTTCATGCGCCAAGGTTTTTTGTGCCATGATTTTGCCTCGCAATGTGATGCGCCGCCTGCCCGAACTGCGCGGCTGAAGGAATTGAGCAGGAGCGGAGATAGCGGCTTCGCGCCGCACAAACCAGCCCGGGGTTCCCCCACGAAACCGCATTCCCGGTGCGACGAAACACGCCTGAAACAGTTCGCCGGTTAAGTGGTTGTCAAAATAAATACAGGGACGGCCACCATGCAATTCCTACTCGACCTGATCTACGATTATTCCTGCTGCCGGAACCTCGTCGCCCAGCCACTGGGGGAGGATCAGCTATGATCGAGATGATCTCAGCCCTGCTTGCGCTTTGCAGCGTCGGCGTCTTTGCGGCGCATGCGTTGGATGCCTATCGCACCACGCACAGCTGAAGGCTTCGCCTTCCCAAGGCTAGAACGGCCGCCGGTAGAAGTGCTCCGAATGCGTCGCCGGCGGAAACCGGTTGGCGAGGGCCAATGCGCCCTTCTCGTCCGTCTCGAGCGCGATCTTCTGCGCGAGCATCACGTCGCCGGGCACGAGAAAGCCTGACGGGACGAAGCACCACCCCATCGTCGCAAGTCCGGCATCGTCGATCTCGTGGACATTAGCGGCGGTGCCGTAGTGGATGCGGTATCTCTTGCCGGTATCACAGCCGATCACGTCGAAATACCGGTGCTGCTCGAACTGGTCGCGTTGCGCCGGCGACAACCACTCGGCCAAAAGCCGGCGACCGCGCGCATCCGGCGTGTTCTCGCCGAAGAAGCGTCGGTAGAGTTCGCGCAGCGCATGCAGACGGGCACGCGCCGGCGCGCGGAACCACAGTGCCGCGAACATGAGCAGCTCAGATCAACCGCCGACCAGGCGGGGATAGAACAGCGTTTCTTGCGCGGTCGGGTCGAACGCTTTGATACGGGTCACTTCACCGGGCCCGGTGCGGAAGGCGGCGGTAAAGCCGGCTCCGGTCAGCTCCCGAAAACGCTGTTCGGCCCGCGCCAGCGCTTCGGCATTGCCAGGATCAAACTCGTGGCGGGTATCGCCAGTCTGGTCCATCACGATCTGGGTTGCCATCGTTGAGTCTCCTCATGCCCAGCCCTGAATCCCAACAAAGCAAACCTCATGCCGTCAGTTCCTGATGGCAACAACTTTCTTGCGTCGGCGCATCACGCCTTGCTGAGCCGGAGCGTTTTCGGGGCTCACCTCAGCGCGAAGCAGCCGCCCCACCTTCGTCGATCTGCCGTCCCATCAACGCAATTGCCTTCTGGTACACGCCGGCCGCATTCCAGGCCTCGATCGCGGCAAAGTTCGCCTCGCCCGGCTGGTAACCGGCTCCCGCACGCCAGCCATGGGCCTTGAGGAAGTTCGCGGTCGAGTTCAGCGCATTGGCGGCAACCTCGAGATTGCCGGTGCCATAGGCCAAAATGTTCTTGGGCATGAACTGGGTCTGGCCGACCTCGCCATGCATGGAGCCGCGGGTCGCCCCCGACAGCGTGCCGCGGTCGATCAGCTTCAGCGCGGCATAGAGCTGGTCGGTGAAGAATTCGGGACGGCGGCAATCATAGGCAAGGGTCGCGATCGACGACAGCATGTTCTGGTTGCCGCGCTGGCTGCCGAAGCCGGTCTCCATGCCCCAGATCGCAATCAGCGGTCCGGGCGGAACGCCGTAGCGCTGCTGGATCGAGGCGAACAAGGCGCCTTGCGAGTTCTTGAGCTGCCGCCCCTTGGCGACGATGGTGGTAGCACCGCGCTTGGCGAGGAACTGATCGAGCGACAGCTGGAAGCTGCGCTGGCCGCGGTCGGCAGCGATGGTGGCGCTGGCGTAGTTGGTCTGCATCAGGGCCGAGATCGCAGTCTGGCCGATGCCCTTGCCCTGAGCTTCCGCGGAAAACTCGCGCTTCCAGGCCTCGAAGCCGCCGGGCCCGTTGCCGCAGGTGGCGGCGTGAGCGGCGGGCGCCAGACAACCGAGCAACGCCATCGCGCCAAACACCGCCCCAGCTACAGTCCTGCCCCTGATCATGTCTGACGTCCTCTCTGTCTGCGGCGATCCGATCCCCGAGCTTACCCGGACGAAGGCGCCGACTCCATGGCGTGATCATACGACAGTTCGAGGCCTTCCAGATTGCCCTCCTTGCGCCACTTTTCCAGCAGCCGCAGGAATGCCACCGGCCCGCGCCAGTATTGGCTGTTTCTTGCCGCGATCGGATCGAACACGCCTTCATTGTTGTAATAGCCGGGCGTGCATTCGGCGAGATAGGTCTGGCGCCCGATTGCGGCCTTGACGACTTCCTCGACCCAGGCGTTTTCGGCGGCCAGCGTCGGCTCCAGCGTCCGCGCTTTGCGCTTGCGCGCCTCCACAATCACATAGGCGATGTGCTGCGATTGCTCGTCGATGATGTGCGGGAAGTTGGCGCTCTGGCCGGCCTGCACGGTGACGATCAGAAAACAGTTCGGAAAGCCGCGGCTGTAGAAGCCATGCATCGTCTTGACACCGTCGCGCCAGCGTTCGGACAGGCTCATGCCGTCGCGGCCATAGACCTCAAAACCCATGCGGCGCGCGTAATCGGTGCCGACCTCGAACCCGCTGGCATAGATCAGGCAGTCGAGCTCATAGGCCTTGCCGTCGGCGACGACGGCATTCGCCGTGATGCGCTCGACGCCCTGCCCTTTGGTGTCGACGAGATGCACGTGGGGACGATTGAACGTGTCGAGGTATTCGTCGTGAAAGCACGGCCGCTTGCAGAACGCCTTGTACCAGGGTTTTAGCGCAGCTGCGGCCGCTTCGTCCTTTACAATGGCATCCACACGCGCGCGGATCTCTTCCATCTTGCGATAATCGGCCTGCTCGATGACCTTCAGCGCCTCTTCCATCGAGGTCACCGGCTGCGGCTGATGGCGCGGCGCGAGCAATATCTCGCCGAGCAGGCCGGTCCAGCCGTCCTGCACCAGGTCCCGTTCGAACGGCTCGCCTGATATTACCGCGGTGAAATTGTCCATGCGCTCACGCTGCCAGCCGGGCTTGAGGTTTTGCGCCCAGCCTTGATCGGTCGGCCGGTCGTCGCGTACGCCGATCGCCGAGGGCGTGCGCTGGAAGACGTAGAGCTCCTTTGCCGAACGGCCGAGATGCGGCACGCATTGCACGGCGGTGGCGCCGGTGCCGATGATGCCGACCCGCTTGTCTGCAAGGCCCGTGAGACCGCCTTCGGCGGTACCGCCGGTGTAGCCGTAGTCCCAGCGGCTGGTGTGGAAGCTGTGGCCCTTGAAACTGTCGATGCCGGGAATACCCGGCAGCTTGGGGCGGCTCAGCGGTCCGCCGGCCAGAATGACGAAGCGCGCGCGGATCCGATCGCCGCGATCGGTCTCGACCAGCCAGCGCGCCTCCTGCTCCTGCCATTCCATCCGCGAGATGATGGTCTGAAACAGCGCGCGCTCGTAGAGACCGAAATGACGGCCGATACGGCGGGAGTGCTCGTAGATCTCGGGTGCCCGCGCATATTTCCGCACCGGCATGTAGCCGGTCTCTTCGAGCAACGGCAGATAGATATAGCTCTCGGTATCGCAGGCCGCACCGGGGTAGCGATTCCAGTACCAGGTGCCACCGAAATCGGCCGCCTTTTCCACGATACGAAAATCATCGATGCCGGCTTCGCGCAGGCGCGCGCCACAGAGAAGCCCGCCGAAGCCGCCGCCGACGATGAGCACTTCGGTGTCTTCGCTGATGGCCTGGCGCGTTAACCCGGGATCGGCCCAGGGATCGTCGAGATAGCGGCCAAAATCGCCTGATACCTCGACATATTGCGACTTGCCCTCGGCACGCAAACGGCGATCACGCTCGTCGCGATAGCGCGCACGGAGTGAGGCTATATCGACCGTAGAGTCGCCGGCTGCACCGGTCTTGTGTCTTTCCGCTGACATCCATTTCCTCCACGGCGAATGCTGCTTCGCCGGCAGCTCAGCGCACGTTAGCCCTGAAAAAGTGACGCATGCAATCGTGCCTGCCGTTTTTTGCGTGAACGCCGCGTGACGTTCCGCTAACCTCGCGCGCAAATCATACGCCTATGCCACGCAACGACGTGGCGATCCGGAGGAAACCATGCAGGGATTGATGATGGACATGCCGCTTCTGATCAGCGGCCTGATCCAATATGCCGCCGACTATCACGGCGAGGCCGAGATCGTCGCGCGCGAGATCGAGGGCGACATCCATCGCTATACCTATGCGGACGCCCATCCACGCATCAAGCGTATGGCGCTGGCGCTGAAGCGGCTCGGCATGACGCAAGGCGATCGCGTCGGCACACTGGCCTGGAATACCCACCGCCATTTCGAGATGTTCTATGCGGCGCCGGGCATGGGCTACGTGCTGCACACCGTCAACCCGCGGCTGTTTCCCCAGCAGCTCGTCTACATCATCAATCACGCTGAAGACCGTCTGCTGTTCATCGATCGCGCCACGCTGCCGATCGTCGAGGCGATCGCGCCGCAGCTGACAACGGTCGAGGCTTACGTCGTGATGTCCTCGCGTGAGCGGATGCCGGAGACGAAACTTGCCAATGTCCATTGCTACGAAGACCTGCTCGCGAAGGAGAACGAGACCGGCTTCACCTGGCCGGAGTTCGACGAAAAATCGGCGTCCACGATCTGCTACACCTCGGGGACGACGGGCAATCCCAAGGGCGTGATCTACTCGCACCGCGCCGCGATCCTGCAGACCATGACCTGCTGCAATTTCGACTTCCTGCCGGGCCACGTTGAAGGCGTGCGCGAGGTCATGATGCCGATGGCGCCGCTGTTCCATGGCAATGGCTGGAACATGCCGTTCACCGCGCCCTATACCGGCTCGAAGCTGGTGCTGCCCGGCCGCAACTACGAGCCCGACAAGCTCTATGAACTGCTCGAAGGCGAGAAGGTGACGCTGTCGGCGGGCGTGCCGAGCTTCTGGCTGATCCTGCTCGACTGGCTGGGACGCACGGGCGGCAAATTCTCCACGCTGCGTGCGACGCTGTCGTCGGGCTCAGCTCCGCCGCGCGCGATGGTCGAAAAGCTCAAGCGCGAGCACAATGTCGACTACATCCAGGCCTGGGGCATGACGGAAGCCTTGGGCTGCTCGATGCCGGGCCTGCGTCCCGGCTCGGAGCATCTCGGCGACAAGGAAAAATTCGACCGGCGCCAGGTCTCGGGCCGCGCCTGTTTCGGCACCGCCCTCCGTATCGTCGACGATAGCGGCGTCGAGTTGCCGCGCGACGGCAAGACCGTCGGCCATCTGCGCGCCCGCGGACCGTGGGTCGCCTCGGGCTACATGAAGCTGGAGGAAGGCCTCGACCGCGACGGCTGGCTGATCACCGGCGACATGGCCGTGATCGACAGCCAAGGCCACGTCACGCTGACCGACCGCTCCAAGGACGTGATCAAGTCCGGTGGCGAGTGGATCTCCTCGATCCAGCTCGAGGATGTCGCGCTCTCCCATCCCGACGTGCTGCAAGCCGCCGTCGTTGCGATATCGCACGAGAAATGGCAGGAGCGCCCCCTGCTCCTCGTCGTCCGCAAGAAAGGCGCGACCGTCGACGGCAAGACCCTGCTCGACCACATGCGTCCCAGGATCGCGAACTGGTGGATGCCGGACGCGGTCGAATTCCTCGACGAATTCCCCATGACCGGCACCGGCAAGGTGCTCAAATCGGCGCTGCGCGAGAAGTTCAGGGAATACCGCGTCGCTTGAGAGCCGGCCCGCGATCGCGCTCCGGCCCCTCACTGTGCGCGATCGTCTTCATCTTTTGGTCAATTCGGGCGCGATATATCTCGATCTCGCTAACCCCTTATCGAGGACACCATGGCGTTTTCCGGATTGGGCCTGCATCTCGGCAATCTGTCGCGCCTGTCGAACGCGCAGACGCGCTCGATCAGCCCCGAGAACTTTTCGGGCGAGAAGGGCAAGGGCGGCATGTCCGTCGACGGCCCGGCCGCACGCCAGGCCCGTGATCTCGGCCAGGGCTGGAAGGTCTCTCCTTACGTCATCATCGAACCCGGCGCGACCTTTACCCTCGCCGAGATCCAGGGCCAGGGCGCGATCCAGCAGATCTGGATGACGCTGGCGCGCGGACGGCTGCGCCATTCGATCCTACGCATCTACTGGGACGATCAGGAACAGCCGAGTGTCGAATGCCCGGCCGGCGATTTCTTCGCCTGCGGCTGGGAGGAGTTTGCACAGGTGTCCTCGCTCGCGGTCTGCGTCAATCCCGGCCGCGCCTTCAACTGCTATTGGGAAATGCCGTTTCGCAAGCGCGCTCGCTTCACGCTGGAGAACCGCAGCGAGGAGCAGCTGACCGTCTACTATCAGATCAACTATACGCTGACCGACGTGCCCGAGGACTGCGCCTATTTCCATGCGCAATTCCGGCGCACCAATCCGCTGCCCTACAAGGAGGTCTACACCATCCTCGATGGTGTCAAGGGCGCGGGCCAATATGTCGGCACCTACATGGCGTGGGGCGTCAACAACAATGGCTGGTGGGGCGAAGGCGAGATCAAATTCTTCATCGACGGCGACGGCGCATTCCCGACGATCTGCGGCACCGGCACCGAGGATTATTTCTGCGGCGCCTATAATTTCGATCCTCACGTCGCGCATGGCGGCCAGGGGCAATCCCGCTATTTGGAGTTCACTACGCCCTATGCCGGCCTGCCGCAGGTGATCCGCCCCGACGGCGTCTACAAATCGCAGCAGCGCTTTGGCCTGTATCGCTGGCACATCCCCGATCCCGTGCGCTTCCAGAGCGATCTGCGCGTGACGATCCAGGCGCTGGGCTGGCTGCCCGGCGCGAGGGACGGAAAATATCTTCCGTTGAAGGACGACATCGCCTCGGTCGCGTTCTGGTACCAGACGTTGCCGACGGCGCCTTTCCCAGAACTGCCCGGGCCGGACTATCTGGAAATCGCATAGGCCGCCGATCGCTCAAGGAGACGAAGATGCTCTACCCGATGTCGCCCAAAGTCGTCGAGCTCAAGCGCAAGCTCGAAAGTTTTATGGACCGGCACATCTACCCGAATGAGGAGCGCTTCTATCACGAGGCGGAAGAGCTCGGGCCGTGGAAAGTCTATCCCGTTGTCGAGGAGCTGAAGCCGCTGGCACGCGCGGAAGGTCTGTGGAATCTGTTCCTGCCGGAGTCCAGTCACGGCGCGGGCCTCACCAATCTCGAATATGCCCCGCTCTGCGAGGTGATGGGCCGCTCGCATCTCGCGCCCGAAGTGTTCAACTGCTCGGCGCCCGACACCGGCAACATGGAGGTGCTGGAGCGCTACGGCACGAAAGAGGACAAGGAGCGCTGGCTGAAGCCGCTGCTCGCGGGCGAAATCCGCTCCTGCTTCGCCATGACCGAGCCCGCCGTCGCATCGTCGGACGCAACCAACATCGAAAGCTCGATCGTGCGCGACGGCGACCATTACGTCATCAACGGGCGCAAATGGTACACGACCAACGCGACCGATCCGCGCTGCAAGATCTGCATCTTCATGGGCAAGACCGATCCTGACAATGCGGACCGCCACAAGCAGCAATCCATGATCCTGGTTCCGATGGACACGGCGGGCATCGAGGTGAAGCGGCCCCTGCCCGTGTTCGGCTTCTACGGCGTGCCTGACAGAGCCTCCGAAGTGATCTTCACCAATGTCCGCGTACCCAAGGAGAACATGCTGCTCGGCGAAGGACGCGGCTTCGAGATCGCGCAGGGCCGCCTCGGCCCCGGCCGCATCCACCATTGCATGCGGCTGATCGGCCTCTCCGAGCGCACGCTGGAAAAAATGTGCCGCCGCGTCCGCAGCCGCGTCGCCTTCGGCAAGCCGGTCTCGGAGCAGACGGTCACACAGGAGCGCATCGCCGAAGCCCGCATCATGATCGAGCAAGCTCGGCTCCTGACACTCAACGCCGCCTATGCGATGGACACGGTCGGCAACAAGGTCGCGAAAGCCGAGATCGCGATGATCAAGGTCGCCGTACCCAACATGGCCTGCCAGGTCATCGACTGGGCGATCCAGGCCCATGGCGGCGGCGGCACGTCGAATGATTTTGGGCTGACGCAAGCCTATGCGACCGCGCGGCTGCTGCGGCTGGCGGATGGCCCGGATGAGGTCCATCGCAACCAGATTGCAAGGTTCGAGCTGAAGAAATATTCGAACGCTTGAGAGGCGCTCAGCTGGCAAAAACGACGGGAGGGTAGATGCCCTCTCCCACAAGGGGAGAGGGCGCAGTCATGCGCAGCGCAAAGCGCGCGACTAATCCAACACCTCTACCGTCGCCGATCGCCCCGCGACAAGCGACACTGCGTCAGGCACCGGATCCAGCGCGATCCGCACCGGCACGCGCTGGGCCAGCCGCACCCAACTGAAAGTCGGGTTGACGTTCGCGAGCATGCTGGCACCTTCGGCGCGGTCGCGGTCCTCGATGCCGGCGGCGATGCTTTCGACGCGGCCTGACAGCGTGATCTTCTCGCCCATCAGGCGGACCTGCACCTTGTCGCCGACGCGAATGCGCGCGAGCTTTGTTTCCTCGAAATAGCCTTCGACATGCAGGGTGTCGGTATCGACCAGCGCCATCACGCCCTTCCCGGCCGAAACGTAGGCGCCAGGGCGCAGATCCATGTTGGTGATCACGCCGTTCACCGACGCGTGAACCTCGCTGCGGTCGAGGTTGAGCTGGGCGACCGCGCGATCGGCGACGGCCGCGTCGAACGACGCCTTGGCCTGGAGCTGGGTGGCGAGCACCTGCTCCTGCTTCTGCTGCGATACTGCATCGGTGGTCAGCGCACTGTAGCGCTTCAAATCGGCATTGGCCTGATCGAGCGTGGCCTGATGACCGGCAACTGACGCATCGGCCTGTCGCAGCGCCAGCGCAAAACGCTCGCGATCAATCCGGAACAGCACGTCGCCACGACGGACCTTCTGGTTGTCCTTGACCAGCACCTCGGTGACGAAGCCGGACACATCGGGTGCCACCTGCACGACGTCGGCGCGGACGCGGCCATCGCGGGTCCAGGGCTGCTCCATATAGTAGATCCAGAGCTCGCGGCCGACGGCAAGCGCCGCGATAACGGCGAGCACGGTCAGCGCAAGGCGGCCAAGCCAGGCGAAATTCCCCTTCATGGCAAAAACTCCGAGAGATAGACGACGCCGCCGAGCAGGCAGACGAAAATGGCGAAATCGAACAAGGCCCGGTGCCAGACCAGCCGGTAGAAGTCGAAGCGCTGCATCAGCCGGCGCAAAATCGCGCTCAGCACATAGGCGACGATGATCCACAGCAGAAGCGACGGCACCAGCACGCCGTAGATGTCGATCACATATCTCATGCCGCAACACTCTCGCCCGCACGCGACCGGTAGGCCGGCGCGTCCGGGAACAGGCCTCGGCGGATGCCGACGAGACCGATCAGGGCGTCTTCGCGTGCGTTGTCATTCGGATCTTTCACCGCCCGGGCCAACGCCCGGTCCACGCTTGTCAGCAAGGCGGCCGGCATTCCCTCCCCCGCATAGCTGCGGCAGGCGACGGCGAGCTGGTCGAGCATGTCGTCGATGACGGCAATGGTGGACGCCGCAAGCCCATAACGCGCGCGGCGCAAATCGATGATGTTGATACCGATGCGGAGCTGGACGAGGCTGTCGGTGTCGCGGCGATCGCTCTCCGAGAGATAGGCGATACGCTGCACCAGCAGCCCGAGCCGATGCAGCATCAAGCCTGCGAACTCCGCGCGATCGCGCTTGCCGCGACGCTCGGCGGCGACCGCGATCGTTTTCCAGCTCGACAGCACCAGGCGATTGGCGATCCACTCGGCGCCGACGCCGCGCGCGATCCGGGTCACGAGCTCGGCGACGACGACGCCGACGAAGAAGGCGACGGCCGAATTGGCGTAGGACGCAAAATCCGCGCTGTAGGTCGACTGGATCGCGAGCAAGGTCGCGGTGTTGGCCGCGAGCGCCATGCCGGTGCCCGCCGTGGCGGGGCGGCCAATCAGGAAGCCATAGAGCAGGAACGTCGGCGCCAGGGCGACGATCAGCACTTCGAGATGGGAGATCGCGGGCACCACCGCGAACAAATAGATCGCGACGACGACGATCGCGACCAGCGACCACCGGCCAAAGCTGCGGATGAAGCGCGCGGGCTCGTCCTGGGCGGCGAAGAACGAGCACGCGACCGCCGCCATCATCGGCGCCGATGCTCCGTCCGGCCAGCCGGTGCCGATCCAGAATACGCAGCAGATCAGGATGGCCGTGGCTGCACCCGCCGCCGACCACAATGCGAGACCGCGGTCGCGATGGCGCACCGACCTCGCACCCGCCTCGGAATGGAATGCCAGATCGACGGTGGAGATATGACGGTTGTCGGCGATCGCCTCGGTCAGCACGCGGCAGTCGCGCGAGAGGTCGACCAGCTCGCGCAGCCGCGACAACAGGCTGGTGGTGATGATCCGCTCCCAGTCGGCGCTGTCGTCGAGCACAGCCTGCTGCTCCGCAATCGCAGCGCGGATCCGCTCGGCCGGCTGCCGTGCGCCGACATCGCTCGTGATCCATTGCGCGAGGTCCTCCAACAGCCGCTTCAACTCGGGCCGCCGGCGCAAAGCTTCTTCCCCCAGCGCCGCCAGCCGATCCTCCAGCGAGGCGATCACCGGCAGCAGCATCAGCATGCGCAGCCGGATTTCGCCGAGGCCGTTCACTGCATTGCGGTCGGTCAGGCGGTCATAGGCAAGATGGGTGGAGAGCGTGCCGATCTCGACGATATCGGTCGCGAGCTTGAGACGCCTCGGGCGGCGCGATTCGCTGGTGCCCTCGCGCAACAGCACGGCCTGGCTGAGGCGACGCGCATCGGCCAGCCAGAGATCGACCCGGCTTGCGACCGCGGGTGCAACGCTGCGAGGAAAGATGATGGTCGAGACGAGGCTGGCGCAGATGATGCCGAGCGAAATCTCCTCGACCCGCGATACCGCGGTGTCAAAGATGGCGCCAGGCTCAGACACCGCAGGAAAGCCGATCAGCGCGACCGTATATCCCGCCAACATGAACACGTAGCTGCGCGGCGTTCCGTCGAGCAGGGACAGGTAAAGACAAAGTCCGACCCAGAGGGCAATGGCGAGGCAGAGCAGCTCCGGCGCATTGATCAGGTTCGGCACCAGCGCCACCGTCATGGTCGCGCCGGCCAGCGTGCCCAGCACGCGGAAGAAGGCTTTTGAGCTGGTCGCACCCGCCAGCGGCTGCGAGGTGATGTAGACCGTCGCCATCGCCCAATAGGGCCGCGGCAAATCCATGGCCAGTGCGATGACAAGCGCCAGCATCGACGCGGCGAACGTCTTCAACGCGAAAACGAGGTCCGCGTGGCGGACCAGGAACGGCTCACCTGCGCGCATGATTATTTCGCCTCGGACAACATCTTGGCTTGATGCAGGCGGCTGGCCCGCTGCTCGATGCGCTGGAGCGTCTCGAAGGTTATCGCAAGTTCGTCCGCCCCGATATCCCTCAGCAGGCTTGCCCGCACCCGCCGCAGCACGCGGTTGGTCTCCTCGACCTTGGCCTCGCCTGCCCGCGTCAGATGGAGCGTTTTGGCACGGCGGTCGGTCGGGTCCTCGCGGCGTTCCACCAGACCCTCGGCCTGGAGCAGATCGATCAGCCGGACCAGCGACGGTCCCTCGATGCCGAGCTCGTCGGCGAGCACGCCCTGCCGCACGGTCTCGCCCTGGCGCGACAGCACCAGCAGCGGGATCGCGGTCGCATAGGACAAGCCGTGATCGGACAGCGCCTGATCGGACTCATGGCGCCACACACGCGCGAGCCGCGCGATGAGCCGGCCGAGTTCGGCGTGGATAAAGCCTTGCGAGGGCGCCATGCCAAATTAGGTAGGACACGAACTATTAGCCTGCAACTATATAGTCCGGCATATTGCGATCGATCACGTAAATGCGAACAAGGACAGCGCAGTCATGAGACCAACAACAAAGCCGCCCTCGCCTCAGTTCACCACATAGACATCCGGATCGGCGCTCGAGCTCGGCTTCTTGAAGGCGTTGCGCAAGGCGGCCGACATCGGGACGTTGTAGTTGAGGCCGTTCGGCGGCGTCGGCGATTCCAGCCACCTCTTGTAGAAGACCTCGATCTCCGGGCTCGCGTAAAGCTCCGCGGTCGCGCGATCGGCCAGCGCCTTGAACGGCGCATCCTCCCGGCGGAGCATGATCCCAAAGGGCTCGGCCTTCGAGAAGGTCTCCTCGCTGATCATGAACAGCGCGGGCTCTTTCGAGCGGGCGATCGCGACCGCGAGCTGGACGTCGTCGAGCGCGTAGGCCTGGGCGCGGTCGGTCTCCAGCAGCAGGAAGGCCTCGGCCTGGTCCACGGCCGGCATGATCTTGATGCCGAGATTGCGCTCGGTGTTGACCTTGGCGAGCTGGGTCAGGTTGACCGATCCCCCCACCGCCGTGACCGACTTGCCCTTGAGATCGTCGATGGTGTTGATCTTCGCCGCCTTCTTGGCGGCGAACCGCGTCGCGCTGAGGAAATGCGTGTTGGTGAAGGCGACCTGCTTCTGACGATCGGCATTGTTGGTGGTCGCCGAGCAATGCAGGTCGAGCGTGCCGTTGACCATCAGCGGAATCCGGTTCGACGAGGTCACGGCGAGATAATCGACGGCGATGTCGGGCATGCCGAGCTGCTTCTTCACGGCATCGACGATCTTGAGGCAGATATCCATGGCAAAACCGACCGGCTTCTGGTTGCCGTCGAGATAGCTGAAGGGCACAGATGCCTCCTGATAGCCGAGCGTGATCTTCTTCGTCTCCTTCACCTTCTGGAGCGTGCCCGTGAGGTCTTCGGCGGACGCTGCGCCGGCAAGACATGTGACGGCCAGGAGAATGGTGGGAAGACGCATCGGGGGCTCCTCAAGAGATATCGGCTACGCCGGCGCGCAGCCGCGCATGTGATAGCCCAGAGCCGGACCAATCGCCAGACAAGGTTCCGCCTATCAGCTATCGCGGTTTTATATCGGCCGGGACGACGGTCGTGCCCGCCCTATTCGCAGCTGAGCTGCTGCTCGAACCAACCGGATAGCCGCTCCGACAAGGGTTGCCACATTCGCTGGAAATTTTCGAATTTGCCGACATTGCCGCGGTACATCGCGCGCAATTCCAGTTCGATGGCCGGCAGGTCAACGCCTGCGGGCACGCCGTCCCTGACGATCGTCTTGCCTGATACGACGACCTCCTTCACCAACGATGCGTTGCCGCGCGCAAACAGCAGCGCCATGGGATCAACAGGCATGATCCGGTCGCGGTCGAGCCGATCGAGGTCGATCACGACGTAGTCAGCGGGATTGCCGACAGCCAACTCCCCGCTCCCCGGCGCGCCAGTGGCGCGGCGTCCGTTGCGGACGGCGAGCGCGAACAGCTCGGCCGGCGTCCATGTCGGCTTGAAGCCGAGGCCGCCATGGACCATCTGCACCAACCGCATCTCGCGCAAAATGTCGTCGTCCTCGTCGAGCGCGAGCCCGTCGACACCGACGGCAATCGCGCAGCCACATCGATGCGCGGCGGCGACCGGGGCGAGCCCCGAGCGCAGATGCATGTTCGAGCTGAAATTGGTGACGATGCGCGCGCCGGAGGCCGCGATCATCTCCAGCTCGTCCGGCCGGGCATGAATGCAGTGCGCGAGCGTCAGCCGCTCCGAAAGGAATCCGATATCGCGCAGCCACCGCACCATGTCCGGAAAGTTCTGGTCGGCCCAGGCCCGCTGGTAGACGGTCTCCAGCAGATGCATGTGAATGCGGCGGCCGGTCAGCGCCGAGTTCTCGGCGACGGCCTCCAGCAGCGGCTTCGAGCACCATTGCACGCCTGCGGGCCCAAGCTGCACGTCGACCATCGGGCCTGCGATGGCCGCAGCAATCGCATCGGTCAGCTCGATATACGCTCTTGGCGACATCGGCGCGCGAACGAAGAGGTCTTCGATGGTCTTGCGGTCGTCGCTGGGGAGGCCAGCGAGCACGGGCTCGGCATCACCATAAACGATCGGATTCTGGTCGCGTACAGCGAGCGCAAAGGCGATGCGGATACCGACGTCGGATGCCGCCCGCGCAATCGCCTTGGCTTCGTCGAGCAACGGCATCGTCCCGCTGGGCCGGGTGTAGTGCACCATCATCGCCGCGCAGCCGGCCTTGGCCGCACGGGCCAGCGCGGACGCCGCGGTCAAATAGGGATCGACCGGCGTGCCGAGAGCCGTCCGCAGAATCCAGCTTTCCAGCGGCATGCCCATCGCGCCGAAGGATGACGCGGTGGCGCGGGCGTGATCGTGGGCATTGACGAAGGCTGGAATGACGAAGGAGCGCGGGCCGCTGGCGGCCCGCGCTCCTTCCGAAATGTCAGTGATGACACCGCCGTCGTGCCGCAGCACGACATTATCGGCGGCACCGAGGTCGGGGCCACGGAACAGGCTGCTTGCCGAAATCTCCGTGGCCATGACCGTCGCTCCAAGATCAGTTGGCAGTATACACCAACTCCCGCTCCGCGCGCGGCGGCAGGAACTCGCGCGAGAACACTTCTGCCGGCGTCGGCGCGCGGGCGAGCTGATAGCCCTCGACCACGATGCCGATGGCGCGCGTCATGCGGTCATCCTTGATGTCGCCGATGCCGATCTCCTTCATCTCCGGCGAGACGATCAGCTTGTCGAAGGAATATTGCAGCCGGCGCTTCTCGACCGCGACGTCGATCAGATTGTCGTAGTTCAGCGCGGCCTTCATGCCGGCGTTCTGGTCCTTGGCGACCGCGATTGCGCCCTTGTTGATGGCGCGCACGAGGCCCGCGACCGCCTTCGGGTTCGACGCGATCAATTTCTTGGAGACCATCACGCCGTTGGAATAGAGGTCGAGGCCATACTCACCGAACGAGAACCATTTAAAATCCTTGTCAGGATCCTGGCGGTTGAGCACCAGGTTGAAATAGCTGGTGATGTTGAAGACGAGCGCGGCATCGATGTCGCCCTTGATCAGCATCGGCTCCTGGAGGTTCGGGGCCATATTGGAGATCTTGATCTTCTCGCCGTCGAGCCCGTTCTTGCGCGTGAACACCGGCAGCAGGCGCGTCGTCGGCGTGCCCTGCGCGCCGCCGAGGGTGTGGCCCTCAAAATCCTTGATGGTGTTGATGCCGCTGGTCTTCTTGGCGACGATCGCGAACGGCGGCTGGTTCCACATCATGTAGACCATGACGGGCGCCTCCTGCGGCTTGGTCGAGGCGTTCTGGATGATGGCGTTGACGTCGCCGAAGCCGGCGTCATAGGCGCCCGACATCACGCGGGTGACGGTGGCGCCGGAACCCTCGCCCTGGTCGATCACGACGTTGAGGCCTTCCTCTTTGAAGTAGCCGTTGTCCTTGGCATAGAAGAAAGCGGCGTCGCTGCCTTGGGTCTTCCAGCCCAGCGTGAACTTGATCGTGGTGTCTTCGGCAGCGGCGACGCCCGTGGACAGGGCCAATCCCAGCAGCGCGACAGTTACTTTTCTCAACATCGAGACCTCCTCAAGCTTCGTTGCGTGACGGTTCAGAAAAATCAGGTGGCGATCACGTCGTTCTTGCGCGTGGCCCAGCCGGTGACGCGCCCTTCGATCAGCGAGAAAACGACGTAGAGCGCGACGCCGAGAGCGGCGAGCACGAACAGGCTGGCGAACACCAGCGGCACGTTGAAATTGGAGGACGCAGACATCATGACGTTGCCGAGGCCGCGGTTGGAGGCGACCGTCTCCGACAGCACCGCGCCGACAAAGGCGTAGGAGATCGCGACCTTCAGCGAGGCGAAGAAGAACGGCATGGTCCTGGGCAGGCCGACATTCCAGAGGATGTCGAACTTGCTGGCACCGAGCGCCTTCAGCACGTCCTCGAGCTCGGGCTCGGTTGTCGCCAAGCCCGTTGCGATGTTGACGACGATCGGGAAGAAACAGATCGAGAGCGCCGTCAGCACCGCCGGCACAGTGCCGGAGCCGAACCACAGCACGAAGATCGGCACCACCGCGACCTTGGGGATCGAGGAGAAGCCGATCAGCAGCGGATAACAGGTGTCATAGGCGGTCTTGGACACGCCGATGATGGCGCCGAGGGCGACGCCGAGGGCAACACCGAGCACGAACCCGAGCATC
The DNA here is from genome assembly GCF_004123905.1 of Bradyrhizobium betae. Lineage (GTDB taxonomy): Bacteria > Pseudomonadota > Alphaproteobacteria > Rhizobiales > Xanthobacteraceae > Bradyrhizobium > Bradyrhizobium betae_A. Next base: position 507,349 of record NZ_MZXW01000035.1, read on the forward strand.
GTGGTCGCCAATGTCTGCACGATGTGCGGCCACAGCACCGGAAAACGCTGCCACAGCGTCACGAACACCTGTGACGGCCGCGGCAGCACCAGATCGGACATGCCGGTCACCAGGCAGAACAATTCCCAGGCAACGAAGAACAGCACGATCAGCCCCGCCGACCACGCCTTCTGCCTGACATTGATCCCGAACATCATCAGCCTGTCCCCTCCTGGGCCGCGCTGCCTTGGGCCGCGCTGCGGGCATCCTCGATGAAGGCGCGCAGCTTCTGGTTCAGCGCGACGAAATCCGGCTCGAAGGTCATGGCGACAGTACGCGGCCGCGCGAATTCGACACGACTGTCGTCGAGGATGCGACCGGGACGCGCGCTCATCACGCAGATGCGGCTGGCAAGGAAGCCGGCCTCGCGCAGATCGTGCGTCACCAGCAGCACCGTCGGCTTGTGCGTCATCCAGAGGTTTTGCAGGATCGCCCACAGCTCCTCGCGGGTGAACTGGTCGAGCGCGCCGAAGGGCTCGTCGAGCAGCAGCATGCGCGGCTCGTGGATCAGCGCACGGCAGAGATTGGCGCGCTGGAGCATGCCGCCGGACAGCTGCCAGGGATAATTGCTGCCAAATCCCTTGAGGCCGACCTGCTCCAGCAGCGCATTGGCCTTGTCGCGAAACTCGGTCTTGCGCAGCCTGCGAAAATTGGAGCGGAACGGCTCGACGATCTTCAGCGGCAGCATGATGTTCCGCTCGATCGTCATCCACGGCAGCATGGTCGGATTCTGGAACGCCATGCCGACCCGCAGCGCCCGCGCCGCAACCTCGCGGCCGCCGACAATGACGACGCCGTTGGTCGGCTGCACCAGGCCGCTGACGAGACGCAAAATGGTCGATTTGCCGCATCCTGATGGCCCGACCAGTGCGACAAACTCGCCGTCGGCGATCCTCAAGCTCGTCTTCGACAGCGCGGGCACGGCGCGGTCGCCGCGCCCGAAGGTCACGGAGGCCTCGGACAGCTCGATGGCAACGGGGCCGGAGCCTTCGGGAACAGGCTGGCCGTCAAACTGGGCGTTGGGTTGCATGCGCATCACAGCCAAAGTGCATGCAAGCTGGATGCCAGCCCTAGACTTCAGCAAAATCGACGGTCTGACCGAACCGCCCGCCAAATGGCGGGATTCGTTTTGGGCAATCCGGACACCAAACTGCATGCAATTGGGGCGCTGGATCGCCCGAGGCTATGCTAAAGATGGGGCCTCGTCCCTTCCCGCAAGGATTCGCCGATGGCGGCGCGCCCCACTAGCAAGACTTCTGAATCATCAGACAAGGTCAGCGTGATCTGCCGCGCGCTCAGGCGCGCGATCATCGAGCAGGCGCTGGAGCCCGGCGCAAAGCTGCCCGAGGATTCGCTCGGCGAGCGCTTTGGCGTCAGTCGCACCATTGCACGCCACGCGCTGGGACAGCTCGCGGCCGAAGGCCTGGTCGAGCTCCGCCGCAACCGGATCGCGGTGGTGGCGACGCCAAGCTGGCAGGAAGCGCGCGATGCCTTCGATATCCGCATCGAGCTCGAGCGGCTCGTCGTGCGCCAGCTCGCGGGCAAGCTGACCAGGAGCCAGATCTCGGAGCTGAACGACCATGTCGACGCCGAGGACCGCGCGCGCGGCGGCACCGATGCGGTCTCGATCCGGCTCGCCACCGAATTCCACATCCTGCTCGCGCAGATGACGAGCAGCCCGATCCTGGTGCGCTATGTCAGCGAGGTCGCCTATCGCTGCTGCCTGACGCTGTCGCTCTACAGCCGGCCGCATTCAACCGAATGCGCCATCAACGAGCATCGCGCCATCATTGCCGCGCTCGCCAAGGGCGACGAGGCCAAGGTGATGGAATTGATGCATCATCACCTCGATTCCGTGGCCAATCGCGCGCTGGTCGCCCCCACTCCGCAGCGCGGCCGCGACCTGCTGGATATTCTCGCGCCCTATGCCGACGAGGTCGCGAGCGACCGCGTCGTCAAGCTGCCGAAAGTCGCGCGAAGGGGTTAAGCCTCGATGCCGCGCTGAACGAGGATTCGCTCGGCGCTGTCGTTCCAGACATCCATCTTCACGATCTGCCCGCCTCTCACGACGAAGCGATCGACATAGCGATTGCCCTCGAACGGCGTGCCGTCCATCCATTCGCCATAGAGCGTGCCGACGCTATAGACGACGGTCTCGTCCGCGCCCGGGCAGACGTCGAACCGGTCCATCTTCTTCTTGACCCAGCGATAGCGTTTGGCGTTGAAGCCGGTCGGCCCGCGCGGATGATCGAACTCGCGTCCACCGGTGAACGTGATCACCGTGCCCGGCTTCATGTAGACCGCGGCAGCATCGGGATCGGGTATCATCGAGGCCGTGAGATAGGCCTCCACGATCTCGGCATCGGTCTTGGGGCGTTCGGCTTTTGCAGGGGCGGACATATCGGGCTCACTTGGCGGATTTCCTGAGGCTGTCGATATCATACAATTCATGGCTCCAACTGTATGCACATTTTTTAAACAACCTGCCGCCAGCACTGCACACAATCTGGAGCTGCCCACGCCAAAACCTTCCGCTAGGCTATCACAGTTGAATCCGACGCCATGACCAGCCAGACCGCCTTCGACCTGATCTTCCGTAACGCGCTGTTGCGCTCATCCGCCGCGCCCGTCGATATCGGCGTGAAAGGCGGCCGGATCGTTGCGATCGAGCCCAGCCTAAGCAGCGAAAAGCTTGCCTGCGGGGCCGTGGAGGTCGATGTCGGCGGACACCTTGCCCTGCCCGGCTTCGTCGACACCCACATCCATCTCGACAAGGCCTGCCTGCTCGGCCGCTGCGGGCACAATCACGGCAGCGTCTCGGAAGCCATCCGCGCCGTTGCCGGGATGAAGAAGGATTTTACCGTCGAGGACGTCTACGCGCGCGGCGCGCGGGTGCTGGAACGCGCCATCGTGCACGGCACGACGCGGATGCGCACGCATGTTGAAATTGACCCGCGCATCGGCCTCCGCGGCTTCGAGGCGATCAAGACGCTCAAGCGCGATTACGCCTGGGCGATCGACCTCTCGCTCTGCGTCTTCCCGCAGGAAGGCCTGACCAACGATCCCGGCAGCGAAGAGTTGCTGGTCAAAGCGCTGCGCGACGGTGGCGAGGCGATCGGCGGCTGTCCCTATATGGACACCGACCCCAACGCCCATCTCGAACGCATTTTTGACCTCGCCCAGGAATTTGACGTGGATGTCGATCTCCATCTCGATTTCGATCTCGACCCTTCCTGGTGGCACCTCGACGAGGTCTGCCGGCAGACCGAGCGGCGCAACTACGGGGGCCGCGTCGCGATTGGACACGCCACAAAACTCTCCGCACTGCCGCCAGAGCGGATGAAGGCCGCCACCACGCAATTGGCAAAGGCCGGCGTTGCCGTCACCGTGCTGCCGGCAACCGATCTCTATCTCATGGGACGCGAAGCCACCCACAACGCGCCGCGCGGGCTGACCCTCGCCCACAAGCTCGCAGCCGACGGTGTGCTGTGCTCGGTCGCCACCAACAACGTGCTCAATCCCTTCACGCCCTTCGGCGACGCCTCGCTGCTGCGGATGGCGAACTTTTACGCCAATGTCGCGCACGCCTCCGTCAGCGACTTCGACACCTGCCTCAATCTCGTCACCGAGCTGCCGGCGCGGCTGATGAACCTTGGCGATTACGGCATCAAGGTCGGCAACCCCGCCGATCTCATCGCGCTTGATACGCAGGACAGCCGCTTCGCCATCGCGGAGCTGCCTGACATCGTGATGGGCTTCAAGGCTGGCCGGCAGACGTTTGCACGGCAGCGGCCTACTCTGTTCCGCCCACGAAGCTAAATCGACCAACGGAGGAACCAAAATGGCCTTCGACACGATCTTCCTGAACGCGCGCTTCGACGACGGGTTGCGCCATCACCTCGCGGTCAAGGACGGACGCATTGCGGCGATCACGTCGGTCGATGAGCGTCCGGCCGCGAACGAGACCATCGACCTCAACAGCGCCCTCGTCGTTCCCGGCTTCGTCGAAGGCCACATCCATCTCGACACCAGCTTCTATGGCGATGCCTGGAAGCCGCACAAGCCATGCCCCAACGGCTTCAACGTGCATGAGCGCGTCGCCTTCCAGGCCGAGAACATGGCCGAGGCCGCACCGATGGATGTGCGTGCGCGCAACCAGCTCGACCTCTGCATCGGCCACGGCACCACGCAGATGCGCAGCCATGTCATGGTCGACGGCTCGGTCGGCCTGAAATCGCTCGAAACAATTTTGCGCGTGCGCGAAGAGTACAACAGCTTGATCGACATCCAGCTCGTCGCCTTTCCGCAAAGCGGCATCCTCGCGAGTCCGGGCACCCCGCAGCTGCTCGACGAAGCCATTGGCCTTGGCGCCAACCTCGTCGGCGGGCTCGATCCCGCGAGTTTCGATCGCGACGTCGAGAAACATCTGGACGTCGTGTTCGGCGTCGCCGACAAGCACGGTGTCGATGTCGACATCCATCTGCACGACATGGGCACGCTTGGCGCGTTCGAGATCGAGCAGATCGCAGCGCGCACGCGCGCACTCGGCATGGAGGGTCGCGTCGCCATCAGCCACGCTTACGGGCTTGGCGATATCTCAGCAGACTACCTCAAGACAATCGCCGACAACCTCGCGAGCTCCGGCGTTGCAATCATGACGAATGCGCCAGGCGCCCGACCGTTTCCGCCGATCCTGGCGCTGCGTAACGCCGGCGTCACCGTCTTCAGCGGCAACGACAACATCCGCGATTCCTGGTGGCCCTATGGCGACGGCGACATGCTGCGCCGGGCCACGACGCTCGGCTATCGCTCCGGCTTCAACATCGACGAAGAGCTGCGCGCCGCATTCGACGTCGTGACCGCATCAGGCGCGAGGGCGTTGCGGCTCGAAGGATACGGCCTCCGCGTCGGCGCCAAGGCCGATTTCGTGACGCTGAATGCGGAACACGTGCCCGAGGCCGTGGTCGCGGTGCCTCAGGGGCGCGCCGTCTACAAGGGAGGCAGGCTGGCCGCCTCCAACGGTAAGATTGTGGGGAAGCGCAGCTGACGCGCCCATCCGATTTTACCGCCGATCTCGGCTCACCCGAGTCCGGTAGAATCCCGGTCCGTAGCTCAACGCGTTGCGAGTCGCCCCTCGCTGATCCTAATTGGGACCTGCACTGACCATTAGCGTTCAATGGGGAGTATGGGTATGTTCAGCGCATTCAGCAGCATCGACTATCATTCCATGCGGGCCAACACGCCCGCCGACGCCGCCGCCAATCGGCTCGACGGCATCGGCCACGTTCTGTCGGATCTGGATCTGTCCGCGATCCAGACGCAGGGCGACATGACCCGCGCGCTCTGGACCCTCGACGCAGCAGCCAAATGCATCCGGGCGGTGCTCGCCGAATTTCGCGTGCAACCGGCGACAGACCAACTCGCCCGCAAATCAAGGTATCTGATTGAGCTGATCGAGCAGGCTCGCGACGAAGTCTTGAACTATCGCGGCACGGTCGTAGCCTGAAGCCGCGCTACCCCTGGCGCCTGATCTTCGCCAGGATCCGATCCGCCTCGGTGCGCCAGTCGGCGCTGCGGGCGAACTCCTTCGTACCCTTCGTTCCGAACAGGCCTTCGTCGGCGAGATCGGCCACCCAGGCCTGACGCTCGGCCGTGCCCTGCGCCGACCACGGCGTCAGCCCCGCCTCGCGCACGGTCTCTGCGACCTCGCGGACTTCCTCGGCGCGGCGGCGGCCGTGCTCGATCACGCGCTGGAAGAAATAGGCGCCCTGCTTCTCCCAATCGATCGTGGGAAAGGTTTCCGTCAGTGAAGCGAGCACGGCATCCTCGACGCCATAGGCCCGCGCGGTGGTGAAGCTTTCGATGACCATGGCCTCCAGGCCCTTGATCATGATGCTGCGGCACATTTTTACGGCCGAGGACACACCGAGCTTGTCGCTCGCAACCTTCGCCGCAAAGCCGATCGTGTTCAGCAGCGGCTCCAGCTCCCTGGCGCCAGGGCCGCCGAGCAGCAGCGGCACCTTGATGCGATACGGCGGCACCGACGTCATCACCGCACCCTCGACATAGCGCCCCGCGGCGCCGTCGATCAGCGCCGCGGCGCGCTGCTTGGCGCCGGGAGAGGCCGAATTGAAATCGAGGAACCAGGTGCCCTGATTGATCGCGGCCGCGCAGGCCTTTGCGACCGACACGGCCTGGCTCGCCGTAACGGCCGAGATGATGGAGTCGGATTTCGCGGTTAGCTCGGCGTGAGACGCTGCGAGCGAAACGCCGAATTTCGCCGCATGCTCCTTCAGTGCAACGCCCTGCTCACCTCCGAGCTTGATGTCGTAGGTTGAGACCTTGATATCCTGCTGGCGCAAATCCTCGGCCAGGATGCGGCCGACCTCACCATAACCGACCAGCCCGATCTGCCACCGCTTGGGATCCGCCATCAATTCAATCCTCGTGCCGTTGCGTCGAACAGCTCCTCGACCGCATAGCGGCGCGGGATCAGCGCCTGCTGGAACGCGTAGTCGACGATCAGCTCGAGCGGCTTCCTGTTGGCCTCGATCCCGAATGGAACGAAGTCAGGCGTTGCCGCGGTGCCCATCTGTTCCTTGTTCCGCTTGAGCAGATCATAGACGCCCGCGACCACATCAGGCCGCGATTTCGCAAGCTGCTCGGTCACGACCACGAGATGATTGACCGGCACGACGCCGCGGCGAGCGTACCATTTGGTGGCCTCCGCTGCGGGATCAGGGAAGAGCGACTTCAACGGGGGATCGTTAGACGTCTCCCCGAGCACGGCGTCGATCTCGCCGTCGAGCAGCATCTGCAAGACCTTCTTGTCCTTCGGCGCCCGCTCGGTGGTGTCGACATATTCGGCGACGTGCGGATCCTCGAAGGTCACCCATTTGATCCTGTCGAGATTGACGCCGTAGTCGTTGGCGAGGATGCCCCTGATCCAGGCGCCCGTTGTCGTCGTGAACGAGCGGATGCCGACGCGCTTGCCTTCGAGATCGCCCGGCCCGAGTGTTCCATGCGCCGGATTATACAGCGCATAGGAATGCTGGAAGCGGCCCATCATAGTCGCCGGCAACAGCACCAGCGGCTTGCCGTGGGCCTTCGCCATCAGATAGGTGACGATCGCCATCTCGCAGACGTCAAAGGCCTGCTCACGCACCATCGGCTTGAACGCGGTGTTGGTCGGCGTGTATTCGATGAAGTCGAGATCGAAGAGGTCAGAGCGGAGCGCGCCGCTCTTCACCGCCTGGACGTGGGGGTGACTGCCGAGCACGGCCTTCAGCTTGACACGATCCATCCGCCCGCTCCGCTCCTCTTCAGACATCCTCGGGATTGTCGACATAGACGAGCCCGGCCTTCGCCAGGGCATCGCGCATGCCGTACATGTCGAGGCCCAGCTCGCCCGAACCGAGCCGTTTGCGCTTGCCGCCTTCGTCCGCGTTGCGCTTCTTGGCCTTCTCGGCGACCTCGGCGGCGTACCGCTTCGGCACCACCACGACGCCGTCGTCATCTGCCACGATGATATCGCCGGGATCGACGTTGACGCCGGCGCAGACCACAGGGATGTTGACCGAGCCGAGCGTCGCTTTCACCGTCCCCTTGGCTGAAATCGCGCGCGACCACACCGGAAAGTTCATCTCGTGGAGGGCCTTCACGTCGCGGCAGCCGGCATCGATGATCAGCCCCTGCACGCCGCGCGCCTGAAGTGAGGTCGCGAGCAGCTCGCCGAACATGCCATCGGTGTTGTCGGTGGTGCAGCCGACGACGAGGATGTCGCCCTTCTTGCACTGCTCGACCGCGACATGGATCATCCAGTTGTCGCCGGGCTGCGCCAGCACGGTGACCGCCGGACCGGCAATCGACGCACCCGCCCAGACCGGCCGCAGATAAGGCTTCATCAGGCCGATGCGGCCGTAGGCCTCGTGCACGGTCGAGACGCCGTAGTCCGCCATCCCTGCGGGATCGGCACGCTTGATGTTGCGAACGACGACCGGCTTCATGCCAGCTCCTCCGCAACCGTCGGGAACAGGCGCTGATAGGCCTCGCCATAGGTCATGGGCACACCGGTGTTGCGGCTGCCCTGGATGCCGCGGTTGAGCGCGACGCGCTCGTAATAGCCCCAGAGATGTTTTTGTGCGGCGAGGATCTGGAACGCCTCGTACTTCTCCTTCCAGACCTCGTCGATCTTGAGGAGCAAATCCGGCTTGTAATTGCATTGCTCGGGCTGGTGCGGCTCGAACAGGAACACCGGCGGCGCCGAATATTTGTACTGCGCGCCGGGCTTGTGGCCCATCGCCTGCGCAACGACACGGGTCTCCTGCGCGAAATGCGCTGCGTTCGGATGGTCGAAATTATAAGGGTCTTCCAGCGCGTGGGTCAGCACGAAGCTCGGATTGAGCTCGCGGTAGATGTCGACCATGCGGTCGAAATGCGCTTCAGTCAGCTTGAGTGGATAGTCGCCGCAGTCGAAGAACTCGATCTCGGCGCCGAGCAGCTTTGCCGCCCGCTCCGCCTCGTCCTTGCGGCCGGCCTTGACCGATTCCAGCGTCGCGCCCTTTTCCTTCCAGGCGAACTGGCTCTCGCCGCGCTCGCCGAAGGACATGCAGACGATCCTCATACGATAGCCCTTCTTCGCATGCAGCGCGATGGCGCCGCCGGCGCGCCAGACGAAATCGCCTGGATGTGCCGTGACCACGAGACCTGTTTTCATGGGACGAACTCCCCTCTTCATTCGTAAGCATCATAGGCCGCCTGCGTCATGCCGGCAGCCAATTCATCAGGCGGCAGTGGCCGCAGGCTCCTCACCGTCGAGCACGTGCTTCAGGCGTTCGCTGTCGAGCGCGCCTTCCCATTTGGCAATCGCGATGGTCGCGACCGCGTTCCCGATCAGATTGGTCGGCGTCAGCCCCTGCGACATCAGGCGATGGATGCCGAGTACCAGCGCGACGCTGGTCACCGGGATTGAGCCGGTGGCGGACAGCGTCGCCGCCAGCACCACAAAGGCGGCGCCCGCGATCCCCGCCGCGCCCTTGGAGGTCACGAGCAGGATCAGCAGCAGCTCGATCTGCTCGGCGAGCCCGAACGGCGTATTGGTTGCTTGCGCCAGGAACACGGAGGCAGCGGCGAGATAGAGACAGGTGCCGTCGAGATTGAAGGAATACCCGGTCGGGATCACCAGCCCAACCACGCTCTTCTCGCAGCCCGCCTTCTCCAGCTTGGTCAGCATCCGCGGCAACACTGTCTCGGACGATGTCGTCGCGATGCAGATCAGCAGCTCTTCCCAGATGTAGCGGATCAGCTTGAGCAGCGAGAAGCCGCAGAGCCGCGCGACCGGGCCGAGCGCCACGACGATGAAGATGACGCAAGTAAGGTAGAAGCCGCCCAGCAGCTTGCCGAGCGACGCCAGCGAGCCCACGCCGAACTTGCCGACCGTGAAGGCAATGGCGCCGAACGCGCCGATCGGCGCGGCCCACATCACGAAGCCGACCACGGCGAACACCATCTTGGCGGCAATGTCGATCAGGCTGACCAGCGGCGCTGCGCGCTCGCCGAGCTGGACCAGCGCGAAGCCGCACAGCACCGAGATGAACAGCACCTGGAGGATGTTGCCCTCGGCAAAGGCGCCGATGAATGTCGCAGGCACGATGTTGAGGAGAAATGGAACGAAGCCGATCACCGCGGTCTGCTTGACGTAGGGCTCGACCGCACTGGCATTGATGCTGGCGGGATCGATGTTCATGCCGACGCCGGGCTTGAGCAGGTTCACCGCTATGAGACCGATGATCAGTGCGATCGTGGTCATGATCTCGAAATAGACGATCGCCTTGACCGCGACGCGCCCGACCCGCGCCATGTCGGCCATGTGGGCGATGCCGTTCACGACGGTGCAGAAGATGATCGGCGCGATCAGCATCCGGATCGCCTTGATGAAGGCATCCCCGAGCGGCTGCATCTTGGCGCCCGCCTCGGGATTGACGATGCCAAGCGCGATGCCGGCCGCCACGGCGATGAGCACCTGGATCCAGAGCTCCTTCCACCAGGCGCGGGCGCGCGGCTTGTCGATCGCGAGAGCCGTCATCGGTCGAACTCGAACAGCCGCGCGGGATTGTCGACCAGGATCTTCTGCTGGAACTCCGGCTCCGGCGCGAACAGCGGGATCAAATCGACGAGGTCGCCGTCATTCGGCATCACCTTGACGTTGGGATGCGGCCAGTCGGTGCCCCAGATGACGCGGTCAGGCGCGGTCTCGACGATCTTTCGCGCGAACGGCACTGCATCGGCGAACGGTGGGCCGACCGAGGAGACACGTTCGGAGCCGCAGATCTTGACCCAGCATTTCTCGTCACGCTGTATCAGCTCGATCAAAATCCTGAACGGCAGCTGGTCGAGCCCCTCGGACGCCTTCACCCGCCCCATATGATCGATGGTGTAGCTCAGCGGCAGCCTTGTCAGCATGTCGGCATATTCAGGCAGGTCGATCGCATCGAAATGCAGATCGATGTGCCAGCCGAGCGGCGCGACCATCGCGACGATGCGATCGAACACACCCTTGTCGGGGACACCGCCGAGATGGCGGACGAAATTGAACCGGCAGCCGCGGAAGCCGCCTTCATGCAGCACACGAAGCTCGCGCTCGGTGATGGCGCCGTCGATATTGGCGACCGCACGATAGGCCCCTTTACTCTGCGCGATGGCGTCGAGCGCGACCGTGTTGTCGGTGCCATGGACGCTGGCATTGACGATGACGGCGCGCTCCACCCCGAGCTTGGCGTGCAGCGTGCGAAAGTCCTCAAGTGGCGCATCCGGCGGCGTGTAGGAGCGATCAGGCGCGTAAGGGTATTTGGCGCCAGGGCCGAAGATGTGACAATGCGCGTCGCAGGACAGCCTTGGCAGCTTGAATTTCGGCGTGCGCGTGTTCGGATCGGGCGGCGGAATGGTCGGTGTGTATGTCATCGTCATCACTTCAACCGCAGAGCGAGACCGCTTCCTTCAAGTCTTGCTGCTGACGACCGGCCGCCGCCGCACTGGTGCGGCCTGATCGAGCGCCGGTGCCTGGAACGCTGCCACGGTGGCCTGCACCAATTGCTCGATGGCGCTGGCGGCGTCGCTGCCGTCGGCCTCGCCGCGCGACAGCCGCGAAACGCGGTCCGGCGTCACCAGCGAATAATAGAGTGCGCCGAGCAGGAAATGGCTGCGCCAGACGATATCGGTGCGCGGAATGTGCGGCAGGCTGTCGTGGATCGCGTCGATGAAGGCGTGGCTGGTGTCGTCAAAAGTCTGCGCGATGATTTTTCGCGCGACCTCGTTGCCTTCCGCCGACATCACGGCACGCAGCCGCGTGAAACGCGCGCCGCCGCCGGCGAGATCGCTGCCGGAGGTGAAGGCCGGCACCACATAGGCCCGCACCACTGCCTCGAGCCGGTCCTGGAGATCGCGCACGCGCCTGGCGGCGGCGAGCAGCTCGGAACGGCGGAGGTTCATCGGCCCGCAATGGCGCCGGTAGATCTCCAGCAGCAGGCCGTCCTTGGTCTTGAAATGATAGGTGACGCTGCCGGGATTGGCGCCGGCCGCCTGCGCGATATCGCGCACCGAAACAGCGTTGAAGCCGTTGGTGGCGAACAGCTCCTCGGCCGCGGCGAGGATCGCCTCGCGCATGTTCGGCTTGCGGGCCGTTTCCTTGCTGGTGGGCTTGCGTACCATGTGATTTGTACTATCGTACAAAAGATCAGGTCTCGTCAACAAAAACCACGGGGCAATGTCCGGGAGCGGCTCGGAAGACCACCGCGCGGACGTGAATGCCCCAAGGAGTGCTGAATAATGCTGGGTTTGAACAAGAAGGTCGGCGCTTGGATGCTCGGCGCCGGTCTGCTGCTCGCGAGTAGCGCCGCGCAGGCCGCCGACACTTATCCGAGCAAGCCGGTCCACATCCTCGTGCCCTACGCGGCCGGCGGCGCGGTCGACGTGCTCGCGCGCACGCTGGGCCAGGCACTGGCCAAGACCTGGGGCCAGCAACCGGTGATCGACAACCGTCCCGGCGCCGGCGGCATCGTCGCCTCGCAGACGCTGGCGCAGGCCGCGCCCGACGGCTACACGCTGATCCTGGTCGCGAGCGGTCATCCGCTCAACCAGTTCATCTATCCGAGCGTGCCCTACGACACGTTCAAGGATTTTACCGCGATCACAGAAGTTGCGTCCTCGCCGCTCGCGATCGTGGTGGCCAAGGACAGCCCTTACAAGACGCTCAGTGATCTCCTGGCTGCTGCCAAGAAGGAGCCGGACAAGCTCTCTTACGGCATGTCCGGCAACGGGACCTCGGCGCATCTCGCCGGCGAGCTTCTGAAATACATGTCCGGCACCAAGATCGTCTCAATCCCCTACAAGGGCGGCGCGCCGGCGCTGACCGCCGTCATCGCCGGCGATATCCCGCTCAGCATCAACCCACTCGCGGAAGCGATCAGCCAGCTCGAGGGCGGCCCGGTGCGCGCGCTCGCGGTGACCTCGGCCGAACGCTCCAAGACATTGCCGAACGTTCCGACGGTCGCGGAATCAGGCGTGCCTGGCTACGACGTCTCGGTCTGGTGGGGTGTTCTTGGGCCTGCAAAGATGCCGCCGGAGATCGTGGCGAAGCTTGAGACCGATCTGAAGGCAGCGCTGCAGGATGCGAACGTGCTGTCGACGCTCGGCAAGATCGGCGCAGCCCCCGTCGGCTCCTCGGCCAAGGAGTTTGATGCCTACATGCATGCCGAGGCGACCAAATGGGAGCCGGTGCTGAAGGCCGCCGACATCCGCGCGCAGTAAGGTCTCCAAGCGACGGGCAATAAGAAGCCTCGCGCCGGTCAGTTGTGGGCGCCCGCCCGCATCTTCTCCGGCGCAGTGGCTCGCTGAAGGAACTCGGCGTCGTCGCTGCCTCCCTGCGGAATCAGGATGGCGCGCTCGCGCGGCAGGGCTTCCGGCATCTCGTCGCGGATGAAAGCAATCAGCTTCTCCCGCATCTCGCAGCGCAGGTCCCAGGATTGCGGCGCATTCCGCGCGCTGACCAGCGCGCGCAGCTCGATGGTGCGCGAATCCGCGTCGATCACCTGAAGGTTGACCACCGCGCCATCCCAGAGCTCGGCCTCCCTCACCGCGCCCTCCAGCCAGCGGCGGATGCGCGGCACGTCAGCGCGGTAGTCGACATGGAGTGCGATCACGCCGATCAGGGACGCGGTGTCGCGCGTCCAGTTCTGGAACGGCTTTTCGATGAAGTAGGACAGCGGCACCACCATACGCCGCCAGTCCCACAGCCGGATCACGACATAGGTCGAGGCGATATCCTCGACCCAGCCCCACTCGTTCTCGATGATCACGGCATCCTCGATCCGGATCGGCTGGGTGATCGCGATCTGCACGCCGGCGATCAGATTGCTCAGCAGCGGCCGCGCGGCAAGACCAACGATGATACCAGCGGCACCGGCTGAGGCGAACAGGCTGACGCCGTATTGCCTGACGGAGTCGAACGTCATCAAGGCTGTCGAGACCGTGATGATGACGATGATGGTGTCGGTGACGCGCTTGAACACGCGCACCTGCGTGACATGCTTGCGCGCGACGAAATTCTCCGTGACGTCGCGAAAATTCTGGAGATAGCGCGCCGCGCTCATGTCGACGACCCGGATCGAGATCCAGCCGATCAGCGCGATGAAGGCGACGACGAACAGGCTCGTCAGGGGGGTGCGGAACGCACTGTCAAGCGGCGCGAGCGGCAGCACCAGCGCAACGGCGGCCAGACACAGCGCCAGCTGCGCCGGGCCCGAGGTGCGCTCGATGAACACGCTCAAGAGCGGCAGCCGGGTTCCGAAGGTGCGATTGAGCAGCCAGACGGCAAGCCGATAAAGTGACAGCGCAAGCAACATCGCCCCGGCAACGAGGCCGAGGCCGATGAACCATGACGGTATCCACCCGAACATCTTCTCGATGTCGGCCATGAGCGCCTGCCTGTTCATTCATGTCCCCCGGAATTGCATTTGCCTCTCGCCAACGCATTCCGCCGGGCTTCGCTCCCCCGCTCCGTGCAGTGCAGCATTCCGCAGGTGCAACCGTCGCCGAACTGCGCTAATATTGGGCATTCATGACCAGACGTACCGGCAGCGCCGATCTTCCTCTCCACACCGGGCGGGTTCCACCGTGGCTCGCGAGCCGCATGGCGTCTCTGGGCGCAATTGTCACACAGGCGATCGTGCATCATTACGGCCGCGATGCGTTCCTCCAGCGGCTGTCGCATCCGTTCTGGTTCCAATCGTTCGGCGCCGTGATGGGAATGGATTGGCACTCCTCCGGCATCACCACCTCCGTGATCGGTGCGCTGAAGCGCGGGCTCGGCCCGCTCCAGGATGAGCTCGGCATCTATGTCTGCGGCGGCCGTGGCCAGCACTCGCGCAAGACGCCGGACGAATTGATGCAGCTCGGCGACCGCGTCGGCTTCGATAGCGTCAGCCTCACGCGCGCGAGCCGGCTGGTGGCCAAGGTCGACAGCGCGGCCGTCCAGGACGGTTTTGATCTCTACCTGCACGGCTTCTTCGTCACTGCGGACGCCAAATGGACCGTCGTGCAGCAGGGCATGAACGGCGACAAGCGGCAGGCCCGCCGCTATCACTGGCATTCCGAGTCGCTGAAGAGCTTTGTCGATACGCCGCACAGCGCGATCGACGGCCCGCAGCAGGGCGAGATCGTCAATCTCACCGACCATCGCGCCGATCTCTCGCGCTCTGCGCAGCTCGAGCTTCTGAGCGATCTCGGCCCCGATCGCATCCTCACCGAATTCGAGCGCCTGACCGGCACTGCGCCCGAGCCGGCGCAGGCGATGCTGCCGCATCTGATCATGCCTGATCATCACGACGTGCGACCAAAGGACGTGTTCGCGCGGCGCCTGCACGGCACGCTGGCCGCCGCCGCCGAGCGTGGCCCCGTCGACTTCCCGGAACTGCTGCTGACGCCCGGCGTCGGCGCGCGCACCGTGCGTTCGCTGGCGATGGTCGCCGAGGTCGTGCACGGCGCGCCCTACCGCTTCAACGACCCCGCGCGCTTCTCGCTCGCCCATGGCGGCAAGGACCGGCATCCCTACCCCGTCCCGATCAAGGTCTATGACGAGACCATTCGCGTGCTGAAGAGTGCGATCCAGAACGCCAAGCTCGGGCGCGAGGAAGAGATGCAGGCAGTCAAGCGGCTCGACGATCAGGCGCGCCGGCTCGAGCGTACCGCACGAGGGCCGTCAGTCGAGGCCTACATCGCCGGCGAGCGCGCGGCCTCGCCCGACCTCGACGGCCGCTCCGTATTCGGCTGGGAGCGCGATCTCGTCGCCGCGAAGAAGTCGACCGGCACCTGAGCGCGCCTAGTCGTCGGCGTCATCGTCGTCGGTGAGCCGGTTGGCCGAATGGTCCTGATATTGTTCGGTCTGGATGAACTTGCTGTCCATGCCGCGAATGTCGGAATGCTGCGCCTTGTCGCGGTTCGACAGGATCATGTTGTCGCCAATCTTGTCCTTGGGAATGTCAGTCAGCGCTCCGTTGCCTGCGCCCTTGCCGTGCGCACCTGAGCCGATATGCGTCTTGCCTCCGTGGGGCATGGATGACTCCATCATTGTTGTCCGCATCTCGCCAACGCCTGCACTGCCGGGTTTGTTTCGCGGTTTCCTCGGGGAACGACGATCGTGGTTCCCTCAGCTTGCGAGCCGCTGCTGCACATCCGCCGCACTTGGCTGACGCCGCTCACCGGCGTCGGCCACAACGGGCAGCTTTGCGATCGCGCGGAGCCCCGGCCGCTTGCGCCAATGAACCTGCGACGGATCGACAGCGAGACCGAGCCGTGGCCAGCGCGCGAACAACGCCTGGAGCGCGCACGCACCTTCGATCCGCGCGAGCTGATGACCGAGGCAGAAATGGATTCCCGTGCCGAAGGAGATGTGGCGGTTGGGCTTGCGTTCGAGATCGAGCCGCTCCGGCTGCTCGTGCACCGCCGGATCCATGTTCGCGGCAGCGAGCATGACCATGACGCGATCGCCCTTCCTCAGGCGCACGCCACCGAGCTCGACTTCCCGCCGCACATAGCGCGGTTTTGAGAATTGCACCGGCGAGACGAAGCGCAAGAACTCCTCGACCGCGAGCCCGGCGCGGCCCCAGTCCTGTTCCAGCCAGTCGCGCAGACCCGGATTCCTGAGCAGCTCGTAAATCGAACCGCTGATGAGATGCGTGGTGGTCTCTGAGCCCGCTGCGAGCAGCAGGAACACCATCGACACCATTTCGTCCGGCGTGATCTGGCCGCCCTCGCGCTCGACCTGGACAAGTTCGGCGATCAGGCCCTCGCCGCCCTGCACGCGTGCGAGCCGCAACTGCTCTTCCAGGTAGCCCCGCATCTTGCGAAACGCGAACAGCAGGCGAAAGAAGCTGACGATGCCCGTCAACGAAGACATCGCATTGGCCCAGGCGATGAATCGCGGGCGGTCGGCCTGCGGCAGGCCGAGCAGCTCGGAGATCACCGAGAGCGGCAGGATGCGTGCGTAGCGCTGGACGAGATCGGCCGGGCTTCCTTTGGCGAACAGCTCATCGGCGAGACCGTCCGCGATGGCGCGGATGCGCGGCTCCATAGCGACGATGGCGCGGCGGCGAAAAGCCTCGTCCACGATGCTGCGCAGCCTTGTGTGGTCGGGCTCGTCCATCGTCAGCATGTTGTTGGCGATGGTCCTGACAAGCCCCGGCATCCACCAGCGCAGGCCCGCGACGTCGCCATCTTCCTTGCGCAGCGTGAAGATCGTGCTGTCTTTCAGCACCTGCGCGGTCGCATCGTGCGTGGTGGTGATCCAGACGTCGCCAACAAGCGGAAATCGCGTCGCAACTACGGGGCCGTAGGCGCGCAGCGCCGCGATCGCCTTGGGCGGATCGCGGAAGAAGGCCTCGCTGGTGAAATCGAGGCGCGGTGCCATGGGATCACCGGAGTGGTTAGGGGTGCCTCAACGAGATGGTGAGCGACGTCACAGGCTCAAGGGGCCGGAGCTCGTCCTTCGCGCAGCGGAACTAACCCCGCCCCGGCGAGCGCGGACCGGTCTTGCGCTGCTGCTGGTTGGTATAGGAGTCCCAATGGCTCCAGCTGCCATTGCTGAGGCTTTGCACGTCGGTGCCGAGCGGGCGGCGCGTGCGCTTGTCGTGATCGGCGATGGCGCGCTCGGACTGCGCGATCTTGCGCTTGAGTTCCGCGACCGATTTCTGGGTCTGGCCGTCGCGCTTCGAGGACGCGATCTCGCCCATTGTGAAGCGCGCGGTCTCGAGCGCCTTCAACTCGGCGCGGTTCTTCTTCAACTGAACCCGGTGCCAGGCGATGTTGCTGTCGCTGTCCGCAACCATGTGGGAACTCCGGTGATTCGCTCCCACAGTGTATCGCGCGCCGAATCGGCGCCGCAACGCCCGCCCGAGGGCGAAAATACGGCTTCTCCCGCTCGGCTTGTGGACTTAGCGCTCGGCAAAAGCCTTTTCGACCACGAACTGGGCCGGCTCGCCGTGGTTGCCTTCGACAAAGCCGCGCTCGCCGAGGAGCACGCGGGTATCCGCCACCAGCGCCGGGCTGCCGCAGATCATGACGCGGTCATGGGCGGCTTCCAGCCCCGGCAGGCCGATATCGGAAAACAATTTGCCCGAGGTGATGAGGTCAGTGATGCGGCCGCGGTTGCGGAAGGGATCGCGGGTCACGGTCGGGTAGTAGATCAGCTGGTTGCTGATGTACTCGCCGAGCAGTTCGTCCTTGGGCAAATGCTCGGTGATCATCTCGCCATAGGCGAGCTCCTTCACATGCCGGCAGCCGTGCAGCAGCACGACCTTTTCGAAGCGCTCGTAGGTCTCGGGGTCCTTGATCACGCTCAGGAACGGCGCGAGGCCGGTGCCGGTGCCGATGAGGTAGAGGTTGCGGCCCTCCTCCAGATTGTCGATCACCAGCGTGCCGGTGGCCTTGCGGCTGACGATGATCTCGTCGCCTTGCTTCAGATGCTGGAGCCGCGAGGTCAGCGGACCGTCGGGCACCTTGATCGAGAAGAATTCGAGGGTGTCCTCGTAATTGGCGCTGGCGACGCTGTAGGCCCGCAGCAGCGGCTTCTCGCCGACCTTGAGCCCGATCATGGTGAATTCGCCGTTGCGGAAACGGAAGGTCGGGCTGCGGGTGGTCTTGAAGGAGAACAGCGTGTCGGTCCAGTGGTGGACGCTCAAAACGCTTTCCTGATTGAAATTGCTCATCTCACCTATCCGTGTCGCGTCAATGCGGTTTTCGAGGCGGGCAGCTATGCGTCGTTTGTACACGATCATTCGTGTACTAATGAATAATCCCGCTTGCTCCCGGGGTCAAGGCTGCTCAAGATCGCAAGCGTTGCAGTTCAGGATAAGGACCCCTTCCATGGCGCATGACGCACCCCAGGCCACCGGACCCTCGAAGCTCGTGATCCGGAATATCGGCCTGATCCTGTCGGGAGCGCTGGAAAAGCCGATCCTGGATGGCGACACCATCGTCGCCGAGAACGGCAAGATCACCGCGATCGGCCGCTTCAAGGACCTCAACACCGAAGGCGCGACCACCATCGTCGAGGCCAACGGCACCACGGTCGCGCCCGGGCTGATCGACAGCCATGTCCACCCCGTTGCGGGCGACTGGACGCCCCGGCAGAACCAGATCGGCTGGATCGACAGCAACCTTCATGGCGGCGTCACCACGATGATCTCCGCAGGCGAAGTTCACATGCCCGGCCGCCCCCGCGACGTCGTCGGACTGAAAGCCATGGCGATCTTCGCCCAGCGCGCATTCTGGAATCTGCGGCCAGGCGGCGTGAAGGTTCACGCCGGTGCGCCGGTGATCGAATGCGAGATGGTCGAAGAAGACTTCAAGGAATTGGCCGCCGCCGGCGTCAAGCTGCTCGGCGAGGTCGGCCTCGGCGGCGTCAAGGATGGACCCACCGCGCGAAAAATGGTCGGCTGGGCGCGCAAATACGGCATCCAGAGCACGATCCACACCGGCGGCCCCTCGATCCCCGGCTCCGGCCTGATCGACAAGGACGTGGTGCTGGAAGCCGACACCGACGTGATCGGCCACATCAATGGCGGCCACACTGCCCTCCCCGACGACCAGATCCGCTGCATCTGCGAGGGCTGCAGGCGTGGCCTTGAGATCGTGCACAACGGCAATGAGCGCTCGGCCCTGTTCACACTTCGCATCGCGCGCGAGATGGGCGACCTGCATCGCGTCATCCTCGGCACCGATGCGCCGGCCGGCTCCGGCGTGCAGCCGCTCGGCATCTTGCGCATGGTCTCGATGCTGTCCGCGCTCGGTGACTTGCCCGCCGAGCTCGCGTTTTGTCTCGCCACCGGCAACACCGCGCGGATGCGGCAGCTCGACTGCGGCCTCATTGAAGTGGGCCGCTCCGCCGATTTCGTCATCATGGACAAGGCGCAGCACTCCCCCGGCAAGACCATTTTAGAGAGCGTGCAGCTCGGCGACCTCCCCGGCATCGGCATGACCATCATCGACGGCATCGTGCGGACGCAACGCAGCCGCAACACCCCGCCGGCCGGCAAGGTGCCGGAGGTGGTGGCGAAGTGACGCAGCCGGAGCGGCTCGGCGCTTCGCGTTACCCTCGAACGCGTTGAACAAGTCTCCTGCCTGCTGCGTCTAACGCAGGCAGCCCTTGGTGGCGGCAGTTCATTGCTGGACCATCGAGGGAGACATGAAGAATTCGTCGCGGATTGCCGCCGGCGTTGCCGGCGCGGTGGCGGGCTATATCGCGATGTTTGCGCTGTTCTCCCTGCTCGACTTCGGCAACCGCGCGGACCCGATCACATCGGGTCTGCTGGCACTGTTCGTCTACTGCCCCATCGGCGCGATCGCCGGCGTGGTCTTTGCCAGCTGGCTGGTGACGCGTTCAGGCAAGGATGCAAGCAACGGCGGCGTCACACGCAACAGCCTGAAGTCGCTCGGCATCGTCGCCCTGCTCTGCGTTGCCGCCGCCGCCACTTACATCGGCGTCGCGTACATGACGGCCACGCCCTGGCTCAACCGGAACGGCGCCAATCCCCTGCTCGTATTCGAGGTTCGCTTTCCGGCCGGCGTAGCCGTGCCGACATCAGCGCAGGGCATCACCATCGAATTGCAGACCGACCTCAACACCATGCCGGGCGAAGTCACCCCCGCCGCCTTCTATCGCGACGGCGACCAGCCCGTCATCGCAGGCGAGGTCGAGCTGGCATTTCGCACCTCGCACCGCCAGCTGGCCGTCACCATCCAGGGCCAGCCGAGCCGGATCTATCCGATCGATCTGACGGCCCGGGCACCGCATACGCCGGAGTTAGGAACATGGCGGCGGCTCGGCGATGGCAGCGAGATCCGCTACCGGGCGAAATGGCCGGGAAAGACTTGAAGCGGATCAACGCGACTTGGGTGCTTCCTTGGGTATCTCACAGCGCACATAGGTCTGGCGCTTGTCGCGTCCGACCGGGCCGTTGTCCATCACGAGCTTGCCATCCGCCGCGATGGACACCCGGGGGTTGGAGCGAAACTTCTCGCCCTCGCCTTCGCAGGCAAGCCGCATCTTCCAGCCGAGTTTCCCGTCGGCAGTGATCTCACTGGCGCGACAGTGCGTCTCGTACCAGTACAAGCGATTGCCGCCTTCGATGCTCATGCGGTTGGCGCTGTCCTGATCGCGGCAATCCTTTTTAGTCGACGCCCAGAAGCCTTCGTAAGGCTGCGCAGCAAAGGCGGGAGCGCACTCGCCCGCCAGCGCGGCACCGAGACCCAGAACCATCGCAAATCGCGTCGCCGCTCTCATGCCGCTAGACCTCGATAACATCCTCATCGAGATTAGTCGCGCCTCACCGCAGCTTGTTCAAGGAGAGCAAAGCGAAAGTGTGCTCATCACTGCTTTGCTTTGCGTTGCCCGTCATCCTGAGGTGCGAGGCATGGGACGCAACGCGTCCCATGGGGAGCCTCGAAGGATGAACGGCCACGATGCGGCTGGGCCGTCGCCCTTCGAGGGCCGCTGAAGAAGCGGCCGCCTCAGGGTGACGGTCGGACAATAGCCAATGCGAGCGGAAAGCGAAATCCTGCCCACCCTACGGCACCTTCCTCACCGCAGCTTGTTCAACAGCGCCATCAGCATCTCGCGCTCCTTGGGGTCGAGCGGCGCCAGCGTCTCGCGGGTGATGGCGAGCGCGTTCGGCGCGACCTTCTCCGCAAGCTGCTGACCCGCGCGCGTCAGGCTCACCAGCAGCCGCCGTCCGTCCTCGGGATCCTGGCTGGTCTCGGTCAGGCCGCGCGCCGTGAGGCGGTCGATCACGCCCTTGATGGTCGCGACATCCATGGCCGTGAGACGCCCGAGCTGGTTCTGCGAGCACGCCCCTGTCTCGGCGAGCTTTGACAAGGCCGCCCACTGGGTCGGCGTGATGTTGGTCCCGATGTCGCGGGAGAAGATCGAGCTGTGGCGCTGCCAGACCTGGCGCAGGATGAAGCCGACTTGCTCGTCGAGCACGTAAGGCGGTTTTGCCGGTTTGACGCTCTTCTTCGCCGCAACGCTTCTCGCCATCCGCTCGCCGCCCTTCCCTTTGTCGTCACAACGACAGATGCGCGTCGCGGATGTCCGGACGCGAATCGAGCTCGGCCATGGTGCCGCCGAAGCAGATGCGGCCGCGCTCGATGATATAGGCGCGATCGGAGATCAACCGCGCAAAGTGCAGATTCTGCTCGGAGACGACGATGCTGACGCCCTCCTTCTTCATGGTCAGGATGGCTTCGACCATCTGCTCCACGATTTTCGGCGACAGGCCTTCCGAGGGCTCGTCGAGCAGCACCAGCGACGGATTGCCCATCAGCGTGCGTGCGATCGTCAGCATCTGCTGCTCGCCGCCGCTCATGCGGCCGCCCGGGCGGTTTTTCATCTCGCCCAGATTTGGAAACAGCGCGAACAGTTTTTCGCGGGTCCAGTATGGCGCGTTCGGGCGCTTCGGCTGGCGGCCGACCTCGAGATTCTCCTCCACCGTCAAATCAGTGAAGATACGCCGTTCCTCGGGCACGTAGCCAAGCCCGTCGCGCACGATCTCGTGCGTCGGACGGGCCAAGACATCCTTGCCCTCGAACATGATACGGCCGGTTCGCTGCGCGACGAGGCCGACAATCGAGCGGAAGGTTGTCGACTTGCCGGCGCCGTTGCGGCCCAGCAGCGCCACCACTTCGCCCTCGCCCACCTCGAAGCCGATGTCGAACAGGATATGGGCCGGGCCGTAATGGCTGTTGAGGTCCTGCACCGTGAGCTTCATGTCGAGGCCCCCTCGCGATGCTCGCCATCGTAGAGCAAGCCCTCGCCGAGATAGACCGCCTGCACTTGCGGATTGCTCCGCACCTCGGCCGGCGAGCCCTCGGCAATCAGCGAGCCGCGGTTAAGCACGATGATGCGGTCGGCATGCTCGAACACCACGTCCATGTCGTGCTCGGTGAAGAGCACGCCAATCGATTTTTCCCGCGCGATCTGCGCGGTGAGCCGCATCAAATCGACGCGCTCCCGCGGCGCCATGCCGGCGGTCGGCTCGTCCATCAACAGCAGTCTTGGCTGGTTGGCGAGCGCGACTGCAAGCTCGAGCCGCTTGAGGTCGCCATAGGCAAGCTCACCGCAGGGACGATCGGCGTAGCCACCCATGCCGACGAGTTCGAGCAGACGCCCAGCCTCCCCGCGGTCGAAGTTTGGGGCCGAGCCGAAGAGATTGAACAACTGCTTCCCGTGAGAGATCAGCGCGACCTGCACGTTCTCGCGCACCGTCATGGTCGCGAAGGTCGCGGTGATCTGGAAGGTCCGGCCCACGCCCATGCGCCAGATCTCGCGCGGTTTCTTGCCGGTGGTCTCCTCGCCGAGCAGGCGGACGTGGCCGGTATCCGGCTTGTTCTGGCCGTTGAGCATGTCGAAGCACGTGCTCTTGCCGGCGCCGTTCGGGCCGATCAGCGCCAGAATTTCGCCTGATCGCAGCGAGAACGAGACGCCGCGCACGGCATGGATGCCGCCATAGGATTTGGTCAGGCCTTCGACCGCGAGAAGTGGGGGCGCGACGCTCATTCGGCGGACTCGATCGGCTTGGCAATGAGAGGCGATCCCGGCGGCGATGACTTCCGGCGGCGCTGCGCCAGCATCTCCAGCATGCCGACGATGCCCTTGGGGAAGACAACGACGATCAGAACGATGAAGCCGCCGAGCACCAGCTTCGACAGATCGGTCTGGCTGACCAGCCAGATGTTGAGGGCTTTGTAGACGATCGCGCCGATCACCCCGCCCGAGACGGTCTCCACGCCGCCGAGCAGTACCATGACCAGCGCATCGACCGACAGCGAGATGCCGAGATTATCCGGGAAGACGCTGCCCTTGAGGTAGGCGAACAGGGCGCCGCCGATGCCGGCGGTGGTGCCCGCGATCACGAAGGCGGTCCACTGGATGCGCTTGGCATTGATGCCGACGGCCTCGCTGCGCAGCACCGAGTCGCGCGTCGCCCGCAACGCATAGCCGAACGGCGAGAACACCATGATCCGCAGCGCGACGGTCACGAGCGCGGCGACGCCGAGCGCCAGCCAATAGAAGTGCGACGGGCTCGCCGCCCATTTTTCCGGCCAGATGCTCAAAATGCCATTGTCACCGCCCGTTACGCTCACCCATTGGAACGCGATCGACCAGACGATCTGCGCGAAGGCGAGCGTCAGCATCGCAAAGTAGACGCCGGAGAGCTGCACGGCGAAGAAGCCGAACACCGCGGCGCCCATGCAGCCGAGCAGCGGTCCGAGCAGGAGGCACACGATCATCGGCAGACCCGCCATCTTGGCGAGGAACGCGACGCCGTAGGCGCCGAGACCGAAATACGCGGCGTGGCCGAAGGACGCGAGCCCGCCGACCGACATCAGGAAGTGCAGGCTGACGGCGAAGATCACGAAGATCGCGATCTCAGAGCCGACGGTCAGCGCGTAATTGCCGGCGAACAGCGGCAGCATCGCCGCGATGACCAACGCCGCCAGCGAGGCCAGCCGCTCATTCGACGTCAACGGCCGCCAGGGATTGACGGTCAGGCCAGGCGTCTTGCGCGCGGCCGCTTCCGGCTTGCCGAACAGGCCCCAGGGCCGCACGATCAGCACCGCCGCCATCACCAGGAAGACCAGGATAATCGAGATTTTCGGAAAGATGAGAATGCCGAACGCGTTGAGCTCGGAGACCAGCACGGCCGCGACGAACGCGCCGATAATGCTGCCGAGGCCGCCGATCACCACCACGACGAAGACCTCGACGATGATGCGCAGATCCATGGCATGATGCACGGCATCGCGCGGGATCTGGAGCGCGCCGCCGAGGGCCGCAAGGAAGACGCCGACCGCGAACACGCTCGTGAACAGCCATTTTTGATTGACGCCGAGCGCTGCGACCATGTCGCGATCCTGCGTCGCCGCGCGCACCAGCACGCCCCAGCGCGTGCGCTGGAATAGCAGCCAGAGAATGCCGAGTACGACCGGCCCGAGCACGATCAGGAACAGATCATAGCTCGGAATGTTCTGGCCGAAGAAGTCGACCGCCCCCTTGAAGCCCGGCGCGCGGCGGCCGACGAGATCGTCAGGCCCCCAGATCAGCACCACGAGATCCTCGACCATCAGAGTCAGGCCGAAGGTGCCGAGCAGCTGGAACAGTTCGGGCGCGTGATAGATGCGCCGGAGCAGCACCATCTCGACCAGCACGCCGATCAGCGCCACGGCAAGGGCTGCGACAACGACGCCGCCCCAGAAGCCGAACGCACCGGAGAAACGCTCCGTCAGCGTGAAGGCGATGTAGGCGCCGATCATGTAGAAGGCGCCATGCGCGAAATTCACGATCCGCGTCACGCCGAAGATGATCGACAGGCCCGAGGCCACCAGAAACAGCGACGCTGCGCTAGCGAGACCGGTGAGAAACTGTACGACATAAAAGGCCATCGGCGGTCCGGGTCAGGTGTTTGAGTCACCTCGCCCCGCTTGCGGGGAGAGGTCGAATTGTGCCCGGCGATGCGAAGCATCGTCCGGTGCAATTCGGGTGAGGGGGAGCCTCCGCGAGTCGTCTCTCACCTCCCTCGCGGAGGCTCCCCCTCACCCCTACCCTCTCCCCGCGAAGGGTGGGGAGAGGGAGAAGGAAAGAGAGATCAATCCTTCGGGCGCAACTTCTCGACTTCGGCGTCGCTGGGCAGATAGTCCGCGCCCTTCTTGTAGGTGGCATCCACCATCACGCCCTTGCCGTCCTTCTGCGCGGTCTTGCCGACATAGGCACCGAGCGTCGACTGATGGTCGATCTTGCGGAAGGTGATCTCGCCGAATGGCGACGGCATCGAGAGGCCTTCGGCCGCTGCGATCATCTTGTCGGTATCGGTCGAGCCGGCCTTCGCCAGGATGGCCGCGGCCGCCTTGATGGTCTGGTAACCGACGATCGAGCCGAGGCGCGGATAGTCGTTGTACTTGGCCTGATAGGCCTTCAGGAACGCGTCATGCTCGGGCGTCTTGATCGAGTACCAGGGATAACCGGTGACGATCCAGCCCTCGGGCGTCTCGTCCTTGAGCGGGTCGAGATATTCGGGCTCGCCGGTCAGGAAGGACACGACCTCGCGTCCCTTGAACACGCCGCGGGTGTTGCCTTCACGCACGAGCTTGACGAGGTCGGGACCGAAGGTGACGTTGAGGATCGCCTCGGGATTGGCCGCCGCAACCGCCTGCACCACCGGACCCGCGTCGATCTTGCCCTGCGGCGGCCATTGCTCGTCGACCCACTGGATGTCCGGGCGCTTCTCCGACATCAGCTTCTTGAACACGGCGACTGCCGACTGGCCATATTCATAGTTCGGCGCGATCGTCGCCCAGCGTTTTGCGGGCAACTTGCTGGCGGCTTCCACCAGCATCGCAGCCTGCATGTAGTTGGAGGGACGCAGGCGGAAGGTGTACTTGTTGCCCTTTGCCCAGGTCACGGCGTCCGTCAGCGGTTCGGCCGCGAGGAAGAACACTTTCTTCTGGTTGGCGAAGTCACTGACCGCGAGACCGATGTTCGACAGGAACGTGCCCGTCAGCATCGCGACGCCTTCGCTGGAGACGAGCTCATTGGCCGCGGTCTGCGCATCCGCCGGCTTGCCGCCATCGTCCTTGGAGACGACGACGAGCTTCTTGCCGTTGATGCCGCCTGATGCGTTGATCTCTTCGACCGCGAGCTGCCAGCCCTTGCGATAGGGTTCTGTGAACGCCGGCAGCAGCGAATAGCTGTTGATCTCGCCGATCTTGATCTCCTGCGCCACGGCCGAATGAGCCATGCCGCCCGCCAGAAGCGCGAAGGCCGCGCCGACGAAGTAATTCTTTGCTCGCATCCCAACCTCCAGTTTTGAACTCTCTCTACGTCTTCTATTTCAAACCGTCTTCGCCCTTGATCTCGGCGACCGTCAGCCCGCCGACGCGCGGCAGCGGACGGCCGCTATCGGTGACGGCGACCGCGACCATGATCTCGTTGGCGCGCGGTGCGTCGTTGATCTGCACCTCCATGCCGTCGAAATGGCTGCGCACGAAGGCCGCATCCTTGTGGCCGAGCGGAATGTCGAGCGTCGTGCCCGGACCGCTGCGCTTCTTCGACGACGGGATCAGCGCCGCGCCCTTGCTCAGGACCTTGCGCACCGGCGCGCCCATCTTCGGGTGAAGGATCGCGGCCGCATGCTCCAGCTCGCCGTTCTCGCCGACAGCCGCGGCCTTGCCATAGCTCTGCGCCCTCGCGCCATCGATGCCGAGCGCGGCCACCGCGCGCTTCGACAAGAGCTCGCCGAGCTCCTCGCCGATCGCGATCAGCGGCGACAGGTCCTCGACATACTTTCCGGCAAAGGGATTTTCGATCACGGCGATCGCAGCGGCGCGCCGGGTCGGCGGCGAGACCTGGCGGCCCATTTCCATCTGCGTCTCTTCGACGACGGTGACGATCTTGCGAATGATCGCGCTCATGTCTCGCTTCCCTGCTCAGGCATGAACCGCATTCTCCAACATAGCCGGGCGCGGTCGTTGCCGTTCAATATCTTTCGGTCCGATGACGAGCATATCACCACAAAGCTGCAACACGGCCCCCTCGATCAATCCGCGATCGATTAATTGCCGTGCACATTCCGCGCCAGATTCCAGCGCGGCGGTGATCTCGTTCTGCGACAATTCACCGACAGCGCGGGTGACAAGACGCGCGCCGAGATCGCTGTCGGGCTGAAGCTCGTTGGCGGGTAGCCTTGTGATGGCGGGATGCCCGGGCAGATCGACGGCATTGGCGATGACCGTCGCTGCCGCATCGGCTTGCGATGCCGTCACGGCGAGCACCGTCACCGCATCGGCAATGCCGAGCGAAAAGCTGCGGCCGTGCCGCCCGCTGGTCGCGATGCCCCGCACAGCGTCATTCGAATCGACCCGCATGGTGCGCATGACACCCTCACGATCAGGCCGATCCATCAGACCGACCGAAAAATGCTCGCCGCGCCCGAGATGAAGGGCAATATCGCCGCCATTATTGACGTAAGCGTGGTCGAGCGACGCCGCGCCGGTCATCGCGCCGAGAATTTCTTCCGCCACACTGCCGGCAACTGCCGCCATCGGCGTGATGAAGCAATCAGGAGCATAGGGCGCGACAGCTGCGTGCATCCGCCGCGCCACTACGCCCCTCAGCGAAGTCTGCCTCTCGGCAGACGTCCGCAATTCCGGCAGTTCCGCGCAAAGCTCGTCAAGTAGCCCGGTGAAACGGCGCGCCGCAGCCTCGTAAGCCGCGCGCACGGCATCCGCGCGCCCCCTCGCCTCAACGATCAAATCAATCGGTCCATCCTGCAAATGCAGCCGCCGGCCATCAGACAGCAATGCGATTTGCGGGAGCCGCGTCATGCCCGCGGCCCCGGAATCGGGTTCTGCCAGGGTAGCTGGCGGACATCATCGCCGCTCTGCACCTCGGAGAGCGGTTTGACATAATCCATGTGCCCGCCGAGCGCGGCGTAGTCGGACAGCTTCATCGTGAACTCGATCGGCGCAACCAGCGCCGGCGTCGGCACATAGCCGAACGCGCCTGAGGGCATCTGCGTCACATCCACCATGTAGGTGATGCCGCCGCCGGGCCAGACATAGACCGGCGCGCCGCCGCTGGTGACCCGCGTCAGCGCGTCCTTGACCGAGCGCGTCAGCCGCACCGGATTGTCGGTGACACCCGCGCGCAGCGAGCCGCCGGCACCGGCCATGAACAGCACCGTGCACAACGCCGGTTCGCAATTCTCCTGGATGCGCTCGACCGAGAACTTGAGGTCAGCGGGCATCTCGGTCTCGACCGGCTTCAAGGCCTCGTCGAGCACGTAATAGGACGAATGCTCGCCGGTCGTGGAGACCATCAGCATCGAGAGGCCGGCCCTGGCCTCCTTGGCGTCGAACGGACCGAGGATCGCGAGCGGATCAGAGATGTTGGTGCCGCCCCATCCGGTGCCGGGATCGGCGACCTGGAAATAGCGGCCGGGCGTCGAGCGGCGGCCCTTCATCTTGATGCCGGTGTCGGCGATGTCGAGCAGCTTGCCGGCCTGATGCTCGCTGAGCACGCCGGTGATGTGGTCGTCGACCACGACGACCTCGTCGACCTTGCCGTGCCATTGCTTGGCGAACATGCCGATCGTCGCCGAGCCGCAGCCGACGCGCATGCGCTCTTCTTTCACGCCGTTGACGATCGGCGGCTGGCCAGCCTGCACCACGACGCTGGCGCCGCCGTCGATGGTCAGCTCGACCGCCTTGCAATTGGCGAGGTCCATCAGCGTGTCGCAGGTGACGCGGCCCTCCTTCTTGGAGCCGCCGGTCAGATGATGCACGCCGCCGAGCGACAGCATCTGCGAACCATATTCGCTGGTGGTGACGTGGCCGACCGCCTCGCCCTGCGCGCGAACGGTCGCGGTTTCCGGGCCGAGATAGCGGTCGGTGTCGATCTTCACCTTGATTCCGCAATAGGAGAAGATGCCTTCGGTGACCACGGTCACCATGTCGACGCCGTCGATCTCGGACGACACGATGAAGGGCGCCGGCTTGTAGTCGGGATAGGTCGTGCCCGCGCCGATCGCGGTGACGAAGGTCGAGGGTTCATGGACGATCTTGCCGTCCCAGTCTTCGGTGCGGCTGAACGGAACGAGCTTTCCACCATGCGAGACGGTGCGCTCCAGGATCACATGCGGATCGACGCGAACGAGCTTTCCGTCATGGTTGGCATAGCGGTCGCAGGCGCCTGCCGCGCCCGGCTTGATGTAGCACATCACCGGACAGGCATCGCAGCGGATCTTGTCGATGGCAGCGCTCGTTGTTTCCATCACCATGCCAGAGCCAGCGGACACCGCGGTTATCATTCGTATACGAACGATGTTGCGCGCGGTCCCCTGGGCTGTCAAGCGGCGGTGCAGCGCAAAAGATGCGCCTGCCGCATAAAACCTCATTTGCCTATCCGCTTTGTCCACAAAGCGGGCAGTCGCGTTGCAGTGCGGCATGCACGGCTTGCACGTTTGTGTACAAACGGTATCGTCGCGACGTAGATTTTGAGATGACTTGATCGAGCGCTTGGCAAAGATGATGACGCAGACACCGATCCGCCTCACCGTGAACGGCAGGATCCACGAGGTCACGGCAGAGCGGCAGACGCCGCTGCTCTACGTGCTGCGCAACGACCTCGCGCTCAACGGACCGAAATATGGTTGCGGCCTCGGTGAATGCGGCACCTGCACTGTCCTGATAGACGGCGCAGCCGCGCGCGCCTGCGTGATTCCGATCGGCGGCTGCGTCGGGCGCGACATCGTGACACTCGAAGGCCTCGGCACGCGCGACAAGCCAGACGTCGTGCAACAGGCCTTCATCGACGAGCAGGCCGCGCAATGCGGCTACTGCCTCAACGGCATGATCATGACCACCAAGGCGCTGCTCGCGATCAACCCGCAGCCTTCAGAGCAGGAGGCGCTGGCCGCACTGCGCTACAATCTCTGCCGCTGCGGCGCGCATGTCGAAATCCTGCGCGCGGTCATGCGCGCATCGGGCCAGCTTGCCGAGGCCCGTGATTGATGGCCTCCCCTCTCTCGAACGGAGCTGAGCGGGGCTCGCTCGTCGTCGTCCGCACCGTGGACGAGATTACATCCGAGACATTCATCCGCATCACCGCGGACGGCTCGGTAAGCGCCTATAACGGCCATGTCGATCTCGGCACCGGCATCCGCACCGCGCTCGGCCAGATCGTCGCCGAAGAGCTCGACGTCTCCCTTGCCCGCGTCGTCGTCGTGCTCGGCGACACCGCCGTGGTGCCGAACCAGGGCGCGACGATCGCCAGCGAAACCATCCAGATCACCGCCGTTCCCTTGCGCAAGGCCGCAGCCCAGGCGCGGCACTTCCTGATCGCACGCGCGGCCGAGCGGCTGGAGCTTCCGGCGGCTGACCTCACAATCGAAGACGGGCTTATCCGTGGCCATAATCGCAGCGTCAGCTATGGCGAATTGATCGGCGGCGAGACCATTCGTCTTGAGCTTGCCGACGACGTTGCCGTCAAGGCGGTGGGCGATTACGCCATCGTCGGCCAGTCGATGCCGCGCGTCGATCTTCCGGCCAAGGCCACGGGTGAGCTGACCTTTGTGCACGACATCCGCTTGCCCGGCATGCTGCATGGCCGAGTCGTGCGCCCGCCCTATGCAGGCGTCGATGCCGGCCCATTCGTCGGCACCAGCCTGATCGCGGTCGATGAGGCCTCGGTGCGCGACATTCCCGGCCTCGTTGCCGTCGTGCAGATCGGTGATTTCGTCGGTATCGTCGCCGAGCGCGAGGAGAATGCGATCCGCGCGGCGGAGCAGCTCGCGGTGAGCTGGAAGCCGACGCCCACACTCGCCGATCTCGCCGATGTCGAGAAAGCACTGCGCGCCCATCCATCGACGCCGCGCACGCTGATCGACAAGGGCGACGTCGATGCGGCGATATCAGGCGCGGCCAGGCCGATGCGGCGCACCTACGTCTGGCCGTATCAGATGCACGCCTCGATCGGCCCGTCCTGTGCGGTCGCCGATTTCCAGGACGGCAACATCCGCGTCTGGTCGGGCACACAGAACCCGCACGTGCTGCGCAACGATCTGGCGCTGCTGATCGAGCGTCCCGAGAGCGAGGTCGAGGTGATCCGGCTGGAAGCCGCCGGCTGCTACGGCCGCAACTGCGCCGACGACGTCAGCGCCGACGCGCTGCTGCTGTCCCGCGCGGTCGGCCGTCCCGTGCGCGTGCAGTTGACGCGGGAGCAGGAGCACGCCTGGGAGCCCAAGGGCACTGCGCAGCTCATCGACGTCAATGGCGGTCTCGACGCTGAAGGCGGCATCGCCGGATACGATCTCGCCACGCGCTATCCGTCGAACGCAGCACCGACGCTGGCGCTGCTGCTCACCGGGCGCATCTCATCCGAACCCGCGGTGCTCGAGATGGGCGACCGCACCGCGATCCCGCCCTACGATTACGATCACATGCGCGTCGTTGCCCATGACATGGCGCCGATCGTGCGCGCCTCCTGGTTCCGCGGCGTCTCGGCGTTGCCGAACACGTTTGCCCACGAGTCCTATATCGACGAGGCCGCAACCGAAGCCGGTGTCGACCCGATCGAATATCGCTTGCGCTACCTGAAGGACCAGCGCGCCGTCGATCTCGTCAATGCGGTGGCTGAACGCGCAGGCTGGACGCCACGACCGATGCGTGAGGAGAAGGACGGCGATATCGTGCATGGCCGCGGCTTTGCCTATGCCCTCTACGTCCACAGCAAGTTTCCAGGCTACGGCGCGGCATGGTCGGCCTGGGTTGCCGACGTCGCCGTGAACAAAGCGACTGGCGACGTCAGCGTGACGCGCGTCGTCGCGGGGCAGGATTCCGGGTTGATGATCAATCCGGATGGCGTGCGCCATCAGATCCACGGCAACGTCATCCAGTCCACCAGCCGCGCGTTGATGGAGGAGGTCTCGTTCGAACGCGGCGCGGTGGCGGCGCGCGAATGGGGCGCCTATCCGATCATCCCCTTCCCCGATGTGCCCAAGATCGACGTCCTGATGCTGCCGCGCTCCGATCAGCCGCCGCTCGGCGTCGGCGAGTCCGCCTCGGTGCCGAGCGCGGCGGCGATCGCGAATGCGATCTTCGATGCCACCGGCGTGCGCTTCCGCGAGCCGCCGTTCACGCCGGAACGTATCCTGAAAGGGCTACGCGGCGATGCACCGGGCACGCCGCAGGCCCTGCCCCCGCCGGCGCCGCCGCCGTCGCGCGTCTGGGAAAATCCGTTCGCCAAACACGCCGGCATCTTTGCGACGATTGCCGCCCTCTGCACCACCGCGATCGGCATCGGTGCGACGCTTCTGCCCGGCCGTGCCATCGCGCCGATCGCCCGGCCCGATGCGTCGGTCTATTCCGCAGCGACTATCGCCCGCGGCCAGCAGCTCGCCGCGCTCGGCAATTGTGCGGAGTGCCACACCACGATCAACGGCGTGCCCAACGCCGGCGGCCGTGCGCTGGAGACGCCGTTCGGCACGATCTTCTCGACCAACATCACACCTGACGTCGAGACCGGCATCGGCGCCTGGTCCTATCCCGCCTTCGAGCGCGCGATGCGCGACGGGCTGCATCGCGACGGACGGCAGCTCTACCCCGCCTTCCCCTACACGCATTTTTCAAAGACTGATGATGCCGACATGCAGGCGCTCTACGCCTATCTGATGGCGCAGTCCGCGGTGCGCGCAACCGCGCCCGCGAACACGCTCGCCTTCCCGTTCAACCTCCGTCCGCTGCTGGCGGGCTGGAACGCGCTGTTTCACCAGACGAGAGAGTTCACGCCCGATCCCGCCAAGTCCGAGGTTTGGAATCGCGGCGCCTATCTGGTCGAGAGCCTTGGCCATTGCAGCGCATGCCATTCGCCGCGCAACGCGCTCGGCGCCGAGCGGCGCCAGGCTTATCTCGCCGGCGGCTTTGCCGAGGGCTGGGAGGCACCGCCGCTGACCTCGCTGTCGCACGCGCCGATCCCGTGGAGCGAGGACGAGCTGTTTGCCTATTTGCGCACCGGCCATTCCCGCTATCACGGCGTCGCCGCCGGCCCGATGGCGCCCATCGTCAGGGATCTCAAAGCCCTGCCCGACCCCGACATCCGCGCGATGGCGGTCTATCTCAATTCGTTCAACGACAAAGCGGCCGATGCGCCCGTGCTGGCAGCGACGCTTGAGAGCGCAACGCAAGTCACCGTTGCCTCGTCCACCGGTGCGCGGCTCTATCAGGGCGCCTGTGCCGTCTGCCACGAGGTCGGCGGCCTGCCGCTGTTCGGCAGCCGGCCCTCGCTCGCGCTCAACAGCAATCTGCACAGCGCGACATCGGACAATCTGGTGCAGGTGATCCTGCACGGCATCACTGATCCCGTGTCGAGCGATCTCGGCTACATGCCCGCGTTCAGGAACAGCATGAGCGACGCGCAGGTCGAGGAACTCGTCGGCTTCCTGCGCAAGCAGTTCGCACCGGCCAAGCCGGCCTGGACCGGCGTCCGCGAGACGGTCGCGCGCGTGCGGACCTCAGCGCACTAAATCAGCCGTGCTTCTTTGCCTCCACCGGCGGCGTGCCGTGGGTGTGGAAGGACTCGATCGTCTTCAGGCCCCAGGCCTGGCCCTTCTTGCGTTCCTCCTCAGTCCACACGATCGGCTTCCAGTCCGGCGCGAGGATGAGGCGCGCGCCGGCATTGGCGACCTCGACGCGGTTGCCGCCGGGCTCGTAGACATAGAGGAAGAAGGTTTGCTGGATCGCGTGCTTGTGCGGCCCAGTCTCAATGTGGATTCCGTTCTCCAGGAAGATGTCGGCGGCGCGAAGAATCTCCTCACGGCTGTCGAGCGCGTAGGTGACATGGTGAAAGCGGCCGGGCGTGCCTGAGTGATCGAGCGAATAGGCGAAATCGTAGCTCTTGTTCGACATGGTCAGCCACATCGCCGCTTCCCGGCCGTCATTGAGCACGATCTGCTCGGTGAGGCGGCAGCCGAGGTAATTCTCGAAGAACTCGCGGTTGGCCTTGATATCGACGGCGAGGCAATTGAGATGGTCGAGCCGGCGCACATTGACGCCGCGCGCCGGAAAGCGCTGCGCCTGGTTCTTCAGCGCGGGCTTCAGCTCCGGCGGGGCCTGGTACCATTCGGTCTCGTAATAGAGCTCGACGATGTGACCGTCAGGATCGCGGCAGCGGAAGGTCGGCCCCTGCCCCATGTCGCCGTCGATCCAGCCGATGTCGAAGCCGGAGCCCTTGAGCGCGGCGACGCGGCGCTCGAGCGCCTGCTGGCTGCGCGCGCGCAGCGCCATGTGCTCCATGCCCGATGTCTTCGACGCAGTGAGCTTCAGCGAATAGCGCTCGTAATCGTCCCAGCCGCGCAAATAGACCGACTCGCCCTTTTGCCCGCTGACGGTCATGCCCATGACGTCGACGAAGAATTTCAGGCTCTCGTCCGGCTTCGGCGTCAGCAGTTCCATGTGGCCGAGATGGGCCAGATCGAGGATCGGTTCGGGCTGCATGGGTTCCTCCTGGGCATGGCAGACGCATGGCCGGCCGGGTCATTTGTACTAATGTACAAATGATTAGGTCCCGTCAACAAACCGGCTCCACGGTCGGGAGAAGCATCCCGGCGACGATCCTCCGAACGGACGGAACCCGATGCTCGAATGGTAAAACCTTCCTTAAGCCCCTTTCGGGCCATCGGCCTGGAAAAGCAGCATTTTCCGGCCAATTTCGCCGGCAAGTATGCATTAGGAACAACTCTATTAGCCGAATTGTCGCGGATTTAACAAAGCTCCCGCCCCTGCCGCTTAACAGTTTGTGCAGCCCCGTCCACGCATAGTCGGGCAAACTCCTCGCTCTTGCCAGGTTCATTCATCGTGACATCCTTTGGACGCGTGATTTCGGTTCGCGGATCGCTCGCCCGGGTCGGGCTTCTGGCGGAAAGCCGGATGCCGGTCTCGGAAGTTCGGGCCACCGTCGGCCGGTTCGTCAGCATCCGCTGCGCCAGCTCGGTCATCGT
Organism: Bradyrhizobium betae; assembly: GCF_004123905.1. GTDB lineage: Bacteria > Pseudomonadota > Alphaproteobacteria > Rhizobiales > Xanthobacteraceae > Bradyrhizobium > Bradyrhizobium betae_A. Next base: position 542,484 of record NZ_MZXW01000035.1, read on the forward strand.
TGCCATGATCACCGAGGTGTCCTGCGAGAACCTCTCGAGCAGCGACAATTTGATCGCGATCGCCTCAGTCGACTTGCTCGGCGAGATCCTCAACGCCGCCGACAAGGCCAAATTCCAGCGCGGCGTCACCAATTATCCGACCATCGGCGATTCCGTCGACTTGATCACCAGCCAGGAGCTGCGCACGATCTACGCGCCGACCGGGTCGGACCAGATCAATGTCGGCTTCCTGCAGCAGGATCGCTCGGTCATCGCCTATGTCGATATCGAGGAAATGCTGTCCAAGCACTTTGCGGTGCTCGGATCGACCGGCGTCGGCAAATCCACCGGCGTGTCGCTGCTGCTCAACGAGATCCTGAAAGCGCGCCCGAACCTGCGCATCTTCCTGCTCGACGTGCACAACGAATATGGCCGCTGCTTCGGCGACCGCGCGCTGGTGCTCAACCCGCGGAACCTGAAGCTGCCGTTCTGGCTGTTCAATTTCGAGGAAATCGTCGACGTGCTGTTCGGCGGCCGCGCCGGCGTGCCCGAGGAGCTCGACGTCCTCGCCGAGGTGATCCCGATCGCCAAGGGCATCTACACGCAGTACCAGAACGCCGATCGCCTCGGCCTCAAGCGCATCGATCCAAAACAGATCGGCTTCACCGTCGATACGCCGGTGCCCTACCGCCTGGTCGATCTGATCTCGCTGATCGACGAGCGCATGGGCAAGCTGGAAAACCGCTCCTCGCGCATCATCTATCACAAGCTGATCTCGCGCATCGAAGCGGTGCGCAACGACCCGCGCTACGCCTTCATGTTCGACAACGCCAATGTCGGCGGCGACACCATGGCCGAGGTGATCAGCCATCTGTTCCGCCTGCCCGCCAACGGCAAGCCGATGACGGTGATGCAGCTCGCGGGCTTTCCGGCCGAGGTCATCGATTCCGTCGTCTCGGTGCTGTGCCGCATGGCCTTCGACTTCGGCCTGTGGAGCGACGGGGTGTCGCCGATGCTGTTCGTTTGCGAGGAAGCCCACCGTTACGCCTCCGCCGACCGCAATGTCGGCTTCGGGCCGACCCGCAAGGCGGTGTCGCGCATCGCCAAGGAAGGCCGTAAATACGGCGTCTATCTCGGCCTGATCACGCAGCGCCCGGCAGAACTCGACGCCACCATCATCTCCCAGTGCAACACGCTGTTCACGATGCGTCTTGCCAACGAACGCGACCAGGCGCTGCTGCGCGCCGCCGTGTCGGACGCGGCCGCGAACTTGCTCTCCTTCGTGCCATCGCTCGGCACCCGCGAGGTGCTGGCCTTCGGCGAAGGCGTCGCACTGCCGACCCGCCTGCGCTTCAAGGAGGTGCCGCCGCACCAATTGCCGCGCGGCGAGGCCACCATCTCGAGCGTGCCGTCGGTGACATCAGGCCACGACATGCATTTCGTCGGCGCGGTGCTCGAACGCTGGCGCGGCGCCACCTCGCAGCGCGACACGCCGAACGACCCGGTGTTCTCCGCCCCGCCGGCCAAGACGCTCGCCCCGGCCGAGACACCGATGCTGCAGCCCTCGATGGGGCTCGATCCGGATCGCTTCTCGCTGCTGAAGAAGCCGCTGCGGTAGCACAGTCCCGTGTCCCGGACGCGCTGCAGCGTGCAACGCTGCTGCGCAGATCCGGGACCCACGCCACAATCACCGCCCTCCAAAATTCTGGGCCCCGGCTCTGCAGCGCACCGCTGAAGAAGCGCTGCGCTGCGTCCGGGGCACGAGAGCAGCGCGTTGAGCCCGCCGCCCGCATCGACTATGGTTCCCGGCCCCAAGCCGGAATCCATCCCCATGACAAAACCCGCCGCGCAACGCTTCCCCGCTCCCGCCCTCGACACGCTGCCCGAGGACATCCGCACGCGCCTCCTCGGCGTGCAGGAAAAAAGCGGCTTCGTGCCGAACGTGTTCCTGACGCTGGCCTACCGCCCCGACGAGTTCCGCGCCTTCTTCGCCTATCATGACGCGCTGATGGAGAAGGACGGCGGCCTCAGCAAGGCCGAGCGCGAGATGATCGTGGTGGCGACCTCGGCGGCCAACCAGTGCCAATATTGCGTGATCGCGCATGGCGCGATCCTGCGCATCCGCGCCAAGAACCCGCTGATCGCAGACCAGGTCGCGGTGAACTACCGCAAGGCCGACATCACGCCGCGGCAAAAGGCGATGCTGGATTTCGCAATGAAGGTCTCGGCCGATGCGCAGCGCGTCTCGGAGGAGGATTTCGCAGCGCTCGCGCCCCACGGCTTCAGCGACGACGACATCTGGGACATCGCGGCGATCTCGGCCTTCTTCGCCCTGTCGAATCGGCTGGCCAATTTCACAGGCATGCGGCCGAACGAGGAGTTCTACCTGATGGGACGTCTTCCCAAGAAGTGACTGAAAAGCAATGACGGAGCTCGACTGGCCTGAAATCATTGCGCGTCTCGGCACCGCGACTGTCGCTGCCGGAGCGGTCGGGCTCGATCGCGACCTGCACGGCAAGCCGATCGGGTTGAAGACGCTCGGCATCGTCGGCCTCTCCACCGCGACCGTGGTGCTGCTCGCCTTGCAGCTCGCCGAACCCGCCAAGGTCGCCGATGCGGCGAGCCGGGTGATCCAGGGCATCCTCACCGGCATCGGTTTTCTCGGCGCCGGCGTCATCGTGCACCAGAGCACGGGATTTCGTGTCCGCGGCCTGACCAGCGCCGCCTGCACCTTTCTCGCCGCCTGCCTCGGCATCGTCTGCGGTGCCGGGCAATGGAAGATCGTCGTCGTCGCGCTGGCGCTGGCCTTCGTTCTGCTGACAATCGGCCGCCGCATCGAACGCCGGCTGCACCGGATCCTCGGCGGCAAGGACGAGACGCGCAGCTCTGAGACGTCGCCGGACGCGCCACCGCGGACCTAGTCCGGCTGTATCAGCACACGGCCTTCGCATCCGTCACGTCCTTCGCCGCTGGCTCCAGAAACTTCCCAAACCGACGATAGCGGTGACGAGCAGAACGGCGACAAAGGTCTGGATGATGGTGAAGTTCAGCGCATCACGCGCAACGAACAGCGCGGTGATGGCGCCGGCAACGACGAAAAGAATGCGAAAGATCGCGCTCACGGTGAGGTCTCCGGGCAATCATGCCGGCAGACCTTAACAGTGCGCATCCCAGTGGATTTGCGGGAGATCAAGCCCGTCCGCGTCCTAGGCCTCCTCGACCTCGAGCGTGATCGACACTTTCAGGAACGGCGCGCCCTCCTCGCGGACGTCGACGACGATGCGATGCGAGCTGCCGGTGGTGAAGGCGTCGCGGGCGATCGAGGCGCCGGTCAGCACCGCCTCCTTGCGTGCGGCGTTCCCGTCGGCAAAAACCCGGCCGTCCTCGTCCGGAGTGAGATGGCCGTTCTCGTGAATGTCGAAATGGAATCGCGGCATCGGGCGCCCTCAAAGCGTTGGCGACTGGTGCAGATAACGGTTGTCAAAATCCGCCAATTCCAAAAATTTGCGTTCGTCCAGTACGGTGACCCGGCCGCGGTGCAGATCGACGATGCCTTCCTGGCGCAATTGCTTGATGACGCGGTTGGCGTGCACGGCGGTGATCCCCAGGGCTTCGCCGATCTGCTCCTGCGTCAGCGGCATCTCGAAATTGTTGCCGTCCAGGCGGCCGATGATCCTGAGTCGCTCACGCAGTTCGATCATGACATGGGCAAGACGCGCGGGCGCCGGGCGCTGGCCGACATTGACGATCCATTCGCGGAACATCGCGGAGTCAATCAGCGTGTCCCGCCAGAACATCTCGGCGACAACCGGCCGACGGCGATGCAGCCTTTGCAGCGTTTCGTGGCTGATGAAGCCGAGGGTCGACGGCGTCAGCGTCGCGAGGTCATGATCCATCACGTGCAGGAACAGGCTCATCAGGTCCGGAATCTCGCCGGGGATATGGATCGAGAGGATCTGCCGCTTGCCGTTCGCGATCGTCTTGGAGCGTGCGCAAAAACCGTCGGCGATCAGGCAGCAGTTGGTCGCCCGCTCGCCATCACGTACCACAGGCTGTTCCGCCGGGAAGTGCCGGACGGAAATCGGAAGGGCTTCGATCTCCGCGATGTCCTCGTCTGCAATTGCGGAGGAGATGCGCAGACGCTTGATAAGCGCCGCGCGGATCGCATCGCTGGGCACGGCTCCCTCCGGACCAAAAATTCGAACTCGTGGCAATTTGCGAGTCATCGAACTCGCGGCGCCATCCTATGAAAAGCCCGCGATCGGTTCGCAGTTCCAACAAAAGTTAAGGACGGTGCTTGCCGGGGCGTGATTGTGTTTGGTGCAGGAAAGGGCAATTCATGACCAAGAAGCGCAATCGCACGCGACCGGTCCTCTCACTCCAGGAGCGCCTGAACAAATTCACCCAGGACGCCCGCGCCGCCGCCAGAAGGCTGCCAGCCGGTGTCGAGCGCCACGCGCTGTTGCAAAAGGTGCGCGACGGCGAAGCCGCCGCCGAGATGGAGCGCATGCTGTCGTCACCTCGCGTTCAAGACCCGAAATGACCAGCGTCGCCTGCGGCTGCGAAGCGCTATGCCGCTAGCGCTTGCCCATCAACTCGAGCGCCGGGGCAAAGCGCTCGGAGAATGTCAACGTCTTGGCGTGATGAACCGCGGCGAACGATGCCGAGATTCCCGCTGAAGCGACCGCGAGCAAGGCAATAACGAAAACCAGACGGCGCATGTCCGCCTCCTGTGTAAACTCCACCACCCGATAGAGATGGGACGGCTTTGTTTCAGGACGGTTTCGTCGCCGCTGAAAATGACTTCGCTCAAGCGCCTGTGATGACATCCGGCTTATCGGGCCGCCCGCCGTAACCAACTCATAAGTATTGCCGTCGTCTTGCAGCGGGCGCGAGCCGCATCGGGAATTAGGAGCGCGCCATCACGATCGTGAATCGCAAGACGACCGCGACAAGCAGCGTCTGATGAAGTGCGGAGTGATCGAGGATACTCAAATGAAAATCGTCATCCGGAAGCTCAATGGTCTGTGGCACCTGATCGTCGGGGCAAGCCAGATCCGAACGCCGTTCCTGGAAACCCAGGACCGCGCGCTGGTCGTGACTTACGCCCGTCGCGCTTATCCTGGCGCCAAGATCTTCCAGCGCGACTGATGCGAGCGTTGCGCGCCTAATCGTCCTCCGCCGGGCCGCACCAGCCCGGCAGATAGATCGCATCCTTGCTCTTGGCCGCGGCCAAACCCTTTTCGAGCGCCTTGTCGAAATTGGCATCCACCGCCTTGCGCGACAATTTCCGGCGCAGATAGTCGGCCCACAGGAATTCGGAGAACGGCGTGGTGTCCTTGGCGAAGCCGCCCATGCGGCGCAGCTCGCCGGCAAGGCTCCGGAACGGATCGTCCTTGAGATCGACGACCGATTTCGGCAGGTCGCGGAACGGACGCCGCTCGCCCTTGGCATCGTAGGGATAGACCCAGCGCTTGTTGTCCATCACGCCCCAGAACGCCTCGCGCTCGACCATCCTGAGATCGCCCACGACGGTCACCAGCACCTGCTTGACGCCCTCGTCATGCAGCGCGCGGCCGAGATGATGATGGTCGATCACGTAATAGCGCCCGTCAGGTCCGTGGACGACGGGGATCATGTGGGTGCCGAGCAGGTCGGATTGCTTATTCTTGCCATGCTCGCGCCAACGCTTGCGCTTCTCCTTGACCTCGCGCATGCCGACCGTCATCTGCGTCGGCCGAAGCGACAGGATCGGCACCGGGTGCACTCGCGGTTCGCGCGCGTTGGTGGTGGTCATGGTCGAAGAGTCCCTCGCATCGTTGGACCGGCGGACCGGGTTCCCCGGACTATGCCACGAGCATCGCGGCGGCAAAATGCGTTCGGTCGGGGCGCGGATCACAAGCCGCTGTTCACGCGTGCGGGTTCGATGTCGGTTGCTGCAACGCAACCCGCGCATTCCTGACGCCGGGATGACAGCGCCACGCCGCGACCGCTCGCAGCCCCATGAAAGATAGTGCGAAAGCGCAATGCACGTGCGCGTTGAGAAGATTTCCTGCAATGCTTTCACCACGTGTGCTATCTAAAAATCGCTGCTTCGGAGTGATCCTCACACCATGAAAATCCAGCGGCCCATAAGCTCGGATGACGAGCACCGGGTGCTCCAATTCAGGCCGCGCACCTCGCCTTCCCCGGCGGTCCACCGGGGCAACGGCACCGTGCGGCCGTTGCGCATCGCACCCGAGCCCGAGCCGCTCGACCTGTCCCGCTACGAGCAGCCTCGCACCGAGCCGAACGAATTCCGCCACCGCATGCTCGCCAACATCGCAGCTCTCGCCTTCACCATCGCGCTGACCGCGATCGGGATCTGGCTCGCCGTGAGCATCGCCGACCTCAGGCGGACCCAGGATTGCGTGCTGATGGGCCGCCGCGACTGCGTCAAGATCACGACGCCGCACATCTAGGCCCCGCCCGCCGCCGGTCCCCGGCAAAATGGGTTCTGGCAGGCGTCCCCAGCCCTGTCCCCCGCCCCGTCCGGCTCCATTGAACTCAGGGCGGCGCTCCGTTATACGGGCTCTCGACCCGGCCAGAGGGGGGTTTGAGGGCGTCATCGGGGCGCGATGCCCAACCCACCGTTCCACTCTGGAAAATCTGACAAATACCCGCAATATATCAAAGGCTTAGTGATGTCCTCCACATTCGATCAGGTCGCTACGATCATCGCTGAAACCTGCGACATCCCGCGCGACACGATCACGCCGGATAGCCACGCCATCGATGACCTCGGCATCGACAGCCTCGATTTCCTCGATATCGCCTTTGCGATCGACAAGCAGTTCGGCATCAAGCTGCCGCTCGAAAAGTGGACCCAGGAGGTCAACGACGGCAAGGCGACCACGGAACAGTATTTCGTGTTGAAGAATCTGTGCGCCCGCATCGACGAACTGGTTGCCGCCAAGGGCGCGAGCGCCTAATCGGGCGATCATGCAACTCGAATACTTCCACATGATCGATCGCATCGTCGACCTCAAGGTCGACGAGAAGACGATCGTCGTCGAAGCCCAGGTCCCCAAGGAGAGCACCATCTTCGAGGGTCACTTCCCGGGCTATCCCTTGATGCCGGGCGTGCTCCTGATCGAATCGATGGCACAGGCCTCGGGCTTTCTCCTGCTTGGCGTCTTGAAGTTCGAGCGCATGCCGATTCTCGCCGCCGTGAAGGAAGCCAAGGTGCGCGGCTCGGTGTTTCCGGGTGACCTGATGACCCTCGAGGCAAGCGTGGCCCATGAGGGCTCGGGCTATGCGATGACCGAGGCCAAGATCCGGGTCGGCGGCAAGCTGCGTGCGAACTCGCAGCTCACCTTCACGCTGATCCCCTTCCCCAATTCCGATATGCGCGGATACATGGACGCGGTCGCACAACGCGTCGGCTTTCCGCTACAGGCCGTATCGCCATGACCGACACCGCTGCGAAGCCCGGCCAGACGGAAGTCTGGATCACCGGCATTGGACTTGCGACCTCGCTCGGCGAGGGTCTCGACGCCAACTGGGCCGCGCTCCAGGAGAAGCGCATCAATGTCGATGAGAAGGGCTTTGCGCCCTTCATCGTGCATCCCCTGATGCCGGTGACCTTCGACAGCCAGATCCCGAAGAAGGGCGACCAGCGCCAGATGGAAGCCTGGCAGCGCATCGGCGTCTATGCCGCGGGCCTGGCGCTCGACTCGGCCGGCATCAAGGGCAACAAGGACATCCTGTCGAAGATCGACATGGTGGTGGCCGCCGGCGGCGGCGAACGCGATCTCAACGTCGACACCGGCGTGCTGACTGCCGAGGCCAAGGGCGCCAATGCGCCGGGCTTCCTCAACGAGCGGCTGATGAGCGACCTGCGGCCGACGCTGTTCCTGGCCCAGCTCTCCAATCTGCTCGCCGGCAACATCGCCATCGTCAACGGTCTGGGCGGTACCTCGCGCACCTTCATGGGCGAAGAGGTCGCCGGCGCCGATGCCGCGCGCATCGCGCTGTCGCGCATCGCCTCGGGCGAGAGCGACATCGCGCTGGTCGGCGGCTCGCATAATGGCGAGCGCAAGGACCTGATGGTCCTCTACGAATTCGGCGACTTTAACCTCAAGAACAAGTTCGCACCCGTCTGGGCGCGCAAGGACCACGCCGGCTTCGCGCTCGGCTCGGCCGGCGCCTTCCTGGTGCTGGAATCGAGGGCCCACGCCGAAGCGCGCGGCGCCAAGCCCTACGCAAAGCTGTCGAGCGTGGTGACTGATCTGGCCCGACGCAAGCAGTCCGGCGACATGGAAGCGACGCTGGAGAAGCTTTGGGACAAGCTGCCCAAGCGCGAGGGCAAGGGCGCGATCATCTCGGGCGCAACCGGTGCGGAGCCGGCGACGAGCGAGGAGCGCGGCTTCCTGAAGCAGCACACCGACTTCCCCGTGCGTTCGACCGGTACGATGTTCGGTCACACCATGGAAACGCAATTTCCGCTCGGCCTTGCGCTGGCCGCGCTGTCGATCTCGCGCGGCGCGCTGTTCCCGCCGAACGATTCCACGGGGACCGAGATTGAAATGCAGGGAGCGCCCACCCAGATTGTGGTGGTGGGGGCCGGACACTGGCGCGGCGAAGGCATGGCGCTGGTCGAGGCCGTAAGCTAGTTCAAGCGGGGGATCGACATGACTGCACCACGCGACAAACTCGGGCGTCCCGTCGTCGTCGTCACCGGCATGGGCATCATGACCTCGCTCGGCAACGGCAAGGCCGACAATTGGGCGAAGCTCGTCGCCGGTGAATCCGGCATCCGCACCATCACGCGCTTTCCGGTCGACGGCCTGAGGACGACGATGGCCGGCACGGTTGATTTCGTCAGCGTCGATCCGTTCTCCTCCACCGGCCTGTCCGAGCGGATGGCTGAGCTGGTCACGGAGGAAGCGCTCGCGCAGGCCGGCATCGGCGCCAAGGCCGATTTCCCCGGCCCCCTCTTCCTGGCGGTTGCACCAGTCGAGGTCGAGTGGCCGCAACGCCGTGAGCTCGGCCGCGCCGTCGGCGCGCAGGATTTCACCTATGACGATTTGCTGCGCATCTCGGGCGGCGGCAAGTACAACGCCTATCACCACCGCTTCATGTTCGGCTCGGTGGCCGCTCACCTCGCCGAGACCTTTGGCACCAAGGGCTCGCCGATCTCGCTGTCGACGGCCTGCGCATCCGGCGCCACCTCGATCCAGCTCGGCGTCGAGGCGATCCGTCGCGGTGAGACCGATGCCGCGCTGTGCGTCGCGACCGACGGCACCGTGAATCCGGAAGCCCTGGTGCGCTTTTCGCTGCTCTCGGCGCTGTCGACCCAGAACGATCCGCCGCAGGCGGCCTCCCGTCCCTTCTCCAAGAACCGCGACGGTTTTGTCATGGCCGAAGGCGCCGGCGCGCTGGTGCTGGAAAGCTACGAGGCTGCTGTCGCGCGTGGCGCAAAAATTCTCGGTGTGATCGCCGGCTGCGGCGAGCTTACCGATTCCTTCCATCGCACCCGCTCGTCGCCTGATGGGAAGCCGATCATCGGCTGCATGAACAAGACGCTGGCCGATGCCGGCATGACTCCGGACCAGATCGACCACATCAACGCGCACGGCACCGCGACGCCCGAGAACGACAAGATGGAGTACAACACGACATCGGCCGTGTTCGGCGAACTCGTCACAAAGATTCCGGTCACCTCCAACAAGTCGATGGTCGGCCACACCATCTCGGCCGCGGGCGCGGTCGAGGCGATCTTCTCGCTGCTGACGCTGGAGCATCAGCGCATCCCGCCGACGATCAACTACGATACTCCGGATCCTACGATCCTGTTTGATGTCGTCGGCAACAAGGCGCGCGACGCCCGCGTCACCGCTGTCATGTCGAACTCGTTCGGCTTCGGCGGCCAGAACGCCTCGCTGATCCTGACCCGCGAACCGGCCTGACCGGACGGATGGCGCTGCTTCCTGCGAGCACGAAGGCCCGCGCGCGGGAGGCCGCCAAATCGATCGGCGGCGGCCTGATCGGTGCGGCCACCGTCGGCATGCTGCGCGCCACGCGTTATTTCGATCCGGCCAAGACCTCCGACTTCTTCGCGCGCGTCACCAAGACCATCGGCCCGCGCCTGCGCGAGCACCGCATCGGCCGCGCCAACCTCACCGCGGCCTTTCCCGAGAAATCGCCGGAAGAGATCGAAGCGATCCTGATGGGCGTGTGGGACAATCTCGGCCGCGTCGGCGCCGAATTCGCCCATATGGACCACGTCTGGGATTACGACCGCGCGCATCCGGAGAACAGCAGGATCGAACTCCCGGCGCGCAGCATCGAGCTGTTCGACCACATCCGCGACGACGGCAAGCCGGCGCTGATCTTCGCCTCGCATCTCGCCAACTGGGAATTACCGGCGCTGGCGGCCGTCGCGCACGGGCTGGACGCTGCAATCCTCTACCGCCGGCCCAATATCGCCTCCGCCGATCGCATCATCCAGGAGATGCGCCAGGTCAACATGGGCACGCTGATCCCGGCGGGGCGCGATGCGCCGCTGCGGCTCGCGCAGGCGCTCAAGGACGGCAAGCACGTCGCCATGCTGATCGACCAGTATCTGACCGGCGGCGTCGAGGTCACCTTCTTCGGCCGCAAGACCCGCGCCAACCCGATGCTGGCGCGCCTCCTGCGCCAGGTCGAATGCCCGATCCACGGCGTCCGCATCATCCGCCTCCCCGGCGGCCGCTTCACCGCCGAGCTCACCGAGGAAGTCCCGCCGGTGCGCGGTGCCGACGGCAAGATCGACATCCAGGGCACGACGCAGGCGATCACCAATGTGGTGGAGAGCTGGGTGCGCGAGCATCCCGAGCAGTGGCTGTGGCTGCATCGCAGGTGGCGATAGGCGCTTCGGCCTACGCCCCGTTCACTGCTCCTGCAATCCTGCGTCGATCGTGGCCTGAACGAATTGATCCACCCTACACAAAGGTCGATCCGACGCATTCGCTGAGGGCATGAAGTTGAGCAAGGCTGCTCCGGTCTGAAGTCTGAGCCCCTCCCTCCTTGCCCCTCCGGTTCAAGGAGACCCGCTCACCTTCGCTCCGCTGTTGCAGTGCCTTCGACCATTCAGAGATCGAGCCCAATATCCACATTGTCCAAATCACACCGAGGTACGGTTGTGGCGCCTAGCGCTACGCATGCTCGACCAGCCCGCGGCAACATTTCCTGTTGCGTACCGCATCCGCTGTGGCACCTTATAGTTGCATTCTTTCTTACTTGCTTGCCTGTACGGTTCACGGCCAAGGAAATCTTCGATATGAAGCCTTCTCTTGAAGACGTGTTGGCTATTGGAGGCCTTGCAGTCTTTTCCTCCTGGCTTTTCATATGCTTGCCGCTTCTCTCCATCGTTCCGGATTTCTTGCCCGACACATTTGGATTCGCCGGACGGATTGGTGGGCCAGCATCTTTGGTGGGATCTTATGTTCTAGAAGACATTGCTGAGTACGCGGTCCCGTTTGTTGCCGTGGCTCTGGCTCTGAAGGTACCGATGAAATTCTTTCCCGATTTTGCTATTCGTGAAATTATGTCTGAGTATCCATTAAAGCGAGACACGCTTTTGGATCGTTCGTTTATCCTGATCATTCACGTTTTCAAGAATGCGTTCTTTTTGCTTCTTTGCACGATAGTTGCCTGCTCCCAATTTTGGTTTTACCTGCCTGGAATGTTTGGATCGGTTCGGGTCAGTCTCTTTTCTGCATTTAGCGTTGTGTCGGTTGCAGCTTTTGAATTACCGATTTCGCTTTTGGGTGCCGACACAACAAATTTCCTACGCGCTAGCCTTGATGCAAATTCGCTCGGCACAAGCATTCTGAAATACTATGCAGTCCTAACTCAAACCGTGTTGATTGGCTCGACGACCGCGGTCGCATTTAATCTTTTTGCGACGGAGCCCTTGAAATCCGCACACCGGAAACGTCCAGCCATTGTGCGGATAGTCGTCGCCGCTGGAATTCTCGGACTGTGTATTGGAATCCCTCAGATAGTATGGGCATACTTTTCCCATCAATTCGAGACGATGATCTATTTGCTAAGGCCTCTAGCAGTAGCGGCAATATACGCTGCCTTGCTTATTTACGCCTTCGTCGCCTTCCTTGCACTGCTTCATCTCATCCGATGGGTGTTCGGCTTCGATCGAAAGCGCTACGCCCTGATAGCGAGCTCGATTGTCGGCCTTGCCGTCTTTGTTTGGGCCGAGCTCTCATTGCTGCCGCGTTCGGAACGATCCGTTCAGCCGGAAGGCTGGTTCGCCAGCGCTCCAGGGACGATAATCGATTGGCTCTTGATATCATGCCTGAGCATGTTCTTGGCACTGCTTCCGGCGTATATCATCTGGTACGATCTGCGGCGAAGCCTCAGACTGAGATTTCGGCTGTAGATCTAAGAATCTGCCGCGCCTCACCGCCCCGTCTTCACCTTGGTCCAGAGCCGGTTGATGATCCGCTGCGTCGCCGGCTCACGCGCCGTGATGACGAACAGTTTTGCGAGCGTCGCCTCGTCCGGATAGATGTTCCTGTCGTTCAGTATTTTTGGGTCGACCAGCTTCTGGCTGGCGAGATTGCCGTTGGCATAGGACAGGAAGTCCGAGTTCTTGGCGGCCACATCAGGGCGATAGAGATAGTTGATCAGCTCGTAGGCCTCTTTGACATTCTTGGCATCGGCGGGGATCGCGAGATTGTCGAAGAACATCTGCGCGCCCTCCTTCGGAATGGTGTAGCCGATCTCGACCCCGCTCTTGGCTTCCGCCGCACGCGCACGGGCCTGCATGATGTCGCCGGACCAGCCGACCACGAAGCAGATCTCGCCGGTGGCGAGCGCGCTGAGATATTCGGAGGAGTGAAATTTTCGCACGGAGGGCCGAACCTTGGCGACGACATCGGCGGCCTTCTCGAGGTCGGCTTGCCTGGTCGAGTTCGGATCGAGCCCGAGCCAGCTCAGCGCCGCCGGAAAGATGTCGTCGGCGGAGTCGAGCATGTGGACGCCACAGTCTTTGAACTTGGCGAGGTTCTCCGGCTTGAAGACGATGTCCCAGCTGTCGATCTTCGCGTCGGGCCCGAGGATGGCCTTCACCTTGGCGACGTTGTAGCCGATGCCTGTCGTGCCCCACATGTAGTTCGCGGCGTAGACATTGCCGGGGTCGTAAATGCCGAGCCGCTGCGTCACCACGCCCCACGCATTGGCGAGGTTCGGCAGCTTCGCCTTGTCGAGCTTCTGGAAGATGCTGGCCTTGATCTGGCGCTGCAGGAAATAGGCCGTGGGCACCACGACGTCGTAGCCGGACTTGCCGGCCATCAGGCGCGTCTCCAGCGTCTCGTTGGCATCGAAGGTGTCGTAGACCACCTTGATGCCGGTCTCCTTGGTGAAGGCCTCCAGGACATCGGGGGCCATGTAGTTGGACCAGTTGTAGAAGTTGACGACGCGCTCCTCGGCCTTTGCAGGAGCGGAAAGCGTCAGCGCGGCTGCGATCGCAAAACCAAGGCAAAGCCAGGAAAAGCAACGCCAAGAGCGGCTGACGTTCGTCATTTCTGTCTACCTCTTGCGTCCACGCACCGCGTCCGACAGCCGCTCCAGCGCGGTGTCGAGCGTCTGGTCCTTCTTGGCAAAGCAGAAGCGCACCACCGAGGTCACCGGGTCCTGCTCGTAGAAGGCCGACACCGGGATCGCCGCGACCTTGTAGTCCTTCACGATCCGCCAGCAGAACTCGGTGTCGCTCTCGTTGAGCCCTAGCGGCGACAGGTCCACGGTGAGGAAGTAGGTGCCCTGCGACTTCAGCACGGGGAAGCCGAGGCTTTCGAGGCCCATGGTCAGGCGGTCCCGGCTCCGCGTCAGATCCTTGCGCATCGACAGGAAATACTCGTCCGGCTTGCCAAGCCCGTAGGCGACTGCGGCTTGCAGGTTCGGCGCGGTGGTGAAGGTCAGGAACTGGTGCACCTTGGCGGCGACCCGCAGCAGCGGCGGCGCGGCGCAGACGAAGCCGATCTTCCATCCCGTGAGCGAGAAGATCTTGCCGGCCGAGCCGACCTTGATGGTGCGCTCGCGCATGCCGGGGATGGTGATCAGCGGGATGTGCTTGTGCTCGTCGAAGGTGACGTGCTCCCAGACCTCGTCGGTGATCGCGATGACGTCGAACTCCTGGCAGTAGCGCGCCAAGAGTTCGAGGTCCTCGCGCGGATAGACCACCGCGGACGGATTCAGGGGATTGTTGAAGAGCACCGCCTTGGTCTTTGAATTGAAGACGCTTTTCAGCATGTCCTCATTCAGCCGCCAGTGCGGTGGCTCAAGGCGCACCAGGCGCGGAATGCCGCCGGCCTGGCGGATGATCGGCAGGTAGGAATCATAGACCGGCTGGAAGCAGACCACCTCGTCGCCCGGCTGGACCACGGCGAGAATGGCCGAGGTCAGCGCCTCGGTGCCGCCGGAGGTGACCATCACCTCGCTCATCGGATCGAGCTTGAGCCCATGCCAATGGCCGTAATGGGTTGCGATCGCCTGCCGCAACTCCGGGATGCCCATCATCGACGGGTACTGGTTATAGCCGTTCAGCGATGCGTCGGCCGCGGCGCGGCGGATGTCCTCGGGGCCGGGATCGTCAGGAAAACCCTGGCCGAGATTGATGGCATTGTTGTCGCGCGCGGCCTGCGACATCGCCTCGAAGATGGTGACGGGAAGGTCGGCGAAGACCGTGTTCAGGGACGAGCTTTTGGACATCGGCAGGTCAGTCACCGACCTTGCTGGGAAGACCCGCCGCCTTCCAGCCCAGCATGCCGCCGGCCAGATGCTTGTCGTAGGGCAGGCCCGCCGCCTGCGCCGCGAGCGAGGCCGTCACCGAGCGTTTTCCGGAGCGGCAGGCGAACACGACCTCTTTGCCCTGGGGATCGGGGATCGCCTTGGGATCGAAGGTCGAGAGCGGCACGACCACGCCGTAGGGATAGGCCTCGGCCTCGACCTCGTTCGGCTCGCGCACGTCGACGAGCAGATAGCGGCCTTCCGCGACACCTTTGGAAACCTCGTCCGGGGTCAGATCCTGTACTTGATTTGCCACATCATCCTCCAACGTCGCGTATCCTTTGCCGGGGCGATCCCGGCGGGCGGCAACCTCGCCTCTCAGCCAGCGAAAATCAAGCGCTACAAAGGCTTGAGCTGGCTTGCGCAAGTTAAAGCTAAATCGCAGCGACTTGAAGTGGGGTTTCAGGATGTCTGAAGCTCCTGCTTCACGTCTCACCCACTCGTTCGGTGTCATTCCCCGCGAAAGCGGGGAATCCAGTACGCCGCGGCTTCTCGGTTCTAGCCGCACCGTCTCTGGAATACTGGGTCGCCCGGTCAAGCCGGGCGACGACGTCGGAGTTAGATCGTCACCTGGGTGCCGACCTCGACCACGCGCCCAGAGGGGATCTGGAAATAGTCGGTGGCGTCGTTGGCGGAACGGCTGAGCGAGATGAACAGCCGGTCCTGCCAGCGCGGCATGCCGGAATGGGCGGCGGGCTTGAGCGCCCTCCGCGACAGGAAGAACGAGGTCGACATGATGTCGAACTGCCAGCCGAGCTTGCGGGCGATGGCCAGCGCCTTCGGCACGTTGGGCGATTCCATGAAGCCGAATTTCAGCGTCACCTTGGAGAAGGTCGGTGAGATCTGCTCCAGCTTCACCCGCTCGGCCAAATCGATCCGCGGGGTCTGCGCGGTCTCGATGGTGAGAATGACGTTCTTCTCATGGAGCACTTTGTAGTGCTTCAGGCTATGCATCAGCGCGGTCGGGGCGCTGAGCGGGTCCGAGGTCAGGAACACCGCGGTGCCGGGCACGCGCTGCGGCGGTCGCTTCTCCAGCATCGCCACGAGATCGGCGAGCGGGAATTCGAGCTTGCGCGACTTCTCGAACAGCAGCCGGCTGCCGCGCCGCCACGTGTACATCAGCATGATCATGAGCGCGCCGAGCGCCAGCGGCACCCAGCCGCCCTCGAACACCTTGAGCAGATTGGCTGCGAGGAAGGTCAGGTCGAGGCACAGGAACGGAATGATCAGGGCAGCCGCTGCGAACGGCGACCACCGCCACACCTTCCAGATCACGACAAAGCCCATCATCGCGGTGACCACCATGGTGCCGGTGACGGAGATGCCATAGGCCGAGGCCAGCGCGCTGGAGGAGCGGAACAACAGCACCAGCAGCACCACCGCGACCAGCAGCAGCTGGTTGATGCGCGGGATGAAGATCTGGCCGGAATGGGCTTCAGACGTATGGCGAATTTCGAAGCGCGGCAGCAGCCCGAGCTGGATCGCCTGGCGCGTCAGCGAATAGGCGCCGGTGATGACGGCCTGACTCGCGATCACGGTGGCGGCGGTCGCCAGCACAACCATGCAGCCGCGGAAAAAGCCTTGCGGGAAGAGCTGGAAGAACGGGCTCACGATGGCGCCGGGATCGCCGAGCACCAGCGCGCCCTGCCCCAGATAGTTCAGCGCCAGCGATGGCAGCACGATGAACAGCCAAGCGGTCTGGATCGGCCGCTTGCCGAAATGGCCGAGGTCCGCATAGAGCGCCTCGGCGCCCGTGACCGCCAGGAACACGGCGCCCAGCGTCACGAAGCCGATGATCCCGTGGTGGAGCATGAAGGACACGGCGTAGAGCGGGTTGAGCGCGAACAGGATCTGCGGCTGCTCGATAATGGGGTGGATCGCCGCCACCGCAATGACCGCGAACCAGACGCACATCACGGGGCCGAAGAAGGCCGCGACACGGGCCGTGCCACGCGACTGCACGGCGAACAGGAGGACCAGGATGATCACGGTCAGCGGCACGATGTAGGGCTCGAAGTGCAGCGTGACGTCCTTCATGCCTTCGATCGCCGACAGCACCGAGAGCGCCGGCGTGATCACGGCATCGCCGTAGAACAGGGCGCCGGAGATGATGCCGAGCAGGACGATGGTCGCCCCCCCGGTGCCGACCGCGCGCTGCGCCAGCGCCATCAGCGCCAGCGTGCCGCCCTCGCCATTGTTGTCGGCGCGGAGCAGGATCACGACGTATTTGAGCGTCACCACGACGATGAGCGCCCACAGGATGAGCGAGACCACGCCGAGTACGGCCGCCGGCGTCGGCAGCCCCTCCGCGCCCGAGGCCGCCATCACCGCCTCGCGGAACGCGTAGAGCGGGCTGGTGCCGATATCGCCATAGACGACCCCGATGCTGCCGAGCGTCAGCGCGCCGAAACCGGCCGTGGTGTGGGCATCGCCATGCCCATTGGCCGCCGCCGTTTCCGGGGCGGAAATCGCTACGTCACTTGTCATGGGAGAGCCTGATGGCCTCTAAAATGCTTCACTGCACAACGGCGGAAGAGCGCGCGGCTTATAGGCCTGCGCTGCCGGCATAGCCTAGCCCGATTTTGGGCCCTTGCCATGCGAAATTCGCATGGGTCTGCCGATTGCGTTCAAATGGTGACTTGGGTGCCGACTTCAACCACCCGGCCGGTCGGAATCTGGAAATAGTCGGTGGCGTCGTTGGCAGACCGGCTCAGCGCGATGAACAGATGGTCCTGCCACAGCGGCATGCCCGACTGCGCGGAGGCCTTCAGCGACCTCCGCGACACGAAGAACGACGTCGACATGATGTCGAACTGCCAGCCCTGCTTGCGCGCGATCGCGAGCGCCTTGGGCACGTTCGGCTGCTCCATGTAGCCGAAGCGCAGCCGGACCTTCGAGAACTTCTCGCTGATCTTCTCCATGCGGAACCGCTCGGACAGATCGACCCGTGGCGTGTGCGCGGTCTCGATGGTCAGGACCACGTTGTGCTCGTGCAGCACCTTGTTGTGCTTGAGGTTGTGCAGCAGCGCGGTCGGCACGAAAGAGGGATCGCTGGTCAGGAACACCGCGGTGCCCTTGACGATGTGCGGCGGGCGCTTTTCGAGACTGCGGATCAAGTCGTCGAGCGGCACCTCGATCCGGCGCGTCTTCTGGAGCAGGATGCCGGTCCCCTTGCGCCAAGTCCAGATCGTCCCGGCCATGGCCGCGCCGAACAGCAGCGGCACCCAGGCGCCCTCGAGCAGCTTCAGCAGATTGGCGCTGAAGAAGCTGATGTCGACGACAACGAAGGGCACGATCACGGCCGCAGCCGTCGCGGCGCGCCAGTTCCACAATTTCCAGATCACGACGAAGCCCATGATGCCGTCGGCGACCATAGTGGTGGAAACCGCGATGCCGTAGGCCGACGCCAGATTGCTGGGAGTGTGGAACAGCAACACCAGCAGCATGACGCCGATCAGCAGCAGCCGGTTCACGCGCGGCAGATAGATCTGGCCGGCGTGGGTTTCGGAGGTGAAGCGCACCTCGAAGCGCGGCAGCAGGCCGAGTTGCACGGCCTGATAGACCAGCGAATAGGCGCCGGTGATCACCGCCTGGCTCGCGATCACCGTCGCCGCGGTCGCAAGCCCGACCAGCGGCAGCACCAGATGCTCCGGCACCATGCGGTAGAAGGAATGTTCGATCGCGCTCGGATCCGACAGTACCAGCGCGCCCTGCCCGAAATAGTTGATCAGCAGCGAGGGCAGCACGAAGAACATCCAGGCCGACTGGATCGGCTTGCGGCCGAAATGGCCGAGATCGGCGTAGAGCGCCTCGCCGCCAGTCACCGCCAGGAACACGGCGCCTAACGTCACGAGGCCGATGGTGCCGTGCGACAGCAGGAATTGCAGCGCGTAATAGGGATTGATCGCAGCGAGCACCGACGGATCGTCGGCGATGTGGACAGCGCCCGTCACTGCGAGGACGGTGAACCAGATCACCATCACCGGACCGAAGGCCGATGCCACCAGCGCAGTGCCTTTGCTCTGAACCGCGAACAGCAATACCAGGATGATGACGGTGAGCGGCACGACGTAGTGCTCGAACGCGGGCGTCACGAGCTTGAGGCCTTCGACCGCCGACAGCACCGAGATCGCCGGGGTGATCATGGAATCGCCGATGAACATGGAGGCGCCGACCACGCCGAGCGCGAGCAGGAACCAGCTTCGCCGCCCGAGCGCGCGCTGGCCGAGCGCCATCAGCGAAAGGGTGCCGCCCTCCCCGTTGTTGTCGGCGCGCAGCAGCAGCAGGACGTATTTGGCGGTGACGACGATAAAAAGCGCCCACAGGATCAGCGAGAGCACGCCAAGCACCATCACCCGAGTCACAGGCTCGCCATGGGCCGCACCGCGGACAGCCTCGTGGAATGCGTAGAGCGGCGAGGTGCCGATGTCGCCGAAAACGACGCCGATGCTCCCGAGAGTGAGGGACCAAAAGCCCGAGGTGACCGGCCCGTCCTGGGTCTCGGCCTGTGTGATGCTCGCCGTCATGAAGGTAAAAAACGCTTCGTCCCTGAATTTGATCCGGCGCCTTTTGACGCTTCCGGCGCACCTGTCAATCGGCACGCCACCATAGCAGGCGGCGAGGCAGATGCTGTGACGTCACAGCAACGGTCACCGCCTGCGCGACGACATGCCTCAGGTAAAATGGTAGCGCAAGTGTCCTACTGCCTTACGGCTTCAAATTCGGCGGCAGCGGCGGATCTTCCCGCATCAGGGTGATGGTGACGCGCCGGTTGGCGGCGAGCGAGGGATCGTCCGGAAACAGCGGCTGGGTGTCCGACTTGCCGGAGACGGCGAAGATGTGGGAGGCCGGCAGGCCTTCCCGCTCGAGGATCTGGCGGACGGCATTGGCGCGGTCGGCCGACAGGTCGAAGGCGCCGTAGTCGCTGCGGGTCGGAACGAAGCCCGCCGCAGTATGGCCGGCGATGGAGACGCGCAGCGGCGTGGCCTTGAGCGGGATCGCGAGCTTCTCGATCAGGCGGCGGGTGCGGTCGAACGGCACCTTGGAGCCGTCGGCGAACATCGAGCGGCCGTCCTGGTCGACGATCTCAAGGTTAAGACCCTGCTTGGTCTCCTCGAACATGATGTGCTTGGACATCTCGGTCAGTTCCGGCATGTCCTGCAAGGCTTGGCGCAGTGAGGCGGCGGCGAGCGCGAAATTGCGGTCGACCTTGAGCCTCGCACCGGACGTCTTGTCGTGATCCTCCTGATCCGGCGTCGGCGTGTTGGAGGCATCCTCAGGCTGGATGTGATCGACGTTCTTCAGCCGCGCGCGTGTCGGCAGGCCGTCGGACTCGACGATGCCGGCATAGCGCGCTTCGCTCTGGACGCCGAAGGCGTCGCGCATGGAGCCTGCGACGATCTTCAACTTGTTGGCGTCCTGGGTGGAGAATGCGACCAGCATCACGAAAAACGCCAGCAGCAAGGCCATCAGATCGGCAAACGTGACGAACCAGCCATGGCCGCCATGTGCTTCTTCGCGTTTCTTCTTTGCCATGGGTCAGATCCCGGCGTCCGGCGTTACGCCGGAACCGGCTCGCCTTCGGCGTGGCGGTGCTTCTCGGGCAGATAGGCCAGCAGCATTTCGCGCACCAAAGTCGGGCTCTTGGAGTCGCGGATCATCAGGATGCCGTCGATGATCAACGTGCGGTTGGTTTCCTCGTCGATCAGCTTGCCATGCAGCTTGTCGGCGATCGGCAGGCAGAGCAGGTTCGCGACAAGCGCACCGTACAGAGTTGCCAGCAGGGCGGTCGCCATGAAGGGGCCGAGCTTCGAGGGATCCGACATGTTCGAAAACATCTGCACCATGCCGATCAGGGTTCCGATCATGCCGAACGCAGGCGCGCAGTCGCCGACGGCGCGGTAGATCTTGCTGCCTTCGTTGAGATGCATCAGGAAATTGTCGCGGTCGCGTTCCAGATTGTCCCTGATAAAATCGAGGTCGTAGCCGTCGGCGACGTAACGGATGCCCTTGGCGAGGAACGGCTCGTCGGTCTCGACCTTTTCCAACCCGACCGGGCCCTGCTTGCGGGCGATCTCGGCGATGCGGGCGAGTTCATCGACCAGGTCGTGGGCCGAGAGCCGGCTCATCGTGAACGCGAATTTCATACCGAGCGGCAGGCCGTGCATCAGCACTGAGAGCGGAAAGCGGATCATGGTCGCCGCGGCCGAGCCGCCGAAGATGATGATCGCCGCATGCTCGCTGATGAACATGTGCAGATCGCCGCCCAGAAACACCATCGTCGCGATGACGATCATGCCCACCACGAGGCCGACGCCCGTCATGATATCCATGGGAGACTCCAACGCACACGCAACAACGGCCGTCCTGGCCGATGGTGCGGCCCAACCCCGAACCGCATCGGAAACCTAGAGCGCCGCCCTTAAAGCCGCGTAAAGGTTAAGTTGAGCCGGCGCGCCAGACCGACGCAGCGTACGGAAAGGACGCTCGCTTTGCCGGCTGCCGACAGGAATCTCAACACTTTGCTAACCATGATTGGCGCGCGCTGGGGTCGAAAACGAACCATTGCCGCCTTCAATGGAAATCGCCATGCTCCGAGCCGATCACCGCAATGCAAAGGCCATCACCTCCGTGAACGATTCTATTCCCGCGATTCTTCCACGCGGCAAAGGTCACCAGTTTGTCTTGTATGGTGACTCCTGCTCGGGCGTGCCGGGCGCATTGCACGAAAAGACCTTCGCCTCGGTCAACGCAGTTGTCCAACGCCTGAAACCACAGCCTGAATTTATTCTCTTTCCAGGCGATGAAATCATTGGCTTAACCCCGGATGCCGACGCTCTGCGCACGCAGTGGCGATATTGGTTCGACACGGAAATGGCGTGGCTTGATCGTGCAGCCATCCCCGTCTGGCACACGACCGGCAATCATACGACCTACGACCTGACGAGCGAGGCGGTATTCCGTACCCTGCTCGACTTGCCGAAGAACGGACCGCCAGGGCAAGCTGGTCTCTCCTACTTTGTGCGGCGCGACGACCTGTTGATGGTATTCGTCAACACGCTTTGGAGCGGCCTCGGAGGTGAGGGACATGTCGAGATCGACTGGCTCGAGGCAACGCTGAGGGCTCATCGCGATGCCCGGCACAAGCTCGTCCTTGGCCATCATCCGGTGTTTCCCATCAATGGCTTTACCGGCACGTATCAGCGCGAGATCGGCCACGAATACACGCGTCCGTTCTGGGACGTTCTTGTGAACGAAAACGTCCTTGCCTACCTCTGCAGCCACATCCTTGCTTTCGACGTACAGGCGCACAGCGGCGTCCTGCAAATCTGTACGGCAGGCGCTGGAACGGCTCACAGAATGCCGGAGGGCGTTGAATACCTGCATTGCGTCCAGGCCGCGCTTGATGAGCAAGGCCTACGTTACCAGGTGCTCGACATCGACGGTGCCGTGAGGGAGAGGTTGGAATGGCCTCCGCTCGATCCTCATCCTGCCCAGTGGATGCAACTGCCACGCGGCGAAGCGGAGGCGACGTTCCCTGGCCCGGTGCAGAGCGGATGCCGGATTGAGCTGCGACTGACGGGGCAAAGCGCCACGACCGATGTCGCATCGGCGCAGACGATCTTTACGGCTTTCGCGCCCGGCTCGATCGCACCGTTCTGGCTGGGACTTCGGGGGCCGAGGCAGACTCTGACAGCCATCGTCGGCCGTGATCCCGGGCGTAGCCCATCCTACTGGTTTGGACCCGACTTTCCGGACGGTGAGAGTTTCGACATCCACATCCTGATATATCCGGACATGGGCCCTGGCGGCCTATTGTACCGTCACCACAACACGCCACGTTGGTCGTCCTTCCACTCTGCGACCGCGCGCGGAGTAGAGCAGCTCTCCTGGCCGCGGCATTGGGCTATCGGTCATGGACAGGGCGGTGGTGAAGACCGTCCGTTCAGAGGTACAGCGCTGAATTTCCAGATCGCGCGAACAGAGGCTTGATCACCGAATGACGGTGGCCATGCCTGCGGCAGTCATAGCTGCCGCGCGCTAGGAGGACAGGCCCGTCAGCTCCAGGCTGAGCGCGTGCAGGCGCCTGCGCGCGTCGGCATCGTAGGCCTGCGGATTGGCGCGCGCCTCGTTCATGCCGTTGAAGAACAACCCGCTCTTGGCCGCGACGTCGTCGCCTTCGACGAGATGCAGGATCGCCGCCCCGCCCTGCTCCACCGTCGAGATCGGGCTGATCCCGCCGGCGCGCACCATCGTGGTGTTCATATAAGTCGCGGGATGGAGCGAATTGACCGTGATGCCGGCGCCCTTCAATTCCGTTGCGAGATCGATCGTGAACATGATCTGCGACAACTTGCTCTGCGCATAGGCGCGCGAGCCGCTGTAGCCTTTCGTGATCATGACGTCGTCGAAATCGATCGGATGCTGACCGAGCGAGGCCACGTTGACGATGCGCGACGGCGCCGCGGCCTTGAGCAGCGGCAACAAAAGACGGACGAGCAGGAAGCCCGACAGATAGTTCACGGCGAAGCGTAACTCGTGACCGTCTGCGCTGACTTGCCGTTGCGGCCCATCGTTCTGCGAGCCGATGCCGGCATTGCTGACGAAGACGTCGAGACGTTGATGATCGCGCATGACGGCTTCGGCGAGCGCACGCGTGCCCGACATGGATGACAAGTCGGCCTGGTAGAAGGTCGGCGCGGAACCACCGGCCCTTACGATCTCGTCGCCTAATGCCCTTGCCCGCCCCGCATCGCGGCCATGGATCAAGACTTCCGCACCTTCTTCAGCCAGCCGGCGCGCGACGTAGCGGCCCACACCGTCGGTAGAGCCGGTGATCAGAACTGTCTTGCCATTCATGTTCATTGTGCGCCCTCCGACTGCGGCCCTGCGCCACATCCGCGACGAGAGATCCTGCAGTATTCTATGGCCATTCGGCATGCTCCATCGCGAAAGCCCGTTCTGCAATGTTGATGCTGTTCGGTCTTCTCACCGCGCTGCCCGCGGTGCTGGCACTCCATCTGCTCGAACCGGAGCTGGTGTTGCCGGCATTCAGCCTTCTGCTCTTTGCCGAGGCCGCCTTCGCCGTGATCGCAGCGCGCTTGATTGACGTCCCTGACAATGCGGACAACGTCACCCTGTGGGATCTTGCGGGCGGCTTCACCCTGATCGGATGCGCCGCCGCGGTCTTCGGTGAGCCGGATCAGGCCGTCCTGCTCCTGACGGAACAAGGACGGTCGGCATCGCGGCCATAGATCGCCTAGTGGATCTCCGCCGAGCGCTTCAGCGCGGCCTTGAGCTTCTCCAGCGAGAAGTCGGGGCTGCGGGCGATCTCGAGGATCGGCGTCTCGCGGCGGCCGCAGAGCTCGGCAGCCTCGGGCAGCTTTGCCGCGATGTCGAGCGGGATCACGATGGCGCCGTGCAGGTCGGCGTGGACGAGGTCGTCCGATTTCACCGTCATGCCGGCGACGCGCACCTCGCCGCCGAAGCTCTCGGCATGCACCCAGGCATGCGACGGGCCGATCGAGCCGGCCAGCGCCTGGAAGCCAGGCGCCCACTGCGGGATGTCGCGGATCGAGCCGTCGGTGATGACGCCGAGGCAGCCGAGCGCCTTGTGCACGTTGCTCTGCACCTCGCCCCAGAATGCGCCGTAACCGACATCGGGACCGTCGATGTCCTGGATCACCGAGATGCGCGGACCATGGCCGGTGCCGACATATTCGTAATAGTCGATGCGGCGCTTGGACTGCTCTTCCGCTGGTAGCGAGTTTTTCAGCACCGAGCGGATCGCGACCGTGCGGGCATAGCCGACGATCGGCGGCAGGTCAGGAAACGGGCAGACCAGTTGCTTGGTGGTGTAGCCGATCAGGCGGCGCTCGGGCGCCACGATCTCCATGGCGTTGCAGATCGTCGGCGTATCATAGCGGCCCAGCGCTTCGAGGACGGAAGCGGGCAGCGGCCCGGTCGCGGTATCAGTCACGGCGTTCTCTCCCAGATTGGCGGCCGCTGTTGGCGCGGTGCCGCCGGCACAGGCGATATAGCCGAGATCGGGCCTCAACCCAACTCAGCGCGCCTCATGGCAGATATCCGCGAAAATCGCCTAAAGCATGATCCGGAAAAGTGCGCAGCGGTTTTCCGAAAAGATCATGCTCGAACAAAGACCTAAAGCGCGATGACGGTTCCGGCAAATCTCATCGCGCTTTAGTGCAGCCGTCCGGGCCGGTCGTCGTCGTGCGGCGGCTCCGACAAATTGGCCATCGTCGGCGCTGAGGGTGGCGACGGGACTTCGCCTCCCGACGACGGCGCGGCGCCTCCCATCGCGCGCGCCTGGTCGCGGTAGGATTTGTAGCCGAGCGGCAAAGCGAGGAGATACAGCACCGTGCCGATCGACAGCACGTACCAGGGATAGCTGATCAGAAGCGCGATAAAGAAGACCACCGCGACGAACGCCGGCAACACCAGCTCCGGAGGCACCCGCATGCGCATGCTCTTGCCGGAGAACACCGGCAGGCGCGACACCATCAGGAAAGCAATCAGCAGCGTGTAGCCGGCCGTCAGGGCTGCAGGCCAGCGCCCCAGATCCAGGAATGCCGCGTAGATCGGCAACATCACGGTGATCGCGCCGGCAGGCGCCGGCACGCCGGTGAAGAAATTGGCGGCGAAGGCCGGCTTGTTCGGATCGTCCAGTGTGGCGTTGAAGCGCGCGAGCCGCAGGCACATGGAGATTGCAAACACCATGGCCGCGATCCAGCCGGCATTGCCGAGCTCGTGCAGCTGCCAGAAATACAGCATCAAGCCGGGCGCCACGCCGAAATTGACGAAGTCTGCGAGGCTGTCGAGCTCGGCGCCGAACTTCGACTGCCCCTTGATCAGCCGCGCGACGCGGCCATCGATGCCGTCGAGCGCAGCTGCGAACACGATGGCGTAGACCGCGAGCGTCATCCGCCCTTCGATCGACAGCCGGATCGCGGTCAGGCCGGCACAGATCGCCAGCAGCGTGATGACGTTCGGCACCAGCATCCGCACCGGGATTGGGCGGAACCGCCGGCGGCGCACGTCGGGATCTCTCAAATCATAGGGCGTCTGCATGGCTCGTCCTTATCTCAAGCGAGATATAGCAAGCCGCGCTCCCCTCCGCCATCGCGGCGGAAGGCCCCAGTGGACCCGACTAATGGTTAATTGGCGCGGTAGGCGCGGCTTGGGTCGTCCCCGGAGAGGTCGGCCAAAACCGTCTCGCCGGCAATCGCGGTCTGGCCTTCCGACACCAGTGCCTTGGTGCCAACAGGCAAATAGACGTCGAGCCGCGAGCCGAAGCGGATCAGGCCAAAACGCTCGCCGGCGCCGATCGCCTGCCCTTCCTTGACGAAGCAGACGATGCGCTTGGCGATGAGACCTGCGATCTGGACCACGCCGATCCGCGCCGACGGCGTCGTGATCACCAGCGAGTTGCGCTCATTGTCCTCGCTCGCCTTGTCGAGCTCGGCGTTGATGAACAGGCCGGGCCGGTAGGCGATGCGGTCCACCCTGCCGGCGATTGGGCTGCGGTTCACGTGGCAGTTGAACACGCTCATGAACACCGAGATGCGCGGCAACGGCCGGTCGCCGAGCCCGAGCTCCGCCGGCGGCAGCGCCATGGTGATCATCGAGACACGGCCGTCGGCCGGTGACACCACGAGCCCCTCGCGCACCGGTGTCACGCGGACGGGGTCACGGAAGAACAGCGCGCACCACACGGTCAGGATGGTGCCGATCCACCCGAGAGGCGACCACAGCCAGAACAGGAGCAGGCTTGCCAGCGCAAAGCCACCGATGAAGGGATAGCCTTCCCTGTGGATCGGCGGGATCTGACGCTGGATCGAATCGAGAATGGACATCGCTATTTGCCGCCTAGGAGTTCATGGCACGCGGGGTGCCCCGCGCGGTTGTTTAGGCCAGAGTTGGGACCGGAGACAAGGTCACTCCGCCGCCGCAGGCGCCACGAGGGCGTCCTGGACCGGCGGCGGCTCCCGATTGGGGGCCTCGCTACTGTCGGCCATTTGGGCCAGTTTCTCGCGAGCCGCCTCGGCTTCGCGCTGCCTGTTCCACATGCTGGCATAGAGGCCGCCCAGGGCGAGCAGCTTGGCGTGGGTGCCGCGCTCGGCGATCCGGCCCTGGTCCAGCACGATGATCTCGTCGGCGCCGACGATGGTGGAAAGCCGGTGCGCGATCACCAAGGAGGTGCGGTTCTTCGCCACGCGCTCGAGCGCGCCCTGGATCTCGTGCTCGGTATGGGTGTCGAGCGCCGAGGTCGCCTCGTCCAGCACCAGGATCGGCGGTGCCTTCAGCACGGTGCGCGCAATGGCGACGCGCTGCTTCTCGCCGCCGGACAGCTTCAAGCCGCGCTCGCCAACCTGGGTCTCGTAGCCCATCGGCGCCATGCGGATGAAATGGTCGATCTGCGCCAGCCGTGCCGCCTCCTCGACTTCGGCGTCGGTTGCGTCCCAGCGGCCGTAGCGGATGTTGTAGCGGATGGTGTCGTTGAACAGCACGGTATCCTGCGGCACCATGCCGATCGAGGCGCGCAGGCTGGCCTGCGTGACCCCGCGGATGTCCTGGCCGTCGATCAAAATCTTGCCGCCGGAGATGTCATAAAGGCGGAACAGAAGCCGCGACATGGTCGATTTGCCCGCGCCGGAGGGGCCGACGATCGCCACCGTCTTGCCGGCCGGCACCTCGAAGCTGATGCCCTTGAGAATCGGCCGTGACGGCTCATAGGCGAAACGCACGTCCTCGAAGCGCACCGTGCCGGCCGAAATCACCAGCGGTTTCGCGTCGGGCGCGTCCTTGATCTCGGCCTCGCGTCCCAGCACGCCAAACATCTTCTCGATGTCGATGATCGCTTGCTTGATCTCGCGATAGACCATGCCCATGAAGTTCAGCGGCTGGTAGAGCTGGATCATCATGGCGTTGACCAGCACGAAATCGCCGACCGTGTTGGTGCCGTTGCGCACGCCGATCGCGCACATCAGCATGGTCGCGGTCAGCCCCAGCGTGAAGATCACGGCCTGTCCGGTGTTGAGCACCGCGAGCGACGTATAGGCGTGGACGCTCGACTCCTCGTAGCGCGCGACCGACTTGTCGTAGCGCTGGGCCTCGCGGGTCTCGGCGCTGAAATATTTCACGGTCTCGTAATTGAGCAGCGAATCGATCGCCTTGGTGTTCGCCTCGGTATCTGAATCGTTCATCTTGCGACGGATGCCGATCCGCCACTCGGTCGCGATGTAGGTGTAGTACATGTAGACCGCGACCGTGATCAGTGTCGTCAGCACGTAGCGCCAGTCGAACTGCCAGAGCAGCACGGCCATCAGCAGCGAGACCTCGACGATGGTCGGGATCAGTTGCAGGATCACCATGCGCACGATGACCTCGATGCCCTCGCGGCCGCGCTCGAGCACACGCGTCAGGCCGCCGGTCTTGCGCTCCAGGTGAAAGCGCAGCGACAGTTCGTGCATGTGGATGAAGGTGATGGTGGCGAGCTTGCGCACCGCATGCATGGCGACGCGGGCGAAGATGCCGTCGCGCCATTGCGTCAGCACCGCCATCACGATGCGCATCACGCCGTAGCTCGCGGTCAGCAACAACGGCGAGGCAATCACCCAGAGGTGCCAATTGTCGGCCGCAACCGGCGCGGTGTTGGCGCCGGTCAGCGCATCGGTCGCCCATTTGAAGCTGAACGGCACGGTCAGCGTGATCAGCTTGGCCGCGAGCAGCAGTACCATCGACCAGACCACGCGCATCTTCAGGTCGAAACGGTCGCCGGGCCAGATATAGGGCCACAGATGCGCCAGCGTGCCCATCAGGGTCGCCCGCTCGAGCGTCCCGGCTGAGGGATCGGGCGCGTCGGGAACGTCTGGCGAATGGGGTGGGCTCATCAAGAAACCTAGGGGCCCGCCGGATGCGGGCGCGGGGCGATTTGCGATTTTCGCTCGTCATATAGAAGCTTCCGGCGGCGAGCGCACCCCGCCAGATGGCGAATCTTTGATTGTTTGTCGCCATTTACCGGTAGATTTCCGGGTAGTCCGAATCACCTGAGGGGCTTGACGCCCCTTCGCTGCAATGCATCATGGCACCAATGAGCACGATCAAAACCGTCTGTGTCTATTGCGGCTCCGGCCCCGGAACCAATCCCCGCTTCACCGAAGGCGCCAAGGCGTTCGGCAAGGCCCTCGCCGAGAACAACATCCGCCTGGTCTATGGCGGCGGCTCGCTCGGCCTGATGGGCTCGGTCGCGACCTCCGTGCTGGATCACGGCGGCACCGTTACCGGCATCATTCCCGAATTCCTCCGCAAGCGCGAGAACGCGCTGACCCGCGTGCAGGAGATGATCGTCACCCCCGACATGCACGAGCGCAAGCGGCTGATGTTCGAACGCTCCGATGCCTTCGTGGCGCTGCCCGGCGGCGTCGGCACGCTGGAAGAGCTGGTGGAGCAGCTGACCTGGAAGCAGCTCGGCCGTCACGCCAAGCCCGTCCTGCTCGCCAATATCGACAATTTCTGGGAGCCGCTGTTCTCGCTGCTGTCGCATATGCGCCAGACCGAGTTCATCCGCGCCGGCCTTTCGGTCGACATCCTCAAGGCCGATCGCATCGAGGAGATCCTGCCGAAGCTGAAATCGGCGGTGGCACAGCTCGCTGACGCGGAAAAGCAGCTCGCGCCGGAAGTGGCACGCAAGCTCTGACCGCTATTCACTCGGAAACGTCACCGCCTCGATCCGGTTGCCGTCGGGATCGGTGACGAAGGCTGCGTAGTAGCGCACACGGTCGTGCGGGCGGATACCCGGCGCGCCGTCGGATGCGCCGCCGGCCGCAAGCGCTGCGGCATGAAACGCATCGACTTCGCTGGTCGTCTTTGCCCGCAGGCAGATGTGCACGCCGCTCTCCGGTGCTACGGGCGGCATGCCTTCGCGCAGATTGATCCAGAATTCCGGATAGGCCTTGCCGAAGCCGACCGTGCGCGGCCGCGTGACGAGGCGGGTGAGGCCGAGGGCTACGAGCGTGACTTCGTAGAATTTTGCAGAGCGATCGAGATCGCTGACGCCGACGGAGATGTGGTCGATCATTGTCGCGCTTCCCTCTCTCCTCCTCGTCATTGCGAGCGTCGCGAAGCAATCCAGACTGCCCCCGCAGAAAGATCCTGGATTGCTTCGCTTCGCTCGCAATGACGCGTTTGTGGCGCCGACGCTGCCTACACCGTCCCTTACGCCGGTGCGCCCGACTTCACGAGCTTGTAGATCACCGAATCCATCAGCGCCTGGAACGAGGCATCGATGATGTTCGGGGACACGCCGACCGTGGTCCAGCGATCGCCGGTCTCGTCCTCGCTCTCGATCAGCACGCGCGTCACCGCGCCGGTGCCGCCGTTGAGGATACGCACGCGGTAGTCGATCAGCGTCAGGCCCTCGATGTATTTCTGGTATTTTCCGAGATCCTTGCGGAGCGCAACGTCGAGCGCGTTGACCGGGCCGTTGCCTTCGGCGGCCGAAATCAGATGCTCGCCGGCGACGTCGACCTTGACCACTGCGAGCGCGACCGTGACGCGTTCGCCGTGCGAGTTGTAGCGCTGCTCGACATTGACGTCGAACTGCTCGACCTCGAAATAATGCGGCACCTTGCCGAGCGTGCGGCGCGCCAAGAGGTCGAACGAGGCGTTGGCGGATTCATAGGCGTAGCCTTGCGCCTCGCGCTCCTTCAATTCCTCGACCAGCCGCGTCAGCTTCGGATCGCTCTTCTCATAGGCGATGCCGGCGCGATCGAGCTCGGCGATGACGTTGGAGCGGCCGGCCTGGTCCGACACCAGCACCTTGCGGTGATTGCCGACCAGCTCCGGCAACACGTGCTCATAGGTCTGCGGATCCTTCAACACGGCGGAGGCGTGAATGCCGGTCTTGGTGACGAAGGCGCTCTCGCCGACATAGGCCGCATGCCGGTTCGGCACGCGGTTGAGCATGTCGTCCAGCGTGCGCGAGACCTTGACCAGCGTTGCCAGCTTCTCTGCCGTGACGCCGATCTCGAAGGCGTCCGAAAACGCCGTCTTCAATTTCAGCGTCGGGATCAGCGAGCAGAGATTGGCGTTGCCGCAGCGCTCGCCGAGACCGTTCAACGTGCCCTGGATCTGCCGCGCGCCGGCGCGCACCGCGGCGAGCGAATTGGCCACCGCCTGCTCGGTGTCGTTATGGGCGTGGATGCCGAGATGATCGCCGGGGATCTGCTTCGTCACCTCGGTGACGATGGCCTCGATCTCATCAGGCATGGTGCCGCCGTTGGTGTCGCACAGCACCACCCAGCGCGCGCCGGCGTCATAGGCAGCCTTGGCGCAGGCCAACGCAAAACTGGAATCTTCCTTGTAACCGTCGAAAAAATGCTCGCAGTCGAGCATGACCTCGCGGCCGGCCGCCTTCGCCGCCGCGACGCTGTCGCGGATCGAGGCAAGGTTTTCGTCCCCAGTCGTCTCCAGCGCAACACGTACCTGATAGGCTGAGGATTTTGCCACGAAGCAGATCGCATCCGCCCTCGCTTCGAGAAGCCCGGCGACGCCGGGATCATTGGAGACCGAGCGCCCGGCCCGGCGCGTCATGCCGAAGGCGGTGAAGCGTGCGTGCTTGAGCTTGGGTTTGGTGCCGAAGAACTCGGTGTCGGTCGGATTGGCGCCGGGATAGCCGCCCTCGACATAATCGATGCCGAGATCGTCGAGCATCGCCGCGATGACCTGCTTGTCGGTCAATGTGAAGTCGACGCCATTGGTCTGCGCCCCGTCGCGCAGCGTGGTATCGAACAGATAAAGGCGCTCCTTGCTCATTGCAGCGCTCCCGACGCGGGTCCGGTGCCGAGCGTCTTCTGCATGGTGGTGTTGGCGAGCCACTCGTCGTTGACGGTGATGCTGTTGCGCTGCATGGCGACATAGCCGCGCTTGGCGAAAAAGCCCTGCGCGGTATCGCTGGCGTCGACCGTCAGCTTTTCCGTACCACGGCCGCCGGCAAGCTTCTCCAGCGCGTCGACCAGCATCGTCGCGATGCCCTGTCCGCTCACCGCCGGATGAACATAGAGCATGCGAATGTGATCGGCCCCGTGCAGCGAGGCGAAGCCGACGGGCGAGCCCTCCAGCGTCGCGACCAGCGTCAGGTCCGCCCCGAGCCGCTTGCCGAACTCTTCGCTTTCCGCCGCCTCCATCCAGGCCTGCTGCTGCGCTTCGTTATAGTCGTCGCCGGTCAGCTCCTCGATGCTTGCTGCAAAGATCGCGGCGAGGATCGGAACGTCGGCCGGCAAAAACGGCCGCAACGCAGGCTTTGGCAGCGCTTGTGCCATCACGCGAGCTCCCATGTCGTCACCGGTTTGCCGTCGGCATCCTTGCCGTCCTTCAGCACGACGCCCTTGGCGACGAGTTCGTCGCGAATGCGATCGGATTCCTTGAAATCCTTTCGCGCACGCGCAGCCGCGCGCTCCGCGATCAAGCGGTCGATTTCGCCGGCATCGACGCCAGTGGCCTGCTGTTTGCGACTTTCCCACTGTGCTGCGCTCTCGGAGAAGAAGCCGAGCAGCCGCAATGAGCCCGCCAAGGCGCTCGCATCGCTGTTGCGCAGGCTATGCAGCGCCGCGATCGCGAGCGACGTGTTGAGGTCATCGAGCAGCGGCTCGACCACGGACGCAGCCGGCTTCCCCGGCGCGACGTCGGCGGCAACGCGATACCAGTCGTCGAGCGTCCTGGCGCTCTCCTCCAGCGACTTCATGGTCCAGTCGATCGGCGAGCGGTAATGCGTCTTGAGCATGTTCAGACGCAGCACCTCGCCGGGCCAGTCCTTGAGTAGCTCATGGATGGTGATGAAGTTGCCGACCGACTTCGACATCTTCTCGCTCTCGACCTGCAGGAAGCCATTGTGCATCCAGTAGTTCGCCATGCGCTCGCGGTGGAAGGCGCAGCAGGTCTGCGCGACCTCGTTCTCATGATGCGGAAACACGAGATCGATGCCGCCACCGTGGATGTCGAAGTATTCGCCGAGATGCTTCCAGGCCATCGCCGAGCACTCGACGTGCCAGCCCGGACGTCCTTGTGCGGCGATCCCCGCCGGCGACGGCCATGACGGCTCGCCCGGCTTGGACGGCTTCCACAGCACGAAATCGGTGTTGCCCTTCTTGTAGGGCGCGACATCGACGCGGGCACCGGCGACCATCTCGTCCAGCGAGCGATTGGACAGCGCACCATAGCGCGGCAATCCGGCATTGGCCGCGTTCATCGCCTGCGGCGAGAACAGCACGTGGTCCTCGGCGACATAGGCAAAGCCGCCTTTGACGAGCCGCTCGATGATCTCGCGCATCTCGACGATGTGCTCGGTCGCACGCGGCTCGACGCTCGGCCGCAGCGCGCCAAGCGCATCGACGTCGGCGTGAAACTGTTGTCCGGTCTGCTCGGTGACCTTGCGGATCGCCTCGTTCAGCGGAAGCCCTGGAAAATCACGCGCGGCACGGTCGTTGATCTTGTCGTCGACGTCGGTGATGTTGCGGACGTATTTGACATGCGCCTCGCCGTAGATGTGGCGCAGCAGCCGAAACAGCACGTCGAACACGATCACCGGCCGCGCATTGCCGATATGGGCGAAGTCATAGACGGTCGGTCCGCAGACATACATGCGGACGTTGTTCGCATCGAGCGGCACGAACGGCCGCTTCTCCCTGGTCAGCGTATCGTAAAGGCGCAATTCCATGACAACCCATCCCTCTCGGCCGGGCGTCCAGTGCTCTCAATGGTTTTGAGAAAAGACGGCTCCAGCCAGCGAATCGCTAGCTCGTAATCTCGCAAATGGTGCAAATGGCGAGGAGACCGTTCATGCGGGAACATATGGGCCACGAGGGGCCCTTGCGTCAAGGGAGCCGCCAAAAAGCCGTCTGCTGCCCGCAATGCGCAGCCTCCCGCCATGATGGTTCCATTATCCTTAACCTTTTGAGGCCATTCTGGAACTGGCGGTTCCTTCTTTTTGCCCCCGGTGTTTTCATGCGATCATTGTTCGCGCTCATTTCCTGCGCCTCCATCCTTGCTTCATCCAGCGCATTCGCCGAGACCCGCGTCTTCATCATCGCCAACCAGGCGGACGGCTACGGCGTCGACCAGTGCCTGGCCAAGAGCGACAAATGCGGCGCGCAGGCCGCGCGGACCTACTGCCAGTCACGGGATTTTGCCCAGGCATCGAGCTATCGCCGGGTCGATCCCGACGAAATTACCGGCTCCGTCCCCAAAACCGGCGCAAACTGCTCCCATGGCCATTGCGACGAATATGTCGCAATCACCTGCCAGCGCTGAATTCCCTCGGAGCTGGCGGACCTTAGGACCAGTTTTCGGCCCCTGAAACGACGTGACGATGCCGCAGGAAGCGGCTATGGGAGGGCGCGCGTCGGCCCCCCAACTCACGCTGGGCCGTGACCTCGCTAGAATGGCGGATATGCCTGAATTTTTGTCTCTCTCCCGTGCCCGCTCGATCCTTGCCTGCACCGTGCTCCTGAGCACCGTCATGCTCGTCAACGCCGCTTTCGCGCAGGCCGGCCCGCCCGGCCCGCCGCCTCAGCCCGGCCAGAACGGGCTCGGACCCAATCCGATGTGCTCGCGGCTGGAAGGCCAGCTCGCCGGGCTCGATCGTGGCGGCGGTGGCGGTGACCCCGCGCGCGAAGACCAGATCCGCCGCTACCAGGATTCCCAGGCCAAGCAGCAGGCCGAACTCGACCGCGTCACCATGCAGGCCAAGCGCATGGGGTGCGATTCCTCCGGCTTCTTCTCGCTGTTCAACGGCCAGTCGGCGCAATGCGGTCCAGTCAACACCCAGATCCAGCAGATGCGCGCCAATCTGGATCAGATCACCGGCAACCTCGAGCGCCTGCGCGGCGGCGGCCCCGGCGGCTTCAGCCCGGAACGCGACAACCAGCGCCGCTCGGTGCTGGCGGCGCTGGCGCAGAACAATTGCGGCCCGCAATATGCCAACGCCGCGCAGTCGCAAGGCGGCGGCAATTTTCTGACCAATCTGTTCGGCGGCAACAACAACCCGAACAATCCGCAAGGCGGCCCGCCCTCGGATCTCGGCCCGCAATCCGGCACCTATCGCACCGTGTGCGTGCGCACCTGCGACGGCGCCTATTTCCCGGTCTCGTTTGCGACGGTCCCCGCGCGCTTCCCCGACGACGAGAAGACCTGCAAGGCGCTGTGCCCGGCCGCGGAAGCCGTGCTCTACACCCATCGCAATCCCGGCGAGGACATGAACTCGGCGGTCTCGATCGGAGGCCAGCCCTACACGGCGTTGCCGACCGCATTCAAATTCCGCAGCGAGTTCAACCCGTCCTGCTCCTGCAAGGCGGCGGGCCAGACCTGGGCGGATGCGCTGAAATCAGCCGACGACAAGGCCGCCGCCGAGCAGCAGGGCGACATCATCGTCACCGAAGAGAGCGCCAAGAAGATGCAGCAGCAGCGGCTCAACAAGGGCGCGCCTGCGACGACGGCGAAGAAAGGCGCAGCTCCGGCGCCTGCGACTGCCAGCGCGCCCGCCACCACGCCGCCGGCCGACACCGGCACGGCCGCGACCACCGAGAACAAGCCGATCCGCTCGGTCGGACCGACCTTCATCCCACCGAAACAGTAGGTCCGCTGCTAACCGGGCGAAGCCGACCGCAAGGAATCGGCTCGCTCGCCGTTACTGCTCGCCCTCACGGCTCCAAGGAAAGAGATTGGCCGGGAAGTCCGCAGCATAGCGCTTTCCCTTCGGCGGAAGCGGCGTCTCGTCCGGTGGATTCGGATTCGGCTCGACCACCCTCCGGTAAAGATGCCAGGTGGCATGACCGAGCACCGGCAGGACGACCGCGAGACCGACGAAGAGCGGCAATGAGCCGATCACGAGCAGCGCCGCGACGGTCAGCCCCCACCCCGCCATCGCAACCGGATTGGCAGCCACCACCCGCAACGACGTGCGGATCGCATCGATCGCCGTCGCATGACGATCAAGCATCAACGGAAACGATACGACGCTGACGCATAGGGCCGCAACCGCAAACAGGAAGCCGACACCGCAACCGACGATGATGAGCGACCATCCTTCCGGCGTCGTCAGCACGCGGGTCGCGAAGTCGGGAATGCTGGCAGCCGCCGCGTGACCGAAGATGGTGACATAGATTGCGTTCGCGGCACCAATCCAGATCCCGAACAGGACGAGCAAGAGCACGCCGAGTTCGAGCATGGCGCCGAAGGACGGTGCACGCAGGACCTTGATCGCGTCCCACGCCGCGACCTCCTCGCCGCGCTCGCGGCGACGGCTGAGTTCGTAGAGACCGATCGCAGCAAAGGGACCGATCAAGGCAAACCCGGCCGCCAGCGGAAACAGCAGCGGAAGGACCGAATAGCCAAGGACCATCCTGAATAGGACGAGACCGAGAACGGGATAAATCAGGCAAACAACGAGTGCGTGACTCGGCATCGCCTGGAAATCTTCCCAGCCCAGGCGGAGCACCTCTCTCAGGTCGGACAAGCCGATCTTGCGAATGGGATAAGAGGCCGCCTCACCGAACAGGTGCCGCTTTACGATGTTGTCGGAATAAAGAGTGGCCATCGACACACCCTCCTCTGCTGAAAGTCGCGGCGGCGATCGGCGCGCTTTCCGGCCACGCGTATCCGCCTTTGTGTGCGGGAGACGCGATCGGGCCGAGTACGGCAGTTCCAGGCTCAACGAGGAAGGAGCTTAGCCGGACGAAACCCGTCGCGACCTGCGCCCCGAGCTTAGCGCGCGCGACTTGGAATGACCAGCACTCCCGGCTGAGGGAATTGTGCATCGCATATGTTGTGCGATGCATCACATCGAGCATGCGACTGACGCGCGCCAGCTCGCACGGCAACATCGCCCACGCCGCCTAAGCGCGTTGACATGCTATTGACGCCGGGTTCGCGGGGGATCATTTTAAAAGCCTGGACGCCCCAGCGGTCGCGATGTTTCTCTTTAATGTCGCGACCGGTTGAATGGGCGAGGCAAGAGGCGCGGCGATGGCGCATATGTCGGCAGCGAAAAGGTCAGCATAGAAAAGTCGCCATCGCGACAGACGTGAGCTCCGCCCTGGATTCGTATCCGCAGCCTTTGATGGCAAGGATGGATCAGGATGGCTGTCGCATTACTACTGCTTCTGGTCGCGATCGGCTCGGTGCTGTTTCACCTCTACAGTCCGTGGTGGTGGACGCCCATCGCCACCAACTGGAGCTACATCGACCAGACGATCAACATCACGTTCTGGATCACCGGGTTCGTCTTTACCGCGGTCGTTGCGTTCATGGCCTATTGCGTCTTTCGCTTCCACCACAGGGAGGGAAGACAGGCAGACTACAATCCCGAAAACAAAAAACTTGAATGGTGGCTCAGTGTCGGGACCGGCGTCGGCGTCGCCGCCATGCTCGCACCCGGCCTGGTCGTCTGGCACCAGTTCGTGACGGTGCCCGCAGACGCCACCGAGATCGAAGTCATGGGCCAGCAATGGCAATGGAGCTTCCGCTTGCCGGGGAAGGATGGTCGGCTGGGCACGTCCGACGTCCGCAACATCAATCCAGATAATCCGATGGGCCTCAATCGCGACGATCCGCATGGCCAGGACGACGTCGTGGTCGAGAACGGCGACCTGCATCTTCCAATCGGCAAGCCGGTCAAGGTTCTGCTCCGCTCGGTCGACGTCCTGCACGATTTCTATGTGCCGGAGTTCCGGGCCAAGATGGATATGGTCCCGGGCATGGTCACCTATTTCTGGATCAGGCCGATCCGAACCGGGACCTTTGATGTTCTCTGCGCGGAGCTATGTGGCGCCGCTCATTATCAAATGCGGGCCAAGGTGATCATCGAGGAAGAGAGCGACTATCACGCCTGGCTCGATCAGCAGAAGACGTTTGCGGAATTATCTGGCCCAACGGCCGTCGTGAGAGCGACGTACCAATCCGGCGGCAAATAGGGATGCCGCTGCGAACATAGATCGGGCGCGTGAGCCAACTCATTGGCCCGAAGGAAACGACCGAGGAGGTACTCTATGGTCGATGTTCCATATGACAGGATCGCAGGCATTCCGCCTGCCGAAGCGCCCGATGTCGAGCTCTACCATCCGAAGAGCTGGCTGACACGGTATGTCTTTTCGCAGGATGCCAAGGTCATCGCCATTCAGTACTCGCTGACGGCCTCTGCCATCGGGCTCGTGGCCCTGGTGCTGTCGTGGCTGATGCGACTGCAACTGGGATTTCCAGGCACGTTCTCCTTTATCGATGCCAACCAATACCTCCAGTTCATCACCATGCACGGCATGATCATGGTGATCTATCTGCTCACCGCCTTGTTCCTCGGAGGCTTCGGCAACTACCTGATCCCACTGATGGTCGGCGCACGGGACATGGTCTTCCCCTATGTGAACATGCTGAGTTACTGGATCTATCTGCTCGCGGTCCTGGTGCTGGCTTCGACCTTCTTCGTGCCCGGTGGCCCCACCGGCGCCGGCTGGACGCTGTACCCGCCGCAGGCGATTCTCTCCGGCACGCCCGGACAGGATTGGGGCATCGTCCTCATGCTGTCCTCGCTGATCCTGTTCATCATCGGCTTCACCATGGGCGGGCTGAATTACGTGGTGACCGTGCTGCAGGCGCGCACCCGCGGCATGACCTTGATGCGTCTGCCCCTGACGGTGTGGGGTATCTTCACAGCCACCGTCATGGCGCTGTTGGCCTTCCCTGCGCTGTTCGTCGGCTCGGTGATGATGCTGCTCGACCGTCTACTGGGAACCAGCTTCTTCATGCCGTCTCTGGTCGAGATGGGCCAACTCAGTAAATACGGCGGTGGCAGCCCGCTCCTTTTCCAGCACCTGTTCTGGTTCTTCGGTCACCCCGAAGTCTACATCGTCGCGTTGCCCGCCTTCGGTATCGTCTCCGACTTGATCAGCACGCATGCGAGAAAAAACATTTTTGGTTATCGCATGATGGTCTGGGCCATCGTGGCAATTGGTGCGCTCAGCTTCGTCGTGTGGGCGCACCACATGTACGTGAGCGGCATGTACCCATATTTCGGGTACTTCTTCGCCACGACGACGCTGATCATCGCCATTCCCACCGCCCTCAAGGTCTACAACTGGGTCCTGACCTTGTGGCGTGGCAACATACATCTCACACCACCGATGCTGTTCGCCCTTGGCTTCATCGTCACCTTCGTGAACGGTGGGTTGACCGGTCTATTCCTCGGCAACGTCGTCGTCGACGTGCCCCTTTCGGATACGATGTTCGTCGTCGCGCATTTCCATATGGTGATGGGCGTCGCGCCGATCATGGTCGTGCTGGGGGCGATCTATCACTGGTACCCGAAGGTCACGGGACGAATGTTGAACGATGTTCTGGGCAAGTTTCATTTCTGGGTCACGTTCCTCGGCGCCTACCTGATCTTCTTCCCCATGCACTATCTCGGGCTGCTCGGCGTTCCGCGCCGATACTTCGAACTCGGCGAGGCGGCGTTCATTCCGCCGTCGGCCCACTCGCTGAACGAGTTTATCACCGTGGTCGCGTTGACGGTCGGCTTCGCCCAGATGGTGTTCCTGTTCAATCTGGCCTGGAGCCTGTTCGAGGGTGCGCCTTCGGGGGGTAATCCCTGGCGAGCAACGACGCTGGAATGGCAGACGCCGGAGACGCCGCCAGGGCACGGCAACTGGGGCAAGGAGCTCCCGATCGTCTATCGTTGGGCCTATGACTATAGCGTGCCGGGTGCTGCGGAGGATTTCATTCCACAGAACCAGCCGCCCACGACGGGGGCCGTTCAGGGAGCTACTCCGTGAGCGCCGTTATCCTGTTCCTGGCCGTGATCGCGGTCATCGCGGGATGGTGGCTCTCGCAGCAACGGTTGACTGCGAAACCGTGGCTGGAGGCAGGTCCGATCGATGACTTCCCTGGCACGGACGCAACGACCTGGCCGGCAGCGAAGGTCGGACTTGGCGTATTCCTCGCTGTCGCCGGCTCGTTATTTGCACTCTTCATCAGCGCCTATTCCATGCGCATGAACATGGCGGACTGGCGGACAATGCCGGTGCCGACGGTGCTGTGGTTCAACACGGGCGTGCTGGTCTTAAGCAGTGTCGCACTGCAATGGGCGTACGTTGCCACGCGCCGGAACGACATCGACGGCGTCATCGTCGGTCTGCTCGCCGGTGGCGCGGCAGCGATCACGTTTCTCGCGGGGCAGCTTGTGGCGTGGCAACAGCTCAGCGCCGCTGGCTATTTCGTGGCGTCCAATCCGGCCAATGCCTTCTTCTACATGATCACCGCGGTACATGGGCTGCATCTGACCGGCGGCTTGGTGGCGCTCGGCAGGACCACAGCCAAGGTATGGCACCGTAACGCTGCGACGGACGAGATGCATCTGAGCATCGAGCTATGCGCCATCTACTGGCATTTCCTCCTGCTGGTCTGGCTTGTCCTGCTCGGTCTCCTGACGGGTTGGACGAACGATTTCGTCGACATTTGTCGCCAGTTGCTGAGCTAGGGAGAGCGAAACCAGATGGCTGAGACCATTCTGACGAATACAGGCCCAGGTGCTGGGCGACTTCCGGGCTGGCGAGGCATCGCCGCGGACTGGGCTTCGGATCAGCGAGCCTTCAAGAACGTGTCCTGGGGCAAGGCCATGATGTGGATCTTCCTCCTCAGCGACACCTTCATTTTCAGCTGTTTCCTCCTGTCCTACATGACCGCACGGATGTCGACGACCGTGCCATGGCCGAACCCAAGCGAGGTCTTTGCACTTAATCTCGGCGGCAAGCACATCCCCCTCATCCTGATCGCCATCATGACCTTCGTCCTGATCAGCAGCAGTGGGACGATGGCGATGGCCGTCAATTTCGGCTACCGCAGGGATCGCGTCAGGACCGCAATCCTGATGCTGGTCACGGCGGCATTCGGCGCGACCTTCGTCAGCATGCAGGCCTTCGAATGGACCAAGCTGATCATGGAGGGCGTTCGCCCCTGGAGCAATCCGTGGGGCGCGGCGCAGTTCGGTTCGAGCTTCTTCATGATCACCGGCTTCCACGGCACCCATGTGACGATCGGCGTGATCTTCCTGATCGCGATCGCGCGCAAGGTCTGGCGAGGCGATTTTGATGTGGGAAGGCGCGGCTTTTTCACGAGCCGGAGGGGCTATTACGAGATCGTCGAAATCACCGGCCTGTACTGGCACTTCGTCGATCTCGTGTGGGTGTTCATCTTTGCTTTTTTCTATCTTTGGTGAGGTCGGCATATGACAAACGCCACTGTACAGATGGAAGGCCAGCTCCAAGATCATGTGCACGACGCGGTCGCACCTGCGGCGGCACACGCCAAGGGCCAGCAGCACCCGATCAAGCTCTATCTCGTCGTCTGGGCATGGTTGTTCGTGCTCAGCACCTGCTCCTACCTGGTCGACTACTTTGGCCTGCAGGGCAGTCTGAGATGGTCGCTGATCCTGCTGTTCATGATGTTGAAGGCCGGCCTGATCGTTGCCGTCTTCATGCACATGGCCTGGGAGCGGCTGGCCCTCGCCTATGCCATCCTGCTACCGCCGGTGGCGGTATTGGTCTTTGTGTCGATCATGGTGCTCGAGTCCGAGTATACGCACTTCCTCCGGGTCATGTTTTTCGCGACCCCGGCCTAGCTGCGTCTTGCCGCCCGGATCGGGCGTTCAACCATCATATGCGTTCGCCGAGGCGCCGTTGGCGCGCGAGACCAGCGTCTCGTCCGGAGCGGGCAGCGGCTCGCCCCTGTCGCGAAAGCGGTTGGTGATGGGATAGCGGCGGTCGCGGCCGAAATTCCTGGGTGTCACCTTCACACCGGGCGCGGCCTGGCGGCGCTTGTATTCGGCGACATTGAGGAGATGGTCGATGCGGGTGACCGTCTCACGGTCGAAGCCGGCAGCGATGATTTTATCGAGCGGCTCCTCGCGCTCAATGAGACGCACGAGGATGACATCGAGCACCTCGTAAGGCGGCAGCGAATCCTGGTCGGTCTGGTTCTCGCGCAGCTCCGCGGTCGGCGGGCGCGTGATGATGTCGGGCGGGATCACCTCGCCGGCCGGCCCGAGCGCCCCGTCGGGTTTCCAGCTGTTGCGCAAGCCCGCCAGCCGAAACACCTGCGTCTTGTAGATGTCCTTGATCGGATTGAAGCCGCCATTCATGTCGCCATAGAGCGTGGCGTAGCCGACCGACATTTCCGACTTGTTGCCTGTCGTCACCACCATCAGCCCGGTCTTGTTGGAGATCGCCATCAGTACCGTGCCTCGGGTCCGCGCCTGGAGGTTTTCCTCGGTGATATCTGGCGGCAGGTTCTTGAAGATGCCGGACAGGATGGTCTCGAACCCGGTCACCGCTTCCGCGATCGGCAAAACCTCGTAACGGATGCCGAGATGGCCGGCGAGCTCGCCAGCGTCCGCGATCGAGTGTGGTGCGGTGTAACGAAAAGGAAGCATCACGCCATGCACCTGATCGGCGCCGAGCGCATCGACCGCGATCGCTGCGCACAGTGCGGAATCGATGCCGCCGGAAATGCCAAGCAGCACACCTGGAAAGCCGTTCTTGGCGACGTAGTCGCGAAGGCCCAGCACGCAGGCCGCGTAGTCGGCCTTGTCGCCCTCGGGCAGCGTGGTGATCGGGCCATTGCAGCGCCAATCGTCGCCGTTTCTGGTGAAGCGCAGTGTGGTGATGCTCTCCTCGAACGCCGGCAATTGCGCCGCGAGCGAGAGATCGCCGTTCAGAGCGAAGGAAGCGCCGTCGAATACCAATTCGTCCTGCCCGCAGATTTGGTTGAGATAAACCAGCGGCAGCCCGCTCTCGGTGA
The DNA here is from genome assembly GCF_004123905.1 of Bradyrhizobium betae. Classification (GTDB taxonomy): domain Bacteria; phylum Pseudomonadota; class Alphaproteobacteria; order Rhizobiales; family Xanthobacteraceae; genus Bradyrhizobium; species Bradyrhizobium betae_A. Next base: position 585,150 of record NZ_MZXW01000035.1, read on the forward strand.
CCCGCGCGACCGCGACCGACAGGCGCACGTCGTTCTTGTCGCGGGCGTAAGGCGAGCCGTTCGGCACCAGAATGATCTCGGCGCCGGTCTCGGCCAGCGTCTCGACCACGTTCTCGTAGTCTTCGGACTCATCCAGCCAGATGTCCTCGCAGATCGGCACGCCGATACGCACGCCGCGCACGGTCACGGGGCCTGCGGCAGGCCCGCGCGAAAACAGCCGCTTCTCGTCGAACACGCCGTAATTCGGCAGATTGCACTTGAAGCGCAGGCCAGCGATGCGGCCACCGTCGAGCAGCGCGCAGGCATTGTAGAGCCTGCCGTCCTCGACCCAAGGCGTGCCGACCAGCATCGCCGGGCCGCCATCGGCAGTCTCGCGGGCGAGGCTTTCGATCGCAGCGCGGCAGGCGGCCTGGAAGGCCGGCTTCTGCACCAGATCTTCCGGCGGGTAGCCGGTGATGAACAATTCCGGAAACAGCACGAGATCGGCGCCATCCGCGATAGCTCGCGCACGCGCGGCCCGCGCCTTGGCGGCATTGCCGTCGATGTCGCCCATGGTCGGATTGAGCTGGGCGAGCGTGACCGCGAATGCGTCGAGACGTTCGGTCATGGCCGCCCTACTCCGGTCATCCGGCTAGATGAAACCCAGTCGCTCGACGACCGCCAAAATCCAGAATGCCCCGGCCATCAGCAGTGCAACGCCGACGGCGGCCGAGCCCATGTCCTTGACCCGCCCGATCTGCTTGTCGTGATCCATTGTCAGGCGATCGGCGAGCTTCTCGATCGCGGTGTTGAGCAGCTCGACCACCAGCACGAAGGCGACCGCACAAACCAGCTCGACCGCGCGCGTTGCGGTCGTGCCGACCAACCAGGCGAGCGGCAGCGACAACAGCAGCGCGACAATCTCCTCGCGGACGGCCTGCTCCGAGCGGAACGCAAAGGCCAGTCCGTTGCGCGAATTGAGCGTAGCCTTCCAGATCCGCAGCAAGGTCCTAGAGCCCCGCTGCGGCCGGCATCGGCCTGGCCTTGCCGGCGCGCTCCTGCTTGAGGAGCTCGGCGACCAGGAAAGCCATGTCGATGGACTGCTCGGCGTTGAGACGGGGATCGCACACCGTGTGGTAGCGGTCGTTGAGATCCTCGTCGGTGATCGCGCGGGCGCCGCCGATACATTCGGTGACGTCCTGACCGGTCATCTCCAGATGCACGCCGCCGGCATGGGTGCCTTCCGCCGCGTGGATGGTGAAGAACGACTTCACCTCGGACAGGACGCGGTCGAACGGGCGCGTCTTGTAGCCCGACGTCGAGGTGATGGTGTTGCCGTGCATGGGATCGCACGACCAGACCACCACTTTGCCCTCGCGCTTCACGGCGCGGATCAGGCCGGGCAGATGATCGGCGACCTTGTCGGAGCCGAAACGGTTGATCAGCGTCAGCCGGCCCGGCTCGTTGTCCGGATTGAGCACGTCGATCAGCTTCAACAGCTCGTCGGGCTTGAGCGACGGGCCGCACTTGAGGCCGATCGGGTTCTTGATGCCGCGGAAATATTCGACATGACCGTGATCGAGCTGGCGGGTGCGATCGCCGATCCAGATCATGTGGCCGGAGGTCGCGTACCAGTCGCCGGTGGTGGAATCGACGCGCGTCATGGCCTGCTCGTAACCGAGCAGCAGCGCCTCGTGGCTGGTGTAGAAGTCGGTCGCGCGCAGCTCGGGATGGCTCTCGAGGTCGAGGCCGCAGGCCTGCATGAAGTTGAGCGCGTCCGAGATGCGGTCGGCCAATTCCTTGTAGCGGCGGGACTGCGGACTATCCTTCAGGAACCCGAGCATCCACTGATGCACGCTGCCGAGATTGGCGAAGCCGCCGGTCGCGAAAGCGCGCAGCAGGTTCAGCGTCGCGGCCGACTGCCGGTAGGCCATCAACTGGCGCTGCGGATCCGGCACGCGCGCTTCCTTGGTGAAAGCGATGTCGTTGACGATGTCGCCGCGATAGCTCGGCAGCTCGACGCCATCAATCTTCTCGGTCGGCGACGAGCGCGGCTTTGCGAACTGACCGGCGATACGACCGACCTTCACGACTGGGACGGCGCCGGCATAAGTCAGCACCACGGCCATCTGGAGCAGCACGCGGAAGAAGTCGCGGATATTGTTGGCGCCGTGCTCGGCAAAGCTCTCGGCGCAGTCGCCGCCCTGGAGCAGGAAGGCCTCGCCGGCCGCAACGCGCGCCAACGCCTTCTTCAGGTTGCGCGCCTCGCCCGCGAACACCAGCGGGGGAAATGTCGCAAGCTGCGCCTCGACGTCGGCCAAAGCCTTGGCGTCGGGATAACCGGGCACCTGTAGCACCGGCTTGCTGCGCCAGGACTCGGGCGTCCACCGCTCGGACATCGCAATCTCTCCGTGAAGCAAAAAGCACAACCTGATCTGTGGGTTGCGAGGGCCGCCTTATACACAGGCTAATCCCCGGCCGCCAGTTGTAAATCCATTTCGCACTGCAAACCCTTGCGGGCAAAGCCGAATTCGCATTTGCTGCGGAATTGAGGAAACTCGGTCAGGACACCGGCGGCCCATGGACGGCGCAAGCGACGACGTTTTCATCGACGAGATCAGCTTCCCGGCGACCGACGGGTATGCGCTGACCGGCACCCTGTTCCTGCCGCGCGGCACCAAGCGCCATGCCGTGCTGATCAATTCGGCGACCGCCGTGCCGAGAAAAATCTATCGCGGCTTTGCCTCCTACCTTGCCCATCGCGGCTGCGCGGTCATGACCTACGACTATCGCGGCATCGGCGACTCCCGGCTGCCGGCGATGGTCGGCTACAACCAGCCGAAATCGCTGGTCGGCTTCAAGACCTCGATGTCGGACTGGGCCGCGCAAGACGTCACCGCTGCGGTGCGCTGGATGAGCGAGCGCTACACCACCCTGCCCCTTGCCTATGTCGGCCACTCCTTCGGCGGCCAGGCGCTCGGGCTGATCGAGAACAACACCGACATCTCGCGCGCCGCCTTCGTGGCCTCGCAGGCGGCGACCTGGCGGCTGATGACCTCGCCGGAGAAATACCGCGTCTTCGCGTTCATGAATTTCGTCGGCGTGCCGCTGGTGCACGCACTCGGCTATGCGCCGGGCTGGGCCGGAATCGGCGAGGATTTGCCCAAGGGCGTGTTCCTGCAATGGGCCGACTGGGTCTCCAGCCCCCGCTATCTCTTCGATTCAAAACTGCCCGCGCTGGAGAACTTTGCAAAGTTCAAGGGCGAGCTGCGCGCGCTCTGCTTCTCCGACGACCCCTGGGCGACGCGGCCCGCAGTCGAGCTGCTCACCAGCGGCTTCACCGCGATCAAGCCGGAGGTGCTGACGGTGAAGCCGTCCGACGTCGGCGCCAAGACCATCGGCCATTTCGGCTTCTTCCGCCCCGAGCACCGCGACACGCTGTGGCGCGGCGTCGCGGAATGGATTCAGGGGGAAGCCTAGCGAATGATCGTCGTCAGCGACGAGTAGCGCTTGTTCGGCTTGGCCACGCTGGCCGAGAACTGCGCGAAGGCGTCGCTGATGCGGACCGCGGGCGGCGTGTCGCCGGCGAAGCGGAACTCCTTCGGCTTCGGCGCGTAAAAACTGGCGCTGTAATAGGAATCGTCGAAGCGCGCCTCGCCGACGCCGAACAATGCGTCGCAGACGAACAGGAGCGCGTAGACTCCCGCAACCGCCGCGACGATCTCCCTGAGAACTGACATGCTGATGCCCCAACCTGTTGCGGGCAGGATGCACGTCGGTTCCAAAGCCGAGGTTTAAGGCCGCGCGGTTCTTATCCGCAGGGTTTGCCGCGCCTGAGCGGATTGCAGACAATTTTATCGATTTCAAAAAGAGAGCCCGCCTGACCGGGCGGATCAGGCGGGCTCCAGGCTTGGCCGCTCGGGAGGTATCAGACGGCCAAATCAAACGGCCAAGTTCATCCACACCGCCTTGGGCTCGGTGAAATTGTCGATCGCGGCGGTGCCGTGCTCGCGGCCGAGGCCGGAGTCGCGCTCGCCGCCCCAGGGCAGGCGCACGTCGGTATAGCCATAGGTGTTCATCCAGACCGTGCCAGCGCGCGCCCGCTTGGCAAAACGCTGCAGCTTGCCGATGTCGCGGCTCCAGACGCCGGCGGCGAGGCTGTAGGCCGTGCCGTTGGCGATCCTGAGCGCGTCGGCCTCATCCCTGAACTTGATGACGCTGACGACGGGACCAAAAATCTCCTCCTGCGAGATCCGCATCTCGTGCTCGACATCGGCGAACACGGTCGGGCCGATGAAATAGCCGCGCTCGCCAACCCGCGTCCCGCCGGTGACGAGTCTCGCGCCCTCCTTCTGGCCGATGTCGACATAGTCGAGGATCGACTTCATCTGCTTCTCGGAGATGACGGGGCCGAGCGCCGTCTTGCGATCAAGGGGATCGCCGATCCTGAGCGATTTGGCGCGCGCCGCGATCCGCTCGACGACCTCGTCGTAGACGCTCTCCTGCACCAGCACGCGGGAGCCGGCCGAGCACACCTGGCCCGCGTTGAAGAATATGCCGGAGCCCGCCGCCTTGCTGGCGGCTTCAAGATCGGCGTCGTCGAAAATGACATTGGCCGACTTGCCGCCGAGCTCGAGCGAGACGCGTTTGAAATTGCTGGCAGCGCCCTTCATGATTCCGCGCCCCACACCGGGCGAGCCGGTGAAGGTGACCTTGTCGACATCGGGGTGATTGACCAGCGCATCGCCGACGACGCGGCCCGGTCCCGTCACGACGTTGAAGACGCCCGCCGGCAGGCCCGCTTCGAGCGCGAGCTCGGCGATGCGCAGCGCCGACAGCGAGGTCAGCTCGGCCGGCTTCATCACGACGGTGCAGCCGCAGGCCAGCGCCGGCGCGAGCTTCCACATCCCGATCATCAGCGGAAAATTCCACGGCACGATCGCCGCGACCACGCCGACCGGCTCGCGCACGGTGTAGGTCAGAGCATCGTCGCGCACCGGCACGACGTCGCCGCTGATCTTGTCGGCCCAGCCGGCATAGTAGATCAACGTGTCGACGGCGGCGGGAAAGTCCTGGCGCGCCGTCGCGGAAATCGGCTTGCCGGCATCGATCGACTCCAACTCGATGATCTCTTCGGCGTGCGCCTTGAGCAGGTCAGCCCAGCGCAGCAGGATCTGCCCGCGCTCGGAGGCCCGCATCGTGCGCCACGGACCTTCGAACGCCCGGCGCGCGGCAACCACGGCGAGCTCGACATCGACCTCGCCCCCCTCGGCGATGGTGGCGATGATTTGCCCGGTGGCGGGGTTGAGGGAGTTGAAGGTGCGGCCGGAGCTCGAGGGCACGCGGCGGCCGTCGATGAGCAGATGCTGTGGCCGGGACATGAACTCGGTCGCCGGCGAGTGCGCAAAGTCATATGCAACAGACATCATATTTTCTCCTGATCTGGTATACCAGACTAGGCCACAATTGCCCCGAGTAAATATGATATGGAGTGCAAATGGACGCTCAACATATGAAGCGAAGTTCATAAGGAAAGCGAATGCTTCAGATCGAGATCGAGGCCGTCTGGCGGTTTCGCCACGAGGGCAGCCCGCGCACCGCCATCATCATGATCGGCGTCCTCAACGAAATCCGGAAGACCGGAAAGATCACCAGCGCGGCCAATGATGTGCATCTCTCCTATCGCCACGTCTGGAATCTGATCGAGCAATGGTCGGAGTTCTTCGGCACGCCGCTGGTCGAGACCAAGCGCGGCAAGGGCTCAAAGCTGACGCCGTTCGGCGAGCGGCTGGTGTGGGCCGGCGAACGCATGCAGGCCCGCCTCGGGCCGCAGCTCGAAAACCTGGCGCAGGAGCTCGCAAGCGAGATCAAGCCATTCCTCGAGCAGCGACCTTCGGTGATCAGGGTGCATGCGAGCCACGGCTTTGCGGTGGCAAAGCTGCGCGAATTCCTCGATCGCGAGCCCGGCATCGGCGTCGATTTGCGCTATGTCAGCAACCAGAATTCGCTGGTGTCGCTGGCGCAAGGCGCCTGCGACCTTTCCGGCCTGCATCTGCCGCACGGCGCGCTGCGTGCGCAAGGCATCAAGGCGGCGCGCGAATGGCTCGATCCGCGCGAGGACCGCATCATCAGCTTTGTCACCCGCGAGATGGGCCTGATGGTGGCGCGCGGCAATCCGCTGCGCATCGCCTCGCTTGATGACCTCACCAGACCCAACGTCCGCTTCGTCAACCGCGACCACGATTCCGGCACGCGCCTCCTGTTCGATCAGCTGCTCGCCGCAAACGGCATCGACGAGAGCAGGATCAACGGCGCACAGCAGATCGAGTTCACCCACGCCGCCGTCGCCGCCTATGTCGCGAGCGGCATGGCGGATGCGAGCTTTGGTGTCGAAGCCGCCGCCCGGCATTTCGGTCTCGATTTCATCCGCATCCTCACCGAGGATTATTTCTTCGTCTGCAAGCGCGCCTTCCTCGATACCGGGCCGATGCAGCGCATCCTCGAAATCATCCGCAGCGCCGATTTTCGCGCGGCGATCGCGACGCTGCCCGGCTACGTGCCATCGGATACGGGTGCGGTGACCGGCGTGAAGGCATTTCTGGAGATGCACGCGGTGCGATGATGCATGGCGCCCTCGCCTTGTCCGCGACAGGCAAGAATGGCAGTCTCTGCTGCAATTGGCCCAAGAGAATCCACCATGTCGCGCGCCAGCGCCAAATCGCTTCCCCAACTGAGCCTTCGCATCGACCTCGACGGCGAGGATCGGATCGGGCCCGGCAAGATCGAGCTTCTGGAGCAGATCCGCGAGCAAGGCTCGATCTCGGCGGCCGGCCGGGCCATGGACATGTCCTACAAGCGCGCCTGGGATCTCGTCGACGAGATCAACCGAATGTGCGGCCATCCCGTGGTCGAACCGCAGGCTGGTGGCAAGAACGGCGGCGGCGCGATGCTCACGCCCTTCGGCGAAAAACTTGTTGCGCGCTACCGCAAGATCGAGCGCGACGCCGCGCGCGCCGTGCACAAGGAGCTGGAAGCGCTCAGGAGCGACATCGCCCGTTCGCGCAGATCGTGAACGGATGATCATTCGGCCCGCGGCCTGCTATTCCATCCAACGTGGTATGGGCAGGTTTTTCTGGCGCAGGAATTCCGGGTTGAACAGCTTGGATTGATAGCGCTGTCCGCCATCCGCGAGAATGGTCACGATGGTTTTGCCTGGGCCGAGGTCGCGCGCAAGCCGCATCGCCCCGACGATATTGATCGCGCTCGAGCCGCCGAGCACCAGTCCTTCATCCGCGATCAGGTCGAACAGAACAGGCAAGGCCTCCTCGTCCGTGATCTGATAGGCGATATCGATCGGCGTGCCTTCCAAATTCCTGGTCACGCGGATTTGCCCGATACCTTCAGTGATGGACTCTCCTTCTGTCGTCAGCTCGCCCTTGGTGAACCAGTTATAGAGCGCCGCCCCCATAGGATCGCTGAGCGCGATTTGAATGTGCGAATTTCGTTCTTTGAGCGCTCGCGCGATCCCACCCAAGGTACCGCCGCTGCCGACGGCACAGGTAAAGCCGTCAATACGTCCGCCCGTTTGCTGCCAGATCTCGGGACCGGTCGTGCGATAGTGGCCCTCCCGATTGGCAACATTGTCGAACTGATTGGCCCAGAACGCACCGAGCTCCTCCGCGAGCTGACCGGAATAGCGCGCGTAATGACCGGGATTGGAATACGGCACGGCGGGCACCAGGCGCAAATCGGCACCGCACAGCCGCAACATGTCCTTTTTCTCCTGACTTTGCGTGTCAGGCATCACGATCACGCTGCGATAGCCGCGTGCATTCGCCACCAGCGCGATGCCGATGCCGACATTGCCGGCCGTTCCTTCGACGATGACACCGCCCGGCTTCAGCTTGCCGGATCGCTCGGCATCGTTGATCATCGCCAGCGCCGCGCGATCCTTGATCGAACCGCCGGGGTTGAGGAATTCGGCCTTGCCGTAGATTTCGCAGCCCGTCGCCTCCGAGGGCCTCCGCAGCCTGATCAATGGCGTGTTGCCGATCGAATCCAGGAAACCTGTTCGAACACCGTTCATCGCCTGCCACCTCTGCACACCCACAAACTTTAGGCTGGCGAGCTGGCAGTTCGATTCTCTAGTTCAGGCGGATTGGGCAATGTTTTTAGCGCCCGCCCCAATCAATCGGCAATTCTATTCTCAAGCCGCGTTTCAATTGCGTAATGCCGGCTCGATCTCGCGCGGCTACAAAGCACTGGGTCGCCGGCGGCATGAGCGTCAAGCTCGGCTGCGAGCGCGAGGCGCCGGAGTTTCAAATAGAAGGTCAGATCAACGGCTGGTCCTTCAGCGCCGACACCACCTGCTCGCCGCGGTCGGTCAGGCGATAGGTCACCAGCGGACGGCTCGACGGTGGCTTGCGGTCGATCTCTACGATGTAGCCGCGCACCATCAACGCTTCGAAGCTGCCATAGTAGCCGAACATGCTGATTTCATTCAGCTTGAGCAACTTGAACTCGCGCAAGAGGCGGATCTCGTTGCCCGACAGCAGCGACCGGCGCACGCGCTGAACGAACCGGACGCGCTGCTCGAACCAGGCTTGGTCGGGCAATTCATGCGACGGCGGCGCCGGGTCCCGTTCGCAGGGACGCGCCTCGGCGACGACATCGGCCACGACCGCTGGCAGGCACGGCATGCTGCCGGCGACGGCTTCCCTGGCGACATCGAGCAATGCGATCGGCCAGCGCCGCTTGTTGTCCACCATGACCGGCGGCGGCACGACGTTGTCGCGCACCAATTGCTCGAAACGGCCCGCGGTCACGCCAACATAGGCAGCTGCCCGACGCCGATCGACCAGACGGGTGTCCGGCCCGTGCTCCAGCTCGCAAGCGATGTTCTCGTTCACCCCAAAATCCCCTGCCGCATCGTTGCGGGCGCGTCGCGGCGCGGGCCCGACAGGCCCGTGCGCACATGACACTAGGGTGAAAGTAGCGCTCTCAAAAGGCAGAGAATTTCGTACATGTTGATGCCGTTTCGGCAACAGCTATAGTGTCGTCGGGGGTTCCATGCGATTTCACTCACCGGCCATCCAGTACTTCCATGCGGTCCGCCGCACTGGCTCGATCCGCGCCGCAGCGCGCGTCCTGAACGTTGCCTCCTCGGCCGTCAGCCGCCAAATTCTCAAGCTGGAGCAAGAGGTTGGATCACCTTTGTTCGAGCGCAATGCACGCGGACTGACACTGACGACGGTCGGTGAGATGCTGGCCCGGCATGTCATGAACGTGCTCCAGGACCTAGACCGCTTCCGCTCGGACGTGGCGTCCCTCTCCGGCGCCTGGCACGGCACCGTCAGCATCGCCTGTATCGAGTCGCTCACTGAATCGGTGCTGCCGGACCTGATCGCCTCGCATCGCGGCCGGGCCCGGCGGGTCAGCTTCACCACCGAGGTGAAGGGCTCGTCGGACGTGCTGGAGGCGCTGAGCCGCGGGGAAGCCGATATCGGCATTGCCATCGCGCTTCGGCACCCTCCGGACCTGCGCCAGGTCGCGCTGAAGCGCTTTCGCCTGGGCGCGCTCGTCGCGCGCGAGCATCCGCTAGCGCGCCGCAAGACGGTCACGCTGGAGCAGTGCCTCGCCTTCCCCGTCATCCAGGCACTGCCGGAGCTGTCGATCTACCATCTGCTCCAGCCGCTGATCGCCCAGCTCTCCGAGACCCCGGAGCCGGCAATCCAGGCCAACTCGATCGACCTGATGCGCGAGCTTGCCGCGCGCGGCGTCGGCGTCGCCTTCCAGACCCAGCTCGGCATCGGCCGCCTGTCGCGCGACAGCCAGCTCGTGTTCCTGCCGCTCGACAATGCCGGCAGCCCCGTCTGGTCCGATCTCGGCATCTATGTCCGCGCCGAACGCACCCTGCCCGCCTACACTGAGTCTTTTCTCCAAGAGCTGGTGCGCGAACTCGGCGAGCGCGAACGGCGGGAGAATGTCGCCTATCCGCAGACGTCGTGACGCCGCGCCCGTGGTCTTGCGGACTTGCGTGAAGCACGGTTGCTCCGGCAACATTTGCGGCCGATGTCGCGCGCGCGAGATCGACACGCCGGCACGCCCCAACGCCGCAAACTCACTGGGACCCCGAGATGCCGGTACGTTGGCTGAAGCCGTCGCGAGTTCTGGGCATCGAGCACTACACCGAGTTCGAGACCTTCCGTCCGAGCGAGGTGCTCGGCGGCAGCACCAGCACGCCGCTCGATCCGCGCCACTTCTCGCTGCACCGCGCCATCCTGCCGCTGCAGGAGGGTCTCTTCGTGCTGCAACGGACCTTCGCCCGTCGCCTGGAGGCCGATGTCGGCACCGACCACGGCGTCGGCCTCGTCATCCCGCTGGCCTGTCATTTCATCGCCAACGGGTGCGAGATCGACAATTCGATGATCGGAATCGTGCGCGGCAAGGTCGCCACCGAGGCGGTCGAGCATCATCCCAACACCTATCTGATGCTGCGCTTCAACTCCGACATGCGCCATCGCGGCTGGGCGGATTATGAAACCGGGCTCGAATTCACGCGCCTCGACGACGACGCGATGGCGCGCCTGCGGGCAGCCATCCTCGACATGTTCTGCCTCGCCTCGCGGTGCAACGATCCGAGGCAATTCGAAGCCATCAACCGGCCAGTTCAGGAAAGGCTTCTCGCTAGCCTCGATGCCGCGCTTGCCCCCGTCGATGCGCAAGATCTCCGCCGCGGGTCGTTCGACAAGCAACGCAGGCTGGTCGCACGGCTGGACGAGGCCGCCATGCTATCCGGCAGCATCCCGCTGTACAGCGGCGACCTCGCCAACACGCTCGGCGTCTCCGTCCGCACGCTCCAGAGCGCGACACAGGCGGTGCATGGCGTCAGCCTGCATCACCATCTCAGGCTAAAGCGGCTTTGGTCGACCCGCACGCAGCTGATGACCGGGGGCAACGGAATGAGCGTGAAGGCCGCTGCGCTCGCGAACGGCTTCTGGCACATGGGCGAATTCTCGAAGCTCTACAAGACGACGTTCGGCGAGATGCCATCCGGGACGCTGGCGCAGGCCCGTGATTTTGCGGACGAGAGCTCGTACCGGTGAGACAGCTCCGGACAAACACGGCACTCAGCCGTGCCCCGCCTGCTTGCGGTGACCGCTCTCGCTGAGGCGGTCGACCCAGGCGATGCCGATCGCGGAAATGATGAAGGTCAGGTGGATCAGCACCTGCCACATCACTCCGCTCTCGGTGAAATTGCTGCGCGTGGTACCGAGATTGCCGGCCTCGATGAAGGTCCGCAGCAGCGAGATCGAGGAGATGCCGATGATCGCCATCGCCAGCTTGATCTTGAGCACGCTGGCGTTGACGTGACTGAGCCATTCCGGCTCGTCGGGATGGCCGTTCAGGTTCAGCCGGGAAACGAACGTCTCGTAGCCGCCGACGATCACCATCACCAAGAGGTTCGAGATCATGACGACGTCGATCAGCCCGAGCACGACCAGCATGATCTGCTGCTCGCTGGCGTCGAAGGAATGCACGACGAGGTGCCAGAGCTCCTTCAGGAACAGCAGCACATAGACGCCCTGCGCGATGATGAGGCCGACATAGAGCGGCACTTGCAGCCAGCGCGAGCCGAAGATCAGCTGGGCGAACGGGCCGATCTGCGGCCGCGGCGCGGAGAGCGCCGAAGGTGCTTTGGGTTCAGACGTCATGGATCACTCCGGATTGCGGATTAAGAGTTGTCGCCTCAGAGACTCGCAATGACAGGCGCAAGCTCGAGCGAGCCGCGATAGATCATCTCGAAGGCGACGTAAATGATGATGGCAAGACCGACATAGGCGATCCAGCGCTGCTTCTGGAGCACGCGGCCGAGCAGATCGGCGGCGACGCCCATCAGCGCGACCGAGAGCAGCAGGCCGAAGGCCAGGATGTACGGATGCTCGCGCGCGGCGCCCGCCACCGCGAGCACGTTATCCAGGGACATCGAGACGTCGGCAGCGACGATCTGCGCCGCCGCCTGGCCGAAGGTCTTTCGCGGTGCTGGCGCAGCGCTTCCGCCGCCGCCATGGTTGAACGCGAGCTCTGCGTGCGCGGCCTGCTCGCGCAGCTCGCGCCACATCTTCCAGCACACCCAGAGCAGCAGCACGCCGCCGGCGAGCAACAGGCCGATCACCTGCAACAGCTGGGTCGCAACGCCGGCAAAGACGATGCGCAGTGCGGTCGCGGCAATGATGCCGACGACGATGGCACGCCGGCGCTGCTCGGCCGGAAGGCCGGCGGCGGCGAGCCCGATGACGACGGCGTTGTCGCCGGCGAGCACCAGGTCGATCAGGACGACCTGAAGCAGCGCACTCAGCGCATCAGCGGTGATGAATTCAATCATGATTGATCTTGTTTCGGTGCGGACGGATCGAGCCAATGCGGCTTCTTGCGTTCGATCCAGTCGAAGACCTTTGAGCGGGAGGAGCGCAGCGCGGGCACGTCCTCGGCGAGCAGTGCGAGGCCGAGCGGCAGCATCCAGATGCCGAGCACCGGCAGGAACGAGAGCACGCCGCCGACCACGAGCAGCGCGCCCGAGGGAATCCTCACCCAGCGGCTGGACGGCTTGAGCAGATAGGAGACGGTGTCACCCACGCGCGGCGGCAGGCGATGGACGAGCTTGTCGAGGCGCGGGTCACCGCCGGCCATCTGGCCATTGGTGCCCTCGTCCCTCGTTGTATGCTCGTCCGATGCTGCGCTCATGCTCACTCCTTGGGGGCGGTGCTCACCGCACCCGGCCCGACCTGCTTTGCCCGCGGCAACACCTGCGTCAGCAGGCGCAGCAGCTTGATCGCCTGCACTTCGTGGGGATGCACGTCCTCGTCCGCAGCCGCAACGCGCTCCGACAGCTCGATCAGGTGCGACGAGAGCGGCATGTTCGAGACCGGCCGCAGCGTATCGATCACCACATTGGCAAAGTCCGGCTCCTCCAATCGTTCCGCCAGCTCGTCGAACATCGCGAACAGCCGCTCGTCGCTGATGTGCGGCGCCAATCCACGATCCCTGATGAAGCGGATCACCTCGTCGCGCTCGACCGGCGAGACACGGCGGTCGGCGACCGCAACGAGCGCACCGGCGATGACCAGCGCCACCGCAGCCTGCTCGTTCAGACTCGACGGTTCGGTGATCTCGATCGGATTGGAGTATTTGGCGTCAGACATCGTTGCTCCTCAATGTTGCGGAATGGCCGCACGGAGCTGCGATGGGGACGATTGGGTCGGAAGGAACTCAAGAAGGCCCGACGATCGGCCGATCCATCGCATTCGCGCGGGACAGGTCATCCGACATCGCGAGGTTTGCCGACATTGTCGGCGTCCTCGCCAGAGGGGCCCGGATTCTTGTTCTCCCCACACTTAAAGCCGGGTGGGCCGGAATCAAGGCGGCAGGACTGCGACCAGCCGCCGCATCAGGTTCCATGTTGGCGGATTGGTTAGTCATTGCGCGCGCATCTGCACCGACATCCTCGCTGTCATCGCCCGGCTTGATGTTCAGACCGGGGACATAGCTGACGGTTGTTCGGACACATCACTGACAGTTTGACCGCGGGTCAAGTCGATTGAGCCGACCTGCCAGCTGGCAAAGAAGACACCGTAACGGCCGTCGCGGTCGAGCGGCCTGACGGCCAGCTGCTC
>NZ_MZXW01000038.1 GCF_004123905.1 Bradyrhizobium betae
TTCGCCCACAACCCGTGGACCGCAAAGCCCGCGATAATCATCGAGTTCCGCGATCGTTAGTGCGAAGCCACATCAGCCGCAACGTGCCAGCACCCTAAACCTCCGTATTATTCGCCCGATCCCTTTTAGTTATCGAACACTTTTCCTGGTACGATTGGGCGGCTGCCTCAAATCTCCTATTGTCGCTCCCGGTCCGACAGGCCCACGCGATTCATCGTTCAATAGATTGGCATCTTGAGGGTACCTGACAGCAGTGCTCGCGCGACAACGGAACTGGTGTGCAATGCCGAGACGCCGCTGCTCTTCCACCATTCGAGCCGCTCTGGCAGGCAAGCGCCGCCGCTAGCGCGTGGGGCGGACCAGCGACAATCCACTGCCCCAATGTAATCCGCCGCTTGCCTTCAGAACCGGAAGCGTAACCCGACCGTCGGAGCGACCGAGGCACGGTTGAGGAAGCCGTTCGCAAGGCCCCCACTGACCTGCGACCACATCACGCCGGCATAGGCGTCGTACTTCTTCGCAAACTGCCAATCGACTGCGACCGAGGCAGCATTCAGCGTGCCGTGGCAGTTCGCAAACGCCGTGGGGTTGGTGCAGTTGACGGGCGCACCGAAGGCCGGCTGGTCGTTGTAATAGTAGGCGCCGACCACGTGGAGATCGTCGGTGACGGCGTATTTCACGCCGGTCCAGACCACGTGGAACAGTTTGTCACCGGCGCTGAACGCGGTGTTGTTAATGTTGGTGTTGTTGATTGTCGTGCAGCCGGTGCAAACGAAGTCTCCGCCGATATCGATGAAGCCGGTGCCGGGGGCGAAGGGGTTGCTGGGCGGTGCATATCGGATGAATTCGTACCCGCCAAACAGCTGCCAGGGCCCGCGCGTGTATTTGCCGACTAGCATCAAGGCCGAGTTGTCGGAGAGCGTGGCGGTGAGAACCTGCGGCAGCACCGCCGGCAGCGTGTTGCCGGCGAGCCCCATCGCCACGGCATTCTGCGCGTAGCTGCCGATCGCGTCGAGCGAAAGCTTGCCTCCGGCGAGGTTGATGTCGCCGCCGACCTGGAGCTGATAGGTGCCGGTCGCGGCATTGTTCAGTTCGTAGCCACCGAATTGCCAGAGTGCCGCCACCCTGAACTGATCGATGTCGACACGGTACTTCAGGGCCGTGCTGTGCCGGCAGGTTTCGGTGTTGCCCGCGCCGCAGGTCAGTCCCTGCCAGCCGAGCGGCGAAAAGGCATATGAGGCGCCCATTGGGTCATAGGCAAAAACCGCGTCCAGCGTGAGCGCGTTTTGCCGGAAGAGAGTCAACGTGCCGTAGGGAGAGCTGACGCCTGCATAGCCGACGGAATTATAAAATTGTCCGGCCCGGCTGGAATCGGCGTAGGAGTCCTGGCTGGTAAGCGGTATTCCGGCGTTCTGCGCCGCCGAGTGCGGCCCGTTCGGAAATCGAAGCGAATAGGGATCGAACCCGGCCTGCAGATCGAAAATGAAATCCCATCCGGGCGCGATCGGCTCCTTGCCCTTGATGCCGATGTTCGACTGGCTCAAGCCGTTCGGCCCGACATCCCAGCGCGGGCGGTTGCTGTACTTCTGGACGAGATAGTCCACGCCCGGGGCGGATGTCCCGCTGAACGGCGCGCCATGGCTGCGCCAGCTCACGCCGGTGTCGACGATGCCGTACACGGTGATACCGCTCGAAGTGAGCGCGCAGCTCGTCAGGAAAAAATCCTCGATGCTCCCGCACGCTGCCGGTTGCGAGGATATCGTCGCAGGCACGGCGGATCCGGTCTTTGTCACCATGGCGTCGTCGGCCGATGCTTCCCCGCAGCCCGCGAGAATCATTGCTGCGGCCATAGTGAGTTTTCTCATGGCTCCTCCGACCACGTTGATATGCACGGTCGCGTGCTGTGCCAAGCTTACCCGCCCGGTTCTGGAACTTTGGATCACGACAAGATCGAAGCAACGCTACCGCACGGATCGTTCCTGGTAAATTGCAGACGGGCAACACCACGACCTCCAAACGTCCGTTTGGTCGTGGTCCCTTCAGAGATCCGTCGGGCCCATCTGCTCGCGATCCAGCCGCCAGATAGCTATGGACCCCGCTCCGCGTGCCTCGCCGATCGTGAGCCGGACGGACACGCAGATTTGGTGCGGCTTCGCCGCTTGCTGGATCGCGCGGCGATCTTCACCGTGTCGACGCACAAGTCATAGCTCACAGGTAGCGACTATTTCCTTCCAGGCTTAGGCTTGTCTGGCCGGGGTAGATCTGGCCGCGTCACCAGCGACGTCCGCTTAGGGCGGCACAAGCTGACATGGGCCACACGGAAAAACGTCTGCCATCGGCGAACAAGAGGTGACCACGGAGCTCCGCGGCGGCAGTCGAAAGACGTCAGGGCAAGCCTCACGACGTGACGCTCTCGACATACCGTTTCCACTGTCCTGTTTGGCTAATCCACTGAATATTCAGAAGAATTACGCGCGCTGTCATAGCATGGAAAATAAAATCAAGTTCGTTGAGATGCACCCCTCGCAGTTTGAAGATGCTGCCAGGCCAACAGCACTGAGCGGGGTCTCACATGAAGATAAGAGCAGTCCATGCAGCCGTGCGCATTCTCGACGCAGAGTGTATTGCCTGCGCCTTCGGCGTCCCGGGCGCCGCGATCAATCCGCCGCGCTCGGAATCCAGAAAGCGCGACTTGCCTAGTCCGGATTGCCTGCGGTGATTCGTGGCGGCGAAATTGGTAATCGCCTTCTGGCAGCGCTGGCTCCAGCAGATTTCGGTCTGCTGGTGCCCGGCTTAGAGATGATCGGGCTCGATCAGGACGCGGTCCTCTCGCAAGCGGGCGAACAGATCGAGCACGTGTTCTTCCCTCATAGCGGCGCCGTTTCGCTGATGATCGACATGGCGAACGGGCAGACGGTTGCCACCGCCGCAGTTGGGCGCGAGGGAGCAGTAGGGGTTCTTTCCGTGCTAGGGCCGTCACCTTCAGCCAGCACCGCCATCGTTCGTGCGGCGGGCACCGCCTCGCGGATCTCCGCACGGCGATTTCAGGCCGCGTTCAACCGGAGCCCTGCGATCCGGCACGCAATCCAGATGCACTGAGGGCGATGCTGATTCAGTTTCAGTTCGGCATGGCCTGCAATGCGCTGCATCCCGCCCAGGCCCGCATGGCGCGCTGGCTGCTCCTTCTTCGCGACCGCGTAGACCACGACGTCCTCCCGCTCACCCATGAGGCGCTGTCGCAAATGCTCGGTCTGCGACGAACGACGGTGACGCTCCTGATGCGCAATCTGCGCGACTCCGGAGCGATCAGATCTGACCGACGAGGCCAGATCGAGATCGAGCGGTCGCGGCTGGCGGCGGCGGCGTGCGAATGCCACGATACCGTGCGCCTCGTGGTCGAGGGAATTTTCGCGATGAATACGTTGTGCGGGGTGATGCAGTAGGTGAATCGGATGCCATCTGAGCCGTTCCGCGCGGCCCAAGCGGTGCTGAACTCAAGCCCGCTTCGCCGGAAAGGAAGAGCCGGTCGTGACCCAAACTCCGACCAGGAACGCGACGAAGAGCGACTGCAGCGGCGCCTTAACTGTCACTTCGCGCAAAAAGTGGGGCGGTTGAGGCAATGCGGGCCCTAAGCCTCGCCTAAGTCTAGCAGGGCAGCGTGGTCAGGTGCGGTCCGCAGCGCGTTAACGCCTCGGTGGGCTTCGTGGTCGCCCAAGGCCCCGCCGAGACGATTTCACTCGGTGGGGGCACTTGTTCAACGCGATCGTCAACCGTCCAATCGCTTCGCTGTTAGCCCTACCGAGATCCGCCTTCAGTGAGACTATCAACGGCCTTAGCGATCTCGTTCCGAAGCCAGGCGTGCGCGGGCTGATTGTCCAATCTGCGAAGCCAAAGCATCGACGTTTCGATCGCCTTGGGAGGGCGCGCGAGCCCCCGGTATGCCAGCTCACGGGACCGAGTCATCTCGATGGCGACCTTCAGGGGGAGGACGCACACGAACTCCGAAGTAGCGAGAATGCGCGCAGCGGACAAAATGGGAGCACGTATTCCGGTCTGCCGTTTCGGCCTGGCAGAAGTCTCGGTGCCCGTCGTCTCGTTCCCGAATTGCGCGGACGATATTTCCAAATGCCTGGCGTCGGCGAGCGCCTCTTTGGAGACTAACTCATCTTTCGACAAGGGATGGTCCCGGCGCATGACCGCGACGAATTCGTCTTGGAGCAGTCGCTTCCGCGTGAAACGCTCGGCGTTGACATCGGACGCACCGACCGAGAGATGCAATTCGCTTCGATCGAGGAGGTCGAGAACGTTCAGGGTTCCGCTCGGGCGAAAATCCAACCTTAGCCCGGGGGCCAGCTTGGCAACGTTCGCCGCAATCCGAGCGACGAGCACGATGGCCGCATAGTTATCGACGGCGACTTTGAAGGACTGAGTTGCCGTGCCGGGTTCGAATTCATCTGGTTCAAGCGCTTCCTGCAAACCGTCCATCGCCGCTCGGACAGGCATCGTAAGCTGTTCCGCGCGGGGCGTGGGCATCATGCCGAGCGGCCCGCGGACGAACAGTTCGTCCTTCAGCATGTGTCGGAGGCGTTTCAGCGCGTGGCTTACGGCGGGCTGGCTAAGGCCCAGTCGCTTTCCAGCTCGGGTCGTCGATCTTTCCCGCATCACAGCGTCGAAGACCACCAACAGATTGAGGTCGATCGACGCGAGGCGAGGAGCCGACTTCTTCACTGGGCGCTCCATAATTCGGGATAGCCATGTCCGAATGACGAGAATGCATTACCTTAATTAGATAGGCAACGTTATTATCTCGAGTGTTGAGTGTGAACCTCGGCGTCGGAATTGGATCGACCCACCCCCGATCCGTTCCGCCATCGGCAGGAGATTCGAATGATCGCAATCGTGCGGCTCGCCCTCGCGCGACCTTACACGTTCGTGGTGATGGCCGTGCTGATCATGATCTTCGGCACGACGGCCGCACTGCGCACCCCGACGGACATCTTCCCCAACATCAATATTCCCGTTGTCAGCGTCGTGTTCAGCTACACCGGGTTGCCGGCCGACGATATGGCCGGCCGTATCGTCACCTTTTACGAACGCTCTCTGCCGAACAGCGTCAATGACATCGAGCACATCGAATCCCAGTCGATCGTCAACTACGGCATCATCAAGATCTTCTTCCAGCCGACGGTGAACATCAACGCCGCGCTGGCGCAGGTCAACGGCATGTCGCAGACCGTGCTGAAGCAGATGCCGCCGGGCATCACGCCGCCGTTGATCCTCTCCTTCAACGCTTCGAGCGTCCCAATCCTGCAACTCGCGCTGTCGAGCTCCCAAATGTCGGAGACGCAGGTCTACGATTCTGCGCTCAACTTCATCAGGCCGGCCTTGGCGCCCGTGCCCGGCGCGACGCTGCCGCTGCCGTTCGGCGGCAAGGTGAGGCAGGTGCAGGCGGATCTCAATCAGCGGGCGCTGCACCAGTACGGCGTCTCTGCGAACGACGTGATCAACGCGCTCTCGCTGCAGAATCTGATCACCCCGGTCGGAACGCAGAAGATCGGCTCCTACGAATACACTGTGAATCTGAACGACTCGCCGAAAGCCATCGACGCCTTCAATAATCTTCCGATCAAGACGGTGAACGGCACCGTGGTCTACATGAGAGACGTGGCCTACGTTCACGACGGCAATCCGCCACAGACCAACGCGGTCCGGGTCAACGGCGCCAGCGCCGTGCTGTTGACGGTCATGAAGGCCGGCGTGAGCTCGACGCTCGACATCATCAACAACGTCAAGGCGCTGTTGCCGTCGATCTCGAAGACATTGCCGAGCAGTCTCAAGCTGATCCCCGTCGGCGACCAGTCGGTCTATGTCACCGACGCCGTCTCCAGTGTGGTCAAGGAGGGCATCATCGCTGCAGTCCTCACCGGCATGATGATCCTGCTGTTTCTCGGCAGCTGGCGGTCCACGCTGATCATCACGCTTTCGATTCCGCTCGCCATCCTGGCCGCGCTGGCGGGCCTCTCGGTCCTCGGAGAGACCATCAACGTGATGACGCTCGGCGGGCTTGCGCTCGCGGTGGGCATCCTGGTCGACGATGCCACGGTCACGATCGAGAACATCAATTGGCACATGGAGCAGGGCAAGGCCATCGAGCCGGCCATCCTGGACGGTGCCCGGCAGATCGTGGTGCCGGCGACGGTGTCGCTGCTCTGCATCTGCATCGCGTTCGTTCCGATGTTCGGCCTGGGCGGTGTCGCCGGCTATCTGTTCCGGCCGCTCGCCGAAGCCGTGATCCTGGCGCTCGCGGCCTCCTACGTGCTGTCGCGCACCCTGGTGCCGACGATGGCCAACTATCTGCTGCGCAATCACCGGATCCATCACGGCGGCGAGGGCGCCGGCGCGCCGCCATCACGGAACCCTTTCACCCGGTTCCAGCGCGGCTTTGAACGGATGTTCGAGGGTGTTCGCGCGCGCTACCGCGGCCTGCTACAGCTTTGCCTCACGAACCGCGTCAAAGTCATCGCCGGCTTCCTGATCGTCAGCGCCCTGTCGTTCGGACTGGCGCCATATCTCGGACAGGACTTCTTTCCGACGGTGGACGCCGGCCAGATCAAGCTTCACATCCGGGCCGCGACGGGGACCCGGATCGAGCAGACGGTCAGTCTCAGCGACAAGGTCAGCGCCGAGATCCAGAAGATCATTCCGAAGAACGAGATCGGAGGCATCGTCAGCAACGTCGGTCTCAGCGTCAGCGGCATCAACATGGCCTACAACAATTCCGGCACGATCGGCGTCGGCGACGCCGACATCCTGATCAGCCTCAATCCCAATCACGCGCCGACCGACGACTACATCAGAACCATGCGGGAGAAGCTGCCGCAGCAATTCCCGGGCACGTCCTTCGCGTTCCTTCCCGCCGACATCGTCAGCCAGGTGCTGAATTTCGGTGTGCCGGCGCCGATCGACGTACAGGTCGCCGGCAGGGATCTGGCCGCCAACCGCACTTACGCCAACGCGCTATTGACCCGGATCAAGGCGATCCCCGGCATTGCCGATGCGCGCATCGAGCAGGCGTTCCAGCAGCCGACACTCGACGTCAATGTCGACCGGTCGTTGGCCTCGCTGGCGGGTCTCAGCGAAAAGGACGTCGCGACGGCCATGCTCACCACGCTGTCCGGAAGCTCCCAATCGTCGCCGACCTACTGGCTGGATCCGAAGAGTGGAGTGTCCTATGCGGTCTCGATCCAGACACCGCAACGCGACATCGACACCATGGCTGGGCTTAAGAACATTCCGGTCACCTCAAGCACGGGAGCGAACACGCAGTTGCTCGGCGGCATCGCCGACGTTGCGCGCAGCCGCAGCGATGCCGTGGTCTCGCACTACAACGTCTCTCCGGTCATCGACATCTACGCCACGCCGCAGGGCCGCGATCTGGGCGCGCTCGCTGCCGATATCCGGAAATCGATCGACGATACCGCAAACGACCTCCCGAAGGGAGCCAGCGTGGCGCTGCGCGGCCAGGTGAGCACGATGACCAGCGCGTACCGGCAGCTCTTCGTC
Source organism: Bradyrhizobium betae (assembly GCF_004123905.1). Taxonomy (GTDB): domain Bacteria; phylum Pseudomonadota; class Alphaproteobacteria; order Rhizobiales; family Xanthobacteraceae; genus Bradyrhizobium; species Bradyrhizobium betae_A. The sequence continues at coordinate 7,564 of NZ_MZXW01000038.1, forward strand.
GGACTGGCCGCCGCCATCGTGCTGATCTACCTCCTCATCGTCATCAACTTCCAGTCCTGGCTCGATCCGTTCGTCATCGTGATGGCCCTGCCGACCGCGCTCGCCGGCATCGTCTGGATGCTGTTCGGCACGGGCACCACGTTGTCGGTGCCGGCGCTGACCGGCGCGATCATGTGCATGGGCGTCGCGACCGCCAACAGCATTTTGGTCATCAGTTTTGCGCGAGAGCGCATGGCGGAGGGCGCGGGCGCGTTCGAGGCCGCGTTCGACGCGGGAAGTTCGCGGTTCCGCCCGGTGCTGATGACCGCGCTTGCGATGGTCATCGGTATGCTTCCGATGGCGATCGAGCCCGGCCAGAACGCGCCGCTGGGGCGCGCGGTCATCGGCGGACTCGTGTTCGCGACCTGCGCCACGCTTTTCCTGGTGCCGACCATCTTCAGCCTGGCGCACGGCGGGCATCGACGCGCCTCGCCCGAGACAACTTCAACGGATTGAGCGGAGCGACCGATGTCGACGGATGGCGTTGAAATTCCCGCAAAACGAGGCCTGCTGACCATTGCCGGTGCCGTCCTTGCACTTGCCGGGATTATCGCAGGCTACGGCTTCATTAGCCGGGCGCAGAGCAAGCAGGAGGTCGTGGACTGGACGAGCCAGCAGACGACCGCAACGGTTTCGCTGGCATCATTCATTCCGACGCCGCCGAACCAAATACTGACGCTGCCGGGCAACGTCCAGCCCTTCAACAAGGCCGCGATCTACGCACGGGTGAACGGCTACCTGAAGAGCTGGGAACACGACATCGGAACGCCGGTCCATGCCGGCCAGGCGCTGGCGAACATTGATGCGCCCGATCTCGACCAGCAGCTCAGCCAGGCCAAGGCGACTTTGGCAAGCGTGCGCGCCAATTTGCAGATCGCGAATCTGACAGCCTCGCGCAACAATGTCCTGCTTCAGAAACAGATCGTCGCGCAGCAGCTCGCCGACCAGACCGACGCGGACGCCAAGGCGAAGGAGGCCGTCGTCGATGCCAACGAGGCCAACGTCAAGCAGCTCGAGGCGATGCAGTCGTTCAAGACGCTGGCGGCTCCCTTCGATGGCATCGTAACGGCGCGCAACGTCGAGATCGGCATGCTGATCTCCTCGGGAGGCGCAGGACAGCCCCTGTTCGAGGTGTCGGACCTTCACAAGGTCCGCATCTACGTGCAGGTGCCGCAGTCCTTCTCAGCCGGGCTGAAGCAGGGAATGGCCGCCACCTTCGAGATGCCGCAGTACCCTGGTGTCCAGTTCGACGCGACGCTATCGCACATCTCGAAGTCGATCAACAGCACCTCCCACAGCATGCAGGTCGAGCTGCAGGCCAACAACGCGGATGGCAAGTTCTTCGGTGGCGCCTATTGCAACGTGCACTTTCAGATTCCATCGGATCCCAACCATCTCCGGCTTCCGTCAACGGCGCTCGTCGTCAATGACAAGGGCGCGCAGGTTGCGATCCTCGATGCCAACAACAAGGTGGTGCTGAAGAGCGTCCAGCTTGGCCGCGACTTCGGGGATAGCGTGGAGATCCTTGCCGGTCTCACGGCATCCGATCGCGTCGTGAACAATCCTCCGGAGACGCTCGCGAACGGCGATTTAGTTCAGATCGCCGCTGCGCCAGCGTCATCCTGATGTCCGGACGGAGATCGTCATGAGCGGCTCGACTGCGAATGCGTCTTGTGGCCGCGACCTGAGGCTTGACCTCTTTAGAGGCTTGGCTAACTGGGCCATCTTTCTCGACCACACCCCGCATGAGATATTGAGTTGGTTGACGGTCAGAAACTACGGTTTCAGCGATGCTGCTGACCTGTTCGTCTTTATCTCCGGCTATACGGCCGCCCTGGTCTTTCTGCGGATCTTGCGTGAAAAAGGCTATGTGGCGGCGGCCGCGAAGGTTTCGAAACGGGTTTTTCAGCTCTATGCAGCCCACCTTACCGTCCTGCTTGTCTATGCCGGCGCGATCGTCTGGGTGTCTTACATTTCGGGCGATCCCGATGACGTCAACCAGTTCAATGTGGCCGTATTCGCGGATGCACCTTTCAGCGCGTTGGCGCACGCGCTCCTGCTGACATACAAGCCCGTCAACCTGGACGTGTTACCGCTCTACATCGCGCTGCTGGGCGCATTCATACCGGGCATGTGGTTGCTGGCGAGGAAGCCATCGCTCACCCTCGCTCTTTCGATGTGCTTGTACCTTGCATCCCGCCACTTCGGTTGGAACCTTCCCTGCGTCCATGCTGGAGTCTGGTTCTTTAACCCCTTCACCTGGCAATTGCTGTTCTTCCTCGGCGCCTGGGTCGGCTTCGGAGCTGCGATACCGATCGGGCCGATCCTGCGATCGGATGTGGTGTTCTGGATCGCGGTCGGGGTACTGGGGTTGACCTTGGCCATCGCGTTGCAAGCTCAATTCGGGGTACTGCCGGCATGGATCCCCAATCCCTTCGACCCGGCACACAAGACCAATCTCGCGCCGTCGCGGATCATCCATTTCGTTGCGCTGGCTATTGTCGCCAACAATCTGCTGCGGCCGGATTCGCCGGCGTTGCGCTGGCGAGCGCTTGCGCCGATGATCGCCTGCGGCAAGCGTTCGCTTCCGGTGTTTTGCTTTGGTGTCGTGCTTTCATTCTGCGCGCACGCCCTGATCGAACTGGGCTCGAACGCGCTGTGGGTGCAGTTGACGGCCGGCTTGGCGGGATTGGCTCTCATGACAACGGTCGCCTACGCCATGGCCGGAAGGCTGAAACCCCCGCCGATGCGAATAGGGAGAACGGCGTGAATCTGGCCTGGCCCATCGTGACGGCTGCCTTTCTCGCTTCCCTGGTGGAAGCGGTGGAGGCTCTCACTATCGTCCTGGCGGTCGTCACCATAAGGGGGTGGCGCCCGGCTGCGATCGGACTTTTCGCCGGACTATGCGCTCTGTCCGGGCTCGTCGTTCTATTCGGACCGGCGCTGGATCAAATCCCGGTGCACCTGCTCCAATTCATCATCGGAGTGCTTCTGCTCCTGTTTGGCCTTCGGTGGCTGCGAAAGGCGATTTTGCGCGCAGCCGGTCTGATCGCTCTACATGACGAGGAGGCTGCGTTTGCGGCCGAGACCTCCCAACTTCAAGGACTAGTGGACCGAAGCGAAGCCAGGCTCGACAGGATCGCGTCACTCACGGCCTTCAAGGCGGTTCTGCTGGAAGGATTGGAGGTCATTTTTGTGGTCATCGCTCTGGGTACTGGGAAAGGGATGTTTGCCTCTGCTGCCGCCGGAGCGATTGCAGCCTGCAGCCTTGTTCTCTTGCTTGGTCTGGCTATCCACCGTCCTTTAGCTCGCGTTCCCGAAAATGCACTCAAGTTTATCGTCGGAGTTCTGCTATCCGCCTTTGGCGTGTTTTGGACGGGTGAAGCACTCGGCATTGCCTGGCCGGGGTCGGATTTCGCCATCATCGCTTTTGCGTTAGTGTTTTTCGGCGCCGGCTGCGTGGCCGTCGTCCTTGCACGCCGCCCTGATCAGAGGGCTTCCGCATGAAGGGCGTGCTCCGCGAACTCATCGGGCTCTTCGTCGACGACGGCGCTCTTGCCCTCGAGATCTGTGGCATCGTCGCCCTGTCCGCATTACTGGCCACCGCATCACCGAAGACGCTGCTTCTGGCCGGGACGGTACTTGCGATGGGATGTCCTGTAGTGCTCGTTTTGAATACACTGAGCGCCGCGAGGGAGCGCCGGAACGTGCGCAAAGGCGGAGATCCGATATGAACTCGCGTCGAGCAACGCCAAACCGCCGCATGGACGGCCCAAACCGCCGCAATCCACTTGATGCGGATCTGACCATCCGGTCCGCTGGACAAGAAACTACCAGAGAGCTTGCCTGGGAGATCGCTTCGATCAATGCCTATCTGGAAGAAATCCATCAGATCTGGGCAAACACGCTGGGGCTGAGCTATCCGCAATTTAGGCTTCTGATGGCTTTGTCCATGGGTGACGGTGTTGCCGTAAATGTCGTTGCGAAAATGCTTCACGTTGAGGCGTCTTTTGTTACGAGCCAGTCAAAAGCGCTGGAGAAAAGGGGATTGCTGCACCGAAGACCCTGTTCAACGGACCGACGCGTAGTTCGGTTGTCGCTCTCCGACAAGGCTTACCGGCAGCTCGGCGATCTCGTCCAACAACAGGCCGCTCTCGATGAGTTCATCTTCCGGGAGTTCGCGGTACCGGAAAAGTCGAGCTTTATATTGATTTTGGCAATTCTCAAGCGGCGTATTGAGAAAGTCCGGCATAGAGCAGCGCTCGATTGCTTGCCTACGGCTACGAATTGCGGACATGATATTACGGCGTCCGGCGACTCATCATCGGAGGAGCCCCCCGATGTGCGGCGCCCTTCTCAGTGTCAACCGAAACCTCAGGGAGGCTAACATCGAACTTGAGGCCCAACTCGGTGCGTTATCACGAAGTTGGACCATCTTCATCGCGTAGATGCCTTCAAATCCTGGCTGCTTCGGGCCGTCCAGCATGCCCGCCGGGGCGCTGTGGAAGAAGGGTCACACAAGCGACGATGAGCGCCGCTAGGATTGCCGTCGCAGTATAACGGCTGAATGCCATTCCGCCATTGGCCAGCGGCTTGTCGAGCAAATCGCCGAGTGTGGCTCCGAGAGGCCGCGTTAGAATGAACGCAACCCAGAATAGTGCAGTGCGCGACACAGAGGTAAAGTAGTAGGCCGCTGCGCTTATGAGAAGTCCGGCGCCGAACACCAATGCTCCGCCTTCGTAGCCAAGACCGTTGGTATCGGCCATCCAGTCGCCGAGCGCTGTTCCGAGCGTCTGCGAGAAGAGGATCGAAGTCCAATAGAAGACTTCGACGCGCGGGGTCGAAACGGTGTTGACCGAGATCGATCCTTCCGACCGGTACCACACGACGAGCGAGATCATCAGAAGCGCGAACAGAAGCGAGGATCCCCCCGGATAGCCGATGCCGAGCGAACGATCCGCCAAGTCCGCCATGGTCGTGCCGGCCGTGGTCGTGGCGATGACCACGAACCAGTATAGGAAGGGATGGAACTTCCGGACCGATATCTGGCCAGCGACCGAGATCAGGAAGATCCCTACGAAGATCGCGCTGCTCACCGAGTATCCCAGATTCATGGACATGGATACGGCGTCCCCGCCGGTTTCGCCGAGCGTCGTCGCGAGCACCTTGATGATCCAGAAGATCACCGTTACTTCCGGAACCTTGCTCTCTACAATACCGTCTTTCATCCGGATTCCTTCTCTTGAGGTGGTGCGGCCGGCACATCGCATTGTGACGGCCGGTGACGAAGACCGGCGGGCCGCGATCGCGCGGGTCGGCGGGGGGTCAGGCCTTCATGGAGTCCATGACGGACAGGAGATCCGCGAGCGCCTTTTTGCAGTTGGCGGTGTCAGGATTGCTTTCGCGGACGGCTTCGAGTGCTCGGTCGATGGCCTTGTCGACCGTGTGCCAGTCCGCCGCCGCGCGCGGCTTCAAACCGGCTTCCGCTTCGTCCCACTTGGTCTCAAGATCCTTGATTCGTATCTTGGCGCCGGGAAGGTCGCCCTTGTCAACAAGTGCTGCGACTTCGGCAGCGATGTTGCGGAACGGCGTCAGATCTCCGAGCCTGGATTGTGCGGCTTCCGCGCGGGGCAGAAGAACGCCGTCCCTGTAGGGAGCCGATTGGCCAGTCGCGAGGGCAAGGATCGCCGCAGCACATGCGATCGCAGTCTTTTTCATCTTATCGGTCCTTATGTTTGGTTTGGTCGAACCCTCGCAAAAAAAAGGTTAGTTGCTTGGGAAGGCTTGGGTTTTGCTGGCGCGCTCTCCTTCAAAGGAGAGCCACGCGACCAGGGTGATGATGACAGTGAGGAAAGCGAGGCTGGTGTAGATGGTGCCGAGGCCGAGACCGCCATACTCTCGAGATTGCGAAAGGAGGTCGCCCAGTGAAGCGCCGAGGGGACGGGTCAAGATGTAGGCGACCCAGAAGGTGAGCACTGCGTCGACCCCGAGTGCGGATGCGCCGGCGTCGGCCGCGATTAGCGCGGCGAAAGCCAGGACCCCGACGCTGAAGCCAAGTCCAAGCGCTTCGGTCGCGAGGTCGCCGGCCGCGGTGCCGAGCGCAAAGGTGAAGAGGATAGCCGCCCAGTAGAAGAGCTCACGCCGCGTTGTGACGATCGTATGGATCGACAGCGTCCGCTCGACCGCGTACCAGCTCGCGAAGGTGGCGGCTAGAATGACCGCGAACGCCGCCGTACTGATGTAGAGGCTGACCTCCAGCTTGTCCGAGAGAAAATCGGTGATCTGCGTGCCTACGACGCTGACCAGCACCACCGTCAACCAATAGATCCATGGCACATAGCGGTTCATACTAAGTTGGACGACGAGGGCCACCGTGAGCAGGCTCGCCATGAGGAGACCAGTTAGCGTAGTGCCGAGACCGACATGGACGGCGAGATAATCTGCGCCGGTCTCACCGACAGTGGTCGACATGATCTTGATGATCCAGAAGATCACGGTGACCTCGGGGACTTTGTTCAGCATGTCGCCGATGCGTTTGTTCCCAAGCACGTCGATTGTCTCCTCTCCAACTCGGCGGGGGCCGCTATCGGGGAGCAGCGTGCACGTGCAGACTTAGCTCCGGCTTAGGCCCGGAGGCGCCGGCAGGCGGGCTCCAGTGGCCCTAAGTCCTGCCTAAGTCGGCGCGGTCATAACCCATGGAGGGAACCTTCAAGTTGGAAGACGGCATTCTTCGCCATATGCTCGCCTTCTGAAGACCGCCGCAGCGTTGGCGGAAGCCGCGCGCCATGACGGGCGACGCCTGGTCGAACGCATCGGTCAAGATTTCGCTGGATGCGGCGCTCGGGATCGTCGAAAAGCACGCCAATGCGAAGGCCGCGCGGGCGGGATACGAAAATTTCCTCGGCCGACGAGGTTGTTGAAGCGTGCGAGTGCTCCTGGTCGAGGACGACAAGATGATCGGCGCTGCGGTGGTGGAGGCGCTGAAGGACGCCGCCTACGCCATTGACTGGGTGCAGGATGGCGAACTGGCCATGCAAGCGATCCGCAGCGAGACCTACGAAATCGCGCTTCTCGACCTTGGTCTGCCGCTCGTCGACGGTCTCGACGTGCTGAAGAAGATTCGCTCGAGCGGTCGCGTACCGGTGATCATCCTCACCGCGCGCGACGCATTGACCGACCGTATCCGGGGTCTCGATCTCGGGGCCGACGATTACATTGTCAAGCCTTTCGAGATCGGCGAGTTGCTGGCGCGCATGCGAGCCGTGATGAGGCGCGAGGGCAGCGGTGCTTCGCCGATACTCGGAAACGGCAAGCTCCAACTGGATCCGGCGACCCGCGAAGCGTCGTTCTTCGGAGAGAAGAGCGTGCTCAGCGCCCGTGAGTTCGCACTGCTTCAGGCCCTACTCGCGCGCCCCGGCACGATCCTGTCCCGTAGCGAGCTCGAACGCCACATCTACGGCTGGAGCGAAGAGGTTGAAAGCAACGCCGTGGAATTTCTAATTTATGCCGTCCGCAAGAAGCTCGGCGCCACGGCGATCAGGAATGTCAGAGGCGTCGGATGGATGGTGGACCGGCCGTCATGATCAGATCGCTGCGCGGGCGCCTCTTCACCGGCCTTACCGCGATCATCGTGCTCACGGGCGCTGCCGGCGGCACATTGGCATACCTGTGGGCCTACAACGAAGCCATCGAAATGCAGGATTCGGTCCTGACCCAGATCGGAACGTTCGCGATGAATGCATCGACCAGGCAGAGCCAGCCCGTCGGAGGCGTCGATGCCGAGTCGGAAGTAGTCCTGCTCGAGCTCGGGCCGATGCCGCACGGGTCGGCGGACGATCGCAGGCTCTGGACTTTGCACGATGGCCTGCACGACGACGTGCGTCACGGCCGCCAGATCCGCGTGTCGCTCTGGAGCCGTCCGGACGGCAGCCGGTTCGCCGTGGCGCAAGGGGACGAGATTCGTGTGGAAATCGCCGGAGATATGGCGATTCGGACCTTGCTGCCGTTCGCCGCGCTGGTCCCCTGCCTGCTGCTGGTCACCGCGTTGGTGATCGGTCGATCCTTCCGTCCCGTGTTTCGCCTCGCTGAAGAGTTGGACGTCAGGAGGGCCGACGACCTGCGACTGCTCCCGGGGGAGAGTGCACCCAGCGAGCTGCAGCCCTTCTTGGGCTCGATCAACGGCCTGCTCGAACGAATCCGGGCCATGGTGGAGCAGCAGCGGCGGTTCGTGGCGGACGCCGCCCACGAACTTCGCACGCCAATTACGGCTCTTAGCCTGCAGGCTCAAAATCTCGACCCGCTCGACATGTCCCCGGCGGCGCGGGACCGGCTCGAAGCTCTGAAAAGCGGGATGCGCCGGACCCGGCATCTGCTCGATCAACTTTTGGCACTGGCACGGCAAGATCTGGCCTCTTCGGAGGTCAAAGAGACGGTCCACCTGGACCGTACTGCCATGGCAGTCGTCGCGGATCTCCTGGCGGAAGCCTCCGCGCGCAACGTCGATCTCGGCTTCACCGTGGCAGAACCTGTTTCCGTGAGCGCCGATCCGGTCGCCATGGTCTCCGTCGTCCGCAACGTCGTGGAAAACGCGGTGAGATACACCCCGGATGGAGGGCGGGTAGATGTGGGCGTCTATCGCGAATCCGGGCAGGCCGTCCTGCAGATCGAAGATACCGGACCCGGCGTTCCGCCGCAGGACGTCGAACGGATAGTAGAGCCGTTCTATCGGGGACGCAGGCCGACCGGCGACGGATCCGGGCTTGGGCTGTCGATCGTAAAGCGCTTCGTCGACAGATATGGCGGTTCGATGGAGTTTAAAAATCTGACCGGGGCCGACCAGACGGGCCTTCGCGTCATTGTAAGATTGCCGGCGCTGGACTGAAGGTGTCGTGCCCCCGAATTGACAAGGCGATTGCCGACCGAACTGATGAGTGCCCCAGGATGCGCAACAGCTCAGCCGGCTAGCCGCGTTCCGACGCTGTAAAATCCCTCCGGCGATTTGCGATGTGAGGCCCGCGACCAAATCGGAGTCAGACGACAGTATCGTTCCCGCCGATCTCCGTCCAGGATGTCTGCCCGCCCGAACTGGCGTTCGGCTGGTGCTTCACAGCTGGCAAGTCCGAGGTCGGATCGCGCGCGAGCGCCCAAACGTCGCCATTGCCGCTTTCGTAGATGAGCCGTACGGTCATGCCGGTCAATCGAGTGGAGCCGGTCGGCTTGGTTTGCAATGTTGCGCAGATGCGCGGCTGCCACGACGCTGAAACAAACCGAACGCAGCGGCACCGAAATACTCCCCTGACAAGCCTGTGCGCGGTGTCATTATATTCTATGAAGCCGAGGTGGGCGGCGACGTTCATCGGCATCACGGACCAGGAGCCCTTGTCAGCAAGCGCAGAGCTCCTCGCGACCAAGCTGCGGCTGAAAAAAGTTCACCTGCAACATCGTCGTCAATCCGTTGTCGGCGGCATTGCGATGATGGTGGTCGGCTTCATTCAATATGAGATGTCGCGCTCGACTTAGCGATGTGTGGGTGAAAACCTGTCCTGCTGATTGGGGATATCGAAGGGCTGTAAACACAGGCAGCCTTGATCTCTTCGCGGGCCGTCGTCCCGGAAACGCTCGGCTTGCCCACAGCATTGGCGCAGGAGCTTTCCCGTGAGGATCCGAGTACCTCAGCGTTCTCGCTGCCGCGTTATCTCGCGTTCCTTATTTTGGCTTCGGTCGCCCTTGTCTTCATGGCGTCCAGACCGATGACCAGCTTGAATGGACTCCATAACCGACGCGCGGGCGAACGAATGTCCCCTTTCGAGGTGTTGGGCAATCCGCTCCCTCGCTGCTTCCCTGATATTTGCACGCGCGGGCTCATTCTGGGGGAATGCATGGTCTAGCGCCTTCTCGATGACTGCCATTTGCGATTGGGCTGCGACCAGGTCGGGATCGCGCGCCGCCGTCGGCCTATCGGCGGATCGAAATTTCTCCGCTGTTACCCGCCAGCGGTTGCGCGACACCTGCCGCCACTCGGTTCGCGCACTCCCCGTTGCTGCATCGACGACTTTGATGCTTTTGAGGATGCGATCGACCCCCTCCCTGCGCAGTTGGATTCGGTCGCCGGGGCCTGCCTTGCTGTCGGCGACCGCCTTTTCCAGGCCCACGCCCCACACCTTATGCTGCTGGCCGTTGTCGACCTGGATGGCCACATAGGCCGATGTCTCGGCATTTTTCTGATTGCTGTAGGTTGCCCGGCCGAGCTCGATCAGGCGCCCTGAGACGCCTTTGTCGTAGTCAAGCCTTCCCGTGGATACGTCCTTGTCTTCAACTGAACGAACCTCCGCCTCATGCGGGCGAGGGTATGTTCGGTTTCGGACGTCTCTTCGGTCGGCCAAAGCCTGCCGATCGAGATCGGTCGGCTGATACCCCTGCACTTCGATTCCGCGGGCGCCAGCCTCAAGCCAGGCCTCGCGTCGGAATTCCGCGGAGCCGCGGACGTGGAGTGCCTCCCACTGCCGATGTTGCGCCACGCTGACCATGTCGCGGATGACTTCCGCGGCGGCCAGACGCGTGACCAGACGATCTTCGGTGATCTTGAAAGCCAGATACTCGCCACGCTCGTCGGCATAGAGGCGCGTTTCCCCGCTATGCCGATCTCTTCCGGTCTCATTTGCAACGACGTAATATTTGCGACTGATGCGCTCGGGGAGCGCATTGTCATCAACTATCGGGGCGGACGACCTGGCGGCTGACGTTGACTTTGCTTCCGCTTGGTCGCCCGATTCGTATTTCCCCGGACCACGCCCTGTGCGATCTTGCCGTTCAAGGCTGAAGTCCTCGCTGTTGTCACGCGCGTCGTTCATGCTGCTGCCCGTTCTGCTTGCGGCCGGACCCTCGCGCCGGCGGAATGGCCTCGGCGTCGATGTAGCTCAGGGTCCACGCCTTTAACTCTTCCTCAGAGAGCCCTTCGAGGTCCACGTCCACGTCGCCGAAGTCGAAACTGGCGCCGTCAGGAATCGCGGAGGGATCGGCCACCTCCTCGTCTGTCATTGGCCTCGATCGAAACACAGTCCGGAGTTCAGCGACCTCGGACCGAAGCTCTTTGATCTCAGCCTCAATCAGCGCATTGGAGCGACCTTTGGGCATCTCGGGGGCAGGCGGGGGCAGCAGACGCCGCAGGAATGCCTTGTCTTCGTAATAGACGATCTTGTCGGCGATAACGGGTGGCAGGCCCGACGCAAGGATGAACGCCTTGGATTTCGGCAAGAGTTTCAACTCCTGCGGCAACATTAGGGCGCGACGATGCTCGGAGACCGTCTCGCTCATCGAGCGCATCGCAAGCCCTTTTGGTCCGCTGCGGCTGCGCGCCTTCACCGTGTCGTAGCCGATTCGCTCGGACAGCTCATTTGCTACGTCCTGTTCCTTCGGCGCAAACACCACCTCGACGGCGTGGTTGGTCATGAAGTTGCGGGCGGCATCGATGCCGTAGATCGCGCGCAGTTGCGCTGGGCTCTGTATCACGGTGAGAAGGCGGATGCCGTATCCGGCGACGAACGCGACCGATTTCGCAAGCACATTGACATTGCCCAGCGCTGGAAACTCATCAAGCAAGAGCAGCACCTTGCGATTGAGTTTGGAATTCTGCTCCGGCAGTTCGCGAGTATTGAGATCGACCACCTGCTGGAAAAAGAGATTGAGGAGCGGCGCCATGCGGTCGAGATTGTCAGGCGTGACCCCAAGATAGATCGACATCGGCCGTTGCCGCAGCTGCCGCAGGTCGAAATCATTGGTCGATGTCGCCGCATCGATGCGAGGGTTGAGCCAAAGGCCCAGCCTCGCCGTGACCGTCTTGCGCACCGAGTTCATGGTGTTTTCGGAAGCTGCGAGGAAATCGTTTAAGGCCGTGATGCAGTGCCGCGACAGTGGCGAAGGGCCGGACTTTCGAGCGGCGATGATCTTCTCAAAATGGGACTTGAGGTCAGGGGCCGCGGACAGCTGGTGCAGGATCTCGCCAATCGTCAAGGGCAAGCCCGGCGTTTCCGCGACATAGCCGCCAATGGCCACAAAAGCCGACCGCGCCGCCTCGAACCAGAATGGGTCGCCGCGGCTTTCGGCCGGAAACAGCATCACCGCGATGCGCTGCAGATCGTCATAGAGATCGGCGGGATCGCTGCGCACATAACCTAGCGGATTATAGCGTGCCGTGCGGCCGCTCTCCTCGAGAGGGTCGAACAGATGGACCTCCTGCCCATGCGCTGCACGAAAGCCCGCCGAGCGATCCCAGTTCTCCTTCTTCACATCCATCACGACAACTGAATCCGGCCAATTGAGCAGGTTCGGAATGACATAGCCGACACCTTTGCCGGCGCGGGTTGGGGCGTAGACCAGGACGTGTTCCGATCCGCCAAAACAGAGCAGTGCGCCGTCTTTGCGGCCGAGCAGCACGCCTTCCTTGGATCGAAGGCCGGCGGCCTTGATCTCGCGCTCCGAGGCGAAACGGGCGCTGCCATGAAGCGGCAGAGGACGCTGCCGGAGGATAGCGCCGAGCAGGCCAAAGACGACGATCACCCCTGCTAGAGTTGAGAGCGTCAGCCAGCGGTCAAAGCGTGGGTCAGTGCCGTATCGGGGCCAGCCCGTGGCGATCTCGGACCAATGGATGCCTCCGTCGTGATGCCTGAGCCCGAGCAGCAGAACATTCGAGGCGACCAGCAGAAACAGCCCAATGGCGCCGAGCGCAAGCGCAGTACCGAGCGCGAGCCTAGTGGGCGTGGTCGCGTTTGCGAACGGGGTCATAATAGATTTCCGAGATGCGGTAGCGGCCGTCTCGCTTCTCCATCTGGACGACGACGTCGACCAGAAGCAGCAGGAGCGAGCGGATATCGTCGCGATGAAGGTCACGGCCTTCCGCGCTTTCCTTCACCAGCAAGGTCAGTTGCTCGAAGGCAAGCCGGGCGCTGTCGGCATGGACCGTCGTGATCGATCCTGGATGGCCGGAGTTAACATTCCTTAGATAGAAGAATGCCGTTCCATCCCGCAGCTCCTGCAGCAGGATCCGATCTGGCCGCATCCGCAAGCAGGACTCAAGCAGTTCGCGCGGTCCAATCTTGGCGACGCCCTGCCCGTCCTTGGCATAGAGCAGCCGCACGCAATTCTGATGCGGGATGACAAGCTCGGCGGTGTCCTCAATGGTGATAAGCCGCTCATGCGCTGGAATTGCCGCGATCAGCGCCTTGGACAGGGTAGTTTTGCCGGAGCCGGTCGCTCCAGAAATGAGAATGTTGCGGCGGCTCCGCACCGCAAGTTCGAGAAACTCGCGCCATGCGCCGGCTTCTTTCAAGGCAAGCAAGCGATGCTCGTCAGGGCGGAGCTCGTTCCCCGTGACACGCACCTCCTCGAACAGTCTTGCCTGCTGGAACGCGTCAAGCGTCATGGTCAGGGTCGATGGCTTGCGGATTGTCAGGCTGATTGTCCCGGCCGGGACAGCCGGGGGGATCACGATCTGACAGCGCTCGTCGCCGATCAAGCTGGTTGACACCACCGGATGCTCTGGACCGACGTCCTGACGGGTGTGACCGGCGGCGGCAGTTGCCAGATGCGAGAGGTAGGCATGCGTCAAAGCCGGCGCCTCATGCCGGGTCCAACCGCCCGGCCCTTCCACGAAGATCTCGCCCGGGCGGTTGATGACGATTTCGGTCAGGGTCTTGTCCGCCAGGTATGGTGCCAGCGGCTCCAGATAGCGCTCTAGGACCAGGCGGCCACCGTCGCGTTCGCTCGATGCACCCGCGCTCATTTCGTCACCACAGCCGGGGCCACGATGGTTCCAGGGATGGTGCGGTCGAGAATCTGGGTCCGGGTCTCAATTCGCCGAAGTTGGTAAACCGAGGAGAAATCGACGTCGCGGGCAACAAAGATGTTCACGAGTTCGCCCTGGTTCTTGTTCAGCGTCGGCGGGATGTTGATCGACTGTTCAACCGCAATAGCGGCGGCGGTGTTGGTGGCGCCCGCGGTGTTGTTGATCTGGATGGAGCCGTCCTGCATCTGCTGACGACCGATCGATGAGGCATCGCTGACGATCGAGAGCAGCAGCGCCGAGCCGAACCGCTCAAAGAAGTGAGTGTCGATCTCGCCATCGAAGCCGGCGCGGCCCAGCGCATCGGTGGCCGGCGAGGCCAGTGCTGCAATCACGCCGGTCGGCGTCTTGGCGCGGGTCCACAGCACGAACAGGCGTTTTGAACCGCGCCGCACATTGCCGCGGTACTCGCCAACCACTTGCGTGCCCTTTTCCATCAGCACCACGTTGCCGGAGTCCGACATCACGTCGCGTATGACGACGCAGGAGACGAAGCCGGCCACATCAGACGACATCGCGGTCTCCAGTACGCACGGAATTGAAGTACCCTTGGTGACCAGCAGATTGCGGTTGGGAAGCTGCGCGGCGCGCACGCCCTCGATCGGCGTAGGTTTCAGCTTGTCGGCAAGGTCGTTGCGCGGCTCGCCCCGTCCAAACCCATAGGGATCGGCAATGACACTTCCGGTCACGCTATCGCGGGCGGGACGCCCGGAAGAAATCGGCCTATTATACGCCAGTACTGGGGCGCGCCGGGCGCTCTCCAGCAGCTGGTCGGAGGCGGGTGCCGGCGCCGCTGGCGCAGCTGCGACCGGCGTGGCTGCAATTGAAGCCGTGATGATTGGTGCAGACGGCGGTTCCGGTGCGGGCTCGAACGCCGCCGCCGGCCGGATCATGAGCTTGCGGGCGGAATCGCTCACTGGCTTATCGCTCTTCCAGGTGCTCCAGATGATTAGAAAGGCAAAAGCGGTCAGCGCCAGCGCGCCGAAGCCGCGCTTGAGCATCGCCGCTCGACCATTGTCCCCGCCTCCCACGGGGGTAATGCCGCGGTCGCCGGCAATCGTCTCATCGTGATGCTCAGTCATGTCGCGCCCGCCTATCGTGACTTCAGGGATGGAAGTGATTTCTTCGCCCGCCGCTCGATCGAGGGGCTGGTGGTATTGGTACCGGGGTTGATCCCCACCGCGTCGAATGCCTCGTTAAAAATGCAGAGCACGTTCTCGCCTTTGCGTAGCCGAAACTCTCGTGCTGTGGCATGGACGACCACGAGCTCGCCGCGGACATCCTTGGGCACCAGGCTTTCCGAGCCGTCTGAGTTGATCAGGTAGATCGCCGGAACTTCGCGATTGCCCGCGAAGCGGAAAGTGGTCTCTTTGCCGTCATCGAACACGGCTTCCGGCTCGAGGTCGATCGATCCCTGCGCCGAAAAGCGCCAGTTGCGCGCCCCATAGGCATGATGCAAGTCGAAGGTCTGCTCGATCAGCGCGCCTTCCCGCTCGGCGCCGCGCGCGGCGGCTTCCACGCGACGGCGTTCTATCTCGTCACCGGGATAGGCGAAGCGGACGACAAAATAACTGTCCGCAAGCGTGGTCTCGGCGATCGACAATTCGAACTGGTAGGACCGCTTGCGGCCGTCGGGCCGGGTGGTCACAACCTGCAGATTTGTCGGCGGATGCTTTTCCCGTGGCTTAAGGAACAGAATCGAGCCAGCGGGGGCAACCTCCCATGCGACGGAGTCGCCGATCGCGACATGCGCGACCTCCTCATCCTCGGCAAACAAAATCTGGGTTGAGGCCCGAATGACGCCGTTGACCCGCACCACGTTGGCCGGATCGTAAGTGACCGTGCGCACGCGAGCGTCGTGTTGACCAGGTGCCGGCTGCTGCAGCGCCAGCACCGGCCCCGCGAATCCCAGCGCAAAGATCATAAAAAGGGCGAAACGTTTCATGGCACGACCTCCGGATCGGCGCGATATTCCGAAACTACAAAGCCGAGGGGGTTGATAAGACGGTCGGCGGAGGACATGGGCGCACTGGCATAGGAGAACGTCAGCGTCGAGACCCAATGGGTGATGCGGGTTTCCTCGCCCTTGCGGCTCTCCTTCATGAACCGCACGGATGCGACATTGTCGGCCAGCAGCGAGATCGCCTTGATGCGTACCGTGGCGACCCCGAACCGGCCTTGGACGACCTGCGGGCTTTCGGGATTCGATCCGCGGTACCATGCCGCGAAGCGGGCTTGCTCGCCCGCCCCGGACAGCAAGGAAATGGTTCGAAAGTTGGCTTCCGCCTCGGGATAGCTGTAGCCCTCGCGTGCACGCACGTAGCGGCCAAGAAAATACTTGGTCACGGCCTCATCGTAGCGCGCCGGCGTCGATTTAAGCGCGGAGACCGTATCAACAATGCCGGTGGCATTATCGACCCGGATGACGAACGGCTCGACTGTCTTGAGCGGCGCAAGGGCCGCCACCGCACCGACCGAGGCGGCCGCCAATACACAGGCACCCGCGGCGATCACCCATGCCGTTCGGCGCGAACGATGGGCCGACAGCAACAGATCCTGTTCCCACCGGCGCGCGTTGTCGAAATAAGTCTTCAGATCATCCTGCCGGACCATCTCACGCCTCCTTGCCGCAGGCGCGGTAAGAGGCTGCAATGTCCAACCGAGAGCTCGAATTGGCGGTATGGCTGGATGGCGCTGACGGCCCAATCTCGCCCTTGCGGATGATGGGTGCTGGCCCGGACGGCGGAATTGGCGCTTCGGGCGCCGCCAGCGGCGTGCCGTTCTCCCAATCCCAAAGTGAACGGTTGAGTGGGCGGCGCGTCAGACCGTCACAGGACGGCGGCCCCTTTGTCCAGTTCGCGCAGGCCCCAAGCTGCCATGCGATAACGCAAATGATGAATAGTCGACGCCACATCGTTCTGATGCCCCTGTCTTTCTTGTCGCCTGATGCCGGCGATCCTTGCTTACGCTGTCGTCGTGCCCTGGGATCGGATCCTTCGCATACTGCCGCCCTGCCGGCTGGCTCTGACTGCAGCAAGACCCCGGCTTGCCGACCAGCGTGCGCCGGCATAAGCGCCGCCGGCTGCGGCCGTGGCATTGGCAATCAGGGGACTTGTGACCAGCCGGCTTGCGAGCGACGCGCCGCCCCCGGCAAGACCGCCTGCGATGATCGGCAGTTGCAGTGCGATGTATCCGGACAGACCGAGCACTGCGCTGATCGCGACCGCGGCCACCACCATCTCGCCGGCTGTGCCCGCATTGGCTGCGAACCTGTCGATGAAGCCGCTGACCGTGCTTAACATCAGTCCGACCAGCGCGACCACCAGCACCAGCAGGATTACGAAATTTGCGACCTGCCGAAGCCAGGCTTCCGTAAACGGCCGCGTCGCCTCAAATAGCCCCAGCGCAATGAAGATCGGTCCGAGCGCGATGACGACGCCAAGACCAACTTTCGCGTAAAGCAGGATGGCAAACTGCAAGAAAGAACCAACCGCCACGAACACAAGCAGAATGCCCGCAATGAGCGCCGGCGCTACGTCGGTTATTCCTGCTTGATCGTAGATCTTGTTGGCAACATCGATCCCTTTCGAGAGAAGCTGATCGAAAGGAGCTCCGGAACTGGTGTTTAGTCCTGAGCCCGCTAATGCATTGCCGATTTCTTTGGGCAACGAGTCGAAGAAAAGGCCCGTGACGTATTGCTGGAACGCGCTTGAATTGGTCGCGAGCAGAACGACGACCACGATCCTCATCGCCCGCCAGGCGAATTCCATGATCGGCTCGGAGATTGCGCCGCGCATGACGGCAAAACCGTAGAGGACCACATAGAGCATCACGGCCACGCGCAGCGGGCCATCGATGTACGACGCGAGATTCGAAACCGACGTCGACACAAATGCCGTTATCGGTTGCTCGAACTCCTTCAGGAAACTGTCGAAGACGTTTACGTGCATCGTGGCGGTCCTTACTTGATGGCGTCCTTCATCTCTTTGACGAAGGCCTTCTTGCGGGCTTCATTGGCGTTGATGCAGTCGGGAGTTTTCCCGCGCTCGCCCGGATTGTCGCGGCACGCCTTGAGGGCCATCGCAAGTTCATCCCGATGATCCAGAAACCAACCGACAGTTCTGACATGCTCACCCTCATTGGCGTCGTTGCAGCCCGTAAGAGCCGCCGCGGCGACGGTGAGGAGAACGATGGCAAGCCTCATCCTCATTGCAGGGCCGCCTTCATTTCATCGATGAGTTGTCGCCGTCTCTCCCGCTCCCGCTGCCCGTCCATCTCCGCGCGGGCCTGCTGGATCATCGCGAGGCCCTGCATCCGGAGCACATCGTTCTGCAGCAGCGCCTGTTCGGCCTGCAGCCGGGCCGATAAATCCAATGTCTCCTTGACGTCGGTCGCCGTGCTGATGCGAGTTCTGAGTTCCTCGAGCGCGTCGATACGCTGCGAAGCCGCGTCATAGACCGCTTGGCCCATGGAGTGCTTGGCGCCGGTCTGCCGCGCGATCCGGTCGAGCTCGCTCTGGTAATAGGAATTGCCGCTGTTACCGGCATAAGCACGGTTCTGCGACAGATAATGGTTGATCGCGTCGGCGAAGTTGCCGCCACCCTGCCCGGCGACGAGACGTTCGATGTCTGAGAATTGTTGGGGCAGAGTTTTCCGGAACTGCGGTGTGTTCAAGAGCGACCCGATATCGTTGGCGTTGGTCCGCTTGTTGAAGCTGTCATAGAGCTGCTTGGCCTGGTTCAATTGATCCTGCGCCACCTTGAGCTGCGACGTCAGGGTATCGACCTGCTTCTTGAGTTCGGTCAGTTGCTCAAACTGCCGCGCAAAGACGTTCGGGTCGAACACAATCTCGGCTGCAGCCGGAGACGCCATCAGGAGGGCCGCGACTGACGCGGAGGCAAACATCCCCGACATGCGCTCAACTATCATCGGACTTTCCTCCGCTCCGCGTGAAATACTGGCAGCCACCGGGCCGGATCGTCGCCGACCTCGCTACGAATGCGATCGAGCAGTTCGACCGTTTCCGTCCGGCCCGACAGCACGGCGAGTGCGTCGTCGAAGCCGCTGAGATCAAGTTCGGCCACCACCGAGTTGTGGCCTTGCTTGAGCAGGAACCGCCGGCTTTCGGGCGCGAGCTCCTCCTTGATCAGGCGGAATTCAGTCTCGGTCAGATGAAAGCCGTCGACATAGTCCGACCGCGTTCCCCGCGCATTCGGCAGGAAGATTTGCGTCGGGCATTGCTCGACAATGGTATGTGCGATCGGCGAGGCCAGCGCATCGCGTGGCGACTGCGTGCCGAACACCATGACGCCGTTCTGCTTGCGGATGGTTTTCAGCTTGTTGTTGGCGAGATCACGAAATGCCTCGTCGCCGAGCGCCTTCCAGAACTCGTCGATGTCGATGATCAGGCGCCGGCCGTCGATCAGCCGCTCGACCCGATGGAAGAGATACATCATCAGCGGCGTGCGAACGGCCGGATGATTCAGGAGATCGGTCATGTCGAAGCCGATGAACCGGGCCTCTAGCCCGATGGCATCCTGCTCGCCATCGAGCACCCAGCCGAAAGGCGCGCCACGGCACCATCTCTCTAACCGGGCACCAATGCCCTCGCGGTCCTGCTGGCCAAGAAAGGCTCGCAGCGCCCCGAACGAGCGTTCCGCTTGCCGGAGATGACCAAGAGCGCGCAATCCGGAATCGATCTGCTCCTCCTCGGTCACCGTCAGTGGCCGGTTTTCCGGCGTGACGAGTTTCCGGATAAGTGCGCCGAGAAAGGACAGATTCGCTGGCGTCAGCTCCAGCGCCTTGAGCGGCGCGCAGCCGGTTGCAACGCCGTTGTGGAGCGTCAGATAGGCCCCTCCGGCAGCGCGTACGAAGAGTTCTGCGCCACGGTCCTTGTCGAAGAAGACGTAAGTGGCGCCAAGCCGCTCGGCCTGCGACAGCAGGAAGTTCTGCACGACGGTCTTGCCGGACCCGGACGGGCCGCAGATGAAGGTGTTGCCGAGATCGCCGTGATGGAACGAGAAGTAGAACGGCGAGCCTGACGCGGTCTTGAGCATCGCAACAGCCGGCCCCCAATGGTTGCCGGCAGCCCTTCCGGTGGGATAGGTGTGGAACGGGGAAAACGCCGCGAAATTGCGTGAGCTGATCGCTCCAGTTCGTGCCCGATACTTGAACAGTCCGGGGAGCTGCGCCCAATAAGCCGCTTCAAGTCCAAGATCTTCGCGCGCGACCACGCTACCGGCGTCGGCCAGTGCGCGCCGCGCCACGCTCATGTGGTCCTGTAGCTGGGAAGGCGTCTCCGCATAGATCAGCAGCGAGAGGTGATGATCGCCGAGCGCGAACCTATTGGATTCGAGATCGTCCAGCGCGTCAGCGAGCTCGTCGATCTGCGAGGCCGCCGGATCCTGCGCCGAGACCAGCTGGTTCTGCTTGCGCGTCAGAACGGTCTTGGCGTCGGCTTTTGAGAGAAACGCAAAAGATTGAGTGAGGATGATCTCAAAGGGCGCGGACAGCAGTGCGTTCAGCAGCCCAGGCCGGGTGGACGCCGGATATTCCTTGATCCCGAACATGCCAGCGAAGCGCGATCCGCCGGCACCCCGGATTTCGATGGCTTCGCGGCCGAAGATGACACGGTTTGAATAGAGCGCGGGGCCGATCGGCCCTTGCGGCAATGGGGCCGGCATCCACTCCCCGCTTGTGATGGCGTGGAGCAGTTCCATCGGTTCTGAAAAGACGACGCCGTCGCGCTCAACCAATCCAAGGGTGTGGGCACCGTAGCGCTCCAGTGCCGCGACCATGTCGCGCCTGGCATCCTCGAGCCGCTTCAAGGCGTCGCTGTCGACTTCGACGGATTGCGCAGCGCGTCGGCCAAGCTGCTTGAAGAACGCCGCGGCGACGTCCGTGGTGGCGCGGCCGGGATGCCAGACCAGCGTCAGATAAAGATCGTTGCGAAAGAGCGCTTCGTTGCGAAGCCGTTCGCGATATTGTGCGTCAAGCGCGGCCGCAAATGGCGAGCGAAACGCACCAGCCGGATAGTCTGACGTCCGGCGGCGCATTAGATGGGTCCATAGCGCCAGCCGTGGATCCGCCACGTTGCGCAGCGTGAGGTTCAGCTTGGCGTGAAGGTCGTTCAGATCCGCCGTCTCGGCGGTTTCGAACGAAGTGCCGTCAAGCCTGATCACCGTGAGCAGCGCTCGTGTCGTGAGACTGATCACCGTATCCGTCACATGCCGGCCGAACGGCAGGTACACGTCTGGCCCGATCTCTCGGGTCTTCAGCGCTGCGTTACGCATAGCCAAGGTCTCTTGTTCGATATCGCCGAACGAGCTTGAGCGGCGTGCAGGACGATCCGCCCCAAAATGACGCGTTGCGCGTGCGCCCTCGCGTCTCGATCAAGGCAAGCAGAATCCGGAACATGTTAGGGTCGTGCCGGCAGATGATGCGGCAAAGGCCATGGATCGGGACCGCGACCAAGCCGTAGAGAATGCTGCCAGCTACTAGAAACAGGATGCAGGAAAACATCACGTTGAGCGCCATAGCCTCCATCGTGACGCCGGCGACCATGGCCGGACGCGTGCAGGCCAGGAACAAGGTGTCCTCCGTGAGACGCGCGGCCTCGGTCATTAATGACCCCCAGTCAAGGTCGAAACCACCTCGGAGGCGCCGAACGTGATGGCGACGCCGAGCACGACATAGGCCGCCTTGCGCAGATCGAGATACCCGAACATCCAGGCGATGCCGACGATAATGACCGCTAGCGTCGCCAGCAGGCGGGCGACGTTGCCGGTCAGCATGTTGACGATGTTTTGCAGCACGCCTTCGATGTTCGCCGTCTGCGCGAACGCCGGCTCAACCAAGGCGACGCTGAGAACGGCGCCCAAGCAAAGGAGGGCAGCGGAGTGTTTAACAGGAGAAGTCATGGCACGGCTCCGATTGGCACTGCAGCCGGACCCCAGCAGCCCGGACCGCGGCAGTGAGTTGAGAAAAAACGGCGATCCTCATCGTTCGTAAACAAAGGCTGACGTGCCTATTCCCGAGCGATAAACGTCCCAGGGCCGGCGCTCGCTGGTAGAGGCTGCGGGTGGATTGATCGCCGTATCGCCGGTGGGGCGATCGCGACCGGTGGTCGCCATCGGCTCGATACGAGGCTCCGAGACTTGACTGGAAGCCTTCGGCGCGAAGCTCGCGACAACCTCGGCAAACGCCTGGTCGCGGTCTGCGCGTTTTAGGCTCGCCGCTTGCAGTCTCGCATCGAACAATCTGCCAAGCCCGGCAATGTGCTGGCACGCATCGAAGGTGGTACTAGCCGTTAGCCCGGCCTTCCGTGTTTCCTCCGCATCAAGTTGACCGAGACCCGTTCGGACCTTCTGACCGGAGGCGATGGCCTCGGTCGCGAGCTGGATGGCTTCGTCACGATCAGTGGCCTGAATCGGAATTGGTTTGCGTCCTTCAATCGTGATGAGCAGCGGCTCGAACGAGCTTGCCTGCCGCACGATTGCCGTCAGCGGCCGGACCATTGCCGTCGGGGCGCATCGCTCGGCCAGAGCTGCGAATGCAGCTGGATCCATGGTTGAGAGCCTTCTTGTCAGGAACTGAGAGGTTGGATGCTAGGCTGCGATCGCCAGGCTTGATGGTGCGTCAATTGCACGCCCTGAAATCTGCCCGGCCGCTCGGATCGCGCCGAGAGCCTCCTTAGTGATCGGCAACAAACCGGCGACGGCTTTGGTCGAGCCGATTTGGCGAGGCATGCCGAGGCGATCGAGCCGCCATCCGGCCCGGCGCAGGA
The DNA here is from genome assembly GCF_004123905.1 of Bradyrhizobium betae. GTDB lineage: Bacteria > Pseudomonadota > Alphaproteobacteria > Rhizobiales > Xanthobacteraceae > Bradyrhizobium > Bradyrhizobium betae_A. The sequence goes on from NZ_MZXW01000038.1 coordinate 30,225, forward strand.
TGCGTTCCATGCGCAGGTCAGTGACTGTTGCGATGGCCTGAAGATTGTGCTGCTGCCCCCATTCGATCATGGCTGCAAACAGCAGGAATGTCGCTTTGTGCAGACCATTCTCTGCTGTTGCCGCCGCACTTTTGGTGTCAACGCAGAAGCGCGAGCTCTCCCAAATTCTGGCCGCCCTCGGCGCCGCGTTACCATCGAGCAACACCGGGAACGTATCGGCCAGCATATTGCGTCCGGTGGTGGGCAGCAGGCGAACACAGCCCACAACGTCGTTCTGCTCGAGTGCCAGGAGATAAGTTGGCTTGAAGGTGTCGTACTGATCGATCTCCAATCCGTCGTAGACAGAGACGTCCCAGTCGAGCCGTTCCTTGAATACACGCCCTCGCAGGCGGTGCATTCCCATTGCCAGTTCAGAATCCTGCAGAAGCGCCGCACGCGTGCGAACAATGACCTTCATTCTTAACCTCAAAGTTACGAATCACAGCTTCGAGATCAAGAAAGCAGGCGCGATCACAATGTTGCGCTGTCAGTTCTGACAGGGCGCTTATGGATCTGTTGGGTGGCGAACCGTATTCGCAAGGCACGGCTATCCGCGCGCGCACTTTGGAAACTGTATAAGTTCCGTGATGCGCAGGTCTGACAGCGCAGGGAATGAAATTCCTTAGCCTCTACCAAGTGGAGAAAATATTCTGCTTTGAGTGGCTGCAGTCGGAGGTTGTTCTCCTCCGTCGTATGTGCGCGTTGCTGCTGTAGTTTGACAGGGCGATATCGAATTGTTCGTGCCGCAAAGCTGCCGCAACGTCGCAATACATGCCTGCACGTGGAGCGCGAATCATCAGAATATTCGCGTTGTGGGAACTAAGAAAAGACTGAAGTGGCGCAATGAAAGATGTCAAAAGAGCATGCGATGAATTCGTCGATTGTCTGCACGCTGCCCATACGGAAGATGATTTTGGGCGTGTTGCGGAACGAGCTGCGCATGCCCTGGGATTCCGGTGGTTTGCCTATTTTGGTCAGCGCGCCAATGGCCCCATTCTGATCTCATCCTATCCGAAGAGCTGGACCAGCCACTATTTTCGCGAAGGCTATCACAACATCGATCCCGTTCTTCAGGAGCCGCGAAACACGAGCCGTGTGTTCCTGTGGGATGGACGTGAGGCGCGAAGCGCAAAGTCGGCGAAAGAGCGCCGCCTGTTCGATGATGCGCTCAGCTTCAAGATCAGGACCGGCCTGACCATTCGCATTCCCTCAAGCCAAAACCAGTTCGCGGCGTTTACGCTGGCGGTGGACGAGCGCAGCCTGGGACTCGAACGTTTCATCGAGACCTCGCAGGACATGTTGGAAATGATAGGGCACACATACCATGCACATGTGAGTGCCGCTAGAATTGGATGCACGATCCCGAACGAGCAGCAGGGTTGCGCGCTGACTCAGCGCGAGCGGCAGTGTCTCGGTTGGATTTCTGACGGCAAGACAATGCAAGATGTAGCTGAGCTTCTCGGTATCAAACCGCGAGGCGTGAAGTTTCACCTGGACAATGCCAGGCGAAATCTCGCTGCATCGACCCTTCCACACGCTGTGGCGCTTGCGTTTCGACAGGGATTGCTCCCGTAAGCGCAAAACAGCTGTTCGGCTTGTAAAGAAGTTCGAAAATCGACGGTTCAATCAGGATGGTAGGTTGGGCGGCTGCATTCAAGACGCGGGAGTCTTTGGAGCATAACCACGGCGTGCTTTGCGGACGAGCCAAGCCTCGAGCGCTTCGACGGCCTGGACCCTCCCGGCAAACAGATCCATCCGCCGGCGGCCGCGTTGGCCCAGACGTCCCCATTCGCGCACCAATGCCGTATCACCGAACAGAGTCGGTTCGATCGTGAGGACATAGAACCTGGCCATATTGCGGGCCGGATCGCAACGTTGGAGCACGAGGTATGGCACCGTGAGTTCGGACATGCGCAAGAATCGCACCTGTCGAAACCGCCGTCCAATTAAGATATCGAATCGATCAGGCCTATCGATTCAGAAGTTTAATACCGGTGCTGAAAGCCATTGAGGGTGCTCAGCGAGCGGTTTCGGAAAATATATCGGCTGTTGTGCGCCTCCGACTGCGAAGAAAGTGGGCGTCGCCCTGCGGGCCGGGCTGGAGGCTGCGCTGAAGCCCGGCGAGCGGGTCTTCCCCCCTTACGGGCTGCCATCCCTGACGCGAAACGGCCCGAGTCCCCGAACAAGACAGCTGCTGAGTCATCGAAAGCTGCCGTATATTCGCGTCGGACCTTTCGCAGAGCAACCTCCAGGTGGGCAAATCCACTTTCGCTCCCGACAAAAGGACGGCGGCAGTTCTCGCTGTTAATCAGACTAACACTGCGTCCGCTGGACGAAAGATGTGCGCGCTGGCTCGCCATACTTTTCGGTGATGGACCAACCCCGCTCTCGAATGGGCTTTCCTTGGTTCTGGTGCGGCCTTCCACGATCAACCCGCAAGGGGTTCGCTACGCAAGCGTGCGACCTCTTCGGCTTCGCCTGCGAGGTGACCGCAGCCATCCCCGAACACGTCGGCGCCTGTCGAGCGGGGATGGTCCCCGCCGCAAGACGGGAGCCTTTCGATGTCGCACGATCTCACCCTCGCTCAGAACCACGCTTTCGATCTGGCCCGCACGCTGATGGTGCCGGTCATCCTTTTCCAGGCTGAGAGCGAATTCGGTGTGATGGTCTCCAGCGAATACGACGGCGACCAGGACGCCATCGTCCATGAATACGACCCCTGGTGCCCGGCTCATTGAGCCGGGTGACCGGCTGCCGCTGGCGCCATGCCGGCTGCAAGGGAAGCTACGCCGCGCCCAGCTATCTGACGAATTCGACAGCTTGTACGCGCGCCCTTGCATTCGGCAGGCTTCGCGGCCGGTCGGGGATGTGCCGCAAGGCCAGGACCAAGTGGACCAACAGAAGAAGGGGCCGGTTGTCGCCTACGCGACGCCGGTGCAAACAATGGACAAGAGAGAAATCGAAGAGCTGCGCAAAAACGTTGGCTGCGCAGCCCTGCTGGAGAAAGACGGCTGGAAGGTCGATCTCAAGGAAAGTACCCGCCGTGCGATCAAGTATCGCCGCGACACCAACATCATCATCGTCATCCACCAGGGTCGCGGCTGGTTCGATCCCCTCTCGACGGCGAAGGGGGACGTGTTTTTGCTCGCCCAACATCTTGGCGCCGTTGGATTCGCTGACGCGTGTGATCGTGTTTCCGGCGTCGTCGGCTTCGTGCCCAGCGCGCCCGCCTGGCGGCCGACCGCAAGGCCAAAACCGCTCGCCTCGATCGCGCAGCGTTGGCGTCGCCGATCGGAACCTCGGCCCGGCTCCGCGAGCTGGCGCTACCTGGTCGACGAGCGGCATATCCCCGAACGGATTTTCGCCGCCGCCATTGCCGAAGGACGACTTCGCGAGGGCCCGCAAGGCAGCATGTGGGCGGCACACAGCAATTCGGTCGGCGTCATCACTGGCTGGGAGGAGCGTGGCCCGAGCTGGCGCGGGTTTGCGACGGGCGGTGCGAAAGAGCTGTTCCGCCTGGGTTCCGTGGATTCCTTGCGCATCTGTGTGACGGAAGCCGCAGTCGATGCGATGAGCCTCGCCGCTATCGAAGAGCTGCGTGATGACACTCTGTATATCAGCACGGGCGGGGGATGGGCGCCTGCGACAGAGACGGCGATCCGCGCTTTGGCCGGGCGCGCCAATGCCCTCATTGTCGCCGCGACCGATAACAATCGGCAGGGCGAAGTCTACGCCCGTCGGATTCGGGAGATCGCGGACCAGGCCGGCTCTCGTTTCCTGCGGTCGCAGCCGCGCACCGACGATTGGAACGAGGACCTCTGCGCCGCCCGAATCGGAGGTCGACAGGAAGGCACGGCATGGTCCCGTGCTGTATGTCGTCTGCGGGAAGGCGAACGAATATGAGGAATGAGAAAAAGCGAGGATCGCTGCCGCATGCCCGGCCGGCGCGTCAAGGGTGAAGCTTCGCCCGCGTGCCGCGGCCCTTGACCCACCGGACCGGAGAGGCGGCTGCCGAGGAGGTGTGACGAAGGACTGAAGTGATGAGGAGATCAGGCGGATCGCTCGCGCTTCAGCCCGGTCAGGCTGAAAAGGAGCCGCCGATGCACACCTCCCCTATCATTCGCAAAATCTTCGAAGGCCTCGCCACGCGCCCTGAGATGTACCGTATGTTCCACCGCCATCGCGGCGATCCGGCAATGGCCGAAGGCGACGCCCCGCATCTCTTTGCGGGCGAGTGGTTCGAGATCGCGGAATGCGATCATGATTATATGCTCGAGATCCTGCCGCCGCTATGGATGCGCGCCGACATGTTCGCGATGCGCGAATTCATGACTGGCAGGGTCACCAGCATCTTCTTCGCGCTCACCATCGACGGCAGGCGGCGCTGGTTCCACGGCTATTGCGACTTGTCTGACCGGGGGTCGCCGGAGCGGATGAAGGCGGCGATCATCGAGCGCGAATCGCGGCCGGTCCGCGCCATGACGCGCGACGAGCGGCTCGAGCACATCTGGTCGAGCACGCATGAGGACTATCGCGGCTATGCCAGCGAGCGCTGGCCCACGACCATGCGCGGTCGCCGCACCGTGCTCGTCTACACGGGCCAGCGCGGCACCATCCTGAAGCTTCTCGACGACCTCACCGAGGCGGAGATCGCGGCCAAGCTGCCGGTGCAGCTGCGCCATCTGCCGGAGAGGGTCGCTGCCTAGCCTGCCCTTCCCTTCCCGACCTGCGAGCAGCCCGGCCACACGCCGGGCTTCGCATTTCCGCACCCGGCCCTGGCGCCGGCTCTCCGTCAATCCCGCAAGCGCCCATGCCGTCCGTCGCAGCTCGCGGCGGCGGACGGCTGCGCGCGCCCAGCAGAAGGACATTTCCAAATGGCGCATGACGATCCATTCACCCTCGGCCTCTTCGGCAACACCGCCCTTTCGTCGGACCTCGGCCTTGGCGTTACCGCGTTCGGCCACGATCCCGGCGGCGCCGACGATCATGATGACGATCCGCCGCCGTCGCCGTCGGTCCCCGCAGGGCCGGCGGTCTCGTCGACGCAGCCCTCCCCGGCCGGCTCGCGCAAGCGCGGCGACAATTTCTACCTTGCTGATGCGCGCGGCCTCGCAAGGAACTGGAAGCAGCGCGCCCGCGACAATGTCGCGGCGGTCCGGCTCGCCGCCCAGATCGCGGCCGAGAAGCGGGCCGCGACTGTTGAGGAGCAGCGGCAACTGATCCGCTTTACCGGGTTTGGCGCGTCGGAGCTTGCCAATGGCATCTTCCGCCGGCCGGGCGAAACCGAGTTCGCGAAGGGCTGGGACGAGATCGGCGCCGACCTGCAGGATGCGGTCGGTGATGCCGACTACGCCTCGCTCGCGCGCTGCACGCAGTACGCCCATTTCACGCCGGAGTTCATCGTGCGGGCGATCTGGGCGGCATTGCTGCGGCTCGGCTGGCGCGGCGGACGTGTGCTCGAGCCTGGGATCGGCACTGGCCTGTTTCCGGCACTGATGCCCGAAGCGCTACGCCATGTCTCGCACGTTACTGGCATCGAGCTCGATCCCGTCACGGCGCGCATCGCGCGGCTGCTGCAGCCGCGGGCGCGGATTGTCACCGGCGATTTCGCGCGCGCCGATCTACCGGCGAGGTTCGACCTTGCGATCGGCAATCCGCCCTTCTCCGATCGCACCGTCCGTTCGGATCGCGCCCTGCGCTCGCAAGGCCTGCGCCTCCACGACTTTTTTCTCGTCAAGGCGATCAAGCTGTTGAAGCCGGGCGGCCTCGCCGCCTTCGTCACCTCGCACGGCACGATGGACAAGGTGGATGGCTCCGCGCGCGAGCTGATCGCCAAGGATGCCGATCTCCTCGGTGCGATCCGTTTGCCGGAAGGCAGCTTCCGCGCCGATGCCGGCACCGACGTCGTGGTCGACATCCTGTTCTTCCGCCGGCGCAAGCACGGCGAGCTGGAGGGCGACCTGTCCTGGCTCGACGTCGAGGAGGTGCGCCCGGCGACCGATGACGACGGCGCCATTCGCGTCAATCGCTGGTTTGCGCGCCATCCTGGCCTTGTGCTCGGCGCGCACGCGCTGACCTCCGGTCCGTTCGGAGAGACCTACACCTGTCTTTCCAAGGCCGGCGAGGACCTCGCGCCCGTACTGGCCGAGGCGATCACCCTCCTTCCCGACGCCATCTATGACGGCGAACCAGAGGTGATCGACTCTGACGGCGAGGACGAGGTCGTGCCGGCGAAGCCGGATAGCTCCGCGAGCCTCACGGCGCGCGAGGGCAGCTATCTCCTCGATCACCGGCTAGGCCTGATGCAGATCCTCGATGGTGAGCCAGTCCCTGTTGCGGTGCGCAAGGGCCGCAGCGCCGATGGCATTCCGGAAAAGCATGCCCGGATCATCCAGAAACTGATCCCGATCCGCGATGCGGTGCGCGAGACGCTGAAATGCCAGGAGCTCGACCGGCCGTGGAAGGACGCGCAGGTCAGGTTGCGCATCGCCTGGTCGAACTTCGTCCGCGCCTTCGGCCCGATCAACACGACCGTCGTCTCGACGACGGAAGACCCGGAAACCGGCGAAGTCCGCGAGACCCATCGCCGGCCGAACCTCCAGCCTTTCCTCGATGATCCCCGACTGCTGGCTGGTCGCGTCGATCGAGGACTACGATCTCGAATCCGATACGGCGAGGCCGGGCCCGATCTTCACCGAGCGGGTGATCGCCCCGCCGGCGCCGCCGATCATCACCAGCGCCGCCGACGCGCTGGCCGTCGTGCTCAACGAGCGCGGCCATGTCGATCCCGACCACATCGCCGAGCTCGTGCATCGCGATCGGGACGACGTCATCGCCGAGCTCGGCAGCGCCGTCTTCCGCGATCCGGCCGACGGCACCTGGCAGACCGCCGACGCCTATCTCTCAGGCGCCGTCCGATCGAAGCTCGCGGCGGCGGAGGCCGCGGCCGCGCTCGACCCCGAATATGGGCGCAATGTGGCGGCCCTGCGGGAGGTGCAACCCGTCGACCTCCGGCCATCAGACATCACGGCGCGGCTCGGGGCGCCGTGGATCCCCGCCGCCGATATCGTCGCTTTCGTCCACGAGACGATGGGTGCGGAGATCAAGATCCACCACATGCCGGAACTGGCGTCGTGGACCGTGGAAGCCCGGCAGCTCGGCTGGATGGCCGCCGGCACCTCCGAATGGGGCACCGAGCGGCGGCACGCCGGACAGCTTCTCTCCGATGCGCTCAATTCCTCGGTGCCCCAGATCTTCGACACCATCAAGGACGGCGATAGCGAGCGTCGTGTCCTCAATGTCGTCGATACCGAGGCGGCGAAGGAGAAGTTGCACAAGATCAAGGCCGCATTCCAGAACTGGATCTGGTCCGATCCGGATCGGACCGATCGCCTGGCGCGGGTCTATAATGACCGTTTCAACAACATCGTGCCGCGCGCTTTCGACGGCTCGCACCTGAAGCTGCCGGGCGCCTCGGGCGCGTTCGTTCTCTACGGACACCAGAAGCGCGGCATCTGGCGCATCATCGCTTCGGGCGCAACTTATCTCGCCCACGCCGTCGGCGCCGGCAAGACGATGACCATGGCGGCCGCCATCATGGAGCAGCGCCGTCTTGGCCTGATTGCCAAGGCCATGCTGGTCGTTCCCGGCCATTGCCTGGCGCAAGCCGCGCGTGAGTTCCTGGCGCTCTATCCGGGTGCCCGCATCCTCGTCGCCGACGAGACCAACTTCACCAAAGACAAGCGGCATCGCTTCCTGTCGCGCGCCGCGACCGCGACGTGGGACGCGATCATCATCACGCATTCGGCGTTTCGCTTCATTGGCGTGCCGTCCGCATTCGAGCAGCAGATGATCCAGGACGAGCTCGAGCTGTACGAGCAACTGCTGACCAAGGTCGAGAGCGAGGACCGTGTCTCGCGCAAGCGGCTTGAGCGGCTGAAGGAGGGCCTGAAGGAACGGCTCGAAGCACTCGCTACGCGCAAGGACGACCTCCTCACCCTCTCGGAGATCGGCGTCGACCAGATCATCGTCGATGAGGCGCAGGAGTTCCGCAAGCTGTCCTTCGCCACCAACATGTCGACGCTGAAGGGCGTCGACCCCAACGGCTCGCAGCGCGCCTGGGATCTCTATGTAAAGTCCCGCTTCATCGAAACAAAGAACCCCGGCCGGGCGCTGGTGCTCGCCTCCGGTACGCCGATCACCAACACGCTCGGCGAGATGTTCTCGGTGCAGCGCTATCTCGGCTACGCGGCGCTTCGGGATCGCGGCCTGCACGAGTTCGACGCCTGGGCCTCGACCTTCGGCGACGTCTCGACCGAGCTCGAGCTCCAGCCGTCCGGCAAGTACAAGCCGGTCACGCGCTTCGCGACTTTCGTGAACGTCCCCGAGCTGATCGCGATGTTCCGATCCTTCGCCGACGTGGTGATGCCGGAAGATCTACGGCAATATGTGAGGGTCCCGGCGATCTCGACGGGCAAGCGGCAGATCCTGACCGCAAAGCCAACCCCCGCCTTCAGGCGCTATCAGTCCCTGCTAGACGCGCGGATCAAGGCAATCGAGATGCGCGATCGGCCGCCCGAGCCGGGCGACGACATCCTGCTCTCCGTCATCACCGATGGCCGCCATGCGGCAATCGATTTGCGTCTGGTCGATCCAAGTAGCGACAACGAGCCGGACAACAAGCTGAACCTGCTCGTCGCCAACGCCTTCCGCATCTGGAAGGAGACATCGGAACACAGCTACGTGCGCGCCGACGGCAAGCTCTACGAGCTGCCAGGCGCCGCGCAGATGATCTTCTCTGATCTAGGCACCATCAGCGTGGAGAAGACACGCGGCTTCTCGGCCTATCGCTGGATCAGAGACGAGCTTGTCCGGATGGGCGTGCCGGCGTCCGAGATCGCCTTCATGCAGGACTTTAGGAAGTCCGAGGCCAAGCAGCGCCTGTTCGGCGACGTGCGCGCCGGCAAGGTCCGCTTCCTGATCGGCTCGTCCGACACGATGGGAACTGGCGTCAACGCGCAGCTTCGGCTCAAGGCGCTCCACCATCTCGACGTGCCGTGGCTGCCGTCGCAGATCGCGCAGCGCGAGGGTCGGATCGAGCGTCAGGGCAATCAGAACGATTTCATCGACATCTTTGCCTATGCCACGGAGGGGTCGCTCGACGCGAGCATGTGGCAGAACAACGAGCGCAAGGCCCGTTTCATCGCCGCGGCGCTCTCCGGCGACACGTCGATTCGTCGGCTCGAGGACCTCGGCGAAGGTCAGGCCAACCAGTTCGCGATGGCCAAGGCGATCGCCAGCGGCGACGAACGGCTGATGCAGAAGGCGGGACTGGAAGCCGACATCGCGCGGCTGGAACGTCTCCGCGCGGCGCATATCGACGATCATCACGCCGTCCGCCGGCAGATCCGCGACGCGGAGCGCGACATCGAGTTCTGCACGCGGCGGATCGCAGATGTCGGCAAGGATATTGAACGCTGCGTTGCGACGGCCGGCGACGCCTTCGCCGCGAGCGTGGCCGGCAAGCGCTATGTCGAGCGCAAGGAGGCCGGCCGCGCGCTGATGAAGGAGATCCTGACCCTCGTGCAGCTTCAGCAGGAGGGCGAGATTGTGATCGCCACGATCGGCGGCTTTGACCTCGCATATTCCGGCGAACGCTTCGGCCGCGACGGTTACCGCTACACCACCGTGCTGCTACGCACCGGCGCGGGAGCCGAGATCGAGCTGCCCGTCACGGTCACGCCGCTCGGCGCGATCTCGCGACTGGAGCATGCGCTCGACGATTTGGAGGGCGAGCGCGAGCGCTATCACCAGCGTCTCGCGGATACACGCCGCAGGCTCACCTCGTATCAGGCGCGCGAGGACGGCGACTTCGCCTTCGCCGCCGAGCTCAGGGAGAAGCGCCGTCGATTGGCGGAGGTGGAGAAGGCCCTTGCGAGCGATGTGGAGGGGAGCGGCGAGAACGCCATTGCAGCGTGATGAAGAAGGAAAGCCGCTCGCAGATCGGCCAAGCCGGCAACGCTGACGCTCAACCGCCGCCTGCGCGATCCCGGCCCGTCGTCCTTCGCAGGGCTTAAGAGCCCTGCTTGTCCGGCCGGACAGGGATGCTCGGCCGCTGTTGTGCCGGCCCGACCGCTCCGCGGGCCGGAGGATGTCTTCGGAAAGAAGACGAGGAAGGACCCGCGAGGCGCGGTCCACCAACCCCGAACAGGAGAAATCCCATGCAACTCATCAAGATTGATCCGCGTGCGCTGAAGGAGAGTCCGGACCGCATGCGCCAGACGAAGTCGACGCCGCAGGCCGACGCCCTGCTGCTGGCGACGATCAAGGCCGTCGGCATCGTCCAGCCGCCCGTCATCACGCCTGAGACTGGCGGTGGCAACGGCTATGTCATCAACGCCGGTCATCGCCGCGTGAAGCAGGCGATCGCCGCCGGCCTCGAGGAGATCGACGTCCTCGTCGATGAGGCGGCGAACGACAACGGCGCCATGCGCTCGATGATCGAGAACATCGCCCGCGAAGCGCTCAATCCCGTCGACCAGTGGCGCGCGATCGAACGCCTCGTCGCGCTCGGCTGGACCGAAGAGGTGATCGGCGTCGCCTTGGCGCTGCCGGTGCGACAGATCAGAAAGCTCCGCCTCTTGGCGAACGTGCTGCCCGCCATGCTCGATCAGATGGCGAAGGGCGACATGCCCGAGGAGCGGCAGCTCCGCACCATCGCCTCCGCCTCGCTGGATGAGCAGAAGGAGGTCTGGAAGAAGCACAAGCCCTCCAAGGCCGATCCGCAGGTGTCGTGGTTTAGCGTGGCGCAGGCTCTGACCAAGGCCCGCATGTACGCACGTGATGCCAGCTTCGGCGACGACCTCGTCCAGGCTTACGGAATCCAATGGGCAGAGGATCTGTTCGCGCCAGCAGATGAGGACAGCCGCTATACCACGGATGTCGAGGCCTTCCTCGGCGCGCAGCAGGAATGGATGACGAACAACCTGCCGAAGCGCGGCGTCATCGCTGAGACGACGAACTGGGGCGAGGTCAAGCTGCCGCCGAAGGCAGAGCGCGTCTACGGCAAGGCCTCGAAGAGCGATTGCACCGCGATGTATCTCGACCGTGACGGCCGGGTGCAGAGCGTGCATTACCGCATGCCCGCGGCGAAGAAGGCGACGGGCAAGGGTGCGGCGGTCGACAGTGACGCTGCGGATGAGTCCGCAACAGTTTCGAAGCCGCGTCCCGACATGACGCGCAAAGGCCTCGAGATGATCGGCGACTTCCGGACGGATGCCCTGCACGAGGCGCTCGCCCGCGCGCCGATCGAGGACGACACGCTGATGGCGCTGTTGATCCTCGCCTTCGCAGGCCAGAACGTCTCGGTCGAGTCCGGCAGCGGCGGGACCTACTACGGCAATCGGCGCATCGCCCGCCATGCCGCCGCGCTGTTCGATCAGGATGGCAAGCTCGTCCTCGACATCGACACACTCCGCGTCGCGGCGCGCTCAACCCTCTCGGATGTCCTGTCGTGCCGGGAGAACCGCACCGACAGCGGCATCGTCGCCCGCGTCGCCGGTGACGTTGTCGGCGCGGCCAACTTCCTGCCGAACATGGGCACCGACGATTTCCTGTCGTGCCTGTCGCGCGCTGCGCTCGAAGGCTCGTGCAAGGACACGCCGGTTCTCCCGCGCCAGAAGGTGAAGGACACCCGCGCCGCTTTGGTCGAGCACTTCAAAGAAGGCCGTTTCGTGCCTCCGGCTGCGCTGTTCGCTCCGGACAAGGCCGCCGTGTCGTCGTGGCTGGCGAAGAACGCCGTCGTAGCAGATGACGCGGCCGCCGACCAGGTCGAGGACCCGGAGGCCGGCGATACCGACGATGGCGAAGCTTCGGTCGAAGACGCGTTCCGCGAGGCGGTGGAATAGGCCGGCCCGCATCGACAATCCGACTAACGCCCCGCCGCCGTCTCAGCCGGCGGCGGCTTGGTTTCCAGCCCCAATGAACAGGAGGACGTCATGTCCGCACAGTTGATCTTCGACCTCGTCCCACTCGGCGCGATCGTCCGGTTTTTCGACGGCACGCCGCGGCCGCCGGAGCGGCACCGCAAGAAGCTCGCGGCCTGGGAATACCGCAATCGCGGCGGCCGGCTGATCCGCAAGCAACCCGAACGCCGCGTCGGCAACACCGTCATCAGTGCGAGCATCACGCTGCACACCGGCGATTATGGCGGCGACGGTGTCGTGGTGCTTCGCGTCCACCGGACCTTCCCGGTCGACCGCGACCTGACGTTCGTCGTGACCGAACGGCCGAAGCTCGGTGCGGTCCGCGTGCTCGACCGGGCCGGCGAGGATGCGGAGCTGGTCTACCTCGCCAACAGCCGCGTTGATGCCGAAACCTGGCTGGAGAGTCACGGCTATCCGGATGCCGTTCTCGACGAGGTGACGGCCGATGCGACTGCGGCGGGCGTGGTAGACTGGAGGACGGCCGCATGACCACGTCCCCTCCCTTCCCCACCATGATGGAAAGTACGGCTTCCGGATTTCCCGAGGTCGAGTTTGGTCGCAGCAGCGACGGCTTCCTCGCCGCGCGTGTTGCCGACACCGCCTTCGCCATGCTGCCGGCACGCGAGGGCCGCCACTATCTCGCAACCGGCTGGCGCATCGGCCGGCCGATCGCCGAATGGAAGCACTCCGACTTCTACGGCCATTCGGGCGAGCTCGCCGACGAGGCCGCCTTCCGCGCGAAGATCGCGGAGAACGCCGAGCACCAGCGCGAGGCGCGTGCGCTCGGCCGCCGCGACATCGCCTCCACGGCGAACACGCCTTGGGGCCCATCGCAGGGCGCGACCGTCTATGCGGAAGGCGTCGTCTGCCATTCGACGGCAGGACACGGCGGCCTTCATCTTTCCGCCGAACGCAACCGCAGCGTCAATTCGATGCTGCGCGCGCGGGGTGGCTGGTACGAGGAGGACGAGGGCTGGGCGATCGTGGCGATCACCTTCCCGCATCTGTTCACGAGCTACGAGCGACGCTGTGCGGAGCGCACGATTAGGGATAGCTGGCCTGATGCGTGGGAGGCGATCTTTGGGACTGTGCTCCAGCCTGGCGAATCCCGGGAGAAGGATCGGCGCGCTTTCGAGCAGGAGCATGCCGGCGACTGGATCGTCGTGTCGGCGATCTCCTCGGACCAGCAGCCCGGCTTTGTCGAAGTCGTCGCCACGCCCGGCGGCCGACGTGGTGCAGGCACTGAGGAGCGGCGCTTTCTGGTCCCGTCTGACGAGTACCGAATGGGTCGCTTCGGCTTCGTCGTCGATGAGACCCGCCACCCGGCCTATTCCGGGCCATCGAGCTTCGTCACCTGGCAAGGGAGGACGTCCCCATGAAGATCTCCCCCGAGCGCCTCGCCCAGCTTTCGCGCATGGAGGAGGCGCGCCGCCAGACGCAGCGCCAACTCGACATGATCGACCGGCAGATCATCCGTCGCATGACGGCGCTGATCCCACAGCTCGGTCGCAAGCGGTCGGGATACCGCCGCGGCAAGCCGCCCGACCCGAGTGCGTTCTTGGAACGCTACCGCTGGAATCTTGCGGCGATCACGGCAGCGCGCCAGCCGGAGATCGACGCGTTATCGCGCAAGCTCGCCCGGCAGGATACCGCGATCGAGATGCTGCGGGCTCGGTGCGCGCCGGAGTCTCGACACGCTCGTGACGACCCGGAGCGCGCACATCGCAAGGACGAATGTCGCACTCCGGCCGAGTGTCGTCCAGGGAAGCGGCATGGCGCTGCGGCATAGCGGACCAACGCCGGTGCATACAGCGCGGCATCCCGGCCACACGTTGCGAGGGCAGATGTGGCGGAGGCCAGATCGAACCTTTCCGGCATCGCCAACCCGGCCCGTACTCTGTCGCCTCTCCCCTCGGGTTGCTGCGGTCTGCGCCCCCGGCGGTCCGCTTCAAGGCCAAGTCGCAAGCGACCGGAGACCGCCGATCTCGGCAAGGCCCGGCCGCGTCCGGCGCAGGGCCCAGCAGGCTGGGACCCCGCTTGTCCGCAACCGGACCTTGCTCGCCTGGCGGTGCCCGGACCTTGAAGCGGCCCTCATCCCGGCGGCGCTGGGCGACCGCACCCGAGGGGAGAGCCGGCAGGGGCCGGACCGAACCCGACGGCGAAACCAGAAAAGGACTTCACCATGACCAAGACCGCTCGCGCACCCCGCACCAACGCCCGCGTCGTCCCGCTTCGCCGCGGCACCACCATCGAAATGGTCCGGCTCGTTTGCCCGGACGCAGCCCAGGCCACCCGCATCGCCGAGAGCTTCGGCCTCCCCGTCCTCGACAGCGACGCCATCCGCGACCTGCATCAGCGGCTCATCAGCGAGACCGCCGACGCGCTCGGCGAAGGCGTCAACGAACGCGCCATGCAGATCCATCTGCAGCGAATCGTCGGCTCCTATGTCGGCTCAGCCCACGGCGCCGGGCAGTTCTACAGCCGCGCCGTCACCGAAGCCCGCGAGGCGACGGCAAAGCTCGCCAACGACACGCGCGACGAGGACCTCGACGGACCGGTCGGGTTCGAATCCGCGGCCCAGCGCAAGCGCGAATTCGCGGCCGAGGTCGGCATCCAGGCGCACGCGCTGCGCATGGCGGCCGAAGGGGCCGTCGCCGCCTACGAGCACGTCATCGGCGAGAGCTGGAAGCCGTTCGAACGCCAGCCCGACCAGCCGGGCGAGACCGTCAGCCGCAAGGCGGCCGAAGTTCAGATGGCGGCGTTCGGGTGATGCCGCCGGCGGGGCTTCGGCCCCGCCTTTTCTCGTTCGCGATCCGATGTCGGCCGGCCCCTGCGGGCCGGCCGTTTTCATGTCGCACGGCGCGGCGGCGCAAACGAGCAAAGAGAAATGAACCGGGATGGAGCGCACGTTGCGGCCCGTACCGGCTTTCGGTCGATGCTCCGGCCGGCGCGGCAGCGCAACGGCTTTGCCGTCCTCCACTGCGTTCCGGTCCGGCGTCTCTCCCCTCACCCCGACCACCAGCGTCACCGGATGCGCGACCCCGCAGGCCTTCGCAGCGGACCGCCGTGACGGGCCGCGACGGGCGCGGCCTCCAACGGAGGTTAGGATCATGACCGGTAAGGAAACCAAACCCCGCGCCGACATCTATGCGCGGATCACCGATCGCATCGTCGCAGATCTCGCGCGCGGTGTGCGTCCGTGGGTCAAGCCATGGAATGCGGCCAACGCGGCTGGGCGCATCACGCGTCCACTGCGTCACAACGGCATGCGCTACCAGGGCATTAACGTCGTGCTGCTGTGGTCGGAAGCCGTCGCGCGCGGCTTCACGTCACCGATCTGGATGACGTTCAAACAGGCGCTCGAACTCGGCGGCCATATCCGCAAGGGCGAGAGCGGAACGATGGTGGTCTACGCCAACAAGATCACCAAGACCGAGACCGACGAGCATGGCGATGAAGTCGAACGGGCCGTTCCGTTCCTGCGCGCCTACACGGTGTTTTGCGTCGATCAGATCGACGACCTGCCGGATCACTATTACGGGCGCCCGGCGCCGACCATCACGCCGGCGCAGCGCATCGAGCATGTGGACGCCTTCTTCGCCAACACCGGCGCGACCATCCGGCATGGCGGTGACAATGCTTTTTTCGCACCATCGCTCGACATCATCCAGATGCCGCCGTTCGAAAATTTCCGTGACACCGAGAGCTATGCCGCCACGCTCGCGCATGAATGCGTGCATTGGACTGCGCCGGCGCATCGCGTCAATCGCGATCTCAGCCGCTACGCAAAGGATCGTTGCGAGCGCGCCCGTGAAGAGCTGGTTGCGGAACTTGGCGCGTGCTTCCTCAGCGCGGACCTTGGTATCGTGCCCGAACTCGAGCCGCGTGCCGATCATGCGAGTTACCTTGCATCGTGGTTGGAGGTGCTAGCCAACGACAGGCGCTTCATCTTCAGCGCGGCCGCCCACGCTCAGCGGGCAGTCACCTATCTGCACGATCTTCAACCCAAGCCGGCCGAGATCGACCAGGCGGCATGAGGCGCAACGATCCGTGTCTCGGCCGCTTGCGCTCATCGTTCACCTTTCTAGACAATGGCGAAGGCGTCGTCTCACGGCGAGGCCGTTCTTTTGTGCATCATCATGCCTGTGTCGGCGACTGGAGAGGCGGCGCTTCCAAGGCTAGTGTCGTCACGATACGACAGTCCGGGGTTGTTATTGCGTCCGCTGGACTGGCGGAAAGCTTACGCGGCGCGCGCGAGTGCCTTTCACCAATGCGCCCGCCGTCGTGCGGTGTGGCTTGCCTGTCGCTCAGCCGTATCCTCATCGTTCGGCCTGTCGCGCCCAATGCGTCCTCGATTTGGCATGTCTAACCGAAGGCCGTCGTCGCTGCGCTCCGCCTCGATCAAAAGACCGCAACGGCCGTTCTCGGCTTTCTTCCCCTGGCCGCTGCGCGCCCATTCCTCGCGAGACAAGAAAGCCTCGCCCTGGCCGCCCTCTACTGCGTGGCGGCCCTTCGGGTGCGGCCCGATCGCCTCCGGTCAACGACAGCCATCGAGGTCGCCTGGTCGCGGCCCGAGAACGAAAGAGGACACGAACATGGCTACCATCGGCAACTTCATCGTCAACGGCAACGGCTTCGTCGGCACCGTCAAGACCCTCGCTCTAGGCACCGTCAAGACCAAGATCGTTCCGGCCGAACGCACTTCAGACAAGGCCCCGGACTACCGCATCTTCGCGGGCGCGAACATCGAGTTCGGCGCCATGTGGAAGAAGAAGTCCCAGGACACGGGCCGCGAGTACCACTCGGTAAAGCTGGACGACCCGAGCTTCCCGGCTCCGATCTACGCGACGCTGGTCGAGGTCGAAGGCGAGGAAGGCCACTCGCTCATCTGGTCTCGCCCGAGTCGCGACTGAGACGCCGCGCAGGTGGCCCCGCCGCGAGGCGGGGCCTTCACCCCGTAGGCGGAAAGGAGAAACGATTTTGAACGCGCGCGTAAGGTCGGCATGCGCTGCCTCATCGTGCAGCTTATCCCTTCACGGATAGCTGATGGGGAGGCCGGCAGGGCCTCGTCGGCAGTCACACCGCATCACCTGCGGGCCGTGGCGACGGCCCACCTACGCTCATCCAAATAGCCGAGCCAGCGCATTCGATTGCTCGGTGAATTTTCGGGCGTTGGCCTTCCGAAGCCGTTCCAAGTTTTGCAGCTTCCATCGCAGGCCGGGAAGCTGCTCCAAGTGCGGCACGCCTAGTAGCGACCATTCGGGCTCTGCGGCAACCAGCGACAGCAGGAAGCGGCGCTCGTCGGCGCTCAGACCTTGCTGCAGTTCGCGCATCATTCGCTCGCGCGCTGCCAAGAGCGCGTCAAGTTCAACGGGCTCGGTGGTCATGCCCGCGAAATTGTGCTCGAACTCCTGGCGGAGATCCCGCAGCGATGGAAACAGGACCTCGTGCACCGGCCGGTTATGGCTCGCGAGATAGACGACGAAAGCGCGGCGAATGCCGGCCGTGATTCCCTCGTGCGCGAAAAGCTGCGTGACGTCGAACAAATCGCGGGGATGCTGGCGGTCCATCGCCGCAACCAGTTTGCCGCCATATACGTCTTCGAACGACGCCACCGGGATTTCGAGATCCGCCTGCAGCGTGTCGCGCGCGGCCTCTGTCAGCGACGCGATGTGCACCGGATGGACGGTGCCGCGCATGACGAAGTTGACCTCGATCTTGACCTCAATGCCCCCTCGCCGCACCATCAGCTTGGTCTCGCCGGAATCCGTCGCGGCCGGCGCATGGGTCAGAAAGCCCTGCTTCTGCAGGCGCGCGGCCGACTGACGGATGGCCTCGTTGATGCGCCGCAGCGCCTGCTCGCGCGGCAGTGTGTGGTCGGGAAACACCAGATCGAGATCGACCGAGAGCCGCGGCATGTCGCGCACGAACAGGTTGATCGCCGTGCCGCCCTTGAGTGCGAACGTATCGTCGATGAGCACCAGCGGCGCCACGCGCGTCAGCAACCGCGCGCTGTCGAGGTAGACCTGGTTCATGGCTTCAGCACCAGGAGCCCGTCAGCGGAGCGGGACACCCAGGCCCTGTCGCTGCCCTTGGGCAGTTGAGACGGATCGAGTTTGCCGGCCCAGGGCTGTGAGAGTTCGCGGCCAAGCTGCAGGCACAGACGCACGGTCTTGACGCTGGTGCAGCGCTTGAGCAGGTCTCGCAGCAGATCGGCCCGCAGACTGTAAGTGCTTTCGACCAGCTCGCGCGCTTCTTGCAGCGGCTGCCGGACGCCGACTTCGCTCAGCACCTCCAGCAATGCGCGTTCCGGCGCCGAGACGAGCGGGCCGCCCTTGCGGCTCTCGAAGGGCCGGACATGAAGCAGCGCGCCCGGTTCTTCCTTGAAGAGTCGCTTGCGGTGGTACTCGGCCGGGAAGCGCTGGGTGAACCACTCCGGGAGGCGTCCCGCTTTCCAGCCGTACAGATGGAGGACGGGCCGCTGGGGGACGTACTGGCGGATGCCGTGCCAGTCGAAGGCCGACTTCCCGCCGACATGCAATCCTTCGAAGCTCCGCTGCAGCAGGACGAGGCTCGGGTACAAAGTGGGCGGATCGTTTGGCCGGCAATAGACGCCGCGTGCCAACCGTTGCAACCAGCCGGCGCGGACATAGTGGACGGCAAGGTCAGCCGATATCCCGAGGACGGCGAGGTCACCGGAGGTCAGCGGCGCCCCCGGCGCCAAGCGGGTATAGAGCCTGTTTAGTTTGTTTCTTTGGGTCGTAGCCATGCTACGATAATAAGAATAATATCAAAGTTCTGCAAGCTTGAATTGGAAGCTGAAGTCGTAGTCAGGCTACGATAATCCGGATTAAGCTAAGGGAACCTCAAGATCAGCCATGAACCCGTCAGCTGCGGTTGCGCTATGCCCGGTGATACCCGACAGGCACCACGTGGTGCGCAACTACTCACCGGTGCACGAACGCGCCTACTCTCCGCTGACAAGAAACCCTGCCGGCGAATACACCCCATGCAGAAGTCAGCGGCCAATCTTGATGTCGCCGATGCCGCGCCGACCGCGCCGGTTCTGACCGGCTATGACGAGCAGCACTGGTCACCTATCTCCGTCTGCTCGATGCCGCAGCCGATGGCGCCGACTGGAAAGAGGTCGCGCGGACCATGCTGACGTCGCGCGCGAGCCGGATCGGGCGCGCCGGGCGTGGGAAACCCATCTCGCCCATGCCCGCTGGATCACCAGGCATGGCTACCGGGATCTGCTGCGGGGCGGGGCACCGCACTGAGGCCGCCTACAGAATCCCCCAGGCCCGATATCGTCCCCTGCCGGTCACCTCCCGAAGGTCAAGCTCGCCGACCAGGTCCTGAGCGGCGCGCGGCGTGATCTTAAGCTCCTTCGCGATCATACCGGCCGAGGCGATCGGCCGGGTCAGCATATAGTCGAGCAGCGCCGGCAGTTTTGACGTGGCGCGACGGCCGGCGAGTTTTCGGGCGAGCAGGGTTCGCTGGTTAAGCCAGCGGTCGTGGTCCTTGAGACCGGCCGCCGCGGCAGCGGTGATGGCCTCGAGTTGCACGGCGAGTCGCGCCGCCGCGTCGCGCGGCCGCCGGCGTTCGCGGGGGATGGCCTTCAACCCGTCATGCAGGCAGGGCAGATGCCAGCGGGTCTTGGCCCGCGCGCGCAACACGCTGGCTGCCAGCAGCCGGCCGAGCCAGGGCGTGTGCTGCAGCGGGGCGATGGCGTCCCAAGCCTCAGTCGCAAGCGCGGCCGCGAGCGTCGGCGGCAATATGCGGGTCTGCTCGACCACGGCGCGCCACTCGTCGAGACGCGCGTCCTCGTCCCAGTCGGGGTCGTAGACCAGTGGGTCCCGCTCGGACTGGGTGCGACTCCCGCCGGCGAGTGTCCGCTCCGCCTTGGCATTCGCGGCGTCGACCGCGGCGAAGGCGGCGGCCAGGTGCGGGTCGGACTCGATGCCGCCAAGCGGCGTGTCGAGATCAGCGTCTCCGCTATCATAGCCGCCGACGAAGCTTCGCTCCCCTTCCTTTCGGATGCCCCTGCCCTCCTCCCACTCGCCCTGCCCGGTGCGGCCGCGCAGTCTGTCGAGCCCCGCCGGCGATGGCGCCCAATCCGGCCTCGCGTCGGCGATGCGGCGCCGGGTCCGCAGCATGGCGTGGGCGCGGGTGAGTTCGTGGGTCGGGGCGCGGATGTCCATGCCGGCGTCGTGGAGAACCAGATCTTCGAGGTGGACCAATTCGCCTTCCAGCCACAGACTGGCGCAGGCGTCAGTATAATGTGTGCGCGCAATCCAGCCGTCGCGGATCGGGCTCTTGGCCAGGCGTTCGTCGAGCCGGGCAAGCGCGTCCTCGGCGATGGCGAGCGGGCCGGCTAGCTGAGCCCAAGGCAGTGGATCGGGAATTGAGTAACCGTTTTGCAAGGTCTTGATAACCTTAACAGGAATCGTTCAAACGGAAGCTATCACGGGAATAACTTCGGTCATAGCGACAGGCTGGTTCCCCGTGGCGCTCGCTGTCAATAACCACTGCTTATCGATTCAGCAGGCCGTTAAAGCGCATCAGCGATCCGAGGCCGCAGCCCGGTAAACTCCCTGCCCTGGTCCGGACAAGCCCCCTTCTTTCCGCGCGCCGCGGCCGCCCCAGCCGGGTCGCTTAGGCGGCTTCGATATCGGTTTGCGGAAAGTCACCGCCCTTGAACATCAAGGGCTGCCCCAGATGCCGGGCGCAAGCGTAGGCAAAACAGTCCCCGAAATTGAGGCTCGCCGGATGCCGGCCCTTGCCGAATCGGTCGAAGGCGTCGAGCGCGAGCCTTGCCGTTTCAGACGGCACCGCGACTACGGCGATCTCCATCAGCGCCAAATACTCATCGACCGCTTCGGCGGCGGCCCTGACCGAAAGATCCAGCACGCGCGCGACCGCGACCGCCGCCTCCCATACTGCTAACGGTGACGTCAGACGCGTTCCGGTCTGCTGCAGGCGAGCCAAAAGCTCGCGTGCCTCCTCCTCGTCGGTTAGGAGCGCGGTCAAAGCCGAAGCGTCGATGAACATCAGGTGTCCTCATACAAGCTGTCGCGGAACGCCTTGTCTACGGGCTGTCCCTTGGCGGAGTCACCTCTCGCGCGTAGATCCCGGCAGAACTGGACGCCAAGGTCGACCAAAGACGGCTTGCCCTGCTCGCGCTCGAGCTCATGGGCGAGCGCCACGTGCACTGCTTCGGTGAGGCCGATTTTTTTTAGCGAGGCCACCTTGCGAGCGAGCGCGTCGGTCTCAGGGTTCTTGATGTGGAAGGCCACGGGCGCGCTCCTCTAGACCGCATCGTGTATACCGATATATCATCACAGATACACTGACGGAAGGGCCGGCCTCGTCGTTTTCGCCCCTAACTAAGACGCGCGGCCTTCGTGGCGTCTGAGGGCAACTTTTATGGTTAGTTGTCTATGAACACCTGCCGTCTCCGTCGCCCGGATCGCGGCTTCCCTCAGGGCTGTCCTCGCAGCGGCGGATCGACGTCGACTACCGATGTGATACCGATCGTGACTCGACTGGTGCGACGCGCCTTAGCGAATTGAAGCGACTGACGACCGCAGGTCCCAAATTGTTGTCAGCTGACAACATCCATCCTTGGTAGGGCCCTGTTGTCAGCTGACAACAATCGCCCAAGCGGGTCGCTGCTGGCTGCCATGACCCAAGGGCGTCCATGGGGCAGATCGGCTTCGTTCGAGAGCCACGCAGCTCGATATCCGCGCCAGCACCCACCATCCAGAGATCGTATTCATTCGGCGGCCTTGCCGCCTCGCCAAAGGAGCACCCCCACGCCGGACGCCTTCGGTCAACCTCCCGTTAAACAGGGCCTTCAACCGCGAGCTCGGCCTGGATCTCGCCCAAAGGTCCTGAATGCGGTCGCCTGCTTAGCCCCTCACGCCGGTCCATTGTTGCGCCGGTCGAAACGAGTCAACAGAGGTTCCTGCGTGGCGATACGATGCCGACTTTCGAGGAAACCGTCCCTATCTGGAACCCGGGCGACCTCGGCGAGCATTCCCGCGAATGGATCTGAAGGCCCGGCGTCGAGCTCCCCGCTCATGATTGGATCCGCACCACGGCATCCCGGACGAGGTGGCGGCCCGTTGCCGTTCCTTCGTCGGATCGCACGCGCCCGGGATGAAGCGATGATCGACGCGCTGCGGCACTCCTGCATCGTTGAAAAGGGCAGGAGGGTCTCCGTTGCAGCGCCGAGCCCTGAGTCGATGTCGTGCCTGGCGATCCGTCGGTGTGGCCACACGGAAGTGCAAGAGAAGGGCCAGCGCGGATGACCTGGGATGTGTGTCTGCTCGGTTGCTTGCTACCTGTTCGTCCGGCCCCGGTGGACCCCCTGCGACAGTGCGGTTCTTCTGCTTGCCCTTTTTGGGGCGAGCGGCGGCGCAGCGAAGTGACGCGCCAGCCCCCCCGATCAACACCCGGGAAGGTCCGGCGCGCTGCCGATCCAAGCGAGACGACATCGTCGCTTTACGGTGTCTTGCCATTCAGCGCGGGCGTCTGAGCCGTTGTCGTGAACGAGGCGGGGAGGGTGCTTCTCGCGGGACCGCGGCGCCAGACGTTGGGCAATGGCGGGCAGGAGCCGACGCTGCCTACATGACCTGAGATCAGAGCCCTGAACTGAGGCTGCGAGCCATGGCGTGTCCCGTCGCCCGGACTCCAGCCGTGGCAGCACCGTTCAGCGCAGCGGTTGGCGAGCTACAAAATGACGCTCTGGGGACTCGTGAAGGCGAGCCGACTCACGCCATAGTGGAGGCTCATCCCATTCGCGCTGAGCCGTTGTTGTCAGCTGACAACAACAGGGCGGTGCACCAAAAAAAGGGCCCGCGCGCCGTTTGGCACGTCATCGAGCGTTTAATGACTCGTTAACCCTTTAATTCTTGCTCAAATCACAGAATCGTGGCCATCTCTCAAGACGGAGACTAGGCGTCTGACGAGCAGAAACCGTCTTGAGAAGGCAAATGGCGATCTTAGCGGAAGATTCGGCTACCATGAGCGAGACTGCGTCTGCGCGGATCACTCGGCACGCGGGCATTCTTTCCGGCCAGCTTCGCTCGCTCGCGACAACTCTTTTCCCGCCTTCGGCGAGCAAGTCGCTCCGGTCGTTCACCTCTGGAGAGGTTGCGCGAATTGCGGGCGTGTCCGATGGGTACCTTCGGCAGCTCTCTCTTGACGGACTTGGACCAACCCCAGCGACAGGAACCGGGGGGCGACGGTCTTACACTCTGGGTCAGATTCATGAGTTGCGCGAGTATCTAGCCACTGCGCGGCCGCGCGAAGCAATGGAATTCCTTCCGCGCCGGCGCCCAGGCGACAAGCTCCAAATCATCACCGTCGCAAACTTCAAAGGCGGCTCCGCCAAGACGACGACGGCATTGTATCTGTCGCAATACCTCGCCCTTGCCGGCTTTCGGGTCCTCGCGATTGACCTCGATCCGCAAGCTTCGCTTTCAGCAATGTTCGGGTACCAACCCGAGTTTGACATTGGGGCGAACGAAACCCTGTACGGGGCCATCCGATATGACGAACACCGCCGGCCACTGCGCGAGATTGTCCGGCCGACCTATTTTGACGGGATAGGGCTCGTTCCAGGCAATCTCGAGCTTATGGAGTTTGAGCACACTACGCCTCGAGCAATGGTCGAGCGGCGAGAACGCGGACACGACCTGTTCTTTCGCCGCGTCGCCAGTGCCATCGACCAGGTTGCAGACGAATACGACGTCATTGTTATCGACTGCCCACCCCAACTTGGTTACCTGACCATGGGCGCGCTAAACGCGGCGACCGCTATGCTCGTGACCATCCATCCGCAGATGGTCGATGTCGCATCCATGAGCCAATTTCTTCTCATGACGTCGGATCTCATGTCCGTCATCGAAGAAGCTGGCGGGCGCCTCGATCACGATTTCATCCGGTATGTCATCACGCGTCACGATCCCAATGACGTGCCTGAGGCTCAAATCGTGGCTCTCCTCCGCACCCTCTTTGGTTCAGATGTGCTCCAGGCGACTGTGTGGAAATCGACCGCGATCGCCAATGCTGGTCTCACCAAGCAATCACTTTATGAGCTGGAGCGCGGCGCCGTAGGGCGGGGCGCCTACGACCGGGCATTAGAATCGGTCGACGCGGTCAATGCCGAAATCGCGCAACTTCTTAAGAAGGTGTGGGGTCGATGAGCAAACGTACTGACACGATCAAGAGCCTTTTCACGGCCCCGCAATCAAGTGCGTTGTCAGCTGACAACATGCCCGCTGCCTTGCCGCGGGTCTCGTCGGGCTCGGTTCGCTCCTTGAAAGACTCTTTCTCGGAGGTTGAGAAAGAGAACGAGGAGCTTCGCGAAAGAATTGCATCTGGGGCTGTGATACTTGAAATCGACCCCTCGCTCGTCGATCCGTCACCGCTGGCCGACCGTTTTCGCGATCAGGATGATAGCTCGTTCGAAGCGCTCAAACAGTCGATCGCACAGCGTGGCCAAGAGGTGCCCATTCTCGTTCGGGAGCATCCTGAAGCGAAAGGGCGCTATCAGAGCGCCTATGGTCATCGCCGCGTCCGCGCCACGCGCGAACTAGGTATTTCCGTCAAAGCGATTCTGCGACCGTTGTCAGATGAAGCGCTTGTCGTGGCGCAAGGCCTCGAGAACGCACCGCGCGAAGATTTGAGTTTCATTGAGCGCGCCAGCTTCGCGATGCATATCGAGGATGCCGGGCATAGCCGCTCAGTCGTGCAGGATGCGTTGTCGGTTGATCGGGCGGAGGCCTCGAAACTTCTTGCCGTGGCTCGATCGGTTCCTGCCGAGGTTATTCAAGCAATCGGGAAAGCTCCGAAAGTGGGCCGCGGCCGCTGGCAGTCATTCGCTGAATTGATCAAGGATTCGGCGGCGCTCAAACGTGTCAGAGCGGCGATCGCCGAACCTAAATTTGCAGAGCGCGAAACCGACGCACGATTTCTTGCAGCATTCTCCGCAGCAACCCGTCCATCTCGCGGGGAGCCCCGGAAAGAGCCGGACGAGAAGCCGGTCTTTTCCGTGTCCGGGGATAAGATTGCGCACGTGCGTCAGGCCGAGCGCGAATTGAAGCTTACCATCGACAAGAATGTCTCGACGACATTCGCGGCATTTCTTGTGGACCAACTCCCGGCCCTGTTCGACGCCTTTTCCAAGAAGAGCAGTGGTCAGGAAAATACCGAGGCCTGACGGTCTCGTCCCGTAAACACGAACCAGGAGCAGACAAGGCAAAAGAAAAAGGCCCCCGAAACGGAGTTCCGGAAGCCCTTCTCTTCAAGTTTGGCGACTGACAGAGAATCACTTTCGCGAATCGCAGTCAAGAGTTTCTACGCGATTTTATCGTCGTTTCGGCGAGCGGATTTTCTTTGCCCAACTGAGGCAAAGACATGCAGTCACACTCTCCAACGACGCCCTTTGGGCGGCGATCGCTGACGCTTGCCCATGTGGCAAGCCAGATGGTCGCAACCGAACGTCCTCCCGAAAAGATCGTCCACAAATGGAAGATCTTCCACGCCATCTGCACGGCACGGCCGCGCCTTGGGGTGTCGGAGCGCGCGCTCTCGGTGCTAAACGCGCTCTTAACCTTCCATCCGGAGACCGCGCTGACAGGGGAGGATGATCTGATTGTCTTCCCCTCGAACCATCAGCTCGCTCGGCGAGCGCACGGCATGCCGGCATCGACCCTGCGACGCCACCTCGCTGTGCTGGTCGACGCGGGGCTAATCGTTCGGCGCGACAGTCCAAATGGCAAGCGATATGCGCGAAAGGACGATGCTGGCGAAATCGAGCTCGCGTTCGGCTTCGATCTCTCACCGCTTGTCGTGCGCTCGGAAGAGTTCGAGATCCTGGCGGCCGATATCGAAGCCGAGGCCCGCGCACTCAAGCTCGTGCGTGAGCGGATTACACTGTGCCGGCGCGACATCGCGAAGATGATTGCAACTGGCATCGAGGAAGCCGTCCCAACGCGAAGGGGAGGGCAGGGGCCTGCCGATTGGCAGGTCGTGCACGCTGCCTTCCGCGCGATCGTCGATCAGATTCCGCGCACGGCGACGCGCCAGGAGCTCGAGCCGATCGCCGACGAGTTGTCTCAGCTCGCCGACGACGTGCTCAATCTTCTGGAAACACATATCAAATCCAAGAATCCGAGCGCCAATGAGTCCCATTCTGAGCGCCACATACAGAATTCAAATCCAGATGCCCTCATTGATCTTGAACCTGTCTTTCGAGAAGGCAGGGCGGCGGGAGCTGAGCCAAAGCCTCAACCATCGCGAGTCGGGGAGGGGGCGTATCCATTGGGAATGGTCCTGAGTGCATGCCCGGACATCGTCGATTATGCGAAGGGTGGGGTTTCGAACTGGCGCGATTTCCTGGCCACAGCGGCCGTTGTACGATCGATGCTGGGGATCAGTCCGAGCGCCTGGGAGGAGGCGCAAACCGTCCTGGGTGAAACGCAAGCGGCGGTCGTCGTCGCGTGTATCCTGCAGCGCGGGACGGCGATCAATTCCGCTGGCGGTTATCTGCGCGGTCTGACGCGAAAAGCCGAGGTCGGCGAATTTTCGCTTGGCCCGATCCTGATGGCGCAGATCAATTCTCGCCGGCGAGACAAGCAGCGGGCGTGAGGCGATGAGGCGCCGTTCCCAGAGCTTGCCTTTTTCGTATGATTGAAGATGCGCGTGCTGACCCGGCTGCTGCGCTGCGTCGACGCAAAGCCGTTCGGAGAGATCGTCATGGCAAAACACGCCCCAATCGTCCTCACGCCGTTTTTCCAGCCTCGTGATGAAGGCGCCGCGGAGCAACGGATCTACGTGGCGGGATTCGCGGACGAGGCGGGGGAGGCCTGGGGGACCCTGATTCCGTTGGATGCGGAGATTGTCGAGCACGCCGTTCTGGGACAACAGACATTCACCGTTTGGTGCAACTCCGACGGTCGCATCCAACCGCAGCCGAGCAGCGATAGTCTGTTTGAGGAGCTTCTGGAGAAAGGCCAGTTGAAGGAGACGCCCCTCGATGAACTCGTCGCCGAAGCGATCGAGCAGGGCAAGAATGAATCCAATGAAGACATCCTCGACATGTTCGAGACCCTGCATGAGCGGCTGGTGCGGGCGGAGGGCATGATCGCTGACGAAATCGCGCGGCGCAGGCGATGACCCTTCGCGGCGCGCGTGCGCGGTTCAGTGCAGCTTGTACTAACGCGAGCACCGCAACCGCGGGCGGCCGACACCCGGACCGGTCGATGAACACATAAAAAACCGACGACCGGGCCGCGCTCCGACTAGTCTTAAGCTTCGCCGGAGCCGGAAAACAGCGCCGTCGGTGGCGTCGCGCGCGGCGGCGGGAGGGTCCGACCGCCCGGGGCTCCCGGTTTGCTCTTGAGATCGTATCGATGGGCTAGGTCGAGTAGCCGCCGCTTGGTGAACGGGTCCGCGTTCTCCGCCAGATCGCGCGCCCGCTGTGCGAAGCCCCTATAAAAGTCTTCCACGACGCCACCCCCGCAACATCACTTAAAATCGGATCTCAACGTGAGACGCGCTCCGCGTCAAGCGGCCTGGTGCATGCGGACAATTTTAGGCGATCTACTTGTGCTCGCGGCGCACGGGGAACTAAGCTGGTCCCGGCAGGCAAAAATCATGACTCCGCTCTACCTCAGCCGGAAGCTGTGCCCGAAGTGCGGTAAGCCGATGACGGCCGTGCCCGGCCGGCCGCGCTACGTCTGCGTGGTCTGCGAGGACGATCCGCTGCGCGATCCCGTCGCCCGGAAGTGGGCGGAAAGCCCGCTGCGACCTCCGGCCAAATAACGTTCGAGTTGAATCGAGTCCGGGTCGGATTGCTGCAGAGGCCGATTGTGCTCACAACCCTCTCCGACGATGGGGAGTGGCACCCCGAACGCCCAGCTTCGTTCCATCGCGCGTGCCGGCGGAATCATCCCGGACTCGGGGCCGGCATGCCCAGCGACGCTAGCATCTGTTTCACGCCTCGCAGCACGGTCGATCGGAGGGCGAGGTTGCATCCAGATGGCGAGTACGTCGCCAGCCTCGTTATCGATCTTGCGCTGGCAACTTCGACAGCTACGCCGAGATGCTGACGATGACGATCCCCATTGCGGTTGATGCGCGCCGTCTAGGTGACCTAATTAAGGTGAGCTGCATTTTGCTTGCCGCGCCCATTGCCTGAGATCCGAATGGCCGAACGGATTGGGGGCGCCTGTCTTCATTCCATGTGTTTTCGCGACGGGCGCACCCATCAGCGTCCTCGATAAAGGCTGGTCTGACCGAAGGCCGATCCCGCTTCGCGGGCTCTCGATCTTGTCCCTGCAACGTCCGGCCTCGACTTTCTTCCCCTGGCGCTGCGCACCATTCCTCGCGGTCCAAGAAAGTCGCTCCCGGCCGCCCTTCATTTCATTTCGGCCCTTTGGGTGCAGGTCGATCGCCTCCGGTCTCACGACCGCCATCGAGGTCGCGATAGGCGCGGCCCGAGAAAACCAAGGAATGAGACAATGGCTACCATCGGCACCTTCGCCTCCACGGGCAATGGCTTCTCCGGCGCGATCAAGACGCTCAACCTCAACGTCAAAGCCAAGCTGATCCGCGTCGACACCCCTTCCGACAAGGGACCGCACTTCCGCATCTACTCCGGCAACGTCGAGTTGGGCGCGGCCTGGCAGAAGACCGCCAAGGACACCGAGCGCGACTACCTCTCCGTCAAGCTGGACGATCCGAGCTTCCCGGCTCCGATCTACGCCACACTGATCGAGGTCGAAGGTGCGGAAGGCCTCCAACTGATCTGGTCCCGGCCGAACCGCGACTGAAGCTCCAGGAAGTCGGCTCCGCCGCAAGGCGGGGCCCGCTCCCCTTCCACCGGAGATGCGATCATGACCGTCGACACCATTGAAGAATTGCGCGCCGAGCTGCGCGAATGCGTGTTCACGCCGGCCGAGCGCAAAGCGCTCGAAGTCGAACTGGCCGAACTCATCCGCCAACGCAACGAAGCGCTCGCAGCCGAGGAGGGGGCATAAGCCCCCCTCCTCCTGCATCTTACGACGCACCGTCGTTACGCGATCAGGATCGATACTTCATGAGCTCGAACACAATCTTCCCGACCATTACGCACAGGTCGAGCCGGCCAACGACCGGCAACGCCCCCGCGCGGCCTGATCGGTGCCCGCCCGGCGGCAGATCGGCCCCTGTAATGGCGGACTACGCTTCCTATCCGCCTTGCGATTTCGCGCACGGGCGGATGGAGCCTGACAGGCGTGCTTCCCTAACCCAAAATCCGCCCGCTCGTATTGACTCGCATTGCGAATGGGCGAATCCTTCCAACAACGCAATTGCCACCGCCAATTTCAGCACTATGAACTTCGGCGCCCCGGCCTTTATCGGCGCCATCTGAGTAAATTCTTTCTGAACAGAAACGGAGGGGCCGATGCGCGCGCTCGCCTTGAGAACCGTCTCTCTTCTCGCCCTCGCTATCCTGGGCTCGATCTCCACCACGCCTGCCGCACGCGCGGAGGATGGGACGGACGAGCAGTTTGGCAAGGTTCACTTCCAGACCTCCTGCAACGAGGTGGCGCAGCGCCGCTTTGACCGCGGGATGCGCTATCAGCACTCGTTCTGGTATCGGCCTGCGAAAGAGATTTTCGAGGAGACGTTGCAGGCCGATCCGGATTGCGCGATCGCCTATTGGGGCATTGCGCTGAGCCTGCTCTACAATCCGCATTTTCCAGCGCCGAAGGAAAATCTCACCGAGGGCCTCGGCGCTCTGCAGAAGGCCAAGGCGCTCGGCGCCAAGAGCGAACGCGAACGTGACTATATCGACGCGCTGCTTGCCTTCTATTCGGGCGACGAAAAGACGACGTTTGGTCAACGCGCGCAGGCCTATCTCAAGGCAACCGAAGCCGTCGCCGCGCGCTATCCCGACGATGACGAGGCGCAGATCGCCTACGCCATCACGCTGAATGTCACGGCGTCACCAAACGACAAGACCTATGCCAACCAGCTCAAGGGCGCTGCCATCTTGGAGCCGATTTTCAAGCGGCAGCCGCGGCACCCCGGCGTCGCTCATTACCTGATCCACCTCTACGACTATCCGGCGATTGCAGAACGAGGTCTCGACGCTGCCAAGCGCTATTCCGAGATCGCGCCGGCGGCGCCGCACGCTTTACATATGCCGTCGCACATCTTCACGCGCGTCGGCTACTGGAACGAATCCATCGACGCCAATAGCCGCTCCGCCAAGGCTGCCAAGGAGGGCAAGGACCCCAGCGAGCAGCTGCATGCCGACGACTACATGGTCTACGCCCTGCTCCAGCTTGCGCAGGACAGCCGAGCCCGCGACGTCATCGCGGACATGGTTGCGACCACGGGGTATGCGCCGGCCGTCCGCGCCGGTCCCTACGCGATAGCGGCCAGCCAGGCGCGCTATATGGTTGAGCGCGGTGATTGGCAGGGAGCTGCCGCGCTGAAGGTCGAGCCGAGCCGGTTTGCCTATGTCGATGCGATCACCTATTTCGCCCGCGCCCTTGGCGCCGCGCGCTCCGGCAATGCAGACGCAGCAACGGCGGACATCGCCAAGCTGGCGGAGCTGCGGGACAAGCTGCAGCAGGACAAGGACGCCTATTGGGCTGAGATCGTCGATATTCAGCGGCAGGTCGCCACAGCCTGGCAGCTCAATGCCCAGGGAAAACAGGAGGACGCGCTGGAAGCGATGCGTCTTGCCGCCGACGCCGAAGACAAGACCGAAAAATCCATCGTGACGCCGGGACCGCTTGCCCCGGCACGCGAGCTTTACGGGACCATGCTGCTCGAACGCGGCATGGCAACGGAGGCATTGGTCGCGTTCGAAAGCACCATGCGCAAGGAGCCGAACCGCTTTGGCGCGACGATCGGCGCCGCTCACGCCGCCGAGAAGGCGGGTGACGCCGTGAAGGCGCGGCAGTACTACGCAAAGGTCGTCGACATGGCGCGCAATGGCGACTCCTCGCGCGAGGACCTCGCGGCCGCACGAAAGTTCATGGCTCAGAATTAGCAAAAGTGCCGCGGTACCTTCCATGCGCCTGACAAGCAAATTCTTTGCGATCAGCACAGCCACCACACTGCTCTGCGCAGCCGCTGCGGTCTGGATCTTGCGATCTGGTGAACCGGCAAGCGCAACAGCGGCATCCGGCGAGGTCCGCGCGGTGTGGACGGAAACCGAATGGCCTTTCGGCGCAGATCCCTGGGGTAAAGGAAAAGCGTTCCGCTGCAAGGCCGACGATTGCGGCGGCGAGATCCAACTCTACGTTCGCGCCAAGCTCGGCTTTTGCAATTGCGCCACCGGCGTCGCCGACGATGGCGACCTCGAGCAAATGGGCGACCTGGCGCTGATTGGCAAGGCAACGCCGATCGGTGCCGGCCGAGAGATCATCGTCGGTCCGATGCGCGGCCGCAGCCGGGCCTATCGCGTCGAGGGAAATCGCAACGCCGCGCTCTCACTCGCCTTCAATCAGCGCTGCGACATGGTTGCCGCTACGGCTTTGGTTGGACCGGGCGCGCCCGCGCCACTGGAGCCGGCGGTGCTGGCGTTCCTCAATAGCGACCGCATGTTGAAATGGGCCGAGATCGCGCTTGGGTTATGACTCAAAGCAATTTGGCTTACGTCGTTCGCAGAACCATAGGACTTCCTACTCATCGTCAAGGATAACGTCCCTTAGTGGGGTGTGAGCTCCGTCTTGTTTCGATTTTGCTGGTCTGGCATCAAGGCCGCGACAGATAGAGCCGCCATCACAGGCAGAGCCGTAATCCTCGAAAGAATGTCAGACTAAGACGGTCTTTTGTCCGCGACAGCGTAACCGCGCCTCCGCTTGGCACGCTCCAGGCGTACGAATGCTTCGATCGCCTCCGCACTACCATCGAAGGTCTGCACCATGGTCTTGCCACTTGTGCAGATCCGGCCCCAATTGCGGATCAGCGACATTTCTCCGAACAAGGTGGGCTGCGTGGACAGCGCATAAAATCGACGCATATTGCGCGCGGCATCGATGCGGCGCAGATGAAGCGGTTCGGGTTCGGGTTTCGGCACGGACAGAGTCTCGCTTCCGAGGGAAGCGGCGTCCAATGAGTTTTATGAATCGACCGGGCAGATCGATTCGTTTTATCAATAGGTCCGTTGCGCCGGAAATACCGCGGACCGTCCTCTTGCCGGATTGAATCTCTCCTCGATCGAGACTTCGCCATCGGGGCGCGCGTGCAATACTTGGCTTCCAATTGCGCTAGTCCTGATCAGAATAGGAGCCCGCAAGAGATCGGTTCCTAGTTCAATGCTTCCTGCGGCACTTCCAGCCCAGCCTGCTTGGGCGAGCCCCTTCGGGGACGGCTCAACTCGCGCCGCGGCGACGCTCCCGGAGCCCACAAGCGGTCTCCGCGCCTTCGCGTGGCGATCCGCTCGCGACCTGTAGCGGAGCGCCCAGCAACGAGCACAATCCCAGTCTCGCGTCCCAGAATTTCCCTCGATGGCTATGGGCTGACCTGACTCTTGTGGCAGGGGATTCGCCGGACGAATTCCGGGATCGTTCCGGTGACCGGATTCGCAACCGTCTGTTGGTTCAAACCAACATCCCCCACGACATGATGGACAAGAACATGACTCCCGCGCTGTTAGATCCATTTCGGACCTTAAGATGAAGACCATTGTCATCAACAATCAAAAGGGCGGGGTCGGCAAGACGACGCTTGCTGTGCATTTGGCCTGGTTCATGGCGGAAGCGGATCTCCGCGTTCTCGTGATCGACGTTGATGCGCAGAGCAATGCATCGGATACATTGAGGCACTACGCCGGTTCAACGTTAGCTGCGGATCTGTTTAAGCCGGGGATGCGGGTCGTAGCTCGGGAAGACGAAGGCCTAACGCTCGCGCCGGCCGATAGCTCGCTGACTGATCTTGATCGCAGCAGTGCGGCAGCCATAACGACTCTGCAAGAGAACCTCGCCATCGCGTCGGATCAGTTCGATGCCTGCGTCATCGATACGCCGCCATCCCTTGGACTGCGCAGTGTCGGGTGTTTGGTGGCGGCGTCGCATGTGCTCGCCCCCATCTATCTGGAGGACTATTCGATCAAGGGCGTCAAAGGTCTGATGCAGACCGTGATCGGCGTGCAGAGGCGCTATGGCCGCCAGGATACGAAGTTCCTCGGGTTGCTGCCTTCGAACTTCAATACGAAATCGCCCCGTCAAAGGACCCATCTTGAGCAACTCTTGCGCGAGGCGGGCAAATATGTGTTTCCAGGCCAGATCGTTGCAAGGGACGGCTACGCTGAGGCCGTTGCGGAACGCCTGCCGGTCTGGAAGCTCAAGCGGCGCTCTGCCCAGGAGGCTGGTCGGGAAATCCGCGATGTTCTCGCCAAGATCGTCGCGCAGATGGACGAGCCGTCACATGGCGCTTGATCTCAGCTTTAAGCAGCTCATCGACGCCGCGGAAGACGGGGCCGCCACAATCGGACAGCCGACTTGCATCGCGATCGATCGTATTGACGAAGATCCGGACCAGCCGCGTCGCAGTTTCGACGAACAGAAGCTCAAGGAGCTTGCGGAATCAATCCGTCAGCATGGCGTGCTGCAACCGATCGTGCTGCGGCAAGCGGCGGAGGAAGGCCGTTACGTGATCATCATGGGTGCGAGGCGGTATCGTGCTGCTAAGCGCGCCGGGCTCCGTGATATCCCGGCCTTCATTCATGCCGTTGGTTCTGCGGATCGTTATGTTCAGATGATCGAGAATATCCAGCGCGACGACCTCAATGCCCCCGAAATTGCGGCGTTCATCGCGGACCGCTTGGGGCAGGGCGATAACCAAGCTGACATTTCGCGCAAGCTCGGCAAGCCGAGGGACTGGGTGTCTCGCTACGCGTCGGTCCAGAGCATGCCGGAGTTCCTCCAGTCGAAGCTTGGGGGCTCATCAATCCGTGCTGTGTATGAATTGTATCAGGCTTGGCGTGAGCAGCCCAACGCCGTCGAGACTTTATGCGCAGCACAGGAGAGTTTCACCGATGCCCAGGCCCGTCAATTGGCTCGCAAAGTTCGGACGGAAATCCGCGGCTCCCCTGCTGATGGCGAAGGGCCGCCTGGAGCTCAACCGGCACGAAGCCCGATCGCAGCGCAAGTGGCATTGCGACCCACAGAGAGAGATCGTGTAACCGCGATCGCGGAAAAGTCCCCCAACCCTTCGGTCGATCGGAACGCGCGCATGAGCCCGTCACTGACGATCAGAGTGCGTCACCAAGATCGCACTGGCTGTCTTCTGGTCGATCGACTCGCGTCTCAAGGCTCCCGGCACGCAGTCCTGTTGGCTGATGGTGCAGAAGAAGCGGAAGAGGTTCCGGTATCCACCATCACAATCGAAGAGATCCTTTTCGCATGAAGCTTGTCTTAGACAGCCTCCTCAGAGAAATTGCCGCCGTTGGTGCGCCGGCGGAGCGGATTTCCCATCCGAAGGATGGCGCGTTAGCGCAGCAGCCGGAGGCCGAACGCGCCCCCCACAGCGCTGTAGAGAGGCCGGAGGCTGCTGGAAAGCCCCGGTCCACATATTCGGTGCCAATATTGCCGATCTGCACGCGCGGCGTTCGTGGAGCACAAGGATCAGGGGCGACGGCTGCGTCATTCCCGGAGGAATTCTCCGCATCAATCGTCGGCTGGGGTGGATCTCACCGGCAGCAAGTTCCGAGTTTTGAATGGCGAGCCTGTTGGTTTGAACCAACGTGGAGGGGGTGGAAGGATTCGCGTTTTCTAGTGCAGGATAGGCTTCGCGCCAGCGATGTACTACATCGCAATTGGGACTGGACTGCATGGCGCTGATCTCGCTTCGCGTCTCCGACGAACTCGCGGCGGAGTTCTCAATTCTTGCAGCTACCCAGGGCGGCAAATCCGCGCTGCTGCGGCGTCTCATTGCTGATGCACTAGCCGCACCAGCGCCGCGCATCTTGGCGTTGCCGGTCGGACGGCCGGAAAAGGTGACGGTGCGATTTCGCGAGAGTGAGATGCGCCAGCTCGCAGAAGTCTCACATCAGCGCGGCATGACGCGAACCGGCTGGATCGTCGCTTTAGTGCGCTCGCGATTGGGATCACCAGTGCAGCATTCCCCGCACGAGCATGAGGCGCTCCGCGCGATCGTTCGCGAGCTCAACCGGATCGGCGGCAACATCAATCAGATTGCGCGTGCCGCAAACGCCAGCGTGCTGCAGGGCAGGGCGGTTGAGCCCGATCTATCCGTAATTCGAGAGGCCAAAGCGGTCATTGAAGCAGAGCTAGCGAAACTTCGTGATGCGCTGCACGGCAACGCGGATTATTGGGATGGACGGCGATGAGCCGGCGCTCGCCGCGGCCGACCGACCTGACCGAACTTCCGCCGATCTCGTATGTCTGGGAAACGCCCAATCGGCGCCCACGGCGGGCCGAGTGGGATATCCCAGATCCGGCCGCTCCAGGCCGCCTTACGCCGGCGATGCGTGCAAAGCTCGAACGCATCGTGCGTCGAGCACCAGAGGTGATGGTTAAGATCACCGGTCGCACCAAGGGCGTAGCTCATCTTAAGTCGCACCTGGCCTACATCACGCGAAATGGCGGGCTTGACGTGGAAACAGAGCAGGGCGCGACACTGGCGGGTCGTTCCGGGTTGAAAGACCTGCAGCAACGCTGGGAGGATGATGCCGGTCTCGACGACAAGCGCCGCCGCGATGGGTCGCTCTCGGTCAACATCATTCTGTCTATGCCGGCTGGCACCGATGCCGTCGCCGTGAAGGATTCAGCCCGGGCATTTGCCATCGAGACGTTCGGCTATAATCACGACTACGTCTTCGTCCAGCACCTCGACGACAAGCATCCCCACGTGCACTTGACCGTTCGGTCCCTAGGCCAGGACGGCAAGCGCCTCAACCCCCGCAAGGCGGATCTTCAGGCCTGGCGAGAACGATTTGCTGGCGAGCTCCGGCTTCGCGGGATCGCCGCGGAGGCAACGCCGCGACGAACCCGCGGACGGGTGAGGAAGGCCGATCGGGCGGCGGTGGTCGCTTTGCGCAAGCGAAAGATCACGCCCGAGGTCGATCGGCTCGCCCGAAAGAAAGTGGTTTCGGAGGTGAGGGGCGGCAAGGCTGCCAAACATCCTTGGGACGAACAGATTAGGTCACGTCAGGACGAGACTAGGCGACGATATCTCGAGTATGCCGCGGAGCTACAGCGCTCAAGAGTGGCAGCAGATCACGAGTTGGCTCGCCAGGTTCGGCAATTCGTCAACGATATGCCGCCGGTCGAAACTCGGCGGCATGCGCTGAAGAACGAACTTTCGGAGCTTGCCAATAACCAGCGGGGTGGAGCGGAACAGGGCGTCGTTGCCGACCGGCGCGATGACACGCGAGGCGATGAGCGGACCAGATAAGCAGCCCCGGAGGTCCGGACCAATTATTCTTCGAACCTTTTCGCGAGAGATCACCGTCAGGCTCATAACCTGAAGGTCATAGGTTCAAATCCTATCCCCGCAACCAAGATTTGATAGTGATATCAAGGAATTAGACCGCCTCTGGCGGGCTTTTTCATTCCTTACAAACCTTTTCCAGTCTGTTCGAGAAGAAACCGTTGTTTGCCAATCGGTTAGCGCTATCCCGCGTCGGATTC
The DNA here is from genome assembly GCF_004123905.1 of Bradyrhizobium betae. Taxonomy (GTDB): domain Bacteria; phylum Pseudomonadota; class Alphaproteobacteria; order Rhizobiales; family Xanthobacteraceae; genus Bradyrhizobium; species Bradyrhizobium betae_A. Next base: position 66,919 of record NZ_MZXW01000038.1, read on the forward strand.
CAAATGGCTTCCAAAAACTCCACGGCACAAAACTGGCACAAAGCGGCACAAAATTCAGAGCGAAAATGCCATGTTAAGATGCTCGCAGGCGGCACCGAAAGATCTTTCGGACGTCGTTAGAGACCGTTGAACTTACATTCGGCCCGCATAGATCGGCGCCCCGCCAGCGGTTTTGATCCCCGATGACCAAGCTCTAATGTTGCCCAACTACGAGCCTCGCAGCTGATGCTTGGCAGTATGAACTGGCGGGTTGTCGAGTTGTCCGGTCGGACGCTGAAAGGCTGCCAGGCGCTTTTTTTCCACCTCGTGACGATCGATTGGCCCCTTTATTGGTTCATAGATGTCATGAAAGCCGCGATGAAGATTGCGGGCCATACGCAGCGTAAGATTTGCAAATTCATGGACGCCAGATTGCGTTTCTCGAATGGCTTGCTTTAGGCGAACTGATGTATCGCCACTGTCACGCAGATACATTTCATCGACCTCACCACCGTTATGTTCGTAAACATGACGACGTTGAAAGAAGCGCGTCGCAGACGCGATTGCGGTTTCCGTCATGCCTTCGCAGATGTCGATATCGAAGCCGCCCAAAAGCTCTCTTCTTGTGGAGGCGAGATCATGAAATCGCATTTTAAGAATCCGCTCACGGCGTGCCGAGCGCATCGGCCTATTTTGGATGAGCTGTTCCGTATATTGCCCGACGAAGGTATCGAAAGCCGAGCCAAGGTCCTTAAGGCAGCCAGCTGGACCGCCGCCTTGATTTAGCTCCTCGCGGATAGCTGGCACGATAACGTCCTCGAACTCACTAAAATTGTTGCGAGTGCCGCAGACCGAACAGTAGGCGAACCGCCCCAAGATGTCGTTGAATTCGCCGCAAGCGGAGCAGTTGAATTGCTTTTGCTGAGTCTGCTCAGCGAAATAAAACGGCGGCTTTTCCACATCCTTGCCTGCCGCATCTGCGACCGCATCCATATCAATGATGTGTACCCCATCGTCGTCCGCGGCGAAGGCCTCTTCGAGCCTGTGACAGTAAAGTTTTACGTACAGGCGCTGCGCCTTAGATAAAAAGTTGTGGCGATCGCCGCGTACCCCGCAATATGGACAAATCGTTACTCCGCCGCGTGCGCGCCAATATTGACCGCAGCGCTCACATTGGAAGCCAAACTTTCCTTCGCTGTCTGAGCCTATGAACACCGGGACGCAGCCAGGAACGGGAGGCGGAGGAAAAGGTGAACCGATCCCGCCCATCGGCAAATCGGAAACGGGAATGCCTTGCGGCAGCGCATAAATAGCATAGAGCGCCATTGGGACCGGCCGGCTGCCTTGAAAAGTAGTTTGAACGAGGCGCCGACCTTCGCTGTTTGTGGTGACGTTGAAAATAACTTGCCCTCCACAATGGGCGATTTCTTGAAATTCGCGGCCTACGTTCATGCAATCAACCTGATGTACTGATGTCATTGTCTGGGAAGGGTTACACCTTGACCGGAATTTCGACGACAGGTCGCAGTGCCTCGAGTTGTCCGGCGTATTTGCGAATGATCTGGTCATAGAGGTCACCAAGGTGCTTAGCGTGAACGCTGATCACAAAAGCGTAAGGCAGCTTTTCTTTCGGTGCGAAGTTCTTGCCGTCGAGACGCGCATTGTAATGAATATCCAGCACGGGATTGCGCAGCGTCTTGCCCATGAAAGTGACACTGGTGTGTAGACAGTTCTCCCACTTCCACGCATCACGCCTGAGTTCGTCCTCCAGTAGGCCGCTCTGCGCTTTGCCAAAAAAGCCCTTGCTGTCGGCATGAACCTGCTTCGAGTCTTTTCGCTTCTGATCGTGCGGACGAAATGTCGGCTCCAGACCGGCGCGGGTATAGTTACCCGGGTGGTGAGGATCGACGCCTGTCGGGTAGCACAAGGTTGCCGTGATCGTGACTTTGCCGGGAATCGTGCTTGACGGCACCGGGATGCGAGCGCGGATATAGCGCGCGGGCGCGATCTCGCCTTGGTAAACAACACGGATTGTGTCGTCTTCGCACAGCACGATGTCCTGAACGGAGCGGGCAACCCGGCCGCGCCCGACATCTTCGCATGGAAAATCGCTGGCTTCCGCCGTATGTACCAGCAACGCCCTAATCGCAAGCATGCTCAGGCTGTCACCGAAGTGAGCGCGCACGCCAGCCGCAAGCCGCAATACCGACGGCGAAGAAAACGAAGTGCCTTCCGTCGCTTCAAGCCCACCTGCCGCGGCGTCACTGACCACGATGAACGGCCGTTGCAGGCAACCGCCGAATTCTAGGAAATCAGGTTTCACAAGACCTGGACTGCGGCCGGGACCGACTGAGCTATACGCGCAACGCTCCCAAGGCGATTCCGAGTTATCGCAAGCGCCGACCGCGAGTGCGTTGACACAGTCGGCCGGTACTTGGATTCGGTTAAGTTGATCCTTAGCGGAGCTGTCGCCGTCGTTACCGACGGCGATCGTCGCCAACGTTTTGCCCTTCGAAAGGCGATCGTCGATGACGGCTGTCCAGGCGTGAACATCGTCATCTTCGATCGGCAGCCGCGGTCCGATGCTGAGGTTGACGAGATCGTATTCCTTTTCGACCAAGGCCTTGTCGATGCGCCCCAATACCTCATACAGCTCGTGCGGGTCTTGGTTAGGCGCCGTGTCCAAGACGCGATAATGATCGACGAACGCGTAAGGCTGGCCGAGTGCCTTCGCCGGATCGATATGGCCGAACAAGAAAGCGGAGGTCACACCGACGCCATGCTTCAGGAAATCGGGAATAGCTTTTCCGATCCCCGGGGGTTCGATGACTTTGGCCCATTTCGTCAGCGGATGCCCTTTCGGAATTCCGCCATCGAAGATCGCTGCGCGGATATTGGAATCGATCGGCCCCTTCGCCGGGAGCATGGTGTTCGCCATCGATACCCGCGATGACCTGAAAGTTGGCCTAAGCATGCGCAAGCTTGGCATCTGGCGAAGCGCGCGCACCGGCGTAAAGGTTGCAATCTGATTGGCAAGTTCAACGGGTGCCTCAAGTTCGACGAAACACAGTCCGCCGGCTGAAAACTTGCGATCAAGACTCTGGGGTGCGCCGATCTCCTTGAGATAGTCGCGGAACATCGTCACAACGCCGGTCCGACCGCTCCCAGCGTCACCGTGAAGGACCGCCTCGAATACAGTGGTTCCAGTTTTTGGCAGGCGGCCTTTAATCTTATCCTGCGGCGTCGGCGCGGCGACCTGCTCGATCGTCGCAAGTTCATCCGCGCCGGTTAATTCCTCGCTCCACTTGGGCAGCGACGAGCGCCAGGCACGGAACGCCGATCGCGGACCCATGACGAACAGTTCGGTGCTAATGGCCTCTTCCGGCTCCCGCCCCTTAGACCGCCGTTCAGGTGTTACTCGGCGCGGGCGGCTACCGACAGCCTGAAGCCCGACGGTCTCCAGCAGCTTGTCTGGGAAATACGACTTCGCAATATATTCGGGGTTCAGGGTGACGGTGGCGACCGCGCGATCACCCGGACAAGCATTGTCCGGCAGATGATCGATGCCGCGCACAGCGCGTGCTAGCATCGGCGCGAGGCGCTCGCGGGCTTGCGCGAAAGTATAGGGGTGATTTTTGGCACCGCCGCCGCGCACGCCGGCGACATCGTCGACGAGGCGCTCGCCTTTACCAATCAGGAAGTTCCGCTTTGTCACGACGTGTCCCTTCCATTGCGTTGCTTGGCCTTTTTCTTTTTGGGCGTCGTTCGCCTCCGGATGGTGTCGCGTGACACGCCTGTAAGCTCGGTCGCTTTACGCTGCGAAACGAGGCCCTGCTCGACAATGGCCGTTGCAATCCGGATGCGGCTGCGCTTCGCGACATTCGCGTTCGTTAGCAACCGCCCAAATTGCTCGTCCAACGAAATATCTTCCAAAACCGCGCCTCGGCGCGAAACCGACAAGTCGCGTTCGACATCGCTGAAGGAACGACCAGCGAAGGTGAGGGCAAGTAAATTGCTCCACATCTGGACCGCCGGAAAGTGCGGCGCCAGCATGCCGTCGATAAAACGGGTGATCGCCACCTCATCCGGGAGCGGGAACTCCATGTGCAACTCGAAGCGCCGCCATATGGCCGGATCAAGCAGGTCCGGATGATTGGTGGCGGCTAATAGCAGACCGGAGGCCGGCCAATCGTCGATTTGCTGGATAAGCACCGTTACGAGCCGTTTTAGTTCGCCGATTTCGCTGTGGTCGTCGCGGCGCTTGGCGATGGCGTCGACTTCATCAAGGAGCAGAACACAGTCGATTGTTTTGGCGTATTCGAGGACGTGCCGGAGATTGGTGCCGGTACGGCCGAGCAGGCTGCTCATGACCGCCGCAAGATCGAGGATCAAAAGCGGGCGTCCTAACTCGCGCGCCAGCCAGCGCGCGGCCATCGTCTTGCCGACGCCAGGGGGGCCAAGGAAGAGCGCCGCGCGTGTGGGATCTAGGCCGGCGCGAACAAGCTTTTGCGGATGGCGGCGTTCCTCGACGATCTGCGCGAGCGCGGTCTTCACGCCCGGTGCAAAGATCGGTTCGTGATCGAGAACAGGCTGGGTCTCGACTCGCAAGAGGTGCAGCCGCGTGTCGAGATCAACAGGAAGCGGGACATCGGCCTGCTGGCGCAATGGCGATGTCGGTGTCGGCAACTCATGTAAGAGCGTCGTCAAAGCATCAGCGAGTTCAGGAATAATTGGGGCATAGCGTTTGGCCATACGCCGCAAGATCACTTGGACATCTTGCGTGCGGCCGGAGAGGGCGATGCGGGCGAGCTGGAGATAGTCAGCCTCGATTGAAGTGTTTTTATTCGGCTGTGTCATGTCCACTTTCAGGGAAGGAAGCGCTGGTGGAGCACAGTAGAGCCGAGTGGACGAATTTTCAAAGTCCGTTTGTAAAATCGTCCACATGCTAAAATATCTTAGATATTACAATTTGTTACCTGTGGCCTAGATCGGTGGGATATCATCCAGTTCTTTCAGCCTGTGATCGCCCGCAGGCGATTCCAAGTCCGGCGCCACCAGGAGGCCTTCGCCGTAATCGACGACACCGCCGGCCTCGGCGCGAAACTCTGTGTGCGCACATCGAACAGCGGATCGCCAGCCTCAGCCGGCGGGTGATGCGGGCACACATGGTCCTTCAGCAGCGCCATGCGCTTGTTCGGGATGACCGTGCCCCTGTTGCCGTCATAGTCCAGATACACGAAGCGCGGCGGATCGCGATACCAGGGCGTCAAGATCTGCGTCAGCAAGCCCATCGCCGTCGAAGCCAGCACTCCGTTGGACCACACCACCTGCGGACGTGACCCGGCCGCACCATACTTCTTGGCTTCCTGTTCCAGCCGCTCGTCGGTGATGAAGCCGCAACAGCGCATGCATGGGCATCCCGGCATCGACAGGATCACCTGCCCGCTGACCAAAAAGCCGTTCGTGCCGAGATCATGAACGTCCATTCCGATATCGATGTAAGGGATCAAATGCCGCCGGGCGAAACGCTCCAGCTGTTCACGCTCCTGGAAGCCGTCGACGGCGCCGATGATGACATCGCAAAGCTTGAGGTCATCCACGGCCGTCAGCCACTTATCAGGTATAGAGATAATCCTTGCGTTGGGGACCAAGCCGCGGATCAGCCGTTCGGCGATGTCAACCTTGCTGCGCTTTACCGCGACGTCGGCCAAGGTGCCGCCGATCAAGCGGTTGGTGTTCGTGTCCTCGATGAAGTCGGGGTCGGCGTTGACGTAACCGCCGATCCCCATATGGGCGGATTGCTGCGCGAGATGCGAGCCGCCGCCGCCGTGTCCCACGATCCCGATGGTGGCGGCGTCGAGGATGACATCGCTGTTGGCGCCGAGAAAGCTCTGGCGGTCGAGACGGCTCATGCGGCCCTCCAATTTTTGATCGGCATTCCGACCTCGGTAAACTGGTTGACGAACGGATGGGGGCCGGCACGCCCAATCCATACCTGCCCGAACGCCGCGGTGTTGCTCAGGACGATCGCGCCATGCACGCTGTGCGGCGCCACCGAGACGAAGTTCGGCACGAACTTGGCGTTCTCGCGGTTGTCGACGCCGCTGAAGCCGGGGATTCCCGATCCGCCATGGCTGTGCACGTGAAAGACGGCGGCGCGGCTATCCATCGCCGCCTGCCGGGCACGGCGGATCGCCTGATCACCCATCATCGCGCCGACGCGCGTGTCGCGCAGATACTCGTCATCGCGCAACGGCTCATAGCTCCGCGCCAAAATTAGCAATTCATTATGCGCGGCGGCGAGACCGGCGCTGATGAAGCCGACGCGCTCATGTGCGAACGAATGCGGCCGGTTCAGGTCGTCGCGAATGGTCTTCAATAAGGCGCTGGTGATCTTGAAGCGGATGTTCATTCGACGGCCCTCAGATGCGCCAGCAACATCTTCGTCCACTGCAACGTCGCCGGCACGTGGTTCCAGGAAGGCGCCCACCAGTTACGTTCGACGATCCGGTAGTCCTTCCAGTTCGCGCCGCGCCCCGGGATCTGCTGCGCGAAGAACAGCCGGGTAACGTACCCGGAATGAGCGAACGGCACGAGCAGCAGGTCCATCGTCTGAGCCTGCCCGCCCGCGGTGAAGCCGAAGCCGGGCATCAAGACGACCGGCTGGCCGCCCTCCGACAGGAGGACGGCGCTATTGTGCATGGCCTTGAGGCCAGCGAACTGCGTGGTCTGGTCGCTCACGAGGATCCCCCGCACGGGACCTGCTCGAAGAACTTCATCCCCTCCTTGACGCGGAGCTTGGCGCCGGGCTTCAGCGGCGTCAGCTGCCCCTCGTGATTGATGACTTCGAGGATGTAGCCCTCCTGCACACCGAAGAGGGTCTTCAGCGCCTCGGTGGTGTAGGTGCCGCGCGGGATCTCGCGGGGCTCGTTTTCGTAGAACACCGTGATCAGACGCTTCTCGGTATAGAGATGCTCGGTGCCGCCGTGACCAAGGTCGAGAACATCGGCGGGCTCCAGAACACGGTCTTCGCCTTCGCGCTCCAGAACGATCACCTCGTCGCCGGGAACGTGGCCGATGACGCGAAGCTCATTCTCTTCCAGCTTATCCGTCCCCCACTCGAAGCCATGACCGTTGAGCGTGAAGCGATAGATCCGGTCGGTCTTGAAGGCGCGGAACTCTTCCGTACCTGCGCCGCGCAGATCGACTTCGTCATCGAGACCGATCGAGCGGCTGCTATGACCCAGAAGCTGGATCAGCGCGAAATCCCCGGCGGGCTGAAACCCGGCCTTCTCGAGGATGTGCTCACCCTTCGGGTCGGGGTTGGCGAACTTCACCTCTAGGCCGTTCACCTTGGTGAAGAACTGCCCATCCGGGCCGGCACCACGCGCTTCAGACTGGCCCGCGCCGCCGACATCGCGGCCATGGCCGCCGGTTACTGCATTTTCCATGGTTCTATCTCCGTCATCTTCGTCGTGCGACGTGGCACAGCGCCAAGCCTGGTGCTAAGATAGGGTGGCATGCTAGGTTTGTCAAGCAGTCTCAAGCGCGCTTGACTTTCCTAGCGTTTGCGCGTAATTCTTGATATGAATCAATGGTTTTGTGGAGGAGATCATGAAAAACGCCGACGATGAGCCGGAGGTGAAGCTCACGCTCGGTCAATATCTCGCCTCAATTCGCGCCGACCGCGGCCTGTCGCTGCGCGAGGTGGAGAGGGAGACCGAGAAGGTCGTGTCCAACGCTTATTTGAGTCAGATCGAGACCGATCAGATCAAACGACCCAGCCCGAACATTCTGCATGCGCTCGCTGAGCTTTACGCCGTTCCCTATGATGGACTGATGGAACGCGCCGGCTTTGTTGTGCCGACGCGCTCGCGACGTGCTCCCGAGCAGCGGCACGGTCGCGTTGCGACATTTGCCGAACATAATCTGACAGACGAGGAAGAAGCCGAACTCGTGAAATTCCTCGGCTATTTGCGGAGCAAGAAGAAGTAGGGTGACTCGAACCGACGATAGTAGTCTCGACCCCCATGAATTGCGCGCCGTGCAGCTCGCTGCGCGGCGCGCTCTCGATCGCGCTTCGGGGTGGGGCGTCTATCCGACGCCGATTGCGGACGTCCTAACGGCCGCCAACATCAAGGTGGCACCCGCGAGTATCTTTGATCCGTGGCGCATCATGGAATATTTGATCGGTAAGGCTGAAAGCACCGCAGTCGCTGTTCGGTCCGCAATCTCCAAGATGTTTGGCATCGCCGACACCGCCGATAACACGATCCATATCGATCACACTGTTCGAGAATCAAAGCAGAACTTCCTGAAGCTGCATGAAGCCGGTCATCTCGAACTTCCGGCGCATCGTAAGATTTTTCGTATCTTTCAAGACTGCGAAAAAATGCTGGATCCCAAAATCTCCGACCTGTTCGAGCGCGAGGCGAATAACTTCGCCCGGTTCGTGATGTTCCAAGGTGACGGTTACCGGGACATGGCCGCTGACTACGCACTCACCATCAAGACACCGATGAAGCTGGCGAGTAAGTTCGGCGCTTCCATCTATGCTTCGTGCCGTGAGTTCGCGCGCACCAACCATCGTGCCTGCGCCGTCTATGTACTAGAGCCGATCACCTATCACCCGGAGACGGGGCCGCGCGCCGAGGTCCGGCGCATCGAAGTTTCGCCGTCTTTCGCGCAGCGCTTCGGGCGACCGACGGAGACAGTCATCACACGCCGCCACTCGCTTGGGCGCGTGCTGCCGATTGGGCGCAAGATGACGGGGGCGACGTCGGTCTCAATGACCGATCTGAACGGGCAAGCGCACGAATGTCTGGCAGAAGCGTTCGACACCACGTTCAACGTGTTGATCTTGGTCTATCCGGCGAAGGCGCTGACGCCGAACGTCTTTGCGTGATTGATCTCCTGGTCAATCTTTATCGCGTTGACCGCCAGCAATAATCTCATCGATCAAATAGCTACCCCAAACCATGCCTATCTGTGCTTCCATGGGTTGCGCGGCTAGTCGACCCGAGTAGATGCCAACGAATCTACTTCGAGCATTTTCATCAATTTCTGTGCTGCCGTCATCTAAGAGATGGTAGCCCCATGTCCGCAAGATCACAGGGGCGCCCGACATTCCCGGACGTGATGCGGTGTCGACCAGCATGTGATCGCCCGTCATCCGGATAAGGTCAGGTTCACTGGCGATGCTTCCACGTTTCCAAACGGGATATCCGGGAGGACTGACTCCGAATGTATACCCCAAAATAAAGCAATCCATGCCAACGCCGACAAAGAGGTCCGGATCCTCGCTGCCGTTGATGGGATTGAGCGCAAAGACAGGGTCTTTTCCATCATAAGGAAGAGGAAGCACGGCTACATCTACATTTCGAGTCCCGTGAATAAGCCAATGCGGCCTGGCGTCCTCATCACGTATGGAAATCAGATGTTCTTGTTTGCCGAACTGCTGAAAACCGACGTTGAATAAAACCCGAAGCTTGTTCGGCCGCGCGCCGTGATTATGCAAATTCTCGCCAGTCGGAAAGCGACGACAGGTGATCACATGCCAATTGGTCACGAGATAGAAGCGTTCGTTCCGCTTCCAGACGAATCCCGTCGCATTACCCAAGCTCTCTTCATTGAAGAGCTGTTCAATCGGTGCGACTGCCAGCGAGTAGCGATCTATCCTGGTCATCGGGAGTGAGGCTTGTTGGCTTGCATAACGTGCTGACTATGACCCTATCATAGGGTGCTGACGTGAGTAGTATCACGCAAATGGCGAAGGTAAATGGGTTGATTTCGGCCTATCTGCTCGATACTTCAAGCAGCTAACCTGCTGATTTTACTTAGCAAGCTTGATAAGTATTGCAAGCTGTCAGAAAACGCTATATATTTCTGACAGATGGAGGAGGCCATGCAGACCGTAGCCGAACGCATTTTGCAATATGCCCATGCACTACCCGAAGGCACTTTGATCGGTGCTAAGGATGCTTTGCATTTGGGAAGCCGCGCGGCGATCGATCAAGCCCTCAAGCGGCTTTCCGAACGCAATGAGCTGATGCGTCTTGCCCAAGGCTTTTATGTGCTGCCGGTCAAAACTCGCTTCGGCGTGCGAGCGCCGGAAGCGGAGAAGGTTGTCCAGGCGCTTGCTTCCAGGCGTGCCGAAACAATCGTTCCGCATGGGGCCGCGGCTGCAAACGCGCTTGGTCTCACGACCCAGGTACCAACCAAGCTTATCTATCTGACGTCTGGTCCCGATCGTGAGTTCAAGCTGGGTGCACAGACGGTTGAGATGAGGCATGCGCCAGACTGGATGTTACTGCCAACGAAGCCGGCGGCAGGGCAGGCCATACGTGCTTTGGATTGGCTTGGTGAGCGGCAAGCGAACGAAGCGTTGCGGACGCTAAAGCAGAAGCTGTCTGAGAACACTTTGCAAGATCTTGTCGCGGTGCGCGCCGCTCTACCTTCGTGGATGTCGAAGTCTATCAGCCGATCGCTTCTAAGCTATGGCTGAACCATACCAGAAGCTCTCCGCAAACGACCGGCTTGAGGCGCTTGGCGTTGCTGCCACGGCCTCAGGCCGGCCGGTTCATTTGCTTGAAAAAGATATCTGGGTGGTATGGGCGTTGCATGGCCTCTTCGAATCGAAACTCGGTGAGCACCTCGTTTTCAAGGGCGGTACTTCGCTCTCGAAGGGCTATGGCATCATTCAGCGGTTCTCCGAAGATATCGACCTCACTTACGATGTTCGTCAGATCATTCCCGAACTCGCCAAAGGCGATCCGCCGATACCTGAAACACGAAGCCAGGCTGACAAATGGTCGAAGACGGCGCGGGAGCGGCTGCCGGTGTGGGTCAGAGACGAAGCATTGCCGGTTCTCGAAAAGCACGCCGCAGCGACCGGAGTGGCCGTAAAATTCCGTGTCGAAAATGACGTGATCTATGTCGACTATGAGCAGCTCACCCAAGGCTCGGAATATGTAGCGCCATCCGTTAAACTGGAATTTGGTGCTCGATCGACCGGTGAGCCGGCCGAAGTCCGTGAGGTGACTTGCGATGCTGCACCCTCCCTGTCCGAACTCCAATTTCCTGCTGCGGCACCCAAGGTCATGTTGCCTCAGCGTACCTTCTGGGAGAAAGCCACGGCTATCCACGTCCTTTGCGCACAAGGCATCGAGGGTGACCGTATCTCACGCCATTGGTATGACCTTGTGAAGCTCGATGATGCTGGCTACGCCAAGGCGGCATTTGACGACAAGAACCTTGCGAAAGAAGTCGCCGATTGGAAAAGCAAATTTTTCCGTGAAAAAGATAGTGAGGGCAATGTCATCGATTATCACGCTGCCGTCTCGGGCAAATTACAGCTGGTCCCCGATGGTGAGATGCGGAAAGAGCTTGAGGCTGACTATCAGAAAATGGTCGATGCGGGCTTGCTCCTCGGCGACGTTGTACCTTTTGCTGATCTGATGAAGCGCTGCGCAGACTTGCAGAAGCGTGCCCACGGGCAATCTTGATCAAAGACCGCTCCGCTCAATCGTCCGTTACGATCCTGTTCGCACTCACCTTCGTATGATCACATCAACAACCCCGTCTAGCTGGCAAGACCTTCAGCAACAGTCTGCGCGCATCCTCGCAGAATGCGGGTTTGCAGTTGAAGTCGAAAAGAAGGTGAAGCTTGTCCGCGGTCACGCAGAAATCGACGTCTATGCGGAGGAAACTCTGAAGGGACGAAAGTACGTTATCCTATGCGAGTGCAAGCATTGGAAAGCCGCCGTTCCTCAAACCGTCGTCCATTCCTTTCGTAGCGTGATGGCGGATGTTGGCGCCCACAAGGGCTACATCATCTCCAGCTCGGGTTTTCAGTCTGGCTCCCGCGATGCCGCACAGATGACGAATGTCGAGTTGGTAACCTGGGATCAATTTCAAGATGCTTTCCAGGCGAGCTGGCTTGAAAATTGCTTTACGCTAGTGATGACCGCTAAACTCGATCCGCTGATGAGTTACTCCGAGCCGTTTCTTCCGCAATGGTTTCCCAGTTTACCCGAAACCGATCAACAGGAATTCATTTCTCTCAAGGAGACGCATGATCCCCTCGGCTGGTTCGCTATGTCGCTGTCGAGTTATTCACGTCAACTTCGTAATGACTATCCGTCGCTGCCGTTAAAGGATATTCCTGATCCTACGGGCAAATTCAATGGCCTTCCTGCCGACATCATGAACGCTGTAGGGTATCGTGATCTTTTGGACGCGTGCCTCCAGCACGGTGAATTAGCTATCACCAAGTTTCGAGAAATCAGAGACCGCAACAACCAGACTGGCGGTGAATAACAAGCTACTCGCTCGGCACCCGAACCAAAGGACGAGACTGTAAGCACTCGCTCATCTTCTCGGTTACCGAAAATTCCTAGCTTTTCGTTCGACGTGTCGATGTGCAGGTTCAGAATGTAGATGTGAACGGCTTGGTGAAAAGGCTACATCCGCATGGCTCGCATCCTGGTCTGTCCGATGCCGACGATTGTACGTTCCGGCTTTACGCGCTACTACTTGCGGCACGGCTGTTTGCCGTCCGTTTTGACGAACGAGGATTAGCTTGACTGAAGTCGACCGGACGACGGCTTACTTCGATGACGTTGTCGCCCGCTCCGGCGTTGCACGCGGTGGTTTGCTCGAACCCGCCGACGGTGCTCGGAAAAACGATTGTCATGACAATTGCGCCGAATTTGCCCGACAGCACCCTGACCATGAGATTGTTCGCGGCTGGCTGGTGATCGGCGGCCACTGGCTCGTCCCACACAGCGTTGTGCGTCACACGCCCACGGGCAAACTGAAGGACATCACACCACGCACTGCAGATGCCGAGGGAATACCGTTTGTCGAACATCGCGGTAGCGAGGAGGATTTTGCCACGCTTCGCGTTGGCCGGGACGGCGGTTGGCTGCATCCGCCCGTCAACGCGATGCTCTAAGCCCGACAGCGCTTCTTCCAAGGGCCGCTCAAATTCCATTGTGTCAGTCGGATCGTGTCTGAATTCAACCCGGACACGTCAAACAAGCCTGCTCTCAAAGCGTGCTCAAATCGTCCGGCACGTCGCCAAACTTCCGGATGATCTTCGCGTCTCCGAAATCGCCCGTCGCGGGATCTCCGGTCCGGCTGAATGCCACCGCGCCCACATGTCCTGGCTTGCGCGACAAAGCTTCCGCACGCATCACGACCGCAGTCGGATTGAAGCATTCCATTGGTTCGCCGGCCGCAATACCATCGTCGGCGGCGACGAAGGGCAGCGCAACGAAGTAGGTTACCTCCGCCATGGTACGCTCCTAGCCGGAATAGGTCAGAAATCTCCCGCGCACATAGGCGTGAGAGACGGCCTTCATCAGTTCGCTCACCTCAGATTCCAAATAGTCGTTCGCAACGATCAACGCGCGGATCGTGGATCGCATGTCGCCGTCACACGCTGCGATCGCCTGATCGACGGCAGCCTCCAGCCCGTCCACGTCCTGTGCGTTCGGTTGTGAACCAGAAGACATGACGCTGTTCCAGGTTGACCCGCTAGACTTTATGTTCCGATTTTGTTCTTATGGAGTCAAGCCGGTCAACCCGCCTTTTAAGCCGCCCTGGACCCTGATCCGGGAGAATTCGGAGTGCTATGTCGTCCAGGACGCCAACGGTGTGACTTTGGCGTGGCTCTATTGCCGCGACGAGACACAGACCTACAGTTTCGGTGCCAGCAAACTCACCGCCGAGGAAGCGCGCCGGATCGGCAAAGCCATCAGCCGCATTCCCGAATTCATGATGCAGCGGCAGGGATTTCATCCGCGTGGAAGCGGGCCACATCTGCGCGCCGATCGACCCTATCACGTTGCCTTGCAGGACACTTACATTCGCGCCCACTGGAATGAGATCGATGCGCTCTGTCGGCTCAACAGCCTGCCGTTCAATGCAACCGGCGAGACCATTCAGAACGAAGGCGTATGGAAGGTCTATGAATTCACCTGGCAGATGGACGCCATCCTGTTCTGGGATCGCTTCGAGGGGAGGTGGCTCCGCGGCACCGAGTTTCACTATCCCGAGCGGCCGGCCAATCTGCCGTCCTTGAAACCGCTCGCGAACTGGCCGAAGTTCGATCCGCGAGGTACGCGCTGACAGATTTGCGGGATCACGATGTGTAATCTCTATTCGATCACGACCAATCAGGAGGCCATTCGCGCGCTCTTTCGCGTCGTGAATCGTTATGTCGGCAACCTCGCGCCCATGCCCGGCGTGTTTCCCGACTATCCGGCGCCGGTCGTGCGCAACGCCGGCACCGAGCGCGAGATGCTCATGATGCGCTGGGGCATGCCGCCGCTGCCACGCACGGGCGGCCCACCCGTGACCAACGTCCGCAACACGGCATCACTGCACTGGCGTGGGTGGCTCAAACCCGAGAACCGCTGCTTGGTGCCCGCCAACAGCTTCGCCGAATACGCGCCGGAGCCCAACCCGGAGACCGGCAAGAAGGATGTCGTATGGTTCGCGTTGAACGATGACAGGCCCCTGTTCGCTTTCGGCGGACTCTGGACCGAATTCAAAGGTGACCGTGGCACCAAGTCAAAACCAATTCCCGGACCTCATCTTGTTTACGGCTTTCTGACCACTGCGCCGAACGCGATCGTCGAGCCGATTCATCCAAAGGCAATGCCTGTGATCCTCACGACTGACGAAGAGCGCGACGTGTGGATGCGTGCGCCATGGGATGAGGCGAGGGCTTTGCAACGGCCGCTGCCTGATGATGCATTGCGGATTGTCGCACGCGGCGCCGACAAAGAGGATCGGGCAGCGGCGTGAGAACACAATATCCCAGCTACGGCTAACATTCCCTCCTAGCAATCGTCTGATTGACCGGGGTACCCTTCAACAGAGTGCGCACAGGTGAGCGCCTCGCAACATGCAGTAGCCGGGATAGGATCGCCCGAAATGGGGAGCAGTAATGAAGCCGCTTCAGGAATGGGACGAAGCATTTTTAGATCAGCACTTCGTTAAGGGCAAAATCCAGGAGAGCAACGCCCTCGACTACAAAGACTCCCGGTCGCTCAGCAAGGCCGACACGAAGGAGTTGTGTAAGGACACGTCCGCCTTCGCAAACGCGGGAGGCGGTATGATTATTTACGGGATCACTGAAGATAAGCACGAGCCGACCGGGATCGATCAAGGCACCGATAGAACCGCTATCACTAAAGAGTGGATCGAGGACATTCTCACGAGCAACATTCGCCCGAAGATCGAGGATTTAGAAATCGTAATGGTTCCGCTGCCGAGCAAAGGCCCAAACCAGGTAGCGGTAGTGCTTCGCATGGCCCAGGCAACAGCAATGGCCCCGCACCAGAACGAAAAGGACAACAAATACTATCGGCGGCACAACTTCAAATCCGAACCAATGAGAGATCATGAAGTCCGCGACGCCATGCGCCGTAGTATTGCCTTCGGCCGAAAGTTCGGGCTCGCATGGAACATCTTGGTCGAGGTTCGACGCTTGAGAGCTGCGGCGGCTGAGAGGTATGCGATGCCAGGAAACGGTCATGTCCCGAGAACCACGTTGATAATTGGCGTCTCAAACGATCTGCGCGCATCCGGCGAGGCCGTAATCTTTTTGGAGAAGAAAGACCGGAAGGCGCTTTCTGTGCTTGCGGAAGTGGACGGATACAACTCAATCATCGAGACGGTCGATCAGGGGCAGCGCGAGAACGCGCGGCTCACAGAAGCCCTAAAGCGAAAGCTGTACGAAATCGAGCTGAGGGCGAGGGACATCGCTAACAAGCTCGAAGCGATCATTGATAGTTACGAATGAAACAAAAGAGGTGGGCATAGATGGCGCGTCGTCGCTTTCAATGCATCGTTCGAAGCAACTGGCTCACGGGAGTTCGATGCGCTGCCACGGAGCAAATCTCTGAAATCATAGTCTGGTGACTTAGCCGGGACGACCGCCGTTCAACTCGGCGCAATCCATTTGATGGTGCAATAGGTAATGGTTTCCAAGCAAAGGAACGTCTCGAACAGGACGTACGAGGCGATCGGCCGCTTCATATTCGAGTTCTCCCAGCTCGAATACGAGATTCGCCATCGTGTAGCTGAAGAGGCGTGGGTCTCGGAAGAGTACTTCAATGCAATCATGGTCCACGACTTTGCGGTGCTGTGCACGGCGGCGGACCATGTCTTCCAGATAGCCTTCGAGAAGGAGCCTGATCGGATCAAGGAATTCAAAGCGCTCATTAAGAAGGCGCGAGCACTCGCGGACATCCGGAATGCCGTGGCGCACGGGTTGTGGGTACCATTCATGGAGGGCGGGAAGGTCATCCATGTGCCGCGTTCGCTGAAGCCGAACATCTCGACCGAACAAGCCGCGGCCTTGAATAAAAAGGCGGATGAAGCGCGAGAACTGCGGGCGCAAATCGAAGCGCTCACGACATACAAGCTGGCCATCAAGAAGCCTAAGCCGTGGAAATAGCACGCAATGTCTGAGTTCGACACTTTTTCGACCTTGAGCGACGCTGTAGCTTGCTCAGTTCACGGATGAAGATCCCGCAGGGCCATCACCCTGCGAATGTTGTCCAGGCTCGTTAAGGCTCTCAGCCGTTCAAGCGAACCGGCTTCCAGCTCGGGCACGATTGTCACGATCCGGTCTGCGAGATCGCATAGTTCGTCGCGCGTCAGATGCATCAGTTCGGTCACGGTCCAAAGCGGCACTGTTTCCTCCATCACTTGACCGCGCCAACCGCGGCCTTCTGACGGAGGCCTCTGCGACGGAGGAGGCGGCTGCATCGCCTGCGGCCGAAACGGAGAGGAGGAGTGCTTGCACTCGCTTTCTGGATGACGGAAATACTCTCGTCCGCGCAAAGGACCTTAACGAGTTTGTCGTTTCGGCATCCGAAATCCTCGACGAGATGGACGTTCACGTTAGCGAATTGAAGCGACAGACAGCGCTCTCTTTATAGGCGGGCTGGCTCTTCTCGGTCCGAGTGCAAGCCTTCTATTTCGTGTCGATAGGGATATAGGTTCGATTTCCGTCTTTGTCATAAAGCCAGGTTGACACCAACGATTGATCCGCCGAGGTAACTCTGGAAACGTCCACGTTCATAAATAACGCCAGAAAGTGAGCGTACGCAAAATGGTCCCAATCATCAAACACCGGCCTGGGTGACAAGCCTGCAAGGGGCATTTGCATCACGCGATATGTCTTGTTTGAGTACATCGTCATGTATTTGGCCGTGCGATTGAAAAGCGAAGCTTTGTAAAAAATCTTCGCCCCTATTTCGCTGAACTGGACAGGATGCAGCTTGACGGCGCCATCCCGTCTTACGGCGCCACCGACGTCGAAGTCGACCGCTCCTCCGTCTGCCGTTGCGATGATGCCTCGATTGCCGAGCCTCATGAAGACAGACAGCGAATTGAGGTCGTCGCGAAAGGTAAAATGCTCGGCAGGGTCGGGCAGTTGCTTCAAATTGAATATGAAAACAGAACCCGGAATCCTGATCTGTCCTTCCGCCTCGAATTCAATTTTGAGATCCAGGCCCTGCACGAAGAAATGTGTCATGGACAATGAATCTTTCATCTCGCGGGGGAGTATTCGCCTGCCGCCCGGTTTGGAGCGTTGCCACGGCAACAGCCGCTCCGCATAGATGATGCCGAGAAGGATCTTCAACACCCAGATAAGAATGTCGCCCGAATGCTTACGCGCCACACTAATGGGCTCGCCAAACAAATACCGCTTAACACGGTTCTCCAGCTTCGACAGATGGACGGTATTGCAGCGGTGGCAGCACGGCACCGTCAGTTTTGAGTACTGGATCGTCGTCCCGTTAAGTAGGTGGATCGTTTGATCCCAAAGATTGAACTTTTCCTGCAACCACTTCGGAAAAACGTGCTCCTTGGAATTCTTGCTGCGAAGCAAGTTGCCACAATAAAAGCAGCGGTTGCGGGAGTAGATCCTTTTGTTGATGGGACGAAACGCCTTGGGCACCTTTTTGGTATTCATGGCCCCGGATTCTAGCTGATTCGACCTGCGACCGGCGCCGCTTCCTATCGCTCGCGATCAAAGTGCCGGCGCCGATCACATCGCCGGTTTGGTGTCGTAAAGAATGGAGAGGAGCGGTGCCGTTTACAGACCGGCGATGCTCCTAAAGAACGAACTTTGACAGACCGGCACAACGCCGCGAGACTGGTAGGCGCTCCCCTCCCACCCGGCGATTCTCATGCGGATCAAGGACCTGCCTGCCCCCGTCACCGCGGCCAAGGCCGATTGGCTCCCTGGCACACATTGGATCGGCTTTACGCCAAGGAATGGTTCAACAAACGCACGGGAGCAGCGCCGCGCCGCCATCAATGCGCAAATCAACGGCGGCTACATCATTGAGTATGTAACGCTCAAGTTCGATGACCCGAACCCCGGATACGAAACCGACGCCGGCTATCTTGCCGAAAAGGCGTCCCACAGCGAAGTCGCTGGTAAGTTCATCGCCGTACATCGCCTTCGAGCATCAGCGAGGTCTCTGAAGGCGATCCTCGGCGACCAGGAATATGAGGAGCTGCAAAATATGTGGGCCGATGGTGACAAGCGCTATCGCTGGTCGGTCGCATTCCCGATCATCGAAAGCTATGCGCTTGTACCGCACCGCTACGCCAACGCAGTTCTGTCGCCGGAGGCGATGGCGCGAGTTTTTGGGCATCCATCGGGGACGCTGCGACCTCTTAACGATGACGAACGAAGCCAGATCGCGGAACTGGAAATTGAGCCGCGGCCTACTGTCAATGCTTGGATTGGGATCGAGGACGAAGCGAAAATGGCCGAGCAAAGCCAAATCAACTCCGATACCGTCAAACTCATCAATGGCGATCTCGCTCTCGCAGCACTCGAAGGAATGAGCGAGGAGCAGAAGGCCAAGGTCCGCAGGCGTGCGGCGTGGCTTGCCGAGCGCTTTGTCCGACGGCGCGCTAAATCAGGACAGCTCGTTTGCGACAATTGCAATTTCGATCCGGCGGACAAGGCAGCCCACACCACCGTTACGGCGCGATCTTTGCTGGACGTTCATCACATGAACCCGCTCGAAGAAGGCATTCGCTACACGACCGAAGCCGACTTTTGCCTCGTCTGCCCAAACTGTCATCGTTTCATGCACCGGCTGGCGCGAACACTTACTGACCCGATGGAGAAGGCAAAGGCATTAAGGCCCGTGGAAAAGTAAGGTGGCGCGTCCAGCGAGCTGCGCTCACCAAGCCCCGCAGATTCCGAAACCGGGATGCTGCGTCTCGGCCATCCGATGAAGATACTCGCGCGCACAATGAGGCCGAGGTTATCTCATGGCGAAAACGAAACGGCGTGGCCGCCCAGAGCTATCTACATCCTATTATATTTTGCAGATCACGGATTGGGACTGGAGCTACCATTTTGGCGTCAATGCAGCTCGGCACGATGACCGGCGCTACAGCGACTACCGCCATCTGCTGGTTCGTGGGGAGGTTCTTCGTCCAAGCAAGCTCAGACAAAAGGCCGAAGCGGTCGAAGTGACTTTTCTTCCGGACGTCTCTCAGGCTGACCTGGAGCAACGTGGCGGGGAGCCCTCTCTTTCCGTCGGCTACTGGCAGGTTCACAATAAAATCCTGACCGGAGGAATATCAATGGCCACGGACGCGCTTGGCCTCGTCATGCAAATGTTGATTGCCGGCAGGTTCAAATCTGTCAGGCGCGTATCCGCAGCTATCATTTTGAAACCCAGCTCAATCCCGAGGACTACCCGGACGAATGAGATAGCTTTCGCCGTCTCGGCGCGCCCGGCTATGCCGGACCGGGCTGTCGCGCGCCGAGCCCGAAGAGGTCTCGTCCCTCTGGGCTTCCATCCCTCGCTCAAAACATTCCGATCTCTGCCTGTGAGCACTACCCGTTGAACCACCAGTTTTGATTTCACTGCCTGTGGCTCGAGTCCGGGGGCTGAAATGCAACAGGTTTGGGCGCAGGGCACTTCCCGTCCGGGTCAAAATATCCCGGTATCCAGTCAATAGAACGATGGACTCGGTGCCCTTGGAAGTTGTAAGGGTGGGTCATTCATTGAGCAATTTGGCTTCGGGGGATTCCATATGGCTGAGAAATCCAAAATTGTGCTTTCGCTTGGCGCTGCGCTCGCATCGCTCACCGGCATGTCAGTCCAGGGAGCTGATGCTGCAGTTGCTAACAATGTCAGCGCGTCGGCGACCGAAAACGCCGCTACCAAGCTTCAGCCGAATGCCCACTACCAGGTGGGTGAAGACCTGCTCGGATTCGTCATGACGAAGCAGGCTGACGGAACGATCGTCGCCCAGCATGCCTCGCACGCATCGCATGCTTCCCATGCGTCCCATGCTTCAAGCCGCTAAGGATCTCACGGCGTCTCCGGTCGGGATAGCTGTCGATTTTGATTCTGGCATTCAGAGCTTGCATGCTCTGGACGCAGCCGCTTACCGGCTCATCGGAACAGCAACCTGTCAGATAGACCGGGTGGAAGACCGTTATGTCTGCCACCTTACACCATCCGCCAGCCCACAAAAACGCGACGGCTTGAGTCCCGATGAACTCAAGGAACGGTTTCTGAACCTGGTCACCGACGAAAACTTACGGGCACGCGTCGCCGAGCGAACCGACGGGGTCCGCAATGTCATCCTTGCTCTCGCTTTCGGGTCCCTGGCAGCTCAACAAGATGCCGGTTAAATTCCAGCCGGAGTAACATGGCCCGCTTTCTGGCTCCCGAAGCTTTCAGCGCGGCGACCGAAGATCTTTCGTTGCTGCCATTCAACCTTGAGCGCACCGGGACAAATCAGTATCTCGTCGCCAACATGGTCGGCGATTTTATCCGCCTGACCGAGGATGAGCTGAACAGGCTGGTTGATCTCCGAATACGGCCTGGCGACGGCCTGTATGAAAAAGCCTATGCGGCTCATCTCATCACCGGTACCAACCAGACAGCGCAACGACAGCTTCTGGCGGCGCGGCTGAGAAGCCGGATGTCGTTCCTGCGGCAGGTTACCCCGCTGCACATCTTCGTCGTGAC
Source organism: Bradyrhizobium betae (assembly GCF_004123905.1). Lineage (GTDB taxonomy): Bacteria > Pseudomonadota > Alphaproteobacteria > Rhizobiales > Xanthobacteraceae > Bradyrhizobium > Bradyrhizobium betae_A. Next base: position 87,939 of record NZ_MZXW01000038.1, read on the forward strand.
GCTGCGCTGCGAACACTCCTGCCCCTATTGCCAGGTCTCGCGCCAAAGCACCGATCGCTCGCGCTTCGATATGAGCGAGGAAACGGCGATGCGTGCGCTGGACATTGCCTTCGCCAGCCCGTCGGGTCGCATCAAGATCGAGTTTCAGGGTGGCGAGCCTCTCCTCAATTTTCCGATGATCAGAACGATTGTGGAGGCCGCGAAGGCGCGCTCAGGCAAAAAAGTCGACTTCGTCATCGCGTCGAACTTGGCGCTCCTGGACGACACCGTTCTCGACTTTTGCAAGGCGAACAACATCCTGCTTTCGACCTCCCTCGACGGCCCCGCTGATCTGCATAATAAGAACCGACCAAGACCCGGCGGAAACAGTCACAAATTGGCGGTCGCGGGGATTCGGGCTGCCCGTGAGGTTCTCGGTCCCGATAGGGTCGGGGCCTTGATGACGACGACGGAAGCGAGCCTCGATCGTGTCGACGAGATTATCGACCAATATCTTCAGCTAGGATTGGATGGGATATTCCTTCGCCCGCTGTCGCCGTTCGGCTTCGCGGTCAAGACAAAGCAATTCCAGAAATACGACGCTAACAAATGGCTGAACTTCTATGAGCGCGGGCTGCGCCGGGTTCTGGAAATCAACCGGCAAGGCACGCCATTCCGGGAGTTCTATGCCGCGTTGATCCTTACACGCATGCTGTCTGACAGGCCGATCGGCTACGTCGATCTGCGCAGCCCGGCCGGTGTCGGCCTGGGCGCGCTGGTCTACAACTATGATGGAAGCGTTTTCGCCTCCGACGAGGGCAGAATGCTTGCCGAGGCCGGCGATAACGCGTTCCGGCTCGGGCATGTAGACCACGACACCTACAAATCACTTGTCCTCTCCGACAAGCTCATCGATGCAGTTTCGTCGTCACTGACGCAATGCGCACCGGAATGCTCAACCTGCGTATATGAGAGCCACTGTGGCGCGGACCCCGTCTACCACCACGCGACGCAAGGTGACGCGTTGGGCATCAAACCATTGTCTGCGTTCTGTGCCCGGCAGAAGGGTATCATGGGCCTGCTCCTCGACATCCTGGAAAATTCGCCGAAAGACGCGGCGATCCTGCGGCGGTGGGCGAACGCATGACCCTTCCCCTGTATGGTACGGCCTCGCTCAGCACTGGATTTCAGACTGACAGGGCGCGCTCGGTTCTGAGACTGCAATCGGTCGATAGCAATTCGGAACGCCATGCGGCGGACTTCGCGCTTGTAAAGACTGGGGAAGAATTCGGCCGCGCGGTCGAAGCCAACTGGCCATCGATATTCATTGTTTCAGACGGTTCAATTCCGGGGCCTGTTTCCGAAGCGCTTGAATGCAGGGTCGTCACGGTTCCTCAGAAATACGACTATCTGAGAGATGGCGACGTTCTCGGGTTCGATCATTCGTCGAAGAAATTCCGGACGCTGTTTCGGAAGAACTCCGCCCATAACTCTCTGCTCGTCACGGAGCGGTGCAACAACTACTGCCTGATGTGCTCGCAGCCGCCGAAAGATGTAGATGATCGGTGGCTCCTCGATGAAATCAAGGAGAGCCTGGCGCTCATTGACCCGAACACGCACGCTCTGACCTTCACCGGTGGCGAGACGTTATCGGACTGGGAAGACTTCATCGAGGTTCTTAAGGAATGCCGCGACCGGCTTCCCAGGACGGCCGTTCAAGTGCTGACCAACGGCAGGGCCTTCGCAGACTCGCGGGTCGTGGACGCCTGGCGCGATATCGCGCACCCGAAGCTGATGGCGGCAATTCCGCTCTATGCTTCGGTCGATCATCTCCACGATCACGTCGTGCAGGCGAAGGGCGCTTTCGACGAAACCGTTCTGGGTATCCTAAAGCTCAAGGACCGGCGCCAGCGTGTTGAAATACGCGTTGTCCTTCACGCGTTGACCGCCCCGATGATCGCGGAGACGTGCCGGTGGATTGCCCGCAATCTGCCGTTCGTCGATCACGTCGCGTTGATGGGCCTCGAAAACACCGGTTTTGCCATTGCGAACGATGCCATGCTCTGGATTGATCCGGTCGATTACCGCGACGCTCTCGCCTTGGCCGTCGATCATCTGACCGCCGCCGGTGTCAACGTATCAGTCTATAATCTGCCGAAATGCGTTCTGGCGCGCTCGGTGTGGCCCCATGCGCTGCAGTCGATCTCGGACTGGAAAAACGGATTTGTCGACGAATGCAACCGATGCGACGAAAAACCTGACTGCAGCGGTTTCTTTACGACCGGACGTCCGCGCTTCAGCCGCGGCATACATGCCATCACTGCTTAGCTAATCCTTGAACTGTCCCGCGGCGACAGCCATCGATGATCAGGAGAACGAAGATGAAAAATCACAATGTTCTGCTTACCGCCGCGGCCATCATGTGCGTCAGCCTGAGTTTCGGCGCTTTCGCCAAGACCGCGAAGGAATGCACGGCGGAGTGGCGTGCCGACAAGGCCGGTATGCAGGCGCGTGGCACGACCGAGAAAGCGTACGTTGAACAATGCAAGGGTGGGGCGGAGCCAACGGCGGCGGCCCCCTCCGCCAAACCAGCAGAGGCGCCAGTAGCCGCCTCGCCGCCACCGCGGCAGGCATCGACCACGGGTTCAAAGACGGCAAAGGACTGTACCGCGGAGTGGCGTGCCGACAAGGCCGGTATGCAGGCGCGTGGCGTTACCGAAAGGGCCTATGTCGAGCAGTGTAAGACGGGGGCCGCTCCCGCCGCGTCGGCGCCGGAGGTAAAGCCGACTGCTGCCGCTCCGGCGCCTGCGGCACCCCCGCCGCTGGCCGGTACGTCGTCTTCGCAAAAGACCGCGGCGGCGTGCATTGCCGAATGGAGAGCCGACAAGGCGGGCATGCAAGCGCGGGGCGTCACCCAGAAGGCGTATGTTGAGCAGTGCAAGGCGGGCGGCGCCATGCCGAGCGCTGTGGCTCCCGAGCCGAAACCAACTGCCGCGACACCGCCTCCGGCTCCTGCACGGCCCGCTCCAACAGCCACGCAGGCGGCACCGGCTCCCGCACCGCAAAGATCCGCGCCCACAGTTACTGCCGCGCCCGCGCCACCTCCAGCTCCGATGCTGCAACCGTCAGCCTCAAGGGACGGACCAACCCTGGAAGCGGGGCAGTTTGCGGACGAAGCTTCGGCAAAGGGGCATTGCCCGACGGATACGGTGGTTTGGGTGAACTTGCCTTCGAAGGTCTATCACTTCGCCGGCACGAAAAGTTACGGGACCACAAAGCGCGGCGCCTACATGTGCGAGAAGGAAGCCATTGTAGCCGAAGACCGGGCCTCGAAGACCGAGAAGCATCCTTGAGCCGGACCTTAGAAGTTAAGTACAGGGGAGGCTGCGCATGCTGAGACTCATCTTCTTGATCACAGCCTCCCTTGCAGGTACCACTTGGGCGAGCGCGGAGACCATCGACGTAAAATATTACGGGAAGCTGGATCTCGCCCCGTTCGCCTGCACGGATATTACCCGGAGCAGTTTTATCGACCGCGCCTGCTACGACAAGGCGCAGCAGTTCATGGTCGTGCAGTTGAAGTCGGTTTACTATCCGTACTGCGAGCTGCCGGCGACGGCTTTCGAAGCCTTTGTGACCGCGCCTTCAATGGGGCAATACTACAACGCGAATATTAAAGGCACGGGCTCTGATGGTCCCTTTGACTGCCGTACGCATCGTGTGCCCAAGTATTAGAGCGCGCAACGAAATGCGATTGATGCGAGCTTGACGAAAGCCAGATAGTTCGCCGCAAGTTTGTTGAACGTCTCGCCGGGGGCACTCGCCGAGGTGGCCCGCCGTCATTCCATGCCGGCGTCGCTATCACTGCCACATCGTCGGGTGCCGCTGTTAACCGGTCTCGGCGTCCGCGGGTTCACTCCGCTGCGCTCCGTCTGACACGCTATATCTCTTGGGCGATGATCCTGACGGACATCGCATAAGCGGGGCCCGCGGCCCCCAAAACCAGCAAGCGACGCGAAACAAGCGCTCTTTGACGCCTCACGCTCGATTAAAGTCCCGTATTTCGCTTCATCCGCGCCCACCATGTCGGGAACACGAGCATCATTAACGAGATAGCCGTGTACCAAATGGCATGCTTCCAGGGATGCTCGCTCCCGACGGAATCGGTAATCAGAAGCGTCCAGAGCATCATCACAGACCACGACCATGCCGCGCTGCCTTCCTCTCCGGGCGGGGGACGAACATCTTTCGGTATATGGAAGTCAGCCGTCTCGCTCGTCCCTGCGTCGCTTCGTACAAACAAGTTCCGCAGGCTGCATGGAGGCATCGCGCGACGGAGAAGCTTGAGCGTTGTTAGTAATCCGTATTGGGGATTGTAGATCCGCTGCGGCGCGGCATTCTCCGCCTCTTGCCTTCGAAGCGATCGTGTTGTCACCCGATATCCATGCCGCCGGCACGCTTCGGTTCGTCGCCGGTTGAAATTAAGCGTGCCGGTAAGCAGCCCGCCAAGAGAGACAGATGGCGCTAGATTTATTATCTTAATCTGCTTGAGCCGTTCTTCCTGCAATCCAAACGCCTTGCCAAATTGCGGCGGGCCGTCGGCGAAGATCGCTTGCATCGTCACATTGCGGATATGCTCGGAAAAATCAACGAGAGCTGGTCGGAGGTTGATGACGTAAACCTCATCGATATCTTCCATGAGCAGCGGCAGTAATGGCGTGTTGTCAGCAACGCCGCCATCGACGAACGTCCTTCCGCGGATCACTACATGCGGAAGTATACCGAACGGCAGGGCTGCACTAGCGTAGGCAAATGCAGCCTTCAGTTCTTCCGGCGCCTTGTGAAGGGCGACGTAGTTGGCTTTGAACACGCCAGGTGTTGGCAACAAGAAATGTGGGGAGTTAGGAGATCGTTCCTCCGCGACGGTCACATAGGTCGGCATCCGTAGCTCTGACGAAAGAAAGCTGCTGATATGCGAAGCTAGCAACTTTCCCTCCATCAGGGTCGTTTGAATCTTGATGGGCAGTCGCACCATGGCGAGGACGGCGCCAGCATCTAAGGCGTCCCACAACGTTATGTGGGTCTCCATGGTGACAAGACCTGCTCTCAACAGGAGCATCCATGTTAGCGAAACCAACAGTCTCGTCTGAGCGACGAACGTGATGGTACTGACTATGAGTTCGCGTACGCGGCTGTCCCAGCTAATTACAGGCAATTCATTTGCGAACGCACAAAATCCAACAACCGGTATGAGGATCAGAGACACGATCCATAACCAGGTTGGCATCATGCCAAATAGCAAGAGCCACGCGAAAACTCCAATTAACAGTGAGAAGAAGATATCGCTAGCGTTGTTGGGCCGTCCCTCCGGTTCGACATTCTTGATGTAACTTGCAAACAACTTTCCCATGACGCAGAGAAATTTTATCAAGCGACGAAAACACCCTTCGGGTCGTCGACCAAAAAAGCCACCGTGGTCGATGTCTTTCCAGACCTTCACACCTTCATCGAGACGGCCCGTTGCGAAGATTATGGCGCATAAACCGTCCGCCTATGTTCCGGAGACGGCGGAAAACACAATGGTGTTGTCTCGAAAAGCCGGCATGCATCCAAGAGCAAATGCTCCTTTCGCCCCGCCGCCCTGAATGACCAATCCGCGCTTCGGTGGCTCAGCGCTCTCGATGACCATTCGGCAACATCCGCTCCGAGCGGCGGCCCCAGCGACCGCGCTGTGAAGCATATTGGTCGACTATCACCTATGTGAAAAGAACATTTCGCGCGCGCTGGCCTAAGAGTTGAGCACGATGGCCCACGGCTGAATTCATTTCCTCTCATTCGGGGCCTGCGGCCCCCAGGCCGTCAAGGCCATTGCAAGCGACGCGGGGCGTATCCCCGTTCTTCCGCGCAAGAGCTTGTTCAGAACGGGTGATCCCCCTCAACCGCGCGTCGGCCTCTGACGGCCAACCCCGCCGCTCATCGGCGCTCGCCTAGCTCCGGTTGCATGTGCAACCGCAAACTAGGAGAGAAAGATGAGGACCGATATTTATCAGAAGATCACCGATCAGATCGTGACTGAGTTGGAGAAAGGCGTCAGGCCGTGGCTCAAGCCGTGGAATGTCGAGCATGCGGCAGGTCGCATCACGCGCCCCCTACAAGGTAACGGGATTCCATACAAGGGAATAAATGTAATCGCGCTGTGGTCGGCAGCGATGGAGAAGGGTTACGCCGCGCCGGTCTGGATGACCTTCAAACAGGCGACCGAATTAAAGGCCAGCGTCCGCAAAGGCGAGCATGGCAGCCTTGTTGTCTATGCCGACAAGATCATCCGCACCGAGACCGACGCGAAAACGGGCGAGGATTCCGAACACGCCATTCCGTTCCTCAAGGGATATGCCGTCTTTAACGTCGAGCAGATCGACGGCTTGCCTGAGCATTTGTCACTTAACAGTTGGCGTCTATCTCGCCGACTGTAGATGCCGCAGACCTCCGGCTCGAGGATCTGCCTTCTAGCTCTCTTAAGACGTTTGAACAGCCCGAGGCGACGCCGGAGCTTATCGCCGACGTCAAATCCGCGTTGGCGGAAGCACACACCGCGGCCAAGGCCGCGGTCGACAGCTTTCTTCTCACGGCCCGATACGTAGACGGCGGCAAGTTTGTCGCGGATGTATGCGGGTGGGCCGATCTCGCTATTTACGATTCACAATCTTCCGTGGTCTCGGCGCTAATCGCAATGGGCGAGACGACAATCATTGGCGGTGTTGGATACCGTGTGTCCGATTTCGGAAGGCATGGGCGACAGAGAGACCAAGCGCTTTCCGTAGCCGAGGCAGGGGTCGAAGCCGCCAAGCAAGTTATGCAGAAGCGTTTTCCGGACGTCGGATTTGGCGTGCGGGCAATGTGGGACTGAGTTTACGGCTTCAATTTCGGCTCTGTTGATTGGAGTAGCCCCATCCCGGCCGGTTGGGCCGGCTGAATAGGCCCGCAGTGCGTGCCAGCAAGGGGCATCCACGCGAAGGCCAAAGAAGCGCTCGCGCGGAGTTTCCCGTGCCTGCGCCTGAAGCTGCAGGCCTTCACTGAAGAATCGGGGGATTTTCGCCTGAACATGCGCAAAACCGCAGCTTCTGGCTTGACCCTCCAAAAGAGCTTGTTCTAATTTTGTTCTCAAATGCGCGGGGGCGATTCTGTGTGCCCCGGAGCCAGCTTGTCAACGAAAACAGGAAACGCCCATCCGGGCAGAAACCATGCACGAGATCATCTGTCCCCACTGTGCCAAGGCCTTCAAGGTCGATGAATCCGGCTACGCCGATATTTTGAAGCAGGTCCGTGACGCCGATTTCGCAAAGCAACTGCACGAACGGCTGGAATTGGCTGAGCGCGATAAGCAGAGCGCTATCGAATTGGCCAAAGCCCAGGTCAGCGGCGATCTGCAAAAGACCGCGGCCGGAAAGGATGCCGAAATCCAGGAGTTGAAGTCCAAGCTGGAGGCGAGTGAAGTCTCTCAGAAGCAAGCTGTCACCGAAGCGCTCAGTGCCGTCGAGAAAGAGCGTGACACGCTCGCGAACGCGCTCGCGCAAGCGGAACGCGAGAAGAAGGCTGCCTCAGAGCTTGCTGAGGCGCTTCTGGCCAGCGAGCAGCACAAGATCACGGCGGCCAAGGAAAAAGAAATTCAGGAGCTGAAGGCTAAGCTCCACGCCGTCGAGCTGGAGAAGAAGCTCGCGGTGACCGAAGCCGTCGGTGCCATCGAAAAAGAGCGCGATGAGCTGAAGAACGGCATCAAGCAGGTCCAGCTTGAAAAGCAGCTCTCCGAGCAGTCGCTCAAGGACAAGTACGAAACCCAGATTAAGGATCGTGATGACGCGATCGAACGCCTCAAGGATATGAAGGCCCGTCTCTCGACCAAGATGGTGGGTGAGACCCTTGAACAGCACTGCGAGACCGAGTTCAACCGCGTGCGCTCGATGGCGTTTCCGCGGGCGTATTTCGAGAAAGACAACGACGCGCGGACCGGCAGCAAGGGCGATTACATCTTCCGCGATGCGGACGAAGCCGGCACCGAGCTCATCTCGATCATGTTCGAGATGAAGAACGAGAGCGACAAAACCGCGACGAAGAGCAAAAACGAGGATTTCCTCAAGGAGCTCGACCGCGATCGCACCGAGAAGGCCTGCGAGTACGCGATCCTGGTCTCATTGCTTGAACCGGATAATGAACTCTACAATACCGACATCGTCGACGTCTTTCACCGCTATCCGAAGATGTATGTCATCCGGCCGCAGTTCTTCCTGCCGATGATCACGCTGCTGCGGAATGCCTCTCTCAACTCCCTGAAGTACCGGACCGAGCTGGCGCTGGTTAAGGCGCAGAATATCGACATCACCCAGTTCGAAAACCAGCTGGAAACGTTCAAGAACGGATTCTTGAAGAACACTGATCTCGCTTCCAGGCACTTCCACACCGCAATCGCGGAGATCGATAAGTCCATCGATCACCTGCAGAAGACCAAGGATGCCTTGATCGGGGCTGACCGCAACCTGCGCCTTGCGAATGACAAGGCGCAGGACGTGACGATCAAGAAGCTGACCCGGGGCAACCCAACGATGGCGGCGAAATTTGCGGAGCTTAAGAACCTGCCCGCAGAAGCGGCTGAATAAGGCGACTTCCTCTGCTGGTCACGAAGAGGCCAGGTCGGCGGCGTGAAATCGTGCAATCGCATTCACGATTTTAAGATTCATCCCTGAAGGGACGCGCTTAGCCGCCAGGACTTGTTCAGGCTGCACGGCAGTTGATTTCAGAGCTTAAAGAGCCCGCTTAGTCTTTCGAATACCTGGTAGCCGTTGCGGGAGGCGATTCGAGCAATCGAGTCCCATGCCGCTTACCAACCGTCCGTCCACGGGACGTTCTGGATCCTGTCAAGCATAACGACTGTCGAATCCTTCGAGTATTCACCTGCAAGCTGCTGCATAGGCTGAGGGGAGTTCACGATCATCACGCCATGGACGGTCGGCTCCGTGTCTAACCCAAGCCGCTTGGCCAATTGAGTAGTATGTCGACGAATGTAGTCAACGCGCTGAAGGTGCCGAAGCAATTTGTCCGGTTTTCCATTCTTCATAACCTGACCGCGATATTCTGACACTCGGCTGGCCGCTTCACCCAAGGTGCGGCACATCTTGAGGTCCTTGGCTTCGCAGACCCAGACGCGCGTTCCTCCCGCCACGACTAGCACGTCGATATCGCCTAACCTCTTCAATTCATCCGTTGCCTTCTGATTCAGGCAAGCTGAAGGTTTGACGGAGGAAGTGGCCGTATATCCCAGAGACGAGATCTGCTGGGCCAGGGCTTCGTTGAACTCGATTCCGAGCCTTGCACCTGTGGTGCCCGAATACGCCCTCATTTCAGGGCTGGTCCAAAACTCGTTTTGCAGAAGGCCGTGGGCCGCTCCGCTAACATTGTGCGCGAGTGCCCGCTCTATCAATCCCGGCGCCACCGCCAAGAGCGGATCGGGGTCGCTGGACAGCGAGACGATCGGGCGTCCGATCAAGGAAAAGCGGCGGTCGAACTTGGAGAGATCGAAATCCCTCGGCGTGCAGCCGCTTGGGATCTCGCGCCAATTCGCGCGGTAGGGGAGAATGAGGCGATCAATGAGCGGTTCGAAATCGAGACCCGACAGGGCGTCAAACTGTCGAAGCGCCGTCACGAACTCCAACCTCCTCAGGATCATGACGCCTTGGCCCTTTTGCCGTGCCAGTGTAGCCGTGACCGCTGCCAGCTCCCGAAACGTCTCAACGGGGACGCGGTATTCGGCCTGGAGGGCCGGTATGAAGTCAGCATCCGGGTCCTTTCCCGGACGCTCTGGTTCGAACCGCCGGACATACTCGTCGCTCGATGCGGAACGTTCGCGCGCATGACGCAATTCGGCGTTACGTGCAATTGCGGCTTCGTGGAAGTCGTGTTGAAACAGCATGTCGCCGGTCGGGCTTATATGGATCGCAGGCTCGATCCGGTCGGCAAGGAAGGCAGGATAGTTGTCGGCGGTCTGGAAGACTTGGAGCGCCCGCGCCTGCAATTCCTCGATATCCATTGTTCCGGCGGGCCTACCGCCTTCCGGTCGTGCTTCAACAGCCGCAATTTCGACCAGCATAGAATTGGCGCGCAACACACCATTTGCCGCCATCACGTGATCCAGGCTCAATTCGAAATCGCGCTCCACGCCATGGATGGCCCTGAGGGCTCTGGCGGAACGACGCCAGTGTCCTTCTTCGGCCATCGCAGATTGAAGGCCATCAAGCAGAGACACAATGAGGGGCTGCCTATCGTAGGTGCCAACATCGGCCAGTAATCGCGCCTGACAATCATCCACCACCTGACGAATCAGAGATAGGCATTGCTCCTTCCCCTCAATGCGCACGCCCTCGCTGCGAGGATGCACCCGCCAGGTGGAGCCACATTTTGCCAAAGCAGCGGCCGAAGTTGGAATTTTGGAGAAGCTCGATAGGAGCCCGGCAGAAACGAGGTAATCGATCGGCCGTTGCACAAGGAAGGCGTGGCGGTGTCGAAAATCGGTGGACCCCACCGAAGCCAAGACGAGTTGCTGAATATCCTCGGGCGATCGCTCGATTCCGAAAATCCCGCATGCGCCGCGTAAGAGGCTTACTGCCATTGCGCGTTCTGCGTAGTTATCGGCGCGGTAGAATCCGGCGAACCATTTTGGCTTCAAATGGATGGAGACGTTTTTTCGGGACGAATCGGCCGCTACGATCAGCGCATCATCAATTTCGCGGTCGGATGGAGCAGGGTTCGTCCGGAAATCGTAACCCTCCGGAAATCCATCGGCGGTGACATCGAAGCCGATGGTATCGACGATGTCCCTGACTTTCACAGTGGCAAGGAACTTTGGCAGGACTTGGCCAGCCCAGATGAGGACCGTCCGCCACGTTTCGAATGCGTCGCGATTTACCTGATCATCGGCGGCTCGAAGCCTTATCCACCACTTGGAGCCCTGATCGGCAACCACACCCGCCAAGACTGCCCGCTGAGCATCATCCAAAGAACCGTAGACGTGCTGAAGAGCCTGATACTGCTCTCCCCTCTCCAGGCGGGCGACCATGTGCCAGCGACCTTGCTCGTCCTGCACGACCCGCCTGCCGAAAGCGTTTAACGCCTCCTTCCTGGCATCCAGCAGGAGATTGGTGTCGAAATTGATCGAAAGAGGAGGGGCTGCGTCGATCTCGTGTGGAGGAACCAACGCATGATCGGACGTTCGCCACCAATTGAAAAGGTTCAAGAGCCCGTTCGTGGCAAAGAAGTGAAAGCCCTGTTCACCGACGAGCGAGACTTGTTTCTGTAATCGCCAGATATCGCTGAGTTTTCCATCCTCGCAGATGGTGATAGTCGACATATCGGCGGGCTCGACCGCGGTGAATGTCCAGTCAGCAAGCTCGTTTTCGGATAAATATTCGAAGCTGCGGCCTGCGCCCCATCCACCGCATAGCCAGAGAGTCATTCCCTCGGCAAAATTGGGATTTGCTGCCGCCTTGGCTCTGGCACTCTGCATCGAGCCGATGATGGTATCCACCAGCTGCTGGCTGCTGGGCGTGCTTGAGCCAAAGGCTCGACCAGGCCAACTCGCGAAGCCGTCGACGGAGAGGATCACATGCAGGAAGCGTCCTGCGGAAAGTTCAACCAGCGTCTCACTGTAAAGCTGGTCATCGCACAGGCTTGCGCGAGCTGTTGGTATGGGACGAAAGCCGCTGTGACTGAGCAGTCTCGCGTTGGCCTCAAGCAACTTCAAGTGCAAGAACGAGCCCAGGTCATACGTCACAGCCGTGCTAATTAGAATCGCACGGACGGCTGTGGAGATATTGGCCGGGGCGCCAACGATCAGCCCATTTCTTACTTTGAAAAGAGGTCTGAACTCCAAAGGCGAGGAACCTGGCTCTGTTGGACCGACCATGGGCCAATAGGAAGGTGCTAAGAAAAAGGGCTCCAAATCTTCAGCTGAGATTCCAAGTTTGTGCAATTCTGCGTCGGTAAATCGCACCCGCGCTGCCAACGTTGCAAGCCGGGTATCAGATGGCACTGCGATATCGCCGTTCGGACACCCCGCACCGATCGTACCGGCCTCTATTCCGGCGCGGCGGACCAACTCTGTGCTCAACTTCAGAAGCGCAAAAGCGTGGCGCAATGACTTTGCTTTAGGTTCGCCGTTGGGCAGCCGGCGAAACGCATCCAGAATCATCTCCGTATGGATTGACGCCTTTTCCCATCCTCCTGAAAAAAGGAGGAATTCGCCTTCCCGGGTTAACAGCAACTCCACGAAGAAGTCTTCGATCGGATCTTCAAGCCTAGCAACTCGCGCCTGGGTGAGCTGAGAATTTAACAGTTCGGCAAGATCGCTCTGCCTCGGTCTCCGCGATCCACGAGCCGAGGAGAGGACAATACGAAGGGCATAGTCGAATCGAACCTGGTGAGCCTGAAAACGTGAATCGGTGGCCAAGCCAGCAATGATAGCAACGGCCTTTAGCGTATCTAGGCCCGGCACCAAATCCATCATGTGGGGCGCCAGCGCCAGCGCCTCGTCGGGCGTGCCTGGCGGTGCCATTCGCGCCAGCAGCTCTTCGATGTTCGGAAATTCTGGTGGAATGTCGGAATCGCTCATCTGCTTAGAAGCCTACAGGGTCGGCGTTAGAGAGCAAGCTTTGCTGGTTTCTCGCCAACTAACTTTGATCACACTTGGGTCGACGACGAAGACGTGCAATCGCATATACGATTTTAAGCTTCATCCGTCCCAGGAACGGCGCTTAACCGAAGATGTGGCCAAGCCAAGCAAGGATTGCCGCGCCGGCAGCTGCCGCCAGAGTCGCAATCACGTTGTCTTTCACTTTCGCGACGTACTGCACAAGCAACGGCTTTAGAAGCTCAGCCAGGGCGGCGATGCGCACACGGGCGGCCTGCAACAGCCGCCTCGCGGCGGATACTTCCGCGACGAACTGGTCTTTCTCCTCCGGTTCGCCCAGAAAGTCATTGGTCGACTTCAGGCCATGCTCAAGAGTGTCGAGCGCTTCTTCGGTCTCGCGATAGCCCGCACTGTTATGGTCGATCCGGACAACGCGATCTGAAGCCGGAGCTTCGTCAGGGCTGTTCGAGTGGGTATTGGCGATACTTACGACCGAATCACTCTTAATCCGCTGGTCACCCGCCATGCCGTGCGCGAAATCATCCAGCACCCGATCACGCCGTTCCTGGAGGGCGATCTTGATGTTGTTCAGTTCGCGCGCCACCGTTGCTTCAGCTATGCCGGTGCCAGGACCACAGATCACTAGCTTGCCATAGATCAGCTCGACAAGCCGATTGGCGAAATAAGCGACCGCTTGCGAAGTCTCTCCGTCAACCGAATCCAGAAGGTTGAGGGCGAAGCTGGCGGCGCTGACGAACTCCTCATTGAGGATCCGCAGCGCCTCGGTCTTGAACCCGATCAACGTATGGCCGCTGGCGAGTCGTCCCACGGCCGCATTCTGCCGCATCAAAGTTTCGAAGGCGGCGGCGGCGTTGTCCGCTGCATCATAGGCGCGTTGATTGAGGCTCCGGCCTAGGTAGGCTCGTTTGTCCGTCATGCGTCCCCCAGAACTAGCAGCCTGCGCAGATCGGCGCCGCATCACATACGATCGTCACGATATGCATTTCGGATCAGAGTCGCCAGATCAGCGTCAGCTCTGCGATGCCATTAATTGAGACCTCGGAGCGCTCGATGGCGTCCTTGTTGTAGACGATGACAGCCGGTTCGAGCGTGAACCCGAAGATTTCGTCCCGCCAAATGGCCCAGTCCGGCAGCCCGCGGGCTGTGATCGCGGCCTTCTAGACGTGTCCGTCATTGTCAAGCTTGACCTGGAGGTCCATCGCCGAGCTGATCAGAAGGTCCGCGGCGGGCTTGTCATCCGCTGCGGTCAGGGCCTCCTGATACAGCGGGACGGTCTCATAGAGGCGATAGCGTCGAGGAAGTAAGTTCGCGGAAGCTGGGTACGGTTAGGGCAGTGAACTTCCAGGTGACGGTTCTCAAGGTGCCGGTCAGCTATCCAGACCGCTTCGCCGCCATGGCGGACCTCAAGCGCGACACGGCTATCCTGGCGACCAGCGGACGGGACTAGGCCGATCGCACGAAGCGATTGGCGGCCCGCGTCCCCCACCTGGATATCTTCTCCCAACGTCTCATCGAGCGGATGAACGGCGGCTGGCGTATCGCCGACAAGGGACGCTCGGTTCTCGCGACCATGGAGCCACGTCCCATTGGCGCGGTCGAGGAGCCGACGCAGGCCACTCCATCACCGATGCCTTCAGTTCGGCGCAAGCGCGACCGAAAGCGCCGCCAACGGGAGACTCTACGGCGAAGACAGGCGAGCGCGTCGTAAGGAAGGTCCGAAGCGTAACATATTGATTTTTATCAACTTTCTTGATTCGCATAACCTTCATTATGGAATATATTCCTAGCTTCGTGGCGGCTGACCTACCCTGCGATGCGGTCAAGCGCGTTGTCGAGGAGATCGACGCTTTTCGACGCTTTTCAATTTCCCCAGGCGACGATCGGCCGCCAGCTCCGTAATGGGCGCGTGATTGAAAGCCAGTTTATCAGTGTTGTTGAACTTCGAGTGGGCGAAGGGAATCGAACCCTCGTCATGCACACCTTCGGCATACGGTGCTTGTGGAAAGGCGGTCTTCGTACGGCTGATGTGCATTTGACATCATCGGGAGCGTCATCATGATTGAAAACGCAATCGATTATTCTGTTGATGATTGCCTAGGTACACGACTCACTTTGACCGGGCCGATTATCTGCGCCCTCGCCGGTCGCAACACTTGGCCTATGCCGGTGAACACCTTATCGATCACCGGCCAGAACAGCAGCGTAATGGCCAGCGTGGTGATCGCGCCGACCAGGCCGTTGGACCAGAATATGCCGACGCTGCCGCCGGAACCAATCATGGCCAGGCGGAACGCATCCTCGGCGCGGCTGCCGAGCACCAGCGCCAGCGTGAACGGCGCCAGCGGAATGCCGATCTTCTTGAAGACATAACCGGCGACGCCAAAGCCAAGCATCAGCCAGATGTCGAACATCGCGTTCTGGATCGCGTAGGCGCCGATCGCGCAGGACACCACGATCATCGGCGCCACCGCCGCGAATGGGACGCGCAGGATGGAGGCGAAGATCGGCACTGTCGTGAGCACCAGCACGAGGCCGACGACATTGCCGAGATACATCGAGGCAATCAGGCCCCAAACAAAGTCCTTGTGCTCGACGAACAGCAGCGGCCCCGGATTGAGGCCCCACACCATCAACCCGCCGAGCAGGATCGCCGCGGTGCCGGAGCCGGGAATGCCGAGCGCGAGCATCGGCAGCAGCGCCGCGGTGCCCGAGGCGTGTGCCGCAGTTTCCGGCGCGAATACGCCCTCGATGCGACCCTTGCCGAAGCTTTCCGGATCCTTGGAGAAGCGCTTCGCGAGGTTGTAGCCCATGAACGAAGCGGCGATCGCGCCGCCCGGCGTAATGCCGAGCCAGCAGCCGATGAAGGACGAGCGCAGCAGCGTCGCCCAGTATTTCGGAAGGTCCTTCCAGACACTCAGCACCACACGCAGGCTGATCTTGGCAGCGTGGCCTCGCAGCGCGAGGCGCTCTTCCATGGTGAGCAGGATTTCGCTTATGCCGAACAGGCCGATCACCGCGACGAGGAAGTTGATGCCGCGCAAAAGGTCGGTGGAGCCGAAGGTCATACGCAGCGTGCCAGACACGGTATCCATGCCAACGCCGGCGATCAGGAGGCCGAGCGCCATCGAGATGACCGTCTTGTGTTTGGCTTCGCGCCCGAGGCCGACGAAGGAGCAGAAGGTCAACAGATAGACCGCGAAGAATTCCGGCGGACCGAATTTCAGTGCAAACGACGAAATGGTCGGGGACAGAAAGGTGATCAGGAGCACCGCCACCAGCGAGCCGATGAAAGACGAAGTGAATGCCGCGGTCAGCGCCTCGGCAGCCTTGCCCTGCTGTGCCATCGGATAGCCGTCGAAGGTGGTGGCCACCGACCAGGCTTCGCCGGGGATATTGAACAGGATCGAGGTGATGGCACCGCCGAACAGCGCGCCCCAATAGATGCAGGACAGCATCACGATGGCCGAGGTCGGATCCATTGCGAAGGTCAGCGGCAGCAGAATGGCGACGCCGTTCGGACCGCCGAGGCCCGGCAGCACGCCGACGAAAATCCCGAGCACCAGCCCGACCATCATGAGGAGAAGGATTTTCCAGGTCATCAGGACGGCAAAGCCGTGCAGCAGTAGACCGAAGGCTTCCATGACGAGTCCTAATATCCGAAGGCCGCTTCGAGCGGCCCCTTCGGCATGATGACGTCGAACGCGAGATCGAAGGTTACGAACATGATGGCGGTAAAGAGGAAAGCGGTGAGTAGCGACTTCCAGAGCGCAATCTTGCCGACCAGGCGCATGAAGCCGGCGATTAACACGAAGCTTGCGACATAGATGCCGAGATACTGCATGGCCAGACAGAACAGCGCTGTCGGCACGAACACTAGCAGGACGCGGCGCAGCTGCGCGCGGCTGACGAAGGTCTCGGCCGCAGCGCCATGCGCCACCAACGTCGTGACCAGACCATAGAGGCTGGCGCCGCCGAGAATGACCGAAAGATAAAACGGGAAATAGCCGGGCTGCGGCCCGGTAGAGTCCCAGGCGATGCCGGTGCGCCAGTTGTCGTAACCCAGCACTACGGCCAGCGCGAGCAGCAGCAGCGAGACCGCGATCTCGATGGTGCGGGTATCGACCACCGAAGGCGAGTCGGCCTCCGGCGCGGTAGGATCTTCGACAACGATTTCGAGATCAGAGCTGGTCATGGATTTTCAATCGAAGGGACGAAGGAAAGCACAAGCTGCGAAAAGAGAGGCTCGCGAAGCCATCGTTCGGCATTTGCCGGGGGACGTGGATAATCCAGCGAGCTCCCCCTCCGCGGCGGGCTGGATTATTGCTTGCGTTGCTTTTCTGAGGCGTCATGGCTGCGATCAGTTAGTTCGCCACAAACCCTGCTTCCGTCATCAGCGACCTGTTGAGCGCGTCGTCCTCTCCGAGGAACTTCAGCATCTCCGGTCCCTTCAGGAAGACCGGCTTCAGCGCCTGCTTCTCCATGTAGTCCTTGTATTCCGGCGTCTGGGTCACCTTCTGAAACAGATCGACATAGAACGCCTGCTGCTCCGGCGTCACCTTACCGGGCAGGAACATCGCGCGCAGCATCAGATACTGCACATCGATGCCCTCTTCCTTGCAGGTCGGAATATCGTTCCACGACTGCGTCTCGGTGACCTTCGTCGTGTAGGAGATCCGTTCCTTGTCGAACACGCAGAGTGCGCGGACCTGCCCGGCGCGCCAGACTTCGAGGTTTTCACTTGGGTTGTTGACGTTGGCTTCGGTGTGGTTGCCGACCAGCTGCGTCGCCGCCTCGCCGCCGGATTTATACGGCAAATAGGAAAACTTCGCGCCGGTCTTCTTTTCCATGAACACCGTGAGCACGTGATCCTCACGCTTCGAACCGGTGCCGCCCATCTTTAACGGCGACGATGCCGCCTTCGCGGCGGCGATGAATTCCTTCACCGTCTTCGGGCCGCCGGCATTGTCCCACAACACGAACTGGTCCATCGCGACGACCGCCACCGGCGTCAGGTCGCGCCAGTTGAACGGGATCTTCGCCGACAGCGGCAGCATGTAGATCAGCGAGTAGGCGATCAGGACCTTGTTGGGATCGCCGTCGCTGGATTTCATGTACATCAGCGCTTCAGCGCCCGACGCGCCGCCCTTCAGCGACACCACCATCGGCTGCTTCATCAGATTATTTTTCTGAATCGCGGCCTGCATCATCCGCGCCATCTGGTCGGAAGCGCCTCCGGCTCCTGCGGCGACCACGATCTCGACCGGTTTGGTGGGCTCCCAGGCCATCGCCGTCGCGCTTGTCGCAGCGAAGGCCAGCCCCATGACAAATCCGCCTAACACCTTGCCCATCTGCTTCATCCCTTTCGTTTCCGGTCGGCGTTGACGCCTGATGTTTTTCTCAGTTCGATCGACACGTCGCTGGCGACCATGCACCGGGATCTCATTGTCTCCGGCACAACCGAATTTCGGTTGGCCAGCCGTGTCAGATATCGACGACCTTGAGGTGCATGGGAGCATTGGCTTCCACGGGTCCCTCAAGATAAGCCATTGCCGCGGCGACGCCGCCCGCCCGGTGCGGCACACCCGCTGCGGACAGACCCAACTCGACGCCCGACAGCGCGCCCAGCAACGTGAGTTCATTGCATTCGCCGAGATGACCGATGCGGAAGACCTTGCCGACCAGCTTTGACAACCCGGCACCGAGCGACATATTATAGTTGTCGAGCACGATGCGTCGAAACTGATCGGCATCGTGTCCGGGCGGCATCAGGACCGCGGTCAGCACCGGAGAGTATTCCGCAGGTTCGAGACAGAGAACTTCCAGGCCCCAATGCTTCACGGCCGCACGCGTCGCCGCGGCGAGACGCTGGTGACGCGAGAACACCGCATCCAGCCCCTCTTCCAACAACATGGCGATGGCTTCGCGAAGCCCGTAGAGCAGGTTCGTCGCCGGCGTGTAAGGGAAGAAGCCGCCAGCATTGGGCTTCAGCATTTCTTCCCAATCCCAGTACGAACGCGGCATCTTGTTGGTTTTCCCCGCAGCGCGCGCCTTTTCAGAGATCGCATTGAAGCCGAGCCCTGGTGGCAGCATGAACCCCTTCTGCGAACAACTGACGGTGACGTCCACGCCCCATTCATCGTGGCGGTAGTCAACGGATCCCAGCGAGGAGATCGTGTCGACCAGCAACAAAGCGGGATGTTTCGCCTCGTCGATCGCGGCGCGGATATCGCTGATCCGACTGGTGACCCCGGTCGATGTCTCGTTATGAACGACCATGACGGCCTTGATCTCGTGGCCGGTATCCTGCGCGAGTTTTGCACCGACCTCCCCCGGACTGGCGCCATGACGCCAGTCACCCGGCAGGAAATCGACCTCGATCCCCCACCGGGCCACCATCTGGCGCCAAAGTGTCGCAAAGTGGCCCGTCTCGACCATCAATACCTTGTCGCCGGGCGACAATGTATTGACGATGCAAGCTTCCCAGGCGCCGGTGCCGGACGACGGGAAGATGATGACCGGACCGGCGGTCTTGAAAACCTTCTGGCTCCCCTGCAGCACGGCCCTGCCCAATTCGGCGAATTCGGCGCTGCGGTGATCTATTACCGGCATGTCCATGGCGCGCAGCACGCGATCGGGGACCGGACTGGGGCCGGGTATCTGCAAGAAATGGCGGCCCTGATGCCGTGTCATAACGCGTTCCCTGATTGCAAGTAAAACAGACCATCAATATTGCATTCAATTTTTGATTCAGCAAATTAAAAAATGCGTTCATCGACGCCCGTGCCATTTTGGATTAAGCTTTGGCCATGAAAACCATGATTCCGATCGATCCGGCCTCGACGCAGGCTGTAACTAGCCTTGGGAGAGAGCAGCCTCGTGACGAACTTTCGCTTCACGGCGAAACGCTTGCCCGGCTCCGGGACTACATCGTGGAAGGCAACATCCCGGACGGCGGACGCATTCCGGAACGCCAACTCTGCGAAATGTTCGGCATCTCCCGCACGCCGCTGCGCGAAGCACTAAAAGTGCTGGCTTCGGAGGGCCTTGTCGATTTGCTGCCGAACCGCGGCGCGCGGGTTCGCCAACTGAGCGAGCAGGATCTGCGGGAACTGTTCGACGTGATGGGCGGACTAGAAGCCCTCGCCGGCCGACTCGCCTGCGAAAATATTACGGACCATGAGATCGCCGATATCGAACGCCTGCATTACGAAATGTACGGTTACTACCTGCATCGCGACATGCCCGGCTATTTTCGGGTCAACCAACTAATCCACCAGAAGATCGTCGAGGCGTCACGCAATGCGACGCTGTTGGCGACCTACGGCAGTTTTGCCGGTCGGATTCGCCGGATCCGTTACTCCGCCAACTTCGCCCGCAAGCGTGAGCGCTGGGGCGAGGCTATGCGCGAGCACGAGACCATCCTGGACGCCCTGCGCCGACGAGCCGGCGACGAACTCAGCGACATTCTGTTCAGACATCTGCGCCAAAAGCGGGCGGCTGCCGTCGAACACCTCAGCGAGGGCGCTGCCGCCACCGGCGCGCCCACGAGCACATCGTCGACGCCCTGAGGCGACGCGCCGGAAACGATCCAGGAACGCCGAAAGAGCGGCGCCGCAGTTGCAATGCCCCCATTCTCCCCGTCCGACCAATTATGGATGCAATCTTCTTAATTTGTATGCCATAATTGAGTTCATCTTGGCCGAGCGGGCCCGGGTGAGGCTCCTTTAGTGCCTTGCCTGAGCTGGCACTCCGAGCCAAGTCAGGGAGGACGTTATGGCAACCTATAAAATCCTGATCATGGGCGCGTCTTACGGATCGCTGCTGGCTTCGAAAATGTTGTTTGGCGGCCACTCGATCCATCTTGTTTGCCTTCCGGCGGAGGCGGACCTGATCAATGCCGAGGGGTTTCGCGTCCGGCTGCCGGTGCGAGGTCGCAAGGACCCGGTCGAACTCAACTCGCGCAATCTGCCTGGCAAGGTCACGGCCGGCGGCGCGGCTGGCGTAAACCCTGGGGAGTACGACCTGATCGGGCTCGCCATGCAGGAGCCGCAGTACCGCTCGCCCGGCGTGCGGGAATTGCTCCATTTGGTTGCGACTTCCAAAGTGCCCTGCATGTCGATCATGAACATGCCCCCGTTGCCTTACGTGAAGCGGATGACCGGTCTCGATTACGATGCCCTGAAGCCGGCCTATACGGATGCGAGTGTGTGGGACGCTTTCGAACCAGGCTTGTTGACCCTGTGCAGCCCCGACCCGCAGGCAATCCGGCCGCCGAATGAAGAAGTTAATGTGCTGCAGGTCACGCTCCCGACCAACTTCAAGGTCGCCAGGTTCGACGACGACAGATACACCTCGATCCTGCGCCAGATCGAAACGGAGATCGAGGCAGTGCGTTTCGACGCGCCGGAGGGCAAAATCGAACTGCCCGTGAAGCTCAAGGTGCACGATTCAATTTTCGTGCCGCTTGCGAAATGGTCGATGCTCTTGGCGGGGAACTATCGCTGCGTTACCACTGACGGCGTGCGCACTGCGAAGGAAGCCGTGCATACCGACATCGAAGAGTGCCGCTCGGTCTACAATTTCGTGTTCGACCTCTGCGTCAAACTCGGCGCCAACCCAAACGAATTGGTGCCGTTCGAGAAGTACGCCGCCGCCGCCCAAAGCCTGTCGCGTCCGGCCTCGGCCGCGCGCGCTTTGTTCAACGGCGCTCCCAATATCGAACGTGCCGACAAGCTGGTGCAGCTGATCGCCAGACAAAAGGGCCTTAGCCATCCGGTAATCGACGCCAACGTGGCGCTGGTCGACGAATTGCTCGAAAAAAATCGCAAGAAGGCGGCCTGAGGCGGATGGCGAGGCGCTGGCTGTCTTGCGGTCGTACGTCATGCAGAACAACAAGACTCACCGCGTTGCTCCGACGCGATAAGATAGTTGAGCCTATACCGAACTGCACACGCTTGTTGGCCTTCGCCGTTCATGCCGACGATGGATCGGAAGGCGAGATCACTTTCGGCTGTTTGCGATCGGGCTTTGCGGTCAGCTTCCCGTCAGAGCCGCTATCGCAGCTGTCCCCGTATTCCTGAAGAAAGTGCCTGACCGCAAAACTCAGTGCGCTTTTCCGCGGGAAACAACCTGAGCTCATGCCCCCTCGGGCGAGTTCGAAGATTTTCGTCGCAGCCCCAGTGAGAATAGCTGATCCATTCATCGTGATCGACCGCGAACGGAGAGCGTGATGCGTTTACCGACGACTTCATGGTTGCCTCCTTTGTTATGCGAGCATTTCTCGAATAAAGAGCCGACCCAGCTGACCACTAAAACTTTGTTTAGCGAGGGGGAAAGGTTCAAGCTCGTTCAGTAACTGCGTCGCATGAAGAGGGCCAATGTCCCTGTTGGGCTCACAAGTCGCAGTTAGCCGAGGTTTAGCGTGAAATAGGAAGCATACGACGCAGCGTATTATCTCGAAGAACCCAATGATGTAGGATCGCAGCACCCGCATGCAGTGCTGCCAAAATCAGAATGCCGTCTGCGAGCCATCCGTGGGCGTCCTTCAAGGATCGGGCAAGGCTTCGATCGGCCGATAAAGGGGAAGCAATTTCGAACAATCCAAAGATCGGCAGTGGGTGCCCGCGCATAAATTGCGTCAGAATTCCGAGAATGGGCACCGCGAAAAGCAAGGCATAGAGCGCGCAATGAACGATTGTCGATACCCGCTCCCCCCGTACTCCGAGATGCGTCCGCTCAGGAATGGGTTGTTGGTCGATTAGCCGCCACGCCAGACGCGAAAGCGAGATCGTGAGCGCGGTTAGACCCACGCACATGTGAACTATGAGGCCAACTTCACTAGGCGTACCTCGCGGCAACAAATCGCCGTAGGTTCCCAGAAGCCAGGAGGCAAGCACGAGCAAGGCCGTCAACCAATGTGCTGCAAGCGCCAATGCCCCATACCGGCTGCTATTATTGCGCCATTGCATTTCAATCCAATTCCAGCTGCACCCGCCCCTC
Organism: Bradyrhizobium betae; assembly: GCF_004123905.1. Taxonomy (GTDB): domain Bacteria; phylum Pseudomonadota; class Alphaproteobacteria; order Rhizobiales; family Xanthobacteraceae; genus Bradyrhizobium; species Bradyrhizobium betae_A. The sequence continues at coordinate 110,611 of NZ_MZXW01000038.1, forward strand.
GGAAGCTATTTGGCACTTTCGAAACCTCAAGAGCTGAGCGCCACAAAATCCGTTAAGATTGCGCAATCGCAAATTGGGCAATTCGTCGGAATTCGCGCGACGGCCAACGCGGAGCTCATAAGTCGAACATTAAACTCAAATTTACTTGAGCTGACCGGCGTTGGATGATGTTTGTCGTGGCACAAAATTCCAGCCGTCTGGAACTGCGCGATGACCCAACTCCGACTTCTCGGCCTCTCCGGCAGCCTGCGCCGGGCTTCCAACGGCACCGCGGTGCTTCGCGGTCTTCAGGACGCGCTTGCGCCCACGGCTCGGCTCGACATTTTCTCCCTGCACGGGCTGCCGCTCTACAACGAGGATGAAGATGGCGAGCACGCGCCGGAATCGGTGCGCGCCCTGCGTTCGGCCATCGAGACAACGGATGGCGTGGTCATGGTCTCGCCCGAGTACAATCACGGCATGTCCGGCGTCCTGAAGAACGCGCTCGACTGGGCCTCCCGGCCTTATGGACGTTCGGTGCTGAGGGGCAAGCCGGTACTGACGATGACGGCCTCGCCCGCCTTCACTGGTGGCGTGCGTGCACAGCAGCAGATGAACGAGACACTCGCATCGATCCCGGTACGCCCTGTGCTTCGGCCCCAGATCGTGATCGGGAGCGTGCATGAGAAGGTCCGCGACGGGCGCCTTGTCGACGAAGCCACGCTGCGCTTTGCGCTGGCGGGCGTCGATGACCTCCTTGAGGAGATCCGGGCTGCGCGCTTTGTTCGAGCAGCAGCCTGAGTGTGACGGCCGTTACGCAGCTGCCCCGTGGCGATGTGCGTGTCGCCTATTGGCACGTAGTGTTGCAAACTCCTAAAATGCCGGCGCACAGGCCATTCGGCGCCGGCTTGAGGAATATCCGAAATGGAGATACGCTGCACAATTTTGTCGATCGCGGCAGCGACTCTAGCAGTCACTATGGGCGCGGGCGCGGAGGAGAGAAACTCAAGTCTTTCGCCTCAGGTGTTGCAGGAAATTGCGAAGGTCGAGGCCGAGATTGACCGCATCGAAGCGGAAACAATCGAGCGGCTTGCGGCGCCGCCGGACAATGAGATCCAGCAGATCGAGTTGCTCGGCAAGCTGATGCTGTATGACAAGGATTTGTCGGTAAACCGCAACGAGGCTTGCGCCTTTTGCCACATGCCCGAGACCGGCTTTACGGGTCCGGTGTCGGAGTTGAACCGAACCACGGGCGCTTACCCGGGGTCGGTGCGCACGCGTTTCAGCGACCGCAAGCCACAATCGCACGCCTACGCGCCGCTGTCGCCCGTGCTGCATTACAATCCCGGGCAGGGCGACCTCGTCGGCGGCAATTTCTGGGACATGCGCGCGACGGGACGCCGGCTCGGCAATCCGGCCGCCGAGCAGGCGCAAGGTCCGCCGACCAATCCCGTGGAGATGGGGCTGCCCGACATCGCCTGCGCGGTCTATCGCGTCTCCCAGCGGCCCTATCGCGCCCTGTTCGAGAGCGTGTGGGGACCGCAGAGTTTTGCGGTCGCTTGGCCGGGCGACGTCGAGCAGCTCTGCAACAGGCCCGGACCGCCGGCCGCCGCCGACCCGTTGCCGGTCCATCTGAGCCCAATCGATCGCGGCCGCGTCGGCGCGACCTTCGATCAGCTGGCGCAGTCGATTGCCGGCTATGAAGCCTCGGCCGAAGTGACGTCGTTCACTTCGAAATTCGACGCGGTGCTCGCCAAGAAGACGCAATTTACGCCGCAGGAGCAGCAGGGCTACGATCTGTTCCGCGGCAAGGCGCGATGTAATGAATGTCACCGCGACGGCGGACCTGGCGAGGATCCGCTTTTTACCGATTTCACCGCCAGCAATATCGGCACTCCCGCCAACCCGAGGCTTCCATACTATGGCCAAGATCGGCCCGACGCGTGGGGCTATGTCGCCAATCCGCTGGGATCGTCCTTCGTCGATGGGGGCGTCGGTACTTTTCTCAGCAACGGACATCTGCTCAGCCAGCCCTCGGCGGTCGATGCGCGATGGCTCAAGCTGGGATCCGACAACCAGGCGCGAATGCGGGTGCCGACGCTGCGCAACGTGGACAAGCGGCCTGATCCGGCCTTCGTGAAGGCCTACGGGCATAATGGATATTTTACCAGCCTGAAGCAGATCGTGCATTTCTACAACACGCGCGATGTGCTGCCGCGCTGCCAGTCCCATGATCCGGGCGAAGGCACGACCTGCTGGCCAGCGCCGGAGTCGACCGCCAATATGAACACGAGCAAAGTTGGTCGTCTGGCTCTGTCGGACGCAGAGGAGGACGCGCTCGTTCTCTTCATGCAGACGCTGACGGATGGGTTTATGCACTAATTGCGTCTTGATGGGCCAGCCGTTGCTTGCCTTCTTTGTCTCCGCGAAGCGACACATAAGCGCCGCGATAGGAATCTTGCGCGGCCAAAACTCAAGGGAAATGGGGCCCGCGATCTCCTCGCTCCGGTTTACGGCCGGTTCACCGACGGCTTTGGTCTTGTTCACATCGGCCTTGATTAGGCTCGCATCGACTGAGAACGCTTCGCCTCCGACCAGCCCCGCCGAAATACACAGCGCCACTACACGTTCAAAAACCCGGCGTAAGGCATCGCTCTCACGGAAGCGTTCGCGCCGCGCCCGGCAAAACACCGAGTGATCAGGGATATGATCCTCGATGCCGAGCTTGCAAAACCATCTATAAGCCAGATTGACCTGCACCTCGGCGCAGAGCCGACGCTCGGAACGAAGTGCAAATACGTAGCCCAAGACCAGCATCCGGATCATGAGCACCGGATCAATCGAAGGCCGGCCAGTGTGGGAGTAGAATGGAGCGAGCTCGTTGTGCACCCAACTCAGGTCCAGAAAACCGTCGATTTGCCGTACCAGGTGATCAACCGGCACCACCTTGTCGAGATCAAAGGAGTAAAAGAACTGGCCCTGATCGCTCTCCTGCCGACCTAACATCCGCTGCTCCCGCAAATGCCGGCGTTCGACTGGGACCCCCTGGCGGCATCCAAACCGATTGGATGCCGATCACCCCGAAAACGGGGTCTTTATTCCATGCCGAAACACATCCTTCGGCAAAACCCTTCACGCCCACGCAGGGGCAATATTTGACCTTTGTCCACCTCTACACGCGGCTTCATCGCACGCCTCCGGCTGAAACCGACATGCAGCAATATTTCCGCGTCAGCCCGCCTTCGGTTCATCAGATGGTGCTGACGCTGGAACGAGCCGGCCATATCAGGAGGCAGCCAAGAACTCCTCGCAGCATCGAGGTCCTCGTTGATCCGAAACTCCTGCCGGAGCTAATCTGATCGCCGGACGCAACCTGTCATAATGACTGTGCAGAGCCACTAGTCGACGAACGCGGTCAGATCGGTGGGCGCCTGGTCGCGACTGAGCACGGAGCAGCCGCAATGTTCATGTATGACGACGACCACGGCAGCCGGGTCGTCGTGCTGATGCGGCCGATGAGCAGCGCCGACCAGAATGCACCAAAGACAGTACAGTCAAACGGCGGCGCCACCGGGTTTGCCTAGGCGACGACTGCATCGGCTATAGTCTTGTGGGCCCGGCGCCGCCGAACTCGCTGAAGGCAATTACGAATCAGGCCCGCAGGCGCTCTGAATTGGCGGCCTCATGCGTGGCGGACCGCGCCCCATGCGATTACCCTCATTGAACGAGAATTCAGGACGTCGAGCCGTGTAGAACGCGCGTTGTCCCCTATCTCTCACGAGAGAGGACCTATCATGACGACCACCAACTTCAAGACTGCCGCCTTCGTAACAGTGGGGCTCGCGGTCGCGCCCCTTGCCGCGGACGGGAAGAGCTACACGTATTTGAGACAAGATGTCTCGACAATGCAATCTGCGGCCTATGGGACGCCCGGACTGTCGACACCGCCCTCCGGGACCTATGGGACGCCTGGAACGTCTGTTGGAACGCTCACCGCACCCACGGTGGGGTCGTACACTTGGCCTTCCGTGGGCGTGACAAACGCAGTTCCTACTTGGCGCAGTACCAACCCCGCTGTTCGGCGATAGCGAGAACTGCCGGCACGTCCCGAGCTCGTTGCGAGGGCAGGCGCGACCGTTGATGCCCGCAGGGTCGGCATTGAGCGATGGTCTGGCCGAGAGGCGGCGGCTCGCCTGCCGTGTGGTAGTATCACAGTCGTGAGCTGAACCCTGCCGCGAGTTCAGTCGCGCGCCAGCGAATGAATGCGTATTCAATCGAAATCCGAGTGCGGACTCATCCTTCCACTCTACCGGCAGCGTTGCGCGTGGTTCCCATACCACGTTGTACGGTCCGCGAATGATCACCAGCGCTCGCCAAGAAGCGGTCGTCGCTTATAACGCCGTGCTGAAGGAAGCTCAGGAGTTTTGGTAATGTGCTCTTTTCATCAATTCAGTGCCCTTGCGGCAACGCGCGGCGAAGGTCTTCACCCGAAATTGCGCGCACTGCTCGAGCGGGCGGCCGCATCGCCGTTTTCGGAGGTCTCGCTGCGCCATGATGGTCTGGTTCAGGCCGGGCCCGATCCAGACATGGAAATCGTACCCTCGCGCGCCAAGGTAGTGCCGCTCTCGCGACAGCTGGCCAACCGGTAAACGCGCCTAAATGGAGTTTTAGTGGTGACGGGTTGGCCGCTCCCTACTTCTAGATCGTTCCTACAATTGAGGAGACGATCATGATCCCCACCACACCGGCATCTGCGTTCGCGACAAACCATGACAAATGGATCAGTTGTTCTCACTGGGGCATGTTTCCGCCGCCCCGAAAAGCGCGCTGACTTCGGATCGCGCTAGTTCAAAGCCGGTCCGTCGCACAAATCATCAGCATGTCTCGACCCAAGTTCCTGCCTGAGAATTTCACCTTTGCGCTGATCGCGGCCGTCGTCGCGGCAAGCGAGCTGCCATGCCGCGGCACGGCTGCGCTGGTGATGGATCACCTCACTAACCTCGCCATTGCCTTGCTGTTCTTCCTGCATGGGGCGAAGCTGTCGCGCGAAGCGGTGCTCGCTGCGGCAGGTCACTGGCGGCTGCATGCCCTGGTGCTGCTGACGACATTCGTGCTGTTTCCGCTGTTCGGCCTGGCCTTCAGGCCGATCCTGTCTCCGCTTGTGACGCCGGCGCTTTACGCCGGCATCCTGTTCCTCTGCAGCCTCCCCTCCACGGTGCAGTCCTCGATCGCGTTCACCGCCATCGCGAAAGGTAACGTTCCCGCCGCGATTTGCAGTGCCTCGGCCTCAAGCATCATCGGCATCTTCGTGACGCCGCTCGTGGCAGGTGTCGTACTCTCAAATCACGGCGGAGCTGCCTCGGGCTGGGACGCTATCGCACAGATCACCTTGCAGTTGTTCGTGCCGTTTGTCTGCGGACAACTGCTCCAGCGTTTCATCGGCGGATGGATCGGACGTCATGACGGCATTGTCGGCGCGGTCGACCAGGGATCAATCTTGCTCATTGTCTATTCCGCCTTCAGCGCGGCCGTTAGTGAGGGCTTGTGGCATCAGGTTCCGCCAGCTGCGCTCGCGGGGCTGGTCGTCGCCGATGGCATCCTTCTTGGCGCCGCCCTGATCACGACCGGACTTCTCGGCAGATGGCTGAGCTTCGATCGTGCCGATCGAGTGGCCATTATCTTCTGCGGCTCGAAGAAGAGCCTCTCCCAGGGCGTTACCATGGCCAAAGTTATTTTTGCTTCCCACGGGGCGGGTGCAGTGATCCTCCCGCTGATGGTCTTCCATCAGATTCAATTGATGGTCTGCGCGGCGCTCGCCCAGCGATGGGCCCATCGTGCTGAGTTCGCTGCACCCGCCTCGGCCGGCACCGGGCCCGCTGCGATACCAAGGCCGCGCGGGGGCGCGATTGCGAAGGCGCGCTGGCGCGCGTGCGACCAAGCCAATCCGAGTGAGCGGTAAGTTTTGCGTCATGATGTTCGGAAATCGTTTGCCACCGGCTCGAATCCGCTTGAGCTGTGCCCCTGCGTCCGGTACAGACTGTCGGTACACACAACCCACCGCGGTTGTCCGGAAACGCTGATTTTACTTCAGTTTTCGAGCTCCTTGGGAGCAAGGCAGAGAATCCCTCCCTCTCCGCCATAATAAACAGTTTCGAGAAAGCCCCGTAGAACCAGGTCTTACTGCACGCCAGAGATTTCTGGTGTAGCCCCGGGGTGCCAATCGGCTTACAAATTTTGCAGGCCGAATAACAATGATTGATCCGGAGGCGTCGTGAACTTCCAGGTGACGGTCCTCAAGATCCTCGTGAGCTATCCGGATGGCTTCGCCGTCATGGAAGATCTCAAGCGGGATATGGCGATTCTGGCGACCAGTGGCCGCGATTGAGCGGACCGGACCAGGCGTCTTGCGGCCCGGCTCTCCGATCTCGACATCTTTTCCCACGGGCTCGTCGAGCGCATCAGCGGCGGAGGGCAGATCACGGCGAACGGACGAGCGGCGCTCGAGTTCATGGAAGCTCGCGCCGCCGCGGCTGAACCGATCCAGACATCTTTGCTCGATAAAGGCTACGGCTGTGATAGTCGCCGCGACGCAGGTTGCTCCGCTGCGACAGCCCGTTGACCGAGCCAAGCGACGGCGGGAACGCCGCGAACGGCGGCGCGAGGCGCGTGAACGAGCGAGGGCGAATGCCCCCTGAAGTCTCCTGCAGAGGCGGCAAGGCGCGAAAAGAGGAGGTCGGGACCGAACCCGAGCGCCATCGTCAGCCGCGACCGCTCCGGCGGCGCTGACCACGCCTAGGCTACGCATTTAAATGGAAGGGCTGTTCCCGCAGACGAGAGCACTCGCCGTTCCACTGTTGGAAGCGGTCGATGAGGATCCGCAACGATAGTGAGCTTGCTAGACGCACTGGTCCCGGCGAACAAGGTTGATCACGCTGATGGTACAGACTGCAATCCTCTAGCCACCTGTCTCTCGGCAGCCCGCCCGCTTTCGGCTTACCGGCTACGAGCGCCCGATGCAGTGGTGGCTAGAACAAACCGCCTGCGCGTAAGATGGTCATTTTCGACGAGCCCATCAATGCCAATCAACCACAATCAACTTATCGGGCACTGCAGCGGCGGAAAGCCCTTGCTCTCCCAGCGGGACAGAAAGCCATCAGGCTCGCTCATGGTAATTCCTTCTTGATCGCAGCCAGTCGGGTCAGCTCGGGACCCGTGGAGCGATTTCTTGATCTCGGCGGCCCAAACTGCGCTGCCCGCGGCGGGCCTCACTGGGCTTGTTGAAGGCTCGATAGGAGATCGAGCGCGTTGATGATGATGGCGGGCTGTTCGTGCGGAATGGCGGGATGGGGAGCACGATCAGCATCATCCTTGAACCCGAGATCATCAGCCGAGAGGGTTGAGGGTGGGACGGGGCTGCGGTGATAGAGCGCATCCACGCTGTTGAGGTCACACCGCACGAGGCGGTACCGCCTTCCTTGCCCATCGCTGCGAACTCGGAAACGCCAGCGCTCCATACTGCCGACATCACGCGCGATGGCGTCAGCAAGAGGTTCACTGGCCCTTGCGCCACCACCAAGCCCATCAAAATAGTTTTTGGCTAACGAGCCCCTTTTCTGAGATGCCGGTGGTGGTTTTCGGATCGAAGGGGCATCGGATAAGGCATCGCTTTAGCTGCGCCCTGCAGGTTGCCTGGGGGCAAGCGTCGGTGTTCCGGCAAGCACAACCGTCGATGCTCAGCAGCACTTACGGACTTAAGAACGTTTCAGCGTTGGTTGGTCATGGTCATCGGACTCTCCACGGTTGGTTACCCCCGCATGGTAGAAGCCGCCCGTGCAGTTTCATGGCACGACGGCTCGGGTCTCCGCAAGCGCGGAGAACCGGGTGCTGGCGAAAGAACGGACAGCGGTAGCGGCGCAAGGGATTGGGTGGTGGCGGCACCCATTCAAGCAGATCCAGATCGGTTCGCGGCAAGAGCTGCAACCAGGACAGATGACCTCAGCGTGCTCTCGCGCCGAGGTCATCTTGCGGCCGGATGCTCAATCTGTCAGATGCCCGATCGCAATCAACATCGATCTACGACAGTCCATCAACCGACACCTGACGGGGTGCCAGCCATCCTTGGTGTGCACGCGCCGCTGGACCACGTAGCAACTGCCGTCGTCGCCCGTTGCACATTGCAAGCGCGTCGAAACCGCCCCATTCTTCGGCCTCCATCAGCCAGTACTCGATTTCATTCCTGCCAGCGGCAGCGCGCTCGCGGCACATGATCTCGAGATCGTAAAACTTGGCTTTCGATACATCGGCAGCTCCGGTAGGATGTGACGCCGACTTCCGCCATTCCACGGATATAGATGAGTGCTTGCGCCTTTCGTTTTATTCTGCGTGACGCAGGCAATCACCGTTATTGTCATTCTGCAAAAATAAACTCACTCGCACCGCGCCATGACCGCTTGAAGAAATGTGTTTCGAACTTGAACGTCAAAAGGACGTCCCGCCACCGAACCTGAATTGTTGCACGATGTCGTATTTCCCTTTGCTGAGCGGGACCGCGTAGTCGAAGCGAAGCGGCCCAAAGGGAGACTGCCAAATCAAGCCCACACCTACCGAGGTCCGGATGATGTTGCTGTCGTCATATTGCATGGCGCAGGTTGGACAGGTCGGTGAATTCACTTCCCCGGTTGCGGTCCAGGACGTCGGACCCTGATAGTCCCAGAGTGACCCGGCATCGGCGTAAACGGCGCCCTTGAGGCCGACCTCCTTCGGCAGAAACCAGAACGGCATCTGGAGTTCCGCCGATACGCCCCAGTATTTGGTGCCCCCCAACGAGTCGCCAGAGCCGGTATACGGGTAAAAGGTAAGATCGCGCGGGCCGATTCCGTTTGGCGCAAAGCCACGAATAAGATTTGGCCCCATCTGGAATTGGTCGAGCATTCTAAGCTGACTGCCCATGCTGTTGAGCATGCCGCCCTGCGCATGGATCAGGCCAACGATATCGGCAACCAGCGGCGTGTAGTATTTCGCATCTATGGCGGATTTCAAGTAGCTCACGTCGCCTCCGACACCTGCAAAATCCTGTTTGAAGTCGATCAGCAGCCCGTCGGTCGGATTTTTGTTGTTGTCGAGGGTGTTGTAGTTCAGCGAATAGCCCAGCGACGACGTCCATGTCGCGCCGTTTGCCAATGCCTGGCGGACTGGCAATGACGACTCACCGTCGGACAAACAGCCCGGAAGCAGGCCGGCCTGGGCATTACCGGTCGGGTCGACGCCACCCAGAACCGTACTGATGTAAGTTGGCGTCGGGAAAAATGCCGGCCCCGCGAGGTTATTGCAGTTGTTTAGTATGGAGGGCAGCGTGATGGATTGCTGAAAAAGCGAATATCGAAATTGCAGGGAAAGATCTTCGCGCAGGGCAAAGCCAAGTCGCGGACTGAAGCCCAGCGTGGTGGTGCTATACGAGACGTAATCGTTCGCAAGCTGCGCCCGATAGGATACGTCAAGGCCAAGCGCGACCCGGTAGTCCAGCAAATAGGGTTCGACAAATGACAGCGAGGCACCGCGCGCATACTGGCCATAGGTGACCGCCGCCTTGGCGAACAGGCCGCGGCCAAGCAAATTGCGCTCGGAGACCGAGACCTCGGCAAGCGCACCGTCGGTCGTGGAGTAGCCGCCCGAGATCGAGAAGTCGCCGGTCGATTTCTCTTCCATGTCGACGATCAGGATGACGCGGTCGCTGGAGGAGCCGGGCTCCGTCGTGATCTTCACGCTCTTGAAATAGTCGAGGTTCTTCAGGCGCCGCTCGGCACGGTCGACCAGCGCGCGGTTGTAGGCGTCCCCCTCAGAGACGTCGAACTCGCGACGGATCACGTAGTCGCGCGTGCGGGTGTTGCCGCGAAGGTTAATGCGCTCGATATAGGTGCGCGGACCCTCGTCGATGTTGAACACGACCGACACGGTGTGCGCCTCGAAATTGCGGTCACCGCCGGGACGGACCACGGCGAAGGCGTAACCGCGACGCGAGGCCTCGATCTGCATCTCCTCGACCGACTTCTCGACCGATTCGACGTTGTAGAGCGAGCCGACATTGACGCGCGAATAGTTGCGCATCGAGGCGGGATCGAAGTCGGGAATGCTGGAGCGGAAGTCGATCGAGCCGACCCGGTATTGCGAGCCCTCCTCGATCTTGAAGGTAACGTTGAAACCCTTCTTCTCCGGATCGTATTCGGTGAGCGCGGCGACGACCTGGACGTCGGCGAAACCGTTCTTGAGATAGAAGCGGCGGATCAGGTCGCGGTCGGCCTCGACCCGATCGGGATCGTAGATGTCGCTGCTGGCGAGGAAGCTCAGCAGGTTGGATTCGTGCGTCTTGATGACGTCGCGCAGGCGGTACGACGAGTACGCGTTGTTGCCGACGAACTCGATCGACTTGACGCCGGTCTTGGCGCCCTCCTCGACCGTGAAGATGAGGTCGACGCGGTTGTTGGGCTGCTCGATGATCTCAGGCGTGACGCGAACGTCGTAGCGGCCGGAGCGGCGATAGATTTCGGCGATTCGCAGTGTGTCGGACTGCACCATGGCGCGGGAGAAGGTGCCGCGCGCCTTGGACTGGACTTCACCGCTGAGCTGCTCGTCCTTGATCTTCTTGTTGCCCTCGAAGGCAATGCGGCCGATTACCGGGTTTTCCACCACGGAGACGACGATCTGGCCACCGGCACCGCGGTTGATCCTGACGTCCTGGAACAGGCCGGTCTCGATCAACGCCTTGAGGCCGTCGTCGATGGCGCCCTGATCCAGGCGACCTCCGGAGTCCGGTCTGAAATACGATCGGACAGTCTCGGCTTCGACCCGCCGGTTGCCTTCGACCTCGATCGAAGGCACGGACTCGGCGACGGCTGGCGACGATACCGGCATGGCGAACATGATCAGAGCGGCCAACAAGCCTGCCCGCACCCGCATTCCAACATACATGCGTCACCCACCCTCGTCCTTGCGAGTGCTGGGTAGGATGCCGATATGGCCAAAAGAACGCCGAAACATTTCCGATCGTTCTAAAATGTTGCTCGATGATGATCAAACAGCCCTCGCTAGTTTGCTGGCGGTGCTTTCCAATCCGTTCAGTCGAGTTGCGTTGATGTTGCCGGCCCGCACATTCGAGCAATGCCTTGCAATACTCACGTCCTTTACTTCTGATCGGTTGATCAACCATGCTCATGGCAGACACCGCTCGTAGCGGGATGTCAGTACGCTCCGGTCGGGAAAGTGCGATGAAACTGAAATCCAAAGCCGCGACAAAGCTCACCACCTTGCTCACGGCGGTTGCCTTGATCTGTGTCGATTCAGCCCAGGTCCCTGCGATGCAGAAGCTGGGGCACCATGACCGCGGCAGTATCCATTATTGCGGTTCTGCTGCCCCCAACGTATCCTATCAATCGGGGCCACATACCCGAATCTACATAACCAACCGCACATGGCTGGATGCTGGCACTGAGGTCCTTCCGGGAGATCGCAAATTCACCGACTACGCCTTTCCGCCGGCATATTCTTTCGGGCGCGAGAACAGGAATCGGACGCTCGACCGACAGCCCCTCGATCCGCCGTCGGACACGGGCGGGTATCCCCGGGTGATCCCGCTGTATTGAGCCCACTCATCTTTTGAAGGCCTCGCGCAAGCAAATAGCACTTTGCGTGCTCAGGCAGCCGCTGCCCGAATCTGTTGATGTATCGGCAGTTTAATGCGAACACCCAGTCCATGAGGCTGCCGGTCATTGAGCGACAGCTCGCCGTCGTGCGCCAGCACGATGGCACGCGCGATCGAAAGTCCGAGACCGAAGCCTGCAGCCTCATCCATGTTCCGGGCTTCGTCGCCGCGCACGAACGGTTCGAGCATGGCGTCCTTGCGCGCATCGGAAATGCCGGGACCATCGTCCTCAATGTCGATCGTCACGCTATCTGGCGACATCGTGAGGCGAATCGTGGTCTCGGCGCCGAACCTGACCGCGTTTTCGACAAGATTCGTAATGCTGCGATGCAGATCGTCCGGCCGCAGCGTGGCCATCGCGTCTTGCGGCCCGTCGTAAGCCACTTTGTGTCCCATATCGGCGAACTGATAGGCGACAAGCTGCAGCGTGCTGGCGATGTCGACCAGCGTCATGGATTCGGGTCTACGGTCGTTGCGCAGGAAGGAAAGCACCGACTCCAGCATCGATCGCATTTGATCGAGATCGCCCAGCATGCTGCTGCGATGCCCATCGTCTTCGATAAATTCGGAGCGGAGGCGCATTCGGGTGATCGGAGTCCTCAGGTCGTGGCTGATGGCGGCCAGCATCTTGGTGCGGTCGTCAATCAGGGTGGTAATTCGTTCCCGCATGCGGTTGAGCGCCTTTGCAACCAAACGAATTTCTTCGGGGCCGCGTTCGGGCAGCGGCGCAGGGGCGCCGTTCAGGCTGAAGCTTTCGGCCGCCCTGGCGAACGACGACAGCGGCGCCGTCAACGCGCGAGCCGTCCACAGCCCAAGCAAAGTGACGCTAATGGCGGCGAACAGCAATGTCAGGACCCAGGGTCCAATCCAAAACGGACGCGGCCGTTCGTCTGCGGTGAGCTTTGCCGAAATCGTTGCGCCGTCCGGCAAAACGATACCGACCTTCTGGATGCCTTTCCCAGTCGGGAGCGAAAAGATCCGATAGTTGCTGCCAAGACGGCGATGCAGACTTCGCAGGCTGAGACCATCAGGCTCGTCCGCCACAGGACCTGGACCTGGCAGCAGACCTGCGATGTCCAGTTGCGGAAATGCGCGCGCGATGTCGGCGAACAGCCGTGGCCGTCCGGTCGCAGGCGCTGCGCCGAGAAGCTGGGCCACCGCGGCAAGCTGACTGTTTCCGCGTTCGATCGGTGCCTGATCCGGGCGATAGACAAGAAAGGTTGCGGCAAGGATCAGATGGATGGCCATTATCGAAGCGACCACCAGCGCGGCGATCTGTCCGCCGATATTCTTCGGATTGAGAAAACCGGGTAGCTTCATGACCCGTGGTTCTCCGGGGGCATGACCGTATCCACCGTCGGTGTGAACATATAGCCGCAGGAGCGTACCGTCTTGATCACAGTGGCCTCCTGTGGATCGGGCTCGATTTTGCGCCGGATACGGCTGATCAGCACATCGATGCTGCGCTCGAATGAGCCGTGGTTGCGGCCCTGGGTGAGATCGAGCAGGCTGTCGCGCGACAACACGCGGCCGGGCCGCTCGCAGAAGGTGCGCAGCAGATCGAATTCGGCGCTGGTCATCGCGACCCGCGCACCGGCCGGATTGCGCAGCTCCCGCAGTCTGAAATTGATCCGCCACCCCAGAAAAGTGACGGCGGTCGCGTTATTGGTATTGGTGGCGCTGGACGTCTGGACGACCGCCAGGCGCCGAAGCACCGCGTTGATCCGGGCCAGCAATTCGCGCGGATTGAACGGCTTAGCAAGGTAGTCGTCAGCGCCCATTTCCAACCCGAGAATCCGATCGACGTCCTCGCCGCGCGCGGTGAGCATGATGATCGGCATTTGCGACTCCGCGCGAACCTTGCGGCAAAGGCTGAGGCCGTCCTCACCCGGCAGCATCACGTCGAGGATGAGAAGGTCGACACGGTAATCGGCCATCACCCGCACCATTTCGCGCCCGTCATTTGCCGTCCTTACGTTGCAGGCATTCGTACGTAGATATTTCGTAATCAGCGTCCGCGTCTCGCGGTCATCTTCGACGACTAGAATGTTAGGCGATGCCGCGGCCATACGGATTCTTTGCCTCCCAACTCGGAGAACCGGCGACTGATTCCGGTTTCGAAATAGTTCTGAGCAGTCCTCGCAAGATGAGGCAACATGCCGGCAAGGCAATAAGAAGGCGACTCCTGCACCGTCAACTCCCCATCAGATCACGGCATCATCACCGTCATTTGAGGACCACGGTAAGTCTCCTCCGAGAATACGCGCGTGTGATCAAACCCTCTTTCCACTTGTTTCCGCAACGTTTCACTGTGTTGCTACGACAAAAACGTGCGAGGATGCCCGGCGGCTAAAACCAATCACGCACACGTCAAGCCGAGTTGTACGCCTTGAATATCGGTTCGGTACACGTAAGCAACGACCTCGAGGCAAAAATCGCGTTTTGTCCGTACCGGACATCCGACGCCGCGCTCGACAGCGTCGGCAAAGACTCCCGATCATTCGATCAACGCTGCATCCCGGAACTAAATTCTCATTTCGTGTGAGTGCCACACTTGTCCCGTGCGGCAATCCTTCATTGATGCGACAGCTCGTTTGGCAGAAGCGTTCAAATGCAGCGCTGCGACAACGGCTGAGCCATCACCGCCGCTCGCGATGATAACGCGAAAGAAGCATCGTCAAGGCGGCCTCTCATGCGCGCGCATCCTCGTCTCAAAAAATGAGGCGATCGCGTTATCAGGCAACGCAGATGATGTTCGGTCACGACTACGCCAAGGAAGAACCCACCGGTACGCAGCGGTCTTGGCTACCCAACTCGCTCCGATCAGCCGCGGCGCGCACATACTTCGCCCCTCGTTTGAAGGTCGTGCCCGTCGTTGGGCCTAGCCTATCGCTCGAAGCTTCGGCGCGCGTGGCGCCTCGGCAACTGTGATACGAAAGAGCGAAGCGGGATTGGCCATCAAGCGCAACAAGCTGAGTGCCAGTTCAAAGAGCGCGACTTCAGCAACCTGAGACGACGGGTCAGCCACAAGGGCTGTTCTCCATCACCTTGTTTTTTTCTGAATATCGCATACAGGTGTTCCGCCGTTAGAATTTCTTGCTCCGGCCATTCGACGGCTTCTGATCAGTGCTGGCGGCTTTCATTTCATCCTGTGTGACGCGGCAGTCACCGTTCTTGTCGAACCGCAAAATAAACTCACTCGGCTTGTCAACAAACTCGCTACGGGTGATCTTGCCATCTTGGTTTTCATCAAAGTAGCCGAAATCAGCGTCGGTGAAGTTGGTCCCAGTCCGACGGATTATTGTGAACTCGGATGAATCGAGATGCCCGTCGCGGTTGCGGTCGGCCAGGGTAAATAACCGATGGAGATAGCTCTTCCACTCATCGCAGGTGTAGATGCCATCGTGGTTGGCGTCCCAGATGTCGGCTCCGCTTGTGGAGGAGAAGTCCTTTGTTGACCGGGCGCCACGGGCAGTGTCGCCCGTTGAAATGGATTGTGCCGAAGCAAACGTTGCAGTCGTCATAAACAATCCCACGGCGATGCTCATGCCGCGAACGGACCTTATGCCTACCAAATCTCTCTCCTGTTTGCTCTCACAGCAACTGCATAGCAGCCCGGACGCTTCGGCGGAACTAGCGACAGATTCGATAGGAGAAATATGCCGTTACAATTCCAGATAAATCACGTGAATTGAGCGCATCATCGGTGGCGAGATCGCAAGCAACCCGGATCTCCGCCGCAATCCGGTCGTCTTAGGTGATCCCGCGAGCGGGTGTCGTGGCGGCGGCGATCGGGAGGAAGTCGGCTATCGGCGACAACTTCTCCGCAGTCGCTGCTAGAATTGAAGGCGGTATAGCTCGGAGATCGATTCCACGAAGATCGACTATGCCACGGGGCAGTGATGGTTAGCAGCCCTTGCAAATACTATGCAATCTTGTTCAGCATCTGATCTGTGGTCGCTGAACGTCATTGGAAGCGCTTGAATCAGGCAAGATGGTCGTCAGGAATGCGCTCGGATCATTGATGCCGTAGCTATCCTAGGTCTGCTCGCCCCCATTTGCCCAGCAATTGACGAGATCGTCGTCTGAGCGATCCTTATTGGCCGCACAACGCAGGCTTTCATTATGATAGCCGCCAAGGAAGATAAAACGATCCATTATCGTGAACATGCTTCTCGACCATAAAAGTCCATACCCCTTCTGCGCCGGGCCTCTATCGGCGTGTGATCCCGACGCCAATCGGCGCCGTGAGCTTTCGACGCTGACTGAGCGGTCACTCGTTGCGCCGATCCACACATATCGTAGTTGGGAAGATCGCGTGCGGAATGCCGGGCGGTGCTCCCGGACAACACCTCTGCCCCATCGCACGAGTAGGACGAGTGGTGGCGCTTGCTCCACCTGCCGTGCCAAGGTGAAGCGGCATCGGGTTCCTGCCTATCAGCACGCCACCTGGCAACATGGTGAGCCGGCAATCAGCATCTTCTTGATGTCAGTTGCCGGCCTAGGCCGGCTCACAAGATAACCCTGCATCTCATCACATGAAAGCTCGCGCAGCAGGTCCCGCTGCTGTTCCGTCTCCACGCCCTCTGCCGTCGTCGACATCTGGTGTTCTGCTGCAAGCGCCACGACAGCCCTTACGATGCCGGCAGACCTGCTCCCTTCGGTCAGCTCTCTTACGAAGGAGCGATCGATTTTAATTTTGTCGAACGGGAACTTGCCCAAGTAGCTCAGAGAGGAATACCCGGTCCCGAAGTCGTCAAGCGCCAATCGGACTCCAAGGGCTCTCAATTGGTGAAGAATATCAAGGGCGAGCTGGTCGTCCTTGATCAAGACAGCTTCCGTGATTTCCACTTCGAGCCTACCTGGAGCCAAACCAGCCTGGTCAAGAGCCGAAGCCACTTTGAAGGGAAGCCCCCCCGTCTTGAATTGAGCGGGAGAAACGTTGACGGCCACCTTCATGTGTACAGGCCAGCTCGCCGCTTCGTTGCACGCAACTCGAAGGATGTGCTCTCCGAGAAGGTCGATCAGCCCACATTGCTCAGCCACGGGAATGAACTCAGCGGGAGAGACAAAGCCGCGCTGCCGATGATTCCAGCGGGCGAGCGCCTCGCAGCCGACGATCTCGCCAGTGCGCAGTCCAACGATCGGCTGAAAATAAACCTCGATTTCACCTGCGCCAAGCGCGATGCGCAGGTCCCCTTCGAGGACCCTGCGATCACGCGCTCGCTTTTCCATCCCTGGCTCGAAGAACCGGTAGCTCTTCTTGCCGGATGACTTCGCTTCGTACATGGCCAAATCGGCATTCTGTAGCAGGTCCTCGCACGTTTTCCCGTCTTTCGGAGCCAGGGCTACCCCAATACTTGCGTCCGCCGTGAGCGTGTATGGGCCACAGATATGTGGTCTGCGAAGCGCGCCGTAGATCGTTTCGATCAGCCTCGCGATGCTGTCATCGCCATCATCACGACGTGGCGCGAGTATTGCGAATTCATCTCCACCCAACCTCGACAGGAATGCTTCAGGCCCGACGCAATCTCGAAGCGCTGCGGCGATGCTTTTCAGCAGTTCGTCTCCGATATAGTGACCGAGCGAGTCGTTGACGGACTTGAACTCATCGAGGTCGAGGAAACACACAGCCAGGCTTACGCGGGGGCCGCTGTCGAGTTCCTGGCGGAGGCGGTCAAGGAAAAAGAAGCGATTCGGCAACTCGGTGACCATGTCGTACTTTGCGAGCCTGGCTATCCGCTCCTCGGATTCCCGTCGGTCCGTAACGTCTTCGATGGTTGAGACCCATCCACCACGCGGCACCGGCTGCGTTATGATCTGCATCCAGCGGCCATCAGCCGTCTGGGTAAGGGTCTGTGTGGGTTCGCCCGATTTCGCCGCACGAGTCAGTTCGGAGGGCGCATCCACGCCGCCAAGAAACGAGTTGGTCTCGTCGCGGTGCTGGATGATCTCTCGCAGCGAGCATCCGGGTCTCACTACGTGGGGTGATAGGCCGAACATATCTAGGTAACGGCTGTTGCAGATGATCAAGCGCTCCGAGCGGTCAAACAGCAGAAGACCCTGCTTCATGTTGTTGACCGCAAGGTCCAGTTGTTGACGCTGCCTCCTTAGATGAAGCGCGACGAAGGCGAGCATTATCAAACCAACCACACCAGCAGCACCTGCTCCCCAAAGAACCAAGCGTGCCTGGCTGAACCAATTTGCCAGGACGGTTGACACCTTGACCGTGGCCAAGACGGCAAGTGGATAATGGTCCAGATATCTGACTGATCCGATCCGATCCTCACCATCCGGCGGGCTGACGACGTTGATCGTGGCTTGTCGGCCGTTTTCTGCCGCTTGTGCGGCCATTGGTGAAGCGTCTTGACCAAGTGCGTGGCCTGCACCCGGAAAGCGAGCGAGCAAGGCGCCATTCTGGTGAAACAGAGAGAGAGCGGCGTTGGGAGGCGCGATGGACGAAAGGAAGCTCTCGACGGTCTCGGGAGACAAACTTCTGGTTACCAGTCCGAGAAATTGTCCGTCTTGCCCGGTGATCTTGCGAGCGATAACGATAGTCAGCCCTTCCGACAATCGACTCTTGACGAGTTCGACCAGAACGGGGCTGCTCGCAGGATCACTCTTGAAAGCTTGAAAGTACTTGCGGTCGGACAGATTCACTCGGGCGGCAGGCCATTGAGTGGAGGAAGCGAGTCGAGTGCCTTCGGTGTCGTAGACGTTGACCCCAGCAAAATCTGCGGAGTCGTTTACCTTGCTGCGAAGCAACCGGTGAAAGCTCTCGCCAGATGCGATCGACTGAAGCTGATCAGGGAAGCTGATTTCCCGGGCGATCTCAGCCGCAAGCGACCGTTCGACAGCTTCAAAGTCGTCTAACTGCTGATCGAAGTGGTGGGCAAGTAGACGCACCGTGTTCTGGAGGCCTTCGCGGCTTTTCTGCAGTTCCTGCTCCCGCAAGTTTTCGACCATCAGCGCAGTAGCTCCCGCTATGACCGCGAGTAGCGCCAGTCCAAAGAAACAAACCCAGAAAACGGGGCCCGCATGGCTTAAGGCGCCACGCCGCCTCTTGGGGTTGAAATACGCCAACGCTGCTGCCGCGGCATTTGGTTCGATATTCGTGCGCTCGGTCATATGCCCTCTCTGCTCCGAGCGTAACGCAGCCTCGTGGAAGGTTCAGTTACGAAACGTCATTGGCGAGAGGTTAATGGCGCCGCTACAAAGCGGTGCGGGCGCTTCTTTGCGGGGGCCGCATAGCGCAATCAAAGCGGCAAATTGGACCCCCTCTCGTCGTCGCCGTAGGACACCTAAGAAGCCTTAGCTTCACATAAGGCGCGGACTTCATAAGCGACGCCGCGCGCTATCGCACCGTGCGACAGGGTGTGATAGCGCGCTTGCGTTTCCACCTACCTGAGATCAGGCCAGCACCCGTCCTCCTCATGACGCCCGGTCCGGTGCATGCAGCCGTCGGCGAGGATGCAAGGCGTCTGATGAGCATTCCGGGTGTCGGTCCTCTCATCGCCGCTACCGTTCGGACATCCGTTGTGGATGCTCGCGATTTTGCGACTGCACGAGATTTTGCGGCTTGGACGGGGCTCACACCGAGGGCACAGTCGAGCGGCGGGAAAGAAAGGCTCGGCGCGATATCAAAGCGTGGAAATCGGCAACTACGGACGCTCCTGATCGTTGGTGCGACCTCTATCATCAAGCTTGCTAAAGGAGGCTTGAAAGTCCCACTCTGGATTCGGACCATGCTGCAAAGACGGCCGGTCAAGGTCGTATCGGTCGCGCTCGCCAATAAGATTGCGCGCACGATCTGGGCCTTGCTGGTCAGAGGCGGCATTTATCAGGCGCCGGCCGCAATGCTGATATCCTAATCTCAAGAGCTCTCCGGCGGAAGAAGAACGCTGCCGAGGAGGCAAGGTGCAAATCTGGATGAACCCCGAATGACGTCATTCCCGGTAGCAATCAGACCGCCTGACTCACTGCGCTTCGAGCGCGAGAAATTGATTGGGCGATTGCTTCCGCGGATATCATCGTGGCCAGCGGCCAGGCGCCGCGTTCACAGGCCGAACATATGACCGCACCGTCATCCCTTGTTCAACCAGAGAAAGATCTTGCAGCCCGGGCCGTTCCACATATGAGTCAGAGCCAAATTTGCAGACGATGACGCAATTGCGGTCGGCGCCCGCGGCTCGAAATGTCCGCTATCTTCAAGCCTTCCCGCAATCCCGCGAATCGGAGGGGCTATGAAGCAGTATGTTGGGTTGGATGTCTCGCAAAAAGAAACATCAGTGTGTGTGGTCGACGAAGTGGGTCAGGTCTTGTTCGAGGGAAAGGCCAAGTCCGACCCGGGGGCGCTGATGGCACTGCTTCGCAAGCGAGCGCCACAGGCGGAGCGCATCGGATTTGAGACCTAAGCTCCCCTGCCATCCTGTTTGCCGATCACGCAGCGCCAGCCCGCCAGGCGTTCTGCCGGATGCAGCTTCATCCAGCCGGCAAGCTGCGGCGCGCCCATGAGGCAGGACTGCATCGAGATGTCTGCGAAATCCGAGGTGGTGACGGTCTGCTCGTGGCAATTTGCCGGAGAGGAAAGATTGCAGAGCACGGCGATGATCTTGATCACGATTGGAGAGCCCCATTGCTGCGAGGGGCATTTGCCCGGATGATCTTGATGGCCTTGGCCACGGTGCGCGGATGCAGGCCGAGCGCGTGGATCACTTCCTTCTTCTTGCAGCCGAGATTGCACTCGAGGTAGCCGCGCACGCGCTCGACGTTGAATGCCTCTAGCTCCTTGGAGCCGGCGTGCAGGGTCAGCCATTCAATGGTACAGAATTCGGGAATCATGTTTGAAGCTGCCCACCAGGTCATGCACGCGATTCGCGTTCAGCGCCAGCTGACGATGGGGACAATGCTTTGGCTGCATCAACTTGCGAAGCTCGCTCAGCTCGCCGCTCGTAGTCATCGGCAAGCGCCTTTAGCTGACCCGCAATCGCTGAGTCGGTCATGGTTTGGGCTGCGCGGAGCAAAGTCCGTGCTGTCTCAAAATATGCCTTGGCTCGATGTGAGATCTGGACCATCACAAAGCCCTCGCGCGGTTCTCTGGCAGCTGGTTGAAGGTGATCTGGAGCCAACCCACCCAATTACGGTCACTTTCCCTGCGAGCTCTGAAGCGATCGACGCACTTGGGAACAAAGAGGCGTTCGCCACGAGTAGTGCCGAATGAGACCAAACTTGCCATCACAAACTGCGCATCGCGCGGCACTGGCAGATCTAAGACTTTCGAAGCAGTTGGGCATTGTACTCTCCTCTCCGTATTATCTCAGCTGTTCGTCGATCACCCTATTTTCAGCGTCGCACTTGATGAGCCTGTTCGCTTTTCCGACGCACCCAGCCTAAGACGATCACGATCAGCAGCTCAATTGAACGCAGATATTCGTCCGGCATCTAGATGGGTGACGGAACGATACGAAGGTTTAGGGCGCCTCCTCTCAAAGCCGACCACTTCCGCCAATGGGTCAGTCGCGTCGACCTGCCCTAAGTGACTTCCGGGCTACTCCTCGGCTGCCGACATGTCGCCGCGCTGCCCCAACCCGCGCGAGGGGGCTCATCGCGTAAGGCCGGAGAAGCCTGAACGATTCCGAGATTGCGGCGTCCTAGCGTTGTCTCAATCGACCAGCTCAGGCTGTTTGAGCCCGAGTGCCCTTGCTACTCCGGTCCCGTAGGCTGGATCGGCGCGCGTGCAGTTGTCGACGTGCCGCTGCTTGATGTGCACGCTTGCATCGCCCATCGCCCGCGCCGTATTTTCAAATAACAACATCTGCTGCTGCTGGGTCATCTTCCGGAACAAATTTCCAGGCTGCTCCCAATGGTCGTCGTCGACGCGGTGGTCCCAGCGCGCAGCGTCGCCCTCCATCGGCATTGGCGGCTCGGCGAAATTGGGCTGGTTATCCCACATGCCCGCGCTGTTGGGATGGAAGGTAGGGGTCCCTCCCAGATTGCCGTCGGCGCGCATCTTGCCGTCGCGATGGTAGCTTTGGAACGGGCATTTCGGCGCGTTGACCGGGATGTGGTTGAAGTTGACGCCGAGCCGATAACGCTGGGTGTCGCCATAGGAGAACAGGCGGCCCTGAAGCATCTTGTCGGGAGAAAAGCCGATGCCGGGAACGATGTTGGCGGGCGAGAAGGCGGCCTGCTCCACTTCCGCGAAATAGTTGTCCGGATAGCGGTTGAGCTCCATCGCCCCAACCTCGATCATTGGATACTCCGCTTTCGGCCAGACCTTGGTCAGGTCGAACGGGCTATGCCGATGCGTCTTCGCCTGTGCTTCTGACATCACCTGAATGAAAAGCGTCCAGCGCGGGAAATCGCCGGCCTCGATCGCGTTGAGCAGGTCCCGGCCGTGGCTTTCCCGATCGCCGGCCACGATGGCCGCAGCCTCAGCGTCGGTGAGGTTTACGATTCCCTGCTGGGTGCGGAAGTGGAATTTGACCCAGACGCGCTCATTGGCGGCATTGATCATCGAGAACGTATGGCTGCCGAAAAGGTGCATGTTGCGAAAACTTTTCGGGATGCCGCGGTCGGACATGACAACGGTGACCTGATGTAGCGCCTCGGGGAGCAGCGTCCAGAAATCCCAATTGTTGTCCGCGCTGCGCAGCCCGGTGCGTGGATCGCGCTTGATCGCATGGTTGAGGTCCGGGAATCGCAGCGGGTCGCGGAAGAAAAAGACCGGTGTGTTGTTGCCGACGATGTCCCAATTGCCCTCCTCGGTGTAGAACTTGAGGGCGGTGCCGCGGATGTCGCGTTCGGCATCGGCCGCGCCGCGCTCGCCGGCGACCGTGGAGAAGCGTGCGAACATGGGCGTCTGCTTGCCCACATTTGAGAAAATCTTGGCTTTGGTGTAGCGGGTGATGTCGTGTGTCACCGTGAACGTACCGTAAGCTCCCCAGCCTTTGGCGTGCATGCGCCGCTCGGGGATCACCTCGCGGTCGAAGTGGGCGAGCTTCTCGATCAGCCAGATATCCTGCAGCAAGGCTGGGCCGCGCGGTCCAGCGGTCATGATGTTGGTGTTATCGGCGACCGGCGCGCCGGTGGCGTTGGTAAATGGTTCTGTTTTGGACATGTTGGATTCCTGAGTGTTGAGCACGTGGTGGGCTAATGAAGGCGCGGGATTTCGCGCGCCGTTGGCCGCTCCAAATTGCCGATGAGAGGACGGGCGACGCCTACCCACGCCAGGCGGAATTGCGGATCACGCTGCAGAAATTGCCGCGGGTGAAATGCGGATCCTTGTCCGCGAGCACGTCAGCCTTCACGTTGCCGAACGTCGTATCCGGCTTTTGCTTGATGCCGTCGTAAAAAGCCTGGATGATGTCTTCCTTGAAGTGCGCACTGCGTGGATGCGCATGTACAACCACCTCGCGCTCAGTGGCGCTGTACTCGCCATACCCTAATCCGAGCACGTCCATCTCGACGCCGGCCGTGACCAGGGCGACGACCGGATGCATGTGCTGCGGGATGCCCGGCGTCGTGTGCAGGGCGATTGCGGTCCAGACCGTATCGACATCGTGTTGGGCGATCCCGCGGCTTTGCAGGAAGTCGCGGGCGACGTTCGCGCCATCGACCTCGAAACGTTCTTCCTTGCTGCTGTGCTGGTGCGTCAAGCCCATGTCGTGGAACATCGCGCCCGCATAAAGCAATTCCGGGTCGAACTTCAATCCGCGGCGTTTGCCTGCCAGAGCGCCCCAGCAGTAGACGCGACTCGAATGGTGAAACAGCAGCGGCGACTCGGCATCACGGACCAGCTCGGTTATCGCGCGAGCAAGCTCGCTGTCCGGCACCCTGATTCCCGCCAGATTGGCGCTCCTTTGAAGGTCGCTATTCATAACATGCCTCCTGTTGATTGATCGGAGAAGATTGCCAATCTCTTGAACGGATGAAGCGCGTGGGCCTGTCGGACCGGGCGCGACACTAAGAGGTTTGAGGCAGCTCGCTCAATCGTACGCGGGTAAGTGCCCGATAACGAAAAGGGATCGGGCGAATAATACGGAGGTTTAGGGTGCTGGCACGTTGCGGCTGATGTGGCTTCGCACTAACGATCGCGGAACTCGATGATTATCGCGGGCTTTGCGGTCCACGGGTTGTGGGCGAA
>NZ_MZXW01000047.1 GCF_004123905.1 Bradyrhizobium betae
GCTGTTCGTCGATCACCCTATTTTCATCGTCGCACTTGATGAGCCTGTTCGCTTTTCCGACGCACGCAGCCTAAGACGATCACGATCAGCAGCTCAATTGAACGCAGATATTCGTCCGGCATCTAGAGATACGAAGGTTTAGGGCGCCTCCTCACAAAGCCGACCACTTCCGCCAAAGGGGCAGTCGCGCGCTACGCCGACGCTGCTCGTTCCTGCCGCACCAGCTCGATCACGGCCATATCGATGGCGCATGGACATGCCCACAAGAACAGTCATTCCGATCACCTACGCTGACCCGTCATAGGTGAAGGGCTCAGCGCTGCCGCGGCGGTGTTCGCAATCTCGGCGTCAGTCTCCTTACTCAAGCCCGCAATACCTACTGCGCCCACGACTGCACCGTTGATACGGATTGGCATGCCGCCGCGCAGCACCGGGATGCCGGCAGTGACGAACGCCGTGCGGCCCTGATTTATGTTGTCCTCAATCTCTGCCGTCGACCTCTGTAGCCGCGCCGCCGTTCGTGCCTTCTCGATGGCAAGGTCCACGCTTGCCGGGCGGACATCATCCATCCGCTGGAAAGCAAGCAGATCGCCGGCAGGATCAACCACCGCGATCGCCGAGGGCGCATTCCGCTGCTCTGCGTTCTCCCTCCCGCCTGCAGCACCGTCTGCGCTCCGGCTTGATCGAGGGTCATCACGTTGGCCTTTGTCGATGCCGGCAGCGTGTTTGGCTATAACGGGCCCACGACGTTCGGGACGCAGACCGTCAATGTCGCCAAGAGTAACATCCTCCGCTCGTCGATTGGTGTCGGTCTCACGTGGGGCTCGCCCTTTGGCGCCCTCACCGTCAACTATGTTGTGCCCGTGACCAAGGCTGCCTACGACGTGACGCAACCCTTCAATTTCACGGCCTCGCCGTTCTGATTGGTTTGGTCAGTCGAAAACGACATTTGTGGAACCAGAGGACCAACAATGAGTTCGGGGTGGCAGTCGCGCATAAGTTGTCGCCCGTTATCTTCGACGATGCCGGTCCAGATGAGAGAGGTGGACTTCACCGCCACCCGCCGCAAAACCGTTGCGCGCGCTGAAGCAAAAAGCCCGCAATCGCATAAAGTTCACCGGTCGGCTGTTCCAGCTTGGCAGCCGTCGACGCCATGAGCCTTGCAGTTATGTGACGGGCTACATTAGCCCGTACCCCGACAATGGCCGACATCGGCCGGATCGGCAGCGTCCGCGCTCTAGCCTGGCCAAGTTCAAACCGCGGGAACCATGGGGCCGTAATAGGCGCCCCAGTGATACCACGGGTCCCACTCGTAGGCGCGTCGCCGCCACGGGTGCCGCTCGTAGCCGCGTTCGTGAGCAGGGAAAACGCGGTCGCCGTGATACGCTTTCGCGCTGCTCGCCATACGACCATCTCCTAGGGCGCTACCGGATGCGAATGCATTGGTGGGGATAAAAGAACCGCCAAGTGCAACGGCGATTGAAAGAGCAACCATGATCTTACGCAAGATGAACTTCCTTTTCATCACGACTTCCGCCGTACCGCGGGCGATCGCGCCAAGCCCCTCCGAGTTGCCTCGAACAGTCGATTTCAGCGGCGCCTCGCACTGGTGCTCGTGCTGACTTCAATAGGCCGGCGAGTAGCCTTGCCGCTGGTTCGCAGACGCATAACGCGGATTGATACCGCAGTATGCATCTGTACCAGACGCACTTGCCATGCACTGGCGATAGGACGGAAACTGGCAGTTGCCAGGATAGCCCCACTCCGTTCCTTGCAGGCAGTACCGATCAACTGCGGGGGCTGCCAAACTTGGGGTGGCGGTCGCAAGGAGGGCAACAACAGAGAACCCTGCGAATAGAACTATGTGCATCGATTCAACTCCTGGCTTGTATTTAGAGGGCGAACGGTCCCGGCCGCATTCTCGCGGGGATCGAGGATGCGCGAACTAGGATCGTTCCTGCGGGTCCGCTGGGGAGAGAGGCACCGCTGCTGGTCTATGTGCGTTCGGACGGCCATAACACGAAGCTATCGCGGCTTCACGACCGGTCAAATCGGCGGGATCCCAGAGCCTGCTTGAGGCGGCTATTGAACTTCGAGCGCGCCAAAGTTCAGTCTCCCGTGGGAGGGACAAGCTGTAAATCGGCGTGGGTGGTGGCGCCCGCCTCCGCAACGAGCTTCGAGACGTGGCGGCAGTTCTCGCTACCTGTGAACAGAAGGATTGGTGTTGCGCCAAGTGGGCACTGCGTTTGTCACGCCTACCGAAGGCCAGTTGTACGACCCCACCGAGGGTGCGGTGACAGTTCCGACAGACGTTCCGGATGTCCCGTAGGTCCCTGATGGTGGTATCGACAATCCGGACGTTCCATAGGCAGCGGATTGCATTGTCGAGACGTCGTGCCTCACATAGGCGTAGCTCTCCCCTTCCGCAGCAAGGGGCGCGACCGCGAGCCCCACGGTGATGAAGGCGACAGTCATAAAGTTGATGGTCATCATGATAGGTCCTCTCTCGTGAGAGATAGGGAGCAACGCGCGGTCTTCACGGCTCGACATCCTGAATTCTCGTTCAATAAGGTGATCGCACGCCGAGGCGGTCCGCCGCACATGGCCCGCCAATTCAGAGCGCCTGCCTGCGAACCTCATTCGCAATCGCCTTCAGCGAGTTCGGCGGCGCCGGGCCCACAAGGCTATAGCCAATGCCGTCGTCCGCCCAGGCAATGCCGGTGGCGCCGGCGTTTGAGTGTGTTGTGATCGGTGCGTTCTGGTCGGCGCTGCTCATCGGCCGCGTCAGCACGACGACGCGGCTGCCGTGGTCGTCGTCATACATGAACATTGCGGCTGGTCCGTGCTGGGTCGCGACCAGGCGTCCCCCCATCAGACGGTAGCCTGAACTCGCCAGGTCCGGCACCTTGACAGGCCGGTTGAGCCGACTCGATATCCATTCGACGAGCTGCGTGGTGTCGGATGCTCGCACTTCGACAGGGCGGATCCGATCCGGTGCGTAGACATTGTAGGAATAAGTCGCTTCCTGCGCGAGTGCGGCCAGGCCGCTAGGTGCCGCCTCCAATGAGCCGCGCATGACCCAGCCGCCCAACCCACCCACGCTCAGCAGCAGCATCGCCGCGATCGTCCACCATGCCGGCGGAGAACGACGCCTCTGGCCCTCGACAATGCGTGAGAGGTTCAGCTCGGGTGGCAACGGCTCGTCGGCGATTGGCGCCAGCGCCGAACGCAACAGCTCGCGCTGATCGGTAAAGCCGGCGACGCGCTTGGCGACATCCGGATGATCGGCGAGGTAGGAGCCGACTTCCGCTCGACGCTCCGGCTCGAGCACATCGTCGACATAGGCGTGCAGATCATCCTCCGTAATCGGCCGGTTGTTCATGTCAGCCTCCGCATCGTCACCACATTTCCTGGCGCCCCGGCGAGGCCATCGAGCTCCTGCTGCATTCTCTCGCGTGCTCGCGACAGGCGCGACATCACGGTCCCGATCGGGACGTTCAATACCTTCGCAGCTTCCGCATAAGAGAGATCCTCGACTGCAACCAGCAACAGTACGGCCCGCTGCTCCCCCGGCAGTTTCGCAAGCTTGTCTAGTACGTCTTGATACATGAGCCGATGCTCTTGCGCGGCGGCCCCGCGAAAATCGCCCTCACCCGCTTCCTCGATCGGCACATGCCTGCCGCGCGACGACGTCTGACGGAATTGATCCGTCGCGAGGTTATGCAGGATCGTGAACAGCCATGCGCGCACGCTCCCGTCCCGTCTTTGATGCCAGCGGCTGACAGCGCGCTCCAGGCAGTCCTGCACAAGATCGTCCGCGTTCGCGCGGTTGCGCAACAGGGCGCGAGCATAACGGCGGAGGGCGGGGATCAGCGGCTCGACCTGAACCAACATATCCTTCATCTCGCCCTCCGCCTGCGTTCCTTCCCGAACGTCAACGGGTCTCAATCTGGATCGCCTCGCCGGGCATGGCTGGTTCGCCGGACGCGATCACAAGATATCGCCTGTCGGCGTTTGTCCCCTGATCGACGATCTGCCGGATCGGGCCGACGGCGTTGACGATAGCCGATCCTGCCGGGTTCGTCATGAACGCTGCGAGCGACTGCAACGCGCCGCTGCCGTCCGCATGCTCGGAGAGCGCCAGCACATATTTCTGCTTGGGCTGGAGACCCGTCACCGATGCCTGCAGGATCTGGATCAGGCCTTGGTCGAACAGCGACACGCTGGTCGGCACCTTGCCATCGCCCGTCCGCTGCTTGGGCGCGAGGGCGAGATGGGCAACTTGTCCGGCAACTCCAAGCGGCTGCAGGTTCTCGCGGTTGTCGGGATTTGGCGCAGCGTTGGGGACATAGGCGATCGCCTGGGGTGCCTGACCGATCGGAATGTTGGCAATGACCTTGTTGGTCGCGGTATCGATCGCCACCAGCGCATCGGCGTTCTCGAGGCCGACATAGACGCGCGAGCCATCGCCCGACGGCCAGACGCCGTGCGGCAAATTGCCGACCGGGATGGTCGCGACCTGCGAGAAATCGTCGGTGCGGAATACCTTGACCTCGTTCAAGCCACCGATCGTGACATAGGCGAACGATCCGTTGGCGGTTTGTGCGAAGTTGACATGGTTCGTGATCGGACCGGTATCGATCGTCTTGAGGAGGCCGAACGGAGGACGTGCGTCGAATACCTGCGTCTTTCCGACGTCCTTGAGCGTGAACCAGACCTGCTTGCCGTCGGGCGTCGCGGCGATGTTCGGGCAGAACGGGCTATCCTGCTTCACTTTGGCGACGATCTCGTGATCGGCAACCGCGACGACATCGGTTTCCGGATTGAACGACGAGCAAATGTAGCCGTACTTGCCGTCGGGCGAGAAAATCTGCATGCCAGGACCGCTTGGGGTCGTGATGCGCGTCTTCTCTTCAAAGCTCTTGGCATCGATCACGGATATGTAGTTCTCGCCGCGCACCGTCACCCACACCTCCTTGCCGTCCGGCGTATAGAATGCCTCATGCGGCGAACGACCGACATAGGTCATATGCTTGACCGCGCTGGTCGCGGTGTCGATAAAGGTGACCGAATTCGAGCCGATCGACACCACGGCGAGCGTGTGATGATCGGGCGAATAGCCCATACCGTGAACGAGCACCTGCCCCTTGTAGAGCGGGCTGAAATTGAGCGGCTGCGGATCGCCCAGCCGGATCACGCCGAGTAGCTTGTTGTCGACGGGGTCTGTCACCGACACCGTATTCGAGAACTGCTCGGCCGCATAAATACGGTCGTGATGGCTGATCGGGATGTCAGGCGAGGACAGCGCGCCGGGCGCTTGCCCCGCCCACGCAGCGGACCCTGTTCCGAGCATCGTTGCCGCCAGGAAGACAGTTTTCCACGTTTTCATGTTTCGCTCCTAGTGTTTCATTCCGGAGGACATGTCCATCTGCATGTCCCAATGATGGTGATCGTGTGCCGCAGGGAGAGCCTGCCGTTGCGTCGGCACGGGGGTCGTGTCGGCCGCCGGCTCGCCGATTGCGAGCTTCATCGCGGCGATCTCCTGCATTTGGTCGACGATAATTTCCTGCGCGATCCGCCGAAGCTGCTCGTTCTTGCCGTAGCGCAGCTCGATTACGGCCATGTCGATGGCGCCCTGATGATGCGGGTTCATCATGGCAACGAAGTCGCGATCGACATCGCCGCTGGGCTTCGCCGCCATGTCGTTCATCATCTTGGTCATCGCGGCGTCGTTCTCTTTCAGGAACGTGGATTCCTCGCCGGTCAGCCCGGCCGGAGGATCGGCCGGATGGACTTCATGCGCGAACGCGAGCGGTGGGATCGCGCAAGCAATCAGGACCCGCCCGCCCAACAGGATCGCGGCGAGCCCTGGTCTTCGGAAACGACACCTGCTTGCGAGGGTCGCAATGAATCTGCGGGACTGCTGGTGCATCCTGAACTCCCATGTTGATCGCATGGGGAGTTGGACGAAGCGGCACGCGTTCTATTCCAAGCGGCCGCAAAGGTTCTTCGGCCACGGGCAGATGGCCTTCGAAAATGCCAACGGCAACAATGACTAAGGCACGATCTTCGGCCCGATCACAGATGCGTTAGCGTCCCGCCCAAGGAACACACATAGGCCACGATTAATCGATTTTATCAATCATAATTCAAATATCAATCTGTTGGACCAATTCATCGGCGCAGACCAGTTTTGGCATAACCCGGAGTAACGCCAATGACCTCTGCCATCGACTTCCGCACTTCTCCAGTCAAATCCGTCATCCGCGAGACCATCGCATCGCGGGCGAAGCCAGCCCGCGCTGTCATCCCGGGGGTGGCGCTGGCAGGAGCTATCGCTCTCGTCGCCAAATTGCTTCACGGCGTTCCAGGGATTGCCACCTTCAGCCCCATGATCCTCGCCATCGCGATCGGGATATCCATGCGCAATCTCGTCGGCACTCGGTCCTTCGCCGCCCCGGGAATTGCTTTCAGCATGCGCCGTCTCCTTCGGACCGCAATCGTTCTCCTTGGCTTTCAGATCACGCTGACCCAGCTTGCAGCCGTGGGTGCAAGGGGACTTTTGATCGTCATCGGCACGCTCGTTGCCACCTTCGCCTTTACCCTCGCAACCGGCCGCGCTTTGGGCGTCGACCGAAAGCTCACCGAACTGATCGCCGCGGGCACCTCGATCTGCGGTGCTTCGGCCGTTGTCGCGACCAACAGCGTCACCGGAGCGTCCGACGAGGATGTCGCTTATGCGATTGCCTGCGTCACGATCTTCGGCTCGATCGCAATGTTCGTCTATCCTGTGCTGCCCCATCTTCTGCATCTCGACGGCGCGGCCTATGGCCTTTGGAGCGGGGCATCCATCCATGAGATCGCGCAGGTGGCCGCCGCTTCTTTTCAGAACAGCCAGCGCGCCGGGGAAATCGCGACGGTCGCCAAGCTTGCGCGAGTCATGCTGCTGGCTCCTGTGGTGCTGGCCCTGAGTGTCGGGTCCCGGCTTGCGGCCCGAGGCGCGCCCGGCAGGCCGGCAGCGCCATCCCTGCCCTGGTTCGCAATCGGCTTTGTTGCGGTGACCGCCCTCAACAGTGTCGTGACGATTCCGGCAGGGGTGAGGGACGCGACGATCACCCTGTCCACCTTCCTGCTCACGATCGCACTCGCCGCCATGGGCCTCGAGACTGATGTCTCTAAACTCTACGCGCGAGGTGTGCGTCCGGCTATATTGGGTGCACTTGCCTTCCTGTTCATTGCAACCTTCAGCCTAGCTCTCATTAAATTCATGGGGTGAGCATGACGCTCGAACAACTTCGAATCTTCGCCGCGGTCGCCGACAGGCAGCACGTGACGCAGGCCGCCCGCGAACTGAATCTGACCCAATCGGCCACGAGCGCGGCGATCGCCGCGCTCGAAGGCCGTTATGGCGTCAAGTTGTTCGATCGGGTCGGTCGCGGCATCGTGCTCACGCATATGGGCCGCTCGTTTCTCGGAGAAGCCCGTGCCGTGCTGGCGCGCGCCCATGCGGCGGAGCAGGTTCTGCGGGATTTCGCCGGGCTCAAGGCCGGACGGCTTGTGATCGCCGCCAGCCAGACGGTCGGCAGCTATTGGCTGCCCGCGAGGCTGCTGGCCTTCCAGGTTGTCTATCCCGGCATCGAACTTGACGTGAAGATTGCCAACACCGAACATGTCGCGACGGACGTGCGCGAAGGCATGGCGGATCTCGGTTTTATCGAAGGCGACATCGATGACGCTGCATTGTCGGCCCGACGCCTCGACGGCGATGCGCTGGTCGCCGTCGTGGGCCCGCAACACCCTCTGGCGAACCAGAGAAAGCTGCCTCCAGACTGGATTGCGACGACACCGTGGATCCTTCGCGAGAAGGGGTCCGGAACGCGTGCCATGTTCGAACGGGCCCTGAAGAAGCGCGGAGTACGCCTTTCCGACCTCAAGGTGCAGCTCGAGCTCGCTTCGAACGAGGCCATACGAACGGCGGTCGAGAACGGCCGCTGCGCCGCGGCCATCTCCGATTTGGTGGTCGAAAACGCGATCGCGGCAAAGCGGTTGTTCCAGTTGGAGGGCGAAATGGCGAAACGTTCGTTCTACGCTTTGCGCCACAAGGAGCGGCATGTGAGCAAGGCCGAAGCCGCGCTGATGTCCAGCATCACAGCGGGCCCTGCTGCGTAGGACGGCCTGCGCCCGCAGGACGCACCTCTATTCCATTGCAACATCTGAACTGATGCATCGCCAGCAACGCCGCGGGCAGCGTCAGCACGAGGCAGCTTTGGGCATTCGATCGTGGCCGGCGATCAGAACGATCTGATCATCCCGTTGGATTGCTGCCGTATTGCGGTCTATCTCCTTGAGAAGCGGCAAGCACATCGGACACTCCGCTTGCCAAAACATCGAGATGGAGATTCACAATGATCGCCTCGCACCGCGCTCACCTCGCGATTGTCTTGCTGGCTACCACCACTTCGGTACTCGGTGCATCGCTCGCGCATGCCGGCAGCTCGACGCATTCTTCGGGCAACAGGAGCAACATTCACTCGCAACAGCACCTTCGTTTTACAACAGGACCTCTTCCATGCATTCGCCAGGCGCAACCCCGCCGGCAGGTCGAAGATCCCCTCGCCGACATCAACCTCGGATGACCGGCCCTGCATCGAACGCGAACCCGTTTCAGCATGAGGATCTTGATGCCACTACATCGCAACGATCAGCACGTTCAACCGCTGTCCCGCCGCGCCGTGCTCAAGACCATCGGGGTCGCGGGCATGGCGCTCGCCGGCTCATCGGCCTGGGCCGATCAGTCGGTGCGCCTTCCGTTCGCCAATGGCCCGCAGGAGCGGCCGATCACGCATGACTTCCCTCAGAAGGGAGCCATGATCCTGCAGCGTGCCCGGCCGCCGCTGTTGGAAACCCCGATGGAGGTGTTCGATCGCGGGGTATTCACGCCGAACGACCAGTTCTATGTGCGCTGGCACTGGGCTGTGATCCCGACCTCGGTCGATGCGGACGCCTTCCGGCTCGCCGTACGCGGCCACGTCAACCAGGCGCTGTCCTTGTCCATCGGCGATCTGCTCAAGATGCCTCGCGTCGAGCTCGCCGCCGTCAACCAGTGCTCGGGCAACTCCCGCGGCTTCTTTTCACCTCGCGTCCCAGGCGCACAGTGGGCGCATGGCGCGATGGGCAACGCGCGATGGGTGGGAGTACGGCTCAAGGATGTGCTGGACCGCGCGGGCATCAAGTCCGGCGCGATACAGGTCCGCTTCAGCGGACTGGACGAGCCGGTCGTGCCCGAAGCACCTGATTTCCGCAAGTCGCTCGACATCGATCATGCTCGCGATGGCGAAGTCATGATCGCCTTCGCGATGAACGGCGAGCAGATGCCGCTGCTGAACGGCTTTCCGCTGCGCCTGATCGTGCCGGGATGGTACTCGACCTATTGGGTCAAGATGCTCAGCGACGTCGAGGTCCTCGATCGCGCAGACGACAGTTACTGGATGGCGACCGCGTACACCATCCCGGATACACCGCACGCCAACATCACGCCTGGCCAGACCGGCATCAAAATGGTTCCAATAAGCCGGATGGTGCCGCGGTCCTTCTTCACCAATGTTACGGAAGGTGCGTCTCTTCCGGCTGGTGCCGGCGCGACGATCCGCGGGATTGCCTTCGGAGGCGACACGGGCGTCGCCAAGGTCGAGCTTTCGATGGATGCCGGCCGGAGTTGGCAACTCGCGACACTGGGCGATGACTTTGGAAAATACAGCTTTCGCCGGTGGCACGTGAACATTCCCCAGTTGGTGAAAGGCCATCAATCACTCATGGTCCGCTGCACGAGTCTGAGCGGCGACATTCAGCCCGCAATGCCCAACTGGAACAACAGCGGTTTCATGCTCAATGCCGTCGAGACGGCTCATATCACCGCCATATAGGAGCAGTTTCATGCGACATGCCATCATTGCTCTCGGCACCGCATTCGCCGCCGTTCTGACGCCCGCCTCCGCCCAGGTTCAGCCAGCTCCGGCGATCACATCGACGAACGTCGAGCTTCCATCGGGCGATGCGTTATTTCCGGGCGGATCCAGCGCGGACGCCATCAACAACAACTGTCTGGCCTGTCACTCCGCGGACATGGTGCTGAACCAACCTGCTCTCTCCAGGTCCGCTTGGGACTCCGAGGTCCACAAGATGATCAAGGCTTACAGAGCGCCCATCGAGGAGGGCGACGTACCCGCGATCGTCGATTATCTAGCCAGCACAAAGGGAACACACTAACGTCAGGCCTGCGACCAGGCCGAGCTGGCGTCGTCCAGCCAGCGCTCGGTGTCTTCATTGCTCCAGCCGGGGACGGCGAATCGTGGCCGGCCAGGCAAAGCCGCACCTGGATTTACCAGGCGATGTTTCTGCATGTGCAGACGCGCTGCCGGGCGAATTGGACCGTGCGCTGCAGCGGAAACAGTCGCACACGAAGCCAGCAAAAGACCAAACACTAGCAGACAGCGCATTGAATCGCTCCGAATCATCTTCACTATCGCACGCGGCACAACCGGCGAACCGGCCGGTCTCTACGGGTCCATCCCGAGCGATTGGCCGCCGAACTTGGACGGATCGTTGTAGCTGGGCGTATCGTCGTCATAGACCGGCGGTCGAGAACCTGCATAGGCTGCCCTCGGGATGACGTAGTCACCCAGTGACACGACCGGCCCATGATGAGCCACGGGCCGATGTCGTCCGTGCTTACCGTGGATGGGAGCCGCGCTTGCGCAGGCGGTCAGCGAAATCAGAAATCCCACAGTCAAAAGAGAACGCATCGAACTTTTCTCCAATTGCTCATTTCCCGGAGGTAGGACGTGCCGCTCGTCATCCCAATCCGGGCAGTCGCGCGGCGTATCACATTGCCGTCAGTCCAGGGGGGCGCGGACGATCGATTTCATGACTTCCAATACTGCGCAACGAGCGGCACGACGATTCCAACCAGGACGCCGTTGAGTCCGATACCAAGCGCGGCGAATGCGGCTCCAAGCTCGTTGCGCTCGGCTACTTGCGCGGCCGCAATGCCGCTTCCTGCAACTCCGGCAGCGAGGCCATGGGCCCGCCAGTCGTTGACGTTCAACCTGGTCAGCATCGTCCGACCAACAACGGCCGCCACGATGCCGCCGACAATCGCGAGCGCGGCCGTCAGGGCCGGAATACCGCCGATCTGGCTCGACACCGCGGCAGCGATGGGAGTCGTCGAGGCCTTCGGCGCCATGGAAAGCGCAACAGTGCGTGAGCCTCCGAACAACCACACGAGGCCAATGCCGCTGATCGTCGATGTCACGGAGCCCGCCAACAGCGCCAGTCCGACGCCCGCAAGATTCTCCCTCACCAGCCGGGCGCTTCGCGCCAGCGGAATGGCCAGGGCGACGGTTGCTGGTCCGAGCAGGAAATTGATGAACTGGGTCGCCGTAAAATAGACCGTGTAGTCGGTCCGGGTCACGACGACGACGGCAGCCACGATAGTGATGGCTATCAGCACCGGATTCGCCAACGTCGCCCCTCCGCAAGCCCGCTGCAGCGCGCTGCCGGCCGTATAGGCGGCCAGCGTTACGACGAGCCAGACCAACGGCGTCGCGCCAAGCGAATTCCAGAGATGGTCAATTGCAATCATTGGCGACGGTCCGAGTTGGATCACCCCCGCTCCACACCCTGCACGGTGTCTCGCGCGCGCCGCGCGGCGCGGCGGCGAATGCTCCAGTGCATCACGAGGCCAGTGACAGCCAGGCTGAGCAACGTCGATCCGATCAGGCCGGCGGCAATCGGCAACCATTCCGACCACAACACGTCGATCTCCGCGACCAGGCCGACACCCGCCGGCACGAACAGAAGTCCCATGTGACGGATCAGGGTTTCGGCGACCTGCTCCAGGCTGCCGGTGATCGGCGACCCGGAGCTCGCGCCTCCCTTTCTGAAAGCCAGCGCGGCGGCCAGAATTGACATGCCGATCACAGGTCCGGGTACGGGAAGCCCAACCATTTGGTGGAGCGCGTCGCCGGCAAGCTCACAACCCAGCAGAACGAGAAGAGCGGGTATCATCAATTTGGCCTGAGAGATGCACGCGCTCAACATCCGCGACAGATCGACCCCTCCAGCATCTTTTCAACCCGCGCGTCCTCCTTGTCGATGGCCGCGTTCGTACCGAGCAGCGGGCCTTTCATGGCATGACCGATTGTCCCGGATGAGGGCAGCGCGGTGCCCAGTGAATTCGTGCCCGGCGCCGCAGCGCTCGTGCCAAGCGCGCCGCCACCCATCGACATGTGCAATCCCATCGATCCCATGCCGCCCCGGGCGAATGCTGTGGTGGCGGAGAGGACGAGACAAAGCGCGATGCAAAGCGGCGATAACAGCCTCATGATTCATACTCCAGGCGTTGAGGTGACCTGAACTCGAAGTAGGCCTCAGGCACGCCTCTCGCCGAGCACGATGGCGAGAGCAATCATGACAAAGAATACAGATTCGATATCGGGGCGTTCATAGCTCGAAGCGTAGTTCGCTTTCTCGGAAGAGTGATCTGCGACGATGCACCGTCGCCGATGAAAATTCCTACATCAGACACATCAAGAACATTCGATTCGGGAAACGCCACAAGGAGAGCAGTAGTAAGCGCGGGCCGCTCATTCTCCGCACGAATGAGAGAATGGAGAACGATGATGACTGTATTTAAGACACTGATTGCTGCGGCGTTGATCTCGACGGCATCAATCCCATCCGCATTTGCGGCGTGGTCCTTCGCCGACCAGGAGCCGGCGGCGTACGCGTCGATGTATCCGAACCGGGACGTCCTGAACGGCGGCGCCCTGACGCCGGCGGGCAGGATGGGCCTCGAGCGCGCCGGCGGCGCGGCTCCCGTGTTCGCCGGCCGCAACGTCCATATCGGGCCGAGATACCGCTAAGCGCAGGGCGTCGCGAAGCGTCATGCGGGGTGCTGCCGCAACCTGCGGCGCACCCTGTTTGCTATTCGAAGTTTCTGCATCAGCTCCTGTGTCATTCGCGTAGCGATCTTGCGCAGCAATTATATTTGGTTTCGCTGTCTCTCGGCCAGCCGTCGCGATCTTCCCGAACATCATGATCGAGCGCCCCGCATATGCGCGCATCAACGGCGCTGTCGGCGCTCGACGGCTTCGAGCCATCAATCTCCCCTCTCGAACGTGAATTGGATCTTCCGGCCCCAGTGCGTACGTCCGATGACGATCATAGAACGCCGGGGATTTTGAATGCGTACGCTCATCTGTGCGACAGCTGCCCTCCTGCTGAGCGGCAACAGCTGCCTGGCACAAGTCTCGACTATGGGAACGACCGCCATGGCCATTCCGACAACGCCGGGCGCGATCGTGTCGTCCCCGCTGGCCGGGCCAAGCCCGTTCACGAGCCTTTTCTCGGCCGCGACCATTCCCGGTGCCCCGGCAACCACTTTGGCTTCGCCCCCACTGGCACAAGACCCCACGCTTCCAGGAACAAGCGTGAATTGCGCGCCGACCGCGGTTGAGCTTTCGCCATCCGTGGGGAGCGTCACCGCCACGAGCAGCAGCGTTTCTGCGAGCCCGACCGTGGCGATGAGTGCAACGAGCCCGATGGGCGCAATGGGGACCATCACTGCGATGTCGGGTCTGGCTGCGCCGATGGCCGCTACAAGCCTGCCGCCGACCTTGCCGCCAGCCATGCCCGTGACCATCGTCGGCACGGTCACTGGCAGCACAACAGGCACCGTGGCGCCAGCGCCTCCACTCGGCAGCTCCACTCCCGGAAGCTCGTGCACGTCGGCACCCGGAAGCACCTTGGCCAATGCAGCGGCTCTGCCGGCGTCAACGCCTGATATCCCGTCAACCCCTGCCCCCGGGACCATTCAACCGCCGGCGATCAACGCCGACGCCGTCGACACCAGCATCAGCCCCGCGCCGAGCGTGATGCCCACCCCGAACACGAGCGCATGTCCCGAAAGCATTTCGATGGACCTCGCTAGTCCGGCTCCGGCTAGTCCCCTCACCAGCGGCACTGCTGCGGCAGCAGGCGCATCCCCGCCTGCTGGCTGCTAAGCGCAATTCTTACGATCCTCGACAAGTCGTTCGACTGAACCCACTGGTCGGGCTCGCGGGCGCGGTCCGGGAGGCTGCGCCGGGCCGTGTCCCCGCCGCGGAGTGAGTCCAGTATCCTAGGATTTTGGCGGCTAATATCTCATCCTTGAGGATGAGAATCGGGCGCCACCTGAACATGCGGAAGCGAGCGGGAGGCGCTCGCATCGCGTGACTGCGCAGTCGGCTTATGCCGCTTCCCTCCTTGGTCTACCCCTCAGCAAACCTGCGGATTGTCACCGTGATCGCAAATGCCGCCCGGCTGCTCCGAAGGCGTTGCGGTATAGGCGCCGAAAGGTTCTGCAAACGGAAAGACACTCGCGTGATGAGCGCGCTCCGTGATGTGGCGTTGGTTCGCGTTAGTCTCGCGTGCACTGGCGGCGGTCGTGAACATCGCGGTCGCGATTAGCCCAGCCGACAAGATCTTCAACATTGTCATCAACCTTCTCCATTCAAATGCAACGAACGTGTGTTGCCCCATGAGGGAGGTGCGGATTGATGCAGCGGAGGCGAATGCAAGATTTGCTCACAGGCGGTCAATGAACAGTGAGCCGCTTCCGGATCTTTAAATCCTGCGAACCAGGGGGCGCCAAGGCACGTAGTGCCTCGGTGACATTGAATGCGGCGCCAATCGCGCCCGATACGCCCGGCGGTCAACATTGACGGGTCGCGGAAGCATGCTCGCGGACTTGAATAGTGAGGCTGCGATCCAGCACACTGAGCTGTCGATCGGCGCCTCATCGGGTTTGGCCGCGAGTTAGCTCGTCTGCGGCCGATGGGCAGAAACCCGGCTACCCTCCGTCAGGCTCAGCATCGGGTTGAGGATCACCTGATCGCCCGGCTTGACGCCATCGTGCACCTCCACCTGCGTGCCGAAATCGCGTGCGATCGAGATCCTCTGCATGTGAACGACGCCATTTTCAACGACCGCAACATGAAGGCCGTTCTCATCGAAGACAACGGCATCAGCCGGTATCATTAACGACGGCGTCTTGCGCGGAATGTAGAGCTCGACGGTACAATAGATGCCCGGCTGAAGCGCGCCATCCGGATTGGGAACGTCGATCTCCGTCAGCAACGTACGGCTCCCGGGCTGGAGCGCGGTGGCAATCCGCGTGACCTTTCCCGGAAACGCCCGCCCGGGTAGCTCCGGGACCCGGATCACCGCATCGACACCCGGCTGAACGCCGACCGCCTCGTCCTGCGGCACAAACACCTGCGTGCGGATGACATTCGCATGCATCAACGTGAACAGGAATGTCGAACCGGCCTGCACGAGGCTGCCATTGTCGATACTGCGCTGGGTGATCACGCCGTCGAACGGAGCCACCACGCGCTGATAGGCCTTGTCCTGCTCCAGAACCTTGATCTGAGCTTGCTGAGCCGCGATGTTCGACTTCGCCACGGCCTCCGCCGCCTGCTGTGCGCGCAGCGTCAGACGGTCATTGTCGCCCTGCTGGGCGGTCAGCCATCCCTGCTTGACGAGACCGCTGTCGCGCGCGTTGGTGACCTCGGCGAGCTCACGGCTCGCTTGCGTCTGCTGAAGAGTTCCCTGAGTCTGCGCCAGGGTGGCCTGGGCCTGCGCGATCTGGTGGTCCAGCTCGGGCGCGACGATCTCGGCCAGGATCGCCCCCGCTTTCACCCGATCGCCGATATCGACGTAGCGCTTTTCGACGTAACCGCTGGTCCTCGCAAATATGTTGGCAGCCTCGAACGCTGCCGTCGTCGCCGGCAACGTAACGTCTATCTTGCTGTCCCCGGCGCGGACGATCGCGACGCGGACTTCCGGCACAAGCATACGCACTTGTTCGGACGTCGCCGCCAGCGCACGCTCCGCCTGATAGTGGTGCCAGCCACCCACAGCGAGCCCCCCGGCAAGCAAGAGCAGCGCCGCTGACCCGAACACGGCTGCTCCGGGCCGCCGCTTGAGTCGGCCTTCGGCCCGCAGCAGAGGCCTATCCCCATCGTCCGGAAGATCGAGGTCGTGGAGCGGCCGGTCGGGCCGCACATCTATCTCAGTCATACCTGCGTTTCCTCGAACACGCCATGCTGCGGCTTTCCGTCATTGCCCTTGCGCAGCATGGCAAACAGATAGGGGACGATGAGCAGGGTCGTCGGCGTCGCAAACAGCAGTCCACCGATCACGGCCCGCGCGAGCGCCGCGTTCTGCTCCTCGCCGGCACCGCCGATCGCCATCGGGATCATGCCGACGATCATCGCGGCAGCCGTCATCAGCACTGGCCGCACGCGGGTACGACCGGCGCTCAATGCCGCCTCAAGAGCGGAATGGCCCTTCAACTGCTGCTCGCGCGCAAACGTCACCAGCAGGATGGAGTTCGCCGATGCGACACCCACGGACATGATCGCGCCCATCAGCGATGGGACATTGAGCGTAGTACCGGTGATGAACAGCATGGTTACGATGCCGCACAGCGTGGCGGGCAACGCCAGGATGACCACGAAGGGATCACCGAAGCTCTGGTAGTTGACGACCATCAGCAGATAGACGAGCACTGCCGCGAACACGAGGCCGATGCCAAGATCCCGGAACGAGTCGTTCATGCTCTGGATCTGGCCCAGGACCTGGATGGAGTTGCCGGGCTTGAGTTGTTTTTGCAGATCGGCGGTGACCTTGCCGATATCGGCTGCGACGCTGCCGAGATCGCGGCCCTGCGCGCTGGCATAGACCTCGTAGACCGGCTGGACGTTGCTTTGATTGGCGTTGGTCGGCACTGTATCGCGCTTGAACGTCGCGATGTTGCCGAGCATGCCCGGTACCGTCTGGCCACTCGCAGCGAGTGACGTGGACACAGGCGTATTGGCCAGCGCATTCAGCGAGTCGATCTTGTATTCCGGCGTCTGCACGGCGAGATAGTAGGGAATGCCCGAGCTCAGATCGGTCCAGAAATTCGGCGAAACCTGCACCGACGAGCTGAGGCTGACATTGATGTTGGTCGCCACCGTGCTGGCGTTCAGGCCGAGCTGGGCTGCACGGGTCCTGTCGATATCCGCATAGAACGCCGGACCGTCGATCTCCTGCTGGAGATGGGCATCGACGACACCCGGAATGGCGGCCAGCCGCTTCTGGAGCTTCTTGGCAATCTCAAGATTGTCTGCTCCATAGCCGACGGTTCGAAGGTCGATCTGCGCCGGCAGCCCGAAGTTCAGGATCTGCGTGACGATGTCGGCCGCCTGGAAATAGAACGTGTCCTCGGGGAACGACGCCGGCAGGACCTGACGCAGCTTCTTGATATACTCCGCAGTCGGCCTGTGGCCGTCCCGGAGCGAGACCAGGATGACGCCGTCGTTGATGCCGATGGTCGAGCCGTCGGCGAAGGCCAAATTGTACGCTCGCGCGGGCAGACCGATATTGTCGACGACGAGCGAGCGATCCTTCTCAGGAATGACTTCGCGGATCTTGTCTTCGACCTTCTGGAACATGGCTTCGGTCGTCTCGATACGCGTTCCTGCCGGCGCGCGGACATGGAGCTGGATCTGGCCACCGTCGATCAAGGGAAAGAAATCCCTTCCTACGAGGCTCAGCATCACGGCGCCCAGGCCGAGCATCAGGATCGCAACAATCGGCACGACGGCGCGGCGTCGAAGCACCAAGCCGAGAAGCCGGGAATAGCCCTCACGCAGCCGCTCGAAGTTGCGCTCGAAGGCGGAGGACAGGCGCGAGAATAGCCCGGCGGAGACTTCGCCGTGGACGTGCCGGCGTTCGCCCTTCAGCAGCAACCCAATCGTGATCGGCGTCAGTGTCCGCGACAATCCATAGGACGCAAGCATCGCAAATACGACGGCGAGCCCCAGCGGCGCAAACAGGTATTTGGCCGGCCCCTCGAGGAATACCACCGACGTGAATACGCAGCTGATGGCAAGGGTGGACACCAGTGTGGGGACCGCGATCTCCGCCGCTCCATGCAAAGTCGCGTCCGCGAGCGACATGCCCTCGGTCCACAGCCGATGGGTGTTCTCGATCGTGACGGTCGAATCGTCGACCAGGATTCCGACCGCCAGGGCGAGGCCACCCAGCGTCATCGTGTTCAGCGTCTCCCCGAGGAAGTAGAGCACGACAAGCGACGACAGAATCGCCAGCGGGATCGAAATCATCACCACCAGGGTGGAGCGCCACGAGCCCAGGAACAGGAGGATCATCAAGGCGGTCAACCCCGCCGCGATCGCCCCCTCCCGGAGCACGCCGTTCACCGAATTCGTGACGAAGACCGACTGGTCGAATAGCTCAGTTATATTCAGTCCGGGAGGCGCGGCAGCGCGAACGGCGGTCAGCGCCTTCTTCACACCGTTGACGACTGCCAGTGTGGAGGCGTTACCGTTCTTGATGATGCTGAGAAGGACCGAGCGACGTCCGTTCTCGCGAACGATGTTCTGCTGCACCATCGAACCGTCGCGCACTTGGGCAACGTCCTTCAGCAGGATCGTGGCGCCGTTCGTGAACTTGACCGGAATCTTATTGAGATCGTCGATGGTCGCCGGGGTCGCGTTGGTGCGTACCGTGTACTGTATGTCTCCCATCTTTGCGGTGCCGGAGGGTAGCGTGAGATTCTGGGTGTTGACCGCGTTGACGATGTCCAGCGGCGTCAAACCTCGGGACAGGAGCTTGTCGGGATCGATGTCCACCATGACCTGGCGGTACTTTCCGCCGGCCGGCGTCGGTAGGGTGACACCGGGAACCGGCGCAAGCTGCTGCCGGACACGATAGATGCCGAAGTCGTAGAGATGCTGCTCGTTGAGATTGTCCGAATTCAGGCTGAGCTGCAGCACGGGAACGCTGGACGCATTGAACTGCACGACGATCGGCGGCTGGATGCCCGGCGGCATCAACGCACGAATGGAGTTGGTTGCCGAAACGATCTGCGCGATAGCCAGGTCGAGATTGACGTCGGGCTGGAAATAGATCTTCTGCACCGATAGGCCGTTGAGGGTCTGAGACTCCATGTTCTTGATGCCGTTGACATTGGCGCTGATGGAATACTGGCTATAGGTACTGACGCGCTGCTCCATCTCCGGCGTGGATAGACCGGTGTACTGCCAGATGACCGTCACCACGGGGATCCGGATCTCCGGGAAGATGTCCGTCGGCATCGACCACAGCGCCGCACCGCCCAGAAACAGGATCAGTGCCGCTACCACGTAGAAGGTGTGCGGGAACCTCAATGCAAATCGAACAATTCCCATTCTAGACCCCTGCGCCGTTGCCAGTCCTGAAAACGCGACGAGACATGAAGTCGCTCAGGCAGCCCCGCTCAACCAAGTTGGGATTTTGACGCGCGACATGAAATGACGAAGTTATCGCGCGACTTCACCTTTTAGTCAGGCTTCGAGCAGCCGTGATTGGCTACCGCTTCCTATCCACTTGGAGATAAGCATGCGCGCACAGAGCTAGGCACGCGGTGTCCGTGCGCTTCACGTGGCCATTGCCTCGCTGCCGGTCCTCGCCGCGAGTATCGTCGCGCGCTTGACTTTGGCGAATGCGCTTGCCTCGATCTGCCGCACCCGTTCGCTCGAGATCGATAGCTCGCAGCTGAGCTGCTCGAGTGTCATCGGTTGCTCAGCAAGCCGTCTCGCTTCGAACACGCGCCGCTCACGCCCCGTCAAGACCTCCAGTGCAACGCGCAGGGCCCTTGACCTGCGTGTCGCTTCGTCGTGCTCCACGACGATCTCCTCTGCGTCTGGAGACTCATCGACGAGCGTAGCTTCCCATTCCGCCGATCCATCGCCGTCACCAACCCGGGTATGCAGCGAAAGATCGCCACAGAGCCGGCTATCCATCTCAGTCACGTCGCGAACGGTCACCTCGAGCTTTTCGGCAATGACCTGCGCCATTTCGGGCGTCAGGGCTGCCGTCTCGCCGGCGAGCTTCCTTATTTCACCCCGCAGCCGGAAAAAGAGCTTCTTTTGCGCGGCCGTCGTGCCGATCTTGACCAGCGACCATGAGCGCAAGATGTATTCGTGGACGGTCGCTTTGATCCACCAGATCGCATAGCTCGAAAATCGGGCACCGTGTCCGGGTTCGAAACGTGAGGCGGCAATCACCAGCCCCAAATTGGCTTCCGCGATCAGGTCGGCGATCGGAAGACCGTATCCCTTGTAGCCTCGGGCCACCTTCGCAGCGAGACGGAGGTGGCTCGTGACCAACTCGTCAGTCGCGCTTTTGTCGCGCCGCTCCTGCCAACGCCGCGCGAGCTGCTGCTCTCGGCTGCGCTCGAGCAAATCGAAGCGCTTGATGGCGGAGGAATAGGCGAGAATGCCAGCTGATTGCAGAGCTGGCACTCCGGTGACATTGGCGGTGGCATTTTGAGCCTGCATTTCCTGCTCCTACGTTGAGTCCGGCACCTCGACTGTAGGAAGACCGCGGATGGGGCGGCCACTAAATTGGGCTTAAGAAATCTGAATTTGGGTTTAACCGGCCGTCGCGCATCTCGCTTGCCGAACCTTAAATCCAGTTTTAATTGAGCTGATCGATTCCCCTTGGCATCTTCAGGCGAAGCAACACGCATTCGTCCGCGTGACACCGACCACATTAGCTTGCCATGGAGTTCGATGTGCCCTTGGTTTCCCGCGGTTTCGTACGCAGACGCGCTATCTCGCTGGCAACCAGCCTATCGGTCATGGCGACATCCTTCGCCCTCGCGCAGGACCCGAAGCACGGCTCTGAGGACCGTAGGGTGACAGATGCGGACGAGCAGCAGTTTCTGTTCGAGATCGATCTTGCGATGAGCAACATGAACCGCCGCATGCTGATGACGCCGACCGGCGAAATCGACCGCGATT
The DNA here is from genome assembly GCF_004123905.1 of Bradyrhizobium betae. Taxonomy (GTDB): domain Bacteria; phylum Pseudomonadota; class Alphaproteobacteria; order Rhizobiales; family Xanthobacteraceae; genus Bradyrhizobium; species Bradyrhizobium betae_A. The sequence goes on from NZ_MZXW01000047.1 coordinate 20,895, forward strand.
TCGTCAATGTGATGGTCCCTCACCACCAGGGCGCGATCGACATGGCGCGTGCGGAGATCAAGTACGGGCGCAACGACGAACTTCGGCAGCTCGCAAGGCGAATGATGAGCGAGCAGAAGGAGGAGATCTCCTCTCTGCGCCACGCGCTGCCGGCCGTCGCCAGGTTGGCGCCGTCGACCGGCGCCGAGATCGCCTCGCACGCACCGAATTGACGGCATCTCGCCACACGTGAAGACCTGACAGCATTCGTTATCCCGGAGCGACTCAAGATGTCCGTCCAGACCCACGATCCCCTTCGGCAGTTGTTCGCGCATTCCGCCCCAAGCGGGAACGAGGCCGGACGTTCAGCTTCCATTGCGAGTGATTACCTTTCGACTCCGCCGTCGGCCCACGCTGAGATGGGGTCCGGAGATGAAGTCGTTCAGTCGCTGTTTGAGGCCCTTAAGGTCGCTACACACAACAATGATCGTCAATGTATGGAATCGCTTCGGCTCGCGATTGCTGTCAGGCAGTTTGGTCTGCTGACTGCCGTTGAGGGGAGCGATCGATCCTCTGTTCGCGGCCGCCACGTCCAAGCGCTGCAGAGATGGCGACTCAAACGGGTCATTGACTACATCGATGCCGACATGTCCTCGAAGATCAACTCGCGTGATCTGGCTGCGGTCGCAGGACTTAGCCGCATGCACTTTGCCTCTCAATTCCGCGTAGCCACAGGCCTGCGCCCGCACGAATTCCTGCTGCAGCGGCGTATTCGGCGAGCCGCGGAGTTAATGCGGGACACCACGATGCCGATCATAGAGATCGCGCTCTCCGTCGGCTTCCAGACCCAAGCGCACTTTACGACGGTATTCAAGCAGTTCACGGGATGCACTCCCAGGAACTGGCGCGTCGGCAATCACATGCTCCCACGGTCCGAGCTCGAGACGTCCGCCGCAGAGCTTCTGTGACAGCCCTGCGCGATCTCCGGATATGAACCGGTCGACGACAGTTGAAAGCGGCCTCGCCGGTTACCGGGCATGCCCTGTAAGATGACCGCTTTGCTGCCGGGCAAAGGGCAAGAGGCGTTAGCTCACGGCTTGGTGAACGCCGGACCGCCTCTCGAAGTCAGGGACATTCACGATCCCTCGGCGGTGGGTTCCGGCACCGATCTTTCTAAGATCATTCCACGCCTCGATCTCGAAGAGTACGCTCTTTGAGTCGACGCTTTTGACACGCGCAAGCGCGCGTACGCGACCGCCGATCGGCGTGGCCGCCAGATGCCGGATGTCGACCGACATGCCGACACTTACGTAGTCCGGGGGCAGTGCGGCTGCGATCGCGAGGCCAGCGGCCATTTCCATGTGCAGGATCATCATCGGAGTCGCATAAACTTGCGGCATACCCGGAACGAAGTACCCGACCGTCATATCGGGAGTGACCACAATCGACACGGCCGCAGCCATGCCAATGGCGAGGTTTGTGCTCGGTTCCATCTGCTTCAACTCCTCTGATCGCACTTCGCTAACTGGCGCTTCAGCTGTCGATCGATGGCGTTGCAATCGCGCGCGCCGCATCTTCGGGCTGGAATGGATCAGTGAACAGCGGATGAGGCGCGAAGAGCAACGCGATCAGCAGGTGCGAAACGCCGTCTTCGTTGCCGGCGGCCGGTAACGCCAGCATCACACACTCCCAAATGCCGCCGCGAACGGCCCAGACCGCGTTTTCAGCGGCCGGTGCCCTCGACATCATCGCCCTCACGCAGATCCGCCGCAGTTGACCGCGGCTCGGCCGCGGCAGCTCTGACAGACGCCGGTTTCGCTGGTTGCCTCCGCAAAGCATGCCAATCTCTGCGCCCCATCTGGAGATGAGGAAATCTGCACCATGGTCGACCACAGTGACTTCAGCGAGATTGGCCTCGAACGCACCAAACTCGGCGAGATCGGTTCGCGCATCCGCGCGATCGTCGTAGCGTATGATTCGACCTAGCCATTTGCCGAGGATCCAGACCGACGCCTTGTGCAGCTCGTTTTGCATTGTGCTCTAATCCTGATGGGGAGACTCGTCCGTCACGTTGGCGCCGGCCCGCTCGATCCGGACCGGGATGCCCTTGGAAGACGGTGTGAAGCTGAGGGGATCGTGCTCATAGAGCGGCACCAGCGGATTTGTCTCGGGGTAGTAGGCCGCGCAGCAGCCGTTCGGGAACGAGTATCCGACGACGCGGAAGTTCCGCACCCGCCGCTCTAGTCCGTCCGTCGACACGGTCACCAGATCGACGCGATCACCGTCCGCGAGCCCGCGCTTGTCCAGCTCTAGCTGATTGAGAAACACGATGTCGCGTTGGCCATAGACGCCCCGATAGCGATCGGACATCGAATAGAGCGTGGTATTGTACTGATCATGGCTGCGAATTGTGCTCAGCCAGAGCGTCTCCGGATGATCGTCGTTCGGATCTTCGCCAAGGCCGTCGAAAACCAGAAAGTTGGCCTTGCCGCTCGGCGTCGCCCAGATGCGCTCGCGCGCGGTTGAGACGAGATGGAAACCGCCGGGCACGCGAATTCGCTCGTTGTAGGCCTGGAATATCGGGAGCACGACTTCGATCGCCTCGCGGATACGATTATAGTCGGCGACGAAGCCGCCCCAATCGACGACGGAGGATTGCCCTAGAGTCGCCCGGGCCATGCCGGCAACGATCGCAGGCTCACTCAAAAGATGCTCGGAGGCGGGCTGGTTGCGACCGGCCGACGCGTGCACCATTGACATGGAGTCCTCCACGGTAATGGACTGCGGCCCGGTCGCCTGGATGTCTATCTCCGTGCGGCCAAGGCAGGGGAGGATCAGGGCGTCGCGCCCATGGATCAGGTGACTGCGGTTGAGTTTGGTCGAGATGTGGACCGTGAGATCGAGCCCCCTGAGGGCATCCTGGGTAAGCTGCCAATCGGGAATTGCCGCAGCAAAGTTGCCGCCCATCGCGATGAACACTTTCGCGTCGCCGCGAATCATCGCTTCGAGCGCCGTGACGACATTATGGCCGTGAGCACGAGGTGGCTTGAAACCGAAGTGAAGTTCGAGCCGATCGAGAAAGTCTTCGGCCGGTGTCTCGGTGATGCCGACCGTACGATCTCCCTGCACGTTCGAATGGCCGCGGACCGGGCAGATGCCTGCGCCCTCACGGCCGATATGGCCGCGCAGCAGGGCGAGATTGGCCAATTGCTGAACATTCTGCGCGCCGCGCCGATGCTGGGTGATGCCCATGCCATAGACGATGATCGCGTGCTCGGCTTTCATGTAGACTTGCGCGGCATATTCGATCTCTTCGCGACTGAGCCCCGAGTAACGCTCGATATCCGTCCAGGGCGTGGCGCTCAGGTCACTCACCAGCTCATCAAGGCCTCGAGTGTGATCACCGATGAAATCCCAGTCCAGAACGGCCTGCTCACCTCTTGCTCGCGCCGCCGCGTCTTCGTCGACCAGAACCTTCATGAGGCCCTTGATCACCGCGACGTCACCACCGACTCGCACCTGGTAGAGGCGCGAGCTGATCTGCGTCGAACTCAACGTCGCCATTTCGATCGGGCTCTGCGGGGCCTGAAACCGTTCCAGCGCGCGCTCACGGAACGGATTGAACGAGATGATCGAAGCCCCACGACGGGCGGCATCGCGCAGATTGGTCATCATGCGCGGGCTGTTGGTCCCGGGGTTCTGGCCAAAAATGAAGATGCAGTCTGCCTTGTCGAAATCCTCCAGCAGGACCGTCCCCTTGCCCACACCGATGGACTGGGGCAAGCCGACGCTCGTTGCCTCGTGGCACATGTTTGAGCAATCGGGGAAATTGTTGGTGCCGTATTCCCGCACGAAGAGCTGATAGAGAAAGGCGGCTTCGTTCGAGGTGCGGCCGGAGGTATAGAACTCCGCCATGTCAGGGTCGGGCAGCGCGTTCAGATGGCGACCGATGATCGAGAACGCCTCGCTCCAGCTCACCGGGAGGTAGCTGTCCGTTGCTCCATCATACGCCATCGGATGGGTGAGGCGGCCCAGCATTTCGAGATCATAGTCACTCCAGGTGGCAAGTTCGGCCACCGGGTGTTCGGCGAAGAACTCCGGCGTGCAGCGCTTGGCAGTCGCTTCCCACGCCACCGCCTTGGCACCATTCTCGCAGAACTCGAATGACGAAGTGTGTTTCGGATCGGGCCAGGCGCACCCGGGACAGTCGAAGCCTGTGGGCTGATTCATGCGACGGAGCGTGTTCGCCCCCTTGATCGGAATCCGCTGCTCGATCAGGTGCTCGCTGAGGGCCTTGAGAGCACCCCAACCACCGGCCGGATGATGATAGGGGTAAATTTCTTTCCGTTCCGACATCGCGAGAGCCTCTGCGGGTATCGATGCAGAACAACTGCAATTCCGACCGCTGACTTTCTTTCGAGAATGCCGGTTCATGCCAGCGCGACGAACCGGAAGGTCTGATCACGAAAACGTCGTAGTGCATTCTGGAAAAGCCGACGTCTTCTCCGGATTGGCTCATACCGGCGCTTTCCCACCTCTAGCGAGAGAGACCGCTATCAACGGCTCTGCAGTGCAACCCTCCTGGAGATGCGATCATGATTTCGAGACGAAACTTGCTGGCGGCCTCGGCAATGGGCGCGGCGATGACGGTGTCCGCAGCAAAGGCCGGATCCTTCGGCAATCCGGACGAGCCGCCGCAGGGCGCCATCAACGCGAAGGGTCCGGGAAATCTCCTTGATCCGGGCCCGCAGAGTAAGGTTCTGGGCAATCAATTTCCCTCTGCGCAATCTCCCCCCGCGACGGATGTCGGCGGCATGCCGACACCGTGGGCCTCGTTCAACAACGCGCCGAAGCGGATCCAGAATGGCGGATGGGCCCGGGAGGTCACAGTTGCCGATTTTGCCATTTCCAAGGAGATCTCCGGCGTCAACATGCGCTTGACGGCCGGCGGCATCCGCGAGCTGCACTGGCACCAGGCTGCCGAGTGGGCCATCATGACCTATGGCACGTGCCGTGTGACCGTTCTCGATGCGCAGGGCCGCCCCTATGTTGCGGACGTCAAGGAGGGTGATCTCTGGTACTTCCCGCCGGGGGCGCCGCATTCGCTGCAGGGCTTGGGCCCGGACGGATGCGAATTCGTGATCTGCTTCGATGACGGGCATGCCGACGAATTCAACACCCTGCTCGTCACGGACTGGTTCGCGCATACGCCGCCCGAGATCCTGGCCAAGAACTTCGGCGTCCCGGCAGAAACGTTTTCCAGGATCCCGCTGCACAATCTTTGGATATTCCAGGGCACCGTGCCCGGTGACCTCGCCGGCGACAGCGCCGCGATTCAGAAGGAGGCCCCCGTCCCCACCCATCCCTTCATCTTCCCGCTCGGATCCTCCCGTCCGTTTAGATCGTCCGATACTGGAACCATCCAGATCGCCGACAGCAGCAATTTCAAGGTTTCGACCGCACTAGCGGCCGCGCTGGTCACAGTTCGTCCCGGCGGCATCAGGGAGATGCACTGGCACCCCAATGCGGATGAGTGGCAATATTACGTCAAGGGCAAGGCGCGCATGACCGTCTTCGATACGGGTCCGAACGCTCTGACGATGGACTTCAATGCCGGCGACATCGGCTATGTCAGGCGGAACCTCGGCCATTATGTCGAGAATGTCGGCGACACCGATCTGCAATTCATCGGCGTGTTTCGCGCGTCACGCTACGAAGAAGTCTCGCTCTCCAACTGGCTCACGCACACCCCGCCGAAACTCGTGGCGCAGCATCTCAATGTCGACGAACGCACGATCGCAGGTTGGCCCGACAATGCGCCGGGCGTGATGGCGAAGCGATAAACCTAACCCCTCGCTCGATTGAACGTGCGAAAGGCCATCGATCAGCACAATCTGATCGATGGCCTTCTCGTGGCGGTCCTTTCGCTTTCGGAGCGTATGCCGGAGCATGCCGACGCCGCGATGTCGTCAAATCACCCTCACGTCCTCGAAGATTTGGCGATCCGACTCAGCTTTTCCGAACGAGAAAAAACTCCGCCGCCGGCGCATCGGCGCCGGTCCCAGCGAGCATCGCGAGCGCTTCCGCGGATAAGGCAGAAGGATCTTAGTGACCTGATGTGGTTCCCACCTTACCTCTGAACACCCGGTAGCCGATCGCGACATAGAGTACCATCAAGGGGAAGACGAAGAGGCCCTCGCCCCAGAACATGAAGGCGAGACTGGCGTGAGGCGCCGCCGCGTCCTCAATCGTGATGGCAAACGGAATCATGTAAGGCCAGAAGGACAGTGCCAGCGTTCCGAACGCCGCGACAAAGATGACGGCGACAGCTGCGAACAGCCAGCGATCGTTGTGACGCAGGATACTGCTGGCCAGCACGGCCGCGGCCAAAGCTCCGACGGCAGGAAATACAAACAGGTACGGTCGATCGAGCCAGCGATGCATGATCGGAAGATTTTCGATCAGAGCATGCGCAAAGACGATGATCAGAAACGCCAGGACCGCGAGCGCCAGCCCGGGAATCTGGCGTCGAGCCCTGTCACGGACGCCCGATCGGCACTTTTGCACCAGCCAGCTGGCCCCCAGAAGGGCATAGCCGAGGCACAGCCCGATGCCGCACAACAGCGAGAACGGGCTGAGCCAACCCAAAATACCGCCGACATAGGCCCCGTCGGTAAACTTCAGGCCCTGCACCAGGGCACCAACCGTCACGCCTTGCATGAAGCTCGCAGCGAACGACCCGCCCACGAAGCTCACATCCCAGATCCAGCGAAACTGCGGCGCCGCCCTGTGGCGAAACTCGAAGGCCACGCCGCGCAGGATCAACCCGAGCAGCATGATAATAACAGGCAGATAGAAGGCCGACAGTAGCGTGGCATAGACGAGAGGAAACGCGCCCCACAGGATCACGCCGGCGACGACAAGCCAGGTCTCATTGCCATCCCAGACCGGCGCAACAGTGTCGAGCATCGTGTCGCGAGCTGCCTCGCTGCCGGCGAGACCAAACAACATGCCGACCCCGAGATCGAATCCATCGAGCAACAGATAGATCAATATGCTAATGGCCAGAAGAGCAACCCAGAACAAGACCATCTCTATTCTCCTGCGCTCCGGTAAACTGACTGAATGAGCTCTGGGTCGGCCAGCGACATCGGGCGGTTTGGAGAGGCGCCGTGCGGCGCCTCGACGGCGAGGCGGGTCGGACCGGTGCGTAAGAGGCGATAGATGTAGAATGTGCCGAAAGAGAAGATGAAGAGATAAACCGCTCCGAATAGCACGAGCGAGGTCAGTGCCGCCGGCGCCGTCAGGAACGGCGTCACGGCGTCGGCCGTCCGCAGCAATCCGTAGACCACCCAGGGCTGTCGTCCCACCTCGGCAACATACCAGCCGGTGAGAATGGCGATAAACGGAAGCGGGAAACTGAGGAAGATTGCCCAAAGCATGGCGCGGTTTCGGCGCAGGCGCCGTTTGATGCTCAGATAGGACCCGAACCACGCGATCGCGAGCATGATCAGCCCGCAGCCGACCATGATGCGGAACGTTACGAACGGTATCAGCACCGGCGGGCGATCCTGCGGCGCGAAATCGGTCAGCCCCACCTCCTTCGAGGTCAGGCTCGAGCTGGCGATGATGCTTCCGAGAATCGGCAGCTTGATCTCGTATCTATTGCTTTCAGTCGCCGGATCGGGAAGCCCGATCAGCACTTCGCTCGCAGGCTGCTCGTCATGCCAACGCCCCTCGATGGCCGCGAACTTTGCCGGCTGGTAATCGTGAACGTAGTCGCCGACGAGATGACCGAACACGAGCTGCACGGGGATCAGGAGGGCTGCGAGGAACAGTCCCATCCGCAGCATCACCCTGGACTCCGCGTAATTGTCGCCACGCAGCACGTACCAGGCACCGGTTGCGGCAACGCAGAATGCCCCCGTGAGGTAGGCCGCCAGCAGCATGTGCGGAAAGCGCGACCATACGACCGAGTTGAAGATGATCTTGGTCCAATTGTCTGGCACGAAGTAACCGTTCTGGAGGACATAACCGACCGGCACCTGCATCCAGCTGTTGTTGGTCATGATCCAGAAGGCGGACAGCGTGGTCCCGAGCGACACCATCGCGGTGGAGAATAGATAGAAGCTTGGCGGCACCCGCTTGCGTCCGAACACCAGGACTCCGAAGAAGCTGGCTTCCAGCATGAACGCCGTGAAGGTTTCGTAGGAGAGAAGCGGACCCTGGATCGGCCCGGACATCTTCGACAGGACGCTCCAGTTCGTTCCGAATTGGAATCCCATCACGACTCCCGAGACGACGCCCATACCGAAGGCGACGCCGAAGATCTGGAGCCAGAATTCGAACAGCGCCTGATAGACGGCACGGCCGGTTCGCATGTGCATGGCTTCGAGCACGGTCAGCCAGGCCGCAAGACCGATCGTGAAGGCCGGGAAGATGATGTGAAATGAAATGGTGAAGCCGAACTGTATCCGCGACAGCAGAAGCGCCGTTGCATTCATGTGAACATCCTTTTCCCCTCACGGACCGCGTTGATCCCGCCTCGATGTAGGTAGGAGCTGCTTCACCGCGGCCTTTTCCGCAGCGAACGGATTTTGCGCATTTGCACGCGGGAGCCGGTCCATGCGGCGGCGTGATCCTGTGGGCCCCAGCAGCCTGTCAGGCCGCGACAGTCGGGAAGTCGGAAAAGATCAGGCGATCGGGATGGGTAAAGATCTCATATCCGTCTGAACGGGCGACCGCGATCAGCGTGATGCCCGCCTGATCAGCTGTCTCAACTGCGAGAGAGGTCGGCGCCGAGACCGCAACGAGGACAGCAGCGCCGATCCGCGCGGTTTTCTGCACCATCTCAACTGAAACTCGGCTTGTCAGGAGGATCGCACCGCCTGCCCGCGCCATGTTCTCTCGCAAGAGCGCACCGGCCAGCTTGTCGAGTGCGTTGTGACGGCCAACATCCTCCCGCACCAGACCTATGCCGGTGTGCGGTTGCCAGAACGCGGCGGCGTGCACGCCCCGTGTCTTCTGATTGAGCTCTTGCAAGGGCGCCAGCGCGGTCATGGCGTTCAACAGGTCGCGCGCGCGAAAGGTCGCTGTGCTTGACACATGCCGTGGCGCGGGACAGGCCTGCTCCAGGCTTTCGATCCCGCATAATCCGCACCCGACCGGACCGATCATGGCCCGGCGACGCGCCGAGAGTTCGTCCGCCCGGTCTCGGCCCAGCCACATTTGGATCTCGATCCCGAGACTGCTCTCCACGACCTCGATACTGGCAATCTCGTCCGCCTGCTCGATGATCCCTTCCGTTAGGGCAAAGCCAACTCCGAAATCCTCCAGATCGGCCGGCGTGGCCATCATCACGGCGTTGGTGGACCCGCCAAAGGTGAGCGCAATCGCCCTCTCCTCGGCCACATATCTCGATGAAAGGGTGGGGTTTCCACCGCACCAGAGAAGCTTCGCACGCTGCCGAAGTGTGCCATCGCTAATCATTGCTGCTCCTTCCAGATAACGTACTCGTTCAGATAGCCTCGCCTGCAGACTGACGTTTCCTGCACCGCGATCGCATTTTCTTGATCGCACGACGGCGCCTCTGGGCAAACGACTCGCCCTTGCCGCGTGCGAATTCGAAAGATCATTCGACCATCGACGACGATATCGGAGGCAAGCCCAACCAGGCCGATACGGCCCCCTGAACATTCTTGGGCTTGAGGACAGCGAACTCAATGCACGGAGCGTAGGAGCATGACTAAGCCGGAAAGTACTGACCTCGCCGACCGACCACGGGCAGGTGCAATCAGACGACCTATTCACCAGATCTTGGTGCCATTCCCAGTCGCTTACTTTGCGGCGGCATTCGCGACCGACCTGGCCTATTGGGGGACCGCCGAAGTGATGTGGTACCGGTTTTCCGTCTGGCTGATCGCGGGGGGACTTGTCATGGCTGCGCTTGTCGTGCTGGCCGCGATGGTCGATCTCTTTCGTAACCAAAGACCGGCATGGATCCACGCACTTGCCTATGCGGCCGCGGTCGTGCTGTCCATTCTCAATGTCCTTGTCCATAGCCGGGATGGCTATACCGCGGTCGTACCCATGGGGCTAACCCTCTCGGGTGTCGTCCTCGTTGTTCTGCTTTTCGCGATATCCCCCGGCTGGACGCTGACCCACCGCTATCGTATCGGAGCAAAGGCATGACCGAAGTCAAGACGAGCTTGCCCCGGGTTGCTGCCATCATGGTCGCTGTCGCCGGATTGGGTTTGGCCGGTTGCAACGACACCGGAGGTGACCCGAAGCTGCAGATCGGCGCAAATCCCGTGCTGCCCCCGGTGCATCAGTATCTGCTGCCACCGATCAGGATTGCGACACCGGTGGGCTGGGGATCCGAGACACCCAAGGTCCCGCAGGGGCTGCAGGTCCATGCGCTTGCCACAGGGCTGCAGCACCCGCGCTCGGTTTACGTCCTGCCGAACGGCGACGTGCTGGTCGTCGAGAGCAACGGTCCAAAGGCGCCGATCTTCCGTCCCAAGGATCTTGTCACCGGCGTGGTAGAGACGCTCGCCGGCGCCAAGGCGAAGGACGCCAACCGGATCACCTTGCTCCGCGACACCAATGGCGATGGCATTCCCGACGTACGGACGGTGTTTCTGGATCACCTCAATTCTCCGTTCGGCGTCGCGCTGGTCGGTCACGATCTCTACGTCGCGAATACGGATGCGATCATGCGCTATCCGTATCAGGACGGGCAGACCAGCATCACCGCCAAAGGTACCAAGCTGACCGATCTGCCGGGTGGACCGATCGATCACCATTGGACAAAGAGCCTTCTGGCGAGCCCAGACGGATCCAAGCTTTATGTCGGCGTCGGGTCGAACAGCAATATTGCGGAAAACGGCATCCAAGCCGAGTACGAACGCGCCGCCATCTGGGAAGTCGATCGCGCCACCGGCGCTCACCGCATCTTTGCCAGCGGGACGCGCAACCCGACGGGGTTACAGTGGGAGCCGACGACCGGCAAGCTGTGGGCGATTGCCAACGAACGCGACGAGATCGGACCCGACCTAGTGCCGGACTATCTCACCTCAGTGCAGGATGGCGGGTTCTACGGCTGGCCGTACAGCTATTACGGTCAACACCTCGATCCGCGCGTTCAGCCGCAACGGACCGATCTGGTCGCCAAAGCGATCGTGCCGGACTATTCGCTGAGCTCCCACGTGGCACCCCTGGGATTTGCCATGTCCTCCGGCCTTGGCTTGCCCGCGAAGTATGAGAGCGGCGCCTTCGTCGGAGAGCACGGCAGCTGGGATCGAACACCCCTCAACGGCTACAAGGTGGTCTTCGTCCCCTTCAGAGACGGCAAGCCTTCCGGCCCGGCGCAGGACGTCGTCACGAGCTTCCTCGATGCGAACAACCACACCCATGGCCGGCCTGTCGGCCTCGCCATGGATCGCAGTGGCGCACTGCTGATTGCCGACGACGTCGGCAACGCGGTGTGGCGCGTCTCATCGGCTGGTGTCTCTGCTACGCCCAAACCGGCCTCGTAGCGACCGAACGGACGTGGGGTCGAGACGCCTGGGAACAGGCCCGCCTCGCCCCTCGTGGGATAACTCTTGTCATCGAATTTAATCGGATCGGCGCAGCGAGCGCCTACCTCGAAATCAGGACGGATGGAGCTTGGCATGTCTTCGCGAACCAAACGACGCGTCACTGTTGCGACGCTGCTTCTTGCGATCGGCGCATCGTGTCCCGCACTCGCCTCTACAGCACCTTTATCCCCGAAGGGCGACGCCATGGTCCAATTCGAGCGGGGCGAACTCGTCAGGTTGCGATCTGGAGGACCCATGATGACCGTCTCGGCGGTCAAGGACGACCAGGTCAAGTGCATTTGGACAGACGATAGCGGCCGACCCGACGATGCCACCTTCCCGGCCGACGTGTTGCAGAAATTCTGATCGGGCTGTTTTGCAATCATCCTGGAGGCAAGAATGTTGATTACGCTGGTGGCAGTTGTCTGCAACGGAGCGGTCTGCCTGGAAAAGGTCGTCACCAATAGCGAGCAATCCGGCATCACCATGAGCGCATGCGAGACCAATGCGCAGAGCGGAATCGCCGACTGGCTCTCGCATGGCCCATACAGCCAGTGGAAGTTACAGGGCTACAAGTGCGTGATTGGACCGTATACTCCCAAACGTGCGGCCTAGACGTCGCGTGTTCGCCATCTCTCGTGATATTACCCTGACCTGATCTATCCGACCCGGGCTATCCCTCGTCTCGTGATCGTTGGACTTCCCCGGCTTTTCGCGGTGGCGCCTGTCGAGAGGACTTTCCGTGGCAACAAGCCCGAACGGCGTCGCGAATGACATTGGAACAGTAGCGGGCGCCTCTCCGCAGGCCACAAGCGAGCCCAAGCCGGCTGCCGCAATCACCGGCCTCGAAACCAGACATCTATCACGGGAGGTGGTTGGGCGCGTTCTCGTTCAGGACGTCAGTGTGCAGGCATTGGCCGGCGAGATACTCGCCATCGTTGGACCGAGCGGGGCCGGGAAGTCATCGTTCCTCCGGCTGCTCAATCGTCTGGACGAGCCTACGTCCGGCACCGTCCTGCTCGAGTCGCAGGATTACCGTTCCATCACCCCACCGGAATTGCGGCGCCGGGTTGGCATGGTGATGCAGACAGCTTATCTTTTCCCAGGCACCATCGCCGCCAACATTGCGTTTGGGCCGCACCAACGCGGCAAGATGCTGGCGCCTGCGCAAATCGAGGGTCTCTTGGAGCGCGTCGGCTTGCCCGGACTTGCCGATCGCGACGTCAGCAACTTGTCCGGCGGCGAAGCGCAACGCGTCGCGCTGGCGCGGACCCTCGCGAACGAGCCCGAGGTGCTGTTGCTGGATGAGCCGACCTCCGCCCTTGACGAGGCGTCAGTGCGCGACATCGAGGAGCTCATTCTGGGCATCGTCAGGGAACGGCGAATGACGTGCCTCATCATCACGCACAATCGCGCCCAGGCGGAGCGGCTCGCGGGGCGGACGATGGTTATGCAAGCAGGCCGGCTGGCCAGAATCGGCGCCACCGAGCAGGTTCTGCATGCTGGCTGAGCTCCAGAACAGTATCGGCGGCGACGTGTTGACTGGCCTCGCGCAGGCCGGCGGGGCGATCGCGTTGTGCGCGGCCGTCGTCGCGCTATGTCGGTGGCAGTCCGTGCATGTGGAGCGCGAGGCGGTCGTCTCGATGGCGCGCGGCCTCGTGCAGATGGTTCTGGTCGGCCTGGTACTGGCCCTGCTGCTGCACGGTCGCCTGCTGATCGGCGGCCTCATCCTCTTCATGATGGCGATCGCCGCAGCGATCACCGCGGCCCAACGTCTCAAGGGAATGGCTGGTGCACTTCCGCTCTGTTTCTGGTCGATCGCCGCAGGTGCAGGCACCGTCATCGCGGTGATGCTCGCGACCGGCAGTCTTCAGCCGGATATTTCAATGCTCGTCCCGGTCGGCAGCATGATTATCGCCAACGCGATGAATGCGTGCGCACAGGCAATCGAGCGCCTCCGAGCCGAGATCCTTGCCCATGTCGGCCAGATCGAGGCGGGCCTGTCGCTCGGCGCGGAGCCCGCCGTTATCGTTGCGCCTTATCTTCAGAATGCCGTGTATGCGAGCCTTCTGCCTCGCCTCGACATGATGAAATCCCTGGGACTGGTGTGGATCCCGGGGGTTATGGCCGGAATGGTGGTTTCGGGCGCCAGTCCGGTCTATGCGGGCATCTACCAATTCATCATCGTGGCAATGATCCTGGCCGCCTCCGGCATCACGGGCCTCGTTGCAACGGTTCTCATGCGCTCACGCGCGTTTTCCGCCGCGGCCCAACTCACGATTCGGCCGGCGGAGACAATGGCCTCGAGCCGCCCGTCTGGGCAAGCACGCTGATTGAGTCATCTCCCGGCAGGTTCTTGCCGCACCCGAAAAGCCGTCCAAGCTGGCGATAGCATCGTGCAATTGCGAAAGGCTTCGGCTCTTTGAGAGCCCAGTTCTAGCTCAAGTGATGATAATCCACGAGTTGAGACGATGATCCTCCTACCCCTCATGACCGCCGGGATCTGGTTCCAGAGATTGACAGCCTCACCGCTGCCGGCATTGGCGTTGAAACCACACCATGCGCGTGGCTCACGGGAAGGTCGATGCGGGCTTTGGCCAGCGGTGCAGCGGTTTGCGCCATCTCGCTGACGCGCGGGTGACAGAACCGTCGTGCGGGAGGCGCTCGGTAAGCGTGACGACTGCAATGCACGAGCAATACCCGCCTGACGGAGCGGATTTCCAGGCCGTCGATGACACCGGCCTACGACGTTCGGAACAACCACCATGAACCTTGGCCCGTTGCCTGCGATATCGAAGAGCTCGCTGGCGCTTGGCCTGCTGTCAGCTTCCATCGTAATCCTGCTGACAACCGCCTTTGTGCGCCTGCCCGGAGCTCATGCGGGCTCAGCAGGCGTCTCCGCTCAACCGGCGACGTATCTGCCGAGCATCAGCGACATGATGATCGGCACGATACAGCCTAGACACGAGCGGATATGGCGTGCCGAACAGGCCGGCAACTGGAATTTGGCCGATTACGAGCTAGGCAATCTCCGCGGTGCCTTCGGCCGACTCGGACGCGCGCATCCAATGGAAGAGGGCACCCCGTTCCCCGACATGATCGAGTCAGTTATCCAAAAGCCGCTCGGGGACCTGAAGGATGCGATCGATCGGAGGGACGACGCCGATTTCGGCAAAGCCTATGACGAGCTCAGCGACGCCTGCAACTCCTGTCACCAGGCGTTGAACCACGGCACGATCGTGATTGGCCGCCCGGCCGGCCCATCCCAAACAGACCTGATTTTCGACAAAGCTGGACGGTAGCGACGCATCTGCCCGGAGCTTCAATCATATCTGCGACGAGTTTGGTCCATTTGCCTTGTCCAGACAGACGATCTCGATCCGCCCTCCCGAGCCGGGATGGATGATCAGCCGGAAGCCATGCAGCTTGGTGATGGCCGCCACCAGGCTAAGTCCGAGCCCGACACCCGGCGTGTTGCGCATCTTGTCGGAGCGGTAGAACCGCCGCAGCACGGCTTCACGCTCCTGTGCGCCGATACCCGGCCCGGTATCGCTCACGCGCACGATGCTTTCCCTGTCCCCACGCATTAGATCCAGGCCGACCTTTCCGCCCGCCGGCGTGAACTTGATGGCGTTGTCGACGAGATTCGCCACCGCCTCGAAGAGCAGATCCCGGTCACCCCAAACGTGCAGCTTGCGGTCGATATCCACGCCAAGCTTGATGCTCTTGTCCTCGGCGATCGGCTCGTAGATGTCACATACCTCTCGCAAGATTTCATGCAGCGCAACATTGCCGAACCCGGCCGAACGCCGGCTGTTCTCGATCTCCGTCAGTCGCAGAAGAGCGGTGATGATCGCGAGCGACTGATCAATGCCTCCGATCGCCTTGTCCGTGACGCTCTGAAGCTGCTCCAAGGTGGTTGCATGTGTACGCCCGCGCTCCAGGGACAATCGGGCGCGGGTCAACGGGGTTCGTAGGTCGTGCGCAATATCGTTGCCGACGCCGGCGAGCGCATTGATCATTGTCTCCATTTCATCGAGCATGCTGTTCACAATCACAGCCAGTCTGGAGAACGGATCATTGACGTTACGATGCGGAAGGCGCTCGCGGAGGTCGCCGGCGATGATGCGCTGAACCCGCTGATTGACCTCCTCCACCCGCCGTTGCGCGCGCACGCTCAGCCAGGCTCCGGCCAGTAAGCAAAGGCAGAGTGCCGGCAAGAGCCCGAGCGCGAGGGCTTGCCCCACGACGCTCGATATCTCGTGGGTCTCGTCGACGTTCCGCCCCAACACGAGGACATCACCGTTTTCAAGACGCCGGCCTATCGCCCGGATCAGTGGATCGCCACCTGGCGGTTGGCCGACCGGCGCTACCCTCGCGGCCTGTGCCGCTCCACCGACGGTGAAGTCCCGCGGCAGCTCTTTGAGGTTGCCGGCGAGCCGATTGCCGGCAGCATCGAACAATCCCGCATACTGAACGCCCCGGGAATCCTGGCCAAGGTGGTCCGAGATTGCATCGGCGCGGCGGTCCCGCGGCAGGCCTGCCAGGAAATCAAGCTGTTGAGCGATCATGCGATCGGATCGCGCAATCAGGTAGCCGTCGATCTTCCAGTAGATGAAGCCGAACAGCACGATCATGAGCAGGGCGAAGACAGCGGCCACCGCCGAGGCCCAGCGGAAGGTGTTCGAGCGTATGAATTGGAGCTGGCGCATCGATCCCGCCGGTTGATGTTCGTACCTCATTCGATCGCCAGGCAACCGCGCTGGCAGCGCCTATTGCTGCGGTCGCAGAATAAACCCGGAGCCCCGGACGTTGTGAATCAACTGGGGTTCCCCAGCGCCGTCGACCTTGTGCCGCAGCCGGCCCATATGCACATCGACCAGATTGGTCGTGGCGGGGACGAACTTGTAGTTCCAGACCTCTTCCAGCAACATCGCACGGGTCAGCAACTGATCACTTCGCCGCATCATGTATTCGAGCAGGCGGAATTCGCGTGGCAACAAATCGATCTTCCGCTCGCCGCGCCACGCGGTACGTTCGATGAGATCGAGTTCAAGAGGACCGACCCGCAACGTCGTCCCGCGGCTCTCCGTGGGACGACGAAGCAGGGCTTCTATTCTTGCTATGAGCTCCACGACTGCGAAGGGCTTCGTCAGGTAATCGTCTCCGCCGCTTCGCAAACCCCGCACCCGATCGTCGACGGCGCCGAGTGCGCTCAGCACCAGGACCGGAGTGCTAACCTGCTCCTTGCGTAGCGCCTCGATGATTGTAAGTCCGTCCATGCCGGGCAGCATGCGATCGACGATCAGGACATCGGGATGCAGCGCCCGGGCTTTGTCGAGGCCTTCGATTCCGTTTGACGCCCACTCGACCTCAAACCCAAGCTCGCTCAGCTCGGCCACGATCTCCTCGGCCGTTCCGGCGTCGTCCTCGATCAATAGAACCTTCATCATCAGCTCGATCTCAAGTGTGCCAAAGTGCCCGGCCGGCCGGCCGGAAATCATATGCTCGCTCGTTGGCAAAGTCATAGGCACCGTCCACATAGCCGACCGGGAATGGGCCGGACCGCGCTACCCAACGACTTGGCTTAGCGCCGCCCGCTTCGGACTAGCATGCCGCCTTTGGCAAAGCGCGGCAGGGCCCTCGAGGAAAGACATAAACTCTCCGCCAAGGCGGCGCCATTAAATAGCAATTTAACGGGCTTAGCGGATTGGGGACCAGCCAGCGCATGGTCGCCCCGCCGCGGCTTCGCCGCCCCATTTCGCGCAACATTGAAATCGATTTTAGACGACATCCTCGGGCCGGCTGCTTACCTTCTGGTGCCCGATCAAGAAAGCGAGCCGCCATGCTGGATGACATCGACGAACGGAACACGAATGGCAATCCGCAGGTTGATTCGCGGATGTCCTCCAAAATTGGATTTATCGGGCTCGGCCTGATGGGTACCGCCATGGCGGCCAATCTCGCGGCCGACGGTCGCAAGGTATCGGCCTACGTACGCCGGCCGGAACGCATCAACGACCTCCGGGCGCTCGGCGTTTCGGCCACAACTCATCGGCCGGACTTGTTCGACAGCGACATCATCATCACCATGTTGCCCGATGACGCTGCCGTGCGAGATACCTTCTTTGGATCATTCGGGATCGCGGAGTCGCTACGGCCCGGCACGATCCATCTGTCAATGAGCACCATCAGCACTGGGGCCTCGGCCGCGCTGCTGCTCGAGCACGAGCGTCGCGGTCAAGGCTACGTTGCAGCCCCCGTTTTCGGCAACCCCGACGCCGCCAGAGCGCGCCAACTGGCCGTCATCGTGGCAGGCAAGCCGGAGTCCTGTGAACATTGCCGGTCGTTGACGGATTCGCTGGGGAAGACTTTCGTCATCGGGACGGATCCCGCACAGGCCAATCTGCTCAAGTTGCTCGGCAACATGATGACGGCGACAGCTCTCGAGGTCCTCGGCGAAATCGTGACTGTTCTGCGCAAGCGCGGACAGGACCCTCAGCAATTCGTGGATATCATGACGGGCACAATGTTCGACAGTCGCGTCCACAAGAACTACGGCAGCCGGCTCATTGCCGGCAGCTATAAGCCGGGACTGACGATGCCGCTGGCGCTCAAGGACGTCCGCTTGGCGCTGGCCGAGGCGGAGCTGGCCGGCGCTCCTATGCCGTCGGTGGGTGTCGTTCGCGACCGCCTGATCACGGGAATCGCGCGTGGCCACGGTGGACTCGACTGGACGGCGCTCGGAATGGTGGCTTCGGAGGAAGCCGGACTTTAGACCCGTCGGTCGTGCAACGTGGTCGGACCGACTCAACGCGCCGGGGCCTCAACGGAGCGACGCACGGAGATCTTTCTGCTCACTTTGCGAGCTGCGATCGAGAAATGGTTTGCGCAGTCACCTGGTGTCTTCAATCACGAACCTGCTGAGCCTTGAAACTAACATTCGGACCCGCGATTGAGCGCGCACGCGTTAGAAACGTGTCGCAACGGCGCGCACGCATGCCGATTGCTGTCCCGCACGCCCCTGACTCACGCTCCATTGAAGTCGCGTGAACATTTCGTGCGTTTGGCTGATCCGCGATCCACCGCATCTGCTCAGACGGGCCACTCCTCGACTTGGCCCGCTGTTTTTCAACGGAGAAGCTCAATGACGAATCTCAAACTGCTCTCGACTGGATTGATCGCGGTGGCAATGCTCGCAACACCGGCCATGGCTCGCGAAAGCGGCGTCGCCTCCCGGCGCGCCGCCATGGAAGCCAATGCCGCCGCGCCGGAAGCGCCATTCTATTCGGGTGACCGTGCTTGCGTTCCGGCGCCGCGCGTCGGCGCATTTGCAACGGCGCCGTGGACCGGCAACAACGTTCCCTGCGAACCGGGCACGGGCGCGTTCTGATCTGGGTAATGCGGTTCGGCTTGTTCGACTGTTCTTCTTGCGCCTCGGCGCTTGTGACTCCGTCGACCAGCGCACAGACAAAAACGGGCTGGATTCTCTTCCAGCCCGTTTTTCTGTTGATCCTTCTCTACGGCAGTAAGCAACAACTGAGCGTCTCTATGGTCTCGGAACTTCTCAAATTGCCGAGAGCAGACACTGCTCCGGACCTTGTGATGGCAATTTGAATGGCGACGCTGGCGAGCATTCCTACTCTATCAAGCATCACGAAAGCCTGGCCCCACAGCCACGTACGGATGCCGCGCCAGCCGATGAAATCAAATACAAGGAGTGTTCTGATGAAACGAATGATGATGATCCTAGCCACGGCCGCGCTTGCGTCCGCATTGGCTGTCGGCGCAGCGGACGCACGGGGCGGCGGCGGAGGCGGAGGCGGAGGTGGCGGCGGTCACGGCGGCGGTTTCGGCGGTGGCGGTCACGGTGGAGGTTTTGGCGGTGGCGGACACATGGGCGGCTTCGGAGGAGGCGCGCACATGGGCGGTATCGGAGGCGGTGCCCACGTGGGCGGCCTCGGCGGAGGCGTTCATGTCGGCGGCATGGCAATGCGTGGCGACATGGGTCCGAGCGGTCGTGGTCATCTCGGCCTTGCCGAGCATTCCCTTGCGCATGGCACAGGTATCCATGACCACGCCATGAATCACTACGGCAGATACCGCCCAGGGTACGGGTACTATGGCGGCGGCTCCGACTGCTACGATTGGTACGTCTTGCATCCTGATCAGCCGTTGCCGCTCAGCTGCAGCTAATGCACCTGCAGCTCCTTGCCTTCGGTCTGGATCCGCTCGCGTCATCCAGACCGATGGCGGCCCCGATCGAGGGCGTCAATTCATAGTGACGACTCTGAAGTCCAATTCAATGGCGAGCCATCGCCAGTGGCAATACCTCGGACTTGTCAAGTTCGCCCACTCAATGCCGCCGGTCTGCAATTGCGGCCGCGAGTTTCAGAGACAGCCAGCGTCCGATCAGAGCACCGAGACTGGTTCGCGCGATCATCCCCCGCGCGCCGTCTGATGCAATCAGGCGCAGACCACAAAGGAGTAAACAAATGAAGGTCGTTCCGAACATGAACATGGAATGCATCGACATTCCCGGCACTTCCATCCGCGTATCGCGCATAGCGCTCGGCACCTGGGCGATCGGTGGCTGGATGTGGGGCGGAACCGACGAAAGCGATGCAATCAAGACAATTCAGGAAGCGCTCGATCGCGGAATCACTCTCATCGATACTGCGCCGGTCTACGGATTCGGCCGCTCGGAAGAAATCGTCGGAAAAGCCCTTGCCGACGGTCGCCGCCGGAACGCCGTCATCGCCACAAAGGTCGGGCTCGACTGGAGAAACGGCCAGCCGTTCCGTAACGCGCGCAAGGCCCGAATCATCGAGGAAGCCGAGAGTTCTTTGCGGCGGCTTCGGACGGATGTCATCGATCTCTATCAGGTGCACTGGCCCGATTCCCTGACGCCGATCGCCGAGACTGCCGAGGCCGTCCGCGCGCTGCACCGCGCCGGCAAGATTCGCGCAGTCGGCGTCAGCAATTTCAGCCCGGCACAGATGGATGAATTCCGCAAGGTCGCGCCACTTCACACGGCTCAACCGCCCTACAATCTGTTCGAACGCGAAATCGAGCAGGACGTGCTCCCCTATTGCCACGAGAAGAAGGTCGCGCTGCTCGCCTACGGCTCGCTGTGCCGAGGCCTGCTGTCCGGCAGCATGTCCACGTCGAGCCGTTTCACCGGCGACGACCTGCGAAAGAGCGACCCCAAATTTCGATCGCCACGTTTTCAGCAATATCTCCATGCGGTGGAGCGACTCGACCGCCTCGCACGGGAGCGCTTCAACAGGAGCGTGATCCATCTGGCGGTACGCTGGGTACTGGATCGCGGCGAGTTGAACATTGCGTTGTGGGGTGCGCGGCGCGCGGAGCAACTCTCGCCGATCACCGACGCTCTCGGCTGGCGAATCGATGAGGCCGCCATGACCGAGATCGACCGAATTCTTCGGGAGACAATCAGCGATCCGATAGGCCCCGAATTCATGGCGCCCCCGGATCGGGAGGCGGCATGATGGACACACGATCCGCGATCCAAATCGTGAGCCGCGACCGGTTCGACACGACGACCGCTCAAACATCGGGCTCCCATCGTTTTGCCGCGATCGGGCCGTCGCTGGGCATCACTTCGGCAATCTGGGGTGGCCTCTTCGAAGTGGAGCCGGGCGCACGAACCGGAATCCACCACCACGGCGAACAGGACACGATCGCGTTCGTCCTGTCAGGCCGTTGCGAAGTGCGATGGGGCGGCAAGGGCGAGTTCTCCTCACGGGCCAAGGCCGGCGACTTCATTCACGTTCCTGCGTTTCTCCCGCATATGGAGATCAATCCATCCCGCGTCCTGCCTTTCCGATGGGTCGTGGTGCGCAGCACGCCTGTACCCATCGTTGTCAATCTACCGGACACGTTCTGGTCTTGAGCGATGTGACCTTGCCCAGCATCTTTGATCTGCCCTGCAAATACGGAACAGACATGGAAAATACACTATCCATCTTTCCAACCATGGAGGTCACGCGCCGTACGGTCATCGAGACCGGCACCACCGCGCTCCTCCTGAGTAGCCTTCCACGTGGCGCGCTTGCCGCCGAGACCGAGCAGGCGGAACCGTCCGACATATCCATCGAACTGCGGGTGAACGGCCATCTGCACCATCTTACGCTCGATCCCCGTACAACCCTGCTGGACGCCCTCCGCGAACACCTGGCGCTCACCGGCTCGAAGAAGGGATGCGATCACGGCCAGTGTGGTGCCTGCACCGTTCTGGTCGAAGGACGACGCATCAATTCATGCCTCACACTGGCTGTCATGCACGATGGCCAGTCGATCACCACCATCGAGGGGCTCGCTTTCGGCCAAGACTTGCATCCCATGCAGGCGGCGTTCGTCGAGCATGACGGGTTTCAATGCGGTTACTGCACCTCGGGCCAGATCTGCTCCGGCGTGGGCATGCTGGCCGAGCGCCGCCAAGGCATGCCGAGCTATGTCACTGCCGATCTCACGCAGCCGCTGGCGGAGATGAGTGACAATGAAATTCGTGAGCGGATGAGCGGTAATATCTGCCGCTGTGCGGCCTACCCGAACATTGTCGCAGCGATCAAGCAGGCAATGGGAGAACAGACATGAAAGCCTTCTCCTATGAGCGCGCACGATCGGTCGCGGATGCGGCTAGCGCCGCGAGCAATCCCGGCGTCAAGATCATTGCGGGCGGCACCAACCTGCTCGATCTCATGAAGTTGCAGGTGGAGACGCCATCGACCTTGGTTGACATCAACCGGTTGCCGCTCGACAAAATTGATGAGACCTCGGAAGGCGGCTTACGCATCGGCGCGTTGGTCCGCAACAGCGATCTCGCGGCAGATCAGCGGGTGCGGCAGCAATACGGCGTGCTAAGCCGTGCCCTGCTCGCCGGCGCGAGCGCCCAGTTGCGCAACAAGGCGACCACGGCCGGTAATCTGCTGCAGCGGACGCGCTGCTATTATTTTTACGACATCACAAAACCCTGTAACAAGCGCGTACCCGGCTCCGGCTGTTCGGCACTCGCCGGCTTCAACCGCATCCATGCGATCCTGGGCGGGAGCGAGGCGTGCATCGCGACGCATCCGTCGGATATGGCGGTCGCCATGCGCGCACTCGACGCAAAGGTCGAGGCGATCGATCGCGAAGGAAAAGCCCGCACGATTCCCATCGCCGATTTCCACAGGCTCCCCGGCCGCACGCCGGAAATTGAATCGGCGCTGGCCTCCGGCGAGATCGTCACGGCTGTCACATTGCCCCCGCCGCCTCCAGGCGCTCAGATGTACCGGAAGGTGCGCGACCGCGCGTCCTACGCTTTTGCGCTGGTTTCGGTGGCCGCCATCGTCGACAGCGCAGGCGGACGAATCCGCTCGGCGCGGCTCGCCTTCGGTGGTCTCGCTCCCAAGCCGTGGCGCGTCGCCGCCGCCGAACACAGTCTCACGAATACAGCTGCCGGCGCCAATTCGTTCGACGCAGCCGCGGACGCAGTTGTCGAGGGCGCGCATGGATATGGCTCCAATGATTTTAAGATCCCGCTGACCCGCCGCACCCTGCATGCCGTGCTCGGCGAAATCACCCGCACTTGAGAGATCATCAAGATGGAAATGGATGGACCTGTCGGGGCGAACGCGCTGGATGCCGAGAAGATCGTCGGAAAACCGCTTGATCGCGTCGATGGGCGATTAAAGGTTACCGGCGGCGCGCACTACGCCTATGAAATGCAGCAGAATTCGCTCTACGGCTTTGTCGTTGAGGCCTCGATCGCAAAAGGGCGGATAGCCTCGATCGAAACGCTGACTGCCGAACGATCGCCCGGCGTCAAACTTGTCCTTACCTATCGCGACGCTCCCAAACAGGGCACCGGGAATCATCGTGAAGCGCATCCTGTGCTCACGGGTCCTGTCGTGTCCCACTACGGCGAGCCGGTCGCGTTTGTGGTCGCCGAGACGTTCGAGCAGGCGAGGGCCGCCGCCTATCTGGTCAAAGTCGAGTACGATCGGGAGAAGGGACAATACGCCCTGCCTCATCACCTCGCTCTGGCCCGCGTCCCACACCAGCCGGACGGTGCGCCGGCCGACAGCGAAGTCGGAAACTTCTCGGACGCCTACGCGAACGCTCCCGTGCAGATCGACGTGTCCTACAGCACACCGCTGCAAAGCCATGCGATGATGGAGCCGCACGCAACGCTCGCGATATGGGACGGAGACAAGTTGATCCTGCATACGGCGAACCAGATGCTAAACCAGGGCCAGCGGGTCATCGCAAGAACGTTGAATATCCCCCTCGCAAACGTGCGCTTGGTCAGCCCCTTCATCGGCGGCGGCTTCGGCGGCAAGCTATGGGTGAACGCCGATGCTATCCTGGCCGCGATCGCGTCGCGATACCTCAAGCGGCCCGTCAAGGTTGCCCTCACAAGGCAGCAGATCTTCCATGTGACGACGCATCGCTCGGACACCATCCAACGTATCCGCCTTGGCACCGATCGCGACGGCCGGATTGCCGCAATCGGTCACGACGTTTTCTCGGGCAACTTGCCCTCAGAACAAGTCTACGAGGCGGCTGCGCTGCAGACCCGTTCACTTTATGCCGGTCCGAACCGGCTGACGCGACATCGCTTGGTGCCGCTCGATATCCCTGTCGCATCCTCCATGCGCGCACCCGGCGAAGCTGTCGGATTGCTGGCGCTGGAGTGCGCTATGGACGAGCTCGCCGAAAAACTGATGCTCGATCCGATCGAGCTTCGGATCCGGAATGAGCCTGCCGAAGATCCCGAAAAACACATTCCCTACTCCAGCCGTCACCTGGTCGCCTGCATGCAAGAGGGCGCCCGCCGATTCGGTTGGGACAAGCGCAGTTCAACGCCTGGCCAGGTTCGGAATGGGCGATGGTTGGTTGGAATGGGCGTCTCTGCCGGGACCCGAGGCAATCCCCTCCGTTTCTCAAGAGCTAATGTGCGGCTTGATCCCGATGGTATAGCTACGGTGAGAATGGCGATGACCGACATAGGCACCGGGACCTACACGATCCTGGCACAGATCGCGGCGGAAATGCTGGGATTGCCAATGGGACGAGTGCGCGTCGATATCGGCGATACGATCTTTCCGGAGGCGGCCGGCTCAGGAGGTTCGTTCGGCGCGGCGAGTTCTGGATCAGCACTGTTCGAAGCGTGCCACGCGCTGCGCGAGAAACTTTCGGGGCTCGCCGGCATGGACCCCAATACAGCACATTTCGGCGACGGCCACATTGCGACGGGTGAGCGTTCCGTGAGCCTTACAGAACTTGTTGGCTCGGGAGTTGAAGCCGATGGCGAGATCAAGCCGGGCCGCAACAACCAGGACTTCTCCCAGCAGTCCTACGGTGCCCATTTTGCAGAGGTTGGCGTTGACCAGGACACCGGAGAAGTGCGCTTGCGGCGGATGCTCGGGGTGTTCGCAGCCGGCCGTGTCTTGAACGCAAAGACAGCGCGGTCGCAAGCCATTGGCGGAATGGTGTTCGGTGTGGGCGCAGCCCTGCACGAAGATCTCGTGCTCGATCCCCGCTTTGGTTATTTCGTCAACCACGACCTGGCTGAGTACCATGTGCCGGTACACGCGGATATTCCTGCCAGCCTGGAGGCGGTGTTCCTTCCCGAGCTGGACGAGCGATCCAATCCGCTGAAGAGTAAGGGAATCGGTGAGCTCGGAATCTGCGGCGCCGGAGCTGCGATCGCCAACGCTGTCTATAACGCGTGCGGCGCACGGATCAGGAACTATCCGATCACGCTCGACAAGGTGCTCGCTAGTCTGCCGGATCAGGCATAGCCGCGTACCGGCACTTTCAACTCTTCGGGAAACGCTTTGTCCTATCTGGCCGCGCCAGCCAACTTATCTATCAGGGTTCACATTAGGAGATACAGCATGAGAAAGCTCTCGACCATGATCGCATCCGTCACGATGCTCGTTGCATTCGTTCTGCCGGCTATTGCGGGTATCTCAACATATCCGCCGCGCATGTCTCAGACGGCAATCGCCCGCGCCGACAGCGGCTACGCCGCATTTGACCAGGCGCCGACATCTGCAACGGAACTCAATGAGCACGTTTATCATGGCGGACCGAAGGTCAACGATTGACACCGCCAAGCCATCGGCACGCCCGCCCCGCGGCGATGCCCTAGGCGGTGCCAGTCCGGCATGCAGACAGACCCGCTTCGGCGGGTCTTCTTTCGATGCGTATTCGAGCATGATCGGCAATCGGTCCAGTTCACCATCTTCGTGCGAATTCGGAAGGAGCGCGCCGACGCATAGACACTTCTTACCTGCGCCCAATTGGTTCGAATGGAGGATGCACGTGAGGTGTTGGTTGATCGCCGCCGGTTTTGCGCTGTTCGCGAGCGGTGCCGCATTTGCTCAGATGACAGGAATGGCCGCTCCGACGCCTACAGTCGGTGCAACCTCCCCGCTCGGCAGCACGACTGGTTCGCCGATTTCACCGATCGGAATTGGTTTGGGCGCAACCGAGCTGCCTTCAGCAGGCCTCAGCCCGGCTCCTGTTGTCACCGGTAGCATTGCCACACCTACGACCGGGACTGCATGCTCGACACTTGGGTCCTCGCCAAGCGGAATGTATGGCTCGACGTCGACATATGACGGCGGCGGAATGGCGATGGCTGGGTCAACACCAGCAACGGGCGGAGTCGGGAACACAGCGGCATCGACCTCGTCGGGAATAGGGACGACCTCATCATTGTCAATGACGTCAGCAACGATGCAGAGCCCCATCTCGGGCGCGCTCGATACCGCTGGCATGTCGGGCATGTGCGGCTCCGGCTCGAGCAGCATCGCCGCATCCTCCAGCCCAACTTCGACCCTTCCGACAACGTCCGGCGGCAGTCCCAAGACCGGTCTCCCCTTCGGTTCAACAGAGATCGGCAATCTCGGTGTCAGTTCCGCCACGCTGCTTCCCACGCCGGCAGTCCCGCTGGTGACAGGCAACGTGACGCCGATCCTACCGGCAATGCCGATCGTGACGCCGCCTGCGGCATCCGCTTCGACCTTCACACCTGGATGCCCATCCCTCGGCACGTCGACATCAACGGGCTCACCAAGCGGCTGCTGAGCTTCTGTCCTCCGGAGCAACCCTCTATGAAAAAGAAGATCGTCATTTCTGTCGCCGTGTTGGCTGCGGTCGCCGCGAGTGCCGGCCTGCTGCACTTGACGCATTTTCACCCGATGGAGAAGGCCGCGGCTGCACCGACTCCGGCGCCACCTGTTCCGATCGTTGCCGGGACTGTCACCCAGCATGACGTTCCGATCTATCTGACTGGCGTCGGTACGGTGATTGCCTACAACACGGATATCGTACGGGCGCAGATCCAGGGTCAGATCACCAGCATCAACTTTACCGAAGGACAGCGGGTCCACGCCGGCGATCTGCTCGCGCAGATCGATCCACGGCCCTATCAGGCCCTGATCGATCAATATGCTGCCAATCTCGAACGCGATCAGGCGCAGCTCGCAAATGCACGAGCGAATCAGACCCGCTACTCCCAGCTCGGCGACAAGGGCTGGGCGACGCCTCAATTGGTTGAAACGCAGAATGCGCAGGTCAGTCAGCTACAGGCGGCGATCAAGGCGGACCAGGCTCTGATCGACGCTGCGAACGTGCAGCTCAGTTTCACGAGACTTACATCTCCAATAGAGGGCGTGGTGGGCATTCGCCAAATCGATGTTGGGAACATCATCAGCCCGTCAAATACGAACGGCCTCTGCGTGGTGACACAGCTGGACCCGATTTCGCTGATCTTTACCCTGCCCGAGACCGTCCTTCCGCAGATCCAGCAACAGCAGCGGGAGACGAAGGCAGCGCTATCTGTTCTGGCCTACAATCAGGACAACACGATCCGCCTGGGTGAGGGACAGCTCGGGCTCGTCAACAACGAGATCCTGCAGACGACCGGCTCGATCCAACTCAAGGCGAACTTCGCCAATAAGGAGAACGGCCTGTGGCCGGGCGAACTCGTCAATGCACGCTTGCTGCTCAATACGCGACACAACGGCCTGACCGTTCCCGCCTCTGTCGTCCAGCAAGGACCGAACGGACCATATGCCTACGTCGTCAATCCGGACGGCACGGTATCTCTCCGCCAGATCAAGGTTGCCCAAGTCAGTGACGGCCAGGCGCTGATTGATTCCGGTCTGAAGGCCAATGAGCAGGTCGTGGTCGACGGGCAATACAAGCTGCGGCCGGGAACGCATGTCGTCCCACTGCACGGCAAGGCCGCAGATGAAGCCGTAGCTCAAGACGCATTACAGGCACCGATCCCATGAACATCTCCGCGCCCTTCATTCGCCGACCGATCGCGACCGCACTGCTGATGGTCGGACTGCTGGCTGCCGGACTCATCGCCTATCCGTTGCTGCCGGTGGCCGCACTGCCGAACGTCAACTATCCGACACTGACGGTCACCGCCCAGCTGCCTGGCGCGGACCCGCAGACGATGGCCTCGTCGGTGGCTTCGCCGCTCGAACTGCAGTTCGGGGAAATACCCGGACTCACGCAAATGACGTCGGCGAGCGCGCTCGGCTACACCCAGGTCACGCTACAATTCGACTTGAACCGCCAGATTGACGGGGCCGTCAGCGATACGCTTTCAGCCATCAACGCGGCAAGCCCGTATCTGCCGACTGGCCTGCCCTATCCGCCGACGATCCGGAAGGTCAACCCGGCCGACACGCCGATCCTTGTGCTCGGCCTCACCTCGGACAGCTTGCCGCTGACCACAGTCGACGCGTATGCCGAAAACATCCTGCTGCAGAAAATCTCGCAGATCCAGGGCGTGGGTCTCGTCGGAATTGGCGGCCAGCAGAAGGCCGCAGTTCGCGTGCAGGTCGATCCACAGGCCCTGGCCGCGCGAGGCATCAATCTGGAGGATGTACGAACCGTCCTTGGCCAAGCGAACGTCGATCTGGCCAAGGGAACGCTAAACAGCCCGCGACAGACCTACACGCTCAACACCAATGACCAGCTGTTTCACCCGGAGCAATATGCGGACCTCGTCATTGCTTATCGCAACGGCTCGCCTGTCCGTATTCGCGACATCGGCCGCGCGGTCAGCGCCGGAGAGAACGATCTGATCGCCGGTTGGTACAACAACCATCGCGCCATCATCCTTGCCGTACAGCGTCAGCCCGGAGCCAATGTCATCGAGACGGTGCAAAGCATCAAGGCGATGATGCCGACGCTCCAGGCGTCGATTCCCGCCGACATCAAGATCAACGTCATTTCGGACCGCACCCAGACGATCCGGGCTTCGGTTGCGGACGTGCAGTTCACGTTGCTGCTGACCATTGCTCTCGTGGTGATGGTTATCTTCATCTTTCTTCGTAGTTTCTGGGCAACCATCATTCCAGCCGTCACCGTGCCACTCTCGCTGATCGGCACCTTCGCGGTTCTCTATGAAATGGGCTATAGTCTCGACAATCTGTCGCTGATGGCGCTTTCAATCGCGGTCGGATTCGTCGTCGACGACGCCGTCGTCGAGATCGAGAACATCACGCGGCATATTGAGGAAGGCTTGTCCCCGTACGACGCCGCGATGAAGGGATCCGGCGAGATCGGCTTCACCGTCATGGCAATCACGTTCTCTCTAATCGCTGTCTTCATTCCGCTCTTCCTGATGAGCGGCTATGTCGGCCTGCTGTTCCGCGAGTTTGCAATCACGGTGAGTGTCGCGCTGGTCCTTTCCTTGGTGATCTCCAGGACTCTCACGCCCATGATGTGCGCCTACCTGCTCAAACCCGAGAGCCGTGAGCACGGCCGCCTCTATCGCTGGTCCGAACGCGGCTTCGATCTGCTGCTCAGCGCCTACGAGGCAGGTTTGAAGGTCGTGTTGCGACATCGCTTCATCACCATGATGGTGATGATCGGCACCATCGCCGTGACCGGGTACCTGTACGTCATCATTCCCAAGGGGTTCTTCCCTCAACAGGATACCGGCCTGATCCTGGGTCAATCGGAAGCTGCCCAAGACATTTCGTTCCAGGCGATGGCCGAGCGCCAGCAGGCCATGCTCGATGCGGTCATGCGTGATCCCGCCGTTGCATCGATCGGCTCGGCCGTCGGCGCTGGCGGAGGTACCTCCACCGTCAATGATGGCCGCGTGTTCATTCAGCTCAAGTCGGCCGACCAGCGCGACCCGATCGACAAGGTGATTGCACGATTGCGAACCAACCTCGCCAAGATCCAGGGTATCACGCTTTACATGCAGCCCGCGCAGGATATCACGGTCGGCGCGCGGCTGAACAAGACCCAGTTCCAGTACACCATGAACGACGCTGACGCGGGCGAGCTCAATCACTGGGCAGGTGTGCTCCTCGACAAGATAAAGACGTTGCCGGCGGTCGCGGACGTCACGACCGACCAGCTCAATGCGGGCCCGCTGCTCGATATCACGATCAAGCGCGAGGTCGCCTCGTCCTACGGCATCCTGCCATACACGATCGACAACACGCTCGATGACGCTTTCGGCCAGCGCATCGTCTCGACGATGTACACGACGCTGCAGCAGTACCACGTCGTGCTCGAGGTCAATCCGAAGTTCCAGTACGGGCCCGAAGCACTCAATGGCATCTACATCAAGTCATCGAGTGGACAACAAGTGCCGTTATCGACGCTGGTCGATTCGGTCGTCAAGGTCGCGCCGCTTGTCGTCAATCACCAAGGGCAGTTCCCTTCCGTGACGATCTCGTTCAATCTCGCGCCTGGAGCCGCGATCGGACAGGCGGTCGGCGGCATTCAATCGATCGAAAAGGAGTTGCATCCGCCGCTGTCGCTTCAGACGAGCTTCCAGGGTAATGCGCAGGCGTTCGGTGCCTCGCTGAAAAGTACGCCGGTTTTGATTGCTGCGTCGCTGTTCGTGATCTATCTCATTCTCGGGGTGCTCTATGAAAGCCTCATTCACCCGATCACCATCATCTCGACACTTCCTTCCGCAGGCGTCGGCGCGTTGCTGCTCCTGATGGCTGCGCATTTCGACCTGAGCGTGATCGCGGTGGTCGGGATCGTTCTGCTCATCGGAATTGTCAAGAAGAACGGCATCATGCTGGTCGATTTCGCCATCCAGGCCGAACAAGCCGAAGGTCTGACGCCGGAAGAAGCGATCTACCAGGCCTGTATCAAGCGCTTCCGGCCAATCCTGATGACAACGATGGCAGCGCTCCTTGGGGCCGTGCCGATGATGGTCGGCACCGGCGTTGGATCAGAAATCCGTCAACCCTTGGGTTACGCAATCGTCGGCGGTCTCGCCCTGTCGCAGATCCTCACCTTGTACACCACGCCCGTCGTCTACCTCTACCTCGATCGGCTGCAGAATTGGCTATTCGGTGCGCGACGACATCAAGCGGCGTCAGGCGACGTCCATCCGGCGCCTGCCGAATGAGCGAGCGCAACGCCTATCGCATTGTATTCATCAGATCTTGTGATCGAATCGATCTGAAAACTGCGTTGGTGTGCTGTCGTGGCGCTCCTACCTCATAGGGAGTAAGGCGGACCTTTCGAGCAATGCTCGATCGGTTCACCAGCAAGCAATATGAGGAGACACTAATGACGCTCGATAGCTCACGGCGTACCGCCCTTGTCAGCTTGGGCGCGTTGGCAGTCGGGACCGCTGCGCTTGCAGCCGGTTCCTCGCAGGCCGCAACGACCGCGCAGATCATCCCACCCGGCGCCCAAGAGCTCGGCGATTTGATGAGCCGGCTACGCGGCGCGCCGCGCCGACGCGATTTCAAGTCGGTGCCGATGATTCTCGAGCAGTCCGAGTTCTGGGACAACGAAGCGCTCAAGGAGATCATCGCCTATCGCGGCACGCACAAGCAGGTGTGGGACAACACCAATCTCGCGGGCCCTTGGCTCAACTTGATGCGCAACTCAATCAATGCCCAGGTCTTTTCCTTCGGACACAAGGACTTTCTGGCCGTCTCCGCCACGCATGGTACGGCGCACCTCGCGTTGTTCGACCATGTGATGTGGGAGAAGTATGAACTCGCGACGTTGACCGGCGACCGCTTCAAGACGAACACGCTGACGGTGCCGAAACCCGCCCCGAGTGCTTTCGCGCGGAGTGAGGATCCCGATAGCGTGTTCGGTCCCGTCGGCGACACCATCCCTGCGCTGCAGGAGCGCGGCGTCGTGTTCCTGGCTTGCCATAACGCGATCTGGGAAGTGACGGCAAAGCTGATCGCCTCCGGCAAGAATCCGGATCATGCCGCGCACGAGGCGGTGGCCGCCGAGCTGACCAACCATCTCGTCGATGGGGTCGTGCTGACCCCCGGAATAGTGGCGACCATTCCGGAACTGCAGCAGGCCGGCTTCCACTACGCCGCGTGAGCAGATCAAATACACAAAGCAGTCCTCGCCACCGCACTTGCCGCCGCCCTGCTTCTGCCGCTCGCCGCACAGGCCGCGGAACGGGTCCAGCACGGCTCCATCTTTCCTCCCTGGCAACACGGGGAGAACAACGACGCGGCGAAACGCGGGCTTTCCTTTACGGTTCCGCAGGTGGACGATCTCGCTGATTTCCATGGCGACGTATCCGACCCGAAGCTCGTGGTGTGAAGCGGAGCGCGGATCAACGATTCGAGCTCGAACACTTGCGTTCCTCCCTGCAACTGCTGGAAGCCCTGCTGCGCCTTCCGACGGAGAGCTTCGATCTGACGCTGCATACCAGCGATCTGCGCCTCTTTTTCCGAGACCTCGGCCTGAGGTCTTCTTCGGCTTCGATCTTGCGTTTTGGTGCACGGCGGACAACTCTTCCTTCTCTCCACCGTGCCGCGATCGAACGAAATCAACCGGTTCTGTCTGCCGGTTGCAAGCAGTCAATGCACGGCAACCTGATTTCCGATGTCGATCGGTCGCAAGAATGTCTCATCGTCATCCGCAAAGATGAATGTGCCAGGAGTGTTGCGATAACGCGCGGCTTGGTCGTGCAGTCGTGAATAAAGTACAGCCACACTGACGAACTGGTCATGCCCCAGACCGTCGTGCTGTGCGAGCCTCGAGATGTCGACGATTTGAACCTTTTCCTTCAGGGCCGCCTCGCGCACAACGGGATCGTCAACGTTGATATCGCCCGCACGCGCGATGCCGCCATCAATAAGACTGGACACTCGAAGCGCACCATCATCCTTGGAAACCAGAACCAGCAAAGGTGGATCGAGCGGACCGATGGCTTGTATCTGAGCACGGAACGTTATCGCGTTGATGTCGGGCGCCGCCAGCACAACACGCCCTAGCCGGGCGATCACTCGGTCTTTGCCTTCGATACGAAGCTGGCGCAGAGCGGCAACGGTCAACATAGCACCCATGCTATGGGCAACCACTACAATGTCGCTGACCTCGGAGCTGCTGCCCAACATTGTTAGTAGAGCCATCAGATAGTCCCGAGAATAGCTTGCCGATTGCTTGTCCATCTCATAAGCAGCTACCTGTCCTTGCGATGGCCAGGAGAACAGGATCGGAATCCCCTCGATTTTGATGTCCGCCTGCAATTCGGCGAGCCGGAACAGCGACTCCTGGAAGTTGCTGTTAAACCCATGGACGAAAACGAAGGCTTTGTGTTTTTTTCGCCGAGTATTGCCTTGCGGAGCGACGGCCTTGCGAAAATCGGCTTCACTCATCACGGCCTGATCTACTACAGCAAAGCTGCTCCTTGGATCGGGTGGTGCGGTCGGCATTTCGACATTGCCGGACTTGTGGTTGGGCGGCACCGAGACGACAAACTTTGCAAAGTTAAGTGCATTCGCACTGTTCGCAGTGAACACGTTACCGGACGAAATCTCGCGCTCACGCGTGGTCGCCACATAGATCTGCAGGGCCTTTTCTCCAGACGAGGCGGCCACGGGCGTCAACACCTCCGGGCCAAGTCTGGCAGCGCAACCGGCCAAAATGAAGGAAAATAGAACAGCAACTGCCCAATCTACCCTGCGACAACGAAAGCTGCTCCACATGGCAACGGTCTCCAAGCCAATACGCACTGATCTATTCACTTGCTATTAGCGCCCGACGCTAGGGCGCATGGACTTACGCCAACGATCCGGCTGACCATGACTTTTATCGGTGAAGCCGCACTCTGCGGCTACATGGATCACAACGCCGGTCATCGCGCAGCTTTTTTCTTGGACAGCACGCGCTGCTCAAATGGCCCGTTGTGCGGCGCCATTGCCAAGGAAAGGCGAAACGCTCGCGAAAACTGGGCACCTTCGCGCTTCGTTCCTGCCGGGGGGCCCGCCCGCCCCGGACCAGCCGCGACACTATAGCCCGGCCGCCGGCAGGACGTGGTCGACAAACAACTGGATAGCTTGGTCGGGATACCTGAGGGCGGAGAGCAGGCTGCCGACGCTGGAAGTTGTGACGTCGTTAACGGTGTGCCCGGCTGACTCGGATCGCAAATTCGCGGCACGTTGGCCTCGTCGCCGATCGCGTCCCGCACCCCACGCGGCAGATATAAAAACAGCGTGCGACAGGGGCTTATCGAGGACAGCGGAGGGAGCTCGCTTCAGGCCATGAAGACAACTCTCGCTGGCCCAAAAGCCGCACACCAGTGCTCTTGGGCCATCCTCCCAAAACGGCAGTCTATAGCCCTCAGTCATCACTCCATCCATCGGATGGTCCATTCTGCTCCACCCCGCCGTTGCGCGCTGTAGCGATTCCCCGCGGCGTACGCTAGATTGAGGTAGGCACAATTCGAAAAATGGAGCTGTTTTCTTCAAATGGCGATCAAATCGGATAAGTTCAGCATTTTTCGCGCAAAAAGGCGACATCCGGCGCCGCTGCGAATCCGCTAGGGCCAACAAGCGAGATCAATCACGGATGGCGGCTCAGTCAGCGGGGATCGTGAACTGAAAGAGCGTCCCCCTTGGCTCGCACCCGGTCGCCCACAGCCGCCCACCGTGGGCTTCGATTATCGAGCGGCAGATTGAGAGGCCCATGCCCATGCCGTGGGGCTTCGTCGTGTAGAAGGGTTCAAATAGACGCGGCAGGCTCTCCGGGCGCAGCCCATGGCCGGTATCCCGCACCGCGACGCACACGCGCTTCGACTCAATACTCACGGTGCTGATGTGTAATTCGCGGTTCCCGTCCTCGACGTCACCCATCGACTGGATGGCATTGACGATCAAGTTCAACATCACTTGTTGCAGTTGCACCCGATCGCATTGGATGCGTGGCAACTCGCGCGCCAGTTGTGTGCCCACCGTGACGCCGCTCTTGATCGCTTCGCTGCGGATTAGGGCGGTCACCTCCAGGATCGCCGCATTGAAGTCGACGATCTCCTTCCGGGGTGGCGCTTTTTTGAAGAGAGACCCGATCCGGTCGACGACGTCGCTGGCTCGACCGGCGTCGCTCACAATGCAGGTGAGCGCCTCCCTCACCTCCGCCACATCGGGCGGGCTTTTGTCTAAAAAATTCAGAGCCGCACGCGCGTTGTTGAGTGCCGCTGCGGTGGGCTGCTTGATTTCATGAGCAACCGAGGCCGTCAACTGGCCCATCGTCGCGACCCGGTTGGCGTGCGCCAGCGCCATCTGCGCCTCGCGATATTGCCGCTCGAGGCGGGTGCTCTCCAAGGCAATGGTAGCTTGCGCAGCGAAGTCCCTGAATAGGGAAATCTGGTTGTCAGTGAACGGCTGCACCTGTTTGCGGGCCAGACTAATTAACCCGACTATCTCATCGTCTTTGAGCAACGGCACAAACAGGCCCGTTCGAATACCTGCGTTCACCACCGTGATCAAAAAATCATCCCGATGATCGCCTTCAACTGCTGTGAAGTCGGGGATGTGGGTGGGTAACCTGCTTGCCGCTAATCGATCCGGAAGGCTCCCCTTTTCTGCGAGAACCGGGATTGATGACCACACCTGACTAACCAAAAAGGGATCCCCTCGCACCGCCACGAGACGAAGGCCGCATTCTTCGGAGAGACGTAAGGCGCCTGAGTCTGCTCGACAGAGACGTGTGGCGCTGTCGAGGATGGCGTCGAAGATGGGCTGCAAGTCGTGCGGCGAGTTCGCAATGGCGTGCAGCACTTCCGACATGGCCGTCTGTTGCTCCTGCGCGCGCATGAGTGCCGTCACATCGGTGCCGGTGCCGCGATAGCCCTGGAATTCTCCGTTGGCGTCAAACACCGGCTTGCCGCTGGCCTTCACGTACATCGGAGAGCCGTTGCCGCTCAACCCGCGATATACGAAGTCACGGAACGGTTCACGTGAACCGAGGGCTGCCCGGACAAGCCGCCACTTCTCGGGTTCCGTTTCAAGGTCGAGAGCGTGATCCCAGTACGCCGTGCCGATTCGATCGGCGGCGGGTGCGCCAAACGCATTCTCGGTCAGCAGCGTGAATTTGTAGTCCGGACCGATTTCCCAAAACCAATCCGAGGCGGTCTCGGCGTAGTCGCGGAATTTCGCCTCACTCTCCCGCAATGCTACTTCGGCCCGCTTGCGTTCCGTCACGTCGATCTGTGTAGCGACCACCTCGACCAGTTCCCCATTTGTCGAGAACACGGGTTGGCGGATCGATTCGAGGTATTTGACCGTTCCTTCGGGCAGTACGATTCTGAATTCGGTCGAAAAGCCTCCTTTTCCGTTCAGCGAGTCCTCAACCTCGGCGCGCACCCGGTTTCGGTCATCCGGGTGGATCCGTTGCCATACGGCTTCGGGCCTCGGGAGGCCATCGCGGGGATCAAACTCAAAAATTCGATAGGTCTCCTCTGACCAATAGAGAATTGCCGTCGCATTATATGCCGATGCGCCGGTGTGACTCAGCCTCTGTGCTTCAGCTAGATGGGCTTCGCTGCGGCGTAACGCTTGCTCGGTCCGCTTCTGGTCATCGATGTCGTGACCGGCGCCATACCAGTTCACAATCACGCCGTTCGCGTCGCGCAGCGGCACGCGCCTGCTGCGGTGCCAGCGATAGACGCCATCGGCTCGACGCAGTCGCCATTCCTGGTCGTACGGCTCGCCCGTCGCGAGATGTGCGAACCAAACGCGCGAGCGTTCCGGGTAATCTTCCGGATGCACCACGCTTCTCAGCTTGTCGAACCCGACCTCTGGACCGACGAATTCGCTAAACGTCTGATTCATGAAATCGGCGATGCCGTCTGGCCGGTAACGCACGACATGAGCCGGTATAGTATCGATGATTTGACGGAGCTTGTGTTCGCTTTCCCGTAGGGCTTGCTCGGCGCGCTTGTGCTCCGTCAAATCAAGGACGAACGCGACGCCCTCGTTGCCGCCCTCCTCGACCAGCGCTCCTCCAATCAGCACGGGTACGCGGCTGCCATCTTTTCGGAAAAACTCCTTCTCGTACGGCTGCGCCGTCGTATTTGAGGTCAGTTCCGCCAAGGCGCGCCTGTCACGCTCGCGCCATTCCGGAGGGGTCAGGTCCGTCCAGCGTATGCGACCTGAAACCAGATCGGCCCGTTCATGTCCTACGAGATGAAGAAACGCGTCATTGGTCTCAAGAACTCGACCCTCCAAGCCCGAAAAGAAAATACCGATGATGTTGGAGTCGAACAGGCGCCGAATCTTCGCTTCGCGTTCTGCGAGATCGCGGTTCGCCTGCGCAAGCGCCAACGTGCGTTGCTTCTCGGCTTCGAAGAGGCGCACGTTTTCGATCGCAATCGCCGCCTGGTCGGCGAAGGATTCGAGAAGCGCGATCTGGTTGTCGGAGAATGGTCGGACCTCCCATCGCCGGAACAGAATTACTCCAATCGGGGTCCGCTCGCGCAGCAATGGTGTTCCGAGCGTGGTGCGATGGCCCTGGCGTTTTGCGTCACTGCTGCCCGACGGGTACTCGCTATCCTCTGCGGCGAGATCGTGGACATGAACCGACCGCCGATCACATATGGCTCGTCCTAACACCCTGTCGCGATTTACGGGAAATCCCTCACGGGCTTGAATATGCACCGGAAGTTCCCCGTATGAAGCCACCAGGCGAAGAAGGTTGTTCTCCAGGCGGTAGATCTCCGCATTGTTCGAGTCGCACAGGCGTGCGGCATGTTCGGCCACCACGTCCAGCACCGACTGAAGCGGCGACTCGGAGATGATGCGCAGCATCTCGGAGGTGGCAGTTTGCTGCTTCGTAGCCTCGATCAGGCGCTCCCGTGCGTTGGCGATCTCCCGCTTGCATGCTTTAAGCTGTCGCTCGAGATCGGCGCGGGTCTGGCGTACTCGACCAACCTGCGCCTTCGCTTCGGTCAAGTGAGGCTTGCGACCTCGGGTTCGGCTCTTCGGCCCTTTGCGAGACATGGTAACCTCCCTCGCCGGACTAGCCCCAATGCCGACCGTTACAGCCGGGACGGGCCTGCGGGGAGAATAGCATCCCGGCGCGGGTCAGCACATTGGCCGCTAATGGGTCAAAATGCGAAGATATCAACGTGAGCAAATCTGGTGGATTGTAACGCGTGGCAGCGCATCTGAAAATTCCAAGTCGTGCGTTGCCTGCTGCCCCTTTGAAGAACTGATCGACCAGCCCTTGGGCCGGACCGCTGTCAGCGGCGCGTCTATGGGAAATGGAAAGCGCGCTATTGAGCAAAGGAGCAGTGAGGTCTGTTTTGCGGTCAAAAGCAGCGGTGGACGCCAAGTTGGATATGCGTCCGGTTTCCCCCTCAAAAGGCGACATCCGGCGCCGCTGCTGATGGTTCCGCTAGGGCTGACAAGCGACATCGCTCAAGGATGGCGGCTCAGTCAGCGGGGATCGTGAACTGAAAGAGCGTCCCCCTTGGCTCGCACCCGGTCGCCCACAGCCGCCCACCGTGGGCTTCGATTATCGAGCGGCAGATTGAGAGGCCCATGCCCATGCCGTCGGGCTTCGTCGTGTAGAAGGGTTCAAAGAGACGCGGCAGGCTCTCCGGGCGCAGCCCATGGCCGGTATCCCGCACCGCGACGCACACTCCCCCCGGCTCGATACTCACGGTGCTGATGTGTAATTCGCGGTTAGCTTCATCAACGCTACTCATCGACTGGATGCCGTTGAGGATTAGGTTCAACATCACTTGTTGCAGTTGCACCCGATCGCATTGGATACGTGGCAACCCGGCAGCCAGCTGCGTGCTGGCCGTGACGCCGGTCTTGACCGCTTCGCTGCGGGTTAGGGCGGTCACCTCCAGGATCGCTGCATTGAGGTCGACGGCTTCCTTCCGGGGTGGCGCTTTTTTGATGAGAGACCCGATCCGGTCGACAACGTTGTTGGCTCGGTCGGCATCGCCTACAATACAGGCCAACGCTTCCCTAATTTCACCCAGATCTGGCGGCTGCTTATCCAAAAAATTCAGAGCCGCACGGGCGTTGTTGCGTGCCGTCGCGATGGGCTGCTTGATTTCATGAGCAATCGAGGCGGTGAGCTGGCCTATGGTGGCGACGCGGTTGGCATGCGCCAGCTCGCTCTGAATCTCGCGATATTGCCGCTCGCGACGGGTGCTCTCCAAGGCAATGCTGGCTTGCGCAGCGAAGTCCATGAATAAGCAAATCTGTTTGTCGGTGAACGGCTGTACCCGCGTGCGGCCCAGACTAATTA
The DNA here is from genome assembly GCF_004123905.1 of Bradyrhizobium betae. Lineage (GTDB taxonomy): Bacteria > Pseudomonadota > Alphaproteobacteria > Rhizobiales > Xanthobacteraceae > Bradyrhizobium > Bradyrhizobium betae_A. The sequence goes on from NZ_MZXW01000047.1 coordinate 60,002, forward strand.
CCCCAACTATCTCATTGTCTTTGAGCAACGGCAGAAACAGGGCCGTTCGATAACGAGCCCTCGCCGCCGTGACCCAAAGGTCAGCCCGATAATCGCCTTCAAGTGCTGTCAAGTCTGGGATGTGCGTGGGTAACCTGCTTGTGGCTAATCGACCCAGAAAACTCTCCTTGTCGAGCACTGGGAATGATAACGTCACCTGACTAACCAAAGAGGAGTCCCCTCGCACCGCAACGAGACGAAGGCCGCTTTCTTCAAAGAGACGCAAGCTGCCCATGTCTGCTCGACAGAGACGCTTGGCGCTGTCGAGGATGGCATCGAAGATGGGCTGCAAGTCGTGCGGCGAGCTCGCAATAGCGCGCAGCACTTCCGAAATTGCCGCCTGCTGCTCGATGAGTTCGGTCACCAGATCTTGCGGCCCTGAAGCGGTCATTTCAGCGCGGACACCCTCGTTCATGCGGAGCAGCCTCAGCTTAAACGGTGAGGGCAGCATAACAGCTCCAGCCGCAGTTCGCGATAGCTCTCAGGGGCGTCCAAACCGAAGATGCGGCCAAACAATTGGCGTCTGATCTGAGCCATGAAGAGACTTGGTCACGCAAACCGTTCTTCCTTGCCCGAACATCTCAGCTCTATATGCAAGAGGCTCTCGTCTAGCCACAATATGGCACCGATCGCATTTTTGGGTGCCTGTTTTTGGGTTGACGGGCAAAAGCAAATGTAACCTAATCAATGCCTTAAAGTAGTCCTCCTGGCAGGAGGCCTTCATGAACGAGCTCTCGGGCTACGTATTCTCGCCGCTGCGGGAGGGCGACATCGCTCTATACCGGGGCTCCGGCAACGGCTTGACGCCGATCCTGCTTGTTGCCGCAGAAGAAACCTCGCCCGGTTCCGTCGAGCGACTTGAACACGAATATGCGCTCAAGTCCGAACTTGACGCCGACTGGGCGGCGCGACCCGTTTCGCTTACGCACGATAACGGCCGTATGAGACTGGTGCTTGAGGATCCCGGCGGTACGCCGCTCGATCGACTGCTTGGCCGGCCCCTGGACGTATCGCATTTCCTGCGCATCGCGATCCCGCTCGCCGGCGCGCTCCGCCATGTACATGAGCGTGGCCTCATCCACAAGGACATCAAGCCGGCAAATATCCTCGTGGAATCGGCAAGCAGCGACGTGTGGCTGACGGGGTTCGGCATCGCTTCGCGTCTGCCGCGTGAGCGCCAAGCCCCCGCCCCACCAGAGGTGATCGCGGGCACCCTCGCCTACATGGCGCCGGAGCAGACTGGCCGGATGAACCGCTCGGTCGACTCCCGAAGCGACCTCTACGCGCTCGGCGTCACGTTCTACCAGATGCTCACTGGCTCCCTGCCGTTCACCGCGGCCGATCCGATGGAGTGGGTGCACTGCCATATCGCTAGAAAACCGCTGCCGCCCGGTGAACGGTTGGAGAATATTCCCGCTCCGGTATCCGAAATCATTATGAAGCTCCTCGCGAAGATCGCCGAGGAACGCTACCAGACTGCCGCGGGAGTCGAGGCTGATCTTCGGCACTGTCTTGTCGAACGGGAGCGTAAAGGGTGCATCGCCCCGTTTGCGCTTGGCGAACACGACGCGCCCGATCGGCTGTTACTTCCCGAGAAATTGTACGGAAGGGCGCGCGAGATAGAGACCTTGCTCGCCTGCTTCGACCGCATAGTAAACAGCGGTGCGGCAGAGCTTGTGCTGGTCTCCGGATATTCCGGCATCGGAAAATCCTCGGTCGTCAACGAACTTCATAGAGTGCTTGTTGACCTGCACGGGCTCTTCGCATCAGGCAAATTCGACCAGTACAAGCGTGACATCCCCTATTCCACTCTGGCGCAAGCATTTCAGAGCTTGGTCCGGCCACTGCTTGGCAAGAGCGATTCAGAGTTGGCTGGATGGCGCCAGGTCCTTCGCGAAGCATTAGGCCCGAACGGGCAGCTTATCATAGACCTGGTTCCGGAGCTGAAGGTCATCGTCGGCGACCAGCCGCCGGTCCCTGAGCTGCCACCCCGTGACGCTCAACGCCGCTTTCAGCTGGTTTTCCGGCGCTTTCTCGCAGTGTTCGCCCGGCCGGAGCACCCGCTGGCGCTGTTCCTCGACGATTTGCAATGGCTCGACTCGGCAACGCTCGACCTGCTGGAGGATTTGTTGACCCAGCCGGACGCGCAGCATCTGATGTTGATCGGGGCTTACCGGGACAACGAGGTCAATTCCGCCCATCCTCTGATCCGCAAGCTCGAAGCGATCCGCAAGGCGGGTGCGGTCGTGCACGAAATCATCCTTGCGCCTCTCGCCTGTGAAGACCTGGAACGGTTGATTGGCGATGCTCTTCACTGCGAACCCGAACGCGTCATCGCGCTGGCAGAACTGATTCATGAGAAGACGGCGGGCAATCCATTCTTCGCCATTCAGTTGATCTCCGTACTTGTCGAGGAGGGTCTGCTCACATTCGATTATGGTGAAGGGCGATGGTCCTGGGACCTGAACAGCATTCGTGCCAAGGGTTATACCGACAACGTCGCTGATCTCATGGCGGCGAAGCTGAGCCGCCTGCCGCCAGCGACTCAGAAGGTTCTCGGCAAGTTAGTCTGCCTGGGGCATGCTGCCGAGTCGGAAACGATAGCGCTGGTTCACGAGGCGAACTACGAAGCGACAAACGTAGCACTGTGGGAAGCTGTTCGGGTCGGCCTCGTCCTTCGTTCCGGCGGCACGTACGCATTCCTCCACGATCGCGTCCAAGAGGCGGCCTATACGCTCGTCGCCGAGGAGGAGCGGGCCATGGCGCATCTTCGCATTGGCCGATTACTTGCCGCGCGCACCCCACCGGAGCACCTCAAAGAGAACATCTTCGACATCGTGCACCAGTTCGGCCGTGGCGCGGCGCTGATCAGCACAGAGCGGGAGCGCGAGCAGGTCGCCACATTCAATCTAATGGCAGGTAAGCGCGCCAAGGCGGCAACCGCCTACGCCGCAGCCCTGCGGTATTTTGTCGTCGGAAGCCTGCTGCTGGGGGAGAATGGTTGGGAGCGGTGCTACCAGCTCACCTTCGACCTCGAACTCAACAGGGGCGAGTGCGAATACCTGACCGGGGAATTGGCGGCAGCGGAAGAACGGCTCTCGCAACTGTCGACGCAGGCGCGGACCATTGTTCACGCCGCCGCAGGCGCTTGCGTGCGCATCAATCTGTATACGACCCTCGACCGGAGCAATAGGGCCGTCGAGGTAGGGCTGGAATATCTCCGCCGGGTTGACGCCAGATGGCCGCAGCACGCGACAGCCCAGGACGTCCAGCAGGAGCATGATTGGCTGCGGCAACGGCTCGGCTCCGGCTCGATCGAGGGGCTGCTCGACCTGCCGCTGATGACCGATCCCGACCGGCGCGCAACCATGGACGTGCTTACGGTACTAACATCGCCCGCCTTGTTCACCGATTTGAATCTTTTCCGCCTCGTTGTCGGCCGGATGGCGAGCCTCAGCCTGGAGTATGGCAACAGCGACGGATCGTCCCTTGCGTATGCATGGTTGGGTGGTGTGCTCGGGACACACTTCTGCGATTACCAGGCAGGTTTCCGCTTCGGGAAGCTTGGCCTGGATCTGGTTGAGAAGCGTGGTCTTGATCGGTTCCGAGCTCGCGTCTACCTGGTTTTCGCAGTCCATGTCGCGCACTGGACGCAGCCCTTGGCCACGAGCCGCGCCTTCCTGCGGCGCGCTTTCGAGGCCGCACAGGAAGCGGGCGATCTTTCTTATGCCGCTTACAGTTGCATTGACCTGACGGCAAACCTCTTCGCCTCCGGTGCTCCACTCGACCAAGTCGAACGAGAGGCCGAAATAGGGATGAAATTCGCGCAGGACGTGGGCTTTGGTCTTGCCGGCAACAATCTTACTGTACAATTTAGGCTGGTCCGAATGTTGCGTGGACTGACACTGGACTTTGGTTCCTTCAATGACGCAAAGTTCGACGAAAGCCGCTTCGTACAGCGATTTGAAAACAATCGCGGGCTGAGCATTTGCGCGTGCTGGTATTGGATTCGCAAGCTGCAAGCCGGCGTCTACGGCAGCGACTCCGTACGTGCGATCACGGCGGCAACGAAGCTCGCGCCGCTGCTGTGGACAGCGCCCACGCAAGTGGAGCAGTCTGAATATCAATTCTATGGCGCCCTTGCGCGGGCGGCACGGTATGATGAAGCTCCGGCCGAGGAGCGATCCCAGCATTTGGCGGCGCTGGCGGATCATTACAGGCAGATGGCTGTTTGGGCGGAAAATTGTCCGGAGAATTTCGGGAGCCGCGTTGCACTTGTCGGCGCAGAGATCGCCCGGATCGAAGGCCGTGAGTTCGATGCTGCTAGTCTCTACGAGCAAGCGATCGGCTCGGCCCGCGCAAATGGCTTTATTCACAATGAGGCGCTCGCTTACGAACTGGCCGCACGCTTTTACGCGGCGCGGGGGTTCAAGCAGATCGCGGAGCTGTATCTGCAGAACGCCCGCTACGGTTATCTCCGTTGGGGGGCCATCGGGAAGGTGCGACAACTTGACGAGACGTATCCAGACCTCAGACAGGAAGACTCACTTCCCGGCTCGATGAGCACCATTGGTGCGCCGGTTGAACACCTCGACCTCACGACGGTGATCAAGGTGTCGCAAGCCGTCTCGAGCGAGATCGTTCTCGAAAAACTGCTCGACACGCTCATGCGCACCGCGATTGAGCAAGCGGGTGCCGAGCGAGGTTTGCTGATTGTTTCACAGGAAAACGAGCAACGGATCGCAGCGGAAGCCGTAACGAGTGGTGATACGATTATCGTGCGCCTGCCTGACCAGCCTGTGACCGCAACGGCGCTGCCGGAAGCGCTCGTTCGGACCGTCCTTCGCAAGCGGGAGGCCTTGATACTCGACGATGCCGCGGTTGAACCCGCCTTTGCCGCCGATCCCTACATTCGGCAGCACCAATGCCGGTCCATTCTCTGCGTTCCTTTAATCAATCAGAGCAATCTCATCGGCGTGCTCTACCTTGAAAACAACCTAGCCCCCAGAGTCTTCGCGCCAGCCCGGATCGCGGCACTGAAGCTGCTCGCCTCGCAGGCCGCCATCGCGCTGGAAAATGCGAGTTTGTACCGCGATCTCAGCGAACGCGAAGCGAAGATCCGACGCCTGGTCGACGCCAACATCATCGGGATCATCATCTGGGAGCGTGGCGGCCGGATTCTGGAAGCCAATGACGCGTTTCTCCGCATCGTGGGATACGATCGGGCGGATCTCGTTTCACGCCGCCTGCGCTGGACCGACTTCACACCGTCGGAATGGCCCGGCAGCCATGAGCGATGGTGGATCCCGGAGCAAAAGATGATGGGGAGCGGACAGCCGTTCGAGAAGGAGTACCTCCGGAAAGATGGCAGCCGTGTTCCCGTGCTGGTCGGTGTAGCGAGCTTCGAAGAACGTAAGGATCATGGAGTATCTTTCGTCGTCGATCTTACCGACCGCAAGCAGGCTGAACTAAGTCTGCGGGAGAGCGAGGAGCGCTTTCGCACGCTCGTACAATTCTCCTTCGACGTGTACTGGGAATCGGATGCGCAGCATCGCTTCATCCGTCAGGATTTCGCGAAAGGCCTTGCAGACCCGCCGGCGCCGGGCTCTGAAATCGGCAAGACAAGGTGGGAGGTGCCCTACTTGGAGCCTGACGCGGAGGCCTGGCGCAAGCACCGGGAGACCCTCGAGGCCCACCTGCCTTTCCGCGACTTTGAGCTCGCGCGACCCGCCGACGACGGCGGCAAGCGCTACATATCCGTTTCGGGCCTGCCGGTGTTTGATAAGGCGGGGCGCTTCATCGGCTACCGAGGCGTCGCGCGGCACATCACCGAGCGCAAACGAGCAGAAGAGGCGCTGCGGGACATGCAAATGAAGCTGGCGCACGCGAACCGCGTCTCCACCATGGGCCAGCTTTTGGCCTCGATCACCCACGAAGTGAAACAGCCGATCGGCGCAGCACGTAACAACGCGCGTGCCGCCCTGAATTTTATGGACAAAATTCCGCCAGATCTGGGCGAGGTCACGGAAGCGCTCGGCTGTGTGGTGGACGATGCCGATCGAGCGGGAGACATCATCGACCGCATCCGAGATCACATCGAGAAGGCGCCGCCCCGGAGAGAGTGCCTGGATATCAACGCGGGTATCCGCGATATGATTGAGCTCACCCGCGACGAATGGGTGAAAAACGGCATCTCAATGCAGGCAGACCTTGCGGACGGCTTGCCGCTCATTGAGGGCGACCGGGTACAGCTGCAACAAGTGATCCTCAATCTGATCGTGAATGCCGTCGAGGCTATGAGCGACGCCGGCGACGGGACGCGAGAGTTGCTCGTCAGCAGCCGGAAGGCTGACCCGGGAGACGTGCTCGTAACGGTGCGAGATTCGGGTCCGGGACTGGCGCCGGAGACTCTCGATCACGTTTTCGAAGCCTTCTACACGACGAAGCCTGGCGGTTTGGGGATGGGCCTATCGATCTGCCGTTCGATCATCGAAGCGCACGGCGGCCGATTATGGGCGAGCGCGAACCTGCCCCGCGGCGCCAGCTTTCAATTCGCCCTGCCAGCGATCGCGGACACCGCGTCGTAATGCTGCACTCGCGAGCCGTCCCAAAGAACAGGCAACTCGACGGCGAGCTCTGCTGTAGATCATTCGCGTCGATTTTGGACAATCCGAAATAGATCTACTACGGGGGTAATCTCGGAAGTACCGGTTCTACGGTTTTGCCTGTTGAGGGCGTCGGTTTGGAAGTGTATCACGCGACCAGACGGAGCCTCGAACGAGGCTACGCTAGTCGCGGCTTCCCCTCCTAAGCGCTCCTGCTATCCGAATTGCCGATCACACATCGCCATGCTGCCAGGCGCTCGCCAGGATGTTGCTTCATCCACTCGGCGAGCTGCGGCGCGCCCATAAGGCAGGACTGCATCGACACGTTAGCGGAGTCCGAGGTGGTGACGGTCTTCTCGTGGCAGTTTGTCGGCGAAGAGAGACTGCAAAGCACGGCGATGATCTTGATCACGGCAGGAGAATCCCGTTGCTACGATGGACGTCGGCGTCGCTGACCGTATAATTGATCGGTGCCCTGTCCCGATGTTCGTTGAACAAATCAATTGCCGGAAATATGCTGTCATATATCGCGCGGGCCCCTCGAATGAGACGGGCGCGCTCGCGCTCAGACTTCGGGACAAATCGAACAGTTTCGTCCATATCCGCTCCACACACCGGTTACACGAGTAATCCGCAATTAGAGAACACGTCCGCCATAAACTGATGTCACTCATCTTCGATTTAGAGACAGCAATCCCGACTTTGACGCTCTGCAGGCGATCGCGAACGGCAAAGTCTGGACCGCGCCCAGCATATCCCTACCTTCGCCACGCATTTTTCCGCAGTTGAGCCGTGGTGCTGCCGATCAGGCCACATAAGTCAATCGCCTTCAGCGTTAGCAGCCGATCGAGCGGCTACTTTGGTCGCATCAACATGCGAGGCGTTCTCAGCTCGCCGCTGGTAGTCGTCGGCAAGGCCCTTAAGCTGACCCGCAATCGCTCGGTCGGTCATGGCCTGGGCAGCGCGAAGCAAAGTCTCTGCTGTTTTTCAGGTATTCCTTGCCTCGTTGCGAGATCTGCTGAATCGTCATAAGGCTCTCGCACGGTTCCGTGTCGCTTGGTCTGAAGCGGGTTGGCGCCAGGGCAGCCAATTTCGGTCACTTGCCCGGCGATCTCTGAATCGATCGACGCACTTCTTGGAACAAAGAGGGGCTCGGCACGAGTAGTACCGAACGAGACCAAACCTGCCATCACAGACCGCGCATCGCGCGGCTCTGCCACATGTGAGACTGTCGGAGCAGTTCGGCATTGTCGACTCCTCTTGGTGTTATCGTCGTGGCTCGTCGATCATTCTTCTTGCATCCACCGCATCTCTTTCGGTGTTCGCTTTTCCGCCAAATCCCACTTAAGATGATCGCGAGCCTCGATTCAATTGAACGTGGGTACTCGTCGTGGAGCCTAAGTCATCTTCGAATGATACTTAGGCTTAGGCCGGTCACATCTGTCGATGCGGCACTTCGATTTGCCGGCGGTATGGGGATCATGCTCCTGTCGTGGTCTCTAGCGTATCGTACACACCTGGGGACTCTTTGATCACTCGTGACCCGTTTAGCGGAACAATGTGGTTTCGCTCTTTCCCCTCGACAGAGGCAAGTCATATCGTCCGCCATTCTCCGGGATCGCAGCAATTCAGCGAATGCTCGCTACGGCGTTAGCTCCGGAGGAACGCATTTCCTTACGCGGCCCGGCGCTCATAAGTCCGTACGTCCATCTTTCACCCGACTTCGCCCCCCGGACGGCTGCCGACTAACCAATCGTCGGGTCGTCTGGCGGACCTTGGCTCTTGTCTCATGCTGAAGAGACGGATTGGCTCCTTGCAGCCGCGCAATAGGTGGACACCCTCGTCGACAAACGCTTTTGCGATCTCTGGACTGCCCTCTACCAACAACGCCTCCACGAAATTTTCGGTAACCAGCACCGGAGCATCGATAATTCGGCAATGCGCTTCAACGCGGCTCGCGATATTCACGGTGTCGCCGACCAAGGTGAGCTCGAGCCGCCTTTCGCTGCCGACATCTCCCTGGACGACCTCGCCGCAGTGAATGCCGACGGCGATGCGGACGGCAGCCTTGTTGCAGCGGACGCGCCGCTGGTTCCAGCATTCGATTGAGTTCACGATTTCCAGAGCACACAGAGCCGCATTTGTCGCATCTCGCCGACTCGTCAGGGGCGGGCCAAAAAATGCCATCAGCCCGTCGCCCAGATATTTGTCAACCGATCCATGATTCGAGAAAACCGCCTCGCTCAACAATTGAAGCAGATCGCGCAGCATGCTGATGACAACGTCCGGAGACTTTCCGGACGAATACGCGGTAAAACCTATCATATCGACAAAAAGCACCGTGGCGGGTTGGCGACGTGCAAAGGAAAATGGAGCACGAATGTCGACAAGCTGGTCGACAATCTTCGGCGAGAAGAAGCGAGTGAGGTTTGCTCGCTGCCGCTCAACTTCCTCGACGCGCAGATTTGCCGAGACGTTCCGGAGCACCAGGATGGTGGCAATCAGGATCGAAATCAGGCTCACGCCAAACCGCAACGGGGCGACTCCATCCGCCTCAAATCCGTGCATGAGCGCGTAGCTGAGGACCGTAAGGAGTGCACAGGTGACGCCCGTGGTCACGATGCCGCGGCGATGTAGGTCATGAGCGGAAACCAAGACAACGATCACGTACAGGGACGCCACTGCAAAGTGGAGGGACGTCAGCGTATCGATAAGAAAAATGCCGGCCGCGAGCGCGACCGCCACGGAAAGAGAACGGAGCCCGGCAAGACAACGCAGCATCGAATCATCGCTTTCCCTTCGACGGATCGGCTAACTACGGGCCGCCGCCGACCTCCGAAGTGGCCGCTCGGCTTCGGAGCCGTACGCTAAGGCAAGAACTCGGACCGTCGAGACGTGCATGGCTCATTACCGCCCATCCTAGGCCATTCGCCGGTCGGACGAGACTTGAAACCAATGCCGTCCGCCCGAGTATAGTGCTTCCCAACGCGGCCTAGGCACCTCTCAACCCGCCACTGCGACAATCGGCTTACTCTTCGCCGGTGCTTTATCCGCGTTCTTCGACCAGGACCGGTAGTACGCCAGCGCGGTCATCATCAGGATCCCGACAATGCTGACCACGATCTGGATCCAGGTCGCGCCGGAACTCTCGACCAGAACGACATGTGCAGCAAAGGACAGGAATATCCCGGCGCAAAACACTTCAAGCGACTGCTGACCGCATTTGATCGCGGGCCGAAACATCCGCCATTCGAGCCCTGGCCAATCGCGTGGCAGCAAACGAACGACAAAGAACGCGAACACAACAAAGTGCAGCAGGCGATAAGGCGCGAGGTTGGTCTTGTCGTTCGGATTGAACGCACCATAGATATCCGGCGGGATCAGTGCGCGCAGTTCGTCAGACCGGGCCGCCATTGTCATCACCAGAGCGAAAAGAAGATAGCCGATGCCGAGCACCAACGCGGTACGCGACCGGATGAACGGCATCGCCTGTGCCGACCCACCAAGCGCGAACCAAGCCCCGAACGTAAACAGAAACTGCCATGCGAATGGATTGAAATACCAGACGCCAGTTGGATAGGCTGCAACGTTCCATCCGAAGTACCTGGCCATCAAATAGAGCAAGGCCGAAGCGGCCAGCGTCATATTGGGTCTGCGCAGCATCAGCCATAGTATCGGGGGGAAGACGCCCATCAGAACGATGTAAAGCGGCAGCACATCCATGTTCACAGGCTTGAAGCGAAGCATCAATCCCTCGAACAAAAACGGCGCGGGATTTGCCAGGAAACCCCGTATGTTAAAGTCGTCCGTAAAACTGGAGTTGCCATAACTCTGCGCGACATATCCGATTTCGGCGAGGTAGAGCACGAAAAGGAATACGTGAGCGACGTAGATCTGCCAGACGCGCTTGAGAAGCCTCGATGCGCCGATGATAAACCCGCGTTCGAGCATCATCCGCGCGAAGACAAAGGCGACAGTGTAACCGGAAATGAAGATGAAGAGATCCGCAGCATCGCTGAAGCCATAGTTCCGCGTTGTCACCCAGTTCACGATGTTGTTGGGGATATGATCGAGGAAGATTCCCCAGTTTGCCACACCTCGGAACAGGTCCAGCCGGAGATCACGGCCTTTCGTCGGCAGCGTAGCGAGACTCTTCATCGTCAATGCACCGAAGCTCCAACGCGCGGCATCAGGTCCGCCACTTGCTTACCCGCGCAGCGCCCATAGAGCCTACGCCGGCATTTCGACGCTATCGCGCCGAGCATCGCTGCCCGACTACTACGCGTATTGTACAATCGTGCGCATGCTTGATTAGCTCTCGTTCAAGGGAAGTCGATTCGGAGCAGGATGACACCGACAGAAGCATGACCTTTAATTTGCTTCCGGGGAATGCCAGCCTATCGATGTGTCACGACGTACGACCCGATTACGCGAGGGCCTCGACATCGAGCGCCTCTCTGTCTGCTCAAACCAACAGCACACCTCGACCGACTTCTGGAACCCGTTGGGACCGCGCGCTCTTGCCACGTGAGCGGATGCTACCGACCTGGCCCTCCTATGCTTGGCTCGCACGTTCGGCAGATAGGCACCAACCGGCCGAGCATCTGGTTTTGGTTGCGCCACAGGGTTAGCCACGGGGTTTACACCCGTTAGATCTGTCATTTCGTCGGGCAGACGCTCGACGAGATCTCGCGCCGACGCCATGTCGATGGATGGTGGCGAGAATGTGGAGTGGTTGGTATCCAGAACAACCTTCTCCGGCCATTTGCGAGCGGATTCGATCCGGATGGACGCGCTATCGATGATCGCCGGTCGATCAGGAAACCGGTCCGGCAGCTCCGGCAACGAGCAGCCGGCTATCAGCAGAAGAACGGCGAGTGTGCTCCCGCAAACCCCAAAATATCCTGCCACAGGCAACGTGGTAAGCTCAGGCAATCTGAGCGATCTCGATTGACCCATGACAGCAATGCTTGGCCGCGTTCACACAGTGTAGAAAATCCACCAGGGTGCCTCACCGCGCTCTGGGAAAGCAACCTTGATTAGAGGAAATTGTCTTTCATCATCTGCCGGACGTGTCCTCCCACGTTGTGCAAGCCGTTGATGAAATGCAGACCAGCGGAGCCGCGCTCTCCCTGCAACCGCCGTCAAGGGATCCGCGACCTGCGCCCCCGCCTGCACAGCGAATGCTCCTGCTTCTTCGTGTCTCATCGACACCCACTCGATTTCGCTTTTATCGAGCGAACGGGCAGTCAGATTGAGCGTGTCGCCCGCCACGCCGTAACAATGTTTGACGCCCGCACCCTGCAAGGTTTCCACGATGATATCCGCGACCAGCTTGTCCATTGCGTTCGACCCACGCCGAGGCCATCCCTGCCAAAACATGCACCCAATTGCACCCCATGGCTTGTATCGGAATGCGAGGCTTTGAACCCGCCTGCTGAGACAGCGCCTGGCTGCGGATGCCGCACCTTTTGGTCAAAGCTCCATTCCAGCGCCGCGCGGATGTGACCGTATTGGCTGGAATGCGCTGAATGGTCGAAGATCCATCGCAATCTAGTTATCGCCGCGCGGCCCAAAGCTCAATGCCGGCGCCGGGCAAGCGTTTCCCGACGGATCGGAATAGGCTGCGGTTCTGTCGGCCTTTACCAGAGCCAACAGCGTTACTCTTTCCGCGGCCAGATATTCGGCGATGTATTCCGCAAGCCGGCGGAAGACCACGTTGACCTCCGCATGCTCCTCCAGTTTCTCAAGCGCATACGCCCGGGTCGTGTCCAACAACCGGTAATGTGCCTGCGTTTCGTCGACCCGAGTTGCTATCAACGACTTCTCGACCAAGCCGGCGATTGCGTCAAAAATTTCGCCGGTGTCTTCGCCGGGTTCGCCTGCGACGTGCCGTGCGCCCTCCAGAGTGAAATGGCCGACGAAAGGAGCGATGCGTCGAAGAACAATCCTCTCTGCGTCGGATAACAGATCGTAGCTCCAGTCCAGTGTAGCCTTAAGGGTCCGATGCCTGGGAACTGCCGTCCGATGGCTTAGTTTCAACAATTCCGGATGAGACACCAAGCGGGAAACAGTGTTCTCGAGGCCGATTGCGGCTACCTGACCCGCCGCCAACTCAATTGCCAACGGCATACCATCCAGCTTTCGGCACATTTCTGCAACAAGCGGCGCTTCTTGGTCGGTGAGAACGAAGCTTCCTGCCCTTGCCGCCACCCGCCGTACAAACAACTGCACGGCCGGATATCGAAGCACGGCATTTGCCGTCAGCTCTGAGCCGTCTGTTGGAAAATCAAGGGGAAGCACCCGGCAACAATGTTCGCCCTCGACTTTCAGCAATTCGCGACTTGTCGTCAGGAGATAGACCTGCTGCGTTTCTTGGTAGAGCTGTTCGGCAATCAAGGCGACCGCCTCGATCACATGCTCACAGCTATCGAGGATGATAAGGAGCTTTCGAGACCGAACCAGGTCGACCAGCTCCAAAACAGGATCGGTCGATTTAAGTGAGATTCCCAGAGACGTCGCGACAGCCCCCGCAACCTGGTGCGGATCGGTGAGGCTTTCCAGATCAACGAAATAGATCTCGCTGCCAAATTCCTCCGTCACGGCGCGGCCAACGGCCAAGGCAATCGTCGTCTTGCCGATGCCGCCGGGGCCGAGCAGCGTTACGAAACGCTCATTTCGAAGCTTGCTGCTAACCTCGCTGACCACGATTTCGCGTCCAATCATCATGATCGGTCGCACTGGAAGCCTGCCTTGGTGCCGGGACTCAGGATTCCGGCTTTCCCTGGCGCCTCCGAGGGCGACCACTGCGCCGACGAACGAGTAGCCCCGTCCCTTTACGTTCGTGATGTATCGGTTGCCGAACTGGCCGTCATCAAGCGCTTTGCGGATCGCAGCGACGTGGACCCGGAGATTCCCCTCCTCCACGGTGACGTCTGACCAAACGCGATCAATCAGTTCCTGCTTCGCTACGACCGCCCCCGGGCGGTCGGCAAGGTAGATCAAGATATCCAGCGCACGACCCCCGAGGGGAAGCACCTGACCGTCGCGCCGGATCACCCTCTCGCCAATCGAAAGCTCGAAAGGGCCGAACCCCAGCTTCCTATGAATTACGGTGCCAGACATATGTCAGCCAAATGACGGGTTTTTCCCGGCCTGCATGCCGGCGAATGCCGCGCTTGTGCGTACTGCTGTTGCGCGCAGCCAGCATCATGGATGGCTTTCGGCCGGGCGATCTATTGCACGTGAGTAATGCAAGTTACGCATGTGGTATCGCGTTGCCTAAGCTTTGGTTTAGAAGCCGCTCGGGGGAGGAACTTTCACGCGCTAAGCTGCATGTTCGTCACTTTCACAAGCCAGTGGACCCAAAGAGATGGAGGCTGTTTGCCGCTGACCGCGCGCCCGCGGATCGAACCCAGCCGGACGTCGGCAGGACAGATACGTCAGCTTAAGATTGGTGCGATTTCTCGGGTACCAAGCCGAGCTTGGCCGCCATTCTGCCGAACTCGGGAAGCGAACGGGCGTTCAGCTTTCGCATTGCGTGGCTGCGGTGCACCTTTACCGTCGGCTCGCTGATACCGATATCGCAAGCAATCTGTTTGCTAAGGCGTCCCCGTGCGACGTGAATCATGATTTCACGCTCCCTGGGGCTGAGCGATTTAAACCGCTCCTTGAGCTCGGCCAAAGCCATTTCACCCTCCCGGCGCGCACGATCGCGAGCCAGACCGAGATGAATAGCGTCGAGCAGTTCTTCGTCGCGGAGCGGCTTGGTAAGAAATTCAATAGCACCATCCTTCATCGCCTGCACTGACATCCGGATATCGCCGTGTGCCGTGATGAAGACGATTGGGATCTCCCTATTCGCCGCAGCGAGCTCGCGCTGAAAATTGAGACCGCTTTGCCCCGGCAATCTCACGTCAAGCACCAAGCAGGCCGGACCATCCGGGGAATCGGATTTTAAAAAATCGGAAACGGACCCGAATAGCTGGGCATGAAGGCCAACCGAGCGCAACAGTCGCCCGAGCGAATTGCGAAGCTCGACATCGTCCTCTATGATCAAAACAGTGGACGTTTTCTCCTGCATCGCAGCTACTCACGATTAAAGACCACGGAAATGATCCTTTGTCGCCGTTCGCCGGTTCGGAGTGGCCGTGCGGTTCGCAGCGTAGTCCCAATCTGTGGGCGTGAATAGCACTGTTTTACGCCATGGGACTTGGGCAGCATACACCAAAGCTTACACGAACAAACTGCTAAGTCGCTGCGATTCGGCTGCATCCCTCGTGCGCGGTCAAAGAATTCGGTAGGGCGGCGGCTAAACCAAAATTTATAGGGCATTAGCATTGCCCAGTAGCACTCTTGGGCGCAGGTTGCGTTTATCGACTTCACCCGTGGATACGACAGCTAATAGCGCCACACGTATCGCGGGTTCGATCGAAGAACTGGACAACCGTATGCCGAAACCGACTTTGGTCGTGGTCGTCGAAGATGACCGTTTCTTTCTCGACTCCATGAGGAGGCTTATGAGATCGCGGGGCTACCGCGTCGAGGCGTTTCCGTCGGCAGCCGATTTCCTCGCTTCTCCCTATCTCAGCGAAGCCGCTTGCTTGATTGCAGACGTTCATATGCCTGCAATGACCGGACCGGACCTTTACCGACATCTCATCGCTTCAGGGTATGAGATTCCGACTATCCTCGTGACGGCCTATGCTGATGATCAAGTCCGGGCTCGCGCTTTGAAGGATGGGATCATTTGCTACCTTCCGAAGCCGGTCGACGAGAAGCGGCTACTAGCCTGTCTTCATGCGGCTCTCCATTCTCGGGAGCCGACTGAGGATGATTCGTGAATTCTTCTACCGGGCTAGGGACGGTAAACTGAAATACGGTTCCCCTGGGTTCGTTCGCTTCTGCCCACAGCCGGCCCCCATGTGCGTCGATGATGGTCTGGCAGATCGACAACCCCATTCCCATTCCGCCTGACTTCGTGGTGTAAAAGGCCTCGAAAACGCGATCGAGACATTCTGGGTCAATGCCAGGCCCAGTATCGTGCACTGCGACGATAATGTCATTTGTCCGACTTTGCTCGGTACTAATCAACAACTCTCGTGCCCCCGCCTCGATCGAACCCATGGCTTCGATCGCGTTCAAAATCAAGTTCAGGACGACTTGCTGCACTTGGATGCGATCACCTTGAATGGGATACATCCGCTCCCTTAGGCGAGTCTTGACGGAGACGCCTGTTTCGGCGATTGCGCTCTGGGCTAGTTCAATTACCTCGTCGATAGCCCTATTGAGATCAAAGCAATCGTTGCGTGGTGGCGCTTTCTTGATGTGATCTCTGATGCGGTCAATGATGCCTCCGGCTCGATCGGCATCGCCTACGATGCAGCCCAGGGCTTCCCTGACCTCGTCAAGTTCTGGCGGCTGCTTATCCAAGAAATTCAGAGCCGCACGGGCGTTGTTGCGTGCCGTAGCGATCGGTTGCTTCACTTCGTGAGCGATCGAAGCCGTGAGCTGTCCCATGGTGTCGACGCGGTTGGCGTGCGCCAGCTGCATCTGCACCTTGCGCAAGGCCTCTTCGGCGCGCTTACGCTCGATAAACTGACCGATCTGGCTGCCGATGGTGGCCAGCGCATTGAGCAATTCCTGATCGGGCTGCCTGATCTCGCAACTGAAAAACTCAATCACGCCCAGGGCCTCGCCCCCGAGCAAGATCGGAAAGCCGAAGGCTGCATGTAGCCCTTCTCGCTCGGCTATCGGGCCGCGCGGGAAGTTCTCATCAGGAACGACATCGGGAACGTATTCGGGCTGGAGGCTGGACCACACTCGGCCCGGTAGTCCCAAGCCCGGCAGGAAAGTGAATTCCCGGCTGACTCTTTCAAACTCCGGGACTTCTATCGTGGCCTTATGCCAGAGCTCGACACAGCGCAGCGCCTCGGCCTCCCGATCCACGCGCCAAAGCGCGCCCACGTCCCATCCCAGACACTCGCCCATAGCCCACAGGATTCTCGGCGTGGCCTCTTCGATCGTGGCAGCTTCCGTTAAAATCTGCGCGACCGTGTGCTGCACGCGGAGGCGTTCCTCGGCGCGCTTGCGATCCTCGATATCGTAGGCGGTACCGTACCACTTGATAATCTTGCCGTTCTCGTTTCGCGCAGTGACACGGTCGATAGCGAACCAGCGATACTGTCCGTCGGCACGTCGGACGCGCTCCTCCGTATGCCACGGCTCGCCGGTGGCAAGGGCGTCACGCCACATTTTCTCACCGGTGGTGACGTCGTCGGGATGCGCCACGACGGACCATTCCGTGCCGAGCGCAGCCTCGTCGGAAAGGCCCGTGTATTTTTTCCAGGCGGCGTTGACGAAGTCGCGCCTGGCATCTGCCGAATAGCTCGCCACCGGAATTGGGATGGTATCGATCATCTGCCGCAGTTCTCGCCGCGCCTCGGCGAGTTGAGCCTCTCTCTCGCGCAGCGCATCTTCCCCGCGCTTGCGCTCCGTCAAATCGAGGACGAACGCGACGCCCTCGTCGTCGCCCTTTTCGAACAGCGCGCCTCCAATCAGCACAGGTACGCGGCTGCCGTCTATTCGGAAAAACTCTTTCTCATAGGGCTGAGCAACAGTATTGAAGTATAGCTCTCGTAGGGCACGCTTGTCGTGCTCCCGCCATTCCGGTGGGGTCAGGTCCGTCCAGCGTACACGACCTGAAACAAGATCCTCCCGGTCATGTCCTACGAGACGAAGAAACGCGTCATTGGCCTCAAGAACCCGACCTTCCAAGCCCGTGATGAAAATTCCAATGATGTTTGCGTCGACTAGGCGCCGAATCTTCGCCTCGCGCTCCCGCAATGCCTCCTCGGCCCGCTTGCGCTCCGTTAGATCGAGCACGAATGCGACGCCCTCGTTTCGTTGGTCGCCGAAGGCAGCCAAACCGATCAACACGGGCACGCGGCCCCCATCTTTCCGAAAGTATTCTTTCTCGAATGGTTGGACTGCCCCATTCATTTTCAGCTCCGTATCAGTCCGCGCGTCGCGCTCCCGCCATTCCGGCGGCGTCAGGTCCGTTCGGGTCAGGCGACCCGAGATAAGATCCTCTCGATTGAACCCGCCCATCCGGAGAAAGGCGTCATTAGCCTCAAGAATGCGGCCTTCGGCATCCCAGATGATGATTCCGATGATGTTCGCGTCCATCAGGCGCCGGATCTTTACCTCGTGCTGTTCGAGCTGGCCTTGCAGTGTTGCGAACGACTTCAAGTCAGCCTGCAACATGTCCCGGAAGTGCAGCACTAGCTTGAGATAAGCCGCACTATATTCGTTCCTTTTATTGTCGCGAACGCAAATCGTACCGAACAAGCGGCCATCAGGCCAGGCGATCGGGACGCCCAGGTAAGAGATCATCCCCTGCCTGACATGCGGGTTCACTTTCCATGCTTCGTTCTCGCGAGCGTCAGGGACGAGCAGCGGCTGACCAGTCTTCATGACGGTCTCACAGTAAGGTCCCGCATCAAGAGCGCCCGGTTCGCAAGGATTCCCCTTGGACGTACTTGAGACGAAAACTTTGATGTGAGGGGGCTCGACTCGCATTATGGAGGCAGACGGAACGTGCATGATTTCGGCAAGGAGATCCACAAACTCTTGCCATTTTCGGACGATTTCAGGTGGCACTGCGATCGAATGTGCCGCACTCGAACTGCGATCTTGCAGCTCGGAAGCCATCCCTCGATGAATACTCCCGGTCATGTGGAGCGTTCCTGGGCTTAGACGGTGAGGCAGTATAACAGCTACTGCCGCAGTTCGCGACAGCTCACTTGTCCGTCCAAACCAAGGATGCGGCCAAACATCCAACGCCCGCTGTGGGTCGAAATCGACAGTTTGGCTCTGTGCCGATCACTTCCGGGATATGCGCATGTTGCTACACCGCAATAACTGACGCTTTGTGCCCACTCGAATTCAACGAGGCCGCCAACTGGGGCGGCCTTTGCTGGACGCCTAGTTGTAGGATCGCCAGAGCTGAGAGCTGCGTCGCGTCATTGATACCGATTTGCCCGATCTTGATGATCGGCGAGATGTTGACTAATTCGATCGAACCGCGCCGGCCGCACGATGGTTGTGCCTTACTATACGGCCGGCCAGCGGCGCGCTGCTGCTCGCCATTGGCTGACCGGCACGGATGGGCGTGAACGGGCCGCCCTCCAACGGATGCCGCTTCTATCTGATAAGGAAAATGTTTCGACATTTGGTCGTGGACCGCGGGCACTTATTTCAGCTGTCCATTCAGTCCGGGCTTTTTGAGATCCCTACCCGTGAGACGACGTCTATCACCTTGTCACCCTGCACCGCCACGATCGCGCTCGGTCTTAAGATCGTTAAGAACACCAAGAACAATAGGACCCAGACCACAACCATACCGAGACTAGCAAGTTCCTTCACCCCGCTGCTCTCCAGCTACAATGCCACCGCTTGTGGTAGGGCTTGTCTGCGGTCTCATTTCACGACTACGAGGCGGCGATCAGCTCGGGTAGCTATCGCACTCAAACGTTCGATCCCTTCGGTCCTCGCAGCTATAGTTCAAGCAGCGAAATCCAGAGTTCGTTAATGCATCCCACTATGCATCTTCAACGAGACCCGCTCTTGTACGTAGCTGTTCGGATTTGAACGTATGTGGCGCGCGACACATGCCGCCGGACCACCCCGAACTAGCAACTTAAACCAGCAACACCTGCCGCGAGTGTTCCTCGATGATCAATCCGACCTCGCGATGGGTTATTGCACGGGGTTTTTGGTGATCGAGGTGTTGCATCGAGATAACGAACAAACGGGAAATCCAGAGGAATCGTGCCGTTGAGAGCACATTTCGACAAGCATTCTCATCTGAAGCCTCCCATAGATTCGATGGAATGCAACGACCTCTGTTCGGCGCTGGTTCCGCATGGGTAGCGGGTTCGGTCCCCGGTAATTCGGCTTCCGTAACCCGGGTAATCGGCCAGTGCCCTCGTGGCATAGAAAGCCCATGTTGAGTATCGCAATATGAACCAGCCTCCTAAGCCGTTGTCGTTCCACGTGGGAAAGAGCCGATGTGTCACCACGTGCGGCAGAAACAACGCCCGTCATCGTGGATGGCGTTCGACCGAACCGTAGGCACAACTATGAAATTGCGAAAGTTGACTTTCGCGGGAGCTAGCTGATGTTGAAAACGAGACTCATCGCGTCTGTGATTTTGTCGGCCTTGGTCTTCGCTTCGCCGGAGGCGACTGCCAAATCGAATGAAACACCGCATGCGCTAGACGGACAGAATTCCGAACTTGAAGGGACTATTGATCGTGAGCTGGAGATGTTCCGCAACGCGCAAGTATCCCTGCAGCAGGCAATGCTGATTGCCGAGAGATTACACACCGGATCGAGAGTTGTTGACATCAGCTTCGATGGCGGGGCGAACCCGCCGGTCTATAGAGTGAAGAACATTCACAAAGAGCAAATTTGGGAGCATTCTATTGACGCTAGGACAGGAAGCAGCATTGCAGGTGACAAACGGGCGCTGTCGGTTAAGGGCCTTGAACCACTGGATCGACGCAACTTATTGGCGTTGAAATCCGTTCGGCAGAACCTGTCGGATGCCGTCGTCGTCGCGGAACGATCGGCGCGCGGAAAGGCAATCAGCGGAGGTTTAATGGATGAGGACGGGACACTGTATTTTGTGATTGTTGTGGATACTGCCGAGGGTCTAAAGCAGGTGCTTTTAGAGCCGCCTCGAGACCGATGACCCCGCGGCCGATCAATTTAAGTACCGACAATTTGTACTGAATGCTGGCCATCCCGTCTTCGACTGCTTCGCAGCTTCCGGTTCCTACGATGTTCGCTCGGCAAGTCTTACAGGCTATGGACGATCATGCAGCGGGGCACAAGTGAGCCGCCCGGAATGTGGATCGGCAACTCGCTGATCGCGTTCAAGCTCGCGCGTTTGGGCAGCATGGGCGAGTTGCTCAAGAAAGGGCAACAATCAGCATAAGGAGGGCACCCTCCCTCCCCGAATGAAGCGGCTGATAGCGACAAGCGGTCGCGTCGCCAACGTCCCGCCGCCGAATTCGACGCGGCCATTGAAAGCGACAAGCCCCCCCATGTGGCGAGGCTTTCGTCTACTCAGTGCGGAACTGGTCGGAAGGACGAGCGCTATAAACCTTCGTATCGTTCCGTGACCGCTTTAGTTGCCCGACGTTTACCTACGTCCAATTGCGCTGCTGATCGCGATCGTCTTAGCTCGGGTATGCGGTAGTGCTCCCGCTATCGCTGCCCCCTTGGGCGTTTCCTCCCTAGACTTGGGCCGCTTGTGGCAACGCAGGCGGCCTTCCCTTTTGGTGTATGCCGCCACGTCCGCAGCAATTCCGCGCCAGCAAAGATTGCAATCCTCAACCCAGCCGCCATGCCTGCTCCCGCACCTTCGACAAGCATGGGAAAACCGTATGGCCAAGACCAACTATCAGTTGACCTTGAAGGCCAAAGTCATCGGTCTTCGCAAGAGCGACGGCATTTCCACCTCAAGCGACATCGGATCCACAATTGTCTGAGGGGACCAGTGCAGGCCTGTCGCTGGCGCAGACCCTGAGGCTCGTTGTGCTCAGCCCCTGTTTTTCTTTGCACAGTGCAGGCTGCAGTCGCCGTGCTTGCCAACGCTCAAGATGTCATCTTACGAAGCGTCCTCTCTGCTTCGCGATTGCGCCTCTCATTCAGCCCGCGCGCCGGAGCGTTCGCTTATCGAGCATTCGCTCAGCCCGAATGCGATTAGGCGTCGCCAGATGTCCGGCAATGTATTCCGCATGCCGACGGACGACCACGTCGACCTCAGCATGCTCCTCCAGCTTTTCGAGTGCATACGCCCGGGTCGTGTCCAGCAACCGGTAATGTGCCTGCGCTTCGTCGACCCGAGTTGCTATCAAGGACTTCTCGACCAAGCCGGCGATTGCGTCAAAAATTTCTCCGGCGTCTTCGCCAGGTTCGCCCGCGACGTGCCGTGCGCCCTCCAGGGTGAAATGGCCGACGAAAGGAGCAATGCGTCGCAGAACAATCCTCTCTGCGTCGGACAGCAGATCGTAGCTCCAATCCAGTGTCGCCCTAAGAGTCCGATGCCTGGGAACTGCCGTCCGATGGCTTAGTTTCAGCAATTCCGGCTGAGACACCAAGCGGGAAACGGTGTCTTTGAGGCCGAGTGCAGCAACCTGACCCGCTGCCAACTCAATTGCCAACGGCATGCCATCCAGCTTTCGGCACATTTCTGCAACAAGCGGCGCCTCTTCGTCGGTGAGAACGACACCTCCTGCCCTTGCCGCCACTCGCCGTACAAACAACTGCACTGCCGGATATCGAAGCAAGGCATTTGCCGTCAGCTCTGAGCCGTCTGTTGGAGAATCAAGGGGAAGCACCCGGCAACAATTCTCGCCCTCGACTTTCAGCAACTCGCGACTTGTGGTCAAAAGATAGACCTGCTGCGTTTCTTGGTAGAGCTGTTCGGCAATCAAGGCGACCGCCTCGATCACATGCTCACAGCTGTCGAGAATAATAAGAAGCTTTCGAGACCGAACCAGGTCGACCAGCTCCAAAACAGGATCGGTCGATTTAAGTGAGATTCCCAGAGACGTCGCGACAGCCCCCGCAACCTGGTGCGGATCGGTGAGGCTTTCCAGATCAACGAAATAGATCTCGCTGCCAAATTCCTCCGTCACGGCGCGGCCAACGGCCAAGGCAATCGTCGTCTTGCCGATGCCGCCGGGGCCGAGCAGCGTTACGAAACGCTCATTTCGAAGCTTGCTGCTAACCTCGCTGACCACGGTATCGCGTCCGATCATCATGATCGGTCGCACCGGAAGCCTGCCTTGGTAGTTGGACTTGGCATTCCGGCTTTCCCTGGCGCCTCCGAGGGCGACCACTGCGCCGACGAACGAGTAGCCCCGCCCCTTTACGTTCGTGATGTATCGGTTGCCGAACTGGCCGTCACCAAGCGCTTTGCGGATCGCGGCCACATGGACCCGGAGGTTCCCCTCCTCCACGGTCACGCCCGGCCAGACGTGGTCGATCAACTCCTGCTTTGCGATCACCTTACCCGGACGTTCGACAAGGTAGATCAGGATGTCGAGGGCCCTGCTGCCGAGGGGTAGCGCCACGCCGTCGCGCTGAAGCACCCTCTCTTTGCTCGAAAGCTCAAAGGGGCCAAACAGCAGATCTCCACGAAGCTCATCGTCAGCCATGGTTTTTGGCACGGGCTAGGGCGCTTTTGCTGGATGTTCAACGATCCGCGAGAAACCCAAGCGTGCGTTCTTGTTAGACATGCTTGCTTTTCGGCTTCACGCGCGGACCTGAAGGGATCAGCACGCGGCGGTCGGCATGCGAGCTGCATACAACCGACGATGCATGGCGCTTCCCTCTCGCTAACAGAGATCGTACACTTTCACCGTTGCTTGCATCCCCCGAATGGGGGGAGGACCGACGTGGTTAGGGGGAGTCCTTGATCCAGCCGCACTCCAGCCATCTGTCTCATGGAACGGGCACCTTGCCCGGCGGAGCACAGCTGCCATTCCTCGCGACAAAGATCCTGCCGGCACGATTTGTCGGGCTGGTCGCACGTTCCCGGCTCAACGTCATCTTGTCCGAGCTCCCGGCCAAGCGACTTGGCGTCATCAAGGCGCCGGCGGGCTTCGGCAAGAGCTCACTAGCAGCCAGTTGGGCCGAGACGCTCGAGCAAGACGGTAATGCCGTTGGGTGGCTGACGATAGATCCAGACGACGACGAGGCCACGCGGTTTCTATTTTACGTCTCTCACGCCCTGCACCGGGCCTGTCCGGACGTCGGTGCCAGCGCGATCGGGCTGATCCTGGAAAACAACCTGATCGACCCAACGGCGATCCTGTCGAGCCTAATCAACGATCTGGCAGAGATAGAAGACGACGTTTATCTGTTTCTCGAGGACTATCACTGGGTCAGCGCGTCTCGCATCCATCAGACCGTCGCCTATTTTCTGAAGCACGCACCGTCCCATTGTCATGTGGTGCTTACGACACGCACCGAACCTCCCCTGCCGCTCGCGACCTTGCGAGCCCAGAACCAATTGATCGAGATTGATGCCGAGGCCCTGCGGTTCGATATGCAGGAGACACAGGCGTTTCTGGACGGCACCAAACCTGGTATTCTGGAATTCCCCGATGTGCAACTCTTACAGCGCAAGACCGAAGGGTGGCCCGCCGCCCTGCGAATTATCTCAGCCATGCCGTCGCAGTCCGGATCCGGCCTGAAGGAGTATGTTCACAAGCTCTCCGGTTCGCAGCGTCCAATTGCCGCCTACCTGACGGAGATGCTGGATGGGCTTCCGGTCGAATTGGTCGACTTCATGCTGCGTACGGCAGTTCTTGATCGGCTCTCCGGTCCACTCTGCGAGGCTGTGACAGGTCTGAGCGCGAGCCGCACAATCCTGGCATCGATTGCGCAGCGCCAAATGCTGCTCACGCCGCTTGACAATGATGGAGTCTGGTTTCGCTATCACACGCTGCTTGCCGAATATCTGAGACAGCGGCTAGAGGCGGACCGTGGCATTGAAGTTCCTGAACTGCACGGGCGTGCGGCGCTTTGGTATGCCTCCCACGAATTGTGGACTGAAGCGGTCCAGCACGCGATTGCAGCCGGCGCTCCGCACCGCGCGATCGGCTGGATCAACAATTGCGCGATGGCTTTGATCAAGAGAGGCGATCTCTTCACCTTGCTGGAATGGCAGCGCCAATTTCCTGACGAGCTCATGCGAGGTCAGTGCGAGGTCCGGTTGGCGATCGCCTGGGGATTGGCGCTCGCGCTTCGTTTTGACGAGGCCCTAAATCTCGCAACCGACATCGAAGGCGATATCGCCGCAACGCCTCTGCCGGATGGCAATCTGCTGTGCGAATGCCAGGCGATCCGCTCTGTTGCTATCGCGCTGAAGGATGACAGCGAAGGCGCGCTGCCTCTGGCACAGGATTGCATGAACCGATCATCCGATCCCTGGACCGCGAATGTTGCTTCAAACGTCGTTCGCTTCAGCTATATGAAGACGGGCAACCTCAAGCAATTCCATGCGACACCATGGATACCCTATTCGGTCGAGGAGGATCGCAGGAACGTATTTGCCTCGGTGTATCGACACTGCCTGAACGGGCTTGCAGAGGAGCGGCAGATACGTCTCGCAGCGGCAGACGAGCACTACCGCGAAGGCTTGCGGATAGCCGAGCAGGATGTCGGGCCGAATTCGATTGCCGCGGCCTTGCCGGCAAGCCTGATCGCGCGAATCAAATACGAGCAAGGCCAGCTCGATGAGGCGGAAGCCTGGGTCATCGATCGCGTCCCGCTGATCAACTCGGGGACCATGCTCGATTGCGTGTGGAGCACCTATTTCGTGATCTCCCGGGTCGCCGCCGCGCGGATGAACTTTGAACGGGCCCGCACTCTGCTGGAGCGAGCTGAAAATCTGGGCGTCGCGCGGGATTGGGGCAGGCTCTCGGCCGGCGTGATCGCGGAGCAGGCGCGGCTCTACCTTAACGATGGCCGGCTGGATGAAGCCGCCGCATGCGTTGATCGCCTGGAACGCCTTGCGCGGAAATACCCCGCACCGAGGCCTAGCGCCTGGTCGGAGATTGAGTGGTACCACAAATTGGCCGGCGCTCATTTGCTGGGCCAGCAGGATCGTCCAGACGAAGCCATTTCGATCCTGCAACAGTTGCGACGAGAAGCCGAAGCAATGCAGCACCGTCAATTCCTGATGTGCATTGCGATCCACCTGTCGGCAGTTCAGCTCAGTGCGGGCAAGGCCGCGGAGGCGGTAAGCCGCTTTCGCCGTGTGCTTGCCGCGTGCGCGCAGGCCGGTCTTTACCAGACCGTTCTAGACGAAGGGCCCGTCATTTCCGAGCTTCTCCGGGCAACCCGGGAGGCAGGAAACGTCAAAGCGGATATGATCCCCTACGTCGATCGCCTCGCGGCGGGTCTGCAGCGAGTACGACAAGATCGTTCGGCACCGAGCTCAAGTGCCCGAATTCTCGCCTCATTGAGTCATCGCGAGACTGACATTCTCACGCTGGTCGCGGATGGATTGTCCAACAAGGAAATCGCCCGGAGCCTTGTTATCGGTCCCGAGACCGTGAAGTCGCACCTCAAGAGCGTTTTCACCAAGCTGGGTGTGGAAAGACGCGCGCAGGCCGTATCCCGTGCACAGACCCTGGGCATTGTCACCACGCAGTGAAGTTTCGCCTCCTTCAACCGGCTTGCAGCTCACGAACGCTCGCCTGTTCGAGCATTCGCCTCGCCAACACAAGATCCGGCGTTCCGAAACCTTCAGCAAAGCGCCCGTAAATGAGGCCAATGAGATCATGGGCTCTTCCGGTTTGACCCCGATCAATCCAAAGCCGCGCAAGCTCCAATCCTGCCCGCAGTTCGAACGAAAGGGCGGATTGTTGCCGTGCCAGAGTCATCGCCTCCTCGAAACACTCCAGCGCCCGATCACTCTGTTCGGATTCCCCACACATCAAAGCCACGCCTTTCGCCAAAAACAGGGCTGGAAGGTGAAGAGGCCTCTTCAATCTAAGCTGCGTTGCTATCGAGCCGTCGATGAGAGCCAACGCTTCCGGGCGCTCGTTTTGTTTTGCCAGACAGACCGCCAGTTCGGATACAAAATCTGTCACAAGCATTTCGTATCGTTGAGTCCGCAGCTTCTCCAAACCGTTCCGCAGATGCCATATGCCGTCCGCCGATCGGCCGATGCGAATCAGATAGCGTCCCCTAAGTCCCGCGGCGACCGCACGAAATGGCTCCAACGAATACTTCTCCGCAGTGACCTCGAGCGCGGAGAGCCTCCGTTCGACCTGCTCTAACTCGTCGATCCAGAAATGGAGAGGCATCGTCAAAATAAGGGCTCGACACAGAGCGATCGGATGATCCGCTCTCTCTGCTTCCTCGATGGTTCTTTCAGCATAACCGGCGGCCCTATCGAGATTGCCAGCAAACCAATGCGACCGGGTAAGGTTGAATAGCGACGTGGTGCGCAGATCAAACAGATATTGAGTTGCGTTGAACCGCCGGGACGCCGATGACCCCCGCAGGGCTCGCTCGAGGTATTTTGGCGCGCGGACGTGGTCCGCCCGCATATAATAGGCGGCTCCCAGCATCGAATCGGCAAGCGCTGCATCTTCCGGATTTCCTGTCTTGTTCGCGACAGATTCCGCGCGTAGCGCAACTTCAAGACTGCCCGCCACGTCCATCGTACGATGAAGATACATCGACAGCCCGCTGAGAAGACGCAGTTGCTGGTAGGCATCCTCGCGACGCTTTGCGAACGCCAGCGCTGTGTTGAAGGCATCGCGAACCCTTTCACTGTTCCCGGTAGTGAACATCAGCGACAACGCAAGCGAAGCGTGGATTTCCATCTGGTCCTGCGGGTCGCAGTCCGCGGCAATCCTACCGATCGCCTTCTCCATCCAATCCCGGCACTCCACGAAAAGCGACCTGGCCAGAAACGACTGCGCGGCCGCGGCCGCCATTCGTATAGCCGCGCCATCGCTTCCATCGGGGCCAAAGCTCCATTCAAGCGCGGCACGGACATCTCCAAGATAGTGCTGCATCGCGCCTGCCAGGGATTGTCCGGGCTCCAGATCGAAAACATTGCCCCGGTTGTCTTCCAATGACCGGCTCAAATAGCCCGCGTGATGCGCCGCCATGGAATTATGTTCGCCGCTCGCAGCGAGTTTCTCCAATGCATAGGAGCGCGTCGTACCGAGCAATCGGTAGAGCATCCGCCGGTAGCTGGGCCACGCCACTATGAGCGATTTGTTGACAAGATTCTCCACCGCGCTTGCAATTTCGGACCTGTCAATTCCTCCCTGCTCCGCAACCGCAACCAACGCTTCCAATGAAAAGTGCCCGACGAAGATCGCGACACGTCGCAGTACAACTCGTTCCGCCTCGGACAAGTGATCGTGGCTCCAGTCCAGCGTCGCTGCGAGTGTCTGATGCCGTGGATTGGCCGTTCGGCGGCCGAACTTCAGAAGATCGAGACGCGAACCCAATCTTGCCACGGTATTGCTGACGCCAAAGACGGCCGCTCTTCCGGCGGCGAGCTCGATGGCGAGCGCAATGCCGTCGAGCTTGCGGCAAATTTCGGCAACCATGGGGGCTTCGTCGTCACTGAGCGTAAAGTTGCCCCGGCGAGCACTGACGCGCTCGGCGAACAATCGTGCTGCCGGATAGGCAAGCACTTCCAATGCAGTCAGCCCCGGCTGCTCTGGTGGGCACTCCAGTGGACAAAGACGAAGTACGCGTTCGCCAGAAACGCGCAACGCCTCCCTGCTGGTCGCGAGTACGTAGATGCCGCGGGTATTCTGTAGAATATGGTCCGATATCTCCGCGGCCTTCGCGATCAGATGCTCGCAACTATCGAGAATGATAAGCATTCTGCGAGGGCGCAGAAAGGTCACCAATGCCTCCCTTGGATCGACCAACTGCGAATCGAGCCCGACCACGGAAGCGATGGCGCCAATGACATGCTGCTCGTTGCTTACGGTTGAAAGGTCGATAAAGACAACGGCGTCAAAAAAGTCGGCCAACGCCCCGTGTCCAGTTGCCAGAGCAACCGTTGTCTTGCCTGTTCCGCCGGCACCCACAATTGTAATCAGGCGCTGGTCCGTCTGGAGCCAAGCCTGCATCTCACGAACAACATTTTCACGGCCGACCATGCGGCCCAGCGCGGGCGGCAGGTTGGACAATCCCGAAGATGCCTCACCTCTGCCATGGTCCGCCGGAAGGCGCTTGACCGGTGCGATAAAGCTATAGCCGTGGCCCTGGATATTTGCGATGTACTTGTCACCGAACTGACCGTCGCGCAGCGTCTTGCGCAGTGCCGCCAGATGAACGCGAAGACTACCTTCGTCGACCGATACATCAGGCCATGCCCTCGCGATCAGTTCGGCCTTTCCAAC
The DNA here is from genome assembly GCF_004123905.1 of Bradyrhizobium betae. GTDB lineage: Bacteria > Pseudomonadota > Alphaproteobacteria > Rhizobiales > Xanthobacteraceae > Bradyrhizobium > Bradyrhizobium betae_A. The sequence continues at coordinate 88,614 of NZ_MZXW01000047.1, forward strand.
AACTTCGCCGGCCTTTTCGAGAAGAGCAATCAGGATGTCATAGGCCCTTCCACCCAGGGGAATGACCTCGTTCGCCTTGCTGAGAGAGCGCTCGGCGACATTCAGCTCGAATGGACCAAACCGAAGCCGGATTGCACCCGGTGAGCCAATTTGTTGAACCGACATAACCCATTCCGCCAAGAGCCTCGACGATTCGGTCGTTGCACCGTTCGTCCTCGGTCTTGAGCAAATATACCCCCAGCCCATCAAGGGTTACCCGAAACCTCCTCCAGCAACAAGCTCAGTGCATCGAATTGGCGGCGCCATCGTGCAAATGTGAAACGGTCAATACCTGCTTGGCCAACCGTAGATCGACGGTCTCAAGGCCTTCTCGGAATTTTGCGTGCGTGAGTTGCAGGGCCTGCCGTGCGCGTTCCTTTCGCTCGGCCGAATTTTCCGCAATAGCCAAGCTGGTCGCGGCCCTAAGCTCCCACGACAAGCTGGCTTGGCTAGCTGATAGTTCGAGCGCAGACAAAAAATACTGCCTGGCAACTGCAAGCCCCTCGTCGTTATGAAGGGCCAGTTCGCCTCTGATGCGGCGCAATTCAGCAGCGGACCACTGCGCCTCGTCAAGATCGATCTTGGCCCGTTCGAAGACAGCAAATCCCAGCCGTGGGTGACCCGCGGCGGCCGTACATCTTGCAAACTCTGCTTGCAGGATCCAATTGAACACTCCGTATCGCGCCGCAGACAACTTCTCCAAACCGCGGTACAGCGTCGCCGAAGCTGTATCGCCCCCACCCCGTCTGACGCTGCAGAGAGCCTGCATGCTGAGGCCGAAGCCGTGATAGCTCTCCACCGCGTATTTGCCGGCGTGGTCGACGAGTTCGTTCGCAAGCGATTCTGTCTCGGGATCGTCCGGACTAGTCAGATACGTGTTAAAGCTTGCCCAGGCCAGCGCCACGCAGAGCGGTACCGCGTGGTCTAGTTGGCGAGCCTCAGCTATCGACGTCAGTTTAAGGCGCCGCGCCTGATCAGGACATCCCCGGAGCCAGGTCAGGTTGGCCAATACGGCCAAGGCGTCGACTTTCCGATCGTAGCCAAACCGCTTGATGAGAGACCGCCGAGACGCTTCATCATCGCGATGCAGAGACGATTCAAAGTAAGCTTCGGCCTGCAATATTCGTCCAGTGTGATGGTAGGTCACGCCCCGCATGTAATTGGCCGTTGCGATCGCGCCACGATCGTCGCTCATATCAGCGACATCGCCGCAGCGATCTGCCAATTCTTTTGCCTCGGAATAACGAGGAAGCCGTATTTGGTGGGCCCACAGAACAAGCAGAGAATCGAGCTGGCATTCTGTGTCGTTAAGACACTCGGCAAGAACGCGCGCTTTCGCCCAGCTTGCATATGACTCTTCTGTCATACCATCGGTGAACATCATGCAACTGGCGAGTGCGGACTGAATGACCATTTCTTGACGCGAGCCGGTACTCGCATCGTCGAGCCGACTGATGGCTTTCGTCATCCACTCCCGACATTCGGTAAGTAGGGCCATTGCCATCCAGGTGCTTGCCGAAGCGGCGGCAAGTTCAATGCCAATTTTCGAATCGCCTTGGACCGAGAAAGCCCAGTTCAGAGCCGCTCTGACATTGCCGACCTCGTCCTCAAGCGCCTGGAGCCTCTCAGGAATGTCCATTGAAACGCCTTGTTTGAACAATTCAATGAAGTAGAGCGCGTGCCGCCGGCGCCAACCAACTTCCTCGCCGCTTTCCGCGAACCGTTGTGATGCAAAGGCATGAGTGGTGTCGAGTAAGCGCAGCCTTGCGCCCTGTCCCTGTGCGGCAATCATCGATTTCGAGCGGAGCTCCCAGATGCAATCCGAGACGTTTGCTTCATCTATCGTTCCGTCGGCGACAACAGCGACCGCCGCTTCGAACGTAAACCCACCAGCGAAAACACTGAGCCGGCTTAGTATGCGCTTTTCTCTCAAGCCAAGCAGGTCATAGCTCCATTCCAGCGCGGCGTTCAAGGTCTGGTGCTTGGGCGGCGCCGTTCTACGCCCCACCCATGACAGATTTAGCCGGTCGTCGAGCAAGCTTGCGGTCTTACTGAGGCCAAATATGTCAATTCTTCCGGCTGCCAGTTCGATTGCCAATGGAATTCCATCGAGCCGCCGGCAGATTCTTGCTGCAATCGGCGCATCGGCATCTGTTAGCTCGAAGTCACCACGTACGGCCCGCGCGCGATCGATCAGCAGTTGGACCGCGGGATATTGCAGGACGTCATGTGCCGACAAAGTGCTGTCTTCCCCAGGGCATGCGAGCGCGCAGAGTTCATAGACATGTTCACCTTCAACTCGCATCGCCTCCCGACTCGTCGCGAGCAAATGAAGTGTCGGGACGCGGCAAATCAGTTCTTCCGCCACAGCCGACACTTCGTCGATAAGGTGTTCGCAACAGTCTAGAAGGATGAGCGTTGGCCTTCCCTGCAGCCGATCGATCAGAGCCGGTACGACATTGTTTGTTTGCACCGAAACGCCTAGTGCTGCGGCCATTGCTGGAGCGACGAACGAGGCGCCACCGAGAGCACTCAGGTCGACAAAATAGATTTGGCTAGGGAAAGTGGCGCTCATTTCGTGAGCAACCGCCACCGCTACCGTGGTCTTGCCGATCCCGCCGGGACCGACGATCGTCACAAATTTCTGCTCGGCCAGCTTCATTTGGATCGCGGCGAGCGCCTCTCTTCGTCCGAGCATCCGGACCAGGCGCGCAGGCAATCGGGACCTCGAAGATGGACTTATATCCCCGGACATTGGCGAGGAAAGTGACGTTACCGGTACGACGAAGCTGTATCCCCGCCCTGGCACGTTCGCGATATAGCGCCTGCCTGGATCGCTCCGATTGAGCGCCTTGCGTAGCGCCGAGATATGAACGCGCAGGCTGACCTGTTCAACTCCGCCCTTCGGCCAAACCCGCTCGATCAGGGTTCTCCTACCGACGACCTTGTTTGCTTGCTCCGCCAGGACAATGAGGAGGTCCATGGCGCGCGCGCCGAGCGGCACGACATTTGCGCCATTCGTCAAAATCCGGCCTCCGACCGACAGTTCGAAAGGGCCGAAGCTCAGCATTTTGTCTTGCTGGTCGCTCATGGGATATTTCCGTCCAAGCCGGTTCTTGAGCCGCCCTCGCCAGGAACGCCGCGCTCCCGTCGCCAGTTGGCCGGACTTTGACCAAAGGCCTGTCTGAAGAGCCTGCATAGATGTGCCTGATCCGAAAATCCTACGCTCAAGGCTATCTCACTGAGTGGTGCCGCGCTGGTCATCATCAGGTGGCAAGCTCTTTCCAGACGCCTTCTCACTACGTAGGCATGTGGCGATTCGCCGACGGCCAGTTTGAATTTTCGAGAGAAGTGCGCCTTGCTTCGTCGCGCGATCCCACTGAGATCCCCGATGTGAATCGTACGGTGTAAGTTGCTATCAATGTAAGCTCGCACGCGGACGATCTGCCAAGCCGCCAGACCGCCCCTGCTGGCGCCGTTAGCGCCTGAACAACGGTCGATCTCTGCTTGCAGGATGTGGGATGCCGTGACCAGCGACGCCTTGGCAGCCTCCTGATCGCGCCCCAACTCTCTCCTTGCAGTTTCAAGCAGCTTGGCCACGCTATTCGCAATGAGGTGGAATTGCTGACCGTCTGCAAGGGAATACTCTGTTGCGGCGGTTTGAAGTCCTTCCATGGACACTCCTCAACGTCTATCCGAGCCTTCGGATCGACGGGAAGAGTGCAGTAAGGAGCGCCTCTTGGCTCGTTAATCAGCGTTATGGAAGGTTAATCTTGCTTCGTACCACGAAACGGATTTGTCATTCTATATGAGATACTTACATCTCATCGAACCTGACTTCGCAGCATTCAGAACACCGCCTCACCGCAAGACGCTCCGGCCGAGGCTCTCTGCGCGACGGAGGTACCGTGGAGACCTCTCCGCGAGCGAGGGACTTGGCGCTTCCCCGTTTAGGGCCGAAATGGTTTCAGTCACCTACGAGCCCCCGATCCTCTAATATCTCCAGATCGCTAACCGAGTAAGAAAGTGAGTAACGAAACCCGGACCCGATCCTCTTCGGCGCGAGCGCGTCGAGTTCTTCGCCGTTCGCTTTCGGAAAGTTAAGTTCGCCCTTCCCGATCCAAGCGCCGGCAACGGTAAGATTATCGGTGATCGACATCGCCAGCTCGTTGACCGCAGGCTTGTCCTGGTAGCCGGCCGCCAGTCTCGGGAAGTATCGCAGCAAGACCGTGGGGCGACGGAAGAGAGACAGTCCGTTTTCAGCCGGCCGGTGCAAGGTAACGCAGGCTTCCGCAAGACGCTCACCATGCGCCGAAAGGCTGGCGCCAAAGCGGCTGCCCGACGTGACGGGGGCCGCGGCAGGGCCTAAGGCCGCAAAGGAGCGCGTCTGAAAAATGCTACCCATCTTCTTTGGAAAGCCCTGCGTCCAACCGCGCGCCAGCGCGGCGTCATTGTCGACATAAATGTATGGACACCACATAACCCGCACGTCGCGATACATGGCGTCAACCAAAACAAATGCCTCGCGATATTGATAACGGGCGGGCTCAAGATATTCATCGTCCTGGGCGGTGAATTGCCAATCCAGGAACATCATGACGGCGTGACCGCTTGAGTTCGGATCCGGGGAAAGACCATTCGGCAAAGTCGCGGCCGTCGCGTCTCCGTCCGTCCAGAATTCGACACCAACGGCATCGCCGGCATAGTGCCAGGGTGGTGGCGGGGTTAGAGCGGCTTGGCCGAATGGCGACTTCGGAACTGTAAAGCCCTTGAGCATTCCCGTGTCCTGCGCGTCACTTTCGTCAGGGAGGTTACCGAAACCGCCCATAACTGATTTGATTGAAGTGTGTCGGCTTGTTCATTCCTGCCGCAATCCCGAACGCAACTTAGTGCGATCATTACGATTGCTAGGGAGTCAGATCTGCCAGAATCTCGATATCGGTGACGGAATAGGAGAACGAGAACCGATATCCGCGTCCTACCCTGACTGGCCCCAGCACTTCCAATTCCTCGCCATACGCTTCCGGGAAATCGAGCTCACCCTCGCCAATCCAGATGTTTGTGGTCAGCAAATGGTCCGAAACGGATCGAACAAGTTCATCCACGGCTGGCCTATCATGCATGCCCGCTGAGACCCGTGGGAGATATCGTCGTCCGACAATTCTGCGATCGAGCAAGCCAACAAGACGCTCCGCTCTTTCACGCAAGGTAACACGGGCTTGCACCAACAACCGACCATGAGCCGACATGCAGGCTGAGAACCTGCTATCGTGGGCGAGCGGCGCCGACGCCACGCCCATCGTGGGAAACGAGCGGGTCTGGTGTACGGCGCCGAACTTTCTTGGATAGCCCTGGATCCAACCTCTCATCAAGGCAGCGTCGTTGTCGACATAACAATATGGACACCACGCTATTCGTGTGCCCTGCCACATCGCGTCTAGGAGGACGCTGAATCCGCGACATTGGTATCTGGCAGGATCGAGATATTCATCGCCCTGCGCGGTGAACTGGTAGTCTGTGAAGAGCGCGACTGAGTGACCTGGACATTTCTCGTCGAGTTGGACGCCAGTCGGAAGGATGTCGACCGATACATCGGGATCATTCCAGAACTCAACCGCCAGAACGTCACCAGCGAAATGCCACGGGGGCGACGGGACCAATGCAGCAGCGCCCCGCGGGGACCTCGGAGCCGTGAATCCCTTGAGCATGTCCTCGCCCCGCCAGCAATCCGCATTAAGCGCATCATTTCGTACCCAAGGTTAGCGTTGGCGTCGACTCCAAAGCTTGGACAAACGTGTAATAGCTTGATGATTCGTGCTTACCCGATGTCGATACAAACCAGTTGAACCGAACAACCACGTATTGCCAAATCCTGCGCAAGTCGCTTCCAGGAAGACGGAGGGCCGCAGCGGGGTCGAAAACTACAAACTCTGATGTCTTGCGACCGCGGTCGTGTGCGTCCCTGTGCTTGCGCTCGCAATTGCTTGGCCTGCCCCTTCGTTCTCACAGGGGACACCGGAACAGCGTTTGGCATGCACGCCCGACGGGTTGATACTTTGCAGTGCGTTCATCTGCAATGCGGACGACATAACGGCTTGTCTCAGAGAGCGCAGCTCCGAACTCAGCGATGCTTGCAGGCAGGTGATCCAGGTGGACGTCACGCAAATGTCCGGCGCTAGAGATACTAATAGCGCTCGCAAACGCACCACACGACAGACTGATCGTTAGACGTCCAGTCCCATTTGAATTGTGATGGTGAACAACATGGCGCCGCGCATCTTCCACTGTCTGCGCGACGTGTTCGCGGCTGCTGGAACTGGGCTATTTGCACGATCTTTCCAGCTCAAAGCGCTATTGCGGGATCCAGTGCTATCCTGGACGAATGATGAGCGGCACCGTCGGATCAATTACTCCAATGAACCCGTTCGAGCTCGCGATCTCCTTGCCAATGCTGAGACACCGCCGCCTCAGCGCTGTTCGACAACGATCGCGTCTGACGCGTGAGACGTATTCCACCTGAATTGGCCTGAAACGGCGGTCGCGCCGCCGAGCGCCCCCTCCTGATCGACGGCGCCACCAACATTATCGTAAATGCACTGCGTAGAGAGGCTCGCTGGCGGCCCGTATCCTGCGCACTTCATTGTTGCATCTGCATGCTCATCGGCGCACCCGACGGCATCATCATGTTGATATTCATATCTGCCACGATCCACATCGTGCCGGCGATCACGACGAATACAATGAGGGCGCCAAAGGCGAGCGCGAGCACGTTGTTGGTGCTTTCCGGCCCGCTACTGATATGCAGGAAAAACACCAGGTGAATGCCCATCTGGGCAATGGCGAGGACGGCGAGCCCGAGGAATACGCCGCCCGGCCAGAGCAGCGTCGTATTTGCAGTCCAAAACGACGTGGCCGTGAGAAGAACCGCCACAACAAGGCCGATCGTGTAGACGAGAAACTCGGATGGAGCCGATGCGTGCATCTCGCGGCTCGGCCTGTCTCCGGGTGCGCGTTCCTGTCGGGCTTCGGTCATGAACTCACTCCCATCAAATAAACCACCGTGAATACCCCGACCCAAACGATGTCAAGCGCGTGCCAGAACAACGAGAAGCAGAGCAGGCGATGCTCCACCCTTGCAGCAAATCCGAATACCGCCACCTGCACCATCATAACGATCAGCCAGATCAGGCCGAGCGCGACGTGCAGCCCGTGGCATCCGACAAGCGTGAAGAATGCGGACAGAAACGCGCTCCGCTGCGGCGCCGCGCCGATGGAGATCATGCTTGAGAATTCGCGGATCTCGAGACTAAGAAACGTGACTCCGAGTGCGAAAGTGATCAGAGCCCCTAAATAGGTCCTGAGGTAGCGGCGCGAATTGGTGGCCAAGGACATCAATCCGCAAGTGTAGCTCGAAACGAGAAGGCAAACAGTTTCAATCGCGACCGTAGTCTGATTGAACAACTGGGCGCCGGTCGGCCCGCCGGCTGTGGAGCGCACGAGGACCGCGTAGCTCGCGAACAGCGCGGCAAACATGATGATATCACTCAGCAGGAAGATCCAGAAGCCATAGGCGACCACGATCCTCTTTGGAGCAGGTCCCGCTTCGCTCGCATTTGGCAGTGCGTCTTGCGGAATCTGATCAATTGCGACGGCGATATTCATGCTGCAACTCCTGCCTGATGGGATCGTACGAACCGGGCGATCTCCTCGGCTGGCACCTCAATTTCGTTGTGGCGGCGGAATGAGAAGGCAAGCAACGTCAGGAATGCGCCGAACACTCCGACGCTGGCCAGCCACCAAATGTGCCAGATGAGCGCGAAGCCGATGACGACCGCGAAGAAGGCAGTAACAAAGCCGGTGGCGCTGTTCTTCGGCATTTCGACCGGCTCGTACTTGCACGTCGGCGTTGGCTCGTCCTTTGTCGCTTGCGCGCGGTACTTGCTGCTCCAGAATGCGTCGAGTCCGGCGACCTTGGGTTGGAACGCAAAGTTCCACGCCGGCGGCGGCGACGCCGTCGCCCACTCTAGCGTACGACCGTTCCACGGATCACCGGTCACGTCGCTTAGCTCCTCGCGATTGCGGATCGACACAACGAGTTGCACGACTTGGCAAACGACGCCGACCAGGATGATAGCGGTACCGAACGCCGCCGCTATCAACCACGGCTGCCAGGACAAATTGTCGTAATGTTGCATGCGCCGGGTCATGCCCATCAGGCCCAGCACGTAGAGTGGCATGAAAGCGACATAGAAGCCGACCAGCCAGCACCAGAACGAGGCTTTGCCCCAACGTTCGTCGAGCTTGAACCCGAATGCCTTGGGGAACCAATAATTGTACCCCGCCATCACGCCGAACACGACGCCGCCGATAGCGACGTTGTGGAAGTGCGCGACCAGGAACACGCTGTTGTGCAACTGGAAGTCAGCCGGAGGCACCGCCATGAGCACGCCGGTCATGCCGCCGATGACGAAAGTCACCATGAAGCCAATCGACCACAGCACTGGCACCGAAAGCCGGACCCGGCCGCCGTACATCGTGAACAGCCAGTTGAACACCTTCGCGCCCGTCGGCAAAGCGATGATCATGCTCATGACGCCGAAGAAGCCGTTGACGTTTGCGCTGGCACCCATTGTGAAAAAGTGATGCAGCCAGACCAAGAAGGAGAGGATACAGATGGTCATCGTCGCGGCTACCATCGAGCGATAGCCGAACAACGGCTTGCCGGAGAAGGTCGCCATCACTTCCGAGAATACGCCGAACGCTGGCAGGATCAGGATGTAGACTTCGGGGTGCCCCCATACCCAGAACAGGTTGGAGTACAGCATCTGATTGCCTTGGCCTCCGAGCGTGAAGAAGTGAAAGCCGAGATAGCGATCGAGCGCCAGCATCGCGAGCGTCGCGGTCAGGACCGGAAAAGCCGCAACAATGAGCAGGTTCGCGGCAAGCGCGGTCCAGCAGAAGACCGGCATGCGCATATAGCTCATCCCTGGCGCGCGCAGTTTGAGGATTGTCGTGACGAAGTTAATACCCGCCAGCAAGGTGCCGATACCGGAGATTTGCAGCGACCAAAGATAGTAGTCGACGCCGACGCCGGGCGAATATTGCATTTCGCTCAGGGGGGGATAGCCCCACCAGGTGGCTTTTGAGAACTCGCCCACTGCCAGTGAAATGTTAACCAACAACGCGCCCGAAGCAGTCAGCCAGAAGCTGACGGAGTTGAGCGTAGGGAACGCGACGTCGCGAACACCCAGTTGCAACGGGACCGCGAAGTTCATGAGCCCCACCACGAACGGCATTGCCATGAACAAAATCATGATCGTGCCGTGGGCAGAGAAAATCTGATTGAAATGCTCCGGCGGCAGATACCCTTGTGCACCGCCTGCTGCCAGCGCCTGCTGCGCTCGGATCATGATTGCATCGCTAAAACCGCGCAGCATCATGACGAGCGCCAATATGCAATACATGGCGCCTATCCGCTTGTGGTCGACCGAGGTCAGCCATTCGCGCCACAGATAGAGCCAGGCTCCCTTCGCGGTGACGAACCCTAGAACAACCACCACGACCAGGACCATGAAGCCCGTTGCGCCCATGATGATCGGCTCATGAAGGGGGATCGCGTTCCAATCGAGCTTGCCAAGGAGATTCATCGCTCTGCCCTCTGCGAGGTTGAACAAATTGATAGAGAAGAGTCTTGGGGGCCCATGCCAGCGCTTACGATGCTGCTGAACATATCGGGGACGACGCTACGATAGGTGAACGGCGCGACCGCCTTGCTCGGCTTGACCAGATCGGCGTAAGCGGGCTTATCGAGTGCCGAACCAGTCAGGCCGGTCTGCCGAACCCATTGCGCAAATCCGTCGTCGGTCACTGCATCGACCGTGAAGTGCATATCGGGAAAGCCGTCACCGCTGAACATGGCGGATATCCCCGCATAGGTTCCGAGATGGTCCGCCTGCAGGTGGAGGCGCGTCGCCATTCCGGACATGGTGTAGATCTGGCTCCCGAGCTGAGGCACGAAGAAGCTGTTCATGACGCTCGATGAGGTCAGTTCGAAGCTGATCGGCGTGCCAACCGGGACGACCAGTTTGTTGACGCTGGCGATCCCCTGTTCTGGATAGATGAACAGCCATTTCCAGTCGAGTGAGACGACCTGAACGTTGACAGGCTTGACCGCTGAGTTGATCGGCTTGCCCGGATCAAGGTCGTGTGCGCCGATCCATGCGACGCCGCCGACCAGGAGCACTGTCATCCCGGGGATTGACCAGACGAGCAACTCAAGACGTCCGGAATATGTGAAATCTGGCCGATAGCGCGCACGCTCATTCGATGCGCGAAACCAAAAGGCAAAGCCAAGTGTCGCAAGGATCACGGGGATCACGATCGCCAGCATGATGCCTAACGCGTTGAACAAAATCTGCCGTTCGGCCTGCGCAATCGGCCCTTTCGGATCGAGCACGCCCTCAGTGCAGCCACCGAGTGTCATGGCCCCGATCAGGAGGACAGCTAGTAAGCCGTATCGCATGTTAGACCTCGCTGAGGTTGATGGAGCGCCATGCGGTGCGGACGGCCTTCGGCAGGAGTTCGTCATGCACCGTAATACCGAGGTCGCCATGCTTGGTACGCATGAGCGAAGATGTATTGCCGTCATGGTCGACCAGGAGCGCCGCGAACAGCACGAACAGGTAGAATATGGAAAACACGAACAGCCTGTGAGCAGGGCGACGATCAGGTCCAATGCTTCTGTCCAGCTGGAAGGCGAGCATAAGGAAGAGCGCCCCGCAGATCGCAACGGTCACGCCATAGATCATACCTGCAAACCCCAGTGCGCAGGGCAGCTCTGATGCGAGAGCCAGGAGGCCGCTGTAGATCAGGATCTGGCGCGTTGTTGCGGCCCGTCCCGCGACAACCGGCAGCATCGGCACGCCCGCACGCGAATAGTCGTCAATACGATTTAGCGCCAACGCCCAGAAATGCGGCGGCGTCCACAAGAGGATAATGAGGAACAACGCAAGCGGCTCGAACCCGACTTCTCCGGTTGCCGCGGCCCATCCGATCACGGGCGGCAGCGCGCCGGCGGCGCCGCCGACGACGATGTTCTGCCGCGTGGACCGCTTCAGCCACGTCGTGTACACGACGACGTAAAAGAGGATTGCTCCGGCCAACAATGCGGCTGCCATGAGGTTCGTCGCCAAAGCGAGAGCCACCACAGCAATGCCGCCAAGAACGGCTCCAAGGACAAGCGCGTCGAACCGAGAGACCTTGCCCAGGGGAATTGGCCGCATGGCAGTGCGGCTCATGATCGCATCGATATCGGCGTCGTACCACATGTTGAGCACGCCGGCGGATCCGGCTCCCGCTGCAATGGCAATAACCGCCACAAGAGTCGTCAGCGGATCAAGTCGAACCGGAGCGGAGCTCAATCCGACGAGCGCCGTGAAGACGGCAAGCATCATCACGCGCGGCTTTGTGAGGGTGACGAAGTCGGACACACGCCGATAGTCAACCCGCCGATAGGCAGAGCGAGCTCGTCTTTTCCCAAGCTGGCCAGCAATGGATTTGACGTTCATCTTGCCGCTCCAGGTTCATTCGGAATGAGAGCTGTCGTGTTCGGTCCGAACAGCCGCAGTGTGTGCATGCAGTATGTCTTCCCTCCCCTGCCCGCGATTGGACATGGCTGCTCGATTGGTGCCAATCCTGCTCAAAACGCCGGCCCGCCGTATTCAGTCAAACGGCCCAATCGCGAACGCACGATTCAGAACAATCTGAGCACGTTTCAACAAGCGCTCTGCGTCTACGTCTCCTAGAGCAGATCATCATCGGGATCGCTGCAACGCGCGGTCCCTAGTTTAAACGTCGGCGAGATTCGTTACGTTTGCTAGGGATCGATCGCCGAGCCCACGGAGAACTATCGATGAAAACGCTTTTGCTCTGGACGATCGTAGCCGCCTGCCTTGTGACCTCCGCCGCGCAGGCGCGATCGGCCTATGACGGCTCCTGGGACCTCGCCTTCGTGACGCAAGGCGGCGCGTGCGACCCAAGCTACAACTTCACGGTCAATATCTCCGACGGAGTCGTCACTCATCCCAATCTTGTGAAATTCAGGGGATACGTCGCGAGATCCGGTTCGGTTCGCGCGTCCGTGACGGTCCACGATAAATTCGCGTCCGGCACGGGCAAACTTTCCGGTAGCTCGGGTCGCGGACATTGGAGCGGTTACGCGGGACGTTCGCGATGCTCTGGCTACTGGACTGCGCAACGCAATTGACCGGGCAAAGGCGGGAGAGCTCGTGCTCCGAGTCGCCGACTTGCGAGACGGCGTTGAACACGATCGCGCTGGCGGCCTCGCTCCTGTTTGCTCACGGTCAGACCACGGAACGGACGGTTGTCTCTGCCGGGCGCCTTGGGTGCGCGCGCGGCGCGACAGTGAGGGTGCTGCCGCACTGGGATGAGCTGATCGTAGAACTCGACGGTGCGCCCGTCTCACAAATCGTGCCCGCCAAGCCGCGCGGCGTGGACATGGGCAGGGTACTCGCCGTTACGGCGGTGATCGATCAGATCTGAGACGGCACATTGTCGGCCGGGGCCGCGCAATGCGCGCTTGAGTCGGCCGGCCGTTTACCGCCAGCTTCTACGCTACGCTTCACCTTGTTCGCAGCGGCTGGCGCGGCTTCGCTTGGTCAAGTTCGGCACGCGCTCGACACCCCAAGCCTCCTATTGATCGCGGCGAGCGCTGCCATCGGTGCGCTCGTCCGGCGTTGGCTGTCCGACTTCAGCCATAACCCACTGGCACAGCCACTTTGCGCCGCATTTGTCGCGGGAATCGTAGCGGCTGCAGCGGGATATTTCCAGCTATCGAATACAACATTCTGGTCGGCTTCTATCCCTCCACGGTGCTGGTCCCCGGTCCACATATCCTCAACGGTGCAATCGACCTCGCTCGTACGCGCAGCGTGCTGGGAATTGCGCGCCTGGCATATGCCCGCATCATAGTGTTCCTGATCTGCATCGGCGGCCTGTTCGGGTTCACGGTCGCCGGCGTCAAACTCGCGATAGCTGGATCATCTCCGCCGGTGTCCTTGGTCATTGACGTGGTTGCGGCATGCTGCGCCGCCGCCTCCTTCGGCACCTTCTTCTCAATGCCGGGGCGTTTGCTGCCTTTCCCAATCGCGGTGGGTATGCTTGCGCATGCCGCACGGTGGGCGGTGATCTCCGCCGGCGGAGGTGCTCCGGCCGGGACGCTCGTCGCCTGCACTCTCACCAGCATCCTCACGGCGCCAATCGTCGATCGCCTCCTTTGCGGCTGTCGCATTCTCGGCCGTGGTCTCGTTGATGCCGGGTTTCTTCCTGTTCAACACGGCGGCGGGCCTTGCCGAATTGGTCTCAATTGGCCCGGGCGCACCGGCAGCTCTGCTGACCAGTATCGGCGCAAGCGGTTCCACAGCACTTTTTAATCATCTTGGCCATGGTCTTCGGGCTGATCCTGCCTCGCATGCTGTACGAGCGCCTCAGGCCCTGCCCCGAATGATGAGGCACGCGCGTTCAATGCACCGCAGCGCCGTCCAAGATCGATCCGGAGCTTCCCTGTATCTGATCCTATCGGGCCGGCTGGCCCTAGAGAGTCGGTACACCCATGACGACAATTCTGACCAAATCGTTCCCACAAGACAAACAGCCACTGACAAAGCCGGCGCCGGGCAAAAAGCGCGTTTTGATCGTCGGCGGTGGCTTTGCGGGTATCGCGGCGGCGCGAGCCCTAAAGCGGACCGATGTCGAAATCAGGCTAATCGACCGGCGCAATCACCACATCTTTCAGCCGCTGCTGTACCAGGTCGCCACCGCTGTTTTGGCGCCATCCGAAATAGCGGCGCCGATCCGGCAGCTTGAGGCGAAACAGAAGAACCTCAGCGTGTTGCTGGCGGAGATCAGGGGCATCAATCTGGCAACGCGCATTGTCGAGGTTGCTTGTCCGGGGATTGGCAGTCGAAAGCTTGAGTACGACTTCCTCGTGATCGCGACCGGAATGCGTCCGAGTTATTTCGGTCATGACGAATTCGCGCGGTTCGCACCAGGCCTCAAGAGCCTCAACGATGCCGAAACGATCCGAGCCAAGATCCTGAGCGCGTTCGAATTGGCAGAATCGACCGATGACGAGAAGGAACGCGCACGCCAAATGACCTTCGTCTTGGTGGGAGCCGGTCCGACCGGCGTCGAGCTTGCCGCTTCGATCGCTCAGCTGGTCTCGGTGACCCTGCGCAACAATTTCCGCAAGATCGACCCTGCCAAGAGCCGAATTGTTTTGCTGGATGGGGGCACTCGTATTCTGCCGACCTTTGCGGAATCGCTGGCGCGAAAGGCAGCCAACCGGCTTACGAAACTGGGCGTCGAGGTGTCGACGGGGGTAAAGGTCGAGAAGGTCGACGACCAAGGCGTGATAGCGGCCGGCAACCGGATTCCTGCTGCTACCGTGCTTTGGACGGCAGGCGTCAGCGCCTCCCCGGTTGTTAAAATGCTCGGGACCCAGACAGACCGCGCCGGGCGCGCATTCGTTGGTGCATTCATGGACATTCCCGAGGCGCCCAACGTCTTTGTTGCAGGAGACGCAGCCACGATGACCCAGGATGGTCACCCGGTGCCCGGAGTGGCGCAGGCAGCCATTCAACAGGGACGATTTGTTGGGCATGTCATCGCCAACCGGGTCAGGGGACGCAACGACGGTCGACCGTTTCGGTACCGCAACAAAGGCAATATGGCGGTGGTCGGCAAAAACTTTGCCATCCTCGAGGCCGGCTATTTGCGCAGCAGCGGCTTTGTAACCTGGTGGGTGTGGGCCGCGCTGCACGTGCTCGCGCTGCCGCAGCTTCAGAACCGATTTCGCGTTCAGACGCAATGGTTCTGGTCATATCTGTCGGGACAGCGAAGCTCACGACTGATTTCCGAGGGGCCGCGGTCGTCCTCGTCTCAGCAGTGATTAGACTCGGTAGTCACGTTTTTCGGCAATTAGTTGAGGACTGCACCTGTGGATGCCTCCATCATCTCCGCCCTCGCCGCCCTCACCGGGGCAGCCGTCGGCGGTTTGACGAGCGGGATTGCAAATTGGCGGAGCCAACGAAGCCAGGTCCGCGCCCAATGGATTCTCCACGAGGAGACCCGCCGCCAGACCCTCTACAGGGATTTCATCGAGGACGCCGCTAAGTGCTACATCGATGCGCTCCAGCACGACAAGGCCGACATTCCAAACCTGGTCAGTCTTTACGCTAAGTTGAGCGCGATGCGGGCGGTGGCGTCAAAGCAGGTAGTCCATCAAGCCGAAGACGTCGCCCGAAAAATTCTCGACAGCTATCTGGAGCCTGATAAGAACTTCGTCCAACTGCGCGAAATGGCCATTGATGGCACGATCGATCTATTGCTTGGCTTCAGTCATGCGTGCCGCGACGAATTCGAGAAGATGCGGCCAGTAGATTTCTGACCGCCCCCCATCATTTCAGCTCGCGCTGTCGCCAGCCTCGAATGCGCTATTCCCGGGATCGTACCGCCTCGATCCAACTCGCGAAGGCCTGCATAAACCCCTGGAGGAATTTGCCGGTTCCTTCGCTGGCGATGTTGCCGTGTTCATCGAAGAGCTTGTCGAGGCGACCAACGTAAGCCTCGGGCTGCTGCATGGCCGGTACGTTCAAGAACACCAGCGATTGCCTGAGATGATGATTGGCGCCAAAGGCGCCGATCGCACCCGGCGAGCCGCTGACGATCGCTCCAGGCTTGCGGTCCCAGACGCTACTCCCATATGGCCTCGAACCAACGTCCAGTGCGTTCTTGAGAGCGGCTGGCACCGAGCGATTATATTCGGGCGTGACGAACAGCACTGCGTCGGCGCCCTTGACGCGCTGCCGGAATGCGGTCCAATCCGCCGGTGGATCGATGTCGAGATCCTCGTTGTAGAGAGGCAGTTGCCCGATTTCGACGATCTCGAGCTTAAGCGACGATGGCGCGAGCGAGATTAACGCATTCGCCAACGTCCGGTTAAACGACGCCTTCCGCAGGCTTCCAACCAGCACACACACGTTCATCGGCTTATCCATTGTCATGCGTTCGCCTGAGATTTGACGGTCCTGGTGAAGTCAGGCTTGCGCTTCTCCATGAAGGCCGTAAGCGCCTCTTTTGCGTCTTCGGAGCGGACTTGCGCACTGAACTCTTCATTCTCAGCCTTCATCGCAGCCTTGATCTGTTCCCGAAATGGCCGCTTCATGAGCCTCTTGCTCGCTTGCAGTGCTCCTGCTGGCTTTGCTGACAAATTCCGGGCCGTTTCGGTCGCTCTCGCCAGGACGTCGTTGTCGGGTACGACCTGTGTAACGAGGCCCAATTCCGCAGCGCGTTTGGCATCGAAGGGAGACCCCAACAAAATCAGCTCCGCCGCACGGACGTGACCGATCCGCGCTGGCACCGAGCAGCTCGATCCGAATTCCGGCACGACTGCAAGATTGATGAAGGGCAGCTGCAATTTCGCGCTCTCGCCCGCATATATGAAGTCGCAGTGCGTCAGCATGGTGGTGCCGCCACCGATCGCGCTGCCGTGGAGCGCGACGACGATCGGTTTGTCGAAATTGACAAGCGCCTCCATCAGTCCGGCTTGCGGAGAGTCTCCAGGCCCGGGAGGATTCCTGATGAAATCTTCGATATCGTTGCCCGCGCAGAACGATTCTCCAGCACCGTGCCAGAGGACGACACGCGTGTTCTCGTCATTTGCCGCCTCGTTGAAGATGCCTGCCAGAGCCACGTACATGGCCGATGTCATCGCGTTCCGCTTGGTCGGGCGGTTCAACTGAACCCGCAGGATGCTTCCTGCGTGTTCGGTAACAATATCTTCCATTATCGCACTCCTGCTGCGTCTGGTGAATTTGGCTGCACGTGAGACGCCGGGAGCGGCTCCGCGGCGCCGACTGGTCGTCGTCCTAGGCCGCACTTTCCTTTGCTTTCGGGATGGCACCGCTTTCATGCAAAACATCGATTTCGGTTGCGGTGAATCCGAGCTGCCGGAGAACCTCCTCGTTGTGCTCTCCGATCTTTGGGGCGCGCTTCGCGGGCACTTTCGTGACGCCATGCACCTGAAGCGGGCTACTGATGGTCGACGTCAGCTTGCCACCTGCACCGTCGAGCGGGACGATGATGTCGTTGGCCCGGAGCTGGGGATCGTTGATTACCTCCTGGGGCCCACGCACCGCACCAAACGTTACATGAACGCCGTTGAACACTTCGTACCAATGTGACATCGGCTCGGCGCAGAAGGTCTGGTCGAGAATCGCCGTGAGCTCCGTCATGTTTGCCATCAGCTTCGCCGGGTCGGAGAACCGTGGATCAGTCAGAAGATCGGGGCGGCCAATCGCCTTCGCCACGGCGTCCACCTTGTCTGGCGTGATGAGGAGGACGAACCAGGTATCATCCTTGGCGCGATACACGTTCATGGCTGCATTCGCCGGGTGCATACGATCATGCGGACCGAAGAATTTCGCATCGCACAGCGCGGCCTGGATCGAGACGCTGGCGGACCACACGCCCTCGGCGAGAAGCGAGGTTGTGACATGCGCCCCCTCCCCTGTACGTTCACGACGATACAGCGCCGTGACGATTGCCGAATAGAGCCCGACGGCGGTAGCATTGTCTCCGCTGCCAGCAACCGGCCAGGTCGGCGGCGCACCGGCGTCGCGCGTCATCGATAGCAATCCACTCCGAGCCCAGTACGACGTAATGTCGAATCCGGGAAGGTTCGCATCCGGCCCCTTATCGCCGAAACCGGTAATATCGGCGTAAATCAGCCGCGGATTCCACGCCGTCACATCTTCATATTCGATCTTCAATTTCTTGCGTGCCGGGTGCGGCGTGTTGACGATGAGAACGTCGGCCCATTTGACGAGCTTTTCGAGAACCTGATGGGCACTTGGAGATTTCAGATCAAGCGCCATGCCGCGCTTGTTGCGGTTGGCCAAATGCCAGGGATAGGCATCGTCAGCAACCGGCTGCGGCGGGAGGTGATTCGCGTGTCGCCACAGTTCGCCGCTCGGCGGCTCGACCTTGATCACGTCCGCACCAAAATCGGACAGGATCACGGCGGCACTGGGGCCTGCGATGAAGCTCGCGAGGTCCACCACTTTCAGTCCGGAGAAGATGTTGTCGTTTGCCATGGGTGTGCTTTCCAAATCCTCGTCGGGAGCGACCTCGTCTCAGCGTCCGCGAAACTGCGGCGCGCGCTTCTCGAGGAAGGCGGCGGTGCCTTCCTTCTTGTCTTCAGTGGCGGCGCAAATGCCGAAATAAGAGGCCTCCAATGCAAGGCCTTCGCCTTGGCTGGCATCCAGCCCCTTGTTAGCCGCCTCCAGAGAGAACTTCACAGCAATCGGAGCGTTAGCGGCGATCTGCTTCAGAATCGCCTCCGCACGGTCAATCAGGCTCGATGCTGAAACGACCTCGTTGACGAGGCCAATGCGAAACGCTTCCTGTGCTGAAATCGTTTCGCCGGTTAGGATAAGCTGCAACGCTCGGCCCTTTCCGACCAGCCGCGGCAACCGCTGCGTGCCGCCGCCGCCAGGCAGCAGTCCCAATTTCACTTCCGGCTGCCCGAACTTGGCGTGCTCCGCTGCTATCCTGATGGTGCAGGCCATCGCGGTCTCGCAGCCGCCGCCCAGCGCAAAACCATTGATAGCCGCGATCACCGGTTTGCCGAGATTTTCGATGAGGTCCAGCACACCCTGCCCGAACCGGCTGGACTCCTCCGCTTCATAGGCATCTACATGTGCAAGTTCACTGATGTCGGCACCGGCGATAAAGGCCTTGTCGCCCGCGCCGGTGAGAATCACGCCGTGCACGGAGGCATCTGCTTTTGCGTCCTCGAATGCGGCGTGCAGATCGGTCCAGGTGGGCGTGTTGAGCGCGTTGAGCACCTTGGGCCGGTTGACCGTGACGTAGGCGATCGAGCCCTTTTTCTCGTATTGGACATTCGCCAGCGCTAGCGCCGCTCTGGGCAGGGAGTTGGGTAATGTTGCAGGCGAAGCGCTTAAAGGTGCAGCTTGCGAAACCATAGTCATGTCTCCTGGGTGAGGCAGCCGGCGCTGGTGCGCCGGCGCCGCTGCGATGTCAGAGGAAAGCGCCGTGACCGGTGATGGCCTTGCCCACGATCAGATTCTGCATCTGATAAGTGCCTTCGTAAGAGTAGAGAGCTTCGGCATCGGCAAAGAACCGCGCGACGTTGTAGTCGGCGACGATACCGTTGCCGCCCAGTACCTCGCGGCCCCAGGAGACCGTCTCGCGCGATTTCGCAGTGCAGAACGCCTTCGCCAGGGCCGCGTGATGGTCGCCAAGCTTGCCTTCGTCATCGAGCTGCGCCAGACGAAGCATCATGCACTGGCACGCTGTCAGATTGGCCAGCATCTTGGCGAGCAGATCCTGGATCATCTGGAACGAAGCGATCGGCTTGCCGAATTGCAGGCGCTCCTGGGCGTATTTGAGGGTTGCTTCGTATGCGCCCATCTGGATGCCGGTTGACGCCCAGCCTACCATGTATCGCGTCATCCGCAGCACGCGTGCGGTATCGCGGAAGGAATTTCCGCCCTGCAGACGGTTCGCTTCAGGCACCCGCACGTCCTTCAGCGTGATCTGGCCGTTCTGGACCACCTTGAGCGCGATCTTGTGCTCGATCTTCTCGACGCTGAAGCCGGGCGTCGACTTATTCTCGACAATGAAGCCCTTGACCTGATTGTCGGCAAGATCGCGCGCCCAGATGATAGAGAGGTCGCACCACGGGGCGTTGCCGATCCACCGCTTCTGTCCGTTGAGAACCCAGGTATCGCCTTCACGCTTGGCCGTCGTGGTCAGGCCGCCGCTCGTTCCGGATCCGACCAGCGGCTCGGTGAGGCCGAAGCAGCCGACCTTCTCCAGCCGCGCCATCGGCGGCAGCCATTTCTGCTTCTGCTCCTCGGAGCCATCGAGGTAGATCGACCCCATCGCTAAGCCGCTGTGCACGCCAAAGAACGTGCAGAACGATGCATCGGTGCGCGCCAGCTCCATCGCCACGAAGCCGAACAGCTTCTGGCTGCCGCCGGCGCAGCCATACCCCTCGAAGCCGAGCCCACCAAGGCCGAGCTCCTTGAACGATGGCAGCAATTCGAACGGAAACGCGTCATCGGACCAATACTTGTTGATGATCGGCTGGACCTTGGCCTCCATATAGGTCCGCACCTTTTTGACCACCGCTTTCTCGTCAGGGGTGAGAAGATCGACCAGCTGATAGAAATCGCCGTCGGGGACGGGCGCCGGCTTCGGTGAAGCGACCTTGCTTGCCGCGGTTGCAGTGGGCATTGTTGGACTCCTAGTGCTGCGGCTCGAAAGCCGGAAGAGATTGAAAAACGTGTTGGATGATCGATCGCGCCGGCTGCGCCTAATCTCAGGCCGGCTCCGTCGATTTCGTTTGGCTTGAATTGGCAACCTTGTTGCGCAGCTCGATCAGCCCGAGCAGCACTTCATCGCGCTCCGCCTCCAGCTCCACGATGCTGCGCGATCCGGCCTCGGCATGGACGCTATCGATAAGCTTCTTCTGCACTTCCGGCGTTAATACCGGCGAGCCGAGGGTCTTCCACCAGGCCGTCATCGGGCCGGTAAACTGCTGGAAGAAGTGCTCGATGCCGCCCGGACCGCCGCCGAGATGGTTGAGCATCATGCTGCCCATCACTCCCCAGCGCAGACCCGGGCCCCAGCTCAGGGCGGTGTCGACATCGGCGGCGCTCACCACGCCCTCGGAGACAAGGTAGTAGACCTCCCGGCTCAGCGCCGCCTGGAGACGGTTGGCGACATGGCCCGGCATTTCCTTGTTGACGCGCACTGTCCGCTGCCCGATCGATGTATAGAATTCGTCGGCGCGCTCGATGGTATTCCTCGACGTCTTCGCTCCGCCGACAATCTCGACCAGCGGGATCAGATGCGGTGGATTGAACGGGTGGCCGATCACGCAACGTTCAGGATGCATTTCGCACGCGGACTGGATTTCGCTCATGGTCAAGCCCGACGAGCTTGAGGCGATGATGACGCTGGGATGCAGCAGTTCGTCCAGTTGGCGATAAAGCGTCTTTTTGAACTCGATCTTCTCGGGCCCGTTTTCCTGGACCAGATCTACGTCCTTGACGGCATCCGTCAGAGTCGCGGTGAATGACAGCCTGTTCTGGGACGCACCGGATGCGAGCCCAAGCCGTTGCAACGCGGGCCAGGCCGCTGCAACAAAGCGCTTCAGCGCAGTTTCCGCGCCTGGCGCAACGTCTGTCGCCACCACATCCAGGCCATTAGCAAGGAAGAGCGAGGCCCAGCTTGCGCCAATAACGCCCGTGCCAATGATGGCGATACGCCGAATGGGTTTGTTGTGCGACATGTCACTTCTCCTGCGGGATTTCAGCGTAGGCGATGCCGGTGAGATTGCCTTGGGCGAAGAGGAAATTTCGTTCACCGGATCCATCGAGCCTGGCGGAGTAAATCGAACCCGCGAAATCGGTCACGAACATGCGGTTGTTTGGAACGTCGAGCGCGATACCGATCCCTTCCATGAGATGAGTGACCACGATCTCCGGCTCGGGGGGCTTATTGTCGATCGACGCCCGATTCACCGTGTTGCCGCGCGGAGGATCGCCGCGGTCGGTCCAGTAGAGAACACGGTTCTCGTGATCGAACTCGATATCGATCGGCTCCGGCAGACCATCGTAGAAGATCTCGATGTCGGACCTGGCCGCTGCAGTTTGGCCGGCCGGAATCTCGAGGTTGGCGCGGAAGATGCGACCGAGCCCGGCGTTGTCTGGACCTTTTTGCGTCCAGTAGATTTTTCCAAATTTCGGATCGATCGTTAGTCCAACGCACCATCGCGTCGCATCTTGGCTATCGGCATCGCCGTGCCCCGACTCAATGAGCGTCTCCAGCTTCGAGCCATCGAAATTGCAGCGCATGACGCGCATGCCTTCTCGGTCACACCAATAGAGTTTACCGCCCCTCTTATCGAGGATGATTTGCTTCGGAGTGTGGGTCTGCCCTCGTGCGACGATCGTCTTGCGATTTTTGCCATCGGTATCGGCGCGCTCGATAGATCCGTCATTCAGGTTTGGGATGCCCATGTTGGTCCAATAGATATGGCCAGCCTCGGCGTCGACAACGATACCGTCGGGCAAATGACAATCCGACACGATGGTCTTGCGGTCGGAGCCGTCGAGACTCATTGAGTGTATGTGGCCGGCATTCAGTTCAAGGACAAACAGACGAGCGACAGCAGCGGCAGCACTTTGATTGTTCTTCTTGACGGCTTCAGACATGTGGCACCTGTATGGCGATCTGACGTGAACTTGGTCAGTGCTTGACCGCGACCGTGCCGCGAATACTTGCCACGATATTGAATAGGACGATCGTCGCTGGAATGGATGTGCTTCTCAATCGCTCACCCGCACCGCTCGTTTCCTCTCTGCTGTGCACGTGCATTCGTCGGCGCATGACATTTCCGGAGGAGCCGACGACCGGTACATAGGGGAGCTGAGCGCCGACGGCGAACCGGAAGAGCCCCACTGATTCGCTCCCGCGGAGTCTCCCGGACTGCTCATTTGCGGGTGTGCAATTGACACCGCACGAACATTCAAATCGAAGCGCGTCGAGACAATCGGCGAAATGCACGTGCTGGCTAAGTCAAAGTACCGCCAAAACCGACAGGGCGCATGCAGGTCCGGCGAGACGCCTGAAACCCAATATGTCGTGAACCAAGTGGAGGCAGGCATGGACATCCCGACCTCTGATGAGGAAGTTCACAATACGTCCGACGCACCGATTGACGGACAGAACAAGACGCCCAGGGCGGCACGTGCTCCCTCCATTATCGTCGGCATCGTTGCATCCGTTGTCGTGGGGTTGTCTATCTTCTACCTCTTGCGACCGGAACCGCTTCTCGTACAGGGCGAAGTCGACGCGACGCGCCTCGATATAGCGGCGCGTGTTGACGGGCGGGTAAAGGAAATCTCGGTCGAACGTGGTCAGAACGTTGCCGCGGGCGCGGTGCTAGTCCAGATCGACAACCCCGAAACGTTAGCCAAGCACGCGCAGATGAAGGCGGCCAAGGCCGTTGCGGATGCGCAGCTTGCCAACGTGCTGGTCGGCACGCGGGTGGAAGTGATTGCTGCACGCAAGGCGGAAATGGAGCGGGCGCAGGCAGCGCTGGTTCTGGCGCAGAAGACGTTCGACCGCACCCACACCCTGACCGAACAGGGGAACGCGCCGCAGGCTC
The DNA here is from genome assembly GCF_004123905.1 of Bradyrhizobium betae. Classification (GTDB taxonomy): domain Bacteria; phylum Pseudomonadota; class Alphaproteobacteria; order Rhizobiales; family Xanthobacteraceae; genus Bradyrhizobium; species Bradyrhizobium betae_A. The sequence continues at coordinate 111,934 of NZ_MZXW01000047.1, forward strand.
GCCTCGACCAGGCGACCGATGCGCTGCATGAAAGCGAGCGTGGCGTCGATCAGGCCAAATCGGCCTACGATCAGGCGGTCAACGGCTACACCAAGGAGGAGCGGGCCATCGCCGGGACCAACGTCGAAAAGGCCAGCGCCGACATCCAGAGCGTCCAATCGACCCTCGATCAGCTCGTGGTCTATGCGCCCGTCGCCTCGCAGGTCTACCGGCGCAACGTGGAGCCTGGCGAATACGTGTCGCCGGGCGTCCCCCTCGTGACCTTGATCGATCTAGCCGACCTTTGGGTGCATTTCGATCTTCGCGAGGATCTGGTCAAAGGCCTCAAGGTTGGCGATCGCTTCGATGTCCGCATTCCGGCGCTCGGGGACCGCTCCATCACGGTCGCGGTCAAGCTCATCGCCACCAAAGGGGAATATGCGAGCTGGCGAGCCACGCGCGCCACCGGCGATTTCGATCTGAGGACATTTTCCATCCGCGCCTATCCGGTCCAGCCGGTGCCCGAGCTGCGACCTGGAATGAGCGCCTATCTGGACTGGCGGTCGCGGCCATGAGGTCCCCGCCCAAGCCGGGGTTTCTGCTGGTCGCGCGGCGGGAGTGCCGCTGGCTGCTTCATGATCGCGTGGCGCTGCTCCTGATCTTCGGCGTTCCCCTGTTTGCATTCGTGGTGCTGACCACGGTCTTCAGCCATCCAGTCATCCGTGGGCTCGGCGTCACGGTGGTCGATGAGGACAAATCGGATGCTTCGCGTGCGCTGGTGGAATACGTCGCGGCGTCGCCGAGCCTCGAAATCGTCGACCGCTCCGGTACCCTGTCCACGGCGGTCCAGGACATACGCTCGGGCAAGGCAATTTCAGCAATTCACATCCCGCCTGATTTCGAGCGCGACCTCGAAGCCCAACGCCGCCCACAGGTGGTCGGGTTCTATAACCAGCAGTTTCTGACGGCAGCCGGCATCGCCTCCTCGGGTCTGAGCGATGCGCTGTCCGCCGCGGCGGCTGTGGCCGCTCCCGCCAAGCGCGCCGCCCCCGCTGCGGCATCGGTCGGGACGCTCTCCGCCGAGACCATCGCGCTGGTCAATCCGCAGAAGAACTATGCGCAGTTCCTGCTGCGGGCGCTGCTGCCGACGATTATCCATGTCGTGATCACGCTCGCCGCCGGCTATTCGGTCGGCTCCGAATTCCGCCGCCGCGATGCGCGGGCTTGGCTCGCGAGCGCCGGAGGCGATCCGGTCACAGCGCTCGCCGGCAAGCTCGCGCCGCTCTTTTGCATCTTCTTCCTGATCATGCTGGCAGAGCCGCTTGTCCTCGAGGGTGTGCTGCAAGTCCCGTTCAAGGGAGACCTGCCGCTAGTGGTTGCCGCAGGCTCGGTCCTGATCATTGCCTATCTTTCGCTCGGCGCCCTGCTCCAGCTCCTGGTTCGCGACCTCGCAACCGGGCTCGGACTTGCAGGCCTGTTTGCCTCGCCCGCGTTCGGCTATGCCGGCGTCGGCTTCCCGACGGTCGGCATGAATGCGTTTGCGCATGCCTGGAGCGCGATCCTTCCGCTGCGCTGGTACATGGCCGTCCTGCTGGGACAGGCGGCGCGGGGATTGCCGGTTGCTGACTCTGCCGTCCCCTTCGCCGCGCTCGCAGGGCTGGCGCTGCTGTTTGCTGGTCTGGCATCGCTGCGCATGGCGAGCCTCACGCGAAGGGGCTGGTTCGAGACGGCGCAACCTGCGGAGCCCCGCGCGACCGAGCGCACGCCGCGCGGCATCGGCGGCGTCTTCATGGCAGAGTGGCGGCGCGTGCTGGGAACGCGGAGCGCCTTCAGCGTGCTGTTCCTGGCTCCGCTGGTTTATGGCGTCTATTACCCGCAGCCCTATCTGAACCAGATCCTGCGCAAGCTTCCGATCGCGGTGGTTGACAATGATCTCAGCGATCTCAGCCGCCGGATGGTCGAGACGCTGGATGCGAGCGGCGCATTGACCGTCGCGGTTCGCGCCCGCACGCTTGCCGAGGCACACACCGCGATTGATCGCGGGGAGGCTTTTGCCGCCGTGGACATTCCGGGCGGCACCGAGCGCGACGTGCTCAAGGGCATCACGGCTCACATCCCGGTCTATGCGGACGCCACCTACCTCTTCATTTTTAGGTCGACCGCAAGCGGCGTGGCCGCCGCCCTCGGCGCCCTGACGTCCGAGCTGGTGTCGCGCGGCGGACGGTCGGATGGCAGCCTGGTCAAGGCGAAGCTGGCAAGCACGAGCCCAGCTGACGTTTTGCTGCAGCCGATCTTCAACCCGGTCGGCGGCTATGCGAGCTACGTCGTTCCGGCCGCATTCGTGCTGATCCTCCAGCAAACCCTCCTGATCGGCGCGGCGATGCTGACCGGCTCGGCGCTGGCGAGCGCGGGCGGCGCCTTCTCCGGCGTGCTCGGCCGCGGCGTTGCGCATCTGACCATCTACCTGCCGGCGGTAGCGCTCTATCTGATTGTGCTGCCGCGGATCTATGGCTTCTCGACCCTCGGCCATCCGCCGCAAATCCTCGCGCTCGCGAGCATCTTCCTGCTGGCCACGAGCTTTATGGGACAGGCCGTCGGCGCCTGGTTCACGCGGCCGGAGAACGCGACCATCCTGCTGCTGGCGACCAGCCTGCCGCAGTTTTTCATGGCCGGCTTTGCATGGCCGCGCGAGGCGATTCCCGAAATGGCCCTTGCGTTCGGCAGGATCTTCCCCGCTGACTCCGCGATCGACGGCCTCGTCCGTATCAACCAGCTTGGCGCCGGCATCTTGGAAGTCGCCCATGACTGGCTTGGCCTCTGGGCGCTGGCGCTGGGCTATTTCGCGCTCGCGGTAATCTCGGCCTTTTTCGTTAAGAGAGGACAGCGACATGCAGAAGGTTAGGCTTGCCGCGGTGGTCGCGATCCCCGTCGTCCTCGTCGCTGGCGCCCTGATCTATTCCGCGCGCCGCCCCGTTCCGGCGGCTGCAATTGTCGGTGTCGTGCGCACGACCGAGGTGAGAGTTGAGCCGGAGGTGGGTGGCCAGCTCCAGTCTATTGCGGTCGAGAAGGGCGCTTATGTGCGCGCAGGCGACATTCTGGCGCGGCTCTCTGCGGTGGAGTTGACGGCACAGGCGGACCAGGCGCGGGCAGCGCTGGCATCGGTGACCGCTAACCGCAACAACGTCTATGCCGGCGTCCGCCGCGAGCAGGTCGAGTCGCTGAAAGCCGCCATCGCCAAGGCCAGCGCGCGCCTCGACTACGTGCAAGCCCAGCTCATCCGGACCAGCACGCTGGCGCGGCAGAGCTTTGAATCCCAGCAGTCGCTCGATCAGGCCGAAAACAACGTCGCAACCGCACGTGCGGACGTCGCGGCGGCCCAGGCCAACTACGATGCGGCCGTGGCGGGTCCGACCCGGGAGGAACGCGCGATCGTCGACACGCAGGTGCAGGCTGCCGCCGCCGCGGTGACGGTGCTCGAGCGCCGTCTCCACAAGATGGTATTGCGCGCGCCGGCCGACGGCGTGGTCAGTGTCGTCGCCGCGGAGGTGGGCGAAAACGTTCGCGCGGGCCAGCCGATCCTGGTGGTCGAGGCGACGGGCAAGCAATGGCTCTCGTTCAATGTGCGCGAGGATCAGCTCAATCGCCTCTCGATGGGAAAAGCGGCTAGCGTGATGCGGAACGGAACCGATGCCCCCAGCAAAGCCGTGATCACCGAACTGCGGCCACTCGGAACGTTTGCCACCTGGCAGGCCGAGCGGGTAATCGGCGATCACGACCGCAATACGCTTCGCTTACGCCTAGACCCAGAGGAGCAGCCGGGGGACCTTGAGCCGGGCATGACTGTTTGGATCAAGAACTAGCCCGAGATCATGGAGGTCGCCGAGTAAATCACCAGACTGGTCCGCCGGACAGTCTCCCTCCTGAGATGCTGCAGGTTGATTACAAGCAAGTGCCATTTGGTCCAATGTGTCAGTGCTCGGGTTAAACTGATCGCTCGGCCTTTCTGAAGCAGACCGCCGCGTTCATTTATATCGCCCATCGCCCATCCTGCCTGTCAATCGGCGTTCGCTTATTCCATGCCGAAACACAGCGCGCAAAGTGTACCGAACAAGGGATGAGGCCAAGGCCGACGTGTTCGACTATATTGAGCGCTTCTACAATCGCGCATCAGAACACCCATCTGTCTATGTTGTTGAAGAGAAGAGACTTTGTTGATTGGGATGCGATCCCGTGGGGTATCTTGGGTTCTGTCGCACTCGTTCGGCGACAGATTGAGCGGCAGTTGTTATCAGCGAGGCGCGGGCGAAGATCCACGGGCCGTCCGATAGCGGATGGAAGGCTTCGATTTCGCCGGCTTCAGCGGCCAGCCGGAGCGTCTTGGGCGCGATCTTCAGGAGCTTTGCGGCGTTGCCAAGGTTGAGCCAGGGTTCGATCCCGTCATCGGCGGGCTTGAACACCGGGAGGTGGTAGTTCGAGCGCATTGATGTGACGCGCTCGCGGCTCCAGCGATTGCCGTTGCCCGTCTTGAGGCCGTTGCGGTTGAGGAGGCCGGCAATCAGATCGTCGCTGGCGATCAGTACCAGTTGACGCACGGCTTGGATAATATCGGCAGAAGTGCTGTTGCGCTGTCCGCGCCGGCGCTTGGGCAAGCGCAACTTGCTGTGGGCGCCACCCACCCAGTGGACGATGAGAACGATCTCGGACGCCGCGTCGTCGATATCGGCCACGACCTCATGGACGAGGGTGCGCACAATGCGCTTCTTGAGGCGAGCATCCGTCGTCGGCGCATCCCAGGCCGTTTTGAGGTTCGAGGCCAGTACGCCGAGCGAAGCTGGATCAGCAATGGGTGCGGGCGTCGCCGCATCATGCATAGCGATCTTGTCCTCGACCTCCGCCGCGTGAGCGAGCGCTCTGTTCCAGCGCGCTTCAAGCTCACTCGCCACCAGCCGGTTCGCGGGGTCAGCGGCATCGTATTGCCGGAAAGCCCGGTCGGCGGCATAGCGCGCCGCTTCGAGGTCGCGACTGAGAGCATCGCGCACCTGATCCCGTCGTTCTCCGGCTTCCTTGGCAGCAGCGGTTGCAGCGGCGATAGCGCCTGGGCCGACAACGCTAAGCAGTGCTTCCTCGATTGCATCATCGACGCGCAATCCTCCGAAGGCGATGCAGTGAGGGCCGCCATTGTCCATCCAAGCGCGGCTGCAGCTGTAGCGCGGGATATGGTGATTCATGCCGGAGTACCGGAGCGTGAGCTTGCGGCCGCAGCGCTTGCACCGGATCAGACCGGCCAGCAGCGCGTCTCCATGCTTGGGCGCGCCGTGATGCCGACCAGTGGGAACGTTGCTGCTGACCATCGCGCGGATCGCCTCGAACCTCTCCCAGCTCACATACCCGTCGTGGGTATTAGGCTTCAACGTCAACCATTCGTTCCGCGTCTTGCGGCGGATCTTCACGCTCACGCCCTCGGCGGTGTATCCCGCCGCCACAGCCGTCTTACCATAGGCATAGGCGCCGCCGTAGACCGGGTTCTCAATGATCCGGTGGATGGCGGAGTAACTCGGTCGCCGCCAGGCTGTGTCGCCGTTGGACTGCTTCACCGGCAGATCGAGATTGTACTCGTGGAGCCAGCAGAGCGCCTGTCGGGCACTGCCCAGTTCCTCGACCTTGTCGAACACCAACTGGATCGCTTCCTGGACGCGCCGATCCGGATCTTTCTCATAGCGGTCGCCGGCCTTCACGAAGCCAACGGGCGCCGCCACAATCAACTCGCCCCGGCGCGCCTTCTCGTAGCGGGCCGAGAGCGAGCGCTGGCGCAACAGATCCAGCTCGTACTCGTTGAGGCTACCCTTGAGCCCGAGCAGCAGGCGGTCGTTGCCGTGCCTTGGCGCATAGATAGTCTCCTGATCGACCAGAACGGTGTCGACCACGCGGCACATCTCGATGAGTTGCTGCCAATCCCGGCTGTTGCGAGCGAAGCGCGAGACCTCGCGGGCGCAAACCGCACCAACCTTACCGAGGCAAACCTCCGCTACCATCCGCTCAAAACCAGCGCGTTGTACCCCGCCGGCGGCTGAACGACCGAGATCATCATCGATCACTTCGATCTCAGACCAACCGAGCGCCGTCAGCCGGTCCCGCATGGCGTATTGCAACGCGCTGCTCTCGCGATTGTGCAACACCTGATGTGCCGAGGATTGACGCACGTAAAGAATCGCCTTGCGCTCCAGATGATGAGGCCTGACCTTGTCAGAGATCATGACCGACCTCCTTCGCGCGCGGCGTCGCTGTCATCGCAGCATGGTCGACGATCAACTGCGTCATCAGGCTTGTGAGGGCCGCCCGGGCTTCCGCCGGCAGCTCCAGCCATGCTGGTGCGCCGATGGCGCCGTTCGACAGGCCGCTCCCGAACAGATCCATCTGCTGCTGCGGCCGCGGTTGTCGATTGTGTCGGTATCAGCTCCCTGGCATTGCCGTCTGCCGTGACATGGGTCTCTCCCCGATTCTGGTCGTGAGAGGCTCTGGATGCGCTAGAAAGCAGGACAGCTGATGGCGTTCGATCCATCAACGCCAGATCGAGAAGCGCAGAAAGCGCTGCAAGTGCGGTTATGCTGACAAATGGCCGAGCTGCCAAAAGCTCCGCCTCAGGGCATGCCGTCCGGTCGAACATCCATGCTGGAACCTCCAGCCAACGATCTGCTTGCGATCCATCCAGCGTGCAGCGGAAGGCGACATCGCCAGCCTTGTCGACGGCCCCATGAACGCAAACTCGGCAACCAAACCAAGGATGATATCGATAAAGAACCTCGCGAAGAACGGTCCTGTGGGCGTTCTCAAACCTCGTTGTACAATCCGAAACGAAGACACTCGACGATCGCATATCTGAGCCATATGGAGTTCGAACGGAAGGCCGGATTAGCTTAAGCCTCAACAGAACCGGGTGCAGCTCAAATGGCCGGCCACGGCATTGAGAATAGCGGTGAGTGATTTCAAGGTCGTCTTGACCTGCAACCTGCTCGCATGGGCCGGTGGCATGGTCGGTTGCTCCAGTGCCAGCAGCAAATCGTTGTGAGCGATGCGTCGATTACGCCAGTCGCGGCAGAATTCGGGTTTTGTGACAGCGTCCGCCACAGGCTGCATTGCCCGCGCCTTCAGTGCCTCGTTGCTGATCAGGGCTGGCAGGGCTTGAATGGTTAGATCCTGTCTGTCTGCCCTTCCCGTCTTCGGCGGCTCGGTTCGACGAGAGATGCGCAGCAACCTCGCGTCCCCTGCACGAAGGCGAGAGAGAATATTGGATGCTCATCTTCGAAGTTGGCGTTGTTCGACCTCACGTCGCGCCCTCAGGGTTGGTTATGCGGCGCGATGCCCTTCTCCTCGACCAGCCAGTTCAGCATCGGAGCCGCTCCGTAAGCGGTATCTCCGACAAGTCGCTCTGGCTTGAGACCGAAGCGCTCCTCGGTTCGTTCGATCATGGTCTTTGCTGCACCGACCTCGGCCTGGCGAGTAGCGCGGGAGGCCTCGACATCAACGATGACGCCGAACTTCAAGTCGATGAGATAGTTGTCGGCGAAGAATGCCGGCCCCTTGTGAGCGCCGGTCCACTGCGCTGCCGGATCGGATGGCGAGACAAACTTCGGGACGACATCGCTGGCGGCGCCCCACGCCGGATCGTCGAGGGTTGCCAATACTCCTTCACCGCGCGGCTAGACCTGGCCGGATCGCGATCCCTGCGCCAGTCCTGACCGGCGATCGAGCGCTGCTTGTGCGCGTCAGCCGCAATCAGGCTCGCATCGACTGCAAATCCTTCGCCACCAACCAGACCGGCGGCAATGCATGCCTCGACAATCCGTTCGAACACGCGGCGGAGAACATCTCCATCGCGGAAGCGCTCGTTGCGGGCGCGCGAGAACGCCGAATGATCCGGGACAGCGTCCTCGATACCGAGCTTGCAGAACCAGCGATAGGCGAGGTTCACCTGCGCTTCACGGCAGATCAGCCGTTCCGAGCGGATCGCAAAGACGTATCCCACGATCAGCATCCGGATCATCAGTTCCGGATCAATCGACGGGCGCCCAATCGACGAATAGTGAGATGCTAGTTCACCGCGAAGCCAGGACAGATCGAGAGCAGCATCGATCTTCCGCACCAGATGATCTTCAGGAACCGCGTTGCCAAGATGAAACTCGTAGACTGACCTTGGTCACTCTTCAGACGGCCCATCATGGATCGACCTCACCGAGATTCGCGTCAGCACAACGGAATCACGCTTCGTGACTTGTCTCAACCGACTTTTACAACAAAATCGGCCAATAAGCGACATCGACCACGGATGGCGGCTCAGTCAGCGGGGATCGTAAACTGAAAGAGAGCACCCCGCGGCTCGCACCCGGTCGCCCACAGCCGCCCACCGTGGGCTTCGATGATCGAGCGGCAGATCGAGAGGCCCATGCCCATGCCCTCAGGCTTGGTCGTGTAGAATGGCTCGAACAGACGCGGAAGGCTCTCCGGGTTCAGCCCCGGGCCGGTGTCCTGCACCTCGACCCGCACGCCCTCCGGCTCGATAGCCACGGTGCTGATGTGTAGTTCGCGGTTGCCGTCCTCAACGTCACGCATCGACTGGATGGCATTGACGATCAAGTTCAACATCACTTGTTGCAGTTGCACCCGATCGCCTTGGACACGCGGCAAACCCTCCCCAAATTGCGTCCGCACCGACACGCTATTGTTTGCGGCCTCCGCACGGGTGAGAGCAATAACCTCACTGATGGCATCGTCGATCGCTACGGCGTCCTTTCGTGCGGGCACCTTCTTGATGTGGTCTCGGATCCGGTCGAGGATGTCTCCCGCTCGATCGGCATCGTCCACAACACAGCCGAGCGCTTCCCTGGCTTCGCCCAGATCTAGCGGGTTTTGGTCCATAAAATTCAAGGCGGCACGCGCGTTGTTGCGTGCTGCGGCGATCGGTTGTTTGACCTCGTGGGTGATCGAGGCCATCAATTCTCCCATCGTCGCTACGCGGTTGGCATGCGCCAGCGCCATCTGGGCCTCGCGATATTGCCGCTCGCGACGGGTGCTCTCCAAGACAATGGTGGCTTGCGCAGCGAAGTCCGTGAACAAGGAAATCTGTTGGTCGGTGAACGGCTGCACCTGTTTGCGGACCAGACTGATGATCCCGACTATCTCATTGTCTTTGAGCAACGGCACAGTCAGGCCCGTTCGAACACCTACGTTCACCGCCGTGATCCAATGATCATCCGGATGATCGCCCTCAAGAAGTGCTGTAAAGTCGGGGATGTGGGTGGCTAACCTGCTTGTGGTAAATCGACTCGGAAGGCTCCCCTTTTCTGCCAGCACTGGGAATGATGATCCCGCCCGACTAACCAAAAGGCGGTCGCCTCGCAGCGCCACGCGACGAAAGCCGCTTTCTTCGGAGAGACGTAAGACGCCTAGGTCTGCTCGACAGAGGCGTGTGGCGCTATCGAGGATGGCGTCGAAGATGGGCTGCATGTCGTGCGGCGAGTTCGCAATGGCGCGCAGCACTTCCGAGATGGCCGTCTGTTGCTCGACGAGTTCGGTCACCCGATCTTGCAGCTCAGAAGCGGTCCTTTCTCCGTGGATGCTCTCGTTCATGCAGAACAGTTCCTCGGCTTAGACGGATGAGGCTAAGATAACGGCTCCAGCCCCAGTTTGCGATAGTCCAAACCGAACATGCGGCCAACATCCTACGTCGGCTGTGGGTCAAAAGCAGCGGTGGACGCCAACTTGGTCGGCGTCCGGTTTACCCCTAACAGCCGACAAGCGCTTCGCGCTCGATCACCCCGTTTGCACAAGTGAACCGGCTTACTCTGGCAGTCCGGCTTTCCTTAGCCCTTCTTCATATCGCGCAAGGTCTTCGGTCCGTCGATGAGGCACCAGGTGCCGTATGATTGACACGCGCAGCGTGGGATGAACTCGCCGGAGCCGAGCTATTGCCTTGCGTGCCTGTTCCATGCGGCCGGCCATCGCGTTGCTCGCGGCGGCGACGCGCAATCCAGCCGGAAATTCCGGATTGTATTGCAACGCCAGTGCCGCCCACGATGCCGCCTCGTCATACCGGCCTAGCAGGAAATGCGCATACGCGGTCCCGGTTCGCATGCCCGCCATCCTCGAATCCAATGGGTTCAGACGCATGGCGCGCGCGAAGCATTTGACCGCCGGTACCGGCTCGCCGAGCCAATTTTTCACCCAACCGCTGAAGTGCCATGCCTCAGCCAAATTGACATTCAGCAAAAGTGCACGGTCGATCAGGGCGGCCCCTTGCTCGAAATCGCCAACGATATAGGCGCAAGCCCATCCGCTCGCACTGAGCGCGATCGCGTCATCTTTGCCCAACTCGACCGCGCGTTTGACGAGTCGTGTTACTTCGACAATCTCTTCCGCCGTGCCTGAGAACCAACCAATGCCTTTACTATATGCGTAGCAAGAGGCAGCACGGCCATACGCGGCCGCAAAGTTAGGATCGAGTTCAGTCGCGGTGTTGAATAGCCGCAATGCGTCCTCAATCGCCTGCCGGCTGTTGTCAATTTGATAGTGTCTAGCCAATCCGCGCAAATAGACAGTATAATGTACCTGTTATCAGCGCTCATCTGGTCGGTGTGCTCCTACTTGACACTCCACCCTTGGTCGTTGAATGCTTATTGGTGGGGGCCAAAATCTATGAGCTATCGATCGCTGGTAACTATAGTCAGCGCTGCTGCTTTGGGCGGGTGTGCAATCATCCCTCCAACCGAGCGAAATGATGGCATCTCGATAAACCGCGTGGTGGACCGCGTGAAGTGCGAGCTTGGCCGGGCGCTCGCGGATAATCCGCCTCTAGAGTCCTGGGCAGGCGTGATAACCCTTACTCTTGAGGTCGATCAAACCGGCTCCGTAGTACCGAGTACCAGCCTTGTGGGTCCATTTAACACCGGCACCTATGGGTTAGACATTGGTGCCGGTGTCACCGGAAAGTCTGTTCAAACATCTCTCGTAAACATTTATTTCCCGGTTTACGAGCTGCTTGCTTTTGCCGATGCTTGTCCAGTAGCACCTAAAAATCAACTTGAAGACTCGCTGGGTCTGCACGAGTGGGTCAACCGGACTCTCTCGTTGAAGACGCAAGAGGGCGCGCTCTTCAAGGACAAGGATAAAGCCATCGGATACACGCTCGAGTTCGACCTTGACCTTACCGCAGGCATTACTCCTGGCTTCACGTTCACGAGGGTTTCAGGCAAGACGGGTCTGGCTGTAGGTCGCAAGACGGTGAACACTCTGGAGATTGCGTTGGCGGATGCTGGCATCACTCCGCCAGCTCGCCTCGTGACTTACGAGAGAGTGCCGGTGGCGCCCAAGCCAGCTGAAGCCAAGCCCGCTAATGAGCCTGCCGCCACGGACGAAGCGCCGAAGGCTCCAGCAGAGTCGTTCAGGTACCAAAAAAGATACGTGACCAAGCCTGGTGGCGGAGTAAGCGCCGACGCCAAGAAGCGCCTTGATGTCGTTATACAACAGCTTCAGCTGAAGAACATACGCGTTCGAGGCTTCTAAAATTGGCGCCGTCGCTGAGCTTTCAAGCGCATCGCGCAACTGCCCGGCGGGGGCGCACAGCTCTCCTCAAGGCAATTCGCAAGCATTCCGCTTACCCACTCACGAGCGTTCGGCCGGAAAGAGACCTCGCCTGTCATTCGCTCTCTGCGCATCCAGTCCGTTCTCTGGGGAGCGAAGGTCTGACCAATGAATGCGCCGCCGAAGCGCGCGACAGCTGTAGCGCTGGCATCTTGCAGCACAGATGGCCAAGTAATGCCGGTGAAACCCGTTGTCTCGACGTCGAGCAGGATACCAGCCTTCGTTGCTTGCCCAGCAATTGGGGCAAACTCGGTTCGAGGCACGAGCCTTCGGATTACGTATTCAGGGAGACCAGGGCTCCTGACATCATGACTAGATCGATGCAATCTGATGAAATAGGGTCCCGTGGGTAATATGGGAGGCTGATAGCTCCCACTATGAACGGATCATTCTACTAGCTGGATCAAGGATCTAGTCGATCAAAGTGCTGAGTCTATCCTTGGACATCTTGCCAAAAACAACCAGATCGCATTGGATGCGCTGCAGCGCAATGCGTGGATCGAGCAAATCCGTATCGTTCAGTCCCAGTTAGACGGGCTCGACGGCTGGACCGCTTTTGGATTTTCCATCCCACGGATGGGCAAGCGTGCTGATCTGGTGGTGACGGCCGCCGGAATCGTCTTTGTTGTTGAGTTCAAGGCCGGCGCGCGCGAGTTCGATGCTGCGGCGCTCGACCAAGTGGTCGACTATGCCCTCGATCTGAAGAATTTTCACTCGGGTAAGTATCCGGTCCGCGAAGTACGCGGCGCGACTATAGCACCAGCTAAGATTTACACCGTAGCTCGCAAGGCCCCCGGCGACTACGTTCTCTCGGTATCCGTAGATTGTTGGCAGTTCCTGCTCGAGTGCAATATCTGAGATCAAAAATCTTCGGAGAAGCAACAAATTCGTCTGCAATACAATGACTACATCCACTTTTTCCGTTGCTAGCTCTCAAGGGCAACCCCAATCTCGCTCGGTTGGTTCGCGTTTGCCGGAACGAGCGTCAATCCGAGATCGCTGGTCGCAGCGCCAACTTCGCGAGCTTGCGGCGGGCCTTTTGGATCAGCATCGTTTGTGAGAAGGCCGATCTTTTTGGCTCCAGACACCACTTTCTCGCGCGAGCTCAATTTGCTTTGCGGGCAACCCGGAAATGTACGGCTCGATACCGGTGATATTCCGTCCCAGTCGCGCCTCGCTTTGAATCAAACCTAAATGAACCGCGTCGGCAAGCGCAGGACAGATTATAGGAATGTGAGACGTCGCCTTACTTAGCGCGACCGCTTCGTGCGTTGCCGGAGCAACAATCACGGCAGGTTGTGCTGAGACAGCTTCTTCCGCCCATCTGGGAAGGTCAGCCAGACCACCTGATCTTGGGCCAATCGGAAGCTGCCCAGGACATTTCGTTCCAGGCAATGGCCGAGCGCCAGCAGGCCATGCTTGATGCGGTCATGCGTGACCCCGCAGTGGCATCCATTGGCTCGGCCGTCGGCGCCGGCGGAGGTACCTCCACCGTCAATGACGGCCGCGTGTTCATTCAGCTCAAGTCGGCCGATGAGCGCGACCCGATCGACAAGGTGATTGGACGATTGCGAACCAACCTCGCCAAGATCCAGGGTATCACTCTTTACATGCAGCCCGCGCAGGACATCAGGTCGGCGCGCGACTGAACAAGACCCAGTTCCAGTACACCATGAACGACGCTGACGCCGGCGAGCTCAACCACGGGGCGGGTGTGTTCCTCGACAAGATCAAGACGCTGCCCACGGTAGCGGACGTCACGACCGGCCAGCTCAATGCGGGACCACTGCTCGATATCACGATCAAGCGCGAGGTCGCCTCGTCCTACGGCATCCTGTCCTACACGATCGACAACACGCTCGACGACGCTTTTGGCCAGCGCATCGTCTCGACCATGTACACGACGCTTCAGCAATACCACGTCGTTCTCGAGGTCAATCCCAAGTTTCAGTACGGGCCTGAAGCTCTCACTGGCATCTACATCAAGTCATCAAGCGGTCAGCAGGTGCCGCTATCGACGCTGGTCGATTCCGTCGTGAAGGTCGCGCCGCTTGTCGTCAATCACTAGGGGCAGTTCCCCTCCGTGACGATCTCGTTCAATTTGGCGCCGGGAGCCGCAATCGGCGATGCGGTGAGCGGCATACAATCCATCGAAAAGCAGCTGCATCCGCCGCTGTCGCTGCAGACGAGTTTCCAGGGCAATGCCCAGGCGTTCGGTGCCTCGCTGAACAGCACGCCTATCCTGATCGCAGCGTCGCTGTTCGTGATCTACCTCATCCTCGGCGTGCTCTATGAAAGCCTCATCTTCACCCGATCACCATCATCTCGACACTCCCTTCCGCAGGTGTCGGGGCGCAGCTGCTCCTGATGGCCGTGCATTTCGACCTGAGCGTGATTGCGGTGGTCGGGATCATTCTGCTCATCGGCATCGTCAAGAAGAACGGCATCATGCTGGTCGAATTCGCCATCCAGGCCGAACAAGCCGAAGGTCTGACGCCGGAAGAAGCGATCTACCAGGCCTGTATCAAGCGCTTTCGACCAATCCTGATGACAACGATGGCAGCGCTCCTTGGGGCCGTGCCGATGATGGTCGGCACCGGCGTTGGATCGGAGATCCGTCAACCGCTCGGCTACGCGATCGTCGGTGGTCTCGCTCTGTCGCAGATCCTCACCTTGTACACCACGCCCATCGTCTACCTCTACCTTGACCGGCTGCAGAATTGGATCTTTGGTACGCGACGCGATCAAGCGATATCACGCGACGTCCATCCGGCGCCTGCCGAATAAGCGAGAGCAACGCCTATCCTGCAATAGCGGTGAGTGGTGGACTGTCGCAAAGGTTGGAAGCGAGCAGTCGGGCAACACCACGGTCCAGTAGCGAGGCCAATGCTCAGCGACCAGCTCACGCATAGCTTCTTCCCGCTAGTGGAAGCTAGTCGTCAGTCGCTCAATCGCATCGTAGTCATCAGATTTCGTGATTGGATCGATCTGAAGATTGCGTTGGTGTGTTATCGTGACGCTCCTACCTCATTTGCAGCAAGGGGACCTTTCGAGCAACGTCGATTGGTTCACCGGGAAGCCATTTGAGGAGATACTGAATGACGTTCGATGACTCACGTCGTACCGCTCTTGTCAGCTTAGGCGCGTTGGCAGTCGGGACCGCTGCGCTTGCAGCCGGTTCCTCGCATGCCGCCACGACGGCGCAGATCATCCCGCCCGGCGGCCAAGAGCTCGGCGGTTTGATGAACCGGCTGCGCCGCGCGCCGCGCCGGCGCGATTTCACGACGGTGCCGATGATTCTTCAACAATCCGATTTCTGGGACAACGAAGCGCTCAAGGAGATCATCGCCTATCACGGCGCGCACAAGCAGGTGTGGGACAATACCAATCTGGCGGGTCCTTGGCTCAACTTGATGCGCAACTCGATTAATGCGCAGATCTTTTCCTTCGGACACAAGGACTTTCTGGCCGTCTCCGCCACGCATGGTACGGCGCACCTCGCGTTGTTCGACCATGTGATCTGGGAGAAGTTTGAACTCGCGACCCTGACCGGCGACCGATTCAAGACGAACACGCTGGCGATGCCGAAACCCGCCCCGAGTGCTTTCGCGCGGAGTGAGGATCCCGATAGCGTGTTCGGTCCCGTCGGCGACACCATCCCTGCGCTGCAGGAGCGCGGCGTCGTGTTCCTGGCTTGCCATAACGCGATCTGGGAAGTGACGGCAAAGCTGATCGCCTCCGGCAAGAATCCGGATCATGCCGCGCACGAGGCGGTGGCCGCCGAGCTGACCAACCATCTCGTCGATGGGGTCGTGCTGACCCCCGGAATAGTTGCGACCATTCCGGAACTGCAGCAGGCCGGCTTCCACTACGCCGCGTGAGCAGATCAAATGCACAAAGCAGTCCTCGCCACCGCACTTGCCGCCGCCCTGCTTCTGCCGCTCGCCGCACAGGCCGCAGAACGGGTCCAGCACGGCTCCATCTTTCCTCCCTGGCAACACGGGGAGAACAACGACGCCGCGAAACGCGGGCTTTCCTTTACGGTTCCGCAGGTGGACGATCTCGCTGATTTCCATGGCGACGTATCCGACCCGAAGCTCGTGCTGTATGTCGGCGGCAATTACTTCTTCGCCATGGCGCCGCTGGTCGCGGCGTTTGAGCAACAACATCCCGAGTTCAAAGGCAGGATCTATTGGGAAACTCTACCGCCCGGCCTCCTCGAAAAGCAGATCGAGGTTGGCGGGACCGTTACCTCCGGCAACATGACCTGGACGGCGAAGCCGGACGCCTATCTTGCGGGGCTCAAGAAGGTCCAAAGTCTCATCGATCGGGGCCTGTTGACAGGCCCAGCGGTTCCCTACGTGACCAATTCCCTTGCGATCATGGTGCCGACCGGCAATCCCGGCGCCGTCAAGACTCTCTCCGATCTGGCGCGGCCCGATCTTCATGTCGTGATGCCCAATCCTGAATTCGAAGGTATCGCCCGCCAGATCGAAGCCTCATTGAAGAGGGCGGGCGGCGAAGCATTGGCGACGACTGTATACAAAACCAAAGTCGCCGATGGCGGCACATTTCTGACCCAGATCCATCACCGGCAAACGCCGCTCTTCCTGATGCAGAGGCGCGCGCAGGCGGGCGTGACCTGGCAATCGGAAGCAGCCTTCCAGGAGCAGGTCAGCAATCCAATTGCCCATGTCGACATCCCGGCGGCGCAGAACACAACGGCGATCTATGCCGGCGCCAAAGTGCGGAACGCACTGCACCCGGAGGCGGCGCAGCTCTGGCTTTCGTTCGTCCGCTCGCCCGCGGCGCTCTCGATCTTCGAGCGCTACGGATTCAAGCCGTTCACGGGCACATCGGCGGGCTAATCGAACAAGGAGACGCACTCATGGCCACTCTGTCCCTCACACCTGCTTCCAACATCGCGCCTTCGGTCGACAAGGCGGCGGACCTGACGGACGCGCAGCGCTCATGGCGAACGGCGTCGCTTGCCATGCTGTCGGTACGCGTCATCCAGGGCTTCATCTACTGGGGCGGTGGATCCCGGCGCTTCATCTACGCGCCCTCGAAGCTCAATCCGGACGCGCCCACCTGGATGGCAAACAAGTTTCAGACCGCAATGCCCGGGGCGCTGTTCGGGACCGGTCATCTGATCAGCTTCATGCTGCATCACTTCTGGCTGCTCTATGCCGGCGTGATCCTGTTCAGTGCCGCCGAACTGATCGTCGGCGCGATGCTGGTGGCGGGACTCCTGACCCGCGCGGCGGCCTTGGTGTCGATAGGGTTTTCGGTGCTGCTGATGGCGATGTTCGGCTGGCAGGGCGCGACCTGCATCGACGAATGGACAATGGCCGCCTGCAATCTCGCGATGGGCGCAACACTGCTGCTAGGGGGCAGCGGCGCTTACTCCATCGACAACGTCCTGATCCGGCGCAATCCCGCGCTCACAGAGAAACGCTGGTTTCGCTGGACGGCCGGAAGCCTGCCGTTGCCGATCCAAGACATCGCGCTCCGCAATCTGGCACTCGCCGTACTTGGCTTTGTCCTGGTGTTCGACATCGGCACCTATAGCTATTATCGCGGCTCGGTGGTGACGCCATTCCATAGCGGGCCTGTCAGCCCGACGAAGCATCATCTTACCGTTAGCGATGCCAGGTTTTTGCCTGATGGCTCTGTCCGTTTTCACGTCTATCTCGATGCCGGCACGCCGGAAGCGCCGGTGCATGTCGTTGCAGCCGATCTGTTCGACGCGGGCAATCAGCCGATCGCGCATTACGATGCCGCCGCCCTCTCGGCCTTGCCAGACGCTGCGTTCGCCAACGATTACGCCTACAACAAATTCGCGCCTGGCCCCTTCGGGATCCGGGCGTCGATGGGAGCGGCCGCGTCGGTGACATTGCCCCCGCCTGCCTCTGAGGCCGCTCTTCGGGCGGGATCGCTCCGGCTCACAGACGTCGACGGACGAACCTTCTCGGCGAGGCTCGGTCGGGCAGCTACCAACCAATTCTAGTGATTAGCAGGCCACAATGCACACCCAGTCTGTTCGCTATGTCATCGACGAAAACACTGATGGGGTGGCAGCAGCGAGGGGCGACGATCACGCAATCCGATCTGTACTTATCGAAAACACTACTAACCATCTGTTCAGCGAGGGAGACGTGCAACCTCATGAAGAAACTGCGTCGCAGCGTGACTTCTGAACGCGCGATGGCCTGCTGTTTGGCATGCGGCGTATTGCGGCTGGCACGAAGGTATCGCCTCAGCAAGTCTAGCAGACTGACAGACAGCTTTCGCCGGACTCTGTCTCACGTTACCATCGGAGCGTAAGGGCAAGCGATCTCGACGATGCAACCAGCTCCTGGGTGGATGGTGAATCGGAATCCGTGCAGCTTCACGATTGCTGCAACCAAGTTCAGGCCGAGGCCCAGGCCCGGCGTGCTTATCCTGTCCGACCGATAGAAGCGCCTCAAGACAGCGCCACGCTCGTGTTCGGTTATGCCCGATCCGGTATCCTTGACGCAGACGATGGCCTCGTCGTGACTACGTACCAATCCGATCTCCACTCGGCCGCCGGCCGGCGTAAATTTAACGGCGTTGTCGACCAGATTGGCGACCGCCTCGATCAAAAGATCGCGGTCTCCATGAACATTCAGTTCGTCTGGCGATTGGACGACCAGGCTAATTCCCCGATCTTCCGCTATCGGCTCATACATGTCGCCTACTTCCCTTATGATATCTGCAAGTGCCACGTGGCCGAAGGCGGCCGATCTCTGATTAATTTCGATTTCCGCAAGACGCAGGATGGCGGTGATGATTGATAGCGACTGATCGAGAGCGTCGGTCGTCTTGTCCGCGACTGCCTGCAACTGCTCCAGTGTCATGGCGTTGCTGCGACCGCGCTCGAGCATCAGACGCGCACGGGTAAGGGGCGTACGCAAATCGTGCGCGATGTCCCGACCGACGCCTGCAAGTGACTCGATAAGACTCTCCATCTCATCGAGCATGCCATTGACGATCATCGCAAGCTGCGAAAAGGGATCATCGCTGCTCCCAAGCGGGAGCCGCTCCCGCAGATTACCAGCGACGATGCGCTGCACTCGCTCGTTGACCTCTACGATACGCTTTCGGGCGCGCGCGCTCAGCGCCACGCCGACAGCAATGCAAAGGAACACCGCGGGAAATAGCCCCAGCCCGAGCGCTCTCCCAACGACCCGTGCAATCTCCTCGATTTCGTCCGCATCGCGTCCGACCAGCAAAACATTGCCATCGGGCAGCGTTCGGGCGATCAGCCGCGAGGCTTGCTGCTCCCGACCAAATCCGTCTATGCTGTCGACCGCCACGTTTCGTGCCGTGCCGTCGATCTCGATATTGGCTGGCTGCCTTTGCATATTGCCTGCGATCCTGTCGCCGTGCGCCCCAAATAATCCGATGATCCGGACACGGCCTGGATCGTACCGCAGGCCCTCGTTGATTGCGTCGAGCCTCCGACCGGCTGGCAAGGCAACGAGAATTCCTATCTGCGAGGCGATGGTTCGGTCGGATCGCAACGTCAAGTCATGCTTCGTCCTCAAGTAGACGAACCCGAGCAGTGCAACGGTAAATGCCGCAAAGATGCCGGTCACCAATACGGTCCATCGCAGCCTGTTAGATCGCAAAAACTCGAGCAATTGCATCACTTCGTCTCGCCGAAAGATCGCAAAGATGCTCCACTGTTCTGCTCGGCCTGGGCGGCAGCTGCGAAGCCTCGAAACGAGCTCGCACGACTCCGTCGACATGGATGCATCCTTCGCTTTCGCTCGTCTCGGACGCCGTCTGGCGCATTCTTGATTCCAACTGCGGGCGCCAGCCTAGCCCGAACAGCGCAAGCGGCTCGATCCTACGGAGGTTGTTCCGACTGGCGTCTTGGTTTGCGAGGCCCCATACCTTCGTTTTTGCTGAACACGGGGCGACGCGCCGGCGCGGGCCGCATCAAGATCATGAACCGGCGCCTGTGATCTTAGCCGGCATCCCCGCCACCGATGGCGGCCTCGACATGCTTGATCAAGTCGGGCGCCGTAAAGGGCTTAGCCAGGAAGCCAATGGCTCCGGCCTTCCGCGCCTGGTCCCGCACTCTGTCTTCGGGAAACGCCGTAATGAAAACGAACGGCGTACTGTGCCCTTGCGCGCGCATATGGATGAGGAGGTCCACCCCGCTCATGCCGGTCATCTGCACATCCGCAACCACGCATGCGCAGTCGTTCACCTGGGGTGACTGCAGGAACTCTTCGGCCGACGCAAATGTGTGGACGAGGTATCCTTCTGAACTGAGTAGATTGTCAGTTGCTTCACGGACGAGTTCATCGTCGTCAACAACTGAAATCATCGAAAGCATTGACAAGACGACCTTCCAGGCGCGGGAGCAGGACGCTCTCCGTGGCACCGCCCAGATCTAAGAATGGGCCGCCAATCCGGATTCTGAAATCATACTTAGGTTTGTCCGCGCGAGTACCTGGTAGCCCAATCAGGCGCATTCGGTCTTGAAGCACTGAAGGTCTTGAGGTTTGTTGCCCAGTCCTCGCCGGACAAGCACTAAGGCTTGGCGCGACGAACTCCGAGAGTTTCCGCTTTTCGT
>NZ_MZXW01000007.1 GCF_004123905.1 Bradyrhizobium betae
CATTGCGAGCGCAGCGAAGCAATCCAGAATCCCTCCGCGGAAAGACTCTGGATTGCTTCGCTGCGCTCGCAATGACGGGGGAGAGCGGAGTGCTATTCCGCCGGCACGATGCTCGGCGCGAGGATCACTTCGAGATGCTCGGGGCGGTCGCGGTTGACCTGGGCGAGATAGTCGTCGGCGACCTTGCGCAGGCGCCGGCTGAGCTCGGCGGAGACGCTGATGCTATCGAGCTTGGTGTTCTCGTGCAGGATGGCGAGGATGGCATTGATGTGGTGCGTGAACAACTCGGCCGGGACCTTTTCGAGATCAGGCGCGTGCTCGATGACGCGGCACAGGCTTTCGGCGACCCCCGCCGCTGCCGGATAACCGAACGTTGCGGCGTCGCCCTTGATGTCGTGCGCAGCGCGGAACAGTTCGTCGCGCCGCTCCTTGGTAAAGCCCTCATGGCGGATGGCGACGTAGGCGGCAGACAGGCGATTGACCTCGGTCGTCATCCAGTCCTTGAACTCGCCGGCGAGGCCTGCCAGCGCCTGCTCGGCGCGGCCGATCGGATCATCGATGTCCGTTTCCTCGACGCGGCGCAGAACCCTGCGCAGCGGATTGGGCTGCGTGATGATCTGGTGCGTGGCGAAGGCCGTGACCTCGATGTCCTTTGCGCTGTTCTTCGCCATGATGTCTGCCCCGATCGTGTGAGACGTTGCGCTAGATGGAGGAGCGGGCCTTGTCGAGCAGCGAGGGCTGCTGGAGCACCTCGTGCTTTTCGCCGACACGGCGTTCTGGCCCCATATAGGCGGAGCTGGTGTTGCGGCGGCGGTCCGGCCCGAAATAGGTCTTGGTCTTGATGAAGGGGCGGGGGCTGGCGACCACGTTGAGGATGCGCTGGTAGAGCCCCTTGGCCGAGATCGGCTTGGCCAGGAATTCGGTGACGCCGGCATCGCGCGCCACGGTGACGCGACGCTTCTCGGAATGGCCGGTCAGCATGATGATCGGCGCGTAAGGGTTGCCTTTGGATTCCGGCTGCCGGATCATCTGCGCGAGCTCGAGGCCGTCGAAGATCGGCATCGCCCAGTCGGTGATGACGATGTCGGGTACGTAATGGCTGTACATTTCGAGCGCCGTGGCGCCGTCCTCGGCCTCGTAGACTTCGCGCGCGCCGAACGAATGCAGCAGCGTCCGCAGGATGCGGCGCATGTGCGGATTGTCGTCGCAGACGAGGAAACGGAGCTTGTTGAAATCGATGCGGAACATGGCGCCCAGGCCGAAGCGGTCAACTTTCGTTAACCATATCGCGCTGGGGGTTAATGAAGGGTTGCGATCGGCAGCCCGACGAGCCGCTCAGGAGCCGAACTGCTCGCGCAGAATGCGCTCTTCCAGGCTGTGGCCGGGGTCGAACAGCATCCGCATCGAGATGGTCTTGTCGGTGAGGACCTCGACACGGCGGACGTCGCGCACCTCGTCGTGGTCGGCGACCGCTGCCACGGGACGCTTGTCGCCCTCCAGCACCTCGATCACGACATAGGCGGTGTTGGGCAGCAGCGCGCCGCGCCAGCGGCGCGGGCGGAAGGCGCTGATCGGGGTCAGCGCCAGCAGGGCGGCGTTGATCGGCAGGATCGGTCCCTGCGCGGACAGATTGTAGGCGGTCGAGCCCGCCGGCGTCGCCACCATGATGCCGTCGGCGATCAGCTCGGGCATGCGCTCGCGCTCGTCGATCAGAATCCGCAAGCGCGCGGCCTGATAGGTCTGCCGGAATAGGGCGACCTCGTTGATGGCGTGATGCAGATGGACGCGGTCGTTGACGTCGGTCGCGCGCATCAGGAGCGGGTTGATCTCGGATTCATGCGCCGCCTCGAGGCGGGCACGCAGATCGACCGTCGAGTATTCATTCATCAGGAAGCCGACGGTGCCGCGGTGCATGCCGTAGATCGGCTTTCCCGTGTGCATGTGCTGGTGCAGCGTCTGCAGCATCAGCCCGTCGCCGCCGAGCGCGACGACGACATCGGCTTCCCCAGGGGCGCAATTGCCATACTCCTGGGTGAGCTGGCCGAAGGCGGCCTGCGCTTCGCTGCTTGGGCTCGCGACGAAGGCGATCCGGTCGTATCGCGCTGGCTTGGTCATGGCTTCCGGGCAGGGCCGCTGGCTGGAGAAAGTTCCGCCGGGCTCGTCTATACGACCTGGGCCTGTATTGTCGAGACCGGCCTCTCCAGGCCCGGCAGTCCGGTGATCCCCCAAACCGTCGCAATTCCACGCTAGCCTTCCGGTGCGCACCGGCTCTTACGGCCGGGCAGGGAGAACGATCATGGTCACGAGCTTGCCGGCGCTCCGACGAACGACCCTGGTGTTGGCAGTATCGGCTTTTGCGCTCGCAGGCTTTGCGCGCGCGGACGATCCGCCGCAGCCGCGCGCGGAGACGACCACGCCAGTCGGACAGAAGGGCGGACGCGGCGGTGGCGCGCAGAACGCGCCACAGACTTCATCCTCGGTCGCCGAGCCGCACCGTCTGCCCTCGGATTCGATCACGAAGCAGACGCTCGATCTGCCCGGCCGCACCCTCAATTTTGCTGCGACCGCCGGCTCGATCCGCGTGTTCGACGGCAAGGGCGATCCGCTGGCCGACATCGCCTATACGTCTTACGAGCTCGACGGCGCCGACCGCGCCACGCGGCCGGTGACGTTCCTGTTCAACGGCGGGCCCGGAGCGTCCTCGGCTTGGCTCCAGTTCGGGGCTGCCGGGCCGTGGCGGCTGCCGCTCGACGGCGAGGCGCTGTCGCCGTCGGCCTCGCCCGAAGTGAAGCCGAACGCCGAGACCTGGCTCGACTTCACCGATCTCGTCTTCATCGATCCCGTCAGCACCGGCTACAGCCGCTTCATCGCGAGCGGCGATGACGCGCGAAAATCGTTTTACTCCGTCGACGGCGACGTCAATTCGATCGCGCTCGTGATCCGCCGCTGGCTCGAGAAACATGATCGACTGACCTCGCCGAAATACGTCGCCGGCGAAAGCTATGGCGGCATCCGCGGGCCGAAAGTCGTGCGCCAGTTGCAGCTCCAGCATGGCGTCGGCGTCAGGGGATTGGTCCTGGTGTCGCCGCTGCTCGACTTCCGCGAGTTCACCGGCACGAGCCTCCTGCAATATGTCGCGACGCTGCCGAGCTATGTGGCGGTCGCGCGTGAAGCCAAAGGTCCGGTCAAGCGCGCGGATCTCGCCGACGTCGAGGCTTACGCGCGCGGCGAATTTTTAGCGGATCTCGTCAAGGGCGAAGCGGACAAGGAGGCGACCAACCGCCTTGCCGACAAGGTCGCCGAGCTCACCGGTATTGACCAGGCGGTGAGCCGCAGGCTCGCGGGCCGCTTCGACGTCGGTGAATTCCGCCGCGAGTTCGATCGCAGAGGCGGCAAGGTGACGGGACGCTACGATGGCTCCGTGCGTGGCTTCGATCCCTATCCGGATTCGGGCAACTCCCGTTTCGGCGACCCCTCGGGCGACGCGCTCCAGGCGCCGCTGACGAGTGCCGCGGTCGACGTCCTCTCGCGAAAACTCAACTGGCGGCCGGATGGCTCCTATGAAGTTCTCAACGGCGCCGTCGAGGGCAACTGGGATTTCGGGCGCGGCATCAACCCACCGCAATCGGTGTCCGAGCTGCGCCAGATCCTCGCCACCGATGCGAAGCTGAACGTGCTGGTCGCGCACGGTCTGTTCGATCTCGCCACGCCCTATTTCGGATCGAAGCGGGTGCTCGACCAATTGCCGGCATTCGCGACGCAGCGGGTAAAATTCGTCGTCTATCCCGGCGGCCACATGTTCTATTCGCGCGACGGCTCGCGGCAGGCATTTCGCGGCGAGGTCGAGGCGCTGATCAGGGAGTAGGGCGGCGCTTGCGAGGCTTGTATCTCCGTTCAATCTCGCGAGCGACCGCGCTCGCAGGCCTGATATTGGCCCCCGCCAGCCAGATGTCGCTGACCTTGCCGCGCGCATCGCGCACGCGGCGCACAGGCTCACCGTAGCTTGAGTGGCCCGCAGCCCAGGCGAGCTTGCCGGTGTCGCGGCCCGTGACCTCGATCTCGCCGGCATCCATGAACGGATTGTTGAACTGCGGATTGGCGACGAGCACGCGGTCGCCCATCGGCACGAGGTCCGTAGCGCCCCAGATCGTCCACCAGCGGCCGGTCCAGTTGCGCACGCGGCGGTCGGGTGCGCCGCGTGTCCTGAACACGCGTAAAATCTGCATCGCGCCGTCCATCCAGAACGGGGCTGCGCCGTCGATGGAATTGCTGATGATGCTGATCGCGAGCTCGCAGGCGGGGATGGCGCAGGTCCGCGAGATATAGCCCTGAAAGTGGCCGCCATGGCCGAACCACTCCCAGCCGTCGAGCTTGCCGGCGCCGATTCCCAAGCCGTAATAGGCCTCGAAACTCTGCGGGATGCGCCAGTGATGCCGCGTCATCTCGCGGCGGCCGGCGACCGACAGCACGCTCTTTCTGGCATTGGGCGCGAGCTGGGCGAAGAAGCGGGCGGTGTCGCCGGCGGTGGCGGCGAAGCCCGTGGCGGACGCCATGGCGTTTGTGAGATTGTCGCCGGGGATCACGCAGCGCTCGCCAAATGGCAGCTTTCGCGTGTGACCGCGCGCGAATAATGCGCCCTTGGGAAGTGGCGCGTCCGGCTCGGTTTCGCGCAGGCCCGCGGGCTCGATGATCTCGCGTTTGATCCAGACGGAGTAGGGCTCCTTCGTCACGGCTTCGACGACGAGACCGAGCAGGCCAAAGCCGTGGTTGGAATATTTGAAGCGCGTGCCGGGCTCGATCGCAGTCGGTAGCTTCAGTTCCGCGAGCAACTCCTTCGCGCTCAGATACGGACGACGATCGATGAACTGGCCGGAATCGGCGCCGTCGCGCGTCAGCCCTGCGGTGTGCGAGAGCAGCTGCGCGATGGTCGTCTCGCCAACGCGCGGATGCAGGCCGCTGATATATTGGCCGACCGTGTCGTCGAGCCGGAGCTTGCGCTGCTCGCGCAGCTTCATGATGCCGGCCGAGGTGAAGCTCTTCGAGTGCGAGGCGATGCGGCAGCGGTGGCGCGGGGTGAGCTTCTCGCCGGTGTCGAGATTGGCGAGGCCGAAGGCGTGCTCGGCGACGATTTCGCCGCGATGGGCGAATGCGACGATGACGCCGGGCTGCTGGATTGTGGTCTGCTGAAATTCAATCCAGGAGCCGATGTAGTCGATCGCGGATCGCAGCCACGTGTCCATTGCGCACCAAACGTGAGGGGAGGATTCGTGCGCGAAGGCTAGCCGAGAAAGCGGAACGGGCACAACCCCGAGGTGTGCCCGTTCGCCGTTCGAAGATGCGCTGTCTTTAGTAGACGAGGGTCGCGCCGGTCGGCTTGTCGAGCGCGGCGGCGAGCGAGCGATATTCGGAGCTGTCGGTGCCGGCGAGCGAGGCGATCTTGTTCAGGTGATACTGCGCCTGCTCGCGGTTGCCCTGCTCGAGCTGCCAGAGGCCGTAATACTGCCAGGTGCGGACGTGGTTCGGATCGTCCTTCAGCGCCAGCTCGTAATAGATCTTCGACGACTGGTAGTCCCCGAGCTTGCGGTAGGAATAGCCGATCAGGTTCGCGACGTCGGCGACATCATTGCGCTCGAGCGACTTCAGCTGGCCGATCGCGCCGGTGTAGTCGTGGTTGTCGTAGATCGTGGTGTAGGCGGTGCGATAGGCCGCGAGGAATTTCGGATCGCTGATGGAAGAGCTCTTCTTCTTGCCCTTCTTGGACGAGGAGTCCGACTTCGGGGGCGACGAAGGCTCGTCACTGCCGGCGGCGTAAGCGCTGGACAGCACCGGCGCGGCCGCCAGCGACATGGCGACTAGGCCCGGCACTACAAGCATTGAGAGTTTGCGCATCTAAATTCTCCCGTATGGAACGTGGCGATCCTACACGATTGCCCAAAGACCGGAACACCCATGGGGCAAAAACATTCCCGCTTCGCACGATCTATTCGCCCCCCCGGGCGCAGATGACAAACTTGTCATCCAGATGAACGGAAGCTGGCAATCGGCTTCAGAATGGGTTCAGCGCGCTTCCCCTAGGCTCACACCTACGATCGAAGGTCGGCAAGAGGGCGCCGCCTCAAGATCCTTCAAAGAGGAGACACACCATGTTGAAGACCATTTCCGCAGCCTTGCTTGCAGCTTCCGTGATCGCAGCCCCGGCCTTCGCCGCCGAGGCCGGCAAGACCACCGCGACCACGCCGGTGATCAAGGCGGACCAGGGCCAGACCAAGACGTCGACCACCGCCGCGAAGCCGGATGCCGGCGTCAAGGCCGATGCCAAAACCTCCGCCGTGAAGGCTCCCGATACGAAGCCCGCCGACGTCAAGGCGGACGCCAAGGTCGACACCAAGTCGAAGGCGATGAATGCGAACGCCGCGGTCACGCCCGACGAGCACAAGACCGTGCGCACCCATCGCCATCACCACAAGCATCTGTCGGCGAAGAAGTCGCTGAAGGCGCAGCCGGACATGACCAAGCCGGTGACCACCGAGAAGCGCAGCTAACGACTGATCCCGCGCGGCGGCACCCCTGCATTGCCCCGCCGCCGCGCGCGGATGTCAGGCCCGGCCCTTCGTCATGCCTTGTGCGAAAGCGCAAGGCATTGGCGGCGGGCCGGTCGTCGATGCAGCAAGCCCAAACAAAACCGCGAAAACAACCCCATGCACTGTAGACGGTGCCAGATGAATCAACGGCTTGCCGGTATGGCCTTGCGGATTTTACGAATCCGTTGACTCGTCGGGCAAAACACCTCTAGACATGCATCATTGCAACCTTGGGGCTGGAACGTCTTCCGAGTCGGTTCGAGCGGAGAGCGTGAGCTGTGGGGCGATCGGCGAAACGTGCGGTGAGCTTGGTATTGATCCTGGCATTGCCGCTGGCGCTGGCGGGATGTTTTGGCAGCGACCGTGACCGTCCATCCCTGATGGAGGGGACCCAGGCCGGAGGGCCGCAGCCGTTTCCCGACAATTTCCGCAGTGACACGCTGGCGCTGATGCGCGCTTACCTCAACAATCCCGTCGGCGTACGCGAGGCCAGCATGGCCGAGCCGGTGCTGCGCGAGATCGGCGGGCGGCAGTTCTTCGTGAGCTGCCTGCGCTTCACCCCGCGTGAGACCGACGGCAGCACCAAGGGCGTTCGGGAGCGCGCCGTGATCTTCGTCAACGGGCGGGCGGACCGCGTCGTCGACCGCGCCGCCGAGCTCTGCACCGGCGCGGTTTACGCACCCTTTCCGGAACTGGAAAAGATGACGCGGTAGCACAAAGCCCGCCTTCATCCGCTGGTGCTAGGACAGAGGCTGCCGGAGCCGCGGGATCACATTTTGGCGAGCTTTGAACGGAGGCGATCTACCTCGCGACAAATCGTTACGGCTGGTCTTGTGGGCAGGCCTTTCGCCCACAAAATGTGTCGGCGAAAGCAGACTTGTTGGAACAAAGTCGCGTTGTTGCCGCCCCGTCACAGTTGCGAACGATCAACGTTCCGGCATCGCCGCGAAGCAACCCAATTCACGCCACGTTGTTTCCTGAGTGTCGTAAATGAAAGAACGGGGATGATATGAAAAAGATTTTGCTGGGCGCAGTCGCGCTATTGGCGCTGGCAGGGCCGGCGGCCGCCGCCGATATGCAGGCGCGCACCTACACCAAGGCGCCCGCCTATACGCCACCGCAAGTGATCTACAACTGGACCGGTTTCTACATCGGCGGCCATGTCGGCGGCGCGTTCGCCGGCGACAGCAGCTTCCAGTCCAGCGACGCCCGCTTCCTGGGCGGCGTGCAGGGCGGCTTCGACTACCAGTTCGCGCCCAATTGGGTGGTGGGTGTCGAGGCCCAGTATTCCTGGCTGCCGACCAACAACAACGGTGCCACCTTCCCGCTGGGCACGCAGGTGACGTCGAACACCGACCAGCTCGGGTCGGTGACCGGCCGCGTCGGCTACACCTGGGGACCGGCGCTGGTCTACGCCAAGGGCGGTTACGCTTGGCGCAATGGCGGCCTTGGCGTCAACGTCGCCGGCGTGCCGCAGGCCTTCACCGCCACCGGCAACAACAAGGACGGCTACACCGTCGGCGCCGGCCTCGAATACATGTTCGCGCCGAACTGGTCGGCCAAGGCCGAGTACCAGTACTACAACTTTGGCAGCACGACCTTCACCTCCGGCCCGGCCGACATCGTCGGTGTCCGGGGCCGGGAGGACGAGCATACCGTCAAGGTCGGTGTGAACTACCGGTTCGGCTGGGGCGGTCCGGCAGCCTCGCGCTACTGACCCACCTGCGGCGAACCCAGATCTGACAAAGGCCGGCTCCCCGCCGGCCTTTCGTTTGCCAGCCCTTGTTTGCCAGCCCTTGTTTCCAATGCGTGAACCATCTGGCGCGTCATTTGCAAGCAAACGTTCTGACATGCGCCTTCTCACGCGTGTCATGGGGCCGGCGTAAAGCAAAAATAATTTTTGCGACTTACGGAACTCGGGCTCCGGAAGGCGTTATATGAGAATTACCGGGCTGGTGGGACGACGGACATGCGTATCTTGGTGTCGGCTGGTGTGCTCTCGTGCTTCATTTCCTTGCCATGCGCTGCACAGACAATCCTCAAGTCCGAGCCTCTGATGCTGGCACCCTATGAGGTGGCCTTCGTCAAGGACGCCTCGTGTCCATCGGGCAAGGTGCTGAAGGTCACAGGCGCGATCCGGGGCCTGCACCGCCGCAAGGCCTGTGTGGCTCTGGCCGGCGAGCAGGCGTCGCTGGCGACCGCGACCCCCTGAGATCGCTTCCTAAGACACCCTCCGGCTTGCGGCCTGACCTCAGGAATTCAGCTCAAGCTCCATCCTGGATTGCCGTTCGGCCTCGGCCTTGTTCATGGCGGGGTCCTCGCCTTGGGCAGCCCGGCAGGGCTTGATCTCGTAGTCATTGTCGAGCACCCGACGCGGCCCGTGGCGCTCGTCGTCGGTGGCGACATCCACGACAAGACCGCTTTGCTGCGCGAGCTTCCAGATGTCGGCCTCATCGGGATAGGCCTTGCTGATTTGGGCGTCGTTGCAGAACAGGGCGTAGGGCATTCTTTCCGCTCCGGGAAAGCGCGTTAACGATTTCGCCGGAGAGGGGTTCCGGATCGATCACGGGGCCGTGATCGGGGGGCGGGAGCCGGGCCCTGAGTCCCTTAACGAGTCCTGAATCCCCAAAAAAAGAAACCCTGGGACTCATTTGCCGGAATCAGGGGATGTTTCCGGCCATGACGACCGACCTCAAAACCTGCTGCGGGCACATGCTGCTGCCACTGACGCTGGCACTGATCGGCGCCTGTGCGGCCAATCTCTGGTTGGTGTGGTCCTGGTTGTAGGGACCTGACCGAACCGCCCGCCTAAAGCGCGATGAAATTGGGTTGAACCGTCATCGCGCTTTAGGTTGTTGTTTGAGCATGATCTTTTCGGAAAACCGCTGCGCACTTTTCCGGATCATGCTTACTCCTCGGCTGGCGGACGGAGGGACGGGTCGCGGATGGCGGCGCGGAGTTTTGTCAGGGTGGCCGCGCAATATTCCTCGCGCTCCCGCTCGAACCGCTCCTGATGCTTGCGGAAATTGGCGATCCGGGCCTGCATCTCGGTGCGGAAATCGCCCCCCTTGCGCGGCGGCGGGACTATGACGGGCGGGGGCGGCGGAGCGGCTTGTGGCGGCTCGACCTCAACCGCGAACGTCTCGACGGCCAAGGTCTGCGTGGCACGGGTCTCGACGGCGACGCTCTGCACCCACACAGCAGGTGCAGTCGTCGGTATCTCCGGCGGATGGAGGTCATCCTTCTTGCCGGTTACCGATTGGACGAAGGCCAGTGTCTGCGCGATCAGTGCGTCGCGCTCCCTGATCCACTTCATGGGCCACCCCCCGGTTTTGGCTATTCCACCAAAGCCCAAGGGACTAATCAAGAAGGTTATCCTGCAAGGGATTGCATATTTTTCCCGATCACCCGACAGTGCGGGGATGGATGCCGGAAAAGAACGCTCAGACGAGGAGGAGGGCTTGAGGCTCGTTCGCGCCTTCCTGTCGCTGTCGCCCGACAAGCGGGCGGAGGTGATCGCGTTCGTCGAGGAATTGGCGCGTGCCCAAGGCCGGCCCGAGGCGGATCCGGAGGTCTTGCCTCGGTGAGCGCTATCGCTCGCGCGGGTTGATGTTGGGCACGAAGCGCGCCCCGACCACCCGGACCGGCTCCTGAGGAGAGGCGTCTGTCGGCCTGCCGTCGGCGACCTGCTTCTCGGCGCCCTGTCCAAGCACCGGTTCGAATAGCGCCAGCGTGCCCGCCACAACCACGCAACACAACGTCACCGTCGTCAGCAGAAATACGTTTCGATTTTCTTCTCTGATCCGCATGGGCCAAGAACGACCGACGCGGGCCATTTGTTCCGGCCTGGCCAAAGCCGGCCCAAAACGCTGCCAAAGGCAGCTCAAGCTTGCGCGAGACTTACGTCGGCGCCCCGAACGGTTATTTTTCCGTAAGGGTAGTCGGGCCATTTGGCATCAAATTTTAACGTCCGCCGGTTCCAATGGCGTCACTGGAACTGCTTCGGTCACTGGAGACCGGAAAAAATCATTGGGCGGCTGAGATGAGCTTTTTGAACAATCTGAAGATCGTATGGAAGGTCGCGCTGATCGTGGCCGTGATGGGCTGCGCGATGATCGCCGTCGCCGCCTTCGGCACGCGCGAACTCTCCGCGACGGTCGACGGGTTCGGCGAGCTTGCCGCTGCGCAATCCTCCGCGCTCAACCTCACCCGCGCCCAGCGCCGCGCCGAGACCTATCATGCCGCGCTCTATGCGGTCTTCACCGAGGCGACGGAGGCGGGCAACGCCAACCGTCTCAAGATCGCGACCCAGAACCGCGACGAAATCCGCCAATATCTGGATGCCGCGGAGCAGGATGATCCGTCGCGCACGAGCCAGATCAAGAGCATCGCCGACCAGTTGAAAGCCGTGTTCGCCAGCTGTGATCCGGTCCTGAAGGCCGGCTCGCAGGCCAGCTCCCCGGAAGAGAACGCCAAGGCGTCCGACCGCGCGCACAAGGAGTGCGATCCGGTGATGGATGCCGCCCTGGCGCGCATCGCCCAGTTCGTGTCCGAGACCGCGCAGGCCGTTTCCAAGCGCAAGGACGCCATCAACCGCGACGCGCGGTCCGCGACCTGGACCGTGATCGGCGTCAGCGCCGGTGGCCTGATCTTGGGCATCGCGATCGCCCTGTTCATCGGCCTCAATGCGATGTCCCGACCGATTGCCCGCCTCAAGCTCGCCATGGAAGGTCTCGCCCGCAACGATCTCAAGATCGAGGTGCCCGAGAAGGACCGCGGCGACGAGATCGGCGACATGGCCAGGACCGTCGAAATCTTCAAGACCAACGGCCTCGAGGTCGAGCGCCTCAAGGCGGCGCAGGCCGAAGCCGAGAAGCAGGCCGCCGCGCAGCGCAAGCGTGACATGGTCAACCTGGCCGACGGTTTTGAACGTGCGGTCGGCGAGATCATCGAGACCGTCGGATCCGCCTCCACCGAGCTCGAGGCATCGTCCTCGACGCTGGCCACCACCGCGCAGCGCGCGCAGGAGCTGACCTCGGTCGTCGTGATGGCGTCGGGCGAAGCCACCGGCAACGTGCAGTCGGTCGCGACCGCCACGGAGGAGCTGTCCTCCTCGGTCAACGAGATCAGCCGCCAGGTGCAGGAATCCGCGCGGATGGCCGGTGAAGCCGTCACCCAGGCCCGCACCACGACCGAGCGGGTCAGCGAGCTCTCGGTTGCGGCCACGCGCATCGGCGACGTCGTCGAGCTCATCAACACCATCGCCGGCCAGACCAATTTGCTGGCGCTGAACGCTACGATCGAGGCGGCGCGCGCCGGCGAGGCCGGCCGCGGTTTTGCGGTGGTCGCCGCCGAGGTCAAGACGCTGGCCGAGCAGACCGCGAAGGCGACCGGCGAGATCAGCCAGCAGATTTCCGGCATCCAGACCGCGACCCAGGAATCGGTCAACGCGATCCGCGACATCTCCGCGACCATCGAGCGGCTGTCGGAAGTGTCGTCGACCATCGCCGCGGCCGTCGAGGAGCAGGGCGCCGCGACCCAGGAGATCTCACGCAACGTGCAGCAGGCAGCTCATGGCACCCAGCAGGTCTCCACCAACATCACCGACGTGCAGCGCGGCGCGGCCGAGACCGGCTCGGCCTCCTCGCAGGTGCTCTCGACCGCAAAAATGCTGGCGACGGACAGCAACCGGTTGAAGGACGAAGTCGGAAAATTCCTCCGCACGGTGCGCGCCGCTTAAGTCGACGCGGCGGCATCCGTCCGCCGCACTGACAGCGCCTATTGCAGCAGGAATGCAAGAACGACGACGAACAGCACGGCCGTCATGATGACGGCCGTCACCGCACCGGCGACCATTTTGGCTTTCTCGTTGGCGGTGGTGGGGCGCATGGGCCCGCATGCTACCTCATGTTGAACTTCGGTCCAATCTGTGGTCAGTGGCCGTCCCGCGGCGGGGGGCGCCCGCGTCGACCTCGAAGGCCGATCCATGAACGAAGATGTCAGCGACGGCTGGGCCGCCTCGGCGGCAGCCTGGATCGTCGAGCAGGGTGACGACGGCGACTACGCCCGCCGCTTCGTGCTGGACGCACCCATGCTTGCGCGAATCGAGGGGCGCGGTTTCCGCCATGCGCTCGATGTCGGCTGCGGGGAAGGGCGCTTCTGCCGTATCATGCAGCGCGCCGGCATCCGCACCACCGGCATCGATCCGACCGAAGCGCTTCTCGCGCGCGCCAGGGAGCTGGACCCGCACGGCGACTATCGGCTCGGCCGTGCCGAGACGATGGATGCCGATGCGTCTTATGATCTCGTCGTCAGCTATCTCAGCCTGATCGACATGCCCGATCTCGGCGCGGCGATCGCGAAGATGGCGGCCGCGCTGCGGCCGGGCGGCACGCTGCTGATCGCGAACATGACCAGCTTCAATACCGCAGGCCCGCCCGAAGGCTGGACGCGCGACAGCGAGGGCGCCCTGCGCTTCAACATCGATCACTACATGGACGAACGGGCGACCTGGGTGAGCTGGCGCGGCGTCCGGATCCAGAACTGGCACCGTCCGCTCAGCACCTACATGACGCTGCTGCTCGATCACGGTCTCCAGCTGCGCCTGTTCAGCGAGCCACAGCCCACGGGCGGTGATCCCGACAGGAATGAGCGTCACCGCCGCGTGCCCTTCTTCCACATCATGGAGTGGCAGAAGCCGGCTTGAGGCGATGTGGTCAGGCGGCGAGCTTCGCCTTGAAGAACCGGGTGACGCGATCGACGGCATCCGGCGTCATCGGATCGGTGTCGGAGAAATCAAAACCGTGGGCCTTGCCCGGATAGGGCACGAATTCGGTTTCGGCGCCGACAGACTTGCCCAGCGCGACCAGCTCGCGCCCCTTGGTGATCGGCACGTTCCGATCGGCCTCGCCATGCAACGCGATCAGCGGCGGCAGATGCTTGATCTTGGTGACCAAGGCGTCGGGCATGCCGCCATAGAGCACCGCAAGCGCCGCGATGCGCGTGTCGCGCGCGGCGGCATCGGCCGCGATGTAGCCGCCCAGCGAGAAGCCGAGCAGACCGATGCGCCCCGAACTCTCGGGTCGCCCCTGGATCGCCGTCACGGTGGCGGAAACCGTATCGCCCCAAGCGTCGAACCGCGACGTCTCATAGGCTTCGCGGCTCTCGTGGGTGCTGGACATCGGCGTCACCACAGCCGTATCGGCCGATGTCATATAACGGAGAAAATAAGTGTCGATGCCCTTTTCCGTCAGCGCATCGGCATATCGCTCATAGGCACG
The DNA here is from genome assembly GCF_004123905.1 of Bradyrhizobium betae. Taxonomy (GTDB): domain Bacteria; phylum Pseudomonadota; class Alphaproteobacteria; order Rhizobiales; family Xanthobacteraceae; genus Bradyrhizobium; species Bradyrhizobium betae_A. Next base: position 13,862 of record NZ_MZXW01000007.1, read on the forward strand.
GGGCCTGAGCTCGATGCCGCGGGCGCCGTGCAGCACGATCACGGCGGGGCGTTTTCCGGCCGCCGCTGCCGCATAGCGCGACACGGGCAGGCTGTCGTGGCCGGAGATGACGCTGAACTCTTCGGCTGGAGCGCCGCGTGCGGCCATGGACGACAGCAGAGTGGCGAGGCCGGCCAGGGCCATTCGTCGGGTGATCATCAGCGAACTCGTTCGCGGGAGATTTCGGATTGAATGCCTCGCCCGTATAGTATGCTTGCGACGAAATCTTGACGCGAGCCTCGCCCGATGATCGCCCATCGTCCACCTGTGCTTGCCCACGAACGCTTCGTCGCCGACCGCGACAATTTCGCAGGCCTCGATCTCGCCGCGCGGTTCGAGCGGATCGAGCAAACGAATTTGTGGGGCGCGGCCAGTTCGGTGTCGGGCCTCGGTTCGGAGGACCCTGCGACTGCCGCGATCCGGGACGCGCTTCCTGCCCTGCTGCAACGGATCGGCGCGCGCTCGCTGCTCGATGCGCCCTGCGGCGATGCGGGCTGGATCGGCCGCGTGAAGCTCGACCTTGACTATACCGGCATCGACATCGTGCCGTCACTGATCGCGGCCAACAACCAGCGCGTCGCGCGTGGCGAATTGGCCGGCCGTTTCCTCGTTGCGGACATCACGCGCGATGCACTGCCGCCGGCCGACTTGATCCTGTGCCGGGACTGTCTGGTGCATCTGAGTTTCGACAACATCGCCCGCGCCGTCGCGAACTTTCGCGCCAGCGGCGCGCGCTTCCTGCTGGTCACGACGTTTCCCGAATGGGAGGGCAACCGTGATTGCGAGGACGGCGACTGGCGCGCGCTGAACATGGAGATGGCGCCGTTCAACTGGCCGGCGCCGCGCGAACTGATCGACGAGCGCTGCGAGGAGGGCGATGGCGGCTGGCGCGACAAAAGTCTTGGGCTGTGGCGGCTGGATGAATTGCCGATCGCCCGCATAGCCACGGCGATGTGACGGACGCGGGTGGAACCTCCGTTGCATCGATGATTGCGGTCGCGGTATACTTCTGGTTGTGCAAAGCCATCTCGCGTCGGGTGACGATGCCGGAGCACGCCATGAGATTGAACGTTCCCGTAGCCGCCTTGTTGATGTGGTGCTGCGCCCCGGCGATGGCACAGCAGGACGGCGCCGCGCTCTACGCAACGCATTGCGCGCAATGTCACGATGGCCGCGACGCCCAGAGCCGCGCGCCCGCGCGCGGTGCCATGCAAGCGATGTCGTTCGATCATGTGCTGGGGATCTTGACCTCCGGCAGCATGGCGGCGATGGCGAAGGACCGCAGCGACGTGGAACGCCGCGCGATCGCGTCCTTCGTCACCGGCAAGGCCGCAACTGGCGCCGCAGCCGATGCGGAAGGCCGCTGCACGCAGGCGGCAGGCTCCTTTACACAATCGCTCGACGGTCCACGCTGGAACGGATGGGGCGTCGATCCCGCCAACAGCCGCTTCCAGCCGGCCGACATGGCGGGGCTGACGGCCGAGCAGGTGCCGCGCCTGCGACTGAAATGGGCCTATGCCTTTCCCGGCGCCTCGCTGTCCTTTGCGCCGCCAACCGTCGTGGGCGGCCTGCTGTTCATCGGTGGGACCGACCGCAAGGTGCACGCGCTCGACGCGCGCAGCGGCTGCACGCTGTGGACTCTCGCAACCGATGCCGCGGTGCGCGCCGCGATCAGCTTTGCGCCGCTTCCCGGCTCCGATCAGTTCGCGATCTTCTTCGGCGATTTGCGCGCCAACGCCTATGCCGTCAACGCGCTGACCGGCGCGCTGATCTGGAAAACCAAGGTCGAAGAGCATCCGGGGGCGCGCATCACCGGCGCGCCGACGCTGCATGCCGGAGTGCTCTACGTGCCGGTGTCCTCGCTCGAGGAAGCCTCGGGCTCGCAACCCACTTATGAATGCTGCACCTTCCGCGGCAGCGTGGTGGCGCTGGAGGCCGCGACCGGCAAGGCGGTGTGGCAGGCCTATACGATCCCCGAAGTGCCGCACCCGACCGACAAGAACGCGAGGGGGACGCAGCTCTATGGTCCCTCCGGCGCCGCGATCTGGTCGGCGCCGACGATCGATGCGAAGCGAGATGCGATCTATGTCGCGACCAGCAATTCCTATTCGAACCCGCCGTCCGCAATGAGCGACGCGATCCTTGCCTTCGATCTCGCGACGGGAAAGCTGCTCTGGAAGCAGCAGGCCACGCCGAAGGATGCTTTTGTCGTGGCGTGCTTCACTCCAGATCGGACCAATTGCCCCGATGAGCACGGGCCCGATCACGATTTCGGCCAGTCTCCGATCCTGGTGACTTTGCGCGACGGCAAGCGCGTTCTCGCAATCGCGCAGAAATCCGGCGTCGTGCACGCGCTCGATCCCGATGACGGCGGCAAGATTCTCTGGCAGACGCGGATCGGGAAGGGCGGTTCGCTCGGTGGCAGCGAATGGGGCTCGGCCGCGGATGGGGACCGCATCTATGTCGCGAACTCCGACGTGCGCTTCAGGCGCGACGGCACGCGGCAGCTCGATTCCACGCAAGGTGGTGGCCTGTTCGGCCTTGATCTCGCCAGCGGAAAAGTCGCGATGGAGGTGGCGCCGGTCGCCTGTGGCGATCGTATCCAATGCAGCCCCGCGCTGTCGGCGGCTGTGACCCTGATCCCGGGCGTGGTGTTCTCCGGCAGCGTCAGCGGCTTCATGCGCGCCTACGCCACCGACGGCAAGCTGCTGTGGGAGTTCGATACCGCGCAGGATTACAAGGCCGTCAACGGCGTGCCGGCCCATGGCGGGGCGATCGACGGTCCCGGGCCCGTCATCGCAGGCGGCATGCTCTACACCAATTCCGGCTACGGCCAGTGGAGCGGGGTGGCCGGCAACGTGCTGCTGGCGTTCGAGGTGGGGACCGAATGAGGGCTCACCGCGGCTGCTTGCGACAGGGCAGGATCAGCACCATTGCGGTGGGTTGCCTGACAATACTCTCGACCGCGACGGCGATCTGCGTGCTGTATTTGGCGCTGATCACGCCCGCCATGTACTCGCTCCTGGCGTAGGTGATCACGACGCCGCCGGACAATTCCGCGCACCGAAAGCCCTGAAGGTATGTGTCGTATGTCCTGGCACCGAGGATGAAATTGAGCTTGGCTTGAATGGCGAGGTCTTCGTCGTCGGTCAAAACGGGCATGCACGCTCCGACTTCTGCGCTTCGAGGTACGGAGCAGGTCGGCTGGCGTTGTGCATCGGGGCATGCAAATTCGGGCGGATCAAAATGCCGGGCAACGACAGCGTGAGGAAAGGGAGTGTGCTTGATGATCGATGCCAGATGCAGTTGCGGTGCTGTTTCAATCTCGCTTCCTGAGCCGACCAAATTGGTTGCGGCCTGTCATTGTATCGATTGCCAGCGGCGCACCGGGGCGCCGTTCGGCGTCGGCGCTTTTTACCCGGTTGAGGCGGTGACGATCTCGGGAACGCCGAAGGAATACGTTCGTGCAGCCGAGAGCGGCGGCAAGGTCCGCTTCTATTTCTGCTCGGACTGCGGCTCGACGGTGTATTGGAAGGCCGACAATCTGCCGGCGATGGTCGGCGTTGCCGTTGGCGCGATCGCGGATCCGAATTTCCCGGCACCGATCAAATCCGTCTTCGAGCAGTCGAAACATGCCTGGGTCGAGATCAACGCCGCCGGCGTCGAGCACCTTGAACAGGGCAGTGGGCGGAAGAGTTCGGGTTGAAGGGCGCACATCGAGCGCTGGTGCCGGCTGAGGGGATTGAACCCCCGACCTTCGGTTTACAAAACCGCTGCTCTACCGCTGAGCTAAGCCGGCGACGCCAGGAGACGGGCAAGGAACACGCAAGGAACAGGCAGGGGCGGCCTGCGCCGGGGCTGTCCGCCCGTGCGCGCCGCAATATCAGACTTGGGTGGAAAGTGCCAGAACCCGCGCAGGCGTTTTGCCGGCATGAAACAGGCGGCCCATGGGGCCGCCTGAAACCATTTCAAGGCGAGGGAAGAAGGTCTTATTGGCAGAGGTGTTGCCGGCCGTCTTCGCCCTTGATCCAGGTACCGGGCCGGCACACGATGCCGTTGCGGGCCGCATAGGTATCCCAGTTGCCGTACCAGCCCATTTCGCCGTATCGGCCGTTGTAGCCGCCGGAATTGTCATAGGCATAGGAATTGTCCCAGCCGCGGAACGGTGCCGACGCAACGGCGGCGGCGGTGCCGACCGCCGCGCCGGCGACTGCACCTGCGGTGTCGAGCGGCCAGAAGCCGGATTGCGTTCCATCATTCCGATTCACCCGCGGATTCACTTCGGCGCGGGCCATGTGCCGGCGGCGATAGGCGCGATCGGTGGTGGCATTGCCGGGGGCGAGATTCTGGCATTGGGGATCCTGGAACAGTCCCGTGCAGCGGCCTGAATTGTCGATTGTCGTTTGCGCGAAGGCCGGTGTGGCCAGCATGGACGCAACGATCGCGGCCAGGCCAAGAAGCTTTGGGCTCGTCATGGCATTTTCTCCATGTTGTTGAGACCTGTGCTAAGCGCGGCATCCGGCACTCGTTCCGCGGATTTCCGCAGGCGGGGTCACATCGACGTGAGCCCGCGCAGGATGTGCAATTTGTACCACGCAACCTAGTGGGCTCCGGCAGGTGCGGTGGGCTCTTGTCACGTTAACGCTTGGCTAGCGTAGCCCGCGGCATTTGAGCCGCTATCGACCCTTGCCCGTTAGGCTTACCGGCATTTGGTGAGCTGGCTTTAACTCTCTCTGTGCCGCAATCGGTTAGGTTGTCGCCGGATTGAACGGAACCTCTTCATGCGCGCCGTGGCACTCGCTGCCGTCTTGATCGCACTGCCAGCGACGGCATTTGCCGGCGGCGGTTTCGATATCGTCGTGCCCGGCCGTCCCGGCGTGCCCATCATCATCAATGGCATCGATGCGTCCTACAGCGTCGTCGAAGGTGTCTGGGGCCTCGGCAAGAACGTGCAGGTGCAGCCGACGATCTACGGCGGACGCTATATCGCCGAGCGGCAGCCCGACGACGTCGGCCATTATTATCCGACACTGGGCTTGCGGCCCGGCTACGGCCGGCTCGAAGTCGAGCCGCCCGCGAACCGCAAATTGCCAAAACCCGCCGAGAGCTATCACCAGAGCTGGGGCGCGCAATCGGCCCCGCTGCCGCCGCAGATGGACGTGCCGGTCGATCCGCCGCCGGTGATCCTGGCGCCGGAGATCAATGTGAATCCGCAGCATCGTCGGCCGCGGCCGCGTGCAGAGGTGCCCGGCAAGCCGCCGGGGTAAGAAACGTCAAAAACGGAAATCAACAGGAGAGAGTAATGCGTCAGATGATTTCGGGACTGGTCGCGGCAGCTGCCGTGATGTTCGTCGGGGCCGCGCCGGCCGCGGCTTGCGGCTTCAATCCGTGCCAGCCGGTTGCGCCGGTCTATTCCGGCTGCAACACCGGTTGCGGCGGTTATGGCTATGGCGCCTATGAGCGTCTCGCCGAGCCCACCACGCAGTACTATTACGTCAACCAGGGCCCGACCTATACCGGCCCGGGCGCCTTCGCGCCGTATCCGACCTATCGTGAGGACGCGGTCGTTGCGCCTGCGAACTATGGCTACGGTCACGGTTATGGCTACAGCAACGGTTATGGAAATGGCTACGGCTATCGCGCCGCCGCGGTCGAAGCGCCGGCTGCCTATCCCTATCGCCGCCCGTACTATCGTCCGTATCGCTACGGCTACGGTCCGCGCGCCGGCTATCTGCCGCGCACCCACTACGGCTACGGCCCGCGCTACGGCTACGCCCGTCGTTACGCGCCGGCGCCGTATTACGGCGGCCACCGCGTGCTGCGCCGCTATTACTGATCTCTGATCGGTTGAGTTTTGCGAAGCGCCCGTCCGCATGATGCGGACGGGCGTTTTCTCTTATTACCGCTTCATCAGCCCGAGCCGGCTCGCGCCGACATAGAGCGAGAGCACGGCGGCGTTGGAGACGTTGAGGCTCTTGATCTCGCCGGGCATGTCGAGCCGCGCCACGACGCTGCAGGTCTCGCGCGTCAAACGCCGCAGCCCCGTGCCTTCCGCGCCCAGCACCAGCGCGAGCGGCTCGCGCAGCACGACATCCGAGAGGTCCTCGCTGCCTTCGCTGTCCAGCCCGACGGTCTGGAAGCCGAGCTCGTTCAGCGTGGTGAGCGCGCGGGCGAGGTTTTGCACGGTCACCATTGGCACCAGCTCCAGCGCGCCGGAGGCGGCCTTGGCCAGCACGCCGGTCGCTTCCGGACTGTGGCGCGCGGTGGTGACGATCGCCTTCACCGCGAACGCGGCTGCGGAGCGCAGGATGGCGCCGACATTGTGCGGATCGGTGATCTGGTCGAGCACCAGCACCATGCCTTCCTGCGCCAAATCCTCGATGTCGGGCGAGGGCAGGGGATCGGCCTCGGCGAGCAGGCCCTGGTGCACGGCGTCGGGCGACAGCTGCCGGTCGATGTCCTGGGGCCGGACGATCTCGGGGACGACGCGGGTCTCGATGTTCTCGTCCGCAAGCCGCTTTGCGGCGTTCTCGGTCAGCGTCAGCTTGCGGATCTGGCGCTGCGGGTTGGCGAGCGCCATGGTCACGGTGTGCCAGCCATAGAGGATGACCGGCCCGTCGGGGTGCGAATCGCGGTCGCGCCAGGCCGGCCGACCGGCCGATTTCCCTGTTCTGTTGAAGGGCTTAGCCCCGCCGCGGGGGCCCCTCGGGGCGAATTTTTTGTCCTTCATGGCCTCGCTTGTGTCACGGGTCCCGGAATATGGCAATTTGGGCGCCCGGGAGGGTCATTTTAGCTGTTCGCCTCGGTTGACTTTGCCCCACCGCTTCGCCCATAACCGCGACCGGTCGCGTCCCCATCCGGGCCGTCGCGGCCTCATGTTCCATGGCCGTCTTCGGTCGCCGGCAAGGTCCGGCCCGATTGTGCTGCCGTCGAGCGGGGGAGTGTCCCGAGTGGCAAAGGGAGCTGACTGTAAATCAGCCGTCTTATGACTTCGAAGGTTCGAGTCCTTCTTCCCCCACCATCCTTCGCTCGCTTCGCGAGCTACGGCCGGGCAAGCCGGCCAAGATAGCGGCCACGCGAAGCTAGCCAAGACTTGTAACTCAAGGCTGCCACTAGCCCGCAGGGCGTCGGCGGGCACTTCTAGCGAACGATCCTCGCAGCGAACGATCCTCGCATCCCCACATTGTCATCGCTCTGCACGCGCATGAATTTGATTGCGCAGCATGCTGATCGCTATCACCGGCGCGATGTATCGCTGTGCTCCGGACGTATTACGTCCGGGAACAGTGAAATAGATCACCATCATTCTTCCAATACCGTTGCTACAAGCATGCAGTTTCACAGGGAGCGACAGCGATGAAAATTCGCGGCGGTTTTCTCGGATTTGTCTTTTGCTTCATTTGCGGCTCTCTGACCGGCGGCCTCGCCCAGGCGCAGACACCACCGGCGGCGCAAGCGCCTCCCGCCGCAGCAAGCCCGCCGCCGCCACCGACGCCTGTCCCGTTCGAGGCCGCGCTGCTGAAGGCCGCGAACGATCTCTTCTCCAAGGCCAATCTCAAGGACGCACCTGACAAGGTGACGCTGGTGATCGATCCCCTGATTGACGGCGTCACCGGCGCGCAGTCCAAGGCGACCCATCTGGAAGAGAAACGCATCACCGATCTCGTGAGGAGCAGCTATCCGCGCTTCCAGGTCGCGCGTTTCTCCTCCGACAGCGTCGCCAAGGCGCCGGTCGTGCTGATCGGCACCTTCACCGCGGTCAACAATGCCGGCGTCGCCGGCGGGGCGAAGGATGCCTACCGCATCTGCCTCGCGCTCGCCGACATGAAGACCAAGACCATCATCTCCAAGGGCGTCGCGCGCGCATTGCCCGAAGGCATCGACCCGACACCGGCGGCGTTCTTCAACGACAGCCCGGTCTTCGCCAAGGATGCCTCGACCGACAGCTACATCAAGACCTGCCAGGGCACCAAGGTCGGCGACAATGTCGATCAGGCCTATGCCGACCGCATCGTGGTGGCCTCGCTGGTCAATGACGGCATCGAGGCCTACGATGCGGGCCGCTACCGCGACGCGCTCGACGTGTACCAGAGCGCGCTGAAGACACCGGGCGGCCAGCAGCTGCGCGTCTACAACGGCATCTATCTCGCCAATGCCAAGCTGCATCGCACCCGCGCCGCGATGGATGCTTTCGGCAAGGTGGTCGATTACGGCCTTTCGAGCGACAAGCTCGCGGTCAAATTCCTGTTCAAGCCGGGCTCGACCCTGTTTATCAACGATCGCAGCATGCGCGCGCCCTACGATGCGTGGCTGGAGAAGATCGCAGAGCGTACCGCGGCCAGGCAGGGATGCCTCGAAGTGGTCGGCCATACCAGCGCCACCGGCCTGCCGGCGGTGAACGATCGCCTGTCGGCGCTGCGAGCCGACTACGTCAAGGACCGGCTCGAGGACAATGAGAAGTCGCTGCGCACCCGGCTCATCGCAAGCGGCAAGGGCTCGCGCGAGATGATCGTGGGCACCGGCCGGGACGATGCCAGCGATGCGCTCGACCGGCGCGTCGAGTTCAAGGTCTCGCCCTGCGGCGGTGTGCCCGGGGGACGCTCGACCTGATCTGACCCGCCAGTCGTCAGAGATCCCGGCTCCATCGCGAGCCGGGATTTTTCGTTTCAATGCACGAGCGTGCGCGCGACGCGGAAGCCGATGTCGTCGTGATGCGCGTCGGGACCGGCCTTGGCGCGGATCGCCGGCCGCAGTGAGGACGCCGCCGAAAACCAGTCACCGCCGCGCAGCGTTCGTGCCGCGCAGTCTGCTTGCGACCGCGCAGCGCTGTCCGCGCCCGCACCGCGATAATCGTCGGCGAAACAGTCCGCAGTCCATTCCCAGACGTTTCCGATCAGATCGGCAAGGCCAAAAGCATTGGCCTTGAGCGAGCCGACCGGCGCGGTGAAGGGATAGCCGTCGCTGCACGCCATGTAGGGCGCATCCTGCGGCAGGCCGGCATTCCGCGCGGCCTGGTCGGCACCGTTGACGAAGCGGCAGAGATCGGCGGCATTGTCGGTGAAGGTATAGGGCAGGGTGCTGCCGGCGCGCGCGGCATATTCGAACTCGGCCTCCGACAGCAGTCGATAGGGCTTGCCAGTTGTTTTCGACAGCCAGTCGACATAGGCCTGCGCGTCGGTCCAGCTGATGCAGACGGCGGGATGATTGCCTTCCTGCGCGTAGCCCGGCATCAGAAAAGAGCGGTTCTCGCGCTCCTTCGGCACATTCTGTTCGAAGGTGAAGCAGCGGTCGCCGGCCTTGTAGCCCGAGGCGGCAACGAAGGCTGCGAACTGATCGCGCGTCACCTCGAAGCGGCCGACCGCGAGGGGCTCCCTGACCACGACCTTGTGCTGCGGCGATTCATTGGCGGCCGCAAGGCCATTGCCGATCTCGCCGGCAGACGAGCCCATCAAGAATTCGCCTGCGGCAACGACCACCATCTCGGGACAGTTCTGGCACTCCCGAAAGCTCTGCTTCGGTTTCAGGCTGCACTCTTCCGGCAGCGACAGGGCTTTTGCGGCGTCCAGCGACAACGCGGCAGCCTGCGGCTCCGTGCCGGCACAGCCGCCTTGCGCGCGGGGCTGGGCCTTGCCGATATCAGGGGCGGGCCTGACCTCGTGAGGCACGATCGCCGCCAATTGCTGCCCCGGGGCCGGCTGCGCCGCCTTTGCCCGCGCAGCTTCCGCAGCTTTTGCTTCTTCGGCCGCTTTCGCGATCCTGGCCTCTTCCGCGGCCCTCGCGGCTCTGGCTTGTTCGGCCGCTCGCGCGGCCCTGGCTTCTTCCGCGGCCTTCGCAAGCCTGGCCTGTTCGGCCGCCTTCGCGGCTCTGGCCTCTTCGGCTGCCTTCGCCATCCTCGCGTCTTCAGCAGCTTTCGCAGCCCTGGCGTCTTCGGCAGCCTTTATTTTCGAAGCCGCGATCCGAGCGTCCTCAGCCGCTTTGGCGTCGTCGATGGCCTTCTTCTCCGCGGCAACGCGGCTCTGCTCGGCGTCCCTTGCCGCGATCAGCTTGTCGCGCTGGGCGCGGGCGAGGTCGCTGTAGAAGCCGGCCGGATATTTGGCGAGAAAGGAATCCCAGGCTGCGACAACGTTGATCTGCGAGGTGAGCTGGTAATCGTCACGCGCCGCCAGCGCCGGGTCGACCTTCGGGGCGGGCGGCACCGGCACCAGGGCCACGTCATCGCCGCCGAGCGAGCCGTAGATGAACGGCTCCTGCTTGTAATTCGTCACCTTGAGGACATCGTCGCGCACGAAGCCGAAGGCTTTTCGGACATCGAGGCCGGGGACCGGCAGATGTTTGACCAGCGCCGTGGTGAAAGGGCTGTTCCTGCTGTCGCCGTCGTCGGCGGTCGAGCCGGCCTTGGCCGCGAAGGCGACCAGCGTGTTCGGACTGTTTGGCTCGACCATCACCAGCCCGCGCTGGAGCGAGCGCGAGGCAACCGGGCGCTTCAGGCGTTTGGCGAACGGATTGTCACGGCAGGCATCCAGGATGACCATCCGCAACCGCTTCGCCGGCTCGACCACGGCCAGAAGGCGATCCAGCGGGATCGCTTCGTCATAGGCGTCGATGTCGCGCTCGAGGACGGCGTCGACCGGAACCAGATAGTTGCTGCCGTCGATCTCGAGACCGTGGCCGGCGTAATAGATGATGGCGAGGTCGGCATCGCGCACCGCGTCGACGAAATCGCGCAGCGCGCGGCGCATCTCGGCGGCCTTGAGGTCGAGCTTGAGCGTCACCGCTTCGAAGCCCGCCTTCCGAAACATCTCCGCCATCGCGGTGGCGTCGTTGATGGGATTCGGCAGTTGCGGAACCCGCTCATAGGCGGAGTTGCCAATCACCAGCGCAATCCGCCGGTCGGCGAAAGCGGGTTCGCAGAACAGGCAGACTGCGGAAACGACAAACAGGATCGCTGAGACGACACGCATCATGCCTTCCAGCATATTCGCAAATGACGGTACAGAACACCTTGTCGGATCGCGATCTGTGATCCCGCTCACAGTCAGCGGAAGAATCCGCCGTTTGCGGATACTCGATGGTTGACGTTACCCCATCATCTCCCGCACCAGCGGCACCACCTTGCGGCCATAGAGCTCGATGCTCTTCATCAGCTTCTCATGCGGCAGGGGGCCGGCCGAATATTTCAGCTGGAAGCGCGAAATGCCAAGCGCCTTCGCGGTCGCCGCGATCTTGCGCGCCACCGTTTCCGGCGAGCCGACATAGAGCGAGCCGTGCTCGGCCTCGTTGACGAACTCGTCGCGGCCCATCGGCGGCCAGCCGCGCTCCTTGCCGATGCGGTCGCGCATGGCCTTGTAGTCGGGCCACAGCTCTTCGCGCGCCTGTTCATCGGTCTCGGCGACGTAGCCGGGCGAGTGCACGCCGATTGGCTGCGCCGGGCGGCCGAACTCCCTGAAGGCGCGGTGATAGAGATCGACGAAAGGAGCAAAGCGCGCGGGATCGCCGCCGATGATCGCGAGCATCAAAGGCAGGTCGTAATGCGCGGCGCGCACCACCGATTGCGGGCTGCCGCCGACGCCGATCCAGGTTTTCAGCTGACCGTTCTCGACTGGGGGATAGACGAGTTGGTCCTTCAGTGGTGGGCGCAGCTTGCCTTCCCACGTCACCGGCTTCTGCGACAGCAGGGCTGCGAACAGGTCGAGCTTCTCCTCGAACAGCGCCTCGTAGGCGCGCAGGTCAAAACCGAACAGCGGAAAGGATTCGGTGAACGAGCCGCGGCCGAGGATCACCTCGGCGCGGCCGTTGGAGAGCGCATCGAGCGTGGCGAAGCGCTGGAACACGCGGATCGGGTCGTCCGAGCTCAGCACGGTCACGGCCGAGCCGAGATGGATGCGTTTCGTCCGCGCCGCGATGGCCGCGAGCACGGTCTCGGGCGAGGAGATCGCAAAATCTGAACGGTGGTGTTCGCCGAGGCCAATGAAGTCGAGGCCGATCTCGTCGGCCAGCACGGCTTCCGCGACGACGTTGCGGATCACCTGCGCATGGGGAAGCATGGCGCCCCTCGCATCCTTCGTTACGTCGCCAAAAGTATCCAGTCCGAATTCAAGCGGTGCGGTCATCGATCGGGTCTCTGAGGGGAGGATCGACGACACTTAAGGGGCGGTCATGCCGCGGCAAGGCCGCTTCAGGAAATGCTCGGTTTCCGTTTTGGACCGCTCAGCGGGTCGGCGCCAGCCACTTCTCGAACTTGCCAAGGATTCCCCAGGCGCTCGTGCCGAGGAACACCGGCAACGCGGCTTGGCCCAGCTCAGCGAAATTGCCGAACAGCGGCACGGCGGTGTCCAGATGCGGGCCGACCTGTTGGAGCACCGTGGTGAGGACGGCGCCGATGATGCCGATGGCGCTCTTCTTGCCGTCGAACAGATTGCCGATGGTCTGTCCAAGCGCACCATTGACCTGTCCCAAGCGGCCGTCGGCGGTCTTGCCGGTCAGTATCGTCAGGATCTTGATGAAGTCGTCGACTTGCCTCGTGGAAGCCGATGCCTGGCCTGTCCCGGTCGGCTGCGATTGTTGTTGCGCGGCGATCGCCTGCAATATGGCCATCGCCGATTGCACCAGCGTCGGTAGATCCCGCTGACCGGCCGGGATCGTCGGGACGGTGCCGGCGATCGGACCGAGATCGGCCGGGACGTGAATGTCCACCGGGGTGGCGTGGGCGAGCGCCAGATATTGCCGGAAGTTCTCGCCATAGAAGCGGCCGTCGTCAGCCCGGAACCCCTGTTGCGGACCGCCGCCAACCCGTACGCTTCCACGATTATAGGCGATCGCGACGTACATCATCTCATCGTCGGTGAGCGACGATTTCCGTGTCCCGTAGGCGCGTCCGCACGCGGCATCCAGCTCCTTGATGAGGCGCTTGATGCATTCGGCCATGTCATACCAGCCGCGGTTCAGGAAGAAGCTCGGATCGGTCTTGAAGAACTGGATATCGTACTGGAAGATTCCGTAGCCATGGCAGAACTTGTCGGGATGCTGCGCCGCCACTTTCGCATAGGCGCTGCTGACTTGCGCGACGTCGATCAGCGCCTGGCGGGCGACGTTGAACATGCTCGAACCCGATGGCACGGCGAGAAGATCCGCCTTGCTCGTCGGAAACGCGCTGCGCTTCGGCGCATCGAGCGTGTCACCGACGCAAAGCTTGAGCACCTCGCTGGCCGGCTTGGTCCTGTAAATCGGGCCCCAGCAATCGGAATAGGTCTCCTGCATCGCGATCGCGGTGGCCATGTCGAGTGTGTAAGGCGTGCCGCGGCAGGCTGCTGTGATCGCCCCGCCGAACTGGGTCTTGAACCATCGAATTGCATCCTGCTCGGACATGCCTGCCATCCTGGTCGTGTTTCGACGCGAGCGAACTCCACTTCAGCCTTCGTGTTTTGGCGGCCGCCTCATTGCTTCGGCGGCGTGGTCGGCGGCATCCACTTCTCAAACTTGCCAAGCACGCCCCAGGCCGTGAGGCCGAGGAAAATCGGCAATATTGCCGGCGCGAGCGGGCCGCCGATCGCGGTTGTCACCGCCGCGGGCAGGCTCGGACCGACGACATGAAGCACCGCCGTCAGCACCGAGCCGATGATGCCGATTGCGCTCTTCTTGCCGTCGAGCAGATGGCCGACAGTGTCGCCGAGCGCGCCATTGACCTGGCCCAGCCCCTTGGGGCCGCCGAAATCGCCGGTCAGCGCGCTCAACACCTTGATGAACTGCTGGAGATGGTCCGGCGTCGCCGCAGTCCCGCCCGTGGGCAGCTGCTGCTGACCGCCTGGTCCCAAGGTCTGGAAGACCTTGAGCGCCTCCGCGACCAGCGTTGCGATATCAGGCTGTCCGCCGGCTGGCGGCGTGGTTGGATTGGTGGGCATCTTGGCGGCCTCCAATTGAGCTAGCAGCTGTTGCACCAGGTCGGGGGACGTTGAGTCTCTATGGAACGGGAACGGAATGAACGGCAGGGTCAGCGGGGCGCCCACGAACTCCCAGTCGACCTCGCCCTTGTCGATGAGACCGATCGCCTTCGCCGCGGCCGGCGTGAGATCGATGCCTGCGCCGTTCGTCCTGTGTCCCTGGCTGTCGACGCCGGACTCGGCCTGGGGTCTTGCACCGGTCTTCCAATATGCATCGTCGGTGTTCCAGGGGCCGATATGCACGACCTTGCAGATCACCGTCTTGCCGTCCTTCGACACGCTCACATTGGGGCGCGGATCGGAAATGTGAGCGGGCAGCGCCACACCGAGCTCGGTGTCATCGATCATGTGTCCGTCATAGGCGCTGGTCTTCGGATCGGACGCGCCGCCGAATACGGTCGCGATGACGCGGCTCTGCATCTGTGCCGGGGAGTGAACCATGTCTGTCGTCGGCGCAATCGCCGCGGCCGGCGGCCTGCGGATGGCGATGCAGCGGCTCCTGGGGAAGTTCGACCGCTTGACCTGATGGTCCTGGTTGCCACCGAGACAGACATAGCTGTTGCCGTTGGTCTCCTCGTAAAGCGTGACGTGATGGCCGCCGCTGGCCCATTCGAACACCAGCACGTCGCCGGGTTGTGGCGCGCCGCCGGCGTCGGTTCCAAACTGCTTCCAGGCAAGCGCCCACAGGAAGCGCGAGTCCGCGTCGCCGCCAAACACCGGCTTGATGCCGTTCACCGCCATGCAATAGCCGACGGTGAGGCCGCACCATGCGATGGAGTCGTGGGTGTAGTCCCTGCAATAGGCCCTTGTGTCGGGGAACAGCTCGCCGATCTTCTGCGGCCAGCTCATGATGACGGGATTGTCGCCGTTATCGAGCGCCCGCGTGCCCGTGATCTGCCGCATCGTTGCCAACCAGGGAGGGATTGTGGCGGGCATGGCTATGCCTCTCTACATTGCACGCACCAAGGGTGCGGCAGATTGAGGAACGCGTTCGGGGCATTGTGAGGTGAGTTGTTCAGCCGGGCGGACGCGATGGCGCGGCCCGCAAATAATTTCCTGAAATATGTTCGCCCTGCGCCGGCAGGGGTGACGCCACGGGTACACAAAATAATTATCCCGACAGCTCAAAGTAATATGATCGGATTGAAGCAACTGGGGAGTGAGCCGTCAAGCGCGGCGTTTTGTTGCGGTGCCGCATCGGGTCGGCGGGTGCCGGTTAAGGACTGGCGGAAAGGCCGGCCGGCGCCGCGCGCTCAATCGGACCGGGCGAACATCCCGACCAGGGTCTCGCGCAGCCAGCGCTGCGCCGGGACGGTGTCGTTGCGCTGGTGCCAGAACAGGCTGACGATGCGCGGCGGCGCCTTGAGCGGAAGCGGCATCGCGTGCAGCAGCGGCGCGTGGCGGGACTGCGACCGCAAATCGCTCGGCAGCACGGCGATCAGGTCGGACTGGCGCACGACCTCGTAGGCGGCGCTGTAGTGGTTGACGGTCGCGACCAGGTTGCGCGACAGCCCGCGCGAGGCGAGGAAGAGGTCGTAGGACGGCATGGTCTTGCCCGCGAGGCTGACATCGACGTGGCCTGCGTTCAGGAAGGTCCGGGTGCTCAGCCGCTTCCGGGCGGCGAGGGGATGGCCGCGCCGCATGAAGCAGGCGTAGTCGACGGTCCATAGCGAGCGCGAGCGGATGGCGGCCGGCTGCTGTGCCTCGTTGACATAGACGCTGAGCACACAATCGACCCTGTTGTCCTCGAGCTGGTCGGCGATCTCGACGACGGTGTTGGGGACGGTGTGGACGCGCGCCTTCGGCGCGATCTGTCCGAGATGGGTCAGGAGGTTCGGCATCACGAGCGAGGAGACGTAGTCCGACATCGACAGGCTGAACTCGGTCTGCGCGCGGGCGGGGTCGAACACCCGCTCGTCGAGCGCGCCACGCACGCTTTCCAGCGCCTCGCCGATCGGCTCCCACAGCACCACGGCGCGCTGGGTCGGACGGATCCCGGTGCCGGACCGCACGAACAGGGGATCGCCGAGCGCGTCGCGCAGCCGCGCCAGCGCATTGCTGACCGCGGGCTGGGTCATCGTCAGCGCGCTCGCGGCGCGGGTGACGCTGCCCTCGGTCATCAGCGCCTCGAAGACTTTCAGGAGGTTGAGGTCGAGCGCGCGGAACGACACGGACATTCACCACAGTGATATATTAGATCATGATTATAAATTATGACGATAATGTCACTTTGTCTATGGTTCCCCCAGGGACACGCGGAGCGCCGGGCCGCCAGACTGAGGGGACTTTCATGTCGATGATATCGGCGCGCATCGAGCGCCTTCCGTTCGCACGCTTCCACAAGCATCTGCTGTTGATGGGCGGGCTTGGCTACACGTTCGACGCGATGGACGCGGCCGTGCTGGCCTTCATCCTGCCGGTGCTGCGCACGGCCTGGAATCTGACGAGCGTGCAGATCGGCGTGCTCGGCAGCAGCACCTATATCGGCTTCCTGTTCGGCGCATTGCTGGCGGGCACGCTGGGCGACCTGATCGGCCGCCGCGCCGTGATGATGTCGGCGCTGGCGCTTTACTGCGCAGCATCGATCGTGAGTGCGATGGTCGATACCTGGCCGTCCTTCTTCGCCGCCCGCGTTGTCGCCGGCATGGGGACCGGCGCGGAGAGCGCGATCATCGCGCCCTATCTCGCGGAGTTCGTGGCGCGGCGTTACCGCGGCAGCTTTACCGGCGCGCTGGCCGGCTTCTTCTCCTTCGGATTCGTCGCCGCAGCCTTGCTCGGCTACTTCATCGTTCCCGCCTATGACAACGGCTGGCGCATCGTGCTGGTCATCACGGCGGTGCCGGTCGTCATGCTGTTGTGGTGGCGCCGGGCGCTGCCGGAATCGCCGCGCTGGCTCGAAAGCCGGGGACGGGAGAAGGAAGCCGAAGCTGTCCTCGACAGGATCGAGGCAGGCTTTGCGCGCGCGGGCCATGTCCTGCCGCAGCCGGTCGTCGAAGCGACCGCGCCGGCCGGAGCTACCGGAACGTTGCTCGCCAATTTCGCGGCGCTGCTGGCGGGCCGGCAGGCGCGCATCACCATCATGACCTGGATCATGTGGCTGGCGATCACCTTCAGCTATTATTCGTTCTTCGTCTGGATCCCCGGCCTGCTGGTTCAGAACGGCATGAGCATCACCAAGAGCTTTGCCTATTCGATCGCGATCTATTGCGCGCAGATCCCCGGCTATTTCAGCGCTGCGTATTTCAACGAGCGCATCGGCCGGCAGGCGACGATCGCGACCTACATGGTGCTCGGCGGCGCCAGCGCGCTCGGGCTTGCCTTCGCGCAGAGCGACCAGCAAATCATGGCGGCGGGAATCTTCCTGTCTCTCTTCATGAACGGCACCTATGCGGGCGTCTATGCCTATACCGCCGAAGTGTTCCCGACGCCGGTCAGGACCACGGGCGCCGGGCTTGCCTCCGCGATCGGCCGCATCGGCGCGATCGTCTCGCCGATCCTGGTCGGCTACCTCTATCCCAATTTCGGCTTTGCGGGCGTGTTCGGCGTCACCACCACCGTGCTGCTGCTCGGGGCTCTCACCGTCGTGCTGATGGGCGTGCGGACGCGCGGCCGTTCGCTGGAAGAGATCGCGGCGGGTGAAGTTGCATGACCAGGGCCACGCTGAAAGCTGATCCTTGGCTCTGCGCCGTCGCGGCGGCGCAGGGCAGGGCGGATCAGCCGGACGCGCTGTTCGCGGCACTCGACGAAGCCATGAAGTCGGCGATCGGGCACAAGCTGTTCACGATCCTGACCTATGACGGCGACAGCGGCGAAGCGGCGCGGGTCTATTCCAATCTTCCCGGGCCGTACCCGACCGGCGGACGCAAGCGCCTCGCGCCGGGTCCGTGGACCGAGGCCGTTCTCGACCGCGGCGAGGCTTATATCGGCCGCACGCGCGACGATCTGCGCAAGGTGTTCTCCGACCACGAGCTGATCGTCTCGCTCGGCTGCGAAAGCGTGCTCAACATCCCCGTGCGCTGGCGCGGCCGGACGCTCGGCTCGCTCAATCTGCTTCACGAGGCGGGCTGGTATGGCGAGGATGACGTCGCCGCGTGCCTTCCCTTTGCCCAGCTCACACTGCCGGCGCTGCTCGCGCCGGGCCATTTCTGACAGGATTCCACGATGCCCAGCATCCTCTTCAAGAACGCCGCGCTGCTCGACCCGCTTCAGCCGGACTTGCTGGCAGGCCATGACGTGCTGGTCGAAGACAGCCTGATCAAGGAGGTCTCGGATCGCCCGATCCAGGCCACCGCCGATCGCACCATTGACCTGAAGGGCAAGACGCTGATGCCCGGCCTGATCGACCTGCACGTGCACGCGATCGCCGTCGAGCTCAATCTCGCGCAGCAGGTCCACATGCCGAATGTGCTGGTGACGCTGCGTTCAACGCTGCTGCTGCGCGGCATGCTGCGACGTGGCTTTACCACGGTCCGCGACGCCGGCGGCGCCGGCCATGCGCTGAAGCAGGCGATCGAGACCGGCCTGACCGACGGTCCGCGGCTGTTCGTCTCCGGTCGCGCGCTCAGCCAGACCGGCGGTCATGGCGACATGCGGGCACGCTCGGATTATCTCGCGAGCGATGCGCCCTGTCCGTGCTGCGTGCGTGTCGGCGCACTGGCGCGTGTTGCCGACGGCGTCGACGGCGTGCGCAAAGCCGCGCGCGAGGAGCTTCAGATGGGCGCCGACCAGATCAAGATCATGGCCTCCGGCGGCGTCGCGTCGCCGACCGATCCGGTCGGAGCCTTCGGCTACTCCGAGGACGAAATCCGCGCCATCGTCGAGGAGGCGCGCGGGCGGCAGACCTATGTGCTCGCCCACGCCTACACCGCCGCCGCGATCGAACGCGCGGTTCGCTGCGGCGTGCGCACCATCGAACACGGCAATCTCGTGGATGCGCCGACCGCGCGGCTGATGGCCGAGAAGGGCGCCTATGTGGTGCCGACGCTCGTCACCTACGAGGCATTGGCCAATGAGGGCGCCCAATACGGCCTGCCGCCGGAGAGCGTCGCCAAGATCGCCGATGTCCGCGACGCTGGTCTCCGTTCGCTCACGATCTATCGCGATGCCGGCGTGAAGATGGGATTCGGCAGCGACCTGCTCGGGCCGTCGCAGCGCCTCCAGAGCGACGAATTCCGCATCCGCGCCGAAATTCTCGGGCCCCGCGCCGTCATCGCCAGCGCGACTGTGATCGGCGCCGAGGTGCTCGGCATGGAAGGCAAGCTCGGCCGCCTCGCGCCAGACGCAATCGCGGACCTGCTGGTGGTCGACGGCAACCCGCTGCGCGACGTAACCTGCCTGCTCGGCCAGGGCGAGCACATTCCGCTCGTGATGAAGGCGGGCCAGGTCCAGTTCGACCGGCTGAACGCGTAGTTACCGCCACATCCCGCGCACCGATGCGTCCTATTTCGAGATCCGCACCACCATCTTGCCGAGCGCCCCGCGCGTCTGCATGGTCTTGAAGGCTTCCCGGAAATCGCCCAGTGCGAAGACGCGACCGACCACAGGCTTCAGCGTGCCCGCAGCCAGCCAGCCCGTCAGCTCCGACATCAGCCGTTTTTGCATCTCGGGCTCGCGTGTCGGAATTTGTGCGAGGTCGACGCCGAGCAGGGCGCCGCCTTTCAGCAGCGGCAGATTGAACGGCAGCGTGGGAATGCAGCCCGCGGCGAAGCCGACCACGAGATGGCGTCCCTGCCATGCGATGGAGCGAAAGGCCTGCACCGAGATCTCGCCGCCGACAGGGTCGAAGATCACGTCGGCGCCGTGTCCATTGGTCAGCTCCTTGAGCGTGTCGCGCCAGCCGGCCTGCGTGTAGTCGATCACCGCGTCGGCGCCGTGTTGTTGCGCGAACTCGCGCTTCTCCGGCGTCGATGCCGCTGCGATCACACGGGCGCCGAGCAGCTTGCCGATCTGGACAGCAGCGATTCCCGTGCCGCCAGCTGCGCCCAGCACGAGCAGCTGTTCGCCTGCGCGGAGCGAGGCGCGCGCACTGAGCGCGTAGAGCGCGGTCAGGTAATTGGCGCGAAACGAGGCGGCGACCTCGGCCGCGACGCCGTCCGGCAGGGGATAGAGCGCTTCGGGATTGACGACGATCTCTTCGGCAAGAGCACCCGACCGCGTCATTCCCATCACGCGCATGCCGGGTTGATAGCCGCCCGGCCTGCCGGGAGCTTCGTCTACAACGCCCGCGAATTCGGTCCCGGGAATGAAGGGCAGGGGATCTTTGGTCTGATAGAGCCCTTGAATCTTCAAACCGTCGACAAATCCGATTCCTGCAGCCTCCACCCGGATGCGCAACTGTCCGGGCTCCATGGGCGGGTGGGGGACGTCTTTCAGCTCGATTTGATCGATGGGTGCGTATTGCTCGACGACGACAGCTTTCATGTCGGACCTCTGTTGTTCCTGACATCCTGACAGGTCTCGACAGCAGCCTCTTGCGTCTACCGCCACATCCCGCGCATCCGGGCGCCGATGTCGACCTTTGGCCCCTGCGCCGCGGCGCGGGCCCCGGCCGCGCCGGCCTTCGGCCAGGCGGTGCGCTCGAACAGATAGACCAGGGATTCCGGGATGAAGCGGGTGCGCGAGGCGTAGACGTGGCGATCGCCCTTGGCGGCTTGGCCGTGGACAAAGAAGCGCTGGGGAACGACGAGGTGCAGATCGTCCTTGGCGCGGGTCATCGCGACATAGAGCAGGCGGCGCTCCTCCTCGAGCTCGGCAGAGGTGCCGGCGCCGAGATCGGAGGGCATGCAGCCGTCGACGACGTTGAGCACGAACACCGACTTCCACTCCTGGCCTTTTGCCGAGTGGATGGTCGAGAGGATCAGATAATCCTCGTCGCGCAGGGGCGGCCCGGATTTGTCGCTGGTCGCATCGGGGGGATCGAGCGTGAGTTCGGTCAGGAATTTTTCGCGCGAAGCATAGCCGCTCGCGATCTGCTCGAGCTGCATCAGGTCGGCGCGGCGCGTCTCGGAATCCTCGTGGATGCGATCGAGATGCGGTTCGTACCACAGCCGCACGCGTTCGAGATCAACAGGCCATTCCGAATAGCGCAGGTTCGCGACCGTGCGGACGAAGCCGGTCCAGTCGTCGCCGGCGCGTGCCGGCACCGGCAGCTGGCCGAGCGCGGCAAGCGGATCGGGGCTCTCCGCCATCTGGTCGAGCACGCGCTGCGCGGTCGCGGGGCCGACGCCCGGCAACAGATGCAGGATGCGGAAGCCCGCGACGCGGTCGCGCGGGTTTTCGGCAAAGCGCAACAGCGCCAGCACGTCCTTGACATGTGCGGCGTCAAGGAACTTCAGGCCGCCGAACTTGACGAAGGGGATGTTGCGGCGCGTGAGTTCAATTTCGAGCGGGCCCGAATGCGAAGACGTCCGGAACAGCACCGCCTGGTGCTTGAGCAGCGCGCCTTGCTCGCGGTTGGCCAGCACCTCCTCGACAATGTAACGCGCCTGGTCGGCCTCGTTGTGCACGGTGACGAGCTGCGGTTTTTGCGCGGCGGTGCGGTCGGTCCAGAGGTTTTTGGTGAAGCGCTCGCGGGCGAGCCCGATGACCCCGTTGGCGGCCGCCAGCACAGTCTGCGTCGAGCGGTAATTGCGGTCGAGCGTGATCATTTCCGCGCGGGGCGAAAAACTTTGCGGGAAGTCCAGGATGTTGCGCACCGTGGCGGCGCGGAACGAGTAGATCGACTGCGCGTCGTCGCCGACGACGGTGAGCCCGCGTCCGTCGGGCTTGAGCGCCAAAAGGATCGAGGATTGCAGGCGGTTGGTGTCCTGATATTCGTCGACCAGCACATGATCGAAACGGCCGCCGATCTCTTCGGCGATTAGCGCATCGCTCATCATCTGCGACCAGTAGAGCAGCAAATCGTCGTAGTCGAGCACGTGCTGGGCCTGCTTGGCCTCGACATAGGCCGCGAACAGGCCCTTCAACGCGGCCGCCCAGCCGGCGCACCAGGGATAGTGCGCCCCCAGCACCTTCTCGATCTCCATCTCGGCGTTGACGCAGCGGGAGTAGATCGAGAGACACGTACCCTTGGCCGGAAAGCGGCTCTCGGTCTTCGACAATCCGCGCTCGTGCCGGACCAGATTCATCAGGTCGGCGGAGTCTTCGCGGTCGTGGATGGTGAAGGCGGGATCGACCCCGATCCGCTCGGCATATTCGCGCAACAGTCGCGCGCCGATGCCGTGGAAGGTGCCAGCCCAGGTCAGCGCGTCGCGCATGATCGCGGCGTTGTTCTCGCCGAGCACTTTTCGCGAGATGCGCTCGACCCGGCCGGCCATCTCGGCCGCGGCGCGGCGGGAGAATGTCATCAGCAGGATGCGGCGCGGATCGGCGCCGGCAACGATCAGATGCGCGACGCGATGGGCCAGCGTGTTGGTCTTGCCGGAGCCGGCACCGGCGATGACGAGCAGGGGGGCGCCCACGGTCGCGCCGTCGGCGACGCCATGCTCCACGGCGCGGCGCTGCTCCGCATTGAGCGTGTCCAGATATGTCGCCACGAATCGCCCCGGTGAAAGGGTGAGAGTCGGCGATCTCCTTGCGAATCGCAATGCGGCTGGACGGAACCGGAGTTAAGACCTAGGGAAAAGGCGTCCGAAGTTCCAGCCCGAAAAGAGCGAGCCGTCCCTATGACCGAGCTCAAGCCCGAACAGTTCGAGATGCGGCGGCTGGAATCGCTCAGCAACACCATTTTTGGTGTCGCCATGACGCTGTTGGCCTATGATCTGCCCAAGGCGGCAGTCTTCACCAACGCGCCCGACTGGAGCGATCTCGCCCATGTCTATTCCGGCAAGCTCGCCGGCTTTGCGCTCAGCTTCATCATCGCCGGCCTGTTCTGGATCAGCCATCACCGGCGGCTGGCGCGCCAGCCCTTGGGCAGCCGCGGCGCGGTGATCCTCAATCTGTTCTTCCTGCTCTCGATCGTGCTGCTGCCTGTCACCAACGGCCTCTACACCAATTACGCGATGAGCAGCGCGGTGGCGGTGCTCTACGGCATGCATCTGATCGCGATCGCCGGCCTCAATGCGTGGCTGTGGTGGACGATCTACCGTGGCTGGCGCCGTGAGATCATGGCGTCGCTGTTTCCGCTTGCCGTGTTCATTCCGGGCACGGTCGTTGCGGCGTTCGCGCCGCATGTCGCGCCCTTCCTGTGGTTCATTGCCTTCGGCGGGGTGCTGATCCGGCGCTTCTATGCCGCGCCGAACGGAGCGGACGCGTAAGGCGGCGGCTCACGCTTTTGTCGTGCCGAACCCGTCGGCCGGCACGTAAAGCATGACCGGGCGGATCTCGTAGACCGCCGACGGATTGACCTGACGCAGCGTTCGCGCCGCCGCGATCGCCTCCTCATCCGTGTCATATTCCACGAGGTGAAAGCCGAGAAGCTGCTCCTTGGTCTCCGCAAACGGGCCGTCCAGCACGATACCCGCGCCGGGGCCGCGCAAGGTGTGCGCCTTTCGGGTGCCATCCAGACGGGCGGCCGGCCCAAGATGTCCGCTCGCCCTCAGGGGCGCCTGAACCTCGATGACTTTGGCCACGACCGCGGCGTCCTGCTCCGGTGTCCAGGACAAGATCTCGTCTTCCACGTGGTAGGCCAGGATGGCGTAAAGCATCGTCACCTCGTTTGTTTTCGCTGCGCGCGTCCCAAGGACGTATCACTGCGGTCGCAACCGACAATCCCCCTCCACAAAATATTGCGTCGTGCGGCTCTCGACGAAACCATCCTGAAACCCGATTGCGCCCCGCGGGGGTGAACGCCGCCTGAAGCCGATGCGACTGATGACCACTGAGAAGGCTGAGGAATTCGGAGGCTTCGATGTCGGGTCACACCATCAAGATCATCTGCGACGCACGGCGGGGGGCAGAATCGGAGCCTGCCGATTTGCACGACCAGGGCGGTCATCACCGCTATTACGGCAGCTCGGCCGAGAACGGCGGTGAGCGCATCGTCGAGAGCCGCCGGGGAAAGCGCCCGCGCGCGCTCAATGTCTGCGGCTTCTGAAGCCTCCGGCGAGACCGTCTTTCACCATGGACGTCCTGCAAATATCGATCGCCGCGCTGCCGTTCCTGCTGTCGCTTGTGAGCCGGAGCAGCAAGGCGATCGCGCCGTGCCTGCTCGCGAGCATCTTCACCGTGCTCCTCGGCGAGGAGCCTCACAGGGCGGTGATGGCCTGGTGCGTCGGCGTGTTGATCGCCGCCGTGGCGGTACGTGAACGGATTCGCACGATCTGAGTTCGCGCCGTTAAGGCGCGCTCAGGACCTGCTTGACGAGGGCTTCGCGCAGCGTCGCCAATTCGCCGCTCGCCTCCATCTGCGCGATCACCTTGCCGACCTTCGGCACCAGATCGCGATGACGCTCGTGCAGATAATGGTAGACGTGGATGCGCTCGAGCGGCGGTGAGAGCGGGTAGATCCTGGCCTGCAGATTGAGCTTCCGCACCGCGACAAGCCCGCTGAAGAGGTCGGTGACCATCAGTTCGAAACGGTCGGCGTCGAGCATCTTGACCATGCTCTCGAGGCTCGTGGTCGCCGTGACCTCAGCCATGCCGCGCGTGCCGGCTTCCGAGGAGCCGACGCCGCGGACGATGCCGATGCTGTAGCCCCGGATCGAATTCCAGCCGGCGACGTCGAAGTGAAGTTTCGTCGTGAACACTGCGGGCTCGATGTAGTTGATCGCCGGTGTGACCTGGACCAGCGTCGGGTAGTCGCGGGACAGCGTTCCGATCCGCTGGATCTCGCCGTCGACCTCGCCGGCGCTCGACAGTACCAGCGCCCGCTTGCCGGGGACGTCCTCGAATTCGAGCTTGATGCCGAGCCTGGCGTAGACCGCCCGCAGCATCTCGCCGCCGACATATTGATCGGGGATGTCGGCGATGCGCGCCAGCCTGATCAGCTCCTGCGCTTGAGATGGAGCGGCTGCGAGCAACGACAGGCATGCGACGGCTATTCGCCACATCACGCGTCTCCTTGATCGTGCACCACTGGATTCGAAGTGCCCGCGCGATCTACCGAGGGTGGCGCCTGCGCGACGGCTGCAACTGCCATCGCTCGCCCGCGATGCAGGCGATTCCGGACTTTCACCGATGTCATTCTAGCACGCGAAGTGATAGTTTATGCGGCAATCCTGCCGCTGGGCGCAAGATATGACCCCGCCGACCGCAAGGGCCGACAGGATCGCCGCGCACACTGCGTGAAGGGAAAATCTGTACTGCCGAATGCTCGCGGCCGCGGCCGGCCGGAGCAGGGTGCCGCCATTCCGGGGAAGTGGTGCATGGGCAACTCAGGCGATCATGAGTCCAAGCGCAGCCGCGCCGCTGCCCCGGCGGCCGCGAAGCAGGGTGTGAGCGGGATCGGCGCGGTGCTTGCGCCGGCGATGTCAGGGGCGCTGTTGTCGCGGATTTTCAATTGGTCACGCAGCGGCGTCGGGCCGCGCCTCCTGGCCGCGGTGCTGTTGTTCTCATCGATCGTCACGCTGGTGCTGACCGGGCTTCAGCTCTATCTCGATTACAACCGCGAGGTCGGGGTCATCGCGACCCGGCTCGACGAGATCGGCCGCAGCACCACCGGCAGCCTCGGCGAGAGCCTGTGGAATCTCGACCAGAACCAGCTCAAGCTCCAGCTCGACGGCATCCTGCGGCTGCCCGACATCCGCGCCGCCGAAGTGCGCGAGATCGCCGATCGCCCCAATCCGATCCGTGTCGCGGTCGGCGAGCCGGGTGCCCGATCGATCGTGACGCGCGACTATCCGCTATACACCACCGTGCAGGGGGTGGCGCGCACGATCGGCGTGCTCCATGTCGAGGCGACGCTGAGCGAGGTCTACCAGCAATTGCTGAACCGCGCCCTGGTCATTCTGGCGAGCCAGGCGGCGAAGACGTTCCTCGTCTCGCTGTTCATCATCTACATGTTCCATCTGCTGGTGACGCGGCACCTGGTCGCCATCGCCGACTTCGTCGGCAAATACAGCCTGGCGCGGCCGCCGCCGCCTTTGCACCTGGAGCGCCGGCCGCCCTACGATCCCGACGAGCTGGACAAGGTGATCGTCGCCTTCAACGCGATGTGCGGCAATCTCGAACGCGCCTATGGCGAGCTGCGCGAGGCCAACGCCAATCTCGAGCGCGACCTCAAGATCCGGCGGCGCGCCGAGGACGACGCGCGCGCGAGCGAGCAGCGCTTTCGCGATTATGCCGAGACCGCGTCCGACTGGTTCTGGGAGACCGGGCCGGATCACGTGTTCACCTACATATCGGACCGGGTCGGTGCTTTCGGCATGGACCGTGCGGCCCTGATCGGCAAGCGCAGGTCCGACGGCGCCTTCGACCGCGACGCCGAGCCGCAGAAATGGCGCGAGCACAATGCGATGCTTGACCGCCACGAGCCGTTTCGGAAGTTCGAGTATCGCGGCCGCGATACGGCCGGACGCGTACGCCATTTCAGCGTCAACGGCCACCCTGTGTTCGGCGCCGACGGAGCCTTCATGGGCTATCGCGGGTCGGCCACCGACCTCACCGTGCAGCACGAGACCCAGGAGCGGCTGCGCCAATCCCAGAAAATGGACGCGATCGGCCAGCTCACCGGCGGCGTCGCGCACGACTTCAACAACGTGCTCACCGTCATCACCGGGACCATCGAGATCATCCAGGAAGGGCTCGCGGACAGGCCTCAATTCGCGGCGATCGCGCAGCTGATCGACGATGCGGCCGCGCGCGGCGCCGAGATCACCTCGCAGCTCTTGACCTTTGCGCGTCGCCAGCCGCTCGAGCCGCGCGAGATCGACGTCAACGCGCTCGTGGTCGAGACGGCGAAGCTGCTGAAGCCGATCCTCGGCGAGCATATCGAGATCGTGACCCGGCTCGCGGACGACGCCTGGTCCGCGATGGCGGATCCGTCGCAGCTCTCGTCCGCGATCGTCAATCTCGCCGTCAATGCGCGCGATGCGATGCCGGGCGGCGGCAGACTGACGCTCGAGACCGCAAACCAGGAGCTCGACGGCCTGCGCAGCGTCGGCGACGGCGACGTCATGCGCGGTGCCTTCGTGATGGTCGCGGTCACCGACACCGGTCACGGTATCCCGGCCGACATCCACGAGCGCGTGTTCGAGCCGTTCTTCACCACCAAGGGGGTGGGACGCGGCACCGGGCTCGGTCTCAGCATGGTCTACGGCTTTGCCCGCCAGACCGGCGGCACCGTCGCGATCGAGAGCGAGGAGGGACGCGGCACGGTGATGCGGTTGTTCCTGCCGCGGTCGAAGGGCGAGATGCCGGCCAGAACGGCCGTGGTCCAGGCGCCCGCCACGGCGCGCGGGCACGAGACGATCCTGGTGGTCGAGGACGATCCGCTGGTGCAGGGCTACGTCGTCGCCCAGCTCGGCAGCCTTGGCTATCGCACGCTCGTGGCGGGCGACGGCGCAGCCGCGCTCGCGCTGGTCGATCAGGGCGCCCGGTTCGATCTGCTGTTCACCGACATCATCATGCCCGGCGGCATGAACGGCCGGGAATTGGCCGAAGCCGTCCGGCTGCGCCGGCCGGGAGTGAAGGTGCTCTACACGTCCGGCTATACCGACGACACCATCGTCCACGAAGGGCATCTCGACCCCGGCGTGGCGCTGCTGTGCAAGCCATACCGGAAGGCGGAGCTGTCGGAGAAGATTCGCGAGGTGCTCGCGGGCGAGCCGCCCGCGTGAGCGGCGCCATCCGACGAAAAAGGCGCGGCGGGGAGGCCCCGTCGCGCCCGATTTCTTGCTCGCTGGTCCAGGGCTGAGAGCGCCCCAAATGCCAAGCCCGTTTCAAAGCTTAGCGGGCGATCCCAGCGAGGTGACAGCGCTTGGTAAGAGACACTGGATCACCTCCTTTCGTTGGTTTCGGGAGACTTTAATATAGGCCGGGACGACGCCGCTGTTAAGGGGAGGCGGCAAGACGCGGAACCCGGCCTGTGCGCAAGGGCCGGAAAGCCACTGAAAGCCGCAAGATGCCGCCCTTGGGGCAGTTGAGACCGCCGCCCGGCCGTGTTAGGGAGCCCCCAGACGCGGGTGTAGCTCAATGGTAGAGCAGCAGCCTTCCAAGCTGAATACGAGGGTTCGATTCCCTTCACCCGCTCCAAAGTTTTCAATGATTTGGTGCGAGCGCCGGATTTCATTCCGACACCCGGCGGCATCAGCGGAGCGGGGCATGAACCTGTCACGCATTCGGCGGCCGAGAAATCCGGTTCCGCCGAATACGGTGGCGGTGCGTCCGCTCGTTGCCACCATATCTCAAACTCGCCAGTTCATGTCGGCGCTGCTCTGGCTGCCCCGTACTCATCGCATCATACGTATCGTCTGACGGTGAGCGAACATTTGGGGGCCGTCACTCTCTTATCAGCTGGTCGCGATTTTTGGCCTTGTCGAAATTTTTGGCGCGGTCGAGGCCGATCGGCGCGCTGAGCTTCGCCGAAGCAAGATCGGCGCCGTCGAAATCGGTGCCGATGAAGGTGACGCCGGTCAGGTTGGCGCCGCCGAGCTGTGCGCCCTTGAGGGAAGCGGTGGTCAGATCGGCATCCCTGAGCGAAGAAAATTCGAGATCAACGCGGGAAAGGTCGGCGCCGCGCGCGTCGAGTCGTTCAAGATTGGCAGATTTCAACACTGTGCGCATGAGGCCCATCGACTGGTTGCGCATATCGGCGCCCAGGTTTGCGCCCGCGATCGAGGCTCCGACAAGGCTCGCGCCAGTCAGATCAGCTGCAACCCGCGCTTGCGAGAGATCGGCGCCGTCGAGCCGGGCACGAAGCATCTGCGAGGCGAACAGCTTTGCGCCCTTCAGACTTGCGCCGGTGAGGTCAGCTTCGATCAGCCACGCCTGATCGAGGACGGCGAGATCGAGCTTCGCGCCGACAAGCCTCGTCTTGTTGAGCCGTGCCGCGCGAAAGATCGCGCCGGACAGGTCGAGCCCGGACAGGTCGAGGCCAGACAAGCGCTTTCCGGTGAAATCGACGGGCGGCGCAGCAAGCGCGGTCTCGACCTCCGCGCGAGTCATTTCCGCCGCGACCATGTCGGGCGACGAGAGGTCGACGCCGCCCATCATATCTTGCGCCTGCGCCGGCTCAGCGAGAAGCGCGAGACCCAGTGCTGCAGCGCCGAGCGTTCGTGTCATCGCCAACTCCATCACGACGAGCTTCACCCGCGCCGCAAGCGCCGGAGCGGGCCTGCCCGACATTGGCGGCCGCTAGGCCCGAACCGTCGACCGCTCCTGTCGCGATCCTTCGCCGCGCCGGCTCGGCTTGTCATTCAGACCGCTTTTGAAGGCGCACAGGCACCACGGTGTCGTGAGATCACCATTCATGGCGCTCTCCCGATTTTGGCGCGCGTACGGTGATGCGCGCCTTTGCCCTGATGTAGGAAGCAAGACGCAAAAAAAACAGATGCGAAACTCCGCAACAGGCGTCGCCATGCTTCTCGTTCTGCTATAGTTCAATCATGACGATCGGGATTACCGGGCCCGAACGGAAGGCACCAAGGCGAAACGCCGCCGTGGTCGGGCTGATTGCGACTGCCATCTTCGCCGCAATTTGCCTGGTCCTGCTCGCGCTCGTCAGCGACTTCCTGGTCGACTGGATGTGGTTCTCAGCGATCGGTTATCGGCAGGTTTTCTGGACGACGATCGTCGCGAAAGCCGGAATCTTTTTCGTCGTCTTCGCGGCAACTGCCGTCATCGTGTGGACCAACGCACGGCTCGCTCTTCACGTTGTCCGACGGCAACGGGTCCGGTTTCCCGCCGGTTTCGACTGGAAGTTCGCGACCACTACGCCGACGCCCGATCTGTTTGAATTCATGCGCGACCGATTGCCGTGGTCCCTCACCATCGCCGGCAGCACCGGACTCGTCGCCCTCCTTGTCGCCCTGGGGGAGGTCAGCAACTGGAGCGTCCTTCTGCAATTCCTGTATCACCTGCCATACGGCGCGAACGATCCACTGTACGATAGGGATATTGGTTTCTATCTGTTTTCCCTGCCGGCCTATATCGCCATAAAGAATTGGGCTTTGCTCACGCTGTTCGTGAGCGCGCTGTTCGCAGCAATGATTTATTGGGTGCATGACGACATCGGATACCAGGCCCAGCGATGGTCGATCTCGCCGACAGCAATTGCCCACGGCTCAGCGCTGCTCGGCTGCTTCCTTGCCGTGAAGGCCTGGTCCTTCTATCTCGACCGCTACTTGCTGCTCTACGGAGACAATGATGTTGTGGTCGGGGCAAGTTATACCGACGTCCATGTGGAGCTACCCATCCTCTGGTTGCTGATCGGGCTTGCGGTCGTCGCGGCATTGGCCGCGTGGGCGAACCTGTGGGCGCGCACCTACCAGCTCCCCACCGCCGCGATGTTGCTGGTCTTCGGAGGCGCATTCCTGTTGTCCGGCGTGGTCCCGACGTTGTTTCAGCGATTTTATGTCAAGCCGAACGAGCTGGAGTTGGAGCGGCCCTACATCGAACGCAGCATCCGCCTGACCCGGGAAGCCTACAAGCTCGACCGGATCGCGGCGAAGCCATTTCCGGCTGAACAGAACCTCACGCCCAGGACACTCGAAGCCAACAAGGCGACCATCGAGAACATAAGACTGTGGGACTGGCAGCCACTGGCGGATACCTACGCCCAACTGCAGGAGATACGCACCTACTACAAACTGCGCGACCTGGATGTGGATCGCTATTGGTTTGGCGGGACCTATCAAAGCGTGATGCTCTCGGCGCGCGAGCTCAAATCCTCGCTGCTGCCACCTAACGCACAGACGTGGGTCAACCTCCATGTCCTGTTCACCCACGGCAATGGCGCGGTGATGAGCCCGGTAACGCAAAAGAGCGCCGAAGGGCTCCCGCTGCTTTATTTGCGGGATATTCCTCCCGTTGCCGACGGCGGCCCCGAAATCCGCGAACCGCGCATCTACTATGGACAGGAGAAAAGCGAGTACGTCATCGTCAAGGGAGCCACGCCGGAATTCGACTATCCGAAGAGGAACGAAAACGTCTACGCGGCCTATGATGGCGCCGGTGGCATCCCCCTGCGGGGGATGGTGCGGAAAATCATACTCGCCCACCACTTCAACGACGTGAACCTGCTTCTCTCGAGCTACATCACCGACGACAGTCGAATAATGATCCGGCGCAACATCCAGGAACGGGTACGCACAATCGCCCCGTTCCTTAGACTCGATCATGACCCCTATCTGGTTGTCAGCGAGGGACGAATGTTCTGGATGCAGGACGCCTATACGACCAGCGACTATTTTCCCTCTGCGCAGGCTGCGCCCGGCCTCAGTCTCAACTATATCCGCAATTCAGTGAAGGTTGTCATCGACGCCTATAACGGCGGCGTCGACTTTTATCTGATGGATCAGGTGGACCCTATCGCTGCCACCTACCGGCGTATCTTTCCGGGATTGTTCAAGCCGTTCGCGGTCATGCCGTCCGATTTGCAGAAGCACATTCGCTATCCTGAGGACCTCTTCCTGATTCAGGCGCAGCTTTACCAGACCTATCACATGGCCGCCGCCGACGTTTTTTATAATCGGGAGGATCTCTGGCAGTTTCCGCGCCAGCCGGTCAGCGACGGCGGCATCGCCCCGATGGTCCCTTACTACATCGTCATGCGACTGCCCGGAGAAACGCAGGCGGAGTTCTTTATCATGATCCCCATGGTACCAAGCCGCCGCGATAACATGATCGCTTGGCTGGCCGCGCGCTGCGACGCCCCCGACTATGGCAAGCTGATCGTCTACGAGTTTCCCAAGGAGAAGCTGGTCTACGGACCGTTCCAGATCGAGGCGCGCATTCACCAGAACACCGAGATCTCCCAGCAACTATCGCTATGGAATCAGATGGGCTCGCGGGTGATCCGCGGCACCTTGCTCGTGATCCCAATCGAGAACTCGATCCTTTATATATCGCCTCTGTATCTGCGAGCGGAGCAGGGACACTTGCCGGAGCTCAAGCGCGTGATCGCGGCCTACGGCGAGCATGTTGTCATGAAAGAGACGCTTGCCGAGGCCTTGTCTGCGCTTTTCGTAGAAGCGAACGCGTCGCCGAGTGCTGCAACTGAAACGCCACCTGCGCGTCCGGGGGAAAATAGGGCGCAGGAGGCGCTCGATCGCTACAACCGGGC
Organism: Bradyrhizobium betae; assembly: GCF_004123905.1. GTDB lineage: Bacteria > Pseudomonadota > Alphaproteobacteria > Rhizobiales > Xanthobacteraceae > Bradyrhizobium > Bradyrhizobium betae_A. The sequence continues at coordinate 45,997 of NZ_MZXW01000007.1, forward strand.
TATGGAGCTGTTGCGGTCTGGGGATTGGGCAGGCTTCGGCAAGCAGATCGACGCCATGCGTGGTGATTTGGAGAAAATGAGCCGGGAATCGGCCGGGCACTAAATCCCCGCATACGTTGGCGGCTGTGTTTGTCGGAGGGATGGGAGGCATCCTAGATGAGTTCAACATGTTTAGGAGCTGTCAGCCCCAGGCGTGCTTGTTGCCCCCTGGCTTCAACTGGTGGAGGCGCACTAGAAATCCTAAGAAAAAACCTCAGCTTCAATCTGACGTCGGCGGTAACCTCGACTATGTCGGCTTGTTTCACGACCGATTGCAAGTGTCTGTCCGTGAGCTGAGGTATCAGAAACGTGACCTTCAACCTGTTGATACATACGCGAGAATGTGGATTGGGAGTGAACCGGTCGCGCACGTTGGATCTGGCAAAATTGAGCATGATAAGGCTACCTTGTATGAAGATGAGGAGATAGCCGACACGATGACGCTGAAGATAAGCCGGGCGAAGTCGAGTCGTTCTAGGTCTCCGAATCGGAGATAGAGTTGCGCGAATTGCAATGCGAGGTGCGGCAAGCCTTCGCGCTTGAGTTCAATGCCCTGCCGTCCGTCAGAGCGCAACATCCCGGTTGACGTTCTTGTACAAGAGATAGACCGACTGGCTCGAACCGGTGGGATAGAACTGCTGCGGGCAGAACGATCCCATCCAGATGAAGTCATCAACCCAGATTTCGTGCCAGCTATCGCCGAGATAATACAAGCCTTGCCCCTCCAGCATGAGCAACCCGTGCTCCATGATGTGGGTCTCGACGGCTGGAAAACAGACGCCGGGCTGGAAGAACATCAGGTTCATCTCAAAATCGAATCGCAGATCGCCCATGGGCAGCAGGTGCTTGAAGCCGCGCCCCTGCAGTCCGGTATGGTTCGTCACCGGCATCGATTGCTGTTGAGCGATGATTGACGGCGGTGTCGCGATGCCCTCAGCCGCCTCGTAACGCTTCTTGAGCGCGATGACGCGGGCGGGCGCGGTGGAATTGCAGTGCATCGTGAAAGACGTGCCCGGCGGAACATAGGCAAAGCCGCCCTCTGTCAGCGAGGTCGCTTCGGCACCCACGCGGATGTCGACAGCGCCCGTCACGACGTAGAAGAAATGCTGAAGGTCCACGCAGATCGGCCGGGCCGTGCCGCCCGAGGGCTCGATCTCCAGCATGAACTGGGCAAACTCGGCGCCGAGCGGCGGCGCCGCCAGAAAGCGCACGGTTGTTGACGACCACGCCGGCAGCCGGCTCTTCAAGACGCCTTCCGGCGGGATGAACGCGAAATTGCGGCCGACGACGGCGCGGCTGTGGCCGATCGCGCCGGGACGAACGATTCCGGGTTGGGCAGGCAGGTCGGTGGGGTGCATCTGAGAGTCCCTTGTCAACATGCGTAGCCGCGAAGCGCCGGCGGAAGACCGGGGCGACGCGGGCGAGTGGTTCTGTTCATACCGGCTTCTTCAATTTGATCAATGAGAGCGTGGCGTATCGCAATTGCGGCTGGCCGCCGTGCGACGATCTCACCTCACAACGGCTTGAAGCGCGCCTGTACGGCCTATCAGCGCAAAGTTGACCGGGCCAAACTAGGAACCTTCACCGCGAGCACCGAGTTGGCCGGGTCGGGCAGGGCGAAAAACCACACGAGGCCGACCGTGCAGCAGGACGTGCGCGTGCGCTCCACCGCGCAAATCGCGGGCCATCCGATTCATCCGATGCTGGTGCCGATCCCGATCGCGTGCTTCATCGGGGCGCTGCTGACTGACATCGCCTATGTCGTCAGCGCCGAGATCATGTGGGCGAATTTTTCCGCCTGGCTCCTTGTTGTGGGCGTCATCTTCGGCGTGCTGGCGGCCATCGCCGGCCTGACCGATTTCCTCGGCAACCGCCTGGTGCGGGCGCAGCCGCCGGCCTGGCCGCATCTGCTTGGCAATGCCGTGGCGCTGATCCTCGCCACCGTCAATGCCTTGATCCACACGCGCGATGCCTGGACCTCGGTGTGGCCGACCGGGCTCATTCTTTCCGCGATCACCGTGCTGATCCTGCCTGTCACCGGCTGGCTCGGCTGGGCCATGGTGTATCGCCACGGTGTGGGAGTTGCGCGATGATGTCCTCAATTGCCCGCGCGCTGTTGTGCACCTCGCTGCTGTGCCTTGCTGGCTGCGATGACGGCAGCGGCGATCCCAAGGCGCAGATCGGCGCCAATCCGAAGCTGCCCGACATCCAGCAATATTGGCTGCCGCCGATGCATATCGCACGCATCGTCGGCTGGAATAAGGATGAGACGCCGACTGTCGCGCAGGGCTTGCAGGCCAGGGCCTTTGCGACCGGCTTGCAGCATCCGCGTTTCCTCTATGTGCTTCCCAATGGCGACGTGCTGGTGGTGGAATCCAAGGCGCCGACGGGCGCCGCGATCAAGCGGCCCAAGGAAATCGTGATGGGCTATGTCGAGTCCTGGGCGACCTCCGGCGGCGATACCGGACCGAGCAACCGCATCACGCTGCTGCGCGACACCAACGGCGACGGCGTGCCGGATGTGCAGAGCGTCTTCCTCGACCATCTCAACTCGCCGTTCGGCGTCGCGCTGGTCGGCAACGATCTCTACGTCGCCAACACCGACGCGATCGTGAAATATCCGTACACGGAAGGTGACACCAAAATCACCGCGCCGGGTACGGTGCTGACGCCGCTGCCGGGTGGGCCGATCGACCATCACTGGACCAAGAGCCTGGTCGCGAGCCCCGACGGCTCAAAACTCTATGCCGGCGTCGGCTCCAACAGCAACATCACCGAGAACGGCATGGAGGCCGAGCACAACCGCGCGGCCATCCTCGAGGTCGACCGTGCCAGCGGCCGCTGGCGCATTTTTGCGAGCGGCCTGCGCAATCCCAACGGCCTCAGCTTCGAGCCGCAGACCGGCGCGCTGTGGACGGTGGTGAACGAGCGCGACGAGCTCGGCCCGGATCTGGTGCCGGACTACATGACATCCGTGAAGGACGGCGGCTTCTACGGCTGGCCCTACAGCTATTACGGCCAGCATGTCGATCCCCGCGTCAAGCCGGAGCGGCCGGATCTCGTCGCCAAGGCGATCGTGCCCGATTACGCGCTGAGCTCGCATGTCGCGCCGCTCGGAATGGCTTTCTCCACCGGCACGAGCCTGCCGGGAGCGTATCGTAACGGCGCCTTCGTCGGCGAGCACGGCAGCTGGAACAGGCAGGTGCTCAATGGCTACAAGGTCGTGTTCGTGCCGTTCAGCAACGGCAAGCCCAGCGGCCCCGCGCAGGACGTCGTCACGGGTTTCCTCAACAGCGACAATCACGCGCGCGGCCGCCCCGTCGGCGTCGCCATCGACAAGACGGGCGCGCTGCTGGTGGCCGATGACAGCGGCAACACGGTGTGGCGTGTGAGCGCCGCGCATCCGCAGCTCACGCAACGATAGGAGTTGAACGATGGGTCTTGCTCAATACGCGATCGTGCCGGTGCAGGATGAGTGGGGCGTGCTGCATGATGGCGACGTCAAAAGCAGGTACGTGACCAAGGAAGCCGCGTTCGAATCGGCGGTCGCTGCGGCATCACTCGCGCTGCGCGAAGGACATGAGGTTCACGTCAGCGTGCCCGGTCGGGAAGCGGGCGAGAATGCGCTGGGAAGCTAGAGCGCGATGGGGTGAAGTCGAATCGCGTCGGGCAGGGCTATCGCATGTGACAGCGGAAGGATGCCGGACAAGCTCGGCCTGCATGGTTCGAGACGCCCGCTTTGGCGGGCTCCTCACCATGAGGGTCTGATATCTCGCCGCAAAACCCGACCTTATCCTGAGGGCCCGCCGTAGGCGGGCGTCTCGAAGGATGGCCGCAAGCGAGCTTCTCGCCACGGCCTTGGCTTCGTCGCACGATGAGCGTCCCGGACCGCGCGGGTGGCCGAAGCCTCGCGCTATTTCGCACGCACCATCAATCAGTCAATGGCCCGCGACGGCATGTCGAGCGGGCCCGCGCGCATGATCGCCGCCCCGGCGGTTGGCGTCCGCACACAAATAACATCATGTTAGGTTTATCGCATAACTGGGTAATTGTGTTAGCCCGGCGAAAGCCTATTGTCGCGACCAATCAGACACCTATCGGCAGCGACAAGCGCGCGGAAGACTCCGCACAGCGCGCGGACAGTGCTGCCCAATTTCTCCAAGAAGCCCGCTCACGGGACGTCAACACACCAGTGGAGGAATTTTGAGATGACCGCGATCCGCGACATGAGTCAGTCCAGGAAGGCCGCTGCCAGCGGCTGGATCGGGTCGGCTCTCGAATATTATGACTTCTTCATCTATGCGACCGCTGCGTCGCTGATCTTCCCGCAAATCTTCTTCCCGTCGGAAAACCCCACCGTCGCAATCGTCGCATCGCTGGCGACCTATGGCGTCGGCTATGTGGCTCGTCCCATCGGTGCCTTCGTGCTCGGACATTGGGGCGACACCCATGGCCGCAAGACCGTTCTCATCGTCTGCATGTTCCTGATGGGCATCTCGACGATGGCAGTCGGTATCCTGCCGACCTATCAGCAGGTCGGCATCCTCGCACCGATTCTGCTCGTTGTCCTGCGCCTCGTGCAGGGATTTGCCGTGGCCGGCGAGATCTCCGGCGCGAGCTCGATGATCCTGGAGCACGCGCCGTTCGGCCGTCGCGGATTCTATGCCAGCTTCGCGCTTCAGGGCGTGCAGGCCGGACAAATCCTCGCGGCAGCCATCTTCCTGCCGCTGGCGGCCTATATGCCGACCGAGGCCTTCAACAGTTGGGGCTGGCGGATTCCGTTCCTGCTCAGCTTCTTCGTCATCGTCGCAGGCTACATCATTCGCCGCGAAGTCGACGAGACCCCTGCCTTTGCGCAAGAGGGCGAGCGAGGACAAACGCCGCGATCGCCGATCGTTCAGGCCATCAAGCTGAGCTGGCGCGATATGCTCCGGGTCATCTGCATGGCGCTGATGAACGTCATCCCGGTCGTTGCGACCATCTTCGGGGCGGCCTACGCGGTCCAGCCGGCCTATGGCATCGGCTTTGCCAAGGACGTCTATCTGTGGATCCCGGTGCTTGGAAACATGCTGGCAATCTTCGTCATTCCTTTCGTCGGCAATCTCTCCGACAAGGTCGGCCGCAAGCCTCCGATCATCGTGGGCGCACTTCTCTCCGGCGTGCTGGCCTTCGCCTATCTCTACGCCATCAGCATCAGGAACGTGCCGCTGGCGATCCTCGTGTCGCTCTTGATGTGGGGCGTCGTCTATCAGGGCTACAACGCGATCTTCCCGAGCTTTTACCCGGAATTGTTTCCGACCCGCACCCGTGTGTCGGCGATGGCGATTTCGCAGAACATCGGAACGACCATCACCGCGTTGCTTCCTGCCTTGTTTGCGACCGTGGCGCCTCCCGGCTCGGCCAACATTCCGCTGACGGTGGGGGCGATCGCCTTCGGCATCACGGTGATTGCGGCGCTTGCGGCCGTCACGGCCCGGGAAACCTATCGGGTCAGCATCGACGATCTCGGCAATCCCGAGGCCGTTCCGATGCCGCGGGCGGATTACGAGCGGCAGCGTGCGGACGCCGCGAGCGCCGCCGCCGCAGTTCGGGCCTGACGCCTGTGGCAGCAGGCGATACCGCTGCGAACGATGATGTTCGCAGCGGCAGGCTTCTCCGTATAGAGTGACTGTCGATTGAAATCTTGTGCGCGTGAGCGCGATCATTATGAGGTTGCAGGATGAACCCCGTCGTCGTTGCTGTCGCAATCACCGGCTCCGTGCCGCGCAAGAAGGATAATCCCGCAGTCCCCATCCTGCCGTCCGAACAGATCGAATCCACGCACGAGGCCTTCGAGGCCGGTGCCACGCTAGCCCATATCCATGTTCGCAACGACGACGAGACGCCGTCGTCCGATCCGGAGCGCTTTGCCCTGGTGCAGCAGGGGATCAGGAAACATTGTCCTGACATGATCGTTCAGTTCTCGACCGGCGGCCGGGGGCGCGATCCCTCGGCGCGGGGATCATCGCTCTATCTGAAGCCGGACATGGCCTCGCTGTCCACGGGCTCGGTGAACTTTCCGACGATTGTCTATGAGAACAGCACCGCTTTGGTCGAGATGCTCGCCACCAGCATGAAGGCGGGCGGTATCCGCCCGGAAATCGAGATCTTCGATCTGTCGCATCTGCACGGCGCCCGCCGCCTGATCGAGGCGGGGCTGATCGATGCGCAGCCGCACGTGCAGTTCGTCATGGGCGTCAAGAACGCGATGCCGGCGGACGAGCACGTCCTCGACATCCTGCTGGCAGAGCTCCGGCGGCTGATTCCGAAAGCGACGTGGACCGCCGCGGGGATTGGACGCCATCAAGCCGAGGTCATGGGCTGGGCGCTCGCGCGCGGCGCGGACGCGGTTCGCACCGGGCTCGAGGACAATATCAGGGTCGACAAGACGCGTCTTGCGGCCAGCAATGCCGAGCTCGTGAGCATCGCCGCCGAGGCCGTCACGCGCCGGGGCCGGCGCGTCGCGACCGCGGCCGAGGCGCGAGCCCTGCTCGGGATCGCGCGGTAGGGCTACTGCCTCCTCCTGACATGCTCCCGGCTGCCTTCTGCCATTCGGCGGCCGCGGTTCCCGTGCGGTGAGTCTCCGGCTAAGACTGGCGTCACAGGCGCGATCTGCGCCTGCCGGGCAGGCGACGTTTGGAATGCGATTCCTAAAATCTGACAGCAGGCTCCTCGGAGTCCTGCTGGTGCTGGCAATCACCCAACTCATCGGATGGGGCACGATCGGTCTTCCGGCCGTCATCGGACGCGACCTTGCAGCCGATCTCGGCTTGAGCTTGCCGGCGGTGTTCGCGGGCAGCTCGGTGCTTTATGTCACCATGGGCCTGTGCGCGCCCTGGCTCGCCAAGGCGTTTGCGCGGCATGGCGCCCGCAAGGTGATGATGGTGGGCACGGTCGTGGCCGTGCCGGGCTATGTCGTGCTGTATTTTGCGCGTGAGCCAATTCTCTATTTCCTGGCCTGGGTCATCCTCGGCATGGGCGGCAGCGCCACGCTGTCGACCGGCGCCTATATCATGCTCAACGAAGTGGCCGGGCGCCAGGCCAAGAACGCCATCGGCGCGCTGATGTTGGTGACCGGCCTCTCCAGCAGCATCTTCTGGCCGACCACCTCGTTTCTGAGCGGCCATTTCGGCTGGCGCGGCACCTGCCTCGTCTACGCCGCCATGCTGATCCTGGTCTCGCTTCCGCTCTATGCCTTTGGCGCGCCGCGCCGGAACATCGTGACGGACGGCGGCGGAGAGGCCGCAAAACCTTCCGAAGCGCCTGCGATTCCCAGGAGCACCTTCAACCTCGTCGTGATCGCGATTACGCTCAATGCCTTCGTCAATTTCGGCCTCGGCGCCGTGCTGATCGAGCTGCTCCGGGCCGAGGGTCTGGCGCCGGCGCAGGCGCTTGCGTTCGGCTCGATGCTCGGCGTGATCCAGGTCAGCGCCCGCGGGCTCGATTTTCTCGGCGGGGGACGGTGGGACGGGATCACGACAGGACTCGTCGCCGGCACGGCGCTGCCCGTCGCCATGCTGCTGCTGATGGTGAGCGAGGGCGCGACCTGGGCGGTCGCGGTCTTCATTCTGCTCTATGGCGCCGGCAGCGGCGCGATGGCGGTGGCCCGGGCGACGATCCCGCTGGTGTTCTACGACCAGGCCGAATTCGCCAAGGCGATGTCGATGATCGCGCTGCCGCTCAATCTCGCCTCGGCCATCTCGCCGCCGCTCCTGGCCGCTCTGCTCACCCAGTTCGGCAGCCGCGGCGCCCTGGGCCTGACATTGGTGTTTTCCTGCGTGACGGTGCTGATCCTGGTCCTGCTCGGCCGGCGGCGGCCGGGGGTGGTCGCGGCCGGCGTGGTGTGAGGGATACACCCGTAGATTGCCAGGCGGCTTTGGTGTAGCATTGATGCAAGGCCGCATCGTGCGGCAAAACTCCTATTCGCTCTCCATTTCGGTTGCTTCGTCCGAAAGCGATTTCAGCGATGACGGATTCCGTGGCGCCCTCACGAGGTTCCGAGCAGTCCGCAGGCGCATCTCCGGCGCCGGCGGAAGCGCCTGCCGGGCAGGACCCTCCCAAGTCACCGCCGAGCCCGCCGGCCTTCGCCGCCAAGGCGAACGATCTCGAAGCGTTGCGCGGTGCGGTCGTCGATGCCGCAAACGTCAGCGCGGGCCTCTGGCTCAGCTATCTCTTCGTGCTGCTCTATCTCGCCATCGCCGCCGGCAGCGTCACCCATCGCGATCTCCTGTTCGAGAAATCGGTCAAGCTGCCGTTCCTCAATGTCGAGCTGCCGCTGGTAGCGTTCTTCGTCATGGGGCCGGCGCTTTTCCTCGTCGTGCACGCTTATGTGCTGTTGCACTTCATGCTGCTCGCCGACAAGGCGGGGGCCTTCCACCAGCAACTCCGGCTGCAGATCGATGACGACGGCATTCGCGCGAGCTTGCGCCGCCAATTGCCGAGCAACGTCTTCGTTCAGTTCGTCGCCGGGCCGCCCGGCGTCCGATCGGGCGGAGTAGGCCTGATGTTTCGCCTGATTGCCCAGCTCAGCCTGATCGTGCTGCCGATCGGGCTGTTGATGCTGTTCCAGCTTCAATTCCTCGCTTACCACAGCGAGCCCGTCAGCTGGTGGCAGCGGATCGCGGTTGTGATCGACCTGGTGCTCATCTGGGCCATTTGGCCCTCGATCAACCGAGGTGTGATAGCGCGGCTCAGGTTGCGCGATTTCCTGCACTGGCCGGTTGCCGCATCGGCTTTGGCGAGCTTGCTGGTCATCATGATGGTCGGCGCAGTTGCCACCTTCCCGGGCGAATGGCTGCACACAGCGCTGCCGACGCTCCGGATCGTTCCGGCGGCATGGTCGTCGGACGAGCCGGCTGCGAAGGGCAAGGAGAGGCTCAGTGACACCAAGTTCGTGTCCCTGCATACACTGCTGATCGCCGGAGAAGCTGACCCGATCACGCGGAGGCCCGTGAGCGTATGGTCCAATCGGCTCGTGCTGCCGGAATTTAATGCCGCGTCGGCGTCTGGCGAAGCGCTGGCTTTGCGAGGCCGCCGGCTGGAAGGGGCCGTGCTGCCCGGAGCCCGTTTGGATGGGGTCGATTTTACCGGGGCCCATCTCCAGGAGGCCAATTTCGATGGCGCCGATTTGAAAGGCGCGCAGTTCGGGTGCGGTGAGGCGTTGGTGAAGTTCGACAACTTCGGCAAGGAGCTGCGGTGGAGCTGGAAATGGGTGGAGGATCAGGTCTCCAAACTGGCGAATCCGCGCACAAACCATGATTGCGTCTGGCTACGCGGAGCTTCCATGAGAAATGCTTCGCTGCAGGGAGCCTTGCTGGACGGAAGTCAAATGCAGGGCGTTGATTTGACTCGCGCTCGTCTTCACGGAGCCTCGATGCAGCTGGTCAATCTGGATGGAGCTTCGCTCTTTCGTGCGGATTTGCCGGGGGTGTCGCTCCGCGGCGCATCCCTTATTGGCGCGGATCTGCAAAGTACAGGGATGTCCGGCGTGACGCTCGAGCTTTCCGACTTATCAGCTGCGAAGCTGAATTTTGCCAATCTTCAAGGAGCTCAATTTGGTGAAGCCGGATATGAGGGAGCAAAATTTCAAGGAGCCTTTCTTTGGCGAAGCACGGTGCAAGGCCCGTACAATGATGCTGCGGTCCAACCCTGGGTTCGCGAGCCGGTTCTTGATGCGAGTTATCGGCGCAACATCTATGTGCCGTGCGAGAGGAGCGCCGATGACGATTGCTTATGGACACCAGAGACGTTCGAGGCCCTCAAGCGATCTCTCCAGGAAAACATTTCCGACCTCAAGCGTCGCAACGATGCGATTGAGCGCATCAGTGGCCTAGATCCGACAACGAAGGATACGGAGTCTCCCAAACCTTCACCATGGCTGAACCTGGAAAATGCCTTGCCCAGCGAGTCCGATTTCCTGAAGACGCGTGGGAAACATCTGCGCGCCGCCTGTTGCCGCAACGGCGGCGTCGACGTCATACACGCGCTGCTGAAGCGCAGGTTCGACATAAATATGCTGGAGGACAGGGACGTACTGAAGGTATTTGCCGGCGATTTGCTCGAAGGCAAGGACTGTCCGGAGATGAAAAAACTGATTGAACAAGACAGAGAGCTGCTTGAGCGAGTCAAATTGAGCACGGGCCCTTTCGCACCGTAGGGCAAGGTGCTTCGCCGAACAGCCCCCGATAATTCCCAGAAATGCCGCCGAGCGGAACGCCCGGCGGATGGGCGGGAAAGCGCCAGCGGATGGCCGTATGCCGCCAGTGCAGTGCTCAGGACCGCAAAATAGTGTATCCGCAGGAGGCGCAGGCCGATCCCGCCGCCGCGCCAAGATCCAGTTCCCCGGAGGAAATCGACATGTCGGCCTTGCCGCTCTCAGGCATCAAGATCCTTGACCTCACGCGTGTGCTTGCCGGGCCCTTGTCGGCCCAGATGTTGGGCGATCTCGGCGCGGATGTGATCAAGATCGAGCGGCCGGGCACCGGCGACGACGCGCGCGCCTTCGGCCCGCCATACCTGACCGACCCCGAGGGCAAGGCGAACAACAACAACTCGTTCTATCTCTGCGCCAACCGCAACAAGAAGTCGGTCACGGTCAACATCGCCAAGCCCGAGGGACAGGCGATCATCCGCGAGCTCGCCAAGGACGTCGACGTCTTCATGGAGAACTACAAGGTCGGCGATCTCAAGCGTTACGGCCTCGACTACGAGACCATCAAGGCGATCAATCCCGGCATCATCTATTGCTCGGTGACCGGCTTCGGCCAGACCGGCCCTTACGCCCCGCGCGCCGGCTATGACGCCATCCTCCAGGCGATGGGCGGCCTGATGAGCGTGACCGGCCATATCGACGGCGAGCCGGGCGAGGGCCCGATGAAGGTCGGCCCGTCGATCGTCGACTACATGACCGGCATGAACACCTCGATCGGGATTCTCTCCGCGCTCTACCATCGCGACGTCAATGGCGGGCAGGGCCAGCACATCGACGTCTGCCTGTTCGACACGGTCATCGCCTCGCTGTCGCACTGGCTGCAGATCTACCTCGTCAACGGCAAGACGCCACCGCGCCGCGGCACCTGGGGCAATGGCGGCATGCCGGCCGGCGTATTCCGCTGCACCGACGGCGAGCTGATGCTGGTGGTCGGCAATGACGGCCAGTTCCGGAAGACCTGCGCCGTGCTCGGCGAGCCCGAGCTTGCGAGCGATCCGCGCTTCATCAAGAACAACGACCGCGTCGTGCACGGCAAGGAGATCATGGCGATCTTCGCCGGCCTGTTCCTGAAGCAGCCGGTGGCCTATTGGCTGGACAGACTGGAGGAGGCCGGCGTGCCCTCGGGCCCGATCAACAATTTCGAGCAGGTGTTTTCCGATCCACACGTCCAGTCGCGCGGCATGCGGGTGAAGGTCGACCATCCCTTCGAGCCAAATCTCTCGCTGATCCGCAACGCGCTGACGCTGTCGGGCACCCCGATCGAGACCTACCGCGCGCCGCCGCTGCTCGGCGAGCACACAAAGGAAGTGCTCGGCGGCAAGCTCGGCTATGACGCGGAGAAGATCGAGGGGCTGAAGCAGCAGGGCATCATCTAGCGCATGACCACCGGCAAAACCATCATCACCTGCGCCATCACGGGCAACCTGACAAAGCCCGAGCAGTCGCCGTATCTCCCCATCACGCCCGAGCAGATCGCGACGTCCGCGCTGGAAGCCGCCGAAGCCGGCGCCGCCATCGCGCATATCCATGTGCGCGATCCCGCCACGGGGCGGCCCTCGATGTCCGTCGACCTCTACCGCGAGGTGGTCGAGCTGATCCGCGCCCGCAACAAGAGCCTGGTCATCAACCTCACGACCGGTCCGGGCGGGCGTTTCGTCCCTTCGATCGAAGACCCCAAGCTCGCCGGCCCCGGCACCACGCTGCTCCAGCCCGAAAAGCGTGTCGAGCACATCGAGCTGCTCAAGCCCGACATCTGCACGCTCGACCTCAACACCATGAATTCCGGCGGCGAGGTCGTGATCAACACCCCGCGCAATGTCCGCATCATGGCCGAGCGGATGAAGGCGGCGGGCGTGCTGCCGGAGATCGAGCTGTTCGATTCCGGCGACTGCCATCTGGCAAGTGACCTGTTCGCCGACGGCACGCTGAAGGGGCCGGGCCTGTTCTCGCTCGTGCTCGGGGTGAAGTACGGCTTCTCTGCCACGCCGGAGACGATGTTCTACGCCCGCAGCCTGCTGCCGCCGGGCGCGATCTGGTCCGGCTTCGGCATCGGCCGCGCCGAATTCCCGATGGTCGCGCAGGCCTTTTTGCTCGGCGGCCACGTCCGCGTCGGCATGGAGGACAATCTCTATCTGTCGAAGGGCGTGCTGGCGAAGACCAACGCCGAGCTGGTCGTGCATGCCGCAGGCATTTTGACGAGCCTGGGGGCGAGCGTTGCGACCGCGAAAGATGCGCGCGCGATGCTGGGACTGGCACAATAGTTTGGTGGCAGCAGTATGACGCCGGCGCGGCCTTACGCGAGGCTTGCGCGCAATCCCCAGATTAACCCGGTCCGTAATCGCACAGGCTTCCGCTTCGCGCGCGACTCAGATTCGATCTCTCCACCTAAGTTCGGGGAGGGAAGTGCATGTCCTATACGATCGGGTTCCAAGCCAAGGACCAGAAGGCCATTCTGGCGACCGAGGCGGCGACGGCCAATCAGGCTGTTGCGATCATTGCCGCACTGCGGCAAGGCGCCGACGAGATAAAGTTCATCCGCTCGCCGCAGGAAGGCGAGATGGGCATCGAGATGCTGCTGCTGCTCGCCAAGGAAGAGGCCGAGGAGATGCCGCAGCGGGCCTAACCCGCCGACCACACTTCGATCGGAAGCGAAGCATGTTGGCTGCATTGTCATGTAGTCAGGCATCACTCTCGCTCGAACCGAAGGTGGCCGCCGATGAAACGCGAAGCGCTCCGCGTCGAACCGATTTCGACATTCCTCGATCGCTGGAAGGCGCCGACCTCGCCGGTCACGCGCGCCGGCAACATGATCTTCGTCGCCGGCCTGCCGCCATTCGACCCGGAGACGGGTGAGCTTGTGGAAATGCCGATCGAGCGGCAGAGCGAGATCATCATGGAGCAGATGAAGCTGTGCCTTCAGACGGCCGGCGCCTCGCTCGACAACGTCATGAAGTGCAACGTCTACTGCACCTCGACAAGGCACTTCGCCGCCTTCAACGCGATCTATGCGCGCTACTTCCCGGTCGATCCGCCGGCGCGGATCTTCGTCGTGACGCCGGAATGGTTCGGCCCCTTCGACGTCGAGATCGACTGCATCGCGATGATGTGAAGTCTTAGCGCGCGTCGCGCGCGAGGGCACGTGGTGGCGCCTTCGCCTCGTTGCGTCCTGCCGTCAGCGCCATGGTCGCGACGCTGACCACGCGTGCAATGACGTCCTCGACGTCATCAAGATCGCATTTGCCTTCCGACAGCTTTGTGAGCCGCTCGCTTTCGCGGATGGTGTGGTGCGCCATCGCGAGCGCGAAGTTGAGGCCCCAGTAGATATCGACGTCGCTGCGGTCGGGCAGGGCGCGCCGCATCGCGCCTGCGAATTTCCGCAGATGGTCGATCTCGCGGTTCTTGATACGGCGGATCGGCGGCACGGATTCGATCGAGGCGCGGATCATGAAGCGCGCCGCGGTCGAGCGCTGGTTTTCCGGACCAAGACAGCCGCGCAAGGTCGGGCCGACCAGCGCGTGCAGGATCACCTCGATCGGCGCGCGGCCACCGCCTTGCTCTTCCGCCGCCTTCAATTCGCGCAAGCGCTCGCGGTTGGTCGCGATCGAGCGTGTCACGAACAGCTCGGCGATCAGCTCGTCCTTCGAGCCGAAATGATAGTTCACCGCGGCCAGATTGACACTGGCCGCCGCGACGATGTCGCGCAGCGTCACGTCGCCAAAGCCGCGATCGGCATAGAGCCGTTCGGCGGCGGCGAGAATGGCAGACCTCGTATGATCGCTGGCCATGAATGCCCTCAGGGGAGGGGAGTTGCAATTCAAACACTTGTATGAAACTATCGTTTGAAGGTCGGAGAAAGTCAATCCGCATGATGGAATTGAGCCGCATCACAACGGCGCGGGTTCCATCTGACATCTGCGAGCAGCCGGAATGGCGCTTGCGGGCTGCGCACAGCGGGAGGACAGTCCGGCGCAAAACAGGCTTTCAAAGCGAGAAACCGAGGAGCGTCCCATGGATTTCGATCTGTCCCCCAAGCAGAAGGAATGGCTCGACCGCGTGCGGTCCTTCATGGCCAAGCACGTGCGCCCGGCGGTGCCGGTTTACGACGAGCAGGATCGCAACGGCGAGCGCTGGAAGGTCATCCCGGTCCTGGAAGACCTCAAGAAGAAGGCGAAGGCCGAAGGCCTCTGGAACATGTTCATGCCGCCGAACGAGCATGAGGACGACGAATTCCGCGGCGCGGGATTGACCAATCTCGAATACGCGCTGCTGTCGGAAGAGATGGGCCGCATCACCTGGGCCTCGGAAGTGTTCAACTGTTCCGCGCCCGACACCGGCAACATGGAAGTGTTCATGCGCTACGGCTCCAAGGAGCAGAAGCGCAAATGGCTGCGCCCGTTGTTGGACGGCGAGATCCGCTCGGCCTTCCTGATGACCGAACCGGCAGTCGCCTCGTCGGACGCCACCAACATCGAGACCAGCATCAAGAAGGACGGCGATCACTACGTCATCAACGGCCGCAAATGGTGGTCATCAGGCGTCGGCGATCCCCGTTGCAAGATCGCGATCCTGATGGGCAAGACGGATTTCAACGCGGCCAAGCACCAGCAGCAGTCGCAAATCCTGGTTCCGCTCGATACGCCAGGCATCAAGGTCGAGAAGATGCTGCCGGTGTTCGGCTTCGATGACGCACCGCATGGCCATGCCCAGGTACTGCTCGACAACGTGCGGGTGCCGAAGGAGAACATCCTGCTCGGTGAGGGCCGCGGCTTCGAGATCGCGCAGGGTCGTCTCGGTCCCGGCCGTATCCATCACTGCATGCGCACCATCGGCAAGGCCGAGGAAGCCTTGGAGAAGATGGTGAAGCGGCTCTCCTCGCGCACCGCGTTCGGCAAGAGGATCGTCGAGCACTCGGTGTGGGAGCAGCGCATCGGCGATGCCCGCACCAACATCGAGATGACGCGCCTTCTCTGCCTCAAGGCTGCCGACATGATGGACAAGGTCGGCAACAAGACCGCGCAGGCCGAGATCGCCATGATCAAGGTCGCAGCGCCCAACATGGCCCTGAAGATCATCGACGAGGCGATCCAGTCCTTTGGTGGCGCGGGCGTCTCTGACGATGCCGGTCTCGCCAAGGACTACGCCCACATCCGCACGCTGCGTCTCGCCGACGGTCCGGACGAGGTGCACAATCGCGCCATTGCAAGGCTCGAAGTTCGGAAGTATGCCAATTCCTCCAGTCACTAAAAGGGAGGGCCGCGCGGCGCTCCCGACTTAAGAAACGACAGGGCATGATCCGTGATCGGATGACCGCTTGACGCAAGTGCAAGAGCGGTTACCGATTAGGATCATGTTCGGACTGAAGAGGGAGCGTCACCGTGGCTGACGGCGTCAGGAAAGACGAAGAGTTCTCGGGCACCAAGCCGGTCGAGGAGCGTCATCGCATCGACGAGATGCGACTCGAAGCCTGGCTGCGCGACAACGTCGAAGGCTACGAGGGCCCGCTGGTGGTTCTCCAGTTCAAGGGCGGCCAGTCCAACCCGACCTATCGGCTGAACACACCGAACCGTTCCTATGTGATGCGCCGCAAACCGTTCGGCAAATTGTTGCCGTCGGCACATGCGGTCGATCGCGAATATCGCGTGATCGCGGCCCTTGGAAAACACGGGTTCCCGGTCGCGCGCGCCTATGCGCTGTGCCAGGACGACAGCATCATCGGGTCGGCCTTCTACATCATGTCGATGGAGGACGGTCGCGTGTTCTGGGATCCGACGCTGCCGAGCCAGACGCCGGAGGATCGCCGAAAGATCTTCACCAGCAAGATCGAGACGCTGGCCAAGCTGCACATGTTCGATCCCACAACGATCGGCCTCGGTGACTTCGGCAAGCCCGGAAATTATTTTGCGCGGCAGATCGACCGCTGGACCAAGCAGTATCGCGCCTCCGAAACGCAGCACATTCCGGAGTTCGAGAAGGTCGCCGAATGGCTGCCGAAGACCGTGCCGGAACAGGCGCGCGTCTCGATCGTCCATGGCGACTACCGTCTCGACAACATGATTTTCCACGCGACGGAACCGCGCGTGCGGGCCGTGCTCGACTGGGAGCTGTCGACGCTCGGCGATCCCATGGCCGACTTCACCTATCTGTTGATGCAGTGGGTCATGCCGGGCCTTGATGGCGCCGACCTCAAGGCGCTCAACATCCCGAGCGTGGAGGAGGCCGCGCAGATCTATTGCAACGTCACGAAGATGACGGTGCCCGATCTGAACTGGTACTTCTCATACAATCTGTTCCGCCTCGCCGGCATCACCCAAGGCATCGCCGGCCGCGTCCGCGACGGCACCGCCGCCAATGCCAAGGCGCTGGAATCCGCCAAGCGCACCGTGCCGCTGTCGAAGGCCTCATGGGAGTACGCGCAGAAGGCGGGCGCGGTTTAGGAAGAGACAAGGGCGCGGCTGAGGGCCGCGCCCTTGTCTGTGGAGCGTACTTTCCTGCGCCAGCACAACTCTCGTGTCCCCGACGCGGTGCAGCACGAAGTGCTGCTCCGCAGAGCCGGGACCCAATCACGTTGCCAGAGCATTCAGCTCGTCCGTAAGGTCTCGCCAATCCGGATTGAGGTCTTCAATCAGCTTGAACTTCCACGCGCGTCGCCAGCGCTTCAACGAATGTTCGCGTGAGCGCGCTTCGAGTACCGACTCGAACGTCTCGAAATTGACTAGCAAGGTCACGTCGTATTGCCGTGTGAAGCCGGGTATGAGCTTGGCCTTGTGCTCGCCCACTCGGCGAGCGAGGTCGTTTGTCACTCCAATGTAGAGAGTGCCGTTTCGTTTGCTGGCAAGGATGTAAACGAAGAAGGACATAGCCGTGCAACCAGGTTGGACGTGACGCGCTCTAAGGTTGCATGTTCGATGTCGTCGCCAAGCGTTCTGGGTCCCGGCTCTGCGGAGCGTCACTGCGTGCCGCACCGCGTCCGGGACACGAGACCCGGATTCTCGCTGCCCGGACGCGCTGCAACGCGTAGCGTTGCTGCGCTGAGCCGGGACCCAAAGTCGCGGTTATGAAGCCACACAATGCGCGATCAGCTTCTCCACGAAGCCCGCGCACTTCTCCAGCTCCGCCATCTCCACGAACTCATCCGGCGTGTGCGCCTGCGCGATCGAGCCCGGGCCGATCACGACCGAGGGGATATCCGCCATGCTGGCAAACAGGCTCGCCTCGGTGCCGAAGGCGACCTTGGCGTGGTCGTTGCGGCCCGCAAGGCTTTTTGCCAGCGTGACGATCGCGGCGTCGGCGGCGGTGTCGAGGGCGGGATAGTCGAGGATCTCCTCGAAATCGATGCCGCATTCGGCATTCCTCGCCTTCATCGCGGGCTCGAGCTCGGCCTTGGCCCAGGCGACGATCGCATCCGTCACCTCACGCGACTCGGTGATGCCGATCCCGCGGCATTCGAAATCCACCGTGCAGGTATCGGGCACGATGTTCAGCGCGGCGCCCCCATGCACGATGCTGGTCAGCAGCGTCGAGTGCGGCACGTCGTAGAGACTGTTGCGCTCGACTTCGCTTGCGAGCTTCACCGCGCGGCGACGGATCTCGACGATCAGCTCGGCGGCATATTCGATCGCATTGACGCCATCGGGCGCGATCGAGGAGTGTCGGGCGAGGCCGTGAAACGTGGCGCGCACGCCGTGCTTGCCCTTGTGGCCGATGATGACCTTCATCTCGGTCGGCTCACCGATGAAAGCGCCGAGAGGCTTCACTTTCTTCTTCGCGACCTCGCCGAGCATCGGCCGCACGCCGACGCAGCCGATCTCCTCGTCATAGGAGATCGCGAGATGAATCGGCGTCG
The DNA here is from genome assembly GCF_004123905.1 of Bradyrhizobium betae. Lineage (GTDB taxonomy): Bacteria > Pseudomonadota > Alphaproteobacteria > Rhizobiales > Xanthobacteraceae > Bradyrhizobium > Bradyrhizobium betae_A. The sequence continues at coordinate 64,128 of NZ_MZXW01000007.1, forward strand.
CGAGCTTCGCCTCCAGCATCTCCGGCACCATGGCGAGGCACACCGCCACAAACCCCTTCATGTCGGTGGTGCCGCGGCCATAGAGCTTGCCGTCGCGCTCGATCAGCTTGAACGGATCATGGCTCCAGTCCTGACCGATAACCGGCACGACGTCGGTATGGCCCGACAGCACGAGACCGGGGCGATCCTCCGGCCCGATCGTGACCCACAGCGAAGCCTTCTGTCCTGTCTCGTCGGTGATGCGCTCTCCCTTGACGCCAAGCGCGGCGAGATAGCTTTCGATATGGGCGATCAGGGGCAAATTGGTGCGGTCGCTGATGGTGTCGAAGCCGACGAGGTCGGCGAGGAGTGTTCGGATGCGGTCGGGTCTTGAGCTTGGCATTGTCACGTTCTTGTTGGGGGACTGGAGGCTAGGTTGCCTGCATGAACCATACCAATGTGATGGCCGGTGACGCAAATCGACACAGCCCCGTAGCCCGGGTGAGCGCAGCGATACCAGGGACAGCTCGTGCGGCGAATCCCGGATATCGCTCCGCCATCCGGGCTACAAGACCTTGCGTTGCCCGACGGGCAAAACACGCCAGCGATGGGGCAACCCACCTCGCCGAAAATATTCCACTTTACCGAAATTCGGAAACGGCGTATCCATCACGGCAACCCGGCCCAAGGAAGAGGGGCGTATCGCGATCGTCACGAACGCGGGCCGGGCGGCGGTGGACGCTGATAACATCGGCGCGAAGGCTTTCGCAGGGCAGGTGACTGTGAGCGAAGGCGTCGCGCGCACGACCGGTGTGATCGGCGTACGGCAAAATCGTGTGGTCCTGACGCCCGGGGTCTGTGCGTCAAGTCTTGCGGTGATGTGGCGGCCCGACCGGGCGCGTACATCAGTCATCGATAAGGCGACGGGGGCAATAGTGCATCGCTCCCCGGGGAGAGCGCGACATAAGCCGTTCCAACCACTGCGCAGGGAAGGCCGGGATGTCCTGGCTACACCTGTATGCCGCTGTGCAAACGTCTTACTGCAACTTCGCACAGTGGACCTCGGGTGCCAGCGGGCTCCCGGTCTTCCCTGCGCCCTCTTTCAATCGAGGGCAAGGCAATGAAGCAAAGCTCGGGCGAAAAATGCCGCGAGGATGCGTAACTGCGTCTACAATGAAGATGCGAATTGAAAAGGCGACGCCATCAACCACACACTCCGTCATTGCGAGCGCAGCGAAGCAATCCAGAGTCTTTCCGCGGTGGGATTCTGGATTGCTTCGCTGCGCTCGCAATGACGAGGATGATGCAGTTGCGTGCCAAAATTCCGGTCTCGTATCCCGACCGCGCCGCGTCCGGGACACGAGAGTGACCTTGCTAAACCGGTTTCCCCGCGTACGGCATCGACGCCGTCAGCCCGCCGTCCACCGGGAACGCCTGACCGTTCACATACGACGCTTCGTCGCTCGCCAGGAACAGTCCCATCGCCGCGAGCTCGTGCGGCTGGCCCGGACGCTTCAGCGGATTGAGCTGGCCGATCTTGTCTTGGGTCCCGCGCTCTTTCGCACGATCGAAGATCGGCTTGGTCATTCCTGTCTCGATCAGGCCGGGGCACACCGCGTTGATGCGCACGCCGGTGCCGGAGAGCGAATAGGCCGTGGTCTGCACCAGCGAGATCACGCCGGCCTTGCTCGCCGCATAGGGATGCCCGCTGGCGCCGGCCTTGAGGCCCGCGACGGATGCGGTCAGCACGATCGCGCCGGATTGCTGCTTCACCATGTGCGGCATCGCGTGCTTCACCGCGAGGAACGGACCGATCAGATTGATGCGCAACACCTCCTGCCACTGTTCCACGGTCTGCTCGCCGAGCGGAACGAGCCCGCCGGAAACGCCGGCATTGGCCCAGATCACATCGAGCCGGCCATGCGTCTTCACCGCCTTGTCGATGACGGCCATGACGTCGGTCTCGGAGCCCGCATCCGCGATCATCGCTTCGGCAACACCGCCGGCCTTCTTCACCTCGTCGACGGTCTCCTTCACCGCCTCGGTGCGATCGACCGCGATCAGCTTTGCGCCTTCTTTGGTGAACAGCAGCGCGGCAGCGCGACCGATGCCGCTGCCGGCGCCGGTGATGATGACGGATTTGCCTTGCAGACGGCCCATGTGTTTCTCCCTTTGCCTAGTACGCGACGCTTGCCGCGCAGCGGAATTTCAAACAAGATTTCAAACGGTAAAGTGTCTTGAGACACGTTCACACCTGACGTACAGCGACATCACACGGGATGGAAGGGTTTCGATGGCAACCGCGGACAAGCCGAATGTGGTCACGACACGGTGGTGGTGGGTTCGTCACGCGCCGGTGCGCAATGACGGCGGCAACATCTACGGGCAGAGCGATCTCGCCTGCGACACCAGCGATACCTACGTGTTCAATGCTGTTGCCAAGGTGCTGCCACGCAAGGCGGTCTGGTATTCGAGCAATCTGATGCGCACGCATCAAACGGCCGAAGCGATCTGGGCAGCCGGCTACCCGAAGCCCGCGTCGATGCCATGGGAAGCGGACCTCGCCGAGCAAAATCTCGGGACATGGCAGGGCATGAACCGCGCCGCGTTCATCGCGAGCCGTCCCGTTGGGTCGAGCTGGTTTGCCGATATCAACGAGCCCGCGCCCGGCGGCGAAAGCTTCATGGACCTCTACCACCGCGCGCGCCGCGTCATCGAGCGGATCAACAATGAGGCGGCAGGCCAGGACATCATCGCTGTTGCCCATGGCGGCACCATCAAGGCCGCGCTCGGGCTCGCGCTCGGCGGCCAGGTGGAGAAGGCGCTGTCGTTCGACATCGACAATTGCTCGATCACGCGGCTCGATTATTTCTCGAGCCCCGAGCGCTCGGTGTGGCGGCTGCCGATGGTGAACCAGCAGCCGTGGATCGCGGACGATGCGCATGCGGAGATGCATCAGCCGGCGGGACCGGAAGTCAAGAAGCTCGCCTGAGGCTGTTGTCCGCTCGCGCGGACGCGGCGTAAGCTTCGGCCAAATCAAATCATAACTCTGGGAGAGAAACATGACCTTGTTCGACATGAAGGGGAAAGTCGCTGTCATCACCGGATCGACGCGCGGCATCGGGCTTGCGATCGCCGAGCGCATGGCCGAGCATGGCGCCAAGGTCGTGATCTCCTCGCGCAAGGCCGATGTCTGCGAGCAGGTGGCCAAGGGCATCAACGACAGGTTCGGTAAGGACACCGCGGTCGCGATCGCCGCCAACATCTCGTCGAAGGAAAATCTGCAAAACCTGATCGACGAGAGCAACCGCGCCTTCGGCAAGATCGACGTGCTGGTCTGTAACGCGGCGTCGAACCCGTATTACGGCCCGCTCGCCGGCATCTCCGACGACCAGTTCAGGAAAATTCTCGACAACAACATCGTCGCCAACAACTGGCTGATCTCGATGGTGGTGCCGCAGATGATCGAGCGCAGGGACGGCTCGGTGATCATCGTGTCCTCGATCGGCGGCCTCAAGGGCTCGACCATCCTCGGCGCCTACGCGATCTCCAAGGCTGCCGACATGCAGCTCGCGCGCAACCTCGCTTGCGAATACGGCAAGCACAACATCCGGGTGAACTGCATTGCGCCCGGCCTGATCAAGACCGATTTTGCCAAAGCGCTGTGGGACAATCCGGAAAACCTGAAAGCCTCGACCTCGCGCTCGCCGCTGCTCCGCATCGGCACCCCCGACGAGATCGCGGGCGCAGCCGTGTTCCTGGGATCTGCGGCCGGTGACTTCATGACCGGCCAGACCATGGTCATCGACGGCGGCGCGACGATCAGTTGATGGTCTCGTGTCCCGGACGCGCTGCAGCGTGCAACGCTGCTGCGCAGAGCCGGGACCCAGAAAGCCGAGCCCGAGATCGTTGAGGCATGGGCCCCGGATCTGCAACGCACCGCTACGCGCTGCGTTGCGTCCGGGGCACGAGACCTCAATCCACCGCCGCGTAAACCAGATCCCGCACCAGCGTCCGCGTAAAATCGCGCTGGCCCGGGCCCTGGCTCATGAACACCGTGAACAGATCCTCCTTCGGATCGATCCAGAAGAACGTGCCGGCAATGCCGCTCCAGAAATACTGGCCGACGCTGCCGGGGAAGGGCGCGATGCCGGCCTCGCGGCGCACGGCGAAGCCGAGACCAAAGCCGTGGCCGGGCGACAGCAGCGTGCCGTTGGTCACAACGTGAGGCCCGAGATGATCGGACGCCATCAGCTCCAGCGTCTTGCGGCCGATGATCCTGTTGCCGTCGAGCGTGCCGCCATTGCGCAGCATCAGCGCGAAGCGGGCATAGTCCATGGTGGTCGAGACGAGGCCGCCGCCGCCGGATTCCATGATCGGCTGTTCGAGCATGTTGAACAGCGCCACCTTGTCGCCGGTCCAGGGATCGGCTTCGAACGGCTGGGCGAGCCGGCCGGCATTGGACTCAGAAGTGGAGAAGGCGGTCTCGGTCATCTGCAGCGGCGCGAGGATGCGTTCGGTCAGGAACATGCCGAGCGATTTGCCGCTGACGACTTCGATGATGCGGCCGAGGATGTCGGTGGAGCGGCTGTAGTTGAATTCGTCACCGGGATGGCAGACCAGCGGGAAGCTCGCCACCAGCGCGGCGTGCTCGGCATTGGTGATCTTGCGGCTGCGGACGCGGGACTCCTGATAGAGCTTGTGTACGGGGCCGTCGCCCTGGTGCTCGTAAGTCAGGCCCGAGGTGTGGCGGAGCAGATCCTGCACCGTCATCGGGCGATTAGGCGGAACCAGTTCCAGTCTGCCGCCGCTGACCACGCCGACCCTCTGGTCGGCGAACTCGGGAATGAACTTGGCGACCGGGTCGCTCAGCAGCAGATGGCCGTCCTCGACCAATGCCATGATGCCGACCGAGACGATCGGCTTGGTCATCGAGAAGATCCGGAAGATCGAATCAAGCGCCATCGCCGGGCCTGCGGGGCTCTGCTTGCCGAGCGCCTCAAACCAGCCGACCTGGCCGCGCCGGGCCACCAGCACCGTCACCCCGGGAACGGTTCCCTTGTCAATCTCGCGCTTGAAAGCGTCCGACATCGCCTGGAGTCGGGGCCGCGACAGCCCCAGCGTTTCCGGCTCGGCCTCGGGCAAGGGCGGCGCTTTCGGCGTGATCGCGGCTTGAGGGGCGGTGGCAGTCATGGGCACTCCCGTTTGTTCTTGATTGTCGGGAACAGAGAGTGGCCCAGAAGGCGCGGTACAAACAAGCGAAGCCAGCGCGCTTCACCCTTGCAATCCGTCCTTGCAAACCGGTCGTCCCCTGTGCTTGAAAGCGCCCCTGATCCACGCGGCGACGCGAGGGTCCGTAGGAGTGTAGCTCAATTGGTAGAGCACCGGTCTCCAAAACCGGGGGTCGCAGGTTCGAGCCCTGCCACTCCTGCCAGGAAATCAAACACTTAGATTCCCGGCTTTCAGCTGAAACCGTGATTCGCTACCATTTCTGTTCGTGAAATGTACCTCTGATCGCTGGTCGGAGCAGCTGCTCGGCGGTTGAAGGATGCGCCGCCCAGTAGCCGCGCCATGAGCTTGGCATCGGCGATTATTGACACCACACTAGGTCTGGCCGATTGTCCAATAGAGGCATGCGGTCGTCGAGTATTGCCAACCGATCCTGCCAAGACATCATGCCTATCGATTGCGGTCAGCCGATTAGCGTCATCGTTTATTCTTAGACATTTCGCTTGAGCGTTCTTTCGGGAACGAGCGGCTCCGTGGTCGAGACCGAGAAAGATCGGCTAAACCGATGGAGTAGTTCATGCATCGCTTTTCTTTAGGATTATTGTATTTCACATTCGCATTCGTTCTGCTTGGGCCGCCGGTGGCTCACGCTCAGGCGACCAGGACCTGGGTTTCTGGCGTAGGCGATGACGTAAATCCCTGCAGCCGAACAGCGCCATGCAAGACCTTCGCTGGGGCGATCTCAAAGACCGCGGCCGGCGGTGAAATCAATTGTCTCGACCCTGCTGGCTATGGAACCGTGACGATCACAAAATCCATGAGCATCTATTGCGACGGCGCCGTCGGAAGTGTTCTCAACTCAGGCGGCATCAACGGCATCATCATCAACGACTCTGCAACGGCGACCCCAGGCACCGTCGTTGTCTATCTCGAAGGGTTGGACGTTGAAGGTGCGGGCACCATCCCGGGCAGTTCGGGCATTCGCTTCCTGTCAGGCGCCTCGCTGCATGTCAGAAATGTCAGAATTCGCGACCAGACCGGTGGGCAAGGCCACGGTATCGCCTTCGTGCCCACCAGTACTGCAAGTACTGCAAGACTGATAGTTGAGAACGTGACAATCTCAAACACCGGCTCAGGCGGTGTGGGTGCCGCAATCGTCGTGAATCCAGGCGCAGGAGTTTCGGCGACTGCTCTCATCAGCAAGAGCCACTTCCATCGCGGAAACTTTGGTGTTGTCGCCGATTCATCAGGTGGCGCAGCAGGTATCAATATCGTTGTCCGGGATACGGTTGCCAACGGGTTTACCAACACCGCCTTTCTGACGACAGGCAACAACATCGGAATGCTGGTGAATGAGAGTGCCGCGACCGCATCCGGGACCGGCCTCGCCGCTTCTGGCGCGACTACAATCAGAGTTGGCTCGTCGGTCATCGTAGGCAACGGCACGTCGGTCAGCGGGAATGTTCTGTCTTTCGGCGACAACCGGATCAACGCCAATGGCAACGATGCCATTCCAGGTCCGGTGCCCGGCGGATCTCACTGATAACGGGAATCTTGCCAGATGGAGCGATAGACCTCTGGGGCTGACACTCCAGAGGTCTCAGCCCGCTTAAGCGCCGAACAACTCGCGCCGATCGCGCCTGGCTCGAAGGGGCGATGAACATGCCATCGGGCCGTCCCCGCAAGAGGCGCGCCAGATTGGTCTTGCGCATCGACAGCGGCAACGGGCGCAGTCCCCGCCGCCGATCGCGAGCACGTCGAAGGCGTAGAGCTGCACCTCTGCATCGTGCCGGTGCGAGTGCAGGGCGCTGAAGTCGCCGACGCCGTGGGGAGGCAGTGTGTGCCATTAATGGAGGCCTCGCGGCGCGCGGTCAGGTCCACAGAGCGAGAATCGACTAGTTTGCTTTTGGGATCGGGCCGCGAGGGACATACGCGGCCACCCTTGCCAGCCCCCGGCCGGCCTCCCTCACGGTTCCCGCAGCCCAATACTCTAAGTTCCTGAAATGGAACGCAAATTTTTGCCGCGACGAAACACGCCTGAAACAAATTAATGTTTTGTTAGGTACACCGGGGCTGGCGCATATTTCTCTTAACCCTTTTACCCGGACCATTTTGAGAATGCAGGCCGCAGCCGAGAATGGCTGCGGCCTTTTGCCTGCTTATGAATGAAGGGCACCAGATGACACCGAGGCACTCATGACCGCAGTTCTGCTGCTCGCCCGGTCTTGGTGCTGGTCGAGCACCTCGCCGAGGATCAAACGTTGTCGGCCTCTTAGGTTTCCAACAGATGACCTGGTACAGGGCGATCGAACTCCAAAACCGCGGGTCGCAGGTTCGAGCCCTGCCATTCCTGCCAGCTAAGCCCTTGATTCGGCTGGCACCGATTCCGAGAAAAGCCGAGCCATTCTGATTCCAGTCGCGTGGCGCGACCTTGACGTTTCGTGCCATCCGCAGTAGATACCCCGCACTCGCTGCCGGCCCGCTGAGATGCGGATATCCGGCGCGGCTTTGAAATCCCCGAACAATCGAGCCCGGTTTCCGGCTCATCCTTCGCGAGAGAGGGCTGGGCCAACGGCGGCTGTTCGGATCCCTGAAATCCTTATTGGCGTCTCAAACGATGGCAGTCAGCCCGTTCAAGTTCTTGCAGGAAGTGCGCTCGGAGACCGCCAAGGTCACCTGGCCGACCCGTCGCGAGACCACCATCACCACCATCATGGTGTTCGTCATGGTTGCCGTGGCCTCGGTCTTCTTCTTCGCCGCCGACCAGATCATCCGTTACCTCATCACCTTCCTTTTGGGCATTCACTGATGGCAACAGCAGCCGCTGCAACCCAATCGACCGACAAGCGCTGGTACATCGTCCACGCCTACTCGAACTTCGAGAAGAAGGTCGCCGAATCGATCCGCGAGCAGGCCAAGCAGCGCGGGCTCGAGGAGCTGTTCGAGCTGGTGTTGGTTCCGACCGAGAAGGTCACGGAAGTGCGCCGCGGCCGCAAGATCGACGCCGAGCGCAAGTTCTTCCCCGGCTACGTGCTGGTGAAGATGAAGCTGACCGACGAGGCGTTTCATCTGATCAAGAACACGCCGAAGGTCACGGGCTTCCTCGGCGCGGAAAACAAGCCGATGCCGATCTCGGAAGCCGAGGCCATGCGCATCCTGCACCAGGTGCAGGAGGGCGTGGAACGGCCGAAGGCGTCGGTGTCGTTCGAGATCGGCGAGAACGTGCGCGTGGCCGACGGCCCGTTCGCCTCGTTCTCGGGTGTGGTCGAGGAAATCGACGAGGCGCGCTCGCGCGTGAAGGTCGCGGTGTCGATCTTCGGCCGCGCCACGCCGGTCGAACTGGAATTCGGTCAGGTCGAGAAGGTCTGATCGGACGAGGCGCGAAGCCGAAAGGTTTTGCGTAACAAGAGGCCGTGGGAGGGAGAGGGCGGTTGCCAGCCGCATCCGACCCAGACCACGAACCTGAAACCGCTGGCCGAGGCCGGCACAACAGGAGTGATACATGGCAAAGAAAGTGACCGGATACCTGAAGCTTCAGGTCCCGGCCGGTGCGGCGAATCCTTCGCCCCCCATCGGTCCCGCGCTTGGTCAGCGCGGTCTCAACATCATGGAGTTCTGCAAGGCGTTCAACGCCCAGACCCAGAAGGAAGAGAAGAACACCCCGATTCCCGTCGTGATCACGATCTACGCCGATCGTTCGTTCACGTTCGAGATGAAGACCCCCCCGATGTCCTTCTTCCTCAAGCAGGCCGCCAAGATCCAGTCCGGTTCGAAAGCTCCGGGCCGTGACAAGGCCGGCGCGGTGACCAAGGCGCAGGTGCGCGAGATCGCCGAGAAGAAGATGAAGGATCTCAATTGCGATTCCATCGAGTCGGCCATGAAGATGGTCGAGGGCTCTGCCCGTTCGATGGGTCTGGAAGTGGCGGGGTAAGGGCTCATGGCAATCGGAAAGCGTTTGAACAAAGCCCGCGAAGGTGTTGACCGCGAAAAGCTTTACCCGCTCGCGGACGCCATCAAGATGGTCAAGGAACGCGCGAAAGCGAAGTTCGACGAGACCATCGAGGTCGCGATCAATCTCGGCGTCGATCCGCGTCACGCCGACCAGATGGTCCGCGGCGTCGTGACCCTGCCGAACGGTACCGGCCGTACGCTCCGCGTCGGCGTGTTCGCCCGCGGCGCCAAGGCTGACGAAGCCAAGGCTGCGGGTGCCGACGTCGTCGGCGCCGAAGACCTGGTCGAGAAGGTGCAGAACGGCTCGATCGATTTCGACCGTTGTATTGCGACCCCCGACATGATGCCGCTGGTCGGCCGTCTCGGTAAGGTGCTCGGCCCGCGCGGCCTGATGCCGAACCCGAAGATCGGCACCGTGACCATGGACGTCACCGGTGCGGTGAAGGGTGCCAAGGGCGGCTCGGTCGAGTTCCGCGTCGAGAAGGCCGGCATTTTGCAGGCCGGCGTCGGCAAGGCCTCGTTCTCCGAGGAGAAGCTGGTCGAGAACATCAAGGCTCTCGCCGATGCTGTCTCGAAGGCGAAGCCCGCTGGTTCCAAGGGTACCTACATCCAGCGTGTTGCGGTGTCCTCGACGATGGGCCCCGGCGTGAAGGTCGAGCCGGGCACGATCCTCGGATAAGACTTGCCTCGGCTGAGGTTTGAAAATTGCATGAGGCGAGGGGTGGAATCGGGCGACCGATTCCGCCCCTCGTCGTTTGTGGCGGCGCTTACCGGAAACAAGAACAATGGCTGACAAGGTCCTGATCTATTCGCGCTTTCCCAAGTCGATGATGGCGCGCTTCGCCGAGCGGTTCGAGCTGCTCGACACCGGCGGCAAGCCGGCGCGTGAGGTGTTTTCGGTCGACGAACTCGGCGGCATCCGCGCGATGCTCACCGCAGGCGGCTCACCGCTTGGCGCCGAGGCGATGGACCTGTTTCCAAAGCTCGGTACCATCGTCTGCTACGGTACGGGCTATGATGGCGTCGACCTGAAGGCGGCGGCCTCCCGCAATATCGCGGTCGGCCACAGCCCCGGCGCCAATGCCGCCTCGGTCGCCGATATCGCGATGACGCTGATGCTGGCGACGACGCGGCGGATCCTGGTCGCCGACCAATATGTCCGCAGCGGCGACTGGGCGGCTTCAAAGCAGTCGCCGATGATGCGCCCGCAGGCCGGCATGCCCGGCCGCCGCATCGGCGTCTACGGCATGGGCGAGATCGGCCGCAAGATCGCCGCGCGCTGCGCCGCCTTCGAGGCGGACGTGGGCTATTTCAGCCGCACCAGATACGACATTCCGCCCTATCAATATTTCCAGTCGCTGGAGGCACTCGCCGACTGGTGCAGCGTGCTGATGATCGCGGTCAGGGCAGGGGCCGACACGCAGCATGCCGTCAATGCCGATATTCTCAAGCGCCTCGGCGCAGACGGCTATGTCGTCAACATTTCCCGCGGCTCCGTCATTGACGAGAAGGCCCTGGTCGCGGCCCTCACCGACAAGACCATCGCCGGTGCCGGCCTCGACGTCTTCGAGAAGGAGCCGCACGCCCCCGACGCCCTGACCGCGCTCCCCAATGTGGTGTTCGCCCCCCATATCGGCGGTCATACCCTCGAATCGCACGTGGCCATGCAGAACTGCGTGCTGGCGAACCTGACCGCGTTCTTCGCGGGCAAGCCACTGCCTTATGCGGTCAAATCGGCCTGAATCGGCCCTTGTCGGCCCGCCTCAAGCCCGGCCGGCAACGGATTGGAACTGGTGTGAATTTTGCTCTTGGCAAGCAGGCTCCGAGCGGTTAAAGAACCGCTTCCGGACGTACCGGCCTTGGCTGGCGCGTTCGTGCACGCATTCCGAAAACCCGACACGACAGGAGATCATTCCTTTTCAGGACGTCCGCAAGGATTTGCCGGAAAAGGAAGGAAAATCCATCGGTTGGTGGGATGCGGGCAGAGGTCGGGCGGTTCGCCGGCTGACCTTGTCCTGTCCAAGACTGCAGGCGCCTGCGGGAAATTTCGATTTCTCAACGGCTTAATCGCATGGCCTGCATAGACGGGTGAAGACCGGATTTCACGTCGCATCCCACCTGAGGGTGGTTGCGGAATGGGTTTGGTTCGGACCTCGACACGCCGTGGGCTCTAATGGGCTCCCGGAGGGCAGGCTTTGAATTGTCGTCTCGCCCGGCGCGTGTCCGATGGGTTTTGGCCCGGAGGTTCAAGTTTTGGGTGGGGCGATGGGTGCAACCCGGCGGTCCCGCTTTTCGCGATGGCCGCCAACCGGAAAGAGCTTGCTGTGGAACGAGCGGCAAAAAAGGACGCGGTCGAACAGCTCAATGGGGTCTTCAAGACCACGAGCGTCGCGATCGTTGCTCAATATTCCGGCCTGACCGTTGCCCAGATGCAGAAGCTGCGCATGCAGATGAAGCAGGCTGGCGCCTCGGTGAAGGTCTCGAAGAACCGTCTCGCCAAAATTGCTCTTGAAGGCACTGACGTCGTTGCCATCGGTCCCATGCTGAAGGGACCGACCGTGATCGCCACTTCGAACGATCCGGTAGCGGCGCCGAAGGTCGCCGTCGAATTCGCCAAGGCGAACGAAAAGTTCGTCATCATTGGCGGCTCGATGGGGAAGACCGTCCTGAATGTCGACAGCGTGAAGGCGCTTGCCTCACTGCCGTCGCTTGACGAACTGCGCGCAAAGATCGTCGGCCTGCTTGTGGCCCCGGCGACCAAGCTCGCTCAGCTCGCCAACGCGCCCGCGGGCAAGCTCGCGCGCGTCATCCAGGCTCATGCCTCAAAGGGCGAAGCGGCCTGACGCCCTTCGCAAAACTCAAACCCGAACCAGACTTACACTCAAGGAAACTGAACAATGGCTGACTTGCAGAAGATCGTTGACGACCTCTCGAGCCTCACCGTGCTCGAGGCTGCCGAACTCGCGAAGCTCCTCGAAGAGAAGTGGGGCGTTTCGGCTGCCGCGGCCGTCGCCGTGGCCGGCCCGGCTGGTGGTGGCGCTGCCGCCGCTCCGGCTGAAGAGAAGACCGAGTTCACGGTCGTTCTCGCCGCCGCCGGCGACAAGAAGATCGAAGTCATCAAGGAAGTCCGCGCCATCACCGGCCTGGGCCTGAAGGAAGCAAAGGACCTCGTCGAGGGCGCGCCGAAGCCTGTCAAGGAAGGCGTGAACAAGGACGAAGCCGAGAAGCTCAAGGTCCAGCTTGAGAAGGCTGGCGCCAAGGTCGAACTCAAGTAAGCAACGCTTACTGGCGAGATCCCGGGCGAGCTTCAGGCGAAGCCCGGGATCTTGGTCCACCCCTCGAAAGGGTGGGCCGGATGCAAAAGGCGTGCGACGGAACGTCCCGACGCAGGCTGAACACGAAAAAGTGTGGGGATTGGAGGGTTTACCCCTCGAATCTGCACTATTGTCGCCCCATATCGGTTCGGCAGCACGAAAGCGCGGTGGGCAGGGATGTCGGATTTCCCTGTAAGCCGTTGGGAGAGCAGGCTATTTCGGGCTTTTGCAGTCCGTGAAAACGATCGTAGAGACGGGCGGGCGTGCCTATGCGCCCCGCGCGTCGTTTTGCGTTTTGAAGGTCTGAAGAACAGATTCAGGACATGACGGCCTGAAACTGAGTTTCCGACCCCCAAAGCGGGTTCGAAAAATTCAACCCGGGGAGCGGCGGCAGCCGAGTCCCGGACGGCGCGCCCGGAGCGGGCGACGAAATGAGAGGCCACGATGGCGCAGCAGACATTCACCGGTCGCAAACGCGTTCGCAAGTTCTTCGGACACATCAAGGAAGTCGCCGAGATGCCGAACCTCATCGAGGTTCAGAAGGCGTCTTATGACCAGTTCCTGATGGTCGACGAACCCCAGGGTGGGCGTCTCGACGAGGGTCTGCAGGCGGTGTTCCGCTCGGTGTTCCCGATCTCCGACTTCTCGGGCACCTCGATGCTGGAATTCGTCCGCTACGAGTTCGAGCAGCCGAAATACGACGTCGACGAGTGCCGCCAGCGCGGCATGACCTTCGCGGCGCCCCTCAAGGTGACGCTGCGCCTCATCGTGTTCGACATCGACGAGGAAACCGGCGCGAAGTCGGTGAAGGACATCAAGGAGCAGGACGTCTACATGGGCGATATCCCGCTCATGACGATGAACGGCACCTTCATCGTGAACGGCACCGAGCGCGTCATCGTCTCGCAGATGCACCGTTCGCCCGGCGTGTTCTTCGACCACGACAAGGGCAAGACCCATTCCTCGGGCAAGCTGCTGTTCGCTGCCCGCGTGATCCCGTATCGCGGCTCCTGGCTCGACATCGAGTTCGACGCCAAGGACATCGTCTATGCGCGTATTGACCGTCGCCGCAAGATTCCGGTGACGTCGCTGATGTTCGCCCTTGGCCTCGACGGCGAGGCGATCCTGTCCACGTTCTACAAGAAGATCCAGTACAAGCGGACCAAGGAAGGCTGGCGCGTTCCGTTCGACGCCAACCGTTTCCGCGGCTACTCGACCGTCAACGATCTGATCGACGCCGATACCGGCAAGGTCGTGCTCGAGGCCGGCAAGAAGCTCACCGTCCGCGGTGCGCGTCAAATGCAGGAGAAGGGTCTGAAGGCGTTGCGCCTGTCGGATGAGGAGTTGGTCGGCAACTATCTCGCCGAGGACCTCGTCAATCCCAAGACCGGCGAGATCCACGCCGAAGCCGGTGAGGAAATCACCGACAAGAGCATGAAGGCGCTCAACGAGCACGGCTACAAGGAGCTGCCGCTGCTCGACATCGACCACGTCAATGTCGGCCCCTACATCCGCAACACGCTCTCGGCCGACAAGAACATGACGCGTGAAGACGCGCTGTTCGACATCTACCGCGTGATGCGTCCGGGCGAGCCGCCGACGCTGGATTCGGCACAGGCGATGTTCCAGTCGCTGTTCTTCGACGCCGAGCGTTACGACCTCTCCGCGGTCGGCCGCGTCAAGATGAACATGCGCCTCGACCTCGATGCGCCCGACACCCAGCGCACGCTGCGCAAGGAAGACATCCTCTCCGTCATCAAGACGCTGGTGGACCTGCGCGACGGCAAGGGCGAGATCGACGACATCGACCATCTCGGCAACCGCCGTGTGCGTTCGGTTGGCGAGCTCATGGAGAACCAGTACCGCATCGGCCTGCTCCGCATGGAGCGCGCGATCAAGGAGCGCATGTCCTCGGTCGACATCGACACGGTCATGCCGCAGGACCTGATCAACGCCAAGCCGGCGGCTGCCGCCGTGCGCGAGTTCTTCGGCTCCTCGCAGCTCTCGCAGTTCATGGACCAGACCAACCCGCTCAGCGAGATCACCCACAAGCGTCGTCTCTCGGCGCTTGGACCGGGCGGTCTGACCCGCGAGCGCGCCGGCTTCGAAGTCCGCGACGTGCATCCGACCCATTACGGCCGTATCTGCCCGATCGAGACGCCGGAAGGTCCGAACATCGGCCTGATCAACTCGCTCGCGACCTTCGCGCGCGTGAACAAATATGGCTTCGTCGAGACGCCGTACCGCAAGGTCAAGGATGGCCGCGTCACCGACGAGGTCGTGTACCTCTCGGCAATGGAAGAGGGCCGCTACACGGTCGCGCAGGCCAACGTGCCGCTCGACCCGAAGGGCCGCTTCACCGAAGACCTCGTGGTTTGCCGTCACGCCGGCGAAGTCTTGCCGGTGACGCCCGACAAGGTCGACTACATGGACGTGTCGCCGAAGCAGCTCGTCTCCGTCGCCGCGGCGCTGATCCCGTTCCTCGAGAACGACGACGCCAACCGCGCGCTGATGGGCTCGAACATGCAGCGCCAGGCGGTGCCGCTGGTTCGCGCCGAGGCGCCGTTCGTCGGTACCGGCATGGAAGGCGTCGTTGCCCGTGACTCGGGTGCCGCGATCGCGGCGCGCCGTTCGGGCGTGATCGACCAGATCGACGCGACCCGCGTCGTCATCCGCGCCACGGAAGATCTCGATCCGACCAAGTCGGGCGTCGATATCTACCGTCTCATGAAGTACCAGCGTTCGAACCAGTCGACCTGCATCAACCAGCGTCCGCTGGTGAAGGTCGGCGACATCGTCAAGAAGGGCGACATCATCGCCGACGGTCCGTCGACCGATCTCGGCGAGCTCGCGCTCGGCCGCAACGTGCTGGTCGCGTTCATGCCGTGGAACGGCTACAACTTCGAAGATTCGATCCTGCTCTCCGAGCGGATCGTGAAGGAAGACGTCTTCACCTCGATTCACATCGAGGAATTCGAGGTGATGGCCCGCGACACCAAGCTCGGACCTGAGGAAATCACCCGGGACATTCCGAACGTCTCGGAAGAAGCGCTGAAGAACCTCGACGAAGCCGGTATCGTCTACATCGGCGCGGAAGTACGCGCCGGCGACATCCTGGTCGGCAAGATCACGCCGAAGGGCGAAAGCCCGATGACGCCGGAAGAAAAGCTTCTGCGCGCCATCTTCGGCGAGAAGGCCTCCGACGTTCGCGACACCTCGCTGCGCGTTCCTCCGGGCGTGCAGGGCACGATCGTGGAAGTGCGCGTGTTCAACCGTCACGGCGTCGACAAGGACGAGCGTGCGCTGGCGATCGAGCGGGAAGAGATCGAGCGTCTGGCCAAGGACCGCGACGACGAGCAGGCGATCCTGGACCGCAACGTCTACAACCGTCTTGCCGAGCTGCTCGAAGGGCGGCAGGGCATCGCCGGTCCGAAGGGCTTCAAGAAGGACACCAAGATCACCCGTGCGGTGCTCGAGGAGTACCCGAAGTCGCAGTGGTGGCTGTTCGCTTCGCCGAACGACAAGCTGATGGCCGAGATCGAGGCCATGCGGAAGCAGTACGACGAGTCGAAGAAGGGGCTCGAGCAGCGCTTCCTCGACAAGGTCGAGAAGCTTCAGCGCGGTGACGAATTGCCGCCCGGCGTGATGAAGATGGTCAAGGTCTTCGTCGCGGTGAAGCGCAAGATCCAGCCCGGCGACAAGATGGCCGGCCGCCACGGCAACAAGGGCGTGGTGTCGAAGATCGTGCCGATCGAGGACATGCCGTTCCTCGAAGACGGTACGCATGCCGACATCGTGCTCAATCCGCTCGGCGTGCCTTCGCGCATGAACGTCGGGCAGATCCTCGAGACCCATCTCGGCTGGGCCTGCGCCGGCCTCGGCAAGCGTATCGGCCAGACGGTCGATGCCTATTTGTCGAAGCAGGACATCAAGCCGCTGAAGGAAACCTTGAAGAAGGTCTACGGCGAGGACGAGACGATCAAGTCGCTCAACGACAACGAGTTGATCGAGCTCGGCCATAACCTCAGCCGCGGCGTTCCGATCGCGACGCCGGTGTTCGACGGCGCCAAGGAAGCCGACATCGAGGAGATGCTGAAGCTTGCCGGTCTCGACGCTTCGGGTCAGTCGACCGTCTATGACGGCCGCACCGGCGATGCCTTCGATCGCAAGGTGACGGTGGGCTACATCTACATGCTCAAGCTGCACCATCTCGTGGACGACAAGATCCATGCGCGTTCGATCGGTCCGTACTCGCTCGTCACCCAGCAGCCGCTGGGCGGCAAGGCGCAGTTCGGCGGTCAGCGCTTCGGCGAAATGGAAGTGTGGGCGCTCGAGGCTTACGGCGCGGCGTACACGCTCCAGGAGATGCTGACGGTGAAGTCGGACGACGTCGCCGGCCGTACCAAGGTGTACGAGGCGATCGTGCGCGGCGACGACACGTTCGAGGCCGGTATTCCGGAATCGTTCAACGTGCTGGTCAAGGAAATGCGCTCGCTCGGCCTCAACGTCGACCTGCACAACTCCAAGGTTGGACCGCCGACCTCGGAAGCAGCCGAGTAATACGACCTTTCATGCCCGGCCTTCACGGCCGGGCATTGGCGCCCCTCCCGATGCCTTGAGGGCAGGGCGCCTCGCTTGAGTGATTTTCGAATTTGCGGCCGGAGGCGACCGGTCCGCGAGGAGAAGACGATGAACCAAGAAATTATGAATCTCTTCAACCCGACGACGCCGGCTCAGGTCTTCGACCAGATCCGGATCTCGATCGCGTCCCCAGAGAAGATTCTGTCCTGGTCCTACGGCGAGATCAAGAAGCCGGAGACCATCAACTACCGTACCTTCAAGCCCGAGCGCGACGGCCTGTTCTGCGCCCGCATCTTCGGGCCGATCAAGGACTACGAATGCTTGTGCGGCAAGTACAAGCGCATGAAGTACAAGGGCATCATCTGCGAAAAGTGCTCGGTCGAGGTCACGCTGTCGCGCGTCCGGCGCGAGCGCATGGGCCATATCGAGCTCGCAGCCCCCGTCGCCCACATCTGGTTCCTGAAGTCGCTGCCCTCGCGCATCGGCCTTCTGCTCGACATGACGCTGAAGGATCTCGAGCGGATCCTCTATTTCGAATATTACGTCGTGCTCGAGCCGGGTCTCACCGCGCTGAAGGACCGTCAGCTGCTGTCGGAAGACGAGTATCTGCGGGCGCAAGACGAGTACGGCCAGGACAGCTTCACCGCCATGATCGGCGCGGAAGCGATCCGCGAGCTGCTCAAGGGCATGGACCTCGAGAAGCTCGAGGCCACCTTGCGCCTGGAGATGCAGGAGACCGACTCCGACATCAAGCACAAGAAGCTCGCCAAGCGCCTGAAGATCGTGGAAGCGTTCCGCCACTCCGGCAACAAGCCGGAATGGATGATCATGACCGTGGTCCCGGTGATTCCGCCGGACCTGCGTCCGCTGGTGCCGCTGGACGGCGGCCGCTTCGCGACCTCGGACCTCAACGACCTCTACCGCCGCGTCATCAACCGCAACAACCGCTTGAAGCGGCTGATGGAGCTGCGCGCGCCCGACATCATCATCCGCAACGAGAAGCGCATGCTTCAGGAAGCGGTCGATGCGCTGTTCGACAACGGCCGCCGCGGCCGCGTCATCACGGGCGCCAACAAGCGCCCGCTGAAGTCGCTCGCCGACATGCTCAAGGGCAAGCAGGGCCGCTTCCGTCAGAACCTGCTCGGCAAGCGCGTCGACTATTCGGGCCGTTCGGTGATCGTGGTCGGTCCCGAGCTGCGCCTGCATCAGTGCGGCCTGCCGAAGAAGATGGCGCTCGAGCTGTTCAAGCCGTTCATCTATTCGCGGCTTGATGCCAAGGGCCTGTCCACCACGGTGAAGCAGGCCAAGAAGCTGGTCGAGAAGGAGCGGCCCGAGGTCTGGGACATCCTGGACGAGGTCATCCGCGAGCATCCGGTGCTGCTTAACCGCGCACCGACGCTGCATCGTCTCGGCATCCAGGCGTTCGAGCCCGTGCTGATCGAGGGCAAGGCGATCCAGCTCCACCCGCTGGTCTGCGCCGCGTTCAACGCCGACTTCGACGGCGACCAGATGGCCGTGCACGTTCCGCTGTCGCTGGAAGCGCAGCTGGAAGCGCGCGTCCTGATGATGTCGACCAACAACATCCTGCATCCGGCGAACGGCCAGCCGATCATCGTGCCGTCGCAGGACATCGTGCTCGGTCTCTATTACGTCTCGATCCTGCGTGAAGGCCTGCCCGGCGAGGGCAAGATCTTCGGCGACATGGCCGAGCTCGAGCACGCCCTGCATGCGAAGGTCATCCACCTCCACACCAAGATCAAGTATCGGTGGCAGGGCATGGATGAGACCGGCAAGGTCTCAACGCGGTGGATCGAGACCACCGCGGGCCGCGTCATGCTCGGCAATCTGCTGCCGAAGAACCCGCGTATCTCGTACGAGATCATCAACAAGCTGATGACCAAGCGCGAGATCTCCGGCGTCATCGACCAGGTCTACCGCCACTGCGGCCAGAAGGAGACGGTGATCTTCTGCGACCGCATCATGGCGCTCGGCTTCTACAACGCGTTCAAGGCCGGCATCTCGTTCGGCAAGGACGACATGGTCGTGCCGCACTCCAAGTGGAAGATCGTCGACACGACCCGTACGCTGGCGAAGGATTTCGAGCAGCAGTACAACGACGGTCTGATCACCCATGGCGAGAAGTACAACAAGGTCGTCGACGCCTGGTCGAAGGCCACGGAAGAAATCGCCAAGGCGATGATGAAGGAGATCTCCTCGACCAAGAAGACGGCGAGTGGGGCGGATGCCGACATCAACTCGATCTACATGATGGCTCACTCCGGTGCCCGCGGTTCGCCGGCCCAGATGCGCCAGCTCGCCGGCATGCGCGGCCTGATGGCCAAGCCGTCGGGTGAGATCATCGAGACGCCGATCATCTCGAACTTCAAGGAGGGCCTCTCGGTTCTCGAGTACTTCAACTCGACCCACGGCGCCCGTAAGGGCCTCGCGGACACCGCGTTGAAGACCGCGAACTCCGGCTACCTGACCCGTCGTCTTGTCGACGTCGCGCAGGACTGCATCATCACGCAGAGCGACTGCGGCACCAAGCTCGGCATCAAGATGCGCGCCATCGTCGACGCCGGCACCGTGGTGGCCTCGCTCGGTTCGCGCATCCTCGGACGCACGGCCTGCGAAGACATCCGTGACAGCTCCGGCAAGGTGATCATCAAGCGCGGTACGCTGATGGAAGAGAGCCATCTGGATGCCATCCATCAGGGTGGCGTGCAGGAGGTGAAGATCCGCTCGGCACTGACTTGCGAACTCGTCAACGGTATCTGCGGCATGTGCTACGGCCGCGACCTCGCCCGCGGCACGCCGGTCAACCACGGTGAAGCCGTCGGCGTCATCGCGGCGCAGTCGATCGGCGAGCCGGGTACCCAGCTCACGATGCGCACCTTCCACATCGGTGGTGCGGCGCAGCTCAACGAGCAGTCGTTCGTCGAATCCAACTTCGACGGCAAGATCGTGATCCGGAACAAGGCCATTGCCCGCAACAGCGAAGGCCACCTGGTTGCGATGGTGCGCAACATGGTGATCGCGATCGTCGATGCCGACGGCACCGAGCGTGCGACGCACCGTATCCAGTACGGCTCGCGCCTGCATGTCGACGAGGGCGACACCGTCAAGCGCGGCCAGCGCATCGTCGAGTGGGACCCGTACACCCGTCCGCTTCTCACCGAAGTGGAAGGCTCCATCGGCTTCGAGGATCTGGTCGAAGGGCTTTCGATCACGGAAACGCTGGACGAAGCCACCGGTATCGCCAAGCGCGTGGTCATCGACTGGCGCTCGACGCGCGGCGGCGGGGACCTGCGTCCCGCCATCGTGGTCAAGGGCAAGGACGGCAAGGTGCTCAAGCTCGCCCGTGGCGGCGATGCCCGCTACATGCTGTCGGTCGACGCCATTCTCTCGGTCGACATCGGAGCCAAGGTCCAGGCGGGCGACATCCTCGCCCGTGTCTCGACCGAAAGCGCCAAGACGCGTGACATCACCGGCGGTCTGCCGCGGGTGGCGGAACTGTTCGAGGCACGGCGTCCGAAGGATGCGGCGATCATCGCCGAAATCTCGGGCACCATCCGGTTCGGGCGCGACTACAAGAACAAGCGTCGCATCTCGATCGAGCCGATGGACAAGACCGAAGAGGCGCGCGAGTACCTTATCCCGAAGGGCAAGCACATCCACCTTCAGGACGGCGACGTCGTCGAAAAGGGCGACTTCATCGTCGAAGGCAACCCGGCGCCGCACGACATCCTTGCGGTCAAGGGCATCGAGGAACTCGCGGCCTATCTGGTCAACGAGATCCAGGAGGTCTACCGGCTCCAGGGCGTGCTCATCAACGACAAGCACATCGAGGTGATTGTCCGTCAGATGCTCCAGAAGGTGGAAGTCACCGACCAGGGCGACACGGACATGATCTCCGGCGAGCAGATCGACAAGATCGAGTTCGACGCGATCAACGAGAAGACCAGGGAAGAGGGCAAGAAGATCGCCACGGGAACGCCGGTTCTGCTCGGCATCACCAAGGCGAGCCTCCAGACCCGCTCCTTCTTCTCGGCGGCCTCGTTCCAGGAGACCACCCGCGTCCTCACGGAAGCGGCGGTCAACGGCAAGGTCGATCCGCTCGAAGGCCTCAAGGAGAACGTCATCGTCGGCCGGCTGATCCCGGCGGGCACCGGCGCCTCCATGGCCAAGATCCGCGAAGTCGCCGTGAAGCGCGACAAGATGATCCTCGACGAGCGCGAGAAGCAGTCGGCCGTCGTGCCGCCGGCACCGGAAGTGGAGCTTCCTGCGCTCCCGCCCGCGGAATAATGGTTCATCCGTAGGACTACGAGGATAACGAAAAGGCCGGCGAAAGCCGGCCTTTTTGCTGCTTTGTTTCCCTGTTGCGGTGCAGGATCAACCTTTGTTCATCTTCCCTTCAGCAGCAAAAGCGCTTCTGCTAGGGGAGCTTAGACCGGTGGATCCCGTGACGGGGGCAGGGCCGGAGACCACGGAACTGACATGCTTGATCTCGCAATCGTAGGCGGCGGCCCCGGCGGGCTGATGAGCGCCTGGTATTTGAAGAAGAAGCTCGGCGATCTCTGCCGCATCACCATCTACGAGGCGTCCGACCGGCTCGGCGGCAAGATCGTCACGCGCAAATTCGATTCGGCGCCCGCGATGTACGAGGCCGGCGTCGCCGAGATCTACGACTACTCGATGACGGGTCCGGATCCCCTGCGCGAGCTGATCCAGCATTTCGGTTTGCAGACCATTCCGATGGACGCCGAGCAGGTGCAGTTCGGCGGCGAGCTCATCAATGACGTCGCGGGCATGCGCCGTAAATACGGCGCCAAGACCGCGGCCGCGATCGAGGCGTTCCGCAAGCGCTGCGCCGAGGCGATGACGCCGATCGAATATTACGAGGGCGTCGGCGCGCACGACAACGAGAACCCCTGGGCCTACAAGACCGCCGAGCAGGTGCTCGACGAGGAGGTCGAGGACGAAACCGCAAAGCGTTTCTTCAAGGTGATGGCGCGCTCGGACATCGCGACCGAAAGCCACAACACCAACGGCCTCAACGCGCTGAAGAACTATTTGATGGATGTCGACGGCTATATCGGCCTCTATTCCATCCAGAACGGCAACGAGCAGTTGATCGAGTGCCTGCAGTCGGAGGTCAACGCCGACATCCAGCTCAATCACCGCGTGCTCACCGTCGGCAAGGCGCCGACCGGCCGCTACCAGCTCAAGATGATGAACGGCAAGGGGCCGGAGACGCGCGACTTCGATCTCGTGCTGATGTGCCTCCCGCATTCCTGGCTCGCCACCGTCGGCTGGGAAGGCGAGCAGCTCCGCAAGTCGATGGTCAAGCACGTCTCGTATTTCGACCGTCCCGCGCATTATTTGCGCGTCTCGATCCTGTTCGACTCGCCATTCTGGGGCGAGAAGATTGCCGGCGCCTGGTTCATGTCGGAGGCGTTCGGCGGCTGCTGCGTCTACAACGAGGGCGCACGCCACGACGTCGGCAAGCACGGCGTCCTGAACTGGCTGATTCCCGGTTCCGATGCGCTGGCCTTCGCCAATCTGTCGGACCAGGAGTTGATCGACGCCGCGCTGAAATCGCTGCCGGCCTCGCTCGGCGATGCACGCGCGCATTTCGTGGAAGGCAAGATCCACCGCTGGCTGTCGTCGGTGAACGCTATACCGGGCGGCCTGCCGGTGCGCGACGTCATGACCAACCACCGGCCCGAGCCGAAGGAACATCCCGGGATCGTCGTGGTCGGCGACTATCTGTTCGATTCAACACTGAACGGCTTGCTCGACTCCTCGGATGCGGCAACCGACATCATCCTGACCGAGATGATGCGCCTGCGCCGCGAGCGCGCGCAGGACGACAAGCCGGCTTCCGACAAGATCGACCGCGACTATTTCGAGAATTATCGCGGCCTTGGTCCTTACAGCGAAGCGTGGAAGCACTTCACCGATCCCGACTATCTCACCAAGCTGATCGGCATCGTCTGGGGCAAGGCGAAGGGCGCCAGGCTGCTGGTCGCGGGCTCCGCCAGCGGCGAGCTGGTCGGCGCGCTGCGCGAGCGCGGCATCGACGCCTTCGGCATCGAGAACAACCGCGCCATCCACGCCAAAACGCCGAAGGCGCTGAAGAAGTACAACAAGCTCGGCTCGATCACCGACATGCCGTTCAAGGACGGCAGCTTTGACTTCGTGTTCGAGACCAGCCTCTGCCATCTTTCCCCGAAGCAGGTGGTCCGCGCGATCCGCGAGCTCAACCGCGTGGTCAAGACTGGCCTCGTGTTCGGCTCGATCACCTCGGACATGGCTTCAGTGGTGATCGACCGCTACGACCTCCTGCGCGGGGTCAAGAAGCTCGGCACCTGGTGGGAATGGTCCGAATTGTTTTTCGGCAACGGCTTCGACCTGTCGATGCACCGCAAGGACTGCACCGATGCGCTCTGGGAGGCGACGCTCGCCGCCAACAAGGGCCCGGGGCAGTGGTACGCCGACGCTGACAGCTTGCGCTATTCCTTCTTCGACAAGGTCGAGGACGAGGACGACGACTAGCCGCAGGATGGAAACGGACGAGCCAATTGCTTTGCCGAATTCATTCTGATCGCATAGAATCGGTGCAATAGCGTTACCGCTATTTCCTGCTTTCTCCGCGGTCATGCCGGCCGTCAGCATCGGTTGGTTTCATGGCGTCCAGGCCTCCCTCTCCCGACAAACAGAAGCTCGCTGCGGAAGAGGCGGCCGAGCGCGACGACAAGCTCGTCCCCGTCA
This sequence comes from Bradyrhizobium betae, assembly GCF_004123905.1. Classification (GTDB taxonomy): domain Bacteria; phylum Pseudomonadota; class Alphaproteobacteria; order Rhizobiales; family Xanthobacteraceae; genus Bradyrhizobium; species Bradyrhizobium betae_A. The sequence continues at coordinate 87,956 of NZ_MZXW01000007.1, forward strand.
AGCCGGACCTCGAAGACGAGGAGGACGACGACGAGGAGGATGACGAGCTGGAGCTCGACGACGACGATGATGACGAGGACCTCGTCGTCTTTACCGCGCGCGAGGCCGCCGGCGCGCTCGCGACCATCCTGGGTTTCGTCAAGCCGTTCCTGACCAACTACAAGCGGATGCTGTCATTCGTGGCGTTCGGCGTCGTCGTCGAGACGCTGTTCAACGTCATCATGCCGCTCAGCCTGAAGTACCTGATCGATGACGCGCTCGGCGAGGAGGACTTCCAGGCGCTGTACAAGATCCTCGGCGTGCTCGCGGTCGCCGGCATCTTCACCTCCATCGTCGCAGTCTGGTACGAGCGCTGGGACGCGCGGCTCGCTGCCTGCATCATCTCCGACGTCCGCAAGCGCCTGTTCGAGCACGTCCAGGACCTGCCGGCGGCCTATTTCGGCCGCACCAAGCGCGGCGAGATACTGTCGCGCTTCTCCGTCGACCAGGCTGCCTTCGAAGGTTCGGTGAAAACCTTCGCGAACAGCGCGGCGCTGCCGTTCCTGGAACTGATCGCCGGCATCATCCTGATGGTGTTCCTGAACTGGCAGCTCGCCGTGGTCGCGCTGCTGGTGTTCCCGATCACGCTGATCGGCCCGCGCATCCTCACCCCGAAGGCGGTGCAGGCCAATTACGAGCAGAAGCAGAACGAAAGCGCGCTGCTCGGCATGGTGCAGGAGAACGTGGCCGCGCAGGCCGTGATCAAGGCGTTCAGCCTGCAGCGCAGGATGTTCGGCTTCTTCACCTTCCGCAACGACGAGACGCGCCGCAAGATCGCGTCAGCCGCGTTCCTCTCGACCATGGTGGAGCGGACCGTCACCATCTCGGTGCTGCTGCTGCACCTCGTCGTGCTCGCGATCGGCGCCTATCTGGCGACCAAGGGCCAGATCACCATCGGCACCTTCGTCACCTTCGAGAGCGCGTTCTGGGAGGTCTCCTACAACATCGCCCATGTGATGCACTTCATCCCGGTGTCGATCTCCTCGGCCGCCGCGATCCGCCACATCCAGGAGCTGCTGGACGAGCCGACGCGCGGCGCCGATCGCCCCGGCGCGCCTGACCTGCCGCGCGTCACCCACGACATCACCTTCGACCGCGTCACCTTCCAGTATGAGGGCAGCCAGACGCCTGTGCTGGACAATCTCAGCCTCAAGCTCGATGTCGGCAAGCGCATCGCCATCGTCGGCCCCTCGGGCTCCGGCAAGAGCACGCTGCTCAACCTGATCCTGCGGCTCTACGTGCCCAACGAGGGCCGCGTCACCATCGACGGCGTCGACGTGCGCAAGGTGACGCTGGATTCGCTGCGCCGGAGCATGGCGGTGGTGTTCCAGGAGAACATGCTGTTCAACATGTCGATCCGCGAGAACATCCGGCTCGGCAAGGAAGGCGCGACCGACGCAGAGGTGGAGGAGGCCGCGAAGAAGGCCGAGATCCACCGCTACATCATGAGCCTGCCGCAGCGCTACGACACGCCGGTCGGCGAGCGCGGCGACACGCTCTCGGGCGGCCAGCGCCAGCGCATCGCGATCGCGCGCGCGGTCATCCGTAACCCGTCCGTGCTGCTGCTGGACGAGGCCACCTCGGCGCTGGACCAGACCACGGAAGCTGCCATCAACCGCACGCTGCTCAAGGTCGCCACGGGCCGCACCATGATCTGGTCGACCCATCGCCTGAGCTCGGTGGTCGAGATGGACGAGATCATCGTGATTTCAGGGGGCAGGGCGATCGAGCGCGGTTCGCATGCCGAGCTGCTCGCCAGGAACGGCACCTATCGCAAGCTGTGGAACGACCAGACCCACCAGCCGCATGGCGCCGTGGCTCAGGCCGACGACGACAGCGACGACGAGGATGAAGACGACCTCGAGGATGATGAGGACGAGGACGACGAGGAGGAGTGACCGAGGAAGTTCGGCTCCATGTGCAGCGCGCCTCCAAGTGGCCGCAGCAGGCCCTGGGCCGACCAGGCGATGAAGCGCGCCCAGCGCTGCGCGGTCCAGTAGGGGCTCCCGGCGATCGAGACTGAGCGGAAGTCGAACGCCTTCGCCGCCGACCATTCGTCGCAGGCCCGCTTGACCGGATCGGCGTAGAAGCCGGCGATCTTGTCCGCATCCATCCCGTCGGAGGCGAGCCAATGCGGGATGTAGACATTACAGAGCCGCTCGACGTCGGTGAAGACCTTGTCGCAGCCGGTGCCGGCGGCGGGACACGAGGTCGAGAAGGCATCGCCGACCAGCACGAGGCCGGGCTGGCCGCTTGCATCGTTCACATAGAGATCGACCGGGCGAATCTTCAGCTCGCCCGGAATGTCGAAGGCGCCGGTGATGCGCTTGAGCCGGGGCAGGGCCGCGTTCAACGTCTCGGCGGGAGCCCGGCGCAACTCGCGTAGCCAGGGATCGTCAAAGCCGCGATAGACGAACAGATTGGCACGCATCCGCGTGCCGACCGGAAACATCGTGATGTAGGGGATGCGGTCGCTCGGCCGCTCCGAGAAATAGGTCAGCGCCGGGAAGTCGAACGCATTCCGCCCGGCCGGCACCACGTCGAATCCGATCGAGATCGAATGGCAGGTGCTGACGATTTTTCGCGTGATTCCCAGCTGGTGGCGCAGGCCGACATTGAGGCCATTGGCGAGCACGACCAGGCGGGCGGAGATCGTCTCGTCATTGGAGAGCACGATTTTCTGCCGCTCCGGGCTGGCCTCGACCGCGACGGCCTTGGCGCAGAGGCGTTCGACGGCCTCAGGGATCTCGTCGCGGATGGCGTTCACCAGGGAATCATAGAGGATGTTGAACTGCCGGCTCGGTGCCTTGTCGAGCAGGCGGCCGAATCGGGCGATCCAGTTCTCGCCGGCGAAAGTCGCCCGCCGCAGGACCGATTCTCCGATTCCCGTCCTCAGGAATCGCTCGACCTGGGTGTGGCCGCTGAGTTTTTCGACTCGAAAATCCGCCGGATAGCTCTCATGCGGATCGATCAGCACCGCCGAAATGCCGGCACGGCCGAGCATTGCGGCGGCGGTCGAGCCCGAAAGCCCGCCGCCGATAATGGCAATGTCGGTGTACCGCATGACGCAAATCTCTGCCGAAGCTGGCAGATTGACGCATCAACAGGAAAAAAAGCCTTAGCAGGGGTTATAAAAGTATATTTCTTCCGGGTATAAATGGGTCGCTGGGATAGCGGAACAGGCTCGACGTTGCCATATCGAGGAGGCGTAGCGAGTGCGGTCAACATCGAGTTCGGCTGGTGCCAGAAGTGGTTTCTGACTGTCGTTTCGCCTTGACTTGATCGACTCCCACTTATAGAAAGCGCCTCACTTAACGACAGGCGGTGAGCATTGCCAACGTCGGAACGGGCCACCCGTTGATCTCCAGGGATTAGATCCCGAGGGGTCGCTAAAGCGGGCACCAACCTCGACGAATGCCGCTCAAACGCTGTCGATCATAGCTAGGCAATGCCAGTGCGATTTTAGCTCTCTTGAGCATGTTCTCTTGAGATCGAATTCGGATGCATGACCTCGGTGCGCGGGCCGCAGCTTTACGCTGATTGGCCTCAAAACTGCGGTCCTCTGTGGCGTCGTAACGCTTTCCGCTCGGTGATGGAGCGGTTGGCGCAATTTCGCTTTGTGCGGATTGTTCCGTGCGAGGCGGCCTCGTCGGGCGGGTGGCCCGAAAAGAATTGCGGTTCCGGCAACGGGCCGCGGCAAGACAGCGGCCCCGCAAGGGGCTGCGATAACAAAGGGTAAGGCCAGGATGCCGACGATCAACCAGCTGATCGCTCAACCGCGTGAAGTGCAGAAGTCGCGCAAGAAAGTGCCGGCGCTGCAGCAGTCGCCGCAGAAGCGTGGTGTTTGCACCCGCGTCTACACGACGACCCCGAAGAAGCCGAACTCGGCGCTTCGTAAGGTCGCCAAGGTGCGCCTGACCAACGGCTTCGAGGTGATCGGCTACATCCCGGGTGAGGGGCATAACCTTCAGGAGCACTCGGTGGTCATGATCCGCGGCGGCCGCGTCAAGGATTTGCCCGGCGTGCGCTACCACATCCTCCGCGGCGTTCTGGATACCCAGGGCGTCAAGAACCGTAAGCAGCGTCGTTCGAAGTACGGCGCGAAGCGTCCGAAGTAAGCGGGAACCAGCTCCATGTCTCGTCGCCACTCAGCGGAAAAGCGCGAAGTTCTCCCGGATCCGAAGTTCGGGAACATCATCGTCACGAAGTTCATGAACTCGGTGATGTACGCCGGCAAGAAGTCGGTCGCCGAAGGCATCGTCTATGGTGCGTTTGGTATCATCGAATCCAAGACCAAGCAGAACCCGCTCGGCGTGTTCGAGCAGGCACTCGAGAACGTCATGCCGACGATCGAAGTGCGCTCCCGCCGCGTCGGTGGTGCCACCTATCAGGTCCCGGTTGAGGTTCGCTCGGTGCGCCGTCAGGCCCTGGGCATTCGCTGGCTGATCTCGGCTGCGCGTGACCGCAACGAGAAGACGATGACCGAGCGGCTCTCCGCTGAGCTCCTGGACGCGTCGAACAACCGTGGCAACGCCGTCAAGAAGCGTGAAGACGTGCACCGGATGGCCGAAGCCAACCGCGCCTTCTCGCACTATCGCTGGTAACGGCGACACACGGAATCTAAGGAACATCCCATGCCTCGCGTTCATGCCATAGAGAACTACCGCAATTTCGGTATCATGGCGCATATCGATGCCGGCAAGACCACGACCACCGAGCGCATCCTTTATTACACCGGCAAGAGCCACAAGATCGGCGAAGTGCACGAAGGTGCCGCGACGATGGACTGGATGGAGCAGGAGCAGGAGCGTGGCATCACGATCACCTCGGCTGCCACCACCGCGTTCTGGGCCGGCAAGCGCCTGAACATCATCGACACCCCCGGCCACGTCGACTTCACCATCGAAGTCGAGCGTTCGCTGCGCGTGCTCGACGGCGCCGTCTGCGTGCTCGACTCGAACCAGGGCGTCGAGCCCCAGACCGAGACCGTCTGGCGCCAGGGCGACAAGTACAAGGTTCCGCGCATCGTCTTCGCCAACAAGATGGACAAGACCGGCGCTGACTTCTTCAAGTGCCTGGCCGACATCGTCGACCGACTCGGCGCCAAGCCGATCGCGATCCAGCTTCCGATCGGTGCCGAGAACAACTTCAAGGGTCTCGTCGACCTCGTGAAGATGCAGGGCATCATCTGGAACGATGAATCGCTCGGCGCGAAGTTCGACTATGTCGACATTCCGGAAGATATGGTCGAGCAGGCCAAGGAATATCGCGAGAAGATGGTGGAAGCCGCCGTCGAACTCGATGACGACGCATTGGCTGCCTTCCTCGACGGCAAGGAGCCGGACGAAGAGACGCTGAAGCGGCTGATCCGCAAGGCGGTGCTGACCGGGGCGTTCTATCCCGTGCTGTGCGGCTCGGCCTTCAAGAACAAGGGCGTGCAGCCGCTGCTCGACGCCGTCGTCGACTATCTGCCGTCGCCGGTCGACGTGCCCGCGATCAAGGGCACCGACGATGACGGCAACGAGGTCGTGCGCAAGGCGGACGACAAGGAGCCGCTCGCGCTGCTCGCGTTCAAGATCATGGACGATCCGTTCGTCGGCACCATCACCTTCTGCCGCATCTACTCGGGCGTCCTCCAGAGCGGCACCGGCGTGGTGAACTCGACGCGCGAAAAGAAGGAGCGCATCGGACGAATGCTGCTGATGCATGCGAACAACCGCGAAGACATCAAGGAAGCCTATGCCGGCGACATCGTCGCGCTGGCCGGCCTGAAGGAAGCGCGCACCGGTGACACGCTGTGCGATCCCGACAAGCAGGTGATCCTGGAGAAGATGGAATTCCCCGAGCCGGTCATCGAGATCGCGATCGAGCCGAAGTCCAAGGCCGACCAGGAAAAGCTGGGCGTGGCGCTGGCGAAGCTCGCTGCGGAGGATCCGTCCTTCCGCGTGTCGACCGACCAGGAGTCCGGCCAGACCATCCTCAAGGGCATGGGCGAACTCCATCTCGACATCAAGGTCGACATCCTCCGCCGTACCTACAAGGTCGACGCCAACATCGGCGCGCCGCAGGTTGCGTTCCGTGAGCGCGTCACCAAGAAGGCTGAGGTCAAGTACACCCACAAGAAGCAGACCGGTGGTACCGGTCAGTTCGCGGAAGTGTCGATCGTGGTTGAGCCGAACGAGCCCGGCAAGGGCTATGAGTTCGAGTCCAAGATCGTCGGCGGTGCGGTTCCGAAGGAATACATCCCCGGCGTTGAAAAGGGCCTCAACAGCGTGATGGGTGCCGGCGTCGTCGCGGGCTTCCCCGTCGTCGACGTCAAGGTCTCGCTGGTCGACGGCAAGTATCACGACGTCGACTCGTCGGCGCTCGCCTTCGAAATCGCTTCGCGCGCTGCATTCCGCGAAGCGCTTCAGAAGGGCAAGTCCGTCCTGCTCGAGCCGATCATGAAGGTCGAAGTGGTGACCCCGGAAGACTACACCGGCTCGGTCATCGGCGACCTGAATTCCCGGCGCGGTCAGATCCAGGGGCAGGACATGCGCGGCAATGCCAACGTCATCAACGCGATGGTGCCGCTCATGAACATGTTCGGCTACGTGAACAATCTGCGCTCGATGAGCCAGGGTCGCGCGACCTTCACGATGCAGTTCGACCACTACGCAGAAGCGCCGGCCAACGTGTCGGCAGAAGTCCAGAAGAAGTTTGCCTGATTGTCGTCGGTCCAGAACTGACGATTGAACGGAGAGTCAAATGGCCAAAGCAAAGTTTGAACGTAACAAGCCGCACTGCAACATCGGCACCATCGGTCACGTCGACCATGGCAAGACGTCGCTGACCGCGGCGATCACCAAGATCCTCGCCGAGACCGGCGGTGCGACGTTCACCGCGTACGATCAGATCGACAAGGCGCCGGAAGAGAAGGCGCGCGGCATCACCATCTCGACCGCCCACGTCGAGTATGAGACCAAGAACCGCCACTACGCCCACGTCGATTGCCCCGGCCACGCCGACTACGTGAAGAACATGATCACCGGTGCCGCCCAGATGGACGGCGCGATCCTGGTCGTGTCGGCTGCCGACGGCCCGATGCCGCAGACCCGCGAGCACATCCTGCTCGCCCGCCAGGTCGGCGTGCCCGCGCTGGTCGTGTTCCTCAACAAGTGCGACATGGTCGACGATCCGGAGCTGCTCGAGCTCGTCGAGCTCGAAGTCCGTGAGCTGCTCTCGAAGTACGAATTCCCGGGCGACAAGATCCCGATCATCAAGGGCTCGGCGCTCGCCGCTCTCGAAGATTCCGACAAGAAGCTCGGCCACGACGCCATCCTCGAGCTGATGAAGAACGTCGACGAGTACATCCCGCAGCCGGAGCGTCCGATCGACCAGCCGTTCCTGATGCCGGTTGAAGACGTGTTCTCGATCTCGGGCCGCGGCACCGTCGTGACCGGCCGTGTCGAGCGCGGCATCGTCAAGGTCGGCGAGGAAATCGAGATCGTCGGTCTCCGTGCCACCCAGAAGACGACCGTTACCGGCGTCGAAATGTTCCGCAAGCTGCTCGATCAGGGCCAGGCCGGCGACAACATCGGTGCGCTGCTCCGCGGCACCAAGCGCGAAGACGTCGAGCGCGGCCAGGTTCTGGCCAAGCCGGGTTCGGTCAAGCCGCACACCAAGTTCAAGGCTGAGGCCTACATCCTCACCAAGGAAGAGGGCGGCCGCCACACCCCGTTCTTCACCAACTACCGTCCGCAGTTCTACTTCCGCACCACCGACGTGACCGGTGTCGTGCATCTGCCGGAAGGTACCGAGATGGTGATGCCGGGCGACAACATCGCGATGGAAGTGCACCTGATCGTGCCGATCGCGATGGAAGAGAAGCTCCGCTTCGCGATCCGCGAAGGCGGCCGCACCGTCGGCGCCGGCGTCGTCGCCTCGATCATCGAGTAACAAGCGAATAGGGAATGGCGAGTAGCGGGTGGATTAGAAACCATTCGCTATTCGCTACTCGCCACTCACTAAGAAAGACACGGCAATGAACGGCCAAAATATTCGCATCCGTCTCAAGGCGTTCGACCATCGTATCCTCGATACGTCGACCCGCGAGATCGTGAACACGGCGAAGCGCACCGGTGCGCAGGTCCGCGGACCCATTCCGCTGCCCACCCGCATCGAGAAGTTCACCGTCAACCGTTCGCCGCACGTCGACAAGAAGAGCCGCGAACAGTTCGAGATGCGCACTCACAAGCGCCTGCTCGACATCGTCGATCCGACCCCGCAGACCGTCGATGCTTTGATGAAGCTCGACCTGGCCGCCGGTGTCGACGTCGAGATCAAGCTCTAAGATTTTTGGATCACGTTCGCGACTTGCGGACAGAAAGAACAGGAAGCACGCCGATGCGCTCCGGAGTGATCGCACAAAAGGTCGGGATGACGCGGGTCTTTACAGAGGCCGGCGAACATATCCCCGTGACCGTGCTGAAGCTCGGCAATTGCCAGGTCGTAGGCCACCGCACTGAAGAGAAGAACGGTTATGTCGCGCTCCAGCTTGGTTCTGGCAGCCGCAAGACCGTTTACATGCCCAAGGCGGAGCGCGGCCAGTTCGCGGTCGCCAAGGTCGAGCCGAAGCGGCAGGTCGAGGAATTCCGCGTTTCCGCGGATCAGATGATCCCGGTTGGCGCCGAGATCCTGGCCGACCACTTCGTCGTCGGCCAGTTCGTCGACGTCACCGGCACCTCGGTCGGCAAGGGCTTTGCCGGCGGCATGAAGCGCTGGAACTTCGGCGGTCTGCGGGCCACTCACGGCGTGTCGGTCTCGCATCGTTCGATCGGTTCGACCGGTGGCCGTCAGGACCCCGGCAAGACCTGGAAGAACAAGAAGATGCCCGGCCACATGGGTGTCGACCGCATCACCACGCTCAACCTTCGAGTCGTTCAGCTCGATGTCGAGCGCGGCCTGATCCTCGTCGAAGGCGCCGTTCCCGGCTCCAAGGGCGGCTGGATTCGCGTGCGCGACGCCGTCAAGAAGCCGCTGCCGAAGGATGCTCCGAAGCCCGGCAAGTTCAAGGTTGCTGGCGAAGCGGACGCCGCTCCGGCTGCGCAGGAGGCGTGAGATGGAATTGAAGGTCACCACCCTCGAAGGTAAGGAAGCGGGCTCCGTCCAGCTTTCCGACACCATTTTCGGTCTCGAGCCGCGCCAGGACATCATTGCACGTTGCGTGCAGTGGCAGCTCAACAAGCGTCAGGCCGGCACCCATAAGGCCAAGGGCCGCGCCGAGATCTGGCGCACCGGCAAGAAGATGTACAAGCAGAAGGGCACCGGCGGTGCTCGTCACGGCTCGGCCCGCGTGCCGCAGTTCCGCGGCGGCGGTCGTGCCTTCGGTCCGGTGGTGCGTTCGCACGCCACCGACCTGCCGAAAAAGGTCCGTGCGCTTGCTCTCAAGCATGCGCTGTCGGCCAAGGCCAAGGACGGCGATCTGCTGGTGATCGACAAGGCCGCGCTGGAAGCCGCCAAGACCAAGGCGCTGCTCGGTCACTTCTCGGGCCTCGGCTTGACCAACGCGCTGATCATCGACGGTGCCGAGCTCAACAACGGCTTTGCCGCTGCGGCCCGCAACATCCCGAACATGGACGTGCTGCCGATCCAGGGCATCAACGTCTATGACATCCTGCGCCGCCAGAAGCTCGTTCTGACCAAGGCCGCCATCGATGCGCTGGAGGCGCGCTTCAAATGAGCAAGAACATCGAGCCTCGCCACTATGACGTGATCCTGTCGCCGGTCGTGACCGAAAAGGCCACGATCGCCTCGGAGCACAACAAGGTGCTGTTCAAGGTGGCCGCCAAGGCGACCAAGCCGCAGATCAAGGAAGCGATCGAGAAGCTGTTCGACGTCAAGGTCAAGAGCGTCAACACGCTCGTCCGCAAGGGCAAGACCAAGATCTTCCGCGGCAATCTCGGCTCGCAGTCGAATTCCAAGCGCGCGATCGTGACTCTCGAAGAGGGTCACCGGATCGACGTGACCACCGGTCTGTAAGGTCGTACGACGATGGCACTGAAGACATTCAATCCCACGACGCCGGGCCAGCGCCAGCTGGTCATGGTCGATCGTTCGGCGCTCTACAAGGGCAAGCCGGTCAAGGCGCTCACCGAAGGCAAGCACTCCTCGGGCGGCCGCAACAACACCGGTCGCATCACCGTGCGCTTCCGCGGCGGCGGTCACAAGCGGACGCTGCGCACCGTCGACTTCAAGCGTGAGAAGATCGACGTCCCCGCGACCGTCGAGCGGCTGGAATACGATCCGAACCGCACCGGCTTCATCGCGCTGATCAAGTATCAGGACGGCGAGCAGGCCTACATCCTGGCGCCGCAGCGCCTGGCCGTGGGTGACACCATCATCGCCGGCAACTACGTCGACGTGAAGCCGGGCAACGTCATGCCGCTCGGCAACATGCCGGTCGGCACGATCATCCACAACATTGAGGTCAAGATCGGGAAGGGCGGCCAGCTCGCCCGTTCCGCGGGCACCTATGCCCAGCTCGTCGGTCGCGACCAGGACTACGTGATCATCCGCCTGAATTCGGGCGAGCAGCGCCTGGTGCACGGTCGTTGCCGCGGCACGATCGGCGCGGTGTCGAACCCGGATCACATGAACACCTCGATCGGCAAGGCCGGCCGCAACCGCTGGCTGGGCCGCAAGCCGCACAACCGCGGTGTTTCGATGAACCCGATCGACCATCCGCACGGCGGTGGTGAAGGTCGTACCTCGGGCGGTCGCCACCCGGTCACCCCGTGGGGCAAGCCGACCAAGGGCAAGAAGACCCGCACCAACAAGTCGACCAACAAATTCATTCTCCTAAGCCGCCACAAGCGGAAGAAGTAAGGAACGCCGGACATGGTTCGTTCAGTCTGGAAAGGCCCGTTCGTCGAGGGTTCTCTGCTCAAGAAGGCAGATGCCGCCCGCGCGTCCGGCCGTCACGACGTCATCAAGATCTGGAGCCGTCGCTCGACGATCCTGCCGCAATTCGTCGGCCTGACCTTCGGCGTTTACAACGGTCAGAAGCACGTGCCGGTGGCCGTCAACGAGGAAATGGTCGGTCACAAGTTCGGCGAGTTCTCGCCGACCAGGACCTTCCATGGCCACTCGGGCGACAAGAAAGCCAAGAAGGCTTGAGGATTAAACGATGAGCAAACCTAAGCGCGAACGGAGCCTCGCCGAGAACGAGGCCAAGGCGGTCGCCCGGATGCTTCGGGTGAGCCCGCAGAAGCTCAACCTGGTCGCCCAGCTCATTCGCGGCCGGAAGGCGGCTTCTGCGCTCGCCGACCTGCAGTTTTCGCGCAAGCGGATCGCGGTTGACGTGAAGAAGTGCCTGGAATCGGCTATCGCAAACGCCGAGAACAACCACGACCTCGACGTCGACGATCTGGTTGTGGCGCAGGCCTTCGTCGGCAACGGCCTCGTGATGAAGCGCTTTGCCGCCCGTGGCCGTGGCCGCTCGGGCCGTGTCTACAAACCATTTTCGCAGCTGACGATCATCGTTCGTCAGGTCGAAGCCGAAGCAGCGGCTTAAGGGACGCAGGAGCACACGATGGGTCAAAAGATCAATCCGATCGGTCTGCGTCTCGGCATCAACCGGACCTGGGATTCCCGCTGGTTCGCCGGCAAGCAGGAATACGGCAAGCTGCTGCATGAGGACGTCAAGATCCGCGAGATCCTGCACAAGGAGCTCAAGCAGGCTGCCGTCGCCCGCATCGTGATCGAGCGTCCGCACAAGAAGTGCCGCGTCACCATCCACTCGGCTCGTCCGGGCGTGGTGATCGGCAAGAAGGGCGCCGACATCGACAAGCTGCGCAAGAAAGTCGCGGACATCACGTCGTCCGACGTCGTCATCAACATCGTCGAAATCCGCAAGCCGGAGCTCGATGCGACGCTGGTGGCGGAGTCGATCGCGCAGCAGCTGGAGCGCCGCGTGGCGTTCCGCCGCGCCATGAAGCGCGCCGTTCAGTCGGCGATGCGTCTCGGCGCGGAAGGCATCCGCATCAACTGCTCGGGTCGCCTGGGCGGTGCGGAAATCGCGCGCATGGAGTGGTACCGCGAAGGTCGCGTGCCGCTGCACACGCTGCGCGCCGACATCGACTACGGCGTTGCGACCGCGTTCACGACCTTCGGCACCTGCGGCGTCAAGGTCTGGATCTTCAAGGGCGAGATCCTCGAGCACGATCCGATGGCCCAGGACAAGAGAATGGCCGAAGGCGAGACCAGCGGCGGTGGTGATCGCGGTGGCCGTGGGCGCCGTGACAACGCTGCGGCCTGACGCCAGCACAGAGAATTTGAGGGCTTGAAGCCATGATGCAACCTAAGAAAACGAAGTTCCGGAAGGCGCATAAGGGCCGTATCCACGGCGTTGCGTCTTCGGGCGCGACGTTGGCCTTCGGTCAGTTCGGCCTGAAGGCGGCCGAGCCTGATCGCGTCACCGCGCGCCAGATCGAGGCCGCTCGCCGCGCGCTGACCCGCCACATGAAGCGTGCCGGCCGTGTCTGGATCCGCGTGTTCCCCGACGTTCCGGTGTCGAAGAAGCCCGCTGAAGTCCGCATGGGCTCCGGCAAGGGCGCGCCGGAACTGTGGGTCGCGCGCGTCAAGCCGGGCCGGGTGATTTTCGAGATCGACGGCGTCACGGTGCAGACCGCGAAGGAAGCGCTGACGCTCGCGGCCGCCAAGCTGCCGATCAAGACGCGCTTCGTCGAGCGCATTGCGGAGTAATGGCCATGGCACAGATGAAGATCGAAGACATCCGCGCGTTGAGCCCCGATCAGCAGGATGACGCCATCCTGAACCTGAAGAAGGAGCGCTTCAACCTGCGCTTCCAGCGCGCCACCGGGCAGCTCGAGAACACCTCGCGCCTGCGCGAGGCTCGCCGTGACATCGCCCGGATCAAGACCGTCGCCGCGCAGACGCGCGCGAAGAAGAAGTAAGAGGCTTACGAAGATGCCGAAACGTACTTTGCAGGGCGTGGTCGTCAGCGACAAGCAAGCCAAGACCATCGTGGTGCGCGTTGATCGCCGCTTCACGCACCCGATCTACAAGAAGACGATCCGCCGTTCGAAGAACTACCACGCGCACGACGAGAGCAACGAGTTCAAGCCGGGCGACATGGTGTGGATCGAGGAATCGAAGCCGATTTCGAAGTTGAAGCGCTGGGTCGTGATCCGGGGCGAACACAAGAAAAGCGCCTGATCTGTTGGCCTTAGCCGACTGACTTCAGGGAAATGTTGAGCGCCGGCTGGGCTGGCGCAAATTGAAGAGGACGAGGTGCATCAATGATTCAGATGCAGACCAACCTCGACGTGGCCGATAATTCTGGCGCACGCCGTGTCATGTGTATCAAGGTGCTTGGGGGCTCCAAGCGCCGCTACGCCACGATCGGCGACATCATTGTCGTCTCGATCAAGGAAGCAATTCCGCGTGGCAAGGTGAAGAAGGGCGACGTGATGAAGGCCGTCGTGGTGCGCGTCCGCAAGGACATCCGCCGCGCCGACGGTTCGGTCATCCGCTTCGACCGCAACGCCGCCGTTCTGATCAACAACCAGTCCGAGCCGATCGGTACCCGTATCTTCGGGCCCGTGCCGCGCGAGCTGCGTGGCAAGAACCACATGAAGATCATCTCGCTCGCGCCGGAGGTGCTGTAATGGCTGCCAAGATCCGCAAGGGCGACAAGGTCATCGTGCTGACCGGCCGCGACAAGGGTCGCACCGGCGAAGTGTTCGAAGTGCGCCCCGACGCCGGCACGGCGCTCGTGCGCGGCATCAACATGGTCAAGCGTCACCAGAAGCAGACGCAGGCCCAGGAGGGCGGCATCATCTCGAAGGAGTCGCCGATCCAACTGTCCAACATCGCGTTTGTCGGCAAGGACGGGAAGCCGACCCGCGTCGGATTCAAGATTCTGGCGGACGGCAAGAAGGTCCGCATCGCCAAGAGCTCGGGAGCTGAGATCGATGGCTGAGGCCGCTTACACCCCGCGCCTGCGCGCGGAATACGACACGAAGATCCGCACGGAAATGACCGAGAAGTTCGGTTATGAGAACGTGATGCAGGTTCCTCGCCTGGACAAGGTCGTGCTGAACATGGGCGTTGGCGACAGTGTCAACGACCGCAAGAAGGCCGAGACCGCCGCTGCCGAGCTGACCCAGATCGCCGGCCAGAAGGCGATCGTGACCTACTCGCGTATCGCGATCGCGACCTTCAAGCTGCGTGAAAACCAGCCGATCGGCTGCAAGGTCACGCTGCGCAAGAGCCATATGTATGAGTTCATCGATCGCCTGGTGACGGTCGCGCTGCCGCGCGTCCGCGACTTCCGCGGCCTGAACCCGAAGAGCTTTGACGGCCGTGGCAACTACTCGCTCGGCATCAAGGAACACATCATTTTCCCCGAGATCGACTTCGACAAGGTCACGGAAGCTCGCGGTATGGACATCACCGTCTGCACCACGGCCAAGACCGACGACGAGGCGAGGGCCTTGTTGACCGCTTTCAATTTCCCGTTCCGGCAGTGAGACGCTGACCTAAAGCCTCTCAAACGCGGATACCCAGGAGCCAAGCATGGCAAAGAAGAGTTCAGTCGAGAAGAACAACCGGCGCAAGCGGATGGCGAAGAACGCCGCCCCGAAGCGCGCGCGGTTGAAGGCGATCATCGCCGACAAGACGCTGCCGATGGAGGAGCGGTTCGCCGCGACCCTGAAGCTTGCGGAAATGCCGCGCAATTCGTCGACCACCCGCATCCGTCTGCGTTGCGAGCTGTCGGGCCGTTCGCGCTCGAACTATCGCTTGACCAAACTGTCCCGCATCGCGATGCGCGACCTTGGCTCCAAGGGCATGGTCCCGGGCCTCGTGAAGTCCAGCTGGTAAGGAGGGTCGTTTAGATGTCTACGCACGATCCAATCAGCGATCTGATCACCCGTATCCGCAACGCGCAGATGCGCTCCAAGAGCAAGGTCTCCACGCCTGGTTCGAAGATGCGCGAGAACGTGCTCGAGGTCCTCAAGACCGAGGGCTACATCCGCGGTTACGCCACGCTCGAGCACTCCTCGGGCCGCAGCGAGATCGAGATCGAGCTGAAATATTTCGACGGCGAGCCCGTCATCCGCGAGATCGAACGAGTTTCCAAGCCCGGGCGTCGTGTCTACGCCTCGGTGAAGGCTCTGCCGCGGGTCAACAACGGGCTCGGCATTTCGGTGTTGTCGACGCCGAAGGGGATCATGGCCGACCACAGCGCGCGCGACGCGAATGTGGGCGGCGAAGTCCTCTTCACCGTGTTCTGAGAAGGATTTTTGATCCATGTCACGTGTTGGCAAAAGGCCTGTGGCGGTTCCGTCGGGTGTGACCGCGACCGTCGATGGGCAGACCGTCAAGATGAAGGGGCCGAAGGGCCAGCTTCAGTTCGTCGTCCATAACGACGTCGAGGTGAAGCTCGAGAACGGCCAGGTCAAGGTGAACCCACGGGTCGAGACCAATCGCGCGCGGGCACTGTACGGTACCGCTCGCGCCCAGGTCGCGAATCTGGTCGAAGGCGTCACCAAGGGCTTCGAGAAGAAGCTCGAGATCACCGGCGTTGGTTACCGCGCCGCGATGCAGGGCAAGAACCTGCAGCTCGCGCTCGGCTACAGCCACGACGTGGTCTACGCGATCCCGGAAGGCATCACGATCACGGTGCCGAAGCCGACCGAGATCACGGTAACCGGCAGCGACATCCAGCGTGTCGGCCAGGTCGCCGCCGAGATTCGCTCGTATCGTCCGCCGGAGCCCTACAAGGGCAAGGGCGTGAAGTATGTTGGCGAATTTATCTTCCGCAAGGAAGGCAAGAAGAAGTAACGGAGCCGGTCATGTCGAAAGCCAAGGTTACGAATGCCCGGCGCAAGCGGAGTGTGCGGCTGAAGCTGCGCCGCTCCGGTGGCGGCCGTCCGCGTCTGTCTGTGTTCCGCTCGTCCAAGCACATCTACGCCCAGGTCATCGACGACCTGAAGGGCGAGACGCTGGCCTCAGCCTCGTCGCTCGAGAAGTCGATGCGCGACGGCGGCAAGACCGGCGCCGACATCGATGCGGCGAAGGCGGTCGGCAAGCTGCTGGCCGAGCGCGCCGCCGAGAAGGGCGTCAAGGAAGTCGTGTTCGATCGCGGCAGCTACCTCTACCACGGGCGCGTCAAGGCTCTTGCCGACGCGGCGCGTGAGAGCGGGCTGAGCTTCTAACAGAATTTGAAGATTGAGGCGTAAGCCTCTGAAGGATTGGAAAAATGGCAGAACGCGAACAACGTGGTGGACGCGATCAACGCGGCGGCGGACGTGACCGCCAGCAGCGCGAGGAGCGCGATAGCGAGTTCGTCGACAAGCTGGTCCACATCAACCGCGTGGCCAAGGTCGTCAAGGGCGGCAAGCGCTTCGGTTTCGCAGCGCTGGTCGTGATCGGCGACCAGAAGGGCCGCGCTGGCTTCGGTCACGGCAAGGCGCGCGAAGTTCCTGAGGCGATCCGCAAGGCAACCGAGTCCGCCAAGCGTAACCTGACCCGCGTGTCGCTGCGCGAGGGCCGTACGCTGCATCACGACATCGCCGGCCGTCATGGCGCGGGCCGTGTCTATCTGCGTGCAGCTCCGGCTGGTACCGGCATCATCGCCGGCGGCCCGATGCGCGCCGTGTTCGAGACGCTCGGCGTCCAGGACGTGGTGGCGAAGTCGATCGGCTCGTCGAACCCCTACAACATGGTTCGCGCCACCTTCGACGCGCTGAAGCATCAGGATTCGCCGCGTTCGGTCGCTGCCCGCCGCAATATCAAGGTGTCCACCCTCCAGTCCCGCCGTATCGGTGGCGACGCCGAGGCGGCTGCCGACTAACGGAAGCTTTTGGAGTAGACCACGATGGCCAAGAGTGCCGCTACGACCGCAAAGACGATCAAGCTCGAGCAGACCGGCAGCGCGATCCGCCGCCATCACTCGCAGCGCTCGACGCTGATCGGGCTCAAGCTCAACAAGATCGGCCGCACCAGCGAACTGCCTGACACCCCGGCGGTTCGCGGCATGATCTTGAAAGTTCACCATCTCGTTCGCATCGTCGACGAGAAGTAAGCAAAGGCGTACGATCTCGAAAAGCGGGAACCCGTTTTCGGTGAAGGTCATGCGCAAGAAACAAGGAGCAGGGCGATGAAGCTCAGCGATATCGCCGACAACGCCGGCTCGCGCAAGAAGCGTATGCGCGTCGGCCGCGGCATTGGTTCGGGCAAGGGCAAGCAGGCCGGCCGCGGTGGCAAGGGCCAGACCGCGCGTTCGGGCGTGCGCATCAAGGGTTTCGAAGGCGGCCAGATGCCGTTGCATCGCCGTCTGCCCAAGCGCGGCTTCAACAACATCTTCCGCGTCGAGTTCGCCGAGATCAATCTCGACCGGCTCCAGGACGCGGTCGATGCCAAGAAGATCGACACCGGCAGCGTCGTGAACGTCGAAACGCTGGTCAAGGCTGGCGTGCTGCGCCGCGCCAAGGGCGGCCTGCGGCTGCTCGGCCGCGGCGAGTTCAAGGCCAAGCTCAACATCGAAGTCCACGGTGCCTCGAAGACCGCGATCGCGGCAGTCGAGAAGGCCGGCGGTTCGGTGAAGATCCTCGCCCCTGCCAAGGAAGAAGGCGAGGCGGCGTAACAACTGCGTCATTGGCCCGCGGCTCGCGGGCCTTTACGCATGAGGGACGTGGACTTATCGAAGCCGTAGCCCCAGATAATGTCCGGCGTCCGCTAAAGTAGCCCGGCCGCGGGCATGACAGCGCGATAGGCGGCGGGAGAAAGTCCAAGATGGCCTCTGCAGCGGAACAACTGGCAGCCAACCTCAATTTCGGCGCGTTTGCCAAGGCCGACGAGCTGAAGAAGCGCATCTGGTTCACCCTGGGTGCGCTGCTCGTTTATCGGCTCGGGACCTATATCCCGCTGCCTGGCATCGATCCCAACATCTGGGAGCAGGTGTTCCGGTCCCAGGCGGGCGGCATCCTCGGCATGTTCAACATGTTCGCCGGCGGCGGTATCCACCGCATGGCGATCTTCGCGCTGAACATCATGCCGTACATCTCGGCCTCGATCATCATCCAGCTCCTCACCACCGTCTCCCCGCAGCTCGAGGCGCTGAAGAAGGAGGGCGAGTCCGGCCGCAAGCTGCTGAACCAGTACACCCGCTATCTCACGGTCATCCTGGCCGCGTTCCAGTCCTACGGCATCGCGGTGGGCCTCGAAGGCGCCGGCAACGTCGTCAGCGACCCCGGCATGTTCTTCCGCCTGTCCACGGCGATCACGCTGACCGGCGGCACCATGTTCCTGATGTGGCTGGGCGAGCAGATCACCTCGCGCGGCATCGGCAACGGCATCTCGCTGATCATTCTCTCCGGCATCGTCGCCGAGCTGCCCGCGGCACTCGCCAACATGCTCGAGCTCGGCCGTCAGGGCGCGATGTCGACCGGCCTGATCCTGGTCGTCATCGTCATGGCCGTCGCCGTGATCGCCTTCATCGTGTTCATGGAGCGCGCCCAGCGCCGGCTCCTGATCCAGTATCCGAAGCGCCAGGTCGGCAACAAGATGTTCGAGGGCCAGTCCTCGCATCTGCCGCTCAAGCTCAACACCTCGGGCGTGATCCCGCCGATCTTCGCGTCCTCGCTGCTGCTGCTGCCGACCACGGTTGCGAACTTCAACGCGGGCAGTGGGCCGGAATGGTTCCAGTGGATCACGACTCAGCTCGGCCACGGCCGTCCGCTGTTCCTGATCATGTATCTCGCGCTGATCGTGTTCTTTGCGTTCTTCTACACCGCGATCGTGTTCAACCCGACCGAGACCGCGGACAATCTGAAGAAGCATGGCGGTTTCATTCCGGGCATCCGTCCGGGCGAGCGCACCGCGGAATATATCGACTACGTGCTGTCGCGCATCACCGTGCTAGGTGCGGTTTATCTGGCGATCGTCTGCCTGATCCCGGAAATCCTGATCTCCTATGCCTCGGTGCCGTTCTACTTCGGTGGCACGTCGCTGCTGATCGTCGTCAGCGTCACCATGGACACTGTGGCGCAGGTGCAGGGCTATCTGCTGGCCCATCAGTATGAAGGCCTGATCCGCAAGTCGAAGCTGCGCGGCCGCCGTAGATGAACTGGGAGCTTGCGCGCCGGATCGCTTTCACGATTGGCGCGCTGCTCTTTTTCAGGCTCGGCACCCAGATCCCGATCGCGGGACTGGATGTGTCGCGCCTCTCGTCGTTGCCCAACTTCAACGTCCGCCTGTCGCTCTTTTCGCTCAGCCTCATTCCCTATCTGACTGCGGCGATCTTTGTCCGGTTGCTGTCGGTGGTGTGGCGTGGCCTGAGTTCGCTCGAGCGGTCGGGCGAGGGCGGCAGACGCAAGGTTGCCCGTGCCACGCTCGGCCTCACGCTGGCTCTTGCTGCCTCTCAAGCCTACGGCATCGCCTCCGCGCTGATTTCCATTCCGGAGCTCGTCAGGAATCCCGACGGCTGGTTCGTCGTGACGGCCACGGCTTCGATGGTCGGCGGCGTCTTCGTGCTGGTGTGGCTGAGCGAACAGATCACCCGCTACGGCATCGGTAATGGCCTGGCGCTGATCTTGAGTGTCGGCATGCTCGTCTCCCTGCCGCGAGACGTCGCCGGCATCGTGGGCCTGGTGCAGAGCGGGGCGATCTCGGGCAATCTCGTGTTCGCCCACGCTGTGCTCTGGGTCGTGACCGTCGCGGTGATCGTGCTGGTCGAAGGCGCGCGGCGAAATGTTCGGGTCGAGTTCGGCGCGCTCAATGTCGGCGCGCGGCAATTGCCGGCGCGCGCTGGCGTGCTGCCGATCAAGCTCAACAGCGCCGGATTCCTGATTCCAGTCACCGTGGCGCCGTGGATCTTCTTTCTGCCGCTCGCCTTTGCGGGCCTCATCCTGGGCGGCGATCATCCGCTGGTCGCCGCGGCGTACCGGCATCTCCAACTGGGGCAGCCGGCGCACATGATTCTGGTGTCGATCGCCGTGTTCGTGCTCGCCTTCGTCTACACCGCCTGTGTCGTCGATCCTGAGCACACGGCCAAATCCCTGGCGCAGCGTGATGGTACAATTCCTGGCATCGCTCCGGGCGAGGCGACAGCCGACTATCTCGATCGCGTCGTGTCATTGACGACCGTCATCGGAGCCGTCTACCTGACTGCGTTGCAGATGATTCCGGGGGTCTTCGAGCTTTACGGGATCGGTCTGCCTTATAGTATGATCGTCGATGGTGGTGCGGCGCTGGTTGTGGTTGGCACCACTCTTGATATCAAAACACAGGTGCGCGACGTATCGCTCACCAATCCGGGGGGCGTACGCCGATGAGAATTATACTTCTGGGACCGCCGGGGTCGGGCAAGGGGACCCAGGCGCAGCTGCTGGTGCAGCGCTATGGCATCGTCCAGCTCTCGACCGGCGAGATGTTGCGTGCAGCCGTCGCGGCGGGAACGCCGGTCGGCCTGAAGGCCAAGGAGATCATGGCTGGTGGCGGCCTCGTCCCCGACGAGGTCGTGGTGGGAATCATCTCCGACCGCATCGACCAGCCGGATGCGAAGAACGGTTTTATCCTCGACGGCTTTCCGCGCACCGTGCCGCAGGCCGAGGCGCTGGATGAGCTTCTCAAGCACAAGCATCTCAAGCTCGACGCCGTGATCGAGCTCCGCGTCAACGAGAGCGCGCTGCTGAGTCGCGTCGAGACCCGTGTCGCCCAGATGCGGGAGCGCGGGGAGGAGGTCCGGGTCGACGACACCCCGGAGGTCCTGACCAAGCGGTTAGCGAGCTACCGCAACCAGACGGAACCGCTGATTCACTACTATTCCGAGCGGCGGAAGCTCTCCACCATCGACGGCATGATGGCGATCGACGAGGTCACCCGCGCTATCCACCGCCAATTGCTCGCGCTCGGGGCGGTTGAACCCAAGACCCATGCCCGCAGCGCGGCCAAGGCGGCAGCGGCCAAAAAGGGGGCTAAGAAGGCCAAGGCGGCTAAAAAGCCGGCGAAAACAGCCAAAAAGGCCGCCAAATCGGCCAAAACCGCTAAGAAGGCCGTGAAGGGCGCCAAGAAGACAGCCAAGAAAACGGCTAAAAAGGGTGTCAAAAAGACCGCCAAGAAGGCCGTCAAAAAAGGTTCGAAGAAGGGACCAAAAAAGGTCACGAAAAAGCGAGCCAAGCGCTAGCAGCGGTTGACGAAAGCCCCTGGAATCCCCTAATAAGCCCCGCATCCAAGTCGGATAGTTTCAGACGATGCCGGGCCCCAGGAAGACCAGGGGTGGGCGTCGTGTTCGCGTTTGTGAACACCTGCCCGAGAACACAAGCACTTAAAGCCCGGTCCTGACGAGGATCGGCGACAGGAGAGAAGGCCGTGGCCCGTATTGCCGGCGTGAACATTCCCACCAACAAGCGCGTGCTGATCGCGCTTCAGTATATCCATGGCATCGGTCAGAAGATCGCCGGTGAGATCCTGGAGAAGGTCAAGATCACCGAGGATCGTCGCGTCAATCAGCTCAGCGACGCCGAAGTGCTCCAGATCCGCGAAGTGATCGACCGCGACTATCTCGTCGAGGGCGATCTGCGTCGTGAGGTCGGCATCAACATCAAGCGTCTGATGGACCTCGGCTGCTATCGCGGCCTGCGTCATCGTCGCGGTCTGCCGGTGCGCGGTCAGCGTACCCACACCAATGCGCGCACGCGCAAGGGTCCGGCGAAAGCCATCGCCGGCAAGAAGAAGTAAGTTTTCGCATCCAATCGCGGCGTGCGGCGAACAGGGGACATCCCGTTCGCCGCACGCCTTTCGTTCCATCAGGTGTAGCCGCTGGCATTACGGCGGCGTTTGAGATCTTCAGGAAAGGTAGTCTATGGGCAAGGAAGCCACCCGCGTTCGTCGTCGTGAGCGCAAGAACATCGCCTCCGGCGTCGCGCACGTGAACTCGTCGTTCAACAACACGACCATCACCATCACCGACGCGCAGGGCAACACGATTGCCTGGTCTTCCGCCGGCACGATGGGCTTCAAGGGCTCGCGCAAGTCGACCCCGTATGCCGCGCAGGTTGCCGCCGAGGACGTGTCGAAGAAGGCGCAGGAACACGGCATGCGCACGCTGGAAGTCGAAGTCGCCGGCCCCGGTTCGGGCCGTGAGTCGGCGCTTCGTGCGCTCCAGGCCGCGGGCTTCACCGTCACCTCGATCCGCGACGTGACCACGATCCCGCACAACGGTTGCCGCCCCCGCAAGCGTCGGCGCGTTTGATACCAGGTTGCGGGCGCATCGGCGCCCGCGATTGTTTTTTGCAAAGCCGCGGGAATGATCTGCGGCCTTTCTCCAACGCCAGTGTCTGCAACAGCAGTTTGACTGGCCTGTATGGGTGAAACAGTGACGATCCAGAAAAATTGGCAAGAACTGATTCGGCCGAACAAGCTCCAGGTCCAGCCCGGCAGCGATCCCTCGCGTTTCGCGACCGTCGTCGCCGAGCCGCTCGAGCGCGGCTTCGGTCAGACCCTCGGCAATGCGCTGCGCCGCATCCTGCTCTCCTCGCTCCAGGGCGCAGCGGTGCAGTCGGTGCACATCGACGGCGTGCTGCACGAGTTCTCCTCGATCGCTGGCGTCCGTGAGGACGTCACCGACATCGTGCTCAACATCAAAGACATCGCGATCAAGATGCAGGGCGAAGGCCCCAAGCGCATGGTCGTGAAGAAGCAGGGCCCGGGCACGGTCACCGCCGGCGACATCCAGACCGTCGGCGATGTCGTCGTGCTCAACCCGGACCTCCAGATCTGCACGCTCGACGAGGGCGCCGAGATCCGCATGGAGTTCACGGTCGCCACCGGCAAGGGCTACGTGCCCGCCGAGCGCAACCGTCCTGAGGATGCGCCGATCGGCCTGATCCCGGTCGACAGCCTGTACTCGCCGGTCCGCAAGGTCTCCTACAAGGTCGAGAACACCCGCGAGGGCCAGATCCTCGACTACGACAAACTGACCATGACGATCGAGACCAACGGCGCGCTGACGCCGGATGACTCGGTGGCTTACGCCGCCCGCATCCTGCAGGATCAGCTCAACGTGTTCGTCAACTTCGAAGAGCCGCGCAAGGAAGTCGCCCAGGAGATCATCCCGGACCTCGCCTTCAACCCGGCCTTCCTCAAGAAGGTGGACGAGCTCGAGCTGTCGGTGCGTTCGGCCAACTGCTTGAAGAACGACAACATCGTCTACATCGGCGACCTCGTGCAGAAGTCGGAAGCCGAAATGCTCCGCACCCCGAACTTCGGCCGCAAGTCGCTGAACGAGATCAAGGAAGTGCTGGCCCAGATGGGTCTGCATCTCGGCATGGAAGTGCCGGGCTGGCCGCCTGAGAACATCGACGAGCTCGCCAAGCGCTTTGAGGATCACTACTGATCCGCTTTTCATCGTCGCGGCCGGAGATATCCGGCCGCGATTTTTATGGGCGAACGCAGGAAGCCCACCTGAGCAACTGATCCGACGAACCGTCGCGGCAGTTCATATGTAAGGAATACACACATGCGTCACGGCAAGGTTCATCGTAAGCTCAACCGCACCGCCGAGCATCGCCGCGCGATGTTCGCCAACATGTGCGCCGCGCTGATCAAGCACGAGCAGATCGTCACCACGCTGCCCAAGGCCAAGGAGCTTCGTCCGATCGTCGAGAAGCTCATCACCCTCGGCAAGAAGGGCGGTCTGGCCATGCGCCGCCAGGCGATCTCCGAGATGCGCGACAAGGACCAGGTCAGGAAGCTGTTCGACGTCCTGGCGCCCCGCTACAAGGACCGCCAGGGCGGCTACACCCGCATCATCAAGGCCGGTTTCCGCTACGGCGACAACGCCGCGATGGCCGTGATCGAGTTCGTCGATCGCGACGTCGACGCCAAGGGCCAGGACTCCGGTCCGGTGCAAGAGAAGGAAGCCGAGGCGGCGTAAGCCGACCGGTAGAGAGTTTTCGAAAGCGGCGCCCCTGGGCGCCGCTTTTTTGTATGCGCGGCGATTATCTCATGCCGCGCATCGTTTTGTTGAACGCGATTCCGGGCGGGGGCTCTCATGAGGATTGTGTTTGGATTTGCGCTGGCGCTGCTGATGTCGCCGGCCGCGGGCGAGACGCTGGTCGAGCGCGGTGCCTATCTCGCCAACAGCGTGATGGTCTGCCACAACTGCCATACGCCGCGCGGGCCGCAAGGGCTCGATCTCTCGCGTGCACTTTCGGGCGGCAGCCAGGTTTTTGACGAGCCGGCGTTCAAGGTTACCGGCTCCAACATCACGCCGGACAAGGACACCGGGATCGGCAACTGGAGCGATGCCGAGCTGAAGCGGTTTCTCGTCAGCGGCATCAAGCCTGATGGCACCAAGGTCGCATCGATCATGCCGACCGCATTCTACACGGTGCTCACGGCCCGCGATCTCGATGCGCTCGCGGCTTATCTGCGCTCGGTTCCGCCAGTGCGTCACGAGACGCCGGCGCCGGAATACAGGATCGCGCTGAGGCCGGAGCTGCCGACCTACGCCGGCAAGCAGGCGAGCGAGCAGGAACTGTCCGACAAGCTCGCGCGCGGCCGTTATCTCCTCACCATCGCCCATTGCCTGGAATGTCACACGCCGGAAGGCCCGTCCGTGGTGCACGATTTCGCCGGGGCGAGCGGGAAGGGGGGCCGGACCTTCAAGGGGCCATGGGGCGAATCCGTCTCTCCCAACATCACCCCTGATCCAGCGGCAGGCCTTGCCCAATGGAGCGACGACGAAATCAAACGTGCGATTACGCAAGGCATCGCGCGCGACGGCCACAAGCTGAAGCCGCCGATGGCGTATGCTTCCTATGCCAGCATGACGGCCCAGGATCTCGATGCCATCGTCGCGTTTGTCCGGACGCTGCCGCCGCGCAACTGAATCCTCACGCGTCGGTGAGGGACGATTGAAGCTGCGTGTGCAGCGCACGATATCTCCGTCAACATCAATGGAGACGACGCATGAAGATCGACCTTTCCGGAAAGACCGCGCTTGTGACCGGCTCGACCGCCGGCATCGGCCACGCCATCGCCAAGGGCCTGGCTGCTTCCGGCGCCAGTGTCGTGATCAACGGCCGCGGCCAGGACAAGGTCGATGCAGCTGTTCGCAAGCTGGAAGCGGCGGGCGGCAAGGTGCGCGGTATCGCCGCCGACGTCTCGACCGCCGCGGGCTGCAAGGCGCTCGTGTCTGCACTGCCCGAGGTCGACATCCTCATCAACAATGCGGGCATCTTCGAGCCGAAGGACTTTTTCGAGATCCCGGATGAGGACTGGAGCCGCTTCTTCGAGGTCAACGTCATGAGCGGCGTGCGGCTGTCGCGCGCCTACATGAAGGGCATGCTCGAGCGCAATTGGGGCCGCATCGTCTTCATCTCCTCGGAGTCCGGGCTCAACATTCCCGTCGAGATGATCCACTACGGCATGAGCAAGACCGCCCAGCTCTCGGTCGCGCGCGGCCTCGCGCAGCTCACCCGCGGCACCGGCGTCACCGTCAATTCCGTTCTGCCGGGCCCGACCATGTCGGAAGGCGTCGAGACCTTCGTGAAGGATCTCGCGAAGCAGAACGGGCAGTCGGTGGATGAGGCCGCTGCCAATTTCGTCAAGCAGCACCGCCCGAGCTCGCTGATCCAGCGTTTTGCGAGCGTCGACGAGATCGCGAATATGGTGGTCTATGTCGCCTCCAAGGAAGCATCCGTCACCAACGGCGCCGCGCTGCGGGCGGAAGGCGGCATCGTCAATACGATCGCGTGAGGCGAGGCATGCCGGCCTATGTGATCTCGGAAGTCGAGATGCGCGATCTCGATGGCTTTGAAGCCTATCGCGCGCTCGCGGCGAAAACCATTGCGCAGTACGGCGGGCGTTATCTCGTCCGTGGCGGCAAGGCCGAACTGGCGGAAGGCAACCTTCCGCCGAAAGCCATCGTCCTCGTCGAATTCCCGTCGATGGCGCGGCTGAAGGAATGGTACGCCTCGCCGGAATATGCCGAGGCGCTCAAGATCCGCGCCGATGCGCTGGAGCGGCGGCTGCTGTTCGTCGAGGGCGTCCTGCCCGAAGCGTAGCTGCCGTAGGGTGGTGGGCAAAGCGAAGCGTGCCCACGCACTTTTTGCGATCGAGAGAGGTGGTGGGCACGGCGCAAGAACGCCTTTGCCCACCCTACTAGATCCTCGCCTACCACCCCTCCAGCACGATCTTGCCGCGCGACTTGCCGCTCTCCAAGAGCGCATGCGCGCGCTTGAGGTTGGCTGCGTTGATCGTGCCAAAAGTCTGGTCGAGCGTGGTGCGCAAGACGCCCTTGTCGATGAGGTCGGCGACGTCGTTGAGCAGATGATGCTGCGCGATCATGTCCGGTGTCTGGAACGAGGAGCGCGTGAACATCGATTCCCAATGCACCGAGATCGCCTTGCCCTTGAAGGCGCTCATGGTGAACTCCGGCGGATCGTCGATCAGGCCGAACCGGCCCTGCGGCGCCATGAAGTCGGCGATCGCCTTGTAGTGCTGGTCGGTGAAGGTGAGGCTCGCCACCAGTGCGACAGGCGGCAGCTTGAGCTTTTCGATCTGCTCCTTCATCGGCTTGCCGTGATCGATCACGGCATGCGCGCCGAGATCGAGACACCACTTTTGCGACTCCGGCCGCGTCGCCGTCGCGAGCACCGTGAGGCCCGTGAGGCGGCGCGCAAGCTGGATCAGGATCGAGCCGACGCCGCCGGCGCCGCCCGTGATCAGCAGCGTGCGCGGATCGACGCTCTTGCCGGGCACTGCGCCGAGCCGGTCGAACAGCAATTCCCAGGCGGTGATGGAGGTGAGGGGGAGGGCGGCGGCCTGCACGAACGAGAGCGACTTCGGCTTATTGCCGACGATGCGCTCGTCGACCAGATGGAATTCCGCGTTGGTGCCCTGGCGCAAAATCGAGCCGGCGTAGAACACGTCGTCACCGGGCTTGAACAGCGTGACCTCGGGCCCGACGGCGTCGACAAGGCCGGCTGCGTCATAGCCCAGAATCTTGGTCTCGCCCTCGGGCGGGGCGGCGCGCTTGCGCACCTTGTAATCGACCGGATTGGCCGAGATCGCCTTCACGGCGACGCGGATGTCGCGTCCCCTGGGCTCTGGCTTTGCGGTCTCGAAATCGATCAGCGCGTCCTGATTCTCAATCGGAAGCGACTTTTTGTAGCCGACGGCCTTCATGGCTTGTCTCCATCAGATGGCGCTTTGGCTTTGTGATGTGCGCCTGCCGTCCTAACTGTCGTCCTGGCTCCGATTTGGCAAGTACTGTAAATTCGGGGATATAGTCCCTGTTTGGATACTATTGGGAAAACATGCATGAAACGGCGAGATTTTACCCGGCGCCCCGGCTGCTCGGTCGAGGCGACGCTGGACCTGATCGACGGCAAGTGGAAGGGCGTGATCCTCTACCACCTCCAGGACGGCACCCAGCGCTTCGGCGAACTGCGCCGCCGGATGCCTGGCATCACCCAGCGCATGCTGACAAAGCAGCTTCGCGCGCTGGAGGAGGACAAGCTCGTCATCCGCAAGGTCTATGCGGAAGTGCCACCGCGCGTCGAGTACTGCCTCTCCGAGCTGGGCGAGAGCCTCAAGCCGGTGATCGACATCCTGAAGGCGTGGGGCGAAAGCCACCAGCAGCGGCTGTCCTGCGCACCGCCGCCGGTGGTCGTGAAGAAGAAGCGCGCGGCCTAGATGTTCGGGAGCGGACGATGCCGCTCCCGAACCAGATCGCATCAGAACGCAAACTGCGTGCGCAATGCAACCGCGTCGAACTTCGAGCCGACGTCCGCCGCCGACACCGCCGAGGCCTGCTTCGACACCGTGCCATGCAGGTAGTCGAGCATGAAGCGCACATTGCCGTTGACGTACCAATTGAGCGCGAGCGTGTAGACCGTCTGGCGTCCGCCGGCGATGCCGGCGGCGGTCGCGAGCTGATCGTTCAAATCGACGGTGGAGTAGCGGCCGGCGATCTCCCAGGCGCCCCAGCCGCCGCCAGCGAGCGAGAATGGATGATCGGGCTTGACGCCGCCATAGGCGGCATTGCCCGGATTGTACTTGCGGGATTCACCGGTCAAGACATAGGCCGCTTGCGCGTAACCACCCTGGAATTTCAGGCTCGATGTACCGATCGGCGCCACGGCGGTATTCGCGCCGCGATCGATATTGAACCAGTAATATTCGCCCTGGACCCAGAGCGATCCGTAGGTGGCTGCGGCTTCGACGCCATAGACCTGAGCGCCCGACACATTTGCAATTGCTCCGGTCGAGATCAGTGTCGTGGGGTCGATGCGCAGCTCGGGCCGGTCGCTGAGTGTGAGCGTTTGCGTGTTGGCGACCAGATTGCGCGGCGGCTGGATCAGCCATTGGGCGTCGCCGCCGAGATGCACCGAGTAGTCCTTGCCGCTGACGACCTGGCCGGCAACGCGGGCGGTCGCGCCGTATTGCTCGCTGGTCCCGGGAGGCGAAACGCTCGAGGCAGAATGAATGGCACCTGTGGTCGGGCCTGTCACGTAGGCGCCAGCGTAGAAGACGTCGTTGTACCAGCGTGCGCCCGCCGCAGAACGGAAGTCGCCGGCGGCGATGTTTTGCGCGATGATGCCGACTGAGGCGCGTTCCATGAAGGCAATGTCGTTGGAGCTCGTGGATTCATCCATGGTCCAGGCGATATCCATGACGCCGGCTTCGATCGCCATCTTGCCGCCGAACGGCTTCAGCCCCGTGTAACTCACAAACGCGTTCTCGATGCCGGATGTGCCGCCGCCGGGCAGGAAGCCGACAGGGGTCGCGCCGGCGGCGCCGGTGCCGCCAAATCCGTCGGACGAGCCGCCGAAATCGTAGATCAGTGCGAAATTCCAGTCTTCGAGGAATTTGCCGGTGATACCGATGCGGGCGCGACGGACATTCTCGCCGCTGTCGAGCTTCTGCGGCACGGTGGCGGCCGTGTTGGGACGGTAGTCGTAGCCGCCGACGTCCCAGTGGACGCGGCCGGTGATCGCGACACAGTTCGCCCCGTCAGCGGTACAGATGGTCGGCCGGTTGTTCGGCATCGTCACGATAACGCCGGCCGTCGGCGGCGCGCCCTTGACCGGAAACGCCGCATTGGCGTTGGCAACGACGGCCTTCGCCTCAGAGCGCGCTTCGGCCTTCGCTTCGGCCTTGGCTTCGACCTTGGCCTTCGCCGTGGCCGCCGTGTTTGCGGCGGTCTGGCTCTGGAGCTTGTCGAGCTTCTGTTCCAGCATCTTCAACTGCTGCTTCAGCAGGGCGATTTCCTGCTCGCTGTTGCTCGCCGTTTGGGCCTGGGCCTGCGAGGCCGCCAGCGCACCGGCCAGCCCCATCGCCGTCGCTGCAAATCTGATTCTGCTCACGTTACGCCTCCATCGTTTGACGAACTTCCCCAAGTCGCTGGCGGAGAGCCTAGGCATGATCGATGACTGCCCCGCGACGCGGCGCCCGGTTGCGCGGTTCCCACTGATGTAAATTCGCCGCAACCGAATCCGCCGCCATCACAATGCAAGATGACGCGCATCATGCCAATCCAAAGCACCGGTCGACTTGCCGTTTCGCACGCGGGGCTTGCTTGCCGAGCCGCCGGGACGGGGGTGAATAATGCCGCCCGGCGCCCTTCTATTGGGGGGCGAACGCGCCTATATTCCGGCGTCTTTTCCACGAGGTAGGAATGTTTCGATCGACCTGGACCGCCGTCGTCACGGCATTGTGCATAGCGTTATCAGCCCACTTCAATCCGGCCGCCGCGCAGGACCGCCGTGTCCCGTCATCGCCGGCCGAGCTGCGGCTGTCCTATGCGCCGATCGTGCAGCGGGTGCAGCCGGCGGTCGTCAACGTCTATGCCGCCAAGGTGGTGCAGAACCGCAATCCGCTCCTCGATGATCCGATCTTCCGCCGCTTCTTCGGCGTGCCAGGTCAGCAGCAGGAGCAGGTCCAGCGCTCGCTTGGCTCGGGCGTGATCGTCGATGCGTCCGGGCTCGTCGTCACCAACGTTCACGTGATCGAGGGCGCCGACCAGGTGAAGGTCTCGCTGTCGGACAAGCGCGAGTTCGAGGCCGAGATCGTGCTGAAGGATTCCCGTAGCGATCTCGCGGTGCTGCGATTGAAGGATACCAAGGAGAAGTTTCCGGCGCTCGAATTCACCAATTCGGACGAGCTGATGGTGGGCGACGTCGTGATGGCGATCGGCAATCCCTTCGGTGTCGGCCAGACGGTGACCCACGGCATCATCTCGGCGCTCGCGCGCACGCAGGTCGGCATCACCGACTACCAGTTCTTCATCCAGACCGATGCGGCGATCAATCCCGGCAATTCCGGTGGCGCGCTGGTCGACATGAATGGCCGGCTCGCCGGCATCAACACCGCGATCTATTCGCGCTCCGGCGGCTCGCAGGGCATCGGCTTTGCGATTCCGGCCAACATGGTGCGCGTCGTCGTTGCCTCCGCCAAGGGCGGCGGCAAGGCGGTGAAGCGTCCCTGGCTCGGGGCGAAATTGCAGGCGGTGACGCCGGAGATCGCCGAGAGCCTCGGCCTGCGTTCGCCGACAGGTGCGCTGGTCGCAAGCGTGGTTGCGAGCGGCCCCGCGGCCAAGGCTGGGCTGAAATCCTCCGATCTCATCACCGGCATCGACGGCCAGACCGTCGATGATCCCAATGCCTTCGACTACCGCTTCGCCACGCGTCCGCTCGGCGGCACCGCGCAGATCGACGTGCAGCGTGGTGGCAAGCCGGTCAAGCTCACGGTGGCGCTGGAGACCGCGCCCGATACGGGGCGCAACGAGCTCGTCGTCACCGCGCGCTCGCCGTTCCAGGGTGCCAAGGTCTCGACCATCACGCCGGCGGTCGCCGACGAGCTGCATCTGGACGCCGACACCGAAGGCGTCGTGATCACCGATCTCGGCGGCGACAGCGCGGCCGCGAATGTCGGCTTCCAGAAGGGCGACATCATCCTGGCCGTCAACAACCAGAAGATCGGCAAGACCGGCGACCTCGAAAAGGCCGCAGGCGAGCGCCCGCGGATCTGGCGCATCACGCTGGTGCGCGGCGGTCAGCAGATCAACGTCACGCTGGGCGGATGAGTCCGAAGCGACCACAGGAGACGCCAACTCTCTTCGCCGCGGCGGGGCTCGATCACGAAGCTCCGCATCCGCTGCCGGACCGGCTGCGTCCGCGTGTGCTGTCGGAGGTCGTCGGCCAGGATCACATCCTCGGTCCCGACGGTGCGCTGACGCGCATGCTGGAGACACGCACGCTGGGATCGCTGGTGTTCTGGGGGCCGCCCGGCACCGGCAAGACCACGGTGGCGCGGCTGCTGGCCGATGCGACGGATCTGCATTTCGAGCAGATCTCGGCGGTGTTCTCCGGCGTCGCAGATTTGAAGAAAGCGTTCGATGCCGCGCGCGCCCGCCGCGAGATGGGCAAGGGCACGCTGCTGTTCGTCGACGAGGTGCATCGCTTTAACCGCGCCCAGCAGGATTCGTTTCTGCCCGTGATGGAAGACGGCACGGTGGTGATGGTCGGCGCCACCACTGAAAACCCGTCCTTCGAGCTCAACGCGGCGCTCCTGTCGCGCGCGCGCGTGCTGGTGTTTCGCTCGCTCGATGCCGCCGCAATCGAAAAGCTGTTCGCGCATGCCGAGGAGGTCGAGGGCAAGAAGCTGCCGCTCGATGACGAGGCGCGCGCGGTTCTGGTGCGCATGGCCGACGGCGACGGCCGTGCCTCACTGACGCTCGCAGAGGAGGTCTGGCGTTCGGCGCGAGCGGACGAGATTTTCAACGCCGCACAATTGCAAGACATCCTGCAACGCCGCGCCCCGATCTACGACAAGTCGGCCGACGGCCACTACAATTTGATCTCGGCGCTGCATAAGTCGGTACGCGGCTCCGATCCCGATGCCGCGCTCTATTATCTCGCGCGCATGCTCGATGCCGGCGAGGACCCGCTGTTCCTGGCCCGCCGCGTGGTGCGCATGGCGGTGGAGGACATCGGCCTTGCCGATCCGCAGGCGCTCGTCATCGCCAATGCGGCCAAGGACGCCTTCGACTTCCTCGGGCATCCCGAAGGCGAGCTCGCGATCGCGCAAGCCGTGGTCTATCTCGCCACCGCGCCGAAATCGAACGCGGTCTATACCGCCTTCAAGGCTGCGATGCAGACGGCAAAGCAGGCCGGCTCGCTGCTGCCGCCAAAGCACATCCTCAATTCCCCGACCAAGCTGATGAAGTCGGAAGGCTACGGCGCGGCCTACGAATACGACCATGATACCCCCGACGCCTTTTCGGGGCAGGACTACTTCCCGGAAGCCCTGGGCCGCCAGAGCTTCTACGACCCGCCCGAGCGGGGTTTCGAGCGGGAGATCCGCAAGCGACTGGATTACTGGGCCAAGCTGCGGAAGGAGCGGGGCGGGACGTAGGGCTTTCAGCCCTCTAGAGGCGTACATTTACGGTTTACGTAACGCGTAAATCTTGCTACTCGGCAGGGAAATTCCCATGCCCCATACACCCACACATCCCGGCGAGCATCTAGCCGAAGAACTGCGCGAACTCGGCATCACGGCCGCGGAGCTGTCGCGCCAGATCGACGTGCCGGTTAATCGCATCACCGGCATCATCAACGGGCAGCGTGGCATCACTGCCGATACGGCGCTGCGGCTTGGCCACTGGTTCGGCACGAGCCCGCAATTCTGGATGAACCTGCAACAGCAATATGAGCTGCGATTGGCGGAGAATGAGGTAGGCGCGCAAGTTGCGTCGCTGCCCCGCCGCGCCAACGCGCAGTCGACACGAAAGCTTGGAAAAACCGCATGAGCCGCCGCATCAAGAGAATGAATCCCAAGCCTCGCGAGCGCGACGAGCGCAAGGAGGCGCGTCCGTTCAAGGCGGGCAGTGCGAAGAAGGCGGGGCCGCGTCCTGGCGGCAAGCCGGGTGGGCGGCCGCCGCGCTTTGCGGCCGAGCGCGCTGAGCGGCGTGTGTCGGAGCCTGCGCTGGAAAAGCCTGCGCCGGAAAAACCGGTCGAGGTGCTGCTGCCGACCAAGGTACAGACCGTCAAGGTCACGGCCGACGAGAACAACATGCGCGTCGACCGTTTCCTCGAGGCGCGTTTTCCGGGGCTGTCGTTCTCCCACATCCAGCGCGTCGTGCGCAAAGGCGAGCTGCGCGTCGACGGCAAGCGTGTCGACAGCAAGGACCGGCTGGAGGAGGGCCAGAGCGTCCGCATTCCGCCGCTGAAGCTCGACACGCCGAAGGCTGCCAGTCCGCTCTCGGAAGCCGCGCAAAAGACGTTGGCCGCGCTGAAAGAGATGACGATCTACGAGGACGACGATGTTCTCGTGCTGAACAAGCCGTTGGGCCTTGCCGTGCAGGGCGGCTCGGGCATGACGCGGCACATCGACCAGATGCTGGAGGTGATGCGCGATTCCAAGGGCCAGAAGCCGCGCCTCGTGCATCGCATCGACAGGGAGACGTCGGGCTGTCTCCTGATCGCCAAGACGCGCTTTGCCGCCTCGCATCTGACCGGCGCCTTCCGCTCGCGGTCGGCGCGGAAAACCTATTGGGCGCTGGTGCCGGGCCTGCCCAAGCCGAAGCAGGGCCGTATCTCGACCTTCCTTGCGAAGGAGGAAAGCGAGGACGACACCATCATGCGCATCGCCCAGCACGGCGATGAGGGCGCGAGCCACGCAGTGACGTATTATGCGGTGGTCGAGACTGCCGGCAACAAGCTGACCTGGGTGTCGCTGAAACCGGTCACCGGGCGCACGCATCAGCTGCGCGCGCACATGGAGCATATCGGTCACCCCATCGTCGGCGATCCCAAATATTTCAACATCGAGAACTGGCAGCTGCCGGGTGGTTTGCAGAACCGTCTGCATCTGCTCGCGCGCCGCATCGTCATTCCGCACCCGCGCGGCGGCGTGATCGACGCCACCGCACCACTGCCGCCGCACATGCAGCAGTCGTGGAATCTGCTGGGGCTCGATGCGAGCCGTTTCGATCCGATCGAGAACGCACCGGAGGAGTAGGGGCTACATTCTCCGGTGTCATCGCCCGCGTAGTGTTCAGACTGGGACATAGCTGACGGTTGTTCGGACACATCACTGACAGTTTGACCGCGGGTCAAGTCGATTGAGCCGACCTGCCAGCTGGCAAAGAAGACACCGTAACGGCCTTCGCGGGGCATGACAGCGGTGATTGTGGTTGCGACCGCCCCTCAATTCCGAAACTGCTCCAGAAACATCCGCAAACTATCATGCGGGCTCTCGACGTCCGTGATCAGCCATCCTTCAGGCCCGTTGACCAGGACGAAATTCAGCACCACCCGGCGGCCGTGATTGTCGAAATTCGCCGCGACATAGGTCTTGTCGTATTGCCGGCGCACGACCGCGATCGTCACGGGGCCGAGCTTCCAGCTCGGGCTCTGCACCAGGAAATCGTAGGGCTCGAGCCTCGGCGTGCTCCAGGTCTTGCGCAGGGGGGCATCGAAGAATTGCCGGGCGGTCACGGCATCGCGCGGCAGGCCTTTCGACAGCTCGGGTGCGCCCTGGCCGTAATAGGCGTAGACATTCCGGACCAGCGATTCCGGGGTGCGAAAGCCGGCCTCCGCCACGACCGGCCAAAGCCCGGCCAACAGGGCCACAATGCCGGCAAGTTCCCTCATGCCCGCTGCTCACTTTATCGGCCACAGGTCTTAGCTTAAAAGCCTAGCATTCAGAGACCAGGGCCGAAACGAGATGCGCGAATTGTTCGATGAGGTTGCGGGGCGGTCCCCGCTCGATCCGCAGGAGGCGGTGCGCCAGGCCGCGCGCACGCCGCAGCGCAAGCGTTTTTACACGGAGGCGGGCGTGGCCGAGGCCGAGGGCGGCTTCGCCATCACGCTCGACGGCAAGCCGATCCGCACGCCCTCCCGCCGTCAGGTGGTGATCCCCTCGCGCGCGCTGGCCGATGCTGTGGCCGCGGAATGGGCGGCCCAGGGCGAGACGATCAATCCCGTGGCCATGCCGCTGACGCGGATCGCCAACAGCGTGGTCGAGGGCGTCGTCGATCGCGTCGATCTCGTAGCCGAAGACCTCGCAAAGTATTTCGAGTCCGACCTGCTGTTCTACCGCGCGGGCCACCCCGAGGGACTGGTCGCCCGCGAGACCGCCCATTGGGATCCCGTGCTGTTCTGGGCCGCGGAGCGGCTCGGGGCGCATTTCATCCTGTCCGAGGGCGTCATGCACGTGAAGCAGCCGGAGGAAGCGGTTCAGGCCGCCCGCGCGGCGCTGCCCGGGGATGCCTGGTCGGTCGCGGCGCTCCACGTGGTCACGACCCTGACCGGCTCGGCGCTGCTGGCGCTGGCGCTGGCCCATGACGTGCGCGATGCCGACCAGATCTGGGCCGCCGCCCATGTCGATGAGGACTGGAACGCCGAGAAATGGGGCGTGGACGAGGAGGCGGCCGCCCGCCGCGCCGCTCGCCTGAAGGATTTTCAGGCCGCCGTGACAGTTTTGGTGGCCGTGAAGCCGCCGCAAGCGGCCAAAGGTCCTTAACGAGAGGTTTACGAGGGCGGCCTTAGGGTGGGGCTAGCGCTCCCTGGGCCCCTGAGATGCCGACGCCGATAAGCTCGATCGTTCCCGTCAGTGCCGCCAGCCCTGTGGCTGATGCGGCGACGCCCGATCTCGTGCTTCAGGCCGGCAGCGTCGTGGACGCAAGGGTCGTCAGCGTGATGGCCGACAATCTGGTGCGGATCGCGATCGCCAACCTTTCGATGGACGTGATGTCGGAGGTGTCGCTGACGCCGGGGCAAAATCTCCAGCTCGCGGTGTCGCAGAATGACGGCACCGTCCGGCTCGCCGTCGTAGGCGGGACAGGGCAGGCGACCGCCGACCAAATCACGCTGACACCGTCTGCCGCGTCGCTGGTGGACAGCCCGTCGCTGGCGCCGACCGCGGCACGCAACACGCTGACGCCGCTGGAGCACGTCGCCGTCACCGTCGCCTCGGCAGAGGCCGTCACAAAACAGGGCAGCCAGGCGCCGCTGTTCGCCAACCTCGCCTCCGTCGTCACCGGCAGCGATCTGCCGGCGGGGCTGAAGCAGGCGGTGCTGGATGTGCTGGCGCAGCAGACGCCGCTCAACACCGCCCTCGATGGCGGCCATATCGAATCCGCCTTCCAGAAGTCCGGACTGTTCCTCGAGGCTTCGCTGGCCGCAGGCACGACGCCGTCCTCCGGCACTGTGCCGGACCTGAAAGCGGCGCTGCTGGTGTTGCGCCAGACGTTGGCCACGCTCGAGACTGCCGCACCGCAGGCGCAGGGCGCGGCGATCCCGACGAACGCCACTACGACGCCGCAGGTCGCCGCCGCGCAGGCTCCAGCAGCAGGTGAAGCTGTGCAAGCCGCACTGCCTTCAACGGGAGCCGAGATCGCCCAAGCGCCGCGTAGCGCCAATCCCGCGGCGGCCGTGCTGGCCGACATCGCTGGCGGCGCTCCGCCGGCCGTGGTGCCGCGAACCATGTCCGCAGGCCTTGCCGCGAGCCTGCTGCAAGAGGTCACGCAAAACCTGCCGCGCCTGATCGGGAACGTGCCAGGCTCGAACAAGGCCGTGCCCGATGGCCAACTCTTCGAGGCCGCCACGCGCACGACGCCGCCGCCGTTCCGCGGCGCGCTGCCGGCTGCGCAGGCTATCGCCTCGCCATCGCTCGCGCCGGATACACCGCTCGCTGCAACCTTGCATCGCCTGCTCGACGACACCGATGCCGCGATCGCGCGGCAGACGCTGTTGCAAGTCGCATCACTCCCCGATCGCACCGATGCCAGCGGTCACCGCATCGACCCGAGCGCGCCGCAGTGGAATTTCGAGATTCCGTTTGCGACGCCGCAGGGCACTGCAATGGCGCAGTTCGAGATCTCGCGCGACGGCGGCAATGAGTCGGCCGATCCCGCCAAACGCGCCTGGCGCGCGCGCTTCACGCTCAATGTCGAGCCGGCCGGTCCCGTGCATGCGCTGATCACGCTCAACGGCGACAAGACTTTTGTGCGGATGTGGGCCGAGCGGCCGGCGACCGCGCAACAGCTTCGCGCCGGGATCGGCGAGCTCAGCCAGGCGATGACCAGGGCCGAGCTCAAGCCCGGCGATATCGTGGTGCGCGACGGCACGCCGCCGCAGCCAGCACCGGCCCGCGCCGGCCATTTCCTGGATCGCGCGACATGAGCGATCCATCAAAACTCGCGATCGCGCTGCATTACGAGAAGGGCTGCAACGCGCCTGTCGTCGTCGCCAAGGGCAGGGGCACGATCGGCGAAAAGATCGTCGAGATCGCCAAGGCCAACGACATCCCGATCGAGGAGAACGAGATCTTGGCCGGCGCGCTCTCCAGGGTCGAGCTCGGCGAGGAGATCCCGCCCGATCTCTACAAGGCCGTCGCCGAGGTGCTGGTGTTCGTGCTGCGGCTGTCGGGGCGGCGCTGACGCGCTGTCATCGTTTCACCACGATATCGGCTGCATGGTCGCGGCCATTGTCATCGCTTGACGGACATCGCCCTTGCTCACCCGCCGTTCCACCCTCGGCCTTCTCGCCGCAACTGCAATCCTGCCGTCGCGTGCGTTCGCCCATGTCGCGCCGCCGCGCAACGAGATCCGTGACACCCTTGCAAAACGCTTCACCGACCTCGGCACGTCTGGCACCTTTGTCGGCTACAAGGTCGAGGACTACCTGATCGTCGCCAGCGACAAGGAGCGTTCGGGCGAGGCCAAGCTGCCGGCCTCCACCTTCAAGATCCCGAACTCGCTGATCGCGCTGGAGACCGGCGTCGTTGTCGATCCCGACAAGGACGTGTTCCCCTGGGACGGCGTGAAGCGTCCGATCGAGGCCTGGAACAAGGATCACACGCTGCGTAGCGCGATCGCGGTGAGTGCGGTTCCGGTCTATCAGGAGATCGCGCGCCGCATCGGGCAAGAGCGGATGCAGAAATACGTCGATCTGTTCGACTACGGCAATCGTGATATCGGCGGCGGCATCGACCAGTTCTGGCTCACCGGAGCCTTGCGCATCGATCCGGTCGAGCAGATCGATTTCGTCGACCGGCTGCGCCGCCGCGCATTGCCGATCAGCAAGCGCAGCCAGGATCTCGTCGCTGACATCCTGCCGGTGACCAAGGTTGGCGACAGTATCATCCGTGCCAAGTCCGGATTGCTAGGGGCCGAGCGCGGCCAGCCGTCGCTCGGCTGGATGGTCGGCTGGGCCGAGAAGGGCGAGGCGCACACGGTGTTCGCGCTCAACATGGATTGCACTGAGCCGCGTCTCGTCGGTGAGCGCATGCCGCTGACGCAAGCCTGCCTTGCCGAGATCGGCGCGGTCTAGCTGGCGCGCGCGAATTCGCTCGATTAGCATCGTCCCGACCAAGCAAAATAAAAGGTCGGGAGGATAACGATGAACTCAACGCCGCTCTGGTGTCGTCGCAAGCCGGGTGAGCCGTAGGGACTCGCTCTCCCGACCTGTCATTGCGAGGAGCCCTTGCGACGAAGCAATCCAGACTGTCTCCGCGGAGGGATTCTGGATTGCTTCGCTGCGCTCGCCAATGACGACGTGGAGGCAGTCTTGCGCCAAACACCGCGCTCGTGCCCCGGACGCAGCGCAGCGCGCAGCGGTGCGCTGCAGA
The DNA here is from genome assembly GCF_004123905.1 of Bradyrhizobium betae. Taxonomy (GTDB): domain Bacteria; phylum Pseudomonadota; class Alphaproteobacteria; order Rhizobiales; family Xanthobacteraceae; genus Bradyrhizobium; species Bradyrhizobium betae_A. The sequence goes on from NZ_MZXW01000007.1 coordinate 126,647, forward strand.
GCCGGGG